>NZ_CP108880.1:0-4800000 GCF_036347035.1 Micromonospora sp. NBC_00821
TGTCCGGCGGCGTCCTACTCTCCCACACCCTCACGAGTGCAGTACCATCGGCGCTGGAGGGCTTAGCTTCCGGGTTCGGAATGTAACCGGGCGTTTCCCCTCCGCCATGACCGCCGTAACTCTATGAACATATCAAACAACCCCGGCACACACTCACGGGTGTTCGCTTGTTCAGAGTTGCACAGTGGACGCGTAGCAGCTTAGTAGTCAAGTCCTCGGCCTATTAGTACCGGTCAACTGAACCCGTTACCGGGCTTACATTTCCGGCCTATCAACCCAGTCGTCTAGCTGGGGGCCTTACCCCACAAAGTGGGTGGGATACCTCATCTTGAAGCAGGCTTCCCGCTTAGATGCTTTCAGCGGTTATCCCTTCCGAACGTAGCTAACCAGCCGTGCCCTTGGCAGGACAACTGGCACACCAGAGGTTCGTCCGTCCCGGTCCTCTCGTACTAGGGACAGCCCTTCTCAAGTATCCTACGCGCACGGCGGATAGGGACCGAACTGTCTCACGACGTTCTAAACCCAGCTCGCGTACCGCTTTAATGGGCGAACAGCCCAACCCTTGGGACCTGCTACAGCCCCAGGATGCGACGAGCCGACATCGAGGTGCCAAACCATCCCGTCGATATGGACTCTTGGGGAAGATCAGCCTGTTATCCCCGGGGTACCTTTTATCCGTTGAGCGACACCGCTTCCACTCGCAAGTGCCGGATCACTAGTCCCGACTTTCGTCCCTGCTCGACCTGTCAGTCTCACAGTCAAGCTCCCTTGTGTACTTGCACTCAACACCTGATTGCCAACCAGGCTGAGGGAACCTTTGGGCGCCTCCGTTACCTTTTAGGAGGCAACCGCCCCAGTTAAACTACCCACCAGACACTGTCCCTGAACCGGATAACGGTCCGAAGTTAGATACCCAAATCAACCAGAGTGGTATTTCAAGATTGCCTCCACCCATACTGGCGTATGGACTTCACCGGCTCCCACCTATCCTACACAAGCTAATTCGAGTACCAATGTCAAGCTATAGTAAAGGTCCCGGGGTCTTTCCGTCCTGCCGCGCGTAACGAGCATCTTTACTCGTACTGCAATTTCGCCGGGCCTGTGGTTGAGACAGTGGGGAAGTCGTTACGCCATTCGTGCAGGTCGGAACTTACCCGACAAGGAATTTCGCTACCTTAGGATGGTTATAGTTACCACCGCCGTTTACTGGCGCTTAAGTTCTCCGCTTCGCCCCGAAGAGCTAACAGGTCCCCTTAACGTTCCAGCACCGGGCAGGCGTCAGTCCATATACATCGAATTACTTCTTCGCATGGACCTGTGTTTTTAGTAAACAGTCGCTTCCCCCTGCTCTCTGCGGCCATACAACGCTCCACCCGCGCGGGGCTTCACGTCTCCGGCCCCCCTTCTCCCTAAGTTACGGGGGCAATTTGCCGAGTTCCTTAACCACAGTTCGCCCGATCGCCTCGGTATTCTCTACCTGACCACCTGTGTCGGTTTGGGGTACGGGCCGCTAAGAACTCGCTAGAGGCTTTTCTCGGCAGCATAGGATCACTGACTTCACCTGAATCGGCTCGGCATCACGTCTCAGCCTTCATGTGTTGCGGATTTGCCTACAACACGGCCTACACGCTTACCCCGGCACAACCACCGGCCGGGCTCAGCTACCTTCCTGCGTCACCCCATCGCTTGACTACTACCCATCAGGTTCCCACGCTCCCTCAGCTCAGTCCGAAGACCTCACCAAGTTCGGGTGGTTAGCACAACGAGGTTCATCAGGGACGCTCTTTCGCGGGTACGGGAATATCAACCCGTTGTCCATCGACTACGCCTCTCGGCCTCGCCTTAGGTCCCGACTCACCCAGGGCGGATTAGCCTGGCCCTGGAACCCTTGGTCATCCGGCGGAAGGGTTTCTCACCCTTCTTTCGCTACTCATGCCTGCATTCTCACTCGTGCCGCGTCCACAACTGGGTCACCCCGCTGCTTCACTCGCGGCACGACGCTCCCCTACCCATCCACACACCTGCACAAGGAATCAAGTCCAAGCGAGGATAAAATGTGAATGCCACAGCTTCGGCGGTGTGCTTGAGCCCCGCTACATTGTCGGCGCGGAACCACTTGACCAGTGAGCTATTACGCACTCTTTAAAGGGTGGCTGCTTCTAAGCCAACCTCCTGGTTGTCTATGCGACCCCACATCCTTTTCCACTTAGCACACGCTTAGGGGCCTTAGCTGGTGATCTGGGCTGTTTCCCTCTCGACTACGAAGCTTATCCCCCGCAGTCTCACTGCCGCGCTCTCACTTACCGGCATTCGGAGTTTGGCTGATTTCGGTAAGCTTGTGGGCCCCCTAGACCATCCAGTGCTCTACCTCCGGCAAGAAACACGCGACGCTGCACCTAAATGCATTTCGGGGAGAACCAGCTATCACGGAGTTTGATTGGCCTTTCACCCCTAACCACAGGTCATCCCCCAATTTTTCAACATTGGTGGGTTCGGCCCTCCACGCGGTCTTACCCGCGCTTCAGCCTGCCCATGGCTAGATCACTCCGCTTCGGGTCTAGGACACGCGACTGAATCGCCCTATTCAGACTCGCTTTCGCTACGGCTCCCCCACACGGGTTAACCTCGCCACATGCCACTAACTCGCAGGCTCATTCTTCAAAAGGCACGCCGTCACCCCGCAAGGCTCCGACGGATTGTAGGCGAACGGTTTCAGGTACTATTTCACTCCCCTCCCGGGGTACTTTTCACCATTCCCTCACGGTACTTGTCCGCTATCGGTCACCAGGAAGTATTTAGGCTTACCAGGTGGTCCTGGCAGATTCACGGCAGATTTCAGGGGTCCGCCGCTACTCGGGAACACCCACAGAAGGTCAGCAACTTTCACCTACCGGACTCTCACCGTCTACGGTCAGCCATTCCAGACTGTTCGACTAGCCACTGACTTTGTAACTTCTCGAACAAGTGTCAGCTTGTTCAGCAGGGTCCCACAACCCCGACCACGCAACCCCTGACAGGTATCACACGCAGCCGGTTTAGCCTCGATCCGCTTTCGCTCGCCACTACTCACGGAATCACTAAATTGTTTTCTCTTCCTACGGGTACTGAGATGTTTCACTTCCCCGCGTTCCCTCCACACACCCTATGTGTTCAGGTGTGGGTGACACCACATGACTGGTGCCAGGTTTCCCCATTCGGACACCCTGGGATCACAGCTTGGTTGACAGCTCCCCCAGGCCTATCGCGGCCTCCCACGTCCTTCATCGGCTCCTGGTGCCAAGGCATTCACCGTTCGCCCTTGACAACTTGACCACAAAGATGCTCGCGTCCACTGTGCAATTCTCAACAAACGACCAACCCACAACCCGATCCGCCCCACACCAAACCCAACACACTGTTGGCGGTATGTGGGGCCAGGCCATGCCTGGCAGACTTCCAGCCCCCACACAGGAGGCCGGCGCGTCTCTGAAACAACAACCAGAGGTTGTTCCTTCAGGACCCAACAGGGTGCTCACATTCTCCCCCAGCCGCACCAGAAGCCACCGTTCCCACCACCCCGAAGAGTGGCTGTACTAGGCGCCGCCGGCCGTTGCCAGGGCAAAACTTGCCAGTGTCTCCGCCATCTGAGCACCCCGACCCAACATTCGTGGGCCGCGGGCTCCTTGCACCCTTTCGGGTGAAGGTGCTCCTTAGAAAGGAGGTGATCCAGCCGCACCTTCCGGTACGGCTACCTTGTTACGACTTCGTCCCAATCGCCAGCCCCACCTTCGACGGCTCCCTCCACAAGGGTTGGGCCACCGGCTTCGGGTGTTGCCGACTTTCGTGACGTGACGGGCGGTGTGTACAAGGCCCGGGAACGTATTCACCGCAGCGTTGCTGATCTGCGATTACTAGCGACTCCGACTTCACGGGGTCGAGTTGCAGACCCCGATCCGAACTGAGACCGGCTTTTTGGGATTCGCTCCACCTCGCGGTATCGCAGCCCATTGTACCGGCCATTGTAGCATGCGTGAAGCCCTGGACATAAGGGGCATGATGACTTGACGTCATCCCCACCTTCCTCCGAGTTGACCCCGGCAGTCTTCGATGAGTCCCCGCCATAACGCGCTGGCAACATCGAACGAGGGTTGCGCTCGTTGCGGGACTTAACCCAACATCTCACGACACGAGCTGACGACAGCCATGCACCACCTGTGACCGCCCCCGAAGGACCTCACATCTCTGTGAGTTTTGCGGCCATGTCAAACCCAGGTAAGGTTCTTCGCGTTGCATCGAATTAATCCGCATGCTCCGCCGCTTGTGCGGGCCCCCGTCAATTCCTTTGAGTTTTAGCCTTGCGGCCGTACTCCCCAGGCGGGGCGCTTAATGCGTTAGCTGCGGCACAGGAAACCGGAGAGGCCCCCCACACCTAGCGCCCAACGTTTACAGCGTGGACTACCAGGGTATCTAATCCTGTTCGCTCCCCACGCTTTCGCTCCTCAGCGTCAGTATCGGCCCAGAGACCCGCCTTCGCCACCGGTGTTCCTCCTGATATCTGCGCATTTCACCGCTACACCAGGAATTCCAGTCTCCCCTACCGAACTCTAGCCTGCCCGTATCGACCGCAGGCTTGGGGTTGAGCCCCAAGTTTTCACGGTCGACGCGACAAGCCGCCTACGAGCTCTTTACGCCCAATAAATCCGGACAACGCTCGCACCCTACGTCTTACCGCGGCTGCTGGCACGTAGTTGGCCGGTGCTTCTTCTGCAGGTACCGTCACTCTCGCTTCGTCCCTGCTGAAAGAGGTTTACAACCCGAAGGCCGTCATCCCTCACGCGGCGTCGCTGCATCAGGCTTCCGCCCATTGTGCAATATTCCCCACTGCTGCCTCCCGTAGGAGTCTGGGCCGTGTCTCAGTCCCAGTGTGGCCGGTCGCCCTCTCAGGCCGGCTACCCGTCGTCGCCTTGGTAGGCCATCACCCCACCAACAAGCTGATAGGCCGCGAGCCCATCCCAAGCCGAAAAACTTTCCACCACCAGCCATGCGGCCAGAAGTAATATTCGGTATTAGCCCCCGTTTCCGAGGGTTATCCCAAAGCTTGGGGCAGGTTGCTCACGTGTTACTCACCCGTTCGCCGCTCGAGTACCCCGAAGGGCCTTTCCGCTCGACTTGCATGTGTTAAGCACGCCGCCAGCGTTCGTCCTGAGCCAGGATCAAACTCTCCAACAAAAAATTAGTTGAACAGCATCCTGACAACAAACAAATGTTGCCAAAGGAATCCCAACCAGCCAGCAAAAACTGACCAGTCCGGGGTATAAATCATAATTGGCACTGGCTTTACAAGCACCCTGTTGAGTTCTCAAAGAACAACCACACACCGACCAGAAGCCCCACCTCAGTGGAACCCCAACCGGGGCTTTTCGTACCGCGTCCCCGCCGCTCTCGCGCCGGGCACTTTTACTACGTTACCTCACCGTCTTCGCCGTGTCAAACCGTGTGTCCCGGTCTGTCATGCTTCGTACGGGTCAGCGCCGGCGCACTCACGCAGCAGCGAACCGCTGCGTCAGGTCGTCGGATTCAGCAGACCGGCCGCTGCGGTTTCCCGCAGTCTCGCCCGGTTCCCTGCCGGTCGTGAACCTTACCCGGTCGGCTTCGCCGCACCAAATCCGCCTCGCGGCCGATCCGGCGAGCCCCGCCCGGACCGCGTCTCCCAGGAGCGAACCCCTGCTTGACCCGGTTGCCATCCCGTTTCGGTGCTCTAGGACCTTCGTCCCGTTTGCCCCGTTCCGCGCTGGCAGAGAGAAAGTTACGCGTCTGCGGGTTTGATCGTCAAATCCACGGGTAGCGGCGCGCGTCACATTCGCTCGTCCGCCGCGTTTTCGCAGGTCAGAAGCGTTCAGCCAGCAACGATGGCTCGGCGACCACCAGCAGTACGGGCACCGACCGGCCCCGATCCGCAGGAGTGGCGCCCCTCAGGAGGTCTGTCGACGCCGGGTCGCGAGCCATGCCCGGACGCCAAGAACGCCAGCTGTGGTGCCGATCGCCAGGGAAGCGGCGATCAACAACGCGTGCACCCACAGAAAGCTGGTGGCCGCGCCGTCGGCCACGGTGCCGGACGCCCAGGATCGCGGGTCCTGCCAGATGGCGACCGCGAACCTCGGCCAGATCACCCAGGTCCAGACGCCGACTCCGACCAGGAAGACACTCCACCCTCGCGACAGCACCATGGCAGCCGAGTATGCCAGCGCACCTGGTCACCGGGCCCGTGCCGGCCACCGCCACCGCGCGACCGGCGGCGCGAACGCCGGGCGGACCACCCCTCACGCCTCGGAAGGAGCGCTGCCGCGTAGAACGTGGCCTGTTTCCGCCGTCAGGGTGATGGGCACTGCGAAGGGGGACAGCTGAGGACCGTCCCCTGGAGGTGCCCCGTGCGACCCTCGATCTTCAACCCCTGGGCCTGGCGTGACCCGTCCGCCCTGGCCGGCGGTTACACGCAGACCACACCGTCGGTCACCCCGCCCGACGACCACGAGGGTGGTCACGACGGCCCGGACGCGCCCGGCCCGGGCACGCCCGTCGACCTGGTGGGCTATCAGGTGCAGGCGAGCGACGGCCGCATCGGCACCATCGACGAGACGAGCGACGAGGCGGACGCCGGGCACCTGGTGGTGGACACCGGGCCGTGGATCTTCGGCCAGAAGGTCCTGCTGCCGGCCGGAACCGTGGAACGGGTGGATCACCAGGAACGCGTCGTGCACGTCGACCGGACGCGCCAGGAGATCAAGGACGCGCCACCGTTCGACCCAAACTCGGCTGACCAGCAATATCGGGAACGTGTCGGTACCTACTACGCCGACAGCTACCTGTCCCCGCCGGCAACGGACCGCAGGTAATGTGAGGCCGTGGTCCGGACGGGCAACTGCGCATCCGAGGCGGTCGACCTGGTCGACGGCCGCTTCCCCGGTGCCGTGCCCGAGGTCCCGACCAGCTCCGGCGATGGCCGTGAGCAACTTCTGAACGTCCTCCGTGCCGGTGGTCTGCGGTTTCGCGCCGGCGCGCGATGGCGGGCGACTCGCTGAGTCGATCCCGCTGACCGAGCAGGGCTGAGCCAGCCCTGCTCGGCGCGCGCCCACGCGTGACCCACCAACGGAACGAGAGGCACCACCATGTCCGTCGCACGAATGCTCACCGGCGACCGGCCCACCGGCCGCCTGCACCTCGGCCACTACGTCGGCAGCATCGCCAACCGGGTACGGCTACACCGGCGCTACGAGAGCTTCTTCATCATCGCCGACCTGCACATGCTCACCACCCGCAATCGCCGGGAGGACATCGACCAGGTCGCCGGCAACGCCCGCGAGATGGTGACCGACATCCTCGCCGCCGGCGTCGACCCGGACCGGGCCACGTTCTATCTCCAGTCGGCCATCCCCGAGGTCGGCGACCTCAACACCCTCCTGCAGAACCTGGTGACCGTCCCCCGGCTGGAACGGGTGCCCTCGCTCAAGGACATGGCCCGCGACGCCGGCAAGGAGGAGATGCCGTACGGGCTGCTGGGTTATCCAGTGCTCCAGGCCGCGGACATCCTCTGCGTGAAGGGGGAGGTGGTCCCGGTCGGCCGGGACAACGCGGCACACGTCGAGGTGACCAGGGAGATCGCCCGGCGGTTCAACCACCTGTACGGCCCGGTCTTCCCGGTGCCCGAGTTGATCCCGGCGGACACACCGAGCCTGGTGGGGACCGACGGCGCGGCCAAGATGAGCAAGAGCCGGGGCAACGCGATAGCGCTCTCCGACGACGCGGCGACGGTGCGTCGCAAGGTGCTCGGCATGTACACCGACCCGAACCGGGTGCGGGCCGACGTGCCGGGCACTGTGGAAGGCAACCCGGTGTTCGCGTACCACGACGTCTTCAATCCGGACCGCGACGAGGTGGCCGACCTGGCCCGGCGGTACCGGGCCGGGCGGGTGGGTGACGTGGAGGTCAAGGAACGGCTGATCGCCGCGCTGGAGGGGTTCCTGGCGCCGATCCGGCAGCGCCGGGCCGAGATCGAAGCCGACCGTGGCCTGGTCGACCGACTGATCGTCGAGGGTACGGAACGGACCCGCCAGGAGGTACGCCAGACGGTGCTCGAGGTACGCCGGGCGATGGGGCTGACCGGCGCGTACCAGCAGGTGCGGCGGCGGGCTGAGCGGAGCCGGCGCCGGACGGACGCCTCGACCTGAGGCCGGGGCGTCCGGTCGGCGATGTGGCGCCGGGTCCGCTGCGACACCAGCGGGGTCTCAGCGGATCCGGACGTCAGCCAGGTCCAGGGTGATCGGCGTCCAGGAGAGGTCCGGGGTGCGGTCCTCCTGGCGGATGTGGATCCGGCGTCGCGTCGGCACGACCAGCCCGTCGACCTCGGTGGATCCGCTGACGTAGTGCGCGACCCGGGAGGAGCCGTTGACCACCGGCTGGTAGTCCATGCGCCGCAGCAGCCCGCTGTCGTCGAAGTAGTACAGCTGGGTGTCGCTGTGGGTGTGCACGCTCTCGGGGTACGTGACGCGCAGGACGCGCCACGACTCGCCCTCCTCCGTCCACGGCTCGACCTCGTGCGCCTCCACGCCCGGCCAGGTGAACAGGAACGGCTCGACGAGGTAGTGCCAGGTGGCGTAGCCACGGAAGTAGGCCGCCTGGGCGAGCGTCCACTGGCTCTCCTGGGTGTAGCCGGCGAAGCTGGCCCGAGGATTCGTCAACTCGTCGATCAGGCTGCCGTCGGCTGCGGTGACGGTGACCCGGTCGGTGTCGCTGTCGTACTCGGTGACCTGGCCGGTGCCCTCCTGGACGTGGCGGATCCGTTCCCGGTGCAGGTCGGCCTCGACGAGTTCGGTGCTGTCGAAGTCGGGACGGCCCTTGAACGCCCAGAACGGGCCGCCGTAGGTGAGCCGGGTGGTGAGGGTCGATGCGGTGTTCCAGCGATCGAGGCCGCCGTGGCGCTCGATGACCTTGGCGAGCAGTGCATCCATCGCTTACTCCTAAGTTAGGACTGGCCGGTCCGACGTTAGCACTGTTCGGTGGACGCCGACTACGATGACGATGTGACTCAGCGGACTTACCAGGACGCCTGCGGGGCGGCGCGCACGATGGACATCGTCGGCGAGCGCTGGGCTCTGTTGATTGTTCGAGAGCTGGTGTTCGGCCCGAAGCGTTTCGGCGATCTGCGGGCCGGCCTGCCGAAGGCCAGCCAGAACGTGCTCAGCCAGCGACTGCGGGAGCTGGAGCAGTCCGGCATCGTCCGGCGGGTGCAGCTCGGGCCGCCGGCAAGCGTGCACGCGTACGAGCTGACCGAACGCGGCCAGCAACTGGAGCCGACGCTGATCGAGCTGTCGCGGTGGGGCGCCGGCCTGCCCGCGGAGCCGGACGTCGAGATGAGCACCGACGCGTTCATGCTGTTGCTGAAGGCCCTCTATCGACCACCGACCGACGCTTCGGTGACCGCTCGACTCCGGTTGCAGGTGGGCACCGACGCCTTCGAGGTGGGGGTCTCTCCGAGTGGGATCAGCGTGGCCCGTGGCCGGTCGGGCCCTGTCGACGTCACTGTCACCGGCACTGTCGGAGCACTGCGGGACCTGATGTTCGGCGGCACGCCGCTGCGCTCGGCGGTCTCGGCGGGCGAAATCGACGTGCACGGCGACATCGCAGCGGCCGAGCGGTTCTTCCTGCTCTTCGGAGCGACGCCAGGCGAGTAGACCGGGTGAACACTCGACCCCGATGGCGCAGAATGCGAGGATGAGGAGGGTTCTCGACATTCGTCCGGTGCCGGCAGGCGTGACGCACCGGACCACGATGTTCGAGATCTTCTTCGATCTGGTCTTCGTCTTCGCGCTCACCCGGGTCATCACGTTCATGGCGGGGTCGCCGAGCGCGCTCACCCTGGCCCAGGGGCTACTCCTCCTGCTCCTGCTGTTGTACTCCTGGTCGCCGTACATCTGGGTGGGAAACCTGGTCCGGCCGGACGTCGGCCCGGTCCGCGCTGTGACCCTCGTCGCGATGGCGGCGATCTTCGTGGCCGCGCTGGTGTTGCCGGACGCGTGGCGGCAGAGCCCGGAACTGTTCGACGCGCCGTTGACTCTCGCCCTGGCCTACGTGGTCGGCCGGGCCGTGCAGCTCGTGATCCTGTTCTGGGCGAGCGCGACGAACCCGCCACTGCGCTCGACGCTGCGGTTCTTTACAGTGCCGGTGGTGCTGGGCTGGGTCCCGCTGATCATCGGTGCCCTGCTCGGCGGTGCGGCCCAGACGGCGCTCTGGACTGTCGCGTTTCTCCTGAACATCGGCGGCGCCCGGATCGCGTCCACCTTTCGGCCGTGGCAACTGCGCAGCGTGGACCACTTCAGCGAGCGGTTCGGCCTGGTGCTCATCATCGCGCTGGGTGAGTCCCTGATCTCCGCCGGCGCGGGCCCGAGGGCGATGGCACCGGTCGGCTCCGCCCTCCTGGCCGCACTGCTCGGCCTCACCTGCACGGTGTGCCTGTGGTGGCTCTACTTCGATCGGCTGGCACCCGCCGCCCGGGAGGCCGTCAGCAACGTGCCTGGTGAACGACGGGCCAGCGTGGCCGGCGACGCGTACGGCCTCGGGCACTCCACGCTGATCATCGGCGCCATCTACGTCGCGCTCGGCATCGAGGAGGTGATCGCCCAGCTCACCGACGAGTCCGCGCACCCCGACCGACTGGGCTGGGAGGCCGCTACCGCGCTCTACGGCGGCGCCGCCCTCTACCTGCTCAGCAGGTTGGTCTTCCGCCGGCTGACGGTTGGCCCGGTGTACCCGACGCAGGTCGTCGCCGCGCTGCTGCCGCTGGCCCTGCTGCCGATCGGCCGATCCCTGCCGCCACTGGCGGCGCTCACAGTGCTGACCGCTCTTCTGATCGGGGTGACCTGGTTCGAACGACGGATGGACCGACGCGACGAACGACCCGAGTCGGCGCAGCGGGGCCTCCCGTGAGCACAGTCGGACAGTTCGGTCGCGAAAATCCTGCCGCGCCGTGTCGATATCCCCGTCCCACGTTCGTCGTCATGCTGTACGGCGATCCGCCGCACCGAGAGGAGCCGAAACGTGAAGTACATGCTGCTGTTCATGAGCCCCATGGTTGACGGGGAGGTCGTCGACAACGGGTGCAGCTTCGAGGACTGGACCCGCTACGACCGGGAGATGAAGGACGCCGGGGTCTGGGTCTCCGGGCACCCCCTGCAGGACCTGACCACCTGCACCACGGTGCAGGTCAAAGCGGACGGCGAGCGCACGATCACCGACGGGCCGTTCGCCGAGACCCGTGAGCTGCTCGGCGGGTACGACGTCATCGACGTGCCGGACCTCGACGCCGCGCTGGACTGGGCGGCCCGCAGCCCCGGGGCCATCGGCACCGGATCGGTCCAGGTCCGTCCGATCTTCGAGCTCGACATGCAGGGGTGACAGTGCCGGCCGAGGAGGCAGCAGTCGGGTCGTCGGTGGAGGCGGTGTTCCGGGAGGAACGCGGCCGACTGCTCGCCTCGCTCGTGCGCCGCTTCGGCGACCTCGACCTGGCCGAGGAGGTCACGTCCGAGGCCATCGAGGCGGCGCTGACGCACTGGCCGACCGACGGCGTCCCGAGCCGGCCGGGTGCCTGGCTGCTCACCACGGCTCGGCGTCGGGCCGTCGACCGGCTGCGTCGCGACCGGGTGCTGGCGACCCGGCTCGCGGTACTGCAGGCGGAGGCCGAGCGGGCCGATCACGCGCCGCCCGCCGACGCGGACCGCGACCTGCCCGACGACCGGTTGGCGCTCTTCTTCACCTGTGCGCACCCGGCGCTGGCCGCGCAGGATCGCGGGGCACTCACCCTGCGGTTCCTGGCCGGCCTCACCACCACCGAGGTCGCGCGGGCCTTCCTGGTGCCGCCCGCCACCATGGCCCAACGACTCGTCCGCGCCAAACGGAAGATCCGCGACGCACGCATCCCGTTCCGGGTGCCGGGCCCCGACGAGCTGCCCGGTCGTCTGCCCACCGTGCTCCAGGCCGTCTACTCGGTCTTCACCGAGGGGTACGCGGCCAGCTCCGGCCCGGATCTGCAACGGATCGACCTGGCCGACGAGGCCATCCGGCTGGGCCGGATCCTGCGTCGGCTGCTGCCGGCCGAGCGGGAGGTCGCCGGGCTGCTCGGCCTGATGCTGCTGGTCCACGCCCGACGGGACGCGCGTACCGGGCCGGACGGCACCATGATCCTTCTCGACGACCAGGACCGTGGACGCTGGGACCGTCGGATGATCGAGGAGGGGCGGGGCCTGGTGGTGGTCGCGCTCACCGGCCGAGCGCCCGGCCCGTACGGCGTGCAGGCCGCCATCGCCGCGCTGCACGACGAGGCCGCCGACGTGGCCAGCACCGACTGGCCGCAGGTGGTGGCGCTCTACGACGTGCTGCTCGGCCTGGTGCCCTCGCCGATCGTGGCGCTCAACCGCGCCGCCGCGGTCGCCATGCGGGACGGGCCGGCGGCGGGGCTCGCGCTGCTCGACGAGTTGGCCGACGAGCCTCGGCTGCGCGGCCACCACCCCTATCCGGCGGCGCGGGCCGACCTGCTGCGTCGGCTCGGCCGGTACGACGAGGCCGCCGTCGCGTACCGCAGCGCGTTGACGCTGGTCGGCACCGAACCGGAGCGCGCGTACCTGCTCAGTCAGCTGAGAGCCGTCACGACCGAGTGAGCTGTACCCTTCCCGGGTGAGTCTGCCTCTGCCTCCCGGGCCGTTCGCCGCGTACCTGTTCGACTGCGACGGCACCATCGTCGACTCGATGCCGCTGCACTACCTGGCCTGGCAGCGGGCCCTTGAGGAGTGGGGTTGCCAGTTCCCCGAGGACCTCTTCTACGCCTGGGGTGGGCGGCCCACCGCCGACATCATCGTCGCGCTGAACGAGCAGCAGGGTCTTGCCATGCCGGTGGCAGCCGTCGTCGAGCGCCGGGAGAGCTACTACCAGGAGTTGCTGCCGCAGCTCGCCGCCGTGCCCGAGGTGCTGGCGCACATCCACGACGCGCACCGGCGGGTCCCGTTCGCCGTCGTCTCCGGCAGCACCCGCGCGTCGGTCACCGCCTCCCTGGACGCGCTCGGCCTGCTGGACCGGTTCGACGTGCTGGTCTGCGCCGACGACTACACCCGGGCCAAGCCCGACCCGGAGGCGTTCCTGCTCGCGGCGGAGCAGCTCGGCGTACCCCCGGAGTCCTGCCTGGTCTTCGAGGACACCGACCTGGGCATCCAGGCCGCGACGGCGGCCGGCATGGCTTCGGTACGCGTGCCGCAACAGCGCACGCCCTGACGTCTCAGGCGACAGTCAGCAGGAGTTTGCCGGAGTAGGACGTCTGTAGGCGCTGGTGCGCGTCCCGCACCTTGCCCAGTGGGAACTTCTCCGCGACGTGCACCACGAACGGCCCCGCCTCGATGAGTTCGTTGAGGCGCCGCAACTGTCGAGGGCTCGATTCGCCGTCGTACGCGCGGACCATGACGCCCGGCCGTTCCTGCGGCTCCGGCTGCACCCCGTGGGCGAACGCGACCACCCCGCCGTCGGCCAACGCTTCGGTGAGCCGGTCCAGAGTCGCGCCGCCGGCCATCGCCAGGATGGCGTTCACCCCGCCCGGCGCCGCGTCCCGGATCCGGGCCAGCACGTCGGTCATGTCGCCGTGGCCGTCGAGGGACACGTCGGCGCCGAGCCGGGTCACCAGCGCGACGCCGTCCGCCCCGGACGCCACGGCGATCACGTTCAGCCCCTGCCGCTTCGCCAACTGCACGGCCAGGTGACCCTGACCGCCGCTCGCACCGAAGATCAGCAACCAGGCGCCGGCCGACAGGCTGATCGCGTCGAGCCCGGCCAGCGCGGTCAGCGCGTCGGTGGGCATGGCACCGGCGTGTTCGGCGGGCACACCGTCGGGCACCTTCGCCGCGTACTCCGCCTTGACCGACGCGTACTCGGCGTAGCAGCCGCCCTTCGGCCGAGCGGTGGCGGAGACGTAGACCAGGTCGCCCACGGCCAGGCCGGTCACCTTGCTGCCGGCCGCGATGACGGTTCCGGCGCCGTCGGAACCGGGCACGATCGGGAGCGCCGAGCCCTCCGGCACCAGCACACCCTCGCGCTCGTACGCGTCCCACACCCCGACACCTGCGCTCAAGACCTTGATCAGCACCTCGTCGTCGGCGACCTGCGGGATCGGCAGCTTCCGCAGGGTGATCACCTCCGGCCCGCCGAACTCGTCGAAGGCCGCGGCCTGCATCCGCTCTGGCACATCCCCGTCAACCATGTGGCTTCCCTCTCCGTGCCGGCGTCACCGTCGCAGCATGCCGGCTCGGGAACGGGCGTGGTTCGGAGCCGAGCGTCGTTCACCCACAAGGACGAACGCCCGCGTTTGGTGGGCCCCGCCGCGCGTAGCCGGGGCAGGCACGGGAATGTCCGCGTACCGCGCCGGGCGCGAGCGCGGGTGGGTTCGACGTGAAGGACGGGCGCGTCGCGCTGGCCGCGGGACCGACGGAAGGGGCATCGTGCACGCTCCGTCGACGCGGGCCACGGCCGGGCTCCTGGTGGCGCTCGCCACGGCCTCCGGCTTCCTCGACGTGATCTGTCTGACCAAGCTCAACGGCTACTTCGCCAGCGTGGTCACCGGCAACCTGGTGCACTTCGGCCACGCGATCGCCACTGCCGACACCCGCTCCCTCGCGGGGGCGGTGGTGGCGGTTGGCGGGTACGCGGTGGGCGTGGCCGCTGCCACTGTGCCGTTGCGCCACACCCCGCCGGGTTGGAACCGCCGTACCGCTGTGGTGACGTCGGCCGAGGCGGTGCTGCTGCTCGGCTTCACTGTTGGCTGGTTCGGCTGCTCGGCACGTCCCGGGTACGGCTTCGGGCTCGTGCTGCTGGCGATGGCGGCCGTGTCGAGCGGCATCCAGAGCGTGATCACAGTGGCCGCCGGCGTACGGGGTGCGTCGACCACCTACCTGACCGGCTCGCTGACCGAGTTGGTCCGGCGGCGCGTCGTCGACCCGCACCGGTTCGCCGACGTGGGTGGTGTCGGCCGGCTGGCGGGGCTGGTGGTCGGCGCCACGCTCGGCACTGTGGTGCTGCGTACGGCCCCGACCTGGGCATCCGTGCCGGCGGCGGTGCTGGTGATCGCCGTGATCGCGTTCGCGATCGGCCTGACCCAGCGGGCGAGAACCGCCGCCGGCCGAAGCCGGCCGAGGTGACCGGAGCCGCGATCAGGAGGTCTGCGGCTCCGGGCCACGAAGCGCCTGCTCGACGGCGTCGCGTACGCGGGCGTCCTCGCGCGCCTTGCTCTGCGCCCGGTTGCGGCGTCGGTACAGGTACGCCCCGACGAGCACGGCGATCAGCACGACGAGCACCAGCACCAGCATCCAGGGCAGGGCCCAGCCGTGCGCGGTGACCTGGACGGGCTTGAGCGAGGTGGTGGAGCCCGAGGCGTCGGTGAGCAGGGGTGTCACTGTCGCGGTCGCGGCCAGCGAGATGGCGGGAGCCACCCCGTGTACGGGCACCGTCACGTCCCAGCTCTCACCCGGAAGCAGCTCCGGCGGCGCGGCGACATCCTCGGCCCGCACCCGCAGCAGGCCGAACGGACCCGAGACGGTCACCGCCTGCTTACCGGACAGGACCGCGTTGCCGACGTTGTGGACCTTGTAGGTGATGGTGGCGTCACCCTTGCTGAACGGGTTGGTCGGCCCGGCGTAGGTGACGTGCAGGTTCTCGATCGCGAGGTTGGGCTTCAGCTCGCCGCCCACCCGCAACGTGATCCGGATGCCGAGACGCCGGTCGACGTTGATCCCCTCAGCCTGGTCGGCCTGGGTCAGCGTGGTGAGGATGCCGCCGACGTAGTCCCCGGGCGTGGCGTTCTCCGGAACGCTGACAGTGAAGGGGACCTGGGCGGTCTTTCCGGGCTGGATCACGACGCTGCCGGCGTTCGGCTTCACCCAGGCGCCGATCGCGATCGACTTCTTGTCCTTGGTGAGCAGGTCGAGCTGGCCGGCGTCGGTGGTGAAGCCGTCGGCCGCGTACACGGAGAGGGCCAGCGGCACCGGGCCGCGGTTGGCCACGACCATGGCGTCCTCGACGGCGCCTCCCGGGTTGACGTTGTAGCTGTAGCTGGACCGGGCCTCGCCGTAGCCGTTGGAGGCCGTCCGGACCGTCCAGGCGACGTTACCGTCCGCCGCCAAGGCGGGACCGGCGCCGACACCGACGGCCGCGACGACGGCGAGCAGGGACAGTGCTGTCGTACGGAGGCGTGCGGCGGTCGTGGTCTTCCAGCGAGTGACGGACGGTTGCATCTCAAGTCCTTGTGGTGATCTTGGTAGTGGGTGAACCGGTGGCGGGGTAGGCCCCGAAGGTGCCTACCCCGCCGAATGGAACAGTCCGGTCAGCTGCTCAGTGCAGTGATCGTGAGGGTGGTGCGGTAGCTGCCCTTCGCGATGCTGTCCGGGATCTTCAGGTCCAGGTCAGCGCCGAGCTTGGCGCCACCACGCGGGTGACCCTGCGCGGCGGCGGCGAGCGCGCTGGAGACCGACAGGCCCTTGCCCTGGTCGTCGAGGGACGACAGGACCGGGGCACCGGCCTCGGCGCCCGCGCCGGCGTCGAGCACGTACGGGTTCCAACCGAGGTAGGAGCCGGAGAACTTCTTGTCGGCGTCGGAGAAGTCGCCGACGTTGGCCGAGATCGACCACGGGGCGAGCGACCGGCGGCTGTCCGACACGAGGATCGGGTTGATCTTGCCGTTGGCCTGGAAGGAGGTGCCGTTGCGCTCCTGCGCGGTACCCAGGTCGACCAGACCGTTGTAGCCGTCGATCGTCCAGCCGAACTCGCCCGGAGCCGGGTTCGGCACGTTGACCTGGATGGCCTGGCCGTCACCGTGGAACGGGTGCACCGTCACGTTGTCGACGATCGAGCCGACCGGCTGACCGTCCGGGGTGTTGACGCAGGAGAGGCCCTTCTCGACGGCCGCGTTCGGCGCCGCGCAGGTGCCGCTGCGAACGTTCGCGAGAACCAGCTTGTCGCCGCGAACCTGCACCTTGACGTAGCTGCGCACGTGCTCCTGGTTCTGCACGGAGTTGTACCAGTACTTGTTCGCGTCCAGCGGGTCCGGGCCGTTGCCACGGATGCCGGTGCCGGTGTTGTCCGGCTTCTTGATGTCGTAGTACTTCGAGCCGGAGGCCGAGTTGGCAGTCACGTAGATGACGCCACCCGGGCCGGGGAACACGTCGGCAGCGCCCGGCTTCTCAGCCGGGTTCTCCTTCTGGCCGTTCTTGATGGAGTAGCTGCGGGTGTAGCTGTGGTCGTGGCCCTGCAGGACCATGTCGACACCGAGGTTGGAGAACGCGGTGGTGAAGTCCTCCCGCCGCTGCTTGTTGTCGGCGTCGGTCGCGTGGCTGGCCGGCGAGTAGATGGAGTGGTGGTAGACCAGCACCTTCCACTTGGCCTCGGAGCCGTGCTTGTTGATGACGTCGGTGACGTACGCGACGTGCGCCGCGTCGCCGCCGGCGGAGCCGTCCGCCGGGTTGACGTAGCTGTTGCTGTTCAGGTCGATGAACAGCACATCCTTGTGGATGAACCAGTAGTCGCCGCCGGACCGGGTCGCCTGGTCGCCGTTGTAGTACTGGGCCGAGCGGTCGGTGTTCGGGGTGAAGTGGTGCTGCTCGTAGGACTTGCCGCCGACGTCGTGGTTGCCGATGGTGGCGACGAGGGGGATCTGACGCAGCTGGTCGGGGGCCAGGAACGAGGTCCACTGACCCTCGTCGTTGGCGCTCTCGACGTGGTCGCCGGCGGAGACGAGCAGCTCGGCGTTCGGGTTGGCCGCGGTGGCGACCTTCAGGGTGTCCTCCCAGCCGGCCTGGTCCTTCAGCCGGTCACCGGAGGAGCCGATCTGCGGGTCGCCGAAGAACAGGAAGTCGTAGTCGCCCTCGAAGTCCTGCGTCTTGAAGGCGTACGCCGGGGACCAGCTGCCCTCGGCGCCGACCCGGTACGAGTACGCGGTCTTCTCACGCAGGTTGCTGATCGTGGCGTGCCGGTTGAAGCCGGTGGTGGAGGTGTTCGCCGCACCGACGGCGTCGAAGCTGACCGCGCCGGCCGGGAACTCGCCGTTGACGATCTCGGCGGTCGGGGCGAGCTGGATCTTCTGCGCGGTGTCGGCGGAGGAGTACCAGCTCACGATGCGCTGGGTCTCGTTGGCACCGACGCCGAGGACCACACCGGTGATCGTGGTGGACTCGGCCGCGCTCGCGGTGGCCATCAGGCCACTGCCGAGGGCCGCGCCCAGACCGAGGAACCCGGCAGCGACCCCGGCGACCAGGCGCCGCCGCACGAGCGCGGAGGCCCGTGTCGAGGTGCTCAATGTCATCGACATTGTTCCCTTTTCAAATAGAGAAATGGATTGTGCCTTCACCCGACGCTGGGGAAGCAATTCCACGCTTTCGCCGCCCGATGAACCGATCATGAACGTGATCTTGCGAAAGACTGCACTTCACGAACTACTTAGCCCTACTCATGATCCAGAAACGCGCTGCACAAACCAGATCAACCCCATAATGGACACGGCTGCGGAAACAGCCCCGGTCGCCCAGAGGCCGGCTTTCGGCGCACGACGGCGCAGCACGAACAGCAGCGGGAAGACGACAGCGATAATCGTCAACTGAACGACCTCGATGCCGATGTTGAACACCAGCAGCGACCACAGCAGGGTCCACGACCATGCCTCGTCGATACCCAGAGCGCCCGCGAAGCCGAGGCCGTGCACGAGGCCGAAGCAGAACACCACGCCGAGGCGGATCCAGCCGGCCCGATCCAGGCTGAAGTGGCCGTGCCCGGCCGTGTCCAGATCGGCCGCGTGCCCACCACGCCGCCAGATCCCCCACAGGTGCCAACCGGCGACGACGGCGATCGACAACGCGATGATCGGCTCCACGATCACCCCCGGCACCTCGACCAGGCCGAGTGCGGCGAGCATGAACGTCACCGAGTGCGCCAGTGTGAAACTGGTGGCCGCGAGCACGATCTCCCGGAGCCGCCGTGACCCGGCGATGAGCGCCAGCAGGAACAGGATGTGGTCGATCCCGGTCAGCAGATGCTCGGCGCCCAGGAGGAAGAACTCGCCGAACCGCTGGTACCAGGCCTGCGCTGTCGAGAAGGACGGGTTGGCGGCGTCGAGCGCCGCACTGCCCGAACGGCCGTCGATCTCGTAGGTGACTATCGTCTTCGTGCCCTTGACGTAGCCCTCGCCATCAGGGAAGAGGCCGCTGCGCACCACGTGCTCGTCGACAGGCTCCGGGCAGGTCCAGTCGAGCAGCAGGTCCGCGTACGGCACGCCCTCGCGCTCGCCGATCGTCGCGTCACCCACCTGGGTCGGCCGGCAGGCCGCACCCCGAGAACTCACCGAGAATCGGTCGGAGACGTACCCGAGAACCGCCGACGCGTGCCCCTTCAGGGCGGCGGCCTGGGCGGCGGTGTCGCCCGCCTCGAACGCGGCGGTTCCCGCCTGGAAGAACGGGTCGTCGTCGCCGGCATCCGCGGCGGAAACGACGAGCAGGTCGTATTCGAGCTCCACCCCGGTCCGAATGTGACCCTCATCTCCCGCCGCAATTTTCGCGTACACAGTCGACGAGAAGCCGTGCGCGGACGCCGATTCGGAGCCCAGAAACGGAACCACCGCTGCGGCGAACCCGACAGCGGCGACGATAACGGTACGGCGGATGCGGCCTAACATTCGACTCCCTCGGTTGGCCAGTGCACGTTGCATGCCGTGGGTGAACACCAACCCGCGCACCGACGAACCGCCGGAGAACAACTTCCCCGAACGGCCGTCCACCAATTACCGGTGACCAGAATTGAGATAGGAATACGAAGAAGTACGCGCACTTTCCGCCACCACCCGGAGGACGATCACCTTGCGCCCCCCGCTTCGGGCCGTTGCCATGCTGGCCGCGACCGCCGCGCTGGTCACCGCCTGCAACTCCAGCGCCGACTGGTCCGAGCCACGTCCGGCGCCCAGCGCCATCGGCACTCTCGGCCCGGGGTTCGTCGACCCCTCCACGAAGCCCGCGCCGGAGGCGACCATCACCCCCCAGCCCGGCTCGTGGGCCGACGTCCACCCGCCGAAGGACTACCGGGTCGTCCTGTTGACCAGCGGTACGGACAACCCGACCAAGGCCCTCGTGACGGCGGTGAAGGACTGGGCCGATGACGAGCACGTCGACCTGAGGACCATCGTCGTCGGCAGTGCGCACGACAGCGTTCCCAGCATCGCCAAGGCGATGGAGATGGGCCCGGACCTCATCGTCAGCGCGGGCAACGACCTCATCGACGGGCTCGCGCTGGTCACCCCGAACCACCTGGACGAGAAGTTCCTCGTGGTCGGCGCGGAACTCGCCGAGCCCACCCACAACGTCACAGCTGTCGACTGGGACGGCGCGTCGTTCCGTGGCGAGGGGCTCGGGATGTCCTCGACGTACGACCCGAACTCGTTCACCGCGGACCGGTGCGCGGCGGCCATCCGGGCGGGCGTGGCCGCCGTCCTCAACGACCTGACCGGGCTCGTGGTCTGGCTCTGACGCTCGGGTTCCGGCGCGCAGCCGCGCCGCCCGGCTCCGGCGGGCAGCCGCGCGACCCGGCGCGGAGGCTGTGCACCTCCGCACCGGGCCTGTGGGTCATCCGGTCGAACAGGTCGGAGTCATCCCCGCACCGGTGCCGCCGCCCTGGTAACCGAACTCGGTCGACTGCCCGGACGCGATGGCGCCGTTGTAGGCGACATTGGTGAACTGAACGGTCCCGGTGTTACCGCTCCGGTTGGCGCTCCAGATGCTGGTGATGCTGGCACCCGACGGCAGAGTCATGGTGACCGTCCAACCGTTTACCGGCGATGTGCCGGCGCTCACCCGCACCGTGGCGACGAAACCACCGGTCCACTGGTTGACCGACACCGTCGCCGCACAGCCACCACCGGCCGGCGGCGGCGTGGTCGGGGGTGGCGTGGTCGGGGGTGGCGTGGTCGGCGGCGGCGTGGTCGGGGGTGGCGTGGTCGGGCCGTCAGTCAGGATCGGCGTCGGCCAGTCCCGCCAGTCGGCCAACCGGCCGAGCGCCCTACTGGAAATCCGGATCACGCCCGGCTCGTTGCCCGTCCTCAGCAGGAACTTGCGGATGTTGTTCTGCAACGGGGTACGCCACTCGGGGCGGTTGGCGCAGTGGCTGCCGTCCTGCACGTCGGACCAGTAGGTGATGTTGTCACCGACGCCGAGCGCCTTGTAGACCTCCGCGCCACCCAGGGCCGCGACGCTCGCCGACCGGGGGCCGAGGTTTGCGATGTGCGGGTTGTCCATGATGAACAGTCCGCGCGGTGCCACCATGGCGACCATCTCGTGGGTGTCCACCGGGAGCCGGTTCGGGCTGCCGGTGAAGGAGCCGAACGCGTCGCCCAGCCAGGGTTGCTCCCCGTACGCGCTGCTCAGGCTCTGCGCGCCCTCACCCGGGATACCTCGGAAGATGGGGACGCCCGCGCTGCCCGATTCGATCGGCATGGTCAGGGCGATGCGCTGGTCGAACACACCGATCGCGAAGGCGCCTTTGCCGTAACGGGAGCAACCGGTGACGCCCATCGCGTCCGCCTTGAGGATCCTGCCGTCGGTCTGCTCGATGACGTCGATGATCCGGCTGACGCCCCACCCCCAGGCGGCGAGCAGTCCGGTGCTGCTCGACGAGCCGTAGATGCTGTAGAACGCGCCCTGCTTGTTGGTCCGGGGAGTGCCCTCTCGCCCGACTGCCAAGGGGTCGTAACTGATCACGGCAGCACCGGCGGCCTTGATGGTGGCCGTGTCCGCGCCGAACCCCCCGACCACCACGACGGCGGGGAAGGGACCGGTGCCGCTGGGCAGCTCGACCCTCGCCGAGAAGGTCGAGCTTCTGCCGTTGTGTGCCACGTTGACGGTGATGGTGCTGGTGGACACCGTCCCCGTGACCGTCGCGGGCTTGGCCGGCTTTTCGCCGAAGACGAACTTCTCGGCAAGCTCCTTGATCTCAGCCCGCCGGCAGCGCCAGTCTGACCTGGCGGTGATGGTCGTCCCGTTCAGCTTCTTGAAGGGGTCGGGGAGCTTTGCGTTGGTGGGCAGGGAGCCCAGGTCAGGCAGACCGGACACGGCGCAGTCGACGCCCTCGTCCTCCACTGCCGCGGCCAGCGTGCCTACGGCGGCTTGAGCGTTCGTCGTTCGTGTCACTACCGATACCGATCCGGCGACAGTGAGCGCTGCCAGCGCCAGCACGACGACAGTGGACCGGGTCCTGGAACGGCCCAAGGGGATGGCCACTAGAGGTCTCCTTCCGAGGTGGTGGTTGCAGGAAGGGACGAAGCGAGATCGATGATCACGATTGCCAGCCAGGTCAAGCCTGAGCGAATACATCGCGAAGTGTCAATGTTTTTCCGAAAGTTTCGGCCTCGTGGTGTCGAAACCTTTCGACGCCAGCGTCCGGCTCGACGGCGGCATCACGCCCGCGCCGCGCACCGACGCCTCGATCGTGGCCCCGCTGTCGAGGCCGCTCACCTCGGCCCGCCGTCCAGGAACTCGTACGTGGTGGTCAGGCCCTCGGGCAGGTCGGGGACCAGGGCGTTGGTGCCGTCGACCACCTGGACGTAACGCTTGCCCTGGAAGATCGAGTAGCTGCCGTCCGGAACCTGATCGATCCGGAAGAGCTGCGTCGAGGCGGCGGCATCACACGCCCGACCGCGGACGCTGCCCGGCGCGGCGTCGTGCACGACGGTCATGCAGATCGCGTCGGCACCGGACGCCAGGAGGATCCGGTACCTGTCGCCCTCGGGGCGCAGCACCCACAGCGCCCGATCGTCGATGCCCTGTTCGGTGGTGGCCCGCACCTGATCGCCGCCGCTGTCGATCGCCAACGTGGCCCCGCGCATGCCGGGCAGCACGATCTGGACCTGCCGCCGGCCACCGAGGATCTCCTGCGGCCCCGGCGAAGCGGTCGCGGACGCGACGACCACTGGCGGTGCGGCCTGGCTGGCCGGACCGACATCCGGCGTCTCGACGTCGTTTCGTACCTGCACCAGGACGGTGCCAGCGGCGAGGGCCACCACGGCAAGCCCCGCCGCGCCGACGGCCGCCCGACGCCGCCGACGCCGGTCGCTGCGGTGCCGCAACGTCTGCGCTCCCGGCAGCGTGGTGACTCGCCGGACCTCGTCCGAGATCGCTGTGAGATCGTCGCGCGGATCAGCCATGGGAGGTCTCCTCCTGGTGCGCATCGGTCAGCAACCCGGCCATCGCTCTCCGACCGCGGGCGAGGTACGTCTTCACCGTTCCGACGGGGGCCTCCATCTCGGCTGCCACCTCCGCGACGCTGAGGTCGTTGAGATGGTGCAGCACAACCGCCCGGCGCTCGTTGGCACTCAGCCGCTGCAACGCCTGCAACAGTGCGACGTGGTCCTCGTTCAGTCCGGGCACCCCCTGGTCGACAGCGGCCCGGCGGTGCGCGCGTACCCGGTTGAACGCCTTGCGCCAGCTGCTCACCGCGATCCGCGAGGCCACCCGGCGGACCCACGCCTCCGGACTGTCCGTCTCCCGTACCGTCGCCCATCGCTGCCAGGCCCGCATGAACGCCTCGGCGACGGCATCCTCCGCCTCGGCGCGGTTGCCGGTGAGCGCGTACACGTGACCCACGACCCGACCCGCGCAGGCCGCGTAGAGGGCGTCGAACTCTTCGGCGTCACGCATCCGACCGGTGCCCTCCCATGCCTCGTCCCCTGGTCACCGCCGCATGGAACTCGCAAGGGTGGACCGGTGACGTCGGCGCGGGGCGCGATTGTGGTCTCTGTCACACCAGGGTGATCAACCTAACGACCTGGTCAGGCGTCATCGTGCCGACCCGGGAGACGCCCGTGGCGGAGAGGACGATGTGCGACGACGGCAACGACGCGCCCTGACAGCCGGCGTACTCGCGAGCGCGCTGGTTGCGGCGGGCCTGACCGCCCAACCGGCGAACGCGCGGGAAACGCCGGCGGCCCCGGCCCCCGGCACCCACGGAACCTTCACCCTGATCACCGGGGACCGGGTTTCGCTGGACGCGGCCGGGCGCCCGCAGATCCAGCGCGGGCCGGGTCGGGCCGGCATGCGGTTCGTGAGCAGCCGGGAGGACGGTCACCAGTACGTCATCCCGGTGGACGCGATGCCGCTGGTGCGGGACGGGCGGCTGGACCGACGCCTGTTCGACCTCAGCACGCTCGGCGAGTTCGGCTACGACGACCGGGCGGCCGAGTTGCCGCTGCTGGTCGCGTACCCCGAGAACAGGGCGGAGCGGGCACGGACCGCGACCACCGGGGGTGCCGGGCGGGTGCGGGCCGACCTCCCGGCCGCGCACGCGCTCGCGGTCCGGGCGGACCGGGACGACCGGGTGACCCTCTGGACGTCACTCACCCGAGGTACGCCGTCCGCGCGCACCCTCACCACTGGGGTCACCCACATCTGGCTGGACGGCAAGCGCACGGTCTCCCTCGATCGCAGCGTGCCGCAGATCGGTGCCCCGGCGGCGTGGCAGGCCGGTTTCGACGGCACCGGCGTCACCGTCGGCGTGCTGGACACCGGGATCGACGCCAGCCACCCCGACTTCGCCGGCCACCTCACCGAGGTCCGGGACTTCACCGGCGGCAACGACCCCGGCGACGCGGTCGGCCACGGCACCCACGTGGCCTCGACGATCGTCGGCAGCGGCGCCGCCTCCGGCGGCAGGTATCGCGGGGTCGCGCCCGGGGCGAAACTGCTCGTCGGCAAGGTCTGCGCCACCACCGAATGCCAGGACTCGGACATCATCACCGGCATGCAGTGGCTCGCGCCGCAGACCCGGGTGGTCAACCTGAGCGTGGGCGGCGACGACGCACCCGGGCTCGACCCGCTGGAAACCGCGGTCCAGGAGCTGAGCCACCGGTACGGCACCCTCTTCGTGGTCGCGGCCGGCAACGAGGGGAAGCCGAAGTCGGTCTCCTCGCCGGCCTCCGCCGACGACGCTCTCGCCGTCGCCGCAGTGGACGCCGACGACCAGCGGGCCTACTTCTCCAGCCGGGGCCCGCGCGTCGGCGACAACCACATCAAGCCCGAGATCAGCGCGCCGGGCGTCGACATCGTGGCCGCCGCTCCGGGCGGCGACTACGCCACCATGTCGGGTACGTCGATGGCGACCCCGCACGTGGCCGGCACCGCCGCGATTCTCGCCGGGCAACACCCGGACTGGTCCGGCCCGCAGCTCAAGGCCGCCCTGATGGACTCCGCCAAGCCGACCGGCGAGGACACCATCTACGAGCAAGGCGCCGGCCGGGTGGACATCGCCCGCGCGGTCGCCCAGCCGGTAGCCACCGACATCGCCGCCATCGACTTTCCGGTGCAGCGCTGGCCGCACGCCGACGACAGCCCGATCACCCAGGTCGTCGGCTACCGCAACACGGGCACCGCGCCGGTCACACTGACGCTCGCCATCGCTCCGGCCCCGGCCGGCATGCTCACCGTCAGCCCGGCCACGCTGGTGGTGCCGGCCGGCGGCAGCGCCAAGGCGACGATCACCGTGGACACCCGGGTAGACGCCCCGGACGGCGTCTACCAGGGCGCGCTGACCGCGACCGCCGCCGGCGACCTGCGGGTACGGACGCCCTTCGTGTTGAACCGTGAGATCGAGAGCTACGACGTACGGCTCAACCACACCGGACGTGACGGCAAGCCGGCCACCGAGTACACGACAGTGGCGGCGAACCTGACCACCGGCGAGTTCAGCACCCTCGCCGTGACACCGGGCGGCGGCGTCCTGCGGCTGCCCACGGGGCGGTACGCGTTGTACAGCACCATCCACGAGGGTGCCGTGTCGACACTGCTCGCGCAGCCGGTCCTGGACGTACGCGGCCCGGTCACCGAGGCGGTCGACGCCCGCACCGCCAAGCCGGTCGCGTTGACGGTGCCGCAGCGCGACGCCGCGCCGATCTCGATCAACGTGAGCGCCAACTGGGACGACGGCCTGCGCTACCCGGGCGTCCAACTCAGCGGAGCGTCCTTCACGGACGTCTTCTTCGGCCGGCTCGGGCCCGCCGTCGCGGCGCCCGAGTTCACCGCGACGCTGGGCGTCGGGCTCGCCCGGCCGGGCAGGGACGGCACCTTCCGGAACAGTCCCTACACCTACGACCTGGCGTACGTCGGCACTGGCGACATGTTCACCGGCCTGACCAGGAAGCTGTCACCGAAGAACCTCGCCACTGTCAAGACGACCTACCGCAGCCAGTCCACGACGACGACGGCCACCCGGTTCCACCGCGCGTCGGCGCCCGGAGGCGCGGGTCCGATCGGGTCGAACACGCCTGTCGACCTGCCGTTCAAGGGCACCGAGTACTACAACACCGACGGTGGCATCGTCTGGACGTCCACGTTCGTCGAGGGGGACAACCTCACCGCGCAGGATTCGACATTCAGGTCGGGGCGTACGTACAACCAGACCTGGAACGCGGCGCCCTTCGGGCCCTCCGTGACCCAGGCGCCGACCCTGTCACCACTGGGGTACGCGGGCCGCGACGGCGACACCATCTCGATCGCGTCGGTGCCCCTGTTCGGCGACGCGACAGGTCGCCCCGCGAGCCGCGACGACCAGCCGGTGCGGTTCCGACTGCTGCGCGACGGTAAGGAGATCGGCACCTCGGACAGCCCGTGGGCCGAGTTCGCGGTGCCCGCCGGGAAGGCCACCTACCGGCTGGAGGCGACCGCCACCCGAGGCGCGCCCGACACCCTGTCGACGTCGGTCTCGGTGGCCTGGACCTTCACCTCGGCGCACACCACGTCGCCGGAGCGGTTGCCGCTGACGACGGTTCGCCCGACGCCAGTGCTCGACGACACCAACACGGCACGGACCGGCCGGATCATGACGATCCCGGTGGCGCTGGACCGGCAGGCCGGCTCGACCGCCGCGCCCAACCGGACGCTCGCCGTGTCCGCGTCGTTCGACGACGGCCGGACGTGGGTCGACCTGCCGGTGATCCGGAACGTCGCGCTGATCGGTCATCCGCGACGGGCCGGATTCGTCTCGCTGCGACTGACCGCCACCGACACCGCCGGCAACACTGTCACGCAGACGATCCAGCGGGCCTACCGGATCGCCTGACGCGTTGCCCGGTCCGGGGTGGCGGCTGCGCTGGAGCCGCCACCCCGGACCGGACCTCAGTGCCTCAGTGCCTCAGTGCTCAGGCGGTGAGGGCGCCGTCGATGGCGATGGACGCGCCGCTGATGAAGGTGGCCTCGTCGCTGAGCAGGAAGGCGGTGAGGGCGGCGACCTCGTCGGAGGTGCCGGCTCGTCCGGTCGGCTGCGCCGACAGGTAGCGCTCCGCGATCTCCGGGGCCTGGCTGACCACGCCCTGCCAGAGCGGGGTGTCGATCAGGCCGGTGACCAGGGCATTGACCCGCACACCGGAGCGCGCCACGTCCAGGGCCGCCGAGCGCGTCAGACCGATGACACCGTGCTTCGCCGCGTTGTAGGCGGCCTGGGTCCCGTCGCCCTTCACGCCGGAGACCGAGGCGTTGTTGACGATCGCGCCACCGCCGGAGGCGATGATCGCCGGGAGTTCGTACTTCAGGCCGTAGAAGACGCTCGTCAGGTTGAGGGCGAGCGACCGGTGCCAGTTGTCGCTGTCGGTCTCGCGCACGCTGGCCATCGGGCCACCGCCGGCGTTGTTGAACGCGCCGTCCAGCCGCCCGTACTCCGTCACCGCTGCGTCGACGAGCCGCGCCATGTCCTCCTCGACCGTCACGTCGGTGGGCACGAAGAGGGCGCTGCCGCCCGCGTTCCTGATCTGCGCGGCGACCTCCTCACCCCGGTCCTTGTCCCGGGCGCCGATGACGACGCGGGCCCCTTCCGTGGCCGCCCGCTGGGCGAACGCCAGGCCCATGCCCTGCGTGCCGCCGGTAACGACCAGCACCTTTGCTTCCAACCGTCCAGACATCTCGTCTCACATCCACTTCGACTGGTGAGCCGCCACGGGGCCCGCAGGGCTCTTCGTGGGACGGAACGCTAACCCTTTCTGGAACGTTCGACAAAGTAACGCCACTCACAGGGGCCACCTTCGCAGCGGCGACTGCCTCTCGATTGGGCAACCTCAGCCGGAAAATACGTTTATTTGGGCGTGAAGATCACCCACGACGCCACTGTAACCGCAGGCACATTCTTTGGTGGTCGTTCCAGAACGTGGTTAACGTTGGCCGAGTCGCTCGAATACCCACAAACCACTCTTAAGGAACAATCATGCCCACAGGTCGTGCCGCCCCGGAGTCCCAGCGGTGGAAGGCCCTGTTGTTCATCTCCATCGCTCAACTGATGGTGGTGCTCGACGGGGCGGTCATGAACATCGCGCTCCCCTCGGCGCAACAGGCGCTGCACTTCACCGACGGGAGCAGGCAGTGGGTGGTGACCGCGTACGGTCTGGCCTTCGGCGGTCTGCTGCTGGTCGGCGGCCGGGTCGGTGACATGGTCGGCCGCAAGCGCACCTTCCTGATCGCGCTGGCCGGCTTCGCAATCGCGTCGGCCATCGGCGGCCTGGCCGTCAACGCCGCGATGTTGCTGCTCGCCCGGGCACTCCAGGGGGTGTTCGCGGCCCTGCTCGCGCCGGCCGCGCTCTCGTTGCTCTCCCTGTCCTTCACCCAGCCGAGGGAACGCGCGAAGGCGTTCGGCGTGTTCAGCGCGGTCTCGATCGCCGGCGGCGCTGTCGGCCTGATCGTGGGAGGGCTGCTCACCCAGTACCTGAACTGGCGCTTCGCGATGTTCGTCCTCGTGCCGATCGCGGTCATCGGGATCCTGGGCGCCAGTCGCACCGTCCACGACGACGGCGAGCGGCACCGTGCCCGACTCGACCTGCCCGGCGTACTGCTGGCCAGCTCCGGACTCGTCGGCCTCGTCTACGGGTTCGGTGTCGCCGAGAGCCGCGGATGGTCGGCGGGGGTGACCATCGGATCGTTCACCGCCGGGGTGCTGCTGCTCGCGACCTTCGTCGTGGTGCAGACGCGGGTCACGTCCCCGCTGTTGCCACTGCGCGTGCTGACCGAACGCAACCGGGCCGCCGCGTACCTCTCGGTGGGCCTTGCGATCGTCAGCATGTTCGGGATGTTCCTCCTGCTCAGTTACTACTTCCAGCAGGTCAAGGGGTGGTCGCCGGTGATGGCCGGGTTGGCGTTCATGCCGATGGCGGTGCCGCAGGCCATCGGTGCCACGCAGATCGGCGCCCGACTCGCGCACCGGATCGCACCCCGGCCAATCATGGTCGGCGGGTACCTCGTCACAGCGGTCGGTCTGGTGCTGCTGGCTCTGCTCGACGCGGACAGCACCTTCTTGGAGATCGCGTTCGCCGAAACGGTGATCGGGCTCGGCATCGGCACCGCGTTCATGCCCGCGATGAGCATCTCCACCCACGGCGTCGAACCCAAGGACGCCGGTGTCGCCTCCGCGATGATCAGTTCGTCGCAGCAGGTCGGCGGGTCGATCGGCACGGCGCTGCTCAACACCATCGCGACCAGCTCGGCCGCCACCTACCTGGTCTCGCACGGTGGCCCGGCGGCACAAGCCCACGAGCGGAACGAGGCGCTGATGCACGGCTACTCGGTCGCGTACTGGGTCGCCGTCGGATTTGTGGTCGCGGCGGCACTGGTCTCCCTGGCAATGGTCAACGCCGGCGCCCCGAAGCACGTCCCGGCCCCGACGGACGCCCTCGGGGACGTCACGCCGGTGCCCGCGCACTGATCGCTGTCACGCCTGTCGACCCGGCGCGGTGACCGAGGACACGGTGCACCGACTCCGCGGACAGGGTGGAATCAGAGGTGTGGGCAGAGAAGGCACCGGCGAGTGACGTCGTGAGGTCCACTCTTTCGACCCGCGATCCGGGTCCGCCCGGCGCTGACACGACGCCCGCGGCGAACGCGCCGATTCCGGCGACACCCGCGCATCGGCAGCGCTGGGCGGTGCAGATCATGGCTGTCGCGCCCGACGACCAGGTGCTGGAGATCGGCTGCGGTCGGGGGGCTGCCGTCTCCCTGGTCGCCGACCAGCTCAGCACCGGTCGGATCGTCGCCATCGACCGCGCCGCGACGATGGTGCGGCTCGCGACCGAACGGAACCTGAGCCACATCGACGCCGGCAGAGCCGAGATTCGGCGAGCGGGGTTCGAGTCGGCCGACCTACCGACCGGCCACTTCACCAAGATCTTCGCGGTGAACGTCAGCCTCTTCTGGTTGGGCGACGCGGCGCAGCAGATCGCTCGGATGCGCAGCCTGCTGGCACCGGGAGGACGGCTCTACGTCTTCGGCGAGCGACCCACCGAAGCGCACGCCACCGCGAACCTCACAGCGACCGAAGCACTGCTCGAGGCCCACGGCTTCGCCACGACCACATCGAGCGCCACCCGTGGTCAGGGCCGGGTGCTGACCTGTGTCACCGGCACGCCGCTGCGATGAGCCTGGGCTGATCGCAGCGTTGACATGAGCCGGGCGGGCTCGGCGTGACGCCGAGCCCGCCCGTTCCCATTCAGTCGATCTTGATCAAATCGGGTCAGCGCTGCAGGGTCAGCAGACCCGGCCGGTACGGCAGCAGGCCGTAGTCGACGCCGTCGGAGCTGGGGGAACGCCCCTGGTAGAGCAGTTGCAGGTTGCAGGCGTCGACGGTCATCGTCTGGTCGGCGTTGGTGCGCAGCAGCTCACCGTGGCTGATGTCGTTGGTCCAGGTCGCGCCGCTGTTGATCTTGCCCGCGAACGGGTTGCTCTGGGTCGCGGCCTGCGGGGTCCACGAACCGTTCAGGCTGGTCGCCGTGAACGAACGGAAGTAGCGGCCCGTCGAACCGATCGCCTCGACGATCATGAGGTACTTGTTCAGACCCTGAAGCTTGTAGACCTGCGGGGCCTCGAACAGGTTGTTAGTGGTGTCGCTCATGATGGTCGTGTAGCTGCTGCCGAAGTTGCCCGGGAAGTTCCCGATCGGCATGCTGGCCCGGTAGATCTTGCCGTTGTCGCCAGCGAAGAACAGGTACATGTTCGAACCGTCAGCGATGAGAGCCTGATCGATCGGACCGGTACCGGAGCCGGTGATGCTTCCGGTGAACAGCGTCTGCGGCGACGACCAGCCGTTCGGGTTGGTCGGGTCGGACGAAGTCCGGTAGGAGAACGCCGGCCCACCCCACTGGTAGGCGAGCACCCAGATGTTCTTCGGCGCGAAGTAGAACAGCGACGGCGCGACAGTGCCGGAGTTCATCGCGTTCTGGCTGGCCGAGCCCATCTGCGAGTAGTTCGAGAAGAGACCGAAGTTCATCGAACCCCAACTCGACCCGAAGTCGTGCGTGGTGGCGTAGACCAGTTGCTGGCCGTTGTAGGGGGCGACGGTGAAGTCCTTCAGCGACACCCAACCCGACCTGGGGTTCGCCAACACTCCGCTGGAGGACCACCGGTACGTCGAGGGAAGGTCGCACGTGCCGCCCGGCGGCGGAGTCGTCGTCGGCGGCGGCGTGGTTCCGTCGACGCGGACGAACTGCCACTGCTGGTTGGTGCCGTTCCAGTCGTCGTACTGCACGATGTTGCCGCCGTCGGCGGTCGAGGCGCCCTGCACCTCCATCACCTTGTTGCTGTTCCGGTTGATCAACCGGACGTAGCCGCTGTCCGAGTCGGCGAGCCGGAACTGCTGGTTGGTGCCGTTGTTGTCGCTCCACTGCACGATGCTGCCACCGTTGGCGGTCGAGCGACCCGAGACGTCCAGCACCTTGCCGGACAGCCGCGACTTCACCCGGTAGTAGCCACCACCGGAGTCGACGAACTGCCACTGCTGCTGGTTGCCGTTGTTGCGGGCCCACTGGGTGATCCGCGCACCGTCGGTGGTGGCCAGGTTGTAGACGTCCAGGGCCTTGCCGCTGTTGCGGTTGACCAACACGTACCACGCGTTCGTGTCGACCGTCGCCGCGGCGGCGGGTGACGACACCACCGTCACGGCAGCACCACCGACCATCAACGCCGCCGCGCTGACGGCAAGGATGCGGGGCAACCACCAACGCCGCCGCGACGGCGTTGCGATCGATGGAGACCTATCTAGGGCAGACATGATCCTCCTCCAGTGACCAAGAGCCGAACGGCCTGCCCGAGGGTGGGCGTACCGCGACGCGTGGCCGAGCGCGCAGGCGTCAGAGAGTTAGCGTTAACAAGACGCCGGCGAGCAGTAGCGCACGCCTGATTCGAGATCGACGAGGCAGGGCTTGCCCGGAAAGCCAAGGTGTCGTCGTCCTTAGGCATCGACTGTGAGCGATAACATGCCGTTCGTCAAGACGTAATGTGCTGGGAACATCTACCACTGCCGGGCTGCGGATCGTGGGGTGAGACGTCTTGAACCGCGTTCCCGCAGGCATCGCCCCAGATCCCCCGCGCGGATCACCGTCGGGCCCTTGAGGAGGCCCCGCGAGCGCGTTAACATCGACGGCCGCCCATCGCCGACGGCTTGCTGGCAAAGCCGATGAACTCAGCCCGACGGTCGACCGGCAGGAGCGCTGGCGCGGCGACGGTCAGGAACCCGTCGGCGTGCGAGCCAAGGCGCACCGGGTGGCTCTTCCGCAGGCGCCGGGGTACGTCCGAGTCAGACCGCGCCTCGATCGACCAGGCTGAACGTGGTGATCAACGGGGCGTCGCCGAGAAACTCGACGAAGATCTCCTTCTTGGTCGGGCTCCACTGCACCGGGCCGTACTCGTCGCTGATGATGGCGTAGGAGGGGCGCCCCTTGTCGTCCCTGCCCTCCCGGTATATCGCGAACAACGTTGCCTTGGTCGGCCGACAGTCGGCTCCCACGAGCGACTTGTCCCCCTCGGAATCGAGCTTGACCCCGATGCACGGTCGGTGGGCGATTTCCGGGTTCACCGATTTGATCATGTAGTCGACGCCGACCGGTTCGAGCACGAACAGCGCGTCCTTGCCGGTTCCGTTGCCGACCTCGACCTCGCCGTGAGACGGCAGCGACAGGTCGCGGTCGATCTCCACCACGTGCAGCAGGATTCGCCGCTGCCCGGCCAGCATGGCCTGGGTCGGGTCCGCGCTGGCCGACGGTGAGGCGGACGGCTTGCCCGACGCGGGCGTGGACGTCGTGGCCGCCGGCCCGCTCGTCGTCGGGCCACCGCTCGGCGTCGAGCTGGCCCGGTCCGGCTTGGACTGCCCGCCCAACAGTTTTGGGCCAAACAGAAAAGCGGGCACCAGCACGGCGATCACCGCAGCGGTCGCCCCCAGCGCGGTGAGCCAGCCACGCCGGCGTGAACCCGCGCGACCGGCCGTGGCCAGACCCGACGGCGTCGACCGCGCGCCTTGATCATCACCACCGGCAGCGGGCGACACACTCGACGGCGCCGCGCCCGGGAGTTGATCCGGCCCGCCGGCACCCGCCCGAGACGCTGCGGTCAACAAGCCGTCGAGCAACTCCCGGGCACTGGGTCGGGCAGCGGGGTCCTTCTCCAACGCCCGGGACACCAACTCCCGCAACGGCCCACCGAGCCCGGTCAGGTCCGGTGGTTGAGTGAGGATCCGCATCGCGGTGGCGGTAGGGGAGTCGCCTCCGAACGGGTTGCGGCCGGTCGCGGCGTAGGCGACCAGGGCGCCCCAGGCGAAGATGTCAGCGGCCGGGCCCGTCGGACGGCCGGACGTCGTGTCGAACCGCTCCGGAGCCATGTACGAGACGGTCCCGACCATGTGGTTGGTCCGGGTGTGCTGGCTCGTCGCCTCGAACGCTCGGGCGATGCCGAAGTCGATGACCTTGATCCCACCCGGCGCGACCAGGACGTTCGCCGGCTTCAGGTCGCGATGGATCACCCCGGCGCCGTGGATGGCGGTGAGCGCGGTGGCCACCCCAACGGCGATGCTGTGCAGCCGCGCCGCCCCCAGCGGGCCCTGTGTTCGGACCACCTCGGCCAGACTGGGGCCCTCGACGTACTCCACCACCAGGTACGGCGGGTCATGGTCCGGGTCGGCGTCCAGGACCTCGGCGGTGCAGAACGGTGGAACCTGGCGGGCGCGGTTCACCTCACTACGGAACCGACCCCGGAACTCCTCGTCGTGGGAGAGGTCCGCACGGACGACCTTGACCGCCACCAGCCGCCCCTGCGGCGAACGGGCCAGGAAGACACTGCCCATGCCCCCGTCGCCGAGCCGGTCGAGCACCTCGTACCCACCGAGGCGTGCCGGGTCACCGGGACGCAACCCGTCGCTCACGCCAGATGCCCGCAGACCGCGACCACCGCGCGAACCGATCCGCCCATCATCCGTCCCCTTAGGTCACTTCGACGCCGGCCGCAGCCTATCGCCCGCCCACCGAATCCCGTCGATGCCGTCCAACAGGCGGCCACGACCGGGGCTCGTCGCCTCGTCGCGGCTGACGCTACTGAAGCCGCCCCCGTACGGCACGGCCACCGTCGCGCCGTCGATGCAGGCGCCGGCCGGGGCGACGCCACCCGACGTCAGCAGACGGCTGATGTACGCGACGTTGCCGAGAATGGCGGTGCCGGCATGGGTGTCCACAATCAGCAGCAGCTCGGGGATCGTTCCCACCCGTGGGCTCTCCGCGGTCTTCTTCGCCGTGATCAGTGAGCCGTCCCGCTCGGACTGCCAGCTCGGACAGCATGCGTAGAACGATCAAAATTGGGTCCGAATCGAACGACCATTCACCTGGCGGAGGCGCCGGCGGGTGGTCGGATCACAGACGATCCGACCACCCGCCGCGACCGTACGAGCTATCGGCGGCTCCACTGCTGGTTGGCCTGGCCGGTGCAGGTCCAGAGGACGAGCTTCGTGCCGTTGCCCGTACCCACGTTGTACGGGTCCAGGCAGAGGCCGGACTGCACTCCGGTGATGGTGCCGTTGGCGTTGACGTTCCACTGCTGGTTCGTTCCGCCGTGGCAGTCGTAGATGGTGACCAGGGTGCCCGGGGAGGTGCCATAGCCGGCGGCGTCGAGGCACTTGTTGCCGTACACGGTCAGCGCCTTGCCGCTCGTGTAGGTCCACTGCTGGTTGGTGCGGCCGTGACAGTCCCACAACTGCACCTGGGTGCCGTTGGTGGTGGAAGAGCCGGGGACGTCGACGCAGCGACCGGACAGGGTGCCCACGATCGCGGTGGTCTGCCCGCCGCCGCTGCCTGGTTCGCCGATGCTGCCGGGCACCGACTGCAGTGCGCTGTACCAGCGGGCAGCCATCTTGTCGTACCCGCCGGACGTGGGATGGACGCCGTCGATCAGGTCGGCGGTGGTGAGCGCGCTGTGCATGTCGACCAGGCGCACTCGCTTGCCGGCGTTCACCTTGCTCTGCACGATGCCGGGGATCGCCGCGTTGAAGGTGCGCGCGGCCGCTTCCTGGTTGCTGTTGGAGAGCGGGATGATCTGCGCGACGAACACTTCCGCTGTGGGAGCCGTGGTGGTGATCCGGTCGATCAGGGTGGAGAGCCGGTTCGGCGCGGTGCTCACGTTGTAGTTCTGCAAGATGTCGTTGGTACCGATGTGCAGTAGGACGGTCTGCGGTCGCTGGGTGTTCAACCAGCCGACGATGTTCGCGTCGATCTGGTCGATGCGCCAGCCGGGATGTCCCTGGTGGTCGTGGTCGCCCAGGCTGGCCGGCCCGTTGAACTGCGACCCGACGAAGTCCACAGTGTATCGACCGTTGACGAGGCGCTGCCAGAGCCCGATGCGGTACCCGCCCGGCACCTGGGTGCCCTCGGTGATGGAGTCGCCGAGAGGCATCACCCGCACCCCGCCGTTGGATTCCGCGTTGGCCGGGCCGGTCGAGGTCAGCACCCCGGCGAGGACAACACCGAGTGCGGCAGTCGCCGCGAGCCATCTTGCCCTCGTTCGCATAGATTTCTCCCCTGCAGTGGTAGTGCTGACCGAGGAGTCAGGCCGTCGCGACCGCCGCGACATCGGCATGACGATGCCGTCGCAGCACTGGGACGGGTTGTTAACGCTAACAGCGATCCTTGTAAATTCTTGTCGCTGATTTGGCCCACGTCAAGCGCCAGCAACCCGAGTGTCCTGGCCGGCGCGGCACCCCGCGCCCCGTGTCGCCGGCCACCCCCTCGCCGTACCTGCCGCTTGCCGGCCTCGGCGAGGCGAGCGAGCGGATCATGCCCGCCGGGTCGCGCGGTGCCGGCAGGACGGAAGGGCCTGGTGGCGCTGCTGGGGCGCCAGTGACGCGTACGCCGAATGTAGGTATTTTTCGCTTAAGACCGTTTGATGTGAGGATCGCTCAACTACTGTCGCCTTGGTGGCGACAACCGATTTGTCGCCTTCTGCACCGCTGTGACGTGCGGAAACCTGGTGTACGGAGAAGGGCTAGGTAGCTCGATGTCCAACTATCTGCACCCGAACATGAGCGAAGTCGCGGCAGGTCAGGTCAGTCCGCCGAAGCGGCGCCGGGCCCGCTGGCTCGTCGCCGGGGTGGCCGGGTTGACCGGAGTGGTCGGTCTGGCCGCCTTCACCCCGGCCGGGGTGAGCGGAGCAACCGGGATGAGCGGCAGCAACCCCTCCAACGCCGGAGCGCAGCTCCTCGCCGACGGCAACCGGGGCAGCGGCGACGACCACGGAGGAAAGGACCCGGGCGGCCGCGACGGCAAGGACCACAAGAAGGACGGCGACCATCGAGACGACAGGGGCGACGACTTCCGGTCCGTACCCTGCAACGCCGACGAACTGATCGCGGCGATCGTCCGCGCGAACGCCGACTCCGGGGCGAAGCTCCGGCTCGCCGAGAAGTGCACCTACACGCTCAACAGATCCGCACCCCAGCCACCGGTGCCCTTCGGTGCGGTCGGCCTGCCGATCATCACCCAGCAGGTCGTGATCGACGGGAACGGGTCCACCATCGTCCGCGCGGCCAACGCCACCCCGTTCCGGATCCTGGAGGTCGGAGCCGGCGGCGACCTGACGCTGCGCGACGCGACCATCAAGGGCGGCCAAGCCGACGGCGGGATTGGCGCCGGCGGCGGTGGCATCCGGGTCGACATCGGCGGCAGGGCCACCATCGAGAACACCGACGTGGTCTACAACCACACCAACGGCACGGGCGGTGGTATCGCCAACTTCGGCGTCACGAAGATCCTCGGCGGGAACGACCACGGCAAGGACTGGAACGGCAAGGACAAGGACAAGAAGAAGGACAGCGGCAGCAACATCAGCAACAACAGCGCCCTGTACGACGGCGGAGGCGTCCACAACAACGGCAACCTCACCGTGCAGAACACCCGGCTGAGCTACAACAACACGATCGGGGTCGTCACCGTTCTGCCCATCGGTGGTGCTGGTGGCGGGTTGTCGAACAGCCAGGTCGCCGTGCTCGAGAACGTCCACCTGGACAACAACACCGCAGGCTTCCGTGGCGGCGGCATCCGCGGCGGCATCAACTCCACCACCGAGGCCCGGAACGTCGAAGTCAACGACAACCGAGCCGGCAGCGAGGGCGGCGGAATCTTCTCCGACGGCGTCTTCCACCTCCGGCACGGCAAGGTCCACCACAACGAAGCCGGCCAACGGGGTGGCGGCGTCTACAACCAGATCGGCCAGTTCGTGGCCGAAGAGACCTCGATCAACGAGAACGTCGCCAGCACGAACAGCACCATCGAACACGGCGGCGGCGTCTACAACGGCAGCGGCACCGTCGTACTGCGCCGCACCCACGTCGACCGGAACCGGGCCATCGGCTCGAACTCCCAGGGCGGCGGAATCTACAACAACAGCTCGCTCACCCTCACCGAAAGCAAGGTCACCGACAACATCTCCATCCTGGCACCCGGCGGGATCTTCAACGACGGCGGCCAGGTCACAGTGGACCAGAAGACGGTGATCAGCGGCAACCGGCCCACGAACTGCACACCCAGCTCACCACCGGTGCCCAACTGTTTCGGCTGATCATCCGATCGGTCCGACACTCGGGTAGCACGAGTTAGGCATCCGGTCCCGCACAGGTTCCGTCACGAAGATCGGACCTGCGCGGGACCGGATGCCATCCGTGGAACGACCAGGGACTCGAACCGTCGTTGCTCTGGCGCGCGACGATCCTCCGGGTACGGCACTGTCCCTGCTCATATGCCAGGTGCAGCTTCGTGGTCAACCCGCCACCGGACCGGCCGGGGGGCGTGATCAACAGGCTCGACGGTGACGCCCCCGGGCGGTCCCGGCCCGCAGACCCCCTGCCAGGACGCGGGAAAGAACACGGGACCTCGGGATCTCCTGTCGGCACGATTCAACACCGTGAAGTCTTCCGGGATCCACGCTCATGGCGCGTTCCCGGCTAGATGGGGAGCCTTGCGCGTACGGATACCGGCCGCTGCTGCGGCCACGGTGAGCAGCACGCAGGTGACGCCGATGCCGAGCAGCGGGAGCCACGGGATGGTGATGGGCACCGCGATGCCGACCAGGTCGGCGGTGATGGCGCGGCGTACGAGCCAGCCGAGCAGCAGGGTGGTGGCACCGCCCAGGAGCAGTCCGGTGCCGCCGACGAGGGCGGCCTGCCAGATGGCTGCTCGCCGGACCTGGTCGGGGGTCGCGCCGAGGAACTGGACCAGGTCGCGCTGCCGGCGCCGCTGGGATCCGCCGATGAGGGTGGCGTTGACGATCGCGATGGCGGCGTAGAGACCGGCCGGTCCGAGCAGGATGGTGAGGCTGAGGTTGTTGGCCTGGCGGGTCTGGGCCGTGGTGGCGTCGATCCAGTCGCCGGAGCCGAGGATCCGGCTGTCAGTGCCGGCAAGGGTGCGCTGGAGGGAGACGCGCGCCGCAGCGGCGTCGGCCCGCGGTACGCAAGTGTCCGACGAACCAAGCGCAATGATTCTGCCCGAGCCAGCGCCCGACCTTGCCACGTCCGCACTCGAAGCGCTGCGCTTCGTGGCCGGTCCCGGCGGACCCTGGCATCAAGGATGGACGACCGAGACCGACCAGGCTGAGGCGCAGCAAACCATCGACGGTCTCACCGCCATCCTCGAAGCAGCGAATTCGTAAGAAGCACCAGACACCCTGCCGACCGGAGATCGCGAATGGCCGCTGCTCCGTACTAAGCGAGAAGGCCTGTTATGCGTGGCGGTTGAGACGCGTGGATGGCGACGAGGACGCACCTCGCGCCAGAGCTGGCACCCGCAACTCAGAGTAACGGTGGGGTATCACAAGCGGCAGGTGTGAGCCCATGGGCTCACGCAAAACGCCCCCCTGGTCGACGATTGTCGACAACCAGAGGGGCGTTGACCTGCTCAAACTCTGTGCGCCCGAAGGGACTCGAACCCCTAACCTTCTGATCCGTAGTCAGATGCTCTATCCATTGAGCTACGGGCGCTTGTGCTCAGCCAGTCTACACAACCGGCTTTCGCGCGGAGACTCCGGGATTCGAACCCGGGAGGGGCTTTAAGACCCCAACCGCATTAGCAGTGCGGCGCCATAGACCAGACTAGGCGAAGTCTCCCTGGTGATCCTCAGACCACCGCGCCCGAGGATACAGGTCGCCACCCACCGGGAGCAAAACGACTTCCGGGGTACGCCCACCGCGACCCGCCCGCCCCCGTGTTTCCACGCTGTGCGTCGGCGTGATCGCGACTACGCTCCATCGATATGCAGGAGCAGCCGCCCAGCGAGCCGACCCGTCGAGAGCCTGCTGAACGAGCGCGTCGGCGCTCCCCACGGGCTACCTTCCGGCCGCCGATCGTGGCCGAGGAGCCCACCGAGACGGTGGAGCCTGAGGCGTCGGCACCGCCGCCGGCCACCCCGGCGACCCAGCGTCCTCGACGGGCCAAGGCCGCCCCGGCGGTGCTCTTCCAACCACCGGAGCCGGATCGCCCGCTGCCTCGACAGCCTCGGCGCGCACCGGCCGAACTGGCCACCGACACCATCGCGGAGCAGCCGGAGCACGCGGAGCAGCCGACCGGCGACCATCCGAGCCCGGCAACCGGCCTCGCATCGACACCGCCGAAGGCTCGGACCGCCCCTGTTCGCAGTGCTGCCCCTCGGCAGGCAGCCGACACGCCCGCCGAGGTGACCCCGCCCACGCCGGCACCCCGCAAGCGCGCCGCAAAACCCACCAAGGCCGCGACCGCCACCGAGGCCGCAAGCACCACCGAGGCCGCGACCACCACAGACGCGAGCACCACCGGCGAGGCGAGCACGATCACGCCAACGGCCCCGGCCAGAGCCGCAAAGACCACCAAGCGCGCGGCCACCCCACGCAAGAGCACCACGCCGACAAAGAGCACCACGGCGACAAACCCCGCCCCCGAACCCGTGGTCAGGCCGCAGACGGCGCCCACCGAGCAGCAACTGGCCCCGGCAGACCCCGCCGTGCGGCAGGCTGAGCCGCCTCTGGGGCGTACCCCGGAATCGGAGCTGCGCGCGGTCACCGCGCGCGTGCTCGACCACCCTGGCTTCGCACCGGAGCTGCTGGCTCTGGCCGCGGTGCGGACGTTCGGGCCCGGCGCGGCCGGGTGGGCCGCTGGGTTGCGCGACCGGTATCCGGACGCGTCGGCGGACGGCCTGGCTCGGTTGGCGACCCGGCGGTTCGTCCGCTCGGCGGGGGCGGGTGGGGCGACCGCCGCGCTGGCCGGGTTCTTCGCGCCACTGGCCGAGTTGGCGGCGGTGCTGTGGACGCACTCGGAGCTGGTGCTGCACCTGGCCGCCGCGTACGGCAAGGATCCGACGCATCCCGACCGGGCCGTCGACCTGCTGGTGCTGACCCAGGTGCACCCGGATCGGGCGAGCGCGGCGGCGGCTCTTGCCGCCGCCGAGTCGCCGGGTGACCCGGTCGAGGGGGCGTGGCCGCGCACTGCGGAGGCGGCCTGGCGGTTGGCCGCGCCGCTCACGGCGCAGGCCGGCGGTTGGGTGGTGTTGCGGCTGGTGGCACGGTTGCTGCCGGGAGCGGCGGTGCTCGCGGCGGCGTTGGGTGACGCGGCGGCGGCCGACCGGCTCGCGACCCGAGCGTTGGCCGTCTACCGATCCGACCGGCGTTGACCGGTCAGAGCCAGTCGAACCACTCCCGGGGCAGCAGCGCGTAGCCGACGAAGGCGAACACGTCGAGCAGGGTGTGCGCGATGATCAGCGGCATCACCCGCCGGGTGCGCAGGTAGAAGAGGCTGAACACGACGCCCATGATCGCGTTGCCGACGAACGCGCCGAAGCCCTGGTACAGGTGGTACGAGCCGCGCAGCAGCGCGCTGGCCGCGATGATCGCGGCCAGCCGCCACTGGAGCTGGCGCAGCCGGGTGACCAGGTAACCGACCACGATCACCTCCTCCAGCACGGCGTTCTGCACGGCGGCAAGGATCAGCACCGGAACCGTCCACCAGACGTCCGGCAGCGCGGCCGGCACCAGCGTGGCGTTGAGGCCCAGGTGGGCCGCCACCCAGAACAGCGCCAGCCCGGGTAGACCGATCAGCGCCGCCAGGCCGGCGCCGCGCACCACGTCCTGACCGGGACGCCGGGCGTCCAGGCCGAGGGTCCGCGCCGGGTCGCCGGGGTCACGGCTGAGCAGGTGTACGGCGAGCAGCACCGGCAGCAGCGCGAACACGATGCCGAGCAGTTGGTACGTGAGGTCCAGCCAGGGGCGGGCCGACGCCGAGGTGTTCAGTGAGGCGGTCTGCTTGGAGAGCGGACCGTCGGCGGTCAACTTCGCGATGATCGAGACCACCGCGTAGATCGCGGACTGGCCGAGGGAGAGGCCGAGGACCAGCAGCGTCTCGGTGCCCAGCAGTCGGCGGGACACCGGGCGGGTCAGCTCAACGGTCACCGCACCACTCTGCCCGACGTGCGGCACCCGTGACATGGCCGACCGGCCACCATGAGCCGATCGCACATTCTGTGCGACCAGTCGACACGCTCCGTGGAGATTCTATGAGCGCCCGATCCGTTGCCGTCTGGAGAAGGAGCGTCCGTGGACAACCTCGCGCGGTTGCTGAAGGAGAGTTGGACCCTGGTCGAGGACGACCGGGTCCGGTTGAGCGGTCACTTCTACGCTCGGCTGTTCCTGCTCGACCCCGCCCTGCGGCAACTCTTCCCGGTGCAGATGACCGGCCAGGGCGACCGTCTACTCGAAGCGATCATCACGGCGATCCACACTGTCGACGATCCGGAGAGCTTCGACGAGTTCCTCCGGGCGCTGGGCCGCGACCACCGCAAGTACCACGTCGACGAGCGGCACTACGCCACGATGGGTGTCGCACTGCTGGACGCGCTGCGCAGCACCGCCGGCGACGGCTGGAACCTGGAGTACGACCAGGCGTGGCGGGAGGCGTACGCGGCGATCGCCGCCCTGATGGTGGCTGGCGCCGCCTCCGACGACGACCCGCCGTTCTGGCACGCCGAGGTGCTGACCCACGAGCGGCACGGCCCGGACACCGCCGTGTTGACCTGCCGGGCGTTGCAGCATCCGCTGCGCTGGCAGGCGGGGCAGTACGTGAGCCTGGAGGCGCCGCGCTACCACCCCCGGGTGTGGCGTAACTACTCGGTGGCGAACGCGCCGAACGACGACAACGTGCTGGAGTTCCACGTGCGGTCTCCGGGGGCCGGCTGGGTGTCCGGCGCCCTGGTGCGGCGGGTGCGGCCGGGTGACCTGCTCCGCCTGGCGGCGCCGATGGGGTCGATGACCCTGGACCGCGCCTCGGAACGGGACATCCTCTGCGTGGCCGGCGGCGTCGGGCTGGCGCCGATCAAGGCGCTGGTGGAGGAGCTGGCCACCTTCAACCGGACCCGGTGGGTGCACGTCTTCTACGGCGCACGACAGGCGGGCGACCTGTACGGCCTGGACGGGTTGCAGGAGTTGGTGGCCGTACACCCGTGGTTGTCGGTCACCGCGGCGTGCAGTGAGGATCCGGACTTCGACGGCGAGCAGGGCGAGATCCCTGAGGTCGTGGCCCGGTACGGCCCGTGGACCACGCACGACTGCTTCGTCTCCGGTGCCGCCCGGATGGTCCGGTCCACCCTGCGGGTGCTCGCCGCGGACAATGTGCCGCCGCCGCACATCCGCTACGACACCTTCGGTGACCTCTAGACGTTCCTCCCCCCACACCGGGGCGCGTGCCCCTGCCCCCTGGGGCACGCGCCCCGGTCCCTTCGTGCTCAGTAGCGCCAGGGGTGCCCGGTCTCGCGGTACTCCTCCACCGGCACCAACGGCACGCCGGGTGCCATCCGGTCGACGTAGAGCCGGCCCTCCAGGTGGTCGATCTCGTGTGCGACCAGCCGGGCCATGCCGAATTCGAACGACGTGATGATCCGGCTGCCATCCCACTGCGCGTGTTCCACGTCCAGTCGCAGCGGCCGGGGCACCAGACCCCGGTGGTCGAAGAAGGAGAGGCAGCCCTCGTACTGCTCGTCGGTCTCCGGGTCGGCGTCGACCACCCGTGGGTTGAGCAGCACTACCGGCTCCGCCGACCGGTCGGGGGGCCGCACCACTGCCGCCGCGCGGCCGATGCCGAACTGCGGTGCGGCGACGCCCACTCCCTTGCTGAACGGGTGCAGCTCGTCGAGCCGGGCCAGGGCCATGGTGAGCCGGTCGACCACGTCGCGGGCGACGTGGTCCTCAGCGGGCAGGTCGAACGGGCGGGCCCGCTGGCGGAGCAGGTCGTCCCCGCGTTGCACGATGCCGAGGCCGCGCATCCGGTCGCTGGGTCGGACCCGGGCGCCGCCGGGGCCGACGTCCGGTTCGGTGTCCGGACGGGCTCGGAACCGCCACTGCATCCGGTAGCGGGCGTTCAACGGGGGGTCGTCGGTCTGCCAGTCGTAGATCACCCGGTCGCCCTCGTCGTGACGCTGCGGCGCCGTCCGCAGCGGGCCCTCCTCCGCGCTGAGCGAGGTCTCCACGCCCCAGACCTGCGGGTCGAGGGCCGCCGGCAGATCCAGCCGTACGGCGAGCTGCCGGGTGGGCAGTCGGACGGCTCGCTGGAACCAGGGGCCCCACTTCTCGTGCCCGACGCTGTACGCGTACTCGATGACGGCCCGGTCGCCCGGGTAGAGGGGGAAGCGTCGCTCCCCGTTCTCGAAGAGCAGCCAGATCTCCTTGAACGCGTCCCGATCGTGCTTGGCTCGCCAGTGCATCGGTTCCGGGTCTCCGCCGCCGTCGTCTCGGCGGGCCTGTATCTGCAGCTCGGCGAAGCTGAGGGGGTGCTCCCGGTGGTGCCGGTTGGAGCGGCCGGGGTCGTTCGGGTAGCGGTCGACGGCCACCCGGACCAGGTAGCGGGTGACCGGCTCGGTGCCGGCGTTGTACAACTCACGGTGGATGACGCACCGGTAGCCCTCGTCGACGTGCGTGAGGGTGGCCAGCTCCCGTTCCACGACCAGGCCGGTGCCGGGTGGCAGCCACTGGCCGGGCAGGTACGGCTCGCGGTGCGGTTGACCCGCCCTGGCGTGCCGCAGGTCGTCGTACTCCCGGAAGCGCTGCCAGATCGCGCCGCTTGCCTCCAGGACGGCCTCCGCGCGGCGAGCGAAGTCCTCGGTCGGGCGGTGCCGGCGCCCCTCGACGTGGCTGACGTAGGACGGGTCGAACCCCATCAGGACGGCCAGTTGCTTCTTGGACAGCCCGCGCCCCGTCCGTTGTCGGGCGAGTTCGGCCGCGAAGGAGTCGGCAGCCCGTTCGAGGGGTGAGGTCGTCATCAGCTTCCTCGCGGCCGGGGCTATAAGTTTCACGTTCCGTACGCGGACACACACGCAAGTGGCATGTTTTCGACACACCGCTTGACAATTCACCGATGGCCATCGATTGTGCGGCGGCGTTTTCCAGCACTGACTCCGGGTAGTAGGCGAAGCACTACTCCGTCAAATGCGGGGTGACCTGGGCGTCCGGGATGTGACCAAGGTGAGGCTTCCCTTACGGCCAGGGGCTTGGTTAGGCTAGCCTTAGCTCAGGACGGCACTGGTTCGTCCGCCGGGGCGCACTCCTCGGTCTCACAGACAGGGGACGACTCAGGTGACAGCGGTGATGCCACGGCGGGAGGCCGCCACCACGCCGCTCGCCCCCGTCACCGCGGCGCTCCGGGCCATGTTCGGCACCGACGACCTCCCCGGCCTCGCCCGGGGCCTGCTGGTCGACGACGAGCTCGGCTGGGCGCCCGCCACCACCCTGATCGACGGCAGCCGACTGCCGGAGCTGCTGAACGGCGCCGCCGTCCGCTGGGGCGGCACCCCGCACGCCTGCGCGGCGCTGGCCTGGAAGTCCTACAGCTACTGGGCAGCGCTGCCGGTAGTGCTCGGCTGGGCCTCGGCCCGACGGGTGCCACTGCTCGGTCCGGCCGACCTGCTGATCCACTTCGAGGACCACCGCCAGCTACTCACCATGGGCATGCGCCGGGGCACCACGGTGGCGGTGCTGCCGAACGATCCGCTGGCGCTGGCCGGCCTGCCGGAGGTGCGGGTCGTCGCCGACGAGGCGGAGCTGCTGGTCGCGCTGCGCGCGTCCCTGCTCGACGCCCACCTGGCGCCGCTCATCACGGCGATCCAGTCCGAGGTCCGGGTAGGCACCCGGACGCTGCTCGGCTCGGTCGCCTCCGGCATCGCGCACGGCATCCTGCGGGCCGCGGACGCCCTGCCCGGCTCCACCGTGCAGAGCATCGACACACTGCTCGGCGCACTCGACCTGGCCGACCTGATCGAGCTGGTGCCAGGGCCGACCGGTGAGCCGACAGTGCAGCGCCGCACCTGCTGCCTCGCGTTCACCCTGCCCCGCCCGAAGGTCTGCCAGGGCTGCTGCGTCCGCTAGGGCCTTTTCACCTAGGTCAGGCTGAGCCGCACCGCTCAGTCGGTCAACGACCGGACATCCCACACCCAGACCCCGCCATTGAAGACCGGTTGGATCCCGGTCAGCTCGGTCATGCCCCGGCGCAGCGCGGCCTCGTGCTCGTGTGGCCCGAGGATGACCACCCCGGCCCGCCAGTAGCGCAGGTCGTCGACCGCTCGGACCCGACTCTGCGGGGTGATCGGCGGCACCGCCCCGGTGCGCCGGATGGTGGCGAAGAAGCTGCTGGTGGGACGGGGAGTCGCACCGAACAACGCGACCTTCGGCGGATCGGCGTTCGGGCGGGTGTCCGGGCCGAGGAAGTAGCCACGGGCCAGCGGCATGTCCAGCCGGGTCGCCGCCGACCAGCGCAGCGGCTCGGCGTAGGTGGTGTCCGGCAACGGCAGGGTCACCACACTGCGCCCACCGGCCACATACGGCCGCCAAGCCCCACTGGTCACGAAGCCGGGGACCGGGTCGAGGTGGGCCACGGGCAGCGGGGTGGGGACGATCGGCAACAGGGCCATCGTGAGCACTGTGGCGGTGGCGAAGCGGACCTGCCCCCGAGCGGCCGGGTGCGCGTCGGCCAACTCGCGGGCACGTTCGGCGCCGTAGGCGAGCAGCAGCCCGATGATCGGGGTGATCGCCAACGCCCAGCGTGTCGGCACCACCGAGTGCAGGATGGGCAGGTTCTCCAGAGCGGCCCAGGGGCCCGGCACACCCGTACCCCGATTGTCGAAGCGGACCTCCCGGCCCAGCGAGAGCACCGCGAAGAGCAACCCGAGCGCGGCCAGCGCGAGCACCACGATCGAGCGGCGCAGCCACCAGACCACTGCGATCACCAGCACCACCAGCGCCCAACCGAAGAAGCTGTTCTCCTCGGTCGGGTTCTTGGCCAGGCCCGCGGCGGTGCGCGCGCTACCGGCCAGCGACTCCCGGGAGTACGCGACGAACGAGGCCACGTCGCTGGAGTAGCCGCGGATCAGGCGGGACAGCCCGGAGTACGCGTCCGGTCCGAAGAACTGGACGTACAGGGGGTACGCGAGCAGGAGCAGGGCGACCCCGGCGGCGACGGCCAGCCCGGCGAGGAAGGATCGGGCCCGCGACCGTAGATCCGCGCGGCCGACGGCGAGCACGCCGACGACCACGCCGAGACCGATCGCGGTCATCAGCAGGATCTCCAGGTTGAGGAAGGCCTGCCAGACGATGACCAGCGCGAGGAGGACCCCGTTGCGCAGCCAGCGGCCCGGTTCACCGAGTCGTAGCGTGCGCCAAATGATCAACGGGACGACGAACTGCGACACGATGTTCGGATGCCCATTGGCGTGCGACACCATGGCCGGCGCGAACGCGCAGAAGCCGGCGCCCAGCCACGCCGGCCCCCGGCTGCCGATCAGGACCCGGGAGAGCAGGAAATACCAGGCCGTGGCCGTGGCAATCATGCCGGCGGTGAGAAAGATCAGAAATGACGCCCGCGGCCCAAACAGTAGGGTGATCGGCGTCATTGGCAATGAAATGGATAATACGGACGTATTGGCCATCAGATTGACGCCGTCGGGGACGTTCATCTGATTGGAATGGAACGGATACGCAAAGTGCGTGACTACTCGCGCACCGTGGGCCATCATCCATTCGAACTGCGACTGGTCGGACTGGTTGTCCCGCACGTCGCTGCCCGGGTCCAGCCAGAGTCGACAGGTGATCCAGAAGCCCAGCACCACGAAGCTCAGCACGGCGGCCAGATCGGCCCACATCCCCCTGTGGGAAGGCCGAACGGCACCGGAGGCCCCCTCCGCCGACGGCGCGGCGGCCGGGCCGCCGCTGCCGCTGGGCACGTCCGGTTCAGGAGTAGTCATGACAATTCATAGGGTAGTCAGCGCATGACGCCGCCGTGACATGTTTCGGGGTACTGCCGTACTATGTGCCGGGTTCGCCGACCGCCGATCACGAACCCACCCCCCGACCACAATTCGGCCACCCCGATGCCCCGATTCTTTCGCCGTCCCAGCGGATGATTCACACTGTCGGTCCAGGCACGGGTCGAGTTCATATCGTGAGGAATCGACGCATGGCAGAAATCACTGGGGATCAGCGCGTGCAGTCCGAGGTGCTGGAAGGCCTGGCAACCGCTGTCAACCACCGTCGCTGGTTCATCGAACTGGCCGTGCCGTACCTCGGCGACGACCCGATCGAGATCGGCAGCGGTCTCGGTGACTACGCGCTGGAATGGTCCGAGCGGCTGCCGCGGTTCACCGCCACCGAGGCCGACCCGGACCGGCTGGTGCAGCTCAAGGAGCGCCTCGCCGACCGTCCGAACGTCGACGTCCGGCAGATGCTGCTGCCGCACAACGACCGGGGCGACTACAGCGCCGCCGTCTCGTACAACGTTCTGGAGCACATCGAGGACCACGTGGGCGCGCTACAGAGCATGCGCGACCTGGTCCGACCCGGCGGCGCCGTGATCATCATCGTGCCCGCGTTCCAGTTCGCGATGGGCCCGGCCGACATCGCCACCGGGCACGTCCGCCGCTACACGAAGAAGACGCTCGGGGCGGCGATGACCGACGCCGGTCTGACCATCGAGAAGATGCACTACGCCAACGCGCTCGGGCTGATCGGCTACTTCATGGCCACCAAGGTCTTCCGGCTGATGCCGAAGGAAGGCCCGATGGTCAAGGTGTACGACACCCTCGTCCTGCCCGCCACCAAGGCCGCCGAGCAACTGGTCCTCCCGCCGTTCGGCCAGTCCGTCTTCGCCGTAGCCCGCGTCCCAGCCTGACCCCAGCCCGGGGCCCCGGCCCTGGCCCAGCCTGACCCCGGCCCGGGGCCTCGGCCCCGGCCCGGCCCGGCCCGGCCCGGCCCGGCCCGGCGATCTTGCACTTTCTGTCGTCCTTATGCCCTTTATGTCAAGGATGTCGGGACAGAAAGTGCAAGATCGCGGGAGCTGGGGGCGGGGTTAGTCCTTGATCTGGTACGTGGGGCGGATCACCGCTCTCGCCAGGGTGTGGAACGTCAGGTTGAAGCCGACGTAGGCGGGGCTGGCGTCCGGGGTCAGGTCCAGGCGGTCGACGTCCAGGGCGTGTACCGCGAAGACATACCGGTGCGGGCGGTCGCCGGCCGGCGGAGCCGCGCCACCGTAGCCCTGCTCGCCGTAGTCGTTGCGAACCGAGAACGCCCCGCCGAGGTCGGTGCCCGCCGCGCCACCAGCCCCGGTGGGCAACTGGGTGACGTTGACCGGCACGTTCACCAGCACCCAGTGCCAGAAACCGCTGCCGGTCGGCGCGTCCGGGTCGTAGCAGGTCACCGTGAAGCTCTTCGTCTCGGCGGGAAAATCCGACCAGGTCAGCTGCGGCGAGACGTTGTCACCCCCGGTGCTGCCATGCGCGTGCCGGGCGTCCATCGGCTCGCCGTTCCGCACGTCGTCGCTCGTCAGCGTGAACGAGGGCAGTGTCGGCAGCAGCTCGTACGGGTCCGGGGCGATCGGTCGTTCCAGGGTCATGGTGACGCGTCCTTCCGATGTGCGGAGATACCAGCCCCTTCTTACCCCGCCACGGCCCTGCCGACGACCGGAAGCACGCGCTGACCCCGTGTGGATTCGCAGAGCTACGTTTGAGGTCGGGCAGCGTTCCGCAGGGGGACATCGTGGCCGGCATCTGGCGGGACTTCGTGGGGGCTGTTGTCACCGCGTTCCGCCGCCGGGACGAGCGAGCCGACGAGCGAGCCATCGCCGACGAACGCCGACGCGCTGTCGAGCGACTGGCCGAGGAGACGATCCGCCGGGAGCGGCGGACCACCGACCCGCCGGAGTGACCGGGACGCGGCGCGCCGGACTGCCACCTCGCAACCGGTGAAGATGACCTGATGGGGCGGATCTTCCGGTCGCGGCCGGTGGCGACCGCGGAGACACACCGGACCACCCTGTTCGAGATCTTCTTCGATCTGGTGTTCGTCTTCGGACTCATCCGGGTCACCACGTTCATGAGCGAGCGGCCGTCGCCGGTGGCGCTCACGCAGGGATTCCTCGTACTCCTCTTGCTGTGGATCTCCTGGGTGGTCTACTCCTGGCTGGGCAACCACGTCCGCATCAACGTCGGGCTGATCCGTGCCGGTGTGACGGTCTCGATGGCGGCCGTCTTCCTCGTCGCACTGGTCATCCCCGACGCCTGGGCGACCGGGCCGGGCACGACGAGACAACGCCTGATCCTGGTGCTGGCCTACGTCACGCTCCGAGTTATCGCTCTCGCGCTCTTTCATTGGGTCGCTGCGGGCAACCGACAGCTGAGCAGGACCATTCGTCTGTATGCCCTCTCGACCGCGCTGTCCTGGATCCCCTTCGTCCTCGGTGCCCTGGTCGGCGGCACCGCACAGCTCCTGCTCTGGGCGGTGGCCCTCACCATCGACATGGGCGGCGGGGTGGTGTCCTCGGTGCTGAGCGGGTGGCCGGTGCGAAGTCCCAGTCACTTCGCGGAGCGACACAGCCTCGTGGTGATCATTGCGCTCGGCGAGTCCCTGATCTCGGTCGCCGCCGGCGTCGGGGTACAGCGGATCCGCGGACCGATCCTGTTGGCCGCAGTTCTTACGCTGGCCGTCACCGTGTGCCTGTACTGGCTGTACTCCTCCACTGCGATGGCCGCCGGCCAGGCGTTGATGATGGAGTCCGGGCTGCGGCGGGCCCACGTGGGTGCCAACGCCTACACCCTTGCCCACTTTCCGCTGCTCGCCGGGACCATCTACGTGGCATTGGGAGTCGAGCAGGTGCTGGCTGGCCTGGCACGTGAGGAGCCCCACGGCATCTCGGATTGGATGCCTGCCGTCGCGTTGTTCGGGGGAACCGCCCTGTTCCTCGCGGGCCGGGCGACGTTCCTGAGTCTCAGCGTCCGGTGCCTACGACCGGGGCAGTTCGTCGCTCCCGTCGTGGCGCTGCCGTTGCTCCCCGCCGGGCGTTACCTGCCCGGTCTGGCCGCTCTCGGCCTGCTCACCGCGTTCCTCGTCGCGCTGCTCAGCTACGAGGCGCGGACCCGTCGATCCTCGACGAACGACCAGCCACAGACTTCACCGAAGTGACCGGGCTGATCAACGCGCCCAGCCAACGAACCGCTCGAACAACTCGCCAGCGGCGACGGCGGGCAGCTCCGCGACCACCACCGCGTGCAGACTGCCCAAATACATATCCTGATAGGCGGCGACATCGCTGTTCAGCACCATTGGGGTGGGTTCACGATCGACGTTTTACCACCCAACGAAGATCGTCCTTCACTGACAGGTTCCAGACAAATAGGAGCACCGTCCCATGGGCTTGCGTAAATATATTGGTAACCCCAGGAACCGCCGCTTCCGGCACTGGAAGCAGCGAACCAGAAAGGAGAGTAGCCAGTGGGTAAATTGGCTCGATTGACTTCTGCGATGTTGGTAGGAGTCCTTGCAGCCCAAATGATGGCTGCCGCCGCGAAAGCTGATCCCGCGACGAGCGCGGTTGCCATCTGCTCCTACCACACGAGCGTGACGGGCGAGTTGGGCGGCTCGATCCGCGTTCCCGCCACCAGCTCTGGCTCCAGCACCTACTGCAACCTTCGGCGTGGCAACTTCACCCGCGGCGTGGCCATCCTCCAGCAAACCCTGCGTGAGATCTACGACCAGCCGATCGCCGTCGATCAGGACTTCGGTCCCGCTACCGAGCAGGCGCTGAAAAATGTCCAACGTCGATTCAAGATTACAGCCGATGGGGTGTACGGGCCACAGACGCGCGACCACCTGTGCTGGCAGACGACCCCCAATGAGGGGTGTAGCTGGTATCCGGCCGGAAAAGATGGGCCGGGCTAACACATAAGCAAGACGACTTGAGACCCGACTACAATTTGCAGACATGCCCCCTGCCAGCGTTCGCGCTGGCGAGGGGGCATTTTCTCGCTACTCGGGAGCGGAGGGTGTGGGATTCGAACCCACGAAGACATCGCTGCCTTACCGGTTTTCAAGACCAGCGCCATCGGCCACTAGGCGAACCCTCCTGGGCCGCCACCCGTGGGCGTACGGCCACGCATAGTCTGCCACGGCTCGCTCCGGTCGGCCCGGCGTCCCTCCCCGGTGCGCCGGCCAGGCGGTCTGAGGTGTCCACTGTGGGCTGGGCGGTGCGCCTGCGACACCCGGGAAGATCAGGAAGACTGAGCCCATGCGAGCCATCACGATTCCGCAGCCCGGTGGACCCGACGCGCTGGTCTGGGCCGAGGTGCCCGACCCGGAGCCGGGCCCGGACGAGGTGATCGTGGATGTGCGGGCCAGCGGAGTCAACCGCGCTGACCTGCTGCAACGGCAGGGGCATTATCCGCCGCCGCCGGGCGCGCCCGCGTACCCCGGGTTGGAATGTTCTGGGGTGATCACGGAGGTTGGCGCGGAGGTCGCCGGGTGGGCGGTCGGGCAGCAGGTCTGCGCGCTGCTGGCCGGCGGCGGGTACGCGGAGCGGGTGGCGGTCCCCGCCGGGCAGTTGCTGCCGGTGCCGGCGTGTGACCCGGTCGACGCGGCGGCGCTGCCCGAGGTGGCCTGCACAGTCTGGTCGAACCTGGTCCAGGTGGCCCGGCTCGGTGCTGGCGACACGCTGCTGGTGCACGGCGGCGGCAGCGGGATCGGCACCTTCGCCATTCAACTCGGGGCGGCCCTCGGCGTGACAGTGCTCACCACCGCGCGGGAGGCCAAGCACGACCGGCTGCGTGAGCTGGGCGCGGCACACATCATCGACTACCGGGAGCAGGACTTCGTCGAGGAGGTCCGCCGGGTCACCGACGGGCGCGGAGTGGACGTCATCCTCGACATCATGGGTGGGTCCTACCTCGGGCGGAACGTCTCCGCGTTGGCCAGCGGCGGTCGGCTCGTGGTGATCGGGATGCAGGGCGGGCGCAAGGCCGAGTTGGATCTCGGCATGCTGCTGGCCAAGCGGGCGAGCGTCACCGCGACGTCGCTACGGTCCCGTCCGCTCGCCGAGAAGGCGGAGATCGTCCAGGGCGTACGGGACGAGGTGTGGCCGTTGGTCGAGGCGGGCCGGATCCGGCCGATCGTGGACCGGCGGCTGCCGATGACCGAGGCGGCGCAGGCGCACCGGCTCGTCGAGTCGAACGACCACTTCGGCAAGGTGCTGCTCACCCGTCCGCCGGGTGGCGGGTCCGCCGTCAGTTGAGCGAGCCTGCCAGCGTCGGGTCGTCAGTCGGTCGGGGCAGCACCAGCCGGGCGCCCGGGCCCTCGCCGGCCAGCGTGTCCTCCGGGTTGTTGAGCGTGCAGCGCTGCAAGGACAGGCAGCCGCAGCCGATGCAGCCGTCCAGGTCGTCGCGGAGCTTGCTGAGCAGCCGGATCCGCTCGTCCAGCCGGCTGCGCCAGCTCGCCGACAGTCGCGCCCAGTCCTGCGGGCTGGGGGTGCGCGCCTCGGGGAGCGAGTCGAGTGCCTCCCGGATCTCGTCGAGCGAGACGCCGACCTGCTGGGAGATCCGGATGAAGGCGACCCGCCGCAGCTCGGCGCGGGCGTAGCGGCGCTGGTTGCCGCCGGTGCGGTCGGCGCGAATCAGCCCGAGCCGCTCGTAGTAGCGCAGCGCCGACGGTGCCACCCCGGAGCGGGCGGACAGCTCACCGATCGTCAATAGATCCGGCATCACCAGGTCCTTGAGTTGAAGTCCACTTCAACTCACACAGTAGTGGCATGACCACGACACTGACCACCGACAGCAGCGCCCGACTGCCCGGGCTGATCCGGCGACTGACCGGCGACGAGAAACATGCGCCGAGTGCGCACTCCACCGTCGACGTGCTCCAGGTGCTCTACGACCGGGTGCTGTGGGTCACCCCCGACACCGCAGACGACCCGGAGCGGGATCGGTTCCTGCTCTCCAAGGGCCACGGACCGGCCGCCTACTACGCGGTACTCGCCGCGCACGGCTTCATCCCGGACGCCTGGCTCGACGACCTGGCCGGGCCGGAGAGCCGGCTCGGCCACCACCCGGACCGACTCCTGGTGCCCGGGGTCGAGATCGGTTCCGGTTCCCTCGGGCACGGGCTCGGGCTGGCCGTCGGCACCGCGCTTGGCCTGCGCGCTCAGGGGCTGCGCAAACCCCGGGTGTACGTGCTGCTCGGCGACGCCGAACTGGACGAGGGATCCAACCACGAGGCGATCGCGTACGCGGGAGCGACCGGCCTGGACAGCCTCACCGCGGTCGTTGTCGACAACTCGTCGGCCAGCCACGGGTGGGCCGGTGGCATCGCCAGCCGGTTCACCGTCAACGGGTGGACCGCCGACACCGTCGACGGCCGGAACCACGAAGCCCTGTACGCGGCGCTGACCGGGCACCGACCACGACACCCGCACCTGGTGGTCGCCCGCATCGAGAGCAAGGGATGACCGACATGCGTACCGCCTTCATCGACACCACCACAGCGCTCCTCGACGAGGATCCGCGTACCGCACTGGTGCTGGCCGACATCTCGGCGAGCCAGTTCGCCTCAGCCGGCAACCGCCACCCGGACCGGGTGCTCAACGTCGGGATCCGGGAGCAACTGATGATCGGTGTGGCCGGCGGGCTCGCCCTGACCGGGCTGCGTCCGATCGCGCACTCGTACGCGACGTTCCTGGTGGACCGGGCGTACGAGCAGATCAAGTTGGATCTGGACCACCAGGGTGTGGGCGCCGTCCTGGTCAGCATCGGCGCGTCGTACGACGGGTCGGCTGAGGGCCGCACCCACCAGTCGCCCGGGGACGTGGCGCTCTTCGACTCGCTCGGTGACGGCTGGACGGTTCGGGTGCCCGGCCACCCGGACGAGGTGGCGCCACTGCTGCGCAACGCCGCGACCAGCGACGATCCGGTCTACCTGCGGCTCTCCGAGCAGCGCAACGCCGAGGCGTACCCGGACGCCACGGGGCTACTGGTGCTCCGGCGGGGCGTGACGGACGCGCCGCTCGTGGTGGCGGTCGGGCCGATGCTCGACCCCACACTGGCGGCGACCGAGGGAATGGACGTGACAGTGGCGTACACCCACACGCCCCGGCCGCTCGACACGCGCGGGCTGCGGGCGCTCACCAACACCGATGTGGTGCTGGTCGAGCCGTACCTGGCGGGAACGTCGAGCGCGCTCGTCAGCCGGGCCCTGGCGGACGTACCGCACCGGCTGCTCGCCCTCGGGGTGGGTCAGACCGACCTACGACGGTACGGCGATCCGGCGGACCACGCCCGGTGGCATGGTCTGGACGCCGACGGCCTGCGGAGGTCGATCAGCGCGTTCCTGGGGTCAGTTGGCGGCTGAGACGGCGGGGCGGCGGCGAGCGCGCTCGCGCCCGAGGATCCAGATCGCCTCGACGCCGTCCTTCCAGGTGATCTTCTTGCCCTCTTCCCGACCGCGCGCCCGGTAGCTGATCGGCACCTCGTACGGCCGGATCCGGCGACGCAGCAGCTTGCCGGTCACCTCGGCCTCCATGCCGAAGCCGCGCGAGCGCACCCCGAGCGACCGGTAGAGCGCCACCGGCATCAGCTTGAAGCAGGTCTCCAGGTCGCCGATGTACGAGTTGAACAGCACGTTCGCCGCCATCGTGACGCCCTTGTTGCCCATCACATACCAGAAGCTGTAGGCGCTGTGGCTGCCGAAGGTGCGATTGCCGTAGACCACCGTGGCGCGACCGTCGAGCACCGGGTCGAGAAGCTTGGGGATGTCCTGCGGGTCGTACTCCAGGTCGGCGTCGAGGATGACCATGTAGTCACCCTCGGCGCTGTCGACCGCCGTCTTGATGGCGGCGCCCTTGCCGGCGTTGCGCTGGTGGGTGATGACCCGCAGGCGTGCGTCGTCGGCGCGACCGAGGACCTCGCCGGTGCCATCGCGGCTGCCATCGTCGACGACTACCAATTCGATCTCACAGGGATAGTCCACCGCCAATGCCTGCTTGAGGGCATCCGCGATGCGTTCTTCCTCGTTGTAGACCGGCATGAGGATCGAGAGCTTCACGGGGATCTCCACGGTGGCGGCAACACGTCGGCCATAGCCTAGCCTGGTTGGTTTGTTTACCACGTACCGCTACCGCTGGGCAGCCGGCGCGGCGGCCTCAGATCAATGGTGTTTACTTCCGCCATGTCGGCTGCCGGCTCCCTGCTCGCGGTGGTTCCCGCCGCCGCGGTGCTCCTGCTCATCGTCGCGGCGATGCCACGTGAGGCTGGCGCGGTGGCACCGCTGCGGCTCGCCGTGGTGCGCGCCGTCCTGCTCAGCGGGGCGTACGCGGTGCTCGTCGTCGAGGTGCTCGGCGCGTCTCACGCGCTGACCCGAGGCGCGTTCACAGTCGCCTGGCTGCTCTTCCTGGTCGCGGCCGCGGCGGCGGCCGGTCTGCGCTGGCGACGGGCGACCCGCCTCGGGCAGCCGCCCGCTGCCACACCGGTGCCGGTCAGCGCCGCGCCGGCAGTCAGCACCGCACAGCGGCCGGTGCCGGTCGGCGCTGTGGTGTCCGGTGGCGGACCCGACGTGTCCGCCCCCGCCGAGAGCGATGAGCCCGCCCCCGCGCCGACCCGGGCTGGTCGGGGGGTCGCTGACCTTCGTGCCATGACTGTCGACGCGTGGCGTACGGCCCGGCCGGGTGAGCGGCTCCTCGCCGGCACTGTCGGCGGGCTGATCCTGGTGGAGCTGCTGGTCGCGCTGCTGGCCGAACCGAACAACTTCGACTCGCAGACGTACCACCTGCCGAAGGTGGAGCACTGGGTGGCCCAGGGCGACCTGGACTTTTGGCCCACCGCCATCCACCGGCAGGTGACCATCCCGCCCGGAGCCGAGTACCTGCTGCTGCACCTGCGCCTGCTCACCGGCGGGGACCACCTGCACAACCTGGTGCAGTGGGCGGCCGGAGTGGTCTGCCTCCTGGTGGCCGCACGGATCACCGCACAGCTCGGTGGCGGCCGGCGGGCCCAGTTGCTCACCGCGTTCGTGCTGGCGACCACGCCGATGGTGGTGCTCCAGGCGACCAGCACGCAGACCGACCTGATCTGCGCGGCGTGGGTGGCCTGCGCGGCGACACTGGTGCTGGACGGGCTCAGTCGACGGACCGGCTGGGGCACGCTGCTCGGGCTGGGGGCGGCCACCGGACTGACCGCGGTGACCAAGACCAGCGGCCTGATCGCTGTCGGCCCGCTGCTGGTGCTCTGGGGACTGGCCCAGTTGAGGCTGGCCCGGACCGATCAATCGGCACCGGCGGACCCGGCGACACCGGGTGGGGGTCGGCGGTCCTGGCCGGTCGGCCGGCTGGCCCGCACCGTCGGCGGTTCGGTGCTGATCCTGGTGGTCGCTGCCGTGGTGGTCGGCCCGTTCCTGGCCCGGGTGACAGCCGAGTTCGGGCACCCGCTGGGGCCACCCCGGCTGCGTGAGTCCATCCCCATGGAGCGGCACGACCCGGCGTCGATAGTGGTCAACGCACTGCGGATCGGGCACACCGCGTTCGACACGCCGCTGGCACCGCTGCGTCGGGCCGGGGCGGAGGTGATCATCAGCGGCGCCGAGGCGATCGGCGTCGACCCGCAGGACCGCGCGATCACCTTCGGGCGTGAGCTGTTCCCGGAGCCGGCCTGGTATCCGGACGAGGATCGGGTGGCGTTTCCGCTGGCCGGGGCGCTGGCGGTGATCGGGGCGGTGATCGCGCTCGCCCGCCCACGGCGGATCGCGCCCGAGCGGGCCGGGTCGCTGCGGGCGTACGCCGTGGTGGTGCTGACCGCCGTGCTGCTGCACACCGCGATGATCAAGTGGCAGCCGTGGGGAAACCGGCTACTGCTCTACGCCGTGGTGCTCGCCGTGCCCCTCGCCGGCCTGTGGCTGGACGCTCTCCTGCGCAACCGCGCGGGTGGGCGTCGCTCGATTGCCACAGTCGCGGCCGTCACCGTGCTGGCCACCTCGGCGCTGGCCGGGGTGCTCGCGCTGTCGTACGGCTTCCCGCGCCGGCTGGTCGGCGCCGGCTCGGTCTTCACCACCTCGGACTGGGACACCCGGTTCCTGCGCCGCCCCCAGTGGGCCGACGAGTTCCGCTGGGCGGCGACCGCGGTCCAGGACAGCGGTGCGCGACGGATCGGGCTGGTGCAGCAGAACGACAACTGGGAGTACCCGTGGTGGCTGCTGTTGCGGCAGCCCGACGGCCGCTCACCGGACCTGGTGGCGTTGCAGTCGGTCCTGCCGGAACGACCGCCGGCCGACCCCTCATCGGTCGACGCGATCGTCTGCACCGGCAACGAGGCGGCCTGCGCCAAACTCGTCCCGGCCGGCTGGCGGCTGGAGTTCCGCGGCTACGTCGGCTATGCCCTGCCGCCGGGCCGCTGAACCAGAGGTCCACCGCACCGCCGCCAGGCCAGTGAAGCTAGAAGCCGGCCGCACCGCCGCCGGGCCGCTGAACCAAAGCCGGCCCCGCTGCGCCGTGGCGCTGGGCGCGCGGGCCCGGATAGTCCGATCCGGGCGGTTCGGCATCCCGCGCGCAAGGATCTGAAGGGCATTCACATCTACCGATCCGCACGTTACCGTCTGGTAACTCAATCGACGTCCCGCGATTGAGCCGAAAGGAGTGCGTCGATGCCTGCAATCCCCGCCAGGCCCGGACGCGCGACCCGACGACGGGCCATCACCGTCGCCGTCGCCGCTCTCGTCCTACCGATGCTCGCCGGACCGGCCACCCCCGCCGCCGCCGCCGATCGACCAACCGTCCAACCACTCCCCGCCAACCTCGAAGCCATCCGGGCCGCCGAGGCGACCGCCCTCTACGGCAGCCCGGCGATCCGCCCGATCGAGCAACGCCGGACCGCGTTGATCACCATGGGCGACAGCGAGATCTCCGGTGAGGGGGTCGGCAACTACGTCCCGGGCACCCACCAGGACGGCAACTGGTGCGACCGCTCGTACGACCAGGCGGTCTTCCGCACCGGCATCACGTCGGACGCGCAGTACAACATCGCCTGCTCCGGTGCCACCCCCTGGAACCTGATCGCCGGCGGCCCGACCCAGCACAACGAGCTGAACCAGGGCGACCACCTGGGTATCAAGGCGCGCAACACGCACGTGAAGCTGATCTGGGTGGTGGTCGGCGCGAACGGTGACGGCACCATCCAGTTCGGTCCGGTCGCGACCGACTGCGCCGTCCGCCGGGTCTTCTTCCAGGGCGCCTGCTACCCCACCTACACCGACCAGTGGACGATCCGCACCGACGGCAGCCGGCAGGCCGTGGAGTCGGCGCTGACCGACATCCGGCGGACCATGACCAACGCCGGCTACCTACTGTCGGACTACGAACTGGTGCTGATGTCGTACCCGAGCCCCGGCAGCCCGGACGTTGAGGACAACCCGAACTTCCCCGGCTGGTACTCCGGCGGTTGTCTGCTCTACCTGGCCGACGCGGCGTTCGCCCGGAACAAGGCGGTACCGATGTTCGAGTCGGCGCTGCGCTCGGCCGCCGCGAACACCGGCACCCGCTACCTGGACGCCAGCCGGCTCTTCCACGGGCACGAGGTGTGCACCGACAACACCTCGGTCCGTGGCCTCTTCATCGAGGTCGGCATCTGGAACGAGAACGCCGCCCGGCAGTCGTTCCACCCCAACGCCCGCGGACACGGCATGTTCGCCCAGTGCATCACCCAGTTCTGGAACTCGGGGCAGACGCGGGCCAGTTGCGTCGACCCGGCCAGCACCGGCGGTGGCGTGCTCTACCCGGGTCTGTTGGAGTTCAAGCAACTGCGCAACCTGGCCACCGGCACCTGTGTCGACGGCAAGGGGTACGACTCCCGCAACGGCACCGCGCAGCAGCCGTACTCCTGCCACGGCGGGCGCAACCAGGGCTTCTGGTACGACTCGGCCCGACGGTCGCTGCACTCGGAGCTGTCCCACGACCGGTGCCTGGACGTCGCCAACAGCTCGATGACCGCCGGCACCGCTGTCAACATCTACGACTGCAACGGCACCGGCGCGCAGCAGTTCGTCTTCGTGGGCAACCAGATCAGGCCGGCGAGCACCAACAACCTCTGCGTGGCGTTCGACAACCCGCTGCTGGGCAGCTCTCGGCTGCGGTTGGCGAACTGCTCCACCAGCACCCGGCAGCAGTGGTCGTTCGAGGCCCGTACCGCCGCCAACCCGGTCGGCTACGGTCACGACGACTTCATCGGCTCCCGCGTCTACTGAGCAGGGAAGGGGCCCTGGCGTCGGCCAGGGCCCCTTCGCTCACGTGGCGCGGGGAAGGAGGACGAGGCGGGCCACACCCTTGTCGCCGTCCTTCGCGCCGGCGACGCCGACCGTCGCGCCGACAGTCACCTCGCTCGGCTGCACTGTGGCCCGCCGCTCGACGACCCGCAGATCGTCGCCGAAGGTCCAGGTCATGGTGAAGCCGTCGGTGGACTTGACGGTCATCGAGTCGCCGTCGATCGCTGTCACCTCGCCGCGCTGCACGGCGACGGTCTGCGTACCGCCGTCCTTGGTCTTCACCACCGCCTCGCCGTGCAGTGTGTTCTTGCGCAGCAGCACGCGGGCCTGGCGACGTTTGCGCCACTCCTCACCGCGCTTCTCCCGGGCCTTCTCCTGGGCGCTGGGGGACGCACCCGGCGTCGGCGTGGCCGGTGCGGCAACGGTCCGCACGTCCAGGTCGTCGGCGTCGAAGCCCATCGCGGTCAGTGCCTGACCCTCGACTCCCATGGCGGCGGCGACCTCGACGGCGACATCCCGGGCAGGCTGGCTGGCCACCTCGGCCGCGCCGCACCCGCTGACGCCGAGCGCGACCGCCGCGAGCAGTGCCGTGGTGCCGGTGGCGATACCCCAACGTGGCATGACTCTCCCTCTCGTCAGTGGAGCCCCCAGCCTTCCCGGGAACGACGAGCGGAGCGTCAGGCCGATGTTCGGGTCAGGTAAGGATCACCCGGCAGCCGGACGGTGAAGGCGGCACCGCCCTCCGGCGCGTGCCCCGCGGCGATCTCCCCGCCCAACCGGCGGACCAGCCCGGCGGCCAGCGCCAACCCCAGTCCGCTGCCCACCTTGCGCACCCCCCGGTAACGCTCGTGAAGCGCACCGCGTTCGAAGGCCACCGCCAGGTCGTCGTCGGTGAAGCCGGGCCCGCCGTCGCGAACCTCCAACACGCCGCCGTGCGCCGGGTCCGCGCCGGCCGGCCGGACCGCGAGCACCACCGGCGACCCCGGGGGTACGACCCGCAGCGCGTTCTCCAGCAGCCCGTCCAGCACCTGCCGGATCCTCCCCGGATCGGTGTACGCGGGCACCGGCTGACCGGGCGTCTCCACCCGGAACGGCACGCCCACCGCCGCGCACCGACCGGACCAGGTCGGTTCCGCGTCCACTGCCAGTTGGGTCAGGTCCACCGGCACCGGTTCCAGGGGGAAGTCGGCAGCCTCCAGCCGGGCCAGTGCCAACAGGTCGCCGATCAGACGGTCCAGGTGTTGGGCCTCGGCCAGCATCGTCCGACCGGTGTCCACCGTGTCGTCCGCGCCGAGCACCCCGTCGGCGAGCGCCTCGGCGTACCCCCGGATCGCTGTCAGCGGGGTGCGCAGCTCGTGCGAGACGGAGAGCAGGAACTCCCGCTGTCGGCCCTCGCTGGTCGCCAGCGCGGTAGCCAGACCGTTCAACGCCTCGGCCAGGTCGGCGACCTCGTCCGGCGACTCGACCGGCACCCGGACGGCGCGGTCACCCGCGCGCAGCCGGGCGGCGGCGGTGGCCGCGACCCGGATCGGCCGGGCCAGCCGACGGGCCAGCAGCAACCCGGCCACCACACCGGCGGTCAACCCGGCCAGCAGCGGTAACCAGAGACTGAGCAGCACCTGGGCCCACAGCCCGTTGGCCAGCGGACGGGAGAGCACCACCCCGTTGCCGCCGGGCAGGGCCCGGCCTTCGACCAGGGCCCGCCCACCGTTTACCGAACGGCGGGCCGACACGTTGCGGCCCTGCCCGATCCGCTGCACCACCCGGGGTGGCAGACCCGTCCGGTCGACAGCCCCACGGCGGATCAGGTACGCGTCGATGCCCTGGTCGCGCAGTTGCTGGATGAGCCGTTCCTCGTCGGCGCTGCGACCCCGGTCGAGGCGGGTCCGCAGCACCTCGGCGGCGAGTCGGGCCTGGGCGGCGAGCGCCTCCTGCTCGCTGCGCTCCGCGCCACGGATCGCCAACGGCACCGCGACGATGGCGGTGACCAGCACCGACACCAGCGCTACCGCGCAGGTGACGAGCACCGCGCGGGCGGTCAGCGTACGGCCGAGTCGGCCTCGTCGGGGTGCGGTGGGTGGGGCGGCGCCGACCACCGGTAGGGCCATTGTCGGCGACTCGACGTGCCCGGGGTGGTCAGGCATCGACCGCGTACCCGACGCCGCGATGGGTCCGGATCACACTCACCGGGCCGAGCTTCGCCCGCACCTGGGCGACGTGCACGTCCACCGTCCGGGTGCCGGCGTGCGCCGCGTAGCCCCAGACTCCGGCCAGCAGCTCCTCCCGGGTGAAGACCCGACCGGGCCGGGCCATCAGGTGGGCCAGCAGGTCGAACTCGGTGGAGGTGAGCTGCACCGGGGCACCGGCGGCGGTGACCGTGCGGCGGGCCGGGTCGAGCGTCACCGGGCCGACGACACGTGGCCGGTCCGCGCCCTCCGGGCCACCGGCGGATCGGCGCAGCACCGCCCGGACCCGGGCAACCAGCTCTCTGGGGCTGAACGGCTTGGTGACGTAGTCGTCGGCGCCCAACTCCAGCCCGACGATCCGGTCCACCTCGTCGTCCCGGGCGGTGAGGAAGATGACCGGGGTCCAGTCGCCGGCCTCGCGCAGCCGGCGGCAGATCTCGGTGCCGGGCAGACCCGGCAGCGCGATGTCCAGGACGCAGGCCACCGGGCGCAACCGGCGGGCCGCGCTCAGACCGGCGTCGCCGTCACGTTCCAGGTGGACGCCGAACCCGTCCCGGGTCAGGTAGAGCCGGACCAGGTCGGCGATGGCCGGCTCGTCCTCCACGACGAGGACGAGCCCGCGATGCGGTGGTTCGACTGTCACCGGCCCATGATTGCCGACTGGGAAGGCTCGACGCGATCGGTGTGTGTTCGAGTTCGGTAAAGGCGGAGCGACGCCGGTCGGGGTCAGCTCACCAGGACGGAGCGAACATCCCGGGCCGGGCGGCGGCCGGTGCGTCGCCGATGCTGGCGACGACCCGCGCGCCGGGCGGCCGCAGGCGGGTCCGGAACGCCTGGTTGAGCAACGCGTCGAGCTGCCAGACCTGCTTCGGGTGACTGGTCCGGATCAGGAACCGCTCACGGATCCCGTCGATAGCGGTGGCCGCCATCTCCACCGACTGCAGCCGCGGGTCCGGGCTCCAGGTGACGTTGCTCAGCTCGCGCAACTCGGTGTTGAGGTGCAGGCGCAGCCGGTGCAGGAGCCGGGTCTGCTGGGTCACCACCAGGCGGCGGTGGGTGAGTAGCAACAGGTAGTCGCCGGTGACCGGGCGGTCGGGGCGGCTGCAACGGGTGACCAGGATGGTGGCGTCACCGGAGCCGACGCAGCGCCGGAAGACCGGCATGTGCCGGCTCACCGTCTGCACGGCCAGGCCAGCCTCAGCGGCGGCCGGGAGGAACGTTCGGGAGAAGACGTCCATGACCTGCCCAACGACGTCCCCAGCAGGGTGACGTGGGTCACGCGGGATTTTTGGAAGTTCCACGCCGCCTGTCGCACTGCCTGTCCGACTTCCGACTCGGACGGATCATGGTCAGGAGTTCGGCTGAAGTGGACTGGCGGCGAACAGCTCCTCCAGCCAGCCCGGAACCGCCTCGGCGTACTCGGCGCGGGACTCCTCGTGGGTGTCCAGTGCCCGACGCCAGGAGAGCGACCGGCTCACCGGCCCCAGGGCGATCGCGAGGTCGGCCGCCTCCACGAGGGTCCGCCGGTCGTACCGGTCGGTCCACACCTCCAGGTACGCGTCGCGCAACCGCACCAGCTGGGCGTCGTCGGCGGCGAGGTTCCCGGCGTGCCCGATGGAGCGAAGGGTCACCAGCAGCGTGCCGAACGGGTGCGCCACGGAGGCGTCGCCCCAGTCGAAGTACCGGTACCCGGCCGCGCCGGCGAAGACGTTGCCGTCGTGCAGGTCGTCGTGCTGCACGGTGGCCGGAATGCCGAATTCGGCGAGCCGACGGCACCGCTCGGCGTACGACGGCACCTCCGCCCGCAGCCGGTCGTACACCTCGGGGTTGAGCCCGCCCTCGACGCCGATCAGCAGGGCCTCGTGATCGTCGAGCAGCTCGGCGAAGAGACCGGCCAGCACCTCGGGCCGATGGTCCGGTACGCCGGAGGTGACCAGCTCGTCGGCCTGCGCAGCGGTGGCCAACTGGAGGGCGGCGTACCCGGGCAGCGCCCGCTCCCAGTGCGTCAGGTCCGGGTCGCGGGCCAGCAGGTCGCGCAGTGACTCGCCGCCGTCGGGCAGCAACGACCAGCCCCGTGTCGGGTCCACCGCGATCGGGGTCAGCACCCGCTCCGGCGCGAACCGGGCCAGCGTCGCGATCAGGGCGGCCTCGTGCGTCGTGCCCGGATTGTTGGCCTTGAACCAGACCGGACCATCGTCGGTCGGCACCCGCCACACCAACGACCACGGGCGGACCCGCGGCTCCACCGACCCGGTCACTCGCCGACCCGCGCGAGTCAACTGCTCGTCGACCCAGGACCGGGCCTGCGTCTGCCACTGCTCGCCGGACCAGTCCGGGGCACGCTCGATCGTCGTCACGCTGGGCACCCTAGGCCGTCTTCCCGAACTTGGGGACCGCTTATTCCACCGCCGCCGGGCACGGCACGACGTCCCACCGGAGGCCGTGACATCTGCCGACTCCGCACCCTGGGAGATGCGCCGAGGAAGCTCAGAGCGAAATCATCGCTGCGCACAGTTATTAGTGCTCGAATCGGCTCGGGGAGTAGAGCTATGACGGGAACGCCAACCACAGCCACTCGAAACGTCGCGCGCCCCTCCGTCGCCGATCGTCCACCGCGCAACGGCGTCATCATCGCGGTCAGCGTGGCCGCCGGGGTCCTCCTGGCGGTGCTCTGGTCCTACGAGTTCGTCGACTCGGTCATCGGTGACAGCGTCGCCAGCGGGATCCTCGGTCACGATGCGAAGGCGACGGCGATCTCCGGTACCGCCGCCGGCCTGGTGTTCGCATTCGTGTCCGGCCTCGCCGGCACGTTCACCGCGTGCAACATCGCGATGCTCGCGTCCATCGGGCCGCTCGGCGCGGCAAGCTCTGCCAACGGTGACCGGCTCCGGCTGCTGCTGCGGCCGGTCGGGTACCTCACCCTTGGCATGGTCGCCGTCGCAGCGGTGTACGGGTTCGTCGGGGTCCTGCTGGGTGACCGGCTCCCCCAGCTGTCCACCGACACCGCCGGTGGGGTGCCGGTACGCATCATCCAGTCGTCGGTGGTGTTCGGCGTCATCGGACTGGCCCTCATCTATCTCGGGCTGGCCGCGATCCGGGCGGTGCCGGACGTGTTCGCCGACCGGCCGGTCGCACGGGTGATCACCCTCGGCGCGCTCATCGGCGGCTTCCTCATCGGCCGGCCGTACCCGTTGTTCAACAAGCTGTTCCACTGGGCTGTCGACAGCGGCAACCCGCTGTACGGTTCGGCCGCGTTCGTGCTGCAGTCCCTCGGCAACATCGTCGTGGTCACCGCGCTGTTCGCACTGCTGATCATGCTCACCCGCGGCCGGTTCATCGGCTGGCTCGCCGCCGACGTACGACGCAGCATGGTGATCAGCGGCGCGCTGCTCATCGCCCTGGGCGTCTTCACAGTCGTGTACTGGGACGTCCGGGTGCCCTCGATCTTCGGCTTCGGCTGGTTCCCCACCATGTTCTACAACAACTGACGCCGGTCCTGCCGCTGCGGAAGAAGGGCACGTTCGAAGATGTTCCGGCGCGCTGGATGCTCGAAGCTGTTCGTGTGACTGGCGCGGCAGATCAGGACCGGTGGAGTGTGGCCAACACGGCACTGCGAACGGCCACCGACCGGTTCACCGATCTGGTGGCCGCCGCGCCCTCACCCACAGTCATGGCGACTGCCGACTGGACAGTGGCCGACACCCTCGCGCACGTGGTGTCGATCGCGGTGCTGTACGTGTCGAGGCTGGAGGGCACCGAGGTCCCCATCCGGGTGCCAGGGCTGGAGGACATGCTGGCCAGCACGAATGTGGACACGGTCGCCGACGTCAACACCCAGGTGCTCGCCCACTTCACCGAGCGCGACCCGGAGGTGCTGCTGACGCAGCTGAACAACCTGGTCGGCCGCCTCCTGACGACGTCGGCCGATCCGCGCTCGACGGTGAGTTGGCTGGGCAACGCGCGGGTGACGGTCGCCGGCCTGTTCGCCCATCTGACAAACGAGCTGCTCGTGCACGGCTGGGACGTCGCGCGGGCGCTCCGCCGGGCGTGGCCGATGCCGGACGAGCACGCCGCGCTCTACTGGGACCTGTTCATGTTCGACATGCTGCGCGACACGTACGGGGTGCTGCTCAACACCGACCTGCCGATGCCCCGGCACCACGTGTCGGTGCAGTTCCGCTCGCGGTACGCGCCGACGACGACGCTGACCCTGGGCGACCGCCGGGTGTGGATCGCGCCACCCGACGCCCCGTTCGACGCGAGCGTGACGTTCCGCCCCGCCCGGTTCAACCTGATGATGTTCGGCCGGATCAGCATCGCGCAGGCGGTGCTGCGGCGCGACGTCGTCATCGGCGGGCCGAGGCCGTGGCGGCTGCCCGCGTTCCTCCGGGTCGTGCACATGCCCAACGGACGGCTCGCGCCCCCACCAGCATCCGGGGCCCACCAGACGTGAGCGCCGCCCGGACCGGCGGGCGGCGGTGTCCTCAGATCAGCTCGACGATGGTGGCGTTGGCCATCCCGCCGCCCTCGCACATGGTCTGCAGGCCGTAGCGGATGCCGTTGTCCCGCATGTGCTGAAGCATTGTGGTCATGATCCGGGCACCGGAGCCGCCGAGCGGGTGGCCGAGGGCGATCGCCCCGCCGCGCGGGTTGAGCCGCTCCGGGTCCGCCTCGGTCTCCGCCAGCCAGGCCAGCGGCACCGGGGCGAACGCCTCGTTCACCTCGTACACGCCGATCTCCTCGATGCCCAGCCCCGCACGGCGCAGCGCCTTCGCTGTGGCCGGGATGGGCGCGGTGAGCATGGCGACCGGATCGTCGGCGGCGACCACTGCGGTGTGGATCCGGGCCAGCGGGCGCAGGCCGTGCCGGCTGGCCCAGTCGGAGGTGGTCACCGCGAGGGCTGCGGCGCCGTCGGAGATCTGGGACGCGGACCCGGCGGTCACCACGCCGTCGGCGCGGAACGGGGTGGCCAGCTCACCCAGCTTTTCCAGGGAGGTCTCCCGGCGGATGCCCTCGTCGGCGGCGAACTTGCCACCGTCGGCGAGCGGCACCGCTGTCAGCTCCGGGTCGAACGCGCCGGCGTCCTGCGCGGCGGCCGCCTTCTCGTGGCTGGCCAGCGCGAACTCGTCCAGTTGGGTACGCGAGAGGCGCCACCGTTGGGCGATCAGCTCGGCCCCGACCCCCTGGTTGAACGGCAGCGGCGCGTCGTCGGCGAAGCCCTCGACGCCCCGGTAACGGGCGCGAAGCTGGTCACTGAACGGCATGCCGCCGGCCACGCTGGAACCCATCGGCACCCTCGTCATCGACTCGACGCCGCCGGCGACCACCAGGTCGGCCTGACCGGAGAGCACCGTCGCGGCGGCGAAGTGCAGGGCCTGCTGGCTGGAGCCGCACTGCCGGTCCAGGGTCGTGCCCGGCACCGTCTCCGGCCAGCCGGCGGCGAGCACGCCGTTGCGGGCGATGTTCCACGACTGCTCGCCGACCTGGGACACACAGCCCCAGAAGACGTCGTCGACCTGGGCCGGGTCGAGCCCGGTGCGCTCGGCGAGGGAGCGCAGCACGTGCGCCGAGAGGTCGACCGGGTGGACGCTGGCGAGGCTGCCCTTGCGCCGCCCGACCGGGGTACGTACCGCGCCGACGATGACCGCGTCACTCATGTTTACTCCCCGGTAACTTGGGCTGCCCCGATCCTACGTCGTCGATCGACCGGTCGTCGGGCCACACCCGCACGAGGTGCCGGAATCCGACGTCCGCTGGCATGCTGGGCGGGTGAATGAGACCTCCCCGGCACAGCAGTGGCGGGTGCCATCGAGCCTGCCGGCGGCGAAGCTGGCTGGCGCCGTCCTGCTCGTCGCGCTCGGGCTGCTCTTCGCCGACGGCGACCCGGTCCGCCTGGCACTGGCCGTCCTGGCTGCCGCCGCGCTGGCCGGCTGGTCGGTACGTGACCTGGTCGCGCCGGTCCGATTGGCGGTGGACCCGGCCGGGCTCACCGTCATCCACGGCTTCGCCAGCCGACGGCTGCTGCCCTGGTCGGCGGTCGAGGCGATCGCCGTCGACCGGCGGCCCCGGCTGGGGCTGACCAGCGAGACCCTGGAGATCGACGCGGGCAACTCGCTGCATCTGTTCGGCCGGTACGACCTGGGGGCCACCCCGGAAGAGGTGGCCTCCGTCCTGCGCGCCGCCCGCCCTGTCAGGTGAGCAGCGCGGCGGTCCGGAAGAGCACCAGCGCGAGCAGGATCAGCAGGATCAGTGCCCCACCGGTGACCTGCACCAGCGTCCGCCGACCGCGCGGCGCGTACGCGAGCACCAACGCCATCAGCGCGCCGACCACGAGCCCGCCCAGGTGCCCGGGGATCGAGATGCCCGGCACGGCCAGCGTGAACACCAGGTTGATCACCAGGATCGGGATGATCCGGGAAATGTCCCGGCCCAACCTGCGCTCGATGATGATCAGCGCGGCGAAGAGACCGAACACGGCGGTCGACGCGCCGACGGTGGCCGCCCGCGGGCTGCTGAACAGGTAGGCGGCCACGTTGCCGCCGAGGCCGGCGATCAGGTAGAGCGCGGCGAACCGCACCCGCCCGAGGTTGGCCTCCAACGACCGGCCGAGCACCCACAGCGCCCACATGTTGAGCAGCAGGTGGAGCACGCCGTAGTGCAGGAACATCGCCGTGACCAGCCGGTACCACTGGCCCTCGGCGATCCCGCCGAGCGTGTAGTCGGAGAGGTAGGCCCGGCCGAGCACCGCACCCCACTCGGTCAGCGGCGTGCTGCCACCCATCAGGCCGCCGAAGCCGGAGCCGCCCACCGCCGCGTCCCCGCCCCGTGCGGAGGCGATGGACACCAGCAGGAACAGCACGTTCACGGCGATCAGCGCCTTTGTGACATAGCCGTGCCGGCCGGCCGTACCGCCGCCGAAGGCGGTACGCGCCGGCCGGACACTGCGACGCCCCTCGTTGACGCATTCCGGGCACTGGTGCCCGACCGCGGCATCCCGCATGCAGTCCGGGCAGATCGGCCGGTCACAGCGGGAGCACCGGACGTAGGTCTCCCGGCCGGGGTGCCGGTAGCAGACCGGGGTGGTCGGCGGAGACTCGCTCACCGGGCCGACCCTCCGTCCAACACCACACGGTCTGCTGGCACCGGCCGTGCTCCGGAGCGCTCAATCATGCGAGCAAAGGTACCTCGCCAGTCGCTCAGGAAGCGGACCGCTCGATCTCGACCCGCTCGATGACGACGTCCTGGAGCGGACGGTCGCTCGGACCGGTCGGGGTGCTCGCGATCGAATCCACGATCTTCACCGACTGCTCGTCGGCGACCTGGCCGAAGATGGTGTGCCGGTTGTTGAGGTGCGGCGTCTGGGACACCGTGATGAAGAACTGCGAACCGTTGGTGCCCGGTCCGGCGTTCGCCATCGCCAGCAGGTACGGACGGTCGAACCGCAGCTCCGGGTGGAACTCGTCGGCGAACTTGTAGCCCGGTCCGCCCCGGCCGGTGCCGGTCGGGTCGCCCATCTGGACCATGAAACCGCTGATCACCCGGTGCGAGATGGTGCCGTCGTAGTACGGACCACTGCCCGGCTGACCGGTGCGCGGGTCGGTGTACTCACGGTTGCCCTCGGCCAGGTCGACGAAGTTGCGGACGGTCTTCGGCGCGTGGTTGGGGAAGAGCTCCAGCCGGATCGGGCCAGCGTTGGTGTGCAGGGTGGCGTAGATAGCCTCGGCCACGGGTACTCCTCACTCGTTGGTCAGTTCCATGCGGATCCTCCCATGTGCCCGATCTGGCATCGCGGAGGCATCCGAAGGTGGAGGATGACGAAGGAACAACTCCCAGGAGGTAGGACCGTGTTTGGATTCGGGCGGCGTAAGTCCCAGGGGCAGCTGGCAAAGGCCGAGCTGAACCAGAGCATCAGCCACCTGATGCTGGCAGCCAACCACGCCGCGAAGGGCGCCGGCGCGACCGTCGGCCCGCGGGTCCAGGTGGCCCGGGGTTACGTCGCACCGACCGCCGCGAAGGTACGCGACCGCGCGTCGACCGGCTGGGGGACGACTCTCACCACGCTGGCACCGCTGGCGGCGGCTGCTCGTGACGGCGCCGCGCAGGCAGGGCCGCTGACCAGGAAGGCCAAGTCGAAGACCATGCGGATCACCGGTAAGAAGAAGCAGCCGCGTCGTCGCGGCTCGATGATGACCGGCCTGTTGGCGGCGGGTGCCATCGTCGGCGTGGCCGGCGCGGTCGCGCTGCGTCGCCGCCGGGAGCAGCAGGAGTGGGCCGAGTACGACCCGACCCGCAGCACCCTGGAGCCGATGCGCGACGAAGTCGACTCGATCGAGGTACGTACGCCCTCCGCCGCCCGCGGGTCCGACGGGTCCGCCATGTCCGGCGCGGCGATGACCGGCGCGGGCAGCTCGGCGGTGGCCGGCGGCTCCAGCGCCAGCACCACCGCCCCGGCCAAGCAGACCGGTGTCCGCCCGACCGACAAGGTCCCGTCGGTCGCCGAGGGCGCCACCGACGTCTCCGGTCGTCCGACCGACGATCTCACCAAGGCGCTGGGCAAGGACACGGCCCGCACCAACGGCCGCCGCTGACGTCAACAGCAGCGCATCGGGCGCCGGCGAGTGGGTGGACCCACTCGTCGGCGCTTCCGTGTGAGCGGCGCTACCGCGAGATCAGAGCCAGCCGTTGCGGCGGAACCAGCGGTAGAGGGCCAGCGAGACGCCGAGCATGAGGGCCAACACCACCGGATAGCCGTAGGTCATCTTCAGCTCGGGCATGTTGTCGAAGTTCATCCCGTAGATGCCGGCGATGGCGGTCCAGACCGCGGCGATACCGGCCCAGGCAGCGATCTTGCGCATGTCGTTGTTCTGGTCGACGGTGACCTGGGCCAGCCGCGCCTGGAGGATCGAGTTCAGCAGGTCGTCGTAGGAGTTCACCTGCTCCACGGTGCGGCTCAGGTGGTCCTGTACGTCCCGGAAGTACTTGCGGATCTCCTTTGGCACGTCCCGGTTGACCTGGGAGGTCAGCGTCATCAGCGGCCGTTGCAACGGCACCACCGCCCGCTTGAACTCCACCAGTTCCCGCTTCATCTGGTAGATCCGCTGGATCCGCCCGTGGCCGTGGCGGTCGAAGACCTCGGCCTCCAGCATGTCCAGGTCGTCCTCGATCTGGTCGGCCACCTCCAGATAGAGGTCGACCACCCGGTCCGTCACCCCGTACGCCACCGCCCACGGGCCGTGCAACAGCAACTCCTGCTTGGTCTCCAGGTCGGCGCGGATCGGGGCGAGCCGGCAGGCATCCCCGTGCCGGACACTGATCACGAAGTTCGGGCCGATGAAGAGCATCACCTGCCCGGTCTCCACCACCTCGGAGTTCTCGGTCAGCTCGGTGTGCTCGCAGTAGCGAGCGGTGCGCAGCACCAGGAAGACGACGTCGCCGAACCGCTCCAGCTTGGGGCGCTGCTCGGCCTTGACGGCGTCCTCGACGGCCAGCTCGTGCAGGCCGTAGGTCTCCGCGATGGCGGTCATCTCGGCCAGCTCCGGCTGGTGCAGGCCGATCCAGACGAAGCCGTGCTCCTCACGGCGGGCAGCGGCCAACGCCTCCGCGTAGGTCCAGTCGCCGGGCTGCCGCTTGCCGTCGACGTACAGCGCGCAGTCGACCACCGCGCTGCGACCGGTGCCCGTGCCGGTCGGGGCCGCAACGGGCGGCGAGCCGTCGGCGTTGAGGATCCGGGTCATCGCCCGGACCGGGGAGGGCCACGCCCGAGGTCGTAGCACCCGACCGGTGGTCGACGGTGCCGTCCGGTCCCGCTCTGTCCGATCCGTCATCGCGTCACCTCCCGCGCTCGGCTGCGGCTTGCAGGCTACGCCGATCGCGGTCGAGGACCGGTGTGACGGCGGTCGCCTGAGGGCGGCGCCGGGCGGGCCGGGCCGCATCGGGGGGTGTGCGGGGGAACGACACGGCCCACCCGGCACCTGTGGGGGCGGGAGGTTGTGCTGCCGCGTCAACCCGGCGGGGCCGGCCCGGAGGCCGGGCGGTGCATTCCGCAGCTGGCGGGGTGACGCTCGCAGCATTGTGGGCCAGCCGGCCGCCCGGAGGGGAGCCCCGGGACGGCCGGCATCGTCGTTCTGTCAGGAACCCGACAGTTACGTCAGCTGCGGACGGCCTCGACGGCCGAGGCGAGCCGCCGAACACCCTCGTCGATCTTGTCGGCGGTCACCGCCGAGAAGGCCAGTCGGAGAGCGTGCCGCCCGCCGTCCAGCACGAAGTCACTGCCCTTGACCACGGCGACCCCGCGCTCGGCCGCCGCCGGGGCGAGCCGGTCGACCAGCACGTCCTCCGGGAACTCCACCCAGAGGAAGTAGCCGCCGTCGGGCTCCACGAACCGCGCCTGCGGCAGGTGCCGGCGCAACGACTCGGCGAGCACCTGGGCCCGCTCGCCCAGCGCTGCCCGGACCGTCTCGATCGAGCGGTCGATGTCGCCGGAGACGCAGAACTGGTGAACGATCGCCTGGGACACCATCCCGGGAGAGATGTAGAGGCTTGTCGCGTTCTTCGCGATGGAGGCGATCAGGTCGGCCGGGCCGACCAGGTAACCGACCCGCACACCCGGGCAGACCGTCTTGGTGAAGCTCGACGCGTGCACCACCACGTTGCGGGTGTCCAGCGAGAGCATCGATGGCAACGCCTCGCCACGGAAGCGGATGTCCGCGTACGGGTCGTCCTCGAAGATCGTGAACTCGTACTCGGCGGCCAGGTCGAGCAACTCCCGGCGCTTCTCCAGGGACAGCGTCATGCCGGCCGGGTTCTGGTAGTTCGGGATGACGTGCGCGAGCCGGGGGCGGACCCCGGACTCCAGCAGCTTGCGCAGCTCGGCAGTGTCCAGACCATCCGGCTGGACGGCGATGCTGTGCAGCTCACTGCCCATCCGCTGGAGGTTGAGCAACGTCCGGTCGTACGTCGGGCGCTCCACCACCACCGCGTCGCCAGGGCGGACCAGGTGGTCGAAGAGGAACGCGTCGGCCTGGAGCGACCCATTGGTGACCAGCACCTGGTCGGCCTCGACCCCGTGCTTCTCGGCGATCCACTTTCGCAGCGGAAGGTACCCGACTGAGGTGCCGTACGCCGTCACCCCTGCGGGGTCGGCGTCGAAGGCGCGGACGGCGGCGGCCTTGAGCCCCTCGACATCGACGATGTCCAGCGAGGGAGCCCCACGGGCAAAGGAGATCAACTGCTCGGCGGTCATGGATGTTGAGCGTACGGGCGGCGGCGGGGGACGCGCGGTCGGCACGGCGATGTCCGCATCCTGAGCCACCGGGTCGGGTGACCCGACTCCACCGGTCGGCGGCAGATCAAACCGGAAGGGCGAGCGCGTCGTGCTGCGCGGCCCGGGAAAGTCCCTCCAGCCGCACGCCGAGCGCGTCGAGGAGCTGACTCCAGTCGAAGTAGGAGCGCCAAGCGGTGATCAGACCCTTGCGGGCCCGGACCACGTCGGCCACCTCCCAGCTCACCAGCCGGCCGGTGGGCGCGACGGTGCCGTACGGCGAATGCAGGGTGCCGGTGTGGGTGCCGGTCAGCCGCAGCTCGACAGCGGCCCCACCGCCCGTGCGGACCGCGCCCATCGGGTCGACCCGCAGATCCGGAAAGGCGCCCGTCCAAGTGCGCAGCAGCGCGGGCAGCTCGATCGGACGGACCGTCACGCCCGGCATGGCGTAGAACGCCTCCGGTGCGTAGAGATCCGGCAAACGGGCCACGTCCCGCCGCAGGAGCATCGCGTACTGCTGCTCGACCAGCCGCTCCGCGTCGCGCATCGGGACCTCCCCCACGGGCCACGGCATCTCCGCGCCCGCAAGGGATGTCTACCCATCGATCCGGCCCCGCACACCACAGTCGGTCAGGTAGTGGCGACCGCCTGGCTCTCCGACCAGACCCGCATGATGTCCCGCACGGAGATCACGCCGGCCACCTCCCGGCCGTCCAGCACCACCAGGTGCCGAAATCCACCCCGGGCCATCGCGGCGGCGGCCTCGGCCACCGTCCACTCCGGCCCCGCGTAGACCACGTCCCAGGTCAGGTGGGCGCCGGTGCGTTCCACGTCGCAGTCGAGGCCGGCGCCAATGGCCTTCAACACGTCGCGTTCGGTCATGATCCCGACGCCCTCGGAATCCGGGTCGATCACGACCGCCGACCCGACACCGCGGGCCGACATCATCCGGGCCGCCTGGCGGAGCGTGTGCTCCGGACCGACGACGAGGACCTGGCTGGACATCGCATCCCGTACCTGCATCACACATCACCCCTTTGGGACGGTGGCATTCGGTACGGACATGGTGGTCGGTGGATGTTTCCGGGACAAGAGCGGCATCGCACAAGCTGCGGACGCTGGCTACTGTCGGATGGTGTCCACCGAGCCCCTGCGCTGCGCCGGCGCGCTGATCGTCGACCATGACGGCCGAATCTTCTTTCAGCGCCGCTCACCACACCGACGCCTGTTTCCCAACTGTTGGGACATCGTCGGTGGCCACGTGGAGCCGGGCGAGGACATCGACGAGGCACTGCGCCGGGAGATCACCGAGGAGACCGGCTGGGTCCTCTCCCACGTCCTGGGTCAGGTGGGCGAGTACAGCTACGTCGGCGACGACGGCCTGGCCCGGACCGAGCACGACTTCCTGGTCCGCGTCGACGGCGACCTCGACCGCCCGATGCTCGAGGCCGGCAAGCACACCGAGTACCGCTGGCTGGCCGAGCACGAGGTGACAGTGCTCGACGAGCACCGCGACGTCAACGACGGGCTGATCCGGCGGATCGCGGAGGAGGGCTTCGCCGTCCTGCGGTCGATCGGTCTGTGAACACCGTCGAGCTGGCGCCCCACCGGATCGCCGGGCTGCTCGCACCGGCAGTGGACCGGACCTTCCGCGCCGGCATCCTGGCCGGCCGGGACGGTGGTGGCGCCGAGTTGTCCCAGCGCTACGGCGGAATCACCGCCACCGGCTTCCTGGTCGACCTGCGCACCCGACTGGCCGCACCCGGTGGCAGTGTCGACGGGCCCGGGTTCGCGGCGATCACCCGCTACCAGGACCCGGTCGCCTGCCGGCGGACGGTGGACAAGCAGGTGGCCCACGGAATGATCTACCGCGGCCCGGACGGCGCGCTGTCCGCCACCGAGCGGGGCGCCGCCTTCCTCGCCGAGCTGTACCAGGTGCACGCCGAGGTCACCGAGGAGTTGTGGGCCGGCCACGACGACCGGGTGGCGCGGCTGGTGGCCATGCTCGGCCGACTGCTGTCGTACGCCCTGGTGCTGGCCGACGAGGAGGCGAACCCGGCCGCCTCGGCCTTCGCCGCGCTGGCGCCCCCGTACGAGCCGGACGGCACCCCGTCGGGCGTACTGCTGCTCAACCGGCTCGGCACGCTGCGACACCACCGGGCCGATGCGCACGCCGCCGCCTGGACCGCCGCCGGGCACACCGCGTCGAGCATCGCCGTTCTGCCGGCCGGCCCCGAGCGGCTCGCCATCGAACTGGAGACCGACCGGCGGGCCGCCGGCCCGTACGCCGTACTCAGCGCGGAGGAGCGCCTGACCATGCTCGCCGACCTGGCGGCATTGCCCGGCTGACCCGGTTGGCCGGAGCGGCGCACCCGGCCGGCGCTATCCTCCACCGGTGACGGGAGCAGGACTAGGGAGGATGTCGCGATGATCGGAATGGTGCTCGCGGCCGGAGCGGGACGACGGCTGCGCCCGTACACCGACACCCTGCCCAAGGCGTTGGTGCCGGTGGACGGCGAGACGACGATCCTGGACATCGCGCTGGGCAACCTCGCCGAGGTCGGGCTCACCGACATCGTGATCGTCGTCGGCTACGCGGCGGACGCGGTCCGCGAGCGGCAGGCCGACCTGGAGAAGCGGTACGGGGTCACGCTCACCCTTGTGCACAACGACAAGGCCGAGGAGTGGAACAACGCCTACTCGCTCTGGCTCGCCCGGGAGTACTTCGCGCGCGGGGTGCTGCTTGTCAACGGGGACACCGTGCACCCGGTGAGCGTGGAGAAGACCCTGCTCGCCGAGCGTGGCCCCGGCATCCTGCTGGCGGTGGACACCCTCAAGCCGCTGGCCGAGGAGGAGATGAAGACCACCTTCGACGCCGCCGGCCAGCTCACCCGGATCACCAAGATCATGGACCCGGGCGAGGCGTACGGGGAGTACATCGGCGCGACGCTGATCGAGCCACAGGTCGCCGACGCCCTCGCCGACGCGCTGGAGGCGACCTGGCGACGGGACCCGAACCTCTACTACGAGGACGGCTACCAGGAGTTCTCCGACCGGGGCGGGGAGGTGCGGGCGGCGCCGATCGGTGACGTCCCCTGGGTCGAGGTCGACAACCACGCCGACCTGGCCCGCGCGCGGGAGATCGCGTGCCTCTACTAGCTCGGAGCGTCCTCACCCCGCTGCACATCGACGTGCGACGCGGGGCGGTCGCCGACCTGGGCGCGATCCTGGCCGACGGGCGGATCTCCTCCGGGGGCGACGTCGCGGTGGTGGTCGGCCCGGGTCAGGGTGCCCAGATCGCGGAGCTGATCCGACCGTCGCTGCGCTCGGCGGACGTGTTCACCGTCTCCGGCGGGACGCTGGACGCCGCCGACGACCTGGGCGGCAAACTCCGCGCCCGGTCCTACGACGCGGTGGTCGGCATCGGCGGCGGCAAGACCATCGACGTGGCCAAGTACGCGGCGACCCGCCGAGGGCTGCCGATGGTGTCGGTGGCGACCAGCCTCGCCAACGACGGGATCGCCTCTCCGGTGGCCAGCCTGATCACCGACGGGATCAAGGGCTCCTACGGCGTCCACATCCCGATCGGGGTGATCGTCGACCTGGACTTCGTGGAGAGCGGCCCGGACCGGCACAACCGGGCCGGCATCGGCGACGTGATCAGCAACATCAGCGCGCTGGCCGACTGGGAGCTGTCCCGACAGGTACGCGGTGAGCCAGTCGACGGGCTGGCCGCGTCGCTCTCGCGGGCGGGCGCCGAAGCGGTGCTCAACCACCCCGGCGACATGAGCGACGACGCCTTCGTGATCGTCCTCGCCGAGGCGTTGATCTCCAGCGGTCTGGCGATGGCTGTCGACGGCACCAGCCGTCCGTGCAGCGGCGGCTGCCACGAGATCATGCACGCTGTCGACTCGCTCTTTCCCGGGACCGCCTCGCACGGCGAGCTGGCCGGGCTGGGTGCGCTGTTCTGCACCTGGCTGCGCGGAGATCTCCGCCGCTTCGGGGAGATGTCGGCCTGCCTCGCCCGGCACGGCCTGCCCCGGCTCCCCGCCGAGGTGGCGCTCACCGACGACCAGTTCATCGAGGCGGTGCAGTTCGCGCCGCGTACCCGGCCGGACCGGTACACCATCCTCGAACACCTGGCACTGTCGCCTACCGAGACCCGGGAGCGGCTGGCAGACTACGCCGGTGCAATCCGCGACCAGCTTGGCTGACCCCCGTCCCACCGTCGCCGACTTCCACCGGGTAAACCGGGGCGGCGGCCTGTTCAGCGAGTCGATCAGCCAGTGGCTGGGGGCCGTGTTCGCGCTCGTCGCCCAGCGGCTCGGGCTGCGACCGACAGCGTTGACAATCACCAACCTGGTGCTCGGGCTGGCCACCTCGGTCACCGTGGTGGCGCTCGCCGGCCCGGTCGCCGCCGGGGACGTACCGGCCTGGGTGGTCGGCCTGCTCGCCCTGGTCGGCTGGCAGGTGGCGTACTCCCTGGACTGCGCGGACGGGCAGCTGGCCCGGGTGACCGGCCAGGGCAGCGCGGCCGGTGCGCGCGTCGACGTGCTCTGCGACGTGGCCGCGCAGATCGCCCTGGTGGCAGCGCTGGGCGCCACCGCCGTGGCGCAGGAGCCGGGCACGCCGACCTGGCTCGTGGCGACCTTCGCGGGCACCTGGATGGTCAACCTGGTGACGTCGGTGATGCAGGCCGGCCCGAACGCGGCCAGCATGGTCACCTCGACCTCGCTGCCGGTGCGCCTGGTGAAGCTGGTCCGCGACTACGGCGCTGTGGTCTTCGTGGCCGCCGTGGTGCTCGCGGTGGCCCCCGCTCTGGTCCTCTGGGTGATGGTCGCCTTCACAATCGTCAACGGCGGCTTCCTACTGGCCAGCATCGCCTTCTCCGCCCGAGCCTCCGTGCGCTAACCAACCAGTCCCTGCTCCGCGATCTTGCACTTGCTGTCGCGACACAAGGGGCATCTCACCCGATATCGACGACCGAAACTGCAAGATCGGCGGGGTGGGGGCGGGGCGCGCGGGGCGGGGCGCGCGGGGCGCGCGGGGCGGGCGCGTGGGCGCGGGGCGCGGGGGCGCGGGGGCGCGGGGTTAGACGGGGTTGGGGGTTCGGGCCAGGCTTGCGTAGATGTCGATGAGCCGCTTGGTGACCACGTCGGGGTGGAAGGTGCGCTCGTAGCGGGCGCGGGCGCCCAGGGTCAGCCCGGACGCTCCCGCGCGGGCGACCGGCAGGGCGGCCGCGAGCGCGGCCGGCTCCGGGGCGACCACCCAACCGGCCTCGCCCAGACCGATCCCCGCCGGCATGGCTGACCCGCCGCCGCCCCCGGCGACCGCGGAGGCGTTCTCGGCGGGCCCGGTGCCGGCGGGCTCGTGCGGGGCGTCGGCCCCGACCAGGTACGGAATGCCGCCCAACGCCGTACCGAGCACCGGCCGGCCGTTCGCCAACGCCTCGATGATCACGGTGGGCAGCACGTCGTGCCACATCGCGGCGGCGATCACCACAGCGCTCGCCTCGACCGCGGCCTGCACGCCGGCCCGGTCGAGCTGACCGAGGTAGACCACGTCGGGTCGCTCGGCGGCGGCTGCCTCCACGAGCGGGCGCAGCTCGCCGTCACCGGCCACCCGCAGTGTGCCCAACGAACCCACCGGGTGCCGACGCCAGGCGTCCAGCAGCAGGTCGACGCCCTTCTCCGGAGAGAGCCGGGCCATGTAGAGGAACCCGTCACCCAGCGGCGCCGGCCGACCCGGGTCGGGGACGGAGTTCGGCTTCACCACGATGCGTTCGTCCGAAATGCCGTAGTCGCGGAGGTGATCGGCGATCGCCGAGGTGAGCGCGATGTACCGGTCCACCGAGCGCCAGGTGCCCCGGTGCACGGCCAGGGTGGTCGCCATCAGCGCGCTCTGCACGGCCGAGTCGCGGTAGCAGCGGTGCTTGATCGCCGGCACACCCAACGCCCGACCCTTGCAGTCCTGACAGATCACGCCGTCGCGGAAGTAGATCCCCGACGAGCAGACCTGCCGGTAGTTGTGCACCGTCTGCACCACCGGCACGCCGTGCCGGTGCGCGGTCCGCACCACCCACGGCGAGATCAGGGGGTACGGGTTGTGCAGGTGCAGGACGTCCGGTCGGTGCTCGGTGAGCAGCCGGCTCAGGTCATGCTGGGCGCGCGGCGCCCAGATCGGCGAGATCGGCAGCAGCGCCTTCGCCGCCTTCGACATCGACGGGATCTCGTCCGAGCTGCGAATGAAGGGCAGCACCTCCACGCCGGCGGCGGTGAGCTGAGCGATCTCCGAGTCGACGATCGTGTTCTCACCGGAAGGCTGGGCTTCCCGGTACCGGTTGTGTGCCACCACGATTCTCACGGAGCTTGCCTCTCGTTCGCGATTGCGGGACTCGCAAGCTCATTCCTCACGCTCACGGGAAAGAAGGCTACCGTTGTGTCGTGCCCGAACTACCGGAGGTTGAGGCGCTCGCGGGTTACCTGCGTCAGCGCGCGGTGGGGCGGCGCGTCGATCGGCTGGAGATCGCCGCGATCAGCGCCCTGAAAACGTACGAGCCGGCGCCGACCGAGGTCGCCGGCCGGGCGGTGGTCGACGCCAGTCGGCACGGAAAGTTCCTCGACGTCCTCTTCGAGGGCGGCCTGCACCTGGTGGTGCATTTGGCGCGAGCAGGCTGGCTGCACTACCGGGAGGCGTTCCCCGCCACCACCCCGCTGCGTCCGGGCAAAGGCCCGATCGCGGTGCGGGTACGCCTGGACGACGGTTCCGGCTTCGACCTCACCGAGGCCGGCACCCAGAAGAAGCTGGCCGCGTATCTGGTCACCGACCTCGCGACGGTCCCCGGGGTGGCCAAGCTGGGCCCGGACGCGCTCGCCGCGGATCTGCCTCTCTTCGCCGAGCGGCTGCGGAGCAGGCGGGGGCAGGTCAAGGGGGTGCTGACCGACCAGTCGGTGCTGTCCGGGGTGGGCAACGCGTACTCCGACGAGATCCTGCACGCCGCGAAGCTGTCCCCGTTCGCGATCACCGATCGGCTCACCGACGCCCAGATCGCCACACTGCACGCCGCGACCCGACAGGTCCTCGGCGACGCGGTCGAGCGGTCCCTCGGTCAGCGGGCCGCGGAACTCAAGGGCGAGAAGCGCTCCGGGCTGAAGGTGCACGCCCGCACCGGGCTGCCCTGCCCGGTCTGTGGGGACACAGTGCGCGAGGTGTCGTTCGCCGACTCCAGCTTGCAGTACTGCCCCACCTGTCAGACCGGCGGCAAGCCACTCGCTGACCGTCGGTTGTCTCGCCTCGTACGGTGAGTAATTGCACTTCAGGACTACGGAGCGGAATCGCCCTCAGTGAGCGGAAGCTCCGGTCCGCCCTTCTCGCCACGCGCGCATCCATCGGTATAGTGGCCCGGTCCCCGGCTTCTGAAATGGTGCGGAGCCGGCCAGATCCCGCCAGCACCGGCGGTCGCCAATCTCCTTCGGGGCGACGACCGGTCGGAGGCCGCGTGGGAGACTGGGACGGTGGGCGACCCGGGCCTTCACGCCGAGTGAGCGGCCCGTGTCATGCGGGAGGACATGGGTGAGGTGACGGCAAGCCTCCAGCGCCCGGTAACCAACGAAGGCCGGAGCAGACTCGTGCGGCACGTCGACAGCTTCGAGATCCAGCCGCCGACGCCGCCGTCCCACAACGGCGTCCCTCGGTCGGCTTGGACGAGGGCGCGACGCCGTGTCTCCCGCTGGCACCGCCCCTACATCGCGATCCTGCTGCTTCTCGACTTCGGCGCGGCGGCGTTCGCCAGTTGGATCGCGATCCAGCTGTTCGACCAGGCCGCCTCCGGGTTCTCCGGCACCCAGCAGGACCCGACGTGGTTCCACACCGTCTCCTACCTGCTGCTCCCGCTCGGCTGGGTGGTCATCCTCTGGAGCAACCGGGCCTACGACAGGCGCTATCTGGGGCTCGGCCCGGACGAGTTCAAGCGGGTCATCCGGGCCGGGGTGACCGTCGCCGCGAGCGTCTCGTTCCTCGCGTTCGCCACCAAGACCGAGTTGTCCCGCTGGACGGTCGGCACGGCCCTGCTCGGCGCGCTGCTGTTGATCCTGTGGGGCCGTTTCGTGGCCCGCTGGGCGCTGCACTACATCCGGCGGCGGGCCGGCCAGGCTGCTCACCGGATGGTGCTTGTCGGCACCCTGCCCGAATGCCTGGAGGTCTATGCGGCGGTCACCCGCAGCCCGGCCGCCGGGCTGATGCCCGTCGCCATCCACATCACCGACGGGTACGCGGCGGCCAGAGGCATGCCGACCCCGGTTCCGGTGTACGCCGGACGCGACGTCCTGGCCCTGGTCCGTGAGGTCGGTGGGGACACGATCGCCGTCTGCGGGTCGGCGAGCGCCGAGCCGGGCGAGTTGCGCCGGCTGGCCTGGCAGTTGGAGGGCTCCGGCGTCGACCTGGTGGTCGCCCCGCAGCTCACCGACATCGCCGGCCCTCGGGTGCACATCCGGCCGATCGAGGGTCTGCCGCTGCTGCACGTCGAGGAGCCGACCCTCTCCGGGCCGGCGCTGCTGGCCAAGAACCTGATGGACCGGGTCGCGGCCGGTCTCGGCCTGCTGCTGCTGGTCCCGCTCTTCCTGGCCATCGGCGTGGCGATCCGGATCTCCGACCCAGGGTCGGTCTTCTTCCGCCAGCCCCGGGTGGGGCACGAGGGGCGCACGTTCCGGGTGTGGAAGTTCCGGACCATGTACGTCAACGCCGAGGACCGGCTGGCCAGCCTTGTCGATCGGAACGAGACCGACGGCATGCTGTTCAAGATGAAGGAGGACCCTCGGGTCTTCCCGGTCGGCCGCTTCCTGCGGGCCACGTCGCTGGACGAGCTGCCGCAGCTGATCAACGTGCTGTGGGGCGAGATGTCGCTGGTCGGGCCCCGCCCGCTACCGGCCGACGACGGTGACTTCCTGGGCGACGTGCGGCGCCGACTGCTGGTCCGCCCCGGCATGACCGGGTTGTGGCAGGTCTCTGGCCGCTCCGATTTGTCCTGGGACGAGTCGGTCCGACTGGACCTCTACTACGTCGACAACTGGTCGCTCGCGTACGACCTGAGCATCCTGTGGCGGACCGTCGGGGTGGTGCTCGCCCGCAAGGGCGCGTACTAGAGGGTTGGCGCTTCGGCTCGTAGGGGCGAGGATCGCTGCGTGGCTGCCAACCTCTCCGCCGTGGTCGGCGTCGTCTCACTCGTCACCGCGCTGACCGCAGCCCTGCTGGCGGTGCTGCGGTTGCGGGCCCGCCGTGGCATCGCGACGGCCACCCAGCGGGCCACCTACGAGGTGCTGCACACCGCCGGGCTGGCCGCCGAGCCGCTGCGAGCGGGGTTGAGCGAGGCGGGCGCGGCGAAGGCCGTACGGCATCTGCGGGCGCTGGTGGGCGCGGTCGGGCTGGCGCTCACCGACGCCGACCGGCTGCTGGCCCTCGACGGGCGCGGCACGCACCACGGAGATCAACTGCTCGCGGCGGCCCAGGGGACGGTGGACAGCGGCCGCTCGACGGTGCTGGGTGAGCAGGAACTGCACTGCGACCGGGTCGACTGCCCGGTCCGCGGGGCGGTGGTCGCGCCGTTGTTGGCGGCGGACGGCCGGGTGGTGGGCGCGCTGGTGGCGGTCGCCGACAGCCCGCCGCCTCCGGGGTTGGTGCAGGCCACCCTGGAGACGGCGCACTGGGCTGGCAACCAGCTCGCCCTGGCCGAGCTGGACTCGTCGCGGGAGCGGCTGGCCCGCGCCGAGATCCGTGCGTTGCGGGCGCAGATCAGCCCGCACTTCATCTACAACGCGCTGACCGCGATCGGCTCGTTCGTCCGCACCGACCCGGAGCGGGCCCGGGAGCTGATCCTGGAGTTCGCGGAGTTCACCCGCTACTCGTTCCGGGCGCACGGGGAGTTCACCACGCTGGCCGAGGAGCTGCGGTCGATCGACCGCTACCTGACCATCGAGCGAGCCCGGTTCGGCGACCGGTTGCAGGTGCGGTTGCAGATCGCCCCGGAGGTGCTGCCGGTGACGCTGCCGTTCCTCTGCCTCCAGCCGCTCGTGGAGAACGCGGTTCGCCACGGGTTGTCCCGCAAGCCGGGCACGGGCATGGTGAGCATCGAGGCCCGGGACGCGGGAGCCGAATGCCACATCACGGTGGAGGACGACGGAGTGGGAATGGATCCGACGACGCTGACCGCCGGCATCGCCGAGCTGGCCCGCGGCACCGGCGACCCGGGCGACGACACGGGCCAGCACGTCGGCCTCTCCAACGTCGACGAGCGGTTGCGCTCGGTCTTCGGGGACCGGTTCGGCCTGGTCGTGGAGACCGGGTTGGGCTCGGGCACGAAGGTGAGCATGCGGGTGCCGAAGTTCCACCCCGGCGTGCGGGCAGGCTCGTGAGCGAGCGGACCGGGACGGGTGCGGTGAACGCGTCCGGTTTCCTGCGCGTCCTCGCGGTGGACGACGAGCCGCCCGCGCTCGACGAGCTGGCGTACCACCTGCGGGCCGACCCCCGGGTGGCCCGGCTGCACACGGCCGGCGACGCCACCGAGGCCCTGCGGCTGCTGCGCGACGGCGACGTGGACGTGGTCTTCCTGGACATCCGAATGCCCGGTCTGGACGGCATGGAGCTGGCCCGGGTGTTGCGCCGCTTCGCCCGGCCACCGGCGATCGTGTTCGTCACCGCGTACGACGACGGCGCGGTGGACGCCTTCGATCTGGGCGCCACCGACTACGTGCGGAAACCGGTGCGCGCCGATCGCCTGGCCGAGTCGCTGCGCCGGGTGATCGGCTCGCGGGTGGTGCCGTCGCACCCGGCGGCGCTGGCCCGCGCGGAGGAGGACCCGACCATCCCCATCGAGTTGGCCGGCACCACCCGGATGCTGCCCCGTTCGGCGGTGCGTTGGGTGGAGGCGCAGGGCGACTACGCCCGGTTGCACACCGCGGAGGGGTCGCACCTGGTGCGGGTCTCGCTGGCCACGCTGGCGGAGCGCTGGGCCGATGCCGGTTTCGTCAGGGTGCACCGGTCGTACCTGGTGCAGTTGAAGTTGATCGCGGAGTTGCGGCTGGTCAACTCCGGCTACGTGGTGGTCATCGACTCGACCGAGCTGCCGGTGAGCCGGCGGCACACCCGGGAGCTGAAGGACAAGCTGGTCAGGGCCGCGAAGCAGGATTGGAATCGCTGAGCCGGGAATGGATGGAGCCCTACCGTACGTTGTACGCTAGTCCGTACGACTTCCGGGAGGCCCTGCCGTGACCGAGACCCCGTTCGACGCCGAATCCGAGTTCGACAGTCAACTCGACCGACTGGTGCAGCTCGGCTACCCCGCCCTCGCCGGGATGACCGAGAGCACCTTCCGCGACCTGGTCGCGCCACTGCGGGCCAGGGCGGTCGAGGGCACCGCCGGGCTGCCCGCCCCCACCGACGCCCGGGTGCCGTTCCTGCTGGTCACCACCCGGGACCTGATCGGTGTGCCGGAACGGGTGGAGCTGACCACCCTGGCCGGCAAGCGCAAGCCCGGCGTCGTCGACCGGAACTACGCCGAGGACGACCTGCCCCGCTTCGACCCGATCAAGGAACTGGAGGTGCCGGCCGGTCCGGCGTACCTGCTCTTCGACGTCGACCGCGGCGAGGAGTACCGCAATCTGGCACCCGCCACGGCCATGGAGGGGATCACCGCTCAGGGCCGGTTGCCGCTGAGCATCGACGAGGGGCTCGCCTTCATCACGCTGCACCCGGCCGCGCTGGCCAGCAACCGGTGCTTCTCGCTGGTCGGCTCCCGGTGCGGTGACAAGCGGGTGCCGGCGCTGTGGATCAGCCAGGGCGCGCCCAAGCTGGGCTGGTGCTGGTACGGCAACCCGCACACCTGGCTCGGCTCCGCCTCGGCCCGGCCGGAGCGCATCGGCCTGGAGTAACACAAACGGTCCACATCGGAGGTCCGACCACCCGGGCAGTTCCACAGCCATAGCCGGTGACCTATTCTCCGGGTGCCGATCCGTACGGGGCGCCGGGCCGGTGCGGGCGGAGCCTGCTCAGGCCGCCCCACCCGCCTTCACATTGGGACATCAATGCAATTATTCCGAGCCCGCCGCACTTTGCTGGCCGGTGCCGTCGTGGCAGCACTTGTGCTGCCCGGCGCCACCCCGGCCCAGGCCGCGGAGACAGGCGCGGTCAACGGACGAGTGACCCTCAGCTCCGGCACCGCCGCCGGCGACGTCTTCGTGCAGGTATATCCCGCGGGCGACTACGAGAGCGTCGGCTCCACCACCACCGACGCCGACGGCAACTACAGCATCGCGGGCTTGGCTGCCGGCTCGTACACCGTAGGTTTCGTCCCGTGGCCCCGACCCGAGCAGTACCACCACCAGAAGACGCAGTTGTCGGACGCCGACCCGGTGACCGTCTCCGCCGGAGCCACCACCACCGTCGACGAGGAACTCTTCGCCACCGGCGCTATCACCGGCCGGATCGTCGACAGCGCCGGCGACCCGGTGCCCGACCTGAGCATCAATGCCAATGAGGTCGACACCTACAGCTGGGCCGGTGGTCGCACCGACGGGGACGGCCAGTTCACCATCTACGCGTTGCCAGGCCGCTACCGGGTGAGCTTCAACCCGATCGAGGGCTCCTACCAGAGCCAGTACGTCCCGGGGCAGCTCGACGAGGTGGGCGCGACCGTCTTCGAGGTGAAGGTGGACACGACGACCGAGGTGAACGAAACGGTGCTGCCGGTGGGCGGGCTCACCGGTCGGTTCACCACCGCCACCGGCGCGCCGCTCGCCAACGCTCAGGTCGACATCACCACCGCGAACATGTACGGCGGAGCGTGGACGGAGACCGACGCCGAGGGCGAGTTCAGCGTCCAGGTGCTCCAGGGCTCGTACAAGGTCGGCGTGATCGCCGGTGAGCGGCAGCAGTACTACAAGGGCAAGCTGACCGCCGAGGACGCGAACGTGGTCCAGGTCCGTGGCGGGCGGCAGACAACCATCGCGGACAGCCTCGTCGGCACCGGGTCTGTCGCCATCTCTGCCGTCGATTCGGTGACCGGCGCGCCCGTCGCCAACTTCTGCATCGACGCGAGGTGCAACAACGGCAGCGGCACGGTGACCGTCACCGGCCTGCCCCAGGGTCGCCACGACCTCTACCTGTACGCGCCGGACAAGTTGTACTTCTCCCGCGACCTGACCCGCGTGCGCGTGGAGGCGAACGGCACCACCAAGCTCACCGTGAAGATGCGACCGGGTGCGGTCATCACCTCCACAATCGTCGACAGGCAGACCGGCGCACCAGTGCGGGACGTCTGCCTGGACGCGTTCCTGCCCAAGCAGGCCGCGCTCAAGGACGGCTACGGCGAGTGCAGCGACCGCAACGGCCGGATCACGGTGGGCCCGCTGATCGGTGGTGACTACAAGCTCTTCGCGGTGCCTCAGGAGGATGTCTACGGTCGCCAGTGGGTGGGCGCCGACGGCGGGACCGGCGACGAACGGCAGGCCGTCTCCGTCGTCGCCACCGTGGGACAGGTGACAACCGGCCCCCAGGTCAGGATGGATCGGGCCGGCAAGGTCACCGGCACGGTCACCGACACGAACGGCAAGCCGCTCACCACGGTCGACATCTCGGTGCTCACCGGTCACCCCGGGGTCGGAGCCCAGGACGCCAGCACCGACGAGCGCGGCGTCTACACCATCGAGCGGCTCGGTCCGTACGCCTGGCCCCTGGTGTTCAGCAGCTACTCGTATGCCAGCCAGTGGTCCGGCAACAAGACGAGCCGCTTCAGCGCCACCCCGGTGACCGTCACCGCCGGTACGACCGCCACCCAGGACGCCCAGCTCGACCAGGGCGTCGCGCTGACGGGCACCTTCCGCACACCCGACGGCACCCCGTTCACCGGTGGGTGGGTCATTGCTCGCAGCGTCGACACCGGCGACATCGCGGGCAGCGGCTCGATCACCGACGGCCGGTTCACCATGCGACTCAAGGGGCCGCAGCGGGTCTTCTTCACCTACAACGCCTACCTCGGCGAGGACCACCAGGTCGACGGTCGCTACCTGGTGACGCAGCCGGACGGCACCCGCGTGTTGGAGAGGTTCACCGTTCCGGCCAGCGGCAGCATGTCCGTGGACCTGGTCGTACCGACCAGCTGACGGATCGACACGGCGGGGCCGGTGGCACTGTGCCACCGGCCCCGCTGAGTCGGTTGTCCACAACGAGCCTCCGGAGTTCCCCCACGCCAGCCGGCATGATCACCGAGTTATCCACAGCCGTGGCCGGTTCTCCACAGGTTATTCACAACGCAAACCACTGATCTCCACGGCCGCTCCCTACAGTCAGGACCCATGAGCGCACGCCGGGTACTGGTGGTCGAGGACGAACGGACCATCGCCGAGTCCATCGCCGCCCGACTACGGGCCGAGGGTTTCACAGTGGAGATCGCGGCGGACGGGCCCAGCGCGGTCGCCCAGTTCCACGCCGCACAGCCGGATCTCGTCGTCCTCGACGTGATGCTGCCGGGCTTCGACGGCCTGGAGGTGTGCCGCCGGATCCAGGCCGACCGGCCGGTGCCGGTGCTGATGCTCACCGCCCGCGACGACGAGACCGACCTGCTCGTGGGGCTGGCGGTCGGCGCGGACGACTACCTCACCAAGCCGTTCTCGATGCGGGAACTCACCGCCCGGGTGCACGTCCTGCTGCGTCGGATGGAGCGGGCCGCCGCCACTCCCGCGCCGCCAGCCATCCGCCTCGGCGACATCGAGATCAACGAGGCGGAGCGACGGGTCCGCCGGGCCGGGGCGGACGTGCACCTCACCCCGACCGAGTTCGACCTGCTGGTCCACCTCGCGGGTCGACCCCGCACGGTGCTCCCCCGGGAACGGCTGCTCGCCGACGTCTGGGGATGGGGCGACGGGAGCGGCACCCGCACGGTGGACAGCCACATCAAGGCTCTGCGCCGCAAGCTGGGTGCCGACCTCATCCGCACTGTGCACGGGGTCGGCTACGCCCTGGAGCTGCCGTCATGACGACGACAGTGCTCACCCGGCTGGACCGGGTGCTGGAGCTGCTGCCCCGACCGCTGGACCCGGTGCGCTCGATCAAGCTGAAGCTGGGTGTGCTGCTGGTCGCCTCCGGGGCGGCCGGGCTCGCCTACTTCTCGTACGGCATCGGCTGGCCGCCGCCGATCACCTCGGCCACCGCCATCGCCGTCGCCCTGCTCACCTCGCAGGTGCTCGCGCACGGCATGACCTCGCCGTTGCGGGACATGACGGCGGCCGCCGGCGCGATGGCCCGCGGCGACTACACGCGTCGGGTGCGCGCCACCTCCCGCGACGAGGTCGGCGAGCTGGCCCAGGCGTTCAACAAGATGGCCGAGGATCTGCACGCCGCCGACCAGCGCCGACGTGAGCTGATCGCCAACGTCTCGCACGAGCTGCGTACGCCGATCACCGCTTTGCAGGGCGTGCTGGAGAACATGGTCGACGGGGTCGCCGATCCCGAACCCGCGGCGCTGCGTTCGGCGTTGGCCCAGACCGAACGGCTCGGGCACCTCGTCGCCGACCTGCTCGACCTGTCCCGACTCGACGCCGGGGTGGTGCCGCTGCGGCGCGTACGCATCGACGTGGGGGACTTCCTCGACGAGGCCGTGGAGCATGCCACGGCCAGCGCGTCCGGCGCCGGCCTGGACGTGCGCTTTGAGCTCCGCGACCTGCCGACACCGCTGACGGTCCACGCGGACCCGTGGCGGCTGCACCAGGTCTTCGCGAACCTCCTGGACAACGCGGCCCGCCACAGCCCACCCGGCGGCGCGGTACGGGTGTGCGCCGAGGAACACGGCGACCAGCTCCGCTTCGAGGTGAGCGACGAGGGCCCGGGCATACCGCCGGACGAGCGTTCCCGGGTGTTCGAGCGGTTCACCCGCGGCGACCGGTCGGCCGGCGGTGGGACCGGGCTCGGCCTGGCCATCGCCCGGTGGGTCGTCGAACTGCACGGCGGCCGGATCGGTGTCCTCGATCCCGCCGGACCAGATCGGGGTGACCGGCCCGGCTGCCGCATCCAGGTCACCATCCCGTGCGACGGGCCATACCGAGAAGAGGCCGCATGACCAGCCCCGGCAGCACCCCCCTCCCGGCCACCGGGCCGACCGGGCCAACGCAGGTCGCCCCAACCGTCAGGCCCGGTCCGGGCGCATCGCCGGCCCCCGGTCGGCCCCAGGCCGCACCGCTCCTGCCCCGGCCACCATCGATGATCGCGCGGCGCTGGCCGGGGCCATCCGGCGACGCGGGTCCGATGGTGCTGGTGGCGTCGACGGCGGCGGCGGTCGTCGGCGCCTCGGCGCTCACGACGGTTCGTCCGGGCCTCGGCTGGCTGGTCGCCGCGTTGGCCGGCACGGCCGCCCTCACCACAGCCGCCGTCGTCAGGCCCCTGACGTCCTCCCCGTTCGCGGCCCGCACCGAGCCGACCGAGCCCGGCACCGCAACCGGCGCCGAACCCGCCCGTCCCGGTGCCACGGGGGCACCGGGACGGGTGGCGCAGGTCGCCTGGGCTGCCGCGACGGTCGCCTTGATCGCCGTCGGCACGTTCCGGGCCGCCGGTTGGCTCTTCGCGCTCTGCCTGATCGCAGCGGTGGGGGCCGGGACGCTCGCGGTGACCGGCGGGCGAAGCCCACTCGGAATGCTTGTCGCCGTGACCCTGCCACCCGCCGCGACGGTACGGGCGCTTCCGTGGGCGATACGCGGAGTGCGCACCAACCGCTCGGCGGGGTCGGGGGTCGGGTTCGGACGCATCGTGACCAGCCTGGCGGTCTCCGCCGTCCTGCTGACGCTGTTCGGGCTGCTCTTCGCCTCCGCCGACGCGGTCTTCGCCAACCTGGTCGGCGGGCTGCTGCCCGACATCGGCCCGGCCGGTGTGATCGGCTGGTTGCTGCGGCTGACCCTGATCGGCGGTGGCCTGCTCGGCGGCGCGTACCTGGTCACCCGCCCACCCGACCTGGAGGGCCTGCGACCGGCGTCGTCACGGCCGGCCCACCGGCTGGAGTGGACCCTCCCGCTGGTGTTGCTCGACGCCCTCTTCGCCGCGTTCGTGCTGGTCCAGCTGACAGTGTTGTTCGGCGGGGCGGGGCACGTGCTGCGGACGGCGGGGCTCACCTACGCCCAGTACGCCCGCGGCGGGTTCTGGCAACTGCTCGCCGTCACCGCACTCACCCTGCTGGTGATCGCGATCGCCGCCCGCCGAGCGCCGAAGGCCACCCGGAGGGACCGCCTGCTGGTCCGCGTACTGCTCGGCACACTCACCGCGCTCAGTCTGGTGATCGTCGCCTCGGCGCTCTACCGAATGCAGGTCTACGCCGACGCGTACGGAGCCACCCGGCTGCGGCTCGTCGTGTCGACTGTCGAGATCTGGCTCGGGCTGCTCTTCGTCCTGGTCGGGGTTGCCGTGGTGCGGCTGCGGGCCGAATGGCTCCCTCGGCTGGTGGTCGGCACCGCGGTACTGGCGCTGCTCGGGTTGGCCCTTCTGAACCCGGATCGCCTGATCGCCGAACGGAACGTCGCCCGGTATCTGGAGACCGGCCGGTTGGACGTCAGCTACCTGTCCGGGCTGTCGGCCGACGCCGTACCGGCTCTGGACCGGCTGCCCGAGCCGATGCGCTCCTGCGCGCTGGGGCAGATCGCCTCCGAGCTGCCCCGGGACGGGTTCTGGGCGGAGAACCTCGGCAGGGAACGCGCCAGGCGGGTTCTCGACACGACCCCGGTGAGCGCCAGCCTGACCGACTGCCTCGGGTTGCAACGCTGGTGAGCGCTTGACAATCGCGTACGGCGGGCGAGACTGCCGGGGTGGCCAAGCAACTCCCCGACGTGGGGTCGAGCGGTGCGGTACCGCCGCCCCGGCGGTCCCGGATCGTGCTGGCCGAGATCACCAGGCAGGACACCCGCGCCGAGCGGACCCGCGCCGAGCTGGCCCAGCAGACCCAGGTCGGCGAAGCGCTGGTCCGCGGCCTGGTCCGGGCCCAACTCGCGCTGGCGCTGCGGCTGTCCCTGGTGGTGGCCATCGGTCTGGGTGGGCTGCCCTGGCTGTTCGCGATCGCGCCCTCGCTCGGCCGGACCACAGTCACCGGCGTCAACCTGCCGTGGCTGCTGCTCGGGGTGGCCTCCTTTCCGTTCCTGATCGGCGTGGGCTGGGCGTACGTGCGGCTGGCCGAGCGCAACGAGCAGGACTTCACCGACCTGGTGCAACGGCCGGAGCGCTGAGTGGGCAACGACTTCGTGGTCCCGGCCATCGTGGCGGTCACCCTGGTCACCGTCGGGATCGGCTTCTACGGGCTGCGGTTGGCCCGAACCACTTCCGACTTCCTGGTGGCGTCCAGGGCCATCAGTCCCACCTGGAACGCCGCCGCCATCGGCGGGGAGTACCTGTCAGCGGCGAGCTTCCTCGGCATCGCGGGGCTGGTCCTCAAGTACGGCGTGGACGTGCTCTGGTACCCGGTCGGGTTCGCCGCCGGCTACCTGGCCCTGCTGCTCTTCGTGGCCGCGCCACTGCGCCGCTCCGGGGCGTTCACCCTGCCCGACTTCTGCGAGTTGCGGTTGGGCTCGCGGCGGCTCCGCATCCTCGCCACCGCCTTCGTGATCTTCATCGGTTGGCTGTACCTGGTGCCGCAACTCCAGGGCGCCGGGCTGACCCTGGCCACTGTGGCCGGCTCCCCGTACCCCCTCGGCGCCCTGCTGGTGGCGGCAGTGGTCACCGCGAACGTGGCACTGGGCGGCATGCGCGCGATCACCTTCGTGCAGGCGTTCCAGTACTGGCTCAAGCTGACCGCCCTCGCCGTACCGGTGATCTTCCTGGCCCTGCAGTGGCAGGCCGACGGCCGCCCGGCGGTGACCCCGCCCGACGGGCCGACGTTCCGGGCCGCGACCACCGTCGTGGTCGAGCACCGCGCGACCCTCACCCTGCCCGACGGTGACATCCGGGAGGTACGCCCCGGCGACGAGTTGACCTTCGCTGCCGGTGATCCGGTGCCGGACGTCTCCGGAGTGGCCACCGATGCCAACGACTGGTTGCTGCCCAGCGCCGCCGGTGACGACGACCGCGGCCTGTTCGCCACGTACTCGCTGATCCTGGCCACCTTCCTGGGCACCATGGGCCTGCCGCACGTGCTGGTCCGCTTCTACACCAATCCGGACGGCGCGGCGGCCCGTCGGACCACGCTGGTGGTGCTGGCCTTGGTCGGCGCGTTCTACCTGCTGCCCACCCTGTACGGGGTCCTCGGCCGGATCTACACCCCGCAGTTGCTGCTCAGCGGCCAGACCGACGCGGTGGTGGTGCTGCTACCCGAAGCGGCCCTGGGTGACGGCCTGGCCGGGCGGCTACTCGCTGCGCTGGTCGCCGCGGGCGCCTTCGCGGCGTTCCTCTCCACCTCGTCCGGCCTGCTGACCAGCGTCGCCGGGGTGATCTCGACGGACGTGCTCGGTCGAGGGTCGGTACGCGGGTTCCGGCTGGCCACCGTCATCGCCGGTGGTGTGCCAGCGGTGCTGGCGCTGCACGTCTCCGGGCTGGACGTCTCGCAGGTCGTCGGGCTGGCCTTCGCGGTCGCCGCGTCGAGCTTCTGCCCGCTGCTGGTGCTCGGCATCTGGTGGCGCGGGCTGACCGACGTGGGCGCCACCGCCGGCGTGGTGGCCGGCGGCGGCGCGGCGATCGGCGCGGTGCTGGTCACAGTGCTCGGGCCACCGCTGTCCGGCTGGCCGGCCACGCTCATCGCGCAGCCGGCCGCCTGGACGGTGCCACTGGCCTTCACGGTGATGGTCGCCGTGTCGATGGCGACCCGCCGGCGGGCCCCGGCCGACGTCGCCGCCACCATGCTCCGCCTACACACCCCGGAAGCCCTCCGCATGCAGTGATCACCGCTGCGACATGCCCTCAGCAGGTGTCAGTGCCGGCGCAGAGCCGCTGCGCCACCGGGCGGGCGTACCGCAGCGCCTCCTTCGGGGTGGTGTCCATGTCCAACGCCACCTGTGCCACAAGGTCACCCTGCCGTACGACGAGCCAGCGGCTCCGCACGCCCTCGATGTCCGAGCCCACCAGCAGAGACTCGTCACCGGCCCCCAGCCCATCGGCCAGGACCGACATCGAACTGGTCGCCCCCCTGGGTTCGCAGTCGGTGAAAAGTGCCCGGACCGCGTCCATCTCACGGGCGGCATCGCGAATCGAGAAACGGACGACGCGTTGAATCATCCTGTCGGTCGGCGAGTCGAACGACACGGTTCGCTGGGCGAGCCTGCCGTTGGACGTTCCCGTCGGCGCTTCGCGACAGTAGATCGACACTGACTCCAGGCTCCAATCGCCGTCGATGTCGTCCTCTGCCATCGTGAAGCCGGCGGGCAGATCCGAGAGCCGCAGCATGGCTGCGGCCGGAATCGCCGGGTTGGTGGAACCGGCCGACGGCGTACGTGACGGGCTCGATGGCGGTGCGGCGGGAGTGGTGCTGGTCGTCGACGACCGAGGTGCGGCCGAGGTGGCCGACGGCGTGGGTGTCGGGGTGGGTGTCGGCGTGGGTGATCCGGTCGCCGGCAGCACCGGCGTCGGCGCGCCCTCCCGGCCACCGGCCAGCGCCACCGCGCCGGTGGCCACCAGGGCCACCGCCACCACTGCGGCGAGCGCCGCCGCGATCCTCGTCTGACGGGTCCGCCGCCGGCCGCGCTCCCGCACCTGTGCGGTCGGGGGCCAGCTCAGGTGCTCGGTGTCCCGGAACAGGTCAACGAAGGGCTGATCAGGCATTGCTGACCTCCTCGGGGAGGGTGGTGCCGAGCAGAGGTGCGAGGGCCTTACGCCCTCGGGCGAGTCGGGCCTTGACCGTGCCGACCGGAACAGCAGTCCGGGTCGCGATGTCCGCGACCGAGAGATCCGCGAGGTGGTGCAGGACGATCGCCTCGCGTTGGTCAGTCGGCAACTGGCGTAACGCGGAGACCAGCGCGACGGTGTTCTCCGACGGTGGTCCGACAGCGTTCACCGGACCATTCCGCCGATGGGCGGTGATCCCGTTCCGGATCTTCCGCCAACGGTTCTGAAGCAGGCGGTGTCCCACGTGGTGCACCCACGCCTCCGGATCGTCGTACTCGCTGATGCGCCGCCAGCGCTGCCAGGCCCGCACGTACGCCTCCTGTGCGGCGTCCTGCGCCTCGTGGAGGTCGCCACCGAGCGCGTACAGCACTGTGACGACCCGGTGCCTGCTGGCTCGATAGAACTCCTCGAAGCCGTCATCTCTGTCCAATGTCTCTCCCCGTTTCGCTCCTGCCCCTGTCACCCGCGAGCGCGGTGTCCGGTTGCACAGCTGGCCGCGCTGGATCGACCTGCTCCGCGATCTTGCACTTTCTGTCGCGACAGAGGACGCATATCCCCCATGTCGACAACAGAGACCGCAAGATCGGCGGGTCTGTTGCCCGGAACCTTCGTCCGCCTCGGGGATGATCGCGGGTCCGCCCGTCGCCGGACGGCGGAACTGGCGATCGACGGATAACGTCGGCGCATGACTGTTGAGCACCCCGCGCTCGCACTGCGTGGCCTGGCCAAGCGGTTCGACGGCACGATCGCGGTGGCCGGCGTCGACCTGGACGTCCCCGCCGGCTCCTTCTACGGCCTGCTCGGCCCGAACGGCGCCGGCAAGACGACCACCCTGTCGATGGCGGTCGGGCTGTTGCGACCGGACGCCGGCTCGGCCTGGGTGCTCGGGCACGACGTCTGGCAGGACCCGGTCACCGCCAAGCGGCTGCTCGGTGTGATGCCCGACGGGGTCCGGTTGTTCGACCGGCTGACCGGCGCGGAGCTGCTGGCGTACAACGGGTTGTTGCGGGGGATGGACCCGACGGTGGTCGACCAACGGGCTGCCGAGCTGCTGGACGTGCTGGCGCTCGGTGACGCCGGTCGAACGCTGGTGGTGGACTACTCGGCGGGCATGAAGAAGAAGATCGGCCTGGCCTGCGCGCTGCTGCACGGCCCCCGGGTGTTGGTGTTGGACGAGCCGTTCGAGGCGGTCGACCCGGTCTCCGCGGCGCTGATCCGGGACATCCTCACCCGGTACGCGGCCGGCGGCGGCACCGTGGTCTTCTCCAGCCACGTCATGGAGGTCGTCGAGCGGCTCTGCTCGCACGTGGCGATCCTGGCCGGCGGCACCATCAAGCGGGTCGGGACCATCGACGAGGTCCGCGGCGGTCGCTCGTTGGAGCAGGTCTTCGTCGAGGTGGTCGGCGGGCGCACCGCGACCGGCGAGGAGCTGTCGTGGCTCTCCCAGTGAGCGCGGACGCCACCCCCGCCGCACCCGTACGCGCTGTCTCCGCTCGCCACTTCGTGCGGCTCAAGCTGCGGGTGATGGGCAACAACTTTCGGGGCCAGGGTTGGCGGATCGCCCTGTTCGTCGGCGGCGCGTTGCTCGGGCTCTGGTTCGCCGCCGCCGGGTTCTTCCTCTTCGCCGCGCCGGGCCTGACCGACGACGGCCGGTACGCGGTGCTGATCGCGGCGGCCGGTGGCGGGCTGCTGGTGCTGGGTTGGCTCCTTCTCCCGCTCGTCTTCTTCGGCGTGGACGAGACACTGGACCCGGCCCGGTTCGCGCTGCTGCCGCTTCCCCGGCGCACGTTGGTGACCGGCCTGTTCGTGGCGGCCCTCATCAGCGTGCCGGTGCTGGCGGTGCTCATCGCGTCGTCCGGGCTGGTGCTGACCTCCTGGTCGTTGGGCGGCTGGTCAGCGGGGTTGGTCGCCGTCGTGGGTGTGCTCGCCGGGTTGCTGCTGTGTGTGGCGGCCAGCCGGGCGGTGACCAGCGCCTTCGCCACGATGTTGCGGTCCCGACGGGTCCGCGACCTGGCGGCCGTGCTGCTGGCGGTGACGGCCGCGCTGCTCGGCCCGTTGCAGGTCTTCGGCCTCGCCGCGCTGCGCGAGGCGGACTGGACCCGGTTGACCGGCGTGGCGACCGTGATCGGTTGGACGCCCTTGGGAGCTCCGTGGACCGTCGGCATCGACGTGGCCCAGGGGCGGGTGTGGGCGGCACCGGTCAAGTTGCTGATCACCGTGGTGGCGCTCGGTGCCCTGCTGGCCTGGTGGTCCCGGTCGATCGAGTCGGCGATGGTGGGTGCGGCGAGCGCCGGTAAGGCCCCGGTGCGGCGTGGGGTCACCGGCGGCGCGGTCGCCCAACTGTTTCCCCGGGTCGCCACCTGGGCCGGCCGGGACCGGTTCGGTGCCCTGGTCGCTCGGGAGGCCCGCTACTGGTGGCGGGACGCGCGCCGCCGGGCCAACCTGATCACGATCGCTGTGGTCGGCATCTTCGTACCGGTGTTGATCAACGTTACGGGCGGGGACTTCGCGTTCGAGGACGGCGCCGGGTTCACGGCGGCTGCCAGCGACAGCTCACCGGTGGTGGTCACCATCTCCATGCTCCTCGTGGGCGTGCTCGCCGCTGTCACCCTGGCCAACCAGTTCGGCTTCGACGGCAGCGCGTACGCGGCGAACGTGGTCGCCGGGGTGCCCGGCCGGGTCGAGTTGCGGGCCCGGATGACGGCTTTCTCGCTGTACGTGCTGCCCATGTTGGGCGTCGTCGCTGTGGTGTTGTCGTTTCTGCTCAGTCGACCGGAGTGGATCGGGCTCACCATCGGCGGCCTGGTCGCCACCTACGGCGCCGGGCTGGCGGTGAACAGCCTGATCTCGGTGCTCGGGGCGTACTCACTGCCGGAGACGAGCAACCCGTTCGCCATGAACAGCGGTGCGGGCCTGGCGAAGGGCCTGCTCACCCTGCTGGCCATGCTCGCCTCGGTGGTCGCCGCGGTGCCGATGGTGGTGGCCGCCGCGCTGCTCGGTGACGCGTGGCTCTGGCTGGCCCTGCCGGTCGGCGCCGCGTACGGGCTGGGCGCGGCGCTGCTGGGCGCGTACCTGGCCGGCGACGTCCTGGACCGGCGCCAGCCGGAGCTGCTGGCCACAGTCACCCCGCGCCGCTAGTCAGCGCGTCGGCTGGGGTCCTGGGCGGCGTCGGCGATGAAGCCACGCCAAGCGGCTGGCGCGAAGCTGAGGGTCGGGCCGGAGCGATCCTTGCTGTCCCGGACCAGAACGACGCCGGGCAGATTGTCCGCCACCTCGACACAGGCACCACCCGTGTCGCCGGACCTGGTCGACGTCCGCCAGTGGGGTTGAGGAACGGTCATGGCCGTCAGCGTGGCCAGAGCCTCCTGGGACACCTCGGCACCGGCTCGGGCGGCCTTCAACGCCCGCACCCACATCTCGACGTTCATCCTTACCTCTCCGGTAAATACGTGACTGCGCTGTGTAGTAAGTTGCGGCACCAGCGGCCGTGCCGGGCGCGAACGGATCGGAGCGGTCGGTAGGCCCGCCGAATCAATTACCCGCGTGGGCGAACGGGCCGACGGTGGCCCTGCCGCGACCAGGCCGGGCCGGTTGGCTGACCCCGGCGCAAACCTGGCGCGCGAACGGTGGCCGCTGGTGAGCTGCGCCGGCCGGGAGCGCCACGCCACCACAAGCGATATACCTCTGAGTCATATTTATGCCTCAGAGGTATATCGCTCAAACCGGAGAGACCCTTCGACCACCGTACGGGGTCGGCCGATCGCGAAGGCCGGGCCCGGCTGGTGAGCCGGGCTGCTGGTCTACCTGGCCACGATGATGGCGGAGGCCGGTGATCAGCTCGCCCGGCTCGGCGGACGACCCGCCGATCTGCACGAGCGCTTCCTTGGTTGGGCGAGGGGTCGGGGCGGCACAATGTTTCACGTGAATCATGAGCCGGGTGCCGAGATCCACCACACCGATCCGTTCGCGGTGCCGACCGGGCAACGGTCGCCGGTACGCCGGCTGCGTGGTCGCCTCGCCGCACCGGTGACCCTCTGGACGGCACCCGGCCCGGCCGGGCTGACCGTCTCGTCCACCCTGGTGGCCGAGGGGGAACCGGACCGGCTGCTCGGGCTGATCGACCCGGAGTCCGACCTCTGGGCGGCCGTCGAGGAGTCGGGGCGGTTCGCTGTCACGCCGCTCGGCCCGCCGCACCGGCAACTCGCCGACCGGTTCGCCGGCCTCTTCCCCGCCCCGGGCGGGCTCTTCGCCACCGGCGGATGGAACGAGACGCCGTACGGGCCGGTTCCGACGGATGCCGGCGGCTGGGCCGGGTGCCGGCTGGACACCGCCCGGGAGTACGGCTGGGGCCTGCTGGTCGAGGCCACGATCGAGGCGGTCGACCTGGCCGACGAGGCCACTCCGCTCCTGCACTACCGAGGTCGCTACCACGAGCTGCCGAGCTGAACGGACGCCCCGCCAGGGTGACCGATCACCGCAGTGACCTGAGTCACTTGGCGCAGCCAGTCAACCGCTCGGCGCACTCGCCGACCGGCGTCGATCTCAGCCTTCCCTGGCGGGGAGTGCGCTCTTTACGGTGCGCGAAACTCCTCTGACGCCTGTGAAGGTGGTGATCCACAGATGTCCACGGACACACCCGCTCCGGCCGCTTCCCAGTCGGACAAGTACCTGGCCGTACAACGGTCGGACGAGTTCGCCGGGCTGCGGCGTGCGCTGCGCGGCTTCGTCTTCCCGATGACCGTCGCGTTCTTCCTGTGGTATGCGCTCTACGTCATTCTCTCCGCGTACGCCCGGGACTTCATGGGCACGAAGCTGTTCGGCAGCAACATCAACGTCGCACTGGTCTTCGGCCTGCTCCAGTTCGTCTCCACGTTCCTGATCGCCTGGCTCTACTCCCGGTACGCGGACCGGAAGATCGACCCCATCGCGGACCGGATCCGCGCCGAGATCGGGGAGGTGACCCGTGAAGACGGTTCACGCGGTTGAGACGTTCCTCGCGGCTGAGGCGGGCGATCACACCGCCCGCAACCTGACCATCACGCTCTTCCTGGTCTTCGTGGCGGTGACCCTGGGCATCACCATCTGGGCCAGCCGGCAGACCAAGACGGCGACGGACTTCTACGCGGGCGGCCGGTCCTTCTCCGGCTTCCAGAACGGCATGGCGATCGGCGGCGACTACATGTCGGCCGCCTCGTTCCTCGGCATCGCCGGCATCATCGCGCTGTACGGCTACGACGGCTTCCTCTACTCGATCGGCTTCCTGGTCGCCTGGCTGGTGGCCCTGCTGCTGGTCGCGGAGCTGCTGCGGAACTCGGGCCGGTACACGATGGCGGACGTGCTGGCCTTCCGGATGCGTCAGCGTCCGGTGCGTACGGCGGCGGCGGTCTCCACCATCACGGTGTCGATCTTCTACTTGCTCGCCCAGATGGTTGGCGCGGGCGCGCTGGTCGCGCTGCTGCTCGGCATCCGGCCGGGGACGACCTTCCTCGGCATGGACGCGGACACCGCCAAGGTGGCCACCATCATCATGGTCGGCACGCTGATGATCATCTACGTGACCGTGGGTGGCATGAAGGGCACCACCTACGTGCAGATCGTCAAGGCGTTCCTGCTCATGGGCGGCGCGCTGTTGATGACCATCCTGGTGCTGGCGAAGTTCAACTTCAACCTGTCGGAGCTGCTCGGCCAGGCGGCCGCCGCGTCCGGCAAGGGCAGCGCGTTCCTCGAACCCGGGCTCCGGTACGGCGTCGAGGTCGCCGGCAACTCGACGCAGACGTTCTACAACAAGGTCGACCTGCTGTCCCTGGGCATCGCCCTGGTGCTCGGCACCGCCGGTCTGCCGCACATCCTGATCCGCTTCTACACGGTGCCGACCGCGAAGGCGGCCCGTAAGAGCGTGCTCTGGGCGATCGGCATCATCGGCACCTTCTACCTGCTCACCCTGGCCCTCGGCTTCGGTGCGGCGGCGCTGGTCGGCAGCCAGGCGATCACGGCGCAGGACAAGGCCGGCAACACCGCCGCGCCGCAGTTGGCCGAGGCGCTCGGCATCGACTTCTTCGGCGGTGAACTGGGCGGGGCAGCTCTGCTGGCGATCATCGCGGCGGTCGCCTTCGCCACCATCCTCGCGGTGGTCGCCGGGTTGACGTTGGCCTCGTCGTCCAGCCTGGCGCACGACTTCTACGCGAACGTGCTGAAGAAGGGTGAGGCGTCGGAGCGGCAGGAAGTGCGGGTCGCCCGGATCTCCGCCCTGGGGATCGGCGCGGTGTCGATCGCCCTGTCGATCTACGCGCAGAATCTCAACGTGGCGTTCCTGGTGGCGCTGGCCTTCGCGGTCGCCGCCTCGGGCAACCTGCCGGCGATCCTCTACAGCCTCTTCTGGCGGCGGTTCAACACCTCCGGCGCGGTGTGGGCGATCTACGGCGGGCTGATCTCGGCCGTGCTGCTGGTGTTCTTCTCGCCGGTGGTCTCCGGTGCGGCGACCTCGATGTTCCCGGACCACGACTGGCAGTGGTTCCCGCTGTCCAACCCGGGCATCCTCTCCATCCCGTTCGGTTTCCTCTGCGGATGGATCGGCACCGTCATCTCCAAGGAGCACGACGAGGAGAAGTACGCGGAGCTGGAGGTGCGCGCCCTCACCGGCTCTGGCGCCCACTGATCGCGGCACCTGTCGAGGGGTCCCCGGTTGACGTACGACGTCAACAGGGGACCCCTTCCGCTAATTGGGCGGTCGGTAGGCTGAGCCGCATGAAGGTTGCTGAGCGCTTTGGGTCCGGTCACCGCGTCCTCGTCACCGGCGGAGCTGGCTTCGTTCCGTCGCACCTGGTGGACTCGCTGATCGCCCGAGGCTGCACTGTGGTGGCGCTGGACAACTTCGTGACCGGCTCCAAGGAGAACGTCGCCCACCTGCTGGACCGACCGACCTTCACCCTCGTCGAAGCGGACATCTCCGACGGTCTGCCGACCCACCACCCGGCGCTGGCCGAGCGGTTCGACGCGATCCTGCACATGGCCTCGCCGGCCAGCCCCACCGACTTCGCCCAGTTGCCTGTGGAGATCCTCCGGGTCGGCTCGGTCGGCACCCTGCACCTGCTGGAGCGCGCGGCCGCCGACGGCGCCCGGTTCCTGATGGCGTCCACCTCCGAGGCGTACGGAGACCCGAAGGAGCACCCGCAGCGGGAAACGTACTGGGGCAACGTCAACCCGATCGGGGTCCGCAGCGTCTACGACGAGGCCAAACGCTTCTCCGAGGCCGCCACGATGGCGTACCACCGCTACCGCGGGCTCGACGCGGCGATCGTCCGGATCTTCAACACGTACGGCCCGCGGATGCGCCCGGACGACGGCCGCGCCATCCCCACCTTCATCTCCCAGGCGCTGCGCGGCGAGCCGATCACCGTGCACGGCACTGGCAACCAGACCCGGTCCATCTGCTTCGTCGAGGATCTGGTGCGCGGCATCCTGCTGCTGCTCGACTCGACCGAGACCGGCCCGGTCAACTGCGGCACCGAGCACGAGCTGACCATGCGGCAACTCGCCGAGTTGATCGTGTCGCTCTCCGACAGCACCTCGAAGGTGACCTATGTCACCCGCAGCTCGGATGACCCGGAGATGCGCCGACCGGATCTCACGCTCGCTCGTGAACTGCTCGGATACGAGCCGTCGGTAGCGCCCGAAGATGGCCTGCGACGCACGATCGAGTACTTCCGGTCGCGGCTAGGGTAACCAGATCTTCGCGTACCGCCTGCCGCTGAGTGTCGCCTGAAGGCGGCAGTGGCTCCCGCTACGTACCCTGAGTTACATGTCCGCGACCTCGTCAGCCGGCGTCCCGCATCCGTACCTGCACCGCAGCGCCGGGCGCGCGTCGGTGCCCGGCCCCGATCGGGGCGCCTCCGGGCGTGCCCGTCCGACCGAGGCGCGCTTCTACCCGTCGTACGACGAGGAGCAGCCTCCCTCCGGCGGCCCGGCGGGGCCCACCGGGCCCGGCGGCCCGGGTGGCACCGGCGGATCGGGGCGGCGCGGCCCGCGACCGCGCTGGGGTCGGATCGCCCTGGTGGCCGGGGCCGCGGTGCTGGTGTTGGCGCTGCTCGGCAGCGTCGGCGCCTGGTTGTACGCGCGCAACCTCAACAGTGACCTGGCTCGCACCGACCCGTTCGCGGAGATCACCGGTGGCCGGCCCGCCAAGACCGTCGATGGCGCGCTGAACATCCTGCTGGTGGGCAGCGACTCACGGGACCCGGACGCGCCTGTCGACAGCAAGAGTCAGTGGCGCGCCGACACGATCATCGTCATGCACATCCCGGCCGACCACCAGGAGGCCTACCTGGTCTCCATCCCCCGGGACCTGTACGTGCCGATCCCGCAGAGCGCCGGCGCGGACTGCGGCTCCGGTTCGCGCGCGAAGATCAACGCAGCGTTCGCGTTCGGTGGGCTTCCGCTGGCGGTACGCACCGTGGAGTGCTTCACCGACGTGCGGATCGACCACGTGATGGCGATCGACTTCGGCGGTTTCAAGGAGGTCACCGACGCTCTCGGTGGGGTGGACCTGAAGGTGGAGCGCACCATCACCTCGATCCACAAGCCGTACCGGACCTTCACCAAGGGCACCAACCACATGGACGGCGCGGAGGCGCTGGACTGGATCCGGCAGCGCAAGCAGTTCCCGGACGGGGACTTCGCCCGGATGCGGCACCAGCAGGAGTTCCTTCGGGCACTGATGGACAAGGCGGCCAGCACCGGCACGCTGGCGAACCCGAAGAAGCTCAATGATTTCCTCAAGTCGGTGACCGCAGCCGTAACCGTCGACCAGACTTTCTCGGTTACAGACATGGCGCTGCAGTTCCGTAACCTGCGCGGCCAGAACCTCACCTTTGTGACCAGCCCGAACTCGGGCAGCGACACCATCAACGGCGAGTCGGTGGTGGTGTCGGACCGGGAGAAGGCACTCGCGATGTACAAGGCCATGTCCGCGGACACGATGGCCGACTGGGTCAAGGCGAACCCGCCGAAGAGCAACGACGGCGGCTGACCGCGGCCCGGCTGGCACCAGCCGTTCGGGTCATCGAGAAACGACGATCGACCGAGTCTGCGAAAGTCGACGTCCAGATTGACCCGGGATGAACTCGCCAAGTCGATTTGATGTACGTACAGTGGTGCCGCCCCCTCCTGATCACGAGCTGGAGCACGCATGCCGGTTCAGGCCAGTCGTCGCCCTTCTTCCTCCGGGTCCGCCGCCCCCAGCGGTCGAGTCGCTGCGGCCATACCCGCGCAGGCACGCCCCTCGGGGGGCGGGCCGGGCTCGCGTCCGCCCGGCAGCGGCGGTGGCGGCGGTGGCGGCGACCGCCCGGGTGGCGGTGGGTCGAAGAAGCGGACCAAGCGCAAGGACCCACTCTGGGCCAGGCTGACAGTTGTCTTCGGTGCCGTGCTGATGCTGAGCAGCGGGGTGGCCATCGTCGGCAGCAAGGCGTTGATCGGGCAGGCGACCGGCGGCATCGCGAAGGGCAATCTGCTGGGTGATGCCGGCAAGTCCGACGCCGAGGGCGGTGCGAGCCTGGACGGCCCGATCGACATGCTGCTGCTCGGCGTGGACGCGCGGGAGCGCTGGGCCGCCGACGACGTCCGCTCGGACAGCATCATCATCCTGCACATTCCGGCCACGCACGACCAGGCGTACCTGATCTCGATCCCCCGGGACACCGAGGCGCAGATCCCCGCGTTCAAGAAGAACGGCTACGGCGGCGGCTCCGGAAAGATCAACGCCGCGTTCCAGGCCGGTGCCGCAAATGGTGGCGGCTGGGAGGGTGGCGCCCAGCTGATGGCCCAGACGATCAAGCGGCTCACCGGGATCAGCTTCGACGGCGCGGCGATCATCAACTTCGGCGGCTTCAAGAACGTCATCGACACCCTGGGCACTGTGCGGATCTGTGTCAGCCAGGAGGTCAAGTCGCTGCACATGTCGTACGTCGACGGCAAGCCGATGTGGAACGCGGACGCCAAGAAGACCGGCAAGCAGCGGACCCCTGTGGTGCACAAGAAGGGCTGCCAGGAGATGGAGGGTTGGGCCGCGCTCGACTACTCCCGGCAGCGCAAGTCCCTCAAGAACGGCGACTACGACCGGCAGGCCAACCAGCAGCAGCTGATCAAGGCGATGGCGAAGAAGGCCACCGAGGGCGGGATGTTGTCCAACCCGGCCAAGATGAACAACCTGATCAAGGCGGCGGGCAAGGCGTTCGTGCTGGACACCGGCGGCGTGCCGATCGAGGACTTCATCTTCACCATGCGCGGGGTCACCGGCAACGAGCTGACCATGCTCAAGACCAACAACGGCACCTTCCACGCCAACAACAACAACACCGAGGGCTTGAGCGAAGAGACGATGGCGATGTTCCAGGCCGTCAAGCAGGACAAACTCGCCGAGTTCGTCTTCACCCACCCCGAGGTGATCTCCAGCCGCAAGTGAGGCCGGGAGTCGCGGAAAGCCAGCGACGGCCCCCTCACCGCCCGTAGCCTGACGTGAGCAGGTTTCACGTATCGGCTGCGGGGAGGCGGTCACGTCCAGGTGGGGACGGAACGCAGCGGACCGGGTCGGAGCGGCCCCGTCCGACCGGTCGCCTCGCGCCCGTTGGCCGCGGATCCTGCTCGGCATCGGCCTGGCTCTCGTCCTGCTGGCGGGGCTCGCCGTGGCCGGGCTCAAGACGCTCAGCCACCGCTACGACCGCACGGTGACCAAGGAGCAACTGCTCGACGCCGACGCCCGCACCGAGCGCACCGACCTGGACGGGCCGCTCAACTACCTCCTGGTCGGCTCCGACCGGCGTCCGGGCGGCAGCGGCCCCGACCAACGCTCGGACTCCATCCTCATCGTGCACGTCCCCGCCGGGCAACGGGAGGCGTACCTGGTCTCCATTCCCCGGGACCTGCTGGTCGCCATCCCGCCCGCGAACGGCTTCGGCGGCGGTCAAGACAAGATCAATGCCGCGTACGAGCACGGCGGCGGCGGGCAGGCCGGCGCCCAGCTGCTCTCCGCCACCCTGCACCGGCTCACCGGCATCCGGTTCGACGGCGCCGCGCTGATCGACTTCTCCGGCTTCCGGAAGGTCATCGACCTGCTCGGCGGGGTGGAGATGTGCGTGGACACCGAGGTCCGCTCGATCCACACCAACCGGGTCTTCCCCACCGGCTGCCACCAGATGGACGGCGCGCAGGCGCTTGACTACGTCCGACAGCGCTACGACCTGCCCGGCGGCGACTACGACCGGCAGCACCACCAGCAGCAGCTGCTCCGGGCGATGTTGGACAGCGCCGGCAGGGCGGACCTGCGGAGCAACCCCGTCAAACTCGACCAGGTGCTCCGGGCGGTCGGCGGCTCGTTGACCGTCGACACCAACGGCGTACCCCTGGAGGACCTGCTCCTCGCGCTGCGCGCGCTGCCGCCCGACGCGATGCGCGGCGTCCAGGTGCCCTCCTCGCCGCAGACCATCGACGAGGTCTCGTACGTGGTGCTGGACAACGGCGGCAACGGGCTCTTCGAGGCGCTCCGCGGTACCCGGGTGCCGGCCTGGGCGCAGGCCAACCCTCGCTGGGTGACCCGGTTGTGACGGTGCCGACGGCCCGGTCGGTGCCGAACCGGGCCATGAGGATCTAGTGTTGCTTCCTGTGTTCGGACCCCAGGTTCCCACCGTGCCCGTGACCGAGATCGCCGACGAGACCTACCTGCTGGATGTGCGGGAGGACGACGAGTGGGCGGCCGGCCACGCGCCCACCGCCCACCACCTGCCAATGATGGAGTTGCCGGCCCGGCTGGCCGAGGTGCCCACCGACCGGGAGGTGGCTGTCGTCTGCCGTTCCGGCGGGCGTTCCGCCCAGGTCGTCGCCTACCTGATCAACAACGGTTGGGAGCAGGTGCGCAACGCCGACGGCGGGATGCGTCAGTGGGCTGCGGTCGGCCGACCGGTGGTCGACGCGAACGGGCAGCCCGGCCGGGTCATCTGAGGCCGGCGCAATGGGCGGGCCACTGGTCTTCGCGCACCGCGGCGCCTCGTTCGACCTACCCGAGCACACCCTCGCCGCGTACCTGCGCGCCCTCGACGAGGGTGCCGACGGCCTGGAGTGCGACGTCCGGCTGACCCGGGACGGGCACCTGGTCTGCGTGCACGACCGACGACTCGACCGCACCAGCAACGGTCGCGGTCTGGTCAGCGCGCGTACCCTCGCCGAACTGGACGCCCTGGACTTCGGCTCGTGGCACCCGGGCAGCGCCCCGGACGGCGACCTGCCACCGGACGAGTCACACACCCGGCTGCTGACCCTGGCCCGGCTCCTGGACGCGGTGCTCGCCGCCGGGCGACCGGTCCGACTGCTGGTGGAGACGAAGCACCCGTCCCGCTACGGCTCGAACGTGGAACGGCGACTGGTCAACCTGCTGCGCCGGTACGGGCTGGCCGACCCCGCGCCGGACGACAGGGTGCAGGTCACCGTCATGTCGTTCTCCCCGCTGGCGGTCCGTCGGGTGCGCGAGCTGGCACCGACGCTGCCCACCGTGCTGTTGCTGGAGGTGCTGCCGCGCTGGCTGCGGTTGGGTCGGCTGCCGTTCGGCACCCGGATCGCCGGGCCGGGCGTCGGCCTGGTCCGGGCCCGCCCGCAGTTGCTGCCCGCACTGCGCGCTGCCGGCAACCAGGTGTACGTCTGGACGGTCAACGAGCCGACCGACCTGGAGCTGGTGCTGGCCGCCGGGGTGGACGGGATCATCACCGACCGGCCCGCGTACGCCCTCGCCCGGCTGGACCGCTGACCCATCGACCGGGCGGGGGTGCCCAAAACCGGGTCGGCGGGGCAGACTCGGCACATGCCGGAGCGTATCGATTTCCCCGCTCTCCTCGCCGGCCACACCGTCGTGATCGAGATGATCAACTCTGGGGACGCGGGCCTGCCCGTCCTCACCCAACTGCTCCGGGTGGCCCAGCCGGCGCTCGGCGCGACCGGGATGGCATTCGTCGAGTTCGGTCCTACCGGCGGTCGCGTCATCGCCGCGACCGGCGCGGCGGAGTGGGCCCTCGGCCGACCACTGGCGGCCGACGACCCGGACACCGTCTGCCTGCTCTCCGGGCCACGGGTACGCGAGGCGCGGGTGAGTGACCTCAACGGCAAGTTGGCCGGCGAACTGGCCGGCAGCGGCCTGCGCTGGATGGTCGTCTCCCGGGCCGAGATCGGCGGTCACACCGTCGGCAGCCTGCACGCGCTCTACCCGGGTGACGACGAGCCGGGCGCCGAGCAGCAGGGGGTGATCGCCTACCTCGCCTCCTGCGTCGGGCACATGTACGGCGACCAGAGTGGCCTGCCGGTGCACGGCGACGGCCCGGTGGTGGCGGCACTCGCCGACGGGCTGGCAGTCGTCGACCGCGACGGGCACGTCCGGCTCTGGAACCCGGCCGCCGCCCAGGTCACCGGCCGGACGGTCGAGCAGGCGCTGAGCCGCCCGCTGCCGTTCCCGCTGCCGCCCTCCGGGCAGGTTCGGGACCACCGGATGCCGGACGGCCGCTGGCTGCGGATCACCTCCGGCGACCTGCCCGGCCCGGGAACGTTACGGGTGGTCACCTTCCGCGACATCACCGACCAGCAGCGCCGCGACCACGACCGCGAGCTTTTCGTCGCGGTGACCAGCCACGAGCTGCGCACCCCGGTCACCGTCATCAAGGGGTACGCGGACACCCTCACCGACCACTGGGAGTCGCTGACCGACGTCGACCGACGGCAGGCGGCCCGGGTGATCGGGCAACGTGCCAACGAGCTGGCCCGGCTGGTCGACCGTCTGCTCAGCTCGGCGGCCGAGGTGGGGCCGGGCGACGACCCTCCCACCCCGTTCGACCTCGGCGAGGCGCTGCGCTCCGCCGTCGTCGACCTGCCGGCGGAGCTGCGCCGCCGGCTGGTGCTCCGCCTCCCGAGCGATCTGCCCAAGGCGCTCGGTCACCGGCCCAGCCTGGCCACCGTGCTGACCGAGTTGACGACCAACGCCGGTAAATACTCGGCGCCTGGTTCTCCCATCGAGATCACCGCCTCGGGCGACGGCCATCTGGTGGCGTTCCGGGTCAGCGACCAGGGCATCGGCATCCGACCCGAGCACGTGGAACGGGCGTTCGACCGGTTCTGGCAGGGCGAGTCCGGCGACCGTCGCGGCTACCCGGGGGCCGGGCTCGGCCTCTATCTCGTCCGCCGGATCGTTGAACAGCAGAATGGATGGGTATCCCTACGTCCGAGGACCGGCGGCGGTACGGTCGCAGAGGTGCGGCTACCACGCGGTTGACCAGGGGTGGCGCGACGTGGAGGCGACGGTGGCAGCGGCAACGAGGGATCGAGCGTGGTGCGTGGTGGTTCCCCACCACCCGGGCGGGGCACGGCTGGCCCGACACCGGCTCGCCGCCGAACTGACCGACGTCGTACCCCCGACGCTCCTCGCGGACCTGATCGCGGTGCTCGCGGAACTGGTGGGCAACGCGGTGCGGCACGCCAGACCGCTGCCCGGCGGCGTGATCCGGGTTGCCTGGCAGCTGCGGCCCTCGGCCGAGGGCGCACTGATCCAGCTGCGGGTCACCGACGGCGGCAGCGCGAGCACCGGGCCACGGCTGCGGACGGCCAACCCGGACGCGGCGGACGGGCGCGGGCTGCACATCGTTGCCGGCCTGGCCACCCGTTGGGGCGTCGAGCAGGACGGCATGGGCCAGCGCGTCTGGGCGGAGTTCGACCCGACGCCGACATCTCGACCCGACCTGGTGTCGGCGAGCTGAGGACGGCTCGGGCGGGTCCCGGTCACGGCGAGCCGCTCGGGGCTCTAGGCTGTGACGCCGTGAGTAAGCGTCGAAAGAGCCAGCGCGCCGCCGCCGACACCACCCCCCGTCGCGACAAGGTGCGAGACGTCTTCGTGCCGCGTCCGTTCGACGGGCTGGTCGACGAGTCCGAGTGGATCGCGCTGCGCGAGTTGGTGCCCGCCGCCTCCGCCCCGCTGCGCCTCGCGCCCGCCCTGGTCGAGGAATTCGGCGACCGGGCGGCGACGCTCGCCACGGTGCTGCCCATGGCCGCCCCGGCGATCACCAAGCCGGACGGCCGCGTGCTCATCGGTCTTCAGCGCCACCAACAGTCCGGTGACGTGTCGCGGGACCTGGCCGACGCGCTGCTCAGCGCGCTGCGTGCCGAGCCGGGTGGCCAGGTGACAGTGCCGCCACTGCCCGGCCCCGGGCCCCGGCTGCAGGACATCCTCGTGGACGGTCCGCTGGACATCACCATGCACGACGGTTTCGACTTCTGGCTCGACCCCGGAGCCGCCGACGATCCGACCGTCCAGGCGTCGCTGGAGCGGGCCAACGCGGCCATCTACCCGACGGTCCGGCTGACCGCGGCCAAGGCCGCCTACTGGTGTCAGGTCCCGGAGAAGGCCCACGTGCGCTGGGTGCTGCCGGACGACGAGGACGCCGCCCTGGACGCGCTGGCCCGACTCGGCGCGGCCGGCACGTTGACGCTCGGCGAGCAGACCAAGTTCGCCGGCATGTTCCGCGCGCACGGTCGACTCGTGCCGGTCTGGGACCTGCCGGAGGAGACCCCGGCCGCCGAGTGGGAGGAGCCGGTGGCGCAGTTCGCCAAGCGGTACGCCGAGGCGCTCACCGTCACCGACCCACTCGACGCCGCCGGCCGCCGGGCCCGTCAGGGGCTGCTCGGCCGCCAGCTCACCCTGCGCTGAGCCGGGGCGGTCTCGCTCAGCCCTGGGCGCGCTCAGGCGGCGTCTCGCTCAGCCGAGGTCGTCCCGCTCAGCGGGGTGACGGGCCGGTCGTGCTCAGCCGGCGACGGGTAGCGGGGCGCGGGTGATGGGGCAGGACATGCAGCGCGGTCCGCCCCGACCGGAGCCCAACTCGGAGCCGGCGATCGGGATCACCTCGATGCCGGCCCGCTCCAGTTGGGCGTTGGTCTCCGTGTTGCGCTCGTAGCCGACGCAGAGCCGGGGGGCCAGCGCGAGGGTGTTGTTGCCGTCGTCCCACTGCTCGCGTTCCGCGGTGACCGGATCCAGCCCGGTGTCGATGACCCGGAGCAGGTCGAGGTCCATCGCGTCGGCGGCGGCCCGCAGGAACGGCGCCGGCCCGTCCACCCGCGGGTCCTCGCCGTCCCCGCCGGCGATCACCGTGTACGCCGACAGCGTGCTCGCGATGTTGGGGTACATCAGGACGGCGTCCACGTCGACCATCGTGCACACCGTGTCCAGGTGCATGGTGGCGCGCTTCTGGGCGATCGGCACCACAAGGATGGTGTGGGCCAGGCCGGCGGCGAAGACCTGCCGACCGAGGCGTTCCGCGCCGGCCGGGGTCGTCCGCTCGCCCACCCCGACCGCCAGCACCCCGGGCGCGAGCAGCAGCACGTCCCCGCCCTCCAGGTGCTCGAGGCTGGGACGGTAGACGAATTCGGTGCCGACGAACCGGGGGTGGTGGCGGTAGATGGCGTCGGTCAGGGTGGTCTCGCGGCGGCGGGCCGGCATGGCCAGGCTGGTGACACCGACCCGGTCGCCGATCCACAGCGACGAGTCGCGGGTGAAGAGCAGGTTGGGCAACGGGTCGATGACGAAGTCGTGTCGGTCCATCAGCGTGTAGACCAGCCCACCCGGTCGCTCGGAGCTGATCCGCAACTCCTCGTGGGCCAGCCCGGCGGTGAGCACGTCGGCCAGCGCGGCCGGGTCCAGGTAGGAGAGGTGGTCGGCGACGCGGGCGCGCAGCGTGTCACCGAGCCGCCGGGAGCGCAGCACCTGCTCGGTGAGTTCGGCCCGGGCGTCAGCGACGGCTAGCGTCTCGGCCAGCAGGGTGGCCAGGTAGAGCACCTCGACGCCGCGCTCGCGCAGGGCGGCGGCGAACGCGTCGTGCTCCTCCTGGGCGCGCCCCACCCAGGGGATCGCGTCGAACAGGAGCGAGTCGTTGTTGCGCGGGGTGAGCCGGGCCAGTTCGGGGCCGGGCCGGTGCAGCAGTACGGTGCCGAGCCGCCCGACTTCACTGTCGACGTAGTGGGTCACTCCCGCAGCGTAGGGCAGGGTTTAGCGGCATCCGAGAAAAGAACTGTGGATGAATATGGCATTCATCCACAGTCACTCCGGCGCTCCGGCTTGCAGAACACCGGTAGTGGCGACGTAGGGTAGTGAGGACATAACTTCGAGGGACCTTTTGCCGGAGGTCGCGATGACTGTCTTTCCCGCACGACGAGCCGTACCGTCCGCTCGGGCACTGCCGCCCGTCGCGGTGCCACACCCCCGCGTCGAGGCGCCGGGGGTTCTCGAACCGGTCCGTCCGACACCGCTCGAATGGGCCCGCCGCCGTCGGGCCGAGCGGGGTGCACGCCGCCTGGAGGCGGCCGGGGCACGGGCGTTGGGCCAGCTCGACCACCTCGGGCCTGCCTGGCACGTGATCGAGTGGCCGCGCACCGACGTGACAGACGTCCTCGACCGCGGTCAGGACGAACGAGCCGGGTTCCTCGCCATCGGGCCGAGTGGCCTGTTTGCCGTGACCATCGCCGACCACGGCCGAGCCAGGGTGCTCGTCGCCGGAGACGTGGTGCAGATCAACGGCAAGCGGCCTCCGTACGTGGCCGAGTCCCGCCGTGACGCCAAGCGGGCCAGCAAGGCGCTCTCCGAGGCTGTGGGGCTGCCCGTTCCGGTGACGCCGGTGCTGACCTTCGTCGGTTCGGGCGTGATCAGCGTCTACGGCCTTCCGAAGGACTGTCTGATGGCCACCCACCGGGAACTGGACCGGCTGCTCGTGGCCGGCGGCAGCCGGATCAGCCCCGCCACCGCCGAGAAGCTTTCCCGGGTCGCACAGCACCCGGGCACCTGGCTGAACGGCACATACCGTCCAACCGCCGACTACCGGTGGTACGACGAGGGCCGAACGGCCGCTGACAAGCCGGCCCACCGCCGGTAACGTCACCGGCGACGCCACGCGGCTCCGGTCCCCCCGTTCACCTCACCGGTCTCCGCGCCGTCACCGGTCGCCTCGGTTCACGCTGCGCGCCCGGTGACCCGGTGCGCTCGGTGATTCCGTCGGCGACCCGCTAGCGTGGACAGTCGATCGGTGCACATAGGAGGCGCGGTGGCCCACGTCGAACTTTCGCTCTCGGAAGCGTTCGTGCCGGCGGCGCGGGCCTCGACAGAGCCGGAGTCCGACAACGTCGGCCAATGGTCGTCGACAGTCTCCCGGGCCGACGAGCCGTGCCTGCTGATCGACGCCGACACCCGGGTGGTGGCGATCTCCACGGCCGGTTGCGAGCTGCTCTGTCTCGGTGAGCCGGCCGGGCTGATCGGGCGACCGTTGCTCGATGGCGGGCTGCGCCTGCTCGACTTCACCGCCAACCGGGGCGAGCTGACCGAAGCCGAGATCGACAAGATTCCGCCCCTGCTTGCGCTCTCCTCCGGCCGACTCGCCCGTGGGCTACTCAGGGTGCAGGCCGCCTCGGCGAACAGCTCCGACGCGACAGTTGACGCGATCTCCACCCCGGTGCTCACCGACGGCACCGTCGCCGGCTCACTCACCTTCTTCTCCGAGGTCTGACCAGCGGCGCAGTGTGTCCTTCGCCGCACGCGGCGTTGCCCGGGTGGGTCCACACGAAGGCCGTAGGGTGCCCTCATGCTCGATATCGCTCTACTGCCGGGGGAATACGCTGTGTGCCGGCTGGCCGCCGGCACCACAGTGCCGTACGCGCTGTCGAGCGGGTTGCGCGGCGCGGACGTGGTGACGGTGAGCTGGACCTCCGACGGGATCTCCGTGATCTGCCCGACCGAGCGTGCGCCGGCGCAGGCCGTGGTGGAGACGACCTGGCGCTGCCTACGGGTCACCGCCCCGGCGGCGCTGGCCGGCACCGGCAGCCTGGCCGCGCTGGTCGACCCGCTCGCCGAGGCACGGGTCAGTGCCGTCACGTTCTCCACGTTCGACACCGACTATCTGCTGGTGCCGACCGTCCGGCTGACCGAGGGCACGGCCGCGCTCCAACGCGCCGGGCATCGCGTCACCGGCTGACCTTCACCCGACCGGCCGCTCACCCTACGATGGGCTCGGCCACCCCGGCCGCGACGAATTCTCCGATGTCCCGAGGATCGGCCCGTGCCGTTCACCCCACCCCCGCCCGCGTCCCCCTCACCGCGGTCGACGATCCACCCTCCACTGGCGGCGCCTGGCCGGGCAGCCGATCGCGCTCCAGCGCGGGGCCTCGCCCGAGTCCTGCCGATGGCGCTCGCCGTCGCGGCGCTGGCCGGCTGTGGCGCCCCACCCGGGCTGGGGGAGCCGACCAGCGTTCCCACCCACACCGCGGCCCCGACACCGTCCGGCCCGAGCATCGCACCGGCCACCCCGCCCACCACCGCGCCGTCTCCCGGTACGGTCACGCCCACCCCGGACGCCGGGTTGGTCGCGACGGCCTGCCGCAACGGGCCGACCGGCCAGCGGGTGCTGCAACTGTTGCGCGGCAGGGCCGGAGTGCTGCCGGCGAATGTTCGGGTCCAGGTCCGCACCGGGCCGCTCTGCGCCGGTGACTGGCAGTTCACAGTGCTGACGGTGACCGGGCACGAGGAACTCCAGGTGGTCACCCGGGGCGAGCCCGGTGCCCCGGCGCTGGTCACCGCCGGCACGGACGTCTGCACCATCGAGGTACGCGCCACCAGCCCGGCCGGGATTCGCGCCCTCGCCTGCGACGCCGGCCCGGCCAACGGGCCGGGTGCGTAGGCTGATCGGCATGCCGGGAACACCGCCGACGCGTTTCGTCTTCCTCGGGCCGGAGGGCACCTTCGCCGAGCAGGCCCTGCGCTCCATACCCGCTGCCGAGCGCGGCACCCGAACGCCCGCCCGCAGCGTCGGAGAAGCGCTGGACGGCGTCCGCGCCGGCGACGCCGACGCCGCGCTGGTGCCACTGGAGAACTCGATCGGCGGCGCGGTGGGCGTCACGCTGGACGAGATGGCCGAGGGCGAGCCGCTGGTGATCACCCGGGAGGTGATCCTGTCGGTGCAGTTCGTGCTCGCCGCACGGCCCGACACCCCGCTGACCTCGATCCGCACCGTGGCGGCCCATCCACAGGCGTCCACCCAGTGCCGGGGCTGGTTGCGCAACCACCTACCCGACGCCGTGGTGGTCGACGTGCTCTCCAACGGCGCGGCCGCCGCCGGTGCCGGCACGGGCGAGTACGACGCGGCGATCTGCGCACCGATCGGAGCCTCCCGGCACCGACTCACCATCCTCGCCGACAAGATCGCCGACCATCCCGACGCGGTGACCCGGTTCGCGCTGGTGTCTCGCCCCGGGCCGCCACCGCCGCCGACCGGTGACGACCTCACCTCGCTCGCGGTCTACATCGCCCACGACCGGGTCGGCGCGCTGTTGTCCGTGCTGATGGAGTTGGCCGTCCGTGGGGTCAACCTGACCCGGATCGAATCCCGGCCGACCGGCGAGGCGTTGGGCCGCTACGTCTTCTTCCTGGACTGCACGGGCCACGTGGCCGACGTACGCCTGGGTGAGGCGTTGCAGGGGCTCCGCAGGGTCTGTGCCGACGTCCGCTTCCTGGGCTCCTACCCCCGGCACCGGTGGGCCGAGGCGGGCGAACGCCCGGTGTCCGCGCCAGCGGGCCTCTCCGACGTCGACTACGCGGACGCGGCGGCCTGGCTGACCCGCCTGCGTACCGGTGAGTTGACCTGACCGGCGCGGAGCGCCCCCATGAGAAGGGGGCGCCCGCGCGGCCGGCTCGACAGATCAGGTGCGCCCAGCGCCGCTTCCGGTCAGCTCAGCAGGCCGCCGAGCAGACCGCCCTCCTGCTGCTGCTGGCCACTGCCCATGATCGGCGGCTCCTCGGACGGCTGCACCACCACGAAGCCCTGACCGGCGAAGCTCATGGTGAACGACTCACCGGTGCGGCGGCCGAGCAGAGTGCCGAGGCCCATCTGCTCGGCCCGGTGGTAGCCGGTCTGGAGGTTGGCCGACCAGCAGACCGCAGCCTGGGGGTCGACGTACGTCGGGGCGTCCACGTTCAGCACTACCGGGGTGCCCTTGGTGGTGATGGCGATCCGCCCGTGGCCGCTGAACACACAGTTGAAGAGGCCGGACGAGGACGCCATCCCGGCACCGCCGACCATCCTGATGTCGTACTGGAGGGTGGAGTCGAAGGCGAGCACGCTGCTGCCGTTGATGGAGAGGGCGTCGCCCGGCTCCAGGTCGATGATGTGCACGTCTTTGGCCAGTTCGGCGAGGAAGACGTCACCCTGCCCGGTGACCTTCATCAGCGGGACGCCCTCGCCGGTGAGCTTCTGCTTGAGGAACTTGCCGAGCCCGCCTGAACCCAACGCCTGGAACTGCACATTCCCCTGGTAGGCGACCATCGACCCGACCCGGGCCATCGCCTCGCCGTTGAGCTCGATCTTCAACATCTTGGAGTTCTGCAACCGCATGCCGGGCTGCGCGGACTCCTTCTCCAGATTCTCCGCGGAGAACAGCTCGCTGCGCATGAAAGGGCCTCCTGAATAGGGTCGCGTTCGCTGTACCGACGGTAGGCGACCTCGGCAAGCACCGACCGCCGGACGGGCGGCGCGGCGCGGGTGGGTGAGCGCGGGGCTCAGCCCCAGCCCAGCGCGTGCAGGCGCGCGTCGTCGATGCCGAAGTGGTGGGCGATCTCGTGCACCACTGTCACCGCCACCTCGTCGATGACGTCCTCGTCGTTGTCGCAGATCCGCAGGATCGGATGGCGGTAGATGAAGATCCGGTCGGGCAGCACGCCGGCATAGTCCCAACCGCGCTCGGTGAGCGCATACCCCTCGTAGAGGCCGAGCAGGTCGACCTCGCCCGGTGGCGGGTCGTCCTCGACCAGGATCACCACGTTGTTCATCAGGCCGAGTAGTTCTTCGGGCACCTCGTCGAGGGCTTCGCCGACCAACTCCTCGAAGCGCTCACGGCTCATCTCCACCGGCACCTCGCCCATTGTGCCCGACGCGGGGGCACGCGGCCCGGTCCTGCTGGACGCCGGTGACCGTCATCCGCACATGCACGGAAGAAGCGACCACCCGGGACCGGGCGGAGGCTCCTTCCGTGGACGTACGGTGTGGGCCGGCTGGCTCAGGCAGCCAGGCGAGCGTTGAGGGTGATCTCGGCGCCCGGCGAGAGCAGGCGGGAGATCGGGCAGTTGGCCTTGGCGGCCTCGGCGAGCTTCTGGAACTCCGCGTCGTCGATCCCCGGGACCTGGCCGACCGTCTCGAGGTCGATCCGGGTCACGGTCATGCCGGCGTCGGTCTTGTCCAGGTGCACCTTGGCGGTGGTCTCGACCGAGGTGGCCGTCGAGCCCGCGTCGGCAAGCGCCTTGGAGAACGCCATCGAGAAGCAGCCGGCGTGCGCGGCGGCGATCAGCTCCTCGGGGTTGGTGCCCTCACCCTCCTCGAAGCGCGACTTGAAGGAGTAGTTGCCGGACAGGCCGCCCTTACCGGTGCGGATGGTGCCCGCGCCCTCGGTGAGATTGCCCTGCCATTGTGCTGAAGCGGTACGGATAGGCATGGGGCAAACGCTAGCGGAAAGGCGACCGCGGAGCGACAGACCGGCGCGCTCGCCAGCCCTGCGATCCCTGTCACCACCAGCTTGCTGTGCCATGATGCGACCCAGGTCCGTGACCGGCGGAAGGGTGGCCGATGTCCGAGGAGCTTCCAATCCCGCGGCAGGGCGACCGATCCGAGGTCCCGGCGGTGATCGAGTGGGGTGCCGACGAGCCGGCCCCGCGACGCCGCTTCGCGTGGTCCCTGGCCGACTTCGCGCAGGATCCTCGGCTGCCCGTCCTGCTCGCCGGTCTGGGCGCGGTGGCCGCGATCGCCTCGCTGGTCGGTGAGTGGCTGGTGATGAACCTGCCGAACGGCGGGCCCGACGGAAACGCGACGATCAAGGTGCCCGCCGGGGTGTCCGAGGTCGGTGGGTTCGGGGTCGGCTACCTGGTCGGGCTCCTCGCCCTCGTCTGCACCGTGGCGCTGACGTTGCGCGGCACGGCGGCCGTGCGGCCGAACGCCCGGCTGGCCGGTCTCACACTGGCCGGTGCCCTGCTGGCGCTGCTGGCGGCTGCCACGGCCAGCCTCGACAACCCCGGCCAGCGAAACTTCTTCTACTCACCCCAGGACGGCTTCGAGGTCGAGTACGGCCGTGGGTTGGTGATGGCGTTCGTGGCCTGTGTGCTGTTCGCGGCCGCCCTGCGGCTGACCCCCGCCGCACCTCCCGGCGCGTTCGCCGGGCCGCCGGACGACGACCAACCCGCCGACGCGCCAGCACCACGACCCCGGCGCCGCCGCCGAGACCCCGACCCGATCGAGGACGGCCTCCCCGCCCCAGCCGACCTGACCGTCACCCCCGCCGCCCCCTTCGCCCGCCCCGACCCCCAGCCCTAACCCCACCCCACCCCACCCCACCCCCGCGCCGATCTTGCATTTTCTGTCCCGGCATAGGGCCCATAAGTACGCGAAACGGCAACCGAAAGTGCAAGATCGCGCGGTGAGGTGTGGGTGGTGCGCGCGGGACACCTCACCGGCGCTGAGGGTTGGCGTCCGATTCGCCTGGAAGCCATGGATGCGACCCGTTCCGCGAGGTACGGTTGCTGCCCGCCGTCACTCCGGGACTCGGTTTCCCTGACCCTGGCGGTGCGACGGCGGTGGGCGAAGGAGGAACGATGACCCGCCCAGGACTGCCCAAGTTGATCGCGACCGACCTCGACGGAACGCTGGTACGCAGCGACAACACCGTCTCCGCGTACACCCACGGGGTGCTCGACCGGGTGCGCGCCGCCGGAATTCCGGTGGTCGGCGCGACCGGACGCGGCCCTCGGTTGACCGAGTTGACCCGCAACGACATCCGGGCCGCCGACTTCCTGGTGATGGCCGGCGGCGGACGGGTGGTCGACCAGAGCGACCCGAGCGGCCCGGTGGTGCTCCGCGACGAGCGGCTGCCCGCCGAGGTGCTGGCCCGGCTCCTCGCCGACCTGGAGGCGGAGGTCGGCCCGCTGACCGTGATGGTCGAGGCGTCCGACGAGCACGACGCCCCGCTGTGGGGCGATTACCACGAGAGCTGGCCCTTCCAGGACCGCTTCGAGGCGCGCACCCGCGACGAGTGCCTCGCCTGCGACGTGATCAAGGCGTTCGCCCGGACCGCCGACCATCACGTGGACGAGCTGCTGGCGGTGGCCCGCCGGATCGTCTCGCCGCAGGTCGCCACGCTCACCCAGGCCGGGCTCGGCTTCATCGAGATCTGCCCGCCGGGCGTGGACAAGGCGACCGGGTTGACCGTCGTGGCGCAGACCCTCGGGGTGGACCCGGCGGACGTGCTGGTCTTCGGTGACATGCCCAACGACCTGCCGATGTTCGAATGGGCAGGTTGGTCGCGGGTGGCAGTGGCCAACGCGCACCCCGCGCTGCGCGCCGCCGCCGACGAGGTGACATTGCGCAACGACGACGACGGGGTGGCGGTGTATCTGGACCGGCTACTGTCCCGGTAATGGGAGACACACCCCGCCTCATCGCCACCGACATCGACGGCACGCTGATCCGCGACGACCACACCGTCAGCCCACGCACCGCCGACCTGCTCGCGCGGATCGCCGCGCGTGGCACGCCGGTCGTCCTGGTCACCGGCCGTCCGGTCCGCTGGCTCAAGATGGTGTACGACCAGCTCGCCCGACCGCTGCCGGCGGTCTGCGCCAACGGCGCCGTCGTCTACGACCCGTTCGAGGACGCTGTGGTGCGGGCTGACCCGCTCGCCCCGCACCACCTGGCCGAGGTGGCCCGGAGGCTACGGGCCGAGGTGCCCGGGATCAGCTTCGCCGTGGAGATCCTGGACAGCCGGGAGATGCGGCACGAGGCGCACTACCCGCTGCGCTGGGACGCCGACGCCAACGGCATCCGGCCGATCGAGACGCCGGAGGAGTTGCTCTCGGTCCCGGCGGTGAAGCTCCTCGCCCGAGCCGGCGAGCAGGACCCGGACGCCTTCGCCGAGCTGATCGGCACGGCGGTGGCGGGGTTGGCCGAGGCCACGCACTCGTCGTCCTCAGGGCTGGTGGAGATCTCGGCGGCCGGGGTGACCAAGGCGGCGGGACTGGCCTGGTACTGCGACCAGCTCGGAGTGGCCGCGGCGGACGTGCTGGCCTTCGGCGACATGCCCAACGACGTGCCGATGTTGACCTGGGCCGGGCGTGGTGTGGCGGTGGCCAACGCGCACCGCGCCGTCCTGGCGGTCGCCGACGACGTGACGACGGCGAACACCGAGGACGGCGTGGCGGCGTACCTGGAGAAGATCTTCGGGGTGGACTGAGGTCAGAGGTACTGACCGGTGTTGTGGCCCTCGCCGCCGCCCGGCTGGCCGATGCCCGGCAGCCCGGGGCCCACCCCACCGGGGCCGCTGGGCAGCGCCTGCCGGCCGCCGCGCATCTGCTCCAGCTGCACCCGGGCGGCCATCTGCTGGGCCACCAGGGCCGCCTGGATGCCGTGGAACAGGCCCTCCAGCCAGCCGACGAGCTGGGCGTGCGCGATCCGCAGCTCGCCCTCGCTGGGGGCCTTGTCCTCGGCGAAGGGCAGCGAGATGCGCTCCAGCTCGTCGCGCAGCTCGGGGGCGAGGCCCTCCTTGAGCTCTACGATCGACCGCTCGTGGATCTCCCGCATCCGGTTGCGGCTGGCGTCGTCGAGAGGTGCGGCCTTCACCTCCTCCAGCAACTGCTTGATCATGCTGCCGATCCGCATCACCTTGGCCGGCTGTTCGACCAGGCGGGTCGGGTCCTCGCCCTGGCCCTCGTCGGTCTGCATCGTGCCGATCGGCCGGCCGTCCGGGCCAACCACCACCACGGTGCCGGAGTGGCCGGAGTCGTCGGGGCCGGGCTCGTCGTTCTGTCCAGCGGAGCGCGCTTCGGTCATGGGGTCCATCTTTACCCAGCGGGCGCGAACCATGCCGGCCGGGACCGACTACCGGGGCCGAACCACCCGGGCGGGGCGCGCTACCGTCGCGCCATGCCTGTCGACCCGCGCGCCGTGTTGACCCGGCCCGCACCGGAGCCCGACCGGACAGTGGCGTACGGAGACCACCCGGATCAGGTGGCCGATCTGCGCCTGCCGGCGGGAACCGGGCCGGCCCGGCCGCTGGTCGTCGTCCTGCACGGCGGCTTCTGGCGGGCCGAGTACGACCGACGGCACACCGGCCCGCTGGCAGCGGCCCTCGCCGCTGACGGCTACCCGGTGGCGCAGCTGGAATACCGCCGTTCCGGGCAGCCCGGGGGTGGCTGGCCGGGCACCCTGACCGACGTACTGACCGGGGTGGCCGAGCTGCCGGTGCTGGCGGCCGAGGCGCTGCCCGGCCGGGTGAGCCTGGCCCCGCCGATCCTGGTCGGGCATTCCGCCGGCGGCCACCTGGCGCTGTTCGTGGCGGCCACCGCCCCGGCAACGGTGGGCGGGGTGCTCGCCCTGGCCCCGGTGGCCGATCTGGGCGAGGCGTACCGGCGGGATCTGGACTCGGGCGCTGTCGCCGCGCTGCTCGGAGGCGGCCCGGCGCAGTTCCCGGACCGGTACGCGAGAGCGGATCCACGGATGTTGGTACCGATACGAACACGCACGGTAGTTGTTCATGGCTCTGACGATCGCCAGGTTCCGGTGGAGATGAGCCGGGATTTCGTGGCGGAGGCGCGTGTCACAGGTTCCGATATTTCCCTTGTTGAACTGCCCGGATGCGAGCATTTCGGGCTGATCGACCCGGAGGCCGTCGCCTGGCCTCAGGTCCTCGCCGTGTTGCGGTCCCTGCACGATGATCACTAGCCATTGACGCAGCGTCGCGGAGCAGGTAGAACGCCGGTGGGGCGGTGTTCGGCCCTGTACGCATCCTTGGAAGGAACTCGGTGTCGCAGATGAATCGCAGGCGGGCGCTCCAACTGTTGGCCGCGCTCGGTACCACCGGGTTCGTCGCCGCGTGTGGCTCAGACGGTGATGCCGATCCGACCACCGACCGGGGCCCGATCAAGATCGGTTTGATCACGCCGCAGGCCGGTGGTTTCAAGAGCATCGGCGACGACATCACCAATGGCTTCCAGCTCTTCCTCGACCTGCACGACCAGCGGCTGGGCGGCCACCCGGTGGAGCTGCTGACCGCCGACGAGGGCGACACCGCGAAGACCGGTAAGGCTGCTGTCGAGGGCCTGCTCAAGCAGGGCGTTCTGGCACTCACCGGCGTGGTCAACTCGGCGGTGATGGTCGGCATCCGGGACACCGTGGAGCAGGCCCGGGTCCCGCTGATCGGCTCCAACGCCTCACCGAGCAGCCTGCAGAGCGTCTTCTACATCTGGCGGACCTCGTACGTTCTCGACGAGGCCGGCCGGGCGCTGGGCCGCTACCTGCGCGACCAGCTGCCGGCGAACGGCCGCGTCGCGATCATCATGCCGGAGAACGTCGGCAGCCCGGACGTGGTCCGCGGCTTCCGGCAGGAGTTCGGCGCGAACGACCGGCGGATCAGCGACCCGGTGACCTACACCAACGCCACCTCCAACCCCAGCAAGACGACGTACGCCTCGGACATCACCAGGGCGCTGGCCAAGAAGCCCACGGCGGTCTTCTGCTTCTTCGCCGGGGCGGCAGCCGTGGAGTTCATCAAGCAGCTGCGCGAGAAGTTCGCCGGGCCGATCTACGCACCGGGCTTCCTCACCGAGGGCACAGTGCTGGAGAACCTGAAGGACAACGCGCTGGGCATCCAGACCGCGTTGAACTACTCGGCCGACCTGAACAACACGTCGAACCGGGTCTTCGCCTCGGCGTACCGCAAGAAGTACCAGGTCACCCCCACCACGTACGCGATGGCGTCGTACGACGCGGCGCAGGTGCTCGACCAGGCCATCCAGCTGACCGGTGGGAAGCCCACGCCGCAGCAGGTCAACCTGGCCCTGGGCAAGATCGGCCAGATCGACAGCCCGCGCGGCATCTGGCAGTTCAACCAACCGCGCACCCCGCAGCAGAAGTGGTACCTGCGCGAGGTGCAGCGCGACGGCCAGGTCATGTCGAACGTGCTGATCAACGAGCTGGCCACGCTGGGCTGAACGCCCACCCCGGAACACGATTCGGGGCCGGTCTCCCAGTGGGAGGCCGGCCCCGAGACGTTCGCGGGTCAGTGCCGCAGCTCGGCGATGCAGCACTTCACGCTGCCGCCGCCCTTCTTCAGCTCGGCCAGCTCGACCGGGACCGGGGTGTACCCGGCCGCCTTGAGCTTGCCGGCCAGGCGGGTGGCCTCGCTGTTGAGCACCACGTTCGCGCCGTCGCTGACCAGGTTGAGCCCGAAGGCCATCGCGTCCTCGTCGTCGGCGATGACCGCGTCCGGGAAGAGCTGGGTGAGCACCCGCTGGCTGGCCGCGGAGAACGCGCCCGGGAAGTAGACGATGTTCGCGTCGTCGATGGCCGCGAGCGCCACGTCCAGGTGGTAGAAGCGGGGGTCGATCAGGCGCAGCGACACCACCGGACGACCCAGCGCCTCCTGCGCCTCCGCGTGCGCGGGGATCTCGGTACGGAAGCCGTGCCCGGCCAGGATGAGCCCGCCGTGCGCCTCCGGCACGTACGCGAAGTCGCCCTCACCCTCGTTGGTTTCGCCGGGTGCGATGAACCGCCAGCCCTGCGCCTCGTAGAAGGCGTGGTGGGCGGCGGCCTCGGCGGCCCGCTGTTCGTGCTTGAACCGTGCGCCGTAGACGCTGCCGTCCACCACGAAGCCGCCGTTGGCGGCGTAGACCATGTCGGGCAGGCCCTGCTCGGCGGTGAGCAGGTGCACGTCGTGGCCGAGGCCGACAAGCGTCTCGCGCAGCCGGTCCCACTGCTTGACGGCCAGGTCCCGGTCGACCGGGGTGGTCACGTCCATCCACGGGTTGATCGCGTACTCGACCGCGAAGTATTCCGGCGAGCACATGAGATATGTCCGCTTTCGCGGGAAACGCTGCTGGTTCACGGTCACCAAGAGTAGGTACCGTGGAACTTTGAAAACAGCCACAAGCGTTGCTTCTCAGAGGCGGAACGTTGCAGATAGACGCGGTAGACCAGCGGATCATTGCGTTACTCGTCGCGGACGCCCGTGCGTCGTACGCCGACATCGGCGCCCGGGTGTCACTCTCCGCCCCAGCGGTCAAACGTCGCGTCGACCGACTGCGCGCCACCGGTGTGATCAGGGGATTCACGGCCGTCGTTGATCCGGCGGCCGTCGGCTGGACCACGGAGGCCTTCGTCGAGTTGTTCTGCGCCGGCCGGACCACCCCCGCGCAGATCGGCGTGGCCGCCCGCCGACACCCCGAGGTGGTCGGCGCGTACACCGTCTCCGGGGAGGCGGACGCGCTCGTGCACCTGCGCGCCGCCGACATCGGCCACCTGGAGGCGGCACTGGAGCGGCTGCGTGCCGAGTCCTTCGTGACCTCCACCCGCAGCACCATCGTGCTCTCCCGGCTGGTCGAATCGCCCGGCGTCGGCCCGTCCGCCGGTACCTCTTGACCTCAACCCAGGTTGAGGAGATGGACTGGCTCCGAGTGGGCGAGGCAGCCCATCGAGGCCGAGGGGGCTGTCATGCGGGCGATCTGGTTACGTGAGTTCGGTGGGCCCGAGGTGCTGGTGCCCGGTCCCGCGCCCGACCCGGTCCCCGGTCCCGACCAGGTGCTGATCGACGTCGCCCACGCGAACATCACCTTCATCGAGACGCAGCTGCGCGCCGGTCACCCCGGCCCGTTCCGCCTCACCCCACCGCTGATCCCCGGCAACGGCGTCGGCGGGGTGATCACGGCGGTCGGGCCGGACGTCGACCCGGCGCTGACCGGGCAGTGGGTGGTCAGCGCCACCGGAGGTTCCGGCGGTTACGCCGAACGCGCGGCAGTTGACGCGTCGGCGACGATCGCGGTGCCGGCCGGGTTGGCTTTGGACGAGGCGGTGGCACTGCTGGCCGACGGGCGGACCGCCACCATGCTGATCGAGGCGGTCGGCGTCCGCCCGGGTGACCGGGTGCTGGTGGAGGCCGCGGCCGGCGGCGTCGGCAGCCTGCTGGTGCAGCTCGCGGTCCGGGCCGGTGCCCGGGTGATCGGCGCGGCCGGTGGGCGACGCAAGGTGGACCTGCTACCCGGCCTGGGCGCCGAGCTGGCCGTCGACTACCTGCTGCCCGAGTGGCCCGAGCAGGTCCGCGCTGCGGTGGGCGCTGTCGACGTGGTGCTCGACGGGGTCGGTGGTTCGGTGGCCCGGGCCGCCTTCGACCTGCTCGCTCCCGGCGGCCGGATGGTCAGCTTCGGGCTGGCGAGCGGGGAGTGGTCACCGGTGTCGGCGGAGGCCGCCACGGCACGGCAGGTCACACTGGTCCGCCCGGACGTACCACCGGCCCGGCTGCGGGCGTACACCGAACAGGCCCTGGCGGACGCGGCGGCCGGCCGCCTGCGACCGCTCATCGGCCAGCGTTTCCCACTGGAACGTGCCGCCGACGCGCACGCCGCCATCGAGGCGCGCGCGACGGTCGGCAAGACCCTGCTGGACGTGGCCTGATCGGGCTCAGAGATACATGCCGGTGCGGTGCTCCGACTCGTCGCGCCGGACCGGCTTGTCACCCTCACCGAAGAACCGCTTGCCGCCGAACTCGCCGTGCAGACGGTCGTCCAACTCGTCGGCGAGACCGGTCATCACCTGCACCGCCAGCATCAGATGGGTCGCCTGGAAGTTGCGGCCGAAGACCGGGATGGACGCCCACACCGTGTCGTCGGCGCAGTAGAGGCGACCGATCGGCATCCGGTTGGTCAGTTCGGAGAGCTTGACGTAGAGCCGCTCGGTCGGCTCCACCTCGGTGAGCACGGGGGAGAAGACATCCACCAGGGGCGGATTGTCCCGCACCCGCACGAAGACCATCGCCGAGCCGGCGCGGATGGTGATGTCGCCGTCCGAGTCGATCTGCAACCGGTCGGTGTCCGACTTCAACATGGTGGAGACCACTGTGCGGACCCGATCGGCCAGGTCGAGCACGTCGTCTCGCTCGACCTGCGAGGCGGCCGCCTCGGCCAACGCCTCCTCCAGGTCCGCCTCGACGTCGGCGTCCGGACCGAACTCACTGCGGGCGGTGCCCAGCGGGTCCACTGCCAACGGCTCGCCCTCGGCGTCGTGCACCAGATAGACCAGGAAGGCCGGGTGCGGAGCACCGTAGACGTCCCGCAGCGTGCGGGAGAGCAGCGTGGCGACCTGCGTCGACTCGGCCGTCGTGGCATTCAGCCCGAAGGAACCGCCGGAGCCGGCGACCACCCCGGGCGGGGACCAACCGAGCGCGACCATGTCCGCCACCGCGCCGCGGTCCAGTCGGTAGCCCGCCGGCAGAGCGGCGTTGCCGACCGCGCGGGCGGACAACACCAGGTCCGCGTCCACGTCGACGCTTATCGAATAGACGGCGTCCCCGGTGCCGGAGGCGGTGGGATCCAGTGTCACGTCGAGGTGCGCGCCGACGGGAAGTTCCCGCAGCCGTACGGCGAGCGCACGGGCGAACTCCCGCCACGCCTCGGTCACCTTCGCCCGCAGGTCGGTGGTGCTGGGCTCGTCGAGCAGGATCGATTCCGCCGGCTCACTCGAAGCGCCGGGCAGCTCACCGTGCGGCGCCGAGGGGTGGTCAGCCGTCATGATCGCCTCCGTCCGTCACGATCACCCTACCCACGCCGCCTGTTGGTCCAATCAGCCCGGACCGGGATCGGACACCGACGGTCAGGGGGCCGTCGGGTGCGTGGGGTCGGCGCCCAACTCGACCGGCCAGGCGCCCGCCAGCGCGCTGAGCCGGGCCGCGGCGTCCGCCGGGTCCGCGCCCCGGCCAACCGCCAACCCGAAGAGGTACGCGGTGACCGGCGCACCCGGACGCAGCACCTGGTGGGCGACGTCCCGGGCCAGATCCAGCACCGCCGGCACCGGCACCGCAGCCGGAGGCAGATCCAACTCGGCGCAGACCGCCGTGACCCAGTCGTCCATCACCGTCATCGCGCCCACTCCTCCGCCCGGCGTACGTCCTCGTCAGTGTCGCAGTCGAACCACGGTGGCGGGCCCTCGCCGGACCAGGCCACCTCCCGCACGACGAGACCGGCCAGCAACGCCCGGACCGGAGCTCCGGACAGACTGCCGCCCCGCTCGACCGTCAGCCGGTCCACGGCCGCCCGCAGCGCGCCGACCCGCCAGACACCACAAAGCGACTGCCGCCGCCCGTCCCCGTCCACGAAGCACGCCCCGTCCGGCCCCCGCTCGCCGTCGAGGCCACCGCGGACCGGCGTCGGAGCGAGGCCACCGCCGGCCGGTGGCGTCGGAGCGAGGCCACCGCGGGCCGGCGTCGGAGCGAGGGCAGTGCCGGCCGGTGGCGTCGGAGCGAGGCCGCCGCGGACCGGCGGCGGCGTCGGAGCGAAGCCGCTGTGGGCCGTCGGTGCGGAAGCAGAGCCACTGCGGGCCGGCGTCGCCGGAGCTGAGCCGCTGTGGGCAGGCGGCGGCGGAGCAGAGGGGCCGTCCGCCGGTTCTATGTCGGGGGTCTCCCGGTCGAGGTGCTTCAGCAGTTCAGCGATCGCGGCCCGGGTGAGCAGCGGCAGGTCGGCGGCGAGCAGCGCGACCACCGTGACGTCGGGATCCAGCAGCGCCAGGCCGGCCGCCGCCGCCGCGACCGGACCCCCGCCGGGCGGGTCCTCCCGAACGACCAGCACACCCGCCGGTACGGCGTCGGCAGCACCGACCAGCACCCGCGGCGTCGCGTCGCTGACGGCGGCCAGCACCCGGTCGCGCATCGGCCGGCCACCGACCGGAAGCGCGGGCTTGTCGAGCCCGCCCATCCGTCGGGCGGCCCCACCCGCGAGCACCACTGCGGCGTACGTCCCCACCCGGCCACCGTAGCCGTGCCAGCGCCCGCTCAGGCCGACGCCCGGTCAAGCCCGATCGCAAGGCCCCCACCCGACTCCTCCGACGTGCTGGCCCGACCCCTCGCCCCGGTGATCATGAAGTTATCGCTCGACACGCCGACGACACGCGCGGACAACTTCATGATCAACGCGCCGGGCTCGGGTGGGGTCGGCGGTCGGTGACGGGCGGTGGTCGTGCGGGTGGGCCGGCGGGGGGTGGAGGATGGCGGGATGGGACGGGCAACTGATCGACGCGGCATACTCCGGATCGACCTGGACGCGGCCACCGCCGGGCGCGGATCGGTTCGCCGGCCGGACACGCTCGCCGTGGAGGAGCCGCTGGAGATCCGGGTTGGCGCGGCCGGTCCCGGCAAACGTCGGCCGCTCGCCGTCACCATGCGTACTCCCGGCGACGATCTGGACCTGGCCATCGGATTCCTGCTGACGGAGGGGCTGATCCGGTCGACCGATGACGTGTTGACAGCGCAACTCTGCGCCGGCGCGGAGACGCCGAACACGTACAACGTGGTGGACGTGGTGCTCGCCCCCGGCGTACCGGAGCCGACCACCGACCCGTCCCGGAACTTCTACACGACCAGCTCCTGCGGTGTCTGCGGCAAGGCCAGCATCGATGCGGTACGCACCCGGTCGCTCTTCCCGGTCGCGGCGGACCCGCTGAGCGTGCCGGCCACGTTGCTCGCCGAGCTGCCCGACCGGTTGCGCGCCGCCCAGCGCGGCTTCGATCGGACCGGCGGGCTGCACGCGGCGGGCCTGTTCACCCCCGACGGTGAGCTGGTGGTGCTCCGGGAGGACGTGGGCCGACACAACGCCGTGGACAAGGTGATCGGGTGGGCCGTGCGGGAACGCCGGCTGCCGCTCACCGGGCACCTGCTGCTGGTCTCCGGACGGGCCAGCTTCGAGCTGACCCAGAAGGCGTGGATGGCGGGGTTGCCGCTGCTGGCCGCGGTGTCCGCCCCGAGCACCCTCGCCGCGGAACTGGCCGACGAGGCGGGGATGACACTCGTCGGCTTCCTTCGCGGACGGACCATGAACGTCTACACCGGGCCACACCGGATCAGTGTGGAGCAGCCAGCCTGACCCGAGCGGCCCGTCATTTACCGATCCGGTCGATCAGGTCGAACAGGGCCAGCCGGGCGGCGGCGTCACGGGCGATCAGGAAACCGGCGATGCCGAGGATCCAGCCCAGCGCGCTGCCCGCCTTGGTGACGATCCAGGTGTTCAGGCGGGCCAGCACCGGCTCGACCAGTCGCGGGCGGGCCACCCTGGCACCCAGCAACAACACCGCCGGCAGCACCATGACCAGGCAGTACCCGGTGAGCAGCGCCACCACGCTCGCCGCTCCCACCCCCGAGGTGGCCAACAGACCCACCGCACCGAGGTACGGAAGCATTGTCGCCACCTCGGCAAGCGCCGCGAGCAGCGCGAGCCCGACCAACCAGCGGGCCGAGGAGTCTCCGGCGGTGGCCCGGTCCCGCCAGCGCAGGACACCCCCGGTACGGGGACGCCGCTTGCCGTCGTAGCGGAAGCTGAGTGCCAGCATTCCCACGCCCAGGACGAGTTGTGCCCAGAGGACACCCCGGTTGTCCAGGGCGCCGCCCAGCGCGTCGCCCAGCCTGCTGCCTCCCCAGACCAGCAGCAGCCCAACCGCGAGGTAGAACACCGCGATGGTGGCGAGGTAGCCCAGGATCCGCCGGACGTTGACCGGCCCCGGGGCGAGCAGCAACCAGACCGGAATGAAGAGGGTGCCGATGCTGGTGCTGTCGATCAACGCCAGCCCGGCCAGCGACAGCAGCAACTCGGGGGTCATGTCGTACCAACGCGGAGAAGGGCCACGAGATCATTCTCCGGCGGCGGTGAGCCTGCCGCGTCGGCCGTGGACAGGAGCAACGCGTACATCCTTCGACGGAGGGCGTCGCCGGAGGACCCGTCACGCCAGGTCGAGGATGCTCCAGTTGGTGGGGAGCACCTTCGCCGCCACAGTGGGTCGCACTGTCGCGTAGTGCGCCTCGTGGGTGAGTGCCGCACGGGTGGCCTGACCGAACGAGATGTCTCCGGCCGTGGCGCGGGCCAGCGTGCCGGTGTGGCGCACGTCCTCGGCGTCGAGTGGCAGCAGTCGGATCATCGGGGCAGTCATCATCAGGGCCAGTAGGGCGGCATCGATCTCGTCGGCCACGCTCGCGAAGGCGACAGCCAGGCAGGTCGCGGGGATGGCCACCTGCCGACCCTCGTCGGCGACCTCCAGCATCAACTCCCCCACCGAGACGTTGCCCTCGATGTAGGCCGTCAACGCCGACGCGTCGAACACGACAGCGATCTGATCGCTCATCCGGCGCCTCCCAACATCCGGCGCCCCTCGGCCAGAGCGTCCGCCGGGATGGGCGTCGCCAGGCGCTCCCGCCATCGCGCCCTGCCCGCCTCGGTCACCTCGATGCCGGCGCGCCGGAGCACCTCGTCGAGGTGCGTGCCCTCCATCTGGGCCCGCACCGCCGCGGTGATGGCGGCCGAGACGTTGGGCTGCTGGTCGAGCCACTCGGCGACGTCGTCGGGGAGGCTCACGGAGCGCTTCACTGTCACGTCCGTCAGCCTACAATTCCGGTAGCACCCACGGTATTACCACGCAGGCGCGGGACCGGTCAGCGGCGGCCACGTCGGCTCCGCTTGCGGGGCCGGATGACGCCGGGCATCCCGACCGACGGCCAGCCGTCCAACTCGGCCGGGGGCACGCCCCGCCGGAGCAGGTCGTCCAGCACCAGGGCGAGCGAGTAGTCGGGGTGCAGGCTCAGCGTGCGTTCGAGCGCGACCGCCGCCAACGCGCCCTGCCCGGCGCGCCACGCGGCGAACGCCAGCAGCGCACCCGGCGCGGCGGCCACCTCCGGCTCGGCGCGGCGCAGCACGTCGGTCCAGAGGGCGATGTCCCGGTCCCGGCCGTCGGTGCGTTCCCACGCGTGATCCCGGACCGGCAGGTGGGTCATCAGCAGGCTCAACCAGGCCGCCTCGTCGTCGTCGAGCCGCTCACCACGCCGCTGCCGGCGCTGGGCCTCGCGAACCGCCGCCGCCCCGGCGGCGCGCAGCGCCCGCGCCCCGAGCAGGTCGCTCTCGGGTGCCTGCTCGATCAGCTCGGCCAGTCTCAGCTCGGCGCGGGCGGTGGCCGCTCGTGCCGCCTCCCGGGCCGGGCCGTCCACCGGTGCCACCTGCGCCACCAGGGCCGCCCGGTCGGGGAGTGCGACCTGACCGGCGAAGACCGCCGAGGCGGTCAGACGGTTGACGGTCGGGTCGTAGCGGCGACCCTCGGGCGGGCAGCAGTCGGGCTCGGTGCAGAGGTAGGACCACCAACGGCCATCGGTCACCCGCAGCGCGTCGAGCACGTGCAGCCCGAAGTCGTTCAGCGCGTCGCGGACCGCGTCCACGGCCGGGGTGACCAGCTCCGCTCGCCCGTAACCCACGACGGTGGCGGCTTCGGCGCCCTGCCGGCGGATCACACCAGCCAGGTGCACGGCCAGCCCGCCGGGCTCGGTCGGGTCGGGCAGATCCGCGCGGGCGGCGAAGACGATCTGCCGGCCGACCAGCGCCACGGCGACCACGCTGTCGGTGGGATGAAAGCCGAGCAGGTACGGCACAGCGGCGATCAGGTCCGCGGGTGAGCGGACGGCGAGCTGAGGGCGTTCGGTCGAGGTCATGTCGGAAGCCTGCGGCGGGCGTGCCGGGCCCGGCCACCCCTGTGGACGACACGCGACTTATCCACAGTTACTGAGTGTGTTTTCCCTGTTCACGCCACACCTACAGGTGCGGAAAGAGCGCCGATGTCGTCGGGCGACACCTGGCTGTCGTAAGGAGCGGTTACCGTGCGCTGATGGACCTGGCGTACCTGCGCGCGCATCCGGCACACCTCCCGACCTTCCGGACCCATCAGCGGCTCCGGGAGACGCCGGTCGCCGGTGGAAACATCTGCGCGGCCGCCCGGCTCACTCTCGACGACGGCCACTCCGTCTTCGCCAAGTCCTGGCCTGACGACGCCGACCGACCGCCGCCGGAGGGCTTCTTCGCCGCCGAAGCCGCCGGTCTGCGCTGGCTGCGGGAGGCGGGCGCGGTCGGCGTACCCGAGGTGATCGTGGTGTTGCCGGAGCTGCTGGCGCTCGACTGGGTGGAGCCCGGCGAACCGACGCCGGAGGCCGCGGAGCGCTTCGGCCGGGAGTTGGCCGGGCTGCACCGGGCGGGCGCAACCACCTTCGGTGCCACCTGGCCCGGGTTCATCGGCTCGCTCCCACAGGACAACACCCCCACGGCCGGGCGCTGGTCGACCTGGTTCGCCGAGCGACGCCTCGCCCCCTACCTGCGACGCTCGGTCGACGGTGGCGCGCTGACCAGCGCCGATGCCGCTCTGGTCGAGCAGGTGATCGGTCGCCTCGACGGGCTCGGCGGCGACGAGCCGCCCGCGCGCATCCACGGCGACCTGTGGCCGGGCAACGTGCTTTGGGGGGCCGACGACCGGGCCTGGCTCGTCGACCCGGCAGCCCACGGTGGGCACCGGGAGACGGATCTCGCCCAGCTCGCCCTCTTCGGCGGCATCCCCCACCTGGATCGGGTGCTGACCGCCTACCAGGAGAGTTGGCCACTACCGGATGGTTGGCGTGACCGCGTACCAGTGCATCAACTGCATCTCCTGCTGGTGCACACAGCACTCTTCGGCGTCAGCTTCCGAGATGTGGTCGTCCAGACCGCCCGTGGCGTCCTGAGCCGCGCCGAGCGCGCTACGGTCGACAGGTGAGCGCCGCCCCGGGGACCGACGGCGTCCTCGTCGACCGGTACGGCCGTGTCGCCCGGGACCTGCGCGTGTCCCTCACCGACAAGTGCAACCTGCGCTGCACCTACTGCATGCCGGCGGAAGGTCTCCCCTGGCTGGCCGGCCCCGAGTTGCTGAGCGACGAGGAGATCGTCCGGTTGGTCCGGGTGGCTGTCGAGCTGCTCGGTGTGACCGAGGTGCGGTTCACCGGCGGTGAGCCGCTGATCCGACCCGGGCTGGTCGACATCGTGACGGCGGTCGCCGCTCTCGAGCCCCGCCCCCGGGTCTCGCTGACCACCAACGGCATCGGCCTGGACCGACTGGCCCCGGCGTTGCGGGTCGCCGGCCTGGACCGGGTGAACGTCTCACTGGACACCCTGGACCCGGACCGGTTCACCACGCTCACCCGCCGCCCCCGTCTCGACGCGGTGCTGGCCGGGCTCGCCGGAGCGGCGGCTGCCGGCCTCAGCCCGGTGAAGATCAACTCGGTGTTGATGCGTGGTGTCAACGAGGACGAGGCACCGGCGCTGCTCCGCTTCGCCCTCGACCACGACTACCAGCTACGGATCATCGAGCAGATGCCGTTGGACGCCCAGCACGGTTGGGCCCGCGACACCATGGTGACCGCCGAGGAGATCCTGGCGTCGCTGCGTACCGTCTTCGATCTGAGCCCCGACCCGGCCGAGCGCGGCGCGGCACCGGCGGAGACCTGGCTGGTCGACGGAGGCCCCGCCCGGGTCGGTGTGATCGCCAGCGTCACCCGCCCCTTCTGCGGGGACTGCGACCGCACCCGGTTGACCGCCGACGGCCAGGTCCGCGCCTGCCTCTTCGCCACCGAAGAGTCGGATCTGCGCGCCGCGCTGCGCACCGGCGCGGACGACGACGAGTTGGCCCGACGCTGGCGTACCGCGATGTGGGGCAAGCGCGCCGGGCACGGCATCGACGACCCCACCTTCCTCCAGCCGACCCGCCCGATGTCCGCGATCGGAGGCTGAGCGTGGAGGGGACCCCGCTGACCATCCGCTACTTCGCGGGCGCCCGCGCCGCCGCCGGCCGCGCCGAGGAGGCCATCCCCGCCGGGCGGTCACTCGACGACCTCACGGCCGAGCTGACCCAGCGCCACGGCGACCGGCTCGCCGGGGTGCTGCGGGTGGCGAGTTTCCTCGTGAACGGCGTCACCTGTCATGATCGTCGGGCACCCCTTCCGGCCGGGGCCACGATCGATATCCTGCCCCCGTTCGCGGGCGGCTGAGGGAGGCGCTCGCAATGATTGCGGTTCTGGGGTTCGTGGCTGTCCTGGCGCTGGTCACCGGTCTCATCCACCTCTACCTGTGGAAGCGGCTCGTTCGGGACACCACCACGCCGGGCCGTTGGCGACGGGTCGGCGGGATCGCCGCCCTGGTGCTGGCCCTGCTCGTGCCGGTCACCCTCGCCGGAACGCAGGCCGGGCTCTACTGGCTCGCCTGGCCGGGCTACCTGTGGCTTGCGCTGATGTTCTACCTGCTGGTCGTCCTGGTCGTGCTGGAAGTCCCGATGCTGGTCGCCCGGCTGGTGCTGCGTCGCCGGGTGGTCGCCACGGAGCCCACCACCGCCGCGCCCGAGCCGGTGCTGGTCGGTGCCGCCGGCCCGACCGAGCCGCCGGCCGCCGGTGCCGTAGCGGCACCGGACCACGACCCGTCCCGCCGGTTGCTGCTGGCCCGTGGGGCGGCCATCTTCGCCGGCCTCACCGCCACCGGCGTCACCGGGTACGGCATCCGCACGGCGCTGGGCCCGCCCCACCTCGACCGGGTGCGGATCCCGCTGGCCAAACTCCCCCGCAGCATGGACGGCCTGCGCATCGCCACCGTCTCCGACATCCACCTCGGCCCGCTGCGCGGGCGGGCTCACACCGAGCGGATCGTCGCCGCGATCAACCGGCTCGACGCGGACATCGTCGCGGTCGTCGGTGACCTGGTCGACGGCTCCGTGGCCGAACTCGGCTCGGCCGCCGCGCCGCTGCGTGACCTGCGCTCCCGCTACGGCAGCTTCTTCGTCACCGGCAACCACGAGTACTACTCCGGCGTGGAGGAGTGGGTTCAGGAGGTCGACCGGCTCGGTCTGCGGGTGCTGCAGAACCGGCGGCAGGAGATCCAGGCCCGGGGCGGTGTGCTCGACCTGGCTGGCGTCAACGACCTCACCGGAGCAGGCACCGGCCTCGCCGCCGGGCCGGACTTCGCCGCCGCCCTCGGTGACCGCGACCCGAGCCGTCCCGTGGTCCTGCTCGCGCACCAGCCGTTGGCTGCCAAGGAGGCGGCCCGCTACGGCGTCGACCTGCAACTGTCCGGGCACACCCACGGTGGGCAGATGGTGCCGTTCAACCTGGCCGTCAAGCTGGAGCAGCCGGTGGTCAGCGGGCTCGGCGAGGTCGACGGCACCAAGGTCTACGTGACAAATGGCGCCGGTTTCTGGGGGCCGCCGGTCCGGGTCGGCGCGGAGCCGCAGATCAGCCTGGTGGAGCTGCGCTCGGCATAGCGGAGGTCACGTACGCGCGTGGCGGCGGGTGGCCGGCGCGGCGGGCGTGACAGGATGCGGCGTGCCCCCGTTCAGCGCCGTACCCCCCGGTGGCCTACCGCCATTCGTCGCGGACCTGCACATCCACTCGAAGTACTCGCGCGCGTGCAGCCGTGACCTCACCCTGCCGAACCTCGCGTGGTGGGCCCGGCGTAAGGGCATCGGCCTGCTCGGCACCGGCGACTTCACCCACCCCGCCTGGTACGACCACCTGCGGGAGACGCTGCGCCCGGCCGAACCGGGGCTCTACCGGCTCGACCCGGAGGCGGAACGCGACATCGCCCGTCGGCTGCCACCCCGGCTCGCGCACACGACGGAGGCGGACCCGGTCCGTTTCATGCTGAGCGTGGAGATCTCCACCATCTACAAGCGGGACGACCGGACCCGCAAGGTGCACCACCTGATCTACCTGCCGGATCTGGACGCGGTGGCCCGGTTCAACACCGCGCTGGGCCGGATCGGCAACCTCGGCTCCGACGGCCGACCGATCCTCGGCCTGGACTCCCGCGACCTGCTGGAGATCACGCTGGAGGCCAGCCCGGACGGCTACCTGGTGCCGGCACACATCTGGACTCCCTGGTTCTCCGCGCTGGGCTCGAAGTCCGGCTTCGACGCGATAGCGGACTGCTACGCCGACCTGGCCGAGCACATCTTCGCCGTGGAGACCGGGCTCTCCTCCGACCCCGCCATGAACTGGCGGGTCGGCAGCCTGGACGGCTACCAACTGGTGTCCAACTCGGACGCGCACTCGCCACCGGCGCTCGGCCGGGAGGCGACAGTGCTGACCGCCGAACGGGACTACTTCGCCGTTCGGGAAGCGCTGCGTACCGGTGACGGCCTGGCCGGCACCATCGAGTTCTTCCCGGAGGAGGGCAAGTACCACGCGGACGGGCACCGGCTGTGTGGGGTCAACTGGTCTCCGGAGCGCACCCGGGCGGCCGGCGGGCGCTGCCCCGAGTGCGGCAAACCCCTCACCGTGGGTGTCCTCAGCCGGATCGAGGAGTTGGCCGACCGCCCGGACGGTCACCGGCCGGCGCACGCCCGGGACGTCACCCACCTGGTACCGCTGGCCGAGATCCTCGGCGAGATCAACAAGGTGGGTGCCCGGTCGAAGAAGGTCGAGGGGCGGCTCAACGAGCTGCTGGCCGCACTCGGCCCCGAGCTGGAGATCCTGACCACGACCCCGCTGACCGACATCGCGCAGGCCGGTGGTGAGCTGCTCGCCGAGGGCATCGGACGGCTTCGGCGCGGCGACGTCCGCCGGGTGCCCGGTTACGACGGCGAGTACGGCGTGATCACGCTCTTCGACAGGGCCGAGCTGGGCGCGCAGGAGACGCTGTTCGACGTACCGGTGCCGGCGCAGCGACGGCCCGCGGAGCCGGCTCCCCGGGTCCCGGCCAAGCGCCCGGCGGCGGCCAAGGCGGAGCCGAAGCGGAAGCCGGTCCCGGTGCCCGCGCCGCCGATCGCGTCGCCGCCGTCTCCGCACGAGCCGTTCGAGCCGATGCTCTCCGGCATGGAGGAGGTCGGCACCGGCCTGCTGGACCGACTGGACGCCATGCAGCGGGTGGCGGCCTCCGCACCCGGCGGTCCGTTGCTCATCGTGGCCGGTCCGGGCACCGGCAAGACCAGGACGCTCACCCACCGGATCGCGTACCTCTGCGCGGAGCTGAACGTCTTTCCCGAGCACTGCCTCGCGATCACGTTCACCCGTCGGGCAGCCGAGGAGCTGCGGCACCGCCTCGACGGCCTGCTCGGTCCGGTCGCCGAGGACGTCACGGTGGGCACGTTCCACGCCTTGGGGTTGACCATCCTGCGGGAGAACGCCGGCGCGGCGGGTCTGCCGGCCGACTTCCGGATCGCCGACGACGCCGAACGGGCGGCGGCACGCACCGAGGCCGGCGGCGACAGCGCCGCGTACGTGTCGCTGCTGCGCAAGCAGGACCTGGTCGACCTGGACGAACTGGTGACCCTGCCGGTGGAGCTGCTGCGGGCCGACCGGAAGCTTGCCGATCGGTACCGGGACCGCTGGCGGTGGATCTTCGTCGACGAGTACCAGGACGTCGACGAGGTGCAGTACGAGCTGCTGCGGCTGCTCAGCCCCGCCGACGGCAACCTCTGCGCTATCGGCGACCCGGACCAGGCCATCTACTCGTTCCGGGGTGCCGACGTCGGCTACTTCCTGCGCTTCTCCGAGGACTTCACCGACGCCCGACTGGTCCGGCTCAACCGCAACTACCGCTCGTCGGCCCCGATCCTGGCCGCCGCCGTGCAGGCCATCGCCCCGTCCTCGCTGGTCCGGGGCCGGCGACTGGACCCGGCCCGGCTCGACCCGGAGGCTCCGCTGGTCGGGCGCTACCCGGCGGCGTCCGTGGCGGAGGAGGCCGACTTCGTGGTGCGTACCGTCGACGATCTGGTCGGTGGCTTGTCGCACCGTTCGTTGGACTCGGGCCGCATCGACGGCCGGTCCACGTCGCTGTCGTTCTCCGACATCGCCGTGCTGTACCGCACCGACGCGCAGGCCGCCCCGATCGTGGACGCCCTGACCCGGGCGAACATCCCCGTGCAGAAGCGTTCCCACGATCGGCTGCGGGATCGGCCCGGGGTGGCCGCCATCGCCCGCGAGCTACGGCACGCCGACGGTCTGGCCGGCTCACTTGCCGCCCGGGTGCGGCTGGCCGGTCAGGTGGTGGCCGAGCGGTTCGCCGTGCCCACCCTGGACGGCGCCAGCAACGCGGTCCGACCCGAGGACGTCCGCTCGGCCGTGGACCTGCTGACCCCGCTGGCCCGACGCTGCGGTGACGACCTGGAGGCCTTCCTGTCGCAGTTGGCCACCGGAGCGGAAGTGGACGCGCTCGACCCGCGCGCCGAGGCGGTCACGCTGCTCACCCTGCACGCCGCGAAGGGCCTGGAGTTCCCGGTGGTCTTCCTGGTCGGTGTCGAGGACGGGCTGTTGCCGTTGCGCTGGCCGGGCTCGACGCCGGACGAGGACGCCGTGGCCGAGGAGCGCCGACTCTTCTTCGTCGGCCTGACCCGGGCTCAGGACCGGCTGTACGTCAGTCACGCCGCCCGCCGCACCCGGCACGGCACCGAGCGCGACTGCACACCTTCGCCGTTCCTCAACACCATCGACCCCGGCCTCTTCGAACGCTTCGGCGAAGCCGAGCCTCGCCGCCCCAAGGACCGCCAACTCCGCCTGATCTAACCCGGTCCCCACGCCCCACGCCCCACGCCCCTCCACCCCGCGCCCCTCCACCCCGTCGATCTTGCACTTTCGGTCGTCGTTGTGCGTGGAATGCACCTTATGTCGGCGCAGAAACTGCAAGATCGACGAAGCCGGGGGCGGGGGGCCGGGGGCGGGGCAGGGCGGGGCGGGGCGGGGCGCTTTAGGTGAGGAGGGGGGCTAGCCAGGTGCCCACCAGCAGGGCCGGGCCGAGGGGTAGCAGGGTGTTCCGGTGCACCTTTCGGGCGGCGAGCAGGCCGAGCACCAGACCGCCGTGCAGCACGTGCGGCAGGAGCAGCCCGGTCAGGAGGACCTCCCACCCCAACCAGCCGAGCGGCAGGCCGAGGACGGCGGCGAGTTTCACGTCCCCGAAACCCAGTCGTGAGCCGGGCAGCAAGGCCAGCAGCACGTGCGCCGCGCCACCGATTGCCGCACCTCCCATCGCGCCGAGCAGCCGGCCGGGAGTGCCGGACAGCAGCGCCACTGTGGTCAGCCCTCCGAGGGCCAGCAACCCGGCGACGAGCACCAACGGGTCGGGCAGCCGCAGACAGGCCAGGTCGACCCGCGCGAGCACCAGACCGACCGCCGCGACCGCGAGGAAGACCGGCAGCGCCGGGTCGTCACCCACGGCGACGGCAAGGCCGACGAAGACGATGGTCGCCACCATCGGGTCGGCCCACGGCCGTCGGACCGGCTGCGGCAGTGGAAACGTCAGTGGCCGGGCGTCCGCTGTGGCGAAGCGCCGCGACACCACTGGTACGACGAGGCCGACGAGCGCGCCGAGCAGCGCGATCGACACCAGCGCGGCGGCCGACATGGACCGGACGTTACTGGCGGTCGCGCACCGGCGCGTCCCCCGATCGTGATCCTGTGCCCGCCCGACGCGGCCGTTCGGTGGTCACCACCAGGGCGACCCCGGCGACGATGACAGCGCCGCCGAGCAGCACCTGCGGGGTGATCGGCTCGGCCACCAGCAGCGCGCCGAGCGCCACCGCGACCGCCGGATTCACGTAGGCGTACGTCGACACCAGCGAGATCGGCGCGTTGTGCAGCAGCCAGACGTACGCGGTGAAGGCCACCAGCGAGCCGGCCACCATGAGGTAGCCCAGCGCCAACCAGGACCGGGTGCTCACCTCCGCCGGGTGGAAGTCGGCCAGTTCGCCCCGGCCGGCGGCGACGGCCACCAGCACCAGCGCGCCGGCCATCATCTCGTACACCGTGGCCACGAACGGGTCCGCGGGCATCCGGATCCGTCCGGACAGGAACGACCCGACCGACCAGGAGGTGGCTGCCGCCACCACTGTCAACGCCCCGAGCAGCGGCACCGCTGCCGAACTACCGCCCGGCAGCACCAGCAGGATGAGGCCGACGAAGCCCAGTGTGACCCCGGCGAACGTCCAGATCGGCGGCCGGTCCCCAGTGGCCGAGCGCAACAGCACCACCAGCAGCGGCACCGTGGCCACCAGCAGCGCGGCGATCCCGGACGGCACCGCCACTCCCGGCGGCCCCGATTCGGCGAGCACCACCAGGCCGTTGCCGGCGGTGAGCAGGAGCACTCCGACCAACGCGGCCGAGCCGAGTTGCCGTCGGTCCACCCGCAGCGCGCCAGGGCCTCTACGCAGTCGCAGCACCACCGCCAGGACCAGGCCGGCCACGGCGAACCGGAGGGCGGCCGACAGCAGCGGAGGCATCGTCTCCACGGTGATCCGGATGGCCAGATAGGTCGACCCCCAGAGCACGTAGACCACGATCAACGCGGTCCAGATCACTGTCGGCGTGCTGCTGGCACGACGGCCGGCGAGGGCCGTGGTGCTCGGTGGAGGTGAGCTCATCAGTGGACCACGCTACGGTGACCCCGGAGCCCGCGTCGCGCTTTGGTGGCCGGCCTCTCACCACTCGTGCAGGAGGGCGGCATGACGAACTACGGACAACCGGGGGGCGGCCACCCAGGGCCGTGGCGTGGGCAGAGACCCGACGAGACGCCCGGTCGACCGGCGCAGCAGCCCTACCCGCCCGCGTCGGAGCCCTACCCGCCGGCGGTCCCGTCGTACCCGCCCGCACCGCAGGGACGTCCCGGGCCGTACGGCGGCCCACCCACCCCGCCCTACGGAGCGGCGCCCGGCGAGCCCTACGGGGCAACGCCCGGCGCTCCCTACGGTGGCGGGACTGACACGCCCTACGGCCACGAGCCCCGCACGCCCTACGGCGGCTCGTACCAGCCGACCCCGCCGTACGACGGGCAGCCGTACCGGCCCGACGACCCGTACGGCGAGGATCCGGCACCGAGCCGGCGCGGTCGGGGGCCGTTGATCGCGGTACTGGCCGTCGTCCTGCTGGTGGTGGCCGTCGCTGGCGCGTTCTGGTTGCGCCGTGGGCAGAGCGACCCAGCGCCGGCAGCCGCGCCGAGCAACTCGGCCGTTGCCGGTGAGCCCAGCGCGGACGTGGTCGAGCCCGTGCCGAGCGCGGCCGCGCCGGAGTCGTCGGCCGATCCCCGGTTCGCGAAGGTCGGCCAGTGCGTCCGCAACGACGGCACCGCCGGCGGCAAGCCGAAGCTGCTGATCAGCGGCTGCACCGCGAAGTCGTACGAGGTGCTGAGCCGGATCGACGGCCCGACCAGCGGCGAGCGGGACGCCGAGGCCAAGTGCGGCAAGGTCGAGGGCTACACCAACTGGTATTTCTTCGACAGTGAGCTGGACACTCTCGACTTCGTCCTCTGCCTCAAGCAACGCTGAGACCACCCACCCCGGGGATGACATGACGACCTACGGACCTGCGGGTTCCGATCAGCCGGACGATCCGTACCAGCGCCCACCCAACGAGCCGGCCAGCTCACCACCGGTCGACCCGACGGTGCCCCAGTTGAGCACCCCGCCGGCCGGGGACGACCCGACCCGGCAGCAGTGGGGTCCTCCCCCGACCGACGGCGAGCCACCGACGGCACCCATGTGGGCGCCGCCGCCCTCCAACCCGGAGCCGCCGACCACGCCGATGTGGGCGCCGCCGCCCACCTCGGGCCCGGGTTACCCACCGCCCGGGCCGTTCCCGCCGGCCGGGCCGTATCCACTGGCGGGCCCGATGCCCGGTCAGCCAGCCGGGCCGTGGGATCAGCAGCCTCCCGGCGGCTACGGGATGCCGCCCGTCGCGCCGGCGAAGAAGACCGGACGTAACGTCGCTCTCATCATCACTGTGGTGGTGCTGCTCGTGCTCTGTCCGTGCCTCGGCCTGGCCGGGTGGGCGGTGTGGAAGGTGGCCGACGCTGGCAGCGACGCGGCGCGTGCCCCATCGACGAGTGCCCCGGTCGTTCCACCCGCGCTGCCCAGCGACGCCCCGACGTCGGCCGCCCCTACTCCGGGTGAGGAGTTCGCCAGGGGTGACTGCGTGGTGAACGACGGCAGTGAGAACGACGCGGACCTCCGCAAGGTGCCCTGCGGCCCGAACACCTACCAGGTGCTGCTGCGAATTCCGGCGACCACCGACGGCGACCGGTGCGAGACGCTCGCGCCACAGGCCACCGCCAACTACGTGCACGACAACTCGGTCGACCTGCTCGACTACGTGCTCTGTCTGAAGAAGCGCTAGCCCGATCTGGCCGATCGCCGGTCCGATTGCCAAAACTAGGGCTGTCTAGCGTCCACGCTAGACAGCCCTAGTTTATGGTCGACGGTCTCGACACGCCGGTAGCCCCATCTATCCATGTCTAGCCTCGCAGCTAGATGGCCCGATAATCTGCGATGCGTGGATCCGGTCCGCAACCCGTACGCGCCGGGCGCCGGTCAGCGTCCGCCCGAACTTGCCGGGCGGGGGCGGGAACTGGACGTCTTCGACATCGTGCTCGAACGCATCGCCCGGGGTCGACCCGAACGCAGCCTGATGCTCACCGGGCTGCGCGGCGTCGGCAAGACGGTTCTCCTCAACACGCTCCGGTCGCAGGCGATCAACCGGCTCTGGGGCAGCGGCAAGATCGAGGCTCGACCCGACCAGTCGTTGCGCAGACCGGTAGCCGCCGCGCTGCACATGGCGGTCCGGGAGCTCGCCCCCCGCCACCGCGCACCGGACCGGATCGACGCGTTCCTCGGCGTCCTCAAGGCGTTCGCCCAGCGATCCAACCCGACCGGCCGGGCCGGTGCCGCCACCAAGCTGCGCGACCGGTGGCAGCCCGGCATCGACGTGCCGGCCGCCAGCGGCCGGGCCGACTCCGGCGACATCGAGATCGACCTGGTCGAGCTGTTCAGTGACGCCGCCGCCGTGGCCAGTGACGTCGGCACCGGCATCGCCATCTTCATCGACGAGATGCAGGATCTCGGCCCGGAGGACGTGTCGGCGCTCTGCGCCGCCTGCCACGAGCTGTCCCAGCTCGGCGCGCCGCTGATCGTCGTCGGCGCCGGCCTTCCGCACCTGCCGGCCGTGCTCAGCGCCGCCAAGTCGTACTCCGAACGGTTGTTCCGCTATCAACGCATCGACCGGCTCGACCGGATCGCCGCCGACCGAGCGCTCTGCGCGCCCGCCGAGCGCGAGGAGGTCGAGTACGAGCAGAAGGCACTCGACCTGCTCTACGAGAAGTCCGGCGGCTATCCCTACTTCGTTCAGGCGTATGGCAAGGCCACCTGGGACCACGCGCCACGCTCGCCGATCACCGCCGCCGATGTGCGGGTCGCCGCGCCGGAGGCGGAGGCGGAGCTGGCGGTCGGGTTCTTCGGTTCCCGCTTCGAACGGGCCACTCCCGCCGAACGCGAATACATGCGGGCGATGGCCATGATGTCCGCGGTCGAGGGTGAGCCCGGCGCTGTGGTCCGCGACGACATGGATGCCGCGGTGCCCACCGCGGAGATCGCCCGTGCCCTCGGCCGCAAGCCGGCCAGTCTGTCCCCGGCCCGGGACGCGCTGATCAAGAAGGGGCTGATCTACTCCGGTGAGCGGGGCACTGTCGCCTTCACCGTCCCGCACTTCGGCCGGTACCTGCGGACGCAGCCGGCCTGACCCCGGCAATCGCGTGGACTCGGTCAGACCTTCGACCAGGGCGCCGGAAAGAGCACCTCACCGCGCGGCGGGGGGCCCTCCTCGCTGGTGGACGGCGGCAGCACCAGCGCCTGCCAGGGTTCACCGAGGCCGGCCCACGGGCCGGTCAGGCCCAGTTCACTCGCCGGGCCGAACCCGAACCGGCGGTAAAAGACCGGAGCGCCGAGGACGACGACGAGCCGCTCGCCCAACTCGGTGGAGGCGTCCAGGGCGGCCTGCACCACCGCCGTGCCGTGCCCGACACGCTGTCGGTGCGGCGCGACCGCCACCGGGCCGAGGGCCAGGACCGGCACGTCCGAGCCTCGCTCCGGCCGCAGCCGTACCCGGGTGAGCAGCGCGTAGCCGACCACCTCACCGCCGTACTCGGCGACCATGGCCAACTCCGGCAACCAGGCGGTGGTGTCGCGTAGCTCGTCGACCAGGCTGACCTCCGGCGGCGTCGCCACGTCCGGGCGGGCGAAGGCGGCGGCCAGTACGCGGCGGACCGGGCCGGCGTCGGCCGGGTCCTCGGGGCGTAGCCGCAGCGTGGTCACCCGCGCGACGTTACCCGCCGGCGCCCGTCCATCAGTGACTGTCGCTCGATTCGGCGTGGCGTACGTGTACGAACACCAATCCGATCCTGCGGTTGACGGGGTAGCAAACGTCGCGACGGGGTATGACTGATCCATGACGCCCGTACGCTCCCTCGCCCGCGCCATGCTGAGCGGCATCTTCGTGGTCAGCGGGTATCGCAACTTACGCGACCCCGGCCGGCTCACGGTGGCCGCCAAACCGGTGACCGACAAGGTCGCACCGGTGCTGAAGAAGGCACACCCGAGCTTCCCCACCGACACCGAGACGTTGATCCGGCTCAACGCGGCCGTGCAGGTCAGCGCCGGTCTGATGCTGGCCACCGGCCGGCTCAGTCGACCCGCGGCGCTGGTTCTGGCCGGCACACTGGTGCCGGTGACCATCGCCGGGCATCCCTTCTGGAACAACGACGACCCGATCGCCAAGAACAACAATCAGATTCACGTCCTGAAGAACCTCGGGCTCCTCGGCGGTCTGCTGCTCGCCGCGGCGGACACCGAAGGCAAGCCGGGTCTGCGGTGGCGGACGGGCCATCGCATCGGCCACTCTCGACGTTCCATGCAACGTGCCGTCCGGACCGCCCGCCGCGAGGCCCGAATCGCCGTCCGCTCCGCGGCCACCGCACGTCGACTCCCCGGCTGACCTGCGTCGATCCGTCTGCGTCCCACCCCCACCCTCGCTAAGGCCACGAATCACCTGAACCACCCGGTAGGCGTTAACGCGGTGGAAATGTAAAAAACATGTGTGGGATCGGACACGGTCGCATAACGCGGGAGGCACTGACGTGAGGCGCCGTTCTAGGCTCCGTGCAGGACCTGGACGGGTAGGACGACCTTGGTACGGGGGTGGCCACGCCATGCCGACGGATGTCGGTAGACGGGCGGACCGCCTCGCCCCAATCCAACGTGTGTCACGCGGGATCGACCGTGTGACGCGCGGGATCGATCGCAGGAACGTCGTACGGGGCGCCATCGTGGCCGCCGTCGCCTATGCCGCATGGCTTGCCATCGGCACCTTCGGGCGGCCGTACAACTTCTTCGACATGAAGATCTACCACGGTGCCGTGGTGTGGTGGGCGAGCGGTCACGAGCTCTACGAGTTCATCGCGCCCGAAACCACACTCGGGTTCACCTACCCGCCCTTCGCCGGGCTGGTCATGCTGCCGATGGCGCAGCTGCCGATCGGCGCGGCCGGCCTGGTCAACGCCGCCGCCAGCATCGCGGCCTTGGCGTTGGTGCTGGCCGGGCTGCTCCGACCCATCGTGGATCGACTGGGGTGGCCACTGTGGTTCACGGTGGCCCTGGCGGTGCCGCTCGCGGTCGCCATCGAGCCAGCTCGGGAGACCCTCGGCTACGGCCAGGTCAACATCCTGCTGTTCGCCCTGATCATGGCTGACCTGATCGGCCTGCGCTGGCGGTCCCGCCGGGGCACCCACTACGCCGCCACCGACGGCCCGCTGCTGCGCTTCATCTACGGCGGAGCCTGGGCCGGGGCCGGTATCGGCCTCGCCACAGCGGTCAAGCTCACCCCGGCACTGTTCATCGCCTACCTGCTGATCACCCGTCAGTGGCGGGTGGCGGCCACCGCCATCGGCACCACGATCGGCGTGACGGTGGGGACCTTCGCGATCGTCGGTGACGAGTCGCGGACCTACTTCGGCAGCGTGCTGTGGCAGACCGAACGGGTCGGCGCGGCGGACATGACGCCCAACCAGTCCCTCGCCGGCCTGCTCGCCCGGCTGTACGACTCGATCGAGACCCCCGGGCTGCTGTGGCTCGCCTTCTCGGTGCTGGTCCTGGCGCTGGGCCTGTCCCGGGCTGCCAGTTCCCGCGCCGACGGTGACGAGCTGACCGCCTTCACGTTGGTCGGTCTCACCGCGAACGTGATCAGCCCGATCTCCTGGACGCACCACCTGGTCTGGGTGATCCCGGCGATCATCGTGCTGGCCGACGCCGCCGTGCGTCGCCGCGAGGCGAGCCGGGGGATGCCGCAGCGCACCGGCCAGGGGCCGGCCTTCGGCGGTCTACCCGGGGTCAACGGGCTCCGCCCGCCGATCTGGTACCCGGCGCTGACCGGGCTCCGCCACGGCTTCGCCGCGATCGGGCTCTACCTGCTCTTCCTGATCTCTCCGATCTGGCCGTACGAACACCAACTGCCGGAGATGTCGCACTACCAGGACGGCCTGTTCGGGGCACTGATGGAGAACTCACTCGCGCTCGCGCTGATCATCCTGGTCGCCGCGCTGCCCTGGCGCCCAGGCGCGGAGCCGGCGTTCTACGGCGACCGGCTCGCCCGAGCCGTGGTGGTCAACGGCCGCCGCTGAGCGGTCAGGGGCAGTTGACCCATTCCTCGGTGCCGTCGGTGAAGACCTGCCGCTTCCAGATCGGCAGTCGCGCCTTGACCTCGTCGACCAGCCGGGCGCAGGCCGCGAAGGCCGCCGCCCGGTGTGCGGTGCTGACCGCGGCGACCAGCGCCACGTCACCGATGACCAGGGGGCCGACCCGGTGCGAGACCGCCACCGCGTAGACGTCGGGCTCCGCGGCAATCTCGGCGGCCACCTCGCGCAGCACCTGCTCGGCGCTCGGGTGCCCCTCGTACTCCAGTCTGCTGACCTGGCGACCGTGGTCGTGGTCGCGGACCACGCCCTGGAAGGACACCACGGCGCCGGCCCGACGGTCGGCGACCGCCGCCTCGTGCGTGGCGAGGTCGAGCGGCTGGTCGGTGACCTCGCCGAAGGTGATCGCTGGTGCCGTCACGACGCACGCTCCCCGGGAAACAACGGCAGTGGCACAATCGGCACCCGGTCGCCCGGCTCACCGCTGGTGCCGGGTCGGATGACAGCGAACCCGTCGGCGCCGGCCAGGCCCCGCAGCATCGCCGAGCCGACGTGACGGACCGGGAACGCGACGCCGGCGGACCGGTCCAGTCGGACCAACGCCAGGTGGGTGTGGTCACCGCGACCGGGCACCGCCTCGGCCAACGTGACCTGCGGCAACACCGGCATCGACCGACCCTGGAGGCCGGCGAGCAGCGGGGCGACGAGCGACACCAGCGCGACGATGGCGGACTGCGGGTTGCCCGGCAGCCCGGCCACGAACCGGGCCCGCCCGTCGGAGCCGGTCAGCCGGGCCAGCAGCATCGGGAAGCCCGGGCGGACCGCCACGGTGTTGACCACGTAGTCGGCGCCGAGCGCCTCCAGGGTCGGGTGCAGGTGGTCGACCGGGCCGTTCATCGTGCCGCCGGTGGTGCAGACCAGATCGGCGTGGCCCAGCGCCGAGCGTAGGGCCGCCACGTGCGCGGGCAGCGTGTCGGCCACCGGGCCGACCACGTCGGATGGGCGGACCTGGCAGCCGTATCGCCGCAGCCAGGCCGGCACCGCCGGACCCAGCGCGTCGCGGATGCGACCGGCCGCGGGCGGGCCCGCCGTCAGCAGTTCGTCGCCGAAGACCAGCAACGCGGCGCGCGGCACCCGCCGGACCCGCAGCGTGTCGTGCCCGCAGGCGGCTGCCAGGCCGATCACCGCCGGGTCGACCGGCGTGCCGGCCGGCAACAACTCCTCATCGGCGTACGCCTCCTCGCCGGGGTTCCGCCACTCGGGCGACTCCCGGGGAACGCCGGTGACCAGGCCGTCAGCGCTCGTCGACTCTTCCACCCGCAGCACGGCGGTGGCGCCCTCGGGCACCATCGCACCGGTCGCGATCTCGACGGTGGTGTCGTCCTCGGTGAGCGGCGCGGGGGTGCTGCCGGCCAGGACCCGGCCGACGACGCGCCACGGCCCACTGCCGCGCACCGCCCAGCCATCCACGCTTGAGGTCGGGAACGCCGGCAGGTCGGTGCGGGTGGTCAACGGCTCGGCCAGGGTCGACCCGTCGGTGTCGACAAGTGGTCGGGCGGTGGCGGGCAGCGCGGCGGCCAGACCGACCGCGTAGACCCGCGAACGGGCTTCCTCCCACCCGGCTGGCGGGGGTGCGGTGACCCGATCCGCTGTGGGTGCGGTTTCCGTGCTCACCGACCGAGCCTATCGGCACGGACCGACACCCGCCTGGGCCTGGCGCGCACCGGTCAGTGGCCGCCACCGCGGAGCGGTCAGTGGCCGCTGCCGCGGAGCGGTCAGTGGTCCCCGCCGCGGAGCTGGTCGACGGTGTGGCCGAGGATCGGCCCGAGAACGGCCAGGCCATCGCGGGCGCCGCCGGTCGAGCCGGGCAGATTGACCACCAGCATCCGACCGGCGACCCCGGCCAGGCCCCGGGACAGCACCGACGTCGGCACGCGGTCACGACTGTGCGCGCGGATGGCCTCGGCGATGCCGGGGATCTCGTAATCCAGCAGGCCCCGTGTCACGTCCGGGGTCCGATCCGTCGGGGTCACTCCGGTGCCACCGCTGGTCAGCACCACCTCGACACCGTCGGCGCGGGCGGCCCGCAAAGCGTCGCCGACCGGCTCACCGTCGGGCACCACCACCGGGTCGTCGACCTGGCAACCCAGCTCACGCAGGCCGGCGACGAGCAACGGCCCGCTGGTGTCGGCGTAGACACCGGCCGCGGCCCGATTGGACGCGACGATCACCCGAGCCCGGATCACTGCCGGTCCTCCGGCCGAACCCACTCGCCGGTCTTGCCGCCCTCCTTGCGCAGCACCCGGACCGCCTCCACCGAAGCCGCCGGGTCGACCGCCTTGACCATGTCGACCAGGGCGAGACCCGCGACAGCGACCGCCGTCAGCGCCTCCATCTCCACCCCCGTCCGGTCCGCCGTGCGGGCAGTGGCCGTGATCTCCACGGTGTCGGCGGTCAACCGCAGGTCGACCGTGACGCCGTGCAGGGCGATCGGGTGACAGAGCGGGATCAGATCAGGAGTGCGCTTGGCCCCCATGATCCCGGCGAGCCGCCCGACGGCCAACGCGTCACCCTTGGGCAGCCCGTCGCGGTGGAGCAGGTCGATGACCTCGGGCGTGGTCCGCAAACGGCCGGCCGCGACGGCCAACCGACCCGTCACCGCCTTGGCGGAGACGTCGACCATGCGGGCCGCGCCGGCGCGATCGACGTGGCTGAGCTGCGCGGGTTCGGTCACGGTCGTGAGTCTATCGGTGCGGTACGACGGCGGTCGGAAGGAGCGGCGTCACGCTGGCGACCGCACCGGGTGCTGACGGCGCAACGGCCCGGACGCCGCTCCTCCCTCACCAGCCCGTCGCCGAGGTCGCTGGGGGGACCCGGCAGCGGGCGCGTGTCGACGACCCGGTTCTGCCACTGGCAGAACCTCCCCCGTTCGCCGATACGGCCGGTAAGTTACCGGGCCCGCCGATAAGAAATCGATAAGCGCGTGCTGACTGGTCAGCGCCCTGCGACCACTGTCGCGCCGGTCAACTCGGCGAGGCGACGTTCGGCCTCGAAGCGCTCCGGCACGCCCATCCGTCGGAAGATCGCCAACGCCCGCTCCCAGTGCCTCCGCGCCTCGGCCGGGTCGATGCGGGCGAAGTGTTCGGCGAGACCGGCCAACGCTCGACCCTGCTCGTGCGGGTGCGCGATCCGGGTGGCCAACCGCAACGCCTCCTGATGCACGTCGAACGCCTCGCCGCCCCGCCCCTGCGCCAGCAGGGTGCGGCCGAGTTCGTTGAGCGCAGCCGCCTCGACGTGTCGCTCCCCGGAACCGATCGACAGCTCCCGGGCCAACTCGTGCTCCTGCTGGGCTTCCACCAGACGACCCAGACCGCGATAGGCGATCCCAAGGTCGTTGCGTACCTCGGCCTCGGCGTACCGGTGGCCGGTGCGATCGCGCAGCGCCAACGAGGCCAGGAGGATTCGGATCGCCTGCGGAAGGTCACCCATTCGGACCCGCACGGCGCCGATGTGGCTCAGGGCGTTGAGTGTGTGGAAGACGTCGGAGTTCGTCCGGGCCCACGCCAGGTGCAGGCGATGCAGGCGCAACGCCTCCTCGTAGCGACCGAGTGAGGTAAGTGCCATGCCGAGGTTCGGTAGCGCCATCGGCACCTTGACTCTGCCGTATCCCTTGTAGTCACGCAGGCGCTCAAAACCGACCCTCACCGCTCCAGTCAGGTTGCCGCTCCAGTAGTAAACAGCAGCAAGATTGGCGCGGTACCGCGCGGTTCTGAGCACGTCCCGCGAGTCTTTGGAGAGGGCGACAGCGCGGGTCAGATGGTGCAGCGCTTCCCGGTTGTCGCCAGTCCGGATATATCCGGACGCGAGGTAGTTGCTCATCAATGCCGCCGCACCGACGTCCCCGGATGCGTCCGCTGCGGTCAGCGCGTGCCGGTGGGTCGTGATGATGTCCTCGAAGTATCCGCGGATGTAACAAAATCGCCAGAGGGCACGGGCCAGCCGCCACGAGTGCTCGTGGAAGCCCTCGTCGAGCGCTGCCCTCACCATCGTCACCAAGTCCGTCCGCTCCGCTTCCAACCAGTCAGCGGTGGGCTCCCCGATCGCGTCGACCAACTCAGGTCGCCCGAACGGGAGATGTGTGACGCGAGATTCCAGGTCGTTGAGTTCCAGCGTCTTGGCGACCCTCAACGCCGCCGCCAGAGTGAAGTCGAACAGGTGAGCCAACCCGGCCTTTCGGTCGCTCCCGGAGTCGGTATGCGAACACAGCTCGATGGAGTACTGCCGCATGAGGTCGTGTAGTCGGTATCGCGTCGAGTCCACGTCCTCCACCAAGTTCCTGTCGACGAGGTCGTCGAGCGCCGCGCGAGCCTCCGTGATCGTCAGCCCGGTCAGCGCGGCGACTGCCGGCGTACTGAAGCGACTACCGGGATACAGGCCCAGGAATCGGAAGACACGCTTGGTCGAACTGGCAAGCGGCTCATAGGAAGCGGCGAAAGCTCCGGTGACAGTGCTCTCTTCCTGGGCCAGGTGGTGCAGCACCGGAGCGTCGCCAGCCATCTGCTCGGCAAGGTCCGCCAACCGCCAGCCGCGCCGGTGCGCCAGCCGCGCACCGGCCAGCCGGATCGCCAGTGGGAGATACCCGCACCGACGCACCACCTCGGCGGCCGCCTCCGACTCGGCCTCAACCCTGTCCCGACCGATGCTCAGGCTGAGGAGATCCACGCTCTCCTGTCGGTTCAGGAGCGGCAGCGTCTGCGAGGGCCCGACATCCGGGTGGGACAGACGCCGCCGCGAGGTAACCAGCACGACGGTGGTCGGCTCGGCCGGAAGCAGGGGCATGATCTGCTCGCTGCTCGCCGCGTTGTCGAGCACCACCACTGACCTCCGACAGGCCAGTTCCTGTCGCCACAACTCCACCCGGTCGTCGAACTCCACCGGTACACGGCCAGCCGGAACGCCCAACTGTCGAAGCAGGGTAACCAGAGCACTCGATGGCTCGACCCGGTTCTTTTCGCCGTGCCCGCACAGGTCGATGAAGAGCGCGGCATCCGGGTACCGATCGGACAACCGACGGGCCAGGTGCACGGCGAGGGTCGTCTTGCCGCTACCCGCCATGCCGTCGATGATGTGGACGGCTGGCACCCGCTCCTCGACCCGCCAGGTCTCCGCCAGCAGCCGCGACACGACGTCCTCTCTGCCGACGAAGTCGGTGACCGCTCGGGGGAGGTGATCCACCAGGTCGGGCTGAGGTGCTCTTACGGGGACAAGGACACCGACTGTGGAAGTTGAGTTCGTATCAGGGCGGGCGCTCTGGCCAGTCGGACGGGATGCGGCGCGGTTCACCGGTCGCCGGGATGGCACCGCCGAAACGATCGTGCGGTGGAGAGCCTGGAGGTCGGAACCCGGGAGGACGCCGAGTTCGGCCATCAGCTTCGTCCGAACCTCGTCGTACGTGACGAGCGCACCCGCGTGGTCGCCGCGCTCGTGCAGCGCCCGCACGAGGAGAACGTACGCCGGTTCCCGGAGGGGATGACGGGCGATGACCTCCCGTAACAGGGGGATTGCCTGGTCGCCCCGTCCCGCCCTGAGCTGCGCATCGGCAAGGAGTTCCACGGCCAGCAGGCGCTTCTCCTCGGCGGCCACCACACGCGCGTCGAGCACGGGCCCGAGCGCTATGCCGGCGAGCATCGCACCCTGCCAGCGCGCCACGGCGGACCCCAACCGTTCCAGGGCGCGGTCGACGTGGCCGGCTATCAGGGCTTCGCGACCCTGAGCGCACTCCATCTCGAAGAGAAACACGTCAATAGCTTCCGGCCCAAGGGTGAGCCGGTAGCCGCTCTGCTGCCTGACAAGGACACCCCGACCGGACTCGGAAGCCTCGAAGGTTCGGCGCAGATTGGCGGCGTAGGTCCGTACGTTCGCCACTGCGGAGCGCGGCGGCCTGTCTGGCCACAGCTCGTCGACCAGGTCGCTCAGGGTCACCAGTTGCCCGGGGTGGACCGCGAGCATGGCAAGCACAGCCTGCTGTTTAGGCGTACCCAGGTGCAGCTTGCGAGCGAGCAGTTGCACCGAGAGGCCGCCCAGAAGTTGAATCTCCACCCGTCCCCCTGCTTCAGCGGGGTATTCAGCCGATCACGCAACGAAGCTTACGGGCACCGGACGTAACGGCCGATGCCAATCAAGCTGCCGATGCGAACGCTCCTGCGGCCGTCCGCCGCAGCGGGCCGACAAGCGCAATGCGAACATTGCAAGAACCACCAGTTGCGTCAGTGTTCTCGACTCCTGCCGCAGCGCGGGAAAAAGGAGCGAAAGCCCCAACTAGCAACTAGTGGTTTCGGCCCCGACTTCGGTCCCGAACCCGCGAACGGTCCGGGGCAGTGCCACCCTCATCAATGTTCATCTGCGACCGGTGCGCCCACAGTCGACGAAGGGGACTCCTGACTGAAGTTGACGAACGGTCGACCGAATCGGCGGATGAGTGGGGGCACCACAGCACCCACACTGAGGGCGCGGTCTAATCAGTCGGCACCGCTCACGACATTCCGCGACGGACCGGATGCAACAGGCGAGCATCCCAGCGCTCTCCGCACCGGAACGCAAACAGAATGTCACTTATGCGCACAGGATTAACTAATGTTGAGGATAACGACATTTATCATCCCTAACTAGGGCCAACCCCATTTAAGCTCCTTTCGTAGAGAGTCGGCTCCGACAGAGCCTGACAACCACACGAAGGAGAGGGTGGGTGAAATGCGCGGAAACGAGTGGGGCTGACATCGGTGCAGGACTTCTGCAGCGCCCGGCGATATGGTTGCGAGCACGACAGGCGAGGTAATCCAGGAGTTGCGTGGCCTCTTCACAACGACGCGATGACGGGACCGATCGACGGCTACGGCTGATCGTCGGTCTCCTCGTCGTTGCTGCCACGATCGTTGCGCTCGCCTCCCTCAGACTGACCTTCCCTGCCGCCGAGGCTCCGACACCCGACGCGGCAACGCTGGTAACGCTGACCGCGATGATCGCCTTGGGTGCGTTCGTCAAGACCCGCGTACGTGTCCGGTCCACGGTGCACCTGATCAGTTGGAGTGAGGCCGCCATCGTCATTGCGGCTGCCATTGCTCCCGTTCCATGGGTGGTGCTCTGCACCTGCATCGGGATCACCATCGCCTCGGCCCGCCTACCACCGATGAAGCTGGCCTTCGGCGTCGGCAAGAACATCCTCGTCGCGGCCGGAGCAGGCATTGCCTTCGCACTGCTCGGTTGGACCTGGCCCGCCATGCAGGCCCCGCAGTTGGTGGGGATCCTGTCGGTGACGTACCTCCTCGCCGCCTTCCTCGACGAGGTGCTGGCGATCCCGGTGATCGCGCTCGCCTCCGGCACCAAGATCTCAACTCAGTTCCGCAGCAACCTGGATCTTCGCCTGGCTGGCTACGCGGTCCGGTTCGTGGTGGCGGCCCTGACCCTGCTCACCCTCCAGGCGGACCCCCGGCTCCTGCTCGCCGTCCCGCCCCTGGTTCTGAGCCTGCACCTGGCCTACTCCGCGCGCATTCGAGGCCGCACCGAGCAGCAGGCGTGGCAGCGGCTCGCCCGCACCACCGACGCGCTCAACGTGGTCGACCTGGACAACGTCCTCACCACAGCCGTCACCCAGGCCGCCGAGTTGTTCTCCGCCGACGAGGTCGAGATCGAGCTACGCGACGGCGACCGCACCGTACGCGGCGGCACCGGCGGCATCACCTTCGACGGTCCGACCGGCACGCCCACCGACGTGGACGGCACCATCGTCCCCGCGCCGCTGGAAGGCCACGACCGGACTGTCGATATCGGCATGCTTCGACTGCGCTTCCGCGGCCCGGTCCAGCTCTCCGAGCGGGAGCAGTACACCCTGCGGACCTTCGCCTCCGCGCTGTGCACCGCAGTCCGCAACGCCCAGGCGTACGCCGAACTGGCCCGGGTCGCCGACGAGCACGCGTACGCGGCTTCGCACGACGCGCTGACCGGCCTGGCCAACCGCCGGCACCTCCTCGACGAGGGCACCGAACAGTTGAGCACCCGCCATGCCGACGGGGTGACCGCGCTGGTGCTGATCGACCTCAACCACTTCAAGGAGGTCAACGACACGCTCGGGCACGCCGCCGGCGACCAGGTGCTGGTGCAGGTGGCCGACCGGTTACGGGGCGCCGCCCAGCCGAGCGACCTGGTGGCCCGCCTCGGCGGCGACGAGTTCGCCGTACTCATGCGCGGTCTGCCGGCCCCGGCGGTCGCCGCGCACCGCGCCGAGACGCTGCTCGCCGCTCTGCACGAGCCGTTCGAGTTGGATGGCATGCGCATCAGCGTCGAGGCCAGCGGCGGGATCTCCGGCGCCCCGTCCAACGGCGGCATGGCCGAGTTGCTGCGCCGCGCCGACGTGGCCATGTACCAGGCGAAGCGGGCCGGGCAGCGGATCGCCACGTACGCCCCGACCCGCGACACCGCCGACCTCGGTCGCCTCACCCTCGGCGGCGACCTACCGCGCGCGGTCGCCGACCACGAGTTCGTCGTCAACTTCCAACCGATCGTCGACCTGGGCTCTGGTGAGGTGACCAGCGCTGAGGCCCTGGCCCGCTGGCACCACCCCACCCACGGTCTGATCGACCCGCTGCGGTTCCTGGAGGCGGTGGAACGGTCCGGACTGCTACCGGCCTTCGCCGAAGCGATCCTCGACCAGGCGCTGATCGCGGCGGTGAGTTGGCGCGACGCCGGCTTCGACGTACCGGTCGCGGTCAACGTGTCCCCGCGCAGCCTGCTCGACGCGCGGTTCCCGGGCTCGGTGCTGGCCCGCCTCCGCGCCCACGACCTACCACCGGACCGGCTGGTCCTGGAATTGACCGAGACGCTGACCCTCAGCCAACTCGACGTGGTCGACCGGGTGCTCAGCCGACTCCGCGACGAGGGAGTCCGGTTGGCGTTGGACGACTTCGGCACGGGCTACTCGTCCCTCTCGCTGCTCTCCCGAATCCCGGTTCACGAGCTGAAGATCGACCGGAGCTTCGTGACGACGATGGAGAGTTCGGCGGAGGCCGCCGCCGTCATCCGCTCCACCCTCGACCTGGGTCGCAGCCTCGACCTGGACGTGGTGGCCGAGGGGGTGGAGAGTGAGCCGCAGCGGCGTGCCCTCTGGGAGTTGGGCTGCGCCGCCGGCCAGGGGCATCTGTTCGCCCGACCGATGCCGTCCGGCACCCTCCTCGCGGCGATGCAGCGCGGCTCGGGCGGCCGGCCGGGCACCCTCGCCGCGCCGCTGCACGACACCGGGGCGGTGATCCGGTTGAGCCAGAACCGCCGCCAGGGCGGCCGCTCCAGGCCCGACCGCCTGCCACACCTGCCCGCCTGAACAGACATCGCCCCGCTGCCCGGCCAGCCCGGTCTGCCAGACTGTCGCGCGTGATCGTCGACGACCCGACCGCCCACCGCAGTCGCTGGCACTGGCGCACACTCGACGACGCCGCCGGCGGACTCGCCCTCGACCTGGGCCTCTACGCCGTATCGGCCACCTTCGCCGCGATCACCGCGGTGACGTCGACCCTGCTGCCGCACCGCGCCTGGGGCGCTGTCGCCGCCGTCGGCTATCTGCTCGCGACGCTGACGGTGATCGCCCAACTTCTGCTGCGTCGACGTTCTCCGTCCTCCCGGCTGACCGGTCTGCCGGCCCGCTGGGCGGTCACCGGTTTCGCCTGGGCCACCACCACACTGCTGCCCCTGGCCTGGCAGAGCATCGACCGCGCCGGTGGACGTACCGACCGGGCCCAGGAGGAGGTGCTGGTCGTCGAGCAGGCCGGCAGTCGCCTCCTGGAACACGGCACGCCGTACCTCGGACCCGACGCCATCGCCGCCCTGCCACCTGGCGAGCAACTGATGGGCTACACCCCGTACCAGCCCGGCATGGCGGTTTTCGGCCTACCCAGAGCACTGCTCGACAGTTGGTGGACCGACTCCCGGGTCTGGTTCGCGGTGGGCACCGCGCTGGCCCTCGCCCTGGCCGTGGTCGCCCTGCGCAGAACACCCGCCACCACCGGCCAGGCCACCAGCTCCGCGACCCACCGGCGGGACGCCGCCCTGCTGCGCGGCGTGCAGGCCGCCACCGTACTGCCGATCTGTGCCCTCACCCTCGCCACCGGCGGCGACGACCTACCCGTACTCGCGCTCTGCCTGCTGGCCCTCGCGTTCGCCGCCGCCGACCGCCCCGGCCGGGCCGGCCTCGCGGTCGGACTCGCTGGCGCGCTGAAGCTGTTCGCCTGGCCGGTCGCCCTGGTCCTGATCGTCTGGGGCCTGACCCGACGCGCCGGCACCCGAGTCGCCATCGGCGCGATCGGACTGCCCATCGCCGCACTACTACCGGCGCTGCTGGTGGACCGCGATGCCCTCACCGAGAACGTGCTGCGCTTCCCCCTCGGCCACGGGCTGGTCACCAGCCCAGCGCAGTCCCCGTTCCCCGGCTACCTGATCGCCAACGCGCTACCCGCCGGCCGGCTGATCGCCGCCGGGCTGCTGGTCGCCGCCGGAGTGGCCATCGCCGTCCGGCTCGCCCGCCGCCCGCCCCGCACCGCCGTCGCCACCGCGCTCATCTGCGGGTACGGGCTGCTCGCCGCCATCGCCCTGATGCCCTCGACCCGCTTCGGCTACCTGCTGTACCCACTGGCCCTGCTGACCTGGGCTCCCGCCCTGCACCGCGCTGGCGACACACCGACCGCCGCGGTTGCCGATGAGCGGTCCGGTCGGACCACTTCGGCGTAACTTCCGAGCGGAACGGCGCGTCAGGGCGTAGACCTGAAGGCATGACCACGTACCGCGACCGGGCCGACGCCGGCCGGGTGCTCTCCGAACGGCTCACCGCGCTCATCGGCGAACCGGACATCGTCGTCCTGGGCCTCGTCCGTGGTGGCGTGCCGGTCGCCCGGGTCGTCGCCGAACGCCTCGGCGCACCACTGGACGTGCTCGTCGTCCGCAAGCTCGGCATGCCGTGGGCTCGGGAGGTCGCCTTCGGCGCACTCGGGCCCGGCGGTGTCCAGGTGCTCAACGACGCGGTGGCCAGCCGACTCAGCAGCGACGACATCGCTGAGGTCCGCCATCGGGAGCAGGCCGAACTGGAGCGCCGGGAACGGCTCTACCGGGGCGACCGCCCACAGGTGGACCTCACCGGGCGGACGGCCGTGATCGTCGACGACGGCCTCGCCACCGGCGCAACCGCCCGCGTCGCCGTCGAGGTCGTCCGCCAACTCGGGGCACACCGCGTCGTAGTCGCGGTCCCGGTCGGCGCACAGGAGGCGTACGAACTGCTCGCCGCCGAGGCCGACCAGGTCATCTGCGCGCAACGCCCGGCGGACTTCGGCGCGGTCAGCGTCTACTACGACGATTTCCACGAGGTGTCCGACGAAGAAGTCACCGAGGCGCTCACAGCAACTGCATAGGAACAACGGGTACCGTCGGGCGATGAGTAGCCTCACCTGTCCCAAGTGTCACGGAGAAATGCGCCAGTACGAGCGCAGCGGCGTCGTCATCGACCAGTGCGGGGAGTGCCGAGGCATCTTCCTGGACCGCGGCGAGCTGGAGAAGCTGTTCGAGGCGGAGGCCAACTGGAGCCGCCAACAGGCCGGCGGCGCGCCAGGGCAGCCCGCGCAGCAGCCGGCCGGCTACCCGCCCCCGCCGCCCCCGGCGCACCAGCCCGGTTACGGCGCCGTCCCGCCGCCGCCCCCGCCCGCCCACGGCTACCCGCCGCAGCCGGCGTACGGCCACCAGCAGCAACAGCACCACGGCTACCACGGCCACTACCGGCAGAAGAAGCGCAAGGGCTTCCTCGACGACATGTTCGGCTGAGCCGGAGCCGACGTTCCGCCCGGGTCGATCCACGCGTCGGCCCGGGCACACCACCCGGGCCATTGATCGTTGGCGGGGGCAATCCTTCATGCGAGGCTGATTCGCATGACCGCGATCCGACCGGACGAGGCGCTGGCCCAGGCTTACGACGGGATCACCGCGGTGGTCGGCCGCCTGGACGACGCCGGCCTGCAACGAGCAACCCGCTGCCGTGGCTGGCTCATCGCCGACCTGCTCCTGCACGTGCTCGGCGACGCCCAGCGGGCACTCGTCACCCTGGCCAGCCCCGTCGACGGTCCCGCCGACGTCGACGACGTGAGCTACTGGCGTGACTTTCCCGCCAGCGACGACGAGGCCGCCCGGCACGCCTGGTGGGTCCGCCGATCGGCTGCCGCCTTCGACCGTCCGACCGGGATCGTCGAACTCTGGCGGGACACCGCGCCGGCGGCGGTCCGCGCCGCCACGTCAGCCGACCCCGAGGGGTACGTGACCACCCAGGGACACGTGCTGCGCGTACCGGATTTCCTCGCCACCCTGACCACCGAGGCCGCCGTCCACCACCTGGACCTGACGCTGGAACTGCCCGACGCGCCGCCGCCCGGCCCAGTGGCGGTACGCGTCGCGGTAGCGACCATGGACGGCCTGCTCAGCGACGACACCGTTCGACCCAGCGCATGGGACGACCACGACTTCCTGCTGAAGGCCACCGGGCGCGTCCCGCTGACCGACCGGGACCGGCTGGAACTGGGCGAGTCGGCGGGCTGGTTCCCACTGCTCGGCTGACCGACGACGGGTTGCCGCGTCGGTCAGCCGATGGCCATGTCGACGAAGCGGGACAGGTGCAGCTGCGCCGCGACGGTCACGGTGTCGGTGGGTCCATTTCGATGCTTGGCAACAATAAAATCCGCCTCCCCGGCCCGCGGCGACTCCTTGTCGTAGTAGTCGTCGCGGTGCAGAAGGATAACAACATCGGCATCTTGCTCGATCGAGTTGTGGGTAGCGATGCCATTGGCGATGAAGTTGTGCTTCCCGAGCACAGTCGCGTCGAACACTTCTTGTTCACCGAGCGACTCGATGGACACTATCGAGTCCCAGAAGATGTCGTTGGTCGCGTGCAAGTCGAGGTCGGCCGCATTGAGGACGGTGGCGATCGCCGCCAGCCGGGAACGACTGGGCGCGCGCTTCCAGAGGGCGCTGCCACAGAACTGGGTGCCGATGGCAGCCGCGAACTCACGGTGGGTCATCCCTTGCTCGACCAAGATTTCCTTTACCCTGGTCCACACCTCGCGCGGCACGGTGTCAACGTTGGTGTTGCTCTCCGTCGACTCCAGAGCAGCAAGCAGAGCAGCGCAGCCCTCCGAGCGCTGCCCGTAGACGCCAATCTCGCGCAGGAACCTCAACTGGTCGTCCCGACCGGAGATGTCGAGCGTGTACTGAGGGCGATGTCCCACGACTGGTACGGCCCGCAGCCGGGCTGTAATGCCGTACCTGAGGAGCAGTCGAGAGATGTCCTCGAGCATTCGTCGGCTCGTGGACGCGAAATAGACGCGCCCTCCGCGGCCCGTGCCGTTGACGGTCACCGAACCGTCCGTGGCCCAGAGGTGCCGCAAGAAGCTGGTGATCTGTTCCTTGGGCAGGCTGAAGACGGCAGAAGGGAGGAACTTCTCGTGTGACCTCAGACCGAAGAGGCCCAACTCGTCCAACCAAGACGCGATCGGGTTACGCCGACCGCGAGCCAGAGGATAGGGCGCTGGCAGGCGGAGGGTTGTCACCCTCGCAGCCGCATAGTCGTCGCGGACGGCGGAAATCCCGAAGTGCTTCGCTGCTTCGGTCACGGCCTGCAGGTTCAGCTCATCACAACTCGCGTACCGGATGGGTTGGTGCCGCACGAAGGACCCGTCGCCCAACAGGTGCGCCAACATGACCACCTCGGCGTCGACCCACGGGCGGGTGACCATTGGAGGCGGTAGGTGTCGCGGCGTAGCGATGCGGTCTCCGGGCGACAACTCACCGAGTGGCAACCAGCCGGTGAACGCAAGGAAGGGATGATTCCCTGTTGCGTCGATCTGCTTGCCCGACGCGAGGGTCAGCCGGAACACCTCGCGGGTGCCGCTCGGGAAAACGTGAGTCATGGTGCGAGGCGTATAGCGAAGGCTCTCGTCCAACGCCCAGACCGGGATGTCCTTTGCACCGCTGGACAACAGCTCACCGAGCGTGATCTCGGTGTTGTCATCCGCGCGTACCACTCGGGTCTCCGCAGTAAGGCAGCCCGACTCACGAAGATCGGACAGCTGGGGTCGCTTGTCGGTGCGCTGCTCGGGGCCACGGTTCAGCTGACTGACCGCGATCACCGGGCACTCGACCTCCTTGGCCAACAGCTTCAGGCCACGGGACAGGTCCGCGACCTCCTGCTGACGGCTCTCGGTGCGCTTCGGCGAGGTCATCAGCTGGAGATAGTCGACCACGATCATCTTGAGATCGTGCCGCTGCTTGAGCCGCCGAGCCTTGGCCCGGATCTCCATCAGGTTCATGCTCGGCGTGTCGTCGACGAAGAGCGGCGCCTCGCTGATCTCACCCATGCACCGGGCCAGCTTGGTCCAGTCGTCGTCGGAGAGCTGCCCGCTGCGCAGCACGTGCAGCGGCACCCGCGCCTCGGCGGACAGCAGTCGCATGACGATCTCGACCTTGCTCATTTCCAGCGAGAAGATCGCAGCCGCCTGGTTGGCGCGAATAGCAGCGTTTCGGGCAAAGTCCATGCTGGCCGTGCTGTTGTGGGTAGGGATCATCGCCCGGCTGGCCAGGTACAGGTGTTCGTCGTTATCGACTGTCACGCACCGCACCGGAACGCTGGGGACCGGCCGGACGTCGACGATGAACCGCGAGGTCGTTCGAACGTCGGAGGTGGTGCGGCGGCGTTCGGTGTGTGCATCCTGCTTCCGCCTGAGCCGGAAGATGACGTCCGGGGTGGAGAAGTTCAGCGTGTACGCGATCGACGACTCGGAGGTGCGGCCGCGCACCGGCTTCGCGTTGACCGTGCAGCGGTAGCCGAGGCTGACGACGAGTTCGCGTACGTCATTAGCCAGCCGCTTCGAGGTCGACGTGTACTGCAAGTTGCCGGAGGGGGCGACGGTCCCATCGGTGTCCATCAGCCCAGCGAGCAACGCCCTGCGTTGAGCCTCCGAGGCGCGCAGGTAGACGCCCGGGATGTGCTTGTTTCCCGCTACCCCGACCTGACGCAACAGCGCGAGGAATGAACCGTTCCGGTGACGGCAGTCGGCACACTTCCTCGTCGCCGGATTTTCACGCAATGCCCTGGTGGAAACGCCGCAGTCCCCGCAGACACCGTTTCCCGGAGCAGCGGACGCGGGCGGCAGCAGAATCGTGTAGACCATCGGCCCGCTGGGCCGCACGACGAAGCCGTCCGCCTCGACGTGCGCGACCATCTCCGGATCTGCCGTGGTGAAGCGGCTGGCGTCGCTGTGCCCGTCACCGAGCCATGTTCCCAAGGTGTAGGGCGGGACCAGCAGCTCACGGTCCGGGAGTTGGATGGGAGCGCAGTTGCGTACGGCATGGTTGAGCCGTCGCTGGGCGGTGTCAGTACGCAGCGTGGCCGCGATCTGGGCGGTGGTGACAACGCCGTCGTGGTCGGCCCGGCTGCCGGCATTGACCTCCCGCTCGGCTCGTCGAAGAAGCCTGCCCAGAAGCGGACCGGCAGGATAGCCCGGTGCAGTCCAGTTCTGTGGCTTGCCGTTGCGGACTATGGGACGGCTGATCCGACCAACCGACCCGACCTCGCGGGCGACGGTGTGCAGGACATGCCGGAACTCCGGCCCAACCTGCTCGATCGTGTCGAAGAGCGTGATCGGCTGGTTCCCCAGAGAGCTCAGCCGCTCGTGTGCCGCACGCACGTTGGCCAGCGACGATTCGGGCCAGTGCCGCCTCTGCCGCGCCGGTTCCTGCCGCCGGATCGCCCGCGTGGTCGTCTTCCACAGGTGCTCAGCGTCCGCCACTATGACGGTGCCGTCCGAGAACTCGACCTCGTAGCAGGGACGGTCGTGCATCACGTCGAAGGCGTGTGTGACAGTGGTCGGAGAGCCGTCCGCAGCCAGCAGCTGATCACCCGCCTTGACCTCGCCCATGGTGGTCCAGCCATCCGGGGTCGGCAGTGGGGTGTCGAGCGCGAGCGCCTTGCCCAAACCCGGCCTTCCGGCCACGATGATCAACTGTCCGGCGTGCAGGCCGTTGAGCAGTCGGTCCAGGTCGCTGAAGCCGGTCGGGACGCCGGTCATCATGCCGCCGGTCGCCCCCACCGCCTCGATCTCGTCCAGCGTCGGCTGCAGCATGTCGGCCAGGATCGCGAAGTCCTCGCTGACCCGCCGTTCGGTGACGTCGTACACGGCCTGCTGGGCGAGGTCGACGACGTCGTCCACGTCACGGCTGCCGCCACTGGCGGTGCCGTAGCCCAGCTGCACGATCTTCGTGCCGGCCTCGACCAGTCGGCGTAGCACCGCCCGCTCGCTGACGATGCGGGCGTAGTACGCGGCGTTGGCGGCGGTGGGCACGCTGGCGATGAGCGTGTGCAGGTACGGCGCGCCACCGATGCGTACCAGATCCCCGGAGTCGGCGAGCGCCGCCGCGACGGTGATCGAGTCGGCCGGCTCACCCCGACCGTAGATGTCGAGGATGACGTCGAAGATGGTGGCGTGCACCGGCCGGTAGAAGTCGTTGGTCTTGAGGATCTCGACGACGTCGGCGATGGCGTCCTTGGAGAGCAGCATGCCGCCGATGACGCACTGCTCGGCCGCGACGTCCTGTGGCGGGGTCTTGTCGAACTGGCCATCCCGCTGTGCGGGTGACTGGCCTCCGCCGGAGCGCGGCTCTGCCCGCATGTCGTCGGTGACCGACACGGGTCCCCCCTCCACTGCGCCGGATCCAACCCCAGCTCTACCGCTGGGGTACGACACTTCCGTCCGACCGGGCCGGTCGATCGGGGGCCATCGCCGGCGGTCGAGGGCCAACCATACGGACCCCGAGGTCAGAGACTCAACAACGCCGGTGGACGAGCCTCGGGACAACCTGTGGATCCCGGTGGACAGCATGTGCGCAGCGTGTGCACAGCCTGTGGATAACCATTGGGGAATTCTCGGCTATAAGCCGTTGACCTGCGAAGACATGCTCCCCAGCCTGTGGAGGAGAATATTTCGGTCGGGCCTGTGACACGATCGTCCCGTACTATCTCCAGCGAACGGCTACACCTGGACAGCGGATTCCGCTTTCGGTTCAGAAGGGTCACACTCCGGCCGTGAATTACCGGGACTGGGGACGCGGCGATGGCAGCCCGCGCGAGCGCCAGCCAACCGCCTCGTGGGGTGAGCGCGCGGCGTCCGTTCCGGTTGATCCGTACGACGAGGACGGGCGCTACCGCACCTCCAGCCGGCGGCGTGCGTTGGACCGCGGCCAGGACGAGCCTGTCGACGCCTACCTGCCCCGGTGGGCGCTGGAGTCAGGGGTCCGGCACGCGGACGGCGGTGGTCGCCACGCGGCACCGGACGACGACGAGGACGAGCCCGAGCGGCCGATCTCCGGGGCAGGCCGACGGTCCGCCGAGTCGTCGAGTGGTCGGCGGCGGGGCAGCGAGCCGCGTCGGCGGGAGCAGGCAGCGATCGGCCCGGCGCCAGACTCGGACCACACCCGGGAGTGGACGCTCGACCGTCCACAGGACCAGGGGTACTCCGGCCGCCGGCGGGCCGACGCCGGGGAGGACGAGCCGGTCTCCGGCGCTGTCTCGGACCGGCGTCCCCGCCGCGCGCCCGTTGGCCGCCCGCAGGTGATCTGGTCGGGCGGGGAGCCGGAGTCCGCCCCGAGCGAGCAGGTACCGGATCAGGAGCCGAGCCGTCCCAGCCGGCGTAGCCGCCGTGCGGCGGAGGAGTCCTGGTCCCGTCCGGCGGCCGACCCGTGGGCCCGCGGATCGGACCGGGCGGCGGAGCCCGAACCGTCGTACCCGCCTGCGGTGGACCCGTGGGACGCCTCTGGCGTGCACGCGTGGCCGCCGACGGCCGGCGCGGACGGCGGGGACCTGAGCGGGCAGTGGTCGGCGGTGGAGAGCGTCGGTGGCTGGGAACGGTCGGACCGCACTGGCCAGTGGGAGCGGTCCGCGATCGAGGACGACCAGTGGGACCGTACGGTGGCGCCACGCTCCGATCGTCCGGTGGCGGCCGAGGGGTGGCCGAGCCGGGAAGACGGGTTCTGGTCCGGCACCCGGTTGGCCGATGACGACCCGCGTTGGATGGATCCGACGACGTCGGCGCCCCGGTCGCCGGTGGTGGGATACACCGCCCCACGGCCGCGCAGCGCGCCCGCGCCGCGTTCGGGCGCACCGCGTGCGGGTACGCCCCGGCGTCGGGCGGACCGGCCGGCGGTGGGAACGGCGTCGGTACGTCGGCGGGTCGAGTCGGCGGCCACTGGTGCCTGGGCGCGGCGTCTGGAGGACGACCTGCTGGACCCGGATCCGGGTGGGTCCGTCCGGCCTCTGCTGTACACGGCGGCCTGTTACCTGGTGCCGGCGATGCTGATCTTCGTTTGGCTGTTGACGCTGGACAGCCAGGCGCCGGCTGGTTGTGTGACCGACATCAGCGGGGGCGGGTGTGAGTCCGCCCGGTCCCGGGCACTGGAGTCACTACTGGCTGGTTCGCCGCGCTTCGGTTTGGCGCTGGTGAGCAGTCTGGTGGTGGCGGCGCTGCTGCGGCGGGTGGGTACGACGTGGCGCTCGGCCACCATCGCGGTTGCCGCCGCAGTCGTGGGCGGTGGCCTCTCCACTGTGCTGATCAGCGCGGTGACGGGCCAGCCCATCGGGTGACCCGGCTGCGAGCCGCCGGACCATCGTGCCGGGCTGTGCCGGGTCGGACGATGTACGCACGAGGGCCCGCACCGATTGCTCGGTGCGGGCCCTCGTGGTGGTGTTGCGGACGTCAGCCCTGAACGACGTTCAGGTTGAACGACGCGGTCACCTCAGGGTGCAGCTTGATCTTCACCGGGTAGGCGCCGATCGACTTGATGTGACCGGGTACCTCCAGCCGGCGACGATCGAGGACCGGGCCGCTGGCGGCCTTGACGGCGTCGACGATCTCGGCCGGAGTGACCGAGCCGAAGAGCCGTCCGCCGTCGCCGGCGCGGACCTTCAGGTTGACCTTGAGACCCTCGAGCTGAGCCTTGACCTCGTTGGCGTGGTCGAGGTCGCGGATCTCGCGGGCCCCACGGGCCCGCTTGATGACCGTGACCTGCTTTTCCGCGCCCTTGGTCCAGACGATCGCGAAGCCCTGCGGCAGCAGGTAGTTACGGCCGTAGCCGTTCTTGACCTCGACGATGTCGCCCGGGGCACCGAGGCCGGACACTTCCTGAGTCAGGATGATCTTCATATCGGTGCCTCCTCTCAGCGGGTGGTGGCCGTGTATGGCAGGAGCGCCATCTCACGGGCGTTCTTGACCGCACGGGCGATCTGCCGCTGCTGCTGCGAGGTCACGCCGGTCACCCGACGAGCGCGGATCTTGCCGCGATCGGAGATGAACTTGCGCAGCAGCGCGGTGTCCTTGTAATCGATGTAGGCGATCCCGTCCTTGTCGAGCGGGTTCACCTTCTTCTTGGGCTTGCGCAGTGCCGCAGCCTTGGCCGTTGCACGTGCTCCTGGTTTGCGATCGCGAGCGCTAGGCGCCATTAGAACGGTGGCTCCTCGTCAAAATTGGCGCCCGAACCGGCACGCGCGGGAGAAGGAGCAGCCGAAGCCCAGGGGTCGTCGAAGTTGCCTCCGCCGCCGCCCTGGTTGCCACCGCCACCGCCACCGCCGCCACCGAAGCCGCCGCCGCCACCGCCGGAGCGGGACATCTTCTGCACCTTCGCCGTGGCGTAGCGCAGCGACGGGCCGATCTCGTCGACCTCAAGCTCGATGACAGTGCGCTTCTCACCCTCGCGGGTCTCGTACGACCGCTGACGCAGCCGGCCCGACACGATCACCCGAGCGCCACGCTGCAGCGACTCGGCGACGTGCTCGGCAGCCTGCCGCCACACGGTGCATGCGAGGAACAGCGGCTCGCCGTCCTTCCATTCGTTCGACGCCTTGTCCATGAAACGGGGCGTCGAAGCGACTCGGAACTTGGCGACCGCAGCCCCGGAGGGGGTGAACCGCAACTCGGGGTCATCGGTCAGATTGCCGATGACCGTGATGGTGGTGTCTCCTGCCATGACCATCTCCTCGCGCACTCAGCGTCTCGTCGTACAGGCTCGCAGAGCCGTACGACAGAGTCGCGGAGGCTGATCCGGACGAACCGGGGTTGGATGCTCTAGCGCATTTCCGGTCGGATGACCTTGGTGCGCAGCACGGACTCGTTGAGCCGGAGCTGACGGTCCAGCTCGGCCACCGCAGCAGGCGTGGCCTGCAGGTCGATGACGGCGTAGATGCCTTCGGCCTTTTTGTTGATCTCGTACGCGAGGCGCCGACGGCCCCACACGTCGGTCTTCTCAACCGAGCCACCCGCGGTCCGAATCACGTTCAGGTACGTGTCGAGCGACGGTGCGACGGTGCGCTCCTCGAGGCTGGAGTCGAGGATGACCATTAGTTCGTAGTGACGCAAGACGTGCTCACCTCCTGTGGGCTAAGCGGCCACGGTCCTTCCGTGGCAGGAGGTCTTGTGTCGTCGTCCGCACGCGCCGAGGGAACCCGGCCGGACGCGGACAACCTGACCAGGATACCCGGTCCCAACGATCATGCCCGGGGTGGTCGGGTCCAGACCCAGACGAGCCGACGGGGGCCCACCGTCCGACCGTCAATTGGCCGGTGGTGGACCCCCGTCTACGAGGCCGCGGGGCGTCCGGTCCGCATTCCTTGGGTGGGACCTGGGGAGGAACGACCACACCGATGAGGTTGGACCGAAGACGCCCCGCGGAGCTTTATCGTGTTGTTATCTGACGATACAACAGCACTCGTACCTTGTCGGGGGGAAAAGCACAATTTTCGGAGATTCGTCGTCGCTCGGTATCCGCTGTGCGATGGGGGTCGCCCCCGCTGCGCCGGGCCGCGCCGCGGGGGTGACCTCGCTGTCGGCCGTCGACCGTCGGTCGCCGTGCGACGCTCGCGCCGCTGGCGAAACCGGGAGTGGTCGCCGGTTCAAACCCATCAACGATCGTCGGTCCCTCCGGTGACGCGACACCGCCCCGACCGTCGCTCCGCCGGTCGGGGGCGCGACGTAGGCTCGCTCGCATGCGTATCGGAGCCCACGTCGACTCGACCGACCCGCTGGCGGAGGCGGCCGCCCGGTCCGCCGAGACCGTGCAGTTCTTCCTCGCCGACCCACAGGGTTGGAAGGCGCCCAAGCCTCGCGAAGATGCCGAGCGGCTACGCGCCGCCGAGGTCGACCTCTACGTGCACGCGCCGTACGTCATCAACGTGGCCACGCTCAACAACCGCATCCGGATCCCGAGCCGCAAGCTGCTGCTCGGGCACGCCAACGCGGCCACCGCCATCGGCGCCAAGGGCCTGATCGTCCACGGTGGGCACGTCAACGCCGGCGACGACCTGGCCGTCGGCTTCGACAACTGGCGCAAGACGTTCGCGTACGCGGCGGACTCCGGCGGCTTCGGCGTACCGGTCCTGATCGAGAACACCGCCGGCGGCGACAACTCCTGCGCCCGGCGGCTGGACGCGCTCGCCCGACTCTGGGACGCCATCGGTGAGTACGAGGTCGGCTTCTGCCTGGACACCTGCCACGCGTACGCGGGCGGCGAGGAGCTGCTCGGCCTGGTCGACCGGGTCAAGGCGATCACCGGGCGGATCGACCTGGTGCACGCCAACAACTCCAAGGGCGCGTTCAACTCGGGCCAGGACCGTCACGACAACCTGGACGGCGGGACGATCGACCCGGAGCTTGTGGTGGCGGTGATCCGGGCAGCCGGCGCGCCGGTGGTCGTCGAGACACCGGGCGGTGTGACCGGCCAGGCGGCCGACATCGACTTCCTGCGTGAGCAGCTCGGAGCGAAGAGCCCGACGGCATGACGAGCGGACAGCCCGGGACCGGCAACGCCCGGCCCAACCCCACCGGCGCGACCGCCGAGAGCCAAGCCGCCACCACAGCCGCGGCCGGCACCCCCACCCAGCAGAACGCCGCGAACAAGCAGGATGCCGCCGAGGGCGCCACCGCGGCCAGCGACAGCACTGCCAAGGGGACCGACGCGGTCAAGGGCAGCGACCCGGCCAAGGACAGCGACCCGGCCAAGGGCGCAAAGGCGGACGAAACCGACGGTACGGATAAGGCCGACAGCGAGGTGAAGCCGGTCGGCCCGGAGCGTTGGGAGGCATTCGCCTCCGCCCCTGAGCCGAAGCCCTCCATCTTCAGTCGGGTGGGCCGGGCGGTCGGTCGGTTCCTGATCCACGAATGGACCCTGGCCGCCCTCGGCTCGTTGGCACTGGCCGTGTTGATGACCTGGCCGACGCTGCGCTATCCGCGCTACACCCTCCCTCAGGACTACTGGGACCCGAGCCTGCAAGCCTGGCAGATGGCCTGGTCGGGGCACATCCTGCTGGCCGAGCCAGCACGGCTGTGGCAGTCCAACACGTTCTTCCCCGAGCTGTGGAGCTTCGCGTTCTCCGACACTCTGCTCGGGTACGCCCCGGCCGGAATGCTCGGCAGCGGTCCCGAGGACGCCGTGCTGCGCTACAACATCATGTTCGTGCTGGCGCACGCGCTCGCGACGCTCGGGGCGTACGCGCTGGCCCGACAGCTCGGGGCCGGCCGGATCGGTGCGGCCGTCGCGGGGGTGAGCTACACCTACGCGCCGTGGCTGCTGGCCCAGGCCGGGCACCTGCACGTGCTCTCCAACGGTGGCATTCCGCTGGCGCTGGCGATGTTGGCGCGCGGGCACGGGTGGTCCCTCCGACACGGCTACCGGCCGGAGCGCCGGCATGACGGTTGGGTCTACGCCGGTTGGCTGGTGGCGGCCTGGCAACTCAGCCTCGGCTTCGGCATCGGGCTGCCCTTCGCGTACTTCCTGGCCGGCGCGGTGCTGGTTGCCGCCGTCCTGTTCATCGCGCGGCGGTTGCGCACCGGGCAGGCCGTTCCGTTCGGTCGCCGGTTGTTCGTCGCCGACGTGCTCGGCGGGGTGTTGTTCGCCGGTGTCGGTCTGCTGATGGCGTTCCCGTTCTTCAAGGTGACCGAGCTGCACCCGTACGCCGAGCGCACCGTCGGCGACATCAGCCTCTTCTCGCCACCGGCGTCGGGCTTCGTGACGGCGCCCGGGGAGTCGCGGATCTGGGGTGGGCTGCACGAGGGCGCCCGGGCAGCGCTGCCGTGGCACCCGGAGATGACCCTGCTGCCGGGCTTCGTGCTCTACGCGCTCGCCGCGGGCGGGTTGCTCTTCTCGGTGTGGCGGCTGCGGCACCGGCTGCTGCTGCTCGCCGGGGTGCTGGTGACGATGGCCTTCGCCATGGGCACCCGTTTCTTCGACGGCACCTTCACCTACGTGCCCCTCTTCGAGCATCTGCCGGGTTGGAGCGGGCTGCGTACCCCCGGGCGGTTGATGCTCTGGACCACGTTGTTGCTCGGCCTGCTCGCGGCGGGCGCGGTCACCGCGCTCACCGACCGGGTCCGCGAGTTGACCGCGCAACGGATCCCGTCGTGGCCGGGGCCGTGGCTGCGGATGGCCACCCTGCTGCCGTTGCTGCTGGTCACCGTCGAGGGCCTGAACACCACCCCACACCCGGTGGTGCCGACCCAGCCGGCGGCGATGCGTTCGGCGGAGGGTCCGCTGTTGGTGCTGCCCAGCAATCAGAGCCTGGACCAGCACGTGATGCTCTGGTCGACCAGCGGGTTCCCCGACGTGGTCAACGGCGGTAGCGGCTTCACGCCGCGCCAGCTCGACGACGTCCGTCGGGTGAGCCAGTCGTTCCCGGACCAGACGAGCGTCGACTACCTGCGCACGCTCGGCGTTCGCACAGTGGTGTTGCTGCGCGGTCAGGTGGCCGGCACACCATGGGAGATCAACATCGACGCGCCCGTCGAGTCGCTCGGCATCAGCCGGCAGGAGGTCGGCGACGCCGTCGTCTATCGCCTGTGAAGCTTTAGGGCGGGTTTTCGGGGGAGCCCACCCGGCTCCGGGCGGTCAGGCTTGATCCCTGCGCCGGGCGGGGCTCCCCCGAAAACCCTGACGTGGTGCCGGCCGCGGTGGCCTTAGGGTCAGGTCGTGGGCACCGGTACCGGTGCTTGTTCGCTGGTCGTCGTGGTGCGGCGCCAGCGGTCTATCCAGGGGGCGTCCGGAGCGCCGTCGAGAACGCCACCGTCCGGGTCGTCCGGGTAGGTGGCCCGCACCGCGTCCTGCTCGGGGTGCAGGATCTCCTTGACGACGAAGACGCAGAGCACCACCACGGTGGCCAGTCGCAGCGTCGAGGCCAGCACGAACACCCCTTCCGGGAAGACCGGACGGCTGGTTGCCGCGCCGAGCAGTTCCCCGTAGAAGGCGACGAAGTAGCAGACCTCGGCGATCTGCCAGGCCAGGAACGCGCCCCACTTCGGTCGGGCCAGCACCACCAGCGGGAGCAGCCAGAGCACGAACTGCTGCGACCAGACCTTGCTGAAGATGAGGAACGCGGCGACCACCAGGAAGGCGAGCTGACCCAGCCGCGGTCGGCGCGGCGCCCGCAGCGCCAGCACCGCGACACCGAGGCAGGCAAGCCCGAACAGCGCGTACGAGATGGTGTTGAGGGTGGGGATGTTGGCGTTGAGCCACTCGAACGGGCCGAGCTTGGCGGGGTCGTTGCCGACTTTGCCGTCCAGGTAGCGACCGATGTACCAGAGCGTGCCCCAGTCGATCGGTCGGGTGGTGTTCAGCTCGAAGAACCGGTCCCAGTTCTCCGGGTACGCCCTTGCGGCCGGCAGGTTCACCAGCACCACGGCCGCGATCGCCGTCCCGATGGCAATGAGCGCGGCACGTATCCGGTCGGCTCGCAGCGCGAGGATGAGGATCGGCCCGAGCAGGAACAACGGCCAGAGCTTCGCCGCGCCGGCGAGCCCGAGCAGCACGCCGGCCGCCGCCGGTCGTTTTCGGGCCCAGGCCAGGAGGCCGAAGGCGGCCAGCCCGATGGCGAGCAGGTCCCAGTTGACTGTGGCGGTGAGCACCAACGCCGGGGCGAGTGCGAACAGCGCCGCGTCCCAGGGTCGTCGGCGGCGCAACGCCAGGATCACCCCCACCGTGGCCACCGCGAGCGCACCCAGCACCAGCGCGTTGAGGTTGTAGAACCACTGGACCTGGTTGATGCTCGGGTCGCCCTCACCGATGGCGTGCACCGGCAGGCCCAGCGCGCCCATGAAATAGCCGGTCAGCACCGGGTACTCGACCGGGTGGTCGCGGTAGGGCACCTTGCCCTCATTGAGCCCTTCGGCGTAGTAGAGGGCAAGGACGTCGGTGTAGCAGAACCGGGTGTACTGGACGTTGTTCTGCCAGGCGCCGTTCTGGCAGGGCGATTTCTGCACCCAGTGCAGCGCGAGTGTGAGGCACACCAGCGCCAGCACGATCCGCACGGGGGTCCAGAAGCGACGCTCCCCACCGGCCGGCCGGTCCAGCGCTGTCGCGTGGTCGCCGAGCGGTCCGCCGATGACGCTGGAGACGCCGCGGACGAACCCGTCGGAGCGGGACGGGTGATCGGTGGTTCCGGCGTCGTCGATGCCGGGCGTCGACTGGGTGCTCATGAAGAGGCATCCTGCCGTACGACAGGGGTGCCCGTCCCGGCGCGGCGCGGAGTTCGGGGTACGAAAACGCCGCCGCCGGCCCGGGACAGGTCGTCCGGCCGGCGGCGGTGTCGTCGTGTGCTGGTGCGGGTCAGTCTCGGTTGGGTGGCAGCCCGGGTAACAGGCCTCCGCCGCCACCACCGGTTCCGCCGCCGCCGGGATTGCCTCCTGGATTGCCGCCGGGGTTACCGCCGGGGTTGCCCCCAGGGTTACCGCCAGGGTTGTTGCCCCCAGGGTTGCAGAAGATGTCGATCAGCGGGTTACAGGGGGTGCCCTGGCCGGGCTGACCCCCCGGGTTGGGTGGCGGCGGCGGGGGCGGCGGGGCTTCACCGTTTCCGGAATCCGGATCGCCGACGTTCTGGGCCGGCGGGAAGTCGACCTTGGGCTTGCCCTTCAGCGCCTCGTCCATGAACCGCTCCCAGATGTCGCCTGGGAGGTTTCCACCACTGACCTTCCGCTTGTCCTTGAGGATGAGCGGCTTCCGGTCTCGCACGTTGCCCACCCACACTGCGGTGGCCAACTGCGGCGTGTAACCGACCATCCAGGCGTCGCCGTTGTCCCTGCTGTCGCCCTTGAGCTCCCAGGTACCGGTCTTGGAGGCCGCCTTGCGACCGTCGTCGAGCCGGTGGTTGACGGCGGCCGGGTAGTCCTTCAGCACGGACGTCACGTCGTCCACGACGCCCTTGTCGATTCGCCGCTTCGAGTCGAGCTTCTCGCTGTAGATCTTGTCCCACTTACCGGTGTTCGGGTTCTGCTTCTCCACCGAGTAGAGGAAGTGGGCCTTGTTGTAGACGCCCCCGTTGGCGAAGGTGGCGACGCCGTTGGCGTGGTCCAGCACGGTGATCGGGTACTGGCCGTAACCGACGACGTTGAAGAACGGCTCCGGCGTGATGTCCTTCGGGTCGGTCTTGGTCAGGTCGTAGGCCTTGGCCGGGTTGGTGTCCGTGCGCCACATGGTGGTGACGCCGGCCTGCTTGGCCATGTCGACGACCTTGTCCGCGCCGATCTCCTCGGTGACGTAGTAGAACGGCACGTTCAGGGACTTGAGGGTGGACACCTTGAGGGTGCAGGAGTTACCGCAGTCGGGGTTGTCGTCGCCCGCGTTGCTGACCTTGAACTCGGTGCCTTCCGGCTTGAAGGCCCTGCCCTTCCACCGGGACTCGAGCGCCTTCTTCTCCTTGAGCGCCGCCGCCAGGGTGTAGATCTTGAAGCTTGAACCTGGCGAGTGACCGCCGCTGATCGTGCCACTGGAGTCGGTGTTCTTGCCGGCGTAGTCGGTGCCGGTGCCGTTGTCACCGCCGTAGTACGCGACGACCCGACCGTTTGTGGGGTCGATCGCCACCACCGCGGCCATGAGGTTGGACGGCTGATCAGCCAACTCGGAGCCCTTGGACTTGCGCTGGGCCGTCTCGACCGCCGCCGCCTGCATCTTGGTGTCCACAGTGGTGCGGATCCGATAACCGCCGGCCATCAGCGCCTGGGAACACAGCGGCTTGGTATCTGTCACCTCCGTGTCCTTCTCGACGCAGATGCCCCTGTCCCGCATCTCCTGCCGGACGTAGTTGATGACATTGCCGTACGGGGTGTCGACGCCGAAGTCGACGCCGATGCCGCCCTTCTTCGGGGCCTTGATGGCCTTTATCGGGTACTCAGCAGGACGCGGTTCCTTGCCGGGCACACCGAGCCAGCCCTCCTTGACCATGCCCTCGATCACGTAGGTCCAGCGATCCTGGGCCGCTGTCGGATTGATCGCCGGGTCGTACCCCTGGTGGGTGGAGCTGGGTTCTGGCTGCTTGATCAGAGCCGCGAGGACGGCACCCTCGGCCGGATTGAGCTTGCCCACCGACTTGCCGAAGTAGGTCTGCGCCGCAGCCTCGATGCCGTAGGCGCCCCGGCCGAAGTAGATCACGTTGAGGTAGTGCTGCATGATCTGCGGCTTCGTGTACTCGTCGTTGAGCTTGGAGGCGAAGATCGCCTCCTTCACCTTCCGGGCGTACGTGTCGTCCTTCAGGTTGTCGTAGGCGTTACGCGCGTACTGCTGGGTGATGGTCGAGGCGCCCTGCTTGTCGCCGCCGGAGAGGTTGTTCCAGCCGGCGCGGGCAATGCCCTTGTAGTCCACACCGGAGTGGCGGTAGAAGTTCCGGTCCTCGGCTGCGGCAACCGCGTTCTGCACGTACTCCGGAATCTGGTCGATGGTGACCAGGGTTCGGTTCTGATCGCCCACCTTGGCGATGATCGTCTTGTTGTCGAAGGCGTACAGGGTGGTCGCCTGCGGCGGGGTGATCTCGTCCGGGAGCACGACGCTCGTCGAGTAGTAGGTGAACCCGACCACGCCGATTCCGGCGAGCATGATGAAGACGGCGAACCCGGCGATCAGCAGGTTCATTCGCTTGCGCTTCTTCGCCCGCGCCGCGCCCGAGTCACCCGGACCACGGCCGCCCCGACCGGGACCACCCGGACCACCGGGTCCCCCAGGGCCGCCCGGTCCACCGGAGACCGGTGAGACGCTCGCTCGGGCGACCGCCGCACGACCACCGACCGACGCGGAGCCGACGCTGGCCCGGCCTGCTGAGGCGCTGCCGACCGAGGCCGCACCGACGGCGGCGGCACCGACCGAGGCCCGACCTGCTGGCGCACCCGGCGCGGGAGAGACGGGCACGGAGGCCCGACCGGCGCCAGCACGGCCAGCGGCCACACCCGGTGCCGGCGACACCGGCACCGAGGCCCGACCGGCCCTGCCGTTGGCTGCCGAACCCACCGAGGCGGACCCGGCCGCCGCGCTGCCACGCGGCGGCACCGAGGCCGAACCGCCGACCGTGGCGCGACCGCCGGTCGCCCGGGGCGTCACCGAGGCACGGCCCGGGGTTGCCGCGCCGCCCTCCGAGGCTGACCAGCCGCTCCCGCCGGAGTCACCGCCGGGCCGGCGGTACGCGTCGTCCGCGCCCGGTCCGGGGTCACCGTCCGGACCCGAGTACTGGGCCCGCCCGCGCGCAGAACTGGGATCACCGTACGAGTTCATTCCTCACACCCTGCCGGTCGCGGTGGGGCGCGACTGCGCCGCCACCGGGTTGCCGTGAGTTGCTTCACCCCGGCTGCCGGCACGGGGGTGCCGAGCGAGCGGGGTCATTGTCGTATCAATCGGGCCAATCGGGCCAACAAGCGGTTGACCGTCCCGGGTTTCGTCTACGGCCCCGGGGCCGGTCCAACCAGCTGAGATCACCGTTGCGCCTCTCGCCTCCGCCGACCGGCGCCTTCGGCGCCCGCCGCGTCCTGCTCGCTCGTGCCGTCGCTGTCGCCGGTGAGACCGTCCCGGCCGAGCAGGTACTGCTCGACGAGATGGTTCCAGTCACAACCGAGGCACACCTCCACCACGAAGACCTGAAACTCACGCAGCGTCATCGCCAGCACTGGCAACTCGGTCAGTGTCCGAGCCTGGCCGGCGGACTGCTTGAGTTCGTCACCGTAAATGTAGTGGACCAGGGTCAGGTTTTCGCTGCGGCAGATCGGGCAGCGCCGGTCCGTCGGCTCTCCGTGGAACCGAGCGGCGTTCTTCAGGTACGGCGACGCGTCGCAGACGTCGTATGTGCCGACCCGGCCGGCCAGGAGCTCACGCAGCACTGCTCGCTTCTGAAGCGAGTAGTCGACGACCTGGCGCTGCGTACGCATGCGGAGAAGGGTACGCGGTCCGACCGGAGCAGGCGACCACGCTCACAATCCGTGACGACAGCATCTCGGTGCGGGGGTTTGCCCTGGCCCACGCGAACCGCTAACGTGCGATGTATCGGTCCGATACATCGCGGCGGTTACCGCTCCACGCCGGAGGGTAAAGAGAGGGTGGCCAGTGCTCGAGTTCGCCATCCTCGGCCTCCTGCAGGAGTCTCCGATGCACGGCTATGAGCTGCGCAAGGAGCTGACCGCCAAACTCGGCGCGATCCGGGCGGCGATCAGCTACGGCTCGCTCTATCCCACGCTACGCAGGCTGCAGGCGGCGGGATGGATCACCGAAGCTGCTGAGACACCCGCCACTGCCGAGGAGGTTCCCGCGCTGACCAGCCGACGAGGTCGGGTGGTCTACAAAATCACCGCGGAAGGCAAGGAACGCTTCGCCCAGCTGATCGCACAAGCCGGACCCGAGACGTACGACGACACGGGCTTCGGGGTGCACTTCGCGTTCTTCGCCCGAACCGACCAGGCGACCCGACTGCGCATTCTGGAGGGTCGCCGCCGCAAGATCGAGGAGCGTCGCGAAGGGCTTCGCGACGTGCTGGGCCGGGCGGCCGAGCGCCTCGACGCTTACACGCTGGAACTGCAGCGCCACGGCCTTGATGCCTGTGAGCGCGAGGTCCGCTGGCTGGAGGAGCTCATCGCCAACGAGCGCTCCGGCCGAGCCCCGACGGTCCCGAACATCGGGACAGCCGGCGGCCGACGAGAAGACAACAGCCCGCCTCCGCCTGGAGAGACCAGGAATGAGCGGCCGTGACAGAAAAGAAGGAGGCAGACGCTATGGGCTCCGTCCGCGTCGCCATCGTCGGTGTGGGTAACTGCGCCTCGTCCCTGGTTCAGGGCGTCGAGTACTACCGGAACGCCAACCCGAACGACCGCGTCCCGGGTCTCATGCACGTCGCCTTCGGCGACTACCACGTCAACGCCGTGGAGTTCGTCGCGGCATTCGACGTGGACGCCAAGAAGGTGGGCATGGACCTCGCGGAGGCGATCGTCGCCAGCGAGAACAACACCATCAAGCTCTGCGACGTGCCGCCGACCGGCGTCAGCGTGCAGCGCGGTCCGACCTTCGACGGTCTGGGCCAGTACTACCGCGAGATCGTCGAGGAGTCCGACGCCACCCCGGTCGACGTGACGCAGGCGCTGCGCGACGCGCGGGTCGACGTCGTCGTCTGCTACCTCCCGGTCGGCTCCGAGCAGGCCGCCAAGTTCTACGCCCAGGCCGCGATCGACGCCGGCTGCGCGTTCGTCAACGCCCTGCCGGTCTTCATCGCCTCCGACCCCGAGTGGGCCAAGAAGTTCGAGGACGCGGGCCTGCCGATCGTCGGTGACGACATCAAGAGCCAGGTCGGCGCCACCATCGTGCACCGCGCCCTCGCGAAGCTCTTCGAGGACCGCGGCGTCGAGCTGCTGCGCACGTACCAGCTCAACTTCGGCGGCAACATGGACTTCATGAACATGCTGGAGCGCAAGCGGCTGGTCTCGAAGAAGATCTCGAAGACCCAGTCGGTCACCTCGCAGATCCCGCACGAGATGAGCAAGAGCGACGTGCACATCGGCCCGTCGGACCACGTGCCGTGGCTGGACGACCGCAAGTGGGCGTACATCCGCCTGGAGGGCCGCTCGTTCGGTGACACCCCCCTCAACGCCGAGCTCAAGCTCGAGGTGTGGGACTCGCCGAACTCGGCCGGCGTCATCATCGACGCGGTCCGGGCCGCGAAGATCGCCCTGGACCGGAAGATCGGCGGCCCGATCCTGTCGGCCTCGTCGTACTTCATGAAGTCCCCGCCGGTGCAGTACGCCGACCACGACGCCCACCAGGCCGTCGAGGAGTTCATCGCCGGTGAGGTCACGCGCTGACGCGCTGAATCATCACGCACGTGGAAGGGCCGGGTCCGTGCGGACCCGGCCCTTCGCCGCGTTCAGCTCGACATCTCCAGGTACGGCGACAGCCGCAGCGCCAGCTCGTCGATCGAGTCGACCTCGCCACTGACCAGCGCGTCGGTCACTGCCATCCGCTCCTTCGCGGGCATGTTGAGGATCAGCCCAGCCTGTTCGAAACGGACGTCCGCAGCCCTCCAGGCGAGCCCGGCGTTCCACAAGTCAAGCGGACGCCAGAGCATGATCCCGTGGAGCAACGCGGCAGCCTGATCCAGGGTTGTCGGATAGACGGGACCATTGAGTAGATGGGCGTGTGGCCGGGCGGCAGCCGCGAAAAGGATGCCACCGTCGCGCACGACCGTGTGTGGGCCGGTGCTTTGTGCCATCAGGAGCAGTAGATCCTCCGCGTCCGGCCAGCGGTGCCTCACCGGTCGCCGAGCATTTCGTAGAACTCCGCGTTGCGCTCCTCCACCCGCTTGACCGCCCCACGGGTCCACTCGTCGCGCTCGCGGCGGTCCAGATATGCCTGGATCGCCACCTCGACGGTCTTGTGCATGGACCGCTGCTCGGCCTCGGCAAGCTCCTTGAGGCGCTGTTCGACTTCAGGCTTGAGCGTCAGGGTAAAGGCCATACCACTTTTGTATAGCTCCTCCGGTGGCACGTCAACCACGCTTGGCACTGCCTCTACCTCCTCATTCGTTGATCTCGGTTGCCGCTGGCAAGCCGCGCACCGATCAACGGCAGAGCGTGAAAGTCAGACACGGAGGACGGGGTATCGAAATGTGCAACAGCCATCACATGTCCATCCGCCGCGAAGCATCCGACGGGGTCAGGACCAGGCGTGTCGCAGGGCGACCCCGGCCTCCAACTCCAGCAGCTTGACCTTGCGGGGCAGGCCCCCACCGAAGCCGACCAGCTTGCCGCCCGCGCCGACGATCCGGTGACAGGGCACGATCACCGGGACCGGGTTGCGGTTGCAGGCCACTCCCACCGCCCGTGCCGCTCCGGGATCGCCGACCAGGCGCGCCACCTCGCCGTACGTCAGCGTCTCCCCGTAGGGGATCCGCGTCATCTCCCGCCACACAGCGCGCTCGAAGTCGGAGCCGCGCGGCACCGAAACCGGGACGGTGAACGCGGTCAGCTCGCCGGCGAAGTACGCCCGCAGCTCGTCGAAGGCCTGCCGGGACAGCGCGTCGCCGGGCTCGTTGGTGGCACCCTCGAGCCGGCCGAAATGGGCACCGCGGACGCTCGTGCCGTCGGTGGCGACGGAGAACTCACCGATCGGTGAGTCGAGCACGGCCCAGCGCATCCACCTATTCTCCCCCACGCGGACTCTCTCGCCGGCCCGGCCACCAGCCTCGGGCCGAGCGTCACTCCCGACCCGCATCGGTAGATCATCTTCACGCCCTGCCAGGGCGTTCGGCGTTGCGCGGCGTCGATACCGTCAAGGTCGTGGCAACGGGAACGCTCATCTTTCTGATCATCGGCGGGGCGGGCATCGGTGTGCTCGCGCTCGCCCTGCTCGGCACCGAGCTGTTCCAGTTCGGGCACGCCGACGTGGACGGGCCGATCTCGATCGAGACGGTCGCCGGCTTCGCCGGGGCGTTCGGGTTCGGCGCGGCCATCGTCAACGAACTACTCGGTGCTCGTACACCCGGCATGGTCGTCGGGGCGGTGGCCGGCGGCGTGCTCGCAGCCGTTCCCACCGGCTGGTTGGCGTCCCGGCTGGGTCGGGCGGCGCGGAACATGCGCACCGACCCCACCCCCACCCGCGACGACCTGGTCGGCGCGCTCGGCCTGGTCGTCACCCCGGTGCCGGCCAATGGGTACGGCGAGGTCCGCATTCGCCTCGCCGGCCAACCGGTCAAGCTCAGCGCCCGCGCGGACCAGCCGATCCCGCTCGGCGCCCAGGTCTTCGTCGTGCAGGCGCTCAGCGACACCAGCGTGCACGTAGAGACCTACTGATCTCCCCCTCATAGACGGGACTCCTCATATGGCCCTACTCATCGCCATCGGTGGCGCGGTCCTCCTCGCGCTCATCCTGGTGTTCTTCGTGCTCTCCCGGATCAAGGTGGCCGGCCCGAACGAGGCGTTCATCGTCACCGGTCGCAAGGGCCGCACCACCCAGACTGCCGACGGTGGGCGGTCCACCGACAACTCCGGGCAGAAGGTCGTGCTGGGCGCCTCGGTCTTCGTGCTGCCGGTGGTGCAGAAGCTGCAGTCGCTCGACCTGTCCAGCCGGCGGATCGACGTCGGCATCCGGGGCGCTGTCAGCAAGCAGGGCATCCGCGCCGACCTGCACGGTGTGGCGATCGTCAAGGTCGGCGGCACCGAGGACGCGATCCGGGCCGCCGCACAACGGTTCCTGCACCAGCAGGACGAGATCGACAACTTCACCAGGGAGGTGCTGGCCGGCGCGCTGCGCTCGATCGTCGGCCGGCTCACCGTCGAGGAGGTCATCCGGGACCGGGCGGCGTTCGCCAGCGCGGTCGCCGAGGAGGCCGAACACTCGATGACCAACCAGGGTCTGGTGTTGGACACCTTCCAGCTCCAGGACATCCTCGCCGAAGGCTCCTACCTTCAGGACCTGGGCCGCCCCGAGGCCGCCCGGGTGCTCAAGGACGCGGCGATCGCCGAGGCCCGGGCCCGGCAGCAGGCCGAGCAGGAGCGGCTGCTCGCCGAGGAGGCCATCGCCGAGGCCAACCGCAACCTGGCCCTCAAGCAGGCCGGCATCCAGGCCGAGATCGACGCGGCGAAAGCGAAGTCCGCGGCGGCCGGACCGCTCGCCCAGGCCGAGCGGGACCAGGCGATCCTCTCCGAACAGCAGAAGGTGGCCGAGCGCAACGCCGAACTCAAGCAGCGCCAGCTCGACACCGAGGTTCGCAAGCCGGCCGACGCGGCCCGGTACAAGGTGGAGCAGGAGGCCGAGGCGTCCCGAGCAGCGGCGGTGCTGCACGCCGACGCGCAGCGTCAGTCCGTCATCGCCGCCGCGCAGGCCTCCGCCGAGCAGGCCCGCCTCACCGGTGAGGGTGAGCGGGCCCGACGGGCCGCGCTCGCCGAGGCCAACGCCATCGAGGGTGCCAAGGAGGGTGAGGCCGAGCAGCGGCGACGCTCCGCCATCGCCGAGGCCGTGGAGCGGGAAGGCCAGGCCGAGGCCGCGGCCATCCTCGCCAAGGGTGAGGCCGAGGCCGACGCGATGGCGCGCAAGGCCGAGGCGTTCGCCGCGTACGGAGAGGCGGCCGTGCTGGACCTGCTGGTCAAGGTGCTGCCGCAGGTCGTCGAGGCGGCCAGCGCGCCGATCGGAGCGATCGACAAGATGACGGTCATCTCCACCGACGGCGCGTCGTCGCTCACGAAGTCGGTGGCCGGCAACGTGGCCCAGGGCCTACAGCTCGGCAGCGATCTCACCGGGATCGACCTGCCCGGCCTGCTGGCACGGCTGGGTGCCGGACGGACCGACGCCACCGCTCCGGCCACCGGGGTCGACACGGTGGACGGCAGCACCGTCTCGCGCTGAGCCCGAGGGACCGGCCGAGCGTCAGGGCTCTGGTCGGCACCGGATGACCCACGAACGACCGGCGCCCGCCGGCACCGCCTCCCGAGGGAGGGGTGCCGGCGGGCGCCGGTGGTAATTCCGTGGCTGGTTCAGGCGAGGTTCATGGAGAAGCGCTCGCCCGCCGAGAGGCCGAGGTCCGGAGCCGAGTAGTTGGGGTCCTTGTTCGGGATCAGCTGGCTGGTGCCGGCGCTGCCGGCACTGACCGCCTGCTCGTCGACGTACGCGAAGATCCAGCCCGACCCGTCAGTGGTCCCGACACCCCGGTGCCAGAAGTTGAAGACCTCCCAGTCATCGATTGCGGGGGCCGAAGCAAGGATCGGCTTCGATCCGGCACCGGTCGCCGAGACCCACTTGCCGTTGGCCAACGAACGCAGGCCGAAGTAGCCGTAGTAGTCCAGATCGAACAGCTCGAACTTCTCCCAGGTACTCACCGACGCGACCAACGGGATCAACGGCTTGCTCCCGGCACCGTCGGCGGAGACGTACTTGCCGCTGACGGCCGATTTGAAGCTGACGATCAGGTTCGTTTCGAGGTCGAACTTCTCCCAGGTGCTGGCGTTCACCGCGCTGGCAACCAGCGGGCCACCGTTGTTGGGCGCACTGACGTACTTGTTGTTGACGGTGGCCTTCAGGCTCACCGTGCCGTCGATCTGGTGAACCAGCTGGAACCTCTCCCAGGTGCTCACCGACGTGGCTGTGGCGATCAGCGGCTTGCTGCCGGCACCGGTGGCACTGACGTACTTGCCGTTGACGTTCGCCCGCAGTGCGACCAAGCCGTTGCCGGCGTCGACGATGTCGAGCTTCTCCCAGCCGCCCAGCACTGGGCCGACGGCGGCCAGAGGCTTGCTGCCCGCGCCGTCAGCGGAGACGAAATAGCCGTTGGAACGTGCCAGCAGGCCGTGCGAGGTGCGCGCCGGAGAGAGGGCCGACGCGACGTTGAGCAGACGGTCCACCCCGCCCTGCGGGTTCAGCACCGCGCCAGCGAGCCCTCGGGTCACGATCGTGTTGCGCACCTGCGACGGGGACCACGTCGGGTTCGACTGAAGCAGCAGCGCAGCGGCTCCGGCCACGTGCGGCGCCGCCATCGAGGTCCCGCTGGAGGCCACCGACCCGTCGGTGGTCCCGTTTGCCGCCGAGACGATGTCCACGCCCGGAGCCCAGACGTCGACACACGGACCGTAGTTCGAATCGAATTCCTCGGTCACGGCCCGACGGTCGAACCTGTCGGTGGCTCCGACGGTGATCGCCGCCGACACCCTGGCCGGGCTGTACGCGCAGGCATCGTCTGCATCGTTGCCGGCGGCCACCGCGTAGGTGAGACCGGTGGCGATGGAGTTGCTGACCGCGTTGGGGATCGCCGGGTAGTCCGGGTTATACGGCGCGCCGAGGCTCATGTTGACCACGGCAGGCTTCTGCGCATTGGCGGTCACCCAGTCGATCCCGGCCAGGACCTGCTCGGTGGTGCCACCACCACTGCAGTCGAGGACCCGGACGGCGACCAGGTTGACGTTCTTGGCCACGCCGTATTTGGTGCCGCCGACGGTGCCCGCCACGTGCGTGCCGTGACCGTCGCAGTCCTGTGCCACAGTGTCCTGGTCGACCGCGTCGTAGCCGTACGAGGCACGGCCACCGAAGTCGCTGTGACTGATGTCGATGCCGCTGTCCATGATGTACGCGTTCACCCCGGCACCGGTGTTGGGGTAGGTGTAGCTGCCACTCAGCTTGGGCGAAACCTGATCGATCCGGTCCAGGCCCCAGGAGGGGGGCGCGCTCTGCGTCCCGCTCCCTTGGAAGCGGACCACCGGCTCCACGGATGCGACATCCGGGTCGGCGGCCAGCCGGCCGGCCTGCTTCGCGGTCATCGCGGCGGAGTAGCCGTTGACGGCGTTGCTGTACAGCCGACGGACGCTGCCGCCGTTCTTCGTGGCCAGGGCCGAAGCCGCTGCCTTGATTTTGGCCGGGGTGGTCTTCTTGTTCTTGAAGACCACGATGTAGCGATCCGCTACGACCTCGACGGGCTTGGCTTTGGACAACCGGCTGTCCGGCTTGGGGGCGGTCAACTTGCTCGCGGGCTTCGGCGCCAGCGGAGCGGACGGTTCGGCCATGGCGGCCCCACCGGTCGCGGCGCTGACGATGATGGTTGCGGAGGCGAGAACAAGGCTCGCCACCGCCGAGCGGCGTAGCACGCCACGGCGTTTCACTAGATGATCTCCCCGTTTGGTCGTCGCCCGTCCAATCCGGAGGGCCGGACGGGCGGTGGGGTCGGCGGCGGTGTCGATGGACCGGTAGCCGACGGACGCCCAGCAATCATGGACGACGATGAAAGCGCTACACCTCAGCCATTCGGTCGATCCGCTCGCGTTTCGTCGTCGACCGGACAGCTGTGCATCGCCGTCAGCCACGTCCTGCGAGTGACGGCTCCCGCCACCCCACGACGGATCGCGCTACACGACAAGCATCGAGGTCGAGCGCGTCAGTTGAGGATGCCCTCGGCGCGGGCCCAGCGCAGCAGCTCCGCCTCGGCGGCGTCGCGGTCCAGCGGGCCGTGCTCGAGGCGTTGCTCCTTGAGGTGCTTCCAGGCCCGCCCGACCACCGGCCCCGGCGGTACGCCGAGCAGCTCCATGATCGCGTTGCCGTCCAGGTCGGGTCGAACCCGCGCCAGGTCTTCCTCGGCCTCGATCCGGGCGATCCGATCCTCCAGCGCGTCGTAGTCGGCCGCGAGTTGGGCGGCCTTGCGCCGGTTGCGGGTCGTGCAGTCGGAGCGGGTCAGCTTGTGCAGGCGGGGCAGCAGGTCACCGGCGTCGGCGACGTAGCGGCGCACCGCCGAGTCGGTCCACTCGCCCCGCCCGTACCCGTAGAAGCGCAGGTGCAGCGCGACCAGCGCGGTCACCTGCGCGGTGACGTCCTTCGGGTAGCGCATCGCCTTCATCCGGGCCTTGGTCAGCCGGGCGCCGACCACCTCGTGGTGGTGGAAGCTGACCCGGCCGTCGGACCCGACCGCCTTCGTCGCCGGCTTGCCCACGTCGTGCAGGAGGGCGGCCATCCGCAGGATGAAGTCGCAGCCCCCCTCCTCGTAGGAGACCGCGTTCTCGACGACCGTCAACGTGTGCTCGTAGACGTCCTTGTGCTGGGCGTGCTCGTCGATCTCCAGCTTCAGCCCGGTCAGCTCCGGCAGGAACCGCTCGGCCAGCCCGGTGTCGACCAGCAGCCGCAGCCCGGTGATCGGGTCCGCGCCGCAGAGCAACTTGGTGAACTCGTCGCGGATCCGCTCGGCGGTGATCCGGTCCAGGTCGGCGGCCATCTCGGTCATCGCCAGGTGCACGTCGGGGTGCACGGCGAAGCGGAGCTGCGCGGCGAACCGGGCGGCCCGCAGCATCCGCAGCGGGTCGTCGCCGAACGACTCACCAGGCGTGCTCGGGGTACGGATCACCTTGGCCGAGAGATCGTCCAGCCCACCGTGCGGGTCGGTGAACCGGTGGGCCGGCAGGCTGACCGCCATCGCGTTGATCGTGAAGTCGCGCCGCTTCAGGTCCTCGTCGAGGCTGGTGCCGTACACCACCACCGGGTTGCGGCTGACCTGGTCGTACGATTCAGCACGGAACGTCGTGATCTCCAGTCGGAGGCCGTCGCGCTGAGCGCCGATGGTGCCGAACTCCCGACCGGTCTCCCAGATCGACTCGGCCCAGCCCTTGATGATCCGCAGGGTCTCGTCGGGGTGCGCGTCGGTGCAGAAGTCGAGGTCATCCCCGAGTCGGCCGAGCAGGGCATCCCGCACCGAACCGCCCACCAGGTGCAACTCGTGACCGGCGCGGACGAAGCGGCGGCCCAACTCGTCGGCGACCGGGGACACCCGGAGCAGTTCGGCGACGGCGTTGCGCTGCGCGGCGGTGAGTTCGCGGCGGTCGGCGGCGTGAGGAGCGGAGGCTTCGGACATGGGATCACCAGCTTATCGGGCAGGGGTGTGATCCGATCCGCCGGGCGCGGGTAACGGGTGGGGGTTGACTATGGTCTGTGGCGTGCGGGTCGGTGTCCGGCTCGACGTACCCCTGGGAGGCTGGAGATGAGCGGCGGGCTCTACCGCAGCGCCAACGCCACGCCGGACGGTAACGTGCCGCCGGCTGACGGGGCGATCTTCATCTCCGCGGAGCCGCTGAACCAGCCTGCGGTGGAGGCGACGGCACCCCCGCCCGAGGTCGTCGGCGAGACCAGCGCGGCCGCCAACAGCGCGGTCATGGCCGTCGGCAGTCTGGTGAGCCGGGGCACCGGCTTCATCCGGAACCTGATGATCGGCGCCGCCCTCGGCAACCTGATCGGCAACGCCTACACGACAGCCATCTTCCTCCCCAACCAGGTGTACGAGTTCCTGCTCGGCGGGGTGCTCACCAGCGTGCTGATCCCGGTGCTGGTCCGTCGGCGCAAGAGCGACCCGGACCGGGGCGAGGCGTACGCCCAACGGTTGCTCAGCCTCGCGGTGCTGGCGTTGGCGGTGGCGGCCCTGATCGCGGTGGCGTCGGCGTCCTGGCTGACTGCCATCTACGCCAGCGGCAAGGACGAGGCCTACACCACACTGATCACACGCCTGTCGTGGCTGATCCTGCCGATGCTGTTCTTCACCGGTGTCAGCGCGTTGATCGCAGCGGTGCTGAACACCAGGGGTCACTTCGCCGCGCCGATGTGGGCTCCCATCCTCAACAACCTGGTGGTCATCGGCGTCTTCGGTCTCTACATCCTGGTCTACGGGGCGAAGGGACTACAGCCGTCGGAGATGGACGCCGGCCGGATCCTGCTGGTCGGTGGTGGGACCCTGCTCGGCGTGGCGGTGCAGACCGCCGGGCTGTTGCCGGCGCTGCGCAAGGTCGGCTTCCGCTGGAAGTGGCGGTTCGACTTCCGCGAGCTGGGGCTGCGCGAGCTGGCCCAGCTCGGGGCCTGGATGTTCTGCTACGTGGCGGTCAACCAGCTCGGCCTCTTCGTGGTGGTCAATCTCCTCACCCGGGCCGCGGGCACGGACCAGGCCGGCATCCTGATCTACAACAACGTCTTCCTGCTGCTGATGATGGCCCACGGCATCATCGCCGTCTCGATCATCACCGCGCTGATGCCCCGGATGGCAGCCGCCGCAGCCGACGGGCGGTTCCACGACGTCACCGCAGACCTCTCCCGAGGTGTCCGGATGGTGTCGGCGGTGCTCGCGCCGATCGCGGTCTGCTACGCGGTGCTGTCCACCCCGATCTCGGTGGTCGTCTTCCGGTACGGCGCGTTCAGCGCCGAGAACGCGTCAGCCACGTCCACCGTGCTGCTGTTTGCCGCGATCGCCCTGGTGCCGTTCGCGATCAGCCAGCTCTTCACCTTTGCCTTCTACGCCCTGCCGGACACCCGTACGCCCGCCCTGATCAACATTCCGGTGGTGGCGCTGCGGGTCGGCGTGCAGATCGTGCTGTTCGCCGCGTTCGCGGCGCACTTCGCGGCGGCCGGAATGATGATCGGCAACGCGGTCTCCTACGTGGCGGCGGCTGTCGCGTCCGCCTGGTTGCTCCGGCCTCGGGTCGGCCGGATCGGCCTGGGCGCCATCATGCGTACCCTCGGCCGGGTCGTGGTCGCCGCACTCGGAGCGGCGCTGGTCGGATGGTTGGTGATCACCCTGCTGCCCGGCGGCGACGTGCCGAGCTGGTTCGAGGCGGCGACCCAGCTCGTGATCGGCGGCGTGGTGATCGGCGCTACCTATCTGGGCCTCGCCATGCTGCTGAAGATCGGCGAGATCACCGAGGTGGTCGGGATGGTTCGCCGACGTCTCGGTCGCTGAACGTCCGCATTCGATTACAACAAGTTGGCACTCATACCGAATGTGACTACGGATCACCAGGCTGGGGATGCGCCTGTGGATAACTCCGCGATTCGCCGGTCAACCGCCGCTTCGGCCTGTGGATAACCAACCGTACGGCTGAGGGTGGCGACCCGATCGGTGGGAACGTACGAGGCAGCGCGAGCGCCACGCCAGCCCAGCCCCGGCGTCGGTCACTTGCGGTGAAGCCGTAGATTAGCTAGTACATGTGCCAGCAACGTGGCTGACAACGGTCGTAACCGGACGAGCTCTTCGACTGCCGGAAACCCCGCCAGGTACGGCGGGAAGATGACATGTCGGAGTGACGGGCAACCCGGGTAAGGTCGCTCTCGACGGGTACGGCAGGGGCCGACGCTGGGCGTCGACACCGGTCGGCCGGTTCCTTCAACGGCAGAGCGGGAAGCCACATGCCCAGCAGTTCGGGTTCATCGATCGACACGATCACCGAGGGAGGACGGGTGACCCAGGTCGGCGAGGGTCAGGAGGCGGACGAAAGCGCTCCTCCGGTCATGACCTTCGGTGCTCCCACGGCCGGTGAAGTCCTCGCCGAGCGGTACGAACTGGTTGAGCACATCAACAACGACAGTGCGGGTCGGCTGGTCTGGCGCGGGGTCGATGTCATCCTGCGCCGTCCCGTTGCCGTGGTGCTGCGTTACCCGGGTGGCGACTCCGCCACCGAGATGCTTCAGGCCGCCGTCGCGGCCAGCCGGGTCATCCACCCCAACCTGGTCGGCGTCTACGACGCGATCGACGAGGCCGACCGGGCGTACGTGGTGCGCGAGTGGGTCGACGGGCAGTCCCTGCGCGACCTGGCGACCGATGGCCCCCTGGACCCGGCTCGGGCCACAGCGATCGGCAACGCCGTCGCGAGCGCGCTCGCCGCGGTGCACGCCACCGGCATGGTGCACGGCAACGTCCACCCCGGCACCGTCATGATCAGTGATGAGGGCCGGGTGGTCCTGGCCGACGCCCGCACCGACGGCGCCGACAGCCAGGAGAACGACATCCGGGCGGTCGGCGGTGTCCTCTACTTTGCGCTGACCGGCTCCTGGCCGCACGCCGAGGCACCACTGCACGGCGCCACCGCCGGCCACGGCCGCGCCGCCATCCCGGACGCTGTTCGGGACGCCGGGGGTGCCATCGCGGCACCGCGCCAGGTCCGGGCGGGCGTTCCGGCGTACCTGGACGACCTGACCATGGACCTGCTCGACGCCGAGATCGCGCCGCCGTCCTCCGACGTGCTCGCCGCGGAATTGGCGCGACTGGACGTGCCGGCCGAGGACGAGCACTACCTCGACAACAGCGGGCCGCTGCGGTTCGCCGCCGAAACCGGGGAAGAGCCGTCACCGCTGGCCGCGGCCGGGGGCCGCAAGGTCGCCGTCGGGATCGCTGGTCTGCTGGCCGTCGCCCTGGTCGGTCTGCTGATCGGGATCATCGCCTTGGGCGGCGACGACAAGGACCCGCAGTCCAATCCGGTCGCCGCGCCGACCTCCAGTGCCCCGGCCGGCGACGCCACCCCGGCCGCCGCGACGGCCCGCAAGCTGACGGTGAAGAACGTCCGGATCATCGACCCGGACAGCAAGGACCGCAGCGAGATCGACGGCGCCGACAAGGTCATCGACGGCGACGAGGACAAGGGCTGGGAGACCGAGACCTACCGGGACCGGCCCAACTTCGGCAACCTGAAGAAGGGCATGGGCGTCTGGATCGACCTCGGCCAGCCGCACACCGTCAAGTCGGTGCAGGCAGTGCTGTCGGCCACCAACGCGTCCGCCCAGCTGCTCGCCGGCACTACCAACCCGCCGTCCAGCTCCAACGGTGACAAGCAGTTGGTCGCGAGCTACAAGACCGCCATCGGCCAGCCGTTCGAGGACCACGACGGCACCACCATGACGTTCAACGGCTTCGACGCCGACCAGAAATACCAGTACCTGCTGTTCTGGATCACCGAGTTGGCTCCGGCCGAGGGTGGGTTCAAGCTGGGGGTGCAGGAGATTACGGTCCAGGGGTCGTGAGCCGGGCACCACGATCCGGGCATCGCACGTACTGGACGCGGTGATGGACGAGCGCGCCGCCGCAAGAGACCTGGAGCTGCTGCGCGCGCACGTCGCCGGAGATCGGGACGCCTTCACCGAACTGTTCCACCGGCACCGGGACCGGCTGTGGGCGGTGGCCCTGCGGACGCTCGGCGACCGCGAGGAGGCAGCCGACGCACTCCAGGACGCCCTGCTGTCGGCGCATCGGGCTGCGGCCCGCTTCCGCGGCGACTCCGCCGTCACCACCTGGCTGCACCGGATCGTGGTCAACGCCTGCCTGGACCGGATCCGACGCCGGCAGGCGCACCCCACCGTGCCGCTGCCGGACGGCAACCGGGCCGACGACGGCACCGGTGGGCTCGAGCCGGCGGCACCGGCAACGGACCACGACACGGTGCTGGTGGTCCGCGAGGCGCTCGCCGCGCTGCCCCTTGAGCAACGCGCGGCGCTGGTGCTGGTCGACGTACAGGGCTATCCGGTCGCCGAGGTCGCCCGCATCCTCGGTGTCGCCGAGGGCACTGTGAAGAGCCGGTGCGCTCGGGGCCGGGCGCGGCTGGCCGTGCTGCTCGGGCATCTCCGCCCGGCCACCGTCGCGACGCCTTCGGCCCGACCGGACCCCACCGCCCCGATCACGGGCGTGCCCGGCGTCACGCCGGGGAACCCCGGCCCGGTGGAGGGCGTCGGATCGGGGTCAGGTCGATACCGGCGGGACGCCAACCAGGAGGACACGTGACGACCGAGGGGTTCCGGGAGGTCGACATCGACCTCCTCGCTGACTACCTCGGCGGGGCGTTGGAGGGCACCCCGCAGCAGGACGAGGTCGCTCGACTGGTCTCCGCGGACCCGTCCTGGGCCGAGGCGTACGCGCTGCTGGCCCCCGCTGTGACCGAGGTCCGTACGGACCTGACCCGCTGGGCCGAGCCGTCCCCGGAGATGCCGTCGACGATCACCGACCGCCTCCTGGCCGCGTTGGCCAGCGCGGGGCCGACGACCGACACCTCGACCGAGGAGGCACCCGCCGGCGCGCTCAGCGTCGATCGGGACGGCGACGCGGCGACGCCGTTTGTCGTACCGGCGCAGGGCGGGGCCGGTCGCCGGCCTCCCGTCCCCACGCCCGGCGGGTCGGGGCGCGGGGCGTCCACCGGCCCGGGCCGCCGGCAGCGCGGCTGGGCCCGCCGTGGCGCACCCGTGGCCGCCGCCGCGATCGCCGTCATCGCCGTCGCGCTGGGCCTCAACCAGCTTTCGATGCGGGCGTCGGACGACTCGGGTGGCACCAACGCCATGAACCAGCCGGCCAGCGCGCCGGAGGGCGTCGCGGGGGCCGGGACGGCCCGCACCACCGGGCCGGCACTGCGCAGTGGTACGAACTACAGCCCGCAGACCCTCGGCAACGCCTACGGCACGGACGCGCCAAGCACATCGGCTGCCACCCGGGCGACCGACAACACTCCGGGTGAGCAGCCGGAGGTGCATGCCGAGGACGAGCGCCGTCCCTCTCCCGACGGTTCGGACCAGCTCGCCCGGCTGACCGACGAGGCCGCGCTGACCAGCTGTCTGGCCAGCGTCGCGACGGAGCACGGATCGACCCCACTGGTGGTCGAGGTGATCGACTACGCCCGGTTCCAGGGCGATCAGGCGTTGGTCATCCACTTCACCGACGCGAGCGGCGCCCGGTGGGCCTGGGTGAGTGGCCCGGAGTGCGGGGTGCCCGGGTCCGGCTCGGACAGCCGGTATTCGGCGCGGGTAGGGTGAATCCACGGTCAATGGCACGATGCCCCTCCACGTGACCTGACCCACCGGATGCCCGGCTAGGGAATCCCCGGTTCGTACGATGACGTTCTGGAAGTCAGCTGCCGGCTCCACCCAGGCGTCGGCGACTCGGATCGGCATCGGTGCTCACGCCGACGCCGAACACACACAACTCGGGAGACGGCAGTGGACGAGGTCCGCAACCTGATCATCATCGGCTCCGGGCCGGCCGGCTACACAGCGGCGGTCTACGCCGCACGTGCCAACCTGAAGCCGCTGATCATTGAGGGCGTGCAGTCCGGTGGCGCGCTGATGACCACGACCGAGGTGGAAAACTTCCCCGGCTTCGCGGACGGCATCCTCGGCCCCGAGCTGATGGACAACATGCGCAAGCAGGCCGAGCGGTTCGGCGCCGAATTCCTCACCGACGACGTGACCCGGGTGGAGCTGGTGGACACCGGCGACGCCGGCTCCGACTCGGTGAGCACCGTCTGGGTCGGCGAGACCGCCTACCGGGCCCGATCGATCATTCTCTCCACCGGTTCGGCCTGGCGTCCGCTGGGCGTGCCCGGCGAGCAGGAGTTCCTCGGCCACGGCGTCTCCTCCTGCGCCACCTGCGACGGCTTCTTCTTCCGCAATCAGCACATCGTGGTCGTCGGCGGCGGCGACTCGGCGATGGAGGAGGCCAGCTTCCTCACCCGCTTCGCCGAATCGGTCACCATCATCCACCGCCGCGACTCGTTCCGGGCCAGCAAGATCATGGCTGAGCGGGCGTTGAGCAACGAGAAGATCAAGGTCGAGTGGAACAGCGCCGTCGAGGAGATCCTGGGCGACGACGGCAAGGTCACCGGCGTACGGGTCCGCAACGTGCACACCGGTGACACCAAGGTGATGGACGTGACCGGCGTCTTCGTCGCCATCGGTCACGACCCCCGCAGCGAGCTCTTCCGTGGTCAGGTCGAGATGGACGACGAAGGCTACGTCAAGGTCCAGGCCCCCAGCACCCGCACCAACATCCCCGGCGTCTTCGCCGCCGGTGACCTGGTCGACCACACCTACCGTCAGGCGATCACCGCGGCCGGCACCGGTTGTGCCGCAGCGCTCGACGCCGAGCGGTTCATCGCGACGCTCAGCTGAAACAAGGAACACATCCCGGAGGAGGGGCATAGTGGGAACAACCAAGGCCGTCACCGACAAGAGCTTCGTCGCTGACGTGCTGCAGGCCGACAAGCCGGTGCTGGTGGACTTCTGGGCGGAGTGGTGCGGGCCGTGCCGCAAGGTGTCGCCGCTGCTGGAGGAGATCGCCCGGGAGATGGGTGACCAGGTCACCATCGTCAAGCTCAACATCGACGAGAACCCGGAGACCGCTCGGGCCTACCGGGTGATGTCGGTGCCGACGCTCACCGTCTTCAAGAACGGCCAGCCGGTGCAGTCGATCGCCGGTGCCAAGCCGAAGGGCGAGCTGGTCCGGCTCATCGAATCGGCCCTCTGACCAGCAGAAACATCAACCGAACCCCGCACCCGCTCGCCGGGTGCGGGGTTCGGTGTCTTCCCGGCCGTACCGCCGACGGATTTCTCGGCCCCAGCCACCTCGCCGCCCCGGAACGCATAGCCTCAAGCCTGGGCCGCCCGGCCAGCCAGCGTCGTGCAGAGGGGGTCGTGCGTGCGTCCGATCCGACCCGGTGACCGGGGACCCGCGGTCACGGAGATCCGTACCATCCTGACCGGCCTCGAACTGCTCGCCGCCGCCGGCCCGCAAACCGACGAGTTCGACCTCGACACCGAGCGGGCGGTCCGCGCGTTCCAGCAGTCGCGCGGGCTCAGTGTGGACGGCCGGGTCGGCGCGGAAACCTGGCGCGCCCTGGATGCCGCCCGTTGGCGGCTCGGCGCCCGCACCCTCTACCACGCGGTCCCCGAGCCGCTCACCGGCGAGGATGTCCGGTCGCTACAGGAGCGGCTGCTGGAGATGGGGTACGACGTGGGCCGCGCGGACGCGATCTACGGTGTCCGGACGTCGCGGGCGGTGGCCCAGTTCCAGCGTGAGGTAGGGCTCACCCCGGACGGATCCTGCGGCCCACACACCATGAACGCGCTCCGCCGCATCGGCCGCAAGGTGGTCGGTGGCCGCCCGCAGTGGCTCCGCGAATCCGACGCGATCCGGCAGTCCGGGCCGGCGTTGGTCGGCAAGACGGTCGTCATCGACCCGGGGCACGGCGGCACCGACCCCGGGATGGTGGTGCCCGACGGCTCACTGCGCTGGACCGAGGCGGACCTGGTGCACGACCTGGCCAGCCGACTGGAGGGACGACTCGCCGCCTCCGGCGTGCGGGTGCAGCTCACCCGGGGCCCGTCGCCCGACAGTTGCCTGCCGGACACCGACCGGGCCCTGCTCGCCAACTCGCTCGGCGCCGACGTGTTCATCTCGCTGCACCTGGACGGCCACGCCAACCCGGATGCGGAGGGCGTCGCGACCTACCACTACGGCACCGACAACGGGGTGACCTCGGCGACCGGTGAACGCCTGGCCGGGCTGGTACAGCGGGAGATCGTCGCTCGCACCGGGCTGCGGGACTGCCGTACCCACGCCAAGACGTGGGAGTTGCTGCGACTGACGCGGATGCCCGCCGTCCGGGTCGAGGTCGGCTACCTTACCTCGCCGACGGACCGCGCCCACCTTGTCGACCCTCGGTTCCGGGACCGGGTGGTGGAGGCGATCGTGGCCGCGGTGCAGCGGATGTACTACCCGATCGAGCGAGACGTCCCGACCGGATCGCTCGACGTCAGCGAACTGCGAGCCGTGGTGGCCGCCGGCACCGTGGTGGACTGATCCGCCGCCGGGCGTCAGCCGTTTGTGGAGCGGGTGGCCGGGGCCGGGCGGACCGGCCGGAGCAGGGTCTCCGGGCTCATCGACCCGAGCAGTTTCTCCAGCGCGTACTCGACGTCAGACTTCCAGCTCAGCGCCGTACGCAGCTCGAGACGCAGCCGAGGGAAGCGCGGATGCGGACGTACGGTCTTGAAGCCCACGGAGAGGAAGAAGTCGACCGGGGCCACGCAACCGCCGGCCGGGTCATCCGCATCGCCGAACTTGGCGTCGCCGAACGCCTCGATCGCCTTGATCCCACGCTTGGTCAGATCCCGGGCGACACCCTGCACAAGCATCCGGCCCAACCCGCCGCCGGAGAACGCGGCGACCACGTTGGCCGTCATCAACAGTGCCGCGTCCGCGGAGACCGGTGAGGTAGGGAACGCCATCGAACGGGGCACGTAGGCGGGCGGGGCGTACATCACGAAGCCGGCCGGCATGCCGTCGACGTACGCGAGCTTGCCGCAGGAGCCCCACTCCAGCAGCGTCTGGGAGACCCATGCCTCCTTCTCCAGGCCCGGATCGCCAGCGGCGCAGGCCCGGTCCGCGGAAACCGGATCGAGCTCCCAGTAGACGCACTGCCGGCACGGGCGCGGGAGGTCTTCCAACGTGTCGAGGGTCAGGCTGACCAGACGTCGCGACATATGGCGCATCCCCACAATAGGCTCGGTGGTGAGACCGGCATGGAACGACAGCGCCGCCTTCCTGCCCCGACGAGCGATCGTACGCCGCCGATCGGCGATACGGGAGGGGACGCGCGAATGCCCACCGCAACGGGGGCGCCGAGGACGGTCCGCCATGTGGTCGATCTGCTGCGGCACCGCGGCGGCACGACTCTTGCGGACTAGGATCGACAATCGGTGTGCCCGCCGCCATGGTCAGCGGTGTGCGGGGTACCCGGGGCGGAGCCACTCGAGCAGCGATCGAGGTGAGGTCATGACCGGCACGACACTCGACGACTACACCGACCGGTACGCCCGGCGGGTACGCGGGATGACCGCCTCCGAGATCCGAGCATTGTTCGCGGTGGCCAGTCGTCCGGAGGTCGTCTCGCTCGCCGGTGGCGCACCGTACATCGCCGCCCTTCCGCTGGACGCGGTCGGCGAGATGCTCGGCCGGCTCGGCTCCGAGCACGGCGTGACCACCCTTCAGTACGGCATTGGTCAGGGCACCCTCGAGCTGCGCGAGCGGATCTGCGAGGTGATGTCGCTCTCCGGGATCGACGCCGCTTGCGGTGCCTCCCCGGAGGACGTCGTGGTCACAGTGGGCGGGCAGCAGGCACTGGACCTGGTGGCCCGGCTCTTCCTCGACCCCGGTGACGTGGTGCTCGCCGAGGGGCCGACGTACGTCGGTGCGCTCGGCGTGTTTCAGGCCGCCCAGGCGCAGGTCGTCCACGTACCGATGGATGCGGACGGGCTGATCCCGGAGGCGCTGGAGACGGCCATCGCCGACCTGGCCCGCGCGGGCCAGCGGGTCAAGTTCCTCTACACGATCCCCACCTACCAGAACCCGACCGGCGTGACGCTCAGCGACGAGCGCCGGGAACGGGTGCTCGACATCTGCGAGCGTGCCGGCCTGCTCGTCGTCGAGGACGACCCGTACGGCCAGCTGGGGTTCGAGGGTGAGGCCCCGGCCCCCCTGCGGGCCCGCCGCCGCGACGGCGTCTTCTACCTCAGCACCTTCTCCAAGACCTTCGCCCCCGGCCTGCGGGTCGGCTGGATCCTGGCGCCGCACGCGGTCCGCGACAAACTGGTCATCGCCAGCGAGGCGCAGATCCTCTGCCCCAGCGGTTTCGCCCAGGCCGCGGTGGCCACCTACCTGAGCACGATGCCCTGGCGGCAGCAGCTCAAGGTCTACCGCGAGGTCTACCGGGAACGCCGCGACGCCCTGCTCGACGCGATGGCCGACCTGATGCCCGAGGGCACCAGCTGGACGACCCCGGCCGGCGGTCTCTTCGTGTGGGCCAGCCTGCCCGACGGGCTCGACTCGAAGGCCATGATGCCGCGAGCGGTCGCCGCCCGCGTCGCCTACGTTCCCGGCACCGGCTTCTACGCCGACGGCACCGGCACCGACGCCATGCGACTCAACTTCAGTTTCCCGCCGCCGGAGCGGATCCGCGAGGGCGTCCGCCGGCTCGCCGGGGTGATGGAGCAGGAGATCGCGATGCGCCGGGTCTTCGGTGCCGTGGGTGGCGCCGCCGGCCGACGCGGCCGGGCCGGCTCCGACGTGCCCGGGCCCGACTTGGCATGATGCCGGCATGGCTACGACCGCCGAGCGCCTCCTCGTGACCGATTCCGCCATCTCGGCCGACCTGCGCGTCGTGGTGCTCGCGGGTGGGCTCTCCTACGAACGGGACGTGTCGCTGCGCTCCGGTCGTCGGGTGCTCGACGCGCTGCGCGCCGTCGGGGTGGAGGCCGAGTTGCGGGACGCGGACGTGGCGCTTCTGCCGTCGCTCGCGGCCGACCCGCCGGACGCGGTGGTGATCGCACTGCACGGCGCGACCGGCGAGGACGGCTCACTGCGCGGGGTGCTGGATCTGTGTGACGTCCCGTACGTCGGCTGCGACGCTCGGGCCTCCCGGGTCGCCTGGGACAAGCCCTCGGCCAAGGCGGTGCTCCGCGAGGCCGGCATCCCCACCCCCGACTGGGTCGCGCTCCCGCACGATCGTTTCTCCGAACTCGGCGCGGTCGCCGTCCTGGACCGGATCGTCGACCGTCTGGGCGTACCCCTGATGGTGAAGCCGGCGCAGGGCGGGTCCGGGCTGGGCGGGGCGGTGGTCCGGGACGCCTCCGCGCTGCCCGCCGCGATGGTCGGCTGCTTCGCGTACTACTCCACGGCGCTTGTGGAGCGGTACGTGCCGGGGATGGATGTGGCGGTCTCCGTCGTCGACCTCGGCGACGGCCCGCAGGCGCTGCCGCCGGTGGAGATCGTGCCGCGCAACGGCGTGTACGACTACGCCGCCCGCTACACCGCAGGGCGGACCACCTGGCACGCCCCCGCCCGGCTGGACCCGGAGGTGGCTGCCACTGTCGCTGACGTGGCCCTCGCCGCGCACACCGCGCTCGGTCTACGGGATCTCTCCCGCGTCGACGTGATCGTGGACGCGGCTGGCCAGCCGCACGTGCTGGAGGTCAACGTCTCGCCGGGCATGACGGAGACGTCGCTGCTACCGCTCGCCGTGCAGGCCGCCGGGCTGGACTTCGGCCGACTCCTCGGCACCCTGGTCGCCCGAGCAGCCGCCCGCCTCACCAAGCACTGACCTACCCGCCAACCCGCTCGCCGAGCGAACCATCCGCCGGACGACCGTGAGGTTGGCCTGTCGGGGTCAACCGCACGGTCGATTCCAGTTCAGTGGGTCGCGCGTACATCGGGTGTGCCGCTGCCGTTGGTGCGCGCGGCAGCGCCCGGAGTGCCGGTGGCCCTCTCGGGGGCGGTCTTGCTGACGGCCTCTCCGGATGCGCCCCCGGTGGCCGGGGCGGACTCGGCCGGGTCGGCGAAACCAGCTTCGTCGGCGCTTCCGCTCGCCGGGCCGACGTGGGGCCCGCCGGTGGGCGTCTCCGCTGAGCCGACGACGTGCGGCCCGCCGGTGGGCTTTTCCGCTTGGCGGATGTGGAGTCCATCGGTGGCCGTCGTGGCGGCGCCGCCCGATGCCGCGCTGCCAGATGCCGTGTCGGTGGAGTCCCGGGTGCCGGAGGCCGGGATGCCGGGCAGATTGGTGGCGGATGCCCTCCGAGAGGGCTCAGCCGCCGGACCGCTACCCGTGACCGACCGGGTGGGTTCAGCCGCGTGGTCGGTGACGGTGGCCGTCGTCGAGCCGGCGCCGGCGTCCGGGTCGACGACCGGTTCGGCCCGGGGTCCGCTGTCGGCGTCGGTCGGATCAGGGGTGGAGTCGAGAGCTGGCTCCGGGATCTCCTCCGCCGCCTCGATGACCGAGACCGCCTCCGTCCCGGCTGCTGCCGCCGAGGCGGCCTCCGCTGCGGCAGCGGCATCCGCGGCAGCGGACTGAGCCAGCAGACTGGACGGCGCCTGCCACTGGATGCGGGGCGGCTCGGCGAGCGGGCGGCCGCCGAACTCGGCGAGCCAGGCCGCGACGAGCGCCAGATTTTCCCGCCACTGCGCCTCGGAGATCGGCGGCAGGATCGAGTCCCACAGGGACAGGAACGTGCCCCGCAGTTGAAGCCGGCCGTACGGACGGGCGAGGAACCACATGTGCAGATGAGCCGAGCCGTCGCCCCAGCGATTGACGTGCACCCGTGCCACGCCGTCGAGCGACCGGATGGCCCGCTCCAGACGTACGGTCATTACCCCCAGCTCGGCGGCCAGGAGGTTCGGCAGGTCGCCGAGGTCGAGGTGGGTGCGCGATTCCAGGATGAGCACCATGGGCAGGCCGGTGGGCCGGTCCATGGCGCGGACCCGCCACCGCTCGCCCACCCAGATGTAGGCGTCGTCGGGTGCGTTGCAGGCGGTGCATTCCCGGAGACCCTCGCCCTTCCGGGGCGGCTCGACCGGGACCGGATCATCGAGTTGCTTCACGTGGAGGTCACCCTCGAAGGGAAATGACGGCCACTGGGTGAAGTCCGGGACTGAGGGAGGGTTGTCGTGCACGACGCTGACCCTAACCGAGTCTGGCACCGCTGTCCCTACCTGTTCGAGCGGTCGCGGGCCACCGGATCGGTGCCCATCGTCGACCGGGTGCGCGTGGTCGCGCGGGTACCGAGAGGCGATATCCACAGGCTGCCGAGATCCTGAACACAGGCCGTCATCCACAGGCTCACACCCGCTCCCACGCGCTGTTTCACGTGAAACGGGGGGTGCCTGTGGACAACCGGTGTGGATAACTTTTCGGCCAGTCGGTCGTTGTCCGCGAACCGCCAGATCGGCGAGGTCGGTGGCCACCGAACAAGGAATCGGACCGGTGCGCACTGATCCGCTTCGCGTGCCACCGCCAGCGCGGTATCCAGCCACCGACGACCACCCGCTGGCTCATTTGGCACACGTCGACGGCGACGACATGGCTCGTTTGCGGGCCCCCGCCCATACAGACCTCGACCCGTGCACCCCCCGCGGTCCGGACGCCCGAACGCTCCGGATGGGCCGGGGACGGGAGACCGAATCGCGGCACCGACGTTGAGCGCCTGGGGCAAGGAGTCGACTCCGCTTGGCCAGCCACTCCGACCTCCAGGGTTTTCGATCGTGCCGGCGGGCCACCAACTCGGTTTCACGTGAAACCGCGCGCCGGGTGGGCAGGCGATCCGGCGGTCCGGGGTCGGGCTCCCGCTGGACTACCGCTCGTACATCCAGTTCTGCGGCCCGACGGCCCGACGGCCCGACGGCCCGGCGGCCCGACGGCCCGGCGGCCCGGCGGGCCGGTGGCCCCACGCCTTCGGTGGAACTCCGGTGATCCCTCCGGTGGTCAGGTCGGTCTGGCGGTCCGGCGATCGGCGGTCCCGCCAAGGTCTGCGAGGCTTCTCCCGGAGACTGACAGCGACCGAGAGCCCTGGGGCCACCTGCGGACAACCATGGAGACGTCGTTTGGCACCACTCAGCGGCTCGCTGGCGCTTTGGCCGGCGCTGAGGGTGGTTGTGGTCGAGTGGACCATTCCGGGGCCTCCTGCGACGCGTGTAGAGGATCTCCTCAACGCCAGTACTCGACTTTGCCGCCGCCAGCCACCCGCCACCGCGCCTGCCCCACCGTTGCGTCCGCTCCGCCATCAGCCGCCCAGGCCGCCAGGCCCGTCGCCCATCGCCTCGCCCGTCGCCGTCGCATCCACCGGTCGCCATCGCATCGCGGCGCCCACCGCGCGAGGCCCACCGCGCGAGGCGCCCGCCGCCAACCGCGCGAGGCGCACCGCGCGAGGTGCGAGACGCGAGGCCCACCGCGAGGCGCGAGGCGCGAGGCCCACCGCGAGGCGCACTACGCGAGGCGCGAGGCGCTTGTGCCTTCGAACGTGCCGGCCGCTGCGACCGGCCGTCCACATTCGCCCACCACCCCCGCCGACTTCTCCTGCGGCCAGAGCGAGACCCCGGGCTGGCTGGGCGAGCCGAGGATGACGACGGTCCATGGATCATCCCGACCTCGGCATCAGGTCCGTCCTGTGTTTCACGTGAAACGGCGACGACCCTGGGATGCAGAACGGCCGCGCCCCCGGTGGGGTAGCGCGGCCGTAGGCGAACGGGCGGGGTCAGTCCTCCCCGCCCTCCTCCTGTTGCACTCCGATGATCCCGACGATCCGCTCAAGGTCGTCCACCGTCGCGAACTCGATGGTGATCTTGCCCTTGCTCCGGCCGATGTCCACCTTCACGCGGGTGTCGAACCGGTCGGACAGCCGGTCGGCGAGATCGGTCAGGGCCGGCGCGTGTGCCTTGGGTCGCCGCTTCGCGGCCTGACCCTTCGCCGGGCCGTCGTTGAGTGCCAAGGCGACGATCTCCTCGGTCGCCCGAACCGACAGTCCCTCGGCCACGATCCGCAGGGCCAGCTGTTCCTGCGCCTCCGCCTCGTCGAGGCTCAGCAGGGCGCGGGCGTGCCCGGCCGACAGGATGCCGGCGGCAACCCGGCGCTGCACCTGTGCGGGCAGGTTCAGCAGTCGGATCGTGTTGGAGATCTGCGGGCGACTCCGGCCGATCCTGCGGGCCAACTCCTCGTGGGTGGCCCCGAACTCCTCCAGCAGTTGCTGGTAGGCGGCGGCCTCTTCCAGCGGGTTCAGGTTCGCTCGGTGGATGTTCTCGAGTAGGGCGTCGCGGAGCATCGCATCGTCGCGGGTGTCCCGGACGATCGCCGGAATGCTCTCCCGCCCCACCGCCTGGGCGGCCCGCCAGCGCCGCTCGCCCATCACCAGTTCGTACTTCTCGTCGTCGAGCTGCCGCACGACGATGGGCTGGAGGAAGCCGACCTCCTGGATCGAGGTCTTCAGCTCCTCAAGCGCCTCCTCATCGAAGACCTGGCGGGGCTGCTTCGGGTTGGGCATGATCGCGTCGACCGGGATCTCGGCGAATCGAGCACCGGGCACCGGGCTCAGCACGGGCTCCGGCTCGTGGGCAGGCGCTCCGGCCGGCACCGTGTCGACGGCGACGGTGCCCGCGTCGTCCAGGTGCTCGTTCTCCGGTTCGGCCGTCGCGGTGCCAGCGGCAGCCGGCGCCGGCCCGGTCGGGATCAGCGCCCCCAGGCCCCTACCCAGACCGCCCCGAGGACGGTTCTTCATGCCACGCCTCCCAGCAACTCGTCCGCACTACGCATTCCGGCCCACCGGCTCCTTGACGCCCCGCTCGGCGATCTCCTGGGCGGCCTCGAAGTAACTCGTGGCACCCCGCGAACCGGGATCGTAGGTCATCACCGACTGGCCGTAGCTCGGTGCCTCGGAGACCCGGACGTTGCGGGGGATGACCGCCTGGAGAACCTTGTCGCCGAAGTGGTTCCGGACGTCCTGCTCGACGGCGTCGGCCAACCGGGTGCGACGGTCGTACATGGTCAGCAGGATGGTGGAGACGTCGAGCTTCGGGTTGAGGTGCTGGCGTACCAGGTTGATGTTGTTGATCAGCTGGTTGAGCCCTTCCAGCGCGTAGTACTCGCACTGGATCGGGATCAGCACCTCCTGCGCGGCAACCAGAGCGTTGACCGTGAGCAGGCCGAGCGAGGGCGGGCAGTCGATGAAGACGTAGTCGAACTCGCCCGGGTAGGCGGCGATCGCCCGGTCCAGGCGCGACTCCCGGGCCACCACCGACACCAGCTCGATCTCCGCACCGGCCAGGTCGATGGTCGCGGGTACGCACCAGAGGTTGGGGATGCCCTCGACCGCCTGTGCCACCTCGGCCAGCGGCACGCTGTTGATCAGGCAGTCGTACACGTCGGGGATTCCGGTGTGGTGTGGGACGTTGAGCCCGGTCGACGCGTTGCCCTGCGGGTCGAGGTCGACCACGAGCACCCGGTTGCCGTGCAGGGCGAGCGCCACCGCAAGGTTGACGGTGGTGGTGGTCTTACCCACGCCACCCTTCTGGTTGGCGACGCACATGACCCGGGTCCGGTCCGGCCGAGGCATGGTCACCTCGCCACTGGGATTCAGGATCTGCACGGCGCGCATCGCCTCCATAGCCAACGGTGGGTCATCCTCTTCGCGCGTCGGGGTTTCACGTGAAACGTACGTGGGATCGGTCGCCACGGCGGCCAACGACTCGGTCGAAGCGACCGGAGCGTCGACGACCACCGGCGCGGCGTCCCGAACGGCCGCCGCAGTGGGTTGGTGCGGGACTGCTGGCTCGAAGCGAACCGCCGCCGCGGTGTTGCGGCGACCCGAGGTCGACCGCACCTCGGCGGCGTTGAGCGGTCGACTCGACGCCTCCGGCGTCCGACGACCACTCGCCGGCTCCGGAACGGCCGAGCCCTCCGGCTGCCCGGCACCCGACGACGGGTCGAGCGGTGCCGGTGGGTCACTGTCGGTAGGTCGGGTCGATGGCCCGGTCGCGCCGGGCGACCAGCTCGGGTAGTCGGTTTCACGTGAAACGGGATCGCTGGTCGACCCGGTCACGCGTGGATCGTCGTACCTGCCGTCGTCATGCACCTGTCATCCCTGCCCGCTTCGGATGGTCGGTCCGCGCCCCGGTCAACTTGGCCGCATCCACGCCCCGCAACCCGGAGCGTACGGCCCGCGGGAGCGGTCGGAGACCCGCGACGTCCGTCACCCGCTCCACACTATCGACGCGCGGTCAGCCTACGGCGGACGGGCGCGGCCGGTCCACGTCGGGTTCTCATCCCCTCGTCCATCCGTACCGGTACAACGAGGCAACCCACCGGCCGGAAGCCCGATGGCGCGAAGTCTCAACCTCGGCGGGAGCGTCCACCCCGGGCGCGCTTCTTGGCCGACGGCCGGGCCGGGCCGACCATCCGCTCGCGCACGATCTCCACGACAGTGGTGGGCGGATCGATCACCCCGACCCCGCAGAGCTGCACGGCCGGCTCCCCACCGCCGAGTCGCGCCACCACCTCGGCGTGCTCCTCGATCTCGGCGCCGGCGGACGAGCCCTTGAGCGCCAGCAGCCGACCACCGCGAACCGCCAGTGGCAGGCTCCAGCCCGCGAGCCGATCCAGGGGTGCGACCGCGCGCGCGGTCACCACGTCTCCGCTGATCGGCTCCCGGCCGCTCGACCCGCTGGCCGCCTCGTCGGCCCGGCCGCGGAACACCCGTACCGACTTGGCCAGGCCGAGTCGCTCGACGACCTCGATCAGGAACGACGTCCGCCGGGCCAGCGGCTCGATCAGGGTGACAGTGAGGTCGGGGCGGGCGATGGCCAGGACGAGACCCGGCAGACCGGCACCAGAGCCGACGTCGAGCACCGTCGCGCCGGACGGGATCCGCTCCGCGACCGCAGCGCAGTTGAGCAGGTGCCGATCCCAGATGCGGGGTGCCTCCCGGGGACCGATCAGGCCGCGGACCACCCCGTCGGTGGCCAGCAGTTCGGCGTACGCGGCGGCCAGGTCGAGACGGTCACCGAAGAGGGTCAGCGCGGCCGGAGCCAGCTCGGGCGGCAACGCCGCGTCGGCCGGTGACGGGGCAGTGTCCGGCCCGGCCAATTCGGCGTCGGCGTCGGCGGTGGCGGGGCGGACAGCGGACGGCCCGGGCGGCGTGCCGCCCGGGCCGGACACGGCGTCGGCCGTGATGTCGTCGTGGGTCACCCGGTCAGTCCGCCGGCCGTACGACGATGCGCCGGTTCGGCTCCACACCCTCGGACTCGCTCGCCACGCCGGACATGGCGTTGACGACGTCGTGCACGCACTTGCGCTCGAACGCGGACATCGCCTCCAGGCGGACCGGCTCGCCGTACTCCTTGACCTTCTCGACGGCGTTCTTGGCGACCGCGGCGAGTTCCTTACGGCGGTTCGCCCGGTAGCCACCGACGTCGAGCAGCAGACGGCTCGGCGTACCGGTCTGCCGGAAGACGGCAAGGCGGGTCAGTTCCTGGAGCGCCTCCAGGGTGGCCCCGCGCTGACCGACGAGGTTCTGCAGCCGCTCGCCGACCACCTCGACCATCGGACGGCCGGCGGCGACCAGCTCGTCGATGTCGCCGTCGTAGTCGAGGATGTCGAGCAGTCCCTCGACGTAGTCGGCGGCGATCTCGCTCTGCCGGAACAGGTCGCCCTCGCCCACAGCCTTCTTCACCCGGGTGCCAGCGGCGGTGTCGGTGTCGTCGTCCGCCTCGGTGTCATCGGCTTCGGTGTCGTCGCCGTCCACCGCGAGCGTGGCGGTCTCCTCCTCGTCCAGGGACTGCTCGGCGCGGGGGATGCTGGTCTCGGTCACGGTCTCATCTCCGTACTCGCTCGGCCGGACCGTCGGGTCCGACTGGTTTCCCGGGGCCGGCTGGAGGTCGCCGGTGCCCACGGGCACGTCTGTACGGGCAGTGTCGCCCGTGGCCGCGCGGTGCGCGGTCGGTTCCGCCCGGCGCCGGCCGTACGGCGGCTGCGCGGTGCGGAGCGGACCGCCGCCGGATCACCGGCGGCGGCCCTCGCAGGTCAGCCCTGCCGCTTGGCGGGGCGGCTCTTCTTCGGGTTGTTCGCCGGCTTGGCGCCCGGCTTCGGCCCGGCAACCTTGGGCGCGGTCGCCTTGACCGGCGCGGGCGGGGCGGCCTTGCTGCGACCGAACAGACCACCGGACTTGGCGGGCTGCACCGGGTTGCGACTGGCGGCGGGCGCGACGGCCTTCTTGGCGGTCACCGGCGGCGGGAACTTCCGCAGCACCCACTGCTGCTGGCCGAGGGTGAAGAGGTTGTTGGTGACCCAGTAGATGATGACGCCGATCGGGAAGATCGCGCCGGAGATCAGCAGCGACGCGGGGATGCCGTAGAGCATCAGTCGCTGGATCATCCGCTGCTGCGGGTCCTCGGCCCAGCCGGTCTTGAGGATCATCTGACGGCTGGTCAGGTAGGTGGTGGCGATCATGACCAGGACCAGGACACCAGCAATGATCTTCACGGTGGTGCCGTTGGCGCCGAGGCTGGCCAGCTCGTCGGCAGTGGAGCCGAACTTACCGGCGATCGGGGCGGTGAAGAGCTTCGCCTGCGAGGCGCTCTCGAACTGGTCGGCGGTCCAGCCGTACAGGGTCTTGGCATTCTTGTCCGGGTCGAGCCGGCGCAACACGTGGAAGAGGCCCAGGAAGACCGGGATCTGAAGGAACATCGGAAGGCAACCCATAAGCGGGTTGGCCTTCTCCTTCTTGTACAGCTCCATCATTTCTTTCTGGAGCGTCTCCCGGTCACCCTTGTGCTTCTCCTGAAGCTCCTTGACCTTGGGCTGGAGCGCCTGCATCGCCCGCTGCGACTTGATCTGCTTGACGAAGACCGGGAACAGGATCACCCGGACGGTGACCACCAGGAAGATGATGGACAGGATCCAGGCGAAGTTGGTGCCGATCACCGCGCCGACGGGCACCCCGATGGCGTCCCAGGCAGAGTGCCAGGTCAGCAGGATCCACGAAATCGCGTAGTAGATCCAGTCGAGACTCAGACTCAATTCGGGGCTCCAGTCACATCAGCACGACGGCGGCCGCCCGGCTCCGGCACCGGGTCATATCCACCAGGGTGAAAGGGGTGGCAGCGCAACAACCGCCGGGCCGCCAGCACGGCTCCCCGGAGCGCGCCATGCCGAACGACCGCCTCCTGGGCGTACGCACTGCACGACGGGTAGAACCGACAGCGAGCCGGCAGTGCCGGACTTATCCACCGACGGTACGCGATGATGGGCGCGATCAGCACCTTGGCACCTGTTGTCGACGGCCGGGGGCTGCTCTGCTCGGTGCCGCTCATCGGGACCGCCGTTCGCGCGGCGACCGGGCGACCGCGATGGCGGCGTCCAGGTCGGCGGCGAGCCGAGGGTACGACGCCTGCGCCGCGGCGGGGAGCGCCCGGACGACCAGGGTGCTGCCGGCGGGCAGGTCGGTCAGCCGTTCCCGGACCAGCGCCCGCAGTCGGCGCCGGACCCGGTTACGGATCACCGCGTTGCCGACAGCCTTGGACACGACGAAGCCGGCACGGGACGGCACGGACGACTGCTCCGCACTGTTGTCCCGTACCGGCTCCGGCAAGGTCGGTGTGCTGGGGTCGACGGTCACCGGCGTGGTCAGGTGGACCACGACGGCGCCACGTCCGGCGCGTCGGCCACCGCGAACCGCTGCGGCGAAGTCAGTGCTGCGCCGCAGTCGCTGTGCGGCGGCCAGCACGACTGCCCACGTCCCCTGGACCGGCCCGGTCGGCTCAGGCCGACAGGGTGGTGCGACCCTTGGCGCGACGGCTCGACAGGATGGCACGGCCGGCACGGGTGCGCATGCGCAGCCGGAAGCCGTGGGTCTTCGCGCGCCGGCGGTTGTTCGGCTGGTAGGTGCGCTTGCTCACGTCAGGCTCTCCGTTTTCGTACGCGCCCCGCGCGACGGGATCGCCGGGGTCGTGTGGTGGTCCAGGCCACCTCGACGGTGGCCCACGATCGGTGCTGCCCGGCGGAGCGGGACCTCGGCGATGCGGGGATGCGACCGCGGACAGCAAGCACCCATCACCCTAGCAGAGGGCGAGAAAGCAGCCGTTCCAGCCTACGCAGGGGGGCAATGACCGTCAAACACCCCGAGCAGGGGAGAACGGGACGCGCCCGAGGCCGAAGGGCGGTTTTCACTGATGCCGACAAGGGCGCTGCCGCGTCGCCGGTTGATGGCGCAGGGACAACGCTGTTACCGTGCCCGATTGCGGTGAGCGTCGGAAGCTCCGGTCGTCGCGCAGGCAAGACCGGACATGGCAGTGAATCGTTCGGCACGGTGAACCCGCTTCAGCGCCCGATCAGGCAGGGGCAGGTCCCACCCGCGACCGGCGGCGGCCACAATCGGTCGGTACACAGGCTGTGGATAACTTGTGGATGACCACCGGTCGACCGTCCGGGTGGGTGTTGTTCCACCCGCGAACGCGGCGGGCCCGGGACGGCCGGCTGGCAGACAGCGGCGGCCGGGAGCAGAAGCGAGGGGGTGGCACGACGGTGGCCGGTACGACCGACCTTGCCGCAGTGTGGTTAGCGGCGACCGACGAGCTCGCCGACGAGATCATCTCCGCCCAGCAGCGTGCCTATCTCCGACTGACCCGGCTGCGAGCGATCGTCGAGGACACCGCACTGCTCTCCGTTCCGGACGCGTTCACACGCGACGTGATCGAGTCACGGCTGCGCCCGGCGATCACCGAGGCGCTCACCCGCCGGCTGGGCCGACCGATCCAGGTCGCGGTCACCGTTCGGGTGGCCGAGGACGCCACCGGCCGCCCGGCCGGCACCGTCTATCGCAGCGCCCCGGAGACCGGGCAACTCGATATCGACGGTCCCGGCATCGCACCGTTCCACGACGACCAGGGCGCTCGGCCGTCGGCCGACGCGATGATCCCTGAGCAGTCGGCCGCGCCGCGTACCCCTGATCCGGGTCCGCCGCCCGCGCCGGCGGGTCCGCCGCTCGCGCCACCCGTGGAGGGGCATCGCGCGGGGTTGATTCCCGCCAGCAGGGACGGGCAGGAGGCGTTGTTCAGCGCTGCCTTCGCGGAGCCCCTGCGGCCCTCCCGGCCGGGCCCGGACCGGCGCGGCTACGACGAGCAGGCCGCCCGCCTGGATCCGTCCGGCCCCGACACCCGGCCGTACGAGCCCCGCTACCGGGACGACTCGGCATCACCGCGCGACCAGCACGTGATCCGCTCGCTGCCCCGGGACAGCGGAACGGACAGCGGTCCGGGTCGCAGCGCGGTGGACCATCGGACCGGTGGCCGCGACGACCGTCGGTTGCCAGGTGCCGACACCGGCGGCAACCGGCTCAACCCGAAGTACATGTTTGAGACGTTCGTCATCGGCTCGTCCAACCGCTTCGCCCACGCGGCGAGCGTGGCGGTGGCGGAGTCGCCGGCCAAGGCGTACAACCCGCTGTTCATCTACGGGCACTCCGGGTTGGGCAAGACGCACCTGTTGCACGCCATCGGGCACTACGCCACGACGCTCGGCAACGCCCGCTCGGTCCGGTACGTGTCCACCGAGGAATTCACGAACGACTTCATCAACTCGCTCCGGGACGACAAGACCAGCGCGTTCCAGCGGCGCTACCGCGACGTCGACATCCTGTTGATCGACGACATCCAGTTCCTGGAGAACCGCGAGCGCACCCAGGAGGAGTTCTTCCACACCTTCAACACGCTGCACAACGCCAACAAGCAGATCGTGATCACCTCTGACCGGTCGCCGCGCCAGCTCGCGACCCTCGAGGACCGGATGCGAACCCGGTTCGAGTGGGGGCTGCTGGCCGACATCCAGCCGCCGGATCTGGAGACCCGGATCGCGATCCTGCAGAAGAAGGCGGCGCAGGAGCGGATGTACGCCCCGCCGGACGTGTTGGAGTTCATCGCCTCCCGGGTGTCGAACTCGATCCGGGAGTTGGAGGGCGCGCTGATCCGGGTGACAGCGTTCGCCAGCCTGACCCGGTCGACCGTCGAGCTGTCGCTGGCCGAGGAGGTGCTTCGGGACTTCATGCCCGACGGCGCCGGTCCGGAGATCAACGCTGACCAGATCATGGCCTCGACCGCTGACTACTTCGGTGTGAGCCTGGAGGACCTGCGTGGTCAGTCCAGGTCCCGTGTACTGGTAAACGCCCGCCAGGTGGCCATGTACCTGTGTCGGGAGTTGACCGAGCTGTCGCTGCCCCGGATCGGGCAGGCGTTCGGCGGTCGGGACCACACCACAGTGATGCACGCCGACCGCAAGATTCGTCAGCAGATGGCGGAGCGCCGCTCGCTGTACAACCAGATCGCCGAGCTGACCAACCGCATCAAACAGAACAGCTGAGGCGTACGACCGCCCTCGCGGCGGCGCACAGCCGCAGGACACGCCCGACCGGATCTCCGGTCGGGCGTTCTTTTTGGGTCGGTCCGCTGGACTCTCGACATGGTGTAGACCACAGCATTGAGGCCGTGACCGCCTCGATCCCCACTCGTTGTCCACAGCTCGTTGTCCACCGTCGGTGGATAACTACGGTCCGTCCTCCGCCAGTTACCCACAGGCTGTGGAGAAACCCTGTGTACGAGGCTGTGGACGCCTGGGGACGACGGTCAGGTTATCCACCGATCATCATCAACCTGTGTACGAGCTGTTGAAGGTTCTGGGGATGACGGCAATGGTGATCTTCCCCGCGATCCACAGGCTTGGGGAGAAAGTCGGTGGATTACCGGTGGACAACCGGTGGACAACGGTGGACAACCGGCCGTCGTCGGCGGGCTGTGGACACGCGAGCGGGTTGTACCCCCGGTTCTCCACAGCTAAATCACCGGTGGATAACCTGTCTGACCTGCGCAGACCCCGGTTTTCCACAGTTTGCACAGGTGCGATGAAGACGATGAGTTATCTCTTCTAAGAGAACAAAAACCAATCATCACCGTTGGGCTTTCTGTGGATCGGGCCGAACGCTGTCGGATCAGCCGGTCAGCATCGACACGATCCATGGGGTCGGGCGCACAGCCGATGTCCCCGCGCCCTAAGGTGCGATGGGTACCCGCACGGTCGGGCGGGACGGTAGGCAGCGGTCGGCATGAGAGAGTTGTCGCTGACGTCGACGCGGAGGCATTGATGAAGTTCCGAGTGGAGCGCGACGCGCTCGCCGAGGCTGTGGCGTGGACCGCGAAGAGCCTGCCCAACCGGCCATCCGTACCGGTGCTCGCCGGGGTGATGCTCCGCGTCACCGACGGCAACCTGCGGGTCTCCGGGTTCGACTACGAGGTCTCCAGCCAGGTGACAGTCGAGGTGCAGGGCGACGCCGACGGCGCCGCGCTCGTCTCCGGCCGCCTGCTCGCCGAGATCACCAAGGCGCTGCCGGCCAAGCCCGTCGACATCGCCGCGGTCGGCGCGCACCTCGAGCTGGTCTGCGGCAGCGCCCGGTTCACCCTGCCCACCATGCCGGTGGAGGACTACCCCGCGCTGCCCGAGATGCCGCAGAGCGCCGGCACCGTCGACGCCGCGGCGTTCGCCACAGCTGTGGCCCAGGTGGCCATCGCCGCCGGTCGCGACGAGACGTTGCCGATGATGACCGGTGTCCGCGTGGAGCTGTCGGGCGACACCCTGTCGATGCTCGCCACCGACCGTTACCGGTTGGCGCTGCGCGAGATCCAGTGGCGGCCGGACGACCCCGAGGTGAGCATCAACGCCCTGGTGCCCGCCCGCACCCTGAACGACACCGCCAAGGCCCTCGGCCCGCTGGGCGGCGAGGTCACCCTCGCCCTCGCCCAGGGCGCTGCGGGCGAGGGCATGGTCGGCCTCGCCGGCGGCACCCGACGTACCACCAGCCGGCTGCTCGACGGCGCCAACTACCCGCCGGTGCGGTCGCTCTTCCCGGCCACGCACAACGCTGCGGCCCGGGTGCCGGTCAGCACGCTGATCGAGGTGGTCAAGCGGGTCGCGCTGGTCGCCGAACGGACCACCCCGGTGCTGCTCAGCTTCAGCGCCGACGGTCTCGTGGTCGAGGCCGGCGGTTCCGAGGAGGCACGGGCCAGCGAGGCGATGGAGGCCACCTTCACCGGTGAAGCACTGACCATCGGCTTCAACCCGCAGTACCTCATCGACGGTCTGGCAAACCTGGGCGCTCAGACGGCCGTGCTCTCGTTCGTCGACGCCTTCAAGCCCGCGGTGATCTCTCCCGCTGGTGAGGATGGCGAGGTCATTCCGGGGTACCGGTACCTCATCATGCCGATCCGCGTCTCGCGCTGATCGCGCCCAGCAACACCCAGATCCACGGAGGTAGAAACACATGCAGCTCGGCCTGGTAGGACTCGGCCGTATGGGCGGCAACATGCGGGAGCGGTTGCGTTCGGCCGGGCACGAGGTGGTCGGCTTCGACCACAACGCGCAGATCAGCGACGTCACGACCATCGCGGGCCTGGCAGAGAAGCTTGAGTCGCCGCGCGCGGTCTGGGTCATGGTGCCCGCCGGTGTCACCGACGCCACGATCGACGAGCTCGCCGAGGTGCTCGGCGAGGGCGACATCATCATCGACGGCGGCAACTCGCGTTTCAGCGACGACGCGCCCCGCGCGGAGCGACTCAACCAGCGGGGCATCGGCTACATGGACGTCGGGGTCTCCGGCGGCGTCTGGGGCCGGCAGAACGGCTACGGGCTGATGGTCGGCGGCGCCCAGGAGCACGTGGACCGCCTGATGCCGATCTTCAACGCGCTCAAGCCGGAGGGTGAGTTCGGCTTCGTGCACGCCGGCCCCGTCGGTGCAGGGCACTACTCGAAGATGGTGCACAACGGCATCGAGTACGGCCTGATGCACGCCTACGCCGAGGGCTACGAGCTGATGGCAGCCTCGGAGCTGGTGACAAACGTGCCGGGCGTCATCAAGTCCTGGCGGGAGGGCACCGTCGTCCGTTCCTGGCTGCTCGACCTGCTCGACCGGGCGCTCGACGAGGACCCGGAGCTGGCCGATCTGAGCGGCTACACGGAGGACACCGGCGAGGGACGGTGGACCGTCGACGAGGCGGTCCGGCTGGCGGTGCCGCTGAACGTCATCACCGCTTCGTTGTTCGCCCGGTTCGCCTCGCGGCAGGACGACTCGCCCGCCATGAAGGCCGTCTCCGCGCTGCGTCAGCAGTTCGGTGGCCACGCCGTCCACAAGCGCTGAGCGGTATCCACAACCTGTGTACGTTCACCGGCTGGAACTTGTCGACTTCCGCTCGTACGAGCGGGTCGCCGTCGACCTCCAGCCGGGAGCGAACGTCCTGATCGGCGCCAACGGCGTCGGCAAGACAAACCTCGTCGAGGCGCTGGGCTACGTGGCGACCCTGGACTCGCACCGGGTCGCCACCGACGCGCCTCTGGTCCGGATGGGCGCCACGTCCGCTGTCATCCGCTGCGCGGTGGTGCACGACGGCCGCGAACTCCTTGTCGAGCTGGAGATCGTGCCCGGCAAGGCCAACCGGGCCCGACTGGGCCGCTCACCGGCACGGCGGGCCCGAGACGTGCTCGGGGCGCTCCGGCTGGTGCTCTTCGCCCCGGAAGATCTTGAGCTGGTCCGGGGCGATCCGGCCGAGCGCCGCCGCTACCTGGACGACCTGCTGGTCAACCGGCAGCCCCGGTTCGCGGGCGTGCGGGCCGACTACGAGCGGGTCGTCAAACAGCGCAACGCCCTGCTGCGCACCGCGTACCTGGCCCGCAAGACCGGTGGCTCCAGGGGTGGCGACCTCGGCACCCTCGCGGTGTGGGACACCCACCTGGCCCAGCACGGTGCGGAGCTGCTCGCCGGCCGTCTGGAGCTGGTGGCAGCGCTCACCCCGCACGTTGCCAAGGCGTACGACGCGGTGGCCGCCGGTCGGGGTGCGGCGGGCATCACCTACCGGCCCTCGATCGAGCTGGCCGAGCCGACCACCGATCGGGCCGCGCTGGCCGAGGCGTTGACGGCGGCCCTGGCCGCGTCCCGCTCCGCCGAGATCGAGCGGGGCACCACACTGGTCGGCCCACACCGCGACGAGTTGGCGCTGAGCCTCGGTCCACTGCCCGCCAAGGGGTACGCCAGCCACGGCGAGTCGTGGTCGTTCGCCCTCGCGTTGCGGCTGGCCGGGTACGACCTGTTGCGCGCCGACGGCATCGAGCCGGTGCTGGTGCTCGACGACGTCTTCGCGGAGTTGGACACCGGCCGCCGGGAGCGGTTGGCGGAGTTGGTCGGCGGGGCGAGTCAGCTGCTGGTCACCTGCGCGGTGGACGACGACGTGCCGGCCGCCCTGCGCGGCACCCGCTACCAGGTCGGCGAAGGGACGGTACGCCGTGTCGGATAAGCCAGGCACCGATCGGCCAGCGGCGGGCGATGCCCCGGCTGCGCGTACTCCTAAGTCGGAGTCGGCGGGCGGTGAGCCGGCGGCGGCCGCCAGCGGGCCGGAGCTGGCCCGGGCGGTGCTCGACGCCGCGCTGTCCCGACGGCAGGCGGCGGCCCGCGCCCGGCGTGCTCCCGGCAGCGGCGACGCTGCCGGCGGCTCGGGGCGGCGGTTGCGCGGTTACTCGGGCCCCGGCCCCGATCCGCGCGATCCGCAGCCGCTCAGCGCCGTGCTGAACCGGCTGGTGAAGGCGCGCGGCTGGCAGCAGCCGGCGGCCGAGGCCACCGTGTTCGGCGCCTGGGAGCGGGTCGTCGGCGCGGAGGTCGCGCAGAACAGCCGCCCGGTGAAGTTGGAGAACGGCGAGCTGACGGTGGAGGCGCGCTCGACCGCCTGGGCCACCCAGTTGCGACTGCTCGCGGGCTCGCTGCTCAAGCAGATCGCCAGCGAGGTCGGGCACAACGTGGTCCGCAAGTTGCACATCCACGGCCCGGCCGCGCCCTCCTGGGGGAAGGGCCCGCGCCGGGTGCGCGGCCGGGGTCCGCGCGACACGTACGGCTGAGCCGGCCGTTCAGCCGCGCCGGTCGGCCTCGCGGGCTGCCCGCTTGCGTTCCCGCTGTTCCCTGGTGAAGCGCTTGCGCTCGGCCAGGTCACGTTTCCACGCCTCGCGGGCCTCGGCCGAGCCGCCCTGCACCGCGCCCTGCACGCCCTCGGCTGGGCCGGCGAGGTGCCGGAAGGCCCAGCGCATCAGTCGACCGCCCTCGCCCGGGGCCCTGGTGATCGCGCCGTCCTCGCTCATCTGCCGCCCTCTTCCCCGCGTCGCCTCGCCGGTTCTCGCCCGTCGCCCGAGCAGACCTTTGGGGCACCAATGGTTGGTGTACCAATGATCGGTACGATAGTCACCGTGCGGAGAGAGGGCAACCGATGAGCGAACGACCGGACGGCGTCGACCCGCTGGCCCTGGAACAGCAGGTCTGCTTCGCCCTCTCGGTCGCCGCGCGCAGCGTGGTGGCCGTCTACCGGCCACTGCTGGAGCCGATGGGGCTCACCCACCCGCAGTACCTGGTGATGTTGGCGCTCTGGCAGCACGCGCCGTTGTCCGGTCGCGATCTCAGTCGCCTGCTCCAGCTCGACCCGGGCACGCTGTCACCCCTGCTCAAGCGGCTGGAGGCGGCCGGCTACCTGCGCCGGGAACGCGATCCGAGCGACGAGCGCAGCCTCGCCGTCACCCTCACCGCCAGCGGTGCCGCGCTGCGGAGTCAGGCCGAGCTGATCCCGGCCGCGATCGTGCAGCGACTCGGGCTGCCCGTCGAGGACCTGCAACACCTGCACGCGGTGCTCACGCAGCTGATCTCGGCCGCCAACCGACCGGCCCCCTCGGAGACTGACGCGGCGCCTCAGGCGTCGGCGTAGACGGCGAACCCGCGCTCGGCGCAGCGCCTGTAGAACGCGGCCAGCACGCCCAGCTCGGCGCAGGTGAAGTTCCACTGCGGCGGGTCACCGCGCTCGTCGCGCAGCGCGTCGAGCCGGCTCTCCAGCCAGCGCAGTTGCTGCTCGGCCAACCGACCGTCGCCGAGCAGGGAGCGCAGCACGATGCTCACCGACTCGAAGGTGACCGCCTCGCCGGTCGCGCGGTGCGCGGCCACGAACCGTTCGATGCCGCTCGCGATCCAGGAGCAGCCGTCCGGGTCGATCACCGGGTCCTCGTCCTCGGCTGCGGCGTCTGTGGCGTACAACACACCTTCGAGGCCGAGAAGCAGATCCACCAGCTCGGTGTACGCGGTCGCCCGGATGGTGCCGGTCTTCGCGATCAACTCGGCCAGCGCCGCGGTCGGCGCGGAGATGCGCGGCAGGTCGACGATCTCGCCGAAGTCGACGAACTCGGCCGGCGCGACCGGGTCGTAGAAGCGGCCGGTCCGCGGCCAGTGCACCGCGACGTTGTCCAGCCCCATCTGTCACCTCTTAAAGAGCACGTGTCGGGTCGATCGGGTCGATCGTCCCGGTTCCAACCGGTAAAGATCAAGGCTGGTTCCGGGGCGCCGCAAACGTACGGCACTGACGCTTCGGCCGCGACCCCCGACCCGCCCGACAGCGGGTCAACCCGTTCCGGGGCGGCGCGTGCGATGAGGGCCTGGCGTGTGGGGGGAGTCGTGGGCGGCGTGGTTCTGCCGGCTATGGACTTCTCAGCCGCCTCGCTGAGGGTGCCGAGTGGTGGTTCTGTCCCCCACGCACAGTAGGATTGACAGCGAGACGAAGACCCGGTGCGGGAGTGGGACGGGGCCGGTGGCCCCAGATTCATTCTCCACGTCGGGTCGAGCCGATCGCGATCCGCGGGCAACCGCGGCGACCGGCGCGTTCGACCCGCTGTCCGGAGTTCTCCGGTGCCGGTCCGCGCGCCGACGTCGCGTCCTGTCCGCCGAACCCGCGCCCGACGCGCCCTACCGGCGCGGCTGACGCGAGAAAGTGGCCGAGGGTGGCAGCGCAGGACAAGCAGGAGTACGGCGCAGAGTCGATCACCGTTCTCGAGGGGCTGGAGGCGGTTCGCAAGCGGCCCGGTATGTACATCGGGTCCACCGGCGAGCGCGGTCTGCACCACCTCGTCTGGGAGGTCGTCGACAACGCGGTCGACGAGGCGCTGGCCGGATACTGCGACACCATCGACGTGGTGCTGCTCGCCGACGGCGGCGTCCGGGTCACCGACAACGGCCGTGGTTTCCCCGTCGACCTCCACCCGAAGCTCAAGAAGCCCGGTGTCGAGGTCGCGTTGACCATCCTGCACGCGGGTGGCAAGTTCGACGGCAAGGCGTACGCGGTCTCCGGCGGTCTGCACGGCGTCGGTGTCTCAGTGGTGAACGCGCTCTCCACCAAGATGTTCGTCGAGATCCACAAGTCCGGCAACGTGTGGCGGCAGCACTACACCAACTCCAAGCCGAGCCCGCTGGAGAAGGGCGAGACCACCGACCGCACCGGCTCGGCGGTCTCCTTCTGGCCCGACCCCGACGTCTTCGAGACCGTCGACTTCGACTTCCAGACCATCTACCGGCGCCTGCAGGAGATGGCCTTCCTCAACCGCGCCCTGCGCATCCACCTGCTCGACGAGCGGGTGGCCGAGGAGGAGGACGGCCGGCAGCGCGAGGTCACCTTCTACTACGAGGGCGGCATCGCGGACTTCGTCCGGCACCTCAACGCCTCGAAGAGCCCGATCCACAAGACAGTGGTCGAGTTCGAGGCCGAAGAGGAGGGCATGTCCCTCGAGATCGCCATGCAGTGGAACGAGTCGTACGGCGAGTCGGTCTACACCTTCGCCAACACGATCAACACCCACGAGGGCGGCACCCACGAGGAGGGCTTCCGGTCCGCGCTGACCAGCGTTGTGAACCGGTACGGCACCGACAAGAAGCTCCTCAAGGGCGACGAGAAGCTCTCCGGCGAGGACATCCGCGAAGGGCTCGCGGCGATCATCTCGGTCAAGCTGGCCAATCCGCAGTTCGAGGGCCAGACCAAGACCAAGCTGGGCAACACCCCGGTGAAGAGCTTCGTGCAGCGGGTCTGCAACGACCGGCTGGTCGACTGGTTCGACCGCAACCCGGCCGAGGCCAAGATGATCATCACGAAGGCGTCCCAGGCGGCCCGCGCCCGGATTGCCGCGCAGCAGGCGCGCAAGCTGGCCCGGCGCAAGTCGCTGCTGGAGTCTGGCTCGATGCCGGGCAAGCTGGCCGACTGCCAGTCGACCGACCCCCGCGAGTCCGAGGTGTTCATCGTCGAGGGTGACTCGGCCGGCGGCTCGGCCAAGCAGGGTCGCGACCCGCGGACCCAGGCGATCCTGCCGATCCGCGGCAAGATCCTCAACGTGGAGAAGGCCCGGATCGACCGGGTGCTGAAGAACAACGAGGTCCAGGCGCTGATCACCGCGCTGGGCACCGGCATCCACGACGACTTCGACATGGAGAAGCTGCGGTACCACAAGGTGGTGCTGATGGCCGACGCGGACGTCGACGGCCAGCACATCCAGACGCTGCTGCTCACCCTGCTGTTCCGCTTCATGCGTCCGCTTGTCGAGATGGGCAACGTCTACCTGGCCGCCCCGCCGCTCTACAAGATCAAGTGGAACAAGAAGGGCGACGACGCCCAGTACGCGTACTCCGACCGCGAGCGGGACGGTCTGATCGCGCTGCGGCAGCAGAAGAAGCCGAACGCCAAGCCGGACGACATTCAGCGCTTCAAGGGCCTCGGCGAGATGAACTATCCCGAGCTGTGGGAAACCACAATGAACCCGGCGACGCGTACCCTGCGTCAGGTCACTCTCGACGACGCGGCGACCGCCGACGAGTTGTTCAGTGTGCTGATGGGTGAGGACGTCGAGGCGCGCCGGTCGTTCATTCAGCGCAACGCCAAGGACGTGCGGTTCCTGGACATCTGACGGACTGCTGCGGATCGGCCGGGCGGTGCCCGGCCGATCCGGCGGTCCACAGAGTTATCCACAGCTTGGCCGGTATCCACAGCCGTTATCCACAGCACGAAAACGACTCTGAGTCTGATAAGGGTATACAGTGACCGATTCTCCCGAGTCCACACCGAACGAGCCCGAGGTTCCCGCCGAGGCCATCGCCGCGGTGGTCGCGCACGACCGGATCGAACCGGTCGGGCTCGAGGTGGAGATGCAGCGCTCCTACCTCGACTACGCGATGAGCGTCATCGTCGGTCGCGCGCTGCCGGACGTCCGGGACGGCCTCAAGCCGGTCCACCGCAAGATCCTCTACGCGATGTTCGACTCCGGCTACCGTCCGGACCGCGGCTACGTGAAGTGCTCCCGCGTCGTCGGTGACGTGATGGGTCAGTTCCACCCGCACGGCGACTCGGCGATCTACGACGCGCTGGTCCGGATGGCGCAGTCCTGGTCGCTGCGCTACCCGCTGGTCGACGGCAACGGCAACTTCGGCTCGCCGGGTAACGACCCGGCCGCCGCCATGCGATACACCGAGTGCAAGCTCGACCCCCTCGCCATGGAGATGCTGCGGGACATCGACGAGGACACCGTCGACCTGCAGGACAACTACGACGGCCGGGCCAAGGAGCCCACCATCCTGCCGTCGCGGATCCCCAACCTTCTGGTGAACGGCTCCGAGGGCATCGCGGTCGGCATGGCCACCAAGATTCCGCCGCACAACCTGCGGGAGATCGGCGCGGCGGTGCAGTGGTGCCTGGAGCACCCGGAGGAGGACGAGGAAACCACCCTCGAAGCCCTGCTCGGCATCGTCAAGGGCCCTGACTTCCCGACCCACGGCCTGATCGTCGGCACCACAGCGATCCAGGACGCGTACCGCACCGGTCGCGGCTCGATCCGGATGCGCGCCGTGGTGGAGGTCGAGGAGGACAAGCGGGGCCGCCCCTGCCTGGTCGTCAGCGAGCTGCCCTACCAGGTCAACCCGGACAACCTCGCCGAGCGGATCGCCGAGCTGATCAAGGAGGGCAAGCTCGCCGGGATCGCCGACATCCGCGACGAGTCCTCCGGTCGTACCGGCATGCGGATCGTCCTGGTGCTCAAGCGCGACGCGGTCGCGAAGGTCGTGCTGAACAACCTCTACAAGCACACCCAGCTCCAGGAGACCTTCGGCGCTAACATGCTGGCCCTGGTCGACGGGGTGCCGCGCACGCTCAACCTGGCCCAGTTCCTGCGCTACTACGTCGAGCACCAGATCGACGTGATCCGCCGGCGGACCGCGTACCGGCTGCGCAAGGCCGAGGAGCGGGCACACATCCTGCGCGGCCTGGGCAAGGCGCTGGACGCGCTGGACGAGGTGATCGCCCTGATCCGGCGCTCTCCGACGGTGGACGACGCCCGGCAGGGCCTGATCCGGCTGCTGGAGATCGACGAGATCCAGGCGACCGCGATCCTGGACATGCAGCTGCGCCGGCTCGCCGCCCTGGAGCGGCAGCGGATCATCGACGACCTGGCGAAGCTCGAGATCGAGATCGCCGACCTCAAGGACATCCTCGCCAAGCCCGAGCGGCAGCGGAAGATCGTCTCGGAGGAGCTGGGCGAGATCGTCACCAAGTGGGGCGACGACCGGCGGACGCAGATCATCCCGTTCGACGGCGAGGTCTCGATGGAGGACCTCATCGCCCGCGAGGACGTGGTCGTCACGATCACCCGCACCGGGTACGCCAAGCGGACCAAGGTCGATCTGTACCGCTCGCAGCGGCGCGGCGGTAAGGGCGTCAGTGGCGCCACGCTGCGGCAGGACGACATCGTCAGCCACTTCTTCGTCTGCTCAACCCACGACTGGATCTTGTTCTTGACGAACAAGGGCCGCGTCTACCGGGCCAAGGCGTACGAGTTGCCGGAGGCCAGTAGGGTAGCCAAGGGCCAACACGTGGCCAATCTGCTCGCCTTCCTACCCGACGAGCAGATCGCGCAGATCATTGAGATCCCGAACTACCAGGTAGCCCCCTATCTGGTACTGGCCACGAAGAACGGCCTGGTGAAGAAGACGCGGCTCGAGGAGTTCGACTCCAACCGTTCCGGCGGCATCATCGCGATCAACCTGCGCGATGAGGACGAGCTGGTCGGTGCTGCGCTGGTTGCGCCGGAGAACGACCTGCTGCTGGTCTCGAAGAAGGCGCAGGCGATCCGGTTCAACGCCTCGGACGAGGCGTTGCGGCCGATGGGCCGGGCCACGTCGGGCGTGATCGGCATGCGCTTCACGGACGACGACGTCCTGCTCGCCATGGAAGTCGTGCGGGATGGTTTGGACGTTCTGGTGGCCACGAACGGGGGATACGCGAAGCGAACCCCGATCGAGGAATACCCGGTGCAGGGCCGGGGAGGTAAGGGCGTGTTGACTGCAAAGATCACCGAACGGCGCGGTGGTCTGGTTGGCGCGGTGGTGATCGATCCGGACGACGAGCTGTTCGCGATCACCAGCAACGGTGGTGTCATTCGGACTCCGGTGAAGCCTGTACGGCGTACGCGTGACCGGAACACAATGGGGGTCAAGCTGATGGACCTCCCGGACGGCGTGACTATCGTGGCGATTGCTCGCAATGCCGACGAGCCTGACGAACAGGACTAGTTGAATGACGGAGACACAGGCGAAGTCGGGGAACTCGGGGACCTCGGCCAAACCGGTCGACGAGGAGGCCGCCAAGGGCGGCACACCAGCGACCGGCCGCGCGGCCGTGGGCCGGGCGACGGTCCCCGCCGACGCGCCTGCCCCGAAGTTCACCAGGGCTCCAGGTATGACACCCCCGCCGGAGCAGCCGGGCGAAGATGGCGAGTCCAGCGACAAGACCGAGACGCCCAGCGCCGAGGCGCCGACGTCGGCCGCCGCCAGTCCTCCTGGTCCGGCGGCGGCACCCTCGGCACGTCCGGCGACCACCCAGCCAATCGGTCTCCGGCCCGGTCAGGCGGCGTCAACCGGGTCCACCGGCACCCAGCCGCGGATCACACCCGGGATGACCCAGCCGCAGCCGGACGCGACGCGTACGGCCGCCGCTGCCGGCCGCCCGGCCAGCGGTGGTGGCCTGCCACCGGGAATCGGCAACGCGTCCGCCGTCGGCGCAGCCCGCGTCGGTGACGCGGTGCGTGCCGCGCGTACGTCGGTCAGCTCGGCCGCCTCCCGCGGACCGCGTCGGGCCCGGCTGAACCTCAAGCGGATCGACCCCTGGTCCGTGATGAAGTTCGCATTCGCGGTGTCGGTGGTGCTCTTCATCGTCGTGGTGGTCGCCACCTCGGTGCTCTACCTGGCACTGGACGCGATGGGTGTGTTCCAGAGCGTCAACGACAGCCTGAGTGATCTGGTCAACGCCGGCGGTGGGCAGAGCACCAGCGGCTTCCAGATCACCGCCAAGGGCGTGATTCTCAGCTCGGCGCTGATCGGCCTGGTCAACGTGGTGCTGTTCACCGCGCTGGCCACCCTTGGCGCGTTCGTCTACAACGTTTGCGCCGACCTGGTCGGCGGGATCGAGCTGACCCTCGCCGAGCGGGACTGAGTGACCGGGACGCCGGGGCACCGCGGAAAGCGGTCGCTCCGGCGTCCCGTACTCGGGTAGGTTTTGCAGGTGGTGACGGGCCTGGCTCGCAAGCTGGACCCCGATTTGGGGCCGGCGGAGCGGATGGGTTAATCTTGCTCGTCGCAACGCGGGGCTATAGCTCAGTCGGTTAGAGCGCAGAGCTGATAACTCTGAGGTCGATGGTTCGATTCCATCTAGCCCCACCGCATGTCGTCCGACGGTAGTCGAGCGCGAGGGGTCGCCCCATGTTCAAGAAGCTGCTGATTCTGGCTGGCGTCGTCGGTGTGGCCGCCGTCGTGTTCAACAAGATCAAGGCGTCGAACGACGAGCGTGCCCTGTGGCACGAGGCGACCACCGCGCCCGACCTGCGCTGACGCTCGGCCTTGGCGACGAGCGATCGTCGCCAAGGCCACCCGCGGGGCCCTAGCTCAACTGGCAGAGCACTGCCTTTGCAAGGCAGGGGTTAGGGGTTCGAGTCCCCTGGGCTCCACGAGCACTTTCCTCGGTTGATCTCGTTCCCGAGTACAGCCATCCGTACAGCCAAGCCGGTCACGCCGTCCCCCCTGGCTGATAATTCGGCCAATGGCCGAGGCAGCCTGACGAGCCCGCGCCGGCAGAACGTGGCCGTAGGTGTCGGCCGTCATCCGGATCAGTACTTTCCCCGATAGTCCACAGTTGGAGTACTAGGAAGTCGGCGTGTCAGTCCCGTCGCATGGGACACCGATACCCAGCTGCACTTGTGCCGTCTGCCCCCGCGACCGAATTGTCAGCGGTAGGCAGGTTGCCCGCGCAACCCACGTGCCGCCGACAAAGGCCAGCCACTGAGGTTGGTCATCGACAGGTGTGCAGGCACGCACATGGGCGCTCAGGGCTGGCACCACTGAAGAGCCCCATCCGAGACGTGCCCTGTCCTCCCAGCCAGGTGCCACCCGAAGATCAACCACTGCGCCGCCGCGTACGACCAACCCCCATTTGGCGAACAGCCGGGCTGCCGGATCCGCTTCCCCCGATTCCTCTGCTTGAAGCACCGTCCGGTCAGGTACCGCGACATCCTCTCCCACGAGCCGATAATCCGTCGGCGGTTCCTGTAGCGGAAAGCCCGATACAGTGCATGACTCCTGCCTAGCGCTCCCGTCGGTTGACGGGGACGCGCTGGGGTCAGCCTTCAGAGATGCAGTTGGTGCCGGTGATCGGGCCTCACCCTGGCTGGACCCTCTTGAGGACGTACAGGCAGCCGGCGTCACCATCAGGCAGATGCTGAGCGGCCACCACACCATGCGGCTAGTCCTTCGCATGCGCGTTACCCCCTGAACGGCGAGGCTACGACGGTAAGGGCGCGATCCGTGAAGCGTCACCGTACCGGCAGGCGGGATTCATCCGATGCGGCGTGCCATCAACGTGCCAATAGCCGGTACCCCCCGCCGGTCACCAGGGGGCACGAACGGTCAAGCACTTCGCGCATTGATCTGGCCCACCAGGTCCTTGTCGGCCATGATCTTCGTCCTTCCTAACTGGCAGTGCGGTGAGGGTGGCCGTTACTAGAGAGTGTGCAGGTCATCAATGGCCAGCGTGATCGCGTCGGCCTCTTCCCAGACCTTCACCTGCAAGGTCATGTCGCTCCGCCCTTCCTCCTGAGACCACAGGTCGACATCGACCTTCCAACGCCGCGGTCAGCAAGGAAGTAGGCGTCGACGTGATGCCACGCCTCAGGCGGCATTGGGATGAACGTCGCGGGGTGCTCGCGGGCCCACAGGCCCAGGTCTTGGCCCGACCGCGAGTAGTCCCGCGCCAGGCCGGCGAAATCGCCGGCGGCAATCCGTTCGACCACCTGCTCGATGACGGGCCTGAACCGGGCTGGAAGATCCGCAGCAGTCACCGGTCGAGTATGAGAAGCGGGGACGACGGCTGTACAGCCAACCGTACAGCCAAGCCGGCCGACCGAAGGGAGCGAGAAGCGGCGGTAGCCGACAGGCCGAGCAGGTCAGCAGCAGCAGTCGACGCCCGCCGACATGCCGCATGATCTTTGCAAGGCAACAGGCGCACTGCTCTGCCAGTCCAGATGAGCCCGTACCACATGCCGGCCTGTCGCTACGTCGACGCTCTGGACGGCTCCACGCTTCAGGCGTGCCACGACCTGCCCATCAATCTCAATCTTCATACGGCGCACAAGGCCACTAGCGTCCAGGGCGCGACTGACGGTGATCCTCGGCATGAGAGTTCCGTCCCTTCCCTGCGGCGCTGTGGTACATCGAAGTACCTCAGCGCCGTGCACGCCAAGCCAAAGGCAGGTAAGTACAGCCATCCGTACTCAGGGGTCGGAGCGCGCGACGCGGACGGCGACGCCGTCGAGGATCAACTCCAGCCCGAGTGAGAAGTCCGCGTCGGCAATCGCCTCGTCGGGAGTGTCGGACGGCGGCGCCTCGAACAGTGTCGAGGCGAACAGCCGGGCTGTCTCGGGGAAGCGGTCGGGGTTGACGAGTCGCGCCAGCGCCCGGCCGTAGTCGCGTTCGGCGTCGGCCTGGCCCTGGCCTTCAGCCCTGCCGTCGGCGAGTTCGCTGTGTTGCCGCACCGACTGAACCACGTAGCCGCTGATCAGTGACATCGCGCCGATCTTGTGCGCCCAGTCGAGGAGGGTGTCGGACATAATCGCCAGCGCGGCCTCCATCCAGGCGATCTGGTGCGGCCCGGAGGGCGGTCCGGCCACGGGCACGCGCGTCAACCACGGCCGACGCTGAAGCACCGCGCGGTGCGCGAAGGCCCAACGGCGCAGCCCTCCCCGCCACTCGGGGGCGTCGATGTTCGGCGGTGGGCCCAAGGCGGCGTCGGCCATGAGGGTGAGCAGTTCGTCCTTGGAGCCGACGTGCCGGTAGAGCGACATGCTCGTGAAGCCGAGGCTCGTGGCGACCTTGGGAAGCGTCACGCCGTCGAGCCCGTCCCGGTCGGCGATCTTCACCGCAGCGGCGACGACCACGTTGACGTCGAGGGACGGGGGCCGTCCGAGGCGCGACGACTCCGACATCCCCCACAGCCGGCGCAGTGGCGCCGGAACGAAATCGTCGCTGGTCATGGGCTCCCACGTTCGCCCCGGAAGGTTACGTCCACATCATGACAGACAGCATTTGTGTACGACTGATACTTTCTCTCTGAAACTATAGTTGAGTTACGGGGAGGGACGTCCATGAGCATTGACACCGCATCGCGGACTTCGAGAGGGCCGGTGCTGCGCGCCGAGCGTGCCCTCGCGCCGGACCTGGCCCGGGGAGCGATGCTGCTGATCATCGCGCTGGCCAACGTCGCCGGAGTCGTCTTCGCCGGGGAGCCCGGCCTCGACGCCACGCCGGAAGGCGTTGACCGCGGCCTCAACTTTCTGCTCTTCGAACTCGTCCATGCGCGCGGCTATCCGGTCTTCGCCGTGATGTTCGGCTACGGGCTGGTCCAGCTCGCCCGCCGCCAGGACGCCTCCGGAGCCACCCCGAGGCAGGTCCGCTCCGTGCTGTTGCGCCGCAACTTCTGGCTCGTCGTGTTCGGCTTCGTGCACGCCGCGTTGCTGTACTACGGGGACTTCCTCGGCGCGTACGGGATCGTCGGGATCCTGATGACAGTGTTGCTGCTGCGCCGCAGCGACAGGTTCCACCGCATAGCGCTGGTGCTCTGGGCGCTGTCGGCGGTCGAGGTGCTGGCCATCGGCGCCATGGTGGTGAGCGGCATCCTCGGAGGGTCGGGTGGGTCGGCGCCGCTGCCGTCGGGCCACGTCGACTCCCTCGCCGCGCCCGGTTACGTCGCGGCCATGCTGGAACGCCTCGGCGAGTGGCCGGCACACACGCTGACCGTCCTGCCCTTCATCATGATCGCCTGGCTGGGCATGTGGGCAGCCAGGCGCCGGATCCTCGAAGAGCCGGCTCGGCACCGGGCCCTGCTCACCTGGACCGCAGTCATCGGTCTCGGCGTCGCCGTCGCCGGAGGCCTACCGGCAGCCCTGGTCGGTGCCGGATGGCTGCACGTCGACGAATCAGCCGCCAGCCTGATGATGCTGCTGCACGGGGCGAGCGGCATGTTCGCCGGACCGGGTTACGTGGCCGTCTTCGGCCTGATAGCCCTGCGGGTCAGCCGATCCGGCACCGTCGTCGGCGCTCTCGCCGCCCTCGGTCAGCGGTCCCTGTCGGGATACCTGTTCCAGTCGGTGGCCTGGCTCGTTCTCCTTGCGCCCTTCACGCTCGCCCTCGGCGACCGGTTCGGCAGCCCCACGGTGACCGGTCTGCTCATCGCGGTGGCCGTCTGGCTGGCCACCGTCCTGATCGCCCGCCAGCTCGACAAGCGCAAGCAGCCCGGACCCGCCGAGATCGTCCTGCGCCGCCTGACCTACGGGCCCCGGGCGTGATCGCTGCCGCCTGAAAGCGCCTCGGTGCCGGTGGGTCGTAGACCCACCGGCACCGAGGAATCGGCTATTCACCCGGCACCGCGCTCGCCATGATTCAGCGGTGGACCAACAGCCGGAACCCTTCATCCTGCACCTGTACTGCCGTGTCGACGTGCTGGTCACCGCTCCGGCTGCCATGACCGGTCACGCGGTCGCCGATCTGCGATCCGCCGGAATCGACTGGTCCACCGAGGAGCACGACCTCGACACGGCCGCTGAGGAACTGCGGTTGAGCCGCCGGAAGCGGGGACCGGCCCAAAGCCAGAAGAGCGACGCCGCCAGTCCAATGGCGCCCATGGCGACGATCACGCCTCGGGGCATCTCGGTGTTGACTGGCTTCGGCATGCATCTGGCCGGGGTGTAGTCGATGGTCAGTTGCTGGTGCAGCGGCGGAAGCTGCCGGTCGGGGAACGAGTGCGCGTAGATACCGCAGGTGGTCGGTCCGTCGGCGGTGACGACACGTACCTGCACGTAGGCGCCCTGGGCGCCGTGGGCCGGTTCCACCGCGACCACCGTCGCTGGCATCAGTACGCCGGCCGGTGGGGGCGGCTGGCGGTCATCGGTGATGCCTATCAGTATCAGCAAGCTGCACGGCAGCAGCAGCGACAGCGGAAGGGATGGCCAGACCTTTGGACGAGTCCCGTTGGCCAAGAACGACGGCATGGCGTCAGGTTAGCCATCGAAATCAATGAGGTTGTCCTGGGCGGTGATGGCGCTGCCCGGTCGGGGCGATCCCGTTGCGGTCAGCGTGATGACTCAGGGGCATCATGATGACTCAGGGACATCACGCACTTTGCTGCGAACGCCGCCAGTCAACCTTCGGAGCCGCCGGCGGCCTTGGGGTGGGCCTCCGGGAGACGTTCCACAAGCTTGGTGAGCGCGCCGTTGGCGAAGGTCGCGCCGAGCGCCGACCCGGCCCCGATGGTCCAGCCCACCGGCCCGAGCGGGGTGCAGCCGAAGAACTGGCTCACCCCCGGGGTCTGCACCACCACGACGAGGACGCCCAGTGACGCCGCCGTGGAGGCCAGCACGGCCGGGCTGGTGCCGCCCGCCAGGATGGTCTGTCCGAGTTGGGTGCCGACCAGGGAGACCAGGGCGACGGTGCCGGCCCGCTGACGGCGTCCGGTGTAGCGGGCCAACGTCCAGCCTGCTGTCGCGCCCAGCGTGGTGGCTGCCGCCCGCAGCCCGATCTCCCTGGTGAGGCTCTCGCCGAGCGCCGTGTCCGGGCCCTCCCGGAGCAGCGCGTCGGTGCGGTCCGACGCGGGTGGCCGGACCGCGATGGCGAGCGCCGGCGCCAGGTCGGTGAGTAGGTTGACCAGTAGGAGTTGTCGTCCGGTGAGCGCGGATCGGCCGGTCGCCGCAGCAGTCAGCACACTGAACGCGATCTCGCCGAGGTTGCCTCCGACCAGGATGCTGAGCGCGTGCCGCACCGACGACCACATCGCCCGCCCTTCGATCAGGGTGGCGATGATGGTTTCCAGCCGGTCGTCGGTGACCACCAGGTCGGCTGCCGCGCGGGCGGCCGGGGTGCCCCGTTGACCGAGGGCGATGCCGACGTCGGCCAGCCGGATCGCCGGGGCGTCGTTGGCGCCGTCGCCGGTCATCGCCACGGTCCGCCCGCACTTCTGCAACGCCTGGATGATCCGCACCTTGTGCGCAGGGGTGCAGCGGGCCACCACGTCGGTGTTGGCCAACCGCTCGGCGAGCGCGTCGTCGTCCAGCTTGTCGAGTTCGGCGGCGGTGACCACCCGCTGTTCGTCGTGTTCACTGATGGTGGCGGCGATCGCCTCCGCGGTGGCCGGGTGATCCCCAGTGATCATGATGGTGTGCACGCCGGCCTGCCGGATCCGGCGTACCGCCGGGGCCGCGCTCTCCCGGACACCGTCAGCGAGGGCCAGGAAACCCACGAAGGTCAGCCCTCGAACGTCGGAGTCCGTCACCTTCGGGTCGTTCACCGGGCACTCCGCGACTGCCAGGATCCGGTTTCCCGCACCGGCCCGGTCGGCGAGCATCCGCTCCAGCTCCGCGCGACCGGCGTCGTCCAGCGGCTCCTGACGACCGTCCAAGCGCCGGGACGAACAGCGCGGCAGCACCGTCTCCGGAGCACCCTTGACGCTCAACAACAGGTGACCGTCGGTCTGTCCGATGCTGGCGTGGTAGCCGCGGGACGGCTCGAACGGCAGCCCCCCGGCGGCCCGCCACCCGGCGGCACCGGTCTGCTCCACCACCCCGGCCTCGCCGGCACCCCGCCGGACCGCCCGGTCGGTCTGCAACGCCAACTCCTCCGGATTCTTCGCGGCGGGGGTGGCCCGCAGCGCTGCGGCCAGCGTCATCCGGAGTCGGTCGTCCAACCGGTCCAGCGGGGCGTACCGGTCGCCGACGCTGTCGCCGACCCCGGCCAGCAGCAGTTTGCCCTCGGTGAGGGTGCCGGTCTTGTCGAAGCAGAGCACGTCCACCCGGCCCAGCGCCTCGATGGTGCGCGGGTTGCGGACCAACGCGCCGTGCTCGGCCAGCCGCCGGGCCGCAGCCAGCTGCGCCGCGCTGACCAGGAACGGCAGCCCCTCCGGCACGGACGCCACGGCGAGGTTCGCGGCGGTCGCCGCCGTTTCGGCAAGGGGTACGCCTCGAAGCAGGCCCGCGCCGGCCACCGCCACAGCGGAACCGGCCGCCAACGGGATGGCGGCGCTGGTCAACGCGCCGAGCCGAGCCTCCACTCCACTGGCCGGCGGGTCCTGCTTGACCAGCGCGAGACTGCGGCCGGATTCGGTGTCCGACCCGGTCGCCACCACCACGGCAGTGCCGTGCCCGGCGGCGACTGTGGTGCCCTCGTAGAGCATCGAGTGTCGGTCGGCGATGGCGGCGGCTACCACCGGTCGGTTGGACTTGGCGACCGGCAGCGACTCACCGGTCAGCGACGACTCGTCGGCCTCCAGGCCCACCGACTCGAGCACCCGGCAGTCTGCGGGCACCGAGTCGCCCGGTTCGAGGGCGATGACGTCCCCGAGGACCAGGTCCTCGGCGGCGAAGACCTGCTCGGCACCGTCCCGGCGGACCCGGGCGGTCACCGCCGAGCGCGACAGCAGCTCCGCCAGCGACCTTTCCGTGTTGCGTTCGTGCACCGCCCCGATCAGGGCGGACCCACCGACCACGCTGCCCACCAGCGCGGCGTCGACAAGTGAGCCGAACGACGCGGAGAGCACCGCCCCGGCGGCCAGCACCGGAGTGAGTGGGTTGGACAACTCGTCCACGAAGGCACGCAGCAGCCCGCCGCTCCCCGGCCCGGCATTGCCGTTTCCGCCGGCGCCGTGGTGTCGGCGTTGCGCTTCGGCGCTGCCCAGGCCGTCGGGGGTGGAGCGCAGGTGGTCGAGCACGGTGCCGACGGGCATCAGGTGCCAGGCCGTTGCCACGGGCGCCGGGGTGTCCGACTGGTCGTGCAACCGGCGGGCCTGCCAGACCCCGTTGGCGAAGGCCAGCCCGGCCGCGCCGTTGACCGCGACGAGCGCCCGGTGCGGCAACTGGGTCGGTGGGGCGGTGAACGCGCCCAACGCCCCGAGACCGGTGCCGGCCATGGCCAGCCGGATGTTCTGTTGAGCCGTACGCCGGGCCACCCCGGTCGCCTCGATCACCAGCGCCACCACCCGCAGGTCGGCACCGACCAGCAGGTGCGCGCCCCAGGGCGGCAGCTCTTCCGGAGCGGCGAACCCGAGACCGCAGTCGGACGCGCCGAGTGCCTTCCGGTCCGCGGAGACCAGCATCACCACTGCGCCGTCGCGCTGCAACGCGCGTACCGACTCGGCCAACTGGTCGCCGCCGGGGAGCATCGCGTCGGCGAAGCCGTACCGCTGCTCGTCGCCGCCGGCGACGACCAGCCGCAGGCCGGCATGTCGGGCGGCGGCGGGCAGGCCGTCGACGCCCGGCGCGGGTTCCGGCTCGACCCGCAACAGGGCGGCGAGCCGGTCGCCGTGGGCGAGGCCGAGGAGTTGGCCGCCAGCGGACCGCAACCGGGCCGCGTCCGGGATGTCCGAGTCGTTCGCGGGCATCTTTTCCAGCGGCCCGAGCCGCCAGCCGTCCGCCGTCCGGGAAGCGGACGGCTCGTCGGGGTCGAACAACGCGAACGCCCGCTCGGCCACCTGGTCGACGTCCGCGTCGGCCGCCGGCGCCAGATCGGCCAGGACGCCCCGGTCCGAGCCGAGCACAGCGGCGTCGAGCACGAGCGTGTCGATCCGGTCCAGTTCGCGCAGCACACTCCGGTCCATCGCGATCACACCACGCCGCGCCAGCATCCGGCCGAGCTGAGCCGCGTACCCCTCGCGGCCGCTGCCTGGCGCCTTCGGCAGCGCGGACAGGCCCAGCGCGGTGGCCCGCTTCGGGCCGGCGAACGGCACCGCCGCCGCACCGGCGGCCGCGCCGGCGGCAAGCATGCGGTTGATGTACCGCTCGACCGGGCCGTCCGGCTTCGGCCGCGGACGTTCGATCACCGGCCAGCGGGCGGTGGCCCGTTCGGCGTCGCCGGTCAGCCGTGGCTCGGCCTTCTCCCAGGCGGAGAGTTGGGCCCGATCCTCACCCCACTGCACGACCCGTTGGGCGCCGTCCAGGACGATGCCCGTCCAGCGGCCGGTCAAGCCCTGCACCACCGCCTCGGCCAGCGGAAAGAGGATGTCGGCGCGCGGGTCGGAGCGCAGCCGTCTGCCGATGAACTCGTGCAGCTTCGGCTGAAGATCCACTGCGGAGAGCAGGCCCGCCACCTCACCGGGCAGCGGCGCGAACGGCAGGATCCGGGTGGCCGCCGAGATGGTCAGGCCCAACGCGTCCGAGGCGAGCGCGCCGAGGGTGCGTGGCGTGCGCGGCCCCTCCTCCGGTGGGTGCGGCGGTGGGATCTCCGGGTCGGGTTCGTGGTCGCAGGTCCGCTCGACGCGGTCGATGGTGGCGATCAGGTCGCGCAACGTCGGCTCGGGGGCTTGGACGGCGACCACCACCCGGCCGGAGGGTGCGTTGACCCGGGCCCAGGCCACCCCGGGCATCTGCTCCAGTGCGCCCTCCACCTGACGGGCCAGCCGGTTGCCACCGTCCTGGCAGACACCGTGCACCTCGATGTGGTGCCGGCCCGGTCGGGACCAGACCCGACGCCGCGTCAGCCCGGCCGACCGGGCCAGCCGGACCGCGGCCGAGCTGACCGACCGGGACGCCTCGCCGACCAGGTGCGGCACGCCGAAGGACGGCAGGATCCGGCCGGCAGCGCGACCCGCCGCCGTCATCGAGGCGTACGGCTGGACGGGCGCCGGCCCGGCTCCCTGTTGCCGATCGTCCTGACCTTGGCCATGTCGTCCTCCCACCGCACTCACGTCCGGCGGCCTGGCTTCCCGACCTGCCATCCGTTATGCCCCCTGAGTGGCGGAATTTTCCGCAGTCGCTGGCGCATGGACGGGATGGGCCGTGGAACCCGACGACCATCACCGGACATGGGGAGGCCGGCATGAGCACGCTGACGCGACATCTCAACGGTTCACGGGAGAACGTCACGATGTACAACCGGCGGGTGCAACTGCCGATGCTGGGTGAGGTGGCGGTGCCACCACCGGACAAGGTCGCCTACTACGCCGGGCTCGGGGTGCTCGCCGCGCTACAGGTCATCGAGTGGCCGATCGCTGTGGTGATCACCGCCGGTCACCTGCTGGCAGACCAGCATTTTTCCGGCCTGGTGCGCGGTGTCGGGGAGGCGCTGCAGGACGCCTGACGAGAGCCAGGTCACCGGACGGTTGACATGAATCAGGGTTGAGGTCGCATGCTCGGTCGATGCCGAGCACAGCCGTCACCGCCACACCCGCCGCACCGGGCCTCTTCGCACCGCGGCTGCGCGCGATGACGGTGGGCAGTGTCGCGCTGATCTCACTCCTCGCGTTCGAGGCGTTGGCGGTCGGTACGGCGATGCCGACCGTCGCGCGCAGCCTGGACGGGCTGGCGCTCTACGGGATCGCGTTCGGTGGCCCGTTCGCCACCGGTGTGCTGGCCATGGTGGTCTCCGGCATCTGGTGCGACTCGCGGGGTCCCAAGGGGCCGATGTGGCATGGCGTCGCCTGGTTCGTGGTCGGGTTGCTGATCGCCGGGACCGCCCCCGTGATGAGCGCGCTGGTCGTCGGGCGGGTCGTGCAGGGTTTCGGCTCCGGGCTGCTCTCGGTGGCGCTCTACGTGATCGTGGGGCAGGCGTACCCGCAGGAGCTGCACCGGCGGATCTTCGCTGCGTTCGCGGCGGCGTGGGTCGTACCGTCGCTTGTCGGGCCGGCTGTCGCCGGCCTGATCGTGCAGTACCTGGGCTGGCGGTGGGTCTTCCTGGCCGTGCCGGCCGTGGCCGTTCCGGCGGTGCTGCTGATCCATCCCGGCCTGCGGTCGCTGGGCCGAAGTGTTACAACGCGCCCGCCGACGGGTGCGGCCGCGCGGATCGGTTGGGCGTGCGGGGCCGCGGTGAGTGCCGCACTGCTGCACATCGGGGGACAGCAGCGCGGTGTCACAGCTCTGGTGCTTGTCGCGCTCGCCGTCGTCGGCCTGCTGGTCTGCGCCCCGCGCCTTCTGCCGGCGGGGTTCCTCCGGGCCGCGCGCGGGTTGCCCACAGTGGTGGGGCTGCGTGGGCTGGCGTCGGCGGCCTTCGTCGGCGCCGAAGTGGTCATCCCGCTGATGCTCTCCCGGGAACGGGGCCTCTCCCCGACGGCGGCCGGGCTGGTCCTCACTGTCGGCGCGCTGGCGTGGTCGGCGGGCTCCTGGTTGCAGGGCCGGATCCCGGTTCCAGCGTCGCGGGCCAGTCTGCCGCGTGCCGGGTTGACCTGCATCACGGTCGGCACCGCCACTGTCGCGCTGGCCGTCCGGCCCGAGCTGCCGGTGGCCGTCGCCGTGCTCGGTTGGGCGATCGCCGGTCTGGGCATGGGCCTGCTCTATCCGTCGTTGTCGGTGCTCACCCTGGAGTTGTCCGCACCAGGTGAGCAGGGCCGCAACAGCTCGTCACTGCAGCTGAGCGACTCTCTGTTCGCGGCGACCGTGCTCGCGTTGACCGGGGCCGTGTTGGCGGCGGGAAGTGCGCCGGGCCCGGCCAGCTACACGACGACGCTCGTGGTGACCGCTGGGCTGGCGCTGCTCGGGGCGCTGTTGGCCGGCCGGGTCGTGGTGGGCGGGAGTGCGCGACAGGCCGGGTGATCCGGGGATTCGGCCGTGTCCCGCCCGCTCGTGCCGGAAGGATGGCGGGCGATGAACCTCCTGACCATTCTGCCGCTCGCCGTGGTCATGGTCGCCGGGACGCAGTTGGTGGTGGCCGTTTTCCTGGCCTCGTCGGACCGGCCCCGGGCGGCGTCGTTGGGCTTCCTCGCCGGCGCGGGGCTGGTGGTCGCCGCCGGGGTGACGGTGGCCTGGTTGTTCACCCGCCTGGTGGGCGGAGTGGCCGCCGACGCCAGCGCCGTCGCCGGGAAGGTCGATCGAGGTCCCGTCATCGACCTGGTGGTGCTGGCCCTGCTGGTGTGCCTGGCCGTGCTGATCTGGGTCCGCCGGGACCGCTCCGGACCGCCGCGCTGGCTGGGCAGCATCGAGCACGCCGGTACTGCGCGGGCGCTGCGGCTGGGTGCGCTGCTCTTCGTGGCGACGCCCACCGACGACCTGACCATGGCCACCGTTGGGGCGAGTGTGGCCCGTCATGATCTGCCGTGGTGGCACCTGGTGCCGTTCGTGCTGCTCACAGTGCTTCTGCTCGCGCTGCCTCTGCTGGCGTTGCTGCTGCTGGGGAGCAGGGCCTCGCGGGTGCTGACCCGGATGCGGGAATGGGCCCAGGGGCATGCCTGGATCGTCAACGAGATCGTGATCGCGTTCTTCGCGCTGCTCACCGTGTTGGACCTGATCCGATCGGGGTGAGTGGCCGTCGGCCGTCACGGGTTGCGGCGCCGTCTCGTCGACGCCAGGTACGGATCGGATCGGTTGGCAGGAGGACGAGATGAGGGTTCTGGTCACCGGGGCGTCCGGCAGTCCGGGCCGTGCGGTGCTGGGCCGGTTGCGCGACGACAGGATCAGCGTCCGGGGCGTGCGTACCTGGGCTGACCACCTGGCCGACACGTACGGGGGAACCGGCCGGAAATGAGAGCAACAACGGTTCACGTTCGTCTTACCGTGACGTCATGTTCGCTGTCGTCACCACTGTGATCCTCTACGTCTTCGGCTTCGTCTTCCTCTACGGCGTGATCCGGCTGGGTGTCCGGCACGCGTTCGAGGATCTGGAGCTGCAACGGGCCAAGGCCCAGCGCGAGGAGGAGTTGGCGGCTGCCCGCGACCGCTCCTTCATGCGCGACAACGCGTTCCTCGCGGGCAGTTGAGCGCCGGATCGATCCGGCCCGGTCCGGTGGCGTCGCCGGGGGGCCGGGGAGCCGCTGGGCGGTTCAGCGTCGCGGATGCGAGGATCGCACCCGTGATGGGAACGCTGAAGACCGAACCGGCCCGCGCCCGCCTGGATCTGCTCGCCCCGCCGGTAGCGGAGGCCATCGCGCAGTGGCCGGCCGACGCGCCGGTGGACGTCAACGACGTGCTGGTCGCGCCGATCGACGCGGACCTCGCCGACACCGCGGCGTTCTGCGCGGCGTACGAGGTGGGGTTGGACGTGTCGGCCAACTGTGTCGTGGTGGCGGGCAAGCGTGAGGGCGTGGTCCGCTACGCCGCCTGCATCATCCTGGCCACCACCCGGGCCGACGTGAACGGGGTGGCCCGCCGGGCGTTGGACGTCCGCAAGGCGAGCTTCGCCCCGATGGACGACGCTGTCGAGTTGACCGGCATGGAGTACGGCGGCATCACCCCGATCGGGCTGCCGGCGCAGTGGCCGATCCTGGTGGACGCGCGGGTCATCGCCACACCGCACGTGATCGTCGGGTCCGGCGTACGGCACAGCAAGATAGCGCTGCCGGGGCCGGCATTGGGCGCGCTGCCGGGAGCCCAGGTGGTGGAAGGGCTGGCCAGGCCGGTCTGACCAGGCATCGGCATCGATGTTGTTGCACGTGAAACATCGTGATCATCGATGCCGGACGCCCGGCCGTTAGTGACTCAGTGTGAGTGGGCGGCCGACTCGCGCTGCTCGACCTCGGCGAGCGCGGCAAGCAATGTCTGCACCTCCTGCGCGCCGGAAACCGCGTACTTCCCGGCCAGCACGAAGGTCGGCACGCTGGTGATGCCCAGATCCCGGGCGGCGGCCAGGTCGGCGGCGACGTCGGAGACGCGCTCGTCGGAGTCGAGGAACCGGCGCGCGTCGGCCGCGTCGAGACCGATAGCACCGGCCAGGGTGGCCAGCGCCTCCCGCGAGCCGACGTCGACCCCGTTGTTGAAGTGCGCCTGGTAGAGCGCCTCCACCATCTCCGCCGCCCTGCCCTGGTCGGTCGCCCAGGAGACCAGCCGGTGCGCGTCGAAGGTGTTGGCGATCACCGCGCGGTCGTAGTCGAGCCGCAGCCCGTCGGCCGCCGCCACCTGGGTCACGTGGTCGACCATCTGCCGGGCGCGCTCCGGACCACCGAACTTTCCGGCGAGCGCCTGCACCAGGGGCAAGGGCTGCGCCACCGGCGACGGGTCGAGCTGGAACGGTCGGTAGCGGACCGTCACCTCGCCCTCGTAGCTGGCGAGGGCCTCATCCAGGCGGCGCTTGCCGATGTAGCACCACGGGCAGATGACGTCCGCGTAGATCTCGATCTCCATGATCGGTGGCAACCTCGCGGTCAGCCGAGTTGTTCCCGGATCTGCCGCTTGAGACGGCCCAGGATCGCCGTGCCGCCACGGATCCGCAGCGGGCTGATCGCCTGCGCCAGCCCCATCCGCTGATACAGGTCGTCCGGCACGGCCAGCACCTGCTCGGCGCTCGCCCCCGCCAACCCCTCGGCGAGGATCCCGGCGAACGCTCGGGTGGTGGGCGCCTCCGGCGGGCAGTCGAAGAGCGTCTCCACTGTGCGTTCCGGGGTCACCCGGGCGCGCAGGAAGAACGCCGTCTGACACTCGGGCACCTGTTCCATGCCCTCGCGCTCCGCGGTGCCCTCCGGCAGCGCCGGGAGCACGTCCGAGTACTCCAGGAGCAGCTCCAGAACCAGGTCGCGCGGCGCGGCGGCGAACTCGTCGACGATCTCGGCCAGTCGGGCCGGCATGTCAGCCATGCGTCGAGGCTACCGCCGTCGTGCGGGAGCGCCGGTCACACGGTGGGTGACTGCTCGCTGATCTCGCTGAGCGCGCTGGTGGGGTCGAGCTGCATGGCCAGGTCACCGAGCGAGACGATCCCCACCAGCTTGCGGTCACTGTCACAGACCAACACCCGCCGGATGCCCCGATCCCGCATGAGCGCCGCCGCCTCACCCGCAGTGCAGTGCTGCTCGATCATGACGACCTCGCGGGTGACGATCGAGCCGATGGTGGTGGCCGCGGGGGAGCTGTTCTCCGCCACGGCCCGCACCACGATGTCCCGGTCGGTGAGCATGCCGGCGAGGCTGGCGCCGTCGGTGACCACCACATCGCCGATGTCGGCCTCCTTCATCACCCTGGCCGCCTCGTCCAGGGTGGTCTCGGCCGGCAGGTACACGACCTGCTTGGTCATCACGTCACTGACCCGGTAACCGGTCATGAGAGCCTCCGAAGACGTTTCCACCCGATCCGACAGCACTACCCCGTGACGCGGCAGCTACACCAGGCTCGCACGAACCTGGCGTACCTCGTGGACGAGTCGATCCACCAGACCGTCCAGCGGCAGCTCGGTGTGCCCGTCGCCGGCCCGCTCGCGCAGCTCGACGTACCCCTCGGCGAGCCGGCGGCCGACCACGACGGCCCGAGGGATGCCGATCAGCTCGGCGTCGGTGAACTTGACCCCGGCCGAGACGTGCGTGCGGTCGTCGACAAGCACCCGCAGGCCGGCGGCGGCGAGACGCCCGCCGAGCTCCAGCGCCGCGTCGAGCTGCGGGCCCTTGCCCGCAACCACCAGGTGTACGTCACACGGCGCGACCGCCGCCGGCCAGACCAGTCCCCGGTCGTCGTGGTGCTGCTCGGCCACGGCCGCCACCGCCCGGGAAACCCCGATGCCGTAGCAGCCCATCGTCGGCCGGACCGGCTTGCCGGCCGGCCCGAGCACGTCGACAGCGAAGGCGTCGGTGAAGCGGCGGCCGAGCTGGAAGATGTGCCCGATCTCGATGCCCCGCCGAATGGTCAGCTCGCCCGCCTCGCACTCCGGGCAGGGGTCGCCGGCGCGGACTTCGGCCGCCTCGATGGTGCCGTCGGGTGTGAAGTCCCGTCCGCACACCACGTCGGTCGCGTGTCGGCCCGACTCGTTCGCTCCGGTCAGCCAGGCAGACCCGGTCACCACCCGAGGGTCGACCAGATAGCGGATGCCCAGTTTGTCGAGCAGTTGCGGGCCGATGTAGCCGCGAACCAGCTCCGGATGCTCGGCCCACTCGTCGAAGACGGTCACCTGTGCCGGGTGCAGCGCGGCACCGACCCGCTTCAGGTCGACCTCCCGGTCACTGGGCAGCCCGACGACCAGGAGTTCGGCCCGGTCGGCACCCGGCTGACGAACTGACAACACGACGTTCTTCAGGGTGTCGGCGGCGGTCCAACCGGCCCGACCGCCCAATTGGCGCGCGTTCGCCAACTCCACCAGGCTGGCGATCGTCGGAGTCTCCGGAGTGTCGTGCACCTCGACGGCCGGCCGCGCGCTCGGGTCACCGGCGCTCGGCACCCGGGTGGCCACCGCCTCGGTGTTCGCCGCGAAATCGCAGGAGGTGCAGCCGACGAAGGTGTCCTCGCCGACCGGCGTCGCCGCCAGGAACTCCTCCGAGGCGGAGCCGCCCATCGCGCCGGACATCGCCTGCACCACCGTGTAGTCCAGCCCCAACCGGTCGAAGATCCGCCGGTACGCGGCGCGATGCCGCCCGTACGCCTCCCGTAGCCCCGCCTCGTCCAGGTCGAAGGAGTACGCGTCCTTCATCAGGAACTCCCGGCCGCGCAGCAACCCGGCCCGAGGCCGCGCCTCGTCACGGAACTTCGTCTGCACCTGGAACAGCGTCACCGGGAAGTCCCGGTACGAGGTGAACAGGTCCTTGACCAGCAGCGCCGCCATCTCCTCGTGGGTGGGCGCCAACAGGTGCTCGGCACCGCGCCGGTCGGCGAGGGTGAAGATGTCGTCGCCGTACTCCGTCCACCGGCCACTCGTGCGGTACGGCTCGGCGGGCAGCAGCGCCGGGAAGTGCACCTCCTGGTCGCCGATCGCCACCAGTTCGGCGCGGACGACCTCGGTGATCCGATCAAGCACCAGCTTGCCCAGCGGCAGCCAGGTGTAGCCGCCCGGTGCGGCACGACGGATGTAGCCGGCGCGCAGCAGCAGCCGATGGCTCGGCACCTCCGCGTCGGCCGGATCCTCGCGCAGGGTCCGCAGCAACAGGGTCGACATGCGTAGCAGCATCCGCGCAGCCTACGGCCGGTGCGGCAGGATGAGCGATCCATTTCGATCCGAGCCGGACCCGATGCCGGCAACCATCGGCACCGTTGCTGACGTCTGCAAGGACACCAAGTCCTCGTACCCCGACCTGAAGGATTGGCCCGTGTGGACCCTCTGTTGAGTGAGTTCGACTCGTTCGTCCGTACCCGCACGCCAGCGTTGCTGCGCTCGGCCTACCTGCTCACCGGCGACCAGCACCTGGCCGAGGACCTCGTCCAGTCGGCCCTGGCCCGGACCCACCGCTCCTGGAACAGCCTGCACCACAGCGGCAACGCCGAGGCGTACACCCGCAAGACCATGTACCACCTACAGGTGTCCTGGTGGCGTCGGCGCCGGGTACCCGAGTCGATGCCGGGCGACCTGCCCGAGCCACGCGGAGGCGACTCGGCCCCGGACCACGCCCACCAGACCAGTCTGCGGCTCACCCTGCGGGCGGCACTGGCGAAGCTCTCCCCGAAGCAACGTGCCGTGCTGGTGCTGCGGTTCTTCGAGGACCGCACCGAGGCGGAGGCGGCGGACCTGCTCGGCGTCACGATCGGCACCGTGAAGAGCCAGACGGCCAAGTCACTGGCCAGGCTGCGCACCGTCGCACCCGAACTCGCCGAGCTGTACGTCCTGGAAGGGAGTACCCGATGAACGACCAGCGCCTCCGGCTCGATTTGACCGCCCTGGCCGACGAGGTCACCTCGGTCGACCTGCGGGACCGGACCCTGCGTACGTCCCGCCGGCTCGGCATCCAACGGGCGGTGGCCACGTCGGCAGCCGCGCTGGTGCTGATCGCCGCGGCGGCCGGTACCGCCTTTGCCATCCGACCGGACCAGTCCCCGACCCCGCTGCCCGCCGACACCCCGTCGGTCACCGCGACTCCGACGCCGTCGGCGTCCCCCACCCCGACGCCCTCCACCAGCGCCGGCGACACCCCCGGCGCCCCACCCAGCGGCGGAACGGGCACGAACACCCCGTCCGTGCAGTTCGGCAAGCTCTTCTACGGCCCCGCCAGGAACCCCGTCGGCGAGAACGGGAATCTGCGGTCATGGCGTCCGGGTGAGAGCCCGGTGCGACTCATGGAGCTGCCGCACACAGCAGCGATCCTCAACGTGAACGTGTCGCCGGATGGCCGCCGGGTGGCCTGGTCGGGCGAGGATGCCGAGGACAGCGGCGACCTCTACATCGCCAACGTCGACGGGTCGAACAAACAGAAGATGCGCTCGGAGGTCGACCCGTACTGCGTCACTCCGGCCTGGTCCCCAGACGGGCGGCAGTTGCTGTTCCGCGTGGATTTGCCAGGCGGTGGTCATGGCCGGTTCGGGTTATTGGATACGCGCTCCGAGAAGAGGACGGTGCGCTGGTGGCGCACCGAACCTTCGGCCTGCCATGCCGTCTGGTCGGCGGACGGTAAGACCATCGCCATGACCACCGATGTCGGGGTCACGGTCGATGCCGGGGTCGTGCTCTACGGCACGGACGGCACGAAGAAGCGAGCCATCCCCGGCTTCTCCCTCGACGGTTGGCACAGCAACGACATCGCTAGTCTCTCCCCGGACGGCTCCCGGATCGCCCTGCTGCGAATGAAACTCGGTGAGGACGACGGCAACCTCGCGCGTGATCTGCGGGCCAATGTGGTGTTGGACACCCGTACGGGCAAGCAGGTCTCGTTGCCGTTGGGTGGGCGCACCTTGGAACAGGTCTACTTCCAGTCGGACGGCTCGATGGTCGTGCGGGTCAAGGCCGGCAGCGGGTACGCGCTGCTGCTGGTGGACGAGGACGGCAGGAAGATCTCTGAGACCGCTGAGCCAGCGAGTCTGAAGGACGAGCAGATCCTGGCCGTCGTCGACTGACCGATCGGCGCGAGACGGGCGGGTCACCCTCAGGAGGCCCGCCCTTTCCGCGTCTGCGCACCGCCAGCGAATCGGTGTTGATCACGGTCGGTGAACTGCGAAAAGGTTGCCGGTGCGAGCGGATCCGACTGTCAGGTAGTAGCGCGCCGCGGCGGCAACTCGCCAGGGCCAGGGGCTCGTCTTGGGTGGTGTCAGGCACTGTGAGCCTCCACAAAGGATGGAAGCGATGAACCTCGGCCCGTTCACCCACACCACCCGTCCCGCCTCGGCCCGTCGTTCCGGTGCGCTCGCCGGTACCGCTGCCCTGCTGCTTCTGGCGTTCGGTGCGGCTGCCTGCGGCACCGCCGACCCGAAGGCCGCGCCCGCTCCGGCCGAATCGGCCACCGCCACCGCCGCTCCCTCGGCCGGCGACACCTCGGCCGCCGGCACCGGCGGCTCCGTGCCGGATGCGGCCCCGGCCGTCGCGCCGGCCCGCCCGGCGGTCGGCTCGACGCAGTGGCCGCAGCTCACCTGGTACACCGCCGAGGAGCACGGCCAGAAGCAGAACGACCCGGCCCGGATCTGGCGGCGTACCCCTGCTGGGACGTGGCAGGTGGAGCGTTCGGGCCGTCCCCAGAACGGCAAAGCCCTCAACGGCCCGCTCGCCGTCTCGCCGGACGGCCGACGGGCGGCCTGGGTGGAAGGGTCCGCCCGCCGGCTGGTGATCAGCGCGTTCGACGGCACGAAGCGGCACGTCATCCCGACCCAGGGCCAGCAGACCTGCGCGCCGAGCTGGCTCGACTCCGGGCGGGTGCTGTACGGCCTGGGGCGGGAGAAGGAGCTGACGCTCATCGCGGTCAACGCCGACGGGACCGGGCAGAAGGTGCTCGCCACCCACTACCCGAAGTGCCCGACGGTGTCCGGCGGATGGATCGCCCAGGTCGGCGCGCAGACCGTGGCGATCGGGGACGAGCGAGTCGTCCGACGTGCGATCAGCCCGCGCCTCCCCGCCGGCCTCGTCATTGGTGGGGTGGCGGCGATCTCCGGCAACGGCCGGACGCTGGTGATCAGCGCCCACACGACCAGCCCCGGGGGATGTGGGTGCAGCGAGCGGTTCCGCAACTACCGGCTCGACGCGGTCAGCGGGGCCGTCACCGAGCTGGCGCCGTTGGACCCGGCGTGGAAGCAGGCGACCGGGCATGGCGAAGCCGTCGACGGGGTCGTCCTGGCCGACGGCGGCCTGGTGGTGCAGATCAACGCGGCGACGCCGGCCGACGGCGCGCCGGCGTACCGGTTGGTCCGGTACGCCGCCAGTGGCCGGGTGCTGGCCACCGCGTCGGTGCCTGCCGGCCAGCCGTGGGGTGGTCTGCTGGGCTGAGCTCCCGGTGCAGCGTCACCGGGTACGAGGGACCGGCCACTCACGGGGGTGGCCGGTTCCGCCCGTCGTCTGTGCAATGACCTCCGACACGTAGTGGATTCGGGGCGGTGCCGGGCGTTCCTGCGGTGACAGACTGGTCGCCGCAGGCAACGAGTGGCGTGAGGGAGGCGCGGGTGCGCTGGCGCAGTTTTGTCGCGGTCGGGGACAGCTTCACCGAGGGTATGGACGACGCGTACCCGGACGGGACCTTCCGGGGCTGGGCGGATCTGGTGGCGACCCGGCTCGCCGCCGACGCGGGGCCCGACTTCCGGTACGCGAACCTGGCCATCCGGGGCCGGCTCTTTCCCAGCGTGGTCGCCGAGCAGGTGCCCTCCGCCGTCGCGATGAAGCCCGACCTGATCAGTTTCGCGGCCGGTGGCAACGATGTGCTGCGGCGCACCTTCGACCCGGACACGCTGGTCGCCCGCTTCGACGAGGTGGTCCGGCAACTGCGCTCGGGTGGCGCGGACGTGCTCCTCTTCCGGTTCGCGGACGTGATGGCCCGACTCCCCGGCCAACGCCTCGTCGCCCCCCGGGTGCAGCTGCTCAACCAGGCGGTCGGTGAGACCGCCGAGCGGCACGGCGCCATCATGGTCGACCTGTACGCCGACGACACGTTCCTCAACCCCATGCTCTGGAGCACCGACCGGCTGCACCTCTCCCCGGCCGGGCATCGCCGGGTCGCCGGGCAGGTGTTGAACGCCCTCGGGGTTGGTTGCGACGAGGAGTGGCTGATGGTTCCGCCGCACCCGTCGCCGTCGCCGTGGCTGGCCGCCCGCGCTTCCGACCTGCGGTGGGCCGGTCAGTACCTCGCCCCCTGGGTGAAGCGGCGGTTGACCGGTCGGTCGTCCGGCGACACTGTGACGGCGAAGCGCCCGCAACTCGGCCCGCTCGTCGACTGAGCATGATCACCCTGCACACGGCGGCCCTGCTGCGCCGCGACCGGGACGGCGAGTCGTTGCCTGACCACGCCGTGCTGGTCAGTGGCGACCGGATCGAGGCCGTCGGCCCGCTGGCCGAGCTGAGTTCGGCGTACGCCAACGCCCGAGTTCGCCGCTGGCCCGGCACGCTGGGGCCGGGTCTGCTGCACGTCGGCCCGCTTCCGCCCGCGCCGACCCCGCGTGAGCGGGTGCACGCGCTGCTGCGTACCGGGGTGACGGCGGTGCTGGCGGAACACCTTGCCGACCCCGCCCTGCGGGCCGCAGCCGAGCGCGGTGACCTGCTGGTGCTGGCCACCGCCGTGGCGCCGACGCTGCGGTCGGCCGGGCGGGCCGACCTCGCGGTGCACGGCGTCGACGGGGCCTGTCTGGTGACAGTCGTCGCTGGTCGGATCGCCCACCGTCGTGCCTGAACAGGTCGGAAGATCTCCACTGTGGAGTCGATCGATCGAATCGGGGTCGCCCGATGTCCGTCGTCCTCGATAGCATCCGCTGCCCCCGCTGATCGGAAGGCGGGGACATCGGGGAAAGGTGGATGAGGGATGACCCTCATACCTGGCACGACGACATCCGCAGGACCGGTCCGGGCACTGCTGGCCGTGGGGCTTTCCGTTGCGGTCGCCGCCGGGACGCTCACGCTCACGGCCACACCGGCCGCAGCGAACGAGGCGCTGAACCAGCCGCCGGGTGTGCCGACCGAGCTGCACACCTCCGGCGAGCCGTGCACGACGGCCGAGCCGTACCAGTTGTGGCAGAACGACGACCTGGCGCTCTCCGCCGTCCTGCACGACCCGGACGTCGACGAGAACGGTGGCACCGACCGGTTGACCGCGACCTTCGCGCTCTGGCCGGTTGAAGAGCCGACGGCTCGGATCGAGCGATTCGGGTACAACGGTCGGGAAGGCGATCGGGAGAGCGGCCTCTTCGAACGGGAAACGCTCACCCACGACCGGTTGTACGCGTGGCAGGTCCGGGCGGCGGACAGCCAGGCGACCGGCGAGTGGAGTGGCCTCTGCTATCTCCGGACCGACTTCCAGGGCCCGGAGGTCGCGCCGGTCGTCACCTCCACCGACTTCCCGGTCGAGGGCTGGCACCCGGCGCTGTCGGGTCAGTTCACCTTCGACGCGGCGGCGACACCGGACGCGGTCGGCTTCCGGTATGAGCTGCTCGGCGGCGACGGCGTCCACGCGGTGCCGGCGGACCAGCCCGGCGGCTCGGCCACTGTCACGCTCCGCCCGGATGCGGGGCCCAACACTCTCGTGGTGTGGAGCCTGGACGCGGCAGGGAACAGGTCGCCGGAGGCGCGGTACGAATTCCGGGCCAGCGACGTCGCGCCGATCGTCACCGGCAGACTCACCGAGATCGGCGTGCCGACCACGTTCACCGTGCAGCCGCAGATGGCGGGTGTGGTCCGCTACCGGTTCCACCTGGACGGCGACCCCGAGCAGACGGTGGAGGCGGCGGCCGACGGCACTGCCACGCTGACCGTCACCGCGACCCGGGGCGGCAACCGGACGCTCTCCGTGACCAGCGTGACCGCCGATGGCGTGACCGCCACCACGGCGAGCGCCTTCGCGCTGTCCACCGCCCCGAAGATAACCGCGACTGTCTATCGGCAGGGCGGCACCAGTGGTGGGCCGGGTGTGCCCGGTGTCTTCACCTTCACCCCGCGCCAGGCTGACGTGGTCAGCTACCGCTACAGCTTCAACACGGTGACCAGCACCGTGGCCGCGGCGGCCGACGGCACCGCGTCGGTGACCTGGACGCCGACCAAGGCCGGGCTGACCATGCTCACCGTCTGGAGCATCGACCGGAACGGCACCCAGTCGGGTTCGACGTCCTTCATCTTCTTCGTCGGCAATCTGCCGCCGAGCAACCCGGCGCAGGCCGGCGACCAGTAACCCGCCGATCGGCCGGCCCACCATCCCGTGCGGGTGGTGGGCCGGTCCTGTTACAGCGGTCGCGGCGGGCGATCCGGCGTACCTTGGGGATCATGTCTGTGCCGAACGATCCCGATCCCCGCCTCCAGTCGTACGCGGACCCCCAGCGGCTGGTCACCACCGAGTGGCTGGCCGAGCATCTGGGCGATGAAGGCCTCGTCGTCGTCGAGTCCGACGAGGATGTGCTGCTCTACGAATCCGGTCACATTCCCGGTGCGGTCAAGGTCGACTGGCACCTGGATCTGAACGATCAGGTGACCCGGGACTACCTGGACGCCAAGAGCTTCGCCGAGATGTGTGCCGCGAAGGGCATCGGCCGGGGCGACACTGTCGTCTTCTACGGCGACAACTTCAACTGGTGGGCCGCGTACGCCCTCTGGGTCTTCACGCTCTTCGGTCACGCCGACGTGCGACTGCTCGACGGCGGCCGGCAGAAGTGGATCGCCGAGGGACGCGAGGTGACCCGCGACAAGCCGGCTCGCCCGCGCGCCGACTATCCGGTGCCGCTGCGCGACGACGCGCCGCTGCGGGCCTTCCGTGAGCAGGTCATGGCGCACGTCGCCTCCGGGCGGCCACTTGTCGACGTCCGGTCGCCGGGTGAGTACACCGGCGAGATGCTGCACATGCCGGACTACCCGCAGGAGGGTGCGCTGCGCGGTGGACACATCCCGGGCGCGCTCAGCAAGCCGTGGAAGTCCGCGGCCAACGAGGACGGCACGTTCAAGTCCGCCGACGAGCTGAAGGCCATCTACGCCGACCAGCTCGGGCTGAGCCCGGACGACGACGTGATCGCGTACTGCCGGATCGGCGAGCGGTCCAGCCACACCTGGTTCGTGCTGCGGCACCTGTTGGGCTACCCGCAGGTGCGCAACTACGACGGCTCGTGGACGGAGTGGGGCAACCTGGTCCGGGCGCCAGTCGTCAAGGGCGACCAGCCCGGCGGCCTGACCGTCTGACCAGATCGTCGTGTGATCGACTCGGGTTCCCTGACGTCGGGCTGTCCCCCTCGCCGGGACACCGCGACATCTATGAGCCCGAGTCGATCACGTCGAGACCCGTGTCAGCTGGCGAGTGCGAACACGCCGCGCAGGTCGCGGACGATGCCGGTGATCTCGCCGGTCTCCGGGTGCCAGCGCGCCAGGGCGGCCGGTTCGAGTCGGAGTAGCACCGCGCCCTTGTTGTCCCAGCCCAGCACGACACAGCAGCCCTTGCTGCGATCCCGGCCCAGGTCGAGCAGGTGGAGCACGGCGCCGGTCCGCGCGTCCAGCACTGCCGCTCCCTCGGCGCCGTCGATCTCGCTGCTGATGATCCAGGCCGCCCGCGCCAGCCGCTCGCCGTGCAGCCAGCCCCGGCCGTAGAACTCGTTGACCTGGTAGGGCGAGGGCAGCCCCGAGGTGTTTACCGGTTGTTCGGAGCGGAGTTCGCCCTCCCGGGCGGTCCGGCTGCGCAGCTTCAGGCTGGCCCCCTCGCCGTACATGTCGATCAACGGGGCCTCGCGCCCGGCGGCCGGGTCGGGCGCGATCAACTCCCAGGTCGACACGTCGATAGTGCTGGCCGCCCCGGTGACCCGGTCCACCGCGTACGTCCGGTCGTCGCCTCCGACCAGCACCCGGTCGTGCGCCCACACCACCTGCTCCAGGTAGCCGTCGAGGGGTATCCGGCGGACGGCCGCCGTGGTGAGCTCGATCATGATCAGCTCTTTGGTCTGCGCGAACGCCGCCGACCGGCCGTCCGGCGACAGCACCCCCGGCTTCAGCGCGGGCGCCTCGTTGCCGCCCGCGTCCCGAGTCGGTGCCAGCGTCACCACGTCGAGGCTGCGCACCACGCCGTCGTTGCCGAGCACCCGGACCGGGCCGTCGGCGCGATACTCCTCGTCGACGGGCTGGAACATTGCCAGTGCCTGCTGGACCGGTCGCTCGGAGAGCGGCACTGTCGCCGGGTCGCCGAGCTTGGCCAACGGATCGGGCGGGTAGGTCAGCTCGGCGGGCGGTTTCTGCACCGGACCCGCGTGGGAGGGGTCGACGGTCGGGGTGACCGTCGGGCCGACCGGAGGGGCTGGCGTCCGGTCGGCGGGCGGTCGCAACGCCGCCACCGTGCCGCCACCGACCAGCACCACGGCCAGGGCGACCACTGCGACGGCCCGCCGGGTACGCCGGGTACGCCGAGCCCGCTCCCATCCGGCGGCGGCCGGCTGGCTGGGGAGCACGTCCTCGACGCTGACGGTCAGCAGTCGACGCAATTCCTGCTCGTTCACGGGTTCACCTCCAGGCCGCTGGCCAGATCGGCCGAGCCTCGGCTCGGTCGGGCATCGCGGGCGAGTTCCGGGGCCACCTCGCGGAGTCGGCGCAGCGCCGCATGGCACTGGCTCTTCACGGTGCCGACCGTCACCCCGAGCGCCTCGGCGGTGGCGACCTCGGTCAGGTCCTCGTAGTAGCGCAACACCAGCACGGCCCGCTGCCGCGGTGGCAGCAGGCCCAGCGCGTCGTGCATGGTCAGCCGTAACGCGCCGTCACGGTCGTGGGCCACCTGGTCCGGCGGTGCGGCGCTGAGCCATTCCCGCCGTCGGCGACGCCACCACGACACCGAGTCCCGGTAGAGAATGGCCCGCACGTACGCGGAGGGGTCGCCGTCGCGGACGGAGGACCAGCGCAGCGCCAGCTTGAGCAGCGCGTCCTGGAGGAGGTCTTCGGCCTGATGCCGGTTGCCGCAGATCAGGTAGGCCGCGCGGAGCAGCCGGTGCTGGTGGTTCTCCACGAAGGCGAGGTAGCCGTCGCGTCCGTCGTCCCTCGTCGGCGCCATCCGCCCTCCTCCCGGCCGTCGCGCTGTAGGCGTCACCTGGCAGACGCACGGGAGGCGGCAAAAGGTTGGGTCAGCTCGGTGGCGTTCCGGTCAGATAGCGCTGGAGCGTCGGCGCGATCCAGGCGACCAGCTCGTCCGGCGTGGTGTCCACCATGGGCGGCAGGCGGACGATGTACCGGGTGAAGGCGAGGCCGAGGATCTGACTGGCCACCAGGCCGGCCCGTCGGGCGGTCAGCGTCGGGTCGCTGCCGAACGTGGCCACTGCGGCGGTGAGCTGGTCGGCGAAGATGCCGCGCATGCGTTCGGCCGCGCCGGGGTTGGTGCTGGCGGCCCGCAGCAGCGCCACCAGGGTCTCGTCGCCCTCCCAGCGGGCGAGGAAGTGCCGGACCAGCACCTCACCGAGGCGGGCGGGCGGCACCGAGGTCAGGTCGGGCAGGCGGAGGTCGAACTCGGCCGCCGCCGCGAAGAGCCCCTCCTTGCTGCCGTAGTAGCGCATCACCATCGACGGGTCGATCTGGGCGTCGGCGGCGATGGCCCGGATCGTGGCGCGCTCGTAGCCGTCCGCCGCGAACCGTTCCCGGGCCGCTCGCAGGATCGCCGCCCGGGTGGCGTCGGAGCGGCGGGGCTGGGTCGACTGCGCGGACGGGGTCATGCCAACGACCGTAGGCCAACAGGTGTTGACACGCAATCAGGACGGCCCTAGCGTTGCCAACACATGTTTGCCAACAGGTGTTGGCAACGGTTTCTGGAGGTGGCCATGCTGCCCACGAGCACCGACGTCCTGGTGGTGGGCGCCGGCCCCACCGGTCTCGCCACCGCCTTGACGCTGGCCCGGCGCGGGGTCGAGGTGACAGTGCTGGACCGGATGGCCGCGCCGCCGACGACCTCCCGCGCGGCCGTCGTGCACGCGTACACCCTGGAGGTGCTGGACCAGATCGACGCCGCGGCGCCGCTGATCGCCCAGGCGGTGCGGACGCCGCGTTTCACAGTGCGCGACCGGGACCGGGTGCTGCTGTCGGTGCCGTTCCACGAGCTGCCGTCCCGCTTCCCCTACGCGCTGCTGGTCTCCCAGGCGGTCACCGAGACCGTGCTCACCGAGAAGTTGGCGGAACTGGGTGTCCAGGTACGACGGCCGTGCCAGCTCACCGGGCTCAGCCGCGCCGGTCACGGCATGCTCGCGCAGGTCGACGACGAGACACTGCGGGCCCGGTTCGTGGTAGGTGCGGACGGCCTGCACAGCACGGTCCGGCAGTTGGCCGGCATCGGCTTCACCGGCGACAGCGACGAGGAGTCCTTCGTGCTCGCCGACGTGCGGGTGCGCAGCGTGCTGCCCCGCGACGAGGCGGCACTCTTCCTCGCCCGCCCCGGACCGCTGGTCTGGGCACCACTGCCCGGTGGGGTGGTCCGGTTGGTTGCCGCCGTGGCGAGCGCCCCAGCCGAACCGGACGCGGCCTACCTCCAGGCGCTGCTCGACGAGCGCGGCCCGGCGCGACGACCCGACCGGGTGACCGAAGTGCTCTGGGGCTCCCGGTTCCGGGTGCACCACCGGATCGCCGACACCTTCCGAGCCGGGCCGGTGCTGCTGGCCGGCGACGCCGGACACGTGCACAGCCCGGCCGGTGGGCAGGGCATGAACCTCGGCATCTGCGACGCGGTAGCGCTCGGCACCGCAGTGGCGGACGTGCTCGACGGCGGCCCGGAGACGCTGCTCGACGACTACACCGCCCGGCAGCGGCCGATGGCCGAGGACGTGCTGAGCTTCGCCGCCGGGCTGACCAGGATGGCCGGTGTCTCCCCGGCTCGTCGGCCCGCCCGCGACGTGCTGCTCCGGCTGCTCGGTGCCGTTCCACCGGCCCGCCGACGCATCGCGCTGCGCCTGTCCGGGCTGTCGCACCGGGAGCGGACGCCGGGCTAGCCCGCGCGGCTCAACACAGCGGGCGCTGCCGGGCGCAGTGTCCGCCACGCGGCGACGGTGACCAGCGCGAAGGTCGCCGCCGCCGCGCCCGCCACCGGCGCCGTGCCGTACGCCGCGGCGGCCAACCCGGCGAGCGCCGCCCCGAGCGGCGCGGTGAGCAGACCAACCATCCGCTGGGCCGCACCGACCCGGCCCAGCAACCCGCTCGGCACCTGCCGCTGCCCGTACGACGCCCACAGGCTGTTCCACACCACGGTGCCGCCGGCGAAGACGGCCAGCGCGATCCCGCCCGACACCGGATGCCGAGCCAGCGCGAAGCCGGTCAGCGCCACTGTCTCCACGGCCAGCACCGCACGCAGCGCCGGCACCGTGCCGAGCCGGGCGGCGAGCCGCCCCGCCCCGAGCGCCCCCGCCACGCCCCCGACGATGGCGGCGGCGGCGAACAGCCCGTACCCGGCCGGCGGCACCCGGAGCACGTCCAGCGCGTAGAGCACCAGCACCGCCATGATTCCGCTGATCGCCAGGTTGCTCGCGGCGGTGAGCAGCGTGACCCGCCACAGGGTCCGGTGCGCCCGCAGCCAACGCAGCCCCTCGACGATCTCGCTCCACACCGAGCCGCGCCGTCGCGCCGTCGCTGTGGTGATGGCGGGACGCGGACTGAGGGCCAGCACGAGCACTGCGGCCGCCGCGAAGGTCACGGCGTCGAGGGCGAACGGGAGGGCCGGGGCGACGGCGAACAGGACACCGGCGGCGGGCGCCCCGAGGAAGCCACCGGCCACCGCCGACCCCGCCTGGAGCCGGCCGTTCGCCCGGGGCAGCGCGTCCGCCGGCACCAACGCGGGGAGCAGCGCGAACGACGCGGAGTCGAAGAGAGTGCCCAACGTGGCGAGCAGGAACGCCGCCACCAGCAGCACCAGCACACTGACCCGGTTGAGCGCGACCACCACCGCCAGCGCCGCCACCACTGCCGCGCGTACCCCGTCGACCAGCGCCATCGTCCGACGGCGGTCCCAGCGGTCCGCGTACACGCCGCCGAGCAGACCGAAGATCAGCGGCGGCAACTGCCCGGCCACCGTGACCGCCGCGATGATCCGCGGATCGCGGGTCACTGTCGCGGCCAGCAGAGCCAGTGCCGGGGTACGCAGCGCGTCCCCGAACCGGGACGAGACGGCCGCGGACCACAGGAGCCGGAAATCCCGGCCCAGAGCGGAGGAAGTCATGCCGGCGACCGTGCCGGTTCGACCGGGTCGAGGGTCAAGCCGCCGGGGCGAAAGGGGACCGCGCCTGTCGGTGATCATCGGTACGGTGAGCGCCGGCATCGGGACCGGGGAGACAACAGACGTGGATCACACTTTCCAGGTCGACCTACGTGGCGTGGTTGACCTGCTCAGTCATCACCTCTACGGCAGCCCGCGGGTCTACGTCCGCGAGCTGCTCCAGAACGCGGTGGACGCGATCACCGCCCGACGCAGGACCGAGCCGGACGCGCCGGCGCTGGTACGCATCGAACCCCCGGACAGCACCGGCGACGGCACACTACGGGTGCATGACACCGGCATCGGCCTGACCGAGGCGCAGGTGCACGAGCTGCTTGCCACCATCGGCCGCAGCTCGAAGCGCGACGAGCTTGGTTTCTCCCGGCACGAGTTCCTCGGTCAGTTCGGCATCGGTCTGCTCTCCTGCTTCCTGGTGGCCGACGAGATCCAGGTGCTCACCCGGCACGGCGACAACCCCACGGTTCACTGGACCGGGTACGCCGACGGCCGCTACGCGGTGACGGTGGCCCCGCCGGAGGCCGCCCGAGCCGAGCCGGGCACCACAGTCACGCTGGTGCCCCGCCGCGACGCCGACCAGTGGTTCACCACCGCGACAGTCACCGACCTGGCCCGGCTCTTCGGCGCGTTGCTGCCGGTCACCGTCCGCGTCGGCGACGTCGTCACCACCACCGGGGAGCCGCCCTGGCCGACCACGCCGGGTGCGCCACTGGACCGCGCGGCGCTGATCCGGTACGCCCGGGAGACGCTCGGCGTGGACCCGTTCGACGTCCTGCCGCTGGCCGTGCCGGAGGCCGGGCTGACCGGTGTCGCCGTCATCCTGCCGACGCCGGTGAACCCGGCGGCCCGGGCCGGGCACCGCGTCTACCTCAAGCGGATGCTGCTCACCGAGAACGCCGACGGGCTGCTGCCGGAGTGGGCGTTCTTCGCGCACTGTGTGGTGGACGCGACCGAGCTGCGCCCGACCGCCAGCCGGGAGGCCCTCTACGAGGACACCCTGCTGACGGCGACCCGAGAGGCGCTCGGCGACCAGGTGCGCGGCTGGCTGGTCCGGTTGGCCCGGCACGACCCGCACCGGCTGGCCGAGTTCCTCCAGGTGCACCACCTCGGCGTGAAGGCCCTGGCGCTGCACGACGACGAGATGCTCCGGCTGGTCGACCAGTGGTGGCCGATGGACACCAACGTCGGCACGCTCACCCTCGCCGAGTTCCGTGAACGCCACGGCGTGGTCCGCTACGCGGCCAGCCTCGACGAGTTCCGCCAGCTCGCCGCGGTGGCCGCCGCGCAGGACCTGGCGGTGGTCAACGCCGGCTACACGTACGACACCGAACTGATCGAGCGGCTGCCGGTGGTGGACCGCTCGGTGCTCATCGAGCGGCTGGAGCCGAGCGACCTCACCACCCGGTTCGACGCGCTCGACCCGCAGGTGGAGTTGGCGCTGCGGCCGTTCCTCGCGGCGGCGCAGCGGGCCGTCGAGCGGTCCGGCTGCGAGGTGGTCATCCGGGCGTACGACCCGGTCTCGCTGCCCGCGCTCTACCTGGTCAGCCGGTCGGCGGCGTTCAACGACCAGCTCGCCGCCAGCCGGGACCGGGCCGACGAGCTGTGGGGTGGAGTGCTCGACGCGCTCGCCGCCACCGCCCCGCCGGACCGCCCGCAGTTGGTGCTCAACCACCGCAACCCGCTGGTCCGACGGGTGACCATGCTGAGCGACCCGGAGCTGGTCGGTCTGGCCATCGAGGCGCTGTACGGGCAGGCGCTGCTGCTCGGCCACCATCCGATCCGCGCCGCCGACGCGGCGTTGCTGAACGATTCCTTCCTCGGCCTGCTCGGCCGGGCTGTCCCGGGACGGGAGTGAGCATGAGCGACGAGGATCTCTGGCGGGTGCTGCGCGGCATCTCCGACATGCCGTACGGGGCGGGGCAGATCGCCGCCCTGGAGCAGTTGCTGCGCCGGGTGGACGCCGCCGACGACCGGCACCTTGCATTCGTCACCCGGATGCAGGCCACCACCAGCTACATCTACGGCGGTGAGCCGGCCAAGTCCTTCGTGACCTTCTCCTGGTGCCTGTCCGAATTCGACAGTGACCCGCAGCCGTACCACCAGCGTCACCTGCACAATCTGCTCTGGCACTTCAAGTACATGATCAACGGGCTGCTGAACTTCCCGGAGGTGCCGCTCGACCGCACGTACGCCGTGCTGGACGACATGGAACGCCGCTACCGGGCCGGCGGGCACAGCCTGCAGGCAGTGCACAAGCACCGGTTCCGGGTCGCCGACCACGTGGGCGACGTCGAGGCCGCCGCGCACTGGTACCGGCTCTGGCAGACCACGCCGCGCGACGGCCTGTCCGACTGCGCCGGTTGTGACCCCACCAGCCAGGTGGGCCACCTCGCCGACACCGGGCGGGACGCGGAGGCGGTGGAGCTGGCCGAGCCGGTGCTCGCCGGCCGGCTCAACTGCAACGAGCAGCCGCAGTCGATCCTCACCGCGCTGCTCCTGCCGTACCTGCGGACCGGGCGGGCCGAGGAGGCGCGGGACGCGCACCGGGAGGCGTACCGCCGGCTGCGCGGCAACCTCGCCAACCTGTGGGACGTCGCGGACCACATCGAGTTCTGCACGATGACCGGCAACGAGGCGCGGGCGATCGAGCTGGTCGAGCGGCACCTGGACTGGCTGGACCGGCCGCCGTCGCCGGCCGCCGCCATGCACTTCGCGGCGGCGGCCACCGCGGCGCTGCGTCAGGCCGGCCCGTCGACCGTGTACCGCCGGGCCGCCGACGGCCGGCCGGCCGCCGAGGTGTCGGCGGCGTCGTTGGCGGACGAGCTGGCCGGGACCGCGACCGGTCTGGCCGCCCGCTTCGACGCTCGTAACGGCACGAGCCACCAGTCGCAGTGGGTAGCTCGTCGGCTGGCCGTGCAGGCGAGCGGGGAGCATGTGCCGCTGTCCGCGAGCGTCCGCCGCCGCCCGACCCGCCCGATCCGTCCGGTCGGGGATCAGCCCAGCGCACCAGCGTCGTCCGCCGAGCGAGTGCGAAGCGCGAAGGGTGAACGACCCGCCGTGACAGTGCCCGCCGACGCCGGCCCGGACGATCTGCTGGACCTCGCGGAGCAGAGCTGGGGCCGGCACGACCGGGCCACCTTCCGGACGGCACTTGTCGCGTTCGACGACCGGTTCGGCTCCGCCGAGCTGCCCGCCCGCACGTCCGCGCACCGGCTGGCGCTGCGGGCGTCCGAGCGTGGCGACGACGACATCGAGGGTGCGATCACGCTGAATCGGGCGGCGTTGGAGCTGTACCGGAAGGCGGACGAGGAGGTGGCCGCCCAGACGGTTGCCGGTCGGCTCGGCGTGCTGTTGACCCGGTCCGACGAGGACACCGAGGAGGGCCTGCTGCTGGCCCGGGAGGCGGCCGAGGTCCTGGACCGGCTCGGCGACGCCCAGCAGCGGGCGGCCGGACACGACCGGGTGGCGTTGGCGCTGCTGCACCGCGAGCGTTGGGCGGAAGCGCTCGCCGCGCTCGAACGGGTACCGGCCGACGCGGGCGGCGATCGGTACCTGGCGGCCCGGATCGCACTGCACCGTGGGCACCTGCTGGAGCAGGTGGACCGCGTCGACGAGGCCCGCGCCGCCGTCGAAGAGGCGCGCCGGATCGGCCGGGAGTTGGGCGTCGGCGAGGTGGTCACGGGTGCGTGCCTGGCGTACGCGCGGCTGGTCGACGATCCGGCGGACGCCGTGGCCGCCTGCGACGAGGCGTTGGCGGCGGCACCGGTGGACGCGGAGTTGCCGGTCCGGGTCACCCGCGCCCGGGCACTGTTGGCGGCCGGCCGGGCCCCGGATGCGGTGGACGACTTCGTCGAGGCGGTGACGCTGTGCGTGGAGCGGGGCGCCGAGGGGGACGCGTTCCTGCGGTGGGAGCTGGCGAACGCGTACCGGATGGTGGGCCGGCTCGCCGAGGCCGCCGAGGTCGCCGAGGAGGCCGTGCTCGGTCTGGATCGGCTGGGCGCCCAGGCGGAGGCCGATCGCTGTCGACACCTGCTGGCCGGCGTCTACGCCGGCCTTGGTGAGATCGACCCGTCGTTGGCACTGCTGGAGCAGCTGGCCAGCAATCTGGACGGACCGGACAACCTTCCGCACCGGGCGCAGGTGCTGGAGGAGGCCGGCGGGATCCTCTACGACGCGGACCGGGACGCGGCGGCGGGCGAGCGGTTCGCCGCCGCGGCTGAGGCGTACCGGCTCGGTGACCTGCCGCTGGACGAGCTGCGCGCCCGCCGGCGGGAGACGTACGCCTGGTTCTGGGCCGACGACCGGGACGCGGCGTTGCACGCCGTCGAGGTGGTGGACGGGTTAACGGCGAAGCTGGCCGGGCAGGCCGATCCGCCGGTGCTGTACGAGTTGGCGATGGCGGCCGAGGCCGGAGCACGCGTGCTCACCGGGCAGGACCGACCGGACGAGGCGCTGGCCCGGCTCACCGGGGTGCCGGACCGGTTGCGCTCGATCGAGGCGTTCGGCGAGGCCGCCCAGGTGGAAACCCTGATCGGTGAGCTGTTGCTGCGCCTGGACCGGCCGGCCGAGGCGGAGCCGCTGCTGCGCCGCGTGCTCGGTGGGTCACCGGCCGCCTCGCGGCAGGTCCGCCAGGCGGCCTGGCTGCTGGCTCGGGCGCTGGATCTGCTCGATCGACCCGCGGAAGCGGCAGCGCTGCGCGCGGAGCACGACCTAAACGAGGACGACTGATCTCGCCGGCCGCCCCTGGCCAGGTCAGGGGCGGCCCGGCCCGGGGCGGACGGAACTGACCGGCAACCATCGCGGGCTCCTCGCGGTCTAGGCTTGCCCGGTGACGGTGGAGCAGCAGGCACGGGGCGCGGCGGGTGCGGGCCGGCGCAGGTCCCGCAAGGACGAGATCCTGGAGATCGCGGTAGGTCTGTTCGCGGCGCGTGGCTATCACGGCGTGTCGATGGACGACATCGGCGCGGCCGCCGGGGTCACCGGTCCGGCGCTCTACCACCACTTCGCCGGCAAGGAAGCCATGCTGGCCGCCGCGCTGATTCCGGTCAGTGAGGGGTTGCTGGCCGGTGGGCGGGAACGTGCCGTCGGGCGCTCGGACGACCCGCGCGGCGTGCTGGAGTCGCTGATCGACTTCCACGTCGAGTTCGCGCTGGCCAATCCGGCGGTGATCGCGTTGCACCTGCACGAGCTGGACCGCCTGCCCGAGGAGCCACGGCGCCGGATTCGTCGCCTGCAACGGCTCTACGTCGAGGAGTGGGTGACAGTGCTCACCGCGCTGCACCCGGGGATGCCCGACGGTGAGGCGCGGGTTCTCGCGCACGCCGCGTTCGGCCTGATGAACTCGACGCCGTTCCTCGGTGGTGAGGTGGACCGGCGGCGCCGCGCCGAGCTGCTGCGCGGCGCGACCCTGGCCGCGCTGCTCGCCTGAGCCGACTCGTCAGAACCGTACCGGTCATGATTCCCTGACATCGTCCCACCATCCGGACGCCGGGAGGAAACATGATCGAGTCACTGCTGGTCGCCAATCGGGGCGAGATCGCCCGCCGGATCATCCGGACCGCCAAGCGGCTCGGCATCCGCGTGATCGCTGTGCACTCGGAGGCCGACGCCGATCTGCCGTTCGTCGCGGAGGCGGACGAGGCGGTTCTCATCGGCCCACCGAACCCGGCGCTGAGCTACCGCAACACCGAGGCGATCCTCGCCGCCGCGAAGTCGACGGGCGCGCAGGCCATCCACCCCGGGTACGGCTTCCTGTCGGAGAACGCCGAGTTCGCCCGTACCGTCGAGGCGAGCGGCCTGATCTGGGTCGGACCCGACGCGGACGCGATCACCGCGATGGGCGACAAGATCAACGCCCGGAACCTGATGGCGGCGGCCGGTGTTCCGGTCGCGCCCGGCACCACCGATCCGGCCGCCGACCTGGACGCCGCGGTGACGGCCGCGGCCGAGATCGGCTACCCGGTGATGGTCAAGGCCGCTGCCGGCGGTGGCGGCATGGGCATGGGCGTGGCCGCCGACGAGGCCACGCTGCGCACCGAGTACGACAAGGTGCGCGCGTTCGCCGAGCGGATGTTCGGCGACGGTTCGGTGTTGATCGAGCGGTACTTTCCCCGGGTACGGCACGTCGAGGTGCAGATCCTCGGCCTGGCCGATGGCCGGGTGGTGGCGCTCGGCGAGCGGGAGTGCTCGGTGCAGCGGCGCAACCAGAAGCTGGTCGAGGAGTCCCCTTCGCCGGCTGTCTCGCCGGAGCTGCGATCCCGGCTCCTGGCGGCTGCGGTGCGGGCCGGCGAGGCGGTCGGCTACCGCAACGCTGGCACCGTGGAGTGCCTGCTCGACCCAGCCACCGGCGAGTTCTTCTTCCTGGAGATGAACACGCGGTTGCAGGTGGAGCACCCGGTGACCGAGTACGTCTACGGCATCGACCTGGTCGAGGAGCAGTTGCGGGTGGCCTCCGGGTTGGCGCCGACGTTCGACCCGGACGCGTTGACCCCGAGTGGGCACGCCATCGAGATGAGGATCAACGCGGAGGACCCGAAGCGTTTCCTGCCCGGCCCGGGTGTGATCAGGACGTGGGTGGAGCCGACGGGCGAGGGTGTCCGGGTGGACTCGGGCTACACCGAGGGCAACACTGTCACCCCGTTCTACGACAGCCTGCTGGCCAAGCTGATCGTCAGTGGCGCGACCCGCGACGAGGCGCTCGACCGCGCCACGGCAGCCGTCGCGGCGTTCCAGATCGAGGGCCCGAAGAACAACGTCCCCTTCTTCGCCGAGCTGCTCACCAACGACGAGTTCCTCTCGGGCGCCTACGACACCAGCATCGTCTCCCGCATGCGCTGACCCCACCCTGACCGCCCCGCTGACCGCCCCGCTGACCGCCCCGGTGATCAAGAGGTTTGCGTCAGGATTCGCGCCGCGGATGACGCAAACCTCTTGATCAACAGCGGGGTGGCATGCTGGGAGGACCCCCTAAGCACTGCTTTCGTCACAGTGAGGTGACCCCTTATGGCGGACCTGCCAGATTCCGTCTCGATCCGCGAGGTTGGGCCGCGGGACGGGTTGCAGAACGAGGACCCGATCCCGACCGACGCCAAGGTGCGGCTGCTCGACGCCCTCTCCGGCACCGGCGTACGCCGCATCGAGGCGGTGTCGTTCGTGCACCCCAAGGCGATTCCGCAGATGGCCGACGCCGACGAGGTGTGGCAGCGGGCGGTGAAGGCCGACGGGGTGCGGTACTCCGCGCTGGTGCCGAACACCCGGGGTGCCCAGCGGGCCCTCGCCGCCGGATTCACCGAGATCGAGGTGGTGGTCTCGGCCAGCGACACCCACAACCGGCGCAACGTCAACCGGTCCACTGACGAGTCGCTGGACGACATCGCCGAGCTGATCGACCTGCTGCACGGGGCGTCGGCGCGGGTCGAGGTGATCGTGGCGACCAGCTTCGGCTGCCCGTACGAGGGGGACATCGACCCGCAGCGGGTGGCCGGGATCGTGGACCGGGTCGTCCGCGACGGCGCGGACCGGGTCGCGTTCGGCGACACCACCGGCATGGGCACCCCACGTCGGGTTCGCGAGCTGCTGACAGCGGTACGCGACAGCAACGCGCAAGTGCCGGTCCTGCTGCACTTCCACAACACCCGGGGTACGGCGCTGGCCAACCTGCTGACCGCGCTGGAGCTGGGGGTGACCGAGTTCGACGCCAGCGTCGGTGGGCTCGGTGGCTGCCCGTACGCACCGGGTGCGAGCGGCAACCTCGCCACCGAGGAGGCCGTGCACATGCTGCACGACATGGGCATCGACACCGGCATCGACCTGCCTGCGCTCATCGAGGCCGCGGAGCTGGCCGAGGAGTTGCTCGGCAAGAAGCTGCCGTCCGGCGTGCTGCGGGCCGGTCCGCGTACCCGGCTGACGCCGCTGCCGAGCTGAGGACGCGAGGGGAGGGGCCGGCGCACGCGCCGGCCCCTCCACGTGCCAGGTCGATCAGCTCACCGAGGTGAGCGCGCTCGGCCAACTGTCGCGGAAGATGTCCGCGCTGCGGTCGGTGGCGCTGAACGTGCCGGCGAAGAGGTTGCTCACCCGGCTCGCCTCGGCGGAGCTGGGGTAGGCGTTGGTGCAGCTGGTGCCGGCGCTGCCGCCGGACATCAGCAGCGCGCAGTTTCCGTTGTAGTTGTCCGGCAGGCCGAGGATGTGCCCGATCTCGTGGGTCATGATCCGCAGCACGCTGTACTGGGCGGCCTGCTGGGTGTCGATGTAGACCCGGCCGTTGCCGAGGCTGGTCCGCTGGGCGTACGAGCCGCCGCCGGTGATCCGGTAGATGCGCAGGTTGGAGCCGCAGTTGGCGGAGAGCGTCAGGTTGACTGTGGCGTTGTTCCAGATCGAGGCGGCCTGGTTGGCGACGCTGGCGTAGCTTCCCGCCTGGCTGGTGTTGTAGCAGATGGTCATGGCGGCGGACGCGGGCGAGGGGTTGGCGACCGTGATGCCGAGGGTGGCGAGCGTCGTCGTGAGCAACGCGACGGCGAGCCGATTGAGTCGTGAGGTCATCGCTGACTCCGATCTGGGAGGAGGGGTGCCAGGAGCCTAGCGATATGTATTCACGTTTTTCAATGTCTTGCTCTCAGCTTCGCTGTCTGGTTCGCTCGTAGGTCGCCGACAACCTCGCCGATGCGCTAGCCTAACGATCGTTCAGGTCAGTATGGCGGAGGAGTCGGCGTGACGCTCGACGGTGAGGCACTGGAGCAGCTGCGCAAGCGGGCCCGGTCCGGCGGCGCGGACAAGTACCACGCGGCCAACGCGGCCAAGGGCAAACTCTTCGCCCGTGAACGGGTCGCGCTCCTGGTCGACGAGGGCTCGTTCGTCGAGGACGGCCTCTACGCCAACACGATGGCCGAAGGGCTGCCCGCCGACGGCGTGGTGACCGGCACCGCCACCATCGACGGCCGACAGGTCTGCCTGATGGCCAACGACTCCACGGTCAAGGCCGGCAGCTGGGGCGCCCGCACCGTCGAGAAGATCATCAGGATCATCGAGCGGGCGTACGGCGCCGGCGTGCCGATGGTCTACCTGGTCGACTCGGCCGGCGCCCGGATCACCGACCAGGTCGATCTCTTCCCCGGCCGGCGTGGCGCCGGCAAGATCTTCTGGAACCAGGTCCGCGCCTCGGGCTCGATCCCGCAGGTCTGCGCGCTGTTCGGCCCGAGCGCAGCCGGTGGTGCGTACATCCCGGCGTTCTGCGACGTGGTGGCGCTGGTCGACGGCAATGCCAGCATGTACCTCGGCTCCGACCGGATGGTCGAGATGGTCACTGGCGAGAAGACCACGCTGGAGGCGATGGGCGGGGCGAAGGTGCACACCGCCGAATCCGGCGTCGGGCACTTCCTCTGCAAGACCGAGGCCGACGCGCTCGACGTCGTGAAGACCTACCTGTCGTACCTGCCGGCGAACTGGACGCAGGCGCCACCGACCGCACCGGCGGTCGCCGCGCCCGCGAAGGCCGACCTGGCGGCCTTGGTGCCGGCCAGTGAGCGGCAGGCGTTCGACATGCGGCGGTACGTCAAGGGTCTGCTCGACGAGGGTTCCTTCTTCGAGATCCAGGCGCTTTGGGCCAAGGAGCTGACCATCGGCTTCGGCCGTCTCGACGGTCAGGTCGTCGGCGTGGTCGGCAACAACTCGATGTTCAAGGGCGGCGTGCTCTTCGTCGACTCGGCCGACAAGGCCACCCGGTTCGTGCAGCTCTGCGACGCGTTCAACGTGCCGCTGCTGTTCCTCAGCGACGTGCCCGGCTTCATGGTCGGCAGCGCCGTGGAGAAGCAGGGCATCATCCGGCACGGCGCCAAGATGATCACTGCGATCTCCGAGGCGACAGTTCCGAAGATCTGCGTGGTGGTCCGCAAGGCGTACGGCGCCGGTCTCTACGCGATGGCCGGCCCCGGGTTCGAGCCGGACGCGACCATCGCACTGCCGACCGCGAAGATCGCCGTGATGGGGGCCGAGGCCGCCGTGAACGCTGTCTACGCCAACAAGATCGCCGCCATTGCGGACGAGGACGAGCGGGCGGCCTTCGTCGCCGCCAAGCGGGCCGAGTACGAGCAGGACATCGACGTCGTCCGGCTGGCCAGCGAGTTGGTGGTGGACGCCATCGTCGAGCCGCACGACCTGCGCACCGAGCTGGTCCGTCGATTCGCGGCGGCCCGTACCAAGGATCGGCACTTCTCCCGCCGTCGGCACGGCGTCACCCCGGTCTGATCATCGACTCGGGCCCGCACAGCGACCCGCCCCCGGCGTCACGAGCGCCGAGGCGGACCGTCCTTACAGGAGGATGAGATGGACTTCCGGCTCACCGACGACCAAGAGGCGCTGCGCGAGAGCGTTCGGGAATTCGCCCGCGAGGTGGTCGCCCCGGTCATCGCCGAGCACTACGAGCAGCACACCTTCCCGTACGAGGTGATCCGGCAGATGGGCAAGATGGGCCTGTTCGGTCTGCCCTTCGCCGAGGAGCACGGCGGCATGGGCGGTGACTACTTCGCGCTCTGCCTCGCCCTGGAGGAGTTGGCCCGGGTCGACTCCAGCGTGGCCATCACGTTGGAGGCGGCGGTCTCGTTGGGCGCGATGCCGATCTACCGCTTCGGCACCGAGGAGCAGAAGGCGACCTGGCTGCCCCGGCTGCTCAGCGGCGAGGCGCTGGCCGGCTTCGGTCTCACCGAGCCGGGCACCGGCTCGGACGCCGCCGGCACGCAGACCAGGGCGGTGCTGGACGGCGACGAGTGGGTGATCAACGGGTCGAAGGCGTTCATCACCAACTCGGGGACCGACATCACGGCCATGATCACTGTCACGGCGGTGACCGGCACGAACCCGGACGGCTCCAAGGAGTTGTCGACGATCATCGTGCCGACCGGCACGCCCGGGTTCACCGTCGCGCCCGGCTACTCCAAGGTGGGCTGGACCGCCTCGGACACCCACGAGCTGACCTTCGACGACTGTCGGGTGCCGGCCGCCAACCTGCTCGGGGCCAGGGGTCGCGGTTTCGCGCAGTTCCTGCGGATCCTCGACGAGGGCCGGATCGCCATCGCCGCGCTCGCCGTCGGCCTCGCGCAGGGCTGTGTCGACGAGTCGATCAAGTACGCGAAGGAGCGGCACGCCTTCGGTCAGCCGATCGCTGCCAACCAGGCCATCCAGTTCAAGATCGCCGACATGGAGCTGAAGGCGCACACCGCTCGCCTGGCGTACTACGACGCTGCCGCGCGGATGCTGGCCGGCGAGCCGTTCAAGCGGCAGGCCGCCATCGCCAAACTGCACGCCAGCACGATCGCTGTGGACAACGCCCGGGAGGCCACCCAGATCCACGGCGGGTACGGCTTCATGAACGAGTACCCGGTGGCCCGGTTCTGGCGGGACTCCAAGATCCTGGAGATCGGCGAGGGCACGAGTGAGGTGCAACGCATGATCATCGCTCGGGACCTGGGCCTCTGAGTGGCCCAGCCGAACTGATCAGCCGGTCGTCCCGGACGGACTGTCCGTACGGCTGTCGGGTTTCGGCGAGCGGGCGTCAGTAGCCCGACGTTCGACTGCCGACGGTCGGAGTCCATCCGTACTCTTCGTGCCCATGACTCCGGATCATGACTGGTCGCGGAGCCCGGTCGGACGTACCACTCTGCCGGAGCTGCTCCGCGGGCATCGACGCGCCGCCGGCCTGACCCAGGCCGAGCTGGCGTCCCGGGCCGGGGTGGGTGTGCGTACGGTGCGTGACCTGGAGCGTGGCCGGTCGATCCGTCCACAACGCACCACTGTCGAGCTGCTCGCCGGGGCGCTGGCGCTGACCGGCACCAGTCGGGCGGCGTTCCTGACCGCGGCCCGCGGCGTCGGTGCCGAACCGGCCTCGCCGGACGCCGCCTCGACGACGTTCGCGCTCGCCGGCAGCGCCACGTCGGCGGCCGCACCCGCCGACCCGTCGGTCGCGCTCCCGCCGCCGGTCGCGTTGATCGGCCGGGAGCGCGACCTCACCGAGTTGGCCGGAATGCTGACCGTGGAGCGAGGGCCCCGGTTGGTGAGCCTCGTCGGGTTGGCCGGCGTCGGCAAGACCGCCCTGGCGACGTCGGTGGCGCACCTGGTGGCCGCCGCCCACCCGGCCGGTGTTGCCGGGGTCCTGGTGGGCGAGGGCGCGGACGGTCCGGACGTGCTCGCCGCCTCGATGTCCGTGCTCGGCGTGGCGCGCCTGCCCGAACTCGTGGCGCTGCTCGCCGGGCGGCCGACGCTGCTGGTAATGGACGCGGTGGAGCGCGCCCCGGGCCCGGTGGCCGCGACAGTGCACCGGTTGCTCGGCGCACTGCCCTCGCTGCGGGTGCTGGTCACCGGGCGACACCCGGTCGGGTTGCCCGGCGAGCGGGTCTGGCCGGTCGCGCCGCTCGACGTGCCACCACCGGAGGCCGAGCACTCCGGACTCGAATCGTGGCCGGCGGTCGCGTTGTTCACCGCCCGCCTCGCCCAGGTCCGCCGCGAGCCACCCACCCCCGCTGAGCTGCCCGCGCTCGCCGCGTTGGTGCGCCGGTTGGGCGGGCTGCCGTTGGCCATCGAGCTGATGGCGGCCCGGGGCCGTCTCCTCGACCTCACCGAACTGCTCGAACGGTACGGCGACCGGGTGCTCGACCTGGCCACTCCGGCCGAGGCGTCCGCCCACCCGGCCTGGGACGCACCGGAGGCTCCCGGCAGTCGGACGAGCGGACCCGACACCCGTGCTGCGGTCTCGGTCGCCGTCACCCTGCGGGACGCGGTGGCGTTCAGCTACCGCCTGTTGGCGGCGGACGAGCAGGCCGCGCTGCGGCAGTTGGCCGTCTTCGGTAACCGGTGGTCGGTCGAGTTGGCCGAGGAGATGCTCGCCGACGAGGCCGATCGGGACGGCACCGTGGCGATCGATCCGGTTCCCCTGTTGGACCGCTTCGTCGAGTTGGGGCTGCTGAGCGTACGCGGAACCGGATCGTTCCGGTTCCGGCTGCTCGACGCGGTCCGTGACTACGCCGTCGAGCAGGCGGCCGGTGCGGGTGAGCTGACCTGTATCCGGCGTCGACACGCCGAGGTCATCGCGCGCCTGGTGGCCCGTACCGCCAGCGACCTGATCGGCCCACGGTTACCCGACGCGGTGCACCGGCTGGACGAGATGAGCAGCGACATCAGCTCGTCGTTGGCCCACGCGACTACCGACGACCCGTTGACCGCGCTGCGGCTGGCGGCCTGCCTGACCCGCTGGTGGCGTTTCCGCGGACGCGACGTCGTCGGGCGGCAGTGGTTGCGGCGGCTGCTGGCGGACCCGCGAACCGCCGACGCCGACCCTCTTCTGCGTGGCTGGGCCGCCCTCGGGGTCGCCCGGCTGGCGGCGGAGCACGGCGCGGGTGCCGAGGAGTTGTCGACGGCCCGTGCGGCGTTGGACACCTTTCAACAGGCCGGCGACGTCACCGGGGAGTTGGAGGCGCGAAACGTGCTCGGCACCCTGCTGATCTCCGTGGGATGGCAGGACGAGGCTCGCGAGCAGGCCGAGGCGCTACTGCGGTTGGCCGCCCGCAACGGGCGGACCCGAGACCTGGCGGTGGCCCAGAACAGCCTCGCCTGGCACGAGATCCGCGCGGGCGATCTGGCTGCAGCGCGCCGCCGGCTCGCCGCTGTGGACCGACTCGCCGCCGAGAGTGGGGAGCAGCGACTGCGGGTGTTGGGCTGGGCCAACCGAGCCGAGGTCGCCCGACTGGAAGGCTGGTACGCGGACGCCATCGATCGTGGTCGGCGGGCGATCGCCGCCCTGTCCGAGTTGGGTGATCCCGGGCGTCGCCGTCGGGTTCTCGGGACCGTCGGGCTGGCGCTCGCCCAGGACGGGCGGGCCGCGGAGGCGACCGAGGTGCTGACCGAGTTGCGGGCCGGGGGCGTGGAGGCAGTCCCGGCGCGACCGGCCGTGCCGCGACCGCGCGGGGACGACGCGGCGCTGGCCCGGGGTGGGTCGGAGGTCGGGCTCTGTGCGCTGATCGAGGGGAACCTGGCGCTGCACCGGGGAGACCGGGAGTTGGCTGCCGAGTGGTTCGCGGCCGCCGCCGACCATGCGGGGCAGGAACGCCGCGATGCGGTGGAGGCGCTGGTTGGGCTGGCTGCGAGCACTGCGGACCCGGCGGTGCTCGATCGACTGGACCGGGTCTGTGTGGAGAGCGGTATCCGGCTGTTGCCGCAGGAGTCGGGCCTGCTCTACGCGCTGCTCGCCGGCCGAGGTGGACCGGCTCAGTAGCCTGCGCCTTCCCACGAGCGGATCGCGACGGGAGAGTGGCGCGGGCGAAGAGCCCCCTTTGGTGCTACCCCTCGCTGATCGCCCGCGCCGTCACCCCCCGGTGATCCCCGGTGCGGAAAGCCTGCCACCGATGCGGTGGCAGAAAGTCGGCTTGGACCGAATCATCCAGCTTGGCTGGGTCATTTCTGCCGGTCTTTCTGCCGCTGCCGCCGCCCGACGGCGGGTGCTGATCAGTGCCGTCGGGTGGCGTTGCCGGTGGCGGCGACCTGCTCCGGGCTGACGTCGTCACTGCCGGCGGTCGCGCACGGATGCGCGGCGTCGCGGACCCGCCGTAACCCGTCGAGGAGGGCCGCCAGCGCCTCGGGGTCGAGCTGCCCGGTGAACCACTGCTCGATCATCTGCAGATGCCCGGGCAGCGTCTCGTTCAGGCGTTGTATCCCGGCGGCGGTGACCACCGCGTACGAGCTGCGTCGGTCGTTCGGGCAGGCCCGGCGGGTGAGCAACCCGTCGCGCTCCATCCGGTCGACCACCCGGGTCACTCCGCTGGTGGACAGGGAGGTCTGTGCGGCGAGGTCGGTCATGCGTAGTTGGTTGCCCGGCGAGCGGGCCAGTCGGGTGATGACCTCGAACTCGACCGCGGAGAGGCCGTGCTCCTCGAGTTGGGCGTTGAACCGGGCTGACAGCCCGGCGTGTGCCTCGAAGAGCAGGCCGACGGCGGTGATCCGGGGATCGTCGAAGACGTTGGTCACCCGTTCATCATACCAGTGGTTGACACGAGGAATGTTGCAACGGTTATAGTTGCTCAAGCAGTCGTTGGGCTATTAAACAATCTCCTGGAGGACAGCACCATGACCAGCAGCATCGAAGCGGTTACCCGCGACTGGGACAGCCTCACCATCCCGGCGGCCGGCACCTACGCGCTCGACGTGGCGCACAAGCGGGTCGGCTTCGTTGCCCGGCACATGATGGTGAGCAAGGTTCGCGGTGAGTTCAACGAGGCCACCGCCACCATCACCGTCGCCGAGGACCCGCTGCAGTCGTCGGTCGTCGCCACCATTCAGGCCGCCAGCGTCGACACCACCCAGACCGACCGGGACGCCCACCTGCGCAGCCCCGAGTTCCTGGACGCCGAGAAGTTCCCGACGCTCGAGTTCCGCAGCACCGGGGTCAAGTCCCGTCGCGGCAGCGAGTTCGTGCTCACCGGTGAGCTGACCATCAAGGACGTCACCCGCCCGGTCGAGCTGGAGGTGGAGTTCGAGGGTGTCGGCCGCAGCCCGTTCGGCCAGGACATCTTCGGCTTCTCCGCGAGCACCGAGATCGACCGCGAGGAGTTCGGCCTGACCTGGAACGTCGCCCTGGAGACCGGGGGCGTGCTGGTCAGCCGCAAGATCAAGATCGAGATCGAGGGCGAGGCCGTCCGTCAGGCCTGATGTCCCAGTGATCGCCGGAGGGCAGGGGAACCCTCACGGCGATCCGAAACGCAGGGCCCGCGCCGCACGTCGGCGCGGGCCCTGCGTCGTTCCCACTGGTGGTAATTGTCACGGGTTGTTCGCACCGCAATCGGGTCCAGCCAGTCGACGACGGGGTACAGATGGCGCCACGAGCGCGTCCGCTCCGGTCGCCGTCGGATCAACGCCGTCGGCCTCTGGCCCCGGTCAGGTGGGCGCTCTTACCGTGGATGCTTCACAAAGCGCTTCCGGGACGGCATGATCCCGACCGCGCCGGCCGTCGGGAGGACACATGGGCAGGGACGTCTCAGAGGGCGCCTTCACCCGGGATGATCGCGTCCGATATCGGCAGAAGGTGCGGCGGTGCCTGGACGTCTTCGCCCTGATGCTTGACGACTTCGGCTTCGACGCCGACCGGCCGATGACCGGCCTGGAGATCGAACTCAACCTGGTCGACTCGGCCGCCGAGCCGGCGATGCGCAACGAGGAGATCCTCGCCGACATCGCGGACCCTCTCTTCCAGACCGAGTTGGGGCAGTTCAACCTTGAACTCAACGCCGAGCCCCGACTGATCGAGGGCACCGGTTTCGCCGACTACGAGCACGACCTGCGCGGCAGCCTCTCCCGGGCCGACGAGCGTGCCGCCAGGTCCGACGCGAAGATCGTCCTGGTCGGCATCCTGCCCACCCTCACCGAGGGGCACCTGGTCGAGGACAACCTCTCCACCAACGAGCGTTACCGGGTGCTCAACGACCAGATCGTCGGCGCCCGGGGCGAGGACATCGAGCTGGACATTCGCGGCGTCGAGCAGTTACGCACGCACACCGACTCGATCGCCCCCGAGGCCGCCTGCACGAGCCTCCAGTTCCACCTCCAGGTCGCCCCGGACAGCTTCGCCGACTACTGGAACGCGTCCCAGGCCATCGCCGGGGTGCAGGTGGCAGTCGGGGCGAACAGCCCCTTCCTGTACGGCCGCCAACTGTGGGCCGAAACACGGATCGCCCTGTTCCAGCAGGCCACCGACACCCGCCCAGACGAGCTGAAGGCCCAGGGAGTACGGCCGCGGGTGTGGTTCGGCGAACGGTGGATCACCTCGATCTTCGACTTGTTCGAGGAGAACGTCAGGTACTTCCCGCCGCTGCTGCCGATCTGCGAGGACGAGGACCCGGTGGAGGTCCTGCACGCCGGAGGTGTGCCACAGCTCGGGGAGCTGCGGTTGCACAACGGCACCGTCTACCGGTGGAACCGTCCGGTCTACGACATCATGAACGGCCGCCCTCACCTGCGAGTGGAGAACCGGGTGCTGCCGGCCGGTCCGACGGTGGTGGACATGCTGGCCAACGCGGCCTTCTACTTCGGGCTGGTACGCGGTCTGGCCGAGGCCGACCGACCGATCTGGAGTCAACTCACCTTCAGCTCCGCCGAGGAGAACTTCCACGCCGCCGCCCGACGTGGCCTCGACGCCGTGCTGCACTGGCCCGGGCTCGGCGACGTGCCGGTCACCAAGCTGGTCCTTGACCAACTGCTGCCCACCGCCGCCACCGGTCTGGACGGGTTCGGTGTCGCCCCGGCGCAGCGGGACCGGCTGCTCGACATCATCGAGCAGCGCTGCCGTACCGGCCGCAACGGTGCCGTCTGGCAGACCGAGGCGGTCTGGGCGGCGGAACGGCACCACGGCATGGACCGGACGGACGCGTTGCACCACATGGTCCAGCGCTACGCCGAACTCCAGCGCACCAACGAACCCGTCCACACCTGGCCAACCACCTAGCCCACCCCACCCCACCCGACCCCACCCACCCCACCCACCCCGGGCCCCACCCCACCCCCGAACGCGTTGACCATGAAGTTATTGCCATGACACGCCGGGCGAGGTGGCAACAACTTCATGATCAACAGGTGGGTCAGGGGCCTAGATGGGCCGGGGGGCCAGGGTGGGTCGGGGTTAGTCGGTGGTGCGGCGTGCTGCGCGGGTGCGCCGGCTGGTGGGGGTCAGATCCTCTGCCGCTGTTGCTTCGGTGGGACGACCGGCCGGATCCGCGAGGTCCGGGTCCGTACGCGGGGCGGGAACCTGCGGTACGGCGCTGGCGTCGGGCGGCGGCGAGCCCGTCCGGGGCGTCTGCGGTGGGGCGTCGGCCCTTCTGCGCCGCGCTGAGGTCCCGGCCGTCGAGGCCGTGGAGCCGGCCGTCGAGGCTGAGGTTGTGGCGGTCGAGCCGGAGACCGGCGGCGCGGGCTCGGTCTCGGCGACCGGGGCCGGGTCGGCCACCGTGTCCCGGGGCGCCGCACTCACCTCGGCCGGGCGGCTCTGTTCGGCCGGGCGGTTTCGCTCGCTTCGCTCGCCGAGGCGGGCGGCCAGCACCGAGCCGCCGATACCGGCGATCACCGCGTACGGGGCGATCAGCTGGGTGGACAGCTGCGCGGGGCCCAGCGTCGACCAGTGCGGCAGGGTGGTCAGGTAGGCGAGCGCGACGAGCACCGGGCCTGCCGCGCCGGAGGCCGCCGCACCGACGCGGTGCCCGCCCGAGCGGGCGGACCGCCGGGCGGCCAGTACGCCGATCAGCAGCGCGGGCACCAGCGCCAGCAGCGCACCGGGCCAGTAGAGCTGGCCCCCGATCCAGTACCGGGCGTGGTCCGGGTCGAACTGCCAGGTGCCGAGTTGGGCGCCGGTCAGCCCTCGTCCGACGCGTACCCCGTCGATCACGGAGATCACCGCGAGCAGCCAGAGCCAGGCGGCCGTCGCTGTCACGTTGACCGCTGCTGCTCGGGAGCGAAGCGCCCAGATCGCGACGAGGACGCCGATCAGAATGCCCAGCGTCGCCTGTACGGCGGCCGTCCGTTGCGGAGCGCCGGTGTCCGCGCCGGTCGCGACCCGCGCGGGTACCGCGATCAACAGCACAGTGACCAGCCCGCCCAGCCCGGCGCCAAGCGCCAGGGTCGCCCGGCGCAGCAGGCCACCTCGGTCGTGGACCGGCGGCTCGGCCACCGGTGGTGGCGTGCCCGCCACCTCCGGGCGGCCCGTGTCGACGGCGGGTGAAGGCCCGTCAACCGGGCTCTCGTGCCCCGGCCTCCGATCGTCGAGCTGCGGGCCCTCGTGGCGGGCAGCACCGTCGGGCGGCGTTTCCGGAGAGATCACGGCCTTCGCCGGAGCGTTCCGTTGGTGCAGCCGCTGCGCGCAGACCGCGCCGAGGACCGTCGAGCTGGCGGCGAGCCAGGTGGCCCAGGCAAGGCCGTCCGCCCAGGCGGTGTCGGTCGCACCGGCATCGGTGGGCGTCCAGGTGATGACGCCGAGCCCGTAGCCGAAGCCCAGTTGTGCGGCACCCGCGCCGGCAGCGACCCCGATCGCCGTCGCGATCGACACTCCCCAGCCCTGTCTGGCCATGCCGGGCAGCGTAACGTCCCGTCGTCGGCGCGGCGAGTCGCAAGGACCCGCCGGTGTGGACCGCCGGTGCGGGCGGGTTGGGCGGCGGGCGGTACGGTCGCCGGTGATGAGGCGGTGGGCGTTATGACGGACACGAACACGGGCCAGCAGAATGCCGCCGGTGGCGGTGCGGGCCGGGCCAGCGTCGTGCTCGGTGGTGGGTTGGCGGCGGTGCTGCTCGCCGCCGTGGGTGCGACCGGCGGCTGGTTGCTGGCCGGCGAGGACGACGCACCCTCTGGTGACCCGCTGGCCGTTGCGACCACGGCTGGCGCGTCGACCACCAGGGTCACCGCACCCCGACCGAGCAGCGGCCGGCCGACACCGTCGGCGGTCCAGACCTCCGCCACCCCGACCAAGGCGGCCGGCCTGACCGTGCCGCCGGTGATCGGCACCGACTTCGAGCAGGCCAGGGATACGCTGCGCAAGCAGCGGCTGGGTTGGCGGCTGGTCTTCGGTGGCGGCGCCGGCCGTACGGTCGAGAGCACCACACCGGCCGTGGGCACCGCTGTCGCCCGGGGGACGACGGTGCAACTACAGGTCGCCGGGCCGGCGCCGGCCGCCGAGGTGCCGGACGTGGTCGGCAAGAGTTGCGCCGACGCCGCCGACGAGTTGGTCGACGAGGGCCTCTACCCGCGCTACCTCAGCGGACGTACCGGGAAGGTCAGCCGGCAGGAGCCCGCCGAGGACGGCCCGGCCCGGTGGAACGACCAGGTCAGCATCTGGTGCGGCTCGGACAACCAGCCGACCGCGAACCCCACGCAGTGAGGTCAGGCCGGCGGGTTCGAGCCTGCCGGTGCCTACCCGCCGTCCTGTCCCGCCGACAGCCGGCGCGGCTCGGCACGCTGGTCCCCACCGATGGGGGTGTGGGCGACTAGGTTGGCGGTCGAGGGCCATGACGCCCGTCCGGGTTCGGGAAAGGACGTGCGATGAGCGACGACCGCCAGGAGCCTCCCGCCGGCGAGCACGACGACGACCGGACCCGCCCCCTGCCCTCCGCCGCTGATCGGCCGGCCCCGACCGGGCCCGCCGCCGACCGACCGGAGCCGACGCAACCGACGCCAGCGGCCACCGGCCCGGACGAGACGGCACCGATAGACCGGACTGTCCCGGCTCGTCCCGACCTGTCTCCCGACCAGACCATGCCGATCGACCGGTCCGCCGGCACCCGGCCGGGTCCGCCGGCCGACCGGACGGCGCCGATACCGCCAGCCTGGTCCGGTCGGGCCGAGGTGCGCTCGCCTCGACCGGATGACGCCGGCGGTGAGTGGTACGTCGAGGAGCAGGGTGGTCGGCGGTGGTGGTCGCCGATCCTCTGGGGCGTGCTGGCGCTGCTGCTCGCCGGCCTGCTCGGGGGCGCGCTCTGGGTGGTGCTCGCCCAGCAGGACGACGACCGCAACGATCCGGGGCCCACCCCGTCCCCTCCGCCGACCAGTGCCCCCAGGACCCCGCCGACCAGCGCAGCCCCCACGTCGACGGCGCCCACCAGCGAGTCGCCGAGCAGTTCGCCGACCACTGACGCGCCGGATGAGCTGCCCGTGCCACCGCTCGCCGGCCTGCCACAGGCCACCGCCGAGGGGCTGTTGGCTCGGCTCGGCCTGGCCTACCGGGTGGTGTACCGCCCGTCGGAGCTGCCACCGGGGACGGTGGTGGGCACCGAGCCGGAGGCGGGCACGTCGGTGTCGACCGACGACGAGGTGTTGTTGATCATCTCGCAGGCCGTGCCGCCGAGCGGGTCGAGCCCGACCACGCCGAGCCCCACGGTGACGAACACACCGTGACCGCTGGTCACCACATCCGGCGGCGGGTGCCGACGAGACCGATGCCGGCCAGCGAGATGGCGAGGCCGAAGATGCCGGACCAGAAGAGGGAGCGGCGGATGTCAGTTGCGCTGTGCCCGGCCGGAGCGGCTTCGGTGAGTTCCTGGGGGCCGTCGGACTGGCCGCCGGCGCCAAGGCCGGACACCGGCCCGGTCGGGTCGGCACCACCAGCGTGGTCGGCAGGGGTGCCGGTGTCGATCCAGCCAGGTTCCTCGTAGATCGACTGACCGTCGCCCGTCGGCGGGTCGGAGTCGAGCACGGTGATCTCCGGTGCGGGCACCGGTGCGGTCAGCCGGGTGGACGACATCGCCGGGTCGCGGACGAGGACCAGGAGTGTCGCCATCGCCCCGAGGAGGGCGAGGAGTCCGATGGCATAGGCGATACGGGAGCGGTGGTGCCGCCGCAGGGCGGGCTGATTGACCATGACCATCCCAGGGTCAGGGTCCTGGACGAGCGGTGGAACGGTGCCGGGGTGGGCGTACCGATTCTATGGCGACGGCACGCCCACCGGCGGCGGTTCGGGTCGGTCAGCCCACCCGGAGCGGGGTACGCGCGACCGGGCGGCGGGCCCGCACTGTGTGCGGACGGGGTTCGGGGGCGGCCTGCAGTTGCTGCAGCCCTTCCCGCTGGACGAAGATCGACCGTCGGGTGACAGCGTCGCCCGCGGCGTTCAACTCGTAGCCGTCGAGCCAGAGCCAGCCGTCATAGGTCGGCCAGTCGAGCACCCGGATCACCCGGAACTTGATCGGCCTGAGGAACTGGACACTCGCCGCGCGTGTCACGTGCAGTACGTCACCGGTGCGGGGAAGCACATGGGCTCCTGGGGAGGATCGGCCGGCGGTTGCGCCGGCGGTGCCTGAACGGGGGACGTCTCGGCCGGTGACGGGGTCGTGCCTCGTGAACCGGTGGTGCGGATGGCGGTGGTCGGGCCGTACCCCGCTGGTGACGTGCCGCCACCCGACCACCACCCGGTTGCTTCCGGGAACCGCGCCCGCCGCCGCAGCTTGCCGGCTTGCAGCGGCGGGGTCCTTACCCCGGAGCAGGTCGCGTTGTCGTCGGCCGGGCCCGCGCCGTGCCCGGCTTCCCCGAAGCGGTGGGTTCACCACTCGGAGGGACCGGACGGAGACGCTGAGTGATCCGTGCCATACGGACAGAGTGCATCAGGGACGTGCTTCATGCAAGTTGCACGTCGACTTTTGCCGATACGTGAGCGTGTCGCGCGAAAGGCCTATTGAAGCCATCCGCGTCCGGGCGGCAGACTGGGGACCGGTTTCGCCCGTCGCGGCCGGCCGAGGACCGGCACCACCCCTTCGTCGCGAACGCTCGCCGGTCGACGGTCGCGCCCCCGGCGGGTGTCACCAGTGGCGCGTTACCGGAGGTAGCCCGAGTGGGGTCGAGCAGCCAGCGGCGGGGACCAGTGACTCACGGGTTGCGCGATGAGTGAGCGGCGCAGTCCCACCATCAGACGGCGGCGGCTCGGGGCCGAGCTGCGCCGCCAGCGGGAGTCCGCCGGGATCACCATCGAGGTGGTCGCCGAACAGTTGGAGTGCTCGGCGTCGAAGGTCTCCCGGATCGAGACCGGGCACACCACGGCCACCCCGCGCGACGTGCGGGACATGCTGCGGATCTACGGCGTCGTCGGCGCCGAGAGCGACGAGCTCGTGCAGATCGCCCGGGAGGCCCGCCAGAAGGGCTGGTGGCACCCCTACAGCACGGTGCTCGTCGGCGCATACGTCGGGCTGGAGGCGGCGGCCAGTTCGATCCGGGCGTACGAACAGCAGGTCGTTCCGGGTCTTCTGGAGACCGAGGAGTACGCCGGGGCCATGATCCGTGCGGCTCGGCCGGACTTCACCGCCGATCAGGTGCATCAAAGAGTGCGTGTCCGTTTGGGCCGTCAGTCGTTATTGACCCAGGACGATCCGGTCGATCTGTGGGTGGTGCTCGATGAGGCGGTGGTAAGTCGGCCGGTGGGCGGGGACGAGGTGATGCGCGGTCAACTCAAGCGGTTGGTCGAGGTGGCCGAGTTGCCGAACGTGACGCTGCAGATCCTGCCCTTCGAGGTGGGTGCGCATGCCGGCATGGACGGCACGTTCACGATCCTCAGCTTCCCTGAGCCCGGTGATCCGGATGTTGTGTACGCGGAGAACGCCACGGGTGGGCTTTTCCTCGAGAAGAGCGACGAACTACAGAAGTACAGCTTCATCTTCGATCACATCCGCGCTGCGGCCATACGTCCGGAGGAGTCCGTCGCACACATCGCAAAACTGGCAGAGGAGCCGTTGTGGAAATGGCGACCAAAGGGTTCCCCGTGGACCTGACGCAGGCAGCATGGTTCAAGAGCTCGAAGAGCGGGCCGAACTGTGACAACTGCGTGGAGGTGGCGTACGTGACGGGGGCGGTCGGAGTGCGGGACTCGAAGGACAAGGCGGGCCCCGCCCTGGTCTTCGCGCCGGGTGACTGGCACTCCTTCGTTGCCGGCACCCGGGGTGGTGTGTTCGGCGCGGTCTGACCGACTGGTCAATGGAGTCCCCGTCCGGTTCGCCGGACGGGGACTTTGCCGTGTCCGCGGTGGGCGCGGCTGCCTGTCGCGTCGCGGCGGGGGTCGGAGAGGTTCCGTCGGGATTCCCGTCGCCAGAGCGTCCCCGTCTCGTTGAACCGATCGGTACGGCGCTGGTCGACGACCCGCCGCACCGACCCGCAACCGAGCGAGTAGGCGAGACGGATGACGACGATCGGTTCAGACAACCTCACCACCGGTCCGGCAAAGCCGGAGCGGTTCGGTGGCAAGTACCGCGGTGCTCGTCGGGACACGGTTCTGACCGAGGTGGTCTCGACCGACCAGGAGTTGAGCGGTCGGGAGGGTGCTTCCGAGACGACGGATCCTCCGCTCTCGCTGCCCTCACTGGACCCGAACCCGCTGATCGAGCCGTCGTTCCCGCCGGCGGGCTGGCCGATGGAGCCGCCCGAGTCCCTGGCGGACCACCCGTTGCTGCGGGGTCTGCTGATGGAGTTGCCGCCGAAGGGCACAGTGCCCTCGCAGGACTGGCTGGACCGCTGGTTCGAGGCCACCAGGTCGATCCTGGAACTGCTATACGTGCAGAGCGCCAGCCGCCCGCGTTGACCCTGCGACGGCGGGCTGGGCCCGCTCCGCGAGGCGGTTGTGGCGTAGCGCGTGCCGGACCCCGATGGCGATCACCGCTAGTGCCCCCACCGTGATCGCCGGCCCGGTGACGCCGGGGTCGGCGCCGAGGTCGGCACCGGCGGCGGCGATCAACGCCGGCAGCGTGGCCAGGGCGGTGACCTGTGGTGGCAGCCCGACGAGCGGGTGGGCCGCGGCGGCGCGCAGCCCGTGCGGCGCGGGGGTGGCGGGGGCACTGGCGAACGCGCCCGCACCTGCCCAGAGCCGGCGGATCCGTCGTACCGAGCAGACCGTCGCCACCAGCGCCGGGCCGGCGGCCACTGTGAGCCCGGCGGCGGCCCGGTCGACCGGCGCGGTGCCGGCGCTGAGCAGCCCGCCGCCGAGCACGGCCGCGGTGAGCGCCACGCCGGTGAGGGTCAGCGCCAGCAACCATCCGGTACGCCGACGCAGCATGCGGGTGTTGCGCAGCCCGGGGAGGCCGTCGGCAACGACGCCGGCGGCCAGCCAGACGGCGGCGACCGGAAGCAGGATGGTGAGCTGACTCTCCATGTTCGAGAGTCTTTCCCGAATTCCGGCGAGGCGAATCCGGGCGCGTCCCCCGTTCGCCCCGGACGCCGGGCCCGTAGGGGGTCATCACTCGAAGGTATGGCCGTTTCGACATGTTCAACTGCCCGACGACTGACTTACCCTCAGCTAGATCGGCGAGTGTCGATTGATGTTGGGACCGGTGGTCACGTTCCACTGCCGGTCAGAGGGAGGTAGGAAATGGGTCTTCCACGAAGGTCCGTACTGATCGGGGTGGCCGCGGCGACAGTGCTGGCCGTCGGTACCCCAGCCCTGGCCGCCGAACCCGTGGGTGTGGTTCGGGCCGCCGGCGGAGCCACCGCCGTGCCGGACAGCTACATCGTCGTACTCAAGGACAGCGCCGTGGCCCGGGACCGGGTCGGCGACACCGCGAAGCGGCTCTCCGGCCGCCACGGCGGCACTGTGGCCCGCACCTACGGAGCGGCGCTGCGCGGCTTCGAGGCCACCGTGAACGCGAGCGCGGCGGCGCGGATCGCGGCCGACCCGGCGGTGGCGTACGTCGAGCAGAACCACACCGTCTCGATCTCCGGCACGCAGGCCAACCCGCCCTCCTGGGGCCTCGACCGGATCGACCAGCGCAACCGGCCGTTGGACAGCTCCTACACCTACCCGAACACGGCGAGCAACGTGCACGCCTACATCATCGACACCGGCATCCGGTTCTCCCACAACGACTTCGGCGGCCGGGCCACGTCCGGCTACGACGCGGTGGACGGTGGGTCGGCCGACGACTGCAACGGGCACGGCACGCACGTGGCCGGCACCGTCGGCGGGTCCGCGTACGGGGTGGCCAAGGGCGTCCAGCTCGTCGGCGTACGGGTGCTGAACTGCTCCGGCAGTGGCACGAATGCCGGCGTGATCGGCGGCGTCGACTGGGTCACCGCGAACGCGATCAAGCCGGCGGTGGCGAACATGAGCCTCGGCGGCGGCGCGAACAGCTCGCTGGACAACGCCGTCCGCAACTCGATCGCCTCGGGCGTCACGTACGGCCTGGCGGCCGGCAACGACAACGGCGCGAACGCCTGCAACACCTCGCCGGCGCGTACCACGGAAGCCATCACGGTGGGCTCGACCACCAGCTCGGACGCCCGGTCGTCGTTCTCCAACATCGGCACCTGCCTGGACATCTTCGCGCCCGGCTCGTCGATCACCTCGGCCTGGTACAACAGCAACACCGCCACCAACACGATCAGTGGCACCTCGATGGCCACCCCGCACGTGGTCGGAGCGGCGGCCCTGGTGGCCAGCGCCAACCCGAGCTGGACCCCGGCTCAGGTCCGCAACCAACTGGTGGCCAACGCCACGCCCAACGTGGTGACCAACCCCGGCTCGGGCTCACCGAACCTGCTGCTCTACGTGGGTACCGGCAGCACCCCGCCGCCGCCCACCGGCTGCACCGGCACCAACGGCACCGACGTGTCGATCCCGGACGCCGGCTCGGCGGTGACCAGCTCGATCACCATCTCCGGCTGCGGTCGCAACGCCTCCTCGACCTCCACGGTGGCGGTGAACATCGTGCACACCTACCGCGGTGACCTGGTCATCGACCTGCTCGCCCCGGACGGCAGCTCGTACCGGCTGAAGAACAGCAGCACCTCGGACAGCGCCGACAACGTGAACGCCACGTACTCGGTCAACGTGTCCGGTGAGGCCGCCGACGGCATCTGGCGACTCCAGGTGCGGGACACCTACTCGGCCGACACCGGCTACATCAACACCTGGACCCTGACGGTCTGACCGGTCTCTGACGACCGAGGCCCCACCCGGCACGCCGGGTGGGGCCTCGCGTCGTACGGATCGGGCTCAGACCGAGAAGGTGGCCGGCCGCTCGGTGGCCGGGGCCGGCGGGCGGGCCTTCCACAGGCCGATCTTCTGCGCGGCGAGCCGGCTCAGGTAGACCGGGTTGAGGATGACGTAGCGGCGCCAGAGCCGCTTCGGCTCCAGACCGAGGCGCCAGAACCACTCAAGACCGGCCCGCTGCATCCACGGCGGGGGCTGGCGCAGCAGCCCGGCGTGGTAGTCGAAGGCCGCGCCGACCGCCATCAGCGGCATGTCGAGCAGCGGCCGCATGGCGTACGCGAAGACCTCCTGGCGCGGGCAGCCGAGCCCGACCAGCACCAACCGGGCCCCACTGGACCGGATCCGGTCGGCGATCTCGGCGTCCTCACCGGGCTGGACGGCACGGAACTTGGACGGCTCCACCCCGGCGATCTTCAACGCCGGGAACATCCGCTCCAGGGCCGGGATCAACCGGGCGAGGGTCTCCTCGGTCGAGCCGTACAGGTATACCGGTAGCCCCTCGTCGGCGAAGCGCGACAGCACGTGCAGGGTCAGGGTCGGCCCGTACACCCGGTCGCTGAGGCCGGCGTGGTGCAGCAGGTTGAGCGCCCAGCGCACCGGCTGCCCGTCCGGCGTGACCACGTCGAAGGAGTTGAGCCGCGCGTTGTGCGCCGGGTCGAGCACCCCGGTCATCACACCGTGCACTGCCAACGCGGTCAGCGCGAGGGGACGCCGCTCGTGTGCCGCGGTCACCACCGCGTCGGTCGCCGTGGCGTAGTCGGTGGCGTCGACCAGGACGCCGAGCACGTTGCGCTTCGTCCGGACACTCACGGCTGGGCCACCCACTTGTCCACGTTGGCCTCGTAGATTTCCCGCAGGATCATCGGCACGTCGTACGTGATCTTCCAGTCCGGATACTGCGCCTCGAACCGGGCCATGCTGCTGACGTACCACTGGTGGTCGCCGGTGCGGTTCTGCTCGACGTAGTTGATCTGCGCCTCGCGGCCGGTGATCTCCTCAGCGATCCGGAATGCCTCGATGTGCGAGGTGTTGGAGTGCCGGCCGCCACCGAGGTTGTAGACCTCAGCGGATCGCGGGGCCCGGAAGAACGCCTCGAACGCGGTCAGCACGTCGTGCGAGTGGATCGCGTCCCGCACCATCTTGCCCTTGTAGCCGAAGAGGTTGTAAGTCCGGCCCTCCATGACGCAGCGCATCAGATAGGCCAGGAACCCGTGCAGCTCGGCCGCCGAGTGCGCCGGGCCGGTCAGCGTGCCGCCCCGGAAGCAGGCGGTCTTCATGTCGAAGTAGCGCCCGTACTCCTGGACCATCACGTCCGCGGCGACCTTGGAGGCGCCGAAGACCGAATGCAGCGAGTGGTCGATCGACATCTCTTCGGTGATGCCCTGGTACCAGCGGTGGTCCTCGGGCAGCTCGTACCGGGTCTCCAGCTCGATGAGCGGCAGGCTGTTGGGCCGGTCGCCGTACACCTTGTTCGTCGAGCAGTGGATGAACGGTGCGTCGATCGCGTGCCGGCGCGTGTTCTCCAGGATGTTGAGCGTGCCGCCGGCGTTCACGTCGAAGTCCGTGTACGGCTCCTTGGCTGCCCAGTCATGGCTCGGCTGGGCAGCGCTGTGGATCACCACGGCGATGTCCGAGCCGTACTTCTTGAACACCTGCTCCAGGCCGTCCCGGTCCCGGATGTCCACCGCGAAGTGGGTGTACGCGTTTCCCAGGTCACGACCGAGCCGTTCAAGGCTCCACGAGGTGGAGCCGTCCTCGCCGAAGAAATACCGGCGCATGTCGTTGTCGATGCCGACAACATCCAGACCGAGGCCGGCGAAATGCCGGACCGCCTCGGAGCCGATCAGACCACCCGACCCTGTCACCAACGCGACACTCACACGCCACTCCTGGTCCATCGGAGGCAGAATCCATCGGAGCATAGCGTGACGTCCAGCACGCCCCGATATGACGGAAGGGCCCCGCATGAAGCGGAGCCCTCGTCGTTGGTGGGGATGGGGGGAGTTGAACCCCCACGCCCTTTCGGGCACACGGACCTGAACCGTGCGCGTCTGCCATTCCGCCACATCCCCGTGGCACAACCCGGAACACTCTAGCCGCCCGGCCCCGCTGTCTCCAACGGGCCTCGGGAATACTACGCTGTCCCCGGCGCTCGCCACGAGCGATTACCGTTCGTGGCGGACGAAAGATTAGCACGACAATCCCGGCCCTTCCGAACGGGTCGAGAGCAGCCGGCCGAGCGGCGTGTGAGCTGCGCGCGCGCCGGCCGGATACCATCATGTCCTCGGGACCCGAGGAGGAGCCGGTGAGCGTGCTGCAACGCTTCGAGAAGCGTCTGGAAGGCCTGGTCGAAGGGGCCTTCGCCAAGGTCTTCAAAGGGGTGGTTCACCCCGTGGAGATCCTCAACGCCATGCAGCGGGAGGCCGAGGCGCACAAGGCGATCCTGGCCGGTGGGCGCACGTTGGTGCCCAACCGCTACGTGATCGATCTCTCGCCGTTCGACCACAGTCGGCTGGCGCCGTACGCCGCCGCGCTGGCCCAGGAGTTGGCCCAGTCGCAGGCGGAGTTCATCGGCGAGCAGGCGTGGACGGTCTACGGCGACGTGATCGTCGAGATCGAGCGAGGCGAGGGTCTGGACACGGGCATGTTCCGTGTCACGGCCGAGGTCTACACCGGCGGTGAGGTCGCCCCGGTGTCGGCGCCCGGCTACGACGCCGGCCCGCCCGCCTACCCCGCGTACGACCAGGGCGGTGGCTACGGTCCGCCGCCCGGGCACGGTGGCGGTCGCAACGTGCGGCTGGTCTCCGGCGACGGTCGCACCTACCCCCTCCAGATGGGGTCGACGGTGATCGGTCGCGGCGACCAGGCCAACCTGCGTCTGCCCGACGTCGGCATCTCCCGGCGACACGCCCGGCTGGATTTCGACGGGGGCCAGGTCGTGTTGACCGACCTGGGTTCGACCAACGGCACCATGGTGAACGGGCAGCGGGTCTCCGCCGTCGCGCTCAACCCCGGTGACATGGTCCAGCTCGGGACGACGACGCTGACCTTCCGCGTGGACGGCTGACCCGCCTTGCCGGAACTGGTCATCACCGTTGCCCGGTTCGGGTTCCTGATCCTGCTGTGGATCTTCGTGTTCACGGTGGTCGGCGTGATCCGCCGGGACCTCTTCGCGGGCGCCCGGTCCGGTCGTCTGGTGGCCGCGCCACGCGCGGTAGGCGCCTCGACGGGGCAGGCGGCGAAGCCGGCGAAGGTGAAACGGGGCAGAGCGGCGCACCAGCTGGTGGTGACGGCCGGTCAGCTGGCCGGCACCAAAATCACTCTCGGTGAAGCGCAGATCACCATTGGTCGGGCTGAGGACTCCACCCTGGTCATCACCGACGACTACGCCTCAGCGCGACACGCCCGGCTCATGCCGCGTGAGGGGCAGTGGTACGTCGAGGACCTCGGCTCGACTAACGGCACGTACCTCGATCGCGCTAAGGTCTCCGGACCAACCCCCGTCCCCCTCGGCGTGCCGATCCGGATCGGCCGCACTTCCCTCGAATTACGGCCATGACTCTGACCCTGCGCTATGCGGCCCACAGCGACCGCGGTCTGATCCGAGACGGCAATCAAGACTCCGTCTACGCCGGGCCGCGGTTACTCGCCGTTGCCGACGGCATGGGCGGTATGGCCGCCGGTGACGTCGCCAGCAACATCGTCATCGGTGCCATGGCGCCGCTCGACGAGGACGTCCCGGGGGACGCTCTCGTCGATGCGTTGCGTTCGGCCGTGGGCACCGCCAACCAACAACTCCGTGACACGGTGGACGCCAACCCACAGCTGGAGGGGATGGGCACCACGCTGACGGCGACCCTCTTCACCGGCAGCAAGCTGGGGATGGTCCACATTGGCGACTCGCGGGCCTACCTGCTGCGCAATGGCGAGTTCGCGCAGATCACCAAGGACGACACCTACGTCCAGATGCTGGTCGACGAAGGCCGCATCAGCGCCGAGGAGGCGAGCAGTCACCCGCAGCGGTCGCTGCTCACCCGCGCCCTCGACGGTCGGGACATCGACCCGGAATACTCGGTCCGCCAGGTCATGCCCGGCGACCGGTACCTGATCTGCAGCGACGGCCTCTCAGGTGTGGTCAGCGCCGAAACCATCGGCGAGACCCTGCGCGAGTACACCGACCCGCAGCAGTGCGTCGAGCGGCTGGTGCAGCTCGCGCTGCGCGGCGGTGGGCCGGACAACATCACGGTGATCATCGCCGACGCCACGGACCAGGACATCGTCGAGGCGACCCCGATCGTGGGCGGCGCCGCCGCCCGGGACCGCGGCATGGCGACCTCTGCCGACGACTCGACTCCGGCCGCCCGAGCCTCGGCGCTCTCCGCGCCGCGCCCGGCCGCGCCCGAGGAGCCGGCGGCCTCCGACGACGACGCCGACCGGCCGAAGCGACGCCCGGTCCGGACCGCCGCCATGGCGCTGGCCCTGCTGGTGATCGTCGGTGGTGCGGCGTTCGGTGGTTGGACCTACACCCAGCGGCAGTACTACGTGGGAGCCACCGAAGAGGGCCAGGTTGCCGTCTTCCGCGGTGTCCAGGGTCAGATCGCCGGGATGGACCTGTCCAGCGTGCACCGTCGCAGCGGCACCCGCCTGGACGACCTCACCGTCGCCGCACAGGACACCGTCAAGGTCGGTATCCGGGCCAAGAGTGAGCCGGACGCCGAGCGTCAACTCGCCGAGTTGACCAGCGACACGCCGAGCAACCCCAACCTGAAGCCGCTCTGCCCGCTCGACCCGACCGCCGCCGGGGTCACCACGCCGACTCCGACGCCGACCCCGGTCGGTTCGACGCCGACCCCGAACGGCAGCCCGAGCGCCAACGCGTCGCCGACCCCCAACGGGGTTGTCAGCGCAAGCCCGACCGTCGGTGCCACCACCGCTCTCGGTGGGGCCGGCGCGACCACCACACCCGACGTCACGCCCTCCGACTCGGCCACACCGGCGCTCGACACGGCCGGCTGCCGGTCTCCTGAGTGAGCGTCGGCTGAGATCCTGAGGACTCCACCCGTGACCGTAGCGGCCACACCGGCACCCTCGCCCGCCACCGCGGGCGAGCAATCCGGCGTACGCCTGGCGCGGTCGCGCCGCAACGCCGAGCTGTACCTGCTGTTGCTCGCGATGGTGCTGGTGGCCGCGTACGGGGCGACCGTCGAGGCGAACCTGCTGGACACTGTCACCTCGGACTTCTGGATGCCGGCCGCCGCGCTCGGCGCGGTCTTCCTCGGCCTGCACCTGGTCATCCGGTTCCTGGCCCCGTTCGCCGACCCGGCGCTGCTGCCGGCGGTGGCCCTGCTCAACGGGCTCGGGGTGGGCTTCCTGCGCCGGATCGACCTGGGCGACGCCCCGGTGGCCGAGCGGGAGAGCCTGGCCGTCTTCGCGGGGCAGGGCGGGCGGCAGCTGGCCTGGACGCTCAGTGCGGTGATCCTCGCCGCCGGCCTGCTCGCGATCATGCGCGACCACCGGTCGATCTCGCGGTACGCGTACACCCTGGGGTTGGCCGGCATCGTGCTGGTGATGATCCCGGCGGTGCTGCCGCCGAGCATCTCCGAGATCAACGGCGCGAAGCTGTGGGTTCGGGTCGGCAGCTTCTCGATCCAGCCGGGTGAGTTCGCCAAGCTGGCGCTGCTGGTCTTCTTCGCCTACTACCTGGTGCGCAAGCGTGAGGTGCTGTCGCTGGCCAGCCGGCGCTTCCTCGGCATCGACTTTCCGCGTGGCCGTGACCTCGGGCCGGTGGTCGGCGTCTGGCTGATCAGCGTCCTGGTGCTGGTCTTCGAGAAGGACCTGGGCACCTCGCTGCTCTACTTCGGCATGTTCGTGGTGACGCTCTACATCGCCACCGAACGGGTCAGTTGGCTGCTGATCGGCCTGGTCCTCTTCTTCGGCGGCGCGTACCTCGCCTATGTCCTCGGCTCGACTGTCGGCGGGCCGTTCGCCAACTTCTACGTGCGGGCGGAGATCTGGCTCGACCCGTTCGCCGACCCGACCAACAAGGGCTACCAACTCGTGCAGGGCCTGCTCGCCCTGGGCACTGGCGGGCTCTTCGGCGCGGGGCCGGGCGGCGGTCAGCCGGAGATCCTGCCCGAGGTGCAGAACGACTTCATCTTCGCCGGCATCGGTGAGGAGATCGGCCTCTTCGGCCTGTCCGCGCTGTTGGTCGTCTACCTGCTGATCGTGGAGCGCGGGCTGCGTGCCGCGCTCGCGGTACGGGACTCGTTCGGCAAGCTGCTCGCCGGCGGTCTGGCGTTCACCCTCGGCCTCCAGGTCTTCGTGATCGTCGGCGGGATCAGCAAGCTCATCCCGCTGACCGGTCAGACCACCCCGTTCCTGTCCGCCGGCGGGTCGTCGTTGATGGCCAACTGGCTGCTCATCGCGGTGCTGCTGCGGGTCTCCGACGGGGCCCGCCGACCGGTGACCGGGGGCAGCGGGGGCAAGGCGGTCCGACCCGGCGGTGGCCCGCCCGAGCAGCTGCACGGTGCTCCCACGGAGGTGATCAAGCCGTGAACGCACCCCTGCGCCGCGTTGGCGTCGTCGTCATGGTCCTGTTCGGTCTGCTCTTCGCCAACCTCAACTGGATCCAGGCCTACAAGGCGGATGAATACCGGACCAGCGACTACAACGGTCGGGTTCAGGTCGCCGAGTACGACCGCAAGCGCGGCAACATCGAGGCTGGTGGCACGGCCGTGGCCACGAGCAAGGAGACCACCGGCAGCCTGAAGTTCCTGCGCACCTACCCCAGCGGCGCCAAGTACGCCCACGTGCTCGGCTACAAGCCGGTCAACCTGGCCGACCAGGGCATCGAGCAGGTGGAGAACGACTTCCTGGCCGGCACCAGCGACCAGCTGATCGGCGACCGGTTGAAGGACATGTTCACCGGCGACGACACCGGCGGCGGCAACGTGCTCCTCACGCTCTCCAAGCGGGCCCAGGACGTGGCGTACGAGCAGCTGGGCAACAACGAGGTGGGTGCGAAGCGGGGCGCGGCGATCGCCATCGACCCGCGTACCGGTGCCATCCAGGCGCTGGTCTCCATGCCGAGCTTCAACCCGAACCCGCTGGCCAGCCATGACACAAAGGAGGCGGCGGCGGCGTACAACAAGCTGGAACAGGACCCGGAAGGTCCGCTGAAGAACCGCGCGCTCGCCGAGACGCTGCCGCCGGGCTCCACCTTCAAGATCGTGGTGGCGGCGGCGGCGCTGGAGAACGGCGTCACCAAGTCCACCCAGATCCCGGCCGGTCCCAGCTACACCGCGCCCACCTCGGGCACCCCGATCCGCAACGCCGATCCGTCGATCTGCCCGACTCGGCAGGTCAGCCTGCTGGAGGCGGTCACCAAGTCGTGCAACACCGGCTTCGCCCAGCTCGGTGTGCGGCTCGGCGCGGAGACCGTCAAGGAGAAGGCCCGCCAGTTCGGTTTCGAGCAGGAGGACCTGACCGTCGGCCAGCTCGGCGAGGGCGGCCTGCCCACGGCGGCCAGTCGAACCGGGACGATGCAGAACCAGGACGGCAGCACCGACCCGGCCGCGCTGGCCCAGTCCTCGATCGGTCAGAACAACGTCCGGATGACGCCCCTCGAAGGCGCCATGATCGCCGGCTCGATCGCCAACAACGGCAGCCAGATGCGGCCGTACCTGGTGCGGCAGCTGCTCGCTCCGGACCGGACCACCAGCTACTACACAGCGAAGGCGCGGGAGCTGCGTCAGCCCGTCGAGCCGCAGGTCGCCACCGACCTGCGCGAGATGATGGTCAGCGTGGTCCAGAACGGCACCGGGCGAAAGGCCGCGATCAACGGCTACACGGTCGGCGGCAAGACCGGCACCGCCCAGTCCGCCCCGGACCGGCCCGACCACGGCTGGTTCATCGGCTTCGCCCTGGACAAGAACGGTAACCCCGTCTCCGCGGTCTGCGTGATGCTGGAGCAGGCCGGCCCCGGTGGCAGCGCCGAGGCGGCTCGGATCGCCGGTCAGATCATGCGGGCCGCCATCGCCGACCCAGGGGGTCGCTGACATGCTCAGCCCCGGCGTGCAGCTCGGCAACCGCTACCGTCTCGACGAGCGGATCGCCAGCGGTGGCATGGGCGACGTCTGGCGCGGCACCGACCAGGTGCTCGGCCGGACGGTCGCGGTGAAGAGCCTGCTGCCCGCCCTGCTCGACGACCCGGACTTCGGTGAGCGGTTCCGCGGCGAGGCCCGCACCATGGCCACCATCAATCATCCCGGCGTGGTGGACGTCTACGACTTCGGCAACGACCAGCAGATCGCCTTCCTGGTCATGGAGTACGTCGAGGGTGACGCCCTGTCGTCCACGTTGAGCCGGGTCGGCCGGCTCACCCCGGCCCGGACGATGGCCCTCGTCGCGCAGGCCGCCGACGCGCTGCACGCCGCGCACGAGAAGGGCATCGTGCACCGCGACGTGAAGCCGGGCAACCTGCTGGTCCGGCCGAACGGCACGCTGGTCCTGACCGACTTCGGCATCGCCCGCTCCGACCTGGTCGGCCAGCTCACCGCCGCCGGTTCGGTGCTCGGCACCGCCTCGTACATCTCGCCGGAGCAGGCCACCGGCGGCGTGGCCACCCCGGCGTCAGACGTGTACGCCCTTGGCGTGGTCGCCTACCAGTGCCTGGCCGGTCGGCGGCCGTTCGAGGGCGACAACCCCCTCGACATCGCGATGCGACACGTCCGGGAGACGCCCCGGCCCCTGCCGGCCGACATCCCTCCGCAGGTGCGAGCACTTGTCGAACGGGCGTTGGCAAAGGACCCGGCCGCCCGCTGGCCGAGCGCCGCCGCACTCGCCGGAGTCGCCCGTCAGCTCAAGGCCACGCTCTCCCAGCAGGCTCGGGCCGGCGCCAACTCCGGGCCGGTGTCCGCGGCGCCCGCCTCACCCGCCGCGCCCGGCCGGGCCCAGGTGCCGCAGGCGCACCAGATGCGTCCACCGGCTGCCCGTCCACCGGTGGCCGGAGCCAGGCCGACCGCTGTCGCACCCGCCCAACAGCCACGCCCCACCGCCGTCGCGCCGGCCGTCCGGCCGCAGGGCGCACCGAACGGCTACCCGCGCGGTGCGGCAGCGGTGCCGTCCGGGCCGCCCCGGCAGGAACACCCGCCGGCGTACGTCCGGCAGGCCGGCCCGGCGACGCCGTCGCCCCAGCCCCAGCGGTCCCGGCCGGGAATGGTGCTTCTCGCCATCCTGCTGGCCGTGCTGGTCCTGCTCTGCTCCGGCGTGATTTCCTACAACCTACGGAAGCAGTCGCAGGCCGGTGTATCGGCCGGGCTGGCGCCGCGCACCGTGGCGTCCGGCGCGCTACGACTCGACCGGCGCGACGATCCGACCCGGACGTCGTACCGTCGAGAGGTACGACTCCAGCCGGGCAACGGCGGGACGACGACGAGCGAAGGACGACAGACGCGATGACAGCGCAGGCCCGCCTGCTCGGTGGCAGGTACCAGGTCGGCGAACTGCTCGGCTATGGCGGCATGGCCGAGGTGCACCGTGGTCGCGACCTCCGGCTCGGTCGGGACGTCGCGATCAAGATGCTCCGCACCGACCTCGCCCGGGACGCGACGTTCCAGATGCGGTTCCGTCGGGAGGCGCAGAACGCCGCCTCGCTCAACCATCCGGCCATCGTGGCGGTCTACGACACCGGCGAGGAGACCGCGCCGACCGGTGAGACGCTGCCGTTCATCGTCATGGAGTTCGTCAACGGACGGACCTTGAAGGAGGTCCTCGGCGCCGAGGGGCGGCTCCAGCCGCGCCGTGCGCTGGAGATCTGCGCCGACATGTGCGCCGCCCTGGAGTTCAGCCACCGGCACGGCATCATCCACCGGGACATCAAGCCCGGCAACGTGATGCTCACCCAGACCGGCCAGGTCAAGGTGATGGACTTCGGCATCGCTCGGGCGTTGGCCAGCGGTGCGACCACCATGACCCAGACCAGCGCGGTCATCGGCACTGCCCAGTATCTTTCACCGGAGCAGGCACGCGGCGAGGCCGTCGACGCGCGCTCCGACGTGTACGCGGCCGGCTGCGTGCTCTTCGAACTGGTCTGCGGGCACCCGCCGTTCGTCGGGGACAGCCCGGTCAGCGTCGCCTACCAGCACGTACGGGAGACGCCACCGACGCCGAGCGACATCAACCCGGACGTCACCCCGGCCGTCGACGCGATCGTGCTCAAGGCGCTGTCGAAGAACCCGCTGAACCGCTACCAGAGCGCTGGCGAGATGCGGGCCGACCTGCTCCGCGCCGCCGCCGGCCGACCCGTGCTGGCCACCCCGGTGCTGCGCGAGGCGGAGACGGTGGCGATGGCCCCGGCCGGCGGTGGGGGCGGCTATCCGGCTTCCGGCCGTGGGCCGCAGACCGGGCAGATCCCGGCCCGGGTGGGTGACCCCCGTCAGCGCAAGGCGTCCTCCTGGCTGATCGCGACGTTCAGCGCGGTCGGCGTGCTGGCGGTGATCGCCCTGGTCGCCGCCCTGCTCTGGAACATGCAGAAGGACAACGACCTGAAGTCGGTGCCCACCCTCACCGGCAAGGCCCGGGACGTGGCGATCGCCGAGATCCAGAAAGCCGGTCTGTCCGCACAGGTGGGTGACCCGGTGCTGGCCAGTGACTGCACCGAGGGCACTGTCGTCAAGCAGAACCCGCTGCCGACCACCTCGGTGAAGCAGAACGGCACTGTCACCATTCAGATCTGTGGCGGTAAGCCCGAGGTGCGTGTTCCCGCCGGGCTCAAGGGCAGCAAGCGGGAGAGCGCCATCGCCCGGCTCACCGAGGCGAAGCTCAAGTTCGACGTCAAGACGGTCAACGACGAGGCGAGCCAGGACGAGGTCCTCAGCGTCGACCCGCCCGAGGGTGAGAGCGTTCCCGAAGGTACGCAGGTGAAGCTCACGGTCTCGAAGGGCAACATCCGCGAGGTGCCGGACGTCGTCGGGTTGGGCCAGGAGGAGGCCACCCGCGTCCTCCGGAACGACGGCTTCACTGTCGACGTGCAGAAGGGGCCGGAGGTGCCCGCCGACCAGGCGGGGACGGTCACCGACCAGAGCCCGAACGGCAAGGAGAAGAAGCCCACCGGCACGAGGGTGATCATCAAGGTGAGTCAGCCCGAGCCGGAGACCGACCCGACGCCCTCCGTGACGCCGACGGGCACGCCGACGGGCACGCCGACCACTCCCGGTAACGGGGGCGGCATCGGTCTGCCGTTCCCACCCCCGCCGAGCCGGCCCCAGGACTAGGCCACCTGCGGGCATCGACGTGACCGAGGCTGAGTCTTCCCCGGTCAGGCCGGTGCGGCGGTGGCCTCGACGCCTCCGCCGGCTGGCCGTCGCGGGCCTCGTCGTGCTGGTGCTCGCCAGCTCCCCGTGGCTGTGGACGACGCTCGCCGCACGCGGCCACCTGTACGCCGCCGCCGACGCGCCGGCCGCCGACGTGGTGATCGTGCTCGGCACCGAGGTGGCGGCCGATCGGCAGCGGCCGGGCGACCGTCTCGCCGGCCGCCTGGACACCGCCGCCGAGTTGGTGACCAGCGGGCGAGCCACAGTGGTCTTGGTGTCGGGCGACGGCGGTGGGGAGTCCGGCGACGAGCCGGCGGTGATGACGACGTACCTCGCCGAGCGCGGTGTCGACAGGCGTCGGGTGGTGGCCGACCCGTTCGGCCTGGACACCTACGACAGCTGCGCGAGAGCCCGCGAGGTGTACGGCGTCGAGCGGGCCCTGATCGTCACCCAGTCGTACCACCTGTCCCGGGCGGTGACGCTGTGCCGGCAGCTCGGCCTCGACGTCGACGGGGTGACCGCCCGCTGCGACGGCTGCGGTGCTGCCCTGCTCGCCGAGAAGTCGGTTCGGGACTACTTCGCCAGTGGCAAGGCGGCGTGGGACGCGGTGCGCGACCGACCGCCTGCGGTGCGTTCGCCCGCCAGTTCCGCGGTCCAGGACGCGCTGCGGGGCTGACCCGGCCGGTGCGCGGGGTCCCGATGATCCGGTGACTGTGCCCTGACGTCCGGCCCCTCAGGCGGTGGCGAAGGCCGCCCGACGACGTGCGTCCACCTCGGCGGCGAGCGCGGGTGCGCGCTCCAGCGCCTCGGGGTGACCGCAACTGGCCAGCCAGTTGGCCAGCATCAGGTGACCGCCCTCGGTGAGCACCGACTCCGGGTGGAACTGGACGCCCTCGATGGGCAGTGTCCGGTGCCGCATCGCCATCACCACGCCGGAGCCGGTCCAGCCGGTGACCTCCAGCTCGTCGGGGAGCGTCTCGGGCAGCACGGCGAGCGAGTGGTACCGGGTGGCGGTGAACGGGTCGGGCAATCCGGCGAGTACGCCGACCGAGTGGTGTCGTACCTCGGAGGTCTTGCCGTGCAGCAGCTCGGGGGCGCGTGTCACTGTCGCCCCGAAGGCTTCGCCGATCGCCTGATGGCCGAGGCAGACACCGAAGATCGGTAGCTGACCCGCGTACTCCCGGATGACGTCCAGGCAGATGCCGGCCCGGTCCGGGCTGCCCGGCCCCGGCGACAGCAGGATGCCGTCGGCGCCAACAGTGCCCACCTCGGCGACGTCGATCTCGTCGTTGCGGCGGACCACGCAGTCCACGCCGAGCTGGCCCAGGTACTGCACGAGGTTGAAGACGAACGAGTCGTAGTTGTCGATCACCAGGACGCGCATGGTCACCTGCTCGGGGAGGGGGGCGCGGGGTTGTTCTGGTCGGTGTCGTACGGCAGATCGTGCTCGTCGCCGGCCGGCGTCTCCCCGGTCACCGGGTCGCCGCCGCCACCCGTCTCGGCGGGTACGCCGGACTCGACCTGCACGTCGTCGAAGGGCAGCAGGGGCTCGGCCCACGGGAAGGCGACGTACCACAGCAGGGCCACTGTGGCAGCCACCAGGAGGACCGAGCCGGTCAACTTCCCGACCACCCCGAACGGCAGCTTGCGCCAGATGAACGCGTACACCGGGTCAGCCTCCCAGCTCCGCCGGGCGGCCCGCGGACTTGGGTTGGGTGCGGTCCAGTTCGGCGTGGATGATCAGGCGTTGGTAGTTGTCGAACTTCGGGTTGCACGTGGTGAGGGTGAGCATCCGCTTGGTCGCCTTCTTGTCCGGTTCGCCGGGCACCGGTGCCACCACCTCGACCTGGGTCGGCCGGACGATCCGGGACTGCGACACCCGGTAGACGTACCAGTCGGTCTTGCTCTCGACCACTATCGGGTCGCCCTCGTTCAGCTCGTCCAGCCGCCAGAAGGTAGCCCGGTTGCGGTGGCCTGCGACGGAGAAGTTGCCCACCTGGCCGGGGAGCGCACTGGTCGGGTAGTGGCCGGGGGCGAAGCGGATGTCCTGCTGAGTGACGCCCTCGACGACGACCCAGTTCTTGTCGAGCTTGGGGATGTAGAGGCCCGCGAGCGGTTTTCCGCGTACCGGCGGGGACGGTTTGACGCTCGGGCCGACTGACGGGGCCACAGTCGGGTCGTCGGTCGGGCCCCACGCCTGGGTCAACTGGTTGTTGAGGTCGTTCTGGTGGGCGTCGACGATGGCCGACTTGCCCCAGACCTCGTAGCCGGCGAAGAGCAGGACCACCAGACCGAAGGTGATCAGGATTTCGCCGGTGACGCGGACGCCGGTGCGCAGTCGCGAGCCGAACGACGGGCGGGTCAGCTCGGAGTAGACGCTCTTGTAGCCCTCGCCGGTCTGATGCGGCCGGAGTTGCACCACCCGCTCGCCACGTCGGGGTTGGGGAGGGTCCGCGGGGTTGGCGCCGGTCGGCTCGTCCGGGACGGCGGTGCGGGGGACGGCACCCATCAACGCCGTCGAGTCCATTGTCGGCGGCCTGGTGGCAGGAGTGGCGGGCACTGCCGGAATCAACGCGGTGGCGGCCGGGTCCGCGCCGTGATCCCCGCCAGCGTTCGGCGGGACCCGGCCCGGCCCGGTCGGCGGGACCCAGCCGGGGCCGGTCGGTGGGAAGCCTTCCGGCCCGGCCGCTGCGACGCGCTCGGGGGCGGCCGGGGAGACCGGGGTGGCCGGGGAGCCGGTGGGTCGGCCGGGACGGGCGGTGACCTGCGGAATGTACGCGGTCGGCGCGTCGGCAAGCGGCGGCGTCGAGGGCCCGGAGGAGACAGGCCGGCTCGGCGCGCTGGGAGCCGACGGCCGGGTCGGCGTCGGCACCCCGCCGGGCGTGGCCGGGCGGGTCGGCGCCGCACCGGGTGGGTTGCCGGCCGGCGGGCGGGTTGGTGCGGCGCCGGGTGGGTTGCCCGCGCCCGGCGGGCGGGTCGGTGCGGCGCCCGGTGGGTTGCCGGTGGTCGGCGGGCGGGTCGGTGCGGTGCCGGGCGCCGTCGGTCGGGTGGACGCGGCGCCGGGCGCGGGGGTCGGGTCGGGGCGTTGCCGGGGGCAGCCGGCCGAACCGGGCCCTGGTTGCTGGCGGTCGGTCGGCCGGGGGTGGTCGCGGAGGGAACCCCCGCGCCGCCGTGTGAGCCCGGCCCGGCCGCCGCGCTGCCCGGCCATGGCGGTGGCGCTTCGGCACCCGGGCGGCCCGGGTTCCCGGTCGGCTCGGGTCGAGCCCCGCTCGGCGGCGGCTGCTCGGTGCGCGGCTGCTCTGCGCGCGGCTGCTCGGTGCGCGGCGGCTGCGGGGCTCGCGGCGGCTGTTCAGGGCGCGGCGGTTGCAGCACCGGCTCGGGCCAGTTGCTGGCGGGGGTCGGTCGGCCCGGTGTCGACTCGGGCCGGTCGAACTTGGGCAGAAAGGCGGTCGGCTCGTCGGTCTGGTCCCGGTGTCGCCCGTCGCGTCGTTCGTCCGGCCCGCTCACTTGGGCACCGTAGCCGAGCGCAGGGCGGTGGAATCCTCGAATGCGGGAACTCGCACCGTGGAGGCCGTCTCGCTGTAGCCAAGCTGGTAGTCGTCGACCGCGTCCTTGAACAACCGGACTCCCTGAGAGCTGGCGAGGGCCTGCTGGAGGGCAGCGGGATCGCCGATCGCTACGATCTTGAACGGTGGGGAGTACACCCGGCCGTGCAGTAGCAGGGTGTTACCGACGCAGCGTACCGCGCTGGTGGTGAGCACGCGGACATTCATGATTGACATGGCCTCGGCTCCGCCGGCCCAGAGCGCGTTGACCACCGCCTGTACGTCCCCCTGATGCACCACCAGGTCGTCGTTGCTGGCGTCCGACTGGGTCTGGTCGAGCTGGGGCGCGTCGTTCAGCTCGACTGTCACCCCGGGCCCGCTGAGGGCGGTGAACCCGGCGTCCTGGAGGCTGCCCTGGGCGCGATTCTGTTGAGCCTTGATCGGGGCGTCCGACCCGGCCAGGGTGTTGGTCCGTTGCTCGACCTCGCCGCGCAGCGTGGCGGCGCGGCGCTCGCTGGCGGCGACCTGTTCGCGGCGGTCCTCGATGAGCTGGTTGAGCTGGGGGCGCCGGTCCTCTCGGAGAGCGGTGCCGCCCGCGGTGGTCGCGGTGGTGGTGAAGAGCAGCCCGGCCGCCGCGGCGATCAGGGGCACCCCGATCGACCAGCCCGGACGGCGTTGGCGCGGTCGCCGGGGCAGCAGCCCGGCGGCGGCCCGTCGGAGGACCTTCTGCCAGGAGGTTGCGCCGGATGTGTACTCCACCGAGCGTTCCTTCCGCGTGTCAGGGATCGGTCCGTACCGGCTGGGCCGGTGATGCGAACAGTCCCGCCTCTTTCGGTCACTCCGTGCACCGGCCTGACCCCATTCGTGGTCCAGGCGGCCAATCGGGACTACGCTAGCTCTCGAACATTATTGGCCATGGACCGTCGCCCCCGCGCCCGGTTGTCAGGCCGGACGAGGTCGTCACCCCTCTGGAGAGCGCCGTGCCCAAGTCTCAGGTCCGTAAGAAGAAGGTGTACACCCCGCCGACGGACGTACGTCCGACGACGACGACGTCTTCGTCGCGCAAGCCTAGCCCGGTGTGGTTGCCGATCACCGCGGTCGCCTTGATCGTCGTCGGGATCGGCTGGCTGGTGCTCTACTACCTGTCCGAGCAGGAGTACCCGGTCATGGCGTGGGGTTACTGGAACCTCGCCGTCGGCTTCGGTGCGATGGTCGCCTCGCTGGGGTTGCTCTCTCGCTGGCGCTGATCCGAGCGGACCGTCGCGTCGGCGGTCCCACGTCACCCCGTCGAGCCCCTGCCCAGCAGGATCGGGTGGGGCCCCCTATGGTGTGCGCAGGCAGCGCGGCCTACTGCGAGATGACTCACGTTACCGCTGGGTAACCTTCGCGTAGGCTGCACTGCATGACCGAGCAGAGCGAGGTCATCAGGCAGCAGACCGGGGAGGCCAACTTGATGGGCAGCGTCCAGATCGTCACCACGATCCTCGCGGCCGCCATCACCGCTGTGGCGGTGTGGCTTGCGGTGCGTGCGGTCCTGAAGATGGTGGCAGTCATCCGGCTCGGGCAACCCGCGCCGGAGCGGTTCTCCGACAAGGTCGCCCGCGCCAGGACGATGCTGGTGGAGACGGCCGGCCACACCCGGATGCTCAAGTGGGGCGTGGTGGGCGCCGCGCACTGGTTCGTGATGGTCGGCTTCGTCGTGCTGTCGCTGCTGGTGCTCGAGGCGTACTTCGAGGTGGGCACCACCGACGGCGGTCTGCCGATCATCGGCCACTGGACGATCTTCGGTCTGGTCACCGAGATCATCGGGGTGCTGAGTCTGGTCGGCATCCTGGTGCTGATGGCGATCCGGCTGCGCAACAGGCCGACCCGCCCGGGCGGGCGGTCCCGGTTCACCGGCTCGACAATGTGGCAGGGCTACTTCGTCGAGTGGATCGTGCTGCTGGTCCTGATCTTCGGCTTCGTGATCCGGGGCTTCAAGGTCGCCACCGACCACTTCGAGTTCCCGTTCTGGGCCACCCCGGTCAGCCACGCTGTCGGTGCGGTGCTGCCCGACTGGGAGGACGGCGTCAGCGTCGCCGCGGCCATCAAGATCATCATTTCGATGACGTGGCTGATCGTCATCTCCCTGAACGTCACGATGGGCGTCGCCTGGCACCGCTTCCTGGCGTTCCCCAACATCTTCTTCAAGCGCGAGCCGGCCAAACCGGCCGGCTCCGGTCTCGGCGCGCTGCGCCCGATGACGAGCCAGGGCAAGCCGCTCGACTTCGAGGAGGCGGACCCGGAGAAGGACCAGTTCGGCGTCGCCCACGTCGAGCAGTTCAGCTGGAAGGGCCTGCTGGACTTCAGCACCTGCACCGAGTGCGGTCGCTGCCAGTCGCAGTGCCCGGCCTGGAACACCGGCAAGCCCCTGTCGCCCAAGCTGCTCATCCTGAGCCTGCGTGACCACGCGTACGCGAAGGCGCCCTATCTGCTGGCCGGCGGCGGCAAGGACCTGACCGGCGAGGAGAAGGCCACCCAGGCGCAGCTCGCCCACCTGGACGTGCTGGCCCTCGCCGAGGCCGACAAGCCGTTGATCGGCACCGCCGAGGAGGGCGGTGTCATCGACCCGGACGTGCTCTGGTCCTGCACCACCTGCGGCGCCTGCGTCGAGCAGTGCCCGGTGGACATCGAACACGTCGACCACATCGTCGACATGCGCCGCTACCAGGTGCTGATCGAGTCGAGCTTCCCTTCCGAGGCCGGCGTGATGCTGCGCAACCTGGAGAACAAGGGCAACCCGTGGGGTGCCCCGCAGAACACCCGCGAGGACTGGACCAAGGGCCTGGACTTCGAGGTGCCCCGGGTCGGCGAGGTGGACGACTTCGAGTACCTGTTCTGGGTCGGCTGCGCCGGCGCGTTCGAGGACCGGGCCAAGAAGACCACCCGCGCGGTGGCCACGCTGCTCAACGAGGCGGGCGTGACGTTCGCGATCCTGGGCGAGGGCGAGACCTGCTCCGGCGACCCGGCACGACGGATCGGCAACGAGTTCGTCTTCCAGATGCTCGCCCAGCAGAACGTGGAGACGCTGAACGAGGCGTTCGAGGGCCGGGACAAGGCCAAGCGCAAGATCGTCGCGACCTGCCCGCACTGCTTCAACACCCTGGGCAACGAGTACGGGCAGCTCGGTGGCGAGTTCGAGGTGGTCCACCACACCCAACTGCTCGCGCACCTGGTCGCCACCGGCAAGCTCACGCCGGTGCAGCCGGTCGACGGCGGCGTCACCTACCACGACCCCTGCTACCTGGGTCGGCACAACCGCGTCTTCGCGGCCCCCCGGGAGGTCCTCGGCGACGCCATCGATGGCGACCTGACAGAGATGCCGCGGAACAGCGAACGCTCCTTCTGCTGCGGTGCTGGCGGCGCCCGGATGTGGATGGAGGAGAAGATCGGCAAGCGGATCAACGTGGACCGCGTCGAGGAAGCCATGGCCACCGGGGCGAAGACGGTAGCGGTCGGCTGCCCGTTCTGCTCGACCATGCTCAGCGACGGGGTCAACGGCAAGGGTGCCGGCGAACAGGTCGAGGTGATCGACGTGGCCAGCGTGCTGCTCCGCTCGATCAAGCCCGAGCAGCCGCAGGGCGGCAAGGAGACCGCGCCGATCGGCGGCTGAGACGCGTACTCCTGGGATTTGTTCATCGACGGCGGCGGCCCCTGAGGGCCGCCGCCGTCGTGCAAGAATCTCGCCGAGGTGAGGCGACATCGACGGCCTACTCTTGACGACGCTGTTGCCCCTGGTCGGCTTCGTAGCCCTGACCGCGGGCAACGCGTTCTTCGTCGCGGCCGAGTTCGCCCTGGTCACCGTCGACCGGGCGGAGATCGACCGGCGGGCCGCCGCGGGCGACCAGGCCGCCCTGACGGTACGCACAGCGTTGCGCGAACTCTCCTTCCAGCTCTCCGGGGCGCAGCTCGGCATCACCATCACCGCGCTGCTCACCGGCTACCTGGCCGAGCCGGCCCTGGCCCGGCTCTTCACCCCGTTGCTGCGCCCGCTGGCGGGAGACAGCACCGAGCGGCTCACCCCGTTCATCGCGTTGGGCCTGGCCACGCTGATCTCCATGCTCTTCGGCGAGTTGGTGCCGAAGAACGCGGCGCTGGCTCGGCCCATGCCGGCGGCGCTGGCCACGGCCGGCCCGATGCACACCTTCTCCCGGACGTTCGGCTGGGTGATCCGGGGGTTGAACGGCTCGGCGAACCGACTGGTCCGCGCGCTCGGCGTGGAGCCGCAGGAGGAGTTGGCAAGTGCCCGCTCGCCGGAGGAGTTGGGCCTGCTGGCGGGCATCTCGGCGCGGGCCGGCGCGCTGCCCACCGACACCGCGATGTTGCTGCGTCGCACCATCCGCTTCGGTGACAAGCGGGCCGCGGAGGCGATGACCCCCAGGGTGGACGTGGTCGCGCTGCGCGCCACAGCCACCGTGGCGGAGCTGCTGGAGGCGTCGCGGCGGACCGGGCGGACCCGGTTTCCCGTGTACGAGGAGACCCTGGACCTGGTGACCGGCGTGGCCGGTGTGCCCGACGCGCTGGGTGTCCCGCTGGCCGACCGGGCGTCGACCCGGGTCGGCTCGGTGGCCCGCGAGCCGGTGTACGTGCCGGAGAGCCTGAACCTGGACGGTGTCCTGGCCGCGCTGAAGGAGGCCGGGGCCGACCTGGCCATCGTGGTCGACGAGTACGGCGGCACTGACGGCGTGGTGACCGTCGAGGACCTCGTCGAGGAACTGGTCGGAGAGATCGCCGACGAGTTCGACCCGGCGAGCGTGGACGACAACGGGTCGGCCGAGCTGACAGTGCCGGGCGGTGAGCGCACGGTGCTGGTCGACGGTGTGCTCCGCTCCGACGAGTTGGCCGAGCAGACCGGCTTCCGGCTGCCCGAGGGGCCGTACGAGACCCTGGCCGGGTTCCTGATGGCCCAACTCGGGCACATCCCGCTCGCTGGCGAGACGGTCGAGACGGACGGCTGGGAGTTCACAGTGGTCGAGGTGGAGCGGCACCGGATCGAGCAGGTCCGGGTGTTGCGCCCGGCGGATCCGGACGACGATGACTGAGCTGATCGTGACGGTGCTGTTGCTGCTCGGCAACGGGTTCTTCGTGGGCAGCGAGTTCGCGCTCATCGCGTCCCGCCGGACGGTGATCGAGCCGCTGGCCGCCGGGTCGAAACGCGCCCGTTGGGCGTTGTCGGCGATGAACCAGATCCCCCTGATGATCGCTGGCGCGCAGCTCGGCATCACGGTCTGCTCGTTGGGTCTGGGCGCGATCGCCGAACCGGCGCTGGCTCACCTGCTGGAGCCGCCGTTCCACGCGGCCGGGCTACCGGAGCGGGCGGTGCACCCGGTGGCGTTCGTGCTGGCGCTGGGCGTGGTGGTCTTTCTGCACACGGTCGTCGGTGAAATGGTGCCGAAGAACATCACGCTTGCCGGTCCGGAGGTCTCCGCGCTCTGGCTCGGCCCGGCGATGCTGGCATTCTGTGTGGCCACCAAACCGTTGTTGCTCGCGATGAAATGGGCGGCCCGGCGGGTGCTCGCGTTCTGGCGAATCGAGGCCTCCGAGGCGGTGAAGACGGTGTTCACCGCCGAGGAGTTGGCCGGGTTGGTTTCCCAGGCGCGGACCGAGGGGCTGCTCGACGCGGAGCAGCACGCGCGGATCACGGGCGCGCTGGCCCTGCACGCCCGGACGGCTGCGGACGCGCTGCAACCGTGGTCGACGGTGGTGACGGTGGCCGAGGACGTCTCGCCGGCGTCACTGGAGGTGCTGGCGACCCGGACCGGCCGGTCCCGGTTCCCGGTGGTGCAGCGGTCGACCCGTCGGGTGCTCGGTTTTGTGCACGTCAAGGACGTGCTCGGGTACGCCGGGCAGGGCCGCCGGTCGCCGGTGCCAGCCGACGTCTACCGGCCGCTGGCGGTGGTGCCGCCGGACCGTACGCTGGCCGACCTGCTGCTGGCGATGCGTCGCGAACGGCGGCACATGGTGCTGGTCAGCGACGGGCGACGGCCACTCGGTGTGGTCACCCTTGACGATGTATTGACCGCAATCGTTGGGTGATGAGCCAATACCCTTGGTGTGCAAGCGGTTGCACGACAGTGATGGTGACCGCCCTCGCCTTGATTACCGCCCCGAGCTTCCCTAATGTGGGGCACCGACCGCTGTGGGTCGTCTGCCTCGGCCCTTCCCTCACGCGAGGCGCCCGGCGGTCGGTTGCAAAGGAGTCGGTGCCGGTGGCAACCATGCCCCCTCATCGTCACGACCTGAATGCGTCTGCTCGCTCTGGTGGCCTGCGTCGCGTCGCGCACCGGGTGCTGATCCTGGTCGCTGCCGCGGCGGTCGGCGCCGGTCTGCTGACCGCGCCGGCACATGCCGCGCCCACGGTCGACGAGATCGAGGCGCAGATCGACAAGAAGTGGGAGCAGTTGGAGCCCACCATCGAGCAGTACAACAAGGTCCGGGCGCAGTTGAAGGTCAACCGGCAGAAGTCGGCGAACCTGCAGAAGAAGATCGAGCCGCTGGCGCTGCAGAGCGAGTTGGCGCTCAACCGGGTCGGCGACCTCGCCTCCCGCTACTACATCTCGGGCCCGTCGCACGACATCGGCGCGCTGCTGGTCAGCGCCAAGCCGGACACGCTCACCGAGCAGCTCACCATCCTCGACCGGCTCGCTTCGCAGGAGCGCAAGGAGGTCGAGGGTGTGCTGGCCGTGCGGGCCAAGTACGACGGCGAGAAGCAGAAGCTGGACGCGCTGATCGTCACCCAGACCAAGCAGCAGAACGAGCTGGCGGCCAAGAAGAAGCAGATCGACGCCGAGATCAAGCAGCTCGAGGCGTCGATGCCCAAGACCACGGTCAAGACCGCGGCCTGCCCGACCATCAACGGCGTGGTCAGCGAGGCGGCACGCACCGCTATCAAGACCGCCTGCGGCAAGGTCGGCAAGCCGTACGTCTGGGGCGCCACCGGGCCGAACTCGTTCGACTGCTCGGGGCTGACCCAGTACGCCTACAAGGCGGCCGGGATCTACCTCACCCACCACACCGGTGACCAGTGGAACGAGGGCAAGGCCATCTCGCGAGGTGACGCCCGCCCCGGTGACCTGGTCTTCTTCTTCTCCGGCCTGAGTCACGTCGGGCTCTATCTGGGCAACAACACAATGGTGCACGCGCCACGTGCCGGTAAGCCGGTGCAGGTGTCCAGCATCAACACAATGCCGGTCGCCGGGTTCCGCAGACCTGGCTGATCCACCTCACGCGACACGAAGGCCCCCGGTCACCGACCGGGGGCCTTCGTGGTTCTCAGCGGGGCGCGCCGACCGGGGACGGCAGGAGCTGCACGTCGGCGAGGTCGACGTACATGATCCGGTGACCGAACTGGATCTGCGCGTACCGGTTCTTGCCGCGAATCACCGTCCAGTCGCCGGACGAGGAGCCGTCGAACGTGCTGGCCCGGTAGTACTCGCCGGCCAGCACCGCGCCGACGGCGTACCGCTGCCCGGCGGCCAGGGTGTATTGCAGCGGCGAGATCGCCTGGTAGGGCACCCCTTCCGGGTACGCGGACTGCTCCGGGTACGCCCGTCCGTAGACCGGAACTGTGGTCCGTCCGGGCTTCGGCGTGGCCACGATGCCGACGGTCCAGCTGGCGGTCGGCGCGGACGCCGGGTTGTGGAACCAGGCCCGCTGCCCGAGGTACCAGATCGCCGTCCAGTCGCCCTGCCGTCCGGCCAGCGCGTACGTCTGCCCGGCTGACGCCCGGGCCCCGTGGTCCGACACGGCCATCGTGTTCGGGCTGCCGTCAGGGCGGAGCGCGATGTCGTTGACCAGCGGCGCGTCCGCGGACGGTGCGCTGCGCAGCACCACAGCGGAGGAGCCGCGTGGCGCGCAGGGCACGCCCGGGGTGACGCAGTCGGTGAACGCCGGCTGGTTGGTGACGTAGTCCGGATCGATCCGGACCATTCCGGTGGCCGGGGTGCCGGTGTCCAGTCGAGGCGCGTGCAGCAGGTCGAAGTAGTGCGTCCAGTCCCAGTACGGGCCCGGATCCCAGTGCATTCCCCGCACGGTCGAGGGGATGGTGCCGGGCACGTTGTCGTGACCGATGATGTGTTGCCGGTCCAGTGGGATGCCCAGCCGCAGCGCCAGGTGCCGGACCAGCTTCGCCGAGGTCCGGTACATCGCCTCGGTGTACCAGGTGCCCTGCGCCGCGAAGCCCTCGTGTTCCAACCCGATCGACTTCGCGTTGACGTACCAGTTGCCGGCGTGCCAGCCGACGTCCTTGGTCTTCACGTGCTGGGCGATGTGCCCGTCGACCGAGCGCAGCGAGTAGTGCCAGCTCACGTAGGTCGGGTCCTGGACCAGTTGCAGGGTGGTGGCCCAACTCGCCTCGGTGTCGTGGATGACTATGTACTCGATCTTCTGCCGCGTGGGCCGGTCGGAGAGGTCGTGGTTGCCGTAGTCCCCGTCGCCGAACGCCTCGTAGGGCGCCGGGATCCACTCGCAGGAGATGGTGCGCGGGCACTCCACCCCGTCCGGGCGGGCCAGGCGGCGCAGACCCAGCCGGTCCAGCCAGGAACGCTCCGGCCGTACCGCGCGGGCCAGCAGGGTGATCCGCTGGCCGTCGTCGGTCACCCGGGCCTCGCCCGCGCCGATGGTGGTGAAGACCTCGTCGGCGAAGGCCGCGGCGGCGTCGGCGCTGTCCGCGCCCGAGTAGCGGGCCACCGCGCCGTACCAGGCCGCCGGGTCGGTGTCCGCGCCGACCGGCGCGCCCAGATCCCTCTGGTACGCGCTCAGCAGCGCGGCCCCACCCCGGATGTTGAGGCCCGCGTCGGTGCGCAGTGCCTCGGGAGTGGCGCCGGTCAGCGTGGCGGCGGCGTCGACGGTCTGCAACGCGGCGGTGGACGGCGCGGGTGCCTCGACCGGTCGGGGCGCGGGCACTCGGGCGGGACGGGAGTCGTCGCCGCGTGGGTCCTCGACGCCGGCGTCGTGGTGGCCGCGCCCGGGTAGGGCGGCCACGTGCCGCGCGTCGGTCAGGTGCATCGGACCGTAGCCGCCACTGGTGCTCGGCGTGCCGGCGTTGGTGTCCCAACGGGACTGCAGGTAGGAGACGCCGAGCAGCACGACGGCCGGCACGCCGTACTCGAGGGCCGCTGCGGCGTACTGCTGCTGGCGGTCGGTGCTGGGCGCGGCGGCGGCCGGGCCGACGGAGAGTGGCACGGTGGTCGCGGCGGCAACCACTGTGGCGGCGAGCAGCGCGCGCCAGCCGGTCGACAGGGTTGGATGGTGCATCGAACCCCCTAGATTCTCGCGGAGTGAGGTCAGGTCACCATCGCGCCGTCCGGGAGGTCACGTCAATACCTTTCTATCTATCGAAGTGGATGGAAAGAATTCTTCACACACTGTCGGTGACGTCGTCCAATCCGTACGGAGTGTCACCGCCGCACGGGTTGCGGATCGGTAACAGGCGTCTCTACTCTGGTCATTTGTCGGCCCGACAGCAGCTCCGCCCAACCTGGGCGGTAACGGACCGACACCGCCGAGTCGTTTCCGAGCGAACCGGGGACCCAGGTCCCTCGGGGTGAATCCGCAGCCATTGCGGTAGGGCGCCGACTTCCCGCCCGAACCCGTCAGCTAACCCGGTAGGCGGTCAGGAAGAAGGAGTACGGAACCCCGGTGGCACTCCATGCCCCGCGGCCGTCGTCCGAGCGGTCGGCATCAGCCGGCCCGGCGTCGATAGTGCCGCGCCCACGCTGGTCCCGCTTCACCACCGCACTCGCCGCGCTGGCCGGCATCGCCGTCGTTCTGACCGGCAGTGCCACTGCGGCCCACGCCGACCCGTCCGTCGCCGAGATCGAGCGCCAGATCGACGCCGACTGGAACAAGCTCGAACCGATCATCGAACGGCACAACGCCACCCGCATCGACCTCGCCGCGAAGCGCAAGCAGGCAGACGCGCTGGCCGCCCGGATCACTCCGCTCGAGCGCCAGGTCGACGCCGCTATGAACAAGGTCAGCGCCCTGGCCGTACGCGCCTACAAGGGTGAGAACGTCTCGACAGTCAACGCCGTGCTGGGCAGCCGGTCGCCCAGCGAGGTGGTCGGCCAGCTCGAAATGCTCGACCGCTTCGCGCACAACCAGCAGAAGGACGTACGCCAGGTGGCCGACCTGCGCGACCAGTTGGCCGCGCAGAAGGCGCCACTGGACGAGATGGTGGCCCAGCTGACCCGCACGGAAGCTCAGCTGGCGGCGAAGAAGAAGCAGATCAACGACGAGATCGACCGCCTGCAGAAGCTGCGCCTCAAGGTGTACGGCAGCGGCGGCGGCGGTCCGCTGCGCCCGGCGCCCTGCCCGGGCAGCTACCCCGGAGGCGGCGCGGGCACCGCTGTCAAGTTCGCCTGCGCGCAGATCGGCAAGCCCTACGTCTGGGGTGCCGAGGGCCCGAACTCGTACGACTGCTCAGGGCTGATGCTGGCCGCCTGGGCGAAGGCCGGCGTGTCGCTGCCGCACAACGCCGCCGCGCAGAGCCGGGTGACCAAGAACGTCAGCAAGGGCGACCTGCGCCCCGGCGACCTGGTCTTCTACTACAGCGACATCCACCACGTCGGCATGTACGTCGGCGGCGGCTGGGTGGTGCACGCCTCGCAGGCCGGTCAGCCGGTCAAGATGAAGAAGGTCGACGACGGCCCGATCCACAGCTACGGCCGTCCAGGCTGACAGTGAGTCATCGAAGGGCCCGTCGCGATTCCGTCGCGGCGGGCCCTCGTCGTCTCGGTCCTGGCTGCTGAACCTCAGCGTGTTGGCCAGGTGCGCCAGTGCTGCCAGGCGCGGCTGGGTGTCGGCCCCCGCTGGCCCTGGTAGCGCGACCCGTAGACCACCGAGCCGTACGGGTGCTCAGCCGGCGAGGAGAGCCGGAAGATGCAGAGCTGCCCAATCTTCATGCCCGGCCAGAGGGTGATCGGCAGGTTCGCCACGTTCGAGAGTTCCAGCGTCACGTGACCGGAGAAGCCCGGGTCGATGAAGCCGGCGGTGGAGTGCGTGAGCAGGCCGAGCCGGCCCAGGGAGCTCTTGCCCTCAAGTCGGCCGGCGAGCTGGTCGCCCAGCGAGATGACCTCCAGCGTCGAGGCGAGCACGAACTCCCCCGGGTGCAGCACGAACGGCTCGCCGTCGGGGACCTCGACCGCCGAGGTCAGGTCGTCCTGCTGCATCGCGGGATCGATGTGGGTGTAGAGGTGGTTGTTGAAGACCCGGAACAGCCGGTCGAGTCGGACGTCGATGCTGGACGGTTGGACCAGGGTGGGCTCGAACGGCTCCAAGCCCAGCGTGCCGGCCTTGATCTCGGAGACCAGGTCGCGGTCGGAGAGCAGCATCGGACCACCATAGCCGCGTTGCCAAAAGTGGCCGGATTCGGTGCCGGTGACCAGCGCGTCGAGGTCGCTGCTCGTACATTTGTTCGATAGAATGCCCACATGGCTTCCTGGTCCGAATTCGCCGCCGACGAGCCCCGACTCGCCGACGGGATCCGCGTTCTCCTCCAGCAATACGGGCCGGGCTTCGGCTATCTGGCCACGGTCCGTGCCGACGGCGGGCCCCGCGTCCATCCGGTCTCTCCGGTCATCACCGCCGAGGGGCTGTTCTGCTTCATCATCGACTCGCCCAAGCGCCGCGACCTCGAACGTGACGGCCGTTACGCGCTGCACTCGTTCCCTGCCGAGGAGAGCGACGACGAGGCGTACGTGGCGGGGCACGCCCGTCCGGTGACCGATCCGATCCGGGTGGCGCAGTTGGCGCAGAGCGCCCGGGCCGAGCCGCAGGTCGACTGGCGGCTCTTCGAGTTCACAGTCGACGTGGCCATGCTCACCCGCCGCGAGCAGCACATCGCGGGCATTCCGGGCCTCGCACCGAGTCGGCCGGCCGTTCGGGTCTGGCTCGACCCAAACGCCCCGTTGGCGGTGGCAGCGCCCCTCGCCGTCCCGCAGGCGCGCCCGACCCGCCTCAGCCGTGACGTCCAGTGCACTGCCGCCTGACCACCGCCGGCAGATCACCGGTGCCGGCTCCGTCGTAACGGAGTCGGCACCGGGTCGTACGCACCGGCCCGGCACCCTGCCGCCCGCGGTGATCAACTCGACTTCAAGGAAGTCGCGGTGTCCCAGCGCTCCGGATGCCCCGACTTCCGGAAAGCCGAGTGGATCAACCCCGTACGGAGGGGTACGCGGACACCTGCGGCCGGCGGGGGTACCTGGGTGCACGGGCTCGACGACTCGGGTACAGTGGTGCCGCTTGCGGGTGTAGTTCAATGGCAGAACATCAGCTTCCCAAGCTGACAGTGCGGGTTCGATTCCCGTCACCCGCTCCACTGCGAAGGCCCTGCCCAGGACGTGAGTCCCGGCCAGGGCCTTCGACGTTCACGGTCAAACGATCAGGCGCGTGTCATCAGCCGCTGCTTTTCCAGGTCGTCAAGTCCCCTCGAAGCCCCGGTACGTTCCGGACTCGTCGGCGGCGTCGGCGAACTCGGCGAAGTCCATGTTGGCGATGGTGAGGTTGGCCGAGACGTCCGGATACCAGCGGGGCGGCACGTGGAAGGTGCGACCGGGCTCGCGGCTTAGGTCGACGGCGAGCAGCGGGCGTTCGACGTCGATCATCGTGGCCGCGTCGGCCACGAACAGGTAAGGGAGCCAGTCTTCATCACTGATGGGGGCGTTCGCGTCGATCAGCTGCTTGACGGTCGCCTTGCTGTAGGCGGGATCGTCGACGAAGGTCGCGCTGTAGTAGCAGTCCCACCGGCGAAACTCTTCCTTGACGGCCTCCCACGTGCTGTCGTCGGTGAAGTCGGTCCGGAGCACAAGCGATGCGAGGTCGTCGGGTTGCGGCAGAGGGGGCACGACGAAGATCCTCCACCCCGCCAGGCCCTATCGGTAGTCGGCGAAGATGCGACGTTGCACGCCGTCGACGGTGACCGGGCCGCCGTGGGGGAGAACCCACTGTGGTCTGGTGTGGCCGAACGGAACCCCGACGCAGATGACCGCCTCGGGGTTGTAGCGGGTCACCACGTCGACGACAGTGTCGCGCTGCTGCTCGCGAAGTCGCGCACGATCCTCGGCCGGGGGTCGACGGGTGTGGTCGGAGACCGGCGGACGGGCGACCAGGACCGCGTCGACGGCGCTGAGAAGACCGCGTTCACCCAGTGACCGGACGATCCAGCCAACCTCGCGGGCGGGGAGAAGCTCCTCCGACGTCTCGATGATCAACACTCCGCCGTGCAGGACCTCCGGCGGAAACGGGAAGCGTCCCGCCGTCAGGATCCACTGGATGACTTCCAGGCAGCCACCCCAGGTGGGGCCGGTGACCGCGCGGGACGGCCCGTGCCAGCTCCACGGCTCCGTCGGTTCGCGCTCGCCGAACGACTTCAACGCCTGGGGATCTGCCCAGTCGATGCCGACGTCCTCGGACTCACCCGGGTCGGTGATCTCCAGTCGTTCCCCGGTGAGCAACGCCGCTCGCAGTGACCGGACGTGGATGTCGTCGACGGCAGGCCCGGGGCCGAGGTGCACCTGGGAGGACCCGCCGTAGAAGCTGGCGATGCCGAGGCCCCAGAGCCAGTGGTGCAGGTTGGTGTTGTCGCTGGTGCCGAGGAACGGCTTCGGGTCGGCTCGGGCCAGGTCGGCGTCCAAGTGGGGGATGACGGTGATCTGGTCGTCGCCGCCGACGACGGCGAGAATGCCGCGTACCTGGGGGTCCGCGAAGGCGGCGTTGATGTCCGCCGCCCGCGCTGCCGCGCTCGCGCCCACCTGGCGGGTGGTGGGGTATTCGACCGGAACGAGGCCGGTCAGGTCGGCGAGCCGTCGCATGGCCTGCTCGTGGATCCCGGGATAGGCACCGGCCGCGGCGAAGGACGGTGAGAGGACCGCGAGGTGGTCCCCCGGGCGTGCCTTCCGAGGACTAACAAGCTCATGCTCCATGTCGAGATCCAACAGGTGCGTGAGCCCGTACGCATCTCAATTCGAGGGCTGTGGACGCGCACGCCCGAGGCGTTTCAGCACCAGCGTGTGACATGCGTAGATCGTTCTTTCGGCGGCGAAGTAGGGCTCGGCCGCCTCCAGTCGGGGCACCTCCACGCCCAGCCTGCGCCTCCGCCAGGGTGTCGCGACAGACCGCGCGCAGCTCCTCGGGGTTGGCGTGGGCCTCCATGACCAGGCGCATCGGCGGGAAGTGCCTGAACAGCCGGGCCATTGCCGGTGCTGCCAGCCAGACGGGCGCGGTGAACGGAAGTAGCTCGCCGCGGTGCCGCCGCAGATCGACGCCGCGAGCCTCGACGGGCCGCAGGAGTTCGCGGGTGGCAAGGATCGCTTCGCGTACGTTGCCGGGCGTCAGCTTGGACAACGAGCCCAGCTTCAGGCTCTGCGTGTGCGGGCCTGCGTTCTGAACGAAGTGGATCGACAGCCAGCCACGGAAGTCGGAGTTAACGTGGCCCTGTGTCGATCCAACAGCTGCGCTCAGGTGGAAGCCCGGAACTCCTGATGGCGTCGCAGGAGTTCCCGTAGTGCGTTGATCTCGGCAGCCAGTGCGGCCTGCCCCTGCTCGGTGATCCTGATCCAGGTCTTGGGCCGGCGGCCGTGGTAGCCCCGTTCGATCTGGATCAGGTCGGCCTCCTCCAGCACGGCGAGGTGTCGGGAGAGGTTGCCGGCGGTGAGTTCGAGGGCGTCGCGCAGGTAGGCGACCTCCACCCGTTCGGCCTCCGCCGCGATGGTGAGGATGCCGAGCCGGTTGCGTTGGTGGACGGTGTCGCTGAGCCCGTTCGTCGGGTGACCGCCGTTGCCGGTGCCGGCGGCCTCTGCGTTGCTGCTCACGCCGGCCTCTTGATCGTGTTGAGGAGGGCGATGCCGCCGCCGACGAGCAGGATCGGTGCGGGCAGCAGGGCCGCCAGTAGGAAGCTGTGGCGGTTCAGGTCCCCGGGCTGGAAGTTGGCGGTCTGGAAGTAGATGTTCACGAGGACGACCGCCGCGGCGTAGACCACGGCCACGACCGTCAGGCCACGACTGCGTTCCAGTCGAGCCAGGACCAGTAGCCCCACCGCGATGACCAGGTGCGGGATCATTCCGCGATCGGAGATGCCCAGCAGCGGTGTGGTCACCCAGCCGGTCGCGTTCGAGATCACCGTCGCCGTGTTGAGCAACAGGTACCGCAGCACGATCGGCAGCACGAGCCCGACGAGGGTGCCCACGATGCCGGCGATGACGTACGGCCGAGCCGGTGTCTGGACGCCCACCCGCACACCATGCCACCGGTACCACCAGAGGCTGAGCAGGTAGCCGCCGATGAGCGCCGCCAGCCAGTACCAGCCGAGGGTCGCCGAGCGTTCGAGGAAGTCCCCGCCGAGGCCGGTCAGTGCGGGGTTGTCCTGCCCGACACGCATGCCGAGCGGATCGGTCGACTCGACGTACAGGGGTGCGGCTGCCGCCGTCAGGAGGCCGAGCAGCAGCAGCGGCAGCCAGTAGGCGTTGCGGACGGCCCGGGTACGCCGCTGGAGGGCGGTCACCGAGGCCAGCAGCTCTCCGGGTGTGCTGCCGCTGTTCGGCGCGGTGCTCGATCGGTCCGTCACTGTGACCTCCAGGCTGCTGCGCGGATCTGCACTGCCAATAGGTTTGCATCGCAAATCATTCTGCGCAAGTGTTCCAGCGAAGTGACGACATCCGCGGGGATCGACCGTGGTAGTTCCTGCCGGGCCTCGGCAGCGGCTAGGGTCCGGCTTGGAGGTGGTCCGTGTTCACCGAAGCCTTTCCGATCGTGACGACACCTGACCTGCCACGACTGATCGCGTTCTACCGGGACGTGGTCGGCTTCGAGCTGACCTACCAGTTCCCGGACGAGGGCGCCCCGGAGTTCGTCGCCCTGCGGCTGGGCAGCAGCGAACTCGGCCTGGCCGCCAACCCGGAGGCTGGCGGGCCGGCCGACTCGCACCGCTGGGAGTTGTGCGTCTACGCCGACGACTGCGACGCCGCAGTGGGCGCGCTGCGTACGGGTGGGGCGACAGTCACCGAGGAGCCGGTCGACCAGCCCTGGGGCGAGCGGTCCGCCCGGGTCACCGACCCCGACGGCAACCGGTTGCTGGTGCTGGCCCGGCTCTAGACGACGGTGCCGGGGAGGAGGGCGGTCATCGCCTCCAGAACAGCAGATGGGTGACTCCGCTGGGGCTGGGCACCGACTCGAGGTGGAAGCGGTCCAGCAGTTCGTCAGGGCTGTCCCACAGCCGCTCGCCCCGGTGTAGGTCGACGGGCGCCACGGCGATGTGCATCGTGTCGACCAGGTCGGCCTCGATGAACTCGCGAATGGTGGCCACCCCACCGCCGAGGCGTACGTCCCGACCGTCGGCTGCCTGCGTCGCCTCGGCCAGCGCCTCGGCCGGGCTGACATCGCGGAAGTGGAACGTGGTGTCGGAAAGGCTGAACGACGGGCGCAGGTGGTGGGTGAGCACGAAGACCGGCGTGTGGAACGGCGGGTTGTCCCCCCACCAGCCCTGCCACTCGTGATCCTTCCAGGGGCCGCGCTGCGGGCCGAACTTGTTGCGACCCATGATCTCCGCGCCGATGTTGCACTCGGCGTCGCGGGTCAGGTAGTCGTCCAGGCCACGAGTGCCGCCCGGCTCGGTGCGATACACGAAGCTGGCGGTGGCGGCACGCCAGGAGAACAGCGGGGTGGGGTCCGCGTGACCAAAGGGCCGTTCCAGGCTCTGCCCCTCTCCGGTCCCGAACCCGTCGCGCGAAACGTTGAAGCACTGCACCCGCAACAGTTGCGGCATGGTGTGTCGTCCTTCCTTCGATGGGCCGTGATTCAGTTCGCGGTCACCGTCGGGCCATCGCCGCGGCCCCGGTCGTCGAGCACGAGCGGGGCGCGACCGCGCACCGCGTACCGGATGTGGGTCACCTGCGGGGTGACAAGGACGCGGGTCGGCGTCAGCTCGACACCCCCCGCCCCGGTGCCGCTCCCCGAGGGGTCGGAGTCGAACGCGATGTCCCTACCGGGAAGAAGTGTGACGCGTGCCACTCTCGGGCTCGATCAGGTACCACGTCCCGGCGTGTTCCGGGTCGCGTGACCAGCGCATCCGGGCCCGTTCCTCCGGGCGAGGGCTCCAGTCCCGGTAGGGCGCGAGGGCCACCCGCCAGACGATCACCGCGAAGAAGTACAGGCCCGGGCCGACCAGCCAGAGCAGGGCGTCGCGCCGCCGATAGGAGGCGTACGGCGCGAGCCACGCGGTCGCCGCCATGGGCACCGCGACCGCGCTGAGGTCGGCCACCGGCCCGCGACCGAACCGAGACTCGATCAGCTCGCGGAGGATGAGCGACGGAATCATCACCCCGACCAGCAAAGCCCCCGTGCGGACCATGCGGAGCCGGTGGGTCCGGCCACCCGGGGATACGCGGGCAGCAGTTCCTTCGGTGGGCATCCCCGGAGAGTACGGGTTTGTCGCAACGAAGCCCGACCCTCGCAAGCGTGATGCCGAGGGCGGATGTTCGGCCCGACTAGGGTGGCGATCATGCGGATTGGCATCGTGATCCTGCCGGACCAGCGGTGGGCGGAGTCGCAGCGTCGCTGGCGGCAGGTCGACGAGTGGGGCTTCGACCACGCCTGGACGTACGACCACCTGGGTTGGCGTGACCTGGTCGACGGCCCGTGGTTCGACTCGATGGCCACGCTGACCGCGGCCGCCACGGTGACCTCGCGGATTCGACTGGGCACCCTCGTGGCGTCACCGAACTTCCGGCACCCGGCCGCGTTCGCCAGGCAGATCACCACTGTGGACGACGTCTCCGCCGGCCGGCTGCTGCTCGGCCTCGGCGCGGGCGGCATCGGCTTCGACTCGGCGGTGCTGGGTGGTGAGACGCTGCCGCCGCGTCAGCGGGTCGACCGGTTCGCCGAGTTCACCGAGTTGTTGGACCTGATCCTGCGGGAGGACGGCACCACCTGGCGTGGCGACTGGTTCGCCGCGGTGGATGCCCGCAACAACCCCGGCTGCGTGCAGCAGCCTCGGGTGCCGTTCGTGGTGGCCGCCAACGGGCCACGGTCGATGCGGTTGGTGGCCCGCTTCGGGCAGGGTTGGGTGACCACCGGCACCGGTGACGACAACGACCTGGCGGGTTGGTGGGCCAGTGTGTCGGCGCTGTCCGCGCGGATGGACCGGACCCTGGACGAGGCCGGCCGCGACCCGGCCAGCCTGGACCGCTACCTCTCGCTGGACGCGGCGCCGGTCTTCTCGCTCAGCAGCGCACAGTTCTTCGCCGATCAGGTCGGCCGGGCCGCCGAGTTGGGCTTCACCGACGTGGTGACGCACTGGCCGCGCGCCAGCAGTTGGTACGCCGGTGACGAGGCCATCCTGGTGGACGTGGCGACGCGGTTGCTGCCACTACTACAGGGCTGAGGCCGCCACACCGAGCCGGCTGGGGCGGTCGGTCAGGTGCCGAGGTCGCCGCTGGCCACACCGCCCTCGCCGCCGGAAACCAGGCGGAAGCGCAGGCAGACGATCGGGGTGTCGCCGTCGACCGGGGTGCCGAGCCGCGCCCAGTAGGTCGAGTGCCCGGCCCGCCACTCCTCGATCGAGCGGTCACCCTCGCCCTCGGCGTGGGCGAAGTCCCAGGGCACGTCGGCGAAGCGGACCACCTCGACTCCGGTGATCTCCACGACGCCGGCCAGTGCGTTGTCGTCGTCGACAAGGGCCAGACGTTCGCCGACGTGCTCCAACTCCTCGCCTTCTTCCGCGTACTCGGCGAGCCGGCCGGCCGTCGCGGTCTTCACACCCGCCAGCACCAGAGTGTTGAGGGTCGACCGCAACTCGCCGGGGGTGCCGAGGGCGAGGGCGCGTAGTTCACCGATCCGAGGCCACATCCTGCCGAGGCTAGGCCAGCGCGGGCCGGGCCGCCGCCGCAATACCCGTCGCCCCGCTCAGATCAGTTGGCCGGCGTAGCCGGGTGCGGTGAGGAGCCGCTCGTCAGCGCTCGTCGCGTACGCGTCGAGGATCGCGTCGGCGAGCTTGACCACGTGCTCGTCGCCGTGGCGGGCCGCGCGGGCGAAGACCTCCGACGGCGGCGCGGGGGTCACTGTCGGGGGCGCGATGCCGGTGGCCGGGGCGTACACGGAGGTCATGGCCGCCGTCGCGGCCCAGGCCGCGGCGAAGCTCGGCGCCCACAGACCCCGGTCGAGTGCGGGCAGGGTACGCAGCACGGCGGTCGGCGCGGTGACCGCGTGCACCAGCATGACCGGCGCTGCGTGCCCGAAGCGCAGGTAGTCCAGGCCGGCCCGGTGCACCAGCGTGGTGAGCCCACGCTCCGCCTCGGCCGGGCTCCGCGCGGGGCGCAGCGTCGCGAGTGCCGGCTCCCATCGGGGTACGCCCGGCAGCTGGTCCAGCCGATCCCGGACGCCGCCGGTCTGGTCGTCGATCCGGGGCAGCCCGGCCAGCGCGGCCGCCACGTCGATGTCGTCGGCGCCCGGCTGGTCCGGGTCGCCGGTGAACAGCCGGTCGGTGCCGGGGATCGGCTGCCAACGGGCCGCCCAGTAGCCGAGGGCCTGACCCAACTCGGTGAGCCGCTGTCGGTTCTCGTCGTCCGGGTCGAGCGCGCGTACGGCGTGCCCGACCCGGATCACACCGTGCGTGGCGCCGGCGGCGATGCCCGGCAGTAGCCGGGGCCACCAGGTGCCGAGCACCGCACGCCACTGGTGTTCGCGCAGTTGCCTGTCGAAGTAGGCCAGCCAGTCACCGGCGCGCCTCGGATCGCCCAGCGCTGACCGCCAGTCGTCGATCGGGTTCAGCCCTCGGGGCACCTCGTCGAGGCGGCCGAGGTAGTCGTCGAGCCAACGGTGCACCCGGTGCGGGTGCCCGTGTCGGACCAACGCCTCGACGGCCATCGGCCCGTGGTTGGACAGCCAGCCCTGATATTCGGGGCCGGTGCGGTGCAGCCGCTCGTACGCCTCGTCGAGAATCCCGTCACTCATCCGTCGATCGTCGGTGCTCAACCTCGCTTCAGGTCAAGCGGGCAGATCCGTGGCGTCGATCAGGCCGGTGATCCGTAGGTCGGAAGCGACCTCGGGCGGGCAGTCCACGGCCACCACCGCGGTGCCGAGCACCTCGGCGCCCCGTGCGGCGCAGATGTCGTAGAGGGCGCGTAGCTGCGCGCCGGTGCGCACCCAGTCGTCCACCACCAGCACCCGGTCGTCGGGGCCGAGGTGTCGGTCCCGTACGGCGAGGTCGACCCGTCGGCCCCGGTAGTCCGGTGGGCTCTGCGCCCAGGTGAGTGGCCCTGCCGGCAGTCGCCCGTCACCGGGCTTGTGGGCGGCCACGAAGCCGACCCCGAGGGCGGTGGCGGCCAACGGCCCGAGCAGCAGCCCGGTGACGGCCGGCGCGAGCACCACGGTGGGCCGGGCGGCCCGGTACGGCGCCACCAGGGCCGGCCCCAGCTCGGCCAGCACCGTCGGGTCCCGCCACCAACCGGAGATGTCGCTGACCAGGTGACTGGTGTCCGGGCCGGGGTCGATCCACTGGAACAGGGCGGCCAGGCGTTCGGTCAGATCGGCGGGCATCCGCTCATCCTGCGGCACGGGGGGTGGGCGTGGCGGCACCCGGGCCACCCGGCCCATCCCGGGTCGGATGATCGGCTACACGTACCTGTGCAAATACGGTCATAGCACCATGATCACGTTGACTTCGGAAGTGCTTCTCTCGTTACGGTCCGACCCGGTTTGTTCAGACGACGAAAGGACCGGGCCGGTGGCAGGCAAGCACTCCCGTACCCGCATCTTCTCCTCCCCGGCGGGCATCGTGGCCACCGCGGCGGTCGGCGTCGCCCTCGCCGTCGGAGGCACTGTAGGTGCCGTTCAGTTGGTCTCCGGCCCCGACCAGTCGGGGCAGGTGGCTCTCGACCTCACCCCGACCACCGCCGCGAGCAGCCTCACCCCCACCAGCGCCCCGGCCGTCACCCCGAGTGTCAGCGCCTCGCCCAGCGTGACCGCCAGCCCGTCGGCGACCCGGTCGCAGCAGGCCGCCTCTCGGAACAAGGAGCGCACCGCGTCGCCGAAGCCGAAGCCGACGGCCAAGAAGACCACGGCTGCGGCGAAGGTGCTGGACAGCGGCTCGTGCGGCGCCTCGTTCTACTCCGACGGGCAGCTCACCGCCAACGGCGAGTCGTTCAACCCCGACGCGTTGACCGCCGCGCACAAGACACTGCCGTTCAACACCAAGGTCCGGGTAACCAACCCGGCCAACGGCAAGTCGGTGACGGTGCGGATCAACGACCGCGGCCCGTTCATCGACGGCCGCTGCCTGGACCTCTCCCGGGCCGCCTTCGCCAGCATCGCCTCGGTCGACGTGGGCGCGCTCACCGTCCGCTACGAGGTCCTCGGCTGAGTGGGATCGGCGACGCCGATTCGGCCGGCCGACTGGGCCGGCCGGACAGAACCTCCTCGGACGACGGGTCAGGTTCATTCACCGGTTCACGTGGATCAGGCAAACTGTCCCTCGTACCCACGCGACTCCTCCAGTCGGGCCGTCGCCCGCTGAGCCCCGGATCCCGCGCCGGCCTCGGCGCGGCCCTCGTTCTGCTCGCGATCGTCTCGGCGGTGGAGGCGGCGGACGGCCGCAAGGTGCACTACGTCGCGCTCCTGGCGGCCGCGCCGGTTCTCGCCGCCGCCCTGGCGTCCTGGCTGGTGGTCCTGGGAGTGGGCGTCGCGGCGACGCTGATCGGCGCCGGTTTCGCGCTGATCGCGCCGAAGGTCTCGTTGGCCACCTCGGTCAGCGTTGTCGCGGTCGCGCTCGTCACCGGGATGGCCGTGGCGGTGGCCTGGGTTCGCCAGCGGCAGGCCGAGCGGATCGTGGAGCTGACCAAACTCGCCTCGGTGGCCCAGCAGGCGGTGTTGCGCCCGCTCGGGCCGCAGGTCGGCACGCTCTCGGTCGCGGGACGCTACATCTCCTCCACCGCGACGGCCGAGATCGGCGGCGACCTGTACGAGGCAATCGACACGCCCTACGGCGTCCGCATGATCATCGGTGACGTGCGGGGCAAGGGCCTGGACGCGGTCCGGCTGGCCAGCATCGTCCTCGGTTCCTACCGGCACGTGGCGTACGAGCGGGCCGACCTGCGGGCCGTCGTCGCCGACCTGGACCGCGCGGTGGCCCGCAACGTCGGCGACGAGGACTTCGTCACGGCGGCACTGGTCGAGGAGCGTGGCGGCACCCTCACGATCGTCAACTGCGGGCATCCGCCACCGCTGCTGCTACGCCGGGGTGCGGTGATCCCACTGGAACCACCGGCCCCGGCGCCTCCGCTCGGGTTCATGCCGGTGGTCCGCCCCCGGGTCGAACGCCTGGAGCCCGGGGACCGGCTGCTGCTGTTCACCGACGGTCTCGGCGAGGCGCGGCGGGACGGCGAGTTCTTCCCGACCGCCGACCGGGCCTGGCGACTGCTCGGCCATGGCACTGTCGCCGACGGGCTGGCATCGCTGGAGACCGCCCTGGTCGAGTGGGTGCACGGTCGGCTCGACGACGACATCGCGCTGGTCCTGATGGAGTACGTGGGAGCCCGTACCGGCGCGGCCGTAGCCGTCCCGAGCTGGGAGGTCGGCGCCGCCGAGAGCTGAGCCGGCCGACAGCGCCCGCAGGTGTGTAATCGCCGTCACTTGGGTGATCCGCTTGTCGCTGCCTACCCGCGAGTAATACAGTCGGGGTTACTGATCGGTAACACCTGTCCGGAAGCGGGGCCAGCGAGCATGACCCACTACAAGAGCAACCTCCGGGATCTCGAGTTCAACCTGTTCGAGGTCTTCGGGGCGGACCGGGCGTTCGGCCAGGAGCCGTACTCGGATCTCGACACCGACACCGCCCGCAGCTTCCTCGCTGAGGTCGACCGCCTCGCCCGCGAGGATCTGGCCGCCAGCTACACGGACAGTGACCGCAATCCGCCGGTCTTCGACCCGGCGACGCACACCGCGCCGCTGCCGGAGTCGTTCAAGAAGTCCTACCAGGCATTCATGGACTCCGAGTTCTGGCGCCTGGACCTGCCGCCGGCGCTGGGCGGCACCAACGCGCCGCGCGCCCTCTGGTGGGCGCTCGCCGAGCTGGTGCTCGGCTCGAACGCGCCGGTCTGGATGTACGCCTCCGGCCCGTCCTTCGCGCACGTACTGCACGTCGAGGGTAACGAGCGGCAGAAGAAGTGGGCCAGGCTCTTCATCGACAAGCAGTGGGGCTCCACGATGGTCCTCACCGAGCCGGATGCCGGCTCGGACGTGGGCGCGGGGCGCACCCGGGCGATCCAGCAGCCCGACGGCACCTGGCACATCGAGGGCGTGAAGCGCTTCATCACCTCGGGTGAGCACGACCTGAGCGACAACATCGTGCACTACGTGCTGGCGCGTCCGGTCGGCGTGGAGGGTGCCGGTGGCCCCGGCACGAAGGGCCTGTCGCTCTTCGTGGTGCCGAAGTTCCACTTCGACGAGACCACCGGCGAGCTTGGCGAGCGCAACGGCGTCTACGCCACGAACGTCGAGCACAAGATGGGCCTGAAGGTTTCCAACACCTGCGAGGTGACCTTCGGCGAGCACGGCGTACCGGCCAAGGGCTGGCTGCTGGGCGACAAGCACGACGGCATCCGGCAGATGTTCATGATCATCGAGTACGCCCGGATGATGGTCGGCACCAAGGCCATCGCCACCCTCTCCACCGGCTACCTCAACGCCCTCGAGTACGCGAAGAACCGCGTGCAGGGTGCCGACCTGATCCAGCAGGCGGACAAGACCGCCCCCCGGGTCACCATCACCCACCACCCGGACGTGCGCCGCTCGCTGCTGCTGCAGAAGTCGTACGCCGAGGGTCTTCGCGCTCTGGTCCTCTACACCGCCACCTGGCAGGACAAGGTCGCGCTGGCCGAGGCTGCCGGGGACGAGAAGGCCACCAAGCTGGCCAAGCGGGTCAACGACCTGCTGCTGCCGCTGGTCAAGGGCGTCGGTTCGGAGCGGGCGTACGAGATGCTCGGGCACGAGGCCCTGCAGACCTTCGGCGGCTCCGGGTTCCTCCAGGACTACCCGCTGGAGCAGTACGTCCGCGACGCCAAGATCGACACCCTGTACGAGGGCACCACCGCCATCCAGAGCCTCGACCTGATCTTCCGCAAGATCGTTCGGGACAACGGCAAGGCGCTGCTCGCGGTCTCCGGCGAGATCCAGGAGTTCATCTCCTCCGAGGCGGGCAACGGCCAGCTCAAGGAGGAGCGGCAGGCGCTGGGCAGGGCGCTGGCCGAGATCCAGAACATCCTCGGCGTGCTGACCGGCTGGCTGGGCGAGGCGCAGGGCGGCGACACCCGCGCGCTCTACAAGGTCGGGCTGAGCAGCCGGCGGTTCCTGCTGGCGATCGGCGACCTGGTGGTCGGCTGGCTGCTCCAGCGGCAGGCCGAGGTGGCACTGAAGGCCCTCGCGGGCGAGGTCTCCGCCAGCGACAAGGCGTTCTACACCGGCAAGGTGGCCGCTGCCCGCTTCTTCGCCCGTGAGGTGCTGCCCCGCATCGGCGCCGACCGGCGGATCATCGAGGGTGCCGACCTCGACATCATGGACCTCCCGGAGGAGGCCTTCTAGGTCTTGTGCTGGGTCGCACCACCCGGCACCTGCCACGGCCGGTGGGGCTTCTGCCCCGCCGGCCGTCGCCGTCTCCGCCCGGCGGCGGCACGTATTGGCCTAGCCCGGTCGGGTATGCCGCTGGCGTGGCGGGTAACCGTCGCGTGACCTCGAAAGGGAACGCCCAGAGCCACCGCACGGGGGAGTGCAGCGCACATGGGTGTAGGAAGCGGCATTTTTCTCATCGCCATCGGCGCGATCCTGACCTTCGCGCTGAGGGCCAACGTCTGGTGGATCGACGTACGCGCGGTCGGCTGGGTGTTCATCCTGGCCGGGCTGGCCGTACTGCTGACCACTGTCTGGTTCTGGCAGGACCGGCGCAAGCGGGCTCGAACCCTCATCGTGGAGGAGAACCGGCTGTCTCATCCGACGGCGATGATGCCGCCACCGCCGGACCCGCCGCCACCAACGGCGCCGCCGTCCTGATCCCCGCACAACGCGTACCCCTGAGCCACCCGATCGGATCGGCGGGTGGCTCAGTCGCGCGCGGTGTGGCGAGCCGCGAGCGGCGCTCCCGCCCTACTCACTTCCGCCCAAGCGGCTGGGACCTGGTGCACTGCCAGCTCGGCGGTGCGCAAACCCCCGTCGTCCACTCCCTCGGGATCCAGGAGCGCCGAAAGCAGTGAGATGCCCGGATTGTGGGCAATGACCAGCGCTGTACGAGCCGCCGGGTCCACAGTGCGGACCAGCGACAACAACTCCTCGGGGTGCGCATCGTACGCACCCGGCTCATAACGGACGGTTGGCCGAGGACCGGTCGGGCCGCCCTCCGGCGGTGAACCGGTCATCCCCATCGCCACCCCGTGCCAGGTCTGCCGGGTGCGTCGGGCCGTCGAGCAGATCACCACGTCGGGCAGCAGCCCTTGGTGCGCCAACCAGGCCCCAGCCGCAGCCGCGTCGGCGTTTCCGCGTGCGCTCAGCGGCCGCTCCGCGTCGTCCGTCGCGTCGCTGCCCTGCTCGGCCTTCGCGTGCCGCAGCAACACCAGAGTCCGTGTGTCGGGGTCGACGTCCGTCATGCCCCCAGCTTGCCCGATTGGCGATCTCCGTGCCTGGGTAAGTCGATGGATGCCGCACCCCTACCGACGGCCGCGGCGCGACGTTAGAGCCGAGGAGCGAGACATGGGCATTGGTGGCAGCATCTTCTTGATCGCATTAGGCGCGATCTTCGCATTCGCAGTGGAGGCCGACCTGGGCTGGCTGGACCTGGCCGTGGTCGGCTGGGTGCTGATGCTCGCCGGCGTCGCCGGCCTGCTCACCACCCTCTACTTCTGGAACAGCCGCCGCCGCCCGGTGGTGGCCGCTCCGGTTCGCGAGGAGCGCGTGGTGGCCGACCGGGTCGTGCCGGTCCAGGACAACCAGGTCATGCAGGAGTACCGCGAGGTGCGTCGGCCGGGCCGACCGGTCTGATCCTCGCCCACACACTCCGGGGTCCCGCAGCGTCGCGGGGCCCCGGCTCGCGTCTGCGCCCGGTTCGCGTCTGCGCCCGGTTCGCGTCTGCGCCGGGACCGCCGGCGTCCCGCCACCCCTGCCAAGATCCGCACACTTTCAGGGAAGTTGCTGCCTGAGGGTGCGGCGAGGCAGCAGTTTCCCCGATGTTGCGCGGATCTTGAGGGCGGGCCCGATGCCGGGGCCCGCCCGGGAGCGGTGATCGGCCGAAGATCGCGCTCGATCCAGGAAATAGGGCTCTCGGGTGCCAGGGAGGCCACTACATCCTTGATCGAGCACGATCATGGCGGCCGCCGCCGTTGCGTTCGCGCCGAGCGGCGCTGCCGGGACCAGGAGGTCGGGCTGCGTTCGCGCCAGGGTGCGTTTATGCCGGGCTGCGTTCGCTGGGCCGCCTGTGCACCGGCCGTTTGGGCCGCGCCTGCGTCGTGGCCGTTCGGGTCGCGCCTGCGTCGTGGCCGTTCGGGTCGCGCCTGCGTCGTGGCCGTTCGGGTCGCGCCTGCGTCGTGGCCGTTCGGGTCAGGCGAACAGCGCGAAGTAGATCGCGATGTGGTGACAGAGCGCCGCCAGCAGCGTGCAGGCGTGGAAGAACTCATGGTGGCCGAAGACGGTCGGCCACGGGTTGGGTCGGCGCAACGCGTAGAAGACCGCGCCGACGCTGTAGATCGCGCCTCCGACGATCAGCAGCACCAGCGCTGCGACGCCGCCCCCGTGCAGGATCTCCGGCAGCATGGCGACCGCCACCCAGCCCAGCGCCAGGTAGAGCGGCGCGGACACCCAGCGCGGCGCATGCGGCCAGATCACCTTGACCGCCACGCCGGCCAGCGCGCCGCCCCAGACCAGGGCCAGCATCACGGTGGCCGGCCGGGGGGCGAGCAGCATCGCGCAGAGCGGTGTGTACGTGCCGGCGATGAACACGAAGATCATCGAGTGGTCCATCCGGCGCATCACCTGGTAGCCGCGCTCTGACCACACACGACGGTGGTACAGCGCGCTCGTGCCGAAGAGCCCGCAGACCGTCAGGCTGTAGATGAGGCAGCTCACCAGGGGTGCCCACCCCGGCCGGGTCGCGGCGATCGAGCAGAGCACGATGCCGCAGACCACGGCGACGAAGAAGGCGTACGTGTGTAGCCAGCCGCGCATCCGGGGCTTACCGATGTCGACCGGCTTCAGGCGAAGCGGGGCGGAGGTGGTCACCCAGTCAGGTTACGGCACCGTAGGTTACTTGTAAGTAGTGGCGTTGGTGACACCTGGCACCGTCAACGTGAACACCGGATCGGCTCGACATCGGCGAGGATGAGCGAATGCGGATCCGGCCCGTCGGGGCGCACGCCCTGCTACTCGACTGCACCACCCCCGCCGACACCCCCGAAGCCGCGGCCGACATCCCGGAAGCCGTGTTTGTCGAAGCGTGGCGGGCCGAGCTGTGGCGGCGTCGGGAGCGGGGCGACCTGATCGCCGTGGAGATCGTGCCGGCGGCCCGGACAGTCCTGCTCGACGGCCTGCCCGACCCGACCACCACGGCCGAGCAGCTGACCCGATGGGCGCCCGCCGTCACCACCGCGACCATCCGCCCCAATCAGGCCGACGCCGACGCCGACGCCGACGCCGACGCCGACGCCGACGCCGACGCCGACGCCGACGTCGACGGCAACGTCGACGGCAACGCCCACGGCAAAGCCCACGCCAAAGCCGAAGACCACGCCAAAGCCGAAGCCCACGCCAAAGCCGACGCCCATGCCCACGCCCACAGCGCCACGACCGGAGACGGAGCCGACGGCGCGGCGGACGTGGACGTACCGGTCATCTTCGACGGGCCGGACCTGCCAGCGGTGGCGGAGCACTGGGGCGTGGACGTGCCGGCAGTGCGGCACCGGTTGGCCAGCACCCGGTTCCGGGTGGCCTTCTGCGGATTCGCCCCCGGATTCCCCTACCTGACCGGGCTGCCCACCGAGTTGGCGCTGCCCCGGCTGGCCACGCCCCGTCCCCGGGTGCCGGCCGGCTCGGTCGCGTTGGCCGGCCCGTACGCCGGCATCTACCCGGGCGCTTCCCCGGGCGGCTGGCTGCTGGTCGGTCGGACCGACCTGGTGCTGTTCGACGTGGCCGCCGACCCGCCGGCCCGACTCGGTCCGGGCACAACGGTCCGGATGGTGGCGGCGTGACCCACCCGGCCGCCATCGAGGTGCTCCGCGCCGGTGCGCTCACCACAGTGCAGGACCTGGGCCGGCCGGGTTGGGCGCACCTGGGCGTACCGCGGTCCGGTGCCCTCGACCCGGGTGCCCTGCGGTTGGCCAACCGACTGGTAGGCAATCCGGAGCAGGCGGCCGGCCTGGAGATCACCCTGACCGGTTGCACAGTGCGGCTGACCCGGGCGGCGACGGTGGCTGTGACCGGCGCCGAGGTCGCCGTCCAGGCGGGTGTCCGACCCGGTGACACCGGACGCCCGCTCACAGTGCCGGCGGGGACGGTGCTGCGGATCGGTCCCGCCCTGCGGGGTGTACGGAGTTGGCTGGCGGTGGCGGGCGGCATCGACGTGTCGCTAGTGCTCGGTAGCCGGGCCACCGACACCCTCTCCGGGCTGGGACCGCCCCGGCTACGGGACGGTGACCTGCTGCCGCTCGGTGACCCGGTCGGCACCCCCGCACCGGTGGACCTGACCGTGTGCCCCACGCCGCCTGAGGAGCTGCACCTGACGTTGGTCCCCGGTCCTCGCGAGGACTGGTTCACGCCGACCGCGTTCGACCGGCTCTTCGGCAGCGCGTACACCATCAGCCCGGTGAGCAACCGGGTCGGCGCGCGGCTCGCCGGCGCGGCGCTGCCCCGCGCGGTGGCCGGCGAACTCCCCAGCGAGGGCATCGTGCTCGGCGCGGTGCAGGTGCCGGCGGACGGACAACCCCTGATCTTCCTCGCGGACCACCCGACCACCGGTGGATACCCAGTCATCGGGGTGGTCACCGACGTGACCCCGCTCGCGCAGGCCCGGCCAGGTACTACCGTCAGATTCCATGGACCTCAACGCTGACCTGGGCGAGGGATTCGGCATCTGGCGACTCGGCGACGACGAGGCGCTGCTGAGCCTCGTCACCTCCGCAAACGTCGCCTGCGGCTTCCACGGCGGCGACCCGTCCACCATGCGGCGGGTCTGCGAGGGCGCCGCGCGGCGCGGGGTCGCGGTGGGCGCGCAGGTCGGCTACCGGGATCTGGCCGGCTTCGGCCGGCGGCACATCGCGTACGACTTCGCCGAGCTACGCGACGAGGTGACCTACCAGTTGGGGGCGCTGGACGCGTTCTGCCGGTTGTTCCGCACCCGGGTCCGCTACCTCAAGCCGCACGGGGCGCTCTACCACGCGGCCAGCACCGACGAGTCCCAGGCGGCAGCGGTGGTCGCCGCCGTCAGCGGCTACGACCCCGAGCTGCCCGTACTCTGCCTTCCCGGCTCGACGCTCGCCCAACTCGCCGTGGGCGCGGGCCTGCCGGTGGTTGCCGAGGCGTTCGCCGACCGCGCCTACCTGCCCAACGGGGCGCTGGTGCCGCGCGGCACCCCCGGCGCGGTGATCACCGATCCCGAGCAGATCGCCGAACGGGCGGCGCGGATGGCCACCGAACGCAGCGTGGTGGCGGTCGACGGCACAGTCATCCCGTGCTCGGTCGACTCGATCTGCGTGCACGGTGACACCCCGGGCGCGGTTTCCGCAGCCGAACTCGTCCGCGCCACCCTGATCGACGCCGACATCACGCTGGCCCCGTTCGCCTGACCGGAGGGGCCCAGTTGGGCCCCTCCGATCGCGTCAGGCGTCCAGGCCGCGAAGCACCAGCGGCAGCCGGGTCACCGCGCCGTCGACCACCCGGACCGGTACGCCCCAGTCCTGCCGGGTCAGGTGGCACGCCGCGTGCTCGACGTCCGCGTCACAGGTCGCCGCCTGCGCGGTCACCTGAAGCACCCCTGCGGTGACCTCGCCGTTGAGCACCAACCGGCGGGACAGTTCGGTGCCCGTGCCGGCACCGTCCACCAGCAGTTCCGGCGGGGACGCGGAGACCACCAGCCGGGTCGACGGCCCGTACGTCTCGTCCAGCTTCTGCCCCGGCGCCGGGGTGAAGACGATGTCCAGGGTGACCTCGCCGGCGGCGACGTCGGTCGGCTTGCGCTCCGTGCGGCGCCGGGGCCCGTCCACAGTGCTGGCACCCGCCGCCGACAGGGCACCGGGGGCGAGCCGGGTCAACCGATGCGCGGCGGACTCCACCACCAGCACCTCACCGGACGGGGTGAGCACCAGGTCGCTCGGCTCCGCCAACCCGTCGGCGACGGTGGAGACCTGGTTGCTGGCAGGGTCGAAGCGACGCACCGCGCCGTTGTACGTGTCCGCGATCAGCACCGAGCCGTCCGGCAGCGCGCACACGCCCAGCGGGTGCTGGAGCAGCGCCGACTCCGCCGGGCCGTCCACGTGCCCGAAGTCGAACAGGCCCTGCCCGACGGCGGTGCCCAGCACACCGTTCTCGACGTACCGGACGGCGCTGGACTCGCTGTCGGCCACCCAGAGCCGGGTGCCGTCCGCGGAGACGGAGAGCCCCGACGGTTGGGCCATCCACGCCTCGGCCAGCGGGCCGTCGCGCAACGCCTCGACAGTGGTGCCGGCGTACATGCCGGCGGTCCGCTTGATCGGGTCGAACCACCAGAGCTGGTGGATGCCGGCCATCGCCATGATCAGCTTGTCGTCGTACCAGGCCAGGTCCCACGGCGACGAGAGGTCGACGGCGAACGCGTCGTGGGCGTGGTCGTCGACCTCGGCGCGCCACTGCCGCCCACTGCCGGCCACGGTGACCACCTCGCCGGACTCCAGCCGTACGCCGCGCAGCAGGTGGTTGACAGTGTCGGCCACCACCAGGTCGTAGCCGGCCACCTCGGCGATGTGCGTGGGCAGCAGGCACACCCCCTGCGGCTCGGAGAACGTCGCCGCGGTGGCCGGCCCGTCCGCCCGGCCGCGCTCGCCCGAGCCGATCCGACGCACCGGCGTCTCGCCGTCCGGGTCGATCTCGACCAGGGAGTGCCGGGCCGAGTCCGAGACCAGCAGGTTGCCGTTGGGCAGCAGCACCGCCTTACCCGGGAAGCGCAGCGCGGTCTCCGGTGCCGGCGGCGGGACGTACGGGCCGTTCCCCCGGTGCAGGGTGCCCTTCGCCTCGTGGGTGGCGACCAACTCGTCGATCAGTCGGGCCAGCCCCTCGGCGTGCCCCTCGCCGGCCATGGTGGCCACCACGTAACCCTCGGGGTCGATCACCGACAGGGTCGGCCAGGCCCGGGCCGCGTACTGCTGCCACATGTCCAGCTCAGGATCGTCGAGTACGGGGTGGTGCACCCCGTACCGCTCCACTGCGGCGGCGAGGGCGTCGGCGTCCTTCTCGTGCTCGAACTTCGGCGAGTGCACGCCGATCACGACGAGCAGGTCGCCGTACTTCTCCTCCAGCGGGCGCAGCTCGTCGAGCACGTGCAGGCAGTTGATACAGCAGAACGTCCAAAAATCGGCAATGACGATCTTGCCGCGGAGGTCGGCGAGCTTCAGTTCGCGCCCACCGGTGTTCAGCCAGCCCCGACCACGCAGTTCGGGGGCGCGTACACGCGCTGTCGTTCCCATGCCTGTCAGCCTGCCACGCCCCGTGGGCCCAGCCGCCGTGACCCGTACGACAAGCGTCCTAGCCTGCGCCGCCTTCGCTGCGGTGACCTACGCGATCTTGCACTTTCTGTCCCGACCTAGGGCGCATTTGGTGCAAAAGAACGACCGAAGCTGCAAGATCGACGGGCCGAGCTGCGAATAGCTTGCTCAGTGGCCGAGCTTCCCGATCTCGCTGATCTCGGTCCCAAGAGTGGGACAGGCCCAGACCGCTCGGTCGGCGCGTACCACCGCTGTCAGGGGGTGGCTCTCGGGATGCTGGGGACAGGGCGGCCAGTTGGTGGCACGACCCAGTGACCACAGTGCCTCCACCGCCCAGTCCTGAACCTGGTCGGCGAGCGCGACGATCTGTGTAGCTGTGGGTAGGCCGAGGTCGATCGAGATCCCTCGGCCGGAACCGTCGGAAGCGTAGAGGAAGGCGCTGGCGGTCTGTGGGTCGTCTCGCCACGGTTCATCGCGGAGATCGGGCTGCACCCCGTCAGGCTTCCCAAGATCGGACAAGATCGGCTCCAGCGCCGCCGCCAACTCGCGTTGCACGACCGGATTGTGCCTGAAGCAAGAGGCTCCGGGTACGACGACGGCGGAGCCACGGTTGCCCGTGACCCCGCCGTCGGTGGAGCTACTTCGTGGCCGGCTTCAGGCAGAGCACCCGGTTGGTGCCCTCACCCGGCAGCACCACGTGGGGCTGCGTCGTGTCGGTGCACTTCTCCTTGGCGTCCACCTTCGAGACGATCGTGAACGCGCCCGCCTCGCCGCAGTCCGCCGCCGAGGCGCCGCCCTGCCCGGACTGCTTCACGCAGGTGCCGACCGCCGGGTCGAAGGACGGCGTGTCGTCCCCGCCGACCTTGCCGAGCAGCAGCAGCAGGCCGAGCGGCACCGCCAGGATGAGCATCGCGGCGATCAGCACCGCGGCCAGCACCCGGCCGTTGCGCACCTTCGGCGTCGGTGGCTCCACCTTCGGCTCGTCGGCGTCCGGCTTGAACGAGTCGAACCGACCCTGGTCCGCCTGGCCGGTCTCCTGGCCCCAGGACGGCGCGGGCTGCGGCGGTGGCGGGAACGACGGGAAGCCGCCGCCCGGCGCCGGTTCGGTCGCCGGCCCACCGAAGCCCGGCGCGCCGGTGCCCGGGCCACCGAAGTTCGGCGCACCGAAGGTCGCCGCCCCGTTCACAGTGGCAGCACCGGCGGCAGGCGACCCGGGGCCGCCGAACTGGTCCGCCGGCGGCTCGGCACCGGAGTGCGGGCGGGTGCCGTTCACCGGCCTGTTGTTGCCCGGGGCGTCGACGAAGGACGGCACACCGGGCGGGAACGCCGGCGGTGCCGGCGGGGCCTCGTTGAATGAGTTCGCTGCGGCCTGCCGGTCGTCGAAGCGCGGATCGGCCGGGGACTCGCCGCCCCAGCCGGGTCCAGCCTGCCGCTGCGCGTCGTTCTGCCAATCGGGTGGGGACTGCTGCCGCTGCGCGTCGTTCTGCCAGTCGGGAGCGATCTGACGCTGCCCCTCGTGCTGCCAGTCGGGCGTGGCCTGCCGTGGCGCGTCGTTCTGCCACTCCGGAGCACCCTGGCGGTCCGCGCCCGAGTCGCCCTGGAACGCCTCCGGCTCCGGCTCGGCCTCCGGCTCCGGTCGCGCCGGACGGCCGTACACCCGGGGTTGCGGGTTGGCCGTGCCGGTCGGTCGGATCGCCTGGTCGGTCGGGGGCATCACCCGGCTGGCCAGCGGCACCGAAGCGCTCGCCGTGGCGCGGGCGGCTGCCCCGGCTGCCGATTCGGCGTCCGACACCGGTACGACCGCGCGGCCCGCTCCGGACTCCGGAGAGGTACGCGGGGCGGGCACCACGGCGCCGCTCGCAGAGGCGTCCTCGGTGCGGCCACCGTACTGCGCGGCGGCGTCCGGGGTCTCCCGCTCGGCGTAGGCGGGCTGCTCGGGGATCGGAGCGAACTGGGCCTGGGGCGCGTAGTCGGCCGGCGGGGCGGCAGCCAGGCTGGCACCCGGGACGCGCTGCTCCTGCGGGGGCAGCGGCACCGCGTTCGCCGGCGAGATGCCCGGCGCGGGCCCAGGCCGATAGGCCGGTGCCTCGTCGCCCCGGTCCGCCTCCCAGCCTCCACGGGACTGGGCGGAAGCCTCGGCCTCCGCGCGACCCCACACCTCACCGGGTGCCCACGGCTCGACCTCCGACACGCCGCCGGAGTTGCCCTGGGCGGCGTTGTCCGGGCCGGTGGCCCAGTTGGGCGCGCCGCCGCTGGTGGGCACGCTGGCGCTGGCACGGGCGGGGAGGTTGGTCGGCTCCGCCGGGGTCCACGCCGCCTGCTCCGGCCGCTCGGTCGGCTGCTCCGGTTGGGAGAGCACCCAGTCGGGCTGCTGCGGACGGCCTTCGGCCTCGCCCCAGGCGGCCGGCTGCGCGGACTGGTCCTGCCGTGCGTCGCTGCCGTCGTTCCACCCGGCGGGCTGCGCCTGCTGCTGCTGCGCGGCCCACCCGCCGGAGTTGGCCGGATCGTCCTGCGCGGGCCAGTTCGTTGTCGGAGCCGGGACCTGGGCGGCGCCACGGGCCGGGCTCGGCTGGGCGGCCTGACCCCAGCCGGGGGCGGGCTGCTCGGTCGCTTCGGCGGGCTGGCCCCAGGTCGGTGGCGACTGCTCCGCCGGCGTCCACACCGGCTGGTCGTCGCGGGCGGCACCGGCGGGCCAGCCGCCGTTGCCAGTGGCCTGGTCCTGCTGGGCGCCGCCGGACCAGCCGGCGGCCTGCGGTGCCTCGGATTGCGGAGACTCGGCCGCTCGCCAGTCTGCTGCGGGCGGGTTGGCCTGCGCCGCGCCGCCCCAGCCGCTGGCCGGGTCCTCCTGGGCGGGCCAGGCCGCGGTGGCCGGGGGAACCTGCGCGGCGCCCCGTGCGGCAGGCTGGGCCTGAGCCCAGTCCGGCTGCTCAGCGGGGGCGTTCGGGGTCCAGGTCGGTGCGGGAGCGCTCTGCTCGGCCGGCGTCCAGCCCTGCTGTTGCGCGGCCCAGGGGTCGGGCTGTGCCGGCGCTGGCGCACCGTCGTTGCCGGGCCACGTGCCGGGCTGCTGCTGCGGCGGCTCGCTCGCGCCACCACCGGCGGCCCAGGCGGGCTGCGCCGGGTCGTTGGGTTGCGGAGCGGCTGCGGCACCCCAGGCGGGGGCCGCCGGCTGCTCGGGCTGGGCCGCCCATGCCGGCACCGACGGGTGGGGCCGTGTCGGGGGCGGGGGTGCCCAGCCCAGGTCGGGGCCGGCGGCGTTCTGGCCGTTGTCCGGCTGCGCCGGGCGGTCGCCGTACGGCGCCGGTCCGCCGGCGCCCGGCGACACCTCGTCCGGCTCTTGGCCGGGTCGGTGCGGGCCCTCGGACGTCATGGGTGCGCCTCCTCCATCACATGTCGGCTCGCCGGTGCCGATCGGTCTCCTCGGCGTGGCTGCCGGCGTCACCGGCGTACCGCTGTGCCGGCTCCCCGCACGGTATCGGGTGGTGGCACGACACGTCCAAGGAGCACTGGTCGTCACTCACCGTCGCCGGTTGATGTCGAGCAGTTTCTGTCGGCTCGGCCTCTGCCGGGTCGGCGGGCGGCGACCGAAGCCCACCGTACCGGGCGCTGCGGCAGGGCGGAATCCCGGTGGTGGTGGTTCGGAAACGCCGATGGCCCACCCGGTGGGCCGGGTGGGCCATCGATCTGGAGGAGGTGAGGAATGTCGTGGAGCGTCAGCTCATGTGACGCTGGGCGATGACGAGGATCTCCTCGCGAACCGCCGGCGAGTTCGCCGAGCGCAGCGCGTGCTCGATGGCACGGGCGCGGCGGGTCGCGTCGCGGTGGTTGCGGATTCGCTCGATCATGCTCATTGGTGGGTCCCCCTAGCTATTCGGTTGTCAGCCCCTGATGCCTCTATTCAACAGCAGAAGCCGGCGAACTTCCATCGATTATTAGGTGAGCTGAGACACCTGCCTAACAATCAAAGGTCAACAGGCCATCTGGCCGACGGTTCCGTTGCCCAACGGACACGGCCGGTGTGCCGGGCGTTAACCCGTGGCACACCGGCCGTGGCTGGCGTTCGAAGCGATCAGGTCCAGGCGAGCAGGGCCGCCTCCGGATCCGTGAGGAAGTCGCCGATGTCCCGCAGGAACTTCGAGCCCAGCTCACCGTCGACGATCCGGTGGTCGAAGCTCAGCCCCAGCGTGGTGACCTGGCGAACCTTGACCTTGCCCTTGTGCACCCAGGGCATCTCCCGCACCGCGCCGAAGGCCAGGATCGCGGACTCACCCGGCGGCAGGATCGGTGTGCCGGTGTCCACCCCGAACACGCCGACGTTGGTGATGGTCAGCGTGCCGCCGGACATGGCCGCCGGCGAGGTGCGGCCGGACTTCGCCGTCTGCACCAGGTCGGTCAGCGCGTCCGCCAACTCCCGCAGCGAGAGTCGGCCGGCGTCCTTGACATTGGGCACGATCAGGCCGCGTTCGGTGGCCGCCGCGATGCCGAGGTTGACGTACTCCTTGACCACGATCTCGTCGCCCGCCCAGGTCGAGTTGACCATCGGGTGCCGTTGCACCGCCAGCAGCACCGCCTTCGCCACCAGCAGCAGCGGCGAGACCCGTACGTCGCGCCACTCCCGTCGGCCGCGCAGCCGGTCCAGGGCCTTCATCGCCCGGGTCACGTCGACGGTCAGGAACTCCGTCACGTGCGGGGCGGTGAACGCCGAGCGGGACATGTTCTCGGCGGTCAGCTTGCGGACGCCCTTGACCGGGATGCGCTGCTCCCGGTCCGCGCCGAAGCTGGGCGCGGTCGTCGCCGCGATCGGCTCGGCAACCACCACACTCGCGCCGCTCGCCGCCTGCTGGACGTCCTCCCGGGTGATCGAGCCGAGCGGCCCCGACCCGGTCAACGTGCCGAGGTCGACCCCGAGATCCTTCGCGAGCTTGCGCACCGGCGGCTTGGCCAGCACCCCGCCGGTCGCCGTCGCGGCCCGCCCGTTCTGGGCCGGCGCGACCACCGGTGGCGGAGTCGGCGCCGCCGGTGCGGGAGCCGCCACGGCCTGCGCCGGGACCGCGCCCTTGCGGGGGCGGCGCTTCGCGGCGGTGGTACGCGGGCCGTAGCCGACCAGCACCGCCGTCCGCCCACCCGGGGCCGCACCACCGATGAGGCCGGGCTCGACCATGCCCTCGGCCGGTGCCACCTCGACCGCCGCCAGCGAGGCCGCCGACGGGGTGGGCAGGTCAGCGCTGGGCGTGGCAGTGGTCGACGGCGCGTCCAGCGGCCCGGCACCCGGGTCGGTGTCGATCGCGATGATCGGCGTACCGACCTCGACAGTGGTGCCCTCCGGGTGGTGGATCGCCTGGACCTGACCGGCCCACTTCGCCGGGATCTCCACGGCCGCCTTCGCCGTCTCCACCTCGACGATCGGCTGGTTCAGCTCGATGGTGTCGCCTACCTTGACCAGCCAGGCCAGGATCTCGCCCTCGGTCAGCCCCTCGCCCAGGTCAGGCAGGTTGAACGTCTTGATCCGGGACATGTCGCTCACCAGCCGAAGGTGCGGTCGACGGCGTCGAGCACCCGGTCGAGGTCGGGCAGGTACTCCTCCTCCACCCGGGCGGCCGGGTAGGGGGTGTCGAAGCCGGTCACCCGTAGTACTGGCGACTCCAGGGAGTAGAAGCACTCCTCGGTGATCCGGGCGGCCAACTCGGCGCCGAGGCCGATGTTGGACGGCGCCTCGTGCACCACCACCGCACGGCCAGTGCGCTTCACCGACTCGTACGCCGCGGTCAGGTCCAGCGGCGAGAGCGAGCGCAGGTCGATGACCTCCAACTCCCGGCCGTCCTCGGCGGCGGCGGTCGCCGCCTCCAGGCAGGTCCGCACCATCGGGCCGTAGGCCAGCACGGTGACGTCGGTGCCGGGCCGCACGACCCGCGCCGAGTGCAGGGGGTACGCGGCGGACAGCGGCGCGTCCAGGTCGACCTGGCCCTTCTCCCAGTAGCGCCGCTTGGGCTCCAGGAAGACGATCGGGTCGTCCGAGGCGATGGCCTGCTGGATCATCACGTACGCGTCCTGCGGGTTGGAGCAGGTCACCACCTTCAGGCCGGCGGTGTGCGCGAAGTATGCCTCCGGCGACTCGGAGTGGTGCTCGACAGCGCCGATGCCGCCGCCGAACGGGATCCGGATCACCATGGGGATGCTGAGCCTGCCGCCCGAGCGGTAGTGCATCTTCGCCACCTGCGACACGATCTGGTCGTACGCGGGGTAGACGAAGCCGTCGAACTGGATCTCGCAGACCGGCCGGTAGCCGCGGATGGCCAGACCGACAGCGGTGCCGATGATGCCGGACTCGGCCAACGGGGTGTCGATCACCCGCTGGTCGCCGAAGTCCTTCTGAAGACCGTCGGTGATCCGGAAGACGCCGCCGAGCTTGCCGACGTCCTCGCCCATGATGATGACCTTGGGGTCGTTCTCCAGGGCGCGGCGCAGACCGGTGTTGAGGGCCTTGCCGATGGTGAGCGTCTCCGTGGCCATCAGTGGGCGCTCCCCTCGAACGACTCCATGTAGCGGCTGAACTTCGCGCGCTGCTCGTCGAGCAGCGGCGACCCGTTGGGGTAGACGTGGTCGAACATCGTCACCGGCTCCGGGTCCGGCATCTCCAGGACCCGCTCGCGCAGGTGCACCGACTCGCGGCGGGCCTGCTCGTCGACCTCGGCGAAGAAGCCCGCGTCGGCGATCTGCTGCTTCTCGAGGAAGGCCTTGACCCGGGCGATCGGGTCCTTGGCCTGCCACGCCTCGACCTCGCTGGCGATGCGGTAGCGGGTCGGGTCGTCGGAGGTGGTGTGCGCGCCCATCCGGTAGGTGTACGCCTCGATCAGGCTCGGGCCCTGTCCGAGGCGGGCGTTGTCCAGCGCGGTGCGGGTGACCGCGTACGTGGCGAGCACGTCGTTGCCGTCCACCCGTACGCCGGGGAAGCCGAAGCCGGCGGCCCGCTGGTAGAGCGGGACACGGGTCTGCCGCTCCAGCGGCTCGGAGATCGCGTACTGGTTGTTCTGGCAGAAGAAGACCAGCGGCGCGTTGAACACGCTGGCCCAGACGAACGCCTCGTTCACGTCGCCCTGGCTGGTGGCGCCGTCGCCGAAGTAGGCGATCGCCGCCTCGCCGTCGTCGGTGCCGGTCTTGCCGTCGATGGTGATCCCCATCGCGTAGCCGGTCGCGTGCAGGGTCTGCGCGCCGATGACGATCGTGTACATGTTGAACTTGAACTCGTTCGGGTCCCAGCCGCCCTGGTCGACGCCACGGAACAGGCCGAGCGGCATGATCGGGTCGATGCCCCGGCAGTAGAGGACGCCGTGCTCCCGGTAGGTCGGGAAGGCCATGTCCTGGGTGCGCAGCGCCCGCCCGGAGCCGACCTGCGCGGCTTCCTGGCCGAGCAGGCTGGCCCACAGGCCCAGCTCGCCCTGGCGCTGAAGAGCGGTCGCCTCGGCGTCCAGCTTCCGGACCAGCACCAGATCCCGGTAGAGACCGCGGTATTCCTCGTCGGTGAAGTCGACGCGGTACTCGGTGCCGTCCGGCCCGGTGGCGCTGTCGATCCGCTCGCCTTCGGGGGTGAGTAGCTGCACCAGCGCGGGGTCGCCGGTCGCGCCCTTCCTGGAGCGGGGTGCAGCCCGCTTGCTGCGGGTGGTGCCCCCGGGGTCGCCCTTTGCCATCGGTCTCTCCCTGTCGTGTCTGCGTCGGCACCGGGGGGTCACCCGGCCGCGCAACTCGTGCGCCTGCCCGGCTGCTGCCGGACCGGTTCCTGGCGGCCGCGCCTAGCCCCGGTGGGGGTTGCCGCACGGCGTGATCCGGGTTCTGGCCGAACCCGGATCGGGAGCGCCGGCGCTCAACCGCGCCTGCCGCGAGGGTGCGCGGAGGTCACGGCTGCGTTGCCGTCGTGCTCCATATTCGCAGAGCAGGTGAGCGCGCCCACAGTACGCCTGCCTCCGCAATCCGACCGCCCATGATTTGACACCCTTTGTCGTCATCATGCCGGCCCGCGTTTCCCATGCGTTGCGGCACGATTCGTCACCGTTCGGGCAGCACCGCGTGTCGACACGCGGTGGAGGTTGGCTGACCCACTGTGACTGCGCGAGGCTGATTACCGCAGGATCGCGCCTATCGGGTTATTTGTCGGGTTTTTACCCACGACGGCGTCCATTCATGTCCACCGACGGCCGACGACTAGGGGTGTGCGGTGTTCGAGCCAGGTGACGGTCCCGGCATACCAGCGCTTGGCCGGCATCGGTCGGCCGGCGGCTACCGCCGGATGGTCGGTGTCCACCGGGCCCCCGGCGCCGGTGGCCCCTCCCGCGGTTACCTGCTCACCGTCGCGCTGCTGGCCGGCACAGCGTCGATGCCCATCCTCGCCGCGATCAGCGCGGGCTCGGCCACCCCGGGCAGCACCGCCCTACCGGACAGCAGCACCCCGTTCATGCCGACCCCGTCCGTCGGGCCGGTGGTGATTCCCATGCCGATGACCAGCCAACCACCGCTTCCCCCGCTCGGCACGCCCAGCGTCGACCCGACCAGCGGTTGGCTGCCGGCCGCCCCGTCGCGTCCACGGGAGGGGCCCGCCGCCGATCCCGGGCCCGCCCGCTGGACGACAGCCCCGCCGGTGGCACCGAGACCCACGCGGAGCACCTCGCCGCCGGCACCCCCACCCGTCGTTCCGCCGCCGTCGACCGGCCCCGACCCGACCGATCCGCCGGACCCGGACCCGACCGACCCCGACCCGACCGACTCGCCGGACCCGGACCCCACCGACTCGCCGGACCCGGACCCGACCGGCTCGGCCGACCCCGATCCGACCCCGACCCTGACGGTGGACCCGACGCCCACACTGGACCCGACGCTGGGGCCGACACCCACGCCTACCGACGACGCGACAGCGACCGCCGTGCCGACCAGCACCCGGTCCGTCCCGGCCCCCACGCCCACGCCGCCCGCGGTACCGACCCGCCGACCCAGCCCGGCGATCCCTTCGCCGTCGGCCGTCGCCTCGACGCAAAGCGTCAGCCCGGCGCCACTGGCCGGACCGACCTACGGTGCGGTGTCGCCGAAGGTACGGTGACGATCAGGCGCGGCTCGTCCGGCGACGGCGGCATGCGGCGGTAGGCGCGTACCGGAGGGGGTGGCGTGGGCGGCGGTGCGGAACCCCGCCCGGTCACCATCCGGCCCGGCCCGGGGCTGCGGATCGCCCGGCTGGTCACCGAGGTGACCGCCCCGGCGGTGCTCGTGTCGCTGCTGATCATCACGGTGAGTTGGCACAGCGCCAGCCGCCCCGGTCAGGGCCTCGTCTGGGGTCTGCTCGCCACTCTGTTCGTCACCGGCATCCCGTTCGCCTACATCGTCGGCGGGGTACGCCGTGGCCGGCTCACCGACCACCACGTCGGCCGCCGGGAGCAGCGCCGGGCACCGCTGCTGGTCGGCCTCGGCTCGGTCGCGGCGGGGCTCGCCCTGCTCGCCGTGCTCGGCGCGCCCCGCCCGGTGCTGGCACTGGCGGTGTCCGGCCTCGTCGGCCTCGTCGTCGCCGTGTCGGTCAGCCACTGGTGGAAGATGTCGATCCACTCGGCGGTGGCCGCGGGCACGCTGGTCATCCTGATGCTGACCTTCGGGACCCGGCTGATCGTCGCCGCACCGCTGCTGGCGGTGGTCGGCTGGTCCCGGGTACGGCTGAGAGACCACACTGTGGCGCAGGTGCTGACCGGAGGTGCCCTCGGTGCCCTGATCGCCGCGGTGATCTTCGGCCCGCTGCGCTAGCCCGACCAGGGGCCGGCGGCGTTCCGGTCGGCCCTGGTGGGCGGTGCCGCTCGGCCCTGGCGGGCGATGTCGGCCGGGCCCAGGGCGGGCGGCGCGTAGCCGCCCACCCCTCGAACGCCGTCAGGCGCCGTCGTCGGCGAGGCGGTGGCGGTTCGCCTCGATCCACGCGTCCAGCGCGGCCGGGTCGTCCGGGTCCACCCCGTCGGCCATCAGCTGCGCCACCGCGGCGGTGGCAGCGCTGCGTCGCTCACCTGTCGAGTAGAGGCGGGCGAACTCCGGCACCATCTCCTCGATCGCCTCGTCGGTGCGCGTCGCCGCCGCCTCGGGCAGCCCGCGCTGGCGCGACGCGTACCGCGCCCAGGCCCGCAGCACCCGGGGGAGCATCGCCGCGTCGTCCATGTCCAGCACGGCCCGGCGGTGCACCCAGTCGAGGAGGAAGAGCCCGGACACGGCGGGACTCCAGCGCATCGGATCGGCGTCCGGGAAGCTCGCCGAGTGGTCCAGCAGCAGGCTCAGGCAGAAGTGCAGGGAGGCCAGCTCCGGGCCGTCCACGGCGTCCAGCCCGAAGCGGGTGGCCTCCGGCGCGGCGAGGAACCGCCGGACCAGGTCGGTGCGCTCGGCAGCGGAGAGCGGCTCGACCTCCGCCGGACCGGTCGGGTCGGCCGCGGTGGGCAGCATCGCCAGCCGGGCCCCGACCAACGCTCGGTCGGTGGCGAGTGACCCCTCGCCGGGCAACTCGCCCAGGTCGTCGGTGACCGCCAGATGGCGGGCCACCTCGCCCCGGAACCGGGCTGGATCTTCGGTACGGAACCAGGTCAGCTCGTCGTCGGCGCACATCTGCCGGACCTGGTCCAGGATCCGTTCGGCCGGCCCGCCCACGAAGATGTCCTTGGTGATCCCGATGTTGTGGTCCACCAGGGCCACCAGCGCGTGCTCCGAGCCGCCGGACTCGTCGTCGTAGGCGAAGGTCGCGAGGTAGGAGGTCTGATCGCCGTACACGTCGCCGTACGCCCAGGTGCCGGTGAGGTGCACCCGGCCGAGCTGGGCCGTCCAGGTGGGCGCCTGGCTGCCCGGGCGCACCCGATCGGTGCCCTCGGCGGTCGGGACGAGCGTGGCGAAGATCTGCCGGATGGTGGTCGCCGCCGCGATCCTGCGGCGGGCGGTGGCGGCGAGAAAGCCGGTGACGAACTCCCGTACGGCGGCGTCGCGGTCGGACTCCGCGATCGCGTAGACACTGCCCAGCAGGGCGCTGCCGAGCATTTCGGCGTCGAGGGCGGACTCCAGCTTGGTCACGTCGCGTGCGGCGTGCAGCACCGCGTCGTAGGGGGTCTGAGGCGTGGCCATGCTCCGACCCTACGCCGCCCGGGGCGTACGCAGAGCGGTAGCGAGCCGTGCGGAGCGTCAGCGGCGTGCGGCGTCCCGCAGCGCGTCGCGTGCCTGCGCGTACGAGCCGAGCACGATCCGTACCGGTGTCAGCACGTACTCGTCGCCCACCTGGGCGACCCGCGCCGTCAGCCGCTGGTCGGCGCGGGCCCTGGCGCGCCGGGCGGCCCAGCGCACCACCGGGCGGGTCAGCGCCGCCACCAGCAGTCCGGCCAGCAGGCCGCCGAGCAGCAGGACGGTCGGCAGCGGCACCTGGCCGACCATCGGGTTGTCCAGCGCGGGCAGGCCGAGCGCCCGCAGCGCGTAGCCGAGCACCAGCCAGCCCAGCCCGACCACGGCGGCGAGGGTGACCAACCACTGCACACCGCCGACGACCCGCCACCACAGCGGGCGACGGTCGAGGCCGAGATCCGTGCCGGCGATCGTGCGATCCAGGGCGTCCGGCAGGTCGCCGAGGCGGGACCGGGCGGCGGAGGTCACCGCGCCGGGCCAGGCGGCGGGCAGGTCGGCTGCGGCCCGGTCGGCCACCGCGCGGATGGCGAGGCCGAGCGCCGAGCGCTGGGCGGCCGTCGGGTCCGGTACCGAGGTGGCCGCCACCAGGCTCTCCGCCGGGTCGGCCTGGTCACCGGTCGGGCCGGGCAGGTGCAGCCGACGTAGCGGGTCGGGGCGCAACCGTCGCCAGCCCCGGACCACGGGCCAGCCGGTGGCCGCGCCGGCCCGGTGTCGGTACGCCCGCTCCACGGCCTCGGTCACCGCTGGCACCCCGGCCGCCCCGGCCAGCGCCCGGTTCAGCCCCTTGACGGCGGTGTCGTCCGGCCCGTCCGCGGGCCGGGCCGAACCGACCAGCTCGTCCAAGCCGGCGACGACCGTGTCGACGTCACCGGCGAGCCGGCGCAACGCGGCCTGCCGCTCGGCGACGGTGCGCTCCAGCGCGTCGCGCAGCCCGACCATCCCGGCCGGATCGAGGGCGGTGGTGGCCAGCAGGGGCACCCCGGTCAGCCCGTCGGTGTCGAGCAGCCGACGCAGGTCGTCCAGGACCCGGGGCACCTCGGCCGGGGGCAGCCGGTCGGCCTGGTTGAGCACGACCACTGTGACGTCGCGGTGCCTGTGGAACTCGCGCAGGTAGCTGTCGTGGATGACCCGGTCGGCGTACTTCTGTGGGTCGACCACCCAGACCACCTGGTCGACCAGGCCGAGCAGTCGGTCCACCTCGAGGCGGTGAGATCGCTGCACCGAGTCGAAGTCGGGCAGGTCGAGCAGGATCAGCCCGTGCAGGGCAGTCTCGTCGTCCGCGTCCAGGGCGCTCTCCCGGACGAATCGGTGTCGGGGCAGTACGCCGATCCAGTCGAGCAGATGGTTGGCGCCCTCCAGGGCCCCCCACACGCAGGCGTGGGTGACGCCGGTGGTCGGCCGGCGGACCCCGACCGGCGAGAGTTCCAGTTGGGCCAACGCGTTGAAGAGGCTGGACTTGCCGCTGCCCGTGGCGCCGGCCAGGGCGACCACCGTGTGGTCCCGGGACAGCGCGAGCCGGGTGCCGGCCCGCTCGACAAGCGTGTGCGCGGGCACCAGGTCGGAGTCCGGCAGCAGACCGTCCACGGCGGTCAGGAACCGGCGTACCGCGTCCAGGCGGGCGATCAGCGCGTCGGCGTCGACCCGCTGGTCCCCGCGGAACACCTCGCGTACCCGGCCGGCGATGTTGCTCACCGGGAACCCTCCTCGTCGGCGGCGGACAGGCCACTGCGGTGCCGGGCCAGCTCGACCCGGCCGGCGGCCCGGCGCAGCCCGTCGCCGGCGTCCTCGGCGGGGCGGGCGTCGGCGGTGCGACTCAGGAAGCGGTCGGCCTCCGCGTCGAGCAGCGTCCGCACCCGGTCCAGCAGGTCGGCGCGGGCCTTGGCGGCAAGGGTACGCACCGCCTGGTCGCCGAAGATCGCCTGGAGGACGGCCTGTGCGGCGACAGTGGTGCCAGCCCCGGTGGCCAGCTCCAGCCCGGTCGGGATGAACGCGGTGGAGGCGAAGACGGCGATCATCACGGCCAGCCCGGTGGCGTTCACCGCGTACGCGGCGGTGCGGGCCACGAACCGCTTGTCGCCGCCCTCGACCCGGACCAGTTCCAGCACTCCGCGCTGCCAGTCCCGGACCATGCGCTCGGCGCGCTCGGGTAGGTCCGCGCTCGGGTGGGCGAGCGCCGGGTCGAGCAGCCCGGCGCCGGCCGGGTGTGCCTTCCACCCGGTGTACGCGGACTCGGCGGCCTCCGAGGCCACCCCGCGTAGCAGCGTCACCAGTTGGGACTCGATGGCGTTGCGCAGCTCGGCGGCGGGCGCGGGTCGGCCGGTGACGGCGGCCACGACCCGGTCCCGGAGGCGGCCGATCCGTGCCTCCAGCGTGCGGAACAGCTCGCCGGTGCCGACGAACTCCTGCCAGCGGGCGAGCACCTCACCCCGGAGCAGCCGGCCGTCCTGGAGCCCCTGCTCGACGGTGCGCTCGGCCCCCCGGTACGCGGCCCGGACCCGTTCGTCCAGCCCGTCGGCGGCGGCGAGCTGCTCGTCGGCGGCGTCGGCCAGATCCTCCACTGCGGGGTGGAGTGCGGCCAGCGCCCCGTCGAGGGTCTGGCGAACCACCGCCGCCCGCGCGTCCACGTCGGCGGCCAACCGGGCGAACCAGTCGGCCAGTGGGGCGGTGACTCCCTCGGGCAGCAGCCCCTGACCGTCGACCCAGGTCTCGGGCAACACGAACAGCGGTGCCCGGCCGAGGTCCTGCTCGGCGAGCATCTCGCTCAGGTGCGCGGCGATCTCGTCGGTGGCCTCGGCGGGCACCCGGTCCAGCACCATGGCGATCACCGCGCCGCGCGCCCGGGCACTGCGCAGCAGCTCCCAGGGCACCGCGTCGGCGTACCGGGCGGCGGTGGTGACGAAGAGCCACAGGTCGGCGGCGGCCAGCAGTTGGGTGGCGAGCGCCCGGTTGGCGTCGACGACCGAGTCGATGTCGGGCGCGTCGAGGAAGGCCAGCCCGGCGGGCAGGGCCGGGGCGGTGACGAGGTGCAGGGCGCGTGGATCGTCGCTCGGCTCGGTGGTGCGGGTCAGCCCGGGCAGGAGGTCACCCTGCCGGAACCAGGCCGCGTCGGACGGGTTGCAGACCAGCACCGGGGAGCGGGTGGTCGGCCGGAGCACGCCGGCGGCGCTGACCCGGGCCTTGACCAGGCTGTTGACCAGGGTCGACTTACCCGCGCCGGTGGAGCCGCCGACCACCACGAGCAGTGGGGCGTCCAACCGGGCGAGCCGGGGCAGCAGGTAGTCGTCGAGTTGGTCGGTGAGTGTTGTGGTGCTGTGCCGGGCGGAGTTGGCGGAGGGCAGCGCGAGGGGATACCGGGTCGCGCCGATCGCCTCCCGGAGGCCCGACAGTGCGCCGGGGAGGCTGTCGTCCCCGGTGGTGGCGGGCGGCTCCTCCGCGGCGTCCGGCGGGTCGGTACGGGCTGCGACGGCGGGCGCACCGGAACGGGTGGCGGGATCGCCGTGCGTCGTCACCGCTAAAGCGTGCCCGACCGATGCAAGGGAAGACAACCGGACGGTAATAACGGCTGGGTTGCGTCGGGTTGACTCAAGTCAACTTGACGATTGGCCAACGCGTGGCACTATTGAGTCAAGTTCACTCAACTTGTGGTGGGGCCCGCTGCGAGCGGTGCTCGCCAGCAGCCCACGGGCGATGCCCGTCACCTGCACAACCTTATGAAGCGAGGAAGCGAAGATGGCACGTGCGGTCGGTATCGACCTCGGCACGACGAACTCCTGCGTCAGCGTTCTCGAGGGCGGTGAGCCCACCGTCATCGCCAACGCTGAGGGGTCGCGGACGACTCCTTCGATCGTCGCGTTCGCCCGTAACGGCGAGGTGCTCGTCGGTGAGGTCGCCAAGCGCCAAGCGGTGACCAACCCGGACCGGACGATCCGGTCGGTCAAGCGCGAGGTCGGCACGAACTGGTCCGTCGACATCGACGGCAAGAAGTACACCCCGCAGGAGATCTCGGCCCGGACGCTGATGAAGCTCAAGCGGGACGCCGAGGCGTACCTGGGTGAGCAGATCACCGACGCGGTGATCACCGTTCCGGCCTACTTCAACGACAGCCAGCGCCAGGCCACCAAGGAGGCCGGCGAGATCGCCGGCTTCAACGTGCTGCGGATCGTCAACGAGCCGACCGCCGCCGCCCTGGCGTACGGGCTGGACAAGGGCTCCAAGGAGCAGACCGTCCTGGTCTTCGACCTCGGCGGTGGCACCTTCGACGTGTCGCTGCTGGAGTTGGCCGAGGGCGTCGTCGAGGTCAAGTCGACCAGCGGTGACAACCAGCTCGGTGGCGACGACTGGGACCAGCGGATCATCGACCACCTGGTCAAGACGTTCCGCGGTGAGCACGGCATCGACCTGGCTCAGGACAAGATGGCCCTCCAGCGGCTCCGCGAGGCAGCCGAGAAGGCCAAGATCGAGCTGTCCGCCGCCACCACCACCAACATCAACCTGCCGTACATCACCGCTGGCGCGGCCGGCCCGCTGCACCTCGACGTGACGCTCAGCCGTGCCGAGTTCCAGCGGATGACGCAGGACCTGCTGGACCGTTGCAAGGGCCCGTTCGAGCAGGCCGTGAAGGACGCGGGGATCAAGATCTCCGACGTCGAGCACGTCATCCTGGTCGGCGGTTCGACCCGGATGCCCGCCGTGACCGACCTGGTCAAGCAGCTCACCGGTCGCGACCCCAACAAGGGCGTCAACCCGGACGAGGTGGTCGCCGTCGGCGCCGCCCTCCAGGCCGGTGTGCTCAAGGGTGAGGTCAAGGACGTCCTGCTGCTCGACGTGACCCCGCTCAGCCTGGGCATCGAGACCAAGGGCGGCATCTTCACCAAGCTGATCGAGCGCAACACCACCATCCCGACCAAGCGTTCCGAGGTCTTCACCACGGCTGACGACAACCAGCCGTCGGTGCTGATCCAGGTGTTCCAGGGTGAGCGGGAGATCGCGGCGTACAACAAGAAGCTCGGCACCTTCGAGCTGACCGGCCTTCCGCCGGCGCCGCGCGGTGTGCCGCAGATCGAGGTCGCCTTCGACATCGACGCCAACGGCATCGTCAACGTGCACGCCAAGGACCTGGGCACCGGCAAGGAACAGAAGATGACGATCACCGGCGGCTCCTCGCTGCCGAAGGACGACATCGAGCGGATGCGCCGGGACGCCGAGGAGCACGCGGAGGAGGACAAGCGCCGCCGCGACGACGCCGAGACCCGCAACGTGGCCGAGGCGCTCCAGTGGCAGACCGAGAAGTTCCTCGCCGAGAGCGGCGACAAGCTGCCCGGTGAGAACCGCGAGCAGCTCAACGAGGCGCTCGGCGAGCTGCGTGGCGCCCTCGGCGGCCAGGACATCGAGAAGATCAAGTCGGCGCACGAGAAGCTGGCTCAGGTCTCCCAGCAGGCCGGTTCGCTGCTCTACTCGCAGCAGGCCGAGCAGGGTCAGCAGCCGGGTGGCGAGCCCGGACCGGGTGCGACCGGCGCGACCGGTGCGACCGGCACGCAGGCCGGCGGCGCCGACGACGTGGTCGACGCGGAAATCGTGGACGAGGACGGCAAGAAGTGACCATCGGCCTCCGACACGTTTGCACGGCGAAGGGGATGAGGTAGCCGCATGACGCAGAAGCCACGAGCCGCCGACCCGGGCGACACCGGGTCGACGCCGGGTGGCTCCGCGACCACGGAGCCGACCGGCGACGGGGAGCGGGTCGTCATCCGCAACAACCGCAAGCTCGTCGACACCGCCGAGCCGGAGGGGACCGCCGCCGACGCGGAGACCGGTGTTCCGGCCGAGGGTCTGGTCGAGGACGCCGAGGTAGTGGTCGACGAGATCGAGGTCGAGGTCAACTCCACCGACGGGCCGGAGCCGTCCGGTCCGCCGGTGGTGGACGCCCCGGCGCAGCCGGTGGACGGCGGCGGCACGGGCACCTCGCTCGGCGCCGAGCTGGAGGCGCTCCGGGCCGAGCTCGACGAGCGGACCAAGGACCTGCAGCGGGTGTCGGCCGAGTACGCCAACTACCGCAAGCGGGTCGACCGCGACCGCAGCCTCGTCCAGGAGCAGGCGACCGGTTCGGTGCTGGCCGCGCTGCTGCCGATCCTGGACGACCTGGACCGGGCCCGGGAACACGGCGACCTGGTCGGGCCGTTCGGCACTGTGGCGGAACAACTCACCACAGCGCTGGGCAAGTTCGGCCTGAACGCCTTCGGCGAGCAGGGCGACCCGTTCGATCCGACCCGGCACGAGGCGGTCGCGCACCAGACCTCGGCCGACGTCAGCGAGCCGACCTGCGTACAGGTCATGCGACGCGGCTACCAGCTCGGTGAGCGGCTGTTGCGCCCCGCGCTGGTCGCGGTCGCGGATCCGAAATAGTGCCAGACAGTGACCGAGCTGTCCCGTCCACCGCTCAGCGGTGGGCGGGACGGCCGGGCCACCAGGGTCGGAAGGAGGTGGACCGGTGAGTTCGAAGGACTGGATCGAGAAGGACTTCTACGCCGTGCTCGGCGTGGACAAGGCCGCCTCCGCGGATGACATCAAGAAGGCGTACCGCAAGGTGGCCCGGGAGTCGCACCCGGACCACAACCCGGGCGACCCGAAGGCCGAGGAGCGGTTCAAGGCCGCGTCCGAGGCGTACAACGTGCTGTCGGACAGCGGCCGCCGTCGCGAGTACGACGAGATGCGTTCGCTCTTCGGCTCTGGCGCGTTCCGGCGCAACGCCCGGGGTGGGGGTCAGCCGGGCGGCATGCCGTTCGACGTCTCCGACATGTTCGGCGGAGGCGGAGGCGGCGATCGTCGCTTCGGCGGCGCCGGCTTCCAGGACCTCTTCAGCTCGATCTTCAGTGGTGGTCAGGCCGGTGGGCAGGCCGCACCACACGGTCCGGCCCGTGGTCGGGACGTGGAGACCGAGGTGGCGCTGGACTTCGGCGACGCGGTGCGCGGAGTGACGCTGCCCCTGACGCTACGCGCGCCGGGAGTCTGCGACACCTGCCACGGCAACGGGGCCAAGCCCGGCACCCAGCCGCGTACCTGCCCGGTCTGTCATGGTGCCGGCGTGACCACCCGCAACCAAGGGTCGTTCAGCTTCTCCGAGCCGTGCCGCAACTGCCAGGGCGTCGGCACAGTGGTCGAGGAGAAGTGCCCGGAGTGCCACGGCAGCGGCGGTGTCACCAAGACCCGCACCATGAACGTGCGCTTCCCGGCCGGTGTGGCCGACGGTCAACGCATCCGGCTGGCCGGGCGTGGCGAGCCGGGCGAGCGCGGTGGCCCGGCTGGTGACCTCTTCGTGCACGTCAAGGTTCGGCCGGACGAGCTGTTCGGGCGTACCGGGGACGACCTGACGCTGACCGTGCCGGTCACCTTCGCGGAGGCCGTGCTCGGCACGGACCTGCGGGTGCCCACGCTCGACGGTGCGATGACCCTGCGGGTGCCGCCGGGAACGCCGAGCGGGCGGGTGCTGCGGGCTCGCGGCAAGGGTGTGGTCCGTCGCGACGGGCAGGCCGGTGACCTGCTGGTCACGCTGGACGTGGTGGTGCCGGCCCGGTTGTCGGACGAGGCGCGTACGGCGCTGGAGTCGTTCGCCGAGCAGACCCCGCCGGCGGCCCGGGAACATCTCGACGCACGGGTGCGTCGAGTCAGTTAGTCCGGTGGAATGGACGCGGAGGTGAGCGGGATGTCGGGCGAGTTCCTCGGTTCGGGCGACCCTGCCTACGAGGCCAAGGTGCTGATGATCTCGGTAGCGGCACGGATGGCGGGGATGCACCCGCAGACCCTGCGCCAGTACGACCGACTGGGGCTGGTGCAGCCCGGCCGGGCCGCTGGTGGCGGGCGTCGCTACAGCGTCCGCGACGTGGTGCTGCTGCGCGAGGTGCAGCGGCTCAGCCAGGACGACGGGATCAACCTGGCCGGCGTCAAGCGGATCATCGGGCTGGAGCGGCTGCTGGAGCAGGCGCAGCAGCGGGTGGCCCGGCTGGAGGCGGAGCTGGACGCCGCGTACCGCCGGGTGGCGGAGCTGGAGTCGTTGGCCCGCTTCCCGGGCCGGGATCTGGTGCCGACCAACCGCACGTCCACAGCGCTGGTGGTGTGGCGCCCCCGCCGGACGCCCGATCGCTGACCTGCCGCTCACCCGGATCTGTCTTCTCGGCCCGGACCGCGCTGGATTCCCGGCGCGGTCCGGGCCGCTTCAGTTAGCCTGTCGATAAGGGTCCAATCGGCTTAATCTGGACCTACCGGCATGGCGAGGGGGAGCGATGGCGGAATCGGCGAAGAAGGTGGCCCAGCAGACCGAGGACCGGTTGGAGAACCTGGCCGAGACCGTCCGCAAGAAGTTCGACAAGGTGACCGAGGGGACCTACCGGGACCGGATCATCGCGGGCCGGTTCGCCGAAGATGGCGACCACGCCGGCGAACGGGGCCGAGCCGAGACGGAACGCAAGCAGGACTGACCGGTGACCGACGTGCGGGCCGGGACCCACGGGGGGTCCCGGCCCGTTCGCCGCGTCGGGGTCGGGGCCCGTTCGCCGTCGGAGTGCGGGCCGGACGTCGGGACGCCGCCCTCGGCCCGGGGTGGGTGGCCAGCCGACGCGTAGGTCCTTTCGAGCTGAATCGTTTGCGACATCAGCTCCAAAGGGCCGCGAACAGCAACAGCACCCAGCCACCGCGGGCGAGGGAGCCACCTAAGTCGTCTCAGCCGAGGCGGCGGTTTTCGCGGACCAGGCCGCCCTCGCACCAGTCCCGGTAGACGAAGAGGTCCGGTCGGGCCAACAGCACCCGGCCGTTGTGCGCCCAGACCTTCATCAGCTCGTCGCCGTCACGCTCGGCCTGTTCGACGAGCTTGCGGAAGCGGCGCTTCGGGTGGGCGCGGAAGTTCGTCCGGATGCCGTCGGCCGCGTAGATGTAGAGGCAGTGCAGCGCGAAACGCCGGGCCGGGCAGGTTGGATCCATCGCCAACTCGAAGAGCGTCAACACCAGCCGGTCGCCGGAGACCAGCAGGTCCCAGTCGGGTGGCATCGAGGCCAACGGCACCGAATCGGGCTTGTACGCCCAGGCTCGCAACTCCGCCGGAGTCGGATCGACGGGGTTGGCGAAGCCGTGGAACGTCGACTCCTGCACGCTCACCGGCCAACCTTCCGCTCTCGCCCGCGTTTGGCAACGCTGCCTGCGGACCCTGGCTGCTGGGGCGAAACGGTAACCCGCCGTCGGGTGCTGCGGTAGTACCCGCGAGGAGCAATTCCGCAACCGTTGGCACGGGCGGGTCCGTTGCATCGACAGCGCAGCCGATGATGCTCCTATGACAATCCACGTTAGACGGTTACGGCGGGGTGCCGGGGCCGAGTTCGTCGAAGGGCTGGAGTGGCTTTTCGCGAGGATCTCGCCGTGCACCCCGAGTGGCGCTCCCGGGGTGTCGGCTCCCGCCTCCTGGCGGCGGCCAGGGCGTGGGCGCACGACAAGGGTGCCGACTATGTCTTCCTGGAGTCCGGCCTCGCCCGGACGGAGGCGCACCGCTTCTACCTCCGCGAGGGTGCGACGCACGCCGCCGCGGCGTTCAGGTGGAGCTCAGTGCAGTGAGTCGGCGACCGGGATCGGCTCCCGCCGTTGGGCCGCCGCGCGGTTGCGCAGCCACCGCTTGAACCACGGGTAGTCCGGCAGCCGGGCCAGGATCGGCCCGGTCACCACGGTGATCAGGACGTACGTCGCGGCCAGCGCCGCCAACCGCGGCTCGACACTCCCGGCGGCCACCGCGAGCCCGGCGATGACGATGGAGAACTCACCTCGGGGTACGAGTGCCAGGCCGGTCCGCCATCGACCGGGTTCCGCGATGCCGACCCGGCGGGCGGCCAGGTAGCCGGTGAGCGTCTTCGTCGCCATGGTGACCACTGCCAACGCGAGCGCCGGCAGCAGCACCGGGGGGATGTCCTGCGGGTCGGTGGTCAGGCCGAAGAAGACGAAGAACACAGCGGCGAACAGGTCCCGCAGCGGCGAGAGCAATTCGGTGGCGTGGTGCGCCACCGGGCCGGAGAGCGCGATGCCGACCAGGAACGCGCCGACCGCCGCCGACACCTTGAGCGACGCGGCGAGGCCCGCGATCAGCAATGTCAGACCGAGTACGCCGAGCAGCAGCGCCTCCGGGTCCTTCACCGACAGGGCGGACGAGATCAGGTGGCCGTACCGGATGGCGACCACCAGCACGATCAGCACAGTGCCCACCGCGATGGTGAGCGCGATTCCGCCGCCGAGCAGGCCGGTGCCGGCCAGTACGGCGGTGACGAGCGGCAGGTAGAGGGCCATCGCCAGGTCCTCGATGACCAGCACCGAGAGGATTACCGGGGTTTCCCGGTTACCGAGCCGGCCCAGGTCGGCGAGGACCTTGGCGATCACCCCGGAGGAGGACACCCAGGTGATGCCGCCGAGTACCAGGGCGGCGACCCAGTCCCAGCCGAGCAGCAGGGCGAACCCCGCGCCGGGTAGCGCGTTGAGGACGCCGTCGATCAGCCCGGCCGGTGCCGCCGAGCGCAGGTTGCCGACGAGTTCGTTGGCTGAATACTCCAGCCCGAGCATCACCAGCAGAAGGATGACGCCGATCTCGGCGCCGACCGCGAAGAACTCCTCGCTGGCGTCCAGCGGCAGCAGCCCGCCGTGCCCGAACGCGAGCCCGGCGAGCAGGTAGAGGGGAATGGGAGAGAGGCCGAATCGCCGGCTGAGCCGGCTGAGAAGCCCAAGCAGCAGCAGCAGCGCACCGACTTCGATGAGCAGCGTGGTGAAATCGTGCATCCGCCTCAGCCGTCCGGGTCACTGTCGGCGAGGATGGCGGAAACGCCGTCGAGACCTCTACGGGTCCCGACAACGACCACCACGTCGCCGGCCGCGAAGCGGAAGGAGGGGAGTGGCGAAACGATCACTTCGCCTTCACGCAGTACAGCCACGATGGAGGCGCTGGTGCGGGTACGCGCCTTGGTGTCGCCGAGCTTCCGGTTGACGTACGGGGAGCCGGCCGTGATGGCGATCTGCTCGGTGAGCAGACCGGCGGCCTGCTCCCGGAGCCCGGAGAGCTGGCCGAGCATCAGCGACGCGCCGAGGATGTCGGCGAGAGCCTCAGCCTCGTCGTCGGTCAGCGGGATGTCCGACTGGCAGGCGTCGGGGTCGTCGGGATCGTAGAGAACGAGATCACGGCGGCCATTGCGGTGGGAAACGACGCCCAGGCGGCGTCCGGACTCCGTCACCAGATCGTGACGTACCCCGATCCCGGGTAAGGCGGTCTGCTCGACACGTACTCGCACAGTCCAAGGCTACCGCTTCGTGAACAGAACGCAGATCTTGGAGGGACAGCCCTCCTCGGATCAAGCGGTCGGTGCCCGCGCCGGCAGAGCGGGCGCGGGCACCTGGGCACGTCGGGGTCAGCGGAGGCTGGCGAAGAACTCGCGGATGTCGGTGACCAGCACCCCGGGGGCCTGGTGGGCCGCGTAGTGACCGCCGACGTCGCCCCGGCCGTCGACGTCGGTCTCGTACGCCGTCCACCGGACGATGTTCGAGTGGTCCCGTTCGGCGAAGCGGCGGATGGACTGGAAGTCGCCGGGGAACATGGCCAGCGCGGTCGGAGCGGTGGTCGGCTCGGTCGGCGGCTCGCCGGCGTGCGCGTCCTCCCAGTAGAGCCGGATCGCCGAGGCGGCAGTGCCGGTGAACCAGTAGAGCGCGATGTTGGCCAGCACGAAGTCGGCGTCCAGGCTCTCGTCGAAGAGCTGGGCGTTCCAGGCGAGCAGCCCCACCGGCGAGTCGGCCAGCGCGAACGCCAGGGTCTGCGGCTGCTGACTGTGCACCTGGTTGAAGGAGAACTTGTTCTCGTAGAACCACTGGAGGTGCCCGAGCGCCGCCTGGTCCGCCTCGGAGAGCCCGGCGAACTCGGCCGGGTCGCCGGAGGGGAACGAGAAGAGTTGGGTGACGTGTACGCCGAGCACCCGCTCCGGGGCGATCCGGCCCAACTCCGGCGCGATCATCGAGCCGGCGTCGTTGCCGACCGCGCCGTAGCTGTCGTACCCCAGGCGGTCCATCAGCTCGGCCCAGGCGCGGGCGATGCGGAACCGGTTCCAGCCGGCGCCGTGGGTCGGGCCGGAGAACCCGAAGCCGGGCAGCGACGGGACGACCACGTGGAAGGCCGGCGCGTCCCTGTCGGTCGGCTCGGTGAGCGGGGCGATCACGTCCAGGTACTCCAGCACCGAGCCGGGCCAGCCGTGGGTGAGCACCAGCGCTGTGGCGTCCGGCCGGGACGATCGGACGTGCAGGAAGTGGATCCGCTCGCCGTCGATCTCGGTGACGAACTGCGGGTGAGCGTTCAGGCGGGCCTCGACGGCGCGCCAGTCGAACCCGCCCCGCCACCGGTCGACGAGGGCGCGTACCCGGTCGGTGCTCATCCCGTACGAGTCGCCGGCGCCGGGCAGTTCGGCGGGCCAGAGGGTGCGGCCCAGCCGGGTGGCCAGGTCGTCGAGGGCGGTCTGCGGGATCTCGACGCGGAACGGACTGATCGCGGTGGCGCTCATGCGGGAACTCCTTCGGAACGGAATGTTTCGTTCTGCAATCACCATAGCAGAGCGGAACGATCCGTTCCACTGTTAGGCTGGGGGCATGTCAACGACTTCCGGCAAGACGCTGGGCGGTCGCCGTGCCCAGGCCGCCCGCAACGACGAGGTCATCCTCGAAGCCGCCCGCGCCGTCTTCCTCGACGACCCGAAGGCCCCGATCGCCGCCGTCGCGGAGCGTGCGGGCGTCGGCATCAGCGCCCTCTACCGGCGGTACGCGGGAAAGGAGGACCTGCTGCGCCAGCTCTGCCACGACGGGCTGCGCCGGTACGTCGCGGAGGCCGAGACCGCCCTCGACGAGCCGGACGACTGGGCCGCGTTCACCGGATTCCTGGCCCGGGTGGTCGACGCCGACGTGCACTCGCTCACCGTCCACCTGGCCGGCACCTTCACCCCGACCGAGGAGATGGGCCGGGACGCGATGCGCGCCGGCGAGTTGGCGACAGCTCTGGTCGACCGAGCCCACGCCAGCGGGCGGCTGCGCCCGGACGCTGTCGTACACGATCTGGGGTTGTTGTTGGAGGCGTGCGCGGCGGTCCGCGTACCCGATCCGGAGCGGACCCGCCAACTGCGCCGCCGGCAGCTCGCGGTCCTGCTGGCCGGTTTGTCGTCGGCGCCGGGAGCGGACCCGCTGCCCGGCCCGCCGCCAGCGGCCGGCGAGTTCGACTGGCGGTGGCGGCGCCGGGAGTGATGGCCGTCACGCGCTAAGGTTGAGCGGAATACGCTCAACTCTGGTTGTGTCCAACCCAATGGACAACGCCGATCCGGGGGAGCCCATGAACACCGAAAGACTCACCACCAAGAGCCGCGAAACCATCACGGGCGCTGTCGCCCTGGCCAACCAGCGTGGTCACGCCACGGTGGAGCCCTGGCACCTGCTCCTGTCACTCCTGGACACCGACGGCTCGACCGCCACCGGCCTGCTGCGCGCCGTCGGGGCAGACCCGACCGAGCTGCGCCAGGCCGCCCAGCGCGCCGTCGACAACCTGCCGGCCGCGCGCGGCTCCAGCATCGCCGAGCCGACGTTGGCTCGGGAGTTCGTCAACGCCATCGGCGCCGCCGAGCAGATCGCCCGGCCGCTGGGCGACGAGTACACCTCCACCGAGCACCTGCTCGCCGGCCTGGCCCGGGTGGGCGGGGCGGTGTCCGGCGCGCTGAAGACCGCCGGTGCCACCGAGGAGGCCCTGGTCGCCGCCTTCCCGACCGTTCGCGGTGGGGACCGTCGGGTCACCACCGCCGACCCGGAGCAGACCTACCAGGCCCTCACCAAGTACGGCGTCGACCTGACCGCCAGCGCCCGGGACGGCAAGATCGACCCGGTCATCGGCCGGGACTCCGAGATCCGTCGGGTCATCCAGGTGCTCTCCCGGCGTACCAAGAACAACCCGGTGCTGATCGGCGAGCCCGGCGTCGGCAAGACCGCGATCGTCGAGGGTCTGGCCCAGCGGATCGTCACCGGCGACGTGCCCGAGTCGCTGCGCGACAAGAAGCTGATCTCGCTGGACCTCGGCGCGATGGTCGCCGGCGCCCAGTACCGCGGCCAGTTCGAGGAGCGGCTGAAGTCCGTCCTGGAGGAGATCAAGAACTCCAACGGGCAGGTCATCACGTTCCTCGACGAGCTGCACACGGTCGTCGGCGCCGGCAAGGGCGAAGGCTCGATGGACGCCGGCAACATGCTCAAGCCGATGCTGGCCCGTGGCGAGCTGCGGATGGTGGGCGCCACCACGCTGGACGAGTACCGCGAGCACATCGAGAAGGACCCGGCGCTGGAGCGCCGCTTCCAGCCGGTGCTCGTCGGTGAGCCGACCATCGAGGACACCATCGGCATCCTGCGCGGGCTCAAGGAGCGCTACGAGGTGCACCACGGCGTACGGATCACCGACGCCGCGCTGGTGGCCGCCGCGACGCTGTCCGACCGTTACATCACCGATCGGTTCCTGCCGGACAAGGCGATCGACCTGGTCGACGAGTCCGCGTCCCGGCTCCGGATGGAGATCGACTCGCGTCCGGTCGAGGTGGACGAGATCGAGCGGGCGGTCCGCCGGCTGGAGATCGAGGAGATGGCCCTGGCCAAGGAGCCGGACGCCGCCTCGGCCGAGCGGTTGGAGCGGCTCCGCAAGGAGTTGGCCGACAAGCGCGAGCAGCTCACAGTGCTCTCCGAGCGCTGGCAGACGGAGAAGAGCCACATCACCAAGCTCTCCACCGCCAAGGAGGAGTTGGAACGCCTCGGCGGTGAGGCCGAGCGGGCCGAGCGGGACGGTGAGCTGGAACGCGCCGCCGAGCTGCGCTACGGCCGGATCCCCGCCCTGAAGGTCGAGCTGAAGCAGGCCGCGGAGGAGCTGGCCCAGCTCCAGTCCGACGGCGCGATGCTCAAGGAGGAGGTCGGCGCGGACGACATCGCCGCGGTGGTCGCCTCCTGGACCGGTATCCCCGCCGGCCGCCTGCTGGAGGGTGAGACGGCCAAGCTGCTGCGGATGGAGGAGTCGCTGGGCGGCCGGGTGGTCGGCCAGACCGAGGCGGTCGGCGCGGTCTCCGACGCGGTACGCCGCGCCCGGGCCGGTATCGCCGACCCGGATCGCCCGACCGGCAGCTTCCTCTTCCTCGGCCCCACCGGCGTCGGCAAGACCGAGCTGGCCAAGGCCCTCGCCGAGTTCCTCTTCGACGACGAGCGGGCCATGGTCCGCATCGACATGAGCGAGTACGGTGAGAAGCACTCGGTCGCTCGCCTGGTCGGTGCCCCGCCCGGCTACGTCGGTTACAACGAGGGTGGTCAGCTCACCGAGGCGGTGCGCCGACGGCCGTACTCGGTGGTGCTGCTGGACGAGGTGGAGAAGGCCCACCCGGACGTCTTCGACGTGCTGCTCCAGGTGCTCGACGACGGCCGGCTCACCGACGGCCAGGGCCGCACCGTGGACTTCCGTAACGCGATCCTGATCCTCACGTCCAACCTCGGGTCGTCGGTGATCAGCGACCTCACGCTCGCCGACGAGCAGCGCCGGGAGGGCGTGCTGGCCGTGGTCCGGTCGCACTTCAAGCCGGAGTTCCTCAACCGGCTGGACGACATAGTGGTCTTCGCCTCGCTGCGCGGGGACGACCTGCGCTCCATCGTCGACATCCAGTTGAACCGGATGCGGCGGCGGTTGGCCGATCGCCGGCTGGGCCTGGAGATCACCGATGCCGCCCGGGACTGGCTGGCCGAGCACGGTTACGACCCGATCTACGGTGCGCGACCGCTCCGTCGCCTGGTCCAGACCGCAATCGGAGACCAACTGGCGAAGGCCCTCCTGTCCGGCCAGATCCGCGACGGCGAAACGGTGAAGGTGGACCGCGCCACCGAAACCAACACCCTCTCCGTCACCGCTGCCTGATCCGTCGCACCCGGGCCGACCCCGCCTCGCGGGCGGGGTCGGCCCGACCCGTCTCTTCGCCGCCGACGGCACCCCACCGGAACGCTCCGTAGCTGCGGTATCACCAGACGACGATGAGTTTCTCCAGGTGCGCGGGGTTGTTACCGTTCCCGCCGACGCACTTGGGGAGGTGGTCGGCATGAACGGTCCCGTGGCGTACCTGGTGACGACGCTGGGGTGTCTGATCGGAGTCGCCGGGGTCGTGGTGGCGGTGGTGGCGGTGCGCAAGGGCCGCAAGGCCGCCCGGCCGGCGGCACCCGCAGACCCGTTCCGGGACACCGACAGCGACGCGCTCCGCGGCGACCCGCGCCGGCTCAAGCCCGGCGACATCGTCGAGATCCGCCGGGTGTCGTACGCGGTCCGAGGCTCGGTGCATCTGAACGAGGGCGGCTGGAGCTGGGCAGAGCACCTGCTGGACACGGTCGAGGGCGACAAGCGCTGGCTCTCCGTGGAGGAGGACCCGGACCTGGAGCTGGTGCTCTGGACCGCCGAGCCGGCCGCGACGATCACCCCCGGTGGGTCCACCCTCGACTTCGCCGGCCGCCGCTACGCCTTGGAAGAGTCCGGTCAGGCCCGCTTCACCGCCACCGGCAGCACCGGCCTCGACCCCAGTGGCACCCTTCGATACCACGACTACCGGGCGCAGGGCGGCGAACGGCTCTCCTTCGAGGCGTACGGCCAGGCCGGCTGGGAGGTCTCCCTGGGCGAGCAGCTGCACCGCGCCGACGTGATGGTGTACCCGCAGGCCGGGCCGGAGGCCAGCTGACGTGTTGGTGAGCCTCCACACCCCGTACGTCGACACCTGCGCCGCCGACTTGAGCCTGGCACTCGGCGGACCGGAGCGGCCCGCGCTGCACGTCCGCGACCTCACGCTGCCCGGGGGCGTCCGGCTGCGGCTGCGCCTGCTGGGCGCGTCCCACCAGGTCGTGCTGGCCGAACCCGGCGGTGCGGCCGAACTCACCGAGACGGTCGCCTGCCTGCCTGGTCGGCCGCCGCACCTGCCCGACGCCCTGCACGACGAGGCGGGCGGCTACCGCTTCACCGCCAGCGTGCTGCGCCCCGCCGACGGTGAGTTGCACACCCGGATCGCCGGGCTCCGCGCCGACCTGGCCGACGACCCGTACGCCCTGGTCGGAGTCTTTCCCGGTGACCCGGACGCGGTCACCGCGCTGGCCGTGCGCACCGACCTGCCGCACCTGTCGGTCGGCTGGCGTACCTGGCACGCGTACCCCCAGACCAACGAGCTGGTCCTGACCGAGACGGTGGTGGCACTGCGATGACGTACCGACGCTGGTTCGTGGTGGGCGCGGCGACGGCAGTGGTCGGCGTGCTGGTGGCGGCCTTCGCGCTCGTCAACGGCACCTTCTCGCCGCGTGCCTATGTGCAGGACAGGTACTCGCGAGCGGCCAGCCGGGACATCGGCCGGGAAGCGATCGCGTACACCTCGTCCAGGTCACCGACCACTGTCGCCAAGGAACTGACCGACGCGTGGAAGCCGTCCGACAGGTACGCCGACGGCAGCGGCGTCTACCTGCGCTACGACGACGACTCGGTGGTGATCCTGCCGATCGCCGCCGGCTCGGTGATCCTGCTCGAAGACATGGACACCGCTCACCCCCGTTACCACTCGACCGTCGGGTCGTACTGGGGCTGGGGACGCGGCAGCAGCGTTCGGGGCGGCGGCCCCGGCGCCGGCAAGTAGCCCGACGCCCGACCCCTTGACCTGGAGCCCTCCGTGCAGAACCTCGTCACCGATCTACTGGCCACCCTCGCCTTCGGCGCGGTCGGCGTCGTCCTCATGGGCGTCGGCTACGGGCTGGTCGACCTGACCACTCCCGGCAAGCTCCACGAACTGATCTGGACCGAGCGCAACCGCAACGCGGCGCTACTGCTCGCGTCCAACCTGCTCGGCGTCGGCACCATCGTGGTCGCGGCGATCGTCGCCAGCGACGACGACCTCGCCCTGGGGCTGGTCGGCGCGGCGGCGTACGGGATCGTCGGCCTGGTGATCATGGCCGCGGCGTTCCTGCTGCTCGACGCGGTGACCCCGGGCCGGCTCGGCGAGCTGCTGGTCGACCCGGAGCCGCACCCCGCCGTGTGGGTGTCGGCAGTGGTGCACCTGGCCACCGGCGCGATCATCGCCGCCGCGATCCTCTGATGACCGGGGGACCGCGACCGGGCGGTGCCGGTCGGCCGTACCCGGGGCGGTCATGAGCACCGGGGCGCCGCCGGTGGTCGACGGCGGCACAGAGGCCCGGCCGCACTGGCGGCTGGCCCGCGCGGCGGTGCTGGTCGCGGTCTTCGTCTGCGCCGCCTGCGGGCTGGTCTACGAGCTGGCCCTGGTAGCGCTCGGCAGCTACCTGATCGGCGACACCGTCGGGCAGGCGTCGATCGTGCTCGGCGTGATGGTTTTCGCGATGGGGGTCGGCGCGCTGGTCGCGAAGCCGTTGCAGCCCCGGGCCGCCGCGGCGTTCGCGGTGATCGAACTGACCCTGGCCCTGCTCGGTGGTCTGTCCGTGCTCGGCCTCTACGCCGCCTTCGCCTGGCTCGACCTGTACGGTCCGGCGCTGGTCGGCACCGCCTTTGTGCTGGGTCTGCTGATCGGCGCGGAGATTCCGTTGTTGATGGTGATGCTGCAGCGCATCCGCGAGCAGGCCGCCGGCAGTGCGGTGGCCGACCTGTTCGCCGCCGACTACGTCGGCGCGCTGCTCGGCGGGCTCGCCTTTCCATTCCTGTTGATCCCCGTCTTCGGCCAGCTCAAGGGTGCCCTGGTGGTCGGCGCGGTGAACGCGGTGGCCGGTCTCGCCCTGGTCTGCACTGTGTTCCGGAGGGAGCTGAGCCGCCGCGCCCGGCTCGTCCTCGGCGCCGGCTCTGTCGTGGTCGCGCTCTGCCTGGGGTACGCCTGGGTGACCGCCGCCGACTTCGAGGTGACCGCCCGGCAGCAGCTCTACCGGGACCCCGTGGTGTACGCCGAACGCTCCCGTTACCAGGAGATCGTGCTGACCCGGTCGGTGCGGGAGGTCGGCCACGCCGACACCGACCTGCGGTTGTTCCTCAACGGTGATCTTCAGTTCAGCTCCGTCGACGAGTACCGCTACCACGAGGCGCTGGTGCATCCGGCGATGCGCGGCCCGCGCGGCGACGTCCTGGTTCTCGGCGCCGGCGACGGCCTCGCCGTCCGGGAGATCCTGCGGTACCCGGACGTCCGCAGGGTGACAGTGGTCGACCTCGATCCGGCGGTGGTGGCGCTGGCCAGCACAGTGCCGCAGTTGCGGGAACTCAACGGCGGCTCGCTCGACGACCCCCGGGTACGGGTGCTGAACACCGACGCGTTCGGCTGGCTGCGTACCGCCGCCGAGCGTTTCGACGTGGTGGTCGCCGACCTGCCCGACCCGGACGAGACGGCCACTGCCAAGCTCTACACAGTCGAGTTCTACGCGCTGATCAGGTCGGTGCTCGCCGAGCAGGGACGGCTGGTGGTGCAGTCCGGATCGCCGTACTTCGCGCCCCGCTCCTACTGGTCGATCGATGCGTCGGTGCGGGAAGCGGGCTTCGCCACTGTGCCGTACCACGTCGACGTGCCGTCCTTCGGAGACTGGGGTTTCCTGCTCGCCACGGCGGGAACCGTCCCGCCGGTGCTCGAACTGCCGGCCGACGCGCCCCGGCTGCGTTTCCTCGACCCGGGCGTGCTGCGGGCGGCGGCGGCCTTTCCCCCCGACCGCGCCCGCCTGAACGTGCCCCCCAGCACCCTCCTCCAACCGAGGGTCCTCGACTACGCCCGCACGGAGTGGCGCGGCTACTGACCCCCACCACCGGGCGTCTGCACTAGGCGCTGTGTCGGGAGAGTGTCCGCTCATGGCGCAAACCTCGTGATTAACGGGGTGGAGTGGGGGCGGACGGGGAAAGGGTGGAGGCATGTTTGGGATGCGGAAGGCTTGGGAGCGCGAATTGGGCGCCGCCGTCGACGAGTTGGTGGCGGCTGACACGCTCGCCTTCGGTGGGGTCGGGATCGCGGGCACGCTGTTGCCGGTGACCGAGGCGTACCACCGGGTCGAGGCCGCCGTCAGCGACCACCCCGAGGAGGTACGCCGCCAGCTCGACCGGGTGTTGGCCGACGGCACACCCGCCGGTCGGGCGTACGCGGCCACGCTGCTGGAGCGCGTCGACCCGGAAGCGGCCCGAGCGGCCTGGACGTCGCTGCGGGGCGATCCGAGCGAGTTCACCACCTTCGTCGGCTGCGTGATGGACCGCGAAACCCTTGGCACGTACGCCAGTCGGCGGCTCGCCGCAGCATGATCCATTCGCCGGTCGGTGCTGCCCGATTGGTTCTGCCGGTCGCCGACGCCGCGCCGTACGTTGCGAGCCATGAGCCCGCCCGTCGCCGCGCCGCGTCCGCCCCGCCCGGTCACCGTGACCATCGCCTTCTGGCTGCAACTGGCATTGGTGCTGGTGCTGCTCGGTCTGGCCGCGCTGACGGTGGCCGAGGCCGTGCACTTCGATGGCCAGATCGACCGCGCGGCACGACTGGTGCCGGACGCCGACCCGGGCGAGGTGGCTGGCGAGCGGCAGGGCAACGTCGCGATGACGCTGGTCCTCGGCGTGCCGGCGGTGCTGCTCGCGGTCTGGCTGGCGGCCACCGCCGGCCGGGTCCGGCGGGGCGCCAACGTCGCGCGGATCCTGGTCTTCGTGGCCAGTGGCGCGCAGCTGTTGGTCTGCTTCGCGCAGTGCTGTTCCGGTGGGTTCCTCGTGCCGCTGCTGACCATGCCGGAGATGGGGGACGAGCCGCCACCGGACTGGGACGAAGAGTGGGAGACCTCGACGTTCTACGACACGCTCTACTCCGGCACCGATCCCTGGGACGACCTGTTCTTCCCCGCGGCGGGGCTGGGGGTGCTCACCGTCCTGGCCCTTTCCGCCGCCGTGGTCCTGCTGCTGGCGCTGCCGCCGGCGAACCGCTGGTTCGTGCCGCGTACCGCGAACGAGGCGCTGCCCGGCCCAGCCTGGGTGATGCCCGTCCCCAGCTACGCCCCGACCGGTTACGGATACCCGACAGCTCCGCTCATGCCGGGCTTCCTGCCGCCGAACCAGCCGCTCCCACCCGGCTACCTGATCTGCCCCGACCCGGCCGCGCACCTGACGGCGGGAGCGCCGGGCACCTCACCAGGGCCGACGGGACCGCCGCCGGCGCCTCCGGAGGACGCACCCGGGCACCTTCGCTAGCTGAGCTGTCGGCCACAGCGCGGGCCTTCCTGGTGCCGAGGGTTGTTACCGTCTGCGCCGACGTACCTGGGGAGGTGGTCGGGTGGACGCGCTGGTGACGTGCCTGGTGGCGGCTGTTGTCGTACTCGCGGTGGTAGTGGTCGTCGTGCGGGCCCGCCGACGGCCGACGGGCCGGCCCGACGGCCAGCCGGCGGAGCCGCCGCGCGACGGCCCGCTCCGCCTGACCCCGGGCGACCGCGTGCGGATCCGGGAGCGGGAGTACGCGGTGAGTGCCACTATCCGTCTGGTCGAGGGCGACTGGAGTTGGGTGCAGCACCTCCTCGACGACGACTCCGGCACCCGCCACCGGCTCTCCGTGGAGGACGGCCCCGAACTCGAGTTGGTGTTCTGGACCGCCGAACCGGGCGCCACCGTCACCCCGGGCGCACCGACCATCGAACTGGGCGGGCGGCGCTACACCTGGGCCGAGACCGGGCAGGCGCGTTACACCGCCACCGGAGAGACCGAGCTGCCGTCGACCGGGACGATGCGCTACCACGACTACCAGTCCGGTGGCGCCGCGCGGCTCTCCTTCGAGGCGTACGGCGAAGAGGGCTGGCGAGTCGCCCGCGGTAATCTGCTTGACCCCGCCGATCTGGTAATTCGCACAGGCGGCGGCTCTCAAGCGAGTTGAATGGTGGGGGAATTGGACGGAGGCTCGGTCGTCGTCCAATTGCTGCTCCGCAGCCGGGTCGGCTATTTAAATGTGAACCGACCCGGCTGCGGTGCAACTATCCAGAAATTAAGCCAACAGCCCGAGGAGGGTGTGCGGCATACTTTGAACGTTGAAGAAATTGGGAACACACGCGAAGTCGCTGAGGATTCCGGCGTTCTGGAGCCTCACGCCTTCGGAGATGCAGGTGGCGAGATTTCGGTAGACGCCCCACGCCGGCCAGCCCATGGCCTGGTAATCCCCTGCGGCGCTGGCCACGGGAGCTGCTGAAACGGTCGGGGCAGCCTGCGCTGGTGCGGCCAAGGTGAGCGAACCGACAGCGAGCGCGCCGGACAGGACCGCAGCGCGAACAATCTTTTGCATCCTTGCTCCTTCTGAGCGTTTGGCATTTCCTGTCCAAGACAGGCCGGCTGTCCAAGACAGCTTGCAAACCCCCCGTGGGCCCACGAAGCCTCGTTGACTACCAATTGCTGGCCGTCAACGCCCATCTATGGGAACATGCTCTGGCCTGGCTGGCAACCCCGGTCACCGTGTCCACTCAGGTCTTTGCAGTTCAAGGCTTCTCTAATGTTTGCGATCTAGCCTTATGGCGCAGACAACCGTCGAAGTTGACGGCTCTTCCGCCCAAGGCCCCGGTCGACGACGACGAGAGACCATCACGAGCAGGCGCGCCAGTCGACCGTCCGACGCTCTGCCCACAGTGGCCCGGCGCTGCGGATCGCACCCACATCTCCGCCTGGGCCTTTGTCCCTGAACTGTCGCTCGTAGGGCGGTGTCGATACGGTGTCATCCTGATCACATAAGGAGAGCCATGGCCAATCCTCTCAGCAAGCCGACTCCAGTGCGCCCGGGTGTCGTGACGATCTCGACGTATCTGTTGCTGCTGTTCGCGTTCACCCAGCTGCTCAGCCTGATCATGGTCATCAGCGTGAGTGGCAGCATCAAGCAGGGCTTCCAGGACGCGTACGAGGGCACCGAGGATGTCGAGACCATTGGAACGGTCGCCGTCGCCTTCGCGGTTGCCTCCGTCGCGGTGGTCCTGGTGCTCGCGCTCGTCCTGGTCGTGCTGGCGATGTTCAACAACCGTGGACGCAACGGAACCCGGATCGCCACCTGGGTGGTCGGCGGCATCCTGGTCTGTTGTGTCGGTGGCTCGGTCGTCAGCGGTGCGTCCGGATTTTCGCAGGGCGCGTCGGGCGGCGGCGGCGATGCGCCGAGCGGCGCAGAGGTCGAGCGCAGCATGTCGGATGCCCTCCCATCCTGGTATGGCCCGACCAGCGCGGCGGTGAACATCCTGGGGCTCGCGGCGCTGCTCGCGGCGCTGATCCTGCTGGCGCTTCCGAAGGCGCACCCGTTCTTCCGCAAGGCCACCGCGGAATGGGAGCCGCCGGCCCCAGGCGCCAACTACCCGGGAAACCCGCAGGCGCCCGGTCAGCCGGGCTACCCGCAGGCATCGGGTGAGCCGGGTTATCCGTCGAGTGGGGAGCCGAGCTACCCGCCGCCACCGGCCGCGAACCGACCGGAAGACACGCCGCCCACGGACCGGCCCGGGTCAACCCCGCCGCCGACCAACTGACGGCTCGATAAGCACGACGCCGACGATCCCTCCGAGTAGGTTGCAACCCGACGCCTACCGGAGGGATTCGTCGTGTCGTACCCGGAATCGGCACCGGCCCGCCGGCCCGCCGCCGTCCTGTCGGCCGCGGCCGTGCTGTTGGTGATGGCTGTCGCCGCGCTCGCGTACGCGGTGGTCGACCTGGTGGTGCTGGGCGGGACGGTCGACGCGTTCCGCTCCGCCGCCCGCGACACCTCGGCGAGCCCGGAGCGGATCGACGACGTGGTGACTCTGCTCCGCGCATCCGCGGTGCTGTCGGCGGTGGTGGCGGTGCTCTCCACGCCGCTGCTCGCCGGCCTGGCCCTCGGGCTGCTGGCCGGTCGCAACGGTGTCCGGGTGGCGACCTGGGTGGTCAGCGGGCTCGGCCTGCTCGCCGGCTGCTGCAGCGTGGCGGTGGTCGTCGGCGAACGGGCCGCGCCACTGCAACTGGGCTCCGGCGAGCAGTCTCTCGCCGAGTTGCTGGGTCTGCTCGGCGACGCGTACCCGTCCTGGTGGATCCCGCTCAACGCCGGGCTTTCCGTCGCCCAGGGGCTCGGTTACCTTGTAGTAGCTACGCTGCTGGCGCTGCCGGCGGCGAACAGATGGTTCGGTCGCCACCGCCCGACGGCGCCAACCGCGCCGCCCATGTTCCCGCCCGCCCCGCACCAGCCCCCGTCGGCGCCGCACACGCCCCCGTACCCGCCCAGGTGAGGACCACTCCGTGACGCTCGACCCCACCACTGCCGAGCGCCGAGCCCTGATCACCGGGGCCACCGCCGGCATCGGCGCGGCGTTCACGCGACGGCTGGCCGCCGACGGCTGGCACCTGGTGCTCGTTGCCCGCGACGCGGCGCGGCTGACCGAGCTGGCCACCGAGCTTGGTTCCACGTACGGACGCGAGGTGGAGACGATCCCTGCGGATCTGTCCACCGACGACGGCTGCGCCACGGTGGAGCAGCGGCTCGCCGACGGCAGCCCGGTGCACCTGCTGGTCAACAATGCGGGGATCAGCTTGAACAAACCGTTCCTGCGCTCGACGGCGGAGGACGAGGCGCGACTGTTGCGACTCAACGTGCACGCGGTCATGCGGCTGACCCTGGCGGCGCTTCGACCGATGACTGAACGGCGAAATGGGGCAGTGATAAATGTCTCTTCGGTCGCCGGTTTCGGTACGGCCATGCCCGGATCGACGTACTCGGCCAGCAAGGCGTGGGTCACCAACTTCAGTGAGTCCGTCGGGCAGTCGGCGCGGCCGTTCGGCGTTCAGGTGATGGCCCTCTGCCCCGGCTACACCCGCACCGAATTCCATCAGCGAGCCGGCATCAACATGTCCAAGACGCCGGAGTGGCTGTGGCTGCGGGCCGAGGATGTGGTCGACGAAGCCCTGCGTGACCTGCGCAAAGGCAAGATGGTCAGCATCCCGGCGTGGAAGTACAAGGTGGTCGTCGCCGGCATGCGACACGCGCCGCGGCGGCTGCTCCAGGCGGTCGCGCGGGACACCCGCGGCCGGATCGGTCGCGACGAGCGCTGAGCTTCAACCGGCACGCCGACCCCGAGCGAGTGGTGGGACGGCGTTGGCACGCCGCTGTCGGGCCAGTTGCTGAGCGTAGTCGAACATCGCCAGTCATCGGTTCCCCTCGGGGCTGATCAGGGTGGACCCCGCACACGGCGTTCAGAGTTGCGCAGTAACCTCTATCGCCATGGGGGACCACGACGACCTGCGTAAATTCATTACCGACCTGGCTGTGGTCCACGGCCGGGTCGTGCTCTCGTCGGGGCGCGAGGCAGACTGGTACGTGGATCTGCGGCGCGTCACGCTCCATCACCGGGCCGCTCCTCTGGTCGGCCGGGTGTTGCTCGACCTCACCGCCGACTGGGAGTTCGACGCCGTTGGGGGCCTCACCCTGGGCGCGGATCCTGTCGCGCTCTCGATGCTGCACGCCGCCGCTCCGACCGGCCGGGCCCTGGACGCCTTTGTGGTGCGCAAGGCGGGCAAGGCCCACGGTCTTCAACGGCGGATCGAGGGACCGGAGGTGGCTGGCCGTCGAGTGTTGGCGGTGGAGGACACATCCACGACGGGCGGAAGTGTTTTGACCGCTGTCGAGGCGCTTCGCGAGGCCGGGGCGGAAGTCGTGGGCGTGGTGGTTATTGTTGATCGAGGCGCCGGCGACGCGGTGCGAGCCGCCGGATTGCCGTACCGGGCGGCCTATACGTTGGCTGACCTCGGCCTTGTGGCGTAAAAGTCTGCCGATTCGGATCTGCTGATATGCAGGCGGATCGATGCTGCTGGTGGAAGGATGGAATACGTGGGAACTGCGTTGGCCGAAATGACTATGCCTCAGATCTCGCCGCTAAACGGCGAGCCGATCGAACGTGCCGATGCCGAGCGTCTCGCCGGGGTCCTCAAGGCCCTTGCTGATCCTGCTCGGTTGCGGCTGCTCAGCCTGATCCAGTCGGCCCCCGAGGGCGAGGCGTGCGTCTGTGACCTGACGGCGCCGCTCGGCCTCTCTCAGCCGACGGTCAGTCATCACCTGCGTATCCTCACCGAGGCTGGCTTGTTGCAGCGGGAGAAGCGCGGTGTCTGGGCGTACTACAGCCTGGTCCCGAGTGCGATCGCGACGATCGCCGACCTGCTGACCCCGCCGCGTAAGCGGGCCACCAAGAAGGCCCGCTGACGTAGGCACTACACGCCGTCCCGAGCCGGGGCGGCGTCCGGTGGCGAGCCAGGGGTGGCGCCACCGGTGGTTGACACCTGCTCGTCCCCGGTCGCACCACCGGAGGCCGGGTTCGACATGCCGACGGCCGACCCCCTCACCGGGGGCCGGCCGTCGTCGTACCGCTCAACGGTCCTGACCGTGCTCCGGGCGCTGACGGCCGTGCTCGTGCCGGTCGTGGTCGAACGCCTCACGGGCCGCCTCCACCGCGCCAGCGGCACTGGCCGCCGCGACCACAGCGACCGCCTCGCCGCGCTTACGAGCCCGCCGGTCGCGAAGGAACTCGAAGAAGATCGGCAGCACCGAGATCACAATGATCAGGGCCACCACCGGCAGGATGTAGTGGTCGATCTTGTCCCCGATGGCCTGGTAGATCTGCTCGGCCAGCAGGTAGCCGATCAGCAGGATGCCGTCCACCCAGAGCACCGCGCCGACGACGTTCCAGAGCAGGAACTTCTTGGCCGGCATGCCGAGCGCGCCCGCGACCGGGTTGAGGAACGTCCGGACGATCGGAATGAAGCGCGCCAGCACGACGGCCTTCGCCGGGCCGAACTTCTGGAAGTAGTACTCGGCCTTCTCCACGTACTCCTTCTTGAAGAGGCGGGAGTTCGGCCGCTCGAACATCGGCCGGCCGTACCGCGCGCCGAGCCAGTGCCCCAACTGCGCGCCGACGATCGCGCAGATCGGCCCACCGATCAGCAGACCGGTGAGGGAGAGGCGGGTGCCGTCACCGAAGATCGCGTCCGCCACCGGTGACGAGGCGACTCCGGCGAGGAACAGCAGCGAGTCACCGGGGAAGAAGAAGCCCACCAGCAGGCCGGTCTCGGCGAAGAGGATCACCCACACGCCGATCAGGCCGAAGGTCTGCAACAGATCCTTGGGATCGAGCGGGTTCAGGGCGACGCTCTCCAGGAGAGCGCGGGTCTTCTCAGCTGTGTCCACGGCCACAAAGGGTACCGAAGCCCAAGGCCCCGGCCGCGCCGGACCGGCCCGTCACCACCCGCCCGCGTCGTGGCGTCCAACGACGGCACCCCGGCGTCGTGGGGTCCAACGACGGCGCCCCGCCGACCGTGGTGGTCGACGGGGCGCCGGTGGTGCGGGGTGGGTCAGGCGACGAAGCGGGTCCGGCGGCGCTTGGCCACCAGGTAGCCGCCGACGCCCGCGGCGAGCAGCAGCGCGCCGAGGCCGACGATCAGGCCGGTGGACTGACCGGTGACCGGCAGCGAGCCGCCGTCGTCACCGCCGCCCTGGCCGCCGTCTCCGCCGCCGTTCACCAGGATCTGCGCGGTGTCGTTGGCCGGGTTCAGATCCTTGATCTCGGTCTCCTCGCGCCCGGTACGCAGCGTGACCTCGCCGGCCTGGTCGCCGGCCTGGTCGATCCGCACCTGGAACTCGTAGTCGACCTTCTCGCCCTTCTTGATCGAGCCGTCCACGAAGCACTGGTAGACCCGCGCGCCGGGCTTGCCCGGCTCCCACCCGTCGTCCTCGGAGTCGAAGCAGTTCTCCGAAGCGCGGAGGGCGGTGACGCCCTTCGGCAGCGTGACGGTGGTGCCGACATATGGCGACTCGCCGCCACCCGCGTTGACGGCCGCCGGCCCGTTGTTGACGTAGCCGACCGTGAGCGCGACGGTGGCGCCGACGTCACCGGTCACCGTCGCGCCGCGCGCTGCCACATCGGCCCGCTGGTCGCCGGTCACCTGAAGGTCGACCCAGGTCGAGTTGTCCAACGGGTTGACGTCGGTCTGCCGGGAGCGCAGGTTCATGACCGGCTCGAGCTTCAGCTCACCCTCGGTCCCGTTCGGCCCGATCTTGGCCGGGAGTTCGGCCTCGGACCTGTACTCGTCCCAGTCGGCGGGCGTGAACCAGGTGGAGAACCCGCCGAAGGTGTTCGGCGCCCAGGTGTCGGCGGGCACGGTGAACCCGAAGCTGTCGTCGAGGCGGAAGCTGCTGTTCTCGCCGATGGTCGTGTCGAAGCGGCAGGCGAACGCGAAGTCGTGCAGCGGGCCATCGGTGTACTCGCAGTTCTCGTAGCGCTTCGACGGCTGAAGACCGTCCGCGCCGACGACGTAGAGAACCGCGTCCTTCGCCGGCACCTCGCCCCGGTTGGTCACCTGGAACGGGGCCTTCAGCGTGGCGCCGGGCGCCCCCTTGAGCTCCAGGGACTCGTTGGTGGTGAGGTCGACGCCCTCGCCGATTTCCACAGTCGAGCTGTAGGAGGCGGATTCGGACTTGCCGTCCGGCGTGACGGTGAACCCCAGCTCGCCCTTCTGATCGGGCTTGGCGTCGGCCTTCGCGCGAACGACGAGGGAGACGAGGTTCAGGTACGAGCCGTCGTCGTCCTGGTCCTCGACCTTGCACGTCAGGATCGCACCGGACTCGGTGCAGTTGTCCCCGCTGCTCTCGACGTCGGCGAAACCGTAGACCTTGCTCCGGTCCACCTTGATCGTGTAGTCGTCGGGCTGCCGCTCCGTGGTGAGCGAGAAGAGGGTGAGCCACTTGTCGGTGCCGCCGGGCGCGACGATCACGTTGTTGGCGTACAGGTCGAGATTCTCTACCGGTGCGGCGAGGGCTGCCGGTGCGGCGGCGGCGGGGGCGGCGGCGGCGACGAACGCGCCTGCTACGCCCAGTCCGGCGAGCCAACGCCGGGTGGAGTGGGTGAGCATGAGGGGGGTTCCTCCAGTTGGGGGATCAGGTGGAGCCTGCGGATCTTAAGGAATCGCTAAGGCTGACTGCAGCCCTCAAATCCGCCCGCTGAGCAAGACGAACCAAAAGGTTGATCAGAGTCACCGCAATGTTCGGTCGGTCCGCCTCCGTCATCTGAGGCAGGAGCCCCCCGGGAGGTGCAGTGACGTACGAGGAGTTCGCGGACACGCGGCTGGCCCCGCTACTGCGGTACGCGGTGATGCTGACCGGCGAACCACACCAGGCCCAGGATCTGGTCCAGGAAACTATGGTCCGGGTCCAGCTCAACTGGCGTCGGGTCGCCCGCGCGGACTCGCCCGAGCGTTACGTACGCCGGATGCTCACCAACCAGTACGTCGACTGGCGGCGCGGATCGTGGGTGCGCCGGGTGCTGTTGCGCGGGGAGCCCGACGCGACGGTGCCGGTGCCCACCGACCACGCACAGTCCGCCGTGGACCGGGACCAGATCTGGTCGTGGCTGTCCCGGCTGCCGCGTCGGCAGCGGGCTGCTCTGGTGCTGCGCTACTACGAGGACCTGCCCGACGTCGAGATCGCCGAGATTCTCGGCTGTGCCGTCGGGACCGTCCGTTCGTCCATCTCCCGGGCCCTGGCCACGCTCCGGGCCGAGTACGTGGAGGCGTGAACATGATCGAGGATGACCTGCGTGCCGCGTTCGCCCGGCACGAGACGTTGACCCCGTCGACCGGCCCGCTGCGGGTCGCTATCGACCGGATCGCCGCTGTCCGCCGTCGCCGCCGGCAGCGGTTCCAGGCCGCTGGCGTCACGCTCGCCCTGCTCGCCGCGCTCGGAGTCGGGGTGCCGCAGCTGCGCCCCGATCCGCCGGTCGTTGGCTCGTTGTTGTCCGATCGACCGGCTGGCGTGCAGTCCGGGGCGCTGAACGTCCTGCTGCTCGGGGTGGACGGCTTCGGCGAGCAACCGTCGTACCGGTTGGCGGACTCCGTCCTGCTGGTGCACATCCCGGCCGACCGGAGCCGGCCGTACCTCATCTCGTTGCCGCGCGACCTGGAGGTGTCGATCCCTGGCCGGGGGATCGAGAAGCTCAACAGCGCGTTCCACAGCGGTGCCGCCGAGCCCCGGCCCGACCTGGACGCCGGCTACGACCTGACCCGCCGGGTGGTCGCCGACCTGACCGGGGTACGTGTCGACGCCGGCGCGGTGCTGACCTTTGCCGGGCTGCGCAGGATCACCGAGGCGGTCGACGGGGTGGAGGTGTGCCTGCCGACGGAGGTGCGGTCCTGGCACACCCGCCGGACCTTCCCGGCCGGCTGTCAGGTGCTCGACGGGGCTGCCTCCGTCGACCTGCTGCGGCAACGGCGCTACCTGCCCGACGGCACGTTGGACCGGGACCGCAACGCCCAGCGCTACGTCGCCGGGCTGGTCCGGCGGGCGGTCGCCCAGGACGTGCTGACCAATCCGGTACGGCTCACCGCGCTGCTGTCGGCCGCCGGCAAGAATCTGGCGGTCGACGACGACGGCCTGCCGCTGACCAGGCTGGTGGCGGTGCTGGCTGAGCTGAAGAGCGTCGACCCGGTGGGGCTCAGCCTGCCGGTCAGCCCTCCGGCAGGCAACGCTTCGCGGCTGCCGCTGGACCCGAAGCGGGGCCCGGAGTTCCTCGCCGCGCTGCGCGAGGATCGGTTGGCGCAGTGGGTGGCGCAGCACCCGGAGCAGGTCAATCCCGTCCGCTGACGGACGAGGCATCACCACGACGCCCCGCCAGCCCGGTACGGGCCGGCGGGCGTCGGTCGGGTCGGGGTGGGTCAGGCGGGTCGGGGTGGGTCAGGCGGGTCGGGGTGGGTCAGGCGGGGAAACGGCCGCTGTGGCGTCGGGCGAGCAGGTAGCAGCCGGCGCCGGTGACGAGCAGCAAAGCGCCGATGCCGGCGATCAGGCTGGTGGGGGCGCCGGTGATGGGCAGCGAACCACCGCCACCACCACCACCACCACCACCATCGCCGCCGCCGTCGCCGTCACCATCGCCCGGGCCACCGCCGCCCTGGGCCGCGTTGACCACGATGGTGGCCCTGTCGTTGGCCGGTTTGATGTCGTCCTGGAAACCGCCGCCGGCCGGGCACTCGCACGGCGCGTTTACCCGCACCGCTCCCCGGGCGTTGGGGATCACCTTGTCGATCCGTAGCCGGAACTTCACGGTGTAGGTCTGCCCGGCCACCAGGAGCATCTTTGAGGCGCACAGGTACGTGCGGGTGGTGTCCTGGCGCAACCGGCAGTTGTCGGGGACCTCGACGGCGGTGGTGCCCGGCGGTAGTTCGACGTTCGTGTGGGTGGCGGCCTCGAAGTCTCCGTTCGTCCGGTCGAGCGTCGCCGGGCCGTTGTTCCGGAAGCCGACGGTCGCCGTGACGACGGCGCCGGCCGTGCCCCTGAGCGTGGCCCCGATCGCCGCGAGGTCGGTGCCGTTGGTGCCGGTCGCCTTGATGGTCCACCCGGTGTAGTCGTTGCCCGGGCCGACGTCGGTCTGGGCGGCCTTCCGCATCCTGCCGGGCGCCCCGGTCAGAGTCAGCTTCGGACCGCTACCGGGGGTGGCCGCCCGGGCGCCGACTGCCGTCCGCACCCGGGTCAGGTCCTCGAAGTCGGCAGTGGTCATGAACTGGGCGTAGCCGGACTGGTTGGTCGGCGCGTAGGTGTCCTTGGCGAGTTCGAGGTTCAGCGTGGCGACGAGCCCGGTGCCCACCGGGATGTCCTCGTCGAACTGGCAGGAGAGCAGGTGGTCGTCGGCGTAGCGGCAGTTGCTGAACCGGTCCTTGGTGCGGATCGAGTAGGGGAGGTCGAAGACCGCGACGAATCCGTTGACGACCTTGTCGCCGGCATTGGAGACGGCCAGCGGAACAGTGAACTTTCCACCCGGCTTCGCGGAGAGGCTGGTGAACGGGCCGCCGGCCAAATCGACCCCCTCGCCGACCCGGACGTGCGAGGTGTAGCTGCCGCTCCGCCCGCCCGCCGCCTCGAAGCTGACCGCGACGTCGCCGGAGTCGCCGAGCTGCGCACCTGCGGTGACGCCGAGGTGCACCCGCTTGACCCCGTTGCGATAGATCCCGCTGCCTATCGGCGGCATCTCGAACAGGACGACATCGGAGGGTTCCGTGCAGACGAGAACGCCAGGCTCCGGCGCGGCGCACTCCTGGCCGTCGGCAGGAGTCACAGTGACCTTGTCGGCCAGGGAGCGGTAGTCGTACCGCACGGAGACGTCGGTGAGGACCGTCGGCTCGTCGGCGTACAGCAACAGGCCGCGGATGGTCGGCTCCGAGCCGACGGCCACTGTGGCGTCCTGGAAGTAGGGCTCGATCGTGGGTGCGGCGACGGCGGGGGTGGCGGAGGCGGCGATCAACGCGCCTGCGGCGCCGAGCCCGGTCAGCCAGCGGAGCGAGTGCTTGAGCATGGGTCCTCCCGTGGGGGTACAGGTGGCGCTCGTCCAACCTAGGGACGCCTCGGCTCCTCCGGTAACCCCCTTCGGATCGATATCTATCTTAATGACCCGAACGGCTGAACACCCCTGTCGCAACGGGCAGCCGACCCCGCGACGGATCAGCGGTAGTCGTCCTCGTCCCCGGTGACCACCCGGGCCTGCTCCATCGCGTCCCAGTCGCCGACCTCCAGGCCGCGGTGCGGCTCACTGTCGACGTCGGCCGGGCCGGCGACTGTGGCTTGCTCGACCGCGTCGGCCGGGTCCGCCTCAGGGTCGCGTTCGTTGGGCGCTAGGTGGTCGCCGGGGGTGAAGTCCTCGTCGGGCTGACCCATCATCCCTCCCGGGGGTCTCGGGGCACGGTTCCCACCCACCGTACGGGTTGGGCCGGCGCACCGCCCGGAAGCGGAGTAGGCGGAATCAGCCCTCGGCGACGCGACCCGGTGCCAGGATGGTGCAGTGGGCTTCCTCATCAGACTGGCGATCACCGCTGTCGCGTTGTGGATAACCACGCTGATCGTGCCCGGGGTCGACGTGCATGGTCGTTCGGGTGGCAACACAGTCCTCACCCTGATCGTGGTGGCGCTGATCTTCGGCGTGATCAACGCGGTGCTCAAGCCGGTGATCCGGGTCGTCGGTTGTGTGTTCTACCTGCTGACCCTGGGCCTGTTCGCGCTGGTGGTCAACGCGTTGCTGTTCCTGCTCACCGACCGGATCGCCAGTGGGCTCGACCTGCCGTTCCAGGTGGACGGATTCTGGCCGGCGTTCTGGGGAGCCATCGTGATGACAGTGGTGACCTGGTTGATCAGCGTCATCGTGCCGGACAACCTGGACCGCCGGTGAACGGCTAGGACCCGGGTCGGTTGTTCCGGCGCACCTCACCTACGGGATACTTCCGGGCGGAGGACAGCGCGGTCCGGCGCACAAATGAAGAACAGCGGCCAGCACGGCCGAGAGTGGTAAGTAAGGAGCGCATCACATGCCCATCGCTTCCCCCGAGGCTTACGCGGAGATGCTGGACCGCGCCAAGGCTGGCCGGTACGCGTACCCCGCGATCAACGTGACCTCCTCCCAGACGCTGAACGCGGCGCTCAAGGGCTTCGCCGACGCGGAGAGCGACGGCATCATCCAGGTTTCCACCGGTGGCGCCGAATACCTCTCCGGCCCCTCGATCAAGGACATGGTCACCGGCGCGGTGGCGTTCGCCGCGTACGCGCACGAGGTCGCCAAGAAGTACTCGGTGAACATCGCCCTGCACACCGACCACTGCCCGAAGGACAAGCTGGACGGGTTCGTGCGTCCGCTGATGGGCATCTCGCAGGAGCGGGTGAAGCGCGGCGAGGAGCCGCTGTACCAGTCGCACATGTGGGACGGCTCGGCCGTGCCGGTCGCGGAGAACCTTGAGATCGCCGCGCAGCTGCTCGACGAGGCCGCCAAGGCCAAGATCGTCCTTGAGATCGAGGTCGGTGTCGTCGGTGGCGAGGAGGACGGCGTCGAGAACGCCATCAACGACAAGCTCTACACCACCACCGATGACGGTCTGGCCATGGTCGAGGCGCTCGGCCTCGGCGAGAAGGGCCGCTACATGGCGGCGCTGACCTTCGGCAACGTGCACGGCGTCTACAAGCCGGGCAACGTCAAGCTGCGTCCGGAGATCCTCAAGCAGATCCAGGACGCCGTCGGCGCCAAGTACGGCAAGGACAAGCCGCTCAGCCTGGTCTTCCACGGCGGCTCGGGCTCCCTGCTGAGCGAGATCCGCGAGGCTCTGGACTACGGCGTGGTGAAGATGAACATCGACACCGACACCCAGTACGCCTTCACCCGCCCCGTCGCGGACCACATGCTCCGCAACTACGACGGCGTGCTGAAGATCGACGGCGAGGTCGGCAACAAGAAGCTGTACGACCCGCGTGCCTGGGGCAAGGCCGCCGAGGCCGGCCTGGCCGCCCGGGTCGTCGAGGCCTGCGAGCACCTGCGCTCGACCGGCACCACGATGACCAAGTAACGACGCCCCACCCGACGGCCGGCTCCCCGCACGGGGAGTCGGCCGTCGTCGTCAGGTCGTCAGCAGGCGTACCGCCTCGCGAACGTCGTCGGTGAGGTGGATCGTCGACGACAGGTCACCGAACGGGGACGCGGCCAGCAGCGGACGCAACAGCGCCTCCACCGGCAGCTCCACGGTCCAGTAGGTGCGGTCCAGGAAGATGTACGCCCCGCTGGCGCCGTCGGTGCCGTAGTAGGTCTTGGTGGCCGCCTGGAACACCTCCTGCACAGTGCCCGCCCGCCCCGGCGCGAAGACGATGCCGCCCCGGGCGAGGCGCAGGATGGTGTCCTCCCGGATCGCGTTCGAGAAGTACTTCGCGATCCGCCCGGCGAACAGGTTCGCCGGCTCGTGTCCGTACAGCCAGGTCGGAATGGCCAGGCCACCCGCACGCGCCCAGCCCAGGTCGTCGCCACGCTGCCGGGGCACCCCCGCGTACCGCTGCCGGACCGTCAGCGCGGTAGCCGTGTAGCGGTGGTGGTCGGTGAAGTCGGGGGCGGTGGCCAGCAGGTCGATCGCCGCCGTCACGTCGGTCGCCGGCCGGTCCGCCAGGTAGGCGCCGAGGTTCGCGGCCTCCATCACACCCGGACCGCCGCCGGTCACCACCAGCCGATCAGCCCGCGCCAGCTCCCAACCCAGCACGGCCGCCATCCGGTACGCCGGACTGCCGCGCCGCACCGCGTGCCCGCCCATGATGCCCACCACCGACTGCGGCCCGTACGCGGTCAGCCAGACCCGGGTGGCGTCGGCCAGCGCGTTGTCCACGCCGTGGTCGTGCAGCCGCTGACCCAACGCCTCCTTGACGTCCGGCAACGCGCCGCCGTGCGCCCGGTAGTGGTCGTACACCCGGGTGTCGTACATCCCGGTGAACCCGCCCTCGGCGAACCCGGCGGCCAGGTCGTCCGGGGTGTAGAGGTGCGTCGGCTGGGTCGGGTACGGCAACCCGGAGAACGGCGGCACCACGTTCGCGCCACGCCGGACCAGGTCGGCGCCCACGTCCCGGGACGCGAACCGGCAACCGACGAAGAGGGTGCCCGCGACGTCGACGCCGGTCAGGTCGGGCACCGGCGCGAGGTCGAGCCGTAGGCCCTGCACGGTCAGCCCGGTCAGCCGACCGGTGGCCAACTGATTGTCGAACTCGGCACGGGTCTGGATCTCACCGGCGTGCAGGTGCGGCTCGATGACGTCCGCGGGAGGTGGGGTCGGCACCGGGCCATCCTGCCCCTCCACCAGGCCCGGTCAAACCTCGGGCCAGGGGTGGAACCGACAGGAGCCCGGTGGTCGTGGCCACCGGGCTCCTGCATAACCGGTTCCTGGGGAGGCTCCGGACCATTAGTTGTAGTGGAAAACACCAGGCAGCGGCATAGGCCGCAGGCGTGACCAACTCCTCAGCCGTTCAGCGGGACACGTCGGCCGACCCGCTCGCGTGTCGCACTGTCCAGCGGGTTGAATGGGGCGATGCAGAACCTTTTGCCAGAGCCACCGGCCACCCGCCTGCCCGTGAACGACGAGGCCGACGCCGCCCTGGCCGCCGCCGCCGAGGCCGGCACCGATGAGGCGTACGCCAATGTGGCGGCCGGCTTCCCGACCTACAGCGCGGCCTGGGCGGAGCTCGCGGCGCGGGCGTTCGCGCAGGGCCAGGTGGTGACGGCGTACGCGTACGCCCGCACCGGATACCACCGGGGCCTCGATCAACTGCGCCGCAGTGGTTGGAAGGGGCACGGCCCGGTGCCGTGGTCACACGAGCCCAATCGGGGCTTCCTCCGCTGCCTCTACGTGCTGTCCCGCGCCGCCGACGAGATCGGCGAGGCCGACGAGGCGGCCCGCTGTGCCCAGTTCCTGCGCGACTGCGACCCGGAAGCGGCGGACGCGCTGGCGAGCAACTGACCCCGCCCCGGCGGCCGGCCCGACATTGGGCCGGCCGTCGGCGGTTACAACCCTTCGGCGACCGCCGCGGCGATCTTCAGCCAGGCGTCCCGGGTGGCCGAGGAGAGCCCGCCGTACCGGATCGGCTCGCCGCTGTCGATGAGCCGCTCGTACGGGGCCAGCAGCACCGCCCGGGTGCGGGCCGCGAAGTGCTCCTGGATGGCCGGCAGGTCGATCTCCTTGCGGGACGGTGGCATCGACACCACAGTCACGGCCTGACGGACCAGCCGTTGCCGGCCGCTCTGCTCCAGGTGGTCGAGCATCCGGGCGGCGGTCTCGGCGGAGTCGTTACGGGCCGACATGGTGACCACCAACTGGTCGGTGGCATCCATCGACGCCTGCCAGTTCTGCGCTCGGACGTTGTTCCCGGTGTCCACGAAGATCAACTTGTAGAACCGGCTGACCACCTCACGGATCTCGGCGAACGCGGCAGCCGTCAACATCTCGCCACCGGTGGCCGACTCGTCCGAGGCCAGGACGTCGAACATCCCCTCGCCCTGCGAGCGGACGTACTGCGACAGGTCGCCGACCCGCCCGTGCGCGCCCTGGAACTGCCCGAGGTCACGCAACATGTCCCGCACGGTGCGGGAGTGGAAGTCCTGTTGGGCCCGCATCCCGAGGGTGCCCTGGGTTTCGTTGTTGTCCCAGGCCAGCACGTAGCCGCCGCGCTTCTGACCGAACGTCATCGCGAGCAGCAGGATGGCCACCGTCTTGCCGGCGCCGCCCTTCGGGTTGACGACTGTCACCTGCCGCAGACCGCCGAAGTTGCGGCGCACCATCTCGATGTCCCGCTTGAGCTCCTGCTCGTGCCGCCCCGGAGAGAGCCGGAGCAGGCCCATCTTGTTGACCACCGCGCGTACACCCATTGTCGCCACCGGGTCGGCGGGTCGTACCTGGCGGCGTCGGGCGAAGTCCTCGGCGGTCGGTGCGGCTGTGGTGTCCGGTGTCCAACTCGCGTCCGGGTACGCGGTCGCGTCCGGGTACGCGGGGGCCGGCACCCGGGTCACCCCGTCGGCCTCCTGGTACGGCTGCCCGGGCGCGCCGCCGGGCGAGCCCTGCTGCCAGGGCGGTGGATACCAACCCGGCGAGGGCGGGAACGGCCCGGGCGGTGGGGTCCCCGGCCCGGCCTGCCCAGGAGCGTGCTGCGGTGCGGCAAGGCCGTGCGGCGGGTTGCTGAACTGCGTCACGTCGGGCGGCGGCGGAATCTGTGCCGGGCCGGCCTGGCCGGGGATGAACGGCTGCCCGGGGTGTGCCTGCGCGGGACCGGCGTGCGGAACGATCGGCGGCGGCGGAATCGGAGGCGTCGCGCCGGCCTCGTCGTGGGCGGGCGCGGCCGTTCCGGCCGCGCGTTGCGGCGGGTACGCCCACGGCGACTCGGCAATCGGCCGCGCCGGCCCGTCAGCGGGCCCGTCCGCACCGGGTCCACCAGCCTGCGGTGCTGGTCCCGCCTGTGGTGCTGATCCGCCGGCCTGTGGTGCTGATCCGCCGGGCTGCGGTGCTGATCCGCCGGCCTGCGGTGCGGACCCGCCGGGCTGTGCTTCCGGACTACCAGGCTGCGGTGCCGGACCGGCCACCGCAGGGCCTGCGGCCGAGGGGTCTGTCGGCGCGGGGCCGGCGGCCGTCGGGCCGTCAGTGGCGTTCGGGCCGTCGGTGGCGTTCGGGCTGGCGGTGGCGTTCGGGCTGGCGGCGGACGCGGTGGGACGGTCGGTGGGTGCCGATGCGGCGGCGCGGGTCGGCTGGTCCAGGGTGAACGGCAGGTTCAGGTCGACGCCGCCCGGGGCGACCGGCGCGGCGGTCGGACCCCGGTCGCCGGGCTGTACCTGCGCCGCTCCGCTGGCCTGGCTGGCCGCGTCGGGCGCGGCACTGCCCGTGTCGCTCGTGGCGGGACGGCCGTCCCTCGGCGCGGAGGTGGTGGTCGGTGTCGCGGCGGAATCCGGGATGCCGGGGACGGCTGGCCCGCCGTTGCTCCCCGAGCCGGTCGACGGAGGCGTCGGCTGGGCACCGGTCGCCGGCGGAACGGGCGGCGGTGACGCAGCGGCCGGGGCGGTCGGTGGCGGCCAACTCGGCTGCGCCGGTGCCCAACCCGACCCGGCGCCGGACGGGCCGCTGACCCCCCACCCCCCGGGCGCCGGAACGACACCGGTGAGCGACGGGTAATCCGACGGCGAGGGAGGCGACTGGGCTGCGGCGCCGGGCTGGCCGGGCACCGGCGGTCGCCCGGTCGGCGGCGCGGCCACCGGTGGCGTGACCGGTGGCGTGACCGACGACGGCCCACCCCGCTGCTCGGCGACCGCAGCCCACGGCGGCACCGCGCCCCGGTCACCCGGATCCGGTGGCCAGAGTGGTTCGACGTCCCGCTCCGGCACCGGCTGCTGGCCGGGCACCTGCGCCCGGTCGGCGTTCTCGTCCATTACGGCCCTCCCCAGTCCTCCTGCGAGGATAGGCCCAATCACCCAACAGGGCCGATCGGTGCAGGCAGGTCGGCCGGTCGGTGCGGTCGAGGTCAGTTCGACCAGACCGCCCAGGCGCCCGGCTCGACCCACCAGGAACGCTTACGGGTCAGCTCGCCCTCGACACCATCGTCGAGGTACGGCACCTTGCCCTCCCTGGGCAGCACCGACACCGCCCGCCCACGGGCCCGCCGAACTTCGAGGCGTACCCGCTTGCGTCCCCACGCCGAGCGGACGACCACCGGCACGGCCACCGCGACCTCGACCTGGCCGTCGGCCGGGTCCGGCGCGGTCAGCAGCGTCACGTCGTTGAGCGTCGCGTACCCGCCGGCGTTGCCGACCGCACAGGCCAGCAACGGTTCCGCACCGTCGGTGAGGATGGTGTCGTCGACCTCCACCCGGGCGCGCCAGTGCAGCGGCCGGCCGGCGTCGTCGGCAGCGCCGAGGAGCGCGCCGTCCAGGGTCACCGAGCCGCCGTCGTTGCGCAGCAGGTCCAGTCGCCGCGGTGAGCCGTCCAGCACCGCGGCGGCCACCGCCGCCGGATCACGGGGCAGCCCGAGTTGCGCGGCCAGGTCCCGGTGGGTGCCACCACGGGCCGGGTCGAGCGGGAGTACGGCCACCGGCGGCAGGTCGGGCAGGGTCCGGTTGCCGGGCAGATCCGCCGGGCGCTTGCTCGGCGCCGGGGCGTACCGCTTGACCAGCCGGCGCAGCACGGCGCGCAACTGCCCGTCGCTGGCCGTGGCGATGACCAGCCGGGTCTTGCTGTCCGGGTCCGGCCAGGTGAGGCCGTCCGGGCGGGGCGGGCCGTCGAGCCGGGCCAACACCGCGTCGATCTCGGCGTCGGAGCGGGCGGTGACCGTCTCCACCCGGGCGCCCCGGACGTTCAGCGCGTCGGCGCAGGCCAGCACCGGCACCCGTGGCCGCTCCGTCGCGCACTGCTCGGTGTCGGTGCTGGCCTGGCCACTGTCGGTCTGGTCGGTGTTCGCCCGGCCGGAGTCGGTCTGGTCGCTGTTGGCGTGGCCGGTGTCGGTCTGGCTCGTCGGGGCGGTGTCGGCCCCGGTCGCGCCGCCGCAGCAGGCCCCGCCGCTGCCACAGCCCCCGGGAGCGTCCCGCTCCGAACCGAGGGTGAGCAGCACCACGTCGTACACGGAAGGAGCCTCCTGCCTCTCGACGCGACCCCTGCCGGCCACGCCGTCACTACTTGTTAACCTGACACCCCGGGCTCGCCGAGCGGTCGCCACCTGGCACCCGAGCCTTCTGGAGGCGGAAAAGATGCCAGCGATCGTGCTCATCGGCGCTCAGTGGGGCGACGAGGGCAAGGGCAAGGTTACCGACCTGCTGGGTGAGCGGGTCGACTACGTCGTGCGCTACTCCGGCGGCAACAACGCCGGGCACACGGTGATCACCCCGGACGGCCAGAAGTACGCGCTGCACCTGATGCCGTCCGGCGCGCTCTCGCCGAACGCGATGATCGTCATCGGCAACGGTGTGGTGGTCGACCCGAAGGTGCTGCTCGCCGAGATCGACGGCCTGGCGGAGCGCGGCGTCGACGTGTCCCGGCTGCGGATCTCCGGTGACGCGCACCTGATCATGCCGCACCACCGGGCGCTGGACCGGGTCATCGAGCGCTACCTCGGCTCGTCCCGGATCGGCACCACCGGCCGCGGCATCGGCCCGGCGTACGGCGACAAGGTCGCCCGGATCGGTATCCGCCTCCAGGACCTGCTCGACCCGGGCATCCTGCGCAAGAAGCTGGAACTCGCGCTGCGCGAGAAGAACCAGATCCTGTTCAAGGTCTACAACCGCAAGGCGATCGACCTCGAGGCGACCGTCGAGGAGTACCTGGCGTACGCGGAGCGGCTCAAGCCGTACATCGCGGAGACCCGGGCGATGCTCTGGGACGCCCTGGACCGGGGCGAGACGGTGCTACTGGAAGGCGCCCAGGCCACCATGCTCGACATGGACCACGGCACCTACCCCTTCGTGACCTCGTCCAACCCGACCGCCGGTGGCGCCTGCGTGGGCGCTGGCATCCCGCCGACCGCGATCAACAAGGTCATCGCGGTGAGCAAGGCGTACACCACCCGGGTGGGTGCCGGGCCGTTCCCGACCGAGCTGTTCGACGCCAACGGTGACCACCTGCGCAAGATCGGCGCGGAGTACGGCACCACCACCGGGCGGGAGCGCCGGTGCGGGTGGTTCGACGCGGTCGTCGCCCGGTACGCCTGCCGCCTCAACGGCGTCACCGACCTGGTCATCACCAAGCTGGACGTGCTCACCGGCCTGCCGAAGGTGCCGATCTGCGTCGGCTACGAGATCAACGGCGTCCGGGTCGACGACATGCCGATGAGCCAGACGGACTTCCACCACGCCAAGCCCGTCTTCGAGGAACTCGACGGCTGGTGGGAGGACATCACCAAGGCCCGCACCATCGACGACCTCCCGGAGAACGCCCGCCGCTACATCGCGAGGGTCGAAGAACTCTGCAACACGAAGGTCAGCGTCGTAGGCGTAGGCCCAGGCCGAGAAGAAAACGTAGTCCTCCACCCCCTCCTCCCCTAACCCCCACCCCTACCCCACCCCACCCCGGTGCTCGCCTCGGTGATCAAGAGGTTTGCGTCAGATCTGGCCGCGAGGTTGACGTAAAGCTCTTGATCACCGGGGCGGACTGTGGGGTTATCCACAGGGGCTCGAGGGTTGTCCACAGGGGCTTCGTTCGAGTGGGGTGGGTGGGCAGGGTGTGGGTGTGGGTGCACATCAACTTTTACGCCACATCGTGGCCGGGCAGGACGGCATGGTCACCCTGGGCCAGGCATTGCGTGCCGGCCTGACCAGGGACCAGATCCGACAGTTACACCGGTCCGGCAGGTGGCAGCGGGTTCTCCGTGGGTGCTTCGTTCCAGAAGCGGAGTTGAGTGATTCGACGCGTCGGCGCGCGCGAATCCGCGCTGCGGTCGTGAGCCTCGGCCCAGGCGCCTTCGCTGTTCTGGACTCCGCGTTGGAGTTGCACGGCATCGCGGGTCTTCGCCGGACAGCACAGGTCCACGTCTCGGTGCCAGTCGATCGACCCCGACCTCAGCGCTCACTGGTGCCGTGGTTGACGGTGCATCAGGTGACCGTCGGCCCCGGCGACATCGTCCAGGTTGCGGGCATCCCGGCGACCTCTCCGCTTCGCACCGTCTCGGACGTCATCCTTCGGGTTGATCGTTATCCAGCGGTTTCGGTCCTCGACTCAGCTCTGAACCAGGGTCGCATCGATCCGGCACATCTGGCGGCCATTCCGAGCCTGATCCGGGGACGTCGGGGCGCGGTCATGGCACGCGCCTGCCTCGCCGAGGCGGACGGGCGGGCGCAGTCGCCGCTGGAGACGCGTAGCCGGCTGCGGTGCGTGGACGGCCGGGTGCCGCCGGACACACTGCAGTTGGAAGTGCGCGACGATGACGGCTATCTGCTCGGCATTGGCGACCTGGGCTGGCGCGGCCCAAGGCTGATTGCCGAAGCGGACGGCCGAGACGCGCATGGCACCCCGGAGGCCGCCTACGCCGACCGCCGTCGCCAGAATCGCCTGGTCAACGCCGGCTGGACCATCCTCCGATTCACCTGGCAGGACACCCTCCACCCCACCTACATCCCCCAAACAGTCCGCCAAGCGATCGCGGTCGCGGTCGCCCAACGAAGGTGATCAAGAGGTTTCCGTCAAGAACGAGTCCACCGCTGACGCAAACCTCTTGATCACCGAGGCCCTACGGGGGCGGGCGAGGTGGAGGGGGACAGTAGGATCTCGGGCGTGCGCGTTCTTTTGGTGGGTGGTGGCGGGCGGGAGCACGCGCTTGCGCTTGGCCTGGTGGCGGATTCGGGTGTCTCCGCGCTGATCGCGGCGCCGGGTAATCCGGGGATCGCCAGCGTGGCTGAGCTGCGAGCGGTCACTCCGACAGATCCGGCCGCGGTGGCGGCGTTGGCCGTGGAGGTGGGGGCTGACCTGGTCGTGGTCGGGCCCGAGGCCCCACTGGTCGCCGGGGTCGCCGATGCGGTACGCGTCAAGGGCATCGCCGTGTTCGGTCCGTCCGGTGCGGCCGCGCAACTGGAGGGCTCCAAGGCGTTCGCCAAGGACGTGATGACCGCCGCCGGCGTGCCGACCGCTCGGGCGTACGTCTGCACGGACGAGGTGAGCACCGCTCGGGCGCTGGACGAGTTCGGCGCACCGTACGTGGTGAAGGACGACGGGCTCGCCGCCGGCAAGGGCGTGGTGGTGACCGACGACCGGGCCGCCGCGTTGGCGCACGCGGACGAGTGTGGACGTGTCGTGGTCGAGGAGTTCCTCGACGGCCCGGAGGTCAGCCTCTTCGTGGTCACCGACGGCGAGGCGGCCCTGCCGCTGGTGCCGGCACAGGACTTCAAGCGTCTCGGCGACGGCGACACCGGGCCGAACACCGGTGGCATGGGGGCGTACGCGCCGTTGGCCTGGACCCCGCCCGGCCTGGTCGAGGATGTCATGCGCGATGTGGTGCACCCGACGCTCGCGGAGATGCGTCGCCGGGGCACCCCGTTCGCCGGCCTGCTCTACGTCGGTCTCGCGATCACCGCCGCCGGCCCGCGGGTGATCGAGTTCAACGCGCGCTTCGGTGACCCGGAGACCCAGGTGGTGCTCGCGCTGCTGGAGACCCCGCTGGGTGGGCTGCTGCACGCGGCGGCCACCGGTTCGTTGGCCGAGCACCCGCCGCTGCGGTGGCGGGACGGGAGCGCCGTGACAGTGGTGCTCGCCTCGGCGGGTTATCCGGCCGCGCCACGCACCGGCGATGTGATCACCGGTGCGGACCGTCCGGGCATCATCCACGCGGGCACCGCCCGCCGGGCCAGCGACGGCGCGTTGCTCTCCGCCGGCGGCCGGGTCCTCTGCGGTACGGCCACCGGCGCCGACCTTACCGCCGCGCGGGACGCCGCGTACGCGCTGGTGGACGGGGTGGAGTTGGCCGGCTCGCAGCATCGCACCGACATCGCCGCCGCCGCGATCGAGGATCGGATCACGATTCCCGGCTGAACACCGACGTCGACCCGGCGGCACGCACCAGTCGCCGTGCCTCGCCACCGTCAGCCGTAGTAGCGGCGTAGTTCTCGGGTGAGCACCTTGCCGGTGGCGTTGCGGGGCAGGTACTTCACGAAGATCACGTCCCGGGGGACGCTGAACCGGGCCAGGAAGTGCCGGACGTATTCGCGGACCGCCTCGGGGTCGAGGGTCTCGCCGGGGTGCAGGGCGAGGAACGCGGAGAGGCGCTGGCCGTACTCGGGGTCGGGCACGCCGATCACGGCGGCCTCGCGGACCTGTGGCAGTTGCGCGAGCAGGTCCTCCACCTCGGACGGGAAGACGTTTTCACCGCCAGAGACGATCATGTCGTCGGCTCGGCCGTCGACGAAGAGCAGCCCGTCGGCGTTGAGCCGGCCGAGGTCGCCGGTGTCGAGCAGGCCGTCGTGGGTTTCCCGGTTGGCACCGGAGGTGTAGCCCTCGAAGAGCATCTCGTTGCCGACGAAGATCCGCCCGACCCGTCCGTCCGGTACGGGCTGGCCGTCGTCGTCGAGCAGCTTCAGCCGGGTGCCGTGCGGCGGACGGCCAGCGGTGGTGGGTGCCTGACGCAGGTCCTGCGGGCCGGCGATGGAGGCCCAGGAGACCTCGGTGGACCCGTAGAGGTTGTAGAGGACGTCTCCGTAGACGTCCATGAACTTCGGGGCCAGCCCGCCGGGCAGGGCGGAGCCGCTGACCGCGACGACGGTGAGCTGGGGGCGCGGGTCCGGCGGGGGCACCTCCAGCAGCCGTTGCATCATCACCGGTACGGCGAAGAGCGCGTCGCACCGGTGCGTGCTCAGGGCGGCGAGAGTGGCGGCCGGGTCGAAGCGGCGGTGCAGCACGATGGTGGCCCGTAGTGCCAGGCAGACCTGGAGGGCGGCGAATCCCCAGGTGTGGAAGATCGGTGCGGCGATCATCACGCGATTCCGGGCGTGCAGGGGGATGCGGTCGATGATGGACACCAGTGGGCCGAAGCCGCTGGGCGTCGGCCGGCGAGCGCCCTTGGGCGTACCGGTGGTGCCGGAGGTGAGCACGATGATCCGACCGTCGCGCTCGGGCGGGTGCAGGTCACCCGGTAGTGCCCCGGCCACCAACTCCTCGCGGGCGCGTTCGTCGAGCCGGGGCAGCTCGGCGGGGAGGCCGAGGACCCGCTCGGCGAACTCGTCGTCGTGCACGAGGAGCCGCAGTCGCTGTTCCTCGGCGACGGTGCCCAGTTGGGCGGCGCTGAGCCCGGTGTTGACCAGTACCGCGTCGACGCCGAGCAGGGTGGCGGCGACGATCGTCTCGATCAGCCCGTGGTGGTTGCGGCAGAGCACGCCGATCCGGTCGCCGGCCTGTACGCCGAGCCCGGCCCGCATCGAGCGGGCCATCCGTTCGGCCCGGTCGAGCAGGTCGTGGTAGGTCAGTTCGACGCCGTTCTCGTCGATGACGGCGGGACGGCCCGGGTCCCGGGCGGCTGCTTGGCGTAGCTCGCCGGCCAGGCTCCACCCCCACGTGCGCAACGCGTTGAGCTGCGAGGCGACTCGGACCGGGCTGCCGGGGGTGAGCAGCCCGCGACGGGTCAACGTGGCAACGATGAACGGCAGGTCCATGCCGCAGACCTCCTCGGGGTGGTGCGCGGGCGGGGCGGTGGCCCGCCCGTCCATCAGGGCTTCTTTCCTTGATCATGCACTGGGCGCGGCTGAAGGCCCAGTTGGCGTCGGCGTGGGGTGACAAAGACGGCACAGATCGTGGAATTCGGCCGCCGTCGGCCCGACCCCGCTCAAGGAAGGGCTGGGCCGACGGCGGTCAGCGAATCTGCATCCCGGAGATCGCCCGGGAGATGACCAGTCGTTGGATTTCCGAGGTGCCCTCGAAGATGGTGTAGATCTTGGCGTCCCGGTACCAGCGCTCGACCGGGTGGTCACGCAGGAAGCCGGCTCCGCCGAGCAGTTGCACTGCCTTCTCGGTGACCGACACGGCCACCTCGCCGGCCTTGAGCTTGGACATCGATCCTTCGCCGGCGGTGAATGGGCGGTTGTTGCGGCCCATCCACGAGGCTCGCCAGACCAGCAGCCGCGCCGCGTCGATTTCCATCCGCATGTCGGCCAGCGCGAACGCGACCGCCTGGTTCTCGATGATCGGGCGTCCGAACTGGACCCGGTCCTTCGCGTAGTCGAGGGCGTACTCGTAGGCGGCCCGGGCCACGCCGAGCGCCTGGGCGCCGACGGTGGGTCGGGACAGCTCGAAGGTGCGCATCGCGGCCTGTCCGGTGGCCCGCTGACCGGAGCGGGCCCGGTCCAGGCGTGCCAGCAGGGCGTCTCGTCCGCCGAGCAGACAGCGGCCGGGTACGCGTACCCCGTCGAGGAAGACGTCGGCGGTGTGTGACGCGCGGAGGCCGAGTTTGCGCAGCTTGCGGGTGGCGGCCAGGCCGGGGGTGCCCGGCGGTACGACGAACGCCGCCTGGCCCCGGGAGCCGAGCGCGGGGTCGACGGAGGCGGTGACCACGTGCACTCCGGCGATTCCGCCGTTGGTGGCGTACGCCTTCTGGCCGGTGAGCACCCACTCGTCGGTGGCCTCGTCGTAGACGGCCCGGGTGCGCATCGCGCCGACGTCGGAACCGGCTTCCGGCTCGCTGGTGCAGAAGGCGGCGACGGATGGCGAGTCGACGTCGCCGAAGCACTGCGGCACCCACTCGACCATCTGATCGGGGGTGCCGGCGCCGTAGATGGCGGCGACGGCGAGCGAGGTGCCGAAGATGCTCATGCCGATGCCGGCGTCACCCCAGAAGAGTTCCTCGCTGGCGATCGGCAGGGAGAGCCCGGTGGGGTCGGCCCAGCAGGTGGCGAGGAACTCGAAGCCGTAGAGGCCGACCTTGGCGGCTTCCTGGATCACCGGCCACGGGGTGTCCTCGCGCTCGTCCCACTCGGCTGCGGCTGGGCGCACGACCTCGGCGGCGAAGCCGTGCACCCAGTCGCGTAGATCCCGCTGTTCCTCGTTCAGGTCGAGCGAGAACTCAGCCATGTCAGGCCTTGGGGATGTCGAACAGGTTGGCGATGTTGGCGGCGAGGCCGAGGTCGCCCTTCGCCTTCAACTTGCCGGTCATGAACATCATCACCGGGTTGGCGCCACCGGAGACGATCTTCAGGAACTCGACAGGGCCCATGGTGAGGCTCAGCTTCGGGTCGTGCTGCGGGGTCTCGTTGACGACGCAGGTGCCGTCGGCGATGACCACCTCGTAGGTGTCGCTGCCGCCGTCGGGGCGACCGGTGATGATCCAGTGGATGACCGCGTTGGTGGAACCGGCCCGGTCCGCGCGGAACAGCGACGGCATCCGGCCGAACACCTCGCCCAGGACCTTGTCGCGCAGGTCGCCGGACATCACCTGGGCGATCTTGTCGTCCGGGGTGGACTTGACCAGCTGGGCGAACTCCTTGGGGCCCACGTTGGCGAAGGTGGCCGGGTCGAAGTCAGTCATCAGGTGCGCCTTCCGGAAGATTGGCTACTCGCGCGTAACCCTACGCACGAGTAGGTATGCTCGCAAGGTGTCCAGCGTCCCCGCCTTCAAGCGCCTGCCTCGCGCCGTCCGCGAGCAGCAGATGCTCGACGCGGCCGTCAAGGTCTTCTCTCGACGTGGCTTCCACGCCGCCAGCATGGACGAGATCGCCGAGGACGCCGGCATCTCCAAACCCATGGTGTACGCGTACCTCGGCACCAAGGAGGAACTCTTCGTCGCCTGCCTGCACCGGGAGGGCACCCGGATGATGCAGGCCATCGCCGGGGCGGCGGCTCCCGACCTGCCGGCCGACGAGCGGCTCTGGCGCGGGCTGAGGGCGTTCTTCGGCTTCGTGGGCGCCCACCGGGACGGCTGGGCGGTGCTCTACCGGCAGGCCCGGGGCGAGCAGCCGTTCGCCGGAGAGCTGGCCACCATGCGGGCTCGGCTGGTCGAGGTGGTAGCCGGGATGCTCGACCACGCGTTGCGCGCCGAGGGCCGTGAGATCGCCGCCATCGACCTGGAGGTCGTCGCGTACGCCCTGGTCGGCGCGACCGAGTCGTTGGCCGACTGGCTCGCGGACCACCCGGACGCGGACCCGGAGAAGACTGCCACCCGGATGATGAATGTGGCCTGGTTGGGTGCCGCCCAACTGCTGCACGGCGTCACCTGGCGTCCGCCGGCCGACTGACGGCCCCGGCGGGAAGGGCGTCGGTGTCCGGCTGGCCGGCCCGCGCCGTACGGCGGCGGTTGCGGAGCCAGCGGACCACCTCGACGACCACCGTCACCGTCAGGGCGAGGCCCAGACCGAGCAGGAGACCGCGCAGCGGGTCCTGCTCGAAGGCCAACCCGCCGACGTAGCCGACCAGCGCCGAGTAGAGCCCCCACGAGCCGGCGGCCAGCGCGTCGAAGGCCAGGAACCGTCGCCGTGGATAGCGCACGGCACCCATTGTGAGCGTGACAGCGGTTCGGCCGCCCGGAATGTAGCGGGCCACTGTGAGGATCAGACCGCCCCGGGTGGCGATCCCCCGACGGGCCCGGTCGATGGCGGCTCGACGTCGACCGTGGGGCGGCAGCCGGTCGAGCAGCCGGGTGCCGCCACCCCGCCCGATGGCGTACGAGATGTGGTCGCCGACCAGCGCCCCGGCGGCGGCCACCAGGATCACCGCCGGCAGGTACGGCGCTCCGGAGGCCGCGAACACCCCGGCGGTGATCACCGCCGTCTCGCTCGGCACCACCGGGAAGAAGCCGTCGAGCACCGCGATCGCGAAGATCGCCAGGTACACCCAGGGCGAGGACATCGTGTCGTGCAGCAGGTCGAGCAGATCCATGATTTCGATGCTGGTCGGGACGGCGGCTACCGACATCGGCCAGTGGTCAGGTGGACGGCACTACTTAGGTAGCGGCCGGCCCGGACTGTGCCTCGGGGTCATCCCCCACCTCACCCGGGTCCCGGGGCGCGGGGCGGCCCCTTGCGCCCGAAGGGCCCTAGGCTCGCTGCGTGGCCTCCAGCGCCGTCGCCCTCCGGCGGGTCGTCCATCGGTACGCCCCGCCGCTGCTCGCCGTCCTGGTCGCCGCGGCCGTGTGGGCCAGCGCGACCGGTGACATCGGGGTCCGCTCGCCGCTGCCGAGCGTGGTCGTGCTGCTGATCGCACTGGGCTCGGCGTGGGCCGCCGGCACGGTCCGGACCCGCCGCTGGCCGTTGTTCCTGGCCGCGGCGGTCGGCTGGTTGGTGCTCGCCGCGGCGGCGGCCGGGGTGCTGGCCTCGTACCAGGCGGGTCTGCGGTTGCGCGGTCGCCAACTCGCCGGCTACCTCGCCGGGGCGGCCCTGGTGTTGGCCGGCGGGGTGCTGGTCGGGCTGGAGGTCGGCGGCGTACGCCGGATCACCACCGCCAGCACCGGCAACGTGCTGCTGCTCGCCGCCTGCCTGGTGGGGCTTCCGTTGGTCTTCGGCCTCTGGGTGCGGGCCCGTCAGGACACGCTCGCCGCTCTGCGGGACCGGGCCGAGCGGCTGGAACGCGAACAGGAGGCCCGCGCCGACCGGGTCCGCGCCGAGGAGCGGACCCGGATCGCCCGGGAGATGCACGACGTGGTGGCACACCGGGTCTCGTTGATGGTGGTGCATGCCGGTGCGCTGGAGGTGACCGCCGTGGACCCGGCGACCATCGAGGCCGCCGCGCTGATCCGGACGACCGGCCGGCAGGCGCTCACCGACCTGCGCGAGGTGCTGGGTGTGCTGCGCCAGGCCGGCCCGGCCGTGACGCCGGAGCGGGGGCTCGACACGTTGGACGAGTTGATCGGGGAGTCCCGTGCCGCCGGGCTGCGGGTGTCCCGGCAGGACGAGGGTGTGCGGACGGCACTGCCGGAGACGCTGGGGCGTACCGCGTACCGGGTGGTTCGTGAGGCGCTGACCAACGTGCGCAAGCACGCGGCCGACGCCGAGACGACCGTCTGCCTGCGCTACCTGCCCGACGGGCTGGAGGTGCTGGTCCGCAACGGCCCTTCCGAGGGCGGGTCGGCGCTGCCGGGTGCCGGGCAGGGGCTGCTCGGGTTGCGTGAGCGGGTGGAGCTGCTCGGCGGCCGGCTGGAGGCAGCTCCGGTGGACGGCGGTTTCCTGGTCCGGGCCCTGATCCCGCTGGCGGGTGCGGCGTGATCCGGGTCGTGGTGGTCGACGACGAGCAGCTGGTTCGGGCCGGGCTGCGGCTGATCCTTGAGGCGGCGGAGGACATCACTGTCGTCGGTGAGGCGGCTGACGGCGTCGGCGCGCTGGAGCAGGCCCAGCGGTTACGCCCCGACGTGGTGTTGCTCGACGTGCGGATGCCGGGCGTCGACGGGCTGACCGTGGCGCCCGACGTGGTCGCCGTCGGCCCAAAGGTGATCATGCTGACCACCTTCGACCTCGACGAGTACGTGCACCGGGCGCTGCGGGCCGGCGCTGTCGGCTTCCTGCTCAAGGACACCCCGCCCCGGGAGTTGGCCGCCGCCGTCCGGACGGTGGCCGCCGGTAACGCGATGCTCGCACCGACGGTGACCCGGCGCCTGATCAGCTCGTTCGCCGAGCGTGGCCCGGCCCGCCGGGACGCGGCCCGCGAGCGGCTCGCACCGCTGACCGAACGGGAGTTGGCGATCGTCCGGGAGGTGGCACGCGGGCACGGCAACGCGGAGATCGCCCGGCGGCTGACGATGAGCGAGGCCACCGTCAAGGCGCACGTCAGCCGGGCGCTGGCGAAACTGCACGCGGGCAATCGGGTGCAGCTGGCCATCCTGGTGCACGATGCCGACCTGCTGTGACGCATGTCAGGTCGGTCCGGCCCGATCGGTGGTGGCGGCGCGGCGGCGCGCCCGGTGGCGCAGCCAACGGATGCCCTCGATGCCCAGTGTGACGATCACCGACAGGCCGATCCCGGCGAGGATGCCCTTGACGGGGTGCCGTTCGAAGGCCAGCCCACCGAAGTAGCCGAGCAGCCCGCAGTACAGGGCCCAGGTGACCGTCGCGATCGCGTCGTACAGCAGGAACGACCGGCGGGGATAGCGCACCGCGCCCATGGTGAGGGTGACGGCGGTCCGACCGCCCGGCAGATACCGGGAGGTGGTCAGGATCAGCCCGCCACGCCGGTTCAGTGCGCGCCGGGCCCACTCCGAGCTGGCTCGTCGGCGGCTGCCGTCGGGAAACCCGGCGAAGCGTCTCGCGCCGCCACCGCGCCCGATGGCGTACGAGACGTGGTCGCCGGCGCAGGCGCCCAGCGCGGCGGCGACGATCACCGCCGCCAGCTTGGGATTTCCGCTGGTGGAGAGCACGGCGGCGGTGATGACGGCAGCCTCGCCGGGTACGGCCGGAAAGAACGCGTCGACCGCCGTGAGCCCGAAGATCAGCAGGTACACCCATGGTGAGGTGACCAGCTGCCGGAGCAGGTCGAGCGCGGAGTCCATGCCCCCATGCTCGCCGGGTGCGACCCGCCCGGTGGCCGAAGCTGCCGGATAACCCCCACCTCTCCCCGCGCCGATCTTGCACTTTGTGTCCGGACCAATACCTGCAAAAGCCGCAGAACAACGACCGAAAGTGCAAGATCGGCGGGGTTGGGGCGGGGCGGGGCGGGGTTGGGGCGGGGCGGGGTGGGGTGGGGTGGGGTGGGTCAGGCTGTGTGGGCCAGGGTTGGTGGGGCTAGCAGTGGACCTTGTGGGGTCTTGTTGTCGGCGGTGGGGCCGTGTGAGGTGAGCACCACAGGGGTGTCCAGCTCCGCGCTCACCGCTGCCGGCCAGTCCTGCGGCGCTTCGTCGTACAGCGGGCGGGAGCGCAGCAGGCGGGCGGTGAGCGCGGCCTGCCGGTCGAGGTCACCGGGCGGGCCCGGGGTGAGCCGGTCGGTGGTGTCGTAGCGGCGGCAGATCCGCAGGTCGGGGCCGGTCAGGTCGAGGTGGGTCAGGGCCAGGCCGTCGACGCCGCCGGCTGCGGCGAGGGCGTACCGGTGGGCGACCGCGTCGAAGTGGCCGAACCGGAACCGGCCCTGCCACGGGTTGGTGGCGTTGTGCGCGTCGGCGAACGGCAGGCTCCGGTCCTCGGTCACCAGCGGGCCGTGCCCGTGCCGGGTGGTGACCACGCGGAGCACCCCGATCCGGGTCACGTCGCCGGGCCGGCCCGCCTCGGCGAGCAGGCCGTCGACGTTGGCGAACGTCGTGGTGCTCCAGGTGGTGTACGGGTGGAAGCCGTGCCACTCGTCGAGCAGCACCCCCTGCGCGCCCTCGAAGACGCAGGTCCCGGAGCGGAGCGCCCCGGCGAGCCAACCGCCGTCGACGATGGCGACCCGCCCGGCGAAGCCGGTGAACGCGGGGAGGCAGTCCTCGATCGGTGGCGCGTCCAGGGGGCCCAGTTCGGCCGTCAGCCGATCCCGCAGTGTGGTCAGCCGGCGGCGCAGCAGCGCTGGGTGGTGGCAGTCGGCGACCCGCGGCGCGTCGTCGGGGTGGGCGAGACCGTACGCGACGGCCTCGCCCACTCCCAGCCCGCAGGAGCCGTGCCGGTCGGCTCCCCGGGCGATCTCGCGGGCCCGGTTGGCGGCCCGGTGGTACGGGGTGGCGAGCAGCGCGTCCCCGTCGACGGTCAGCCGGTCGAGTGCGTCGGGCACCCCCACCGTCCCGAGGTGGTCCGCCTCGGCGGCCAACGCCAGCGGGTCCACCACCACGTGCCGGGACAGGTGCGTACGCACACCGGGATGGAACGTGCCGGCGCCGAACTGTGCGAACGTGTGGTGCCGCCCGTCGGGCAGCACGACGTTGTGTGCCGCCTGCGCGCCCCCGTTGAAGCGGACCACGGTGTGCACGGGACGGGTGGCGCAGAGCCAGTCCACCACGGTGCCCTTGCCGGCGTCGCCGTAGCCGAGGTCGACCACCGCCACGTGGTTCACAGCCGGGTCACCCCGCTGGCCGTGTCGGTGAATGTCGGCAGCGTCGACACCTGGGCGCGCCGTTCCCGGCCGAGGCGGGCCAGCGCCTTCGACACGGTCCCGGTGGCGCCGGAGCCGGCGCGGTCCAGGTCGCGCAGGCCCTCGTCCAGGTCGATGGCCTGTTCGCCGAGGCCGATGGTCAGTGCGATGGTCTCGCAGACCGCGTCGAGGTCGTCGAGCACTACGGTGTTCTGCCCGAGCAGGTCTCGCCAGAAGTCGAGCACCTTGGCGTTGCCGGCGTAGTGGCTGCCGGCGGGGAGCAGGTAGTAGGTATCCCAGCGGCGGGTCACCTCGTCGACCACCTGCCGCAGCGGCACGTCCTCGGAGAGGCCGTCCCCGATCAGGCCGGCCACCTCCCGGGCCTTCACCCGCTGGTACGCCAGTTCGTCGCCGATGATGAACAGGTAGCCGCGCCGGCCGCGCTTCTCCCAGTTGTCGGTGACTGTGTGCCGGGCCATGAAGTACATGGCCAGCTCGTACGACTCGCTCATCTGGCCGCCGCCACCGCCCTCCAGCACGATCCGGCCGAGGTCGTCGTCCATCCGGTTGTCCGACTCGAACTGGCCCACCTGCAACGGCACCCGGTCGCAGGTGGCGTCGCCGATGGCGCCGAACATGATCTGCGGGTCGCTGGCGTAGCCCTGCCGTTGCAGCAACCCGAGCAGTTGCGGCAGCTTGGTCTGCAGGACCCGCGGCACCGTGCGCATCGAGCCGGTCACGTCGAAGAGCACAGCGACGGGCGTCGACCGGGGGTGCTCGTCGGAGTCGCGGCTCTCGCGGGTCGCGTCCCTGGGGTCGAGCGCGGGGTGCACGGTGCGCGCCCCGCTGTCGCTGTAGGAGAAGGCGCTCTTGCCGGTGGACCGGCGGTAGCGGTCGGCGGCGTCGTACACGTCGGTGGACCAGATTCCACTGCCCATGACAGCTCCTTAGGGGGTGAGGGTGAAGGGTCGGAAGGTGCGTGGCCCGTAGAGCCGGTCCAGCACCTGGTCGAGTTCGCGCAGGAGGCGCCAGGCGTCGTCGGGCCGGGCGTGCAGGGACCGTTGCCGGCAGCCCTGCGCGAAGGTGTGCAGCTCGCGGGGGACACGCGGCCCCATCAGCCAGCTCATGCAGTGGCTGGCCATCGCGATGTCGGTGCCCGGCCCGCACTGCTGTTTCTTGAGGACTTCCTCCGGGTCCCAGCCGTGGCCGGGCACGACCGCCGGGATCGTGCTCCCGACGGCCGCGGAGAAGCACCAGTCGATCAGCACCACGCCGTGGGCGTCCGGCTCGATCAGCACGTGTCGGGGCAGGACCGCGCCGTGCACCACGCCCGCCCGGTGGGCCAGGCCGAGCGCCACCAGCAGCCGCCGCCACATCCAGGCCACGTCCCGGGCGTCCAGCCCGTCGGGGTACGCGCGCCGCACCTCCTCGAGGTCGTGCAGGCCGGGTGCGGTGGCGAGGACGTTGATCCGCCGTTCCGCTCCGGTGGTGGCGTCGCGGTGCCGGAACTCGTCGACCAGCCGGGGCACGTACGGCAGGTAGCGGGGGTCGCCGCGCTCGGCGATGGTGCGCAGGGCGTGCGCCTCGCGGGCCATCAGGTCGTTGTCGGTGGGCCGTCGGGGGAGCTTCAGCAGCCTGTCGTCGCCGACGTCGTAGAGGTCGGCCAGGTCACCCGAGTGGGCCGGCGCGCCGAGCCGGTAGTCGCCGAGAACTGTGGTCTGCCGGGCCTGCCACCGGGTGGTGACGTGGATGAACGCGTCGATGGCTTCCGCGCGTACCGCCGGGTCGGTCGGCAGGCGGTCGGGGTGCAGGGCCGCGACCAGCTCGCGGTAGCGGTGAGCCGGCTGGTCGGCGCCGAACAGGTCCGCGTCGGTCCGGGCGGCCGCCACCAGGCGGATCGCCTCCGTGGCCCTCACCGCACCGTCTCCTCGCGGGCGGGGCGCAGCAGCGCCGGGTGCAGCAGGCGGGCGTCGCCGGCCCGGTAGAGCCGGGCGCGCGGGCCGCCTCGGGCGCCACCGCGCTCGGTGCTGGCGCCGGTGCTCTCCACGAAGCCCGGCACGGAGAGGACCTTGCGGTGGAAGTTGCCGGCGTGCAGAGGGTGCCCCCAGACGGTCTCGTAGACGGCCCGCAGGTCGCTGATCGTGAACTCGGCGGCGAGGAAGCGGGTGGCGAGCGGGGTGTACTCCAGCTTGGAGCGGGCCCGTTCCAACGCGTCGTCGATGATCCGGCTGTGGTCGAAGGCGAGCTGTCGGCTGGTCAACGCGGTCACCGGCAGCCAGATCGCGTCGTCGGCGTCGCTGCCGGCGGCCGGGTCCGGCAGGTCGGGGGCGAACGCGAGGTGGGCGATCGAGACGACCCGCATCCGCGGGTCACGGTCGGGGGCGCCGTAGCTGCCCAACTGCTCCAGGTGTACGCGGCGCAGCGCCTCGCCGCCGAGCCCGGTCTCCTCGGCCAGCTCCCGTCCGGCGCCAGCGGTCAGGTCCTCGTCGGGGCGGACGAAGCCCCCGGGCAGCGCCCAGTGCCCGGCGAAGGGCGCCTCGCCGCGCCGGATCAGCAGCAGGTGCAGTGCGCCGTCGCGGATGGTCAGCGCCACCACGTCGACGGTCACGGCGACCGACGGGTAGGCCCGGGGGTCGTACGCGGCAAGGAACTCCTGCTCGTTCATCATGTCTCTCTCACTCTGAGAACATCTCGCTATGAGAACAACTTAGCGTAGAAGTGCGCGCCTGCCAAGGGTCGAGTCAGCGCACGAAGCAGCTCGGTGCGGTCACCGCACGAAGCAGCTCGGTGCGCTCAGCGCACGAAGCAGTCAGGTGCGCTCAGCGCACGAGACCGGTCAGGTGCGGTCGGCCACGGGAGTCGTGCAGGGCGAACCCGCCGTCCGGCAGGAGCGCGAAGTTCACAGTGCTCGGCAGCGGCACGGGCAGCTTGAAGGCGACCTCGACTGCGTACGCGTCCGGCAGTCGGGCCTCCAACGCGGCCAGGCAGCGCGCCTTGCTCCACATGCCGTGCGCGATCGGCCGGCGGAAGCCGAACAGTCGCGCCCCCAGTCGGGAGGTGTGGATCGGGTTGTGGTCGCCGGAGACCCGCGCGTACTCCGTACCGATGCGCGGCTCCACCCTCCAACGGGCGGTGGCCGTCGGCGCCTCGGGACGTTCGCCGGGCTCGCGTCCGCCCGGCTTGCGCTCCCGACCGAGGTACGTCGAGACGCCGCGCCACACCTCAGCCCCGTCGACCGAGCCGACAAGCACGACGTCCACCTGCCGCCCCCGGTCGTGGGGGCGCAGGTTCTCCGCGTACGTGGTGAAGTCGAGGGTCTCGTCGGCGGTGATCGGGCGGTGCGTGGTGATCCGGTTGCCGACGTGCACCAGCCCGATCAGCGGGAGGGGGAAAGTCGGCGCGGTCATCAGGCGCAGGGCCAGCGGAAAGCCCATGACGTGCGGGAACGTCGCGGGCAGCCGATCGGTGAGCCGGAACCCGCAGACCCGGTCGTAGTCGGCCAGTTGCGCCCGGTCGACGCTCACCCCGCCCACCGTCAACTCGACCGCCGGCAGGTCGGGCCCGCGCCGCCCACCGCCGAGGCCCGGCAACGCGCCGAGCAACGCCCGTCGGTGCAGCGCCCCGACCGCCGGCATCCGAGACAGCTCGACAGGGGTGCGGCTGCCCGACTCCGGCCCCGCGTCCATCACGCCCCCAGCAGGCTCTGGCCGCAGACCCGGACCACGTTTCCGCTGACCGCGCCGCTGGCCGGCCAGGCCAGCCAGCCGATCGTCTCGGCGACGTCCACCGGCAACCCGCCCTGGGCCAGGCTGTTCATCCGCCGGCCCGCCTCGCGGACCACCAGCGGGATACGCGCGGTCAGTCGGGTCTCGATGAAGCCGGGAGCCACCGCGTTGACGCTGATCCCGCGCTCCCGCAGGGCCGGCGCGAGTGAGTCGACCAGCCCGATCACGCCGGCCTTGCTGGTGGCGTAGTTGGTCTGCCCCCGGTTGCCGGCGATCCCGGCGATCGAGGAGACCGAGATGATCCGTCCGCCGGCCGGGATCAGCTCCCGCTCCAGCAGTACGTCGTTGATCCGCTCCTGGCTGGAGAGGTTGACGTCGATCACCTGGTCCCACCGGTCGGCGTCCATCCGGCCGAGCGTCTTGTCCCGGGTGATGCCGGCGTTGTGCACCACCACGTCGACCCGGCCGTGCCGGCTGGCCAGGTGCTCCGCGAGTCGGGTCGGAGCGTTCGGCGCGGTCAGGTCGAGTTGGACGGCGGTGCCGCCGATGTCGTTCGCCACCGCGGCGAGTGCGTCGCCGGCGGCCGGGATGTCCAGGGCCACCACCTTCGCGCCGTCGCGGGCGAGCACCTTCGCCAGCGCCGCACCGATGCCCCGCGCGGCACCGGTGACCAGCACGACCTGCCCGTCCAGCGGGCGGTCCCAGTCGGCCGGGATGCTCGCCGCGCCGCCGCTGACCCGGATGACCTGCCCCGACACGTACGCGGACCGGCCGGACAGCAGGAACCGGAGTGTCGATTCGAGGCCGATGCTGGGATCGCCCTGGGCGCGGGCCACCTGGACGAGTTGCGCGGTGATGCCCCGGCCGAACTCCTTGCCGATGCTGCGGACGAGTCCTTCGAGGGCGCGTTGGGCGGTCGCCTCGCGGGTCGTCGCGCACTCCTGCGGCGGGGTGCCCAGCACGATTACCCGGCCGCTGGGCAGCACGGCCCGGGCCTGCGGGTGGAAGAAGTCATAGAGCTGGCGCAGGTCGGTCGAGTCGGTGATCCCGGTGGCGTCGAACAGCAGTGCCCCGTACCGCTGCGGGGTGGCGGCGGCCGGATCGGCCGGATCGGCCAGCTCGACCCCTGCGGCGGTCAGTCGCATGGTCACCGGAGTCGCGTACCGGCCGCCGGTGGCCGCCCCGAGCAGGGCCGGGCCGGGCAGCAGTGGGTCGCCGGGGTGGTGCCGGCGCAGTCGGGGCGGGTCGGGCAGCCCGAGGCGCTTGACCAGCGCGCGGCCGGCGGCCGATTGGACGAAGCTCGCGTACCTGTCGGTCATGGGCGTAGCCTACTGGCCAGTAGGGTTCGAGCAACATATGTCGAGGAGGCGGATCGTGCAGAGCATCCGGCGGGTCGCGGTCATCGGGGGCAACCGCATCCCCTTCGCCCGTTCCAACGCCCGCTACGCGGACGCGTCGAACGCGGACCTGCTCGGCGCGGCGCTCGACGGCCTGATCGCCCGCTACGGGCTGGCCGGGCAGCGCATCGGCGAGGTGGTCACCGGGGCGGTGCTCAAGCACTCCCGCGACTTCAACCTCACCCGCGAGGTGGTCCTCGGTTCCCGGCTCGACCCACACACCCCGGCGTACGACATCCAGCAGGCCTGTGGCACCGGCCTGGAGGCGACCATCCTGGTCGCCAACAAGATCGCCCTCGGTCAGCTCGACGTGGGCATCGCCGGCGGTGTCGACACCACCTCCGACGCCCCGCTCGCCGTCAACGAGGAGATGCGCCGCACGCTGCTCAAGCTCAACTCGGCCCGCACGCTGGGCGAACGGCTCAAGATCGCGGCGAAGCTGCGCCCTCTCCAGCCGTTCAAGCCAGAGATCCCGCGCAACGCAGAGCCGCGTACCGGCCTGTCCATGGGCGACCACGCCGCCGGCACGGCCCTGCGCTGGCAGATCGACAGGCGCTCCCAGGACGAGCTGGCGCTGCGCTCACACCAGCGCCTCGCGGCCGCGTACGACAGGGGTTTCTTCGACGACCTGATGACGCCGTACCTGGGGCTCACCCGCGACCAGAATTTGCGCCCGGACAGCAGCCTGGAGAAGCTCTCCTCGCTGAAGCCGGTCTTCGGCACCCGCGGCCCGGACGCCGAGCAGGCCACCATGACCGCCGGCAACTCGTCACCGCTCACCGACGGCGCGTCCACGGTGCTGCTGGCCAGCGAGGAGTGGGCGGCGGCGCACCACCTGCCCGTGCTGGCCTGGTTCAGCTGGTCGGAGACGGCGGCGGTGGACTTCGTGCACGGCGACGAGGGACTGCTGATGGCACCCGCGTACGCGGTGCCCCGGATGCTGGCCCGTGCCGGGCTGACGTTGCAGGACTTCGACTACTACGAGATCCACGAGGCGTTCGCGTCGCAGGTGCTGGCCACGCTCGCCGCCTGGGAGTCGCCGGAGTTCGCCAAGGACCGGCTCGGGCTGGACGCACCGTTGGGCGCGATCGACACCGACCGGCTCAACGTCAACGGCTCGTCGCTGGCGGCCGGGCATCCATTCGCCGCCACCGGCGGACGAATCGTGGCGACCCTGGCCAAGCTGCTGGCCGAGCGGGGCAGCGGGCGCGGGCTGATCTCCATCTGCGCCGCCGGTGGTCAGGGTGTGACCGCCATCCTGGAGCGCTGAGCGGAGTGTGCAGGGCGACGCCCGCCGGACCCGAGGGTCCCGGCGGGCGTCGGACTCTGCGGTAGGGCTCAGCCGATGGTGAACCTCTCCCAGGTGCTGACGACCGGGCCCTTGGCGATCAGTGGCTTGCTGCCCGCGCCGTCGGCGCTGACGTACTTGTTGTTGACGGCGGCCTTGAAACTGACCGTGCCGTCGCTGCTGCGGACCATGGTGAACCGCTCCCAGGTGCTGGCCGTCAGGGCGTTCGCGATCAGCGGCTTGGCGCCCGCGCCGTCGGCGGACACGAAGCGGTTGTTGACGCGGGCGAGGAGGCCAACCTGCCCGTTGCCGAGATCCACGACGTCGAACCGCTCCCAACTGCTGGCGGTCGCCGCGCTCGCGATCAACGGCTTGGTCCCCGCGCCGTCGGCGCTGACGAAGCGACCGTTGACCCGGGCCTTCAAGGATCGGTTCGCATCCGGTACGACGACCTGGAGGAACTTCTCCCAGGTGCCGATGGTGGGCCTGCTGGCGCTCATGGCGAGCGTGCCGCTGGGGTCGGCAGTCACGTACTGGGTGGTGATGGGGGCCTGGAGGCTGATGGTGCCGTCGCCGTTGCGCACCAGCGTGAACATTTCGCGTACGTCCACGAGAACGCTGTCCGCGGTCAACGTGACGTGGTCGAACTGGGAGATGGCGACGTAGCGCCCGACCACCCGGGAGAAGAGGGCGACCTTGCCGTCGCCGGCGTCCGCCAGGTCGAACTGCGCAATGGTGCTCGGCTCGGCCTGGTTCGGTCGAAGCCCGAAGCCGGTCTGGTAACTCACGTAGCGGCGGTTGGACAGGGCGCGCAGACCAACGGTCCCGGTCGGCCGCAACATGCTGATCTGAGTATGGCGAGTATCCGACCGGCCGTCGGTGCCAGTGACCGTGACGGTGACCTGGTAGCTACCCGGGTTCGCGTAGGTGTGCGAGGCGATCGGGCTCGACTGGGTGACGACGCTGTCGTCACCGAACGAGAACCGGTAGGACGCGATCGGATTGAGGCCGGGGGTGGAGGCGGACGCGTTCACGCTCACCGAGCGCGCCTGGATGTTGAGGGCGACGTCGAACGACACTACAGGGCTTCGGACAGTCTCCACGGTTCCACGGTCGGCGTACGTGACCGGGCCGGCGCCGGTGTTCGGCACGGTCAGGTCGTCGACGCGCGGCGAGCCGGCGTGGTCGAGGGTCGGGTAACCGGGGGCCGCCGAGTTCGCCGAGTCGATGTCGTCCCGGGCCTGTCCCGTCTCGCGGTCGTGCGCGGCCTGGCCGGAGGCGGCCCGGAACGCGGCGAGACCCATCCGGGTGTTCCAGGCGTAGATCTGCGGTGAGTCGTTGTAGTAGTGGTGGGCGTTGTTGTAGTCGACCACCGTCTTCCCGACGGCCCCACCGTAGACGCCGATCTCGACGCCGTCGAGGAACGCCGGCTCGCAGTAGCCCTGGTTGAAGTAGCCGTTCGTGACCAGCACGTTGTTCTGCACGGAAACGCCGGACGAGGCTCCGTCGACGCGGATGCCGTCGCGGCAGCGGTCCCTGATGGTGTTGTTGGTGATCGCCGTGCCGGTGGCCCCGTTGTTGTGCACGCCGTGGCCGCCGCCCCCGGAAATCACGTTGTTGGCCACCACGGTGCCGGCCGCGGCGGGCCCGAGCGCGAGCGCCGCGCCGGTGAAGCCGTCGACGCGGCCACCGACGTACGAGTTTCCCGGCCCGTCGATCCGGACACCGACCGTGTCGTCGGCAAGGAAGTAGTTGGCATAGCCCTGCAGTGTCGTTCCCTGGATGTCCACGTCACTGCTTGCGGCGTCCACTGTGATGCCGGCGGTGGAGGTCAACCCGGTGACGCTTGTCTTCGACACGCTCGAGCCGGTTACACCGGCGAACCGGATCACCGGCGACGTCGCGGGAGTGTGCAGGGCGTAGGTGCCGCCCCGGATGGTGATGCCCGAGGAGTTGCGCACATCCGCGGCCGGCACGTCACCCGACCCGACGACGCGGATGTTCTGAAGCACCACATCATGCTGGCCGTCGACGACGAAACCAGCCGATGCGCCGCCCAAGGAGGCGTTGATGGAGCTGCCCACGAACACGATCGGCTGTTGCGGAGTGCCGGACGAGGTGACGCTGACTCGCTCCATGTAGACACCGCCGCCGATGTCGACGGTCTGCCCGCCGGTGACGATCGCTGCCGCGGCGCTGATGGTGCAGAACGGCTGCGCCAAGGTCCCCGGGAACTGGTCGGAGCAGCCGGTGGCGAGGTTCTGCCGGACGTAGAGGGTCGTCGGAGCGTCCGCCTGGGCGGGCAGCGCGGTGCCCACCAGGGCGCCGCCGGTCACCACGACGGTCGCGAAGGCGGCGAAGCAGGATTTACGCATGCGGGCCTCGAAGATGAGGAGGACCCGGCGACGCCGGGAGTCAGATAAGGCGATCCTGCATGATCAACAGGCGAGGCGCTGACCCGGGTGACAAAACGGCCACCCACCTCGTGATCGTCCTGGTCGCAGCGGATCGGAGCGGCCGGCAGGTAGACGTTCACGTCCTGTTCAGCGGGTGGCTGACCGCCCGTGAGGTTGTCGGGTAACGGTGACCGTCCGCACCCCCGAACGAGGTGCGTTCGATGCCACCTGCGTCCGGAACGGGGCCGGTAAGTGTTGGTGCTGTCTGTCGTCATTCCGATGTACAACGAGGCCGCTGTCATCCCGGCCCTCATCGCCCGGTTGCGTCCGGTGCTCGACGCGCTCAGCGTCGAGTACGAGGTGGTGGCCGTCGACGACGGCAGCCGGGACGACACCGTCACTGTGCTCTTCACCCACGCGCGGAGCTGGCCGCAACTGCGCCTGGTCCAGTTGCGCCGCAACAGCGGACACCAGGCGGCGTTGACCGCCGGGCTGTACCGCGCCCGTGGGCAGTGGGTGGTCAGCCTGGACGCCGACCTGCAGGACCCGCCGGAGACGGTCGCGGAGATGCTGCGGGTGGCCCGTGAGCAGGGCGTCGACGTGGTGTACGGCGTACGAGCCGACCGCAGCTCGGACACCGTGTTCAAACGGCGTACCGCGCAGCTCTACTACCGACTGATGCGCCGGCTCGTCGGCGCCGAGGTGCCCGCCCAGGCCGGCGACTTCCGGCTGGTCAGCCGGGAGGTGATCGAGGCGCTGCGTGAGCTGCCCGAACGCACCCCGGTCTACCGGCTGCTGGTACCCGCGCTCGGCTTCGCCAGTGCGGAGGTGCGCTACTCCCGGGCAGTTCGGGCGGCCGGCGAGACGAAATATCCACTGCCCCGGATGATCGCGCTCGCCTGGGACAGCGTCGCCAACTTCTCCGCGGCGCCGCTGCGTCTCGCCACCTGGCTCGGTGCGATCAGCTTCCTGGCCTGTCTCGGCCTCATCGGCTTCGGCGTCGTGGCGTACCTGCGTGGTCTGACCATCCCGGGCTGGACGTCGACCTTCGTGGCGGTCCTACTCCTCGGTGGCGTGCAACTGGTCTGTCTCGGCCTGCTCGGTGAGTACGTCGGACGGATCTACGCGACAGTGCAGGGTCGACCGACGTACCACGTCGGAGCCGACTCGGCGGATACCGAGCTGTCCTCCCCGTTTCCCGCCGCACCGGTGGGTAGCGCCCGTGGCTGACTCGCTCGGACTGGTGGAACGACAGGCCCCAGCACCCGCGCCGCACCCGGCCCGACGACCCGCCCGGTCGCTGGGGTCCGCAGTGGTCGCGACCCTGCCCTGGTCGGTGCTCCTCGCCGCGTTGCCGGCCGCCTGGTCGTACACCGACGTGCCTGCCGTCGACGTGCTCCGCTACGTGGCCTACTGGTCGTTGGCTGTGGTGTTACCCGGCACCCTGGTGCACCGGGCGGTACGCGGTGGCCGCGGCAACCTGCCGGAGGACCTGGGCTTCGGCGCGGCCACCGGTCTGCTCCTCGAACTCGCCGCCTGGGTCGCCGCGGCGGCCACCGGTCAGCAGCACCTGCTGCGGTGGTGGCCGGTGCCCCTGGTGCTGGCCTTCCTGGCCGTTCCCCGGCTACGTCGGCACTGGCGGGTCGGGACCCGCCGGCCGCTTCCACTCGCCTGGCACTGGTCAGTCGTCGCGGTGCTGCTACTCGTGCTGCTGTGGGCCGTCGCGCAGTGGCGTCTGGTGCCGCTCCCGCCGGTGAACCACGGCTACTACCAGGATCTGCTCTACCACCTGTCGTTGGTCCAGGAGCTGACCCGGGACCTGCCCTTTCAACTGCCGCAGATGGCCGGCGAGCCGCTGCGCTACCACTACCTGTCCGACGCGCACATGGCCGCCGGCAGCATGATCACCGGCATTCCACCCGCGACGGTACTGCTCCGGCTGTGGCTGGCGCCGGTTGCCGTCGTCAGCGTGCTGGTCACCGCCGGCCTGGCCCGGGACCTGACCGGCCGCTGGTGGGCGGGCCCGGTGGCGGGCGCGGCGGCTGGCCTCGGCATGCCGGTGGCCGTCAACTCGGCCATCGCTGACGGCGCATTCGCGTTCTCCTTCTCCAGCCCGTCACAGACGTACGTCCTGCCACTGCTGGTGCTGCTCGCCGGCATCTGCGTCGACGCCGTACGCGGGCGGCCGCTGGGCGTGGCCTGGGCGCTGCTGCCGGTACTCGGGCTGGCCTGCGCCGGCGCCAAGTCCAGTGCGCTGCCGCCGCTGATCGCCGGTGTCGCAGTGGCTGTCGCCGCCACCTGGTGGCAGCAGCGACGACGAGTGCCCTGGCCGGCGCTCGCGACCCTGCTCTGCCTCGTGGTGCCGATGGGCGTCGGCTATCTCCTCTTCGCCGGAGGCGGAGCGGGCACCCTGGCCCCACAGGCGTTCGCGTTCCTGCACGCGATGCCGCAGTACCGGGAGACCATCGGCGCGGGCGACGGGGTGCGCGGCGGCGGGCTGCTGCCGTTCGGTCTGAGCAGGGCTGGGGCGTCCGGTTGGCTGCTGACGTTCGTCCTGCTCGGCTGGTGGCTGCTGGTGCAGTTGCCCCGGCTGATCGGCATGCTGGTCCTCGCCGGGCCACGCCGTGCCGATCCGGCACCCTGGCTGCTGTCGGGCGCGGTGCTCGCCGGCGCGGGCGGCATCTGGACCCTGCACCATCCGTCGCTGAGCCAGGTCTACTTCTGGCTGGACGTGCTCCCGTTCGGCGCCGTGCTCACCGTGTGGCTGCTCACCCTCGCCCGGCCGCCCTGGCCGGTGGCGGTGTCCGCAGCGGTGCTCGGTGTGGCGTCGTATCTCCTTGTGCCAATGATGCCCAGACCGGCCGCGACCATGACTGGATGGATGGGCGTCCTCGGCCGCTCGTACCTGCGGCTCGCGGTCCTTCTCCTGCTGGCCGCGCTCGTCGCGGTCGGAGTCCGTGCGCTGCTGGGTCGCCGGGACGGCGGCGGGCGGCGGAGGACAGTGGCGGTGGCCTTGGCTGGCGTCACGGCGGCGCTGCTGGGCGCGAGCGTCGCCCGGGGCGTCGACGGTGCCGTCCGGTACGTCCAGGTCGCACCGGGGTTGCCCGCGTCGGTCGCGCAGCCTTCCACAGTGACGGCAGCGGAGATGCGGGCCGCGTTGTGGCTGGACGAGCACGCCGCGGACGACGACGTGGTGGCCACCAACGTGCACTGCCGGCCGGTTCAAACCACCGCGCACTGCGACGCCCGCGCCTACTGGGTGACCGGACTGGGTGGGCACCGGACGGTGGTGGAGAGCTGGGGTTACACCGATGCCGCCCTTGCCGCCAACGGACGGCGGGGTCTCGGATACGTACGACAGGATCCGCCGGACCCGGCCCGGTTCGCGCTGAACGAGAGGGTGTTCCAGGCCCCCACCGCGGCCGACCTGGACCAGTTGCGCGTCGACTACCGGGTCCGTTGGCTGTTCGCCGACACCCGGGCCGGCGAGGTGTCGCCCGCGTTGGCCGGGTTGGCTGAGGTACGCCTCGTCTCCGGCAGCGTCACGGTCTACGAGCTGCGCTGACTGTGCCCTCGCACGACGGCGCCCGGTGGTCGGCAGGGTGCCGCCGGTCACCGCGATCGCGTCGAGGCCGGCTGGTAGCGCACCGCCCGGCCGACAAACCGGCCAGCGTGTCCCACCGGCTCCGGTAGTGGCCTCGCGGCTGGGCGACCCGCCGGGTAGGAGAGAATGAGGCACGTGACGACGATCCCCAACGTGCTGGCCAACCGGTACGCCTCGCCCGAACTGGTCGCCCTCTGGTCTCCGGAGGAGAAGGTACGGATGGAGCGGCGGCTCTGGCTCGCCGTTCTCCGCGCTCAGCGCGACCTGGGTGTGCCCGTGCCGGACGGCGTTGTCGAGGCGTACGAGCGGGTGCTCGACCAGGTCGACCTCGCCTCGATCGCCGAGCGGGAGCGGGTCACCCGGCACGACGTGAAGGCCCGGATCGAGGAGTTCAGCGCGCTCGCCGGGCACGAGCACGTGCACAAGGGGATGACCTCCCGGGACCTCACCGAGAACGTCGAGCAGCTCCAGGTGCGCGCCTCGCTGGAGCTGATCCGCGATCGGGTGGTGGCCACCCTGGCTCGGTTGGCCTGGCTGGCCCACGAGCACTCCGAGCTGGTCATGACGGGTCGTTCGCACAACGTGGCGGCGCAGGCCACCACGCTGGGCAAGCGCTTCGCGTCGGCGGCGGAGGAGCTGCTGATCGCGTACGAGCGGCTGGAGGACCTGATCGCCCGCTACCCGCTGCGGGGGATCAAGGGGCCGGTCGGCACTGCCGCCGACCAGCTCGACCTCTTCGACGGCGACGCCGACAAGGTGGCCGAGTTGGAGCGACGGGTCGCCCAGCACCTGGGCTTCTCCCGGGTGCTGGACAGCGTCGGGCAGGTCTACCCGCGCTCGCTCGACTTCGACGTGCTGGCAGCGCTGGCCCAGACGGCCGCCGCGCCGTCGTCGCTGGCCACCACGATCCGGTTGATGGTCGGCCAGGAGTTGGCGACCGAGGGCTTCAAGCCGGGTCAGGTCGGCTCCAGCGCGATGCCGCACAAGATGAACACCCGCTCGTCGGAGCGGGTGAACGGCTTCGCCGTGATCATCCGGGGTTACCTGTCGATGGTCGGCGAGCTGGCCGGTGACCAGTGGAACGAGGGGGACGTGTCCTGCTCGGTGGTCCGCCGGGTGGCGCTGCCGGACGCGTTCTTCGCCGCCGACGGGCTGTTCCAGACGTTCCTCACAGTGCTCGACGAGTTCGGCTCGTACCCGGCGGTGATCAACCGGGAGTTGGAGCGCTTCCTGCCGTTCCTGGCCACCACGAAGATCCTGGTCGCGGCGGTCCGGCGGGGCGTCGGCCGGGAGGTCGCCCACGAGGTGATCAAGGAGCACGCGGTGGCGGTGGCCCTGGCGATGCGCGAGAAGGGCTCACCGGAGAACGACCTCTTCGACCGCCTGGCGGCGGATGGCCGACTCGGGCTGTCCCGCGCCGACATCGACACCCTGGTCGCCGACCGCAACGCCTTCGTGGGCGCCGCCCAAGCCCAGGTGGCAGCGGTGACAAGCCGCATCACCACAGTGGTAACCGCCCACCCAGAAGCCGCCACCTACAGCCCACCCCCCATCCTCTAACCCCCCACCCCCACCCCACCCCACCCCACCCCACCCCACCCCCTCCCGGGTGATCAAGAGGTTTGCGTCATCTTCGATCTCCCTGATGACCGAAACCTCTTGATCAACAGGGGAAGGGCGGGGCGACGGGCTGGGCTGGGCGGTGAGGTCGGGCGTTACTCGCCGGTTGGGGTTTCGGCGGCGGTTCTCAGGTTGGGGGCGCTGGCGGGTTCGGCGATGCCGCCGGGCGACTCCGTGATGCCCGCGACCTCCGCGGTTCCCGCTGCGACCGCCGGCTGGTCGGCCGGCATGACCTCGGGCATCTTCTGTACGGCGACCACTGCCGTCCCGTACGCGCAGATCTCCATCCACATCTCGCCACAGTCCCGGCTGTCGAACCGCATGCCGATCACCGCGTTCGCGCCGAGCCGCAGGGCCTCCTCGCCGAGGCGGGCCACCGAGTCGGTGCGCCACCGGGTCAGGTTGTCCGGGGCCATCGGGTCGTACGCGCCACCGCGCAGGTTCTTCACACCCTCGCGGTACGGGTTGCGCGTCCTGGCCATCGATGACACCACCTCACCGAGAATCTGGCGGATCTCGTAGCCGGGCAGTTGCTCTGTCGTCACGACCAGCACGTTTCCGATGCTGTCAGGAGTGGCCCGACCCGATCGTGTGCATTGTTCACCTGATCGGATGCTGCAAAACGACGCGGCGCGGACGGCCGGCACGTGGCCGACCATCCGCGCCGAGCGGGGCGCTAACCGTCAGACACCGGCCACCGAGGTGATCCAGGCCCGGTTGTACGCAACGCTGCCGTAGTTCTGGATGCTCGACCCGTCGGCGGTGGAGGCGACGCCGACCTGCTGGCCGTTGTAGAACTGCGGGCCGCCGGAGTCACCACGCCAGGCGTTGCCGTTGACCCGGGTGCTGCGGATCGCCTGGCCGCCGTACGCGTCGGTGGCGCTGTTGCTGGTCACCCGGACGGTGGCGGTCTTCAGTTGGGTCGACGCCGAGCAGCCGCTGTAGCAGGTCATGCCCCAGCCGTAGATCGAGTTCGTCGAGTTGATCGGCGGGTTGCTGCTGGCCAGGCTCACCGCGGAGGTGCTGACGGTGCTGGAGAGCCGCATGAGGGCGAGGTCGTTGCGGGTGTAGGTGGCGCTGACCGTGCGGGTGACCCCGCCGGAGGTGCGGTTCACGCTTCCGACGCGCACCGACATGGTGCCGCTGATGCAGTGCCGGGCGGTGAGCACCCACTGCGCGGCGATGACGCTGCCGGAGCAGGTGAACGAGCCGTTGCTGAGCACCGCGGCGGCCCACGGCGCGGACGAGACGGTGCCGCCGCCGATGATGGGCTGCGGGCCGGCGGGGGCGGCGGAGGCGGCGGACGTGACGCCGAGGGCGCCGATAAGCGCGGTGCTGAGTACGGCGAGCAGGGGGCGGATGCGCATCGGTGGACTCCTTGGACGGGGCGCGCCCGGGGTCGCCGGGTGCGGATGGTGCCGGGCCGCGGGGATTCCCGGAGCCGGCGAAATCGACTTACGTCGATGTAGAGTAGGGCGCGACGCGATCGTTATCAAGGAGGTGATCGAGGTTGCCCAATGTAACGATTCGGCCACCCGCTGCGCCGTATATGTCCTGCTAGGGCCACCTGTCGCGCCTGACAGGTCAGACTGAGCGTCAGTAATGTCGATCACTGCCTGAACTGCACCCGGCCGGTGCGTCCGCGGCGATATCTGCCAGGTACGCTGGCTGCGCTCGCCCATTGTGGGTCGGCACCCAACTGCGTACACAGTCAGGAGTGCCCAGTGCCTCGCGTCGTCGTCGACGTCATGCTCAAGCCCGAGATCCTTGATCCGCAGGGCCAGGCCGTCGCAAACGCGCTGCCCCGACTCGGCGTCGGTGACGTCGCCTCGGTTCGGATCGGCAGGCGGATCGAGATCGAGTTCACCGGTGAACCGGACCTGGACCGCGCTCGGGAGATTGCCGACAAACTGCTCGCCAACCCGGTCATCGAGGACTTCACCGTCCGCCTGGTCGAGGCCGACGAGACTGCGGACGCCCGCTCGTGACCGCCCGGGTCGGTGTGGTCACCTTCCCCGGCTCGCTCGACGACGGGGACGCGGCCCGGGCCGTCCGGATCGCCGGCGCCGAGCCGGTCCGGCTCTGGCACGGCGACCCGGCTCTGCACGGTGTCGACGCTGTCGTCCTGCCCGGCGGATTCTCCTACGGTGACTACCTGCGGTGCGGTGCCATCGCCCGGTTCGCCCCGGTGATGGAGACGATCGTGGACGCCGCCCAGGGTGGTCTGCCCGTGCTCGGCATCTGCAACGGCTTCCAGATCCTCTGCGAGGCGCACCTGCTGCCGGGTGCGCTCACCCGCAACCAGCACCTGCACTTCCGCAACCGGGACCAGGTCCTGCGCATCGAGTCGGCCGGGACGGCGTGGACCAACGCTTTCCAGCCCGGCCAGGAGGTGCTCATCCCGGTCAAGAACGGCGAGGGCTGCTACGTCGCTGACACCGCGACGCTGGACCAGCTCGAAGCCGAAGGTCGGGTGGTCGCCCGCTACGTCGGAGGCAACCCCAACGGGTCCCAGCGCGACATCGCCGCGATCACCAACGCCGCGGGCAACGTGGTCGGCATCATGCCGCACCCCGAGCACGCGGTGGAGGCGCTCACCGGCCCTTCGCTGGACGGCCTCGGCTTCTTCACGTCGGTCCTCAAGCACCTGGTGGGGGCGCCGGCATGACCGGCGGCACGATCATCGGTCAGCTCAACCGCCGGCCTGGCGGGCACGAGCGCAGCGAGGAGAGGTCATGACCACCCATCCGGACCCGGTACGCGACACACCGGAGGCGTACTCCGCCCCGGCGCAGCCGGCCGAGCCGAACGCGGCGCAGCCGGTCGCACCGGCGACCGCTCCCGCCCAGCCGGCCGCCGCCGTCTGGACCGAGGGCGTGGACACCGTGCCTCGCGCCGGTGGCACCCCGGGCGAGCTTCAGCCGTACACCGAGCTTGGCCTGCGCGACGACGAGTACGACCGGATCCGGCAGATCCTCGGCCGCCGGCCCACGCAGTCCGAGCTGGCGATGTATTCGATCATGTGGAGCGAGCACTGCTCCTACAAGTCGAGCAAGGTGCACCTGCGTCAGTTCGGCGAGAAGGCCCCGCACAGCGACCGGATGCTCGCCGGCATCGGTGAGAACGCCGGTGTCGTGCAGATCTCCGACGAGCTGGCGGTGACCTTCAAGGTCGAGTCGCACAACCACCCGAGCTTCGTCGAGCCGTACCAGGGCGCGGCGACCGGCGTCGGCGGCATCGTCCGGGACATCCTCGCCATGGGCGCCCGCCCGGTCGCGGTGATGGACCCGCTGCGCTTCGGTGCCGCTGACCACCCGGACACCGCCCGGGTGCTCACCGGTGTGGTCGCCGGCGTGGGCGGCTACGGCAACTGCCTGGGCCTGCCCAACATCGGTGGCGAGCTGGTCTTCGACCCCTCGTACCAGGGCAACCCGCTGCTCAACGCGCTCTGCCTGGGCGTGCTGCCGGTCAGTCGGCTGCAGAACAAGGCCGCCGCCGGCCCGGGCAACGTTGTCGTCCTGATGGGCGCCAAGACCGGCCGCGACGGCATCGGCGGCGTCTCGGTGCTGGCCAGCGCCACCTTCGACGAGGGCAGCGAGGCGCGTCGCCCGGCCGTGCAGGTCGGCGACCCGTTCACCGAGAAGCTGCTGATCGAGGCCTGCCTCGAGCTGTACGACGCCGAGCTGGTCGTCGGCATCCAGGACCTCGGTGGCGCCGGCCTGACCTGCGCGCTCACCGAGACCGCCGCCGCCGCCGGCACCGGCATGCGGGTCTGGCTGGAGCGGGTGCCGCTGCGCGAGCCCTCGATGGACCCGCACGAGATCCTGGCCAGCGAGTCGCAGGAGCGGATGCTGCTGGTCGTCGCGCCGGACAAGCTCGACGCGGTGCTCAAGACCTGCGAGAAGTGGGGCGTCCTCGCCACCGCGATCGGTGAGGTCACCGCACCGGAGCCGGACGGCAGCCCGGGTCGACTGCTGATCACCTGGCAGGACCACCTGGTCGTCGACGTGCCGCCAGGTTCGCTTGTCGACGACGGCCCGGTCTACGCCCGGCCGATGCGCGAGCCAGCCGACCTGATCCTGCTTCAGGCCGACCGGGCCGAGACGCTGCCCCGCCCGGCCGACCCGGAGGCGCTGCGGGAGACCGTGCTGCGCATGATCGCGTCGCCCAACCTGGCCGACAAGAGCTGGGTCACCGAGCAGTACGACCGCTACGTGCTGGGCAACACAGTGCTCGCCCAGCCGGAGGACGGCGGCGTGATCCGGATCGACGAGCGCACCGGCCTCGGTGTGGCGCTGTCGGTCGACGGCAACGGCCGGTACGCCCGACTGGACCCGTACAACGGCACCAAGCTGGCCCTGGCCGAGGCGTACCGGAACGTGGCGGTGACCGGCGCGAAGCCGATCGCCGTGACCGACTGCCTCAACTTCGGCTCGCCGGAGGACCCGGGCGTGATGTGGCAGTTCGCCGAGGCCGTGCGCGGCCTGGCGGACGGCTGCCTGGAGCTGGGCATCCCGGTGACCGGCGGAAACGTCAGCTTCTACAACCAGACCGGCGCGGCGGCCATCCACCCGACCCCGGTGGTCGGCGTGCTGGGCGTGCTGGACAACGTCGCCGACCGGGTGCCGATGGGCTTCGTGCCGCGCGCCGGTGGCGACCACGACCAGCTCTACCTGCTCGGCGAGACGAACGTGGAGCTGTCCGGCTCGGAGTGGGCCTGGGTGACGCACGAGCACCTCGGCGGGATTCCGCCGCAGGTCGACCTTCTCCGCGAGAAGGCGCTCGCCGAGTTGCTGGCCGAGGCGGCCCGCGTCGGTCACCTCAGCTCGGCACACGACCTTTCCGACGGTGGCCTGGCCCAGAGCCTGGTCGAGTCCTGCCTGCGTCGCGGCGTCGGTGCCCGGGTCGCGGTGCCGGAGCAGTTCGCCGAGGGCTCGATGCCGTTCGTCTACCTGTTCAGCGAGTCCGCCACGCGGGCGCTGGTTTCGGTGCCGCGCGGCCACGACAAGGCGTTCGCGGCGCTCTGCGCCGAGCGGGGCGTGCCGTTCGAGCTGATCGGGGTCACCGACCCGTCCGGTGGTGCGCTCGAGGTGCACGGCCAGTTCCGGATCGGCCTGGACGAGCTGCGCACGGCGCACACCGAGACGTTGCCGCGCCTCTTCGGGGGCTCGGCGGCCGTCGAGGTGCCAGCGCCGGCCGCCGGTGTGGCGGGTGCGGTCGAGGCCGTCCCGCTGCCTGTCGCGCAGGCCGAGCCGGTCGACGCGGCGGCTGTGGTCTCCGAGCCGATCGCTTCCTCGGGTCCGTCCCCGGAGACCGGCGCGGTCGAGCCGATCGGGTCAGAGCAGCCGGGCGGGGCGTCCGAGTCTGACTCCGGTGTCGCCGAGCCGTCGCCTGACGAGCGCTGAGGCGTTGACGGCCGCCGTCTACGGCCAACCCGGATCGGGTGCCCGGTTCGACTGGGGGCTGACCGGGGCGGCCGAACTCGGCCGGGTCTGCGCGGCGCTGGTGGTGGTGGACGTTCTCTCGTTCACCACCGCCGTGGAGGTGGCGGTCGCCAGGGGCATGCGGGTGCACCCGTTCCCCTGGGGTGAGCAGGCCGCCGAGTACGCCCTCCGGGTCGGTGCGACCGCTGCGGTCGGGCGGCGGCAGACGACCACTGAACATCCGTGGTCGCTCTCGCCCGCCGCGCTGAGCACCGCGCCCGTGGTGGCCGACCTCGTGCTGCCCTCCCCGAACGGCTCCGCCATCAGCGCCGCCGCCAGCGCCACCGGCCTGCCGGTGGTAGCGGCGTGCCTGCGCAACGCACGCGCCGTCGGGCATTGGCTGCGCCGCCAGGGGTACGGCACGCTGGATGCTCCGATCGGCGTGATCGCCTCGGGGGAGCGGTGGCCGGACGGGTCGCTGCGCCCGTCGGTGGAGGACCAACTCGGCGCCGCGTCGGTGCTGGACGCCCTGTCCGGCGTGCCGGGTGGGCTCTCGGTGGAGGCCGCCATGGCGCTCGCCGCGCTGGCGAGCACCCCGGATCTACCCGCCGCGGTGCGCGGCAGCGTCTCCGGACGGGAGTTGACCGAGAGCGGCTTCGCCGCGGACGTGGACGTCGCCGTCCGGATCGGCGTGTCGGACGTCGTGCCGGTGCTCCACCAGGGCGTCTTCTCCGCCGCCTGACCGCGCCCCGACCCCGCGCCCCGACCCCGCGCCCCGACCTCGCGCCCCGACCCTGCGGCGATCTTGCACTTTCTGTCCCGACGTAAGGGGCATTCCGCCCGTAAAGGCGACCGAAACTGCAAGATCGGCGCGGGGTCGGGTTTTTCTTGGGACAGCGAAACGGCCACCCGGATCTCCGAGTGGCCGTTTCCATGTGCTGTGGTGGGTCAGTCGTCCAGCCAGTCGAGGCGGCGACCGCCGCGCTCGGTCGGTGGCGGCGGCGGGGTGTCCGGTCGGTTCCGCCCAGCGGGCTGGCCGTAGCCGCCCTGGTCGTAGCCCCGGTCGTCGTAGCCGCCGCGCTGCTGCGGAGGCTCCTGGCCGTAGTTGCCGCCCTGGTCGTATCCGCCGGCCGGCTGGCCGTAGCCGCCCTGGTCGTAGCCCCGGTCGTCGTAGCCGCCGCGCTGCTGCGGAGGCTCCTGGCCGTAGTTGCCGCCCTGGTCGTATCCGCCGGCCGGTTGACCGTAGCCGCCCTGGTCGTACCCGCCAGCCTCCGGAGCGCCGTACCCTGCGGTCGGCTCGGCGGCGCGACCGCCGTACGGGGCGGCATCGGGCTGGCCGTACCCCTGCCCCTGCTCCGGCTGGTAGACGCCTGTGGCGTACGGGTCGGCCGGGGCCGGGTACTGGGTGCTGTCACCGGTGTACCGGCCGGTCGGCTCGTCGAACCGCTCGCCGTACGCCGCGCCGCCAGCGGGAGCCGGCGGGTAGGCGGCGGTGCCACCCGGGGCGTCGTAGTCACGACCGCCGTAGCCGCCACCGGAGGCTGGGGCGTTCCCGTAGCCGGCACCGGAGGCCGGAGCATTGCCGTAACCGGCACCGGGCGCGGCACCGTAACCGTCACCGGCCGCACCGGCGCCGTACCCGCCCTCCGGGCCGGCCGGAGTGCCGTAACCGCCACCGGAAGCGGGGGCGTTGCCGTAGCCGCCGGCACCGTACCCGGCGGACGCGGGCTCCTCGCCGTATCCGGCGCCGCCCCAGCCCTGCTGACCCGCGCCGCCGTACGCCTGGGCAGGCGCGCCGTACGGGTCCGGCGGAACGTCGTCGACCACCGGGCGGTGCATCATCGTCGGCGCCTCGCTCAGCGCCGCGCCGCCGACCATGGTCGGGTCCGCTCCGCCGCCGGGACGACCGCCGACCACCCGGGTCTGGTCGTCCGGACCGCGGAACCCGCCGCGCGAGGGCGGCACCACACCGCCGCCACCGGCAGCCGCCGGGGCGTCGTCGTCGTCGCCGTTCTCCCTGCGCTTCATCCAGAGCAGCACGATCGTGCCGACACCTGCGGCGACCAGGAGACCACCGAGCAAGATGATCAGGTACGAGCCAATGCCGCCGCTGTCCTCGTTGTTCGCGGCGTTCGCCGGAGCACCCTGGCTGGCCTCCTCGGTGGGCTCCTCCTCGGTGCCCTCCTCGGTCGCCTCTTCGGTGGCGGTGGCCTCGGGGGTGGGGGACGGGGTGGCGCTGGGCGTCACCTCGACCTTGATCGCGAGGCTGATCCGTTGCCCGGTGACGGCCTGTCCGGCGGCAGCGTTGATGGTCTTGGTGGCCACCACGTTGTCGAAGCTCGCGCCCAGGTCGATCCGACCGGGTGCGATCGGCTTGTCGGTGGTGCCGGTGAAGCGGAAGTCGCCGCTTCCGTTGCTTGTGGTGTCGAGCTGCCGGCCGGTGCTGTCGCGCAGCATGACCACCGCGTTCGCGACCGCCTTGCTGTTGGCCTGCGAGATCACCTTGCCGGAGATCGACCGCACGGTCTGGTTCTGCGGCGGCGGCGGAGCGGCCTTGCCCTTGACGGTCAGCGAGACGGTGGCGGTGTCCGGGCCGGACTCGGCCTCGACGGCCACCGTGACGGTCGCTGTCGCGTCGCCAGCGTTGTCGTTGGCAGCGATCCGGACCAGCTGCGACCTCGCCTGATTGCCCAGGCCGGGGAAGTCAACCTCGCCGCAACCGCTGGCGCATCGAACACCCGAGGGCAGGCCGGCCAGGCTGATCGTCGCCTTGTCGTCACCGTTACCCGGGGTGACACTTACGGTGATCGTGGCGTCGCTGCCGGCGTTTACTGTGATCGAGCCGGGGGAAACGCTGACATCTGCGGCCATTGCTGGTGTGGCGGGGACGGCGAGCAGAGCGCCGGCAACCAGCGCTACGACCACACCGGCCCGCTGCTTCCAGGCACGTCGGTGTGTTGACACGTCCACCGCCTTCCGGGCTGACTTCCCTCTGACCGGCGGGGCGCCGGGCCGGGGATCATCACGGTACGAATACGCCGTCGGCAACTATGCCTTGTCCGACTGCATGAGCGCGACCCAGGGCCAGCGTCGCGTGTCTGGCCTGAGGGTCGTATCGTCCCGTCGTGTCCTCTCCGCACAGTAAGTCCGCTGCCGTTGCAGCCGCGTTGTCGGCGCTCGACGAGGGGCGTACACCCGAACGGCCGGTGTTCCGGGAGGCGGTCCGGTCGTTGTTGGCCGTCCTCGCGGAGCGCGCCCCCGGCCGATCGGTGGAGGTGCGCGTTCCACCATACGGGGCGATCCAGTGCGTACCGGGGCCTCGACACACCAGGGGAAATCCACCAAACGTGGTCGAGATGGCCCCGAACACCTGGTTGGAGCTGGCCACCGGCAGGCTCGACTGGGCGTCGGCGGTCACCGACGGTCGCGTCCAGATGAGTGGCAACCGCGCGGACCTCTCGGCGTATCTGCCCCTCTAGTCGTCCCGATGTCCCACTGGCCGTGACGCTGAGCAGGGGAATCGTGACTTTCTGTATTGACGTCGATTCGCGTACACTGTCAGGCGATGACAGTGGTCCCGGCAGAGGAGAGTGGATCCGCCCGTGATCCCCGCCCGGCCGGTCCAGACCAGCATGAGGGAGCGGTAGGTGCCCCGAGGCGACGGCCGGCTGAGCCACGACCTTGACCCCCAACGACCTGGCCCCCAGGACGCCTGTGGCGTCTTCGGTGTCTGGGCCCCCGGCGAAGAGGTTGCCAATCTGACCTACTTCGGCCTCTACGCCCTGCAGCACCGTGGCCAGGAGGCGGCGGGCATCGCGGTGAGCGATGGCTCCGGCGTGGTGGTCTACAAGGACCTCGGCCTGGTGGCGCAGGTCTTCGACGAGCCCACCCTGGCCAGCCTGCGTGGTCACCTGGCGATCGGGCACGCCCGATACTCCACCACCGGCGCGTCCAACTGGGAGAACGCCCAGCCGACGATCCGGTCGACCACCTCAGGCACGACCATCGCGTTGGCCCACAACGGCAACCTGGTCAACACGGCCGAGCTGGAGAAGGAGGTCGCCGAGCGCGGCCTCATCGCCGACGGTTCGACGAACGACACCTCCCTGGTGACGATGCTGCTCGCCAGTCGACCGGATCTGTCGGTCGAGGCGGCCGCGCTGGAGGTGCTGCCGCAGCTGCGCGGCGCGTTCAGCTTCGTCTTCATGGACGAGGCGACCCTCTACGCGGCCCGCGATCCGCACGGTGTCCGCCCGCTGGTGCTCGGCCGCCTGGAGCGCGGCTGGGTAGTCGCCAGCGAGACGGCTGCCCTGGACATCGTCGGCGCCAGCGTGGTGCGCGAGGTCGAGCCGGGCGAGCTGATCGCGATCGACGAGAACGGGCTGCGCTCCACCCGGTTCGCCGCGCCGGAGCCGAAGGGCTGCCTCTTCGAGTACGTCTACATCGCCCGCCCGGACGCCACGATCGCCGGGCGCAACGTCCACTCGGCGCGGGTGCAGATCGGCCGGCAGCTGGCCAAGGAGCACCCGGTCGAGGCCGACCTGGTGATCCCGGTGCCCGAGTCGGGCACTCCGGCCGCCATCGGGTACGCGGAGGCGTCCGGCATCACGTACGGCGCCGGCCTGATGAAGAACCCGTACGTGGGTCGCACCTTCATCCAGCCGTCGCAGACCCTGCGTCAGCTCGGCATCCGGCTCAAGCTCAACCCGCTGCGGGAGAACGTCCGCGGCAAGCGGTTGGTGGTGGTGGACGACTCGATCGTGCGCGGCAACACCCAGCGCGCCATCGTGCGGATGCTGCGTGAGGCGGGGGCGCTGGAGGTGCACGTCCGAATCTCCTCCCCGCCGGTCAGCTGGCCGTGCTTCTACGGCATCGACTTCGCCACCCGGGCGGAGCTGCTGGCCAACGGGTTGGACAACGACGGCATCCGGCGCTCCATCGGCGCCGACACGCTGGGCTTCGTATCCCTTCCCGGCCTGATCGCCGCGACCGAGCAGCCGAAGACCAGGTTGTGTCGGGCGTGTTTCGATGGGGAGTACCCGATCGAGTTGCCAGCCGGCAACCTGATCGGCAAGCACGTGCTCGAAGGGGTGGGTCGACGCGTCGCCAACTCGGCGCCGGAGGCCCCGCACACCAACGGCTCGTCCGTCGCCACTCCGGGTGGCGTTACCGCAAACCGCCCGTAGCACCAACCGGCGCGGCCCGGCTACCGCCGGCGGCACCGAGAACCAAAGGGGAGAACCGTGACGCACGTGTCCGAGCGCAGCGGCGCAGGAAGCAGCCCGACCGGCGCCGGCGGCGACCGCCAGCCGTGGACGGGCGGTGCTGGCCGCCAGGCGCGCAAACGCTCGGTCTCGTACGCCGACGCCGGTGTCTCCATCGACGCGGGTGACCGCGCCGTGGAGCTGCTCAAGTCGAAGGTGCGGCAGACCCGCCGTCCCGAGGTGCTCGGTGACCTCGGTGGCTTCGCCGGCCTGTTCCGGCTGGACACGAAGAAGTACAAGAGCCCGATCCTGGCGTCCTCCACCGACGGGGTGGGCACCAAGCTGGTGATCGCCCAGCAGATGGACATTCACGACACGGTCGGCATCGACCTCGTCGCCATGGTCGTCGACGACCTGGTGGCCTGCGGCGCCGAGCCGCTGTTCCTGCTCGACTACATCGCCACCGGCGAGGTCGTGCCGGACAAGGTCGCCGAGATCGGCGCGGGCATTGCCGACGGCTGCCGCTACGCCGGCTGCGCCCTGCTGGGCGGCGAGACCGCCGAGCACCCCGGTGTCCTGCGTCCGGACGAGTACGACATCTCCGCGACCGGCGTGGGCGTGGTCGAGGAAGCCGACATCCTGAGCCCTGACCGGGTCGAGGTGGGCGACGTGGTGATCGCCATGCGTTCCTCCGGCCTGCACTCCAACGGATACTCGCTGGTCCGCCACGTTCTGTTGGGCGCGGCCCGGATGCGTCTGGACATCGTGATCGACGACTTCGGTCGGCAGCGGACCCTCGGCGAGGAGCTGCTCACGCCGACCAAGATCTACGCCAAGGACTGCCTCAAGCTGATCGCCGAGGCCGAGGTGCGGGCGCTGTCCCACATCACCGGCGGCGGCATCCCCGGCAACCTGGTCCGGGTGCTGCCCGAGCACGTCGACGCGGTGGTCAACCGGTCCACCTGGAAGCCGCAGCCGATCTTCGACCTGATCCAGACGAAGGGTCGGATCGACGACCACGACATGGAGTCGACCTTCAACATGGGCGTCGGCATGTTCGCGATCGTCTCGGCCGAGGACGCCGACCGGGCGCTGGCCACCCTGACCGGCCGTGGCGTCGAGGCGTGGCAGGCCGGCGAGATCATCGAGGGCACCGGCAACGTGCAGATGGTCGGTCAGCACACCCGAGGATGATCACCCTCCGGTGATCGTACGGGCACCTGATCAGGGCTTCACCCGAGTGGCCAATGCCGCCTAGCCTGAAGGGCACCCTTCAGAGACGGTCGGGAACTCCGCCTCGCTCGCTCCGAGGCTTCCCGACCGCCCCTCAGGCTAGGCGAAGGAGGGCGATGGCTGCTCGGGGACAGTCGTTCAGCGGGATGCGCGGTCTGGCCGCCGTCCCGTCGTACGTCGTCATGCAGCCCACCACCCTCTGCAACCTCGACTGCGCGTACTGCTATCTGCCGTTTCGCGCCGCCGACCGCCGGATGCCGGTGGCGGTGGCCGAGGCGGTCGCGGCCGCCGTCAATCCCTGGGCGGCGAACGGTCGGTTCTCCGTCGTGTGGCATGGCGGCGAGCCCCTGGCCGCTGGTCGAGAGCACCTGGCCGCTCTGATCGCCCCGTTCGGGCCAGAGGTCGAGCACCATGTGCAGACAAACGCCACCCTCATCGACGACGACTGGTGCGATTTCTTCGCCCGGCACGAGATGCGGGTGAGTGTCAGCGTCGACGGGCCCCGGGCGCGCAACGGCGACCGGGTCAACCGGGGCGGTCAGCCGGCGTACGACCGGATCCTGCACGGCATCTCGGTGCTGCGGCGGCGCGGTCTGCCCTTCTCCGCGCTGGCCGTGGTGTCCCGGCCCGAGCCGGGGCTCGCCACCGAGCTGTACGACTACTTCCTCGAGCTGGGCTGCGACGTGCTGGGCATCAACATCGAGGAGACCGAGGGAGTCAACACCCGCGACAACCGCCACGACCCGTCGAAGGTCTCCGCGTTCTGGGCGGAGTTGGTCGGGGCGTGGCGCCGGGAGCCCCGGATCCACCTCCGGGAGATCGAGTGGTCGTTGCGCTACGCCGCGGCGGTGCTCGACAACTCGGCGGACGGTGTGCTGCCCCGCCACCTGGACCCGATCCCGACCATCGGTCACGACGGCTCGGTGATCGTGCTCTCCCCGGAGTTGGCCGGTTTCACCGACCCCCACTACGGCGACTTCAGCAGCGGCAATGTGCTGACGACGCCGTTGGCGCAGATCCTCGGCAACGCGGCGACGACGCCGTGGGTGAGGGAGTTCCTGGCCGGGGTGGAGGCGTGTCGGGCGTCCTGCCCGTACTTCGGCTTCTGCGGTGGCGGCCATGCCGCCAACCGTTACTTCGAACTGGGGCGTTTTGACGGTACGGAGACCGAGCACTGCCGCAACAGCAAGATCCGCCTATTGGAGGGAGTGTTGGAGCATGCCCGAGACCACCAGTCACCGGCGGCCTGAGCGCGAAGCGGACGACGGAGTCACCGAACGGGTGCGGGACGCGGGTCCCGCGCTCGTCGTGCTGCTCCAGGAGGCCGAGGACGCGCGGCGGCTGCGTTCGGAGGTGTCGGGCGCGGAGGATTCCAGCGCGGTCTGCGCCTGGAACCACTTTGAGAACATCCCGACGTTCTACAACTGGAACAATCGCCCGCGCTGAGGGAGCCGTTGTCAGGGGCCTGTCGAGCGACCGGAGTGGATCCGGTCGGGCCAGGCCCCTGATCGTCGGCTACTGCACCTGCACGGGACGTGCGTGAGCACGCGGGGGTTACCGCGTGCTCAGCTGCGCCGATAGGTCAGCGGGTCGGACGGACCCAGGGATCCGGATCGTCGTCCGCGTGATCCTCATCATCGTCGTCGACGAACTCTTTAGAGTCGTCGTCGAAGTGGTGCTCAGACTTACCAGCACCCGCCAGTTCGCGCTGCAAAGCGGTGAGGTCGGTGTTCGGGGAGTGGTACTTCAACTCCCGCGCCACCTTAGTCTGCTTGGCCTTAGCACGGCCGCGCCCCATGGCTCGACCCCCTCGCACAGAATGCGGGGCAGCCCGAAGGCGGGCCCCGATGACGTCAGGCATCTCTCGTGGCTCTTACGGTACATGGGGATGCCATCGTTCGGCACCTCGGGTTACCGTCAGCCGGCTCTGCGCGTCGCGTCGATCCGGCCGTCACCCAGTGTACCGGGTAAGGAGCGGAACGGTTAGCACCCGTGACACCGGACAAACCGCATCAAATTTGACCCCGGCTCAGCTTACCCAGCGACGCCCGGCACCGGGGCCCGGAGGCGGATCTCGTCGATCCGCCTCCGGGGAAAGCTCAGCGCAGGTGGATCGCGCGCAGCCGGCCGACGTCCGCCATCCGCCGCTCCGCCAGACGGTCGGCGGCCACCGCCGGCGGCACGCCCTCAGCGTCAGCCAGGTGCAGGATCTCGCGGGTGGTGTCGTAGATCCGCGTCGCCCGCAGCTTCGCCCGGTCGAAGTTGAAGCCCTCGATCTCGTCGGCCACCTGGATCACGCCGCCGGCATTGACCACGTAGTCCGGCGTGTAGAGGATGCCCCGGTCGGCCAGCAGCTTCTCGATGCCCGGGTGGGCGAGCTGGTTGTTCGCCGCCCCGGTGACCACCTTGGCGCGCAGCGCCGGCACGGTGTCGTCGTTCAGGGCGCCGCCCAGCGCGCACGGCGCGTACACGTCGATGTCCGCGGCGACCAGCGCGCTGGCGTCGTCGACGAGGGTGACCTGCGGGTGGTTGCTGCGCACCCACGCCAGCGCCTTCGGGTTGACGTCGGTGGCGACCACCTCGGCGCCATCGTCCAGCAGGTGCCCGGTGAGGTACTTGCCGACCTTGCCCAGCCCGGCCACGCCAACCCGCCGGCCCCGCAGGCTCGGGGTGCCCCACACGTGCTCGGCTGCGGCCCGCATCCCCTGGAAGACACCCCAGGCGGTGAGGATCGACGAGTCGCCGGCGCCACCGTGCTCGACGCTGCGCCCGGTCACGTAGCGGGTCTCCCGGGCCACGACGTCCATGTCCGCCACGTACGTGCCGACGTCACAGGCGGTGTAGTAGCGGCCGCCCAGCGACTCCACGAAGCGGCCGTACGCACGCAGCAGCGCCTCGCTCTTGATCTGCTCCGGGTCGCCCCAGATGACGGCCTTGCCGCCGCCCAGGTCCAGCCCGGCGAGCGCGTTCTTGTACGCCATCCCGCGGGACAGGTCCAGCACGTCGGCGAGGGCGTCGTCCTCGCTCGCGTACGGGTAGAAGCGGGTGCCGCCGAGCGCCGGGCCCAGCGCTGTGGAGTAGATCCCGATGATCGCCTTCAGGCCGCTCTGCTTGTCCTGGCAGAACACGACCTGTTCGTGACCTGTCGATACCGGGTCGTCGGTGCTCGCGAAAACGCCCATTGTTGGCTCCTACTGTGGTGTGCGTCCTTGTGGGACGCGGACCTGGTGGACCCCGGCGGGGATGCTGCCGGTGTGATCGAGCCTAGTATCGGCCGCCGGGCGGGCGCTCGACGCGCCGCCGCCGTCCCACGGTGCGGCGCGCGTGCTCCGGCCGCTGACCGCGTACGGGCGTGGTTCGTGGGAGGATCGCGCGGTGCCGTCGCTCTTCGCTTCTTACCTGCGCGTGTACGAACCGCTGGCCGCCTTCGATCGAGACCGGCAGAGCTACTGGCGCCGCTACGTCTCGGAGGGGCGCGCGATCGCCCCGGTCGAGGGGCCCGGTCGGCAGCGGACGGCGGTGATCGAGGCGCTGGGTGCTGGCTGGACCCGGCTGCCGGACCTGCCGGAGGAGGCGTACGTCCTGGAGACGGACGAAGGCCTACTGGTCTGCCCCTGGAACCTGCGCATCCGGGTCGCTGAGGCGGCGCTCAGCGCCCGGGACGGGGTGCCCTCGGTGCTCGCCGACGCCTTCGTGCCGCCGGTGCTCGCCGGGCAGGCCAGGGCGGTGGTGGACGACTGGCGCAGTGGCGCCCGGGTGCTGGAGCACGGGGTGCCCCGGGTGCACGAGCAGATCGCCACCTGGGGCGTACCGCTGCGGTGGTTCGTGCTCTTCGACCCAGAGGAGCGGGACCTGGTCAGCCAGCCGGGCCGGCGGGCGTTGCGCTACCGCACCGAGATCTCCAAGGCGCGACGCCGCTCGTCGCGGGCGCTGTCGGTGCTGCGCAAGTCGGTGGGCGAGGCGCCGATCACCGAGGCGGTGGAGGAGGCGGCCCGCTGGCTGGAGGAGTTCCATCCGCGGTCCGTGGTCGAGCTGGACTACGGCGGCCTGGTCGACCTGCTCTCCGACGAGACGCTCGCCGCTGACGACTCGCCCGAACTGGTTGCCAGCGGCCTCGCGGGGCTGTCGCGCGGCGAGGCCGAGGAGGCGTCGGCGGCGTACGACAAGTTGGTGGCTCGGTGGCGTGCGGTGCAGCTTTTGGAGCGGTGCAACTAGGGCATATCACCCTAGGAGCGCTCCCAAGGTGAGTTGTGCTCGTAGTTGACGCATCACGAACCGTGATCATGAGTCCGAATAAGGTAGTTTCTGCCGTGTAAAAGTCGTAAAAATCGGGCATGGTTCATCCGTCCGTCTAGGGACCTTCATCCGTTCGGCCCATGTCGGACATCGGGGACTAGCCGGACCATGGGAGACGCGTCGGCCGGCGGGACCCCGGCCGATGTCTATACATGTGGAGGAGTGACCGATGGCATCGCGAACGCACGAACCAGAGCCGCTACTCACGCCGGCCGAGGTGGCGTCGATGTTCCGGGTCGACCCGAAGACGGTGACCCGGTGGGCCAAGGCTGGCAAGCTCAGTGCCATCCGCACCCTGGGTGGCCACCGTCGGTACCGTGAGTCGGAGGTCAGGGCGCTCTTGCAGGGCCAGATCCCGCAGCAGCGGCAGGGCGACTGAGCAGGCAACAGTTCTACGTCAGGGGCGGTGGATCTCGATCCGCCGCCCCTTTCGTGTGCCCAGCCGAGCACGACCCCGGGCCGCGGGTCAGCGACGCGGGTCAGCGACGCGGGTCAGCGCTGTGGCTCGGCCAACGTCACCCGGATGCCGACGGTGCCGCCCTCGCCGCGGCGCAACCGGCTGCCCAGCAGGCTCAGCCGACCGATCAGGCGGTACTTGTGCTTGAGCAGGTCGCGGACCCGACCGGTGTCACCGCCCCCGTAGATCGTGGCGTGAGCTGACACCTCCGCCCCGTGTGGCCGACCCCGCACGTCGCACGGCGCCACTGTCACCTCGCCGTTGCGGCGGATCCGCTTCACCTTGCCCGAGTCGGCCCGGGTCCAGACCGCCAGCGCCTCCCCGTCGCGTACCGCCCAGACCGGGGTCGGCACCGCCCGACCGTCAGTGCGGAAGGTCGTGAGCAGGATGTACTTCTCGGCCGACAGCCGGTCCAGCATGGTCACGCCGCCAGGATACGGCCGGCGCGGGCCACTGAGTGGCCGGATAGCGTGAACGCCGTGACGGTCGAACCTCGAATCGGTGACGTGATCGGCGAACTGCTGCGAGACACGCTCGCCGTGGCCACCGGGGTGGGCCCCCGGCCCCTGGTCGGTGGTCGACTGCCGCGACCGGTCATCGAGATCATCGAACGGGACGACGGTCTGATCAACGGCGCCCCGTCCGCGCACTACCTGGACGGGCCGGCGGAGTGGCAGCCGTACGACCACCGCGCGGTGGACCGGGCGCACGGCGAGACGCTGGACATCGGTACCGGCGCCGGCCGGATCGCGCTGCTGCTCCAGGAGCGCGGCGTACCCGTCACCGGGCTGGACACCTCGGCGGGGGCGCTGGAGGTGAGCCGGCGTCGCGGGGTCCGGCGGCTGGTGCACGGCACCGTCGACACGCACGTCGCCGACGGGTCGCGGTACGACACGTTCCTGCTGCTCGGCAACAACCTTGGGCTGTTCGAGGGGCGGGAGCGTGCTCCCGAGTTCCTGGCCGCGCTCGCCGCGCTGGCCCGGCCTGGGGCGCAGATCATCGCGCAGGGCACCAACCCGTACGGCACCCGTGACCCGCTGCACACCGGCTACCACGAGCGCAACCGTCGACGCGGCCGGCTCGGTGGCCAGCTGCGGCTGCGGCTGCGCTACCGCGAGTTGAGCACCGAGTGGTTCGACTACCTGGTCTGCTCGGCGGACGAGTTCGCCAGCCTGGTGCACGGCACCGGTTGGCAGCTCACCGATGTGGACGACCGCGACGCCCCCTACTACCTGGCCACCCTGCGCCTCGTCGACTGAGCAGAACGGCCCCCGCTCTCCGCCGGACGGAGAGCGGGGGCCGTCCGTACGTCTCAGACCTGGACGGTCGGGGGGAGCTGCTCGGGCGGAAGGCCGCCGTCGCCGTCGACCACCTCGTCCGGTTGGCCGTCCTCGTCGATGTCGACCATGGTGATGTCCACCTTGCCGTCACCGTCGGTGTCGAACTGGAACAGGTCCGCCTTGCCGTCGCCGTCGGTGTCCACCACCCACACGTCGGTCTTGCCGTCGTTGTTGGTGTCGGCGCGCAGCAGTTCGACCCGCTCGTCGCCTCGGGTCTCCACGATCTCCCCGTCGGTGACGCTCTCCGGTGCCTGGCTCATGTCGATGCGGTCCTTCCCTCGGTTGACGGGCCGTCATTACCCGATCCGGCGCTCCCCCACGCATGGGCCGGGTCGTCGCGCTGTCTAGGGTCGCACCATGAGCGAGCGGAGCGGGCGGGACACCCGGGCCGGCGCAGCGGGGACCCCGCGCGTCGGCGGGCGGGACAGGGAGGCGTGATGAGCGATCGTTTCGTGGTCGTCGGTGCCGGCACGATGGGGCTTGGCATCGCGTACGTGGCGGCCGGCGCAGGGCACGCCGTCGAGTTGGTCGAGGTGGACCCCGAGCGGGGTGCGGCAGCGCTGAACCGGCTCGCCGAGCTGTGGGAGCGGGCGGTGCAGCGCGGGAAGCTGAGCGCCGACGAGGCCGCCACGAACCGGCAGCGGGTGACGCTGCGCCCGACCCTCGCCGCCGTCGCTCCCGCCCCCCAGGTGATCGTGGAGGCGGTGCCGGAGCGTCTCGCCCTGAAGCGTGCGGTGCTCCGGGACGCCGCCGCGCTGCGCCCGGCGCTGCTGGGCAGCAACACCTCCAGCATCGCCATCGGGGCGCTGGCCGCCGAGTTGGACGCGCCCGAGCGCTTCGTCGGCCTGCACTTCTTCAACCCGGTCTGGGCGATGGCGCTGCTGGAGATCGTGGTCGGCCCGGCCACCGCCGACGAGACCACCGCCGCGGCCGTCGCGCTCGCCGGCCGGCTCGGCAAGGACCCCGTCGTCGTACGCGACATGCCCGGCTTCGCCACCTCCCGGCTCGGGGTCACCCTCGGGCTGGAGGCGATCCGGATGGTCGCCGACGAGGTGGCCAGCCCGGCGGACATCGACAAGGCCATGGTGCTCGGCTACCGGCACCCGATCGGGCCGTTGGAGCTCACCGACCTGGTCGGCCTCGACGTGCGGCTGGACATCGCCCGCACCCTTCAGGCCGCGTACGGGGACCGCTTCGCGCCGCCGCCGCTGCTGGTGGAGATGGTGGCCGCGGGGCGGCTGGGTAAGAAGTCCGGGCAGGGCTTCTACCGCTGGGAAGGCGGTGTCAAGCAGTGAGCGGGTTGCGGATCGAGGAGCGGCCGGACCGGCTGGTGGTCACCCTGGACCGGCCGGAGAAGCGCAACGCCATCGACGCCGACCTGATCGCCGAGCTGCACCAGGTCTGCGCCGAGTTGGAGGCGCGCCCGCGCCTGCTGCTGCTCACCGGCGGCGCGTCGGGCATCTTCGCCGGTGGCGCCGACATCGGCCAGCTCCGCGAACGGGGTCGCACGGACGCCCTCGCCGCGATCAACTCGGCCGCCTTCGCCCGCATCCGGGCGCTGCCGATGCCGACCGTGGCGGCCGTCGACGGCCCGGCGTTGGGCGGTGGCGCGGAGCTGGCGTACGCCTGCGATCTGCGGGTCTGCACGGAGCGGGCGGTCTTCGGGCAACCGGAGGTGCGGTTGGGCATCCTGGCTGGCGCCGGCGCGACCCACCGGCTGCCCGCGTTGATCGGTGAGGGCCGGGCCAAGGAGCTGCTCTTCACCGGCCGGCGGGTGGACGCCGCGGAGGCCCTGCGGATCGGCCTGGTGAACCGGGTGGTGGACGAGCCCGGCGAACTGCTGACGGTGGCGCACGCGTTGCTGGACGAGATCGCCCTGGGCTCACCGTTGGCGGTGCGGCTGACCAAGCTGGCGGTGGACGCGCCGGCCGCCGCGCACCCGCATCTCGACCTGGTCAGCCAGGCGGTGCTCTTCGAGGACGACGAGAAGCACCGCCGGATGACCGAGTTCCTGGAGCGCCGCCGGCCGCGCTGATCCCGCGTACCCAAAAACGGCCGCACCGGCGGGAAGCCGGTGCGGCCGTAGTGGTTCTCGGGTCTCGCCTACTGCCGGATCTGCACCCCGGCGTCGGCCAGGCCGCGGATCACCTGGGCGGACTCACCGAAACCGATGATCAGTACGGCGTCCGCGCCGAATTCCTTGATCTCCTTCGCGCCGCCGCTGAAGTCGACCGGAGCGGCCTTCGCGTCGGCCGGCGGCTCGTACGTCAACAGCTTGAGCCGGTCGTTGGCGATACCGGCCTTCTCCAGCTCCTCGCGGACGGTGCCCTGGAGGCCCTCACCGTAGGAGTCCTTGCGGGCGACGATGACGATCTTCTGTGATCCGTCGCGGAGGATCACGTCGGCCAGCGCCCGGCCCTGGAGGCTGTCCGGCGGGGCGGTACGGAAGTAGAGGCCCTGGTCGTCGACGTCGGTCAGGCTGGCGTCGGTGTTGGACGGGGAGAAGAGGATCTTCCCGGCCTGCACCACGTCCGGCAGCACCGCCCGGGAGATACCCGAACCGCCGGCACCGATGATCACGCTGACGCCGTCCGTCACGTGCTTGGCCACCGTCGCCTTGGCCACTGCCGGGTTGGTGCCGTCGTCGCCGTCGAGCCACGTCACCGGCTTGCCCAGTGCGCCGCCAGCGGCGTTGATCTCCTTGATCGCCAGCGCGGCGCCGGCGGCCATCGGCGGGTAGGCGATCGAGAGGTCACCGGTCTTCGGCAGCAGTCCGCCCAGGATCAGCGGCTCCTGGTCGGCGGCGGCACCCGGGCGCTGCTTCTTCGGCTTCGGCGGCGTCTTGGTGCTTGCCGCCGACTCGATGCCCGCGCCGACGAACTCGGTCTTGCCGTCGTTGATCTGCTGCCCGTCGAAGGTCAGCGTGGCGTAGCTCGCGGTGGCCGGCTCACCCTTGTCGGTGAAGCCCGCCCGGGTCAGCGACACGCCGCGGTACTCGATGTCCTGCCCGTTGCGGGCCAGCGTGAGACAACTGGCCGGGTCTTCGCAGCGCTGCCCGTCGTTGGTCACGGCGACGATCTGCTTGGTGATGGCGGCCGGGTCGGTGCTCCCGGCCAACTGGGAGGCGAGCACGGCGATCACCACCGCGTCGTACGTCTCGGCGGAGTACACGTAGTCCGTCAGCGCCGGATTGACGGCCCGTAGCCGGCCCTTGAAGTCGTCTGGCAGCGGAACGAGGGGCGTGGTGCCCTTCATCCCGTCGACGAGACTCGCTCGTTCCTTCAACTCCGCAGGGTAGGAGTTGAGCATGTTGCCGTCCGTGCCGTAGAGGCGCACCTGTTGGGCGCTGGCCTCTTCGGGCTTGTCATCCCCGCAAGCGCTTGTGGCGAGCAGGATCGTCGCGCAGGCAGCCAGTGTGGCTACCCGCGAGCGGCGTGATACGAACATGGTCGTCCTTCCTCCGGCGAAGGTCCGCTGCGCACATTAGCGTGCCGAGGCCGGCGGCGGGACCGTGGAGGTGGCGTAATGCGCAGGTAGCTCGCGTTGAACACGGACAGTGACGGTTGCGGGGACGCTTGACCACCCGTCCTACTGTGCGCTGCGTGACCGACCTACCACAGCAGACGTTCGATGACGCGGCCGCCGTGCTCCGTTCGGCGCTGACCGGCGATGGAGACGCGGTGGTGGGAGCGTTCGACGCGGTCGTCGACCGGGCCGGCCTGGACGGCGCGTACGGCGTCGCCTGGTGTCTGGCCGCGACCATGCTCGGTGACGCGCCGGCGGCCAGCGGTGCGGCGCTCGACTTTCCGGGGATCGATCAGGCCGGGTACGACACCCGCTGGGTGGCCCGCTTCGTCAGCGCGTACGCGAATCGGGACGAGCCGACCGGGGAGGCGCTGTTCGGGGCCGCGGCAGCCGACGGGCTGCTCCCCGACTGCCTGCTCACGCTCGCCGGCTCGACGATCGCCACCCTGCGCAGCCGCGCCGGGTGAACCGCCGCCGGGTCGCGGCGTCCGTCGGGGGGCGGACGCCGCGACCGTGCGGATCGGTCAGAACGCGTGGTACGCGATCAGCGGTTCGTACTCGTACCGCAGGTTCTCGAAGCGGACCCGGAAGTTGACGCCGTCCCGGACGTTTGTCGCCACCGTGATCCAACCCGAGTTGGCCGGCAGGTAGGTCCAGTAGTTGCAGGCACTCGTCTTGTCGACGAAGATCACGCACGCGTCTGTGGCGTACACGCTCGCGTTGCGCACGTTGATGTCACGACAGCGCGTCGTGGTGCGGTACTGGCCGGCCGAGCCGCCGTAGCGGCCGGTCTCGAAGTACGAGCGGACCGCTCCGCCGTAACAGGTGGCGAGCGGGGCGAACGCGTTCGGCCCGGAGCTGACCGGCGTGGTCGGCGTGGTGGGCTCCGCCTGCGCGGGCGTGCCGACGGAGAGCAGTGCGGTGGCCGTGGCGACGGCGAGCAGACGAGCGGTCGGGGATGGCATCCGTTCGTTCCTCCAAACAGTTGGTTGACCGTCCGTATCGGACTGATCATCTGGCCGTGACGATGATACGTATCGATCGATCACCGTGCGGCCCCGATGTTGTCCGGCCGGTGTGGTAGCTCTGTAGGCATGTCCGAGGCGATGCTCAGCAAGGTGCGCAAGCTGCTGGCCCAGGCCGAGGACCCGGCCTGCACGCCGGCCGAGGCCGCCGCGTTCACCGCCAAGGCGACCGAGCTGATCGCCCGCTACGGCGTCGACCGGGCGCTGCTCGCTGCCCGGGACCCGACCACCGACCCGGTCGGCGATCGAGTGCTCGACGTCGTCGCCCCGTACGCCCGCGACAAGGTCGGCCTGCTCGCCGCGGTGGCTGAGCCGCTGCGCTGCCGCTGCGTACGCCGTCGGCAGGGCAACGGCTTCGCCCTGCACCTCTTCGGCTTCGCCAGTGACCTGGAACGGGTCGACCTGCTCTTCACCTCACTGCTCGTACAGGCGGCGCACGGCCTGGCCGCGACCGAGGTGCCCGCTGACGACCACCCCGCAGCCTTCCGCCGCTCCTGGCTGGCCGGCTTCGCGGAGGTGGTCGGAGGTCGACTCTGGGCGGCCGAGTCGGCCGCGGCCAGCGAGTCGGGCGCACCGTCGATGGCACTGGTGCTGGCCGACCGGTCCGACCGGGTGCAGCGCCGGCTCACCGAGGAGTACCCACGGCTGCGTACCGCACCGCCACGTCGCCTGGGCGGCACCGGCTTCGGTTCGGGGGCGGAGGCAGGCCAACGCGCGAACCTTGGTGGTCGTGACCTTGGCGCCGCCGCCGGTCGACGGCTCGGCCGGTGACCCGGTGGGTCGTCAGGCCGTCGTGCTGGGGCGGTGGCGCGACAACGTGGCGACGTAGCGGGTGAGCAGCTCGTGCCAGCCGGCCGTGAGCGCCTTGCGGTAACCCTCGGCAGCCTCGCCGTGCCGGTCGAAGTGCCGGTGCTCCAGCTCGACCCGGGTGTGTTCCGGCCCCTCGGCATGGAACAGCACCTCGACCTCGCTCGCGCGGGCCGGGTCCGGCACCGGCGCCCGGTCGGGGCCGATCTGCCAGACGAAGACCAGTCGGCGAGGCGGATCCCAGGTGAGCACCCGGCCCCAGTCGGCGCGGAAACCGTACGGGCCGATCTCGTAGAGCATGCCGCCGGCCCGGGGCTCCATGCCCAGCTCGGCCAGCGCGTCCGGGCCGGACCAGGTGTATTCGGTGACCCACCAGTCGGTCAGCTCGTCGGTGAAGACCGCGAACGCGTGCTCGGCGGAGCCCGGGACGAGAAGGCTGCACCGGAGAGAGAACTGGCCGACGTCCTGCCGGATGTCGGCCGGATCAGTCAATTCCTGTCCCATAGGCCCGGACCATACCGGCTGATGCCTCGGTGTGCAGCTTCGCGCGGTGCCCGGTTCCAGACAGAGGGTCGTCGAGTCGTCACGGACGGGATGGCCCGCCGGAAAGCGGGTAACCGCGCCCAACGGCTCGGACGACCGAGCCGGTGTGCAGGTGGGGCGGGAGAGCATGAGCGAGAGCGGTCAGCAGCGGGAGCCGGACCGGAACGTCGACAGCGGGGACCCGGACGTCCTGCTCGACATTCCGAAGGTCTCCGTCGACTCCATCCGACTGGCGGTCGACGGCCTGGAGGCCGACCTGTCGCTGCGGGCCCGAGTGGCCAACCTGCTCCAGGTCGACGCCGGCGTACGGGTGCACCTCAACGGCGGCGAGTTGAACATCGATGGGGTGAACGCCGAGGCACAACTGCGGGTGCGGTTGGAGCAGCTGACCAGAATCCTGGGCCGCGCACTCGACACGCTCGACCACAACCCGCACATCATCGAGGCGCTCGCCCGTACGGCCGGCACCGCCGTCGACGACGTGAACCGCAGCGCCCAGCAGTTGGCCGCGGGCGCAGCGGAGATCAAGGCATCACGTCGACGCTCGGACGACGGACGCGACGAGCCGGGCCGGCAGGTCGGCGCGGCCAGCCCCGTGGCCGACCGCGACCGACTGGGTTTCGACAGGCCGGGCTCAGGTCGACCGAGTTCTGGCCGGCCGGGCTCTGATCGGGCGGATGCCGGTCGATCCGGGGCGGGTCCGGTCGGGTCGGCACCGGACGCCGGAGGACCCGGGCCGCGAGCTGGCGGCCCGGGGTCAGCCGACCAGTCGCATCCGCAGGGCCCGCAGCCGGAGGGCCCGCAGCCGCACGGCCCGCATCCGCAGGGCCCGCATCCGCAGGGCCCGCAGCCGGAGGGCCCGCAGCCGGAGGGGCGGCGTCCTGAGGGCCAGCAGCCACAGGGCCGGCAGCAGCGGCGCCCCGAGGGATCGGTGGGTTCGGCGGGTTCGGCGGCCGGGCAGACCCGCAACCAGCCAGGCCGGTCGACTGCATCCGGTCCGAGCCCGTCCGGGGATGGGGACGGTGGTCTGCCGGGTGCCGCGCAGGCCGCAGCCCAGGGCGCGGCGCAGCTGGCCGAGCAGGCGGGGGAGACGCTGCGACAGGCCGGACGGAGCGTGTGGGAGGCGATCCAGGGCAGCGTGACGCAGCACCGCCCGCAGGGTCGCCGCGACCACTGACGCCGCGCCGTTCCTCGTTGTGCGGGGGCGGTCTCACCTGGGTGGCCGTGCACAGGGCGCCAAGATCTGAGCATCTTCAGGGAAACTGCTGCCTCAGCCGGTCGGGAGGCAGCAGTTTCGGTGATAGTGCATGGACGCCGCTCGCGGTTGTCGTCCGAGCGTCGCCGGCAGCGGTGCCAGGGCATCCTTCTCGCATGATCACGCTCGATCCTTGATGTAGTGGCCTCGCACGCGGGTGGAGGGCCCTGTTTCCTGGATCGAGCACGATCTTGGAGGTCGTCGCTTCGGCGCCATGCCGCTGATGTCGCGGGGTCGCGGCGCTCTGCTCGCGCGTGCCGGCAGTGGCGCCGGAAAAAGCAAGATCCCCACCTGCGTTTCCGCTGGCGGGGACCTCTGTAGCCCGGCGAAAGGCTATGTGGCCAGGGGCGGGGTCGAACCGCCGACCTTCCGATTTTCAGTCGGACGCTCGTACCAACTGAGCTACCTGGCCGTGTCGCTCGGCTCATGTTACCCGGCAACCGGACGAACCGGCGGCAAGGCGACCTGCTCCGATACGCAGAACGCCGCGCGGGGCGCGGCGTCAGCGCTGCGGTCCTGACGGGACTTGAACCCGCGACCTCCGCCTTGACAGGGCGGCGAGCACTCCAACTGCTCCACAGGACCTAGCTTGTGTTGCTCCGGCTTACGCCGGTCTTGCCTTGCTCCGGCTTACGCCGGTCGTGCCCCCAACGGGATTCGAACCCGTGCTACCGCCTTGAAAGGGCGGCGTCCTGGGCCGCTAGACGATGAGGGCGGCCCCGCCATCATTGCACATTCGCAACTTCAAGCGGACTTGCTCCCATCCGGCCCCGCCGGAGGCTTGGAAAGCATACGTGATGCTCCGTCGGTCGACAAAATCGGTGTCGGCAAGGGCTTGGGACGGGCCATAACTGCAGGACAGACCGGTTCTAGCGGAGTCGGGTGATGCCGAAGCGCTGCTTCAGGTCGGCGATCAACTTCGGGCATGCGGCCAGTGTCGCGGCCCGATTACCGCCCCCGTCGTGCAGAAGAACGATCGCACCGGCCCGGGTGGCGGTGTGGACACGCTTGCCGATCGTGGCCGCTGTCGGCTTGTCCCAGTCCTGCGGGTCGACCGACCAGTGCAGCGGACGCATGCCGAGGTCCTTGGCCACCCCGATCACCTCCGACGTCCACCGGCCGCCGGGCTGCCGGTAGAACGACACCTTCGCGCCGGGAACGGCCTTCCGGATGGCCTTGTTGGTGCGGTCCAGGTCGGCCCGGATCTCGCCGGCAGGTCGACGGGCGAGATCGAGGTCGTGACGCCAGCTGTGGTTGCAGAGCTGGTGTCCCTCCCGGACGATCCGCCGGACCAACTCCGGGTGACGCTGCACCTCGCGACCGACGACGCAGAAGGTCGCCGTCACCTTGGCGGCCTTCAGTTGGTCGAGCACCTTGGGTGTCCAGGCCGGGCTGGGCCCGTCGTCGAACGTCAGGGCCACCGGGCGTACGCCGGTGTTGCGCCCCAGACCGGAGGGCAGCTTGGCCGGCAGCGGCCGCAGTGGCGGCTTGGCCGGCTTGGTGACGCTGGGGTGCGGTTTCGGGGTGGGCGGCGTGGTCGATTCCACAGGCTGTGGAACTGCGGCGGGTGTGATGGAGCGGGTCGGCTGGGCGCAGCCGGACAGGAGCAGCGCCACGGCGAGGACGGACGCCAGGACTGCGCGGGCTTGCATCTGCTCGCTCCCGGAGGGTCGGGGTAGGCGGACCCGCCCGACGGTAGTTCACGCCGCGATCCGGCGACAGTGCGATCAATCACGCCTCGACTGGTCCAGGGAGTCGCGGACGGCGGCGGAGAGCGAGACCGCCTCGGCCAGGTCGACCGGCCGCACCACCCCGGCGGGCAGCGTGTCGGCTCGCCAGCCGGGCCCGGCGGCGAGCACCAGCAACGGGCGTCGGGGCGCGGCGAGCAGCGCGCTGAGTTGGGTCGGGTCGGCGGTGGCCCGGGTGTGCGACCAGAGCACCACGGCGGCCGGTCCGGTCCGGTTGACCGCCTCGACGAGAGCGGCCACCGGCACCCGGGCGCCGAGCATCCGGTAGCTGACACCGGCCTCCGCGAGAGCCGCCGCCAACGCCTCCAGCGGCAGGGTGTGCTGTTCCTCGTCGGCGCAGGAGAGCAGGATCCGGGCCGGCCCGGTGGGGACGTTGGCCCGACTGGCCGCCGCGAGCGCCTCCGAGACGCAGCGGGACACCAGGTGTTCCACCTCGATCAGGCCGGTGGTGGCGGCGTGCCGTTCGCCGATGCCGGCGAGCACCGGGCGCAGCAGGCCCTCCCAGGTGGCGACGACCCCGCTGGCGGCCAGTGCGTGCGCGATCGTCTCGCTGATCGCCGCCGCGTCCAGTCGCATGGCGGCCCGGGCCAACCCACGGGCCGCCGGACCGGCGCGGCCGACCGGGATGGAGCCGCCGTCACGGCCGGTCGGGTGGATCCGGGCGGGGGCGACGGTGCCGGCGCCGTTGGGCGTCGGGTCCGGTGCCTGGCGGGCCCACCGAGCCGCCTCGGCGGGGCTCACCCCCTCGGCGGTGAGCCGTCGCATGATCTCGAGACGGGCCAGATCGGTGGGTGTGTACCGGCGGTGGTGACCGGGGATGTGTTCACTGGGCCCGAGCCCGTAGCGCTGGTGCCAGGTGCGGAGGGTCGTCACCGCGACCCCCAACCGACGTGCGACAGCGCCCGCGCTCAGCGCCTCATCGACCACCCGACCGCTCCGCCGTGTCATTCGCCGACGATCCGGGCGGCGTCAGGGCCGGGCCGGTTGCGCCGGACCGGGACTCCGCGGGGCGTAGCAAGCGGTTCACCACCCCGCCCAGCCAGGGCGCGTACGACCGGGGGTCGACTTTCAACTCGGCCTCCAGCGCGGCGGGGTCGGCCCACCGCAGCTCCGCCACCTCGTCCGGGTCGGGCAGTAGCGGAGCGCCGGGCAGGAACTCGCCTCGCAGTACGTGGTCGTACTCGAACTCGACCCGACCGGTTGCCGGGTCCTCGGCGTAGTAGACGTAGACGCCGACCTCGGTCAGCTCGACCGGGCCCGCGCCCAACTCCTCGCTCAGCCGTCTGTTGGCCGCCTCGGCGAGCGACTCCCCCGGCTGGGGGTGGCCGCAGCAGGAGTTGGCCCAGCGCAGCGGGAACCGGGTCTTCACCGCGGCTCGCCGCTGGAGCAGCACCTGGCCGTCCGGGTCCACCAGCAACACCGAGAAGGCCCGGTGCAGCTGCCCCGGTGGTTGGTGCGCCGCCGCGACTGTCGTCTCGCCGTGGGCCTTGCCGGACTCGTCGACGAGTTCGACGAGGTGCTTCTCGCGACTGATCATCGGCCTTCCCCGGTGATCCGGCCGGCGGCGAGCTTGCCGGAGATGAGCACCATCGGTACGCCGACACCGGGCTGGGTCCCGGAGCCGACGAAGACCACGTTCGGCAGGTCGCGGTGCAGGTTTGACGGGCGGAACGGGCCGGTCTGGAAGAGGGTGTGCGCGGCGGCGAACGGAGTGCCGGCGGCCATCCCCTGCTCCTCCCACTCGGCGGGGGTGATCGCCCGGAGTACCTCTACCCCGGCGCCGAAGCCGACGTAGCCGCGCTCCTCCAGGGTGCCGATCAGCTGGTCGGTGTAGCGCTGGGTCAGGTCGCCGCGCCACTCGAACGGCGCCCGGTGCAGGTTGGGCACCGGGGCGAGCACGTAGTAGGTGTGTCGGTCCGGTGGTGCCACCGCGGGGTCGGTCCGGCTGGGGTTGGTCACCAGCAGCGACGGATCGGTCATCAGCTCACCCCGTCGGATGACCTCATCGAAGGTGCCCTTCCACGCGCGTCCGAAATGGATGTTGTGATGGGCGATCTTCGCATAGGCCTGTCGGGAGCCGACGTGCAGAACGACGCAGGACGGCGAGTAGGTGAGTCGGCGCCGCGGCGCGGCGGGGAGCAGGTCCCGGTAGGCGACCGGCAGGTCGGGGTTGAGCACCACCACGTCCGCCGGCACCAGGTCGCCGTCGGCGGTGAGCACGCCGGTGGCGCGGCCGTTCACGGTCTCCACCCTGGTCACGGTGGTGTCGTACCGGATCTGCACGCCGTGCTTCTCGGCCGCGCCGGCCATCGCCCTGGAGACCGCGTGGATGCCGCCGCGTGGGAAGTAGACCCCGGCCACCGAGTCGAGGTACGCGATGACCGCGTAGATGGCCAGCGCGTCATGCGGCGCGAGGCCGGCGTACATCGCTTGGAAGGAGAAGATCCGCTGGGTACGCGGGTCCCGGAAGAACTGGTTGATCTTCGTTTGGAGGCGCCGGAAGGCCCCGCCGCTGAGCAGCTTGAGCAGGTTGCCGGTGATCAGGTCGGTCGGCGCGTCCAGGTTGCGCTCGATGAAGTCGGTGCGCTCCAGCCGCCACAGCTCCCGCGCGTACTCGACGAACCGTAGGTAGCCGTCGGCCTCCCGGGGCCCGCAGACCCGCGAAATCTCGGCCGCCATCCGGGTGGTGTCGGTGAGCACGTCGAGGGTCGAGCCGTCCGGGTAGTACGCCCGGTAGGCGGGGTCGAGCGGGGTCAGATCCAGCCAGTCGTGCAGCTCCTCGCCGACCGCGCCGAGTGCCTCGGCGATCAGGTCGGGCATGGTGAGCACTGTCGGGCCGGTGTCGAACTCGTAGCCGTCCACGCCGAGGCGCCCGGCTCGCCCGCCGGGCACCGGCTCGCGCTCCAGCACCGTCACCTGTCGACCGCTGCCGGCCAGGTGCAGCGCGCAGGCGAGCCCGCCCAGCCCGGCCCCGACGACCACCACCCGGTCCGTCCGTCCTGTCACCGTCCGCACGTGACCACCTCCTCGCTCAAGTCGCTCATCAAGCTCGCCGGTTGGCGGCGGCGGTGGCCAGCCCGGTCAACGCGGTCCGCGCCGTCTGGTCCACGGGTGCGGCGTCGAGCGCGGCCAGCGCGTCGCTGACCCGCTCGGCGATCATCTGCTCCACCCGGGTCACCGCACCGGTCTCGGCGACCAGCGCGGCGAGCGTGTCGACCGATCCGTCGGCGGCTCGCTCCAACGCCGTGAGCTGGGCGGGCGTGGCCAGCTCACGGGCCAGCATGAGCAGCGTGGTCGGCTTGCCGGTGCGGAGGTCGTCCCCGGCCGGCTTGCCGGTGGCCGCCGGGTCGCCGTAGACGCCGAGCAGGTCGTCGCGGAGCTGGAACGCTTCGCCGACAGCCAGGCCATAGCGGGTGTACGCGGAGACCAGCGGGTCGTCAGCGGGCACCCCGGCCAGGCAGGCACCGAAGAGCAGTGGTCGCTGGACGGTGTAGCTGGCGGTCTTGTATCGGGCCACCCGTAGTGCCCGGTCGACCGACCAGCTGCCCGGGTCGTTTTCGCCGAGCACGTCAAGATACTGCCCGGCGACCGTCTCGACCCGCATCTGGTCGTAGCAGCGGCGCACCTCGAAGAGGCGCGTCGACGGCACCGAGGCGTGGGCCAGCAACTGGTCGGCCCAGACCATGCAGAGGTCGCCGATGAGCACGGCGACGGCCTCACCGAACCGGCCGGGATCACCTCGGTGGCCGGCGGCGACGTGCTGTTCGGCGAGCGCGATGTGCGCGGTGGGCCGGCCGCGGCGGGTGGTGGACGCGTCCATCACGTCGTCGTGCACCAGCGCGAAGGTGTGCAGCAGCTCCAGCGCGGCCAGCGCGGGCAGCACGGGTGGCAGAGGCGCGGTGCCACCGACGGCTCCGCGCCAACCCCAGTAGGCGAACGTGGAGCGGATCCGCTTGCCGCCGGTCAGGACGGCCTCCCGGGCGGTGGCGGCGAAGCTGCCCATCGACGCGTCGATGTCGTTGAGGGTGTCGACCTCGGCGGTGAGGAAGGCGTCCAGGGTCTCGTCGACCGCCGTGACCAGATCGTGGGTATAGGCAGCCAGAACGGCGCGGACCGGATCGTCCCCGTCCCCCGGCCCTGTCGGCGCCACGCGGGTCGCGTTGCCCGCAACTGCGTCGTTGGCCATGCGACTGAGCGTACCCTAGGCTACGAGTTGCGTCGATTGGTGCGTCGATAAATGGAGGAGGGCCGGTGGAAACTGATCTCACCGCTGCCTATGACCGGTGCCGTGAGCTGCACAAACGCCATGGCCGCACCTACTATCTCGCCACCCGTCTGCTTCCCGCTTGGAAACGACGACATGTGCACGCCCTCTACGGGTTCACGCGGTACGCGGACGAGATCGTCGACCGCACCGAGGACCTGCCGCCGGCCGAGCGGGCCGCCCTGCTGGACCACTGGGCCAGCCAGTTCGTGGCCGGTCTGCACGGTGCGCCGGTCGACGACCCCCTGTTGCCGGCAGTGCTGCACACGATCGCCGTCTTCGATCTCGACCGGGACGACTTTGCGTCGTTTCTGAAGAGCATGGCGATGGACCTGACCGTCACCGCGTACCCGACCTACGACCACCTGCTCGACTACATGGAGGGCTCGGCGGCGGTCATCGGCACCATGATGCTGCCGATCCTGGGCACCTCCGACCCGGTGGCGGCCCGGGAGCCGGCCCGGCAACTCGGCTTCGCCTTCCAGCTCACCAACTTCATCCGGGACGTCGCCGAGGACCTCGACCGGGGCCGCACCTACCTGCCGGACGAGGACATGGCGAAGTTCGGGGTCACCCGCGAGGAGTTGGCCGAGGCCCGCGCCCGGGGCCGCGTCACCCCCCGGATCCGCGAGCTGATCGAGTACGAGGTGACGCGCGCCCAGGCGCACTACGCCGCCGCCGCACCGGGCATCACCATGCTGGCACCCGCCTCGCAGGCCTGCATGCGCACCGCGTACGCGCTTTACGGCGGCATCCTCGACGAGGTGGCCGCGCAGGACTACGACGTCTTCGTCCGGCGGGCCCTGGTGCCGCAGCGGCGACGGATGGCGGTGGCCGCGCGGGCCCTGCTCAGCTCGACCGGTACGCCGGTCGTCATCCCCGGGCCGACGATCCAACCGGAGAGCCGGTGACAGCGAGCACGGCGATCGTGCTCCTCACCCGCGACCTGCGAGTGCACGACCACCCGGCGCTGGCAACCACCTGTGCCGCCTTCGACCAGGTGGTGCCGCTGTACGTGCTCGACCCGGCGCTGGCCGACCTCTCCGCCAACCGCACCCGCTTCCTGCACCAGGCCCTCGCCGACCTGCGCGACCAGCTCCGTGAGCGTGGCGGCGACCTGGTGGTCCGGCACGGCGACCCGGTGGCCGAGACGATCCGGCTTGCCGACGAGGTCGGGGCCACCGCCGTCGCGCTCTCGGCCGACGTCAGCCACTACGCCGTCCGTCGGGAGCGGCGACTACGCACCGAGTGCGAGCGGCACCGGCTGCACCTGCGACTGTTTCCCGGTTTGACAGTGGTCGAGCCGGGCGCGTTGCGGCCCGGTGGCGGCGGCGACCACTACCGGGTGTTCAGCCCGTACCACAGGGCCTGGGCGGCCAACCGGTGGCGCGAGGAGTTGGCCGCGCCGCGCCGGATCGCGCTGCCTGACCGGGTACGCGTGGGCCGGTTGCCGGCGCTGCCAGCCGGAGACTCACCGGACGCGGCCATCGGTGGCGAGCGGATCGCCCGGCAGCGGCTCACCGACTGGCTGCCCGACCTGACCCGGTACGGCGATCAGCACGACGACATGGCCGGCGACGACACGTCCCGGCTCAGCCCGTACCTGCGCTTCGGCTGCGTGTCGCCGCTGGCGGTGGCGAACCGCGCCGGCGACCGATCCGGCCCGTTCGTCAGGCAGGTCTGCTGGCGGGACTTCTACTACCAGGTCACCGCAGCCTTCCCGGAGATCTCGACAGCGGCGTACCGGCGGGGTGCCACCGAGCAGTGGCGCTACGACGACGACGCGTTGGCGGCCTGGACCGAGGGACGCACCGGGATGCCGATCGTCGACGCCGGGATGCGGCAGATGCTGGCACAGGGCTGGATGCACAACCGGGCCCGGCTGATCACCGCCGGCTACCTGACCAAGCACCTCGGGCAGGACTGGCGGTCCGGGGTGGCGGTGTTCTTCCGGTGGCTGCTCGACGGGGACGTGGCGAACAACTCCGGCAACTGGCAGTGGGTCGCCGGCACCGGCAACGACACGAAGCCCTACCGGGGGTTCAACCCGGTCCGGCAGGCCGAACGGTACGACCCGGACGGTGACTACGTGCGCCGGTGGGTGCCGGAGCTGGCGGGGGTGCGGGGCAAGGCCATCCACCAACCGTGGCGGCTGCCCGAGGCGTTCGACTACCCACCGCCGCTCTCGGTACCGGGCACCGACCCCGTCTGGCTGCGCTGATCAGAGCACCGAGTGCAACGCCTCGACCAGCTCGTCCACCCGGTCGTGCTCGGCGAGGTGCGCCGTGGCGTACGCGAAGGTGTAGCCCCGCTCGGGGTCGGCCCACGCGCTGCTGCCGCCGATGCCACCCATGCCCCAACTGCCGTCCGGCTCCCACTGCATGCCCAGGGTCCAGTGGGCGTCGCGGTCCAGCACCAGGTCCGGCCCGTCGTACTGGACCCCTGTCGCCTCCGCTACCAGCTCCGGGCTGAACAGCCGAACCCCGTCCAGGACACCACCGGCCAGCAGGCCGGCGTAGAGCCGGGCCAGGCTGGCCGCGGTGGCGTGCAGGTTGACCGCGGGCACCTCCGCGCCCCGCCACATCGGGCTGTTCAGCACGGCCAGGTCCAGCCCGCCGGCCGGGTTGCCGATCGCCCGAGCCCGCAGCGAGCCGGGCTCACCGAGCATTCGGGTCGGCCACTGCGGGTCGCCGTACCGCAGGTCCGCGCTGCGCAGTTGGTCCGCCTCGGTCAACCCGAAGCCGAGGTCGAGCTGCCACCGATTGGCGATCTCCTCGGCCAGGAACCGGCCCACCGACCGTCCGTCGACGCGGCGGACCAGCTCGCCCACCAGATGCCCGTACGTCCAGGCGTGTTCCCCGGCGACCGAGCCCGGCGACCACTCGGGGTCGGCGGCGGCCAGGTCCCCGGTGAGCACCGTCCAGTCGGCGATCGCGGTGGCCGGTCGGGGCACCGGAAAGGCCGGCAGCCCGGCGGTGTGCGACAACACCTGACGGACCGTGGCGGGTGTGCGGAACTCCGGCCAGTACCGGTCCACTGGCGTGTCGAGATCGACGGTTCCCCGGTCGACGAGCAGCAACAGGCAGAGCGCGGCCACCGGCTTGCCGACCGAGTAGACGTTCACCAGCGTGTCCGGCAGCCACGGCTCGCCGCCCGGCCCGTGGCCGCGGCGGGAGCCGCCGACCAGGTCCACTACCGGCTGCCCGTCGTACCAGATGGTCACTGCGGCGCCGGTTTCCCGGCCGGAGGCGAACAGGTCGTGGAAGCAGTCCCGGACCGGAGCGAAGCGTGCGTGCATCCGGCCACGGTAGGCGTCCGGGCCGGTGCACGCTCCGACTTTTCCGCCGACCCCGGTGGTTGGTGTGGTGTCGCTGGGGGATGCTGTTCGGTGTGGCGGAGCCGGAGCTGGTGGATGTGGTCGTGGTCGGGCTCGGGGTCGGCGGCGAGGAGGTGGCCGAGCGACTTGCCGAGGCCGGCCTGAACGTCGTCGGCGTCGAACGGGATCTCGTCGGCGGGGAGTGCCCGTACTGGGGCTGCATCCCGAGCAAGATGATGATCAGAGCCGCCAACGCGCTCGCCGAGGCTCGCCGGGTCGACGGGCTCGCCGGGACGGCGCAGGTCCAGCCGGACTGGGCGCCGGTGGCGAAGCGGATCCGCGAGGAAGCCACCGACACCTGGGACGACACGGTCGCGGCGGAGCGGTTCGTCGGCAAGGGTGGCCGACTCGTGCGGGGCAGCGGTCGGCTCGACGGTGCGCGCCGGGTCCGCGTCGGTGACCAGGTGTTCGAGGCCCGACACGGGGTGGTCCTGGGCACCGGCACCCGTCCGTCGGTGCCGCCGATCGACGGCCTGGCCGACACCCCGTACTGGACCAACCATCAGGCGATCGAGGTCGAGGAGCTGCCGCAGTCGCTGCTCGTGCTGGGTGGCGGCGCGATCGGCCTGGAGTTGGCGCAGGTCTTCGCCCGCTTCGGGGTCCGGGTCACAGTGGTCGAGGCGCTCGACCGGGTGCTGGCCGTCGAGGAACCCGAGGCGTCCGAGGTCGCCGCCGCGGCGCTGCGCGCCGACGGCGTGGAGATCCACACCGGGGTACGCGCCCAACGGGTCGAGCACGACGGAGCCAGGTTCACTCTGCGCGGTGGCGGCGGCGCGAAGTTCACCGCCGACCGGCTGCTGGTGGTGACCGGGCGCAAGGCCCACCTCGCCGAGCTGGGCCTGGACACGATCGGCCTGGACGCCAGCCAGCGTTACCTCCCGGTCGACGACCGTCTGCACGTCACCGACCACGTCTGGGCGGTCGGCGACATCACCGGCGAGGGCGCCTTCACGCACATCGCCATGTACCAGGCGGGGATCGTGATCGCCGACATCCTGGCCCGCGCCCGGCAGGCGAAGGCGGGGGCGGACGCCAGCGGCACCTCCAGCGTGGTCGGCGGGGCGATGGGCGCGTCCAGTTCGCTGGCCGCCAGCGGATCGAGCGGATCGGCCGGCACCGTCCCGCGAGCTGACTACCGGGCGCTGCCCCGGGTGACCTTCACCGATCCCGAGATCGGCGCTGTCGGGCTCACCGAGCAGCAGGCCCGCGAGCGCGGCATCAACGTGCAGGTGGGTTTCACCAAACTCGGCAGCTCGACCCGAGGCTGGATCCACCGGGTCGGCGACGACGGTTTCATCAAGCTCGTGGCCGACGCCGACCAGGGCGTGCTGATCGGCGCGACCTCGGCCGGCCCGGCCGGCGGCGAGGTGCTGTCCGCGCTGGTGGTGGCGGTGCACGCGGCGGTGCCGCTGAGTCAGCTCCGGCACATGATCTACGCGTACCCGACCTTCCACCGGGCCATCGAAACCGCCCTACGCGACCTGTCCTGACCCCGTCTCCGCGCGGCGATCAAGCAGTGCGCTGGCAAACGCCGGCAATTTGCTGTTCATTTCTTTCATTCAGGTGACGTACGATTGCGAACGTGACCAAGCGGTTGACTGAAGTTGCCAAGAAGGCGGGCGTCAGCGAGGCCACCGTCAGCCGGGTGCTCAACGGCCGCGACGGGGTCTCCGAGGCGACCCGCACCGCAGTGCTCACGGCGCTGGACGTGCTCGGTTACGAGCGGCCGACCAAGCTGCGCGGCGAACGCGCCCGGCTGGTCGGGCTGGTGCTGCCCGAGTTGCAGAACCCGATCTTCCCGGCGCTGGCCGAGGTGGTCACCGGCACTCTCGCCCAGCGCGGCTACACCCCGGCGCTCTGTGCCCGGACCATCGGCGGGGTCTCCGAGATGGACTACGTGGAGATGCTCCTCGACCACCAGGTCTCCGGTGTGATCTTCGCCGGTGGGTCGTACGCGCTCGCCGACGCCAAACACGACCACTACCGTCGGCTGACCGACCGAGGGCTTCCGGTCGTGCTGGTCAACGCTGGTGTGGAGGAGTTGGGCTTCCCCCGGGTCTCCACCGACGACGCGGTGGCGGTGGAGCAGGCGTACGGGCACCTGCGCTCGCTCGGGCACGAACGGATCGGGATGGTGCTCGGCCCGGAGGGGCACGTGCCGTCCCGGCGCAAACTCGACGCGATGATGAAGGCCGCCGGCTGGGACGAGGGCGACGCCGAGTGCGTGGAGCGCTCCAGCTTCTCCATGGAGGGGGCGCGGGTCGCCGCGACGAAACTGGTCGAGCGGGGCGTGACCGGCATCATCTGCGCCAGCGACGTGCTCGCGCTGGGCACGATCCGCGCGGCCCGGCGGCTCGGTCGCTCGGTGCCGGCCGACGTGTCGGTGGTGGGCTACGACGACTCCGCGTTCATGACGTGCACCGACCCGCCGTTGACCACTGTGCGGCAGCCGATCGAGACGATGGGGCAGGCCGCAGTGGATCTGCTGGTCACCCAGATCGAGGGCGCCGGCGTCCTTCAGGACGAGCTGCTGTTCGAGCCGGAGTTGGTGGTGCGGGGTTCCACCGCTCCCGCCCCCGGCCGCTAGGCACCACACCGAACGACGCTTCGGCCGTCGACCGCCTCTCGCGGTCGGCGGCCGTTTTCGTCGTTGCCCGCCACGGTCGCCATCGACCAAGCCGAATGATCGGCCATAAGGCATCAATAGTCGGCAAACCGGTCTGCTTTCAAGGGCTTGCCAACATCTGTCGTGATCGCGTCGTGTCCTTTCGGAACAGGGTCGATACCTTGCCGAAATGAGTCGGCCTCGCTACAGTGACTCCACTCACACCTGGCTCCGACGCAGCTACTGGGCGTCAGGTCGTATCACCGCAGATCAGCAAAGGTCATTGGAGTCACCCGTTCCCGAAGGGATGGACAGATGTCCGTACCGCAATACCGAAAGGCTGCGGCGGTTGCGCTCGTGGCCGGCCTGGGGCTCAGCCTCACGGCATGCTCCACGAAGAGCGACGACAAGGGCTCGACCGCCGGCGGCAAGGTCACCATCACTGTCGACTGCCAGCCGGTCGGCGCCCAGAAAGAGCTGTTGAAGAACTGGAACGACGACGTCGCCGAGTTCCAGAAGCAGAACCCGGACATCACCATCAAGAGCGTCAGCGTCGGCGAGCAGTGCAACAACCCGCCGGACTTCACCGCCCGCCTCGCCGGCGGCACCGTGACCGACGTCTTCTACGGGTACATGACCGATCTCCAGCAGGTGATCGACTCCGGTCAGGCGATGGACATCAGCCCCCATGTCAACAAGGACGCGATCGCGACCTGGGACAGCGTCGACCCGGCGCTCAAGGAGGTCTTCACCGACGGCGGCAAGCTCTACGCCGTGCCGGTGAAGAACTACTCGATGGGCCTGGTCTACAACAAGGCCCTGTTCCAGCAGGCCGGGCTGGACGTGAACAGCCCGCCCAAGACCTGGGCCGAGGTCCGTACCGCCGCCAAGAAGATCTCCGCGCTCGGCAACGGCATCGCCGGCTACTCGGAGTACAGCGCCGGCAACACCGGCGGCTGGCACTTCACCTCCCTGCTCTACTCGCAGGGCGGCAAGGTGCTGACCGAGGATGGCAAGAAGGCCGACTTCAACAACGCCATGGGCAAGCAGGTCCTGCAGAACCTCAAGGACATGCGGTACGGCGACAACAGCATGGGCGCCCGTCAGCTCCTCCAGTGGGGCGACCTGTTGACGAACGCCGGCGCCGGCAAGGTCGGCATGTTCATCGGCGCGCCGGACGCCACCCAGGCGATCGTCAGCCAGTTCCAGGGCAAGTTCCAGGACTGGGCGATGGCTCCGCTGCCGGGCCAGGACGGCGCGGCGAAGGGGACGCTCGGTGGTGGCGAGGGCTACTTCTTCAAGAAGGACCTCACTCCCGAGCAGGTCAAGGCCGGTCTGAAGTGGATCGCGTACCAGAAGCTCACCCCGGGCAAGGGCCAGTTCGACTACGTGCGGGCCAAGCCGCAGAACTACCCGGTGGGTCTGCCCCAGCCGCTGCTCTTCGCCAACGGCAGCGACGCGCAGAAGCAGGAGCTGGAGCTGCGGAAGGCGAACGCGAACGTCGACACGACGAACTTCGCGCTCTTCGAGGCGACCCCGGTCCCGATCAAGGGTGAGCCGCGCAACGCCCAGGCCGTCTACGCGGTGCTCGACGGCGCGATGTCAGGTGTGCTGACCAACCCGAACTCGAACATCGACGCACTGCTCAAGACCGCCGAGGAAAAGGTCAACCAGCTCCTCGCCGCCGAGAGCTGACCGATCGTGTGGGGGTCGGGACGCCGACCCGACCCCCACGCCACTCGCACCGCATCTCGACGTCACCGACTCACCCAGGAGTTGCCTTGGCGATCACCACCGTCCCGGAGACCCCCAGGAAACCGGGCCGCCCGCCGTCGCCGTACTCGGCGAGGCCGCAGCGCACCAGCCTCGGCCGCAAGGTACGGGACAACCTCACCGGTCACGCGTTCCTGATCGGGGCGGTGCTCTGCTTCGTCGTCTTCTCCTGGTACCCGATGATCCGCGGGATCGTCATGAGCTTCCAGCGGACCCGGCGCGGCGAGACCACCTGGGTGGGCTGGGACAACTACTCCCGCATCATCGCCGACCCCAGCTTCTGGACGGCCTGGCAGAACACCTTCTACTTCACCGTCCTGGCGCTGGCCCTCGGGTACGTGGTGCCGTTCTTCGTGGCGATCCTGCTCAACGAGTTCCGCCACGCCAAGGGGTACCTGCGGATCCTGGTCTACCTGCCGGTGATGCTGCCGCCGGCCTCCGCGCTCTTCCTCTTCAAGTTCTACGCGTACGACCCCAGCGAGGCCGGGCTCTTCAACGCGATCCTCAAGGCGCTGCACCTGCCCACCTCGCAGTGGATGCAGTCGCCGGAGATGACGATGCCGGCGATGGTGGTCGCGTCGACCTGGATGAACATGGGCGGCGCGGTGCTGATCTACCTGGCGTCGTTGCAGAACATTCCCGGGGAGCTGTACGAGGCGGCCGAGCTGGACGGCGCCGGAATCTGGAAGCGAATCGTCCACGTCACGATCCCGCAGACCCGGCTGATCCTCGCGCTCCTGGCGATGTTGCAGATCGTCGCCACCATGCAGCTCTTCATCGAGCCACTGATCCTCGCCAACGGTGCGGGCGCGGAGGACTCGGCGACCTCGGTGGCGTACCTCATCTACCAGCACGGGTTCTTCCAGAACGACCTCAACGGCGCCGCCGCCCTGGGCGTGATCATGCTCGTGGTGCTGGCCGGCTTCTCCGCCGTGTACGTGCGGCTGACCGCGAAACAGGACTAGGACGGCGAGGAATGGCACAGGATTCCGGAACCCGGACCCTCATCTCCCAATCCCAGCTCAGCCGGGGGCGCGGCCGGGTCATCTACTGGACGCTGCTGGTAGTGGTCGTGGCGGGGTTCACGCTCGTCTTCCTCGGACCGCTCTACTGGATGGTCACCGGCGCGCTCAAGTCCGGCCAGGAGATCGCCCAGACCCCACCGTCGCTGTGGCCGAAGGACCCGCAGCCGCAGAACTACGTCGACGCGTGGAACAACCTGGCCCTCGCCAAGCTGCTGTTCAACACCTTCTACTACGCGATCGGCGCGGTGCTGTTCCAACTGGTCTTCGACACCGCCGCCGCGTACTCGCTGTCCAAGCTTCGACCGATCTTCGGCAACGTGATCCTCGCCCTGATGCTGGGGACCCTGATGATCCCGGCCATGGTCCTCATCGTCCCGCAGTACGTGACGGTGATCGACCTGCCGATCGTGCACATCAACCTGCTGGACTCACCGTTCGCGATCTGGTTGCCCCTGGTCGCGAACGCGTTCAACATCTTCCTGCTGAAGCGGTTCTTCGACTCGATCCCCGAGGAGCTGATGGCGGCGGCTCTGATGGACGGGGCGTCGTCGCTGCGCACGCTGTGGTCGATCATCCTGCCGCTGTCGCGTCCCATCCTCGGCGTCGTCTCGATCTTCGCCGTGACGGCGGTCTGGAAGGACTTCCTCTGGCCGAAGCTGGTCATGCCGTCGCCCGAGACCCGGACGGTCAGCGTCGGCATCTACGCCTTTGCCGGTGGCACGCCGATGAACGTGGTGATCGCCGCGTCGGTCATCGCCGCGATCCCGACTGTCATCATCTTCTTGATCTTCCAGCGGAACATCATGTCCGGTCTGACCACGGGCAGCATCAAGGGATAGCGACCACCGGTCCTCCCGCGCGGCGAACAACGACCGTTCGCCCGACACATAACCAGGTCCGGCGAACCCGCCGACGTACTGACGCAGAAAGCAGGTGCTCGTGTCCACAGCTGACAGAAGTCCGTGGTGGCGTGGAGCCGTGATCTACCAGGTGTATCCCCGGAGCTTCGCCGACGGCAACGGCGACGGCATCGGCGACATCGCCGGCATCCGGTCCCGGCTGAACCACCTGTCCGCGCTCGGCGTCGACGCGATCTGGTTCAGCCCCTGGTACCCGTCCCCGATGGCGGACGCCGGCTACGACGTCTCCGACTACCGCGACATCGACCCGGTCTTCGGCACCCTGGCCGAGGTGGAGGCGCTGATCGCGGAGGCGCACGCGCTGGGCATCCGGACCATCGTCGACGTGGTGCCCAACCACTGCTCCGACGCGCACCCCTGGTTCCAGGCAGCGCTCGCCGGCGGCCCCGGAGCGCCCGAACGGGACCTGTTCTGGTTCCGACCCGGCCGGGGGCCGAACGGCGACGAGCGACCCACCGACTGGGTCGGCGAGTTCGGCGGCGAGACCTGGACCCGCACCACCAACCCGGACGGCACCCCCGGCGACTGGTACCTGCACCTGTTCGCCCCCCAGCAGCCGGACTTCAACTGGGACCACCCCCGGGTGCGGGAGGAGTTCGAGGACATCCTGCGGTTCTGGTTCGACAGGGGCGTGGACGGCATCCGGATCGACTCGGCCGGGCTCCTGGTCAAGGACGGGACACTGCCCGAGGTCCGCGAGGACCAGCCGCACCCGTTCCACGACCTCGACGGCGTGCACGACATCTACCGGGGCTGGCGTCGCGTCGCCGACGAGTACGCCGACCGGGCGCTGATCGGTGAGGTGTGGCTACCGGACCGGCAGCGGTTCGCCAACTACCTGCGCCCGGACGAGCTGCACGCCGCGTTCAACTTCGACTTCCTCGGCTGCGCCTGGGACGCCGCGGCCCTGCGGGAGAGCATCGACGGGACGCTGAGCGCGCACGCGCCGGTCAACGCGCCGGCCACCTGGGTGCTCTCGAACCACGACGTCACCCGGCACGTCACCCGCTACGGTCGCGCGGACACCCGGTTCAGCTTCGCCGCCAAACGCGAGGGAACCCCCACCGACCTGGAGCTGGGCACCCGCCGGGCCCGCGCCGCAGCGCTGCTCTCGCTGTCGCTGCCCGGCGCCGCCTACGTCTACCAGGGCGAGGAGCTGGGCCTCTACGAGGTCGAGGACATCCCGTACGCGCTGCGGCAGGACCCCATGTGGGAGCGGTCCGGTCGGATCGACCCCGGTCGGGACGGCTGCCGCGTGCCGCTGCCCTGGGGCGGGGACGAGCCGCCGTTCGAGTTCAGCCCCGAGGGCGCCGCGGCGCCGTGGCTGCCGCAGCCGGCCGACTGGAAGGACCGGACAGCCAGCGCGCAGACCGGCGACTCGGCCTCGATGCTGGAGCTGTACCGGGCGGCGATCCAGGCCCGAAAGACCGACCCGGCGCTCGGTGACGGCGAGCTGACCTGGTTGCCCGCCCCCGACGGGGTGCTGGCGTTCCACCGCGGCGGTGGCTTCACCTGCCTTGTCAACCTGTCCGCCGCGCCGGTCCCGATGCCAGCTCAGGGGGAGTTGCTGCTGGCCAGCGGGCCGCTCGACGACGGGTTGCTGCCGTCCGACACAGCGGTCTGGCTGCGTACCGCCGAGTCCACCGACGGGCCGCGCGGGGCGGACGGCCCGGCCTGACCTGACTCTGCTCGCCGTGGTGCCGGCGGCCCGTCCCGGTCGCCGGCACCACGCCACCAAGAAGGGAGAACCGAGGGGGGACGCGCGACACCGCACCAACACGGGGGGATCTGGCCTGCCTGACGAAAGGGAGAGCGCAGCTCATGGCCAACCACACCACCGGCACCCCGCACCACCTTCGACACCCGGCCCGCGCACTGTTGGCCGCCATCGCCGCCACAGTGCTCGCCGCCACCTCGGTCACCGTCCTCGCGGTCACCGGCACCGCTACCCCGGCCTCGGCGGCGGGGTTGTCCCCCTTCGACATCCCCAACCGGGGCGCCACAGTTCCGTTCGTCGAGCAGGAGGCGGAGGAGACCGCCCACAACGGCACGAAGATCGGCCCGGACCGGCGGTACGGCACGCTGCCGTCCGAGGCGTCCGGTCGGGAGGCGGTCACCCTCGACGCCGTCGGCGAGTACGTCGAGTTCACCCTCACCGCCCCGGCCAACGCTGTCACCTTCCGGTACAGCCTGCCGGACAGCCCGGCCGGCACCGGCCGGGACGCCGCCATCGACCTGCGGGCCAACGGGTCGCTGCTGAAGTCGGTAGCGGTCACGTCGAGGTACGGCTGGTACTACGGCGGATACCCGTTCAACAACAACCCGGGTGACACCAACCCGCACCACTTCTACGACGAGACCCGGGCCATGTTCGGCAGCACCCAGCCGGCCGGCACGAAGATCCGTTTCCAGGTCTCCTCGACCGCGCAGTCGCCCACGTTCACCATCGACCTGGCCGACTTCGAGCTGGTCGCCCCGGCGATCACCAAGCCTTCCGGTGTGCTCGACGTGGTCACCGACTTCGGCGCCGACCCGAGCGGCGCTACCGACTCGACGGCGAAGTTCCAGGCGGCTGTCGACGCCGGCAAGGCCCAGGGCCGGGCGGTCTGGATCCCGACCGGCACCTTCACCCTCTGGGATCACGTGGTGGTCGACGGGGTGACACTGCGCGGCGCGGGCCCCTGGTACTCGGTGCTCGGCGGCCGTCACCCCACCGAGCGGAACAGGTCCGTCGGCATCTACGGCAAGTACGTCCCCGGTGGCGGCTACACCGGCCCGGTCCGCGCACACGAGGCGAACGGGCCGAGCCGCAACGTCACGCTGCGGGACTTCGCCATCATCGGCGACATCCGGGAACGGGTCGACGACGACCAGGTCAACGCCCTGGGCGGGGCGATGACCAACTCGGTGGTGGACAACCTCTGGCTGGAGAACACCAAGGTCGGGGCGTGGATGGACGGCCCGATGGACAACTTCACGATCCGCAACAGCCGGATCCTGGACCAGACCGCTGACGGGGTGAACTTCCACACCGGCGTGACCAACTCGACGGTGACGAACACGTTCGTCCGCAACACCGGCGACGACGCGTTGGCGATGTGGGCGCAGAGCGTGCCGAACGTCAACAACTCCTTCACCCGCAACACCATCGGGGTGACCCTGCTGGCGAACCACCTGGTCAGCTACGGCGGTCGGGACATCAAGATCACCGACAACGTGACGGCCGACTCGCTGACCAACGGCGGTGGCATCCACGTCGCGAACCGCTACCCCGGCGTGCAGGGCGCCACCGGAGTCCAGGGCACCTGGACGATCGCCCGCAACACGTTGATCCGTAACGGCAACTCGGACTACAACTGGAACTTCGGTGTCGGGGCGATCTGGTTCTCCGCGCTCAACGAGGCGTTCCAGAACCCCACCATCAACATCACCGACACCGACATCCTGGACAGCTCGTACGCGGCGCTGCACTGGATCGAGGGCCAGACCAACGGGATCAACCTCAACAACGTACGGATCGACGGCGCCGGCACGTACGCGCTCCAGGTGCAGGCGAACAGCCAGGTGTCGTTCACCAACGTGCGGGCCACCAACATCGCGCAGAGCAACCCGATGCACAACTGCGTGGGTGCCGGCTTCCAGATCACCCAGGGCTCCGGCAACTCCGGCTGGTACACCCCGACCCCGTACTGCGGCCCGTGGCCGAACCCCCAGTGGGGTGGCGGACCGACCTCGCCACCGCCGACCACCCCGCCCCCGACCACCCCGCCGCCGACCACTCCGCCTCCCACCAGTGGAAACCTCGCCCTGAACCGGCCGGCGACAGCGACCAGCACCAACCAGAGCTACACGGCCGCCAACGTGGTCGACGGCAACGCGTCGACGTACTGGGAGAGCGCCAACAACGCCTTCCCCCAGTCGGTCACCATCGACCTGGGCGCGTCCCGGTCGGTCGACCGGGTGGCGCTCAAGCTGCCCAGCGGTTGGGAACAACGCACCCAGACCCTGTCGGTGCTCGGCTCCACCGACGGCTCGTCGTACACCACACTGGCGTCGTCCGCCGGTCGGGTCTTCGCCCCCGGCGCGGGCAACACCGTGTCGATCGGGCTGCCCTCCGGTGACCGCCGCTACGTCCGGGTCACCGTCACCGGTAACTCCGGCTGGCCGGCCGCGCAACTCTCCGAGGTCGAGGTGTACGGCGGCACCCAGACCACCCCGCCCCCGACCACCCCGCCGCCGACCACGCCGCCCCCGACCACGCCGCCGCCCAGCGGCAACCTGGCGGCCGGACGGTCGATCACCGAGACCAGCCACTCCGACGTGTACGCCGCCCCCAACGCGGTGGACGGCAACGCGAACACCTACTGGGAGAGCGCCAACAACGCGTTCCCGCAGTCGTTGACAGTGGACCTGGGCGCCGACCGCTCGGTGTCCCGGGTCGTGCTGAAGCTCCCACCCTCATCGGCCTGGCAGACGCGCACGCAGACGCTGGCGGTGCTCGGCTCCACGAACGGCTCGACGTTCAGCACGCTGAAGGCGTCCGCCGGCTACAGCTTCAACCCTGCCAGCGGCAACACGGTCACCGTGACCTTCACGGCGACCACCCAGCGGTACCTGCGGCTGACCGTCACCGGTAACAGCGGCTGGCCAGCCGGCCAGCTCAGCGAGTTCGAGATCTACTCCAGCTAGGTCGGGAGCCCCCGCCCGGACCGGGCGGGGGCACCCGGTCCGGGCGCCCCGGCGCAACGCCGCGCCAGCCGCCCGACCCCGTCCCCAACCCGCACCGTCCCCCACCTGTCGCGGAACGACGGGCGTACCCCTGCACCCGTCACCGGGCAACGCACCCACACCCACCCCCGAAAGAGGTGTAGCGACCCCATGTCCAGGACCGGCACCAGACGAGGCACGCCGCCAACCGGCGCGCCCACCACCGTCCCCCGTACCGCCCGCACGGGCCGCCGTCGGATGCTCGCCGGCGCGCTCGCCGGGATGCTCCTCGCCACCGCCCCGGTCGTCACCCCCATGGCGAGCGCGGCACCGGCGGCCGACCCGTCAGCGGCCGCCGCCCGCGTGGCAATGCTCGCCGGGCTCTCCGCCACCATGACCGCCAGCAGCTACAACCAGAACTACGTGGCGGGCAACGCCAACGACGGCAACGCGTCAACCTACTGGGAGAGCGCCAACAACGCGTTCCCGCAGTGGATCCAGGCGGACCTCGGCGCCACCGTCAGCGTCGACCGGGTGGTGCTCAAGCTGCCACCCGCGTCGGACTGGCAGACCCGTACGCAGACGCTGTCGGTGTTGGGTTCGACCAACGGCTCGTCCTTCACCACCCTGAAGGCGTCCGCCGGCTACACGTTCAACCCGAGCAGCGGCAACACCGCGACCGTCAGCTTCACCGCCGCCAGCACCCGTTACGTACGCGTGCAGGTCACCGGCAACACCGGTTGGCCGGCCGCCCAGCTGTCCGAGGTCGAGGTGTACGGCGCCACCGGCAGCAACGACACCCAGGCCCCCAGCGTGCCGGGCAACCTGGCCTACACCCAGCCGGCCAGCGGACAGATCCGGCTCGCCTGGTCGGCGTCCACCGACAACGTCGGGGTGACCGGCTACGACGTCTACGCCAACGGCGCGCTGCGTGGCAGCGTCAGCGGCTCGACCCTCACGTACACCGACAGCCAGCCGACCACTGCCACGGTGTCGTACTACGTGCGGGCCAAGGACGCGGCCGGCAACCAGTCGGCCAACAGCAACACGGTGACCCGGACCGGCACCGGCAACCCGCCGACCGGTTCCAACCTGGCGATCGGCAAGCCGGTCACCGCCTCCGGGTTCGTGCACACGTTCGTGGCCACAAACGCCAACGACAACAACGTGGCCACCTACTGGGAGGGCAACGGCAACCCGAGCACGCTGACAGTGCAGCTCGGCGCGAACGCCAGCCTCAGCCAGGTCGTCGTGAAGCTCAACCCGGACTCGGCGTGGGGCGCGCGTACCCAGAACATCACAGTGCTGGGCCGGGACCAGGGCTCGTCGAGCTTCACCACCCTGGTCGGCGCGGCGAACTACGCCTTCAACCCGGGCAGCGGCAACACGGTGACCATCCCGGTCTCCGGCGCGGCGGCCGACGTACGGCTCTCGATCGCCTCGAACACCGGTGCTCCGGCCGGTCAGGTGGCCGAGTTCCAGGTCTTCGGCACCCCCGCACCGAACCCGGACCTGACCGTTACCGGCATGTCGTTCAGCCCGTCCGCACCGGTGGAGACCAGCAGCATCACGCTCTCCGCTACGGTGCGTAACGCGGGCTCCTCGGCCTCCGGCGCGACCAACGTCAACTTCTACCTGGGCTCCACCCGGGTGGGCACGGCCTCGGTCGGCGGTCTCGCGGCCGGCGCCTCGACCACCGTCAGCGCCAGCATCGGCACCCGGGACTCGGGCAGCTACCCGCTCAGCGCCAAGGTCGACGAGTCGAACACAGTCGTCGAGCAGGACGACACCAACAACAGCTACACCAACCCCAGCCCGTTGGTCGTCGCCGCGGTCGCCAGCTCCGACCTGGTCGCCTCGGCGGTCGCCTGGTCGCCGGGCAACCCGTCGGCGGGCAACACGGTGACCTTCTCCGTGTCCATCCGCAACGCCGGCAACCAGGCGTCCGCCTCCGGTGCGCACGGCATCACCCTGACCGTGCTCAACGAGTCCGGCACCGTGGTCCGTACCCTGACCGGCTCGCACTCCGGCGTGATCAACGCCGGAGCCACTGTCGGCCCGATCAACCTGGGCACCTGGACCGCCGCGAACGGCAAGTACACCGTCCGGGTGGTGCTCGCCGTGGACGGCAACGAGCTGCCGGTGAAGCAGGCCAACAACACCAGTGACCGGCCGCTCTTCGTCGGTCGCGGCGCCAACATGCCGTACGACATGTACGAGGCCGAGGACGGTGCGATCGGCGGCGGCGCCAGCGTCGTCGGACCGAACCGGGAGATCGGCGACCTGGCCGGTGAGGCGTCCGGTCGGCGGGCGGTGACCCTGAACTCGACCGGCAGCTACGTCGAGTTCACCACCCGGGCCAGCACCAACACTCTGGTCACCCGCTTCTCCATTCCGGACGCACCGGGCGGCGGTGGGATCAACTCGACGCTGAGCGTCTACGTCAACGGCGCGTTCCACAAGGCCATCGACCTGACGTCCCGGTACGCCTGGCTCTACGGCAACGAGGCCAGCCCGGGCAACTCGCCGAGCGCGGGCGGACCCCGGCACATCTACGACGAAGCCAACGTCATGCTCAACTCCACAGTCCCGGCCGGCAGCAAGATCCGCCTCCAGAAGGACCCGGCCAACACCACCACGTACGCCATCGACTTCATCAACACGGAGCAGGTGGCGCCGATCGCCAACCCGGACCCGGCCCGCTACACCACGCCGACCGGCTTCACCCACCAGGACGTGCAGAACGCCCTGGACCGGGTGCGGATGGACACCACCGGCAACCTGGTCGGCGTGTACCTGCCGGCCGGTAACTACTCCACCTCGTCGAAGTTCCAGGTGTACGGCAAGGCCGTCCAGGTGACCGGCGCCGGCCCCTGGTACACCCGGTTCAACGCTCCGTCGGGCCAGGACAACACTGACATCGGCTTCCGGGCGGAGAACTCGGCGGCGAACTCGTCCTTCAAGAACTTCGCCTACTTCGGCAACTACACCTCGCGGATCGACGGTCCGGGCAAGGTGTTCGACTTCGCCAACGTGTCGAACATCGTGATCGACAACATTTGGAACGAGCACATGGTGTGCCTCTACTGGGGCGCGAACACCGACTACATGACGATCAAGAACTCCCGGATCCGGAACATGTTCGCCGACGGCATCAACATGACCAACGGGAGCACCAACAACCTGGTCAGCAACAACGACGCCCGGGCCACCGGCGACGACAGCTTCGCGCTGTTCTCGGCGATCGACGCGGGCGGCGCCGACATGAAGGACAACATCTACGAGAACCTGACCTCGACCCTGACCTGGCGGGCCGCCGGTGTCGCCGTGTACGGCGGTTACGGCAACACGTTCCGCAACATCTACATCGCGGACACCCTGGTCTACTCGGGCATCACCATCAGCTCGCTCGACTTCGGCTACCCGATGAACGGGTTCGGTGCCAACCCGCCGACCCGGTTCGAGAACATCTCGATCGTGCGGGCCGGTGGGCACTTCTGGGGCGGGCAGACCTTCCCGGCGATCTGGGTCTTCTCCGCCTCGAAGGTGTTCCAGGGCATCCGGGTCAGCGATGTCGACATCATCGATCCGACCTACAGCGGCATCATGTTCCAGACCAACTACGTCGGCGGGCAGCCGCAGAACCCGATCACCGACACGGTCTTCACCAACGTCTCGATCAGCGGCGCTCGGAAGAGCGGGGACGCCTACGACGCGAAGTCTGGCTTCGCCATCTGGGCGAACCCGATGCCGGAGGCCGGGCAGGGGCCGGCCGTCGGGTCGGTGACCTTCAACAACCTCCGGTTGAGCAACAACGCGGTGGACATCCAGAACCCCACGACAACCTTCACCATCAACCGCAACTGAGCTCGGGCCTGTTTCATAAGGGCGGTCGAGCCGGGCCCGCCGCAGGCCGGCCAGTTCTCAGGAAACAGGCCTAATCGGTAGCCGACGCCGCCGGGGGGTGTACCCCTCCCGGCGGCGTCGCGCCGTGTCGGCCCTCGCCCGCGGCGAACCGGGCCGCGCCGGCCGCCGCGTCCGTCGTCAGTGAGTCCATCCCGTACGCCAACTCGGTCGCCAGCGCCTCCGGCTCGGGCCGCCCCGCGCCGGCCAGCAGAGCCGCCCGGTCGTTGCGCAGGCAGGTCTGCGGATGCCGGGCGATCGCCGCCGCCAACTCCTCGGCCGCGGCCCGCGCCTGGCCGGGCGGCACCAACCGATTGACCAACCCCATCGTGTACGCCTCGTCGGCCGGCACCGGGCGGCCGGTGAGGATCAGGTCCATGGCCCGACTCTCGCCGATCAACCGGGGCAGCCGGACGGTGCCCCCGTCGATCAGCGGCACTCCCCAGCGGCGGCAGAACACCCCGAGCGTCGCGTCGGACTCGGCGACCCGCAGGTCGCACCAGAGCGCCAGTTCGAGCCCGCCCGCCACCGCGTACCCGGAGATCGCCGCGATCACCGGTTTGCTGAGCGTCATCCGGGTCGGACCCATCGGACCGTCCCCCTCCGGCTCGACCCGGTTGCCGCTCGGTGTGCCGATCGCCTTGAGGTCGGCGCCGGCGCAGAACGTTCCACCGGCGCCCCAGAGCACTGCCACCGCCGCGTCCGGGTCGGCGTCAAAGGCCCGAAACGCGTCAGCCAGCGCCCGAGCGGTAGGACCGTCCACGGCGTTTCGCGCGTCCGCCCGATCCAGCACGACGGTGGTGACCGCCCCGACCCGCTCCACCCGCACACCCATCCCGCCAGCATGCCGGCCCGCCCCCACCCCCACAATCCCCGTCGATCTTGCAGTTCCTGTTGCCGTTTCGCGGCTTGTGCCCCGGATTATGTGAGCAGAAACTGCAAGATCGGCGGTGTGGGTGGTGCGACAGGTTTGTCGCCGCCGACCGGTTTGCGACGGCGATCGCCGGGAAGTCGGTACTCGTGCGAGCACTTTTGACGAAAGTTGAGCAGGACTCCCGGCTGGACCGCGCGGGTGACCGGTTGCAGAAGGTCGTCCTGGGAACGCTGCGTCCGCGCCGGCTGCGGGACCTGCTGCACGGGGTGACCCTCGGGCATCCGCTGCACCCGGCGATGGTGCAGGTGCCGGTCGGCGCGTGGATCAGCGCCGCGGTGCTGGACCTCATGCCCGGGCAGCGCCGGCCTGCCACCGTGCTGGTCGGTCTGGGCACCGTCAGCGCGCTGCCGGCGGCGGTCGCCGGTCTGAACGACTGGGCGGCACTCGCCCGGGACCAGCGCCGGGTCGGCCTGGTGCACGCCGCCGCCAACACCGTCGGCATGACGCTCTACGCCGGCTCGTTGGCCGCCCGGCTGTCCGGCCGCCACGGAATGGGTCGTGCCCTCGGCTTCCTCGGGCTCTCCACTGTGAGCCTTGGCGCGTACATCGGGGGTCACCTGGCGTACAAGCAGGGGGCGCAGGTCAACCAGAGCGTCTCCGAACTGCACCGGATGACCGATGGCTGGCACTCGCTGGCCGACATGGCGACGCTGCCGCAACGCACCCTGATCACCCGAGAGGTGGACGACGACATCTCGGTGATCCTCTACCGGCACGGCGACGAGGTGACCGTGATGTTGGAGCGCTGCCCGCATCAGAGCGGGCCGCTCGGCGAGGGTGAGGTGCAGGAGATCGACGGCCACGCCTGCGTGGTCTGCCCGTGGCACGGGAGCGCCTTCCGGCTCAACGGCGGTGAGGTCGTGCAGGGGCCGTCCGGCAACGACCAGCAGATCCTGCCCACCCGGATCCAGGACGGCGTGCTCCAGACCCGCCTGCCCTGACTGCCTGCCCTGACCGCCTACGCTGCCCGCCCTGCGCTGGCCGCCCTGCGCTGGCCGCCCTGCGCTGGCCGCCCTGCGCTGGCCGCCCTGCGCTGGCCGCCCTGCGCTGGCCGCCCTGCGCTGGCCGCCCTGCGCTGGCCGCCCTGCCCTTACCCAGGTGCCTCCGGCGTTGGGTATGTCGCCCCGCGCCGGTGCTCCTCGCCGCGCGGCAGTAACGCCTTCGACGCATATGCCTGTGAGTCATTTTTATGACTCACAGGCATATCGCTCTCGGAGACATTGCCCCGGCCACTCCCGCCAGGCGGCGGGCCTCGACCGTCGCGGGCGCGACCGGCGCGACCCTGGAGACACCGACTCCGGCATCGGTGGTCAGCCAGGTCGTCGATCGGGTGTGTGCGGTGGTCAGCCAGGTCGTGGGCCCGGTATGCGATGGCCGACTGAGTCGCTGGCCTGGGGCACCCGGCACCTCCCTGCCTGGGTTCGCGAGCCTCCGCCGGACAGCGGAGACACCAGGTCGTGCGGGCCCGCTCAGGTGCGTCGGTGTCGGCCGACCGGCGGACCGTCGGGCACGGAGTCCAGGCCGTGCCCGCCGTCGAACAGCCCGCCCTCGCCACCGGCACCGGCCCAGCCCTCGTCACCGCTCCAGCCGCCAGGGCCGGCGGCCGTCATCCCGCCGCCGTGGGGCGCCGTGCCGCCGGAGAGAGCCATCCCGCTGCCCGGGAACGCGGTGCTGCCGGGGTAGGCCATTCCGCTTCCGGCGGGCGCCACTTCGCTTCCGGCGGGCGTCACCCCAGTGTGGGCAGGTGCGACCCCACTGCCGGTGGGCGTCATCCCGCCGTCGCGAGGTCCGAAGTCGCTCCCGCCCGGTGCCGCGCTGCCGTGCGGTGTCGCCGGTGCTTCGATGGCCGCCGCCGCCCGGCTGGCAGCCCAGGCGGCACCGCTCCCGGCCGCCCCACCACTGCCCCGCCGGCCCGCGCCGCTGCTACTTTGGCCCACGCCACCGCTTTGGTCCACGCCACTGCTGCTTTGGCCCGCGCCACTGCTTCGGCCCGGGTCGCTGTTTCGGCCCGCGCCACCGCTTCCCCCCGCGCCACCACTTCCCCCAGCGCCACCGCTTCCCCCCGCGACACCGCTTCGCCCCGCGCCACTGCGGCTTCGGCCCGCGCCGCGGCGGGATGTGCGGGAGGAGGCGGCCAGTCGGGGAGCCACCCCGGCGGTGGCTGGACGGCGGCGCAGTCCCAGGACCGCGCCGATCTGGGCGCCGACGATGCTCGCCACCGCCAGTACGGCGGAGACCGCCAGCGGGCGGTTCACCCGATCGGCGGCACCGACCCGGGCTGCGCCGACCGTCATCGCTGGCGGTTGGCCCGCTGACTCCGTACCGCTGGGTGGTGCCGGGGCCACCCGCGGCGGTGCGGCCCGCTCGGGCGCCGGCCGGGGCGCGGGCGGCTTCGGCGCTGCGGGCCGGTCGACGACCCGGCCGGTGGCGTGCTGCCGGGCCCCCTGGTCGGCGGCCTCCGTTGGCAGGCGGAGCAGTTGGCCGGGGCGGATCCGGTCCGGGTCGTCGAGCTTGTTCAGCTTGGCGAGCTGTCGGTAGTCCCCGAACTCGTCCAGGTATCGCTCGGCCACCCCCCCGAGGTAGTCGCCGCGTGCCACCCGGTACACCGGCGCGGCCTCGTCGTTCGCCGTCGGTGCACCGCTTGCCGCCAGCCCTGTCCCGGCCATGCCGAGCAGGCCGCCCCGGGCCACCGGCGCGGCCGTGTCCGGTGTCGTCGCGGCGCGGGTCGGCGCGGCCAGGGTGGTGACGGACGTTGCGCTCGGGCTCGCGTACACCGGAGTTCCGTAGATCGCCGCGGCGCTGGCGGCGGCGGGGCTGGCAACCAGGATCAGCGCGACCGAGCCGACCAGCGCGGCGGCGGCCTTCTGCTGGCGGCCCATCCCGGGCAGCTTCGGCGCCGGCCGGCGCAGGGTCTGTGCGCCCAACTCGACGAGGACGGAGAAGGCGAACGTGGCCCAGCCGAACCAACCGGCCACTGCCAACGCCCGCAGGAAGAGCTGACCGTCGTCCCGGCTGGTCAGCGCGGTGCCCACCTCGCTGATCGTGGGGAGGTGATCGGGCAGCGGGTTACCGGCGAAGGCGAGCAGCGCGATCGGCGCGCCGACCAGCAGCACCAGGAGCACGGCCAGCGCGCCGATGCCGGTGAGGATCCGTCCGGTCCGCCGTACGACGGACCCACCCGATACGGGCATGGCTGCCTTCCTTCCTACGGTGTTGCGGTGATGGCACGCGCGGTCGCCTCGCCGGTGACGGTGACCGTCTTCTGCTGGATGAACGGTCCGACCATCGAGCGGTGGTAGGTGATGGAGACGGTCACTCGGATCAGGGATTCCCCGTCGACCTGGGGGAAGTTCACCGTGTGGCCGGCGGTGTTCACGGTGGCCAGGTAGCTGGCGACCGCATCGCGCGCCTCCGGCTCGTTGATTCGCTTCGGTCCGCCCTCGATGGCGGTGGCCCGGTCGATGGCCTGACCGCCGGCCCGGGCCGCCTCGGCGGCCAGGTTCTGGGCGCGTTGCAGGGTGCGGAGCTGCCCGGCGCCGTCGAAGGAGAGGCCGATGATGGCCAGTACGCCGACCATCGTCACCGCGAGGAAGATGCTCACCCGGCCGTGCTCACCTGCCCGCGAGGGACTGGCAGCCGACGTGGTGGCCGTCATTGCCGACTCCGGTAACGGTCGAGTGGGGAGGTGAACTGCGCGGAGATCAGCCGTTCACTCTTCATCCCGGGCAGGATGTCGAGGGTGATGTCCTTGAAGGACACGCGGCAGCTGATCGTCACCGTCACCGTGGCGTTCGTACCGACTGTGCTGCTGAAGGCTCTGTCGAAGCTGGACTCATTGCCGGGCGACTTGCCGCTGAATGCCGGGTCCAGGCCGTTGGCGCAGGCCAGGCCGTGCCAGTCCAGCTGTTTCTGGGCGGCCTCCCGCGCCTCTTCTTTGGCGACGTCGGCATTCCGGGAGATCGACGCGGCCCGAGCGGCGTCGTGCGCGGCTGCTTCGAGCGCCTCCGCGGCAACCGCGCTGCGCCCGACCACACCGGCCAGCACCATCAGCGCGATGAACGCGGGCGCGAGCACCGCCACTTCGATGGAGACCGAGCCCCGCTCGGCGGTACGGGTCATGGCGGGGTCACCCTCTCCACCGTTCCGTGGGCAGTCTGCTGTATTGCGAAGTCCACGCCCGGCACCACGGACAGGGACCGGCCGCTCACCGTGCAGGTCACGTCGGTCGTGGTGGTCACGCAGGTCGGGCCGGCCTTGTCCCAGCCCACCAGCCAACCGCCGGCGGCCCTCAGGAAGCGGGAGGCGCTGTCCACCCCGGCGCCGCTGCTCGCCTCGTAGGTCCGCTGCGCGTTGACGCCACTCTGCGCGGCGTTCAACGCTGTGGAGCGGGCGAGGAAGACGGCTGCGACCTGGATCGAGGCGAAGAGCAGCACCAGGATCAGCGGCATCATCACGGCCAGTTCCACCGGGTTGGCGCCCCGCTCCCGGTCGCCGGCCGCGAGGCGGCGCCGGGTGGCGTTGACCACCCGGCTCCACCTCGGGTACGCGGCTCGACGCATCCCGGCTACTTCGGGACCGTGTAGTCCGGGATGCCGTCCATCCAACCCTTGGCCTTGGTCAGGGCCAGGGCGGTGATGGCCATGGCGACGGCGACCAGGCCGGCGATGATCACCGCGGTGGGCACCGGGCTGTCGCCCCGTTCACCGTCCCGGCGCAGCTCGGCCAGGCGCGTCGTCACCACGACGTGCAGATAGCTGAGGATGGACATGGCGTTCTCCTTCGAGGGGGAGGGGTCAGACACGGGCGATGAACGGATAGAGGACGAACCCGAGCAGCACGAAGACGAGCAGCGCGCCCGGGATGTCGAGCTTGCTGGTCACCCCTTCGGCGCGCGTCAGGTTGTCGGTGCGGATCTGGTCGCGCAGCGAGTCGGCCCGGCTGCGCAGCGTCTCGTGCACCTGAGCGCCCTCGCTGCCGGAGGAGCGCATGATCGCGCCGACGTCGCCCAACTCCGGAATGCCGATCTTGTCGGCCAGGTCGCGCAGTTCGTCCCAGGGCGCGTGCATCTGCATCTGGGCGATCCGCAGCGACTCCTGGAGGCGGTCGAACACCCAACCGTCGCAGACCGCCGCCGCCCGCTCCAGCGACTGCACCGGCCCGTGCGCCGCCGAGAGCTGCAACGCCACCAGGTCGAGGTAGGTGCAGACGGCCTGGCGGAACTCGTCGCGGGCGGCGTTGGCCCTGGTCAGCACGGCGCGGTGCGCCAGCAGGCCGGCCAGCAGCGCCAGACCGAGGCTGCCCAGCACCGGCACGACCAGCGGGAACGAGATGCCGAGCACCCACAGCACCACCCCGAGCAGTGTTGGTGTGGCCAATCCGATCAGCGCGGAGAGCAGCACCGACAACGCGTACTGCTCGGAGGTCTGACCGATCAGGGCGAGCTGCATCTGCGGTGGCCGCAACCAGCGGGACATCCCGGTCAGCCAGTCGAGCCGCCGGGACGCGGGCGTGGCCACCCGACCGGTGCCCGGCGGCTGGTGCAGTCGGCGCAGCGCAGGCCCGAGCGCCGGTGTCGCCGGCACCAACTCCCGGACCACCAGGAACACACCCAGGCCGATCCCGGCGCCACCGCAGACCGCGAGGACAAAATGCCAGTTCACGATCATGGGAGCCGCCTTTCGTTCGCGACTGCGGGGCTCCGCTGCGCTGCACTCCTCGCGCTCACCGGGCTGGCCTTTCGTTCGCGACTGCGGGGCTCCGCTGCGCTGCACTCCTCGCGCTCACGCGATCACCTCGGCCGGGTTAGGCGCGGGCAGGAACCGGGCCGGCCGTTGCGGCTGGCTCATCGACCGCACCCAGGCCAGCAGGCCGATGAAGGCGGCGCCGAGGGCGGCCATCACCAGCTGACCCACCGGTGTGCCGTACGGCCTGATGTACTCGGTGTTGACCAGCCCGTACGCCAGGGTCGCCAGCGTCATCCCGGTGAGGAAGCGGACCGCGAACCGGGGCTGGGTGCGCTTGGCCTCGATCTCCCGACGGGTCGCCACCTCCGCGGACGCCGCACCCGCGATCGAACCGAGCACGTCACCCAGCCGCTCACCCCGGTCCGACAGGTGCAGGATCAGCGCCGCGACCACCTGGTCGCAGACCGGGTCGGCGATCTCGTCGGCGAACGCCAGCAGCGCGGAGCGGGCCATCCAGCCGGCCTGGAGGCGGGCGGCGAGCAGCCGTACCTCGTCCTCGACGCCGGGTGGCACGCTGCCGATCGTGCCGATGATCGACTGCTGGAGGCCCTGCCCGGTGCCGGAGACGTCCTTGAGTCGGCGGGTCCACTCGCCGACCGCCTCGATCCGGGCGATCGCCCGCTGCTCGGCCTTTCCCACTCCGAACAGCCACGGGGCGCCGGGCACCGCCACCGCCACCAGCAGGCCCACCACCGGCAGCCCGGTCAACAGGAACGCCAACGCGCCGGCGACCAGTGCGGCCACCAGCAGCGCCTGGTAACCCCGCTGCTCGGCCGGGGTGCTGCCCGGCCCACGCCACAGTCGGCTCAGCCCTGGCCCGCTGCCCGGCCGCGGCCCGGGGGGTCGGCGGGTGCCGACCAGCGCGACCACGGCCAGCAGCAGCCCGGCCACACAGGCGGCGCCGGACACCACCGCAATCAACTCCAGGCTGCCGAGCATCAGGTCACCGCCGGGCCAGTTGGGTCTGCCGTGGCCGCCGCCAGGCACCGGCACCGGCCTCGACCCACCGGGTCAGCAGCCGCGCGTCGTAACCCACCCGCAGCAACTGGTCGCGGACCCGCTCCGGCAGGTGCCGGGGGACCGCACGACCGTCCGGGCCGGGCCCGAAGACAGTGGTGGTGGTGATCCGACCGGCTTCGCCGGCGCCGATCACCTCCTCCACATGCGAGACGAACCGGTGCTTCCGCCCGCCGATCGCGGTTTCGTCCTCGATGGTGACGTAGACGATCAGGTCGAGCGCGTTGCCGGCCATTCGGCGGGCCTGGTCGACTGTCATCTCGCGGCCGTGCGCCAGGGCCAGCTCGACGATCCGTTCACCCACCCCGGCTGCGGTACGGGCGTGGATGGTGCACATCGACCCCCGGCTGGTGGTCATCGCCTGGAGCATCGGCACGATCTCCCGGGATCGCACCTCGCCCACGATGATCCGCAGGACGCCCATCCGCAGCGACAGCGGGATCAGGTCGGCGATTGTCACCTCACCGGCTGGGCGCCCGTCGAAGCCGCGCTCGCCGTGGCCCTCCCGAGCCTCGAAGCTCATCACCGCCCGGTGCCGCTCCCGACGGCGGGCCGGGAGCAGCTCCCGACTCTCCTCCAGCAACACGTACGGCTCGTCCTGCGGGATCTCGTTCATCAGCGCCCGGATGACAGTGGTCTTCCCGGCGCCGGCCAATCCGGCGACCATGATGTTCAGACCGGCGCGCATCGCCGCGCGGAGGAAGTCGCGCAGCAGCGGATCGATCATCTCGTCCAGGTCACCCCGGGCGCCCGCGAGGTCGTCGAGGCTCACGTCCAGGGTGTTGTGCTTGCGGATCACCGCGTACGGGCGGTGGCTGACCAGGAACACCGCGGCCAGCCGGCTGCCGTCGGGCAGTTGCAGGTCGAGGGTGGGCTTCACTGTGGAGAGGGACCGCTCGGTCGCTCCCGCCCGACGGGCCGCCGCCTGGAGGATCTCCACCAGTTCGGCGTCGCTGTCGGCGATCGGCTCGGCCCAGTCCACCCCGCCGCCGTGCCGGGTGATGCGCACCTGGTCGCAGCCGAGGATGTGCACCTCCTCGATGGTGTCGTCGACCAGCAGCGTCTGGAGCCGGCCGAGCCCGACCAACTCGGCGGTCACCTGGTCGAGCAGCAGGCGTTCATCGCCGGCGGCCATCGGCGTGCCGGCCCGGCGCACCGAGTCCGCGTACGCGGCGACCACTGTGACGGCGAGTCGGGCCCGCTCGGTGTCCTCCTCGTCGACAGTGAACTCCCGGCCGCGCTGCCAGAGGGTGAGCCGCTCGGTGAGTTCCCGGCGCAGCTCCCGGACCACCTGGAAGTCCTTCCGGGCCCGGGGCGGCGACTCCGGCGGCGGGGTCGCCACGGGCGTCGGCTGCGGCTGCGGCCCGGACTGGTGGTGCCGGCCGTTCGGCACGGCCAGGGGCGGCGCGGTGGAGGTCACTGCCGGTGGCTGCTGGCGCGGATCGGTGGAGACCGGCTCAAACCGCATCCGGCACCCCCTGCTGCACGGGCCACGCCAACCGGGCCCGCCGCCGTTCCAGGAGCGCCCCGATCGGGACCTCCAGCGCGGCCGCCGCGCGCATCAGCGGCCGACCGGCCCGCACTGTTCCGCCCAGGGCGAGCACCCCGGCGGTACGCGGATCGTGCGGCAGCCGTGCGATGACCGGCAGTTTCAGGGCGCGGCTGATCTCGGACCGCCCGTGCCCGTCGCCGACCAGCAGCAGCCGCAGGGTGCCCGGGGGCACCCGATGCTCGGCGAAGTCCCGTTCCATAGTGGTGACCACCGCGCGGGTGCCGGAGAGGTCCGGCAGGTTCGCCCGGGTCACCAACAGCACCACCGAGGCGGCCCGCAGCACCGGCCACGGGGGCCCGGTCACGTGCAGCCGGCCACAGTCGACAAGGACGTCGTAACCGGGGGTGCCGCGGTCGAGGGCATCGAAGTAGTCGGCGAAGCGCTGCCAGAGGGGGGTGACGCTGCCGCCCTGGGCCGGGTCGACGAGGCCGGGCAGCAGCAGCCGTTCCCGGCGGGGCGCGTCCAGGTCGACCAGCTGGGACCAGAATGCGGTTTCCAGGTTGCCGTCGCGCAACTCGCCGACTGCCAGCTCTCCGATGCCGCGCGGGCCGTCCAGTTGGCCGCCGAGGTATCCGGCGAGGATCGAGCCGCCGGCCGGGTCACATTCGGCGACCACCAGCCGCCGGTGCCAGGCCAGCGCGCAGGCCAGCGCCGAGGTGGTGACGCCGGGCGAACCCTTAGCGGACACCAGCGCGATGATCGCCATGCTCAGGCCGCCTCGGTCAGCACGACGGCGAGCCGTTCCTGTGCGGCGAGCGCCACCACCGCCGGCACGTCACGGATGATCAGCGCCAGGTACAGGACCTTGTCGTCGGTGGCCGGGCTGACCATGTCGATGACGGTGGCCGCGAACCGGGTGCCGGCGGCGGCCGTGTCTTTGTCGGCATTGGTGTCCGGAGTGCTGACCAGCAGCACCTTGTCGCCGGGGTGCAGTTCGCGGGCCGGCACCTGGGCGGTCTTCAGGCCGAGCGCGATCTGCTGCTGGCCGGGGCCGAGCAGCGGGTCGTCGGTGACCTGTCCCAGTGTGAGCAGCGTGCCCGGTAGCAGCGCGACGGCGGCCCGTTTGCCGACCACCTCGTCGAGCCGTGCGGCGGGCACCGGGCGCAACCCCTGGCCGCCGGCGACCTGCACGGTGACCAGGTCGGCGGCGCTGATCTCCCGGCCCACCTCCACCGGTCGGGCTACCGCCAGATAGCTGCCGGTGGCCCGGACCGAGGTGACAGCGAAGGCCGCGCCCAGCCCGCCCAGCGCGATCAGGAGGACGGCGAGACCGAGCAGCCCGGGACGGACCCGGCGCTGGCGGACCACTGTGGGCGGATTGACGGGTGCGTCCACCGACGGGGTCCCGTTGCGCGTCGCGAGGCTCATCTGGTGACCACCTGGAGTTCGTTGATCTGGATCTGCACGATGCCGCTGTTTCGGGTCACCAGGATTTCTCCGCTCTCGCCACCGCCGCGCCAGGTCACCTTCCAGTGGGTGGTGGCGGTGACGTCGTAGGTGTCGGCCTCCGAGTAGCCCTCGTCGTAGCCGCAGTCGGGGGACGTGAGGCCGGCGCGACTGCCCTTCGGGTCGTACGGGGTGCCGGGACCGTCGCAGGTGACGTACTCGTCGTCGCCCATGTCCCAGACGATCCGGTCGACCTTCGCCTCGATGGAGACGGTCACGCCCCGGTCTGACGCGGACGCGGTCAGCGGGCCGAAGTAGCTGGGGGTCGGGGTCGCCCACATCCACACCGGCAGACCGACCAGGCCCGGACCGATGTCCTTGCGGGGTGCCACCTTCAGGCGCGCCGGCAGCAGGCTGATCGACGCCAGGGCGCGACGGGCCAGTTCCTCCGGGTCTGGCGGCGCGCCGAAGCCGGCCGGCGGGTCGGCCAGCGACACCACGACCTGGGCACCCAGGTCGCCGCCGTTGCAGGTCTGCAGATACCACTGCTCACCCTCGGGCGGCTCGACCGGCCCCTCGGTCAGCTTGTAGTAGCACCCGTCGCCGTTGTTGAACCAGCCCAGGTCCTCGTCGTAGCAGGGGATGGTCCGCCCGTTCCACTGGCAGCCGCCGCCGCCACCGCCGCCGTCGTCCCCACCCCCGCCGTCGTCCCCGCCGCCCCCGGGACCACCGGGATTGCCGGGCTCGTCGTCCCAGACGCTGCAGTCGGGTTGGTCGGGTGGGCAGCCCGCTCCCGGGTCGGCCCGTAGGGCGGCGGCGGTCGGCGGGGCCGCACCGGCCACCAGCAGGAGTGTGAGGCCGAGCCCGGCGAGCACCCGTCGGGTTGTCGCGGCCCCGCTCAGCACGGCTGGTCCCGGTGCGTCGCACCGTAGTTGATCAGCCAACGGCCGTCGGGATAGCGGGTCGCGGTGGCGGTGGAGAGGTGCCTGCCGCCACCGCTGCCCGGGACCGAGCGCTTGTCCTTGGCGTAGACCAGCCGGTAGCCGGTCGTGTCCAGGCAGTCCTGGATCTCCACGGTGGCCGGCTTCGCGTCCAGGCTGACGGCGGTAACGGTCGGCTCGGACTTAAACGTCCCGGTACGCATAGCGCCGTGCTCCTTAGCCTCGCGAATGGACACCCGAACCCGAGTCAAAAGTGGATCACCGAGGAACCGGGACAGTTCCGGCGAACGCGGATCACTGCGCAGGCCCGCCGCGCGCGAGGCCGCGAGATACCCGGAGTACGCGTCAAGTGCCGCCTTTTCGGCAGCGCGTCGTTCGACGTCGGAATCGGTCCGGGGCCTGTTGTCGCGGACTTCCGTCGGCCGTTCGACCGCTTCCCGTCCGCTGGCGCAGGCGGTGACCGGCATCGCCGCCACGCCCACCAGCAGGCAGATTGCCGCTCTTCTGAGCTGCCGTCCGCGCACCGTCGAGCCTCCTCGTGGTCGCCCGGGGCGGTGACGGTTCACCGCCGTCGGGCATGCGGAAGCGCGCCCGGATCAGCACATCCGGAGCCGTTCATTGCGCTTCTGCATTCACCGTTACGGATCTTTTACAAATTCGGGGTCCTGTGTCGTCCGATGGTGAAGGTGAGGCTTGCGTCACACCCAAGGGGCGAGCATAGGCTGACGATCGCCGATGCAACAGAGGCAATTCAAGCGAACACTCTGCGTGATGACAGGTGGTGGTAGTGGGTGTCCGCACTGCTCCGGGGGCAATGGGCGAGAAAACTGTCGTTATTGGTGGGGCGTCGCCGCTCCGGATGGGTTGACCGGAGTCACGCCACCGGTCGCGGGAGTGGGACATCGCGGTCTCATCCCGGCATTCGACCGGCGTCGGCACCCTGTTGGCGGGCTGCCGCGTCCAACGGCACCCCTGACGTGGAAGCGGTCGAAAGCGCGCTCACAGGCTCCGGTCGGCACGTCGCTTTCCGCGCCATCCGCTACACCACTGCGAGCGTTCAATCACGATCCGTGTTCAGCATCGCGGGGGAGCAGTTGGCCGCAATGGAGGCGACATGGCGCTGACCGGCCCCCCGGCGGCCATCCCCGGTCGGGAGGACCCACCCGATCGGAGCCCGGCACCCCCGCCGTCCGGTGCTACGACGGAACCCCCAAGCCAGGCAACGCCCGTTTCGCCGAGCCAACGACCGGCGGGCCTCGCCTCGGCGGTGGCACGCAGCCGCGTTCCGACGGTATTCGCGATCCTCGCGATCAGTCCGCTGATGCGGCTGGCCGCGCTGCGCTACGCCGTACCCCCGGGTCTGCCCAGCCGGACCGGCTGCGACGCCTGCGGCGCGCCGGTCGGCCTGACCCGCTCCTGGCCGGCGCTGGGCCCGGCGGCCCGGTGCGGTCAGTGCCGCGCCCGGGTCGGCCCACCGCCGGCCACCGTCGAGCTGGCCGTGCTCGCGGCGGCGGTGCTGCTGGCGTTCGCCGGTCCGCCGGGCGGGGCGCTGCCGGCGCTGATCTGGTGGCTCGGCTGGACCATCCCGGCGATCCTCGTCGACCTGGCCGTGCACCGGTTGCCGGACCGGCTCACACTGCCCGCGGCGGCCGGGACCTGGCTGCTGCTCGGCGTGGCCGCGCTCGACGCCGACCCGGGGCACTGGCTGCGAGCCGTCATCGGCGGCGCAGGGCTGGCGCTCTTCTTCGCCAGCACCGCCCTGCTGCTCGGCCGCCGCGGCTTCGGGCTGGGCGACGCCAAGCTGGCGCTCAGCGTCGGCGCGCTGCTCGGCTGGTACGGCTGGCCGGTGCTGCTGTTCGGGCTGATGCTCACCTTCGGGCTCTCCGCCCTGGTGAGTGTGGCCCTGCTGGCCACCCGCCGCGCCAACTGGAGCACCCACCTGCCCTTCGGCCCGTTCCTGCTGCTCGGCACAACGGCCGCCCTCCTACTAGCGACCTGACCCCTCCCCCGCTCCCGCCCCCGCCCCCGCCCCCGCGATCTTGCACTTCCTGTCCCGGCATAAGGGGCGTCCCGCTCATATCGACAACCGAAAGTGCAAGATCGGCGTGGCGAGGGGGCGCGGTCTCACTCCAGGTCGCGCTGCCGCTAGGGGCGGGAGCGGCTGGCCAGTTTGGCGACCGGGCTGTCGGGACGGTTGGCGCGTCGGCGGAGCACCTCGCTGGTCGGGCGGGCCAGCAACGGGGTGACCACCACGGCGACCAGGGCGCCGAACAGCACACCAGCGATCACGTCGTGCGGGTAGTGCACGCCCACGAAGACCCGGGAGAAGGCGCCGAGTGCGGCCAGAGGCAGCGCGATCAGGCCGAGTCGGCGGGAGAGCAGCAACGTGGTGACCGCCAGCGCACCGGCGATGGTGGCGTGGTTGCTGGGGAACGACCAGTCGCCCGGCGGTGGGCAGGCACCCGCGATGATCTCCCGACCGATCGTCCGGCAGGGCCGATCCTGGTCCACCACCGTCTTGAAGAACTCGCTGCCCACGTACGCCAGGAGGGCCGGCACCGGCGCGATCAGGGCGAGTGCCCGATCGTGCGGGCCGCCGGACCGGCGGCTGAGCGCGGCCATCACCAGCAGCGCGCCGAGTAGCAGGATCACCCCCTCGGTGGCGTGTCCGACGAACCACTGCACCGGCTCTGGGCTGCCGGCGGCGGCGTCGACGACGTCGTCGTACCACTCAGCGCTGATCTCCGGAACGTCCATGCTGCCGTTGTCGACCATGCATCACCTCACTTCACGTTCATACCCTGTTCACCTTGGGCACACCCTAGGAACGCGCCAGAGGGCATCGCTGCTGTCGAAGGTCGGGTGGTCCCTCAGACCTTCGTCCAGGATTCGCACAGCCGGCTCTGGTTGGCTGTTGCAGGACGTCGACATCGACAGGAGGCCTCGTGCAGACCGGTTCGGCCACCGATCAACAGCTGTCCACCGCTGCGGCGGACGACGAGACCTGGCGGATCCGGCGTACGGAGGCCGACGTGGACCGGCTCGGCGAAACCGAGTCGATTTTCGCGTTGGGCAACGGGTGGATCGGCTGGCGCGGGGTGCTCGACGAGGGTGCCCCGTGCGGGATGCCGGGCAGTTACGTCAGTGGCTTCCACGAGCGGCGCGAGCTGAGCTATCCCGAGGAGGGGTACGGGTTCCCGCAAGCCAGTGACACCGTCATCAGCGCACCGAACGCCGCGCTGATCCGACTCTGGGTCGACGACGAGCCGTTGGATCTCCGGACCGGGACGCTGCGCAGCCACGAACGGGTGCTCGACCTGCGTACCGGCGTGCTGCGCCGGGAGACCGAGTGGATCTCGCCGGCCGGGCGGGGCGTACGCATCCGCAGCACCCGGCTGGTGTCCCTGCCGCGTCGCCCGGTGGCCGCCGTCCGGTACGAGGTCGAGCCGTTGGACACCGCCGTCGAGCTGCGGGTCTGCTCGGATCTGCTGGCCAACGAGAAGGTGCCGGAGCGTTCGGACGACCCTCGGGCCGCCTCGGTGCCCACCGACCCGCTGACCGCCGAGACGCACCGTGCGACAGGCCTCGACGGCGTGCTGGTGCACCGCACCGAGCGCAGCGGCCAGCGCGTCGCGGTCGCTGTCAGTCATGTGCTGGAGTGCCCGGGCACTGTGACGACCAGCGGTGACTGCACCCCGGACCGGGTACGGCTGACAGTGACGGGTCGCCTGCACCCGGGGGAGCGGTTGCGGCTGACGAAGTTCGCCGCCTACGAGTGGGCGGCGCTCGACGCGACGCCCGCCGACGAGTTGGCCGCCCTGGTCGCCGCCGAGGCGGACGCGGCGCGCGCGGACGGCTTCGCCGCCCTGCTCACCGACCAGCGCGCCGCCCTGGACGCGGCGTGGCAGGTCGCCGACGTGCAGCTCGACGGCGATCCGGAGCTTCAGCAGGCCGTTCGGTTCGCGATGTTCCACCTGATCCAGGCCGGTCGCCCGGACTCCGACCGGACCATCTCGGCCAAGGGGTTGACCGGCAACGGCTACGACGGGCACGTCCTCTGGGACACCGAGAGTTACGTCCTGCCGGTGCTGACCTACCTGGCTCCGACGGTGGCCCGCTCGGCGTTGAGGTGGCGGCACGCCCACCTGCCCGAGGCGCGGGAGCGGGCCGCCGAGCTGCGGTTGACCGGCGCGACCTTCCCGTGGCGCACCATCGGCGGCCGGGAAAGCTCCGGCTACTGGCCGGCGGGCACCGCCGCGCTGCACGTCAACGCCGACATCGCCGACGCGGTGCTGCGCTACCTGGCGGCCACCGACGACAAGCGGTTCCTGGCGGAGGCGGGGTTGGAACTGCTGGTGGAAACCGCCCGGCTCTGGCACGGCTTCGGCCACTGGTCCGACGAGGGTGACTTCCACCTGCACGGGGTTACCGGCCCCGACGAGTACGCGGCACTGGTCGACGACAACGTGTTCACCAACCTGATGGCGAAGCGCAATCTGCGCGGCGCGGCGGACGCCGCCGAGGCGCATCCCGAGCTGGCCGGCCGGCTCGGCGTGGGCCGTGACGAGGTGGCCGGCTGGCGGGCCGCCGCCGACGCGATGGCCGTCCCGTACGACAGCGAGCGTGGGGTGCACCAGCAGGCCGCCGGCTTCACCGACCAGCCCGAGTGGGACTTCGCGAACACCGGCGACGACGACTACCCGCTGCTGCTGCACTTCCCGTACCTGGAGCTGTACCGCAAGCAGGTGGTGAAGCAGGCCGATCTGGTGCTGGCCATGCAGCTCTGCCCCGGTGAGTTCACCGCCGACGAGAAGGCCCGCAACCTGGCCTACTACCAGGCCCGAACGGTCCGCGACTCGTCGCTGTCGGCGGCACCGCAGGCCGTGCTGGCCGCCGAGGTCGGGCACCTGGATCTGGCGTACGACCTGTTCGCCGAGTCTGTCCTGCAGGACCTGGCCGACCTGGGCGACAAGACCGCCGACGGGCTGCACCTGGCCTCGCTGGCCGGCGCGTGGCTGGCGCTGGTGCAGGGCTTCGGTGGGCTGCGCGACGACCGGAGGGTGCTCTCCTTCGACCCCCGGCTGCCGCGCCGGATCGACCGGCTGGCGTTCAGCCTGCGCTGGCGCGGCCACCGGCTGCGGGTCACGTTGACTCCAGCCGAGGCCCGCTACGAGCTGCCCGACGCCGCCGCGGATGCCGAGGTCGAGCTGTGGCACCACGGCGAGTCGCTGCGGGTCACCGGTGCCGAGCCGGTCACCCGGCAGATGCCACCGGTGCCCGACCCCGGCCCGGAGCCGCCCTCCCCGCCCGGCCGCCGCCCCACCCGCCGCTCGGCCGACTGAGCCCGCTGCCGCCTCAGATCGACGCGGGACCGCCGGCCATCCGCTCGCGGACGGCCTCCAGCGCCTCGAAGGCGTACGCCCAGTTGTGGCACTTGAAGCTGCGCAGACCGTCGATAGCCGTGTGACAGTCGGAGCAGCGCACCCCGGCGATGGCATCCGGGATCTCGGTGTTGACGTACTTGCGCTCGCCCAGGATGACCGTGGCGATCATGGCCTTGTCGTGCAGGCCGGAGAGCGCCGACGAGACGATGTCGTACCAGGTGACCCGGCGGCGGCACTTCGGGCAGTCGGGTTCGTCGCCGCTGACCCAGAGCGGGGCGCCGATGCTGCGCGCCGGCATGCCGAGCAGTTTCTCCAGCCGCCGGACGTCCGACTCGGGGGTGGTCCAGCGGTGTCGGCCGGGCAGTGATGCGGGCGAGTCGTACACGGCGCGGAACAGGTCGTTGTCGACCTGCACTGTCTCGCGCTGAGCGGTCATCGGCGTCCCTCCTCGTTGAGTCGGTGCCCCCACCGTGGTCAGCGGTGACCATGGGCGCAGCCGGATCAACGACACGAGGGGTCAGCGGGTCGTCGCCGCGGGTGCTAGACATCGATTTCCGCGCTCGCCGCCGAAGGGATCCCGCATGACCGATCAGCCGGCACCTGACGTCACCACCAGACCCAACGTCGCCCGGATGTACGACTACTTCCTCGGGGGCAGCCACAACTTCCCGGCCGACCGGGCCGCCGCCGACCGGGTGCTGGAGATCTTCCCGGAGACCGGGGTCGCCGCTCAGACGAACCGGCACTTCCTGCGCCGAGCCGTCCGGTACGCCGCCGAGCAGGGCGTACGCCAGTTCCTGGACATTGGCGCCGGGCTGCCCACCCAGGACGCCGTGCACGAGGTGGTGCGGGCCGTGGCGCCCGACGCGCGGGTGGTCTACGTCGACTACGACGAGGTGGCCGTCGGGTACGCCCGGCAGTTGCTGACCGACGTGCCCGGCACCGCTGTCGTTCAGGGCGACCTGCGGCGGCCGGACGAGCTGCTGGCCCACCCGGACGTGCGGGCCACCCTCGACCTGGACCAACCGGTGGCGGTGCTGCTCCTCGCGGTGCTGCACTTCGTGCCGGACCAGGACGACCCGTGGGCGGCGATCGCCCGGCTACGCGACGCCACAGTGCCCGGCAGTCACCTGGTGCTGTCCCACCTGACGTTGGACGGCATCTCGCCGGAACTGGCCGAGCGCGGCCAGGCCGTCTACCGCAACAGCAGCGCACCGCTGGTGCCCCGGACGCGCGCCGAGACGGCACGCTTCTTCGCCGGGTACGACCTGGTGGAACCCGGCCTGGTCGCCACCACCCGGTGGCGACCGGACGGCGAGCCGGAAACCGTGGACGCCCACGGGTACGCGGGGGTCGGCGTCCGCCGCTGACAGCGCTTTCGCCGTCAGCGGCGGGCTTCGGGTGGTACGACGGACGCAGCGCGTGCCACCGGAGGAGGAAGCGCCGATGGCGAGCAGACCCGAACGGCTGCTGCGGGGAAGTGACTCGCCGCTGAGCGCCTCGTTCCTGGAGTTGTTCTTCGACTTGGCGTTCGTGCTCGCCCTCAGTCAGCTGGCCGCCCACCTGTTGCACGACCTCAGCGTGGTCGGCGCGTTGCACGCCGCAGTGCTGTTGACCGGCGTCTGGTGGATCTGGGTGACCACCACCTGGTTCGCCGACTGGTACGACCCGGAAAGCCCTGCCGTCCGGTGGCTGCTGGTCGGTGCCGCGCTGGGCAGTCTGCTGACCGGGGCGGCGATCCCGCAGGCGTTCGACGGGCGGGGCCTGCTCTTCGCCGGCGCGTACGTCTCGGTGCACATCGCCCGGGGCGTGGTCACCGCCCTGGCGCTACGCGGCCACCCGAGGCAGAGCCGGGCGCTGCGCATCCTCTGCTGGTTCAGCGTGTCGGCCGTACCGTGGTTGGTCGGTGGGTTTCTGCCGGAGTGGCGGGTGCCGCTTTGGCTGCTCGCCCTCGCCATCGATCTCACCGGCCCGCGCCTCGGCTGGCCCACTCCACTGATGGGTCGGACCGGTCCGCAGGAGTTGCATCTCGCCGGTGAGCACTTCGCCGAGCGGTACCAACAAATCATGATCATCGCGCTCGGTGAGCTCGTCCTGGTGGCCGGCCTGTCGTACGCCGACAGCGACCTCGCCCTCCCGCAGACCGCCGCGTTCCTGCTGGTCTTCGCCGCCGCGGTGCTGATCGGTCTGCTCTACGTCACGCCTGCCGGTCAGCGCCTCGGCCCGGCCATCGAGCACGCCGACCCGTCCCGACTCGGTGTCACCACCGGATACCTGCACCTCGTGATGATCGCCGGGTTGGTGGTCACCGCCGTCGGCGCCGAGCTGAGCATCGCCCACCCTCTGCGCACCGGTGACACCGTCGCGGTCGTGGTCATCCTGAGCGGCCCGTTGCTGTTTCTCGTCGGGCGGATTCTGTTCTCGGCGGCGATCCACCGGCGACTCTCCTGGCCCCGGGTCGCCGCCCTGGTCGTGCTGGCGGGTGCGGCAGCCGTCGTGCGGCTGCCGCTTTTGGCGGTCAGTGCGGTCGCCACCGGGGTGGTGCTCGTGGTGGTGGTCCTGGATCACGCCGGCATCCGGTCCTACCGCCACGAGCGAACCCGCTGACGACCGAAATCAGCTCCGACCACCCATCCACCGGATGGCCTGATTCAGCTCACCGCTTCATCTCTTGTTTCGCCATCCGTGCTGCCCCAGGTGCTGCTCACGCCCGTAAAGCGCGATTCCACCGCCGAATGTGAGCAGACGCGGACAGGGGGTCTCCTGCCATGATTTTGCCGCCGCCTTAGTGCAGGGCGACAACGAGGAGGAGCCTTGACCCACCATCACCGACGCCGGTGGCTCCGGACGTCGGGCCCGAGAAGCCTGAGCGGGGCCCGGGTCACGCGGGCCGCGCTCAGCGTGGCGATTGTCGGCAGCCTGTCTGTGGGGTTGTCGGTCCCGGCCGGCGCAGCCCAGGCCGCCGAGGAGAACACGTACCAACCGACGGCCACCATCGAGCCACAGTTGCGCGGCTACGTCGACCGCGCCACCCCGGACCAGACCTTCCCGAACCCGTCCGGTGACCTACCGGTCGGCGCCACCGTCGATCCGAGCGGGAAGCACGTGACCCGCTCCTACTTCACCTTCGACGTCGCCGCCCTTCGAGGGAAGCAGATCATCAGCGCCACTCTCGCGGCCAACGAAACGCACGCGAACGACTGCGGACACCGTGCGGTCGAGGTGTGGGTCACGGACCCCTACAGCGAGGACTCGCGGTGGGACTATCAGCCGGCCCAGAAGTTCCGGGTGGCGAGCGCTGGCGTGCCCGAGTCGGGTTGCGCGGTGGCGGAGGCGCAGTTCGACGTCGGCAAGGCGCTTACCTGGGCGGCGAAGAACGACCAGGAGACGCTCACCCTCGCCGTTCGGGTGGCCGGTAACAAGGAGACCGACGAGCGGTACGGCCGGCGGTACGCCAGCAGTGCGACCCTGACCGTGCACCACAACACGCCACCGCCCCGGCCGACCGACCTCGCTCTGGGTGGCCGCCCCTGCGCGACCTCGGCGCCGGGCCTCTGGTTACCGGCGACAAGCACCGACATCTACGCCGTGCTGCCGGACGACGCCGATGGCGTGGAAGAGGACAAGCTCGGACGACTGGCAGTCTGGCCGGTCGACGATGAGAGCCAGCGTCAGGAGCGGGTCAGCCGGACCTACTCACACTGGCCCAACGTCAGCTTCTCCACCTACTACCTCGACCTGAGCTTCGAGCAGGGCCGGACCTACGCCTGGCAGCTCCAGGCCGACGACGGTGACGCCACGTCGCCATGGACGCGGACGTGCTACTTCACCGTCGACACCACGGCACCCAGCACGCCCACCGTGACCTCGCCGGAGTATCCCAACGCCGAGCAGCCGACCGGTGACGTCGGCCTCGCGGGGAAGTTCACCTTCACCGCCACCGACGACGATGTGGTCGCCTTCCGGTGGGGCCGGCACTGGCCGGAGACCGACGTCAAGGCCGACCGTCCGGGTGGAACGGCGACGATCACCCTGCGACCGGAGGATGCGGGCCAGCAGTACCTGACGGTGCAGAGCGTCGACCGGGCCGGTAACACCTCCGACGTCAATTACTACAACTACTGGGTGCGGGACACCCGGCCCACGGTCGAGTCCTGGCTCTACACGCCCTGGGGCCCCGCCGGCGGGATCGGGGTGCCCGGTGAGTTCCGGTTCACCAGCAGTCAGGAGGGCGCGACCCGGTTCATCTACCAGGTCAACGAGGGAGCGAATCAGACCGCTCAGGTCGCCTCGGACGGGCCGACCACGGTGACCATCACGCCCAGCGTGGGTGGGCTGAACACGCTACGGGTGCGTACCCGCGACGCGAGTGGCGCGCTCAGTGCGTGGCGTACCTACACCTTCACCGTCGACACCGCACCCACTGTGCAGTTCGACGGGGATCTGATGATGGGGAAGGTCAGCACCGTCTCGCTGAGCCCGGGCATGCCCGACGTGATCGAGTACGAGTACTGGTTCAACGACGAGCCGGAGAAGACGACAGTGCCCGCGGCGGCCGACGGAACGGCGAGCTTCACCTGGGTGCCCTCGATGGCGATGTGGCCACTGGAACTCAAGGTACGCAGCCGCACTGCGGGCGGCGTCTTGTCGGCCGTCGCGGAGCCGTACGCCCGACCCGATGAGGTGAGCCCGGAGATCACCGGCCCCGAGCAGGGAAAGCCCGGGCAGGCGATGACCTTCACCTTCACCTCCCGGATGCCAGGTGTGACGGAGTACGTCTGGTCGCTGGCGCCGGATGAGGAGAAGCATGTCCTGCAAGCCGGGCCGGACGGAGTCGGTCGGCTCACCTGGACCCCGACCGAGGACGGCAGCTACTACCTCGGGGTGCAGGCCCGCAACGCCACTGGCGCTCTCTCCGGCGGTTCGGGAACCAGCTTTTACGTCTCAAGCGCACCGCAGGTGAATTCCACTGTCTACCCCGCGTGGAGGACCGGCGGCGGTGTCGGCGTCGAGGGCACGTTCGACGTTCAGCCGCAGATGCCGAACGTCACCGAGTACGTCTACCAGTTCCAGGTGAATTTCCGGAGCGGACCGGAGACCACGGTCCCCGCCGGGGCGGACGGGAAGATCTCTCTCAGCTACACCCCGACCCAATCCGGCTACCACACTCTGAAGATCCGTAGTCGGAGCGCCGACGGCACCCTGTCGGGCTGGAACGAGCACACCTTCATCGTCGACTGGGACAACTGACCAGGTCCGCTGCGTGCCGCTGGCCTACGGCGGCACGCAGCGGTGGTTCCCAAGCGTGGAGGAGGGGATTGCCCGCCATCGCCGTGTCGGTGGGTGAAGGGCCGCCCGCCGGTCAACGCCCCCGGCCCGGCCACCGAGCTGGCGCGTAGCGAGAAGCCTGACTAAAGTCAGGCATATGGACTCGGCTCTTCTCGCCGCCGTGCGGCGGTTCAACCGGACTGTCACCCAACGGGTGGGTGCGCTCGACGACGAGTACATGGCCCAGGGGCGCCCGCTGGGGCAGGCCCGGCTGCTCTGGGAGATCGGCCCCGCCGGTGCCGAGGTGGCCGCGTTGCGGGCCCGGCTCGGCCTGGACTCCGGACATCTCAGCCGACTCCTGCGCACCCTGGAGAACGACGGCCTCATCACCGTCGGACCAGGCGACCAGACCGGCGGCGACGGCCGCGTCCGCGTCGCCACGCTCACCGACGCCGGCCGGACCCAGTGGGCCGACCTCGACCGGCGGTCGGACGATCTCGCCGCCTCGATCCTCGAACCGCTCACCGAACACCGCCGCGAACGACTCGTCACCGCCATGGCCGAGGTCGAACGGCTGCTCATCGGCTCGATGGTCGTCATCGAGCCATGCCCGCCGAGCGACCCGCGAGCCCGCGCGTGTCTGCGGGCCTACGCCCGCGACATCGCGCGACGATTCGACGACGGGTTCGACCCCGCACTGAGCAACCCGGTCCACGACGAAGCGCTCGTCCCGCCCAACGGGGTGCTCCTGCTCGCCACTCTCAACAGCGAACCGATCGGCTGCGGCGCTGTCAAACTCCACAGCGACGCGCCCGCCGAGATCAAACGGGTGTGGGTGGCCGACACCGTCCGCGGGCTCGGCGTCGGGCGGCGGCTGCTGGGCGAGTTGGAACGGTACGCCGCCGAGCGCGGTGCGACAGCGGTCCGGCTGGACACCAACCGCAACCTCACCGAGGCGATCGCCCTGTACCGGGCGACCGGTTACCGGGAGATCGAGGCGTACAACACCGAGCGCTACGCCCACCACTGGTTCGAGAAGCAGCTCAGGCAGTGACGGCCCACCGTCCGGTGATCGGGCGTCGCGTCAGCGGCGGCTACAGCCGCTCGAAGCTCTCCATGCCGGCGAGTTTCAGCACCTCGGTCCGGGTCGCCGGGCATTCCTTGCGGGTCTGGTCGTCGATGTCGCGGCCGTTGGGTACGGGGCCCTGCTTCTCGTACCAGGAATAGAGGTTCACTGTGAGGTTGGCCATCGCGCCGGTCTCGGACCCGATCCCCTTGAGCGTCGGCACCTGGCCGTCCAGGTAGGCGCACACGTCCTTCGCCGACACCGCAGAGCCGTCGGCCGGAGTGGATCCGGCCGCGCTGGGCGACCGTGTCGTGTCTGGCGCCGCAGCGGGCTCGGGCGCGTCGGCCTCGGTGCACGCCGTCAGGGCGAACATGAGGCAGAGGGCTGGTGCGAGCGGTCGGAACGTACTCATTGGATGTTGTCCTCACGGGCTTCGTGGTGGGTAGGGGTTTCGGCGGCGTTCGCGGTGACGAGCCAGAGGCCGGTGGGCAGCCGGTAGCCGACGCCAGGCTCACGGAACCGGCCGAGCAGCCGGGCGCACCCCGCCCGGGCCGAAGCCTGACCAGCCGGCGGAGCCGCCCGGTACGCGGCACCGGCCGGGCCGACCTCGATGAGCCATTCGGCCACCGCGTCGGCGTCGTCCGGTGTTTCCAGGGCGACATCGCACTGTGTGACCGTGACGGCGGTGAAGCCGGCGGTGGTGAGGATCCGGACGAGCCGCGCCGGGTCGGCGAACGCGAACGGACCGGGCTCGTCACCGACCGGGAGCGGTGGCAACGGTCCGAGATGCGGTGCGGCGCCGAGCATCGCCGCGGACAGCCACGGGTTGACGCCGCTGTCGCGGAAGACGGTCGCGGCGAGGCGCCCTCCCGGGTGCAGTGATCGCCGGATCGTGCGGCAGCCGGCAACCGGGTCCGCCAACAGCATCAGGGTCATTCGTGAGAACGCCGCGTCGAACGGGGCACCCGGCACGACATCGAGAGTCTCGATGTCGGCCACGTGGAACTGGAGGCCCGGGTGCCCGTCGGTGGGGAACCGGCGTCGCGCGGCGGTCACCATCGCCTCGTCGATGTCGACACCGATCGCCGCGCCGGTCCCGCCGACTGCGGCGGCGATCTCGGCTGTGGTGCCGCCGCAGCCGCAGCCCACGTCGAGGATTCGTTCGGCGGGTCGTGCGGCCAGTCGATCCATGGCCGCCGCTCCCAGCGGCCGACCGGTCTCGTCCTGCCGATCGGCGTGGCGAATCCAGCCAGCTGCCGAGCCCGCCCAGAAAGCGGCGCCGCGGGCCCGCAGGCTGGCGGTGTCGGCCATCAGAACGGCATCTCGGCGCCGTCGACGCTCACCGAGCGGAAGTGAGCCGCCTTCGTCGGGTCGAAGCCGTCCTCCTGTGCCGCCAAGCCAGCAGCCCGGACCAGCCGTTCGGACTGGAACTGGCGGAATGCCGCCTCGTCCTGCCAGATGTTGATGATCCGCCAGCCGTCCTCCGTCGGCCCGGCGACATGGGCGAGGAGACCCGGCGGTCGGTCCGGTCCGAGGTGGCGTTCCACCTGCCGGTACTCCGCCTCGCTGACGCCGGGCATCTCCTGCAACACACCGAACGGCATGACCGTCACCTCTCGATAGAGTGAGCCTCTATCCAATAGAGCACTACACTTGGGAGGTGGTTGTCAAGCGACGTTATGACTCTTCGCGCCGACAGGAGCAGGCCCGACAGACGCGGCGAACGATCCTCGAAGCGGCTGGCCGGCTGTTCGTCGACCCGGGCTACGCGGCCACACCGCTGACCGCTGTCGCCGTGGAAGCCGGCGTCGCGGTCCAGACCCTGTACGCGGTGTTCGGCAGCAAGCGGCAACTGCTCTCCCAACTGGTCGACGTCACACTGGCCGGCGACGACGAACCGGTGGCCCTGCCGGACCGGCCCTTCGTCGCCGAGATCCGCGCCCTCGCCGACCCCCGGGCCAAGCTCGTCCGCTACGCCCGTCACCTGGCCGAGGTCAACGCCCGGCAGGCCCAGGTGATGCTGGCGCTGGCCGGCGCGGCCACTGCCGATCCAGACGTCGCCGAGATCTGGCGCAAGAACGTCGACGACCGCCGCCGCGGCATGGGCATGTTCGCCGCCGAACTCGTCGGCACCGGAGGCGTACGCCCCGACCTGAGCGTCGATCAGGTGGCCGACATCCTCTGGTTGGCCCAGGACGTCCGCAACTTCGACTGGTTCGTCAGGCAACGCGGATGGACGATCGAGCAGTACCAGCGGTGGTATGTGGACACCGTCAGCGGCGCGATCATCGCCAGCGCCGGGTAACGCGGCGGGCTATTCGACGGACTGGAGACCCTGCGCGATGCCGGCGAAGGATCGAATGAGCTCGGTCTCGCTGCCGGTACGCCAGATCAGCCCCCACCGACCCGGCGGGGCGTCGTGGATGGGCACGTAGGCGATGTCCGGCCGCGCGTAGTAGCGGGCGGCCTGGGCGTGCACCGGCGAGACGGCTTCGCCGGTGACGAGGATCGGGATCATCTCCTGGAAGTTGGAGACCGACGGGCCGATCGGTATCAACCGTCCGCTGGGTGTGCGTACGGGCACCAGGATCTCCCGCCAGTAGTCCGGCCGGGCCCCGCCCATGACCGTCTCGTCCGCCAGGTCCTCGTAGGAGACCGATTTCCGGCCGGCCAGCCGGTGGGTCACCCCGACGGCCAGCACGATGGGTTCGGTGTAGATCACCGGGCCGACGGTGAGGTCCGGTTCCTTGACGGGCAGCCACACGATCTGCACGTCGATGTCGCCGGCGCGCAGCCGACCGAAGGGATCGCCGAAGTCGACATGCCGCAGCTGCACCTCGCAGTCAGGGTGGTCCTTCGCGAACCCGTCGAACAACTCGCGGAAATCGTGGAGGTTGACGGCGATCGACCCGACCCGCAGCACCCCGGTCTTGCCGCGAGCCGCGAGCCTGGCCCGGTCCATGCCCTCGTGCAGACCTCGGTACATGGGCTGAATGTCGTCGAAGAGCCGTTGGCCGATCGGCGTGAGTGTCACCTGCCTGTTGTTCCGCTCGAACAGCGCGGCGCCGATCCGACGTTCCTGCTTCTTGATCGCCTGGCTGACCCGGGCCTGGGTCACGTGCAGCCGCTCGGCGGTGCGGGTGAAGTGCAGTTCCTCCGCCAGGGTCAGAAAGATCTCGATGTCGCGGAGTTCCATGCACCGTTCCCGATCCACGCATTAGCGAAGGGTTATGGCACGTTACCAGTTCTGATCTTGTAGCCCGGTGCCTCGCCCGGCAGGCTGATGGACGTCGCCGCTGAACAGCATCCGGCAGCCTGAACGAGGAGATCGTCGTGCGCAAGCTCGTGTATTACATCGCCGCCACACTGGACGGCTTCATCGCCGGTCCTGACGGCGCCGACCCCACCGGCCCCGACGGCTTCTGGCCCATCCCGGACGACTACCTGCACCACCTCGTCAGCGAATATCCGGAGACCCTCCCCGGTCCGGCCCGGCAGGCGTTCGGCATCACCGACCAGGGCAGCCGGTTCGACACAGTGCTGGAAGGGCGCCACTCCTACGAGGTGGGCCTGAAGGCCGGCGTGACCGACGCGTACCCGCACCTGCGCCACCTGGTGTTCTCCCGCACGCTGGGCAGCAGCCCGGACCCGGCCGTCGAGGTCATCGGCCAGGACCCGATTGCCACGGTACGAGAGCTGAAGCGGCACGACGGCAAGGACGTCTGGGTGATCGGCGGCGGCGCGCTGGCCGGTGCCCTCTACCCCGAGATCGACCAGCTGATCATCAAGCTTGCCCCGTTGACAATTGGCGCCGGCATCCCGCTCTTCGGCCGCGACGCCGTCTTCGCACCACGCACCTGGCGCCTGACCGACCACACCGTTCTGGACAGTGGCGCCCTCTTCCTCACCTACACGCGCACACAGACCGGAAACACGTCCGCATGACCATGTCCCGGGAGGACGTCACGATCCGTCCCATCACCGGGCCGGACGAGATCGCCCTGTTCAACCGCCTGCCGTACACCATCAATCACGAGCTCGACGACGACCTTGCCGACAAGCGCCGCCGACCGGAGTGGATGTGGGTGGCAGTGCGCGGCGACCGACTGCTGGCCAGGGTCGCCTGGTGGGGCCGTGGCGACGACACCGCTCCGCTGCTGCTGGACATCCTCGACGTCGACGACACCGCCGAGGATCTGACCGAGGTGGCACAGGCGTTGTACGAGACCGCCGCGAAGCAGGTCCTGGCACCCGGCACGGTCCCTCCCGAATACGGCCGATTCATCCCGGCGGACTGGCGGGAGAACCCGGACACCTACCGGGCCGTGCGTACCAGGATGGGCGTCCTCGAGAGCACCGGCGCCCGCCTGACTGTCGAACGCCTACGCCTGGAGTGGCGCCCCGCGGCCGGCCTGCCCACGCCGGATCAGCGACTGGCCTTCCGCCCGGCCCTGGACACCGACGAGCTGCTCGCGCTGATGACCCGCGCACTGGACGGGACCCTGGACGCGCACAGCCGTGCCGACCTGGCGCAGATGTCGCCGCACGAGGCCGCGCTCAAGCACTACGAGCAGGAACTCGCCACGTACTCCAGCCCTCGCGAGTGGTGGCGCATCGGCACGTTGGGCGAGAGCGGCGAGCCCGTCGGGTTCGTCGTCCCGGCCCGCAACGCCTACCACCCGGTGATCGCCTACCTCGGCGTCGTCCCCGAACACCGGGGCCACGGGTACGTCGACGGCCTTCTCGCCGAAGGCACCCGAGCCCTTGCCGCCGAGGGCGTCCCACGCATCCGCGCGGCCACCGACGTGGGCAACGCACCCATGGCACAGGCCTTCGCCCGCGCCGGTTACGTCAACTTCGAGCGGGCCATCAACATGGCCTGGCGGTGACCGGCGGAGTGCCGTAGGGGAGCGTTTCGTGCGCGGCCGCTGGTGCGCGATCGGCACCAGCGGCCCGTCCGGTTCACAGCACGAACTCAGCCCTTGACCGCGCCCGCGGTGAGCCCTTCGGTCAGGAAGCGCTGCCCGAGGGCGTACATGATCACCACGGGGATGCTGACCAGCAGCGACGCCGCGGCGAGTTGTCCCTGCGGCACGACGTCCCCGGCGATCATCGATTGCATCCCCACCGGGAGCGTCTTGTACTCGTCCTTCGTGATGAACACGAAGGCGAAGAGGAACTCGTTCCAGGCGTTGGTCAGGGTGAAGAGCGCGACCGCCAGCAGCCCTGGCTTGGCCAGCGGCAGCACCACCTTGCCGAACGCCTGGATGCGGCTGCAGCCGTCGACCAACGCGGCCTCCTCCAGCTCGATGGGGATCGACGAGAAGTACCCCACGAGCAGCCAGGTGGCGAACGGCAGCGTGAAGGTCGGGTACGTCACCACCAGAGACCACAACGAGTCGGTGAGCCGGGCGCCGATGAGCATCTGATACAGCGGGATGAACAGCAGCGCGCCCGGCATCACGTAGGTGAGCAGCACAGTGACGGTGAAGCCCTGCGCCCCGCGGAACCGCAGCCGGGCCAGCGCGTAGCCCGCCAGCGCTGCGCAGACCAGTGCCACGGCCGTCGACGCCGCGGACACCAGCAGGGTGTTGAGATACCAACGGCCGAACGGCTGGTTGTCGAACAGGGCGCCGAACTGCTCAAGGGTCCACGGAGTCGGCCACAGGTCGTCGGTACGCATGACGACCTGACCCTCGGACTTGAAGGCCGTGACGGCGATCCAGTACAGCGGGCCCAGCACGAAGAACAGCAAGCCGGCCAGCGCCGCCCAGGAACCCAGGCCCGACACCGCCGACGACGAACGGCGACCACCTCGGGACTGGAGGGTCGAGACCACCCGGCCGACCCCCGCCGCGATCAGCAGCATCACACCGAGGACCACCGCCGCCTTCCAGAAGATCTGCGGTGACGCCCAGGCCAGCAGACCGGTGACCAGCGCGGCGACGACCCACGGCAGCGCCTTCCGTGCCTTCGGAGCCCAGCGCCGTGTCCCGGTCCACCGCGCTGTCCGGCGTCGCCGGGGCAGTTTGATGTTGGTGTCCTGCCGCAACAACCGGACCAGGACGAACACCAGCCCGCCGATGATCGGCAGCATGACGAGCGTGACCGCCGCGCCCGCGCCGTACTGGAGCTGCAGGATGGCCTTCGAGTAGGCGATGAGCACGTACGGCGCTGTCACGTCGCCCGGGCCGCCCTGCGTCAGCAACCAGACCAGGTCGAAGTTGTTGAACGTCCAGATCGACGACAGGGTCACCGTCACGGTGATCACATGGCGCAGTCCGGGCAGCGTCACGCTTCTGAATCGCTGCCACGCCGAGGCGCCGTCGATGGTTGCCGCCTCGTAGAGGTCTGCCGGGATGGCCTTCAACCCCGCGAGGAAACACACTGTGAAGAACGGCACTCCCTTCCAGACATTGACGAGGATCACCGACGGCATGGCCAGCGACGGGTCGGACAACCAGCCGGCGGGCCAACTGTCGACCAGGTGCGCGCTGGCCAGCAGCGGCCCGATCCCGGTGGCGGTGAGCAGCGTGTTGACGCTGCCGAAGATCGGGTCGAGCAGCGCGCGCCAGCTGAACGCCGTCACCACCGTCGGCACCACCCAGGGCACCAGGAGCAGCCCGGCCAGCACGGCCCGCCCACGGCGGCGATGGTGCAGCAGCAGGGCCGCGGCCAACCCCAACACGACCTTGAAAACCTCGGCGTACGCGGTGAAGACGAACGAGTTCACCACGCCGGTGTGGAACTGGTCGTCGCCGACGAGCGCGAGGTAGTTGTCCAGGCCGACGAAGACGCTGTCCTGCCCGTGCCGTTCCGTGGTGCTGGTGACGATCGAACGGGCGATCGGCACGAGAACGAGCCCGCCGACCAGCACGGCCATCGGTGCCAGGAACAGTGCCGCGAGTCGCCAGTCACGACCCAGCCGCCGCTGGACCGCCGTGAGGGAGCCGGGCCCCGACGGCGGGGATTTCCTCGCCGTCGGGACCCGCGCAGGACGGACCGACCTCACTGCCGCAGCCCCTGCTGGTTGAAGATCTGCACCATCTTGGCGTGGGCGGCCGTCACGGCCTGCGCGGGCGCCGTGCCCTGCACGACCTGCTGCATCATGTCGGTGAGGACGTAGGCAGACCCCACCGCCTGCTGGCCCGCGCTGGCCTTCTGCGGGAAGGCCAGGCCGTTCTTCGTGTTCAGCGGCAGCTTCAGTTCAGTGATCTTGCGCAGCATGGGGAACGCGGGGTCGCCGCTGGTGAAGAACGGGTCGGCGTCCCAGACCTTCTCCCAGGCGGGCATCACCAGGCCGGGTGCCTCCTTCGCCACCCCGAGCAGCGCGGGCGCGCTGACCAGGTACTGCGCCAGGAGCTTGGCGAGCGCCGGGTTCTTGGCGCCCTTGAAGACGACGAAGCCCTGCGACTGGCCGAGCAGCAGCGGATTGTCGGTCGCCGGCCCGATGCAGTCGGAGAACACGTGGGTGTTCGCGTGCACCGGGTTCTTCTTGGTCCTGGAGTCCGCGTAGACGCTGAACTGGTTGCGGGTGTAGCCGAGGATCCCGGCGAGCCAGTTCTCGTTGTTGCTGGTGTCGGTCCAGCTCGCGATCCCCGGCGGCAACATCGGCTTGTACTTGGGGTTGGTGTAGATGTCACCGAGGAAGGTCACCGCCTGCACCGTCTCGGGTGAGTTGAAGGTGACCTTCCGGCCGTCGTTGGCGGCGATCGACCCGCCGTAGGCGTTGATCAGCGCCTCGATCATTCCGTTGCCGTCACCGGACCGGTTCACCGTCATGCCCCAGCCGAACCGGCGCTTGGTCGGATCGGAGATCTCCAGGCACAGGTCCCGCAGTTCCTCCCAGCTGTAGATGTCCTTGGGAGAGATGCCCTTGTCCTGCATCCAGTCCTTGCGCAGGAACGACCCGATCCCGATGAAGTGGTACGGGATGGCGAACCACTTGCCGTCGAAGACGCAGAAGTTCTTGGCCTCGGCGCAGGGCTCGCCGTACTTGGCGGTCAGCGCCTTGACGACGTCAGTCACGTCCTCCAGGTCGCCCAGCGCCTGGAACTGCGCGACGAACCGCGAGTCGGTCATGAACGCCAGGTCACGGGCCACCCCGCCCTTGACCTCGGCGTCGATCTTGGCCACCACGTCACCGGCGTCGGCCTGGACCAGACTGTTCTCGATCTTCGTTCCGGTGCTGTCGGCGAACTTCTTGATCGAGCTGTCGAGGGCTTCGTTCGCCGCCGTCGAGTACAGCTTCTGCGACAGCATGCCCATCGAGGAGCCCTTCATCGCCGCCGCGGCGTCGATCAGCTCCTGCGGAACCTCCGGCTGCACCCTGGTGGGTGATTCGGAGCCGTCCCCACACGCGGCCAGACCGGCCGCGCCGAGTACCCCCACTCCCATTCCCAGAAAGCCGCGCCGGGACCACCCCGAGTTGTCCTCCATGGACGTTCGCCTCCTCTGTTTCCCGCGTGATTGCACGCCGAAGGCGTGCCTGTGCTCCAGGTGTCCCTATGACGGCGACCACGCACGCGTCGCCCGCATCGATCAGTGCGCTCGCGTACCCGTTGTTGCGGTCGACGGGGTAGCGACGGGCCTGCCTTTGCCGCCGCCCACCGTCGGTTGTCCGCTGACGCACGCGTCGTCTTGGCCGCCCAGCGCGCCGCGCGAGAGATTCCGCGTGCCGCGCGCCGGGAAGCGCGACGAGGTTGAGGCGATCGGCGACCGGGCCGAGAAAGCTGCGCTGACGTTGCAGTTCGGTCGGGCCACGAGACCACCACCGTTCGAGATTTCGAACTGAGTTCGAGATACCGTATCGAGTGGTCGCGACGCTAGAGCAGCGTCAAGAAGAATGTCAATGTTTCGATGGGGTTTCGAACCGAAAACGGGAGGCGGCCAGCTATCGAGGCTGGGCCCGGTAACCCATGCGAGCCGACAGCGCCGCCGCGCCCTCGCGAACCAGCCCGGTCCACTCCACGTGCGCCTCCGGCGTCCAGCGGATGATCGGCGCGGACAGGCTCATCGCGGCGATGGTGGTGCCGGAATGGTCCCGGATCGCCGCAGCCACGCAGCGCATGGCGGTGTCGGACTCGCCGATGTCCACAGCGACGTTCTCCGCCCGGACCCGATCAAGATGCTCGCGGAGCCGGGCCGGGTCGGTGATGCTGTCCGGCGTCATGCCCGGCAGGGCGTTCTTCATCAGGACGGCGTCCAGGCCCGCCCGATCGAGGCCCGACAGCAGAACCTTGCCGACAGCCGTGCAGTGCGCCGGCAGCCGCCGCCCGACAGCGGAGACCATCCGGACGGGGTGCGTGCTGTCGAACTTCACCAGGTAGATGACATCGGCGCCGTCGAGCACCGCCACATGGACCGCCTCGTCGCACGCGGCAGCCACGTCCCGCGCCACACACTGCGCCTCGCGGACCAGATCAAGTCGGCCGGCGAACGCCGCACCGAGCTGGAACAGCGGCATGCCGAGCCGATACTGCACCGGCTGCCCCGGTACGGAGATCAGGTACGAGCGAGCCTCAAGCGTGACGAGCAGTTCATGGACCGTGGTGCGGGGCAGCCCGAGCCGCTCCATCACCTGACGGGCCGACAACTGGGGGCAGTCCAGGAACAGTTCGAGGACGTCGAGCGCACGGTTGACCGCCGGTACCACACGGGGCATGTCGATAGTCCCTTCGCAGCGCCGGACCCATGTCAACGATCTCCACACGGGCCAGCACCTGAAGAGGATATCTACGTCAGCCTCCGGCGCCAGGTGTCATCACCACCCCCACCGGCGGAGCCGCTGCTGTCTGTCCGGATCGCCGCCCGCCCGAAACATCTCGGGCGGGCGGCGAGGGGCTCAGCTCTGGCTGACCAGGCCGGCGTCGACCACGTACTCTGCGCCATGCACGGCCTGGAATTCGGCGCTGGCGACGAGCAGGGTCGGCTCGAACTGGTACGACCTCACGATGTCCGAGTCCGTGGCGTCGTCACCCACGTCTGAGACAGTCCGGCCGTACGTGGCGGCTGCCTCCAGCCGGACCTCGTACAGCAGCTCGGTGCGGGCGGTGATCGACCAGGTTCCGTCCGGGTCGACGGTGGCCGAGCCACCGCCAATCGCCTGTCGCTGCGGACTCGACAGACTCACCTTCAACACGCCGTCCGGGCCACCGGCGATGGCAGGCTCATCCGCCTCGCGCTGCCCATCCCGGTCAAGGTCGTGCCACACACTGCCGCGGATGACGCACGTGCCCGAGATCGCCACCGTGACGGATGCGGTGTTGTTGTCGGTGTTCGCCTCGCGGCGTTGCGGGGTGATGCTCGTGGTGATGGGCACCCTGCTGCCCGGTGTCGCGCCGGCCACGACGAACGGCACGAACAGCCGGCTCGCCCGACCACCGGCCGCCAATTGCGGATACGAGCACGTGTAGCTCGTCGTGCTCACTGCCGTGCAGGTCCAGGCAGGGTCAACGACCGACGGGGTCGTGGTCCTGAGCCCGGCGGGCACCGCGACAGTGACGCTGATCGGGTCCGACGCTCCGGTGCCGTAGTTCCGGATGTCGATCTCGCCGGAGAAGGTCTCGCCCTCCGCCGGATTCAGCACGTCGGTCATCATCAGATCGACGACCAGATCGGGCTGGAGTCGCCCGGCCGCCACCGCGTCGGCCGGAGCGAGTGCCGCCGTGCCCCCGACGAGGGCGAGGGTGGCCAGCGAGGTGGAAAAGGTACGTCGGATCGAGCGGGAAAGGGAACGAGGGCGCATAGGTTCCTCACGTCGCAGGTGACGGCCCTTCCAGGAGAGTGAAGGCCGCATTGGAGATCAAGATCTCCACTCGTCCGGCGTCGTCGATCAGCCCGGCGTTACACGGAGCCGGTGTCAGTTGTGCCTGTCCCCTATGCTGCGCCAGGCAGTTGGTGTGAGCAGTCCACTGAGGAGATGCGTAGCCGCATGGCCGACGAGATCAAGTACGAGTACAAGACCGTACGGCCAGTTCGCGGCACCGACGGCTGGGTTATCTCGAAGATGCAGAAGGATGGCTGGGAGCTCGTACGACAGACCCCAGGCGCGCTTCGCTCCACAGTCGACTTCCGTCGGCCGAAGAAGCCGCAGCCGTGGCTCCTGATCGGCGCGGCGGCCGCTGTCCTCGTGATCCTTGCCGTCGTCATCGGCGCCGCCTCTGCACTCAGCGGCGGAGACGAGAAGAAGGACGAGTCAGACAAGTCGACGGCTGCTGTGAGTGAGAAACCGTCTGCTACGCCGGCTCCGACCGCTGTCGAGTCGGCTGCCACTGAGGTGATCACGCCGCAGAACAATCCGGAGTTCGCCGCGCTGCTGAAGGCGGACAGTTGCGACGACGCGAACCTGGCCTTCGCGACCAGGCACGAGGGCAAGACGATCGCGTTCAACGGCTCGATCGTGAACATGGTGCCCCACGGTGACTACGACACCCGCTACGACTTCCTTCTGGGCCCAGGCGACAAAGGCCCGAACACGGCAGTCGGCCCGGCCTTCAAGTACGAGGACGTCAACATCCTCGACCTGAAGCTGACCGGCAAGCAGATCCCCGCCACCGTCGGCGAAGGCGACAAGTTCCGCTTCGTCGCCGAGGTAGGCGAGTTCAAATCCGCCCAGTGCCTCTTCTTCCTCGACCCGGTCTCGACGGAAGTCCGGTAGTCAAGATAGGCGGCGGCGTCATCACCGACCGCCTTGCCCGGTGATCACCTAGGCGGACACGTCACGGCCGCGCCGTGACCCGCCGACGGACCCCCGACCATCTTGGAGCCCGAGCGCCCCGCCGGAGGCGAAGTAACCGCAACCCCGCTACCCGCCACCAGCTCGCCGACGCAGCCGGCGTGCGCTGCACTATGCCGCGGGCTCGTGACCGCGCGGCCCGGCCGGCTGCCGGCCCCATGGGCTGACCGCTTCCGCGCCAGCCGGCGGGCGTGTTGCGTGGCCGGAGTCGGAGCGACGGACGCGCGCCCAAACGGCGGCGCGTGCGGCCCGTCAGGAGTGGCGTTTACTGGCAGAGGCGATTGGGATCAGCCTGGCTGCTACGTCCTCGAAGTCGCCGAAGCCACTGACGGTTTGCCACAGGCCATGGGCCCGGTAATAGGCGCGCAACGGCTCGACCTGCTCTCGGTAGGTCTCCTGTGAATGCGAGTACATCACTAAGAGTTCCTGGCGTCGCTCGGCTTGCTGAGAGTCCAGGCCTATCTGACGTTCCACCCGGCGCTGCGCGGCGAGGCGGAGTTGGTCCTCCGTAAGGACAACTTCGATCACTGTGTCGGTGACATGGCCGCTCTGCGTCTGCAACTCAGCTTGGCGGATGTTGCGAGGGAAGTTGTACAGCACCCAGCCACCGTCGGCGTTGGTTAGGGCGTCAGCGATGGCTTTGACCATTAGCTCATCCGGGACAAGATGTCCGGCCTGCATATACCGGCTCGCCTCTTTGCCCAGCGGAGTCTGCTGCTGCACGTGACCGCGGAAGACGTTACCTGCGCTGACAACCTGTAGGCCGATGGCGTCTGCCAGAGCCCACGCAGCGGAAGCCAGGTCGACTACCGGCCCGGCGATGAGGACCACGTTGGGCATGTGTACTCCATGTGGATGACGCCGAAGCGCCAAGCTAGCCACCCGCAACGTGCTCAAGCGGCTCGGCAGAGCACTGGACCGGTAGAGCGCTACTGCTGCATTTCGCTGCTGTACGAGTCGTGCTGACAAAGACAGCGGCCCTGCAAAGGGCCGCTGAGCTGGAACGGAGTGGGCCGCCAGGGACTCGAACCCTGAACCTATGGATTAAAAGTCCACAGCTCTGCCATTGAGCTAGCGGCCCGCGCGCTCAGGTTACCCGACGGTGAGCGTCGACGGCTCTCGGCTTCCGGCCGGCCGTCGATGGCTGCGGTTGGACGGCTGTCCGCCGCAGTTGATCATCACCTGTCGGGGCGCGGCCGAGGGTCCGGGGCGCTGGGTCGGTGATTTGGGGTGGATCGAGCGACCTCGTCCGGCGGCGCATGGGTGTGGGTCGGTGGGGAACCAGGACCGGCATGGGATCGAGCCGATTGCCTGCCGTGGCGGCCTCCGGGGAGGAGGTCGGGCGTGACGGCGTACGCCAGCCGGGTGGCGAGGTGCACGCCTGGTTGCCCGGCCAGAACCAGACGGTCTGTGGCCTGGCACTGAGCCGGACCCGACTGCGTCGCTTCCCGCATGTGCGCTTCGACTACTCGGGTACCGACGTGCTCACTGAGGCGGACGCCGTGGGCTGGATCTGCCCACGCTGCCTGGCCGCCACCGCCGGTAGGCGGGGCAAGGAGAAGCACGGCTGGGTACGGGAGTCTCCTCGCCCTTGATCGACTCGGAATCCCGGAAGTCGGGGTGTTCTGCGCGCGCGGATGCCGCGACTTTCAGGAAGTCGAGTGGATCAAGCCGCACGCGCCGCAGGCCCCCGCCGCGCTGGTGGGCGGTTGAGCTGCTGCTGGGCGGGTACGGGGTCGGGCATGCGGATCGTGGTGGTGGGGGCGAGCGGCAACGTCGGTACGGCGCTGCTGCGGCGGCTGCGCCGGGAGCGGGGCGTGGAGCTGGCCGGGGTCGTTCGACGGTTGCCCGGCCCGGATGCCGGCGAGCCGTACGACCAGGTGGAGTGGCACTCCTGCGACATCGGCGCGCCGAGCGCGACCGGGCAGCTTGCCGAGGTGTTCGCGGGTGCGGACGCCGTGGTGCACCTGGCCTGGCAGATCCAGCCCAGCCACGACCAGCGGGTGCTGCGCCGGACCAACGTCGAGGGCAGCCGGGCGGTGATCAACGCGGTGGTCCAGGCCGGTGTTCCGGCCCTGGTGTACGCCTCGTCGGTCGGCACCTACGCGCCCGGCCCGAAGGATCACCCGATCAGTGAGCGGTGGCCGGCCACCGGTGTGCCCGGTTCGTCGTACAGCGAGCACAAGGCGGAGGTGGAGGCGCTGCTGGACGGCGTCGAACGGGATCAACCTGCGCTGCGGGTGGTGCGGATGCGACCCGGGTTGATCTTCCAGCGGGCCGCCGGTGCCGAGATCACCCGTTACTTCCTCGGCCCGTTGGCGCCGGTGCGGCTGCTCCGCTTCGGCCGGATCCCGCTGGTGCCGACGAACCGCCGGTTGCGGATGCAGGCGGTGCACGCCGATGACGTGGCTGACGCGTACGCCCGGGCGGTGTTGGGTGATGCGCGCGGCGCCTTCAATGTCGCCGCGGACCCGGTGCTCACTCCGGAGCTGGTGGCCCGGCACTTCCACGGTTGGACGGTGCCGGTCGCCGCGCCGGTGCTGCGGGCGGCGGCGGCGCTGACCTGGCGGGCGCGGCTGCAACCGGTCGACGTGGGCTGGGTGGAGCTGGGTCTGAACGCCCCGCTGATGTCCAGCGAGCGCGCGGAGACCGAGCTGGGCTGGCAGCCCAAGATCAGTGCGCTGACGGCGCTCAAGGAACTCTTCGCCGGGATGGCCGACGGCGACCACACGGCAAGCCCGCCGATGTCCGGCGCACGGGACCTGCCCGGCCGCCCCGCCGCCCTGCTCCGCGCCCGCCCCCCAGGCGAAGGAAACCCCTACTGACCCCACCCCAGCTTGTTGATCAAGAGGTTTCGGTCAGAAAACGCCGCCCCGATGACCGAAACCTCTTGATCACCGGCGCGGGCGCGGGCGCGGGCGCGGGCGTGCGGGGGGCGCGGGGGTCGGCGTGCGGCAGGGCGCGGGTTAGGAGAGCTTGGAGTTGGTGAGCGTGGGGTTGCGGGCGCCCAGGAAGAAGATGCCGGGGAAGCCGCGGGTCTCGAACGTGGCGCTGGGGTTGCGGCGCAGGGTCGAGTTCTCGATCTTCATCGTGCCGGTGCGGTTGTTGCTCACGAAGAAGACAGCGCCGCCACCCTCGTTGGCAGTGTTGTTCTCGATGATCGTGCCGGCGATCCGTACGGTGAACTCGTTGCCGTCGCAGTAGATCGCGCCGCCGCTGCCGCCGCCGGGCGTACCGGACTTGGCCGGGTTGGCGCCGCTGCCGATCGCCTCGTTGTTCCTGAGCAGGCTGTTCAACACCACCCACGACACGCCGATGCTGCTCAGCGCCCCTCCGTTGGAGCAGGAACCGCCGTCGAAGGTGCTGCCCACCACGTACACCGGCTTGTTCTCGTACTGGCTCAGCACCCTGACGGCCGCGCCACCCAGGTCGGGGCCGGTGCGGTCGCAACGGTTGCGGACGAAGCGCGAGTTGACCACCTTCAGCCGCCCGCCCCGTACGAAGATCGCCCCACCGCCGCCGCCCTCGGCCTTCTCGCCTGTGGAGTTGCCGTCGGCGAAGGTCAGGTTCTGCACTGTGAGTTGCGGGTGATCCTGGTTCTGGCAGTGCGAGGTGGTGAAGCCCTGGGCCTCGTCGCAGGTGTTCATGTAGAGGATGCGGCGCCGCCCCTGGCCGCTCAACGTGACAGTGCCGCCGCCGTCCAGCACGATTTTCGGCCCGTTGGCGTTGCGGACCTTCGCGGTGGCCGCCATCTTGATCGTCACCGGGGCCGGTCCACAGTTGAAGGTGATGACACCGCCGGCCGCGACGGCCTTCACGACGGCCGCGGAGGTGCAGCTCGCCGGGGTGCCGGTGCCGATGGTCCGGGTCGGCTTCGAGGTGTTCACCGCCCGCGCCTCGGCCGGCACTGTGGCAGTGCCGTTCGGGTTGCCGGCGGCGAGCACCTTGTTGGCGGGCTTCGGGCTGGCGCTGGCCCCCGGGCCGCCGAGGCCGTCCCGCGCACCCGGCGCGTCGCTCTGACCACCGGTGGGCAGCGCCGTCGGTGAGGCGGTCGAGCCGGCCTCGAAGGCGGGAGCCGGGTCGTTGGACGCGCAGGCGGGCAGGGTAGCGGTGGCGACACCGAGGACGAGGAGAGCGGCAAGCGACGTCAAGCGCACCCCTTGATGCTAGGAGCCGCGACGGCGTCGCGACGAATCCGCCGAGCCGGTTTAATGCGCCGCTAAGCCAGGCCCGCCGCCGCCGGCTGCCGCCCGCCGCCGCCGGCTGCCGCCCGCCGCCCGCCGGCTGCCGCCCGCCGCCCGCCGGCTGCCGCCCGCCGCCCGCCGCGCGGTGGGCCCCCGGCGGCAAACCGGGCTCAGAAGTCGGCGAAGAGGTACGGTACCCGGCGGGGGAACAGGCCGCGCAGCTCCGTGGCGGCGTCCACCGGCACCTCACCCAGACCGCGTAGCGGCAGCTCGGCCGGGTCCAGCACCCCGTACGCGAGGGCGGAGAGCCCGGCGGCGGTGAGCGTGGCGGTCGGCGCGCGGCCGGTGGTGTCGCCGACCAGTTCCAGCGCTCCGGTCGTGCCGTCGAGCAGGTGGGTGCCGGCCAGCCAGCGGTCCCCGGTCAGCTCGATCCGCACCCGGCCCGGGCCGGCGGGCAGCCCGCTCAACGCGTCCAGCGACAGCAGCCGGGCCATCGGCGCGGACGAACCCGGCACTGCCGTACGGGCCTCGACGTGCACGTCCAGGTCGGTCAGCCACAGCTCGGGCAACTCGTCCGGCGGAACCTGAACGGTGATCCGCTCGATCTGGTCGACGTGCCGGGCGAAGAACTGCAACAGCAGCGTCCGCGCGAGCGGGTCGGCGACAAGCAGCTCGTTGCCGTGCAGCGTGCCGCCGTGTTCGTCGATCCGGTACGTCACCGCGCCGGTGACCTCCCCGCCGACCCGGGCGGTGAGCAGCCAGTACTCGTCACGGTCACGCATCCCGACCGCCCGGTGGTCCGGGAAGATCGCGAAGCCGTGTCGTTCCTGGAGGTTGCGCTCGGTGAACGCCCGCCACGCCGGATAGCCGGCCGCGACGCGTTCCCAGCCGACCTCGCCGGGCAGGTCCACCCGGAGCAGCGAACCCAGGTTGGCCGGGGTGAAGGTGACCCGGCGCGGCTTGGGCAGCCCGACGTAGCCGAACCGGGCGTAGAAGCTGGGCCGGAACGGATAGAGCGCGCTGAGCGGGTGGCCCTCGTCGCGCATCTCGTCGAGGAGTTGGTGCAGCAGCGTCCGGACGTGCCCCTGCCGGCGGGCCAGCGGATGGGTCGCCACCCCGGCGACACCGGCCATCGGCAGCACCACCCCGCGCAGGTTCTGTCGCATCGGGATGGCCGAGACGGCGGCCAACGTGGTGCCGTCCTCCTCGGCGATCAGCGTCCGGTTGCCCTGGTTGTAGGGCAGGTAGTCGCGGAACTCGGCGGTGCGGGCAGCGCTGAGCGGCGAGGACTCGAAGGCGTACGCGGCCAGCGGGAAGCTGGTGGTGAGACGGTCGTCGTCGGTCACCCGGCGAATGGTCATTCGCCTATCTCAACCCGCCGCGCGGGTCGCAGCAACCGGATTGGCCCGATCCGCGGCCGGTGCGGCGGTCAGCCGACCGGCAGGTGCCGCAGGTGGCGACGGCGGCGCAGACGGACGCTGGCCACCGCGGCCACGCCCAGGGTCAGCAGGGCGGTGACGACGAGCCCGTGCAGCAGGCCACGGAAGAGATAGCCCTGGTCGGTGTTGTCGACAGTCCAGGTGGCGATCTCCCGGCTCGACCAGAACGGCGTCAACCTCGCCCCGGACCCGGCCGGGTCGATCAGCATCTGCACCGTCACCACTGTGAGCAGCAGCAGCGTGCCCTCCAACTCGCGGGGCAGCAGCGCACCGATCAGCATCCCGAACGGCGCCGCCACCGCGACGGAACAGAGCAGCGCCGCCGCCAGGCCGCCGTACCGCAGGTCCGCGCCGTCGATCATCGGGAGCAGGAAGAAGGGTACGGAGATGACCAGCCCCACCGTCCACAGACCGAGCATCCGACCGAGGTAGAGGTGGTGTGGGCGGTAGCCGGCCAGCCGCAGCCTCGGCTCCAACTCGCGGGCCGCGGTCGTGGCGAACAGCGCGGCGGTGCTCACCGCCCAGCCCACGCCGAGCAGCAGCGAGCGAACCGACTGCCCGAGGTAGGCGTCCCGCCGGATCAGGTAGAAGGTCAACGGCATCAACAACAACAGCAGGAGTACGCCTCGACGCCGCAGCAGCTCCCGCAGTGTCATCTCGGCGACGGTGACGAGCCGGTTCACGGGCGGCCTCCCTGGATGCCGGGCGCGTGCCACAGGGTCTCGTGTGCCGGGGTCAGGTCGAGCACGATGTCCACCCGGTCGAGTTGGTTGAGCAGGTGGGTCACCACGACGATGGCGGTGCCGGCGTCGCGCAACCTGCTGAGCTGGTCCCAGAAGTTGACGTACGTGCCCTGGTCGAAGCCCTGGTACGGCTCGTCGAGCAGCAGCACGTCGGGGGCGCTGAGCGTGGACATGGTCAGGTTGAGCTTCTGTCGGGTGCCGCCGGAGAGGTGGCGGGCCTGCACGTCGCCGCCCGCTTCCCAGCCGAGCTGCCGGGCCGCCGCCCGACCGGCGCGGCGGGCCGGGCCCCGGGCCACATCCTGGCCGGCGCCGATCAGCACGAAGTGCTCGTCGGCGAGCAGGAAGTCGGAGGTGCCGCCGGACTGCGGGCAGTAGCCGAGCCGCCCGGAGACGGTCACCTCACCGGCGTCCGGTGACATGAGTCCGGCGCAGATCCGGAGGAAGGTGCTCTTGCCGCAGCCGTTCGCGCCGACGACTGCGGCGATCTGTCCGGCCCGGACGGTCAGCGTGGCGTCGCGCAGCACGGTTCGCCGTCCGTACCGCTTGGTGATGCCCGCGGCGTGCAACCGGACCGGGCCGGGGCGCGGTCCGGGCGCGGTGCCGATGCTCTCCACGACGGCACCCGCGTACTGCTGGGGTGGGCCGAAGACGACCCAGGGGTCGCCGCCGCCCTCGCGTAGGTGCGTAGCGGCCTCGGCGACCACGTGCCGTGCGGCGTCCGCCGCGACCCGGCGTTGGTGCAGCTCGGCTGTGAGCGTACGCAGCCAATCGTCGGCGTTCACCGGCTGACCCCCTTCGTGACGATGTCGTTCACCGGCCGGACGAAGGTGAGCCAGGCGCTGCCGCCGGCGCGGAGTGCCGCGTGCCCGTCGTCGGTGAGCCGGTAGTACTTGCGGGCTGGCCCGGCGCTGCCCTCCCGCCACTGCGCGGTCACCAGGCCGGTCTTCTGTAGGCGCAGCAGCACGGGGTAGAGCGTGCCGCCCTGGATCGGCCCGACGCCCGCCGCGTCGAGCGCCTGGGCGAGCTGGTAGCCGTAGGACTCGCCGTTGGACAGCAGGGCCAGGACGCAGATGTCGAGCACCCCCCGCAGCCACTGCCCACGTCGGTCGGAATCCACGCGTCGGACAGTAGCGGCGCTAGCTAGATGGCACAACCACCTACTGTGGCAGCGGAACCCGAACCAGTCGGTCCGGGTGAGCCGCCGAGCGAGCCGTACGGGTCAGCGGGCGACGACGTCGGAGACCACGACTGTGACGTTGTCCGGCGCGCCGGCGTGGTGGGCCAGCTTCACCAACTGCTCGCCGCACTGCTGGCGGTCGGCGTACATGCCCAGGGCAGCGGCGATGGCCTCGTCCTCGACGTAGTCGGAGAGCCCGTCGCTGCATAGCAGCAGCCGGTCACCGGGGACCACTGTGAGCACCCCGACCGCGGGTGGGGTGTCGGCGCCCTGCACGGCCCGGGTCACCAGGGACCGCTGCGGGTGGTGGCGGGCCTGCTCGGGAGAGAGGGTGCCCTGATCGACGAGCGCCTGTACGAACGTGTCGTCCCGGGTGAGCTGGGTCAGCTCCCCCTCGCGCAGCAGGTAGCAGCGGGAGTCGCCCACCTGGGCCAGCACCAGCGTCTCCCCGGCCAGCAGCGCCGCCGTGAGCGTCGTACCCATGCCGTCCCGGCTCGGGTCGACGGTGATGGCGGCGTGGATGCGCTGGTTGGCGGTGCTGACCACGGCACGCAGCGCGTCGGCGGCGCCGTCGGGGTCGGTGGGCGGAGCCAGCTCGTCCAAAATCCGGATCACGATCTCGCTCGCCACCTCGCCCGCAGGCAGCCCGCCCATGCCGTCGGCGACGGCGATCAGGCGGTCACCGGCGAGGGCGGAGTCCTCGTTGTTGGTGCGCACCAAGCCGATGTCGTTGAGGATGACCGAGCGGAGGATCAGCGTCATGGGGACAAGCTTGCCAAGAACAACCCGCATTCGTCTCTACGCCTCCTACCTAGGTCGAGAAATGATTGCGATTTTCGTCGACGGGGTCGACGGTCCGTGACCGTTCGGCGGGGTCTCCGCGGCGCGGATAGCGCAGCAGCAGGCTCGCGGCGACCTCCTCGTCACCCACCGCCGCGTAGCTGTGTGGCACGTCCGACACCCAGCGGAGGTGACCGCCGGCCGGGGCGGTCAGCGGTGCGTCAGCCGGCCCGGCGCGCAGCACCCCGGCGAACACGGTGACGTGCTCGGTCACCCCCGCCGGGTGGGCGGGGGAGAGCTGCCCGGGGCCGGGCGCGACCCGCATCCGGTACAGCTCATAGGTCGCGTCGGTGTCGGTGAAGACCTCCAGCAGGGTGGCGGTGACGGCGGTGCCGTGCACGGTGGGCCCGGCGGCCGGCTCCGCCAGTACGGCCGTCAGCGGTACGCCGAGCTGCGCGGTGACCGCCCAGAGCGTCTCCAGGGTCGGGTTGCGGGTGCCGTGCTCCAGGCCGGAGAGGGTGGCCTTTCCGACACCGGCGAGCCGGGCGAGTGTGGACAGCGAGATCCCCTGCTCCTCGCGCAGGGCACGGACCCGGCGCCCGACGACGGCGGGATCCACGTCGAGGCCCGGGCGCGGGGCTGGTGGTGGGTGCGGCACCCGGCTATCGTGCTACACGCTTCCGTTCCGTAAACGGAACAGTCGGGAGGGTGGGGTGTCCGGACGCGTGCAACCGGTGCTGGCGGGGGTGGTGACCGCGCTGGTCGGCTTCGCCAGCTCGTTCACAGTCGTGCTGGCCGGGCTCCGAGCGGCGGGCGCGTCGGACGCGCAGGCCGCCTCCGGTCTGCTCGCTCTCTGCGTGGCGAGTGGGCTCGCCGCCGCCTGGCTGGGCTTGCGGTACCGGATACCGATGAGCGTGGCCTGGTCCACTCCGGGCGCGGCGCTGCTGGTGGCGACCGGGCCGCCGCCGGGCGGATGGCCGGTGGCGGTGGGCGCCTTCCTCGTCTCCGGTGTGCTGATCGTCGCGGCCGGGTTGTTCCCACCGCTCGGCCGTGCGGTGGCCGCCATCCCCAAGCCGGTGGCCGGCGCGATGCTCGCCGGGGTGCTGCTGCCGCTGTGCACCGCCCCGGTCCGCGCGCTGGTCGAGCTGCCGGTGGTGGCCGGATCGGTGGTGGTCGGTTGGCTGCTGCTGCACCGGTTCGCCCGACGCTGGGCAGTGCCAGGTGCGCTGGTGGTGGCCGTGGCGGCGATCGCACTGACCGCACCGCCGACCGGCCTGACCGGTGCCGCGCTGATCCCGTCGGTCACGCTGACCGCGCCGGCCTGGAACGCGTCAGCACTGGTCGGTCTGGCCCTGCCGCTGTTCCTGGTCACCATGGCCGCGCAGAACGTACCCGGCATGGCCGTGCTGGTCGGCTACGGCTACCGGCCGCCGTTCGGCGCCGCGCTGCGGACCACCGGCCTGGCCAGTCTGCTCGCCGCCCCGGCCGGCGGGCACGCGGTGAACCTCGCGGCGATCACCGCCGCGCTGGCCGCCGGTCCCGACGCGCACCCCGACCCGGAGCGCCGATGGATCGCCTCGGTCACCGCAGGCGCTGGGCTGGCCGTGCTCGGCCTCGGCGCTGGCGTGGCCACCACGCTGGTGGCGGTCGCCCCACCGATCCTCATCGAGGCGGTCGCCGGGCTGGCGCTACTGGGAGCCCTCGCCACCGCGCTCGCCTCGGCGGTGACCGACCCGGCAACCCGGGAGGCAGCCGTGGTCACCTTCGTGGTGACCGCGTCCGGGGTGACGCTGATCGGCGTGGGCGGCGCGTTCTGGGGCCTGGTCGCGGGCTGCCTGATGCTGCTGCTCTTCCACCGCCGCCAACCCGCCCCTGCCGGGCCGGACCAGCCCACCCCCGCCGCGCGGGAAGGGCGGCTGGGTCACTCCTCGGGCGGCAGGTCGGCCACCCCGACGGCCAGCAACACCCGGCCGTCGGCCACCGACCCGATCCGGTCGGCCGGTACGTAGACCGCGCCGGTGCGGGTCAGGTCGGTCGAGACCTTCAGATAGCCGCTGTGCAGCAGCCGCGCCGCCAGATCGGCCGGAACGTCCGGCTCCTCGACCGCGGTCGCCTCGATCAGCTCGTCCAAGCTGCTGCCCGGGTCGGCGGTCGGTGTCTGGACTGTCACCGCGTTCGGGTCACCCCGCTGGACGAGGTCCACGGTGCCGACCTCCGTGCCAGCTGAGTCGATCACCGGCATCCCGGTGGTGATCCGCGAGATGGTCGCCTGCTGCTCGTCCTGCTGGTCCATCCCGCTGCGGTTCCCAGGGCGGCGCGCCGCTAAACGCCGTCGCTCGCAGGCGTCGCCGCTTCGCTGGCGCGCGTCGCTTGGCCCGCTCGCCGATGGGGTAGTGGCAGTGGTTCGAGGCGATGGGCCGGAGAGCGTGATGACTGTGTGGCATCAATATGCCTCAGAGTCATCACCGTAAAGAGCAGTACCGCCACCGGGAGGCGGAGCCACGGTGGCGGACGAAGGGCCCCCGCACTGTCTGCTGCACCCGCCCACTCAGCCGTTCGGGAGGGTCCAGCCGCCGGGCGGGCGGGGGGACAGCTCCCGCCAGGTGTCCGGGCCATCGAGCAGCGCCCGGACGGTGTCCTCGGCCTCGTCCGCACTGCCGTACTCGTAGAAACGGGAGATGCCCTCGGCGCCGCCGGCCCGCTGCTCGACGTGCCACCGGTCGGCGTCCACCCGCAGGAAGACGTCCCGCCGGGCCAGCCGCCCCCACTTCCCGTTCCACCAGTGCTTTCGCTGCTCCATGGCGGGACTCTATCGAACACACGTACGAGAAGGTGCGGCCCCTGCGGGAATCCCGCAGGGGCCGATGTGCATCCGTTCGGGTCAGCGCTGCGTCGGCGGCTCAGGGCGGCGGCCCAGCACGTCGTCCAGCGCCCCACGCTGCTGGCCGGGGGTGGTGTGGCCGGCGGAGACCAGGGCGTCCCGGATCTCGGTGAGCAGCTTGACCTCCTCGCTCGGCGCCGAGGGCGGCGGCTCCTCGCCCCGCTTGCGGCGCTCGGCCAGCTTGTTCATCGGGAACACCACGAAGAAGTAGAGCACCGCCGCGGTGAGCAGGAAGGTGATCAGGGCGTTGATGAACCCCGCCCAGTCCATGTAGTTGCCCTTGGTGATCTCCCACCTCCCGGCCGACAGGCCGGTGCCCCCGCCGAGTGCCTTGATCAGTGGTTCGAGGAACGACTTGGTGAGCTGGGTGACCACGCCCGTGAACGCGGCGCCGATCACGATGCCGACCGCCAGGTCGACGACGTTGCCGCGCATGATGAAGTCTTTGAAGCCCTTGAGCATTCGTACTCCCGAGGTGTCCGCTTTTCTGTCGGGCACAACCTATGCCCGTTCGGCGGGTTCCAGAAAAGCGCCGGCTTCGAGCGCCGCCCGGCCGGGATCGCCGGCCCGGATGGCCTCGACCAGTCGGGTGTGATCGACGTAGCGCTCGGGGGTGAGCTCCCCGCCCATGGCCTGGGCGACAGTGCTGCGCAGGGCGGTGCCCACCGAGGCGTACAGCTCGGCGAGCATGGCGTTGTGCGCGGCGGCGACCACCGCCGTGTGCAGTGCCGCGTCGGCCTCGACGAACGCGTCGACCCGGCCGCCGTGCCAGGCGGCCTCGCGCTGGGCGAGCGCGCCGTCGAGCGCCGCCAGGTCCTCCGGGGTACGACGCAACGCGGCGAGCCGAGCGGCCTCCACCTCGAAGGCGCGGCGTACCTCGATGACCTCGGTCATCCGGTCGTCGCCGAGTCGGCGGGCGACCACCGGTGCCAGTTCGTCGGTGGACACCACGTAGGTGCCGGAGCCCTGCCGGCACTCCAGCACCCCGGCGTGCACCAGGGCGCGGACCGCCTCGCGGACCGTGTTGCGCCCGACGCCCAGCGCGGCGACCAGTTGTGGCTCGGTGGGGATGCGCCCGCCGACGGGCCATTCGCCGCCCAGGATCCGGGCGCGGAGCTGCTCGGTGGTCTGCCGGACCCGGTGGCCGCGAGGCGGCACGGCTGGCTGGCTGTGGGGCGGCACGGCTGGCTGGCCGCTGGGGGGCGCCAGCGGCGCGGAGGGGAAATCAACAGACGGTGGCACTGGTTACATCACCGGTCCCAAATTCATCCCATGATTGTAGGTTAGAGGTCATGACCCCGCCACCAACCGCCGCTCCGCCGCTGCCCGCCCCCGTCGCCGTCGACCCTCGCCCGACGCGGGACCCCGGCACCGGCCGGCGGACGCACCCGGCGACCGGTGGCGCGCTGGTGCTGGTCGGGATGCTGCTGGTCGCGCTCAACCTGCGCGCAGTGGTGACGAGCCTCGGGGCGCTGCTCGACGAGGTCCGCGACGGGCTGGGCCTGTCCGGCGTCACCGCCGGCCTGGTCACCACCCTGCCGACCATCGCGTTCGCCGGCCTCGGCGCGCTCACCCCGTGGCTGGTCCGCCGGGTGGCACCGGCCCGGGTGCTGGTGGTCGCCATGTTCGCCCTCGCCGTGGGCCAGGTACTCCGGGTCGTCACCGACTCGGCCTTGATCTTCGTACTCACCAGCGCGCTGGCGCTGTCCGGCATCGCGGTCGCCAACATCCTGCTGCCGATGCTGGTCAAGCAGCACTTCCCGCACCGCACCGGCCTGGTCACCGGGGCGTACACGATGGCGTTGACAGTGGGCACGACTGTGGCCGCCGCCTCCGCGGTGCCGATCGCGCACGCCTTCGGGTCGTGGCGGGCCGGGCTCGGCGTCTGGGCCGCGATGGCAGCGGTGGCCGTACTCCCGTGGGTGCCGCTGGCACTGCGGACCCGCGCCGCGGCGCGGCGGGCGACCCCGACGGCGGTCGTCGCCACGCCGGTGCGGGTCCGGCCGGCGCGGACCCGGCTCGGCTGGGCGATGGCCGTCTACTTCGGGGCGCAGTCGCTCAGTGGGTACGCGATCATGGGCTGGCTGGCCCAACTGTTCCGCGACGCCGGTTACCAGCCGGAGTCGGCTGGGCTGCTGCTCGCCGGGGTGACCGCGCTCGGCGTGCCGATCGCGCTGCTGATGCCCACCCTGGCCGGTCGGCTCGGCAGCCTGCGACCGCTGGTGCTCGGGCTGACCACCGCGTCGGCGCTGGCCTACCTGGGGTTGGCGTTCGCACCGCACGGTGCCGCGCTGCTCTGGGTCGCCCTGCTGGCGATCGGTCAGGGCGCGTTCCCGATGATCCTGACCGCCATCGGCCTTCGCGCCCGAACCGCCGAGGGCACTGTCGCGCTCTCCGCGTTCGCGCAGAGCACCGGGTACGTGATCGCCGCCCTCGGCCCGCTGATGGTCGGCATCCTCTACGAGGCCACCGGCGGCTGGACCGCGCCGATCGGGTTCCTGCTGGGCGCCCTGGCCGTGCAGACGACGGCGGGCATGGTGATCGCTCGTCCTCGTTACGTCGAGGACGAGTGACGCACGCTGACGGTCAGGAGGAAGCTGGCGTCGGTTCGCCGGCGACTGCCTCATCCACCGTCGGGTAGGTGTGCAGCACCTCGACCAGCCCGCTCACCTCGAGGATGCGCAGCACGCCGCGCTGCGGGGCGGCCAGCCGGACCACGCCGCCAGCCTCGTCGCAGCTGTTCTTGGCGCGGACGAAGACCGACAGACCGGTCGAGTCGCAGAACGAGACGTCTGCCAGGTCGAACACCAGCCGGTTGCGGCCCTTGTCGAGCAGGTCGGTGATCTGGTCCTGAAGCTGCGGTGCGGTGGCCATGTCAAGCTCGCCCGCGACCGCCACGACGACCACGTCGCCGCGTTGTTCCGTGTGCACCGTCAACGACATTCGCCAGACCTCCTGTTATCGGGGGAACGGTATCCCACGACCATGGTCAGAGGTAGAACGGGAGCCGTGATCCGGTGGCCATCGTCATTCCGTTGCTACGGGGCAAGTAGTTGATCAGACCCCGGTGATAGAGTCCGCCCGGTCCAGGTCAAGGGGGTTCGAAATGGCGTTGAGCACCGAAGAAAGTGGTCGGCTCGCCGCGCTGCTGAGCGGGCAGGACGAACGGGTCACGACTCGGTGGACCGAGATCGTCACCAGTTCGTTGCGAGGCCGGCTGAGCCAGGCGGAGCTGCGCCGACAGGTCCAGGACCTGCACCGTGCCATCGTCGCCACCGGCCAGCAGGGCACCATCGACCTGGCCGCCGACGGCGCTGCCGAGCTGCGCGCCGCGCTCTCCGAGCTGTCCCGTGGCCGGGCCCGGCAGGGTTTCTCCGCCACCGAGACCACGATCAGCATCTTCGCGCTGAAGGACGTGCTGGCCGAGCTGGTGCAGGAGGCCGGCGGCCCGAACGCGCTCCAGGACTTCGTCGCCTTCTCGAAGCTGGTCGACGAGATGGGCCTGTTCACGTTCGAGAGCTTCGTCCGCACCCGGGAGAGCCTGATCGCCGACCAGGCCGAGCAGTTGCTCGAGCTCTCCACGCCGGTGGTCAAGCTCTGGGAGGGCGTCGTCGCCGTGCCGCTGGTCGGCACCCTCGACTCGGCCCGGGCCCAGGTCGTCATGGAGCGGCTGCTCCAGACCCTTGTCGACACCAGCTCGCCGTACGCGATCATCGACATCACCGGCGTGCCGGCGGTGGACACCCAGGTCGCCCAGCACATCCTGAAGACCGTTGTGGCTGCCCGGCTGATGGGCGCCGACTGCATCATCTCCGGCATCCGTCCGCAGATCGCGCAGACCATCGTGGCGCTCGGCATCGAGTTCGGCGACATCGCCACCAAGGCGAGCCTCGCCGACGCGCTGCGCCACGTGCTGCGGCTCAACGGGGTGGAGACCGCCCGCCGCCAGCCGCGCCGGGACGCCTGATGGAGAGGGTGCCGATCCTCAAGATCGGGGACATCCTGCTCGTCTCGATTCAGCTCGACATGTCCGACCAGACGGCGGTCCAGCTCCAGGAGGACCTGGCCGAGCGCATCGTCGCGACCGGCTGCCACGGCGTCATCATCGACATCACGGCACTGGACATCGTCGACTCCTTCGTCGGGCGAATGCTCTCCACCATCGCGTCGATCTCCAAGGTGCTGGACGCGGAGACGGTGGTGGTCGGGATGCGTCCGGCCGTCGCCATCACCCTTGTCGAACTCGGGCTGTCGCTGAACGGCATCCGTACCGCGCTGAACGTGGAGCGTGGCATGGAGCTGATCGCGGCGGCCCACGCCGACGAGCTCGACTACCAGCTCGACGACGATCCGGACGCCGAGACGGCCACGCCGTGACCGCGGGCATCGACCTGGGCCAGCCACAGGCGCAGTCGGTCCGCAGCGATGAGGACGTGGTGCGCGTCCGGCAGCTGGTCCGCGCCGTGGCGGTGGCCAGCAAGCTGTCCCTCGTCGACCAGACCAAGGTGGTCACCGCTGCGAGCGAGTTGGCCCGCAACACCCTGGTGTACGGCGGCGGCGGTTCGGTCGAGGTGACTGTCGTGGACAACGGCCGACGCAAGGGCGTGCAGATCGTGTTCGCCGACTCCGGGCCGGGCATCGCCGACCTGAACCTGGCGATGACCGACGGCTACACCAGCGGCGGTGGCCTCGGCCTCGGGCTCAGTGGATCACGACGCCTGGTCGACGAGTTCGAGATCGAGACGTCAGCGGAGACCGGTACGCGGATCACGGTCACCAAGTGGTCCAGGTGAACGCCGACGCGGTCACCGACAGTGGCATCTGGTTCCGGGTGGAGGCCAGCAGCGCGGCGAGTGCCGTCCGGCGTGCCGCCGAACGTCTCGGCGCGCAGGTGGAGATGGGCGAGGCGCGCATCGCCGACCTGGCCATCGTCGCCGCCGAGCTGACCAGCAACCTGGTCAAGCACGCCGACGACGGTGTCCTGCTGCTCCGGCCGGTACGCCGCGCCGGGCAGGCCGGGGTGGAGTTGGTGGCAATCGACTCCGGGCCCGGCATGGCCGACCTGACCGTCTCGTCCCAGGACGGGCACTCCACCACCGGCACACTCGGCATCGGTCTGGGCGCCATCGTCCGGCAGGCCAGCTGGTTCGACGGATACTCGCTGCCGGGCCGAGGCACCGTCCTCGCCGTGCAGGTCTGGCCGGCCGAGCCGGCTCGGCCGTCCTGGGCCGGCGCTCTCACCCGACCGCTGACCGGCGAGACGATCAGCGGCGACGGCTACGCCGTGCGGGTCGTCGACGGGCGGCACCAGGTGCTGGTGAGCGATGGGTTGGGGCACGGCCCGCTGGCCGGAGCCGCCACCGAGGCGGCGCTGGCCGCGTTCCGCGACGCCCCGGCCGGCCCACCGGCGATGGTGGTCGGTCACCTGCACCGGAGCATGTCGCACACCCGGGGCGCCGCGCTCGCCGTCGGCGAGCTGATGCCGGAGGCCGGCGTGCTGCACTACGCCGGCCTGGGCAACATCGCCGGCGTGGTCGTCGAGGGTGACGGCCGCCGTCGAGGGCTGGTGTCGCTGCCCGGCATCGCCGGCCACCAACGGCCGACGATCCGGGAGTACGACTACCCGTTCGGTCCCGGCGCCCGGCTGGTGATGCACAGCGACGGGGTGGTCGACCGGTGGCGGATGACCGACTACCCGGGCCTGGCGGAGCGATCCCCGCTGATCATGGCGGCGACCCTGCTCCGGGACGCCGGTGTACGACGTGACGACGCCTGCGTACTGGTCGCGAGGTCGTGGGCGTGAGCGGAGAGCCGGCAGCGCTGCCGCTGCTCCAGATGGCGCTGCGGGTCGAGCAGGACATCTTCGTGATCCGTCAGCGGGGGCGCGAGGTGGCCGCTGTGGTCGGCCTCGAACACCAGGACCAGGTGCGGATCGCCACCGCGCTCAGCGAGGTCGCCCGGGATCTGCTGCGGACAGTCGGCGGTGCCGATGTCTCCTTCCACGTCGACGCGGGTGCCGACGGCCGTTTCCACCTGCGCGCCGACCTGGCCCCGGTGTCCCCGCTGCCCGACGATCGCTACCAACCGCAGTCCGGCGCGGTGTCCCGACTGGTCGACACACTGAGCGTGTCGACCGTCGAGGGGGTTACGGTCGTACGGATGTCCCGACGAGTCCCGGCCAACGCGCCGACGCCGACCCCGGAGCGGCTGGCCGAGTTCCGTACCGAACTCGGCCGCACCGCGCCGTCCAGTGCGCTGGACGAGTTGACAGTGCAGAACGGGCAGCTCATCGCCGCACTCGACGAGGTACGCAGTCAGCGCGACGAGCTGGCCGTGCTGAACGAGGAGCTGGCCGAGACCAACCGCGGCGTGCTGGCGCTCTACAACCAGCTCACCGAGGAGTTGGAGGAGACCAACCGTGGCGTCGTCGCCCTCTACGCCGAGCTGGACGAGAAGTCGGCCCAACTCCGTGCGGCCAGTGAGTCGAAGAGCCGGTTCCTGGCCAATGTGAGCCATGAGCTGCGCGCCCCGGTCACCGCGATCATCGGCCTGGGGCGGCTGCTCACCGACTCCGCCTCCGACCCGCTCACCGACGAGCAGGGCCGCCAGATCGAACTGATCCGCTCGTCGGCGGCGGACCTGCTCAACCTGGTAAACGAACTCCTCGACCTGGCCAAGGCGGAGTCCGGCCGGATCGAGCCGGAGCTGGCCGAGGTCGACCTGCGGCCGGTCTTCGGTCAACTGCGCGGCACGCTGCGCGCGCTAGCCAGCCGCCCCGAGGTGGAGTTGGTAGTGGAGGAGCCGGCCGCGCCGGCCCTGCTGCGCACCGACGAGGTGCTGCTCGGCCAGGTGCTGCGCAACCTGCTGCACAACGGGTTGAAGTTCACCGAGCGCGGCGAGGTGCGCCTGCGGGCCAGCCAACACGGCGACCGTTGGCAGTTCGAGGTCCGCGACACCGGGCCGGGCATCGCTCCCGAGCTGCACGACCGGATCTTCGAGGAGTTCTACCAGATCCCCGGTGCCACCCGGGTCGGCGGCACCGGCCTCGGTCTGCCGTACGCCCGGCGGTTGGTGACGCTGCTCGGCGGGTCACTGGAGCTGACCAGCGCGGCCGGCGAAGGCAGCACATTCACCGTCTCCCTACCCGTCGGCGGGGCGTGACGGCGTGGACGGCATGCCGACAACCATCCTGGTGGTCGATGACAGTCGTACCAAGCGTTACCTGCTGGTCAGCTGGTTGACCCGTTCCGGGTTCACGGTGCTGGAGGCCGAGAACGGCGCCGAGGCGTTGGCTCGGGTCGAGGTGGACCGGATCGACCTGGTGGTCCTCGACGTCCGGCTGCCCGACCTGAGCGGCTACGAGGTCTGCGAACAGATCAAGGCGCGGCACCCGGCGATGCCGGTGATCCACGTGTCGGCGCACGCAGTGGACGTGGCCGACCGCGCCCAGGGGCTGACCCGGGGTGCCGACGCGTACCTGACCGAGCCGATCGAGCCCGAGGAGCTGATCGCCACCACCCGGGCGGTGCTGCGCTACTACCAGGCCCGCCAGCGCGCCGAACTGCTCGCCGAGCGGCTGCTCGGGTTGGCCGACACGACAGTCGCTGTGCACGCGGCGCCGACCTTCGCGCGCCTGCTGGAGGCCGCAGCCGAGGGCGCCGCGCAGATCTTCAAGAGCCCGGCCGCGGTGATCGCCGAAACCTTCGACGGCGACTGCCTCGCGGGTGTCTGCGCCGGTCCCGGCGCGGTGGCCGCCGTGGTGCCCTGGGTCGTCGACGACACCGGTGTGCCCACCGGTGCCACGGTCCGGGTGGAGACCCCAGCGAACTGGGCGCTCGTCGACTGGCCGGCGGACGACACGGTGACAGTCGCCGCCGCCCGACTGCGCGAGGACCGGGCCCCGCTGTACGTGGTGGTCCCGACCGCCACCCAGACCGCACGGACCCCGGTGCTCAAGCAGTTGGCTCAGGCGGTGGCGGCGGCCGTGGAGGGGCAGCGCTCGTTCGACGAGGAGCACCGGATCGCTGTCACCCTCCAACGCAGCCTGCTCCCGCGTGGGCTGCCCACAGTGGCTGGCCTGGACCTCGCGGTGCGCTACGAGCCGGCCAGCGCGCAGACCGAGGTGGGCGGCGACTTCTACGAGCTGGTGATGCTCGACGGGCACCTGCTGCTCGCGATCGGGGACGTCGCCGGCCACTCACTGCACGCGGCGACAGTGATGGCCGAGCTGCGGCACGCGGTGCGGGCGTACGCGGTCGAGGGCCACCAGCCCGGCGAGATCCTGCACCGGGTCAACGAGCTGATGCGGACCCTGCTGCCGAACGAGCTGGCGACGCTCTGCGTACTGCTGATGCACCCGCCGACCGGACGGGTCCGGTTGGCCAGTGCCGGGCACCTTCCGCCGCTGATGATCATCGACGGCAAGGTCGAGTTCGTGCAGCACTCCGCTCCGCTGCTCGGCGTCCGCGCCCCGCGCCCGGACGACCTGGAGTTCGTGGTGCCGGCCGGCGCCACTCTGGTCTTCTACACCGACGGGCTGATCGAGCGGCGGGACGCCACCATCGACGAAGGGCTCGCCGCCCTGGCCAGCGTCGCCGCGACTGTCGACGGTGACCTGGACCGGTTCTGCGCCCGACTGCTCGTGGAACTGGCCCCACCGGAGATCCAGGACGACGTCGCCGTTGTCGTCCTGCGGCGTCGCTGATCTGTCAGCTCTCCTCAGCCAACTGAGCGGGCGTACGCGGCGGGGGACACCCCGGCCACGGCGGTGAAGTCACGGACCAGGTGGGCCTGGTCGCTGTAGCCGAGGTCGGCGGCGAGGTCAGCCCAGCTCAGCGGGCCACCGGCGGCCTGTTCGACCGCCTCCTGGAGTCGGTAGCGGCGGATCACCCACTTCGGCCCGACCCCCACGTACTCCAGGAAGAGCCGCTGCAACCGGCGGACCGGAACGTCGTGGCGCGCGGCGAAGTCGTCGACGCGCAGCACCGTCCGGTCCTTGCGGATCGCCTCGGCCAGTCGGACGGCCTCCTCGGCCATCGGGTCCGGCTTCGGCTGCCAGGCGGTGAGGAGGGTGTCCAGCGCCCGGCAGCGCTCGTCGTCGCCGGCCGCCGAGGTGGGCGCTCCCGGAGGCGTGCCGGCGCTCACCGGGACGTCCGGGAGGCTCAGCCGGCCGGTGGGCAGCGGCACCCTACGGCCGGTCAGCTCACTGACCGCGCGCCGCCAGAACGGGTGGAAGCCGCCGGGGCGGAACTGCACCCCGCACACCCGGCCGGTGCCGTTGAGCGTGATCCGGAACAGGTCGCGGCCCACCCCGGCCACCTCGCCGGACTCGGGCCCGTCGTCGTCCCGTCGGAACACCACGTTCACCGCCGGGTGCGGCACGACCCGCTGTTCGAACGGCGCGCTCAACGCCCAGTCGATCAACCAGTAGTGCTCGACCCACTGTCGCAGCGACTCCGCCGGTAGGTGTCGGCGGAAGCGCATCTCGCGCAGCAGACGCCCGGGGTCGAGAATGCCCCGGCTGTCGCCACGCGGTCGCTGTCGCATTTGTTCAAGACCACCCTCATACGCTGGCCCTATGTCCACTCAGACTAGCGAGCTGCTGGCGGCCGCCGCGCCGCGAACCGTCGATGTCGTACGGGGTGTCTCCGACGACCAGCTGGACCTGCCCACCCCGTGCAGCGATTACCTGGTCCGTGATCTGCTCAACCACCTCTTCCAGGTGGTGGTCAACTTTCAGGACCTGGCCGAGAAGCGGCAGGTGGAGTGGGCCGAGAAGCCCGACCACCTGGGCGACGGCTGGCGAGATCGCTTCGAGGTGGAGACCGGCCGGTTGGTGACCGCCTGGTCGGATCCGTCCACCTTGGAGGGCGTGTCGCCGGGCATGGGGATGCCGCAGCCCGTCATCGGCGGCATGGCCCTGCTGGACCTGACAGTGCACGGCTGGGATCTCGCGGTGGCCACCGGCCAGGAGTACCACCCGGTCCCGGAGGTGGTGGCGCGGCTGCACGAGCTGGTGGAGCAGTTGGGTCCCACCGCCCGCAAGATGGGCGTCTTCGCCGACCCCCTACCCACCCCAACCCCCAACCTGCTCCCCAACCCCACCCCCAACCTGCCCCCCAATCTGGCCCACGACCTGGCCCACCTCCTGACCCAAACCGGCCGCACCCCCACCTGGCCCAAAACCCCCTAACCCCCACCCCTCCGGCCCCCACCCCCACCCCCACCCCCAAGGCCTTCCGCCCCCCTGGGTGATCAAGAGGTTTGCGTCAGATTCCGGCGCGTTGGTGACGCAAACCTCTTGATCAACCAGGTGGGGGCGGGGTGGGGGCGGGGTTGGGGTTGGGGCGGGGGCGGGGGTGGGCTGTTGACTTGGGTATTCGCTGGGTGAATAGTTGGCTGGGTGTCTACGCCGCATGTCCTGCTCGGGTTGCTCGCAGGGGGCAGCCGGCACGGGTATGAGCTGAAGCGTGCGCACGACGAGCGGCTGCCGCGGGCTCGACCGCTGGCCTTCGGGCAGGTCTACGCCACTCTCGGTCGACTCGAACGCGACGGGCTGGTGGCTGCCGCCGCCCAGGACCGGGTGGGCGGGCCAGATCGCACCGCGTACGCGCTGACCGACCAGGGGCGGGTCACGCTGGACCAGTGGTTGTCCACTGTGGAAGCACCCATGCCGTACGTGGCCAGCACACTCTTCGCCAAGGTCGTGGTGGCGCTCCTGGTCGCCGATGTCGACCGGGCCCGTTCGTACCTGATCGCCCAGCGGGCCGCGCACACCGCGCGGCTGCGGGAGTTGACAGCGGTCAAGGCCGATCAGGCCGCCACCCTCAGCGATGTGGTCGCTGCCGATTTCGCGATCGCCCACCTCGACGCGGATCTGCGGTGGCTGCACGCCACCCTGGGCCGGGTCGCCGACTGGCACCGGGAGGTGCATCCGTGACGCAACTCCAGGCTCGCGGCGTGGTTCGGGCGTACGGCCCGACGCCCGCACTGCGCGGCGTGACGCTCGACGTGGCCGAGGGCGAGATCGTCGCCGTGACCGGGCCGAGCGGCTGCGGCAAGTCGACACTGCTGCACTGCCTGGCCGGGATTCTCCGGCCGGACGCCGGCGAGGTCACCTGGCGTGGGCACCGCATCGACACCTGGTCGGAGGCGGCCCGGTCCCGGCTGCGGCGCACCGAGTTCGGGGTGCTGTTCCAGTTCGGTCAGTTGGTGGCCGAGCTGACCGCCGCCGAGAACGTCGCCCTGCCCCTGCTCCTCGCCGGCACGGGGCGGCGAGAGGCACGGGCGGCGGCGTTCACCTGGCTGGAACGGTTCGGGGTGGCCGAGCTGGCCGATGTTCGGCCGGGTGAGATGTCCGGGGGCCAGCAGCAGCGCTGCGCAACGGCGCGGGCGCTGGTGACCGAGCCTCGGGCGCTCTTCGCCGACGAGCCCACCGGCGCACTGGACACGCTCGCCGGCGAGCAGGTCCTCACCCAGTTGGTCCGGCTTGCCCGCGAGCAGCGCACCGCCGTCGTGCTGGTCACCCACGAGCCGCGGATCGCCGCGTACGCGGACAGGGAGATCGTGCTGCGGGACGGCCTGGTGGACCACACCGGCCTGGGGCTTGACGTGCCGCTGGCCGGCGGTGCCCGGTGAGACCGGCGACGCTGCTCCGACTCGCGCTCGCCGGCACCCGCACCGACACCGCCCGGGTGGTGCTCACCGCGCTCAGCGCCCTGCTGGCGACAGTGGCCGGGCTGACGGCGCTCACCGTGTTGGCCATCCCCACCCCGGCGGCGACGGACGAGAACCAGAACAGGTGGTCGGAGCAGTACCACAACGCTCTGCTGGCGCAGCCCGGGTTGCGCGGCGGCACGGCGATCGCGGTGCTGATGCTGATGATCCCGGTGCTGGCGCTGGCCGGCCAGTGCGCCCGGCTCGGCGCGCCGGCACGGGATCGCCGGTTGGCCGCGCTCCGGTTGGCCGGCGCCACTCCCGGGCAGGTCACCCGGTTGGTCGTTCTGGAGACGGGCGTGGCTGCTCTGCTCGGCACGCTCGTCGGGCTGGGTGTCTATCTGGTCGGCCGCGATCTGCTGCACCGCCCGGACGCGCAGGGCCAACTGGCCCTACCCACCGACGTGCTGCCGTCGACCGGCGCGCTGGCCGGCGTGGTGCTCGGTCTGCCGGTCGTGGCGGCGCTGGCCGCCGCCCTGATGCTGCGTACGGTCACCACCAGCCCGCTCGGGGTCAGCCGCAAGGCCGCCCGCGAGCGTGGTCCGGGTCCGTGGGCCGGACTCCTGATCGGCTTCGGCGTGGCCTCGTTCGCGCTGATCCGTCCCGCGGTGAACTCGGTGGACGACACCGGAGGGCTGGCCTGGTTGGTGCCGCTGCTGTTCGCGGCGGGTGCGTTCGCGGCGATGATCGGGGTGGTGATCGGCACCGGCTGGATCTCGTACCACTGCGGCCGGTTGTTGCGACGGCACGCCCGCCGTGCTCCGGCACTGCTCGCGGCGGGCCGGCTGATGGCCGACCCGTGGGCGGGCAGCCGCACGTTCGCGGCGTTGCTCGCCGCGCTGATCTTCGGTGCCGGTGCGGCCGCGTTGCGCGCCCAGTTCGCCACTCAGGACCAGCTCGACCGTGAGCAGAACCTGCTCGCCGGCGTGGACGAGCGTCCCGATTCGTTCTACCTGGACACCATGGACCTGGTCGACGCCGCTGTCGCGGTGGCCATCCTGATCGCGGCGGGCGGGTTGATCGTCGCGCTGGTCGAGGGGATCGTCGCCCGTCGACGCGCGTACGCCGCGTTGGTCGCCACCGGGGTGCCGCGCGCCACGCTGAGCCGTTCGGTGGCCTGGCAGGCGTTGGCGCCGGCCGTGCCGGCGATCCTGCTCGCGCTCGCCGTGGGCACGCTGCTCGGTCGTGGGCTCTTTCCCGGAGCCGTGCGGGGTGAATCGTCGACGGAGATCTGCACCGGCACGGAGGCGCTCTGTGCCGACCCGGCCACCCGTGGGCAGTACATCCAGTTCGTCCGACTACCCGAGGTCAGGCGGGTCCCCGCCGTACCCCTGGAACACCTGGCGTGGCTCGGTGCCGGCGCGTTGGCAGCGGTGCTGCTGACGATCGGTGTCGGCCTGCTCTTCCTGCGCGCCAGCACCGCCCTGGACGAGCTGCGCACGACCTGAACCACTGTGCCCCCACCGGCCGGCTCAGGCGGCGAGCAGGCCGGAGGAGAGTGCGATCAGGGTGCCGACCACTGCCGAACAACAGCAGACCACCAGGCCGGCGACCACCGCGAGGATCAGCCAGACCCGGCGGTCCCGTGCCACCGCCGCCACGCTCGGTCGGCGGACGTCCTCGGCGGCTCCACCGTCACTATCCGAGGCCGGGGTCACCCCGGAAGTCTAGGCCGCGACATCCGCCGCGACCCGAAAAGGCCAGGCCGCGCATGTGCGACCCGGCCATGATCGCGCCCGATCATGGAAGCAGTGGTCTCCCCGAGCCGCCGAGGGGACCACCCCACCACCGAGCGCGATCATGCCGTCCCACGGGTCAGGCGTGGCCGATGCGGTCCAGGACCCAGGCGTTGATGAACGCCTCCTCGCGCCACGAGTCGTAGCGACCGCTAGGGCCACCGTGCCCGGCACCCATCTCGGTCTTCAACAGGTAGTCGCCGCCCGGGGCGACAGCCCGCAGCCGGGCGATCCACTTCGCCGGCTCCGAGTAGAGCACCCGGGTGTCGTTGAGGCTGGTCACCGCGAGGATCGCGGGGTAGTCCACGGCGGCCACGTTCTCATACGGCGTGTAGGACTTCATGTACGCGTACACCTCGGGGTCGTCGAGGGGGTTGCCCCACTCCTCCCACTCGGTGACCGTCAGCGGCAGCGACGGGTCGAGGATCGAGGTGAGCGCGTCCACGAACGGCACCTGCGCCACGATCCCGGTGAACGCGTCCGGCGCGAGGTTGGCCACCGCGCCCATCAGCAGGCCACCGGCCGAGGCGCCCCGGGCGACCAGCCGGTCGCTTGCCGTCCAGCCGGCCTTGACCAGGTGCTGGGCGCACGCCACGAAGTCGGTGAAGGTGTTCTTCTTGGCCAGCAGCTTGCCCTGGTCGTACCACCGTCGGCCCAGCTCACCGCCGCCCCGGGTGTGCGCCACAGCGAAGACCACGCCCCGGTCCAGCAGGGACAGTCGGGCCACCGAGAACCACGGGTCCATGCTCGCCTCGTACGAGCCGTAGCCGTACAGCTCGCAGGGTGCCGAGCCGTCCCGGGGGGTGCCCACGCGGCAGACCAGTGAGATCGGCACCCGGGTGCCGTCGTCGGCGAGCGCCCAGTCGCGGTGCTGCTCGTACTCGGCCGGGTCGTACGGTCGCCCGTCCGGCCCGGGCAGCACCGGCTTCTGCTTCAGCAGCACCATCTGCCGGGTGACCAGGTCGTAGTCGTACACCGAGTCGGGGGTGATCAGTGAGGAGTAGCGCAACCTGACCTGGCCGGTGCGGTACTCCGGGTTGGCGTCCAACCCGACGCTGTACAGCGGCTCGGGAAAGTCGATGTCGTACCCGTCGTCACTGCCCACCGGCAGCACCCGCAGCCCGGTGAGCCCGTCGGTGCGCAGCGACACCACCAGGTGGTTGGCGAAGGCGTCGACGGCCTCCAGCCGGGTGCCGGGGGTGTGCTCGATCAACGGCACCCAGTCGCCCGGTACGTCCGCCGAGGTGAACGCCAGCGCGAAGTCCTCGGCGCCGTCGTTGTGCAGGATCAGGAAGCGGTGGCCGTGGTGCTCCACGGTGTATTCGACGCCCTGTCGGCGGGGGGCGATCACGGCCGGCGCGCCGGTCGGGTTGCCGGCGGGGATCACCAGCACCTCGCTGGTCACCTTGCTGTGCACGTCGATGAGGATGAACTTCTCCGACCGGGTCAGCTCCACCCCCACCCAGAACCGCTCGTCGTCCTCCTGGTGGACCACCACGTCGTCGGCGGCCGCCGAGCCGATGGTGTGCCGCCAGACCCGGTTCGGCCGCCAGGCGTCGTCCACTGTCACGTAGAACAACACGGAGGCGTCCGACGACCAGGCGGTGCCGTAGAACGTGTCCGGCACCTCGTCCGGGAGCAACTCGCCGGTGGTCAGGTCCTTCACCCGCAGGGTGAATCGCTCGTCGCCGGAGAAGTCGGTGGAGTAGGCCAGCCAGCGACCGTCCGGGCTGACGTCGAACGCGCCGAGTGAGAAGAAGTCGTGCCCCTCGGCCAGCAGGTTGCCGTCGAGCAGCACCTCCTCGCCGTCGAGCGGGGCGCCGTCGGCGCTGACCGGCGGGTCGGTCTCACCGTCGCGGACCGCCCGGCGGCACTGCACTCCGTACTGCTGCCCCTCGACCGTCCGGGTGTAGTACCAGTGCCCGCCCTTGCGGGTCGGCACGGACAGGTCGGTCTCCTGGGTGCGTCGGCGAGTCTCCTCGAACAGGTTGGCGCGCAGGTCGGCCAGGTGTGCCGTACGCGCGTCGGTGTACTCGTTCTCGGCGGTCAGGTAGGCGATCGTCGCCGGGTCGTCCTTGGCGGCGAGCCAGGCGTACTCGTCGACGACTGTGTCGCCGTGGTGGGTGCGCTCGCTGGGCACCCGCTTCGCCGCGGGCGGGGCAGTCTCGGTGGTCACGGCGGCCACGTTACCGGCCGGCAGCCGCAGCGCGCCGGACCAGCGGCATCCCGATACTCGCCACCACGGCTTTCGAACACATGTACGATGGCCCGCATGGCGGCAGCAGCGAGTTCCCTCGGCCGGTCCGGAGCCCTCGAGATCACCCGGCGGCTGGCGGCGATCTGCGGTCCACCGTTCTCCCGGCTGGCCGGGCCGGCCGACGAGGTGGCCGGGCGACCGGCGCGCTGGGTGGCCGTCCCGGGCGGCCCGCACGCCGCCGCCGAGGTGCTGCGGCTGGCCGCCGTGCACGATCTGGCGGTGGTGCCCCGAGGTGCGGGCACGAAGATCGACTGGGGTGCGGCCCCCGTTCAGGTCGACATCCTGCTCGACACCGGCCGGCTCGCCGGCATCGGTCACGAGCCGGTCGACTCGCTGGTGACCGACGTGGGTGCCGGCACTCCACTGCGGGCGGTGCAGGCCACCCTGGAGCGCACCGGGCAGCGGCTCGCGATGGACGCCCCCTCACCGGGCGCGACACTGGGCGGCGTGCTCGCCGCCGGCGAGTCCGGTCCGCTGCGCCACCGCCACGGCAGCCCCTGCGACCAACTGCTCGGTGTGCGTTACCTCGCCGCCGACGGCGAGCTGATCAGCGTCGGCGGTGGCGCGCCCGGCCTCGACCTGGCCCGCCTGCTCTGCGGCTCCCAGGGCGCGCTCGGCGTGCTGGTGTCGGCGAGCCTGCGGGTGCAGCCGGTGCCGGCGAGCAGGCTCTGGGTGTCCCGCCCGGTGTGGACGCCGTTGGAGGTGCACGACCTGGTCCAGACGATCCTCGCCGCTCGGCTGGAGCCGTCGGCCATCGAGCTGGACCTGCCCGGAGGCACCCCCCGCCCACGTACGCCGTACCCGCCCGGTCACCCGGCGGCCACCGCCCGCGAGCGTCATCCGTCGATGTCCGGCCGGGCCGGCGCCCCGTCCCGGGCCGGCAGCCTGGTGGTGCTGCTGGAAGGCGGCCCCGCCGACGTCGGCGAGCGTGCCGAGCGGCTGGTCGGCCTGCTGCACGGGGAGGCGACGATCGCCCACTCCGCGCCGACGTGGTGGCGCCGCTACCCGTTCGCGCCCGGTGACACGGCGCTGCGCCTGGAAGTCCCGATCGGCGACCTGCACGCCGCCGTCTACGCGCTACGCGACGCTGCCGGAGCGCCGGTGCCGGTGCGCGGCTCCGCCGGGCTGGGCGTGGTTCATGCGGCACTGCCCGGGGCGTTGGCAGCCGACCGGGTGGCGTCCATCCTGGCCGCCGTCCGAGGGGTGCTGCTGGCCCGGCATGGCCGTTGCGTGGTGGTCTCCGCTCCGGCGGCGGTCCGCCAGGCGGTCGACCTCTGGGGCGAACTGGCCGGCCTGGCCCAGTTGCGGGCCGCGAAGCAGCACCTGGATCCGGAGCACCGGCTCGCACCCGGGCGGCTCCCCGGCGGCCTGTGAGGCCAGGTTGGCCGTCTGCCGGTGCGGCCCGGCCGGGTCAGCTTGTCGGCCGGTGCGGCCCGGCCGAGGTCAGTCCAGCCACCACCGGTGCATGTCCAGCAGCGGCGGGGTGAAACGGGCCACCAGCACCAGCAGACCGCCTACCGCACCGACCAGCAGCAGTGACCGGGTCGCCCGGGGTAGGGCCTCACGCGCCCGGGCGGCCAGCGCCACAGCGACGATCGCCAACGGCAGCGCGAGCACCGCACCCACCACGTAGAGCATCCCGACCACTGCGTAGAGCCAGAGGAACGGGTTCAGCCCAGCCATCCCGAACGGGATCATGTCCTTCGGGTCGTACGCGCCGGTCAGCATCTCGGCCGGGCCGACGCCGGCGGTCGTCATCCGACCGACGTAGAGCAGCAGCACGGCGACGAACGCGCCAAGGGTCGCGAGCTGCGCGACGATCAGGGCCCGGACTGCCGGCCGGGAGTACGACGTGACCTGCGCGACGCTCGTCATGACCGTCAATCTACCGAGCGGACCGAATATCCGAGGGCGGCGCGGCGGTCAGCTCGCGTCGTTGCGGAGCACCAGGACGGCGATGTCGTCCCGGGGCGGCTCGACCGAGAAGTTGATCGCCGCGGCGCGCAGCCGGGCGGCCACCACGTCGGCCGAATACCCGGCCAGGGGCGCTGCGGCGTCGCGCAGTCGATCGGTGCCGAACAACTCCCGGCCGCGCCGCCGCTCGGTGACGCCATCGGTGTAGAAGATCAGCGAATCGCCCGGCGCGAGCGTGATCTCCGCCGTCGGCGAGGTGATCGTGTCGAGCAGGCCGAGGGCGGTGCCGCCGGTGCCGACGAACCCGGCGCCGCCCGTTGCGGCCAGCAACACCGGCCGGTCGTGCCCGGCGAGGTGCAGCGAGACGTCCAACTGGTCACCCTCGCCCGGCCCGACCGCTGCCAGCGCGAGCGTGCAGTAGCGACCGCCACCGCGCTCGACAAGTGTCTCGTTGAGCCGTGCCAGCGCCTCCGGTAACGGTTTGCCGTCGCCGACCAGCACCCGGATCACGTCCCGGACCAGCCCGGTCACCGCGGCCGCCTGGACACCCTTGCCCGAGACGTCACCGATCACCACCAGCCAGCGCCCGTCGGGCAGCGGCACCACATCGTAGAAGTCGCCGCCCACCTCGGCGTCGTCGCCGGTCGGGACGTACTCGGCGGCGAAACCGATTCCGTCCACCAGCGGCAGCACCGGCGGCAGCAGAGACTGCTGGAGCGTCTGCGCCACCCGACGGCGTTCGGCGTGGATCCGGGCGTTCTCGATGGCCAGCGCGGCCCGCCGGGCCACGTCCTCCAACACTGCCACCTCGTCCGGGTCGTGCCGGTGCCGCTGGTGCCGCCCCACCGCCAGGGTCCCGAGCCGCTGCCCGCGGGCGATCAGCGGGACGGCGAAACCCTCCATCGGGCCGCCCAGGGGGATCTGCGCCGCGCTGCGGGACGCCTCGCGCAGGCGGGCCTGGATCGAATCGGGCCCGGTCTCCGCCAGCACCTTGTGCAACTGCGGAAGCATCGACTCGTCGGCGTGGCTGGCCGCCGCCAGCCGGAGCCGACCCCACTCATCGGTGGTGTGCACCGCGCACCACTGGCCGAGTCGCGGCACCACCAACTGCGGCACCAGCGCCATGGTCAGGTCGACGTCGAGCGACTGGGCCAGCAGTTCGCTCGCCTCGGCCAGGAACGTCAGCCACACCTGCCGGCGGACGTCGGCCCGGCGCAGCCGGTCGTTCTCCAGGTGCAGCGACAGCCGCTCGGCGGTGAGCACCGCCAACGGTTGGGCGTACGCCGACGGCGCGGCGTCCAGCTCCAACTCCCCGGCGTACGGGCGGTGCACGGTCAGTGGCACCCGGAGCAGGTCGCTGTCGGGGCGGGGTGGCCGACCGAAGCGGGCCAGCACCTGGCGGCCCTGCCCGTCGCCCCGGTCCAGGCGGATCGTGCCGCCGGCTGCGCCCACCATCTCGGCGACCCGGCTGAGCAGGCTGGTGGCGAAGTCGGGCAGCGGGTCGTCCCCGTACAGGTCGGGGGCGGTCTGCATGAGTTCGCTCATCGCGCTGGCGCTCGGCGCGGACCCGTCGGTGCTCGTCCGGGGGCCGGCGTTGGCCGGTGTCGATTCGCCGATGCTCCCGCCGGAGGGCGGGTCGACGCCGGGGCGGTCCAGCCGGAACCAGACGCCCTTGCCGGTGGGCAGGTACGTGGTGCCCCAGCGGCTGGCGAAGTGGTCGACCAGCAGCAGGCCCCGGCCCCGCACGGAGACCTCGTTGATCTCGGTGGAGTCGTTGCGGTCGCCGACGGTCAGCTCGTCGCCGGAACCGGGGGCGAAGTCGGAGACGGTGACGGTCAACCCGATCTCGTCCGCGACGACCTCGATGTCCAGTTCGGTGCGGGCGTGCTCGACGGCGTTGGTGGTCAGCTCGGTGGTGAGCAGCAGCGCCTCGTTGGCCAGCTCGTCCAGGTGTGACTCGGTCAACACCGAGCGGACCACGGCGCGGGCGGCGGCCGGCGTACGGCGGTCGGCGGGCAGCCGCACACGCCGGACGGCCCCGTCCCGGGCCCCGGCCGTCGCGGGCCCCGCCTCGTCTGGCACCCCCGTATCCTCCACCGTCCCCCTGCCGGGTGCCAAGCCGATCACCGATCGCGGGCTGTCGCGTCGGTCAGCGGCACCGGTGGCAGCGTGCTGGGTGACGCGTCGAAACGACCGGTGCGGGGGCTGGGCGAGGTTTGCGGCGCGCCGTGCCGGCTCGACGCCGATCGGGCGGGTTGACGCGCGATCGATGCCACCTGGCGGGTCGCGCACCCTGGCACCACGGCGCGCGCGGGCACAATATGGGGTGCCGGTGTGTCCGCACGGACCGGCGCCCCCCGAGTTGAGCGAGGAATGATGACCACGTCGAAGCAGTCGGTGGCGGATCCGTCCGCGTCCGACCACGAGGCGCTCCTCGGTGAGTTGGCCGAGGCACTGCGACGGATCGGGCGCGGCGATCTGAAGGTCCGGCTTCCCCGCCGGGCCGGCGCGGCCGGTGAGGTGGCGGACGCCTTCAACGAGGTGGTCTCGCTCCAGGAGCGGCAGTACCTTGACCTGCGGCGGATCAGCCGGATCGTCGGTCGTGACGGCCGGCTCACCGAGCGGCTCGACGACGAGGGGCTGGACGGCTCCTGGGCGGAGGGGCAGCGGGCGATCAACTCGCTGATCGACGACCTGGGTCGACCGACCACCGAGATCGCCCGGGTGATCGTGGCGGTCGCCGACGGTGACCTGTCCCAGCACATGGCGTTGGAGATCGACGGTCGGCCGCTGCGCGGTGAGTACCTGCGCATCGGGCGCACCGTGAACACGATGGTGGACCAGCTGTCGTCGTTCTCCAACGAGGTGACCCGGGTGGCCCGTGAGGTGGGCACCGAGGGCAAGTTGGGTGGCCAGGCCGACGTGCGGGGCGTCGCCGGCACCTGGAAGGACCTCACCGACTCGGTGAACACCATGGCGTCGAACCTGACCGGCCAGGTGCGGTCGATCTCGCAGGTGGCGACGGCGGTGGCCAAGGGCGACCTGTCGCAGAAGATCACGGTCGGCGCGCGTGGTGAGGTGGCCGAGCTGGCCGCCACGATGAACTACCTCACCGACACGCTGCGGCTCTTCGCCGAGCAGGTGACCCGGGTGGCCCGTGAGGTGGGCACCGAGGGCAAGTTGGGCGGCCAGGCCGAGGTGCCGAACGTGGCCGGCACCTGGAAGGACCTGACCGACAGCGTCAACTCGATGGCGTCGAACCTGACCGCCCAGGTCCGTAACATCGCTCAGGTCTCGACGGCGGTGGCGCGCGGCGACCTGTCGCAGAAGATCACGGTGGCGGCGCAGGGCGAGATCCTGGAGCTGAAGGACACCGTCAACACGATGGTGGACCAGTTGTCGTCGTTCGCCGACGAGGTGACCCGGGTCGCGCGTGAGGTGGGCATCGAGGGCAAGTTGGGCGGTCAGGCCCAGGTGCGCGGCGTCTCCGGCACCTGGCGGGACCTCACCGAGAACGTCAACCAGTTGGCCGGCAACCTCACCAGCCAGGTCCGCAACATCTCGCAGGTCTCCACCGCCGTGGCGAAGGGCGACCTGTCGCAGAAGATCACGGTGGACGCCCAGGGCGAGATCCTGGAGCTGAAGAACACCGTCAACACCATGGTCGACCAGTTGTCGTCGTTCGCCGACGAGGTGACCCGGGTGGCCCGCGAGGTGGGTACCGAGGGCAACCTGGGCGGTCAGGCGCAGGTGAAGGGGGTTTCCGGCACCTGGCGGGACCTGACCGACAATGTGAACTCGATGGCGTCGAACCTGACCAGCCAGGTCCGCAACATCGCCTCGGTGACCACCGCGGTGGCGAAGGGTGACCTGTCGCAGAAGATCACCGTGGACGCGCGGGGCGAGATCCTGGAGCTGAAGTCGACTGTCAACACGATGGTGGATCAGTTGTCGTCGTTCGCCGACGAGGTGACCCGGGTGGCCCGCGAGGTGGGCACCGAGGGCAAGTTGGGTGGGCAGGCCCAGGTACGCGGGGTCGCTGGCACCTGGCGGGACCTGACCGACAACGTGAACTCGATGGCGTCCAACCTGACCGCCCAGGTCCGCAACATCGCCCAGGTCTCCACCGCGGTGGCGAAGGGTGACCTGTCGCAGAAGATCACCGTGGACGCGCGGGGCGAGATCCTGGAGCTGAAGTCGACTGTCAACACGATGGTGGATCAGCTCTCGTCGTTCGCCGACGAGGTGACCCGGGTGGCCCGCGAGGTGGGCACCGAGGGCAAGCTCGGCGGTCAGGCGCAGGTGAAGGGCGTTTCCGGCACCTGGCGCGACCTGACCGACAATGTGAACTCGATGGCGTCGAACCTGACCAGCCAGGTCCGCAACATCGCCTCGGTGACCACCGCCGTGGCGAAGGGTGACCTGTCGCAGAAGATCACCGTGGACGCCCAGGGCGAGATCCTGGAGCTGAAGTCGACTGTCAACACGATGGTCGACCAGTTGTCGTCGTTCGCCGACGAGGTGACCCGGGTCGCCCGCGAGGTAGGTATCGAGGGCAAGCTCGGCGGTCAGGCGCAGGTGAAGGGCGTCTCTGGCACCTGGCGCGACCTCACCGAGAACGTCAACCAGCTCGCCTCGACGCTGACCACGCAGTTGCGGGCCATCGCCCAGGTGTCCACCTCGGTGACCCGGGGCGACCTGACCCAGCGGATCGCGGTCAAGGCGCAGGGCGAGGTCGCCGAGCTGAAGGACAACATCAACCAGATGATCGTCACCCTCCGGGAGACGACGAAGAAGAACGCCGAGCAGGGCTGGCTGGACTCCAACCTCGCCCGGATCGGCGGCCTCCTGCAGGGCCAGCGCGACCTCGGCGAGGTCTGCCGCATGATCATGACGGAGGTGACTCCGCTGGTCGACGCCCAGCTCGGTGCCTTCTTCCTGGCCGACGACACCGACGGCAGCATGCGGCTGCGGCTGACCTCCTCGTACGGGTACGTGGCACGGGGGCACGACGTCACCTTCGGGCCGGGTGAGGGGCTGGTCGGGCAGACAGCGCTCTCCCGTCGCACAATCCGGGTCAGCGCCTCCCCGAACAGCCGTCTCACCCTGCGGTCCGGCCTGGCCGAGACACCCCCGTCCGACCTGGTGGTGCTCCCCGTGCTGTTCGAGGGCGAGCTGCTCGGGGTGATCGAGTTCGCCAGCGTGTCGGCCTTCTCCGAGCTGCACCTGTCGTTCCTGGAGCGGTTGGTGCTCACCATCGGCATCGCTGTCAACACCATCCAGGCCAACCGGCGTACGGAGGAGCTGCTGGCCCAGTCGCAGCGGCTGGCGCACGAGATGCAGGAGCAGTCGGCGGAGTTGCAGCGCACCAACGCCGAGCTGGAGGAGAAGGCCACTCTGCTGTCCGAGCAGAAGGGCAACATCGAGACCAAGAACCGGGAGATCGAGCTGGCGCGGCTGGGCCTGGAGGAGAAGGCGCAGCAGCTGACCCGGGCGTCGGCGTACAAGTCGGAGTTCCTGGCCAACATGAGCCACGAGCTGCGGACCCCGCTGAACTCGTTGCTGCTGCTGGCCCGTCTGCTGGCCGAGAACTCGGAGCAGAACCTCAGCCCGAAGCAGATCGAGTTCGCCCGGACCATTCACGGGTCGGGCTCGGACCTGCTGCGACTGATCGACGACATCCTCGACCTGTCCAAGATCGAGGCGGGCCGGATGGACGTCGAGCCGACCGAGATTCGCTTCACCGAGCTGCGCGGCTACGTCGAGCAGGCGTTCGCGCCGCAGGCCGAGGAGAAGAACCTGGACTTCCAGGTACGGGTGAGCAAGGATCTGCCGCCGGCGTTGGTGACCGACGCGCAGCGGTTGCAGCAGATCCTGCGCAACCTGCTCTCCAACGCTGTGAAGTTCACCGACAACGGCGCCGTGACGCTGCGGATCGCCCCGGCCGCGGAGAACGCGGTCTTCGACGTGCCGGCGCTGACGAACGCCCAGCAGGTGATCGCGTTCACCGTGATCGACACCGGGATCGGCATCTCCGACGACAAGCTGTCGATCATCTTCGAGGCGTTCCAGCAGGCCGACGGCACTACCAGTCGCCGGTACGGCGGCACCGGCCTCGGTCTGTCGATCAGCCGCGATCTGGCCCGACTGATCGGCGGCACCATCACCGTGTCGTCCGCGCCCGGTCAGGGCTCGACCTTCACCCTGTTCGTGCCGCAGGTGCTGGCCCCGGACGCGGTGGTCGCGCCGCAGGCTCCGTCGCCGCAGCGCGCCGGGCTGCCGTCGTCGCTGTTGATGCCGCCGCTGGATCTGTTGCCGGAACGGCCGGAGGCACCTGCCACCCGTCAACTGGACGGCGCCACGGTGCTGATCGTGGACGACGACGTCCGCAACGTCTTCGCCTTGACCAGCGCGTTGGAGCTGCACGGGATGACCGTGCTGTACTCGGACAACGGGGCGGACGGTGTCCGTCTGCTGGCCGAGCATCCGGAGGTGGACATCGTGCTGATGGACGCCATGATGCCCGACCAGGACGGTTACGAGACCACCCGCCAGATTCGCCGCAACCACCGGTTCGCCGACCTTCCGGTGGTCTTCCTGACCGCGAAGGCGATGCCGGGTGACCGTGAGTCGGCACTCGCTGCCGGGGGCAGCGACTACATCACCAAGCCGGTCGACCTGGACGACCTGATCGAACTGATGTCGTCCTGGATCAACGGCAGCCGGACCGAGGAGACTTCGTGACCCAGATGGCCAAAGCGCTGCTCGTGGACGACCGGCGGCAGAACCTGACGGCCCTGGAGGCGATCCTTCAGGGCCTGCCGGTCCAGTCCGTGGCGGTGGAGAGCGGCGAGGCGGCGCTCAAGCAGTTGCTGGTGGACGACTTCGCGGTGATCCTGTTGGACGCGCAGATGCCGGACATGGACGGCTTCGAGACGGCGAGTCACATCAAGCGCCGCGAACGGACCCGGCACGTGCCGATCATCTTCCTCACCGCCGCCGACCGGGACGCCCAGCTCGCCCTTCGGGGTTACCAGGTGGGGGCGGTGGACTACCTCACCAAGCCGTTCGACCCGTGGGTGCTGCGGGCCAAGGTGTCGGTCTTCGTGGAGCTGTGGGTGAAGACCCGGCAGCTCGCCACCCAGTCGGATCTGGTCCGGGAGCGCGACACGCAGTGGCGGCGGCTCACCGACGCTGTCGACGAGGCGACCGCGCAGCTCCGGTCGGACGACCCGGAGGTCCGCGACCGGGCGGTACGGCTGCTCGAACAGGCCCGTTGGGGCAACACCGCCTGACAGTGGCGGGGCGGCTCAGCCGGTGGGCTGGTCGTTGCGGATCATCAGGGCGCTGCGCAGGCCGGTGATGTCCAAGACGCGGATCAGGAAGTCGCCCACGTGCGTCAGCATCAGCAGGCTCTGCGCGTGACTGGCCTTGCGGCTGAGCACGACCAGGGTGCCCAGGCCCTGCGAGTCGCAGAAGGTGACGCCGCCGAGGTCGAGCACGATCTTCGGCGGGGGGTCGGCCAGCACCTCGTTGACGACGGTGGAGAGCTGGGCCGCCGTGAGCATGTCGATCTCACCGGCCAGGCGCAAGACTGCTTCGTCGCCCGTCCGGTGTAGCGTGATGGACAGTTCGGCACGATCCACCCGGTCAGCCTAGCGCGATCCGACCGACCTGGCCTGTCGAGGCCGCGAGCCGTTGCCGTCCAGGCCATGAAGCCCCCCCGTGTCGGCGCTGCCGACCGGCGTGAGTCACAGGTGAGCCGGGTAACCCCACCACGGGGTGGCTGCTGGTTGACCGTCCGGCGCTGTCACAATGGCGGCATCGTGACCGACATCTTTCCCGCCGGATCCGGCCGCTACCCAGCCGACGCGCCGGCCTCCGAGGCCCTGTTCGACCGCGCCCGCGCCATCGTGCCGGGCGGGGTGAACTCCCCTGTGCGCGCCTTCCAGGCGGTCGGCGGCACCCCGCGTTTCATGGTCCGTGGTGAGGGCCCGTGGCTGTTCGACGCCGACGGTCGCCGCTACGTCGACCTGGTCTGCTCCTGGGGTCCGCTGATCCTCGGGCACGCCCACCCGGAGGTGGTGGAGGCCGTGCAGGCCGCCGCCGCCCGGGGCACCAGTTTCGGCACGCCCACACCGGGTGAGGTGGAGTTGGCCGCCGAACTCGTCGACCGGACCCCGATGGAGCAGGTCCGGCTGGTCAACTCCGGCACCGAGGCGACAATGTCGGCGATCCGGCTGGCCCGCGGCTTCACCGGCCGCTCGAAGATCGTCAAGTTCGCCGGCTGCTACCACGGCCACGTCGACGCGCTGCTCGCCGCCGCCGGCTCCGGCGTGGCCACCCTGGGCCTGCCCGACTCGCCCGGCGTGACCGGCGCGGCCGCCAGCGAGACGATAGTGCTCCCGTACAACGACATCCGGGCCGTCGAGGAGGCGTTCGCCGCCGAGGGCCAGCACATCGCCGCGGTGATCACCGAGGCCGCCGCCGGCAACATGGGCGTGGTGGCCCCCCGCGACGGCTTCAACCAGCAGCTCGCCCGGATCGCGCACGCACACGGCGCCCTGCTCGTGGTGGACGAGGTGATGACCGGGTTCCGGGTCTCCCGCGCCGGGTGGCACGGCCTCGACGCCTCCGACGCCGACCTGTGGACGTACGGCAAGGTCATGGGTGGTGGCCTACCCGCCGCGGCGTTCGGCGGGCGCGCGGACATCATGGCGCGACTCGCGCCGGCCGGCCCGGTCTACCAGGCCGGCACCCTCTCCGGTAACCCGCTCGCCTGCGCCGCCGGCCTGGCGACCCTGCGGCTCGCCGACGACGCGCTGTACCAGCGCCTCGACGAGACGGCCGCCGTCGTGGGCAAGCTGGCGTCCGACGCGTTGGCCGCCGCCGGGGTCCCGCACCGACTGTCGTACGCGGGCAGCATGTTCTCGGTCTTCTTCACCGACGCCGACGTGGTCGACTACGACAGCGCGCGCACCCAGCAGGTGCCGGCGTTCAAGGCGTTCTTCCACGCGATGCTCGCCGCAGGCGTCTACCTGCCGCCGAGCGCTTTCGAGTCGTGGTTCGTGTCGGCGGCGCTCGACGACGCCGCTCTGGAGCACATCGCCGACGCGCTGCCGACGGCGGCGAACGCGGCGGCAGCGGCCGGTCACGGGGGTTGAGCGTGAGCGCGAGGAGTGAGCCGGGTTTGCGAGCCCCGCAGTCGCGAACAGAGGGAGCGCAGCCTTGAGCAAGACGGTGGTCCACGTGCTTCGGCACGGCGAGGTGTACAACCCCGACCAGATCCTCTACGGCCGGCTGCCCGGTTTCCGCCTTTCCGAGCTGGGTGTGCAGATGGCCAAGGCCGCCGCGCAGGGCCTGGCCGAGCGGGAGATCGTGCACGTGGTGGCCAGTCCGCTGGAGCGCGCCCAGCAGACCGCCGAGCCGATCGCCGCCCAGTTCGGGCTGCCGGTCGGGGTGGACGAGCGGCTGATCGAGAGCGCCAACTGGTTCGAGGGCAAGAAGGTCTCCCCGGGTGACGGGTCGTTCCGTGACCCGCGCAACTGGTGGGTGCTGCGCGACCCGGTGACCCCGTCCTGGGGTGAGGCGTACCGGGTGATCGCCGAGCGGATGTTCGCCGCCGTGCAGGCCGCCCGGGTCGCCGCCGAGGGGCGCGAGGCGGTGCTGGTGTCGCACCAGCTCCCGATCTGGACGTTGCGGCGTTACGTCGAGCGCAAGCGGCTCTGGCACGACCCGCGCAAGCGGCAGTGCGGGCTGGCGAGCCTCACCTCGTTCCACTTCGACGACGCGAAGGTGGTGGGCATCGGCTACAGCGAGCCGGCCGCGCACCTGATCGCTCTCTCCGCGACCGCCCGGACGGCCAAGGGGGCCTGATGAACGCCCGGAGGTGGACCGCCGGTCTGCTCGCCACCGTCGCCGCCGTGGCGCTGGTCGGCTGCACGTCGTCGAAGGCGCAGGAGAAGACCTGCACGACCACCACCGACGGGATCTTCGAGTGCGCACCGGACCAGCGCTCCGCACCCCCGAAGCTCGCCGGTGAGCTGCTGCTCGGCGGCAGCTACGACGTCAGCGAGGCACGCGGTCAGGTAGTGGTGGTCAACTTCTGGGGTTCCTGGTGCGCGCCGTGCCGCGCCGAGGCGGACGACCTGGAAGCCGTCTATCAGGCCACAAAGGGTTCCGGGGTGAACTTCCTCGGCATCAACGTCCAGGATTCGCGGGACAAAGCCAAGGCGTTCGAGAAGGGCCGGGTCACCTACCCGAGCCTGTTCGACCCGTCCAGCAAGACGGCACTCGCGCTGGACATCCCGCCGAACAGCGTGCCGGCGACTGTGGTGCTCGACCGTGACGGTCGGATCGCCGCGGTGATCCGGGCCGCCGTCAAGCAGGAGGGCCTGCAACCGATCGTCGAACGGGTCGCCGCCGAGAAGCCGGCGTCGAACTGATGGGTGAGACCTTCGAGCAACTGGCCCTCAGCGGGCCGCTGCTGCTCGCCATCGGCGCGGCGGCGCTCGCCGGCCTGGTCAGCTTCCTCTCCCCGTGCGTGCTTCCGCTTGTCCCGGGTTATCTGTCGTACGTGACCGGTCTGGCCGGCGCCGACCTGGAGGGCCGGCGGCCGGAGGCCGATCCCGCGCCGGCCAGCGGGGGTGTCGCGGTCAAGGAACGGGTCGCGCGGGCGGGCGCGGTCAAGGGTCGGGTGCTCGCCGGGACGCTGCTGTTCATCGGCGGCTTCACTGTCGTCTTCGTGGCCACCGCGATCCTCTTCGCCAGCATCGGCCGGGTGTTCTTCGACTACGAGCGCGAATTGCAGATCGGCGTCGGCGTGCTGATCATCGTGGCGGGGTTGAGCTACCTCGGGATGATCCCGGCCCTGCAACGGGAGTTCCGGATCTCCCGGTTGCCGTCGGCCGGGCTGCTCGGCGCACCGGTCTTCGGGGCGGTCTTCGCGCTCAGTTGGGTGCCCTGCACCGGCCCCACGCTCGGCGCGGTGATGGGCATGGCCACCGCCAGCGGCCAGAGCGACCGAGCCGTGGTGCTCGCCGTGGCGTACTGCCTCGGGTTGGGGATACCGTTCATCGTCTTCGGGCTGGGCTTCGAACGCCTGCTCGGGGTCTTCCGCGCCGTCCGGCGCAACAGCCGCTGGGTCACCCGGGTCGGCGGCGCCCTGCTCATCCTGATCGGTCTGGCCCTGGTCACCGGCGGATGGCAGAGCTTCGTGATCTGGCTGCAGACCACCGTCGGGGTGGGCGAGGTGAGCATCTGATGACGGTCGTCGACGACCGACCGGAGACCGCGGCGCCCGCGCCACGCCGCCGGCCGAACCGGCTGCTGGCCCTGCTGCGCAACTCGTGGCGGCAGCTCACCAGCATGCGTACGGCGTTGATCCTGCTCTTCCTGCTCGCGATCGCCGCCATTCCCGGCTCGGTGCTGCCGCAGCGCGGGATCAGCCCGGAGAAGGTCAACGAGTACTTCGTCGACCACCCGGACTGGGCTCCCCGACTGGACCGGATCGGCGCGTTCGAGGTCTTCGGGTCGGTCTGGTTCTCCGCGATCTACCTGCTGCTGTTCACCTCCCTGATCGGCTGCATCACGCCCCGGCTGCGCGACCACGTCCGCACACTGCGGTCGCGTCCGCCGGCCGCGCCGAAGCGGATGGCCCGGCTGCCGCAGCACACTGTGCTGCCCGCCCCGCCCGGTGGGGCGGCGGCGATCGCCGAGGCGCTGCGGAAGCGCCGCTGGCGCGTCGAGGTGCGCGGCGACGAGGTCTCCGCCGAGAAGGGCTACCTCAAGGAGACCGGCAACCTGCTGTTCCACACCTCGCTGATCGCGGTGCTGATCGGGGTCGCGCTCGGCTCCTGGTACGGCTGGAGCGGCAACCGGCTGCTGGTGGCCGGCGCGGACAACGCGTTCTGCAACACCCGCCAGCAGTACGCCGAGGCGAAGCTCGGCCCCCAGGTGGACAGCGCCGACCTGCCCGGCTTCTGCCTGCGGCTGGACGACTTCGAGGCCCGGTTCCTGGCGTCCGGCCAGCCGGAGTTCTTCAACGCCACGGTCACCGTCGACGGCCCGGACGAGCCGACCCGCAGTGCCGACTTCTCGGTGAACTCGCCGCTGCGCCTGAACGACGCGAGCGTCTACCTGCTCGGCCACGGGTACGCGCCGGTGATCCGCTACACCGACCGGTTCGGCAACAGCCAGATCAGTGACGAGCCGTTCCTGACCACCGGCGACATGGGCCTCACCAGTGAGGGGCTGGCGGCCTTCCCGGACGCGAACGTCGACCCGGCGACCGGCCAGCGCGCACCGGATCAGCAGATGGCGTTCACCGGCATCTACCTGCCCACAGCGCCCGAGCAGGCGCCGTTCGTCCGCTCGCAGTACCCGACCGAGCGCAACCCGGCGCTGAACCTGGTCGCCTACCGGGGCAACCTCGGCCTGGACGCCGGCATCCCCGGCTCGGTCTACCAACTCGACCAGCGGCAGGTGCGGGCCGGCAAGGTCAAGGAGGTCGGCACCAAACTGCTCCGCAAGGGCGAGACCTGGAAGCTGGACGACGGCACGACAGTCGAGTTCCTGGGCACCGAGCGGTACGTCACCCTCTCCGTCCGGCACGATCCCGGCTCGACGATGCTGCTGGTCAGTTGCGGCGTCCTGCTGGTCGGTCTGATGGGTTCGCTGTTCGGGAAGCGCCGCCGGGTGTTCTTCCGGGTGGCGCCGGCCGACCCCGGGGAAGGATCTCCGACGAGCGGTAGTAGCTTGATGGAGGTCGGTGGGTTGCCGCGTACCGACTATCCAGGGTTCGCCGACGAGTTCACCCAGCTGGTCGCCGCCGTCAGCGGTGCCGAACGGGCTGGTGCTGGCGCTGACTCCGCTGACCGGGCCGGCGTGCGAGAAGGAGCCGAGTGATGTCCGCACTCTCCGACAATCTGGTGACATTCGCGATCCTGGCGTACCTGATCGCGATGATCGGCCACGCCGTCGAGTACGCGCTGGGCAACGTGCGTACCCGGGTCGCCACGGCGGCGCCGGTGCGCGAGCTGGTCGGTGCCGGCGGCGGTGTCGTCCCGACGCCCCCCGCGCCGGTCCCTTCGTCACCCACTGTCGACCGCTCCGCCGGGCGGGCCCGGCTGGCGGGCCTGATCGGGGTGGGCGCCACTGCGGTCGCCGCCGCGCTGCACCTCGCGGCGCTGGTCACCCGTGGGCTCGCCGCGGACCGGATGCCCTGGGGCAACATGTACGAGTTCGTGCTCACCGTGACGTTCATCGGGGTGGCCGCCTGGTTGGTGGTGCTCTGGAAGCGACAGTCGCTGCGCAAGCTCGGGCTCTTCCTCACCCTGGTGATGGTGCTGCTGGTCGCCACCGCCGAGCTGGTGCTGTACGTGCCGATCGTGCCGCTGGTCCCGGCGCTGAACTCGTACTGGTTCGTCATCCACGTCTCGACGATCGTCTTCGCGTCGGGCATCTTCCTGCTCGGCGTGGTGCCGGCGGTCGGCTTCCTGATGCGCAACGGGTACGAGCAGGGCAAGCGGAGCTTCCCGTACACCCTGGCCAAGCGACTGCCCGGCGCTGCCGGCCTGGAGCGGCTGACCTTCGCGCTGCACGCCTTCGCGTTCCCGATCTTCACCTTCGCGGTGATCGCCGGTGCCATCTGGGCCGAGGCGGCCTGGGGCCGTCCGTGGGGCTGGGACCCGAAGGAGACCTGGGCGTTCATCTCCTGGGTGGTGTACGCCGGCTACCTGCACGCCCGCGCGACGCCCAGCGTGAAACGCAACGTGGCCACCTGGATCGCGGTGCTCGGCTTCCTCACCATGCTGATGAACCTGTTCGGCGTGAACATCTTCTTCACCGGTCTGCACTCGTACGGCGGGCTGGACTGAACCACGGCTGACAGAACGTAGAACTACACTTCTTAGAAGCGTAGTTCTACGTTCTGTGGGGATGTGGCAGTGAAGCTCTCCAAACCAGCGGAAATCTTCGACCGTGACGTCGAATGGGCGGAGCTGGTCCGGTTCGCCGCGGACGACCGGCCCGGCGCGACGCTTGGCGTGGTCAGCGGCCGTCGCCGGCAGGGCAAGACTCTGCTGTTGTACGAGTTGGCCCGCGCTACCGACGGTTTCTACTTCGGGGCGACCGAGGCGACCCCGGCAGAATCGCTGCGTCGACTCGGGGAGGCTCTCGGCCGGCACACCGACGCGCCTGGTCCGCTTCGCCTGGAAGACTGGTCGAGTGCGGTCGACGCGCTGCTCGCACTGGGCCAGCGCCGCCCGGTCACCGTGGTGATCGACGAGTTCCCCTACCTCGCCCGATCCAGTCGGGATCTCCCGTCGATCATTCAGCACGCCCTCACGCCGGGCCGGGTCGAGCGCACCGAATCTCGTACGCGCCTGCTGCTGTGCGGTTCGGCACTGTCGTTCATGGGTGGTCTGCTTGCCGGTTCGGCCCCGCTGCGCGGACGGGCGGGGCTGGAACTGCCCGTGCCACCGTTGGACTATCGGGCCGCCGCGACGTTCTGGGGGATCGTTGATCCTGCCCTCGCTGCCCGCGTGTTCGCCATCGTCGGGGGCACGCCGGCCTACCGACGGGAATACGTCCAGGACGATGTGCCCGACGGCCCGGACGATTTCGACGACTGGGTCGTGCGCGCCGTGCTGAATCCGGCCCGCCCGTTGTTCCGCGAGGCTCGCTATCTGCTCGCCGAGGATCCCGACCTGCGGGACACCGCGCTCTACCATTCTGTGCTGTCCGCGGTCGCCGAAGGCAACGGCACCCGAGGGGGGATCGCCGGGTACATCGGACGGAAGGCCACCGACCTCCAGCACCCGCTCACCGTCCTTGAGGACGCCGGTCTCCTCATTCGCGAGCCCGATCCGCTCCGTAGTGGGCGTAGCCGTTACCGCATCGCCGAACCCCTGATCACCTTCTATCAGGCGGTCATGCGGCCCTCCTGGACGGCCTTGGAGCAGCGGCGCGGCGCGGACGTCTGGAGGCGTTCCAATCGCCGGTACTCAAGCGGGGTGCTGGGGCCAGCGTTCGAGGAGATCGTCCGGCAGTGGGCCCTGCGCTTCGCCGCGCCGGAGACATTCGGCGGTGTCGTCGCGGAGGCCAGCGCGGCCGTCCTCACCGATCCCTCCACCCGCACCAGCCTGGAACTCGACCTGGTGGCGTTCGGTGAGCCGCCGTTCGGCGACGGCCCTCGGCCGCTGCTCGCCATCGGAGAGGTCAAGTGGGGTCGCACGCTGGGTCTGCCCGAGTTGGATCGGCTGAGCCGGGCACGTGACCTACTCGCCGCGCGGCCCGGCCTGGACGTGCGGGACGCCCGGTTGTTGCTCGCGAGCGCGGCGGGGTTCACCGACGAGCTTCGGCACGCGGCCGGTCAGCGTCCCGATGTCGTTCTCGTCGATCCGTCGCGGCTTTATTCGGGCGACTGAGGGGGTTACGGCGGCGCTGATCCGGGAGCAACTCGGGCGGTCGCGGCGCGCGGCCGGACTGACCCTGGCGACGCGGTGCGGGCCGGTCACTGAATCGTCAGTGACCGGCCCGCATTATTCAGCCTCGGTCAGCTCACGGTGACCGGGGCGATGTCGTTGCTCGGGTTGTCGTCCACCCGGGGGTAGCGCTGGGACGGCTGGACCTTGCCGGGGACCCCGGTGTGGCTGTCGATCCGCAGGTCGAACCCGACCGTGTGCGTCTTGCCGGCAGGGAAGACCGACCCCGACCCGTTGCAGTACCAGGTTGCCGGGACGGTCTCGGGCTCTTCCTCGTCACCGCTGAGCCAGCAACCCGACGGCGTGGCCAGCACGGTGACCCCGGTGGGTGGGGTGAACTGGAAAGCCCCGACACCATCGCCGGAGAGGGTGCCATCCGGCACGCCCGGACCCTTGTTGCGCAGACCCACTGTGACCCGCACGGTGTCCCCGACGGCTCCGGTGACGGCCGCGCCCCTGGCGACGATGTCGAAGGCGCCGTGCACGCCGCGCAGGTAGGTCTGGCCGTCGGCTCGGGTCGCCTCGACCGGGATCACGTCGAGCGCCGCGCCCACCGGCCGTAGCCGCAGTGCCTGGTCGGCGTCGCGGCGCTTGAGCTTCACGCCGGTCGGGAGCGGCCCGGCACTGGCCAGCGGCTGTACGGCCTGGGTGATCCGCTTGCTGCCGAGCGTCGCCGGGCCGACAGTGGTGTCGAGCCCACCCCGCAGTTCGTGGCGTTGGCCGGGCGTGAACGTGCCCCGCACGGTGCAGACCACCACTGTGGCGAGCGACTGGTTGGTGCCGTACCGGCAGTTACGGTAGCTGGGCGGAACCAGGCCCACCGGGAAGCCGAGCGTGAGTCGCAGGTCCACCGCCGGCTGGTCACCGGCGTTGACCACGGACACCGGTACGGCGAGGTTGTCGCCCACCTCGACGCCGGTCAGGTGCTCGTCGACGGTGTCGAGCAGGTCGGGCCCGGACCGCACTGTGACAGTCGCCTGCTGGGTGTACGCCTCGGTCTGCTCGCCGAGCGCCGTGTAGTCGAGGGTGCCGGTCGCGCCGTCGACAGCGCCGGGCGCGGGCCGGAACACCACCGGGACGGTGCCGGTGAGCGTGCCGAACTCGTCGATGGCCGTCGGCGGCATCGGGCAGGTCACCGAGGTGCCCTGGGTGACGCAGTAGTCGGGGAAGCCGGCGGTGGCCACGCCGACCAGGCCGGTCAGGTCGATGGTCACCCGGGGCTGGCTGGCGCCGGTGCTGTTCAGGGTCAGTGGCACCGTCCGGCCGGGAGCGCCGGGGCCGCCGACAGTGACGTCACCCAGCCAGCCGTCGACCCAGCCGGGGTCGTCCTGGGCCGCGGCCGGGCCAGCGGCCACGGCGACCCCTGCGGTGCCCACGACCAGCGCGGTCAGGCCGCGCAAGAGCCTGCCACGCGCAACGTGCACAGATCTCATGGATCTCCTTGGTGAGGGATGAGCCGGTCGGAAGAAGCCAGGTTCGCAGCACCCCGACCCGATCGGCATCAATGATCTTAGAGATCACCTGTGACGGTTTTCGATCGACTGTGTCGGTCGTTGATCCACTCGACTTCCAGGCGGCCGAGCCGGGCGGTCAGGCGGGGTCGCAGCTCGGGTTACCGCGATATGCGCGTCACGGCATGACACAGTGTCAGGCGCTCGCTACCGTGCGGCAGATGGGTCGTACGACCCGACAATCGCGGCGGAAGGTGGGGTGCGGTGACCACAGTGGTGTCCACGGCGGCGCTTATCCGGGAGCAGCTCCGGCGGTCCCGGCTCGCGGCCGGGCTGACCCAGGAGGAGTACGGCAAACGGGCGCACTACTCGCCGTCCATGGTGTCGGCCGTCGAGCTGGGTCAGACGGCGCCCAACGAGGCGTACCTGATCCGGGCCGACGAGGTGCTCGACACCGGCGGCCTGCTGGTCTCGCTGCGTGAGCTGGGCCGGCGCGACGGCGAGCCGGTCTGGTTCCGCCCCTGGCTGGAGGTCGAACGGGTCGCCACCCAACTGCGGTGCTTCGGCGCGACGATGATTCCCGGGCTGTTGCAGACCGCCGACTACGCCCGGGCGGTGTTCCGGCTCGACCTCGGGCTCACCGCCGACCGGGTGGAGGAGTTGGTGGCGGCCCGGCTGGAGCGGCAGACGATCCTCGACCGGGAGCACCCGCCGCAGCTCACCGCCGTGATCGACGAAGCCGCGTTGCAGCGCTTCGCGGAGGGCTGCGCCGGGGTGCTGGCCGAGCAGTTGCGGCACCTGGTGGCGTGCGCCCGCCGTCCGCACATCAGGGTGCACGTGCTGCCGCAGGGCGTGGGCCTGCACGCCGGCCTCTTCGGGCCGTTCATCCTGGGCCGCACCGCCGACGGCAGTTGGCTCGGCTTCCTCGACAACCAGACCGGTGGCACCGCCGTGGACGACATCTTCGAGGTGGCGACCCTGCTCGGAAGGTGGGAGAGTCTGCGCAGTGACGCGCTGCCCCGGCAGCAGTCGATCGACCTGCTCGAGGAGATCGTGAAGCCATGGATCTGACCGGAGCCCGCTGGCACAAGTCCACCCGCAGCGGCAACGACGCCGGCGCGTGCGTCGAGGTCGCCGACAACCTGCCGGGCCGGGTGCACGTCCGCGATTCCAAGGACCGCGACGGCGACCTGCTGACCTTCACCCCGGCCGCGTGGCGGGCCTTCGTCGAGCTGGCCCGCACTCGCTGACCGTCCACTCAGCCGGCTGGCCGCGGGCGCTCCCGCACCCGACCTGGGCACCCCGCACTGTGGCCCGGAGGTTTCGCCCGCACCCACGATCAGCCGCCGAACCAGCCGGGCACGTCGAGTCGGAACCAGTTGGCCGAGGCCATCGTTCCGAGGTCGTCTTCCATCGCGGTGACCCGTTCCGGGCCGAGCGTCTCGGTCCACTGTGCCCGCAGCCGGTCGAAGATCTCGGCTGAGCGGCGCAGCCCGTCCGCGCCGCGCGGGGTCACCCGGACCAGCCGCCGTCGGGCGTCGGAGGGGTCGTCGACCCGCTCCAGGTAGCCGACGGCCACCAACCGGTCGACGGTCTTGCCGGCGGCCTGCTTGGAGATGCCCAGCCGCTGGCCCAGCTCGGTGGCTGTGGTGCCGTCCGCGCCGACGGCCTGGAGCACGAACCCGTGCAGCGGTCGCAGCTCCGGATGCCCCTCCCGGGCCAGCTCGGCGTGCAGGTCGTCGATCAGTGTCCGGAAGCCGGCCAGCAGCAGCAGCGGCAGCGCGAAGCCGGGACGCACGGGATCAGCGGTTGCCATGTTCGACAACCACGTTTACTATTTCGTCAACCATGTTGACTATCTTACCGTCCGCCGAACCAGGCTCCGGAAAGCAGGTAACCGTGTCCGTCTTCACCGCCCACACCGCTGAGACCGCACCCGCCGCCGCCCGTCGGTCCATCGAGGGAGTACGCGGCCGGTTCGGCTGGCTGCCCACCCCGGTGGCCCTGATGGCCGACTCGCCTCAGTTGCTCAGCGGCTTCCTCGCCGCCAGCGCAGGCTTCGAGCAGACCGACCTCGCCCCGCTGGACCGGGAGGTGGTCATCCTGACGGTCTCCACCAGTCACGAATGCCATTTCTGCGTCGCTCTGCACACCGGCAAGCTCACCGGACTGGGCGCGACCCCCGAGCTGATCACCGCCCTGCGTGCCGGGTCGGTGCTGCCCGATCCGCGCCTGGAGGCGCTGCGCCGATTCACGCTGGCCGTGCTCGACCACCGGGGCGCAGTGCCCGACGACGAGATGGACGACTTCCTGGCCGCCGGCTACCAGCCCCGGCACGCGCTGGACGTGGTGCTCGGCGTCGGCGCGTACACCATGTCCACCTTCGCCAACCGGCTCACCCGGGCACCGCTCGACCCGCCACTAGCCGCCCACGCCTGGACGCCCGCAGCCTGACCGAGGACACCTGCGGCCCTGCTCGGGCCGCCCCGGGGGGGTGTCCATCCAGAGCGACTGCCGCCCCGGCGAACTCGGGCCGAACGCGACCAGGCACGCCGCTGATAGGCATCAGCGTTGCGCCTTGCATACGCATACGAAAAGGGGAGGCGGCCGATGAATGGCCGACCTCCCCTTTTCGTCAACAGGCGCTCAGGATCTGGGGGATCCGAAAGGGCTTAGGCCAGCCCGAGAATGCGAGCGATCAGCTGGACGATCTCGTAGACGGTGTAGCCGGCGTTCGACCACTTGAGGATCTGAGTCTTGTTCGCCCACACCCACTTCGCGAACCGTGTGCCGTACTTGGCGCCGGCCTTGATGATCTTCGCTGCCAGAGTCAACCAGCCCATCTGAACCCTCCAATAATCGTGGCGTTTCGAACAGGTGAAGCAGAGGAACTCCCTGCAGAAACGACCCGCTGTAATTCCGCCCCGGTTGGGCGAGGAAAAACTAACACCCACATTCAGAGACAGCGACGAACGACGAAGTTTCCGTACGGCAGTTGCCTAGGTTATGGCCGCCGTGGTATTTAGGTCCGCTCATCGTCCCGGCAACGTGGCGGAAGTTAACCTAAGGCCCTTAACGGGCACTGCTTGGCATGGGCCGACGTCACTGAATGGCAACTTTCAGACATTGAGTCAGCAATCGGCGTGCCGATGGATCACCATGGGCTGCGGGGCAGCCGTAAGCGACAGTCGTCGGCCAATGGCAAGGGCCCTAGCGGGGTTCAACCTTTGATACCTTGTGCCTGGCCGGCCCCAAGCGCTGCAAAAGCCATGGGGTCGGCTTGATCCAGAGTGGGGGATGAGGTGCTGGCTCAACTCCCAGCCGCAAGATCGCGCTCAGCGCAGCTTTGCTGATGATCAACCCAGCTGGACGCATCGACGCCGACTGGCAGTAGGCCGCACGTCATTGGGGGAAGCGCTGGCAGTGAACCGCACGTCACATGGGGGAGCACATGAATACCGAAATGCTGAGAACATTCGTTACCGCCGCCTCGTCTGGCAGCGTCTCGGAGGCCGCGAAGAAGCTCAGATATGGCAAATCGACTGTCCTCTATCACATTCGTGAGGTGGAGAAGGTCTGCCGAGTTGAGCTGTTCGAACGTGAGGTCCGGGGTCTCAACCTCACTCGTAACGGCCACGTGGCCCTGCGGATATCGCAGGAGCTGCTACGGATCGCCGCTGAGCTGAAGTCGCTACCACCGGCCAATGCTGAGACGCGGCAGAATAAGCGCTTCGACGACGGTGATGATAACGTTTTGAAGAAAAGAAATGCCTCGTGAGCCGAAGTCAACACATAACAACCGGCCGGGCGGCAGCGGATCCGCCGTCCCTTGTCCTGCCCGATTCGGGCCGAAAGAGGAGGTAGCGCGTGTCGCAGAATCTTGCGCTTATCGGCGTGACTGTGGCGGTGCTGGCGGTGTTGGGCCTTCACCTGCTCATGGCGCGCCGGGGGCCGGCCTGGATGGGTGCGGTGGTTCCATGTTTGTTCGTGATCGCAGCCGTGGTGCTCATCGTCCAAGGGCGAATTCCGGCAGGAAAGCCGTACGTGGTGGTGGTCGCTGGCCTGGTGACGCTGCTCTGGATATGGGCGGGGGCGCGGCAGGCGAGAAGCAAGGCCGCGGCGAGCGAGCCTTCGGGTTCAGTGCGACGTGAGTCGTGACGCCGCGGTGACCGATGCGGTTGACAGGGCGACGCCGGACGCCGACGGTCCGAACCCCCGCATGAGGCGACTGGACCGTCGGTCGGTCGTCTTCTGGCAGGTGGAGAATGCTGTCGGCGTCGTCGCGCTGCTCGTTGTTGCCTTCACCCTGTCCCGGGCGTCCTTCACCACGCCGCAGTGGGACGTGTGGATCCGTCTGCTCGCTCTCGCCGCGCTGGCCTTCGCCGTGCTCGACGCTCTGGTGCTGATCCCGCAGCGCTACCGGTACTACAGGTATGCCCTGACCGAGGAGTGCATCATCATCGAGCAGGGTCGCTTCTGGAGGCGGCGGCAGGTGTACCCGCTCTCCCGCATCCTGTACTGCGAGGTACGCCAGGGTCCGATCCTGAGCCTGTTCAACCTGTACACCGTCAGGGCGGCGACGATCGTCGAATCGCGGTCCCTCGGCCCGCTCGGGCGGGCCGAGGCCGACCGCTTCGAGCAGCTGATTCGTGAGCACCCGGAATGACGCAAGAAATCCGGAATCGTCGCAACAGCCCGGCCATGTTCGCCGTTCGTGCGGCCGAGCACGTGACCGGCATCGTCCCGGCGATCATCGTATGGCTCTCGATACGGGCCAAGTGGCCAACCGTGCTCGGCATCCCGGTAGACGCGATCTTCGGTCTGGTGGGTGGCGTCATCGTGCTCAGTCTGATCGTGGACTGGTGGATGACCCGATTCTCGGTGAGTCCCGACGGGGTCACCTTCGCCACGGGGCTGGTGTTCCGGCGCTCCACCTCGTTGGCCTGGTCGGAAGTCACCAGCGTCCAGACCTCCCGGTCGACGGTCGGTCGGGCCCTGGGCTGCTCGCGGGTCCTGATCGGCATCGGTGCGCAGTCGAAGGCCAACCTGGTCATCGAGGCGGTGCCGGAGGCGGTGGCCACCGAGATCGAGGACCTGTTCGAGGCCCACCGGGCTCGCCCGACCTCCCGTCCCCGGCATCCCGCTGTCGCTTCGGCAACCGAGTCTGCCGAGCACCGGCCGGACGCTGTGGATCGGGAAGAGGGTCACCCGTCGGGCGACAACGACCTGATCTATCGGATCCGCCCCCGGGACTACTTCATGCTCTCGGTCACCTACGGACAGTTCCTGTTGGTGGTCCCTTTCCTGTTCGGGCTCTACGACAACCTTGCGATCCTGTTGCCCTGGTCCGCTGCCACTCCCGACCTTCCAGACAGTGCGGCGACACTGTGGGTGCTGGCGGCCGCCGTCCTGGTGCTGGCAGTGCCGGTCGCGATCGGGTTCGGGACGACAGTCGCCTGGCTGCGGTACCGATCGTTCGAGGTTCGCCTCAGGGGATCGGTGCTCGCCATGTCGGGTGGGCTGGTGTCCGCGGAGTCCCGCCAGGTGTCCCGCTCCCAGGTGGCGGGGATCAAGATTCAACAGAATCCGCTCATGCGCGCCACGGGCCATGCCCGGCTGAATGTCGTGGCCCGACAGTCCGGGGAGCGGATCGGGGCCAACGTCGTCTTCCCCGCAGCCCGCCTGGCGTTCCTGCGCAACGAGATTCGGCGTCATTTCCCTGCGTACGCCGCTGCCGCCGACGAGTCGTACTCGGTTCGACGCTCCGTCGCCTGGTGGCTCCTCGCCGTCAACGCGGTGGTGTTGACGGTGGCCGGCGTGGCGGCAAGCAACCTGCGCCCGGTCACGGCGGGCGCCCTCATGGTCGTCTTGGCGCTCGTCCTGCTGATTGCCAGCAACTACTGCTGGGTGGCCGCGAGGCTCGATCCGGACGGCGCCGTGCTCACTTTCAGACGCGGTTTCCTGTGGGTCACCCGCTACGTGGTTCCCCTCGACTCCGTGTACTTCGTCCACTCACACCAGATCGCGGCCCACCGCGTGTCGATCGGCGCGGTGTGTCTCGGGATCTACGACTCACGAACCGTCCGGCTGTGGGTGCCGGTCGGCAGGCCAGCGTTGACCGACCAGTTCATCGAGGCCACGACCAGGGCGGCGACGCTTCGGGGGAAAGAGAAGATGGCATGATCGAAGTTAACGGGGTCACCAAGAAGTATGGCGGGACAGCGGTCGTCGACGACCTCTCCTTCGTGGTGCGGCCGGGCATCGTCACCGGGTTCCTGGGTCCCAACGGATCAGGGAAGTCCACGACGATGCGGATGATCCTGGGACTGACTCAACCTGACAGTGGGACGGTCCTCGTCGACGGGGCTCCCTTCAACCAGCACCGCAATCCGCTCGGCGCGCTGGGCGCGCTGATCGACCCAAAGTCGGGGCATCCCGGGCGTACCGCGTTTCGCCATCTCCAAGCTGTTGCGGCCACCGCGGGGATCGGCACCTCCCGGGTCCGCGAGGTGCTGGATCTGGTGGGTCTCGGTGAGGTGGCAAACCGCCGAATCGGCGGCTTTTCGATGGGCATGTACCAGCGGCTCGGCGTCGCCACTGCCCTGTTGGCGGACCCGTCGAGCCTCATGTTCGACGAACCCATCAACGGGCTGGACCCGGACGGCATCCTCTGGATGCGAACCCTGGTGAAGAAGCTGGCGGCCGAGGGCAGAGCGGTGCTCATCAGCTCACACCTGATGAGCGAGATGGCACTGACCGCGAACCATGTGGTGGTCATCGGTAAGGGACGGCTGATCGCCGACGACACCGTCAGCGCGCTGATCGGCCGCAGCAGGTCCCGGGGCGTACTCCTGCGCACCCCTCAGGGCGAGGAACTGGGTCGACTGGTGCGCTCCAGCGGCGGACACCTGTCGAACGCGCCGGAGGGAGCCTTCCGCGTGGACGGACTCACTGCGGTCGAGGTGGGTGACCTGGCCGCCGAGCATCGCATCAGACTGCACGAACTCGTCCCCCTGCGGGCCTCACTGGAGGAGGCATTCGTGGAGCTCACAGCGCAGTCGGTCACGTTCCGAGGGCGCGACATCGGCGAGCCAGAGCGGGCGGTGGCCGAGCCAATGGACGATGTCAAGATTGAGATGAGGTGAGCCGGGCGATGAGCACGGCAGCAGAGGTCGATGCCCCCCTGCGCAGGCATGTTCCACCGACACATGAACTGACCTTCGGTGGCCTCGTGCGCAGCGAACTGATCAAGCTCGTCACGGCGCGCTCGCTCGTCGTTCTCCTGGTCCTGACCGCGCTCTGCACGGCTGGGCTCAGCATCCCGGTCGCGTTGTTCACCGAGCCGGATGCCCAACAATCGGCGGCGGAGCTCCTGCCGACCTTCATCAACACGACCCTCATCGGCATGCAGCTCTCCATCTTCCTGATTGCCGCAATCGGTGCGATCGCGGGTGCCAGCGACTTCGGCAACGGCACCATCAGGCTCGCCTTCGGTGCGGCTCCCCGGCGTACACCTGTGCTGGCCGCCAAGCTGGCCGCAGTCGGCGGTGCCTCCAGCGCTCTGGTTGGCGTGACGATTCTCGTGACCGCGGTGGTTAACTGGCTCGCCCTCACGCCGGGTCCGCTGGGCACACCCCTCAACGACCGGGCCAGCGTCCTGAGTCTGGTCGGCACCGTGGTTGCCACAGCAGGTGTGAGTGTGTCGGCCATCAGCCTCGGGTGTCTGCTGCGCAGCTCAGCCGGTGCGATCTTCGCCATCCTCGGTCTGCTGATCGTGCTGACGATCGCCCTGATGACGGTCCCGGCGGAGGTGCTTCCGTCGGCGATCTCCAGCCACAGCTTCGGGGCGGCGGTGACGACCCTCCTGGAGTCGGCAAACAACACCGGTCGATGGCTGGGCGCGGTGGCGGCGCTCGTGGCATGGTCCGGCGCGCTCACGGGCTTCGCTGTGTTGTCCCTGCGTCGCCGGGACGTGTGAACAGTCGCCGGGACGTGTGAACAACAGCCACTCGATTCGCTCGGCCCGCGGGGAAACCGCTCGGTGGCCGCGCCACTGGCCATCCACGCCCGGCTCCCGCCGCCTGAACGCTGACGCGTCCCGGCGGCGGGAGCCGCTGCTCAATCCGCCTGAAGGAAGTCGCGCAGCAGGGCGAGCATCTCGTCCGGGCGCTCCTCGTACAGCCAGTGCCCGCAGTCCTCGATCACCTCGCCGCGCACCGTGTCGGCGTACCGGCGGACCTGCTCGGCGACCTGCCCGCCGAGGCTGGCCGCCGAGCCGACGGCCAGCACCGGCATGGTCAGCTTCGTGCCCCGGTACGCCGCGTTGTCGGCGATGTCCTGCTCGAACGCCCGAAAGTAGGCGAAGCTGGCCCGCAGATGCGCCGGGTCGCGCAGATGGCTGGCGAACTCCTCGATGTCGGGCGCGGCGATGCTGCCCTTGCGCACCATCAGCGCATCGGTGAACTTGTCCACCCAGAGCGCCTCCCGCCCGTCGACCAGTGCCTCCGGAAGCCCGTTGCCGAGGGAGAAGTAGCCGAAGTTCCACACCCCCGGCCCGGCCGAGGTGAGCGCGGGAAACGTGTAGATGCTCTCGTCGGGGATCGGCGCCTCGGTGAGCGCCAGCCGACTCACCCGCTGCGGGTGGGCGGCGGCGTACGCGTACGCGACCATGGTCCCCAGGTCGTGCCCGACCAGCCGAAGGTCACCGACCAGGCCGAGCTGGTCGAGTAGTCCGTGCAGGTCGGCGGCGACAGTCTTCTTGTCGTACCCGCCGTCCGGGGCGTCGCTGCCGCCGAAGCCGCGCAGGTCGGGCGCTACCACGTCGAAGGAGCGCCCCAACTCGGGCAGCAGGTGCCGCCACATGTACCAGCACTGCGGGTACCCGTGCAGTAGCACCAGTGGCGGGCCGGTGCCGCCACGGACGTAGTTCATGGTGATCTGGCCGACCCGAGCCCGTTGCTCGGTGAATCCCGCCGGAACCCGCTCCCCGCCCATCGCCACCCCCCGTCCGCCGTCCCGCCCCTCCGCCGCCTGCCCGGCTACCCGCTCAACCGCCCGCCATGCCCCGAGGCGGCGGCGATCCACTCGCCTTCCGTGAAATCGCGGTATCCGGCGACCTGGGACCCCGCGGTCTCCGGAAAGCCGAGTCGATCTGGACGCGCCGCCCGCCGCCCGCCGCCCGCCGCCGCCAGGCAGGCAGGCAGGCAATCGCGAGCGTCACAGCACCCGGCTTGGGCCGTGCGGGAGCCGGTGCGGGAGACTGGGCGACATGGCGGCTCGTGGCTTCCCGTATACCGATCTCAAGGACTTCATCGCGGCGCTGGAGCGCGCGGGGGAGTTGCGCCGGATCGACGTCCCGGTTGATCCGACGCTGGAGATCAGCGAGGTGGTCACCCGCACGGTGCGGGCCGGCGGCCCGGCGCTGCTCTTCGAGCGTCCGACCCGGGGCGAGATGCCGGTGGCGATCAACCTGTTCGGCACCGAGAAGCGGATGGCGATGGCCCTCGGCGTCGACTCGCTCGACGAGGTCGGCGCCCGGATCGGCGCGATGATCAAGCCGGAGTTGCCGGTCGGCTGGTCGGGCATCCGGGAGGGCCTCGGCAAGGTCATGCAGCTCAAGTCGGTGCCGCCGCGCAAGGTGAAGACCGCCCCCTGCCAGGAGGTCGTCTACCGGGGTGAGGACGTCGACCTGAACCGGCTGCCGGGGTTGCAGGTCTGGCCCGACGACGGCGGGATCTTCCACAACTACGGGCTGACCCACACCAAGCACCCGGAGACCGGCAAGCGCAACCTCGGCCTGTACCGACTCCAGCAGCACGGCCGCAACACCCTGGGCATGCACTGGCAGATCCACAAGGACTCGACAGCGCACCACGCTGTCGCCGAGCGGCTCGGGCAGCGCCTGCCGGTCGCGGTCGCGATCGGCTGCGACCCGATCGTCTCGTACGCGGCCAGCGCGCCGCTGCCCAGCGACATCGACGAGTACCTGTTCGCCGGGTTCCTGCGCGGTGAGCGGGTGGAGATGGTCGACTGCCTCACAGTGCCGTTGCAGGTGCCGGCGCACGCGCAGATCGTGCTGGAGGGCTACCTGGAGCCGGGTGAGCGGCTGCCCGAGGGGCCGTTCGGCGACCACACCGGCTTCTACACGCCGGTCGAGCCGTTCCCCGTGCTGCACATCGAGGCGATGACCATGCAGCGCAAGCCGGTCTACCACTCGATCGTCACCTCGAAGCCGCCGCAGGAGGACCACGGCCTCGGCAAGGCCACCGAGCGGATCTTCCAGCCGCTGCTCAAGCTGATGATCCCGGACATCGTCGACTACGACCTGCCGGCCGCCGGCGTCTTCCACAACTGCGCGATCGTCTCGATCCGCAAGCGCTACCCGAAGCACGCGCAGAAGGTGATGAACGCGATCTGGGGCGCACACCTGATGTCGCTGACCAAGCTGATCGTGATCGTCGACGAGGACTGCGACGTGCACGACTACAACGAGGTCGCCTTCCGGGCCTTCGGCAACGTCGACTACGCCCGCGACCTGCTGCTCACCCAGGGTCCGGTGGACCACCTCGACCACTCGTCGTACCAGCAGTTCTGGGGCGGTAAGGCCGGCGTCGATGCGACCCGCAAGCTGCCCACCGAGGGCTACACCCGCGGTTGGCCGGAGGAAATGAGCATGAGCCCGGAAGTCGCCGCCCTGGTCGACAAGCGCTGGAAGGAGTACGGAATCTGATGGCCGTCATCGACGCACCGACGGCGAAGCCGGGCCGGACCAAGTCCTTCCTGAAGCTCGTCGCCGTCGAGCACTCCGTCTTCGCGCTGCCCTTCGCGTTTCTCTCCGCGCTGGCCGCGATGCAGGGTGCCGGCGGGCGGGTGCGATGGCTCGACCTGCTGCTGATCACCGTGGCGATGGTCGGCGCACGGACGTTCGCGATGGCTGCCAACCGGATCCTCGACCGCAAGATCGACGCGCGGAACCCACGTACCGCTGGTAGGGAACTGGTCACCGGAGCGGTGAGCGTGCGGACGGCCTGGACCGGTGCGGCCGTCGCACTCGTGGTCTTCCTCGTCGCCGCCGCCCTGCTCAACCCGCTCTGCCTGGTGCTCGCGCCGCTCGCCGTGGTGCCACTCGTCGTCTACCCCTACGCCAAGCGGTTCACCAACTGGCCGCACGCCATCCTCGGGATCGCCCAGGCGGTCGGCCCGGTCGGCGCCTGGCTGGCGGTCACCGGCACCCTGGACGGCTCCGGGCCGGCCTGGCTGCTCGGCGCGGCAGTGGGGCTGTGGATCGGCGGCTTCGACCTGATCTACGCCTGCCAGGACTCCGAGATCGACCGGGAGATCGGCGTGCACAGCGTTCCGGCCCGGTACGGTCGGCGCTTCGCGCTGCACGCCTCCACTGTCGCGCACGTGGTGACCTTCGCCCTGTTCATCTGGTTCGGTGCGCTGATCGGTCTCGGTTGGCTCTGGTGGATCGGGCTGGCACTGACAGCTGTGGCGTTCGCCTACCAGCACGTGGTGGTCACCCCGACCGACCTCAGCAAGGTCAACCGGGCGTTCTTCACAGCGAACGGGTTCGTCGGCATCGCGCTGTTCCTCTTCGCCCTGCTGGACCTGGTGATCCGGCTCGGTCTACGGCCCTGAGGCTGGGTGACCCGGCTCGGCCTACGGCCCCGGGGCTGGCGGGGTGGTGCTGACCGGGTAGCGGGCGCTCTCGAAGGTCCAGTCGATGGTCCCGCGCACGGCGTTCGCGATCCCGTCGAGATGGTCGGCGACCGCCTCGTCCAACGCCGGGCCGAACGACGGCACCGTGGCACGCAACGCGACGAAGCGCCGCATCGCCTCCCGCCAGCGTTCGGCCGCCCGCTCGGCCGCCTCCGCCTCCGGAACGCCCAGTTCGGTCTCGATGGCGAGGACCAGGTTGTGCCCGCCGGCGGTCACCCGGTCCCGTTCCAACGAGGCCAGGTCGTTGTACCAGGAGAGCAGGTCGTTGCCGGTGCGGGCGATCTGACGCAGCAGCGGGTGGTGGTAGACCGGGTCGGGCAGTGGCCGGCCGCTGACGAACTCCACGAGCGGATACGACACCTCCGCCGCCGAGGTCGACCGACGTAGCTCGACGTATTCGTCCACGCCGGGACGGCGGCCGGCCTCCTTGGTGACGGCCTCCTGCCAGGTGCCGTCGAGGTGTCGGGCCACCGCGTCGGCGAAACGCTGCCGCCACCGTGCCGGCATCCGGCGGCGCGGCTCCCGCCAGGCCAGCACCAGCAGTCGCCGCAGCGGGCCGGTCAGCCCTGCCTGCCGCAGCCGGGTGCCGCCGTGCAGCAGCGCCAGGGTGCCGTTGCGCAGCGCCCGGATCTGCTCCGGCGTCAACCGATTCGGCCCGTCGCAGGCGTCGTCGACAAGGAAGAACCAGGTGAACAGCGCGGCCAACATCCGCAGGTCGGCTTCGGTCGCCGCCGGGTAGAGCCGCGCGGCGTACCGGGCGAAGGCGCCCCGGGACAGCCGGCGCAGCGCGACGTCGTCCAGTGGAAGGCCAAGCTCGGGCAGCAGACCGAGCAGCCAGTCCTGCACACGATCGGTGTGTGGTGGTGGAAGTCGGGGCGGGATCGGACATTCGGCACGCAGCGTCCGGAGGATCTCGCCGGTCGTCACCGATGCCTCCTCTTCGAGATGGTTCCGGTGCGAATCGCCAGCGGCAGCATGCCAGGTCGGTGGGGTGGACAGGTACCCCGTCCGACATGTCGGACCAGACCAACCCCGGGGGTGCCCACCAGCGGGTCAGCCGGACCAGGCAGGCTGGGGGCATGCGGGAACCATGGGTGGTCGGGGTCTCCGGTGCCTCCGGGACGCCGTACGCGGCGGCCGTCATCGGCGGCCTGCTCGACGCGGGCGAGCCGGTGGACCTGATCGTGTCCCGGGCGGCACGACTCACTGTGCTCGACGAGACCGGCCGATCCTTCCGTGACGGGCACTGGGCCGAGGACCTCGCCGCCTGGCTGGATCGGGACCTGACCACTGCGGATGTGCGGCACTGGCCGGCCGGCGACCTGGCCGCAGGGCCGAGCAGCGGCTCCTACCGGGTACGCGGAATGGCGGTGGTCCCGGCCAGCACGGCCGCCTGCGCGGGCATCGCGATCGGGCTCTCCAAGGACCTGTTGCAGCGCGCCGCAGAGGTCAACCTCAAGGAACGCCGTCCCGTGGTGCTGGTCCCCCGGGAGACACCGGTGACCCGCAGCCACCTGGAGCACCTCATCGCCCTGCACGACGCGGGCGCTGTGGTGCTGCCGGCCAGCCCCGGCTTCTACGGCGCCGGGGCGGCGGCCAGCGCGCAGCAGTTGGTCGACTTCGTGGCCGGCAAGGTGCTGGACGCGCTCGGCGTCAAGCACACCCTGTTCCGGCGGTGGTCCGGCCAGCTCGGCGCAGCCCGGAACTGAGCCGGCGCGGCCCGAAGCGACGCCGTCCCGCTCGCGCTGAGCCGTCCGCTCGCGCTGGCATCGTTGCCGCTGCTCAGCACGAGCGGTGCTGCCGCCCGGCGGTTGGCCGAAGCGGGACGCGGACCGGACTGGTGTCCGGTCCGCGTGGCGTTGTCCGCACCAGTTCAGTACATGCCGGCGTTGGCCGGACCCGGCCCCGTGGATGCCGCCGGCCCCACATTGCGTGGCTTACCGACCTCATCCACCTCGTCCAGCATGCCCTCCCCCTCAAGCAGGGCTCGCACCTCGGATTCCCGAAACCGGCGATGCCCGCCTGGAGTCCGGATGCTTCCTATCCGGCCGGCCGCCGCCCATCTCGTCACAGTTTTCGGGTCTACCCGAAACAGCGCGGCGACCTCACCCGGTGTCAGCAGGCGATCTCCAGTGTCCACAGCCCCCTCCTCGCGTCGACGAAGCCCCCGGCTGAACACACTGCCCCCGGCTGGTGCGTAGCCCAGAGCCGTCATGAGGGACGTATGGCAATTACAGCACCAGGGACATGGCCTGTCCGCCCAAACGCGAAAAATGCACTGAGTGGGGAGTTAGTAATGTTACTGGTGCTACCTCTGCCCTGACCGGCGGTTTATGAACAGTGACTCACCGCTCAGTCCAACGGGTGCCGAAGGCCGCACGTAACGCGTCAGCGGTTAAGGTCACTCTCTGTGGATGCCATCGACCTGAGCCTCGTCGACCTGCTGCGCGGCAACGCCCGCCTCTCGTACGCCGAGTTGGCCCGACAGGTGGGCCTCTCGGCCCCGGCCGTGCACGAGCGGGTCGGCAAGCTGGAGAGCAGCGGCGTGGTGCGGGGCTACCGCGCGGACGTGGCCCCGGAGTCGATCGGGCTGGGTGTCACCGCGCTGATCGGCATCGTCGAGGACTCCGGTGCCGACACCGACGACATGCTCGAGTCACTGCGGGTGCTGCCCGAGATCGAGTCCTGCTACTTCATGGCCGGCGTGGAGTCGTTCCTGCTCAAGGCGCGGGTCGGCACGATCGCCGAGCTGGAGCAGTTGATCGTGCGGTTGAACCGGACGCCGGGGGTGGCCTCCACCCGTACCGCCATCGCGCTCTCCACCAAGTGGGAGAACCGCCCCCAGCCGGTCGGCCCACCCGCGGCCTGACCGCCGCGTACCCCTGGTGTCGCCGGGGCGGCCGGCGGTAGCGTGCGCCGATGACCCCGCCGGCGCGTCCCGTGGCCGTGGTGACCGGCGCTGCCGGCGGCCTGGGCCGCGCCATCGCCGCCGCGCTGCACACCGACGGTTGGTCGGTGCTGCTCACCGACCTCGACCCGGTGGCGGTGCAGACTGCCGCGGCGCCGCTCGGCGGCTGGTCGGCCGCCCTGGACGTCCGGGACGAGGCCGCCTGCGCCGCCATCGCCGCGAACGCGGCGGACCGGGGTGACCTCGCCCTTTGGGTCAACAACGCCGGCATCCTGGTCACCGGGGCGTCGTGGGATCACGACGCCGCGACCCGCCGTCGGGTGCTCGACGTGAACACCCACGGCGCCATGAACGGCACCCTCGCCGCGCTGAGCGTGATGCGGGGGCAGGGCCACGGCCACGTGCTCAACGTCGTCTCGTTGGCCGGGCTCGTCGCCGCGCCCGGCGAGACGGTGTACGCGGCCAGCAAGCACGCCCTGCTGGCGTTCAGCCTCGGCACCCTGTCCGACCTGCGGATGGCCGGGTACCGGGGGGTGCACGTCTCCTGCCTCTGCCCGGACGGCATCTGGACCCCGATGCTGCATGACCGGCTGGACGACCCGGGTGCGGTGGCCTCGTTCACCGGATCGATGCTGACCGCGCAGCAGGTGGCGGCGCGGGCGGTCCGGCTGGCCCGCCGGCCACGTCCGGTGGTCAGCCTGCCCCGCTGGCGGGGAGCCCAGGTGCGCCTGTTGGACGCACTGCCCAGGCTGGCCGTCGCGCTCACCCCGCTGGTCCGTGCCGCCGGCCGCGCCGGTCAGCGCCGCCAACGCCGCAGGTCAAAGCCGCCGGACCCACGCTGACCACCGCTGGCCCGCTTGCTAGGTTTCCGAGCGTGACTCATCTCGACCGGTGCGACGAATCCAGCCGAACCTGGGTGACCGAGGCGATCGCCGCCGTCGAGGCAGACGCGAACCGGTCCGCCGACACCCACCTGCTGCCGTTCCCGCTGCCTCGGGAATGGGGGATCGACCTCTACCTCAAGGACGAGTCGTCACACCCCACCGGTTCGCTGAAGCACCGGCTGGCCCGCTCACTGTTCCTCTACGGGCTCTGCAACGGCTGGATCGGGCCGCGCACCACGATCGTCGAGGCGTCGTCGGGTTCCACGGCGGTCTCCGAGGCGTACTTCGCCCGGATGCTGGGCCTGCCGTTCATCGCGGTGATGCCCGCCTCCACCTCGCCCGAGAAGATCTCGCAGATCGAGTTCCAGGGCGGCCGGTGCCATCTGGTGGACGACCCGGCGAGCGTGGTGGTCGAGGCCCGGTGGCTCGCCGAGGACTCCGGCGGGCACTTCATGGACCAGTTCACCTACGCCGAGCGGGCGACCGACTGGCGGGGCAACAACAACATCGCCGAGTCGATCTACGCGCAGTTGGAGTTGGAGCGGCACCCGATCCCCGCCTGGGTCGTGGTGGGCGCCGGCACCGGGGGCACCAGCGCGACCATCGGCCGCTACGCCCGGTATCGCAGGCTTGCCACCAAGCTCTGCGTGGTCGACCCGGAGAACTCGGCGTTCTATCCGGCCTGGCTGGCCGCCGACTGGTCGGTACGCACCGGCAAGGGCTCCCGCATCGAGGGGATCGGCCGGCCCACAGTCGAGGCGTCGTTCCTGCCCTCGGTGGTGGACCGGATGGTCCAGGTGCCGGACGCGGCGTCGCTGGCCGCCATGCGCGCTGGATCGGCGCTGCTCGGCCGCCGGGTGGGCGGGTCCACCGGCACCAACCTGTGGGGCGCGTTCGGCCTGATCGCCGCGATGCTCGCCGAGCGTCGGACCGGCTCGGTGGTGACGTTGATCTGCGACCCGGGCGACCGGTACGCCGACACGTACTACGCCGACGACTGGGTGGCCGCCCAGGGCCTCGACCTGACCCCGCACCTGGCCACCATCGACCGCTTCCTGGCCAGCGGGGCCTGGCCCGCCTGAAGCGGTCGGCGGGGCCTGGCCCGCCTGAGGCCGATCGGCGGGGCCTGCCGCCGATCCGGTGATCAGCGCGGGTCGATCCGTTCGGCCAGCCCGGGGTAGCGCACCACGTAGCCGCTGTCGTCCAGATCGATGTCGGCAGTGAAGGTGCCGCTGGCGAAGCGCACCCGACCCGGCCCGAGCCCGGTGTAGATCTGCTCGGCCGGCACCACCTCCAAGCCGGGCAGCAGCACCCAGGCAACGGTGATCCGGTGCGCCACGTCGGCCGGCTCGGCCGCCATCCGAAGCCGGTGGACCGGCAGGGTGTTGAACAGCGGCGAACCGCTCAGGTCGACGTCGAGCGCGTCGGCCAGCCGGTCCGGGTCGTCCGTACCCGGCAGACCGGCCCGGCGATGACCGGCCGCGACCAGGGCCGCGTCCAGGTCGCCCTGCTCGGCGGTGGTCACCCTCCAGCGGCCCGCGGCCCGCTCCAGGGTCACCCGGCGCAGCCAGCCGAGACCCTCTGCCTCGACCTCGACGCGGGTGGTGGCCCAGTCCGGCGTGGTGGTCAGCTGGTAGCGGGCGGTCCACGGAATCGGGTCCACGGCGAGCAGAGTGCCCCGGGCCGCCAACCCGTGGCCGTCGTCGAGCAGAACCTGCTCGCTGCCGGCGGTGTCCGTCCGGGACCAGAAGATTGACTTCGGCATGGTCGGCATGAGCCGGACGTTACGCGACCTGCTCGGTATCGGCAGGGCATGCGCGAACGCCGCCGCGAAGCCTGGGCTTCACGACGGCGTTCGGTGGATCAATCAGTGGGTACGCGCTGCCGGTCGCCCGCCGAACCCGCGCCGATCGTCACGCGGGCGGTCCTCGCGGGGCCGGTCGTCGCGGGGCCGGTCATCCCGGACCCGGCTCTCCGGGCGGAACCCACCCCGAGCGTCCCGGTCGCCGAAGCGCCGCTCACCCTGCGGCCGGTCGCCGAAGCGCCGCTCACCCTGCGGCCGGTCGCCCCGACCGTCGCGGTCACCGAACTGCGGACGGTCGCCGAACCGACGCTCGCCCTGCGGACGGTCGCCGTGCCCCCGGGTGTCCCGATCGGCGTAACGCCGCTCGCCCTGCGGCCGGTCGCCGTAGCTGCGGTCGCCCTGCGGGCGGTCGCTGTAGCTCCGCTCACCCTGCGGGCGGTCGCCGAAGCGCCGCTCGCCCTGCGGGCGGTCGCTGTAGCTGCGGTCGCCCTGCGGGCGGTCGCCGAAGCGGCGCTCGCCGGTGGGCCGGTCGCCGTAGCGGCGCTCGCCCTGCGGCCGGTCACCGTAGCCCCGGTCACCCTGCGGGCGGTCGCTGTAGCTCCGGTCACCCTGCGGGCGGTCGCCGAAGCGGCGCTCGCCGGTGGGCCGGTCGCCGAAGCGCCGGTCGCCCTGCGGACGGTCGCCGTAGCGGCGCTCGCCTCCCGTGCGGTCACCGAACCGACGCGGGCCGCCGGAGCGGTCGTCGTACCGGCGCGGCCCGCCGGAGCGGTCGCCGTAGCCCCGAGGCTCCGCCTCGACGCGAACCGGGACGCCGCTGGGCTCGCGGGCGCCGACCAGCTCGGCCAACGCCGCGTCCCCGACCCGGACCCGGGTCTCGGCCGGCGCGACGCCGGCCTTCTCCATCATCGCCAGGGTGGTGCGGCGCTGCTTGGGCAGCACCAACGTGGCGACAGCGCCCGACTCGCCGGCCCGGGCGGTACGCCCCGCGCGGTGCAGGTAGTCCTTGGGGTCCTTCGGCGGGTCGACGTGCAGCACCAGGGTGACTCCGTCGACGTGGATGCCTCGCGCCGCCACGTCCGTGGCGACCAGCACGTTCATCCGGCCCTCACGGAACTCGGCGAGCGTCTTGGTGCGCATCCGCTGGGTCTTGCCGCCGTGCAGCCCACCGGCGCGTACGCCGACGGCCGCGAGCTGCTCGACCAGCCGGTCCACCCCGAGCTGGGTACGGGCGAAGACCATGGTCCGCCCGTCCCGGGCGGCGATCGAGGCCGCCACCGGGAACTTCTCGTGCGGCGGGATCAACAGCATGTGGTGGTCCATGGTGGACACCGAAGCGGTGGACGGCGCCGTGGAGTGGGTGACCGGGTCGGTCATGAACCGCCTGACCAACGCGTCGACGTCACCGTCCAGGGTGGCCGAGAAGAGCAGCCGCTGACCGTTCGCGGGCGTCTTCGCCAGCAGATCGGTCACCTCGGGCAGGAAGCCCATGTCGGCCATCTGGTCGGCCTCGTCGAGCACCGTGACCTCGACGTCGTCGAGCTGGCAGATGCCCCGCTCGATGAGGTCGCCGAGCCGGCCCGGGGTGGCCACGATGATCTCCACGCCGCGGCGCAGCGCGTCGATCTGACGGTCGTACGGAACGCCGCCGACGGCGGTCTTGAGGAAGATGCCGACGGACTTGCCCAGCGGCACCAGAGCGTCGTTGACCTGCATGGCCAGCTCGCGAGTAGGCACCAGGACCAGGGCGCGCGGACGCATCGGCCGGGCCCGGTTGCGGGTGGCCAGCCGGGCGATCATCGGCAGCCCGAACGCGAGCGTCTTGCCCGAGCCGGTCTGCCCGCGGCCCAGCACGTCGCGGCCGGCGAGCGCGTCCGGAACGGTGGCCCGCTGGATCTCGAACGGGCTGGTGATGCCCTGCTGCGCCAGCGCGCGGACCAGCGGCTCGGGCAGGCCGAGAGCGGCGAAGCTCATCGGCTCGGCGGTCTCGGTCGGCTCGGCCTGCGCGGTCGCTACCGGCGGGGTGCCGGCTTCGCTCGGGGCGACGTCGAGCTGCTCCCGGGCGGCGTCGGCCGCCGGGACTGAGTTGAAAACGGACGTAACGGTGCTGGGGTCAGCAGAGGTGGTCAACAAAAACCTTTCGAGCGGGGCGCATCTTCGCGATGGCCTGCCGCGGCTGTACCGCCGGATCGCCCGCAAGATCGCCCAGGGGCGCACACCACGCGCGCCGGGTCAGTGATCTCAGCCAGTGTACGGCGGTCTGGCGAAGCCGCCAGCCGGTTGACCGACCGTAGTGGGCGGACTCACCATCGCTGGCCCTCGCTGGCTCACCCCTTGAGCACGCTGCCCACCAGACCGTCCAGGGCGTCGCCGGCCAGCAGGACGACCATGACACTGATCGCGACCAGCAGCCCCAGAGCGGCGGCCAGGACGATCATCACCCGGGCGTTACTGGACCGCTCGGCCGGCGTGTCGGACCAGCCCTGGGCCAGGATGTGCCCGGTCAGCGAGCCGGAGGTCTCCACCGCGTTGGCGGGTATCGCGACAGTGGTGAAGCCGGCCCCCTCGCCGTTGCCGTAGACGGTGCCGGCCAGATCGGTGCGGCTGTCGTGCCGCCCACCACGGGTGCCGGCAGCGTCCCGTCCGGCGGAACCAGCCGGTGGGCCACTCGGCGGCGCGGTCACGCGGGAGTTCCCGGGGTTCCCGGTCGACGAAGGGGCACCGGCGGTGGACGGTGGCCAGCTCGGCAGCGCTGGTGCGGGCACCACCGGCGGCGCGGAGGCAGGCGCACCGGCCCATCCGGCACCGGACGTCGGCCGGGTCGCCCCACCGGGGGACGGCCACCCGGCCGGCGGTGCGGAGACCGAAGCGCTGGCTCGTACGCCGGGCGTGTCGATCATCGCGGGCGGCGGCGGGAACGGCGGTGCCGGCATCGGGCCGGGCGGGGCCGGTGGTGCCGGCACCGGCGGACCGGGTGGCGGCAGCGGCGGGCTCGGGACGGGCGGCGTCGGCGGGCCGGGGATGGGCGGCACCGGCGAGGGCGGCGGGGTGGGCGGGCCCGGAACGGGCGGAACCGGACCGGGTGGCGGCGTGGGTCGAGGACCCGGCGTCGGCACCGGACTGGGCGGGTACGGGCCAGGGGCCGGCGCGGGCTCCGGTTCCGGTGGCGACGGCTGGGTCGGCCCGGGGCCGGGTGGCGTGGGGTCCGGCTCCGGCTCCGGAGTCGACGGCGTCGGAGGCTGGGCCGGCTCGGCACCCACCGGCGCGGCTCGATAGACGCCGGGCGCGCTCTCGCGACGGTCCGGGGTGCCCAGGGCGCTGGCAGTGCCCCGGCTGCTGCTCGGAACCGTGGCGCTGGCCCGGGCCGGCGTCGAGGAGTCGCTTCGCTGCCCCGGCAACGACACGTCGGCCGGGCTGGCCGAGCCGGTCGCACGGTAGGTGGTCGCGGTGACCGGAGCGCTGGCCGGCAGATCACTGCGGAGAGCACCGGCGGTCACGACGCTGGCACGTGCGCGGACCGGTGCCGCGGCCGGGCTCTGCCGCTCGTCGCCGCCGGCGGATGCGTCGTCGTCGGCCTCGGTCGAGGCGTCCGCTGCCGTGGCGCTGCCGACCCGGCCGCTGACAGCAGGTGCGGCGTCGCTGTCAGCGGAGCCGGCGTTCGCCGAGATGGTGTCGCTGCCTGTCGAGCTGCTGGTAGCCGGGCTGGCGTCGCTGGCGGCCACCGGGTCGGCGGTGTCCGGCCCTGGTGGGCCGGCCTGGTCGACCACGGGGTCGACAGTCTCCGCCGGATCTCTCTGCTCGGCCATTTCCGCCCTCCGCGCCATGCTCGCACCCGGACCCGTGACGTCGAGTCGGATGTGCCTGGTTGTCACGGTGCCACAGATCTTCCCGAGCGGACAGCCGGAGCCGGTCGTGGCGGATCAGCCAGTGGCGCTGGGGCTGCCCGCGGCGCTGGGGCTGCCCGTCGCGCTCGTGCTGGCCTTCGGCGTGGTCGTCGGAGAGGTGCTGCCCGTCGCGCTCGTGCTGGCCTTCGGCGTGGTCGTCGGAGTGTTGCTCGGGGTGTTCGACGGCTTCGGCGTGGTGCTGCCGGTGGGGGTGGGCGTCGGGGTGGTCGTCAGCGTCGGCGTCGGAGTGGGCGTCGGCTTGGTGGTCTTCGTGGGCGACGGTGTCGGCGTCGGCTTGGTGGTCTTCGTGGGCGACGGTGTCGGCCTCGGCTTCGGGGTCGAGACCGGCGGGGTCGGATTGGTCACGACCGGGGGTGCCGGCACCGCGCCGATCACCCGGGTGGCGGCGTAGAGCCGGGACCAGCGGACGACCGAGATCTTGACGACGTCGCCAGTGGTGGGCGCCTGCACCATCTTGCCGTTGCCGATGTACATGCCGACGTGGTGGATCGTCGTCCAGCTGCTGCCCGAGGCGAAGAAGAGCAGGTCGCCGGGGAGCAGCGCGCTCTGCGGGACGGTGCGGCCCCGGGTGGCGGCGTACTGGTCGCGGGAGACCCGGGGCAGGTCGAAGTAGTCGGCGCCGGGGGACCGGTACGCCGCCCACATCAGGCCGGAGCAGTCGAACTGGTTCGGCCCCTCCTCGGACCACTTGTACGGATCGCCGAGTTGGGCGAGCGCGTACCGGACCGCGGCCAGCGCCCGGGGGTGCGCGGCCATGCCGCTGATGCTCTGGTTGGAGACGTAGCCGGCGCCGATCTGCTGCTCGGAGGCTTCCTGCTGACGTTCGATCTCGATCAGCGCGGCGGCGTTGTCACGGCGCAGCTTGAGCAGGCTCGCCTCGGCGGTGCGGAGCGCCGTCTCACCGGCGGTGAACTCCGCCTCGGCGGCGACGAGCAGATCCTTGGCCTGGCTGTGCTTCTGGTACGCGGTCTGCTCGCCGGCGCGGGCCCGGGACAGCTCCCCGGCCACGCCGGTGGTGCCGCCGTCGACCTTCTCGCCACGGGTGATCGCCTGGAGGCGGCTGAGCCCACGGATGTCCTGGGCGAAGTCGCCCGGCGGCAGCGCGGCGGCGGCCTTGACTGCCTCGGCGGCGGCGGTGTCGGCCGTCTGCTGGGCCCGGAGCAGGGCGTCCTGTGCGGTCGCCAGCGCCTTGCCGGCGGCGTCGAGCTGCGCCTGCGCATCGACGCGTTTCTGCCGCTTCACCAGCAAATCCTCGCCGAGCGCGCCGACCTGAACCTCACCGGCGGAGATCGCGGTGGCCAGCGGACCGTTGCCGATGTTGACCACCGGAGGGGCGGGTACGCCAGCGACCGGCGCGCCGCCGGGCAGCTGGAGCGAGCCGGTGACCGCCGGGCGCGAACCGGTGTCCGGCACTGTGGTCGGCACGCCGGGCTCCGCGTACGCGGGGGTGGCCAGCACGGCCGCGGCGATCGCGCCGAGCAGGGCGGCCCAGAGCTTCGGACGCAGGACCGGCGAGATCACCGGGCTCCGTCGTCGCTGCCGTCGCCCGCGCCCGCTGTAGACCATGCCGCTCCCCGTCCAACCGCTCGTCGCCGCGCTCGGTGGGCGCGACCGCCGGGACGGTACCAGTGTGTGTGTTCCGCCCCACCTTGTTACTACCGCACCGCGCCACTCATGTCGATGCGTTGTCGGGTTACGGGAGGCTGAGAGTCTGGTGAAGTGGGTCGCTGCCGGCGACCGTGCCGCCGGGTCCGTCGGCGCCGCGACGTACGCTCGATCCGGACCGCAGGTGGAAGGGACGTGCCATGGACGCCGGACTCAAGCGTGAGCTCGAAGCGAAGGTGTACGCCGGTGAGCGGCTGACCCGGGAGGACGGGGTCGCCCTCTACGAGAGCGACGACCTGACCTGGCTGGGGCGGCTGGCGCACCACAAGCGCACCGAGCTGAACGGCGAGCGGGTGATGTTCAACGTCAACCGGCACCTCAACCTGACGAACGTCTGTTCGGCGTCCTGTGCGTACTGCTCGTTCCAGCGCAAGCCGGGCGAGAAGGACGCGTACACGATGCGTATCGACGAGGCGGTCCGCAAGGCCAAGGAGATGGAGGACGAGCAGCTCACCGAGTTGCACATCGTCAACGGCCTGCACCCCACGCTGCCCTGGCGTTACTACCCGAAGGTGCTGCGCGAGCTGAAGGCGGCGCTGCCGAACGTCAAGCTCAAGTGCTTCACGGCGACCGAGGTGCAGTGGTTCGAGAAGATCAGCGGTCTGAGCGCCGACGAGATCCTCGACGAGCTGATGGACGCCGGTCTGGAGTCGCTGACCGGTGGCGGCGCGGAGATCTTCGACTGGGAGGTCCGGCAGCACATCGTCGACCACGCCTGCCACTGGGAAGACTGGTCGCGCATCCACGCCCTGGCGCACAGCAAGGGCATGAAGACCCCGGCGACGATGCTGTACGGCCACATCGAGGAGCCCCGGCACCGCGTCGACCACGTGCTGCGGCTTCGCGAGTTGCAGGACGAGACCGGCGGCTTCGCGGTCTTCATCCCGCTGCGCTACCAGCACGACTTCGTCGACTCGGCGGACGGCAAGATCCGTAACCGGATCCAGGCGCGCACCACGATGGCCTCGCCGGCCGAGTCGCTGAAGACGTTCGCCGTCTCCCGGCTGCTCTTCGACAACGTGCCGCACCTGAAGAACTTCTGGGTGATGCACGGGCTGTCGGTGGCTCAGCTCTCGCTGAACTTCGGCGTGGACGACCTGGACGGCTCCGTCGTCGAATACAAGATCACCCACGACGCCGACTCGTACGGCACCCCGAACACCATGCACCGGGACGACCTGCTGCACCTGATCTGGGACGCCGGCTTCCAGCCCGTCGAGCGGGACACCCGCTACAACGTGGTCCGGGAGTACGACAAGGCCCCGTCGCTGGCGCAGCGGCGCGCCGAGCCGCAGCAGGTCTGGGCCTGAGCCACCACGTACCCTCGCAGTCGATGACCGAGCAACGAGGACCTGAGCAGCAGGGCGGCTTTCCCCGCCGGGACGCCGAGGGCCGCATCCGTACCCTGGGCGATCTGCTCGGGGTCTGCCTGGCTGGCCTGGTCATCGGCGCGCTCGCGTTGGTGCTGTTCGACTGGGCCTTTGCCTCGATCGGCGCCGGCGACTTCGGGCACACGAACGGTTGGCTGGCGGTGATCCTGCCGGCCTGGCTGTTCTGGGACGACTTCCGGGCCTGGGAGTTCGGCGCGGCCCGGGTGGTGGCGGCGGTGGTCGCCGCTGCCGTCGGGGTGTTCGCCGGGCTGCTGATCGCCGGTCTGGGCGCGGGGTTGCCGCCGCTGCTCTCCGGCGCGTTGGCGGCGGGGGCGTTCACTGTGGCGTACGCGGCCCTCTGGTTCCCGGGTGTCCGCTGGCTGGCGCGCCGGACCGGCTGACCACGACCGCCCGTCGGGCGGCTCGACCCTTCCGCCGGCAGTGGCGGGCGACGGAGAGAACGGAGTGGTGCGGGTGAGCGCCGCGCTCAAGTACACGCTGGGCCGGATCGGGCTGTTCGTCGCCGTGCTGGCGGGCCTCTGGCTGGTCGACATGAACGTGTTCCTGAAGCTGATGCTGGCGCTGGTGTTCTCCGCCGCGCTCTCCTTCTTCCTGCTGCGCGGTTGGCGGGACGAGATGGCCGGGGAGATCGCCGAAGCAGCCGAGCGCCGCCGCACCGAGAAGGAACGCCTCCGTTCCGCCCTGGCCGGCGAAGACCAAACCCCCACCCCCGACCCCACCGACCCCCCACGTTGATCAAGAGGTTTGCGTCACCGGAAGCCGTTCTGGTGACGCAAACCTCTTGATCAACACGTGCGGGGGAGGGGTCTACCAGTTGGTGGAGCCGGGGACCTTGGGCCAGGGCTTTGACGTGGGCTTGATCAGGTACGCGATGCCGCCGGAGCCACCGGAGACGCCACCGCTGGCGTTGGTGCGCTTGGTACGCAGCCAGATCTGCTCGAACTGCGCACGCTTGTAGACGTTGCGCACCACGTCGTTGCTGGACGAGGCCGGGTCGTTGACGATCACGTCGCCGTCGGCGGTGAAGCCGACCACCACGAAGAGGTGCCCGGAGGTGCCGTAGTTCGCCCCGTCCAGCTCACTGGCGAGGAAGGACTGGCTGGTCACGACGGGGATGCCGGCGGCGATGAAACGCTCCAGCTCGTCCAGCGAGTGCAGCCGGGTCACCCGGCCCTCCAGCCCGGGGAAGCTTGCCGCGTACGCGGTGTTGAACGGCCAGTTGCCCGCCCCGTCGTACGCGTAGTCGTAGGTCATCCGCGCGGCGTGGTTGACAGTCGGGTCGGGGTAGGTCGGGTCCACCCAGGAGGTGTCGGCCGCCGACGGTTGGCGTCCCCAGTACTCGACCACCATCTCCGTCGAGGTGGGTGAGCACCACGCCTCGCCGCCGCCGTCGTACTCGGGGTAGTGCCCGGAGTGCACGTTCTGCGAGTAGCGCGGCACCGGCAGCTCCCGGCCCCAGGCGATGTGCCCTGCGCTCGGCGTCACTGTGAACCGGTCCGGCACCGTGGAACTCATCGCGCCCAACATCCGGACCACCGGGGCGGCGCTCTGCCCGGGTGTGCGGTAGAGGGTCAGTTTGAGCTGGTAGGACCGCAGCAGCACCCCGCCGGTGGCGTCGTCGATGCTGAAGGTGTCGGTCCAGATCGTCGACCAGGGGTCGCCCTGCCGGTTGACGCTGGTCCGCTTGATGTCGGTGTCGCCGGACGCCCAGCGACCCAGGACGTACCACGGGGTCTGGTCGCCGCTGGTGTAGCTGCCCTGCATCTCCACCTGGATCCAGGTGCCGGCGGGGGTCTCCGCGTTCCAGGAGGCGATCAGCTCGGTGGCGTCGAACCCGACACGGGTCACCGGCGAGGTCCAGGTGCCGTACTCCCAGGTTTGGGTGGCGCCGGTGTGCGGGTCCGCGTACTCGATGGTGCCGGCCGGGCGGGCCAGTGTGACGCCCGCTCGGGCGCCGGGCACGACGCGGGTGCCGGCCCGGCTGCCCCGGTGCCAGTCGGCAGGCCCGGACCAGTCCTGGTAGGTGATCTGCTCGTCGTGGGCGGGGGCGGGCGGGTGGGCCGCCAGCGCGGGCGCGGCGCTGGTGAGCAGGGTGAGCGTGGTGACGCCGGCGAGGGCGGCCGCGCGCAGGCGGGATCTGGCCATTGGTGCTCCGCGGTGTCGTGGGGGCATCGTCGCTGGTCAGTTTTCCGCTTGGAGGGAAGTTTCGCCAGATGTTGATAGGTGGAAAATCATTGCCGCCATGATGATCCGCTTGGGATGGTCAACGCAGCGATCAATGTTGATATGACCATGTGACAGGTGGTGAAGTGTCCTTCACCGAGCGGGATCTCCCGCCCATCGAGGAGGTAGTCCATGGCCCTCCGCACGCCCATCCCCCTCCGCCGTGTCCTGGTGCTCGCTGTCGTCACCGGGCTGGGCATCGTCACAGTCGCCGCCGGCCCGGTCGGCGCCCGACCGGCACCGGACCGCACCGCTGAGCAGGCCGCCGCCGGCTACCGGGTGCTCGGGCCCCGGACCCTCGACGACCGCAACGCGGTGGCCCGCACCGGAGCCGCCATCGACTACTCCGAACACGGCGTGCTGCACATCTCGGCCACCGCGAGCGAGGCCGCCGCGATCGGCAAGCTCGGCTTCCGGCTGGAACCGCTCGCCCCGCCACCCAACGCCGAGCGCGGCGCCGGCGAGTTCGGCGCGCTGGCCTTCCCGCCGGCCGACTCGAACTACCACGACTACGCGGAACTGACCGCCGTCGTGAACCAGGTAGTCGCCGACCACCCGGCGATCGCCCGCAAGATCAGCATCGGTTCGTCGTACGAGGGCCGCGACCTGATGGCGGTGAAGATCTCCGACAACGTCGGCACCGACGAGAACGAGCCGGAGATCCTGTTCAACTCCCAGCAGCACGCCCGTGAGCACCTGACCGTCGAGATGGCGATCTACCTGCTCAACCTCTTCACCGACAACTACGGCAGCGACTCCCGGATCACCAACATCGTCAACGGCCGGGAACTCTGGATCGTGCCGACTGTCAACCCCGACGGCAGCGAGTACGACATCGCCACCGGGTCGTACCGGTCCTGGCGCAAGAACCGGCAGCCCAACAGCGGCTCGTCCAACGTCGGCACCGACCTCAACCGCAACTGGTCCTACAACTGGGGATGCTGCGGCGGCTCGTCCGGCAGCACCTCGTCGGAGACCTACCGGGGGCCGTCGGCGTTCTCCGCGCCGGAGACGCAGGCGCTGCGCACCTTCGTCAACGGCCGGGTCGTCGGCGGGGTGCAGCAGATCAAGGCCAACATCGACTTCCACACGTACTCGCAGTTGGTGCTCTGGCCGTACGGCTACACCACAGCGAACACCGCGACCGGGATGAACGCCGACCAGTACAGCACCTTCGCCACCATCGGTCAGCAGATGGCGGCCACCAACGGCTACACCCCGGAACAGTCCAGCGACCTCTACATCACCGACGGCGACAGCATCGACTGGATGTGGGCCACCCACAACATCTGGGCGTACACGTTCGAGATGTACCCGGGCTCGTCCGGTGGCGGCGGCTTCTACCCGCCCGACGAGGTGATCCCGGCGCAGACCTCGCGCAACCGGGAGGCGGTGCTGATCCTCAGCGAGTACGCCGACTGCCCGTACCGGGCCATTGGCAAGCAGGCGCAGTACTGCGGCGGGGGTGGCGGCACCACTGTCTGGTCGGACACCTTCGAGACCGCCACCGGCTGGACCATCAACCCGGGCGGCACCGACACCGCCACCGTCGGCGCGTTCGAGCGGGGCGCCGCCCAGGCGACCACGTCCTCCGGGGCCAAGCAGCTCACCCCGTACGCCGGGTCCAACGACCTGGTCACCGGCCGGCTCGCCGGCTCGGCGGCCGGTGACTACGACCTCGACGGCGGCGTGACCAGCGCCCGGTCACCGGCGGTGACCCTGCCGTCGTCCGGCACCCTGACCCTCTCGCTCGCCTGGTACCTGGCGCACGGCTCGAACGCCTCGTCGGCGGACTACCTGCGGGTGAGCGTGGTACACAACGGCGGCACCACAGCGCTGCTCACCCAGGCCGGCGCGGCCAGCAACCGTAACGGGAGCTGGGCGGTCGCCAACCTCAACCTCACCCCGTACGCCGGCCAGTCGGTCCGCGTGCTCGTCGAGGCGGCGGACGCTTCCGGAGCCAGCCTGGTGGAGGCGGCTGTGGACAACGTCACCATCACGTCCTCCTGATCGGGTGGGGCCCCGTCCCGCCCCGGCGGGGCCCCACCACCCGTTCCCGAGCCTCTGAATCCGGGACGAATCCCTCAGTGCGTGACGGGTCACCGATCGTGCCGGATCGATCAATCCTTGATCGATCCGGCACGTCCTGGCGGTGCGCTACCGTCTTAGCGACCAGTCCGCAGCGAAGCCGGTGCTCATCCCGGCGCTGTCCCGCAACTGTGATGCCCCACCGGTCGGTGGGGACGAGCCAGGTCGCCTGCGGACCGGTCGCGAAACGCGCTCTCGAGGAAGGGCGCCTCGTGGGCGGGCGTACGGAAGTCCCTGTCGGCGAAGCACCACACTCCTCGACCGACAGGAGGCCCCCATGTTCAGACGTACCCCTCGGCTCTTCGCGGCGACCCTCGCGGTCACCGCGCTCGCCCTCGGCGCCTGCGCCGAGAAGGCCGACGACCAGCCGAGCGCCGGCACTGCGGCCGCCGCCTACCCGGTCACCGTGGGCGCGCTCACCCTCGACAAGCGCCCCGAGAAGATCGTCGTGCTGTCGCCCACCGCCACCGAGATGCTCTTCGCGATCGGCGCCGGCCCGCAGGTGACAGCCGTCGACGACCAGTCGAACTACCCGGCCGACGTGCCGAAGACCGACCTCTCCGCCTTCCAGCCGAACGCCGAGGCGATCGCCGGTAAGAACCCTGATCTGGTGGTGCTCTCCGACGACCGCAACAAGATCGTCGAACAGCTCGGCAAGCTGAAGATTCCGGTGTACCAGACCCCGGCGGCGGTCACGCTCGACGACTCGTACCGGCAGATCACCGAGCTGGGCACGCTGACCGGGCACGCCGACCAGGCCACCGACGTCGCCACCCGGATGAAGGACGACATCGCCAAGCTGGTCAAGGACCTGCCTCAGCGCGCCGAGAAGCTCACCTACTTCCACGAGCTGGGCCCGGAGCTGTACAGCGCAACCAGCAAGACCTTCATCGGCTCGCTCTACAGCCAGGCCGGCCTGACCAACATCGCCGACCCGGCCGACGCGGACGGTAAGAACTTCGGCTACCCGCAGCTGTCCCAGGAGTTCATCGTCAAGGCCGACCCGGACTTCGTCTTCCTGGCCGATGCCAAGTGCTGCCAGCAGAGCGCCGACACGGTCAAGGCGCGCAGTGGCTGGACGGGCCTCACCGCGGTGAAGAACAACCAGGTGGTCGCCCTCGACGATGACGTCGCCTCCCGCTGGGGCCCACGAGTCGTGGACCTGCTCCGGGTCATCATCGACGCGGTCGCCAAGGTGCCCGCGTGACCGTCGTCCGTCGGTGACCGGGCCGCGACAGGTGTCCGATCCGGCACCAACCGGTCGGCCGGCCGAGCCGCCGCCGTCGTCCTCGCCGGCCGAGCCACGTTCCGTGGCCCGGCCGGCCGGGCTGCCGTCTGGAGCCCGGCCGGCCGGGCTGCGCATGCGGTGGCTGGTCGCGGGGTTGGTCGCGGTGCTCGTCGCGCTCGTCGTCGGGGTGTCGCTCGGCCCGGTGAGCCTGCCCCCGGGCAGCGTCGCCGCCGAGTTGCTCAACCTGTTTCCCGGGGTGCACCTCGACAGCGGGCTGACCGAGCGTGAGATCGCGATCGTCACCGAGCTGCGCCTGCCTCGGGTGGTGCTGGGCCTGCTCGTCGGCGGTCTGCTCGCCCTCGCTGGTGGTTGCTACCAGGGCGTGTTCCGCAACCCGCTGGCCGACCCGTACCTGCTCGGTGTGGCCGCCGGCGCCGGCCTCGCGGTCACCGCGGCGATCGCCCTCGGCGGCGCCGGCCGGCAGGGCACGCTCTCCGGTCTGCCGATGACCATTCCGCTGGCCGCGTTCGCCGGTTCGCTGCTCGCCGTCACGATGACCTACGTGCTCGGCGCGGCCGGTGGGCGACGCGGGTCACCGGCCATGCTGATCCTGGCCGGGGTGGCGGTCTCCGCGTTCCTCTCCGCCGGGCAGACGTACCTCCTGCAACGACACGCCGACAGCATCCAGCCGGTCTACTCCTGGTTGCTCGGCCGGCTGGCCACCGCCGGATGGCACGACGTGCTGCTGGTGCTGCCGTACGCCGCGCTGACCACTGTGGTGGTGCTGCTGCACCGCCGTGAGCTGGACGTCCTCGCGGTCGGCGACGACGAGGCGAGGAGTCTGGGCCTGCACCCGCAGCGCACCCGATACCTGTTGATCGCCGCCGCCTCGCTGGGCACCGCGGCGGCGGTCTCCGCGACCGGCCTGATCGGCTTCGTCGGCATCATCGTGCCGCACACCGTCCGGCTGCTCGCCGGGTCCAGCTACCGGGTGATCCTGCCGATGTCACTGCTGTTCGGCGGCGCGTTCCTGGCCCTGACCGACGTGGTGGCCCGCACCGTCGCCGCTCCGTCCGAGCTGCCGATCGGAGTGGTGACGGCCCTGCTGGGCGGCCCGTTCTTCGTCCTCGTGCTGCGGACCGCCCGGCGAGTGCTCACGTGAGCCGCGAACCCGCCAGCCGCGAGCCCGCCGCCGGTGCGCCTGCCGTCGAGGTGCGCGGGCTGCACGTCGCCCTCGGTGGCACGCCGATCCTGACCGGCGTCGACCTCACCGTCGCCGTCGGCGAGTGGGTCACGGTGATCGGCCCGAACGGCGCCGGCAAATCCACCCTGTTGCGCGCCGTCGGCGGCCTGCTGCCCGCGCCGAAGGCGATCACTCTCTTCGGTACGCCGAGTGCCGCGCTGCGCCGTCGGGACCGCGCCCGGATAGTGGCCACTGTGGCGCAGTCCCCGGTGGTGCCGCCCGGCATGTCGGTGCTGGACTACGTGCTGCTCGGCCGCACCCCGTACATCCCGACCCTGGGCCGGGAGTCGACAGCCGACGTCGACGCCGTGCACGAGGTGCTGGGGCGGTTGGACCTCGCCGGCTTCCACCATCGCGAACTGGCCACCCTCTCCGGCGGCGAACGGCAGCGGGTGTTCCTCGCCCGCGCGCTCGCCCAGGGCGCGACGCTGCTGCTGCTCGACGAGCCGACCAGCGCGCTCGACATCGGCCACCAGCAGGACGTGCTCGAAGTCGTCGACCAGCTACGCCGCGAGCACGGCCTGACCGTCCTGGCCACGATGCACGACCTCTCCCTGGCCGGTGAGTACGCCGACCGGATGGTGATGCTCGCCGCCGGTCAGGTGGTGGCCGCCGGGACTCCGTCCGAGGTGCTGACCGAGGAGCTGCTCGCCACCCACTACCGGGCCAGCGTCCGGGTGGTCCCCGGCGCCCACGGCCCGCTGGTGGTCCCCGTCCGCCCCACCCGCCCCTGAGCACGCAGGCGCTGGGTCAGGGGCCCAGGTCGATGACGGAGAAGAGGGCGCCCTGGGGGTCGCGCAGGGCGGCGAAGCGGCCCGCCGGGATGTCGCGGGGCGGGACCAGGATCGTTCCGCCCAGCTCGGCGGCGCGGGCCGCGGCGGCGTCCGCGTCGGCCACCGCGAAGTACACAGTCCAGTACGCGGGCAGGTCGGCCGGGAAGTCGTCGGCCAGCGGCGGCATCATCCCGGCGACGATCTGCGTCCCGAGCCGCCACCCGGTGTACGTCATCGCGCCCACCGCCTGGTCGTCGGGCTGCCAGCCGAACACCAGCTCGTAGAAGACCTTCGCGCCTTCGGGATCGGGGGTGACCAGCTCGTTCCAGCTCATCGCGCCCGGCACGTTGAACACCTCGGCACCGGCCATGGCCAGCGGCTGCCAGACGCTGAACGTGGCGCCGGCCGGGTCGGCGAAGACCGCCATCCAGCCCCTGTCGAAGACCTCGAACGGGGGCACGACGACCTGCCCGCCGGCCCGTTCGACCCGGCCGGCGACCAGTTCGGCGTCGTCGGTGGCGAGGTACGTCGACCAGATCGGAATCTGGTCCGGTATCGCGGGCGGGCCTGCGCCGGCCACCGGCTTACCGTCGAGCAGGAAGACCGTGTAGCCGCCCGCCTCGGGCTCCGGGGTGACCTGACCGGTCCACCCGAACAGCTCCGGGTAGAAACGCCGCGCGTCGGTCAGGTCCGGGGTGGCCAGGTCGGCCCAGCAGGGCGTACCCGGCGGGACGGTGCTCACGTCAAGACCCCTCTCGGCCCGGGCGGCCACGGCGGCCCCCTGCCGGAATCCTGGCACCGTCCCGCCGCGGCCCGGGGCGGAAACGGACGAATCGTCAGCTGAACCGGCGACCCTCGTCCCGCCGGTACGCCCAGCCGGCGAGCGCGGCGAGCAGCACCACCCAGACACCGAGCATGATCACTGCCAGCGGCTCCACGTCGTAGTCGGTCGCCGCCGCCCACATCAGTTCGGCAGCGCCCCGGGTGGGCAGGTACGGCGCGATCGTCTCGATGAACCCGGGCGCGTCGCCCGGCGCGGAGAGCAGGCCGCCGCCGAAGGCCAGCGGCAGGAAGAGCACCTGTGCCACCACGATCGCCGCCTTGCTCGGCAGCGAGTAGCCGATGGCGAGCCCCATCAGCGTGAACGGCACCGAGATGACGGCCACGGTGCCGAGGGCCAGCAGGAACGCCGCCGGGGTGACCTGGGCCGCGGTCAGCGTCGCGCCGATCACCACAACCGGGATCAGCGAGAGGTAGGTCAGCGCCAGGCCGGCCAGCACCCGGCCGGCGAACCGCGGGACCGGCCCCGCCGGCAGGGTCCGGGTGTACGGGTTCCAGGGCTGGTCGCGGTCCTCGGCGACACCGACGCCGTACTGGAAGATGTTGGCGCTCATCACCGAGAAGGTGACCATCGACGCGGTGGCGTAGGTGGCGCCGACCGGATCGTCACCGGCGAACGGCACCACGAAGAAGATCATGGCGGCGGCCGGAAAGAAGGCGCTGCCGAAGACGGCCACCGGGATCCGGATGATCTCCAGGAGTTGGTAGCGGGCGTGGACCAGGGCGAGCTGCACTGTCGCCTCCTCAGACTGTGGTGGGTCGGCCGCCGGCAGCGGCGGTGGTGGGTCGGCCGGTGCCGGCGGGCACGTCGCCGCTGGTCGCCTCTCCGCTGGTGATGGCGAGGAACGCCTCCTCCAGCGAGGTCGGCCGTACCTCCAGGTCGGTGAACGGGGTCTGGGTCGTGACCAGCGCTCGGACCAGCTCGTCGGCGTCGGTGGTGAGCAGGTGCAGCCGACCGTCGACCCGTTCGGTGCGAACCACCCCGGGCAGGTCGGGCAGGTTGTCGGCGACCAGGCTGACCCGGCGTACGCCCACGATGCCGCGCACCGCGTCCACTGTGTCGTCGGCGAGCACCCGGCCCTGCCCGATGACCACCACCCGGTGGGCGAGCGCCTCCACTTCCTCCAGGTAGTGGCTGCTCAACAGCGCTGTGCCGCCGTCGTCGTGGAATGCCCGAATCGCCTCCCACAGGGTGTGCCGGGCGGCCACGTCCAGGCCCGTGGTCGGCTCGTCGAGCAGCACCAGCCGGGGCCGGCCGACGAACGCCAACGCCACCGCCAACCGGCGCCGTTGCCCGCCGGAGAGCCCACCGGTCTGCCGCCGGGCCAGGTCGGCGAGACCGAAGCGGTCGAGCAGTTCGGCCCGGGGCACCGGGTCGGGGTAGTGCGCGGAGACGAAGTCGACGACCTCGCCGACGCGCAGCGTGCCGGGCAGGCCGGTCTCCTGCGGGGTGACCCCGATCTGCCGCCGGCTCGCCGGGTCGCGGGGGTCGCCACCGAACAGTTCGACCCGCCCGGAGCTGGGGCGGCGCAGACCCACCAGCAGGTTCATCAGGGTGCTCTTGCCGGCGCCGTTCGGCCCGAGCAGGCCGACCAGCTCACCGGCCCGGACTTCCAGGTCGACACGGTCGAGGGCGAGAACGTCGCCGTACCGGCGGCTGGCCTGGTCGGCGCGGGCGAGGGTCATGGCTGCTCCTTCGACGGGGCGGGGTCGAGCAGGGCGCGTATCGCTTCGGTGTACTCCTCGAACGCCAGCCGGCCTCGCCGGCTGAGCCGGACCAGGGTCGCCGGGGTGCGTCCACGATGGGTCTTGTTGATCTCCACGTAGCCGGCGTCCTCGAGTTTGCGCAGGTGCACAGAGAGGTTGCCGGCGGTCATCGCGAGCAGCTCCTGTAGCCGGGGGAACGCGATCCTGTCGCCCTCGCCGAGGGCGGAGAGGCTGGCGACCACCCGCAGCCGGGCCTGCGCGTGGATGACCGGATCCAGCTCGGTCACGGCAGCTGTCGCTGTCGCCGCCGGGCGAGCGCGCCGGCCACCAGGATCCCGCCACTGCCCGCCACCGCCATGACCAGCGCGTGCCAGCCCGGTCCGGCGAACGCGCCGAGCAGATTGATCACGCTGATCCAGACGCCGAGGCGGAACAGATCCCGGTCCAGCCAGATCGCCCCGCCCGCCATCTGCAGCGCGCCGATCAGCCCGACCGAGGTGGTCGACCAGAGCAGCGCCGCCAGATCGTGCGGCAGGTGCCCGCTGATCCGGCCGAGCCCGGCGTAGACGCCCAGCGAACCCAGGCCCCAGGCGTACCCGTACCAGCGGCCACGCTGGGCGGAGTCGCCGCTCACCTGGTCGTAGGCGCGCTCCCTGGCCGTCGCCTGCACTGCGGCAGCGGCCAGCAGCAGTACGAAGAGGACGGTCAGCGGCAGCCAGCTGGGCAGTGCAACCAGAGCCCGGTCACCAGGGGTGAACCGGAGGAAGAACAGCCCGAAGCCGATCAGCCAGGCGACACCCCACGGCCAGTAGAGCAGGCGGGCGTCGGGATCGAGTCGGCGTGCCGTCGCCGACCGTTGGTCCTGGATCAGCCGGAGCGCCGCCGCCGCGTCAGTGGGTGGTGAATCGTCGTCGGGGTTCACGCAAACTACTTTAAGACACAAAGTCGAGACGGGTGACCCCGTCATCACCGATGGGACCCCCGATTACGGCGAGCAATGCCTATGGTGGTCAGTCGTGGCGACTGATTCGCCGCACAGGCCATAGGGGAGGGTCCGTGTCAAGCCCGAGCAATGAGCTGGAGGTCCAGCCGGAGGCTCTGACGGCGTTCGCCGCCGGGTCCAAGGATCGGGCGGCCCGTTTCCGCGAGCTGCACCGCGCCTTCGGCGACGGGCACGTGCCCCGGCACGCCTTCGGGGTGATGCCGGCGTCGTTCAACCTCGCGGCGACGTACGCCGAGCAGTTCGAGGCGTGCCTGCAAGGGCTTGCCGACGGCGCCGAGATGATGGCGGACATCGCCGAGGGGCTCACCGACACCGCCGCCGCCTACACCGGCACCGACGCGGCCAACACCGACCTGTTCGTGCCCGGCCGTCCACCCGCTCCCGACGTCATCGCGCCCGGCCCCTGGTCGGGTGGCGCCAGCGCTCCGAACGGTTCGGTGCCGGCGTGAGCACCGAGGCGTTGCAGCGCAACAAGACCTACTTCGAGCAGATCGTCTCGGGCACTCCCGAACCCTTCAAGCCGCTCTCCAACGCGGTGCTCTGGCCGTTCGAGCAGCTCCTGGAGCTGGTCGCTGGCGAACCGGACGACCTGATGCGGGCCGCACAGCTCTGCCTGGACACCGGCGCGGCGGTACGGGAGATCGCCGGTGACCAGATCGCCGACCGGGCCCGGTTGCGCGGTGCCTGGACGGGCGACGCCGCCGAGGGCTTCCATGCCTCGATGGAGTCGGTGGAGGCGGCGATCGAGGAGCTGGCCCAGGGGCTCGACGGCACCAAGGACGTGCTGGTCGAGGCGGCGAACGCGGCGGTGGACGCGTTCAACCTGCTGGTCGAGCTGATCCTCGAGTTCCTGCTCTGGTTCCTCACCGAGGTGATCATCGCGGCGGTGGCCGCGGCGCTGAGCGCCGGCGTCTCGTTGGCCGCCACAGTGGTCCGGGTGCTGGCCCGGCTGGCCACCACAGTGGGTCGGATGGTCAAGATCGTCGCCCGGTTCGCCGAGGTGCTCACCCGCCTCGCCGCCCGGCTGGGCAAGGTCGCCGGGCAGCTCCGCAAGTACGCCGACACAGTCATGGAGCTCAAGCAGCGGAAGAAGCAGTACAAGCTGCTCAGCAAGGGCGGCTGGACGCCCGAGGGGCGTGCCTTCCAGGTCGAGAAGTTCAAGACCCTCTTTCCGGGCAAGTTCGTCATCAACCAGGTCTCGCCGGTCAACATCCCCGGTTTCGGCGGCGCTCTGCTGGACACCGGCGTGGGCCTGCACGACATCTCCGACGGGCAGAAGGACCGCAACTACCTGGTGGACGGCACGTACAGCGAGGACCTGGGCCCGTACACAGTGGGTGTGCAGAATGTCTTCGACTCCATCGTGAACTGAGAGGCAGCCATGACCTTCCCCGCCCTGGACCGCATCGAGGCGCTGGCTCGCAACCTGGACGGATGGCAGCGGCAACTCGCCGACCGGATGGCGGAGCTGGAGCAGACCAGCGCCGAGGGCGTCAGCGACTCCGGCCTGGTGCGAGTCACCGCCGCGGCCGACGGCAAGATCGTTTATACGGAGTTGAACGCGCGGGCGATGCGTCTGGACTCCTACAGCCTGGCCGAGGAGTTCACCGCAGCCGCGAACCGGGCGCAGGAGGCCGCAGCGGCCCTGGTCCGGGAGTTGGTCGGCGAGGTCATCGGCGACCCAGGCGCCGGTCCGCGCCGATCCGCCGACCACGAGGGGCGCTGATGACGGCCGACGAGAGTCAGGCACGGTACGTCGAGGGGATCACCCGACTGCTCGCGGCCGGGGAGCAGGTGCGCGCGGTGGCCCAGGTGCGAGTCGGCAGCGGGCTGACCCCGGCGCCGCCCCCGCAGCCGTCGACGCCACCCGCCACGGGTGGGCCGGGCTTCCTGGGTGTCCTGCTCAACGTGCTGTCACCGAACATCACCTTCGGTCGGGCGGACAACGCCGTCGACTGGCTCTTCTTCGGTGTCGGAGGTCGAGGCGAGCCAGATTCCCAGGCGTCCGTGCTGCACCATGCGGTGACCGTGGCGACGAAGGGCTCCGGCCTGCGAACCCTCGTGCTGGGGGTCACCGACCAGCGGCTGCTGCTCGGCGCGACAGCACCCGTCGGGCTGCTCTCCAACTCGGCGGCGGACGAACGGGCCCAAGCCGACATCGAACTGCTCGGGTCCGTCCCGCGCACGGCTGTCACCGCCCGGTTCGGCAGGTACCGGCTGAACTGGAAGCGACTGCGGATCGACTTCGCCGATGGGTCGTGGCTGTCGTTCCACGTGTCGCTGGCCGACTCCGGCCGCCCGCTGCGGGAGGTCGCGGCCGCCCTGTCAGCCGGCTGACCCGCCGACGAGCGGTGCGGGCAGCGGCGCAACGTGCAGCACCGCCAGCCGGGACACCGCCCGGGTGAGCACCACGTACAACCGGTGCAGCCCGCGCGGCTCGGCCGCGACGATCGCGGCCGGCTCGACCACCACCACATGGTCGTACTCCAGGCCCTTGACCAGCGTCGCCGGCACCACTGTGACCCGCTCCGCGGCCGCCACGTCGTCGGCGGTCGCGGTCTCGACACCGGCCTCGGCCAGCGCCGCGCGCAGGCCGTCGACCGCGTCGTCGGCGGCGATCACACCGACCGAGCCGTCGTGTGCGAGCGCCGCGCGCACCTCGGCCACCGTTGCCGACGTCAGGTCGGTCACCGTACGCACGTCCAGGCCGCCGTCGTGGCGCAGCGACTCGGCCGGCGGTACGTCAACCGCGAGCGCCGGGAGCAGCAGGTTCGCGAATGCGACGACTGCGGCGGGCACCCGGAAACCGACTGTCAACGGGACCACCACCGCGTCCGGCTTGCCCAGATGGGCGAGGGATTCCCTCCAGTCCGTCGCCGCCCACGGCGCGGTGCCCTGGGCGAGGTCACCGAGGAGCGTGACCGAGCCGTGCTCGCTGCGCCGAGCGATGGCCCGACACTGCATCGGGGAGAGGTCCTGCGCTTCGTCCACCACCACGTGCCCGAACCCGGAGAGCCGTTCCAGCAGCCCGGTCGCCTCGTCGATAAGCACCGCGTCGGCAGCGGTCCACCGGGTCGCCTTCGGCGTGCGGGCCGGCTTCGTCCAGCGGAGTTGGGTCTGCTCGGCGTCGCTGAGCAGGCCGTCCGCCGCGGCGGCGAGCCGGTCCGGGTCGGAGAACAGGCCGTGCACCAGCCCTTCCGGGGTGAGCGCCGGCCAGACCGCGTCCAGGAAATCGAGTACCGGCCGGCAGCGGCTCATCCGGCGCAGCCAGGCATCGCTTGGCGACTCCGCACGCCGCGCCTCGGCCTGCCGTTGCAGCAGGCTCACCACCCGCGCCTGGACACGTTCCCGACCCGTGCCGTACGGCAGCCCCTCCCGGCGGGTCTCCTCGACGATCCGGTGCAACGGCTCCACCCCGATCCGCCAGCGGAACGAGCCGTCCGACACGGTGATCGACTCGGTCGGGCTGCCGATCTGCCCCTGCACCGCGCGCCGTAGCACGCTCGCCATCCGTACGTCGTGTTTGAGCGCGGCCACCGCCGGCGCCTCGACCGCCCGAACCGCCACCCGGGAGATCAACTCCTCCACCGTGGCCTGCTCGACCTCGACCTCACCGAGCGCCGGCAGCACCGCCGCGATGTACGACAGGAACGCCCGGTTCGGCCCGACGATCAGCACACCCGCCCGCCGCAACCGCTCCCGATGCAAGTAGAGCAGGTACGCGGCCCGGTGCAGACCCACAGCCGTCTTCCCCGTACCCGGCGCGCCCTGCACACAGATCGAGTCGGCGAGGTCAGCCCGAACCAGTTCGTCCTGCTCCGGCTGGATCGTGGCGACGATGTCCCGCATCGGCCCGACGCGTGGCCGCTCGATCTCGGCGGTGAGGATCCGACTGGTCGTACCGAGTTCTTCGCCTCGATCCAGCCGCTCATCCTCGAAGCTGGTCAGAACGCCGTTGCTGAACCCGAACCGCCGCCGAACCGCGACCCCCTGCGGATCCCGCACACTGGCCCGGTAGAACGAACGGGAGACAGGGGCCCGCCAGTCCAGCACCAACGGCTCACCACGCTCATCGGTGACATGCCGCCGCCCCACGTGATACCGCCGACCGTGATGATCACCGCTGGTGTCGGGGTCGGTCGGGTCGTTGGCGGGCCTGCCGGTGCCGCTGTTGGTGGGCCTGCGGTTGGTGCTCCCGCTGTTGGTGGTGCTGTTGTCCGTGGCGCTGCCGTAGTCCGTGGTGGTGCTGTTGTCCGTGGCGCTGCCGTAGTCCGTGGTGGTGCTGTTGTCCGTGGCGCTGCCGTAGTCCGTGGTGGTGCTGTTGTCCGTGGCGCTGCCGTAGTCCGTGGTGGTGCTGTTGTCCGTGGCGCTGCCGTAGTCCGTGGTGGTGCTGTTGTCCGTGGCGCTGCCGTTGTCCGTGGCGCTGCCGTTGGTGGTGCCGTTGTCCGTGGTGCTGCTGTTGTTTGTGGCGCCGGCGAAGTCGAGGCGGCCGAAGAAGAGCGGAGTGGTCGGGTCGTCGGCCAGCTCGGCGACCCGGCGGGCCAGGGTGCGGCCGAGCGTCTCGGCCGCGTACGCATCGCCGGCCACCTGGTCACCGGTGGCGAAGAGAGACTCGGCCCGCTCCCGCATCCGACCCAGCGCGGCCCGCGAGGTGGTGAGGTGTTCGCGTTCGGCGGCCAGGTCCGCGTCGAGGTCGGTGTCGGTGTCGGTGTCGGTGTCGGTGTCGAGCTGGGTGTCGAGGTCCAGTGCGGGCATGCTGACGTCCCATCGTTCACATCTGCTGCGCGCTCGCGTGTCCGGGGGCGGATGGCCGCCCGCCCGGCGCGAAGACGTCCGTTCCGGTGCAGCTCACCTCGGCCGTCAAGCGGGCTGCAACCCTACGCTCCCCAACCCGACGTATCCAGCGAATTACCGACGCGACCACCCGTCCGAGACGGCGTGTTGCCGGTCGAGTGTCGCTGGGCGATCGCGCACCCCGCCGTGCCGTGCTGTCTCACGCCGCGACCCGCGCGACGCCGGTGATCCACTCGACTTTCAGGAAGTCGCGGTGTCTGGGCCGGTGCGACAACCCGGTTTTCAGGAAGCCGAGTCGATCACCGGAGGACACGGCTGAGGCGGCAGGGACAGCAGGCTTGTCGAGGTCGAGGTCGAGGTCGAGGTCGAGGTCGAGGTCGGGGTCGGGGCCGCGGTCGCGGTCGCGATGACGGTGGCGACCGCGGTGTCGACCGCGGTGGCAGGCAAGGCGCGGTGCTGAGGTGGCGGTGGTGAGGCCGTGACGGTGGCAAGGCGGCGGTGGCAAGGCGCGGTGGTGAGGCGGCGGTGGTGAGGCCGTGGCGGTGGCGACCGCGGTGGCAGGCAAGGCGCGGTGCTGAGGTGGCGGTGGTGAGGCCCTGGCGGTGGCAAGGCGGTGGCGGTGGCGGTGGCGCGGTGCCGAGGTGGCGGTGGTGAGGCCGTGACGGTGGCAAGGCGGCGGTGGCAAGGCGCGGTGCTGGGGCGGCGGTGGTGAGGCCGTGGCGGTGGCGACCGCGGTGGCGGTGGCAAGGCGGTCGCGGCGGCAAGGCGCGGTGACGGTGGCGACTGCGGTAACGGCCGTCGCAAGATGTGGGCGCGGGCGGCGCCGGCGTGGTTGCCGGAATCAGCAGCGCAGGTGGTAGAGGTTGCGACGCGGGGTGCGCTGTGGGTCCAGCCAAGTGGGCGGGAGGAATTCAGGTCGACCGTCCGCCGCGAGACGGACCGTCCAGTCGCCGCGGTGGATGAACCGGTGATGGTAGCCACAGAGCAGCACCGCATTGCCCAGCGCCGTCACCCCGCCGTCGGCCCAATGTCGGATGTGGTGACCGTCGCACCATCTCGGCGGCCGATCACAACCAGGAAAGGCGCAACCGCCGTCCCGCAGGACCAGCGCGCGCCGCAACGGGCCGGTGAATAGCCTGCGCTGCCGGCCGACGTCCAGGACCTGACTGTTGCCGCCCAGCACGACCGGCAGCACGCCCGCATCGCAGGCCAGGCGGCGGACCGCACCGGGGGTGAGGCGCGTGCCGGTCTCCAGTGTTCCTGCGCGTACGCCGTTGACTAGTTCCTCCAGCGAAACGCTCACCACCAGCTGAGGACGGTCACCGCCGTTGTCGGGCAGCTGACCGGTACGTAACGCCAGTCGGCAGATCTCGCCCAACGCGTCGGCGCGGCGCTGACCAGGACTGCGGTCATCCTGCTCACCGGCTGGGGCGCAGAGCGGGTCGATCGCCTCGCGTAGCAGGCTCGCGGTTTCGGTGTCGAGGTTGCCGCTGAGGCGTACCTGGCCGTTCCGTTGCTCGGAGAGCGTGACGTGCCGGCGGGCCTCGGCTCGCTCGGTGGCCCGCTCCAGTGCCTTCAACTCAGCCTGGTCGGCCAATTCCGGGGCGACGTGCGCGAGGACGCGCTCGCCGAGCCGGCTCAGGCTTGTCGGATCGAAACGGTCGGCCCAGGTGACCAGTAGTTGGGTGGCCTTGTCCGCCACCTCGGGACCGGCCTCGACCGGGAGGGCGGCGATCGTCTCGGCCACCACCCGACCCTGCTCGACGGTGATGGCGCCGCCGAGCAGCGCGTCGCGCACCGCTGGCGGGGCGGCGTCGATGACGGCGGCGAGCTGGACCAGTTGGCGCGCGCTGCGACCGGAGAGCCGGAGCCGTTCCCGAAGCCAGACAGCGGTGGACGAGGCGCCCTGGGTGACCGCCAGCCCACGACCGTCCAACTCGCGGACCAGACCGAGCTGAACGGCGGCCAACCGCTGCGCCAACACGTGAGTCGCGTCGAGAGAAGCAAGCAACTCGTCATCGGAGAGCGCCCAGAGCGCGGTCTCGGCGCAGTCGTCAACTGCCCCATCCACCTGCGCCAACGCCTCCACCATAAAAGCAGAATAGAACTGGTGTACGACAACTTGGAGTCGCCCTGATCGATGAGCCAACTAAATGTCGTCGATCATCGTGATGTGCCCGCTTGTCCGGCCGCCAAGCCGCGCCGCGAAGCCGCGCCGCGAAGCCGCGCCGCGAAGCCGCGCCGCGAAGCCGCGCCGCGAAGCCGCGCCGCCGAACCGCCGTGCCGCGAAGCCGCCTCGCCCCGCCGCGCTCACGCCACGCCACGCCAGGCCAAGCCACGCCAAGCCACGGCGACGCCAGGCACGCTCGCCTATTCAGGCCACCCCGCCAAGCCGTGCCCGCCGTCAAATCCGCCTGCTCGCGGCCGAAGGCAAAGGCGTGGCCGACGCGCGGTGGTCCGAGCGGGGCGCGGGGGTGATGGCAGGTTGGCGGGGCTGCCGGGATCATGGGTGTATGACCGAGGCCCGCTCCGATTCGCGCCGGATGACGATCAGCGACCCCCAGGTGATGCGGGCGATGGCCCATCCGGCCCGGATCGCGATCATGGAGTACCTGAACAGTCGCAAGAGTGGTGGGACCGCCACCGAGTGTGCCGAGATCGTCGGGTTGTCGCCGAGCGCAACCAGTTACCACCTTCGGGCGCTGGCGAAGTTCGGCCTGGTCGAGCAGGCGCCGAGCCGGGGGGACGCGCGCGAGCGGCTGTGGCGCGTGCCGAGTGTGAGTGTGCTGGTCGAGGCGGGTCGGGATGCCGGGCCTGAGGCGCGCGCGGCCGAGCAGGCGCTGGTGGAGGCGCATGCGGTCCGGGCCATGGAGCGGACCCGGGACTGGTTGCGGCGCGCCGGGGACGAGCCCGCCGAGTGGTACGAGACGGCCCTGTTCACCGACACGCTGTTGCTGCTCACCGCCGAGGAGTTGGCCGAGTTGAACGAGGCGGTGCTGGCGCTGCTCAGGCCGTATCACCCGCGGCGGAGGCAGGGGGACCCGCCGCCGGGGGCGCGCACTGTCGCTGTGCAGTACCGGACGGTGCCGCTGGCATAGCCAGGCTTGCATGAATCAGTTGTGAAGCATTATTTTCGAAGTATGTCCTTCACACCTGACGAATCGCGCTGGTCGGATGTCTGGCTCGCCGCTGCCGCCCGGGGCACCACCATCTGCGGTGACTTCCTCGCCGCGACCGCGCTGGCGCTGGCCCTACAGGGCGCTGGCGCAGGTGGGCTGGCCGTATCGGGGCTGCTGCTGGCCGCCACGCTGCCTCTGGTGGTGTTCGCCCCCCTCGCGGGCCGACTCGCCGACCGGATAGACAGCCGTACCTTGCTGGTGACAATCGGGTTCGGGCAGGCCGCGATCTGCGCGCTCCTCGCCGTCGTCGAACAGCCGGTCCTGGTGGTCGGGCTCGTCGCCCTGTTGGCCTGCGGGCTCGCGGTGACGCAACCCTGCCTGGCGGCGCTGCTGCCGGCGATGGTCCGCCCGGCTGACCTGCCCCGAGCCAGCGCGATCAGTCAGAACGCCGTCTCGCTCGGTGCGCTCGGCGGCCCGGTACTGGCCGGCCTGCTGGTGGGGCAGTTCGGCACCCGCGTACCGCTGCTTCTCGATGCCGCGACCTACCTGGCGCTCGTGGTCGCGGGCCTGCTGCTGCGGACCCGCCGCGGCGGCCGCCGGCCCGCCGTGGGCAGCGAGGCCGCCGTTGCCGGCCCGGCAGCCGTGGGCAGCGAGGCCGCCGTTGCCGGCCCGGCAGCCGTGAGCAGCGAGGCCGTCTCGGGCAACCAGGCCGTCTCGGGCGGCGGGGCACCCCCCGGGGGTACGGAGGTCGGCTGGCGGCTGCGTCGTGACCCGCTGATGCTCGTCATGGTGGTGACCACCGCCGTCGTGATCGCGGCGATCGGCGGTATCAACGTGATCGAGGTCTTCTTCATCCGGGAGACGCTGGGGGATTCGGCGACCACATACGGCCTGGTCAGTGCCGCATGGATGGCCGGCATGCTGCCGGGGAGCTGGCTTGCCGTACGACTCGCCAGGCGGCTCGACGACGACGGTGCGTTGGTACGGGGGGTGCTGGCGACTCTGGCCGTGTGCAGCCTGATGGTGTTGCTCGCGGCGACGGTGCCGGCGGCGGTTGTGCTGGTGCCGCTCTGGCTGGTGGGGGGCGCGGCCAACGGCGGCGAAAACGTCTTCGCCAACCTGCTCACCGCTCGGCGGGTGCCGGAGGCGATGCGCGCTCGGGCGTACGCCAGCTACGGCGCGGCGGTGCAGGGTGGTTCGATGGTGGGCTTCCTGATCGGCGGGGCGTTGCTCGCGGTCGTTCCGCCTCGGCCGCTGATCGCCGGCGTCGGTGTGGTGGGGCTGCTGGTGGTGCTGGCCTTCGTGCCGGTCGTGACCCGGGCGGTACGACGGTCGTCGCTGACCGACCTACCGGTAGACGACCGGCAGGCAGCCGCGCACGCAGGCAGTTAGGCCAGCCGGCGAGCAGCCCGGTCAAGTGCGGGGTTGGCCACTCCGGGCCGGCCCGCCGAGCCGGAGCCAGCGGCCGGGGATACGGTCGGGCCATGGCTGAGCGCATCGCACGCCCGCGGGTCGGGCACATCCAGTTCCTGAACTGCCTGCCGATCTACTGGGGTCTGATGCGCTCCGGTGCCCTGCTCGACGTGGACCTGCACAAGGACTCGCCGGACCGGTTGAGCGCGGCGCTGGTCGCCGGCGACCTCGACATCGGCCCGATCACCCTGTTGGAGTATCTGAAGCACGCCGACGAGCTGCTGCTCCTGCCGGACCTGGCGGTGGGCAGCGACGGGCCGGTGCTCTCGGTCAACATGGTCTCCACCCGGCCGCTCGCCGAGCTGGACGGCGCCCGGGTGGCGCTCGGCTCGACCTCGCGGACCGGGGTCATGCTGGCTCAGCTGCTGCTCGCCGAGCAGTACAACGTGCGGCCCGAGTACTTCCGCTGCCCGCCGGACCTGACCCAGATGCTGCTGGAGGCCGACGCCGCCGTGCTGATCGGGGACGTGGCGCTGCGGGCGTACTACGAGGCGCCGCGGAAGGGCCTCACCGTCACCGACCTCGGGCAGGCGTGGCGGGAGTGGACCGGGCTGCCGATGGTCTTCGCCGTCTGGGCGGTCCGCCGCGACTTCGCCGCCGCCCACCCGGGCCTGGTGAAGGAGGTGCACGAGGCCTTCCTGCGCTCGCGCGATCTCTGCCTGGCGGAGTTGGACCAGGTCGCCGAGGCGGCTGCCCGCTGGGAGACCTTCGACGCGGAGACGCTTGCCACGTACTTCCGGACCCTCGACTTCTCCCTCGGCGAGCGGCAGGTCGCCGGGCTGCGCGAGTGGGCCCGACGGGCCGCCGCCATCGGCGAGGCCCCGGCGCTGCCGGACGGCGGCCCGGAGTTCTTCGCCGGCTGACCGCTGCCGGCCGGGCCGGCAAAGCGCCGGCCGGGCTGGCGCATGCCTAGGCGTCAGCCCGAGGGGCTCAGGTGCCGGGGCGAAGTAGTGCCTCGGTGATCTTCTCGCAGTTCTTCATGCCGTAGTCGTAGCCCATGTTGATCGGGTACTTGACCATCACACCCATCGTCCAGGTGTCACCGATGGCCAGGCAGTTGATGTGCATCTCCTGCTCCCTGGTCCGATCGATCCACCCGTTCTTGATGGCGATCTTCTTCTGCTCGGAGGCCGGGAAGGCCTTGCGGATACCGAAGTCGCCGGCACCGCGAACCAGTTTCATCTCGTTGAGCAGCCACTTGGTCCACTTCGGCCCCGCGGCGGTGCCGGTGGCGATGCAGTTGCCCATCCGGGCGGTGTCCCGGGGGGAGAGCGCCGTCCGGCTCCAACCCTTGTCGGGGGCGACGCTGCTGTCGGTCAGTTTGCACATGGAGATGAGCCGCTTGATCGAGGCGTCCCGGTCGACCTGGTTGTAGAACTGTTCGGCACGGGTGTTGTCGCTGTCCCGGATGATCCGTGTCGCGTCGGCGAGCTTGGCGTCGCTCGGGGTCTGGCCGGCGTCGGCCGCGCGCCGCAGGTAGTCGGCGACGATCCAGGCCTTGATCAGCGAGGCGGTCGTGCTGGTCTCGCCCATGTTCTTCGAACCGATGATCTTTCCGGTCCGGCGGTCGAGGACGCTCCAGGAGTACCAGCCCTCGATGTCCAGATTGAGGTCCTTGGCCACGAAGGGCAGCGGCTCCAGCGACGGACTGGGGCTCGGCGACGGCGAGGACGGCTTGCGGGCGCTGCGATCGGTGCCGGCGCCGGTGGGTCGGTCGCTCGTGCCGGAACCGGAATCGCCCCACTTGGCCGCGGCGGACGACTCGAACGGCGACCCGGGCAGCAGCCGCAGCGACACCAGCACCAGCCCGATCAGGATGACCGCGATGGCGATCAGCCGGATCGGGGAGGCCTCGCCGCCGTTGCGCCGGTCGACCCGACGGTTGCCTGCCATCAGAGCTTTCCGACCGGCTGCTGCGGCACCTTGAGCGCGGCGCCCGGCTGCGGGGTGACCAGTTGGGTGGCCACGCTGGCGCAGACCTTCGCGCCGTAGTCCAGACCGGTCCTGATCGGGTAGCGCAGCATCACCGCGAGACTCCACTTGCCGGTGACGGCGAGGCAGTTGACGTGCCAGTTGCCGTCGCCGTAGATGGGGGTCCAGCCGTTCTTGATGCTGACCGGCCCCTGAGCGGTGATCGACTTGGGTAGACCGTCGATGATCCCCCAGCGGCCACCACCGGACGAGGCCCGCTGGTCCTTGGCCGCCGTGGTGCCCTTGACCTTGCTCATCTGGTCCAACACCCACTTGGTCCATTTCTGGCCGGCGGCCTTACCGTCGGCGATGCAGTCGCCGACCCGGGCCGCATCACGGGGGGACATCCGCGTGAAGCTCCAGTAGCCGGTGTACGGCTTGACGTTGCCACGCTTGGTGTCGGTCAGCCCGCAGATCTTGATCGCTCGTTGGATCACCGCGTCGGGGACGCTGCTCGACGAGGGCTTGTAGGAGCCGCCCGCGGCGGCGTGGACCTTGTTGGCCGCTCCGTCGTTGCTGTCGACGATGGCGAGTCGAGCCAGCTCCTTCATCGCTGCGGGCGGCTCCTTGTCGCCGAGCTGCCGCAGGTAGTCGGAGACGATCCACGCCTTGATCATCGACTCGGTGGAGCTGGTCGCCGTCATGTTCGGCGACCCGGAGATCTTGCCCGTCTTCCGGTCCAGCAGAGCCCACGAGAAGAACTGACCCTTGAAACTCACCGACACCGGGCCGGCGGCCAGGGTGGGCGGCGGTGGTGGGGTGGGCGCGGGCGCGGCGACGCTCGACGTACCTCCGCCACCTCCGCCGCTGTCGTCGCTGGCGAGCCGGGCGTACGCGGTGGGGACCAGTAGGACGCCGCCGAGCACGACCGCCGTGATGGCGAGCACCAGGGTCACGCGAGATCGCATGAGTGGGTGAACTCCAGGTGTCAGGGCCGGGGGGACCGGCTTGTCGTCGGGACGAATCGGGTGCGATCGCCGAGGCCGGGGGAGGTGGCCTCTGTGGAGATGTCGATGTCGGCAGCCGATCGGTTGTCCGGCAGAAGTCTACGGCCGGACCGGCAGACCGCCAGGGTTCGACACTAGGCAACCTGCGATAAAGGCGGGATCTGGGGCCGGTATGAGGTTTTTGCAGGGATTCACCTTTGTTTCGTGGCCTAGGTCACGGCGAGACGGCGGTGTCCAAGTAGCGCAAAGCGCTCATCCGCTCACAGATGGGATGCGCGGATTCCTGTTACACCCCCTGGTGCAACGTGGCGCAAGCTGTAACACTTAGCCTCATGTATGGCAACGACTTCTCCGCTCCTGACGGCGCCACCGACGAGGCGCCCGGCGGCCTGCTGGGCGAGGTCGAGGCCGCCGAGGCCGAACTGCGGGCAGCGGCGGCGCGCGGACGGCGCGGCGGGCCCGCGCCGGACGAGGACCTGGCGGCGTACTTCGCCGAGGTCGTCGGCGCCGAGCAGAAGATCGAGCCCCGCGACTGGATGCCCGACGCGTACCGGCGGACGCTGATCCGGCAGATCGCCCAGCACGCCCACTCCGAGATCATCGGCATGCAGCCGGAGGGCAACTGGATCAGTCGGGCGCCGTCGCTCAAGCGCAAGGCGATCCTGCTGGCCAAGGTGCAGGACGAGGCGGGTCACGGCCTCTACCTCTACGCCGCCGCCGAAACCCTCGGCATCAGCCGCGACGAGCTGGTCCAACTGCTGCTCGACGGCCGCCAGAAGTACAGCTCGATCTTCAACTACCCGACTCTGAGCTGGGCCGACGTGGGTGCCGTCGGGTGGTTGGTGGACGGCGCGGCGATCGTCAACCAGGTCCCGCTCTGCCGCTGCTCGTACGGCCCGTACGCCCGCGCGATGATCCGGGTCTGCAAGGAGGAGTCGTTCCACCAGCGGCAGGGCTACGAGATCCTGCACACCCTGGCGCACGGCACCCCCGGGCAGCAGGCGATGGCCCAGGACGCGGTGGACCGTTGGTGGTACCCGTCGCTGGCCATGTTCGGCCCGCCGGACGGCGACTCCACGCACTCCGCCCAGTCGATGGCCTGGAAGATCAAGCGCTTCTCGAACGACGATCTGCGCCAACGCTTCGTCGACATGTGCGTCCAGCAGGCCGAGATCCTCGGGCTGCGCATCCCCGACGCGGGCCTGCGCTGGAACGACGAGCGGCAGGCGTACGACTACACCCAGCCGGACTACGACGAGCTGATGCGGGTGATCTCGGGCGACGGGCCGTGCAACCGGGAGCGGATGGCCCACCGCCGGGCCGCGCACGCCGACGGCACCTGGGTACGCGAGGCCGCCGCGGCATACGCCGCGAAGCGGGCGGGACAGAAGGAGACGGTGGCCGCGTGAGCGAGCGTCGCGAGCAAGCCGAACAACCTGGCATGACGAGTCATTCGCCTTTGTGGGAGGTCTTCGTGCGGGCCCGGCGCGGGCTGTCGCACACGCACGTCGGCAGCCTGCACGCCCCCGACGCCGAGCTTGCCCTGCGCAACGCCCGCGACCTCTACACCCGCCGCCAGGAGGGCGTGTCGATCTGGGTGGTGCCGGCCGGCGCGATCACCGCGTCCAGCCCGGACGAGAAGGACTCCTTCTTCGACCCGGCCGCCGACAAGGTCTACCGCCATCCCACCTTCTACGAGGTGCCGGACGGGGTGGCCCACCTGTGAGCGAGCGGAGCGAGCGAACCAACCAGCGCAGCGAGGTGACGGCGTGAACGGGCCCTTCGACTTCACCCTCGCGCTCGCTGACGACGCGCTGATCGCGGCCCAGCGGCTGGCCGAGTGGACCACCCGCGCGCCGGAGATGGAAGAGGACATCGCGCTGGCCAACATCGCCCTCGACCAGCTCGGCGCGGCGCGCCTGCTGCTGTCGTACGCGGGCGAGCTGGAGGGCGCCGGCCGCGACGAGGACGCGCTGGCGTACCTGCGCGACGACCGCGAGTTCCGCAACGCGCTACTGGTCGAGCTGCCCAACGACGACTTCGCGGTGACGATGGCGAAGCTGTTCTTCCTGGCGGCGTACCAACTGCCGTTGTACACGGCGCTGGCCGGCTGCGCGGACGAGCGGTTGGCCGCGATCGGCGCGAAGGCGCGCAAGGAGTCGGCGTACCACCTGGACCACGGCGCGCTGTGGGTGAAGCGGCTCGGTGACGGCACCGAGGAGTCGCATCGTCGGATGCAGGCGGCCGTCGACCAGGTGTGGCCGTACACCCACGAGTTGTTCGCCGCGGACCCGGCGGCGCCGGTCGACCCGGCCACAGTGCGGCCGGCGTTCGACGAGGTCGTCGGCCCGGTGCTGGCCGAGGCGACGCTCACCCAGCCGGACAGCGCCTGGGCCCCCGCCGGTGGGCGGGCCGGTGTGCACACCGAGCACCTGGCCTACCTGCTCGCCGAGATGCAGGTGCTGCACCGCGCCCACCCAGGAGCGACGTGGTGAGCGCGATGAGCGCGAGCCCCGCAATCGCGAACCGCGCCGCCACGGCGAGCGCACGGGAGGCCGCCGCGAGCGTCGTGGACCCGGAGATCCGGGTCGTCACCATCGACGAGCTGGGCATCCTGCGGGCGGTCGAGGAGGACCCGGCCAGTGGTCGGGTCACCGTCACCATCACCCCGACCTACACCGGCTGCCCGGCGATGGACGTGATCCGGGCCGACATCCGCCGCGCGCTCGCCGTCGCCGGCCACCCGGACGCGCAGGTCCAGACCGTCTACAGCCCACCATGGAGCACCGACTGGATCTCCGAGCGTGGGCGGGCCAAGCTCGCCGCCGCCGGGATCGCCCCGCCGGCCCCGGTGCGCACCGCCGGCGTCGTCTCGCTGACGCTCGCGGTCCGCTGCCCGCAGTGCGGTTCACCGGAGACCGAGCAGGTCAGCCGGTTCGGTTCCACAGCGTGCAAGGCGTTGTGGCGGTGCCGTTCCTGCTCCGAACCCTTCGACCACCTGAAGGCGCTGTGACTGTCACCATCACCCGCCCGGTTCGCCGCCGGCCGGTCTTCCACCCGTTGTCCGTCGCCGCCGTCGACCGGCTCACCGAGGACTCCGTGGCGGTGACCTTCGCCGTACCCGAGGAACTGCGGGAAACCTTCGCGTTCCGCGCCGGCCAGCACCTCACAGTGCGGCGAGCCGCGGAGGACGGCACTGACGTGCGCCGGTCGTACTCGATCTGCTCCACCCCCGACGACCTGGCCCGGCACGGCCGGTTGCGGATCGGGGTACGGGAGATCCCCGGCGGTGCCTTCTCGGCCTTCGCCTGCGGGGCGCTGCGCGGTGGCGACACCGTCGAGGTGCTGCCGCCGCTGGGCACCTTCACCACGGCGTTCGCGCCGGACCGCGCGCGGCACTACGGCGCGGTTGTCGCCGGCTCCGGCATCACCCCGGTGCTCGGGCTGGTCGCGACCGCCCTGGCCGTCGAGCCGGCCAGCACTTTCACAGTGGTGTACGGCAACCGCACGGCGAACACCGTGATGTTCGCCGAGGAGTTGGCCGACCTGAAGGACCGTTACCCCACCCGGCTGCACCTGGTGCACGTCCTCTCCCGGGAACAGGGCGAGTCGCCGCTTCTCTCCGGTCGGATCGACGCCGAGCGGCTGGGCCGGTTGCTGGGCACCATCGTGCCGGGCGACCTGATCGAGGAGTGGTTCCTGTGCGGCCCGTACGGCATGGTGGTCGACGTCCGGGATGTGCTGACCGCACGCGGGCTGCCCGAGTCGGCGGTGCGTACCGAGCTGTTCCACGTCGACACGCCACCGGAGCCGGTGCGCCGACCCGTCGATCAGGTGGGCGCCGGGGCCGAGGTGACCATCGTGCTGGACGGCCGGTCGTCGAGCTTCACCATGGGTCGCGAGGAACGGGTGTTGGACGCCGCGCTGAAGGTGCGGGGTGAGCTGCCGTACGCCTGCAAGGGTGGCGTCTGCTCGACCTGCAAGGCGAAGGTCGTCGACGGCGCGGTCACGATGGCCCGCAACTACGCGCTGGAGCCCGACGAACTGGCCGCTGGCTACGTGCTGACCTGCCAGTCCAGCCCGACCACCGACAAGCTCACCGTCGACTACGACGCATGACGACGCCGAACGCCACTGCCTTTCCGCGATCTTGCAGTTTCGGTCGCCGATATGCACGGAATGCCCCGTGTGTCGCGACAGTAAATGCAAGATCGCGGAGTGGTGTGGGGGTGGCCCCGTTTCGGTGCTGCCTCCAGCGCGATCCAGCCCTGTGCGGAGCGAGTCACAGCCTTAAGCACCCCTCAGGGCCAAGGCGGGTGACCGGCGTAGGCTCGGGGTGTGACGGTGAGCCGGGAGATCGACGACATCCTGCAGCGCGGCGCGGACGGTGGGCGGATCACGCCCGAGGAGGCGCTGCTGCTCTACACCGAGGCGCCCTTCCACGCGTTGGGCGAGGCGGCGGACGCGGTGCGTCGGCGACGCTACCCGGACAACGTCGTCACGTACCTGATCGACCGCAACATCAACTACACGAACGTCTGCGTGACGGCGTGCAAGTTCTGCGCGTTCTACCGGGCGCCCAAGCACAAGGAAGGGTGGACCCACCCGACCGAGGAGATCCTTCGCCGCTGCGGCGAGGCGGTCGAACTGGGCGCCACCCAGGTGATGCTCCAGGGCGGGCACCACCCGGACTACGGCGTGGAGTACTACGAGGAGCTGTTCTCCTCGGTCAAGCAGGCGTACCCGCAGCTGGTTATCCACTCGATCGGCCCCAGCGAGATCCTGCACATGGCCAAGGTCTCCGGGGTGAGCCTGGACGAGGCCATCGCCCGGATCAAGACCGCCGGCCTGGACTCGATCGCCGGTGCCGGCGCGGAGATGCTGCCCGAGCGGCCCCGCAAGGCCATCGCCCCCCTCAAGGAGTCGGGCGAGCGCTGGCTGGAGGTCATGGAGCTGGCCCACCGGCAGGGCATCGAGTCGACCGCCACCATGATGATGGGCACCGGCGAGACGCACGCCGAGCGGATCGAGCACCTGCGCATGATCCGCGACGTGCAGGACCGCACCCGCGGTTTCCGGTCGTTCATCCCGTGGACGTACCAGCCGGAGAACAACCACCTCAAGGGCCGCACCCAGGCGACCACGCTGGAATACCTGCGCCTGGTCGCGGTGGCCCGGCTCTTCTTCGAGACCGTGCCACACCTGCAGGCGTCCTGGTTGACCACCGGCAAGGACGTCGGGCAGCTCTCGCTGCACATGGGCGTGGACGACCTCGGCTCGATCATGCTGGAGGAGAACGTCATCTCCTCCGCCGGTGCCCGGCACCGCTCCAACCTGCACGAGCTGATCGGCATGATCCGCTCCGCGGACCGGATCCCGGCGCAGCGCGACACCCTCTACCACCGGCTCGCCGTGCACCACACGCCGGCCGACGACCCGACCGACGAGCGGGTGGTCTCGCACTTCTCCTCGATCGCGCTGCCCGGCGGCGGGGCGGGGAAGTCCCTGCCCCTGGTGGACGTCAGCTGACTGTCGGCACCCGGCCGTTCGGCTGATCGACGCTCATGCTCCCGCCGGATCACCCCGGCGGTACGGGTGGTCCCCGCCGCCGCAGCGTCAGCCTCTCCGGTGCGGGGCTGGTGGAGATGATCGTCGGCGGCTAGCGTCCCGGCTCATATCCGTCACCACCGTCGACGGACGGGGCTGTCCTCCATCGGCCCGCTGCGGGTCGTTCATATAACGCACGGCAGTACGGGCGGGATGGGTGACCATCCCGCCCGTACTGTCTGCGCAGCTCGGACCGGACGGTTGAAAACGGCTCCGCCTGCTGGCGTGGAAGATCGGCCTCCGATAACGTCCGCTCGTTCCGCAACCATTCTTTCTTCCCTACCCCCGGGGGACTGATGACAGCGTTCCACCGCTCGACGCTGGTGCGCGCCAGTGTCGTGGCGCTGCTCGCGGCCGGCGGCATCGCCGCAGTGGCCGCTCCGGTGCTGGCGGCCGAGGAGGCCGATCTGGCCCTGGTGCCGCTCAGCTACAACCTGGCCAAGGGTGTGACGGAAGCCAAGAGCAAGCCGTTCAAGTTCTCCGTCGACAACACCCGGAGCAAGGAAGACGCCAAGGGCGTCAGTTATACGGTGGACACCAGCAAGCTGAAGACGAACAAGGTCCGGGTCGTGGTGCCCGACGGCTGCCGGGTGAACGGCAAGAAGTTCACCTGCCGCCTCGGCGACCTGGCCGCCGGCACCAGCGAGGACTTCGGTATCCCGATCTTCTCCACCGGTGGTAGGGGCGCCGCCGGCACTCTGGTGGTCACCATCCGCTCGGCCACCGAGGACCCCAACGAGGACGACAACAAGGTCCAGCACGACATCACCGTCACCGAGCCCGGGTACGACCTGACCAGTTGGGTGCAGGACGTCAACGCGAACGTCGTGGTGAACGGCGTCAACGGCGACGACCCCGACCTTCGGCCGGTGCGGCCGGGCGAGACGGTGCCGGTCGACTGGGCGGTCTACAACGACGGCAGCCGCAAGGCCACCGGCCTCGCCTACGTGCTGACCCTCCCGGCGGGCGTCACCTTCGACACCCTGCCGGACACGTGCACCACGCAGACCTTCGGCGTCGTTCAGGCGCTCTGCCAGGACGACGGCGCGGTGATCCGGCCCGGCGACTACTACACCGCGGACATCAGGGTGACCGTCGGCAAGAACGTCACCGAGCCGGTGCTGCGGGTCGGTGAGCTGGTGGCGCACGGCCTGGACGCGGCAGCCGGCAAGCCCGAGGAGCAACCGCGGCGGGCCAACACCGCCCAGCGGAAGGCCTTCACCGAGATCGACGAGGGCGACAACCAGGCGGTCTTCGACGTCTTCGTCGACCAGGCCGTCGACCCGACGCCCACACCCACCCCGACTGTCACTCCGACGGAGACGCCGACCCCGACGCCGACGCCGACGCCGACGCCGACGCCGACGCCGACGCCGACGCCGACGCCGACGCCGACGCCGACGCCGACGCCGACGGTGACCCCGACGGTCACCCCGACCCCGACGCCGACGGTCACTCCGACGGAGACGCCGACGCCGACGGTCACTCCGACGGAGACGCCGACGCCGACGGTCACTCCGACGGAGACGCCGACGCCGACGGTCACTCCCACGGAGACGCCGACGCCGACGGTCACTCCGACGGAGACGCCGACCCCGACGCCGACGGTCACCCCGACCCCGACGGAGACGCCGACGCCGACTGTCACTCCGACGAAGACGCCCACGGTCACGCCGACCCCGACCTCGACTCCGACGGAGACGCCGACGGTCACGCCGACCGCGACGGTGAACCCGACGGTGAACCCGACCGCGACGGCCACGCCGACGCCGATCCCCAGCGGTACGACGACGCCGGGCACTACCGTCTCGCCGGGTGCCGGTGGTGGCTCCGCCGGTGGTGGCTCGGGCGGCGGCGGCCTGCCGGTGACCGGTGTGCAGGTCGGCCTGATCGGTGGCATCGGCGTGATCATCCTGCTGGTGGGTGGGGCGCTGCTGGTGCTCACCCGTCGCCGCAAGGTGGTCCTGGTCTCGCCGACCGACGAGAAGTCGACCGACTGACACCGGTGCCCTGACCGGCGGCGCTCAGGCGAGGCGCGACCGCGACGGATGCGACCGCGACGGATGCGATGGCGACGGATGCGATGGCGACAGGCGTTCTGACCGAGGTGTCACGGACGCGGGCAGGACGCGAGGGCGGGGTGGGCGACCATCCCGCCCTTTCGCGTACGGGATGCGTGCCGCCCACCCAGCGCACGTCGGTTGGCGGGCGGCTGGCAGAGTGAGGGGGTGAGCCGTACCCCGCAGGGCCAGCGCGCCAGTCTGGACAAGCAGCCGCACGAGGTCGCCGCGATGTTCGACGGCGTGGCAGAGCGTTACGACCTGACCAACACGGTGATCTCGCTGGGTCAGGATCGCTCCTGGCGTCGGGCCACCAGGGCCGCGCTCGGGCTGCGGCCGGGCGAGCGGGTGCTGGACGTGGGGGCGGGCACCGGCGTCTCGACGCGCGAGCTGGCCCAGTCCGGGGCGTACGCGGTCGGGGTCGACCTGTCACTCGGCATGCTGCACACCGGCAAGCGGGCCCGGCCCGAGGTGCCGCTGCTGGCCGGAGACGCGCTGCGGCTGCCGTTCGCCGACGCCAGCTTCGACGCGGTGACCATCTCCTTCGCGCTGCGCAACGTCAACGACACCGACGCGGCGCTGCGTGAGCTGGCCCGGGTGACCCGGCCGGGCGGCCGGCTGGTGGTCTGCGAGTTCAGCACCCCGGTCAACCCGGTCTTCCGGACGGTGTACCTGTCGTACCTGATGCGGTCGCTGCCGGCGGTGGCCCGCACGGTGTCGAGCAACCCTGAGGCGTACGTCTATCTCGCCGAGTCGGTCCGGGCCTGGCCGGCGCAGTCCGCGCTGGCCGGCCGGGTGGCCGCTGCCGGGTGGGGGCGCGTGGCGTGGCGCAACCTGACCGGTGGCGTGGTGGCCCTGCACCGGGGGATCCGCGAGTAGCGGACGGACCGCACCGACCGGTATGGACATTATTCAGGTTCCGTAAATATCGGTCTTTAGTCCACTTTGCCCGGTACGCTCGATCGCATGACCGGAGCAGACCCGGCGGACCCGGTGGCCGCCACCGACGACGACGCGGCCGAACTCATCTCCCAGTTGCGTGAGTTGGCCGGGGCCGATCCGGTGGAGGTCCGGCAGGTGGTCGCCGAGGTGTTGGCGGCACTGGACCGGGCGGCGGGTGGGGCGCTCCGCGAGCATCTGCCGGAGACAATTCGGGTCGATGCGGGCCTGGACGCCTCCAGCCCGGCCTGACACCTGACCGCTGTGGACGGTCATGGGCTGTCACATCGGCGAGTTAGGTACCCCTGATCCTGCGCTGGTATGACGCCGGTCATACACTCGTCCCGTCTGGCTTGTGAAGCATTTCACGAGCGTGCGGGAGGAGGCGCGAATGACCGCGGTGGAACATGACGCCGACGTCATTGTCGTGGGCGCCGGTCCCGGTGGATCAGCTACTGCGTACCACCTGGCCCGGCACGGCGTACGGGTGCTGTTGTTGGAGAAGACCGAGTTCCCCCGGGAGAAGGTCTGCGGCGACGGGTTGACCCCGCGCGCCGTCCGTCAGCTCATCCGGATGGGTGTGGACACCTCGCCCGAGGCGGGCTGGCTGCACAATCGCGGCCTGCGGGTCATCGGCGGCGGGGTGCGCCTCGAACTGGACTGGCCGGAGCTGGCCAGCTTCCCCAACTACGGTCTGGTGCGCACGCGCCTGGACTTCGACGACCTGCTCGCCCAGCGGGCGGTGGCCGCCGGCGCGAAACTGCGGACCAGCGTCAACGTGCTGGGCCCGGTGCTCGACGGCGATGGCCGCGTCACCGGCGTCGAGGCGGAGGTCGGGCCGGGCAAGGAGCCCACCACCTTCCACGCCCCGCTGGTCGTCGCGGCGGACGGCGTCTCCGGCCGGTTCCCGCTCGCGCTCGGGCTGGCCAAGCGGGAGGACCGGCCGATCGGCGTGGCCGTCCGCCGCTACTACCGCTCGCCGGCCAAGCACGAGGACAACTACCTGGAGTCCTGGCTGGAGCTGCGCAGCAAGGACAGCGGCGACAACCTGCTACCCGGGTACGGCTGGATCTTCGGCCTCGGTGACGGGCGGGTCAACGTCGGGCTCGGCGTGCTCAACTCGTCCTCGGCGTTCGGCAAGACCAACTACCGCCGGCTGCTCACCGACTGGCTCGCCAACACCCCGGAAGACTGGGGGATGACCGACGAGACCAACGCCGACGGCCCGATCCTCGGCGCCGCGCTGCCGATGGGCTTCAACCGGGTGCCCCACTACACCCGGGGCGTGCTGCTGGTCGGCGACTCGGGCGGCATGGTCAACCCGTTCAACGGCGAGGGCATCGCGTACGCGATGGAGTCCGGCGAACTGGCCGCCGAGGCCATGGTCCAGGCCCTCGCCCGTCCTGCCGGCCCGGAACGCGAGCGTGCACTGCTGGCGTACCCGAACGAGCTGAAGGCCCGGCTCGGCGGCTACTACCGGCTGGGCGGGATCTTCGTGAAACTGATCGGCCGCCCCGAGATCATGCGGATCGCCACCAAACACGGCATGCCGCACCCGACGCTGATGCGTTTCGTGCTCAAGCTGTTGGCCAACCTGACCGACCCGCGCGGCGGGGACGCGATGGATCGGGTCATCAACGCGATGACGAAGGCCGCCCCAGCCGTATAAGTAGGACGGCATCGGCGCTGGTCACGGCGCCGATGCCGACAAAGATCGACCCCCGCCGACTGCCACTGCGAGGGACGTGAATAGTGTGATTTTCGTCAAGCACCGAGGGCAGGGAAGGACGAGCAGGAGAAAACGATGTCGCTCTCGCCTTACGCACCGATCATCGGGCTGTTCGCCCTCGCCGCGGCGTTCTCGCTGTTTTCCGTTGGCGCCGCCCGCTTCGCCGGTCCCCGTCGCTACAACAAGGCCAAACTCGAGGCTTACGAGTGCGGCATCGAGCCCAGCCCGCAGCCGGTCGGCGGCGGGCGGTTCCCGATCAAGTTCTACCTGACGGCGATGCTCTTCATCGTCTTCGACATCGAGATCATCTTCCTCTACCCCTGGGCGGTCTCGTTCGACGCTCTGCCGATCTTCGGCTTCGTGGAGATGGTCCTGTTCATCGTCGCGGTCTTCGTTGCGTACGCCTACGTGTGGCGGCGCGGCGGCCTGGACTGGGACTGAGGAAGGAACGTCAGATGGGCATCGAGGAGAAGCTTCCCGCCGGCGTCCTGCTCACCTCGGTGGAGAAGCTGGTCAACTGGTCTCGGAAGTCGTCCGTGTGGGGCGCCACCTTCGGCCTGGCCTGCTGCGCCATCGAGATGATGGCCGCCGGTGGTCCGCACTACGACATGGGCCGCTGGGGCATGGAGGTCTTCCGGGCGTCGCCCCGGCAGGCCGACCTGATGATCGTGGCCGGCCGGGTGAGTCAGAAGATGGCCCCGGTGCTGCGCCAGATCTACGACCAGATGGCCGAGCCGCGCTGGGTGCTCTCCATGGGCGTCTGCGCCAGCAGCGGCGGCATGTTCAACAACTACGCCATCGTGCAGGGCGTCGACCACGTGGTGCCTGTCGACATGTACCTGCCCGGCTGCCCGCCCCGGCCGGAGATGCTCATCGACGCGATCCTCAAGCTCCGCGAGAAGATCATGTATGAGCCGCTGGGCCCGAACGGCCGCAAGATGCTGGCGGCCCGCCAGGAGCGCGGTGACGTTCCGATCGTGCCCTACGGCTCGATGCCCTCCTCGTACCGCAGCGACAAGGCCCGGCGCGCCGAGTGGACCCGGGCGGTCCGCGAGGGCCGCGAGGAGCAACTGCGCATCGAGAACTGGATGAACGCTCAGAACCACCTCCACCCGCAGGCAGGCCCGAAATGACGTCACCCACGGACAAGCCAAACGACGGCGGCGTACCGCTGCCTGTGGTGCCGGCCGGCGCCACCAGTGGCGCCCCCGCCGAGTTCCCGCCGGCCAGTCCGGCCGGTCGCGGGATGTTCGGCAACCAGGGCACCGGCGACGTGTCCGGCTACGGCGGCCTGGTCCGCCAGCGCCAGCCCATCGAGGAGGCGTCCCGGCCGTACGGGGGCTACTTCGACGAGGTCCGCGACGCGCTGGAGGAGGCGTACCCGGCCTTCAACGACGCGATCGAGAAGGTAGTGGTCGACAGGGGTGAGCTGACCCTGCACGTACGCCCGGAGCGGATCGCCGAGGTGTGCCAGGTGATGCGGGACGACCTGGCGCTCCGGTTCGAGCTGTGCTCCTCGGTGTCCGGTGCGGACTACCTGGGCGCCGACGAACGCCGGCTGCACGTGGTCTACCTGCTCACCTCGATGACGTACCGGCGGCGGGTCCGGCTGGAAGCCGCTGTCTCCGTCGAGGCCCCGCACCTGCCCAGCGTCACCGCCATCTACCCGACGGCGGACTGGCAGGAGCGCGAGGCGTACGACATGTTCGGCATCGTCTTCGACGGCCACCCCAACCTGACCCGGATCCTCATGCCGGACGACTGGGAGGGCCACCCGCAGCGCAAGGACTACCCGCTCGGCGGTGTGCCCGTCGAGTACAAGGGCGCGGAGATCCAGCCGCCGAACGAGCGGAGGTCGTACCAGTGACGACGTCGAACTACGCGAGCGAGCGCGAGACCGACGAGGGTCGGGTCTTCACCGTCACCGGTGGGGACTGGGACACGATCGTCTCGGGCACCGACCCGATCAACGACGAGCGGATCGTTGTCAACATGGGTCCGCAGCACCCGTCCACGCACGGGGTGCTGCGGCTGATCCTGGAGCTGGAGGGCGAGACGGTCCGCGAGGCCCGCTCGGTCATCGGCTACCTGCACACCGGCATCGAGAAGAACCTCGAATACCGCAACTGGGTCCAGGGTTCGACGTTCGTGACCCGGATGGACTACCTCGCCCCGATCTTCAACGAGACGGCGTACGCCCTCGCGGTCGAGAAGCTGCTCGGCATCACCGACGACATCACCGAGCGGGCCACCACCATCCGCGTGCTGATGATGGAGCTCAACCGGATCTCGTCGCACCTGGTCTGGCTGGCCACCACCGGCATGGAGCTGGGCGCGATCTCGATCATGCTGTACGGCTTCCGTGAGCGGGAGTACATCCTCGACATCTTCGAGACCATCACCGGCCTGCGGATGAACCACGCGTACGTGCGGCCGGGCGGTGTGGCTCAGGACGTGCCGGACGACGCGATCGTCAAGATCCGCGAGTTCCTCAAGATGATGCCGAAGAAGCTCAAGGAGTACGAGGACCTTCTCTCCGGCCAGCCGATCTGGACCGAGCGGACGAAGAACGTCGCGGTGCTGGACGTCACCGGCTGCGTGGCGCTCGGCATCACCGGCCCGGTGCTGCGCTCCGCCGGCCTCGCCTGGGACCTGCGCAAGACCATGCCGTACTGCGGCTACGAGACGTACGAGTTCGACGTGCCGACCCACCCCGACGGTGACGTGTGGGGTCGCTACCAGGTCCGGCTCGCCGAGATCCGGGAGTCGATGAAGCTGGTCGAGCAGGCGCTGGACCGGCTCCGTCCGGGCCCGGTGATGGTCGCCGACCGCAAGATCGCCTGGCCGGCGCAGCTCGCCATCGGCGTGGACGGCATGGGCAACTCGCTGGAGCACGTCGCGAAGATCATGGGTCAGTCGATGGAGTCGCTGATCCACCACTTCAAGCTGGTGACCGAGGGCTTCCGGGTTCCGCCCGGCCAGGTGTACGTCGCCATCGAGGCGCCCCGGGGCGAGCTGGGCGTCCACGCGGTCTCCGACGGTGGCACCCGGCCCTACCGGGTGCACTACCGGGAGCCGAGCTTCGTCAACCTGCAGGCCCTCCCGGCGATGGCCGAGGGCGGTCTGATCGCCGACGTGATCGCCGGCGGCGCCTCGTTGGACCCGGTGATGGGTGGGTGTGACAGGTGAGTGCGAGGAGTGAGCTTGCGAGCCCCGCAGTCGCGAACGGAAGGCGGCTCTGATGACGACGACTTTCACTGACGAGACCCGGGAGCGGGCGCGCGACATCATCGCCCGTTACCCGGCGGACCGGTCCCGCTCGGCGTTGCTGCCGCTGCTGCACCTGGTGCAGGCCGAAGAGGGGTACGTCTCCCCGGCCGGGGTCGCGTTCTGCGCCGAGGTGCTGGGCCTGAACAAGGCCCAGGTCGGCGCGGTGGCCACCTTCTACACGATGTACAAGCGCAAGCCGACCGGTGACTTCCTGGTCAGCGTCTGCACCAACACGATGTGCAACGTGCTCGGTGGCCAGGAGGTCTACGACACCCTCGCCGAGCACCTCGGCGTCGGGCACGACGAGACCACAGCGGACGGCACGATCACGCTGGAGCACGCCGAGTGCCTGGCGGCGTGCGACTACGGCCCGGTGATGACCGTCAACTACGACTTCTTCGACGGTGTGGACGCCTCCACCGCTGTCGGTGTGGTGGACGAGCTGCGGGCCGGCGGCCGGCCGATGCCGACCCGGGGTGCCCGGCTCTGCACGCTCAAGGAGATGGCGGTGCAGCTCGCCGGTTTCGCCGACGAGCGTGACGGTGCGGTCGCCGACGGCGGGCCGGGCGAGCCCACCCTGCGCGGGCTGCGGCTGGCCCAGCAGCACAACGTCTCGGTGCCGGGCTTCGACCCGAACACCCCGATCCGCAGCAAGGCCGAGGCCGACAAGGCTGCCGCCGAGGCGAAGGCGAAGGCGGAGGCCGCCAAGCCGGCGCCCGTCGAGGCCAGCGCGGCGCCGGTCAAGGGTGGCGACGGGGCGTCCGCCCCGACGGGGGCAGCCGGGGTTGCCGAGCCGGCGAAGCCGGCAGAGGCCACCGGGCCGGCGAAGCCGGCAGACGCCAGTGGCAGCACCACGCGGGACGTCAAGGCACCGGACGACAAGTCGCCGCAGGTGCGTACCGCCGAGACCCGGCAGCCGGACGCGGGCACCGCGGTGCCGGACGCCCCCGGCACCAAGGTCCCGACGGACGGCACCGGCACCGCGCCCGAGGCTGGCGACGCACGGGCGGCCGAGGCCGCCGGTGTGGCGGCCAACGCACCGGCCGGCGACGGCAAGCCCGCCGGCGACGAGGCCGGGGCGCAGGAGCGCAACCTCACCGAAGCGAAGGCTGGCACGGACGCCGATGGCACCGGACCGGCGGACGCGAACGAAACGGGGGCCCAGAAGTGACCACTCCCCGCCCGGAGACGCTGGCCAAGCTGACGCCGGTGCTGACCAAGCGCTGGCTGTCGCCGGACGCCTGGCGCATCGGCACGTACGAGCAGTTGGACGGCTACGCCGCGCTGCGCAAGGCGCTCAAGGCGCACCCGGACGACCTGATCCAGCTGATCAAGGATTCCGGGCTGCGGGGCCGAGGCGGCGCCGGCTTCCCCACCGGCCTCAAGTGGGGCTTCATCCCACAGGGCGACGGTAAGCCGCACTACCTCGTGGTCAACGCCGACGAGGGCGAGCCGGGCACCTGCAAGGACCTGCCGCTGATGACCCACGACCCGCACGCGCTGGTCGAGGGCGTCATCATCGCGTCGTACGCGATCCGGGCCGCCCGCGCCTACATCTACATCCGGGGCGAGGCGGTGCACGCCGCGCGCCGGCTGCGCAACGCGGTCCAGGAGGCGTACGACAAGGGCTACCTGGGCCGGAACATCCTGCGCAGCGGCTACGACCTGGAGCTGGTGGTGCACTCCGGCGCCGGGGCGTACATCTGCGGCGAGGAGACGGCGCTGCTGGACTCGCTGGAGGGGTTCCGGGGTCAGCCCCGGCTGCGCCCGCCGTTCCCGGCCACCCACGGCCTGTACGCGAGCCCGACTGTGGTGAACAACGTCGGCACCATCGCCAGCGTGCCGCCGATCGTGCTCGGTGGGGCCGACTGGTGGAAGAGCATGGGCACCGAGAAGTCCTCCGGGCCGATGATCTACTCGCTCTCCGGCCGGGTCGCCAACCCGGGCCAGTACGAGTGCTCGATGGGTGTCACGCTGCGTGAGCTGCTGGAGTTGGCCGGTGGCATGCAGCCCGGTCACAACCTGCGGTTCTGGACCCCGGGCGGCTCGTCCACCCCGCTGCTCGCCGCCGAGCACCTGGACGTGCCACTGGACTTCGAGGGGGTGGCGGCGGCCGGCTCGATCCTCGGCACCACTGCCACCCAGATCTTCTCCGACCAGGACTGCCCGGTCTACGCGACGTACCGGTGGCTGGAGTTCTACCACCACGAGTCGTGCGGCAAGTGCACCCCGTGCCGTGAGGGCAACTACTGGATGGTCCGGGTCTACCGGCGGATCCTCGCCGGTCAGGGCACCCACGAAGACCTGGACACCCTGCTGGACACCTGCGACAACATCCTCGGCCGGTCGTTCTGCGGTCTGGGTGACGGCGCGACCAGCTCGGTGACCTCCTCGCTGCAGTACTTCAAGCAGGACTACCTCGACTACATCGAGGGTCGGACCGCACCCAAGCTGTCGGAGAAGACCCTGGTAGGGGCGCACTGATGACCGACGTAGCCAAGCAGACCGAGACCGTCACCCTCACCATCGACGGCGTCGAGGTCACCGCCCCCAAGGGGACGCTGCTGATCCGGGTCGCCGAGCAGATGGGCACCGAGATCCCCCGGTTCTGCGACCACCCGCTGCTGGCCCCGGCCGGCGCGTGCCGGCAGTGCCTGGTCGAGGTGGAGGGGCAGCGCAAGCCGGTCGCCTCCTGCACCCAGACCGTCGCCGACGGCATGGTCGTGCGTACCCAGATCACCTCCCCGGTCGCCAAGAAGGCGCAGGAGGGGGTGATGGAGCTGCTGCTGCTCAACCACCCGCTGGACTGCCCGATGTGTGACAAGGGCGGCGAATGCCCGCTCCAGAACCAGGCGATGTCCACCGGCCGTACCGACTCGCGCTTCCACGAGCACAAGCGGGAGTACGAGAAGCCGATGGCGATCAGCAGCCAGGTGCTGCTGGACCGCGAGCGGTGCGTGCTCTGCCAGCGGTGCACCCGGTTCTCCGAGGAGATCGCCGGCGACAAGTTCATCGACCTGATGGGCCGGTCGTCCGCCGAGGAGATCAACATCTACCGGGACGACGCGTACGGCGAAGAGGGCGACGCCGGCGACGTTCCGTTCAACTCCTACTTCTCCGGCAACACCGTGCAGATCTGCCCGGTGGGTGCGCTGACCGGTGCCCAGTACCGCTTCCGCGCCCGCCCGTTCGACCTGGTCTCCAGCCCGAGCGTCTGCGAGCACTGCTCGGCCGGCTGCGGGCAGCGCACGGACTGGCGGCGTGGCAAGGTGCTGCGACGGCTGGCCGGCGACGAGCCCGCTGTGAACGAGGAGTGGAACTGCGACAAGGGCCGCTGGGGCTTCCAGTACACCCGGGCCGCCGACCGGCTGACCACTCCGCTGGTCCGCGACGAGCACACCGGTGAGCTGCGCGAGGCGTCCTGGAGTGAGGCGCTCACCGTCGCCGCCGAGGGGCTGCACATCGCCCGGGAGAGCGGGCAGGGCACCGCGGTGCTCACCGGTGGTCGGCTGACCGTCGAGGACGCGTACGCCTACGCCAAGTTCGCCCGGGTCGCGTTGAACACCAACGACATCGACTTCCGGGCCCGCCCGGTCTCCCGCGAGGAGGCCGACTTCCTGGCCAGCTCGGTCGCCGGGGTCACCGACGTCACCTACACCGACGTGGAGAACGCGCCGGCGGTGGTGCTGGTGGGCCTGGAGCCCGAGGAGGAGTGCCCGATCCTCTTCCTGCGGCTGCGCAAGGCGTACCTGAAGAAGACCCTGACGGTGTACGCGCTGGCACCCTTCGCCACGCGCGGCCTGGAGAAGCTCGGTGCCAAGCTGGCCCGGGTGGTGCCGGGCGAGGAGGCCAGCGTGCTCGCCGAGCACGCCACCGTCAGCGAGGCGCTGAGCGCACCGGGCGCGATCCTGATCGTCGGCGAGCGGCTGGCCACCGTGCCGGGTGGGCTCTCCGCCGCGGCCGACGTGGCCCGGCGTACCGGCGCGAAGCTGGCCTGGGTGCCGCGGCGCGCTGGTGACCGCGGCGCTGTCGACGCAGGCTGCCTGCCCAACCTGCTCCCCGGTGGACGCCTGGTGACCGAGCCGGCCGCCCGGGCCGAGCTGGGTGAGGCGTGGGACATCCCGGCCGGGGTGATCCCGAGCCAGGCCGGGCGGGACACCGACGGCATCCTGACCGCGGCCGCCAACGGGCAGCTCGGCGCGCTTGTCGTCGGCGGTGTCGACCCGGCCGACCTGGCCGACCCGCGACTGGCCGAGTCCGCCCTGGACGCGGTGCCGTTCCTGGTCAGCCTCGAGCTGCGCGCCAGCGCGGTGACCCGGCGGGCGAACGTGGTGCTGCCGATCGCGCCGGTGGCCGAGAAGGCCGGAAGCTTCCTGGACTGGGAAGGCCGGCTGCGCCCGTTCGAGGCGGTGCTGACCACCGCCGCGATGACCGACGGCCGGGTGCTCGACGCGCTGGCCGCGTTGCTCGACGTACGCCTCGGCACTGCCGACGTGCTGAGCGTGCGTCGTGAGCTGGCCACGCTGCCGGCGACGCGGATGTCTCGCCCGGCCGCGCCGTCGGTCGCGCCGGGGCGGGTCCCGCAGCCGAACGCCGGGGAGGCCGTGCTGGCCACCTGGCACCAGCTGGTGGACCTCGGCACCCTGACCGAGGGCGACGAGAACCTCGCCGGGACCGCCCGTCCGCCGGTGGTCCGGTTGGGTAAGGGCACCGCCGAGGCGCTCGGTGTGGTCGACGGTGACGCGGTCACTGTCGGCACCGACCGTGGGGCACTGACCCTGCCGGCGGAACTCACCGAGATGCCGGACGGCGTGGTCTGGCTGCCGACCAACTCACCCGGCTCGACAGTGCGGCGCAGCCTCGGGGCGACGTCCGGCGCGGTCGTCCGGATCTCCGTCCCCGCACCGAGTACGGCCATCCCGGCCGGACGCGTGGCGGCCGACGAGACCGGTCTCCCGGGTCCGCTCCTCAACTCCGGGGGTAACCAGTGAGCGCGAGGAGTGAACGAGCGCAGCGAGTGAGCCCCGCAGTCGCGAACGAAAGGTGGGCACAGTGAGTCCGTCCTTCCTCGCCCAGGATCCGACGCTGGCCGACTTCGGCCGGGATCCGTGGTGGCTGGTTCTCGGCAAGATTGTCTTCGCGTTCGCCTTCGGTCTGCTGGCCACCCTGCTCGGTGTCTGGTTCGAACGGCGCGTGGTCGGTTACATGCAGGTGCGGCCCGGCCCCAACCAGGTCGGCCCGTTCGGCCTGCTGCAGACCCTCGCCGACGGCCTGAAGATGGCCTTCAAGGAGGACATCCTCCCGAAGGCGGCCGACAAGGTCGTCTACTTCTTCGCCCCGACCATCTCGGTGATCTGCGCGGTCACCGCCCTGTCGGTGGTGCCGTTCGGCCCGATGGTGAGCATCTTCGGTCACCACACGCCGCTGCAGGTCACCGATGTGCCGGTGGCGGTGCTGCTGCTGCTCGCCTGCTCCTCGATGGGCGTCTACGGCATCGTGCTGGGTGGCTGGGCCTCCGGCTCGACGTACCCGCTGCTGGGTGGTCTCCGGTCGAGCGCCCAGATGATCTCCTACGAGGTCGCCATGGGGCTCAGCATCGTGGCGGTCTTCATGACCGCCGGCACGATGAGCACCAGCGGCATCGTCGCCGCTCAGGGCGACGGCACCCAGCTGACCGTCTTCGGCCAGACCATCCCGGCGCCGGGCTGGTACGCGATCCTGCTGCTGCCGAGCTTCATCATCTTCTTCATCGCCACAGTGGGTGAGACCAACCGGGCGCCGTTCGACCTGCCCGAGGCCGAGTCCGAGCTGGTCGCCGGCTTCATGACGGAATACAGCTCGCTGAAGTTCGCGCTCTTCATGCTCAGCGAGTACGTCGCGATGGTGACCATGTCGGCCGTCACCACCACCCTGTTCCTGGGTGGTTGGCGGGCACCCTGGCCGATCACCATCTGGGAGGGCGCCAACTCCGGTTGGTGGCCGATGCTCTGGTTCTTCGGCAAGGTGATCGCCCTGGTCTTCGTCTTCGTGTGGTTGCGTGGCACGCTGCCCCGGCTGCGGTACGACCAGTTCATGCGGCTCGGCTGGAAGGTGCTGCTGCCGATCAACCTGGCCTGGATCCTGGTCCTGTCGGGCCTGCGCTCCATCGAGGACTGGGACACCCGCGGCAAGGTGATCGCCGTCGGCATCCCGGCCGGCATCCTGCTGCTGGTCACGATCTTCTGGCCCAGCCGGCGCCCGAAGCCGACGCCGACGACGCAGGAACAGGTCGACAACCGGCCGCACGGGAGTTTCCCGCTGCCACCGATGGATCTTCAGGTACCACCGAGCCCGCGCATCACGCGCGTGGTCGCCGAGCGGGAGCCGGCCAACATCGTTGCCGGCTCGGACTCCAGGGAGGTGTGACGTGGGCGCGATCACCGGAACGTTCAAGGGATTCGGTGTCACCTTCTCGCACATGTTCAGGAAGGTCGTCACTACCGACTACCCGTTCAAGCCGCCGGTGTCGGCGCCGCGCTACCACGGGCGGCACATCCTCAACCGGCACCCGGACGGCCTGGAGAAGTGCATCGGCTGCGAGCTGTGCGCCTGGGCCTGCCCGGCGGACGCGATCTACGTCGAGGGTGGCGACAACACCGACGAGGAGCGCTTCTCGCCGGGTGAGCGGTACGCCAGCATCTACCAGATCAACTACGCCCGCTGCATCTTCTGCGGGCTGTGCATCGAGGCCTGCCCGACCCGGTCGCTCACCATGAGCAACGAGTACGAGTTGGCCCGGGACAACCGGCAGGACCTGATCTTCACCAAGGAGCAGTTGCTCGCGCCGTTGCTGGAGGGCATGGAGCAGCCTCCGCACCCGATGCGGCTGGGTGACAGCGAGAAGGACTACTACGTCGGCGCGCTGGACAACCCGGGCACTTCCGCCGGTGCGGAGACGTCCCCGATGGGCCCCGGCCGCTACAAGGTCGAGGAGCACCCCGGCGTGACGTTCCCGGGCGCCGAGCAGGCCGCCCAGCGCGTGGCGGCCGGCAAGGGAGAGGAAGCATGACCACGTCTACGGTGCTCGCCGCGGCGGGTTCTGTCCCCACCGGCGAGGCGGTCACCTTCTGGATCCTCGCCCCGCTCGCGCTGATCGGCGGGATCGGGATGGTGGCCGCGCGCAACGCCGTGCACTCGGCGCTGTGGCTGGTGCTGACAATGCTCTGCCTGGGCGTGTTCTACGTGCTCCAGGCCGGTCCGTTCATCGGCATGGTGCAGATCATCGTCTACACCGGCGCCATCATGATGCTGTTCCTCTTCGTGCTGATGCTTGTCGGTCGGGACTCCACCGACTCGCTGATCGAGACGCTGCGCGGCCAGCGCGTCGCGGCGATCGTGCTCGGCCTGGGCTTCGCCGGCCTGGTCGGCACCGGCCTCTACCAGGCGCTGGACCGGACCAACACGGTCGGTCTGGACCAGGTCAACGCCGAGGGGAACGTGCAAGGCATCGCCCGGCTGCTGTTCACCAAGTACGTCTTCGCGTTCGAGCTGACCTCGGCGCTGCTGATCACCGCGGCGGTCGGTGCCATGGTGCTGGCCCACGTCGAGCGGCGTAAGCAGGACAAGGTCGACCAGGTGTCGACAATGAAGGCACGCTTCGCCCCGGGCAACTACCCCGGCCCGAAGCCGGGCCCCGGCGTCTTCGCGACCTCCTCCTCGGTGGCCACCCCGGCCCGGCTGCCCGACGGCCGCCTGACCGACCGCAGCACCCCGGCGATCCTTCCGCAGCGCGAGCTGACCGCCGAGGAGACGGCCCTGAAGGGTACGGACCGGTGAGCGCGAGGAGTGCAGCGAAGCGGAGCCTCGCAGTCGCGAACGGAAGGCAAACCAAGTAATGGGATCGTTCTTCTCGGTCGAGCCGACCTACTACCTCGTGCTCGCCGCGGTGCTGTTCACCATCGGTGCCGCCGGGGTGCTGATCCGGCGCAACGCGATCGTGCTGTTCATGTGCGTGGAGCTGATGCTCAACGCGGCCAACCTGACGCTGGTCACCTTCAGCCGGATCAACGGTGACCTCAACGGCCAGATCATGGCGTTCTTCGTGATGGTGGTGGCGGCGGCCGAGGTCGTGGTCGGGCTCGCGATCATCATGTCCATCTTCCGGACGCGACGCTCGGCGAGCGTCGACGACGCCAACCTGCTCAAGTACTAGAGGGGTCCACCGGTGGAAGAGACTGTGGAATACGCCCAGGCCACGGGGCTGCTTGGGGGCGTCTGGCTGCTGGTGGCGATCCCGCTGCTCAGCGCGGCCATCCTGCTGCTGCTCGGCCGCCGGGCCGACCGCTGGGGGCACTGGTTGGGCGTGGCCGCCATCGGCGCCGCGTTCGTGCTCGGCCTGAGCTTCTTCTTCCAGCTGCGTGGCCTGGAGAACAAGTCGGTCGAGCTGAGCCTCTGGGACTTCATCGCTGTCGGTGACCTGCGTGTCGACTTCGGCCTGCTCTTCGACCCGCTGGCCGCGGTCTTCGTGCTGCTGATCACCGGGGTGGGTTTCCTGATCCACCTGTACGCGGTGGAGTACATGTCGCACGACGCGGGCCGTCGTCGGTTCTTCGCGTACTTCAACCTGTTCGTCGCGGCGATGCTCCTGCTGGTGCTCGGCAACAACTACGTGATGCTGTACTTCGGCTGGGAGGGCGTCGGTCTGGCGTCGTACCTGCTGATCTCCTTCTGGACCGAGCGGCCGAGCGCGGCCACCGCCGGCAAGAAGGCGTTCCTGATGAACCGGGTCGGCGACGCCGGCCTGGCCATCGGCATCTTCATCATGTTCGCCACCCTGGGCACCACCCAGTACGACGAGGTGTTCAACGGTGTCGGCGCGCTGACCGGCACCACGGTGCTGGTCCTCGGCCTGTTGCTGCTGCTCGGGGCGGCCGGCAAGTCCGGTCAGTTCCCGCTCCAGGCGTGGTTGCCGGACGCGATGGAGGGCCCGACCCCGGTGTCGGCGCTCATCCACGCCGCCACCATGGTCACCGCGGGCGTCTACCTGATCGCCCGGTCCAACCCGATCTTCTCGGCCAACTCGACGCTGCAACTCGTGGTGGTCAGCGTCGGCGCGCTCACCCTGCTGATCGGCTGCATCATCGGTGCGGCGAAGGACGACATCAAGCGGGTGCTGGCCTGGTCGACGGTGAGCCAGATCGGCTACATGTTCCTCGGTGTCGGCCTCGGCGGCGCGGCGTACGCGCTGGCCATCGTGCACCTGCTGGCGCACGGCTTCTTCAAGGCCAACATGTTCCTGGGCGCCGGCTCGGTCATGCACGGAATGAAGGACCAGGTCGACATCCGCCGCTTCGGTGGGCTGTCCAAGTACATGAAGATCACCTGGTTGACCTTCATGATGGGCTGGCTGGCCATCATCGGCATGTTCCCCTTCTCCGGCTTCTTCTCCAAGGAGCCGATCATCGTGGCCGCCTTCGAGCGGGAGGACTGGACCGCCTGGCTGTTCGGCGGTGCGGCACTGCTCGGCGCCGGGCTCACCGCGTTCTACATGACGCGGCTGTTCGTGCTCACGTTCCACGGGCCGCAGCGGTGGACCGAGGACATCGAGCACCCGCACGAGTCGCCGAAGCTGATGACCATCCCGCTGATCCTGCTGGCGGTCGGGTCGGTCGGCGCCGGGTTCCTGCTCGCCACGTCCGTTCCGGACTGGCTGACGGAGACCGCCGGGCTGGGCGGCGAGCACGCGGAGCACGCGGCGGTCCTCTCGCACACCGTGATCACCATCCTGTCGCTGCTGGTCACCGTGCTCGGTGCCGGGCTCGCCTGGTTCCTGTTCCGGGCCGGCACTGCCACCGTGCCGCAGCCGGCCGGGGTGCTGGTCACCGCCGCCCGGCGCAACCTCTACACCGACACGGTCAACGAGGCGGTCTTCGAGAAGCCGGGCATCTTCCTCACCCGGGCGCTGGTGTACCTCGACAACCGGGGCATCGACGGGCTCGTCAACGGGCTCGCCGCAGCGGTCGGCGGGGGCTCGGGTCGACTCCGTCGGATGCAGACCGGCTTTGTCCGCTCGTACGCCACCTCGATCCTGGCCGGTGCGCTGCTGGTGATGGCGGCGTTCCTGGCGGTGCAGGCGGGGTGGTTCGCGTGATCGACCTCAATACGCCCGCCCCCGCCGGCGGACCACGCATCCACGACGGAGGTAAGGCCGCATAATGTCCAACTTCCCGTTCCTCTCGGTGCTCACCGTGGCGCCGCTGGTGGGCGCCCTGGTGGTGGCCTTCCTGCCACGCCACCGCCCGGAGCTGGCGAAGCAGGTGGCGTTCGCCTGGTCGCTGCTCGTGCTGGTGCTCTCGGTGGTGATGTGGGTCAGCTTCAACGCCGGCGGTGACCGGTTCCAGTTCCGCGAGTCGTACTCCTGGATTCCGAACTGGGGGGTCAGCTTCACCTTCGCCGCCGACGGCATCGCGCTGGTGATGCTGATGCTGATCGCGGTTCTGGTGCCGCTGGTGATCCTGGCGTCCTGGCACGACGCCGAGTCGTCGAAGCGGTCGGTGCCCGTCTACTTCGCGCTGCTGCTGGTCCTCGAGTGCACGATGATCGGTGTCTTCGCGGCCGCCGACGTCTTCCTGTTCTACGTGTTCTTCGAGGTCATGCTGGTGCCGATGTACTTCCTCATCGGCAGCTACGGCGGCCACCAGCGGCAGTACGCGGCGGTGAAGTTCTTCCTCTACTCGCTCGTCGGCGGTCTGTTCATGCTGGCCGCGGTGATCGGCCTGTGGGTGGTCGGCGGAAAGACCTTCGACTGGCAGGCGCTCTCGCAGGTCGACATCAGCACCGGCACCGAGCGGTGGCTGTTCCTCGGCTTCTTCCTCGCGTTCGCCATCAAGGCGCCGTTCTTCCCGTTCCACACCTGGTTGCCCGACGCCGGTGGCGCCGCCCCGGCGGGCGCGGCGGCGCTGCTCGTCGGCGTGCTGGACAAGGTCGGCACCTTCGGCATCCTGCGCTACTGCCTGCCGCTGTTCCCCGAGGCGTCGAAGTGGTTCGCGCCGTGGGCGCTGGCCCTGGGCGTGATCGGCATCGTCTACGCCGCGCTGCTGGCGGTCGGCCAGAACGACCTCAAGCGGCTGGTGTCGTACACCTCGATCGCGCACTTCGGCTTCATCGGCGTGGGCATCTTCGCCTTCACCACCCAGGCCGGCACCGGCGCGGTGCTCTACATGCTCAACCACGGGCTGGCCACCGGCCTGCTCTTCCTGGTGGTGGGCATGCTGATCTCCCGCCGTGGTTCGGCGCTGATCAGTGACTTCGGTGGCGCTGGCAAGCTCGTCCCGGTGCTCGCCGGGGTGCTCTTCTTCGCCGGTCTCGCCTCGCTCGCGCTGCCCGGCACGGCGCCGTTCATCTCCGAGTTCCTGGTGCTGATCGGCACCTTCACAGTGAACAAGCCGGTAGCTGTCATCGCCACGCTCGGCATCATCCTGGCCGCCGCGTACGTGCTGTGGATGGTGCAGCGCACCACCCAGGGCACCCTCAACCCGGCGCTGACCGAGGTCGACGGGATGCGCCGGGACCTCAACCTGCGCGAGAAGGTGGTGGTCGCCCCGCTGATCGCGCTGATCGTGCTTCTCGGCTTCTTCCCCAAGCCGGTCACTGACGTGATCAACCCCGCCGTCCAGGCGACAATGGACGACATCGGCAGAACCGACCCGGCGCCGTCCGTGGGCGGCACCGTCCAGGAGGCAGGCCGGTGAGCGCGAGGAGTGAGCTTGCGAGCCCCGCAGTCGTGAACGAAAGGTCGGCCCAGTGACCGAGTTGAAGCTGCCGTCGATCGACTACGCGGCGATCTCTCCGATCCTGATCATGCTGGGCACGGCGTTGCTCGGCGTGCTGGTCGAGGCCCTGGTGCCTCGTCGCTGGCGGCACGTGGTGCAGTTGACGCTGGCGCTGCTCGCCGTGCTCGCGGCACTGACCATGGTGGTCCTCAGCGCCGATGAGCGGATCATCACCGCGGGCCAGGCGCTCGCGATCGACGGGCCGACGCTCTTCCTCCAGGGCGCGATCCTGGTGCTGGCAGCGATGGCGCTGCTGCTGATCGGTGACCGCTCGGTCGAGCGGGGCGGGGCGTTCGTCGCCCAGGCCGCGGTGACCGCGGAGTCGGCCGACGACCGGCGGCAGGCCGAGGGGCGCAACGGTCTCACCGAGGTCTACCCGCTGACCACGTTCGCGATCGGCGGCATGCTGATCTTCGTGGCGGCGAACGACCTGCTGACCATGTTCATCGCACTCGAGGTCTTCTCCCTGCCGCTCTACCTGCTCTGCGCGCTGGCCCGTCGCCGGCGTCTGCTGAGCCAGGAGGCGGCGATGAAGTACTTCCTGCTCGGCGCGTACGCCTCGGCGTTCTTCCTGTTCGGCGTGGCCCTGATCTACGGCTTCACCTCCGGCGTCCCGGGGCGGACGGCCGGCGTCGACTTCGCCACCATCCACGCGGCGGTGGGCGAGTCGCCGGCCAGCCCGGTGCTGCTCTTCGCCGGCATGGCGCTGCTCGCCATCGGTCTGCTCTTCAAGGCCGCGGCGGCCCCGTTCCACGTCTGGACCCCGGACGTCTACCAGGGCGCTCCGACCCCGGTCACCGGGTTCATGGCGGCCTGCACCAAGGTCGCCGCGTTCGGGGCCCTGCTGCGCGTCTTCCAGGTCGCGTTCGCCGACGCCAACTGGGACTTCACGCCGGTCCTCGGGGCGGTGGCGGTGCTGACCATGCTGGTGGGTGCGGTGCTCGCTGTCACCCAGACCGACATCAAGCGGCTGCTCGCGTACTCCTCGATCGCCAACGCCGGCTACCTGCTGGTCGGTGTGTTGGCGCCGAGCCGCGACGGGCTGGCCGGCACGATGTTCTACCTCGTCGCGTACGGCTTCTCGGTGCTCGCCGCGTTCGCCGTGGTGACGTTGGTACGGGACGACGACGGCGAGGCCACCCACCTGTCCCGCTGGGCCGGGCTGGGCCGTCGGTCGCCGTTCTTCGCCGCGCTGTTCACGTTCATCCTGCTGGCCTTCGCCGGCATTCCGCTGACCAGCGGCTTCACCAGCAAGTTCGCCATCTTCGGGCCGGCGTTGGAGGGTGGCCAGGCCTGGCTGGTGATCGCCGGTGTGCTGACCAGCATGATTCTCGCGTTCCCGTACCTGCGGGTCGTGGTGATGATGTGGCTCTCCGAGCCGGGCGAGTCCACCCCGACCGTCATGGTGCCTGGTGGGCTCACCTCCGCCGCGCTGATGATCGGTGTGCTGGCGACCCTGGTGTTGGGTGTCGCCCCGGCGCCGCTGCTCGATCTGGCTGCCGGAGCCGCCGAATTCGTTCGATGACCAAGGGATCGATCACCGGGGGTCGGCGCGTGTTCACGTGCCGGCCCCCGGTGCGTATCCCCGGGCCGGAGCAGGTCGAACGGGTGTGGCATGGTTGTTAGCGTGGTGAAACCGGCGGGCGAGCGTTCAGGTGCCTCCGGCTCCGGCGGTCGACGGGGTCGGGCGAGCACGAGTCAGTTCGGCGCGCTTGGCCTCAACCTCGCCGATCCTCGTGTCGAGGCGTCCGTGCTGGGTCTTCTGGACACGGTCGAGGTCGAGTTGCGGGCCAGCGTGGCCAGTGCCGACCCGTTCGTCACCGAGGCCGCCCGGCACCTCGTCGAGGCTGGCGGGAAGCGGTTCCGGCCGTTGCTGGTGGCGCTCGGCGCCCAGTTCGGTGACCCGACCGGTGCGCAGGTGGTCCCGGCCGCCGTGGTGATGGAGCTCACTCACCTCGCCACCCTCTACCACGACGACGTGATGGACGAGGCCGCCGTCCGTCGGGGTGCGCCGAGCGCGAACTCCCGGTGGACCAACTCGGTCGCCATCCTGGTCGGCGACTACCTCTTCGCCCGCGCGGCCGACATCGCCGCCGACCTGGGCCCCGAGGCGGTCCGGTTGCAGGCGCGCACCTTCGCCCGGCTGGTGCACGGCCAGATCGCGGAGACGGTCGGGCCGCGCGCCGACGACGACCCGGTGGCCCACTACCTGCACGTGATCGCCGAGAAGACCGGCTCGCTGATCGCCACGTCGGCCCGGTTCGGCGGGATGTTCGGTGGCGCCGCCCCGGAGCACGTGGAGGCCCTCGCCGGGTACGGCGAGACGATCGGCGTCGCCTTCCAGCTCTCCGACGACCTGCTGGACATCGCCTCCGAGTCGGTGCAGTCGGGCAAGACCCCCGGCACGGACCTTCGCGAGGGTGTCCCGACGCTGCCGGTGCTCTACGCCCGCGAGGCGGACGACTCCGACGCGTCGTCGGTGCGGCTGCGGGAGATCCTGGCGACCGGCCCGTTGACCGACGACGCGCTGCACGCCGAGGCGTTGGGCCTGCTCCGGGAGAGCCCGGCGCTCAAGCGGGCCCGGGAGACCGTGCGCAGCTACGCCGAGGAGGCCCGCGCGCAGCTCGCCCCGCTGCCGCCCGGCCCGTCCCGCAGCGCGCTCGAGTCGCTCTGCGACTACATCGCCGACCGCACCAGCTGATCCACGCCACGGCCCGCTCCGGCGGCGGCGCGGGTCAACAGTCGGCTGCCGACGAGCATGAGGGCGGCGGCGAGCAGCATCGCCACGGCAGCGATTGTCCACATCGCCGGGTAACCGAGGTGGGCGGCGAGGGGGCCCAGGCTCAGCGGGCCGAGACAGCCGCCCGCGTACACCCCGGTCTGCGTGATCGAGGTGGCGGCGGCCGGTGACTGCGGGTGGAGCCGGACCACGGCGAAGTTCATCAGGCCGGGCCAGGCCCAGCCCAGGCCGAAGCCGAGCACCACGCCGACCATCAACGGCACCGAGCCGGTCAACGCCAGCAGGCCCAGCCCGACCGCGCCGACGAGCAGCATCGCGGCGATGAGGGCGACGTGGCCGGTCTCGCGGCGGTCGGCCAACCAGCCGGCGCCCACCCGAGCCGCCACGCAGACCGCGCTACCCAGGGTCAGGGTGAGGCCGGCGAGGCCCGGCGACAGGCCCCTTGCCGCGGCGGAGTCCACCAGGAAGGTGCCCAACGAGTTGGCCGCGCCCGAGGCCAACGTCGCCGCCGCGCCGATGACCACCAGCGCCGCCGTAGCCCGCCCGGCGCGGGCGGCGCCGGCCCGCCGGGCCAGGCCGGGCAACTGCCGGGGTACGGCGGCCAGCGTCGTCAGCGCTGCCACGGCGGCGGCCACGAACGCCCAGCGCCAGCCGGCGGTGAGCGCGATGGTGGGCACCGCCACCCCGGCCAGCAGGGTGGAGACCGGGATGGCGGCCTGCTTGACACCGAACGACAACCCCTGCCGCCGGGCCGGCACGTGCTGGGCCAGCGCGGCGTTGCTGGCCAACTGGCCGAGCGCGTTCGCGGCGGCGCTGAGCGCCAGCAGGCCGACCAGCACCGGGTACGAACGGGCGAAGGCGGCCACGGCCAGCATCGACCCGGCGGCCAGCAGAATGCCGCAGCGAGCGACCAGTGCCGGCCCGTACCGCTCGACCAACCGCCCGGAGGGCACCGACGCCAGCGCGCTGACCCCGAAGTAGACGGAGACAGCCAGGCCCAGGCCGGCCGGCGAGAAGCCGAGGTCCGTGCCCATCTGCACGGCGAGACCGCCGAGCAGGAACACGGGGAGTACGCAGGCCACAGTGGTGACGACTGCGCCCGCGCTGGCCCGGACCGGACGGCGTTGGGCAACGGTCGGATCGGGGGTGTTGGAGGTGTCGGTCATCGTCCGGCAAACCTACGCGAACCCCGCTCACAGCACTCCTGGTGACCGGCGGGCCACAAGCTGTGGATGGTGATCTGGCATCCTCGACCCGAACAGGCATTTCGCACCGGGCCTGTTTTTCATATGGTGTAAGTCCCCGGCGGCGGAGGTGGTTGTGCGCGACCCCTTGGCAGAACCTTCGGACCTGATTCGCAGCGTGTCCCGAGCGCTACGGGTGCTGGAGTCGGTCGGTCGCGCCCCGAAGGGCCTGACCGTCAAGCAAATCGCCCGGCGCTGCGAGCTGACAGTGGCCACCACCTACCACCTGGTGCGCACCCTCGCCTACGAGGGCTACGTGATCCGTCGAGAGGACGGCACGTACATCGTGGGGTTGGAGGTGGCCGACCGGTACCGGGAGTTGGTGACGGCGTTCCGGGGCCCGCCAGCGGTCGGTGAGACGCTGCGGCGGGCCGCCCTGGACACCGGCTACAGCCACTACCTCGGTCGGTTCGTCGGCGGTCAGGTGGCCCTCACCGCTGTCGCCGAGGGGCACCGCTCGCCCTACCTGGAGGATCTCGTCCCCGGCTTCGACGAGGGGGCGCACGCGACAGCGCTCGGCAAGTCGTTGCTCGCCACCCTCACCACCGACCAGCGCTACCGCTACCTGCGCGAGTACGGCATGCGCCCCTTCACCACCGCCACGCTGACCACCACCGAGAGTTTCGAGGCCGACCTGGCGGCCGGCGACCGGCGCGGCATGCAACTGGAGATGGGGCAGTTCCGCCAGGGGGTGGCCTGCGCCGCGGTGCTCGTCGCGCCAGACAAGGACATGGAACGCCGCGTCGTGCTGGCCTGCGCGTTGCCGGCCAGCGAGATGATGACCTCCGCCCGGGTCGTACGCGCCAAGCTGCTCACAGTGGCCCGTGGCGTGGCCGACGGCATCGCCACCGACAACTGACCGCCGAGAGGCCCTCTCCCGGGCTGGGAGAGGGCCTCTCGGTGCGGTCCAGCGCCGGACCGCCGGAGCAACGTCAGCGGCCGATCAGCCCCGGGTGCGACGTCAGCTGCCCACCGGGCCGCCGTCGAGGCGCCAGGTGACCACCACGCCCGGCTTTGCGTAGTCACCGTCCGGCCAGTTCGAGGCCGGGTTCTCCACCGAGGCCCCGGTGATCTCGCCCGGGTGCTGTACGGCGACGAAGACCGAGCGGTTGTCGCCGGTGATGAACGGGCCGCAGGTCTCCGCGCCGAGCGGCACCGTCAGGAACTGCTTGAGGTGACCCCGCTCCGGACCCTCCACGGCGGTGGCGAACAGGCCGTCGTTGCTGCCCAGCGCGTTGCCGTCGGTGGAGATCCAGAGGTTGCCGGTGGCGTCGAAGGCGACGTTGTCCGGGCAGGAGATCGGGGAGACCTTGGTCTTGTCGTACCCGGCGAAGAAGGTCGACGGGTCGGTCGGGTCGCCGCAGACGATCGGCAGCGACCAGGCGAAGGTCTCCGAGGTGTTGTCGCTGCGGTCCTCGACCAGCTCCAGGATCTGCCCGTGCTTGTTGGCGGTGCGCGGGTTGGCCTCGTCCGCCTTCGGGTTGCTGCCGACGCCCCGGTTGGTGTTGTTCGTCAGCGCCACGTACACCTTGCCGGTGAGCAGGCTCGGCTCGACGTCCTCGGGTCGGTCCATCTTGGTCGCGCCGACCTTGTCGCCGGCGAGCCGGGTGAAGGTGAGCACGTCCGCGGCGGTCATCCCGTCGACGAACGAGCGGTTGCCGCTGACCAGCCTGATCCAGCGACCCCGACCGTTGAACGCGCCGTCGGTGGGGAGCTTGCCCGAGCCGTCGATCTCGGCGGCGCTGGTCTGGTCGAGCTTCGCCACGTACAGCGTGCCCGACTCCAGCAGGGTCAGGTTGTGCTTGCGGGCAGCCCAGGAGTTGCCCTTCATGAACTTCTTGTCCGAGACGAACTTGTAGAGGTAGTCGAACCGCTCGTCGTCGCCCATGTACGCGACCACGTGACCGTCCTTCGCCACGATCACGTTGGCGCCCTCGTGCTTGAACCGGCCCATCGCTGTGTGCTTGCGCGGGCGGCTCTCCGGGTCGAACGGGTCGATCTCGACGACCCAGCCGAACCGGTGTGCCTCGTTGGGGTGCTTCGCCAGGTCGAAGCGCTCGTCCGCGCGCTCCCACTTGCGGCTGCCGCTGGGGTAGCGGCTGGCGGTGCCGATGCCGTACCGGTCCAGCTTCGGCTTCAGCTCGGCCGGGACGGCGTCGGCGCCCACGAAGTACTGGTTGAAGTTCTCCTCGCCGGAGAGGACTGTGCCCCACGGGGTCACGCCACCGGCGCAGTTGTTCAGCGTGCCGACGACAGTGCGGCCCCTGGGGTCGGCGGCGGTCTTCAGCCAGGCCGAGCCGGCGGCCGGGCCGGTCAGGTCGAACTTGGTGCTCAGGGCGGTGACCCGCCGGTTGTACGGCCGGGGGCCCTTGCCGACCGGCTTCCACTGCCCGGTGCCCGCGACCCGCTCAAGCTCCACCACCGACATGCCGTGCGCGGCCATCGCGGTGCGCAACTGCTCCACGGAGAGCCCGTCCAGGCCGGGGAAGCCCGGGAACATCAGGTCCTCGTTCGTGTACTCGTGGTTGACCACGAGCAGCGCCCGCTTGCCCTGCTTGTCCAGCGGCAGCACGCCCACGAAGTCGTTGTTGTAACCGAACTGCCTGGACTGCGCGGCGGCGGTCTGGTGGTGCAGGTCGAACTCCGGCGCGCCCGGCAGCACCGGGTCACCCCACTTGATCACCACGGCGTGGTCGTAGCCGTTCGGCACGACAAGGGTGTCCAGCTTGTTCGGTGGGATCGGCTTGAAGGTCAGCGCGCCGCTGCCGACCCCGGTGCTGGGACGACCGAACCCGACGTTCTCCGGAACGTCCGGGGCGGTCGGGGCCGCCATGGCCGGGGCCGCCCCGGCGAGCGCGCCGGCTGCCGCGCCGCCGAAACCGAGCACCAACGCGCCGACAGCGCCGGCCCGGACCACGCCACGCCGCGACACCTCGGCGTTCACCACGTCACCGAAGTACGCGTTGTCGGAGGTGTTCGGGACCGGGTGGTCACACGCGTTTCCGCACCGGTACAGACAGGTCATGGCATCACGGGTGCCATGGCGGGTGCCGTTCAACAGGGGGAGCAGCCGGGGACGGTCGCTCATGGGGGAGGCCTCCAGAGAAGTCGGTGGCACGACAGGCGGCGTACCAGCCGGACGCTAGGAGGACGCGGTGAGCGCTCGTCAGCCGCGATGTGAACCAGGCATGAACACCTTCGTCGGCGGCGTCACCACGCCACCGGTCTGACCTCGGGCTGAACCGATCGGCGTGACAGCACGTATTCCCGAGCGAACGCACCGCCGGACGCGCGCCGGAAGCGAGGAGACCGCCATCAGCGACCACGACGCCCAACTGCTCCGCGCGCTGCACGACGAGCACGCGGAGGCGCTGTACGCCCATGCCCTGCGGCTGGTCAACGGGGACCGGCAGCGGGCCGAGGACCTCGTACAGGAGACGCTGCTGCGGGCCTGGCGACATCCGGAGTCTCTCGACCCGAGACGCGGATCGGTGCGGTCCTGGCTGTTCACCACCGCGCGCAACCTGGCCATCGACGCCTGGCGGCGCCGATCCACCCGGGTCGGCGAGGTGTTCACCGACGATCTGCCCGAACCGCCCGAGGTGATCGACGAGGCCGAACGGGCGGTGGAGGCGTGGACCGTCGCCGAGGCGCTGAACCGGCTCAGCCCGACCCACCGGGAAGTGCTTGTCGAGTGCTTCTACCAGGGGCGGTCGGTGGCCGAGGCGGCGTCCCGCCTGGGCGTACCGCCAGGGACCGTGAAATCCCGCACCCACTACGCGCTGCGGTCTCTACGGTTGGTCCTGGCCGAGATGGGGGTGACGGGATGACCCGGTGCGAGTTCGCGTATGACGACGGCGCGTACGTGCTGGGCGCCCTGGCCCCCGCCGAACGGGCGGCCTACGAGCGGCACCTCGGCGGGTGCGCCTCGTGTCGGGAGGCGGTCGCGGAGATCGCCGTTCTGCCCGGGTTGCTCGGACGCCTCGACCCGGCGGGGTTGGAGCAGATCCTGCCGCCGCCGGCCCCGCCCCGGGTACCCGCGCTGCTCGACGAGGCCCGCCAGCGCCGCCGTCGGGAACGCGCCGCGGACCGGCGACGATACGCACTGACCACACTGGCCGCCGCCGGGCTGGCGCTGCTGGTCGGTGTGGGCACCGCAGTGGCGCTGCCTCGAACGGTCGACCCATCCGGGCCGCCCGGCGCGCAGGGCAACCCGACCCCGCAGGTGTCGATGGTGGCCATGCGACCGGTGGCCGCCGCCGGGCCGGTGCACGCCGACCTCGGGCTCACCGGCACCAAGTGGGGCACCGAGGTGAGAATGCGTTGCGGGTACGACGCGCGGACGAGCTACGGCAAGGCGTACCCGTTCCGGCTGGTGGCGCGTGGTCCGAACGGCGCCACCGAGCAGATCGGCTCCTGGTTGGCGGCGCCCGGCGACGACCTCAGCTTCACCGGCGCGACGAGGTTCACCGACGCCGAGCTGGTCAGCGTGGAGCTGCAAAAAGCCGACGGCACGCCCCTCCTGACCTACGCCGTCCCCTAACCCACCCCGCCCCGCCCCGCCCAACCCCGGTCCTCCGCGATCTTGCACTTTCTGCTGTTCCATAAGGGGCAGATCAGGCATATCGACGACCGAAACTGCAAGATCGCGGGGTCAGGGGGTGGGGAGGGGGGTGGGGACGGGGGTCTGGTGGCGGGACTGGCGGGTGCGGCGGGAAGCTCGGACGGCGTCGGCGGTGAAGACGATCAGAGCCAGCCAGACCAGCGCGAAGCCGGCCAGGCGGGCCGGCGGCATCGGCTCGTGGAAGATCAGCACCCCGCAGCCGAGCTGGAGGATGGGCGCCAGATACTGGATCATGCCTAGGCTGCTCAGGGGCAGTCGGTTGGCAGCCCCGGCGAACAGCAACAGCGGGATCGCCGTGGCCGCGCCGGCCAGCACCAGCAGCGCTGTGTGCCCGGCCGAGACGTGCCCGAAGGTCAGGTCGGCCTTCGCGGTCAGCCAACCCAGGTAGCCCAACGCCGGCAACGCCAGCACCGCCGACTCGACGAAGAGCCCCTCCGCCGCCGGCAGCCCGAGCCGCTTCTTCACCAGGCCGTAGCCGGCGAAGCTGAACGCCAGGGTCAACGCCAGCCAGGGCAGCCGGCCGTAGTCCACTGTGAGCACCGCGACCGCCGACGCGCCGATCCCCAGCGCCACCCACTGCGCCGGGCGTAGCCGCTCCCGCAGCACAGTCACCCCGAGCAGCACCACTACCAGCGGGTTGATGAAGTAGCCGAGCGCCGTCTCCACCACCCGGTCGGAGTTGACCCCGTAGATGTAGGTGCCCCAGTTGACAGCGATCAGCGCGGCGGCGGCGACGATCCCCGCCATCGCCCAGGGGCGGCGCAGCAGCGCCCGCAGGAAGCCGACGTTGCGCAGCGCCGCCAGCAGCAGGGCCACGAAGAGCACCGACCAGACGATCCGGTGGGCCAGGATCTCCAGCGGGCCGGCGGGTCGCAGCAGCTTCAGGTAGAGCGGAAAGAAACCCCAGAGCAGGTACGCGCCGAGGCCGTAGAGATATCCCAGGCGGAGTGGCGTCACGCCTCCACCGTAAGGGGCGTAGTGCTGCTTTGTTCCTTTCCGGTGATCGGGGTCACCGGGGGTCGCCGGTCCAGCTGCATCCAGCGTTGCGGCGCGTCCAGCGGGGTGAAGCCCACCCCCGCGTACACCTGGTGGGCGTCGTTGGTGCAGAGCAGGATCCGGCGTACGCCCAGCTCGTCCAGGTGGTCGCGGACCGCGCCGGCCAGCCACCCGCCCAGCCCGCGACCTCGGGCGGCCCGGTCGACGTACACGTCGCAGAGCCAGGCGAAGGTGGCGCCGTCAGTGACGACCCGGGCCACAGCGACCTGCCGGCCGTCCTCCGGCCGGTAGATGCCGAACGGCAGCGAGCCGGCGAACGACCGCTCCGTGGTCTCCCGGTCCCGTCCGAGCGCCCAGTACGCGTCGGTGGACAACCAGTGGTGCACCAGGTCCAGGTCGATCCGCGCCGGATCGGTGCTGAGCAGGTGGCCGTCGGGAGAGGTCAGCGAGAACATGCTGCGACGCTAACCGCCGAGGTGGGCGGTCCGGCCGCCACATTCCCGAACTCTGGTCATCGGCCCGCCGGGGCCCGACCGAGGTCGGAGCCCCGGACGGACCGGGTCGGTGCTGGTTGGTCGGCGATCAGTCGCGGTCGAGGACGGCGCCGAGGATCCAGGTCACGATGCTCACGAAGAGGGCGCCGAGCACTGCCGCCGGCCAGAAACCGTCCACCGAGAACGGCAGCCCGGCCTGGTCGGCGATCCAGCTGGTGAGCAGGAAGAGCAGCCCGTTCACCACCAGGGCGATGAGACCCAGGGTCAGCAGGTAGAAGCCACAACCGACGGTCTTGATGATCGGCTGGAGAACCGCGTTGACCACGCCGAAGATCACCGCCACCAGGAGCAGCGTGGTCACCGTCTCGGTGGCCGAGTTCGAATCCAGGGAGATGCCCGGGATGAGGAGCGTGGCCAGCCAGAAAGCCAGAGCTGTGCTGGCCAGCCGGATCAGCAGACCTTTCAGAAAACCCATGGCGGGGATCGTGCCACGGACACCGCACCGACGTAACCCGCCAGCTGGCCGTCCCGGTGGAATCAGCCCCGCGTCGGCGGGCCGATCAGTTGCGCCTCGATCGGAGTGGGGGAGAGTAGTGCCCAGCGCAGCGCCCGACGGTTGACCACGGCCACCATGTCCTCCCGGATCCGGGTCAGCCACTCGGCCGAGCCGCCCAGCCCCAGCGCCGCTCCGGCCAGGGTGGCCTCGGCGGAGGTCAGTGGCTGGAGCAACGCCAGGTCGGCGCGGCTCAACGCGTCCACATCGGCCGGGGTCAGCTCGTCGCGTACCACAAGGGTGGCCCGCCACGGCGGGCCCGGCGCTGCCTCTCCCGCCACCGGCCCGGCGTCGACGATGAGCAGCAACGGACGCAGCGCGGTGCCCACCCCGTCGGCGACCGCCCGACCGGGAGGGAGCAACGGGATCGTGCCGCCCGGCGCGCCAACCCCTCGGATGAACGGCTCCCAGGCGCGTGGCCGGGCGGTCTGCACCACCACCAGGGCGCCGAGGGCCAGGGCGCGCAGGGCCACCAGCTGGGCTGCCCGCACCCCGCCGACCAGCAGCACGCGGGTGCTCTCCGGCCGGAACAGTCGCACGGTGACGGCTCGGCCGTGTCGATTGGTGCCGACCATCATTCCCGCGTCGCCCAGGGACAGCTCCCAGGCGTCCACAGCCGGGCCGGGTCGCGCTCCGGGCGCCGGTGAGCGGGGCTGCGCCCCGGGTGCCGACAGCGCCAACGGCAGCGTGGCGGCCAGCCCGCTCAGGTGGGCGCCGTCGAGTCGGCGTAGCTTTCCGCCCAGGTCGGTCACCAGGCGGGTCAGCGCCTCGGTGGCCGCCACCAACTCAGCCGCCGTCCCGGCGGCCAGGCGTACGGTCAGCTCGGTCGGCACTCCGCTGGCCGTCGGCGGACCCGACGACGCCGACATCGTCGGCGACGGGCCTGAGCAGATCGACACCGTCGTGGCCGTCGCCGGCAGCGCGAGCAGGCGGGGCACCAACCGCCGGGTAGCCGCAGCGCCCGCATCGGGCCAGTGGAGCAGTCGGAAGGTGGCCTGGACGAGAGTGCCGGACCGGATCGCCGGCCAGGACTCCCGAACCGGTTCGCCATCGTGGTGGGCCAGCTCGCCCAGGACGCGCAGTACCGCCGGCACCCCGAGCGGCCGCGCGGCCAACGGCCCGAGCCGGCGGACGATCCGGCGAACCGTGCCGGCGAGTACCCGCCGCAGGTCCTCCTCGGACCAACCGTTCACCCGCAGCACCCGGACCGCCACCACCGCACGCTCGCGCCCGGCGAGCCGCCCGTCGGTGAGCTGCCGGTACGACGTGCCGACAGTGCCACCCGCGCTCGGCACCGGCGCCGGCGCACCGGCGAGCAGCAGTTGGATCAGCAGCGGGGGCTGGTCCGGCCCGGTCGCCGGGAGCAACGCGGCCGGGGCGGGGATCGCCTGGGACACGTCGCCCAGCAGGTCGCCGGGGTCGCCGAGCTCCAGGAGCGCGACCATGCCGGTGGTGTCCTCCAGGACGGCCGCCGGCCCGCCGGTCAACTCGGTCGAGCGGACCACTGTGCCCGGGGCGACCAGGTCGAGCAGTTCGGCCGCGTCGGCTGGCCCGGCCAACACCCGTCGACGGGTGAGGTGCCCGATGGCGGTGCCCAGCCACTCGAACAGCCACTGCCCTCGCACCGGTACCCAGGCGCCGGCCACCAGCAGCACGGCCACCAGGACGGCCGCCGCGACGACCGGCGCGGGTCGGCCGAGGGTGACGAGCACGAGCGCCGCCGCGACCTGTGCGGCGACCAGTTGGCCGGCTCGCGCTCCGGCAGCCGCACGACGGCCGAGTGCGACCCAGTGGGCCACCGGCGACCGGCGACCGGGGGTGCGCTGATCGACCGACAGCGGGCCGCTGTCGGTGGATCGGCCCGGCCCGCCCATCAGTGGGGAGGCACCTGCCTCGGATCCGGTCGGGGTCGGCGGGTGCGGCCCTCCGGTGGTGATCGCCGGCACCGTGCCTCCTCGACCAGTGGGGACCGGGTCGGGCGGCCGGCCGCCCTCCGGCGGCCCGTCACGCGCCGCGACGTGGCTGCGGCACATCGTAAGCGACCGATGGCCGCCTCGGTTGTCCACAGGGGAAGCCGGCGGGGTAGCAGAACTGCTACGAGGTCGCTACCGTCAGCCACGAAGTCCTTCGCTGACCCGTGTCTCAGTGCTCGACGACCGGGCCAAGCGACGACGCGTCGCCACGGGGTGGGCGCGTCGACGGCCAGGTGCGATCCGAGAGACGAGGTGACGTCCGGATGTCCCAAACCAAGGCAGAAGCAGCGGTGATGCAGCAGACTGCCGCGAAGTTCGAGCAGGTGGACCAGTCGTTGCAATCCATGCTGACCGGCCTGCTGGCCGAGCTGGAGGTGTTGCAGCAGGCGTGGCGTGGCGCTGGTGGCCGGTCGTTCGAGCAGGTCAAGCAGCAGTGGTCACAGGACCAGACGGCGCTGCACCGCGCGCTGCGCGAGACCGCCGGTGCGATCCGCACCGCCGGTCGGCAATACCACGCGTCCGACGACGAGGTGGCCAGCCGGGTGGCCGGCACCAACCGCGGCGGCATCCAACTGCCGCTCTGATCCCGCTGGGGAGGGAATCCAATGGACAATGGTGTGCTGGTCGTCAACTTCGCCGCGCTGCAGCAGGCCGGCGCTGACATTCAGAAGGCGTTGAACACCCTCGACGCGCAACTCGGCCAACTCGAACGCGACGCCGCCCCGCTGGTGGCGAGCTGGACGGGCGACGCGCGGCAGGCCTACGAGCAGCGGCAGGCGCGGTGGCGTTCGGCCTCGCAGGACCTGCAGGGGATGCTGCGTGACATCAGGTTGGCGGTGAACGACTCCGCCACTGACTACCTGGACACCGAAAAGAAGAACACCGGGCTGTTCCAGTGAGCGATGTGGGTCGGGAGCGCTGACCGTGTCCGGGTCGGCGCCCCGCCCGCCGCCGGTCGGTGGTCAGGGCCGCGCACCGACGGGCTCAGGCCGCGCACCGACGGGCTCAGGCCGCGCGCGGGCGGGCTCAGGCCGCGCGCGGGCGGGCTCAGGTCGCGCGCCGACGGGCTCAGGTCGCGCGCCGGCGGGCTCAGGTCGTGTGCGGGCGGGCTCAGGCCGGGTCGGCCGGGCGCCAGCGTCGACGGGCGCCCCGAGGCACCACCAGGGCGAGCAGCGCCACTGTGACCGCCGTGATGCCGGCCACCGCGCCGACCAGCAGGGCTCGGTCCCGCGCGGCGGCCCGGCGGGCCTGGTGGGCGAGCTGCGCCGGGTCGGCCCGGTCGTCGGCGAGGGCGGCGACCGGCCGCGCGCCGGCCGCACGGCCGCCGCTGGTCTCGGTGACCGCCCGGTAGGGGTTCAACACGCCGGCGCCGTACCCGCCGCCCCGGCCCGAGCCCGGAGCTGGATCGGCGGTAGCGATGATCCGCTCCGCCACCTGGGCTGCGGTCAGCTCCGGCCGGTACTGCCGCAGCAACGCGGCGGTGGCGGCCACGAAGGGCGCCGCGTAACTGGTGCCCTCGACCCGATGGTGGCCGGCGCCGGGTGCGGCGGTCAGCACCTCGCTGCCCGGGGCCACGAGGTCGACGTACGGGCCGGTCTGCGAGAACGCCGCCCGCGCGCCGTCCGCCCCGATCGCGCCCACACCGAGCACCCCGTCGTAGCCGGCGGGGAAGGGTCGGGGGTCCCCGCTGTCGTGCAGATTGCCGGCGGCGGCCACCAGCACCACGTCCCGGTCGACCGCGTACCGCACGGCCGAACGGACCTCCGGGTCGTCCGCGTACAGGACCACGGACAGGTTCACCACGTCGGCGTCATGGTCGACGGCCCACCGGATGGCCCGGGCGAACTCGTCGGCGCTGACCGTACGCCCCGACTCCCGCCCCTGCACCACCTGCTGCTCACTCACCCGCACCGGCAGGATTCGGGCACCCGGCGCCAGACCGCGGAAGGCGACGTCGGAGCGGGGCGCCGCGGCGATGATGCTTGCCACACCGGTGCCGTGCCCGGCGCAGTCCCGACCGCCGTCCCCGCCGGGGTCGAGCAGGTCCGTGCCGGCCAGCACCCGCCCAACCAGCTGCGGGTGCACGCGGTCAACCCCGGAGTCGACAACCGCGACGGTCACCCCGGCGCCGGTGGCCAGCAACGCGAGCCGCGCCGGGTCGTACCGTTGCTGTGGCCAGGGCCTGGCCGCGACCGGCCGGACGGGGGCGAGTGGTGTCGCGCAGGCCGGTGCCGCCCGAAGCCCGGCGGTGGCGGCGACTGTCGGAAGGGCCGGTACGGTCAACAGGCTGGCGGCCAGACCTGCGAGGACCGGGCGCGTTATCGATCCGGACATCGACACCCTCCGTATCGTATCGGCTCCGGAACGGGATGTTATCGCCTCCTCCTGGCCCTGGCAGGCCGCCGCCGGCCAGCCATTGTGATCTTGGTACCACCTTGTAGGTTGTACGCGATACCTGTGGCCTGTTCTCGGAAGGGGAGGTGGCCGTGACCGCATGGGAGCCGGCCACGGAGGCCGAGGTGGCGATGCGCGACGCGCTGCGCGCCAACGACCAGGAGCTGTACTTCAGGGTCCTGTCCCGCACCGATGTGCTGCTGCCGGTCTCCGCGCCGACGCAGCCCGGCCAGCCACCCGCCGGATGGGGCACCTGGACCACCGGCGGCCGGACCCACGTCCTGGCCTTCACCTCCGCCGCCGCCCTGCGCGCCTGCCTCGGCGATCACGCCGGCAGCAACCGACGCATCCCCTTCGCGGACCTCGCGGCCAGTTGGCCCAACCACGAGTGGTGGCTCGCCGTCAATCCGGGTCTGCCGGTCGAGGGTTACCTGCCGGCCTGGTTCGTGTCGCAGCTGTCCCGAGGTGACGTGCGACTGCCCGGCCGCGCCATGGGTGCCCGCGCCCGTCTGGAACGGGCCGAGACGTTGGCCCGCACCCGGCCCGGCATGCCAGCTCGGGACTCCGCGCCAGCCGCCGGATCGCGCCCGGCGACGGGGGCGGCCTCGTCCGGCCCCGATGGTGCTCCGCTCACACCCCACAGGCCCAGCCGGAGCGGTGCCCCCCGAGTGGGTGCCCCGCCGGCACCGGGCCCGGCGCCCCGGCCGCCCGTTCCCGCTGAGCCACCGCGCCGGTCCGGCGACGAGGGCCTGCCCGCCGCCGGTCAGCGGCACCCCACCGAGCCGCCCCGGCCCACACCGGGCGCCGAAGCCCTGCCCCGCACCGGCCGGCAGTCCCGTTTCACCCCGTTGGCGACCGCCGGCCCCACCACCGACCAGGCCGGGCCCGGCGCTGGTTGGCCGGCAGCGACCCGGCCGGGCGACGTCGACGGCCCCCCTCCGGCCAACGGCAACGCCGGCCCCCAGGCCGCGCCTCGGCGCTCCTTCTTCGACCCCAGCCCGACCCGCGACCCGGCCGCGAGTGGGGGACGCCCCGGTGACCGGGCGGCCCCGCCGACTCGGTTCGGGCGAGGCAGCCAGCCCTTTCCTCGCCGCCGTCCGGCCGACGCGCCGGCCGACGAGCCCGCGACGCGAGCCTTTCCGATGGTGGCGGACCCGGCAGCCACCCAGCCGATACGACGGCCAGGAGGTGGCCTCGGCGCGTCCCGCGGGATGGACGCGCAGCCATCCGGCGAGGAGATCACCCAGCCGCTGCCGCCGCGCCGGCACAACCCACTGGCTGAGGAGCCCACCCGCGCGTTCCGGGTGACCGGTGAGCCACCCCTGATCGGTGCGCCTGGGCGGCCATCGGCGGAGGAGACGCAGGCGATTCCTCAGGACCGGCCGGGCCGGTTCGAGCCGACGGAGGATCTGCCGGTGTCAGTCGCGGAACCGGTCTCCGGGCCGCCCGCGCCGCGCCGCGGCTTCACGCCCATCGTCATCGAGGGCACGATCATCGAGTCCCGCGACCTCGCCGACCCGGTCGAGAGCAGCGCGCCGGTCGACGCGCCCCGGCGGCCCAGCCCCGCCGAGGCCGCCCCGCCGCCGTTCGGCTCGACGTCCTCCGACCCGGGCCTGTTCGGCCCGTCGTCCTTCGGTTCCAGCCCGTCCGGGCCCCCGTCGTTCAGCCCCGCTCAGCCGGCCCCGAGCCCATCCGCCCCGCACCCCGTGGTTCCGACAGAGGTCGGCGCAGCCGGCGGTGGCCTGGGCGACCCGCGGATCGACGACCGCGTCGACGCCCCGCTCCAGGACGACAGCGCCGACAGTGCTGTCTCGTCGGTGGGCCCGGCCGGTACGGACCAGGCCGACGGCGAGGGCAGCGGCGCGAGCGTGAGCCCGAGCGACGTTCCGCGCTCGCCGGCCGACGAGCCGGCGCCGGTCGAGTTCGAGCCCGCCAACACGGTCGAGGAGGACCTGCTCAGCGCCGCAGGCTCGGGCAGCACCGACACGTTCCTGTCCACCCTCCTGCTGGCCCGGGTGCTACTGCCGGCGGCACCGGAATCGGTGCGGGGAAGCCGCCCCGGGGATCCCGGCTTCGTCTGGCGTACCGGACAGCTCGACGGCGAGACGTACGTGGTGGTCTACACGTCGTCGGAGCGCCTCGCCGACCATGTCGAGGGGGACGTCGACACGGTCCGGGTGAAGTTCGCCCAGCTGATCCGGCGCTGGCCCGACGAGGACTGGTCGTTCGCCGTCAACCCGGGCACGCCGGTGGGTGCCAAGTTGCCCGGCGAGCAGATCGTCGCGTTGGCCAACTGGGCCGCCGAGGTCGGGCTCGGGGACGACCTGGAAGTGGACCAGGTGGAAGCGCCGGCCGTGGCCGAACCCGCCGCCCGTCCCCGGTACGCCCCAGCGGCGGTCGACCCGACCCGGCCGACGGTCATGCAGAAGGCGATCGCCCCCAGCCAGCTCGCGTACTACCTGGATCGTGGGTACGACAGGGTGTCCGGGTTCGTGCACCGGGCCGGTGAGCTGTCCCACCTGACCACACCGGCTCAGCTGCACGAGGCGCTGGGCCTCAGCTACCCCGGCTCGCCGTTCGCCCCGGACGCCGAGGAGATCTACGTGCTGCGCTGGCCGGCGCACCGGCCGAGTCTCTACCGCATCCCGTACGGCGGTCAGAACGAGCCGGCGATGCGGGCCATGGAGGGCTGGGTCATCGAACGTCCGCCGTTCCGGGGCAACGGCTTCGCCCCGGGTGAGAGCAGCGACGTGGTGGCGGAGTTCAAGGTGGACAGCGCACGGCTGCCGCACGGCGCCCAGCTCTGGCGCATCGGCGCGGACGGCAGCGAGCGGGTGGTCGCGGAGCTGGACACCGACTCGGTCACCTGGCGACGGGTCGGGGAGGCGTGATGCGCGACGGTTACGTGGCTCGTTGGCAGGGCCGGGAATACCAGGCCAGCCCGGACGGCGACGACATCCGCCTCTACCAGCCCGAGCCGGGCGAGGGCTTCGAGGAGGTCCGCGCGGGCCGCTACGTCCGCGTGCTGCCGGCGAGCGAGATCGAGGATCTGGCGTACGTGCGGACCACCTGCACCTGGCAGGGGCAGCCGTTCATCGTGCTCGGCAAGCACGACGCCTGGTTGCGGGTGGAATACACCGGTGGTCGCTGGCCGGTGGCCGAGGCGATGCGACTGGAGGTCTTCGACTTCGGCGTCTACCAGGGTTGGGCGCCGGCCGCCGAGGTCACCGACCTGCGGGAGCAGCGGGTCTGACCGGTCAGGTCTTCGCCCACCGCAGGATCTCGCCGAGCACCAGCTCCGGTGCCTCCAGGTGCGGGAAGTGCCCCACCCCGTCGAGCAGCCGCCACTCGTACGGGGCGACGACGTACCGGCCGGAACCCAGCGCGGTGCGCGGCAGGGAGGCGGTGTCCAGGGCACCGTGCAGTTGCAGGGTCGGGGTGGACAGTGGCTTCTGCATCAGGCGGACGAACCGGTAGCCGTGCAGTCGCAGCAGCGAACGGAACGCCCAGCGGTAACCCTCCAGCGCGCAGAACGCGGCCTGCGGGATGCACATCGCCTCCCGGCACCGCTCGGCGTACGCCTCGAAGTCCGGCCCGGCCACCCACTGTGGGCCGCCCCAGCGGCGCATGATCTCGCCGACTGCCGCAGCGCCGTCGCGGGTCAGGACGTGCTCGTAGCGGGGTAGCTGGAACTTCAACGCCGGTGTGGAGGCGGTGAACTGCCCGCGTGGGTCGGCGAAGATGGCGGCGCGCAGTCGCAGTGGGTGCGGCGCCCCCAGCACCACGAGCCGGCGGACCAGGGACGGGTGGAACGACGCCACCGTCCAGGCCACCATGCCGCCGAGGCCGCTGCCGACGATCGTCGCGGATCGTTCACCGAGCGCGCGGATCAGCCCGGCGATGTCGGCGGCGAGGGTGTAGCCGTCGTACCCCCGGGGTGGTTTGTCGCTGGCCCCGTAGCCGCGTAGGTCGACGGCGACCGCCCGGAAGCCGGCGTCGGCGATCGCCGGCAACATCTGGTGCCAGGCCCACCAGTGCTCCGGGAAGCCGTGCAGGAAGAGCACCATCGGCCCGGTGCCGCCCTCGACCACGTGGAACCGGCTGCCGTTGGCGCCGACGAAACGGTGCGTCCACGGCCCCTCGGTGAGGACACAGGACTCGTCGACGGCCCCGCCGCGCTGGTCGGTCATGGCAGACAGCCTAGGACCCGGTTGCCGCGGACGACCCTGGTGGTCGCGTTGAACAGGGGAAAGCCCCGGGTAGTCCCGGAGCGGGACCGGGGTCCGGCGGGCGGAACCAGCGGCACAAGGGCCGGACAAAGGGCGACGCCCCGGGCAGATGACCTGCCCGGGGCGTCGCTGGTTGGTGCGGGATCAGTGGTCAGCTGACCCGGATCTTCATCGAGGTGCCGTCCTGCTCCAGAACCTTGATCTTGACACCGGTCGCGGGGAGCTTGACGCCGTGGTTCGGCAGCTCCTCGTAGAAGTACTTCTTGGTGTCGTCGAACAGCGGCTCAGCGGCCTGGCCACGGATGTACTGCGGCTGGCTGTTGAGGTGCAGGGTGAACGAGTCGGCCTTGTTCAGGCTGAACGGTGCGTCGTACATCTGGACGCGGGCCCGCCACGGAGCGCCGGTCAGGTTGTAGATCGGGCGCGGGTGCGCGTCGATGTACAGGTTGCGACCCTCACCGGGGTGACCACCCGGGTTGGTCGGGGATGCCGGGGCGGTGTTGTTGTCGTCCCAGCGGGTGTTCCAGTACGAGATGAGCAGGCCCTCCTGGTACGCGTAGTGGTCCACCCAGTCCGGGCGGGTGTTCGCGTAGCCGAAGAAGTACGGGCCGGTCTTCAGGTACTTGTCGTACGAGACGTACGAGCGGTTGCCGGCGATGTAGAAGTTGTCGAACTCGTCGGTGTACGTGGCACCGACGACCTCCCAATCCTCGAGCGCCCAACCCGCGTCGGTCTCGGCACCGTCGCTGAGCACGGTCTGGCCGTCGGCGGTCACGGTGATCGCGTCGCCGAAGAAACCGCCCTCGGACACGCCACCGTCGGTGACGTAGTGCAGGCGGACCTGCGCCACCTTGCCGGCCAGCGTGTTCAGCGGAATGTTGATGTCCGCCCAGGCGCCGTTGCTGCTGCCATCGAGGGCGGGGCGGCCGGCGCCGTCGACGCCGATCGGCTGGCCGTTGACGGTGCCGTCCAGATCGGTCCAGGTCTGACCACCGTCGGTCGACGCCTCGAAGTAGAGGTAGTCGTAGGTCTCCTCGATGCTGTACTTGCCCTTGAGCGACAGCGCCGCCGCGGACTTACCGGTGAGGTCGAACGTCCTCGTCATGGTGCCGTCGAGGTTGTCCTTGTTGCCGGAGAAGTACTGCTTCGAGCCCTCGAACGGCGCGCCGTAGTTGAAGGTGTACTCCCGCTTCGGCAGCACGACCACGACGGCCTGTGCCTTCTTCGAGTTGTACTCCTGCGGGCCGAGCTCCATCGTGCGCTTCTGCCCCGCCACGACAACCTCGTAGTCGAGCCAGCCGAGCTGGAACTTGTTCCATGCCCCGAGGTCGCCGCCACGGTCGCCGATGCCGGCGTCGTTCTTGGCGCCGAGCCGGCTCTGGGCCATCAGGGTCCAGTGCTCGTTGCTGTTGTCCGCCGGGCCGTAGTCGTCCGGCAGGCCCAGGTCGTGGCCGTACTCGTGGTAGAAGACGCTGCGGCCGCCGTTTTCCGGCTGGATCGTGTAGTCGCGGATCCAGACGCCGGTGTTGCCGATCTGGGTGCCGCCGATCGGGAAGTTCGGCGGGCCGACGGGCGAGCTGTTGAACGCCGACCAGCGGTGGCTCCAGATCGCGTCCTCACCCTGCTGCGGGTCACCGTCGGCCTGGTCGCCGCCGGAGTGGACGATCTGGAAGTGGTCGATGTAGCCGTCCGACTCGTTGAAGTCGCCGTCACCGTCGTAGTCGAAGCGGTCCCACTGGTCGAAGGACTTCATCTCGGCGGTGATCTGCGCGTCCGTCCGGCCCTTGGCCTTCTGGTCGGCGACCCACTGGGTGGCGGCGTCGGCGATCAGGTTCCAGGTGTTCGGGCAGACGTTGTCGGCGCAGACGGCGGGGTCGCCGGTCGGGTCGTCGTCGGCCTTCGGGTCGTCGGAGCGACCGTAGCGGGCCTCGTTGTACTTGACCTTGACCCAGTCGGTCACCTCACCCTCGACGGTGTAGCGACCCGAGGACTGGGCCTCGTAGTACTGCTTGAGCGACTCGTCGCCCGGGTTGGTGCCGAAGTAGAGCTGGCGGAAGTGCTCCGGGCTGAAGTCCGGTTGCCAGATGGTGGAGTTGTCCACGGCCCGGTTGGGCTCGGGGATCTTGTTGTGCAGCGGTCCCTCGAACGTCGCCGGTCCGGCGACGTCCGGGTTCATGTCCTTGTCCGGGTAGGACGGGTGCCGCTCGTCACCGAACTCGGCCAGGATCACGAAGATCTTGTCGGTCCGCTCACGCTTGAGTTCGACGTACTGATCCCTGGTCTGCGCGGCGGCGCCGGCGCGCGCGCGGGCGTTGGCGCCCGTTCCGCCCGCCTTGCCGACCTCGCCGACCTTGACAACAGTGCTTCCGTTGCGCTCGATCGGCTTGCTGCGACCGGTCAGCACGTCGCTGAGACCCTGCTGACGCAGCGCGCGGCGCTTCTCCTCGAGCTTGTCGGGGAGCTCATCCTGCAGTGACTGCGGTTCGGCAGCGGCCGGTGCTGCTGCCGGCAGTTTGGGCTGAGGCGCCGCCGAGGCGGACGGGCCGAAAGCCAGGCCTGTCGCCGTCAGTGAGAGCCCGAGCAGACCCACTGCGACTTTGCGCACGTGGTACCTCCGGTGTGAGGGAACCGGCCCAACGGGGGTACAGGCCGGTGGGAGATCGATCCCACTAGTGGGACCATTGGTGAACATAGTTACTGGCGGGACGGGTGGGAAGACGAACGCGTCGATTTGTTGCAAGATTTTGTTGGGAATGCTTTTCACCGTCACACCCCGCCGGTTCATCAGCCCCGCTGACCAGCGCGGCCCCGGACGCGAACGTATACAACGACATTTTTCGATCAATCTTTGCGCACATACGACAGTGGGGCCGGCAGCGTCTCCGCCACCGGCCCCACCGTCAGTTCGCGATCCGTGAAACCGTTACTTCTTGGCCGGGGTCACGTAGATCATGGCCGACGAGTTGTCCCCGGCAGCCTTCTTGATCGTCAGCGAGACGCCGTAGTTCACGCCCTGGTCGCCGGGGTTTCCGGTGCCCAGCACGATCGCGCCACCGCCCAGGGTCACGCCGTAGAACTCCGGCGCCGGGCTGCCGTCCGGGTTGGTGACCCGGGTGGTGTACGGCGCGTTGTCACGCGACGGCAGGACCACCGACGCGTCGTTGTCCCGGGCGTAGGCAGCACCATCGCGCATCTCGATGCCCGGGTACCAGCCCTTGGCGTCGGTGAACGCCTTCACCGGCGGCAGTCCCTTGAACTTCGTGCAGTACGCGCTGTACGGCTCGTCCGCCGCCTCCAGGCACTCGGTGAACGGGTACGTCCGGTTCAGCGTGAAGGCCGCGTTCGAGGACTGCGGGCGGCTCGGCAGGTTGTCCGTCACCGACGGGTCCTTCACGGCCGCCTCACCGGTGCGCCGCAACGGGTCGAAGTGCGAGTCGACGATGAGCAACCCGCCCTTCGCGCCGTAGCTGGGCAGCGAGGTCATCTGCCCGGTGACGTGGTTGACGTCGCCGAGCGCGGTGTCCCGGTACCAGACCAGCATGCCCGGGGCGTTGTAGGAGATCCGGTCGACCTTCCACGCCTCGTGCGAGTAGATGGTGTCGTAGGCGTACTTCAGGCCCTTGTCGAAGCCGTCGAAGTTGCGCCACTCCGCCAGGTAGTACTGGGCGTGCACCTCGGTGCCGCTGGAGACCTTCCAGCCGCCACCGGTGGTGTCGACGAAGGTGCCGCCGGTGGCCGTCCAGCCGTTGTCGCCGCCCTCGACGTCGTCACTCCAGGTGGTGGCGCCGCCGCCGGTGACCGAGAAGTCGTCGACGAACCAGTTGCGCTCCTCGAACGCCTCGTCGGTGGCCAGGCGCAGCCGCACCTGGACCGTCGTGCCGGCGTACGCCGACAGGTCGACGTAGTCGTGCCGCCAGCCGTCGGTGCTGCCGGTCAGGCCGTACTTCTTGCCGCCGAAGTCGTTCATGCGGCCGTTCGGGTCCGGGTAGCCGTCCGGCGTGGTGACCACCGTGCCGCCCTCGTCGTACACCTTCTGCTCGGTCCAGGTCGTACCGCCGTCGGTGGAGAGCTCCACGAAGCCGTAGTCCCAGTCCTCCTCGATGATGTAGTTGTTCCACATCCAGAACTTCGAGTCGGCAGCCGCCGGCACGTCGACCGAGCGGCTCAGCTTGACGTCGGCCCACTCCTGGTCGTTGTTGCTGTGCCACATCTTCGTGCCGCTGTGCGGGGTCGCCAGCGTCGTCACCTTGTCCGGCAGGTCGACCTTGATGCCGTCCTCGGAGTCGATCGGGGTGCGCGACGTCTGGCCGAGCTTCACCTCGCGCGGGTTCGACCCGGGGCGGATGGTCAGCGGGTCGGCCCAACCGAGCACCCACTTGTCCCAGATGCCCATGTGCGTCGGCAACGCCTGGAAGATCTCACCCGAGTGCGAGCCCGAGGCCATCAGGTCCCAGAAGTCCACGTCGGAGTCGGCGTTGCCGGACGTGTCGTAGAGGTCCGGCAGACCCAGGTCGTGGCCGAACTCGTGGGCGAAGACGCCGACGCCGGCGTCCTCCGGCTGCACGATGTAGTTCGACGCCTTCAGGTTGGTGCCCGGGATGGTGTAACCACCGGCAACCGTGGAGGAGTGCGCCCACACGGCGTACACGCCCTCGGCGCCGCCACCGCGGGACTTGCCCTGACCGGCGTGCACCAGCACGAGGTGGTCGATCACGCCGTCCGGCTCGAAGACGTTGCCGTCACCGTCGCGGTCGGCCTGGTCCTCGATGTCGTAGTCGGCCCACGGGAAGGTCGGGTCCTTCGCGACGAGCGCGTCGATCGCGTCGGTCGCCAGGCGGCCCGCGCCGGCCGGGTTGTCCGGGTGGCCGTTCATCGACTGCTCACGGCCGGGAACCCACGCGCCGGTCTCGTCCTGGAAGCAGCGGTTGGCCGCGTACCAGCCCTCCGAGTGCGGCACGGTGATCCACGGGCTGGCCTGCCCGTCCACCGTGTACGCGTTCTTGGACATCTCCAGGTACATGTTGTGCATGGTGCGACCGGACAGGTCGATGCCCTTCTTGCCGTCCGGGCCCTTCAGGTCCGTACGGACCCGCTCGGTGATGCCCTTCTTGCTGTAGAGCATCTTGTTGTAGTGCTGCGGCGAGAAGTCCGGCACCCACATCGAGTTGTTGTCCTCGTGGGGCAGGCGCGCCGGGTCCGGGATCTTGTTGTGCTTCGGGCCGTTCTGGACCGTGCCGGGGACGCAGGTGCGGTCCTCGAACACCGTCTTGGGGACCATCACGCCGGTGAAGTCGTCGTTGGCCTTGTCGTTGAACTCCACCAGCAGCGTCAGCAGCTTCGCCGTCTGGGTGGTCGGGGCCTTCTTGAACTTGCGGGGGTTCTGGCCCGTCTTCAGCGACTTGGCCTCGTCCTTGGCCAACTGCCGTGCGGTCACCGGGTTGCCCCGGGCGTGCTTTTGGTCGAACGCGCGGGCGGACTCCGCGGCAGGGGTGTAGATGCCACCCTTGCCCTTCACCTCACGGCCGGTGGTGTCCGGCTGCACCTCGGGCTCGGCGTAGTTGATGTAGTGCTCGTCGGCCCCGATCACCGCCAGAGGGGTGCCGGACGGCGACTGGGCCGCCGCGCTACCGCTCACGGTCAGTGACGTGGCCGCGAGGGCGATGGCGGGCAGCGCGACGAGTAGTCGTCGGCGCGCCCTGGACTGCGGTTTGTGGTTCATGCCGCTCCGTTTCTCGGGCATGGGGAGGAGGACGTTGGCGTGGCCGACCATCGAAGCGATGTGTGTCGAACTCTTCCAACCTGCGTGAACCTAAAGCACAACCGGCCGAAAGGACAGAGGTGATCTATGCCTGTGCCCGTTCAGCTTCTCCCGACTCCCCCGACCGACCGATGTGACAGTGGCGAGGCGGCACGAACCGTACCCGTAAGACATGACGGAGGGTGGCGGTCCGCACGGACCACCACCCTCCGATGAGTACGCCTACCGTCAGTCCTCGTCGGACTTCGTACCGCTCATCCCCGAGGAGATCAGGTCCATCACCGAGGAGTCCTGCAACGTGGTCACGTCGCCCAGCGACCGGTTCTCCGCCACGTCCCGCAGCAACCGGCGCATGATCTTTCCGGAGCGGGTCTTCGGCAGCTCCGGCACCAGCATGATCTGCCGCGGCTTGGCGATCGGGCCGAGCGTCTTCGACACGTGGTTGCGCAGGTCGGCGATGAGCTGCTCGCCCGCCTCACCGGCGATGTCAGTGCTGCCCCTTGGAATGGCGAACGCGACGATCGCCTGACCGGTGGTCGGGTCGGTCGCGCCGACCACAGCCGCCTCGGCCACCGACGGGTGCGACACCAACGCCGACTCCACCTCGGTCGTCGAGATGTTGTGCCCGGACACCAGCATCACGTCGTCCACCCGGCCGAGCAGCCAGATGTGCCCGTCGTCGTCCTTCTTCGCACCGTCGCCGGCGAAGTACATGCCCGGGAAACGCGACCAGTACGTGTCGATGAACCGGTCGTCGTCACCCCAGATGGTGCGCAGCATCGACGGCCACGGCTCGCGCAGCACCAGGTAGCCGCCACCACCGTTCGGCACCGACTGGCCCTGGTCGTCCACCACGTCGGCCACGATGCCCGGCAGCGGCGCCATCGCCGAACCCGGCTTGGCCGCCGTCACCCCCGGCAACGGCGAGATCATGATCGCGCCCGTCTCGGTCTGCCACCAGGTGTCCACCACCGGCAGCTCGCCCCGGCCGATGTGCTGCCGGTACCACATCCAGGCCTCCGGGTTGATCGGCTCGCCGACGCTGCCCAACAGGCGCAGCGACGACAGGTCGAAGTCCGCCGGGATGTCGTCGCCCCACTTCATCATCGTCCGGATCAGGGTGGGAGCGGTGTAGAGGATGCTCACCCGGTACTTGTCGATAATCTCCCAGAACCGGCCCTTGTGCGGCGTGTCCGGGGTGCCCTCGTACATCACCTGGGTGGCGCCGTTGGAGAGCGGGCCGTACACGATGTAGGAGTGCCCGGTGACCCAGCCGATGTCGGCCGTGCACCAGTAGACGTCAGTCTCCGGCTTCAGGTCGAACACCGCGTGCGTCGTGTACGACGCCTGGGTGAGGTAGCCGCCGGTGGTGTGCAGGATGCCCTTCGGGCGGGCCGTGGTGCCACTGGTGTAGAGGATGAACAGCGGGTGCTCGGCGTCGAACGGCTGCGCGGTGTGCTCGGCCGACGCGGTCTCCACCGTCTCGTGCCACCAGTGGTCCTTGTCCGACCACGCCACGTCCTCGCCGGTACGGCGAACCACGAGCACGTGCTCCACCGACGGGGAGTTCGCCACCGCCTCGTCCACAGTGGGCTTCAACGCCGACGGCTTGCCCCGCCGGTAACCACCATCCGCGGTGATCACCACCTTGGCGCTGGCGTCCTGGATCCGGTTGCTCAACGAGTCGGCCGAGAAACCACCGAAGACCACACTGTGCGCGGCGCCGATCCGAGCGCACGCCAACATGGCCACCGCGGCCTCCGGGATCATCGGCAGGTAGATCGCCACCCGGTCGCCAGCGGTCACCCCCAGGTCGGTGAGCGCGTTCGCCGCCCGGCAGGTCAGCTCGTGCAGGTCCGCGTACGTGATGGTGCGGGTGTCGCCCGGCTCGCCCTCCCAGTGGATCGCCACCTTGTCGCCCCGGCCCGCCTCGACGTGCCGGTCCAGGCAGTTGTACGCGACGTTGAGCTGCCCACCCACGAACCACTTCGCGAACGGCGGGTTCGACCAGTCGAGCACCTCATCCCACTTCTTCGACCAGGCCAGCCGATCGGCCTGCTTCGCCCAGAAGGCCAGCCGGTCGGCCTCCGCCTCGGCGTACGCGTCGATGGTGACGTTGGCGTGCGCGGCGAGTTCGGCCGGCGGGGGGAACTGGCGCGTCTCGTTCAGCAGATTGGCCAATGCCTCGCTCATGCCGTGACTCCTCATCCTCGGGGTGACCTGGGTCTCGATGGCACGAGGGTAGTCGCGGGGCCCGCGACCGGCCACGGCTGCCCACCGCCTCGCGCCGAGTGGCCCCCGCCGCGCGCCCGACGGCCCGTCCCCGCCGGTTCGCCCCCCGGGTCGGGTGGCCCGGGTCGCGTTGCGGGCGGGTGCGGCCCGCCACGCCAGGCCGGGTCGTTAGCGTGGCGGGGTGACCACCGACCCGCTCGCCCCGCTGCTCGCGCTCGCCGACATCACCGCCGCCGTCGAGCAGGCCCGCGCGCGGTTCGACCAGGCGCTCGGGCACCGGGCGCTGCGCCGGCACGGTGGACAGGTAGCCGCCGAGGTCAGCCTCCGCTCCGCGGTGGCCAGCGCGGCCCTCGAGGGAGCCAGGCACGAGCGTGAGGCGGTCCGGGCCGGCACCGTCACCGACCCGGTGCTCCAGGGGGCGCTGCGGGTCGCCGGAGCGCTGCCGGGCCTGAGTGAGCTGTGGCCGAAGGCGCCCCGCCAGGCCCTCGCGAAACTGCACGTGCTCGCCGCCCGGGACCTGGTGTCGGAGGCCGAGCTGGGCCGCCCGGTCGCCGACCCGGTGGTCGCCACCCGGCTGGACGGGCTGGCCGGCCTCGTCGCCGGCGGCACGAAGGTCTCCCCGCTGGTGCTCGCCGCTGTCGTACACGGGGAGTTGCTGAACCTGCGCCCGTTCGCCGGGCCGTCCGGCGTGGTGGCCCGTGGGGCCGCCCGGCTGGTGCTGCTCGCCAGTGGCCTCGACCCGCGTGGCCTGCTCCCCGTCGACGTGGGGCACCGCGAGCGGGAACCCGAGTACGTCGGCGCGGCCGGCGCCTTCGCCACCGGTACCCCGGACGGGCTGCGCTCCTGGCTACGCCACTACATGGCCGCCGTCGAGGTCGGCACCGACCAGCTCACCGCCATCGGAGACGAGATCCTCGCCGCCGCCTGAGCGGTCGGCTGGGTGGGATCAGGCAGTGGTGGCGGCTCGGGTACGACGGTGCCGGCCGTACCAGGCGATGCCGATCGCCACGCCCACCCCGACCCCCAGGGCCGCCGCGGCCACCGGGACCGCAGGACGTTCCCGCAGCCGCCGGCCCAGCGGAATCGGGTGCCGGAACTCCAGCACCGGCCACGCGTTCTCCGAGGCCAGCTTGCGTAGCTGCCGGTCCGGGTTGACCACACTCGGGTGGCCCACGCACTCCAGCAACGGACGATCGCTGTACGAGTCGGAGTAGGCGTACGAATCAGCCAGGTCGTAGTCCCGAGCGGCGGCCAACTCGCTGACGGCCTCGACCTTGCTCGGACCGGCCGCGTAGAACTCGACCTCGCCGCTGTACCGGCCGTCCCGCACCGTCATCCGAGTGGCGATCACGTCGGTCACCCCGAGCAGCTCGCCGATCGGCCGGACCATCTCCTCGCCGGACGCCGACACCAGCACCACGTCCCGCCCAGCCGCCTGGTGCTCCTCGATCAGGGCGGCGGCTTCGGCGTACACGTAGGGGTTGATCAGCTCGTGCAGCGTCTCCGCGACGATCTGGCGGACCTGCTCCACCTGCCAGCCCTTGCAGAGCGCAGCCAGGTAGTCCCGTGTTCGGGCCATGGTCTGCTCGTCGGTGCCGCCCAGCCGGAACATCAGCTGCGCGTACGCCGACTTGACCACGTCACGCCGGGTGATCAGCCCATCCCGGTAGAACGGACGACCGAACGCCAGGGCGCTCGACTTGGCGATGACGGTCTTGTCCAGATCGAAGAAAGCGGCACTTCGGCCCACGGCGCGAAAGTCTAGCCGGATGGTCTATCGTCGGCGGGTGCCCGGGGTCATGCCACCCCTCAGACCTGCGGGCTCTCCGCTTCGCGTGATCACGCTCACACTCTGCGAGGAGATTTTCGCAGTGAGTGGAGGCAGCACCACTCGACGTGACGGGCGCGCTCAGGCAGACTTGTCCGTACGACGAGCTTTCACATCCTCGAAACAGGCAGACCCTCAGCGGTTGCACCCCCCGTGACCGCTGAGTGGTTCGGCTCGACCCCCCCGGAGCCGAACCTCCGACGACCCCCGTCTCCCCCCGACGGGGGTCGTCCCTTTCTGCTGGAAACGCTCCACCGCAGAAGCGCGAGCCGCCCGGCAGTCGGTGTGGCCCCACGGCTCGGTGCGCGACACACCTCCGCAACGTGCGGCACCCTCGGTTGTTGAAGCGGTCTGGCGATGTGCGGGACCGCTCGGGTGGGTCCCCTCCCCAGCTCGTCGCGGACGGTGCGACCGCCGCCTGCCGTGTAATTTGCCAACGAGGCGAGCTGAGGAGGAAACACGTGGCTGCTGGCGGCTTCTCGTCGAAACGGCTGGCCCGGCTGCAAGGGTTGCTTGAGCGCCACGTCGAGTCCGGCTTCGTCCCGGGCATGGTGGTCGTCCTCGCCCGCCACGGTGAGGTGCACATCGAGGCGACGGGTCATCTCGCGTTCGAGGGCCCCGGGTCGCAGACGCCGATGGCGGCCGACACGATCTGTCGCCTGGGCTCGATGTCGAAGCCGATCGTCGCCGCGTGTGCGATGACCCTCGTCGAGGACTGCACCCTCCGCCTCGACGATCCGGTCGACGATCTCCTCCCGGAGTTGGCGGACATGACAGTGCTCGCCGATCCCGACGGCCCACTGGACGACACCGTCCCGGCGGAACGCCCGATAACGCTGCGGGACGTCCTGGACGGCACCCTTGGCACCGGCATGGTCCCCGCCGAGCCGGGAACGGTCCCGATCGCCGACGCGCTGGACGCACTCGAATATCAGTCGCCGGATGAGTGGATCCGCCAGCTCGGTGACCTTCCGCTCGTCCACCAGCCGGGTGAGCGCTGGATGTACGACACCGCCGCCAACGTCACCGGCGTGCTCATCGCCCGGGCCACCGGCATGTCCTTCGGGGATGCCGTGCGGGAGCGGGTCTGCAAGCCGTTGGGAATGGCCGACACCGCCTTCAGCGTGGGTAGCGAGAGCCTCGGCCGGTTCGCGACGGCGTACGAGCAGGACAACGCCGCGACCGGCCCGGTTGTCGAGGACGCCCCCGACGGGCGGTTCAGTCGACCGCGGCTGTTCGAGTCCGGTGGCGGTGGGCTCGTGTCGACCGCCCAGGACTACCTCGCCTTCGCGTCGGCTCTGCTTGCCGGCGGTTCCCACGGCGGCGAGCGGGTGCTGTCGCGGCCAGCGGTGACGCTGATGACGAGCGACCACCTGACCCCGACGCAGAGAGCCATCTCCGGGTTCTGGCCCGGATACTTCGACGCCATCAGTTGGGGTTTCGGAATGTCGGTCCGGACCCGGCGTACACACCTCGGGCCCTCGGTCGGCAGTTACGGATGGCCAGGCTTCTACGGCACCGCCTGGTACAACGATCCCGCCGAGGACCTGACGACGATCGTGTTCATCCAGCGGGCGCACGCGGGCGACCAGCGGCTGCCGATGTGGCACGACTTCTGGACCACCGTGTACCAGGCAATCGACGACTGACCGCAGCGTTCGTTTCCCGGTGGGCAGCACCCGCCCTCGGCCGCGCGGTAATCCCGGGTCCCTCAGCGACACAAGCCACTGTGAGAGTCGCCGAGGCAATGGGGGTTCGGGTGGGTCCACCGAAGAAGCGGGACGAGGGCTGGTTCACCAGCCTCTACGCCGCCGAGTACGAGCACATAGTCCGGTACGGCCTGCGCCGGCTTGCTGACCGGGATGCCTCGGCGGAGCTTGCCCAGGAGGTCTTCGTCGTCGCCTGGCGTCGCCGCGCCGAGGTGCCGGACCGCAGCCTGCCCTGGCTGTACGGGGTGGCCCGGCGCCTGCTGGCGAACCAGTGGCGGTCGCGGCGTGCCGCCCCGGACCTCCTCTCGATCACCGATGTCGACCTCGAGCGACTGGCCGGATCGTCGGGTGCCGACACGACAGTCGGGGTCGCCGACGTCCGGGCGGCTCTGGCCACCCTCAACGACCTCGACCAGGAAATCCTCCGGTTGGTCGGCTGGGAGGAGCTGACGGTCTCCGAGGCGGCAAAGGTTCTCGGCTGCGCCGGGGCGACCGCCGCAGTGCGCCTGCATCGCGCTCGCCGTCGTCTTGCCGAAGCAATGTCGGACCGGCCCGCGCCGACCCGGCGTCGACCGGTGTTGGTGACAATTCGAGAGGATCTGTGATGTTCGGAGCAGAGCGCACCCGTACTCTTCTGGGCCCGGCCGACCCGGCCCGGAACGCCGCCGTCGGGTCACCGCTGGTCTCGGCGCGCGAGCTGATCGAACGCGCCAGCGCTACCGAAACGGTCGGCGAGCATCGTCGCGTACGCCCGACCCGCCGGCTGGTCCTGGCGGCCGGGACGTTGGCGGTCGCGGTCGGTGCCGTGGCGGTGCTCGAGCCGTTCGGCGAGGGGGCACCGGACACTCCGGCCGAGCCGCCGGCGGCAGCGGGGTTGGTGCTGGTGCCGGTCGCGTACCAGTTCGACGCGGATCCGCCGGCCGCCGGCCCGCAGCTACGCATGCTGGCCAACAAGATCAAAGACGCGGCGTACGACAGCCAGAGCGGGCGCTACATGTATCACCACACCAAGGTGTGGGGCGACCCAGTGGAGACGTCTGCCGACGGTCGCCACCACGTGGCCTTTGCCAGCGAGACGAAGATCTGGCAGGCCCTCGACGGGACCGGTAACCAGATCAGGACCCAACTGGAGCCGCAGTACCCCGACCAGGAGTCTCGGGACTACTGGCAGCGCGAGAGCATCGGGCGACCAGCAGCCACCGGCACCCCCGCGCCGGACGTCATTCCGCTGCCGCCCGAGGAGCTCAGGCCGCCGTCGGCCGACCCGTCCGAGCTGCGGGAGCGGCTGAAGGTCGAGTACGGCGCGGGGGCGGCGAGCAAGTGGGTCGGCACGCTCTACGCGCGGTACGTCGTGCCGCGTGCGACCCGAGCTGCGGTCCTGCGGGTCCTCGCCGACGTGCCCGGCTTCCGCTGGCGGGGGCAGGTCACGGACCGTGCCGGCCGCAAAGGCGTCGCCGTCACCTTCGATGACCGCGAACACGACCAGCAATCTCTTCTGGTCTTCGATCCGAGGACGGGTGAATTGCTCGCCGCTGAGCTGTTGACGCTGTCGCCAGTGCGGATCAGCTCGTACCAGGTGATCCTCGATGCGGCCTGGACAAATCAGCCCGGCTGACCACCGACTCGCGGGGCCGCTCCTTTCGGGAGCGGCCCCGCTGTTTTGGGCTCAGCGGCGCCAGCTGCGGATTTGCCCGTGCCCGTAGCAGATCAGCTGTCTCGGCGGGCGTTTTCCACAGCCCACCAGGTTGTCCACAGGCGACGACATCCGGGCGGCCTGCGGGGCGGATTCCGAGCACTGTCGGCGGCATACCCGAGCCCGACCGCTGGAGGCCGCGATGCCACCCCGTACCACGGTTCCGCCGATCCGCCGGCTCCCGCTGGTCGTCACCGGCGACGACGATCTGCTCGATGATGTGCTCCGGCTCGCCGCCGTTGGCGGGACCGAGGTGGAGTTGGCCCGGGACCCAGCGGCTGCCCGTACCCGGTGGCTTCCCGCGCCCCTGGTGTTGCTCGGCGCCGACCAGGCGCAGGCCTGCCTGCGTGCCCGGTTGCCGCAGCGCCCCCGGCTGGTGCTGCTCGGCCGGGCCGGTCAGCTCGACCCGGGCTGGCAGATCGCCGAGCTGATCGGGGCCGAGCACGTCGCCACGCTGCCGGCTGCGGAGCCGTGGTTGGTGGATCGGTTCGCCGAGCATGACCCGGACCGTCCGGCCGGCGTCGGCGCCCGGGTCGTCGCGGTCCTCGGTGGTCGGGGCGGTGCGGGCGCGAGTGTGCTCGCCGGTGGTCTTGCGGTGACCGCCGCGCGGGCCCGGCTGCGCACCCTCCTGGTCGACGCTGACCCGCTCGGTGGTGGCCTCGACCTCGTGCTGGGCTGGGAGCAGTTGGAAGGCCTGCGCTGGCCGTCGCTCACCAGCGCCGACGGGCGGGTGGACGCCCCGGCGCTGGTCCAGGCCCTGCCCAGCCGGGGTGATCTCGTGGTGCTCTCCTGGGACCGCGGCGAAATGCTGACGTTGCCGGCGACGGCGATGGCAGCGACTGTCGACGCGGCCCGGCGTGGGCGGGACTTCGTGGTGATCGACCTGCCCCGACAGTTGGACGACGCGGCAGTGGTGGCGCTGCAAGCCGCCGACCAGGCGTTCGTCGTCGTGCCGGCCGAGTTGCGCGCCACCGCTGCGGCCACTCGGGTGGTGGCTGCGGCCGCCCCGCACTGCGCTGCGCTCTCGGTGGTGGTGCGCGGGCCTGCGCCCGGGCGGTTGCGGGCGTCCGAGGTGGCACGCGCGCTGGGCCTCCCGTTGGCCGGCACGCTGCGCCCCGAGCCGGGGCTCTGCCGTGGGCTGGAACGCGGCGAGGCGCCGGCCGCCGGGGGCAAGGGCCCACTGGCCGCGCTCTGCCAACGGATCGTCACCGACCTCACCGGCGTTCCGGCTGCGGGTGCGGCATGACCGCCGGGCCGGAGGACGGCACCCTCGCCGCCCGGGTACGGCAGCGGATCGCCGCCGCCACCACCCCGGTCACCGCGGCGGCCATCGTCTCCGCGGTACGGGCCGAGCCCGCCGCCGCAGTGCTCGGTGACACCGCCATGCTGCGGATCGCCGACCGGGTGCGCGACGACCTCGTCGGCGCTGGGCCGTTGGCGCCGCTGCTGGCCGACCCGGAGGTCACCGACGTCCTCGTCAACGGCGCCCGGGTCTGGGTCGACCGCGGGTCGGGGCTGCACCAGGTCGCCGTCCCGGTGGGCTCGGCGGAGGACGTCCGCCGGTTGGCGCAGCGGCTGATCGCCAGCGCGGGGCGGCGGCTCGACGACGGCTCCCCGTACGCGGACGCGCGGCTTCCCGACGGCACCCGGCTGCACGCCGTGCTGCCGCCGGTGGCGACCGAAGGTCCCTACCTGTCGCTGCGGACCTTCCGACACCGGCCGTTCACCCTCGACGAGTTGGTGCGCCAGGGGACCGTGCCGCGACCGCTGGCGCCACTGCTCGCCGCAGTCGTGGCGGCCCGGCTGGCGTACCTGGTAACCGGGGGCACCGGGTCGGGCAAGACGACACTGCTCAACACCCTGCTGGGGATGGTGCCGGCGACCGAACGGATCGTGCTGGTGGAGGACGCCGCCGAGCTGCGCCCGGGGCATCCACACGTGGTGGGGCTCCAGGCGCGTACCGCCAATGTGGAGGGAACAGGCGTCGTCAGCCTGGCGGACCTGGTCCGGCAGGCGTTGCGGATGCGCCCGGACCGGCTGGTGGTCGGGGAGTGCCGGGGCGGTGAGGTGGTCGACCTGCTGGCCGCGCTCAACACCGGCCACGACGGGGGTGCCGGCACCCTGCACGCCAACACACCGTCGGACGTGCCGGCCCGGTTGGAGGCCCTGGGCATGTTGGGTGGGCTGCCGCGCGCCGCGCTGCACGCCCAGGTGGCCGCCGCGTTGCAGGTGCTGTTCCAGGTGCGACGCAGCGACCGGGGTCGCGTCCTGGAGTCGGTCTGCCTGTTGCTGCCCGAGGGGCCCGAACGGCTGGTGACAGTGGTGCCCGCCTGGGTACGCGGCAGTGGGCTCGGGCTCGCCGCCCGTGCCCTCGGGGCGCTGCTGCGGGAGCGTGGGGTGGCGGTGCCGCCCATCCTCAGCGAGCCGTGGCCCGGATCGGCGGGTCCGGCATGACCGGCGAGACGATGCTGGCGGCGGCGCTGCTCCTGGTCGCCGCTGCCCTGGTGGCGTGGCCCATGCGGAGCATCCGGGCCCGTCGACGTCGCGTGCTGGCACCGGGACGGAGGGCCGGCGGTGCCGATCCGGATGAGGCCCTGGTGCAGTGGATCAGGGAACTCGGTCGCACGCCGGACGGGCCGGTCGACGGCACTGGCGTCGCCCCGACCAAGGGTCATCAGGTCGGCATCGCGTTCGAGTCGACGACTACTGCGGGCGCCGACGGAAGACGGACGGCACTCGGCTGGCCCGACCGGGACGTCAGTCGCAGCCCGAGGTGGCCGGGAGCGGCAGACGGGTTCACTCGTCCGGAAGGCCCCACGCGCCCGCCGGCCCGTCGGGATCCCCGACGCCCGACCGGCACCGCCCGCCCGGAAGCGGCCCCCACCATGCTCGACGCCGAACAGCGGCCGGGGGCATCGGCGGCCACGACCACGATCGGTGTCAGTGGCGTGGACACTTCCGGCCGGAACGATGGCTCCGGCCAGGTAACCACCGATGGGCGCGGCGACCTGGCCGCCGGCTGTCGGGGCGACACGTCCGCCGGGGCAACGGCCGACGAATGCGCGATCGTCGATTGTCGCGCCCACGGGCGCGTCGGCCCGATTGACAGAAAACCGGGTACGCCTCCGTCGGTGCGCATCTCGCGATCGGCGACCCGCGTGCTGCCTGTGGTCGGCCTGCTCGGTGGAGGTGTGGGCGCCGTGGTCGGCGGTCCGGTGGCCGCAGTCGCGATGGCCGGCTACGGCACGTTGGCCGTGCGCGCCGCGTTGCGTTGGCGAGTGAACCGGAGCACCGAGCGGGACCGTCGACGTGGCCTGGACCAGCTCTGTGGCCTCGCGGCGGACCTGCGGGCCGGCCTGCCCGTCCCACACGCGCTCGACGTCACGGCCGTCGAGAGTGACGGGGCGAGCCGCCTACGTCAGCTGACCTCGGCGGCGGTGCGCTTGGCCGACCGGACCGGTGCGCCGCTGGCGGAGCTTCTGGAACGGATCGAGGCGGACGCTCGGGCAACCGACCGTGGTCTGGCCGCTGCGGCGGCTCAGGCGGCCGGTGCGCGGGCCACGGCCTGGCTACTGGCGGCCCTGCCGATTGGCGGGATCGGGTTGGGGTACGGCATCGGCGTCGACCCCATGGCGGTGCTCCTGCACAGCCCTGTCGGCGGTGCTAGCGGGGTTGTCGCGGTTGCACTTCAGGTCGTGGGCCTCCTCTGGGCGGAACGGCTGGGCGCGACACCGGGGCGGGCCGGATGACGCCCCGCGGCCCAGCCGGCCAGCCCGACTCAGCCGGCCGACGCAGCGCCGCCGGCCAACGCAGCTCGGGGAGCCAACGCAGCTCGGGGAGCCAACGCAGCTCGGGGAGCCAACGCAGCTGGGCCGGCCAACGCAGCCCAGCCGGCCGGCCCAGCTCAACGAGCCAAACCAGCGCGCCGAGCCAGCCCAGCTCAGTGAGCCAGCCCAGCTCGACCAGGCGGCGGCGACCGGACGTGATCCGGCTCGTGGCGGTGTTGGCTGGGCTCGCGGTGGCCATCGTCGTCGAGGGCTGGCTCGGGCTGCTCGGTGCTCTTCCGGCCGCGTTCCTGCTCGATGTTCTGTTGCGGCGGATCGAGTCGCCCGCTGTGCGCAAGCGGCGGCAACAGGAGGCCGCCGACCTACCGCTCGCCGCCGACCTGCTGGCTGCGGCGATGCGGGCGGGCGCGCCGGTGGATCGCTCGGTGCTGGCCGTCGCCGAGGCACTGGACGGGCCGCTCGCCGACCGGCTGGCCCGTGTTGGCCGCACGCTGCTGCTTCGTGGTGGCCCAGCGGAGGCATGGTCCGCGCTGGACGGCGTGCCAGGCGCAGAGCGCCTGACCGCGGCGGCGCTGCGCTCGGCCAACAGTGGTGCCGCCCTGGCCGGTGCGCTGACCCGGCTCGCCGACGACCTGCGCGCCGACCGGGCCACCGCTGCTGAGGCATCGGCCCGCCGGGCGGGTGTCCTCATCGTTCTGCCGCTGGGGCTGTGCTTCCTGCCGGCGTTCATTCTCGCCGGACTCGTGCCGGTGATCGTCGCCGTCCTCGGCGATGTGCTCTGACCCATCGAGAAGGGAAACAGTCATGCGCAAACTCATCGCTCGCCTGCGCGGCGATGCCGGAATGAACACGGCCGAGTACGCCGTGGGCACTCTCGCCGCGGTCGCCTTCGCCGGGATCCTGTTGAAGGTGCTGACCTCCGGCAACGTCCAGTCGGCGCTGACCGCCGTCATCGACCGGGCACTGAAGTGATCGAGCGCCGGCGGGTCGGCCGCGATTCAGGGTCGAGCGTCCCCGGGCTGGCGGCACGCGGCGGGCGGGGACCTCGCGTCCTCGCGCGGACCGTTGGCGGGGACCGGGGTTCTTTCACCGCCGAACTGGCGGCCGGCCTGCCGGCGCTGCTTCTGCTCCTGCTGGCCGGCCTGACCGCTGTCAACGCCGTCAGCGTGCAGGCGGGTTGCCTGCACGCGGCCCGGGAGGCGGCGCTCGCCGCAGCCCGGGGCGCGGACGGCAGCGCGGAGGGTGGCCGGGCGGCGCCGCCGGGGGCGGCGGTGTCGGTGTCCGTCGACGGCGACCGGGTGCAGGCGACGGTACGGGCACCCGTCCGGACACTGGGCGCCCGGCTACCACGAATCACAGTGGTCGCCACCGCCGTCGCCGCCGTCGAACCGGGCGCACACGAGGGGAGTTGGTAGTGCGAAGAGATCCGTCACCCCGCTCCGGCCGACAACCGGCTGCCGGAGGGATCGTCGCTGGCCGGTCGGACCGGCAGCGAGGTGGCGCGACGGTCCTGCTGCTGGCGATGGGGCTCGTCTTCGTGGTGTTCGGGACGTTCGGCGCCGCCATCGTCGCCGCCGGAATGGCGAGTCAGCGGGCGGCGGTAGCAGCCGACCTCGGCGCGCTGGCCGGGGCAGCCCGAGCGCTCGACGGCGACGCGGTGGCCTGCGCGTCCGCCGCCGACCTCGCCGGTCGCAACGATGGCCGGCTGGTCGGCTGCCACCTCGACGGGTTGGACGTGCAGGTGACGGTCGAGGTGGCGTTCACGCCACTACCCGGCCTGACCCGGGTAGCCGCGGCGAGCGCCCGCGCCGGCCCGGTGCGGGGCTGACCCCTGCGGCGGCGTCACTGCTCAGCGCCGCCTCCGGCGGGGTGCGGGCAGCCCAGGCGTGCCCTGTGGTCGGGCGCGGCGTGCGCAGGGCGCGGCGTGCGCAGGGCGCGGCCTGTGGCGTTCCGGAATTGACTCGCGTTGCGGCACCAGGCGCAGATACGGGCCACCGCCTGGTCGAAGGTGCCAGGGGCCCTGGTGGGATTGGTTGGGTGCTATGGAGCTGAATCGGTTACGACATCAAGGGTGATGCGTTTACGACATCAGCTCCAAAGGGGGACCGGACCCGTCAGGGCTCCGAGTCACCAACGGAACGCCGCCCGAGAGCGCCGCCCGAGAGCGCCGCCCGACGGCCTGCCGGCCCGTCGGCCTGCCGGCCCGTCGGCCTGCCGGCCCGTCGGCCTGCCGGCCTGCCGGCCCGACGGCCTGCCGGCCCGACGGCCTGCCGGCCCGACGGCCTGCCGGCCCGACGGCCTGCCGGCCCGACGGCCTGCCGGCCCGACGGCCTGCCGGCCGAGGATCGCGGCCGACTGCCGGCCGGCCGGGGATCACGGCCGACGGCTTGCCGGCCGGGACTGTTCGAGGTCCAGGTCCCGGCCGGCAGCCGCGGATTGGGTGGCCGCGACGGCGACCGTGGTGGGTCGCCGCGGCGCTTTGGTCCGGGCCGGGTGTGTCAGCGGGCCTGGAGCGCGTCGAGGGCGACGGCCATCGCGATGACCAGGCGGCGGTCGATCTGCGGGTTCTGCACCTCGACGACGTACTTGTCGCGCAGGCCCCACTTCTTGACCACCGTGAAGACCGGCTGGCCGTTTGCGGTGAAGTCGAAGTGGTACGGCAGCCAGGACAGCGAGTCGACGAATCGACGCAGCAGTGCCACCGGCATGCTTCGCTCCTGGCCCGTCACCTGCGGCAGGCCGCCCTGCTCGACGTGCCAGGTGGACCGCAGCAGCGACTGGGCGAAGTCCTTACGGAACAGGCCGATCGCGTTGCCCGCGGCGTCGGTGACGTCGTACGTGGCGCCGAGGTCGATGCGCTGGCGGGCCTTGAAGCCGAGCAGAGGCTGCTGCTTGGAGTCATCCGTGTAGATGGTCACCTGCTCCTTGAAGGCGAGCCGCTTCTGCTGCGCGAACGCCAACAGCTCACCCTCGGTGCCGTCGGGGGAGACCGCCCGGACCTCGTACTGGTTGACCATCATGCGCAGGCGCTGGCGGATGTGGAACTGGTGCTGGCCCTGCAAGTTGTCGAGCTGCATGAGTACTCCTCTGGGGGTTGGTGCGCCGGAGTCTCGCACAGCCCGACAAGCACCGCCCTCCCCGCTGCCCAAGATCAGTTGCTGCTGGGTAGCCGTCGAGGTCGCCGGACGACTACCCAGCGCGGAGTGATCACTGGTGCCCTAGCAGGATCACTCCGGAAGGCCTCAGCGACTGTCGACGGAGGTCGCGGCTCGCAGCGCCCAGGTGTTCAGCACCTGGTGGATGCCGCGCAGCCGCTCGTTGATCTGTTCCAGCCGTTCCGCCTGGGCCAGGGCGGCCAGTGCCGACCCCAGCGCGATCTGCTGGTCGAGGGTGAGATTGTCCTGGTCGATGGTGTAGAGCAGGTCGACGGTCTCGGCGATGGTGTCGGCCACAGCTTCTCCTCGGGCACGGGGGGCGATCAGCAACATTGGCATCGATGGAAGCGCTCCCACATCATTGTGCCCCGTGCCATGCCGATTCATGCAAGCCGGTCAGTCGGGCAGGTTCGTCAACACCACGTCGAGCACCCGGATCGCGTCCGGTTTGGAGAGGGGATTGTTGCCGTTGCCGCATTTCGGTGACTGCACGCAGGACGGGCAGCCGGCCTCGCAGCCGCACTCCGCGATCGCGTCCCGGGTGGCCCGCAGCCACGCCGCCGCCGTTCCGTACGCCCGCTCGGCGAAGCCGGCGCCACCCGGATGCCCGTCGTAGACGAAGACGGTCGGCGCCTCGGTGTCCGGGTGCATGGCGGTGGAGAGCCCACCGATGTCCCACCGGTCGCAGGTGGCCATCAGCGGCAGCAGGCCGATCGCTGCGTGTTCGGCGGCGTGCAGCGCGCCTGGCACGTCGGCCGGCTGGACCCCGGCGAGGGCCAACGACTGCGGCGACAGGGTGAACCAGACCGCCACGGTGCGCAGCTCCCGGGCGGGCAGGTCGAGCGGCCGGGTGTCGATCACCTCGCCGGTGGCGATCCGCCGCCGCTGGTACGACACCACCTGGCTGGTCACGTCCACCTCGCCGAGGAACATGCCGACCGGCCCGGCGTCCACGTAGGAGCGCACCGACACCACTGACAGGTCGGTGACGTCGCGGGCGTGGGTGGACCAGTCCGGCTCCTCGGCGCGCACCAGCGCGCAGCCGTCGGCCAGGTCGAGTTGGTCGACCACGTACGAGACGCCCTGGTGCAGATAGACCGCGCCGGAGTGCAGCAGGAAGTGCGACGAGCCGCCGTCGACGGTGCCGAGCAGCCGGCCGGTCGACGACTCCACCACGGCGACCGGGGCGCCGCCCTCGCCGCGCAGGTCCACCTCGGGTCGCTCCCGGTGCCGCCAGTACCAACCGGTGGGCCGCTGTCGCAGCGCCCCCGCCGCGACCAGCTGATCGACCGCCTCCTTCGCCCCCTCGCCGAAGAGCACCAGGTCGGCCGGGGTGAGCGGCGCCTCCACCGCGGCGCAGGCCAGCTGCGGTGCCAGCACGTACGGGTTGGCCGGGTCGAGCACCGTTGCCTCCACCGGCGCGCCGAAGATCGCCTCCGGGTGGTGCACCAGGTAGGTGTCCAGGGGGTCGTCCCGTGCCACCAGCACCGCGAGGGCCTCCTGCCCGGAACGCCCGGCGCGGCCCGCCTGCTGCCACAGCGACGCCCGGGTGCCCGGGTAGCCGCAGATCAGCACCGCGTCGAGCCCGACCAGGTCCACGCCCAGCTCCAGCGCGTTGGTGGAGGCCAGGCCGAGTAGATCGCCGTGCAGCAGGGCCCGTTCCAACTCGCGTCGCTCCTCCCGCAGGTAACCGCCCCGGTAGGCGGCCACCCGGTCGCCGAGGCCGGGCACGGCGTCGTCCAGCGCTCGACGCGCGTTGGCGGCCACCACCTCGGCGCCCTTGCGGGAGCGGACGAACGCGAGGGTGCGTACCCCCTCGGCGACCGTGTCGGCGAGCAGGTCGGCGGTCTCGCGCAGCGCCGACCGACGGACCTGGTGAAGCTCGTCGTGCTCGCCGGTCGCCTGCGGCGGCACCGGGGAAGTGGCCGACGAGTCGGGTGGCAGCAGCGGCGGTTCCCAGAGTGCGAAGGTCACCCCGCCGCGGGGGGAGGCGTCCTCGGTGACCGCTGTCACCGGCAGGCCGGTCAGCCGTCCGGCCGCGGTGGCCGGGTCGCCGGAGGTGGCCGAGGCGAGCACGAACACCGGGGTGGCCCCGAACCGGGCGCACTGCCGACGCAGCCGACGCAGCACGTGCGCGACGTGCGAGCCGAAGACGCCCCGGTAGGTGTGGCACTCGTCGATCACCACGTACGCGAGTCGGCGCAGGAAACCGGACCACTGGGCGTGCCCGGGCAGGATGCCGTGGTGCAGCATGTCCGGGTTGGTCAGCACGAACCGGGAGTGCCGGCGGATCCACTCCCGCTCGGTGCGCGGAGTGTCCCCGTCGTAGCAGGCGGGGCGTACCCCCTCCAGCTCCAGCGCGGCGACGGCGCGCAACTGGTCCGCGGCGAGCGCCTTGGTCGGCGCCAGGTAGAGCACTGTGGCCCGGGGGTCGGCCAGCAGTGTGGCGAGGGCGGGCAACTGGTACGCCAGTGACTTGCCGGACGCGGTGCCGGTGGCGACGACCACATGCTGGCCCTCGTACGCCAGGTTGGCTGCCTCGGCCTGGTGCTGCCAGGGCGCGACCACGCCGCGCCCGGTGAACGCCTCGCGCAACTCCGCCGGTGCCCACGACGGCCACGGCGCGGGCACACCGGCGCGGGCCGGCACCCGCTCGACGTGGGTGACCGGGTCGGCGGCGCCCCGGGCGCGTAGCCGGCGCAGCAGGTCGGCCGGCGCTGGCCCGGGGCCGGGACCAGCGGATACGGTGGCCGCGGACGACGACTCCAGGTCGTGGCGCGGGGTGCCGCGCGCGGAGCTGAAGTCGTTGGAGGTCACGCCCTGCACTCTCGCACTGGTGTTCGGAGATGAAAAGTCGGACACCGGGGTAAGGGGAAGCCTCCGCTGGCGTCCGCAGGCCGCCCCGGCGGTAGTGGTTAGATGCCCACGAGAGTTTACGGCTCTGGCGAGGAGGACCGATGGAGCTGTCACTGGCGACCCGCACCGTGGGCGAGCACACGGTGCTCGAGGTCGGTGGTGAGGTGGACGTCTACACCGCACCCCGACTCCGTGAACGACTCCTCGAACTGATCGATGGTGGCGCCCGTCACGTGGTGGTCGACCTCGGTCGGGTGGACTTCCTCGACTCCACCGGGCTGGGCGTGCTGGTCGGCGCGCTCAAGCGGCTCCGCTCGGCGAGCGGTTCGTTCGCGCTGGTCTGCGACAAGGAACCGCTGCTCAAGATCTTCCGGATCACCGCGCTGGACCAGGTGTTTCCGCTGCACCCGACGGTCGACGCGGCGATCAGCGCCGACTCGGCGGGCGCCGGCGCGTGATGGCGACAGTCAAGCTCTCCTTCTCGCCCGCTCCGGTGCACGTGCGTACCGCCCGCCTGGTCGGCGTCGCCGTCGCCCGGCGCGCCGGGGTGCGTGAGGACCTGCTGGACGAGGTGCGCCTGGCCATCGGTGAGGCGTGCACGCGGGCGGTGGCCCTGCACCGGCAGTACGGCCTGGCCGACCCGGTGCTGGTGGAGATGTCCGACGGTGGCTCGTACGCCGTGCGGGTGGTGGACCGGGCGCCGATCGAGGCGGGTATCGGTCTGACCGCGCTGCCGCCGGACGAGCTGGCCAACGAGGCGCTGACCGATGAGGCGCTGACCACCGGCGTCGGCTTCGCGCTGCTCGCCGGTTTCGTCGAGGACCTCCAGGTGCGCCCGGTCGACGAGGGCATCGGCACCGAGGTACGTATGGTGTGGCCGGTCGGCCGCTGATTGGTTCCGCTGCGTAGGCCGCGTCCCCTGCTGGGGATGCGGCCTTCTTTGCATGGATGGGGCCCTATATCAGATTTCGTTTCATAACACAGCGACGAAGATCATCGCGACACGGTGCCACCTGGGTGTGACCTCCAACACTGCGGAGGGCTACAGTACCCGGGTTGTCAGCAAGTGACCTATCCCGCAGCCAGCGGGTATGGGTGTTCATCGCTGGTCCGCTGGTGGGTTGGCGCGCGCTTGCGAGTCCGCATCCAGGCGTCGGTCAGTGCGTCTCCACTCACCGGCGCGATGTTCGGTAACAGGAGGACACAGATGTCCGAGACCTTGGCCGCCGACGGCGGCGGGCTTTCCCTTACCGGAAGCAATGTCACCTACGTCGTCATCGCCGCGGTTGTCGCGCTGGTGGCACTCGGTTTCGCTGCCGCCCTGACAAAAACGGTGCTGGCCGCTGGTAAGGGCACCGAGAAAATGCAGGAGATCTCGGGGGCGGTCCAGGAGGGCGCCTCGGCCTACCTGCTCCGGCAATTCCGCACCCTGGCGATCTTCGTCGTCGTCGCCGTCGTGCTGCTCTTCCTGCTTCCGGTGCACGACACCGATGGCAGTGAGCTGGCTGTGAAGATCGGCCGCTCGCTCTTCTTCGTGGTGGGTGCCCTGTTCAGCGCGTTCATCGGCGGCGCCGGCATGTGGTTGGCCACCCGCGCCAACCTGCGCGTGGCCGCTGCCGCACGGGAGCGAGTAGGTGGCCGCGAGGCGGCCATGAAGATCGCCTTCCAGACCGGCGGCGTCGTCGGCTTCTTCACCGTCGGCCTCGGCCTCTTCGGTGCGGCGATGGTCGTCCTCGTCTACCGGGGTGACGCGCCCACGGTGCTGGAGGGCTTCGGCTTCGGCGCCGCGCTGCTCGCGATGTTCATGCGCGTCGGCGGCGGCATCTTCACCAAGGCCGCCGACGTCGGCGCCGACCTGGTCGGCAAGGTCGAGCAGGGCATCCCCGAGGACGACCCGCGCAACGCCGCCACCATCGCCGACAACGTGGGCGACAACGTCGGTGACTGCGCCGGCATGGCCGCCGACCTGTTCGAGTCGTACGCGGTGACGCTTGTCGCCGCGCTGATCCTCGGCCGCGCCGCGTTCGGCGAGGAGGGCCTGGTCTTCCCGCTGATCATCTCCACCATCGGCGTGCTGATCGCGATCGTCGGCGTCTTCATCACCCGGCTGCGCGCGTCCGACCGTAACGCCCTGACCGCTATCAACAGGGCCTTCTACCTGTCGGCGGTGCTCTCCGCGGTGCTGGTGGCGATCGCCGCCTACGCGTACCTGCCGGCGACCTTCGGCGAGTTCGACAGTGGCCTCACCGACGCCACCGGCAACCCGCGGCTGGTGGCCATCGGCGCGGTAGTGATCGGCATCGTGCTGGCCGCCGCGATCCAGGCGCTGACCGGCTACTTCACCGAGACCAAACGGCGACCGGTGCAGGACATCGGCAAGAGCTCGCAGACCGGTGCGGCGACAGTGATCCTGGCCGGCATCAGCATCGGCCTGGAGTCGGCTGTCTACTCGGCGCTGCTGATCGGTGCCGGCGTCTTCGGCGCCTTCCTCCTCGGCGGCAGCTCCATCACGCTGTCGCTGTTCGCTGTGGCGCTGGCCGGCACCGGCCTGCTCACCACCGTCGGCGTGATCGTCGCGATGGACACCTTCGGGCCGATCTCCGACAACGCCCAGGGCATCGCCGAGATGTCCGGCGACATCGACGAGCACGGCGCTCGCACGCTGACCGAGCTGGACGCGGTCGGCAACACCACCAAGGCGATCACCAAGGGCATCGCGATCGCCACGGCGGTCCTCGCCGCGACCGCGCTGTTCGGCTCGTACACCGACACGCTCAGCAGCGCGTACGCGACGGCTGGCGTGGGCGACGTCGGCAACGAGATCCTCAACGCGCTGAACGTGGCGAACCCGCGCAACCTGGTCGGCCTGATCATCGGCGCGGCTGTGGTCTTCCTCTTCTCCGGGCTGGCCATCAACGCGGTGTCCCGCTCGGCCGGTGCCGTGGTGATGGAGGTCCGCCGGCAGTTCCGTGAGCTGCCCGGCATCATGGACGGCACCCAGCGCCCGGAGTACGGCAAGGTCGTCGACATCTGCACCCGGGACGCGCAGCGCGAGCTGATGACCCCCGGCCTGCTCGCCATCCTGGCGCCGATCGCTGTCGGCTTCGGCCTCGGGCCCGGCGCGCTCGCGGCGTACCTGGCCGGTGCGATCGGTGCCGGCACCCTGATGGCGGTGTTCCTGTCCAACTCCGGTGGGGCCTGGGACAACGCCAAGAAGCTGGTCGAGGACGGCGCGTACGGGGGCAAGGGCTCCGAGGCGCACGCCGCCACTGTCATCGGCGACACCGTCGGTGACCCGTTCAAGGACACCGCCGGCCCGGCGATCAACCCGCTGATCAAGGTGATGAACCTGGTCTCGCTGCTGATCGCGCCCGCCGTGGTGGCCTGGAGCGTCGGCGACGAACGCAACGTCGGCCTGCGGGTCGGCATCGCGCTGGTCGCGACGCTGATCATCGTGGCGTCGGTGGTGTTCAGCAAGCGCAAGGGCATCGCGATGTCCGACTCGGACGCCGATGGCAACACCGGCGCGGGCAGCACCGATCACCGCCCGGAGACGGTGAACGCCTGATCCACCAACGGCCCGGGGTCCCCGGTCGACGTAGCCCGTCGACCGGGGACCCCGGCCGTCCGGCCCGATGCCACACCTGGCCAAAGGCCGTACGCTGCAACGCATGCGTACGTGCCGGGCGTCTGCCGCCGGAAAGCTCACGGTGGTCCTGGCCACGATCGTCGTCCTGGCCGGCTGCGGCGGGGGTCCCAGCCCACGGGCCTGGGCGGCCTCGGTCTGCGGTGCCCTCACCCCGTGGCGTTCCGAGATCAACAAGCTGACCAGCAGCACTGACGAGCAGATGACAGCGCAGACCACGCCGGCGCAGGCCAAGGAGAACCTGGTGCGGCTCTTCGATGGGGCGGAGCAGGCCAGCGAGGCCGCGCGCCGCAAGGTGGAGAAGGCGGGTATCCCGGAGGCGGAGAACGGCGAGGCCATCTCCGCCGGTTTCCGCAGCTCCCTGGGGAAGATGCGGGACGCGTACGGCCGTGCCCGGGACACCATCGACGGCTTGGGCACCGGCGAGCCGACGGCCTTCTACGACGGCGTGCGGGCCGCCGTGGAGACCCTCAACACGGAGTACGACGCCAGCGCGTTGGACACCAGCAAGCTCAACTCCGAGGAGTTGAAACAGGCATTCGACGAGGTGCCGGAGTGTCGCTGAGCGGGCTCGGTGACACCGGGAAGGCACAGCCGCCCCCGGCGCTGTTCCCCGCGCCCGAGTCCGACACGCCCACTCCCGGGCGACGCCGCGGCGGCGCGCCGCAGAACCGCCCGTCGCAGAACCGCCCGTCGCAGAACGGCTCAGTCCAGAACGGCCCACCCCAGACTGACGACGCTGGCCGGCAACTTGTCTTCTTCGGCGCGGACGCGGCCGAACCGACAGTCGCCGACCTGGCCGGCCTGCTTGCCGGGCCCGGTGAGGTGGTCCGGATGGGCGGCACGGCCCGGCTCTCGGTGCAGGTGGACGCCGCCTGGCGGGTGCACGTGCTGGTCGCCGAGTTGGCGTCGCGTGGGCTGGCGGCGAGCTGGGAGCCGACCGGGGGCGCGCGACACGCCGTTCGTACGTCGTACACCCGGGTCTTGAAGCCGCTCGCGGCCGCCTGGCTGCACGGTACGACGAAACGCCCGCCGGCCGCCTTCCACCTGACCGGTCGGCGGTTGCGGCTGTGGCTCGCCGCCGCCGGGACGCCGGAGCCTCCGGACTGCTTCCTGTTGCGGCTGGGCGCCGACGACCACGAGTGTTGGGAGCCGATCGGCGTGGCGCTCGCCTCGGCGGGGATGGCGGGGACGCTGCTCGGCCCGGCTGAGGGCGGCCCGGCGTACCGAATAATCGGCCGCCGCCGGTTGGCCCGCCTCGCCGAGCTGGTCGGCGGGCCGCCGAACGCGGCGCCGGTCGACGCCTGGCCAACCTGATCCACCCCACCTTCACCGGGTCGATCACGGAGCTGTGGTGGGGACGTACTGCTTGTTCTGGCTTAAAACGCCCACCACAAGTCCGTGATCGACGGGGTTGGGCGGCGGCCCGGGGGTGGGCCGGCCGGGTGTCCGGTGCCGGACAGCGGGCGGGTCGATCCAGGCGGAAAACGGGCGGCTCGGGCCTCGGTCGTGGGTCCGCCATCGTCACAGTGACCCGCTTCGAGCCCTACCCACGGTGTACGGTGGCGCCGTCCGGCAGTGCCGAGCGCGGCAGGGTGGCGTCGACAGCCGCCTTGAAGCGGTTTGCGGCCCGCGAAACCCGAAACGCGGGCGGCGCGTTACGTTGGACATCCGGACCGCCGGTGCGACGGCGGGGTCGAAAGCGGTCGCTGTCCGGGCGCCGGCAGACCACGAGCAGGAGTGAGGTCGGGGAGAGACGTGCCGAGCAACGCTGGAACCACCCGTCTGGTCATCGTCGAGTCACCGGCGAAGGCCAAGACGATCTCGGGCTACCTCGGCCCGGGGTACGTCGTGGAGGCCAGCTTCGGTCACGTCCGCGACCTGCCGCGCAACGCCGCCGACGTGCCGGCCAAGTACAAGAAGGAACCCTGGGCCCGGCTCGGGGTGGACGTCGACAACGGCTTCCAGGCGCTCTACGTCGTCTCCGCCGACCGCAGGCAGCAGATCAGCAAGCTGGTGAAGCTGGCCAAGGAAGTCGACGAGATCTTCCTGGCGACGGATGAGGACCGCGAGGGCGAGGCGATCGCCTGGCACCTGGTCGAGACGCTCAAGCCCAAGGTCCCGGTCAAGCGGATGGTCTTCCACGAGATCACCAAGCCGGCGATCCAGGCGGCGGTGGCCAACCCCCGGGAGATCGACCGCGATCTGGTCGACGCCCAGGAGGCGCGCCGGATCCTCGACCGCCTGTACGGCTACGAGGTCTCCCCGGTGCTGTGGAAGAAGGTCATGCCGCGGCTCTCGGCAGGCCGGGTGCAGTCCGTGGCGACCCGCATCGTGGTCGAGCGGGAGCGGCAGCGGATGGCCTTCCGCACCGCCGAATACTGGGACATCCTGGCCACCCTCGCGGTGGCCAACGTCGGCGAGGGCCCGCGTGCGTTCAACGCGACCCTCATCGCGCTCAACGGTGACCGGATCGCCACCGGTAAGGACTTCGAGCCGACCACCGGCCGGGTGAAGCCTGGCGCCGGCGTCGTCCACCTCGACGAGAGCGGCGCCCGTGGTCTCGCGGCCCGCTTGGAGGGGCGGCCGTTCACCGTCACCCGGGTCGAGGAGAAGCCCTACCGCCGTCGCCCGTACGCGCCGTTCATCACCTCGACCCTCCAGCAGGAGGCGGCCCGCAAGCTGCGCCTGTCCTCGCAGCAGACGATGCGCACCGCGCAGCGCCTGTACGAGAACGGCTACATCACCTATATGCGTACCGACTCGGTCAACCTGTCGGAGACCGCCATCTCGGCGGCGCGTCGACAGATCGTCGAGCTGTACGGCGAGCGCAGCGTTCCGCCGGAGCCGCGCCGCTACACCGGCAAGGTGAAGAACGCGCAGGAGGCGCACGAGGCGATCCGCCCGGCGGGGGACAACTTCCGTACCCCGGGCGAGGTGGCCAAGGAGCTGTCCGCCGAGGAGTTCAAGCTCTACGAGCTGATCTGGCGGCGCACCATCGCCTCGCAGATGACCGACGCGGTCGGCTCCAGCGTGTCGGTGCGCATCCGGGCGGTCTCCACCTCGCAGGAGGAAGCCGACTTCGGCGCGACCGGCAAGACCATCACCGACCCGGGCTTCCTGCGCGCCTACGTCGAGTCCAGCGACGACGAGAACGCCGAGGCCGAGGACGCCGAGCGCCGGCTGCCCACCCTGGTCAAGGACCAGCCGCTGACCGCCGACGAACTGGCCGCGCAGGGCCACCACACCCAGCCGCCGTCGCGCTACACCGAAGCGTCGCTGGTCAAGGCCCTGGAAGAGCTGGGCATCGGCCGCCCGTCCACCTACGCGTCGATCATGCAGACGATCCAGGACCGGGGGTACGTCACCAAGCGCGGCCAGGCGATGATCCCGACCTTCCTGGCCTTCGCGGTGATCGGGCTGATGGAGCGGCACTACCCCCGCCTCATCGACTACGACTTCACGGCCACCATGGAGAACGAGCTGGACGAGATCGCCGGCGGTGACCACGCGGCGGTCGACTTCCTCACGGCGTTCTACTTCGGCAGCTCCAACGGTGCCGGCGACCAGGACATCGCCCGTTCTGGTGGGCTCAAGAAGCTGGTCACCGAGAACCTCAGCGACATCGACGCCCGCAGCGTCAACTCCATCCCGCTCTTCACCGACGACGACGGCCGCGAGGTCGTGGTGCGGGTCGGCCGCTACGGGCCGTACCTGCAACGTGAACTGCCCGGCGGTGAGCAGCCGGCACCGGCTGCCGAGGGCGAGGAGGGCGGCTCCCAGGGTGACCGGGCGCCGATCCCCGAGGGCCTGGCCCCGGACGAGCTGACCCCGGAGAAGGTGCACGAGCTGTTCCTGGGCGGCAGCGGCGAGCGCAAGCTCGGCGACGACCCCGGCACCGGCGAGCCGATCGTGCTCAAGTCCGGCCGGTTCGGCCCGTACGTGTCCAGCGGCGAGCGGAAGTCGTCGCTGCTGCGTACGCAGACCCCGGACTCGCTGACCCTCGAGGAGGCGCTCAAGCTGCTCAGCCTTCCCCGGCTGATCGGTGTCGCGCCGGACGGCGTCGAGGTCTTCGCGAACAACGGTCGCTACGGCCCGTACGTCAAGCGGGGCGAGGAGTTCCGGTCGCTGGAGTCCGAGGACCAGATGTTCACTGTCGGTCTGGACGAGGCGCTGGCTCTGCTGGCCGCGCCGAAGGCGCGTGGACGGCGAGCCGCGGCCCCGCCGTTGCGCGAGATGGGCGTGGACCCGGCCACCGAGAAGCCGATGGTGATCAAGGACGGCCGGTTCGGCCCATATGTCACCGACGGTGAGTTCAACGCGTCGCTGCGGCGCGGGCAGACTCCCGAGGCGCTGACCATCGAGGAAGCGTCCGAGATGCTGGCCGAGAAGCGGGCGAAGGGCCCAGCGCCGAAGAAGAAGGCGGCGGCGAAGAAGGCGCCCGCGAAGAAGGCCACAGCCACCAAGAAGACGGCCGCCGCCAGCAAGTCCACTGCCGCGAAGAAGACCACGACGGCCAAGGCGACGGCGGCGAAGAAGGCTCCGGCGAAGAAGGCCGCCCCACGCAAGGCAGCGACCAGCACGGAGTAGCCCTCCGCGCCGTCTGATCCGTGCTTCAGAATCTTGGACAGTTTCCGTTCGGAAACTGTCCAAGATCTATTTTGCGGTGTTTCGGGTCACGCGAGTGGCTCAGTCCTTCACTGTTTCGCCGGTACGGTCGTACCGTATGGTCATGCCGATCAGGAAGAGGCGTGCTGGCGGAGACAGGCGGGACGCCGTTCTCGACGCCGTGGCCGGCGTGCTGGCCGCCCGCGGATACGAGAACAGCCGCTTCACTGACGTGTCCGCTGCCGGCGGGGTCGCGATCAGCACCCTCCAGACCTACTTCGGCTCCCGCGAAGACATGATCATCGAGGCCATGCAGGTGTTCACCGACCGGGAGGTCGAGGCCCTGAGGGCCGTCTCCGCCGCCGAGGATGATCCGTGGCGACGACTCGTCGCGCTTGTCGACCGGAGTCTGCACAATTCGGAGCAGACCCGGCAGGTGCTTGTGGAGTTCTGGCGCTCCGCGATGCGTGACGACGAGCTGCGTGACTACAGCGCCACAGTGCAGGAGCGGTACCGGGCGCCCTTCCTGGCCGCCGTCCGGGAGGGCGCTGCCCGGGGTGCGTTCACGCTGGCCCAGGACGCCGAGGCCGTGACGGACCTCCTGCTCGCGGCGCTGGCCGGTCTGATCATCTCCCGGGTCCAGAGCCACCCCACGCCGGCACCCGCTGACTTCCGCGATGTCCTCCTGGGCCAGCTCCGGCTGATGCTGGGCGTCAACGGCTCCCCACCCGAACGGATCGAGGCACGATGACCACAGTCGAAATCACCCGCTTTCGCGTCCCCGCCGAGCGCGCTGACGCCCTGCCGGCCGCGCGGCCGGCGATGCTGCGCGACTTCCAGGCCGATCGTGGCGGCTTCCTCGACGCGCGACTGATCCGGCTGACGGCCGACGAGTGGCTGGACATCGTCTTCTGGAGCTCGTCAGAGGACTACGCCGAATCCCGCCGCCGGGGCGCCAACCTGCCCGGCATCCAGACGTTCTTCTCCCTGATCGATTCGGTGATCAGCATGGAGGAGGGCACCACTACCGACCTGGACCAGCCATGATCTGGACCGCCGGTTTCCGTACCGGAGTGCTCAGTCCGTACGAGCGGCTCCAGTTCAGCGAACCCCGTGGCTTCACCGACCAGACCGTTCGTCAGGTGCTGCACCTGGCCGGCGGCGGGGAGGCCTTCCGGGTACGGCTGACGAACCGCTACGGCCGCACTCCGTTGACCATCGGGGCTGCCACTGTCGCCGTCGGCGGTCAGTGGGTCGCCCTCACCGTCGACGGCGCGGAGCGCCACGTCATCCCGGCGGACGAGGAGGCGGTCACCGACCCGGTGGACATCCCCGTCGCGGCCGGCACGGACCTGGTGCTGAGCCTCTACCTTCCGGAGCGGACCGGTCTGGCCACCCACTCGCACAAGCCGGCCGAAGTCGCCCGGATAGCCGACGGCAATCACGTCACCTCTCCCGCACTGGTGGGGGCCGAGCAGGTCGAGGCGAGGTTCTACCTGGCGGGCGTCGACGTGCTCGCCCCCCGGGACACCGCCGTAGCCGTGGCCTTCGGCGACTCCTGGTTCGAAGGGGTCGGCACCACGACGAGCGCGAATCGTCGCTCGGTCGACGTCCTCAACCGGCGTCTGAAGCGCGGGTGGGTGGTCAACCAGGGCATCGCCGGGAACCGTCTCCTGCGCGACGGCGTCGGCGAACACGGTCTGGCGCGCTTCGACAGTGACGTTCTCTCCATCCCCGCCCTGACCCACGTCCTGGTCCACTTCGGTATCAACGACCTCGGCCTTCCGGCCATGTTGGGCGAGCCGCCCGTCACCGCCGATGCCCTCGTCGAGGGCTTCCGAGCGCTGGCCGACCGCGCTCACGGCGCCGGTCTGCGGATCGTCGTCGCCACCATCGGCCCCTTCGCGGGCGCCGGCCCGGAGATCAGCACGCCGGCGGGCCTCGCCACCCGACGCGAGGTGAACGACTGGATCCGTACGACTGACGCCTTCGACGCCGTCGTCGATGTGGCGAGCGCTGTCGCGGACCCGCACGCCCCCGACCACATCCACCCGGCGCTGGACAGCGGCGACGGCATGCACCTGAACGACAGGGGCGCGGAGGCGATGGCCGACGCGGTGGACCTGGACGACCTGGCGCGCTAGCGCTGGTCACCGCGCGTACCGATGGGAGTCGTCAGACCCCGAGGACGTGGTTCAGGTGGGCGTTGGTGAAGACGCGATCAGGGTCGAGCCGGTCGCGGACGGCCTGGAAGTCCGCGAAGCGCGGGTACGCAGTGGCCAGCGAGGCGGCGTCGCGGTAGTGCAGCTTGCCCCAGTGCGGGCGACCGCCCAGCCCGGCGGCCACCTGCTCGAAGGCCCGGAAGTACGGCTCGTACGGCATGCCGACGTACTGGTGCACGGCGATGTAGGCGTTGTCCCGGCCGTAGCCGTGCGACAGCCAGATGTCGTCGCCGGCGGTGAATCGCACCTCCACCGGGAAGAGCACCTTGAACGGCAGGCCGTCCACGATCCGCTGGAGCGCGGCGAGCGCCTCGGGCAACGCCTCGCGGGGCAGGCCGTACTCCATCTCGACGAAGCGGACCCGGCGCGGCGTGCAGAAGACCCGGTCGGAGCGGCCGGTGTACTGACGTTCGGTGAGGGCGCGGGCGGAGACCGCGCTGATCCCCGGGGCCAGCGCGGGCACGGCCCGGCCGAGTCGGCAGGCGCCGGCGAAGACCCGATTGGACAGGAAGTCGTCGTCCACCCAGCCGCGCCAGCGCGACAGCGGCCGGTCGTTGGCGGGTACCCGGTCGTTGGCCTTGACCTGGACCCGGGAGGTGTACGGGAACCAGTAGAACTCGACGTGGTCGTGCCGGCCGATCAGGTCGGGCAGTTCGCCGAGCACGTTGGCCAGCTCGGCCGGTCGTTCGTGGGCACGCAGGACGAAGGCGTCCACGCAGCGCAGGGTCACCTCGACCAGGACGCCGAGCGCGCCGAGTGACACCCGGGCTGCGGCGAGGACGTCGGGATGCTCGTCGGCGGAGCAGCGCAGCACCTCGCCGGTGCCGGTGACCAGTGTGATCGCCTCCACGAAGGTGGAGAGGCACCCGTAACCGGCTCCGGTGCCGTGGGTGCCGGTGGAGATGGCCCCGGCGACGGTCTGCGCGTCGATGTCGCCGAGGTTGGGCAGCGCGAGGCCGTGCCGGGCGAGCAGGCCGTTGAGCGCGTGCAGGGTCATGCCCGCCGGCACCGTGACAAGTCGGTGTGCGACGTCCACGCTGACCATCGTGTCCAGGTCGGACAGATCCATCCGGCGGTCGTCGGCGAGCGCGACGGCGGTGAATGAGTGGCCGCTGCCCGTCACCCGGATCCGACCGCCGTCGGCGGCGGCAGATCTGACGGCTTCTGCGACGTCTTCCGGCGAGCCGGGGCGCAGGATCGCGCTGGCGCTGCCACGCTGGTTCCCGGCCCAGTTGGACCATCCAGCCCCGAGCGGTGCGGTGCGGACCATGCGCGCTCCTCATTCATGAATATGAACTGACTTCATATCAGGAACGTTCTAGCTGGTAAATACCGCAATTGCGATCCGCTCGTTGTACCGGTAGTCACGGACTCGTGACGTGGAGATATGTTCATCCGTCGAAGGGGGGTGGCGCAGAGTGTCCACACCAGCCGCCACGACCGGGCCGCTGCGCCGCGTACCGGTGCAAGGTCGAAGTGTCGCGCGGGTACAGCGCATGTTGGATGCCTGCGCCGAACTCGTCGACGAGGTGGGGTACGAGGGGCTGACCACCACCCTGCTCGCCGAGCGGGCCGAGGTGGCGATCGGGTCGGTCTACCAGTTCTTCCCGGACAAGCGAGCGATAGTGCAGGCGTTGACCCTGCGGACCATGGAGTCCTATCTCCAGCGCCTCGACGAGCGGTTCGCCTCCGACGAGATGACCCACTGGTGGGACGGCGTCGACGCGGGCATCGACGAGTACATCACGATGCACCGCACCGTCCCGGGCTTCCGTACCCTGCACTTCGGCGACGTGGTCGACCTGCACCTGCTCGACGAGCAGCGGGACAACAACGGCGTGATCGCCGACCAGTTGGCCCGGGTGCTCACCGAACGTTTCGGGCTCACCGACGTGCCCAAGCTGCGCTTCGTGCTGGAGATCGCTGTCGAGGCGGCGGACGCGCTGATCAAGCTCGCGTTCCGCCGGAAGTCCGAAGGCGACGAGCGGGTGCTGTTGGAGGCGAAGGCGTTGATCCGGGAGTACCTGCACCGCCAGGTGGACGGCCCGGACAATGGCCGACCCGCCGTCGGCAAGCAGGCTGAGGCGCCCCAACCCGCCTGAGTCGGTGTGGCGCGCGGTCCTCGGCCGCCGGTGAGGGCGGCTGTCCGGTCTCAGAGGAAGGCCTGCCCCTCACCCCGGTAGGTGGGGACTCTCGCCACCACCGCGTCGCCCTCGATCAGGTGCAGCTCGTTGACCCGTTCACACAGCTCACCTGCCTTGGCGTGCCGGAACCACACCCGGTCGCCGACGTTCAGCCCGGCCGCCGCCGCTCCGGACAGTGGAGTCTGCACCTCGCCGGCGCCCTCGGTGCCGACCAGCTTCAGCCCCGCCGGTAGCCACGGCCGGGGCAGTCGACTGTCGGCGGCCGGGCCGGAGGCGATCCAGCCACCGCCGAGCACCGTCGCCAGTTCCGGCGTCGGTCGGCGGACCACCGCGCAGGCGAAGAACGCCGCTGGGGTGGGCCGCCAGGCGCGGTACGCGTCGAACAGCGTCGGCCCGTACAGGCCCGATCCCGCGGTGATCTCGGTTACCGCGGGATCGGCGCTGGTCGCGGCCACGCTGCCGGTGCCGCCGCCGTTGACGAACTCCAGGTCGGCATGCTCGCGTACCGCGGCGACCGCCGCGCCGCGGCGGGCCAGCAACTCGCGGTACGACCCACGCTGGGCCAGCCTGATCGCGCCGGCCAGCAGCGTCTTGCCCGGCGGCGCGTCACCCAGGCCGGCGATCTGCGCCTCGTACGACATCAGCCCGACCAGCCGGAAGCCGGGTCGACCGGCGACGGCTGCGGCGAGCGCGCCGGCCGCCCGCGCGCTGTGCACCGGTGAGCGGCGGACGCCGACGTGCACCCGACCGCGTAGCGGTCGCCAGGAAGCGTCCAGATCCAGGCAGAGCCGTAGCTCGGCGCGCTGCCCCGGTGCCGTGATGGCGTCGATGAGGTCGAGTTGGCCGGTGCTGTCGATCATCAGGGTGATCGCGGCGGCGAGCGTCGGGTCGGCGCCCAGTTCGGCGAGGGCGGCCCGGTCCGCGCTCGGGTACGCGACCAGCACGTCGTCGCTGACGCCGGCGCGGACCAGCCAGATCGCCTCGGGCACTGTGAACGCCATCACGCCCTGCCAGCCGGGCCGAGCGAGAGCTCGACTGATCAACTCCCGGCTGCGGACCGACTTGCTGGCCAGGCGGACCGGTTTTCCCGCGGCGCGATCGGCCAAGGCGACCGTATTGGCGTCGAAGGCGGTGAGGTCGACCACCGCGTACGGGGGGTCGAGGTGGGCAGTCGCCCGATCCAGGCGCTCGCGAAGTTTGTCGCTTTCGATGGCCACGTGTGCACGCTAACTGTCCGACGGAGAATGCGAAATACCCTCGCGTACGTCCGGGCTGCGGTCGGTACCTCCGGCGGCCTAGGCTCAGCGAGCAGGAGAATGTCGCCCGGGGGGTGGCCCCCACCGGGTCTAGAGTGTTGCACCGGAGGTGCCCAGCGATGGGCCGGCACGTGGAGGTACGGCCATCGAAAGCCAGAACAGCGGCGAGTCGCCCGGCGTGTCGCGCTCGGGTGACCAGTCGGACAACGCCGCCCAGCAGCCCAACGGCGGTCAGGTTGATCCGTCCGGTTATGCCGCAATCCGGTCCGTGCTGCGCATCCGGCCGTTCCGCCGGCTGTGGATCGTGCTCGGCGCGGCCTCCTTCGGTGACTGGCTCGGCCTGCTGGCCACCGCCCTCTTCGCCGCCTCGCAGGTGCAGGGCAGCACCGCACAGGGCGCGGCGTTCGGCGGAGTCACCGCGATCCGGCTGCTGCCCGCGCTGGTGCTCGGCCCGGTGGCCGGCGTCTTCGCCGACCGGTTCGACCGGCGCTGGACGATGGTCATCTGCGACCTGCTGCGCTTCGTGCTCTTCGCCTCCATTCCGCTCTACGCCCTCAGTGGCGCCGCGGGCGGCCTGGTGGTCGGCTGGGCGCTGATCGCCACCTTCCTGATCGAGTCGCTCACCCTGCTCTGGATCCCGGCCAAGGAGGCCGCGGTCCCGAACCTGATCCCGCGGGCCCGGCTGGAAGCGGCCAACCAGCTCACCCTGATCACCACCTACGGCCTCACCCCGGTCGCCGCCGCCATCAGCCTTGCCGTGCTCGACCGTGGCGTCCGTGGTGCCGTCGGCGGCGACCTGCCCTCCTGGGCCGAGCCGGCCCAACTCGCGCTCTGGATCAACTCCTTCTCCCGGCTCGCCACCGCACTGGTGGTGGCATTCGGGATCAAGGAGATCAGCGAGGCGCAACGCGGTGAGGCCGAGCGTGCCGAGCAGAGCATGTTCCGGCAGTTCTCCGAGGGTTGGAAGTACATCGGCCAGACCCCGCTCGTCCGCGGCCTGGTGCTGGGCATCTTCGGCGCGTTCGCCGGCGGCGGCATCGTGGTCGGCACCGCCAAGTTCTTCGCCAACTCGCTGGGCGCCGGCGACGCGGCGTTCTCGCTGCTCTTCGGTGCGATCTTCGTCGGCCTGGCGCTCGGCATCGGGCTCGGCCCGATGGTCGTCAAGGAGATGTCCCGGCGTCGCTGGTTCGGCATGAGCATCGTGCTGGCCAGCGCCGCGGTGATGACCCTCGCCTTCGCCATCCACCTGTCCATGGCTATCGTCGGCGCGGTGCTGGTCGGCGCCGGTGCCGGAATGGCCTTCCTGGCCGGCACCACGCTGCTGGGCGGCGAGGTGGCCGACGAGGTGCGCGGCCGGGTCTTCGCTGTGGTGCAGATCGGCACCCGGCTGGTGCTGATCCTGGCCATCGGGCTGAGCAGCGTGTTGGTCGGCGTCGGCGGCTCCCGCAAACTGACAATCGCCGACCTCGGCATCTCCGTCTCCTCCACCCGACTGCTGCTGCTCGCCGCCGGTGCCGCCGGCATCTTCGCCGGCATCAGCGCGTTCGGCCAGATGGACGACAAGAAGGGTGTCCCGGTCCTCGCCGACCTGTGGGGCTCCATCCGGGGCCGTCCGCTGATGCCCGCCGAGCCGTTCGTCTCCGCCGGGCTCTTCGTGGTCTTCGAGGGCGGCGAGGGCGCGGGGAAGTCCACCCAGCTCAGCGCGCTCTCCGAGCGGCTGCGCGGTCACGGCCGGGAGGTGGTGGTCACCCGCGAGCCGGGGGCCACCGGCGTCGGCCGGCGCATCCGGTCGCTGGTGCTGGACACCTCCGGCGACGACGCGCCCTCCCCCCGGGCCGAGGCGCTGCTCTACGCCGCCGACCGGGCGCACCACGTGGCCACGGTCGTCCGGCCCGCGCTGGTTCGGGGCGGCGTGGTGATCAGTGACCGGTACGTCGACTCGTCCCTGGCGTACCAGGGCGCCGGCCGGACTCTGCCTGTCGACGAGGTCTCCTGGCTCTCCTCCTGGGCCACCGGTGGGCTCAAGCCCGACCTGGTGGTGCTGCTGGACGTCGAACCGCGCACCGGCCTGTCCCGGGTGGCCTCGCGCAACACCGGCACCGACCGGCTGGAGGCCGAGTCGATCGCCTTCCACGAACGCGTCCGGTACGCGTTCCTCGACCTCGCTGCCGCCGACCCGAAGCGCTACCTGGTGCTCGACGCGTCCCGGCCGACCGACGAGATCACCAGGAAGGTGGTCCGGCGGGTCGAGGAGATGCTCGGCAAGCCGGGCGGCATCGTGCACCCGCGGCCGGCGCAGGGCCCGGACACGTCGGTGCAGCCTGAGTTATCCGACGCGGAGCTGGTGACGATGGAGCACAAGACCTGATGCCGGACGTCTTCGCCGACCTGGTCGGTCAGGACGAGGCGGTGGTCGAGCTACGGCGCGCCGCCGCCGCGGCAGCCGCCGTGCTGCGTGCTGGCGCGGCCGCGTTGGTCACCGCCGGCCCGGCCAGCGGTGACGAGTCAGCCGCCGACGACGCCGTGACCGGCGGGGTGGACCCGTCCACCGGGATGACGCACGCCTGGATCTTCACCGGGCCACCCGGCTCCGGCCGCTCGGTCGCCGCACGGGCGTTCGCCGCCGCACTCCAGTGCGTGCACGGCACCGGCTGCGGTGAGTGCCCCGGCTGCCGCACCACAATGGGCGGCACCCACGCCGACGTGCGGATGGTGGTGCCGGAAGGGCTCTCCATCGGCGTCGGCGAGATGCGCGCGCTGGTGCTCCGCGCGGCCAGCACCCCGTCCGGCGGGCGCTGGCAGGTGGTCGTCATCGAGGACGCCGACCGGCTCACCGAGGCCGCCGGCAATGCGCTGCTCAAGGCGATCGAGGAACCTCCGCCGCGCACGGTCTTCCTGCTCTGCGCCCCGTCCACCCACCCGGACGACATCTCGGTGACCATCCGGTCGCGCTGTCGTGTCGTACCCCTGCGGCAGCCGCCGGCCGCCGATGTGGCCGCGGTGCTGGTTCGTCGGGACGGCATCGCCCCCGACGTGGCGCAGTGGGCGGCGGCGGCCGCGCAGGGTCACGTGGGTCGCGCCCGCCGGCTGGCCCGCGACCCGGAGGCCCGCAAACGACGCGAGGCGGTGCTCGCTGTGCCCCGCCGGCTGACCGGTGTCGGCGCGGCGTTCGACGCGGCGTCGGCGCTGATCGAGGCGGCCGAGGCGGAGGCCGAGGCGTCGGTCACCGAGGCCGACTCGACCGAGCGGGCGGCACTGGAGACCGCGCTCGGCGCGGGCGGCACCGGCCGGGGCGCGGCCGGCGCCATGCGAGGCGCTGCCGGGCAGCTCAAGGAGCTGGAGAAGCGGCAGAAGTCCCGGGCCACCCGGGCCCAACGGGACGCACTGGACCGGGCGCTGGTCGACCTCGCGGGCTTCTACCGGGACGCGCTCACCATGGCGCTGAGCGCACCCGTCGCCCCGGTGCACACCGACACGGCCGCGTTGGCCGGCGCTGGCGCGCAGAAGTGGGACGCCGAGGGGTCGCTGCGCCGGTTGGAGGCCGTGCTCGCCTGCCGTGCGGCGATCGAGGCGAACGTCAAGCCGCGGATCGCGGTCGAGGCGATGATGCTCGCCCTCTGGAAGGGCTGACCCGCACTCCGCGGCCGTTGTCCACAGGCATCGACAGGCCCGATTGCGGTGCGGTACGGTCCCTGTGCCGTGGTGACGGTGGCACCACACTGAGTGATGGATCACCCGGGAGGAGTCGGCCGATGCCGCGGGGGGAGATCGACGAAGCCTGGATCGAGGAGGCGGTGCGACGCTACCGCCGGATCGAGTCCCTCCAGGCCGAGTTCGACCAGGCGGTGTCGACCGTCGAAGTGACCGTCCGCTCGCCGGACGGCCTGGTCGAGGTGGTGGTCACCGCCGGTGGACGGATCACCGACGTCCGGTTCCTCGGGCCGCTGCACACCCGCAGCCCGCGCGACGTGGCCGGTTCCGTGCAGGCGGCGGTCACCGCGGCGGCCGACGCCGCCGAGTGGGCGCGGGAAAAGCTGCACAACGAGACGTTCGCCGCCTACCGACCGCTCGCGGGGGCCTGAGATGGACACACTGCGCGCGCTCTCCGCCCGACTGGACGAGGCGAGCGCCACGCTCACAGTCGTTTCGCACACCGTCACCGCCAGCGATCCGGCCCAGGCCGCGTTCGGCGCCGACGCACCGGGCCGCCCGGGCGAGATCGGTCGGGCGCTGCACCGGCAGTGGACCACCGCCACCGACGACCGGGCCCGGGAGGCCCGTGCCGCGGCCGGTCGACTGGCCGCCGCCGCAGCGGCCGTGCGGGAGGCCGCCGACCGCTACGCCGAGGTCGACCGGGCGGCCCGCCGCCGGCTCACCGGGGAACCGTGATGGACGCGCTGGACCGGCTCGCCGAGCCCGGCCTCGACCTGCTTCGCCGGGTGGACAGACTGATCGCGGCCGGCGTCCCCGAGGGGCACCGGGTCTGGCCGCTGCTGCGCCGCATGCAGGTGCTGCCGGGCGACGCGGTTCGCGGCTTCCTCGACCTGCACCCGGTGCCGCTCGCCAGCGCCGGCCACGCGGTGCGCCGGCTCGTCCGGGGGTACGACGACGTCTCCGCCGCGCTCAGCGACTCGGTGCTCTGGTCCGGCCCGGCCGCCACGGCGTACGGGCAACAGCGGGCGGCGCTGCTACGCCACCTCGACGAGGGGCCGGACAGCCTGGTCGGGCGACTCGAATCCACAGCCGGTTACGCCGACGCCCTCGCCGACTGGGTGGAGGGCAGCCGTCTCGCGCTGGCTCGCACGCTGGCCGACGTGCTCCGCTCGGCCGAAGCGGTAGCCGTGGTCGCCGCCACCGCCACCGGTGCGTCGACGCGCCCCGGGCCGGTCGGGCCCGGTGTGGCCGACGCCGCCGAGATCGCCGCACGGGTGCTTGCGGTGCTCTGCGTCGCGTACGACGGTGCGGAGACGCTGCTGCGTCAGTGGGCACCGAGCCTGGCCGAGACCGCGTGGCGTCCGCCAACGGACGGACGACCCCGCTACGACCAGCCCACCCGCGTCGGCTGGTAACCGAGCCCGACCCCCGGCCGTTGCCGCGTTGCCGCGGACGGGCCACGGCGTCGCTCACGGGCACCTGGCCTGAAGCCGGCGCCCACGGCGACGCCGTGGTCTTCCCCCTGCACCCCCCGCAGGTCTGCCTCCACTCAACGCCGCCGAGGCACGTCTTGTCTCCTGCCCGGCCCCGGATTCAACCGTCCGGGCGAGCAGCAACGGCACGACGGGACGTTCGGCAATAGGTCGAGTCGACGGTCATGAATGGCGGCGGGGCGTAGCCAGCCGCTGCGCTTCACGGCGTGACCCGTCGTAGGGTGGGGGGATGGGCATGCTCTGCGCGGTCAGCTTCAACCGGTACGGGCGGCTCTACTACCTCGACCCGGGCGAGTTGCGTCCGCAGGTGGGCGACCGGGTGCTGGTTCCCACCGATGACGGGCCCGAGGTGGCGGAGTGCGTATGGGCCGCGCAGTGGGTGACCGAGGAGACCGACGGCTTCCCCCGCCTGGTCGGGCTGGCCGGCGACGACGACCTCCGCCGGGACGAGGCGTTGCGTCGGCGCAAGGCCGAGGCCAAGGTCGCCGCGAAACGGCTGATCCGCTCGCACGGCCTTCCGATGAAGGTGGTGGCGGTCGACCATGTGCTCGGCTCCGCCGAGAGCGGCGGTGAGCGCAGCACCGTCTACTTCACCGCCCCGCACCGGGTGGATTTCCGTTCCCTGGTCCGCGACCTGGGCGCGACCCTGCACTGTCGGGTAGAACTGCGCCAGCTCTCCGCACGGGACTCCGCGCGGGTGCAGGGCGGCATCGGCTCCTGCGGTCGGGACCTGTGCTGCGCCACGTTCCTCACCGACTTCGAGCCGGTGACCATCCGGATGGCGAAGGACCAGGACCTTCCGCTCAACCCGCTGCGCATCTCCGGCGCGTGCGGTCGACTGATGTGCTGCCTCAAGTACGAGCACCCGCTGTACCAGCGCTTTCAGGAAACCGCCCCAGCGGTCGGCAGTCGGGTCTCCACCCCCGAGGGCGACGGCCGGGTCGTCGGCCACAGCGTCCCGAGAGACGCGGTGACGGTACGCCTGGACGCCGACGGCTCGCGCTCAATGTGCTCCCGCGCCGACGTCTGCGGTTCCCGCCAAGCGCACGACCAGCAATACACCCCCTAACCCCGCGCCCCTCCCGCCCCTCCCGCCCCTCCCGCCCCGCCCCGCCCCTCCGGCCCCCCGGCTCCCGCCCGCCGCTTAGCCCAGTTGATCAAGAAGTTTGCGTCAGGAATCGGGTCGGTCATGACGCAAACCTCTTGATCAACTCGGGTGGGGTGGGGTGGGTGGGGTGGGGTGGGGTGGGTTAGTGCAGGACTGTGGGAGGTTCGGTTAGGTGGGGGGTTAGAGGGGACTTGGGAATCAGCCAACTGTGGGTGGGGGACTGGTCGGGGTTCACCCGCCAGTCGCGGGAGACCCGGTCCACCCCGAGCGGGTAGATGGTCAACGTGCCGTCCGGGTCGATGCGCAGTCGCAGGAACGACTTCGAATCCTCGATGCCCTGGCCGGCGAAGAGTTCATTGACGTTCACTCCGAAAGAGCCCGCCACCAGCAGGTACGCCGCGACCAGTTGACTGGCGACCAGACCGATCACCGGGCCGTAGAGCACCGCCGCGGCGACCGCCGGCAGCGGCCACGGCCAGTCGTAGAACGGCAGCGCCAACCAGACCCAGGTGCCGGCCGCCGCCAGCGCCACCTGCGCCACGCCGTGGCCCACTCCGAGGATCCAGTGCCGGGCGTGACGTTTGCCGCTCGCGCTCGGCGGCTTGGCGAACAGGGCCGCCGCGATCACCGTCACGAGCACCATCACCACCAGCGGGACACTGAACAACCGCTGGTTGGTGCTGTCAGCCCAGTTCGCCGTCGCACCGGCCATGGCCAGCATCAGCAGGGTGTGCAGGGTGCCGAGAAGCGTGGTGAAGCCGGGATTGCGGAACGGCAACCGGGGGAAGATGCCCCAGCCGTAGCGGCGCGACCGCGCGGCATCCGGGTAGCGGGCCACCAGGTCGTACGGCTGGGCGGAGCTGGCCTTGCGGGCGAGCGTGTCCCGCGGTGGCACCTCGATGCGCTCCGGCAGCTTGTGCGTGGGGTAGAGGTACGCGCCGCCGCCACCGCAGGTGATCAGCTCCCGGTCCGGCCCGGAGTAGCGGGCGTAGTGGTGCAGGTCGCCGGAGAGCAACAGTCGCACCCGCGCCCCGGTCGGGTCGATGATCGTGCGGATGAAGTAGTCGATCGAGTCGTACGCCGTGGGGTTGTCGGCAGCCTTGACCCAGGTCGGCGCCGGCGCGGCGATGATCACCTTGGACTCCGGCCCGAGCCGCCGGGCCACCTCGTCGAAGTAGGCCAGCTGCGGGTCGTCCAGGTACGAGCCGGACTGATCGTCCACGCCGAGCAACCACCAGCCGGCCGGCAACTCCACAGCGAAGTACGACCGGGACTGCCCGGTGCCCCAGCCCGCGAAGTTGCGGTCCCGGGAGCGGACGAACAACCGCAGGAACGCGGTGAGGCCGTCGTACCAGTCGTGGTTTCCCGGCACCGCGAAGAGCGTCGGCTTCTCGGCCGGCGCCACCGGCAGGGCGGCCTGGTACGGGCCCTTGCACCGGTCCTCGTACGCGGCGTAGGCCGCCGACGGGTACACCTGGTCCCCGCCCATCACCAGTGTCTGCGCCCGGGGCAGGCGGTGCCCGTCGACGGTCAGCTCGGGCTGCGCCAGCAGGTACGCCACCGAGTAGGTGGCGTTGAAGCCGTCACCGAGGTCGGCCACGTAGTCGAGCCACAGCCCGCCGTCCGGCCCGACCTGGCGGAAGACGCCGTCGCCGAACGCGTTCTGCAACTCGCGCTTGTCGAGGTACGCCCCGAAGAGCACCGCCAGCAGCGTCCGGATGCCGGTGCTGATCAACAGAAACGGCGCCAGCCATGGCACCGGCTTGCGCGGCGTGAAGCCCAACTCCAACGGGTCGGTGCTGCGCGGCCGATGGGCGGCGCGTTCACCGGCCGGCGCGCGGTCAGGGCGTTCGGTCGTCTCGTCCTGACGTTCGGGGTGGTCGCGTTCGTCGCTCACCCGCCGCAGCGTAGTCCCGGCTCCGATCATCCGCTGTCCGGTAAGCGTCCAGATGGCGGCCGATGTCCGGTTGGTGCTGGCCGGCGCGACGGGGGTATCCCGTTCGGTCGGTGCCGCCGGGGTGCCGTACACTTGCTGATCGTTGCCGCCTTAGCTCAGTCGGCTAGAGCGACGCACTCGTAATGCGTAGGTCGACGGTTCGATTCCGTCAGGCGGCTCGGTACGGAAGCCCAGGTCATTGGCCTGGGCTTCGCCGTTTCCCAAGGTCCACGACAGCGCCGCCGGACGTCCCTCAAACCCTTGGCCCCGTTGTCACATCTCACCGGTCCAGACCTGCTTGCAAGCACAGGAACCCAGCGTGGGTGTGCCAGCCGCTTCGGTGCAGGGCTACCGGGTAGCGGAACTCTCTGATTTTCCTGTCGGCTGTCTCTACTGAAATGCCCATCGACAGCGGCTCGTCCCGGACTTCGAGCGGGCACTGAAACCGCAGCTTGACGTCGAGCCAGCGGGTGCTCCCGGGGCGCAGCGACTGGGACTGGCCGGTGTCCTGAATCAGGACGCCAGATGTCTGTGCTTGCACCGCACGGATCGTGACCGGCAGAGGGCCAAAGTTGGACACTTCCACCGACCCGTCCAGCTCAGCGACGCCCTTGGTAACGACGCCGTCGGTACGGGCCGCCCCCGGTATGGCGACGAGTTTGACCGACGCGGCCCGTTCCCGCTGCTCACGACGGTCTCGCAACTCGTTGACACTGACGCCGCCCAGCAGCAAGCCGACGAGGAAGGCGGCGATGAGGCGCAGTTGGGCCTTCTTGGCCGCACGACGGGTAGAGGTGGCACCCGATTCGGCCGGCACATGCTTGTGCTCGTCGAGATCGATCACGCCATGCTCATGCACCGCGACAGCTTAAGGGCCTCGATCCCCTGACGCGTGGTCCGTGCCATCCACGTGCCAGTAGCCGATGCCCAGGACGGTCACCGCCGACGGGCATCTCTTACCGCAGCATGTCCGCGTCGCCCGTTTCCTGATCGACAGCCACCCGCAGCGGCCATCCGAAACTCACGATGTGACAGGGCCTCGCGCCGCTCACGGTCATCACCTGCTCGACGCTCACCCCCTGCACGCTCGGTGGTTCGCGCAGATCCTGACGCTCCGCGAGGCGACGGGCCTCCTCGACCGCAACGGGGCTGTTCGACCTGCTGTTCGGCCGGTTGGCCTCGCTACTGTTGGACGTCGCCCGGCCCGACGTGTTGGACGGAGCCCCCAACATCAGCGGTGTGGCGAGTGAAATGCAGGAGACCCAGATATCGGCACCCCCGCCGGTGAAGGTGAACTGGTAGCCGCTGGTGGTGAGCGGCTGGATGAGCACCGGGTTGACGCCTGCACCCGAGAGTTGATAGCCGGTTCCGACAGCAATGTCTCCAGGCTCGCAGCCGAAATCGACAGGGGTGTCTGCGATCACGGTCAGCGGGCCCTGAATGTAAGCGGCCTGGATTCCGTTGCCAGCCACGCCCTGCGTGCCTTGGGCGCCCGTGGCGCCCTGCGGTCCTGGCACCCCCTGAAGTCCCTGCGCCCCCGTGTCTCCCTGGGCCCCCTGTGCACCTTGGGCGCCCTGGAAACCCTGGGCACCGGTCGCGCCCTGGGCGCCTGCGTCCCCCTGAGCACCTTGAGCGCCTTGGAAGCCTTGCGCTCCTGCGTCGCCTTGCGCGCCCTGGGCGCCGGTGGCGCCTTGGAAGCCTTGGACGCCTTGTGCGCCTGTGTCGCCTTGCGGGCCTTGTGCGCCGGTGGCGCCTTGTGCGCCTGCGTCGCCTTGTGGGCCTTGCGCGCCGGTGGCGCCTGCGTCGCCCTGCGGTCCCTGAGCGCCGGTGGCGCCTTGTGCGCCTGCGTCGCCCTGCGGGCCTTGGGCTCCGGTGGCACCTTGGGCGCCTGCGTCGCCTTGCGGGCCCTGAGCGCCGGTGGCACCTTGAGCGCCTGCGTCGCCCTGCGCGCCGGTGGCGCCTTGGAAGCCTTGAGCACCTTGTGCGCCCGCGTCGCCTTGCGGGCCTTGGGCTCCGGTCGCGCCTTGTGCGCCCGCGTCGCCTTGCGGGCCTTGGGCTCCGGTCGCGCCTTGTGCGCCCGCGTCGCCTTGCGGGCCTTGGGCTCCGGTGGCACCTTGGGCGCCTGCGTCGCCTTGCGGGCCCTGAGCGCCGGTGGCGCCTTGGGCACCTGCGTCGCCCTGCGCGCCGATGGCGCCTTGGAAGCCTTGAGCACCTTGTGCGCCCGCGTCGCCTTGCGGGCCTTGGGCTCCGGTGGCACCTTGTGCGCCCGCGTCGCCTTGCGGGCCTTGGGCTCCGGTGGCACCTTGGGCGCCTGAGTCGCCTTGCGGGCCTTGGGCTCCGGTGGCACCTTGGGCGCCTGAGTCGCCTTGCGGGCCTTGGGCTCCGGTGGCACCTTGGGCGCCTGAGTCGCCTTGCGGGCCTTGGGCTCCGGTGGCACCTTGGGCGCCTGAGTCGCCCTGCGCGCCCTGAGCGCCGGTAGCGCCTTGAGCGCCTGAGTCGCCCTGCGCGCCGGTGGCGCCTTGGAAGCCTTGAGCACCTTGTGCGCCCGCGTCGCCTTGCGGGCCCTGGGCTCCGGTCGCCCCTTGGGCTCCGGTCGCCCCTTGGGCTCCGGTCGCCCCTTGGGCTCCGGTCGCCCCTTGGGCTCCGGTCGCCCCTTGGGCTCCGGTCGCCCCTTGGGCTCCGGTCGCCCCTTGGGCTCCGGTCGCCCCTTGGGCTCCGGTCGCCCCTTGGGCTCCGGTCGCCCCTTGGGCTCCGGTCGCCCCTTGGGCTCCGGTCGCCCCTTGGGCTCCTGCATCGCCCTGAGCGCCGGTAGCGCCTTGAGCGCCCGCGTCGCCCTGAGCGCCGGTATTGCCTTGGAAGCCCTGCGCGCCCGCGTCGCCCTGAGCGCCGGTATTGCCTTGGAAGCCCTGCGCGCCCGCGTCGCCCTGAGCGCCGGTATTGCCTTGGAAGCCCTGCGCGCCCGCGTCGCCCTGTGCACCTTGGGCTCCGGTAGCACCTTGAGCTCCTGCGTCGCCCTGGGCACCCTGGGGGCCTTGAGCGCCATGCTTGTCGTGCGGGTAGTCGCCCTTGTCCTTGTCGTGGCCACCCCAGGGGCTCTGCCAGCCCTGCGGACCGTAGTCCGTCTGCCCATCGGGGTACTGGTCCCACGAATCGCCGGGTCCGTCGCCGTCTTGGCTGACAGTTGACCAGAACCCGCCGTGCTGGCCCAGTGGACCGGGCGTACCGATGTGTGCGTCCTGTGCGGACGGCTTCGTTTCCACCGGCTGCGCTGCGGCTACGGGCCCACCGGTCATCCCGACTACCAGTAGGGCGGAGCTGAGCCCTGAAGCGGCCCGGCCATGGTTCCGGCTGCGTCGCAGCCGTCGGTTGTTACTCATGACCCCTCCAGAGCCACCCGATGCAATGCACCCAGGGCTACCTGCTAGTCACCTGGCGTCGTTCAATGGGCGAGTCGTAGCGTATTCGACTGTTTGATCGGTCGAGAGGGGTTTTGATGGGATCTGGGTACATTTAGGAGAAGGCGGAACTTATTTGCGATAGAGGGCATAAAGCCTGGCCATCGCGTTGTGGACTGCTGATCCCAGGGACTTGTCACGTTCGACGGTGAATGACCGCCACGACCCGAAGGTTTGTCGGGGGTCTTGGTTGGCCCGCGGTAGGCGGCGGCGTCCGTGCGGAAAACCGCCACCGCGCCGGTCCTGTACGGAGGGCGGCACGCGGAGGCGTTGGGGGTGTCAGCCTCGTGCTTCTCGCCCCGGCATTGTCGCCGCGAGTGCGGCGGCCACCCGGGACGCCTCGCGTCGACCCTGATCGCGGGCTGCGGCCACGAGCGCGGGCACGACGGATCGGTCCATCACGCTGGTCCCCTGCGCTCGTTTGGAGGCCGGGTCCCGGAGCAGCAACTCCACCCGGCGACCCGTTCCCAGCGCGGCTCGCTGCTTGTCGATGCGCGCCCAGGGTCCGATGGCGGCGGTGCTCGGCGCGAGGGCGATGACGGGGCCGCCTCCGGGGGCGAGGTCGAGGTTGACTGTCGACCGCATGCCGCCGTCCATGTAGCGGCGGTCGGCGATGCTGACCGGGGCCGTGGAGATCGGCATGGCGCAGCTCGCGGCGACGGCGTCCACCAGGGGGACGCTGTCGTGCCGGGTGATGGTGCGGCTGGCGCCGGTCTCGGTGTCGACGACCACGATGCGAAGGTCCACCTCGTACGGCCAGGCATGGTTGGGCAGGCGGGCTTCGGCTATCCGGCGCTGCCGGGACGGGTCGTCGATGCGTGCGCCGAGGGCGAGTCGGCCGAGGCGGCGAGCGGCCTGCTCGGGGCTGCGCGCGAACAGTTGTGCCCGCGCGAGCCGAAGCAGGTGGAGAAGGCCCGGTGCGGGTGAGGTTTCGTGGGCGACACCGCCGCGCTGGCGCTCGAAGAGTTCCGCGAGGGGGGTGCCGCTGCCGAGTTGGGCGCCGACAACGGCACCGGAGCTGGTGCCGATGACGACAGCCGAGGGAGCCACCGTCACTCCCTCGTCCGCGAGCCCGGTGAGGATGCCGACCTCCCAGGCGATGCCAGCCACTCCACCACCACCGAGCACCCAGACGGGCCGCACGTCGTCCGTCATCAGCCGCCTCATTCGACGTCGAATACTGCTAACACTGTACGCAGTTTAGGCTGACAATGACGAGGAAGAATTGACAACGGGCGATCAGGGCTCCCGTCGTCCGACGAGGATGCCGCCGAGCCGGCTCTCCGCCGAGGTGACTGTCGTCTGCGAGTCGACAGTGAAGCCGCTCTTGCGTAGCCAAGCCGCCACCTGGGCTGGTTGCCGACGATGGACGCGCACGTTCATCGGGTGCCCGCCGTAGCCCTCGGTCTTGACTGTCGTTTCGTCGCCCACGTGGAAGCCGAGCAGCAGCGGGCCACCGGGGCGCACCACCCGCCGGAAGTGGGCCAACACGACGCCGACCTCGTCGTCGGGGATGTGGATGAGGGAGTACCAGGCGACCAGTCCGGCGACCGAGCCGTCGGCCAGTTCGAGGTCGGTCATCGAGCCGATCTCGAACCTCAACTCCGGGTGGTCACGGCGGGCCACGTCGATCATTCCGGGCGAGAGATCGATCCCGAAGGCGTCGACGCCGAGCGTGTGCAGGTAGGCGGTGATTCGACCCGTGCCGCAGCCCACGTCCGCTACCGGCCCGCCGCCGGCACCCTGTACGAGTTCGGCGAACGAGGCCAGGGCGGCTCGTTCGTACGGTGCCTCCGCCAGGAGGTCACGTACCAGGTGCGCGTAGCTGACCGCGACCGTGTCGTAGGAGGTGCGGGTCGCTGTCAACCAATCGTCTACGGTCACGAGTCCAACGCTAATTCAGCGACACACCGATGCCTGACCGTGCCGGACCGACAGTTTGGAGGCGTCCACCCATGACTTTTGCGCCGGTGATCGTGAGTTTGCCCATCGCCGACCGGGCCACCTCCTACCGCTTCTATCGCGACGGAGTCGGCCTCGACGCCGTGGGCGAGTTGGCCGACGACGGCATCCCGGAGCCGCTGCAGTTCGTGGTCAACGACGGGCTGCGGCTGATGCTCATCCCGACCGGTGGCTTCGGTTGGGTGATCGGCCGGCACGAGGTCGCCCCGAGGGGCCAGAGCGAATGCCTGTTCAATCTTGGTGTCGCTTCGCCGACCGAAGTGGATGCTCTCGTCGAGCGGGCGCGCGCTGCCGGCGCCGAGATCATCACTGAGGCGGCAGACCAACCCTGGGCGTACGCGGGTGTCTTCGCAGACCCGGACGGCCACTTGTGGATGGTGTCCGCCGATTCGAAGTCCTGAAACTGTCGGCGGTGGTCGATATGTTCCGAGGGTGACCGTGACCACCGATGCCCCTGGAACGCTACCCACCCCCGCTGACGAGGCCCGGCTGTGGGCGCTCATCGAGGCGGCCTGGGCCGAGTTGGGCGCCGAGCCCTTGGCGCTGCGGCAGGCTCTCGTCGAGCGCGACCCCGCCGACGACGACGGCGACGATGACGGCCCGTCCTCCGCGATCGACGCCTGGCTTGATGCCTTCCTGGACAGCCTCGGGCAGCTGACGGTCGAGCTGACCGGGCAGGAGTTGACGGATCTCGACCGGGTGGTGGAGCGCAAGCTGTACGACATCGATCGGGAGGACATCCACGAGGTGACCGACGGGTCGGACGACGGCTTCCTCTACGCCCGAGGTTTTATCGTGGCCCTGGGGCGGTCGTACTACGAGGCGGTCCTCGCCGACCCCGCGATGGCGCTGCTGGACGCCGACTGCGAAGGCATGTGCTACTTCTTCGCGCACCTGCACAACGACCGGTTCGGTTCCTGGCCGGAGACCGGCTCCGGGATCTCCCGGGAGTCGTTCGGCAATCGGGTCGGCTGGTCCGCCTGAACGTTGCCATCCGCCTCAGCCCGGTTTGCGCTGCTGGGGTGGGGCTGCTTCCGTCGCCGGCAATTCGATCCGGCGGAGGCTGACCACCGAGACACCCGGCGGAGCGCTGGTATACCGCTCCAGGTTCTCCAGCAGGCCCTGGTGCCGCGCGTGTGCTTTGCAGACGCTGTCCAGATACTCCTGCCGGATCCGCGCGGTGCCCATCACGATGCCCTGGCGTGCCCGGTCCACCTGTTCCTGCCGCCCGGTGTAGATCCACACGACGTCGGGCACCACGGTGTCGGCCGGCACCGAAAGCCCGGTGGTGAGCACCGTGCGGTGGTAGTTGCCCTCACGTTTGTCCAGTTCGATGAGTTGCTCTCCCCGTACCAGGATCAGGATTCCGTCGAGGGCTGCCGGCGCAGCCGCGTCCGGCTCGGCATTGAGGAACAGCACCTGGATTTCGGGTTCGTCGCCGCTCGCCAGGTCCTGGTAGCGGATACGGCCCGGTCCGGTGTTGTCGGTGCAGACACTCCACGTCCGGCGCCAGCCGTTCAGGGTGGCCCGGCAGTAGTCGACGCCCTCCCGAGCGGGCCGACCGAGCAGGTCGCTGACCGTTTCGGGCGCGACCAGTGAGCCGTACGCGAAGATCCCGTACGTCGCCGGCTCGTCGAAGCGATCCCAGCCGCGCCAGTCGCGAGGCCGTCGGGTCAGGTCCGGTTCGATCGGCACCGCCCTACCCTCGTGGAAATCCTTGCCCAGCGCATAGCTGTGCTGGTCGTGGACGCTGATGTTCAACCCGGCGACCCTGGCTTCCACCACCACGAAGATGTGGTAGGTGCGGCTGTCGAGCTGCCGGCCCTGCACACTCGTCGCCCGCCCGTCGCGCAGAGGCGCCTTGAGCGGGATCCAGAGGGTCAGCGGCATGCACGAGTCGACCCGAGGCCACACCCGTTCCTCCACCTCAGTGGCCTCCGGGCTGAGCACCTGGAGCTGCTCGCGTTTGAAGAAGGTGCTGCCGTCGATGAGCGACGTGGAACGGAAGGCCAGGTAGGCCCGTGCCCGGATGTCGCTCAGCGCGACGCCGTGGATCTTCTTGTAGAAACGGATCGCGATGATCCCGTCCGTGCTGACCTGCACCGGCCCGGCGGTGTCCGAGCGCAGCTCGGCGAGGCTGGACAGACTTCCCTTGGACCGCCAGGTGAAGAATTCGGTGGCGAAGATCCGGATCATGACGATGCCGATGATCGCGGCCGGGGTGACCGCACCGAGAAGGCTCGCCAGTGTGGCGAGGAATTCGTGCCAGGTGTTTCCATTCTGCCGGGGAAAGTCCTCCGCACCGAGGAGCGACCGAGCGGTCGCCAGCCAGGTCTGCGGGAAGCCCTTCGGTCCGCCACGGTCGGTCGGCTCGGGGCCGGCGGTGAGCATCGCGGCCACGGTGAAGGCCGCCGAGACGGCCGCGACGAAGAGGACCAGCGCCGTCACCAACTGCCAGGCTGAGGCGCGAGCGACCCAGAAGCGGCCGGCCCTGCGGATGACGGGGTGCGACCCAGGCCAGTTAGTCCTCATTGGACCCCCTCCCGTGGGGATCCAGCGTAGGCGTGCGAGCGTCATCGGTGAGTGTCGTTCAACAGACATGCCGGTCCGCGACGACAAGCTGCGGACCGCGGCGCTGCGTGCTCGGCACCCCACAAGTGATCAGGTGGAGCCTTACGCCTTCTCAAGCACGATCACGTGGTACTCCAGCCAACACCGTAGGTCGACGCCCATGATTCTCTCCGTCGTGCGGCGGGATCAGACGTAGATCTTCGTGGCGTACGCCGGGCCGTAGTGCCGTTCCAGGTCTTCGAGGCTCTCCGTCGGTGCCTCGACCTCCTTGATCAGGCGCGCCCGGGACGGCAGTGCCTCGGGCTGCCAGGTCTCCGGCCGCCACAGCGCGGACCGCAGGAACGCCTTGGCGCAGTGGTAGAAGATCTGCTCGATCTCCACCACCACGGCGAGCACCGGCCGGTGCCCCTTGACCACCATGTCGTCGAACCAGGGCGCGTCGCTGACCAGGCGGGCCCGCCCGTTGATCCGCAGCGTGTCGGTCCGCCCGGGGATCAGGAAGAGCAACCCGACGTGCGGGTTGTCGAGGATGTTGCGGTAGCCGTCGGCCCGCTTGTTGCCGGGCCGCTCGGGCAGCGCGATCGTCGTGTCGTCCAGCACCAGGGCGAACCCCGCCGGGTCGCCCTTGGGTGAGACGTCGCAGCTGCCGTCCGCGCCGGCCGTGGCCATCAGGCAGAACGGCGAGGCGCCGAGCCACTCGCGGTCCCGTTCGTGCAGCCGGGTGCGTTCCTTGGTGGCGGCCCGCGCGTTCGGCACGCCGAGAAGCTCGCGCAACTCCTCGTGCGAGGTGATCTCCACCGTCACGTTGATCCTCCCTCAGCCGTTGACCCGGTGGCGGGGCACCACCGTCGTCAGCCTAGGCCGCCGTGACCAGCGCGAGGTTTGTGCCTGGTTGCCGGGGGTACGGCCTCACCCGACGCGCTCGCCCGCACGAGACCGTTCCGCAGGACGCCGACCAGTGGAGGCCGGGAGATGGAGAGCCGACTCAAGGTGCTGGGTCACCCAGTCCACCCGATGCTGGTGATGTTCCCGGTCGCGCTGCTGGCCACGGCGGTGCTGTTCGACGTGGTGGACACCGTCGGCGGTCCCGACTTCCTCGGCGAGGTCGCGTACTGGAACATCACCGTCGGCCTGATCGGCGGCCTGCTCGCCGCGGCGGCCGGCACGTTCGACCTCCTGGCGATCCCGACCGGCACCCGCGCCAAGCGGGTGGGTCTGCTGCACGCGGGCGCCAACGTCGCGGTGATCCTGCTCTTCGCCGCCGTGTGGGCGGTGCGGCTGAACGCTGATTCCCGGGCCGCCGGCGGGGCACTGGTCGCCATCGAGGTGGTCGCGCTGGCGATTCTCGGCATCAGCGCCTGGCTCGGTGGCGAGCTGGTCGACCGGCTCGGTGTGGGCGTCGACCCTGATGCGGGCCTGGATGCGCCCAGCTCACTACGGCCACCGACGGCCACCCAGCGGATCGGAGAGGTGTGATGAGCGAGCAGCCGTTCGGCGGCTTCGGCCGGGGGTGGCGCGGCAACCGGCAGCAGGGCTGGGACCCGATGGGGGAGTTGCAGTCGCTGCGCTCCGAGTTGAGTCGCCTGGTCGGTGGTCGCGGCGGGGCGTCCGACGTCGAGTTGACCGAGACCTCGGACGGCTGGGAGGTCGTCGTCCGGCTGCCCGGGGTGGCGCCGGAGGAGGTGGCCGTCGAGTTGGACGACCGCGAGTTGTGCGTGCGGGCCCGTTCGGAGGCGGAGGTCAACGCCGACCAGGGCATCCCCGGCGGCTTCGAGACGCGCGGCTTCGAGTACCGGGTCAACCTGCCGGCGCGGGTCGACCCGGACACCATCGACGCGGTGATGGACCATGGCCTGCTCCGGGTCCGGCTGCCACGGGCGACCCGGCCCGCGCCGCGCACCATCACCGTCGGCCGCACCGGGCCGCGCTCCGGCGACTTCGGGACGGGTACGTCGATGCCAGCCGATCCCGCAGCGGACCGGGAGTTGCACCGCCCGGACACCGCCGGCGAGATCGACCGGCCGTAGCGGGCAGGGTGGTCACCCCGTCAGTGCTCGGCCCGACGGCCGAGCGCCTTCCCGACGTGCGGCGGATCGCCGTGCTGCGCGCCAACGCGCTCGGTGACTTCATCTTCGCCCTGCCGGCGCTGGACGCGTTGCGCAGCGCGTACCCCTCGGCGGAGATCGTGCTGCTCGGGGCGCCGTGGCACGCGAAGCTCTGGCGCGACCGGCCCGGCCCGGTGGACCGGGTGCTGGTGGTGCCGCCGGCAGCTGGCATCCGCACGCCGGAGCCGGGCGAGCCGGAGTCGTCGATCGACGATTTCGTGGCCGCTGCCGCCGGTGCGGAATTCGACCTGGCGGTGCAGATCCACGGCGGGGGTGCCAACTCCAACCCGCTGATCAGTCGGCTTGGTGCCCGGTTGACTGTGGGCCTGCGCGCCGACGACGCGCCGCCGCTGGACCGGTGGCTGCGCTACGTCTACTACCAGCACGAGGTGATCCGCTACCTGGAGGTGGTGGCGCTGGCGGGAGCGCCGGCCACCACCATCACGCCGACGCTGGCGGTGACCGACGCCGACCGGGCCGAGGCCGCCGGGGTGCTTGGCCCGGGACGCCGTCCCCGGGTGGCGTTGCATCCGGGCGCCACCGACACCCGCCGCCGCTGGCCCGCCGAGCGCTTCGCCGAGGTGGCCCGGGCGCTGCACGAGGACGGCTACGAGGTGCTGGTCACCGGCACGCCCTCCGAGCAGGAGGTGGTGTATCGGGTCGTCGCCGCGGCGCAGGTGCCGGTGCGTCCACAGGTGGGCACGCTCAGCCTGGGCGGGCTGGTCGGCTGCTACGCCGACTGCGCGTTGGTCGTTTCGAACGACACCGGCCCGCTGCACCTGGCCGCAGCGGTGGGCGCGCCCACTGTGGGCATCTTCTGGGTCGGCAACCTGATCAACGGGGCCAGCCCGCTGCGGGGTCGACACCGGCCGATCAGCTCGTGGACTGTGCATTGCCCAGTCTGCGGTGTCGACTGCACACCGGGCATCTATCCGCACCGGCCCGGCGACGGTGACTGCCCGCACCGGGACTCGTTCGTGACCGACGTACCGGTGATCGAGGTGCTGGAAGCCGCCCGGGAGTTGCTCACCCAGTAGTTCAGGCCGGCTGCGGGGTGTCCTCCTCGGCGAGGACTACCTCCCACGCCTCCACGTCCCGGTCGGTGACGGTGGTGGGGGACTCCAGGTGGTACGCGCCGCTGGGCAGGATGCCCGCGCCGCCGTGGCGGGACAACACGGCGAGCTGCGCGGCCACGTCCTCGCCCTGGTGCTTCTCCTGCACCCGACGCCAGAAGTCGAAGCCACCAGCGTCGACGAGCTTGGCCCGGTCGTAGAGCACGCACCCGCCGATCCAGGAGACCTTGTACGCCCGCCACGCGCCCGGAGGCAGCGCCAACTGCTCGGTGATGTGCAGCAGGTTCGCGGCCGAGTGGATTCGGGCCCGGTTCCACTCCGGGGTGTCGGGTCGGATCCGCTCCGGTGTGGGCGGCCCGGCCCACTCCTCGTAGTGGCGGTGCGATTCCGGCCGCACGTCATCGGTGTACGAGAGCCCGTGCACGCCGTTGCCGACGAACCCGCAGCCCAGCTCACCGATCGCGGTGACCAGTCGGTGCAGCGCGCCCGGTTCCAGCCAGATGTCGTCGTCGAGGCTGAGGACGTACCGGGCGGCCGAGGCGGCGAGCAGGTACGCCCGGTGTTCGGCCAACCCCCGTCGCGGCAGTCGGCGGGTCAGCAGCACCGGGTGACCCCGGTGGCGCAGTGCCCGGACCATTGTGGCCGCGGCCGGGTGCGTGTACGCCGGATCCCCGTCGGACTGGTCGCTGACGACCACGCCGAAGCCGGGTACCCCGTCCTGGGCGGCGAGCCCGCCCAGGGTGACTGCCAGCTCGGCGGGCCGGTTCCGGGTCGGAATCAGCACGTCCACCAGCCGGTCGGCGCGAAACTCGTCCGGGGTGCCGAGGTCGAGGGGGCGGTTCACGACGCCTGGGTGCGGGTGCGCAGCGACGGGTCCGGCTCCCGGTCGTCGATGTGGGGCGACGGGTCCTGGCTGTGCGACCGGATCCGCTCGATGATCGCGGAGGTGGACCGGTCGGGCACGTACCCCAGGGTGCGCACCTGGCCGCCCAGCCGGCGTACCAGCGGCGCCTCCGGCACCAGCTCCGGCGGATAGTCACCGCCCTTGACGTACACGTCCGGTCGGACCGCCTCGATCAGCGCGGCCGGTGAGTCCTCCTCGAAGACCACCACGTGATCCACGCAGGCGAGCGCGGCGAGCAGGGCACCCCGGTCCTCGACCGGGTTGACCGGCCGGTCCGGGCCCTTCAGCCGTCGTACGCTGCCGTCCGAGTTGACCGCCACGATGAGCAGGTCGCCCAACGCGCGTGCCTGCTCCAGGTAGCGCACATGCCCGCGATGCAGCACGTCGAAGCAGCCGTTGGTGAAGACCACCGACCGTCCCGCCTCGCGGTACTCGGCGACGATCGCGTCCAACTCGTCGCCGCCGACCAGCGCGGGGTGGCTGGTGGTGTCGGTCGGCTGGTCCAACGCGGCGAGCAGGTCGTCCCGTCGGCACACGCAGGTGCCGGTGTCCGAGACGGTGATGGTGGCCGCGAGCTGGGCGAGTTGGGCGGCGGTGGGCAGGGGCGCGTCGGCGGCCAGGGCCAACGTCATCGCCGCCAGGTACGCGTCGCCGGCACCCACGGCGTGGCTCGCCGGCACCGGAGTGCTGTGGCTGCGTCGTGGCTCCCCGTCGGCGCCGCCGACCACGGCGCCCTCGGTGTCCAGGGTCACCGCGACCACGTCGGCACCGGTGTGCGCACGCAGTTCGGCCAGCCGCGACTTGGCCAGGACGGCCCGGTCGACGCCCTCTCCGGCCCGGGTGTTCACTGTGACGCCGGTGCCGGTGACGCTGAGCCCGTCACCGGTGAGGGCGACCCGCCCCTCGCCCGGGGTGGGCTCGCCGACCGGCCCGGGGCGGTCGGCACGGGTCGGTTCGGCGGCGGTGTCGTCAGCGCGTACCGCCCCCGGGGCCGCGCCGACGGTCATCTCGGACGGTCCGTCGACGGGGTCGCCGTCCGGGTGTTCCAGGTGCAGTTCGGTCCCGCCGGTCGGTCGGGTCGTACCGCCCGCGCGGGCCAACAACCGGGTCGCCTCGGCGAAGCTGGGGGTGACAACTGTCGGCGCGAGGCCCCGCCAGTCGGCCAGGTCGTGGGCGTCGAGCGCGACGGTGGCGTACCGCTGGCGGTTCTCGACCAGCCACGCGCGGACCGGCGCGGGCAGCGCGCCCAGGCCGTAGTCGCAGACCACCAGGGTCGGCGCCTCCCCACCGGCGGCGGCGCGCAACTCCTCGGTGGCGCAGCTCAGGGCGGTGAGCAGCCGGCTGACCCCGTCGTGGTCCAGCGCGTCCTCCGGGTCACCGGAGTCCTCACGCAGCAGGATCTGGTTGCCGGCCAACATCCGCCGCTTGACCGGTGTGGGTCGCCCGGGTTGGTTGACGGTGCGGTCCCAGACGCTCGCGCGGTCCAGGCAGTCGTGCAGTTCGTCCCCGGCGACGTCCGCGCCGACCGGTGCCACCAGCACCGCCCGGCCGCCGAGGGCGGCGACGTTGACGGCGGTGTTCGCGGCCCCACCGGCGGCGGAGATCCGCCGTCGCAGGGTGAGGACCGGGGCGGGCGCCTCCCGGCAGAGCCGGTCGGAGTCGGCGAACCGCCATTCGTCCAACATGGCGTCACCGACGATCAGGACTGGGCGTCCGAGCCAGCTCTCCACGACGGTGGCGAACCGGCGCTGCTCCGCTGCTGCTCCTGCCATGCCTCCCCGGGTCCCCAGCGGCCTGCCGGACAAACCTGCGCGCCGACCGGTCCCGCCGCTGGTCAAGCGGTCCTCGGTGGCTCCGTGACCGGTCCGAGCCGGTCCCACACCTGACCGACCTGTTTCGGGCGTTCGAGCGCGGGAAGGGGATTGAGGTACCCCGGAAAGGAGATGTACCGAGATGGCAGCGACATTGCAGGGCAAGCGGATCGCCTTCCTGGCCGCCGACGGCGTCGAGGAGGTCGAGTACGTCCAGCCACGCGAGGCGGTCGAGAACGCCGGCGCGACGGCCGAGCTGGTCTCGCTGAAGCCGGGCTCCATCCAGTCCTTCAACCACCTGGACCACTCCAAGACGTACGACGTGGACGTGACTGTCGACAAGGCCGACGCCGCCGGCTACGACGCGCTGGTGCTGCCCGGAGGGGTGGCGAACCCGGACTTCCTGCGGGGCGACCCGGACGCGGTGCGGTTCGTGAAGGCGTTCTTCGACGCGGGCAAGCCCGTCGGGGTGATCTGTCACGGCCCGTGGACGCTGATCGAGGCGGACGTGGTGCGCGGCCGGCGGATCACCTCCTGGCCGACCCTGCGTACCGACCTGACCAACGCCGGGGCCACCTGGGTGGACGAGGAGTGCGTCACCGACGGCAACCTGACCAGCAGCCGCAAACCCGACGACCTACCCGCCTTCTGCGCGGCGATCACCAAAACCTTCACCTCCTGACCCCACCCACCCCTCCGTTGATCATGAAGTTATTGCCCTTCGGCGCGGCGTGTCGTGGCAATAGCTTCATGATCAACGCTGGCGGAGCGGGTGCGGCACGGGGTTGGTTTTTTGGTGGTTCGGCGCATGTTCTGCGGCTCGCGGGATAGAAGGCCACATGACCACCGAAGCCTCGGATGCGCCGGTGCTGAACCGTCAGCAGATCCGGCTGCTCATGTTGGGCCTGATGACCGGCATGCTGCTGGCCGCACTCGACCAGACCATCGTCGGTACGGCGCTGCCGACCATCGTGGGCGAGTTGGGCGGGATCAACCACTACTCGTGGGTGGTCACCGCGTACCTGCTCGCCTCGACCGCGTCGACGCCGCTGTACGGCAAGATGGCCGACCTGTACGGGCGTCGGCCGGTCTTCCTCTTCTCGATCGGCACGTTCCTGCTGGGGTCGTTGCTGGCCGGGCTGTCGCAGAACATGACCCAGCTGATCGTCACGCGGGGTATCCAGGGTCTCGGCGCCGGTGGTCTGCTCACGCTCGCGTTCACCATCATCTCGGACGTGGTGTCGCCCCGGGAGCGTGGCCGGTACCAGGGCCTGTTCGGCGCGGTCTTCGGCATCTCGTCGGTCGCCGGGCCGCTGGTGGGTGGTTACTTCGCGGAGACCGACTGGCGGTGGATCTTCTACATCAACGTGCCGCTGGCGATCCTGGCCATCGTCGTCTGTTACCACGTGATGCGGTTGATCCCGTTCGAACGTCGGGACCACTCGATCGACTGGCTCGGCGCCGGTCTGTTGGTGGCCGGGGTGAGTTCGCTGCTGCTGGCGCTGAGCTGGGGCGGCAACGAGTACGCCTGGGGCTCCGGCGTGATCATCGGGCTCTTCGTCGTCGGTGCGGTGCTGGGGGTGCTCTTCGTCCTCCAGGAGGCCCGGGTGGCCGAGCCGATCCTGCCGTTGCGGCTGTTCCGGAACGCCACCTTCGCGTTGGCCAACTCGGCCCTGCTCATCATCGGTCTGGTGATGTTCGGTTCGATCATCTTCATCCCGCTGTACCTGCAGATCGTGAAGGGGGCCTCGCCGACCCGCAGCGGTCTGCTGATGCTGCCGATGATGGCCGGCATCATCGTCACCTCGATCCTGACCGGCCGCGCGATGACCCGGATCGGCCGGTACAAGTGGTTCCCGGTGGCCGGTTCGGTGACCCTCCTGGTCGGCATGTTCCTCTTCACCCAGTTGGAAGTGGCCACCTCGCTCTGGGTGGCGTTCGGGTACATGGTGGTGATCGGCGTCGGGCTGGGCCTGTGCATGCAGTCGCTGATCCTGGCGGTGCAGAACGCGGTCTCGGTACGCGACCTGGGCGCCGGCACCTCGTCGGCGACCTTCTTCCGGTCGCTGGGCGGTTCGTTCGGTGTGGCGATCCTCGGCACTGTGCTCTCGTCCCGGCTGACCGGCGGACTCGCCGACCGGTTGCCCGGCGCGATCGCGCAGCTCCCGCCGCAGGAGCAGGCCGCGGTGGCGGCGAGTGGTGGCGCCAACATCTCGATCAACGATCCGGCCACCATCCTGGCCCTGCCGGGCCCGGTGCGCGCGGCCATCCAGGGCGCCTTCGTCGACGCGCTGGACATGGTCTTCCTGACCGCCGGCCTGATCGCGATCGTGGCGGTGGTGGTCACACTGACGCTGCCCAACACGCAGCTGCGGGGTGCCGGCCCGAAGGGTGCCACCGGTGGCGCCGACCCGCTCGGCGGGGAGGCCCCGGCTCCGGGCGGCAAGCCGTTGACCCGCGAGTCGAAGGAGGAGGCCGCCGCCGACATGGAGGCCAAGTCCCAGACGATGATCTGAGCATCTCGACGCCGACCGCCCCGGACCGCTCCGGGGCGGTCGGCGTCAGCGGGGCCCTAGGTCAGGCGGGGCGGCGGTAGGCGCCGTACCACCAGGTCGCGGCCAACTCCCGGGCGGCTGCCGCGTCGGTCTCCGGGTCGGCCGAGGTGGTGCTGACGTGGTCGGCGAGGAAGCGGTCGCCGCCGACCACTATCAGCCGGCTGGCCGTCGTCACGTCCAGGTCGGCGCGGGTACGCCCGGCCTGCTGCTCGATCCGGAGCGCGTCCACGGTGCGGGCGACGAACCGCTCCAGCCCGGCCGCCCAGTAGTCCCGGACCACCTCGTCGTACGCGGCGACCTCGCTGACCGCGGCCAGCACCGGGGCGTACGTCCGGTATATCCGGATCACGTCGGCGAACACGTCGGTGAGCCGAGCGAGCGGGTCGCCGGGGCCGCCCGGGTCCCATTCGCCGGTGCGGTCGAACGCACTCTCCCGCATGGTGCCGGCGAGGCGCATGAGCAGTTCGCTCTTGTCCCGGAAGTGGGTGTAGAAGGTCGACCGCGCCACGCCGGCCTCGGCGGCGATCCGCTGTACGCCGAGGTCGGTGAAGCGGATCCCCTCCTTCAGGAGCCGTTCGGTGGCCGCCAGCACCCGCGCTTCGACGGCCGCGCGTCCGTCGGGATTGCGCGGGCGGCGGCGGGTGATCGAGGGCATAGCCGGAATCCTAGGTGGCCGGGGTCGGGGCGGCGACGTACGCTCGTTGCCGGACACAGTGTCCGACATAGTGACCACGGAGTGCCTGACCTCGGCCTCCGACCCACCATGAGGAGCAACACACGTGAAGTACCGACTGCTGGGCACCACCGGGGTGTACGTCTCGGAGATCTCGCTCGGCGCGATGACCTTCGGCGGCAGCGGGCACCCGCTCTGGGGCACCCTGGGTGGGCTGGCGCTGCCCGAGGTGCAGCGACTGGTGGACACCGCGCTGGACGCGGGCGTCAACTTCGTCGACACCGCCGACGGCTACAGCGACGGCGAGAGCGAGGAACTGCTCGGCAAGGCGCTCGGCAAGCGGCGTCGCGACGTCGTACTGGCGACGAAGGTGCACTCACGGACGGGCCCCGGCCCGAACGACGTCGGCACCTCCCGGCTGCACATCATGCAGAACCTGGAGGACAGCCTGCGCCGACTGGGCACCGATCACATCGACCTGTACCAGATCCACAACTTCGACCAGATCACTCCCATGGAGGAGATGCTGCGCGCGCTCGACGACGCGGTCCGGCAGGGCAAGGTCCGCTACATCGGCGCTGCGAACTTCGCCGCCTGGCAGATCTCCAAGGCGCTGGGTATCTCCGCTCGGGAGAAGTTGGCCGGGTTCGTCGCGGTGCAGGAGTACTACTCGCTGCTGGGCCGGGACGTGGAGCGCGACGTGGTGCCGATGGCACTCAACGAGGGTGTCGGGCTGACCGTCTGGAGCCCGCTCGCCGGTGGTTTCCTCTCCGGCAAGGTCAGCCGGGACGGTGCCGTCGCCGACAGTGGCGCGCGGAGCGCCCAGCCCGGTTACGCCAGCTTCACCCCGTTCGACCCCGAGCACGCCTTCGGAGTGGTCGACGTGCTCAAGGGCGTCGCCGAGCGGCACGAGGTGAGCCCGGCCCGGGTGGCGGTCGCCTGGCTGCTGTCCCGACCGGCAGTGACCAGCGTGATCGTCGGTGCCCGCAAGCACGAGCAGTTGGTCGACAACATCGCCGCCTCGGATCTCACACTGACCGAGCAGGACCTCACCGAGCTGGACGAGGCCACCAAGCTGCCCGTCGCGTACCCGAACTGGATCCAGGAAGGGTTCTTCGCCGGGCTCCGGCTGCCGCAGTGAGGCACGGCCCCGGGGTCGGTGGCTCCGGGGCCGCCCTACTTGAGGATGAGCCGGTTCGTCTGCTCGAAGACGTCCAGGTCGGCCAGGGTTTCGATGACCGACGTGGAGAGTGGGGCGGGAAACCGGTCGCGGGCGAAGAAGCCGGCGTCGGTGGTCTCGTCGGTGACCCGGGCCAACTGCCCGTCCCACTCCTCCACCTTGAACGCGGTAGTGAACACCTGGTAGGTGTGGCCGTACATGTTGGTGCTCGTCCGGTCCGGGCCGGTGTAGAGGGCGAACGCGCAGACCCGCAGCGCGCGCAGCCCGGTCTCCTCGCGGACCTCGCGTACCGCGCAGTCGGCGATCGACTCGCCCAGCTCCATCGCGCCGGCCGGCATGGCCCACTGGCCGTTGTCCGAGCGTTTGATCAGCAGAATGCGCCCGGCATCGTCGTTGACCACGGCACGGGCGCCGACGAACATCAGCGTCCGGTCCCCGGCGAGCGCGCGCAACTGCCCCACGTACGAGTCGGCCCAGGAGATGCTCACCTGCGACAACTTACGGGGGTTCCCAACGTGTGACCGCCGACACTAGCTTGTTACCCATGCGTAGCACGATGATGGACGCCCCTCTGCAGATCTCCCGGATCCTCGACCACGGTGCACTGGTGCACGGCACGGCCGAGGTGGTCACCTGGACGGGCGCCGAAGCCCGCCGGATGACGTACGCCGAGGTGGGCCGGGCCGCCGCCCGGCTGGCGCACGGGCTGCGCGACGAGTGCGGGGTGACCGGCGACGAGCGGGTCGCCACCTTCATGTGGAACAACAACGAGCACCTGATCGCCTACTTCGCGGTGCCGAGCATGGGCGCGGTGCTGCACACGCTCAACATCCGGCTCTTCCCCGACCAGGTCGTCTACATCGCCAACCACGCCGAGGACCGGGTGGTCCTCGTCGACAGCACGCTCATCCCGCTGTTGGGCCGGGTGATCGGTGAGCTGATCACTGTGCGGCACGTCGTGGTGGTCGGCGGTGGTGACCCGGCGCCGCTGGTGGCGGCGGCCGGCGACCGGATCACCGTGCACCACTGGGACGCGTTGCTCGCCGACCGGCCCGACACGTACGACTGGCCCGAGGTGGACGAGCGCGACGCCGCAGCGCTCTGCTACACCTCGGGCACCACAGGCAACCCGAAGGGCGTGGCCTACTCGCACCGGTCGATCTATCTGCACTCGTTGCAGGTCTGCATGCCGGAGGGTTTCGGCCTCGGGCCGACCGACCGCGAGTTGGCCATCGTGCCGATGTTCCACGCCATGTCGTGGGGTCTGCCCTATGCGGCCTTCCTGTCTGGCGCGTCGCTGATCATGCCGGACCGGTTCCTCCAGGCCGCGCCGATCGCCGAGATGATCGCCGCCGAGCGGCCCACACTGGCCGGCGCGGTGCCGACCATCTGGACCGACCTGCTGGCCTACCTGGACACCCACGACGTGGACACCTCGTCGCTCGGTGAGGTGATCGTCGGCGGCTCGGCGTGCCCGCCGGCGCTGATGCACGCGTTCGACGAGCGGCACGGAATCGACGTCATCCACGCCTGGGGGATGACCGAGATGTCCCCACTGGGGTCGGTCTCGCGTCCGCCTGCCGGTGCGACAGGTGAGCAGGCCTGGCGCTACCGCTACACCCAGGGGCGGGTGCCCGCGGGCGTGCAGGCGCGGATCGTCGGCCCGTCTGGCGACCCGATGCCCGCCGACGGCACGGCCGTGGGGGAGCTGGAGGTCCGAGGGCCGTGGGTGACCGCCCGGTACGTCGGAGACGACGCCCCGGACGAGGAGAAGTTCCGTGACGGCTGGCTGCGCACCGGCGACGTCGGCACCCTCTCGCCGGACGGGTACATCAACCTGACCGACCGCGCCAAGGACGTGATCAAGTCCGGTGGCGAGTGGATCTCGTCGGTGGAGTTGGAGAACGCGCTGATGGCCCACCCGGCGGTGCTGGAGGCGTGCGTGGTGGGGGTCCCGGACGAGCGATGGGACGAACGCCCGCTGGCCACGGTTGTGGTCCGGGAGGGCGCTTCGGTGACCGCCGAGGAGTTGCGGGACTTCCTGGCCGGGTCGGTGGCGCGCTGGCAGTTGCCCGAGCGCTGGGCGTTCATCGACACGGTGCCGAAGACCAGCGTCGGCAAGTTCGACAAGAAGGTCGTCCGTTCGCGGTACGCCGAGGGCGAGCTGACTGTCCGGGAGCTGACAGCCCCGTAACGTTTTCCCCGGCACTGTCGCCTGTTGGGGCGGGAGTACTCCTGAACCCTCCCCAGGGGCGGCCCCGGCGTTCGCACCGCGCCGGGGCCGCCCGCTCCACGCGGGGTGACCCGCACCGTCATTGTTGCGAAAGTTGTTCGCTTCTGTCCTGCTGACGGGGAAATCGGGTGGTCAGCGACCCGATCAGGCATCGCTGGTCGTGATGAGCACCTTGCCCACCGTCGAGTCCTCCACCGCCTGATGCGCCGCGGCCGCCTCCGCCAGCGGGTAGTAGTGCAGCGGCAGACCGGCTTCCGCGCCGACCCGGATGCCACCCTGGCTCGCCGCAGCAGCCACGTCCTTCACGCCCTGCGCCTTGGCCGCCTTCGGCTCGGTGTAGACCAGCACGAACTGCCAGCGGGCGTTCGGCGCCATCATCGCCCGGATCGGGATGCTCACCTCGTCCCCGCCGTTGTCGGCGTACATGCAGACCGCGCCGCCGTGCCGCAGCACCCGTACGTCGACCGAGGCGTTGCGGGCGGGGGAGACCTCCACGATCGTGTGCACCCCGTCGGGGGCGATCTTGCGGACCTCCTCGACCACGTCCTGCTCCCGATAGTTGATCACGAAGGAAGCGCCGGCCGAGGCCGCGAGCTGTGCCTTCTCCGCGCTGCTCACAGTGGCGATCACAGTGGCGTCCGCCCATCGGGCGAGCTGGATCGCGGCGTTGCCGACAGCGCCCGCGCCGCCCTGCACCAACACCGTGTGATCCGCCAACGCGCCGGCCCGCAGCGTGTCCGGCATGAACTCGCCGGCGGTCAGACAGCGGTGCGCGGTGAGGAACGGGATGCCCAGGGCCGCGCCCAGCTCGAACGGGGCGGCGCCGAGGCGTACCGCCTGCCGGACCGGCAACAGCGTGTACTCCGCCGTTGTGCCCCACTGTCGCTGCCAGGCGGCCTCCCAGACCCACACCCGCTCACCGATCAGGTCGGGGTCGACCCCCTCGCCAACCGCCTCGACCACCCCCGCGCCGTCCTGCCCGGGGATCTGCCACCCGTTCGGCGGGGCGTTGCGGCGGGACTTCCAGTCGGTCGGGTTCACCCCGGAAACCGCCATCCGCACCAGGACCTCGCCCGCACCCGGCTCCGGCACCGGCCGGTCGACCAGATCGAGCACCGAAGGGTCGCCGTTGCGCTCGTACACGATGGCCTTCATCCGTGGTCTCTACCCGGCTCGACACGGGTCAACCCAGCTCGTCCACCAGCTCCGGGGTCAGCTCACCGATCGCGTTCAGCGTCACCACCGCCAACCCGGCCGCGTCCGGGTCGAGCGGGTACGAGCCGTGCGGCACCGCCACCACCCGCATCCCCGCCGCCGCTGCGGAACGCACCCCGTTTGACGAATCCTCCACGGCCACACAGCGGGTCGGGTCCACGCCGAGGCGCTGCGCCACGCTCAGGTACACGTCCGGTGCGGGCTTGCCCCGCTCGGTCTGCTCGGTGGAGAGGGTCGCGCCGAACGCGTCGGTCAGGCCGGTCGCCGCCAGCGCCGCCTCGATCAGCCGGGTCGGCGACGAACTGGCCAACCCGAGCGGCCACCGTGCGGCCAGCCGGCGAACGACCTGGTCGGCGCCGTCGATGAGGGGTACGTGGTCCCGGTAGCGTCGGGTCATCTCCTCGACCACCTCGACGGCTACCTGCTCGGCGGTGCGGTCGACGCCCAGTTCTCCGCTTAGGTAGTGGGCCCACTCCCCGGTGCTCATCCCCATGAGTCGGCGTTGCGTGTCCGGTTGCCACGTCCCGCCGTGCGCCGCCACGTACGCCCGGCGGACCTCCTCCCACACCGGCTCGGAATCCACGATCACGCCGTCCAGGTCGAAGACCACCGCATCAGTCACGGGCCCATCCTGCCCGACCGGTGGGTGCCCGGTCAGCCGGGCAACGCGGGCAGACCGAGCGGGCTGCCCTCGGGAAGCAGAGTGTGACCGGAACGGGCGATCGGCTCCAGCAGCTCCCGGAGCCGGTCCGTGTCGTGGGCGCCGAGCGCCTGCCACGGGTGCGCGGCGGCCCGGTCGGTGGCGTCCTCGATGGCCTGGAACCCGGCCCGGGCGTGGTCGGTGGCCGCGCCGTCCCCGGTCAGCCAGCCCCGCTCGGTGAGCCGCACGCGGGCGGCCTGCCACTGCTCCTCGGACCAGCCCCGGCCCAGCAGGTACTGCGGCGACGAACCGTCCAGCGCGACCCGCCCGGCCAGCGTCTCCACCGGGTCCAGGCCGGCGGCCACCAGCGCCGCCACGTGCCCGTCCCCCCGGTGCTCGCGCAGCGTGGTGGCGGCCTGCCAGAGCCGCGCCAGCGGGTACTCGCCGGCCGGGAGGGCCGCGTTGGCCGCGCCGAGCACCCGGCCGGCGGTCTGCGCCGCCGAGGCGGCCCGATCCAGCAGGTCGGCGGCCTCCACCAGGTGCGACTCGGGTAGCTCGTAGGTCAGCTCGGCGAGCGCCTGCACGGCACCGGTCAGTCGGGCGCGTAGCGCCTCCTGCGGGGTGGCCAACCGCCACACCGCCGGCAGCGCGCGGGCCACCATCTGCGGCGCGAAGTTGAAGAAGGCGGCGATCACCGGGGCCGCCTCGGCGGCTCCCAGCGGCGCGGCCCGGCCGGCGAAGTAACCACGCCAGTAGCCGCGCAGCCCGACCGCCTCGTACGCGGCCCGGGCCCGGGGGTGCAGGTAGGTGACAGTGTGCACCGGCTCGAAGAACGCCCACATCGACCGGGCGGTCCGCCCAGGCTCGTCCAGCGCCGTCACATGCACCTCCGCGTCCCGGTTCCGGATGCTGCTCACCCCGGGCGGCGAACCGCCCGGGGTGACGCCGAACCTACTGCCGCTGGGTGACGGGCCGGAAGCCCCATGTGAACAACTCCATCGCGTCCCGGCGACAACCGGGACGACTTGGACAGGTCACTGGGCGGCGAGCACGTCCACCACGAAGCGCAGCGGACCGGTGGGACGTCCACCTGCGGCGGCCTCGTCGTTGCCGTACGCCAGCTCGCCCGGGATGTCGAGCTGCACCCGGCTGCCCACCGTCACCCCGACCAGGCCCTGGTCCCAGCCCGGAATGACCTGGCCGACGCCGATCGGGAAGGTGGCCGGCTGCCCGGCCTTCCACGAGGAGTCGAACTCCTTGCCGTCCTTGAAGAACACCCCCACGTAGTTGGTGGTGATGTTCTGGCCCTTCTGCACTGCCGGACCCTTGCCCTTGATCAGCGGGGTGACGGTGAGCTTCTTGAGCTCGCCAGTGCCCGGCGTCACCGTCGGCTTGGTGCCCAGCGCCGGGTCGGAGCCCTCGGGCAGCTGCGGAGCGGGGGGCGCGCCAGCCTCGTCGGGGGCCGGGGCGGAGGCGGACGGGGTCGCGTCGGCCTGGGTCTTGGGCTTGTCGTCGCCCCCACCGATCGCCACGAAGACGCCGATCAGCGTCGCGGCCACGGCGAGGGCGGCGAGGCTGCTGAGCCCGGCGTTGATCTTCCGCCTCCGGTCGGCGGCCTTCTTCTCCGCCAACTGGGCGGCCAGGCGGCGCCCCGACTTGGTTGCCGGGCTCTGGTCCGGGCCCGTCTGCTGCGTCCGCTCGCTCACGTCGTCGACTCCCTGCTGCGAAGTGTGGCCGGCACCCGGTGCCGGGGGGAAAGCCGACGCACACGGTACCCGCACCGCGGCCTACCGTGCCCGCCGCCGACGCCTCGGATCGCCCAGTGCGACATTCCGAGGCTTTCCCGGGCGGTTATTCCGGGACGACCATGAAGTCGGTCACGAACGACGTGATCCGTCCGTCGGCGGTACGGCCGATCCAGGTGCCGTAGCAGCCGTCGCCCCAACCAGTGGCCACCGTGACGACGTTGGCGCCGCTGGCCTCGTCCAACACTGCGGTGATCAGCCCCGGGACCGGGGACGACGGCAGCTCGGTCGGGATGAAGACCTCCTCGACCCGGTCGGAGTCCCAGCTCTCCAGGACGGCGAGCGCGGTCGGGTCGGCGAGGGTGCCGACACCGGCGTCCACCCCGTATCCGAAGTAGTCGTCCGCGCCGAGCGTGGCGACGTCCTGGTCGCCCGCGACGGCCGGCTCCCAGCGGATCGTCGGTTCCGCCGAGACGACCAGCTCCAGCGCGGCGACCCGGCGGTCCACCTCGGCGTCCTCCCGGAGCACCACCGCCACCCAGGCGCGGGCGGGATGCCGCCCCGGCGGCACTGTCACAGTGAACGGCTCCGCCTCCGGGCAGACCAGCGGGTCACACCCGACCACGCGACCGGTCGGCAACACGATGTCGCCCACCGGGTGAACCTCGATCAGGTACCCGCCGTGCTGGTCGGTGAAGCGGGCGCCGGGCGTCAGTAACCGGTCCAGATCAGGGGTGTACGGCATGGGGGCTCCTCCGGTCGCCAGCGGCCGGCGGAGCGTACCCGGCGAGGCGGACACCGCCGCCGCTGCCGTACCCGGTCAGGCGCTCTTGCGAGGTGCGGTCTTGCGTGCGGCGGTCTTCTTCGCCGGCTCCGCCTTCTTCGCGGCGGTCTTCTTGGCGGCGGTCTTCTTCGCCGGCTCCGCCGCCTTCTTCTCGGCCGTCTTCTTGGCCGCGGCCTTCTTCGCGGGTGCCTTGGCCGCCTTCTTCTCGGCTGCCTTCTGCGCCGACCGGGCCGACGAGATGGGCGTCGGCTCGCCGCCACCACCGCCGCGGGCGGGCTGCTCGCCACGAGCCGCCTTGGCACGCTCCACCGAGGCCTTCAACGCTGCCATCAGGTCCACCGCCGCAGCCGGGGCCTCCTCGACCTCCTCCGGCTGGACGACCTCCCGACCCTCCACCTTGGCGTCGATGACCTCCTGCAACGCGGCTCGGTAGTCGTCGGTGAAGACGTCTGGCTCGAACTCGCCGGTCATCGAGTCGATCAGAGAGCTGGCCATGGCCAGCTCCGGTGGGCGCACCTTGAGGTCCTCGTCGAGGAAACCGAAGTCCGGTGTGCGGATCTCGTCCGGCCAGAGCATGGTGTTGAGCAGCAGCACACCTTCGCGGACCCGCAGCGTGGCCAGCTGCTCCCGCTGGCGCAGCGCCACCTTGACGATGGCCACCCGCTCCGAGTCGATGAGCGCGTCGCGCAGCAACACGTACGGCTTGGTCGCCGCGCCCTCCGGCTCGAGGAAGTACGCCTTGTTGTAGAGGATCGGGTCGACCTGCTCGGCCGGCACGAACTCCAGCACGTCGATGGCACGGGAGCTGGTCAGCGGCAGGTCGGCGAAGTCCTCGTCGGTGAGGATCACCATTTCGCCGCCGCCGATGTCGTAGCCCTTGGCGATGTCGTCGTAGGTGACCTCTTCGCCGCAGACCGAGCAGGTGCGCTTGTAGCGGATTCGACCGCCGTCCTCGCGGTGCACCTGGTGAAACCGAATGTCCTTCTCCTCGGTCGCGGAGTAGAGCTTCACCCCGATCGAGACGAGCCCGAACGACACGGCTCCCTTCCAGATGGCACGCATCCTGCGCTCCCTTCCCCGGTATCGACCATGCTCGCATCCGAAAGAACCGGACGCGAGGTGTTCGGGCTGCTACTACAGTCGGGTCGTGCCCGGCGCGCCGCTCAAGCCGATGCTCGCGATGACCGGGCCGCTCCCGGCGGGTGACGGCTGGGCCTACGAGTTCAAGTGGGACGGCGTCCGCGCCCTGGCCGACATCTCAGGTGGCGGTCAGCACCTGTATGCCCGTTCCGGCGTGGAGATCACCGCCGCGTACCCGGAGTTGGCCACCCTGCCCGAGCAGGTCGACGACGCACTGCTCGACGGCGAGGTGGTGCTGCTCGGCCAGGGCGGGCAGCCGTCGTTCACCGCGCTGGCCGAGCGGATGCACGTCCGGGATCGGGCCAAGGCGGCCCGGTTGGCAGCGGTCATGCCGGTGACGTACATGATCTTCGACCTGCTCCGGCTGAACGGCGACGACCTGACCGGCTGGCCGTACGAGCGCCGCCGGGAGGCCCTCGAGGCGCTCGCGCTCGGTGGCCTCCGCTGGGCAGTGCCGCCGATGTTCGCCGACGGGCCGGCCACCTACGAGGCGGCCGGGGAGCACGGCCTGGAGGGGGTGATGGCCAAGCGGGTCGGGGCCGTCTACCGCCCGGGGGTGCGCTCGCCGGACTGGGTGAAGGTCAAGCTGGAGGTGACCGGCGACTTCGTCATCGGCGGTTGGCGACCGGGCGCGCGCCGGATCGGCGGGCTGCTGGTCGGGGTGCCCGGCCCGGACGGCCGACTGATCTACCGGGGTCGGGTCGGCGGCGGGATCGGCGCGGCCATCGAGCGGCAGCTCCTCGCCGATCTGGAGCCGCTGCGCTCCGGCGTGTCACCGTTCGCGCCGGGTGTGCCGCGCGAGGATGCGCGGGGCGCCATCTGGGTAACACCCCAGGTGGTGGTGGAGGTGAAGTACGGCCAGCGCACCCCCGACGGCCGGCTGCGCTTCCCCCGAGTGCTGCGGTTGCGCCCGGACAAGCCGCCGGAGGAGGTCGACGATGCCGGCTGAACGGCTACGGGTAAACGTCGAGGGTCGCGCGCTGGAGTTGTCCAACCTGGACAAGGTGCTCTACCCGGCGGCCGGGTTCACCAAGGGCGAGGTGATCGACTACTACACCCGGATCTCCCCGGTGCTGCTGCCGCACCTGCGGGACCGGCCGCTCACCCGGATCCGCTTCCCCAACGGGGTGGACGACAAGTCGTTCTTCGAGAAGAACACGCCGGCCGCCACCCCGGACTGGGTGCGGGTGGAGAACCTGCCCGCGCCCGGCTCGACGAAAGGCCGGGAAACCATCGACTACGTGGTCGCCGACGACCTGCCCACCCTGGTCTGGCTGGCCAACCTTGCCGCGTTGGAGCTGCACACACCGCAGTGGAAGGTGGGCGAACACCCGGACATGATGGTCGTCGACCTGGACCCGGGCCCGCCGGCCGGGCTCGCCGAGTGTTGCCCGGTGGCGGTCCTGATGCGCGACCGTCTCGCGGACGACGGCATCGAGTCGTATCCGAAGACGTCCGGCAAGAAGGGCATGCAGCTCTGCTGCCCGATCGCCGGCACCCAGTCGTCCGACCTCGTCTCCGACTACGCCCGACGGATCGCCCAGGAGTTGGAGAAGACCCACCCGAAGCTGATCGTGTCGAAGATGGCGAAGAACCTCCGACCGGGAAAGGTCTTCATCGACTGGAGCCAGAACAACGCGGCGAAGACCACTGTGGCGCCGTACTCGCTGCGGGCCCAGTCGGTACCGTCGGTGTCGACGCCGCTGACCTGGGACGAGGTCGAGGCCGGCGCGCGTGGCCGAAAACCGGCCGTCCGCCAGTTCACCGCAGCCGAGGTCCTGGCCCGGGTCGACGAGTACGACGACCTGCTCGCCCCCCTGCTGGACGGCGGCCCGGAGTTGCCCGGCTGACACTGGGTGACGATCGATGCCCGGATGCTCGCGGGCGGTACCAGCAGCAGAGTGTCACGGGCCGCAGTGTCCCGGCCGGGCCACCCACCGCCTTTGCTCTGCATACCTATATGCACCACCGCGCTGAACTGGGACTTCATCACGGCCGCGCGGTCGAGGGGTGGGAACGCTCATCACGGAGCGTGCGTGTCGCATATAGGTATGCAGAGCAAAGGCTCCTCGGTGGGTGCGGTGGGCCTGTAGCCGGGGTCACTCGACGTGATCGGCCGGCGCCCACCGCGAGGGTGGACGCCGGCCGAAGGGGAACTGGCGGTGGGTCAGCGGCGGCCGAAGACCGTGCGGCTGGAGCCGAGGCGTAGGAGCACCGTCTCGCCGGTGGCGTCCTTGACCCCGTCGTTGTCGGTGATCGCGTACACCTCGCCGTCGCCGGCCACTGTCAGACCCTCCAGCTTCTCCTGCGTCCAGCCGTTGCTGGCGCGAAGCGCGGGCAGCACGTCGACGGCGAGCGTCTTCGGCAGCACTGTCAGCGGACCGGTCGCCGCCGCACCGGGCAACGGCACCGTGTAGATCCGCTTGACAGTGGCGGCCGGGCCGTTCAGCTTGTCCCGTTCGATGACCGCGAGCCGGTCACCGACCACTGTGATCTCGGAGAGGCCCATCCAGTCGCCGGGCACTGTGGTGGCCCCCAACTGGTAGCCGAACCAACTCCAGGTGCCCGCCGCGACGTCGTACCGGCCGAGCCGGACGACGCCGGCCGGGTCGGTGCTCAACTCCCGCTGTACGGCCACCCAGACGATCTCCCGGCCCTGCCGGTCGGTCGTCGCGGTGACCCCCTCCAGGCCCTGCTTGCCGAGGCCGGCGGCGACCTCGGCGGGCAGCGCGACGGTCTGCCGGGTCGCCCCGGCGGCGTCGAGCCGGACCAGCTTGTTCTCCGCGCCCCTGGCGCCCTCCACGGCGAGCCAGAAGCCGCCCTGGGGGCGGGCGAAGATGCCCTCCGCGTCGTACCCGACCGGAGCGCCGGCCGCGTCCCGCACCGGCAGCGCGGCGGTGATCACGGCCGGCGTCCGTTTCGCGTCGACGGTGAGGATGCGGGTTTGGCCGTACGCCGCGTCGGTGACGCTGTAGAGCTGGTCCCGCTTGCCCGGGACCGCGCTCAGCGCGCCGAGCGCTCCCCAACCGGTCGGGGTGCCGGCCCGGTCGGTGCCGGAGACGATGCTCGGGAACGCCGGGGTGGCACTGCCGAGCTGGAAGAGCGACACCGAGGCCCGGACGTTGACCGCGGCGTCGTCCTCCTCGCTGGAGACCGCGAGCAGCCCGCGCGACGGAATGGGCAGCAGCCCTTCCGGCCCGTTGGTGGTCGGCAGCACCTGCTTGAAGACCGGCCGGGTGGGGTCGTCCAGGTCGTAGACGGCGACGAAGTTGCTCCGCTCCGAGCCGACGAAGGCGTACCGGACACCGTCGTACTCGGCGACGGCCACGCCCTCCGGCTCGGTGCCCTTCTTGCCGGCCCGGTCCTCGTTGTGCAGCCCGTACGAGACGGCGAGCCGCTCGAAGGTGTTGCCGGCGTCCCAGGCGACGCGTCCGCTGCGGCTGTCGAAGACCGACCAGCCACGGGTGCCGCCGTGCCAGTCGCCCTCGTTGGCAGTGGCGAGATAGCGGTCGTCCACCCAGGCCACCGCGTCCGGCTCGCGCGGCACGTCGGTGATGCCGCCGGTCAGGTCGATGACACCGTCCTTCTTGGTGTCGATGCCGCTGATCGTGGCGGTGCCGGCGCTGAACACAGTGGTGATCCGGCCGGTGGGCAGGTCGATCAGGGCGACGCCGTTGTTCTCCTGAAGCGTCACGGCCAACTGGTTGCGGCCGTTGATCGAGACGTACTCCGGCTCGGGGTCGGTCGGCGCGGCGAGGCCGGCCTGCGCCAGCGCGGGCAGCGCACTGCCGTCGGCAGCGGTCAGCGCGACAGGCCGCAGCCGCCAACCGGCCGGAGACGTGCCGGCCAGGTCGACGATCTGCACGAAACCGGCGGGCGCCTGGGGCAGGTCGCCCTCCTCGCCGCCGGGCGGGGTGGCCTCCTCGTCGCGCTCGTTCTCGATGGCGATCGCGGCGTACCGCTTGTCAGTGCTGATCGCTATCGAGTCGGGCTGACCGCCGAGATCGAAGCTGGCCACCCGCTCGCGACTGGCCAGTTCGATCACGTCGAGGCGGCCGGACGGCGCTGTGTAACTGGCGCTGGTGTTCACCACCACCAGCACGTACCTGCCGACCACGGCGACCGAGGTCGGCTCGTCCTCGGCGTCGCCGAGCTGGGACAGGGAGAGCGTGCCGAGGCCGCGTGGCCGGTCGACACGGGAGATGTCCAGGAAGCCGATGCGCCGGGCCAGCGCGTCGGTGTGGATCAGGGTGCGACCGTCCTCGCTGACCGCCGAGATCTCGGCGACCGTCGCTGTCGTCGGATCCTCGCCGGCCGGACGGTTCTGGAACACCGGGTACGTGGCGACCCGGTCGAAGGCGAGCGACAGGCCTGGATGGTGGTGCCCGCCGCCCGACGCGGGGGTGGCCCCGGTCAGGCTGGCGGCGGCGACACCGGCTGCGGTGAGCGCGGTGAATGCTCTTCTGAGTGTCAAGGACTTCCTCCGTTAGGTCGTACCCGCACGGAGGCTGACAGTTGTCGGGGAGCATCAGCTTGCGCCGACATGAACAGTCGGCGAAGCACGGCGCAGCTGCCACCAGGCACCGCCGACCAGGGCGACAGTGATGACGGTGACCGCGACGTCGCCGGCCAGGGCAGCCGCCGGGGAGGCAGGGGAGTACGGCGGCACCAGGTACGCGAACGCGGCGGCGGTGACCAGGCCCGCGGTGCCGGCAACGAGCACGTGCCGCTGCCCCCAGCCGTTGCCCGACGACCAGTACGCCACAAGCCCTCCGGCGACGGCGGACAGCGAAAGCGCGATGATCATCCCCGTCCAGCCGGGCGTCAGGTCGGAGCCGAGGCGGACGACGACGACCAGCAGACCGACCCAGAGCGGATGCGGCACCCGGCGGACCCGGCGCGGGTGGGCGCGACGCCAGCGAGGGAGCAGGGCCGTCGCGACGAGGGCGAGGACCAGCAGCGCCGCGAACGCCAGCTGGAGCGGGCTGGCCAGGAAGCCCTTCCGGCCGCTGCTGTCGGAGAAGATCAACAGACTGCCGAGCAGGTAGAGCACGCCCACCACGGCGAGACCGGGTCGGCCCAGCCACGGCCGCAGCCGCCGTTGCGGCCCGAGGAACGACTCGATGAGCACGATCGGCGCGCAGATCGTCAGCATGATGTGGTTGCCGACGTAGTCGAACGCCTGCCGGAGGCTGAATTCGAGCCCCGGCACCAGCGTCGCCTCGGCGGCGGCCCGGGTGTCGGCGTACTGGGTGTCGTCGAGGTAGTCGGGGTTGAACAGTGACTGGTCGACCAGCCCGGCCTGGAGTACGCCGAACGCGGCGGCGAGCAGGACGATGGTCGGCCAGCCCGCGCCGAGGTGCCGAGCGGTCTCCCGGATGAGGATCGCCGCGCCGCCGTACATCGGGCCCAGGAAGATCAGCACCGGCAGGAAGTCGTCGATGGCGAAGCCGCCCCACGAGCACTCGGCCGCCCACGGCGCGAGCAGCAGCAACGCGATCACCGGCAGGAGCCGCCGACGCAGCGGCAGACGGCCAGCGGCGGCCGGGTGGTCGGTGGCGGGATGGTCGGCGGTGACGGGGTCGGGTCCGGTCGGCATGGGCGCTCCTCGGCGGCGTTTCGGGGATCGTTCTCTGCACCGTGCGCGGGCCACCCGGTCACCCGATACGGCCATCGGCCGACGACCGCTGCGACGAAAGTCGTTGAGTACTGTGGTGCCGACGTCGACCCGGGGAGCGTGGAGATGCAGCCAACCGTCACGGCCGACCAGGCGGCCCGGCCCGTCGAGGCCGAACGTCCGCTGCTCAGCTACCGCGACGAGGCGACCGGCGAGCGCGTCGACCTGACCGCACAGCAGGTCGGTCAGTGGGCGGCACGCAGCGCGAGCCTGCTGCGGGACGGCTGCCGACTGGGCCCCGGCAGCCGCGTAGCGGTCCTGCTGCCGCCGCACTGGCGTACCGCCGCGGTGTTGTTGGGCGCCTGGGCCTCGGGCCTGGCGGTGTCGTTCCGACCGCGCGCCACAGCGGGCCTGGCGGTGCTCGAACCGGGCGGCGATCGGCCGTTCGACGCGGTCTTCGTGACGCCGGAGCGGCAGGACGACTGGCTGGAGGACGTGCCGGACGCGCCGCACCGCTATCTCGTCGGCACCGGGCCGGGGCGGCTGGACGACGTGCCGTTGGGCTGGTTGGACTGGTCCGCCGAGGTGCTGCGACACGGCGACGGCGTGCCCGACCACACCGCCATCCACCCGTCTGATCCGGCCACCGCGGACGGCACCACCTACGGTCAGTGGGGTGCGCTCGCCCAGGAGTTCGCCACGATGCTGGACCTGCGCGCCGGCGACCGCCTCCTGGTCGACGCCGCCGAGACCGAGCAGCCACTGAAGTGGTTGCTCGCGCCGCTCTCGGCCGGCGCGTCAGTGGTGATCAGCGCCAACCTCGACCCGGCGCGGCGGGACGCGGTGGTCGCTGCCGAACAGGTGACCCGGGTCCTCTAAAGAGTGGAGTACTGGTACTGCAGGTAGTACCATTGCTGGGTGCCCTCGATAGCCAGGCTTGTCGAAGCGATGCGGCAGCGTCAGCAGAACATCGCCTACAACGATCTTTATCGGGTGTGCGAGCACTACTTCGGGAAGCCGCGGCAGACGGGCACCTCGCATGCCGTGTTCCGGATGCCGTGGGCCGGTGACCCACGCGTCAACATCCAGGACGACAAGGGCAAGGCCAAGGCGTACCAGGTCCGGCAGGTTCTCAAGGCGATCGACAAGAAGGAGGCCATGTGATGCAAGCCGACGCCCGTCCCGAGATCACGCACTACACCTACCGTGTCACCTGGTCGATCGATGACCAGGAGTTTGTCGCCACCTGCGCCGAATTCGCGTCGCTCTCCTGGCTGGCCCCCACGCAGGTGGAGGCGCTGCAGGGCCTTCAAGATCTGTTGCAGGAGGTGATCGTCGACATGCAGGAGCAGGGCGAGGCGGTGCCGCAGCCGTTCGCGGAGCGAAGCTACTCGGGCAAGTTCAACCTCCGTGTCGGAGAGAGCCTGCATCGCGAGCTCGCCATCGAGGCCGCCGAGGACGGGATGAGTCTCAACCAGTACGTCCTTCGTAAGCTCCGCGCCGCCTGAGCGGTCGGACAGCTCATGTCCTGCCCGCGCCTCGAAGGGCGCTGTTGATCAAGCGGCTAGGTGCGCTTTACGCCGGCTCGGGCCCGCTTTCGGTTCCAGGCGGTGCGCGTCCCGTCACTCGTCAGGTGGAGCCGCAGCCTTCCGCCCGTTCTCACATTTTTCCTGCTCCTACGCTTCGCCGAAGGCACGCGCGCGGTCAGTGCGCCGGCCACTGTGCACGTCGGCGAAGGAGGCATGGTGTCGAGGCGTACCCGTCGGACTCTGGTTTCGGCGGTGGCCGGCGCTCTGTTCGCCCTCGGGGTGGTCGCGCCCGGTCCGGCGGCGGCGCCGCTGCCTCGCGCGACGCAGGCCGACGGCCCCACGGTCCCCGATTCGCGGGAGCCGCGCCCACCGCTGCTCCCCGCCGATTTCCAGGGCACCGGCCGGTACGTCGTGCGGGACCTCGGCATCGACGTGCCGTTCTCCTGGCAGGGCCGCGACGGCAACAGCCAGATGACCGCCGGTGGCCCGGACCATCCGATCTGGTTCACGAACCTGATCTACGAGAACACGCTCTACACGCTCACCTACAGGTGGCCGAACATCCCGCTGTTTCCGCCGCGCGCGTGCAGCAAAGTCCCGGGGTTCTTCAACCGCCAGATCTTCAACGACAAGCTGAAGACCGCCCGCTATGTGGGGCCCGAGATCCTGCAGGGTGAGAAGGGCCGGCACGTGGACCACTGGCGGGTCGGGGTGGTCGGCGGTTCCACGGTGCCGGGGGAGTTCTTCCGGTTCCCGATCGCGCTCGGCGACATCTACGTCGACCAGCACGACCCGAGCCGGTGGTGGCAGGTGTTGCAGTTCGGCCTGCAGAACCTCTTCGACCCGGAGCTGGACGAATGGTTCACCATGGACACCTTCGACCACCGCCCCGGCGAGGTAACCCTCCCCGACCGCTGCCCACCCCCCACGTCGTGACCCATCGACTCCGTTGATCAAGAAGTTTGCGTCGTCATCAGGCCGATCGATGACGCAAATCTCTTGATCGACACGGGCGAGGGCGCGGCCGGCGATCTTGGCAGCTACAGGGCGAACAGCAGGGCGGCGTTCAGGAGGACGACGAGGGCGGTGGCGAAGTGGATGCCGAAGGCGACAGCCTTCGTTCCGCCGTTCCGTAGCACGATGACTGTGTCGCCCAGCGGTACGAGCGCGACGATCAGCATGAACCACGCGACAGCGTCGGCGGTCGTGAAGGCGATCAGGGCGAGGCCGAGCAGCCCGAACGTGAGGTCCTTGAGCCCTTTGACGGTCAGGTAGGCGGAGTCGCCGTCCGGGCGGGCCGGCACGCCGTACCCGGCGGCGGCGGCCTGCGGTACCAGCAGGAACCGTGCACCGATGAAGACGACGAAGAGGCTGAGTACGACGGCGAGCCCGTAGGCGATGAAGGACAGCATGATCCGCTCCAATTGCTAGCGCCGCTAGATACGCGAGCGACGCTAGCAGAGCGCCGACAGGAACGCTAGCGGTGCTAGCATTGCTGTCATGTCGACACAGGGGCGCCGGGAGCGCGAGCGGGCAAAACGGGAGCAGGCGATCATCACCGCGGCACGCGACCTGGCGTTGACGGAAGGCTGGGACGCCGTGACCACCCGCCGGCTCGCCGCCGAGATCGAATACAGCCAGCCCGTCCTCTACAGCCACTTCAAGGGCAAGGACGCCATCATGGCGGCGGTAGCCGTCGAGGGCTTCGCCGAACTGGCAACCGCACTGGTCTCGGCCCGAGCCTCCGCCGCCGATCCCCGGCAGGCGGTCGCCGACGTGGCAGCCGCGTACGTCGCGTTCGCCCAGCAGCGGCCCGCGATCTACGACGCGATGTTCACACTCGCCGTGGACCTGCCGTTCGCCAGCCAAGACGTGCCAACCGACCTGGCCCGGGGCTTCGCCGAACTGTCCGAGACGGTGCGCCCGGTCGCCGGGGACGACGACCTGGAGGCGGTCACCGAGACGTTCTGGAGCGGCCTGCACGGGCTGGTCACGCTGATGCGCAGCGGCCGGCTCCGCCGCGCCGACCACGACCGCCGGCTCGCGGTCCTGGTGGACCGCTTCTCCCGGTGAGCGTCGCCGGTCAGGGCTGACGCGGTCGTCGCGCGCACGGCGCGAGGTGGTCGACCGGCAGGGCGCACCGCGCGCCGCCGGGCAGTGGTCGGTCACAGAAGACCCAATGTCGTACGCCCTGCTGGTCCTCCGCCGAGACGGTCACCCCGCCCGGCTCGACCCGCGCGCTGAGCCGGACCAACACCCGAGCTGCGGTACGCGCGAAGATCCGGGCGCGCAGCAGCGGCTGATCGTTACTGGGCGAGCCAACCGACTGCAAGGGGCTCCACGTGCCTATCCCGCCCACAATGGACGAGCTGCTCGACGATCTTCTGAAGAAGATCAAGGACGGGACCTATCCGCCAGGGTCACAGCTTCCGTCCGGGCGCGTGCTGGCAGACGAATACGACGTCTCGCAGTCCACGATCAGCCGTGCGGTGGCGAAGCTGCGGAAAGAGGGCGTGTTGGTCGGTCGTCCGGGGCGCGGGGTCTTCGTCGCGGAGTCCCGCAAGCGCTGAGTTCCGCTGATTGCCCGGAGCGCGGTGCGCGGGCGTGTGGAGCGCGGTGCGCGGGCGTGTGGAGCGCGGTGCGCGGGCGCGTGGAGCGCGGTGCGCGGGCGCGTGGAGCGCGGTGCGCGGGCGTGTGGAGCGCGGCGCACGAGGCGTGGCTGCCCGGCGTTGCCAGTGGCCGCCGTCCACCCCGGACGGCTGATTCGTCTACGACATCAGCTCCATAGCGAGCGCGCGAGACCCCTGTCCCCCGCCCCGCGCCCGCACCCACCGCGCTGATCGACTCGGGTTCCAGGAAGCCGGGGCATCACAGCGCCCCGGACACCGCGACGTCCTGAAAACCGAGTCGATCAAGGCCGGAAGACCGAGTCGATCAAGGCCGCACGGGTCAGTCGACGGTCGGGAGCTTCGGGCCGAGGACGTCGTCGGCGTCGACGATCGTGTACGCGTACCCCTGCTCGGCGAGGAAGCGCTGCCGGTGCGCCGCGTACTCGGTGTCGATCGTGTCCCGGGACACCACGGTGTAGAAGTGCGCCTGTCGACCGTCGGCCTTCGGTCGCAGCACCCGACCCAGCCGCTGGGCTTCCTCCTGGCGTGAGCCGAACGTGCCGGACACCTGGATCGCCACCGCAGCCTCCGGCAGGTCGATCGAGAAGTTGCCGACCTTCGAGATCACCAGGGTCCGCAGTGAGCCGGACCGGAACGCGTCGAACAGCCGCTCCCGCTCCTTGTTCGTGGTCGAGCCCTGGATGATCGGCGCGTCGAGATACTCGCCGAGCTGGTGCAGTTGGTCGATGTACGCGCCGATCACCAGTACCTGGTCGTCCGGGTGCCTGTCGACCAGCGCCTTGACCACTGGCAGCTTGGTGCGGGCGGTCGCCGCCATCCGGTAGCGCTCCTCCGCCTCCGCCGTCGCGTACGACATCCGCTCCGCGTCGGTCAGTGTCACCCGGACCTCGGTGCACTCGGCCGGGGCGATCCAGCCCTGCGACTCGATGTCCTTCCACGGCGCGTCGTACCGCTTGGGCCCGATCAGGCTGAACACGTCACCCTCGCGGCCGTCCTCGCGTACCAGAGTCGCGGTGAGGCCCAGCCGGCGGCGGGCCTGGAGGTCCGCTGTGAACCGGAAGATCGGCGCGGGCAGCAGGTGCACCTCGTCGTAGACGACCAGGCCCCAGTCGCGGGCCCCGAAGAGGTCAAGGTGGGTGAACGCGCCGCCGCGCCGCGAGGTGAGCACCTGGTACGTGGCGATGGTGACCGGGCGGATCTCCTTGCGCTCGCCGGAGTACTCGCCGATCTCCTCCTCGGTCAGCGAGGTGCGGGCGATCAGCTCCCGCTTCCACTGCCGGCCGGCGACCGTGTTGGTCACCAGGATCAGCGTGGTCGCCTTCGCCTCGGCCATCGCCGCCGCGCCGACCAGGGTCTTGCCGGCGCCGCACGGCAGCACCACCACCCCCGACCCGCCGGCCCAGAACGCCTCCACGGCCTCCCGCTGGTACGAGCGCAGCGTCCACGGCTTGCGCCCGTCCTTGCCGGCCTCGGCCAGCTCGATCGGGTGCGCCTCACCGTCGACGTAACCGGCCAGGTCCTCCGCCGGCCAGCCCAGCTTGAGCAGCGCCTGCTTGAGCCGGCCACGCTCGGACGGGTGCACCCGGATGGTGTCGTCGTCGATCTTGTCGCCGAGCATCCCGGCGAGCTTCTTGCTCTTGGCCACCTCGATCAGCACCAGCCGGTCCAGTGCGCGCAGCACCAGCCCGTACGCCGGGTCGTTGGCGAGCTGAAGCCGGCCGTACCGGTCCATCGTCTCGGCCACGTCCACCAGCAGCGCGTGCGGCACCGGGTAGCGGGAGTACTTGAGCAGCGAATCCACGACACCCTCGGCGTCGTGCCCCGCCGCGCGGGCGTTCCACAGACCCAGCGGCGTCAGCCGGTAGGTGTGCACATGCTCCGGCGAGCGTTCCAGCTCCGCGAACGGCGCGATCGCCATCCGGCAGGCCTGCGCGTCGGGGTGGTCGATCTCCAGCAGCAGGGTCTTGTCCGACTGCACGATCAGTGGTCCACCGCTCACGCCAGCGTCCTCTCCTCGGTTGGCCGACCGGCCGAAACGGGTCGCATACCCGCTGCTGGCCGACCATCCAGTGTTGCACGACGCGGGACCGCGGAAGAAAGATGCTCACCGGGCGCAACCGTGATGGCACTCACGAACGTCTAGTAGAGGGACGACTGTCTGGGGAGGGCCCATGAAGCACGTTCGGACCACTTCCCGGCTGGTTGCCCTCGTGGTGGTCGTGCTGGTCGGCGCGGGAGCGTGCGCGTTCGATCCGCAGTCCGGCGGGAGTGGTGGCGGGGGAGCCGCCCCAGCCGGTGCGGCGGAACAGGCAACGGGGGCGGGCGACACGTCCGGGCCCGACCAGCACGGCCGGCCCACCCCGGTCTCGCCCACCCCGAAACCCTCCCGGAAACCCACGCCGAAGCCGACCCGCCCGACACCCACGAAAACCCCCGGCACCGGTACGCCGACCGTCGCCGGTTGCCCCCAGGGGCAGCACCAGCGGGCGGTGGAGACCCACCTGGCCCGGTTGGGCGGGTTCGGGGCCGTGACAGTTGACGGTCGGCAGTCCGCCGCCGACTGCGCGGCGATCAAGAAGTTCCAGAAGAGGTACGGCATTCGCCCCGTCGAGGGTCGCGCCGGACCCACCACCCTCGACGTGGCCCAGCGCCTCGCCACCACCGACACGACCCGCTGCAAGGCCGGCACCGGCACCACGTTCTGCGTGGACCTGACCCGGCAGACCGTCTGGGCGCTGCGCGGCGGCAAGGTGATCATGGCACCGACGGTGACCCGCACCGGCATGTCCGGCTACCGCACCCCGGCCGGCACGTACGCCGTCAACTACCGCAACCCCAAGGAATGGTCCAACCCGTACGAGGTGTGGCTGCCGTACTGGCAGCACTTCACCCAGGGGATGGGCTTCCACGAGACCACCACCTACCTGCACGAGAAGTCGATCGGCTCGCACGGGTGCGTCAACCTGCTGCACGCCGACGCCGTCCGGATGTGGGAGCTCGGCAAGGTCGGCACCCGGGTGGTGCTGATCGGCCGACGCCCCGGCACCTGAGTGACACTGAGCGAATCGCGGCGGTAACCCCCTGTCCGACCGGACTCTTGAGTGTCACCCTTGGAGTCCAGGGCCGGACCGGGCGGGGAGGCTGGGTATGACGGTCGACCGTGACGTGATCGCGGAGCACGAGCACGCACCACCCGACGAGGTGTCCCGAGCGACGGTGATCGCGTACGCCGTCGCGGCGACGCTCCTGCTCGGATGGTTCCTCTTCGGCTGGCTGGTGCTCCAGCAGGGCTTCGTCGACTCGGTCGGGGAATCCGCCGGCGCCGGCTTCGCGCTGCTGCTGATCATCTCGGTGGTCGGCACCGTACGCCGCAGCCGCCGCTGACCGACGGTGCACCCCGCGCGGTTACGCCGCCGGTCAGTCCGCCACCACCGCCGCGGTGATCCGGTGCAGCGCGAACGTGTGCAGCATCTCGGTCCGTTCGTCCTCGGCCCGCAGGTAGCCGGCACCGATCGAGACCGGCTTGAGCAGACGTGACGCCGTCGCCCCGTGCGCGTCGACATAACCCACCCAGACCAGCGCCTTGTCCCGGACCGCCTGCTGGAGCACCGCCAGCGCCTCGCTGTGGGTGTGGGCCGGCACCGGGCCGCCACCCAGCCCAGGCGCCCCGCCGCGCACCACCGCCGGCGCCCGTCGGGCGGCCCGCGCCGCCGCGTCGCCCCGCCGGATGTGTTCCACCACGCCCAGCAGCCGGGGCATGGGTAGCTTCGGGGCGGCCAGCGGGTCGATCGTCCGGGTGGTCACCGACACTCGGGGCGGGGCCCGCCGGATTCGCGGCCGGGCCAGCACCGTGCTGCCGGTGCCGTCCTCCTGCACCGGGGCGTACCCCGCGTCGCGCAGCGCGCCCAGCAGCCGACCAACCTGGTACTGCGTACACAGCACCGTCGGCGCGAGCCGGCGCAGCGCCAACGACTCCAGTCGCCGGTCGGCCAACACCTCGCTGATCAGCGTCTCGTCGTCGCTGCGCAGGTACGCCCCGGCCAGGCCGACCCGCAGCCCGCCGTGCTTACGGGCCACGTCGTCGATCAGGTAGGTGAGCCCCTGCGGCACCGGGGTACGTGACCGACGCCGGAACACGTCGTGCAGGTCGTCGGCCGTGTAGCCGGAATCCAGGGCCCGCCGCACACTCGCCGTCGTGACACGGTGCACGCTGGCCCCGCCGGCCGACTCCAGCTCCGTCATCGCCTCCAACTCGACGGCGAGCGCCGGCTCGGGTGGGCCGGGCACCACCACTGTCAGGTCGGCCTGCACCAGGAAGTGGTCGACCGGTGCGGGCAGCAGGGCGTCCAGCGCCCGCGCGGCACTGGACGGGTCGCCGCTCTCGACGTCGGCGTGCACGCCCAGCGGGTCGTCACCCCGCCCGTCGGTCGACGTCAGGTCCCCCAGCAGCAGCCGACCGTACGAGGTGAGCGCCCCCAGCCCCGTCACGCCCAGCTGTGCGGCCTCGGCCAGCACCTCCCGGTGGGCGGCGTCCCGGCCCCGGCTGCGACGCGGAGCCCGCCAGTCCAGCAGCTCCTGCACCTCCTCCGGGGTGGGCGCCGTCGCCGGCTCCAGATCGGCCAGTACGCCGAGCACCGCCCGTCGGGTGGCCGGCACGCTGGCCCGCTCGGCCTCGGCGGAGAGCGCGGTGATCGGCCGGTCCCGGTCGTCACGGCGGCCCACCAGCCCCACCTGCCGGGTCATGGTCAGCCACGCCCGGGCGAGTTGCTCCCACCGTTGGGCCAGCGAGGCGGCCCGCCACACCTCGTACCCGCCGGTCGGCAGCACCTGCTGATCCGCCCCGTACCGGCTGGTGGTCGCACCGGGCATCTCCAGCTCACCGAGGAGCCCCGCCGCGTACGCCACCTCCAGCAGCAGCGCGGTGGTCGGTTCGTCCAACCCGGCGGTACGCGCCAACCGGCGCAGGTCCCGTACACCGATGCCACCCGAACGCAGCACCGGCGCGGGCTCGTCGCCCAGCTGCTCCAGCAGCCCTTCGGTGTGCCGGACCACCTCCATGCTCTGCCCGGCTCCGGCCGAGTCGACCGCTTTCGGCTCGCGCGGCGCGGCGGCCACCGGCGGTGGGCTGGTACGCAGCGGCCCGAGGGGGCCGCTGTCGCGGCGCAGCAGCAGGCCGACCTCGCGGGGCAGCTCCACAGTTCCGCTGGCCGTGGACGAACCGGTCGTCGCCGGGACCAGCAGTCGGTTGTCGACGAGCCACCGCACCGGGGAGCCGGTCGGCGCGCCACCGTTTGTCGGGTCGGACAGGACCGGGTCCGCCGCGCCGAGCGGCGGCGCCTGCAACGCCCCGGGCGGCACGCTGCCCACCGGCGGGCCGGCCGCCAACCGGTCCAGGATCGCCCGGGCCGAGGGCGGGGCGGCGAGCACCGTCCGTCGGAGCTTCGCCGGGTCCGCGCAGAGCGCGGCAGTGCGCGGGTCCAGCTCCGCGGCCGGTCGGCCGAGCCCAGCGGGGTACGGGGAGACTTCGTCGACGGCTGGCAGCACCTGGAGCGCGTGCTCCGGGCCGTACAGCAGGAAGAGCGCACGCAGTCGGCCCACGGCGGCCCGGACGGCCGTCGGAGCCGGCGGTTGCGGCCCCGAGGTCGCCATCGCGAGCACGGTGTCGGTGGCCGTGGTGGCGTCGTCCGGGCTCCGGGTGAGGCGGGCGGCGTCGAGGATCTGGAGGGTGAACTGGTCCAGACCGTCCAGCGCGCGGGCCACGGAGACCCGGGACTGGGCTCGGATGGCCAGGGCGGAGACGTCGGCCGGCACGGGCACGACGAGGTCGGGCCGCAGCTGGAGGAGCGCGGCCAGTGACTCGTCGGGCAGCGACCGCAGGTGGTCGGCGAGTGAGGTGGTCATCGTCTTTCCACGCTAGCCCGGCACCGGGCTTCCGCGCCCCTCGGACGTCCGGTCGGCTGGGAGTAGCCGGTACGTTTCTCGACATGCCCGCACTGACCGTCGGATTCGACCTCGACATGACCCTGGTGGACTCCCGCCCCGGCATCGCCGCGGCGTACCGGGCGCTGACCGCCAGGACCGGCGTGCGGGTCGACGCCGAGTTGGCGGTGTCCCGGCTCGGGCCGCCGCTGCGTACCGAGATCGCGCACTGGTTCCCTCCGGAGCAGGTCGAGTCGGCCGTGCGGGTGTATCGCGAGCTGTACCCGGCGTACGCGATCACCCCGACGCTCCTGCTGCCCGGTGCCCGGGAGGCCATCGAGGCGATCCGTGCGCGGGGTGGCCGGGTGCTGGTCGTCACGTCCAAGATCGGCCGGCTGGCCCGGTTGCACCTCGATCACCTCGGTCTTGCTGTCGACGAGTTGGCCGGCGACCTGTTCGCCGAGCAGAAGGCGACCGCTCTGCGGGAGCACGGCGCGACCCACTACGTCGGTGATCATGTCGCGGACATGGTGGCGGCCGCAGCGGCCGGGGTGCCCGGCATCGGTGTGGCAACCGGCCCTTGCTCCTCGGATGAGCTGCGCGCGGCCGGGGCGGAAGTCGTGCTGAACGAGCTCACCGAATTCCCAGCGGCGCTCGACCGGATGATCCAGCTAGCCTTGGAGCAGTAGCGGCTCAAGTGAAGCAGGGGTTTTCAGGTGCCTACGGGTCGAGTGAAGTGGTACGACACGGCCAAGGGATACGGCTTCGTCACGAGTGACGAGGGCGGCGACGTGTTCCTGCCCAAGGGGGCGCTGCCGGCGGGTGTCACCGACCTCAAGGGTGGCCAGCGGGTCGACTTCAGCGTGGTGGACAGCCGCCGGGGCGCGCAGGCCATGGGGGTCAAGCTGCTGGACGCGCCGCCGTCGATGTCGGAGCTGCGCCGCAGGCCGGCCGAGGAGCTGCACGGCCTGGTCGAAGACATGATCAAGGTGCTGGAGGCGAAGGTCCAGCCGGACCTGCGCCGGGGTCGGTACCCGGACAAGAAGTCCGCGCAGAAGATCGCTCAGCTGGTCCACGCGGTGGCCCGCGAGCTGGAGGTCTGAGGCACCAGGCCGGCGGTGGCGGCCCGGTCGAGCAGTGCCGCCACCGCGGCGAAACCGGCCTCGCCCAGGTCAGCGGTGAACTCGTTGACGTAGAGGCCGATGTGCCGGTCGACCACGTCGAGCTCCATCTCCTGGGCGTGCGCCAGCACGTACTCCCGGCTGGCCGCCGGGTCCGCCCAGGCCTGCCGGACCGACTCGCGGACCCAGCCGGCCGCGGCCTCCGGGTCGACCGCCCCGCGTCGGGCCAGGATCGCGCCGAGGGGGATGGGCAGGCCGGTGTCTGCCTCCCACCATTCGCCGAGGTCGACAAGCGCGCTCAGGCCGTGCCGGTGGTAGGTGAACCGGGCCTCGTGGATGACCAGCCCAGCGTCGTAGCGCCCAGCCGCCACGCCCGGCATGATCTCGTGGAACGGAACCACCTCGATCCGGGCCGGCGGTCGCCCGGCCGACCAGAGCCGGAACAGCAGGTACGCGGTGGTGCGGTCGCCCGGCACCGCCACCGTGGCACCGGTCAGGTCGGTGCGGTCCGGCCCGCCGTCACGGTCGCCCCGGGTGAGCACCAGTGGACCGCAACCGCGACCGAGGGCGCCGCCGCAGGGCAGCAGGTGGTAGTCGTCGAGCAGCCAGGGCAGCGCCGCGAAGCTCACCTTCACCAGGTCGAACGCACCCCGCTCGGCCGCGGTGTTGGTGACGTCCACGTCGGCGTACGTCACCTCGACCGGCGGCGCGCCGGGCACCCGTCCGTGCACCAGCGCGTGGAAGACGAAGGTGTCGTTGGGGCAGGGCGAGATCGCCAGGGAGAGCGCCACACCCTCACGGTAGCCCCGCCCTCCGCCCAAGTTCCTCGCCCACCCCACGACTGTGATCCGCGACCGTGACGCCGGGTGGAACAACGCGGGGAAACGACTGGCCCAGCAGGGTCGAGCACCCATCCCGGTCTCCCTTTGGAGCTGATGTCGTAAACGAATCGCCCGGAGTCGGTGACCGTGGTCTGGAGCTGGGGCCAAGGGTGCTCGCAGACCAGGACCCGGCCCCAGCCCCAGCCCCGGCCCCGGCCCCAGCCCCGGCCCCGGCCCCGGCCCCGGCCCCGGCCCCGGCCCCGGCCTCAGACCCAGCCCCGGCCTCAGACCCAGCCCCGGCCTCAGACCCAGCCACAGGGGCGGGGCCGGTTGACCGGGGCCCCGAGAGGGTGGTGATGCCGCAGACGATTCAGCTCCAAAGGGGTCGAGGGAGTAGGTCATCCACCGGTGGTCGAGGTTGTCCACAGCGTTATCCACAGCTCCGCGCATGGTGTTGATAACTCGCTGACCAGCCGGGAACATCGGCCTGTGACCGAGGTGAGTGACCACACCGACGAAACCGGCGGCGCCGACCTCGGGCGGGCGCTCCGCGCGCTGCGTCGGCGGGCCGATCTGAGTCAGCGACAGTTGGCCGAGAAATCCGGCGTGCCCCAGCCGACGCTTGCCCGCATCGAGTCGGGGCGGGCGCTCGATCCCCGATTCCGGACAGTGGAACGCCTCGTCCAGGCCGCGGGTGGGACGTTGGCCGTTGGCGTCCCACCATCCGCGTCCGGCGTCACCGAACCCGCGCCGGTTCCGCACGACGACATGCGTGACGAGGCGGGCCGCCGATACCCGGCTCACCTCGACGTCTGGCCGGTGCACGAGCCGCGGGACTGGCCCGGTGCCTGGTGGGCGGAGTGGTACCGGTTGCCGCCCGAGCGGTATCCGCTCCCGCTGCCGCCGGCCGCGTACGAGCTGAACCGGCGCTATCGCGACAATCGGCGGTGGGCTGCCGAGGTCCGGCGGACTGCGCGGGTGCGTCGGGTGATCAGTGACGACCTGCCGGCCACCTGCTGGCGGTACGTCGCCGAGCTTCCCGACGGCAAGCTGGTTGGTGAGCTGCGGGCCCATGAGCGGAGCCCATTCCTGGAGTACGGAGAGTGGCATCCGCACCTGCCGGAGCGCGAGATGGTGCTCGACGGCGTGCTTGTCGACGCCCGGTACCGGCGGTTGGGGCTCGGGCGTCGGCTGGTCACCGCGCTGGTGACCGGGATGCGCGAGGCGGGCATCGACGACGCGGCGGCTATCGCTGAGGGATCCGGCACCGACCTGCTGCTGGCGTGCGGCTTCGAGATCGAGGGACGCCGCCCGGCCGCACTGCGCCTGGGCCACCCGGGCAAAGGCTGCTTCTCCTGACCGTCGTCCGGCTCAGCGCAGTGCCGGCTCAGCGCAGTGCCGGCTCAGCGCAACGCCGGCTCAGCGCAACGCCGAGTCAGCGCAGTGCCGGCTCAGCGCAGCGCTGGGGCTGCTGCGGTCAGGGCGGCCAGGGCTTCGCGCAGCCGCCAGGCGTCCCGGTCGCGGGGGCCGATCGGATTGGAGATGGTGCGCAGTTCGGCGAACGGCACCCCGGCCTGCGCCGCGGCGACCGCCACGCCGTACCCCTCCATGGCCTCGGCGACCGCTTCCGGATGCCTCCGACGCAACTCGTCGGTGCTGGCCGTGGTGCCGGTGACGGTGCTGACAGTGAGCACCGGACCGGCCGTGGCCCTCGGGAGGGCGGCTCGCAGTGCCGCCAGCAGACCCGGGTCCGCGGGCACCCTGCTGCCCGCACCGAGCAGCGCGGGCGGCATGCCCAACTCGTCGACCGGGATGAAACCCTCGGGCGACTCGGCTCCCAGGTCGGCGGCGATGCTGGCCGTGCCGAGCACGGTGTCGCCGACCTCGGCCCGGTCGCTGAAGCCGCCGGCCACGCCGGCGCTGACGACGGCACGGTACGGGCGGCCGGCGGCCTCGGCCAGCGCCAGCAGCCGGGCGGTGGCGGCACCGGCGACGGCCGGACCCACACCGATCGGGGTGACTGTCACGCTGCGGTCGGTCAGCCCGGCGCGGACCGCGTCCGCCTCGGCGGGAACCGCCGTCACCACCAGCAGACCGGTCACGAGAGTGAGCCGGGGGACTCGCGCCGGGTTTCGTCGTCGGCCCCGCCACCCGGGCCGCCAACTGCCGACGACGGGCGGTAGATGTGGTAGCCCGGCGGGGCGAGGCTCGGGTCGTCGTACTGCGGTGAGCTGGTCTGGGTCGGCGCCGGTGAGGTCGGTGTGGGGTCGCCGGGCTCGTCCGCCGGCTCGTCTGCCGGCTCGTCCTCGGTCAGCTCGTCGTCACCGAGCGGTCGGCCGGCCAGCTTCTCGCCGCGCAGCCGGGCGGCGGCCAGCACACCCCGGATCGCGGCCAGTACGCCGACCCCGGCGGCCACGGCGATGCCCATCCGGCCATCGAACGGCACCAGCCCGAGCCCGCCGCCAGCGACGAAGGCGAGCATCAGCACCGTCTCGGAGTGGGCGAAGGAACTGGCCCGCAACCGTTCCGGGATGCGCTCCTGGATCGAGGCGTCCACGGCCAGCTTCGCTACCCCGCTGGCCAGCGCGGCGACCAGGCAGAGCAGGGCAACCATCAGCAGCGAGAACTGGATGACGGCGAGCACCGCCACCCCGGCCACGATGATCATGCTGCTGGACTGGATGGCGGTCGGCCGGTGGATGCGCAGTCGGGTGCCGATGGCGGTGGCCAGGAAGGTGCCGACAGCGAGCGCGCCGCCGACCACGCCCAACGCCCACTCGGCGCCCAGATCCCGGCCGAACACGACTGTGGTCAGGTCGCCCTTCTTGATCGCGAAGGCGAGGAAGAGCAGCAGGAAGCCGTAGAGCGCGCGTAGCGTCGCCGCACCGATCAGGGTGGCGATCACCAGCCGGCCGGACGGTCGGCCTCGGCCCAGCGGCCGGTCGCCACGGCGGCGGCCCAGCGCGCGTAGGGGCCGGGGGACCCGCTCCGGTGGCTCCGAGTCGGCCTTCGGTGGCAGCCGCAGCGAGATCACCATGCCGACCAGGAAGATCAGCGATGCGACCCGTAGCGGCCACTGCGGCCCGAACCAGAACGCGGCCAACCCGATCGGTGCCACCAGCGCACCCGCGACAGTGCCGTAGACGCTCGCCCGGGCACCCACCTGGGACAGGCCGAGCCCTTCCGGCAGCAACCGGGGCACCGCCGCGGAGCGGGCCACGCCGTACGCCCGGGAGAGCGCGAGCACCCCGAACGCGGCCGGGTAGAGCCCGAATCCGTGGATGTAGTCGGAGATCAACCAGGCCAGGAAGGCGCGGCCGAGCATCGTCGCGGCCAGGGCGTAACGCCTGCCGTGCCGGAAGTGGTCCAGCAGCGGACCCACCACCGGGGCGAGCATCGCGAACGGCACCATGGTCACCAGCAGGTAGAGCGCGACCTTGCTGCGGGCCTCGCCGAGCGGCACGTTGAAGAAGATCGTGCCGGCCAGACCGATGGCGATCAGGGTGTCGCCGGCGCAGGAGAGCGCGTGCAGGTCGAACAGGCGAACCATGCCGACCTCGCCGCCGGCACCCCGGGCGCGGGCCCGGCCGGCCCGGCGGGTCACCCAGCGGCCGCTGCCCACCGAACCACGCAACAGCAGACGGATGGCGCGAATGCCGGTGCCGACGGTCCGCCCGAGGACGGAACGCCCGGAGCGGGAGTACGACGGCATGTGCACCATCCTCGCCCATCTGATCCGGGTACGCCGCACCACCGCTGGGAAAGGTTCCCCGGGAGTCCCTGTCACCCCTGCGGGGCGCATGGGGAACAATGGTCTGGTGACCAGGCCCGTCTCCACCCGTGCCGCCCGTCTCGACCAGGTCTGCGCCGCCGCCGTCGAGGTGGCCCGCGCCGGCATCACCGAGGTGGACGCCGACGATGTCGGCGACCACCTGCAGGTCGTTGCCGAGGGTGATCGGCTGGTCACCCACTACTTCGAATGTCGCCTCGCCGGCTACAACGGCTGGCGCTGGGCGGTCACCGTCACCCGGGTGCCGCGCAGCAAGACGGTGACCATCTGCGAGACGGTGCTGCTGCCCGGCCCGGACGCGCTGCTCGCACCCGGCTGGCTGCCCTGGCAGGAGCGGCTCAAGCCGGGCGACCTGGGGCCGGGTGACCTGCTCCCGACCTCGCCCGACGACGATCGACTGGTCCCCGGTTACCTGCTCTCCGACGACCCGGCGGTCGAGGAGACGGCCTGGGAGTTGGGCCTCGGGCGCGCCCGCGTGCTCTCCCGGGAGGGTCGCATCGACACGGCGCAGCGCTGGTACGAAGGTGACCACGGCCCCGCCGCGGCCATCTCGTCCGCCGCTCCGTCCGCCGCCCGCTGCGGCACCTGCGGCTTCTACCTGCCGCTGGCCGGTGCGATGCGGCAGGCCTTCGGGGCGTGCGGCAACTTCTACGCCCCCGACGACGGCCGGGTGGTGAGTGCCGACCACGGGTGCGGCGCCCACTCCGAGACGTTGATCGAGGCGGCCGAGACCGCTGTCGACGAGCTGCCCACTGTGTACGACGACAGCGCGGTGGAGGCCATGTCGGTCAGCCGGGCTCCGGGTTCGGTGGAGGCCGCTGAGCCGGCGGAGCCGTACGGACACTCCTGATCGTCCGCGCCGGAGTGCTCCGGCGCGGCGGCCAGCTCACCTCGCGCGGCGGCGGCGTCGGTTGGCGTCGTGCCGCATCATCACGGCGAGGCCCGGGAAGCCCCACAGGAAACCGGCGAGGCAGGTCCAGAGCCAGTTCTGGTGACCGTGGTCGGTCAGCCAGCCCCGGAAGAAGATCAGCAGGACCAGCCCGGCCACCGCCCACGCGATCAACCCGGCGAGGGCGAACGGCACCATCGGCGGATCCAGTGGTGCGGGCCGCGGTGGCTGCTCGTTCGGCATTCGGCAAGCGTACGGGATCTACTTCCCCTGCCCACCGACGATCTGGGACGATGCGCGCGACAACTGGAAGATCACCTGCGAGGACCTGATGGCCGTAGCGCCGCCCGAGAACGGCACACCTTCCAACCCCGCTCATCCGCGTAACGGTTTCGACCGGTTTTTCGAGATCTCCGCCCGTGGCTCGACGGTGAGCCGTGAGGTACGCGGTGGCCTGGCGACCTTCTTCACGATGGCGTACATCGTGGTGCTCAACCCGCTGATCCTGGGCGGTGCCGTCGACGGTGACGGCAAGAGCCTTCCGATTCCGGCGCTGGCTGCCGCGACCGCGCTGGTCGCCGGCCTGATGACCATCCTGATGGGTGTGGTCGGCCGGTTCCCGCTGGCGCTCGCCGCCGGTCTGGGTGTCAACGCCCTGGTGGCGTACGAGATCGCCCCCGAGATGACCTGGGCAGACGCGATGGGTCTGGTGGTGATCGAGGGTCTGATCATCGCGGTGCTGGTGCTGACCGGTCTGCGCACCGCTGTGTTCCGCTCGGTGCCGACCCAGATGAAGAGCGCGATCGGGGTCGGCATCGGTCTGTTCCTGACCATCATCGGCCTGGTGGACGCCGGCTTCGTCCGGCGCATCCCGGATGATGCCAACACCACGGTTCCGGTCGGCCTGGGCATCGGCGGCAAGCTGGTGAGCTGGCCGATGCTGGTCTTCGTGGTGGGCCTGCTGATCACGCTGGTGCTGGTGGTCCGTCGGGTGAAGGGCGCGATCCTGATCGGCATCCTCGCCTCGACGGTGCTGGCGGTGATCGTGGAGGCGATCGGCAACATCGGCCCGTCGTTCGTCAACGGTCAGCCCAACCCGAAGGGTTGGTCGCTGAACGTGCCGGAGCTGCCGACGTCGGTGGTCGACCTGCCGGACCTGTCGCTGCTCGGCAAGTTCAACGTGCTGGACTCGTGGGGTCGGGCCGGTTGGCTGGTCGTGCTGATGTTCATCTTCACGCTGTTGATCACGGACTTCTTCGACACCATGGGCACGATGGTCGCTGTCGGCCAGGAAGGCGGCCTGCTCGACGAGTCGGGCACCCCGCCGAAGGCCAAGGAGATCCTGCTCGTCGACTCGATCGCGGCGGCGGCCGGCGGTGCGGCCAGCACCTCCAGCAACACGTCGTACATCGAGAGCGCGGCCGGTGTCGCTGAGGGTGCGCGGACCGGCGTGGCCAACCTGGTCACCGGCGCGCTCTTCCTGCTCGCGATGTTCCTGGCGCCGCTGGTCGTGATCGTGCCGTTCGAGGCGGCGTCGACGGCCCTGGTGGTGGTCGGGTTCCTGATGATGACAGCGGTGCGGACGATCGACTGGTCCGACTACGAGATCGCCATTCCGGCGTTCCTCACCATCGTGCTGATGCCGTTCACCTACTCGATCTCCAACGGGATCGGCGCTGGTCTGATCACCTTCGTGGTGGTCAAGCTGGCGCGGGGCAAGGCCCGGGAGATCCACCCGTTGCTGTACGGGGTGGCCGCGCTCTTCGTGCTGTACTTCCTGCGTGGGCCGATCGAGTCCCTGGTGCTCTGAGGCGCGTCCGGGCGGGGAGTCGATCGGGATTCCCCGCCCGTACCATCTGAATCCCCTCGTGAGCCTGGTCATAACGGATGTCGTTAGCCATGCTCATTAGTTAAGCTAACTACTGTGACGGAGCGGACGGTGACGGCGGAACGCGTGCCACCGGCGCAGCTGGCTCCCCAGCTGCGTGATGCGATCACCCGACTCAACCGGCGGGTCCGACAGGCCCGACCGGTCGGCGACCTCACGGTCACCCAGGTCTCCGCGCTCACCAGCCTGCGGCTGGCGGGCGCGATGACACCCCGTGAGCTGGCCGACGTGGAGCGGGTGCAGCCGCCGACGATGACCAAGATCGTCGGAAAGTTGGAGGACCGCGGCCTCGTGCGGCGGACACCCCATCCGACCGACGGGCGGCAGGTCATCCTCGCGGCGACCGAAGGAGGGCAGGCCGTGCTCGACCAGTTCGAGCGGGCCCGCGACGAGTGGCTGGCCCACCGGCTGGCCGCACTCGACGAGGACGAACGGGAGACCCTGCAGAGGGCCGCCGAGATTCTTCAGCAGCTCGCTCGCGCCTGAGCCGCACCCGCGCCACCGGGTCCGTGCCGTCACGTGTCGATGACGCGTACGTCCGGAGGAGGCGCACCAAGAGTGCAGGCGAAGCTGAGCACGATGTTCCAGTCCCTACAGGTCCGCAACTACCGCCTCTTCGCATCCGGGCAGCTGATCAAGTTGATCGGCGTCTGGATGATGTTCATCGCCCAGGACTGGCTCGTCCTCGAGCTCTCCAACAACTCGGCGACAGCGCTCGGCGTGGTCACCGCCTGCCAGTTCACCCCGGTGCTCCTGCTCACCCTGCTCTCCGGCCGGCTCGCCGACCGGTACGACAAGCGGGTGCTGCTCTTCGCCGCCAACGCCTTCTGGAGCCTGCTGGCACTCGGCATGGCGGTGCTGGTCCTCACCGACCTGGTGCAGCTCTGGCACGTCTTCGCCTTCGCCGCGCTGCTCGGCACTGCCAACGCGGTGGAGACACCAGTCCGGCAGGCGTTCGTCTCCGAACTGGTCGGCACGCCGCTGCTGCCCAACGCGCTGTCGCTGAACGCCGCCGTGTTCAACTCCGCCCGGATCGTCGGCCCGGCCGTGGCCGGCCTGGCCATCGCCGCGTTCGACGTCGGCCCGGTCTTCCTCTTCACCGCCCTCAGCTCGGTCGCGCCCCTGGTCAATGTCGTCCGGATGCGGACGACCGAGCTGCACCGCGACGCCCTGCTGCCTCGCGACGAGCGGGCGTCCGCCCGGGTCGTCGACGGGCTGCGGTACGTGTGGCGCCGCCCCGACCTGCTGCTGCCAATGGCGATCATGTCGGTGATCGGCATGTCGCTGTTCAACTTCCAGCTCACCCTGGCCGCGTTGGCGAAGACCGTCTTCCACACCGGCGCCGCCTCCTTCGGCCTGTTCAGCACGGCGCTTGCCGTCGGCGCGCTCGGCGGTGCGCTCAGCGGCACCGGTCGCCGTAGCCGCCCGTCGGTGTGGCTGGTGCTCGGCGCGGCGATCGCCTGCGCCAGCTTCGGCACCCTGGTCGGCCTCTCCACTGCGTACTGGCTGGTCGTGGCGCTGCTGGTGCCCACCGGCTTCTGCATGGTCTTCTTCGCCCAGGCCGCCAACCAGCGGATCCAGATGGGCGTCGACGCTGCCTTCCGGGGACGGGTGATGGCCCTGTGGGTGCTGGTGTTCCTGGGCACCAACCCGGTCGGCGCGCCGCTGATCGGCTGGGTCGCGGAGCACTACGGGGCCGGTGCCAGCATCTGGATGGGTGGACTCATCTCGCTGGCCGCCGCGGTGATCGCCCTCACCTGGCAGCTGCGCCACTCCGGTGCCCGGCTGCGGTTCCGAGTGCTGCCGATGCCCCGCTTCTACGTCACCTCCGCCGACTGCTGAGGTTTACCACCGGCGCCGGCCGCGTCCGGTTGCGCGGATCGCGCGGATGCGGCGAAACCGGTGGCGGGGTGGCACGGTGGGGCTTAGCGTCGATACGTGGGAGTCGGACGCGCGCTGATGCTGGCCCTGGCGTTCCTCGCCGTGGCCACGCTGCCGGTGGCATTCGCCCTGATCTTCTGCTACGACGAGATTGTCGACCGGGTGGTCTGCGGCTGGTCCGAGTGGCGTGACCGCCGCCGGGAGCAGCGCACGATCGCCCGTCTCGACCGGGCCATCGAGGCCGACGCGCTGACCCGGGACATCGACCTCAGCGAGTTCGACAGCGTTGACCGCCGGCCGCTGGAGCAGCTCGCCGCCGACCTGCGCCGTCTCGGCGGTCAGCGGGTCGGCGGCAGCGGTCGCTCGATGGTCTGGCACAGCGCGTTGCTTCAGGCGTACGACGACAGGCTCCGCCTCGCCTGCCGCGCCCTCGGCATCGCCGAACACCTCGCCGAGCTGGAGGGCGTCGATCAGGAGATCGAGCGGGTCCGGGTGGAGGGCGTGCTGCACGCCGCCGGGCTGGCCCTCCCCGCGGCCCGGGCTGGGCTTCGGCAGCGGCACCGCTGATCGGCCGTACGCTGTGCGACTCTTCGTCGCGGTCCGTCCGTCCGTCGAGGCCGTCAATCATCTCGTCGCACAGGTCGCGCGCCTGCGCGTCGCCGCGGCGACCGCGGCTGGCATCAATGTCCGCCTCGCCGACCCGGCCGACCTGCACCTCACTCTGGCGTTCCTCGGTGCCGTCGAGTCTGCCCGGCTGGTCGAGGTGGACAGTGCGCTCGGTTTGGCCACCGAGCGGTTCCGGGACGGCCGGGATGCCGTACCCCGGTTGAGCCTCGGTGGCGGTGGGCGGTTCGGCCGGGTCCGATCCACAGTGCTCTGGGTGGACCTGCGCGGGGAGGTCGAGGCGTTGCACGTGCTCGCCGGGCTGATCCGGTCCCGGCTGAGCCAGGGCCGGCTGCCGTACGACGAGAAGCCGTTTCGGCCCCACCTGACCGTCGCCCGGCCCGGCGACCGGATGGACCCGGCCGACGTCGAGGCCGACCGGGTCAGCCTGGACGGGTACGAAGGACCATCGTGGCCGGCATCGGAGCTGCTGCTGGTGCGCAGCCACCTCGGCGGCCGACCGCGCTACGAACGGATCGCCGCCTGGTCGCTGTGAGTCGGCAGCACGTCGCTGGTCGCGCTGGATGGCCTGCTGCGGAGAACCTCGCGGGCCTGTTCGGCCGCGCGGGTGATGCTCTCGCTGATGAAGTCGAGGAAGCGGGCGATGTTCTCCAGTCGGGCGGCGGCGGGGGTGTGCGCGCCGAGGAGGGCGACACCCTGGCGTGCGATCGCGACGAGATGGTCGTTGGCCCGAGCGCTGGCGATCGTCGCCTGGTAGAAGAGCTCGTCGTCGACCAGGTAGCGGTCGCGGCGGCGTTCGTCGCGTTCGCGGCGGACGAGGCTCTGGCCCTCCAGGAAGGTGATCGCCTTGGAGATCGACGCCGGGCTGACCTGGAGGCGCTGGGCGAGCTCGGACGCGGTGAGACTGCCGGAGTCGGTGAGGAACAGACTGGTCAACACCCGGGCCCCCATCTTGTTCAGGCCGGAGGCCATGAGGACCGTGGTGAACGACTCCTCGTAGTCGGCTGCCGCCTGGGCGTCGCGTCCGTCCTGTCGGGGGGCTGCCTCGGTGCCTCGGGAGGGGGCGGGCCTGCGCCGGTGGGCGCGGCGCTCGGTCGCGTGATGGGCCAGGTCGGCGCGGTAGCCGGTGGGACCGCCGTTGCGCATCACCTCCCGCGTGACAGTCGAGGTGGGACGGTCGAGGCGTCGGGCGATCTCGGCGTAGGGGAGGCTGTCGGCCAGCCCCAGCGCGATCTGCTGACGTTCCTGTCGGGTGAGCCTGCCTCCCGGCATCGCGATCTCCCTCGTGGTCCCCGTAGGGCGGTGGCCCCAGCCTCCACCACCATAGCGTTAACTCCCATGCCAATGCAACGCAGCAATCCGCGATGTTGCATTAGATTCTGGGTCGTTGCAACAAAACCACGGCTTTGAGCGGCGTAAACACAGGCTCACTGCAACATAGTTGTTGCAGAATCTGGAAAGCAACGTAGCGTTTCCCACATAAGAAACAAGCGCCGACCTGGGAGAGCACGATGCAGACGTTCGCCACCCCCGCCCCCATCTCCGCCGTCCTGGACATTCCCGCCGGACGCATCCAGCTCATCGCCGCGGACCGCGCCGACGCCACCGTCGAGGTCCTCCCGGCCGACCCCGCCAAGAGCAGCGACACGAGGGCCGCCGAGCAGACCACCGTCTCCTACGCCGACGGCGTCCTGCGCATCATGACCGCACCTCCCGTCAACAAGCTCTTCGGCCCCTCCGGCTCCCTGGAGGTCACCGTCCGGGTGCCCGCCGGCTCCCACGTCGAGGCCAGGGCCGCCAGCGCCGAGCTTCGGGGCGTCGGCCGCCTCGGCGACGTGGCCTTCGACGGGGCGTACCGGAGAATCAAGATTGACGAGGCAGCGAGTGTTCGCCTCACCGCGATCGACGGCGACGTCGAGGTCGGCCGGCTCAACGGCCCCGCCGAGATCAGCACCACCCGGGGTGACATCACTGTCGCCGAGGCCATGCGCGGCACTGTCGTCCTCCGCACCCAGTCCGGCGACATCTCGATCGCGGCGGCGGCCGGCGTCTCGGCCGCCCTTGACGCCGGCACCGGCCACGGCCGCGTCAGCAACGCCCTCAAGAACGACGGCACCGTCGAGCTCGACATCCACGCCAGCACCATGCAGGGCGACATCAACGCCCGCAGCCTCTGAAAAGGACGAATCGAGATGACTAACAACAGCGTGTCCTCGACCAGTTCGGCGTGGACCGGCATGGTGCCGGTCGACGACACGGCCCTGGCCGTCACCGACACCGGCGGCCCCGGCATCCCGGTGGTCTACCTCAACGGCCAGTTCGCCACCCAGGGCTACTGGCGGCGGGTCATCGCCGAGCTGGGCACCGAATTCCGGCACATCACCTACGACGAGCGGGCTCGCGGCAGGAAGTCGAAGCGCTCAGCCGACTACTCGTTCGAAGCGGCCGTCCGGGACGTCGACGCCGTTCTCGCCGCCCGGGGGGTGGCCCGGGCGGTGCTGGTGGGCTGGTCCTACGGAGCGGTGGTCGGAGCCCACTGGGCCAACCGGAACCCGGAGCGGGCCCTGGGCGCGGTCCTGGTCGACGGCGCGTTCCCGCACGACTGGCTCGACGAGGCCATGGCGCGGCGGATCCGCACGATGTTCCGACGGATGAACCTGTTCATGCCGCTGCTCCGCCCGACCGGCCTCACCCCACGGATGAACGCCGACCAGATGGCGGACAGCAACATCGAACTCGGCGAACTCTCCCGCGAGCGCGAACTGGGCCCGGTGCTGGACGCCATCAGTGTCCCGGTGCGGTACGTGGTCGCCTCGGGAACGTCCCTCGGTAGTCGCGGGGACGAACAGGAGCAGATCCGCGCCAGCCTCGACGCCGTGACCGCCCGCAACCCGCACATCACCATCGGGGCGAAGGTCGCCAGCAACCACGGTGCGATCCTCAAGAAGGACTTCCGCGCCGTCGCCGAGGCCGTACGCGGGGTCGCCGCCCCTCATCGCGAAGACGCCGGAGACAGTCGGTGAGATCCGAACGCACGCGTTGACGGGTGACGCACTGTCACCCGTCAACGCGAGGCGTCAGGAGGATTCGCGGGCGGCCGGGCCGCTGCCGAAGAGCACGTCGTCCCAGCTCGGCAGCCGCTTGCGTGGCTTGCCGTTGGCGTCGGTGGACTCCCCGGAGGCCGCCGCGGCGGCCGTCCGTCGGGGTCGCAGCACCGCCAGCGACGGCACGGCCGGCACCTCCTTGGGCGCGTCCGAATCGTCGTCGAAGGCCGACCCCTGGCCGCCGCCGAGCATCGCGGCGGCACCCCCAGCGACGGGCCGCTGCCGAGGTGCGTCCGACCCGGCAAGAGCAGCCGGGGTACGCGGCTCAAGGCCACGACCCGACGAGCCGCCGAGCGGGCGGTCCAGGGAGGCGAGCAGCGCGTCCCGGCCAGCCCGGATCGGATCGCGGCCGGGGCGCGGGTGCTCGGACGCGGCAGGCAACCCGTGCCCACCACGGCTCGGCTCGCCACGCGACGGACCGGGCAGGGCGTGCCCCGTCCGCTCCGGTGCCGGCTCCTGACCGAGGATCGGCGTGGGCCGCTCGGCGCACAGGTACTGCGCCATGTCGTCGTGCGGCGTGACCACCTGCCGGGCCTTGTCCATGTCCCAGATGGCCTGGGCGGTGGCCTTGCCGGACGGCCAGGTGGCGATGATCCGCCAGGTGCCGTCGTCGCGTCGGTAGGCGTCCCAGGAAATCTTCTCGGTGTCGATGCCGTGCTGGCTCAGCCGACCGTTTACCACCTCGGCGAGCGGGGTGGGCTTCTCCGCGCCCTTGAGGCGGGTGCGACGGGCGTGCTGGGCGAGCATCGCCCGCTCCTGGAGCACCGGGCCGGCGTAGCGCAGCACCCGGTCGACAGGCACCCCGGCGATCCGGGCGACATCCTCGGCGGACTCACCGGAACGGATGCGGGCCTGGATGTCCCGAGGAGACAGTGAGGGAATCGGATCGGCGGTGCTCGGTGCCACAGCGAGCGGCGGGGCACCCGGCTCGGGGTGCATCACGCCGGCGATGCGTTCGTCGATCGGCAGGGCGAGGAGTCGCCCCACCTCGTCGGCGAGCACCAGGGCCTGGCCGTCCTCGGAGAGGGCGACGAAGCGTACTGGGCGCATAGCGTTGCCTCCGTCCCGCTTCGCTGGCCGCACGCCACGAGTCGGCCACCCAGGCGTCTCGGACCACCGTACGCGCATCTGCCTCGGGGTGGGGGAAGCGACACCCCGCATGTCGTGACTGAGCTGCGGCGATGATCACGGTCGGTGTCCGTGGAGGCCCCAACGGACACCGACCGTGACGAACGTCAGAGTCGCTCGACCACGTAGTCGATGGACGCGGTGAGCGCCTCGACATCGGCGGGCTCGACGGCCGGGAACAGCGCCACTCGCAGCTGGTTGCGACCAAGCTTGCGGTAGGGCTCAGTGTCCACGATGCCGTTGGCGCGCAGCGCCTTGGCGATCGCCGTGGCGTCCACCGAGTCGGCGAAGTCGATGGTGGCGACCACGTTGGAGCGCAGCGCCGGGTCGGTGACGAACGGGGTGGCAACGCTGGACCGCTCGGCCCAGCCGTAGACCGCGGCGGCGCTCTCGGCGGTGCGCTTCGCCGCCCAGGACAGGCCGCCCTGCGCGTTCATCCAGTCGGTCTGCTCGGCGGCCAGGAAGATGGTGGCCAACGCCGGGGTGTTGTAGGTCTGCTCCAGCCGCGAGTTGTCGATAGCGGTGACCAGGTCGAGGAAGGCGGGAATGTAGCGCCCGGACGCCTTGATCTCGGCGGCCCGGTCCAGTGCGGCCGGGGACATCAGAGCAAGCCAGAGACCGCCGTCGGAGCCGAAGCACTTCTGCGGAGCGAAGTAGTAGACGTCGGTCTCGCCGACGTTGACATCCAGGCCACCCGCGCCGGAGGTCGCGTCGACAAGCAGCAGCGCGCCCTCGTCGGCCCCGGCCACCCGGCTGATCGGGACGGCCACACCTGTCGAGGTCTCGTTCTGCGGCGTCGCGTACGCGTCGACGCCGGACTCGGCGACCAGGGTCGGCGCGCTGCCCGCATCGGACTTGCGCACTGTCGGCTCACCCAGGAACGGGGCGTCCTTGACCGACTTGGCGAACTTGGCGCCGAACTCGCCGAAGCTGGCGAACTGGGCCCGGTCGCGAATGAGGCCGAAGGTGGCGACCTCCCAGAACGCTGTGGTGCCGCCGTTGCCGATGATCACCTCGTAGCCCTCGGGCAGGGAGAAGAACTCGGCGATGCCGGAGCGCAGCCGGGCCACCTGGTCACGGACCGTCTTCTGCCGGTGCGAGGTGCCGAGGTAGGTGGTCGCTACCTCGGCGAGAGCGGAAACCGCCGCCGAGCGGACCTTGGACGGGCCGCAGCCGAAGCGTCCATCGGCGGGCTTGATCTCATCGGGAATCCGGATGATCGGTGCGTCAGCCACGGTCTTGAAGATCCTTCCGCAAGGGCGAGGGCGGGCCCGGCGACACTGCCGGCCCTCATCCTCGCACCCGCACCGGACGGCGACGGGCGGGGTCCCGGCGGTCGGTCTGAGTCCTTCGCCACAGTCGGCTCCGGTCGCCGACGAGAAGGGCCCCTCCTCGACGCCCGGCGTCGGGGAGGGGCCCTTTCCTACCAGCTCAGACGCCGTGCGGGATGGCCGCCCAGCCCTCGACGTCGGACGGCTTGCGGGTCTCCGGGCCCATGTAGAGGGCGGACGGGCGGACCAGCCGCTGCAGGCGCTTCTGCTCCAGGATGTGCGCGCTCCAGCCGCCCATCCGCGCGCAGGTGAACATCGAGGTGAACATGTGCGCCGGCACCTCGGCGAAGTCCAGCACCACTGCCGACCAGAACTCGACGTTGGTGGCCAGCACCCGGTCCGGGCGGCGGGCCTGAAGCTCGGCGAGGGCGGCCTTCTCCAGCGCCTCGGCGATCTCGAAGCGTGGCGCGCCCAGCTCCTTGGCCGTACGCCGGAGCACTCGGGCGCGCGGGTCCTCGGCACGGTAGACGCGGTGGCCGAAGCCCATCAACCGCTCGCCCCGGTCGAGGACACCCTTGACGTAGCCCTCCGCGTCGCCGCTGCGCTCCACCGCCTCCAGCATGCTGAGCACCCGGGACGGGGCGCCGCCGTGCAGCGGGCCGGAGAGGGCGCCGATGCCCGACGAGATGCAGGCAGCCGCGTCCGCCCCGGTGGAGGCGACGATGCGAGCGGTGAAGGTGGAGGCGTTCAGACCGTGCTCGGCGGCCGAGATGAAGTACGCGTCGACGGCCTTGACGTGCCGCGGGTCAGGCTCGCCGCGCCAGCGCTTCATGAACCGCTCGACGATGGTCTGCGCCTTGTCGATCTCCTTCTGCGGCACCGCCGGCAGGCCGAGGCCGCGGGCGGACTGGGCGACGAAGGAGAGCGCGGTCACCGAGACCCGGGCGAGATCCTCACGGGCCTGCTCGTCGGAGATGTCCAGCAGTTGGTTGAGACCCCAGTACGGGGCCAGCATGGCGACAGCGGACTGCACGTCGACGCGGATGTCACCGGAGTGCACCGGCACCGGGAACGGCTCCGCCGGCGGCAGGCCCGGCCCGAACCGGCCGTCGACCAGCAGTGCCCACACGTTGCCGAACGACACCTGGCCGATCAGATCCTCGATGTCGACTCCGCGATAGCGCAGCGCACCGCCCTCACGGTCAGGTTCGGCGATCTCGGTCTCGAAGGCGACGACGCCCTCCAGCCCGGGTTTGAAATCGGCCATGTCGCTCTCCTGGATCTGGTCGGTGCGCCCGATCGCTCATCCGGCCCGATCGGCCGAGCGCCTTAGGCGACCCTCAGGGATGTGTTCGGAACATACTGCCTGCTGAGTAAGGGATACGCGACCCGCTGCGACTGTGCCGCACGCGACATCCCCGGACGCGCATTCTCCGCGCGGCTCAGTGAGACTGGGCAGGGCGGGCTGGTCAGCGCGGGAGGGTGCTGGTGGGGCCCGCGAAAAGGAGTGGGGACGTGACGGGTGACACACCCGCCCCGGCCGCGATGCGTAACGAGTACGCCGCGGACCTGGGCCTGACCGAGGCTGACCTGGCCGTCGACTGGCACACCCAGTTCGACGGCTGGTTCGCCGACGCGGTGGCCTTCGGGCTGCCCGAACCGAACGCCATGGTGGTGGGCACCGCCGACTCTGCCGGCCGGCCGAGCGGGCGGACGGTGCTGCTGAAGGGGTACGACCCGGAGGGCTTCGTCTTCTTCACCAACCACCTGTCGCGCAAGGGCGTCGAGACGACCGCCAACCCGTACGCCAGCCTGGTCTTTCCGTGGTTTCCCATGCAGCGTCAGGTGGTGGTCGCCGGACGGGTCGCGCCCGTCGACCGCGCCACGAGCGAGGCGTACTTCGCCAGCCGGCCGCGTGGCTCCCAACTGGGTGCCTGGGCCAGCCCGCAGTCGCAGGTGGTGTCGGGTCGGGCGGCGTTGGAGCAGCGGTACCAGGAGGTGGCCGAGCGCTTCGCCGACCAGGCGGAGATCCCGACCCCGTCGCACTGGGGCGGGCTGCGGGTCCAACCCGAGTCGGTGGAGTTCTGGCAGGGGCGGGCCGGCCGGTTGCACGACCGGCTCCGCTTCCGCCGCCTCGACCAGGGTGGCTGGGTCGTCGAGCGGTTGGCGCCGTGACGGGTGTGCGGGAGACCCGGCCGCGCGCAGCGCGACGCTGGGCGATCGACGTGCGTCCGCTGCGGGTTCCGGCGTACCGCCGGCTCTGGCTCGGCAACACGGTGGCGATGTTCGGCTTCCAGTTCACCGCCGTCGCGGTGCCGGTGGAGATGTACGCCCTGACCCGGGACTCGTTCTGGGTGGGCCTGCTGGGTGTGGCTGCCTTCGTACCGTTGCTGGTCTTCGGGCTCTGGGGCGGCGCGGTCGCCGACGCCCGTGACCGGCGTGCGGTGCTGCTCGGCGGCTCATTGTTGCTCTGGGCATCCACTCTCGGGCTGCTGCTCCAGGCGGTGCTGGACGTGGGCAGCCCGGTGCTGCTGCTGGCGTTGATGGCGTTGCAGTCGGTGGCGTTCGCGATCAGCTCGCCGGCCCGCAGCGCCATGCTGCCCCGGCTGGTGCCCGACGACCTGGTGGCGTCCGCCACCACCCTGAACTACACGACCTTCACCGCCGCCTCGGTCGCCGGCCCGCTCGCCGCCGGCCTGATCCTCTCCGCCTCGCCGGACACCACTGTGGTCCTACCGATCGCCTACGGGCTGGACGCGGTGTTGTTCACCGCGATGCTCTGGGCCGCGCTGCGGTTGCCCTCGCTCCCGCCCGAGCCCACCGCCGACGGCCAGGCCCGGCGTGCCGGTCTGGCCAGCGTCGTCGACGGGTTCCGCTACCTGGCCACCACCCCGGTCCTGCTGCTGTCCTTCGGGGTGGACCTGATCGCGATGATCCTCGCCATGCCACGGGCCCTCTTCCCGGAGATCGCGCACGAGCGGTTCGGCGGCGGTGGCTCGGTCGGTCTGCTCTACAGCGCCATCGCGATCGGCTCGATGATCGGTGGGCTGACGTCCGGCTGGATCGGCCGGCTCCGCCGCCAAGGGCTCGGCCTGGTGCTCGCGGTGGTCGGCTGGGGCCTGGCGATCGCCGCGGCCGGGTTGGCCCACCAGCTCTGGTTGATGGTCGTGCTGCTCGCCGTGGCCGGCGCCGCCGACCTGATCAGCGCGGTGCTGCGTCAGTCGATGCTGCTGGTCTACGCACCGGACCGGATGCGCGGCCGACTCCAGGGCGTGAACACGGTAGTGGTGGCGGGTGGCCCACGCCTGGGTGATCTGCGCGCCGGCACCATGGCCGCCGGGTTCGGTGGCGGGGTGGCCTGGGTGGCCGGTGGGCTCGCCTCCGCGGTGCTCGTGGTGGTGCTCGCTGTCGCGTTCCCGGCGCTGCTGCGCTACCGGGCGGCGACGGCGTCGAGCGACAACCGGACCTGACCGGTTAGTGTCGCCGGCATGGAAAGCCCCGATCCGCGCCCGTTCTCCGGCGCCCAGTGGACCATCTCCGCCGCCGGCCACGAGGCCGTCATCGTGGAGGTCGGCGGTGGGCTCCGGACGTACCGGCACGACGGTGTCGACCTGCTCGACGGGTACCAGACCGACGAGGTCTGCCCCGGTTGCACAGGGCAGGTGCTGGCACCCTGGCCGAACCGGATCCGCGACGGTCGCTACTCGTTCGACGGGCGGACGCACCAGCTTTCGCTGACCGAGCCGGAGCGGCACGTTGCCATCCACGGGCTGGTCAACTGGGTGCCGTGGCAGTTGCTGGAGCAGTCGGCGGACGCCGTGACGGTCGGCTACGACCTGCCGCCGCAGCCCGGCTACCCGTGGCCGCTGCGGCTGCGCAGCCGGTGGAGCGTCGACGCGGACGGGCTGCGCGCCGAGCACGAGGTGACGAACATCGGTGGGGAGCTGGCCCCGTTCGGCTTCTCCGTACACCCGTACCTGCAACTGCCGGGCGTCGCTGTGGACGACCTGGTGCTGCGGCTGCCCACCCGGAGCCGGGTGCTGGTGGACGGTCGGCTGCTGCCGGTGGGGGTGACCCCGGTGGCCGGCACCGAGTACGACTGGACCAGCCCTCGCCGCATCGGTGCGGCCGTGCTGGACTCCTGTTTCGGCGACGTGATCTCCGACGCCGACGGCGGTTCGTCGGTGAGCCTCGCCGCGCCGGACGGTTCGGCCGCTGTGAGCATCTGGGCGGACGCCGAGTTCGGCTGGTGGCAGGTGTTCACCGGGGACGCCCTCACCGGCGAGCGGCACCGCCGCTCGGTGGCGGTCGAGCCGATGACCTGCCCACCGGACGCGTTCCGGTCGGGCAAGGACCTGCTCACCCTCAAGCCCGGCACCACCTGGCGAGGTGCCTGGGGCATCCGCCCCGGCGCCTGATGGAGTTCGCCGAGGTCGTCCGCCGACGGCGGATGGTGCGCAACTACGACCCGGACCGCCCGGTCCCGCCCGACGTGGTGGACCGGTTGCTCGACCACGCGGTCCGCGCGCCGTCGGCCGGCTTCGCCCAGGGCTGGGGTTTCCTGGTGTTGGAGGAGCTGGCCGATCGGGATCGGTTCTGGGCCGCCACCACCCCCGATGGCGGTGGGCGGGAGCGCTGGCTCGCGGGCATGCGCCGGGCACCCCTGATCGTGGTGCCGCATGCCAACGAGTCGGCCTACCTGCGGCGGTACGCGGAGCCGGACAAGGGCTGGACGGATCAGTCCACGGACCGCTGGCCGGTGCCGTACTGGCACGTGGACGCCGGATTCGCGGCGTTGCTGATGCTGCTCACCGCTGTGGACGAAGGGCTTGGGGCGTGCTTCTTCGGGATTCCGCCGCAGCGGCTCGCCGCCTACCGGGACGCGTTCGGCGTGCCGGCGGAGTACCAACCCATCGGAGCCGTCACAATCGGTTACCGCGCGGCTGACCATCGGTCACCGTCGTTGCGCCGTGGACGTCGTCCGATGGACGAGGTCGTGCGACGAGGCCGGTGGAACTGACGCGGACGTCCCGTTCGTCCGGTTGAGGATCGGACGAGCGATAGCGAAACTGACATCAGGGAGCAGAACGTAGCGTGCGCTGGGCCGCTAGGCTGGCACGGTCATCGGTGCCGCGCCGCGCGGTGCCCGCCGCGGCCCGGCTCGGCGCCGTCGGTCGGCCCGGCCACGGGGAGGGGAGCGTGCCGTCGTGATCTTCAGAGCGGTCCGGGACGGGCGTCCCTATCCGGAGCACAATCTGACGCTCAAGCAGTGGGCGGAGATCCCGCCGAGGCCACTGCGCCTGGATCAGATGATCACCACCAAGCGCGAGTTGGCGCTGGACAAGCTCCTCGCCGAGGATTCCACCTTCTACGGTGACCTCTTTCCGCACGTCGTGCAGTGGAACGGCGGGCTCTACCTGGAGGACGGGCTGCACCGGGCGCTGCGCGCAGCCCTCCAGCAGCGCAACCAGATCCACGCGCGGGTGCTGGTGCTCTCCGAGCCGATCGAGTGACGAGCCCTTCTTTCCCGAGCTGAACCTTCGTTAGGGTGGCGTCCATGACGGCTGCGCTGGACCTGCTCGACCTGGACCCGTCGCTCAGCGAGGAGGAGCGGCAGATCCGCGACGTCGTCCGCCAACTCGTCGACGACCGGGTGCGACCCCACGTCGCCGACTGGTACGAGGACGGCACGGTGCCCGCCCGGGAGTTGGCCCGCGAGTTCGGCAAGCTCGGCCTGCTCGGCATGCACCTGACCGGCTACGGCTGCGCCGGCGCCTCCGCTGTCGCCTACGGGCTGGCCTGCCAGGAGTTGGAAGCCGGCGACTCCGGCCTCCGCTCCCTGGTCTCGGTGCAGGGATCGCTCGCCATGTACGCCATCTGGCGCTACGGCAGCGAGGAGCAGAAGCAACGGTGGCTGCCGTCGATGGCCACCGGTGAGGCGATCGGCTGCTTCGGTCTGACCGAGCCGGATCACGGCTCCGACCCCGCCTCGATGGCCACCCGGGCCCGCCGCGACGGCGACGACTGGGTGCTCACCGGCGGGAAGATGTGGATCACCAACGCCCCGATCGCGGACGTCGCGGTGATCTGGGCGCGCACCGACGAGGGCGTACGGGGTTTCGCCGTACCCATGGACACCCCCGGCGTCACGGCCCGGGAGATCCGCCGCAAGATGTCGCTGCGCGCGTCGGTGACCGGCGAGATCGTGCTCGACGACGTCCGGCTCCCGGCCGACGCCCAACTGCCTGAGGCGGTCGGGCTGAAGGCGCCGCTGAGCTGCCTCACCGAGGCCCGCTACGGCATCGTCTGGGGCGCGGTCGGCGCGGCCCGCGACTGCCTGGAAACCACACTGGCGTACGCGGGCACCCGCACCCAGTTCGGTCGCCCCCTGGCCGGTTTTCAGCTCACCCAGGCCAAGCTCGCCGACATGGCCGTCGAGTTGGTGAAGGGGCAACTGCTCGCGCTGCACCTGGGCCGGCTCGCCGACGGCCGGCGGCTGCGGCCCGAGCAGGTCAGCGTGGGCAAGCTGAACAACGTGCGGGAGGCGCTGGCCATCGCCCGGCAGTGCCGCACCATCCTCGGTGCCAACGGCGTCTCCGGTGAGTACCCGGTGATGCGGCACGCCAACAACCTGGAGAGCGTGCTGACCTACGAGGGCACCTCCGAGATCCACCAACTGGTCATCGGGCAGCGGCTCACCGGGCTCTCCGCGTTCGCCTGACCTGCCCTTTTGTCGCTTCCTGGCGCTCGCCGCGCGACTGTCGTATCGGGGCCGTACCGTCATTGACAGACGACTTGTCTGACGAGGACGGTGAGCGTGATGGCCCGCGACGCTGGCAGCAACGAGCCCACGAGAGAGTTCCCCGGTTACCCGACCGGTGACGATCTCAAGGCGCGGTCGACCGCGACACCCGAGTGGACCGCTGATGCGCCGGGTGGTCCCGGCGAGCCGGCCGGTCCCGCTGGCCCCGGTGGGCCTGGAGGTCCCGGTGGTCCGACGAGCGGTGGCGATGGCCCCGTCGGTGGCGGTGGCGGTGGGGCGGCCCGAGGCCTGCTCCTGCTGCTCGGCGCCGCCGCGCTGGCCGTTGTCGCGCTGCTCGGCATTCAGGCGACCGGGATCCTGCCGGAGTTCCGCAACCCGTTCGCCAAGGAGCAGACCGACCGCAGTCAGCCACCGCTGCTGAAGTCGATCCAGGACCTCAGCCGCTACGTGGCGGCGGAAGGCAACTTCCAGGTAGTGGTCGACACGCAGAACGACCGGCGCAACGTTCCGGACTTCCTGCTCAACGAGCGCACCCTGTTCGTCGGGGCCGGCAGCATCGAGGCGTACGTCGACTTCACCAAGATCGGTGAGGGTGCCGTCGTCCAGTCCGCCGACGGCAAGTCCGTCGAGATCAAGCTGCCCGCGCCGCAGCTCGGTGAGACAAACCTCGACATGGAGAAGAGCTACGTCTTCGCCGAGCAGCGCGGTCTGCTCAACCGACTCGGTGACCTGGTCGGCAACGACCCCAACCGGCAGCAGCAGGTCTACCAGCTCGCCGAGGAGCGGATCACCGCCGCCGCCCGGGACAGCGGGCTCTCGGCCCGAGCCGAGGAGAACACCCGCAAGATGCTGGAGGGGCTGCTCCGCTCCCTCGGCTACCAGCAGATCACTGTCACCTACATAGCCCCCTGACCTGCGTCCCGTACGCCGAAGCGCCCGCACCGACTTCCGTCGGAGCGGGCGCTTCCGTGTGGGGGCCTGCGGCCCCGATCCGCTGCCGGGCCTGAGATGCCAGGACCGCCGCGACACGAGCAATCTTGGACGGTTCCCGCCCAGCTGACGGAAACCGTCCAAGATCTGCGATTACGTGAGGTGCGGCGGGCGGGTCAGTGGCCGGTGGAGGCGAGGTAGCGGTCCTCGTTCGGCATCAGCACCCACAGGATCAGGTAGACGATCACCTGCGTGCCGGGCAGCAGCAGCGACAGCAGGAACAGCAGCCGGACCATTCCGGCCGACATGCCGAACCGCCGTCCGAGGCCGGCGCAGACACCGGCGATCATGCGCCCCTCGCGGGGCCGGACCAGTTTGCGACTCATCGTCGTACTCCCACTCTGCGGCGGTGCGCCGCGTCTGCAATCCACGGTAGAAAGGGATGGCCACCTCGCCCTCGGTCCCGAGGAGGAGCGGCAACCAGTGGACCCGTAGGTGCTTTACCCGGGCAGCCCCCCGCTGACGCCTCCCCGCAGCGCCCCGCCCACCGCGGGGCGGTGCCGGCGGGAGACGGTGATCGGGTGTTCACGTCCCGGACCGGGTGGGCGGTGAGCTGGGCGGGTAGGCTGGCTGATCGGCCTTCCACACCCCGGAGGGCCGGCACCCCATACCCCGGACGGTCACGAGCGGGGCCGCCAGATCGGCGGTCACGACCCGGCCGGGTCCCGTACGCCGGGACGACGGCGAGGAAGCGCAGCCATGATCAGTGTTTTCGACCTCTTCAGCGTCGGTATCGGGCCGTCCAGCTCACACACTGTGGGGCCGATGCGGGCCGCGCGGACGTTCGTCGGCGGGCTGAAGGCCGACGGGCTGCTCAGCGACACGGCGCGGGTGCAGGCCGAGCTGTTCGGCTCGCTGGGTGCCACCGGGCACGGCCACGGCAGCGGTCCGGCGGTGCTGCTCGGGCTGGCCGGCGAGTCGCCGGAGACTGTCGACACGGACACCGTCGGGCCTCGGGTCGAGCGGATCCGGGCCGAGCGGCGGATCAACATCCTCGACGCGCACGAGATCGACTTCGACCCGGATCGGGACCTGACGCTGCACCGCCGCCGGTCGTTGCCGTACCACCCGAACGGGATGACCTTCGTGGCGTACGACCGGTCCGGCGCCGTGCTGCGCAGCCGCACCTACTACTCCGTCGGTGGCGGGTTCGTGGTGGACGAGGCGGCGGCCGGGGCGGACCGGATCAAGCCGGACAGCACAGCGGTGCGGTACCCCTTCCTGACCGGGGCGCAACTCCTCGACGTCACCACCCGCACCGGGCTGTCGATCAGCGAGGTGATGCTGGCCAACGAGCGCTCCTGGCGCAGCGAGGCGGACATCCGGGCCGGTCTGCTGGAGATCTGGCGGGTGATGCAGGAGTGCGTGCAGCGCGGCTGCGAGCGGGACGGCGTACTCCCTGGGGGGTTGAAGGTTCGGCGGCGCGCGGCGGAGCTGCGGCGCGGCCTGGAGGCGGAGGCCGGTTCGGTCGACCCGCTGCACGTGATGGACTGGGTGACGCTGTTCGCGCTCGCTGTCAACGAGGAGAACGCCGCGGGCGGCCGGGTGGTCACCGCGCCGACGAACGGTGCGGCCGGGATCATTCCGGCGGTGCTGCACTACTACACCCGGTTCGTGCCGGACGCCGACGACGAGGGTGTGGTGCGGTTCCTGCTGACGGCGGGGGCGATCGGTGTGTTGTTCAAGGAGAACGCGTCGATCTCGGGCGCCGAGGTGGGCTGCCAGGGTGAGGTCGGTTCGGCGTGCTCGATGGCGGCGGCGGGGCTGGCCGAGGCGCTCGGTGGCACCCCTGAGCAGGTGGAGAACGCGGCCGAGATCGGGATGGAGCACAACCTCGGGTTGACCTGTGACCCGGTGGGTGGCCTGGTGCAGATCCCCTGCATCGAGCGGAACGCGGTGGCTAGCATCAAGGCGATCACGGCCGCCCGGCTGGCGCTGCGCGGCGACGGGGTGCACAAGGTGTCGCTGGACAAGGTCATCAAGACCATGCGGGAGACGGGCGCCGACATGAAGGTCAAGTACAAGGAGACGGCGCGTGGCGGTTTGGCCGTCAACGTGATCGAGTGCTGAGTCCGGTCGATTCGGGGCAATCGTTCACCGACTGCTAACCTGTCGTCCGTTTCAGGAGGCGGGAGGCTCGCGGTGACCTCTGGCGTCGCGGCGTTGTGGTCGCACCGCAACTCGCTGCGCATCCTGGTCAGGCGGGATCTCGCGGTCAAGTACCAGCAGTCGGTGCTGGGTTACTTCTGGTCGTTGATCGAGCCGCTCGGCATGGGCGCCATCTACTGGTTCGTCTTCGGGGTGCTCTACTCCTCCGACACCGGTCGGCACCTCGGTGAGGCGGCCGCGTCGTACCCGTTGTTCCTGATCACCGGCATCTTCGCCTGGATGTGGACCAGCTCGGCGCTGAGCGAGGCGACGAACGCGCTGACCGGCCAGTCGCGGCTGATCACCACGATGAACGTGCCGCGCCAGGTCTTTCCGATCGGCCGGGTCACCGGCCGGTTCGCCGAGTACGCGGCCGGTCTGCCGATCCTGATCGCCATCGCGGTGATCTACGCGGTGCACGGTCGGATCCACACCGGTTGGTCGCTGCTCTCCCTGCCGCTGGCGGTGGCCGTCCAGGCCGTCCTGTTGACCGGACTCGCCCTGCTGCTGTCCGCGTGGAACGTGCTGATGCGCGACGTGGAACGGCTGATGCGGCTGATCATCCGGGTGCTGTTCTACGCCACGCCGATCATCTATCCGCTCAGCCTGGTCCGGCAGTCGGGGCTGCCCGGCTGGTTGAAGGTGGTGTACGAGCTGAACCCGCTGGTCGGGATCTTCCAGCTGCACCACGCGATCTGGTACCCGGACGAGTTTCCGGACGCGCGGCTGCTCACCACCACGATCGTCGGCAGCGTGCTGGTGCTGGCCGCCGGTTGGTGGTCGTTCCGCCGGTTGGAGCCCGCCGTGCTCAAGGAGCTCTGAGGTGGCCGCGCCGATCATCGAGGCCGACGGCCTGGGCATTCGGTTCGTCCGCAACCGTCGCCGTCAGCTACGGCTACGGGAGTTGTTCATCCACCGGGGCGCCCGTGGCGCGTTGCCCGGCCAGTTCTGGCCGTTGCGGGACGTGTCGTTCACCATCGAGCCCGGCGAGACGGTCGGCGTGATCGGGCGCAACGGCACGGGCAAGAGCACACTGCTGCGGCTGATCGCCGGGGTGCTCATCCCCGACGAGGGCGGCATCCGGGTGCACGGCGCGGTGGCGCCGTTGCTGGAGTTGTCCGCCGGTTTCTCCAACGACCTGACCGGGCGGGAGAACCTGCACCTGGTCGGTGGGCTGCACGGACTGTCGACGAGCTACCTGAAGCGGCACTTCGACGAGATCGTCGAGTTCGCCGGTGAGCAGGTGGAACGGGCCATCGACACGTCGGTGCGGCACTACTCGTCGGGGATGAAGGTGCGGCTGGGCTTCGCGATCATCTCGCACCTGCCGCACCCGATCCTGCTGATGGACGAGGTGACCGCGGTCGGGGACGCGGAGTTCCGCAAGAAGTGTTACGCGACTATTGATCGTCTGCTCGGGGAGGGGCGCACGCTGGTGCTGGTGTCACACAACGAAAAGGACCTGACCCGGTTCTGCCGTCGGGGGTTGTACCTCGACGCGGGCCGGTTGACGCTCGACGGCACCATCGCCGAGGCGCTCGACGCGTACCACGCCGCGGTTCCGCGGTGACGCTCGCGATCGTGCTCGCCGCCGGGACACCCGCGGCGGGCCTGACCACGGCGACCGGTGAGCCGCTGGCCGACCGGCTGGCCGCCCAGTTGCGCCTGGCCGGGGCGGACGAGGTGCGCTTCGCCGCCAACCTCGACGAGCTGTCCGACCTGGTCACCAGGGCGACCGCCCCGGTGCTGATCACCGGCACGGACCTGGTCGCGCACACCGCCGTACTGCGGCACCTGGCCACCAGCCCGGTGGGCCCCACTGTCGCGCTGGTCCTCGGCGACCCGCCGGTGCCCGGTCGGACCGCGGTGCGCGAGGAGCGCGGCCAGGTGGTCGACGCCGGCGCGTTGGACGCCCTCGACGGGGCCGCCACCGGCGTGTTCGGCGGCGCGCTGCGGGTCGGCGTGGACGACCTGCCGAACCTCGCGGCCGCCGCCCGTGCCGCCGCGTCCGGGATGCTTCCCGTCGCCGCCCCGATCGGCCCGGCCGGCGACGTGGCGCCGCTGCCGGCGACCGGCGGAACCGGCTCCGGAGGGTCGGTAGCGGCCGGTGGCCCCGGGTCCGCCGTGGACCGGATCTTCGCGGGTCTCGCGGCGCTCGGCACCCTGATCTTCGCCCAGCGGGTACGCCTGCTCGTCGCCCACCGGGTCGAGGACCAGGCCGGGCTGACCGCTGCCGAGACGGCGGTGACCGCTGTCGACGAGGACCGGGCCGAGCTGCGGCTGTCGGTGAAGGAGAAGGACGACTTCTTCTCCACCTACTTCGTCAGCACCTGGTCGCCGTACGTGGTCCGGCTCTCGGCCCGGCTCCGGCTCACCCCGACCGGGGTGACGGTGATCTCGGTGCTGTTCGCGTTGGGCGCGGCGGTGCTGTTCGGGGTCGGTGGGCGGCCCGCGCTGGTCGGTGGCGCGGTGCTGCTCTACCTGGGTTTCGTGCTGGACTGCGTCGACGGCCAGCTGGCCCGCTACACCCGGCACTTCAGCGCCTGGGGTGGCTGGTTGGACACGATGGCGGACCGGGCCAAGGAGTACCTGGTCTACGCCGGGCTGGGCTTCGGGGTGAGCCACGCCGGGCTGGGCAACGGGTGGGCGCTCGCGATCGCCGCGATGACGTTGCAGACCGTCCGGCACATGACCGACACCTGGTACGGGGTGCTGCACGACGAGGCGGCGCGTCGGCCGCGTACGGCGACGAACGCCGGCGGCGGGATCGGTGACCGGCTCAACGCGGCGTCGACCCGGGTGCAGGCGGACACCGGCTCGCTGTCGTACTGGCTGAAGCGGACAGTGGTCTTCCCGATCGGTGAGCGGTGGGCGTTGATCGCGCTGACAGTGGCGCTGTTCAACCCGCTGGTCAGCCTGATCGCCGTGCTGGTCTGGGGGGTGCTGGCGTTCGCGTACACCGGGGCGCTGCGGACGCTGCGGGCCCGCTGGATGTGGGTGCCCGTGCTGGACACTGTCGACGCCACGCTGCACCGCGACGACGGGCCGCTGGCCCGCTGGTTGCCTGTGGTCCGCCCGATGGGGCCGCTGACCCTGGCGGTGATCGCCGCGCTCGGCCCGGCGGTGCTGCTGGTCGGGGCGCTGCTCAGCGACGCGCCCGAAGGGCTGCGTTGGGCGGTGCCGGTGGCGCTGCTGGTGTTGCTGGTCGGAGGGCTGGGCGCCGGGGCGGCGCACAACGGTCCGCTGGACTGGCTGGTGCCCGCCGCGTTGCGGGCCGCCGAGTACCTGTTCGCCATCGCGGTCGGGGTGGTCGGCGAGGCGCCCGGCTGGCTGATCTTCGGGTACGTCTTCGTGCTCACCGTGCACCACTACGACCTGACCGCCCGGCTGGAGAAGCGACAGGTGGCACCGCCCCTGCACGCGGCGACGCTGGGCTGGGAGGGGCGCTCGGTGCTGCTGGCCCTCGCGGCGATCGCCGGTATTGCGGGTATCGGACTGGCTACACTCGGTGCGTACCTTCTCGTGGTTTTCGTGGTGAGCGTCGTCCTGGCCTGGTTCGTGCGACCGGCCCGTAGCGCGCGGGCGTCGGTGGCGCCGGCGGGCGCTGGAGGTGCCGCGCCGCGCTGACGGAGGGCGGCCGGATGACTCTGATCAGCTTCGTGGTGCCGGCCTTCCGGGTGCAGGGATACCTGCGGGAATGCCTGGACTCCATCCTCGGTCAGCCGGAGACCGACATCGAGGTGATCGCCGTCGACGACTGCTCGCCGGACGCCAGCGGCGACATCATCGACGAGTACGCGGCCCGCGACCAGCGGGTGCACTCGGTCCGGCTGTCGGAGAACGTCGGCCTCGGTCCGGCCCGGAACATCGGGCTGGACCGGGCCGTCGGCGAGTACGTGTGGTTCCTCGACGGCGACGACTGGCTGGCTCCGGAGTGCCTGACCGAGGTCGCCGAACGGTTGCGGGTCACTCGCCCGGACGTCCTGCTGGTCGACCACGTGCGCACCCACTGGAACGACACCGCCACCCGCAGCGCGATGGCCGAGGTGTTTCCGGAGTCGCCGGGCCCGGGCACCTTCCGCCTGCGGGACCGGCCGCAGGCGATGCACCTGCTGCACACCGCGTGGAACCGGCTGGTCCGTCGGGAGTTCCTCGCCGACCTGGGGCTTCGCTTCGCGCCCGGCTGGTACGAGGACGTCTCGTTCAGCTACCCGGTGCTGATGGCAGCGCACCGGATCGGCGTACTGGACCTGGTCTGCGTCAACTACCGCCAACGCCGCGCCGGCGCGATCACCCGGACCCGGGGTGACCGGCACTTCGAGGTCTTTCCGCAGTGGCACCGCGTCTTCCACCTGATGGATTCGTGGGGGTCGGCGACGGAGGCCCTGCGGCCGGCGGTCTTCGAACGGATGATCTGGCACTACCTGACAGTGCTCGGCAACGGTCAGCGGATCGCGCCGGAGCTGCGGGAGGCGTTCTTCGCGCAGATCACCGCGGACTACGAGCGTTGGCTGCCGGCCGGCGGCTACCCGGTGCCGGACGGGGTCGAGGGGATCAAGCACAAGCTGGTCGCGTCCGGCCGGTGGCGCACCTTCAGCGCGTTGCGGGCCGCCAGCCGGGCCCGCGACGCCGCCCGCCGGCGGGCCCGCACCGCGCGCCGCACTGTCGGCCCGGTCGCCCGGCGCGGTGCCCGGCTGACCCGGGACGGGCTGCTGCGCGAGTACTACCGGGCTGAGTTGCGGCGGCCGGTCGACCCGACGCTCGCGGTGTACGCGGCGTACTGGTACCGGGGTTACTCCTGCAACCCGGCGGCCATCTACGAGGTCGCCCGCCGGTTGGCGCCGGGGGTGCGCGGGGTGTGGGTGGTCCGCCGGGACCGGGTGGACACCGTGCCGGCCGGAGTGGAGTACGTGGTGGCCGGCACGCCGGCGTACTACCGGGTGCTCGCCCGCGCCCGGTGGCTGGTCAACAACGTCAACTTTCCGGACTTCGTCCGTAAGCGGCCGGAACAGGTGCACGTGCAGACCCACCACGGCACGCCGGTCAAGGTGATGGGGCTGGATCAGCAGCGCTACCCGATCGGCGCGGGCCGGATGGACTTCGCCGGGCTGCTGCGCCGGGTGGACCGCTGGGACTACAGCGTCAGCGCCAACAGCTTCTCCACCCAGATGTGGGACCGGGCGTACCCGGCCACGTACACCACGCTGGAGGTGGGGTACCCGCGCAACGACCGCCTGGTCACGGCCAGCCCGGACGAGGTGCGCCGACTCCGTGCGACGTTCGGCCTCGACCCCGACGAGCAGGTCGTCCTGTACGCCCCGACGCACCGTGAGCACCTGCCCGGCTACCGGCCGCCGTTCGACCCGGACCGGTTCGTCCAGGCGCTGGGTGACTCCGGCCGGTTGCTGATGCGCAGCCACTACTTCCACGACCGTGATCGACGTCCCGGCCAGCCGAGGGACTGGGAGAGGGTTCGTGACGTCAGCGGCCATCAACGGGTGGAGGATCTCTACCTGGTGGCGGATGTGCTGGTCACCGACTACTCGTCGGCCATGTTCGACTATGCGGTGTTGGACCGGCCGATAGTGCTCTACACCCCGGACTGGGAGGCGTACCGGCTGGCCCGGGGTGTCTACTTCGACGTCACCGCCGAACCGCCGGGCGCGGTGGCCTCCACTTTCGCCGATCTGCTCGACCTGTTCCGTACCGACGGTGTGCGCTCGGACGCGGCGACCAAGGCCCGCGAGCATTTCCGGGCCCGGTTCTGCACGTTGGACGACGGCCGGGCGGCGGAGCGGGTGGTGCGGCAGGTGTTCCTCGGGGAGCCGGGCGAGCGGTCCACGCGCTGCTGATCGCGGCTTCTGTCGTGTAATAGCAGTGTCATCGATCGAACATGAGACGTTTACCCGATGTCACAAACCCATGATCCTGGTCACAGTCTTGTGGGGTTCGGTCGACGCGCGCTGGGGGGGAAGACGGTGAGCACCGTCACGCTCAAGGATGTGACCAAGGTTTTCCGAGATGGCACGCTGGCCGTCGACAGCATCAACCTGGATGTGAACGACGGCGAGTTCATGGTGCTGCTTGGGCCGTCCGGGTGCGGCAAGTCGACAGTGCTGCGAATGATCGCCGGGTTGGAGGAGCCGACCACCGGCGCGGTCATGCTCGACGGGGAGGTGGCGAACGACCTGCCCCCACGGGACCGCAGGATCGCCATGGTCTTCCAGGACTTCGCCCTCTACCCGCACATGAGCGTTGGCGACAACATCGCGTTTCCGCTGCGGCTGGCCGGGGTCGAGCCCGAGCCGCGGGGCGAACGGGTCAGCGACGTGGCGAGCGCGCTGGGCATCGGTGACGTGCTGGCCCGCAAGCCAGGTCAGCTCTCCGGCGGGCAGCGGCAGCGGGTGGCGATGGGGCGCGCGATCGTCCGCCGGCCCGGCCTGTTCCTGATGGACGAGCCGTTGTCCAACCTGGACAGCGGCCTGCGGGCCGAGTTGCGTGCGGAGATCTCCGGCCTGACCCGCGAGCTGGGCGTCACCACTGTCTACGTCACGCACGACCAGGCCGAGGCGCTCACCATGGCCGACCGGGTGGCCATCATGCGCCGTGGCGTGCTCCAGGACGTGGGCACACCGACCCAGGTGTACGGCCGGCCGGCGACTCTCTACGTGGCGGCGTTCCTGGGCAGCCCACGGATGAACCTGCTGGAGGCGTCGGTCTACGTCCATCTCGACCGGTACGTCACGCTCAACCTCGGTGACCAGTCGCTCTACCTGCCCTGGAACGACATCCGCAGTCGGGCGGTGGCGCACTACCACGGTGAGCGGATCGTGGTCGGCATGCGGGCCGAGGCGCTCACTCCGGTCGCACCGGACAGCCCCGGCGACGTGCTGCGTGGGCGGATCCGCTACCTGGAGCACCACGGGCACGAGTCGTTGGCGTTCCTCGACATCGGCGCGACAGCGATCGTTGTCGACGAGATGGGTGCCCCGCTCGAACCGCCGCCGGTCGGCCAGCGCGGCCTGCGCCGCTTCGGCTCGGTGATGCAGCGACTCACCGGCAAGCCGGTGGACGCGCAGGAGGCCCCGCCCAGTGGCGTCCAGACCAGCGTGCTCCCCGATCCGGGCCGGCACCACCGCCGCCCGGCGGAGTTGGCGGTGCGGCTGGCGCCGTACCCGGCGGTCAGCGCCGGTCACCCGCTCGCCGTCTCGGTACGGATGGACGCGCTGCACTTCTTCGACGAGCGCGGTGACCGGATCGACGTGGGTTGGCGCTGACGACGTACCCGGACGGGGTGGCGGGCCCGCCACCCCGTGCCCTACCGTCTGCCCACCAGTCCACTGTGAAAGACCACCGAGAGGGGTGCACCCGTGTCGGGTGACCGTCCCAGCCCGCTCGTCATCGAGCGCATCCTGCGGGATCGCGAGAGCATCTGGCAGCAGATCGTGGCCGAGCGTGACCTCAACGCCCTCACCGGGCGGATGCTGACCAGCTCCGCCATCGCGTTGGCCTGCTACGGGGCGGTGCTGGGCTTCTTCCACAGCCCGCTGATGGCGCTGACCTCGGCGCTGAAGCTGCCGTTGCTGTTCCTGGTCACCCTGGTCATCTGCCTGCCCACGCTCTACCTCTTCAACCTGGTCTTCGGCGCCCGGCTCTCGGTGCGGCAGTCGTTGGCGCTGGTGATGGTGGCGATCACTGTCACCTCGATGCTCGCTGTGGCGTTCGCGCCGATCAGCCTCTTCTTCCTGATCACGGCCAACGACTACGGTTTCTTCAAGCTGCTCAACGTGTCGATCCTGACCCTGTCTGCGCTGGTCGGGTTGCGCTTCCTGACCAGCGGGATGCAGGTGCTCAACGACAACGGGCTGCTCGCGCCCGAGGCCGCCAAGGTCACTGCCGACGAGCGGGCCGGCGCCCCGGCGCCGGTCCAGGCCGTGCCAGCCGCGGTGCCCGCCGGGCCGTCGCCGGCCGCCGGTCAGAGCGCCGAGCCGGTCGCCGTGCCGGCCGGGGCCGCAGTGGCCGAGTCGACAGCGAACGGTGCCGTGACCACCGCGACGGCTCCGGCCCAGGTTCCGACGCAGTGGGCCGGTCAGCCGGCGGGTGCCTCGTTCCCGCCCGGCATGCTGCCGCCCGGCTACGTGGCGCAACGCCCATGGGACGGCCGTACGGCCCGACGCGGTGAGCCGACGCAGCGGCCGGCCAGCATGACCCTGCTCTACATCTGGATCCTGCTCTTCGGTTTTGTCGGCACCCAGCTGGCGTGGACGTTGCGCCCGTTCTTTGGCGACCCGGGGCAGGATTTCTCCTTCTTCCGCAGCATCGACGGCAACTTCTATGCGGAGATCCTGCGGATCATCGGCAACCTCTGACCGTGCCCTGACGGCGAAGTCGCTGGTTGCCGGCCTGGTTACCGGTTAGTAACGTCAGGCCATGACTATCGACTCCCGCCAGGTGGCGGCCGGCATGCTGGAAGCGGTGCCGTTCGCTCGTACGCTCGGTATCGAGTTCGTCGAGGTGGCACCCGAGGCGGAGGGCGGCGTGCGGGCAGTCGTCCGGCTGCCCGACTCGCCGGCCACCCACAACCACATCGGGGGCCCGCACGCCGGCGCCATGTTCACCCTCGGCGAGACGGCCTCCGGCGCGGTGGTGCTGGCCGCCTTCGGGCAGCTGCTCGACCGGGCCGTGCCGTTGGCCGTCCGGGCCGAGATCGCCTACCGGAAGCTCGCCATGGGCCCGGTGCTGGCCACCGCGCGCCTCGGCCGGCCGGTGGCCGAGGTGGCCGAGGAACTGGCCGCCGGTCAGCGCCCGGAATTCCCCGTCGCGGTCCAGATCGCCACCGAGGACGGCAAGCCGACCTCGGAGATGACGGTGATCTGGACGCTGCGACCGAACTGAAACGCCCCAGGGCGGCCGAAATGGGTTTGCGGGCCCAGCGGGGTGGATAGATTCGAACCGTGCTGGGCCTACCTGCTCACGTGACCGCCTGTCTCTTCGATCTGGACGGTGTGCTGACGCAGACCGCCCGCGTACACAACGCCGCCTGGACGCAGACGTTCGACGAGTTTCTCCGCCAGCGCGCCACCGTCTCCGGCGAACCGTTCCAACCGTTCGATCCGGGCCCGGACTACAACCGCTATGTCGACGGCCGCCCCCGGGCCGACGGCGTCCGGTCGTTCCTCGCCTCCCGCGGCATCGTGCTGCCCGAGGGTGGCCCGGACGACCCGCCGGAGGCGGAGACCGTCAACGGCCTGGGCAACCGCAAGAACGTCCTGCTGCTGCACCGTCTGCGTACCGACGGCGTCGAGGTCTACCCGGGATCGGTGCGGTATCTGAAGGCGGCCACCGCCGCGGGCCTCCGCCGAGCCGTGGTCACCGCCAGCGCGAACGGGGGTGAGGTGGTGGCCGTCGCCGGGTTCGAGCCGCTGCTGGAGGCTCGGGTGGACGGGCTGGTCGCCCGCGCGCAGGGGCTGCGCGGCAAACCACACCCCGACACGTTCCTCGCCGGGGCCAAGCTGCTCGGCGTCGACCCGACGCGGGCCGCCGTCTTCGAGGACGCGCTCTCCGGGGTGGCCGCCGGCCGCGCCGGTGGCTTCGGCTACGTGGTCGGCGTCGACCGGGTCGGGCAGGCCGACGAGTTGCTCGCTCACGGCGCCGACATCGTGGTGACGGACCTCGCCGACCTCCTCGACCGCGAGGACCCACCGGCGCCGCACCGCGCCGCGACCGACCCGATCGCCACCGAACGAGGCTCCGGATGATTCGGGAGCGCGCCTATCCGGTAGAGCCGTGGCACGTCCGGGAGACCCGACTGGACATGGACGTGCTGGCCCAGTCGGAGTCGGTCTTCGCGCTCTCCAACGGGCACGTCGGCCTGCGGGGCAACCTCGACGAGGGCGAACCGCACGGCCTGCCCGGCACCTACCTCAACTCGTTCTACGAACTGCGTCCGTTGCCGTACGCGGAGGCGGGCTACGGCTTCCCCGAGTCCGGGCAGACCATCGTCAACGTCACAAACGGCAAACTGATCCGGCTGCTGGTAGACGACGAACCACTCGACGTGCGGTACGGCGAGCTGATCGCCCATGAGCGGATACTCGACCTGCGGGCCGGCACGCTGCACCGGGAGCTGCACTGGCGCTCGCCCGCCGGCCGGGAGGTAAAGGTCCGCAGCACCCGTCTCGTCTCGTTCACCCAGCGGTCCGTGGCCGCCATCAGCTACGAGGTGGAGGCCGTCGACGGCCCGTTGCGGCTGATCGTGCAGTCCGAGTTGGTGGCGAACGAGTCGCTGCCAGCGCAGAGCAAGGACCCGCGGGTCGCGGCGGTGCTGGAGTCGCCGCTGCAGGCCGAGGAGGAGCTGACCACCCCCGACGGCGGCCAGCTGATCCACCGCACGAAGGTCTCCGGTCTGCGGGTCGCCTCGGCCATGGAGCACGAGGTGCACGGCCCGGACCACACCACCATCGAGTCCGAGGGCTACCAGGACTGGGTGCGTACCACCATCGCCTGCGTGCTCCAGCCCGGCGAGAAGCTGCGGGTGATCAAGTATCTGACGTACAGCTGGTCGAGTCGCCGGTCCCTGCCGGCGCTGCGCGACCAGGTCGGCGCGGCACTGGCCGGTGCCCGGCTCGACGGATGGGACGGGCTGCACCGGGAGCAGCGCAACTACCTCGACGCGTTCTGGGATGCCTCCGACGTGCTGGTCGAGGGCGACCCGGAGGTGCAGCAGGCGGTCCGGTTCGGGCTTTTCCACGTGTTGCAGGCCGGCGCGCGAGCCGAGCAGCGGCCGATCTCGGCGAAGGGGCTGACCGGCCCCGGTTACGACGGTCACGCCTTCTGGGACACCGAGATGTTCGTCCTGCCGGTGCTCACGTACACCCAGCCGAGCGCGGTGCGCAGCGCGTTGCAGTGGCGACACAGCACGCTGGATTCGGCGCGGGAACGCGCCGAGACGCTCAACCTCCGAGGCGCGGCGTTCCCCTGGCGCACCATCGGCGGCCCGGAGTCATCCGGGTACTGGCCGGCCGGAACGGCAGCCTTCCACATCGCCGCCGACATCGCCGACGCCGTGCGCCGCTACGTGATGGTCACCGGGGACACCCAGTTGGAGCGGGAGATCGGGCTGGAGCTGCTGGTGGAGACCGCCCGGCTGTGGCGCTCGATCGGCCACCACGACCGGCACGGGCAGTTCCACATCGATGGAGTCACCGGCCCGGACGAGTACACCGCCGTGAAGAACGACAACGTCTACACCAACCTGATGGCACAGCGGAACCTGCTCGCCGCCGCCGACGTGGTCATGCGCTACCGGGACGAGGCGTTCCACCTCGGCGTCACCGACGAGGAGGCCGCGAGCTGGCGGGACGCCGCCACCTCCATGCACATCCCGTACGACGAGGAGCTCGAGGTCCACCAGCAGGTGGAGGGCTTCACCCGGCTCCAGGAATGGGACTTCACGCACACACCGGCGGAGAAGTACCCGTTGCTGCTGCACTACCCGTACTTCGAGCTGTACCGCAAGCAGGTGGTGAAGCAGGCCGACCTGGTCCTCGCCATGCACTGGCGGGGGGACGCCTTCACCCCCGAGGAGAAGGTGCGCAACTTCCTCTACTACGAGCGCCGCACCGTACGAGACTCGTCGTTGTCGGCGTGCACCCAGTCCGTGCTCGCCGCCGAGGTGGGCCACCCCGAACTCGCGCACACCTACCTGCGTGAGGCCGCGCTGATGGACCTGCACGACCTCAACGAGAACACCCGCGACGGCGTACACATGGCGTCGTTGGCCGGCGCGTGGCTCGCCCTGGTCAGCGGGTTCGGCGGTCTACGGGACCACGACGGCGAGCTGTCCTTCGCCCCCCGGCTCTCCAGCCGACTCAGCCGGTTGGAGTTCTCACTCCAGTGGCGGGGGTTGGCGCTGCGGGTGGACGTCCGGCCCCACCAGACGACGTACTCGCTGCGCCACGGCGGCCCGGACGACGTGGTGGAGTTGCGCCACCACGACCAGTTGCTGCGGGTGACCTGCGACGAGCCGGTGACCGTGCCGGTGCCACCGGCCGAACCGTCCGGCCCGCCGCCCGAGCAGCCACCGGGCCGGTCTCCGTTGCTGCGGCTGCCCGAACGCGAACAGTGACGGGCGGGACGGGAGTCTTCCCGCCCCGCCCGCCCGCGCTGTGAGTCAGACCGGCGTTCGCCGGCCCAGGTCGCTCAGACCGGCGCTCGCCGGCCTAGGTTGCTCAGACCGGCTCGCCGGCCCAGGTCGCTCAGACCGGCTCGCCGGTCGACGGACGCCCGATCGCGTCCCGGGGCGCCGCCGCCTTCGGGTCGTCGGGCAGCCGGGCCGAAGCGGCCTGGTCCCCGAAATCCTGGTCCCCGACGTCCTGGTTGCGCTCGGCGTCCTGTTCACGCTGGGTTCGCTCGGTCAGCTGCTGCTGCCGGGAAATCTGCTGCTTGGCCATGGCGATCCTCGCGATCCGTCGGGGCGCGGCTGCGCCGACACGGTCTGCGGTCGCTCGTCGCGTACCCGACGCCCCAGCGGGCAAACGCGGCACGGCTGCGGGCCCACGGCCCGGGGTGACGCCGTCGCGGCGTGCGTGCCCGGCGGCGGGCGGGGTACCCGGACCACCGGCGAGTACGCGGAGGTGGGGGGCATGGACGAGCAGCGCAGCGTGACAATTCCGATCGGGGACGCTCAACTCCCCGCCGACCTGACGCTGCCCGCCCAGCCGGTCGGCGTGGTGCTGTTCGCGCACGGCAGCGGCAGTTCCCGGCACAGCCCGCGCAATGTGGCGGTGGCCCGGACGTTGAACGGCCGCGGACTCGGCACGGTGCTGGCGGACCTGCTCACCCCGGCCGAGGACGAGGTGGACGCGCGAACAGCCGAACTGCGCTTCGACATCGGGCTGCTGGCCAGTCGGCTGGCCGGGATCGTCGACTGGCTGGCCGTCGAGCGTCCCGCCGGCGATGTGCCGATCGGTCTGTTCGGGGCCAGCACAGGTGCTGCCGCTGCCCTGGTCGCGGCGTCGTCCCGCGCCGATCGGGTGGCCGCGGTGGTCAGCCGGGGTGGTCGGCCGGACCTGGCCGGTAACGCGCTGGCCCAGGTGCGTACCCCCACGTTGCTCCTGGTCGGCGGGCTGGACGAAGAGGTGATCACGCTCAACGAGCGGGCGCTGGCCGAGTTGGGGCAGGTCGGCGAGCTAGGGGTGATCCCCGGCGCCACCCATCTCTTCGAGGAGCCCGGCACCCTTGAGCAGGTCGCCGATCAGGCCGGCACCTGGTTCACCACGCACCTCGCTCGGTGATCATTCTGAGGGCAGGAGAGCCGAGGTCGAGCGGCGCTGCTGGACGGTGTCGATGACGCGCCAGAGGACGGCGGTGATCGGAACGCTGACGAAGGCGCCGGCGATGCCCGCGATCAGCGTGCCTGCGGTGACCGCCACCAGGATCACCGCCGGATGCAGTCGGACCTGCCGCTTCATCACCAGCGGCTCCAGCAGGTTGCCCTCGATCTGCTGCACGGCGATCACCGCCGCGAGGGTGAGTAGCGCTGTGGTGGGACCGTTCGCGGCCAGCGCCACCAGCACCGCCACCGCACCGGCCACCGTCGCCCCGATGATCGGCACGAACCCACCGAGAAACGTGATCAACGCAAGCGGCAGGGCGAGTGGCACCCGCAGCACCACGAGAGCCAGCCCGATGCCCAGCGCGTCGATCGCGGCGATGAACATGGTGCCCCGGCTGTACGCGCCCAACGTCCGCCAACCGGCCCGGCCGGCCTCGGCCAGCACGGGTTGGTTCGGGCCGGAGACCCGGGACAGCACCCAGTGCCACATCGACCGGCCGTCCTTGAGCAGGAAGAAGAGCAGCACCAGAGCCAGCAGCGCGGAGCCGAACACCTCGGTGGCGGTCCGGGCGCCGGCCACCGGGTCCGGAGAGCTGCCGCTGAGCCCTTCCCGGGCCTGGTCGACCAGCCGGTCCAGCTGTGCCTCGCTGACCGGCAGGGTGGACGTCACGAAGTCGCGGCTGCGTTCGACCCCCTGCGTCAACTCCTGGCTGAGCTGATCGAACTGGCTGGCGGTCAGGTTCCACACCAGGGCGCCGACGCCGACCAGGATGCCGAGCAGCACCAGTACGGTGCAGAGCGCGGCCAGCGCCGCCGGCAGGCGCAACCGGCGCAGCAGCAGCAGGACCGGGTCGAGGAGCGCGGTGAGGAAGATGGTGGCGGCCAGCGCGATGGCCAGCGGCGCCAACAGGACGGCGATCCGGCCGAGCAGGTAGAGCCCAGCGGCGATCACCACCAGGCAGGCGCTCCACAACACAGCGGTCCGGACCAGCCACGGCAGCGCCGCCCAGGTCTGGCGCGGCCCGGGGCCGCCTGTCGGTCCGGGTTCCTCTGCGGCCATGTCGGTCCTCCTCGATGTCGACGAGGTCGGTACCCGGTCGGCCGTGCCCCGACACCCGAATCGCTGGCCGTCGCCCGCGCGGATCGTACGTCGGCCGGAATGACGTGGGCGGGTGTTCGCGAATCACGTCCGGAGCGGCGGCGTTTGCGTGGTCCGGCCGAGGGAACGCGAAGGGGACGGACCGGACTGAGGAGGAACACCGTGGGTGACTTCATGGACAAGGCCAAGGACTTCGCGGACAAGCATGACAAGCAGGTCGACCAGGGCGCGGAGAAGGCCGGCGACATGGCCGACAAGCGCACCGGCGGCAAGTACGGCGATCAGATCGACAAGGGCGTGGACCAGGCCCAGGCGCGCACCGGTGAGGGCGACCAGGTCCGCTGACCCTGCGCGCTCCTCCCGGGCCGCTGACCCTGCGCGCTCCTCCCGGGCCGCCGAGCCGTCGGCGACCCGGGAGTGCCGGGTCCGGATGATGGCCGGGTCAGCGCTTGTCGCGTAGGTCGTCCATCGAGGTGGGCCGGCCGCTCAACGCGTCGCGCAACCGGTCGACGAGACCGAGGCCGGGTGCGAGCAGTTTGTTCGCCGGTGGGTGCTCCGGGCTCCCCGGATGTGGCCGGGTCGGCCCGATCTCCTTGATCGCCGTCACCTGGGCGGCGATCTCGACGAGTTCCTCCCGAGCCGTCGCCGCGCGCAGCCGGGGAAAGAGTTCCTTCTCCTCTTCCGTCACGTGGTGTCGGACGGTGCTGGTCAGGTGGGCGAGCAGCTGGTCGAAGCGGGCGTCGGACGCGTCGACGGACTCCAACTCCTTCATGGTCCGCTCGGCGTCGGCGTGCTCCGCGATCTCCCGGTCGGCGATCTCGTTGCCGTCGGGCAGCACCTTTCGGGCGACCGGATACACGTACGCCTCCTCGGCCACCGAGTGGCGGACGAGTTCGGCGATCACCACGTCGGCGAGGCGTCGGCGGTGCTCGGGGGTGCCCTGCCGGGTCGCCAACTCGACGAGGACTGCCTCGATCTCACGATGATCGGAGACCAGGATGTCGACGACATCGTGGTCGTCGGTGGTCGGTGGATTGGTCATGTCACGGCCCCTTACCGGTTGCGGATCGGTGGGAGGTGTGTGGCTCTGGTACCCCCACCGGGCTGCGCGAACCCATGGTTGACGATGCGTCCGACGGTGTCCGTGGTGCTGGCGGTGGCGGTGGTGACCCGGCCGCCACGATTGCCCTGCCGCCGCCGGGGTAACCGCCGCCATGGCCGCCGACCGCCCACCCGCCGACCGCGATCAGTCGCGGTTCGATGAGACCGCCGAGCGGACGGTCCGGCGGGTGCGGCACCGTGGCGGGCAGGCCGGCCGGATCCGGGCCCGGCAGTGGGAGGTCACCCTGGTGATCTCCATCCAGGCGGGGCTGGCCGCGGCCATCGCCGCCCTGCTCGCCAAGAATCTGCTCGGCCCCGGATCGCACGTCTTCGCCCCCGCCGCCGCCGTCGGCACGATCGCCACCGCCATCGGGCAGCGGGCCCGCCGGACCTTCGAACTGTTGGGCGGCGTGGCCCTGGGCATCGTCATCGGTGACACGCTGCGATTCCTGCTCGGCTCGGGCCCGTGGCAGACCGGCGTGGTGGTCGCGCTGGCCATCGCCGCCGCGTTGCTGGTCGCGGGAAAGGGTGGTCCGCTTGTCGGTCAGGCCGGCGGTACCGCCGTGCTGATCGCCACGCTGGCCCCGATGGAGCGTGGCCTGGAGGTGCCCCGGATCTTCGACGCGCTGGTCGGTGGGGCTGTCGGCCTGGTGGTTGTCGCGCTCCTGTTGCCGATCAACCCGATGCGGGTGCTGGACCGGGCCGCGGCACCGATCTTCACGATCCTCTGCGAGCAACTCGCCGAGCTGGCGCGTGCGCTGCGGGAGCGCGACGGCGCCGGGACCATGGGTGTCCTGGAGCGGCTCCGCGGCACCGACGACGACCTGGGCCGGTTGCACGATGCGCTCAGCGGCGCCGAGGAGGTGGTGACGATCGCCCCCGTGCGCTGGCACCGTCGACAGCAGTACCACCGCTACGCCCGCAGCGCGGGTCACCTGGAACGGCTGCTGCTGGACACCCGCGCCATGGCCCGTTGGTCGACCACCGCGTTGCAGTACGACGAACCGATTCCGCCGGAGCTGCCGGAGGCGATGGCCCGATTGGGTCAGGCGGTGGCGGAGATGCGGGTGGAGTGCAGGGTCGGTGACGACCCTCGACGGACCCGCCGGTTGATCGAGGAGTGTGCAGAATTGGCCGGGCGGGCATCCGCGACCGGCGTCAAGTCGTTCGGCGAATCCCTCGTCACCGGACTGCGCACCGCAGCCAGCGACCTGCTCCGGGCCGCCGGTTCCGAACCCGAGGACGCCAATCGGATCGTGCGCCGGGCGGCCGGAGCCGGCGAGGCGGAGATCCACCCGCCGGTCCGCCGACAACTGCACCGGGCCCGACCGACGCGAGCCGCCCGAGCCCGTCGACGCGCGCACCTCGCCGCCCGGGCCCGTAACGACGGTCGGGCCGGCCTCCCCGCACGGGAGAGGCCGGCCCGGTGAACCGTGGTGATCAGGAGGAGTAGCCGCGCTCGGCGATCCAGTTGGCGACCTTCGGCAGGCTCATCCAGTACTCGCCCAACGCCGGGTCGGCCGGGTCGGCGACCCGGATCGTGTCACCACCGTCGCGGTAGCCGACCAGGGTCAGGTAGTGGCCACCCTCGTACGAGTGCGGGTTGCCGTCGGTATCCACCGTCGTGCCCTTGATGTTGGCCACCACCGGGCGACCGGCGTCCACCGCCGCCAGCACGTCACGGCGCAGCTGCTCGACCTGGTCGGGGCGGGCCACCGAATCACGGATCTCGGTGGTCCGGTACTTGCCACCGGTCAGCTCGTTCAGCACCCGGGTGGTGTCCAGGGCGGAGGGGGTACCCGCCTCGGTGGTACCGAGCAGCCGAGCCACCTCGTCCTGGGACAGCGCCTTGCCCTGGGCGGACAACGCGATCCGGGTCGCGGCCGGGCCGCAGTAGTAGAAGTTCGGCTGGGCCTGGTAGTCGACGCCGAGGATCCGCTCGGCGTGCCGGTCGTTCTGGCTCGACGAGGCCGGGGCCGCCTGAGCCGGGGCGGCCTGCGCGGCCACCGCAGGGCCGAGGGCGCAGCCGCCGGCGACGAGCAGGCCGACGACGGACAGGCCGCTCTTCTGGACGATCGGGTTCATGGTCGAGTCTCCGTTCGGGGGTTGGCGCCTCCGGCCAGCGGAGGGCGGCAGCACCGGGAATGGCGCTCGGCGCAACACGGCCGACCATCGGTGGTCTCGGCCCTGGGCGTACCGAGGGCGTAACCGCTCTGCTCCACGGAGAATTCCGCCGACTGCGGGCACCGGTGTCGCGCGGCGTCCCTGCCCGACCCGAACCGGTCGTCGGGGACAAACTGTCAGCTCAGAGACTGCCCAATAGCCTGGTCACGGTGATCTCGATGACCACCCGCTCCGGATTCGGCCGTGGTGTCCGATACCGCTCGGCGTACCGCCGCTCCGCCTCGGCCACGGCGGCCGGATCCGACCGCAGCACCGCGCGGCCCTCGATCGTCAACCAGCGGCGGCCATCCACGTGGCACACGGCCACCGCAGCGCCCGCCGCGCCGGCAGCCGCCACCTGGCGGGCCTTCCGGGAGACGCCGGAGGTGATGACCCGGGCCAGGCCGGCCGCCGGGTCGAGAGTCACCCCGACCGGTACGACGTGTGGGGTGCCGTCCGCCCGCAGTGTGGTCAGCGTCGCCAGGTGTCGTTCGGCGCAGAAGGCGACAACCCGCTCATCGTGCACGTCCAACCGATGATCGCCCGTCATGCCCCGTCCCCTGTCCGCCGAACCGACCCCGATCATGGCACGCGGCGGCGCACCTGACTCCGATCCGTCGGCGCGTCCGGCTGACCGGGCAGCTGCCGACCCGCCGCCCGACGTTGGTGCACCAGCCGGGTCAGGTAGATCAGCGCGGCGGCCAGGACGCCCATGTCGTCCAGGTAGATCGGGTCCGGCAGCACGTCGACCGGGAAGATCGTGTAGATCAACGCCCCGTAGAAGGCGACCTTGCCGCCCGCGCCGAGCCCGGTCAGCATCCGCCGGGTACGCACCACCCGCACCGCCAGCACCACGGCACCGACCAGTGTGGCGAGCGCCAGGATGCTGGCGATCACCACGAGGACCCACGCCTGTCGGGACATGCCGTCACGCTAACCCACCCGAGCCCGCGCGGCTCAGAACGCGGGCACCGTCGCACGGCCGCGCGCGGTCACCTTGTTCTCCCGGGTCTGCTCGACGTTCTCCCGAGGCTGCGCGCCCACCGGTCGGGCAACCTCGCTCAGCGGCAGCACCGACGCCGACTCGGCGACCCGTCGACCGGTCGCGGCGTACGCCTCCTCGCGCAGACTGCGAGCCGCGGCCACCGCCAACTCTGCCGCCCGCCACGCGGTCTGCTCCCGCTCGCGGGCTGCGGCGTGCCGGGCCGCCAGGTTGTCTCGGATCGCCCGCTGGAGCACCAGCTCCTGCTCGACCGGGTGCAGTCGCGGGTCCCAGCCGTCGCGGTGCGCGAAGACGTCGCTGAGCTGCTCCACCGACAGCTCCCGCCGCCAGTACGCATCCAGTGCCGCCCGGTGCAGGTAGCGCTCGCGGTCCGCGTACTCCGCGGGGGTCCGTGCGGTGTGCGGCAGCGGCATCGCGGCCGCCGCGTCGAGCCGCCGTACGCCGGCCTCGGCCGCCTCGTACGCCAGCCAGGCCGCCTCGACCGCCTCCTGCGCGGCCACCCACTCCTCCCGGCGGCGCCGCACTGTGGTGGTCGCCCGCTCCGCCGCCACCGCGACCTCCTGCGCGTAGCGGCTCTGCTCCCGCTCCTCCTGCGCCTGCTCAAGGTGGCTCGGCATGGCGGCGCGACGGATCCGGGAGCCCGGGTCGAAGCGGAATCGGCCGGGCCGCAGCAGGAGAGTGGAGACAGCGACGGCTACCACCCCGAGCAGGCTCAGCCAGATGACGGCGGCCCGGGAGATGTCTGGCAGGACGGCGGAGAGGATGGTTTGCATGATCAGCACCTCGCGGTCGAAGGCGGGTATCGACGGGCGGCAGAGGGCCCGGTATCGCCGGTCGGCCCGGTGGCGGGATGGTCCCGTCGACGGCGACCTCAGGGTGCCGTGCGGGATGATCAGCCGGGATCGGGCCCCGGGGGTCGCCGGGCCTGGCTCAGCGGGCGGGCGGGCCGCGTCGTGCAGGAGAGCCACGGCCGGGATCGATGGCCGGGACGTGCACCGGGCCCGCCGCGACCGGACCGGTCACCGTGGCGGTATCGAACGTGCCAGCCGGCGGGGCTTCAGCGGGCTGGGCGGCCCGCTGGTTGGCCGGAACGGCATCGGGGCGGACACTCGGCACCCGGCTGCTCACGGCACTGGGCCGCAGCTGCGTGGGGGCGGGCGGTGGGGTCGCGGCGAGAGCGGCACCGAGGCCGACCGCGAGCACCAGCGCGGTGACCGCCAGGCGGGTCAGTTCCCGCAGTGATCGCAGCACAGCCCACCTGGCTGGGCGGACAGACGCTGCGGACGACACCAGACCAACCTATCGTCCGTCCTGGCCTACCGCAGCACGGCGATGGACGGCGCGGGCGTGACCGCCACCACCATGCGCACTGTGGACGCCGACGGTCGGGGCCCAGGAATGGCAGCGCCCCCGACCGGAGCGGGTCCGATCGGGGGCACCGTGCGTCGCCGGGGGCGGCACCGCTGGTGGTGTGTGCCGGCGTCAGGCCGTCATCAGTCGCTTGTGCCGAGCACCGGAGGCGCGGCCTTGTCGTCGCCCTGCCACACCATCTCGTCCTCGGTCAACCAGGTCAGCCGCTCGTCGGAGTCGTCGTCCTGCGCTCGACCCTGCCCGCCGAGCACACCGGGCCGGCCGCCGCCGGACCCCGGCCGGGCGTTGCCGCCGGTCATGGCCGGGCGCCCGCCGCTGCCACCGCGTTGGCCGTCGATGCTGCGCCCGACCCCGTTGGCGGCGCGGGTCTCCGCCGGGGGAGCACCACCGCCGGTCGGTCGAGCCGAGGCGGGGGGTGCGTTGCCCGAGCCCGCGAGCGCGCCGCTGCGCAACACCCCGCCGGCCGGTGACCCGCCCTGTGCTCCGTAGAGCAGGCCGGGACCGGTGCTCGCCGCAGGGGGCGCGCCGGCCGGCCCGGACAGCCCGACCAGCCCGGCGGCACCACCGCCGAGCAGCGCGCCACCGACGAGGGGGTCGGCTCCGGCGAGGGAGGTGCCGCGGTCAGCGAGGTCGCTGCCAACGCCGATCGGCGCGGCGCCGACAGCCGGGCTGCCACCGGTGCCCGAGCCGACCTCACCCGGAGTCGAACCGTCGCCCGGCAGTTGGGCAACGCGGTCGGGCGACGAGATGGTCGCGTCACCGGTGCGCGCGGTGTCAGCGCCGGTGGTGGGACCGCCGGACACCCTGGCGATGGCCGAGACACTCTGTGGAGTCGTCGGATCCTTGCGGGCGGTGGTCGGAGTGTCCGGGTCGGGCGGGGGTGGTTCGACAACCCGGTCGTAGGCGGAGATCTCGTAACTGTTGGCCAGGCCGGCCACCAGGTTCACCATCCGCTGGTGGGCCTTCTCCTGCTCTGCCTTGTCCTGCTGGTGACCCGCGATGCCCCCGATGATCAGACCGGTCAGCCCGAAGGTGGCACCACCCTTGATCGCACCGCCGATCGCCTTGTCGTTGTCGTCGGTCTCCTCAGGGCTCTCGGCCTCCTTGTGGGCGGCGCGCAGATGGTCGGCCATCATGGTCAACCCCTGCTTGATGCCGGCCATCCCTTCGCCCAACGCGTCGCTGTGGGCGACGATGAAGCTGAGTCGCCGGTGGAACTCCCGACCCGCCGAACCCGTCCACGTGTTGCTCAGCTTGTCGAGGTCGCCGCTCAACTCCCGGCCGAGGCCGTCGAGGATGCCCTTGAGCTCGGCCCACTGGGTGGCCACGCCCTCGATCTGCTCCGGCTTGCCCGCCATCAGGCCGTCGTACAGCTGCTGGTGGCTGTTGTCCTGGTAGCGCTGGGTGTATTCAGACACGCCCGTCCTCCTTCGGCTGCAACGCCCGGTCGACAGGGGTCAGCGCGGCGGTGACGTCGTCGGCGTTGGCGGCGTTACGCGCCTCGGCGGTGCGGTAGTTGCTCAGGATCGTGCTGGTCGCCTGCTGTGCCGCCAGCACCGCCTGCCGGATTCGTTCGGCCTGCTCGACATAGGACTGGTGGACCTCGCTGTAGCGACGCGCCTTGTCGGTGGCGTCGAAGAACGAGCCCAGCGCCGGAGGACGGCACTGCATCTCGGTGTTGAGCTTGCGCAGCACCGACTCGGCCTGACTCAACCGCGACGCCAGGTGCTCGTGGAAGTCCTCAAGGGACAACAGGTCGACTTCCGTACGCCCGGCCATGGCAACATCCCCGTCGTTCTGGTTGACAACCGTCAGCGACATTCAGGTTAGTCCACCAGTGCGACTCCGGGCGACCCGTCGAAGCTGCTCAGCCGTCGGCGTCGGTCGATTCCGTGGACCCCCCGCCGGTCCCACCGCTCGACGGGCTGCCACTGGCCGACCCCGACGGTGGCGCCGCGGACGACGACCCCGACGGTGGCGCCGCGGACGGCGTGCCCGAGGGCGGCGCAGCGGATGGTGAGCCGGGCTCCGACGCGGCCGACGGTGGTGCGGACGGTGCCGGACCGTCGGCAGTGAAGACGGCGAATGCGTCCTCGCGATCCAGAGTCGGCCCGGTCGGGATCAGGGCGAGCAGGGAGCCGGGCACCGCCAGCGGGGTGATCCCGCCGTAGCCGAGCACGTCCAGTGTCGCCGCCGAGCCGAGCGGATACCGGATGCCCTGCGGGCTGATCAGGTAGATCGTCGACCCGGCGGCGCCGGAACCGCTGGTCCCGGCGCCGGGTGAGGCCTGTGCGATGACACCCTTGCCGCCGGGCAGCAGCACCGCCTCGGCGGTGCGTACGGCGTCGCGCCTGGTCTGGCGCACCGGCACCAGGCCCGGATCGCTGTCGGTCAACTCGGTTGGCACCCGGTCGAAGACCTCCAGTGTGGTGGTCGGCGGGCCGCCCGCGGTGCCCTTGCGGTACGTCGCGCACAGCGTGGTCTGACCGGGCTGGGCCGGGTAGAGGGCGGGCATCGTCGAGGGCACCCCCTCCTCCTCGATCCGCCGCTCCTCGAACGCCTCGCTCGCCTGGTTCGGGGTGATGTCGGTGATCCGACCGCCGTTGCTGACGAGCAGCAGAGCGGTGATCTCACTGATCGAGACGAGAGCGTCCCGGGTCAGCACGTAGTGCCGCCCGGCGGCCTTGAACACCGAACCGACGTCGTGCGTCTGCCCGGCCACCGTGCGACTGCTGGGCTCCCCCTCACCCGGCAGCGACGGCCGGCGCAGCGGTGGCCCGGCCGGCACGGCGTTGAGCAACTGCTGCCCGACCTGGAGTCGCTCGGTGCCGGCCATCCGTAGCGCCGTGATCGTGCGGGACGGATCGAGCAGTTGGAGCCGGGTGTTGTTGGTGACCAGGTATCGCTGGTCGTTCACCGAGACCAGCACCGCCCGGTCACCCAGCGGCGTGCCGCCGGGCAGGGCCCGGTCGATCACCAGCCGGGTGCTGGACCGCTGCCTGTCGACCGGGTCGGGCACGTCGCAGACCGACCAGGGCAGCCCGGTCAGTGACTTGCGGTCCGGCAGGGCGTCCGGTGCCCCGACGATGCCGACGGTGACGCCGCGGGGCCGGTCCCGCAGCGACGCCTGGGACATCGTCCGCACCTGGGCACTCGCGTCGTTCACGATGAGGCGCGCCGAGGTGTAGTTCAGCGTCGGGTGCAGCTTGCCCTCGATGAAGACGTACGTCGCGCCGGTTTCCCGTTCGATGACGAGGGTCTGGTCGTCCAGCGGCGCCGCGCCACCGGTCAACTGCCCGTAGGCACCCACCCCGCCGAGCACGATGGCCGCGGTGAGGACACTGCCGAAGACGGCCATGCCGAGCCGTCGCATCGGCAGGTTGGTGGTCTCCGGATCGCCCGACAGCAACGCGGAGACGATGCGGCGGGTGACGAAGCGGTACGCCTGCACCTGATCGCGGCGGGTCCGCATGACTTACCTCCGGCGGGGTGGATCCGCGACGATCAGGGTCGGAGTGCCGTCGCGGGCTTCCCTACGATAAGGGGCCGACGGTGGTTCCTTGGGACCACCGCTCGTGGCCGGCACCGGAGGAGACCCCGGCGCAGAGTCGTACCGTGCAGGAGGGACAGTCAGCGATGACGCAGGTTCAGGCGGCACCCGTCCGAGCGGTCACGGACCCTGTCGACGTTCCGACCCGGCCGGCGCCCCCGGCCGAGCGGCCCGGCCGTGGGCGGGTCGGCCCCGTGCTGGTCGGGCAGCTCGTCGTACTGGAGTTGTGCCTGGTCGGCGTCTGGGCCGCCACCGCCGGACCCAGCTGGGTGCTCGCCGCGGCCGGCGCCACGGCGCTGCTGGTGGTCCTGGCCGCCTTCGCCCGTCGGGGTGGCCGCTGGTGGTTCGAGGACCTGTTGCTGCGCCAGCGGTTGCGGCGACGCGGCGATCGGGCGTCGGCAGCGCTGGCCAGCGGTACGGCGACCGACCCGAGGTTGGCTGCGCTCGCTCCCGAGCTGAGCGTCATCGAGCTGACCGACCGGGGCACCCGGCTCGGCATCGGGCGGGACGACCAGGGCTGGTTCGCGGCCGTCGCCCTGCAGTCCGCGACCGGTGCGGCGGTCGGCTCCGTCGACGCCGCCGCGGTGGACCACGCGCTGCGGGTGCTCGCGGACTTCAGCGCCCCGGTCTCCCGGGCCCAGATCGTCGCGCACACGTTGGTCTGGTACCCGGCACCCGGTGCGCCGCCGGCTGCCCACCGGACCGTGTGGGTCGCGGTGCGGCTCACCGTCCGGGACGCGCGGGTCGAGGCCGTGAGCCGGGGCGGCGGGCTGACCGGCGTACACCGGACGGTGGCGGCCGGGATCGGCCGGCTCGGCAAGGCGCTGACCTCGGCGGGGCTGGCCCATCGCCCGCTGGGCCGGGAGGAGCTACGCGCGGCCATCGTCTCGGCCGCCGGTCTGGACCTGGTGCCCGAGGCGCCGGCGGAGAGTTGGCGTGGGTTGCGGGGCGGCGGCTGGACGCACCGCTGCATGGCGCTGCGGGGCCGCTTCGACGCGCAGCTCGGTCCGCTGGTCGACGCGATCACCGCGACCTCGGCGCCGTCGCACACGGTGGCCGTGACCGTCTCGTCGGACGGTCGGGTGGCGGCACCGCTGCTGCGGGTTGCCGCGATGGACAACCACGTCGAGGCCCTGGTCAAGGTGGTTCGTGAGGTCGCCGGCCGGGTCGGCGCGTCCACCCGGCCGATGGACGGCCAGCATGCTCCGGGCGTCTACGCGACCGCTCCGGTCGCGTCGGCGCTGGGCGTCTCCGCCGGTCCGCGGTCGCGCTGACCGGTGCGGCGGCGGCGCGCGGTCAGGGTCGGAGGTTGACGATCCAGCCGTAGAGGCCGCAGACCCAGAAGGCGAGCGGCACCAGCGAGATGATGAGCAGGATCTCGGCGATGTCGAGCAGGCGACCCCAGACCGGCGAGATGCGCTTGCCGGCGACGGTCAGACCGTAGATCAGGCTGATCACCGCGGCGAGCACCAGACCGCCCAGGATCAGGCCGAGCCGGACCGGCAGCGACCCACCGGCGAACGTGGTCGCGGCGGCCAGGCCCAGACCCACGGTGCCTGCCAGCAGCACCGGGGTGCGCTGGGCCCGGCCCAGGAGGGGGCGGGCCCGCAGCAGCGCCAGCAGGGCCAGCACCAGGCACAGCAGCACCGCGGGCAGGCGCCCGTCCAGGGCCAGCACGAGTTGCGCGCCCAGCACCAGCAGCGACACCGTCCACAGCAGACCGGTGAGGAACTGGTCGGCGCGCTCACTCTGCTGGAGCACCTGCCTGCCGTCCACCGACTCGCTGTCGGTCTTCAGGTCCTCCGGGCCGGTCGGAATCGACGGCACCGGCAGCCGGGCCAGCCGGTAGGCCATCATCGGCAGCGCCGGCACCACGCCGAACGCGACAGCCGCCACCACCGCGGCGGAGGCCGCCGCGTCGAGGCCGAGGGCCAGGCAGAGCACCGCGCCCAGGCCGGTCGCGGCCGCGACACCGATCGCCGCGAAGAAGAGGGGGTACCGGTCGCCGACCGCCAGCACGGCCACCGCGCCGGCCACCACGGCGGCGGTCGCCGCGACAAGGACATGCGGACTGGCCAGGTCGGTCAGCGCTCGATCACCGGCGAGCAGCAGCAGGCCACCGGTGGCCGCGTGCACCAGGGCGACCAGGGCCAGCACCGAGCCGATGCCGCTGTCACCGGCGGCCCTGGACAGCACCGCCGAGCCCACCAGCAGCGCCACCGCTACCAGCAGCGCGGCCAACGCGCCGGGCAGGTGGGGCGGACCAGCGAAGAGGGCAGCCAGCGCGCCGGCGCCGAACGCCGCCGCCGCGAAGACCACAGCGAAGGAGCGGGTCGCGCCGACCTGCCAGGCGCCGGGGCGCTGGTTGGTGGCGGTGGCGACCGCGTCCACCACGTCGTCGAAGACGATCTCCGGTGCGGCGTCGGAGCGGGGGTTGAAGTAGAGCACCTCACCGTCGCGGACGCTGAGCTGCGCAGCGGTACGACCACCGTCGAGGGGGGCACCGCCCAATCGGGACAGTGCCCATCCGCCGTGCCGCGCACCCTCGTCGGCCATGTCCTCACCGGCGTAGCGCAGCAGGGTGGGGAGCAGGTCGGCCAACGGCACGTCCGACGGCAGCGCCAGATCCATCCGGGTACGCGGAGCCACGATGGTGATTCGGCTGAGACCACCGGTCGCCGTCTTCGTCGCCACAGTGGCCTCCAGGTGTGCGTCTGTGATCGGCTGGCTGGAATGCTGCGGTCCGGGTCCACCGCGCACACGGCAGATTACCTACGATGACGGCACGTACGATGCCCACCCGCGGGCGGTGTTCCGCGGGCCGCACGTCATCAGGGCCGCTTCTGGGGAGGAGACAGCCGTGAGCACTGTGGTGTTCCGCCGGCTCCCGCGTCAGCCGGGGCCGGCCCTACCGCGCGGCGAGGTGCTGCTGGAGTCGCCTCCCGAGCTGCCCGAGCCGACGCCCCGCGGGATGGGGCAGCTACTCATGATCCTGCCGATGTTCTGCGGGGTCGGCGCCATGGCGTTCCTCTACGCCGGCAAGGGCGGCGGCATGATGACCTACGTCGCCGGTGGTCTGTTCGGTGTCTCGATGCTCGGCATGGCAATCGGCTCGCTGGCCAACAGCGGTGGCAAGGACAAGGCGGAGCTGAACGCTGATCGCCGCGACTACATGCGCTACCTGGCGCAGATGCGCAAGCGCACCCGCCGTGCCGCCGAGCAGCAGCGGGCCGCGATGGCCTGGCGGCACCCGGAGCCCGACGCGCTCTGGTCGATCGCCGCGTCCCGGCGACTCTGGGAGCGGCGGATCACCGAGGACGATTTCGGCGAGACCCGGATCGCCCTCGGCCCGCAGCGGCTCGCCGTGGAGATCGTCCCACCGGAGACGAAGCCGGTGGAGGACCTGGAGCCGATGAGCGCGATCGCGCTTCGCCGGTTCGTCCGGGCACACTCCACTGTGCCCGAGCTGCCGACTGCGCTGTCGGTTCGCGCGTTCAGCCGGGTGGTGCTGCGCGGCGACCGCGAGCCGGTGCTCGACCTGACCCGGGCGGCGCTGGGGCAGCTGGCCACCTTCCACGCACCGGACGACCTGGTGATCGCGGTGGTCGCCGCACCCGACCGGCAGTCCTCCTGGGGCTGGGTGAAGTGGCTGCCACACGCCCACCACAGCGGTCGTACGGACGCGGCCGGCGCGCGCCGTCTGGTCTTCGCCAGCCTGGCCGAGGCCGAGGCCTCGCTCGCCGCCGAACTGGCCGGGCGGCCCCGGTTCGCGCCGGAGGCCAAGCCGCTCACCACCGCCCCGCACCTGGTCGTGGTGATCGACGGCGGGGAGATCTCGCCGACCTGCCAGCTGGTTGGTCCAGGGCTGCTCGGCGCCACAGTGATCGACCTCTCCGGGACGGTGCCACGCGACGCCGGCCGCTGGCTGCTCTGCCTCGACGTCAATGACGGAGGTTCACTCGACCTGGTCCGGGGCAGCTCGTCGTCGACGCTGGGTCGGCCCGACCGGCTCAGCGCCGAGGCCGCGGAGGGGCTGGCCCGACAGATCGCCCCCTTCCGGCTCTCCCAGCAGCAGACCGGCGGCGACGAGCCGCTGGCCCGCAGCACGGAGCTGCCGGATCTGCTCGGCGTCGGTGACGCCGCGGCGGTGGACGTGCAGAACACCTGGCGCCCGCGTGGGCACCGCGACCGGCTGCGCATCCCGCTCGGCGTCGGCCCGGACGGCAACGTGGTCGAGCTCGACTTCAAGGAGTCGGCGCACGAGGGCATGGGCCCGCACGGTCTGGTGATCGGTGCGACCGGCTCCGGCAAGAGCGAGTTGCTGCGTACGGTGGTGGCCGCGTTGGCGGTGACCCACTCGTCGGAGGAACTGAACTTCGTCCTGGTCGACTTCAAGGGCGGCGCGACCTTCGCCTCGCTGGAGGCCCTGCCGCACACCAGCGCGGTGATCACCAACCTGGCCGACGAGTTGCCGCTCGTCGACCGGATGCGCGACGCGCTCGCCGGCGAGATGGTGCGCCGGCAGGAACTGCTGCGGGCGGCCGGCAACTACGTCTCGCGCTTCGAGTACGAGAAGGCGCGCTCGGCCGGTGAGCCGCTGGCGCCGATGCCCAGCCTGCTGATCATCTGTGACGAGTTCAGCGAGTTGCTCGCCGCCAAACCGGACTTCATCGACCTGTTCGTGATGATCGGCCGGTTGGGTCGGTCCCTCGGCGTGCACCTGCTGCTGGCAAGCCAGCGCCTCGAAGAGGGCAAGTTGCGGGGCCTCGACACGCACCTGTCGTACCGGATCGGTCTGCGGACGTTCTCCGCTGTGGAGAGCCGGATCGTGCTCGGCGTACCGGACGCGTACGAGCTGCCGAACGCGCCGGGCCACGGCTACCTGAAGACGGACACCAGCACCATGCTGCGGTTCCGGGCCGCGTACGTGTCGGGGGCGTACCGGGCGCCGGGGCAGCAGGCGTCCGCCTCGCAGGCGTTGGTGCAGCGCCGGATCGTGCCGTACGGTCTCGACTTCGTTCCGGTGCAGGTCCCGCAGGTACCGGTGGCGGCGGCACCGGAGCCGGAGCAGCCGGCCGACGGCAAGGCCGTCGCGATGCTCGACGTGCTGATCGACCAGCTCAAGGGCCGGGGCCGCCCGGCGCACCAGGTGTGGTTGCCGCCGCTTGCCGACCCGCCGGGCCTGGGTGAGCTGCTCGGTCCGCTGGCGGTGGACCCGACCTATGGGTTGTGCACCGCCTCCTGGCCCGGGCGCGGGCGACTGACAGTGCCGGTCGGCGTGGTGGACCGTCCCTACGAGCAGCGCCGCGACCCGATGATGGTCGAGCTGGCCGGGGCCGGCGGCAACGTGGTCATCGTCGGCCGGTCGATGAGTGGCAAGAGCACGATGCTGCGTACGCTGCTGGCCTCGCTGGCGCTCACGCACACGCCGCGGGAGGTGCAGTTCTTCTGTCTGGACTTCGGCGGGGGCGCGCTGCGCAGCATGGAGCGGTTGCCGCACCTGGCCGGGGTGGCGGGTCGGCGTGACGTCGAGGCGGTCCGCCGGACGGTGGCCGAGGTGGTCGCCGTCCTGGACGAGCGGGAGGCGCGTTTCGCCCAGCACGGCATCGACTCGGTGGCGAGTTACCGCCGTCGTCGGGCCGCCGGCGAGTTCGCCGACGACCCGTTCGGCGACGTGTTCCTGGTGGTGGACGGGTGGAACACCCTGCGCCAGGAGTACGAGGAGCTGGAGCAGACCATCACCACGTTGGCCAACCGGGGCCTCGGCTTCGGTGTGCACGTGGTCCTCACCGCCGTGCGGTGGGCGGAGATCCGGATCAACATGCGGGATCTGCTCGGCACCAAGTTGGAGCTGCGCCTCGGCGACGCGTCGGAGTCCGAGATCGACCGTCGGGCGGCGAACAATGTGCCGGAGAAGTCGCCCGGTCGCGGCCTGACCCGGGACAAGCTGCACTTCCTCACTGCCATCTCGCGTATCGACGGCCGCCGCGACATCGACGATCTGAGCGAGGCCTCGCTGTCCCTGGCCGGGCACGTGGCGGCGAACTGGCCTGGTCGTCCGGCGCCGAAGGTGCGGTTGCTGCCGCGTCGGCTGCCGGTGGCGGAGCTGGCCCGGATCATCGACCGGTCGGCACCGGGTCTCCCGGTCGGTGTCAACGAGTCGGCACTCGCGCCGGTCTACCTGGACCTGGCCAACGAGCCGCACCTGACGGTCTTCGGCGACGCGGAGTGCGGCAAGACCAACCTGCTGCGCCTGATCGCCCGGGGGATCACCGAGCGGTACACGCCGGCGCAGGCCCGGTTGGTGATCGCCGACTACCGGCGTGGCCTGCTGGGGGCGGTGGAGGGTGACCACCTGCTCGACTACGCCCCGTCGAACCAGGCGTTCGCCCAGGGGCTCGGGTCGATCCGCAGTGCGCTGTCCAACCGACTGCCCGGCCCGGACGTGACGACCGCCCAGCTACGTGATCGGAGCTGGTGGAAGGGTCCGGACCTGTACATCCTGGTGGACGACTACGACCTGGTGGCCTCTGGCGGCAGCAACCCACTGAGCGCCCTGCACGAGTTGTTGCCGCAGGCCCGCGACATCGGTCTGCACCTGATCGTCACGCGCCGGGTCGGTGGTGTGTCCAGGGCGCTGTACGAGCCGGTGCTGCAACGACTGCGCGAGTTGGACTCGCCGGGCCTACTGATGTCCGGCAACCGGGAGGAGGGCGCGGTCTTCGGCACGTTGCGGCCGAGCCCGCAACCGCCCGGTCGGGGCACCCTGGTTCGCCGTCGTGATGGCCAGCAGCTGATTCAGACCGCGTGGTCTGAGCCGACCTGAGCGCTGTCGGTCGTTCGGTAGGGGGTGGTGGGCCGTCCGGCCCGATTCACCACCATCCATCGAACGTCACCGGTCAGGGCTGCGAGGGCTGGACGCGTTCCGCTACGGTCTTCACAGGAGTGTCCGTCGGTGGGGTGTTGCTGCCTTGCCGCGGGGGAGGGGTGCGGCGAAGCCGCCACCACAACAGACGGAAGGGTGTGAAGCATGGCGTTCGAGGTCGAAGCTGCGACTCTGCATACCGCCGCGAGTGACGTGCGGTCCACGCGCAGCGAGGTCGACGGCGAGCTGAAGAAGCTGTGGAACGTCGTCGATGACCTGGCCATCGCGTGGAAGGGTCAGGCGTCCACTGGCTTCCAGTCGCTGATGACGCGCTGGAACGAGGACACCGTCAAGCTGCTGACGGCGATGGACAGCATCGCTGACCTGCTCGACAAGTCGGGTACGACGCACCAGGTCAACGACGAAGAGCAGCAGCAGATGCTGGACAAGTTCCACTCTGCTCTCAACCCGTGATCCGTAGCCGGCAGAGGAGGAAATCGTGACGATCAAAGTTGACTATGCGGTCCTCGAGAGCAGCAACCAGCAGATGCAGGCCATCTCGAAGACCCTTGAGGAGAAGCTCGACACGTTGCGGTCGATGCTGACCAAGCTGCACTGGGACGGCGAGGACCGGGTTGCCTACGAGCAGCACCAGGCGAAGTGGGACGCGGCGGTCCGGGACATCAACCGGATCCTGAACGAGATCGGCGGTGCCGTGGGCATCGCCCGCGAAAACTACCTCACCACGGAGATGAGCAACTCCAAGGTGTGGAGCTGAGGCATCCGCACGAGCGGCTCCGGTCCGGTTCGCCCGGCCCGGAGCCGCTCTGTGTGTGACGTTGGCGGCAGGTGTCGGCGCCGGGCTGCGGTGCGCCGCTCAGCCGGCGGTCGGGGCGTCGGGGCGTCGGCCGGGGCGCCAGTCGCGTCGACGGCCAAGGGCGGTGATCGGTCGCGCGACCAGCAGCAGCACGGCGACTAGCCCGCCGATGACCGCCGCCCAGATCGCGGTGGGGCGCTGCCAGCTCAGCGGGTCGTCCCGCACGGCGGGTGCCGGAAGCGCGCCGGCCGGCGGGTTCGCCCTGGTGCCGAGCAGGCTCGACACCGCCCGGTACGGGTTGACCATCCCGTGCCCGATGTCGGCGTTCTGACCCTCGGGTGGGTTGTCCGCCGTGCGTTTCAGCCGATCCGCGACCTGCTGCGGGTCGAGACTCGGGTAGGCGGCCCGGACCAGCGCGGCCACTCCTGAGACGTACGCGGCGGCGTAGCTGGTGCCGCCCTCCGGCACGGTGCGGTAGCCGCTGTTTCCGGGCGCCGGCCCGACGATGTTCATCCCGGGTGCGGCGATGTCGACGTAGTCGCCGCTGATCGAGGTGCCGACGTGGCCGCCCTGCTCGTCCACACCGCCCACCGCGATCACCCCGGGGTACGCGGCCGGGTAACCCGGCAGGTTCTGCGAGTCTTCCGACCGGTTGCCCGCGGCGGCGACCAGCACCACCCCCTTGTCCAGCGCGCGCTCGACGGCCTCCGTCAGTTCGGGGCGGGGAATTGTGGTCAGGGACAGGTTGATCACGTCGGCGCCCTGCGCGACCGCCCAGTCGATGGCCGCGGCGATCTGTGCGGGGAGTTGCGGGTTGTTGACCGCGCCGAGCTGTGGCAGAACCCGGATCGGCAGGATGCGGGCGGCCGGGGCGATGCCGCTGAAGGGGACGACAGTGCCCTCCCGGCCCGCGATGATGCCGGCGATCAGCGTGCCGTGCCCGGCCTCGTCGCACTGGCCCTGCCGGGCCGGCAGGCCGTTGAAGTCGCGACCCTCGAGCACCTGCCCCTTGAGGAGCGGGTGGGCGGCGGAGACTCCGGAGTCGATCACGGCGACCGTGATCCCGGCGCCCCGGGACAGCGGCCACGCCGACGACGGCTCCAGCCGGCGGAGCGCCCACGGCATCTGGGCCAGGCTGTCGGTGCCGGTGGGCCCGCAGAGGGGCGGTGCGGCGGTCGCGGGGGAGGGTGCCACCAGGCCGGCGCCGAGCAGGACCGCCAGCGTTCCACTGAGGACGCCGCGAAGGGCACGGCGGGACGGGGTCGCGCTCAACGGCGGGCATTCGCGCACCCGCAAAGGTTACCGCCGTGACCGTCGGTCAGCGGCCCCGGTGACCGGGGTCAGGCCCGGGGCTCTGCCTTCGCTGGGGGAACGTCGGCGAACAGCGCGAGCAGGTCGCCGACCTGCCGGTCGGCCTCGGCGGGGTGCCGGAACCGGCCGGCCGGGTTGAGGGTGTATTCGTTGCGTCGCCCGACCCGGGTGCGGTGCAGGTAGCCGCCCGCCTCCAGGTCGGCGACGATCGCCTGCGCGGCCCGTTCGGTCACCCCGACCTCGGCCGCGACGTCGCGTAGCCGGGCGGTCGGATCGCGGGCGATGGCCAGCAGCACGTGCCCGTGATTGGTGAGGAACGTCCAGTTCCGCCCGCCGCCGGTGTCGTCCGTCACCGTGCTCGCCATCGTGTGACCGCCTTTCCGGATGTCCGCCTGCCCTCGCGAGAGTCTGGTCCGCCCTGCCTCGGGAAGGTTGCCCAGGGTGCGGCCGGAGTCAACGTATGAAATCTAAATCACGCATACCTTGACGCATCTTACGGTGCGTGTGACGGTGGAGCACGAGCCAGCGCCCGCCCGCCCGGCCGGCGGAAAGCCGGCTTGACCAGGGCAGACGCGTCGAGACGAGGTGCGGGGATGAGTCATACCGGAAGCTCCGGCGGTCAGCCGGGTCCGCAGCGGACCACCGACCGGGCCACCGCGCTCAGCGAGCCGACCCGGGCCTACGCCGAACTGGTCGCCGGCAACCGGCGCTTCGTCGATGGCGCCCCACGCCACCCCAACCAGGATGCCGGGCACCGGGCCGCCGTGGCCGACGGGCAACACCCGTTCGCGGTGATCGTCGGCTGCTCCGACTCGCGGCTGGCTGCCGAGATCATCTTCGACCGGGGTCTGGGCGACCTGTTCGTGGTTCGCACCGCCGGGCACACCGCCGGCCCCGAGGTGCTCGGCAGCGTCGAGTACGCGGTGACAGTGCTCGGCACCCCGCTGGTGGTGGTGCTCGGCCACGACTCGTGTGGTGCGGTGCAGGCCGCCCGGGAGTCCGCCGCGACCGGTACCGCACCGAGTGGGCATCTGCGCGCGGTGGTCGACGCCGTGCTGCCCAGTCTGCGCCGCGCCGCGTCCGAGGGCGTTGACGACATCGACGGCATCGTGGACATCCACATCGCCCAGACCGTCGAGACGTTGCTCGGGCAGTCGCCCGTGCTGGCCGACGAGGTGGCGCTGGGACGCTGTGCGGTGGTGGGGGTGTCCTACCGGCTCGCCGCCGGAGCCGTGCGCCCGGTGGCCGCGGTGCCGGCCGGCTTCGCGACGGTGGAGACCCCGGCCTCGACCGAGTCGACCGACCCGGCCGCGCCTGCCACCGTTTGACGCGTCGAGGGCCGCTCCGCGTGACGCGGAACGGCCCTCGACGGGGATCGTGCGGGTCAGAGCAGCGACATGTGGACGTGGTCGGTGTGGTTCGACGGCCCGCTGTACGAACTCCAGCCGGTGGCCGGGAACCAGATCTGCCGGTTCCAGATCACGTAGTAGATGCCGAGCCGGTCGGCGTTACGGATGAGGAACGCGGCGACGTTGTTGCCGTACGTCCGGGTGTCGTTGTTGTGCCACGGGGAGAACCCGCTCTTCTGCAGCGACCAGTCGCAGGCGCGGCCCTTCGGGTGCTCCCACGGACCGCCGGGGCGGTAGCAGCCGACGAACCGGTTGAAGCCGGCCGCCTTGACCTCCTTGTACGCGTGCAGCGTGCGCGGCGTGACGCAGCCGGACGTGGTGGGGTCGTTCTCGCTGCACGACTGGGGCTTCCAGTCACCGTCGGCAGTGCGACCCGGGCCAATCTTCGCGACCTTGGAGGTGGCATCCACCAGGCCGCCGGTGAAACCCTTGCCGCCGACGAGGGAGAGCGCCTTGTCGGCCTCGCTCTTGCGCTTCGCCATCAGGGCGGTCTGCTTCTGCTGCTCGCGGACCTCCGTGTCGAGGGCCAGCTTGGCCTGCTCGGCGCGGGCCTTCACCTCGTTGACCTCGGAGAGCTTCTTCTCGTTGACCATGTTTATCTCGTCGAGCAGCCCGGCGCGCTGGACGAACGAGTCGGGAGCGTCGCTCTCCAGCAGCATCGCGACCGCGCCGATCCGGCCGGTCCGGTACGCCTGGGCGGCGATCTGCCCGACCTGCGGCGCCAGCGCGTCCAGGTCGGCCTTGGCGCGGTTGACCTCCGCCGCCAACTCGCCCTGCCGCTTCTTGGATTTGTCCAGCTTGGACTTCGCGGCGGAGTAGTCGCGGTTGGCCTGCTCGATGACGTCGTTGAGCAGCTTGGGCTCGCCGTCCTCCTCGTGCCCGGACGGTGTGGGGTTCGTCGGGGCGGCGTGCGCCGGGAGCGGCCCGGCGAGCACGGTCAGTGCGGCGATCACGGCCACCACGGGTGTCAACCAGCGGCGTAGGGGTGCCGTCACAATGTTCCCTTCCGTCGACCGCCGACCGGGTTAGCTGACGGGTTCGGGGCGGAAGTGGCCCCTACCGCTGACGCGGATTCACCCCAGGCACCTGGGTCCCCGGCTCGCCGGTTGGCGATTGGGCGGTGGCACCGCAGGCGCCGCTTCGCGCCTTCATCGGTAACCGGCAGCGAGGTTACCCGAGAGTCGACCGGCTGAGCTATGCCTGGATGCCGACCAAAAGCGTCATTTCGCCATAGCGTTGAGTGACCAGTGGCGCGGTTCTCAGGGTGGATGCCCGATCTGGTCACGCTGAGGAGTGTCACCATGCCGTATCCGTGCTCCTGTTCGACTCCGGCCACCGGTCGGTGGCCTCGGATGGGGGTGCGGTCCGCGTCCGGTCCGGCTCGTCGGAGCCGGCCGTACGCGGTGAGCTGAGTGCGGCCAGAGCCTCGCTGCGGTCCGGCTGGGGCCGGGGCGCGGGAGCGCCGCTGGACGGCGTGGCATCGCCGCGCCCGGCGGCGGTCACCACCGCTGCCAGCCCGGTGGTCAACGGCACGGCGGCGATCAGACCGAGGGTGGCGACCGCGCTGCGGACGATCTCCTGCGCGAGGAACTCGCTGGTGAGGATCTGCCCGATCGGCCGCGAGTCGGCGGTGAGCAGGAGCAGCAGGGGCAGTGACGCGCCCGCGTACGCCAGCACGATGGTGTTGACGGTGGAGGCGATGTGCGCGCGGCCGACCCGGGTGGCCGCACGGTACAGCTGCAACCGGGTCAGCCCGGGGTTCGCGTTCGCCAGTTCGGTGACGGTGGCCGCCTGGGTGACCGTCACGTCGTCGAGCACCCCGAGCGATCCGATGATGATGCCGGCGAGTAGCAGACCGTGCAGGTCCACGTCGCCCTGGAACATCGACAGGGTGGTGGCGTCTTCGCTGCCGAAGCCGGTGAGGTGGGTCGCGGCCGTGGCGATGGTGGCGAGCACGCCGGTCAGCACCAGGCTGCCCAGGGTGCCGAGTACCGCGACCGAGGTCTGTGCGGTGACCCCGTGGGTCAGATAGAGCACCACGAACATGATCAGGGCCGCACCGACCACCGCCACCAGCAGCGGTGACCTGCCGGCGCTGATGCCCGGCAGCACGAAGGTGAGCAGGATGGCGAAGCTGGCGGCCAGCCCGGCGAGCGCTGCCAGACCTCGCCACCGCCCGAACGCGACGATCGCGGCCGCGAAGACCACCGCCAGCCACACCATCGGGGTGCCGCGTTGGTGCTCGGCGATGTTCCAGTTGCTGACCGTGGGATCGATCGGATCGGCCAGTTCGACCAGGACGACCTCGTCGCCGACCTCGACCCGGGGTGCGCCGGGCCCGTCGGGCACCGGTGTCCGTACCTGCTGGCCGGCGGTCGGCCCGTCGTCCACCCGGACGTCGACAGTGCCGCACCGCCCGTCGCCGACCCTCGGTGTGCCCTCCGGAACCGACGGTGCCGGCGGGCACGGCTCGCTCACCACCCGGGTGACGGTGCCGGGGTGGCGCGGCACGTCCGCGCCACCATCGGTCTGCGGTGACCCGCCGCGGGGCCAGAGCAGTAACGCGGCCAGCACGGTGGCGACGAAGAGGGGTACCACAGTCACGATGAGGATCCGTCGCACCCGTGGCGGGGCGGACGGAGCGGGGTGAGTGTGGTCGGCGGCCAAGGTGAGACTCCCAACGATCCGGTGCGGGATACGGGTCAGCGGGCCGAGCGGTTCACCGTGGCGGTGGAAACGCGGCGGACGGCGGGGCGGATCGCTGCCTGACGACCGCTTGATCACGGACGGTCAGTGCTCGGCCCGGTCGGCCGGGGACGACGCCACGACGGGGCGGCGCCGGTGCCCGACTGTGCAGCGGCATTCGGAGGGCCATCGTGGGAGATGCTAGCCAGCCCTCCTGGGGGTTGCAGGTCGTGGCGGAGTGTCGGGCGGCCGAACCGCTCGCGCGGCGGCCTCCGGGGCGGCATGTTGGAGCCATGCCCGCTCCGTCACCGCCCGACCCGGATCGCCAGCGACGCGCCGAGCCCATGCCGCACGGCAAGCACCCCGGGCACGCCGGGCACGACAAACACGCCGGGCACGACAAACACGCCGGGCACGATCCGGCGTTGTTCCGCCGCCGGTTCTGGGTCTGCCTGGTGTTGACCGTCCCGGTGGTGTTGACGAGTCGTCTCGTATCGGATCGGCTGGGCCTGACCGGGGACGACGGCCTCCCCGGCCAGGCCTGGGTGGGGCCGGTGCTCGGCTCGGTGGTGTTCTGGTGGGGCGGTTGGCCGTTCCTGGTCGGTGCGGTCAGGGAGGTGCGGGACCGGGCGCCCGGGATGATGCTGCTGGTCGCGATGGCGATCACCGTCGCGTACGCCGCGTCCCTGGCGACCAGCGTCGGCGCCTTCGACCTGGACTTCTGGTGGGAGTTGGCCGCGCTCGTCACCATCATGCTGCTCGGGCACTGGCAGGAGATGAAGGCCATCGGGCAGGCCCGGGGAGCGCTCGCGGCGCTCGCCGCGCTGTTGCCGGACGAGGCCGAACGGGTGGCGGCGGACGGGCGGGTCGAGGCGGTGCCGGTGACCGGTCTGCGGATCGGCGACGTGGTGCTGGTCCGGCCGGGGGGTCGGGTGCCGGCGGACGGCCGGGTCGTCGAGGGCGGCGCCGAGCTGGACGAGTCGATGATCACCGGGGAGTCGCGGCCGGTCGCCCGGTCGACGGGCGACCGGGTGGTGGCCGGCACCGTCGCCACCGACTCGGCGATCCGGGTGCGCGTCGAGGCGTTGGGTGAGCAGACCGCCCTCGCCGGCATCCAGCGGATGGTCGCGCAGGCCCAGGCTTCCGGTGGACGGGCCCAACTGTTGGCCGACCGGTTCGCCGCCGCGCTGTTCTACCTGGCCACCGGCACCGCCGTGCTGACCGTGCTGGTCTGGACCGCGCTCGGTCAGCCGGACGAGGCGGTGGTCCGTGCGGTCACCGTCCTGGTGATCGCCTGCCCGCACGCGCTGGGTCTCGCCATCCCGCTGGTCGTCGCGCTCTCCACAGCGCTCGCCGCGCGGTCCGGGATCCTGGTCAAGGACCGGTTGGCCCTGGAACGGATGCGGACCGTCGGCGCGGTGCTCTTCGACAAGACCGGCACGCTGACCCGGGGCGAGCACGGGGTGACCGACCTGGTGGCGGCGTCCGGCGTCGAGCGGGACGAGGTGCTGCGGATCGCGGCCGGTGTCGAGTCGGAGAGCGAACACCCGTTGGCCAGGGCGATAGTGGCGGCCGCCGGGAGCGCCGGGCCGGCCCGGGCGGCCGGGTTCCGGTCGCTGCCGGGCCGCGGTGTGCAGGCGACAATCGACGGTACGGAGTACGCGGTGGGCGGGCCGGCGCTGCTGCGCGAGCTGGGCCTTCGGCTCCCGGCGGAGCTGGAGGCCGCGACCGGGCGGTGGTCGGCGCGGGGTGCCGCGGTGTTGCACCTGGTGCGGCTGCCGGACGCCGTGCTCGGTGCGTTCGCGTTGACCGACGAGGTGCGTCCGGAGGCCCGGCGCGCCGTCGACGAGCTGCGTGCCGAGGGTGTCCGCACCATCGCCATGATCACTGGTGACGCCCGGCCGGTGGCCGAGGCGGTCGCCGCCGACCTGGGCTTCCGACCTGGCGTCGACGAGGTCTTCGCCGAGGTGCTGCCGGCGGAGAAGGACGATCGGGTGGCCGAGCTCCAGCGGCGGGGGTTGGTAGTGGCGATGGTCGGTGACGGGGTGAACGACGCACCGGCGCTGGCCCGGGCGGACGTGGGGATCGCGATCGGCGCGGGCACCGATGTGGCCATCGAGTCCGCCGGGGTGGTGTTGGCATCCTCGGACCCGCGCGGGGTGGGGGCCGTGGTCCGGCTGTCCCGGGCGTCGTACCGGAAGATGCGACAGAACCTGGCCTGGGCGGCCGGCTACAACGTGGTGGCGCTGCCGCTGGCCGCCGGGGTGTTGGCCTGGGCCGGCGTGGCGTTGAGCCCGGCGCTGGCCGCGGTGCTGATGTCGGCGTCCACCATCGTGGTGGCGCTCAACGCGCAGTTGCTGCGCCGGGTCCGTCTCGACCCCGCGCCGGACTGAGCCCGCTCAGCCGCGCTTCATGAGCCGGCCGACCGCCGCCATCATCTCGGTGGCCATCTCGTCGGCCCGACCCTCGGCGGCGCCCTCGTGCATGCAGTGCCGGGCGTGCCCGTCGAGCAGCCCGAGGGCCACTTTGTCGAGGGCGGCCTGGATGGCCGAGATCTGGGTGAGCACGTCGATGCAGTAGCGGTCGTCGTCGACCATCTTCTCGATGCCCCGGACCTGCCCCTCGACGCGGCGGAGCCGCGCGAGCAGCTGGTCCTTGCTGGCGGTGTATCCGCGGATCGGGGTGGGTGCGGTCATGCCGACAAGGATAGCGTACCCCCAGGGGGTATGGTACGGTCGGTTCTGTTGAGATACCCCCACCGGGTACCGGTACCGCGAAGGAGACGATCCGATGGTCGACACGACGTACCAGGTTCAGGGCATGACCTGCGGGCACTGCGTCAGCGCGGTGAGCGCCGAGGTCGGTGCCATCGCGGGGGTGCGCGACGTCCAGGTCGACCTCGCGGCCGGCCGGGTCACCGTCAGCAGTGATCAGCCACTGGACACCGCTGTTGTCCGAGCCGCAGTCGACGAGGCCGGCTACGACCTCGTCGACGCGTGATCGGCGGGCCAGCGTGCGCACCGTGACGAGACTGGCCGGGTTCGCCGTCGGCCTGGCGGCGATCTTCGGCACGACGTACGGGGTCGGCCGGGTCGTCGACAGTGCCCCGGTGGTCGAGGGCCGACACGACGGCGATGCCGCCCATGCGACGGGCGAGCACGACGAGACGGCGGACCGGCTCCCCGGCGGGCTGCTCGTCTCCGACCGGGGCTACACCCTCGAACCGGTCGACGCCCCGGCCGGCGAGTTCGCCTTCCGGATCGCCGGCCCGAACGGCCGCCCGGTGACACGGTACGACGTGGCGCACGACAAGCAGATGCACCTGATCGTCGCCCGTCGGGACCTCTCCGGCTTCCGCCACGTCCACCCCGAGCTGGCCCCGGACGGCACCTGGCGGGTCGACACCCCGCTGGCCGGCCCCGGGCAGTGGCGGGCGTTCGCCGACTTCGCCCCGACCGGGGGTGAGCCGCTGACCCTCGGCGTGGACGTGACGGTCCCCGGCGAGTTGACCGAACGGCCGTTGCCCGCCCCGGCGACCAGCACCACGGTCGACGGCTACACGGTCACCCTGACCGGCACGCCGCAGCCCGGCCGCACGTCGCCGCTGACACTGACCGTCAGCCGGGCCGGGCAGCCGGTCACCGACCTGGAGCCCTACCTGGGCGCGTACGGGCACCTCGTGGCACTACGTCGGGGTGATCTGGCGTACCTGCACGTGCACCCGGACGGAACGCCCGGCGATGGGCGCACCCGGCCCGGTCCGGCCGTCACCTTCCTCGCCGAGGTGCCCTCGGCCGGCAGCTACCGGCTCTACCTCGACTTCCAACACGGCGGGCGGGTGCGCACCGCGGAGTTCACTGTGGTCGCCGGCACTGCCCCGACCCGAGACAACCCCACCCCGAGCGGGCCCGCACCGACCGGCGGGGCCGACCACGGCACCCCCGGGCACGGACACAACTGACGGGACCAGACGATGACCACCACCAGCAGACCGCTGCCCGAGGCGCCGAACCGGATCGAACTCGCGATCGGCGGAATGACCTGTGCCGCGTGCGCCGCCCGGATCGAGAAGAAGCTCAACCGGATGGACGGGGTGAGCGCCACCGTCAACTACGCCACCGAGAAGGCGACCGTCCGCTACGCCGACGGCGTCACGCCGGACGACCTGATCGGGACCGTGCAGAAGACCGGTTACACGGCGGCGTTGCCGGCCCCGCCCAGCGCCGAACCCCCGGTGGACCCGTTGCGGGGGCCGCGTACCCGGCTCTGGGTGTCGGTGGCCCTGAGCGTGCCGGTGGTCCTGCTGGCGATGGTCCCGGCCTGGCAGTTCGACTACTGGCAATGGTTGTCGCTGACCCTGGCCGCTCCGGTGGTGGTCTGGGGTGGGCTCCCGTTCCACCGGGCCGCCTGGACCAACCTGCGGCACGGCGCGGCCACCATGGACACCCTGGTGTCGCTCGGCACCCTGGCCGCCTTCGGCTGGTCGCTCTGGGCGCTCTTTCTCGGTGACGCGGGGATGCCCGGCATGACGCACCCGTTCCGCTTCGACATCACCCGGAGCGACGGCGCCGGCAACATCTACCTGGAAGCGGCCGCCGGGGTCACCGTGTTCATCCTGGCCGGTCGCTACTTCGAGGCCCGGTCCAAGCGGACTGCCGGCGCCGCCCTACGCGCCCTGCTCGACCTCGGCGCCAAGGACGTGACGGTGCTGCGTGACGGCGTGGAGACCCTGATCCCCGTGGACCGGCTCGCCGTCGGTGACCGGTTCGTGGTCCGCCCCGGGGAGAAGATCGCCACCGACGGGGTGGTCGACGAGGGCACCTCCGCTGTCGACGCCAGCATGCTCACCGGTGAGTCGGTGCCGGTCGAGGTCGCCCCGGGTGACGGCGTGGTCGGCGCCACGATCAACGCGGGTGGGCGGCTGATCGTCACCGCCACCCGGGTTGGCGCGGACACCCAGCTCGCCCGAATGGCCGACCTGGTGGAGCAGGCGCAGAGCGGCAAGGCAGCCGTGCAGCGGTTGGCGGATCGGATCTCCGGGGTCTTCGTGCCGATCGTCATCACCCTCGCCGTCGGCACGCTCGGTTGGTGGCTCGGCACCGGGGCCGGCCCGACCGCCGCGTTCACCGCCGCCGTGGCCGTGCTGATCATCGCCTGTCCGTGTGCGCTCGGCCTGGCCACCCCGACCGCGCTGTTGGTCGGCACCGGTCGGGGCGCCCAGCTCGGCGTGCTGATCAAGGGCCCGGAGGTGCTGGAGTCGACCCGCCGGGTGGACACCGTGGTGCTCGACAAGACCGGCACCGTGACGACCGGCCGGATGACAGTCGTGGACGTGGTGCCGGCGAGCGGTGTGGACCGGGCCGAGCTGCTCCGGCTCGCCGGGGCGGTGGAGGCCGCCTCCGAGCACCCGATCGCCAGTGCGATCGCCGCCGCTGCCGCCGCCGAGGGCGCGCTGCCCCCGGTGACCGCCTTCGGCAACCTCGAAGGGCTGGGGGTGACCGGCACCGTCGACGGGCGGGCCGTGCTGGTCGGCCGGGTCCGGCTGCTGCGCGAGCGTGAGATCGACGTACCGCCGGAGGTCGAGTGGGCCGTCCGCGACGCGGAGGCCGCAGGCCGTACGGCGATCGTCGCCGGCTGGGACGGACAGGCCCGAGGCGTGCTCACTGTCGCCGACGTGGTGCGGCCGACCAGCCGGGCGGCGGTGGCCCGGCTGCGCGGGCTGGGGCTGACTCCGGTCCTGCTGACCGGGGACAACACCACTGTGGCTCGCGCGGTCGCCGCCGAGGTGGGCGTCGACGAGGTGATCGCCGAGGTGCTGCCGGCCGGGAAGGTCGACGTGATCAAGCGGCTTCAGGCCGAGGGGCGGTCGGTGGCGATGGTCGGTGACGGGGTCAACGACGCCCCGGCGCTGGCCCAGGCCGACCTGGGGCTGGCCATGGGCACCGGCGCCGACGTGGCGATCGAGGCGGCCGATCTCACCCTCGTCCGGGGCGACCTGGACGCCGCGGTGGACGCCATCCGCTTGTCTCGGCGCACGCTCGGCATCATCCGGGGCAACCTGTTCTGGGCGTTCGGCTACAACGTGGCGGCCCTGCCGTTGGCCGCCGCCGGGCTGCTCAACCCGATGATCGCCGGCGCGACGATGGCGCTGTCCTCGGTCTTCGTGGTGGCCAACAGCCTGCGGCTGCGTCGCTTTCGTCCGGCCGCTGCCGATCTGTGACGACGGTAATGGTTGGGCCGGTGACGACGGGGGTACCTCTGTGGTCGTAGCGAAGCTTGCGATGCTTGCAATGGAGGTTGGCAATGGGATTCGACGACAAGATCAACAACGCCACCGAGGACGCGACCGGCAAGCTGAAGGAAGGCGCCGGTCGGGCCACCGACAACGAGCAGCTGGAGGCGGAGGGTCGCACTGACCAGTCCACCGCCAAGCTCAAGCAGGCGGGCGAGAAGATCAAGGACGCCTTCAAGAGCTGACGTACGACGTACCTCGCACGCCGGGCCGGTGATCATCACCGGCCCGGCGTGCTGTGTGTCCGGCCTCTCGGCCGTCGAACCCGAGGTGTGCTCAGGGGCGTCGGGTGGCGCGTACGACCACGTCGTACAGCGGGACGTCCCGGCCCGGCACGGTGCGGCGGTGCTCCTCGGCGGTGACGATCTCCCAGGTGCTGCCGTCCAGGCCGGCGGTGATGTCCGCCAGGGTGACCGACGCCTCGTCCGGCGGGTGCCCGTGCCCAGACCCGTGCCCAGACCCGTGCCCATGTCCGTGCCCGTGTCCGTGGCCTGGCGCGGTGGCTTCCGAGGTGTGCAGATGCCCGACGATCAGGAGGGTGCCGCCGGGGGCCACCCACCCGGCGACGCGGTCGTAGAAGGCCAACTGCGGCATCGCGGGGTGCGCGTAGTGCGTCGTGACCAGGTCGAACCGCGTCTCCGGGGCCCAGGTCGTCAGGTCCGCCTCCACCCACCGCACGCGCTCGGAGACCCCGCTCTCCGTCGCGCGTTCGGCGGCTCGGGCGAGCGCGACGGATGAGATGTCGACGGCGGTGACCTGCCAGCCGTGGGCGGCGAGCGAGATCGCCTCGGCGCCCGCGCCGCACCCGGCGTCCAGCGCCGAGCCCGGCGTCAGAGCGCCGATCTCCCGAGCCAGGTACGGGTGCGCGGGACTCGTGCTCATCGCGCCGGGACGGTCGTGGTGCGCCTGGTGCCAGTGCCGCTCCCAGTAGTCCTTGTCGAACTCGTGCTGCTCGGTCATCTGTGTCTGCTCCTTCGCGCGTCGCCCCCGACTGTGACCGGCGACCGGGCGATGCGCAAAGATTGTTGCCAAATTGGCAATTCGGCGTGGCTCACCCCTGCCCGGTCAGCCGGGCCGCCCGTACCTCCAAATAGCGCTGCTCGGGCCGGCTCGTGGTGCCCCGCGCCGCCACCAGGTACGCCTCCCGCGCCGCGCCGACGTTCCCGGCCAGCTCCAACAGGTGGGCCCGGACGGCGGCCAGCCGGTGGTGCCCGGCCGTGCGGTCGTCGGCGTCCAACGACGTGAGCAGGGCGAGCCCGGCCCGGGGCCCGTCGACCATGGCCACCGCCACCGCCTGGTTGAGGGTGACCATCGGGTTCGGCGCGATCCGGGCCAGCAGTCGGTAGAGCGCGACGATCTGCCGCCAGTCCGTCTCCGCCGCCGTCGACGCCTCGGCGTGCACAGCGGCGATCGCCGCCTGGAGCTGGTACGGGCCGGGCGGCGACCAGGTCAGCGCCTCGGTGATCAGCGCGACCCCCTCCGCGACGGCGGCGGCGTCCCACAGTGAACGGTCCTGCTCGGCGAGGGGCACCAATTCCCCGTCGGACCCCACCCGGGCTGCCCGATGCGCGTCGGTCAGCAGCATCAGCGCCAGCAGCCCGGTCACCTCGCCGTCGTCGGGCAGTAGGCCGCGCAGGATGCGAGCCAGCCGGATCGCCTCGCCGGTCAGCTCGGCCCGGCGCAGCTCCGGGCCACTGGACGCGGTGTAGCCCTCGTTGAAGATCAGGTAGAGCACCCGCAGCACCGTTCCCAGCCGCTCGCCCCGCTCGGCCGGCCCGGGCATGGTGAACCGTGCCCCGGCGGCCTCGATCCGCTGCTTGGCCCGCCGGATCCTCTGACTCATCGTCGCCTCCGGCACCAGGTGCGCCCTGGCGATCTGGGCGGTGCTGAGACCGCCGACCGCGCGCAGCGTGAGCGCCACCTGCGCCGATCCGGGCAGCGCCGGGTGGCAGCAGAGGAACAGCAGCGTGAGGGTGTCGTCGTCGGCCGCGACGGCGGGCTCCGCGTCCACAGCGGGCACCACCCCGGCGTACGCCGGTTCGCGCCGCGCCACCGCCACCTCGCGGTCCCGGCGCGCGCTCTCGCTGCGCCACTCGTCGGTGAGCCGGCGGGTGGCCACTGTGAGCAACCAGGCGCGCGGCTTGTCCGGTACGCCCTGCCCGGGCCATTGGGTCGCGGCGGCGAGCAGGGCTTCCTGGACCGCGTCCTCGCACCTGTCGAACTGTCCGTGCCGACGGACCAGCAGACCGAGGACCTGCGGCGCGAGCGTGCGCAGCAGATCCTCGACCGTCCGGTCCTCGGTCACATCTCCGTCCCGGCCTCGTCCATGATCGGGCGGACCTCCATCGCGCCGCCGTACCGGACGTCCGGCCAGCGGGCGGCGATCTCGGCAGCTCGCTGCGGGCTGTCGCAGTCGACGGCCAGGTAACCGGCGAACTGCTCCTTGCTCTCCATGAACGGGCCGTCGAGGACCTCTGGGGTGCCGTCCACGAGTCGGGCCGTCACCGTCTGCGACGGATTGGCCAACGCCTGGCCGCCGATCAGCTCGCCGGTCTCGGTCAGCTCCTTCATGATCTCGTCGACCTCACCGAACAGGGCGGTGCGCTCCTGCTCGCTCAGCTCCTCGGTGAAGCCGGGCCGGTTCCAGATCAGCAGCATGTACTTCACGGCGATGCTCCTCAGGCTCTGGTCGCACCCCGATCGGGGCGCGACTCAGCGGAGGGTCGGAGTCGTTTCCCCGATCCCTACCGCGTACCGAAGAAAATCGCAGAAACATCCGCCTGGGGCGCTCCCACGCCGGATGGTTCAGCGCGGATCGGGTCGGCCGGGCACCTGTCGGGGCTTCCGGGCGCTGCCGACGTCGAGCGAAGCCCGGTCGGCGGCGGAGGTGCCGGACGACCAGCCCTCGGCGTCGCGCACGCTGAGCCGGTGCCGGGTGACGCCGGGGAAGAGGGTGTCCAACCGCTCCCGGACCGCCTCGCCCCGGGCCGCGAGCACCGGCAACAGCCGTTCCGCCCCGGTGGTCTCGGCCGCCGCCTGGTCCGCCGCGTTGGTCGCCGCCTCGGTGGCCGTGCGCAGCCGCTCGCCGATCCGCAGCGCGAACGCGTTGAGGAAGGACTCGTCCCAGACCTTCGTCCGTCGCCCCGACCCCTGCCGTCGCTCGGCACGCCCCCGCAGCATCGCCGCCGTGGCCTGGACCAGCAGCGACGTGTAGAGCAACTCCACAGCCACCAGGTCCGCCGGCCAGCCCAGCACTGTGGCGAAGCCGAGATCGTCGGACCAGACCGCCTCGCACCGGTTCGCCGCCGCGACCTCCTGCACCAGCAGCGCCTTCGCGCCCGCGTACGGGGTGTCGGTGCTCAGGCGTACGCCGCCGGGCAGATCCCCGCGCTCCGACCCGGCCGCCAGCAGCGCCTCGTCGATGCTGTGCCTGGCGATCAGCTCCTGGGCCTTCCCGGTCAGCGCCTCCGCCTCCGCCGGGAAGGTGGTCGACTCGGCCTTCGCCAGCAGCGCCCGCACCCGATCCAGCATCGGCGACCCGCTGCGAGCCGTGCCCGCCGTGCGGGGCAGTGCCGCGCCGCTCGTGCCCGGCGGTGGGCGCAGCACCGCGATCGGCGGCAGGCTCTCCACCAGCGCGAGAGTGTCCACGGCCGCGCGGAGCGCGTCGGCCCGGTCCAGGCCCTCCCGGCTGGCCCAACCGGCCAGCACGCTGCCGTCGGCACCGCCGTCGGCGGGCACCAGCTCGCGTAGCTGGTCGTCCCACCAGGCCGGGACCGGCTCGGCCTGGTCGCGCCGCTGGGCGGCCATCGCGGCTCGGACCAGCCGCGCGGCGCGGGCGTCGAGCCGTCGACTGGTGATCCGGTCCACGTCGACCGGCTGCCAACCGCGCGGCCAGAGCCGGCCCAGGCCGCGGACCAGGCGACGCAGCAGAGCGGCGTCCACCGCCGTGGTGCCGTCCGCGGCGCCGGTGCCGACCATCAGGTGGTCCAGCTGCCGTTCGGCCTGCCGTACGTCAGTGCCGCGCACCGCCGCGAGCGCGTTGGCGACGAGTTCGTCCGCGTCCGGCACGGGCACCTCCTTCTCGGTATCTGGCTGTCGCTGCCCCTCCAGGCTCCATGATCATGCCGTCAGTGGCCCGGGAGTCACGAAACGGGGATGTGCCACCGGCCCGCTGGGCCTTTCCGCTGCTCCGGTCCGGCATGTTTGGTGCGGTTCGGGGTATTTACGACCCGATCCGACCTGACTGCGAGGTGTGTGGTGGTCGATTCGAGCCTGCCAAGGCCCCGTTCCGTCGACGTTCGTTCCTCCACCCTCGTCGGCGTCCTGATCGGCATCGCGATCATGGCCGCGATCGACGAGATCGTCTTTCACCAACTGCTCGCCTGGCACCACTTCTACGACCGCTCCACCCCCTCGGTGGCGTTGCTCTCCGACGGGCTGCTGCACGCCGCCGAGGTGATCGCCCTGGTCGGTGGGTTCTTCTGGTTCGCCGACCTGCGTCGACGGCATGCCCTGGCGAGCCGGCTGGCCTGGGGTGGCCTCCTGCTCGGCGCCGGAGGATTCCAGCTCTTCGACGGTCTCGTCGACCACAAGGTGCTCCGGCTGCACCAGATCCGCTACGGCGTACACCTGGTGCCGTACGACGTGGTCTGGAACGTGGCCGGCGCGGTGCTGCTGCTGGCCGGCGTCGCCGTCCTCTGGCGGGCCCGCTCCCGCCAGCCCGGCGCCCGATGACGGTGGCCGGGCCGCTGGCGCACGCCGGGCACGGCGCGGCCGGGCCGAGCTGGTTCCCACTGTTCCCGGTCGCGTTGTTGGCGGTCGGCTACGTGCTGGCCGCCGTCCGGGACCCGCGGGGTTGGGACCACCGTCGCACCGCCTCCTGGCTGGTCGGCTGCGCCCTGCTGGCGGTCGCCGTCGGGCCGCTGGCTCCACTCCCGGACAACCCGAGCGGGCACATGGCGCAGCACCTGCTGCTCGGCATGCTGGCCCCGCTGGGGCTGGTGCTCGCCGCCCCGGTGACGCTGCTGCTCCGGGTCGCGCCGCCGCTGGTACGCCGAGCTGTCGGTCGGCTGCTGCGCGCCCGCCCGCTGCACCTGCTCGCCCACCCGGTCACCGCCGCGCTGCTGACCACCGGCGGGTTGGCGTTGGTGCTGCTCACCCCGCTGTACGTGGCGGCCGAACGGCAACCCATCCTGCACCACGCCGTGCACCTGCACTATCTGGCAGCCGGGTACCTCTTCGCCTGGTCCTTGGCCGGGCCGGACCCGGCGCCGCGTCGCCCCCGACTGGCGGTACGGGTCGGCGCGTTACTGGCCGCGTCGGCTGGCCACGCCGTGCTGGCCAAGTACCTGTACGCCCGGGCCGAAACCCTCCCGCCCGGCCTCACCGACCGGGACCCGGAAGCGTTCCGCTCGGCCGCCCAACTCATGTACTACGGCGGCGACCTGGCCGAGCTGCTCCTGGCGGCAGCCCTCTTCGCCACCTGGTACCACTCCCGCCGCCCTGGTCGGCGGCGGCCACCCCGTCCAACCAGGTTGATCAAGAAGTTTGCGTCACCGGAGGACGAATCCCTGACGCGAACTTCTTGATCAATCTGACGGAGCGGGCGCTGCCAGCGCGGTGGACAGCCGGCGGAGGAACTCGATGAGGTCGTCCTCGCTGTGGTGCGTTCCGGCCTGCTCATTCAGGGGACCCGAGTAGCGCAGCGCGTGGACCAGCGCGTCCCGCGTCTCGGCCCGGTCCCCCGGGTAGAGCCCAGCGGCCACCCCGTCGACTACCCGCGTGACCACCGAATCGTCGAGCGTTCTGTCGAACTGAACCCCGTAGAGGATTCCGTTGACGTGGCCCCTCCAGCTGTCCGTACCCATGCTCGTTGACTCCCTGTGAAGCTCTGGCTGCCGTCCCGGCCAGGAATTGCCGCGGCTGGAATGGCAGCGCTCGGTTGCGGCACGTTCAGCGGAACAGTCGGGCATTTTCAACCGCCCAGCCGTCGAAGTCGCGTAGCGGGCGGCCGATGATCTCGCGCACGGTCGGCCGCTGGTCGAGCGTCCACTGGGTGAGGTCAGCGAGCCGCGTGCCGTACTCCTCAAGGGCGTACAGGGTCACGTCGATACCGCTGTCGGGCCAGCCGCGACGCCGCCAACTCGCACGGCTGTGGTCGGGCGTCACCTCAATGGCGACGATGTCGCGGCCGACCGCTCTGGCGATGCTCGCCACCCGCGAACGGCTGCTGATCGGCAGCCCTACCGCTTCGAGGACAGCGCCGACATGGTCGTCGGTACGCAGCGCCGCCAACGCGACAGCGGCGAGGTCGTCCTCGTGGATGAAGGGGTAGTGCCCGCCGTCCAGGTGTGCCTCCCGTACGGTGCCCTCGCCCCTGATCGTCTCTGGCCAGTCCGATCCGGTGGCCGGATAGGTGCCCTCGATCACCGCGCCCATCACCGCCGACGGCCGGATGTGTACCCACTCCATCCCGGAGCCTTCGACAGCCCGCTCGATCGACAGCCAGAACCAGGTCTCGGGCGGGTACCTCTCCTCGTACTCCGGCCCGTGCGAGGACAGCACGACGATTCGCCGCACACCGGCACCACCGGCGAGGTCCAGGGCATTCCGCACCGTCGTCGGCGAGGCTCCGGCGAGGAAGACGCCGTCGACGTCGTCGTAGACCTGGACGTGCTCGAGCGGCCGGGTGATGGATCCCTCGACGACCTCGACCCCGTCGGGCCAGCCATCCACCTGGTCGGATTCGGCGAGAACACGCACCCGGTCACCAGCGTCCAGCAGTTGCCGCGCGAGGCTCCGCCCGACAATCCCCGTGGGGCTGCTGCCCGCGTCCATCCGGGCGTTGACCGCGGTCAGCAGGAGCAGGCGAGTGCGTGAGGCAGCCGCCGCCCGATTGTTTTCAGCCATGGCAAGACCCTCCAGCAGGAAAGCGGAGATCTTGCGCCTCCCGCTCGATGGGAGGTTGCGGATCGTGAGGTCGTCAACGCTACCAGCCACCGCAACGGCGGGCCGGGCCGTCGGCGCGCCTGCACGCGCCAGGTCACGGGTGTTCCGGCCAGTTGGTAAGGATGTCCTCGACCGGTAGGGCGTCCTGCTCCGGATCTGGTGCCGGGGTTGGGCGGTCGGTCGGGGTGCGGTCGAAGCGGGGTGCGGGGGCCGGCTGGATCTCGCCGCCCACCTCGACGAACGTGCCCCGGGCCGCGTTGTGCGGGTGCGCGTGCGCCTCGCCGGGCGCGAGCACCGGCGCGACGCAGGCGTCCAGGTCGGCGAAGACCGCCGTCCACTCGTCCCGGGTGCGCTCGGCGAACCGCTCGGTGAACCGGCGGCGCAGCTCGTCCCAGCCACTCGGGTCGTACTGGGCGGGTAGGTCCGGATCGTCGGCGAGGCCGAGGCCGCTGAGCAGTACGGCGTAGAAAGCCGGTTCCATCGCGCCGACCGCCATGAATCCACCGTCGGCGGTGGCGTACGTGTCGTAGAACGGCGCCCCACCGTCGAACATGTTGCGCCCGCGCGGGGCGGCCCACAGGCCGGTGCCGAGCAGCCCGTGCAGGAACGAGGTGAGCAGCGCCGAGCCGTCCACCATCGCCGCGTCGACCACCTGGCCGAAGCCGGAGCGCTCCCGCTCCAGCAGCGCGGCCAGCACCCCGACGGCGAGCAGCATCCCGCCGCCGCCGAAGTCGCCAAGGAGGTTCATCGGCGCGTACGGGCGTTCGCCGGCCCGTCCCAGCGGCTCCAACGCCCCGGCCACAGCGATGTAGTCGATGTCGTGCCCGGCTCGGGCTGCCAGCGGGCCATCCTGACCCCAGCCGGTCATCCGCGCGTACACCAGTCGGGGGTTGCGGGCCTGGCACACCTCCGGCCCGATGCCGAGCCGCTCGGCCACCCCCGGCCGGTACGCCTCGACCAGCACGTCCGCGCGCTCGGCGAGGCGCAGCAGGTCCGCCACCCCGGCCGGGGACTTCAGGTCCAGCGCGGTGACCCGCCGGCCGCGTTGCAACGGCCCGCTGGTCGGGGCGGCCAGCCGGCCCGTTCCCGGTGCGCCCGGCCGGTCCACCCGCACCACGTCCGCGCCGAGGTCGGCGAGCACCATGCAGCCGAACGGCGCCGGGGCGAGGCTGGCCAGCTCGATCACGCGCACCCCGGCCAGCGGCCCGCCGCGTGCCGCCGTCACGCGACGTCAGCCGGTTCGGCCCGAGGGGTGGCGAGCCGGTCGGCCAGGTCGGCGGGGGGCGTGAACCGGTCGCCGTAGTTGCCGGCCAACTCGGTGGCACGGGCCGCGAAGCCGGCCGGGCCGCCCGCGTACTGCCGGACGTAGCGGATCACCCCGCCCGTCCAGGCCGGGAAGCCGATGCCGAAGATCGAGCCGATGTTGGCGTCGGTCTCGGTGCGCAGCACCCCCTCGTCGAGGCAGCGCAACGCGTCCAGCGCCTCGGCGAAGAGCATCCGCTCCTGGAGGTCGGTGAACGGCACCGCCCGGCCCGCGTCGGTGGTCAGGTCGGCGAGACCGGGCCACAGCCGGCCGCGGGCGCCGTCGTCGTAGGAGTAGAAGCCGCGTTCGGCGGTGCGCCCCGGCCGGTCGTACGCGTCGACCAGCTCGTCCACCAGGCGGTGCGCCGGCAGTGGGCGGAACTCCTCGCTGGCCGCCTCGAACTGGCGGCGGATCCGCTGGATCAGCGTGAGACTGACCTCGTCGGCCAGCGCCAGCGGCCCGGTCGGGTAGCCGGCCTGAAGGGCGGCCTGTTCCACCGATGCGGCGGGAACACCCTCGGCGACCATGCCGACAGCCTCGTCGATGAACTTGCCGATCACCCGGCTGGTGAAGAAACCCCGGCCGTCGTTGACCACGATCGGGGTCTTGCCGATCCGCCGACCCAGGTCGAACGCCCGGGCCAGCGCCACGTCCCCGGTCCGCTCGCCCACCACGATCTCCAGCAGCGGCATCCGGTCCACAGGGGAGAAGAAGTGCATGCCGACGAAGTCCGCCGGCCGGTCCACGCCGGCGGCCAGCCCGGTGATCGGCAGGGTGGAGGTGTTGGAGGCGAGCAACGCGTCGGGTGCCAGTACGGGCAGCACCTCGGCGAAGACCTGCTGTTTCAGCGCCGGGTCCTCGAAGACCGCCTCGATGACAGCGTCGCAGCCGGCCAGCGCGTCCACCTGGTCGGTGGTGGTGATCCGGTCCAGTACGGCGCGGGCGTCCGCCTCGGTGGTGCGACCCTTGCGTACCGCGCGGGCCAGCAACCGCTCGGCGTGCTCGCGGGCCCGGCCGGCGGCCTCCGGCGTGACGTCCCTGACCACCACGTCCAGCCCGGCGCTGGCGCAGGCGTACGCGATGCCCGCGCCCATCATGCCGGCCCCGAGCACCGCCACCCGGCGCACCGGTGCGGCGTCCACATCGGTTGGTCGGGCCGCGCCACCGTTGACGGCCTTCAGGTCGAAGAAGAACGCACCGATCATGTTCTTGGCGACCTGGCCGGTGAGCAGGCCGATCAGGTGCCGGGTCTCCACTGTCAGGGCGGTCTCCAGGTCGACCTGTGCGCCCTCGACGGCGGCGGCGAGGATCGCCTCGGGCGCGGGCAGCCGGGCACCCTTGAGTTGCTTGCGCAGCGTCGCCGGGAAGGCGGGCAGTTGTGCGGCCAGCGAGCGGCTGGCCGGGGTGCCACCGGGCATCCGATAGTCCGGCCGGTCCCACGGCTGCCTGGGGTGCGGGTTCGCCGCGACCCAGGCCCGCGCCCGCTCCAGCAACTCGGCGGGCGTGGCGACAACCTGGTCGACCAGCCCGGCCGACAGGGCGTCGGCCGGGCGCATCCGTCGGCCGGTGAGCAGCACAGTGGTCAGCGCGCCGGCCAGGCCGAGCATCCGCACGGTCCGGGTGACGCCACCCGCCCCGGGCAGCAGGCCCAGCGTCACCTCGGGCAGCCCGAGCCGGCTGCCGGGCGCGTCCAGTGCGATCCGGTGGTGGCAGGCGAGCGCGATCTCCAGGCCGCCTCCGAGCGCCGAGCCGTTGACAGCGGCGACCACCGGTCGGCCCAGCGTCTCCAGCCGGCGAAGGTCCCGTTTGATGGCACCGAGCAGGGCGGCCAGGTCGGGCGCGTCGGCGCGGGTGGCCCGGATCATCTCGGGCAGGTCGCCGCCGGCGAAGAACGTCGACTTCGCGCTGGTCACGATGACGCCGACGAGATCGGGCTCGGCCTCCAGCCGGTCCAGTGCGGCACTCATCGAGGCGGCGTACGCCCGGTTCATGGTGTTGGCGGACTGGGTGGGGTCGTCCAGTGTGAGCGTGACGATGCCGTCGGCGCCGCGGTCGTACCGGATGGTGTTTGTCATTGTCGTCCTCCGGGTCAGCAGCGCTCGAGAACTGTGGCGACGCCCATGCCGCCGCCGATGCAGAGGGTCACCACGGCACGGCGCAGGTCGCGGCGCTCCAACTCGTCCAACGCCGTACCGAGCAGCATCGCTCCGGTCGCGCCGAGCGGATGGCCGAGCGCGATAGCGCCGCCGTTGACGTTCACCCGGTCCGGGTCGAGGCCCAGGTCGCGGACGTACTTGAGCACCACGGCGGCGAACGCCTCGTTGATCTCGAACAGGTCGATGTCGTCGACTGTCAGCCCGGCGACGGCGAGCGCCTTGTGGGTGGCCGGGATCGGACCGGTCAACATCAACGTCGGGTCCGCGCCGGTGACCGCCGCGCCGACGATCCGGGCGCGCGGAGTGAGGCCGAGATCCCGACCAACCTGCTCCGAACCGATCAGCGCCAGCGCCGCCCCGTCCACGATGCCTGACGAGTTGCCCGCGTGGTGGACGTGCTCGATGGCCTCCAGCCAGTGGAACTTCTGCAACGCGACAGCGTCGAAGCCGGCCGCCTCACCCATCGTGGCGAAGGACGGGGTGAGCTTGGCCAGCGCCTCCCGGGTCGTCTCCGGGCGCGGGTGCTCGTCGACGGTGAGGATGTCCAGCCCGTTGCCGTCGCGGACCGGCACCACCGAGCGGGCGAAGTACCCGCCGGCCCATGCCTTGGCGGCCCGCTCCTGCGACCGCAGCGCGTAGCCGTCCACGTCGTCGCGGGTGAAGCCCTCCAGTGTGGCGATCAAATCCGCGCTGACGCCCTGCGGCACGAACGACGTGGCCAACGCGGTCTGCGGATCGGTGGCCCAGGCCGCGCCGTCGGAGCCCATCGGCACCCGGGACATCGACTCGACCCCACCGGCGAGCAGCAGATGCTCCCAGCCGGAGCGGATCCGCGCGGCGGCGGAGTTGACCGCCTCCAACCCGGAGGCGCAGAACCTGTTGAGCTGCACCCCGCCCACCTGGTCGGGCAGCCCGGCCAGCAGCGCGGCCGCCCGGGCCAGGTCGCCGCCCTGCTCGCCGACCGGAGTCACGATGCCGAGCAGCAGATCCTCCAGCCGGCCGACGTCCAGGCCGGGGTTGCGCTCCCGCAACGCGTCGATCAGGCCGACCACCAGGGAGATGGGCTTGACCCCGTGCAGCGCGCCGGTGTCCCGGCCGCGTCCGCGCGGGGTGCGGACCGCGTCATAGACGTACGCCTCAGAGAGCACGGGCGATCAGCTCCTTCATGATCTCGTTGGTGCCGCCGTAAATTTTCTGGACGCGGGCGTCGGCGTACATCCGGGCGATCGGGTACTCCGTCGTGTAGCCGTAGCCGCCGAAGAGCTGAAGGCACCTGTCGACGACCTCACACTGCCCGTCGGTGAGCCATGACTTCGCCATCGCCGCCGTGGAGACGTCCAGGTCGCCACGCGTGTGTCGGACGATGCAGTCGTCCAGGAAGACGCGGCTGACCCGGGTGCGGGTGGCGCACTCGGCGAGCACCATCCGGGTGTTCTGGTGACCCATCAGGGTCTTGCCGAAGGCGGTGCGCTCCTTGGCGTACGCGACTGTCAGCGCGACCGCCCGTTCCATGACCGCTACCGCGCCGACGCCGATGACCAGCCGTTCCTGCGGAAGCTGCTGCATGAGCTGGATGAAGCCCAGCCCCTCGGCGCCGCCCAGCAGGTTGGCCGCCGGCACCCGGAACTCGTCGAAGAACAACTCCGCCGTGTCGTTGGCGTGCAGGCCGATCTTGGACAGCAGCCGGCCCCGGCGGAAGCCCTCCGGGTCGCCGCCCACCTCGCAGACCAGCAGCGAGACGCCGGACGCCCGCTGCTCCGGGTCGGTCTTCACGGCCACGATGACCAGATCGGCCAGACCACCGTTGGTGATGAACGTCTTCGCGCCGGTCACTAGATAGTCGTCGCCGTCGCGGACCGCCCGGGTACGCATCGCCTGAAGATCGGAGCCACCGTCCGGCTCGGTCATCGCGATCGCGCCGACCAGCTCACCGCTGCACAGGCCGGGCAGCCAGCGTCGCTTCTGCTCCTCGCTGCCGTACGCCACCAGGTAACCGGTGACGATGCCACTGTGGACGGCCAGGCCGAGGCTGCTCTCCCCGGCGTACGCCTGCTCGTGCAGCAGCACCGCCTCGTGGGTGAACCCGCCGCCCCCACCGCCGTACTCCTCCGGGACCGACAGGCCGAGCAGCCCCAGCTCACCGGCGCGCCGGTAGTGCTCGCGGTCCGGGTGGCCCTGCTCCTGAAGGCGGTCGGCGTGCGGCAACACCTCCTTGGTGAAGAAGGCGCGGGCCAGCTCGGCCAGGTCGTCATGCTCCGGCTCGGGCCACTGTGAGGGGGAGCCGTCGGGCGGGGGGGTCGGCATGTGCACCACCCTCGCGCGCTGTTGGCGGCATGTCAATAAGTCGAGATGGACGTCCGGCCACGGGCCGTCTGGACGTCCGGTCCGCAGCCCAGCACCGCTGACCCTGGCCTAGACGTGGCCGATCATGGAGTTGTGGTGCCTCACAAAGAGGGAACGGGCGGCCATATCGCCACCACACCTCCAAGGTCGACGGTGGTCCGGGCGGCACGCGGGCCGTGTGCGCGGAGATCTTGGACAGTTTCCGTTACGAGCTAACGGAAACTGTCCAAGATTGCGGGAACTTGCCCCGCCGCGAGGCGTGCGCCGTGCGGCCTGCGGGGTTGTGTGGGTGCATTAATCGTGCGAATCCGCTGTTGTCAGACACCACGGGCGGGCGGCGAGTGGGCGGGCGCGAGGCGGGGCGGGCGAACTACTCGGCGCCGATCCCCGATCAGGGGTCCCCGAAAGGTTGACTCTCAACCGAAAGTGGTCGCTGCGCTGTCGGTTGAACGGCGTCGCCGGGGCCCGTGGCGATCACTTGATGCTGAGAAGCTCAGAGACAGCGCTGACGACTACTGAGCATCAAGTGATCATGGTGAGGAAAGGCGGCCGGCCGGTGGGCTGTCGATAGGGTCGGGCAGATGAGTGTCGAGACGGCTCCGCGCCGCCGCCGTTTGGAGCCGGACGCCCGGCGTGGGCAGATCCTGGCCTGCGCGGTCCGGCTGTTCGGTGAGCGCCCGTACGCGGACGTGTCGACCACCGACGTCGCCCGCGAGGCAGGTGTCGCCCGCGGCCTGGTCAACCACTACTTCGGTGCGAAGAAGGACCTCTACCTGGAGGTCGTCCGGGTCATGGTGACCATCCCCGAGGTTGCCCTTGAGCGGCTACCCAAGGGTGATCTTCGGACCCGGGTCGACGCCAGCGTCACCTGGTTCCTCGACGTGGTGTCCCGGCACAGCACCTCGTGGCTGGCGGCCGTCACCGCGCGGGGGATGGGCGGCGACGCCGACGTGGAGCGGGTGCTCGCCGAGGCCGAGGAGGTCGCCGCGGACCGCATGCTGGTCGCCGTCGGGCTGGCCGGCGAGGCGGAGCACCGCGAGGAGTTGCGCGGGATGGTCCGGGCGTACGGGGGTCTGGCCACCTCGACGGCCCGCGAATGGCTTCAGCGTGGCGCGCTGACCCGCGCCCAGGTGCACCTGCTGCTCACCGCGACCCTGCTGACCATCGTCGAACAGGTCATCCCGCAGGTCCTCGGCGTGGACGGTTCGACCCGGCCGGCTGAGCCTCCGGCGTAGGGAGTGGAAGGCAGGCCGGCTCACCTTCAGCCGGCGGTCCTCGGCGTGCCCGACCTGTGGTGTGCCGCGGGCCACGGGCGCGATGATCGCGATGAAATAGGCATAGAGGTTATGGTTATTTCAACGGTCGGCGGGTAACCGCACCCGGGACCTGCGGGCGATCGAGTCACCGAGGAGGAGACATGACCACAGCTGCCCTGTCCTACGAGGTCTTCGTCTCGGACGGTCCGGTGCGAGCGGGTGACCAACGCATGCCGGACGGGTCACGGATCCACTGGAATCCGGTCTCTTCAACGTTGATCTTCGGAGCCGAGGAGGCGCTCCTCGTGGATCCACCGTTCACCCATGAGCAGATCTCGAAGGTGGGCGACTGGATCGCACAGTCGGGTAAGCGGCTGACGTGCATCTACGCCACCCACGGGCATGGCGACCACTGGTTCGGCGCGGGTGAGCTGGTCAAGCGCTTCCCCGGCGCGGTCACCTACGCGACGCCCGGCACCATCGAGGTCATGCACCAGCAGGCCACCGTCGGACGAAGTGAGTTGTTCGACCGGGTCTTCCCCGGCCTCATCCCGGCGTCGCCAGTCGACGCGGTGCCCGTGCCGGCCGAAGGGTTGCTGCTCGAGGGCAATCTCGTCCAGCCCGTCGAGACCGGACACACCGACACCGATCAGACCACCGTCCTGCACGTTCCGTCGATCGGCCTGGTGGTGGCCGGTGACGTGGTCTACAACGGGGTTCACCAGTACATCGTGGAGACGGTCGACGGCGGCCTACGGCATTGGCTCGACGCCCTCGACCGCGTCGAAGCGCTCGCACCGCGCGCAGTCGTCGCCGGCCACAAGAATCGGAACCGCCCCGACGACCCGGCAAGCATCGACCTGACCCGGAAGTACCTGCTGAACGTGGAGCGACTGCTGGCCGAGAAGTCGACCGCCCGCGAGTTCTTCGACGAGATGGTGCGGCTCTACCCAGACTGGGTGAATCCGGGACCGGCGTGGTACGGGGCACTTGCCCTGCTCGGGAAGTGAGCTGATGACGCCTTCCATGCCCGAACGCACGGCAGATGCGGTGGCCGGGCCGTGGATCGCCACCGCGAGGTACGGCATCGACCACGCCCCGGGCGGCCTCGGTCTCGTCCAGGATCTACTGAACACGATCTCGGCCGGCGCGCCACGGCATCCGGACCTCCTGGACGATCTGGGCAGCGCTACCGAGTGGGCACGGGTGGCCGTCGGGCAGTGGTCGACGGCCACCGGGCGCCCGGCGCCCGACGTCACGCTCGACGCCGAGGGGCTCCGGGCACTACGGATCTTTCGCGAGGAGTTGCTGGACGAGATCGATGCCAGGCTCCACGTCACGCCCGACCCCGGGCAACCCGTCACGGCGTCGGACCGGGTTTCGACCGGATCTCGTACCAGCGGTGCCACCCTCCGGCTCGATCGAGGCGGATCCGTCCACCTCGACCCGGCCGGGGTCGGTGCCGATCTGCTGGTCTCGCTCGTCCTCGCCACGCTGTTCGAGGCGCAGCTCGCCGACGTCGGACGGCGGATCAAGACCTGCCGCAACCCCCGCTGCCGAGTGGCGTTCTACGACCGTTCACGCAACAACAGCGGAGTCTGGCACTCCGTACGGGCCTGTGGGCACCCCACCAACCTGCGCGCCCACCGGGCGCGGCAGCGGCAGGTGGACTGACTCAGCCGATCAGGCGGCCCGGCGTTCCTCGGCCTCGCCGGTGCGGGTGGATCGACCGGCATGCGCCGCCGGGGCGGCGAAGCGATCGGCGGCCTGCGCCGGATAGGACTCGGGGCCTACCACCCGCAGCGGCCGGTCCACCTCGTCGGACCCGAATCGCCAGCGCGACGGTGTCGGCTGCCGCTGCGGTGCCGGGCCTCCGGGGCGCAGGCCGGGGCGGGACAGCAGCACGGTGATCAGGTAGCCGACCACCAGGAAGCCGTGGCTGATCAGCCGTTCCCCGCCCACCGAACCGGTGGCCAGGTCGTTTACCGACAGCAGCAGCAACGTGCCGACGAACGCGCTGAGCATTGGCAGCAGCCCGGCGGGTGGGCTGCGGCGCAGCGCCACGAAGAGGAAGCCCGCGCCCACTGCCACGTTCCACGCCGCCGACTCGTGCCACAGGTGCTGGCCGGTGGGGTGCAGGTGGTCGGCGGTCGCGCCCCGGCCCACCTGGGCCAGGCCGAGCACCAGTTGCACCGCGCCGAGCAGCCCGAGTGCCGACCGCAGGCCGGCGACGAGCGGGCCACGTCCGAACGCCGCGCGCAATCCGGCGGCGAGCCGGCCCCGCCCGGGCGCCTTTCGCAGGCCGGCGACCAGCGGGCCACGCCGCCACAGTGACTGGCGGGCCGGAGCCGCGCTGGCCGCGGCAAGGATCGCCGCCGTCCGGTCGGGCACCTCAACCACCAATCGGGTACGAACCCGACGGGTCACCGCGGCCGCCGCCGTGAACCAGGCCCGGCATTCGGCACACCCGTCGAGGTGCCCCTGCACCGCCGTCAGTTCGGCGGCGGTCTCCTCCCGGTCCAACTGCGCGGACAGGACCTCCCGCCACTGCTCACACCCCATGTACCGGTAGTCGCTCCGGCAGCCGCTCCGGTTCCCGGCGACAGTGACTGGTTGTGGAATACTCGCCGGATCATGACGCGTTACGGCCTGCTGATCCTGCCCGCCACCAACCGGGTGTACGCCCGCGCCGCCGTCGACCTCACCCGAGCCGAGCTGGAGATCTTCGGCCGCTCGGCGCTGGACGGCCGGATCGGCGAGTTGGACACCGAGGTCGTCGGAGGGGCGTCGTACATCACGTTCACCGGCGACGGGCTGACCGAGCGTGATCTGGCCGTCCTGGGCAACCTCTCTGCCGGGTACGCGTTGTTCGAGATCGTCGGTGAGCTGTTGCGGCCGATCGAGTGGAGCCGTCTGGACCGCTACGACGACGATCTGCTCACCATCCAGAAGTACCCGGGCAAGACCAATGAGCAGTTCACCAAGCTGCTGCTCAACGTGACACTGCTCGCCTCGGACTGGGCCGCCGAGATGACCAGCCGCCGGTTTCGGGTGCTCGATCCGCTCTGTGGTCGGGGCACCACCCTCAACCAGGCGCTCATGTACGGCTTCGACGCCGCCGGGGTCGAGCGCGATCAGAAGGACGTCGAGGCGTACCGGGCGTTCATCACGACCTGGCTGAAGCAGAAGCGGGTCAAGCACCGGGTGCTGGAGTCGGGACCGGTGCGGCGGGAGCGCAAGGTGGTCGGCCGGCGGGTGCGGATCGAGTTGGCGCCGACCCGCGAGGAGCACAAGGCCGGCCAGACGCAGTTGCTGGACGTGGTCAACGCCGACACCGCCCGCTCGGCGGAGTTCTTCCGCCCGGAGACGGTGGACCTGGTCGTCGCCGACGTGCCGTACGGCGTGCAGCACGGCAGTCGTACCGCTGGGCAGGGGTTGACCCGAGACCCGCTGGCGTTGCTCGCGGACGCCGCGCCGATCTGGGCCCGGTTGTTGCGTCCCGGTGGTGCGCTCGGGGTCTCCTGGAACACCCACGTCGCCAGCCGGGACGACGCGGCGGCGGCGTTGGCCGACGCCGGCCTGACAGTTGTCGACGCCGAGCCCTACCGCGCGCTGCGGCACCGGGTGGACCAGTCGATCATGCGCGACGTGCTGGTGGCCCGCCGCCCGGCCTGACGGGCCTCGCACCTCCGCCCCGCCGTGCCATGAGGCACCCCTTCCGGGTCGCGCCTGGTCTCTGTCGTGCTTTTTCCCCTTTGCTCTGCACCCGCGGAGGCGCCAGCTACAGACCGTGAGTGTCGCCTCCCCGGGTGCAGAGCAAGTGTCGCCTCCGCGGGTGCAGAGCAAAGGGCGGACAACCGGTCCTGACCTCGCGGGCCACCGAGGGTCTGTGCCGCATTTCACCTGTTCAGTGCGCAGGTGTGAAAACCACGTCAAGAAAGGGTCCGCCGCCGTCATGGTCGCGTTATGACCCCTGCCGTCCGGCGGGTGGTGGGGCTTTGATTGCCCGGCGCGACCGGAAGGCGGTCGCGACGAACCTTTCCGGCTGAGGAGTCAGCGTGTCTGACGTGGTGTTCGTGGTCCTGACGGTGGTGCTGTTCGCAGTGCTCGCCCTGGTGGTTCGGGCGGTGGAGAAGCTGTGAACGCTGTCAACGCCGTCGGTCTGGTGCTCGCGGTCGTCCTGGGCGCGTTCCTGGTGTTCGCCCTGCTGTTTCCGGAGCGCTTCTGATGACCATGACAACAGCGGGCGTCATCTTCGTGTTGACGCTGGTGGCGGCCCTGGTCGCCGTCTACAAGCCGTTCGGCGACTACATGTTCCGGGCGGTCTCCGGCACGAAGCAGTCGCGGGTCGAGCGGGGCGTCTTCCGTCTGGTCGGGGTCAACCCGGCCGCCGAGCAGACCTGGGGCGTGTACGCCCGCAGCGTGCTGGCGTTCTCCGCGGTCTCGATCCTGTTCCTGTACCTGTTCCAACGGGTGCAGAACCACCTGTGGCTGTCGCTGGGATTCGACCCGGTGGTGCCGCACGGCGCGTGGAACACGGCCGTGTCGTTCGTGACCAACACGAACTGGCAGTCGTACTCGGGTGAGTCGACGATGGGTCACCTGGTGCAGATGGCCGGCCTGGCCGTGCAGAACTTCGTCTCGGCGGCGGTCGGCATCGCGGTGGCTGTCGCGTTGGTACGCGGCTTCGCCCGCAGTCGTACCGGGCAGCTCGGCAACTTCTGGGTCGACCTGACCCGGATCACGCTGCGGATCCTGCTGCCGATCGCGGTGCTCGGCGCCATCGCGCTGATGATCGGCGGGGCGGTGCAGAACCTGTCCGCCGGCACCGACGTGAGCACGCTGACCGGTGGCACCCAGACCATCACCGGTGGTCCGGTCGCCAGCCAGGAAGTGATCAAGGAGCTGGGCACCAACGGTGGCGGCTTCTACAACGTCAACAGCGCGCACCCGTTCGAGAACCCCACCACCTGGACGAACTGGCTGGAGATCTTCCTGATCCTCCTGATCCCGTTCAGTCTGCCCCGGGTCTTCGGCCGGATGGTCGGGCAGAACCGGCAGGGCTACGCCATCGCCGCGGTGATGGGCATCCTCGCGTTCCTCAGCGTCGCCATCACCAACATCTTCGAGCTGGCCGGCCACGGCACGGTGCCGCAGGCGGTCGGCGCGGCGATGGAGGGCAAGGAGGTGCGGTTCGACGTGTCGAACTCGGCCACCTTCGCCGCCGCCACCACGCTCACCTCGACCGGTGCGGTGAACTCGTTCCACGATTCGTTCACCTCGCTCGGCGGCATGATGACGATGGTCAACATGATGCTCGGCGAGGTCGCGCCGGGCGGCACCGGTTCGGGGCTGTACGGCCTGCTCATCCTCGCGGTGATCACGGTCTTCGTGGCCGGGCTGATGGTGGGCCGCACTCCCGAGTACCTGGGCAAGAAGATCGGGTCGCGCGAGATCAAGTTCGCCTCGCTCTACTTCCTGATCACGCCGATCCTGGTGCTCGTCGGCACGGCTGCGGCGTTCGGCACCGGCAACAACTCTACGGCGCTCAACGTCGGCCCGCACGGCCTCTCCGAGGTGCTGTACGCGTTCACCTCGGCCAGCAACAACAACGGCTCGGCGTTCGGCGGCATCACCGTCAACACGACCTGGTGGGACACCGCGCTCGGGTTGTGCATGCTGCTGGGCCGGTTCCTGCCGCTCATCTTCGTGCTCGCGTTGGCCGGCTCGCTGGCCCGCCAGGCACCCACCCCCGCGTCCGAGGGCACCCTGCCGACCCACCGACCGCTGTTCATCGGCATGGTCGTCGGCGTCACAGTGGTCCTCGTCGCGCTGACCTTCCTGCCCGCGCTCGCGCTCGGTCCGCTGGCAGAGGGGCTCTGACCATCATGAGGAACGAGGACATGTCCGTCACGTCCGCCCCGACAGAGCAACTCCCCGGCACGCCCGCCACCCAGGGCAACCGGATCGGCGGGGGCCTGCTCGACCCCAAGCAGTTGATCCGGTCCCTGCCGGACGCGGTACGCAAGCTCAACCCCAGCACGCTCTGGCGCAACCCGGTGATGCTGATCGTGGAGGTCGGCGCGGCCTTCACCACGGTCCTGGCGGTGATCGACCCGTCGGTGTTCGCCTGGGCGATCACCATCTGGCTCTGGCTGACAGTGGTCTTCGCCAACCTGGCCGAGGCGGTCGCCGAGGGCCGGGGCAAGGCCCAGGCCGCGACCCTGCGGCAGGCGAAGAAGGACACCATCGCCACCCGGCTGATCGACTGGAAGCCGGGCGCGCGGGCCAACACCTACCGCGATGAGGCGGTGCCGGCGCCGGACCTGCGTCAGGGTGACGTCGTGCTCGTCGAGGCGGGCGGCATCATCCCCGGCGACGGCGACATCGTCGAGGGCATCGCCAGCGTCGACGAGTCGGCCATCACCGGCGAATCGGCCCCGGTCATCCGGGAGTCCGGCGGCGACCGCAGCGCGGTCACCGGCGGCACCAAGGTGCTCTCCGACCAGATCATCGTGAAGATCACCCAGAAGCCGGGGGAGAGCTTCATCGACCGGATGATCGCCCTGGTCGAGGGGGCCAACCGGCAGAAGACGCCGAACGAGATCGCGCTGAACATTCTGCTCGCCGCGCTCACTGTCATCTTCCTGCTGGCCGTGGTCACCCTCCAGCCGCTGGCCATCTTCTCCAAGGCGTACCAGGCGGCCGCGCCGGACAGCGGGGCGATCACCGACTCCGGTGTGACCGGCGTGGTGCTGATCTCGCTGCTGGTCTGCCTGATCCCCACCACCATCGGCGCGCTGCTCTCCGCCATCGGCATCGCCGGCATGGACCGGCTGGTGCAGCGCAACGTCCTGGCCATGAGCGGCCGGGCCGTCGAGGCGGCCGGCGACGTCAACACCCTGCTGCTGGACAAGACCGGCACCATCACGCTGGGCAACCGGCAGGCCGCCGAGTTCGTACCCGTCGAGGGGGTCGACCCCGCGGCCCTGGCCGACGCCGCGCAGCTGTCCAGCCTGGCCGACGAGACCCCGGAGGGGCGCTCGGTGGTCGTCCTGGCGAAGAACGAGTTCGGGCTGCGCGAGCGTGAGCCGGGCGTGATGCCGCACGCCACCTTCGTACCGTTCACCGCGCAGACCCGGATGAGCGGCGTCGACCTCACACCGGACGCCAGCGTGGACGCCGGCGCGGTGGGCACCGCCCGCCGGGTCCGCAAGGGCGCCGCCGCCGCGGTGATGAAGTGGGTACGGGAGAACGGGGGCCACCCGACCGAGCAGGTCGGCGAGATCGTGGACGCGATCAGCGGCACCGGCGGCACCCCGCTGGTGGTCGCCGAGCACGTCGACGGTGCGCCCGCCCGAGCGCTTGGCGTCATCCACCTCAAGGACGTGGTCAAGTCCGGCATGCGGGAGCGGTTCGACGAGATGCGCCGGATGGGCATCCGAACCGTGATGATCACCGGCGACAACCCGCGGACCGCGAAGGCGATCGCCGACGAGGCCGGGGTGGACGACTTCCTGGCCGAGGCGACACCGGAGGACAAGCTCGCGCTGATCAAGCGGGAGCAGGAGGGTGGCCGGCTGGTCGCGATGACCGGTGACGGCACCAACGACGCGCCGGCGCTCGCGCAGGCCGACGTCGGGGTGGCCATGAACACCGGCACGTCGGCCGCCAAGGAGGCCGGCAACATGGTCGACCTCGACTCCGACCCGACCAAGCTGATCGAGATCGTGGAGATCGGCAAGCAGTTGCTGATCACCCGTGGCGCGCTGACCACCTTCAGCATCGCCAACGACATCGCGAAGTACTTCGCGATCATCCCGGCCATGTTCGCCGGCCTCTACCCGAGCCTGGACGCGCTGAACATCATGCGGTTGTCCAGCCCGGAGTCGGCGATCCTGTCCGCTGTCATCTTCAACGCCCTGGTGATCATCGCGCTGATCCCGCTCGCCCTGCGTGGCGTGCGGTACCGGCCGGCCGCCGCGTCGAAGCTGCTCAGCCGCAACCTGCTGGTCTACGGGCTGGGCGGCATCATCGTGCCGTTCATCGGGATCAAACTCATCGACCTGCTCATCCAGTTCATCCCGGGGATTTCGTGATGCGCCTACCTACCTGGATCGCCCAACACCTCGCCGCGCTGCGCGCCGTACTCGTCTTCACCGTGCTGCTCGGCCTGGTCTACCCACTGGCCCTGGTAGCGCTCGGTCAGCTACCCGGCCTCAACCACAAGGCCGACGGCTCGCTGATCTCCTCGGGAGGGACGACCGTCGGTAGCGCGCTGATCGGTCAGTCCTTCACCGACGCCGACGGCAACCCCGTCGCCCGGTACTTCCAGTCCCGCCCCTCCGCCGCCGGCGACGGCTACGACCCGACCTCCACGTCCGCCAGCAACCTGGGCCCGGAGAGCGTTGTCGACACCATCGCCACCGACCCGGAGGAATCCAGCGAGAGCCTGCTCACCCAGGTGTGTGGGCGCAGCAAGTCGGTCGGCGAGCTCAACGGCGTCGACGGCCGGCGCCCGTACTGCACCGACGACGGGGTGGGCGCCGTCCTGGCGGTCTTCCGCGCCGACGGCCTGACCGGCACTGTCACTCGGGTGGTCAGCGTCAACCAGGCCGCCCCGTCGACGCCGTTCGTCTCCTCTTATGAGGGGGTGTCGGTGGAGGTGGCCCAGCCCGGCGAGGACTACGTGGCCGCCGGTGGCGTGGTCACCCCGATCCGGGGCGACGCGCCCGCCGACCCGGCGGTGCCCGCCGACGCGGTCACCGCCAGCGCCAGCGGTCTCGACCCGCAGATCAGCCCGGCGTACGCCGAACTGCAGGTGAACCGGGTCGCGCGGGAGCGCGGCGCGGACCCGGCGGCGGTCCGCAAGCTGGTCGAGGAGCACACCGACGGGCGCGGGCTCGGCTTCATGGGCGCGCCCGGCGTCAACGTGTTGGAGCTCAACCTCGCCCTCGACAAGCAGTTCGCCGCACGCTGAGCACCTTCGCGGGCGGGGCCGTGCCAACCGGGCGCGGCCCCGCCCGCCGATCTGACCAGGGAGGATGGTCCCCGTGCCACGCGGAGAACTGCGCATCTATCTCGGTGCCGCCCCCGGCGTCGGGAAGACGTACGCCATGTTGGAGGAGGCCCAGCGGCGGGCCGCGCGCGGCACCGACGTGGTGATCGGTTTCGTGGAGACCCACGGCCGTCAACACACCGCCGCGATGCTCGGCGACCTGGAGCAGGTGCCCCGCCGGACCATTGACTACCGCGGCGCGGCGTTCACCGAGATGGACCTGGACGCGGTGCTGGCCCGCCGGCCACAGATCGCTGTCGTCGACGAGCTGGCACACAGCAACGTGCCCGGTTCCCGGCACGACAAGCGCTGGCAGGACATCCAGGAGCTGCTCGACGCGGGGATCGACGTGCTGTCCACTGTCAACGTGCAGCACCTGGAGTCGGTGAACGACGTCGTCGCGCAGATCACCGGCACCACCCAGCGGGAGACAGTGCCGGACGAGATCGTCCGCGCCGCCGAGCAGGTCGAGCTTGTCGACATGACCCCGGAAGCGCTGCGGCGGCGGATGGCGCACGGCAACATCTACCGACCCGACAAGATCGACGCCGCGTTGGGCAACTACTTCCGGGTCGGCAACCTCACCGCGCTGCGCGAGCTGGCGCTGCTCTGGCTGGCCGACAAGGTCGACGAACAGCTCGACCGCTACCGCAGCCAGCAGGGGATCGCTGCCACCTGGGAGGCCCGGGAACGGGTAGTGGTCGCGCTGACCGGTGGCCCGGAGGGTGAGACGCTGATCCGTCGGGCGGCCCGGGTCGCGGCCCGCAGCAAGGGCGCCGACCTGCTCGCCGTGCACGTGGCCCGCAGCGACGGCCTGGCCGGTGCCGACCCGGCCCAGTTGGCCCGGCAACGAGTGCTGGTGGAGAGCCTCGGCGGCACGTACCACCAGGTGCTCGGCACCGACGTGCCGGCCGCGCTGCTGGACTTCGCTCAGGGCGTGAACGCCACCCAGTTGGTGCTCGGAGCCAGCCGGCGGGGTCGCCTCGCGCAGATCTTCGCCAGAGGCGTCGGGGTGACCACCACAGCGCTGTCCGGCTCGATCGACGTGCACCTGGTCACCCACAAGCAGGCCGGCAAGGGCCGCCGGGCGGCGGCGGTACCGGCGGCGCTGTCCCGACGCCGCCGGCTGCTTGGCTTCGGCCTGGCGGTGCTGGGCATGCCGCTGCTCACAGTGCTGCTGAAGACCCTGCCGGACCTGACGCTGACGAACGACATCCTGCTGTTCCTCGCCGGGGTCGTCGGGGTCGCGCTGGTCGGTGGGGTGTGGCCGGCCCTGGTCGCCGCGCTCGGCGGCTCGCTGCTGCTCAACTGGTTCTTCACCCCGCCCTTCCGCACGCTGACCATCGCCGAGGCGGACAATCTGCTCGCCCTGGCCGTCTTCGTCGGGGTGGCCCTCGCGGTGAGCTGGATCGTCGACGTGGCCGCCCGTCGTACCCGGGAAGCCGCGCGGGCCGCCGCCGACGCGCAGACCCTCGCCGCCGTCGCCGGTGGCGTGCTGCGCGGCGAACGTCCGCTGCCCGCCCTGCTGGATCAGCTCCGGGAAACGTTCGGGCTCCGCGCGGTGAGCGTGCTGGAGTTGGCCGAGGAGGCCAGCGGGCGACCGGAGCGGGCCCGCGAGGAGCACGCCTGGTGTGTGGTGGCCAGCGTCGGCGAGCAGCCGGCCTGCACGCCCGACGCTGGCGAGACGGCGGTACCGGTCGACGACCGGATCACCGTCGTGCTCAGCGGCCGGCGGTTGGAGGCCGCCGACCGGCGGATCGTCGAGGCGTTCGCCGCCCAGGCCGCCGTCGCGCTGCGACAGGAACGGCTCGCCCAGGAGGCCGCCACCGCCCGGCCCCTCGCCGCCGCCGACCGGATGCGCACCGCGCTGCTCGCGGCGGTCAGCCACGACCTGCGTACGCCACTGGCGTCCGCGAAGGCGGCAGTGACCAGCCTGCGCAGCCACGACATCGAGTTCGACGAGTCCGACCGCGAGGAGTTGCTGGAGACCGCCGAGGAGTCACTGGACCGTCTCGCCCGGCTGGTCGGCAACCTCCTGGACATGAGCCGGCTCCAGGCGGGCGTGCTGGGCATCTCGGCGACAGCGATCGGCCTGGAGGACGCCGTACCCCTGGCGTTGGACGAACTTGGCCCGGTGGCCGCGACGGTCGGCACGGACATCCCGGCCGACCTGCCGGCCGCCACCGCCGACCCGGGCCTGCTGGAACGGGTGCTTGTCAACATCGTCGCCAACGCGCTGCGCTACAGCCCGCCGGACCAACCGCCCACGATCACCGCCAGCGCCCACGCCGGTCAGGTGGAGCTGCGGGTGATCGACCGGGGGCCGGGCATCCCGGAAGATCAGTGGGAGCACGTCTTCCTGCCGTTCCAACGTCTCGGCGACCGGGACAACCAGACGGGTGTCGGTCTCGGTCTTGCCCTGTCCCGGGGGTTGGCCGAGGCGATGGGTGGCAGCATCACCCCGGAGACCACCCCCGGCGGTGGGCTCACCATGGTGCTGCGGCTGCCCGCCGCGCCGACCAGCTCGGAGGGGCCGCAGGAATGACGCGCATCCTGGTCGTCGACGACGAACCGCAGATCCTGCGCGCCCTGCGGATCAACCTGCGCGCCCGCCGGTACGACGTGGACGTCGCCGGCACCGGGGCCGCCGCGTTGAAGGCCGCCGCCAGCCACCCGCCCGACCTGGTGGTGCTGGACCTCGGCCTGCCCGACATCGACGGCGTGGAGGTGATCCGGGGCCTGCGCGGGTGGACCACAGTGCCGATCATCGTGCTCTCCGGCCGGGCCGGCAGCGAGGACAAGGTCGCGGCGCTGGACGCGGGCGCCGACGACTACGTCACCAAGCCGTTCGGGGTGGAGGAACTGCTGGCCCGCATCCGCGCGGTGACCCGCCGCCTGGGCGCGCCCAGCGAAGCGGTGCCGGCTCTGCGGATCGGCCAGCACACAGTCGACCTGGCCGACCACAGCGTGCTGCGTGACGACGGCACCGAGGTCAAGCTGACCCCCATCCAGTGGAGCGTGCTGGAGAAGCTGCTGCGCCACCCCGGCAAGCTGGTCAGCCAACGTCAGCTCCTCCAGGACGTGTGGGGGCCGGAGTACCAGAACGAGACCAACTACCTGCGGCAGTACCTGGCCCAGCTGCGACGCAAGCTGGAGGACGACCCGGCCCGCCCCCGCCACCTCATCACCGAGCCGGGAATGGGTTACCGCTACCGGCCGTGAACCGTTGACACCCGCCCGCAGAGATTGAAGAATTTCTTTCGCAGCGGCAGCGGCGTGCTTCTGTAACCGTCCCCTTCACCGGTTACCCCTCGGGAGCTCCGCCGTGTCCCTGCCCCTGCCCCTGTCCCGTCGTCGGCTGCTCGTCGCCGGCGGCGCCGGCCTCGTCCTGGCCGGTCTCACCGACCCGTTCCGGGCCGGCCCCGCCCGGGCCGCCGTCACCACCGCCGACCTTGTCGTCTACGGCGCCACCTCCGGCGGGCTGGCCGCGGCGATCACCATGCGCCGGCTCGGCCACACCGCAGTGGTGGTGGAGCCCACCGGTCACGTCGGCGGGCTGAGCACGGCAGGGCTGGGCGCCACCGACACCGGCGTCCAGGCGTCCATCGGCGGGCTGGCCGCCGAGTTCTACCGCCGGGTGTACGTGAAGTACCACGGCGGAACCCTCACGCCGACGTCGCCGCTGCGGATGACCTTCGAACCGCGCGTCGCCACCGCCGTCTTCGCCGAGATGCTGGCCGAGGCGGGCGTCCCGGTGGTCGTCGACGCCCGGCTGGCCGGCCTGGGCCGAACCGGGAACCGGATCACCGAGCTGCGCACCGAGGACGGGTCGATCTACCGGGGCGGGGTGTTCGTCGACGCCACCTACGAGGGCGATCTGCTGGCCATGGCCGGGGTGGGGTTCACCGTCGGGCGGGAGTCCAACGACACCTACGGCGAGACGATCAACGGGGTGCAGTCGCGCAACACCCACCAGTTCGCCTACCCCGTCGACCCGTACGTGACGGCCGGCTCGCCCGCCAGTGGGTTGCTGCCGGGCATCTCCGCCACCCCGCTCGCCCCGCAGGGCAGCGGCGACGACAAGATCCAGGCGTACTGCTTCCGGATGTGCCTGACCCAGGCGGCCAACCGGATCCCGTTCGGCAAACCGTCCGGGTACGACCCGATCCGGTACGAGCTGCTGCTGCGGCACATCCAGGCCGGTTACACCGGGCCGTACTTCACCACCCACTCGGTCGGCGGCGGGAAGACCGACTCCAACAACAACGGCGCCGTGTCGACCGACAACATCGGCTTCAACTACGCGTACCCGACGGCGAGCTGGGCCACGCGCGAGAGCATCATCGCCGAGCACCGCACCTACCAGCAGGGGCTGATGTGGTTCCTGGCCAACGACCCCCGACTGCCGGCGTCGGTCCGCGACTCGACGGCCCGGTGGGGGCTGCCGGTGGACGAGTTCACCGGCACCGGCGGCTGGCCACCGATGCTCTACATCCGCGAGGCACGCCGGATGATCTCCGCGTACGTGATGACCGAGGCCGACTGTCGGGGCCGGGTACGCGCCACCGACTCCGTGGGCCTGGCCAGCTACACGATGGACTCGCACAACTGTCAGCGGGTGGTCGTCGACGGCAGGGTGCGCAACGAGGGAGACGTGCAGATCGGCGTGCCGGCGCCGTACCCGGTGAGCTACCGCGCGATAGTGCCGCACCAGGCGCAGTGCGCCAACCTGCTGGTGCCGGTCTGTCTCTCGGCGAGTCACATCGCGTACGGCTCGATCCGGATGGAACCCGTGTTCATGATCCTCGGGCAGGCCGCTGCCACAGCGGCGTCCCTGGCGCTCGCCGGGAACCTCGCCGTGCAGGCCGTCTCCGTGCCCACCCTGCAGACCCGGCTGCGCCAGGACGGCGCGGTGCTGGAGTGGGGCTCCACCAGCGAGGTGATCCTGGACAACGCCGCGTCCAGCGGCATCACCAGGGCCGGAACGTGGCTGCGCAGCACCAGCATCGGCGGCTACTACGGCCCGGACTACGAGCACGACGGCAACACCGCCAAGGGCGTCAACCGGCTGCGGTTCCGCCCTTCACTGCCCGCCTCCGGGTCGTGGACAGTGCAGTTGCGCTGGACCGCAGACCCGAACCGCGCGACGAACGTGCCGGTGGACATCGCGTACTCCGGGGGGTTGGTCACCCGGACGGTCAACCAGCGACAGTCGGGCGGTCAGTGGGTGCCGTTGGGCACCTATCAGTTCACTGCGGGCAGCGACGGAAGCGTGCTGATCCGCACCGAGGACACCGACGGCCACGTGGTCGCGGACGCGGTGCGTTTCGTACGCGCCTGACCGGAGGCGGGTGCCGGGTCGACCCGGTCAAGTGGCGGGGCCACCAGCAGCGGGTCGACCTGGATCACCGAGATGCCGAGCGGGCGCAGCATCCCCCGCAGTGCGGGTTCGCACAGCTCCTCCCACTGCTGCTCCGCGCCCATCGCGGCGACCAGTAACTCCGGTCGGGTGAAGGCGATGCCCACCCGTTGCCCCTGCGGCGAACTGCCGGTCCGCACCGTCCGTATCAGCCGTCCCGGCAGGTCGCGCACCGGAACGGCGAAGATCATCGGGGCCTCGTCCATCGTCGGGTTGGTCCTTTCCACACGTGTCGCGAGAGCGGCAGTCACCGGCGGCGGCGCCAGGGCACTGGTCATCGGCTGAATCGTTCGAGGTCGCGGGCGAAGCGGCGGATCGTCGCGGCCCGTGCCCAGGTCGGCGCGGGCACCGCGACGACCGGCACGGCCGCACGGGTCACGCAGTATCGGGTGACGTGGCCACGGGACCGGCCGAACCGGCCGCGATCCGGGCTGCCGACGACCAGCAGATCGGAATCGCGGTGCGCGTGGTCGACAAGCACCTGCCCGGCGTACCCCTGAGTGGCCACCAGCCGCACTGTCACGTCCCGGGGCAGGCCACCGAGCGCCGCGTCGAAGACGCCACGCAGGTAGACCAGGGCCGCCCGGTCGCACTCGTCCTGCCACCGCCAGGTCAGGGTGCCAGGCCGCCACGTCGGCGCGAAGACCCAGGCGCGGACGGCGTCCACCTGCGCGCCGTCGCGGCGGGCCAGTCCCATCGCCCGGCGCAGCGCCTGCATCCCGGCGAACGAGCGGTCGACTCCCACCACGATCCGGTGAACACCAGTGCGGCGGTTCATGCGGCGGACCGCACCCAGGCCGGACTTTCCTTTGCGGTACGCGGGTCGGTCGGCCTGGTCAGGTCGAGCGCGCGCAGGATGTAGTTGGCCTCCGCCACCTCCACCCCGGCGCGCAGGCGCAGGTCGGCCACGGCGCGGTGCAGCACGGTGATGCTGTCGGCGGAGAGGCGGACCACCGCGTCGACGTCGGCGGCGATCCACCACGCCGCGACCGCGCACGGCTCGCGCCGCAGGTACTCCACCAGGTGACTACCGGGCGCGGACGGACCGAGCCGGACGCTGACCAGCGCCTCGTGCCGCCGCTCCGGCTCGTCCGCTCCTGTCACGGGCTCGCCGGGATCGCTGGCCGTGTCGGTACCGGGTGGCGGCTCGCCGCGTTCCCAGCGTGTCATCCGCCAAGGACTCATGGACCCATCGTCACCACCGCGCGACTGCGGAACACCGGTCGATACGCGGTTTCGACGGGCCACCGCCATTTCTTGACGCCGCGTTCACGGCGGACGCCCAGTCAGTTGCCGGGGTACTCGACGCCCACCAGCCGCTCCGAGGCGGCCCAGAGCCGGGCGGCGTCGTCGGTATTGCGCGCCGAGCGGTAGACGGTCAACTCGGTTGGTGCGCCGGTGAACTGGCCCAGACCGTCCGGGCCGTAGAACCGGCCGCCCTGCGCCTGCGGGCTGGTGGCCGCGTACAGGGCAGGAAGCAGCCCAGCATCCACCGAATGCACCAGGATCCCCCAGTGGGCCAGTCGACCCATGATCGAGTGGTGCAGCGAGGGGCGGCTGCGGCCCAGATTGGGGCCGGACGCGTACAGGTTGGTCATGGTGGTGCCCGGGTGGGCGACATTGCTCACGATGCCCCAGTCACCGGCCTGACTGCGCCGGTCGAGTTCCAGCCCGAAGTGCAGGGTGGCCAGCTTCGAGGCGTTGTAGGCGCGGATCGGCGCGTACCTGCGGTTGCTCTGGAGGTCGCCCCAGTCCAGCCGGCCGGAGCGGGCGGCGCTGCTCGACATCGTGGTGACGCGGGCCTGCCCCGCCCGGAGCAGCGGCAGCAGCCGTCCGGTCAACGCGAAGTGGCCGAGGTGGTTGGTGCCGAACTGGAGCTCGAAGCCCTCTGCGGTGGCATGTCGGGTGGGAGGGGTCATCACGCCCGCGTTGTTGATGAGAAGGTGGATCGGTCGGCCCTCGCCGAGCAGCGTGTCGGCCAGCGCGGCCACCGACCCCAGCGAGGCGAGGTCCAGCGGCCGGGTCGACACGACGGCACCCGGCGCGGCGGCCCGGACGGCCTCCAGCGCGGTGGCGCCCTTGGCCGGGTTGCGGACTGGCAGCACCACCTCGGCACCGGCGCGCGCCAGCCGGGTGGCCAGGCCGAGACCCAGCCCGTCGCTGCCGCCGGTCACCACGGCGAGCTTTCCGGTCAGTTCTGGAACGGTCAGGTCGAGCACGACAACCCCCAGGTCAACGGTGTCCTTCATTGGTCGCCACCAACACTGGGTCAGACTTCGGCCACCGCCCAGGGTGGTCTTGTCCAGGGATCGGTAGTCCCTGCCTGACGGACCGGTGCCGGACTCGCCGGCCCGGCGAGTAACGTTCCGAACGGACCAAGATCGGCGTACGAGGAGGCACGGTGCTGACGACGACGGTGGACATCCCGACCGGTGACGGAGTGGCGGACGCGAGTCTGACCCGACCGGACGGCGACGGCCCGTTCCCGGCGGTGCTGCTCTTCATGGACGCCTTCGGGCCGCGCCCGCGCCTGGTCGAGATGGCCGAGCGAATCGCCGCCCGGGGCTACCTGGTGTTGACGCCTCACCTGTTCTACCGGGCCGGTCGGGCACCTCTGTTCGACCTGTCCCGGCTCGGCGAGGCCGACCAGCGCGGCGCGCTCTTCGAGAAGATCATGCCGTTGGTCGGCGCGTTGACCCCCGAGGTGATCAGCCGGGACACCGCCGCGTTCCTCGACTTCCTGGCCGCCCGCGACGACGTCCGACCGGGTCCGGTCGCCATCACCGGTTACTGCATGGGCGGCACGAACGCGCTGCGGGCCATCGAGGCGCACCCGGACCGCATCGCCGCGATCGCCAGCTTCCACGGCGGGCGGATCGTCACCGAGGCGCCGGACAGCCCACACCGGGGCGTCGCCTCGATCACCGGCGAGGTGTACTTCGGGCACGCCGACGCCGACCAGTCGATGACGCCCGAGCAGATCGCCGCGCTGGAGGAGGCGCTCGACGCCGCCGGAGTGCGCTACCGCTCCGAGGTCTACGCCGGGGCGCACCACGGCTACACCATGGCCGACACCCCGGCGTACGACGAGCAGGCCACCGAACGTCACTGGGCCGCCCTGTTCGACCTCCTGAACCGCACCCTGCCCGTCAGCTGACCCGCTGTGCCCCCGCTCCGCGATCTTGCACTTTGTGTCGTCGAATTGCCGGCTTAGACCTGCTTTGTCGCGACAGAATCTGCAAGATCGGCGCGAAACTGCGCTGACGGGCGCGACGGCCGCTCAGCGGCGCAGCAGCACCGGGCCGGCGTCGATGCGGGTGCGGAACAGCGCGTACGGCTTGCGCCGAAGATCCTTGCCCCGCTGGTACTGCGGCTGCCGGTGCAGTTGGTTGGCGGTCACGTAGAGGTACCCGTCGGTGGCCACCGACATGGTGTCCGGCCAGAGCAGTCGCGGGTCGTGCACCAGCGTCTCGTACTCGCCGTCGGGCAGTCGACGCAGCACCGCGTTGTGCTCGTACGCGGTGAGGTAGAGCCGCCCCGCGTCGTCGCTCTCCAACCCGTCCGAGGCGGTGCCCCGGTCGCCCTCGTCGACGACAGTCGCGGCGACCGCCTCCTGGGTGACGCCCGGGTCGGCCAGCGCCTCGGTGGACACGCTGTGCAGTCGTCGGGACGCCAGCGGGCAGTAGTAGAGCCGATCGCCGTCGGCGGAGATGGCGATGCCGTCGGAGCCCATGCTCACCGGCTTCGGCGGGCCGTCGGCCGGCCGTTCGAGGAACGGTCGGCCCTCCACCACCGGCCGGAACGACGTCAGCGGCTCCGCCTTGGTGGACGGGTGGTCGTGCAGCCGCCGCCAGGAGGCCCCGCTGGCCAGGTCCACCACGATGATCCCGTTGGGCCCGGAGTCGGCGGAGTCGGTGATGTACGCGACCCCCGCCTCGCCCCGCCGCAGGTCGAAGCGGACGTCATTGAGGTACGTCGTCGGCAGCGCCACGTCCGTCGGGAAGGTGATCACCTGGGCGACCGTGTCGGTGTCCAGGTCGATCCGGACCAGTTTGGGGCCGCCCGGCTTGGTGGGCTGGAACATCGGGCTGCCGGTGTCGAGCACCCAGAGCCGGTCGGCCGGGTCCACCACGATGCTCTGCACCGAGACGAACGCGCCCGCGTCGTCGTCGCCGGACGGGTCGTTCCAGGCCTGGTCGGGGTAGGGCATCTCCTGACCGTCGCGCAGCTCGACGACTGTGGCCGGCACCTCGTCGCCCCACTTGGGGAAGTTGACGAAGATCCGGCCCCGGTGCGAGACGCTCACCCCGGTCGGCATCGGGCCGGTGAAGGTGTGCACCAGCTCCAGTTCGCCCATCGGCTCGTCGCCGACCGGCCCGTTCATGACGTCCGCCCCACGGTGCTCATCGGCTCGCTCCCTACCGGTCGGCTGTTACGGCGCTTCGGTGCGGTTGTTCCCGCCCTGGCGTCCGGTATGCCTCCGATCAGCTCGCTGGCGCGCCGGCCCGCGCTGCGGGCAGGCCGGGCACCGGGACGTCCACAGCGAGTAGCGCGCCGTCCTGCGGACCCGCCGAGTCCAGCCCCACCCGGGCCGTGCCGATGAAGAGTCGCCGCAGGTCGGGGCCGCCCAGGCAGATGCCGGCCGGCTGCCTGGCCGGCAGTCGGATCTCCCGGTCGAGGGTGCCGTCGGGCCGGTAACGGCGTACCGCGGAGCCGCCCCACAACGCGATCCAGAGGTGGTCGGCCGCGTCGAGCGTCATGCCGTCCGGCCCGCCGTCGGCGGGGGACAACCGCAGGAACGGCTCCCGCCCGCTCAGGTCACCGGTGGCGGGGTCGACGGTGAACCGGTCGATCTCGCCGCGCGGGGTGTCGGCCAGGTACATCGTGGTGCCGGTCGCGTCGAACGCCGGCCCGTTGGGGATGGTCAGCCCGGTCACCGCGGGGACCGGCTCGGCGCCGGGGGTGAGGCGGAACAGGGTGCCCCCGCCGGGCACCATCGCGTACGTCATGCTGCCGGCCCAGAAGCGGCCGTGCGGGTCGGCGACCGCGTCGTTCATCCGGGTCGGCTCGGGCGCGTCGGCGACCAGTTCGGCGACCGGTCGGGGGTCGCCGGTGGCGGGCAGCACCGCGACGCCGGTCCCGGCGGCGGCCAGCCATTCACCGGGTCGGTCGGTCACCGGGGCGACAGCGCCGAGCGGCACGTCGAGGTGGCGTAGCTCCCGCAGCGGGTTCGGGGCGTCGCCGTCGGTCTCCAACAGCCGCCCGGCCAGCAGGTCGACGAGGACCAGTCGGTCGTCGACCCAGCGCAGGCCCTCACCCAACTCCAGCCGGTCGGTGCTCCAGACGGTCGGCTCGGTCAGCTCCATGGTGCTCCTCCAAAGGGTCGTCAGCGGACCGTACCGCCGGGGCCGTGGTCGAGCAGCGCCAGCTCGGCCCGGTCGGGCAGGCCCTCCCAGTCGCCCCGGGTGGCGACAGCGAACGCGCCGGTGGTGACGGCCCGGTCCAGTCGGGCCGACGCGTCGACGCCGTCGAGCCAGCCGGAGAGCAGCCCGGCGACGAAGGCGTCGCCCGCGCCGACGGTGTCCACCACCGACACCGTCCGGGCTGGACGGTGAATGGCACCGGTCGCGCTGTGGCTGGTCGCTCCATCGGCACCGTGCTTGACCACGACCTCGGTGACGCCGGCCGAGAGTAGCGCCGAGGCCGGATCGGTCGCATCGGTCAGCACCGCCAACTCGTCGTCGGAGGCGACCACCAGGTCGATCGAGGGCAGCAGCGGGCGCAGCGCGGCGGCGGCCTCGGCGACCGACCACAGCCGGTTGCGGTGGTTGACGTCCAGGCAGATCGTGCTGCCGGCGACGCGGGCGCGCCGCACGGCCTCCACCACCGCCTGGTACGGCTCGGCGCCGAGCGCGCAGGTGATGCCGGTGACGTGCAGCAGCCGGGGTGGTGACCCGGGCGCGTCGAAGGCCCGGGTCACGTCGGCCGGGCCCAGCCGCGAGCCGGCCGACCCGGCGCGGTGGTAGGTGACCCGGTTGATGTCGGCGACCCGATTCTCGAAGAGGATCAGGCCGGTGGGGGCGGTCGCGTCGACCCGGGACCAGGTCAGGTCGACACCCTCGGCGCGCAGCGTACGGCGGACCAGCTCACCGGGCTCGTCGGCGCCGGTGACGCCGACCCAGGCGGCCCGGTGGCCGAGCCGGGCCACGCCGATCGCCACGTTCGACTCGGATCCGGCGACGGAGATTGCGGCGGTGCCGCCCAGTCGCAGTGGGCCGGTGGTGCGGAACGCCGCCATCGTCTCGCCGAGGGTGAGCAGGTCGGTCATGGCCGGACCGCCGCGAGGAAGGCTGCGGCGCGCTCGCGCAGCGCCGTCGTGTCGCCGCCTCGGACGGCGTCGCCGAGCAGCGGCGAACCGACGCCGACGGCTGTCGCGCCCCGGTCGAGGTAGCGCCGAGCACCGTCGGCGTCGACACCACCGACCGGCACGAACGCGGTACCGGGGAACGGGTCGCGCAGGGCGCCGAGGTAGTCGGGCCCGCCAAGTGAGGCAGGGAAGAGCTTGATCGCGGTGGCCCCGCCGTCGTTGGCCCGCACCACCTCGGTGGGGGTGAGGGCGCCGGCGAGCACCGGCAGCCCGAGCCGGCCGCCCTCGGCGAGGCTCGCCGCGATGGCCGGGGTGACCAGGAAACCGGCGCCCGCGTCGGCCGCCGCGCGGGCGTCCTCGACGCTGAGCACGGTGCCGGCGCCCAGGGCGAAGTCGGGCCCGAGGGCGGCCCGGGCGCGGCGGATGACACCGAGCGCGTCGGCGCTGGTCATCGAGACCTCGACCAGTGCGACGCCGCTCTCGGCCACTGTGAGTACGGCGGTCAGCGCGGCGTCCGGGTCCGGGCCGCGCACGATGGCCAACAGTCGATGGGTACGCAGCTCGTCGAGCAGGTTCATTCCGGTGTCCTCAGTGGTCGCGGTGGGCGGAGATGGTGAGTCGCCAGGTGACCTCGCCGGTGGGCGGGACGACCGCCGCGTCGGAGGGGCCGGCGTCGGCCAGGTCGAAGGCCGCGCCGAGCATCGGTTCGATGCCGACGCTGCGGTAGGGGCCGTTCGCCGGCCAGCCGCCCAGGTTGCGCCAGAGGGCGGTGCCGCGGGGCTGGTCGGCGCACTCCAGCTCCAGAGTCAGCCGGTCGGCTCCGTCGATGACCTGGACCCGGGCGCAGTCGAGCAGCACCGCGCCGAGCGCCGTCCCGTCGTCCCTGCCGAACGTGTCCAGCGTCAGCCCGGCCGGGGCCGGCCACGGCCCGGTCAACCATGGCTCGCCGGCGGGCCAGCCGCCCGGTGGCAGGAGCGCGGCGGCCTCCGGGTGCAGCCGGGTCGGGGTGCCGGCGGGCGCGTCGAGGCGGGCGGCGGGGGAGAGGTCGAGCAGGGCGTGCGCGGCCCAGACGAACCGGTACCCGGGGTCGGCGGCCAACAGGTAGTCGGCCGCCACCACGCCGGCGGAGTCGGTGATCCGGCGGGTGAGGGTGAACGTCGGCCGCTCGAGGACCGCGGTGCCGGGGCCGCCGTCGCGCCACGGCCGCGACCACACCTCGCCGTGGTCGGGCTCGCCGCGCACTGTGGGCAGGCACTCCTCCAGACCGCCGGCGTCGACGAACGCGCCGTCGGGGCGTACCTCGTGCCGGCCGGGTTCCGGGCCACGCCACAGCCACTCCCGGCCGCCGCCGCGCAGACTCGTCCACCGACCGCCGTGCGCCGCGTCGTACGCCACTCGCAGGGCCACCGGCCGCGTGCCGGTCACCACTCGGCGAAGGACCCGTCGGCGTGCTGCCAGACCGGGTTGCGCCAGGCGTGTGGGGTCTGGGCGGCCTTGCGGACCGCCGTCTCGTCGACGGTGATGCCCAGACCGGGCCGGTCGAGGCGGGCGATGTGCCCGTCCACGAACCGGAACGGCTCCGGGTCGATCAGGTAGTCCAGCAACTCCGAGCCGGCGTTGTAGTGGATGCCGATGCTCTGCTCCTGGATCAGGAAGTTCGGCGTCGCGAAGGCCACCTGGAGGCTGGCCGCCAGGGAGATCGGGCCGAGCGGGCAGTGCGGGGCGAGCAGCGCGCCGTACGTCTCGGCCAGCGCGGCGATCCGGCGGACCTCGGAGATCCCACCGGCGTGCGACAGGTCCGGTTGAACCACGGCGACCCCGGCCTGCAACGGGCCGAGGAACTCGGACCGACCGTAGAGCCGCTCGCCGGTGGCCACCGGAATGGGCGTGCTGGCGACGATGTCGCGCAGGTGGTGAGCCTGGTCCGGCAGGACCGGCTCCTCCACGAAGAACGGGCGCAGGGCGGCCAGCTCGGGCAGGATCCGGCGGACGGCGGCCATTCCGGCGCGACCGTGGAAGTCCACGGCGATGTCCCGGTCGGGGCCGAGCACCTCACGGGCGGCGGCCACCCGGCCGATGACCGCGTCCACCTCGGCCGAGGTGGGGATCGGCGAGAGTCGGCCGCAGGCGTTCATCTTGACCCCGGTGAGGCCGGCGGCGACCTGCGCGGCGGCGGCGTCGGCCACCTCGCCGGGTTCGTCCCCGCCGATCCACGAGTAGATCCGTACCCGGTCGCGTACGTGCCCGCCGAGCAGCGCGTGCACCGGCGCGCCGTACGCCTGCCCGGCGATGTCCCAGAGCGCCTGGTCGAGGCCGGCGACCGCGCTGGAGAGGATCGGGCCGCCCCGGTAGAAGCCGCCCTTGGTGAGCACCTGCCAGTGCTGTTCGATGCGCAGGGGGTCCGCACCGATCAGATACTCGGAGAGCACCTCGACGGCGCCGCGCACCACCTCGGCGCGGCCCTCGACCACCGGCTCACCCCACCCGACCAGCCCGTCGTCGGTCTCCACCCGGCAGAACAACCACCGTGGCGCGACCAGGAAGGTCTCGATCCGCTCGATCTTCACTGACTGCCCCTTCGTCCCCGTGCCTTCTCGACGTCGCGGACGGCCTTGTCCAGCAACTGACGCATAGCGGTCTCGGCCGCCGTCTCGTTCCGGTCGCGCAGCGCGTCGACCACCGCGCGGTGGCTGGGTACCGGGTCGTCGTGGGGGCTGCCACCGTGCACCAGCCGGTCCCGTTCGGCGAGCCCGGTCTCCATCACCACCTCCATCCGCTCCAGCAGCTCGTTGTGGGTGGCGGTGAGCAGCGCGCGGTGGAAGGCGAGGTCGGCGGCGATGGCGGCGGCGGGATCACCGTTGGCCTGGGCCATCTCGGCCAGCGCCCGGTCGAGGGCGGTCAGGTCGTCCTCGGTGGCGCGGGTGGCGGCCAGCCGTGCGGCGGCCGGCTCGATGATGGCGCGCACCTCGTGCAGTTGGTCGAGCAACCGCTGGTCGGTGCCCTCGGCGAACTGCCAGCGGATCACGTCACCGTCGAGCAGGTTCCAGTCCGCACGGGGTCGGACGAAGGTGCCGCGCTTCTGTCGGGCGTCGACGATGCCCTTGGCCGAGAGGACCTTCAGCGCCTCGCGGAGCGCGGTGAGGCTGACGTCGAACTCCTCCTGCAACGCGACGATGTTCAGCGTCGCGCCGGCGGCGATCTCGCCGGTGAGGATGCGACGGGCGATCGCTTCGACGGTCTGCCCGTGGACGCCGCGGCGTGCGTACTGTGCCAATGCTCCTGGCCTTTTCGCTGGTCGGTATCGATCTCTCAGGCCGAGGCTTTCACCGCTGTCCAGCCACCGTCCACCACGAGGCTCGCGCCGGTGACGTACGCGGCGTCCGGCGAGGCGAGGAAGGCGACGGTGGCGGCCACCTCGTCCGGTGTGCCGAAGCGCTTCGCTACGGTCTCCGCGATGCTGCGCTGGCGGTCCTCTTCGGACACGTCGGCCCAGGCGGCGGTGAGGATCGGCCCGGGCAGCACCGTGTTGACCCGGACCTGTGGGCCGTACTCGACGGCGAGTTGGCGGCCGAGCGCGACCAGGCCACCCTTGGCCGCGGCGTACGCGGGCCGGCCGGGCAACCCGACCAGCGCGTGCACCGAGGAGATCAGCACCACCGCGCCCGAGCGTGCCCGCAGGTCGTCAAGGCAGGCGCGGACGCCGAGGAACGAGCCGGTGAGGCTGACGCCGAGCTGGTGGTCCCAGGACTGCCGGCTGGTTTCGTGCGCCGGGGCGACCCGCACGGCGTACGCGGTGCTGACCAGGATGTCGACCGGGCCGAGGCGGTCCCGTACGGCGCTCGCGGCGGCCGTCCAGTCGGCCTCGTCGCTGACATCGCCCACTACGGACAGTGCGCGGTCGCCTCGCCTGGTCAGTTCCTCGGCCAACGGTGCCGGGTCGGCCACGTCGAGCAGCGCGACCGCTGCCCCCTCGGCAGCGAGTCGCCGGGCGATGGCCGCACCGATCCCGCCCATCGCACCGGTGACCAGCGCGTTCTTGCCCTCAAGCCGGCGCATAAGCTGATCCACCTGGCCCTCGCCTTGGTCTCGTCTAATCATTAATTACGAAGATATCTTGACAGTCGGCGACGGCCGATGCAACCTTCTCGTCACAGCATTCACATGGTCGACACATCGCGCGGTGACGCTGAGTGTCGTAAAGGAAGGGATACCTCCGTGAGCGACTTCGACCCCGGTCGCCGGCGATTCCTTGGCCACCTTGGGCTCGCCGGCCTGGGCGCGCTCGGCGCCAGCTCGTTCCTCAGCGCGTGCGCCAGCTCCGCCAGTGGGCCGACCACGAGCAACGGCTCGGGCGCGATCACCATCCAGTCCAACCTCTCCTCGCCGCAGGCCAAGGCGGCGATGGAGAAGCTGATCGAGACGTTCAACGCGCAGGGCAAGGGCACGGCCAGTCTCAACACGATCGCCTCGGAGACCTTCCGGACCCAGCTGCCGACCTACCTGACCTCGGCCAACCCGCCGGACCTCTACACCTGGTACGCGGGCTCGGTCGCCAACGACTACGCCAGCAAGAACCTGCTGCTGGACGTCTCCGAGGTGTGGAAGTCACTGGACGACTACCCCCAGTCGTTGCGCACGCTCTCCACCGACGCCAGCGGCAAGCAGATCTTCGTGCCGATGAACAACTACTGGTGGGGCTTCTTCTACCGCAAGTCCAACTTCGCCAAGTGGGGCGTGCAGGAGCCGAAGACCTGGACCGAGTTCCTGGCGCTGTGCGAGACGCTGAAGAGCAAGGGCGTCCCGCCGATCGGCATCGGCCTCGGCGACACCCCGTGGGTGGCCTCGGCCTGGTTCGACTACCTGAACATCCGGATCAACGGCGCGCCGTTCCACCGCGAGCTGCTCGCCGGCAAGCAGCGCTTCGACGACCCGAAGGTCAAGGCGGTCTTCACCCGCTGGCGCGAGGCCCTGCCCTACTTCGACCCCAAGGGCAAGGCGTACCCGTTCCAGGAGGCGACCACCGCGCTGCTGGCCGGCAAGACCGGCATGTTCCTGATCGGCACGTTCTTCGCCGACGCCGCACCCAAGGACGCACTCGGCGACCTGGACTTCTTCCGGTTCCCGATCATCGACCCGGCGGTGCCGCTGGCCGAGGAGGCGCCGACCGACGGCTTCTTCGCCAGCGCGAAGACCGCCAACCCGACCGGCACCAAGGCCCTGCTCAGCTACCTCTCCGGGGTCGAGGCCCAGGAGGCGTACGTCAAGGCCAGCTCCGGCATCGTGCTGCCAGCCAACCCCAAGGCCAAGGCGTCGGACTCGCCGCTGGTGGTCAAGGGCAAGGCGATGCTGGACGAGGCCAAGGAGCTGACCCAGTTCTTCAACCGCGACTCCAGCGACGCGCTCCAGCCGACAGCGGACACCGCGCTGACCAAGTTCATCGACAAGCCGGACCAGATCGACGCGATCCTGCGGGAGTGGCAGGCCGGCGCCGAGAAGGTCTTCAAGGGCTGACGTGACAGCAACGATCTCCACGACCTCGGTCACCCCCACCCGGCGGCGACGGTCGGCTCGACTGTCGCCGCTGCTGGTGGCGTTCGTCCTCGTGCCGTTCGCTGTCGAGAGCGTCTGGGTCTTCTGGCCGGCGATCCAGGGCTTCTGGTTCTCCCTCACCCGCTGGGACGGCATGACACCGCCGACCTTCGTCGGCACCGACAACTACGTCGAGCTGGCCGGCGACGCCACCTTCCGGGGCGCGCTGGTCAACACGGTGATCTGGCTGGTGCTCTTCGGCGGCCTCTCCGTGCTGGGTGGCTTCGGCATGGCGCTCGTCCTGCAGAAGGAGCGGCGCTTTGTCGGCTTCTACCGGGCCGCGCTGTTCACCCCTGTGGTGTTCTCGCTGGTCGTGACCGCGTTGGTCTGGCGGGTCTTCTACCAGCCCGACGGCGTCGCCGACACGCTGCTGCGGGCCGTCGGCCTGGAACAGCTGATCCGGCCGTGGCTCGCCGACCCGCAGACCGCCCTGTACGCGGTGATCCTGCCCGCGCTGTGGCGGCAGATCGGGTACGTGATGGTGCTGTTCCTGGCCGGGTTGAAGGCGATCGACCCGGCCCTGCACGAGGCGGCCCGGATGGATGGCGCAAGCGCCTGGCAGCGGCTACGGCACGTCACGATTCCCCAGCTCAAGGGGGTCAACGCAGTGGTGCTGTCGGTCATCGTGATCGACTCGCTGCGCTCGTTCGACATCGTCTGGTCGCTGACCAAGGGCGGGCCGTACCACTCGTCGGAGCTGCTCAGCACCTACATGTACTCGACCGCGTTCCAGAGCCTGCGGCTGGGCTACGCCTCGGCGATCGCTGTCGTGATCTTCGTGCTCGCGCTGGCCGTCATCCTCGGCTACCTGGTCCGCGCGTTCCGGGAGGAAGCGTCATGAACAAGCTCCGTACCGGGGCCTTCCACACCGGCATGATCCTGCTCTCGCTGCTCTGGCTGGGCCCGGTGCTCTGGGTGGTGGTGATGTCCACCCGGTCGTTCGACGACATCGCCGCGCACGGCGTGGGCAGCCTGCCCCGGTCGTTCACACTGGACACCTATCGGCAGGCGTGGACCGACGGCGGCGAGCTGCGCGCGCTGATCAACAGCATGCTGGTCACCGTCCCGTCGGTGGCGTTGAGCCTGGGGCTGGCAGCGATGGCCGCGTTCGCGCTGAGTCGCTTCCGGATCCCCGGGCGGCGCACGATCCTGCTGCTGATGCTCGCCGGCAACCTGCTCCCACCGCAGATCCTGCTCATCCCGGTGGCCAAGTTCAGCGAGCTGACCGGCCTGTACGACACGCTCTGGGCGTTGATCGCGGTGCAGGTCGGCTTCGGGCTCGGCTTCTACACGTTCGTCCTGCACGGCTTCATGCGGGACCTGCCGGGCGAGATCCAGGAGGCGGCCACCATCGACGGCGCCGGCACGGCGCAGATCTTCACCAAGGTGATGCTGCCGTTGACCCGACCCGCGCTGGCCGCCCTCGGGGCGCTGTCGTTCACCTGGATCTTCAACGACCTGCTCTGGGCGATCACCGTGCTGCGTACCGATGACAACATGCCGGTCACCCCGGCGCTGCTCGCCCTCCAGGGCCAGTTCGTCTCGTCCTGGAACGTCATCGCCGCCGGCACCGTCATCGCGGCCGTGCCCACCGTCGCGGTGTTCCTCCGCTTCCAGCGGCACTTCGTCTCTGGCCTGGCGCTCGGAGCGGTGAAGTGACCGCCGAGGCCGGGCAGCGCTGGACGCTGCGCGGCACGCACACCGAGTACACGGTGACGGTGCCGGCGCACGGCCGCTGGCTGGAACTTGTCGCGTGGGGGCCGCATGGCGTCTCCGACGGGCCCTCGCCGGTCGCCTACGACGGCCCGGTCCCGTTCCTCACCGCCGGGGACGCGGCCCCCATCGAGTACGCCACCGACGCCGACCGCCCGTTCACCGGCGCCGACCTGGTGATCGAGACCTCGAACGGGCAGCGCCGGGTGGGCTTCGTGCACACCGACGCGCGGGTCGACGCCGACCAGCGGGAGCTGGCCGTCGAGTTCGCCGACCCGGTCACCGGGCTGCGCGCCACAGTGCACTACCGGGTGCCGGTCGGCACCGACGTGGTGCAGCGGTGGGTCGAACTGGCCAACGACGGCAGCGAGGCGCTGCGGGTCGTCCGGGCCGGATCGGGCGGGTTCTGCGTACCGACGCCGCACGGCGCGCTGCTCAGCCACCAGTGGGGCCAGTGGGAGCAGGAGTTCCAGCTCTCCCACGTCGAGCTGGGCCACGGCGCGTTCAGCATCGGCAGCTCCCAGGGCGTACCCGGGCATCTGCACGTGCCCTGGCTGGCCGTGCGTGACACGGCGGAGCCGGCCGGTCCGGCGTGGGGGATGGCGCTGGCCTGGACCGGCTCGTGGGAGATCAGCGCCGAGCGGGACACCGGCGGCCTGACCCGCGTCCGGGTCGGCCGTCAGCTGGTCGACGGGCCGCTGGAGTTGGCCGCCGGCGAGCGGTTGGCACTGCCGGTGACCACCGGGGCGTACAGCCCGGACGGCCTGGACGGGCTGGCCCGGGTCTGGCACACCCACCAGCGGTCGCTGGCCGGCGACCGGCTCAGCCCCCGCCCGGTGCTCTACAACTCCTGGGAGGCGACCTACTTCGCGGTCGAGGCGCAGAGTCAGCTCGCGCTCGCCCGGATCGCCGCCGAGCTGGGCGTGGAGACGTTCGTCGTGGACGACGGCTGGTTCGTGGGCCGCGACGACGACACCGCCGGGCTGGGCGACTGGACGCCCGACCCGGCGAAGTTCCCGGCCGGGTTCGACACCTTCATCGCCGACGTCCGCGCCCTCGGGCTGAACTTCGGGCTCTGGGTCGAGCCGGAGTGCGTCAACCCGAAGTCATCCCTGTACGCCGAGCACCCAGACTGGGTCTACTCCGTCGACGGCCGACCGCTCACCCCGATCCGCAACCAGTACCTGCTCGACCTGGGCCGGCCGGAGGTCGCCGAGTTCGTCCACTCCACGGTCGACGGCCTACTGCGCCGGTACGACATCGACTACCTGAAGTGGGACTTCAACAGGCCGCGTACCGAGCCGGGTCGGTCCGGCGGGTTGGGCCCCCTCGACCTGGACGGCGCGCACGTCGCCAACCTGCATCGGATCTACGAGCGGTTGCGCCGGGACCATCCCGGTGTGCTGATCGAGGCGTGTGCCGGGGGAGGTGCGCGGACCGACCTGGCGATGGCCGCCCGGGCCGACGTCTTCTGGCCCAGCGACAACACCGGCCCACTGGACCGGCTGGCCATCCAGTACGGCTTCCTGCACGCCAACGCCCCACACCTGCTCAGCTCCTGGGTCACCGACGCGCCCGGCCTGTTCGACACCCGCCCCCGGTCGCTGGCGTTCCGATTCGTCCTGGCGATGGCCGGTGTGCTCGGCATCGGCGCGGACATCCGGTCGTGGACCCCCGCCGAGCGGGCCGAGGCGGCCGGCTGGATCGCCCGCTACAAGGAGATCCGGGACGTCGTCACGCACGGCGAGGTGCACCTGATCGGTGGCCCCGACCAGGCCCGCTGCGCGGTGCAGTACTCCGCGCCGGACGAGAACCAGATCGTCGTGCTCGCCTGGCACACCGGTCGGCTCGACGGCGCGGGGCTGCTTCCGTCCCGCCCGGTCCGGTTGCCCCTTCGTGGCCTCGACCCCGCGGCCCGTTACTCGCACGGCGATCGGCACTACTCCGGCAGCCACCTCGCCACCGTCGGCCTGCCCGTGCGGTGGAGCGCGACCCACGACGCCGACCTCATCGTGCTGACCCGCGACTGAGTTCGGAGCACCACCACCCCCACCCCCGAGGGACAGGAGTACCTCCATGCGCCTGAACCGACAGATGACCGCAGCCCTGGCCGTGCTCGGCCTGGGCCTGGCCAGCCCGATGCCGGCGATGGCCGGCCCACCCCACGCCGACCCGCCACCGGCCGGCCATGGACCCGGCCGCCCCGGTCACGCCCCGGCGGCCACCGGCGCCGAGGACCAGGGCGCGCCGACCTTCTTCAACAGCGGCCTCGCCCCGACGCCCTACCAGGGCTGGAACACCTACTTCGGTCTCGGTGGCGACCCCACCGAGGCCGAAGTACGGTCGGTCACCGACTACATGGTCAACAGTGGCCTGCGGGACGCCGGGTACACCTACGTGTGGATCGACGGCAACTGGGCCGCGCCCACCCCGCGCAACGAGGCCGGTCAGCTCGTCGCCGACCCGGCCCGCTTCCCCGGCGGGATGGCGGCGCTGGCCGCGTACATCCACAGCAGGGGGATGAAGGCCGGCATCTACACCGACGCTGGCCCGTACCTGCCGGGGCAGTGTGGGCTCGGCAGCAACGGCCACTACCGGGCGGACATCGCCCAGTTCGCCGGCTGGGGCTTCGACGCGCTGAAGGCCGACTGGCTGTGCGGCCGGGCCGCCGGCCTCGACCCGGAGACCACCTTCCGGGAACTGGCCGAGGCGGTACGCCAGTCGCCCCGACCGATGCTGCTCAACATCTGCAACCCGGTCAGCTCGGACTGGGGCGGCGGCCCGTACACCCCGGAGCAGCTCTCCACCTGGAGCTACACGTACGCGCCCACCATCGCCGACTCCTGGCGGACGTATACAGACGTGGGGCTCACCGACCCGTCCCCGCAGTGGGCGTACCCGTGGGTGCTGCGCAACATGGACGTCAACGCGTACCACCCGGCGGCCACCGGGCCGGGGCACTACAACGACCCGGACTACCTGCTGCCGATGCGCCCGCTGCCCGACGGCGGGTACGAGCTGAGCCTTGACGAGTCCAAGACGCAGCTCGGCATGTGGGCCATCATGGCCGCGCCGCTGGTGATCGGCTCCGACCCGCGTGGCCTGCCGAAGGAGATGATCTCGGCGCTGACCAACCCGGAGATCATCGCGGTGGACCAGGACCCGCTGGTCCGGCAGGGCGTCAAGGTCGCCGACACCGGCACCGACGCGCAGGTGTGGAGCAAGGTGCTCGCCGGCTCCGGAAAGCGGGCCGTCGCGCTGCTCAACCGGCACGACAGCGCCCAGCGGATCACAGTGAACTTCGCCGACGTCGCCCTCGGTGGGTCGGTCAGGGTCCGTGACCTGTGGTCCCGCTCCAACGTGGACGCCCAGCCGGGCACCCCCGGCGTACAGCCGTTCACCGGCTCGTACACAGTCGAGGTGCCGGCGCACGGGGTGGCCATGCTCGGCCTGACCGGCGCCGACCAGGTCGCCGGCGCCGACCTCGGTGGCACCGCCAGCGCCAGCCCGGCGCTGGTCCGGGTGGGCGACACCCACGCCACCGCCTTCGTTCGCGACGCTTCCGGTGCGCTGGCCGTCAACACCCGCACCGGTACGACGTGGGGCACGCGCTGGACCTCGCTCGGCGGCCCGGTCGGCGGCCGGATCCTCGGTCAGCCGGCGGCGTACGGCTCCGCCGACGGGCGGCTCGACGTCTTCGTCCGTGGCACCGACAACGCCGCCTGGCAGCGCAGTTACGTGGCCGGCGGGTGGGGACCGTGGCGCAGCCTCGGCGGCACGCTGACCGACGCGCCGACGGTTGCCTGGACCAGTCCGACGCAGTGGACGCTCGTCGCCCGCGGTGCCGACGGCAAGCTCTGGTCGCGTACGCCGAACGCCGGCTGGACCGGCGTCGGGGCTCCGGAGAACCGGCCGTTCTACGGTCGGCCGAGCGCTGTCGTCGACGAGGCCGGTGTGCTGCACGTGGCGGTCCGCAGCCGCACCGACGAGGTGTGGTGGAGCAGCCGGACCGGCACCACCTGGTCGGCCTGGACCAACCTGGGCGGTACCACCAGCGGCAGCCCGACACTGCTTGCCACCTCCGGCCGGGTCTACCTGTTCGCGCTGGCCGCCGACAACCGGCTCTGGCAGCGCAACCTGGCCGACGGGGCCTGGGGCGGCTGGTTCCGACGCGGTGAGTTCGCCACCGACGCGTTCCGGGGTGCGCCCGGGGCCGCCGCCGGTGCCAACGGCAGCGCCTGGCTGGCGGTGCGTGGCGTCGACGACCGGGTGCACCAGGTCACCCTCTGATTCACGGTGGCGGGCCGTCGACCTGACGGCCCGCCACCCCGCCAGCGTGACTCGGCTGCCGCCTCGGCCAGCACCAACACGGCCTCCAGTGGTGGCAGTGCGGTGGTCCGGTCGTGGTCAGGGGTTTCAGTCGCGCCGGACGAGGCCCGGGCCGGCGATGATGTCGATGTCGCCGTCGGCGATCTCGTGGCCGGCGGCGCACCGGAGCACGGCGCGGATCGGCTCGCCGCAGTCGTGGTGGGTGGCGACGACGGACGGGCCGGTGTCGGTGGCGGCCCAGGTGTCGCCCCAGTTGCGTAGTGCGGTGATGACGGGCAGGAGTTCGCGGCCCTTGCGGGTGAGTTGGTACTCGTGGCGGGTGCGCTGCCCGGGCTCCCGGTAGGGGATTCGTTCGAGCAGTTCGGCGGCGACCATCTCCTTGAGGCGGGCGGCCATGGCGGGCTCGCCGACGCCCACCCGGCGGACGAAGTCGTCGAAGCGGCGCGTGCCGAGCAGGGCCTCGCGCATGATCAGGACCGTCGACCTGCTGCCCACGATGTCCATCGCCCGGGCCACCGAGCAGTTTTCGCTCGTCCAGGAATCGCGATCGTCTCGGAGGTCCTCCATGCCCCCCAGCCTACCTGGCTTGCGTAGATGCTAGCCAGGCGCTTCACTGGGTTGCGCTGACTTCAGCATACGCAAGTCAGATCACCAGCCTGAAGGATCTTCAGTGACGACCAGCGCCACGGCCCCAACCCCACCCGGAGCGACCCCAACCGGGAAGAACCCACCAGGACCGGCCGCGACCGCTCGTTCGTCGGTGCGTGGGTCCCGCCCGGTGACCCTGATCGCCATGTGCCTGGGCGCGATGATCACGTTCCTTCAGATCACCGCGACGGTCTCCGCGTTGACCACGATCCAGCGGGACCTGCGGGTCGACCCCACCACTCTGGTCTGGATCCCCAGCGCCTACACCCTGATGGTGGCGAGCGTCGTGCTGTCCGCGGCCACCCTGGGCAGCCGCTACGGGCGAAGGCGCATGTTCGGCGCGGGGGTCGTCGCGATGATCGCCGGCGCGGCCGTCGTGGCTGGCGCTCCGACCGTCGCGTGGGTGATCGTCGGGCAGTTGGTCGCCGGCCTCGGCGGGGCCCTGATCCTGCCGAACAGTCTGGCGATCCTCGGCGCGACCTTCACCGACCCGCACCGACGGACCGAGGTCATCACCGCGTGGTCGGCGGCGTCCGGCATCGGCCTCGCGATCGGCCCGCTCATCGCAGGCTTCCTGCTGCGGCACTACCAGTGGCACAGCGTCTACCTGTCGACGATCGCGCTGGGTCTGGTCACCCTCGTCGTCGCCATCGTCGGGGTGGCCGAGTCCCGGCCGAGCGCCGCCCGACTCGACGTGCCCGGCCTGCTGCTGGGCACCGTCGCCATCGCGGCAGCCGTCTACGCGCTGATCCAGGGCGGCAAGGTCGGCTACACCAGCCCGGTGGTGTCGACGGGCTGGGTCGTCGCAGTCGTCGCACTTGTCGCGTTCGTGCTGGTCGAGCTGCGGGCCAGCGCGCCAATGCTCGACGTGCGGCTGTTTCGGTCCGCGTCGTTCAGCGCCGTCATGGTCGTCGCCGCGGTGTCGCTGTTCGGTTTCACCGGTGTGGCGATCCTGCTGGTCCTCTTCCACGAACGTGCCCAGGCGCTCAGCCCGCTGGACACCGGCTGGCGGATGCTGGTGCTCTTCGGGGCGTACGTGCTGGTCGCCTTCGGTGCCGGGCGCGCGATTCGTCGTACCGGATTCAAGGCGCCGTTGACCCTCGGCCTGGTCCTCGGTGCGGTGGCCAGCTTCGCGCTGGCGAACCAGGGGCCGACCACGTCGTTCGGTGACCGCTGGGCACTGTTCGCGTTGTTCGGGGCGGCCGGCGGTCTGGTGGTGGCCCCGGCGACGGCGGCGGCGTTGGCCAGCGTCTCGCCCGCCCAGGCCGGCATGGCCTCCGGCGCTGTCAACGCCGCCCGCCAGGTCGGCTCGGTGCTCGGCTCGTCAGTGCTCGGCACGCTCCTCACCACAACGATGGTGGCCGACCTGCCGGACCGGCTCGCCGCGCACCAGATCGGCGAACCCACCCGCACCGCCGTGCAGGCTGCGGTGGCCTCCGGCGCCAACGGCGGCCAACCACTGCCCGACCCGGTCCGGGCGGCGATCGCCGAGGCACTGACCTCCGGTGTCCAGGCCGGATTGCGGGTCAACGGCGTCGTCTTCCTCGTCACCGCGGTGCTGGCGGTCACCCTGATCCGCAACCGGCCGCACCAGCACTAGGAAGCCAACGCGTCCAACTCCTCGACGGCGTCGGTCGGCAGTTTCAGGTCGGCCGCCGCCATGTTCTCCCGCAGGTGCGCCAGGCTGGAGGTGCCGGGAATCAGCACCGTGGTGGGGGAGCGCTGGAGCAGCCAGGCGAGGGCGACCTGCTGCGGTGAGGCGCCCAGTCGGGCGGCCACGTCGTCGAGCGTGTCGGACTGCAACGGCGTGAACCCGCCGAGCGGGAAGAACGACGCGAACGCGATGTTCTCCTCCGCGCACCTGTCGACCAGGGCGTCGTCCCGCCGGTTGGCGAGGTTGTAGAGGTTCTGCACGGTGACCACCGGCGCGATGGCCTGCGCCTCGTCGAGCTGGTCGAGCGTCACGTTGCTGAGCCCCAGGTGCCGGATCAGCCCTTCCTGCCGCAGCTCTGCCAGGGCGGCGAACTGCGCACCGAGCGGCGCGTCGCCGGTGCCCTCGGCCATGCCTACCCGCAGGTTGACCACGTCGAGCACGTCCAGGCCGAGGTGTTCCAGGTTCTCCCGTACCTGGGCCTTGAGGTCGTCCGGCTCCAGAGCCGGGATCCAGGAGCGGTCGGCGCCGCGGCGCGCGCCGACCTTGGTGACGAGGTGCAAACCCTGGGGGTACGGGTGGAGTGCCTCGCGGATCAGCTCGTTGACGACGACGGGCCCGTAGAAGTCGCTGGTGTCGATGTGCCGGACGCCCAGGTCGACGGCCTCGCGGAGCACGGCGAGCGCCTGCTCGCGGTCGCGGGGCGGGCCGAAGACACCCGGGCCGGCCAACTGCATCGCCCCGTAGCCCATCCGGCTCAGGGTGAGGCCGTCAGCGGGGGTGAGGGCACCGCCGGGAAGGTTCTCGCTCATCTCATCCTCTATCCGTGATCGCAGTAGGTACGCGTCGACTGTCCGCCGGCAGCCGGCCGGGCGGCAGGGCGAGCTGTTCCTGGTAGTGACACAGCCAGTCACCGGGCCGCCCGGCGATCTACCGTCGGTGGCATGGACGCAACGAACCCGCTCGGCGACTTCCTGCGCGCCCGCCGGGAGCAGACCCGGCCCGAGGACGTCGGGCTCGGCCCCGGCGTGGGCCTACGACGGGTGCCGGGACTGCGGCGTGAGGAGGTGGCGATGCTGGCCGGCATCAGCGCCGACTACTACCTCCGATTGGAGCAGGGTCGCGAGCGGCACCCTTCGGTGCAGGTCCTCGACGCCCTCGCCGGAGTGCTGCGGCTGGATCCGGAGGCGACCGCGTACATGATCGGGTTGAGCCGTGCGCGGTCGCGCCGTGCGTCCCGACCGGCCGCCGAGCGGGTCCCGGCCAGCATCCTGCACCTGCTGCGGCAGCTCTCCATGCCGGCCTTCGTGCAGAATCGCTACCTCGACATCCTGGCGTCGAACCCGATGGCGAGGGCGCTGTCGCCGAATCTCGCCCCGGGTGCCAACCGACTCCTGGCGGTGTTCCTGGACGAGGCCGAGCGAGAGCTGTTCCGCGACTGGCGGCAGGCGATGCAGGGCGTCGTGGGGCAGATGCGTGCCGACTCGGGCGGGGCCACCGACGACCCACGGTTGACGGCTCTGGTGGGCGAGTTGTCACTCAAGAGCGATTGCTTTCGGCAACTGTGGGCGCGCCACGAGGTGCGTCGGCGGGAGGGCATCGTCAGCCGGCTGCACCATCCTGAGGTGGGCGACCTCGACCTGTACTGCGACAAGCTCGCGGTGGCGGGCGCCGACGGGCAGCTACTGGTGATCTACCACGCCGAGCCCGGTACGGAGTCGGCCCGCTCGTTGGCGCTGCTCGGCTCGATCGCCGCCAGTAGCGCCGACGACACGCCGGACAGCCTCCGGCCCGGCGACCCGGCGCGCCTCTATCCGCTGGAGTGAGCCGGTCAGGGCCGCTGCGGGGCTACCTGGGTGGGGAGGTGGTCGTAGCGTTTGCGCATGGCCTCGCTGGCGGCCGGGCCGGCGGCGTACACGAAGTCGACGTCGTCGAGCGGGCGGCCGGTGCGGCGGTCCACGATCACCGGGTCGGCCTCCACCCCGGTGGTCCGGTCGACGAGGATCATGCTGCGCTCGCTCGGATCGAGGCGTGAGTTACCCCAGGCGGCGAGGGCGACGACGACGGGCCGCAGGCTGCGGCCGAGGTCGGTGAGGACGTACTCGTAGCGGTCGGGCCTGGTCTGGTAACGGCGACGTTCGAGCAACCCCTGCCCGGTGAGGGTCTTCAGCCGGCTGGTCAGGATGCTGGACGACACGCCCAGGTTGGCCTGGAACTGGTCGAACCGGGTGTAGCCGTCGAAGGCGTCGTGCAGGATCAGCAGCGTCCACCACTCGCCCACGTGGCCGAGCGCGCTGGACAGCGGGCATTCGCGGTCCTCCAAGCGGAGGACACTCCGGCCGGCACCGTGGTGACCGCGACGATCACCGGTGACTTCCCCGGCAGCCCGTTCGCCGGCCTCCGGTACCGCTTCAGCGACTACGACGACACCGCGATCCGGCGACTGCGCATCGCCCCCTGACGACACGCCGCGCCCCCGACGACCGCACCGCGCCCTCGCGACCGCATGGGCGCTGGTGGCCGAGCGGCGGACGGGATGGCAGGGCGGCGGACTTGACGACACTTGTTTGTGAGTGCACACTTACAAACATGCGATCCACCGCCGAGGCCCGCCGGGTCACCGTCCTGAACACCGCAGTGTCGGTGTTCGCGCGCGCCGGCTTCCACGCCACCCCGGTCACCGCCGTGGCCGCCGCCGCCGGCATCTCCGAGGCGTACGTCTTCCGGCTCTTCTCCGGAAAGCTCGGCTTGTTCGTGGCGGCAGCGGGGGCGTGTTTCGACCGGATCGCCGACGCGATCGAGGCGGGTGCGGAGCGCGCCGGGGGTGACAGCCCGGAGGAGATCCTCGACGCCATGGGCGGTGCCTACGCGGAGCTGATCGCCGATCGCGACCTGCTGCTCTTCCAGGTGCAGGCGCAGGCCGTCACTGACATCCCGGAGGTCGCCGAGGCGGTGCGGGCCGGCTACCGGCGGGTCGCGACCTTCGTGCAGAGTCGGGCCCGGGCCAGCGACGCGCAGGTGCAGCAGTTCTTCGCGTACGGCCAGTTGTGTCACCTGATCGTGACCGCCGGCCTGGAGCAGGTCGCGGAGCCATGGGCTCGCGCCCTGACCGCCGGCATTCGCCACCCCTGACCGACCCCGATGCTGGGCCGCCTCGGCGGCCCACTCTTTTGGACCGACAAGTGTGTGAGTGCACACTTACAAACAAGGGAGAACCCCGATGACCACCGAGACGACGATCACCGAAGTGGTACTGCCCGGCGTGGTGGAGCCCGACGGCCTCCGGCTGCACCGGCGCGCCATGCCCGTCCCCGCCCCGGGGCAGGCACTCGTCCAGGTCGAGGCCACCGGCATCTCGTTCGCCGAGCAGCAGATGCGCCACGCGCTCTACCCCGGCCAGCCGAAGTTCCCGTTCGTGCCCGGCTACGACCTCGTCGGCACCGTCCGGGCGGTGGGTCCCGGCGGCGACGACGCACTGGTCGGCACCCGGGTGGCGGCGGTCACCAAGACCGGCGCCTGGGCCACGCACGCGATTGTCGACATCGACGCCCTGGCCCCGGTGCCCGTCGGCCTGGACCCCGCCGCGGCCGAGACCGTCGTCGTCAACGGGGTGACCGCCTGGCAGATGCTGCGGGACGCCGACCTGACGGCCGGGCAGACGATCCTCGTGCACGGCGCGAACGGCGGCGTCGGGAGCGTGCTCGTCCAACTCGGCCGACACCTCGGACTGCGGGTCATCGGCACCGCCGCCGAACGACACCACGCCGGGCTGCGCGCGCTCGGCGTCGAACCGCTCGACTACCGCGACCCGGACATGGCCGCGCGGGTCCGCGCTCTGTCGCCCGGTGGCGTCGACGCCGTCTTCGACCCGGTCGCCGGCCCGGGCGTACGCACCTCGTACGCCCTGCTCGCCCCCGGCGGCAAGCTGGTCGTCTACGGCAACGCCGCCGCCGTGGGCACCGGGCAGTCGGTCGCGTGGGTCTTCGTGAAGCTGCTGACCCGCCTCTACACCTGGAACGCGCTGCCCAACGGCCACCGGGCCGGCTTCTACAACTTCTGGGCCGGTCAGCTCACCCGCCGCGCCGCGTTCCGCCGTCGCCTGCGCACCGACCTCGGCATCGTGCTCGACCTGCTACGGCAGGGAGTGATCGTGCCGCAGATCGCCGCTCGCTACCCCCTCAGCGAGGTCTCCGCGGCACTGGTGTTCGCCGAGAACCGCAGCCGGGCCGGCAAGGTGGTGCTGGAGCCCTGACCTCCGGCCCGTCCAGGGCGCTGGTGCGGCGGGACGCCGCGAGGGCGTACGGTGAACATGTCGCCCGGGACCCCGGTGGCCGCCAGACGCCGTCGCCACCAGCCCGCCAGGGGCGTTACCGCTCATCTTCTCCATCGCCGCGACGTAACGGTCGTGTCGGCTGATCGCAGACCGCGTCCCGACCGACCGGCGCCGCGTCGCCGGTGTCCGGCGGTCGGTTGCCCGACGCGCGCACTTGGGTACACCCTCCGTGCGAATTGTTCCGAACGCCTTAACTAGGGAGTACCAGATGAGGATCGCCAGGGATCGGATCGTCGCCGCACTTCGCGACCGGGGCCAGCAGGCGCGGGCCGACTGGGTCGAGCGCGAGCTGCCGGAGCGCGTGGACCCGGCCAAGCACTCGGGGCTGCTCGCCACCCTGAACCTCAACCCAGCTGATCTCGTCGACGCGTCCTCCCCTTGAGGGTTGCGCTGCTCGGACCGGTCGCCTGGCGTACGCCCCCGCACCACTACGGCCCGTGGGAGCAGGTGACCGGCTTGCTCGCCGAGGGGCTGGTCAGCCGCGGGGTCGACGTGACGCTCTTCGCGACACTGGACTCCGTCACGTCCGCCCAGCTCGACGGAGTCTGCCCACGGGGGTACGCGGACGACCCTGATCTGGACGGTCGGGTGTGGGAGGCGATGCACGTCTCCCACGCGATGGCCCGCTCGGCGCAGTTCGACCTGGTGCACAGTCACCTGGACTGGCTGCCGCTGGCGTTCGCGGAGCACTGCCGCGCGCCACTGCTGACCACAGTGCACGGTTTCTCCGGCGCGGGGATCCTGCCCGCCTATGGCCGAGCCCGCTCGTCGTACGTGTCGATCTCCGACGCCGACCGGGCGCCGGAGCTGGACTACGTGGCCACGGTCTACCACGGCGTCGATGTCGCCGGACTGCCGTTCACCAATGAGGCCGGTCCTGGGCTGGCCGCCTTCGGCCGGATCCACCCGGACAAGGGCACCCACACCGCGATCGAGATCGCCCGCCGCGCCGGCCGGCCCCTCACCATCTGCGGGATCGTGCAGGACGAGCGGTACTTCGCTGAGCAGGTCGCCCCACACATCGACGGCGACCAGGTCATCTTCCTCGGGTCGGTGGGTCCGCGACGGCGTGCCGAGGTGCTGGGTGACAGCACCGCACTGCTGCACCCGATCGCCTTCGACGAGCCGTTCGGGCTGTCGGTGGTGGAATCGATGGTCTGTGGCACACCGGTCGTCGCCTACAAGCGAGGGTCCATGCCCGAGGTCGTCGACGAAGGGGTGACGGGTCTCCTCGTCTCCACCGTCGACCAGGCCGTCGAAGCGATCACCCAGGTCGCCGGCCTCGATCGGGTGCAGTGTCGGGCGCTGGCGTTGAAGCGCTTCAGCGCGGACCGGATGGTCACCGACTATCTCGCCGTCTACGACAAGCTCGTCGGCAACTGACTGAACTGCACCGCTCTCCGTTCCGCCGGTCACACACGCTGACCGGCGTGCGCCGTCCCCGCGTGAGGCTCACCCGTACTCCTGCGGTGGCCGACAACCGGAAGGCCCGACGTTCATGCTCAGCTACGGATTCCTCAGCACCCACCCACCGACCCGGTGCGGACTGGCCACCTTCAACGCGGCCCTCGCCGCCCAGTTGACCGCCGACGGCACCCGCGGCGGCATCGTCCGGGTCACCGATCACGGCGACGACCAGCGGCCCGTACCCGGGGTGGTGCACACCTGGTCGGCGCGTAACCCGGCCGGCTGGCGGGAGGCTGCGGCCGCTCTGAACGCGTACGACGTGGCGATCGTCCAGCACGAGTACGGCATCTACCCCGGCACCGACGGCGAGGAGGTCCTGCCGTTGCTGCGGCGGCTCAGCGTGCCGAGCATCGTGGTGCTGCACACAGTGCTCAGCCAGCCCTCGGCCCGGCAGAAATCCCTGTTGGAGCAGATCGTGGCGACCGCCGGGGCGGTCGTCACGATGACCGACACGGCCCGCGACCGGCTGCTCGTCGGGTACGCCGTGCCACCGGGCAAGGTGACCGTGATCCCGCACGGCGCGGCCGAACTCGCCGGTGTGCCCGTCGACCGACGTACCCGCCCGCACTTGTTGACCTGGGGGCTGCTCGGGCCGGGCAAGGGCATCGAGTGGTCGTTGCGGGCCCTCGCGCGCTTGCAGGATCTGGAACCGACTCCGACCTACACGGTGGCGGGGCGGACCCACCCGAAGGTGATCGAGCACCACGGTGAGGCGTACCGGGCGGGGCTGCACCAGCTCGGTGCCCAGTTGGGCGTCGCGCACGCCGTCGACTACCAGGACGTCTACCACGACCAGGAGGCGCTGGGCCGGTTGATCCGCTCCGCCGACGTGGTCGTGCTGCCCTACGACTCCCGCGAACAGGTCACCTCCGGAGTACTCATCGAAGCGGTGGCCGCCGGAGTGCCCGTCGTGGCGACGGCGTTCCCGCACGCCGTCGAGCTGCTGACCGGTGGGCCCGGCCTGGTCGTACCCCACCAGAACCCGGCGGCACTGGCCAAGGCGATCCGGCGGGTCCTGATCGAACCGGGCCTGGCCGCCCGGCTGGCCGGACGGGTTCGTCCGCTGGCCGCGCACCTGCGTTGGCCTGCGGTGGCGGCCCGCTACGGCGCTCTCGCCGAAGAGCTCGTCGACGCCCGCAAACCCGCCATCAGCGCCGTGCCGGCGTGACGGCGACCACCGGACGCTCCCGGACGTCGACGGGTGGGCGCTGGGTGACGGCACCCGCGCCCAGCTTCGCGCACCTGGCTCGGCTCAGCGATGACACCGGCCTGTTCGAGCACGCACGGCACGCCATCGTCCGGCGTGAGCATGGTTACTGCACCGACGACGTGGCCCGTGGCCTGCTGGTCGTGAGCCGCGAGCCGGAGCCGAGCGAGGAACTGCTCCGGCTGGCGGAGGGTTACCTGGCGTTCCTGACCCACGCGCAGGACGCTGGCGGAGCGTTCCGCAACCGGCTCGGGCACGACCGGCGCTGGGTCGACGAGGCAGGGCTCGGCGACTGGTGGGGTCGAGCTCTGTGGGGCCTGGGCACTGCCGTCGCCCGCAGCCCCGCCCCATGGGTACGCGAGGAGGCGCTGGTCGCCTTCAGTCGGGGTGCCGCCCGCCGGGCCAAGGCCCCGCACACGATGGCCTTCGCCGGTCTGGGCGCGGCCGAGGTGCTTCGCCGTCACCCGGGTCACGTCGCCGCCGCGTCCCTGCTGGCGGACGCGGCCAGCACGATCGGCCCGCCGGCCTCCGACGCGGGGTGGCCGTGGCCACGGCAGGAGCTGACGTACGCCAGTGCCGCCCTCGCCGAGGTGGTCATCGCCGCGAGTCAGCTTCGCGAGGGTGGCCCACCTCTCGACGATGGCCTACGCATGTTGACCTGGCTGCGCGATGTCCAGCTCCGCGACGGGCGGCTGTCGGTCGTACCGGCCGGAGGTTGGCGGCGCGGCGCCGTACGGCTGCACCACGACCAGCAGCCGATCGAGGTCGCCGCCTTCGCCGATGCCTGCGCCACGGCGGCCACCGTCACCGGTGACCCGGCGTGGGACGACGGGGTGCGGCAGGCGGTCGGGTGGTTCCTCGGCGACAACGACCTCGGCACGCCGATGTGGGATCCGGCGACCGGCGGTGGCTACGACGGGCTGACCGCGCACGGGCCCAACCTCAACCAGGGCGCCGAGTCCACCCTCGCGCTCATCTCCACGCTGCAGCACGCCCGGCGGTGGTCGTGACAGGGAGTCTGGCCGTCCGACAGGACGTCACTCTCACCCCGGATCCGCGCCGCGTCATCGTCAAGCTCTTCGTGCCGGGTGAGGACGCCGCCGTGGTACGGACCCGCGCGCAGGCGCTGATCGACCGGGTCGGGCAGCTCGACGACGAGGAGACCGCACGGCTGCTGCGGGAAACCCTCGACCGGTTCGGCGCCCGGCACCGCGACCTGGCCGGCACCTTCCACCACCACTACGAGCTGGTCCGGCACCGCGCCGCACGGGCCCGGGACCTCTCACCGAGCAGCCGGCTGCTGGTCGGCGCCTACTTCAGCCACGAGTACGCCGTCGAGGCCGCCGCCCTGTGCAACCCGTCGATGGTGGTCCACCCGGACCAGGGCGGTCTCGGCCCGGGGCAACTGCGCGTCGCCATCAGCCTGCGCCAGGTCGGGGAGGGCCACGTGTCCTCTATCGGTTTCGCCACCGCGATCGTCGGACCAGGTGAACAGCTCAGGATCGCCGACCGGGCCGGGCCGTTGGCCGTCGGGCAACGGACTGGCGTACGGCACCGTCGGGACCTGCTCGTTGCCGGCTTGGCCGAGGAGGGCTGCGACAACGAGGTCGCTGCCACCGTGCTGGACGCGTTGCCCGAGTGGTACGACGGGGCCGCCTTCGAGCGGGTGCTCGGCAACCTGCCACCCGATCTGCTCTCCCGCAGCACCGGGTTGGCGACCGTCGAACAACTGCGTCGTACCAACGCCGGTAGCTACGCCACTGCCTTCCCCGCGGACACGGCCCTGCACGAACGGGTGCTGTGGCCGGCGACCCCGGCGGAGAGCAACGGCATGGAGGACGCCCGGTTCGTCCGCTTCGTCGATGAATCCGGGCCGGTGTACCGGGCCACCTACACCGCCTACGACGGCCGGAACATCGCCACCCGCGCGCTGGCCAGCGACGACCTGCGCCGTTTCGAGATGACCCCGATGCGCGGACCAGGTGCCCGCAACAAGGGGCTCGCGCTGTTTCCGCGTACCGTCGGCGGCCGGCACCTGGCACTGTGCCGTGCCGACGGCGAGACCATCGGCCTGACCGCCCTGGACGGCGAGAGCCGCTGGCAGGCCCCGACCCCGTTGCACGCACCGGGCGAGAGCTGGGAACTTATCCAGGTCGGCAACTGCGGATCACCGATCGAGACCGACGTCGGCTGGCTCGTGCTCACCCACGGCGTCGGGCCGATGCGTCGGTACGCGATCGGTGCGCTCCTGCTCGACCTGCACACACCGGAGCGGGTCGTCGCCCACCTGCCTGGTGCGCTTCTCGCACCCGACGACAACGATCGGGACGGGTACGTGCCGAACGTCGTCTATTCCTGCGGTGCGCTCGTGCACGACGGTGAGCTGTGGGTGCCGTACGGGGCGAGTGACGCGCGAGTGGGATTCGCCACCGTGCCGTTGTCCGCGCTCCTCGGCGCGATGGTCGGGGCGGGCGGAGAATGCGCTGGGGCGAGGTAGCCTCACCGCTGGACAGGGGGGAGGTGGAGCATGGCTGACGTCGGCGAGGTGGTGCGTTGGTTGCAGCTCAACGCGCCCCGGGGTGGCCCGGACGAGGTGTCGCAACTGGTCGCCCGCGCGGCGCCCGCTCTCGATGCCAGCGAGATCGTGATCTATCTGGCCGACTACACGCAGACCCTGCTCGTGCCGCTGCTCGGCGCGGGGCTCGACCGGGACCAGCTGCCGATCGAGACGACGCTCGCCGGCCGGGCCTTCACCACCCTCGACATCCAGCGTGCGCCCGACAATCCGGACCGGGTGTGGGTGCCGCTGCTGCTCGGGTGTGAGCGGATGGGCGTACTGGAGATCGTCTCCCCGGCCGCCGCCGACGAGACGATGGATGCCCCGGCCTGGGAGGTGGCGGTCAACGTCGCCCAGATCCTGGTCAACCGCCGGCTCTACGGTGACGTGGTCGAGCGGATGCGGCGGCGGATGCCGATGCAGGTCGCGGCCGAGATCGTGTGGGGCCTGCTCCCGCCGCTGACCTTCGCCACCGACGACCTGGTGGTCACCGCCATCCTCGAACCGTGTTACGACGTCGGCGGCGACATCTTCGACTACGCGTTGAACGACGACGTGCTCAGCGTCGGGCTCTTCGACACCTGCGGGCACGGCATCAAGGCGAGCACCCTGGCCTCGCTGGTGGTCAGCGCGTACCGCAATGCCCGTCGGTGTGGCCTCGACCTGGTCGACACGGCGATCAGCATCGACCGGTGGGTGCGCTCCGAGCACCCGAACTTCTTCGCGACCGGGTTGCTCATCGAGTTGGACCGCCAGACCGGTCAGCTCAGCATGATCAACGCCGGGCATCCCGGTGCGATGTTGCTGCGTGACGGCAAGGCCGTCCGGGAGCTACCCGGGCCGACCGTGTTGCCGCTCGGCCTGGGCCACCTGTCACCTCGCCGACCGCGGGTGCACGTGGAGAATCTGCACCCGGGCGACCGCATACTCGCCTACACCGACGGCATCACCGACGCCCGCAGCGCGGAGGGTGAGCAGTTCGGTCTGGACCGGCTCGTCGACTTCGTCAACCGTGCCCTGAACGACGGGTTGCCCAGCCCGGAGACGATGCGTCGCCTGGTCCGCGCGGTCGTCGGCTATCAGGACGACCAACTCGAGGACGACGCGACGGCCCTCTTCGTGGAGTGGCGGCCACCGCACCTGCCGCTCGCGCACCTCCGCGACCTCGCCGCGCTCCGACACTGACCGCGCGCAGTGGGATTTTGCACTCCCAGTGCACTTGTCTCCGGTTGTGAGGCTGTCTAGCGTCACCTCATGGCTGACTCATGGACCTTCGCCGTGGCGCGTGACGACCTTGGGCGGACCACGCTCGTCGATGGCTCCACCCCCGCCCTGGCCGACGGCGAGGCGCTGCTGCGCGTGGACCGCGTCGGCCTCACCGCCAACAACGTGACCTACGCGGTGCTCGGCGACTCGATGCGGTACTGGCAGTTCTTTCCGCCGGCGGCCCAGGGCCTCGGGCCGCAGTGGGGCCTGCCGCCGCTCTGGGGCTTCGCCGACGTGGTCGCCTCGGCGGTGGCCGGCGTCGAGGTGGGGCAACGGATCTACGGCTACCTCCCGCCCGCCGGTCACCTCGTGGTGCGGCCGGACCGGGTGGACGTGTCCGGGTTCCGGGAGGCGAGCCCGCACCGGGCCGAGCTGCCGTCGCCGTACAACGCGTACCGGTCGACCACCGGCGACCCGGCGTACCAGCGCGACCAGGAGGATCTGCTGATCCTTTTCCGGCCGCTGTTCTTCACCTCGTTCATGCTGGCCGATCAGGTCGTCGACAACGACTTCTACGGTGCCGAGGCGCTGCTGGTGTCGTCGGCGTCGAGCAAGACCGCGTACGCCGCCGCGTTCGAGCTGCACCGGCGCGGGCCGCGCCTGGTCGGTCTCACCTCACCGGGCAACCTGGAGTTCACCCGGTCGCTCGGCTGCTACGACGAGGTCGTGTCGTACGACGACATCGACGCCCTCGACGTGGTCCCGACCGTCTACCTCGACCTGTCCGGGGCACCCTCGACCCGTGCCGCCCTGCGTCGACGCCTCGGCGATCGGCTCGTCCGGGACATCGCGGTCGGGCTCACCAACCAGACGCCGAACGCCGACGCCGCCGAGGAGGTGTTCTTCGCGCCGGTGCAGATGCGCAAGCGCAGCCACGACTGGGGCCGCGACGGCCTCGACCAGCGGTTCACCGAGGCCTGGCAACGCTTCGCCGCAGTGGTGAGCGGATGGTTGGACGTTCGGGTGGGTGCCGGGCCGGAGGCGCTGCGACACGCCTGGCTCGACGTTCTCGCCGGTCGTACGCCGCCACGGGTGGGCCACGTCATCCAACTTTGATCGGGCTCAGGCGGCGATGTCCGGGCTGAGCTGGTGACGCAGTGCGGCCAGCGAGCGGGTGATCAGCCGGGACACGTGCATCTGTGAGACGCCGATCCGGTCGGCGATCTGAGCCTGGGTCAGGTTGCCGTGGAAGCGCAGGCTCAGGATCTGGCGCTCGCGTTCCGGCAGCGTGGCGAGGGCCGGGCCGAGGGCGACGCGGATCTCGACGAGGTCGAACGCGCTGTCGTCGTCGCCGAGGGTGTCCCCGAGTTCCCGGCTGCCGTCAGCCCCGGTCGGGGTGGACAGCGAGGTGGCCCGGTAGGCGCGCGCGCCCTCCAGCCCTTCCAGGACGGTCTCCTCGGTCACGTCGAGGTAGGAGGCGATGTCGGCGACGGTCGGCGAGCGGCCGAGGGTCTGGGTCAGGGCGCTGTTCGCCGCGCTGATCGACAGGCGCAGCTCCTGGAGGCGGCGGGGCACGCGCACCGCCCAGGTGCGGTCCCGAAAGTATCGCTTGATCTCGCCGATGATGGTGGGAATGGCGTACCCGCTGAAGTCGACACCCCGGTCGGGGTCGAAGTTGTCAACGGCCTTGATGAGCCCGACGCAGGCGGTCTGGACCAGGTCGTCGTCGGGTGCGCCGCGCCCGCCGTAGCGGCGCGCCAGGTGCCGGGCGAGCGGCAGCCACGCCTCGATGGCGCGGTCCCGCACTGCCGGGCGGCGGGGAGAGTCCGCCGGGGTCGCCGCCAGGACGGCGAGGAGGTCGTCCGGGTCCTGCTCGCTGCTCCGCTGATCGACGGTGGTGGCGTTGTCGACAATGGTGGCCATGTGGGTGGTCCTTCCCGCAGGCCCGTCGATCGAGTCGACCGGAAGAGTCTCCGAACCGGCTGCCGCCGGGGCGCACGTACGGGCGAAGGTGCGCTGTCGCAAGGCCACGAGCACGGGCCTCGCCACCGCGTCATGTCGTTCACTTGATGACCCGGACACTACCCGAAAGACCGACTATTTTCTAGCCGAAAGTATGAGGCTAGGCGTTTAAGGGGCGAGCGGGCGGGGATCAGCCGCGCTGATCCGAGGCGTCGGCGGCGGTCGCGGCCGGTTGGGCCGGCTTCACGGCGAACGGGTGGCGCAGTTGCCGCATGGCCTCCTCGCTGCTGTCGAAGGTCACCGCCGGTCCGTCCAACACGTCACCGTGCGACGTGGCGAGGAACAGGGCGGGTCGACCGTTGTCGTTCGATGTCATGCAGGGATCCTGTCTCTACGAGAGGGGTGCGTCTGGGGCCTCGGCAACGTCGGCCGTGCGACCTGGTGACGCTTCGGCGCACACGCTGGCGCCCGAATGCTGGTGTCCTGTGCACGGGCGAACGCCCGGCGACACCGACACCCCGCACCATACCCGGCGCCGGCACCACATATGCGCCGCCGACGGACCCGTCTCGCTTGTGGCGAACCGGGCGCCCGGGAATTCTGTAATCCCACCCGCTGCCGCGAGTCTCCGATCTTGAGGGCGGTCAGCACACCCAGCGTGGGCGCCGCGCGGATGAGCACCCAAGGAGTGAGACCCATGTCGTCAGCCGGTCGAGCACTGCCCGATGTCGGGTTGGTCGTCGCGGCCCGGCAGGGCGACCAGCGCGCTCTCGACGACGTCGTGGCGGCCTCGCTCCCGCTGGTCTACAACATCGTCGGGCGTGCGCTGCGCGGGCACGCCGACGTCGACGACGTGGTCCAGGAGACGTTGGTACGGGTGATCCGGTACCTGCCCGCGCTCAACGACCCGGCGGCATACCGGTCCTGGCTGGTGGCGATCACCATCCGTCAGGTGCGTGACTGGGAGACGCGCCGACGTGTCGCGCTCAACCGCGACGCCGGGCTGGACGCGATCCACAACGTGCCCGACCCCGCCTCCGACTTCGCGGGGATGACAATCCTCCGGCTCGGCCTCACCGACCAACGACGTGAGGTCGCCGAGGCGACCCGCTGGCTCGACCCGGACGATCAGGAACTGCTCTCGCTGTGGTGGCTGGAGGAGACCGGCGAGATCACCCGCAACGAGGTCGCCGACGCGCTCGGGTTGTCACCCGGGCACGTCGCGGTGCGGATCCACCGGATGAAGGAGCAGATCCAGAGCGCCCGTGGCGTCGTACGCGCGCTCCGCGCCCGCCCCGGCTGCCCGGACCTGGGCGCCGTGACCGCCGAGTGGGACGGCACGCCCAGCTCGCTGTGGCGCAAACGACTGGCTCGACACGTCCGCGACTGCGCGTTCTGTGGACGGTTGGGCACCACCCTCCTGCCGATCGACCGGCTGCTCGCCGGTATGCCGTTGCTGCCGCTGCCGGCGGGTCTCGGCGCCCACCTGCCGAGCGCTGCCGCCCCGGCAGCCGCCGCGCAGGCCGTCGCGCCGTCCGGCCCGACGGCCGGATCCGCCGGCGGGCCGACCCCACAGAGCGCGGTGCCCACCGATGCCAGCGGCGGCCCGAGTGTCGTCGACCTCGCGGTGAGCCGGCCCCGTGGCCTCGTGCCGTCCCTCGCCGCCGGTGTGGCCGCCGCCGTCCTGGCCATCACCATGGCGGTGGTGATCCAGCCGGACGATCCGTCCGCGCCCTCGTGGGCGGCGCCGCCGTCTGCCGCGCCCACCGTCGCCGCCCCGAGCGTCGCGCCCTCGCCGAGCGCACGCCCCTCGTCGAAGGCGCCGGTCGCGCCGGCGGTCAGCTCCGCCCGCAAGGGCGTCGGGGTGTGGAACTTCGCCGGGGCGACTCAGGCGTTGGCGAACTCCAAGGCCAGCTGGTACTACACCTGGGGCACCCAGCACCCGGGGATCAGCACGCCGCGCGGTGCGACGTTCGTGCCGATGATCCGCAGCGCGGAGAACGTCACCGCTGCGGAGCTGGCTCGGGCCAAGGCCGCCGGGCCGTACCTGCTCACCTTCAACGAGCCGGACATGCCTGAGCAGGCGAACATGACAGTCGAGCAGGCGTTGGACCTGTGGCCGCAGCTGATGGCGACGGGCAGCAAGCTGGGCAGCCCGGCGGTCGCCTGGGGTGGGCCGGACCCGCAGGGTTGGCTGGACAGGTTCATGACCGGGGCCCAGGCCCGCGGCCACCGGGTGGACTTCATCACGCTGCACTGGTTCGGTGCCGACTTCACGACCGCCGCCGCGGTGGCCCAACTCCGGCAGTACCTCCAGGCCGTCTACCAGCGGTACCGGAAGCCGATCTGGCTGACCGAGTTCGCGCTGATCCGCTTCGCCGGTGGCGGTTCGCAGTTCCCCAGTCAGCAGCAGCAGGCGGCCTTCCTCACGGCGGCCACCGCCATGCTCGGCCAACTCCCCTACCTGCAGCGCTACGCCTGGTTCGGGCTACCCGCCACGGACAAGGATCGGTCCGGGTTGTTCAGCGACGGGACCGAGGCGACAGTGGTCGGCCGCGCGTTCCAAGCGGCCCGTTGAGCACCGGCGAACGGATGGACGAGCAGATCACGGTGCAGCGCCGAGGGCTTCGCGTGCGGGCCGGGCGGCTGGTCGGCGTCGTCGCGACACTGGCCGCCACGGCGGTGGCCGTCGGGCTCACCCAGGGCTGGGGCCGCACCGACCAGGCACCAGCAGCGTCGTCGGTGGCAGCGTCGACGGCCGCTGCGGCGCCGACCGCCCCGGTGGTGCTCAACGGCACCGATGATGCCTTCATTCAACTGCTGATCCCGATGAACGAGGGAGCGCTCGCGCTGATCGATCAGCTCGACACCCGCCCGGCGGATCCGTCGCTACGGGCTCTCCTCGGCGAGGTCCGAAAGGCCCATCAGGCGGAGTTGCGGGACCTGCGTGGGCTGTTGGCCGCGGGAAACGTGCCGGAGCTGAACATCCACGAGGGCCATCAGATGCCAGGGATGGTCACCCAGGCCAGCCTCGCCGAGCTACGTGCCGCGTCCGACGCGGAGGTGTCGTCCCGGGCGGCTGGCCTGATCCGGGCGCACCTCGCGCAGACTGTGGTGCTGTGCCGGGGCGAGCAGACCGCCGGGGGAAGCCCGGAGCTGAGGGCGCTCGCAGGCCGGATCCAGCAGGCGCGGGCCGCCGAGCTGAACACGCTGGACAACCGGCCCGGCGCGCCTCCCGCCGCGCCGGGCGGCTGAACATGCGGCCCAGAGGACCGGTCGATGCGGACGTCTGACCTGCGCGCCGACGTCAAACCCCCGACCCGGGCGTCCCGTCCCGCCCACCGTGCCGTCACGTCGGACACCGTCCGCCCGGTGCGCCGCGCGACGCACCGGACCCACAACGCGTCACCGCCCGACACGGTCGCCCCGGTGCCGGCGGCCGGCTGGCGCGGCGGCCACCGTCGCGCCGCCGGCCGGGCCACCATCGTCGCCTCGGTGCTGACGGTCAGTCTCGGCTGGCTGATCGCGATCCTGGTCGCGCCGCACGTCACCCTCTCTCCGGGTGCGCGGATGGTCGCCCTCTTCTGCCACCTGACCTGCCTCGTGGTGGGCTTCGGCGCGGTGCTGACTGTGGACTGGTTCAGCCTGCGTTGGCTGCTGCGCCAGGAACCGCTCGGCACCGTGCTGACCGCCGCCCGCGGCGCGCACCTGCTCATCTGGCTGGGTCTGGTGGGTCTGCTCGCCAGTGGGACCGCCCTCGGACCGGACACGTCGTCCGCGTTGGTCTGGGTCAAGTTGCTCGCGGTGTTGGTGGTCGGCATCAACGGGCTGTTCCTCGGCCGGGTCCGGGATCGACTCGTGGCCGTGCGGGGCCGCCCACCCTGGTCCGCCCTGCTGCCGGGTGTCGCCGCTGCCACGATCTCGCAGCTCGCCTGGTGGACAGCGACCCTCGTCGGGTTCTGGAACGCCAACGGCTGACGGTCGCCAGGGGCCGTCGGCTGACGGCGCTGGTCAGGCCGGCGTCGGGTGCCTCTCGGCGAACCGGGCGCGGGTCAGGAACGCCAGTTGGGCACGCTTGTCCGGCATGTCGATCTCGGCGTCGAAGGTGAAGCCCTCGATCTCCAGCCGGCGCAGGGCGAGGTGGTTGCGGACGTCCGGCTCCACAACGATCCGCTGCGCGGCCGGGTCGCGGAACAGGAAGCGGGCGACGGCCGGGCCGGCCGCGTTGGTGAGGCTGCGGGCGAGGCGTCGGTCGGGGCTGAGCAGCAGGTGCATCCCCACGTCACCGGGCTGGACGGGGTAGCGCTCGCCGACCGGGTCCGCCTCGGGCTGATAGCTCTGGAAGAGGCCGACCGGCTCCCCGTCGACACTGATCAGGTACGCGTGGTGCGTGGGCAGACTGTCCACAAAGGCATAGATCTCGCGGACCTCTTCGAGGCTGTGCGAACCCATGCCCCAGAAGGAGTTGCGGGGCAGGGTCACCCAACCGTGCAGGAGTGCGGCGTCCCGGTCCGGGTCCACGGTCACCAACGACAGCTCGCCGAGACCGGCGATCTTCTCCTGGTACGTCATCGGGCGCTGTCCTCTGTTCCATCCGGGGCGCAACTTAGGTTAACCTCCCCTAACCAAGGATGACCTTACCTGGAGGGGTGCGTGAAACGGAACTGGGAGGCCCTGGTCCTCAAGGCCATGGGAGGGCGGGACTTTCAGTTGACCGTCCTGAGCACCGAGTCGATCGACGGGCACTACCAGCGGCTCCTCATGGACGGGGGCGGCCTGCTGGAGACGTGCGGGGTGCACCCCACGATGTGGATCCGGCTGTGGTTCGACAACGACGGCCGGGTCCACCAGCGCGCGTACACGCTGGTGGACCCCGATCCGGCCACCGGCCGATTCACACTCGAGTTCGCCATCCACGACGGTTGTGCGGCCCGCTGGGCCACCACGGCCACGGTTGGCGACACCATCAGCGCGACGATGCAGGGCAGCGCCTTCGAGCTGCCCGACCCGGCGCCCGAGCACCTCTACCTGATCGGCGACGCGGCCTCGCTGCCCGCGGTGAACAGCCTGCTCGACGCCGGCGCCAACATTCCGGCGACGGTGTGGCTGGAGTACGCCCACGAGGGCGAGAAGGCACTCGCGCTGCGGGCCCGGGCGCACCACGACGTCACCTGGGTGCCGCGGCGCGAAGCGGGTCAGCATCTCGTCGACACGGTCTGCTCGGCAGTGCCGACCAGCGGCGCTGGCCACTACTGGGTGGCCTGCGAGGCGGCCACCACCCGGGGCATCACCCGACACCTGCGCAAGACGCTGGGCGTCGACAAGGACCGGTTGACCTCCCTCGGCTACTGGAAAGCGGCATGAAGGGCCGCCTCGGCACCCTGACCGCGCTGTACGTCACCCAGTACCTCGGCGTCGGCTTCATCACCGTTGGGCTCACCGCCATCCTGCGCGACGGCGGCACCTCGCTGGACACGCTGGCGCTGTTGCAGATCGTCGGCCTGATCTGGCCCATCAAGTTCCTCTGGGCGCCGATCCTCGACCGGTACGGCTCACGGCACCGCGGCCACTACCGCTCCTGGCTGCTCGTGCTCCAGACCGCCCTGGTGCTCGCCCTGCTGGCGCTGCTGCCGTTCGCCAGCCCGGCCGACGCGCTCGGCCCGATCATCGCGATCTGCGCCGCGTACGTGTTCTTCTCGGCCACCCAGGACATCGCGGTGGACGCCGTCGCGGTCCGGATGTTGGCCGACTCGGCCCGGGGCACCGGCAACGGCATCCAGGTCGCCGCTAGCTACCTCGGCAACCTGCTCGGCGGTGGCGCCTGCGTCCTGGTCTACGACCAGTTCGGCTGGGTGCCGGCGATCGGCCTGCTGGCCGCGATGACGGCGGTCGGCCTGGTGGTGGTGTGGCGGTTCCGGGAGCCTCCCCGCACCGATCGGGTGGAACGGGTCGGCGCTGCCTACCGGGCGTTGCTGTCGGTGTTCGGCCAGCCGGGCTGCCGGTGGTGGACCTTCGGCGTGGTGCCGCTGGTCTACGTCGGTGCGGGCATGGCGTACGCCCTGGTCACCCCGGCCCTGGTCGACGCCGGGTGGTCGTTGGGTCGGATCGGCGTCGTCACCGGCGTGGTGATCAGCGCCCCGGCCATCGTGGCGGGCCTTGTCGCGGGGCTCGGGATCGGGCGGTTCGGGCGCAGTGGAGTGCTGGTGGTCGGCGGCGTGGCGCTCACCGTGTCGACGTTGCTGCTGCTGCCGCTGATGAACGGCAACGCTCCGCTGGGCGGGACGGTCGCCGCGCTCTGCTGCTTCATGGTGGCCTACACCATCGCCAACGTCGTGCTCTACACGGTCAACATGGACTACTCCCGGCCCGACACCGGCGGCACCGACTTCACTGTGCTGTCGTCGTTCGGCCTGGTCTGCTCGTTCGTGGCCGCGTCCATCGGTCTCGCGGCGGCCGACCGGGTCGGCTATCCGGCGGTAGCTGTCGCGGCCATCGTGCTGGTGGCCGCCGGGGTCGCCCTCGGCCTCTCTCACCAGCGGCGATTCCCGCACCGGCCCGGCCCCGCCGTCGGCCCGACGGCCGAGCAGTCGACCGAGCAGCCCGCAGTGGACGGCGTCAAGGCGGTGGCGTGACCACCGTTCAGCCGACCACCGACACCACGACATCGGCACGACTGCCACAGCGATGGCTCATCCTGGCCGTGCTGTGCGTCGCGCAACTGGTAGTGGTGTTGGACAACACGGTGCTGACCGTGGCGGTGCCGGTGCTCACCACCGAGTTGGGTGCCAGCACCGCCGAGGTGCAATGGATGATCAACGCGTACGCGTTGGTGTTGTCCGGGTTGTTGCTCACCGCGGGTAGCGCCGCCGATCGGTACGGCCGTCGTCGGATGCTGCTCGCCGGTCTGGTCCTCTTCGGGGTCGGCTCGCTGGCCGCCGGTCTGGCCAGCACCAGTGGGCAGTTGATCGCCGCGCGGGCCGGGATGGGAGTCGGTGGCGCGTTGCTGGTCACCGCGACGCTCGCGGTGGCGATGCAGGTCTTCGACGCGGCCGAGCGCTCCCGGGCGATCGGCATCTGGGCCGCCACCAGCGCGTTGGGCTTCGCCATCGGGCCGCCGATCGGCGGCACGATCCTCGCGCATCTGCCGTGGGGCGCGATCTTCCTGATGAACGTGCCGATCGTGCTGGTCTGCCTGCTCGTCGGCCGCGCGCTGGTCCCCGAGTCCCGCGGGCCGGCCGGCGGCCGACTCGACGTGCTCGGCGCGGTGCTCTCCACCGCCGGCCTGACCGCTGTCGTCTGGGCGATCATCTCCGGGCCGGAGCGCGGGTGGGCGTCGACCGCTGTGATCGGCGCGGGGGTCGTCGGCGTACTCCTGCTCGGTGTCTTCGTGCGGTGGGAGCGACGGATCGCGCACCCGATGCTGGACATGCGCTTCTTCCGGGACCGGCGCTTCGTCGGTGCGATCTCCGGCGTCGTGCTGATCACGTTCGGCGCCACCGGCGCGCTGTTCCTGCTCACCCAGCACCTCCAGTTCGTCAGGGGTTATCCCGCCTGGGAGGCCGGTCTGCGGATGGCGCCCTTCGCGCTGTCCATCGTGCTGCTCAACGTCAGCGGCGTCGTCGCGAGTGTGATCCGCCGGCTCGGCCTGGCGGTCGCCATCGCCGTTGGCATGACGCTGCTCGCGGCCGGTCTCGCGCTGGTCACCCTCTTCCCGTCCGACGGGTACGCGGTGCTGCTGGTCGGGCTGCTCGTCATGGGTGTTGGGTGCGCGCTCGCCAATCCGGCCATCGTCGAGGCGGTGATGAGCGCGATCCCGGCGGCGAAGGCCGGCGCGGGCGCGGGTGTCGACGGCACCATGACCGAGGTCGGCAGCAGCCTCGGCATCGCGGTGCTGGGTGCCGTGCTGAACGCCCGGTTCGCGGCGCTGCTGCCGGCGGCCCTGGCCGGTGCCGGGTCGTTCCCGGCGGCTCTCGCCGCCGCAGGTGACGGGGCCGAACGGGAGGCCGTGACTGTCGCCTTCGCCTCGGCGCTGGAGATGGGGCAGTTGGTGGGCGCGGCTGCGGTGTTGATCGGTGGCCTGGTCGCCGCGGGGTTGCTGCACCGGGCAGATCGCACCAAAACCGTCTAATAAGGGTAGGCCACCCTAATAGTCACATCGTGGTAGTCGACGGAGGCGGTATGCGGCTCTACCTGACCGCGCTCAACCCCACCGACGCCGTCCTGGACGGGTTTCTCCCGGCGGCGGCGTCGCTCGGGCTGTCGGCCACCGTGTTGACCGACCGGCCGGCCGATTGGCCTGCCGACGTGCCTGTGGCGCGCTGCGCGGTCCGCGACCCGGCCGCCGTGGTCGCGGCGGCGGCAGCCACCCGAGCGGTGGCGCTACTGTCCAACAGCGACCATCTCCAGGAGGCCACCGCGATCGCCGCTCGAAAGCTCGGCCTGCCCGGCAAGGACCCGGACGCCGCCCGTCTCTGCAAGGACAAGGCCGCGGCCCGCCGGGCGATCGCCGCTGCCGGCCTCGATCTGGTCCGCACCGTCACCATCGACCCCGACACCACGCCGGACGTGCCGACCGGGATGTTCCCGGCGGTGGTCAAACCCCGCGAGGGGGTGGCCAGTGAAGACGCGTACCTGGTGGCCGACCACGCCGAGCTGGTCGCCCGGGTCGCCGAGATCCGTGGCCGGCGGCCGGACGTGGCACTGGTGGTCGAGGAGTACCTCGACGGCGAGCTGCGGACCTTCGAGACCCTCGGCGACGGCGCCGAGCTGGCCTCCCTCGGCGGATGGCGTACCGGCCTCGGTCCGCCGCCGACCTTCACCGAGGAGAGCCTCGCCTGGTCGCCCCCGGCGGAGCAGGCGCGCACCCAGCTGCGGGCGCGGCTCGACGCGCTCGGGGTCGGCTTCGGCGCCTGCCACACCGAGTACGTCGTCTCCGACGGCCGGGTCCGGCTGATCGAGGTGAACTACCGCCTCATCGGCGACCGGATGGACCTGATCCTCGCCGACCTGCTCGGTGTCCCGTTGTTCGAGTACGTCATCCGGCTGCACCTGGGCGAGCCGCTGGCCGCCCTCGGCCTACCCGACACCGTCGACCGCTACGCCCACGTCGAGTACGTCTGCGCGGACCGGTCCGGCCGACTCGTCGCCGCACCGGGCCCACTCGACACCGTCCACGGCGACGTCCGACTGGGCTGCCGTCCGCTGCGCGAGGTGGGCCGCACCGCCGAGCACACCGGCACGAACCGCGACTACCTGGCCGTGCTGCACGGAATCGGCCCCGACGAGGGCACCGTCCGGCAGTCGCTGACCGCCCTCCGCAACGGCCTCCAGTGGACCATAGTCGAGTGAGCGACGACTGCGAGCGGGAGGTCTTCACCCGGGTGCTCGACGCCCTGCTGCGCGAGGACCACCTCGGGCTGCGCAGCGCCGGTCGACCGGACGGGCCCGACTGGTGGCAGGTGCCACACCCCGCTGGCCTGCTGCGCATACCGGTCCGGGCGGACGGGTTCCAGCAGACTCTGCGCAGCGCCGCGCCGATGGTGCTGCTGGTGACCCGCGCCGGCGAAACGCAGCGTACGGAGACGTTGGACGGGCTGGTGACCCTGCTCGCCCCACGCGACAACGCCGAGGCCGAGGCCGGCTGGCGGGACTTCGGCGTCGAGTGCCGCGCCGACCTGCGGGCCCGACGGCTTGCCGCCCGCAGCCGGGCGCGGGTGTTCACCGAGGTGGCCGCCGAACGCGCGCTCACCCCGACCGGTCTGCCGGCGGCGCTCCTGGACGACGTGCTCGCCGCCCACCACGGCCACCCCGTGTACCCCACCGACCGGTGCCGGCACGGTCTGCGCGACGACGAACTGCTCCGGTACGCCCCGGAGCACGCCCCACGGTTCGCGCTGCGCTGGTACGCCGCCCCGGCCGAGGACGTCCGGCTCGCGGGCGAGCTTCCATCGTGGTGGCCGCGCGCGCCGCGACCGGATCAGCTGCTGCTGCCGGCACATCCGATCACGGTGGCCCGCGACGCGCTCCCGGTGGCCGACCTGCCGGTGACCCCGGTGCGACCCACCCTCTCCATGCGGACGGTGGCGCTCGACCACGACCCGTACCTGCATCTCAAGCTGCCGCTGCCGACCGCGAGTCTCGGCGCGCGTAACCGACGCACACTGCAACCGGGCTCGCTTGCCGACGGCGCCGCCGTCGCCGGACTGCTCGACCGGATCGCCACCGCCGAACCCAGCTTCGCCGGTCGGATCCGGCACGTCGACGAGAGCACCTGGGCGCACGTCGACGGCGACGAGCGCCGCGGTTTCCTGCTGCGCCGATTTCCGCGCGACCTGGCCGGCGTCCAGGTGGTGCCGGTAGCGGCCCTCGCCGCCGCCGATCCGGTGGCGGGCACGGTCCTGGAACGGATCAGCCCGCAGCGGCCCGTCGCGCTGCTGGAGTCCTACCTGGAGTTGCTGCTCGACTGGCACGTCTTCCTCTTGCTACGCCACGGGATCGCACTGGAGGCGCACCCGCAGAACATCCACCTGTTGGTGCACCCGGACGGCACTGTCGGCCTGCTCTACAAGGACAACGACGGCGCCCGGCTCGACAGGCGGCACGACGGCACGAACGGGCTCGCCCTGCACGACGACCGGATGTGGGCGCGCGACCCGCTCGAGTTGGCCGACGTGTTCATCACCATCACCCTGCACCTGGCCGCCGCCGCGCCACTGGTCGCCCTGGCCGCCCGGGGGCTGCCCGTGCCGACACCCGCCGAGGCGCTGGTGCCCCGGCTCGCCGCCGCCCGCGACCGGTGGGGCGACGGACCGGCGGCGCGGACCTTCACCGAGCGGGTCCTGCACGCCACCCAGCTGCCCATCAAGGCGATGATCACCGCCGGCACCCTGTTGCCCAAACAGCGGTTGGGCTGCGCCGACATCAACAAGTACTACCTGCGTACCGGCCCGAACTACCTCCGGGAGACACGATGACGAGCGCCCAGTTGCGCTCCCGGCCGGCCAGCGACACCGCTCAGCGCGCCGACCTGGCCGCCGCCCACGCCGTCTTCGGCTGCCTGCTGCGCGAGCTGGCCCCGCCGGACGGCACCCCGACAGTTGTCGACGGCGCCGTCCGGCTGCCACTGCGGCACCTCGATGTCACGGTGCGCTGCGAGGTCGCGCGAACCTCGCCGATCGGCGCGCACCGCTACACCGGCCCGGTCCAACGCACCACCGGCGGCGGGCGGTGGGAAGACCTGGACGCGGACGGGTTGGCCGCCCTGGTAGCGGCGGAACTCACCACACGTACCGGCCTGGTCAACGACGAGTTCGCCGAGCAGGTCCGGGCCAGCCGGGACACAGTGGCCCGACTGCTGGCCGACCGACCGGCCGAGGATCCGACCCCCACCGGTGAGCCCGCCATCGACGCGTACGTCGACTCCGAGCAGTCGCTGGTCTTCGGCCACCCGCACCACCCCACCCCGAAGTGGCGCAGCGGCGACCCGGACAGGTGGCGGGCGTACGCACCGGAGCTGCGCACGGCGTTCCGGCTGCACTGGCTGGCCGTACCGGACGACCTGATCGCCGACGCCGGGCCGTTCGATCCGCTGGTGGCCGCGCTCGACCCGCCACGGCCCCCACGCGGGCACCGCGTCCTGCCGGTGCACCCCTGGCAGCTGTCGCTGATGCCGCCCACCCACCCACGGCTGCGCGACCTGGGGGCGGCCGGTGTGCCGGTACGACCCACGGCGAGCGTCCGCACCCTCTACGCCCCCGAGGCCGACCTGTTCGTGAAGACCAGCCTGCACGTGCGGATCACCAACTGCCTGCGCAAGAACGCGCGTTACGAACTCACCGGCGCGGTGGCGCTGACCGACCTGCTGGCCCGGGTGCCGCTGCCGGACGGGGTGGGGCTGCTCGCCGAGCCCGCCTACCGCACCGTCGACGTACCCGGCCCGGACGAGGCGTACGGAACGATCCTGCGCGACGGCCTGCGTCCGCACCTGCGTCCGGGCGACACCCCGGTGCTCGCGGCGGCGCTGGCCGCGACGCCGCTGGTGACACCGGACCCGGTGGCCTGGTGGCGCGCGTACGTCGGCCTGCTGGTGCCGGCGGTGCTGCGCAGCTGGCTCAGCCACGGCGTCGTGCACGAGGCGCACCTGCAGAACGTGGTCGTCGTGCTCGACCGGGACCGCCGCCCGGTACGGATGCTGCTGCGCGACCTGGAGGGGGTGAAGCTGGACGCCAATCGGTGGGATACCTGGCCGGACGGCGTCCCGGCGCAGGTCCGCTACGGTCCCCGGGCCGCCCATCGCCGGATCGTCTACTGCCTGTTCGTCAACCACCTCGGTGGGATCAGTGGGGCCCTCGCCGACGCGCGACCGGGAATCGAACGGCGGCTGTGGCAGGAGCTGCGCGCCGTCGTCGAGGCGGTGGCCGCCGACCTCGGTGAGCCGGAGGAGCTGCACCCGCTGCTGACCGGGGAGCCGCTGCTGGCCAAGGCGAACCTGCTGGTCCGGTGGCGGCGTGACGCCGACCGGGCCGCACCGTTCGTGCCGGTGCCGAACCCGATGGGTGGGCCACGATGACCCGCCCGGTCTACGTCCACGACCTCGACGCGCTCGCCGGGCAGGCCCGAGCCATCCGGGCGGCGCTGCCCCAGCCGGTCGAGCTGCTCTACGCGGTCAAGGCCAACCCGGATCCCGGTGTGCTGCGAACCCTCGCCCCGATCGTCGACGGGTTCGAGGCCGCCAGCCGGGGCGAGCTGCGCAGGCTGGCCGAGGTGCTGCCGGGACGGGCGCCGGCCGCCTACGCCGGGCCGGGCAAGACCGACGCGGACCTCGCCGCCGCTCTCTCCGCCGGGGTGCACCGCATCCACGTCGAGTCACCCACCGAGCTGGCGCGACTCGGCGCGCTGGCCACCGCGGCTGGCCGGTCGGCCCAGGTGCTGCTGCGGGTGAACCTGCCGGTCGACGCGCCGGGCGCGAGCCTGGTCATGGGCGGTGGACCGAGCCCGTTCGGCATGGACCCGGCCGATGCGATCGCGTGCGCCCGCCGCCCGCCCGCCGGCATCGACGTACGCGGCATCCACGCCCACCTGGCCAGTGGACTGGACGCGCCGCTCGCCGCGACTGTCGCCGCCGCCGTGGTCGGTTGGGCTGCGGCCGAGGTCGACGCGGCCGAGGTGGACGTCGGCGGCGGCATGACAGTCGACTACACCGACCCGGACGCGCGATTCGACTGGGACGGCTACGGCCAGGCCCTGACGGACGTCCTCGACAGGCATCCGGGCGTGCGGCTGCGCATCGAGCCGGGCCGGTCGGTCACCGCCTACTGCGGGGCGTACCTCACCGAGGTCGTCGACGTGAAGCGCTCCTACGGCGAGTGGTTCGTGGTGGTGGCCGGCGGGACGCACCACCTGCGGACTCCGGCGGCGAAGGGACACGCGCAGCCGTTCACTGTGCACCCGCGACCGGGTGCCGGCGGCCCCCGCACCGACGGCGGGCCGGTCACAGTGGTCGGGCAGCTCTGCACCCCGAAGGACGTGCTGTCCCGGTCGGTCACCGCGGGGCCGATCGGCGTGGGCGACGTGCTGGCCTTCGCCATGGCCGGGGCGTACGCCTGGAACATCAGCCACCGTGACTTCCTGCTGCACGAGCCCCCGCGTTTCCGCACCGGTGACCTGCACGAAGTGGCGGCCGAGTGGGCGGCCCGGCCGCTCGGGACGTGAGCCCGCGAGGCGCGATCAGCTCGGCGTGTTATCGATAACATGCTATCTTTCACCCGGGAGTGAAGGGCACGCTCCCGGTCACCCGAGCCAGCCGGCGAAGACGCGCCGAGGGGTCCGCCCCTCCCGCCTTTCCGGTCGGTGACCAGTCCGGGCCCCCGTTGATGCCTGGCGACCACTGTTTGTCGTCGAACGGCAAGGAGCCCAAGCAATGCTCAGACGTAGGTTCTTCCTCCCATCCATCGCGGCCGCGGCGCTTCTCCTCGCGGCCACCACCGGCGCCGCGTTGAGCGGCGGTTTCGGTGCGACGGCGGTGGCCGCCACCAACGGCACCCTCGCGGCGACCGCCGGCTGCGGCAAGGCCCCCACACTCGCCACCGGGACGCGGACGATTCAGAGCAGCGGCCAGAGCCGTACGTACAACCTGCGGATCCCGGACGGGTACGACCGTAACCGCCAGTACCGGCTGATTTTCGGCTTCCACTGGTTGAACGGATCAGCCAACAACGTCACCTCGGCCGGTTACTACGGGCTCCAGCCGCTGTCGAACAACAGCACGATCTTCGTTGCTCCGCAGGGTCTCAACGCCGGCTGGGCCAACACCAACGGTCGGGACCTGACCCTCTTCGACGACATCTCCCGGCAGATCGAGAACGATCTGTGCGTGGACACCACCCAGCGCTTCGCCCTGGGCTGGAGCTACGGCGGGGCGATGAGTTACGCGGTGGCCTGTGCCCGGCCCACGATCATCCGCGCGGTCACCGTCATATCCGGCGCGAACCTCAGCGGATGCAACGGGGGTACGCAGCCGGTCGCCTACTTCGGCATCCACGGCATCTACGACAGCGTGCTGAACATCTCCCAGGGTCGGCAGCTGCGCGACACGTTCGTGCGCAACAACGGGTGCACCGCGCAGAGCCCCCGCGAGCCGAGCCGGGGCAGCCTCACCCACATCACCACCACGTACGCGGGTTGCCGGGCCGGCTACCCCGTGCAGTGGGCGGCGTTCGACGGGGACCACACCCCAAGCCCGGTGGACGGGTCGGGCAGTCCCAACGACTCGCGGACCTGGACGTCGGGTGAGATCTGGAGGTTCTTCAGCCAGTTCGAGTCGACCACGCCTCCGACGACCCCGCCGCCGACCGACCCGCCCACCGATCCGCCGACCACCCCGCCGCCGACCGGTGAGCCCGGCACCTGCGCTGCCACCTACCGGACGCTCAACACCTGGCCCGGCGGCTTCCAGGCTGAGGTGACAGTGGCCAACAACTCCACAGCGCCCCTGAACGGCTGGACGGTGGGCCTGACCCTGGCCAGTGGTCAGGCCATCAGCAGTCTCTGGAGCGGCACCAACACGGGCACCACCGGCAGTGTCACCGTCAAGAACGCCGCCTACAACGGCACGGTCGGCCCGAGCGCCTCCACCACCTTCGGGTTCACCGCCACCGGCAACGGTGCCACCGCACCCAGCAACGTCACCTGCGCCAGTCCTTGAGTTCGACAGGATGAGGGCCCGGAGCCAGTTGGCTCCGGGCCCTCGGGCGACATCCACTGGCGGCGGTTGCCGCCGGCGCCACCGGCTCACGCCGCGCTCAGGCTTCGCTCTCCAGCAGGTCGCGAAGGGCGTCGAGGGCGGCGATCTCCTCCTCGAACGTCTTGCCGACGACCGGGCCGAGGAAGCGCGACAGCCCGCTCGGCTGCCACGCCAGCTTCAGCGTGAGCCGCGTCCCGCCGCCGTCGGCCGGGGTGAGCGTGTATTCGCCCTGGGTGCGTACCACGCTGCCGGTCGCCTGGAACGCCAGACGTCGACCCGGCTCGAACCCGGTCACCTCGTAGTCGGCAGGGATGCGGCTCCCACCGGGGCCCTTGAGCCCCTGTTTGTAGCGAGCGCCGACCCCCTCGCCGGAGACGCGCGCGACGTCGAGCACGTTGGGACGCCAGCGCGCGTCGTTCTCGCCGCGGGCGAGAAAGGCGAAGACGGCCTCGGGGGTCCGTCCAATCTGCACAGTCTTCTCTGCCGAGGGCACAAGAAACCTTTCTCAGGGGTCAGGGAATGATCTTCATCTGTGCCATCATCCCACTCGCCGAATGGTCGATCATGTGGCAATGGTAGACATATCGGCCAAGGTATGGCCCGAATGTCGCCTGGAGTCGGACCGTCTCGCCCGGCCCCACCGAGATGGTGTCCTTCACCCCGGCCTCGCCCGGCGCCGGCGGCTGACCGTTGCGATCCAGCACCCGGAACTGGACCAGGTGGGGGTGGAAGTTGTGCGGGATGCCGAAGAGCGTGTCGCCGTTCGTCACCGTCCACACCTCGGTCGTGTTGCGTTTGATCTCGGTATCAACCCGTTCGGCGTCGAACTGCTGCCCGTTGATGAGGAACTGGCCGGTCGACGGGTTGAAGTTGAGCGTGAACGCCCGCTCCTTCGTGGCCGCCGGCAGCGCGGGGATGGTGCTCAGCCGGTCGGGCACCCGGCTGGTGTCGGCGGCAGCCCGGTTGACGTCGAAGCGCAGCACCGGCCCGGCCACCGCGTCGTCGAGGAAGACCTGGCTGCCGACCGGGAACGCGCCGAAGTCGACGACGATCTCGATCCGCTCGCCGGGCGTCAGGCTCCACGAGCGGATCGGCGTCGGCCCGGCGAGCAGCCCGCCGTCACTCGCGATCTGGGCGACCTCGGCGTCGTTGCCGAGCCGCAGGGTGAACGTGCGGAGGTTGGACGCGTTGACGAAGCGCAGCCGGTACTTGCGGGCGGCCACCGGGAAGTAGGGCTGCGGCTTGCCGTTGACGAGGATCGTGTTGCGGAACTGGAAGTCGTCGTGTTCGAAGACCAGGCTCGCGTCGTCGGCGAACCGCGCGTCGCGCAACATGATCGGGATGTCGTGGTTGCCGGAGGGCAACCGCAGTTCGGCCTGGGCTGGGTCGTCGATCAGGAAGAAGCCGGCGAGCCCGCGGAACACGTGCTCGGCCTCCATGTGGTGGGCGTGGTCGTGATACCAGAGCGTGGCCGCCCGCTGCTTGTTGGGATAGCTGTAGATCCGGCTCTTCCCCGGGTCCAGCACGTCGGTCGGGAACCCGTCGCTGCTCGACGGTGTGTGGCCTCCGTGCACGTGCACCGCGGTCGGCATGTCGAGGTGGTTGCTGTGGGCGATGACCGCGAGCCGGCCCGTCTTTACCCGGAACGTCGGGCCGGGAAAGAGCCCGTCATAGGTCAACACTTCGGTACGCGTCCCGGGCAGGATCTCCGCTTGAGCCTTACGGGTGGAAACGACGTAGAAGTCGGTGTTGGCTACCGAGGCGATCGGCTGCTGCACGGGCGGTATCGGCATCCGGACAGCGAACGGGGCGGTGACGGCCGCGACGTGTGCCGTTTTTCCATGGCCGGTGTGGGGGCCGTGGACCGGTGTCGCGGACGGGGTGGAACCGCGGGCCGCCGCCGCCGCGGTGGCCGTGACCAGCGCGGCTGCTCCCGCGGTGGCACCGGCCTTCATGACGTTGCGTCTGCTCACCATTGGTCGCTCCACTCCTGGTGGTCGAGGTCTCGGGTGAACTGTCGGGCAGGCCCCTCGACGCGCCGTCGAAAACTGGTCGCGGCCAAATATGGATTTCACCTTAAGTTTTGGTGTGACTACCAAAAGCTAAGCTTCGATGCTTCCAACGATGCGCGATGAGACCGTAGACTCGTGCGAGTAGTCGGCCGTGACAACTCGTAGAAGGCCGATCCGATCTGAGTGCTTTTGTCGCCCACGACGGGGGGAGTCGGCGACACGGCGGGCAGCCGGCGCTGGGGAGAGCCGTCCGTGCCCGCACCTGGGGAGCAATAGGGCACACACCGGGGGATCCGCAATGGTTGTTGGAAACGATGCGCTGCGGAGGACCGCTGCCAAGGTTCTCGAACGCAGGCATCAACCGATTCTTGCCGCCTACCGTCAGCGTCTTGCCGCTGCGAGTGACGACTTCGAAGGAGCCGCTGGCCTGATCGACAGCTACACGGCGCAGGCCGACGTCCTGCTGCACGAGACGATGGCCGAGATTCGTCGTGAGACGACCGACCCGCTGTCGACACCGCCGCCGGCAGTGTCCACGGAGGACGTCGAGCTTCACCCACGCGAGTGCTTTCGCGCGGTCGTCGCGCTGGCCGACATCGTGTTGGCAGACGCGCTGGAGCAGTTGGCCGGCCAGCCCGATCAAGGCGCGATCCTGGCGCTGGTCGCCGACGCGCTCACCCGTACGACACTGACCCGGCTGGCCGACGCGAGTTCGCGCTATGCCGCCGGCCTGATGAACGAGGTCCATCAGGCGCAGATCGCCGAGCGTTCGTTGATCGCGCGCGAGCTGCACGACCGGCTGGGCCACAGCCTCAGTGCGGCGTACCGCAACCTGGAGGCCCACGAGCTTGCCCAGGAACGACGCCACGACGACGTGGACCGCCGGGTGGTCATCGCCCGGGAGTCGCTTCACGACGCGGTCGGCTATCTGCGTGTGCTCATCGCCGACCTTCGGCTCTCTCAGCCGCTCGGATCACTCGACGAGGCGCTGGCCAATTTCCTGTCGACTGTCGAGACGGGCGACACACGTCTGCACACCGAGATCAACGGCGACGAGTCGTGGGTGCCGCCCGAGGTGCTCGACGAGGTGTTTCTGGTCGTCCGCGAAGCGCTGCGCAACGCGGTGGCCCACTCCGGCGCTCGGGTGATCCACGCGGTCATCGACATCACCCCGCACGAGCTGCGGGCGACAGTCGCCGACGACGGGGTGGGCTTCGACCTCGCGACGGTGCGCGACGGCTCCGGCCTGCGCGCCATGGTTGAGCGCGCGGCGGTCGTCGGCGGTCGCCTCGCGCTGCGCGCGGCGGGCCACCAGGGCGCTTCGGTCGAGCTTGTCGTGCCGCTGCTCGCCGTCGGGGCGGGGGCCGGCCGGTGACCGTCACGATGATCGAGCCGACCCGCATCGTGCTGGTCGACGACCACGTCGTGGTGCGCGACGGCCTCCGGGAGATCCTCGACGCCCAGCGCGACCTGGTGGTCGTCGGCGAGGCCGGCGACAGCGGCGCCGCGATCAACGAGATCCGAATCCGCCAGCCCGACATCGTGCTGCTCGACGTGCAGATCCCCGGCGACGGGGTGACCACGACGGTCCGCCGGATCCGCGACGTCGCGCCGGCGAGCCGGGTCATCATCCTCAGCATGTTCGACGGCCCGACGCTGTTGCGTGAGTTGTTGACCCTCGGCATCTGCGGCTACCTGCTGAAGAACTCGACGCGCCAGGAGTTGGTGGCGGCGATCCGCGGCGCCCGCGCCGATGACGCGCCGGTGATGCTGGCGGTGTCGCGGGAGAGCCTGACCCAGGTGCAAGGGCCGGTGCACAGCACGCTGTCGGACCGTGAGCGCGAGGTCCTGCAGTTGGTCGGTCAGGCGATGAGCAACGCCCAGATCGCCGGCCGGCTCTGCCTGTCGGAGGCGACGGTCAAGCGCCACCTGCGCAACATCTTCGCCAAACTCGGCGCGGTGTCCCGGATCGACGCGGTCAACAGGGCCATCGCGGCTTCGCTGATCGTCCTGCCGAGGCTCTGCGACCCGACGTTTCATGGATAGCGGGCCGCTCAAGGATTGCTCTGGGTAACTTGCCCGCAAACGGGCACTCGTGTTGGACTAATGCCGTGAATAGCACTCGCCTGTTCGTACTCGGTGCGCTCGCGCGCGGGGGCCCCATGCATGGGCACCAGATCCGCCGGGCGGCCCAGGTCGACCGTACCGAGCTGTGGAGCGACGTCAAGCCGGGGTCGCTCTACGGCGCGCTGCACCGAATGCAGGTCGAGGGCGTCATCGAGGCGGTCCGGACCGAGCAGGAGGGCAACCGACCCGCCCGCACGATCTACGCGCTCACCTCGGCTGGCGCGGCGGAGCTGATCGACCACCGCGACGAGGCGCTGCGCGACACCAAGCTCCGTCACGACCCGGTCGACCTGGCCCTGCAGAACGTGATCGACATCGGAGAGGCCGCGCTGCGCACGATCATCGTGGCGCGCCGGAAGGCCCTCGCCGAGCAGCTCGACTCGTGGCTCGCGCTCCGGGAGCTGGCGGCGCCGCACATCCGCGGCCTGGAGTGGACGACCTTCCGTCATACCGAACTCCGACTTCGTACCGAGCTCGCCTGGCACGACGAGCTGCTCGACCAGTTGCCCAAGCTGATGGCCAACCAACCGACCTCGATGACCACCTCGTGACGACGCCAGCCCCGACCCCTGTGGCATCTCCGGGGGCCGGGGCTGGCGGCCTGTCACTGAGCGGGCTCGGGCTGGGTCGTCGTCACGTTCCAATCGGGCTTGCTCGCCTCGGCCCAGGGCTCTTCGGGTCGGCGGGGCAGCAGGTAGACGAGAAGGAACGTGAGGATCACGCCGACCAGGACGGTGCCGACGGTCCACTGGACCGCGCGGTTGAAGTTGGTCTCCAATGCCGACGTGGCAGCGCTGTCGAAGGCCTCGCCGACCGGACCCGGCGCCGAGTCCGCACAGCCGGGCGGCGTGGCCGTCGGATCCGACGCGCGCGACTGGCGGATGAAACAGTCGGCGAAGGTGGTCGTCGCGGCGCTCACCTCGGCCGGCGGCAGGCCCGCCGCCACGAGCGATGCCTGCAGCTCCGGGCTCGCCTTCTCGGCGGCCGTCCCCGAGTAGGAGCCGAGCGTTCCGAAGAGGACCACGCCGGCCACCGCGACGCCGATCGCCTGGCCGAGACGCTGGGCGGTGCCGAGCACACCGCTGGCCGCGCCCGCGTCCTGCCAGGGCACACCGGCCAGCACGATCTCGACGCTCGGCGCGATCACCAGGCCCGAGCCGAAGCCGGCGAAGAGCAGGGCCGGCAGTAGTTCCAGGCCGGAGCCCCACCAGTGGATCGTGGCGATGATGCCCACCATGCCGACGATCACGATGCCCGCGCCGAGCATCAGAACGCCACGACCGAGCGCCCGGGCGACGTTGTCGGAGATGGCCGCGCCGACCAGTGTGCCGAACGAGAACGGCAGCAGGATCAGGCCGGTCGTCAGGGCGGACTTCTCCAGGCCGATCTGCAGGTGCAGCGAGAGTGCGAAGAGCAGGCCGATGAAGCCCGCGAAGTAGCAGAGGCTGATGCCGACGCCGGCGGAGAACGAGCGGTGCGAGAACAGGCGCATGCTCACGAGCGGGACCTGGGCGCGTCGGGCCCGGCGCAACTCCCACACCGCGAAGACGGCCAGCGCGGGCAGCGCCGCTGCCATCGACACGAACGTCCATGCCGGCCAACCCAGGCGCTGGCCCTCGACCAGGGGGACGGCCAGCAGCAGGACGGCGGCCGAGACGAGCAGCATGCCGATCACGTCGAGCCCACCGCGGCGGCCTCGCGACTCGGGCACCAGGATCAGCGCGGCGATGAACGTGGCCAGGCCGATCGGCACGTTGAGCAGGAACACCGGTCGCCAGTCCCAGCCGTTGAGGTCCCACGCGATCAGCAGGCCGCCGAGGAGCGGGCCGCTGGCCGTCGCGATGCCGCCGATCGCGCCGTAGATCCCGTACGCCTTTCCGGTCTCCTTCGCCGGGAACGTGGTCTGGATCAGCGCCAGCACTGGCGGGTTGAGGATGCCGGCCATCATGCCCTGCACCACCTGGAACGCGATCAGCTGGCCGGGTGTGGCAGCGAGCGCCGACGCCGCGGACGCGATAGTGAACCCCGCGACGCCGATGAGGAACAGCTTGCGGTGGCCGAAGCGGTCGCCGATCCGCCCGGCGGGGATGAGCAGCAGGCCGTAGCCGAGCGCGTAGCCGGCGATGACCCACTCCATCGCCGTGTAGGTCGACTGGAGGTCGCGCTGGATCGGCGCGACAGCGACATTGACGATCGTCGTTGCCAACAGAATCATGAATGCCCCGGCCAGAATGACGGCCAGGATCAGCCATCGGCGCGGATTGGGTGGGGCGGCGCTGCGTTCGTCGGTCCAGCTCTCCGTCATCGCGTTCCTCCTGAAGTCGGACGGGGTCGACAGCGGACCCACCCTTCGACTACACGCTTTCGCGTACGATTAGTCAAGTACGGCTATTTGCGTATGACCTGTACGGCACATGAGGAGGGCCCGGGTCAGGAGCTGACCCGGGCCCGATGACGCGGAGGTGGCTACGACCAGTCGGAGGAGCCCGAACCCCACTCGGAGGAGCCGGAGCCCCACGCGGACGTCGCCGGCCACGCCAGGTCGAAGGGGAAGTCGTTGGCGCGAAGCTCCAGCGTGCTCTCCAGCACGGCGTCGGTCAGCCGGTCCACGTCGGCGTCGCTGTGAGCGCCGCCGGCGAAGAACATCGGCATGCCCAGCGTGTAGATGCCGCGCTTGCGCAGCAGCAGCGTGAGGATGAACGTCGCGGGGTTGAGTGCCCGCGAGTAGTCCCGGTAGTCGGTGTAGGAGTCTTCCGGAAGGAACTGGAAGCACCCGATGTAGTCACCGAACCCCACCATGCGCAGCGGGATCCCCTCGGCCGCCCGGAACGCGGCCAGCCGCGCCTGGACCCGGTCGACCTTGGCCCGCAGGTCCGTGTAGTAGGCGGGCCCCTTGTCGCGGAGCAGTTGGAGCGTGGCCAGCGACGCCGCCACCGACAGGTGGTTGCCGGTGTGGCTGCCCTGCAGGCCGGTCTTCTGGCCGAAGTCGGTCCAGGACTGCCCACTGGTCTGCGAGATGTCCAGGATGTCGGCCCGACCGCCGATCGCCGACAGCGGCAGCCCGAGCCCGCTGATCACCTTGCCGTAGGTGACGAGGTCGGTCGGAATGTCGAACTTCTGCGCGGCGCCGCCGAGCCCCGAACGGAAGCCCGTCAGCACCTCGTCGAGGATGAACGGCACCCCGAGCCGCTGGGCGGCCACCGCCACCTCGCGGATCATCGGGATCGTCGTCTCCTCGAACGGGAACGACGAGGCGGCCGGCTCGGCCAGGATGCACGCCAACTCGCCCGCGTGTCGCTCGATCAACTCGACAGCGAGAGCTGTGTCGTTGGGAAGGATCAGCAGGTCGCGCGGCTCGGCCGGGGTGACGCCGGCGAATGCCGAGACCAGCGGAATGCCGTCCTTGCCGATCTCTGGGAACGGCACCGCGGGGTGCCCGTGATACCAGGGCGCGGTGTTGTGGACAGCCAGGTCGTGGGACCCGTGCAGGGTGCCCTCGAACTTGGCGACCATCCTCCGCCCGGTGTGCGCACGGCAGAGCCGGATCGCCGACTGGGTGGCACCCGTACCCGAGTGTTGGAAGGCGAACTTCTCGTTGTGCGGGAGGAGTTCCCGCAGCAGCGTCGCCAGTTCCAGCTCCAACGCGTTGGTGTAGCCGTTGCCGGTGCCCTTGCCGAGGTGCTCGCGGACGAAGTCGACGACCGGCGCCGGGTTGTGCCCGTGCAGCGCCTGAGCGCCGTATCCCATGTGGCAGTCGAGGTAGTCGTTGCCGTCGACGTCGGTCAACGTCGATCCGCTGGCGGTGGCCGCGATCACCGGAAATGGCGGTGCCTGGAACGGCCAGAACACGTGCGCGGCGGCGTCGACCGCCCTCAGCCGCTCGACGTGCGCGGCCGAGGCACCCTGGCGCGCGCCGATCTCGCCGAACAGCTCGTAGACCCACTTCTGCTGCATGAGGTCCTGAATGACCTCGATCGCTCCGCGCTCCTGGTGGCTGGCGCCCATCGTGTCCCCTTCGCATGGCGGCCGTGACAGGCGCAGCCTGCGCCCGCCCACTCGAACCCGGCTGGAGAACCGGTCGATCGACGCGGCTTCGAGCAGGTCTTGAGCGCCGTCGTCGAAGCTCGCCGCCATGACGGAAAATCGGGTCAATCTCTACTCGCTGACCGACACGATCACGCCGTGGGCAGTGCGGGCCGCGGCGACGCTCGGCCTCGCCGACCTGATCGCCGCGGGCACCACCACGCTCGACGAGCTCGCCGCGGCGACGAAGGCCAATCCCGACGCGCTGCACCGGCTGCTGCGCTACCTCGCGGTCCGCGGCGTCTTCAAGGAGACCGAGCCACGGGTGTACGCCCTGACGGAAGCCGCCGAGTTCCTCAAGACCGACCATCCCGCCGCCCAACGTCCCTGGCTCGACGTCGACTCGATGGCCGGCCGGATCGAGGGCACGTTCAGCTCGCTGACCCACTCGATCCGCACCGGCGACGCGGCGTACCCCGTGCGTTACGGCATCGAGTTCTGGGACGACCTGGCCACCAACCCCGACCGGGCCACGTCGTTCGGCGCGCTGATGGCCACCCACGCGAGCTACTTCGACCAGGTCGTCCAGGGCTACGACTGGAGCACCGTCAACCACGTCATCGACGTCGGCGGCGGCACCGGCGCCCTGCTCACCGAGATCCTCAAGGCCCAGCCGCACCTGCGCGGCACAGTGGTCGACCTGCCGGGCGTCGTCGAGCAGGGCCGGGCCCGGTTCGAGGCGGCGGGCATCGCCGACCGCGCCGAGGTGGTCAGCGGGAGCATCTTCGACCCGCTTCCGACCGGCGCCGACGTCTACATCCTGTCGAACGTCCTGCACGACTGGAACGACAGCGCCGCCGAGAAGATCCTCCAGCGGGCGGCGGACGCGATCGGCACTACCGGAAAGGTGCTGATCGTGCAGATCCTGGTGAAGGACGAGAACGACAACTTCCCCGATGACCCGGCCCGACTGATGTTCATCACGCAGATGGACCTGCGCCTCCTCTCGCTCATGGCGGGCAAGGCGAGGACCTGGCGGGAGTACGCCGAACTTGGCGAGAAGGCCGGGCTCCAGGTGGACGGCAGCACCGTGATCCCCACCGGGCAGACCCTGCTCTCGCTCCGCCGCGGCTGAGCCGACGGGCCCCTTGCCGACGGTTTCCGGTTGGGAAGGGGCCCTCGCTAACGGACCGTGCGCGCGTCGTACCGTTGCGGACATGAAACCGGCGGTCAGACGAATCGCGATCGATGCGCTCATCGCGGTCGTCGTCGCGGCCGTCGTGGCAGTGGCGATCCGGGTCGCCGACGAGCCCGGCGCCCGGCCGCCGGACGCGCGCGCCTACGCGATCGGCGCGGTGATCGGGCTGCTGCTGGTCTTCCGGCGCCGCTGGCCGCTGCTGGTGCTGGTCGGCTCGGTCACCGCGCTGATGATCTACTACGCGCTCGAGTACCCGGGCATCCCGCCCGCCCTCCCGCTGGCCGCCGCCCTCTTCTCCGTGGCGGCCGCCGGCCGGTTCACCTGGGCGCTCGTCGTCGCCGGGTTCTTCGTCGTCCTTGAGCTGATCATGCGGTACACGCTGTTCGGCGAGGGTTTCTTTCCCGCCCTCTCGGCCACCCTCGAAGAGGGTTCGTTGCTCGCGGCAGTGGTGCTGCTCGCCGAGACGATCCGCACCCGCCGGGACCGGCTGGCCGAGGCACAGCAGCGTCTCGCGGTGATGCGCCAGGAGCGTCAACACGAGGTCGCCCAGGAGCGGCTCCGCATCGCTCGCGAGGTCCACGACGTACTCGGTCACACGATCGCCGCCATCAGTGTGCAGGCGAGCCTCGCCGACGACATCTTCGACAGCAAGCCGGCCGAGGCGCGGGCCGCGCTGCGGAGCATCCGGGGCGCGGCCCGAGACGCCATGCACGAGGTCCGCTCGGCGATCGGCATGCTCCGCGACGCCGGAGAGGTGCCCGATCTGGCCCGCGTCTTCGCGGTCGCCGAGCAGGCCGGCGTGAAGGTGCGGTCGGGGATCGCCGGCACCCCGCGCCCGATCCCGCCGGAGGTGGCGCTCTCGGTCTACCGGATCGTGCAGGAGTCAATCACCAACACCGTCAAACACGCCGCGGCGACGACCGTCGACGTCACCATCGCCTACGCGGGTGACGCCGTCACAGTGGAGATCGTCGACGACGGAGTCGGGGCCGGGGCGGGCCGGCGGGGGCACGGGGTGGCCGGCATGCGGGAACGGGCCACGGCGGCCGGTGGGTCGCTCGAGGCCGGGCCCCGGTCGCAGGGCGGGGGGTTCCGAGTGGCCGCGCGGCTGCCGGTCGAGGTGGAGGAGACAGCGTGACGATCCGGATGGTGCTGGCGGACGACCAGACACTCGTGCGGGCCGGCTTCCGGGGCCTGCTCGACCACAGCGACGACCTGGAGGTGGTCGGTGAGGCATCCAACGGCGCCCAGGCTGTCGAGATGGTCGCCGCGACCCGGCCGGACATCGTGCTGATGGACGTGCGAATGCCGGTGCTCGACGGCGTGCGGGCGACCGCCGCTATCGTCGAGCGGTTCCCGGCCGTGCGGGTCATCGTCCTGACCACCTTCGAGCTCGACGAGTACGTCTTCGAGGCGCTGCGCGCCGGCGCGAGCGGGTTCCTGCTCAAGGACATCGAGCCCGACGAGCTGCGCCAGGCGGTGCGGGTGGTGGCCGGCGGCGACATGTTGATCTCGCCGCGGGTGACGGCCCGGCTGGTCAGCGCGTTCGTCAGCAAGGTCGCGCCCATGCCGGTCGACGGCGGCCGGCTGGCGGTGTTGACCGACCGCGAGCGCGAGGTGATGAGCCTGGTGGCCAGCGGGCTGACGAACGAGGAGATCGGGCGCCGCCTGTCGATGAGCCCGGCCACGGCCCGTACCCACGTCCACCGAGCCATGGTCAAGCTCCGCGTCCGCGACCGCGCGCAACTCGTCGTCCTCGCCTACCAGACGGGGCTCGTCGCTCCCGGCAGCTGACTACGGCCCGTGTTTCGCGGGCGGTGCCCGCTACGGCGATCGCCGTACGCACCGACCGTTCCTCAACGGATGCCGTGCGGTGCGCATCCTTCGTATGTTGGCGTCATGTTTGAGGTCGGAGAGAACGCCGATGGGATCCTGGCCGGGGTCCTGTTCCTGATCTGGCTGTCCGCGGCGATCCTCGCCACGCGGCTGGCCTGGCGGCCAACGCCCGAGGCGCTGCGCAAGAGCGCCCGTCGACTGCTGCGTCTGCTCGTCGCCGCGCTGGTGGTGCTGGTCCTCAAGTGCGTCGCGATAGGGCTGATGCTCGCCGTCGACTGGATCTTTGCCGACAACCGCGTGATCGTGCAGATGCCGCTCCTGCTGCTGCCGATGTTGGCCGTCGTCATCTGGACCGTGCCCGGCCTGCGCACCCTGGCCAACCGCGACGACGCACCGGTCGACGTCGAGACGCGCTCCGCCGCCGCCGATCCCCGATTCGTCGTGCCGGTCCAGGTGACGGCGGTGGCGACGGTCATCGGCGTCTACTTCGCGTACGTGTCCCGCCCGGTCCCGTCCTACCTCGACGACATCGCGACCCACGCCGCGCCGATCCTGCTGTCGGTGTTGGTGCTGTGGTTCTGGCAGGTGCATCGTCTGCGGGTCGTGACCGCTACCGACTTCGCACGCCGTGGCCGGCGTGCCAGCGCCCTGCGCGCCACCGCGCAGGCCGCCGTCGTGGTGCTGGTCGTCGTCGCCGGTATCACCTACGTGGCGCAGAGCAGCAGGCTGCCCGACCGGATGAGCATGACGTCCCACGACAACGTCGACTACGGCGGCGGCCCGTCGATCGGTCACGGTGGTCACGGCGGGACCTCCGTCGACGACCTGCGAGGGCCGCGGACCGGCAAGCCCAACAAGGCCTTCACCCTGACCGCGAAGAACGCCACGGTACGGCTCTCGTCAGGCACCGAGATCGAGGCGCTGACGTACAACGGACAGTCGCCCGGGCCGGAGCTGCGGGTCCGCGAGGGAGACCTCGTCGAGGTGACGCTGCACAACGAGATTCCCGACGAGAACGTGACCATCCACTGGCACGGCCTCGACGTCCCCAACGGTGAGGACGGCGTTGCCGGCGCGACGCAGAACGCTGTGGAGCCCGGCGGCAGCTTCACCTACCGGTTCATCGCCGAGCAGGTCGGCACCTTCTGGTACCACACCCACCAGAACCCGCTCGAGGCGATCAGGCGGGGTCTGTTCGGCGCGTTGATCGTGGAGCCGCGCGACGGCCCACCAGCCGGCGAGCGGGACTTCGTCGTGCAGGCCCACGAGTGGCGTACGCCCGACGACAACATCGTCTCGTTCGGCACGAGTGACACGCTGCAACGCCAGGAGGTGGCCCCGGGCACGCCGGTGCGGCTGCGCCTGATCAACACCGACAACAATCCGTCCACCGACAGCCGCCCTCGGGCCCTGACGGTCAACGGCACGCCGGTGCGGGTGGCGGCTATCGACGGGGTCGACGTCAACGGTCCGACCCCGCTGACCGAGCCGCGGTTCGGTCTGGCGACCGGTGGACGCTACGACGTGACGTTCACGATGCCGGCGGGCCCGGTGCGCCTGACCGACCTCGCCAACCGTGACGCAGGGTTGGTCCTGGCACCACCGGGTGACACCTCGACGCCGAAGATCGTTGACGACGGGGACCACTTCGACCCGCTCTCGTACGGGTCTGGCGGCACCCGGCCCTTCGACGCGGGCTCGTCGTACGACCGTTCGTTCACCCAGCTCCTCGACGACCGGCTGTCCTTCTACAACGGGGGCCTCCACCTGGTGCCGATCATCAACGGGCACAGCTTCCCCAACACGCCGACGCTCATGGTCCGAATGGACGACGTGGTCAAGGTACGGATCGTCAACCGCAGCCACCAGAACCACCCGATGCATCTGCACGGCCACCACGCGTTGGTGCTGTCCCGCAACGGGGTCCGCGCGACCGGGTCACCGTGGTGGATCGACAGCCTCGACGTGATTCCCGGTGAGATCTACGAGATCGGCTTCAAGGCGGACAATCCGGGGCTCTGGATGGACCACTGCCACAACCTCGACCACGCGGCCAACGGCATGGTGATGCACCTCGCCTACGAGGGCGTGACATCCCCCTATGAGCTGGGGCGGGGCACTCCCAATCAGCCGGAGTAGGCGGACCTGTCGAGCCTTCCTCCACCGGGCCTCGAGGCAACGGCGGCAGCGTCGTTCGCATCCGAACCCCGCTTGCTGAGGAGAACCCATGCTCGACGCGATGCGACGAACGTTGTCGCTGGCTGTGCCGCTGGTACTGGTGGCCGGCATTGCCGCGCCCGCCACGGCGGCCACCTCGACCACTGGGCGACTGACCGTCGTCGCCCGCAACCTCGACAACCCTCGCGGTGTCGCCATCGACCGGGCCGGCATCGTCTACGTCGCCGAGGCCGGGCTCGGCGGCGAAGACGTGTGCATCCCCGGCACGTTCGGCACCAACCTCTGCTACGGCTCGACCGGTGCGATCACTGCGGTCCGTCACGGCTGGCAGAAGCGAGTCGTGACGGGCCTGCCGTCGCTGCGGAGCACCGGCGGCGGTTTCTCCGTCTACGGCGCACACGACCTGGCCTTCGATCGGCAGGGCAAGCTCCTGGTGGCGATGGGCTACAGCACCGACCCGGTCTCGCGTGACCTGCTCGGTGCGGCCGGGGCCACGATGGGAACCATCCTCCGGGTCGAAGGGAAGCGCCGCTGGTCTGTCGTCGGCGACCTCTCCGCCTACGAGGGGCAAAACAACCCCGACGGGGTCATTCCGGAGAGCCAGCCGTACGCGGTCGTCGCCGACGGGCGTGACGTCTACGCGCTCGACGCGGCCGCAAACGACGTGCTCAAGATCGACCGTCGCGGTGTGGTCACTGCCGAACACGTGTGGCCGCAGGAGCAGGTTCCAGCGCCGCCGGAGTGGGGTCTGCCGCCCGGTTCGACGACGCCGATCCAGTTCGTGCCGGTCACCATCACCCGTGGGCCGGACGGCGCCTTCTACATCGGGCAGCTGACGGGCCACCCCTTCCCGAACGGCGGCGCCCGGGTGTGGCGGCTGGTGCCCGGGCAGGAACCGACGATCTTCGCGACCGGCTTCACCAACATCATCGACATCGCGTTCGACAAGCGGGGTCGACTGGTCGTGCTGGAGATCGCGAAGAACGGGCTCAGCTCCGGGGATTCCACCGGCGCGTTGATCCGGGTGGAGCGCGACGGTAGCCACCGGGAGTTGGCGAGCACCGGCCTGGACTCCCCGATGTCGTTCGCCATCGCCAAGGACGGCAGCTTCTACATCGCCAACAAGGGCCTCGGCATCGGCGAGTTGGTCCGTCTGTCCACACAAGACTGACAGAGTCGCGCGGCGATCGTGGCGTTCTTCGTGTCGGGAGGACGCCACGATGGCTGTGGTGTCACACGTCCGCGATACGGTGCCAATCGTGTGCACGCTGGCGTCGGGGGATGGGGTCTGGGGGTTAGGTTGACGCGGTCCGACGGCGGGTTTCCCGCCGGCGCCACCACCACCATCCTCATAGTCGACGACCACGCTCTCGTCCGCGAGGGGCTGCGCTGGGTGCTCGAGGTGCACGCCGACCTCGACGTGGTCGACGAGGCGGGCGACTCGTCCACCGCGGTCGCCAAGGCGGCGTCGGAGCGGCCCGACGTGGTGCTGCTCGACGTCGAGATTCCCGGCGACGACCCGGTGGTAACGGTGCGCCGCATCCGTGAGGTGTCGCCGGACAGCGCTGTCGTCATCCTCAGCATGTATGACAGCCCCGACCTGCTGCGCCGGCTGATCGCCGCCGGGGTTCGCGCCTACCTGCTCAAGAGCGTGGGTCGTGAGGAGTTGGTCGCCGCGATCCGCAAGGCACGGGACGGCAGTGGCTCGGTGCTGCTCTCGGTCTCCGGTCAGAGCCTCGTGCAGGTGCAGAACGCGGAGTCCACCATTCTGTCTCCCGTCGAGCTGGAGATCCTGCAACTCGCGGCCGAGGCGATGACCAACGCCCAGATCGCACGGCGACTCGACCTGACCGAGGCCACTGTGAAGAGCCACCTGCGTCGCATCTTCGCGAAGCTCGGCGCGGTCTCCCGCATCGACGCGGTCAACAAGGCGGTGGCAGCGTCACTGGTGACGCTGCCACACGACCGGTTGGTGCCACGCCCGCGCCGCCCGCCGTTCTAGGGCCTGTTCCATAGGAACTGGCCGGCCTGCGGCGGGCCCGCCTCGGCTCGACCGCCCTCATGAAACAGGCCCTGGCGACCGGCGACGTTCCTCAACAAGCGGCCTTGAGGTCTGCGGCGCGGTCCGTGCGCTCCCAGGTCAGGTCCGGGAGTTCACGGCCGAAGTGGCCGTAGGCTGCCGTCTGCTGGTAGATCGGACGCAGGAGGTCCAGGTCGCGGATGATCGCCGCCGGGCGCAGGTCGAAGACCTCACCGATCGCCTTCTCGATCCGGTCGAGCGGCACCGTCTCCGTCCCGAACGTCTCCACGAACAGGCTCACCGGGTGGGCCTTGCCGATCGCGTAGGCCACCTGCGCCTCACACCGTTCGGCCAGGCCCGCGGCGACGACGTTCTTCGCCACCCACCGCATCGCGTACGCCGCCGAGCGGTCGACCTTCGACGGGTCCTTGCCCGAGAAGGCGCCACCACCGTGCCGGGCGTACCCGCCGTAGGTGTCGACGATGATCTTCCGGCCGGTCAGGCCGGCGTCGCCCATCGGGCCACCGATCTCGAACCGGCCCGTCGGGTTGACCAACAGCCGGTAACCCTCGGTGTCGAGGTCGAGCGCCTCCAGCTCCGGCGTGATCACGTGGTTCCGGATGTCGGGGGCGAGCAGTTCGTCGAGGGAGATGTGGGCGGCGTGCTGCGTGGAGACCACGACGGTGTCGAGCCGGACCGGGCGTAGGCCGTCGTACTCGACGGTGACCTGGGTCTTGCCGTCCGGCCGCAGGTACGGCACTGTGCCGTCCTTGCGGACGGCGGCCAGACGACGGGCCAGCCGGTGGGCCAGAGCGATCGGCAGCGGCATCAGCTCCGGCGTCTCCGAGCAGGCGAAGCCGAACATCATGCCCTGGTCACCGGCGCCCTGGGCGTCGAGCCCACCGCCGGACGAACCGTCGCGCAGCTCGATAGCCGTGTCGACGCCCTGCGCGATGTCGGGCGACTGGGCGCCGATCGAGATGCTGACGCCGCAGGAGGCGCCGTCGAAGCCCTTCTTCGACGAGTCGTACCCGATGCCCAGGACCGTTTCCCGCACGATGCGCGGGATGTCGGCGTAGGCCTGCGTGGTGACCTCGCCCGCGACGTGGACCTGGCCGGTGGTGATCAGGCTTTCGACGGCGACCCGGCTGTGCGGGTCCTGCGCCAGTAGCGCGTCGAGGATCCCGTCGCTGATCTGATCGGCGATCTTGTCGGGATGACCTTCGGTGACCGACTCGGAGGTGAAGAGGCGGCGCGACATGTGTGACTCCTAACCCGAGGGGCGTGGGGGCCCGGCGAGTCTTCCCGCCCCTGGTGGAGGTTGCCTGGAGGAAACATCGAGCGATCGAAGGGGTACGCGCCGTACAACTTTCGACACGCATCGATCCTCGGAAGAACCCGCGATGTCGCTACCTGCGGTCGTTCCGACACGTCCTGCTCATCCATAGCTTGAGAGCGTCTCGACGAGTGCTATGGGGAATGGGGGGACCACTGTGGTCAGGTACGAGATTCTCGGGTCGCTTGAAGTGATCCACGAGGGCCGGATCTGCACGCCGACGCCGCCGAAGGTGCGGACCGTGTTGGCGCTGCTGGTGATGCGGGCCAATCGGGTCGTTCTGGTCGACTCGATAATCCGGGAGCTGTGGGGTGACGATCCGGCGCGCAGCGCCGTCACCACTGTGCAGACCTACATCTACCACCTGCGCAAGCTCTTCGCGAAGGAGGGCATAGAGACCCCGGACCGGACCGTGTTGGAGAGCCGCGCCCGCGGCTACCTGCTCAGGGTGGAGCCGGGCCAGCTCGACGCCGAGGTGTTCGAGACGATGCTCGACCAGGGTCGCTCGCACATCGAGTCGGACCGGCCCGAGGAGGGCGCCGAGGTGCTGCGGCGGGCGCTGGCCATGTGGACGGGGCCGGTGGGCGCCAACGTGACGTTCGGGCCGGCGCTGGAGGCGCACGCGATCCACCTCCAGGAGCAGTGGATCCGCGCGTTGGAGCTGCGCATCCAGGCCGACATCACGCTCGGCCGCCACCGCGAGCTGATCGGCGAGCTGCGCTATCTCGTGGGCACGTACCCGCTCAACGAGTGGTTCCACCGCCAGCTCATCGTGGCGCTCAGCCGCTCCGGGCGCCGTGGCGAGGCGTTGCAGGCGTACCACCACCTGCGCCGGGTGCTCAGTGAGGAGTTGGGCCTGGACCCTTCGCCTGACCTCCAGCGGCTCCAGCGGGAGGTGTTGGCCGCCGGCGGGCCACTGCGCCCGGGGCTCGCCAGGGCCTCGTGACAGGCCCTCGACCGACGCTCCAGCGCCGTTCGACCGGCCGTCCCTAGCTTTCACACGGATATCGCGGCCAGGAGGTCTTCCATGACGAGCACATCCGACCGTCGGGTGGTCATCACCGGGATTGGCGTCATCGCCCCCGGTGGACTGGGCACCAAGGCGTTCTGGGAACTGTTGACCGCTGGCCGCACGGCCACCCGTACCCTGTCGTTCTTCGACGCCACCCCCTTCCGGTCGCGGGTGGCCGCGGAGGCCGACTTCGACCCGGTCGCCGAGGGCCTGTCGCCGCAGGAGGTCCGCCGGATGGACCGGGCGGCCCAGATGGCAGTGGTCTGCACCCGGGAGGCGCTGGCCGACAGCGGCTTCGAGGTCGTCGACCCGACAAGGGTCGGCGTGAGTGTCGGCACGGCGGTTGGGGCCACGATGAGCCTCGAAGAGGAGTACGTCGTGGTCAGCGACGGCGGCCGGAAATGGCTGACCGACCACCGGTACGCCACCCCGCACCTCTACGACTATCTGGTACCGAGCTCGTTCGCCCGCGAGGTGGCGTGGTCGGTCGGGGCGGAAGGTCCGGCGACGGTGGTCTCCACCGGCTGCACGTCGGGCCTCGACTCGGTCGGCCACGCCCGGGAGCTGATCCGGGAGGGCTCGGCCGACGTGATGATCGCCGGCGCGACCGACGCCCCGATCTCGCCGATCACCGTGGCCTGCTTCGACGCGATCAAGGCGACCACGGCCCGCAACGACGACCCGACGCACGCCTCCCGGCCGTTCGACAACAGTCGCGACGGGTTCGTTCTCGGTGAGGGTTCGGCGATGTTCGTCCTCGAAGAGCTCGAGCACGCCCGCCGGCGAGGCGCGCAGATCTACGCCGAACTGGTCGGGTTCGCCTCGCGCTCCAACGCGTTCCACATGACCGGCCTGCGACCCGACGGGCGGGAGATGGCCGAGGCGATCCGGGTCGCGCTCGCCGACGCCCGGCTGCCCGGCGACGCCGTCGACTACATCAACGCGCACGGCTCGGGTACGAAACAGAACGACAGGCACGAGACTGCGGCGTTCAAGCGGAGCCTCGGCGACCACGCGTACCGCACCCCGGTCAGCTCGATCAAGTCGATGATCGGCCACTCGCTCGGCGCCATCGGCTCGATCGAGATCGCGGCGTCGGCCCTGGCGATCAAGTACGGGGCGGTGCCGCCGACGGCCAACCTGCACGAACGCGACCCGGAGTGCGACCTCGACTACGTGCCGCTCACCGCCCGTGAGCAGCAGACCGACGTGGTGTTGAGCGTGGGCAGCGGGTTCGGCGGCTTCCAGAGCGCGATGCTCCTGGCGCGTGTGGCATGACCACTGTCGTCACCGGGGTCGGGGTGGCCGCGCCCAACGGGTTGGGCCGCGACGCCTTCTGGGCGGCCACCGTCGCCGGGGTGGGTGGCATCGGGCCGATCAGCCGTTTCGACCCCTCGGGTTATCCCGCCCAGTTGGCCGGTGAGGTGCCCGGGTACGAGGCGGCCGAGCACATCCCGAGCCGGCTGATGGCGCAGACGGACCACATGACCCGGCTGTCGTTGACGGCGGCGCAGTGGGCGCTGGCCGACGCGTCGGTCGACCCGTCGGCGCTGCCCGAGTTCGGCATGGGTGTCGTCACGGCCAGCGCGTCGGGCGGCTTCGAGTTCGGCCATCGTGAGCTGGAGAAGCTCTGGAGCAAGGGCTCGGAGCACGTCAGCGCCTACCAGTCGTTCGCCTGGTTCTACGCTGTCAACACCGGCCAGATCTCCATCCGTCACGGGATGCGTGGGCCGACCGGCGTGCTCGTCACCGAGCAGGCGGGCGGGCTCGACGCGGTGGCGCAGGCCCGACGTCAGGTGCGCAAGGGCGTGCAGCTCGTGATGACCGGCGGTGTCGACGCGTCGCTCTGCCCGTGGGGCTGGACGGCCCAGCTCGCCAACGGCCTCCTCAGTACGGGGCGCGATCCGGCCACGGCGTACCTGCCGTTCGACGCCAACGCGTCGGGTTACGTGCCGGGCGAGGGCGGGGCGATCCTCGTGTTGGAGGACGAACACGCCGCCGCCCGGCGCGGGGCCGCCGTCTACGGGGTGATCGCCGGTTACGGCGCGACGTTCGACCCCCGGCCCGGCTCCGGCCGTCCGCCGGGTCTGCGTCGGGCGGCCGAGATGGCAGTGTCCGACGCCGGTCTCACACCGGCCGACATCGACGTCGTCTTCGCCGACGGCGCCGGTGTCGCGGAGCTCGACCGCGTCGAAGCCGAGGCGATCACCGCGGTCTTCGGCCCACGCGGGGTGCCGGTGACCGCGCCCAAGACGATGACCGGCCGGCTCTACTCGGGCGGGGCGGCGCTCGACCTCGTCTCCGCGCTGCTGTCGATCCGGCACGGAGTCATCCCGCCCACCACAAACATCCGCCAGCCGGCCGAGGGCCTGCACCTCGACCTGGTGCGCGACGTCGCGCGGGAGACACCCGTACGCGCGGCGCTCGTCCTCGCCAGGGGCTACGGCGGGTTCAACGCGGCCATGGTCGTGACCGACGAAAGGAATGGACGATGACCGACGCCAGCCTCGCCGCCGTCGCGAACTTCGACGAGCAGCAGGCACTTGACCTGCGTGAACGGCAGATCGCGGTGCTGGGAAGCGCCAAACAGATCGCCAACGTGATCTACGTGGTCACCGAGCTCGGCGTTGCCGACCTGCTCGTCGACGGACCGGTGCCGGTAGCCCAACTGGCGGCGGCGACCGAGTCGCACGAGGACGCGCTGCGGCGGATCCTGCGCGCGGCCTGCGCGGTCGGCATCTTCGACGAGCAGGAGGACGGGGCGTTCGCGCTGACCCCGCTCGGCGAGGGGCTGACGTCGGCCCGAATCGGCGGGCTGCGGCCGATGGTGCAGTTCAGCGGCGCCGACTTCAACCGCCTCCCGTACGCGGAGATCCTGCACAGCGTCCGCACCGGCGAGCCGGCCTTCAACAAGGTCTTCGGCATGGGCTTCTACGACTACCTCCAGGCCCACCCGGAGGCCAACCGGTTCTTCGAGGGCTTCATGGCCCACTGGAGCCGGCGGCTCGCCGACCGGTTCGCGGCGGAGTTGGCGCCCGAGCGGTTCGGCCGGATCGCCGACATCGGCGGCAGCAACGGCTACTTCCTGGCCAAGATGCTCCAGCGTCACCCCGAGGGCACCGGTGTCCTCTTCGACCTGCCCGAGGTGGTGGCCGATGCCGAGCCGCTGCTCAAGGAGCACGGTGTCACCGAGCGGGTCGAGGTGCGGGGCGGCGACTTCTTCACCGACGAGCTGCCGGCCGGCGCCGACGCGTACATCCTGAAGTCGATCGTCCACAACTGGCCGGACGACACCTGCGTCACGCTGCTACGTCGGATCCGCGCGGCGATCGGCGACGCCGACTCCCGCCTCATCGCGATCGACCAGATCGTGCCGCCGCGCAACCAGTGGGACCACGCCAAGATCATCGACATCGACATGCTGGTGCTCTTCGGCGGCAAGGAGCGCGACCTCCGCGAATGGCAGGCGCTGTTCACCGCGTCCGGCTTCGAGCTGGTCAACACCCCGGCGTCCCGCGGCTGGGCCCTGCTCGAAGCGCGTCCGATCTAGGAAAGGAAGCCCGCAATGGCACACATCGGCATCGACCAGCCGGTCGTGACGATGGTCAACGTCTTCACCGTCGAGCCGGCCAACCAGCAGAAGCTCGTCGACATCCTGATCGAGGCCACCGACGCGGTGATGTCCAAGGTCGACGGTTTCGTGTCGGCGAACATCCACGCCAGCCTCGACGGAACCCGGGTCGTCAACTACGCGCAGTGGAAGAGCGAAGAGCACTTCACGGCGATGCTCCAGAACCCCGAGGTCCACCCTCACTTCGGCGAGGTACGCGCGATCGCCACGCCGGAACGCCACCTCTACAAAGTCGTCTACACGGAGGACGCTCATGTCTGACGGAAGCACCGACGTCCTGATCGTCGGCGGCGGCCCGGTCGGTTTGTCGACCGCGCTCTTTCTGGCCCGCAAGGGGATCCGGCCGATCCTGGTCGAACGTCGGCCCCGGCTGTCGACGATCCCCCGCGCGACCGGTCTGCACGCCCGCACTGTGGAGATCTTCCGCACCGTCGGCCTGGAACCGGCCGTGCAGCAGGCCGGCATGAAGATCGTCGGGCCGGGCGCCGAACTGGACCTCGTCCGCGCAGGCCGCGCCACGCCACTGGTCATGCTCGGCGCCCAGTCCCTGGCCGATCTCCACAAGTCGTTCGTCATGGAGGCGCATGACGTCGACTACGACCCGTTCACGCCGAGCTGGCCGATCTGGTGCGGCCAGGACCACTACGAGCCACTGCTCCACGACGCCGCCGTCGAGGCGGGCGCGGAGATCCGCTTCCAGAACGAGCTGATCGGGCTGACCCAGGACCAGGACGGGGTGACCGCGACAGTCAACGACAACGGCACCACACGCACGATCCGGGCGCGCTACGTCGTCGCGGCCGACGGCGTGAAGAGCCCCGTCCGGAACATGCTTGAGATCGGAGACCGCAGCAACGGTGTCGCCGGGAACTTCGTCAGCATCATCTTCCGCGCCAAGGTCGACCTGCCCGAGTCGGCACCCCGGTTCACGCTGATCTACCTGATGAACCAGCTCGCCCAGGGTCTGCTGCTCTTCATCGAGCCGGGGCGGTGGATGTTCGGCGTCAACTACTACCCCGAGCGGGGGCAGTCGCCGGCCGACTTCACACCGGAACGCTGCGTCGAACTGGCCCGGATCGCGGCCGGTGACCCCGAGCTGGAGGTCGAGGTCGAGTCGGCCCAGCCCTGGGACGCGCGGCACATGGTCGCCGACGCGTACCAGTCAGGGCGGGTCTTCCTCGCCGGCGACGCGTGTCACGCCCACCCGCCGGCCGGCGGCTTCGGCGTCAACGCCGGCATCCAGGACGCGCACAACCTGGCGTGGAAGCTCGCCGACGTCCTTGCGGGGCGGGCCGACGAGAGCCTGCTCGACTCCTACGAAGCCGAGCGTCGTCCGGTCGGCGCCGCTACCGCCGACCAGGCGTGGATGCTCTTCCGCACCCGGGGCCAGCTCGCCGACGAGGACAAGGCCGCCTACCGGGACTTCGTCATCGTGACGATGGGCTACCGCTACACCTCCAACGCGATCGTCGGCGCGCCCGCCGACACCGAGCTGCTGCCCCGCGAGCTGACCTTCACCGGCCAACCCGGATCGCGTGCCCCGCACGGCTGGGTGGACCACGACGGCGCTCGGGTCTCCACTATCGACGTGCTGACCGAGGGCTGGACGTTGGCCACGGCTCCGGGCGACGACGCCTGGCTGGCGGCGGCCGAGGCGGTCTCGGCGGAGACCGGGCTTCCGATCAAGGCGCTGACCGCCGGCCCCGACGGTGACCTCGCCGACGACGGTTCGTGGCTCGCGAGCTGCGGAGTCGGCCACGGCGGGGCGCTGCTGGTACGCCCCGACGGGATCGTCGCCTTCCGCAGCGCCGGCCCGGTCGACGACCAGGCGCAGACCCTTGCCGCCGCCCTGGCCACGATCCTGCGGGGAGCGTGAGCACATGTCCTACCGCGCCCTCATGGTCATGCGGATGGCCCCCGGTCACGCCGACGCGGTCGCCGAGCTCTTCGCCGAGCACGACAAGGGCGACATGCCCCACGTCGTCGGCATCTCGCGGCGCACGCTCTTCCAGTACCAGGACCTCTACATGCACCTGCTCGAGGCCGACACCGACGTCTTCGACAAGCTCCTCGCGGCCCGAGCCCGCGCGGACTTCCAGGACGTCAACCGGCGGCTCTCGGCCTACCTGCAGCGCTACGCCCCGGACAGCATGACCGAGTTGCAGGACTCGAAGGCCACGCCCTTCTACACCTGGAGCCCCGAGACAGGGAGCATCACGTGACGCTGACCCGCCGCGACATCAACGACATGATGCAGGCATACAAGAAGACGAGCCTGCTGCGTACCGGTGTCGAGCTGGGTGTGTTCGACGCGCTCGCCGCAGGCCCGGCCACGGCCAGCGGGCTCGCCCCGCAGCTCGGCATCCACCCACGGGGGGCGCGCATCCTGCTCGACGCGCTCACCGCGATCCGCCTCACCGACCGGACCGGCGAGCACTTCTCGCTCACCCCGGCGGCCGCCGACCACCTGGTCAGCACCCGTCCGGACTACCTGGGCGGCATGGTCAAGGTGATGTCGAGCGACTGGGAGTGGGACGCGTTGCGCGACCTCAGCGCCGCCGTGCGGGCCGGCGGCACAGTGCTCGACGTGCACGCCGAGACCCCGGAGTACACCTACTGGGAGGACTTCGCCGCCTACGCGACGAAGGTCGCGCAGCCGACCGCCGAGGTGATGGCCGAGGCGCTCGCGCCGTGGACGAAGGAGCGCGCCGAACTCGACATCCTCGACGTCGCCTGTGGCCACGGCGTCTACGGCTACACCCTCGCGCAGCACAACCCCCAGGCGGCGGTGACCTCGCTGGACTGGCCCAACGTGCTCGCCGTGACGGAGAAGCACGCCGAGCGGCTCGGCGTGCGCGACCGGGCGTCGTTCCTGCCGGGTGACATGTTCACCACCGATCTCGGCGGCCCCTACGACGTCGCGCTGCTCACCAACGTCACCCACCACTTCTCCGAGGAGCGGGTGCACGAGTTGGTGGCCCGGCTCGGTTCCGTGGTCAAGCCGGGTGGGCGGCTGGTCATCGTCGGTTTCACCACTGGCGACGAGTCGCCGGCACTGGACCCGGCGCCGTACCTCTTCTCGGTGTTGATGTTGGTCTGGACCTTCGAGGGGGAGTCGCACTCCGTCGCCGCCTACAACCGGGCCCTCGCAGCGGCGGGCTTCGGCCCGGCCGCCGTCCACCCGACGGACCTGCCGTTCCGAGTGCTCGTCGCAGAGAAGGGATGATCATGCATCGGCAACCGATCGTGAAGGTCGCCGCCACCGACGTGCCCGGCATCAACCGGATCGGCGGCGAGGTGCGGATCCTGCTCAGCCCGAAGACCGTCGACGCGACGGAGGGCTTCATGGGCACGGTCCGGCTGGAGCCGGGCGAGTTCCTGGCGGAGCAGTACAACCCGTACTCGGACAAGTTCTGTTATCTGGTGCGCGGCGAGGTGGTGATCCGCGTCGACGGCGCGGAGGTCAAGCTCGCGCCCGACGAGGCTCTCATGGTCCGTCGCGGCCAGCGGCACCGCATCGTCAACGCCGGTGGCGAGACCGCGCTGATCGTGTTCCAGATCAGCCCGCTGGCCCCGCGCCCCGAGCTGGGCCACGTCGACACCGAGGAGGTCCCGCACCCCGAGTCGCCGGTGCCGCAGGTCGGCGGCGTGCGCGACGGGTGGCAGCGACCGACGGGAGGAACCTCATGAGCCAGCTGACCCTCGACGACCTGCGTCGGATCCTGGAGACCAGTTCCGGCGTGGTCGAGCAGACCGACTGGGCCGATCCGGCGACGCTCGACGCGCCGTTCGACGACCTCGGCTACGACTCGCTCGCGCTGTTGGAGCTGGCGGCGCGGGTGCAGCAGGAGTACGAGGTGCGCATCCCCGACGACGCTGTGTCGATCATGAAGACGCCGCGGCTCGCCGTCGACTACGTCAACCAACGACTCGCGGATCGGTGACCCCATGGCCGGACACACTGACAACGCGGTCGTCATCAACGCACCGTTCGACCTCGTCTGGGATCTGACCAACGACATCCCCAACTGGCCCTCCCTGTTCAGCGAGTACGCCAGCACCGAAGTGCTCTCGACGTCCGCCGACGGGGCCGTCGTCTTCCGCCTGACCATGCACCCCGACCCGGCCGGCCGGGTCTGGAGCTGGGTCTCTGAGCGGGTGCCCGACCGCAGCGACCGGGTGGTGCGGGCACGGCGGCTGGAGACCGGCGCCTTCAAGTACATGAACCTGTTCTGGGAGTACACCGAGATCCCGGACGGCGGCGTGCGGATGCGGTGGGTACAGGACTTCGAGATGCGGGCGGGCGGGCACGCCGACGACGAGGGCATGACCGCCCACCTCAACCGGACCACACGTGAGCAGCAGGCACGCATCCGGGAGATCGTGGAGAAGGCCGCGGCCGAACGCGGACAGTCATGACCGCCACCGTCAACACGCCCGTCGGCAAGAGCTGGTTGATCTGCCCGGGCTGCCGGGCGCTGCTCTACCAGCGCCGGGTCGAGCGCAACCTGGGCGTCTGCCCGGAGTGCGACCACCACGACCAGGTCACCGCACACCAGCGGATCGAGCAACTCTTCGATCTCGACTCGGTCGAGGAGCTGCCACCGGTCGGCGCCTTGGGCGATCCGCTGGGGTTCGTCGACACCAGGCCCTACCCGCAGCGGATCGAGGCCGCCCGCCGACGTACCGGGCTCGACGAGGCGGTCGTCTGCGTCCGGGGCACTGTCGAGGGGCAGCCGTTGATAGCTGCGGTCATGGACTTCCGGTTCCTCGGCGGCAGCCTCGGCACGGGCGTCGGCGAGCGGATCACCCGGGCCGCCGAGTTGGCGCTCGAAACCCGTACGCCGCTGCTGATCGTCAGCGCCTCCGGCGGCGCCCGGATGCAGGAGGGCGTGTTGTCGCTCATGCAGATGGCCAAGACGAGCGCGGCGCTCGGGGCCCTCGACGAGGCCGGGGTGTTGACGATCTCGCTGGTCAGCGACCCGACCTACGGTGGTGTCGCGGCATCGTTCGCGACGCTCTGCGACGTCATCCTCGCCGAGCCGGGCGCGCGCCTCGGCTTCGCCGGGCCGAGGGTCATCCAGCAGACGCTGCGTCAGCCGCTGCCGGCCGGCTTCCAGACCGCCGAGTACCTCTTCGCCCGCGGCATGCTCGACGACCTGGTGCCCCGGTCGAACCTGCGGCCGACGATCGGCCGGCTGCTGGCCTTCGCGGGGGCCGACCGGTCCGCGCCGGATCCTTACCCGGTACGGGCCACCACGCCCCCCGAGTCGGCGGACCCATGGGCGGTCGTGGCGCTGTCCCGCGACCTCGGCCGACCATCCACACTCGACTACATCGGCCACTTCGTGGACGGTTTCGTGGAGCTGCACGGCGACCGGCTGGCGAGTGACTGCCCGGCGATCGTCGGCGGCCTCGGTCTGATCGACGGCCGGCCCACAGTGGTGATCGGCCATCAGAAGGGCCACACGGTCGCCGAGGTGGCCAGCCGCAACTTCGGCATGGCGACACCGGCCGGCTATCGCAAGGCGGCCCGGCTGATGCGCCTGGCCGAGAAGCTCGGCACGCCGATCGTGACGCTGATCGACACGCCCGGCGCCTACCACGGCATCTCCGCGGAGGAGAACGGGCAGGCCCTCGCCATCGCCGACAGCATCCGGCTGATGGCCGGGCTGACGGTTCCGGTCGTCGCGATAGTGACCGGCGAGGGTGGCAGCGGAGGTGCGCTCGCCCTCGGCGTCGGCAACCGGGTGCTGATGCTCGCCAACGCGACGTACTCGGTGATCAGCCCGGAAGGCTGCGCCGCGATCCTCTGGAACGACTCGGGCCGGGCCGACGAGGCCGCCGAGCAGCTCAAGCTCCAGGCCGGCGACCTGCTGGCGCTCGGCGTCGTCGACGGGGTGGTCCCCGAACCACCCGGCGGGGCACCGGCCGATCCCGGGGCGACAGCGTCGGCCGTACACCGGGCGGTTGTCGACGCGTTCGCGGAGTTGGCTGGTCTCAACCGCGAGGAGGTGCGGGCCCAGCGCCGGGCCCGCTTCCGACAGATCGGAGGTCTGACGAATGCCGGAGGGTAACGGCGACCCGCTGGATGCCGCGGTCCGCAGTCTCGCGCGGCTGATCGGGTCGACGCCTGGTCCGGTCCGCCGCGCCCGGCTCCAGCACGGTGACCTGGTGGTCGAGGTGGAGTGGCCGGACGGCGCACCCGGGGTGGCGGCCGCCCCGGCGGCCCCGCCGGTGGAGGCCGACGCCGGCCTGCACTACGTGTGCGCGCCGATGGTCGCGACGCTCTACCTCGCCCCGTCGCCCGGCGCCGACCCGTTCGTCAGTGAGGGCGACCAGGTCGTGCCCGGCCAGCAGGTCGCGATTCTCGAAGCGATGAAGATGATGATTCCGGTGGAAGCCGACCGCGCGGGCGAGGTGGTGAAGGTGCTGGTGCCCAACTCGACCCCGGTCGAGTACGGCGAACGGTTGATCGCCTTAGCTGTGTCGGAGGGCTGACCCAGTGTTCGAGTCGGTGCTGATCGCCAACCGGGGCGAGATCGCGGTCCGGATCGCCCGGACCTGCCGGGAGATGGGGTTGCGTACCGTTGCGGTCTACTCGACGGTCGACCGGGACTCGGCGGTGGTGCGGCTGGCCGACGAAGCCGTCCAGATCGGGCCGGGTCCAAGCCGGCGCAGCTACCTGAGCGCCCCGGCCATCATCGAGGCGGCCCGCCGCACCGGGGCCGAGGCCATCCACCCGGGCTACGGCTTCCTCTCCGAGGACCCGGACTTCGCCGAGATCTGCGAGGCCGACGGGATCACGTTCATCGGGCCGCCGCCCGCCGTGATGGCCGCGCTGGGGGACAAGGCTCGGACGCGGGGCATCATGGCGGGCCTCGGCCTGCCCGTACTCCCCGGTACGACCGACGCCGTCGAGTCGGCGGCCCACGCCCGCGGGGTCGCCGAGGAGATCGGTTTCCCGCTGATCATCAAGGCGGTCGCCGGTGGCGGCGGCCGGGGCGTACGGGTGGTCCGCGACCCGGCCTCGTTCCTGGGTGAGTTCGCGTCCGCACGGGCCGAGGCGCAGCTGCTCTTCGGCGACAACCGGGTCTACATCGAGCGCTACCTCGAGTCGGCCCGCCACGTCGAGGTGCAGGTGCTCACCGACCGCTACGGCAACGGCATCCACCTGGGCGAGCGCGACTGCTCGGTGCAGCGGCGTCACCAGAAGCTGATCGAGGAGTCACCCGCGCCCGGGTTGCCGCAACACATGGTCGACCGGATGACCGCCGCCGCGGTCACCGGCGCGCTCGGTGTCGGCTACGTCGGCGCGGGCACCTTCGAGTTCCTGGTCGGCGGTGGGGACGACTTCCACCTCATGGAGGTCAACTGCCGGCTCCAGGTCGAGCACCCGGTCTCCGAGTTGGTGACCGGCGTCGACCTGGTGCGGCAACAGATCCTCGTCGCGGCCGGCGAGCGGCTGGCGCTGACCCAGGCCGACGTGACGCCGCGTGGCACGGCGATCGAGTGTCGCGTCAACGTCGAGGACCCGGCGCGCGGCTTCGTACCGACGCCGGGTGAGCTGACCCGCTTCGACCTGCCCGCCGGCCCGTTCGTCCGGGTCGACACACACGGGTACGCCGGCTACCGGGTCCCGGCCGACTACGACTCCCTCCTCGCGAAGGTGGTCGTCTGGGCGCCCGACCGCACCCAGGCCCTGGCCCGGATGGCCCGGGCGCTCGACGAGTGCGCCATCGAAGGGCCCGGTGTGGCCACCACCCGGGACTTCCTCCGATCGACGCTCGACCACCCGCTGTTCCGCGCCGCGAAACACGACACCTCGCTTGTCGACACCATGCTCACCGGCCTCCAGCCGGACACCACCGAAGCTCCAGGGCGCCACTAACCGAAGGGTTCACACTGCTGCCGGTTCGCGGGTTTGCGGCCCGTGCGTCCACGCGGGCGCCCGCGGACGGAAGGTGGCCGACATGGCAATTGACAACGCTTCTCGAGGTGTCAGCCGACGGCGATTATTGGCCGGAGTCGGCGCGGGGGCGCTCGCGGCCGGCACCGGGGGAGTCCTGCTCGACGCGACGCCGGCGGCGGCCGCGTTCTCCAACCGGTTCGGTCGGATGTTCCCGTCGCTGCCGGCGTTCGGGTCCGCGACGAACCAGATGCGGAACGCGCTGATCGACCTGTCGCGCGTCGGCGGCCCGATGGACGCCCGCGACCCGCTCACCGTCGGCGCGGAGGCGCTCGCCGACCAGCAGCAGCACAGCATCAACAACCCCGACAACTTCTCGATCCCGCAGGGCATGACGTACTTCGGGCAGTTCATCGACCACGACCTGGCCTTCGAGACGACGGCGCCACTGGGCACGCCGGTCGACCCGACCACCGTGCCCAACCCGCGGACGCCGGCCCTCGACCTCGACTCGCTCTACGGTGGCGGGCCGACCGGGAACCCGGAGCTGTACAACTCGGCCGATCCCGCCAAACTCAAGATCGAGTCCGGTGGACGCTTCGAGGACCTGCCCCGCAACTCCAGTGGCAGGGCGATCGTGTTCGACGTCCGCAACGACGAGAATCTGCCGATCGCGCAGATCACGGCGGCGTTCATCCTCTTCCACAACCGGGTGGTCGACCTGGTGCGCGCACAGGGCACACCGGCGGCACAGGTCTTCGGCGCCGCCCGGCAACTCGTCACCTGGCACTACCAGTGGATCGTGCTCAACGAGTTCCTTCCGCTGATCGCCGGCCCGGGCACTGTCTTCACAGTGCTCAACGGCGGCCGTCGCTTCTACAAGCCGGAGCCGAACGCGACGTTCATCCCGGTCGAGTTCACCGCGGCGGCGTTCCGCTTCGGCCACAGCCAGCCACGACCGGCCTACCTGGTCAACCGGACCGGCAACGGCGGCGACGAGTTCTACGCCATGCTCTTCGACCCGGCGCTGAGCGGCGCCGACCCGGCCGACCTGCGCGGTGGGAAGCGGGCCGCCCGTCGCTACCTCGACCACCAGTTCTGGTTCCAGTTCTTCGACGGCCAGGTGCGGTGGAGCAAGTGGATCGACGTCCGCAACTCGACGCCGCTGTTCGGCTTTCCGTTGCCCCCACCGCCGTCCGGCTCGCCGTCGGCCAACCTGCTCGGACGTGACCTGCTCCGTCAGCTCACCTTCGGCATCCCATCGGGCCAGCGGGTCGCCGCACACATCGGGGCGCCCGCCCTCGGCAGCTTCAACTTCCCGGAGCTCAGTGGGTACGGCCTCGGACTGGACTCCAACACCCCGCTCTTCTACTACATCCTCAAGGAGGCACAACTCCAGGCCGGCGGCGGTTCGCTGGGCGCGGTAGGGGGGCGAATCGTGGCGGAGGTGCTCATCGGCGTCGCCCAGCTGGACCCGGCGAGCTACCTGAAGGTGCAGCCCAACTGGCGCCCGACCCTGCCCGCCCGCTTCTCGGGCCAGTTCACGATGGCCGACCTGCTCACGTACGCCAGGGTCGACCCGGCCAGTCGCAACTCCTGACGGCGCCTGCTCCGCACCCGGGCCCGCAGTGGCTCGGTGTGTGGAGCACGGGCGCGGTTGAACGGGACTCCAACGGTCCTCGACACTGGTGCGGGAGGGTGCGGACATGACTGGCAACTTCAGCGATTTCAAGGTGGCGGATCTGTCGTTGGCGGCCTTCGGGCGTAAGGAGATCGAACTGGCCGAGCATGAAATGCCGGGTCTGATGTCGATCCGGAGGGAGAACGCCTCGCGGCAGCCGTTGAAGGGTGCGCGGATCACCGGCTCGCTGCACATGACCATCCAGACGGCGGTGTTGATCGAGACGTTGGTGGCCCTCGGCGCGCAGGTCCGGTGGGCGTCCTGCAACATCTTCTCGACCCAGGACCACGCGGCGGCAGCGATCGTTGTCGGCCCGACCGGCACCCCGGAAGCCCCGGCGGGTGTCCCGGTCTACGCCTGGAAGGGCGAGTCCCTCGACGAGTACTGGTGGTGCACCCAGCAGGTGCTGCTCTGGCCGGACGGGCAGGGCCCGAACATGATTCTCGACGACGGCGGTGATGCCACGCTGCTGGTGCACAAGGGCGCCGAGTTCGAGGCCATCGGGGCGGTTCCGTCGCCGGAGAGCGCCGACTCCGAGGAGTACGAGGTCATCCTCGGTGTGCTGACGCAGTCGCTGCGGGAGGACAACGGTCGCTGGACGCGGGTCGCCGCCGGGATCAAGGGGGTGACCGAGGAGACCACTACCGGCGTGCACCGGCTGTACGAGATGCAGCAGGCAGGAAGCCTGCTGTTCCCGGCGATCAACGTGAACGACTCGGTGACCAAGAGCAAGTTCGACAACAAGTACGGCTGCCGGCACTCGTTGATCGACGGGATCAACCGGGCCACCGATGTGCTGATCGGTGGGAAGGTCGCGGTGGTGTTCGGGTACGGCGACGTCGGTAAGGGCTGCGCCGAGAGTCTGCGTGGTCAGGGAGCGCGGGTCATCGTGACCGAGGTGGACCCGATCTGTGCCCTGCAGGCAGCGATGGACGGCTACCAGGTCGCGACCATCGACGACGTTGTCGAGACCGCCGACATCTTCGTGACGGCGACGGGCTGCTTCAGCGTCATCACCAACGAGCACATGGCGCGGATGAAGCACCAGGCGATCGTGGGGAACATCGGCCACTTCGACAACGAGATCGACATGGCTGGTCTCGCGAAGCGCGGGGACGTCGAGCGGATCACTGTGAAGCCGCAGGTGGACGAGTGGCGGTTCGCGGACGGCCACTCGATCATCGTCTTGTCGGAGGGTCGGCTGTTGAACCTGGGCAACGCCACCGGGCATCCGAGTTTCGTGATGTCGAACAGCTTCGCCAACCAGACCATCGCGCAGATCGAGCTGTTCACCACCACCGACCAGTACCCGATCGGTGTCCACACCCTTCCGAAGCACCTGGACGAGAAGGTGGCCCGACTCCACCTCTCCGCGCTGGGTGTCCGCCTCACCGAACTGACGAAGGAACAAGCCAACTACCTCGGTGTCCCGGTCGAGGGGCCGTACAAGCCCGACCACTACCGCTACTGAGAGGGCGCGCCTCGCATGATCGCCGTATCTGGCTCGATCGCGACCGACCATCTGATGCGCTTCCCGGGGCGGTTTGCCGAGCAACTCATCGCCGGCAGCCTCGACACCGTCTCGCTCTCGTTCCTCGTCGACGACCTGGTCGTCCGGCGCGGCGGGGTCGCTGCCAACATCGCCTTCGGGCTCGCTCAACTCGGGCACCGGCCGGTGCTGCTCGGCGCGGTCGGCGGCGATTTCGGGGACTACCGCAGTTGGCTGGAGCGGCACGGGGTCGACTGCTCGGAGGTGCAGGTCAGCTCCGTCGCACACACAGCCCGGTTCATCTGCACCACCGACACCGACCTCTGCCAGATCGCGTCCTTCTACCCCGGCGCGATGGGCGAGCCCGACCGGATCAGCCTCGACGGTGTCGCCGCGCGGGCTGGCGGGCTCGGGCTCGTCATCGTCGCCGCGGAGAACCCGGACACGATGCTCGCCCGCGCCGCCGCCTGCCGCCGGCTGGGCCTGCCCTTCGCCGCGGACCCGTCACAGCAGCTGGCCCGGATGCCGTCGGCCGACATCGAGGCCATGATCAACGGTGCTGGTTACCTGTTGACGAACGAGTACGAGGCGGCGCTGCTGGAGTCGAAGACCGGGCTGAGTGAGGACGACATCCTGCGCCGCGTGGGCGTGCGGGTCGTGACCCTGGGCGCCAACGGGGTACGCGTCACCGGTCAGGACTGTGACTTCCTGGTGCCGGCGGCGCGGGTGGGCCGCATCGTCGACCCGACCGGTGTCGGCGACGGCTTCCGGGCCGGCTTCTTCGCCGCGCTCGCCGCCGACCTGCCCATCGAGCGCGCGGCACAGGTGGGCTGCGTACTGGCGGCGCACGTGCTGGAGGTCGAGGGCCCGCAGGAATACACGGTCGACGCCGCTGCTTTCGAGCGCCGCATCGCCGACTCCTACGGCCCGGACGTCGCCGTCGACGTGCGGGCGCTGGGGCTGGCTCGGGTCTGATCGGACCGCCGCCCCGGGGACGAGCCGGGCCCGTCCCGGGGGCGGTCTTCAGACGATTTACGACGACTAGCGAAGCTCGATCTTGACACTGTGATACCGGATGACTACCCTACGGGCCGATCCGCACATCGGGGGTGTCATCGTGGCGGTGCCGATCGACTTCATGGTGCTCGGGCCCCTGGAGGTTCGCGTTGGTGACCAACGCGTAGAGATGGGCGGCGAGCGGCAGAGAAGGCTGCTGGCCGGTCTGCTCCTCCGCCATGGTCAGCTGGTGTCCGCCGCGGACCTGATCGCCGTCGCCTGGAGCGGGGACCCGCCCGCGACAGCTCGCAACCAGATCCACAGCGGAATCTGGCAGCTACGTCGCACACTTGATCGCTACGGTGCGGCGCATCTGCTGGTTGGTGAGCGCGCCAACTACCGGCTTCGGGTCGACGCGAGTCAGCTGGACCTCGCCCGATTCAAGGACGCCGTGTCCGAGGGGCGGCGCCTCATGGCGCTCGATGACAAGCGCAAGGCTGCTGTCGTGCTGCGTCAGGCGGTGTCGATGTGGCGGGGTCCTGCGCTCGCGGATCTGAACGGCATCGTCCTGGAGCGCGAGGCGGCCGTGTTGGAGGAGATGCGCATCGCGGTTCTCGAAGAGTGTCTGGAGTGCGAGCTGACCGTCGGCGCCGGGGCTGCCGTGGTCGCCGAACTGACTGATCTGGTGGTGAGACATCCGCTGCGCGAGCGGCTCGCGGCAATGCTGATGACAGGCCTCTACCAGTCCGGACGGCAGGCCGAGGCGATCGAGGCGTACCAGCGCGTCGCTTCCACGCTCGCCGACGAACTGGGCGTCGACCCGGGCGACGAACTGCGGAAGACCTACGAGGCGATTCTTCGGCAAGACCGAGCCCTCGACCCGTCGGCGCGTCCCGAGGGCGTCGCCGTTGTGTCCGGCGCCGGTGCGACACCTGTTCGCCCGGCTCAACTTCCCATGCAAGGGGCCCTGTTCGTCGGCCGTTCCGCCAGTCTGGCCGAGTTGGATGGGGCTCTGGCGACCGATCCCACCGACCAGCCGCGCCCGACGGTCCTGTCCATCGTGGGCCACGCCGGTGTCGGCAAGACCACGCTTGCCGTCCGTTGGGCACATCGGGTCCGTGACCGTTTCCCGGACGGGCAGCTCTTTGTGAACCTGGACGGGTTCGGCCCGGACGGAACGGCGGCCCTCAAGTCGACCGACGTCCTCCGAGACTTCCTGGAAGCGTTGAACGTTCCGCCGGACCGGATACCTCCCGGGCTCAACGCCCAGGCGAGTCTCTACCGCAGTGTCCTGGCCGATCGGCGGGTGCTGGTAGTGCTGGACAACGCCCGCGACGCGGCACAGGTACGCCCACTGCTTCCGGGCAGCCCGTCCTGCCTGGTCGTGGTCACCAGCCGAAACCGGCTCACCGGACTCGTCGTGAACGAAGGGGCTCAACCCGTCGCACTCGACATGCTCACCGAGGTGGAAGCGCACGAGTTGCTCACCCGCCGCCTCGGCGTCGCCCGGGTCGTGCGGGACGCGGAAGCCGTCGACCAGATCATCCGCCGGTGTGCGGGACTACCCCTGGCGCTGGCCATCGTCGCGGCGCGTGCGGCCACCGACGTCCAGCTCTCGATCGAGGTCCTCGCCAGTCGCCTCGGGAGCGGCAAGGACCTGGACGTCCTTGCCGGAGACGATCCGGGCTCCGACCTCCGCACAGTTCTCTCCGGTTCCTACCGCGCTCTCAGCCCCGAACACGCCCGACTGTTTCGCCTGCTCGGCCTGCACCACGGCCTGGAGATGGCAGTCTCGACCTGCGCCAGCCTGGCCGGACTGCCGCTGGACCAGACCAGTCGACTGCTGGCCGACCTGGTAGCCGTCCACATGGTCGAGCGGCGTTCGACCGACCGGTACGCGCTCCACGATCTCCTGCGCGCGTACGCGCGCGAACTCGTCGATGTCCACGAGACCGAGCGCGATCGACGCGCCGCGCGGCATCGGATGCTCGACCACTACCTGCACACCGCCCATGTCGCCGATCGGCTGATCTATCCGCACCGGCGTGACTCGATCGACCTCGCGGCGCCGCAGCCCGGCGTGACCACGGAGATCCTCGCTGACAGCGACGCGGCGTTCGCCTGGTATACGCACGAACGGCGGGCACTCGTCATTGCGGTCGACATGGCAGCGTCGAACGGGTTCGACTCGCACGCATGGCAACTTGGCTGGACACTGACCACCTTCCTCAACCGGCTCGGGTGGTGGCACGAGTGGGCCGCGGTCGAGGCCACGGGTCTCGTCGCCGCGCAGCGGCTGAAGGACCGCAGGGCCGAGGCGCGCTGTCATCGCGGCCTCGCCAACGCCCACACCCGCCTGGGGCACTACGACCGTGCCCGCCAGCACCACGGCTCTGCCCTGAATCTGTACGTCGAGATCGGGGATCGGACGGGACAGGCGCAGGTCCACAGCAATCTGTCCTGGTTGGCCGAGCGCCAGGGAAGCTACGGTGACGCGCTGGCGCACGCCGAACAAATGTTGCACCTCTACCGGCGTGTGGGCCCCGAAGCCGGCGTAGCCAGCGCGCTCAATGCGGTCGGGTGGTATCACAGCCTGCTGGGGGACCACACCCGCGCTCTTGACTACTGCGGACGCGCCGTCACTCTCACGCAACGCCTGGGCGACCTCCACGGTGAGGCGTACGTGTGGGACAGCCTGGCGCATGTTCACCACCAACGAGGTGACCACGCCCAGGCGCTCTCCTGTGGGCGGCGCGCGGTCGACCTGTCTACGGAGGTTGGTGAGACCACCCTCCAAGCCAGCGCGTTGGCCCGCCTCGGCGACACCTACGAGGCGGCGGGTGACCTCGCCTCCGCGTGGAAGGTGTGGCATCAGGCCTTGGATGTCTACAACGGACGCGACGAGGTGCAGGCGGCGGCCATTCGAGAAAAGCTGAAGGTCAGCATCTACGGCTCCTGACCTCCTGCCGGTCGTGACAATCAGACATGGGCCCGAACGCGGATCTCCAACCCATCGACGGGTGTTCACACCTTGGCAGCGGTGCGCGCCTCCGCTAACGTCCATGGGAACGCTCCCATGAACTTAGATACATCTATGTGATCTGGAGGCAACACGTCGTGGCTATCCTCTCCTCGCTCCGCCGCAGATCGGCCGCCATCAGCGTGGCGGCCGTCGCGGGCGCCACCGCCGTCGGCGTCTGCCTCGCCGTCAGCAGCGCCTCCGCCGGCACGCTGTCCGGGTCGCTCTACCGCGACCCGAGTTCGGCAGTCGTCCGCTGGGTCGCCGCCAACCCCGGCGACTCGCGCACGGCCGTCATCCGCGACAAGATCGCGAGTCAGCCGCAGGCACGCTGGTTCGCCAACTTCAACCCCTCGACAGTGCAGTCCGAGGTCTCCGGGTTCATCGGTGCCGCCAACGCAGCGCAGCAGATCCCGGTCCTGGCCGTCTACGAGATCACCAACCGGGACTGCGGCGGGGCCAGCGCCGGTGGGGCGCCCGACCTCAACCAGTACCAGACGTGGGTGTCCAACTTCGCCAGGGGACTGGGCAACCAGACCGTCATCATCATCCTGGAAACCGACTCGCTCGCTCTGCTGACGTGCCTGAGCAGCGCCGAGATCAACGCGCGCAACGAGGCGATCTCGACGGCCACCCGGACCATCAAGTCAGGTAACCCCAACGCCAAGGTCTACCTCGACGGCGGCCACTCCACCTGGAACAGCGCCGGTGAGACGGCCAACCGCCTCCGGGCGGCCGGCGTGCAGTACGCCGACGGCTTCTTCACCAACGTGTCGAACTACAACTCCACCTCCAGCGAGGCGAACTTCGGTCGGGCGGTCATCTCCGCGCTCAACGGCATGGGGGTCTCGGGCAAGCGCCAGGTCATCGACACCAGCCGTAACGGGGGTGCCAGCGGGGACTGGTGCGGCGACGACAACACCGACCGACGCATCGGGCAGTACCCGACGACCAACACGGGTGACAGCAACATCGACGCGTACCTGTGGGTGAAGCCGCCGGGGGAGGCGGACGGCTGCCGCTTCACTGCCGGTTCGTTCCAGCCCGACCTGGCCTTCAGCCTGGCCAACGGCGCGCCCAACCCGCCCACCACCACCCCGCCGACTACCACTCCCCCGACCACGACCCCGCCGACGACCACGCCGCCGACCACCCCTCCGCCGACCACCACTCCGCCGGCCGGTGACGGCTGCTACGCGTCGATCGCGGTCAACCAGTGGGCTGGCGGTTTCACAGCGAGCGTGACGGTCACCGCCGGCAAGTCGGACATCAACGGCTGGACCGTGTCCGTCGCGCTGCCCGGCGGCGCGGTCACCAGCGCCTGGAACGCGCAGGTCAGCGGCACCAGCGGAACCGTCGGGTTCACCAACGTGAGCTACAACGGACGGGTCCTCGGCCGGCAGTCGACCAACTTCGGCTTCCAGGGCACCGGCACCGGCCCCGGCGTGTTGGCCGACTGCGTGACCAGCTGATTCCACCCGATGCGGCGGCCCGGCACGGAGGACACTCTCCGCGCCGGGCCGCTCTGTGCCACCCAGGTAGCGCTCGCACCCCCCCGTCAGCTCAGGGGACGCCCCGCGATCTATGTCCGCACGGTGGTGGCCTGCGGCTTCTCGGCACCGCGGCTGTGGTTCGGTCGTACCGACCAACCGCTGTGGTCAGGCTCGTGGTTCCTCCCTCTCCTGCGGGACATTTCGTGGCCGGCGAGCAAGGCGATCGCCACGGCTGTCAGCAGGCCACCGAACAACGGGATGACGCGCACACCGGCCGTCGCCAGCAGACCCGCGCCTATCAACGAGCCGGCCGCGAGGCCGAAGTTGAACGCGACGCTGAGGCTGGCCGACGCCATGTCGGTGGTCGACGGGGCCACCTGCATGACGCGGTGCTGGACTCCCGCGATCAGCGAACTGAACGACATCCCCGCCACGGCGAGCAACGGGATCGTCAATACCTTGCTCGAGCCAACTCCATAGAGGCCGAGCATCGCGGCGGTGAGGAGCCCGAGTAGGACCAGCACGACACCGAGCGGAAAGCGGTCCAGGACCCGGCCGACCGCCCAGGTGCCGGCGACGCCGAACGAGCCTTGAACGAAGAGCAGCAGGCCGAGAGACGCCGCGGCGAACCCGCTGACGTCGAGGAGGAAGACGGTCATGTAGGTGAACGCGCCCATGGCGCCGGTGACCGCGAGGACGGTGGCGAGGAGGAGCACGACGAAGCGTGGCCGGTCCGGCATCGGCCCGATGTCGCCCGCACTCTCCTGCGGTGTGACGCTCGGTAGGAGCAGGGCGACCGCGACGCAGGTGACGAAGCCGAAGACGGCCATCGCGACGAAGGCCGCCCGCCACCCGGCCTGCCCTCCCAACCAGGTGCTCAGCGGCACGCCGAGGACCGGGCCGAGCGCGTTGCCGATCGACAGCCGAGCCACGATGCGGCCCCGGATGTTCGCGGGGAACATCGAGATCGCCACCGGGAACACCACAGCCCAGAAGACACCGTTTGTGGTGGCGGACACCAGCCGCGCGGCGAGCAACACCTCGTAGGAGGTTGCGAAGGCCGACACCGTCGTCGCCGCGGCGAACACGCCGAGGGCGCCGGCGAGCAGCGGACGCCGGGGCACACGCCGAGTGACCCGGGTCAGCGGGAGCGCCACAATCATGACCACCACCGCGTACCCGGTCACCAGCAGACCGGCCTCGGACCTGGAGCGTCCCAGGTCTGGCGCGATCAGCGTGAGCAACCCGATCGGAAGCACTTCGGTGGTGACGTAACAGAAAGTGGCTGCGGACAACGCGGCGAGGGCATAGACCGCGCGTCGTTGGTGCACCATTGGCGACCTCCCAGATCCTGGACGAGGTGTAGCGATCAGCCAGGGCGATGGGACCTCGTGATCCCGGCTAAATGGGTTTTGACGGTAGCATAGCTAGTTGTGGATTCCTTGCTGGTCTCGGTGTGTCGAGAGCAGATGCGAAGAGCCAGCGAAGAATGTAACCGCCTTAAAGGGTCTAGGTGGTAGCATCGCCGGTATGCCACTCGACGTGTGCCAACTACCGTTGGTCGGCGGTCACCCGGCACTCGATCTGGCCAACACGCTGGAGCGAGGGGGCGAGTCGCCGCACGACTTCCTGTCCGACAGTTCCGCTCTGCTGCGCTGGTCGGTCCGGGTGGGCGTGATCAGCGACGCGGAGGCCGACCAGGTGGGCCGGGCGTGGCACGACGAGCCCGCCGCCGCGCACGCGGGACTGGCCGCCGTGCGGGACATCCGTGAGGGGCTGTACCTCGTGATGCTCGCGGCGATCACCGACGCGAACGGTGACACGGCGGGTGACCCCATCGTGGCCGGTGCCGCCCTTGTCGCACTACATCAGCGCTGGTCCGGCGCGGCCGCCCGAGCGAGATTCGTGCTCGACTCGTCGCAGGTGCGACTGGTCTACGGCACGGCGCCGGCCATGCTGGTGCCCGACCGGATCGCCGAGGCCGCCCTCGACGTCATGCTGACAGCCGACCTGACCCGGGTGCGCCGCTGCCCGGTGCTCGAAGGTGGTTGTGACTGGCTGTTCCTCGATCAGAGCCGCAACGGTTCCCGCCGCTGGTGCCGCATGGCCGACTGCGGCAACGCGGTGAAGGCGCGACGGCTCACCGAGCGCCGCCGTGCCGCCCGGCCCTCCGGCGCCCAAAGGTGCGCCGAAATCGATGACGGGCCGGATCGACCAGCGCCAGGCACGGCGGCGGGCTGATTGGACCGACCACCGGCTATGGCAGCGCAAAGATGGCGTGCAGGCCGGTCATCAGGGGCTTGAGCAGCGAAGATCCGAGGTTGCGCTGGCGAAGCGTGCCCGCCGGCAAGCCCCAACTGGCGTTGACGAGTTGCTTGATTGTCTCAGCAGGGGCGGTACGCCTAGGTTTGTCGAACACATCCGAGGTCACCTGGCAGCAGCGCGGCACCGACCGCGCGCCCCGAAAGCGCCCACGCCTCGCCTCGTCGAGTCGACGCACACCCTGGACAGGTCGCCCGCTAACGATCGGGACGGCCAGTAGTCGCAGAGCCAGTTCTGGCCGATCTTCACGGTGCCCCCGGCAGGATTCGAACCTGCGACACACGGTTTAGGAAACCGATGCTCTATCCCCTGAGCTACGGGGGCGCGAGGGCCCAGTCTAGCGACCCGGGCACTCAACTGGGGTGGCAGGGAGTGGTCCCGGTTCACCCTGCCACCCGGACCCCTGTCTTCCCAGCCCAGGACCACAGTCGGGCAAACGAACCTCGCTCTCGACTGGCGGTCTCATTGGCGCCCTGCGCTGGCGCGGGACTCCACAAAGCTTCATCACCTGCGGACACGTTCCCGCGTTCATCGGTTGGCATTCGCACTCGATGCCACCCGCCCGATTCCCCCAGGGACCACGCGCCGGGCTCCGCGCCCGAGCGAGCATCAACGGCCGCCCCTGACCGGCGCGCTGCCTGGGATCCGCTGAGAGAAGTGGTGCTCCGCGCCGCGAAGGGGGGTTCGCGGCGCGGAGGGCGACTCAGGCTGCGTAGATCAGCTTGACGCCATTCAGACCGAGTGCCGCCGCCCGTGTGCCGCGGACTCCGCTGTTGAGGTTGCGCCAACTGTTGTTGCTGGCGGCCTCGTGTACCCACCCGTCGACGACGTTGTAGATGTGCTTCACCCCGTTGACGTTGAGCGCGGCCAGCGAGGTGCCCTGTGCGCCGTGGATGCCGGTCCACAGGTTGGCCCAGCCGGCGTTGCTGGCGGCCTCGTGGACCCGGCCGCCGTTCAGTGTGTAGAGGATCTTCGTGTTGCCCACTGTGATCGCCGCTACCGCCGAGGCCGGGATGCCCGTGTTCAGGTTCCGCCAGGCGTTGGCGCTGTGCGCCTCGTGTACGTAGCCGCCGACGATGCTGTAGACGTACTTGACGCCGTTCAGCGTGATCACCGAGATCGACGACGAGCTTGCCCCGCCGATGCCGGTGTTGAGGTTGCGCCAGCCGTTGTTGCTGGCGGCCTCGTGCACGTAGCCGTCGACGACGTTGTAGACCAGCTTCACCCCGTCGAGGTTGATCGCGGCCAGTGCGGTGCCCTGTGCGCCGTGGATGCCGGTCCACAGGTTGGTCCAGCCGGCGTTGCTGGCGGCCTCGTGGACCCGGCCGCCGTTGAGGGTGTAGAGGATCTTCGTGGATCCGAGGGTGATCGCGGTCGTCGCCGTTCCGGTGACCGCGCCCGCGCTGCCGGAGACCGGCAGGGCGCGCCAGCCGGTGTTGCTGGCCGCCTCGAACACCTGACGGGGCTGGTCGGCCGGGTTCTGCTGGATGAAGACCAGCGGGTTGATCCGGGTGCCGGACGGGTCGATCATGTGCCAGTGCAGGTGTGGGCCTGTCGAGCTGCCCGAGCCGGGTGCGCCGGCCGCGCCGCCGGAGCGGCCCACGATCGTGCCCGCGCCCACGCTGGCACCGTTGCCGAGCAGGAACTGCGACAGGTGCAGGTACTGGCTGCGGTACCCGTCCGCGTGTTGGATCGTGACGGTGTGCCCGCCCGTGCCGTTGTTGGGGATGTTCTGGATGGTGCCGGCGCCGCAGGCCGGCAACGCCGTGCCCACCCCCATCCCGAAGTCGATGCCGCCTAGTGACCCGCGGCGGAGGTGGCCCTCCCAGGTGTCGGTGATCGGGTAGGCGCCGAACGGGTTGTAGATCGACGGCGCGGCCTGCGCGGCCTCGGGAACCAGCAGGCCACCGGCGCTGATGGCGCCCGCACCCAGCACCGCCGCGCGTAACATCGTGCGGCGACTCACGGCGGAGGTGGCCGTGTCGTCGCCGCAGCAGCGGCCTTCGTAACCGTCAGTCATTCCCACTCCTTCTGCACCCGCCGAGATATCTACGGAGGCTAATGGGTGGGATGGTCTTGCGGTACCGCGGCCACCAGACGTTGATCAGAGCGACGGGAGCTGTTCGGCTCGGGTGACCACCTGGTCGATGAGGCCGTACTCCCGGGCCTGCTCGGCGGTGAACCACCGGTCCCGGTCCCAGTCCCGCTGGATCTCGTCGAGGGTGCGTCCACTGTGCTGGGCGATCAGCTCCTGCATCGTCCGCTTCACGTGCAGCATGTTCTCCGCCTGGATGGTGATGTCGGCTGCGGTTCCGCCCATCCCACCGGACGGCTGGTGCATCATGATCCGCGAGTGCGGCAGCGCGTACCGCTTGCCGGCCGTACCCGCGCAGAGCAGGAACTGCCCCATCGAGCCGGCGAACCCGAGCGCCAGCGTCGCCACGTCGTTGCGGACGTAGCGCATCGTGTCGTAGACAGCCATTCCCGCGCTCACCGAACCGCCCGGCGAGTTGATGTAGAGGTAGATGTCCCGGTCGTCGTCCTCGGCCGCGAGCAGCAGGATCTGCGCGCAGATCTGGTTGGCCGACTCCTCCGTCACCTCGGTGCCGAGGAAGACGATCCGCTCGCGCAGCAGCCGCTCGAACACATGGTCACCGAAGGACGGCTGCCCGCCCTCCAACATCCGCACGTCGTACCCGATCATGTGCCGCCGCCTTCCACCGCGCCGGCGGGCGGTGGGGACCACCCGGTGGACCGGCCCCTTCAGCGTGCGGGCGACGACGGTGGCTGGCCCAGTGATTCTGCCGCCGGCAGATCCGCCGACGGCAGAACCCACGCGGCCTACGCGACGGTCACCCGCCGCGCACCCGCCCGGGCCCGCGCGCAGCCCACCAGAGCGGGGGTACGCGGACCGGGGCGCGAGCCACCAGCGGAGGCCATCGCGCCGACGCTGAGGGTCGGCTCGCTCGCCACCGGCCCGCGGTGCAGGACGAACCCATCGACACGTGGACCCACCAGCAGGGTGGCGTTGCCGATCTCCCGGCGAGTCGCATCGACCCGCTCCAGGTCGGTAAGCGCGGCGCGCGGCGCGGCCGGGAGGCGGGGCTCGACCCTGCGCATGTCGTCGCGGGCCTCGCCGAGCAGGTCGGCAAGGCTGATGCCGAGCGCCCGGCAGATCGCCGCCAGCACCTCCGACGAGGCCTCCTTTCGACCCCGCTCGACCTCCGAGAGGTAGGGCACGGAGACGTCCGCCGACGCGGCCACCTCGCGCAGCGTGCGGCCCTGACGCTGGCGGTGGCGGCGCAGCACCCCGCCGATCACTCGTCGCAGCAACGACATGCCGGCCTCACTTTCGCGGTCGTCGTCAGGGGGACATCCCCATCATGCCCGCTGCCGGACCTGCCGGACCTGCCGGCTGCCCGTGCGGGCCCGCGCCGCGTCAGGCGCGGGCCCGACCCCGTCACCGGGCCAGGTGGGTGTGCCAGTTGGCCGGATCGGCCACCAGCGTGACCGCCGGGAACAGCGCCCGGGTGCCGCCGGTGGGAAGCAGAGCGCTGTCGTCGATCGACACATTCACTCCGTGGACGTCGTAGACGGTCAACGACTCGTTGCCGTTCTCTCCGGTGAACCGCGCCGGGTGTCCGTCAAGTGTGGTGTTCGGGTCGACGTACCCCCTGGCCGTGGGATCGGTGATGTTGCGGTAGCGGGAGACGCCGAGGGACAGCGTCCGGGCCCGTTGCCGACCGGGCTCGGTGCCCGGCTCCGCTGTCCAGGTCATCCCGACGTACCAGGTCAGGGGCTCATCCAGGGACTCGGACACGTCGACCGTGATCAGCCCCAGGTTGGCCGGTAAGCCTGTCACCGTCACCGTCGCCGGCATCGGGACGAGGCTCGTATCGAACCGTAGCGAACGGGCCACCTGCACCGCGGCGTCCCGCGCATCCGGTTCCACCCCTAACACCCGGACCTGCGCCCAGCCCTTCGGGGCGTACTCCCAGCGCAGGATCGCCTCCGGCTTCTCGGCACCGGAATAGCTGGTGAAGACGCTGGGCCCGCCGTTCAGCTCGGGACCGGCCTCGGTGGCACGGGCCAGGGCCAACTCCCCGCTGTCACGCTGCGGTGCCGACGGTTGCACGTCCTTCGGAAGAAGCGAGACGGCCACGAACTGTCGCTGGTCGTCGGTGCGGCCGTTCGACGCGCTGAGGTGCACACCCGGGCCGGAGAGGAGCAGTCCGGCCTGGTACTGGAGATCCCGCAGCCCGTCCGGCAGCCAGCCGAACCGGACGTAAACCCGCTGTGGGTCGACAGTGGTGAGCGCGACCGGCAGACCGGTCTCGCCATCGGCGGGCGCCGTGCCGAACGGGGCGGGGGCCGGCGGTCGGTCCGGGGTGAGCAGGTCGGGGACGGTGAGCCCGCCGACGGTCAGTGCCACCGCCAGCAGCGCGGCGCCGGCACCCTGGGCGAGGCGGCGTTGCCGCCGTGCCGTGCTCATCGCCCGTTCCACGTCCAGCACGACGGAGGGCCGCTCGGCCGACTCGATCTCGGTCAGCATCAGGTCGCCGATGTGGCGTTCGTCAAGCATCGTCGCTCCTCTCAGTTCGCGGTCAGGGTGGGGGTGAGCAGGGTGCGCAGGGTGGCAAGGCCCTTGGCGGTCTGGCTCTTCACCGTCCCCGTCGAGCAGCCCATGGCCCGGGCGGTCTCCTCGACGCTGAGGTCCTGGAAGTACCGCAGCACCAGCACCGCCCGTTGGCGTGGCGGCACCTGCCGCAGCGCGCCCACCACCGTGATCCGGTCGGTCGGGTCGGCAAAGGACCTGGACACGTCGGGCAGCGCGGCGCCGAGGCGGACCCGCGCCCACCGCAACCGCCGCTCGTCGATCAGTCGCCGCACCAACATGGTCCGGACCAGCGCGTCCAGGTGATCGGCCTGCCGGGCCCGCGCCCACGAGCGGTACAGCTCGGTGAGCACCCGTTGCAGGATGTCGTCGCCCCGGTCCCAGTCCCCGCACATCAGGTAGGCGGTGCGCCGCCACTGCACCATCCGGGATCTGACGTACTCGGTGTATTCGTCGTCGGCCTCGGCTCGCCGTCTGCCGCTCGTCGTCACGAGGGTCGCGCCCCCTCCGTCTGCCGGCCTGCACCGGTTCGTCGTTGTCGTCCGGTAGTCGGGTGCGGGCACGCCGCCGGTTGTCCGCCGCAACCCGGGCGTGCGGTCGACGGTGTACCCGCTATGTTGTGGGCGTGCAGGCGACGGCGGGGGAGCAGGTTCGACGGTGATCCATTTTCCCGCGCAGCGCCGGGGCCCACTGAGCGCGCTGAGCCTTCGGCTCGCCGCCGCGCTGGGCCTGGTCTTCGCCGTGGTCGCCGCGGTCTACCTCGGCCGGGACGGCTACCGCGATGTCAACGAGGACGGCCTCACCCTCCTCGACTGCTTCTACTACGCGGTCGTGTCGCTCTCGACCACCGGCTACGGGGACATCACCCCGGCCGCGCCGTCGGCTCGGCTGGTCAACGTCCTCTTCATCACCCCGGCCCGAGTGATCTTCCTTATCATCCTGGTCGGCACCACCCTGGAAGTTCTGACCGAGCAGTACCGGACCGGCCGTCGCCTGTCGCGGTGGAGGAGAGCCGTGAAGGACCACGTCATCATCTGCGGCTACGGCACCAAGGGGCGCAGCGCGGTGTCCGCCCTGATGGAGAACGGTCTGGACCGCTCGCGGATCGTGGTGGTGGAGCGCAGCGCCGCCGCTCTGCGGCAGGCCACCTCTGCCGGGCTGGTGGCGATCGAGGGTTCGGCGACCCGTTCGTCGGTGCTGAACGAGGCGCACGTCAAGAACGCGAAGGCCGTGATCATCGCGACCGACAGTGACGACGCGTCGGTGCTGGTCGCGCTGACGGTACGGCAGCTCACTGCCGGACAGGTCCGGATCATCGCGGCGGCGCGGGAGGCGGAGAACGCCCCGCTGCTCAAGCAGAGCGGCGCGCACCACGTGATCGTCTCCTCGGCCACGGCGGGCCGGCTGCTCGGCCTGTCCACCTCGGCGCCGCCGCTGATCGACGTGGTGGAGGACCTGCTCACCCCCGGCCAGGGCATGGCGCTGGCGATGCGTTCCGCCGAGCGGGACGAGGTGGGTCGCTCGCCGCGCGAGCTGGAGTCGTTGGTGATCGCCCTGGTGCGGCGGGGCAAGGTGGTAACCCTGGCGGACCGGGCCGGCGCGGTGATCGAGACCGGCGACATGCTGGTGCACGTACGCGACGACCGCCCCCAGTCGGCCACCACCGCCTGATCGTCACACCGCTGTCGCGGTGGTGACCGCTGGCATGACGGTGCCGCTCTCGCCGCTGCGAGGCGGCGTCAGCAGGTGTCGTCGGCGACGCAGATCGCCTCGGTGCAGCTGACGGCCGTGCCGGTGGAGGCCCGGCTGAGCAGTTCGTAGAGCGTCTCCCGCTCGGCGCGATCCAACGCGCCCAGCACCTCGTCTTCGGCGCCGGCCAGGGCGCATTCGGCCTCGCTGAGGCGTTTTGCCCCATCTTCGGTGAGTTCGACGACGTGTCGGCGGCGATCCTCGGGTGAGCGCCGACGTTCGATCAGCTGCTTCGCCTCCAGGTCGTTGAGCAGCCCGACGATGTTGGTGCTGTCCATTTCCAGGATGGTGGCCAGCGCCTGTTGCCCGGTGCCGCCGCCGGCGCGCAGCACTGTGAGTGCGACCAGATGCCGGGGGCGTAGCCCCAGCGGCGCCAGCACCGACTCCGACCGCAGTCGCATCCGCCGGGCCAGATGGTCCAGGAGTGCGCCCGAGCGGTGCTCGGAGGAGTCGAGCGGCTGCGCGGACATGTGACCCAGTCTACCGACTCAGCGGAACATCGGCCTGCTATAAATAGTTGGTGCCTCACGAACGATCTCTGAAGGAGGAATGATGCATCTGCTGCATATTGATTCGAGCATCCGCGGTGACTGGTCGGTCAGCCGGCGGCTCACCGCCCGTGCGGTCGACGCATGGCGTGCGGCCCACCCGGACGGCACCGTGGCCTACCGGGACCTGGGCGCCGAGCCGCTGCCGCACCTGGACGCGGACGGCGGGCTGGCGCGAATGACCCCTCCGGACCAGCACACGCCGGCCCAGAGCGAGTCCTGGCAGCTCAGCGAGCGGCTCGTCGACGAGGTGAAGCAGGCCGACGTGGTGCTGCTCGGCCTGCCGCTCTACAACTTCGGCGCGCCGAGCAGCGTCAAGTCCTGGGTCGACCACCTGATCGTTCCCGGGCTGGCGTACGACCCGACGACGCAGGAGGGCCTGCTCGGCGGACGCGAGTTCGTGGTGCTGGCCACCCGCGGCGGCGGCTACGGCGAGGGCACCCCTCGTTTCGGCTGGGACCACGCCGAGCCGTGGCTCCCGCACGGCCTGTCGATGACCGGCCTGCAGCCGCGCTTCATCAGCGCCGAGCTGACCCTGGCGCCGTCGGTGCCGGCGATGGCCGAGTTGATCCCGCTGCACGAGGCGAGCCTCGCGACGGCCGAGAAGGAGATCGACAACCTCTGGATGCCGGCCACCGCCCAGCGCTGATAAAGCGCCGGTACGACGAGAGCGGCCGCCCCCGGATCGGGGACGGCCGCTCTCGTCGGTGCGGACGGGTTACATGATCGTCCAGGTGTCGCCGCTGCCCAGCAGGCTGGCGAGCTGCTGCTCGGGGGTCTCGGTGACCTTCGCCTTCGCGGCCGCGAGCTGAGCCTGCACCACGCTGTCGTAGGACGGCCGGTCCACCGAGCGGAACACCCCGATCGGAGTGTTGCGCAGGTCCAGGCCGGGCAGCCGGGACAGCGCGAAGGCGTAAGCAGGGTCGGTCACCGTCGCGTCGTGCACGACGATCTCCTCCGGGCGGACCGAGCTGGTGTCCCGGACCTCCAGGCCGAAGCCACCCGGTGGGTGCACCACGCAGAACTGCCCGTCGGCCCCGAAGGTGATCGGCTGGCCGTGCTCCAGGCGGATCAGGTAGTTGTCCCGCGTGGACGGGTCCTTGAGCTGCTCGAACGCCCCATCGTTGAAGATGTTGCAGTTCTGGTAGATCTCCACGAACGCCGAACCCTCGTGCTCGGCGGCGGCCCGTAGCACCGACTGGAGGTGCTTGCGGTCGGAGTCGATGGTGCGGCCGACGAAGCTGGCCTCTGCGCCGAGGGCGAGCGAGAGCGGGTTGAACGGGGCGTCCGCAGAGCCGGTCGGTGTCGACTTGGTGACCTTGCCGACCTCGGATGTCGGAGAATACTGGCCCTTGGTCAGACCGTAGATCCGGTTGTTGAACAGCAGGATCTTGAGGTTGACGTTGCGCCGCAGCGCGTGGATCAGGTGATTGCCGCCGATGGAGAGCGCGTCGCCGTCGCCAGTGACCACCCAGACCGACAGGTCCGGCCGGGACACCGACAGGCCGGTCGCGATCGCCGGGGCCCGACCGTGGATCGAGTGCATCCCGTACGTGTTCATGTAGTACGGGAAGCGGGACGAGCAGCCGATCCCGGAGACGAAGACGGTGCGCTCCCGGGGGATGTTCAGCTCCGGCATGAACTGCTGGATGGCCGCCAGGATCGCGTAGTCACCGCAGCCGGGGCACCAGCGCACCTCCTGGTCGGACTTGAAGTCCTTCGCGGTGAGCTTGACGGCGACGGGCTCAGACATTCTTCAGCACCTCTTCCAGCGTCGTCTCCAGCTCGGCGGCCGTGAACGGAAGGCCGCGGACCTGGTTGTAGCTGATCGCGTCGACCAGGTAGCGGGCCCGGATGACGTGGGCCAGTTGGCCCAGGTTCATCTCCGGGATGACCACCTTGTCGTACGAGCGGAGCACCTCACCGAGGTTGGCCGGCATCGGTGCCAGGTGCCGCAGGTGCGCCTGGGCGATGGAGAGGCCACGCTGACGGACCCCGCGGCACGCCGCGCCGATCGGCCCGTACGTCGAGCCCCAGCCGAGGACCAGCACCCGGGCGTCGCCGTCCGGGTCCTCCACCTCGATGTCCGGCACCGGGATGGTCTCGATCCGAGCGGCCCGGGTACGCACCATGAAGTCGTGGTTGGCCGGGTCGTAGGAGATGTCCCCGGTCTTGTCGGCCTTCTCCAGACCGCCGATCCGGTGCTCCAGGCCCGCAGTGCCGGGGATCGCCCACGGTCGGGCCAGGGTCTCCGGGTCACGCAGGTAGGGCAGGAAGGTGGTGCCGTCGTCGCCGTTGGGCTTGGTGGCGAACTCGACCCGCAGGTCGGGCAGCGACTCCACGTCCGGTAGCAGCCACGGCTCGGAGCCGTTGGCGACGTAGTTGTCGGACAGCAGGATCACCGGGGTGCGGTAGGTGAGCGCGATCCGGGCCGCCTCCAGTGCCGCGAAGAAGCAGTCCGACGGTGACCGGGGCGCGATCACCGCGACCGGTGCCTCGCCGTGCCGACCGTAGAGCGCCATGTTGAGGTCGGCCTGCTCGGTCTTGGTCGGCATGCCTGTCGACGGGCCGGCACGCTGCACGTCCACGATCACCAGCGGCAACTCCAGCGCCACCGCGAGCGAGATCGTCTCGCTCTTGAGCGCCACGCCGGGGCCGCTGGTGGTGGTCACGCCGAGCGACCCGCCGTAGGAGGCGCCCAGTGCCGCGCCGACGGCGGCGATCTCGTCTTCGGCCTGCATCGTGAGCACACCGAAGCGCTTGTGCTTGCTCAGCTCGTGCAGGATGTCCGACGCGGGCGTGATCGGGTACGCGCCGAGGAAGACCGGCAGCCCGGAGCGGACCCCGGCGGCGACCAACCCGAGCGAGAGCGCCGCGTTGCCGGTGATGTTGCGGTACGTGCCCGGCTTCATCTTGGCCGGTTTGACCTCGTAGCGGACCGCGAAGTCCTCGGTGGTCTCGCCGAAGTTCCAGCCGGCCTTGAAGGCGGCGACGTTCGCGGCGACCAGCTCCGGCCGGGACGCGAACTTGCGTTCCAGGAAGCGCAGCGTCGACTCGTAGGGCCGGGAGTACATCCAGGAGAGCAGGCCGAGCGCGAACATGTTCTTCGACCGCTCGGCGTCCTTCTTGGACACCTGGTGGGCGGCGAGCGCGCCGACCGTCATCGAGGTCAGCGCCACCGGGTGCACGACGTAACCTGCCAGCGAGTCGTCGTCCAGTGGGCTGGCCTGGTAACCGACCTTGGCGAGGTTGCGCTTGGTGAACTCGTCGGTGTTGACGATGATGTCCGCGCCGCGCGGCAGATCGGCCAGGTTGGCCTTGAGTGCCGCCGGGTTCATCGCCACCAGCACGTTGGGCGCGTCGCCCGGCGTGAGGATGTCGTAGTCGGCGAAGTGCACCTGGAAGCTCGACACGCCGGGCAGGGTGCCGGCGGGAGCCCGGATCTCGGCGGGGAAGTTTGGCAGCGTGGAGATGTCGTTGCCGAGCTGCGCCGTCTCCGAGGTGAACCGGTCGCCGGTCAGCTGCATGCCGTCGCCCGAGTCACCGGCGAACCGGATGACCACGCGGTCGAGTTGACGGATCTGCTTGGTCACTGTGCCACCTTCGTTCGCGACTGCGGGGCTTGCCCGGCCACGGAACCTCCTTGACGCAACGCTTCACCGCACCGCCCCAGGCTGGCCCGGCCGCTGTCGTTCCTCACCTGAGAGCCTACGTCTAAGGGAGCCCTAACCATCCCCGGAGGTCCGCCGACTGGGACCGGATCGGGTTGCAGAATGCCCGCTTTTGCGGGGTTATGCACCGCCCGCCGTAATTCAGATCACCACCGGCTTCCGCCGACGACCCGGCCGCGCGCTGCGGGGGTCGTCAGTCGATCAGTCGGCGGGGCTGGGCGCGGGCTCCGGCGACGGGCCGCCGAGCCGGCGGCGTAGCGAGATCGTGGCTAGCGTGAGGGCCAGCACCACCAGCAGCGTGGAGACCGCGATCAGGATCACGGCGGTGCGCTGCACCGAGGTCACCCCGCCGTCTCCGGTCGCGGCACCGGCGGGCAGTACGCCCTGCGAGCCGGTTGGCGCGGGCGGGGAGACCACCGGCGTGGCCAGCGCGGCCGCCGCGGTGATCCGGAAGCTCATCTGCACCCGACGGGTCGGGCCGCTGCGCGGATCGAGCTGACCGACCACGGCCCCGGACAGCGGCGCTTCCCGCTGCGCCTGTGGCGTCGCCTCCACCGGCAACTGCACCTCCGCGGTCGTGCCCGCCAGCACCAGGCCGGCGTCGCAGCGGGTACGCGTCGGGTCGACCGCCACGCAGCCGAGCGGCGGGGTCGGCACGGTGACCCCGGCCGGCAGGACGACCTCGACCCGGCCGGCGGCGTCCACAGCGCCGGTGTTACCCAGCCGGAGCGTGAGGGTGCTGGGGCCGCCGCTGATGTCGAAGGCCACCTCGTCGGCGGCGAGGTCGATCCCGGGTACCGGCGGGCCCGCCGGGAAGAGCACCGCGAAGCCCTGGTCGTCGGTCACCTCTCCGGCGGCTCCCGGCGCGTCCGCGACGACCTGGACGGAGCCGCTGAGCGGCATCTGCTTCCACGCCGTGCCGGCGACCCGCAGCCGCAGCACAGTGCTGAACCGAACGCCCGCCCCGGCGGTCCAGGCACCGCAGCGGTACGTCCCACCACCGGCGGCGGCGCAGCCCTTCGTTCCGGCGTCGGTCAGCCCGGCGGGCAGCGTGTACGAGAGCCGGATCTGTTCCGTTGTGGTACCTGTGTTGTGCACCGTGACCTGGAGGGTGGCGGCCGTACTCGGTGTGTTCCAGTACGTCTCGCCGAGGGTGACGTCGCCGGTGGTGACCTGCACGCCCAGCGGGCTCTGCGGCGGCGGCGCCGAACCCGGCGCGGGCGGGCGGACCGTCGGGGCCGGCGGTGTCGGCGGGGCGGGGGGCGCCGTCGGTGGCACCGGGGGAGCCGGGCTGGGCGGCCGGGTGGTGCTGCCCGGCGCGGGCGCGCTGGTGGTCGGCGGTGGCGGGACCTCCGGGGCGGTGGTCACCGGCGCCGGTGGCGTCGTCTCCGGTGGTGGCGCGGCGGTCTCCGGTGCCGGGTCGGTCGGCTCCGGGTCACCGCCCGGGTCTTCGGTCGGGGTGGGTTCCTCCGCCGGTGTGGTCGGGGGTTCCTCGCCTCCCGGCTCGTTGACCGGCTCGGCCGAGGTGGCGACCGGGTCCGCGTCCGGTGCGGCCGCGCTTGCCCAGGCTGGCCCCACGGCGAGTGCCGTGAGGAGGCCGAGCGCGAGCGCGGTCGCCAGCAGGGGCGTGGAACGCCGCCCCTCCGCCCGGTTACCGGGCGATGCCTTCACGCGGGCCATCTGTCCTCCGGTGACATGGGTGGGTGTCCAATATTCGGTAACAGTTGCCCCGGTGCACTAGTCCCATCTGGAAACAAATCCGTAACGTGTTTGGGACGGCCCGTCCGGGCGGGCGGTAGGCTGCCGACTGTGAACGGATACCTGGGCTCGTACGCGACGCTCGGTCTCCTGCTGCTCGCCAGCGTTCTCTTCTTCGTTACGGCGTTCTCGGCCAACCGGGTGTTACGCCCGGCGCGTCCGGCCGACCCGCCGGGCAAGCGGGCCAGCTACGAGTGCGGGCTCGACCCGGTCGGCGCCGACTGGGCGCAGATGCAGATCCGCTACTACGTGTACGCCTACCTCTACGTGCTGTTCGCGGTCGAGGCGGTGTTTCTCTTTCCGTGGGCGGTGGTCTTCGACCGGCCGGGCTTCGGTCTGGTGACGGTGGTGGAGATGGCGGTGTTCGTGGCAGTGCTCGCGCTCGGCATCCTCTACGCCTGGCGTAGGAACATCCTTCGCTGGACCTGAGCGCCACTGCCTCCGGCGATCGTGTCGGTCCGTCCGACCGTTTGCTGTCGGTTACGGCGACGACCGGTCAGGCGAGCCCCCGGCGGGTGACAGTGGGCGGGCGGTCGCCTCGGATCGAGGCCACCATGTCCAGCACCCGGCGGGTCGGGCCGACCTGATGGGCCCGGAAGACCCGGGCGCCCGACCAGGCCGAGACGGCCGTCGCGGCGAGCGTCCCCTCCAGCCGTTCCGCCACCGGCAGGTCCAACGTCTCACCGATGAAGTCCTTGTTGGAGAGCGCCACCAGCACCGGCCAGCCGGTCGCGGTCAACTCGTCCAGTCGGCGGGTGATCTCCAGCGAGTGCCGGGTGTTCTTGCCGAAGTCGTGCGCCGGGTCGATGAGGATGCCGTCGGGGCGTACCCCTGCCGCCACCGCGCGCTCGGCGAGCCCGGTCACCGTCGCGACCACGTCGGCGACCACGTCGGTGAAGGCGGCCCGGTGTGGCCTGGTCCGCGGCGTCAGCCCGCCGGCGTGCGAACAGACCAGGCCGGCGCCGGTCCGCGCGGCCACCCGGACCAACGCCGGGTCGACGCCCGACCAGGTGTCGTTGAGGAGATCGGCCCCGGCCGCCACGGCCTCCGTCGCCACCTCGGCCCGCCAGGTGTCGATGGAGATCACCACCTCCGGAAACGCGGCTCGGACGGCAGCGATGGTGTCCACCGTTCGCCGGATCTCCTCGGCGACGTCCACGTCCGCGCCGGGGCCGGCCTTGACGCCGCCGATGTCGATGATGGCCGCGCCCTCGTCCACCGCCCGCTCCACAGCGCGCAGAGCGCTGTCGGCGGCGTAGGTGGCCCCGCGGTCGAAGAACGAGTCCGGCGTGCGGTTGATGATCGCCATCACCACCAACTCGCCGGGGGCGAACGTGTGCCCACCCAGCCGAAGCGCCCCGGCCATGCCCGCCTCCTGGAAGTTCACGCCGTCGCCGCCGCGTCGGCCGGTCCCGACGCTAGTCGGTCGCCCGTCCACGATTCCGGGCGGGCGTCGGCACCGATCATGATCGAGGCGGGTGGCGGGGTCGCTCCCGGCCGGCTGCCATGCCACGATCAGTGCATGGGTCAGCTTCTGCTCCTCCTGGTCGTGGCGTTGACCGTCGCGGCGGTGATATTCGGCGTGACGGTGCTGGTCAGCGGGCGCGATCCCGGTCTGGTGCCGGCCGAGCCGGATTCGCAGGCCGTGGCGTTGCCGGGCACCCGCCCGTTGCGCGAATCCGACGTGGGGGCGGTCCGTTTCGACACCGGGTTGCGCGGGTACCGGATGGACCAGGTCGATAAGGCGCTGCGCCGTGCCGCCTACGACATCGGTTACAAGTCCGAGCTGATCGGCGTACTGGAGTCGGAGGTCATCGCCTTGCGTGAGGGGCGCACCGACGACGCGGACGTGCTGCGGCAGGCCCGTGAGCAGTCCGCCAGCAGGGTGACTCCCGTGGACGCGGCCGAGGCCGGCGAGGCGACCGAGCCGGGCGAGACGGCGGAGCCGGGCAAGGACGCGCCGCTGAACGGCGAGGCGGGCTCGGCCCCGGTCGGCTCGACGACTCCCGGTCCGTTGCCCGCCGCCAGCTCGTCCCCGGCGGATTCCGACGGGGTGGCACCTGCCGCCGCGCCCGCCGACGACGACGAATCGGCCGATCGTGAGCAGACCGCCGACACCGAGCAGCGCGACGCGGTGGTTCGGTCGGAGTCGGCATGACCGAGCCGGGGGGTGCCGACGATCTTCGCGAGGCGGCCCGACCCGGCGCCGGTGAGGTGACCGCCACGGTGATCGTCGAGGCCCCGGCGGAGCGGGTGTTCGCCGCGCTGCTCGCGTGGGAACGTCAGTCCGACTGGATCCCGTTCACCCGCGTCCGGGTGGTCGAGGGCGACGGGCGCGAGGGCAGCCGGATCGAGGCGGTGACCGCGCTCGGCCGGGCGACGCTGCGCGACGAGATGCTGGTGGTCCGGGTCGACGAGCCGTACGAGATCGGTGTCGTGCACCACGGCCAACTGCTGCGCGGCCCGGGGGTGCTGCGCTGCACCCAACTGGACCGGGACCGCACCCAGGTCGTCTGGCACGAGTGGTTCCACCTGCCGGGCGGTCGGGCCGGTCGGCTGGCGTGGCCGGTGCTCTGGCCCGGCTCCAAGCTCGGCCTCACCCAGGCGCTGAAGAGGTTTGCCCGTCTGGTCGAGCAGGGCCGGCTGCCCTGACCGGGGAGCCCGGCGCTGGCTGCCAGCCCGGTGCGCGGAAGAGATGCCCGACCCGGTGCCGCCAGGTCACCGCGGCGCGCAGGTCCCGGGCGATCGAGGCGTACTCGTGGAAGGCCACCCGGACCGGGTTGTAGCTGCCGACGTTAGTGGTCAGGCCGTACACGCAACGCTCCCGTTCCGGCGCGAACGACGCGAAGAGCCGGTCCCAGACGATCAGGATGCCCCCGAAGTTGCGGTCCAGGTAGCTGCCCTGCGACGCGTGGTGCACCCGGTGGTGCGACGGGGTGTTGAACACCGCCTCGTACCAGCGCGGCATCTTGTCGATCCGCTCGGTGTGGATCCAGAACTGGTAGAGCAGGTTGACCGAGCCGCAGAACGCGACCACGGCCGGGTGGACGCCGGCCACGATCAGCGGGATGTAGAACACCCAACTGGTCAGGCCGGTCCACGGCTGGCGCAGCGCGGTGGAGAGGTTGAACCGCTGCGACGAGTGGTGCACCACGTGCGAGGCCCAGAGGATGCGGATCACGTGGTGGCCGCGGTGCGACCAGTAGTAGCAGAAGTCCTGCGCGAGCAGGATCAGCGGCCAGGTCCACCAGAGCTCGGCGACCCGCAGCGGGGTGAGCGCGTAGAGCAGCGCGTACGCGGCGGCGATCGGCACCTTCCAGAGCAGGTCGGCGAAGATGCTGCCCAGGCCCATCGTCAGGCTGGTCGCGGTGTCGGCGCCGCCGTAGCCGACCTCGTCGTCGTCGCGGTGCAGCAGGTAGGAGACCCGCTCCAGCACGATGAGCAGCACGAAGGCCGGGATCGACCAGGCGATGACGTCCGGGAACTCCTTCACCGCGCGGCCTCCGCTCGCCGTCACCGGTCGGGGCGCACCGTCGGGTGACCTCGACCTACCGGTCGGTAACAAGCACCATAGGCAGCCGGACGGCCGGTGGCAATGGGGTGTCGGACGGATGCCCTAGCGTGTACGAGGTGACTGACCTGGTGATCGGCGCCGATGGGCTGCCTCGCTGCGCCTGGGGGTCGAGCACCCCCGACTACGCCATCTACCACGACACCGAGTGGGGGCGGCCGCTGCGCGGCGACGACGCGCTCTACGAGCGGATGACGCTGGAGGCGTTCCAGTCCGGGTTGTCCTGGCTGACCATCCTGCGCAAGCGTCCGGCGTTCCGACTGGCCTTCGACGAGTTCCACATCCCGACCGTCGCCCGCTACGACGACGCCGACGTGACCCGGCTGCTCGCCGACGCCGGCATCGTCCGCAACCGGGCCAAGATCGAGGCGGCGATCGCCAACGCCCGCGCCGCACTGGAGCTGCCGGAGGGCCTGTCCGCGCTGCTCTGGTCCTTCGCGCCGGAGCCACGACCAACTCGCCCCGCCTCGTTCGCCGAGCTGGCGCCGATCACGCCGGAGTCGACGGCGATGGCCAAGGCACTCAAGAAGCGCGGTTTCCGGTTCGTCGGCCCGACCACCGCGTACGCGCTCATGCAGGCCACCGGGATGGTCGACGATCACATCGTCGGCTGTCACGTCACCCTTGCATCGGCGGCGTGATGAGATTGCAGGCATGACGACCGAGACCGCGCACCGGGCCGGTGCGGCCGGCAACGCCGACGGGGTGGGCACCTGGGCGGTGCTGCTGCCCGCCGAACGGTACGAGGCCGAGCGGCTCGTGCACCACGACACGCTGGAGCTGACCGGGCTGACCGACGTCGCCCGGCCAGGGCTGGGCGACCAGGTGGCCGTGCTTGTCGACGCGCCGCCACGGCTGGTGGCCCTCGGCCGGGTCACCGCGCCGGGTCGACGCCATCGCGAAGACCCGGACGACCCGCAGTCCCCGGTCGAGCCGGGCACGCTCGTTGTCGCGTACACCCGGCGGGCCTTCGACGAGCCGGTGCCGGCCGACCTGCTGACGTTCGACGGGCCGGTCACCGCCGTGGCGCCGGCGGCCTTCCGGGCGCTGGCCGACCAGCTCGGCCCGCCCCCGGCGCGGCGCACCTGGCTGGTCAGCCTCGACCTGCCGATCGAGGCCGGCACGCCGGCCGAGGCGGTTCGGCTGTTCTGGTCCTACGTGCAGGAGCTGGGCCCGCGTGAGCTGCCCGCCTTCGTCTCGCCGGCCGGCGACGAGCTGGCCATGCAGGCGTTCGTGCTGGGCGAGCAGGCCAACCAGGACCCGGAAGAGGACGACTAGAAGAGCTTCTCCACTCGTCCCCGCCAGTCGGCGAGGACCGGGCCCGGGTCGGTGTCCAGCACCCGCTCCAGCAGCGTGGCGTAGACGTCCCGGAAGTCGGTGGTGTATTTCAGGTCGCCGTCGTCGAGGTCGGTGAGGCTCGGTGGTGCGCCGTGCCAGCCACCCCGAACGCCCGCGCCGAGCAGCAGCACGTCCGAGGCGGTGCCGTGGTCGGTGCCGTCCGAGGCGTTGGCCCGTACCCGACGGCCGAACTCGGAGTAGACCGCCACCACCACCTTCCGGCCCGCCTCGGTGCGACTCATCCGGTCGGCGAACCCGGTCAACGCCCGGTCCAGCTGACCCAGGAGCACGGCCTGCAACTGCTTCTCGTCGGCGTGCGTGTCGAAGCCGCCCAGCGACACCGAGAAGACCCGGGTGGACACCCCCGCCTCGACGCACTGCGCGACCAGGTCGAGCTGCGCGTCCAGTGGGGTGCGGGCCCCGCCGGTGGCCGTCGCGGGGGCCTGCTCGCCGTCCGGGTCCGCCGTGTCCGGGTCGGCGGAGTCGCGTACCTGGCGGATCATCTCGTCCACCGAGCGCAGGTCGGCGAAACAGGCGGCGGCCCGGCCCCGGGCCGCCGACTCGCCCGCCTCGGCGGCGGCGAACGCGGTCAGTGTCGCCGCGGGCAGCCCTTTCGCGGCCTTCCGGTCGGTCACCGGCACTGCCGCACCGGCGCTCTCGGCCCCGGCCAGCAGCGGCGGCAGCGCCGGCTCGAAGGAGACCGCCAGCCGGGGGTCGCCGCCGGCGCGGTCCAGCCACCGCCCGAGCCAGCCGGTGTTGCCGGGCCGGTCCGGTTGCGCCGTGTGCCAGATGTCCATCGAACGGAAGTGGCTGCGGTCCGGCTTCGGGTAGCCGACTCCGCGCACGATCGCCAACCCACCGCCGGACCACCGCTGGTGCAGGCCGGCCAGCGCCGGGTTGAGGCCGAAGTCGTCGTCCAACCGCCGCACCTCCCCATCCGGGTACGCCAGCTCCGGGCGAGCCGCCCGGTAGGCCGGGTCGCCGTACGGAATGACAGTGTTGAGGCCGTCATTGCCGCCGTAGAGGGTCACCAGCACCAGCGTGCGGGACTGCGGGTCCCGGTCCCCGCTGGTGTCCAGCAGGTCTCGCAGGCTGTACGCGCCGGCCCCGGCGGCCAACGCGCCCGCGCCGACCACCCCGCTGGTCAGCAGGAACCTGCGTCGGGTCACTGCGTCCATGTCGACTCCTCCGCTCAGCTGACTGTGTATTCGGGGCTGACCAGGCCGGCGGCCAGCAGTTTGCGGGGCTCACCGGCCAGCGGGGTGAGAGCCGCCCGGGTGCGTGCGCCCCAGCCGTCGACCACCAGCAGTCGGGCCAGCGCGTCCGGTCGGCCGGCGGTGGGCGCGGCGGTCAGGCGGGCCAGCACCGCTGGTGCCGTGGCGGCGGCGAGCACCCCGGCCGTCCGCAGCCGGGCCTGCAACGACGAGGTGGTCAGCCAGGCGGACCCGGCCGGCCAACCGCCGACGCTCGGTGGGCGCAACGGCACCTGGTCGAGCGCGTTCAGACCGGCCAGCAGTTGTCGACGTTGCTGCTCGGGCAGCGCGGACGGTCGGATACCGAGCTGCCGCAGCGCACCGACCAACCACTCCACCGGTTGCTTCACCAGCGTGCCCCGGGTCTGCGCGAAGGCCGGCGCGGAGAAGAGCGCGCGCACTGTCGCGATGGTGTCCGCGCCGGCGAGGCCATCCGGTGCCGGGGTCTCGGTGCCGGCGTAGCGGAACCAGAGCCGACCGGCGACGAAGGTCGCCGCTGCCGGTTGGGCCGCCAGCAGGCCGGCGTACGCCTCGGCGTCGAACCGGCTGCTCCGTCCGAGGATGCTCTTCTCGCCGGGGTCGTGCCGGCGGGTCTCGAAGCGGGCCGCACCGGTACGCCGGTCGACCACCCAGCCGGTCAGGGCCCGCGCGCCGGCCTTCACGTCGGCCTCGCTGTAGGCGCCGATGCCGAGGGTGAACAGCTCCATCAGCTCGCGGGCCAGGTTCTCGTTCGGTGCCTTGCGGGTGTTCTTCTGCCCGTCCAGCCAGACGATCAGGGCGGGGTCGCGCACCATCGCGGCGAACAGTGGGCCCAGCGGCCCACGACCGTGCCGGCGCAGCGTCTCCAACTGGCCCACCATCAGCCGCGCTGACTTGACCTTCTGCGCGCTGGTGGCCCAGTGCCCGTGCCAGAAGAAGAGCAACTTCTCGGTCAGCCCGTCCTCGGCGGCCACCATCCGGTCCAGCCACCACTCGGTGACCTGCTGGAGTTGCTTGCGGCGCTCCGCGTTGGCCTGCTGCCGTTGCTCACGGGTGGAGTCCTTGGTCAGCCCGGCGTACGGGTCCGGGGGTAGCGTCGGAACCGGTGTGGCCGCCGCACCCCGGTCCGTCGCGGGCGGGGTGAGCAGCCGGTCCAGTGTCGCCGCCGGCCCGGCCCGCTCGGCCGCGTCCACCTCGTCGGCGGTCGGCCCGAAGGTGGCCCGGCGCAGCAGGTGCGCCACCGATTCACGATCGCTCATACCGGCCGACGCTAGGCGTTCCGTGTTCGAGGACGGTAAGGGCGGCGTCCGGATCGCGTTCAGCGTCCCTCGAAGACCGGTTTCTGCTTGCCGACGAAGGCGAGGGTGGCCGCCCGGTGGTCGGCGGTGGCGCCGCAGATCGACTGGGCCTGCGCCTCGGCGGCGAGCGCGTCGGCGAGGGTGCCGGCGTCGGCGATGGAGAGCTGTCGCTTGATCGCCCCGTACGCGATGGTCGGGCCGGCGGCGAGGCGGGCGGCCAACTCCTGGGCGACGGGCAACACCTGCTCGTCGTCGTCCGTCAGCCGGTTGAGCAGGCCCAACCGGCAGGCCTCCTCGGCGCGGACCGGCTCGGCCAGCAGCAGCAGCTCCACCGCCTTGGCGTGGCCGACCAGCCGGGGCAACGTCCAGGAAGCGCCGGTGTCGGCGGCGAGACCGATCTTGGCGAAGGCCATCAGGAAACTGGTGGTCGGACCGCCGATGCGGATGTCGGCCAGGAACGCCAGCGACGCGCCCGCCCCGGCGGCCATCCCGCGGACCGCGGCGATCACCGGCTTGGGCAGGTTGGCGAGCCGGGCGGCGATCGGGTTGTAGTGCGCCCGCACGGTGCCCAGCGGGTCATTGGCGGAGTTTTCCAGGGTGGCCACGTGTTCGCGTAGGTCCTGACCGGCGCTGAACGCTCCGCCGGCCCCGGCCAGGACGACAGCACGGCAGGACCGGTCGGTCTCCAGCTCCGCGAGGGCGTCCCGCAGCGCCTCCTTGAGCGCCACGTCGAGCGCGTTCATCGCGTTCGGCCGGTTCAGCGTGAGGGTGACGACGGCGTCGGTCCGGTCGACCAGCAGCGGCTCGGTCACGTGTCTAACGACCCTTCTGTCGGACGATGCGGTTGCCGGCGTCGAGGCACTGTTCGACGTACCGGTCGGCGGCCGGACGCAGGCGGGCTGCGTGCCGGTCGAAGAAACTGGCCGCGGCGGTGCCGGGCCACCGCTCGGGCAGCAGCGCCGGGGGCAGCTGCGGATCCTGGAAGAGGAACGTACGCCACGCGTGCACGAGGCGGAACCGCGTCGCGTACGCCTCCTCGTCGCTGCTGCGCACTGTGACCGCAGCGAGCAGCGGGCGCTGGTCCGCGACGAACCGCTCGTAGGCGCGGCCGATCTCGGCCAGGTTCCAGGCGCGTCGGACCACGCCCATCGCGCCGGGGGTGCCGGAGAAGTGCGAGGCGGTGAACCGCTCGAACCGGATGCCGGTCTCGGCGAGGAGGAGGTCGACGTCCTCGGCGGGGCGGGTGGCGACCCAGGTCTGCTCGTCGAGCGTTCCGTAGCCGAGGAAGCTCAGATTCGCGGCGAGCCGTTGGCGGTCCCGCCGGGAGCCCGGGGCCTCCAACACCAGGAGGTCGAACCGGCCGTCCCAGGTGACCCGGCCGGTCCGGTAGATCCGGGCGGCTGCCTCGTCGAGTCGGCGGGCAGCTTTCGGTGTGATCGAATATCCCGGTCCGGAGACCAACCGGAGGGGCTCGAGCCAGCCTTGGCGCACCATCCGGGAGACGGCGGTGCGAACTGCTGGCGGTGCGATTCCCAGCGGCGCCAGTAGCTTGACCAGGGCAGCAACCGGTGCCCGGCCACCCCTCGGACGGAGGTGGTCGCCGTACAGGTCGAAGAGTGCCGACCGTGCCTGCATGACCGCACATTGTGACAGGCCTTCTCAAGATAAGCTAGATGCTGTTACATCAATGCTGCTCCGGTTTGGGTCCGGCGGTGTTCATCAGGGAAAATCGTTTGTCGACACCCCCGTGACCGTTGCGGGTGGTCGTGACGAAGTGGCTGTGGGGCAACCCACCGACCCTGGTGTAGGTCTGAGGGGAGACAACATGGCGGCGATGAAGCCGCGGACGGGCGACGGTCCGCTGGAAGTCACCAAGGAGGGGCGGGGCATCGTGATGCGGGTCCCGCTGGAGGGCGGTGGCCGGCTCGTCGTCGAGATGACTCCCGACGAGGCCAACGCGCTCGGTGACGCACTGAAGGCAGCGGCCGGCTGAGTAAGGAGTGCTCCGGGCGGCTCACGCCGCCCGGAACGTTCTTTGGACCCTGAGCCACCGGAATCGCCGGTGGCTCAGGGTCTTCAACGCTGCGGTCAGGTGGGTTCGCCACCGGTCCGCGACACTTTCCTGGAGGTACGGTTCCGCGTGCTCGCAATCCGTCTGATCGCCGAGCCGGACCGGCTCGACGTCCTCGTCCTGCCCGTCCGCTCCGCCGATTCGACGGCGGAAGGTGACACCTCGGCCGAGCCAGTATCGACAGCCGTGGCGGGCCCGGACGGCACGGCCGACGAGGCGGCCGCGCTGGCGTCAGCGGCCCGGCTGACGGGCCGAGCCGGCGAGATCCACACTCAGCTGCGCCCCGGGCGTACCCCCGGCCGGCTGCTGCTGCTCGGCATCGGTGACGGCGGCGAGGCGGCTTGGCGGACAGCCGGCGCGGCCCTGGCCCGCTCAGCTTCAGCTGAGACGCATATCACCATCGCGCTGCCCGCCGAGGTGACCCCGGCCGCAGTTCGCGGGTTGACCGAGGGGCTGCTGCTCGCCCCGTACCGGTTCCGGCTCACCGAGGCCGGCGACCGACCGGCGCTCACCGGCGTCGACCTACTGCTCGACGACCCCGCCGGGTACGAGGACACCGTCGCCACGGCCCGCACCACGGCCGCGATGACCCATCTCGCGCGGGACCTGACCAACACTCCCTCGTCGGTGAAGACCCCGCAGTGGTTCGCCGACCAGGTGGCCTCCGCCGCGGCCGACCTTCCGGACCTGCGGTTGCGGGTCCGTGGCCCGGCAGAGCTGGCCACCGAGGGCTTCGGCGGGATCCTCGCCGTGGGCGGTGGATCCGCCAGCGGACCCCGGCTGGTCGAACTGGACTGGCACCCCGCCAACGCGCGCACCCATGTGGTGCTGATCGGCAAGGGCATCACCTTCGACACCGGTGGCATCTCGATCAAGCCGGTGGCGTCGATGAAGCTCATGCGCAAGGACATGGCCGGCGCGGCCGCTGTCGTCGCCGCCACCCTTGGTGCCGCCGCGCTGCGGTTGCCGGTCCGGATCACCACATTGACCCCGCTGGCCGAGAACATGGTCAGCGGCTCGGCGTTCCGCCCCGGCGACGTCATCCGGCACTACGGCGGTACGACCAGCGAGACGACCAACTCCGACGCCGAGGGTCGGCTGGTCCTCGCCGACGCGCTGGCGTACGCGGTGCAGCAGCTCAAACCGGACCTGCTGCTCGACCTGGCGACGCTCACCGGCGCGAACTCGGTGGCGCTGGGCAAGCGCACCGCCGCCCTCTACAGCGAGAACGACGAGTTGGCCGCCAGCGTGCTGGCGGCGGCCGAGGCGGCCGGCGAGTCGGCGTGGCGGATGCCGCTGCACACCGACTACATCGAGTACCTCGGCAGCGAGATCGCCGATCTCTACAGCGCACCCGCGCAGGGTGCCGGGTCGGTGCTGGCCGCGCTCTACCTGCGCGAGTTCACCGGCGAGCTACGAGACCGCTGGCTGCACCTGGACATGTCCGCCCCGTCCTGGGCCGACAGCGACCAGGCCGAGGTCAGCCGAGGCGCCACCGGTTGGGGAGTCCGCTCGTTGCTGCGCTGGCTCGCCGACGTCAACTAGCGCGTGGGTCAGAGCCCCGGCCCGACCGAGGCTCTGACCCGTCCTGGGCTCGGATCAGCACTTCACCGCGGCGAGCAGCCCGTGCCCGACCGGAAGCAGCGCGGGAATCCAGTGCTCCGACTCCCGGACCGCCTTGATCGTTTCGCGAACCGTCACCGTCTCCGCGTCCCGGGCGGACGGGTCGCCGATCCGGCCGCTGGCCAGCACACCGTTGAGCGCCAGCACGCCCCCTGGGCGCAACAGCCGCAGCGCCGCCTCCACACAGGCGTGGAAGCCAGTCGCCTCCGCGTCCACGAAGACCAGGTCGTACGCACCGTCGGCGAGCCGGGGCAGCACGTCGAGCGCCCGACCGGTGATGATCCGGGTACGCCCGGCCGCGAAACCCGCCTCGGCGAAGATCCGCCGGGCGATCCGCTGGTGCTCCACCTCCACGTCGATGGTGGTGAGCACGCCGTCGACGCGCATGCCGCGCAGCAACCAGACGCCGCTGACTCCGGTGCCGGTGCCGATCTCCACCACCGCACGGGCGTTGCCGGCGGCGGCCAGCAGCCGCAGCGCCGCCCCCGCGCCGGGGGTGACCGCGTCGAGGCCCACCTCCCGGGCCAGGCTGCGGGCGGTACGCAGAACGAGATCCTCGGTGACGTACGACTCGGCGAAATGCTGGGCCTGTGTCGTCGAACTGCCGGAACCGGCGACCGTGGCGATGGGGCACCTCCGGGGGCGGTGCGTGGTGCGGGGGCGGGTTGGCACTGTGAGCGTAGAGGCGACCGTCGTGGGGCGCAGCCGCGCCTCCGCCGGAAGCGATCACCGGGGCAACCGCTGACTGCACCGCGTCCATCCGTGCAATCCTGGAGGCGGTATCCCGTCAGCCGCGACCAGACCGGCCCGTGGCCGGGCGATGCGGCGCGGGATCCGGGGACGGACTGGGAGGCACCGACGTGACCGACGGCTGGGACTGGCGCCGGGGCGGTGAGACTCCGGCTCCGGCGCGACCGCCCGGGGCAGGAGCCCCGTCGGTGGGGCCGCCGACCATGCCGGGGGCCAACAGTGCGCCCCTCGCCCCGCCAGGCAGCGGACCGGCACCGGGCTGGCCGGCGTCTGCCGGCGGGCCGACACCGGGCTGGCCGGGGCCGGCTGCGGGCGCCCCCAACTCGGCCGACGCGTCGGCCTGGTGGTCGGACGCGCTCGCCGACCCCTGGCGCGACCCGGCGGCCCCTACCGCAGTGGTGGTGCCCGGGGTGGTGGCCCCCGGCACCGAGCCCGAGCCGGTCAGCGACCCCGACGCGCCGGGCCGGCCGACTCTGCGCCACCTGTTGCTCATTCCCGTGATCACCGCGCTGCTCGCCGGCACCCTCGGCGGTGCGTTGGGCTACGCGTTCGCGGTGCGCGGCGGCGCCGGTGCGGCGGTCCTCGGCGGTGCGCCCGCGGAGGTGCCGGCGCTGGCGCAGCGCAAACCGGAGTCGCTGGCCGGGGTCGCCGAACGGGTTCTGCCCAGCGTGGTCACCGTACGGATGAGCAGCCTCGGCGGGACCAGTGAGGGCTCCGGGTTCATCGCCACCGCCGACGGCCATGTGATCACCAATGACCATGTGGTGGCCGGCGGCACCGGCAAGGCCTCGGTGGTCTTCAACGACGGCAGCACCGCGCCGGCGACCATCGTCGGCCAGGACGCGGAGTCGGACATCGCGGTGATCAAGGTGAGTCGTCCCGGGTTGCGACCCGTGGAGTTCGGCGACTCCGACGCGCTGGCGGTCGGCGACCCCGTGCTCGCCATCGGCTCGCCGTTGTCGCTTGCCAACACGGTCACCGCCGGCATCGTGAGTGCGCTGGACCGGACGATGCAGGCCGGTGAGCCGGGCGGCCCGGTGCGGTACTACGCGGCCATCCAGACCGACGCCGCGGTCAACCACGGCAACTCGGGCGGCCCACTTGTCGACGGTGCCGGCCGGGTGGTCGGAGTGAACTCCACCATCAAGTCACTCGTGGCCGAGGGACACGAGGCGGGCAACATCGGGCTCGCCTTCGCCATCCCGATCAACCAGGCCAAGCGGGTGACCCAGGACATCATCGGCACCGGTAAGGCCCGGCGTACGGTGATCGGCGCCCGGGCGGACGGCCCCACCGGGGTTGTCGGGGGTGGCCTGCGGCTGGCCGAGGTGGAGCCGTCCGGCCCCGCGGACGGCGCCGGACTGAAGGTCGGCGACGTGATTCTCAAGATCAACGGGCGGCCGATGACCGAGCCGACGGATCTGACGGCGTTGGTCCGCAAGTACGCGCCGGGCTCGGTCGTGACCGTCGAGTATCGGCGGGGCTCCGCTCGGCAGAACACTTCGGTAACTCTCGCCGCGGACGCGAAGTGACTCACCACGGAAGCGAAGTGAACAGCGGCGCACCCCTTGCCCGAAAGCCGTCCGCCGTGCGTAGTCTTGCTGCTGACGCCGAGAGGAGGCCCGCGGGATGCTCGACAACCTGAACTGGTGGGAGATCGGTGCGCTGCTGCTCCTGGCGCTGCTGATCTTCGGCGACCGGCTCCCCGCCGTGATCACCGACGGCCTGCGGTTGGTGCGCAACCTGCGCAACATGGCCCGCAACGCCACCGGCGACCTGAGCCGTGAGCTGGGCACCGACATTCAGCTGGAAGACCTGCATCCGAAGGCGTTCATCCGCAAGCACCTCCTCAGCGAGGAGGACGAGGCGGCGATCCGCAAGCCGTTGCAGGGCGTCTACGACAACCTGCGCGCGGACGTCAGCGGCGTGCACAACGACCTGAAGGACGTGGCCAACGCCGCAGACCTCCGGTCGAACGAGGCCCGCTCCGGCACTGCCACCAGCAGCCCCTCGGCTCCGGCCCCCCGCGCCAGCTACGACGACGCCACCTGACCGACCCGCGCCCCGACCGGCTAGTGCCCGCGACCGGCTGGTCCCGCCCTGCCCGGACTCGGCCGGATCGCGCCCGCCGCGGCGGCCTTGCTGGACCACCCACCGGCACGACTCAGCCCGCCGGCCAACAGTGGCCGACGGGCTGACGGTGTTCCGGGTGGTCAGCGCCCAGCGGGCTTGAGACCGAGTGGCTTGCCGAGCAGTGACTCGCGGCGCAGGGCGAGCCGGTCGGCGATCGTGCCGAGCGCCTGAGCGGCCGGGGAGCCCGGCTCGGCCAGCACGATCGGGTTGCCGGCGTCGCCGGCCTCGCGGACCCGGGTGTCCAGGGGGATCTGACCGAGCAGCGGCACCTGCGCGCCGATGGTCCGGCTCAGCGACGCGGCCACCGCCTCACCACCGCCGGCGCCGAAGATCTCCATCCGGGAGCCGTCCGGAAGCTCCAGCCAGGACATGTTCTCGATGACGCCTACCACCCGCTGGTGGGTCTGCAGGGCGATCGCCCCGGCCCGCTCGGCGACCTCGGCGGCGGCGGTCTGCGGGGTGGTGACGATCAGGATCTCCGAGTTGGGCAGCAACTGGGCCAGCGAGATGGCCACGTCACCAGTGCCCGGCGGCAGGTCGAGCAGGAGCACGTCCAGGTCGCCCCAGTAGACGTCGGCCAGGAACTGCTGCAGTGCCCGGTGCAGCATTGGACCGCGCCAGACGACTGCGGCGTTGCCGGAGGTGAACATGCCGATGGAGATCACCTTCACGCCGTGCGACTGCGGCGGCATGATCATGTCTTCGACGCGGGTGGGCCGTGCCTCCGTGCCGAGCATCCGGGGCACCGAGTGGCCGTAGATGTCGGCGTCGACCACGCCGACGGAGAGCCCGCGGGCGGCGAGCGCCGCCGCCAGGTTGACAGTGACGCTGGACTTGCCGACGCCACCCTTTCCGCTGGCCACCGCGTACACGCGGGTGCGCGAGCCGGGCTGGGCGAACGGGATGACGGGCTCCTCGGTCGCGCCGCCGCCGCGCAGCTGCGACTGCAACCCCTGCCGCTGCTCGGGGGTCATCACACCGAAGTCGATCTCCACGCCGGTGACGCCGGGCACCGCGGCGACGGCGGCCGTGATGTCGTTACGCAGCTTGTCCTTCAGTGGGCAGCCGGCGACGGTGAGCAGCAGCTCGACGCGGACGACACCGCTGGCACCGATCGTGGCGGAGCGGACCATGCCCAGCTCGGTGATGGGCCGGCGGATCTCCGGGTCGTTGACGGTGGCCAGGGCGGCCTGGATCGCGTCCTCGACGGTGCTCACGGGTGCTGACATGCCCGCAATGCTACGTCGCGGGGCATCCGTTGCCGCCGCTGCCCGGGGCGGTGTGAGCCAATCGATGACCCGTCGGTCAGCTCTCCGACCGGCGCGGGCCGGTGCCGTCCGGCCGGGCGTCTCGGGTGAAGTCGCCGTCCAGGTCGTCGCGGGGTTCTTCCAGGCCGACGCCGTCGGTCGGCCGCTGGCCACGCCGCTCCTGCCGGCTGTCCTTCTCCTGCTGGCGGCGTTCCAGTCGCTGCCGGCGTTGCCCCACCTCGTCCAGTTCCTCGGCCAGCCGGGCCAGCTCGGAGCGGAGGAAGTCGCGGGTGGCGACCTCACCCAGCGCGATCCGCAGGGCCGCGATCTCCCGGGCCAGATACTCGGTGTCCGCCTTCTGCGCGGTGGCCCGCCGCCGGTCCTCCTCCAGGGCCACCCGGTCCCGGTCGGCCTGCCGGTTCTGGGCCAGCAGGATCAGCGGGGCCGCGTAGCTGGCCTGCAACGACAGCACCAGGGTCAGGAACGTGAAGGTGTACGGGTCGAAGCGCAGGTCCGCCGGGGCCAGGGTGTTCCAGACGAACCAGATCGCGATCACCACAGTCATGACGACGATGAAGTTCGCGGTGCCCATGCCCCGGGCGATGCCCTCGGACCACCGACCGAACGCCTCCGCGTCGAACCGGGGCAGCTTCACGCCCCGGGGCTCGCGTGGCTGGTCGAGACGCTCCGTCCGACGCTGGTCAGCCATCTGCGCCGTCCAGCGCAGGGTCGGTGGTGCCCGGGGCGGCGAGGGCGTCGCGGTCCCGCCAGTCCCGGGGCAGCGAGTGGTCCAGCACGTCGTCGACGGTGACGGCGCCGACCAGCCGGTTGTTGCGATCGATCACCGGCATGGCGACCAGGTCGTAGGTGGCCATCCGGCGGGTGATCTCCGGCAGCGGCGTGGTGGGGCGCAGCGGGTCGATGTCGTTGACCACCACCTTGCCGAGCAGGTCGGCCGGGGGCTCGCGCAGCAGCGCCTGGAAGTGCACCATGCCCAGGTAACGGCCGGTCGGCGTGTTCTGCGGTGCTCGGGTCACGAAGACCTGCGCGGCGACGGCGGGGGAGAGCTGTGGCTCCCGGATCCGGGCCAGCGCCTCGGCGACTGTGGCGTCCGGCGGCAGGATGACCGGCTCCGAGGTCATCACACTGCCCGCCGTGCCGGGGGTGTACTTCAGCAGTTGGCGTACCGGATCGGCCTCGTCCGGCTCCATCAGGTCCAGCAGCACGTCCTGCTCGGGTGGGGGCAGCTCGTTGAGCAGGTCCGCGGCGTCGTCCGGGTCCATCTCCTCCAGGACGTCGGCGGCCCGCTCCCGGTCGAGGGCGGCGAGGATCTCCACCTGGTCGTGCTCCGGCAGCTCGCTGAGCACGTCGGCCAGTCGCTCGTCGTCCAGCGCGGCCGCCACCTCGTTGCGTCGCGCGTCGGGCAGATCCTGCAACGCGTTGGCCAGGTCGGCGGGGCGCATGTCCTCCAGTACGGCGAGCAGGTTCGCCGTACCCCGGTTGTCGGCGATGCCGCTGAGCCCGCGCACCCGGTCCCACTCGACCTGGTGCAGGTGGCCGCGGCGGCTGAGCCGACCGGTCTGCTCGCGTACGGCGACACGGGTCAGCGACCACTCGCCACCCCGGGTGCACTCCATCGCGACGTCCACGACCGCGCCGGGCTGGCCGCCCGGGTCGAGTTGCACCCGCCGGTCGAGCAGTTCCTGGAGCACCAGCAGCTCGTTCGGGCGCTTCTCGAACCGGCGCAGGTTGAGGGTGCCGGAGCCGAGCACCACGGCGTCCGCGTCGATGGAGGTGATCCGGTTGATGGACAGGAAGATCCGGCGACGCATCGGCATCTCGGCGACGAGACCCACCACCTCCGGCGGACGCTTCGTCGCCCGCAGCCGTGCCACGGCGTCACGAACCCGCCCCACCTGGTCACCGTTCGGGTCGAAGACGGCGACTCCGGCGAGACGGGCGATGTAGACCCGGGTCGGCGTACTCACGGGCACCAGCCTAAGCGCCTAGTGTTTATCAACATGTCGACCTTGGCCTACGAGATCGTGGACGTCTTCACCGATCGCCCCTTCGCCGGCAACCCGCTGGCGGTGGTGTTCGGCGCGGAGGCGCTGGCCACCGAGCAGATGCAGGCGCTCGCGTTGGAGTTCAACCTGTCCGAGACGGTGTTCGTGCTGCCTCCGACCCAGGTCGGCGTCACCTACCGGGCCAGGATCTTCACCCCGGTGGAGGAGTTGCCGTTCGCCGGGCACCCCAGCGTGGGCGCGGCGGTCACCGCCTGCAGACGGGGCATGTTCGGTGTGGGGCAGGTCACTCAGGAGTGCCGGGCCGGTGTGCTGCCGATCGAGGTGACCGCGTCCGGGGCGACGCTGACCGGTGGCGCTCCGACGCTCGGGCCGGAGCTGGACCCGGAGCCGTTGCTGGAGATCGCCGGGCTGGTCGCCGACGACCACCTCGGGCCGCCCCCACGGGTCGCCGGCTGCGGGCTGGAGTTCCCGTACCTGCCGGTGCGTCCGGAGTCGGTGGCCCGCGCCCGGGTGGACCCGGCGGCGGCGCAGCGGTACGGGGTGTCGCACGTCAGCGTCTTCTCCTGGGACGCGGCCGCGCAAACCGCGCACGCCCGGGTCTTCGTGCCGGGGATCGGCGTTCCGGAGGACCCGGCGACCGGTTCGGCGGCGCTCGGCCTCGGTGTCTGGCTGGTGGCGAGTGGTCTGCTGCCCGGCGAGGGGCGCTCGGAGTACGCGGTCCGTCAGGGCGTGGAGATGAACCGTCCGTCCGCGTTGGCCTGCACTGTCACCGCGGCGAACGGGGTGGCGGTCGGCGCGACGGTCGCCGGCCAGGTGGTGCCGGTGGCCCGCGGTGAGATCGCCGTGCCGCCGTTCGTGGGCTGAGCGGAGGCGCCGATGCGGGAGGATGCTGGTGTGACGGACGAGGACGCCCCCGGGGGCACCCCACTGGTCGACGAGGCGATGAAGAAGGCCGCCGTGGCCTGGGTCAGCGTTGCGGACGGGCCGGCGCTCGCGCTTTGGTGCGCACCGCTGGAGGGCGCGCTGCTGGTGGTCAGCGGGCCGGGCGAGCAGGCCGCACCGGGTCTGGCCGACGCGACCGAGGCCCAGGTCACCCTGCGCGGCGACCACGGCGGTCGGATCGTCACCTGGCCGGCCCGGGTGAGCCGGTTGCAGCCAGGCACCGAGGCGTGGGAGGTGACCGCGCCGCTGGTGGCGGCGAAGCGCCTCAACGCGCCAGGTCCGACAGCCGACCTGGTGGCCCGCTGGGCGGCCGACGGATGCGCGGTGAACCGGCTCGCCCCGGCCGGTACGCCGCTGGCCGGATCGGAGTTGCCGGCCGACGCGCAGGCCGAGCCACCTCGGCCGACTCCGGCGGTCCGGGCCACCCGTAAGCCGTTCCGACTGCACCGGGTCCGCCGCCGCTGATCGGTCGATCAGCCCGTCCGACCGCCGACGCCCGCCACCGCGGCGTCGGCGTCGACGAGGGCGAGCACGTCGCCCAAGGCGCCGAGCGTCGGGCCGCACCAGTCCCGGTCGGCGTTGAAGACCATGTGCGTGGCCAGATCCGGTGCGGCGAGCCGGACGGCGGTCATCCCGGCCCGCTCGGCGCCGGTCAACTCCTGGCTGCCGCCGTCACCGACGTAGAGGCAGTCGCCCGGAGCGAGCCCGAGCCGCTGGCAGGCCGTCAGGTAGAGCGTCGGATCCGGCTTGCACCGCCCGACCTGCACCGAGAAGACCCGAACGTCGAGCAGGGGGGCGACAGCGAGCTGCGGCAGGAAGGCCGGCAGTTCGTGCGTACAGTCGCTGATCACGCCGGTGCGCAGGCCGCGCTGGCGCAGAGCCGCCAGCACCGGCACCGCGTCGGCCCGGAGCCAGGTGTCGGCGCGGACCGCCCGGTGCCGGGACGCCACAGCTGCCCGCACCGCATGGTCGCTGGGGTGTACGCCGGCCTGGGCGCACACCCAGCGCAGCGTCGCCTCCGCGTCGCCGAGCCGGCCGCTGGCCCGCTCGTAGTAGGTGCGGTTCAGCACCTCGGTCAAGATCTCAGTGGGACAGCCGAGCAGTTCGGCGGTGCCGACGTGCGCGACACCGCGTTGTACCGAACGGGTCAGGGTGCCGAAGAAGTCGAACAGCACCGCCTGGTAGCTGGGCATGGGGGAGCGCCTCCGGGCGGTCGAGGGTCGCCGGCGCGAACCCGCGTGATCGTAACGGAGTGATGACCCTCCGTGCTGACCGTCATACGTGTGAGGATTACGTCCCGTGCCCCCACCTCCACCCCGGCCGTCCCTGGACCCGCTGACCACCGGCGCGGTCGGGCTGGCAGTGGTCGCCGTGTCGTCGTCCGCGCCGCTGATCGCGTACGCCGCAGCCCCCGCGCTGGCCATCGCGTTCTGGCGCAACCTGCTCGCGGTGGCCGTGCTGAGTCCCTTCGCGCTGGCCCGACGCCGCGCCGAGTTCCGCAGACTGACAGTGAGTGCGGGTCGGCGGGAGGGTCTGTTCTGCGTGCTGTCCGGGGTCGCCCTGGCCGGGCATTTCGCGACCTGGGTGCCGAGCGCCCAGCTCACCTCGGTCGCCACGTCCACAGCCCTGGTCGCCACCCAGCCGGTCTGGCAGGGGCTGATCGCCCGCGCCCAGGGGCGTCCGCTGCCCCGGGTGGTGTGGATCGGCATCGCGGTGGCGGTCGGCGGCGCGGCGGTCGCCACCGGGGTGGACGTGGGGGTCTCCGGCCGGGCCGTCCTCGGTGACGTGTTGGCGCTGATCGGTGCCATGTTCGCCGCCGTCTACACCGCTTTCGGGGAACGGGCCCGGGTCAGCATCAGCACCACCACCTACACCACCATCTGCTACGGGATCTGCGCGCTGATCCTGCTGACCCTGTGCGTGGTCGGCGGCGTACGGCTGACCGGCTTCGACGGGCGTACCTGGCTGGCCATCCTGGCCCTGGTGGCGGGCGCCCAACTGCTCGGGCACTCGATGTTCAACTACGCCCTTCGGAGAATCCCGGCTACCACTGTCAGCGTGCTGATCCTGCTGGAGGCGCCCGGGGCGGCAGTGCTCGGCTGGGCCTGGCTGGGTCAGCTGCCCCGCCCGTACGCGTTGCTCGGGATGGCGTTGCTGCTGGCCGGCGTGGCGGTGGTGGTGCTCGGCGGCCGGCGGAGCGAACCCACCGCCCTCCCGGCCGACCCGACCCCGCTGGCCGACTGATCAACCCAAGCGGGCGGACCGAGGCCCCACCCACCTACCGGGCTAGCCCTCGTGCACCTCGATCACCCGGGTCGTCGGCGCGGCTTCGCCGAGGGCGGTACGCAGGGCAGCCCGGTCCGGGTCGGCGAGGAACGACTCGTAGCCGGCCCGCCCGTCGAACCGGATCACGTGCACCTCGGCCTGCCCGTCGGTGCCGCGCAGACGCCGCTCCAACCGGCCGCCGTGCCGTTCGAGCAGGGCCAGCACGGCGTCCTCGTAGCGCTGCCCGGCGGCCTCGGCCCCGACCGCGAACTCGACGATCGCGACGAGTGTCAGCACACCGGCCCGGTCAGTCATCGAGACCGACGGCCTTGGCGCTCGCCGTCCACAGCCGGGCGGCGAGCTGCGGATCGGCAGCCTTCCGGAGCGGTCGACGCGGTCGGCGGTCGACGTAGTAACCCCCGTTGATCAGCCGAGAGCGCTCCTGTTTGGCCAACCACACAAGGGTCTCCGCACCCTTCTCCGGGCTGCGGAACGGCATGAACCGCATGCCGAACGCGACAAGCCTGCTGTCGTTGGCGAACCGGGTACGGACCACGCCGGGGTGGAAGCTGTAGGCGGCAACGTCCGGCCAGCGCCGGGCGGCCTCGGCGGTGAACAGGACGTTCGCCTGCTTGCTGGTGCCGTACGCGCCCATCGGCCGGTAGTCACGCAGTGGCTTGTTCAGGTCGTCCGGGTCCAGTGCGCCGAAACGGTGCGCGCCGGAGGCGGTCACCACGACCCGGCCCACCCGGTCGGCGAGCAGGTTGGTCAGCAGGAACGGGGCCAGGTGGTTGGCCTGGATCGACATCTCGAAGCCGTCGACAGTGCTCAGTGGTTGCAGCGCGATCGCGCCGGCGTTGTTGGCGAGCACGTCGATCCGGTCGTAGGCGGACCGGAGCTGCTCGGCCAGTCGACGTACGTCGTCGAGGATCGCGAAGTCGGCCCGGAACAGCTCCGGACGTTCACCGGAGTTCTCCCGTACCCGAACGGCAGCGGCCTGCAGGCGGGCCGGGTCCCGCCCGACCAGCACCACCTGGTCGCCCCGACAGGCCAGGTGCACGGCGGCGGCCAGCCCGATGCCGGAGCTGGCCCCGGTCACCACCACCAGTCGGCGCCCAGTGAGATCTTCCACAGGTCCATTCACCCCGGTCATGGCGCGAGGTTACCGTGGCGTCACAACGCCCTTTGGGATCGTTAAGGTCCCGGATCTGTCGTCAGGTGGCGTCGGCATGCCCGCCGGACGCTGGAAGGAGCGCATCCATGGCCGCAGTCGGTCGCCCCCGCAGGTCCTGCCTCGCCGTGCCGGGTTCCAGCGTGAAGATGCTCGGCAAGGCTCAGGGCCTCGCGGCCGACCAGGTCTTCCTCGACCTGGAGGACGCCGTCGCCCCACTGGCCAAGCCGGACGCGCGCAAGAACATCGTGGCCGTCCTCAACGAGGGCGACTGGGCCGGCAAGACCCGGGTGGTCCGGGTCAACGACCTGACCACCCCGTGGACCTACCGGGATGTCATCGAGGTCGTCGAGGGCGCCGGCGCCAACCTGGACTGCATCATGCTGCCGAAGGTGCAGACCGCGGCCCAGGTGCAGTGGCTGGACCTGACGCTCACCCAGATCGAGAAGACGATCGGCCTGGAGGTCGGTCGGATCGGCATCGAGGCGCAGATCGAGAACGCCGCCGGTCTGGTCAACGTGGACGCGATCGCCGCCGCCTCGCCGCGCGTGGAGACCATCATCTTCGGCCCGGCCGACTTCATGGCGTCGATCAACATGAAGTCGATGGTGGTCGGCGGCCTGATCCCGGACTACCCGGGCGACCCGTACCACTACATCCTGATGCGGATCCTGATGGCCGCGCGGATGCACGACAAGCAAGCCATCGACGGCCCGTTCCTGCAGATCCGCGACGTCGACGCGTTCCGCGAGGTGGCCAAGCGCTCGGCCGCGCTGGGCTTCGACGGCAAGTGGGTGCTGCACCCGGGCCAGATCGACGCCGCCAACGAGGTCTACCAGCCGGCCCAGGCCGACTACGACCACGCCGAGCTGATCCTCGACGCGTACGAGCACTACACCTCGGAGGCCGGCGGCCGGCTCGGCGCCGTGATGCTCGGCGACGAGATGATCGACGAAGCGTCCCGCAAGATGGCGCTGGTGGTCGCGGCCAAGGGCCGGGCCGCCGGGATGAGCCGCACCTCGTCGTTCACCCCACCGGAGCAGTGACCGGCCGGGCCGGGACGACCGCCGCCGGCTGTCGGTCCGGCCCGACAATCGGCGGTACGCCGGCCCGCCCGCCGGTCAGTAGCTACTGCTGCTGTTGTCGCTGGTCGCGATCGCGTAGACGATCGCGGCGACGTAGATGAGGATCACCAGCACCAGGAACCCGGTGAGAATCCAGCCGACGATGATGGCAGCCTTCGCCATCCCCGCCCCGCCCTCGCCGCTGAGCCGGATCTGCTTCTGCGCCACGTGGCCGAGGATCGCGCCGATCGGCGCGGTGATGCAGGACGTGAAACCGATCAGGGCCAGCACGAACGCCGCGATGGCCAGCCCGTTGGTCTTCGGCGGCTGGGGGTAGCCGTAGCCGGGGTACTGCGGCGGATAACCGGGCGGGGCGTAACCGGGCATCGGCTGGGCCGCTGGCTGCTTCGCACCGGCGTACGGGTCGACCGGGGCGTACGGGTCCGGGGCGTACGCGGTCGGGGCGTACGGGGCCGGGGCGTACGGGTCCGGGGCGTACGGGTCGACCGGGCCAGCTTGGGCGGGCACCGGCTGACCGGCCACCAGTGTCGGATCCGGTGCGGGGCTCGACGGCTGGGCCGACCACGTGGGATCGCTCCAGTTGCCGGGCGGCGGGGGATTGGTCATACGAACTCTCCGTCAGGTTGGGGTGCGGAGACAGGGTAGCCAGCGCCGCCCAAACCCGACGCCCCTGCTTCCGGGTGCCGCGTTGCTCGGGCCGGTCGTAACGGGCAGGATCCCTGTCATGGCATACGACGCGCGCGCCGCGGACCGCTCCGGCAGTCGACCCCGACGGGACGTCAGCCGCCCGGGTGCGGCCCGGCGCGCCCGGACGGCCGCCCCGGCGGGCAGCCCCGGCCCCGACGAGCCGGTCGCGCTCACCGACCCGGTTACCATGCGCCTCGACGGGCGGGTCGCCCTGGTCACCGGGGCGGGCAGCCCGGACGGCATCGGGTACGCCACCGCCCGGCGACTCGCCGACCTGGGCGCGCGGGTGGCCATCGTCTCCACCACCCGACGCATCCACGAGCGGGCGACCGAGCTGGGGGTGACCGGCTTCGTCGCGGACCTGACCGACGAGTCCGAGGTCGGCGCGCTGGCCGATGCGGTCGCCGAGCAGTTGGGCGACGTCGAGGTGCTGGTAAACAACGCTGGCCTGGCCAGTCGCGCCAGCCAGGGGGTGCTGCGGCCGGTAGCGCAGTTGACCTACGACGAGTGGCGCGGTGAGATCGACCGCAACCTCTCCACAGCGTTCCTGTGCAGCCGGGCGTTCATCGGGGGGATGGCCGAGCGGGGTTGGGGTCGGATCGTCAACCTGTCGGCCACGGCCGGCCCGGTCAACGCCCTGCCCACCGAGGCCGCGTACGCCGCGGCGAAGGCCGGGGTCGTCGGGCTGACCCGGGCCCTGGCCATGGAGATGATCGCCGACGGGGTGACAGTCAACGCGGTGGCGCCGGGCACCATCTACACCGCGGCGTCCACCATGGCCGAGATCAAGCAGGGGTTGGGCACCCCGGTGGGGCGGCCGGGCACGCCGGACGAGGTCGCCGCGGCGATCAGCTTCCTCTGCTCGCCGGCCGCCTCGTACATCACCGGCCAGATGCTGGTGGTGGACGGCGGCAACAGCGTCCGGGAGGCCCGCTTCCGCTGACGACGACGGTCCGCGGCGGCCCGGTCGTCAGTAGCTGCCGCTGTCGCCGGTGTTGCCGAAGGCCACCAGCGCCAGCCAGCCGCAGCAGGCCAGCACGGTGAGGCCGGTGAAGACGTAGCCAAGGATCAGCCCCCAGGTGGCGAGCTGGTCGCCCTCCTCGCCGCTGGTGCGGATCTGCCGCTTGGCCACGTGGCCGAGGACGGCGCCGGCCGGCGGGAAGACGAAGGCGAACACCAGCGACAGGATCGCCAGCACGTTGGTGCCCCGACCCGGCCCGGAAGGCGGTGGGCCGTACTGACCGTAGGGGCCCTGCGGGGGGTACGGCGGTTGCTGGCTCCAGTGCGCCGACTGCTGCGGCCCCTGGTGGCCGTACGGGGACGGTTCGCCAGCCGGTGGCCCGTACGGTGAGCGTTCCGTTGGCAGCTCGTACGCCGGCTGGTCCGGCTGCGGCGCGTACGGCGACTGGCCGGCCGGCGGTGGCGCGTACGGCGACTGGTCCTTCGGTGGCTCGTAGGGTGACGGCGGCGGCTCGTCCTCGGGCGGTCCCGACGGCGGCGGGTAGCTCACAGCTGTCCTCCTCCTGCCGGTGCCGGAAAAGTCCCTCTTGCCGGACGCTACCCGCAGCGGTGAACCTTTTCACAGCGGTTGTGTGGACTGGTCACCTTGGCCTCGTCGACCCGAGGGGCCGATACTGACCCAGCGTTCAGTTACCCACGAGTAGTGCGCGGATCCCCGGAGGCTGAGATGGCCCGACTCGCCCAGACGCCCGGCCTGACCGATGTGCAACAGTCGATCCTGGAGACCGTTCGGGACTTCGCCGACAAGGAGATCATCCCGCACGCGCAGCGGCTGGAGCACGCCGACGAGTACCCCACCGACATCCTCGACGGCATGCGCGAGATGGGGCTGTTTGGTCTCACCATCGACGAGGAGTACGGCGGCCTCGGCGAATCGCTGCTCACCTACGCGCTGGTGGTGGAGCAGTTGTCCCGAGGCTGGATGTCGATCTCCGGCATCGTCAACACCCACTTCATCGTGGCGTACCTGATCTCCCAGCACGGCTCCGCCGAGCAGAAGGCCCGCCTGCTGCCGAGGATGGCCACCGGCGAGGTGCGCGGCGCGTTCTCCATGTCCGAGCCCGAGACCGGCTCCGACGTGTCGGCGATCAAGTCCCGGGCCGTCCGCGACGGCGACAACTACGTGCTCAACGGACAGAAGATGTGGCTGACCAACGGGGCGTACTCCTCGGTGGTGGCCACCCTGGTCAAGACCGACACCGGCGCGGAGTCCGTCTACGGCAACATGAGCACCTTCCTGCTGGAGAAGGAGCCGGGCTTCGGCGAGACCGCCCCCGGCCTCACCATCCCCGGCAAGATCGAGAAGATGGGCTATAAGGGCGTCGAGACCACCGAGATGGTGCTCGACGGGGTGACCGTCCCCGACTCCGCGATCCTCGGTGGCGCCAACCAGGTGGGCCGCGGGTTCTACCAGATGATGGACGGCATCGAGGTGGGACGGGTCAACGTCGCCGCCCGCGCCTGCGGCATCTCCATCCGGGCCTTCGAGTTGGCGGTCAGCTACGCCCAGCAGCGCAAGACCTTCGGCCAGCCGCTCGCCAAGCACCAGGCGATCGCCTTCAAGCTCGCCGAGATGGGCACGAAGATCGAGGCCGCACACGCCCTCATGGTCAACGCCGCCCGGCTCAAGGACGCCGGCCAGCGCAACGACGTGGAGGCCGGGATGGCCAAGCTGCTCGCCTCCGAATACTGCGCCGAGGTCGTCCAGGAGGCGTTCCGCATCCACGGCGGCTACGGCTACTCCAAGGAGTACGAGATCGAGCGGCTGATGCGGGAGGCCCCGTTCCTGCTCATCGGCGAGGGGACCTCGGAGATCCAGAAGACCATCATCTCCCGAGGCCTCCTCAAGGAGTACAAGCTCTGACCCGCGCCCAACCTCCGCGATCTTGCACTTTCGGTTGCCCGGTTGCCGCTTATGTCGGTTATGCCGGGACAGTAAGTGCAAGATCGCGGGGGCGAGGGCGAGGGCGAGGGCGAGGGTGAGGGCTGGGTCAGGTTAGGCGGGTCAGGTTGGCGGCGGCGCGTTCGACGATGAGGCAGCGGTCTTCGACGTAGTCCATGCCGGCCTCCTCGGCGATCCGCCGCGCCTCGGCCGAGACGATGCCCAGTTGGAGCCAGACCGCCGGGGCGCCGATCGCCGCCGCGTCCCGGACCACCTGCACGGCGTCGGCCGCCGGCCGGAACACGTCCACCAGGTCGACCGGGTGCGGGATGTCGGCCAGCGACTTGTAGGCCCGTTCCCCGAACAGTTCGTCGACGGTCGGGTTGACCGGGATGATGCGCCAGCCGTACCGCTGCATCTGCAACGGCACGCCGTGCGCGGCCTTCAACGGGTCGCGGGACGCGCCCACGACGGCGATCACGGCGGAGTCGGCGAGGATCTGCTGAGCGGTACGCACCCGCCGACTGTAGCTCCGACTACAACAGCGTCAGCTGCTCGGCCGCCGACGGTGGCGGTGGCTCGGGCAGGCTGCGGTTGTCGCCCCGCTCCCCGCGGTGCAGCCCGTGCCGGCGTGCCGCGATCCGCACCCGGGCGGTCAGCTCCCGCTGGTACGCCTGCGGGGCGTACGCGCCGGCCCGGTAGAGCTCGCGGTAGCGGGGCACGAGGTGCGGGTGCTCGCGGGCGAGCCAGTGCGCGTACCACTCCCGGGCGCCGGGACGCAGATGCAGGGGCAGGGCGGTCACGCTCGTCGCGCCGGCGGCGGCGATCGCCGAGACGGTGGTGTCGATCGACTCGTCGCTGTCGCTGAGGCCGGGCAGGATCGGTGCCATCAGCACGCCGACGGAGAAACCGGCGTCGGCGAGTGCCCGGACGGCGTCCAGCCGGCGGCGTGGGTGCGGTGTGCCGGGCTCGACGGTGCGCCAGAGGTGCTCGTCGACAAACCCCACCGAGAAGGAGATGCCCACCGTGGTCACCTCGGCAGCCTCGCGCAACAGCGGCAGGTCGCGCAGGATCAGCGTGCCCTTGGTGAGGATCGAGAACGGGTTGGCGAAGTCCCGCAGCGCGCCGATGATCTGCGGCATCAGCCGGTAACGACCCTCGGCGCGCTGGTAGCAGTCCACGTTGGTGCCCATCGCCACGTGCGCGCCCCGCCAGCGTGGCGCGGCCAGCTCCCGCCGGACCAGCTCACCGGCGTTGACCTTGACGATCACCTTCTGGTCGAAGTCCGCACCGGCATCGAGATCGAGATAAGTGTGTGTATTCCTCGCGAAACAGTAAACGCAGGCATGAGAGCAGCCTCGGTATGGGTTGATCGTCCACTCGAACGGGACGCGGGACTGCCCGGGCACCCGGTTGAGGATGGACTTGGCCTGCACCTCGTAGAACGTCATCCCGGCGAACTCGGGGGTGTCGAAGGTGCGGGCGACGGCGCCGGGCAGCGCCAGCGGCAGGGGTGGCGTCGCTGGCGCTGCCCGCTCGGGGTCTCCCTCGGCCGGGGGAGCGGTGAGGTTGTCCCAGCGCATGGCCACTATTCGAACACGTGTACGAGGCAAGCGCAAGTGACCCGCCGTACACCGGTGGGCGTCCGGGTGGTCGGAGAGGGGAGGATGGACGCCATGGAGACGTCGACCTTCGTCTACGACGGGGACTGCGCGTTCTGCACGAGCTGTGCGGAGTTCATCGAACGTCGCATCCCCACCGCCGCACGTGTCGTGCCCTGGCAGTTCGCCGACCTGGACGCGCTCGGCCTCACAGTGGCCGAGTGCGAGGAGGCCGTGCAGTGGGTGGGCGCGGACGGCTCGCGGGCGGCCGGCCCGGACGCCATCGCGAAGCTGCTCGCCGCGAGTGGTCCGCTCTGGCGGGTCGCCGGCGCCGGTCTGCGGATTCCTCCGGTACGCGTCGCTGCCTGGCCGTTGTACCGCTGGGTGGCGCGTAACCGGCACCGACTTCCCGGTGGCACTGCTGCCTGTTCCCTGCCGCAGGAGGCCCGGGAGCGGCTCTACGGGCCGGCCGGTCGCCCGACCACCGGCGCCTGATCGTCCAGCGCCGGCCCCGCGCCGGCTGTCACCGGGCCCGGGTCAGGCGGCACCCTGTCGACGTCGGCCGGGCGCGGCTCCGGGGCATCCGTCGTCGCCGCCTCGGGAGAGCCGCGGCCGACGAGCCGGCGTGCCCAGACCAGCGGGCGCACCCGCTCCAGCGGTAGGAAGCTGGTCATCGCGGCCAGGTGCGGCGCGAACGAGATCGTGATGGTCGCGATGGTGACCGCGTGGAACGAGTAGAAGAAGCCGACCATGGCGAGTCGCCAGCGGGGCGGCAGGAAGAAGACCAGCGGGCTCAGCAGCTCGAACGCGACGATGCCGAACTGGGCGACGATCAGCAGGTACGGCACCTGGGCGATGAGGTCCGCCAGGTCGGTGCCGCGCCGGATGATCGCGCGGGCCAGGACCGAGCCGGTCAGCCAGTCCAGACCGCCGAAGCGCAGCTTGGCGAAGGCTGCCAGGAAGTACGTGCAGATCACCGCGATCTGGGTGACGCGTAGGGCCCAGCCGCCGGCCTCGGTGCGGGTGGTGTCGCCGTGTCGGGCGCGACCGGCGGTGGGCAGCACGGCCAGGGCGACGAGCAGCCCGAACCGGTCGTGGTCGACCTTCCCGTAGCTCATCGCGATGATCATCCACTCCAGGTACAGCGCGCACACCGCCCAGCCGAGCAGCCGGGGCGCTCGTCCGGTGGCGGCGAGGAGTGCGAGCAGCAGCAACGCCCAGAAGATCACCGTCACCAGCGTCTCGGTCGGCGTCGGCAGTGGGAGCAGGCGGCCGATCAGGAGTGGCTGGTACAGGTCGCCGGGCACGCTCACCCGGGTGCGTACCCAGGGCGTGAAGATCACCAGATCGGCGGCGACGAAAAGGTAGATCAGGGTGCGGAAGGCGGCCACCCGCCCCCGGGGTACGGCCTCGGTCAGCCAGCGGTTCATCGGGTGGCCTGCCAGCGGACGACGGTCTGGTCCGTGTGTTGGCCGGTCGGTCGGCCGGCGCGGATGCCGTGCCAGCGGATGACGATGCGGACCTCGACCAGCGCGGGAGCGTCCGGGTGGCGTTCGGCGTACGCGTCGGCGACCTCGGTGAGCAGCGTCGGGTCGGCGGCGTATCGGGCCTGCTGACCCTCGATCTCGGCGCGGCGGATGCCTGTCGCGTTCTGGTCCAGGTCGATCACCGCCCCGGAGCTGTTCACCCCCTCGACGCGGGTGTCGGGTGCTGGCGCGTTCGGCGGGTTGGAGGTGGAGTACATCCGGAACGGGCCGAACGGGAAGTCGTCGTCGCTGCCCCAGAAGGTGCCGACGACGAGCAGGACGAGGCCCAGTGCGGTCACGCCCAGCCGGGTCACGCGCCCGCGGGTGGTCAGGTTCTCCATCGGGTCGTGACGATACGGGATGTACCGACGGCCTCGGGTCCCTCCGACGGCCAGTTCGGCCTGACCAGGCAGGTGATCATGCGGGGTTGCTGGGGGTACGACGAAGGCCGGGCCCGCATCGGGCCCGGCCTTCGGTGTCGTCGTGGGGACGACTCAGTGGTTGTGCTCGGCCAGCTGCTTGCGGACGTCGTCCATGTCCAGCGCCTCGACCTGCTCGATCAGGTTCTCCAGCGCGGACTCGGGAAGGGCGCCCGGCTGGGCGAAGACGATGACGCCGTCTCGGATCGCCATGATCGTCGGGATCGAGCGAATGTCGAACTTGGCGCCCAGCTCCTGCTGAGCCTCCGTGTCGACCTTGCCGAAGACGATGTTCTGGTGCTTCTCCGAGGAGCGCTCGTAGACCGGGGCGAACCGCTTGCACGGACCACACCAGTCGGCCCAGAAGTCGACCAGGACGATGCCGTCGTTGCCGGTCACCTCGTCGAAGTTCGTCGAGGTCAGCTCAACGGTTGCCATTGCACTCTCCGATCACCGCGGTTTATCTACGTCCCGTAGAACCAGGGCTGACCGTATCGAATTCCCGTGCGGTGGGGCACGAAACGTGCCCGGGGCTGCCGGGGGGTGCCGCAGGTCATCGACGTGCATCTGTTCACACCCGACCTGCGGAACGCAAGTGCATGACGCACTTGCGTGACCTGCGGTAATGGGAGCGTTTCCAGGGAGATCCACGCGATTGAGCACTACGAATCGGTAACTTGGGCCTTGACAAGGAGGTATCCGGCCTGCGGAGATCGCTGATCAACCTCCCCGTCGTCACACACAGTAGTGTTACAAAAAGATAAATGTGACCGCGATCTCTGTTGAACCTACGCAGGCGTAGGGCAGAATTCCTCACATCAGAGCGTGGGCGGCGGGTGCCGGGGAGGGCCCCGCCGCTCATTGCGTCTCCCCCCAGGCGAGTGACCGGTGTGACATTTCCGCCGCCGTCGCGCCCCGCCGGTCGCCTTAACCATCGATAAGGCATGCTGTGCCGAACTCCATCGCCGCCCGTCGAAGGGACCAGCATGCAGTTCGGTCGCTACTACGAGGAGTTCGAGGTCGGCGCGGTCTACCGGCACTGGCCGGGCAAGACCGTCACCGAGTACGACGACCACCTCTTCTGCCTGCTCACCATGAACCACCACCCGCTGCACATGGACGCGCACTACGCCGCGACGGCGAGCCAGTTCAAGCGCAACGTCGTGGTCGGCAACTACATCTACTCGTTGCTGCTCGGCATGTCGGTGCCCGACGTGAGTGGCAAGGCGATCGCCAACCTGGAGGTCGAGTCGCTGCGGCACGTCGCGCCGACCTTCCACGGCGACACCATCTACGGCGAGACCACGGTGCTGGACAAGCGTGAGTCCGGCTCGAAACCCGACCGGGGCGTGGTGTCGGTGGAGACCCGTGGTTACAACCAGGACGGCACGATGGTCTGCGTGTTCCGGCGCAAGGTGATGGTCCCCAAGCGGGAGTACGCGGCCGCTGCGGTGCCCGACGGAGTGGATCCGGAGCGGCCCAGCTTCCCCGAGCCGCGCTGACAGCCGCGCGGCAGGCTCGACCGCCGACGAACACCGGGCTCCTTCCCCTGGGCGGGTCTGCTGGGGAAGGGGCCCTGTTCCCGTCGCGGGGCATATGCTGACGCCGGAGGTTCCGATGAGCCACTCCGTAGCGGGAGAGCCGTCCTCTGCCGGCCGCCGAGCCGCACCCTTGACCACCGCTGTCTACTCCGCCGCCGAGTGGGATCTGCTCACCAGCCTGCCCGGTCGGGTTCTCGTGGCCGCCGCGGCACCCGCTCCCGGCCGGACGGAGCGTGGAGTCCTGGCCGGCCTGGCCGGTCTGGATGCCGTGGCCGCGGGCCGAGCCTCCGACAGCGACCTGGTCCGTGCGGTGGTCGCCACGATCTACGCCCGCCACGACGGCGCCCCGCAACCCGCCGAGCGGCTCACCGACCTGGTGGACCTGCTGGCCGCCTGTCGTGCGGCGAGCCGGGTCCTTCGGCGGCGGGCCGACCCTGCCGACTCGGCCGCGTACCGCCAGTGGGTGCAGTCGGTAGCGGCCCGGGTGTGTCGCGCGGTGCCCGGCACCGGCGCGCGCCGGGTGGACCCACCGGCCAGCCCGGCGGACCGGCGCTTCCTGGACCGGCTCGGTGCCGCCCTCGACCTGGGCTGACCGGCAGGTCGTCGCGGCCGGCGCCGGCGCGGTCCGTACCCTCTGATGACCGTGACCGACGACCAACTCGAGGTGGGCGTGGGCCCCTGGCCGGGGGACCCACCGGACGACCCCCGTTACGACAGGCAACTGCTCGCGGAGGGGGACCGGCGCAACGTCGTCGACCGCTACCGCTACTGGCGGCACGAGGCGATCGTCGCCGACCTGGACCGGCACCGGCACGGCTTCCACGTCGCTATCGAGAACTGGCAGCACGACTTCAACATCGGCACCGTGGTGCGCAACGCCAACGCGTTCAACGCCGCCGAGGTGCACATCGTCGGACGGCGACGGTGGAACCGGCGCGGCGCGATGGTGACCGACCGGTACCAGCACGTACGGCACCACGAGACGATCGAGGAGTTCGTCGCCTGGGCGGCCGAGCGGCAGTTGCCGGTGTTCGGCATCGACAACCTGCCGGGGTCGCGTCCGCTGGAGACCGGCACCCTGCCGCGGGACTGCGTGCTGCTGTTCGGCCAGGAGGGGCCCGGCCTCTCCGCGCCGGCCCGTGCGGCCTGCGACCAGCTCTACTCCATCGCCCAGTACGGCTCGACGAGGTCGATCAACGCGGGCGTGGCCAGCGGAATCGCCATGCACGCCTGGATCCGCGCGCACGCCGGTACGCCGCCGGACTGACCCACGTACGGTGCCGAATCGGACGTTCCGGCTTGACGTGCCGGCGGTCCGGGGCGACGGTGGGGATGTGAGTGTCGCGGTGAGTTGTCCGAGATGCGGGGGCCCGGTACGGGCGCCGGATCTGATGAACGCCGACTCGAGGTGTGTGCGCTGCGGCCCGGTGCCGCCGTTGCACGTGCCTGAGCACATCGGAGCGGACATCGTGGCGAGCGTGGTGGAACGGATCACCGCGACCGGCGATCCGCCGGTGACGCCGTTGTGGTGCCCGTGGCCGCTGCCGCCCGGTTGGACACTCACCGGCGTCGCGTACGCCGGGGACGACCGGACGGGCGTGCGGGCGACGGTGGTGGCCTGCGCGGGCCCGGCGCCGCTCGGTGGTGGTCCGGCCGATCTGGTCTTCGTGGCCGAGGAACCCGGTGTCGGCCTGGGCACCCGGCTCGCCGGTCTGACCGGCCCGGATCCGGGGCCGGAGTTGGTGGACGCGTTGACCGACCCGGGGTCGGGTCACCCCGACCACGTCGGACAGGCGAAGATCAAGGTCGGCGGGCACCCGACTCCACTGTGGGTGGTGAATTCATCAACGGATCGAAGCGCGTACGCCGGCGAAGCTCGGGGAATGTGGCTCCATGCGATAGCCTGGCCGGCGAGTGCGGGTCACCTGCTCGCGGAAGACGTCGTGCTACACGACCTGACCGAGTGGACTCCGCCCGAGCTCGTGTACGGCGCACCGTCCCCGTATCTACCCGGTAGAGCTTGACAACTCTTCCGGATTGACGGAGAACGGACGCAGATATTCACTGTACGACACCACACTGATACTCTGGGTGCCGCTGCGGTAATGGGACCCGGCGCCGCGCGAGAGGATGGCCCGCCATGGTCAAGAAGGTCCTCACCTGGGCCGGAATCGCATTCTTGATCTTCTTCGTCGCCTACCGGCCAAACTCTGCGGCGGACGTGTTCAAGTCGCTCGGCGGCGGGATCATGGATATCGCCCAGGGGTTTGGCGACTTCTTCACCAGCCTCGTCGCCTAGCAGCCGATGGGCAGCCCCTCCGGTCCACCCTTCGACCCGGACGACCCCGACCGGGAACGCCGCGAGCGCGACACCGAGCCGATCCCGCGGATCGGGCCTGATGACGGCCCGGGCTACGGGGCCGGTCCCGGCCTGTCCGACGGTCCGTCCCTTTCGGACGACGTCGGCTATGGCGACGGGCCCGGCTATGCCGGTCAGGGTCGTTCCGGTCGGGGGTGGATCCGTGATCCGGAGGCCAGCTACCAGCCGCCGCAGATCTCCGAGGACGAGCTGGCTGGGTTGCGCGCCGACGCGACCGGCTCGACCCCTCGGCGGGTGCTGCCACTGGAAGACGAGCCCAGTTCTCTGGTGGCTCGCTACCTCTTCCCCACCGAGCGCTACCGGGGCGAGTGGAAGCGACACTGGATCCACCTCACCAACCCGCTGTTGATCGGCGTCGCGGCGACCTTCGTGCTCGGCTACCTCTCCGGCTTCCTCGCCGGCCAGGACGTCGGCGCGTTGACCACCATCGCCGTGCTGCTGTGGTTCGCGGTGATGGGCTGGGTGGCGTGGAAGGTCGCCGACTGGTGGTATGACCGGTTCATTCTGACCAACAAGCGGGTCATGGTGGTCAACGGCATCGTCACCCGCAAGGTGGCGATGATGCCGCTGGTCCGGGTCACCGACATGAAGTACGAGCAGACCCCGACCGGTCGAGCGCTCAACTACGGCACCTTCGTGCTGGAGTCCGCCGGCCAGGAGCAGGCGCTCCGCGAGATCAAGAACCTGCCCAACCCGAACGAGCTCTACCTGCGCGTCGTCGAGGAGATGTACGAGCCGCAGGCGGTCGAGGCGCGGCTCGGCAAGGAGGCCGACGAGGCCAAGGCCGACGACGGAGCGTGAAGGTTTTCGACCGAACATCGGAGCAAGTGCGCACCTTTCGTCATGGACCAGAGCGCCCCTGACGTGGCACTCTGCCAGGACGGCAGGGGTGTGGAGGTGGGCGGTGGCGAGCAAGGACTCGTTGGAGGAGCAGTTCCGCGAGTTCGTCGCGGCCCGCTCCGCCGCGCTCCTACGCACCGCTTATCTGCTCACCGGCGACTGGGCCACGGCCGAGGATCTGCTCCAGACGGCGCTGACGAAGACCTACCTCGCGTGGAAACGGCTCGGCGGAATCGAGGCGGTCGAGCCGTACGCCCGGCGTGTGATGGTCAACACGTCGACCAGTTGGTGGCGGCGACGCTGGCACGGCGAACGCCCGACCGAGGTGCTGCCCGAGCGGGCCGGCGTCGACGAGATCGAGCAGCAACTTGACCGTGACCTGCTCTGGCGGCATCTCCGGGAGTTGCCCAACCGGCAGCGGGCAGTGTTGGTGCTGCGCTACTACGAGGACATGTCGGAGGCGCAGACCGCCGCGATGCTGGACATTTCGCCGGGCACTGTGAAGAGCCAGGCGTCCCGGGCGCTCGCCACGCTGCGTCGGCGACTGGGCGCGGACGCACCAGAGCTGGCAGCCGCCGCCGGCATCGCCGGCAGATCGGCCGCCGCCGGCATCGCCGGCAGGTCTGCCGCTGCCGGCGGTGCGGGAGCGGCGGCCGCGACCGGTGCCCCCGGCCGGACGACGGGGTCGGGCTCCCGGACCGGGCGTGTCCCGGCCACCGGTGCCGCTGCCACACCCCGTCCCGGACGGGCGGCTGGCCGACCCGTGGCCCGCCCGACCGCGCCGCGCCCCGCCGTGCCGCGTGCGATCACCCCGCAGGTCGTCCTGCCCACCGCCCCGGCGGCCGTGCCCGTCGGCACGGGCTCCGGGGAACAGCAGTGAGTCATCTCCCGGGCCGGCGCGACAACCTGCGGGACGGCCCGCAGCGTTCTTACCAGGTGCGGCCTGACGAGATGGAAGGTGCGGTGCGGGAGACACTCTCGCACCAGGTCGCGCTTGCCCGCCCGCTGAGCGTCGATCCGGCCGGCCAGGCCATCCGTCGCGCGAACCGGATCCGGCGTCGACGCACCGCCGCCGGCCTCGCCCTCGCGGCGGTCACCACAGTGCTGCTCAGCGCCGGCATGGCCCAGCTCGGTGCCGAGACCAGGCGGGACGGCTCACCCATCGTCGTGATAGGCGACCCGGACCCGACAAACCGACCGCTTCCGACGGCCAGCATTCCCGGGCCCGCACCCTCGCCCACGACGTCGACCTCTCTTCTCATCAGCGAGACGCTGGTCAGCGCCGACGGGCGGCGGCTGGTGCTGCCCGACGTCGGGCCAGCCGAACGCGTCCAGCCGCTGCCCAGCGGCGGCGGTTGGCTGGTGGTCGGCGCGCCGAGCACCGCGGGACGCTCCCTGTGGGTGGTGCAGGACGACGGACTGGTGCAGGTGCTGCTGGCCGGTGCCGGCGCGATCGTCCTGGCCCCGGACAGCCACCAGGTCGCCTGGCGCGACGGAGACGATCTCCTGATGGCGGGCGTGGTCGGCACCCAACTCATCGGGTCGGTGCGCACCCCGGTGCCGGCGGCGGCGGAGCCCGTCCGGTTCGTCGGTGACAGCGTGCTGGTCCGACTCGACAGGGCCGACGCCGGTCACACGCTCTGGCGGCCCGGTGCGGGGCCGTTGCCCGAGGCCCTCGACCGGGAGAGCCTCAACGTCTACGGGCGGCTGCCCGACGGGCGGCTCGTCGGCCAGGTCACCACTACCGATCCGGACCGGACGTGCCTCGCCATCCTCACCCCGACACGTCGCCTGGACCCGGTACGCACCGGCTGCGGTCCAGACCTGAGCCGGGACGGCGTCGGCGGGGTTTCGCCGGACGGGCGGTGGCTGCTGGTCAACGAGGGGAGCGGCACTGGCGGTCGGTCCCTGCTCGTCGACCTTCAGCGGCTCGGGCCGGGAGCGACAGCCGTTGCGGCCGGGCCGCCGATGACCGGGGCGATCGTGTGGAGCGACGAGGCCCACGCCTCCTACCTCGACGGCACCGGCGAGCTGGTCCGGGTCGACGTCGGCCAGGTGCGGGCGGGAAAGCCAGCCAGCCCCGCTGCGGTGCCCGGCATGCCGGCCGGAGAGCGGCCGATCCTGGTGAAGGGCTTCTGACCCCGGGTGACCCATGTGAGCCGGGCTCACCGTTTCCTCGGTAACGTCGGGCGGTGACCTCGCGTACCGGCCCCGCCCCCCGGATCGACCTGCACGCCCACTCGACGGCCAGCGACGGCACGCTGACCCCGGCCGAGCTGGTCGGCGCGGCCTCCGACGCCGGGCTGGACGTGCTGGCGATCACCGACCACGACACCACGGCCGGCTGGGCGCCGGCAGTCGGCGCGCTGCCGTCAGGTCTGCGCCTGATCCGGGGCGCGGAGCTGTCGTGTCGCTGGTCCGGTGCGCAGCCGGCGGTGTCGTTGCACCTGCTCGCGTACCTGTTCGATCCGGGCCACCCGGAGCTGGTGGCCGAGCTGGCGCGGGTCCGAGCCGCCCGGGAAGAGCGTGGCGAACGGATGGTCGGTCTCCTGCGGGCCGACGGCATCGACGTGAACTGGCCGGACATCCTGGCCGGTGCGGGTGGCGGCACAGTGGGACGCCCGCACATCGCGCAGGCACTCATCCGCGTCGGCCTGGTCGGCAGCGTCCGGGAGGCGTTCGGCCCGGACTGGCTGGGCGAGCGGTACCGGCTGCCCAAGGAGGACATCGACGTGTTCCGGGCCGTCCGGCTGGTCCGGGCGGCCGGAGGCGTGCCGGTCTTCGCCCACCCGCGAGCCACCCGACGTGGCCGGGTGGTGCCCGACGAGCTGATCGCCGAGCTGGCCGCCGCCGGGCTCGCCGGGCTCGAAGCCGACCACGAGGACCACAGCCCGGCCGAGCGGGAACACGTGCGGGCGCTCGCCGCCGAGCTGGGTCTGCTCGTCACCGGCTCCTCGGATTTTCACGGCACCCACAAGACCGTCCAACTCGGCGCGTTCAGCACCAGCGTCGAGGCGTACGAGCGGATCGTCGCCGAGGGGGTGACCGAGGTCGCTTCGGGCTGATCCGGGTATTTCGCCCATCGCTGCGCGGCTAGGTTGATCACGTGGATCTGAAGCTGTTCGGCGAGGTTTTCGTGACCCTGCTGGTGATCACCGACCCGCCGGGCATGATGCCGATCTTCCTGGCGCTGACCGGCCCGCTGCCCGCCCGCGACCGCAACCGGGCAGCCTGGCAGGCCGTCGCGCTGGCGCTCGGCGTCATCGTGATCTTCGCGGTGGCCGGGCAGACCCTGCTCGACTACCTGCACGTGGACCTGCCGGCGTTGCAGGCCGCCGGTGGCCTGCTGCTCGTACTCGTCGCCTTGGAGCTGCTGACCGGCAAGGCCGACGACCCGAGCCAGCAGGTCACCTCCAACATCGCGCTGGTGCCGCTGGGCACGCCGTTGCTGGCCGGACCGGGCGCCATCGTGGCCACCATGCTCTTCGTCCAGCAGGCCGACGGGCTGGGAGAGTTCAGCGCCATCGCCGTGGCGATCCTCGCCGTGATGGTCGCCGTCTGGATCGTCCTGCGCTTCTCCGGCGGCATCGTGAAGATCCTCCGGCCGGGCGGGATCGAGGTGCTGACCCGGATCGCCGGCCTGCTGCTGGCCGCGATCGCCGTGCAGCTCATCGCCGACGCGGTGGCCGCCTTCGTCAGGCAGTACGTGAACATGGCCTGACGGCACGCGCGCGATGTCGGAGGCGGATGGCAGGATCGCAGGCGTGCGACGATCCTCATCAGCGGGGCGGCCGGCCGCCGGCGGCCGGGCCCCGCGGCAACGCGCCGGCGACGCCGAGCAGCTCGGCTTCGAGGGCATGCCGGAGCGGCTGTTCGTCTGCACCCCGAGCAAGCTCGGCGCGTACGCGGACTGCCCGCGTCGCTACCGCTACTCCTACGTCGACCGCCCCGCCCCGCCCAAGGGCCCACCGTGGGCGCACAACTCGCTCGGCGCCAGCGTGCACACCGCCCTGAAGAACTGGTATGCGCTGCCCGCCGACCGGCGGCGTCCCGAGGCGCTGGCCACGCTGCTCAAGGGCACCTGGGTCCGCGAGGGCTACCGCGACGACGAGCAGGAGCGGGCCGCCTACCGGCGGGCGTTGGGATGGCTCGAGGCGTACGTCGAGACGCTGGAGCCGGATTCCGACCCGCTCGGCGTGGAGCGGGTGGTGGCGGTCAAGACAGCAGTGCTGGCGTTCAACGGTCGTACCGACCGGATCGACTCGCGGCCCGGCCCGGAGGGGCCGGAGCTGGTCATCGTCGACTACAAGACCGGCCGCACCGGGCTGGACACTGACGACGCCCGGGGCTCGCAGGCGCTGGCGCTCTACGCGTACGCCGCCGAGCGGGTGTTCCGTCGGCCGTGCCGCCGGGTGGAGTTGCACCACCTGCCGACCGGCACGGTCGCCGGCCACGACCACACAGTCGAGTCGCTGGCCCGACAACTGACCCGCGCGGAAGAGACAGCCCGCGACATCATGGCCGCCGAGCGCGCGGTCTCCGACGGCGCCGACGCGGACGAGGCTTTCCCGGTGGCGCCCGGCCCGCGCTGTGGCTGGTGCGACTTTCGGCGGCACTGCCCGACGGGCGCGCAGGTCCCGGGCAAGGAGCCGTGGGCGGCCATGGACCGGCCCGCCGACGGCTGATCGCCCGTGCAGAGGGTCGGGTCAGCCGGGCAGCGAGGCGGCGTGCCGTGCGGCCCGCTCCTTCGCTGCCTGAATCAACGGTCCCTCCAGGTAGCGGCGGGGGACGGCGGCGAACGCGAGCCGCAGCGCGCGCAGGCTCAGGTCCGCCGACAGCTCGGTGGTCGGTAGACCGAGACCTCCGTACATTCGGCGTGCCCACGTCGGCAGCAGCGCGAACGCGGTGCCGGCGATCCCCAGGTACGCCCAGCGTGGCGGGCCCAGGGTGAGCCCCAACCGGACCGGCAGGCTGAGCTTCCACGGCAGCGGCGGGGCGGTGAGGAACACCGCCGTCTCGGCGGCCTCCCGGGTCATCCGCAACTGTGGCCGTACGGTCTCGTAGTAGTCCGCGACCTCGGCGGCGGTCCCTGGAACGGTGGCCGGGTCCAGGCCGACAAGGGCGGCGGCGCGGCGCTGTTCGGTGTAGTAGGCGTCCACCTCGTCGTCGCTCAGCGGCAGCCCGGCGCGTCGGGCCGTGCTCAGGAACGACTCGACCTCGGTCACGTGCACCCAGCGCAGCAGGTCCGGTTCGTCGATCCGGAACTGCTCACCGGTGAGCGTGTCGGTGGCCCGCAGCCGGTCGTGCAGGCGGCGCAGCCGGGCCCCGGCGGCCTCCGCCTCGGCGGTGGTCCCGTAGACGGTGGTCGCCACATAGGTAGCGGTGCGGACCAGTCGGCCCCAGGCGTCGGTGCGGTAGTTGCTGTTCTGCGCGACCCCGGCCATGGCCCGGGGGTGCAACGCCTGGAGGTAGAGCGAGCGCAGGCCGGCGACGATCAGGATCGGCTCCTCGTGCACCTTCCACGTGACCGAACCCGGACCGAAAAGGCCGAGGTCATCGGAGTCCACCGCCCAAGAGTGCCACGGTCGGGCCGACCTCGCCGGTTCACGTGCTGCCGGTGCCGGCTGATCAGACGTCGGCGGAGCGGCGGGCCCGGCAGCCCGGGCAGAGGCCCCAGAACGTCACTTCGGCCTCGTCCACCTCGAACCCGTGCGCGCTGTTCGGCTCCAGGCATGGCGCGCTGCCCACCGCGCAGTCGATGTCGGCGATCTCGCCGCAGCCCCGGCAGACAACGTGGTGATGGTTGTCGCCCACCCGCGCCTCATAGCGGGCGGGACTGCCCGCCGGCTCGATCCGGCGTGACAGCCCGGCCCGGGACAGCGCGCCCAGCACGTCGTAGACGGCCTGGGTGGAGACCGAGTCGAGGCGTTCGCGCACCCGCCGGGTGACCTCGTCGACCTCCAGGTGGCCGCCGTCGGCGAGCACGTCCAGCACCGCGAGGCGGGGGCGCGTGACGCGCAGGCCCCTCGACCGCAGCAGCTCCTCGGCACCGGACATTGGCCAATGACAACACGCCCGACCCGCATCGACAACCGTCGCCCGCTCCGGGTGGCCACCGACACAGCCAGGCAAGATCGGGAGTACGGCCCAGAGGATGAACCCGATCGACGCGCCGCGCGTGTCACCGGTCGAGAGCCTGCGGACGATCGGCGGACCATAGGCTGACCACCCCTGACCATGATCCACCTGGAGGGTTCGATGTTCGAGGAGATCCTGGGTCTACCGGTGCACGTCCTGGTAATCCACGCTGTCGTCGTGTTCGTGCCGCTGCTGGCGGTGCTGGCCATCGCGTACGTGGGGCTACCGCGGTGGCGGCACCGGCTGGACTGGGCCCTGGGCCTCCTCGCCGTGGCCGCGCCGGTGACCGCCTACGTCGCGGTCAAGTCGGGTGAGGCACTGACCGACGCGCTGGTGGCCCGGGGCTTCCAGGGGCCGATCCTCGATCAGATCTTCGAGCACTCCCGCTACGGTGACATCCTGTTACGCGTCGTGGTGCCGCTCGGGATCGTGGCCATCCTGCTGCTGGTGGCGACAAGTGGGCACCCTCGGGTGCCGCAACTGCCCGCGCTGGTCACCCCGGTGCTGGCGGTAGCGGCCGTGGGGCTCTCCATCGCCGCACTGGTCTACGTCTACCTGACCGGCCACTCCGGTGCCGAGACGGTTTGGGGCACCACCCTCTGAGCTGCTGCCCCTTCTGATCGACTGCACTGGACCTGGCTGGGGCTGTGGTCGCAGCCGGCGGTCGCCACCGTCGGGGCGGACACGGCATTGAGCGGCATACCTCAGAGGTATGAATATGACTCTGAGGTATGCCGCTCAACAGCACATCGACGTGCCAGGCCAGCCAACACGCATGCTGGGGGTTGCGCTCCCGGACCTGTTCCTCCACGCCAGTGCCACTGCTGCTGCCCAGGGGTGAGGATCAGAAGATCACTCGCGAGCAGAGCAGGCAGAGTAGAACCAGCAGCACCACGCCGGCCGCCGCGCCGAAGCCGTAGGTGACCCTCTGCGAGCGCTGCTCGGCCGCGTCCAGGCCGGCCATGTCCTGCGGCGGCAACTGTCGTGGCGGCACCGGCTGCAGATGTACGGGTGGACGCCAACCCGCCGGCGGCGCCACGCTCGGCGGCGGGCCGGAGTATCCGGTGGCAGGACCCCCGGCCGGTGGTGTGGCCGCGGGCGCGGTGGGAGGTTGGTCCGCCACGGCGTCGTCGCCGGTGTCGGGCCGTCGCCAGTAGTCGTCCGAGGTGCTGCCACCGCTGGGGGTCGTCACGCCGTCCGACGCTACCAACGCCACCGGCGGCCCGGTCGCTTCTGGCCGGCGTGCCACGGTCGACCGTCAGGTCTACCGTCGTCGGCTGCGCTAGTCTTGCCGCTCGTGAGCACCGAAGACCCCGGCACGCACGGCGTACGTGGAGACGACGACCGCGCCGTCGACCTGAGCGAAGACTTCGTGGTGCTGCCCGAGCAGACCTCTGACGACACCGACCGTGGTTGGGGCGAGCGGTCCGGCGGCAACGACGACTGGTTGCTCGCCGAACGCCCCCCGCACTGGGACTGACCCCGGCGGCTCAACCAGCTCCCCGCGTGTCGCCGGCCACCGATGGTGCGTCGGAGGGCACAGCGGTCGGCGGGCATCCGGTCGGGGTGTGCAGGACTGCGGCGGCCAGGCCGAGCAGCGCGGCGACCAGGCCGGCCCGAAGCAGGGTGCGCCCGCCGGGCAGAGTGAGCTGGCGCAGCGGGCGCAACGCCCGCGCGGAATCCGGATCGACCATCGCCTCTGCCGCCTCCCGTCCCCGAGCGCCGCAGTGGCACCCATGGACGGCAGGCTAGGCAGCTTTCGCCGCCTCGACCGACCCTCTGGCCGACGCCTGTGGACAACCGCACGGCCTGTGGATAACGCCCATCCGCCGCCTCGACCTGCTAAGGCACCTGACTTGATCAACTCGGATCACGGAAGCCGGGTGGTCAGAGCGACGGGGACAGGCCGACTTCCTGGAACCCGAGTGGATCAACCCGCCTGCTGAGGGGGCGACCGAGTTGATCGAGGCCCGACCCGTGGTGGGGTCGGGCCTTCGGCGATCAGGACGTGGAGCTGGCCGCCGCCTTGCCGCCGCCCGATCCACCCGAGGACGACCCGGAAGACGACCCCGAGGAGGACGACGAGCCCGAAGACGACCCGGACGAGGACGAGGACCCCGACGAGGACGAGGACCCCGACGAGGACGACGAGCTGTCACCGGAGGACGACTCGGACTTCGCCGGCTTGGTCGCCGTGCCGCCGGCGGTCGTCTCGGAACCGGACGCCCGGGAGTCGGTGCGGTAGAAGCCCGAACCCTTGAAGACGATGCCGACCGAGTTGAAGACCTTGCGCAGCCGCCCCTGACACGCCGGGCACTCGGTCAGCGGCTCGTCAGAGAAGGACTGCACCGCCTCGAGCTGCTGACCGCACGTGGTGCAGGCGTACTGGTACGTGGGCACGTTCTCCTCCGGATCTGGGCTCAGCCAGTTGGCACTCGACGTATTCGAGTGCCAATGGTGCGTCATTCGGCCCGGGTTCGTCCAGCAGACGTGTGGGGCGCGACACCGTGCGCCGCACCTGGGCCGCCGTCAAGCGTACGCACCCCGTCGGCGGGAGTGACGACCGCGCGCACCTGACGGTCGTGGGGCTCCGCCGGCAGCGCCTCGACTAGCTCACCGTCGTGCAGCGGCACCACCGTCAGGGCTGCCTGGGGCACCCGGGCGAGTGCGCGGTCGTACGAGCCCCCGCCGCGCCCGAGCCGTCGACCGTGGCGGTCGACAGCGAGAGCCGGTACGACCACGAGTTCCGCGTGCGCCACGGCGGCCACCCCGAGACGAGCACCGACTGGTTCACGGATACCCCGTCCCGCCGCGATCAGGGCAGCGGGCCCGGCATATGCCGCCCAGTCCAGATCCAGGTCGGTCAGGAGCACCGGCAGCAGCAACTCGGCGTCCGCCGGCAGCGCCGCCCGCAGCACCTCGGGCAGGTCCGCGCCGCCCGGTTCGGAGCCGACCGGCACGTACGCCGTCATCCGGTGTGGGCGCAGCCGGCGTACCAGGGAGACCAGCTCGGCCTGCACGCGCCCGGCGGCGGCTGCCCGGGTCTCGGCGGGCAGGGACCGGCGGCGAGCGAGCAGCTCGACGCGGGTGTCCCGCTTCGCCATCCGGGTCACTTCCGCTTCATCAGAAAATTCCGGCACGCAACACTCCTGACGCAACGCCTCTCCCACGGTTGCACTGTGTCAGCATCGCAAGCAACGGAGGCGGAACTTCCGGGGGGACCGAGTGACGCTACGCGGGCGGTTGACGGCAGCCTTCCTCGTGGTGGTGCTCGGGCCCGTCCTGCTCGGCGCGCTCTTCGTCGCCTCCACAGTCGCTGCGGTCGACCGTAGCCGCTCCACCGAGCGCCTGGCGGTGGCGGCGTCCACTGTTCGTACCTCGGTCGACGCGCTCTGCCAGCAGCTACGCGCCACGGCCGACGCGGTGGCGCTCACCGCCGATCCGGCGGTCGCCGCCGCGCAACTGGTCGGCCGGGGTCTGGCCGCAGCGGTGCTGGTCACCGACGTGGCCGGCCAGGTCACCTACATCTCGCCCGGTGCTCCGTCGACCCCGTGGAAGGACTGCGCCGGCTCGACCGAGGGCACGAACGGGGGCTCGAACCCCGGCCCGGTCCGTGCGTTGGCCGCCCAGGTCGACCTGCACGACCGCGCCGGCACCCGGCTGGGCACTGTGACCGCCGCGCAACTGGTCGACCCGGCCTTCGTGGCCCGACTGGCGGCGGTGACCGGGGTGGCGGTCACCCTGCTCGACAGTGGGGCGAGCGCCGCGCGGGTCACCCACACGACCGAGTCCGGTGACGTCCGCGACGCGGTGCTGGCCGCCGCCGTCGGCGTACGGGGAGAGCAGGTCACCGAGACCAACCAGGGCCGGTACGTGCGCAGGCTCGGGCCCTCCGACGCGCAGCCGCTGCCACTGGTGCTCTCCGTTCCCAGTGAACGGCCACCTGGGCTGCACGCCACGCTGGTCGGGGTGGTCGTGCTGGCCGGGCTGCTCGCGGTGCTGACCGCCTGGCGGCTGGCCCGCGTGACCACCCGGCCGCTGGCGGAGCTGGCCGGTGCTGTCGACCGGGTGGCCCAGGGCGACCTGACCGCCCGGGTGCCGGTACGCAGCCGCGACGAGGTGGGACGGTTGGCCGCGGCGTTCAACCGGATGACGAGGGAGACCGGATCTTACGTCGCGGCGTTGACCAGCAACCGGGATCAGCTGCGCGGGCACCTCGCGGTGCTCGGCGACACCCTGGCCAGCACGCACGACCTGCAACGGATCCTGCGGGTGATCCTGCGCAGTGCCATCGGGGCCACCGGCGCGCGTGCGGGTGCCGTGCTGCTGGTGGAGACCGGCGGGGTGCTCGTCGCGCAGTGCACCGAGGGGTTGGACGGGCGCTGGTCGGCCGAGGAGGCGGACGGGTCGCAGACGCTGCGGGTGCCGGTCGGCGTCGGTGTGGTCGGCGAGGTCGCCGCCACCGGGGAACCGCAGCGGGGCAGGACGGAGCCGACCGGGGCACCAACGGGTGAGCCACGCTGTCGCACCTACGTCGCCGTTCCGTTCGCCGCCCCGGCCGGCGGTGCCACGGCCACCCTCGGCGGGCCCTCGGGGCCGGTCGACGAGGCGGGCGCGGCGGCCGCGCTCGGCGTGCTGGCCCTCTACGACCGGTTGGGCGCCGACGAGTTCGACGATGACGACCTGGCCACCCTGCGCACCTTCGCCGGGCACGCGGCAGTGGCGGTGGACAACGTCCGGGTGCACGAGGAGGCGCAGCGGCTCTCCCTCACCGACCCGCTCACCGGGCTGTGGAACTACCGCTACCTGCGCGAGTCGATCCGGCGGGAGGTCGAACGGGCCAGCCGATTCGGGCGGATGCTCAGCGTCCTCGCGTTGGACCTGGACCGGTTCAAGGACGTCAACGACACCTACGGGCACGCCGCGGGGGACACCGTCCTGGCCGAGTTCGCCCGCCGGGTGCGCGGGGAGATCCGTGAGGTCGACCTGGCCTTCCGTCAGGGTGGTGAGGAGTTCGTGCTGCTGCTGCCGGAAACCGACGCGCGGGGCGCGGCGATCGTGGCAGAGCGGCTCGGCGCGGCGGTGCGCGAGACGCCCATCGCCGTCGAGGCGTACGCCGGACCGGTCCTGGTGACAGTGTCGGTGGGCATCGCCGTCTTCCCGGACCACGGCAGCACCGGACGGGAGGTGCTGGAGGCCGCCGACGACGCGCTCTACGCGGCCAAGGCGGCGGGCCGCGACACGTACCGGGTCGCCGAGGCGCGCTCGGATCTGCCGACCCGGGAAATTCCGGTGCTCGCGTGTGCGGTGAGCCCGACCGACGGGCTGCCGCGCGCCGGCCAGCCGGTGCAGGCCAGCCGGGAGCCGGGCGGGCCCGCCCGGTCCGACCCGGCGGTGGGCGTACCGGAATCATCGCTGGCGGGCCCGGCGCACGCCCGGCCGGATTCGGTCGACGACACGCCGGACAGCGCGTCGGGCGCGGCGCGGGCCGGCCCGGACGCGGCCCGGCCGGGGCCGGGTGGCGGCGCGTCTTCTGGGCCACACCCGCCGCGGCAGAGCCGTGGCCGATAGTCTCGCGGCATGTCGGAGCACTCAGCGAACCCCTCATCGACGGTCGCCGCAAACGGCCGTCCCCTGGCGGTCAAGGCCGTCATCCCGGCGGCCGGACTGGCCACCCGGTTCCTGCCGGCCACCAAGGCGGTGCCCAAGGAGCTGCTGCCGGTGGTGGATCGGCCGGTGTTGCAGTACATCGTCGAGGAGGCCACGCAGGCTGGCATCGGTGACGTGTTGCTGATCACCGGTCGGGGTAAGACGTCGATGGTGGACCACTTCGACCGACGCCCGGACCTGGAGACCAGGTTGGAGGAGAAGGGCGACTCCGAGCGGTTGGCCGCCGTACGTCGGCCCAGCGAGCTGGCCGAGATCTACACAGTGCGGCAGCCCGAGCAGCTCGGGCTCGGCCACGCCATCGGGTACGCCGAGTCGCACGTCGGCGACCAGCCCTTCGCGGTGCTGCTCGGCGACGAGTTCGTCAAGCCGTCGGAGCCGCTGCTGCCGGCGATGATCGAGTTGCAGGCCCGCACCGGCGGTGTGGTGCTCGCCTTCTTCGAGGTCGACCCGTCCGAGACCAAGCGGTACGGGATCGCCTCCGTCGAGCCGGCCGAGTCGGAGCTGACCGACATCGGCGAGGTCGTCAAGGTGACCGGGATGGTGGAGAAGCCGCAGCCCGAGGACGCCCCGAGCAACCTCGCGGTGCTCGGCCGCTACGTGTTGCCGGGCAAGATCTTCGACGCGATCCGGCGGACCAAGCCGGGCAGCGGCGGCGAGATCCAGCTGACCGACGCGATGGAGCTGCTGCGTACCGAGGGCATCCCGGTGCACGCGATCGTCTACCGCGGCACCCGCTACGACACCGGCATGCCGCTGGGATACCTCCAGACGGTGGTGCAGATCGCCGCCGAGCGCGAGGACCTGGGCGCCGAGTTCAGGTCCTGGCTGGCCGACTTCGTCAAGGCCGACGCGGCAGGCGGATCTGGTACATGACCGCGACGGCCGACGCCGAGGCGGCCGCGAACGAGTTGACGCCGCTCGCCGACTACCTGGGCAGCGTGCTGCGCAGGTTGCGCGCGCTGCCGCCACTCGACCTCGACCTCACCCAGGCGCACGGCAACGTCCTCGCCGAGGACGTCGTCGCGCCGCACGCCTTCCCGGCCTTCGACCAGGCTGCCGTGGACGGCTACGCCGCGCGCTGGGAGGACATTTCCGGAGGGGGCCGGGGGCCGAGTTACGTCCCGGCCCCCTCCGGCACGCCCGGAGGCCGCACCATTCGGCTCAACGTGGTCGGCGATCTCGGCGCCGCGAGCTGGCGGCCGGTCCGGCTCACCCCCGGCTCGTGCTTCTCGGTGGCCGCCGGGGCTCCGCTGCCGGTCGCCGCCGACGTCGTGGTCCCGGTGGAGTGGACCGACCAGGGCATGGCCGCGGTGGAGATCTTTCGTACCCCCAAACGGGGGTACGGGGTACGCCGAGCGGGTGAGGAGCTGCCCGCCGGCACCCTGCTGGCCCGGGCCGGCACCTACGTGTCCCCGGCCCTGGTCGCCGTCTTCGCGGCGACCGGCATCGGGCACGTGGTGGTCCGGCCCAGTCCACGGGTGGTCATCGTGGCCACCGGTGACGAACTCGTCGACGTGGGCCGGGGCAGTCAGCCCGGTCAGGTGGTGGACGCGAACTCGCACGCGCTGACCGCCGCGGCGGCCGAGGTGGGCGCACTGGCGTACCGGGTGGGCATCTGCGACGACGACCCGGAGGGGCTGCGCGGGTTGTTGGAGGACCAGACGCTGCGCGCCGACCTGATCATCACCACCGGTGGCACCGGCACCGGCCCCGGAGACATGGTGCGTCGGATCCTCTCCCGCCGTGAGGGCGGTCGCGCCGGGCCGGTCACCTTCACCGACGTGGCGCTCTACCCCGGCACCGCGCTCGGGTTCGGCACTGTCGGCGCCGAGGAGGTGCCGGTGGTCTGCCTGCCCGGCGACCCGGGTGCCGCGCTGATCGGCTTCGAGGTGCTGGCCCGCCCCGCCATCCAACTGCTCGCCGGCGCCGAGCCGGTGTTCCGACCCAGTGTGCGGGCACACCTGCTGGAGACCGTGTCGTCGCCGACGGGGCTGCGCGAGTTCCGGCCGGCGCACGTCGCCGAGCGACGCGGCGGCGGGTATACGGTCCAACCGCTCAGCGGCGGGCCGTTCACCCTCTCCGGGTTGGCCGAGGCCAACGGGCTGCTGGTGCTCGGCGAGCGGGTCACCACGGCCGCAGCCGGTTCCACTGTGGACGTGCTGCTGCTGGACCGCCGCCGGTGACGCGTCCCGGCCGGTCCGCTCGCGGCCCGCGTCGGGTGATCGTCGGGGTCTGTGCGGTGAACGCGGTGGGACCACTTGCGCGCGACGCGGTCCCGCGCGGGAGACTGTGCGGGTGAGTCTCTTCGGACCCGCGCGGGCACCGGGCTGGCCGGTGGAGTTGGCCGACGGCCCAGTGCTGCTGCGGCCCTACCGGCGCTCCGACGCGGCGGCGTGGTCGGAGGTGCGGCGGGCCAACCGGGCCTGGCTGGCACCCTGGGAGTCGTCACTGCCCGGCGGTTGGGACGAGATGAACTCGCCGGCCGCGTTCCGCTGGGTGCACCGTGACCAGCGGCGTTCCGCCCGTGAGGGTGAGGGCATGCCGTTCGCGGTCTGTCTGCGTGAGGCCGACCGGGACCGGCTGGTCGGGCACATCAACGTGGGCAGCATCGTGCGGCGGGCGCTCTGCTCCGGCTACGTCGGCTACTGGGTGGACGCGCGGGTCGCCGGCCAGGGTGTGATCCCGACGGCGCTGGCGCTCGCCGTGGACCACGCGTTCGGCCCGGGCGGGCTGCACCGGGTGGAGGTGAACATCCGTCCGGAGAACCGGCCGTCCCGGCGGGTGGTGGAGAAGCTGGGCTTCCGCGAGGAGTCGTACCACGTGCGCTACATGCACATCGACGGCGCCTGGCGGGACCACATCGGGTACGCGATGACGAGTGAGGAGATCGCCGCCGAGGGTGGCCTGCTGGCCCGCTGGCACCGGGTTCGCGCCACCGCTCGGTAGGAGGATTTCCCGACATCCGCCCACTCGTCCCACGGACGGGATCGGCGCGGCGCGGTGGCATCCCGGTCGGTGCGCCGTAACCTCAAGTAACTGCAAGCTGCGGCAAGCGCTCCCCGGCCGGACGATCCACGCGCCCAGGCGTGATCGATGGAAGATCCTGCGGTCGGATGGCGGTTGCTTCGAATTCGGTGACGGGAGGGGTGAGGGTGCCGACCTCGGTGCTCCTCGCCGTCCTCGCCGCCGCCGGCCTGCTCGCCCTGGCCCCGGCGTTGGTTCGTCGGTACGACGCCACCGAGCGGCTGGTGGCGGAGCGGGCGCAGTCGACGGCGCGGGTGCTCCAGCGCCGCCGACGGCGCCGCACTGTGCCGGGACGGCGACCCGTCCATCCTCCGCGCTCACTGGTCGTCACCCTCAGTGAAGACGTGACTACCGGTGCGTTGAGCGCCCCGGTCTCCGCGCCACCAGCCGTCCGCCGCTCCGGTCGACTGCGCGCCGTGCCCGCCGCGCCGAAGCGGTCCCGTCGCCGCCCACCGCCGCGCCGACAGCACACCCCCGCCGTGTACCGGCGTCGCCGGGTGCTCGCCGCCCTGCTGCTCCTCAACGTCGTCGAGCTGATCGGCGTGCTGTTCGTCAGCCCCGGCTTCTGGGTCGGCTTCGGGGTCACCTTCCTGCTCCTGGCCTTGTACGTCGTGCACCTGCGGGGTCAGGCCCTGGCCGGGCGTCGCCGCCGCCGCGTCCGGGCCCGGGAGGCCGCCTGGTTGGCCGCCCGGCAGGCCGAGGTGCGCCGGGAGCAGGCCCGCCGGGCCGCGGCCCGCCGGGAGGCGCAGCGCCGCCTCGCCGCCCAGCGGGAGGGGGTACGCCGAGCCGCCATGGGCCTGGACCGGCCGGGAGACCTCCCGGCGGCGGTCAACGGTGGATCGGTCTCGTACCGGCGGTCGGGCGGACTGCGCGGCCGTCCCTACGAGGCCGGCCGAGGCGCCTGACGCCGGTCCCGGCCGGTCTCGGCCGTGCCGCGGTCTCGGCCGTGCCCGGCCGGCTTGATCCACTCGGGTTCCTGAAAGTCGGGTGGTTGTGGCGTCCGGGATGCTCCGATTTCCAGGAGCCCGAGTCGATCTTCGGGCGGGTCGAAGCGCCGGGCCGGGGGCGGATTCGCGGTGAAGGCCGACGACCTGTTAGCCTTGCTGCCGGCCCGCCCGGTGTAAGCCGGGTGGGACCGAAGCCGGTTCGCCGGCGGGGGGCTGTGGCGCAGACTGGTAGCGCACCTCGTTCGCATCGAGGGGGTCAGGGGTTCAAATCCCCTCAGCTCCACCCCAGGCCAAAGGCCGTTTCCGCGAGTCGGAGGCGGCCTTTTGCGATCTTCCGGGTGGCGGACCGAACCCATCACGTGCGCTCCATCGACACCTGGCGCGGCCACCCGCCGAGATGCGCGAACTGGCGAAGGTAGCGCTCGCATCTCTGGGTGAACTCGCCCGGCTCACGTGGCAGTCGAGTCGCCGTGACCAGATGGCGCGGGTGGGTGTGGCCTGGCCGCAGCAGCCGGATCTGGTCGTCAGTGAACTGGCCGCCGGTGAGGTCGGCGACGGCAAGCGCCATGGCCAGCGTTACGACGACACTCACACACGTGCGGTAGGGGCTGAAGACTGCCTCCGGGACACCGCCGGTCTCCGGCTCGTGGTCGATGACCAGGAGCCACGCACCGTCCGCGAAGCCCGAGACGTCGATCTCAAGGTGGATCGAGCCCGGCATTCCGTTGGGCTTGGGGTCAATGCGGTGGCCGATGGTGGTGGACCGCAGTTCCGCCGCGTCGAGGCGGCGGCCGGAAGCGACGCGGCGTCCCTGCTCGTAACGTCGGTCGGTGAACACGCTCAGCTCGGGCGTCGTGTCCACGCCGAGCAGCTCGGACAGGGTGGCGCGCGCGGCGGTCACCATCTCAGCGAGCGAGATGGGCCGGGCCAGTGTTGCCTCAAGGTCGACTGACATCCAAGCCTCCAGTCTTGTCGGGCGGTCAGGTGGTCAGGTGCCACGCGCTAGGCGAAGCGTTCGGTCGTCACCGGTATCAGGCCGTGTTCGCGCAGGACGTTGGTCAGGCCGGTCAGGGTCGAGCCCACCGCCTCGGACGCGTCGGTGCTCAGCAGAACCGTCACGTCGAGACACCAGGCCAGGGTGTGGCCGACCCGTCGCAGATCCCAGGCGAACTGGTCGCCGTGCTCGTCGAGACGACCGCTCGCGACTGACGCGACAGTGCCGCCCGTCGGTGTCCGCCAGGCCGTCCGGAGGCTCGCCACCTGCTCGGCGCGGAGGTCCTTGGCGAAGAGGACGCGGTACACCCGCCGCTCGTGAAAGCCGGCCGGTGGCCGCGCCGGGCCGAGCCGCAACGGCGGGGCGGTGGCGATCGGTTGATGGTCGAGGAAGTGCGTACGAAGCACCGACTCGTCCGGCAGTTGCCCGCCACCGAGCGCGCGGTAGACGTCCTCGGCCTTCCGGCGGGAGGTGGGGAACACCCGCTCCAGCACCTCGGGGTCGGTGCGCATGCCGCGGCTCAGCGTGGCGGAACTCCACCAGCCGGTCTCCGGCGTCCAACCGGCGCTGTCCAGCCCCGTCGTGGTGAGGTCGTGGTGGCGGGTGAACTCCTCGACGACGATCCCTTCCACAGTGGTGGCCGGGTCGCGCTCGTCGCGTCGAGGGAGGACCAGGTAGTAGTCCAGGGACGGTCCCGCGTCGGGCACCAGCACGGGTACGGCCCGCGTCGGCTCGGTGGTCATCGGCACAACCGTAGCGAAGGAGAACGGTTAGCATCCGGACCTCTACGTGAGGAGCCAAGATGACTTCGGTCGCCCAGACCCGGTTCGGCATCATCGGCAGTGGCTGGCGAGGTGAGTTCTTCCTTCGCCTGGCCCGGCTGCTCCCCGAGCGGTTCCGGGTGACCGGGGTGGTGACGCGTACCGAATCACGGGGAGCCGCCGTGACTGCCGACTGGGGCGTGCCGACGTTCCGCACGACGGGGGAGATGCTCGCCCACGAGCGGCCGGACTTCGTCATCGTGTCGGTGCCGTGGCCGGTGACGCCAGAGGCGACCCGGGAGTTGGTGGCGGCCGGCGTACCGGTGCTCGCCGAGACGCCGCCCGCCCCCGACCTGGCGGGTCTGCGCTCGCTCTGGGCCGACGTCGGAGGCAGCGGTCTGGTGCAGGTTGCCGAGCAGTACCTGCTGATGCCCGGACACGCGGCGCGGCTGGCGTTGGTCCGCGCCGGGGTGCTCGGCGAGCCGACCTCGGTCCAGATCTCCTCGACCCACCTGTACCACGCGGTCTCACTGATCCGGGGTCTTCTCGGCGTCGGTCACGAGAGCGCCGAGGTGAGCGCGCGCGCCTTCGTCGCGCCGCTGGCCGACCCGCTCTCGCCGGCTGGCTGGAGCGGCGACGACACCCCGCAGCAGCTCTCCACCACCCTCGCGACCATCGACTTCGGCGGGCGGATGGGGTTGTACGACTTCACCGACAACCAGTGGTGGAACCCGCTGCGTACCCGCCGGTTGGTGGTCCGGGGCTCGCGCGGTGAGCTGGTGGACGACCGGGTGGTCCGCCTGGTCGACCCGAGCACGCCGGTGGAGTCGTTCCTGACCCGGCGGCAGACCGGTCTCGACCTCAACCTGGAAGGGCTCGACCTCAAGCACATCAGCTTCGACGGCGACGTGGTCTACCGCAATCCGTTCGTCGGCAGCGGGATGTCCGACGACGACATCGCGGTCGCCGACATCGTCGCCCGCGCCGGGGCGTGGGCGCGGGAGGAGGGCCCGGCTCCGTATCCGCTTGCCGAAGCCTGCCAGGACCACCTGATCAGCCTCGCCGTCGACGAATCGGTACGCACCGGCCGGCCGGTCGTCACCGCCACCGAGGCATGGGGACGGTAGGTCCGCCGGATCCGTTTCTGTCTCTTGGCTGACAGTGCGCAACCGTGAAGCCAGCTCACCTGTGAAGCCGGGTATCAACCGAATGCCCGGGAGCACCCGGGCCGCACACGGGGAGCAAGCATGAATCGAAGCATTCGACGCCGGATGCTCGCAGCCACAGCGACCGGTCTGCTGGCTACCTCTCTCGGCGTCGCTGTCTCCGCGACGGCGACCGCCGCGCCCGGCGGGGCGACCCCCCGCACCTGCAAGATCAGTACGCTGCCGTACCCGACCGACACGTATCGCGCCGACGCGAACGCGGTCGACCCGACGGGTCGCTACGTCGCGGGGACCGCGCTGCGGGTCGGTGGGACCGACAACCAGTACCTGCTGCTGTTCTGGGACGGGCAGCGGGTCACCGAGCTGGAGTCGGAGGCCTCGGCCACCCCCGTCGACATCAACGCCGACGGCGTCGTGATCGGCAACGGATCGGCGGAGACCGGCTACGGGCAGCCGTGGAGGTACCGCGACGGCAAGCTCGAGCAGTTGCCGGTGCTGCCGTCCACCGCCACGTATGTCAGCGCCATCAACGATGCCGGCGACATCGTCGGCCACGGCTCCGACATCGTCTCCGGGGAAATTGTCGCGCTGCGCTGGCCGGCTGCCCGTCCGGGCACTGTGGAGGTGCTCGACGCCCCGGTCGACGCCCAGGCGGGTGGGATCACTGACAACGGGACCATCGTCGGCAGCGCCGGGCCCTTCGGAGACTGGAACAGCTGGGTCCGCCGGCCGAACGGCCGGATCGACGCGCTCACGTTCCCGGGCGCCGAGTGGAGCACTGCCGGCGAGGCGGCGGGGCGCTGGGCGATCGGCCAGGTATGGCTGGGCGGCGCCACCTCGTCGAGCAGGGTGCGGTGGGACCTTCGGAACGGCTCGCACACGCTGCTCGACCAGGAAATGCCGGCACTGACCGGTGTCAACGCCAAGGGCGCCGTGGTGGGTGGTGACCGCGTTGCCAGGGGCGCCACCTCCCGGGTTCTGCCGGGCGGCGGCGAAGGGGTGGTCGTCGGTGCGCGGTCCATCTCCAACTCGGGCACCATCGTCGGGTTCCGCAACGTCCTCGCCGACCGGTTGACTCCGGTGCGTTGGACGGGCTGCTGACCCACCGACTCGCCCACCGCGTGGGGCCGGCCCGGACGGGTCGGCCCCACGTCGCGTCAGCGCGTCACGGCTTCCAGGAACCGGCGGTCTGGAACTGGTCCTGGTACTCCAACGCGCCCGAGGTGTCATGCACGTCGAACACCACGCTGCCGGTGCGTCTGGTGCCGGCGGTCAGGTCGTCGACGGCCGGCATCGGCTTGCCGCAGCCGGAGAAGGCTCCGCCGATCGCAGTGGTCTTGGTGCCGTCGGCGGCCACCCACTGGAAGTAGAGCGGGTTCGTCGACACGGTGCCCTTGGTGACAGCCACAGTCACGTCGGCGATCACGTACATGCCCTCGCCGGGCTTCAGTCCGTGGGACCTGCAGGGTTTGGTGGCGCTGCTGAACTTCGTCACGGTGATCTCGACGGTGCCGGCCTCGCTGTTGACGACCAGGGTGTCGCCCGGCGACAGGTCGCGGGTGTCGCCGTTCGCCGGCGGCGGGGTCGGCGGGGTGGCCTGTGCCTCGCTCACAGTGGTCGAGGTGCCTTTGGTGCCGATGACGACCGCCACGATGCCGCCGGCGCAGGTGAGCAGGGTGAGTACGGCCGCGGAGACCGCGACGGCAACGACGGACTTCTTGGCGCGGTCCGTCTGCGCCGGTGGTGGTGCGATGATCGGGTAGCCGGACCCACCGGGTGCCCGATATCCGCCGCCATGGTCCGTGTGCCCGCCGGCCGCCGGGTACGCAGGCCCCGAGAACGGCGGCTGCGGTGTCGCCGCGAAGGAGCGGGCCGGCGGCTGCGGGTTCGGCTGTTGGGGATTGTGCGGCCTGACGCGTGGCTGGGGGTGGGTCACCGTACTCCTTGACGCTTCGGTACGTGCGGTGCGGGGAACTCTTCGACGTTACCGTGGGTGGCGGAACGTCCAGTGGTCACGCCGGAGGGCATCCCATCGCGAGGATGCGAAGCCAGTCTGGCCAGCGTGGACGGTGTTTGGTCGGTCGCCGAACGCCACTGTGGATCGGTATTCCAATCATCGCTATGAGTAACCAGGCGAGGTCAACGCGCCGGAAGCGCAGCGGCGGTGCGGACCAACCCGTCGGCGATCACGAAGTGGCCGCTGATCGATGTCGGGGGGTTGTCGACCCCGGCCGCGTCCACGCGGGCCGGTGCGATCCGGGCAGTGAACGTGCCCGCATCCGGATCGATGTCGAGGAGAGCGTCGTGGAAGTCCAACCAGCCGCGGACGATCGGATGCCACACCTTGTAGACGGTCTCCTTCGCACTGAACAGCACGACCGGCCAGTGGGTGCCGCCGGGTAGCCGTGCGCAGGTGGCCTCCTCCTCCGGCAGCAGCACGAGTCGGCGTACTCCCGGATTGACCTCGCGGTGCTGCTCGGCATCCATCCCGACGGACCGGATGTCGGTGGTGTGCGCCGCCGCTGCGGCGCAGTAGCCGGCGGTGTGGGTGATGCTGCCGACCACCCCGGCCGGCCAGACCGGCGCGCGGTCGCTGGCGGCCGGCACCGCGGTCGTCGGCAGGCCGAGGTCGCGCAATGCCCTGCGGGCGCAAGTCCTTCCCGCGACAAAGTCCCGCCGACGGGTCTGCACCGCCCGTTCGCCGAGACACGCCTGCTCAGCGGGGAGCAATTCGCCTGTCCAGTCCTCCGGCCCGGCGACGGCGACCGCGACCGTCGATGGAAGCAGGTCACGCATTTCGGTGGCCTACTGGTCGGTAGGAATGACGCACAGAGTTAACCGTCAAATTTCCGACTCCCACGACCGTCGAAGGTACCGCAAAGATGTAACACCGGAGGGACGCGCAGCGCTCTCCCTGATGGCTCCGGGGGGACCACCATCAATGCTGGCCGGCACGGCAGCCGCCAGTCCCGTGGACATCTGGAAGGACGTGCGATGACCGATGGCCTGGAACGGCCGGGGGTGCGGGCTGACGAACACGCCCCGAAGACCCCCTGCTGGAGCTGCGGCTCCTGCGGCGACGAGTGGCCGTGCGCGACGAAGCGCACCCGGCTGCTGGCGGAGTACGGGGGTGATCGCGCAATGCTCAGCGTCTATCTGGGCTCCTGCCTCGCCGCCGCCACCGAGGATCTGCGCGCGGCCCCGGTGATGTCGCTCCAGGATAGGTTCATCGGCTGGTTGCCGCGCGGCTCCCGACGTAGCTGAGTCTCTGGTGGCCCCGCCGCTGAGCGGGGCCACCAGAGGTGGCGTTTCAGCGACGTCGAGGGCGTCGGGTCACCGCGAAGCCGCACACGCCGGCCACCGCGGCGAGCGCGCCGCCGATGCCGGTCCAGACCCAGCGCGAGCCGAGATCCGGCAACCAGTCCGCCAGCGAGCCGCTCTCGTCGTCGGCCTCCGCGTCCACCGGGGGTACGGCGTTGAGCACCGTGCCGGCCTTGGTGTTCGGCACCAGCGGGGCGGCCAACTCGCCGTCGTCAGCCGAGGCGCCCCGGTCGGCGATGGTGCCGACCAGCAGGTCGACGTCGATCGGCGCACCCAGATCCGCCTCCGGCAGCTCGATCACGGACAGCCGGACGACGTACGTGCCGGGCAGCGGATCGGCCGACCAGGGCTCCGCCCACGGCCGCACCTCGCGCAGCGTGCAGCCCAGCGCCACGTTCGACGCCTTCGCGTCCACGGTCGGGGTCTGAGCCCCCGCCGTGCACGCCTGGCGTCGGCGCAGCCCGTCGAAGACGTCCACCGTCCAGGTGGAGGCGCCGCCGCGTCCCTTCGGGAAGGTGACGGTGGCGTTGATCTCGTGCACCTGGCCGGCCGTCGCGGGGAACGACCAGTAGAGGTGGTCACCGATCGAGGCGTCCACCCGTACCGGTTGTCCGGCGGTGATCGGGGTGGCGGTGAGGAACGACGTGCCGGCACGGTTCACCGGCGTGGCACCCGGGGAGGGGGTCGGTGCGGCTACGGCCGCAGCGGGAAGCAGAGCGGCGACGCCGGCGGCGAGCAGCGCCGCCATCGACCGGAACAGTGCGGTAGGCATCAGTTCTCCCTCCAGGTGGCGACCCACCAGCGGGTGAGCAGACCGGCGAGCAGACCGGTGATCAGCCCGGCGATGGTGAGCAGGGCGAGCAGCACCCAGCCCCGGCCGAGGTCCGGTCCGTCCGGTGCGGGTGCGGCGGCGACCACGTCGATGGTCAACTCCACAGGCATGCCCGGGGTCGCCGCGGTGCCGGGACGCGGGGCGAACGAGTTGCTGACCACCAGGCAGACGGTGGTGGGTTCGACGACCGGCGCGGAGCTCTGCTCGGTCTCGGTGGCATCCTCGTCGTCGGCGGTGGCCGACCAGCGCAGCCCGGCGGAGAGCACGTCGGCCCGCCCGCTGCCGGCGTCCGCGCCGCGAACGAGTTCCCGGCCGTCGGCCGCGGTGGCCCGCAACAGCACCCCGTAGTCCCGGTTGACGGCCCGGTCCAACGCCATGCTCACCGACGCCCGCAGTTCCTGCCCGGGACGGATCGGCACCCGGTAGTAGCGATGCTCGGAGAACGCCTCCCGGTCGGCGTAGACGCCGGGGGCGAGCAGGGGCGCCGAGTCGCACGCGCTCGTGCCGCCGACCACGGTCGGGGCCCGGGTGTACGTGTCCCCGGCCCGCTCGACGAGCTGTTTGATCCGGTCGGTCAGCTCCTCGGCGCTCTGCGCGGCGGTGTAGGTCCCGCCGGTCGCGCTGGCGATGCAGAGCAGTTGTCGGCGAACCTTCTCGTCGGGGGCCAGGCCGAGGGTGTCGACGACCAGCCTGGTGCCCTGGGCGGCCAGTTCCCGGGCCACCTCGCACGGGTCCGGCGGAGCACACGTGTCCTCGCCGTCGGTGATCAGCACGATCCGTCTCGTGGTTGCCCCGGTGCCCAGGTCCTGCGCGGCGGAGCGCAGCGCCAGCCCGACCGGAGTGAACCCGGTCGGCCGAAGTGTCGCCACCGCGGCCTTGGCGGCGGACCGGTCCACCGGCCCGACCGGCACGATCTGCTGGGTGTCCTGGCAACCGACCTTCTTGTCCTTGCCGCGGTAGGTCGCGCCGAGCACCCGGATGCCGAGTTGTGTCTCCTCGGGCAGCGCGTCGACCACCTCGTTGAAGGCCTGCTGGGCGACCGAGATCCGGGAGCGTCCGTCGATGTCGGCGGCGCGCATCGACCCGCTGACGTCGAGCACCAACTCGACCCGGGGCGGCTCGGGCGCCGGCTCCTCGTCGGCCTGCGCCGGCCCGGTCAGCGCGGTGGTCGCCAACAGTCCGAGAAGGACCGCCGTCGATCGTCTGAAGTTGATCACGACCCGCAGTGTAGTGAGATCCACTTTGGATGATCATTTGGGTGGAGGCGTGCGGAACCGGCGACTCCGGCCACGCCGGGGATCGCCTCTGACCGGCCGCGCCCGCGCTCAGGGTCCACGCCGGGTCACCCTCGGTCAACTGTGCGAGGGAAGGTGTCGGTTCGGCCAGCATCCGTCGGAAATCTGACCCAAGTCGACCCGTTGTGCCGGTGGTGCGGGGTGGTTAAGCTCTTCATGCGCGCCCCAATCGCCCGCTTCCCCCGTGGCAGGCGATCGGGGCGCGCGTCTTTGTCAAGAAGGGCCCGCACGCTTCGGCGTGCGGGCCCTTCTTCCGTCGCGCTGTGCGGCGCGTCGCCTGTCGATGCTTATATCCACCGACCGTCGAGCCACATCCGGGACAACCAGTCCGAGTAGGGAATCACCCGACCCACGAAGATCGGATAGAAGTACGCGAAGCAGAGCGCCACCAGCAGCACGTACGCCCCCGCCGCGATGCTGCCCACCAGTCGGCGCTCATAACTCGGGTCGCCGGGCACCAGCGGCGCCACCGTACCCACGTCACCCCCGGCGGGCGCGATCAGCGCGCCCAGCACGTACACCACGGCCAGCACCAGGAACGGCACCGCCGGCGCGGCGTAGAACGAGAACATCGTCCGGCCGTCGAGGGCGAACCAGAACCACGGCAGCAGCCCGGCGGCCACGGTCAGCAGGATCGCGCCGGCCCGCCAGTCCCGACGGGCCACACCCAGCCAGACCAGCGCCACCAGAGCGGGCAGGAACGACCACCAGAGCAGCGGGGTGCCGAGCAGCAGAATCTCCGAGGCGCAGCTCGCCGCGCCGCAGACGCCGTCGCCCGCGTAGTGGAACGCCACCGGCCGACCCAACAGCAGCCACTGCCACGGCCACGACTGGTACTTGTGCGCGTCATCGAGCTGGGCGTGGAAGCCGTACGCCGCGCGGTGGTACTCGAAGAGGTTGATCAGCGGACCGATCACCGGCCGGTCGCTGAGCCGGGAGCCCGGGTAGGACGACGCCAGCCGGTAGTAACCGTCGTCGGTGAGCAGCCAGCCCGACCAGGTGGCGAGGTAGGTGCCCACCATGAGCACGCCGGCGAGCACCAGCCAGGGCAGCTCGTCGACGAGCGTGTCCCGCCAGGGCCGGCGGACGCCCGCCGAGCGGCGGACGCCGACCTCCCAGAAGAGCACCAGCAGCGCGAAGGCCGGCACGAAGTACAGAGCGCTCCACTTCACCGCACAGGCGCAGCCGATCAGCACCCCGGCGGCCAGCCGCCACCACGGCCAGGTGCGCCAACCGGTCGGCGGGCGGCCGGCCCGGCCCGGCTGGCTCGGATCGAGCCCGTCGTCCAGGGCCCGAGCCCAGCGCCGACGGCGGGCGTCCCGATCGAGCACCAGCGCGCCGAACGCCGCCAGCACGAAGAAAAGCAGGAAGATGTCGAGCAGGGCCGCCCGGGACAGCACCAGGTGGAAGCCGTCCAGGGCGAGCAGCAGGCCGGCCGCGCAGCCGAGCACCGTCGAGCGGAACATCCGCCGACCGATGCGGACCAGCAGCAGCACCGACAGCGTGCCGATGACCGCCGCCGAGAAACGCCAGCCGAACTCCGGTGCGGTGGTCATCAGGTGCCCGGGGACGGAGACCTTGGAATCGGCGTCCTGATAGCCGAACGCCCACTCGCCGACGCCGATCAACCACTTGCCCAGGGGCGGGTGCACCACGTACGACGGAGCGTTGTCCTTGTAGTTCCACTCCACGCCACGCGAGATCAGCCCGTAGGCGTCCTTGGCGTAGTACGTCTCGTCGAAGATCTTGCCCTTCGGGCTGGACAGCCCCACGAAGCGCACGATCGCCGCGATGGCCACCACCACTGCCGTGGCCAGCCAGGAGAAGCGGTCCACCTGGGTGTCGACGGTGGCGAACCGTCGCCGGACCACAGCTGCCACCCCGCCGCCCTCGGCACTCGGCGCCGTCGGCTCCTGGGTGGCACTGGGCTCGCCCGTCATCTGGATCATCTTGTCCGGATCGGCGCTCGGGCTCTGCGCTGTCGACGCACTCGTCACCCGGCGATCGTAGGCTGCCAGGGTGCCCGGTGGCGTCCGTCGTCCCTGATACCGGTATTCCCTGCAATGAAGGAGACGAATCCGTGGGTGAAATGTCCGAAGTTGGGCGCCTGATCCTGCTCGGTGCTCCGCTCGGCAACCCCGCCGACGCCTCAGCCCGACTCCGGGAGGTGCTGATCAGCGCCGACGTGGTCGCCGCCGAGGACACCCGCCGACTCACCCGGCTGGCCCGCGATCTCGACCTCACCGTCGGTGGTCGAATCGTCTCCTACTTCGAGGGCAACGAGGAGCGGCGCACCCCCGAGCTGGTCGAGGCCATCCTCGGCGGATACGTGGTGGCGCTGGTGACCGACGGCGGAATGCCCAGCGTCTCCGACCCCGGCTACCGGCTGGTCCGTGCCACGTTGGACGTCGGGGCGCCGGTCACCGTCGCCCCCGGGCCCAGCGCGGTCACCACCGCGCTGGCCGTCTCCGGGCTGCCCTGCGACAGGTTCTGCTTCGAGGGCTTCCTGCCCCGTACCCCCAGCGGCCGCCGATCCCGGCTGCGCGCCCTCGCCGCCGAGGAGCGCACCCTTGTCTTCTTCGAGGCCCCCCACCGGATCGGGGCGACGCTCACCGACCTGGCGGACACGTTCGGGGCGGACCGGCCGGCCGCAGTCTGCCGCGAACTCACGAAGACCTACGAGGAGGTGCTCCGCCGCCCCCTCGGCGAGCTGGCCCGGTGGGCCACCGAGGGGGACCCGCGCGGCGAGATCACCCTGGTGGTGGCCGGAGCTCCGGTGACCGCTGCCGAACGCCCCGACGACGACACCCTGCGCGCCGCCGTCGCCGAGCGGGAGGCCGCCGGCCGGTCCCGCCGGGACGCCATCACCGACGTCGCCACCGAGTACGCGCTGCGCCGCCGGGACGTCTACACGATCGTGCACAGCTGACCGATGTGGTGCGCTCCGCCGGGCGGAGGGTTCACCACGCGGCGGCCAGGAAGCCGACGGTGATCAGCGTCGGGCCGGCGATGGCGGCGGCCACTGCCCACCGGCGGTGCCGGCGACCGGGCAGCCGTGCCGACCCGGTCCACCGGACGATGCCGGCGGCGCAGGCCAGCACCACCAGCAGACCGGGCAGCCACCGCAGGTGCCGGCCCACGCCGACGTCCGCGTACGCGGTGCCGCTGTCCGGGCCGGTCATCCGCGCCGGCAGCGCGGTGCCGGCCGTGCGCTGATCGACGGGCACGCCGCTGACCCGGACACCATGGGCGATGAACAGCCCGTCCTCGGCAGTGAAGATCCCCCGGCACCGCAGGGTGAGCCCGCCGCCGGAACAGTCGTCGATCACCACGGTGCCCGTCCGGGCGTGCCCGACCGCGAGCCAGAACGGGCCGGCGCTGACCCAGGCGAAGAAGGCCGCGACCAGGCTCAGCACCACCAGCGCGGCGAGCCCGGGCAACGGATCCGGCGGTGGGGGTGTGCGGCTGGGTGCCCGGCGCCGCGCCAGCCGGAAGCCGCGGAGCCGTGCCGGTGCCGCGTCCTTGCGGACCGGGGTGCCGTCCCAGTGCACCTGCTCGATCGGCGCCCAGAAAGCGCCGCCGTCGTCGTCCGGCGGGTCGCCGTCGGGCCCGTGGTCGCGCTGCCGGCGGCCCTGCTCTCGGACCGGCACCCGACGCGGCACCGCGTCCACCGGCGCGCCGGTGGTCGGCTCCACCTCCACAGGCTCCGCGCCGGTCGGTGCCGCGCCGGTCGGCGAGCCTGACGAGCCGGGACGGACCGGGCTGGGTACGGGTGCCCCCGGGGTCGGACGAGTCGGTGTGGGTGACGGTGCCGCCGGCGCGGGGCGGGCCGGGGCGGCGGACCTCCCTGCCGGCGTGGGCCGCTGTGTCCCCGGGTCGGCGCTGCGCACGAACCGAGGTTGCGGTGCGACCCCGGCGACCCGGGACACGGCGGGCTCGGGCCCCGGGTCGTCGCCGACCGCCGACCCGGTGGGACGGTCCTCGTGGTCCCGCGCCGCTCCTCTGCCCGTCACGACGTTCATTGCACACCGCGCCAGGAGATGAAACGGGCAGGTGAGCCGCGTGTCGACGACAAATCGGACCAACGGGCGAGGTGGTCGGCCCGGTCCGACGGTCGGGCACCCCCCATTGGTTCGCGAACGCCCCGGACGGGTCACTAGGCTCACTGCTCATGAGTCACGTTCTCGCGGCAGTGGCCTGGCCGTACGCCAACGGCCCCCGCCACATCGGCCACGTCTCCGGTTTCGGCGTTCCCTCCGACGTCTTCGCCCGGTACATGCGCATGGCCGGCCACGACGTGCTCATGGTCTCCGGCACCGACGAGCACGGCACCCCGATCCAGGTGCAGGCCGACGCCGACGGGGTGACCCCGCGCGAGCTGGCCGACCGGTACAACAGGGTGATCGTCGAGGACCTGCACGGCCTCGGCCTCTCGTACGACCTGTTCACCCGCACCACCACCCGCAACCACTACGCGGTGGTGCAGGAGCTGTTCGAGGGGATGTACCGCAACGGCTACATCGTGCCGAAGACCACCATGGGCGCGATCTCCCCGTCCACCGGGCGCACCCTGCCCGACCGCTACATCGAGGGCACCTGCCCGATCTGCGGGTACGACAGCGCCCGCGGTGACCAGTGCGACAACTGCGGCAACCAGCTCGACCCGATCGACCTGATCAACCCGAAGTCGCGGATCAACGGGGAAACTCCGAAGTTCGTCGAGACCGAGCACTTCTTCCTGGACCTGCCGGCCCTGGCCGAGGTGCTGCGGCAGTGGCTGGACACCCGCGAGGGGTGGCGGCCCAACGTGCTGCGGTTCTCCCGCAACCTGCTCGACGACCTCCAGCCCCGGGCGATCACCCGTGACCTGGAGTGGGGCGTGCCGATCCCGCTCGACGGCTGGCGCGACCGGTCGGACAAGCGGATCTACGTGTGGTTCGACGCCGTGATCGGCTACCTGTCCGCCTCGATCGAGTGGGCCCGTCGCTCCGGCGACCCGGACGCGTGGCGGAAGTACTGGTCCGCCGACGGCGCGGGGAAGGACGCCCAGTCGTACTACTTCATGGGCAAGGACAACATCGTCTTCCACTCGGTGATCTGGCCGGCGCTGCTCTCCGGCTACTCCGGCGAGGGCTCCCGCGACGGTGAGCCGGGCGAGCTGGGTCGGCTCAACCTGCCCACCGAGGTGGTCTCGAGCGAGTACCTGACCATGGAGGGGCGCAAGTTCTCCTCGTCCCGCAAGGTGGTCATCTACGTTCGCGACTTCCTGGAGCGCTACGACGCCGACGCGCTGCGCTACTTCATCGCCGCCGCCGGCCCGGAGAGCAACGACACCGACTTCACCTGGGCCGAGTTCCTGCGCCGCAACAACGACGAGTTGGTCGCCGGTTGGGGCAACCTGGTCAACCGGTGCGTCTCGATGGCCGCGAAGAACTTCGGGGCGATCCCGCCGGTCGACCCGGCCGGGCTCACCGAGGCCGACGAGGCGCTGCTCGCCGTCGCTCGGACCGGGTTCACCACTGTCGGCGACCTGATCGGCCGGCACCGCCAGAAGCAGGCGATCGGCGAGGCCATGAAGGTGGTCGCCGAGGCCAACAGGTACCTCTCCGAGCAGGCGCCATGGAAGCTCAAGGACGAGGCGGACAAGCCCCGGATGGGCACCATCCTGCACGTCGCCCTTCAGGTGATCAGCGACGCCAACACGCTGCTCACCCCGTTCCTGCCGCACTCCGCGCAACAGGTGCACGAGCTGCTCGGGGGCACCGGCGTGCACGCGCCGATGCCGGTGATCGAGCAGGTCGACGACCTGGACGGCGGCCCGGCGTACCCGGTGCTCACCGGGGACTACACAGTCGGCGCGCGCTGGGAGTCGGTGTCGATCGAGGCGGGTCGCCCGCTGGCCGCGCCGAAGCCGGTGTTCCGCAAGCTCGACCCGTCGATCGTCGACGAGGAACTGGCCCGGCTCGCCGACTGAGCGTGCGACGCGCGGCGGCGGGTGCCCCGCCGCCGCGCGCTGTCACATCGCGTACCGGGTGTCCATCACCTGGTCGTCGGTCACCTCGGCGCCCGGCGCCCAGGCCTCGTAGACGCCGCGTTCCTGACACTGCGCGCCGGTCGTGACCACCGTGTCCGGGTTCGGGTAGCGCAGGCGCACCCGCAGCCAGCCGGCCTCCTCCCGCAGCACCAGGCACGGCACCCCCCGCCACTGGGCGAACCGGAGCCGGCGAGCCACCGCGTCCACCGGGTAACGGGCCGCCCGGGTCATCGCCAGCACCCGGAACCCACCGGGTAGGTCGGCGACCGCCTCGTACTCGCTGTCGCCGTACATGCCGACCAGCTGGGTGGAGCGGGGAGCGTCTGCGTTCGGCACGTACTCCTGGTCCGGGGAGAGGCCCGGCACCGAGGCCAGCAGGTGCCGCCACTGCGGACCCACCATCCGCAGCCACCCGCGCTGTTCGGCCTGGTAGGTGTAGAGCACCACCTCCACCCCCTCCGCCGGGTACGCGATGAGGGCGGCGTTCGCCGGCATCGGCAGGTCGGCGAAGTCCCTGGTGATGAACTCCGGGATGAGCTGACCGTTGCTGGGCACGAAGCCGGTGCCGAGCACCGGGGCGCCGAGCCGGTCCCGGGCGGCCAGCGCGGTCAGGCCGCGGTGTGCCGGGCCCACCGGCACGTCGTAGTCACCCGGGTCGGACGCGCGCCAGCGCAGCGCGTACGCCACGTCCGGGCCGTCCCGGCCAGCGTCGCCATCGGTACGCAGCACCGTCGTCGTCGCCGGCGTACGCAGGTGCGCCACATCGTGCTCGCGGTAGCAGAAGCCGTGCGGCAGCCAACCCCGTACGTAGCCGGCGAGCTGCTGGGCCGAGAGCACCTTCATCATCCGGGTGCCCCGCCGGACCACCGCCGACGCGCGCGCCTCAACCAGCATCGGGTCGCCCGCCGTCGCCGGCTGCTGGCTGAGCTGGTGCAGGTACGCCCAACCCCGCTCGCGGTGAGCGGGGATCAGCAGCGGCGTCTCCGGCTCGTCGGCCGGCTCGGTGGCACCGTGCACAGCTGTCACCTCGGTGACGTGCACGAACCGGTGCCACGGCAGGGCGCTGCCCGGGCGGGGCGCCCACTCGAAGCCGGCCACCTCGTCGGCGCTGAACAACTCGTACGCGGCGCCTCGGGCGATCTCCTCAGCCGGGTAGAGACCGCCGCCGAACGCCACGTGCAGTCCGGTCCGTTCGCCGGCGCTGCCACCGGCCTGGGGGGTGACGCTCATGCCGTCGCCTCGCTGCTCGGTGGGATGAGGTCCGCACGCTGTCGCGTCCGCTCGTGAGCGACCGTAGAGTCGCACGGCGTAGCCCGGGTGAACGTCGGGTGGCGGGCAGATGGACAGGCCCGGTGTGTGATGCTGTCGCTGATGAGCGAGCCCACTGAATCCCGTCGCGAGCGTGCCGCCCGGCGGGCCGGAGAGTTTCCGCCCGCCCCCGAGGCGTTGCCCCGGGCGGTGCTGGACAGCCACACCCACCTGGACATCACTGTCAGCGAGGCCGGCGTGCCCGGCGGCGGGCCGGCCGACGACCCAGTTGCCGTGGCCATCGCGTTGGCAACGAAGGTCGGCGTGGACCGGCTGGTCCAGGTGGGTGTCGACGTCGCCTCCTCGCGGTGGGGCGCGGACACCGCCGACCGGTACCCGGCCGTGCTGGCCACCGTGGCGCTGCACCCCAACGAGGCACCCCGGCTCAGCGACCTCGACGAGGCGTTGCGGGAGATCGAGTCACTCGCCGCCCGCGATCGGGTCCGGGGGATCGGCGAGACCGGAATGGACTTCTTCCGGACCGGGGACGAGGGGCGTGCCGCGCAGGAGCAGAGTTTCCGGGCGCACATCGCCATCGCCAAGCGGTACGGCAAGACGCTGGTCATCCACGATCGCGACGCGCACGCCGACGTGCTGCGGATCCTCGACGACGAGGGTGCTCCCGACCGGGTGGTGCTGCACTGCTTCTCCGGCGACGCCGACTTCGCCCGCGAGTGCGTCCGCCGCGGCTACCTGTTGAGCTTCGCCGGCACCGTCACCTTCGGCAGCGCGACGGCGCTGCGCGAGGCCGCCGCGCTCACCCCGGCGGATCAGATGCTGGTGGAGACCGACGCCCCGTACCTCACCCCGATGCCGTACCGCGGCCGGCCGAACGCGTCGTACCTGATTCCGCTCACCGTCCGCGCGCTCGCCGCGACCACCGGCAGTGACCTGGACCAGCTGTGCGCGGCCATCTCCGCCACCGGCGACCGGGCCTTCGGCCCGTGGTGAGCCCGGCTCGACGGTCGGCACCGACCCCGTCGCTACGCTGCCAGCCATGACCGGTCTCCTCGGCCCGGCGGAGATCCGGGAACTCGCCGCCCGGCTGGGCGTCGCGCCCACCAAGAAGCTGGGCCAGAACTTCGTGCACGACCCGAACACGGTGCGCCGGATCGTGACCGCCGCCGGCCTGACCCCCGACGACGTCGCCCTGGAGGTGGGGCCCGGGCTCGGCTCGCTGACCCTGGGGTTGCTGCCGGTCGCCGGGCACGTGCACGCCGTGGAGATCGACCCGGTGCTCGCCGGGGCGCTACCGGAGACCGTCGCGCGGCACGCCGGGGCTGACGCCGCCCGGCTCACAGTGCACCGCGCGGACGCGCTGCGTATCGCCGCCGCCGAGCTGGCCGACCCGGCGCCGACAGCGCTGGTGGCGAACCTGCCCTACAACGTGGCCGTGCCAGTGGTGCTGCACCTGCTCGCCGTGCTGCCCAGCCTGCGACGCGGCCTGGTGATGGTGCAGAAGGAGGTCGCCGACCGGCTCGTCGCCGGTCCCGGCTCCAAGGTGTACGGCATTCCGTCGGTGAAGCTCGCCTGGTACGCCCAGGCCCGGGGCGCCGGCAAGGTGCCGCCGAACGTGTTCTGGCCGGTGCCCAACGTCGACTCCGGTCTGGTCTCCTTCACCTGCCACGAGCCGCCCCGCACCGACGTACCGCGGGAGCGGGTCTTCGCCGTGGTGGACGCGGCGTTCGCGCAGCGGCGCAAGACGCTGCGCGCCGCGTTGGCCGGCTGGGCCGGTGGCGCGGACCGGGCCGCCGCGGCGCTCACCGCCGCCGGCGTCGACCCCGGCGCCCGTGGGGAGTCACTGACCGTCGAGCAGTTCGCTGCCATCGCCGCGTCGGCTCCGGTCGGTACGCCGGCCGGGAAGTAGGCTGACGCGGTGCCCGCCCAGGACGCTGAGGAGCTGATCGTGGCCAAGCCGTTCGACATCCGCCTGCGCGTGCGGGACATCACCCCGTGACCGAGGCCTGGCGACCGGACGACGACGAGCGACGGGGGGCCATCGGCCCGGTGCGGGTGCGGGTGCCCGCGAAGGTCAACCTGCACCTCGGGGTGGGCCCGCTGCGCCGGGACGGCTACCACGAGCTGAACACGATCTACCACGCCATCTCGATCTACGACGAGCTGACGGCCCGCCGGGGCGACACCCTCGCCCTGACCATGGAGGGTGAGGGCACCGGCGAGCTGGCCCTGGACGACACCAACCTGGTGATCCGCGCCGCGCACGCCCTCGCCGGGTACGCGGGGGTGCTGCCGCACGCCCGACTGCACCTGCGCAAGCAGATCCCGCTCGCCGGTGGGTTGGCCGGCGGTAGCGCCGACGCGGCCGCCGCGCTGGTGGCCTGCGACGCGCTCTGGGGCACCGGGCTGTCCCGCGACGAGCTGGCCGGCATCGCCGCCGACCTCGGCTCCGACGTGCCGTTCCTGATCTACGGTGGCACCGCGCTGGGCACCGGCCGGGGTGAGGCGATCAGCCCCGTGCTGGCCCGCCCCACCTCCTGGCACTGGGTGGTGGCGATCGCCGACGGCGGCCTGTCCACCCCGACCGCGTACCGGGAGCTGGATCGGCTCCGCGACTCCGGCGCCGCCGGCGCCCCGCTGGGCAGCACCGACGCGCTGCTGGGCGCGCTGCGCCAGCGTGACCCCCGGGTGCTCGCCCGTACGCTCGGCAACGACCTCCAGGACGCCGCGCTGGCCATGCGCCCGGCGCTGGCCGACACGCTGAAGGCCGGCGAGGCGGCCGGTGCGCTCACCGGCATCGTCTCCGGCTCCGGCCCGACCTGCGTGTTTCTCGCCGCCAACGCGGCCGACGCGGAGCGGATCGCCGCCGAGCTGACCGCCGCGGGCGTCTGCCGGGAGGCGCGGGTCGCGCACGGTCCGGTAGCCGGCGCCCGCGTCGGCTGACGACGCGTTCCACCGGAGCTGCTGGCGCGCGGCGCGGGCGTCCGGGGCTTCCGCGTACCCTTGGGAAAGGCGTCCAGGTGCCCGCCGGCACCGGGACGCCTTGATCATGAAGGGTGGAACGTGGCGAACATCGTCAATCTGGACCGGGTGTCCAAGGGGTACGGCGCCGCCGGGCGGCTGCTCACGGACGTCTCGCTCGGCCTGGACGACGCCGACCGGATCGGCGTGGTCGGCCTCAACGGCGCCGGCAAGTCCACCCTGTTGCGACTGCTCACCAAGCAGGAGGACCCCGACGACGGTCGGGTGACCCACCGCCGTGACCTGCGTGTGCTCTGGCTGCCGCAGCAGCTCGCCCTCGCCCCCGAGGCCACCGTCCGGGACGTGGTGCTCGGCACCGCCTGGCTCGCCGAGGGCATGGGCGCCGAGCACGAGTGGGCCGGCGACTCCGGGGTGCGGGCCATCCTCGACGGCCTCGGCATGCCGCACCTCGGCCTCGACCAGCCGGTCGGCCCGATGTCCGGTGGCGAACGCCGCCGGGTGGCGCTCGCCGCGCTGCTCGTGCGCGACTCCGACCTGCTCATCCTCGACGAGCCCACCAACCACCTGGACGTCGGCGGGGTCGACTGGCTGGCCCGGCACCTGGTCGGCCGCAAGGGCGCCCTGGTCGTGGTCACCCACGACCGGTGGTTCCTGGACGCGGTCTGCACCAACACCTGGGAGGTCGCCGACCAGACCGTCCGCGCCTACGAGGGTGGCTTCGCCGCCTGGACCCTCGCCCGTGCCGAGCGTGAGCGGGTCGCCGCCGCCACCGAGGCCCGCCGGCAGAACCTGCTCCGCAAGGAGATCGCCTGGCTGCGTCGTGGCCCACCCGCCCGGACCTCCAAGCCGCAGTTCCGCATCGACGCCGCGAACGCGTTGATCGCCGACGTGCCGCCGGCGCGCGACACCATGTCGTTGCAGCGGATGGCCACCTCGCGGTTGGGCAAGCAGGTGTACGACCTGGAGAACGTCGAGCTGCACGCCGGCCCGAAGGAGATCCTTCGCGACGTCACCTGGCTGGTCGGCCCCGGCGACCGGATCGCGATCCTCGGCGCCAACGGCGCCGGCAAGACCACGCTGCTGCGGATGCTCGCCGGCATCACCCGCCCCGACGGCGGTCGCCTCGGCACCGGCTCGACAGTGCGGCCCGCGTTCCTCTCCCAGGAGCTCACCGAGCTGCCCGGGCACCTACGGGTGCTGGAGGCGGTGGAGGAGGTCGCCCGCCGGGTTCAGCTCGGCGACCGGGAGGTCTCCGCCTCTCAGCTCGCCGAGGTGTTCGGCTTCGACGACCGCCGCCTCTGGACCCCGGTCAGTGACCTCTCCGGTGGGGAACGCCGCCGGTTGCAGATGCTGAGGCTGCTGGCCGGCGAGCCCAACGTGCTGCTCTTCGACGAGCCCACCAACGACCTGGACACGGACACCCTCGCCTCGCTGGAGGACCTGCTCGACTCGTGGCCCGGCACGATCATCGTGGCCAGCCACGACCGGTACCTGATCGAGCGGGTCACCGACACGGCGTACGGGATGTTCGGCGACGGTCGGCTGGTGCACCTGCCGGGTGGCGTGGACGAATACCTCGCGCGGACCGCCGAGCGGGCCGGCTCTCCTCGGGCGGGCGCCACCTCGACCTCCGCGCCCGCTGCCCCCTCGGGAGGTGGCATGTCCGCCGCCGAGGTCCGTCAGGCCCGCAAGGAGCTGACCCGGCTGGAGCGGCAGCTCAGCAAGCTCGACCAGCGCGAGACCACGCTGCTCGATCAGCTCGCGGCGGACGCCACCGACTACGCCCGGGTCGCCGAGTTGGACACCCAGCTCAAGGATCTGCGCGCCGAACGGGAGCGGATCGAGGAGAGCTGGATGACCCTCGCCGAGGACCTGCCCGAGAGCTGACCGGCCGGGCGCGCCGGCCCGGGCCCCGTGTGCGGCGTCACACCACCACATGCGAGACAATCGTCGGCGACACCTACCCCACGGCGTTGGAGACACAGACATGGCACACACCCCCGTCAACCACCCCGCGCGGCCGATCTACCGGGCGATCGGCGGGCTGACCGGTCTGTACCTGGTCGTCTTCGGTGCGCTCGGCATCATCGCGAGCACCGGCAACGAGATCCTCGCCCAGGACGACACCCGGGTCCTCGGTCAGGGCACCAACCTCGGCTTCTCGCTGCTCAGCGTGCTGCTCGGGATCATCGTGCTGGTCGGCACCGCGCTCGGCCGCAACATCGACGTGGCGATCAACCAGTGGCTGGCGTACAGCCTCATGGTGGTCAGCCTGGCCGGTCTCGCGTTCATCCGGACCGACGCCAACATCTTCAACTTCAGCATCACCACGGTGGTCGTGGTGATGACTGCCGCCCTGGTGCTGCTCATGGTCGGCATGTACGGCAAGGTCGGCACCGAGGACGAGGCGGAGGCGTTCCAGAAGGCTCGTCTGGTTCTCTGAGCCCTTTTGGTTGCGGCCGTGGGTTTTCGCCGGAGCCCGAGCTGCTCCGGGCGGTCAGGCTTGATCCCTGCGCAGCTCGGGCTCCGGCGAAACCCTGACCCGGTCCAGCCTTCGGCGGACCTTCCGGCTTTGTGGTTCTTCGGACAGTCGGTCCTGCCTTGGGCGACAATTCCCCTGAAACGGTCACATCAGGGGGTCTGGGCATGCCGCATTTTCCGGTCAACCATCCGGCACGGCCGCTCTACCGGGTCCTCTCCGGGCTGATCGGCGTCTACATCCTGGTCTTCGGCGTGTGGGGCGTCGCCGAGACGATCGGGGATCCGCTCTTTGCCCGCACCAGCACCTGGGCCCTCGGCCTCCGGACCAACCTGGCCTTCTCGCTCGCCTCGGTGATCTTCGGGATCGTCCTGATCATCGGGGCCTCGCGGCGTACCAACCTCGGCCACTACATGAACCTCACAGCGGGCGTGGTGTTCCTGGTGACCAGCATCCTGATGATGTCGGTGCTGCAGACCGAAGCGAACTTTCTCAACTTCTCGATGTCGACAGTGGTCGTGTCGATGCTGTTCGGCCTGATCCTGCTCGGCACCGGCCTCTACGACAAGGTCGGCCCACCGGAATCCGCCGAGGCGGAGTTGGAGCACCGCAAGCACCCGGTGGCCGACGTGCACCGCCGCTGATCGAGGTCAGCTGCGCCGCGCGGTGATCAGCGTCGGCTTGGCCTCCAGGTGCGACAACCCGTTCCAGGCCAGGTTGACGAGGTGCGCCGCCACCGTCTCCTTGCGCGGCTTACGCACCTCCAACCACCAGCGACCGGTCAACGCCACCATGCCGACCAGCGCCTGCGAGTACAGCTCGGCGAGCTTCGGGTCGTACCCGCGGCTCTTGTACTCCGCGCCCAGGATGTGCTCGACCTGGTGCGCCACGTCGTTCATGACGCTGCTGAAGTTGGCAGTGCCGGACATCAGCGGCGACTCGCGGACCAGCACCCGGAAACCGCTGGTCTCCTCCTCGATGTAGGTCAGCAGGGCGAGCGCCGCTTGTTCCAGCAGCTCCCGCGGATGCCCTGCGGTCAACGCCGTGGTGATCCGGTCCAACAGGGCCCGGACCTCCCGGTCCACCACCACCGCGTAGAGCCCTTCCTTGCCACCGAAGTGCTCGTAGACCACCGGCTTGGAGACCTTGGCGCGGGCCGCCACCTCCTCGATGGAGGTGGCGTCGAAGCCGCGTTCGGCGAAGAGCTGCCGGCCGGTCGCGATCAACTGCTCCCGGCGTTGGGCCGCCGACATGCGGACCCGGGAGGGAGCTTTGGCCTTCGGCGCCGCCGTCGGCGTCGCCCGTCGGCCGCCGACAGCTGCCGCCGCGTCGTCGCTGACCTCGGGCATGTCGCCGCCTCGCTGGCGCTCGGTGACGCCCTGCCGTGGAATGGTTCCTCCGCTGTGCCCGTTCACGTCGTCGCCTCACTGTCGGGCGGTTCGACCGCCCTGACGCGCCGTTCGACCGTACCCGGATCGGGCTCGGCTCCCCGTCCGCCGAGCCGCCCGGTCCCCCCGCATGGCTCGGTCACCCGGCCATCCTGCCAGGCGGCATCCCCGTGCACCGCCCGGTTTCAGTGGGGTGCGACAGGCTTCACCAGCTTGGCGGCGAGTCGCTCGGGCTTCGGCCAGCGCACCTGCGTCGCCGCGCCGGTCTTCTCGAACAACCAGATCACCCGGGCGGAGATGTCCACCTGACCGCGCAACACGCCGTGCCGGGCGCTGGTCGGGTCGGCGTGGTGCAGGTTGTGCCAGCTCTCGCCGAACGACAGGATCGCCAGCGGCCAGAAGTTCGACGCGCGGTCGCCCTGGCGCATCGCGAACGGACGTTCACCGTAGACGTGGCACACCGAGTTGATCGCCCAGGTGACGTGGTGCAGCAGGCCGATCCGGACCAGCCCGGCCCAGAAGAACGCGGTCAGCGCGCCCTGCCAGGACCAGGTCACCAGGCCGCCGATCAGCGCCGGGCCGAGTAGTGAGATGGCCACCAGCGCGGGAAAGAGTCGGTCGACGCGGCTGATGTCCCGGTCGGCGATGAGGTCCGGTGCGAAACGCCCGCGATTGGACAGCTCCCGGCGGAACAGCCAGCCCACGTGCGCATGGAACAGGCCCCGGGTCAACGCCCAGAAGCTGGTGCCGAAGCGCCACGGCGAGTGCGGGTCGCCCTCCAGGTCGGAGAACGCGTGGTGACGCCTGTGGTCGGCGACCCACTGAATGATCTCGCCCTGCACCGCAAGCGATCCCGCGACCGCCAGAGTCACCCGAAGCCACCGCTTGGCCTTGAACGAGCCGTGCGTGAAGTAGCGGTGGAAACCGACGGTGATGCCGAGCCCGGAGACGACGTACCAGACCAGGCCGATGATGACGTCGGTCCAGCCCAGCCAGCCGCCCCACGCCACCGGCACGGCGATCAGCAGGGCGACGAAGGGGATCACCACGAAGGCCCAGAGGGCCGCCAGGATGCCGGGGGACTGGCTGCCGTCGGTGAGTGGTTTGGGGCCGGGGCCGGCGGTGTTGGAATCGAGCAGAGCAGTGGACATGGGACCTCGCAGGGGGATGGTAACGATCACGAAGCTACGCCTACGTCACCGTAACTTACGGCACCGTAGATCGCACGAGGAACTTTCGAATCGTCTTCGTGTAACTGCTCGAAGTCGCAGGTCAGCCGGCTCCGTGGCGGGTGCCTGACCGGTCCGGGAAGAGGGCGGCTGAGGCGCGGGCCGACGACTCCCGGAAGACCGGCGGCATCGACCACTCGCCCTGCGGCGGGATGAGCGCTGGCATCCGACGGCGGGGGCGCTAAGGTGTAGCGGCGGGATGTCCATCCCCTGTGCGACGTGCTCGCGTCGCTGATCGGCCGTGGTGTAATTGGCAACACCCGGGTCTTTGGTACCCGTATTTCAGGTTCGAACCCTGGCGGCCGAGCTGCCCACCTACGTCCGCTTTAGGGTCCGGTGGGGGTAAGAGAGGAACGTGCCGGGCCTCGCGGCTAGCATGGCCGCGAGAGTGTCCGCCGTCCCGACGGGAGCCACGTCGTGCCCCAGCCCCACCTCCGTACCGTCGTCGTACTTGCCGCCGGTGAGGGTAAGCGGATGAAGTCGGCACTGCCCAAGGTGCTGCACCCCCTGCTCGGTCGGACGCTCCTCGGTCACGTGCTGAGCGCCGCCGCACCGTTGGGCGCGGACCGCACCGTCGTCGTGGTGGGCCACGGCGCCGACCAGGTGCGGGCGCACCTGTCCGAGGTCGCCCCGGACGCCACTCCGGTGCTCCAGGCCGAGCAGCTCGGCACCGGGCATGCCGTACGAATCGCTCTGGAGGCCGTACCGGACGGTGCCGGCACCGTCGTGGTGATCAACGGTGACGTGCCCCTGCTGCGACCCGAGACGGTGGGCGCGCTGGTGACCGCGCACGAGGAGGCCTCCGCGGCGGCCACCGTGCTGGCCGCCGAGGTGCCCGACCCGACCGGCCTGGGACGGATCGTGCGGGACGCCGACGGTCGCTTGGAGCAGATCGTCGAGGAGCGTGACGCCGACACGACGCAGCGCGCCATCCGGGAGATCAACGCCGGCATCTACGCGTTCGACGCCGTGCGACTGCGCGAGGCGCTGGGCAAGCTCTCCACCGACAACGACCAGGGCGAGGAGTACCTGACCGACGTCTTCGGTCTGCTCCGTTCCGCCGGTGAGCCGGTCGCGGTGCACGTTGCCGTGGACCACGTCGAGACGTTGGGCTGCAACGACCGGGTGGAGCTGTCCACGCTGCGTCGACTACTGCGCGACCGGATCAACGAGGCGTGGATGCGCACCGGGGTGAGCCTGCTCGACCCCGCCACCACCTGGATCGACGTGACTGTCGCGCTGGACCGGGACGCGGTGGTCGACCAGAACACCCAGTTGCGCGGCGGCACTGTGGTCGGCGCGGGCGCGCTGATCGGGCCGGACGTCACCCTGATCGACACGATCGTCGGCCCCGCCGCGTCGGTGATCCGCAGTCACGCCGTCGGCGCCGAGGTGGGCGCGGGCGCAACCGTCGGGCCGTACGCGTACCTGCGGCCGGCCGCCCAGTTGGCCGAGAAGGCGAAGGTCGGCACGTTCGTCGAGGTGAAGAACTCGCAGATCGGCGCCGGCGCGAAGGTGCCGCACCTGACGTACGTCGGCGACGCGACGATCGGCGAGCAGACCAACATCGGCGCCGCGTCGGTCTTCGTGAACTACGACGGGGTCAACAAGCACCGCACCGTGATCGGCAGCCACGCGCGGACCGGTGCGGACAACATGTTCGTGGCACCGGTCGAGGTGGGCGACGGGGCGTACACGGCGGCTGGTTCGGTGATCGTCGACGACGTGCCGGCCGGAGCGATGGGCGTCGCCCGGGCGCGCCAGCGCAACATCGAGGGCTGGGTGGTCAAGCGGCGCGCCGGCACTGCCGCGGCGGAGGCGGCGCAGCGGGCCCGCGACGCGAAGGATGAGCAGCCGACCGGCGACGCGAAGGGTGCGTCCGGTACGACTGGTGCCGCAAGCCACAGTGAGGCAATCCACGGTGCGACCGAGACGGTGGGCGGCGCATCCGGCGCGGGAGATACTGCAACCGAATAGTCCCCGACCCACCACCACCGGGTCGGGTACCGCCGACATAACGGGAGCAGACGGGCCCATGGGCAGCATCGTCGCCGAAAACCGCAAAAGCCTGATGCTCTTTTCCGGACGTGGCTTTCCGGAGTTGGCCAAGGAGATCGGCGAGGTGCTCGGCGTCGCGCCGACGCCGGCCGACGCGTACGAGTTCGCCAACGGCGAGCTCTTCGTACGGTTCAAGGACTCGGTACGTGGTTCGGACGCCTTCGTGGTGCAGTCCGTCACGCACGGGGTGAACACCTGGGTCATGGAGACCCTGATCATGGTGGACGCGCTGAAGCGGGGGTCCGCCAAGCGGATCACAGTGGTGCTGCCGTTCTACCCGTACGCCCGTCAGGACAAGAAGCACCGTGGTCGGGAGCCGATCTCGGCCCGACTGGTGGCGGACCTGCTGAAGACCGCCGGCGCGAACCGCATCCTCACCGTCGACCTGCACACCGCGCAGATCCAGGGCTTCTTCGACGGCCCGGTGGACCACCTCTTCGCCATGGACATCCTGGCCGAGTACGTGGAACACAAGTACGCCGGCCGGCCGATGACAGTGGTGGCACCGGACTCGGGTCGGGTGCGGGTGGCAGAGCGGTGGACCGACCGGCTGGGCGGCTGCCCGCTGGCGTTCATCCACAAGACCCGTGACCCGATGAAGCCGAACCAGGTCGTGGCGAACCGGGTCGTCGGCGAGGTGGAGGGCCGGGTCTGCCTGATCGTCGACGACATGATCGACACCGGGGGCACCATCGCCAAGGCCGCCGACATCCTCAAGGAGTCGGGCGCTGCGGAGATCGTGGTCGCGTCCACCCACGCGCTGCTGTCCGACCCGGCCACCGAGCGGCTGAAGAACAGCTCGATCAGCGAGATCGTGGTGACGAACACCCTGCCGCTCCCGCCGGAGAAGCAGCTGGACAAGCTCACGGTGCTGTCGATCGCGCCGCTGCTGGCGCGTGCGATCCGCGAGGTCTTCGACGACGGCTCGGTGACCACCCTCTTCGGTGGTCTGAGCTGAGCCTGAGCCCCGTTTCCGCCACTCGACACGCTGGCGGGGGCGGGGCTGGCAAACTGGTCGAAACGGGGCCGGCACGCTGGTGGGAGCACCACCGACGCGCCGGTCCTGAGCCGTGATCGGGGACTGCCGGAAACCCTGGAAACAGCTCGGGTAGACTGGTGCGGTTGCCACGGCGAGGGTGCCCGGCGGGCCGCTGAAAAGCGCCGCACGGAGGCACCGTCATCGACGCGGTGCTCCGGGCAGTCGTTCATGACGCATGAGCCCCAGCGAGCCCCTCGCCCCAGCACCGTTAGACGACAAGCCGCCGCAGCGAAAAGCATCAGGAGTTTCCCCGTGTCCGAGGTAAAGATCAGCGCCGAGCCCCGTACCGAGTTCGGCAAGGGTGGTGCCCGCCGTACCCGCCGGGCCGGCAAGGTGCCCGCCGTGCTGTACGGCCACGGCGAGAAGCCCAAGCACATCGCGCTGCCGTCGCGGGAGTTCGCCGCCGCGATCCGCAAGGGTGGTGCCAACCAGCTCTTCGCGATCGACATCGCCGACGGCACCCAGGTGCTGGCGCTGCCGAAGGCGATCCAGCGTGACCCGATCCGCGACACCTTCGAGCACGTCGACCTGATCCTGGTCCGCCGGGGCGAGAAGGTCACCGTCGAGGTCCCGGTCCAGCTGACCGGCGAGGCCGCCCGGGACACCCTGATCGTGCACGACCACGACACCCTCTCGGTGACCGCGGACGCCACCAAGGTTCCGGACCACCTCGAGGCGTCGATCGAGGGCCTGGAGGCGGGCACCCTGGTGACTGCCGGCGATGTCAAGCTGCCGACCGGCGTCGAGCTGGCCGTCGACTCGGAGCTGACCGTCGCGTCGATCACCGCCGCCCCGACCGCCGAGCAGCTCGAGGCGACGCTGCCCGAGGTCGAGGCCGCCACCGACGAGGCCGAGGCCGAGGTCGGCGAGACCACCGAGGGCTCCGAGGGCGCGGACGGCGCCCCGGCCGAGGGCGCCGAGACGACCGAGGCGCGTACCGAGGCCTGATCGGTTCGTACTGTGCGACAGGCGTCCCCGGATGTTCGGGGGCGCCTGTCGGCATATCGGGAGTCGATGGGATGGGCGTCGGAAGGGACGGGTAGTGACGGACGAGGCGGGGCCGTGGCTGGTGGTCGGCCTGGGCAACCCGGGTCGGGAGTACGCCGGCAACCGGCACAACGTCGGGTTCATGGTGGCCGAGCTGCTGGCCGGGCGGGTGAGTGCGCGTTTCGGCAGGCACAAGCGGGCGGTGGCCGAGGTGGCCGAGGCGCGGCTCGGGTTCGGTGGGCCGAAGCTGGTGCTGGTGAAGCCACTGACGTACATGAACCTGTCCGGCGGGCCGGTAGCGGCGTTGGCACAGTTCTACAAGGTGCCGACGACGCAGGTGATCGCGGTGCATGACGAGCTGGACATCGACTTCGGTCAGGTGCGGATCAAGTTCGGTGGCGGCGAGGGCGGGCACAACGGCCTGCGTTCGATGTCGAAGTCGTTGGGGACGAAGGACTACGCCCGGGTGCGGTTCGGCGTCGGCCGACCGCCGGGGCGGCAGGATCCGGCGGATTACGTGCTGTCGGATTTTGGCGCGGCCGAGCGCAAGGAGCTCGATTTCCTGGTGGACCGGGCCGCCGACGTGGTGGAGTCGGTGATCACCAAGGGCGTGGAGCCGACCCAGAACCTCTACCACGGCGGCTGAGCCGGGCGGGGCGTACCCGAATCGGAAACGGCGGGCCGGTAGTCTGCGCCTTTCAGCGTGCCGCGACCGGCGACGCGAGTCGCGGCGGATCGGCCCGTGCGGGCAGCGCGGCGAGGCGACGGGAGCGGACAGATGAGCAGTCCTCCGATGATCGATGGCGCGTTCGCCCGATGGTTGGCGTCCCGGGCCGGGCAGGCGCTGCTCGACCTGCGTACGGAGATGGGTTTCGCCGACGCCGGTGCGCTGAAGTCGGCCGGGGACAAGGTGTCGCACGACCTGATCCGCACGGAGTTGGCGAAGTGGCGTCCGGGGGACGCGGTGCTCTCCGAGGAGGACGAGGGTTCCCGGTTGGCCTGGGCCGCGGAGGTGAACACCGGAGCGGTGTCCCGGTTGAACGCGGACCGGGTGTGGATCGTCGACCCGTTGGACGGCACCCGGGAGTTCTCCGAGGAGGGCCGCTCGGACTGGGCGGTGCACGTGGCGCTCTGGGCGCGCAACGCGCCGAGCCCGCACGGGCTCATCGCCGGGGCGGTGGGGCTGCCGGCGCAGCACCGGGTGCTGGGCACTGACTACCCGCCGGCGTACCCGCCGATGACAGTGGAGGCGGCGACGGCCGGCGAGCGGAAGATCCGCCTGGCCGCGAGCCGGAGCCGGCCGCCGGTCTTCCTGACCGATCTGGCCGAGGACGTCGGGGCGCACCTGGTGCCGATGGGCTCGGCCGGAGCGAAAATCGCCGCAGTGGTCACCGGCGAGGTGGACGCGTACATCCACGCAGGTGGGCAGTACGAGTGGGACTCGGCAGCCCCGATCGCTGTGGCGACGGCCACCGGACTGCACGCTTCCCGGATCGACGGTTCTGCGCTGAAATACAACGAGGCGGATCCGCGGCTGCCTGACCTCCTGGTCTGCCGCGAGGATCTCGCCACCCGGTTGCTTGCAGCGCTGCAGAAGCATTCCGGGTAGCCTGAGCGAACTTTCTTGACATGCCCGACCGGAAAGGTCTGGAAATCGGATGAGCGAGCGAATCGAGCCGGTGTCATGACCACCCCCGCGGCGTACCAGGTCTCCCACCTGGACGCCTTGGAAGCGGAGAGCATCTTCGTGATGCGCGAGGTGGTCGCCGAGATGGAACGCCCGGTGATGCTCTTCTCCGGTGGCAAGGATTCGATCGTCATGCTGCGGCTCGCGCAGAAGGCGTTCGCCCCGGCCAACGTCCCCTTCCCGGTCATGCACGTCGACACCGGGCACAACTTCCCCGAGGTCCTCGAATACCGCGACCAACGGGTCGCGGAGTTGGGGTTGCAACTGGTGGTGGCGAGCGTGCCGGAGGCCCTGGCCAGCGGCATGGTCCGGGAGTCCGGTGACGGCATGCGCAACCGGATCCAGACACCGGTCCTGCTGGACGCGGTGGAGAAGCACCGCTTCGACGCGCTGTTCGGTGGCGCCCGCCGGGACGAGGAGAAGGCCCGGGCGAAGGAGCGGGTGTTCAGCTTCCGGGACGAGTTCGGTCAGTGGGACCCGAAGAACCAGCGACCGGAGTTGTGGTCGCTCTACAACGGCCGGCACCACCCGGGCGAGTCGATCCGCGTCTTCCCGCTGTCCAACTGGACCGAGCTGGACGTCTGGCACTACATCGCCCGGGAGCGCATCCCGCTGCCGTCGATCTACTACGCCCACGAGCGTGAGGTGATCGAGCGGGACGGCATGTTCTACGCCGTCAACGAGTTCTTCCGTCCGCGCGCGGGTGAGGAGCGGTTCAAAGCGCAGGTGCGCTACCGCACCGTCGGCGACGCCTCCTGCACCGCCGCGGTCCGTTCCGACGCGGACACCGTGGAGAAGGTCATCGAGGAGGTGGCGGCCACCCGGATCACCGAGCGCGGCGCCACCCGTGGTGACGACCGGGTCAGTGAGGCCGCCATGGAAGACCGCAAGCGGGAGGGCTACTTCTGATGAGCACCGAGATCGTGGCGTCCGCGAATGCGGAGGCCCAGGCTGCCACCGGGGCCGGGCCGGAGGCCCGGGCTATGGACCTGCTGAGGTTCGCCACCGCCGGCAGCGTGGACGACGGGAAGTCGACCCTGATCGGGCGGCTGCTCTACGACACCAAGTCGCTCTTCACCGACCAGTTGGCCGCCGTGGAGGCGGTCAGCGCGGCCCGTGGTGACGAATACACCAACCTGGCGTTGCTCACCGACGGTCTGCGGGCCGAGCGGGAGCAGGGCATCACCATCGACGTGGCGTACCGGTACTTCGCCACCCCCCGGCGCAAGTTCATCATCGCCGACACTCCGGGCCACATCCAGTACACCCGCAACATGGTCACCGGCGCGTCGACGGCGGACCTGGCGTTGATCCTGGTGGACGCGCGCAAGGGCCTCGTCGAGCAGTCCCGCCGGCACGCGTTCCTCTGCTCCCTGCTGCGGGTGCCGCACCTGGTCCTCTGTGTCAACAAGATGGACCTGGTCGACTGGTCGCAGGAGGTCTACGAGCGGATCGCCGACGAGTTCACAGCGTTCGCGGCGAAGCTCGACGCACCGGACCTGACAGTGGTGCCGGTCTCCGCGTTGCGCGGCGACAACATCGTCACCCGGTCGGACAACATGCCCTGGTACGAGGGCCCGTCGCTGCTGCACCACCTGGAGCGGGTGCACATCGCCAGCGACCGCAACCTGGTCGACGTCCGGTTCCCGGTGCAGTACGTGATCCGTCCGCAGTCCACCACTGTCACCGACTACCGCGGCTACGCCGGCCAGGTCGCCTCCGGCGTGCTGAAGCCGGGTGACGAGGTGATGGTGCTGCCCTCCGGCTTCACCAGCCGGATCGCCGCCGTGGAGACCGCCGACGGGCCGGTGCCGGAAGCGTTCCCGCCGATGTCGGTGACGGTACGACTGGCCGACGAGATCGACATCTCGCGGGGTGACCTGATCTGCCGGCCGAACAACGCACCGGCGGTGGCGCAGGACATCGAGGCGATGGTCTGCTGGATGGACGAGACGGCCCCGCTGCGGGTCGGCGCCCGGTACGCGATCAAGCACACCACCCGGTCGGCACGGGCGATCGTGCGCGGGCTGCACTACCGGCTGGACATCAACTCCCTGCACCGCGACGAGTCCGCCGACGAACTGCGGCTCAACGAGATCGGCCGGGTGCGACTGCGCACGACGGTGCCGCTGCTGGCCGACGAGTACCGCCGTAACCGCACCACCGGCGGTTTCGTCATCATCGACGAGGCGACCAACCGCACGGTAGGCGCCGCCATGATCGTCGAAGCCAGCTAACCCCACCCCGCCGGCAAGCCCGAGCCCGCCCGCCCGCCCGCAAGATCGCGCTCGATCCATGAAGTAGTGGCCTCACCCAACGGGTGAGGCCACTACTTCCATGAACAAGCACGATCCCCACCCCGCCCCGCCTCCCACTCCCCCACCCCCCTCCGCCTGCGGCGGGTGATCAAGAGGTTTGCGTCAGGATTCGGGCCCGAATTGACGCAAACCTCTTGATCACCGGCTGGGGTGGGGGGTGGGTGGGTGGGTGGGGGTGGGTGGGAGGGGGTGGGTGGGGGCGGTTCGGGTTAGGGCAGGCGGGTGGCGCCGGGGGAGGGGAGGACCGTCACGGTGCCGGGGGCGGTGAAACCTCGTTGCGCGTACGCGTCGGTCACGGCGGCGGCTACCGCGTCGGCACTGTCGGCCTCGATCAGCGCGAGCACGCAGCCGCCGAAGCCGCCCCCGGTCATCCGGGCACCCAGCGCGCCAGCCGCCAATGCCGCCTCGACCGCGGTGTCGATCTCCGGCACGGTGATCTCGAAGTCGTCACGCATCGAGACGTGGGAGGCGGTCAGCAGCGGACCGATGTCGCGGACCCGGGCGGCGCGGAGCAGCGCCACAGTGTCCAGTACGCGCTGGTCCTCGGTCACCACGTGCCGGACTCGTCGCCGGGTCTCCTCGTCGTCGAGCTGCGCCAACGCGGCGTCGAGCTGGTCGACGCCCACGTCGCGCAGGGCGGCAACGCCGAGCGCGTTGGCCCCGGCCTCACAGGAGCGACGGCGGGCCGCGTACTCCCCGTCGGCGTGGCGGTGCGGCGCCCGGCTGTCGATGACCAGCACAGCCAGCCCGTCGGCGTCCAGGTCGAACGGGATGTGCTCGACCGACTCGTCGCGACAGTCCAGGAAGAGGGCGTGCCCGGCGCGGCAACGGATGGCCGCGGACTGGTCCATGATCCCGGTCGGCGCGCCCACGTAGACGTTCTCCGCCCGTTGCGCCAGCCGGGGTTGCAGTTCGGGGGCGAGCTCCAGCTCGCCGAGGTCGAGCAGGGCGGCCAGCACTGCCGACTCCAGCGCGGCCGAGGAGGAGAGCCCCGCGCCCAGTGGCACGTCGGAGGCGATCGCCAGCCGGGCGCCCGGCACCGGGTGACCGGCCTCCCGCAGCGCCCAGACCACGCCCGCGACGTACGCGCCCCAGCCGGTGACCCGACCCGGCTCGGCGACGTCGTCCGCGCCGAAGGTGATCGCCTCGCCGGAGAGCTCGGACCAGACCGTCCAGTGCTCCCCGTCCTGTCGGTCGGCAGCGACGACGGTACGCATCGGCAGGGCGAACGGCAGCACGAAACCTTCGTTGTAGTCGGTGTGCTCACCGATCAGGTTGACCCGGCCCGGGGCCGCCCAGCGGCCGGCAGCCTCGGCACCGAACTGCGCGGAGAAGCCGGCCGTAGCCCGCTCGGCGACATCATCGCTCGGGTGATTCATGACTGGCCCAGGATGTGCGTGCGGTAGAACGCCCAGGCATCCCCGACCATGTCGTGCAGGGTCGGCTTCTGCGGCACCCAGCCCAGCTCCTCGCGGGCCAGCGCGGACGACGCCACCAGCTCGGCCGGGTCGCCCTCGCGGCGCGGGGCGACCTCGACGGGCAGTTGGTGCCCGGTGACCTCGCGGACCACGTCGACGACCTGCCGGTTGGTGAAGCCGTTGCCGTTGCCCAGGTTGTAGATCCGGTGCTGGCCGCCGGTGGCCGCGTCCAGCGCCAGCAGATGCGCGCGGGCCAGGTCGGCGACGTGGATGTAGTCGCGGACGCAGGTGCCGTCGACTGTGGGGTAGTCGTCCCCGAAGAGCTGGAGCTTCTCCCGCCGGCCGGCGGCGACGTCCAGCGCGATCGGGATCAGGTGCGTCTCCGGGTCGTGCCGCTCGCCGAGTGTGATCTCGCCGTCGAGGTGGGCGCCGGCCACGTTGAAGTAGCGCAGCGACACGGCGGCCAGCCCGTGCGCGATCGCCTCGGAGGTGAGTGCCATGTCGGCGGCGAGTTTGGTGGCGCCGTACGTGTTGGTGGGCGCCTTTACCGCGTTCTCGGTGATGGGCAGCTCGGTGGGGTTGCCGTAGACGGCGGCGGTGGAGGAGAAGACCATCCGGGGCACCCCGGCGGCCCGTACCGCGTCGATCAGGGCGAGCGTGCCGATGGTGTTGTTGTGCCAGTACAGCTCCGGCTTGACCATCGACTCGCCGGCGGCGATCAGGGCGGCGAAGTGCAGCACCCCGTCGAACCCGGCGCTCGCGGTGACGACCCGGGCGGCGTCGTGGATGGACGCCTCCACGTGGGTGGCGTCCGGGGCGAGGGCCTCGCGGTGGCCGGTGCGCAGGTCGTCCAGGATGACCACCTGGTGACCCGCGTCGAGCAGCATCCGGGTCACCACGCTCCCGATGAAGCCGGCGCCCCCGGTGACGAGCAGTTTCACGTCGTTGCCTCCTGCCTGGCCCGCCCGGGACGTGGCCCTTCGGTGATCACACTAGGGCGGTGGTCGGCGCTCTCGCCGTCGCCACCGTCAACCCCATTCCATCATAATCTATCATGATTAAACAGAGCCGAACATCTCTCGGCCGCTCCGCGTGATCCCCGGCGTGGTGGGCCCACGGTGTCTACCATCTCTGTCATGCGGGAAGCGGCCCGTACCGGGCTCCGGCGACACGCGCGGGCACACCCCCGCCGCGACCCTGGCCCGCTCGCCCGGGCCGTCGCCCGGGTGCTGGTGCGCGCCGCGGATGGCGCCACCCGACTCGTCACCGATCTGCTCGGGACCGGTCCGACGGCCGGCCGGGAGCACATCTCCGAGGCTGATCTGCGGGACCTGGTGGCGGCGAACACGGTGCTCGACCCGGACGAGCGGCGGATCATCGACGAGGTCCTGGTGGCCGGTGCCAGTCTGATCCGCGAGGTGATGATGCCGCGCACCGAGGTGGTCTTCCTCCCGGCGCGGCTGACCATCGTCGAAGCCGCCCGACTGGTCCGCGCCGAAACGCACACCCGTTACCCGGTCACCGACGGCACGCACGACGACGTGGTCGGCTTCGTGCACCTCCGTGACGTACTGCTGCGCCCGGACGCCGACCCGTGCGTCACCGTCGGCGAGTTGGCCCGCGAGGTGAAGCGGCTTCCGGGCAGTAAACGGGTGCTCGCCGCGCTGACCGAGATGCGCCGCGAGGGCCAGCACCTCGCGGTGGTGGTCGACGAGTACGGCGGCACGGCCGGGATCGTCACCCTGGAGGACCTCATCGAGGAGTTGGTCGGCGAGATCCACGACGAGTACGACGCCACCCCGGACCCGGTGCACGCCGGCCTGCCCGCCGTTGTGGACGGCCGCCTCAACCTCGCTGACTTCGCCGAGCGGACCGGGGTGGCCCTACCCGCCGGACCGTACGAGACGGTGGGCGGGTTCGTCATGGCCGCGCTGGGCCGGCTCCCGGTGACCGGCGACGAGGTGCCGGTGCCGGGCGCGCCCACCGCCGAGGTCGGCGCGCCCGATCCGGCCGAGATGCCGGCCGGCTGGCTGCTGCGGGTCCTCGCGTTGGACGGCCGCCGGGTGGCCCAACTCGCCGTCTCCGCCGCCCGCACCGAGCAGCGCCACGAGCAGAACACCGAACAGAGCACCGAACAGAGCACCGAGCAGAGCACCGAGCAGAGCACCGAGCAGAGCACCGGGCAGAGCACCGGGCGGCGCCGCGAGTCCGCGTCGGCCTCGGCAGGTGGCCCCGAGCCGGCCCGGGAGGCGATGGCGGGGCAGCACCGCCGGGTCGCGGTCGGGCCGACGCGCCGGGTCGGCGCGGGCGAACCACGCGAGGTCAGCACCCCGGCACCGGCGGGCCGGAGCCGACCCGCCGGCCCGTCATGACGGACCGGGGTGCTTGCTGACAGAATTATCGCCATGTCCGACGTTCCCGCCCGGCCCCGCGTCTTCTCCGGCATCCAGCCGACAGCCGACTCGTTCCATCTCGGCAACTATCTCGGCGCGGTGCGGCACTGGGTGGCGCTGCAGGACACCCACGACGCGTTCTACTGCGTGGTGGACCTGCACGCCATCACCGCGGGGCACGACCCGGCGCTGCTGCGTCAGCGGACCCGGGTGGCCGCGGCCCAGCTCTTCGCGGTTGGGCTCGACCCGGAGCGCAGCACCCTGTTCGTCCAGTCGCAGGTGCCCGAGCACCCGCAGCTGGCCTGGGTGCTCGGCTGCATCACGGGCTTCGGCGAGGCCAGCCGGATGACCCAGTTCAAGGACAAGTCGCAGAAGCAGGGTAACGAGCGGGCCAGCGTCGGGCTGTTCACCTATCCGGTCCTCCAGGCCGCCGACATCCTGCTGTACCAGGCCAACGCGGTCCCGGTCGGCGAGGACCAGCGCCAGCACCTGGAGCTCTCCCGGGATCTGGCCCAGCGCTTCAACTCGCTGTTCGGCGCGACGTTCACGGTGCCCGCGCCGCACATCGTCAAGGACACTGCCAAGATCACTGACCTGCAGGACCCGACCGCGAAGATGTCGAAGTCGTCGTCCTCGCCGGCCGGCATCATCGACCTGCTCGACGATCCGGCCCGATCCGCGAAGAAGATCCGTTCGGCGGTGACTGACACCGGCCGGGAGATCGTCTTCGACGCCGAGACCAAGCCGGGTGTGTCCAACCTGTTGACCATCTACTCGGCGCTCAGCGGCCGCGGCATCGACGAGTTGGTGGCCGCGTTCGCGGGCCGCGGCTACGGCGATCTGAAGAAGGAGCTGGCCGAGGTGGTGACGGACTTCGTCCGGCCGATCCAGGAGCGCACCCGCGCCTACCTCGACGATCCGGCGCAGTTGGACAAGCTGCTCGCGGCCGGCGCGGAGAAGGCCCGTGCGGTGGCCGCGACGACCCTGCGGTCCGCGTACGAGCGGGTTGGGTTCTTCCCGCCCGTGCGCGGCGAGTAGCTCCCGCGGTACAGGTGGACGGCTCGGTGGTCGGAGGGGCGGCGCGAAGCGTGGATCGCAGTGGCGGGGTGCCGCCGGCCGGCGACACCATCCAGATCGGCATCGCGGTGGACATCCCCGAGCCGTGGGGTGCCCTGCTCACCCGGCGGCGGGTCGAGGCCGGTGATCCGCTGGCGGTGCCCGCGCACGTGACGTTGCTCGGGCCCACCGAGATCCGGACGGCGAACCTGCCGGCGGTCGAGCGGCACCTGGCCGCCGTCGCCGCCGGGCACCTGCCGTTCACGCTGCACCTGCGGGGCACCGGCACGTTCCGTCCGGTCACCCAGGTGGTGTTCGTCGCGGTGGCCGCCGGGATCAGCGAGTGCGAGCTGCTGGCCGCGGCAATCGCCGCGGCGCCGGGCCTGCACCGCGAGCTCCGCTTCCCGTACCATCCGCACGTCACAGTGGCTCAGGACGTCGCACCGGAGGCTCTGGACAAGGTGTACGAGGATCTGGCCGACTTCTCCGCGATGTTCGAGGTCGACGGGTTCACCCTCTTCTCGCACAGCGGGCAGGCCAGGTGGCAGCCGCGTCGGGACTTCTGCCTCGGCAACTGAAACGCCGGCAACCGAGCCGTCAGCACCTGAAGCATCTGCGACGCGCCGGCCGGCGAGCATCGGAAGCCGGTTGCCACTACAGCGGTGGGAGATCGGCGAGGATGACCGCGTGAACGTGATCGGCCGGATCGAGACGGGCATCGACCGCTGGGTGAGCGCCGCGCGCCACCGGTCGGGGCTCTTCGATCATGTCTGGCGGGCCGGGGTGCTGTACGGCGAGGTGCTGGCCGGCCGGTTGGCCGCCGCGATCGCCTACTACGGCTTCTTCGCCGTGTTCGCCCTCGCCCTGGTCGCGTTCTCCATCTTCGGGGCGATCCTCGAGGACAACGACGAGGTCAGCGCGGCGGCGGCCGACTTCCTCAAGGAGAACCTGCCGTTCCTGGACGCCGAGCAGATCGCCAACTCCAGCGGCACCGTCGGTGTGGTGGGCCTGGTCATCCTGGTCTTCACCGGGATCGGTTGGGTCGAGGCCATCCGGTCCTCGCAGCGGTTGATGTACCAGCTCAACCAGCAGCCGGGCAATCTGGTGGTGCGGCGACTCGTCGACCTGGGCGTGATGATCGGCGTCTTCGTGCTGCTCGGCGTCTCGGTCGCGGCTGTGGACGCGTTGGAGTCGCTGCTGCGTTTCCTGCTGCGCAGCACCGGGTCGGTGGGTCTGACCACCATCAGCGCGGTGCTCAGCGTGCTGGTCAACACCGTGCTCGCCACCGCGTTGCTGCTGGCCGTGCCTCGGCTGCGGATGAGCCGGTCCCGGTTGCGTCCGGTGGTGGTGCTGGTGGCTGTCGGCATCACGCTGCTCAACACCGTCGGGCGATACTACGTGGTGCGGACCGAGCGGAACCCGGCGTACACGGTGGTGGCCGGCGCCGTCGGTCTGCTGCTGTACCTCTACCTGCTCAACCAGTTGGTGCTGTTCGGCGCGGCGCTCCTGGCGACCAGCACCAACGGCCGAGTGGTGGACCTGGCGGAAACCCCCGCCCCACCGAGGGATGTCGATGAGGGCATCGACCCCGGTACGCCGGGCGGTGCGGGCTGATGACGGAAGGCGCGCAGGTGCTGATCTCGGTCGACCCGGACTCGTCGGTGCCCCCGTACGAGCAGGTGCGCGTGCAGCTCGCCGAGCTGATCGGCGACGGCCGGTTGCCGGTGGGCAGCCGTCTGCCCACCGTCCGGCAGCTCGCCGCCGACCTGCGGTTGGCCGCGAACACTGTGGCCCGCGCCTATCGGGAGCTGGAGGCGGCCGGGCTGCTGAAGACCCGGGGGCGCAACGGCACCTTCGTCGCCCCCGGGCGGAACGACGCCGTCGACAGGTTGCAGCAGGCGGCGGCCGGCTACGCGGCGGAGGCCGCCCGGCTCGGCGTGCCGCCGGCCACCGCGCTCGCCCTGGTCCGCGCGGCCCTGGATGCGGTCCGTCCCGGCTGACCGGCCGCCGATCGACCGCCGGTCGGGCGATAACTGAGCGGAACGGCGTCGTCGCTCGCGTTCGCGGACCATGATGAGCCGGTGGGCGCACTCATGACACTGGACCTGCCGGCGGACTCACCGCTCCTCGGCCTGCCATGGATCATCACTTTCGGTCCGCTCGGTGACCTCGACGAGTGGGAGCCGGTGGTCTGCGGGCCGTACGAGCGACCGCACGCGTTGGCCCTGGCCGAGGCGGTGGTGGCCGAGGAGCAGTTGATGGCAGTGGTGGAGCCGTTGCTGCCGGCGCTGTCCGCCGACGAGATCCGCAGCGAGATCACCGCAGCGCAGGTCGCCGCCGAGGACGAGGCCCGTCAGGTGGAGGGGGCCGACCTGTACGGGGACTTCGAGGACGTGATCGACGAGGAGTTGGACGCGGCGGCCGACGAGGCCGGCCACGGTGAGCCCGCCGAACCGCCGGACGAGGCAGAGGTACGCGCCGGCTTCACCCGGATCGCGGCGCTGCTCACCGCGAAGTGAGACCTCAGCGGGTCGGCGCGCGGTCCAGCACGCAGAACTCGTTGCCCTCGGGATCGGCGAGCACCGTGAACTGTTCGGTCCCGGTCTGCCCGACGTCGACCTGCCGCGCGCCGAGGCTCAGCAGCCGCCGTACCTCGGACTGGGGGTCGGTGTCCGCGACCAGGTCGAGGTGCAGCCGGTTCTTGCCCCGCTTGGCGGTGCCCGAGCCCTGCAACCACACTGTGGGCGCGGCGGCGGACGGCTGCCCCGGCGGCCAGAGCTTGGCGCTGCCGTCGTCGCCCTTCTCGACCTCGTAGCCGAGCGCCGCGGACCAGAACGAGACCATCAGGTCCAGGTCCTCGACGTCGAGCGTGCACTGGGCGATCCGTACCACCATGGGGGTCACCTCCGTAGTGATGGTGCCCGATTCGGTACCCGCGCCATCCGCGGATCTAACCTGCGGGTGGCACACGGACACCGGCGCCACGCGGAGCGGACTCCGCGCGGCGCCGGTGGCACCTCACCCCCCACCACAAGGGGCCGGTAGCCCAGTCGCCCGTCGGCGCGGGGCACGACGAACGACCAGGTCGAGAACGAGTTACCCGTTCAGCGCCGTTCCAACCAGACTGCCGCGTCAATTGGCAGCAGCTGGCCGGAGCCCTGTTCGGTGAGCTCGTCGCTGGCGACGAGCGGCTGACCGTACCCGTCGATCAGGACCGGCGCGCCGCTGAAGTTGACCACGCAGGTCAGCACTGTCGCGTCGGCGGAGCGGCGGGAGAAGGCCAGCACGCCCGGCTCGCTCTCCCGCCAGGTGACCCCGTCGGCGTCGAGGGCGAGCGCGGGATGCTCGTGGCGGATGCGGAGCGCGGTCCGGTACAGCTCCAGGGTCGAGCCGGGCACGTCGGTCTGCGCCGTGACGGACAGCGCCTGCCAGAGCGCCGGGGCGGGTAGCCAGCTCAGCTCACTGCCGGCCGGCCCGAAGCCGTACGGGGCCAGCTCGCCGCTCCACGGGATGGGCACCCGGCAGCCGTCGCGGCTCTCGCCGGTGCGCAGGAACGCCGGGTCCTGGCGCAGCTCGTCGGGGAGGTCGAGGACCTCTGGAAGGCCCAGTTCCTCGCCCTGGTAGAGGTAGGCGCAGCCGGGCAGGGCGAGCATCAGCAGGCTGGCGGACCGGGCTCGGCGCAGCCCTTCGACGCCGTCGCCGTACCGGGTGACGTGCCGCTGCTTGTCGTGGTTGGACAGCACCCAGGTGGTCGGCGCTCCGACGACTGTCGCCTCGGCCAACGCGGTGTCGATCACCTTGCGGAACGAGTCGGCCGACCAGGTGGCGTCCAGGAAGTCGAAGCTGAACGCCTGGTGCAACTCGTCCGGACCGATGTAGCGGGCCAGGCGCTGTGGCGTCTCGGCCCACGCCTCGGCGACCGCCATCCGACCGCCCGGGTAGCTGTCCAGGATGGGCCGCCAGGCCCGGTAGATCTCGTGCACCTCGTCCTGGTCGAAGTACGGCAGCCGGCCCTTGCCGAGCAGTTCGACCTGGCGCTGGCCGGTGGTCGCCGAGCTGAAGCCGACGTCCGGCAGCCCTTCCGCCTTGATCATGCCGTGCGCCACGTCGACGCGGAATCCGTCGACGCCCCGGTCCAGCCAGAACCGCAGCACGTCCTCGAACTCGGCGCGGACCTCCGGGTGACGCCAGTTCAGGTCCGGCTGCGAAGGGTCGAACAGGTGCAGATACCATTGACCGTCAGCGATCCGGGTCCAGGCGGGGCCGCCGAAGATGCTCTCCCAGTCGTTCGGGGGCAACTCGCCGTGCGTGCCCTGACCGTCGGCGAAGAGGTAGCGGGCCCGTTCCGGTGAGCCGGGGCCGGCGGCGAGCGCCGCGGTGAACCAGTGGTGCGCGCTGGAGGTGTGGTTGGGCACCAGGTCGACGATGATCCGCAGGCCTTGGGCGTGCGCGTCGGTGATCATCGCGTCGAAGTCGGCGAGGGTGCCGAACATCGGGTCGACGTCCCGGTAGTCGGCCACGTCGTACCCGCCGTCGATCATCGGCGAGGTGTAGAAGGGGGTCAGCCAGAGCGCGTCCACCCCGAGGTCGCGCAGGTACGGCAGGCGCTGCCGGATGCCCTGGAGGTCGCCGGTGCCGTCGCCGTCGCTGTCGGCGAAGCTGCGGACGTACACCTGATAGACGACGGCGGAGCGCCACCAGTCGTCGTCGGTGGCGTGCGGCGGGATGGTGGTGCTGATCATTCGAGCAATATGCCGGCCCGCCGCTGCAAGAGTCAAGCAGATCTTGCGTAAGAAAGGCGTGCGGAACTCGGCGCGACAGCTGTGGAGCCGCGCACCACCAGCTCCGGGCGGAACAGGTACTCCGAGTGCGGGGCGCCGTGCCCGTTGATCTCGTCCACCAGGGCGCGGACGGCGGCCACCGCCATCGCGGTGACCGGCTGCCGCATGGTGGTCAGCGGCGGATCGGTGAAAGCCATCAGTGGGGAGTCGTCATAGCCGACCACGGAGAGGCCATTGGGGACGTCGAGGCCGCGTTGGCGGGCGGCTCGGATCGCGCCGAGCGCCATCAGGTCGGAGCCGCAGACCACGCCGGTGACGCCGCGGTCCAACAGGCGGCCGGCCGCCGCCTCGCCACCCTCCACTCCGAACAGTGACAGCTCGGCCAGCGGACCCAGGTCGGCTTCGGCGACCCCGGCCAGCCGGGTCATCGCGGAGCGCCAGCCAGCCACCTTGCGCTGCACCGGGACGAACCGGTCCGGGCCGGTGATCAGGCCGATCCGTCGGTGCCCGAGCGCGACCAGGTGGGCGACGGCCAGTTCGGCCGCTTCCCGATCGTCGCAGGAGACGAAGGGCGCGCCGATGCCGGGCACGTAGCCGTTGATCATCACGACCGGCAACGGTCGGGCGAGCAGCGCCCGGTAGCGGTCGTGGTTGGCGGCCGTGTCGGCGTGCAGACCGGAGACGAAGACGATCCCGGAGACCTGTCGGTCCAGCAGCATCTCCACGTACTCGTCCTCGGTCACGCCGCCGGCGCTCTGGGTGCAGAGCACCGGGGTGAAACCGCTCTGCGCCAGTGTGGACTCGATGACCTGGGCGAAGGCGGGGAAGATCGGGTTGTCCAGCTCCGGCACCACCAGGCCGACCAGGCCGGCGCTGCGCTTACGCAGCCGGGCCGGGCGCTCGTACCCGAGCACGTCGAGGGCGGTGAGGACGGCCTGCCGGGTCTCGGGGGCCACGCCGGGGCGGTCGTTGAGCACCCGCGACACCGTGGCCTCGCTGACTTCGGCCTGCTGGGCGATGTCGGACAGTCGAGCGCGCATGGCGGCACTTTAGCCCACCGGCAAGTTCTTGCGGGGTGCTCTGCAAGCCCTTCCATAACTTGCAACGCCTTGCTAACGTCCCCGCAACATGCGATAGCAGCGGCGCAGCATCCATGCGCCGGTTGGCAAGAACTTCCAGAGCTTTCCACTGGCGGGCCCGCCCTTCCCCCGGCGGCCCGCCATGACGACAGGAGCACCGATGCGCATCCGTACCGCGGGTGTGGTCGCCCTCTTCGCCCTGGCGCTCGCCGCCTCGGGCTGCGGTGGCGACAGCGACGAGCCGGCCGCGAAGGACACCCCCAAGGCCGCCGGTGGCAAACTGGTGATCTGGGCGGACGACAAGCGGACCGCCGCCCTCAAGCCGTTCGCCGAGAAGTTCGGCCAGGAGAACGGTGTCACCGTCGAGGTCCAGGCCGTCCCGAACGAGGACCTCCAGAACAACTTCGTGACCGTGTCGAGCCAGGGCGGCGGCCCGGACGTGGTGATCGGCGCGCACGACTGGATCGGCAACCTGGTCCAGAACGGTGCCATCGACCCGGTGCAGCTGTCCGACGAGCAGAAGGCCGCCTTCAACGAGACCGCCGTCAAGGCCGTCACGTTCAACGGCCAGCTCTACGGCGTGCCCTACGCCCAGGAGAACCTGGCGCTGATCCGCAACACCGAACTGGCCCCCGAGGCACCGAAGACAATCGAGGACCTGGTCGCCACCGGCAAGCAACTCAAGGCGCAGAAGAAGGTCACCGAGACGCTCTGCCTCCAGGTCGGCCAGAAGGGCGACGCGTACCACATCTACCCGCTGTACACCTCGGCCGGCGGTTACCTCTTCGGCACCACGGCGAACGGCGACTACGACCCGAAGGACCTGGGCGTGGGCAAGCCCGAGTCGATCGCCGCGTTCAAGAAGATCGCCGCGCTCGGTGAGAAGGGCGAGGGCGTGCTGAAGCGCTCCATCGCCGACACCAACGCGACAGCCACCTTCACCGGCAAGAAGTGCGCCTTCCTGGTCTCCGGGCCGTGGGCCACCGCCGACGTGAAGAAGGCCGGCATCACGTACGACGTCTCCGCCGTTCCCGGCTTCGCCGGCGGCAAGCCGGCCGCGCCGTTCGTGGGCGTCCAGTCCTTCTACGTGGCGGCAAAGGGCAAGAACAAGGCTCTCGCCCAGGAGTTCGTGGCCAACCACGTCACCACGCCGGACCTGGCCGTGGCGCTCTACCAGGCCGACCCGCGTCCCCCGGCGCTGACCGCCGCGCTGGACCAGGTCAAGAGCAGTGACCCGGACCTGGCCAAGTTCATCGAGGCCGGCAAGAACGGCCAGGTGCTCCCGGCCATCCCGGCCATGGCCGCGATCTGGGACCCGTTCGGCAAGGCCGAGGCCGCCGTCATCGGCGGCGCCGACCCGACCAGCACGGTCACCGCGGCCGGCAAGACGATCGCCGGTTCGATCAAGTAATGAGCGCACCGCTGTCCGGCCCGGGGTCTGCCCAGCAGGCCCCGGGCCGGGGGCCCGTCCGCACCGGGTCCCCGCGCACCTCCCGTACCGCGCGGAACCACGCGCCGATCACCGTGGCCGGCCTCGCCGCGAAGGTGATCCTGCTCGGCCTGGTGGCCGGGATCGCGATCTGGGCGGCCTTCCCGCTCGTGGCGGCCGAGAAGTGGATCGGGCTGGCGGTGCTCGTGCTGACCACCGCCGCACTGTTCTATCTGTACCTGGGCCGCCGGCACGTCCCGGCGAAGTACCTCATCCCCGGCACGCTCTTCCTGATCGCCTTCCAGGTCGTACCGGTGCTCTACACCGCGAGCACCGCCTTCACCAACTTCGGCGACGGCCACCGCGGCAGCAAGGACGACGCGATCGTCGCGATCCAGAGCTCCTCGGTCAAGCAGGTCCCGGGGTCCACCCAGTACCCGTTGTCGGTCGCCACCAAGGGTGACCCAGCCACCGGCGCCCTGGTCTTCCTGATCACCAAGCCAGGAAGCGACACGGTCTCCGTCGGCGACGCCGGCGGCCTGCGTCCGCTCGATCCCGGCGCGGCCACCGTCGGCCCCGGCGGAAAGATCACCGCGGCCGACGGCTACACAGTGCTGAACGTCGGCCAGGCCAGCGCCCGCAGCAAGGACATCACGGACCTGGTGGTGCCGACCGCCGGAGGCGCGCTGCGCTCGTCCGGCCTGTCCCGGGCGTACGAGGGCAAGGCCGTCCGGGCGTACGACGCCGGCTGCGACTGCGTCACTGACAGCGACAGTGGCAAGACCTGGACCGCGGACGGCGAGGTCGGCGCGTTCGTCGCCGCCGACGGCGAGCGGCTCGCCCAGGGGTGGAAGGTGAACGTCGGGCTGTCCAACTTCACCCGGGTGCTCACCGACGAGCGGATCTCCGGGCCGTTCCTCGGCACGCTGATCTGGAACTTCGCCTTCGCCATCGGCTCCACCGGCGGCACGTTCATCCTCGGCATGGTGATCGCCCTGGCGCTGCACTCGCCCCGAATGCGAGGCACCAACCTCTACCGGATGTTGCTGATCCTGCCGTACGCCATGCCGTCCTTCGCGATGCTGTTGGTCTGGCGGGACATGTTCAACACCGACTTCGGGCTGATCAACAATCTGTTCGGGCTCGGCGTCGACTGGTTCGGGCAGGACTGGTCGGCCCGCGCCGCGGTGATCCTGGTGCAGCTCTGGCTCGGCTACCCGTACATGTTCCTGGTGGCCACCGGCGCGCTACAGGCCATCCCACGGGAGTTGACAGAGGCCACCTCGGTCGACGGGGCGTCGCGCTGGCAGTCGTTCCGGGCGGTCACCCTGCCGCTGCTGCTGGTCGCGCTCTCGCCGCTACTGATCTCGTCGTTCGCGTTCAACTTCAACAACTTCAACGCGATCTACCTGACCACCGAGGGCGCGCCGTTCCCGGCGGACAACCCCAGCAACGGCGCCACCGACCTGCTGATCACCTACACCTACCGGCTGGCGTTCGGTGGCCAGGCCGCACAGTTCGGCTTCGCCGCTGCCATCTCGTTGTTCATCTTCGCCATCGTCGCTGTGGTGTCGGCGGTCAGCTTCCGGCGGACCCGCCAACAGGAGGAGGTGTACGCATGACCATGCTCACCGGCACCGCCGTCCCGGGTGGCGCGAACGGCCCGGCAGCGGTCAACCGCAACGCGGGCAAGCGGAAGAAGCGATGGTTCGCCGAGGTCGGCTGGCGGCACCTGGTCGGCCTGCTCGGCGTGCTGTTCAGTCTCTTTCCGCTCGTGTTCGTCGTCTCGGCGGCGCTCAATCCGCTCGGCACCCTGTCGTCCACCGAGTTGGTGCCGACCGGCGGGGTGTCGTTGGAGAACTTCGGGAATCTGTTCGCGCGCACCGAGTTCGCCGACTGGCTCCTGAACTCGCTGCTCATCGCCGGCGGGGCCGCGTTCGCCTCGGTCTTCCTCTCCGCGCTCGCGGCGTACGCCTTCTCCCGGATGCGGTTTCAGGGGCGACGGGTGGGGTTGCTGTCACTGCTGTTGATCCAGATGTTCCCGCAGTTCCTGGCGATCGTCGCGATCTTCCTGATCTTCGGCACGATCACCGACCTGTGGCCGGCCATCGGCTTCAACACCCCGTGGGGTCTGTTGCTGCTCTACCTGGGTGGCGCGCTGGGCGTGAACACCTGGCTGATGAAGGGCTTCTTCGACACCCTGCCCCGGGAGTTGGACGAGTCGGCCACAGTGGACGGCGCCTCACACGCCCAGGTCTTCTTCCGGATCATGCTGCCGTTGGTGGCGCCGATCCTCGCGGTGACCGGGCTGCTCGCCTTCATCAACACCATAAACGAGTTCCTGATGGCGAGCGTCTTCCTCACCGACACGGACGCCAAGACCCTCGCGGTCGGCATGCGGGGCATGTTGCAGGGCGGCGAGCGGAACACCAACTTCGGCATCTTCGCGGCCGGCACCCTGCTGACCGCGATCCCGACAGTGCTGGTCTTCCAGTTGCTCCAGCGCTACATCGTCTCCGGCCTCACCTCCGGCGCCGTGAAGGGATAGGTAGTCGACAGTGGCCGGGCGGCCGGGACGCGCCGACCGGCCCACCCACTACTACAAACTGTCGTTGATGGGGGAGGATGGGCGGCGTGGAAGCACTCCGACTCATCCTTCTCTATGTCCATATGATCGGGTTCGCCCTGCTGCTCGGTGGCTCGATCGCCCAGTACGCCAGCGGTCGGCTGCGGATCAACCCGGCCATGCTGTGGGGGGCGGTGATCCAGTTGCTGACCGGGCTGGGTCTCTCCGCGCCGCTGCGCGACGGCGACGAACCGGCGCCGGCCAAACTTGTGACGAAGTTGGTGATCGCGCTGCTGATCTTCGTCATGGTCTTCTTCTCCCGGAAGCGGGACGTGGTCAACCGCGGTCATTTCCTCGCGATCGTCGGTCTGACCCTGGTCAACGCGGCGGTCGCGGTCTTTTGGCGGTAACGTCCGAGGAGGAAAACGCCTCCAGAAAACGGACGTTGCGGACGCCGTGGCGCTTGCTTACCAGCACGAAGAGTGACTTGCCCCACGCAAGGGTTACACCCGGGTAACAGGCGCTCAACAGTCGTGCACGATTGTCGGCCGGTGGGTGGACGCGGGCGTACGCTCCCGTCCGTAACGTGGGACAGCCGGCGGCACACCCGCAGGTCGGCTGATGGGCTGCCACCGCACAAGGCGCGGTGTGCAATGGGAAGGAGACGTCTTGCGCTCGGTGCGTGGGATGCGGATCGCCTCGATCTTCGCGGTGGGTGGGCTCGCGCTCACCGCCGCCGCTTGTGGCGAGGCGCCCAAGGATGACAACAACGCCGGCAGTGGCGCCAAGAAGTTCAGCGCCTGCATGGTGACCGACGTTGGCGGCATCGACGACAAGTCGTTCAACGCCTCGGCCTGGAAGGGCCTCGAGGAGGCCAAGGCCGCCAACGACAACATCGACATCAAGTACGTCGCGTCGAAGGCCGAGGCCGACTACGAGCCGAACCTGACGCAGTTCGTCAACCAGAAGTGCGACTTCATCCTGGCGGTCGGTGGCCTGATGGGCGACGCCACCAAGAAGATCGCGACGGCGAACCCGAACCAGGAGTTCGGCATCGTCGACGCGAACCCGGGCGTGGACAACATCTACCCGATGCAGTTCGACACCGCTCAGGCCGCGTTCCAGGCCGGCTACCTGGCCGCCGGGATGAGCAAGAGCGGCAAGGTCGGCACCTACGGCGCCGTGCCGATCCCGCCGGTGACCATCTTCATGGACGGTTTCGTCGACGGTGTGAAGTACTTCAACACCACCAAGGGCAAGAACGTCCAGGCGCTGGGCTGGAACAAGGAGACCCAGAAGGGCTCGTTCTCCAACGCCTTCGACAAGCAGGACGAGGGCAAGAAGGTCTCCGACGCGCTGGTCGCCCAGGGCGCGGACATCATCATGCCGGTCGCCGGCGGCTCCGGCCTCGGCACCACCGCCGCGGCCAAGGCCTCGGGTGGCAAGTACAGCACCATCTGGGTGGACGTGGACGGCTGCGAGAGCACCCCGGACTGCTCCGCGATCGTGACCACCGTGGTCAAGAACATCCCGGAGGCCGTCAAGGAGGCCGTGATCAAGGCCGCCGCCGGCGACAAGCTGCCGGCCAAGCCGGGCTTCGTCGGCACCCTGGCCAACAACGGTGTCTCGATCGCCCCGTACCACGACTTCGACAGCAAGGTTCCGGCCGAGCTGAAGGCCGAGGTCGACAAGATCAAGGCGGACATCGCCGCCGGCACCATCACCGTCACCTCGAAGGCCCAGCCGACCAAGTGACAACCGGCCGGCCGCTCCGGTGAGATCATCGGGGGGGTCGGCGGGGGACAGGTACGACCCGATCGGCCGCTCCGGCTCTGCGGATACCCCGCGGGGTCGGAGCGGCCGATCGCGCACCACGGCGGCCGGTCCGGTCCGGCCGGTACGACGGCAGCTACGCTGCACCATCGCTCGCACTCCAGGAGGTTGCGCTGAGACTCGAACTGCGCGGCATCACCAAGCGGTTCGGTGATCTGGTCGCCAACGATCACATCGACCTGACGGTGGAGCCTGGAGAGATTCACGCCCTCCTCGGCGAGAACGGCGCGGGCAAGTCGACCCTGATGAACGTGCTCTACGGGCTGTACCAGCCCGACGAGGGCGAGATCCTGGTCGACGGCAAGCCGCTGAAGCTGAAGGGCCCGTCCGACGCGATCGGAGCCGGGATCGGCATGGTGCACCAGCACTTCATGCTGGTGCCGGTCTTCACCGTCACCGAAAACATCATGCTCGGCGCCGAGCAGATCAGGGGCGGCGTCGCCGGCTTCCTGGACCGGCGGCGGGCCCGGCGCGAGGTCGCCGAGGTGTCCGAGCGCTACAACCTGCGGGTCGACCCGGACGCGGTGATCGAGGACCTGCCGGTCGGCATCCAGCAACGAGTCGAGATCGTCAAGGCGCTCACCCGCGACGTCGACCTGCTCATCCTGGACGAGCCGACCGCGGTGCTCACCCCCCAGGAGACCGAGGAGTTGCTGACGGTCATGCGGTCGCTCAAGGCGGCTGGCAAGTCGATCGTCTTCATCACCCACAAACTCGGCGAGGTCAAAGCCATCGCCGACCGGATCACAGTGATCCGACGCGGAAAGACCGTCGGCACCGCCTCGCCGGAGGCCAGCCGGGACGAACTGGCCGCGTTGATGGTCGGGCGCAACGTCCGGCTCACAGTGGACAAGACCCCGGCCACGCCGGGCGAGCCGGTGCTGGAGGTGGCCGGGCTGGTCGTCGACGACGACCGGCAGATCCGCGCTGTCGACGGCGTCGACCTGACAGTGCGCGCGGGCGAGGTGCTCGGCGTGGCGGGCGTACAGGGCAACGGTCAGACCGAGCTGATCGAGGCGATCATGGGCCTGCGCCCGGCGCTCGCCGGCACGATCAGCCTGGCTGGCGACCGGATCAACGGCTGGAAGCCCAAGAAGGTGCTCCGGGCGGGTGTCGGTTACGTGCCCGAGGACCGCAGCGTGGACGGCCTGATCAAGGAGTTCAGCGTCGCGGAGAACCTGGTGCTGGACATCTACGACCGGCCGCCGTTCGGTGCCGGGCTCGCGCTGAAGCCGGACGCGATCGCCGCCTCGGCGAAGGAGCGGATCGAGCAGTTCGACGTCCGCACCTCATCGGCCGACGCGGCGGTGGGCACCCTCTCCGGTGGCAACCAGCAGAAGGTGATCGTGGCCCGGGAGCTGTCCCGGCCGCTGAAGCTCCTCATCGCCGCCCAACCGACCCGTGGCGTCGACGTCGGGTCGATCGAGTTCATCCACAGCCAGGTCATCCGCGAACGGGACATCGGCACCGCCGTTCTGGTGGTCTCCAGCGAACTCGACGAGGTGATCGGGCTGGCCGACCGGATCGCTGTGATGTACCGCGGCCGGATCATCGGCATCGTCGGCCCGGACACCCCGCGTGAGGAGATCGGTCTGCTGATGGCCGGCATCAGCCCGGACGCGGCCCACGACGCCATCGCCGCACCCGCCGACGACAAGCCCGGTGCGGCACCCGCCGCCGACAAGCCGGGTGCGGCCGACGGGGGCCCGGCGAGCGACGCAGGCTCCGCGAGCGAGGACGAGTCATGACCAACCCCAACCCGCAGTCCGGCTCCCCGGACAAGGAGCCGGCGAGCGAGGCGCAGGCCGCGCAGAACGCGCTCGGCAACACCGAACGCGCCGAGGTGGCCACCGAGCCGGACCGCTCGGTGGCGAAGCCGGGCCCGGAGCCCGAGCCGAAGCCCAGCCTGGGCCGGTTGTTCCTGGACAACCTCTGGGCGGCGAACACCTTCACTGTGACGCTGCTGTCGCTGGTGCTGGCGATCGTGGTCGGCGCGGTGCTGATGATCATCTCTGATCCCGACGTGCTCTCCACCTACTCGTACATCACCTCCCGGCCGTCCGACGCGATCAACTCCAGTTGGACGCTGGTCAGCGAGGCGTACGCGAACCTGTTCAAGGGCTCGATCTTCGACCCGGAGGCGTTCTCCGGCTGGCTGGACGGCGCCAACGGCTGGCAGGCAGTGCTCGCGCCGATCTCGGAGACGCTGACCTACGCGGCGCCACTGGTCTTCACCGGTCTGTCCGTGGCGCTGGCCTTCCGGGGCGGCCTGTTCAACATCGGCGCCCAGGGCCAGGCCACCATCGGCGTGATCATGGCGGCGCTGGCCGGCTTCCTGCTGCCGCTGCCGCCCGGCCTGCACCTGCTGGTGGCGGTGCTGGCCGGCGCGCTGGGCGGAGCGATCTGGGGTTTCATCCCCGGCATCCTCAAGGCCCGTGCCGGCGCGCACGAGGTGATCAACACGATCATGCTCAACTACGTCGCCACGTACTTCCTGACCTGGTTGATCGTGCAGAACGGCGTGCAGGACCCGAACCGCACCGACGCGATCAGCAAGGCGGTGGACACCTCCGCCCAACTGCCCCGGCTGCTCGGTGACAACCTGCGGGTGCACGCCGGCATCCTGCTCGCCGTGCTGGCCACCTGGGCGGTCGCCTGGCTGCTCAACCGCTCGACGCTCGGCTTCGAGCTGCGCGCGGTCGGCGCCAACCCGGACGCCGCCCGGACCGCCGGCATCAGCGTCACCCGGACGTACATCCTGATCATGGTTTTCGCCGGAATCCTGGCGGGCCTCGGCGGCTCGAACATGGTGCTCGGCTCCACCGCCAGCGCGTTGACCCCACTGGTGGTCGCGCAGATCGGCTTCGACGGCATCCTGGTGGCGCTGCTCGGGCGGGTGAAGCCCTGGGGAGTGTTGCTCGCCGCGCTGCTGTTCGGGGCGCTGCAGGCCGGTGGTAACCGGATGCAGTCGTACTCCGGGATCTCGCTGGAGCTGGTGACAGTGCTCCAGGCGTTGATCGTCATCTTCATCGCCGCACCGGCCCTGGTGAAGGCGATCTTCCAGCTCCGGGCCGCGCGCGCCGCCCGGTTGCAGACGAGCCTGGCGAAGGGCTGGTAACTCATGTCCACCATGGCTGTCCCCGACATCGCGGTCGCCCCGGTCGACGAGGGCTTCTGGACCCGCAGCCGGAAGGTCGGTCTCACGCTGCTGGCGCTCGGCCTGCTGTCGGCGGTGCTCTTCGGCGCGCTCGCCACCGACCAGCAGGCCCGGTTCACCCTCAGCGACGACGCGGCCGGCGCCGCACTGGAGATCAACGGCACCATCGGGGCGATCCTGTTCGGGATCATCACGATCGCCGCCGGCGCGGCGCTGCTCGCCGGGGTGCCGAAGCGGTGGTTCCTTCCCGTGCTCGGCGTCGGGCTCGTCGGCTTCGTGCTGTCGTTCCTCTGCTGGCAGGTCTCCGCCGCGCCGGCCGGGCAGAACTTCATGCCGCTGGTCAACATCATCCGGGGCACGTTCATCCTGGCCCTGCCGCTGATCTTCGGTGCGCTCGCCGGGGTGCTCTGCGAACGCTCCGGTGTGGTCAACGTGGCCATCGAGGGCCAACTGCTGATGGGCGCGTTCAGCGGGGCCCTGTTCGGCAGCATCTCCGGAAGCGTGTGGGTGGGCCTGGTCGCCGCCGCCATCGGCGGCGCGTTCATCTCGCTGCTGCTCGCCGTCTTCGCCATCCGCTACCTGGTCGACCAGGTCGTCATGGGCATCGTGCTGAACCTGCTGGCGGTCGGCGTCACCGGCTTCCTCTACGAGCGGCTGATGCAGACCGACGCCGAGAAGTACAACAGCGCGCCCCGGTTCAGCAACTGGGAGATTCCGCTGCTGAAGGACATCCCGGTGCTCGGGCCGGCGCTGTTCCGCGGCAACATCTTCCTCTACCTCGGGCTGTTCCTGGTGCTGGTGATCCACATCGGGTTGTTCCGTACCCGGTGGGGGCTGCGGACCCGCTCGGTCGGTGAGCACCCGATCGCCGCCGACACGCTCGGCGTCAAGGTGCTGCGGGTCCGCTACCGCAACGTGCTGCTGGCCGGTGTGGTCGCCGGCATCGGCGGCGCGTCCTACACGCTGGCGCTCTACTCGTTCACCAAGAACATGATCGGCGGTAAGGGCTTCATCGCCCTGGCCGCGCTGATCTTCGGCCGGTGGAACCCGACCGGCGCGCTGCTCGCCGCGCTCTTCTTCGGATTCGCCGACCAGCTCGCTACCTACCTGGGCGCGATCAGCAGCTCGATCCCCAGCCAGTTCCTCGCCATGCTGCCCTACCTGGCGACCATCCTGGCCGTCGCCGGGCTGGTCGGCCGGGTCCGGGCACCGGCCGCCGACGGCAAGCCGTACATCAAGGGCTGACCCGCGCTGGTCCGTCGATCATGGAGTTGTGGTGCCACACAGAAGTCGCGACGTTGCATCTGTCGGCCACCACAACCGCATGATCGACGCGGCCGGCGGGCCGGCGCGAGCAGCGCGGCTCACTGCGGGCCGACGTGCCGATCGCAGTACCCTGACGGCTTCTGACCTGGGCTACTTCGGCAGGATGGTGGAATGACCGACATTGACTGGGCGCGGTTGCGCGCCGCCGCCATCGAAGCGATGAGGCACGCGTACGCGCCGTACTCGACGTTCCCGGTCGGCGCCGCCGCGCTGGTCGACGACGGCCGTGTCGTGGTCGGCTGCAACGTGGAGAACGCCGCGTACGGGGTGACGCTCTGCGCCGAGTGCGGTGTCGTGTCCAGCCTGCACGCCACCGGTGGCGGCCGGCTCGTCGCGCTCTCCTGTGTCGACGCGACCGGTGAGCCGTTGATGCCGTGCGGCCGCTGCCGGCAGCTGCTCTGGGAGCATGGCGGGCCGGAGTGCCTGATCGAGAGCAAGACCCGGCCACTGCGGATGGCCGAGCTGCTGCCGCACGCCTTCGGCGTGGAGGACCTGGAAGCTGTCACCGGGGAGACGCCGGTGCCGGTGGTCCCGGAGCGGCTCGCCGCCTGGCGCGGACGCGGCACCGTCTTCGTGCATCCCGACATGTCCGCTGGTCAGCAGGTCTGGACGGCGTACTGGGAGCGGTCGGCGGGAGACGACGCCGGCGCCGAGACCGGGGTGCTGGAGGAGGCGCCGAGCTGGGCAGACCCGGCCGAGGTGATCACCTGGGGTCTGGCTCGCACGCCCCGGGTGGTAGTGGTGGACGCCACCGGCACGATCTTCTGGGCTGGCGAGGGTGAGCCGCCGGTGGAGATTCCGGTGCGCTGGGCTGCTGGTTGAGCTTGAGTTTGGGTTTGGTTGCGGTTGGGGGCCGGGGCCGACCGTGCCCGGCTCCCGGCGGTCAGGCTTGATCCCTCCGCCGGGCACGGTCGGCCCCGGCCCCGTCGTGGGCACCCGCCGTTCCAGGGCACGGTTGCGGGGCGGCATCTCCATCCGACTAGGGAAGATCTTCTGATGAGTAGTGGTTTTGCTGCTGTTGACGTTATTCGGGTCAAGCGGGATGGCGGTGTGCTGTCGGACGCGCAGATCGACTGGGTGGTCGACGCGTACACCCGGGGGGTTGTCGCCGACGAGCAGATGTCAGCGCTGGCCATGGCGATCCTGCTCAACGGCATGACCGGCCCGGAGATCGCTCGGTGGACCGCCGCGATGATCGCCAGCGGTGAGCGGTTGGACCTGTCGGCGGTACGCCGCCCGACTGTCGACAAGCACTCCACCGGCGGCGTCGGCGACAAGATCACTCTGCCGCTCACCCCGCTGGTGGCGGCGTGTGGCGCGGCAGTGCCGCAGCTGAGCGGCCGGGGTCTCGGGCACACCGGCGGCACGCTGGACAAGTTGGAGTCCATCCCGGGCTGGCGGGCCACGGTGAGCAACGACGAGTTCATCGCCCAGCTGGACGAGGTCGGTGCGGTGATCTGTGCGGCCGGATCCGGGCTCGCCCCCGCCGACCGCAAGCTGTACGCGTTGCGCGACGTGACCGGCACCGTGGAGGCGATCCCGCTGATCGCCAGCTCGATCATGAGCAAGAAGATCGCCGAGGGCACCGGGGCGCTGGTCCTCGACGTCAAGGTCGGCTCGGGCGCCTTCATGAAGTCCGTCGACCAGGCCCGCGAGTTGGCCCGCACCATGGTCGAGCTGGGCGGCGCGCACGGTGTGCGGACTGTCGCCCTGCTCACCGACATGTCCACCCCGCTCGGCCTGGCGATCGGCAACGCGGTCGAGGTGACCGAGTCGGTCGAGGTGCTGGCCGGTGGCGGACCGGCCGACGTGGTGGAGCTGACCCTCGCACTGGCCCGGGAGATGCTCGACGCCGCGGGATTGCCGGACGCCGATCCGGCTGCGGCGCTGCGCGACGGCCGGGCCATGGACTCGTGGCGGGCGATGATCCGGGCGCAGGGCGGCGACCCGGACGCGCCGATGCCGACGGCCGCCGAGGTGGAGGTGGTCCGCGCCGAGCGGGACGGGTACGTCGCGGCCGTCGACGCGTACGCCATGGGGGTTGCGGCGTGGCGGCTCGGCGCGGGTCGGGCGCGCAAGGAGGACCCGGTCAGCGTGCCGGCCGGTGTGGTGTTGCACAAGCGGCCGGGTGACGAGGTGCGGGCCGGTGACGCGCTCTACGAGCTGCGTGCCGACGACGCGACGCGGATTCCGGCCGCGCTGACCGAGGCCGCCAACGCGGTGCGGATCGCGCCGACGGCTCCGGCGGCGACGTCGTTGGTCATCGAGCGCATCGGCTGATCGATCCGGCGTCGCCCTGGCGTGGTGCCGGTCACCTGGGAGCGCTATTGTCGCAGGCCAAGGGGGGACAACCGGCCTTGCGCCGGCGCGAGCAGACAGGAAGATCCGCCGTGACCGTTGCTGCCCCCGACCCACGTGAGGTGCGCGAGGCGAGCCTGGACGAGTTGTCCCGGCTCGGCCTGCCGTTGCCGCCGGCCCAGTTTCCCCTCGTGTGGGAGCCGGGTGACCAGATCGACCTGCGCCCGACAGCGGAGATCGAGGCGCGGATCGCGGTGTTGCACCTGATCCTGGCCCGCTGTTTCGGGATGCCCCCGCAGGCGGCGATGAGCTGGCTGCTCGGCTCGCACCTGGTCGACATGGTCACCCCGCCGGAGTGGCAGTTCGTGATGGGCGGCAAGGGTGACCACCGGTCGTTCGTGCTGCACCACGACGCGCTCTTCGCGCTGGCCTGGGTGCTCGGGCTGAGCAAACAGCTCGACCCGACGCTGGCCGTCGACGAGCGGCTGGTCGAGCGGCTGCCGCACATCGCCCAGGGGGAGACCTTCCCGCACTGGCGCTCCCGGATCCTCACCGCGCCGCAGCACCCGGCCGACGCGGCCGCCCTGCTCGACCTGCACTACTGCCTGGACTGGGCGTACCTGGAGACCGAGCGCGGCGGCCGGCGGGCGCCGGGCCTGGTCGACGCGAACGCGATCGGGCAGCGACGTTGGGCGCTGGAGTGGGCGGTCATCCTGCGTGGGCCGTACCACGACGAGCCGCCCGGCTGGGAAGAGGTCGACCTCTCCACCTGAGGTCAGCGAGGTCGCAGGACGTCGAGCCGGACCGCCACCGTGACCCGGACCGGGTCGGGCAGCGCGGCCAGCCGGGTGGCGAGCGCGGCTGGGTCGGTGTGCCAGGCGCTGGGGCCCATCCCGACCAGTGTGGCGACCTCCGGCCGGGTCAGCGCCAGTTCCGCCCGGTGCACGGTCGAGCTGACCGGCGTGAAGTGCTCACCCAGGCTGCCGGCCACCCGGTCGGCCTTGTCCGGGTCCACCCGCAGCAGGTCGAGGGCGTCCACCAGCTCGGCGAGGTGGTCGGTGTCGGGCGTGACCACCAGCAACGTGCCGGCCGGGTCGAGCACCCGGTGGAACTCCGGGCCGTTGCGCGGGGCGAAGACGTTCAGCAGCACGGCGGTCGAGGCGTCCGCGAGCGGCAGTCGCTGCCAGGTGTCGGCGAGCGCGGCGGCGGCCCGGGAATGCGCGCGGGCGGCGCGGCGCAGCGCCGGCTTGGACACGTCCAGGGCCAGACCCACGGCGTCCGGCAGCGCCGCCAGCACCGCGCCGAGGTACCGGCCGGTGCCGGCGCCGGCATCCACCACCAAGGGGTACGCCCCGAAGTCGGGCGTCGGCGACGCGTGGCGCCGACCGGCGGCTTCCGTCGCGGCGGTGGAGAGGGCGGCCGAGATGTGGTCGTAGTGCCCGGCGGCGAGGAAGTCCGCCCGGGCGGCGACCATCTCGGCGCTGTCGCCGACGTGCGGGGCGCGCCCGGCGAGGAGGTTGACGTATCCCTGCCGGGCGATGTCGAAGCTGTGCCGGCGCGGGCAGCGCAGCGCACTGGTGGTGCCGGCGGTCGCCTCGGCCAGCGGCTCGCCACAAATCGGGCAGCGCAGCCGGTCGAGGATGCGGGGGTCCACGTCAGACCTCCGCATCGTGCCGTGGCTGGGGCGCCCGCCCACCGAGGTGGTCGACCACCCGGTGGGTGAGCGCGCCGAGGGCGTCGATCTCCGCCGGGGTGAGCAGGTCGATCAGGTGTCGGCGGACGGCGGCCACGTGGCCGGGGGCGGCGGACTCGATGGCCTGCCGCCCGGCGGGGGTGAGGACGACGACCGAGCCCCGGGCGTCATCGGCGCACTCCTCGCGGGTCACCAGGCCGCGCTGCTGCATCCGGGTCAGGTGGTGGGAGAGCCGGCTGCGCGACCACAGCATGCGGTCTGCCAGCTCCCGCAGGCGCAGCTGCCCATGCGGCGTCTCGGAGAGGTCGGACAGCACGTCGTAGTCCGGCTCGGAGAGGCCGGCGTCCTGGGCCAGCTCCCGGGCCAGCTCCAGGTCGAGCAGTCGACGCATCCTGCGGTAGCCGCGCCAGGCGCGGTCCTCGCGTTCGTCCAGCCACCGGGGTGCGTCCATCCGTCGAGTCTAACGCTTTCGTTGACATGTCATCGATCTGGCTCTAGATTCGATGACATGTCAACCAATTCCGACCGACTGTGGGAGCTGTTCGGTCAGCGAGGGCGCGGAGTGCTGGTCACAGTGCGTCGGGACGGGCGGCCCCAGCTCTCCAACCTCGACTACCTGGCCGAGCCGGGGTTGATCCGCTGCTCCACCACCGGGGACCGGGCGAAGGTGCGCAACCTGCGCCGCGATCCCCGGGCCAGCTTCCACGTGACCACTCCGGACGGCGACGCGTACGCGGTCGCGGAGGGGACCGTGACGCTCAGCGAGCCGGCAGGGGCCACCACCGACGAGACGGTCGACGAACTGGTCGAGGTCTACCGCCGGATTCGCGGCGACCACCCGGACTGGGCGGACTACCGGGCCGCCATGGTTGCCGACGGGCGGCTCGTGATCCGGCTCGACGTGCACGGGGTGTACGGCTGGCGGCCGTGACGCCCCGGCCGGTCCCGTACCGGTCCGTCCAGGCCGCTGACTAGGGTCTGAGCATGGTCGCAACTATCCGGTACGAGGACATCGTCAAGGTCCCGAAGGCGCTGCTGCACGATCACCTCGACGGCGGGCTGAGGCCGGCGACGATCGTCGACCTGGCCGCCGAGGTGGGCCACGAACTGCCCACCACCGACCCGGAGGCGCTCGGACGCTGGTTCGCGGACGCGGCGGACTCCGGCTCCCTGGAGCGCTACCTCGAGACGTTCGCGCACACGGTGGCGGTCATGCAGACCGCGCCCGCGCTGCGTCGGGTCGCCCGCGAGTGCGCCCTCGACCTGGCCGCCGACGGTGTGGTCTACGCCGAGGTGCGGTTCGCCCCGGAGCAGCACCTGGAACGGGACCTCAGCCTGGACGAGGTGGTCGAGGCGGTGCTGGCCGGGTTCGCCGAGGGCACCGCACAGGCGGTCGAGGCGGGCCTGACCATCCGGGTGGGCACCCTGCTCACCGCGATGCGGCACGCCGCCCGTTCCCAGGAGATCGCCGAGCTGGCCGTGCGGCACCGGGACGCCGGGGTGGTCGGCTTCGACATCGCCGGCGCCGAGGCGGGCTTCCCGCCCACCCGGCACCTGGACGCCTTCGAGTACCTGCAGCGGGAGAACTTCCACTTCACCATCCACGCCGGCGAGGCGTTCGGTCTGCCCTCCATCTGGCAGGCGATCCAGTGGTGCGGGGCGGACCGGCTCGGCCACGGGGTGCGGATCGTCGACGACATCGCACCCGACGGATCACTCGGCCGGCTGGCCGCGTACGTCCGGGACAAGCGGATCCCCCTGGAGCTGTGCCCCTCGTCGAACGTGCAGACCGGCGCGGTGGCCTCGATCGCGGACCACCCGATCGGCCTGCTGCGGGACCTGCGTTTCCGGGCCACAGTCAACACCGACAACCGGTTGATGAGCGGCACCTCGATGTCGCGGGAGATGTCGCTGCTGGTGGAGACGTTCGGCTACGGCTGGAAAGAGTTGCAGTGGTTCACCATCAACGCGATGAAGAGCGCCTTCATCCCGTTCGACGAGCGGCTGCGGATCATCGATGACGTGATCAAGCCGGCGTACGCGAAGCTGTTGGCCTGAGCTCAGCCATGTGGGTGGCCGGCGAGCAGCCCGGCCACCCGGCGCAGCACCTCCCGGGCGCGGGCCGCCTCCGCGCCGAGGCCCATCTGCCGACGCAGCACCGCGGGCTCGGCCCGTAGCAGCGACACCCCGCGTCGAATCAGCACCCGAGGCGCCTTGCGCTGCTCGGACAGGTCGCGGGCGAGTCGGCGCAGGAAGGTGGCCCCGCGCGGGCGGCGCAGCGCGTACGCCCCGGCGAGCAGGCCGCGGCTGCGGCACTCCTCGACGATCTCGGCGGCGAAGATCCCTTCGGCCACGAAAAGTGGCGATCCGGCGACATCAAATGGCCGGGTGGCCACCCGTCGATCGGCACCGATCGCATAAACCGGCACATCGGCTCGGCCCTCGCGGGCTAGTTGGGCAATGATTTCCACCGCACTGGGGGCGTCCCAAGAGTGCGGCGATTCCCAATCCACCTGCCCGTTTCGTCTCGGCAACGTAGGGTCATCGCCGTCTTTGTAGAAGTCGTCCAAGCACAGCACCGGCAAACCGGTTTGCTGCGCTATGTACGACTTTCCGGACCCCGATGGGCCGGCCAGTAGGACAACACGGTGCGGATGTTCCATTACCTTCAGTTACTCCGGCCAGACAGACTGCTATCAAATCGCATCAACATCTCATCACACCTTCGGTCCGGGACAACCTGGGCTTTCTTCTTGTCGACCGGCGTGATGGAATCTCGGGGGTCCGACCCGCCGGGTCGGTCGCTGGGCGTTGCCCGGGGCAACGCGTTCAAGCTGTAATCGCGAGGGCGGTGACGTGAGCAAACGGCCAAAGACGGCGGGCTCCTTCCTGTCGCGGCTGCGCCGGCCGGCCAGCCGGCTCCGGGACATGCCGATCTGGTCCAAGCTCGGTCTCATCATGATCGTGCCGACCATCGCCACGGTCGTGGTGGGCACCAGTGGTCTTATCGACCACGTGGAGACGCTCAACAATGCCAACCGAGCTGGCGACCTGGCGAATCTGTCGAGCTATTCAGGTGATCTGGTCGACAGCCTGCAGGACGAGCGGACCGCCGCCGTGCTGCTGCTGGGCGCGAACGGGACGCAGCCGACGGCCCAGTACCAGGAGGCCTACAACCGGGTGAACTCCCGGGTGGATCAGGATGCGGCCCCGTACCGGCAGCAGCGGGCCGAGGTCGAGGACCTGCCGAGCAGCCTTGAGGGTCTCCTCGACAGCATCGACCAGAACCTCCAGGACCTGGCGGGCGTCCGCAGCCAGGTGTTCAACGGAAAGCTCGCGCTCACCGAGACCGTGCAGGCGTACGAGGGTCTGATCAGTGACCTGCTCGCCATCCGCGACTCGTCCACGCAGCTCGCCGGTGACAACCAACTGAGCGACCGGATGCGCGCCGCCGCGGCGGTCGCCCGGGAGAAGGAGTTCCTGGCCGTACGCCGGGTCGTCGTGCACCGCGCGCTGGGCGTTCAGGGCCGACAGCGCCTGACCCCGGCACTGCGCAGGGACTACGTCGCCAGTGACACCGGTCAGCAGCAGGCTCTGCAGAGCTTCAAGGCCGTCGCCACCCCGGACGACGCGAAGTTCCACGACCAGACGGTCGCGGGCGGCGACCGCCGGCAGGCACAGAACTACACCGGTTGGATCGACGGCAACACCACCGGCGACATGCGCGGTGCGCCGTTCGGCCCGGACCAGTGGGAAGCCGCCATGACGGCCAACGCCAAGCTGATCCGCACCGTCGAGCGGAAGCTCGACAGTGAAGTGGTCAACCAGGCCGACACCCTCCGCTCGGACGTCCAGCGCCAGGTCTTCCTGGAGACCGGCCTGCTGCTCAGCATGCTGCTGCTGGCCATCCTCTTCGCCTACCTGGTGGCCCGCTCGATGGCCCGCTCACTCCGTGAGCTGCGGCAGGGCGCGCTCTCCGTCGCCCAGTACGGCCTGCCACAGGCGGTGGCCCGTCTGCGCGACCCGCAGGTCGTCGGGCAGCTCTCCCCGGTGCAGCTGGCCAACCAGATCGCCGAACCGCTGCCGGTGCGCAGCAAGGACGAGTTCGGCCAGGTGACCGAGGCGTTCAACGCCGTCCACCTGGAAGCCGTCCGCACGGCCGCCGAGCAGGCGGCACTGCGTGCCTCCGTCGCGACCATGTTCGTCAACCTGGCCCGCCGTTCCCAGATCCTGGTCGACCGCCTCATCGGGCACCTCGACCGGCTGGAGCGCGGCGAGGAGGACCCGGACCGGCTGGCCGAGCTGTTCCAGCTCGACCACCTGGCCACCCGGATGCGCCGTAACGACGAGAACCTGCTGGTGCTCGCCGGTGCCGACTCCACCCGTGTGCAGCGTGAGCCGGCCGCCCTCATCGACGTGCTGCGCGCCGCGCAGTCCGAGGTCGAGCACTACACCCGGATCGATTTCGGTGTCATCGACCGCGACATCGAGGTCGCCGCGCACGCGGTCAACGACCTGGTGCACCTCGTCGCGGAGCTGTTCGACAACGCCACAGCGTTCTCCCCGCCCGACTCGCAGGTCATGGTCGAGGCTCGCCGAGTCGGCGACCGCTCCTCGCTGTACGTCGAGGACCGCGGCATCGGCATCAGCGCCGACCAGCTGCACGACCTCAACGAGCGGCTCGCGACGCCGCCCCAGGTGGACGTGGCCGTTTCCCGGATGATGGGCCTGGTCGTGGTCGCCCGGCTGGCGTCGCGGCACGGTGTCCGGGTCGAGCTGCGCCCCGGCAGCGATCGCGGCACCGTCGCCGAAGTGAGCCTGCCGACCTCGGTGCTGGTGCCCCGGGCGCTGTCCGGTCGGGTGCAGCAGCCTCCGGCGCTGCCGGCGGCCGGTACTCACCAGTTCGGTGGCCCGCAGTCCGGTGCTCCCCAGTTCGGTGGTCCGCAGTCCGGTGCTCCCCAGTTTGGTGGTCCGCAGTCCGGTGGGCCCGCGCCGGTCTTCGGCGCGCTGCCCGCGCTGGGCAACGGCCCCCGCCCGAGCGAGTCCGGCAACCAGGTCACCCTGGGCGGTCGCCCGTTCGACCCCGCGACGCGCAACGGTGCCGGCACTCCCGCCAACGGCGGCGCGTACCGCTCGATGCCGGCCTGGTCCGATCTGACCGGCGCGGCCGGGACGAACGGCGTCAACGGCGGCGACGGGTTCACCCCCCGCTCGGCGAACGGCCCGGGGGTCGACCCGCTGCCGCAGCGCCGGGCCGGGGACGAGACCCCGACCACCGGCCAGCAGCCTTCCATTCCGCGTCAGCTGCCGAGCAGCCCCGAGACGCACCCGTACTCGGCACCACCGGTTTCCGCGCAGCCCTACTCCGGTGCGCCGGTCTCCGCCTCGCCGGCCTCCGGCCAGCCGTACTCCGGCCAGCCCTACTCGGGCGCGCCGTACGGCGGCGCGCCGGTGTCCGCCGCTCCGGCCTCCGGGCAGCCGTACGCCGGTCCGCCGGTGTCCGCGTCGCCGGTCTCGGCCTCGCCGTCGTCCGGTCTGCCGTACTCGAACCAGCCCTACTCGGCGCCGCCGGCGTCCAGCCAGTCGTTCAGCGGCTTCGCGCCCCGATCCGCCCCGCCCGCGCAGGCACCCAACGCTCCGGCGCCGCCGGCTTGGCCGCCAGTGCCGGGTAGCGACCGGGACACGGCCACCCCGCCGGTGCCCGAGCGGCTCGCCGCCGCGCTGGACATGACGACGGAACTGCCGCGGGTGCCGCGACCCGGCGAGCAGCCGGCCGCAGCCCAGCCTCCGGCTCCAGCGCCGACTCCGGCAGCAGCGCCGGCTCCGGCTCCGGCTCCGCAGACACGGCCGGCACCGCAGCAGCCGCAGGCGCAGAACCGTCAGCGGTACGCGGATGAGACGATGGAGCTGCCGATCTTCCGGGAGCTCGAGTCGGCCTGGTTCCGTACCCGTCGCCCGGGCTCCGAGGAGACCGCGGCCGGCGCTCAGCCAACGACGAACGGCGACTCCGCGACCCAGCAGTTCGCCACAGTCGAGGCCAGCGGTCGGGCAGTCCACAAGACACCACCCGGGACGACAGGTAACACACCGATGGCAGACACTCCGACGGTCGGAGGAGCGCCGCGGGACAACGGCTCCACAGCGAACGAGGGCACCCGCCCCAGCCTCGCCGAGAGCCTGCCGAACCGCCGGCCCCAACCGCAGAGCAACGGCTGGCAGACCGCCGCCGACGACGGCTGGCGTGCTGCCTCCGCAGCGGCCGGCGCGGCGCCGGTGAGCGAGACCACCACTACCGGTCTGCCGAAGCGCAAGCCGATGGCGCAGCTGGTACCCGGTGCGGTAGAGAAGCCCACCACCTCGGTCCAGCGGCGCTCCCCGGAGGCGGTTCGTGGCCTGCTCTCCGCCTACCACCGGGGCGTGCAGCGAGGGCGTAGCACCTCGGACAACCCGACCAGCCCGGAGGCGACTCCGGGAGGGCAATCCTCGCAGTCTGGCTCAGGCCCGGTGGCCGGGAGCGGGCAGAAGGAGCAAGAAGGATGACAACTACGCAGGATCTTGGTTGGCTGCTGGCCAACTTCGCCGACCGGGTGCCCGGCGTCGCGCATGCGGTCGCCGTATCGGCGGACGGCCTACTCCTCGCGTCGTCACGGGATCTGCCGCGCGACCGGGCAGACCAGCTCGCCGCGATCTCGTCGGGTCTGGTCAGCCTGACCCAAGGGGCGGCACGCTGCTTCGAGGGAGGCGCGGTGTTGCAGACCGTCGTGGAGATGGACAATGGCTTCCTGTTCCTGATGTCCATCTCGGACGGCTCGTCCTTCGCCGTGCTGGCAGCCCGCAGCTCCGACGTGGGCCAGGTTGGCTACGAGATGGCGCTGCTGGTCGACCGGGTGGGCGACGCACTGACCCCGCAGCCGCGTGCGGCCGCGGGCATGCTGGGCTGACGTCTCGCCGATCGTGAGGTCGGCACGACTGCAGCAACGACAACGACGGGTTTCACCGGTGGGAGCCGGTAACGGGTGCGAAGGAGGTGAGCGGCGAGATGGCCGATCGTGACGAACCGACCGGAGCGTTGGTCCGTCCATACGCCGTGACCCGTGGTCGCACCCGTCCCCGGCTCGACATCGCGCTGGAGGCGCTCGTCGAGACGACGGTGCGCGGCCGTACCGCTGCCAATGGCAACGGTGGTGGCCGCGAACACCAGTACATCGCCGCGCTGTGTGACGGTCGCGTGCAATCGCTCGCGGAGATCGCGGCGCGGATGCAGCTCCCGCTCGGTGTGGCCCGGGTGCTCATCGCCGACATGGCGACGGACGGCCTGGTCGCGGTCCACGAGCCGACCATTTTGGACGACTCCGACGACGCGGTGGGCACTGAACTGCTGGAGAGGGTGCTGAGTGGACTTCGCAGGCTCTGACATGTCGCACCGCCCGCCGAACCCGAGCGGCCGCGTGACGTCGGCGAAGATCGTTATTGCCGGTGGATTCGGCGTCGGTAAGACGACGCTGGTCGGCTCGGTCTCGGAGATCACGCCGCTGACCACCGAGGCCATCATGACCTCCGCTGGCGTGGGCGTCGACGACACCCGGCAGGTGCCGGGCAAGACGACGACCACGGTGGCCATGGACTTCGGCCGGATCTCGATCGACCGTGACCTGATCCTGTACCTGTTCGGTACGCCGGGTCAGACCCGTTTCTGGTTCATGTGGGACGAACTGGTGCGGGGTGCGATCGGTGCGGTCGTGCTGGTGGACACTCGCCGGCTGGCCGACTGCTTCGCGGCGATCGACTTCTTCGAGCACCGACGCCTGCCGTACCTGGTGGCGATCAACTGCTTCGACGGGATGCAGTACCACGACCCGCAGGACGTCCGGGACGCCTTGGCGATCTCGAGCGACGTGCCGGTGGTGGCCTGCGACGCCCGTAACCGGGAGTCGACGAAGCACGTGCTGATCTCGCTGGTCGAGTACGTGCTGACCATGCGCCGTACGCGCGCCGTCGCCCCGGCCTGATCCGGGACGCTGCACGCCCCGGTGGTGGCTCCGGCCGCCACCGGGCGCTGCCAGCCGCCCCGGTGGGTGCCTCCGCGCCGACTCGTCGCTCAGACGAGCCTGCGCGCCGCCAAGCCGCCTCCTGACGACCTGGAAGCTGTCAGCCCCTTCCCGGGGCCAGGCCCAGCCACGGTCCTCGCGAGGCGGCTTCTGCGTGCCCGGGGGATCGCCCTGCTGACGTAGAAGCGCCCCCAGCCAGTTGGCTGGGGGCGCTTCTACGTGTGAGAAGGGGGGTCAGGACTGGTAGCCCGCCGAGCGGTACTCGTACTCCCGGTCGTCGTCGCGGTCCCCGTGGTCGCGGCTGAAGTCCCAGCCGCCGGCCGCCTCGCGACCGGGCCGACCACCCACAGCGAAACCGCCGATCTCCTGGCCGCGACGCCAGCCACGGAAGTAGCCGGTCGTGTTCTCCGCGAGGCTTGCCGCATCACGCACTATCCGCAATGGGCGCTCCTCGCGAAGCGGCGAACCCGGCACCAGGTTGGCCTGCGGCACGCGCTTCGGCAGCCCGGCGTTGGTCTCGGCGCCCACCGCCGGGCGGGCGGCCTGCTCCGCGGCCTGCCAGCCGGTGTCGGCGGTGGTCGACCAGTCCAGGTCGGACTCCTCGGCCTGCCCGACGAACCAGGCCGACTTGGCCTGCGCGAAGATCAGCAGATCGCCGTCGCCCTCATCGGCGACCGGCGGCGGTCGGTGCTCCATCGGCGGCGGCCGGTGCTCGACCGGGGGCGGCGGCCGGTGCTCGGCGGCGCGCTCGGTGCGGGCAGCCGCCCGACCGTTGCGAGCGGCCTGCTCCCGGTCGACCAGGCGCAGCGGCGGCGTCTCCAGGTGCTGGTCCGCGGGAGGGTTGAGCCCCTCGCGCAGCGCCCGGTCGGCCAGCGGCGGCGGCTCCACCAGCCGCAGCATCGGCGGCTCCGGAGGCAGGTCGTCCGCCAACCACGGCGGGGTGACCCGACCGTCGGCCCGACCCGGGTCGGTCGGGGCGTCGACACCGCGGCTGCCGCCGTACGAGTAGGCCACCGGGTTGTTCGGTGAGCTGTCGGACGGGTCCTCCGGGTTGTTGACCAGCGGCCAGTTGGCTCGGGAGCCGGGCGGTGCCGCCTCCTGCCCCGGTCGGGGGGTCGGCACCGGAATGCTGAGATCGGTGGCGCTGAACCCGCCGGTGGGTGGCTCGTCGACAGGGCGTTGCTGGTGGCTCGGCCGGGGCTCGCCGTTGGTCTTGGGGCGGGGCGGAATGACCGTCCGCTGCCGTTCGGCCCGCGCGTTGTTGATCGCGGCGGTGGTCAGCGTCGGCCGGAACGGCTCACCGGCCTCGGCTGGCGGCACCATGCCGCGCTGCGTCGGCGCGATCGGGGTGATCCCGGGCGGCGGAGGCGGCGGAGAGGAGACGGGCCGGTTGGTCGGGCCGTCGATCCGGCTCGGAAGCGGCTCACTGCGACTGGGCAGCGTGGACGCCGGCGGACCAGCCATCGCCGCCGGGGTCATCGGCGCGGGTGCGACCGGCGGCGGCGTGACCGGCGCGGGGGCGACCGGCGGCGGCCCGAGCGGGCGGGGCGACGCCAACGGCGCGTTACCGGGGACCGGCTCGGGACGGCTGCGCCGCCCGACGGCGGGCGCCGGGTCGGCGGCTGCCGGGGTGGGTCGGACCGACCGCAACCCGGCGTTGGTGCCGGCGAGGCCGGTCATCCCGGCGTTGGTGCCGGCCAGGCCGGTCAACTCGCCGACGGACTCGCCGCGTCGGGCCGCGGCCCGCCGCCCGGGTGCCTGGACAGGCGTGCTGACCCGTGAGCTGAGCGCGCTGACCAGCGCCTCACAGCCGGCGTCGCAGGCCCGTACGGAGGCGACGGCCTGGCGGACCGTCTCTGCCACCGCGGACGTGAGCGCCCGGTTGACCGCGGCACGTCGGGGTGTCTCGGAGATGGCGACCCGCAGGGCGGTGACCGCCTCGTTGATCTCCTCGGCATCGGCGACCCCGTCCGCGGCCAGGTGCGCGGCGATGGCATCAGCCGCGACCGACACCTCGCGGCCCCGGGCCACGGTGCCGCCGAGCATGCCCGGCTCGGGCAGCGCGTCCAGCACGGCCAGGGAGACCGGCTCGGCCGGGTCCGGGTATGCGCGCAGGGCAGCCGGGTAGAGCTCCCGCAGAACCTCGCGCAGCGCCACGGCGGCGGAGTGTCGGCCACTGGCCAGCGCGGCGTGCGCGGCGAGCACCTGCTTGTAGCCGGCGAGGTCCCGGGGTGCCGGCAGGGTGACGGCGGAGAGCGCCCCCGCCTGCAACGCGCGGGCGAGGCCGACCGCCCGTCGTTCGACCGGAGGCGACTGCATCTCCTCAAGGGAGTCGTCATCGGCGAACCGCTCGGCGAAGTCGTCCACCGAGTCGTCGTCAGCGATCGCCAGGGGTCGCCCCGCCGCGCTCAGCAGCGAGGTGACCGTGTGGTCGTCGCTGTCGGCGGCGATGGCCGCACCGCTCGGCCCGCCCGACCGCTCCACGAGCAGCGCGACGAGCTGGGCGTAGCCAGCGGCGTCATCGCTGATCTCGCAGACATGCAGCAGACGGCCTGCGTCGTCGACCACAGCGGACGTCAGCATCGAACCGGCCGAGGCCGGTCGGTCAGCCGAATCCGCCGAGGCCAGACCGCAGTAAACGCGCACGAGCGCCACGGCGTCGTCCTCCTCCCGGGACAGGTCTTTCCTCTGCCAGCAACTGATGCTCCCCGGTACGGGTCAGTCGCGCCAGTCCACCACCGCAGAGATCTTGCCGACAATGGTGCGCCAACCCAAACTTGCGGTCTGCGCCCCGATCTTCTTCAGCCGTCGCCGAGCCATGAACGCGCCGATCCCACCGTTGGCGGTGCCACGCAGCGCCTCGTCCAGGTCGTCGAGGCTGGAGCCGGCGGAGAGCATGTCGAGTACCGCAGGCAGCCGCAATGCGTACGAGAGGTCCCGCGCGGCCTCACCCGCCTCGATCAGCAGGGTCGAATCCCACGTGTCGTGCCCGCCGCGCAGGTTCTCCACGACCAGGTCGAGCTCGTAGGTGTCCTCGTCCAGCGGAGCGATATCTGCCGGCTCCACCCGTTCGGACAATTCATTCCAGCTGTCCAGTTGGGACAGATCGTTTGGCGCACCGGATCGGATGAAACTGACGAGCGACTCGGGGGTCTTGAACAGCAGCAGCTTGCCTCGGTTGCTGAGGAAGACCGGCACCTCCTCGTCGTCCGCCTCGTCCGTGACGGCCTCGTCCGACTCGTCGTCGGTCTCGGTGTCGGCGGCGGCGCCGTCACGGCGGCGCTTCGACTCGTCGTCCTCGTCGGCGAACTCCTGGGCCAGCTCCTCGTCGAGGATGACGACGGTCTCGTCGTCCTCTTCCTCCTCGATCGCCTGGCGGCGGGCGAGGAAGGGGTCGTCCTGGTCGCGCTCGGTCACGTCGGTCGGGGTCAGCGAGCTGGCCGGTCGGTACGCCCGGAGCGTGAAGCCGGTGCCGGCGGGCAGGGCGATCTCCACTGGGTCGATGCGCAGCTCGTCCCAGAGTGAGCGGTCGATCGACGCCGACGGGCGGTCGGTCTCGGTCTCGTCTGGCTCGACCGCGCCGGTGGTGTCGTCGAGCTCGGGCTCGTCGGCGTCGGGCCGTTGGGGCGACTGGCGGGCCACGCTGACCTCCGTGTGCTTCGGGTTGCCCACCCACCGGGGTCTCTGACCGGCGAGTGACTCTGGGCACATACCCTAGTCGGCAGCCCTGGGTGACCGATGCCCGCACCCCGGTGGCCGGTTGGCGCACGGGTCCGACCTGCTGGTCGTCACCGCTGGCGAAGCGGCGGTTCGACAAGTAGCGTAGCTACGCATGAAGGCCCAGGAACTGCACGGCCATCTCGACGCTCTGCTGCTCGCCGTGCTCGAACAGGGCGCGCTGCACGGCTACGCGATCATCGAGGCGCTGCGCGCCCGCAGTGACGGCAGTCTGGATCTGCCCACCGGCACCATCTATCCGGCGCTTCGTCGCCTGGAACGCGCCGGTCACGTGGCGAGCGCCTGGAGCACCGTCAGCGGCCGGGAACGGCGGACGTACCAGCTCACCGACTCCGGCCGGCGGGCGCTGGCCGGTGAGCGGGCCGGCTGGCGCGAGTTCCAACTGACCGTCGGCCGGTTCCTCGACCCCGGCAGCCCGCCCACCCCGGCCTGACCCGCTCGAATCCGAAGCCGATCAGCGCGTGGCGGCCAGCAGCCAGCCGCGGGCCGCGCGGGTCAGCGAGAAGTAGGCGCCACCCACCAACACCGCACCGATGATCATCGGTGGCCAGTGCGCCGCCGCGTCCCAGAGGTTGAGCGACCAGGTGAAGAGGGCGCTGCCGGCCACTATGCCGAGGATCAGGACGCCGGTCAGGCCGGCGCCCACCGCGCGTTGGGCCAGGGCCAGGCCGGGCCGTGGCGCTCGCGCGGTCGCCCAGACCACCAGCAGACCGGCCACCGAGAGCACCAGCGCGCTCATCCAGATCCAGTCGACCGAGTTGGAGAGCAGCAGGTAGCCGGCCGGAGGGCGTGGGCCACCACTCCAGCTCGACCCCCGCCAGGTCAGATCACCGGCGAACACCCCCACCCCAGCGATCGCCAGCATCCGCAGGGAGAGCCCACGCAGGGCGCCCACCGCCAGCTCGGCCTGCCAGGACGGGAGCACCTGCGCCGGTGAGCCGAACTCCACCACCGCCCGGCGCTGCGCCTCGGTGGGTGGCACCCCGCTCTCGCGGTACGCCTCGACGGCGTCCAGCAACCCGTGTCGGGCCTCGGTCAGTAGATCGGACTTGAGTCGCGCCGGCCCCTGCAGTCGAGCGGCCAGCTCCCGCAGGTGCTCGTCGACCATCACGTCCTCACCGCGCCCCATGGCACCACACTGCCACGGACTCCCGCCGGTCGACGTCCGGGAGAACCCTGGTCCGTCCCCGAGTCGGGTCAGGGGGCGAGCGCCAGGTAACCCCGTTCGGCCGCGGCCTGGAGCAGCCACTGGTCCCGGTACCAGCCCGGGGCCGCTACCAACTCGGCGTGCCGACCACGCTGGATCACCCGACCGCCGTCCAGGACCACTATCTCGTCCAGCTCGGCCAGCCCGCTGAGTCGGTGGCTGATCAGCAGCACCGAGTGCCCGGCGGGGGTGGCGGCGAGGGCGGACGCGAGCACCGCGTCCGCGGCGGTCGGGTCCAGACCTTCGGTGGGCTCGTCGAGCACCAGCACCGGCGGCGCGGCGAGCAGGGCCCGGGCCAGCGCCAGCCGCTGCCGCTGCCCGCCGGAGAGCTGCCCGCCCTCCTCGCCGACCAGCGTGTCCCAGCCCGCCGGCTGGGCGCGGACCCAGTCCAGCAGTCCGGCGGCGGCGGTGGCCGCGGTCAGCTCCTCCTCGCCCGCTCCGGCCCGCCCGAGCAGCAGGTTCTCCCGCACCGTGGCATGGAAGACGTACGCCTCGGCCAGCAGCCCGCCGACGGCGCGCGGCAGGGCCTCCTCGGCGTACGCCGAGAGGTCTTGACCGTCCAGGGTGACCCGGCCGGACACGGGCCGGACGGTGCCGGTCAGCACCGCGGCCAGTGTGCTCTTGCCGGCGCCGCTCGGGCCGACGACAGCGATCCGGCGTCCCGCCGGCAGGTCCAGGCTGACCCCGTCCAGGGCGGGCGCCGCACCGGCCCGGTACCGCACTGTCACGTCGTCGAAACGCAGCTCGTGCGGGCCGGTCAGGTCCGTTGGACCGGCCGCCGGCGGCGCGGCCGTCGGCGGGTCGGCGTCGAGCAGGTCGGCCACCCGGCTCAGGCCGGGCCGTAGCTGCGTCCACTGCCGGGCCGCCGCGACCAACGCCAGCGTCACCTCGACGGCGGCCAGTGTGCCGACGGCCAGGACGCCCACCAGCACGCCCGACACGTCGGCGGCGAGCGCGACAAGCACCACCGCTGCCGCGGTCACGCCGGCGGCCAGCACGCCGGCCGCGTCCACAGCGAAGCCGGTGGCGGCCAGCCGACGTTCCAGCCGGGCCAGCCGGTGGGCGCGCTGCTCGGCGGCGCGCAACGTGACGTCGGTCGCCCCGAACGCGGCCAGGTCGGCCGCGCCGTGGGTGAGGTCGATCGCGTCGGTGGCCAGCGCGCCCCGCAGGGGGGCCACCTCGGCCGCGCTGCGGCGGGTGACAGCGGTGGCCAGAGCGGGCAGCGCCACCCCGGCGACCAGCAGCCCGACGGCGAGCGCGCCAGCGGCCGGTGGTGAGATCAGCGCCGCCACGGCGACCGCCAGGACACCGACCACTGCCGCCGCCGAGGCGGGCACCAGCACCCGCAACAACAGGTCCTGGACGGCCTCCACGTCGGAGACCAGTCGACTCAGCACGTCCCCGGAGCGGTGCGCAGTGCCACGGCGGGCCGCCAGGGTGGCGAAGACCCGGGCCCGGACATCGGTGATCATGCGGAGCACCGCGTCGTGCCCGGCGAGCCGTTCGGTGTAGCGGAACACGCCCCGGCTGATCGCCAGCGCCCGGACCGCGACGATCGCCACAGTGAGGCGGTCCAGCGGAGGCTGACCGGCGGCGCTCATCAGCAGCCAGGTGGCGGTGGCCATCAGGGCCAGGCCGGCGAACTCGGTGGCGGCCGCCAGCAGCCCGGCTCCGATCAGGCGGCCCAGGTACGGCCGGGCCAGTCGCAGCACTGCCCGCTCGGCGGCGGCCCGCCCGGCCGGTGCCGCGTCGGCCACCACCGCCCGCCCGTGTTCCCCGGTCATCGGGCGGCCTTCCCGGTCGGCTCGGGTGTCAACTCGGTGACCAGACCGTCCTCGATGCGCAGGATCCGGTCGGCGTCGGCCAGCAACGCCGGTCGGTGCGCTACCAGCAGCGCCGTCCGCCCGGCGACCAGGCGACGGGTGGCGTCGAGCACCACCGCCTCGGCCGCCGTGTCGAGGCGGGCGGTGGGTTCGTCGAGCAGCACCACCGGGGCGGCGCGCAGGAACGCCCGGGCCAGCGCCACCCGCTGCCGCTGCCCACTGGACAGCCCGTGACCGCGCTCACCGAGCAGGGTGTCCAGGCCGTCGGGCAGGCCGGCCACCACGTCGTCCAGGGCGGCGTCGCGCACCGCGGTGGCGAGGACGTCGGCCGGGGTGTCCGGCGCGCCGAGACGGATGTTGTCGGCCAGCGAGGCGGCGAAGAGGTGGGCCCGCTGCGGCACCCAGGCGAGCTGCCGGCGCCAGGCGTCCGGGTCGGCGGTGGCGAGGTCGACCCCGTCCACCGTGATCCGGCCGCTGGTCGGCACCACGAAGCCCAGCAGCAGACCGAGCAGAGTGCTCTTGCCGGCGCCACTGGGACCGATGATGGCGATCCGCTCGCCGGGCCGGATGGTCAGCGTGACGTCGCGCAGCGCGGTGGTCCGCTCGTACGCCACTGTCACCCCCTCGAACCGGATCTCGGCCCGAGCGTCGGGGACGGAGGCGCCCTCGGCGGCCCGGGGCGCGGGGGGCGCGGCGGAGACGGTCAACGCCTCGTCCAGCGCGGCCAGCCCCTCCATGCTGGCGTGGAAGCGGCTACCGGCGGCCCGCAACGGCAGGTACGCCTCCGGCGTCAGCAGCAGCACCAGCAGCGCGGTCTGCAGGGCCAACCCGCCGCCGAGCAGGCGGATGCCGACCGGCACCGCTACCAGCGCCACCGAGAGGGTGGCGACCAGTTCGAGGACCAGCGCGGAGAGGAACGCGATCCGCAACGTCTTCATGGTGGCGACGCGGTGACCGTCGGCCATCCGGCGTACCACGTCGGTCTGCGCCCGGGCCCGCCCGAACGCGCGCAGGGTGGGCAGCCCGGCGACCATGTCCAGGAAGTGCCCGCCGAGCAGCGCGAGCCGCCGCCACTGCCGCTCGGTGGCGGCCTGCGCCTGCCAGCCGAGCAGCGCACCGAAGACCGGGATCAGCGGCAAGGTCAGCGCGATGATCACCGCCGAACTCCAGTCGGCGAAGACGACCCGCGCCAGCACCGCCAGGGGCACCGTCACGCTGAGCACCAGTTGCGGCAGGTACCCGGTGAAGTACGCGTCCAGCGCGTCCAACCCACGCCCGGCCAGTGTGGCGATCTCACCGGCCCGCTGCCCGGCCACCCACCCGGGCCCGTGCCGGCCCACAGCGCCGAGCAGGTCGGCCCGCAGCGTTGCCTTGACGGTGGCGGCGACCCGCGCCGAGACCGTGCCCTGCGCCCAGACGAGTGCCGAGCGGGCGGCGACAGCGACCACGAAGCCGGCAAGCGCCGGTCGATCCAGCCGACCGTCGATCGCGGTGGCCAGCAGCGACGCGAGCGCGGTGGCCTGCGCCACGATCAACCCGGCGGCCAGCACCCCCAGGAGCCCGAGCACGGCAAGATCGCCCCGGGCCGCAGGGACCCGGCGCAGCAGACGCGGGTCGAACGGACGGCGGCTCACCAGTACACCGGTGCCCTACCGTCGGTCCGTCCTCGGAAAACCCACCAGCACATCGCCTGGAAGCCTAGTAGGGCCGGAAGTAGCGGTAGCGCCACCCAGCCCAGCAGCCGCAGTGTCGGTGCGCTGGCGGCGGCGTCGGCCACCCGCAGCGAGGCGTCCGGGTCGGTCGTGGACACCAGCACGTAGGGCCAGAGAGCGGCTCCGACCAGCAGCACCGGCAGCGCCAGGGCCGCGCCGGTGGCGACCAGAGCCCACCCTGGCCGCCGCCGGGCCAGCGCCGCGCGGGCCGCCAGCAGCGCCGCCACGAGCAGCACCGGCAGGAGTACGGCCACCGCCGGCCGCTGCACGGCGTCGCGTACCCGAGCGGAGAGCAGGCCCACGACGGTGGCCACTGCGACAGCGGTGAGCGCCACCGGCACCAGCCGGCGGGCCGTACGACCGACCACGACGGCGGCCTCGGCCGACAGTCGCAGGGTGAGGAAGGTCGCCCCGTGCACCGCGACCACTGTGACCATCGCCAACCCGGCGGCGGCCGCGAACGGGGTCGCCAGGTGTGTCACGCCGGCGACGTGCCCGTCGGCCTGGAGGGGTACGCCCTGCAACAGCGCGGCGAGCAGCACGCCCCAGCCCAGCGCGGCGAGGACGCTGCCGATCATCACGACGCGGTCCCAGCGGGCCCGGATCCGCTCGTCGTCGGGGCGGCTGCGCAGTTGCACCCCGACGGTGACCAGGATGACGCCGACCAGCGCGCCGGCTACCGCCGGATAGCAGCCGGCGAGCAACTCGCCCTCCAGCAGGGGGAACGCGCCGAAGAGGATGCCCACGGCGGCCACCAGCCACACCTCGTTGCCGAGGAAGAACGGGCCGAGCGCGGTGAGCGCCTCCCGCCGCCCGGCCGGCCCGACGCCGCGGGCGAGCAGCAGCCCGACGCCGTAGTCGTAGCCGGCGAGCACCAGGTAGCTGGCGAAGAAGAGGCCGAGCAGGGCGTACCAGGCGAGGTCCACTGTCTACTCCTCAGAGGAGGGCGGGTTCGGGGTGGGCCGGCTCGCTGGGCGGTGCCGGTGGGCGGCCGAGGGCCGGGTCGGCCGCGCCGCGCCTGGCGTGCCGGGCGAGCAGCACCCAGTTGGTGACGGCGAGGGTGCCCAGCAGCAGGCTGAACCCGATCAGCGAGGTGAGCATCAGCGGTGCGCTGACCGGGGAGACGGCCTGCTCGGTGGGGAGCAGCCCGTACGCCACCCAGGGTTGACGGCCGACCTCCCGGGAGATCCAGCCGAGGATCACCGCGATGAACGGCAGCGGCAGTCCGAGCACGATCAGCCAGAGCGGGAAGCGCAGTCGGATGACCCAGTCCCGGAAGAGCAGGGGCAGCAGGAGCCAGACGCAGCCGAGGGTGAAACCGATCAGGATCATGAAGCCCAACCCGACGCTGGCCAGCGCCGGCGGGGTGTAGTCGCCGGGGCCGAACCGCGTGGTCCACTCGGCTATCAGTGCCTGGCTCTCCGGGCCGTCGCCGCCGAACTTGGTCGGCTGTACCGAGCCCACCGGACCGAACTGGGCGAAACCGAACCCCTGCACCATGGTGATGGCCAGTGCCGCGGTGACCAGGCCGATCCGCAGCGAGGTGCGAAAGAGCGCGAAGTCCGGGGTACGCCGGATCAGGTGCCCGGCGCTGACCGCCGCCATCAGCATCCCGCCGACCAGCAGCGCCGCCGAGACCACGTGCCCGAAGGCCATGCCGAGGCTGGGGTTGGTGAGAAGCGCGCCGAAGTCGGTGAGGTGGGCGATCCCGTCGCGAACCTCGTAGCCGACCGGATTCTGGAGCCAGGAGTTGGCCACCATGATCCAGAACGCCGAGGCGTACGCGGTGATCGCCACACCCCAGAGCAACGCGAGGTGGACGCCCTTGCCGAGCCGGTGCCAGCCGAAGATCCACATCCCGAGGAACGTGGACTCCAGGAAGAACGCCACAAGCGTCTCGATGGCCAGAGGCGCGCCGAAGACGTTGCCGACGTAGCGCGACAGGCCACTCCAGTTCAGCCCGAACTGGAACTCCATCACGATCCCGGTGGCGATGCCGAGCACGTAGTTGATCACGTAGAGCTGGCCCCAGTAGCGGGTCAGCCGCTCCCACTTCGGGTTGCCGGTGAGCACCCAGGCGGTCTGCATGCCGACCAGCAGGGTGACCAGCCCGAGCGTGACCACCACGAACAAGAAGTGGATCGAGGTGGTGGTGGCGAACTGCAGGCGGGCGAGGAGCAGGGTGTCCATGACCAGCCCTCCATAGCGTTGGCTCCCTTGTCGTAGCCACCCTACACGTAGTTTGCCTACTGGTAAGACCTACTACGCCCTGTCGTAGGAAACTTTACTACGCCACGTAGTAATTGAGGAGATCGCGCTCGATCCTGGATGTAGTGGTCTCGCGACCCCGAGATGCCCCTCGATCCTGGATCGAGTGCGATCTTGCGAGGGTGCCGGGCGCGCGGGGTGCGGGGCGCGCGCGGTGCGGGGCGCGCGCGGTGCGGGGCGCGCGCGGTGCGGGGCGCGCGCGGTGCGGGGCGCGTCGGGGAGGGAAGCGGGGGTGCGAGGGCGCGCCCGGGGGCAGCGCCCCCCGCGCGGCTCTGCCGCGTGGGCTCAGCGGTACCCGGTGGGCGTCAGCTCAGGAAGAGGGTGACCGGGAGGGCGACCAGGGTGGTGGCGACCGCGAGGGCGGTGGCGCCGAGCACCCGGGGCGGCCGGTCGCTGACCAGTAGGCGCTGCACCCGTACGTCGAGATCCCGGTCGCCCATGCCGAGCGCGCCGGCCGGGGTGATCCGGTGCCCGGCTGCGGCGAACCGGCGCAGCGCACCCGCCAGCGGGGCCTCGGCGTGCAGCTCGCGGGCCTTGTCGTCGGCGCGCATCTCGACCAGCAGGGCGACCCGCTCGTGCGCGTCGCGCACCCAGCCGAACCACGGCAGTGCCCGGCACAGCGCGGTGAAAGGCAGCAGCACCAGGTCGTGCCGCTCGTGGGCGTGCGCACGCTCGTGGCTGAGCACCGCGGCCAGCTCGGCCCGGTCCAACAAGCTCAGGGTGCCGGCGCTGACCACCACCTGCGGCTTCACGCCCGGCAGGCAGTACGCGGCGGCGCTCGGATGATCCAACACCAGCGCGCCGGGCGCGGCCGGGTCGTTCCGGGCGACAAGGGAGAGCAGGTCCCGGTGGCGACGCTGGGCGCGTACGGTGCCGTGGATGCTGCGCACTGTCGTCGTGACCAGCACCGCCCCGATGCCGAAGCCCACGCCGACGCCGGCCAGGTGGAACGTGCCCACCCCGATCGGCAGGGCGCCGTGGGCGAGGTCGTTGGCCAGGGCGAGCAGTGCGCTGCCGGTCGGCCTGTCGTACGCGCTCAACCCGAGCGCCATCGGCAGGCCCATCGCCGAGAGGCCCAACGCCAACCCGACGGCCTGCCAGCAGACGATCGCCACCCGGGGGCTGCGCCACGTCCAGGTGGAGCGGGCCAACACCTGGGCAGTCAGATAGCAGGCCAGCATCGTGGCGGCGAAGTGCACGGCGTAGGCCATGGCGCGCGCCCTACCGCTCCGCTGCCTCGCCGGCGGGTCGTCGGCCCGCCGGCCCGTCCACCCGGTCGGTCAGGGCGTCGGCCCCGCCCGTGTCGCCGCCGGTGGAGCCCGGCCCGGCCAGGCCGGCCTCGCTGCCCAGGGCCGCTCGCAGCACCTCGGCCTCGGTGCCGGTCACTGAGCGGGCGAAGCGCACCAGTGCGGCGTCCCGGCTGCCACCCAGGTCGAGGGCGTCGAGCATGAGTTGAGCGATGTGCGCCTCGCGGCTGGCCGCCGGACGGTACCGCCAGGCCCGGCCCTCCCGCTCCCGTTGCACCATGCCCTTGCCGGCGAGGCGGTCCAGCACCGTCATCACAGTGGTGTACGCCAGCTCACGGCCATCGAGCGCGTCGGCCACCTCGCGCACGGTCACCCCGTCCGACGTGCCGGGAACCACGTCCCACAGCACGTCCATCACCGCACGCTCAAGATCGCCCAACCGAGTCACGATTCAATCCTACCCCCGGTAGTAGACCCCGACCCACCCGCCAGGTCGATCCCCGGCGTGGCCGAGCGGCACGCCGCCAACCGGCAACCCAACTCGAGGCAGAACCCCTGAGCTGACCCACCCGACGAACCCGGCCCACGTCAGGAATTTCGGGGGAGCCCCGCCTGCGCAGGGATCAAGCCTGACCGCCCGGAGCGGGTGGGGCTCCCCCGAAATTCCCAAAGGCCGGGAACGAATCACACCCCCTTGGGGTGCCACACCGTCTTCGTCTCCAACAGCGCCGTCATTGGCGCCACCCCTGGGTCAGCGGCCCAGTCGTGGTCGGCCGGGGCCGGTCGGAGCACCCGCTTGAGGTTCTCCGCGGCCTTGACCTCCAGGTCGGTGGCGAGCGCGGCGTCGGTGACCCCGGTCAGGTCGATCGCGTTGACGTCCATGTGCGCGGCCAGCGTCGGCGCGGTCTCGGTGATCGCGCCGGTGAGGATGTTGACCACACCGCCGGGCAGGTCGGAGGTGGCCAGCACCTCGGCCAGGGTCACCGCCGCCAGCGGCTCGCTCGGGGACGCCGCCACCACCACCGTGTTGCCGGTGACGATCGCCGGGGCGATCACGCTGACCAGGCCGAGCAGCGCCGGGCGCTCCGGGGCGACCACAGCGACCACGCCGGTCGGCTCGGGCGCGGAGATGTTGAAGTACGGGCCGGCGACCGGGTTGGCGCCGCCGTACACCTGGGCCAACTTGTCGGCCCAGCCGGCGTACCAGACCCAGCGGTCGACAGCGGCGTCCACCTCGTCGCCGGGGATGCCCAGGGCGACGAACTGTTCGCGGCGGCCCTCCAGCATCTCGGCGGCCCGGTAGAGGATCTGACCCCTGTTGTACGCGGTCGCGCCGGCCCAGCCCTTGACGGCGGCGCGGGCGGCGACCACCGCGTCCCGGGCGTCCTTGCGGGAGGCCAGTGACACATTCGAGGACTGCACGAGATACGACCGTCCCGACTCGCTGCGCGGAAACTTCCCGCCGATGAAGAGCTTGTACGTCTTGCGTACCGCGACCCGCTCAGACATTGAGGTAGCCCTCCAGCCCGTGCCGGCCGCCCTCGCGACCGTAGCCCGACTCCTTGTACCCACCGAACGGCGAGGTGGGGTCGAACTTGTTGAAGGTGTTGGCCCAGACCACGCCGGCGCGCAGCCGGTCGGCCATCCACAGGATCCGGGAACCCTTGTCGGTCCAGATCCCGGCCGACAGCCCGTACGGCGTGTTGTTGGCCTTCTCCACGGCCTCGGCCGGGGTGCGGAAGGTGAGCACCGACAGCACCGGGCCGAAGATCTCCTCGCGGGCGATCCGGTGTGCCTGGGTGACGCCGGTGAAGATGGTCGGCGCGAACCAGAAGCCCCGGTCGGGCAGGTCGCACGGCGGTGACCAGCGCTCGGCGCCCTCGGCGGAACCGGCGTCGGACAGTTCGCGGATCCGCTCCAGTTGGGCGGCCGAGTTGATCGCGCCGACGTCGGTGTTCTTGTCCAACGGGTCGCCGACCCGCAGCTGAGCCATCCGTCGCTTCAGCGACTCCAGCACCCGGTCGGCCACGTTCTCCTGAACCAGGAGTCGGGAGCCGGCGCAGCAGACGTGCCCCTGGTTGAAGAAGATGCCGTTCACGATGCCCTCGACGGCCTGGTCGATCGGTGCGTCGTCGAAGACGATGTTGGCGGCCTTGCCGCCCAGTTCCAAGGTGAGTTTCTTGCTGGTGCCGGCGACCGACCGGGCGATGGCCCGGCCCACGTCGGTGGAGCCGGTGAAGGCGACCTTGTCCACGCCGGGGTGCTCGACCAGCGCGCGGCCGGTGTCGCCGGCGCCGGTGAGGATGTTGACCACACCGGCCGGCAGTTCGGCCTGCTGGCAGATCTCGGCGAAGAGCAGCGCGGTCAGCGGGGTGGTCTCGGCCGGCTTCAGCACGACGGTGTTGCCCGCGGCGAGCGCCGGGGCGATCTTCCAGGCCAGCATGAGCAGCGGGAAGTTCCACGGGATGACCTGCGCGGCCACGCCGATGGGTCGCGGGTTCGCGCCGAAGCCGGCGTGCTCCAGCTTGTCGGCCCAGCCCGCGTAGTAGAAGAAGTGCGCGGCGACCAGCGGCAGGTCGACGTCGCGGGACTCGCGGATCGGCTTGCCGTTGTCCAGCGACTCCAGGACGGCCAGCTCGCGGGAGCGCTCCTGGATGAGCCGGGCGATCCGGTACAGGTACTTCGCCCGGTCCCGGCCCGACATCGGGCCCCAGACCTTGTCGTACGCCTTGCGGGCGGCCCGCACCGCGCGTTCCACGTCCTGGGCGCCGGCCTCGGCGACCTCGGCCAGCACCTCCTCGGAGGCGGGGTTGATCGACTTGAAGCTGTCACCGTCGGTCGGGTCGACGAACGTGCCGTCGATGAACAGCCCGTACGAGGGCTTGAGGTCCACCACCGAGCGGGACTCGGGGGCGGGGGCGTATTCGAACATCGGCTATCAGTCCAGGGTGAAGTAGTCGGGACCGGAGTAGGTGCCGGTCGTCAGCTTGGTGCGCTGCATCAGCAGGTCGTTGAGCAGGCTGGACGCGCCGAAGCGGAACCAGTCCGGGTCGAGCCAGTCCGGGCCGACGGTCTCGTTGACCATCACCAGGTACTTGATCGCGTCCTTGGTGGTCTTGATGCCACCGGCGGGCTTCACGCCCACCTGCCGTCCGGTCGCTTCGCGGAAGTCACGGACCGCTTCCAGCATCACCAGGCTCACCGGCATCGTCGCCGCGATCGGGACCTTGCCGGTGGAGGTCTTGATGAAGTCGCCGCCAGCCAGCATGGCCAGCCAGGAGGCCCGCCGGACGTTGTCGTAGGTGGCCAGCTCGCCGGTCTCCAGAATCACCTTGAGGTGGGCGTCCCCGGAGGCTTCCTTGGTGGCCACGATCTCGTCGTAGACCTCCTTGTACCGCCCGGCCAGGAACGCACCCCGGTTGATCACCATGTCGATCTCGTCGGCGCCGGCGGCGACGGCGGCCCGGGTGTCGGCCAGCTTGATCTCCAGCGGCGCCTGACCCGACGGGAACGCGGTGGCCACGCTGGCCAGGTGCACACCCGAGCCGCGCAGTACCTCCGCCACGTAGGGGACCATCGCCGGGTAGACGCAGACCGCGCCGACGTGCGGGCAGGACGGGTCGGCCGGGTCCGGACGCAGGGCCTTCGCGGCGAGCGCGCGCACCTTGCCTGGGGTGTCCGCCCCTTCCAGGGTGGTCAGGTCGACCATCCGGATCGCCAGGTCGATCGCCTGGGCCTTGGCGGTGGTCTTGATGGAGCGGGTGCCGAGCTGTGCCGCCCGCTGCTCCGCGCCGACCTGGTCCACGCCGGGCAGGCCGTGCAGGAAGGTCCGCAGAGCGGTCTCGGATCGTCCCAGCTCGGAGAGCTCCGACCGGGCCGACGTCGTTGTCGCCGTCATGGCGAGAAGTCTACGCACCAGACCGCCGAGTGATCTTGCTCACGACCGCTCGATGACGCGCCGACGTGAGCGGCGTCCCTGGTCCGACCGCACCCGCACCGCCGCGCGGTACGGACCGGTAGGTTGAGCGATCGTGGACGTACACGTCATTGACCACCCGCTGGCCCAGTCTCGACTGACCGCCATGCGGGACGCGCGCACCGATTCCTCGACGTTCCGGGCGGCGCTGCACGAACTGACCACCATGCTGGTGTACGAGGCGGCGCGCACCTTCCCCGTCGAGCGGTATCCGGTGCAGACGCCGGTCACCGGCACCGAGGGCACCCGGCTGGCCAACCCGCCGCTGCTGGTCCCGGTGCTGCGCGCCGGCCTGGGCATGGCGGACGCCGCGCTCGGCCTGCTGCCGGAGTCGTCGATGGGCTTCGTGGGCCTGGCCCGCGACGAGGAGACCTACGAGCCCCGCGCGTACATGGAGTCGTTGCCCCGCGATCTGGCCGGTCTGCCGGTGCTGGTGCTCGACCCGATGCTGGCCACCGGTGGTTCGCTGGAGCACTCCTGTCGGCTGCTGGCCGACCGGGGCTGCACCGACATCACAGTGCTCTGTGTGCTCGCCGCCCCGGTCGGCATCGAGCGGCTGGAACGCTCCGGTCTGCCGCTGCGCCTGGTCACGGCCTCGATCGACGAGGGGCTCAACGACAGCATGTTCATCGTCCCCGGCCTCGGCGACGCCGGCGACCGCCAGTTCGGTGGCATGCCCCGCTTCTGAGGGGATACCCGGTCGGTGCCGGGTCCGGCGGGTCCGTGCGCGCGGTGCGCGGACCCGCTACCGTCTCCGGCCATGACTGGTGTTGCGCTCGCCGAGGAGTTGCTGCTCCTCGCCTACGACGACACGACCGGCAAGGCGACAATGCCACGGATCAGCCTGGACCTGGGCATGGCCGCCGCGGTGCTGGTCGAGCTGGCTCTGGCCGGCCGGATCGCGTACGCCGACGGGTCCCTGACGGTGATCGACCCGACGCCGACCGGCGAGCCGTTCAGCGACGATGTCCTCAGCCGGATCGCCGCCGACACCCCGCACACCCCGGCGTCCTGGGTGCAGCGTCTGCGGCACGGCCTGCGCGACCGGATCCTCGCCGACCTGTGCCGGCAGGGCGTCGTCCGGGACGTCGACGAGACGGAGCTGGGCTTCATCCACGTGCACCGTTACCCGGTCGTGGACACCTCCGTCGAGGCGGAGACCCGGCAGCGGCTGGCCGAGGCGCTGACCGGCGCGGCAGCCCCGGACGAGCGGACCGCCGCGCTGGCCACCCTGGTGGTGGTGCTCCGGATGGAGTCCGCGCTCGGGGTGAGCGGCGAGGCCGCCGCCGACGCCCGCCGCCGGCTGACGGAGATCGCCACCGGCGCCGGGTTCTCCGGCGAGGTGAGCACCGACGACTCGGTGGTCCGTCCGTCGGTCGGCCTGGTCGTCGCCGCCCTGGCCAGGGCCGTCGACCAGGCCCTCGGCCCGCGCCGCTGACGTCGGGTCGACCCCGCTCGGCGCGCCCTTTGCTCTGCACCCGCCCAGGCGCCACCGGCTGACAGTGGGATGGCGCTTCCGCGGGTGCAGAGCAAAGGGCGGACCTGTTGTGGCTGGGTGCTGCGGGGTTCAGATGCCAAGGGCGGCGCTGACCTCAGCGCGGAGCGCGACCACTGCCGACGCCGCCCTGCTGCGGGCCGTCTGGACGTCACCGTCGACTACCGGTTCCACCACCTCGAGGTACGCCTTGAGCTTCGGCTCGGTCCCGGACGGGCGGATCACCACCCGGGCCACAGCGGTCCGGAGGATCACCACGTCCGACTGGGGCAGCAGGTCCCGGACGCTGTCCACCGGCTGCCCGAGCAGTGTGGCCGGGGTGGCCGCCCGGATCCGGGCCATCGCGTCGGCGATGACCCGCAGGTCGTCCACCCGGGCGGAGAGCTGGTCGGTGTGGTGTACGCCGAACTCGGCGGCCAACTCGTCCAGCCGGTCGGTCAACGTACGACCCTGCGTCTTCAGGCCGGCGGCCAACTCCGCCACCGTCAGCGCGGCGGTGATGCCGTCCTTGTCCCGGACGTGTTCCGGGGCGACGCAGTAGCCGAGCGCCTCCTCGTAGCCGAAGACCAGCGGCGCGCTCCCGCCGCCGGCCCGCACGATCCACTTGAACCCGGTCAACGTCTCGTCGTAGGGCAGGCCCCGGGCCGCGCACATCGCCCGCAGCAGTGACGACGACACGATCGTGGTGGCGTAGAGCCCGGTCACCCCCCGGCGCATCAGGTGATCGGCGAGCAGGACGCCCACCTCGTCGCCCCGCAGCATCCGCCAGCCGTCGCGGTCGTCCCGGACGACCACCGCGCAACGGTCGGCGTCCGGGTCGTTGGCGATGGCGAGGTCCGCGCCGGTGGAGTCGGCCAGGGCGATGAGCCGATCCACAGCACCCGGTTCCTCCGGGTTGGGGAATGACACGGTGGGGAACGCCGGGTCCGGTTCGGCCTGGTCGGGCACCACCCCGGGGGTCGGAAAGCCCGCGCGGGCGAAGGCGGCGGTGAGCACCGCCGCGCCCACCCCGTGCAGCGGGGTGTACGCCACAGTCAGGTCCCGCGGCCCGTCCGGGTCGATCACCGCGGTGGCCCGTTCGACGTACGAGGCGACCAGGTCGTCGCCGAGCACCAGACCGGGCTCGCCCAACGGCACCTGGGCCAGCGGCCCGACCGATCGGATGGCGGCCTCGATACCGGCGTCGGCGGGTGGCACGATCTGCGCGCCGGCGCCCAACTCGCCGCCCAACTCCGCGCCGAGGTAGACCTTGTAGCCGTTGTCCTGCGGCGGGTTGTGGCTGGCCGTGACCATCACTCCGGCGACACCGCCGAGGTGCCGCACGGCGTACGCCAGCACCGGGGTGGGCAGCGGGCTGGGCAGCAGCAGCGCCGGGCGGCCAGCGCCGGTGGCCACCTGGGCGGTGCGCTCGGCGAACTGGCGGGAGCCGTGGCGGGCGTCGTACCCGATCACCAACGGGCCGGTGCCACCCTGGGCCGCGAGCCAGGTGACCAGGCCGGCAGCGGCCCGGGTGACCACGGCGAGGTTCATGCCGTTCGGGCCGGCGCGCAGCGGGCCGCGTAGGCCCGCCGTGCCGAAGGTCAGCGGGCCGGCGAACCGGTCGGCCAGCTCCGGGGCGCTCGCCGGGAGGCCATCGAGCACCGCCGTCAGCTCGTCCCGGCTGGCCGGGTCGGGGTCGTCGGCCAGCCAGCGCCGGGCTTGCTCGCGAATGTCGTCGATGTCAGTGGTGTCCGCCGCCATGCCCCTTTGATAGCACGGCGGCGGATCGCCCCTGTGGGTTCCCTCCGGCTCAGCCGTTCCCGGTGAGCTGGAACGTCCGTGCCATCTCGTCGAAGATCGGCTTGCTCTCCGCGAACTTGGCGTCCGTGGCGGTGAGGTAGAACGAGTACGCCTTGCCGTCCTGCGCGACGCCCCGCCAGACGCCGTGCCGCATCGCGTCACCAGCGCCGCAGGTGTACTCGAATTCGGCTGCCGGCTTGCTGGCCAGTTCGGTCTCGGTGGAGGAGACCTGGTTGTACGGCTTGACGCAGGAGGTGCTCCGGGTCTTGAGCCCGTTCTCGGCCGTCTCGGCCCACCGGACGGAGCTGCTGCTCCACTTCTCGGTGATGATGCGGACCTTGCGGCCGCTGTCCGCCGGGTCGATGTAGTCGGTGTACGAGCCGCCGGTGGCCTTCTTCCAGCCCTTCGGCACCATGACCTGGATCCCGCGGGCCGCGTGCTCCTGCATCTCGACGGTGGGGGCCGCCGGGGCGGACGTGGTGGGCTGCGCGGCAGGGGTGCTCGGCGGGGCGTCGTCGCCGCCGGAGAGCGCCACAGCGGTGATCAGCAGCACGACGACCAACCCGCCGGCCGCGGCGAGCTGCACCTTGCGCGGCCAGCCCTTGACAGTGGTGACGAGCTGACCACCGGTGGCCCGGACCTTGTCCAGCGCGCTGCCGCCCGAGGCGGCGGGCGCGGTGGCCCAGGGCTGGCCGGTGCCCGGCACCGACCACTGGTTGCCGCCGCCGTAGGTGCCGCCGACGCGCTGGGTGGCCTCCGATGCGCCGCCGTACCCGACCTGCTGGGTGGCATCGGCCGGGCTGCCGTAGCTGACCCGCTGGGTGGCGTCGGGGTGCCCGCCGGCGTCCACCCGCTGGGTGGCGTCGGGGTGCCCGCCGGCATCCACCCGCTGGGTGGCGTCCGCGTTGCCGCCGTAGGTGCGCCCGGCCGCGGGTCGCCCGGGACTCGGCATCGCGCCGGTCGGCGTGTGCAGCGGACCGGCCAACGCGTCGGCGCTGGTCTCGTCGAGCCCACCGGTGGTGCCGGCCGGGCGAGCTGCCTGCGGGCGCTCGCCCCGGCGCAGCGAGGCCAGCCGGTCGGTCAGCGACTCACCCGGGGCCAGCATCGCCGGGCCACCGATCTGGCTGTCCGGCTTCGGCTCCGGCGGGGGCGGCGGGAGGACGGGGATGGGGCGCTGCTGCACCGGCACCACTGCGTACGGGTCGGTGACCGAGTGCACAGCCGTCGCCGTGCTGCCCAGCGGGCCGGCAAGCAGCTCGCGCAGCATGGCCCGGGAGGTGTGCACGTCGAGTCGGCGCGCCGGGTCCTTCTCGAGCAGACCCATCAGCACCCGGGTCAGCGGGCCGCTGCGCTGCGGTGGGGCGGGCGGGTCCTCCACAACGGCGTGCATGGTCTCGATCGGGTCGCCCTTGTCGAACGGGGGCCGCCCCTCGACGGCGGTGTAGAGCGTCACACCCAGCGAGAAGAGGTCACTGGGCGGGCCGAACTCCTGGCCCATGGCCCGCTCGGGCGAGATGAAGTGCGGCGAGCCGAGCACCATGCCGGGGGTGGTGAGCTGCACGTCGGTGGGCATCCGGGCGACCCCGAAGTCGGTCAGCACGCAGCGCCCGTCGGTGCAGATCAGCACGTTTGCGGGTTTGACGTCGCGGTGCAGCACGCCGATCGCGTGCGCGACCTCCAACGCGCCGAGCAGCGCGATGCCGATCTTGGCGACGGCGCGGGGCGCGACCGGCCCGTCCTCGATCACCATGTCGGCGAGGCTGCGGGCGTCCAGCAGCTCCATCACGATCCACGGCCTGCCGGCCTCGGTGACCACGTCGTACACCTGCACCACAGCGGGGTGCTGGATGGCGGCGGCGGCGCGGGCCTCGCGCAGGGTGCGTTCGTACATCGCGTCGCGGTCGCTGGGGGCCAGCCCCGGGGGCAGGACGACCTCCTTCACCGCCACGTCGCGGCGCAGCAGGGTGTCTGTGGCGCGCCACACCGTGCCCATGCCGCCGTTGCCCACCGAGGACCGCAGCGAGTACCGGCCACCAATGGTGGTGCCGGGCGCCGCTCGTCCGTTGGCGGGACTAACTGGTCCGCCGCTCCACGTCGGGATCTGAGTCACAGAAAAGCCACCGGGGGAAATCGAGGGGGGCTGGGACACAACCCCCCTATCTTGCTGGTTCCGACGCCCGATGCGAAAGCCGACGCGGCGGACGTTTATCGAAGTCGACAGAACGTGCGCTGTCGTTCACCTGGTGTCGACGGGTCGGGACGCACTGTGCGGTATCCCTCACCCGACCACGTGGCCAGGCGTCCTACCATCCGGGGATGAACCAACGGCGGTCAAGTGAGTCCGGTTTCCCGATCAACGGCGTCTACACGGAGGCCGACCTTCCGGAGGACCTGGACTCCCGGCTCGGCAGCCCGGGCGAGTTCCCGTACACCCGGGGTGTCTACCCCACCATGTACACCTCCCGCCCGTGGACCATGCGCCAGTACGCCGGCTTCGGCACCGCCACCGAGTCCAACGCGCGGTACCACCAGTTGTTGCGGGCCGGCACGATGGGCCTCTCGGTCGCGTTCGACCTGCCGACGCAGATGGGCTACGACTCGGACGAGCCGATCGCGCATGGCGAGGTCGGCAAGGTGGGTGTCGCGATCGACTCCATCGAGGACATGCGGCTGCTGTTCGCCGACATCCCACTGGACAAGGTGTCCACCTCGATGACCATCAACGCGCCCGGCTCGGTGCTGCTGCTGCTCTACCAACTCGTCGCCGAGGAGAACGGGGTGCCGGGCACGGCGCTCAACGGCACCATCCAGAACGACATCCTCAAGGAGTACATCGCCCGGGGGACGTACATCTTCCCGCCGAAGCCGTCGCTGCGCCTGGTGGCCGACACGTTCGCGTACTGCCGCAGCGAGGTGCCGAAGTGGAACACCATCTCGATTTCCGGCTACCACATGGCGGAGGCCGGCGCGACGCCCGCGCAGGAGATCGCGTTCACGCTGGCCAACGGGGTGGAGTACGTACGGGCCGCGCTGGCCGCCGGGCTCGCCGTCGACGACTTCGCGCCCCGGCTGTCGTTCTTCTTCGTGGCCCGCACCACGCTGCTGGAGGAGGTGGCGAAGTTCCGCGCCGCCCGGCGGATCTGGGCCCGGCTGATGCGGGACGACTTCGGCGCCAAGGATCCGAAGTCGATGATGCTGCGGTTCCACACCCAGACCGCTGGCGTGCAGCTCACCGCCCAGCAGCCGGAGGTGAACCTGGTTCGGGTGGCGGTGCAGGGTCTGGCTGCGGTGCTCGGTGGCACCCAGTCGCTGCACACCAACAGCTTCGACGAGGCGATCGCGCTGCCCACCGAGAAGGCGGCCCGGCTCGCGCTGCGTACCCAGCAGGTGCTGGCCTACGAGACGGACCTGACCGCCACCGTCGACCCGTTCGCCGGGTCGTACGTGGTGGAGGCGATGACCGCCGAGATCGAGGCCGCCGCCGTCGAGTTGATGGAGCGGGTGGCCGACCACGGCTCGGCGGTGGACGCGATCGAGGCCGGGTTCCAGAAGCGGGAGATCGAGCAGTCCGCGTACCGGATCGCCCAGGAGATCGACTCGGGGGAACGGGTGGTGGTCGGGCTCAACAGGTTCACCGTGGACGAGGAGGAGCCGTACGAGCCGCTGCGGGTCGACCCGACGATCGAGGCGGCCCAGGCCGACCGGCTGGCCCGGCTGCGCGCCGAGCGGGACGCCGACGCGGTGGCACGGGCGCTCGCCGATCTTCGGGCTGCCGCCGAGGGTACGGAGAACGTGTTGTACCCGATGAAGGAGGCGCTGCGGGCCCGGGCGACGGTGGGTGAGGTCTGTGGGACGTTGCGTGAGGTGTGGGGGTTGTACCGACCCACCGACCGATTCTGAGCGCCCGGCCGCCGCTGCGGCCTCGGGACGCGGTGTGTCCGGCACTCTCAGCGGGTATCCGGTCGGTTGAGCCGGGACGCACACCGTGTGCGCCCACGGTGGGTGGGTGCATGTGAGCGTCCTTATCCGGCTCGTTGCCGTGTGTGGTCGGCTAATTGTCGGAGTGTCAGTTCATCACCCCGACTAATGCGACAATTTGGCAACGGGTCTCCGACTGGCGCGGGGATTCGTGACCGCCGCGATCGGTTACGCGTTGTAGGAGGTGAGGGGCTGATGACGGCGTTTGACCGTGATCTACCTGCTGTCCCCCGCCTTGACGAGCGCCCCCAGCAGGGCATACGTGACTCTGTGCGGTCCGATCATTACCGTAACGAGGTTGCGCAGCGTCACCGTCGGAGGTCTAGGCTGTCTGCTGTCCCCGATGATCCATCCATTCCTAGTGATCGAGAATTCGACGTGACGAGTGCGTTGACGCTGCCCACAAATGGCCAGCTGGCGTCGTCCTGGCCGGAGACGCCACCGGGATCCCAGCCCCTGCCCCGCGAGCTGGACCACCTTCTCGCGCTCCGGGTACCGGGGCTGATCGCTACGCGCCGTCACCTCCACTCGCACCCGGAGCTGTCCGGCAACGAGTTCGAGACGGCCGCGCTGATCGCCCGGGAGCTGTCGCTGGCCGGGCTGAATCCGCGCCTGCTGCCCAAGGGCAACGGCGTGATCTGCGACGTCAACGGCAGGCCGGACGGGCCGGTCGTGGCACTGCGCGCCGACATCGACGCCCTGCCGCTGGACGACCCGAAGGACGTCCCGTACCGGTCGACGGTCGAGGGCGTCTGCCACGCCTGCGGGCACGACGTGCACACCTCGGTCCTGCTCGGCGTCGGCATGCTGCTGGCCCAACTCGCCGACCTCGGCGAGCTGGACGGTCGGGTCCGGCTCATCTTCCAGCCGGCCGAGGAGATCCTGCCCTGCGGTTCGCTGGAGGTCATCGAGGCCGGCGGCCTGGACGACGTGGTGCAGATCTTCGCGCTGCACTGCGACCCGAACCTGCAGGTGGGCCAGGTCGGCCTGCGGGTCGGGCCGATCACCGCGGCCGCCGACAACGTGACGGTCCGACTCTCCGGCCCGGGCGGGCACACCGCCCGCCCGCACCTGACCGTCGACATGGTCGACGCGCTCGGTCGGCTGATCACCGAGGTGCCGGCCCTGGTCAGTCGCCGGGTGCCGGCCAACAGCGGCCTGCTGCTGGTCTTCGGCCACGCCTCGGCCGGCACCCGCTACAACGTCATCCCGTCCGAGGCGAGCGCGTCCGGCACCCTCCGGGTGATGGACCGCGACACCTGGGAGCAAGCTCCCAAGATCGTCGCTCAGGTGGTGCGGGACGTGATCGCGCCGACCGGTGCCACTGTCGACCTGGAATACCTGCGCGGCCGGCCGCCGGTGTGCAACGACTCCCACGCCATCCAGGTGCTGACCGCAGCCACCGCCGCCGCCCTCGGCCCGGACGGGATCGCCGAGACACCGCAGAGCATGGGCGGCGAGGACTTCTCCTGGTACCTGGAGTACGTCCCCGGCGCCCTCGCCCGGCTCGGCGTGGGTCGCTCCGGCCCCAACGTCGACCTGCACCGGGCGAGCTTCGACGTGGACGAGCGGTCCATCGCGGTCGGTGTCCGCGTCATGGTGCAGACCGCGTTGCGGGCACTGGCGGCGGCGCGCTGACCGGCGCGACCAGAGCCGGGGACCTACGCCGTCGGCGCAGCACCACCAGCAGCGCCACCAGCGGTACGCCCAGCGCCACCAGCCACGGCAACAACGCACCCAGCACCGTGAGCAGGACGGTCATCGAGACGAGGAACGCCTTCCAGCCGCCCCTGAGCCCGACCAGGAAGCCGGTCTCGGCCTCGTCCTCGGTGTCCTTCGCCGCCGGCCCGGCCAGCGACACGGTGATCGTGGAGAGGGCGGTCAGGTCGGCCAGGCGCCGCTTCTTGGCCTCCAGCGAGGCCAGGTCGGCCTCCCGGCGACCCAACTCGTTCTCCAGCGACACCAGATCGGTGATCGAGGTGGCTCGGGACAGCAACCGGCGGGCGCTCTCCACCCGGGCCCGCTGACTGGTGATCCGGGCCTCCAGGTCGACGGTCTCCTCGGTGACGTCCTGGGTGTCGATCTGCCGGCTCTGCTGCCGACCGAGCTTCGCGATCTCCTCCACCACGCCGGTGAACTTCGCCGCCGGCACCCGCAGCTCCAACTCCGCCACCGCGTCGGCGTCGGCACTGCGCCGCTGGTCGCCGCCGACGAAGCCGCCGGCCTGGGTGGCCACGGCGGTGGCCTCGCGGGCAGCGGAGTCCACATCGTCCACCTGCACCCGCATCCTTCCGGTGTAGATGATCGCCCGCTGGTCGACCCGCAGGTCCGGTGCACCCGCGCCGGCCCCCTGCGGCGCACCAGCGGCGGCGTCCCGGCCCGCCTCGCCGCCGTTGGCCGCTGGCGCCTCGGCCGCCGTGCCCGCGTTGTCCCGCGCCCCGCTGTCGCCAGCGCCGCACCCCGTCAGCGCCAGAGCCGCCGCCAGTGTCGTGGCCGCCAGCAGCGCACCGCGGCGTCGTCCCACCTGTCCGTCCATCCCCGCTCCCATCGTCGTCAACCGGTGTGGCGATAGCTCGGACGCGACGCACACACCGGCTGGTTCCGGCAGACTGCGCTGAGGACGTCACGATTCGATAATCGAGGAGTCACGATGCGGCTCACCAAGTACGCCCACTCCTGCCTTCGGGTGGAACACGACGGGGGAGTGCTCGTCGTCGACCCCGGGGTGTTCGGCGACGCCGCGGCGGCGCTGGACGGTGCGGACGCGGTGCTGATCACCCACGAACACCCCGACCACCTGGATCTGGCCGCGGTGCGCCTGCAACTCGACCGACAGCCGTTCCCGATCCATGGGCCCGCCTCGCTCGGCGAGTCCCTGGGCGACGCTGCCGACGTGCTGCGCCCGGTCAGCGTCGGTGAGTCCTTCACCGCCGCCGGGGTCGCGGTGCGCGCGTACGGGGGGCGGCACGCCGTGATCCACCCCGACATCCCGGTGATCGACAACCTCGGTTACCTGATCAACGACGTGGTCTACCACCCGGGCGACTCCCTGGTGGTGCCCGACGAGACACCCGTCGACACGCTCTTCGCGCCGATCCACGCGCCATGGTCGAAGTTCTCCGAGGTGGTCGACTTCATCCGCGCTGTCGCACCGCGGCGCGCGTACGCCCTGCACGACGCGTTGCTCAACGACAACGGGCTGGGCGTGCTCGACCGGCAGTACACAGCGCTGTCCGGCACCGAATACCAGCGACTGGAGCCCGGTAGCCGGGTGGACGTCTGACCCGATGCCCGGCCTCTCCGCGGAGCTGGTGCAGCAGCTCTACCGCACCCCACCGGACCGGTTCGTGGCCGCCCGGGACGCCGCCGTGGCCGAGGCCCGCCGGGCCGGCGACCCGACCACCGCCCGGCAACTGGCCCGGCTGCGTCGTCCGACGGTGGCCGCCTGGTTGGTGAACCTGCTCTCCATCCGACGCCCGGAGCTGGTCGCCGATCTGGTGCAGCTCGCCGACGCCCTGCGAGTCGCCCAGCGGGAGTTGCGCGGGCCCCGACTGCGGGAGCTGTCCGCACAGCGCCGGGCGGTGGTCGGCGCCCTGGTCGCCGAGGTTCGCAAGCTCGCCGCGGCCGAGCCGGACGCGCCACCGGCGAGCCGGCTGCCCCTGGCCGAGGTGGAGGCGACGCTGAACGCGGCGTTCTCCGACGCCGAGGTCGCCGAGCAGGTGCGGGCGGGCCGCCTCCTGCGGGCGGCCAGCTACGCCGGCTTCGGTGAGGTGCCCCGGCCGCAACTGCGGCTGGTCACCGACGATGACGAGGAGCGCGAGGAGGAGCGCCCGGCCCGCCGACCCGGCCCTCAACGGGGCCGTCCCGAGGCGGCACCCCGTCCGGACCGGGCGGCCGAGCGTGCCGAGCAGGCCGAGCGGGCCGCACAGCGGGCGGCCCGAGCCGAGCGGGCCCGCCAGCGCCGCGCCCTGGACCGGGAGTTGGCGAAGGCCCAGGCCGACCAGGAGCGGGCCGAGACCGAGCTGACCGAGGCGACCGGGCAGGAGCGCGACGGTGCGGCAGTACTCGATCGCCTCGAGGCCGAGTTGGCCGAGCTGGAGCGGCGGCGCGCGGTCGCCGAGCAGGACCTCGGCCGGGCCAAGCTCGCCCGGCGTGCCGCCGAGCGTGCGGTCACAGTGGCCCGGCGGCGCGCCGGCGAGGTCGAGGCGGCGGTCGAGGCACTGGCGGCCGAAGAGGGGAATGCGGACGCGGGCGGTGGCGCGGCAGACTGACCATCGATGGACGACGACGAGTGTGCGGACCGTACACGGCGAGTGGCCCCGGGTCGGGGCGTGGTCGTGGTCGCCCGGTCGGGTTGCCCGAGCGAGGCGGCGCGGTGACTCCGGAGCAGGTCGCGGCCGCCAGTAAGCCCGTCGTGCTCGACCTGGGCGACGCCTTCAGCCGGGACCCGACCACGTTGCGCCGGGCCCGACTGCTCGGCATCTCCGGCTGGGCCTTCTACATCAGCGGCCGGGCCGGCGCGCTCGGCGGTGTGCGGGCCGAGACGGCATCGGCCGCCCTCGGGTTCATCGCCCCGGACGCGGTCGCCGACGGCTGGGACGCCGCCGCCCGGGTCGTTCCGCCGTTCGAGGTGGCCGCCGCGAGTCTCGCCGAATGCTGCCGGTGGGGGGCGGAGCAGCTCGGCCCTCTGCCCGGCACCGAACGCCTGTCGGCGCTCGTCGAGCGGGCCGTGGTGGCGGCGGAGGCCAGTGGGATGCCGCTCTTCGCCGCGTGGCGGGCCATGCCGCTTCCGGATCTCTCGCCCGGGGCGCGCAGCGCGGCCGGGCTGCGGCTGCTCCGGGAACACTTCACCGGCGCCTACCTGCTGGCGGTACGCGCCGCGGGGATGACCCCGTTGGAGGCCGTGCTGGCCGGGCCGGAGGGCGAGGCCGGCGCGGTGGCCTGTGGCTGGCCGCCGCCGTACCCGCCGATCGGGCCGCTGGTACGCCGCCGACTCTGGGCGGAGGCGGTGACCAACCGGCTGACCGCGCCGGCGTTCACCGCCCTCGGGCCCGCCGACGGCGCGGAGCTGGTGGAGTTGCTGCACCGCACCCGGGTCGACCTCGGCTGAGCTTCCCGTCGGCCGGAAAAATGGGCGGCGCCGGAGCGAATCGGCTGCCAGGATGTCCTGCCGTGACCCTTCCCGCTGGTTGGACGACGCGCCGACCCACCCTCGACGACGTGCCGGCGATCCTCGCGGTGGTGCACGCCGCCGACACCTTCGCCATCGGCCATCCCGACTTCGACGCCGAGGACGTCGCGGCGTCGCTGACCGCCCCCCACTTCGACCCGAGCCGGGATTCCTGGCTGGCCATCGACCCGGACGACACTGTGGTCGGCTGGGCGACGGTGGACAACCCGACAGGTGTGGGCCGGGAGTTCGTGGAGGTCTACGTCGATCCGGTACGGGCCGCCGCCGTCCGCGCGCCGTTGCTACTCCGCCAACTGGACCGGGTCGCCGAGCGCGCCGCCGAGCGGGGGCTGCCATCGCTCACCGTCCGTTGCGCGATCTTCGCGCCGGAACGCGACTGGGAACGAACCCTGCGCGAGGTCGGGTTCACCCTCGTCAAGAGATACGTCCGGATGAGCGGGCCGCTGGACGACCTGCCCGACGAGCCGGCCGGTCCATCGGCAGTGACGGTGCGGCCGGTCCGCCCGGACGACGAGGCCGACCTGCGGGAGTTCCACCGGATCACCGATACCGCCTTCGCCGACACCGCCGATCACGAGCCGCTGTCGTACGAGCGGTGGCGGGCCCGGATCGGTGACCTGACCGCCTGGGACGAGTGGTTCGTCGCCGAGGTGGACGGGGTGCCGGTCGGCGCGTTGCGGTCCTCGGACCAGGCGGTCGACCAGCAGCAGGGCTGGGTGAAGAGTTTGTCGGTGCTGCCCGCGTACCGGCGCAGGGGTGTGGGTGCGGCGCTGCTGCGCAGCGCCTTCGCCCGCTACGCCGAGAAGGGGCGGCGGTCGGTCGGCCTCGGCGTCGACCTCACCAACCCGACCGCCCCGCTGTCGCTGTACGAGTCGGTGGGCCTGCGGGAGACCGTGTGGGCCGACATGTACGAGCTTTCCGTTCCGGCGGCCGGTGTGTGATTGACGACCCCGGTCCGGCCCGCCCGGCACCCCGCTCGACTGCGGCGGCACACTGGAGGGGTGCGATACGCGCTGCTACGCCGAGGCGGTGCCGGTGGGGCGGGCCCGCAGCTCGGTGACGTAGTCGTCCGGGGCGCCCGCCTTCTCGGCGGCGTTCGCGATCTCCGACAGGTACCACGAGGTCGGCAGGCCACCCTCGTACCCGTTGAAGACGTAGATCCAGGCGGTCACGTCGCCGTCGAGGGTGGAGACCCGCACGTGCAGCTTGCGGTACGTGCCGGCGGTCACCCCCTCGATCTCGTCGAGCTGGCCGGCGTCGTACGGGTGGATGTCGTAGAGCGCCACGAAGACCCGGTCACCGGGGGACTCGACAAGGGTGCTCACCGCACCCTCCCAGCCGATCACGTCCGCCCCGGCGAAGGTCAGCCGCCAGCCCTCCAGCCAGCCGGTGCCCACCATCGGCGAATGCGGACAGTAGGCGCGCATCCGGGCAGGGTCGAGATTTGAGCCGTAGGCGGCGTGATGACGCACGGCGATGACGATAGCCCGGCCGACGGGTGGGGGAGAATACGACAGTGCGTGTCGAATGCGCTCGGGAGAAGAAAGTCACTGTGAGCATCAACGAAGGGCGAACGCTGTGAGCCGGATCGTGATCATCGGCGGGGGGCCGGCCGGGTACGAGGCGGCACTGGTCGCCGCCCAGCTGGACGCCGATGTCACAGTGGTGGAGGCCGACGGCGCGGGCGGTGCCTGCGTGCTTTCCGACTGCGTACCATCGAAGACCTTCATCGCCAGCTCGCAGGTGGTCACCGGCTATCGGGACACCGAGGAGTTCGGGGTGCACTCGGACGGCCTGGAGGCGGTCACCGTCGACGCGAGGGCGGTGCACGGGCGGGTCAAGCGGCTGGCCCTGGCGCAGTCCGCTGACATCCACGCCAAACTGCTGAAGGCGGGAGTCACCTTCGTGGCCGGCACCGCCCGGCTCGGCGAGGACTCTCTCGGGCACACCCACCGGGTCGTCGTCACCCCCGCCGACGGCGGCGAGGAGTACTCGATCGATGCGTCCACCGTGCTGGTGGCCACCGGCTCGACGCCCCGCCAGCTGCCCACCGCCGTACCGGACGGTGAGCGCATCCTGACCTGGCGACAGGTGTACGACCTGCCGGAGCTGCCCGAGCACCTGATCGTGGTCGGGTCCGGCGTGACCGGCGCGGAGTTCGCCAGCGCGTACCTGGCGATGGGGGTCGAGGTGACACTGGTCTCCAGCCGGGACCGGGTGATGCCGCACGAGGACGCCGACGCCGCCTCCGCCATCGAGCGGGTGTTCCGCAACCGGGGCATGGAGATCCTCAACAACTCCCGGGCCGACGCGGTCCGGCGTACCGCCGACGGCGTCGAGGTGGAGCTCTCCGACGGCCGCAAGGTGACCGGCTCGCACGCGCTGATCACCGTCGGCTCGATCCCGAACACCGCCAACCTCGGTCTGACCGAGTACGGGGTGGAACTGGGCCGGGGCGGCTACCTGACTGTCGACCGGGCCTCCCGGACCAACGTGCCCGGCATCTACGCCGCCGGCGACTGCACGGGTGTGCTGCTGCTGGCCAGCGTCGCCGCCATGCAGGGCCGGATCGCCATGTGGCACGCGCTCGGCGAGGCGGTTCGACCGCTGCGGCTGCGTACGGTCGCGGCGAACGTCTTCACCGACCCGGAGCTGGCCACCGTTGGTGTCTCGCAGGACGAGGTCGACGCGGGCAAGGTGCCGGCCCGGCAGGTGATGCTGCCGCTGTCCGGCAACGCGCGGGCCAAGATGGACGATCTCTCCGACGGTTTCGTGAAGTTGTTCTGCCGTCCCGCCAGCGGTCAGGTGATCGGCGGTGTGGTGGTCGCTCCGAAGGCCAGCGAGCTGATCCTGCCCATCACCATGGCGGTGGAGAACAACCTCACTGTCAACGAGCTGGCCCAGACCATCACCATCTACCCCTCGCTGTCCGGCTCGATCACCGAGGCGGCCCGCCAGCTCATGCTGCACGAGCTGGAGTGACCTGCCGGGCCTGGAGCAGCGCCACGGTGGCCAGGACGGCCACCTCGGTGAGGATCAGGAGGCGTTCGGCCAGTCCGATGAGCATCCGGTCGCCGGGGTAGGCGGACCAGATCATCGCCGCAGCCAGGGCCAGGCTCAGCAGGACCAGGGCGCGTAGGGTCCGGGCGGCTGGCGTCAGGTCAGGTCGGCGGGCGAGCAGCCAACCGGCCGCCGGCAACGCCAGGAAGGCGATCACCGACGCGTACCGGTGCAGGTACGCGGCGGTGGTCATGGCGGTGCCCGGCTCGTTCGTCGGCACCACGGCGGCCAGCAGCAGCCCACCCACCCATGCGCCGAGCAGCAGCTCGGCCGTACGACCGGCGCGCGGTTGGCGTGGGCTGGCGCGGCGCAGTCCGTACAGCAGCGCCACTGTGGCGAGCGCGAGCACCACCATGGCGATGTCGATGACGCCGCCGCGGTCGGAGACCGCGAAGTCGCTGATGGTCAACGCCCACGGGTTGAGGTCGTCGTTGACTTCGAGGTGGCCGATCACGGTGAGCAGCGCAGCCAGGGCGATCCCGCCCAGGGCCAGCAGGCCGGTACTCCGGGTAACAGGCATGCCTCAGCCTGTCGCCGCGGACACCCCAGCCGAATCCGGGACAGCCACCGAAATCGTTCCCCGGGACCACCCCTAGAGGCCTTCCGGGATGCGGCCGTCACGTGCTTCCGCGCATCCGTGAACGTCCGATGGTCGCGAAGACCTTCGCCAGGTCAGGCGACGTTCAGCTGGATGTTCCCAATGCGGGCGACGACGTCGAGATGACCACCCAGGCCGGTGACGTAGGCGCGGAGTGATTCCAGGCTGGTGTGCTCGCCGTTCTCGATCTGGCTGATCCTCGCCTGCGTCAGCCCCGCCGCCTCGGCCAGTTGTACCTGAGTCATACCCAGGTGCTTGCGGATCTCTGCCAGCTGCGCCCCACTGACCGCTGCCAGCATCTGCTCACGGTGCTGAGCGCGTCGGGAGACCCGGTCCGGATCTGCCCAGGAAGGGCCGAGCGCGCGGGCCTTCGCCTTGACGTCCTGCCAGTCAGCTCCATCGGTCATCTCTGTGTTTCCCTCAGCCTGGAGAGGTGCTCCTGAAACCGGTCGTCCGCCAACGGGACCGCCGTCTTGTACCAAGTCTGCCACTGGCCCGACTTGTCGCCAGCAACCAGAAAACAGCTTCTCGAACTGGATCAAAAGCGAAGATCATCCGGACCTCGGTGGAGCCGGTCGACCCAGGCCGCAACTCCTTCATGTGGTGGAAGATGCTGCCCTTGAGACGGTCAACCAGGGGACGCCCGAGCGCCGGCCCGTGTTCGGCGAGGAGATCGATGGCCTCGCTGATGAGGTCGGCGCTGGCGGGATCCGTCTTGCAGAGGTTGAGGAACCACTCCTCGACCTCAGGATGAAGTTTGACGTCCCACATGCTGCCAATATAAGTGGAGCTTATACTCGCAGATGTAACGACACTCAGTCGACGGGGACCTCGACCGCGGCGACCGCGGCGGCGGCGCGGGCGTGGCGGGCGCTGACCACTGTCATCGCCCATCCGGCCGCGGCGAAGCCGGCTGCCGCGGCGGTGGCGATGATGGCCAGCCGCCAGGCCGACTCGGTCAGTGCGGTGCCGCCCAGGTGCCCGACCAGCGCGCCGTAGGTGGCCCAGCCCAGCGCGGCGACCGCCTCGTAGAGCACGAACAGGCGGTACGGGTAGCGGCTGCGCCCGGCCGAGAAGCAGGCCGCCATCCGACCGCCGGGCACGAACCGGCAGAGCAGGATGACCAGCGGCCCAGGTTGTCGCAGCCCCTGGGTGACGCGGCTGGCCACCCGGCGGGCACGGCTCAACTCGGCGTGCCGGGGTGGCCGCCGGTCCGGCGCGCTACGCCCAAGCAGGTAGCAGGCCAGGTCGCCGGCGAATACGCCGAGCGCGCCGACGGCGATGGTGACCGGCAGGCTGAGCCCGCCGTAGACGGTGAGCGCACCACTGGTGATCATGACGATCTGGGTGGGGATCACCGGCACGAAGGCGTCCGCGATCAGCAGCGCGAGCAGCACCAGGTACGCCCACGTCGGCGATGCGACGTCAGTCAGAAGTTCGGGCACGCCTGCCACCTCGCCGAATGCGGCCAATTGGGTGTCTTGAGCCTGACGTCGTGTCCGGCGTCACGGTGGACGGCCCCGGCCCGTCGTGACCGTCGACACGACTGGGCCACCCAGCTACAACGAGGCCGGTCGCTGCCGGGTGACGGGTCCGGAGGCCGTTGCACCCGTTCGAGGCGGGCGGCAGAACGGCGTTCGTCGGCGTACCGTTGTCGGCGCGGCCATGCCCGTCGGGTCCCCCGTTCCTGACGATTCGGCCGCCAGGGCCGCCGGCGGGTCCCGCGCCGGCGGCCCACCCCTCCGCCGTAAATCCGGGTGCGTCCCCGATGGTCGCGCGAGTACGGTCGCCGTATGCGCAGCGCGGTAGTGATGACCACGACGCCGGGTGTCCCCGGCGCGCCGCTCTGACGTAAACACCGTCGACCAGGCCCCGGGGCGATCCGCCCCGGTGGGCAGTGCGCCGAACGGAGCTCAGGTCGCCTCCGGGTCGTACCCGATCCAGGAGCCCGACATGATCGACCACCGTAGGCTCGGCCGCGAGCTGGACCTCTTCGTCTCCGACCCGCTGGCCGGCGCCGGCCTGCCGATCTGGCTGCCGGCCGGCGCCGCCGCCCGGCACGCCGTCGAGGAGTACGTCAGGGAGTTGGAGCGCCGCTCCGGCCACCAGCACGTCTACTCGCCGCCGCTGGGCAAGCGGGAACTCTTCGAGCTCTCCGGCCATCTCGGCTACTTCGCCGACGACATGTTCCCGCCGATGCGGCTCAGCGCCGACGACGAGTTCGTGCTCCGGCCGGCCCTCTGCCCGCACCACGCGTTGGTCTTCCGGGCGCGGGGCCGTTCCTACCGGGAGTTGCCGTTGCGGATCGCGGAGCTGGGCGGGATGTACCGCTCGGAGCGCTCCGGTGTGCTCGGTGGGCTGTCCCGGGTACGCGCCATCTCGCTCAACGACGCGCACACCTTCTGCGCCCCCGAGCAGGTCGGCGCGGAGGTCGTCGAGATCCTCGGGCTGATCCGTGCCGCGCACGCCGCGCTCGGCGTCCGGCCGGCCGGGTTCCGGCTGTCGTTGCGCGGGCCGGGTGAGAAGTACGTCGGCGACGACGCCCAGTGGGCCCGCGCCGAGGAGTTGCTCCGGGAGGCGCTGGCCGGGGTGGAGTACGTCGAGGCACCGGGGGAGGCTGCCTTCTACGGTCCGAAGATCGACATCCAGATCGTCGACGCGGCCGGCCGGGAGTCGACCATCTCCACCATTCAACTGGACTTCGACAAGCCGGAACGGTTCGACCTGTCGTACACCGACTCGGACGGCAGCCGGCGTCGACCGGTCATGGTGCACCGCAGCCTGGTCGGCAGCATGGAGCGGCTGTTCGCGTACCTCATCGAGGTGCACGAGGGGGCGTTCCCGGCCTGGTACGCACCCGTCCAGTTGGTGCTGCTGCCGGTCGACGACGGCCAGGCCGACGCGGCGGCCGACCTGGCCCGGCGGGCGGTCGACGCCGGCCTCCGGGTCGAGGTCGACGCTGCCGGCTCGCTGGGCGCCCGGGTCCGGGACGCGGCCCGCCGCCGCGTCCCGTACCTCGGGGTGTTGGGTGCCCGGGAGGTGGCCGACGGGCGACTCGCGCTGCGCCTGCGCGGCGGCCGCGCCCTGGCCCCGATGCCCGCCGCCGCCGCTCTCGCCCTGATCGGCGGGCAGGTCGCCGCCCGCGCGACCGACCTGCTGCCGTCGGACTGACACGCCCACCGATCGTCTCGCGCGCACGGCCGCCCGACCTCAGACCGACGCCGGTTGGGCGGCCGCTTCCTCGTCGACCACCGCGCCGGTGAACTGTGAGCGGTAGAGCCGGTGGTACGCGCCCTGGGCGGCGAGCAACTGCTCGTGGGTGCCCTGCTCGACGATACGACCGTCCTCCATCATCAGGATCAGGTCGGCGTCGCGGATGGTGGAGAGCCGGTGCGCGATCACGAAGCTGGTCCGGTCCGAGCGCAGCGCGGCCATCGCCCGTTGCAGCAGCACCTCGGTGCGGGTGTCCACCGAGCTGGTGGCCTCGTCGAGGATCAGCAGCGACGGCTCGGCGAGGAACGCCCGCGCGATGGTGATGAGCTGCTTCTCGCCGGCGCTGACGTTGCTGCCCTCCTCGTCGATGACGGTGTCGTAGCCGTCGGGCAGGCTGCGCACGAACCGGTCCACGAAGGTGGCCCGGGCGGCGGCGAGGATCTCCTCCTCGGTGGCGTCCGGCCGCCCGTAGGCGATGTTGTCCCGGATGGTGCCGCCGAACAGCCAGGTGTCCTGGAGCACCATGCCGATCCGGCCGCGCAGGTCGTCGCGGCGCATCGTGGTGATGTCCACCCCGTCGAGCGTGATCCGGCCGGCGTCCAGCTCGTAGAACCGCATCACCAGGTTGACCAGCGTGGTCTTGCCGGCGCCGGTGGGGCCGACGATGGCCACCGTGTGTCCGGGCTCGGCGACCAGCGACAGGTCGTCGATCAGTGGCTTGTCCGGCTCGTAGCGGAACGAGACGTGCTCGAACTCGACCCGACCGTGCGGGTCGGTGACCCGGGCCGGCGCGACCGGGTCGGGGGTCTGCTCGGCCGCGTCGAGCACCGCGAAGACCCGCTCGGCCGAGGCCACCCCGGACTGGAGCAGGTTGGCCATCGAGGCGAGTTGGGTGAGCGGCTGGGTGAACTGGCGGGAGTACTGGATGAACGCCTGCACGTCACCGAGGCTCATCGTGCCGGAGGCGACCCGCAGCCCGCCGACCACGGCGATCGCCACGTAGCTCAGATTTCCGATGAACATCATCGACGGCATGATGATCCCGGAGATGAACTGCGCCCCGAAGCTGGCGCGGAACAACTCCTCGTTCTTCGCGTGGAACGCGGCCTCGACCTCACGCTGCCGGCCGAAGACCTTCACCAGCTCATGACCGGTGTACGCCTCCTCGATCTGGCCGTTCAACTCGCCGGTGTGCGTCCACTGGGCGATGAACTGCTTCTGCGAGCGCTTGGCGATGCGCTGGGTGACCAGCACCGACAACGGCACCGCGACCAGGGCCACCAGGGCCAGCACCGGCGAGATCCAGAACATCACCGCCAGCACGCCGACGACGGTCAGCAGCGAGGTGAGCAGCTGGCTGAGGGTCTGCTGGAGGCTGGTGGAGATGTTGTCGATGTCGTTGGTGACCCGGCTGAGCAACTCACCGCGCGGCTGCCTGTCGAAGTAGGGCAGCGGCAGCCGGTTGAGCTTCTCCTCCACCTCGGCGCGCAGCCGTAGCACTGTGCGCTGGACGACCCCGTTGAGCAGCCACCCCTGCCACCAGGACAGCAGGCTCGCCGCCAGGTAGAGCCCGAGCGCCAGCAGCAGCACCCGCTTCAGGGCGCTGAAGTCGATGCCCACCCCGGGCACCACGTCCATCCGGGCCAGCATGTCGGCGAAGCTGTCGTTGCCGCTGGCCCGGGCCGCCGCGACGGCCTGCTCGGCTGTGGTGCCGGCGGGCAGTTGCCGACCGATCACCCCAGTGAAGATCAGGTCGGTGGCGTGGCCGAGGATCTTCGGCCCCGCCACGCTGAACCCGACGCTCACCACTGCCAACGTGATGATCGCGGCCAGGTGCAGTCGGTGCGCGCGCAGCCGGCCGAGGAGCCGTCGGGCCGACGGCCCGAAGTTCATCGACTTCTCGGCGGGCATTCCGGCGCTCATCCAGCCCGGGCCGCCGCGCTGCCCGCCGGGCGGCAGCCGCTTCGGCGTCGGCGCGCCGCTGCCGGTCTCCGCCGCGGGTCCCCCGCCGGGTTGCTGCGCTGTCTCATCGGGCGTCCGTCCGTCGCCGGCCGGCTTCTGACGGGGTACGGCCGCTGTGCGCGGCTCGTCACGCTCGCTCATGCCGCCACCTCAGTGGTCTGTTGCGAGGCCACGATCTCGGCGTACGTCGGGCAGGTGTCCAACAACTCCGCATGTCGCCCCACTCCGACGACCCCTCCGTTTTCCAGGACGATGATCTGATCGGCGTCGATGATCGTGGAGACCCGTTGGGCCACGATCACCACCGCCGCCTGCGCGGTGACCGGCCGCAGTGCCGCTCGCAGTCGCGCGTCGGTGCCCAGGTCGAGCGCGGAGAACGAGTCGTCGAAGAGGTAGATCTCCGGTTGCCGGACCAGGGCCCGGGCGATGGCCAGGCGCTGCCGCTGCCCACCGGAGACTGTGGTGCCGCCCTGCGCGATCGGGGCGTCCAGCCCGCCGGGCATCTGGGCCACGAAGTCCCGGGCCTGGGCGATCTCCAGCGCCGCCCACAGCTCCTCGTCGGTGGCGTCCGGGTTGCCGTAGCGCAGGTTGCTGGCGACCGTCCCGGTGAACAGGTACGGCCGCTGCGGCACCAGGCCGATGCGTCGCCACAGCTCGTCCGGCGCCAACTCCCGCACGTCCACCCCGTCGACCAGCACCGCGCCGTCGGTGACGTCGACCAGGCGGGGGATCAGCGACAGCAGCGTCGTCTTGCCCGCGCCGGTGCTGCCGATGATCGCCGTGGTGGTGCCCGGGGTCGCCCGGAAGGAGATGTCGCGCAGCACCGGCTCCACAGCGCCCGGGTACTGGAAGCGCACCCCGCGCAGCTCCAGCTCGGCTCGGGTGGGCAGTTCGGTGACCGGCGCGGCGGCCGGGACCACCGAGGAGTCGGTGTCCAGCACCTCGACGATCCGCTCGGCGCAGACCGCCGCCCTCGGCACCATCATCAGCATGAAGGTGGCCATCATGACCGCCATCAGAATCTGCATCAGGTACTGCAGGAACGCGGTGAGCGCGCCGACCTGGATCGCGCCGGCGTCCACCCGCTGCGCGCCGAACCAGAGCACCGCCACGCTGGAGACGTTCAGCACCAGCATGACCACCGGGAAGATCAACGCCAGCAACCGACCGGTACGCAGAGCGGTGGCGGTCAGGTCGGCGTTGGCGACGCCGAAGCGGTCCGTCTCGTACGGCTCGCGGACGAACGCACGGACCACCCGGATGCCGGTGATCTGCTCCCGCAGCACCCGGTTCACGGTGTCGATGCGGGTCTGCATCAGCCGGAAGCCCGGCACCATCCGACGGATGATCGCGCCGAGGGCGATGGCCAGCACCGGCACGCTGACCAGCATCAGCCAGGAGAGCCCGACGTCCTCGCGCAACGCCATGAACACGCCGCCGACGCTCATGATCGGTGCGGCGACGAGCATCGTGCAGCTCATCAGCACCAGCATCTGCACCTGCTGCACGTCGTTGGTGTTGCGGGTGATCAGCGACGGCGCCCCGAACCGGGCCACCTCGCGGGCGGAGAAGCGGTTGACGTGCCCGAACAGTTCGGCGCGTACGTCGCGGCCGAAGCCCATCGCGACCCGGGCCCCCAGGTAGACGGCGGCGATCGAGCAGACGATCTGGATCAGGCTGACCAGCAGCATCCAGCCGCCGGTGCGCACGATGTAGTCGGTGTCGCCCCGGGCCACACCCTGGTCGATGATGTCCGCGTTGAGGCTCGGCAGATAGAGCGAGGCCATGGTGCCCACGAACTGGAGCAGCACGACCGCCAGCAACGGTCTCTGATAGGTGCGCAGTTGGCCGCGCAGGAGTCTGATCAGCACGCCGGGTCCTTCGTTTCGGTAGGGCGTCCGGTCATCCGCGGGTCGTCTCCGCTGCCGATGACCTCAAGCAGGAACTCCCGGATCACCTGGGCCTTCGCCGGGTCGGCATCGACCGAGGTGAGGGGCCGTCCGGAGTGCATGAGCGCGCCGAGCGCGGCCACCCGTTCCCGCCCGGCCGGGGTGATGGCGAGCCGGATGCTGCGTCGGTCGTTGTCGTCGCGCTGCCGCTCGACCAGGCCGTCGCGCTCGAGTGTGTCGACGATGCCGGTCAGGGTTGCCGGGCGGACGAACCCCTTCTCGGCGACCGCCCGGTGCGGCAACTCGCCGTGTCGGGCGAGCGTCATCAGGGTGATCATGCCGGCCTGGGTGAGACCGTGCTCCTCGGCGAGGTAGCGGTTCCACCGCTGCCCGACCAGGTGCCCGGCCACCACCAGCAGCCGGCCGAGCGGCACGTCCTGGAGGGTCACGAGTTCCACGACAGGCAGGTTAGCTCCCTGATAGTCAGGGGCCAAACGAAATAACCGCAGCGGTGGCCACGAACACGATCTGCAGAACCGTTCGCTGTGCGAGCGGGGTGACCGGGCGGCCGGCGAGGGTCAGTTCGCGGCGGGCGGCCGAGACGTTTGCCGGGAACATGGCGAGCATGAGCAGGCCGAGCCCGGCCGCCGCGGCACGGGCGGTCGCTGGCACCAGGAGGCCGACCGCGCCGATCAGCTCCAGCACGCCGGTCACGGTGACCAGCAGGTCCGGCCGGGGCAGCCGAGGCGGGACCATCGCGATCAGGTCGGCGCGGCGCTGGCCGACGAAGTGCGCGACGGCGGTGAGCGTGAACATCACGGCCAGCCCGACGCGCAGCGCGGGATGCCAGCCGTCCAGTGCGGAGATGCCGGCCAGGCCGGCGGTCCGGGCCAGTGCGGTGCCGACGATCAAGGCGATCAGGGGTGCCATCGGAATCCTCCTCTGTGAAACTTGCCAGTGACAAGATTGCGCGTCAGGCAGTCATCTTGTCAATGGCAAGATAGGATTCGCGCATGACTGGCACCCGCGCCTACCACCACGGCGATCTGCGCCGGGCCCTGCTCGCCGCGGCGCTGGAGGCCGTAGGGGAGGTCGGACCCGCCGCGCTGAGCCTGCGCGACCTGGCCCGCCGGGCCGGTGTCTCGCACGCCGCGCCCGCCCATCACTTCGGCGACAAGGCGGGCCTGCTCACCGCGATCGCCGCGCAGGGCTTCGACCTACTGGCCCAGACGTTGACCGAGGCGGACGACGACCTGTTGGAGGCCGGCGTCGCGTACGTCGACTTCGCCGTCACGCACCGGGCGTACTTCGAGGTGATGTTCCGCCCGGAGCTCTACCGGGCCGACGACGCCGAGCTGAACGCGGCGCGGGGACGGGCCGGCGCCGCGCTCCGCTCCGGGGTGGCGGCGCTGTCCAGCGGCGGCGCGCCCGCCGACACCGACCGGGACTCGCTCGCGGCCTGGTCGATCGCGCACGGCTTCGCCACCCTCTGGCTGGCCGGCGCACTGCCCGACCGGGTGGGCGACGACCCCCGCGAGGCAGCCCGCGCAGTCCTCCGCCGACTCTCGACCTAACCCCGCCCCCCGGCCCCCGGCCCCCCACCCTTCCCCGGTTGATCATGAAGTTATTGCCAGGACACGCCGATGCGGGAGGCAATAACTTCATGATCAACGAGGGTGGGCGGTGCGGTGGGGTTACCAGCTGGTGGGGAGAGGCATTCCCTCGGTGAAGCCGGCGGCGCTCTGCACGCCGACGATGGCCCGCTCGTGGAACTGGGTCAGGTCCCGTGCGCCGGCGTAGGTGAAGGCGCTGCGTACGCCCGCGATGATCTCGTCGATCAGGTCCTCGACACCGGGGCGGGCCGGGTCCAGGTGCATCCGGGCCGAGGAGATGCCCTCCTCGAACACCGCCTTGCGGGCCCGGTCGTACGGGCTGTCGTCGGCGGTTCGGGCGCTGACCGCCCGAGCCGAGGCCATTCCGAAGCTCTCCTTGTACCGCCGGCCGTCCGCGTCGGTGTAGAGGTCACCGGGGGACTCGTAGGTGCCGGCGAACCAGGAGCCGATCATCACGTTCGACGCGCCGGCGGCGAGCGCGAGCGCCACGTCCCGGGGGTGCCGCACCCCGCCGTCGGCCCACACGTGCCGGCCCAGTTGGCGGGCGGCGGCCGCGCAGTCGAGCACTGCGGAGAACTGCGGTCGACCCACGCCGGTCATCATCCGGGTGGTGCACATCGCCCCCGGGCCGACGCCGACCTTGATGATGTCCGCCCCCGCCTCCACCAGGTCGCGTACGCCCTCGGCGGTGACCACGTTGCCGGCTGCCACCGGCACCCCCGGGTCCAGTTTCCGGACCGCCTGAAGTGCGGAGAGCATCCGTGCCTGGTGGCCGTGCGCGGTGTCCACTACCAACGTGTCCACCCCCGCCTCCAGCAGCGCCGCGGCCTTGCCGGTCACGTCCCCGTTGATCCCGACGGCCGCCGCGATCCGCAGCCGACCCCTGTCGTCCACTGCCGGCGTGTAGAGGGTGGCGCGCAGCGCGCCCTGCCGGGTCAGCACCCCGACCAGCCGACCCTCGGCGTCCACCACCGGGGCGAGTCGGCGACGGCCCGCCGACAGCAGATCGAAGCCGGTACGAGGATCCGCGTCCGCCGGGACGGTGTGCAGCTCGGTGGACATCACGTGACGCAGTTGCGCGAAGCGGTCCACGCCCGTGGTGTCCGCCTCGGTGACCACGCCCATCGGCCGGCCGGCGTCGTCGACCACTATCACCGCACCGTGCGAGCGCTTGGGCAGCAGGTGGATGGCATCGCCAACGGTCTCGGTCGGGCCCAGCGTGATGGGCGTGTCGTAGACCAGGTGGCGCTGCTTGACCCAGGCGACGACGTTCGCCACCACCTCGATCGGAATGTCCTGCGGGATCACCGTGATGGCACCCCGGCGGGCGACCGTCTCCGCCATCCGCCGTCCGGCGACAGCGGTCATGTTCGACACCACCAACGGAATGGTGGTGCCGGTGCCGTCGCCGGTGGAGAGGTCGACGTCGAGCCGGGAGCCCAGATCGGAGCGGGCCGGCGCCATGAAGACGTCGGTATAGGTCAGGTCGTGCGCGGGAGCCGCGCCGTGAAGGAACCGCACCCGGCAATCATTCCCGCTCGCGGTCCGTTCCACCGCCGGTGGTCGCGGAAAACACTCGCATCGTCGTTGGTAGTGGTGCCGGCGGCCTCGTCGGTGCTCGCCGGATGAGCCGGGCAGCCCGGCGGAAGTGCCACGCCGAGCCCGGCCGGGTACGAATCGGTCAGCCCAGCAGGAGTGCCACGGCGAGCCCGGCCATCACGACGGCGATGACCGCGTCCAGCACCCGCCAGGCGACGGCGCGGGCGAGCAGCGGCGCGAGGCGCTGCGCCCCGACGCCGAGCGCGGTGAACCAGACCACGCTGGCCAGTGCGGCGCCGGCACCGAAGACCCACCGGTGCGGGTGTTGTTGGGCCACGCTGCCCAGGAGCAGCACGGTGTCCAGGTAGACGTGCGGGTTCAGGTAGGTGAAGGCGACGCAGGCGAGCAGGGTCGCCCCCAACGTGGCCGGCGGCCGATCGGTGGGCAGTAGGGCGCCGGGACGCAGAGCGCGGCGGGCGGCGAGCACCGCGTAGCAGAGCAGGAAGGCCGCACCGCCCCAGCGGATCGCCATCAGCAGGCCAGGTCGGCCGGTCACCAGCGAACCGACCCCGGCCACTCCCGCCATGATCAGCAACGCGTCCGACGCGGCGCAGGTCAGCACCACGGGCACGACGTGCTCGCGTCGCAGGCCCTGGCGCAGGACGAAGGCGTTCTGGGCGCCGATGGCGACGATGAGCGCGATGGAGACCGAAAAGCCGGCGACGGCGGAGGTGAGCACGATGTCGACGCTAGGACCGTCGGCAGCCACCAGTCCAACTAAAGATTCTGAAGCAACTTAAGCTCAGCTAATGGAAGGTCTCGACTCGGCGCAGCTACGGACACTCGCGGCGGTGGTGGCGGAGGGCAGCTTCGACGCGGCGGCCCGGCTGCTGCACGTCACGCCGTCGGCGGTGAGCCAACGGATCAAGGCGCTGGAGGAGACCGTCGGTCAGGTGCTGGTCCGCCGCGCCCGTCCGTGCGTGGCAACCGACGCCGGCCGCCCGCTGCTGCGCCTGGCCGGTCAGCTCGCGCTGCTCGAACGGGAGGCGCTGACCGATGCCCGCGGCCCGCTGGCCGGCGGTGGCCGGATCCGGGTCGCCGTGGTGGTCAACGCGGACTCGCTGGCCACCTGGTTTCCCGCCGCGCTGGCCCGGTTGCCGCAGCGGGCCGGGCTCTCGTTCGACCTGCGGCAGGACGATCAGGACCACACCACCGAGTTGCTCCGCGACGGTTCGATGACGGCGGCGGTCACCGCTCAGCGGGAGGCCGTGCAGGGCTGCCGGGTGCTGCGGCTCGGGGCCATGCGCTACCGCGCGTTGGCCGCCCCGGAATTCGCGGCGTCCCACTTCGCCGAAGGATTCACCGCGTCCGCGCTGGCGAGCACCCCGCTGGCGGTCTTCGACCGGAAGGACCGGGTGCAACACCGGTTCATCCGGGCGGTGGTCGGTCGGCCGCTCGACCCGCCCGTGCACTACGTACCGTCGGTGCCAGCGTTCAGTGCGGCGATCCGGCTCGGGTTGGGCTGGGGCCTGGTGCCGGAACAGATCGCCGAGGCCGACCTGGCCGCCGGTCACTGTGTCGACCTCGCACCGGGTCGACACCTGGACGTCCCGCTGTACTGGCAGCACTGGCGGCTGGAGTCGGACGTGCTGAACGCCCTGACCGTCGCCGTGCGCGCGGTCGCCGCCGAAACCCTGCGCTGACCGCCCGCCGGGCGGCTCAGGCGATCGTGCGGAGTCGGGCCGCTCAGGCGATGGTGCAGATGGGGGCACCGGCGGTGATCACGGCGCCGACCTCGGCGCTGAGACCGCTGACCGTACCCGCCTTGTGCGCGTGCAGCGGCTGCTCCATCTTCATCGCCTCCAGCACCACGACCAGGTCACCCTCGGCCACTGTGTCGCCGTCCGCCACCGCGATCTTGACGATGGTGCCCTGCATCGGCGAGGTGAGCGCGTCGCCGCCGACCGGGGCGCCGGCCTTGGTGCCGCCGCCGCGCCGGGTCGGCTTGCGGGCGGCGGGTGGCGCTGTGGTCGTACTCCCGCCGAAGCCGGCGGGGAGGCTGACCTCGAGGCGCTTGCCACCCACCTCGACCACGACGGTGTCGCGTTCCGCCGGCGCCTCGGCGGTGCCGGCGGCGGCGGTGAACGGCGGCACGGTGTTGTGGAACTCGGTCTCGATCCACCGGGTGTGCACTGTGAACGGCTCGGCGGTGAACGCCTCGTCCCGCACGACGAGCCGGTGGAACGGCAGCGCGGTGGCCATGCCGTCCAGGACCATCTCGTCCAGCGCGCGGCGGGCGCGCTCCAGCGCCTCGGTCCGCGTCTCACCCGTGATGATCACCTTGGCGAGCAGTGAGTCGAAGTTGCCGCCGATCACGTCTCCGGCCGAGATGCCGGTGTCGACCCGCACACCCGGCCCGCTGGGCAGTCGAAGCGCGGTGACAGTGCCGGGGGCGGGCAGGAAGTTGCGGCCCGGGTCCTCGCCGTTGATCCGGAACTCGATCGCGTGCCCCCGCGGCGTCGGGTCCTCGGTGATCCGCAGCTTCTCGCCGTCGGCGATCCGGAACTGCTCGCGGACCAGGTCGATGCCGGCGGTCTCCTCGGTGACCGGGTGCTCGACCTGGAGTCGGGTGTTGACCTCCAGGAAGGAGATGGTGCCGTCGACGCCCACCAGGTATTCCACGGTGCCGGCGCCGTGGTAGCCGGCTTCGCGGCAGATCGCCTTGGCGCTCTCGTGGATCTGCGCGCGCTGGGCGTCGGTGAGGAAGGGCGCGGGCGCCTCCTCGACAAGCTTCTGGTGACGTCGCTGCAACGAGCAGTCCCGGGTGCCCACCACGATCACGTTGCCGTGCTGATCGGCGAGGACCTGCGCCTCGACGTGCCGGGGCTGGTCGAGGTACCGCTCGACGAAGCACTCGCCCCGACCGAACGCCGCGACCGCCTCCCGGGTGGCCGACTCGAACAGCTGGGGGATCTCCTCCATCGTGCGGGCGACCTTGAGGCCGCGCCCCCCGCCACCGAAGGCGGCCTTGATGGCGACCGGCAGGCCGTGGTCGACGGCGAAGGCCATCACCTCGTCCGGGCTGGCCACCGGGTCCGGGGTGCCGGGGACCAGCGGTGCTCCGGCCCGCTGGGCGATGTGCCGGGCGGTGACCTTGTCGCCCAGGTCGCGGATCGCCTGCGGGGTCGGGCCGATCCAGGTCAGCCCGGCGTCGATGACGGCCTGGGCGAAGTCGGCGTTCTCACTGAGGAAGCCGTAACCCGGGTGTACGGCGTCGGCGCCGGCCCGAGCGGCGACGTCGAGCAACTTGTCGATGCGCAGATAGGTCTCGGTCGCGCTGTCCCCGCCGAGCGCGTACGCCTCGTCCGCGAGGGTGGCGTGCAGGGCGTCACGGTCGGAGTCCGCGTACACGGCGACGCTGCCCAGGCCGGCGTCGCGGCACGCGCGGATCACCCGGACGGCGATCTCGCCGCGGTTGGCGATGAGTACCTTGCGCACCTTCGTGGCTCCTCCCGGGCAGGTTACTGACGGGGAGTGTATCGGCCGCCCACCGGCGACCCTAACGATCGCTCAGTGTGGGATGCCGCACTGCACCCGCCACGGTTTAGTCAAACTTGGCTATTACGCTTATCGGGTGTCTTCGACTCGGATGATGATTCTCGGTCTGGTGCGGTGGATGCAGCCAGTGCACGGCTACGACGTGCGCCGTGAGCTGCTGAGCTGGAGCGCCGACAAGTGGGCGAACGTACAGCCCGGATCGATCTATCACGCCCTGCGCAAGCTCACCGAGGAAGGACTGCTCCGCGCCGTCGCGACCGAGCAGGTGGGCGCCCGTCCGGCGCGGACCACGTACGAGGTGACTGTCAAGGGGGAGGACGAGTTCGAGACGCTGCTGCGCAACTCCTGGTGGACCATCAGCGAGCCCGCCGACCCGTTCGTGGCGGCCTTCTCCTTCCTGCCGGCGATGCCACGCGCCGAGGCGGCCGCCGCCCTGCGTAACCGGGCCAACCTGCTGCGCGCCGGCGTCGAGTCCATGCGCGCCTCGCTGGAGTCGGACTGGGTGCGCAATCGCAAGCCGGCGCACGTGGGCTGGATGTTCGAGCTGTGGTCGGCGCGAGCGGAGGCGGAGATGACCTGGTGCGAGCGGATTGCCGAGCGGATCGATTCCGGTGTGTCGTACCTGCCTGCTGAGCTGGATGAAGCGCAGGGTTGGTCGGGGTGGAGGGACGGTGTGGAGCCGTCCGACACCGACGCGGAATAATCAACGTTGACTAAAAAAGCTATATCGCGTTAGCCTGCTGGCGGCACAGCGGGGGAGTGCGCCGTCCGGCGTCCGCCCACTCGACGGCCGGCCCGACCGGCCCGAACGACCAGGAGCAGAAATGATCGAGACCAGGGGGCTGCGGAAGTCGTTCCGCTCCCGCGCGGGTCGAGAGACGAAGACGGTGGACGCCGTGCGGGGCGTCGACCTTGACGTTGCCAAGGGCGAGATCTTCGGCTTCCTCGGCCCGAACGGCGCCGGCAAGACCACCACGCTGCGGATGCTCGCCACGCTGATCGAGCCGGACGGCGGCGAGGCCACCATCGCGGGCGCCGACCTGCGCAAGGACCCGGCCGAGGTGCGCCGCCGCATCGGATACGTCCCGCAGGGCGGCAGCACCTGGGACGAGTCCACCGCCCGCGAGGAGCTGGTGCTGCACGCCCGGATGTACGGCATCAGCAAGGCCGACGCGCAACGGCGCGCCGCCCGCGCCCTGGACGCCTTCCAGCTCACCGAGTACGCCGACCGCAAGTGCAAGACCTACTCCGGCGGCCAGCGTCGCCGGGTGGAGATCGCCCTCGGCATCATCCACGAACCGAAGATCGTCTTCCTGGACGAGCCGACCACCGGCCTCGACCCGCAGAGCCGCGCCCACATGTGGGACGAGATCCGGCGGCTGCGCGCCGACGGGATGACCGTCTTCATCACCACGCACTACCTGGACGAGGCCGACGCGCTCTGCGACCGGATCGCGATCATGGACAACGGCGAGGTCGTTGCCGAGGGCACGCCAACCGAGCTCAAGCGGGAGATCTCCGGCGACGTGGTGCTGGTCGGTCTCGACCTGGCCGCCACCCCACAGGCCGCCCAGACGCTCGACGGCGAGCCGTACGTCAACAAGCTGGAGACGGTCGACGAGGGTGGTCTGCGCCTCTACGTCGACGAGGGCGCCACCGCCATCCCGCAGGTGCTGCGCCGACTCGACCACGCCGGGCTGGAGCTGCGCTCGATCGAGCTGCACCGACCCAGCCTGGACGACGTCTTCCTCACCAAGACCGGCCGCTCGCTGCGCGAGTCCTGACCACCGGAGACGACTCTCATGAAATTCGCCCGTGACACGTGGCTGATCTTCCAACGCCAGATTCAACTCCTGCTACGCAACCCGGTCTGGGTCTTCGTCGGCGTGTTCCAGCCGGTCATGTACCTGCTGCTCTTCGCCCCGCTGCTCAAGCCCGCACTGAACGCGCCCACCCAGGCCGCCGCCTACAAGATCTTCGTACCGGGTCTGCTGGTGCTGCTGGCCATCTTCGGTGGCCTGTTCCAGGGCTTCGGCCTGATCGCCGAGCTGCGAGCCGGTGTGATCGAACGCTCCCGGGTCACCCCGATCAGCCGGCTCGCCCTACTGCTCGGCCGATCGCTGCGCGACGTGGTCTCGCTCCTGGTGCAGGCCGTCATCATCACGCTCTTGGCGCTCATCTTCGACCTTCGGGTGTTCATCGGGGACCTGCTGCTGGCGTACCTGATGCTCGCCCTGATCGCCCTCATGACCTCGGCCGTCTCCTACGGCGTCGCCCTCAAGGTCAAGAGCGAGGACGCGCTGGCCCCGCTGATGAACACCGTGGCGCAGCCGGTGCTGCTGCTCTCCGGCATCCTGCTGCCGCTGACCTTCGCACCCGGCTGGTTGCAGGGCGTCGCCAACTGGAACCCGTTCTCCTGGGCGGTCGACGGCACCCGGGCACTGTTCGCCGGTGACCTGGGCAGCGACAAGGTCTGGCAGGGCCTCAGCATCACAGCGGTCCTCGCCGCGCTGGGCGTCTACTGGGCCGCCCGCCAGTTCGCCCGCAGCGTCCGCTGACGCTGCCTTTGAGATTTGGGGTGTCCCCTGGTGGGGACACCCCAACATCGGTGTCAGGCGGTTGCTGACGGTCAGTGGACCCGGGCGAGGGTGAGGCCGTCCGCGATCGGCAGCATCACCGGGTCCACCCGTACGTCCGCGAGAACCTCGTCGTTGAACGCGGCGATGGCCCGGTCATTGGCGTCCTGCGGGGCGATGACCCGCCCGCCCCGCAACACGTTGTCGACGGCGATCACCCCACCCGGACGCATCCGGGGCACCAGCTCCGCCCAGTAGATCGGGTAGCCGGTCTTGTCCGCGTCGATGAACGCGAAGTCCAGGTGCCGCTCGTGCGGCAACTCCCGCAGTCCGTCCGCGGCCGGGCCGATGCGCAGGTCGATCGAATCCTGCACGCCGGCCCGCGCCCAGTAGCGCCGGGCGATGCCGGTGAACTCCTCGGAGATGTCGAAGCACGTCAGTCGCCCACCCGCGGGCAACCCGCGGGCGATCGCCAGCGACGAGAGCCCGGTGAACGTGCCGACCTCGACGGCCTGCCGCACGCCGAGCAGCCGGGTGAGGAACGTCAGGAACGCGGCCTGCTCCGGAGCCACCTGCATGGTGGCGTGCTCCGGCAGCACCGACCGCGTCTCCTCGGCCAGGTCCTGGATGATCTCGTCCGGCGGGGAGCCGTGTGCGACCAGATAGGCGTGCAGCTCGTTGGTGAGCGGGATCGACTTGGTGGTCATGACCGGACGTTACCGAGCGGCTCGACCGTTTGGCCGCCCGGCGCGACAGTCGTCCACAGGTCGGTGATCCGCAGATCCAGCTCGGCGAGGAGCCGGCGCAGCAGCGGCATCGACAATCCGACCACCGTCCCCGGGTCACCCTCGATCCGCTCCACGAACGGCCCACCCAGCCCGTCGATCGTGAACGCACCGGCCACCGCCAGCGGCTCACCAGTGGCCACGTACGCGGCGATCTCGTCATCGCTGATGTCAGCGAAGTGGACAGTGGTCGATGCGACCGCCTCCGCGCGCCGGCCCGCAGTAACGTCGACCAGGCAGTGCCCGCTGTGGAGAACGCCGCTGCGCCCCCGCATCCGCAGCCACCGCCGGGTCGCGTCAGCCGCATCCGCCGGCTTGCCGAGGATCTCCCCGTCGAAGGCGAGCACCGAGTCGCAGCCGATCACCAACGTGCGCTGACCGGCGGTCGCGTTCAGCCGGGTCAACACCGCCTGCGCCTTCAGGCGAGCCAACTCCAGGCACAACTCCTCGGCCCGCTCGGTCACCACCAGGGACTCGTCCACCCCACTGACCAGCACCTCGGGCTCGATGCCGGCAGCCTGGAGCAACTTACGACGGGCAGGGCTCGCCGATGCGAGCACGAGGCGGAGCGGCAAAGTCTCAGACACCACCCCGACGTTACCGCCCAGCTCCCCACCAAGACCGACACCCCGCCAGCACGGCCCAGCGGTCGGCGGTCGGGGTGGTCGGGCGGCCGGGTGGCCCGGTGGGTCCGGGCGCCCTTGATCCACTCGACTTTCAGGAAAACGCGCTATCCGGTCGCCCCGGACACCGCGATTTCCTGAAAGTCGAGTGGATCAGCGCTTCGTTGATCGATCAGCGACTGATTCTGGGCGGCGGATCATCACCATGCCGACGTCGCCGCGCTATCACGGCCCACCCGACCCCGGCGGCCACGAGCACCCCGAGAGTGGCTAGGCCGCGCGCGGTCGCGCTGTCGCTCTCGTCACCCGGCTGAGCGCCAGCCGTCGTGGTCGGGCCAGCACCGGCCGGAGCGCTCACCGATTCAAACCCCAGCGGCGGTACGTCTGCCGTCAGCGCCGCCACAAGATCGATCACCCCGTAGCCGTACTCGTCGTCACGCCCAGGAGGGCCCTTGTCGACGGCGGTGGCCGTGAGCCGGTGCGCCACCTCTCGGGCTGGTAGGTATGGGTACTTGGACCTGATCAACGCAGCCGCACCCGCCACGATCGCCGTCGCGCTCGATGTACCAGTCCCCTTCGAGTATTTCCCGCCGTAGCTGGTGCTATAGATGTCAACCGCAGGAGCGACCACATCGATATTCGGTCCGGTGACCGAGATGGCAGCATGTTGTCCAGCGCGATCGACACCCCCAACCGCGATAACACCCTCTTCGCTGGCCGGATACGCGGTTGGGCTGTGAGGTGAGTTGCCCACTGATGCCACAACTATGACGTTGGCTGCGAGGGCGGACTTGATTGCCCGGACGAGACGCGGTGTAGATGCGCCTCCGCTTGAGATGCTAATGACTTGGGCCCTGTTGGCTATCGCATATTCTACGGCCGCAGCGAGATCATCGGCTTCGCCGAAGTTATCCGCGCCAGCCGCCTTTATCGGGAGAATTTTGGACTTAGGTGCAATGCCGAGTGCGCCTGAATTTGTGCCTCTTCCGTGCGCCGCAATTAACCCTGCCATGCTCGTGCCGTGACTGTTCGGGTCCTGCTGGCCATCTCCCAAGCCACCTGCCACTGTGTCGGTGCCCTTGAGTAGATTCTCTTTGAGATCGGGGTGAGGATCGACGCCAGTGTCCGGAACCGCGACAATGACTCCCTCACCTTGGCTGACTGCCTGTGCTCGGGAGGCATTCAGGAAGCGAAGGTGCCACTGGTCGTCTCGAATGTGCTCGGCTTGGTCGGGACCTGCCATGCCGTGCAACGAATACGGCAGATTCCCCGCGGCCGTCCCGAGGCCTGCGAATGGCAGGACCATTGTGACCAGGGTGGCTCTGGTGATGAATAACATTACCGCGAGAAGCCGATAGCCGGGCCTGGATCAATGGGTCCTTCGTCGTCGGGTGGCCGGACTACCGGACTCACCCCCTTTTCAATCTCCCACGGATGATCGGGGTCCCACTGGCGTGAGCTGTTTTCAGCCTGTCTGTGGGCGCCCGGCCGCGCAGGGTTTGACTGCATATAACCAGGACTAGTCAGGCTGGGGCCACCGCCGATCGGTGGGGTGCTCTGTGCCGCTGCAAAGCTGCGACCAGCGCCAGGTCGAGAACCAGCTCCTCCGCTAGGTGCTGTGCCCGCACCCCCACCCCCGATCACGCCGCCAATCGGGTTGACGCGGCGGGGTGAGTTCGGCCCTGAACCGGGCTGGCCCAAACCGATTGCTGGTAGACCTCCGATAATGCCTCCCGGTGGCATGGCTTTGTTGGAAACCGGGGGTGCCGATCGATGGATGGGGCTTTCGGCCTCAGCCTGCGGCCTGCCGAATGACCCTGGCGGAGAGTGCGGGGCCAACTCGCCAACAGGTCGCATTGAGATGCCGGGTGGCGGGCCTATGGGGGCGCCGGGGAACGCTGGCGGAGGGCTCGCCAAGCCAACTGGACTTGGGCTTGGCGTGTTCGGCGGTGAAGCCGTACCCACCCCACCCAGTACAGGCCCGACGCTCGGGGGAGTCACGGCAGGCGCAGGTCCTGCAGGAGCTGTTGCCGGAGTTCCCGATGGCGGGGCTGATGGCGCCATCGGCACAGCGACGACCGGGGGAATTACCGGAATCTGCGCGCTTGTGTCATAGACGTCAGGATCGTTTGGCTGATGGCCGGGTCGACGTGGCGGCGGGGGTGGTTTTTGAAGGGTTGCTTGGGCTTGTTGGAGTTCGCCGCTTAGGTTGAACATCATGGATCGAGCCTGCACGTTCAGTCGTTCCAAGTCCCCATCAGCAACAGGCGGCGTGGCAGCTCGGTTGCCCATCACCGCTTTCGGGTCGGCGACCATCGACTCGTACGCCTGCTTCTGCTGGAACTTGGTCGCGTACTCCTCGTAGATCTTGCGGAGTGCGGCGCGGGTGGTGCCGATGGCCTGGGTTGCGGCGGAGAGCGCGGTGTAGTTCGCGGCGGCGGCGTCGTGGGTGCGCTGCACCTTGTCGACGAGTTCGTCGAGTTCGGCGAGGTAGGTGCGGGAGGCGGCGCTGGTTTCGGGGGGCCATGCCTCGGCGAGTCCGCGTCGGTACTGCTGGAGGCGGCCGAGGTGGATTTGCGCCAGGTCGCAGACCTTGCGCCAACCGGCGACCTGTTTCCAGTGGTTGGCGGTGTCGTGGTCCTGGAGGCAGGCCCACATGCTGTTGACGTCCATGAGGTGCCAGTCGGTGAGGCCGGAGGTGCGGCCGGTGCCCCGTTCGATCACGGCAGCACCACCGGCCCTACGGCGTCGGGGCTGGTCGGGTCGGTCAGGGTTGGCGTCGGGCCGCCGGGGAGGACGCTGGCCGGGTTGGCGAGGGCTCGTTGCACGTCGACCACTCGGGCGGCGGTGAAGGCGTCGCTGTCGGCGTAGTGGGTGGCGACCTGATCGGCGGCGGCGGCCAGGTGGCCGGTGGCGCCTCGGACGGCGTACACCATGTCGGCGGTGGCTTGCTGCGTCTCGTGGTGCGCGTGCAGGAACGTGACCAGCTCGATGAAAGCGTCGCACGGGTTGGGCAGCTTCGCGGACATGTCTTCGGCGATGTACGACAGGTGCGGCGCGTAGTTGCTCTCGACCTCGGCGGCGAGCCGTTCGGCGAACTCTCTGAGCTGGCTGATGTCGGCTTCGATGCCGCCGTAACCGCGTAGCCAGGGTGCTGGCCGGTCCTCTTCGGGGATCATGGATCCTCCCTACCCGTAACGGCACCGTTTCCCTGAGTGAGGTTAACGGCTCAACGCCACCCTGACAGCCCCCGTACCGGTAGGTCTCGGGTTAGCGGGGCAGGCCGGCGGCGCGCCACCCGCGGGAGCTGCCGGGTCGACCGCTGCGCGCCCAGGCGGATTCCGTCGCCGGCGTGGGAGCGGCGGCTGGACGGGTTCGGACGATGATCGCCCCCACCAGAGCGGCCAACTCCTCGGCGGTGGGCACGCCGCGGACGACCCGGAACAGCGGCTCTTCGGCAGACATGCCGCCAGGGTACGCGGCGCGAAGTTACCCGAAGCGCACAGTGGCGTGCCGGCGGTGTGAGCGTCGGCGGGTCCGGGTACCGTCTCACCGATGTCGAACGCGCCTCCCCAACTCGTCGCTGACCGATACCGGCTCCTGTCGCCGCTCGGCCAGGGCGGCATGGGCCGGGTGTGGAAGGCGCGCGACGAGGTGCTGCATCGGGACGTCGCCATCAAGGAGTTGGTGCCGCCGCCCGGCCTCACCGATGAGGAGCGCCGCGAGATGCGCGAGCGCTCGTTGCGGGAGGCGCGGGCCATCGCCCGGCTCAACCACGCCAACGTCGTCCGCATCTTCGACGTGCTGCGCACCGATGGCGATCCGTGGATCGTCATGGAGTACGTGGCGTCGAAGTCGTTGCAGGACACTCTCGCCGAGGACGGCCCGGTGTCGGTGGCCCGCACTGTGGAGATCGGCCTGGGCGTGCTGGGTGCGCTCAGCGCCGCGCACAAGGCGGGTGTCATGCACCGCGACGTGAAGCCCGGCAATGTGTTGCTCGGCGACGACGGTCGGGTGGTGCTGACCGATTTCGGTCTCGCCACGATCCCCGGCGACCCCAACGTGACTCGCACCGGCATGGTGCTCGGCTCGCCCGCGTACATCTCGCCGGAGCGGGCTCGGGACGGCACTGCCGGGCCGGAGGCCGACCTGTGGTCGCTGGGCGCGACGCTCTACGCGGCGGTCGAGGGCAAGTCGCCGTACGCCCGGCCGTCGGCGATCGGCACCCTGGCCGCGTTGGCCACCGAGCCGATTCCGCCGCCGAAGAACGCCGGTCCGCTCAAGGCCGTCCTCAACGGGCTGCTGCGCAAGGACCCGAACGAGCGCATCACGGCCGAGGTGGCGGAGCGGTTGCTGCGCCGCGCCGGGGGTAAGCGGTCGCGCGGCATCTCACTGCTTGATGGCGTACGCCGGCCTGGGCCGAACGGTCCGCGCGAGCCGCGCCCGCCGCACGTGCCGGCGCCGCGACCGGCCGAGAGTGTCGACCGGCCGGTGTCGCCGCCGGCCGCCGCCGCGAGCACCTCGGCCGCCACCTCCGCTGCCGCCGCGACCCCCACCGCCGATGCCACGCCGACGGCCGTCGTCTCCTCCGACGCGGCCGCCGACCCGACCGCGCTGGTGCCCACCGAGCCGGCCGCAGCCGCACCGGCGGAGCCGACCGCCACGATCGACCGCCCGTCCCAGGTCGAGCCGGTAGATGCCGAGCCGACCGCGAAGGTCACGGCCGCACCCGACACGAGCGGCGACGGTACGACGAACGTCGACGACGAGCCGACTGTTGTCGACGGTCCGCCGGTGGCTCCGGAGCAGCGCAAGCCGACCACCCCGACGTCGCTCATGCCGCCGGTGAGTCCGGCCGGGCGCGCGGCGGTGCCGCTCTCGGATGGCACGAAGCCGAACAACACCCGACGCAACCTGCTGATCGGTGCAGTGGTGGCGCTGCTGCTGATCGGTCTCGTGGTGGTCGTGCCGTTGCTGACGAAGGACGACGACAAGACCCCGCAGGCCAACCCGACCAGCGCTGCCGCGACCTCCGCGCCCGCGCCGACCTCCGCTGCGGCGCCTCCGCCGCCCACCAGCGGTGCCCCGAGCCCGTCCGCCTCGGCCACCCCCTCGGTCGACCCGAACGCGCTGCCGGCGGGCTGGAAGCTGCACCGGGACCCGGCCGGCTTCGCCCTGCCGATCCCGGATGGTTGGGTGCGGAGTCAGGTCGACAACTTCACTGTCGTCTTCGACCAGTCGAACGGGCCGGGCGAACTGCTGGTGCAGTGGACTGACAGGCCGGCGAAAGACGCGGTGAAGGACTGGCAGGAGCAGGAGCCGCGGCGCGCTAGCCGCGTCAACAACTACCAAAAACTCAGCATCGTGGGCTGCGACTTCTGGAAGACCTGCGGCGACTGGGAGTGGCTGGAAACCCGGGACGGGCAGCGGATCCACGTCCGCAACCGAGGGTTCGTGACGGCCAAGAACCGCGGTTACGCCCTGCGGTGGGAGATCGCGGAGAAGGACTGGCAGGCCAACCTGCCGAACTTCGACCGGATCGCCAAGGGTTTCGTGCCCGACCGTCAGGACTGAAACTCATTCGCATGACCTTGCGTCGTCGTGGGTACTTGACCTTCGACGACGGAAGGAGGCACGACATGGGTTACCGACGGAGGGACACTCGGCCCCGGCTGGCACTGTGGATGCTCGTGGCGCTCGGCGACGCGATCCTGCTGCTGGTCAGCGCGGGGGTTTCGGTGCTCATCGCACTGCTCGGCGCCGCGATCGTTGCTGGCTTTGGCGTGGCTGCCTGGCGGTTGACCCGCAGGGGCGCGCTGGCTCGTGAGGATGCTGTGGTGCCGGCCCTGAGCCGGCGGCGGGCTTGACCCGTACCCGGTGGTGTGGCGGCAGCCGGACCGATTGTCGACCGTGCTGGTGACCGTCGATCCCGCTGCCGCCAACGGCCCGGTCAGGTGTTGTTGGCCAACGCGATCAGGCGGCTCCGGTCACCGTTCCAGTAGTTGCGGTCCACATTGCCGCTGATCCCGGAGACCGCGCCGGTGCTGGTGTACTGCCAGAAGCTCCACACCGACGCGCCGGCCGGCAGGGCGCCGGGGGTGCTCGACCAGCGGGCCAGCCAGAGCGGGTGGTTCGCCCACGGGCCGGTCCAACTGCCGGTGCACTGGTTCCACCAGCTCGTGGTGGTGTAGATGACCGCGTACCGGCCGGTGCGGGAGCGGTAGGTGTTCAGGAAGTCCTGCACCCAGTTGCGCATTCCGGTCGTGCTGAGCCCGTAGCAGTAGCCACCGGCGTACGGGTTGCCCTCGATGTCCAGCGCGGCCGGCAGGGTCCGGCTGTCCGCGGACCAGGCGCCGCCGTTGGAGGCCAGGTAGTTGGCCTGGGTTGAGCCGGCGGAGATGTTCGGGCGGGCGAAGTGGTACGCCCCGCGGATCACCCCGGCGTTGTACGAGTTCACGTAGTTGGCGTTGAAGTTCGGGTCCTTGTAGCTGGTGCCCTCGGTCGCCTTGATGAACGCGAACTGGATGCCCGCGTTGCGGACGCTGGTCCAGTTGATGGTGCCCTGGTAGCGGGAGACGTCGACACCGGGTGTGGTGGCGGCGGCCGCCGGTCCGGCGGTCGCGACCAGGGCCGCCGCCGCGGTGGCGAGGACGGTGAGGCCGGCCGCGAGCGCGCGGCGCAGCGATGATCGGGTACGGGCCATGAATGCCTCCAAGGACGTCGCTCTATCGACATTCATCTTTGGAGGTAAGTGCCCTAGATCACAAGTGCAGCCGGAAAAAAGCTTCATCGGCGGGCGTCAGTAGCCCCAGTGACCGATATATGAACCGGTGCCTCGGGAGCGACACGGAACGCCGCCGGTAGGCTCGCGCCCCATGATGTCGATCGACGGGCTGAGCGACCTGTGGGACACGCTGTTCGGCGCGCAGCCGGACCCGCCCGCACTGCTGGTGCTGATCACCGGGGCCGTGGCGCTGGTGGTGGTCTCCACCCGGCTGCCATGGCGGATCGCCCGTAACGCCATCACCATCGCGCACGAGGGCGGGCACGCCCTGGTCGCCCTGCTCACCGGCCGCAAGCTGCACGGCATCCGGCTGCACTCGGACACGTCCGGTCTGACGCTCTCCGCCGGCCGCCCCACCGGGCCGGGCATGATCCTCACTCTGCTCGCCGGATACGTCGCGCCGCCGCTGGTGGGGCTGGCCGGCGCCTGGCTCCTCGGCGGTAACCGGATCACCCTGCTGCTCTGGGTGGCAGTGGCGCTGCTGCTGGCCATGCTCGTCATGATCCGCAACGTCTTCGGCGTGGTGTCGTTGCTGGTCACCGGCGCGCTGGTGTTCGCCGTCTCGTGGTACGCGACGCCGCAGGTCCAGGCCGCGTTCGCGTACACCGGGGTGTGGTTTCTGCTGCTCGGTGGGGTGCGTCCGGTGGTCGAGCTGCAACGGATGCGCTCGCGGGGTCGGATGCCCGCCTCTGACGCCGACCAACTCGCCGGGCTCACCCCGTTTCCGCCGCTCTTCTGGGTGAGCCTTTTCGCCCTGGTGAACCTGGTCGCCCTGCTAGCCGGTGCGCTCCTGCTCGCCGGCCCGATCCTCACCGACGCCGGCCTGACCGGCTGACCGACGGGCGGAAGCCGCACGGGCGGAAGGCGCACGGGTTGGAGGGGCGCGGGCGGGCAGAATGAGTCCATGCGATACGTGATCATCGGGGCGGGTGCGGTCGGCGGGACCATCGGCGTACGGCTGGCCCAGGCCGACCGGGACGTGACACTGGTGGCCCGCGGCGCCCACCTGGACGCGATCCGGGCGCGGGGTCTGACAGTGCGACAGCCCGACGGTGAGGTCACCGCCCGGCTCGCGGCGGTGGACCGGCCCACCGACCAGCCGCTGCCGGCGGACACCGTGCTGATCCTCACCGTGAAGTCGCAGGACACCGCCGGCGCGTTGGCCGCCTGGGTGGACGCGCCGGTGGTCGGCGGCGGCACTGCGGGCGAACGTCTGCCGCTGGTGACAGCGCAGAACGGGGTGGCCAACGAGCGGGCCGCGCTGCGGCTCTTCGCCGACGTTCACCCGGTCTGCGTCTGGCTGCCGGCCACCCACCTGGACCCGGGTGTGGTCGTCGCCAACGGGTACCCGCATCCCGGGATGCTCCACATCGGGCGGTACCCCGGGGGCGCCGACGACACCGACCGGGCTATCGCCGCCGACCTGACCGCCGCCGGCTTCGTCGCTCCGGTCCGCGCCGACGTGCTGCGCTGGAAGTACGGCAAGCTGCTCAGCAACCTCGGTAACGGCCTACAGGCGTTGCTCGGCGGGGACATCCCGGACGCGCTGGTCGAGCGGGTACGCGCCGAGGGCGTCGCCGCGCTCGCCGCCGCCGGCATCGCGCACACCTCGCCCGAGGAGGAGAAGGCCGAACGCGGCGACCTGGTCGGGCAGCGCCCTGTCGACGGTGAGGCCCGCTCCGGCGGTTCCACCTGGCAGAGCCTGGCCCGGGGCACCGGCTCGACCGAGGTCGACCACCTCAACGGTGAGATCGCGTTGCTAGGCCGGTTGCACGGCGTACCGACGCCGGTCAACGTCGCCGTGCAGCGGGCCGTACGCCGGGCGGTCCGGGAGCGGATCGGGGCCGGCGCGTTCCCGCTCAGCGAGTTGGAAAAGTCGATCGCCTGACCGGGCAACCAACGGCCCTGGCCGGTGCGTGTTCCCAGCGACCGACACGGGGAGGTAGCGGGTGCCGGACGTCGACGGGTTCGACGAGTTCTACCGGGGGAGTCGGCAACGACTTCTCGGGTTCGTCTATGCCCTCACCGGCGATCGGGGCGAGGCGCAGGACGCCGTGCAGGAGGCGTACGTCCGGGCGTGGCAGCGCTGGTCGACGGTCAGCGCGTACGACGATCCGGAGGCGTGGGTGCGGGTGGTGGCCAGCCGGATCGCCGTCAGCCGGTGGCGCAGCCTGCGTAGCCGCGCCCGCGCGTACCTGCGACACGGGGCCACCGAGACCGTTCCCGGGCCGGGCACCGACACCGTCGCGGTGGTCGCCGCCCTGCGTCGACTGCCCGAGGAGCAACGCGTCGCCATCGCCCTGTACTACCTGGTAGGCATGCCGGTCGCCGAGGTCGCGCGGGAGACCGCGGCCCCGGTGGGCACCGTCAAGGCCCGTCTCTCCCGGGGGCGTACCGCGCTCGCCGGCCTGCTCGCCGTCTCTGATCTGGAGGAGGCCACCGATGCGTGACGACCCGACGTTCGTCGAACAGATCCAGCGGGACCTGCAGGACGTGCGGTGGCTCGGCCCGGAGGAGATCCGTTTCCGGGGCCGCCGCCGCAGCCAGCGCAAGATCGTGGTGGCCACCGTCGTGCTGGCCCTCGCCGGGGTCTCCGCCGTGGCGGTCGCCGCCCCGAGGACGTCGCCGCCACCGGCTCAGCCAGCCGCGTCGGCCTCGCCGACCCGGCACGAGATCACCACCGACGCCCTGTTGCAGCCAGCCGACCTGTCGCAACAGGTCGATGTGCAGCTCAGCCAATCGGGGCTGGGCGAGCCGGTCCTGCTGGACCACCTGCTCGGCTACTGCCGGACGAGCCAGGGACGGTCGAACGGTTGGCAGATGTCGATCCTGTCCCGTTCACAGACGTTCGTGCCCAAAGACGCTGCGCCGATCCGCACCCGGTCGGCTGGTCTGGTCACGCAGGATCTCTTCCGGTTGGTACCCGAGGCGGCCCGACAGCTCTTCACCGATTTGGACGACCTGGTCGCCCCGTGTGCCGCGTGGCTGAGCGTGGGGCCGGTCATGACGGCGGGAGGGACCCGCACGGGGGAAGCACTGCACCGGTGGTCGGTGGTGCGGCGGGGCTTCGCCGGGGACGACGCCGCCATCCTGCGGGACTCGCTCACCGTCACCCGGGACCTGGAGACCGGCCAGCCGCTCGGCGACGCGCCGTCGCCGATCCTGCTGGCGGTCGTCCGGGTCGGCGACACCGTCTCGGTGCTCCGCCTCGGTGACGACGGCACCGAGGCCGAACTCGTCCAGCTCGCAGTGGCGGCGGCAGCGCGGATGTGTGCTGCCGCCAACCCGCCCTGCTAACGCGGCCGGGGCGATCAGGGCGGCGAGGTCAGAGCGGGATGTTGCCGTGCTTCTTCGGCGGTAGGGTTTCCCGCTTGGTCCGCAGGACGCGCAGTGCCCGGACGATCTGGGTGCGCGTCTCGTGTGGCGCGATCACCGAATCGATGTACCCGCGCTCGGCGGCCACGTACGGGTTGGCCAGGGTGTCCTCGTACTCGGCGATCTTCTCGGCCCGGACCGCCGCCGGGTCCTCGGCGGCGGCCAGCTCGGAGCGGTAGAGGATGTTCACAGCGCCCTGCGCGCCCATCACCGCGATCTGCGCTGTCGGCCAGGCGAAGTTCAGGTCCGCGCCGAGGTGCTTTGAGCCCATCACGTCGTATGCCCCGCCGTACGCCTTGCGGGTGATCACGGTGACCTTCGGGACGGTCGCCTCGGCGTACGCGTAGATGAGCTTCGCGCCCCGGCGGATGATGCCGTCCCACTCCTGACCGGTGCCGGGCAGGAAGCCGGGCACGTCCACGAAGGTCAGTACCGGGATGTTGAACGCGTCGCAGGTGCGAACGAAGCGTGCGGCCTTCTCCGAGGCGGCGATGTCCAGGGTGCCGGCGAAGTGCATCGGCTGGTTGGCCACCACACCGACCGGTCGCCCCTCGACCCGGCCGTAGCCGACCACGATGTTCTGCGCGTAGAGCGGCTGGACCTCCAGGAACTCCCCGTCGTCGAGGACGTGCTCGATCACCGTGTGGATGTCGTACGGCTGGTTGGCCGAGTCCGGGATCAGGGTGTCCAACTCCCGGTCCTCGTCCGTGACCTCAAGCGAAGCGGGGGCGTCGACGACGACCGGCTCGTCGAGGTTGTTCGACGGCAGGTACGACAGCAGCGCCTTGACGTAGTCGACAGCGTCGTCCTCGTCGCTGGCGAGGTAGTGCGCGTTGCCGCTGCGAGTGTTGTGCGTACGCGCGCCGCCCAACTCCTCCATGCCGACGTCCTCGCCCGTCACCGTCTTGATCACGTCGGGGCCGGTGATGAACATGTGCGAGGTCTGGTCGACCATCACAGTGAAGTCGGTGACCGCCGGGGAGTAGACCGCGCCGCCGGCACAGGGACCCATCACCAGTGAGATCTGCGGGATGACGCCGGAGGCCCGTACGTTGCGGAAGAAGATCTCGCCGTAGAGGCCGAGCGAGACGACGCCCTCCTGGATGCGCGCGCCGCCGGAGTCGTTGATGCCGACCACCGGGCAGCCGATCTTCATGGCCAGGTCCATCACCTTGACGATCTTCTCGCCGAAGACCTCGCCGAGCGAGCCGCCGAAGACAGTGAAGTCCTGAGCGAAGACGCACACCTGCCGGCCGTCCACCGTGCCGTAGCCGGTGACCACACCGTCGCCGTACGGGCGGTTCCGCTCCAGCCCGAAGGCAGTGGACCGGTGCCGGGCCAACTCGTCGAGTTCGACGAAGGAGCCCTCGTCGAGCAGCATCTCGATCCGCTCGCGGGCGGTCTTCTTGCCGCGCGCGTGCTGCTTCTCCACGGCGCGGGCCGACCCGGCGTGCACCGCCTCGTCGACCCGGCGCTCCAGGTCCGCCAGCTTGCCCGCGGTGCTGTGCATGTTGGTCCCGGTCTCGGTAGTCACCCAGGGAATATAACGATGGTTCAGGTGGGTGCCGCTGTGCAGTACGCCTCAGTGTCGACCGGAGCACCGCCGTAGGCTGGCGGAATGTCGGGCTCCCCGTACACCGATCTGGACCGGCCGCCGCTGTCGGCGGCCCGGCTGCGCCGCGCGTTGACAGCGCCGAACGGGCCGTGGGCCCGGCTGGAGCTGCGTGCCGAGACCGGCTCCACGAACGCCGACGTGGCCGAGGCCGCCCGGGCCGGCGAGCCCGAGGGCCTGGTAGTGGTCGCCGAGCGGCAGACCGAAGGGCGCGGCCGACGCGGTCGGGTCTGGCAGTCGCCGGCGCGGGCCGGCATCGCGACGAGCGTCCTGCTGCGGCCCGGCGAGGCAGTGCCGGACCGTGGCTGGCTGCCGGCGACACCCACTGGGTACGGGTGGCTGCCGTTGCTGGCCGGCGTGGCGCTGGTCGAGGCGGTGGCCCGGCTGGCCGAGCTGGAAGCCAGCCTCAAATGGCCGAACGACCTGCTGATCGACGACGCGAAGTGCGCGGGCGTGCTGGCCGAGGCGGTGCCCGGACGGGCGCCGGACCAACCGCCGGCCATCGTGCTGGGCATCGGGCTCAACGTGACGTTGCGCGCCGACGAGCTGCCGGTGAATCCGACCGGGCTGCCGGCCACCTCGCTCCAGTTGGCCGGCGCTGTGGCCACCGATCGGGATCCGCTGCTGCGGGCGCTGCTGCGCGCGGTCGCCGACTGGTACGACCGTTGGCGTTCGGCGGGCGGCGACGCGGTGGCCAGCGGCCTGCGCGACGCCTACCTGGCGGCCTGCGCGACGATCGGACGCGAGGTACGCGTCCTGCTCCCCAACGGCGAGTCCCTGACCGGCACCGCCACCGGAGTGGACCCGGACGGCCAACTGATGGTCACCACGTCGACCGGCGCCCGGACCCTGGCCGCCGGCGACGTCCTGCACCTCCGCTGAGGACGGGCAAGATCACGAAGAGCCCGAGTGGGCCCGCGCGGCGGATGTCGTGGCGGGGCTTGGGGGGTTTACCGTCTGCGCGTCTAGAAAATCGCGTTGGAGGTTCCCGTGGCGTTTCCTGAAGACGTGCTCACCGAGGACGAGCACGTCGTGCTGCACCTGCATCCGCACTGGAAGGCGTTGATCCGGCCGATCGCGGTGCTGGTGCTGGCCATCGCCGCGGTGGTGGTCGGCGTGCTCCTGTTGCCCGAGAGTGGCGGCGGTTCGATCGCGCTGGCCGTGATCGGGGCGATCGCCCTGGTCGCGGTGCTCTGGCTCGGCCTGTGGCCGTTCCTGGTCTGGCGCACCACCCACTACCTGTTCACGAACGAGCGAGTCCTGCTTCAGCAGGGTGTGTTCTCCCGGGACCGGCGGGACCTCCCGCTCGCCCGGGTCAACGACCACTCGATGAACCAGCGTTTCGTCGAGCGTCTGCTCGGCTGCGGGACGCTCACCATCGAGTCGGCAGGTGAGCGCGGCCAGTCGGTGCTCGCCGACGTGCCGGACGTCGGGAGGGTGCAGACCACCCTGTACGAGCTGGTCGAGGCACAGCACGACAAGCACTCGCTGGGCGATGGCGAGATGCGCGACATGCTCGCCGACATGCAGGACGGCAAGCCGCTGCGCGACACCACTACCTGAACCGGACGGTGGAGACCCGCCCCTGCCGCGCGGTGGGGGCGGGTCAGTCGGGTTGTTGGGCCTCGGGTGAGCCGCTGCTGGCCGTCGAGCCGCTGTCGGACGACCCGACGGTGGGCGGGTCCCCTGCGGTCGGGCCGGGGTCGGGCTGGTCCACCTCGGGCTGGTCAGCGTCGGTGGCTTCGGCCTCGGCCTCAACCTCGGCCTCAACCTCGGCCTCGGCTTGGACCTCGACCTCGGCGGGGTCGGCCTCGACCGGTCGCACGGCGAACCAGCCACGGAAGCGGGTCCGCAGCACCTCCTGCTCGGGCCGGTCGTCCGGGCCGAGGCGCAGCATGGTGCCGGTGAGGCTGACGGTGCCGAGCCCGGGGCGGGCAGTCGACGGTCGGGCGCCCATCACGTCGACCCGGACCGCGAGCCGGTCGCCGGCCCGCACCGGGGCGAGCCAACGCAGCTCCTCCAGGCCGGGGGATGCGTCAGCGGCGGCCCGGGACAGCAGGTGGTCGACGTACGCGCGCATGAACAGGCTGACCGTGTAGAAGCCGCTGGCGATCAGACCGCCGTGCCGGCTCGCGGCGGCCAGGTCGCTGTCGACGTGGTACCACTGCGGGTCGAAGCGGCGGGCGAAGGCGACCATCTCGTCGGCGTCCACGGTGACCACGCCGAGGTCGACGGTGAGCCCCGGGACGAGATCCTCGAAGAACAGCTCGGCCGGTCGCCCCGTGCCGGAGCGGGCGTCGGGTGTCGTCACCGTCGGGGCGCGCGACGGGTGCTGACGTGCAGCTCCGCGGCGAGTTCCGCGTCCAGGTCGACGGCGGGGCTGACGCTCAGCCGCGGGAGCCGGCTCTGAGCCGGTGCGCCGGCTGGGGAGTCGAGGCGTTGCGCGGATTCCGCCTCCTCCAGCTCGGACACCGATTCCGCCAACTCGGCGACCGGGTCCATCTCCGCCATGGTGTCCCACTCGTCGCGCGGAATGTCGTGCCAGGTGGAGTCGGGCTTCGCGGCCTCGTCCTCGGCCGGTGCGACGGGCTGGAAGACGAAGGTGCGGTACGACCAGAACCGGAACAGCGTGGCCAGCATGACACCGACGGTCTTGGCCAGATTCAGCGCCAGAAGGCCGTGTACGCCGAGACCGTACTTGGCTGCCGCCACGGCCCCCAGCTCAATGAGCAGACCAGCACCGTTGAATAGGAAGAAAAGCAGATATTCTCGGCGAAGCGCCGATTTCGGGCGATCGCGGTACGTCCAGTGCCGATTCATGAGGTACGACGTGATGGTGGCGACGATCGTCGCGATCACTGTCGCCTTCAACTGACCGTTGACGAAAACGGTCAGTGCAAGGGCATTGAACACCGCGTAATTGATGACGGTGTTGATGCCGCCGACGATGCCGAACTTGAGCGCCTCGTGGATGAACTTCTGCCAGCGCTCAGGCAGCAGGCGGACAAGACGCATGCGAAACACCTTAGGGCAGTCGGTGCGGCCGGCGATCACCGGCCGAACGAGGTGGGCGGCAGGTCACGCCCCGTGGTCTCGATCCGGATTCACCTGCGGAAGGGTCGGGGTTCCCGCTTCGACGAAGACGAACCGCCGGTACGACCAGAATCGAAACAGCGTGGCGAACCCGGTGCCGACGATGTAGCTGGCGAGATTGTCCGCCAGGCGCGTCTGGAACACGGCCGGCCAGATGGCTCCAAGCCCGTAGCGGCTGAGCGCGAGGCAGGCCACGGTGATGCCGAGACCGACAGCGTTGAAGAAGAAGAAGAGCGCGTACTCGCGGGCCGCGTTGTTGCGCTGGCGGTGCCGCCACGTCCAGAACCGGTTGCCCACGAAGGCGACGGACGCCGCGATCACCGTGGAGATCGTCTTCGCCGTCAGCTCTTCGACGCCGTGCTTGCTCGTCAGGTAGTTGAAGAGCGCGAAGTCGACGAGGAAGGCGAAGCCGCCCACCGTGGCGAACTTGCCCATCTCGCGGATGAGGTGACCGAAGCGGTCGAGGAGTAAGCCGACGAGACCCCGTCGGGTCTGCCGGGGACCCGGTTGTTCCCCGGTCATCGTGGCGGCCACGGAGGGAGCCTACCGGCTGCCGGCCAGTCAGAGGGGTAGCAACGGCAAGCGGGCGTGGTCTCCCGAAGGGTCCAGCGCCGCGTACGTGACCACTGCACAGAGCGTAGCCAATTGGGAGGACTGAGCCGCCGCGGAACGGGAATCCCCGCACCGGTCGGCGGGGCAGGTCCACGGCCCGACCGCAACAAGCGTCCGCCGGGGTGCACAACAAGATTTGCGTGAAACTGCGCGGGAAAGCGGGTATCAGCTCGTGATGCCGCAGCGAGGCCGTAGCTTGTGCAGTTCTTCACAACCTGTCCCACTGACTCGGAAGGCTGCCCGGTTTACGCTGAGGCCAATCCCAGGTTTCCACGAAGGCGACGCATCGCGCCGCTGAGTCTCGTGCATCCCATAGATCGGTCAGCGTCGACCACAAGGAGATGTGTCATGGTTGCTCCGGCTGTTGTGCGGGGTATTGATCAGGCCCCGACGTCCCATCCGAAACTGCTCGCCTGGGTCCGTGAGGTCGCGGAACTGACCACCCCCGACCGTGTCGTCTGGGTGGACGGGTCCGACGAGGAGTGGCGCCGCCTCACCGATGAGCTGGTCGAGGCCGGCACCCTGATCCGGCTCAACCCGGAGAAGAAGCCCAACTCGTTCTACGCGCGCACCGACCCGACGGACGTCGCCCGGGTCGAGGAGCGCACCTACATCTGTTCCGTCGACGAGGCGGACGCCGGCCCCACCAACAACTGGATGGCGCCGGCCGAGATGAAGCGGACGATGACGGAGCTGTACCGGGGCTCCATGCGCGGTCGCACCATGTACGTCATCCCGTTCGTCATGGGGCCGGTCGAGGCCGAGTCCCCGATGTTCGGTGTCGAGATCACCGACAGCCCCTACGTGGTCGCCTCGATGCGCATCATGACGCGGATGGGCACCCGGGTCCTCGAGGCCATGGGCGACGACGCCGACTTCGTGCACGCGCTGCACTCGATCGGCGCCCCGCTCGCCCCCGGCCAGCAGGATGTCGCGTGGCCGTGCAACGACACCAAGTACATCTCGCACTTCCCGGAGAGCCGGGAGATCTGGTCGTACGGCTCGGGTTACGGCGGCAACTCGCTGCTGGGCAAGAAGTGCTACTCGCTGCGGATCGCCAGTGTGATGGGCCGGGACGAGGGCTGGCTCGCCGAGCACATGCTGATCCTCAAGATCACCTCGCCCGAGGGCAAGACCTACCACATCGCCGGCGCGTTCCCGTCTGCCTGCGGCAAGACCAACCTCGCCATGGTGGAGCCGACGATTCCCGGCTGGAAGGTCGAGACCATCGGCGACGACATCGCCTGGATGCGATTCGGCCCGGACGGCCGCCTCTACGCCGTCAACCCCGAGTACGGCCTGTTCGGCGTCGCGCCCGGCACCGACTGGAAGACCAACGCCAACGCCATGCGCACGCTGGACCGGGGCAACTCCGTCTTCACCAACGTCGGCCTCACCGATGACGGCGACGTCTGGTGGGAAGGCATGGGCGAGCCGCCGGCCCACCTGATCGACTGGAAGGGCAACGACTGGACGCCGGAGAGCGACAGCCTGTCCTCCCACGCGAACAGCCGGTTCTGCACCCCGATCACCCAGTGCCCGATCCTCGCCGACGAGTACTTCGACCCCAACGGGGTGCCGATCGACGCGATCCTCTTCGGCGGACGCCGCAAGGACACCATCCCGCTGGTGACCGAGGCCCGCGACTGGGTGCACGGCGTCTACATGGGCGCCACGCTCTCCTCGGAGACCACCGCCGCCGCGTCCGGCGCCGTCGGCGTGGTCCGGCGGGATCCGATGGCGATGCTGCCGTTCATCGGCTACCACGCCGGTGACTACTTCCGGCACTGGATCGAGATGGGCAAGGGCGCCGACGGCGACGAGGCGAAGCTGCCCAAGATCTACTACGTCAACTGGTTCCGCAAGGACCCGGACGGCTCGTTCCTCTGGCCGGGCTTCGGGGAGAACTCCCGGGTGCTCAAGTGGGTCGTCGAGCGGATCGAGGGCACTGCCGGCGCGGTCGAGACGCCGGTCGGCATGGTCCCCGCTCCGGACGCCCTCGACGTCGAGGGCCTGGACATGACCCCGGAGGATGTTCGGATCGCGCTGAAGGTCGACCCGGACGAGTGGCGCAACGAGCTGCCGATGATCACCGAGTGGTTCGAGAAGTTCGGTGACAAGCTGCCCGGCGTGCTCTGGGCCGAGTTGGACGCGCTGCGCGCCCGCCTGGACGCCGCGCAGCCGCAGCGATAGGTGTGAACGAGACCCTTCGCGGGCAACATCGGATTTCATGAGGACGGCCGCCGAGACCCAGGTCCGGCGGCCGTCCGCCGTCCGGGTGCTGACCACCCTGCTGGCGACGACGGCGGCGGCCACCGTCGTGGTCGAGCTGCTCAACTGGTGGTACGCCCCGGAGCAGGGATTCGGGCTGGCCGTACGGACCGGCTGGGCCATGCTGCGCTCGTTCGGCTTCCTGCTGCTGATCGGGCACGTGCGACGGGGTCGTACGGTGGCCCGCCCGTTCGGGTTGATCCTCGCGGTCACCACGATCTTCGCGGTCGGCCGGCTCATCGTGCCCCGGCAGGGAGTGCCGCCGCTGCCCGGCCTGCTCGGCTTCGCCATTCTCACGGCGCTCTGTGTCGCGGTGGTCTGGCTGCTCTACCGCTCGTCGGCGTTGGCCGGGCACCTGGTCCGGCACCGTCCACGCCTCGTCATCGACCGGGACGGCATCTCGTGGCGGGAAACCCCTCCACGCCGGCCACAGGCCAGTGCCTGGTTGTTGACCAGCCGGGTGGCGGCCTTCACCTACAGCCCGCTGATGCTGGTGCCGGCCCTGGTGGCCGGGGGTTCCATCCTGGATGGTCGACTGACAGCGGTGCCGGCCGTGCTGTTCTGGTTCGGTGCTGGCATCACGGCCAGCTACGCGGTGCTGTTCTGCACGGCGTTCCTGATGCGGGGCAAGGACTGGGCGCGTGGCCTGCTGGTCGTCGTCACGGTGGCCGTACTCGCCGTGGATCTGCCGCTGTGCTGGTGGCTGCTGGGCGTGGACGGCCTGGTCCGCGACGGCGCACCCCTGCTCGCCGCCGCCGGGCTGGCCCTCTACGGCCTGCGCCGCGCCGCCCGCACCACCGACGCGGCCCAACCTGAACCCCAACCCTGACCGCTGGTGGGCCGCACCGGCGCCGCTGGGGCCGACCCGGCGGCCGACCGCGACCCAGTCCATCCATCCCCTCCTTTGCTCTGCACCCCGATAGGCGACAGTCGCGGACGGTAACCGTCGCGTCCGCGGGTGCAGAGCAAAGGAGGGGAGTGAGACCGGTCGGCCCAGTGCGGGAGCGGTCTTCGAGGGCGGGCAGGGGGCAGGATGGCGGGTGGCGTCGGTCACAGCGGTCGGCGTCGGGGTGGTTGCGGAGATCGTCGGGGCGGCCGGCCGCAAGGCCGACCGGGTCGCCCGGCGGGAACGGCCGCGCCGCGTCGGACTGGAGGGAGGCGCGCGGTGGGTGACGAGTTCGACGTGGTGGTGGTGGGGGCGGGGCCGGCCGGGTCGGCAGCCGCGCTGACGGCGCGCCGGGCCGGTGCCAGCGTGCTGCTGCTGGACCGGGCCGATTTTCCCCGGGACAAGGCGTGTGGTGACGGGATCGCCGCGCATTCGGTGGATGTGCTCGCCGAGCTGGGGGTGACCGAGGCGGTGGCGGGCTACGCGCCGCTGCCGGCGTTACGCATGATCTCGCCGGGTGGCGGTGCGGTGGCTCGGGCTCTGCCCCGACCCGCGTACACGGTGCCCCGGGAGGTTTTCGACGCGCGGCTGGTGGCGGCCGCTGTGGCCGCCGGCGCGCAGCTGCGACGGCACACGGTGCGCCAGGTCGAGCCGCGCGCGGACCGGGTGGTGCTCGACGGGCAGGTGTCCGGCCGGGTGGTGATCGGCGCGGACGGCGCCGGCTCGGTGGTACGTCGGGCGCTCGGCCATGCGCAGAACCCCGACCGGCACCTCGCGCTGGCCATCCGGGGGTACGCCCCGGCTCTGCCCGGCCCGTCCGAGCAGCTCATCGTCACCTCGAAGGCGCGTTGGCCGGCGTACGCCTGGTCGTTTCCGATCGGTGACGGGCGGGCGAACGTCGGGTACGGGGAGGTCCTGCGTGGCGAGCCGCTGAGCCGCGCGTACCTGCTGGACCGGCTGGCCGCGCTGTTGCCCGGCACCGATCTGGCGACAGTCACCGCGTTGCGCGCGCATCACCTGCCGCTCTCCACCCACCGGCCGGCGCCGGGGCGTGGGCGCACGCTGCTGGCCGGGGACGCGCTGTCACTGATCAATCCGTTCACCGGGGAGGGCATCTTCTACGCGTTGCTCTCCGGCGCGCTCGCCGGGTCGGCGGCGGCCCGGTCGCCCGAGGGCGCTGCTGGCCGCTACGCCGACGGGTTGCGTCGGCGCCTCGGCACCCACCTGCGGCACAGTTCGGTAGCGGCCTGGTTGGCCCGGCGACGCCGGGTGGTGGACGCGGCGGTCCGGGCCGCCCGTCGGGACGACCGGGTGTTCTACGACGTGGTCGAGTTGGGACTGGGTGACGGACGCCTCACCGCTCGTACGCTCGCACTGATCGGCGCCGGTCTGGGTGGCGGGGATGGGGCTCCGAGGCAGTGGACCGGCTGAAGGGTCGCTACGCTGCTAGGTGATGACGCTGCGGAACCTTATCTACTCCGTGTACGAGCGCCGGCTCACGGCGAAGCTCGCCGGTAAGCCGGTGCCCCGGCACGTCGGGGTGATGTGCGACGGCAACCGCCGATGGGCGAGGGAGATGGGCTTCGTCGACCCGAACGACGGGCACCGGGTCGGCGCGGCGAAGATCAAGCATGTCCTCGGCTGGTGTGACCAGGCCGGGGTCGGGCACGTGACCCTCTACCTGCTGGCCACCGACAACCTGCGCCGTCCGGCCGCCGAGCTGGACCCGCTCCTCAAGATCATTGAGGACCTGGTGGTGGAGCTCTCAGAGGAGGGCAACCCCTGGCGACTGCGCATCGTCGGGGCGCTCGACCTGCTGCCGGCGCAGACCGCGGCGGCGCTCAAGGGCGCCGAGGAGCGCACCCGCGAGCGCACCGGCGGCGCGGAGGTCAACATCGCGGTGGGCTACGGCGGCCGCCGGGAGATCACCGACGCGGTCCGTTCGCTGCTGCTGGAGCACGCCGCCACCGGGGGCACGATCGAGGAGTTGGCCGAGGTGCTGGACGTCGAGCACATCGCCGAGCACCTCTACACCCGGGGCCAGCCCGACCCGGACCTGGTCATCCGCACCAGCGGCGAGCAGCGGCTGTCCGGTTTCATGCTCTGGCAGTCCGCGCACTCGGAGTTCTACTTCTGCGAACTCAACTGGCCGGACTTCCGGCACATCGACTTCCTGCGGGCCCTGCGCTCGTACGCCACCAGACAACGCCGTTACGGCGCCTGACCCCCGGCGGCGACACCGTCGGTCGCCGTCGGAGTCAGGTCGGTTCAGGGCAGGTGGGTCAGCGCCCGGGTAAGGAAGTCGCCCAGGGCGGCCGGCGACTCGATGGTCAGGTCGGCGGCGTTGGCCACCTCGTGGCCGGTCTCCGGGTTGGCCACCGCCACACAGACACCGAGGAAGTCCGGGTCGGCGGCGGCGCGAGCGCGCAGCGCGGCGAAGGCCTTGATGTCGGAGACATCGTCGCCGAAGTACCAGGCGCCGGTGGCACCCTTGATCGCCTCGCCGATCACCATGCCCTTGTCCCGGTCGACAGGTGGCTTGAGCTCCAGCACCATCCGCCCGGCCTGCGAGCGCAACCCCAGACGGTCGGCCTGCGCCTGCCCCCACTGCTGCACTGTCGCGCCGAGCTGCGGGGCGGTACGCCAGTGCAGCGCGACCGAGAGCCGCTTGTACTCCACGAGCGTGCCGGGCGGCAGTTCCGCCCGGGCCAGATCGGCCAGTTCCTCCATGGTCGGCACCCAGGGCAGCGCGGCCGGTTCGGTGACCGTCTCGCCGCCGGAGTGGCTGTGCTCCAGCCCGTAGAGGCCGTAGAGGTCCACGCCAGCGAGCCCGCCGAGCTGATCCCGAAGGAACTCGACGGGTCGGGCGGAAACGATCGCGACCCGCTGCACGACCGGGGCGAGCGCCTCGATCGCGGCTAACGCCTTGGGTGCCGGGCGTACCGCTGTCGGATCGTCGTCGACGGGCGCGAGCGTGCCGTCGAAGTCGAAGAAGAGCACGGTCCCGGCCGCCCGGCTGGCGGTTATCCGCCAGGCCTGGTCGGCGTTCAACGGGGTTCTCGGCTGCTGATTGCCCAGATTCAACGGCGGCACGCGCGTCAGCGTACCCCGGCGATCCAGGCTCATTCCTGGCCGAGCGGACCCATTGAGCGGTACGGGATCAGCGTTCGGCGGCTCCTCGTCCGCGCCGGCCGAACGGCACCACTGCCGCCTCCTGGCCATGGCTCAACAGATAGCCCTCCACGAACCCGGTGTTGCGATCGCCGGTGTGGTTGTCGATCTCGTTGAGCCGTGCCACCAGGAACTCGGTGAGCGCGCTGATTCGGTTGTTCAGACGCTCGTGCAGCTCGGCGACGACGGCCAGGACGACCGCGGTGCCGGCGGTGATGAGCGCAAAGAGGTTGACGAGCAGCGGCAGCTGCCCGCCGTCGACCGCGAGGGTCACCGTGTTGCCGGTCGCCCACAGTGTCACCGACACCGTTGCGACCACGACTGCCAACCACTTCAGGGTCATGGACAGACCCCTCCTTCTGTCCCGCAGGGCTAGGTTCGGCCTTGTCCCGTCCCCCCGCCGATGACGAGCCCAAGCAGTACGAATAGGGACGCTAGCGTGCCCGTTCCAGCCCCGGAGGCAAACGAATGAACCTGACCAGGCGTTCTTTCGCTATCTGAGGAACTAGCCTGCCTGATTGCCCCTTTTTCGGACATCGACCGGCAACGTTGGGCGGTATGCGAGGTATCTGATGGTTTCCCGGATGTGGAACTTCTCCGCGTCCGAAACCTGCGGATCGACCAGACGGCGCAGCAGCGCCTCCACGTCGGGGTCCATCGGAGGGGCGGCCTGGCCGGTGCGGGGGCCGGCTGCGGCGCGGTCCCAGCCGAGTGCGGCGAAGGCCGCGGCCGGGTTCAACCCCAGGCCCTCGCAGAAGGCGACCACCCGCTCGGCCTCCGGGTCGCTGGCCCAGTCGCCTCGGACCCAGCGGTTGATGGTCTGCCGGGAGACGCCGGTGCGCCGGGACACCTCGGTGCCGCTCCAGGCTCGGGTCGCCCGTGCCTCGTCCAGAGCCCGCCGGACGAAGGTGGCGAAGGCGATCTTCCGCGCATTGGCCGTCTCGGTCACTCCGTGACGGTACGGCCAGCCGGCAGCGGGCGCGCGCCCCGGCTCGCCACTGTCACGCAGACGTGACGAGAGGTTCGGGTTTCCGGTAAACGAGTCAGTGCCACTGTTGAGGGGTGTCACGCGGGCAGAATAGATGAACGTAGTGGCAAACGTAAGCGGACGAAAAGCTGATACTGTCACGCCCATGGGACATTCTACGGTGTGTCACGTGCATGAGACGATTGGTGCTCACATGCGTCACGCCCCCGGTGCCAGGGGGTCGTGGTGACCGAGCTCGCCACCCGCGCCCAGGCCTTCGGGCTGATCGCCGAGGGGGTCGCCGCAGGGCTGACCGCCCCCTGGCGCCTCTACCTGGCCCGAGGCTGCCGCTACCTGTCGCTGAGCGTCGGCGATCGTGCCGAGTGGAACGCCTGGCGTACCCATCTCGGCTGCCCGGAGCTGAGCGTCCGGGTCTACGACGCCGGCGGCGAGATCCGCCGGTCCTCGGTTGCCGAAGTCGTGCTGGACGGCTGCCGGATCAGCGTCGAGCTGGTCGAGGAGGTCAGCACCGACGACCTGGACCGGCTGCTCGTCGCCGACCCCACCACCATCGAGCCGGAGGAGCGATGACCTGGCGTCCCGGCTGGGCCGGAGCTGCCCGATGAGCCCGTTCCTCGCGGTGTTCCTCGTTCTGGTGCTCGGTGCCACCAGTTACGCGGCCGGTCGGCTGCACGGGCAGCTCAGCTACCGCATCGGCTACCGCTTCGGTTACCGGCAGGGCTACTTCGACGGTGACCGGGGCGCCTGGAACCGGCGTCGTCGGGACGCCCAGGCGGCGATCGCCTCGGCCCTGTCGGTCTCACCAGCGGGCGTGGTCCGCTCCGCCGGCGCTGTCGAGCGCCCCGGCACCACGTACACCGGCTCGTCGTTCAGCGCGCCGGCCGCCCCGATCACCGGGCGGCACCCGACCGGCACGCTCGTCCGACGTAGCGGTTGAGGTCGGTCGGCGGGACTGCCCCGCCGACCGGCGCCACAGGCGCGGTGCGTCGTCCGCGGCGGACACGCACCGTCGGGGTCACGTCAGACCGGTGACGGTGGCCCCACCCGGCCGGGATGCGCGCAGGGGGCATGCATCCCGGCCGGTTCCGCCGCGTCCGCGACAATGCCTTTCGGCTGGTGCGGACGTCGACGGAGCCCCGTTCACGAGCGCGTCTTGGGAGATCCACGTTCGGCCCCTAGCCGGGAAGGTCCGGCGGGGCTAGCGTCTAGGCATGGCGCGGGGTTCTCCCGAGCCAGCCGGTCCGCCCGGATCTGCGACCTCGCGCATGGGGTTCCGCATCCGACCCCGTGTCCCCGGGCACCGGAGGAGGCGGAACACGGGTGGCGGGTGCCCATCCGTCGGAGCAGGCCTGTGACGACTCGCCGTACCATCGCCGGTGCCGACCAGACCCCGGCCGCGACTGCCACGCCCCGCCGAGCCACCAGGAGCCGCCGTTCGGCGGCCGCCGCGCCGGCCGACCCCAAGGAGCCACGACCAGCCGGCCAGGCCTTTGTCCTGGACACGTCGGTGCTGCTCTCCGATCCGGCGGCTTTCCACCGGTTCGCGGAGCACGAAGTGGTGCTACCTCTGGTGGTCATCACCGAGTTGGAAGGCAAGCGGCACCATCCGGAGCTGGGCTGGTTCGCCCGGCAGTCGCTGCGGATGCTCGACGACCTGCGGGTTCGGCACGGCCGACTCGACCGTCCGGTGCCCGCCAACGACGTCGGCGGCACCCTGCGGGTGGAGCTCAACCACACCGACGACGGCGTCCTGCCGCCCGGTTTCCGCACCGAGAGCAATGACGCCCGGATCCTCTCCGTCGCGCTCAACCTCGCCGCCGAGGGGCGGGAGGTGACCCTGGTCAGCAAGGACATGCCGTTGCGGGTCAAGGCCGCCTCGGTGGGTCTGCGTGCCGACGAGTACCGCCACGGCCAGGCCAGCGACCCGACCTGGACCGGCATGTCGGAGATGGAGCTGAGCGAGGAGCAGATCGGCCAGCTGTACGGCGGCGAGACGCTCGACCTCGACGAGGCGGCCGGACTGCCCTGCCACACCGGTCTGGTGCTGCACTCCGGGCGCGGCTCCGCGCTCGGTCGCGTGCTGCCGGACAAGTCGGTGCGTCTGGTCCGGGGCGACCGGGAGGCGTTCGGCCTGCACGGCCGCTCGGCCGAGCAGCGGATCGCTCTCGACCTGCTGTTGGACGAGTCGATCGGGATCGTCTCGCTGGGTGGCCGGGCCGGCACCGGAAAGTCGGCACTGGCGCTCTGCGCCGGGCTGGAGGCGGTGATGGAGCGCCGCCGGCACAAGAAGGTGATCGTGTTCCGCCCGCTGTACGCCGTCGGTGGCCAGGAGCTGGGCTACCTGCCGGGCTCGGAGTCGGAGAAGATGTCGCCGTGGGCCCAGGCGGTCTTCGACACGCTCGGCGCGGTGGTGCACGAGAACGTGCTGGAGGAGGTCACCTCGCGGGGGATCCTGGAGGTGCTGCCGTTGACCCACATCAGAGGACGCAGCCTGCACGACGCCTACGTGATCGTGGACGAGGCCCAGTCGCTGGAGCGCGGGGTGCTGCTGACCGTGCTGTCCCGGATCGGGCAGGGTTCCCGGGTGGTGCTCACCCACGACGTGGCCCAGCGGGACAATCTGCGGGTCGGCCGGCACGACGGGGTGACGGCTGTCATCGAAGCGCTCAAGGGCCATCCGCTCTTCGCGCACGTCACCCTCAGCCGTTCGGAGCGGTCGCCGATCGCCGCGATGGTCACGGACCTCCTGGAGGACATCCCAATCTAACGGGTATTTTGTAGGCTTTTGTCCGCATTTTTTGTGTGGCGCAGATCACAAACGGCCTGGTTGGTTTCCCATCAGCCTCACTGTGCGCAATCGTGTCCCACGAGCGTCCACGCACCACCGGAATCGTCGGCGATCGTTCGTCGCGAGACGGACGACATCGGCGAAGGTCGGTGCGTCGGCGCGACCGGCAACCGGTCGGGGCGCTCGTGGCACGGCTGACGGCCCACCTGTGGTCTGCGCCGCGCCACGTCCTTGCTCCCGACGAAGGGACCACTTCGTGAGTCGGCTGTGGAGCCGGTTGGGCGCCCGTACGGCTGCTGTAGCGCTGCTCTCCGTGGGCGTTGCCGGTGGCTTCTACCTGGGCGAAGACCGGGAAACCCAGCAACAGGGTCTGACCGAGCAGGTCAGTCTCGAGGTCGACCGGGCCGACCTCGCGTACCAGCGCGAGCGGCAGGCCGCCCACCAGGTGCAGTTCTCCAAGCAGCGGGCCGCCGAGTACCAGGCCAAACTGCGGGCGAAGCAGGCCGCCAAGGAGGCCGCCGAGCGGGCCCGCCGGGCCGAGGCCGCCGCCGCGTCCCGCAAGCGCGAGCGCGCCGCCGCGAACGCGCCCGCAAAGCCGTACGACGGGCCGATCCCGGCGTCCTGCGCCGAGTACAGCGGCAACCGCAAGACTGGCTGCGCCCTGATGATCAGCGCGGGTTTCGGCATCGCCGAGTTCCCCTGCCTGGAGAAGCTCTGGACCAAGGAGAGCGGCTGGAACCACAAGGCCAACAACTCCTCGTCCGGTGCGTACGGCATCCCGCAGTCTCTGCCGGGCAGCAAGATGGGCTCCGTCGCGTCCGACTGGCGGACCAACCCGGCCACGCAGATCAAGTGGGGGTTGGGCTACATCAAGGGCAGGTACAAGACGCCCTGCGGCGCCTGGACCTACTTCCAGAACAACAACCACTACTGACGGCTCTCGAAGGCGGGGCAGGTGGCTCTCCACTCGCCCCGCCTTCGCGCGTACCCGGACGGGACATGAGTGGCGGTCGGCCGCTTTTGCTGATAGCAGTTGTGGAGTGACCCTGCACCCGTCAAGCGGCGACCCCTACCGGTTCGGCACCGAGGCGTTCTACGCCGCGCTCGGCCGGGCGTTCGTCGCCATGTGCGCGGTGGTCCCGTTCCTCTTTCTCATCGAGGCCGTCGACCAGGGGCTCGCGTTCGGCCTGGACGCCACCGCCGGCATCATCCCGCAGCGCATCGACGGGCTGGACGGGGTCTTCTTCTCCCCGTTCCTGCACCACGGCTTCGACCACCTCTACAGCAACAGCATCCCGCTGATCCTGCTGGGCACCTTCGTCCTCGCCGCCGGCGCCCGCCGGTTCCTCTGGTCGACCCTGGTCATCATCGTGGTCAGCGGGCTCGGCGTGTGGTTCACCGGCTCACCCAACTCGGTGGTGGTCGGCGCCAGCGGTGTCATCTTCGGCTACCTGGGCATCCTGCTCACCCGGGGCATCGTCGAGCGCAGCTGGTGGAACTTCGCGGTCTTCCTGCTTGTCGGTCTGCTCTACGGCTGGCAACTGGTCGGCATCCTCCCCACCGACGAGCGGATCTCCTGGCAGGGGCACCTGTTCGGCCTGCTCGGCGGGGTGGTGGCGGCGATCCTGTTCCGTCGGCGGCGACCCGCCGTGGGCGGCCCGGACTACTCAGGCTCCACGCTCAGCCTGCCCTGAGCCGATTCTCCGGCGCGCCTCTGGGACGTGCTTGCCGGACCGTCGCCGCCCGCTTACGGTCGAGATCAGCACGCGTTGATCCGTGAGCGGAAAGCGACGGTACGCCATGCGCGAGGTCGATGTCGCCGTGATCGGGGCCGGTCCGGCCGGTCTCTTCGCCGCGTACTACGCCGGGTTCCGGGGGCTGTCGGTGGCGGTGATCGACGCGTTGCCCGAGCCAGGCGGTCAGGTCACCGCCATGTACCCGGAGAAGTTGATCCTCGACGTCGCCGGTTTCCCCGCGGTCAAGGGCCGCGACCTGGTGGCCAACCTGGTGGCCCAGGCGGCACCGTTCGGCCCGCAGTACCTGCTCGGCACCCGGGCGGAGAAGCTCGCGTACGCCGACGGGCGCCCGGTGCTCGGCCTGGCCGGTGGCGAGCAGCTCGCCTGCGGCGCGGTAGTGGTCACCGGCGGGCTCGGCAGCTTCAGCCCTCGGCCGTTGCCGTGCGCCGACGGCGCCCCCGGCTCGGGGATCGTCTACTTCGTGACCGAGCCGACCGAGCTGACCGACCGGGACGTGCTGATCGTCGGTGGCGGCGACTCCGCGTTCGACTGGGCGCTGGCGCTCCAACCACTGGCCCGGTCGGTGACCCTGGTGCACCGCCGGGAGAAGTTCCGGGCCCACGCCTCGACTGTCGCCCGGGTGCTCTCCCTGCCGGTGCGGGTGGTGGTCAACGCCGAGGTCACCAGGCTGCTCGGGGACGGCGCGGTGACCGGTGCCGAGGTGACAGTGCGCGGCGGCGCGACCGAGACGCTGCCGGTGGACACCGTGGTGGCCGCCCTCGGCTTCACCGCCGACCTGGGCCCGCTCGCCGAGTGGGGGCTACGACTGGACCGCCGGCACATCCTGGTCGACAGCGCGATGGCCACCAACCTGCCCCGAGTCTTCGCTGCGGGCGACATCACCGAGTACCCGGGCAAGGTCCGGCTGATCGCCACCGGCTTCGGCGAGGCGGCGACAGCGGTCAACAACGCGGCAGTGGCCATCGACCCGAGCGCCCACCTCTTCCCCGGGCACTCCTCCGACGCCGGCTGACATTCGTCGTCGAGGGCGGAGCTGCGGTCACTGACGAGGTCGGCTGTCGGTCGTCACACGCGGGCATCACGTCGACCAGCGGGTGGCGCCAACGCGGCGACCAGCACCGCCACCATTGTCAGCGCCGCCCCGAGCAGGGTGTTCACACCCGGGTGCGAGGCCGCCGTGGGGAGGACCAGGTCCAGCAGGACGGCGCCCACGATCTGCCCGGCGATGGTGGCCAGGCCGAGCAGCAGCACACCGGTGAAGCGGACGATCGCGGCGGCGATCGCGATGAACACGATGCCGATCGGGCCGCCCAGGTAGAGCCACGGCTCGGTCGGCAGGTGGCCGCCGGGCCAGCCGCGTACGGCGATGTCGATCGCGAACGCGACGAGCAGGGTGACGGTGCCGACGGCGAAGTTGACGAGCGTGGCGGTCAACGCGCTGTCGGCCGCCGCGCGGACCCGGCCGTTGACGGCCTGCTGCCAGGCGATACCCACCCCGGCGAGCAGCGGTAGCAGCGCCAGCGCCAGCGCGCCCGGGTCGCCGAGACGGTCGCCGACCGCCAGGCCGACCGCCAGCACTGTGAGCACCGCGCCGGCCAGCCGCTGCCTGGTGATCGGCTGCCGGCCGGTCGGCCCGATCCCGGCCCGGTCCACGGCGAGGCTGCTGCCGGTCTGGCCGGCGACAACCGCCACTGTGAAGACCGCCACGCCCAACGTGCCGATGGTGAGACCCTGGGTGGCCACCAGGAAGGCTCCGCACATTCCGCCGAGGCACTGCCAAGGCCGCAGCGTGCCGGTCCGCAGGGCCCGCCGCGTCGCGACCAGCCCTCGCCGACCACCGGGGGTCGCGGGCACCAGCACCAGCAGCACCAGCAGGCCGATGCCGAACGAGACGACAGCGGCGGCGAAACCGTCGTCGAGGCGTACCCCGAGCTCACCGTTGATGCGCGACTGCACCGCCACAGCGACCCCGGAGGCCGACGCCAGCGCGACGCCGGTGATCCGGCGGGCGGCCGACAGGGTCTGCGGGGTCGCCGTGTCGGCGGCTGTCACTCCTGCTCGGCCAGCGGACGACCGTCGAAGTCGACAGCGGAGTAGAGCGCCAACTTCTCCAACCGGTGGTACGAGTCGATCACCCGGATGGTGCCGCTCTTCGAGCGCATGACGATCGACTGGGTGTACGCGCCGCCCGCCCGGTACCGCACCCCGCGCAGCAGGTCGCCCGAGGTGACCCCGGTCGCCACGAAGAAGCAGTTGTCGCCGGTGACCAGATCGTCGGTGCCCAGCACCCGGTCCAGGTCGTGACCAGCGGCGATCGCCTTCTCCCGTTCCTGCTCGTCGCGCGGCCACAGCTTGGCCTGCATGGCGCCGCCCATGCACTTCAGCGCGCACGCGGAGATGATGCCCTCCGGGGTGCCGCCGATGCCCATCAGGACGTCGACGTCCGACTCGCCCCGGGCCGCCGCGATGGAGCCCGCGATGTCGCCGTCGGAGATGAACCGGATCCCCGCCCCGGTCCGGCGGATCTGCGCGACCAGGTCGTCGTGACGGCTCCGGTCCAGCACGCAGACTGTCACCTCGGAAACGTCGGTGCCCTTGACCTTGGCGATCCGGCGCAGGTTCTCCGCCACACCGGCGTTGATGTCGATCACGTCGGCGTACGCCGGCCCGACGGCGAGCTTCTCCATGTAGAACACGGCGCTCGGGTCGAACATCGCACCCCGCTCGGAGACGGCGAGCACCGCCACCGCGTTCGGCATTCCCTTGCTCATCAGTGTGGTGCCGTCCACCGGGTCGACGGCGACGTCCACCTCCGGGCCCGTGCCGTCACCGACGTGTTCGCCGTTGAACAGCATCGGGGCGTTGTCCTTCTCGCCCTCGCCGATCACCACCACACCGCGCATCTGAATCGAGTTGATCAGCTTGCGCATCGCGTCGACAGCGGCCCCGTCGCCGCCCTCCTTGTCGCCCCGACCGACCCACCGGCCGGCGGCCATCGCCGCGGCCTCGGTGACCCGGACCAGGTCGAGGGCAAGGTTTCGGTCGAGATCCTGTGGGATCCGCGTCCTGGTGTTCGTCATGACGGCTACTCCTCCTCGCGACGGTGCGGGGACGACCGGCGGCGGGGAGGCCCCCACTGCCGGCTTTGTCGCTGATCCTCACACGATGGCCGACCGGGCGTCGGCGCGGGGCGGTGATGGCCCGGATACCGCCGGTCGGGCGGCTGCGAAGATAGCGGGGTGGAACCCGCACAGCCAGCCGACCGCGTACCCGCCGACCGCACGCCGCCCGACGGCCAGCCGCCGGCCGACGTCCCCGCCGGCCGCGGTGGTGAGCCCGCCGCGACCGACCCGACCCCACCGCCGCCGGCGGTGTCCGGCAAGTCCGAGCGGTCGCCGAAGGACATGGCGATCTCGCTGCTGGTGCTGCTCGTCCCGATCGCGCTGCTGCTGGCGTTCTACCGGGGCTTCCTCGGCGGCGACCAGGCCACCACGGTCGATCCGGCGCCCGCCTTCGAGCAGGCACGTGCGGCGAACGTCTTTCCGGTGAGCCAGCCGCAGGGGCTCGACGCCGACTGGAAGACGGTCAGCGCCCGCTACCAGACCGTCGAGGGCGGTGCGAACCTGCGAATCGGCTACCTGACACCGGAGGGGCGGGGCGTCCAACTGCTGCAGAGCAGCGTCCCGGCGGACCGTCTGCTCCCCGCCGAGCTGACCAGTCAGGGCCAGCCGCAGGGCCCCACCGAGCTGGCCGGGCGCACGTGGCAGCTCTACACGGCCCGGGGAAACCAGCAGGCGCTGGTCCTGCTGGAGCCGACCCGCACGGTGATCGTCGTCGGCGACGCCCGGGACAACGAACTCCGCGAACTGGCCGGCTCGCTGCGCTGACCGGACCCGGTGGGGTGGCCCCGCAGGCGCCGAATCTGGGCAACAGGCCCGAAGGGTGATTGTCCGACGCGTCGACAGGGAACAAGGAGGGGGTGACCCTGGCGCGTTGCTCGGCCCGGGTCGCGCGACGCAGCCGACGGTGCTGCTGCGTCGCCCGGTTTCCGGCGGCGTCCAGGTCGTCGGGTGACCCCCTTGGGAGACACGTATGACTGTTCGACGACTCGGCGCCGGCCTGGTAGCCGCCGCTCTGATCACGCCCGCACTGGCCGCCTGCGCCAGCGGAACCGGCACCACCGGATCGACGCCGTCCCCGACGGTGAGCGCCTCCGGCACGGCGAGCCCGTCCGGTGCCCCGGTGGCGGGTGACGCCAAGCAGGCCCTGCTCGACTCCACCAAGGAGATCAGCAACGGGAACTTCCGGTTCACCCTGGCCGGCGCCGGCTCGACGGCGGAGGGGCTGGTGCACCAGCCGAGCCAGAGCGCGGCGATGAAGATCGCGATCGGTGGCCCCTCGGCCGACCTGGCGATGAAGCTCGACGTGATCCACTTCAAGCCGGACAGCTGGGTCAAGCTGGAGCTGAGCGGCCCCACCGCCGACAGCCTGCCCGCCATCAAGCAGCTCAACCTCGGCAAGTACCAGCACCTGGACCAGAACCGGATCAAGGGCAACCGCAACCTCGGCTTCGACTTCGAGAAGGTCGACCCGGCTGGCAGCGCGGTGCTCACCCAGGGCATCACCGAGGTCCGCAGCACCGGCACCGGCACGTACGCCGGCACCCTCGACGTCACCAAGGCCGCCGAGGCGGGCTCGTTGAACGCGGCCACGATCGCCGCGCTGGGCACACAGGCGAAGACCGTCCCGTTCACCGCGAAGGTGGATCCGCAGGGCCGGCTCAGCGAGCTGGTGCTGCAGTTGCCGGCCGCCGGGCAGACCGCCGCCCAGGAGGTCAAGATGACCTACTCGGACTACGGTGCCGCCACCGCCGCGCAGAAGCCGCCGGCGGACCAGGTCGTCGAGGCGCCGGCCGAGCTGTACAGCCTGTTCAACTGACGTACCGAGGTGGGGCGGCTCCGGCCGCCCCACCGGCGGTCGGTCAGGAAGCGGGCTCCTGCCGGGCGGCGTCGATCCGCGCCCGCGCACCGTCCAGCCAGCGTTGACAGATCACCGCCAGCGCCTCGCCGCGCTCCCAGAGCGCCAGCGACTCCTCCAGGGACGTGCCGCCGGCTTCCAGCCGCTCCACCACCGAGGCCAGCTCGGCGCGGGCCTGCTCGTAACTGAGCCGCTCGTCCGGCCCGGCCTTCGTGTCATCAGTCATCGCGTTCATCTCAGCACACCACTCCCCACCGCGCCGCGTCGCCACTCAGCCATCGACGGTGGCGGCCAGTTCGCCGTCTGCCAGTCGTACCCGCAGCGGGTCGCCCTTGCCGACCTCCGCCGCCGCGCGGACCACGTGGCCGTCCGCGCGCTGCACTATCGCGTACCCCCGGTCGAGGGTGGCGGCGGGGGAGAGGGCGCGCAGCCGCGCGAGGGTGTGCCGCAGGTCATCCTCGGCGGCCCCGAGCCGGTGCTCCAGACAGCGGCCGGCCCGCTGACGCAACGCGGCCAGCTCGGTGGCCCGATGCTCCACCATCACCTGGGGGCGGGCCAGCACCGGCCGGGAACGCAGCCCGTCGAGCCGGTGCGTCTCCCGGTCGACCAGGTTGCGTACCGCCCGTTCGAGGCGGTGCCGGGCCTGACCGATGAGGCGTACCTCCTCGGTGAGGTCGGGGACGACCCGCTTCGCCGCGTCGGTCGGGGTGGAGGCGCGGACGTCGGCGACGTAGTCGATCAAGGGCGCGTCCGTCTCGTGGCCGATCGCGCTGACCACCGGCGTACGACAGCCGAACACCGCGCGGCAGAGCGCCTCGTCGGAGAAGGGCAGCAGGTCCTCGATGCCGCCGCCACCCCGGGCGATGATGATCACGTCGATGCTCGGGTCGGCGTCCAGCACCTTGAGCGCGTCGACGATCTGTGGCACCGCGGAGGGGCCCTGCACTGCCACGTTGACAGTCCGGAACTCCACCGCCGGCCAGCGCCGCCGGGCATTTGTCAGCACGTCCCGCTCCGCCGCCGACGCGCGACCGGTGATGAGGCCGATCCGGCCGGGCAGGAACGGCAGTCGACGCTTGCGGGCGCGGTCGAAGAGCCCTTCGGCGGCGAGCAGCTTCTTGAGCTTCTCCAGTCGGGCCAGCAGCTCCCCGAGCCCCACCTGACGAATCTCGTCGGCCCGCAGGCTCAGCGTGCCCCGGGCGGCGTAGAACTCGGGCTTGGCGTGCAGCACCACACGTGCGCCCTCGCGTAGCTCCGGCGCGCCGGAGTCCAGGACGTCCCGGTTGGTGGTGACGGTCAGGCTCAGGTCGGCCGATGGGTCACGCAGGGTGAGGAAGACAGTGCTGGCTCCCGGGCGGCGGCTGATCTGCGCGACCTGCCCGTCCACCCACACCCAGCCCAGCTTGGCGATCCAGGCGCCCACCTTCTGGCTGACCACCCGTACCGGCCAAGGCTCCTCAGCGCTGCTGGCCCCGCCGCCCCCGCCGCCCCCGCCGCCGCTTCCGCCGCTTCCGCCGCTTCCCACCCGCCCACCCTCGCTCACCCGCCCACCCTACGGACCTCCCCGGGTGATCAAGAGGTTTGCGTCGGCGCTGGGCGCGTTTCTGACGTAAACCTCTTGATCACCGAGGGCTGGGGGGTGGGTTGCGGGCCGCTGCCGCGCTGCGGGGTGGCACGTACGATGGGGTGGTGACTGAGGCTCAGGCGACTCACCGGACCGGCAAGCGCGTGCTCCTGGCCAAGCCCCGCGGCTACTGCGCGGGTGTCGACCGCGCGGTGCAGACCGTGGAGGAGGCGCTGAAGCTCTACGGCGCCCCGATCTACGTGCGCAAGCAGATCGTGCACAACAAGCACGTGGTGCAGACCCTGGAAGCCCAGGGCGCGATCTTCGTGGAGGAGAACGAGGAGGTGCCGGAGGGCGCCACAGTCGTCTTCTCCGCGCACGGTGTGGCGCCGGAGGTCCACGAGCAGGCCAAGGCGCGGTCGCTCAAGGCGATCGACGCGACCTGTCCGCTGGTCACCAAGGTGCACCACGAGGCGCGGCGCTTCGCGGCCGAGGACTACGACATCCTGCTCATCGGCCACGAGGGGCACGAGGAGGTCATCGGCACCGCCGGTGAGGCTCCCGCGCACATCCAGCTGGTGGACGGCCCGGACGGCGCCGACAAGATCACCGTACGTGATCCCGAGAAGGTCGTCTGGCTCTCCCAGACCACGCTTTCGGTCGACGAGACGCTGGAGACGGTGGCCCGCCTCAAGCAGCGGCTGCCGCTGTTGCAGTCCCCGCCCAGCGACGACATCTGCTACGCCACCTCGAACCGGCAGCACGTGGTCAAGGAGATCGCCGCCGACTGTGACGTGGTGATCGTGGTCGGCTCGACGAACTCCTCCAACTCGGTCCGCCTGGTCGAGGTCGCCCTTGACGCCGGCGCCCGCGCCGGTCACCTGGTCGACTTCGCGCACGAGATCGACGACGCCTGGCTGGAGGGGGCCACCACGGTCGGCCTGACCTCGGGAGCGAGCGTCCCGGACGACCTGGTCCAGGAGGTGCTGGTCCACCTCGCCGCCCGCGGCTTCGCCGACGTCGAGGAGATCACCACCGCCAATGAGCGGCTCACGTTCTCGCTTCCGCAGGAGCTGAGGCGGGACATGAAGGCCGCAGCGGCGCGCGGCTGAAGCGCGGGAACGAACTCGGGTCGGCGTACGTCAGATTCGGCATGAGGACTCTTCGGCTCGCCGTCCCCGCGCTGGCCGTCTGCGTGGCGCTGAGCGCCTGCGGCGGCCAGGGTGTCGGGGGCGGCACACCCACCCCGACACCGACGGGAGCGCAGCCGGTGACCAGCCAGCCCACGCCCGACCCGACGCCCTCGCCAGAGACCGTCACCCGGTCCGTGCCGCCCGGCCTGAAGACTCCGAAACCGGGCGGCCCGAGCACGCCGCCGGGCGTCGGGGCCACCACACTGAGCGGCACCGTGCAGGGCGGTGTGGAGCCCGGCTGCGTACTGCTCGACGGTTACCTGCTGCTCGGCGGCCCGCGTGAGGTGCTGACGCCGGGCGCCCGGGTCGAGGTCACCGGTCGGGTCGAGCCCGGCATGATGACCACCTGCCAGCAGGGCACCCCGTTCGTCGTGACGGCCGCCCACCGGTCCTGACCCTTCGGCCCCCCTCACGCGCGGAAGCCCGCCCCCGGACCTGGGGACGGGCTTCCGCTGGCGTTACGGACGGATCAGTTCACGGCACCGATGGACACGTTGCCGCGACCCACGATCGCACCCTCGCTGGTGACGATCGCCAGTTCACCGGAGAGCTGACGCCCGTCGGCCGGAACGGCCACCGCGGTCACAGTGCCGGTGATGGTGGCCGACTCGCCGTGCATCAGCGGCACCGCGACGGCCGGAGCGGTGATCGTGCCCAGCGACGCGGACGCGAACGCGTCGTAGTAGTCGTAGGCGGTGCTGGTGCCCGGCCCGTCAACCCCGTACGGCTCCACCACGACGCGGTAGGTGCCGGCGGCCGGGTTGGTCAGCGTGACCGCCTCCTCCGAGTCGCCGTCCGCGGCCCGACCGACCTCGGTGGTACCCCGGTAGACGAACAGGTCCAGGTCGGCGCCCGCGTTTGCGGGGTTGCCGATCCGGGCGGTGAACGTCGACGTACCGGCCGGGATCTCGACTGTCCACTCCTGGTTGGGACCGCCCTCGGTGATGGTCGGACGCTCGGTCCGCACACCGGTCAGCGCGCCACTGCGGCCGCTGACCGAGACCGGACCGAAGGCGTTGGTGACCTTCCAGGTCACCGGGGTCGGCTCGCCGGCCTCGACACTGGGCAGCTCGACCAGCGCAGGCTCGACAGTCAGGCCCTGCACCCGCGCCTGGAGCGTGAACGGGTTGTTCAGCGCCGGGGACGTCCGCCGCGACTCCACCTCGATCTCCCAGACCCCGGGCAGCGGGTTCTGGTAGTCACGCTCCTGCGGCTTGCAGACGTTGACGTCGGAGAAGTTGGTGTAGCAGACGGTGCTGGTGGTGGCCTCCACCGGCACACCCAACGGGTTGATGGCGATGAACCGGGTCTGCGAACCGGTGGCGATCCCGGAGAGGTTCACCTGGAGGGCCTTGGCGCCCTCCGGCACCGTGACGAAGTACGACGTGAAGCCGTTGCGGTCGACCGACCCCTCGTTGGTGTACGAGAAGTTGGGCTTCTTCACGTCGTTCGAGGCCACTACCACCGTGGACACCTCGAAGTCGACAACGTTGGTGGCCGGGTCGTCGATCCGCGCGATCGCGCCGTGCGCGCCCTCGGTGGCCGGCTTGGCGGTGACGCTGATGGTGACGGCCTTGTTGAGCGGCAACGCGACGGTCTTCGGTGCCTTGAAGGTGCCGTCGTTGCCCTGGAGCGTGATGTTGTGCTTGATGGTGCCGGCCGGGCCGCTGGTGCGGGTGAGCTTGACCGGGTACGTCTTGCTCTGGCCGACCTTGTGGCCACCCTCGGACGAGGTGCAGCGGTTGTAGACGCCGGTGCCCCGACCCGGGTTCGGCACGAACTTCACACCGTTCCAGATGGTCAGCTGCTCCGCCAGCGGGCTGCAGACCGGCGCGTCGGAGACGTACGACCGGGTTTCGACGCCCTGGCGCAGCAGCTGCCAGGCGCCCGGAACGTTGACCATGCCGTAGCCCTGCGCGTACGTCGGCACGTCAGCGATCGGCTTGGCGGAGCTGAACAGCGCCCGCCGCAGTGCCGCCGGGCTGACGCCCCGGTCGGTGGCCTTGGCGGCCGACAGCAACAACGCGCCGGCGCCGGCGGTCTGCGGAGACGCCATCGAGGTGCCGTTCAGCATCGCGTAGCCCGGGGGCAGCGCGTATCCGGCCTCGGCGACCGGGGCGCCGAGCTGCCAGGTCGGCGCGGTGGAGATGGCCGAGCCGGGGGCGGCGATGTTCGGCTTGAAGCCGCCGTCCTCGCGCGGGCCACGGGAGGAGAAGTTGAACAGGGCGTTCTTCTTCTTGACGACCGAGCCGTAGTTGGCCAGCCAGGTGTCCTTGCTGATGTTGGCGGCAACGCTGATCACGTTGCTGGCCACCGACGGGTCGCCGATGGTGTTGAGACCCGGGCCGGAGTTGCCGGCCGAGATGACCAACTGCACGCCGTACGTCTCGATCAGTTCGTTGTAGAGGTTCGTCCGCGCGTTGTTGCCGTCGTTCAGGCCCGGAAGGCCACCGATCGACATGTTGACGATGTCGACGCCACGGTTGGCCACCAGATCGATCATGCCGGTGGTGAGGGCCGCAGCGGTGCAGCCGCCACCCCAGGAGCAGGCGCGGGCGGAGACCAGCTTGGCGCCGGGCGCGGCGCCGTCGAAGGCCCCGTTGCCGAGCATGTCGTTGGCGGCGGTGATGCCGGCGACGTGGGTGCCGTGGGTGCTCTCGACGATGCCGATGTTGACGAAGTCGTAGTAGGGGCCGGCCTGCCCGTCACCAGGTTCGACGTCGACGTTCTTGCGGAACTCGACGACGAACGGCTGCCGCTCGGCGACGGCGGTCGCCGGGTTGTCGGTGCCGAAGTGTCCGACGTCGTACTTCTCCTTGTACGGCCGCATCATCGGCTCGTCGGTGAAGTTGCGGTTCTGGTTGGCGTCCACCCAGATGTTGTTGGTGGCCGGGTCGTAGAGCAGCCCCCAGGTGTCGGTCGTGTCGCCGTCGCGGTTGACGTCACCCCGGGCGTCGCTCGCGGCGGTGACCGACTCGCTGAACAGGTTGAACCGGTACGTGCCTGCCGGCGCCGTCCAGGCGCCGCCCGCGATGGTGAACGACGGCCCGGCGACCTCGGTCTGCATCGCCCGCCACGTCCTGTCCTCCAGCGGGTCGGTCGCGGTGACCCAGTCGACGATCTTGCGTTCGCCGGTGGTGGTCTGCTGCAACGCCGGGTGGGCAAGGTCCACACCGGAGTCCATGATGCCGATCGTGACGCCCCGGCCGTCCCACTCGGGGTGGGCCGCGGTGAACGCCACAGCGCCGGTCTCGTTCGTCGGCATGTAGGGGTTGTCGGCCGGGGTGCTCTCTCCCGGCGCCTCGACCGCGGCCTGCCGCGCGCCGGCGGTGCCGGTGGCGGTGCGCTCCGGGGCCGGGTCCGGCAGTTGGATGACCTCGTCCAGGTCGACGGCCGAGACTCCGGGCAGTCGCGCCGCCTTGAGGACCCGGTCGGTCGGGACCTTCGCCAGCACGAAGCCGACCCGGTCCTGCCGTTGGCTGACAGTGCCGCCGAGCTTGGTGAGGCTGTCGGCGACGTCCCCCGCCTCACCCTTCTCGGTGGCGACGATCAACGTGACGGTCGGGGCCTTCTTGGCGCGGGCCTCGCTGAGCAGTTTGGCGTCGTGGGCGCCCAGCGTCTCGGCGGCGGTGGCCGGGGAAGCGTCCGGTGTGGTGGCGGGAGCGGCGGCCGCGGTGGCGGCACCAGCCATGGTCGTCATGGCGCTCGCCGCCAGGACCGACGCGAAGAGCGCGGCTGAGGTGCGCCGGCTCATATTTCGGAGTCTGCTCACGTTCTCTTTACCTCCAGAGAACAGGGCCCTTCAGAGAAGGGCGCTCGGGTGAGCAGAATCTTTCGCGGTATCGACAAGCACTGTCACTACTGGTCAGTCCCTTGTGACCAGTTCGTGATGCGCGGGCATACGCACTGTCACATGAATGGCTAACGGGTCGAGACCTCGTCAGCCGGATCGGCCAGCTCGGGGGCCTGCGGCTGCCGGGGCGTCAACTCGACCTGAGCCGGGGTCGCCAACTCGTCGTCCGAGACACCCAACTCGGCGAGCTTGCGGGCGCTGACCAGCACCCGGGCCTCCAGCGAGCCGACCGCCCTGTTGTACGCGGTCACCGCACCGGCCAGCGAGGACCCGAGCTTGCCCACGTGGTCGCCCAGGGTGGAGAGCCGGCCGTACAGCTCCCGGGCGAGGGTGTGCACGGCGAGCGCGTTGCGGGCCAGTGCCTCCTGCCGCCAGGAGTAGGCGACAGTGCGGAGCAGGGCGACAAGCGTGGCCGGCGTGGCGAGCACCACGTTGCGGGTGAAGGCGTGCTCCAGCAGCGTCGGGTCCCGCTGGAGCGCGACGTCGAGGAAGGGGTCGGCCGGGACGAACAGCACCACGAACTCGGGGGAGTTGTCGAACGCCGACCAGTACGACTTGGCGGCCAGGGCGTCGACGTGCCCGCGCAGGTGCCGCGCGTGCGCGTCGAGGTGGGTGTCCCGGCCGCGCTCGTCGCGGGCCTCCATGGCTGTCAGGTACGCGTCGAACGGGGCCTTGGCGTCCACCACCACGGAGCGACCACCGTGCAGGCGGACCACCAGATCCGGTCGGACGACCTGCTGGTCGGTGGCGGCGGTGACCTGCTCGGAGAAGTCGCAGTGCTCCAGCATGCCGGCAGCCTCGACGATCCGGCGCAACTGGTGCTCGCCCCAGCGGCCCCGCACCTGCGGTGCGCGCAGCGCCGCCACCAGCTGTTTGGTCTCGGTGCGCAGCTCACCGGAGACCGCGTTCATCGAGCGGACCTGCTCGCGCAGCTCGGCGTACGCGTCGACGCGGTCGTGCTCCAGCTCGGCCACCCGCTGCTCGTAGCGGCGCAGGGTGTCGTGCAGCGGCGCGACCGCGCGGGCCACCGCCTCCTGGGACTGGGCGGTGGCCTCGTAGCTCAACGCCCGCATGGACTGCTCCAGCCGACCCTCGCCCTCCCGGGTGGCGGCCAGGGTGGCATCCAGGCGGGCGATGTCGGCGGCCGACCGGGACCGGGCCGCGAGCCAGCCCACCGCCCCGCCGGCGCCGAGGCACACGATCACCAGGAGCAGCGTCGAGACGTCCATCACCGGAGCTTGCCAGACGGATACGACGTGCGACCCGGGGGTACGTTCGATGACATGGAACTTGTGCTCTGCCTCGCCGTTGTGCTGGTCGGCGCGCTGGGCGCCGCCGCGCTCGTCCGCGCTCAGGCCGGTGCCCGTCGGCGCACCGAGCTCGGCGATGCCCGCGCGGAGGCGCAGCGGTGGTACGAGCGCCTCGGCGGCCAGTTGATGAACCTGCAGGGCGACGACCCAGCGGTACGACAGGCGCTGGCCGATGCCGGTGAGCGGTACAACGCGGCGGGCTCCCAGCTGGAGCAGGCGTCCACGCCGCACCAGTTCGGGCTGGCCCGGGAGACCGCGCTGGAGGGTTTGGCGTACATCCGGGCGGCGCGTACGGCGCTGGGCATCGATCCGGGCCCCGAGGTGCCGACACTGGCCGCCGCCCGCGGCGTGGGGCAGCTCACCAAGGAGCGCGAGGTCGATGTGCAGGGGCAGACCTTCCGGGCCGGGCCACAACCCGGCCGGGAAACGCCCTACTACTACCCCGGTGGGCGTTATCAGGGTCGCCCGGTGCCCGCCGGTTGGTATTCGACGCCCTGGTGGAAGACGGCGCTGGGTGCCGGCGCTGGTGTGCTCGGCGGCATCCTGATCGCCGACGCGCTGTTCTCGCCAGCCTTCGCCGACCCGGGGTACGGCTACGACGCCGGCTACCAGGAGGGCTTCGGTGACGGTGTCGACCAGGGCGGCGACGGCGGCGACCAGGGCGGCGACTTCGGCGGCGGCGACCAGGGTGGGGACTTCGGCGGCGGCGACTACGCCGGTGGGGACTTCGGCGGCGGCGGCTTCGGGGGCGGAGATTTCGGGGGCGGGGATTTCGGCGGCGGCGACTTCTGACAGTCGTCCAGACCTACGGAAACGGGCCCCGGTCACAGTGACCGGGGCCCGTTTCCGTACCTGCCGATCAGCCGGTGTTGCGCATCCCGGCGGCGATGCCGTTCACGGTGGTGAGCAATGCGCGTTCCAGGGCGGTGCCGTCGCTCGGTGCGCGTCGGCCGCCCGGCGCGGTGGCGATCGCCCGCCCGGCCGCGCCCGACTCCCGGTACTGCCGCAGCAGCGCCACCTGGAGATGGTGCAGCGGCTCCAGGTAGGTGTCGCGGACGGCCAGGGTGCGCTGGAGCACCGGCGAGTTCTCCAGCAGGGCCGGTGAGGCGGTCACCGCCAGCACCTCCCGCTTGGTCAGCTCGTACTCCTGCTCGATCTGCTCGAAGATCGGGTGCAGCTTCTTCGGCACCAGCGTCTCGACGTACCGGCGGGCGATGCTCAGGTCGGTCTTGGTCAACATCATCTCGACGTTCGACAGGAACGTGCGGAAGAAGTGCCAATTGCGGTGCATCTCGGCCAGCACGTCCGCCAGACCGGCCTCGCGGGCGGCGGCGAGCCCGGAGCCGACGCCGAACCAGCCCGGCACGATCTGCCGGGTCTGCGTCCAGCCGAACACCCACGGGATGGCCCGCAGCCCGGACAGCCCAGCGCCGGTGTTGGGGCGCTTCGCCGGCCGGGAGCCGATGTTCAGCGCGCCGAGCAATTCGGTGGGGGTGGACGCCCAGAAGTACGCGGGCAGGTCCGGGTCCTCGACGAGCGACCGGTAGGACCGGAACGCCGACTCGGAGACCACGTCCATCGTCGCGTCCCAGCGCTCCAACATCTCGGCCGGCTGCCGGGGGGCGGTGTGCAGCAGGGTCGCCTGGAGCACCGCGGCGAGGGTGAGTTCCAGGTTCTCCCGGGCCAGCGAGGGCAGGGTGTACTTGTCGGAGATCACCTCGCCCTGCTCGGTCACCTTGATCGCGCCGTCCATGGTGCCGTACGGCTGCGCCAGGATCGCCTCGTGCGTCGGCCCGCCGCCGCGCCCGACGGTGCCGCCCCGGCCATGGAAGAGCCGCAGGTGCACACCGTGCCGGGCGGCCACGTCGCGCAGCGCGCGCTGCGCCCGGTGGATCGACCACTGGCTGGTGGTGATCCCGGCTTCCTTGTTCGAGTCGGAGTAGCCGAGCATGACCTCCTGCACGTCACCGCGGGCCGTCACCAGCGCCCGGTAGGCGGGCAGCGACAGCAGCTCGTCGAGGAGTTCACCCCCCGAGTTCAGCTCGGCCGGGGTCTCCAGGAGCGGCACGAACCCGACCCGGGCCCGCCCGCTGTGCACGTCCACCAGGCCGGCCTCGCGGGCCAGCACCACGGCGGCCAGCACGTCGTCGACACCCAGGGTCATCGAGATGATGTACGACTCGATCACCTCGGCGCCGAACCGGTCCTGTGCCTCCCGGATGGTGCTGAACACGTCGAACGTCTTGCGGGCCGGCTCGGACAGCGACGTGTCCAGCGTCGACAGCGGACGTCGACCGGTCAGCTCGTCGGCGAGCAGCTTGGTGCGTTCCAGCCGGGTCAACGCCGGGTAGTCGGAGACCTCGCCGACCGCCTCGTAGAGCTGCGCGAGCACCGCGTGGTGCGCCTCGGCGTGCTCCCGGACGTCCATCGTCGCGAGGTGCAGGCCGAACGCGGAGACCGTACGGATGGTGGAGGCCAGCCGGCCGACCGCTGTGAGCTGCCCGGAGTTGCGGGCCAGCGAGGCACGCAGCAGGTCCAGGTCGGCGATCAGCTCGGCGGAGCCCCGGTAGTCCCGGCCCGGCACGTGTGCGGTGCCCTGGCGCAACCTCAGCCGGGTGTTGGCGAGCTTCGCCTTCACACAGCGTGCCTTCAGCCGGTACGGCTCCTCCGCGTTGACCCGGCGGAAGCGTTGCGCCACCTCGGGCAGCGCGTCCAGGTCGGCGGCGAGGCTGGCGGAGAGGTCCAGGGACACCCCGCGCAGTCGGCGGGACACCGAGACCTCGTTGATCAGGTGGTCCATCGCCTTCTCGGTGGCCGCGATGCCGTGCTCGTGCTGAATGGTCAGCACCTCGCGGGTGACCGCCGGGGTGACGAACGGGTTGCCGTCGCGGTCGCCGCCGATCCAGGTGCCGAAGCTCAGCGGCCGGGCCGTCGGTGAGGTCTCCACACCGAGCGTGCGCAACGTGTCGGCCAGGTCGTCGAGCACCTGCGGGGCGGCCTCGGCGTACAGGTCGCGCAGGTAGTAGATGGCGTTGCGGGCCTCGTCGGTCGGGTCCGGCCGGTCGAGCCGCAGCTCGTCGGTCTGCCACATCAGGTCCAACAACTCGGCCAGCCGGCGGTTGGCCGGGCCCTCGTCGCTGGCGCCGTAGAGGATCGCGTTGGCGGTCTCGTTGTCCAACTCGTCGGCGATCGCCCGCAGCTTGGACAGGATCGAGCGCCGGGCCGCCTCGGTCGGGTGCGCGGTGAAGACCGGTCGCACCGCCAGCCGGCGAGCCGCGTTGGCGATCTCCTCGGCCGGCACCCCGCGCTCGGCGATCATCTTGGCGGCCTGGTCCAGCCAGCCGCCCTGCACCGCGCGACGGCGGCGCAGGTCCCGCGCACGGTGCACCTGCTCGGTGATGTTGGCCAGGTGGAAGTAGGTGGAGAAGGCGCGGGCCAGCTTGGTGCCGGTGGTCACGTCGAGCCCGCCGAGGCGCTGGGCGGCAGCGGGGGCGTCGGAGCGAACCTGGGCGCGGATCTCCTCGACGAGGTCGAGCAGTGGGCGACCCTCCTGGCGGGCCAGGGTCTGGCCGAGCAGGGTGCCGAGTCGGCGAATGTCGGCGCGCAGTGCGGCGTCCGGGCCGTCGTGGTCGTGCTGGTCGGTCACGATGCGCTCCCTTACGTGGATACGAAGGACAGCGCTGTCCGACTTACTGGATGGTATCCGCGCGCAGGGGATGTCTGGAGGGCCCCCTGGTGATCCACTGCCCCGCGGAGGGGTGTTTCCGGGGTGATCTCAACCACCGTCGCGGTCCGGCGAGGGGTCGGAGCGGGTTGTTCCGGGGCCGGAGGAGGCGGCCCGGCGACCCCGGACCAGGCTCGCGCTGACCAGTCCGAGCCCTCCGAGCACCGCCCAGATCCCGAGGGCGGATGCCGGCCAGCCGGCCGACCGCCAGTCGAAGTACACGGCGGCCTTGGTCAGGTCGTTGGCGAGCCCGGGGATGTTCCAGCGGTGCATGCCGCGCAGCACCCCGGGCAGGAACTCGGGCGCGTAGATGCCGCCGGAGCCCGGGTTGCCGAGCACCACCAACAGCAGGATGACCAGCGCGGTGCCCGCGACGCCGAGCCAGCCCTGGATGGCGCTGGCGAACATGGCGGCGGCGAAGACGGCCAGCGCGCCGATGGCGGCGATCGTCGGTACGTCGTGGTGCCAGATGTCCAGGACGGGTCCGACGACTACCGCGCCGGCGATGCCGAGCAGCACGCTGTAGACCGCCAGCGCGGCGATACGCAGTCCGGCGCGTCGCGCCGTACGGGGGGTGGTGCCGGCGGATATGCCGAGCACTGTCGAGGCGAGGTAGCCGCCGAGCACGTACCCGACGTTCAGGTAGAAGGGCACCACCCCGCGCGGGTCGGCCGGGGTGACCGGCACCTCGTCGACGATCTGGAGCGGAGTACCGGCGCGGGTGGTGGCGGTGCCGAGGACCTCCCTGATCGCGCTGGTGGCCGAGGGTCCGGAGGCGCTCGCCACACGGTCAGGAGCAGGCCGTCGTCGGGTCCGGTGCTGAGTACGGCGTACACCGCGCGGCTGAGTAGTCCGTGCTCGGCGGCGGCCGGGTCGTCGTACCCGATGGGTTTGAGGATGGTGGTCTGGCCGCGCACGGCGTCGAGCGTCGCCTGGGCGCGTTGGTCGCCGGAGACGACGCCGATCGGCAGGTCGCGCGGTGTGGGTTGGTGTAACGCGCCGACGTAGGCCGCGATGAACGCCGTGGCTAGCACGAGGGTGCCGAGGAGCAGTCCGATGCTGCGCGGCGCCCAGTCGCGAGCTGCGCCGTGCGATTCTTTGTCCACGTTGCTAGCCTATGGTCCGTTTTGTGGAGCACAGTGCGGAACCAGCTCGCCGCCCCGGCGGCCCGGCAGTGACCAGCCGCAGGCCGTGCGGCAGGCGTCGCCGGTGGCGTCAGGGGTTGACGACGGCGAAGGCGCGGACCGGGAAGGTGCCCATGCCGGCCACCATCGGCGGGGCCGCGGTGAACCGGAAACCGCTCGGCGGCAACGCGTCCAGGCCGGTCAGGTGCTCGACGATCGGGATGCCGGCGGCGAGCAGCGCGCTGTGCGCGGGGCGTACGCCGGCGGCCGCCGGGCTCATGTCGTCGATGTTGATCGAGTCGATGCCGACCAGGGCAGCCCCCGCGTCGACCAGCGCGTGGGCGGCGTCCCCGGTCAGGTGCGGCGCTTGCGGCGCGCCGTACCGCTCGGTGCCGAAGTGCGCGTCCCACCCGGTGTGCAGCAACACCGCCCGGCCGGTCACCTCGTACGGGGCCAGCATCAGCCGGTCCACCGCGCGGATGCCGGCCGGCACCCGGACCACCACCCCCGGTAGGTCGGCGAGACGGTCCAGCGACACCTCGGTCAGGTCGTCGCGCCCGGCCCAGCGGTGGGCGGGCGTGTCCAGGTACGTGCCGGTGTTGGCGATCATGTCGATTCGGGCCACGTGGAACTCGGTGCCCTGGGCGTACCGCTCACGGGATGCCGCGAAGGTCAGCCAGTCGGTGATCCTGGGCCCCGGCCAACCCGGCAGGGTGGTCATCCCGTCGCTGATCACGTGGCTCAGCTCGACCAGCCGACGATCCGCGTCGGAGCCGTCGACCGCGACACCCCGGCCGCCCTTGTGCGGCTCCTCGATGACCGTCTTGGCGCTGATCCGTACGTCGGCGACCATCAGCAGCCCGAGGTGCCTGACGAACAACGCCGCCAGGTCGTCGTCGGTGATCTCCCGACCGGGAATGTCCAGCCGGAACCCCTCGGTACGCAGCCCGCCGCCGTTGGCGAAGCTCACCTCCGCGTCGAACTGTGCCCGCCGCTGCTCACCCATCCCGAAACCCGACCACGCCCGCCAGCGACGGTCAAGATTTCCTGGCGGCGACCGGGGCTCGACCCGGCAAGATCGCGCAACATCCAGGAGGTAGGGGCATCGGTGCGCCGCTGAGGCCACTACATCCTGGTTCGAGCACGATCTTGGCGCGGGGCGCGGGGCGCGGGGCGCGGGGCGCGGGGCGCGGGGCGCGGGGCGCGGGCGTGACGCGCGCGGCGCGGACCTGGGCGGAAGGGGGTGGCTGTCGGTCGACGGGGCTAGGCTTGTCGTCGTGCCCCCCCGTCCGGCTGGACGAGGGGCCGCCGTCGTGTGCGTCGACTCCCCGGGAAGGATTCCCTTGCTCACCGGTCTGTTCACCGCCGCCCTGTCCGACCCCGGGCTGACCCGGGCGCGTGACCTGGCGCGCTCCGGTGCCGCCCAGGTCGACGGGCTCGACATCACCGCCCCGGCGGCGCTGCGCCCGTTCGCCGTCGCGGCGGTCGCCGCGGACAACGACGGCGCCGGGCGACCGGTGCTGGCGGTGACCGCCACCACCCGGGAGGCCGACGACCTGGCCGCCGCGCTGGGCGGGTTGCTGCCGGCCGAGCAGGTAGTGGTCTTCCCCTCCTGGGAGACGCTGCCGCACGAGCGGCTGTCCCCGCGCTCCGACACTGTCGGAAGGCGGCTGGCCGTGCTGCGCCGGCTGGCGCACCCGGAGGCGACCGACGCGCACGGCGGCACCGGGCCACTGCGAGTGGTAGTCGCGCCGGTCCGTTCGCTGCTCCAGCCGCAGCTGAAGGGGCTCGGCGATCTGGAGCCGGTGCAGCTCGCCGCCGGCGAGGAGGCCGACCTGGAAGAGGTCGCCCGCCGGTTGACCGACATGGCGTACGCCCGGGTCGACCTGGTCACCAAGCGCGGTGAGTTCGCGGTGCGCGGCGGCATCCTGGACGTCTTCCCGCCCACCGACGAGCACCCGTCCCGGGTCGAGTTCTGGGGCGACGAGGTGGAGGAGATCCGCACCTTCGCCGTCGCCGACCAGCGGACCATCGAGCAGGTTCCGCTGCTCTGGGCGCCGCCCTGCCGCGAGCTGCTGCTCACCCCGGCGGTTCGCGACCGGGCCGCCGCGCTCGCCGAGCAGCACCCCGAGCTGGCCGAGATCCTCGACAAGCTGGCCGAGGGCATCCCGGTGGAGGGGATGGAGTCCCTCGCCCCGGTGCTGGTCGGCCCCGACTCACTGGAGCTGCTGCTGGACGCCATGCCGGCCGGCACCCACGTCCTGCTCTGCGACCCGGAGCGGATCCGCACGCGGGCGCACGACCTGGTGCGTACGTCGGAGGAGTTCTTGCAGGCCAGCTGGGCCGCCGCCGCGGTCGGCGGCCAGGCCCCGGTGGACGTCGGCGCCGCCGCCTTCCGCACCCTCGGCGAGGTACGCGCCGCCGCGGGCAGGCTCGGCCAGCCGTGGTGGACGCTGTCCCCGTTCGGGTTGGTCGAGGGGGAGACCGCCGAGACTCGGCAGCCCTGGGAGGACGCTCCCGAGCAGGCCGCGGTGACCCCGGACGACGCCATCGCGGTCACCCTGGCCGCCCAACCGGCGCCGCTCTATCACGGCGAGACCTCGCGGGTCGTCGAGGACCTCAAGCGCTGGGCCGGCGAGGGTTGGTCGATCGCGTTGGTCTTCGAGGGGCACGGCCCCGCCCAGCGGGCGGTGGAGGTGCTGCGCGACGCCGGCCTGGGTGCCCGGTTGGCCGAGGAGGTGCCGACCGCGCCCGTCCCCGGCGAACTGGTGGTCACCTGCGGTGCGCTGAGCAGCGGGTTCGTCGACGAGGCGTCCCGCTTCGTGCTGCTCACCGGCAATGACGTGACAGGCGGTCGGGGCACCTCGACGCGGGACATGCGCAAGATGCCGAGCCGTCGGCGCAACACCATCGACCCGCTGGAGTTGAAGACCGGCGACCACGTGGTGCACGAGCAGCACGGCATCGGCCGCTACGTCGAGCTGGTGCAGCGCACCGTCAACGGCGCCAGCCGGGAATACCTGGTCATCGAGTACGCGGCCAGCAAGCGGGGCCAACCCGGCGACCGGTTGTTCGTCCCGACCGACCAGCTCGACCAGCTCTCCCGCTACGTGGGCGGCGAGCAGCCGACCCTGCACAAGATGGGCGGCTCGGACTGGCAGAAGTCAAAGGCCCGGGCCCGCAAGGCGGTCCGGGAGATCGCCGCGCAGCTCATCCAGCTCTACGCCGCCCGCAAGGCGTCCAAGGGGCACTCGTTCGGCCCGGACACGCCGTGGCAGCGCGAGCTGGAGGACGCCTTCCCCTGGCAGGAGACGCCGGACCAGCTCGCCGCGATCGACGAGGTCAAGCGGGACATGGAGCAGACCGTCCCGATGGACCGGCTGATCTGCGGTGATGTCGGCTACGGCAAGACCGAGATCGCGGTCCGGGCGGCGTTCAAGGCGGTGCAGGACGGTAAGCAGGTGGCGGTGCTGGTGCCGACCACCCTGCTGGTTCAGCAGCACTACAACACGTTCGCCGAGCGGATGAGCCAGTTCCCGGTCCAGATCCGGCAGCTGTCCCGGTTCCAGACGCCGAAGGAGACCGAGCGGACGCTGGAGATGGTCGCCGACGGCACCGTCGACATCGTCATCGGTACGCACCGGCTGTTGCAGACGGCGACCCGCTTCAAGCAGCTTGGTCTGGTGATCGTCGACGAGGAGCAGCGCTTCGGTGTCGAGCACAAGGAGCACCTGAAGACGCTGCGCGCGTCGGTCGACGTGCTCAGCATGTCGGCCACTCCGATCCCGCGCACCCTGGAGATGGCGATCACCGGCATCCGGGAGATGTCCACCATCGCCACCCCGCCGGAGGAGCGGCACCCGGTGCTCACCTTCGTCGGCGCGCAGGACGACCGGCAGGTGGCCGCTTCCATCCACCGTGAGCTGCTCCGCGACGGGCAGGTCTTCTACCTGCACAACCGGGTCGAGTCGATCGACCGGGCGGCACGGCGACTGCGGGAGCTGGTGCCCGAGGCGCGGGTCGCGGTGGCGCACGGCCAGATGGGCGAGGACGCCCTGGAGAAGGTCATGGTCGGCTTCTGGGAGAAGGAGTTCGACGTCCTGGTCTGCACCACGATCGTCGAGTCGGGCATCGACATCCCGAACGCCAACACGCTGATCGTGGAGCGGGCCGACCTGCTGGGCCTGGCCCAGCTGCACCAGATCCGGGGCCGGGTCGGCCGGGGCCGGGAGCGGGCGTACGCCTACTTCCTCTACCCGCCGGAGAAGCCGCTCACCGAGCACGCCCACGAGCGGTTGGCGACCATCGCCCAGCACACCGAGTTGGGCGCCGGCATGTACGTGGCGATGAAGGACCTGGAGATCCGGGGCGCCGGCAACCTGCTCGGTGGCGAGCAGTCCGGGCACATCGAGGGCGTCGGCTTCGACCTGTACGTGCGGATGGTCGGCGAGGCGGTCTCCGCGTTCAAGGGTGAGCGGCCGGAGGAGGAGACCGATGTCAAGATCGATCTGCCGGTCGACGCGCACCTGCCACACGACTACGTGAGCGTGGAGCGGCTGCGACTGGAGATGTACCGCAAGCTCGCCGAGGTGCGCGACGAGGAGCGGCTGGGCGAGGTGATCGCCGAGATGACCGACCGGTACGGCGAGCCGCCGGCCCCGGTGCAGAACCTGGTGGAGGTGGCCAGGTTCCGTCTGCTGGCCCGCCGCTACGGCCTGTCCGACGTGTCCATGCAGGGCAAGCACGTACGGTTCGGCCCGCTGCCGTTGCCGGACTCCAAGCAGATGCGGCTCAAGCGCTACCACCCGGATGCCGTCTACAAGCAGGCCACCGACCAGGTCAGCGTGCCCCGACCGACCACCCGTCGGATCGGTGGCGAGCCGCTGCGTGACCAGGCGCTGCTCCAGTGGTGCGCGCAACTGCTCTCCGATGTGCTCGGTGCCCCCGCCCCGCTCGCCGTCGCCGCGAACGCCTGAGCCGGCTGTGTGCTCTGGACCAGGGACGGTCGCGTCGACGCCGTCCCTGGTCGTGGGATGAGCGAAGGTGGGGGGTGTCACAACCCCGGGTGACGGCGTGAGAGAGTGGCGGCTATGCGTGCTCGCCGTCTTGCCGCCGTCGCCACTGTGGCGCTCGGCCTCGTCGCCCTCTCCGGTTGCCGTGCTGAGCCTGGTATCGCCGCTTACATCGGTGACCAGCGCATCACCGACGTTCAGGTCACCGCCGCGATGAAGGACCTGCGGACGAAGAACCCGGCGCCGGAATCCTCCGCCAGTGGGCAGCCCGGGGCGCCGCAACCGACCCTGCCCAAGGTGGCCGACGTGGTTCGGGCCATGGTGCTGACCAAGGTGTGCGAGAAGCTCTCCGCCGAGAAGAACTACCAGCCGCGCGGCCAGGTGACTGTCGAGCAGGCCGCCCAGCAGCTCAGCCTCGACCCGGAGACGGGGCACGTGCGGGAGGTGGCGAAGTTCTTCACCTGCCTGTCCGGGTTGCCGGCCGAGCCGATCGAGCCGACCAAGGAGGAGCTCGCCGACGTGATCGCCGCCGGGCGTGCGGCCGGCAAGATCCCCGCCGACGTGACCGACGAGGCCGCCGCCCAGCAGCTCGACGGCGAGCAGCTACGCGGCGCGCTGGCGACCAAGCGGATCCTGGCCGAGGCGGTCGGTCGTTACGACGTCACCGTCAGCCCTCGGTACCGTCCGCTCGATTTCCCGCTGCTCAGCTTCAGCGATGACGCACCCGCGGTGAGCGTGCCGTTGGGTGAGCCGGGCTCCGACGCGGTCACCGACATCTCCACCCCGGAGGGGCCGACCGGGACGCCGGAGGCCGAGGGCACGGCCAGCTGAGCATGACGGCACGGATCGTCCTCCTGGTCACCTCACCTCGGTTGCCCGCCGGCCTGTTGACGGCCGCGGCCTGGGACGTCGTACGCCAGCACCCGGTGTTGACCGGCGCGGACAGCGAGTTGACCACTGCCGTGCGCCAGGCGGGCGCCGAGGTCACTGTGGTGGACGGCCCGGCGACGCAGCCGTTGCTGGACGCGGTGGCGACGCACGGCACAGTGGTGTGGCTGGCCGGCCCGGCGGGTGACGAGGCGCTGGCCCGGGAGTTGGGTCTGCGGCTGGCCCGGCAGCCGGGGTTGGCCGAGATGGAGCTGATGTACGGCTCGTGGGATCCGCCGGGTGCCCGACTGCTCGACGCGGTGGCCGTGCTGGATCGGCTGGCCTCTCCGGGTGGCGACCCGTGGAAGCGGGCGCAGACGCACCGCAGCCTCGCCGGTTACCTGCTGGAGGAGAGCTACGAGGCGTACGACGCCATCAGCGCCGACGACACCGACGCGCTGCGCGAGGAGTTGGGCGACGTGTTGTTGCAGGTGGTGCTGCACGCGCGGCTCGCCGAGGAGTTGCCCGAGGATGAGCGGTGGACCATCGACGACGTGGCCGGTGGTCTGGTCGACAAGATGATCCGGCGTAATCCGCACGTCTTCGCCGGTGCCGAGGCGGGCACCCTGGAGGAGATCACCGAGAACTGGGAGCGGATCAAGCGCGCGGAGAAGGCACGGCACTCGGCGTTGGACGGTGTGGCAATGAGTCAGCCCGCGCTGGCCCTGGCAACGCAGATCCTGGACCGCGCCGCCCGCAGAGGCATCGACGTCCCGCTCCCACCGACCGACACCCAGGCGGATGCCGAGGCAAGACTGGGCGTCGACCTGCTGGCCAGGGTCGCTGCGGCCCGCGAGGCGGGCATAGACCCCGAAGCAGCCCTCCGCCGCACCACCCTCGCCCACGCCGAAGCCATCCGCAAGGCCGAACCCCCACCCCCACCCACCAGCCCGCGGTGATCATGAAGTTATTGCTCCGACACGCCGAGGTGGATGGCAATAACTTCATGATCGACGGGGTGGGTGAAACCGGGGGCGGAGCGCACAGCGGTCGGTAGGGTGGTGCGGTGGAAGCGTTTGGGGTGCTGGCTGAGCGGGTTGTCGAGGCTTTACTGGAGTCGCGGCCGGGGGTTGCCACCGCCGCCGGTGACCACCGCTTCGACGACAGGCTGCCGGACCTGTCCGCCGACGGGTTGACCGCCGATCGGGCGATGCTCTCCGACGCTGCCAACGCACTGTCCGAACTGGACCCGGACTCGCTCGACGTCGACGAGCAGGTGGACCACGCGCTGCTCAGCGCATTCGTGGACCGGGAGCTGTTCGAGTTGACCGAGATCCGCTCGCACGAGTGGGATCCGCTGCGGCACAACCCCGGCCCGCTGCTGCACCCGCTGCTGGCCCGCCCGTACGCCCCCGTGGACGTGCGGCTGACCCAACTCGCCGGCCGGCTCGCCGCCGTACCGGACGCCCTCGCCACCGCCCGCGCGACGCTGCGGGACATGCCGCGCGTCCACGCGGAGACGGCGGTCGGGCAGTTCACCGGCACGGCCGCGCTGATCCGCGACGAGCTTCCGGCGTTGCTCGCCCAGGCCCCGAGCCACCTCGACCGGGTCGAGCCGGCGGCTACCGCCGCGATCGCCGCGCTGGACGAGTTCGTGGCCTGGCTGCGCGCCGGCCTGGCCGCCGACGCCGGCCCCGGCCGTGACCCGCGACTGGGCCGGCGCCGCTGGGAGGCCCGGCTCTGGCACACCCTCGACACCGAGTTGGGCGCCGCCGAAATCCAGCGTCGCGCCTGGGCCAACCTGGACCGGGTCACCGCGGAGATCCGCGAGGCCGCCGTCGAGCTGGTCGGTGGTCCGGCCGACGACGCGACGGTACGTCGGGCGTTGGACCTGCTCGCCGCCGAGCACCCGAACGACGCGACGATCGTCGAGCTGGCCGGGGTGACACTGGACGAGGCGACCGACTTCGTCCGCGCACACGACCTGGTCACACTGGTGGACGACCGGTGCGTGATCCAGGAGATGCCGGAGTTCGCCAGGGGGGTCGCTGTGGCGTACTGCGACGCCCCCGGCCCGCTGGAGACCGCCGCCCTGCCGACCTTCTACTGCATCGCGCCCACCCCGTCGGACTGGCCGGCGCAGCGGGTTGACTCCTTCTACCGCGAATACAACGCTCATATGATCCGCAACCTGACGGTGCACGAGGCGATGCCGGGGCACTTCCTTCAGCTCGCCCACGCCCGCCGCTACGTCGGTGGGACGCGGGTCCGCGCGTTGGCCGAGTCCGGCCCGTTCATCGAGGGCTGGGCGGTCTACGCGGAGGAGGTGATGACGGGGCTCGGCTTCGGCGGTCTGCCGGTGCGGCTGCAGCAGCTCAAGATGCAACTGCGGATGACCATCAACGCGCTGCTCGACCAGTTGGTGCACGCCGAGGACCTGCCCGAGGCCGAGGCGATGGCGTTGATGACCGGGCGCGGCTTCCAGGAGGAGGGCGAGGCGGCCGGCAAGTGGCGGCGCGCGCAACTGACCTCCACCCAGCTCTCCACCTACTTCGTCGGGTACAGCGAGGTGGCCGAGATCGCCGCCGCCCGTCCGGCCGGGGTGTCGGTCCGCGACTGGCACGACGCGATGCTCGCCCACGACTGCCCGCCCCCGCGCCACCTCCGCACCCTGCTCGGTCTCTGAGCAGAAACGCCGGGCCGCGCGGGTCTCAGCGCCGCGCGGCGGTCACCGTCGCGTCGATGAGCCAGCGCGAGATGGAGTACGCGGGCGGCAGTTGCGCCGGCAGCGCGTCCAGGCCGAACCACTGAGCCCTGGTCAGCTCCCGCCCGTCGACCACCGGTTCGGCCTCGGAGTCGGCGGCACGGGCGGTGAAGCCGGCGAGCAGCACGCCCGGGCCGGAGATCGCCCAGGGTTGGCTGCCGAAGTAGGCCAGCCGGTCGACGGGCAGCCCGACCTCCTCACCGACCTCCCGGTGTACCGCCGCCTCAAGCGTCTCGCCGGCCTCGACAAAGCCGGCCACCAGCGCCCACAGCCCGGTCGGACCGGTGGCGTGCTGGACCAGCAGCAGCTCGTCGACGTGCCCGGGCGGACCGGGCCGGGTGATCGCCACCAGTACGGCGGCGGAGAGCTGCATCGGCACGTACAGCGCGCAGTCGGGGCACTGTCGGGCGGTCTCGCCGGGTCGGTCGGTCAGCTCCGCTCGGCAGGCGCCGCACCACCGGTGGGTACGCCGCCAGGTCAGCACCGCCAGCGCCCGGCTGGCGAGCGTGGCGTGCGGCTCCGGCACCTCGGCGGCGAGGGACGCCCAGCCGCGCGCCCGGCCGGGAAGGTCGTTGGCGGTGGTGGTCAGGTCGGCGCCCCAGGCGGGCACTCCGTCGAGCGTGCCCAGCGGCACCCAGTCGGTGTCGACGGGCAGATCGGCGACGCGGAGGGGATGGCCGTCGACGCCGGTCAGCAGCTTCGCGCCGGTCACCGGCAGGGCCAGGTCGCTGGGGCCGGGAGGCCGGCTCCGGTCGGCTCCCGGCAGGAACCCGCCGGGCGGCGCGACGGTTGGGGGCTCGACCGGTGGGTCGGTCACGAGCCGCCGGGGCGGCGGTCGACGACGGCGGCGCCGGCGGGCGGTTCGAACGCGCCCTCGTCGACGGTCGCGGAGTAGTTGCTCAGCGCCAACTCCATCGGCTTGCCGTCGACCGGCCCGGTGAAGCTGCCGAGCACGCCCTCGGTGGTCACGCAGGCGGTGAAGTCGCCGGACGACGAGCTCTCCACCACGACGCAGGCGGCGTGGCGCCCGGCGACTGTGGTGTCACTCTGCTTGATCACCGCCTGTGGGTCGAGCGCTGCGGCGGTGAGCAGCCCGACCACTACTGGCGGCGTGACGAGGCCCTGCTGGTTGGCCTCGCCGAACAGCGTCACCGTGGGCTTGCTGCCCGGGGTGGGCGGGGTGATCAGCGTGCACTGCGGGCGCGCGGCGGTCGTCGTGCACCGGGTGATGGCCTCCGGGGTGACGGTGAGTTGCCCGCCCGGGTAGGTGTACGTGGATCGCGCCGGGTCCTGCGCCTGCACGATCGCGGCGCGTTGGCCGCCGGGCAACTGGTAGTCGGCCGAGTAGGTCAACTCCAGTGCCCGATCGAGCCGGGCGGCGAGGTCGTTGACGAGTTCCGAGCGGCCCATGGCGACTCCGGCGTCCTCGAATGTCTGACAGCCGGTGACCGTGAGCGACGCGATGACCGACACGGCGAGCATGCGGAGGGTGGTCGAGGCGGCGGGCATGGCGACCAGCCTGGTGGATCTGGTCCGCGCAGCGCAAACCCGTTGCCGGTTGACGCCCGGAAATCCGGGAATGTCCGTCAACGCGGGGTGACCCGGGTGCGCGGGCGACGCCGTGCCCGTTCGCGTCGCCCGATACGCTGCGTTCAACACCTGCCTCAGCCGCACCGTCGCGGCCCACCCACGGACCGGATCACAACAACGAGGAGCGACTTAGTGGCAACCATCGAGGGAATCGTCGCCCGGGAGATTCTCGACTCGCGGGGCAACCCGACGGTCGAGGTCGAGGTCGGTCTGGACGACGGCACGGTAGCCCGCGCCGCCGTGCCCTCCGGCGCCTCCACCGGCGCCTTCGAGGCGATCGAGCTGCGCGACGGTGACGCCGACCGCTACCAGGGCAAGGGCGTGGAGAAGGCGGTCTCCAACGTCGAAGACAAGATCGTCGACCAGATCATCGGGTACGAGGCCAGCGAGCAGCGGCTGATCGACCAGAAGATGCTCGACATCGACGGCACGGAGAGCAAGTCGGAGCTGGGCGCGAACGCCATCCTCGGGGTCTCCCTGGCGGTGGCGAAGGCCGCTGCCGGCAGCGCCGAGCTGAGCCTCTTCCGCTACCTGGGCGGCCCGAACGCGCACCTCCTGCCCGTGCCGATGATGAACATCCTCAACGGTGGCGCGCACGCCGACTCGAACGTCGACATCCAGGAGTTCATGATCGCGCCGATCGGCGCGCCCACCTTCCGTGAGGCGCTGCGCTCGGGCGCGGAGGTCTACCACGCGCTGAAGTCGGTGCTGAAGAAGAAGGGCCTCTCCACCGGGCTCGGCGACGAGGGTGGCTTCGCGCCGAACCTGCCGACGAACGCGGCGGCTCTGGACCTGATCGCCGAGGCTGTCGAGAAGGCCGGTTACCGGCTCGGCACCGACATCGTGTTCGCGCTCGACGTGGCGGCCACCGAGTTCTTCGACAACGGCACCTACACGTTCGAGGGTGCCGCGAAGTCCGCCGAGGACATGAGCACCTACTACACGAAGCTGGCCGACGAGTACCCGATCGTGTCGATCGAGGACCCGCTGGCCGAGGACGACTGGAGCGGCTGGCAGACGCTGACCGCCTCGATCGGCGACCGGGTGCAGATCGTCGGTGACGACCTGTTCGTGACCAACCCGCAGCGCATCGCCCGCGGCATCGCGGAGAAGTCGGCGAACGCGGTTCTCGTCAAGGTCAACCAGATCGGCTCGCTGACCGAGACCCTGGACGCGGTGGACCTGGCCCACCGGGCCGGCTTCAAGTGCATGATGAGCCACCGCTCCGGCGAGACCGAGGACACCACCATCGCCGACCTGGCGGTGGCCACCGGCTGCGGCCAGATCAAGACCGGTGCCCCGGCCCGCTCGGACCGTGTCGCCAAGTACAACCAGCTGCTCCGGATCGAGGAGGAGCTGGCCGACGCGGCGCGCTACGCCGGCGCTGGCGCGTTCCCGCGCTACCGTTCGGCCTGAGACGCACGAAGCCTCGGGGGAGGGGTGTGACGATGCAGCAGCGCCGCACACCGGGTGGTCAGCGTCCCGCCCGCCGGCCGGGTCAGTCCGGTCGGCCGGGCGGTGGGCGCGCCACGCGGGGATCGGTCCGCGAGGCGGGCGTACGCGCCGAGCCGCGCGCCGCCGGTCGCGCACCGGGTGCTGCCCGGGGCGCGGAAGGCGTGCGCTCCGCGAATCGTCCCGCCGCAGCTCGGCGTACCGCTGCCGCTGGTGTCGTGAAGCGGCTCGCCGCACCCCACCCCCGTCGCTTCACCGGCCGGGCCACAGTGCTGTTCGCGGTGCTGATCGCGCTCGCTCTGGCCTACACCTATCCAGTCCGGGTCTACCTGGATCAGCAGGCCGACATCGAGCGGATGGAGGCGGCCCAGGCGGTGCAGGAGCGGGAGATCGCCAAGCTCGCCGCCAAGGCCGCGAACTGGAAAGACGACGAGTACATCAAGACGCAGGCTCGGGAGCGGTTCTTCATGGGCGAGCCGGGCGAGAAGATGATGGTGGTGCTGCACGACCCGGAGGGCGCCGCCCGGGACGCCGGGAAGTCGGCCGCTTCGGCCCCGCCAGCCGGACCGTCGACCTGGTACGACACGCTCTGGTCGAGCGTGCGGGCTGCGGACAGCCAGCAGCCGGGCCAGTGATCCACCGACCAGCACACCAGGAGAGATGGGCACCGTGACTGTCGTACCACCGTCGGAGCCGGCGGCGGATTCCGTTCCCCTGCCGCAGCGCGAGCCGGCCACCGAGGCCGACCTGGCCGCGGTGGCCGCGCAGCTCGGCCGGACGCCTCGGGGCACCCGGGCGGTGGCCCACCGGTGCCCGTGTGGCCTTCCCGACGTGGTGGAGACGACTCCCCGCCTCGCCGACGGCACCCCGTTCCCGACGCTCTACTACCTGACCTGCCCCCGGGCCACGGCGGCGTGCAGCCGGCTGGAGTCGGCGGGGCTGATGAAGGAGATGGCGGACCGGCTGACGACGGATCCGGAGTTGGCCGCCCATTACCGTGCCGCGCACGAGGACTACCTCACCCGCCGGGAGGCGATCGGTGAGGTGCCCGAGATCGCCGGCATCTCGGCCGGCGGGATGCCGGGTCGGGTGAAGTGCCTGCACGTGCACCTGGGTCACGCGCTGGGCGCCGGCCCCGGGGTGAACCCGTTCGGCGACGAGACGTTGGGCCTGGTCGAGCCCTGGTGGTCGGCGGGGCCGTGCGTGGACGTGCCGGCGGCCGAATGAGCAGGCAGGCCGGGTCCGAGGCACCCGAGAGTCAGATCCTCGTGCGGCGGGCCCGCACCGGGGACGTGCGGGGCATCCGACGACTCGTCGACACCTACACCAACGACCGGCGGCTGCTGAGCAAGGCGACAGTCACCCTCTTCGAGCAGGTGCAGGAGTTCCGGGTCGCGGTCCGGGCCGAGGACGACGTCGTGGTGGGCTGCGGCGCGCTGCACGTCATGTGGGAGGACCTGGCCGAGATCCGTACGGTGGCGGTGGACCCGTCCTGCCGGGGCCGGCGCATCGGTCACCGGCTGGTCGGTGAGCTGATCGACGCGGCCCGGGAGTTGGGGGTGGCACGGATCTTCGTGCTCACCTTCGAGACGCGGTTCTTCGACGCGTTCGGTTTCCGCGAGATCGACGGCGCTCCGGTGCCGCAGCCGGTCTACGAGCAACTGCTGCGCTCGTACGACGAGGGTGTCGCGGAGTTCCTGGACCTGGAGCGGGTCAAGCCGAACACGCTGGGCAACACCCGGATGCTGCTGCGCCTGTAGGTCAGGCCTTGCGGGGGTGGGCGGCGAAGAACTCCCACATCAGGTCGGTGGCGGACAGCCCCGCGGAGGATGCGGCGAGTTGGCCCGTTGTCGCTCCCGGCCAACTGTGGCCCATGTCGGCGATCGTGTAGACGCTGACCTCGCTGCCGTCCGCGCAGCCCGCCACCGTGTGCGTCACCCCCGGCACCCCGGACGCCTTCGGGCTCGGCCGACAACTGAGCCGCTGCTGCCAGGTCCGCATGCCGGCCTGGAAGGTCGAGGCGTAGCGGTCCTGGCCGCCGATGAAGGTGATCACGGAGACGGGGCTCTTCGGCACGTAACTGTCGGCGGTGGTCAAGTTTCCGCTGTAACCACCGCTGACCACTCCGATAGCGGCGTACTTGCCGGTGCTCTCCACCGCGGCCCGGAAGCTCATGTCGCCGCCGTTCGAGATGCCGGTGAGGAACACCTGGTTCGGGTCGGCGTGCCAGGTCTGCACCAGATGGTCGGTGAGGGCGTTGAGGAAGCCGACGTCGTCCTCGCTGCCGCAACAGATCAGCGCGTTGAAGCCGCCGCCCTGCCCGTTGGGGTAGGCGACCAGCACGTTGTCCTTGTCGGCCTTGGCGTCGAGGCCCGCCAACTCCCGCATCGAGGATCCGAGGCCGGGATAGAAGTGCAGCGCGATGACCAGCGCGGAGGGCCTGCCCGGGTCGTACCCCGGTGGCGCGTGCAGCAGGTAGGTGCGGTCGAGTCCGTTGTGGTGCAGGGTGAGCTGGTGGTCGCCGGCCGCCGGTCGTTCGCTCGACGCGGACGGTGAGGCTGGTGGGGCCGACGAGGGTTGCCCCCGCTCATCACAAGCTGCCGCGACGACCATGAGGCAGAGCCCCGTTAACACCGCCACCGTTCGCCGCACGCCGGCCACCCCCCGTCGACCCCGCTGTCCACACTGGAGATCATTCAGCCGCGGAGCAACCCTTTCGGTCCTGGGCGAAGGCAGGCAGGCTGGTGCCATGCTTCGCCTCCAGCTCGGGTCGGCCGACCTGTGCCGGGTGCGGTTCGCCGATCGGCTGCATCCGGTCGGGATCGCGCTGCTGGCTGGTCAGTGGCTGCGCGATCCCACTGTCGCGGCGATGGCGCCGACCCTGGCCGAGCGGGTGGCGGCGGCCGAGGGCACGGCTGCCGCCCAGGCCGCCACCGCGGTCCTGCGGCATCTGCTGCCCGACCGGGGACGTCTGCCGGATTTCGTCACTCCCTTCGACGGCCTGGAGTCGGTGGAGGCCGGGCTTGAGGCGATCCGGGCCACCCCGGCGCGGCGGGTCCGCGCCGAGGTCACCCTGGCGTACTCAGACACGTCGGTCAGCCCGCTGCGGCGGCGGTTCGCGGCGGCCGATCCGGAGGTGCTCGACCTGTTCGGCGGGGCCGTGCGGACCTGGTTCGACGCGGTGCTCGAACCGCACTGGGCCGAGCTGGTGTCCGCGTACCGTCAGCAGGTGGCGTCTGCCAGCCAGCGGCTGGCGCAGCATGGCCTGGCCAGCCTCTTCGCCGGTCTGCACCCGAGCATCCGGTGGCGGGAGCCGGTGCTGGAGGTACGGACGTGGTGGGACGGCGACCTTCCCGGCACCGGCCACGGGATCATCCTGCTGCCCTCCCCGTTGGCCGGGCCGCGGCCCCGGGTGCTCGTCGAGCAGGGTTACCCGATCCTGCTCGTCTACCCGGTGGTCATGCCGGTGCGCGGGGCTCCCGCCGACGACGGTGCCCTCGGTCGGCTGCTCGGCGTCACCCGGGCGCTGGTGCTGCGCCGACTGGCGACCGACGGGGGGTTGACCACCACAGTGTTGTCCCGGGCGGTCGGGATCAGTCTCTCCTCGGCCTCGGAACATGCCCGCGCGCTGCGGACCGCCGGTCTGGTGACCAGTGAGCGGGAGGGCGGGGCCGTGCGACATCACCTGACCTCGCTCGGTGTGGCGTTGTTGCGGGGCCCGTCGGGCGACCTGGGCGAGTCGTGGCCCACTGCCAACCAAGCCGCCGGGTGGCCGCCCGTGCTGCCGTAAGGTTGCTGCCGTGACGACGCGTGTGGCGGCCATCGACTGCGGGACCAACTCGATCCGACTGCTGGTCGCCGACCTGCCCGACGCCTCGGCCGGGCCGCAGGCGCCGCTGGTCGACCTGACCCGGCGGATGGAGATCGTCCGGTTGGGGCAGGGCGTGGATCGCACCGGCCGACTGGCGCCGGAGGCGATCGAGCGGACCAGGGTGGCGTTGGCGTCGTACGCCGCCGACATCGAGAAGCTGGGCGCGCGGCGGGTGCGGATGTGTGCCACCTCGGCCTCCCGCGATGCGGCGAACGCCGCCGACTTCACCGAGATGGTGCGGGCCACCCTCGGTGTCGCGCCCGAGGTGGTCAGCGGCGACGAGGAGGCCCGGCTGTCGTTCACCGGCGCGGTGCGCGGGCTGCCCGCCGACGCGAAGGAGCCGTTCCTGGTCGTCGACATCGGTGGTGGCTCCACCGAGTTCGTGGTCGGTGACCGGGCCGCCGGGGTGCGGTCGGCGATCTCGGTGGACATCGGCTGCGTCCGGATGACCGAGCGGCACCTGCCCGGTGACCCGCCGACGCCCGAGCAGGTCGCGGCGGCGCAGGCCGACATCGCCGCTGTGGTGGACCGGGCGCTCGCCGTGGTTCCCGGTCGCGAGGCGGCCACCCTGGTCGGCCTCGCCGGGTCGGTCACCACAGTGGTCGCGCTCGCCCAGGGCCTGCGGGAGTACGACCCGGAGCGCATCCACCACGCCCGGGTGTCGTACGAGGAGGTCGCCCGGGTGACAGCGGAGCTGCTGGGTCAGACCCGTGCGCAGCGGTTGGCGAACCCGGTGATGCACCCGGGCCGCGCCGACGTGATCGGCGCGGGCGCCCTGGTGCTTCGCGTGATCATGGAGCGGGCCGGGATGCCGTCGGTGGTCGCCTCGGAGCACGACATCCTCGACGGCATCGCCTGGAGCGTCCAGTAAGCCACCGCGCGCCAGCGATCTTGATCAACGCGCCTTCATCGGCGTCGCGGTGTGCGGGCAGCGTGGATGCCCCGACTTCCTGAAAGCCGAGTCGATCACCATCACGCGCGCCGCGCGCCGGGCGTGTCGCGGCCGTTTCGTTGACGCTACTTCGCATTACACACTAGTGTGTAATGCGTGGACACCACACAGTTGTTGAAGGGCGTGCTTGATCTGGCCGTCCTGGCCGTGCTCCGAGAGGAGGACGGTTACGGTTACGACATTCTGCGCCGGCTGCGCGAGGCCGGCCTGGAGGAGGTCGGTGACGCCTCTGTCTACGGGACGCTGCGCCGCCTCTTCGCCGCCGGCCTGCTCACCACCTACGTCGTGCCGAGCGAATCCGGGCCGCACCGCAAGTACTACTCACTCAACGTCGCGGGGCGCGACCAGCTGACCCGCTCCGGCAAGCTCTGGCGCTCGTTCGCCACCACAATGGACAGTCTGCTCGACGATCGGGGGATGGCGGCATGACCGTCGCGGAGCAGGAGATCACCGACTATGTGGCGCGGGTCCGGGCCGCTCTGGCCGACCTGCCCCCCGGGCAACGCGACGAGTTGACCGAGGATCTCGCCGACCACCTCACCGAGGTAGCCGCCGAGGCCGAGGGCACCCTGGTCGAGCGGTTGGGCGAGCCCGAGACGTACGCCGCCGAGCTGCGCGCCGCAGCCGGCGCCGCGCCGGGCAGCGGGCGCAACCTCGACCAGCGGGTGGCGAGCGCGATGGCCCGGGTCCGCGGCCGGCTGCGCACCATGGACACCCGTCTCGGCCCACCCCTGGGGTACGAGACGGCCAGCGACTTCCTCCGGCTGCTGCGCCCGGCCTGGTGGGTGCTGCGCGGCTATCTGGCGGCGATGCTGGTCACGGTGATCAGCACCGGTGGCGACTTCGGGCTGCTGCCCCGGTTCGGCGGCGAGCTACTCGCCGGCCTGATCATGCTGATCGGCTTCGTGCTCGCCTCCATCTGGATCGGTCGCCGTTCGGCCCAGCTGACCCGTTGGCCGCGCTCGGCCGTTCAGGTCGCCAGCGCGGTGCTGGTGGTCTTCGCGCTCGCCGGGCTGGTCGACGCGGAGAACGCGCGCGACAACGACTACTACTACGACCAGACTTCGGTTGACAGCCAGTACGGCCACATCCGGGACGTCTTCGTCTACGACGGCGAGGGTCGGCTGGTGGAGAACGCCCGGCTCTTCGATCAGAACGGCAATCCGATCCGGCTCGGCTACCACCCGGACTGCCCGAGCCCGCTCGACGTTTATGGCCAGCCGTTGCTGCGGCCGTACCCGTACTGCCCCGAGCAGGCTCCCTTCGGGCCTCGCGGTCCGGGTGCGCCTCTCCTTCCGGCGTCGTCGCCCACAGCCACGCCGGACCCGAGCAGCACACTCGACCCGACCGCAACGCCGACCCCGACGGCCACCGGCCAGCCCACGGCAAGCCCGACCGCGACGCCGAGCGGCACACCAACCCCCACCCCGACGAGCTGACCGAGGTGTGAACTGGATCATGCGGGTGAAACTGGGAATTAGCTGAACGGACGAGGCGAGCGGGACGACACCGGAAATCAATGATCGTTACGGTGTCGTCTGCTCATCAACCCCTCGGAAGGAACCCCCGTGCCAGAGCAGGTCGCACCGCCCCCCGCGCCCGACGCCGCAACCCCTGAGCCGGCCGTCGAGTCGCCGGCGGCCGAGCCGCAGCCTGCCACGCAGCCGCAGCCGGCCACCGAGCCGCAGCCGGCCACCGAGCCGCAGCCGGCCACTGAGCCGCAGCCGGCCACCGAGCCGAAGGCGGAGAAGTCCGGTGCGAAGAAGGCCATCGGCATCGTCGGTGCGATCCTCGTCGTCGTCGTCATCGCCGGCCTGAAGTTCGGCGTCGCCTCGGCGATCGGCAACTACTTCAACAAGGACGAAACCGCAGCCGCCAAGACCGGCGACTGCATCGCCGAACTGCCCGAGGTCACCGGCACCGAGCAGGAGGAGGTCGACGGCGCCAAGGTCGTCGAGTGCACCTCCACCGACGCGGCGTACAGCGTGGTCGGTCGAGTGGACGGCCAGAGCGAGGCGCAGGCCAAGGCCGACACCACCTGCACCCAGTTCTTCAAGGAAGGCCAGGAGGGGTACATCTACTCCAGCATCAAGCCAGGCAAGACGGGCTACGTGCTCTGCCTGACCAAGAAGGTCTGACCACAGCGGTTAGCTCGACAAAGACGGCGGCGGGAGCAGACCCCGCCGCCGTCGGCGTACCCGGAGTCACCGGGGGGCGAACAGGAGGTGAATGCCACTGTTCCGGCGTCTTCCCGACGGCCGCGTGGCGTGGCAGGCTACCGGCACGTAGGACCACTGGGCGACCAGCCAACGATGACTGACCGCTAGGAGGACGGCCCATGGGCGAAATGGTGAGCTACCGCAGCAACGGGGGCACGAGCGAGGGGTATCTCGCGATACCCGCCAGCGGCACGGCCAGCCCCGCCGTCATCGTCATTCAGGAATGGTGGGGCCTGGTCCCGCACATCCGGTCGGTGGCGGACCGGTTCGCCGAGGCCGGTTTCGTCGCCCTCGCCCCGGACTTCTACCACGGTGAGACGACCAGCGAGCCGGACGAGGCGCAGCGGCTCCTGCTGGCGATGCGGATGGACGAGGCGGCGAAGGACATCGCCGGCGCCGCCGACTATCTCGCCGGGCGGCCCGAGGTCACCGGTAAGGTCGGTGCCGTGGGCTTCTGCGCCGGTGGCAGCCTGGCCCTCTGGTCGGCCACCATCTCCGAGCGGATCGTCGCGACCGCTGGCTTCTATCCCGTGCTGCCCTGGGAGTCGATGCGCCCCGACTGGGCCGACTACGCCGGCAAGGCAGCGGTCATCCACTGCTCCGAAGAGGACGGCACCTCGGCCACCGACGGCGTACAGACCGCCCGGCGGGGCATCGAGGAGGCCGGCGGCGACTGCCACCTCTACGACTACCCGGGCACCTCGCACGCCTTCTTCAACGACGACCGGCCGGAGGCGTTCGACCAGCGCGCCGCCTCCAGCGCCTGGGCCCGCACCCTGGAACTCTTCCGGGCCAAGCTTGGCTGAGACGCGTACCCCCGCACAGGTGGTCGCCCGCGCAGCGCGGGCGACCGACCTGGCCGACCTCGACGCTGCGGTGAGCGACTGTTTCGCCTGCCCGCGGCTGGTCCAATGGCGGGAGGAGGTCGCCCGCACCCGTCGGGCGGCCTTCCGCGACCAGGACTACTGGGGTCGACCGGTGCCGGGCCTCGGCACCGGTGACGCCCGCATCGCCATCCTCGGGCTGGCGCCCGCCGCGCACGGTGGCAACCGCACCGGCCGGATCTTCACCGGTGACCGGTCGGGTGACGTGCTGTTCGCGGCGCTGCACCGGGCCGGGCTTGCCAACCAGCCGACCAGCGTCGCCGCCGACGACGGGCTCACGGTGCGCGACCTGCGAATCTTCTCGGCCGTCCGGTGTGCGCCTCCGGACAACAAGCCGACCCCGGTGGAACGGGACACCTGCGCACCCTGGCTGCACCGCGAGGTCACGTTGATCCGGCCCACGCTGCGGGTCGTGGTCGCGCTGGGCGCGTTCGCCTGGGCCGCGTGGTGGCCGGTGCTCCAGGCGGTGTACGGGCAGCGCCCGCCCAGCCCGCGACCGGCGTTCGGTCATGGGGCACACTGGTCCGGCACGAACGCCCCGGACTTGCTCGGCTGCTACCACGTCAGTCAGCAGAACACCTTCACCGGGCGGTTGACACCAGGGATGTTGGACGACGTCTTCGGCCAGGCTAAGCAGCTGGCCGGAGTGGACTGAGACGACGCGTGGGGTGGTGGCGATGACAGACGGAACACGCCCGCCCACACCGGTACCGTCCGCCGAGCCGGGTGCGCTGCGGCCGGCGCTCGGCCTGCTCCACCGGTGGTGGCCGGTCGGCGCGGTCGCCGCCCTGCTCGCCGGCGCCGCGCTGGCGTCCGCTCACTCGTCGATCGGGGCCAGTCGCATCCCGCCGGCCGCGGACAACGTTCCCTGGGTTCCCGAGTACCCGACGGTTGAGCCATCGCCGTCCATCCCGATCGAGCCCCGCGACGCCGGCGAGGCCACCCAGGCGCACATCCCGCAGTGGGTCGGCACTGTGGCGGTGGTCCTGCTCGGGCTGGCCATCCTCGCCGCGCTCGGCTACCTCAGCTGGGTCCTGATCCGGGGCGCGCTGCGTCGTACCACCCGGGCACTACCCGCGCAGCGGGCCCGCCGTACCGCCGAGGGCACCGCCCGCGAGGTGGTAGCCGCCCTCGACGCCGGCCTGGAGGAACTCGACGACCAGGACACCGACCCCCGGGTGGCGGTGATCGCCTGCTGGGTGCGCCTGGAGGAGACCGCCGCCGCCGCCGGTGTGCCGAGGCTCGCCGGAGACACCCCCACCGACCTGGTCAGCCGGCTGTTGCAGGGTGACCCGGCCGCGGGCGTGCCGGCCATCGCCAGCACCGACGTGCTCGCCGAGTTCGCGCACGTCTACCGGGAGGCCCGGTACGCCACCCACCCGGTCGGCGAACGCACCCGGGACCAGGCCCGCGCCGCGCTCGGCCGACTGCGCGGAGAGCTCACCGCGGCGGTGACCTCATGAGCAGCACCAGCATCGACGATCTGCTCGCATTCGAGGAGGAGGCCGCACCGGCCGGTCCGCAGGCACGCCCGTCCCGATGGCGTCCGGTGCTGCGCTCGCTCGCGTGGGCCGCCGCGGTGGTAGCGGTCCTGCTGGTCGGCCTCCGCGCGGTGGGCCTCCAGGTCTCGCTGCCCGTACTGATCGCCGGGGTGCTCGCCGTGCTGGCGGTCCGCCGGGTCACCGCCCTGCTGGCGCCGCCACCCCCGCAACCGCCGGCTCGCCAGGCCGGCGCGGGCGAAGAGGACGGCAGCTACAACTGGGACGCCAGGGACGCGCTGCGTGGCGCGATCAACCAGTGGGAACGGCCCCTGGACTGGTCCTCGAACAGACCCGAACGTTTCACCGAGGTGGTTCTGCCCCGGATCGGTGAACTGGCCGACGAGCGGATGCGGCTCAAACACGGCGTCACCCGTGAGTCGGATCCCGCCCGCGCTCGCGTCCTGCTGGGTGACCGCCTGTGGACGTTCCTGGAGACCCCGCCTCGCCGCACCCCGTCGCCGCGCGACCTCGCGGTGATCGTCGCCGAACTGGAGAGTATTTGATGAACGACGTGGACCGGAGCATTGCCCCCGCCGAGGTCGGGCACCTGGCTCGGGCGGTCCTGGACGCGGTCGGCACCGTCGTGGTCGGCAAACGGGACGCGTTGGAGCTGGTCCTCGCCGGCATCCTCGCGGGCGGGCACGTGCTCCTGGAGGACCTGCCAGGGCTCGGTAAGACACTCACCGCCCGCTCGTTCGCCCAGGCCCTCGGGTTGGACTTCCGTCGGTTGCAGTTCACCCCCGACCTGCTCCCCGCCGACGTCACCGGTTCCTTCCTCTACGACCAGCGCAACGGCGACTTCACCTTCCGGGCCGGCCCGGTCTTCACCAACCTGCTCCTCGCCGACGAGATCAACCGCACGCCGCCGAAGACCCAGTCCGCGCTGCTGGAGGCGATGCAGGAGAAGCAGGTCTCGGTCGAGGGTGTGACCTACAAGCTCGACGAGCCGTTCCACGTGCTGGCCACCGCCAACCCCATCGAGTACGAGGGCACCTACCCGCTGCCGGAGGCGCAGCTGGACCGGTTCCTGCTGCGGGTCTCGTTCGGTTACCCGCAGCACGAAGAGGAGTGGGAGGTGCTGCGCCGTCGGATGAGCCGTCGCCGGGAGGAGGCGGACATCAAGGCGGTGGTCGACGCGGCGACGCTGCGGGCCATGCAGGCCGCCCTGGAGGACGTGGTGGTGGAGGACTCCATCGGCCGCTACATCGTGTCGCTCACCGCGGCCACCCGGGAGCACCCGTCGGTGCTGGTCGGCGCCTCACCTCGTGGTTCGCTGGCGCTGCTGCTGCTGGCCCGGGTCCGCGCGGTGTTCGGCGGCCGTGACTACGTGGTGCCGGAGGACGTCAAGTCGGTGGCGGCGCCCGCCCTGGCCCACCGGATCACCCTGCGCCCGGAGATGTGGTTGCGCCGGGTCGACCCGGCGTTCGTGGTGGGCGAGGTGCTGGAGGCGACTCCCGCCCCGGCCAGTGGCGCGCTGCCCAGCTATGCCGCCGGCGGGCCCCGGCACTGATGACCGGACCGACAGTGCCGACGGCCACCGAAGCGGAACCGGCCGCCGGCTGGGCGCCCACCCCGGCGCTCGGCCGCGCGGTGCTGCTCGCCGGCCTGCTGCTGGTGGCCGGGGTGCTGCTGGGCCGGGTGGACCTCATCGTGCTCGCCGCCCCGTTCGCCCTGGGCACCGCGTACGCGCTGCGTCGACGGCCCACGGCGCTGCCCCAGGTGTGGATCACCCAGGGCGACGGTGGGCCGCTGGTCGAGGGCGGCGACGTGGCGGCGGCGGTGAGCGTCGGCAACCCGGACACTGTCGACTACGACCTGGTGGTGATGCGTACCCGCGTGTCGCCGTGGCTGCGGATCGTCCGGGCCGGCTTCGCCAGTGACGGGGCCGTCGACGCCGGGGAGCCGAGCGCCACACCGGAAACCGGTGCGACGGCGCAGGGCAACGGCCGGCGTCGATCCGTCGCGGACCGGCCGTTCGTGACCTCGGTGCCGATCGGCGCCGCGGTCGACCTGGAGCTGGCCGGCAAGGCAGTGCGCTGGGGCCGGCACCCGGTCGGCCCCGCCGGTGCCCGAGTCGCCACTGCCGGTGGTCTGCTGGTCTCCCGGGCGGTGATCACCGAGCCGGTACGGGTGCGGGTGTACCCCCGTACCGAGCCGTTCGAGGCGGTCGAGGCGATGCCCCGCGCCGCCGGCCTGGTCGGGGCGCACCACTCCCGTCGACCCGGAGAGGGCGGCGAGCTTGCCGGCGTACGCGTCTTCGCCCCCGGGGACCGGCTGCGCCGGATCGACTGGCGGGTCTCGTTGCGGGCCCGGCAGCTGCACGTGGCCGCCACCCTTTCCGACCGGGACGCGGAGGTGGTGGTGCTGCTCGACGTGCTCGCCGAGGCGGGCCGCTCCGGTGGGGTGGGCGGCGCCGCCTCGGTGCTGGACACCACCGTCCGGGCCACCGCCGCGATCGCCGAGCACTACCTGCACCGTGGTGATCGGGTCTCGCTGCTGGAGTACGGGCCGGCTGCCCGCCGGCTCCGGCCGGCCGCCGGACGGCGGCAGTACCTGACCGTCCTGGAGTGGTTGCTCGACGTCCGGGTCCACGCGTCCGCGCACGAGCCGTACGACCAGGTCTTCGGCCCGCAGTTGCTCTCCTCGGACGCGTTGGTGGTGGTGCTCACCCCGCTGCTGGACGAACGGTCGGCGCAAATGCTCGCCCGGTTGGCCCGCGGTGGGCGGTTCGTGGTGGCTGTCGACACGCTGCCGACCGACCTGGCGTCGCCGAAGGACCGGGGTTGGGCCGAGGTGGCGTACCGGCTGTGGCGCCTGGATCGGGAGATCATGATCGGGCAGCTCCGGGAGCACGGCGTGCCGGTGGTGCGCTGGGCGGGTGCCGGCAGCCTGGACCAGGTGTTGCGGGACGTGGCCCGGTTGGCGACGGCCCCAAGGGTGGGTGGCCGGTGAGCGCGAGGAGTGAGCTTGCGAGCCCCGCAGTCGCGAACGGAAGGCGGGCCCGGTGAGCGCTCTGGTGGAGCGGGTTCGGGCGGCGCAGTACGCCGTCGCTCGCGTCAGCGTGGCCCCGCTGCTGGTCCGGGCCGGGATCTTCGTCATCGTGTTTGCCGGGTTCGTCCTGGCGTTCCCCGCGGAGGTGCTGTCCGGCCGGCCGATCTTCTTCCTGGCGGTGGCCGCCCTGTTGCCCGCAATCGGGCCGCGCAAGGTCTGGACGACCTTCACCGCGTTGGTAACTGTCGGCGGGTGGCTGCTCGCCACCGACGGGTACGGCCGTCCGGTCGCCCTCTGGCGGCTGCTCGCCGTCGCGGCCCTGCTCTACCTGGGTCACACCCTCTGCGCGCTGGCCGCGCTGTTGCCCTATGACGCGATGGTGGACCCCGAGTTGATCACCCGGTGGTTGGTGCGGTCGGCCGCCGTGCTGTTGGGTTCCGCAGTGCTCGGCGTGCTGTTGTTGCAGGCGACGGGGACGGGTGGGGGTGCCGGATACCAGTGGGTGACAGTGCTGGGGCTGCTGGTGGCGGTGGGGATGGCAGTGTTGCTGGGCTGGCTGCTGCGGCGTCGGTGACCCCTGCGACCTGAGGGTTACGCAGGTCACATGGGTTGTGCTCCGTCACAGATGGGGGCCGCGAGCGGGATTACCTGAGCCGGCCGGGGAAAGATAGACAACGTGAATCCGAAGCGGATCCTTGTGGTTGGTGCCGGGCACGTCGGTCTGTACGCGGCCCTGCGCCTGTCGAAGAAGCTCAGCTCCCGTGAGGCTGAGGTCATGGTGGTTGACCCCCAACCCCACATGACCTATCAGCCGTTCCTGCCGGAGGCGGCGGCGGGCAACATCTCCCCGCGGCACTCCGTGGTGCCGCTGCGGCGGGAGTTGCGCCGGTGCAAGATGGTGGCCGGCACGGTCACGCGGATCGAGCACGAGCGCAAGGTGGCCACCGTGCAGCCGATCAGCGGCCCGGCCCGGGAGATCACCTACGACCACGTGATCGTGGCCCCGGGTTCGGTCTCCCGCACCCTGCCGATCCCTGGTCTGCACGAGCAGGGCATCGGGTTCAAGACCATCGGCGAGGCGATCTACCTGCGCAACCACGTGCTGGATCGGCTCGACGTGGCGGCCGCCACGCCGGATCCGGACGTCCGCCGTTCGGCGCTGACCTTCACCTTCGTCGGCGGTGGGTACGCCGGCATCGAGGCGCTCGCCGAGATGGAGGACATGGCTCGCGACGCCCTGCGTTACTACCCGGAGCTCAAGCAGGACGAGGTCCGTTGGGTGCTGGTCGAGGCCACCCAGCGGGTGCTGCCCGAGGTCGACCGGGACATGGGCGCCTACACCGTGCAGCAGCTGATGAAGCGCAACATGGACATCCGGCTGGACACCCGGCTCGAGTCCTGCGTCGACGGGGTGGTCAAGCTCTCCGACGGTGACAGCTTCCGCTCGGACACGATCGTCTGGACGGCTGGCGTGAAGCCGTCGCCGATGCTGGACTCGACCGACTTCCCGCGTGACGACCGTCGTCGGATCACCTGCCTGCCCACGCTCCAGGTGGTCGACGGTGACCAGGTGCTCGAGGGCGCCTGGAGCGCGGGCGACTGCGCCGCCGTGCCGGACCTGACCAAGGAGCCGGGCAACTTCTGCTCGCCGAGCGCTCAGCACGCGGTGCGCCAGGCCGCCCGGATGGCCGACAACATCACGGCCGTGATCCGGGGCCGCGAGCCGGTGAACTACAAGCACAAGCACGTCGGCAGCGTGGCGAGCCTCGGCCTGCACAAGGGCGTGGCCCAGGTGTACGGGATCAAGATGACCGGTTGGCCGGCGTGGGTGATGCACCGGACGTACCACATGAGCCGGATCCCGTCGTTCAACCGCAAGGTCCGCGTGGTGGTGGACTGGTCGTTGGCGTTCTTCCTCAAGCGCGAGGTGGTCGCCCTGGGTCAGCTGCACGATCCGCGCGAGGAGTTCGTCGAGGCCTCCCAGCCGGTCGGCGCGCCCCGCGTCTGACTAGGAAGCGACGCCAAACCCCGTCGATCTCGCACTTCCGGATGCCGTAATGCGCCTTCTGGCGCGTCTTGTCCGGACAGGAAGTGCAAGATCGGCGGGGTTTCTGGTGGTCTAGACCCGCCACGTCCAGGCGTCGGCGATGCGGGTGGGTGGGCCGTAGAGCTGCTCCAGGGTGGCGCGCAGGCTTTCCGCGTGGGGGGCGTCGTCGGTGAGCGCCACGCAGGAGGCGCCCCAGAAGTCGGCGTCGCGGACGGCCTGTCGGCGCTGCTCGTCGCCGATGGCCGGTTGGTCGCCGCGCCGGGCGACATCCGCCAGTAGCGCGGAGGTGGGCTGCTTGAACGTGCCCATCGCCGCGGTGCCGCCCCTCCCGTACGGACCGATGAAGAAGCCTTCCGGCAGCCCGAAACCGGCGTCCGCTGCGGTCGCCCAGCGCATCGGCCAGGGCTCCTTCGGGGTGGGCAGTGGCACCGGGACCAGCACCCCGCCCGGCGGTACGCACTGCCGCCAGTGGCCGCCGGTGATGAATTCCGGCACGGGGGGTCGTCCGGCGGTCGGCAGTGGGGTCGGGAAGATCGGCAGCAGCGCCACGCCGACGGCCAGGGGCACCAGCCGCCGCGCCCGACCGGAGCTGCGCACTGCCCTGTCGACAGCGAGCACCAGCAGCGTCGCGACGATCGGCAGCAACGCCAGCGCGAACCGCATCGGCAACGCCCCGTCCACCACCGGGAGCCCTCCGATCAGGGCGTACGGGCCGGGGATCGCCGTCCTGGTGCCGCCGAGCACCACCTCTGGGCCGAGGGAGAGCGCCCCCATCACCAGGCCCGCCACGACGCAGGCGAAGACCAGCCGGCGTCGCCCGGCCCAGATCGCGCAGACCGCGGTGACCAGCAGCAGTGGCCAGCCGAGGAACGTGTTGTACTCGGCGGGGCCGGTGGTCAGCCGGGCGGATTCGTCGCTGCCGGCCACCGACAGTGGTGAGAGCCTCCACCAACTGCTCAGGTCGGCGGAGAAGTAGGCCGGGGTGAACATCCCGTCGGCGACTCCCTGCGGCCCGGCGAACTGGAACCACAGCGGATAGCCGAGCACCAGCAGGGCGAGCCCGGCGGCGATCGCCAACCCGCCGGCGAACCCGGGGAGTGCCCGGCGGGCCAGGTCCCGGTCCGCCACGGCGTAGCTGATCGCCATCACCAGCAGCGCGATCGCGGTGAGGAAGAGCACCTCCTCGCCGATGAAGACCTGTGCGCTGACCGCGCCGGTCAGCCCCGCCGCGGAGGTGAACAGTCGACGACGGTTCGGCCCGGTGGCTCGGCTACGGCCGGCCTCGTCGGGGGTGGCGGGCCCAGGGTCGGCCGCCCGGAGCAGCCGGACCACCAGCCAGATGATCACCGGCACGAGCCACTGGGCGGTCATGTGCAGGTGGCTGTTTGTCTGCGACACCATCCCGGGTCCGAATCCGCACAGCCCTCCGCCGAGTGCGGCGGCTACCCGGCGGACGCGCAGCGTCCGGTGGAACAGCAGGTACCAGGCGAGTGCGGTGCCGGCGAGGTTGCCGGCGGCGAGCAGCGCGAAGGTGACCGGTGCTCCCAGCAGCAGGGTGACCGGCGCGAAGAGGACGCCGAGGGCGATCACGGTGGTGTTGGCCATCAGGTTCACACCGTCGGGCGCGTTGAGCCGGTCGGTGAGCAGGTCGAAGTCGCCGAGCAGCGCGCGGGCGTCCACCGCCAGGAACCACTCGTAGAGGGCCTGGTCCTCCGGGTTGAGCGCCAGGATCCGGCCGCCCGGGTCGGGCCACAGCCCGTGGGTGAGCCAGCCGGCCAGCGCCGCGAAGACCAGAGCGGCCAGCAGGTCCGCCCGGTGGCGGCGGGCGGCGGCCAGCAGCCGGGTGGCCCGGGGTCGGCGGTTGACCTGATCGGCGAGGCGGAATGCCTGCTCAGGTGCGGCGTCGGGGGCCATGGGGGCTGCGCTGCTCACGGCATCGACCCTAATGTGGCCGGGCCGGCGGGGTACGCCGGGTCGCCGCAGACCGGCTACGGTGACATTGCACCAGGCGTGTCGGCGCGCCGGTGCCACTCGCCCGGGTGGTGGAAAGGCAGACACGGCCGCCTTAAAAGCGGCTGCCGCAAGGCGTGCGGGTTCGACCCCCGCCCCGGGCACCGGTCGACTCACACATTCTCATTCGTGATCTCCAGGACTTGGCTCTGCCGTTTACTCTTGGAGGGCACGTTCACGTGCAAACGACCCCCTGAGGGAGGCCAGACAGTGAAGACCTCGAACCCGGTGCTCGCCCGGCTCGGCCAAGCGGCCGAGCGGGAGCGCTCCGCCGGGTACGCCCCGGCCGGGCCGTACGGACAGCCCGGCATTCCCCAGCAGTACCCGTCCCAGGCCGATTACCCGGCCGCGCCGCCGACCGTGGCGCCGATGACCGTCGACGACGTGGTCGTCAAGACGGTCGCTCTGCTCGGCATTCTCGGCATCACCGCCGCGGCCGCCTGGGTGCTCGTGCCCGACGCGCTGGTCGGTACCGCCTGGATCGGCGCGGCGGTGGTCGGCCTGGTCCTCGGCTTGATCATCTCGTTCTCCCGGATGGCCAACCCGGCGCTCGTGATCGCGTACGCGGTCGTCGAGGGTGTCTTCGTCGGCATGGTCAGCAAGGCGTTCGAGACGCGCTTCGACGGCATCGTGCTCCAGGCCGCCGCAGCCAGCTTCGGCATCTTCTTCCTGATGGCGATGCTCTACCGGGCGAAGGTCATCCGGGCCACCCCGGCCTTCGTCAAGGGCATGATCGCGGTGATGGTCGGCCTGTTCGCGGTCATGATGATCAACCTGGTGCTGGCGCTGTTCGGCGTCAACACCGGCCTGCGCGACGGCAGCCCGCTCGCCATCGGCTTCAGCCTGGTCTGCATCGTGGTCGCCTCGCTGAGCTTCGTGCTCAGCTTCAAGGAGATCGAGGACGGCGTCCGGATGGGCCTGCCGCAGCGCTACTCCTGGGTGGCCGCCTTCGGCATCCTGGTCAGCCTGGTCTGGCTCTACATCGAGATCCTGCGCCTGCTGAGCTACTTCCAGGGCGACGACTGACCTCGTCCGCACTGCCGACCGGCGCCCGTCCCCACTCCGGTGGGGGCGGGCGCCGTCGTCCGCGCCGTTTGCCCGCCGCCGCCGGTCCGCCCGGGGCAGAGTGACTTCGGGGGGTAGGGCGAAGGAGGCGGCGGTGCGCAGCAACAACCCGGTGCTCAACCGGCTGGACGAGACCGGCCGGGTGGAGGCCCGGGTGCTCGGCGCCCGTGACGTCGAGCCGATGACAGTCGACGACGTGGTCGTCCGTACCGTCGGGTTGCTGCTGGTGACCGGCGCGACCGCGGCGGTGTCCTGGGCGGTGATCCCCGACGCGGTGTGGCTGGGCGCCGCGTTGGCCGGCAGCGCCCTCGCCTCGATCGCGCTGGTCCTGGTCATCTCGTTGCGAGCGATCACCAACCCGGTGCCGATCGTCGGGTACGCCATTCTCCAGGGGCTGCTGCTGGGGGTGGCGAGCCGCACCTTCGAGCAGGTCTATCCGGGCATCGTGGTGCAGGCGGTGGCCGGCACCTTCGGCGTCTTCCTCGGCATGGCGGCGCTCTACCGGGCCCGGGTGATCCGGGCGACGCCTCGACTGGCCCGCCTGGTGATCGGCACCCTGCTCGGCATCGCCGTGCTCAGCGTGGTCAACCTGGTGTCGTACCTGATCACCGGGCGACCGGGCCTGGCGGTCTACAGCGTCAGTGGGGAGGTCGGCTGGCTGCCGTACGCCTTCTCGGTGGTGGCCATCATCGCGGGGGCGTTCAGCTTCATCCTCGACTTCGATCTCGTCGAGCGTTCGGTCCGCGACGGCCGAGCCCGTCGGTACGCGTGGCTGAGCGCGTTCGGCCTGCTCACCGGGTTGGTCTTTCTCTACTGGCAGTTGCTGCGGCTGCTCAGTTACCTGCGCCGCTGACCGGCCCGACCCGGCGTGGTCGGTGCCGGCCGTAGACTCGGCGGCGATGAGCGCAGCGGAGTTGGACAAGGCCGTGCAGTTGCTGGTCCGTCAGATCGCGCACTGGCAGCAGCCCCGGTGGGCGGCGGTCGCGACCACCGGCAACGTGTCCCGCGCCGACCTGGTGCACCGCCTGGTGCAGGAGGTCGCCAACCTGGCCGCCGACGCCGAGGGGGAGCCCCGTCGGGTGGTGCCCCGGCTCGACAACGACCTGGCCCTACCCGATCAGTTGCGGGTCGTCGCGGCGGACCTGCTGGCCGCCGACCCGGGGGCCGAGGCGCTGGCCCGGGCCGCCGCCGAGGTGACGGCGACCCGCAGCGCGCTCTGAGGGCAGCTCAGCTGAGCCGTTCCAGCACCATGGCCATGCCCTGGCCACCGCCCACGCACATGGTCTCCAGACCGATGGTCTTGTCGTGCCACTCCAGCGCGTTGAGCAGGGTGCCGGTGATCCGGGCGCCGGTCATGCCGAACGGGTGGCCGACCGCGATGGCCCCGCCCATCACGTTCAGCTTCTCCTCCGGGATGCCCAACTCGCGGTAGGAGGGGATGACCTGCGCGGCGAACGCCTCGTTGATCTCGACGAGGTCGACGTCGTCGATGGTCATGCCAGCTCGGCGCAGCGCCTGCCGGGACGCCTCGACCGGCCCGAGACCCATGATCTCCGGTGACAGGGCTGTCACACCGGTCGAGACGATCCGGGCCAGCGGGGTGAGCCCAAGCTCCTCCGCTCGCTGGGCGCTCATCACCACAACGGCGGCGGCGCCGTCGTTGAGTGGGCAGCAGTTGCCGGCGGTGATGCGACCGTCCGGGCGGAACACCGGCTTCAGGCCGGAGACCGCGTCGAGGGTGACGCCGGCCCGGGGCCCGTCGTCGGTGCTCACCACGGTGCCGTTCGGCGTGGTGACCGGGGTGATCTCCCGGGCCCAGAAACCGCCGGCGATGGCCTTCTCGGCGAGGTTCTGGCTGCGTACGCCGAACTCGTCCATGTCGGCGCGGCTGACGTCGTACACCTGGGCCAGGTTCTCGGCGGTCTGCCCCATGGTCAGGTAGATGTCGGGCAGCTCGCCGGCCTCACGCGGGTCGGTCCACACCTCGGCGCCGCCCTGCGCGCGGCGCTTCGAGCGCTCACCGGCCGTCCCGAAGCGGGGGTTCTCCCAGCCGCCGCCGACCAGGGCCTGCGCCTCGGGCGGCAGCCCGTCGGAGCTGCCCCGGGCGTAGCGGGAGACCATCTCCACGCCGGCGGAGACGAACACGTCGCCCTCGCCGGCCCGGATCGCGTGCATCGCCATCCGGGTGGTCTGCAACGAGGAGGCGCAGTAGCGGGTCAGCGTGGCGCCGGGGACAGTGTCCAGACCGAGGAGGGTGGACACCACCCGTGCCATGTTGAAGCCCTGCTCGCCACCGGGCAGGCCGCACCCGAGGTAGAGGTCGTCGATCGTGGTCGGATCCAGCGCGGGGACCTTGTCCAGCGCGGTCTGGACGATGGTCGCGGCGAGGTCGTCGGAGCGGACGTCGCGCAGGGACCCCTTGTGCGCCCGGCCGATGGGGGAGCGGGCGGTGGCGACGATGACGGCGTCGCGGGACGACTCAATCGGCATGGACCAACGTTAACCCGCCGGTAACATGGCGCGGAAGAAGCCGGCGCGGCGGGAAATGTCACCCTGGCCGGGGACGATCTAGCGCCGGGTCGTGGCAGCCGCCGCGGCGACGATGGCGGGGAGCAGCGCGTGCGCCCACACCCGGTAGCCGTCGGCGGAGGGGTGGAAACCGTCCTGGCAGAGGGTGCCGGCGTCGGCCCGGAACACCGGCCCGGTCTCGGTGGCCAGGTCGACCACCGAGCCGCCCGCCTCCAGCACGGCAGTGGTCTGCGCGCGAGCCACCCGACGCCCGGACCAGCCGACCACCTGGCGCAGCGGAGGCGCTATGGCACGCACCGCCCCGAGGTCGGGGCAGGTGCCCACCACCACCTCGACGCGCGCCTCGCGCAGGCGGTGCACCGCCGCGCCGAGATAGGCCGCCGCGTCGGAGGGTCGGCGCAGCCCGGTGGCGTCGTTCGCGCCGATCAGGATCAACGCCACGTCGGGCCGCTCACCGAGCAGGGCTCGGGCCACCTGGGTGGCGAGGTCAGTCGAGCGGGAGCCGGAGACGCCGACGCTGGACAGGTGCACCCGGCGGCCGGTCGGGCCCTCGGCGAGCAGGTTGGCCAACTGCCCGCCGATGGTGTCCTCCAGACGGTCCACACCGACGCCCAGTGCCGACGAGTCGCCCAGCAACACCAGTCGCAGCGGGGAAGCGCCCGCCCGGCCGATCGTGGCGCGCAGGGCAAGGCCGAGCTCCGGTTCGGCGTAGCGTCGGTGCCGGGCGATGAAGGCCTCACCTGCGAGGACGGCGGCGCCCCCGACGGTGCCGGCGAACAGCGAGATCGCCGCCGCCCGACCCAGTCGGCCGGCGAGGCCGGAGGTCACGCTCCGCGCGCTGCGCTCGTTCATGCCAGTCCCTCCACTGTCGAGGTGTCCGAGGCGGACCCGTGCTGCGGCACCGCGCCGACACCGAAGAACGCCCGTCGGCGCAACTGCGCCCACCGGCCGGCCGGCCCTCGGTCGCGGCCCCGAACCTGGACGCCGCTGACCTCCGTGCCGGCGTGTCGAGCCGCCTCCTGCGCGGCCTTCGGCAGCGACCGTACGCCGTCGCCGCGCGTCGGTGTGGCCCGTCGTTCCGGGGTCGCGCCGAGGGCGGAGAGCATCGTCGGTAGGAGCGCGGCGGCGGCCATCGCGTACCCCTCGGCGGAGGGATGGAACCGGTCCCAGGCGAACATCCGGGTGGGCTCGGCCGCGAACCGGGGGCCGAGCAGGTCACCGAGGGAAACCGTCCACCCGCCCGCCTCGACCACTGCCACCGTCTGGGCGGCGGCGAGCTGGCGGCTCCACCGGTGCGCCAGCCAGCGCAGCGGCGGTTGGATCGGGCGGATCGCGCCCAGGTCGGGGCAGGTGCCGACGACCACCTCACACCCCGCGTCGCGCAGGGCGTGCACCGCCTCGACCAGGTAGCGCACCGCCAAGCCGCGTGGGGTGCGGTTGGTGATGTCGTTGCCGCCGATGAGGATCACCGCGATGTCGGGTCGGCACTCCAGCGCCGCCTCCACCTGGTGGCGCAGCGCCGACGAGATCGCGCCGACCACCGCGAAGCGGTGCAACTGCACCGGCCGGTGCAGTCGACGGGACAGGCCGGTGGCGAGCAGCGCCCCGGGCGTCTCCCGACGGCGGTGCACCCCGTAGCCGGCCGCCGACGAGTCGCCGAGCACGACCATGGTGAGCGCGGGACCGGGGAACTTCGCGCCGTACATCCCATCGCAGCGGGGCGGCGGCGCCTCGGCCATCGGGATGGTCCGTCGAGCCTGGCGGGCCTGGCCGACCAGCACCCCGCCGGTCGCCACCGCGGCCGCCGCGGTGGCGCCCGTCCCGATGGCGGCCAGCCGGACGAGCCGCCGGGCCTGCCGCCAGCGCTCACCACCGGGTACGACGGAATGTGCCACCCCCATACCGCGACATTATCGCGCTGGCCCGACACACCGCTGTCGTCGTGACGGCACCCGGGTGCCTGGAAACCGACGCGGCGGGGTACTTGGGTTCCAGAGGCCGGCCGACTTGCGCCGACCCGCCACGCTGATCCGGCGGAGAGGAGCGCGACGATGGGTAAGACACTGAAGCGCAGCGCGGCGTTCACGGCCCTGGCGCGGGCCCTGGCGACCGGGGCGCGCAACGGGCCGTCGATCGGCACGCGGTTGGCCGCGCTGCCCCGGATGATCAGAGCCACCACGAAGGGGGAGTACGACGGCGGTCTTCGGCTGGCCCTGATGACCGCGGCGACGGCGTACATCGTCTCGCCGATCGACCTGCTTCCGGAGATCCCGCTGGCGATCTTCGGGCTGGCCGACGACGCGGTCATGGTCACCTGGTTGGCGGGCAGCGTGCTTGCCGAGACCGACCGGTTCCTGGAGTGGGAGGCCCGCCGCAGCTCGGTCATCCCCGGGGGGTTGGTGCCCTGACGACACGTACGCTGGCGGTGAGCAAACGTCTTCCCGGCCGCCCACCGCCGGCGCCGCAACGAAGGGCACACCGTGCAGTACTACGACAACGTCGTCGACATGATCGGAAACACCCCGCTGGTGCGTCTGCGTAACGTCACCGAGGGCATCCAGGCCACAGTGCTGGCCAAGGTGGAGTACGTCAACCCGGGCGGCTCGGTGAAGGACCGGATCGCGCTGCGGATGGTGGAGGACGCCGAGGCCGCCGGTCTGCTCAAGCCCGGCGGCACCATCGTCGAGCCGACCAGCGGCAACACCGGCGTCGGGTTGGCCCTGGTGGCCCAGCTCAAGGGCTACAAGTGCGTCTTCGTCTGCCCCGACAAGGTCAGCCAGGACAAGCAGGACGTGCTCCGGGCGTACGGCGCCGAGGTGGTGGTCTGCCCGACCGCCGTCGCGCCGGAGGACCCGCGCTCGTACTACAACGTCTCCGACCGGCTGACCCGGGAGATCCCGGGCGCCTGGAAGCCCAACCAGTACAGCAACCCGGCCAACCCGCGTTCGCACTACGAGACGACCGGTCCGGAGCTGTGGAAGCAGACCGACGGCGAGCTCACCCACTTCGTGACCGGCGTCGGCACCGGCGGCACCATCTCCGGCATCGGCCGGTACCTCAAGGAGGCGTCCGAGGGGCGGGTGCGCGTCGTGGGGGCCGACCCGGAGGGCTCGGTCTACTCCGGCGGCACCGGCCGGCCGTACCTGGTGGAGGGCGTCGGCGAGGACTTCTGGCCGGAGACGTACGACAGGGGTGTCGCCGACGAGATCGTGGAGGTCTCCGACAAGGCGTCCTTCGAGATGACCCGGCGGCTGGCCCGCGAGGAGGGGCTGCTGGTCGGCGGTTCCTGCGGAATGGCGGTGGTCGCCGCTCTGGAGGTCGCCCGCCGGGCCGGCCCGGACGACGTGGTGGTGGTGCTGCTGCCCGACGGTGGTCGTGGCTACCTCTCCAAGATCTTCAACGACTCGTGGATGGCCCGGTACGGCTTCCTCGACAACTCCGGCGCGGAGCCGACGGTGGCCGACGCGCTGGCCAGCAAGCCGGGCGGGCTGCCCGAGCTGGTGCACGTGCACCCGACCGAGACCGTCCGCGACGCGATCGACTACATGCGCGAGTACGGCGTCTCGCAGCTTCCGGTGCTCAAGGCCGAGCCGCCAGTGGTGACCGGTGAGGTCGCCGGCTCGATCGCCGAGCGGGACCTGCTCGACGCGCTGTTCACCGGCCAGGCCCACCTGCACGACACGATCGAGCGGCACATGGGCGACCCGCTGCCGATGATCGGTGGTGGTCAGCCGGTGAGCGAGGCGGTGGGCATGCTGGAGAAGTCCGACGCCGCCCTCGTCCTGGTCGACGGCAAGCCCAAGGGCGTCCTGACCCGCCAGGACCTCCTGTCCCACCTAGGCGCCCACTAAGCCCTCCCCGCCCCGCCCCGCCCCCCGTCCCCGGCCCCGCCCCCAGCCCTCGCCGATCTTGCACTTCCTGTCGCCTGAATGTCGCTATCGCGGCGTTTTGTCACGACAGAAAGTGCAAGATCGGCGAGGTGGGAAGGGCGGGGTTTGGGGTGTGGGGGGTGGGTGGGGTGGGGGTTAGAGGGGGCGGGTGTAGCGGAGTTGTGGGGTTGGGGCCGATCCGATTGCCTCGTCTCGTTCGTCGCCGGTGGGGGTCCAGCCGCCGCGTTCGTAGAACGAGCGGGCGTGGGCGTTGTCCCTCAGCACCCAGAGCGCGGCGCGTCGCCAGCCCTGCGCGCGCATGGCGTCCAGGGCGTCCACCATCAGGGTGCGGCCGACGCCGCGGCCCTGCTCGGCAGGGTCGAGGTGGATCGCGTTGAGCAGCCCGGTGGCGGGGTCGTCCTCGTCGTCCGGGCCCAGGTGGGTGAATCCGACCAGAGCCCCGGCCCGCTCAGCCACTGTCATCCGGTGGGTGTCCCGCTCCCAGATCCACCGCTCGACCCAGTACCGCCCCATCGCCTCCGGTGTCGGGTCGGCCAGCGCCTCGGCCGGCACGAAGGCGGAGTACGCGGCGACCCGGGAGCGCTGGTGCAGGGCACCCACCGCCATCAGGTCGCCTTCGGTTGCGGGGCGGAGCGTGACGGTCACCCGGCCGAGGCTACCCGGCGCGGCGGAACCTGCACCGTGGTCAGATCCTCGGCGACGATCAGTTCGCCGTCGAAGTGCGCGCGCGCCTCGTCGTGGAACCGGCGCGGGTCGGGATAGCGCTGGGAGAAGTGGGTGAGCACGAGTCGTCGTACCCCGGACTCGGTCGCCACCCGGGCGGCCTGCGCCGCGGTCAGGTGGCCGACCTCGGCGGCGAGCGCGGCCTCCGACTCCAGGAACGTCGACTCGATGACCAGCAGGTCGGCGTGCTCGGCGAGGGCGTACACCCCGTCGCAGAGGCCGGTGTCCATCACGAACGCGAACCGCTGCCCCGGCCGGGGCACGCTCACCTCGGCCCGGGTGACACGGCGTCCGTCGAGGTCCAGGTGCCCGACGCGGATCAGCTCGCCGACAGCCGGCCCCGCGACGCCGTACGCGGCCAGCTTCTCCGGCAGCATCCGGTGCCCGTCCGGCTCGACCAACCGGTAGCCGTACGTCTCGATGGGGTGCCGGAGCCGGCGTGCCTCCAGCGTGCCGCAGCGCAGGGCGATCCGCTGCCCGTCGGCCTCGATGGGCTCGACCCGCAGCTCGGCGGTCTCGTAGAACGAGGTGGCGTGCCGCAGCCGGGCGAAGTATTCGGCGCCGCCGGCGGGAAAGTGCACGGCGACCGGGTGCGCCACCCGGTCCAGGGAGAGTCGCTGGATGGTGCCGGGCAGGCCCAGGCAGTGGTCGCCGTGGAAGTGGGTGACGCAGATCCGGGTCAGGTCGGTGGCGGTGACAGTGGTGTGCAGGAGCTGACGCTGGCTGCCCTCGCCCGGGTCGAAGAGGATCACCTCGTCGTCCCACCGCAACACGTACCCGTTGTGGTTGCGCTGACGGGTCGGCGCCTGGCTGGCCGTCCCCAGCACCACCATCTCGCGCATGGACATCGCCACTCCCGCGGATATGGAGCGACCCCCGGGGCGCTCCGCGCATGTGCGCGGGCCGGCTGGACTTGGCCGGCACCCCGGGGGTCGGGTGGCTGTCGTGGATTCGCCGCACCGCTGCCACACGGTCTCGACGATGGTGCTTTTTGCCCGCCTCGCGGCAGGCCGATCACTGTCGAGGACAGCGGCTAGCTGACAGCCACCTCACGAGTCCGATTGCTATACAAGTCTGGACCACCTCCTTTCACGTGTACGGCCACGTTATCGAGTTCTCGTCGGGCTCGGCAACGGATTTCGATCACAGGCCCGAACGGGAATGCCCGGCCACCTCCTTAGGTGGCGAAGGTCGGGTCGGCGTACCCCATCGTTCAGGCGGCGCGTCGAGGGGCGCTGCGGAGTTCGGGGAAGCGTTCTTCCCAGGCGCGGCGCACGGCTTGGGGTAACCACATCGACGGCCAGAGCTGGATCAGCGAGTCGCGGCTGACGTAGGCGTAGAGGTCAGTCGGACTAGCGGCCTCGTTGAGGACCGTCCGGTACAGGTCGCCGATGCGCCCGGGCTGCGTAAGGTCGTAACGGGAGTTGCCGGACCACTTCAAGTGGCGTGGTAGATCTATGACCCCGGACGTGGGCCCGCGAAGCTGATCAAGGGTTTCGGGCACGACGACCGGCTTGGCGTAACCGTGCGGACGGCTGGCGCTGTCACCGCTCATCGTGCCCTCCCGTACGTCTGAATCAGGCTAACGCCTCGACTCAGCCGGCGACACGGGCCACGCCGACCGGGCAGCTCAGCCCGTTCGGGCCGTGGTTGCAGTACCCGTTCGGGTTCTTGGTCGGCGCCAGGTACTGCTGGTGGTAGTCCTCGGCGAAGTAGTAGCTGCCGAGCGGGGCGATCTCAGTGGTGATCTCGCCCTTGCCGGCCCGCGCCACGATCGGCTGGAACGCGTCCCGCGAAGACTCCGCGATGGTCCGCTGCTCGTCGGTGGTCGTGTAGATCGCCGAGCGGTACTGGGTGCCGACGTCGTTGCCCTGGCGCATGCCCTGGGTCGGGTCGTGGTTCTCCCAGAAGACCTTCAGTAGATCCTCGTAGTTGATTTTGCTGGGGTCGTACACCACCTGGACGACCTCGGCGTGCCCGGTCCGCCCGGAACACGTCTCCTCGTACGTCGGGTTCTTCGTGATGCCACCCGCGTAGCCGGCGGAGGTGGTGTAGACGCCGGGCAGCGTCCAGAACAGCCGCTCGGCACCCCAGAAACAGCCCATGCCGAAGACCGCTACCTGGAGGCCCTCAGGAAACGGGCCCTTCAGCGGGGTGCCCAGCACCTCGTGGCGGTCGGCCACCGGCATGGCGATCGGACGGCCCGGCAGGGCCTGGTCGGGCGAGACCATATCGGCCTTCATACGGCGCAAGAACACGTGGGATCTCCTCTCGTACCACTCCCAGCGTGCAACACCGGAGGGTCCACCTTCCTTACCCGCGTGCGGATCAGTCAGGCCCCACCGGGGAGCGCCGCGTTGATGCGATCCGCGTACGTCTGGGCCTCGGTGTCGTCGTCGTACCGGGTGCGCGGCCAGAAGAAGCCCCGCAGCCCGTCGCCCTTGGTCCGCGGGACCACGTGTGTGTGCAGGTGAGGCACCGATTGGGACACCTTGTTGTTCATCGCCACGAACGTCCCACCGGCACCGAGAGCGGTCTCCACCGCCACCGCCATCCGCTGGACCATGGCGAAGTAGTCGGGCAGCAGGTCGGCCGGCAACTCCGCCAGGGTCACCAGGTGCACCCGGGGCACCACCAGGACATGCCCCTTGAACACCGGCCGGGTGTCCAGGAACGCCACCCCGTCCCGGGTGTCGGCCACCCGGAACGCCGGCACCTCGCCCGCCACGATCCCGCAGAACACGCAACCGCTCATCGCGCCAGGCTATGCCGGCGACCTCGCGGGCGACGGCGCCCCCCACGCGTGAACCGACTGTGGTAATCATCTACGTGAATGGATGAACACGGGGTGATCCCGGCCATCGGCGTGCGCGTCGATGCTCCGAAAGGACCAAGCTTGCAGATCAGAAGAGGCCTGACCCTGGCGCTGGCGGCGCTGACCGCCGGGCTGCTCACCGGCGCGGCCCCGGGCCATGCCCAGGCGGCCGCCGCGCAGACCGCCACCGCACTGCCGCTGAACACTGTGGCCGACGTGGTGTCGGCCGGTGACCGGGTCTTCGTCAGCGGTGGCAGCTCCGCAACCGATGTCGTGGTGACCGGCGCGACAGGCACTGTGGTCGGCACGCTGTCGGGCCTGCCCGGCCCCACCGACCTGCTGCTCAGCGCCGACCGGCGGACCCTCTACGTGGCGCTGCCCACCGCCAACGCCATCGCCGCCTTCGACACCGGCTCGCTGATCGAGTCCGCCCGGTACGACACCGGCGCGGGCGAGTGCCCGTCGTCGCTGGCGCTGACCGGCCGGTACCTGTGGTTCGGCTACGGCTGTGACCAGTGGGGCGGCAACATCGGCCAGATCGACCTGGGCCGCCAGCCGGCCCAGGTGCGCACGGGGATGGCCACCACTCAGGACTTCTACGGCGCTCCGCTGCTGGCCGCCGCCAGCCAGAACCGCTCGGTGCTGCTGGCCGGGCAGATGTCGTTGAGCCCGGCGTCGGTCTACGCGTACGCGATCGGAGCCGGGGGAACGCTGAACCTGCTGCGGGCCAACGATTGGACTGTCATCGGCAGCAACCTGCAGGACATCGCCCTCGACCCGACCGGCACCACCCTCTACACCGCGGCCGGTGCCCCGTACGAGGTGCAGGCTTTCCCGTTCGCCGACATCACCACCCCCTCCGCGACCTTCCCCACCGGTGCCTACCCGGCCGCCGTCGAGCCGTCCCGCGACGGCACCAGGATCGCCGCCGCGGCGGACACGTCGTACCTGTTCGTCTATCGGCCGGACGGAACCGAACTGACCCGCTTCGTGCTGGGCGGCGGTGAGCTGAGCCGGGGTGGGTTGGCCTGGTCGCCGAACGGCGCACGGCTCTATGCGCTCTCCTACGACTGGACCGGGAGAAACCAGGCCACCCTGCACGTCCTGCCCGTACCGGCCGGCTGACCGGCCGCCGGCCCCTGGCTGGCACGCGGGGGCCGGGCCGGACGGTCCGGCCCCCACCGGGAGCGCGGGTTCCGTTCCAGCCTGCGGGACGGGGGCACTAGCCTCACCAGAATGAGTCACGGCTTCGAGACGCTCGCCATCCACGCCGGTCAGGACCCCGAGGCCCGCACCGGCGCGGTGATCCCACCGATCTACCAGACCAGCACGTACGCCCAGGACGCCGTCGGCGCACCCCGTCTCGGCTACGAGTACAGCCGCTCCGGCAACCCGACCCGTGACGCGCTCCAGGAGTGCCTGGCGGCGCTGGAGGGCGGGCCGGTGGGGCTCGCCTTCGCCAGCGGCCTGGCGGCGGAGGACACCCTGTTGCGGGCCGTGTGCCAGCCCGGCGACCACGTGGTGATCCCGGACGACGCGTACGGCGGCACGTACCGGCTCTTCGCCCGGGTCGCGCAGCGCTGGGGCCTGGAGTTCAGCCCGGCCAAGGTCTCCGACCCGGACGCGGTCCGGGCGGCCGTGCGGCCCGGCCGCACGAAGATCGTCTGGGTGGAGACGCCGACCAACCCGTTGCTCGGCATCGCCGACATCGCGGCCCTGGCCGCCGTGGCACACGACGCGGGCGCCCTGCTGGTGGTGGACAACACCTTCGCCTCGCCGTACCTCCAGCAGCCGATCGCCTTCGGCGCGGACGTGGTGGTGCACTCCACCACCAAGTACGTCGGCGGGCACTCCGACGTGGTCGGTGGCGCTCTCGTCGTCGCCGACGCCGGGCTCGGCGAGGAGTTGCGCTACCACCAGAACGCGATGGGCGCGATCAACGGCCCGTTCGACGCCTGGCTCACCCTGCGGGGCATCAAGACCCTCGGGGTACGCATGGACCGGCACTGCGACAACGCCGAGCGGCTCGCCGCGTACCTCGACGGCCACGCAAAGGTCGCCCAGGTGCTCTATCCGGGGCTGCCCTCGCACCCGGGTCACGAGGTGGCAGCCAAGCAGATGCGCCGGTTCGGCGGCATGATCTCGTTCCGCGCCGCGGGTGGTGAGGACCACGCGGTGGACATCTGCAACCGGGCCAAGCTCTTCGTGCTCGCCGAGTCGCTGGGTGGTGTGGAATCCCTGATCGAGCACCCGGGTCGGATGACACACGCAAGTGCTGCCGGCTCGCCGCTTGAAGTTCCCGGCGATCTCGTGCGACTGTCTGTCGGCATCGAGACGGTCGACGACCTACTCGCCGATCTGGAGCAGGCGCTGGGCTGACCGCTGGGGGAGGATGGCCGTGCAGGACATCATGGCGACCTGGGTCGGAGCGACCGCCAAGCAGATCGCCCGGGGCGTACGCCGAGGTGACGTCTCGGCGACCCAGGTCGTCGCCGACCACCTCGAGTACATCTCCCGAGCCGACCGTGAGCTGGCCGCGTTCCGCGCCGTTCGCGGCGGTGAGGCGATCACCGAGGCGGAGAAGGTCGACGAGCAGGAGGACCTGGCCAACCTGCCGCTGGCCGGTGTTCCGGTGGCGGTCAAGGAGAACACTCCGGTCGCCGGCCTGCCGACCTGGAACGGGTCGGCCGCCGCCCGCACCGACGTGGCGGAGGCCGACCACGAGGTGGTGCGTCGGCTGCGCGGCGCCGGCGCGGTGATCCTCGGCGTGACCCGGATGCCGGAGCTGGGGCTGTGGGCACTGACCGACGACGACAGCGCGGTGACCCGTAACCCGTGGGACAGCACGCGTACCCCCGGTGGGTCCTCCGGTGGTGCCGCCGCCGCGGTCGCCGCCGGGCTGGTGCCGATCGCGCACGCCAACGACGGTCTCGGCTCGATCCGGATTCCCGCGGCCTGCTGCGGACTCGTCGGGCTCAAGCCCGGTCGGGGCGTGGTCCCCTGCCAGCTCGGGGCGGACGACTGGTTCGGCCTCACCGAGCACGGCATGTTGACCAGCACGGTCGCCGACGCGGCGGTCGGCTTCTCGGTGCTCGCCGGCCGGCGTCCCGAGAAGCTGGTCCCCCCGCAGCGGCTGCGGGTGGGTGTCTCGCTGCGCTCCCCGGTGCGCGGTGTCGCCCCGGACGCGCCCAACCGGGACGCGGTCGCCGCCGCCGGTCGGCTCCTCGCCGCCGCCGGGCACGACACCGTGCCGGCCGATCCGGTCTACCCGACCGCCCTCGGTCTGCAGGGCATCGCCACCTGGTTCGCCGCAGCCGCCACCGACGTCCGGGCCTCCGGTCTGGACCGGCGTGGGCTGCAACGGCGTACCCGGCGGCACGTCGCGCTGGGCGAGTGGGCGCAGCGTCGCGGCTACGTGCGGGAGGCGGACCGGGCCGCCTGGCGGCAACGGTCTGTCGACTTCTTCACCGACCACTCGGTCGACCTGCTGCTCACCCCGGCGCTGGCCAGCGCGCCACCGGAGGCGGCCCGCTGGTCGGAGCGGTCCTGGCGGGCGAACATGACAGCCAACATCCGGTACGCCCCGTACGCCGCACCCTGGAACATCGCCGGCCTGCCAGCGGTCGTCGTGCCGGTCGGCCGCCGCCCGGACGGCCTGCCGGTCGCCGTGCAGCTGGTCGGTCCGCCCGGCTCGGAGCTGCTGCTGCTCGGTGTGGCCGGTCAGTTCGAGATGGCCGCCCCGTGGACGCGCCACGCCCCCGGCTACCCGCGGGTCGGCACGGAGTCGCCGGCCACCGCCTGAGGTTCGACGGTGTGCGCGCTGTCGGGCACTCCGGTGTCGCCGCCGAGGGCTCCGCAGGCGGGTGGCACGATCGGGGCATGACGGAACTGGTCGGTCTCGACGATGTGCGGGCCGCACGGGAGTTGCTCGCTGGCGTCACCCGCACCACCCCACTGGAGCCCTCCCGGCCGCTCAGCGCGGCGCTGGGCGGGCCGACGTGGCTCAAGTGCGAGAACGTGCAGCGCGCCGGCTCGTACAAGGTGCGGGGCGCGTACGTGCGGATCTCCCGGTTGTCGGCGGCGGAGCGGGAGCGCGGCGTGGTCGCGGCGAGCGCGGGCAACCACGCGCAGGGCGTGGCTCTCGCCGCCGGCCTGGTCGGCACGCACGCCACGGTCTTCATGCCGGTCAACGCGCCGCTGCCGAAGGTGGCCGCCACCAAGGGGTACGGCGCGCAGGTCGAGTTGGCCGGGAACACCGTCGACGAGTCGCTGGTCGCGGCGCACACGTACGCCGAGCGCACCGGCGCGGTGCTGATCCACCCGTTCGACCATCCCGACGTGATCGCCGGGCAGGGCACTGTGGCGCTGGAGATCCTCGAACAGTGCCCGGACGTGAAGACGATCATCACCGGGGTGGGTGGCGGCGGTCTGATCTCGGGCATGGCGGTGGCCGCGAAGGCGTTGCGCCCCGACGTCCGGATCATCGGCGTGCAGGCGGCGGGGGCGGCGGCGTTCCCGCCCTCACTGGTGGCCGGGGAACCGGTCCGGCTGCCCATCTTCTCCACCATCGCCGACGGCATCGCGGTCGGCCGTCCGGGCGAGATCACCTTCAACCACGTGCGCAAGCTGGTCGACGAGATCGTCACGGTCTCCGAGGAGGACATCTCCCGGGCCCTGCTGATGCTGCTGGAGCGGGGCAAGCAGGTGGTCGAGCCGGCCGGGGCGGTCGGTGTGGCCGCGCTGCTGGCCGGCGTGGTCGAGGTGGAGACCCCGGTGGTCGCGGTGCTCTCCGGCGGCAACATCGACCCGCTGCTGATGCTGCGGGTGATCGAGCACGGGTTGGCCGCGGCGGGTCGCTACCTGCGGGTGACCGTCCGCTGTTCGGACCGGCCGGGGCAGCTCGCGTCGCTGCTCACTCAGATCGCCGAGCACCGGGCCAACGTGGTGGACGTGGAGCACCAGCGGGCCAACCCGCACCTCAGCCTCGGCGAGGTGGAGGTGGCGTTGTCGGTGGAAACCCGGGGCGTCGAGCACTCGGACACCCTGATCAGCGCCCTACGGGCCAGCGGCTACCAGGTGGTCTTCGCGGCCGAGGCGTGACACCGGTGGGTGCCACGCCTCGGATGCGCTGCGTTTCGACAATGGGTGCTGGCGTCGGTCGACCTGCGTTCCGACAGTGGGTGCCGGCGTCGGTCGAGCCGGCCGGCGGCGGGTAGCGCGACCGGCGACGGTCAGCCGGAGAACGGCTCGAAGCTGACCACTGTCACCTTGATGTCGGCGCCGCTGGGCGCCGTGTAGGTGCAGGTCTGCCCGGCTCGACCGCCCAGGATCGCCTTGCCCAGCGCGGACTCGGGGCTGTAGACGGTCAGGTCGGTGGTGGCCGCGATCTCCCGGGAACCGAGCAGGAAGGTCTCGGTGTCGTTGGTGTCGTCGTCGAAGTAGATCGTCACCACCATGCCCGGCGACACCGCGTCGGCGGTGGGGGCCTCGCCGACCTTCGCGGTGCGCAGCAGCTCCTGCAGGTAGCGGATGCGACCCTCGGCCTTGCCCTGCTCCTCGCGGGCGGCGTGGTAGCCGCCGTTCTCCCGCAGGTCGCCCTCCTCGCGCCGAGCGTTGATCTCGGCTGCGATGGCCGGACGGTTGGCGATGTGCTCGTCGAGCTCGGCCTGGAGGCGGTCGTACGCGTCCTGCGACAGCCAGGTGGCGGGCGCCTCGTTGCCAGTGGACACAGGCGTTCTCCTCAGTTGTGCGTGGCTGGCTGACAGGTGAACCACCAAGTTACCAGTGCGGTACGACACAGCGTGTCGGCCATCACCGCCGGTGTCCGGATCCGACACCGGGGGTAGGCGCCCCGTCAGCCCCGCGTTTGGTGCTGTTCGAGCAGCTCAGGACGGTGCTCGGCAGCGCAGGACCTCACCGATGAAGGGCCGCGCGGTGGTCGCCAGGCGGTGCTGGGTCGTCACGTGCCGATCCCCGGGGTCGGCGGTCACGGTGACCTGTTCGCGGCCGACCTCGGCGCCGGCACGGTCCCGGGCGCGCAGCACGCAGACAGCTGATCCACCCGGCGGGACGGTCACCCGAAAGTCGACAAGCACCTGCTTGTCCGTGATGTCGGTGTACGTGATGACCTGGGCGTCGTAGACGGGATCGCCGTACTGGCGGTAGAGCCGTACCGAGATCACGGTCAGCGTCGCGACGAGGGCCAACAGTGCCAGCGCGGCCAGCAGCGTACGGCGGCGCTTTCCGCCCGGTGCCCGGCGGCGGCCGTAGCGCCCGGCCGGGAATACCGGCGCACCTGGTGAAATTGTGGCGTGCGTCTCGGTCACCGGCGGGTATCTCCTGGCGTTGTTGTCGGCGGCATCGGCAAGAATGACAGAGCCCCATCCTCCCACCCGGTCCAGCGGCAGGAATGGCAGGTCATGCCCGGCGCTGGTGGCCGGTGACAGGGTGCGGTGAGGAAAGATCCCGGCAGGTCAGCCGGTCGAGCCCGGTCGGGTCCCCCGTCCGGCACAGACGAGGAGCGCCGAAGTTGGCAGAGCAACTGCGTCTCATGGCCGTGCACGCGCACCCGGACGACGAGTCGAGCAAGGGCGCGGCGACGACGGCGAAATATGTCGCTCAGGGGGTGGACGTCCTGGTCGTGACGTGCACCGGTGGCGAGCGCGGGAGCGTGCTCAACCCCAAGCTCGACCGACCCGACGTGTGGGCCAACATCGGCGAGATCCGGCGTGCCGAGATGGACGCCGCGCGGGCGATCCTCGGTGTCGACCAGGCCTGGCTGGGCTTCGTCGACTCGGGTCTGCCCGAGGGTGATCCGCTGCCGCCGCTGCCCGAGGGCTGTTTCGGCCTCCAGGACGTCGAAGTCGCCGCAGGTCCGCTGGTGCGGCTGATGCGCGAGTTCCGTCCGCACGTGGTGACCACGTACGACGAGGAGGGTGGCTACCCGCACCCGGACCACATCATGTGTCACAAGGTGAGCGTGGCCGCGTTCGAGGCCGCCGGTGATCCGGAGCGCTACCCGGAGCTGGGCGCGCCCTGGCAGCCGCTGAAGCTCTACTACGACATCGGTTTCTCCAAGGGCAAGATCATGGCCTTGCACGAGGGCATGCTGGCCGCCGGTCTGGAGTCGCCCTACGAGGAGTGGCTCAAGCGGTGGGAGGACCGCCCCGACAAGGGCCCGCGGATCACCACCCGGGTGGAGTGCGCCGATTACTTCCCGGTTCGTGATGACGCGCTGCGCGCCCACGCCACCCAGGTCGACCCGGACGGCTTCTGGTTCCATGTGCCGATGGAGCTCCAGAAGCGCGCCTGGCCGACCGAGGATTACGAGCTGGCCCGCTCGATGGTCGACAGCCCGCTGCCCGAGTCCGATCTCTTCGCCGGAGTGCGGGAGACGGCGCACGCGCGCTGATTCCCGGCGGGGCTACCCTGGTTACCAACCGCACATCGGAGGAACGCCATGCTGACCGCTGCCCAGGTGCTCGCGGAGAACAACTTCGGGGACACCCGCACGGGTGGTCTGGCCGGGCCGATGGGCCTCTTCCTCATCCTGCTGCTGGCCACCGCGACCATCCTGCTGATCCGCAACATGAACGCTCGGCTGCGCCGCCTGCCGGACCGTTTCCCCCAGCAGTCCGGGGCGACCGACCCGACCAGGGCCGATGCGGCAGTCGTCGATCCGACAGACGGGACCGGGGGGCGTGATTCATCCGCGCCCGCTCCCAACGGGCACCAGCAGCACCTGAACGGGTAGTCCGCGCGTGAATCACGCCGAACCGGGTGGTCGCCCCCTGTTGCGGCCACCCGGTTTGGCTTAGCCTTCCGCCGGGGGGACCAAAAGTCTCCGAGCCGTGTGCGGGAGGGGGCGCCGATGACCAGCACAGCAGCGGCCGCCCACCGCGACGTCGGTCGGTCGGCTGACGGGGGAGGTCGATGACCTCCGATCCGGCCGACGGCCCGTTCGATCGGCTCGGGGTGCGTGGCACACCGGGCCGGCTGCTCGTGCTCACCGCAGCCGTCACGCTGACCGCCCTGGCCGCCGCCGCTGTCGGGTTGACCCTCCCGGTCCGGTTGCCGGCCGACGACCCCCTCGGCGGTCCGGCTCGCTTCGGCATCGCCGTCGCCGTCCTGGCGCTCGCCCAGCTCGCCCGGCTGCGATTCCGCTCGGCCGCGGGCATGGTCAGCATCACCTGGGGCGAGGCGGCCCTGATCGTCTGCCTCTACCTGACCCCAGCCGGCTGGCTCCCGTCCGCCACGCTGCTCGGCACCGGGCTGGCCTGGACGTTGCTGTCACTGCACAACGACCGCCGTCCGGCCCTGGAGATCGTCCGGATCGCCGCGTCGCTGGCCGCCGCGTCGGCACTGGCCGTCTCCGTGACCACCGCGCTCGGGCGGCCCCTGCTCTCGCCGCCAACTCCGATCCTGGCGCTGGCCGTGATCGCCGGTTCGGTGACGTACCTCCTGGTGACCGCCTGGCTGGGCGGCGTGACGCTGGGCCTGCGACACGGGCTGCCGATCGGGCCGCCGCTGCTCGCCGCGCTGCGCGGCAAGCTGCTGATGTTCGTCGGCAACGTGGCGGTCGGCCTCGTGGTGGTCGCACTGCTGGAACTCGACCCCCGCTGGTTGCTGCTGCTGCCGCCGCTGCTGTGGCTGTTGCAGCAGACCTACCGTTACCGGCTGCGCTCCGATCAGGAGCGCCGCACCTGGCGTGCCTTCGCCGAGGCCACCGCGGCCCTCAACCAGCTCGACGAGCGGGGTGTGGCCAGCGCGGCGGTCACCGGGGCGCTGACGCTGTTCAATGCCGAGCTGGTGGACGTCGACGTGGCCCGGGCCGACGGCCGGTGGCACCTCTACCGAGGCGACGCCAGCGGTCAGCTGATCGACCGGGAGACCGGGCCGCCGGACCAGTCGGAGCCGGACGAGCACGAGCTGAGCCGGGCGCTGTCGGTCGGCGCCACGCCGGTCGGTCGGCTGCGGGTGCGGTTCCCCCGCTCGGCCCCGCCCACGGCCCGGGAACGTGACGCGGTGGCCGCGTTCGGCGACGCCCTCGCCGCCGCGCTGCACGACGCCGCGACCCACCACGAGCTGAGGCTGGTGACCGCCCGCTCGTCGTACGAGGCGGTGCACGACCCGCTCACCGGGCTCGCCAACCGGGCGGCGATGTTGAGCAAGGGCGACCAGTCGCTGCGACAGCTCAGCCACGACCACCCGGTGGCGCTGCTGCTGCTGGACATCAACCAGTTCAAGGAAGTCAACGACACCCTCGGCCACGCGGCGGGTGACCAACTGCTGCGACTGACCGCGAACCGACTCAACTCGCTGGTCCGCGCCGGTGACCTGCTCGGTCGACTCGGTGGCGACGAGTTCGCCCTCCTGCTCACGGCGGTGCCGGTGCTCGGCGACCGGGCCGCCCCGATGGCCCACGCGTTACGTCAGGCCCGTGAGATCGCCGAACGGCTGGCCGCACCGACCGAGGTGGCCGGCGTACGGATGTCCATCGAGGTCTCGGTCGGGGTGGTGGTGGCCGCCGCGGGCACCGCGGACCTGACCGAGCTGCTGCGTCGGGCCGACATCGCGATGTACCAGGCCAAGGAGGGCGGCGGCAACGTCGCCGCGTACGACGGCTCACGCGACGCGGCCAGCACCGACCAGCTCGCCCTGCTGGCCGAGCTGCGGGAGGCGTTGAAGGTCGACGACCAACTGGTGCTGGCGTTGCAGCCGGCGGTCGACCTGGCCACGGGTGCGCCCACCGGCGTGGAGGCGCTGATCCGGTGGCAGCACCCCCGGCGTGGGTGGCTGAACCCGGCCGACTTCATCCGACCGGTGGAGAACAGCGAGCAGCTCGGCACCTTCACCCGCTACGTGCTGAACAAGGCGCTCAGCGTGGCCGCCAGTTGGGCCCGGGAGGGGTTGGACGTCCCGATCTCGGTCAACCTCTCGGCGCGCAGCCTGCTCGACCCCCGGTTGCCGGCGGAGATCGCCGAGGCGTTGCGCCGCCACCAGGTGCCGCCGCGCCGGCTTGTTCTGGAGATCACCGAGACGGTGGTGATGAGCGAGCTGGAGGTCATCGACGAGGTGCTGGCGACGCTCCGGTCGATGGGCGTGCAACTCGCTGTCGACGACTTCGGCACCGGCTTCTCGTCGCTGACCTTCCTCACCCGGATCGCTGTGGACGAGTTGAAGGTGGACCGTTCCTTCGTCATCCGGATGGCCGACTCGCCGGAGGCTGCCGCGATCGTCCGGACGACGGTCGGCCTCGCTCACGAGCTGGGGCTGCGGGTGGTCGCCGAAGGGGTGGAGACCGCCGAGCAGCGGATGGCCCTGGCCGAGTTGGGCTGCACCTCCGCGCAGGGCTACCACTTCTTCAAGCCCATGCCGGCGGACAAGATCGGCGCGGTGCTGGGGTCGCTGCGCGACTCGGCGGAGTCGAACGTGTTCCGGCTCCGCGCCGACGGCGCGTCCTGACCGTCCGGGTGGAGCCCGCGCGGTCCGCGCCGGGGCTGGCTATGGTCGTCAGGTGAACCGACTCGCCGACGCCACCAGTCCGTACCTCCTTCAGCACGCCGACAACCCGGTCGACTGGTGGCCGTGGTCGGACGAGGCGTTCGCCGAGGCGAAGCGGCGGGACGTTCCGGTGCTCATCTCGGTGGGCTACGCCGCCTGCCACTGGTGCCACGTCATGGCGCACGAGTCGTTCGAGAACGAGCAGGTCGGCACCCTGATGAACGACAACTTCGTGTCGATCAAGGTGGATCGTGAGGAACGTCCGGACGTGGACGCGATCTACATGACCGCCACCCAGGCGATGACCGGCCAGGGCGGTTGGCCGATGACCGTCTTCGCCACCCCGGACGGCACCCCGTTCTTCTGCGGCACCTACTTCCCGCGACCCAACTTCGTCCAGTTGCTCCAGTCGGTTTCCACCGCCTGGCGTGAGCAGCGCGAGGCGGTGCTGGGCCAGGGCGCCGCAGTGGTCGAGGCGATCGGCGGCGCGCAGGCCGTTGGCGGCCCCACAGCGCCGCTGGACGCCCCGCTGCTCGACGCGGCGGCCGCAAAGCTGGCCAGCGAGTACGACGCAACGAACGGCGGGTTCGGTGGCGCCCCGAAGTTTCCGCCGCACATGAACCTGCTCTTCCTGCTGCGCCACCACCAGCGCACCGGCGACCCGCGCAGCCTGGAGATCACTCGGCACACGGCCGAGGCGATGGCCCGGGGCGGCATCTACGACCAGCTCGCGGGCGGCTTCGCCCGGTATTCGGTGGACGCGCACTGGACGGTGCCGCACTTCGAGAAGATGCTCTACGACAACGCACTGCTGCTGCGGGTCTACACCCAGTTGTGGCGACTCACCGGTGACCCGCTGGCCCGTCGGGTGGCCCGGGACACCGCCCGGTTCCTCGCTGACGAGCTGCACCGGCCGGGGCAGGGGTTCGCGTCCGCACTGGACGCCGACACCGAGGGCGTCGAGGGGCTCACGTACGCCTGGACGCCCACCCAACTCGTGGAGGCGTTGGGCGAGGAGGACGGCCGGTTCGCCGCCGACCTGTTCACCGTCACGGAAGAAGGCACCTTTGAGCACGGTATGAGCGTGCTCAAGCTCGCCCGGGACGTGGACGATGCCGCGCCCGAGGTGCGCGCCCGTTGGCAGCAGGTGGTCGGGCGGCTGCTCGCCGCCCGGGACACCCGCCCCCAGCCGGCCCTCGACGACAAGGTGGTGGCCGCCTGGAACGGTTTGGCGATCACCGCCATCGCCGAGTTCCAGCAGGTCGCCGCCGTGTACGCGTCACCGAAGGACGAGGACGCCAACCTGATGGACGGCGTCACCATCGTGGCCGACGGGGCGATGCGCCAGGCCGCCGAACACCTGGCCACTGTGCACCTGGTGGACGGCCGGCTGCGCCGGGTCTCCCGGGACGGCAAGGTCGGCGAGCCGGCCGGTGTCCTGGAGGACTACGGCTGCGTGGCCGAGGCCTTCTGCGCGCTGCACCAGCTCACCGGGGAGGGCCGCTGGCTCACACTGGCCGGCGAGCTGCTGGACACCGCCCTGGCGCACTTCGCCGCGCCCGGCGGCGCCTTCTACGACACCGCCGACGACGCGGAGCGGCTCGTCGCCCGGCCGGCCGACCCGACCGACAACGCCACCCCGTCCGGCCGGTCGGCGTTGATCGCCGGACTGGTGGCGTACTCGGCGCTGACCGGGGAGACGCGCTACCGGGAGGCCGCCGAGTCGGCCCTCGGCACTGTCGCGCCGATCGTCGGTAGGCACCCCCGGTTCGCCGGATACGCGGCAACGGTCGGGGAGGCGTTGCTCTCCGGGCCGTACGAGATCGCCGTCGTCACCGACGACCCGGACGGCGACCCACTGGTGGCTGCCGCCCGCCGGCACGCGCCGCCCGGAGCGGTGGTCGTCGCCGGGCGTCCGGACCAGCCGGGTGTGCCGCTGCTCGCCGACCGTCCGCTGGTCGACGGCCGCTCCGCCGCGTACGTCTGCCGGGGTTTCGTCTGCCAGCGGCCGGTCACCTCCGTCGAGGAGCTGGTAGCCGAGCTGGGCTGAGCGCACGGCCACGCCCGGTAGTCGCCCGCGCCGCCCGCCGGGCGGTCCCGCCAGCGCTTCGGAGGCGGGTCGCCAGCCCTCCCGGTGGGCCCGTCGGCGGCCCGGATAGGCTGGCCGCGCTATGGATTCCCGTACCGGTCTGCCAGTTGTCGGCATGGTGGGTGGCGGCCAGTTGGCCCGGATGACCCACCAGGCCGCGATCGCCCTCGGCCAGTCACTGCGTGTGCTCGCGACCACTCCCGACGACGGCGCGGCGCTGGTCGCCGCCGACGTCCAGTACGGCGACCACACCGACCTGGCCGCGCTGCGCACCTTCGCCAAGGGCTGTGACGTCGTCACCTTCGACCACGAGCACGTACCCTCCGAGCACATTCGCACGCTGGCGGCGGAAGGGGTGTCCCTCTACCCGCCGGCGGACGCGCTGCTGCACGCCCAGGACAAGCAGGTCATGCGGGAACGCCTGACCGAGCTGGGTGCGCCCAACCCGGCTTGGCGGCCGGTCGGGGAGCCCGCCGACCTCGTCGGTTTCGGCGAGCAGGTCGGCTGGCCGGTGGTGCTGAAGGCGGCCAGGGGTGGGTACGACGGCCGGGGCGTCTGGATGGTCGACGACGCCGCCCAGGCCACGGAGTTGGCGACCACTCTGCTCGCTGGCGGCACCCGGCTGATCGTCGAGGAGCGGGTGCCGCTGCGGCGGGAGTTGGCAGTGCAGGTGGCCCGTTCGCCGTTCGGTCAGGTGGCCGCGTACCCGGTGGTCGAGACCGTGCAACGCGACGGCATCAACGTGGAGGTGCTGGCCCCGGCGCCCGGCTTGGACGAGGAGTTGGCGGTCTCCGCTCAGCAGCTCGCCATCGACCTGGCCACCGCGCTCGGTGTGATCGGCCTGCTGGCGGTGGAGTTGTTCGAGGTGCGCGACGACGCCGGCCGGCCCGCGATCGTGGTCAACGAGCTGGCGATGCGTCCGCACAACTCCGGGCACTGGACCATCGAGGGTGCCCGGACCTCACAGTTCGAGCAGCACCTGCGGGCCGTGCTGGACTACCCGATGGGTGACACCGCGCTGACCGCCCCGGTGGTGGTGTCGGCGAACGTGCTCGGTGGTGAGCCGGGCGGGATGTCGATCGACGAGCGGTTGCATCACCTCTTCGCCGCCGAGCCGGGTGCCAAGGTGCACCTGTACGGCAAGCAGGTGCGACCTGGCCGCAAGATCGGGCACGTCACGGTGCTCGGTGACGACCTGGACGACCTGCGGGAGCGGGCCGCGCGGGCCGTGCGCTGGCTGCGCGAGGGCCACGAGTGAGTAACGGTTTCGGGAACGAGGAGAGGGCCGCAGTGAGCACGGTTGGCTTGATCATGGGCAGCGACTCGGACTGGCCGACCATGCGGGCCGCGGCCGAGGTGTTGGACGACTTCGGCGTGGCGTACGAGGTCCGGGTGATCTCGGCGCACCGGACTCCGGTCGCGATGATCGAGTACGGGCGCGACGCCGCCGACCGGGGCCTCAAGGTGATCATCGCGGGGGCTGGGGGCGCCGCCGCGCTGCCCGGCATGGTGGCCTCGGTGACACCGCTGCCGGTGATCGGTGTGCCGGTGCCGCTGAAGCACCTCGACGGCATGGACTCGCTGTTGTCCATCGTGCAGATGCCGGCCGGGATCCCGGTCGCCACAGTGTCGATCGGCAACGCCCGCAACGCCGGCCTGCTCGCCGTGCGGATCCTCGGTGCCGCCGACGAGGGCCTGCGCGCCAAGATGGCGACCTACCAGCAGGACCTGGAGAAGCTGGTAGCAACGAAGGAAGCCGCCCTCCAAGCCACCCTGCACTAACCCCCCCCCCCCCGCCCCCCGCCCCCCACCCCCGCCCCCGCGATCTTGCACTTTCGGTCGTCGCTTCGCGGCTTTTACCCCTTATGCCGCGACAGAAAGTGCAAGATCGCGCGAGACGGACGCGGGTGACGCGAACCCGTCCCCACTCGTCCACGCCGCCGGGACCCTCCGTCTTATCTCATGCCGCGCAGGGCGGTCTGTAGGCGTTCCTGGGCGCGGCGGCGGCGCTCGTTGCTCGCACCGAGCACCAGCAGCAGGATGCCCACCGGGATCAGCGCCAGCCACGGGCCCAGGCTGAACAGGGCGTGGATCGCCGTGATCGCGGTGACCGACGCGCCGACGATCACCGGGGCCTGCTGCCGACTGGACGAGCCGAAGATCAGCACCGCGACCGCGCCGAGCAGCAGCAGCATCTGCCGCACAGTGCTGGACTCGGTGGCCAGCACGATCGCCAACGTCGGCACGAAGGCCGCGACCAGCGCCGGACCGTACGCCACCCAACTGCTCATGTCGGGCCGGTGGCGTAGCTCCAGGACTCCGACGAGGAGGGCCAGCACGGCGAACGGCAGCGTGTACGCCTCGGGCAACGCCACGTCGGCGACTCGCATCAGGATCCACCACGCGGTGATCTCACACACCACCACCGCCCAGAACAGGATCCGGCGTTCCACCGGCCGGCGACCGGGTCGGGTCGCCGCCACCCCGAGGACAGCGCCCCAGGCGGCCAGCAGGGCGGCGATGTGACGGGGCGAGTCGAAGGCGAGGGCCAACGCGATCAGCGCGGCAGCATGCCCGGTCCACTCCACCGTGGAGGCCTCACGCTGCGCCTCCGGGCGGCGCAGCCGGGGCAGGGTAGCGGCGAGCACCTGGAGGACCGCGCCGACGGCGAGCACCCCGAACGCGGACCAGACCGCCGCCAGTCCGGCGACCAGGCCGGCGGTGAGCACGAAGAGCTGCGCCATGAGTGAGGCGAAGAGCCAGCCGAGGATGCGCGCCCGCTGGGTGGTGCCGAACAGCGCCGCCACCGCGCCCACCCCGACCGCGCTGCCGAGGGTGAACAGGGTCATCTGCCGGTCGGCCAGGCTGCCGGCGAGCCCGGCGCTGCCACCGGCCAGACCAATGGCGAACACCAGCACCCGGGCCAGCCGCAGTGAGCGGGCCCGCTCGACCAGCGCCGGCGGCGGGGTCAGTGCGAGACCGAGCATCGCGATGGTGAAGACGGAGAGCGCGGCGACGGTGCTGGCGGGCCAGCCCTGGCCCAGCGCGATGGGCGCGATCAGCAGCGTGACGGCCGCCCCTGGCAGCACCACCGGCACGGCGCGGGACCGTCGCCCACCGCTGAACCCGGTGGCGGCCAGCGCGGCGGTCGCGGTGAGCAGCAACGCCGTCAGTACGTGGGTCGGGTTGACCACGTCCGACGGTGGAGTGAGCAACTCCGGGAGCGGACCCTGCCAGATCCGGGTCAATGTGCGGTGTGGCTCGACCAGGGCGGTGACCAGCGCGGGTGCGATCGAGGCGAGCGCCAGGGCGGTCGGCAGCGCCGCCGCGGCCAACGCGCCCGCTGCCGGGTTGACCCGCCACCGCCGTCGCTCCGGGTCGTCGGGCAGCCGCCAGAGGGCGCCGTCGAGTCGCACCGACCACCGCCGGACCGGCTGGGCCGCGCCGGTGGGCGGCACTGTGGCCGCGCGGATCAGCTCGGCCAGCACGCCGAGCAGGGCGGCGGCGGCCGCGTAGACCCCGGCGGCGAGCCCGGTGGGGATGGCGGCGAGGGCGCTGATGGTGGCCCCGCCGACCACCGCCACGCTGACCCAGGGCAGATATTGCGGCACCAACCGGCGGACGGCGGCCACAGCGGCCAGGCCGAGGCTCGTCGCGGCCAGCGCGGCGGTCAGCACCACCTGCGCCGAATGATCGAACTCGGCGGACAGTGCCGCCACCGCACCGGGAAGGGCCAGCAGGGCGGCACCGATCGCCGCGCCGCCGATCTGCGCCAGGTGCGGCGGCATACCCTCGGTTTCGATGTCGGCGACCTGTGGACCGGCGAGGACGCGGGCCAGCGAGGCCACCACCACGCCGATCAGCGCGATGCTGCCCAGCGCCAGGGCCGTGGTCCACGGGCGGACCAGTCCAGCTCCGGCGGCGTGCAGCGCGACGACCCCGGCCACCGTGGCCCGGGACAGCCCGGCGCGCGCCTCCTCGGTGGCCACCGCGGCCATGCCGAACACGGTGGCGACCATTCCGCCGACCAGGACCGGTGACCACCAGGCCAGATCGAATGCGGCGGGCGCGCCGATCGTGGCGAGCACCACCGCCACGCCGGAAACGTCCCAGCGCCACGGCGGCGGGAGCAGAATGCCGGCGGCGAGGGCCAGGAGCGCCAGCGCCACAGGCGCCTGCCAGGTGGCACCGCCCACGGGGGCGGCCGGCCAGTCGCTCAGGTCGCCCCTCCAGATCGGCCCGGGGGTGGCCAGCACGCCAACCCCACCGCGTACCGCCGACCAGCCGGCGAGGACGCCGATCAGGACACCGCCGACGGTGAGGCCGAGGATCGGGCCGCGTCGCCACTCCTCGGGCATGCTGCGGGCGCCCACGGCGACCACCAGGAGCAGGGCGGCGGCCACCGCCAACTGACCCCCCGGGGCGAGCACCGCCCCGATCCGTACCAGTGTGGCGATCAGGGCGGTGGTGACCGCCGCGGCGGCCAGGTCCGAGCCGTCGAGGGTGAGGTCGGCTCGACGGCCGGCGTCGATGGAGGGGGCCAGGAAGAGCAGCACCGCCGCGACCAGCAGGAGCGCGCCCACCCAGGCGTCGGCGACTGTCGCGCCGGGCGCCCCGAACGCGGCGGCGGTGACCATCAGCGCGCCCAGCCCGGTGCCGACCGACAGTGGGGCGGGGATATGGCGCTGGGAGACCTGCACGACGGCTGCGTAGCCCAGGGTCACGCAGACCGCCAGGAAGCTGGCCGCCAGGATCGGGACGGTCACCTCGCGCAGGCTCGCCGGGGTGGGGGTCGGGTCGCTCGGCATGGTCGCGGCCACGAACGCCGCCACCGCCCCGGGCAGCGCGAACGCGGCGCCACCGGCGGCCCAGGCGGTGACCGTGTCGGAGGCGGCCGAGGCGATCCGGATCCGGGGCGCCAGCGTGACCAGCGTGCCCGCCACGAACAGGGTGATCAGGACTGCGGCGGTGAGGGTGGGGCTGGTCAGGCTGGCACCCGCGCCGAACAGGCCCACCACGGCCGCCCCGATGGCGTGCGCGACAGCGGCCCGGTCGGTGCGGGCGGACAGCCCGATGACCCCGATGCCGATCGCGGTGATGACCATGGGCCAGGGTGCCGTCGCCCAGCCGAGACCGAACGAGGCCGGGACGGCGAGCGCTGTCAGCGCCGCGCCGGCGACCGCGAACTCCCGGCGGATCTCGGTGGGCAGGGCCAGCACCGCCGCGATGGTGAGCAGGAACGCGGCACCCGCGAGCTGCCAGGTGGTCGGCCCGACGGCGGCGGCCAACTCCCCCGGGTACCGGCTGAGGTCGGGGTTCCAGGCGGGCAGTGCCGCCCGGACCGGCGCCACCCCGGCGCGTAACGCGCCGCCGGCGACCACCAGACCACTGACGGTCAACGCCACCGCGGAGGCGAGCTGTGGGCCACGCCGGGCCGCTTCCGGAACCGCGCGCACCGCCAGCCCGGTCACCGTGATGACCGCCGCGATCAGCAGCAGCGCCCGGCCGGGGAGTGCCACCGAGGCGATTCGGCTGAGCGAGCCGATCACCGCCAGGGTAACGATGCCGGCCGCGACGTCCGGCAGCGGCGGACGACGCAGCACCAACGCGCCGGCCAGCCCGATCACGGCGGCCAACAGCAGCACCACCCCGGCGCCGGTAGCGGTCGGCACGGTCTGTGCCCGGAGCAGGGCGGTGACCGCGTACGCCAGCGAGACGGCGACCGCCAGCGCGTGCAGCAACCAGGTCAGCTGACGCAGGCCGGGCACCGGTCGGGTCGGCTGGGGGGCGGTGGCACCGCCGCTGGCGTCGATCAGCTCGGCGGCCTCCTCCGGGTCGCCCTCCGGCCGGCTCTCGGCGTCGCGTTGGCGGGGCGCGGACGGCGTGCCCGGCGATGGCAGGTCCTGTCGGACGGGGCGTTCGACGGTCACGCCGGAGCGGGCCAGGCCGAGGTTGACGAGAGCGACCAGGGCCAGCACCAGGGCCCAGCCGCCCGGCCCGGTGATCTGGTCGTACGCCAGCAGGGGCAGCACCGGCTGGGCGGCGAGCACTGTGGCGAAGCGGGGCGCGCGCAGACCGGTCCAACCGGCGTACCCGAACGCGACGGCGGCGGTGACCGCGAAGATCACCCCGGCGAAGACAGTGCCGGAGCCGCCGCCGGTGCCGATTCGGTCCACCGCCCAGAGGGCGTTGCCGGCGAGCGGCACCAGCAGCAGGCCGACCGCGGCGATGGTCTCGGCGGTCGAGGTTAGCCCGCGCCGGGCCAGTGCCGGTGGGGCGAGCAGCATCAGCACGGTGGCCAGGAGCAGGATGCCGAGCCGGGCCAGCGCGTCCATCGAGCTGGTGGCAACCGCGGCGAAGACCACAGCGGCCACGCCGAGCAGCAGCGCGCCCAGCCCGAGCGGGATGTTCTGCACCTCGCGCGAGGACGCCTCCGGCGGGTGCTCCGGGTCGTCCGCGTCCAGCCAGGCGGCCCGGGGCGGGGGTGGCGGCGGATCCTCCGGGGCGGGCGGTGTGCCCTGGCGAGGCACCCGGGGCGGCGCTCCCATGGTGGCCGTCGGTGGCCGCCGAGCGGGGCGGCGTCGCAGCACCCGGCGCGGCCGGGTGGCCTGCTTGATCCGTTCCTCGCCGGCGTGGGCGAGGATGTCCCGCTGGAAGAGCGCGGCCTGCATCTTGGCGGCGATCTGCCGCTGCTCGCGGGCGATGGCGGCGTCGCGCGCCTTCATCTCCGCTATCGAACGCTCAATGTCGGCCAGGTGCTCGACCCACTGTGGTTGATCTGCCCCACAGTGCGGGCATCGGACGGCCGGCTTGATCTCCCGGCCGCACGAGGAGCATTGAAAGGTCGCCACGACACCCCTCCACCCGCACTGTGGACTCCCACTGTCGCAGCATGCCCAATGCTGGCGCGGATTTCGACTCTTGTCGGCGGGTCCGGGGCAAACAACGACACCGGCCGGTCACCGAGATGTTCGATGGCCGGCCGGTGGAGCGTCGGTCGGGTCAGGGGCGACCCATGCCCCGGTACTCCCAGCCCGCCTGGGCCCACAGTGCCGGGTCGAGGCAGTTGCGGCCGTCGACGACCTTGCGACCCTTGACCAACTCGCCGAGGGCGACCGGATCCGCGTTGCGGAAGTCGGCCCACTCGGTGAGGACGCAGACCAGGTCGGCCCCGTCGACCGCCTCGTTGATGCTGCTCTCGTAGGTCAACTCGGGAACCGCGCGGCGGGCGTTCTCGGTGCCCTGCGGGTCGTACACGTGCACGTCGGCGCCGGCCTTGTGCAGCAGCGCGGCGACGGCGAGCGCCGGGGCGTCGCGGACGTCGTCGGTGTTGGGCTTGAAGGTGGCACCGAGCACCGCGATCCGGGTGCCGGAGAAGTCCGGGCCGGCCGGGCCGGAGCGGCGGCCGAGGAGGTCCGCGGCGAGCTGGAGCACCCGGGTACGCCGACGCAGGTTGATCAGGTCGACCTCGTGCAGGAAGCGCAGCGCCTCGCCGGCGCCCAACTCCTGGGCGCGGGCCTGGAAGGCCCGAATGTCCTTGGGCAGGCAGGCGCCTCCGAAGCCGAGGCCGGCCTGGAGGAACCTGTTGCCGATTCGCGGGTCGTAGCCGATTGCGCGGGCCAGCTGGGTGACGTCGCCACCGGAGGCCTCGCAGACCTCGGCCATCGCGTTGATGAAGGAGATCTTGGTGGCCAGGAAGGCGTTCGCGGCGACCTTGACCAGCTCGGCGGTGGAGAAGTCGGTGACCACCAGGGGCACCTCGCGGTCCTCCGTGGCCGCCAGGTCGAACACGCCCTTGTGCGCGGCGTAGAGCATGCCGTTGGCCCACTCGCTCTTGACGCCGACCACGATCCGGTTGGGCCGCAGTACGTCGTCGACGGCGAAGCCCTCCTGGAGGAACTCGGGGCTCCACGCCACCTCGACGTCCAGGTCGTTCGGGGTGTGCTTGCCGACGAGCTGCTCGACCCACTCGGCGGTGCCGACCGGCACGGTGGACTTGCCGACGATCAAGGCCTTGCGGGTCAGGTGCTGCGCGAGGCTGGTGACCGACGCCTCGACGTACGACAGGTCGGCGCCCATGCCGTCGGCCCGCTGCGGGGTGCCGACGCAGATGAAGTGCACGTCACCGAACTCGGCGGTCTCGGCGATGTCGGTGCTGAACCGGAGGCGGCCGGCGGCGAGGTTGCGCCGGAGCAGCTCGTCCAGGCCGGGCTCGTGGATCGGCACCTGACCGGCGTTCAGCATCGCGATCTTGTCGGCGTCGACGTCGAACCCGAGAACCTCGTAGCCCAGTTCGGCGTAGCAAATGGCGTACGTCGCACCGAGGTAACCAGTCCCAAGGAACGTCACCCGCGGCCGGGGTGCGCCCGAGGGCGGGGTCACCGCGGCGATGGCGGGGGTCGGCTGGATGGTGGGGTAGGGGATCGTCACGCCTGTCTTCTCCGCTCGCGCTGGCGTCGCGTCGTCGCGTCGCATTTTGCTGCGGCGCCTGGGCGGGGCACCGGAGGGTGGCTCACTGTCTCAATCTCCATCATCGCTGAGCGCGTCAGGTCCACCGTCCTGCCCATACCTACGCGCCGGTAACATCACCTGAACTGCAGTCGCTAGTCTTCAGTCTGCGCGGACGGCGGTCAGGAGTCGTCACAGACTGCGCATGATAGTGGTGAAGGGGAGGGCCGAGATGGCCGCAGGGGAGTCGTTCGACGTCTACCGGTTGCCCGAGGAGCACCAGGCGATCCGGGAAGCCGTGCGAGAGGTCTGCGCCGCGAAGGTGGCTCCGCACGCCGCGGAGGCCGACGAGGCAGGGGAGTTCCCCAAGGCATCCTACGACGCGCTGCGAGCGGCCGACTTCCACGCACCGCACATCCCCGAGGAGTACGGCGGCGCGGGCGCGGACGCGCTGGCCACCGCCATCGTGATCGAGGAGGTGGCACGCGCCTGCGCGTCCTCCTCGCTGATCCCGGCGGTGAACAAACTCGGCACCATGCCGCTGCTGTTGTCCGGTTCCGCCGACCTCAAGAGTCGCTACCTGACGCCGGTCGCGGCCGGTGACGCGATGTTCTCGTACTGCCTCTCCGAGCCGGAGGCGGGCAGCGACGCGGCGTCCATGACCACCAGGGCGGTACGTGACGGGGATCACTGGGTGCTCAACGGTGTGAAGCGCTGGATCACCAACGCCGGGGTGTCCGAGTTCTACACCGTCTTCGCCGTCACCGACCCTTCCGCCCGGTCCCGGGGCATCTCGGCCTTCGTGGTCGAGAAGTCCGATGCCGGCGTGAGCTTCGGCGCGCCGGAGAAGAAGCTCGGCATCAAGGGCTCGCCCACCCGCGAGGTCTACCTCGACAACGTGCGGATCCCGGCCGACCGGATGATCGGCGCGGAGGGCACCGGCTTCGCGACCGCGATGAAGACCCTGGACCACACCCGGGTCACCATCGCCGCGCAGGCCGTCGGCATCGCGCAGGGCGCGCTCGACTACGCGAAGGGGTACGTGGCCGAGCGTCGCCAGTTCGGCAAGGCTGTCGCCGAGTTCCAGGGGATCCAGTTCATGCTTGCCGACATGGGCATGAAGCTCGAGGCGGCCCGGCAGCTCACGTACGCGGCCGCCGGCAAGTCGGAGCGTGGCGACGCGGATCTCACCTACTTCGGCGCGGCGGCGAAGTGCTTCGCCTCCGACGCCGCCATGGAGATCACCACCGACGCGGTGCAGTTGCTCGGTGGCTACGGCTACACGCGGGACTACCCGGTCGAGCGGATGATGCGGGACGCCAAGATCACTCAGATCTACGAGGGCACCAACCAGGTCCAGCGGATCGTGATGGCTCGGCAGCTTTTGCAGGGCTGACCGAGGTGTTTCCGAACGCCGTGGCACAAGCGTCCGGTGCCGGCAATCGCCGGCGCCGGCGCACGGCATCCCGGCGCTCGGGTAAAGGCGGGGCCGCGACGGACGGGGCCTGATTCGGCGCGTACGCACACTGGCCTTCGTCGATGGCCCCGGCGCACGCGTCCGCCCGAATTCGGGTGTCGATGCCTGCTGCTTGCCCGGCGTGCGGGTGCCTTCGGGTACGCCGGGCGCCTTCCCCCCGCCACGCACGCGTGGTGCGGGTCCGTGCGGCGAAGGGGGTCCCGTGCTCGACCCGACGTCTCGGCCTGATCGGATCCGGCAATCGGACGCAATCGTCGGGCGGCCCACGCGTCGGCTTGTCGGCTCGGATGGTCGACGGCTTCGCGGGAGCTGCGATTCGGCGACGCCAACGCTCTCTGTCGTGCCTCGCCTTGGGTGCGTTAATAACCATTACATTGACTGTTGTCCAGCCATTCGGATGCTCGGCCAATGGATGATCGGTCGTTCTTTCCGCCTGTCGAGTGAAACTCGTCTCCGTGTCGGACTCTGGTCACGAGTTCCGCGATGAATGATCCTGCCCGTCCGGGCAAGTGATTTTTCCGACGCGCCGCGTCCAGCCTGGACGGTGGCGTCGTCGTTGATCGGTCCGCACGCCGCACGGAGTAGGCGGCAATGCTCCTGTTCTGCGCAGATGCGTTGGCGGCAACGCATTTCTGGCCGATTTCGGCCGTCTCGCCCGACCGCCAGCAGCCCCGCCCGACGGTACGCCGGCGGGCCTGGCGGCGTACCCGGTCGACCAACCATCTGCGGAGTATTTGTCATAAATACGTCCCGGTTGGCATGCTGAACTTCAGCGGCAGGCAAGGGTCTTGACACGCTCCGTGTCTGATGGTTTTCTGTGCCTCGCTTGCGTTTACATTCATGAACGCTGTTGGGTCGCAAACTTCGGGGGGGAGCGCGACGTGGGTTCAGCGTGGCTTGCCAGAATCTGCTTGACATCGACCGGGTTGCGTCCGCAAAGGGCCCTCGGCTTCGGGTCGGATAGCCGATTAACGTGCAGGTGGCCGGCCGTGGCCGTGGTGGAATCCGATAGCGAGACACGCGGCGGCGAAACCCCGCACGTCCTCTGAGCGACGCATAGCAAAAGTCTCCGCAAACGACAGTTGACGACGCCCGATCTGGGGACGCGCGTCCCGACTTCGACGCTGGCAGGTCTGACCGCCGTGGTCCCTGCCTGGCCGCCGTGCCGGTTCAGCGCTTCCCCGTCGGGTCCTGGGACCAGGCGCAGAGTGAGGAAGACGTGAACATTCTCGACAACCCCGACGGATGCTTCTTCGTAGTGGTGAACGACGAGGGGCAGCACTCGCTGTGGCCCGAGTCGCTCAGCCTGCCGGCCGGCTGGACGGTGACCCACGGGCCCGCCGACCGCGCGTCCTGCCTGGACCACGTCACCACCGAGTGGACGGACATGCGGCCGCGCAGCCTCGTGACGCACCTGGAGAGCGCCGCTCGGGAGGTGGCCTGATGACCACCGACGCGAGTGCCAGCCGCCCCGCGCCGCACGGCGCGGGGCTCTCGCCCGGCCGGTCACGCCTCGACTCGATGTCGCCCTCGAAGCGGGCCCTGTTCGAGAAGCGTCTCGGCGGCCGGCGCCCCCGGCCGGCCGAGGCGCTCGCCCGGGTGCCGCGCGGGGGCGACCTGCCCGTCTCCCCGGCACAGCGCCGGCTGTGGTTCATGGACCAGCTCGTCCCCGGCTCGGCGATGTTCAACGTGCCGACCGCCCTACGCCTGACCGGCGCACTCCGGCTCGACGTGCTCACCGACGCGGTGCGCGCCCTCGTCGACAGGCACGAGGCGCTGCGGACCGTGTTCGCGGCGAACGAGGGCGACCCGGTGCAGCGCATCCTGCGAGACATCGAGGTGGACCTCACCCCGCGCCCACTGCCCGTCGACGACGCGGCGGTGCTGGCCGCCGTACGCGACGAGGCGAGTCGTCCGTTTTCCCTCTCCGTCGGGCCACTGGCTCGCGCCGCGTTGTTCCGGCAGACCCCCACCGCGCACGTGCTGGTGCTGACCCTGCACCACAGCATCTGCGACGGTTGGTCGGTCAGCCTGCTCATCGATGAGCTGCTGGAGCTGTACCGCGCCGGGGCAGAGGACCGGGCTCCCCGGCTCGCGCCCCTCACCGTGCAGTACGCGGACTACGCCGCCTGGGAGAGCCGTCCCGACCGGGCCGCCGAGCTGGCCGAGGGCCTCGACTACTGGAAGCGGGCACTGGCGGGCGCGGTACCCGTCATCGACCTGCCGTTGGACCGTCCCCGCCCGCCCGTGCAGTCCTTCCGGGGCGAGCGGCACCGCTTCGCCCTGCCCGACGGCCTGTGGCAGGCGGTGACTCGCCTGGCCCAGGATGAGCGGGCCACCCCGTTCATGGTGCTGCTCGCCGGGTTCGCCGCGCTGATGTCGCGGTACGCGGCCCAGGACGAGGTCTCGGTGGTGACCCCGGTGGCGAACCGCCCCCGGGTCGAGCTGGAGACGATGGTCGGCTCCTTCGTCAACTCGATCGTCGTAAGGGTCGACACCTCCGGCGCGCCCACCTTCCGGGCCCTGGTGGGACGGGTCCGCGATCTCGTGCAGCAGGGCATGGCGCACGGCGAGGTGCCCTTCGACACGGTGGTGGAGGCGGTCGACCCGGAGCGCGACCTCAGCCACACGCCCCTCGCGCAGGTGATGTTCGCCCTCGTCGAGGACCAGGCGTTGGAGGCCGAGGCGGCGGGGTTGCGGGTCACGGCCGTCGAACACCACCTGCCGATCAGCAAGCACGACCTGACGGTCGAGGTGTGGCCGGACGCCGACGGTCGGCTGCGGGGGGTGGCCGAGTACGCGACCGACATCCTCGACGAGCGAACTGTGGCGCGGATGGCCGCTCACCTCGGCGTTCTACTGGTCGGTCTGACCGCCACGCCGGACGCCCCGGTCGGGTTGGCCCGCCTTCTGTCCGATGAGGAGACCCGGGCGGCGGTCGTGGACGGCAACCGCACCGAGGACCCTCTCCTCGGTGACGTGCCCGCGCACGAGCTGTTCGCTCGGCAGGCCGCCCGTACCCCTGACGCGCCCGCGCTCCTGGTCGGCGACCTGACTGTCACATTCGGAGAGCTGGACCGCCGGGCCGACGCCCTCGCCGCGCGGCTGCGCCGGCACGGTGTGGGACCGGAGACCCGCGTCGGCCTCTTCCTGGACCGTGGTGTCGACCTCGTCACGGCCGTGCTGGCCACCCTCCGGGCCGGCGGCGCGTACGTGCCGCTGGACGTGGGCGAGCCCGCCGAGCGGGTGCGGTTCATGCTCACCGACGCCGAGGTGCGGGTGGTCGTCACCAGCGCGGGCCGGGTCGCGGACCTACCGGACACCGACGTGTCGGTGCTGCTGCCCGACGGCGACGAGGACGCCACCACCGACCTGCCGCCGCTGCCGCGTCCGCACCCGGACAGCGCCTGCTACGTCATCTACACCTCGGGCTCGACCGGGCGACCGAAGGGTGTGGTGGTCACCCACCGCGGCCTGACCAACTACCTGGCGTGGAGCCTGCGGGCGTACCGGGTGGCCGAGGGCGGGGGCGCGCCACTGGTCTCGCCGTTGCGGTTCGACCTGTCGGTGACGACGCTGTTCTGTCCGCTGCTGGCCGGGCGTCCGGTGGTGCTCGTCGCCGACGGCACCGAGCTGGAGACCCTCACCGAGTTGCTCGGCAGCGACCTGGACCTCGGGCTGGTCAAGCTCACCCCGGCCCACCTGGAGGCGCTGGACCGGGCCGTTCCGAGCCGGACCATCGCTGCGGACGGCTACCTGATCGTCGGTGGCGAGTCGCTGCACGGCGCCACCGCCGCCGCCTGGCGACGCCGGGCTCCGGGCCTGCGCATCGTCAACGAGTACGGGCCCACCGAGACCGTCGTCGGCTGCTGCGTGCACGAGGTGCACGACGGCACCGACCTGTCCGGTGTGGTGCCGATCGGTCGTCCGATCGCCAACACGCGGCTCTACGTGCTGGACGGCAACCTGCTGCCGGTGCCGCCCGGCACGGTCGGTGAGCTGTATGTGGCGGGTGCCGGTGTGGCCCGTGGCTACCACGGTCGGCCGGACCTGACCGCCGGGCGGTTCCTGCCCGACCCGTTCGCCCCGACGCCGGGGGAGCGCATGTACCGCACCGGCGACCTCGTCCGGGTACGACCCGACGGCGAGCTCGACTGCCTGGGCCGGATCGACACCCAGGTGAAGATCCGGGGGTACCGGGTCGAGTTGGCGGAGATCGAGGCCACCCTGACGCGGCTGCCGCAGGTCCGCGAGGCGGTGGTCCTGCTGCGAACCGACCGGCCTGGTGAGGAGCGGTTGGTCGCGTACGTCACAGCGGCCGGGGACTCCATGGCCGACGACCCGCGTGACGCGCTGCGCGCGGAACTGCCGGACTACATGGTGCCGGAGGTCGTCGTTCCGCTCGACGCGCTGCCGTTGGCCGCCAACGGCAAGGTGGACCGGGCGGCCCTGCCCGCGCCCACGGCGGCCGAGCCGGCGCCCACCCTGGCCGCTCCGGAGAGCCGGCTGGAGGAGGCCATCGCCGAGGTGTGGGCCGACGTGCTGGGGCGGCCGGTCGAGTCGATCGGGCGGGACGCGAACTTCCTCGACCTGGGTGGGCACTCCCTGCTCGCGGTCCGGGCCATGGCCCGGCTGCGCAAGAAGCTCGAAATCGAGCTGCCGCTGGCGGTGTTCCTGGAGTCCACCTCGCTGGCCGACCTGGGGACCCGGATCGAGGCGCTCGGCGGGCGGGCCCCCCGGCCCGGTCTCGTCGCCGTCCCGAGGACCGGCCCGGTGCCGTTGTCGCACGCGCAAGGACGCCTGTACTTCCTCAACCGGCTCGCCGAGGACAGCGCGTTCTACAACGTGCCCCTCGCGCTGCGCTTCGACGGTGACCTGCGCGCGGACGCGCTGCGGGTGGCCTTCGGCGCGCTGTGGGCCCGGCACGAGGGGCTGCGCACCCGGTTCCCGTCCGTGGACGGCGAACCGGTGCAGGAGTTCCTGCCCGTCGACGCCGTGGCGTACGCCGAGGTGGACGTGCAGGGCGACGCCGACCCGGAGGGTCGGCTGGCCGCCCTCTTCGACGCCGAGGGGCGCACTCCGTTCGACCTGGCCGCCGGGCCGCTGCTGCGCGGCACCCTGGTGCGGGTACGCCCCGACTCGCACGTGCTGCTGCTGACGCTGCACCACACCGTCTCCGACGGCTGGTCCCTGAACATCGTGTTGAACGACCTGGTGACGCTCTACCGGGAGATCGCCCAGGGGCAGCCGTCGTCGTTGCCCGAGCTGACACACACCTATGTGGACTACACGTTCTGGCAGCGGTCCTGGCTGATCGGCGCCGAGCTAAACGACCAGCTCGACTGGTGGAAGCGGCAGCTCGACGGCGTACCCACGCTGGACCTGCCGACCGATCGGCCGCGACCGGCGGTGCAGACCTTCCGCGGAGCGCGCCATGACATCAGCTGGTCGGCCGAGCGATCCCGGGCGGTGGCCGACCTGGCCCGGCGGGAGAAGGTCTCCCTGTTCATGGCGTTGCTGGCCGGCTTCGACGTGCTCATGGCCCAGCTCAGTGGCCAACGGGACATCACCGTCGGTACGCCCGTCGCCAACCGCACCAGCACCGAGTTGGAGAAGCTCGTCGGGTTCTTCGCCAACACCCTGGCGCTGCGGGTCGACCTCTCCGGCGACCCCACCTTCCGCGAGGTGCTGCGGCGGGTCCGCAGCACGGCGCACGGCGCGTACGCCCACCAGGACGTCCCCTTCGAGATGGTCGTCGACGCGGTGGCGCCCACCCGCAGCCTCAGCCACTCACCGCTGTTCCAGGTGCGCTTCGCGTTGCAGAACGCCCCGGGCGGCCTACCCGACCCGGGCCCCGGCCTCACCCTCACGTCGATCGACAACGAGCAGTGCACCGCCCGCTTCGACCTGCTGATCGACCTGTGGGAGAACGGGGACGGCATCGAGGGGCACGCCGAGTACAGCACCGACCTGTTCGACGCGGGCACCGTCGAGGCGATGATGAGCCGCCTCGGGGTGCTGATGGACCGGTTGGTCGGTGACCCCGACCAGCGCGTCTTCGACGTGGATCCCCTCCTGCCGGGCGAGCGGGAGCGTCTCGACGCGCTCGCGCACGGTCCGGCGCTGCCGGTTGGCGCCGCGCACCGCACGCTCACCGCCCGGGTGGGCGAGCAGGCGCGACGCCGACCCGACGCTCCGGCGGTCACCAGCGGCGAGACGACCCTCTCCTACGGCGACCTGCACCGCCGCAGCGGTGACCTGGCCCGGGTGCTCGCCGAACGCGGCGCGGGCCCGGGAACGACGATCGCCCTGCACCTCGACCGGGGCGTCGACGTCGTCGTGGCGGCGTTGGCGGTCCTGGAGACAGGTGCCGCGTACGTGCCGCTGGACCCCGCGTACCCCGCGCAGCGGTTGGCGGCGATCGTGGCGGACGCCCGGCCGACGATGACGCTCACCACGCGCGACCTGGCGGGTCGTACGCCCCAGGGCGCGGGCGAGGTGGTGACGATCGAGGACCTGCCGGCCCCGGTGGGCCCCCGGCCGACACCGGCGCTGCGACCGGAGCACCCGGCCTACGTGGTCTACACCTCCGGCACCAAGGGGCTCCCCAAGGGTGTGGTGGTGACCCACGGCGGGCTGTCCGCGTACCTGGAGGGGCTGCCGGCCGCGCTGGCCCTGCCCGACGAGCCGGTGTTCCTGCACACCGCGTCGTTCGCGTTCTCGTCGTCTGTGCGGCAGTTCGCCGTTCCGCTGGCGCTGGGCGGCCACGTGGTCGTCGCCGGGCGCGCGCACCTGGCCGACCCGTTGGCACTGCTCACCTTCGTCACCGCGCACGGCGTGCAGGTGCTGGACCTGGTGCCGTCGTACCTGCGGGTCCTGCTGCCGGCGCTCACCTCGCCCGGCGGGTGGCGGCCACAGGTGGTGCTCACCGCCAGCGAGCCGCTGCGCTACGAACTTCCCGAGGCCATCCGCAACGCGCCGGGGACCGCGCCCCGGCTGGTCAACATGTACGGCCAGACCGAGACGACGGGCATCGTCGCCGTGGCGGAGGTCCGCATCGACCGGGCGGGCCGCGAGGCGGTGGTGCCGCTCGGTCGGCCGATCCCGGGCGCACGGCTGTACGTACTCGACGAGAGGCTGCGGCCGGTGCCGACCGGCCTGCCCGGCGAGATCGTCGTCGGTGGTGCGGGCCTGGCCCGCGGCTACCTGGGGGACGCCGCGTTGACCGCCGAGCGGTTCGTGCCCGATCCGCTGGGCGCGCCGGGCGACCGGCTCTACCGCACCGGTGACCGGGGGCGGCTGCTGCCGGACGGCACCGTGGAGTTCCTGGGCCGGATCGGCGACCAGGTCAAGATCCGGGGTCACCGGGTCGAGCCGGACGAGGTCGCCTCGGCGCTGTCCGCCCTGGACGGTGTGGGCGAGTGCGTGGTGCTCTGCGACGACGACGGGGCGGACGACCGGCGGCTGATGGCCCACGTGGCGCTGCGGCCGGGTACCGCGCTCTCCACCGACGACCTACGCGCGGCGCTGCGGGAGCGGCTGCCGGATTACATGGTGCCGACGGTGGCGCTCGTCGACCGCCTGCCCCGGCTGCCCAACGGGAAGGTCGACCGGGCCACGTTGTCGGCACCGACCCCCACCGTGGCTCCGGCCACCGCCGCTGCCACCGCCACCGCGGAGACCCGGCGTGGACCGGTGGAGGGGATCCTGACCGGGATCTGGCGGGACGTGCTGCGGGTGCCGTCGGTGGGTCCGGAGGACAACTTCTTCGCCCTGGGTGGGGACTCGCTGCACGTGATCCGGGTGGTGGATCGTGCCCGTAAGGCGGGTGTGGTGATCACGCCCGCGCAGTTCATCGCGCACCCCACCATCGCCGCGCTCGCCTCGGTCGCTACCGACGCGCAGACGCCGGCCGACAAGGCGCGGGAGGTCCTGGCCGGGATCTGGCGGGAGGTGCTGCGGGTGCCGTCGGTGGGTCCGGAGGACAACTTCTTCGCCCTGGGTGGGGACTCGCTGCACGTGATCCGGGTGGTGGATCGTGCCCGTAAGGCGGGTGTGGTGATCACGCCCGCGCAGTTCATCGCGCACCCCACCATCGCCGGCCTCGCGTCCGTTGCCGGTGGGTCGACGACCGCCGGTGCGGGTGGTGACGAAAGCCGCCGTACGCACCCCGGTGGGGTGCCGCTCGTCGCGTCGCACGTGGCCTTCGCCGAGCGGAACTTCGCCGACCCGCACAAGTACACGCACATCTTCATGTTCGAGGCGATGCGGTCACTCGACCCGGCGCTGCTGGAGCGGGCCGTGGCGGCGGTGATCACCCATCACGACTCGCTGCGGATCAGCTTCCCCCGGGCCGGTGGCCGGTTGTCGGTCCGGGTCAACGAGGCGTACCAGCCCACGCCGTTCACCAGCGTGGACCTGTCCGCCCTCGACCCGGCGGACCAGGAGGTCGCCTTCCGGCGCCTCGATCGCACCCTGCACCGCAAGCTCGACATCGAGAACGGGCCGCTGCTCCAGGTCGCCCTGGTCCGCTTCGGGGCCGACCGTCCCGAGCTGCTCGTGGTGATCGTCCACCACCAGTTGATGGACAACAGCTCCTGGGACGTCCTGATGGCGGATCTCCAGACCGCGTACCAGGCGGTGGAGGCCGGCGAGGAGCCGCGCCTGCCGCTGTCGACGGCGTCGTTCGCCGAATGGTCCCGCAACCTGGACGCGCTCGCCCGTGGCACGGAGTTGACCGAGGACATCGCGTACTGGACGGCGCTTGCCAAGGAACCTGTCCCGACCTGGCCGCTGGACCACCCCGACGGAGACGACTGCATGTCGTCGGAGGAGACGGTGGTGGTCGGGCTCGACGCGGAGGAGACCGCCGCGCTGCGCCGGCTGGTGCCGCAGGAGTACGGCCTGAGCGTCAACGACGCGCTGCTGGCCGCCACCCTCCAGGGCTTCACCGACTGGTCCGGTCAGTCGTCGATCCTGGTCGACCTCGTCGCCCGGGGTCGGGAGATGGGCGGTCAGGACCTCGACCTGTCCCGTGCCATCGGCCGGTTCTCGATGACCTCACCCCGGCTCGTCCGCCGACCCGAGAAGCCCGGCCCGAGGGCGCTGCTGGAGTCGGTCCGCGAGCAGATCGAGGCGGTGCCCCGGCGCGGCCTCGCCTTCGGCCTGCTGCGCTACCTCGGCGGGCATCCGGACGTGGCGGACGCGCTCGCCCCGCTCGGCAAGCCGGACATCCTGCTCAACAACTGGGGCGAGTTCGCCCACGAGCCCGAGGAGTCGCCGCTGCTCGGGCCGGCCATGGACGACTTCTGGCCGATGCCGAAGCTGCAACGCATGCACCGGCTCCAGGTGTTCGCGCGGTTCGCCGACGGTGAGCTCAGCCTGCACCTGAAGTACAGCAGCAACCTCAACGAGCGGAAGAGCATCGAGCGGCTCGCCGCCCTGACCCTGGCCGCCCTCCGGTCGTTCGTCCGGCCGGACGCCGACTGACCCGGACCAAGACCCGACGTACGCGGAAGGACCTCCGACATGGACCACGTGAAAGAGAGCTGCCTGTTCCCGGAGCGCAACCGGGTGGCCTGCATCGAGGCCACCTCGCCCGGCATCTCGCCGGCGGGATGGGCCACCGAGCACCTCGACCTGATCAACGACCGACTGGACAGCCACGGCGCTGTCCTGCTGCGCGGGTTCGACGCCCCGGACGCGCCGGCCTTCTCCGCCTTCGTCAAGGTCTTCGGCGAGGAGATGGCCGAGTACACCTACCGGTCCACGCCGCGCAGCAAGGTCGGCGACGTGTACACCTCGACCGAGTACCCGGCCAGCGAGGTCATCCCGCTGCACAACGAGATGGCGTACACCAGCGTGTGGCCCCGGCGGTTGTTCTTCTACTCGAACATCCCGGCCCAGACCGGTGGGGAGACCCCGCTCGCCGACAGCCACGCCGTCTGGCAGCGCATCCCCGCCGAGGTGCGCGAGCGCTTCGAGCGGCACGGTGTGCGGTACGTGCGCAACTACCGGGTCGGTCTCGGGGTGTCCTGGCAGGAGACGTTCCCCGGGATGGACCGGGAGGCCGTGCAGGAGTTCTGCCGCGAGCGGGGCATCACCTACGAGTGGTTCGACGACGGCGCGCTGCGGACCACCGAGACCTGCCAGGCCGTCACCGTGCACCCGGTGTCCGGGCGGACGGTCTGGATGAACCAGGCCCACCTGTTCCACGTCTCCAACCTGCCCGAGGCCACCCGGGAGGCGCTGCTGGAACTGCTGGCCGAGGAGGACCTGCCGCGTAACGCGTACCTCGGCGACGGCAGCCCGATCACCGACGCCGACCTCGCGGCCATCCGCGCCGCGTTCGACGCGGAGTCCCTGGCCTTCCCCTGGCAGCAGGGTGACCTGCTGGTCGTCGACAACATGGCGATGGCGCACGGCCGGTCCAGCTTCACCGGGTCGCGCAAGACGTTGGTGGCGATGACCGGGTCGTACGGCAGTCGGGAGGGGGCGTGAGCGGGCTCGCCGAGAAGATCGCCTTCCTGGAGTCGCACGGGGTGGCCGAGTTGGCGCACTCGGAGGCCAACCTGCTGGCGCACCTGCGCGGCGTGCACGACCTGCTGGCCCAGTGGGGGTCGCGGCAGGAGCTGTGCGACGCGGGGTTGTTCCACTCGGTGTACGGCACGGAGATCTTCCCGACCGGCGCGATCCCGCACGAGCTGCGGCCCGCCGTGCGGGAGCTGATCGGTGCGGAGGCGGAGACGCTGGCGTACCTGTTCGGCACCGTCACCCGCAGCGCCCTCTTCGACGCCGCCTTCGACGGCCCGCCGTTCCTGCTCGAGGACCGCTCAGGCGGTTGCGTCGGTGTCAGCGCCGGCCAGTACGCCGACCTCGCCGCCCTGACGGTGGCGAACTGGCTGGAGCAACGTCCCCGGTTCGCCGAGTCCAGCAAGTTCAGCCGCGCCCGCGAGTTCGACGCCATGCGCCGCTATCTGCCGGACAGTGTCCGTACCGCCCTGGAGCGCGCCTACGGGTTCGCTCCGCTCGCCCTCGCTGGAAACGAGTAGACGCACCGTGTCGACAACCACCACACCGGTCCGCCCGAGTGCCGAACAGGACGCGGGAGTGCTGTCCCGACTCTTCGTCCAATGGCCCTCGATCCTGGTGAAGGCGTCCCTGCGCCGACCACTGAAGCTGTCGGACAGCCTGACGCCGCCCCGGTACGACCACCTGGAGCGGGTGACCCCGGTCTTCGAGCGTGCCTGGGCCGCCCGGCGGGACCGTCCGGACGGGCTGCGGGGGGCCCTCTACCAGACCTACCGTCGGCGGTTCTGGTGGGCGGGCCTGATCTTCCTGGCCTACCAGACCTGCGCGACCGTCGGGCCGCTGCTGGTGCGGGAGCTGATCGCCTGGTTCGAGGGCGACGGCCGGGGCCCGGTGGTGGAGGGTCTGCTGATCGCCGCCGGCCTGGCCGGCTTCTACGTGTTGGACGCGTTGAGCCACAAGCACCAGTGGTCCGAGGTGTGGAAGACCGCGCACTCGATCACCGCGCTGCTGCGGACCGAGATGCTGCGCAAGTACCTGCGGATGGATCGCGGTGCCCGACTGGCCCACCCCTCCGGGGAGGTCATCACCCTCGCGTCGTCCGACGCCCGGAGGGTCGGGCGGGTCGCTTTCACGCACATGGCGTGGGCGGTGCCGCTGGGCATCGCCGGCTCCTGCGTGGTCCTCTGGGTGCTGCTGGGCTGGGCGGCGCTGGTGGGCATCGTCATCCTCATCGCCGGTCTGTGGCTGTCGCACGTGGCCAACGAGAGGGTCTTCGCGCTGGTGCCGGCGATCCGGGACGCGAACGGCGTCCGGATCGGGCTGGTCGGCGAGTACCTGGGGGCCATGCGGACGCTGCGCACCCACGGCTGGGAGGACGTCGCCGAGCGGGCTGTCGGCCGGGAACGCGCGACGCTCAACGCGTTGCTGGTCCGCCGGCAGAAGCGGCTCGCCACGCTCTACCTGGTGAACGCCGCCGCGCCGGTGCTGATGGTGATGGCCACCCTGGTCACGTACGCGGCGCTGGGCAACGAACTGAAGGCGGCGGACGTGTTCGCGGCGATCGCCGTGCTGACCGTCCTCCGGTCCCAACTGCCCGAGCTGGTGCGCTACCTGGACATGCGCAACGAGTGGCGGGTGGCGTTCGGGAAGGTGACGACCTTCCTGCGGGCCCCGGACACCGCCGAGGCGTCGACGGACGGCGACGCGCCGGCCGGGGCGGTCGACCTCGACGGCGCGTCGTTCACCTGGCCGGGGGCCGACGCGGACGCCCGGCCGGTCCTGACCGGCGTCGACCTGCGGGTCGCGCCCGGTGAGTTGATCTGCGTGCTGGGTCGGGTCGGCAGCGGCAAGTCCGCGCTGCTCGCGGCGCTGGCCGGGGCGCTGCCGACGGTCGCGGGTACCGCACGGGTCGGCGGCAGCGCCGTCTACCTGCCGCAGCGCCCCTGGATCATGCAGGGCAGCGTCGTCGACAACATCCGCTGCTTCTCGCCCGACGATCCGGACCGGTACGCGGCGGTCGTCCGCGCCACCGCCCTGGAGGCGGACCTGGCGGCGATGCCGGCCCGCGACGGCACGGCCATCGGCGAGCGGGGCGTCAACCTCTCCGGCGGGCAACGGCAGCGCATCGCGTTGGCCCGCGCCGCCTACGAGGACGCCGACGTCTACCTCTTCGACGACCCGACCAGCGCCGTCGACGACGCGGTCGCCGGCACCATCCTGGAAGCGCTGTTCGACGGGGTGCTCGCCGGGCGGACCCGGATCGTTGCCACCCACCGCCTCGACGTGGCCCGGCGGGCCGACCGGGTGCTGGTCCTCGACGGCGGCCGGGTGGTCGCGGCGGGCCGGTTCGCAGATGTCGCCGCGCAGATGCCCGACCTGCTGCCGGCCGTGGCCGCCGAGGCCGCGACGCCGTCCGACCCGGACGGCGCCGGGCTGGACGAGGTGGCCGAGGAGGTGGCCGCCGAGGAGGAGGAGACGGTCCGCGCCGGTCGAGTCGGTTCCGCCACCTACCGCCGTTACCTGCAGGTGCTGACCCCGGGCCTCCTCGCTGTCGTTCTGCTCGGCCTGGCCGTCGGCGGGCAGGCCGTCCTGGGCGGCTCGTCGTTCTGGCTCGGCCACTGGACCGAGCACGCCGGGCAGGACACGCTGTACTACGCGGGGGTGTTCGCCGCCATCGGTCTGGTGGCGCTCGTGCTGGATCGCGGGCTGTTCAGCTTCGCCTTCGCCCGAGGTGTGTCCGCCGGCCAGAACCTGCACGCGTCGATGTTGCACCGGGTCTTCCGGGCCCCGCTGTCGTTCTTCGACCGCAACTCCTCCGGACGCGTCCTGGCGCGGTTCTCCGGTGACATGGAGACCATCGACCTGGAGTTGCCGGAGACCACAATGGACACCCTCCGGGTCGCCGTCGGCCTGGTCGTGCCGTTGGCGGCGCTGGCCTTCACCAGTCCACTGATGCTGGTGGCGGCCCCGCTGCTGCTGGTGGTCTACCTCCGCTGGCAGCGGCTCACCAGGGCCAGCACTGTCGAGGCGTCCCGGCTGTCGAAGCAGGCGAACGAGCCGATGCTCGCGCTGCTCAACGAGGCGGTCGACGGGGTGACCTCGATCGAGGGCCGGAACAGCCGGGTGCGCGGCTACCAGGCCGCGTTCGGTGACCGGGTCCGCGTCGCGCACCACGCCGACTACACGGTCAACGCGCTGTCGCGGCACTTCAACCTGAAGCTCGACATGCTCGGCGCGGTCGTCCTGTTGACGTACGGGGTGCTGATCGTCGCCGTGGGCGGGATCGGCGCCGGGCTGGCCGGCGTCGGGATCAGTTTCGTGTACGCGCTGATGGAGGCGCTGGCCATGAGCCTGATGACGGTGCAAATGATGGACCTGTCGCTGGCGAGCTTCGAACGTGTCGACGACTACACCCGGCTGCCGGTCGAGCCGACCGACGGGCGACCGGCCCCGGCCGGCTGGCCCACCGCCGGCGAGGTCCACTTCGAGAACGTCACCCTGCGCTACGCCGAGGGCGGCCCGGCCGCGCTGAACGGCGTGTCGTTCGACGCCCCGGCGGGCAGCAAGATCGGCATCGTCGGCCGGACCGGCAGCGGCAAGTCCAGCCTGTTCACCGCGCTGCTGCGGTTCGTGCCGGCCGAGCAGGGGCGCATCCTCGTCGACGGGGTGGACACCGCCACGCTGCGGCTGGCCGACCTGCGGGCCGCCGTCGAGGTGGTACCGCAGGATCCGGTGCTGCTGCCCGGCACCCTGCGGGACAACATCGACCCGACCGGTGCGTACCCCGACGCGGCGGTCACCGCCGTCCTCACCAAGGTGGGCCTCGCCGACCGGCTGCTCGGCGTGGGCGGTGGCGGTCTCGACGCGGCCCTGTCCGCCGACGGCGGGCAGCTCAGCGCCGGTGAACGGCAGCTGCTCTGCCTGGCCCGGGCGTTGCTACGGGACGCGAAGCTGGTCCTCATCGACGAGGCCACGTCGAGCCTCGACGCCGAGACCGACGCCCGCATCCAGCGGCTGCTGGCGGTGGACCTCGCCGACGCGACGGTGCTCACCATCGCCCACCGCAGGGAGACCCTGGCCGGCGCCGACCGGGTGGTGACGCTCGACGGTGGGCTGGTGGCCCGGGTGACCGACCGCGATCCGGCCGGGGTGCTGGCCGGGGCGACGAGCCCGGTCGGGCAGCGAGCCGGCCAGCCGAGTCTCGGGGAGCCGGTCCAGTGACCGGATCGCGTGCGGTGGCCCCGGAGATGGACGCGTTCGTCCACTGGCGGGCCGCGCTGGCCGGCATACCCACCCTGGACCTGGTCACCGACCGGGTCCGCCCGGCCCGTCGACGCCAGCACACCGACCGGGTGACGCTCACCGTCGGCCCGGACACCACCCGACGGCTGCACGCGGTGAGCGCGGCGGTGGGCGTCGCACCCTCCGTGCCGTTGCTCGCCGCGGGGCAGGTGGTGCTGGGCAGGCACGCCGGCACCCGGGACCTGGCCACCGCGACGCCGCTGGACGGCGCCCTGGTGCCGTTGCGCGGCAGGTGGGACGACGACCCGTCGGCCGCCGACCTGTTCGCGCGGGTCGCCGCCGGGTTGCGGGCGGCCTCGCCGTACACCGGCGTCCCGCTGCACCGGGTGGCCGAGGCGCTCGGCCTACCCCACGACCCGAGTCGTGCCGCGCTCTGCCCGGTCGTGCTGGGGGTGGGAGCGGCCCCCGCCACCACCGGGGCGGTGCCGCCCGACCTGAGCGTGCTCTGGGACGAGCCGCGGCCCGACGGGGCGTTCGGCGTCCTCGCCTACGACCCGGACCTGTTCGACAGCGCGACGGCGCGCCGGTTCGCCGACCACTACCTGACGTTGCTCGACAACGCCCTGACCGACCCCGAGGCGCCGATCTCCACCCTCGCGCACACGTCGGCGCAGGAGCGCGCGCTGATCGTCCGGTGGGGCACCGGCGGCGGTACGGCAGGTCCGCCGAGTGTGCCGGCGGCGTTTCTCACCCAGGCCGAGGCGACACCGGACGCCGTCGCTCTGGAGTACGACGGCACCATCCTCACGTACGCCGAGGTGCGCGCCCGGGCCGACGCCCTGGCGACCGTCCTGACCGGACACGGGGTCACCCCGGGCAGTGTCGTCGGCCTGGCGATGGGCTCGTCCGCCCAGTTCGTCGTGGCGATGCTCGCGGTGCTCGCCACCGGGGCGGCGTACCTGCCCCTGGACCCGTCCTACCCCGAGGCACGGCGGGAGTTCATGCTGCGCGACAGCGGGGCGCGACTGCTGCTCGCCGACGGTCCGGTGGCCGTTGTCGACGACCTGCCGGTGCTGCGGCTCGACCGGCTGGTGCTGCCCTCGGGACGGCCCGCGCCGACGTGGCCGCTGACGTACCCGACCCAGCGGGCCTGCGTCCTGTACACCTCCGGGTCGACAGGGCGGCCGAAGGGGGTCGAGACCACCCACGGCGGGATCGTCCGGCTGGTTCACCGTGCCGACTACTTCCCCGTCGGGCCCGCCGACGCGGTCGCACAGGCGGCCAACGTGTCGTTCGACGCGGCGAGCTTCGAGGTGTGGGGTGCGCTGCTCAACGGTGCGCGCCTGGTGGGCATCCCCAAGGACGACGTGCTCACGCCGTCCCGGCTGGGTCACCGACTCGCCGAGCACGGCGTCACGGTGCTGATGCTCACCACCGCCCTGTTCCACAGGTGCGTGGACGCCGACCCGGCGATGTTCGCCCCGCTGCGCGCCCTCTACTTCGGCGGCGAGCCGGCCGACGCCCGCCGGGTCGCCACGCTGGCCGCCGCGCTGCCGGGGTTGCGCCTCGTCAACGGGTACGGCCCGACCGAGTGCACCACGTTCTCCAGCACCTGGGACGTGACCGACCTGCCCGGCGACGCGGCGCGGACCCCGATCGGTCGACCGATCGGTGGGGAGCTGCTCTACGTCCTCGACGACCACGGCCGGCTGACCGGCATCGGCGCTCCGGGGGAGCTGTTCATCGGCGGCGCCGGTCTCGCGCACGGGTACGTCGGCAGGCCCGACCTGACCGCCGAGCGGTTCGTGCCGAGCCCCTTCGAGCCCGGCGCCCGCGTCTACCGCACGGGTGACGTGGTGCGGTGGCGCGAGGACGGTCAACTGGAGTGCCTGGGCCGGGCCGACCAGCAGGTCAAGATCCGTGGTGTCCGGATCGAGCCGGACGAGATCGCCAGCACCCTCACCACCTGCCCGGGCGTCCGGGCCGCCGCCGTCACGGTGCACGGGGACGGCGACGAACGTCGGCTCGTCGCCTACGTCGTCCCGGACGACGCCGCGGTCCCGGCGGGTGAGCTGCGCGCCCACCTCGCGGCCCGGCTGCCCGAGGCGATGGTGCCGACCTGGTACGTGCCGCTGGCGGCGTTGCCGGTCACCCCCAACGGCAAGGTGGACCGCCGGGCGCTGCCCGCGCCCGACGCGGACCACGGCGTCCGGGCCGCCGACGGCGTGCCGCCCAGCGGCCCGATCGAGGAACTTGTCGCACGGACCTGGCAGGACCTGCTCGGCGTGCCGGTGGTGTCCGCCGCCGACGACTTCTTCGCCCTCGGCGGCCACTCGTTGCTCGCGGCGCAGATGGTGGCGCGGATCGCCGCCGCCGCCAGCGTGCGGCTGGGTGTCCGCGCCGCCTTCGAGGCGCCCACCGTCGCCGCGCTCGCGGCACGCGTCGCCGACGCCGGCCCGGACGACGCCCGCCCGCCGGTGCCGGCCGCCGGCCCCGGGCCGCACCCCCTGTCGTACGCCCAGCAGCGGCTGTGGTTCCTCGACCAGCTCGACCCTGGTCAGGCGGTCTACTCGGTGCCGCTGGTGCTCACCGTGGACGGCCCGCTCGACGTCGACGCCCTCGATGCCGGCCTGCGGGGGCTGGTGACGCGGCACGCGGCGCTGCGGACCCGGCTGGTGACGATCGACGGCGAGCCCCGGCAGGTAGTGGACGACGAGCCACCGGTCGCCCTCACCGTGGACGACCTGCGCGACCGGGCCGACCGTGACGAGCAGGCCGACGCCCTGCTGCGCCACGCCGCCGCCCGACCCTTCGACCTCGCCACCGGGCCGCTGGCTCGCTGGCATCTGATCCGGCTGACCGACGAGCACGCGATGCTCCTGATGACGTTGCACCACGCGGTCTGTGACGGCTGGTCGATCGGTGTGCTGATCCGTGACCTCGGCGCGTTCTACGCCGCCCGGACCATCGGCACGCCCGCACCGGTCCCGCTCACCGTCGAGTACGTCGACTACACCCTGTGGCAGCGCGCGCTGCTGGCCGGCGCCGCGCGGACGACCCAGCTCGCGTACTGGGTGGACCGGCTCGCGGGTGCGCCCGTGGCACTGGACCTCCCGACCGACCGTCCCCGCCCGGCCACCGTCCGGCACCGGGGGGAGACGTTCGACGTACGGCTGCCCGCCGCCCTGGTCGAACGCCTCGACGCGGTGGGACGGCGGCACGGCGTCACCCGGTTCATGGTGCTGCTCGCCGTGTTCCAGCTGGTGCTGGGCCGGTACGCGGACGTTCGCGACGTCAGTGTCGGCAGCCCGGTGTCCGGGCGCACCCGCTCCGAGTTCGACGACCTGGTGGGTTTCTTCGTCAACACGGTCGTGCTGCGGACCCGTTGGCAGGACACCGAGTCGTTCGTCGACGTGCTGGCCCGGGTGCGGGACGCGGTGCTCGGCGCGTACGAGCACCAGGACGTTCCGTTCGAGCAGGTCGTCGAGGCGGTCCGGCCACCACGCGACCCCAGCCGTACCCCGCTGTTCCAGGTCATGCTGTCGGCACAGAACCTGCCCGAGCGGACCGACGCGGTGCCCGGCCTGTCGGTCGGGGTGACCGAGTCACCCGGCCGGGTGGCGAAGTTCGACCTCACGGTGGCCTGGGACGAGGTGCCCAGTGCCACTGGCGAGCTGCGCGGCACCGTGGAGTACGACGTCGACCTGTTCGACAGGGACACCGCCGAGCGGCTGGCGCACAGTTACCGCACCCTGCTGGAGTCGGCGCTGAGCACCCCGGACGCCCCGGTGTCCACACTGGACCTGGTGCCCGGCCCCGAGCCGATCCCGCCGGTCGGCGGGGCGACCGACGCGCCGACCGCGTCGACTCTGCACGGCCTGGTCGCCGTCGCCGCGGCGCGCTGGCAGCAGCGCCCGGCGCTGGTGCAGGGCGACCGGCAGGTCAGCCACGCCGAGCTGGACAGCCGTGCCGCCGCAGTGCAGGCCCACCTGACCGCCCGGGGTGTACGCCCCGGTGACACCGTCGCCGTCCTGCTGGAGCGCAGCCCTGACTGGCCGGCGGCGCTGCTCGGCGTCCTGCGCGCCGGGGCCGCGTACGTGCCACTGGACCCGGCGATCCCGCCGAAGCGGTTGGCGCACATCCTCGCCGACTCGTCGGCGGTGTTACTGCTCGGCTCCCGCGAGAACCACCCGCCCGCCGCCGACCTGCCGTTCGTCGCGATCGAGGACGCGTTGCTCGCCGCCCCGGCAGCCGCCGGCACGCCGGTGCCCCCGTCGGCGCCGGCGTACGTGCTCTACACCTCGGGCACCACCGGGCAACCCAAGGGCGTCCGCGTCAGCCACGGCAACCTGGTGCACACCCTGGAGGCGGTCGCCGGGCACTACGCGCTCACCCCCGCCGACCGGGTGCTCCAGTTCGCCGCGCTCGGCTTCGACGTGGCCGCCGAGGAGCTGTTCGGGACGCTGATCCGGGGCGGGGCCGTGGTGTTGCCGCCGGCCGGGCCGGTGCCCGGTCTCGACGAGTTCACCGCGCTGGTCCGCCGGGAGCGACTCACAGTGCTCAACCTGCCGGCGTCGTACTGGCACGAGTGGGTGGCGGTGCTGGACCGTCACCCGCCCGCCTCCTGTCCGGACCTGCGGCTCGTCGTGGTCGGCAGCGAGCGGGTCGACGCGGGGCGGCTCGCCCAGTGGCGCGCCGCCGCGCCGGAGGTGCGCTGGCTCAACGCGTACGGCCCGACCGAGGCCACCATCACCGCCACCGTGCACGAGCCGGGCGGCGACCGGGAGCCGGTCACCGGCAGCGTCCCGGTGGGGCTGCCGCTGCCGGGCGTGCGGGCGTACGTCCTCGATCGTGGACTGCGGCCGGTGCCGCGCGGGGTCCCGGGGGACCTGTGGCTCGGCGGACCGGGGGTGACGCAGGGCTACGTCGGGGACCCGTCCCGCACCGCCGTCAGCTTCCTGCCCGACCCGTGGGGCCCGCCCGGCGGCCGCATGTACGGCACCCGGGACCGGGTCCGCCTCGGTGTCGGTGGGGTGCTCGAGTTCCTCGGCCGGGAGGACGGCCAGGTCAAGGTACGCGGATTCCGGATCGAGTTGGGCGAGATCGAGGCGGCGCTCGGTGCCCACCCAATGGTAGGAGAGGCGGCTGCGGTGCTGCGCGAGGACGTGCCGGGCCGACCCATGCTGGTCGGCTACGTGACGCCCAGCGACGTGGACGTGGCGCTGCTGCGCGCGCACCTGGCCGACCGGCTGCCCGGGTACATGGTGCCGGCCACGATCGTCACGCTGGACCGGCTGCCACGCAGCGACCGCGGCAAGGTCGACCGGAACGCCCTCGCGCCGCCCGCCGCCCCGACCCCTGCCGGGGTGGGTGTGCCCGGCAGCGAGTTGGAGCGCGCGGTGGCGGCGATCTGGCGCGACGTGCTGGTGGTCGACGAGGTGGGCGTCGATGACAACTTCTTCGATATCGGTGGGCACTCGCTGCTCGTGATGCGGGTGCAGACGCGCCTGTCCGAGCGGCTGGGTCGCACGGTGCCGGTGGTGGAGCTGTTCCGCCACCCCACCGTGCGGGCACTCGCCCGGCACCTGGCGTCCGGGGACCGGACGCCGGCGATGTCCGCGGGGCACCACCGCGCCGAGACACGCGCCGCCATCCAACGGGCGCGCACACCGCGACGTCGGCCGGGCCGGCATCACGACAGGGGGGACGCATGATGACCGAGGAACGTACGCTGCCGAACACCGCCATCGCCGTCGTCGGAATGGCGCTCCGGGTTCCCGGGGCCGCCACCCTCGACGCCTTCTGGAGCAACTTGCGCGACGGGGTCGAATCCCTCACCACCCTCGACGACGCCGACCTGATCGCCGACGGTGTCGCACCCGAGGAGTTCAACCACCCCGACTACGTCCGTGCCCTCGGCGTCCTCGACGACCCGGCCGGCTTCGACGCCCGCTTCTTCGGGTTCTCGGCCCGTGAGGCGCAGCTGCTCGACCCGCAGCACCGGATCTTCCTGGAGTGCGCCTGGGAGGCGTTGGAGCACGCCGGTCACCCGTTCGACTCCACGACACCCGTGACAGGTGTCTACGCCGGGGTGGGGGAGAGCTCCTACCTGCTGCACAATCTGCTGCCCAACGCGGACCTGGTGGCCCGGGTCGGGGCCTTCCAGACCTCCATCGGCAACGACAAGGACTTCCTGCCGACCCGGGTGTCGTACAAGGTCAACCTGCGGGGCCCCAGCATCAGCGTGCAGACCGGCTGCTCCAGCTCCCTGGTCGCCGTGCACATGGCCGCGCAGGCGCTGCTGGCCGGCGAGTGCGACGTCGCGCTGGCCGGCGGCGCGACGGTCATCGCCCGCCGCCGTGGCTACCGGCACACCCAGGGCGGCATCCTCTCCGCCGACGGCCACTGCCGGGCGTTCGACGCCGAGGCGACCGGCGCGGTGGCCGGCAGCGGCGCCGGCGTCGTCGTGCTCAAGCGGCTCGCCGACGCGATGACGGACGGCGACCTGGTGCACGCCGTGATCCGGGGCTCGGCCGTGAACAACGACGGCGACCGTAAGGTCGGCTTCACCGCCCCGAGCGTGGACGGGCAGGCCGACGTCATCGCCGAGGCGCTCGCCGTCGCCGGGGTCGACCCCGGCACGATCGGTTACGTCGAGGCGCACGGCACCGGCACCCCGCTCGGTGACCCGATCGAGGTCGCCGCGTTGACGAGTGCCTTCGGAGACCTGCCGCCGGGCCGCATCGGGCTCGGCTCGGTCAAGACGAACGTCGGGCACCTCGACACCGCCGCCGGGGTCGTCGGTCTGATCAAGACGGTGCTGGCACTGCGGGCCGGCGAGATTCCACCGTCGCTGCACTTCCGCACCGCCAACCCCGAGCTGGCTCTGGACGCGAGTCCCTTCCACGTCGTCGCGGCCCGCACCCCATGGCCCGGCGGGGTGCGCCGTGCCGGGGTCAGCTCGTTCGGCATCGGCGGCACCAACGCGCACGTCGTCGTGGAGGAGGCCCCGACCCGCGCGGCGGGCCAGGAGAGCCGTCGGCGGCACGTGCTGCCCCTGTCCGCCGCCACACCCACCGCCCTCGACACGGCTGCCGACCGACTCGCCGCGCACCTGAGCGCCCACCCGGACACGCCGCTGGCCGAGGTGGCGTACACCCTGCAACGCGGCCGGCGGACCCTGCCGTACCGCCGGACGGTCGTCGGCGGCAGCCGCGCCGAGGTGGTCGAGGCGTTGCGGCAACCGGCGGCCCGGCCGGCCGAGACCGCCACCGACCGCGCGGTGCTGTTCACCTTCCCCGGTCAGGGCGCGCAGCGCACCGGCATGGCCCACGCCCTCTACGTCGCTGAGCCGGTGTTCCGCTCCGAGGTGGACCGGGTCGCGGACCTCCTGACGCCGTTGCTCGACACGGACATCCGGGACCTGCTGTTCCCCGCCGACCAGCGGGAGACCGCTGCGGAACAGCTCCAGCAGACCCGGTACGCGCAGCCGGCGCTGTTCGTCGTCGAGTACGCGCTGGCGAAGCTCTGGGCGCACTGGGGCGTACGACCGGCGGGGCTGCTCGGGCACAGTGTGGGTGAGCTGGTGGCCGCCTGCCTGGCCGGGGTGTTCGCGCTGCCCGACGCGGTGCGCCTGGTCGCGGCACGCGGTCGGCTCATGCAGGCGGCCGAGCCAGGCGTGATGCTGGCGGTGCCGCTGGCCGAGGCCGAGTTGCTGCCGCTGCTCGACGATGTGCTGGACCTCGCCGCCGTCAACGGCCCCCGGCAGTGCACCGTTGCCGGGCCGCCCGAGGCCGTGGCGGCTCTCGAGGCCCGGCTGCGCGAGCGGGGGGTGGCCTCGACCCGGCTGGCCACCTCGCACGCGTTCCACTCCCGGGCCATGGCCGCCGCCGGGTCGGCGTTCGAGGCGGAGGTGGCCCAGGTGCCGCGCTCGGCGCCGGAGATCCCCTTCGTGTCCAACGTGACAGGTGCCTGGATCACCGCCGAGTCGGCCACCAGCCCCGCGTACTGGTCCCGGCAACTGCGGTCGACCGTCCGCTTCGGCGACGGCCTGGCGGCGCTGCGCGACGCTGACGCCGACGCCGTGGTGCTGGAGATCGGCCCCGGGCGGGTGTTGACCCGCCTCGCCGGTGGGTCGGCCGCCCGCGCGGTGGCGTCGCTGCCGTCGGCCGGTCGGGACGCCGACGCCGAGACGGAGCTTCTCGCCGCCGCCGGTGCGCTGTGGCGGATGGGCGTCGCGATCGGGTGGGAGGCGCTGCACGGTGACGTGCCGCCCGGGCGGACCGTCCTGCCGGCCTACCCGTTCGAGCGGGAACGCTGCTGGGTCGATCCTCCCCAGGACGCGGTGACGAGCCGGGCGGGTGCCGACGGGCTCGTCGTGCGCGGCTATCGCCGGGCCGGCGGTGCCGGGCCGGCGACCACCGGGACCGGTGCCTGGCTGGCCGTTGACGCTGGTCTGCCGGACGGCGTCGTCGACGAGCTACGCGCGGCGGGGGGCCGGGTGGTCGCCGCCGACCTCGATCCGGCGACCGGCGCGCTCCGCACGTCGCTGTCGCCGCAGGAGCGGATCAGCGGGGTGCTGCTGGCGGTTCCACAGAGCGACCCGGCACCCACGCTCGCGGCCCTGGGTGACGCGCTCACCAGTCGCGGCGACGCGTACGCCAGGGTGGTCGTCGTCACCGACGGCGCGCTCGACGTGACCGGCGCCGAGACGCTGGTGCCGCCGCGCGGCGTGCTCGCCGGTTGGGCGACCGGCGGCGTGCCCGGCACCCGGACGCTGCTCGACGTGCTTCCGGCCACGACGCCGGTGGCCGCCCGCCGCCTCGCCGCCTCGGTGGTGCGGGAGGTCAGGTGCGCGCACCCCGAGCCGGTGGTGGCCCTGCGTGGCGGGCACCGCTTCCTGCCGCACGTCACCGCAGCTCCGGCTGCCGCCCCCGAGCGGCACACCGGCGCCCGATACCAGCTCGCCGGCGACACGGTGGTCGGTGCCGCGTTCCGGCGGGCCCTCACCACCGCCGGTGCGAGCGTCGACGACCCGGGGGGTGCCGGTCAGCCCGGTCCGGTGACCGTGCTGGTGCCGGTGGACGCCCGCACGTCCGCCGACGAGGCCCTGGCCACGCTGGCCGCCGTGGGCGTCAGCGCGCGGGAGCCGGTCACCGCCGTCGAGGTGCACCTCCTCGGCGGTACGCCGGACAACCCGCTCGCCGGCCACCTCGTCGCGCAGGCGGCGGCACTGGGCCGGGAGTCCGACGCGGAGTGGGTGACCTACGGGTGGCCGGTGGCGGACCTGTCGGCCGTCGAACGGACAGCCGCCCGGGTGGTGGGCGGGGCGGCCTCCACCGGCCACGTGGTGGTCACAGTGCTCGACGAGACCGAGGACGGCGCGGCGGAGGACCCCGCCGAGGTCCACGCGGTCGAGGACCCCACCGAGCGTGAGGTGGCGGCGATCTTCGCCGACCTGCTCGGCGAACGGGACGTCGCGCCCACCGTCGGCTTCTTCGAGCTGGGTGGACACTCCCTGCTCGCCGCTCAGCTCGTCGCCCAGATCCGCCAGGTGTGCGAGGCGGACATCCCGCTGCGCGCCTTCGTCGCCGACCCAACGGTCCGTGGTCTCGCCGCCGCGGTACGCGCGGCCCGCGCCGAGGCCGGTGTCAGCGGCCCCGAGTCGTTGCCGGCCGTCGTGCCGGACCCGGCGTCGGCGCACCTGCCGTTCCCGCTGACCGATGTGCAGCAGGCGTACTGGATCGGCCGCACCGGCGTGTTCGAGCTGGGCAACGTCGGCATGCACGGCTACGAGGAGTTCGACGTCCCCGAGCTGGACGTGTCGCGGTTGCAGCGGGCGCTGCGCCGGCTGATCCGGCGGCACGGGTCGCTGCGTACCGTCGTGCTGCCGCACGGCGAGCAGCAGGTCCTCGACGAGGTACCGGACTACGTCGTCGTCACCGAGGACGTGCGGGGTCGCCCGGCCGCCGAGGTGCACGCGAGCTTCGAGCGGACCCGCGCCGCCATGTCGCACCAGGTGTTCGTGCCGGACCGGTGGCCGCTGTTCGAACTGCGCGCCACACTGCTCGACGAGGGTCGTGGGCGGGTGCACTACAGCATCGACGGCCTGATCACCGACGCCTGGGCGTCGAGCATCGTGATGCGTGAGTTGACCCTGCTCTACCACGAGCCGGACGCGACCCTGCCCGAGCTGGAGTTGAGCTTCCGCGACTACGTGCTCGCCGCGCGGGCCGCGGAGTCCACCGAGCGGTACCAGCGCGCCGCCGCGTACTGGCAGGAGCGGGTGCCGACACTGGCCCTCGCCCCGGAGTTGCCGCTGGCGGCCGACCCGCACACCATCGCTTCGCCCCGCTTCGCCCGGCTCACCGGGCAGGTGCCGGCGGACGAGTGGGACACCGTCAAGGCCGCCGCGTCCCGGCGCGGCCTCACTCCGACCGCGCTGCTGCTGGCCGCGTACGGCGAGGTGGTCGCCACCTGGTCGAAGAACCAGCGGTTCAGCCTCAACCTGCCGATGGCGCACCGGTTGCCGCTGCACCCGCAGGTCGACGCGATCCTGGGTGACTTCACCTCGGTGACGCTGTTGGAGATCGACGCGGGCGGTGCGGCGTCGTTCGAGAACCGCGCCCGGACGATCCGGGACCAACTCCTCGCCGACCTCGACCACGGACTGTTCAGCGGCGTGCGGGTCGCGCGGGAGCTGAAGCGGGTACGCGGTGACGCCGCCGCCGTCATGCCCGTCGTGTTCACCAGCCTGTTCGAGGGCATCGGCGGGCACCCGCAGATCGGCGAGGTGGTCTACTCCATCTCCCAGACACCGCAGATCTGGATCGACACCCAGGTGTACGAGATGAACGGCGCCCTGGTGCTGGACATCGACGCCGTCGAGGGTCTCTTCCCCGAGGGCATGGTCGCCGCCATGCACGCGGCGACGCTGTCGGTGCTGCACTGGCTCGCCGCCGACGAGGCGCACTGGGCCGACCCGGTGCCGTCGCTGGTGCCCCGCGCGGAGCTGGCCGCCCAGGCGGCGTACAACCGCACGGAGGCGCCGTTGCCGGTGGGCATGCTGCACGAGCCGTTCTTCGCCACCGCCGCCCGGGTGCCCGAGCGCCCGGCCGTGATCACGCCGACCCGGACGCTCACCTACGGCGAGCTGGCGGACCGCGCCCGCACGATCGCCGCCCACCTCGTCGGTTTGCGGGTACGCCCCGACGAGCTCGTCGCGGTGGTGATGGACAAGGGCTGGGAGCAGTGCGCCGCCGTCCTCGGTGTGCTCGCCGCCGGGGCCGCGTACCTGCCGATCGACCCGGACCTGCCGGACGAGCGGGTGCGTTTCCTGCTGACGCACGGCCGGGTGCGTGTGGTGCTGACCCAGGGGCGTCTGGCCGGTCCCGGGGCGCACCGGTTCGGCGACGTCGAGGTGTTGCGGGTGGACGAGCTGCGGGTCCTCCCGGCGGGCGCGCTGCCGGCGATCGACACCACGCCCCACAACCTCGCGTACGTCATCTTCACCTCCGGGTCCACCGGCCTGCCCAAGGGCGTGATGATCGAACACGAGGGCGCGTTGAACACCGTCGTCGACATCAACGAGCGCTTCCGGGTGGGCGAGGACGACCGGGTCCTGGCGCTGTCGTCGCTGAGCTTCGACCTGTCCGTGTACGACGTCTTCGGTCCGCTCGCCGTCGGCGGAGCGGTGGTGCTCCCGGAGGCGGCGGCACACCGCGATCCGGCCGCCTGGCTCGACCTCCTCACCAAGGCCAACGTGACGATCTGGAACTCGGTGCCGGCCCTCATGGAGCTGTTCGTCGAGCACCTCACCGTCCGGGAGGCCACCGGCGGCCTGCGACTGGTCATGCTCAGTGGTGACTGGATCCCGGTCGCCCTGCCGGACCGGATCCGGCAGACGCTCGGCGGGCCCGAGGTGGTCAGCCTCGGTGGCGCGACGGAGGCGTCGATCTGGTCCATCCTCTACCCGATCGGCGCGGTCCCGGCGGAGTGGACGAGCATCCCGTACGGGCGGCCCATGGTGAACCAGACCTTCCACGTCCTCGACGACGCGTTGCGACCCCGACCCACCGGGGTTCCCGGGCACCTGCACATCGGTGGTGTCGGCCTGGCCCGCGGCTACCTGCACGATGAGGCGCGGACGGCGGCGAGCTTCGTTGCGGACCCGGCCACCGGAACCCGTCTGTACCGCACCGGTGACCTCGGCCGGTTCCTGCCGAGCGGAGAGATCGAGTTCCTGGGCCGGGAGGACTTCCAGGTCAAGGTGCAGGGTTACCGCATCGAGCTGGGCGAGATCGAGACCGCCCTCGCCCAGCACCCCGAGGTGCGCGGCGCGGTGGTGGTGGCGCAGGGCGATCCGCGTGGCGCGAAGCGTCTCGTCGCCTTCGTCGTCCCCCGGGTCGCCGGTGCCGCGCCGACGGACGTGCGCGAGTTCCTCACGGGCAAGCTGCCGGGGTACATGGTGCCGGCGGCGTTCCACGAGATCGACGATCTGCCGCTGACCGCCAACGGGAAGGTCGACAGGCGACCACTGGTGGAGTTGGCCGACGCGGTCGAGGCGGACGACGTGCCGTACGTGGCACCCCGCTCCACCCTGGAGGAGACCATCGCCGAGGTCTGGGCCGGCATCCTGCGGGTCGACCGGATCGGCGTGCACGACAACTTCTTCGCCCTCGGCGGAGACTCGTTGCTGGCGATGCGGGCGGTGGTGCACCTGCGCAAGGCGTTCGACGTGCAGGTGCCGATCCGGGTGCTGTTCGACAGCCCCACCCTGGAGGCCGCCGCGTTCGCCATCGAGGACCACCTGCTCAGTGAGCTGGAGGAGATGTCCGACGAGGAGGCCAGCGCCCTGCTGGCCGACGAGCCGACGTACTAGGAGAGCCGTTCCGTGAACCGCCTCACCACCCACCCGCCCGGCCGCGCCCAGGGCTGGCTGGCCGCCGGGCCGCGCCGCCGCGTCACCCCCGCCGTCCGACTGATCTGCCTGCCGTACGCCGGTGGTGGGTCCTCGGCGTACCACGGGTGGCAGGAGCTGCTCGGCGACGACGTCGAGGTCTGCCCCGTCGAGCTGCCCGGGCGGCAGTCCCGCTGGCGTGAGCCGGCGTACACCGGGGTGCGGCAGCTGGTGGAGGCCCTCGCCCCGGCGCTGGCACCCGAGCTGGGGGTGCCCTACGCCCTGTTCGGGCACAGTATGGGGGCGCTGGTCTCCTTCGAGCTGGCCCGCGAACTGCGCCGCCGCGCGGTGCCGCCGCCCCGGGTTCTCTTCGCCGCCGGTGGCCTCGCGCCGACGCTGCGGCGTACCTTGCCGAACATTCACGACCAACCGGACGCGGTGGTCGTCGAACGGCTGCGTGAGCTGGGCGGTCTGGACGAGGAGATCCTGGCCGAACGCGAACTGCTCGACCTGCTCCTGCCCGCCATCCGCGCCGACTTCGCGCTCTGCGAGACCTACGAGTACCGGCCGGAGCCGCCGCTGAGCTGCCCGATCGTCGCCTTCGCGGGGGACCGGGACCGGGAGGTGCCGCCGGATCGGGTCGCGCCGTGGCGGGAGCAGACGTCTGCCGGGTCCACCCTGCACGTGCTGCCGGGCGGGCACTTCTTCCCGATGACGGCCCGGGACGCCCTGCTGGGCACCGTCCGGGCCACCCTGGCGGCGGGGAGTTAGACGGAGGGCGGGCCGGTCACCCGGCCCGCCCCGGCGATCAGCGGATCTCGGTGGTGTCCTCGGGGCGCGGTTGGCCGCGCGGTGGGGCGGACCAGGGTGATTCGCCACCCACCCGGCGGGGCAGCGGCTCGGTCGGTGTCGAGTCGGCCGGGTAACCGAGAGTGAGGGGCGCTGTGTCGCGCTCCGCGGGCGTGGGGGCCGGCCAGTCGGTCAACGTGAAGTCGTCGTTGCGGGGGCCTCCGTCCGACGCGGGGGTGGGTGCCGCGGCCGGTTCGGTCGCCGGGCTCGGCCACTGCCGCCAACGCTGTTGGCTGAAGGTCGCCATCAGCAGTAGCAGGCCGAGCAGGAAGAGCGTGCCGTTCTCGACCGGCAGTCGCAGCGGCAGAGGATCGCCGAACACCTTCCACTCGTGCGGGATCGCGTCCCGCACCGAGAAGGGCGCCACGAACATCCCGACGTACGGGGTGACCAGCAGCGCACCGGCCACCAACGGGCCCAGCGGCGAGAAGCGCAGCGTGCCGAGCAGGCCCAGCAGGACACCGCCGACACCGAGGTACACGGCCGGCTCGATCAGGTTGGCGGTGTTGAACGTGCCGATCTCCACCCAGCGGTCGACCGTCCGGCTCGACCCGTCCTGCCCCAGTGTGACCAGCACCCAGGTGATGGGCGCCACCACCAGCCCGGCGAGGAAGCTCCAGAGATGTCGCATCCGCGCACCGTACCGTTTTCGACATGACTGAGCACCTCTCCGCCGCTCCAACCGGCAAGCCGACGTCGTACTCGCGCGTCACTCTCAGCAAGATCATGACTGCGGTGGACGTCAACCTCTACGGCACCGTGCACGGCGGAGTTCTGATGAAGTTCGTCGACGATGTGGCCGGTGCCGCTGCCGCCCGACACAGCGGCGGGACCGCGGTGACCGCGGCGATCGACGAGATCGTCTTCTCCGAGGCGGTCCGGGTCGGCGACCTGGTGCACGCGCACGCCCAGGTGAACTGGACCGGCCAGACCTCCATGGAGGTGGGCGTGCGGGTGGTCGCCGAACGGTGGGACTCGGCCGAGGACGCGCCGGTCCGGGTCGCCACCGCGTACCTGGTGTTCGTTGGCGTGGACGTGGGTGGGGCGCCTCGCACGGTCCGCCCGGTGCTGCCGGAGACCGCTGAGGACGAGCGCCGGTACAAGGAGGCGGAGATCCGCCGCGCGCACCGGTTGGCCCGCCGCCGCGCCATCCAGGCCCACCGCGCCGGCTGACCCACATGAGGTGGCGGGTTGGAGTGTGGGACGGGCACGCGTCGGTTGGCCTACCCGGTGCGCAGAATGGCGCTTCGAGGTAGGGCAAGATGGCGCCACGGCCCAGTCACAGTGTCGTGTCGGGCCAGGGGGAGGGTGGAGCAGTGGGTGACATGCTGTGGACGCCGCCGGCGGACGTACGTGAGCGGTCCCGGATCGGTGCCTACCTGCGCTGGCTGCGGGAGCACCGCGGGTTGGACTTCGCCGACTACGACGCGCTGTGGCGCTGGTCCACCACCGACCTGGACGGGTTCTGGCGTTCGATCTGGGACCACTTCGAGGTGATCGCGCACACTCCGCCGTCCGCCACCCTGGCCGAGCGGGGGATGCCCGGCGCCCGTTGGTTCCCCGACGCCACCCTCAACTACGCGGAGAACGTGCTGCGGATGCCGGGGCGGGCCGACGACGACCCGGTGGTGATCTCCCACGGGCAGACCCGCCCGCCGGTCACGTTGAGCGCCGGTGAGCTGCGCGAGCAGGTCCGCCGGGTGTCGGCCGGGCTGCGCCGGCTCGGCGTCACCGCCGGTGACCGGGTGGCGGCGTACGCCCCGAACATCGCCGAGACGTACGTCCTGCTGCTGGCCACCGCCAGCCTGGGAGCGATCTTCTCGTCCTGCGCGCCCGAGTTCGGCACCCGCAGCGTCACCGACCGTTGGCAGCAGATCGAGCCGACGGTGCTGGTCGCGGTGGACGGCTACCGGTACGGCGACAAGCCGGTGGACCGGCGCGCCGAGGTCGCCGCGATCCGGGCCGCCCTGCCGTCGCTGCGTCACACCGTCAGCATCGGCTACCTCGACCCGACGGGTCCCGCGCCCGAGGGCGCGCTGGGCTGGGCCGAGCTGGCCGCACCCACCGACGAGCCCTTGACGTTCACGCCGGTGCCGTTCGACCACCCGCTCTACGTGCTGTACTCCTCGGGCACCACTGGTCTGCCGAAGCCGATCGTGCACGGCCACGGCGGCATCCTGCTGGAGCACCTGAAGATGCTCGCCCTGCACCACGATCTGGGCCCGGCCGACCGGTTCTTCTGGTTCACCACCACCGGCTGGATGATGTGGAACTTCCTGGTCTCCGGCCCGGCGGTGGGGGCGGCCATCGTGCTCTTCGACGGCAATCCGGGGGTCCGGGCTGAGCCCGGCCGGCCGGCCGAGCCTGACCTCGGCGGGCTGTGGCGGCTCGCGGCGGAGACCGGGACGACGTACTTCGGCACCTCCGCGCCGTACCTGTTGGCCTGCCGTAAGGCCGGGTTGGTCCCCCGGGAGGTCGCCGACCTGTCGGCGCTGCGCGGCGTGGGTTCCACAGGTGCGCCGCTGCCCGCCGAGGGCTTCCGCTGGGTGTACGAGACAGTGGGCGACCACGTCCAGCTCCAGTCGCTCTCCGGTGGCACCGACGTGTGCACCGGTTTCGTCGGCGGGGTGCCGCTGTTGCCGGTGTACGCCGGTGAGATCGCCTGCCGGGCGTTGGGCGCCAAGGTGGAGGCTCGTTCCGCCGACGGCACCCCGGTCATCGGTGAGCTGGGCGAGCTGGTGATCACCGAACCGATGCCGAGCATGCCGGTGGGTTTCTGGAACGACACGGACGGCACCCGCTACGCGGAGGCGTACTTCGGCGTCTACCCGGGCGTCTGGCGCCACGGTGACTGGATCACCATCAACGAGCGGGGTGGCTGCGTGATCACCGGCCGCTCCGACGCCACCCTCAACCGCGGTGGGGTGCGGCTCGGCACCGCCGAGTTCTACTCAGTGGTGGAAGGGCTCGACGAGGTGGTCGACTCGGTCGTCGTGCACCTGGAGGACGACGAGGGCGGCGCCGGTGAGCTGCTGCTCTTCGTGGTGCTGGCGGAGGGTCTGGAGCTGGACGACCCGATGCGCGCGAAGATCTGCCGTGAACTGCGCACGGCGCTCTCACCCCGGCACGTGCCCGACGAGATCCACCAGGTGCGTTCGGTGCCCCGCACCCTCTCGGCGAAGAAGCTGGAGGTGCCGGTCAAGAAGATCCTCACCGGCACCCCGGTAGACCAGGCGGCGGCCAAGGGTGCCCTGGTCAACCCCGAGTCCCTCACCGCCTTCGCCGCCCTGGCCCAGTCCCGCGCGACGTCCTGACCCCCGTCCCCCCGCGATCTTGCACTTTCTGTCCCGACTTAAGGGGCATCCCACCCATCTCGACAACCGAAACTGCAAGATCGCCGGGGCGGGCCGGGGCGGGGCGGGGCGGGGCGGGGGCGACGGCGGGGCTGGGGCGGTTACGGGAGGGTTTGGGTGACCTTTTCGGTGGCTTGGCGGCTGGTCAGGCGGGCCGGGTCCTGGTTGGCGCAGAGGACGACTGTGGCGGCCCGGGTCAGCGGGGCCAGCAGCCAGTCGACCGGGTCGGGATAGCGGGTGGCGTCAACCAGGACCCGCGCGCCGGGCTCGATGCCCAACTCGGTGGCGCGGGCCTCGGCGCGACTCAGCAGGTGCGCGTCGGTGGGGCCACTGCCGGACTGCGGCGTGAAGTGGTCGCCGTGGGCGCGTACCTCGACGACGTAGTCGGCGAAGCCGGGCGGCACCTGCCGAAGCGGGGCGGCGAGCGGGGCCAACCCGAGGGCGTACCGCTCGTCGGCGGACCAGGACTGCGCCTCGTCGAACTGGTCGGCGGCGGCGAAGAGCACCCCCACCTCGCCCGGCGTGTCGACGACGCTCAGCTTGGCCGACCAGCAGGCCAGCAGCACCGCCGCGGTCTGCCAGTGTGGCGGCAGCAGCACCCCGGCCGGAGTGCCCGGCGCGAGGCCGACCTCGTCGACGAGGAGATTCGCGGTCTTCGCCACCCAGTTCGCCACTGTGACGCCGGAGAGTTCGGTGCGGTCGCCGGTGGCGTCGTCGTACCAGGTGAGCAGCGGTCGGGTCGGGTCGGTCGCGATCGCGTCGGCGAACACCCGGGCAATGTTGTCGGCCATCGGCGCGAACGATACGCCAGTGCGGGCCGTACTCGATGACGATGACAAGTCGGCGTACCGTCGGGTCGCAGTCAGCGTCGGCCCCGCGCCCCGGCGTAGGCTTTACCCCCGGAGTGTTGTTCCCCACAGGCCTGCCAGTTCAAGGAGTCGCCCCGTGACCGCCGGTCGCCCGCCCCGCGTGCTCATCGACGCCACGAGTGTCCCCACCGACCGTGGTGGTGTCGGTCGATACGTCGACGGTCTGCTCGGTGCCCTCGGCAAGGTGTGCGGGTCGGGGGTGGAGCTGGCGGTGGTCAGTCTCCGCACCGATCTGGAGAGGTACACCCGCATGCTGCCGGGCGCGGAGATCATCCCGGCCCCGGCCGCCGTGGCGCACCGCCCGGCCCGGCTCGCCTGGGAGCAGACCGGCCTGCCGCTGCTCGCCCAACAGGTGGGCGCAGAGGTGCTGCACTCGCCGTTCTACACCTGCCCGCTGCGGGCCGGGTGTCCGGTCACAGTCACCGTGCACGATGCGACGTTCTTCACCGAGCCGGAGCATTACGACAAGTCGCGCCGCACGTTCTTCCGCAGCGCCATCAAGACCTCGTTGCGCCGCGCCGACCGGGTGATCGTGCCCAGCAAGGCCACCCGGGACGAGCTGATCCGGCTGCTCGACGCCGACCCGACGCGGATCGACGTGGCCTACCACGGCGTCGACCAGGCTGCCTTCCACGCTCCCACCGAGGAGGAGAAGGCCCGGGTACGCGCGCGTCTGGGGCTGGGCAACAGCAGCTACGTCGCCTTCCTCGGTGCCAAGGAGCCTCGAAAGAACGTGCCCAACCTGATCCGTGGGTGGGCGCGGGCCGTGGCTGACCGGGTCGACCCGCCGGCCCTGGTGATCGCCGGTGGGCAGGGGCACGACGAGGACATCGACCGGGCGGTGGCCGAGGTGCCGTCGCACCTGCGTCTGCTGCGCCCCGGCTACCTGCGCTACGCCGACCTGCCGGGTTTCCTCGGCGGTGCCCTGGTCGCCGCGTACCCGTCCTACGGCGAGGGGTTCGGGCTGCCGATCCTGGAGGCGATGGCGTGCGCCGCCCCGGTGCTCACCACGCCCCGGCTCTCGCTGCCCGAGGTGGGCGGCGACGCGGTCGCGTACACCTCGGAGGACCCGGAGCAGATCGGCATCGACCTGGCCGCCCTGCTCGACGACGAGCAGCGGCGGTTGTCGCTGGCGAAGGCGGGGTTCGACCGGGCCAAGGAGTTCACCTGGGAGTCCAGCGCCGAGGTGCACATCGCGGCGTGGAGTCGCGCCCGTTCCTGACCCTCCGCGCCGTCGCGGGTGACCCGTGCCACTTTGGGCAGGTACGTCGGGCATGATGTGCGGATGCTCTATGCGGTCATTCCGGCAGGTGGCAGTGGCACGAGGTTGTGGCCGTTGTCCCGCGCTGGCCATCCCAAGTTCCTCCACCCGCTGACCGGCACCAGCGCCTCGCTGCTCCAGGCGACAGTCGAACGGCTCGCGCCGCTGACCACACCGGATCGGACCCTTGTGGTCACCGGTGCCGCGCACGTCGCGGCGGTGGCGCGGCAGCTGACGGTGCTGCCGGAGGAGAACATCCTGGTCGAGCCCTCCCCCCGGGATTCCTGCGCGGCGATCGCGTTGGCCGCCGCGGTGATCGCGGCGCGTGACCCGAACGCGGTGATGGGCAGCTTCGCTGCCGACCATCTGATCCGCGACCCGGACAGCTGGGTCCGCACTGTCCAGGAGGCGGTCCGCGGGGCAGAGCAGGGCATGCTGATGACCGTCGGGATCACTCCGACCCGTGCGGAGACCGGTTACGGCTACCTCGAGACCGGCGATCCGACCGAGGGTGTGCCGTGGCGACAGGTGGCCGAGTTCAAGGAGAAGCCGGCCGCTGAGGTCGCCGAGGCGTACGTCCGTTCGGGCCGGCACCTGTGGAACGCGAGCATGTTCGTGTGGCGGGTGGACGTCTTCCTCGCCGAGCTGGCCCGCCAACAGCCGGCGCTGCACGCCGGCGTCGCCGCCATCGCCGCTGCCTGGGGCACCCCGGAACAGGACGACGTCCTCGGCGCGATCTGGCCGACCCTGCCGAAGATCTCCGTCGACTACGCGGTGATGGAGGGCGCGGCCACGGCGGGTCGAGTCGCGACGGTGCCGGGCGATTTCGGCTGGAACGACGTCGGTGACTTCCACACCCTGGGCGACGTGCTGCCGGCCGACGACGCGGGCAACGTGGTGCTCGGCACGGAGGCCAAGCCGGGCGTGCTGCTACGGGACAGCAGCAACCTCGTTGTCGTTCCGCAGTCGGGTCGGTTGGTGGCAGTGCTCGGTCTGCGCGACCTGATCGTGGTGGACACCCCGGACGCGGTGCTGGTCTGCCCGCGCGACCGGGCGCAGGACGTCAAGGCCCTGGTCGACGAGCTCAAGGAGCGAGGCGAAGAGGGCTACGTCTGAGCGCGGCGAGTGCCGGCGCGACCTGTTGCGCGGTCCCGCCGGCCAGTGGTTCGGGGAGCTGGTCCGGTGGGAACCAGCCCAGCGCCTCGGCCTCGTCGCTGACCTGCTCCACCGCCGAGGGCGGAGCGATCACCGCGAACCGTACGTCGTGGTGCGCCGAGCCGCCCTGGCACTGCACCGGGTGCACGTCCACGTCGATCGGCACCGGGTCGATGCGCAGGCCGGCGATTCCGGACTCCTCGGTGGCCTCGCGGAGGGCGGCGGCGACAAGGGTCTGGTCGACCGGCTCACAGTGCCCGCCGAGCTGCACCCACCACCCGAACTTGACGTGCAGGCAGAGCAGCACCCGCGAGCCGGTGGAGTCCAGCACCAACGCGCTGGCGGTGACGTGCCCGGGCCGGTGCTGCCGACTCATCGCGATCGGACCGGCGGCGAGCAGCGCGAGGGTTCGGTCCCGCGCGTCGGCAGCACCCGGGCTGGTGGGCTGCCAGCCCTCCAGCAAGGCGACGGCGTCGGTGTGCAGCGCCCGGTACGTCTCGGGGTCGCTCGTCTGGGCGGTCGGGCCGGTGATCACGGTGTCGGGCACCCCGCCACTGTACGAGCGTGTGCTCCGTACGCTGGCTCGGTGACAGTGCGACTCGTCGAATTCGTGGTGGCCGGTAACGAGGCCAGCGATCTGCTGCCGGTGCGGTCGGCGGCGCTGCTGCGCGCGTACGGTGCCCGGCGGGGCTTCTGGACGGTGCTGGACGAGGGGCCGGTGGAGCGCTGCCTCGCGCTGCTGCTGGAGCGTGACGCCGGGGAGTGGACGGCAGTGCACGTGCGGGCGGATGCCGGTGTGGAGAACGGGCGAACCGAGGACGGTGAGGCGCTCGCCCATCACGACGGCTGGGTGTACGTCTTCGGTTCCCACTTCGGCTCGAAGGCTGGCCCGCTGCGACCTCGGCGCGCCTTCGTGGCCCGGTTCCGCGAGGACGACGCGGCGGTCGGGCCGGTGCCGGTGCACGTGGTACGCAACTCGTTTCGACTGCACCGGGTGGTGAACGACGCCCTCGCCGCGGCGCCGCTGACCCTCCTGCCGGCGGGGGAGCGGGTGCGGGAACGGTTCATCGTGGAGACGCTGGCCCGGGGGACCGTCCGGGAGAAGAGCTGGGTGAGCCGGTTGGCCCCGGACGACCTGCCGTTGAACGTGGAGGCGGCGGCGTTCACCCCGGCCGGGACGGTGCTGCTCGGGCTGCGTTTTCCGGTCACCGACGCCGGTGAGCCGATCCTGGTCGAGGTGGCCGGTGTGCCGGGCATGTTCACCGCCGAGCGGGCGTGGCCGCGGGCGTTGGGCGCGTACGTGTTGACAGGTGTCACCCCGCCAGGGCAACTGACCGGCTTCCGCGCGATCACCCCGACGGCGGACGGCGGGTACGCGGCCGTGATCGGCTCGATCGACGCGCTGGGCAAGGGGTCGGTCCTGCTCGACGACCATCCGGGCGGGGGCGAGGTCACCTCGCGGCACGTCCGCTTCCGGCTCACCGGTGGCGAGGCGGACGCCGGGCGGCGGCTCGTCGGGGAGCAGGTGGCGGACCTGGCCCCGTTTCACCACGTCGAGGGGGTGGCGGAGCTGGACGGACTGTCGTTCTACGTCACGGACGAGGACCATCGGGTCGCGCTCTGGGTCGGCTGAGCCGGCACCGGGGGCGGGATGACCGGACGGCACCTCTGCGGAACAAGGGCCGCAGACCCTCGTGGTGCCGTCCGATCACCGGGGCCTCCCCGGTCCCGGTGCCCGGCAGCACGGGCGTCAAGGACGCACGGCGCCGTGTTCGGGCATGGGAAGCATGCCGAACCGGCCCCGGAGGCGTCGAGGTTTTTCAGTCCAGGCTTAAAGATGGAGGTTACTGCCAGCCAGGTAGAGTCGAACGGTCATCCGGCATCCCCCTGCCGGCGACACAGGAGCGCTCCATGCTGAAGATCCACTTTTCTGGGGAGGACATCCTCCGGACCCGGGTGGCGCCGGCGGCGGACCCGGTCTGGGAGCTGGTCCTCAGCCTGCACGTGCTTCGCGGCCGCACCCGCGACCCGCTGACGGCCAACTGGCGGCGCAGCGTGGCCCGGGACCTGCGCCAGGACTCCGCGTCCGAGCAGCTCCGCCTGCTCTTCGCGCTGAACCCGCCGCGTGGCTACTTCCCGGACTTCCTCACCCCGTACGCCAGCGTCGAGGGCTTCGAGGCCGGGCTGGACGCGCTCCGCCGTACCCCCACCGAGTTGCTGCACCGGGACCTGAGCGTGCTGGCCGCCGAGAACCAGCTGCCTTCCTCGGCGGCCGCGCTCGCTCGCGGTGAGGTGTCGGCGTTGCACCACCTGGCCGAGTCGATGGAGCAGTACCGATCGCTGGCGATCAGCCCGTACTGGGGCCGGATCCAGGCCGCGGTTGCGGCGGACCGCACGCGGCGGGCGCGGGCGCTGCTCGACGGCGGCGTCGAGGGCCTGCTCAGCAGCCTTCGGCCGACGATGCGTTGGGAGAGCGGGGTGCTGGAGGTCCACAGCTACCCGCACAGTCGGGAGCTGCACCTGGACGGCCGTGGGCTGCTGCTGGTGCCGTCGTTCTTCTGCGCGGCCACCCCTGTCGCACTGCTCGACCCGGCGCTGCCACCGGTGCTGGTCTACCCGGTGGACCGGCTGGGTGCCCTGGTCTCCGCCGACGCCGGCGCCGCGTCCGGTGCTGCCCGCGAATCACTCGCCGCGCTGCTGGGCCGCACCAGGGCAGCGGTCTTGCAGGCCAGCGACGAGGGCTGCACCACCGGCGAGGTCGCCCGCCAGCTCAACATCTCACCGGCGGCGGCGAGCCAACACGCCACGGTGCTGCGCAACGCTGGTCTGCTGGTCAGCCACCGCGAACGCAACAGCGTGCTGCACACGTTGACCCCGCTCGGCCGGGCCATGCTGGACGCGTGACCCGGCCGTTCGTACCGGCCGAGGGCGGTTCTACAGGGCGAGCGCGGCGCTCGCCGGGCTGCCGGGCGGTGGCGGCAACAGAGTCGACCCGACGCCCTGGGCGGCCAATGCGACGCGCAGTCGGTGCAGGTCGGCGCCGAAGCGGACCAGACCGAACGGCTCGACGGGCGTCGGGGCCGAGCCGAGCAGCAGGTCGGCGCCATCCGGCCACCCGGGCATCTCAGCGACCAGGCCGGCGCGTACCTCGGCCTCGTCGACCAGTGTGAAGACCGTGCCGGGGGCGACCAGCCCGGCGACCTCGTCGATCGCCCGTCGCACCGCGGTCAGGTCGGCCGGTGTCGGGCCGGGGCCGTCGGTCAGGGTCGCGGCGTCGGAGAGCCCGGCGGCGTGGGCCTCGGCGGTACCGAGCGAGAACAGGTCCTGTGCCGCGTCGCGGATCAGCGCCCGCGCGCCACCGGCGTCGTCCGAGACGGTGGCCGGCAGGTAGCCCCGCACCACCGCGACGGGGACCTGATCGCACTTGCCCTTGATCAGTTCGCCGGCACCCGCCAGTTCGTCCACCACTGCCATCTGGGTCAACTGCAACTCGTTGCCGTACGGGTCGACCTCGCCCCGGTGGTCGCGGATGGCCGGCATCCCGGCCACCCCGAGCGCCACGTCGGTGAGCCCGTTGCGCCAGGGCCGGCCCATCGTGTCGCTGATGATCACGGCCAGGTCCAGGTCGTATCGCTCCCGCAACGCGTCGCGCAGAGCCCGCGCCGAGGCATCCGGGTCGACCGGCAGCAGCACCAGTTGGGTCTTGTCCACGTTCGACGCGTCGATCCCCGCCGAGGCCATGACGAAGCCGTGGTGGGTCTGCACGATCCGGGTAGCCCCCCGGCTGGCGACCACCCGGGCGGTCTCACCGGCCAGAACCTCGTCCCGGGCCGCCAGCCGTTCCGGCCCGTCCGCCGGCACGTCGACCAACCGCCCCTCGGCCTTGGAGACGATCTTGCTGGTCACCACCAGCACGTCGCCGTTGCGCAGCCACGGCGCGGCGGTAGCGATCACCGCGGCCAGGTCGTCACCCTCGGTCACGTGACCGATGCCGAGCACCGGCAGAATCTCCAGCCTCACGTCAACTCCACCGCGGCGCGGACCATGGCCGCCGTCGCCGCCTCGTCGGTCATCCGCAGCGGCACCGCGCGGACCGTCACCTCGGGCACCACAGTGCCCGCGTCCTCCTCGGCCACCAGCCAGCCGTCGAGCAGGCCGCCGCTCGCCCGACCGCCGTAGAGCCGACCAACCCCGGCCGCGCTGCACTCCGTACCGAGCACGGCCAGGCAACGGTCGGCCATCCCCCGCACCGGCGCGCCGCCGATGATCGGCGAGACACCCACCACCGGCGCCGGGCCGTCCGCCACCGCTGCACGCAGCCCCGGTACGGCCAGCACCGGCGCGACGCTCACCACCGGGTTGCTCGGCGCGATCAGCACCAGGTCGGCCGAGGCGATCGCGTCCAGCACCCCGGGGGCCGGCTTCGCCGTCTCCGCGCCGACGAACACGAAACGGTGCGTGGTGATGTCGGCCCGGTACCGCACCCACCACTCCTGGAAGTGGATCGCCCGCTGGCCCTGGTCGTCCTCCACCACGGCATGGGTCTCCAGGCGGTCGTCAGTCGCCGGCAACAGGCGTACCCCCGGCTCCCAGCGGCTGGACAGCGCCTCGGTGACAGCGCTCAACGGGTAACCGCCGTTGAGCATGGTGCTGCGGACCAGGTGGGTGGCGATGTCCTTGTCGCCGAGGCCGAACCAGGTCGGCTCCGCCCCGTACGCGGCCAACTCCTGTTTGACAGTCCAGCTCTCGCCGACCCGACCCCAGCCCCGTTCCGGGTCGGCGCCCCCGCCGAGGGTGTACATGACGCTGTCCAGGTCGGGGCAGATCTTCAACCCGTGTAACCACAGGTCGTCGCCGACGTTGACAACGGCGGTCACCTCCGCGCCGACGTCACGGGCGTACGCCCGGACCCCGAGCAGGAACCGGGCGCCGCCGATGCCGCCGGCCAGAACCACGATGCGCATGTCGACCATCCTCGCGCACGTGACGCCTCCGATCCGTCGGTGGCCCCAGAGACTAGGCTCACGTGCGCCCTGTCCGTTGATGCCCCGAGGGGGAGCTCGTGACCAGCCCCGCCGAGCCCGCGTCCGCCGACGCGACGCAGGCCCGCCAGCTGACCAAGCCGCTACGGGAGCTCGCCGCGCTCGCGCTGCTTGGCGCCAACGCCGTGTTCCTCTTCGTGGGCCTGCTCCGGCTCATCGCCCCGAACGACTACGGCTCCTTCACCGACCGCGCGGGCAGCGCCTTCTCCGCGTTCGTCGGGGTGGAGGCGGTGGGCCTCCCGCTGCTGGCGGTGCTGCTGGCCACGCACATCTCGCCGGTGCTGGCGAAGGCGAAGCTGATCACGCAGACAGCCGTCGTCGAGTACGCGGTCAGCGCACTGTTCGGCACGCTGACCATGCTGATCTGGACGGTGGGCCGGCTGGCCGAGGCTGAGGTGCTCGATGCGCTGCTCGGCGTGCTCACCCGGTTCGCCTGGATGGTGATCTTCGCGATCGCCGCCTGGGTGGTCTACACCATCTGGCGCGCCCACTACTACGTGCCGCGGCCCAAGCCGCAGCCTGGCGTCTACGGCCAGCCCCAGCCGGGCTGGCCGCAGCAGCAGGGCGGTTGGCCTGCCCCGGGTCAGCCCGGCGGCCAGCCGCAGGGCGGATGGCCCGCTCCCGGCCAGCCTGGCGGACACCCGCAGGCTGGTCAGCCTGGTGGCTACCCGCAGGCTGGTGGTTACCCGCAGCCTGGTGGCTACCCGCAGGCCGGCCAGTACGGCCAGCAGTCGCCGCCGTTCCAGGCCCCGCAGTCGGCTCCGCCGCACCCGCAGTCCGCGCCGCCGCACCCGCAGTCGGCTCCGCCGTTCTCGCAGTCCGCGCCGCCGCACCCGCAGTCCGCGCCGCCGTTCCCGCAGTCCGCGCCGCCGACGAACCCCGCCCCCCAGTCGGTGCCGCCGTCCCCGGCCGCGCCGCCGCCGTTCGGGCAGCCTCCGTCGGCCGACCCGACTCAGGCGATCCCGCGCCAGTCCGCAGACCCGACCGAGGTCATTTCCCACCCGGCCGACCCGGACACCGACCGTACCCAGCACATCAAGCCCAACGACCACCCCGACCAGCCCCGCTGATTCCGCCAACCCGTCGGCCCCCACCAACCCCCGTCGATCATGAAGTTATTGCCCGATCACGCGGCGTGTCGTGGCAATAACTTCATGATCAACCGAGAGGGCAGCCGGGAGGTCGGCCGGGAGGGCGGCCGGGAGGGGGCCGGGTGGGGGCGGGGGGTGCCGTTTCCCACGGTGCGGGCTGGGACTGGTTGGGTCGCGTCGGGCTGCGCATAGGGTGAGTGGATGGTTGATCGCACCCACTCCGGCCCGAGCGATGCGAGCGTGCGGCGGGCCCTGGGCCGGGCCGCGAACGGGCGGGCGCTCGATGTCGACGAGGCGACCGCGCTGCTGTCCGCTCGTGGCGACGCGCTCGACGAACTGCTCCGGCTCGCCGGGGGAATCCGCGACGCCGGGCTGCGCGAGGCCGGGCGGCCGGGTGTGGTCACGTACTCCAAGAAGGTCTTCATTCCGCTGACCCGGCTCTGCCGGGACCGCTGCCACTACTGCACCTTCGCGACAGTGCCGCACCGGCTGCCGGCGCCGTTCCTGGACCGCGACGAGGTCCTCGCGATCGCCCGGGCCGGTGCCGCGCAGGGCTGCAAGGAGGCGCTGTTCACACTGGGTGACCGGCCGGAGGAACGCTGGCCGGCGGCCCGGACCTGGTTGGACGAGCGCGGTTACGACTCCACCCTGGACTACCTGCGCGCCTGTGCGGTGGCGGTGCTGGAGGAGACAGGTCTGCTGCCGCACCTCAACCCCGGGGTGCTGTCCTGGTCGGAGCTGCAACGGCTCAAGCCGGTCGCGCCGAGCATGGGCATGATGTTGGAGACGACAGCGACCCGGCTCTGGTCCGAGCCGGGTGGCCCGCACTTCGGCTCGCCGGACAAGGAGCCGGCGGTCCGGTTGCGGGTGCTCGAGGACGCGGGGCGGGTGGGGGTGCCGTTCACCACCGGCATCCTGATCGGCATCGGGGAAACCTCGGCGGAGCGGGTGGACGCGCTCTTCGCGATCCGCCGCGCCCACCGGGAGTACGGGCACCTCCAGGAGGTGATCGTGCAGAACTTCCGCGCCAAGCCGGACACGGCGATGCGCGGCATGCCGGACGCGGAGCTTCACGATCTGGCCGCCACTGTGGCGGTGGCCCGGCTGCTGCTCGGCCCGAAGGCCCGGATCCAGGCCCCGCCGAACCTCATCGCCGGCGAGTACGACCTGCTGCTGCGCGCCGGCATCGACGACTGGGGTGGCGTCTCCCCGCTCACCCCCGACCACGTCAATCCGGAGCGCCCCTGGCCGCAGATCGACGAGCTGGCCCGGCACACCGAGCTGGCCGGGTTCACGCTGCGGGAGCGGTTGACGATCTACCCCGAGTACGTGCGCGCGGGTGACCCGTGGCTCGACCCACGGTTGCTGCCGCACGTCGGCGCCCTGGCTGATCCGTCGACGGGCATGGCTGTCGAGTCGGCGATACCGCAGGGACGACCGTGGCAGGAGCCGGAGGAGGTGTTCGGCGGGCGGGTCGACCTGCACGCCACCATCGACACCACCGGCCGCACCGACGACCGGCGCGGCGACTTCGACAGCGTCTACGGCGACTGGGCCGAGGTCGCTGGCAAGGTCACCCCGGAGGCGACCGCCCGCCGGGCTGGCGTACCCGTGGCACCGGCCGGCAGTGGTGCGGACCGTGACCTGGCGGCCGGTCTGCGGCTCGCCGCGGACGACCCGGCGGCCCTGCTCGACCCCGCGCACACCGATGCCGCGCTGGCGTTGTTCGGCGCGGACGGGCCGGCGCTCGACGAGGTGTGCCGCCTCGCCGACGACGTGCGCCGCGCGGTGGTCGGCGACGACGTCACCTACGTGGTCAACCGCAACATCAACTTCAGCAATGTCTGCTACGTGGGCTGCCGGTTCTGTGCGTTCGCGCAGCGTGAGCGGGACGCCGACGCGTACCGGCTCTCCGTCGAGCAGGTCGCGGACCGGGCCGAGCAGGCGTGGGCCGCCGGTGCCAGCGAGGTGTGCCTCCAGGGCGGCATCGACCCGAAGATGCCGGTCACCGGGTACGCCGACATCGTGCGCGCGATCAAGGCCCGGGTGCCCGAGATGCACGTGCACGCGTTCTCGCCCATGGAGATCGTCACCGCCGCCGCGAAGGCCGGGGTGCCGATCCGTGAGTGGCTGCTCCAGTTGCGTGAGGCCGGGCTGGACACCATTCCGGGCACCGCCGCCGAGATCCTCGACGACGACGTGCGCTGGGTGCTGACCAAGGGCAAACTCCCGGCCGCCGCCTGGGTCGAGGTGGTCAGCACCGCGCACGAGCTGGGCATCCGGTCCAGCTCCACGATGATGTACGGCCACGTCGACCACCCCGGGCAGTGGCTGGCGCACTTCCGGGTGCTGGCCGGGGTGCAGGACCGCACGGGCGGGTTCACCGAGTTCGTGGCGCTGCCGTTCGTGCACACGAATGCTCCGATCTATCTGGCGGGTATCGCCCGACCCGGGCCGACCTGGCGGGAGAACCGGGTGGTGCACGCCATGTCCCGGCTGTTGCTGCACGGCCGGATCGACAACATCCAGTGCTCCTGGGTGAAGCTCGGCGACGAGGGCACTGTCGCGATGCTCCAGGGCGGCTGCAACGACCTCGGCGGCACGCTGATGGAGGAGACCATCTCCCGGATGGCCGGTTCCGACAACGGTTCGGCGCGTACCGAGGAGCAGTTGCGGGCCATCGCGAAGGCCGCCGGTCGTCCGGCGCGCAAGCGGTCGACTGCGTACGGTCACGCCCGCCCCTGACGTCGAACCTTTCCCCGCCACCGGCCGTACCACGCGATGCCGGTGGCGGTCGCGGCGAGGACCGCCGCCGGTGTCCCCTCAGGGGCCCGGCGGCGTCGCGAGACGGCACCGGACCCGTCCGTCTCCGCGGGCGCGCTCGCGCCACCGCCGGAAAGGTTGCCCATGACCAGTGATCAGCGGAAGCGGCAGTGGCCGCGACTGACCCGCCGGCAGACGTTGACCGCCGCTGCCAGCGCCACCCTCGGCGCCGCCGCGCTCACAGTGCCGGGCCTGTCGGCCGCGCAGAACGCCCCCGGCGCGGCCGGACGAGCCGACGAACCGATCGTCGTGCACCTGCGTGACGCCGCCTCGGGAACGATGGACGTCTTCGTCGGTGAGACGCGCATCGAGGTACGCGACCGCGGCCTGGCGGACCGGCTGCGGCGCGCCGCCCGGCGCTGACCCGACCCTCCGCCCCGCCATCCTGTCCCCGCCCAGTGAGGTTGGTCCGTCATGTCTTCCCACCGCGAGGCCCCGGAGATAGCCAAGGATCCGGTCGCCGACAGCTCCGACCTGTACGCGTTCGTCAGCCCCGACAAACGCGACACGGTCACGTTGATCGCCAACTACGTGCCGTTGCAGCTCCCCTCCGGGGGCCCGAACTTCTTCGAGTTCGGCGACGACGTGCGGTACGAGATCCATATCGACAACGACGGTGACGGTCGTCCGGATGTCACCTACCGGTTCGAATTCACCACCGAGATCACCAACCCGAACAGTTTTCTCTACAACACCGGTCCGATCGATTCGCTGGACAGCAAGAACTGGAACCGGCGGCAGTTCTACAGCCTGACCAGGGTGGCTGACGGCCGCGAGCACCGGTTGGCGCACAAGCTGCAGTGCCCGCCGTGCAACGTCGGCCCGCTGTCCACCCCGAAGTACGCCGACCTGGTGCGGCAGGCCACCTACTCGCTGTCCACGGGGGAGCGGGTCTTCGCCGGGCAGCGCGCCGACGGGTTCTTCGTGGACCTCGGGGCGATCTTCGACCTCGGCACGCTGCGGCCGTTCCAGCAGCTGCACGTCGCCGGGAAGAAGATCTTCAAGGCCGAGGGGGAGCCGGTAAACGCCACCGACCGGATGAACGTGCACAGCATCGCGGTGCAGGTGCCGCTGGAGCGGGTACGTCGGCGCGCCAACCGCTACGGTGCCGCCGATCGGGCGTCGGTGATCGGGGTGTGGACGTCGGCGTCACGTCGGCAGGTGCGGGTGCTCGGCGACCGGGGCGGGGCGGACACCAGCACCGGCCCGTTCACCCAGGTCTCGCGGTTGGGAAATCCGCTGTTCAACGAGGTCATCGTGCCGATGTCCAAGAAGGACCTGTGGAATTCGCTGCCACCGTCGGAGGACAAGCGGTTCGCCCAGTTCGTCGAGCAACCGGAGCTGGCCGCGTTGCTGCCGGCGCTCTACCCGGACGTCTTTCCCAACCTGGACAAGCTCACCAAGGCGAAGAAGGCCCGAGCCGACCTGGTGGCGATCCTGCTCACCGGCGTGCCCGCCGGGCTGATCGACGGCTTCACCAACGCCACCGGCGACGTGCAGGCCGACATGCTGCGACTGAACACGGCGATCCCACCGACCAGGCGGCCGGACCGGTTCGGGGTGCTCGGTGGCGACCTGGCCGGGTTCCCGAACGGGCGGCGGGTCGGCGACGACGTGGTCAGCATCGCGTTGCGGGCCATCGCCGGGGTCACCGTCCCGCTGGTGGACAAGACGTTCAAGCCGGACGCGGCGGCCGCCGCTGTCACCCCTGGGCTGAGCGCCGCCGACGTGACAGCGCCGTTCCTCGGAAACTTCCCCTACCTGGGTACGCCGTACGACGGGTTCAACAACCCGCCGGCGGCGTCCTGATCGGGCCGGGGGCGAGCGAATGCACGAGCACGCGTACGGGCCGTCGGAGACCGGGACCGTCGTCCTCGATCTGGGCGGTGACACCGGTGCCCTGATCGTCTACACGGGCCCGGATCTGCACGGCCGGGAGATCGAGATCAGTCGCGACGACGACCGGCGGGTCCACTCGGCGGTGCGTGAGCGTCGGGTGCGGGACGGCTCGTTCCACAGTGCGGTCTATCCCGATCTGCCGAGCGGAATGTATACCGTCTGGTGGGACGATCGTACGCCCGCCGGCACGATTCCTGTCCATGGTGGAGAGATAGCCGAGTTTGCCTGGCCCAGCAGTAGTTTTGGGGCCGCCGGCTGACCCCGGAACCTCGTTTTCACCACCGCGCCCTGTCCACATTGTGGACGGGGCGCGAGTGCTGTCCGCAGCTTGACGGGCAGTCTGCGCCGCGCCGCGTTAACCTGTCCCCCACCAAGATCAGCTTAGGGGTGGAGGTCTCTGGTGCCGTCCGGTCGGCGACTCGTCGGAGAAGCGCCACGGCAGAAAAGTCGGGCAACTCGCCGGAGAGGGCGTTACTCGGCCGGGGTCTGAATCGATAGGGCAGGTTGCGAGGCTGGACGGCCCGAGTGGCCGGCCGGGGGTGTCGGGAGGGCGACTCCATTATCAAGTTTGGCTTGACGGCGCACGCATTACACGCGTGTAATTTGAATGGGGTTGTTCGCACGGAACGCAACAAAACGGGACCGGACGGACAAGCACGCCTTTCGCGTGGGGGGTTGCAGCGGCGATGACGCCGGTGCGCGACAAGGAGGCATTTGATGGACGGCCAGCTTGAGGTGGCCGACCTGCTCGGAAACGCGCCGGAGTGGCAGGAGCGGGCGTTGTGCTCGCAGACCGACCCCGAGGCGTTCTTTCCCGAGAAGGGCGGCTCGACCCGCGAGGCGAAGCGGATCTGCTCGCGTTGCGAGGTCAAGACCGAGTGCCTCGAATACGCACTGGGTCACGACGAGCGGTTCGGCATCTGGGGTGGGCTCTCCGAGCGGGAGCGGCGCAAGTTGAAGCGGCGGGCCGCCTGAGCGGTGCAGGTCCGGGCGGTGTGGGTCTGCGCGGGGGGCCGCCTGAGCGGTGTGAGGTCGAGGCGGTGGGGGCCGCCCGACTCTCCGCTCGGGGGTTGGCTCAGGCTCGGGGGTTGGCTCAGGCGAGCTCGTCCGGGTCTACCCCGAGAAGGTTCGCCACCTGTTCGATGATCACGTCATGGACGAGATCGGCGAGGTCCTCACGGTCCATCGCCCGGAACTCCAGGGGCCGCCGGTACAGCACGATCCGCGGCGGCACCTCCTGCCGGCCCGGGCGGCCGGGCAGCAGCCGGGCCAACGGGACCTCGCCGTCCTCCAGCACGTCCGAGTCGTAGACGTTCAGGTCCGGCGGGACGTCCTCGACCGCGAACTCGACCCCGGCCAACTCCTTGGCGAACCGACGCTCCAGCGTCTCGACGGTGTCCAGGACCAGGTCGTCGAAGACCTCGGCCTTGGTCCGCGCCAACGGGACGGTGGCCGGAACCAGCCGCCCGCGCAGGCCGCGCCCGTGCCGGTCACGATGCGCACGCCGGCCGGAGCCGGGGCGGCGGTGTTCCGGGCTCGTCATGAGGCAAAGGGTAGCGCCCGCGTCGGGCTGGTCAGCGGCAGCGCCGCTCTCGTGGCGCGGCGCGCCCAGGACGGTCGACTGTGATCACCATGACGGGCGTGTCGCAACGCGAAGCGATGCGCCGGACCCGGTAATGGAGATACCCTGCCGCACGTGAGGTCACCACGGCGCTGCTCCCGTAACGGCTGCCCCCGGCAAGCGGTCGCCACATTGACCTATGTCTACAACGAGTCGACAGCGGTGGTGGGGCCGCTGGCGGCGTTCGCCGAGCCGCACACGTACGACCTGTGCGAGCCGCACGCCCGCAGCCTGACCGCGCCGCGGGGCTGGGATGTCGTCCGGCACGAGGGCGAGTTCGAGCCACCGCCGCCCACCACTGACGACCTGGTCGCGCTGGCCGAAGCGGTCCGCGAAGCCGCCCGACCGGCCCCCCGCCCCCCGGAGCCGGACCAAAACCGTCCCGAGAACCCCCACCAGACCGGCCGCAGAGGCCACCTCCGGGTAATCCCCCCCAACCACTAACCCCGCACCCGCCCCGGCGGGACCCCCGGCCGGCGCCCCTGTCGGCGTCGATCATGAAGTTATTGCCCTCTGCCTCGGCGTGTCTTGGCAATAACTTCATGATCAACGAGGGTGGGTGGGGTGGGGTGGGTGGGTGGGGTTAGAGCTTGGTCCAGGCCTCGGTTAGGACTGTGCGGAGGATCTGCTCGATCTCGTCGAAGTGCTGCTGCTCGGCGATCAGGGGTGGGGCCAGCTGGATGACCGGGTCGCCCCGGTCGTCGGCCCGGCAGTAGAGGCCCGCCTGGAACAGGGCGGTCGAGAGGAAGCCGCGTAACAGGCGCTCCGACTCGGCCTCGGTGAAGGTCTCCCGGGTGGTCTTGTCCTTGACCAGCTCGATGCCGTAGAAGTAGCCGTCGCCGCGGACGTCGCCGACGATCGGCAGGTCGTACAGCTTCTCCAGGGTGGCCCGGAAGGCGTCCTCGTTGGCGCGTACGTGCCCGACCAGGTCCTCGCGGGCGAACACCTCCAGGTTGGCCAGGGCAACCGCGCAGGAGACCGGGTGCCCGCCGAAGGTCACCCCGTGGGCGAACATGCCGGTCTCGGTGAGGAACGGTTCCATCAACCGGTCGCTGGCGATCATCGCGCCGAGCGGGGCGTAGCCGGAGGTGATGCCCTTGGCAGTGGTGATGATGTCCGGCTGGTAGCCGTAGCGCACCGCGCCGAAGTACTCGCCCAACCGCCCCCAGGAGCAGATCACCTCGTCCGAGACGAGCAGCACGTCGTACGCGTCGCAGATCTCCCGTACCCGCTCGAAGTAGCCGGGTGGTGGTGGGAAGCACCCGCCGGAGTTCTGCACAGGCTCAAGGAAGACCGCGGCGACAGTGTCCGGCCCTTCCCGTTCGATGGCCCTACCGATCTCGTCGGCGGCCCAGCGGCCGAACGCCTCGGGGTCGTCGCCATGCTCGGGCGCCCGGTAGAAGTTCGTGTTCGGCACCTTGATCGCGCCCGGCACCAGTGGCTCGAAGTCGCTCTTGATGCCGGGCAGGCCGGTGATCGACAGGGCGCCCATGGAGGTGCCGTGGTAGGCGATGTACCGGCTGATCACCTTGTACTTGTTGGGCTTCCCGGTGCGCTTGAAGTAGGCGCGGGCCAGCTTCCACGCCGCCTCGACGGCCTCGGAGCCGCCGGTGGTGAAGAAGATCCGGTTGAGGTCGCCGGGGGTGAGCGCGGCGATCCTCTCGGCAAGCTCGATGGCCTTCGGGTGCGCGTACGACCAGAGCGGGAAGTAGGCCAGCTCGCCGGCCTGCTTGGCGGCGGCCTCGGCCAGTTCGGTACGGCCGTGGCCGGCGTTGACAACGAAAAGCCCGGCGAGCCCGTCCAGGTAGCGGCGACCCTGCGCGTCCCACACGTACGCTCCCTCGCCGCGCACGATGGTCGGCACCTCACCGGCGGAGTAGCTCGCCATCCGGGTGAAGTGCATCCAGAGGTGGTCGGTGGCGTTGGCCATGTCAGCCCCATCGGTCGTCGGGCCGGTCAAAGGGGTGAGGCCGGCCGCTCTGCCAACGGTTATCGCACAGTCTCAACCTCGGAAGCAAGTGTTATCGGCGGTATCACGGTCGGTTGGCGACGGATTTAGCGCACAGGCGTCATGGAGGCAACGGAATCCGTACTACTGCCGACTGGTTGATCGACGGCCGGCTGGAGGCGGAGGTGTGCTGGTGGCTGCCTTTGGAGCTGAATCGTTTGCGACATCACGGCCGTCCTGTCGGGGCCGCCACGTGCCCTCCCGGATTCGCGCCTCCCGGTTCGCGCCTCCCGGTTCGCGCCTGCCGGTTCGCGCCTCCCGGCTCGCGCCTATCGGTCAGGCAAGCCGGCTCGTCGCCGGGTTCTCCCGTCCGCGACTCGTTTGCGACATCAGCTCCAAAGGGCCCGGCGGGTGACAGCGCCTTCCTCGGCCGCTGCCTCGATCCACTCGGGTTCGCCGAAATCGCGGTGTCCCGGGCGTGGTTGATACCGCGATATTCGTGAAGTCGAGTGGATCAAGTGAAAGTGCAAGGGCAGGGCACGCGGGGCCGGGGAGGCCGCAGGGCGGCGGTCGCGGATTGCGGTGACGCAGGCCGGGTTGGGTGCGCGGCTGGGGTTGGGTGCGCGGCTGGGGTCGGGGGCGCGGCTGAAGGTCGGGGCGACGCGTGACGGGGGCGACGCGTGACGGGGGAGGCGCGGGCCGCAGGGGCCGGGGAGGGCGCGCCGGGGTCGGGAGGCGCGGGCCGCGGGGGGCCGGGGAGGGTGCGCCGGGGGCCGAGAGGCGCGGGTCTTGGGACGCTGGTGGGGCACTTCGGGGACGGTCGGGGGCGTCCTGGTTGCGCGCCAACACGTCCCACCGCAACACGCCGGTAGAGCGCAGACACCGACACGCAGCGTGGCTATCGTCCGCCGCAACGTGCATCGAGCGGCGTCGCAGCGCGCCTGCTGGGCGAACGACCCGGGGTCGTCCGCCACGGCACGGAGGAGCGGCGGGAGGGTCTGGTGGCGAACGAGGCGTTGCGGGTGGCGATGGCCGAGGCGGGGGAGACTGTCGAGTCGTTGGCCGAGAAGGTCTGCGTCGACCCGAAGACGGCGGCGCGGTGGCTCGCTCCGGGGCGCATCCCGCATCCGCGTACCCGGGTGGCGGTGGCCGAGGTCCTGCGCCGGGACGCGGCCGACCTTTGGCCGGAGCCGTTCCGCCGCCGTGACCTGCCGTGGTTCCGGCCGTGGGCCGAGCTGGAACAGGACGCCACCTCGCTCCGGTCTTACCAGCCGCTGCTCGTGCCGGGTCTGCTGCAGACCGAGGGGTACGCCCGCGCGATCCTGGGCACCGGCGGGCTGGTCGCACCGTCCGAGGTGGACCAGATAGTGACGAGCCGCCTCGAACGGCAGGCGGTCCTGTGCAGCGATGCTCCACCGCAGCTCGTGGCGGTGATCGACGAGGTGGTGCTGCGCCGGCCGGTCGGTGACCGCGCCGTGATGGCCGCCCAGTTGGCCCACCTCGCGAGAGTGGCCGAGTGGGAGCACGTGCAGGTCCGGATCATCCCGGCCGAGAGCCCGTGGCACACCGGGCTGGCCGGCCCTTTCGTGCTGGGCAGGCTGCCCGACGGGACGGAATTGGCGTATCTCGACAACCAGCTCCGCGGTCAGGTCGTGACCGATCCCCTCGACGTCGCTAGCCTGGGACGCAGGTGGGAGAGCGTCACCGGCGAGGCGTTCCCCCAACGCCGGTCGATCGAGCTGATCAGGGAAGTGGCCACGACATGGACATGACCGACGCCCGCTGGCGCACCGCGACCCGCAGCAGCAACAACGGTGGTGACTGCGTCGAGGTGGCCGACAACCTGCCCGGCCGGGTGCTGGTGCGCGACAGCAAGGATCGCGACGGCGCAGCCCTGACCTTCGCGCCGACCGCCTGGGCGTCGTTCATCGGCGCGGTCAGCGCGGCGGGCAGCGGGCAGCGTCAGGCCGTACCCCAGGTGTAGGTCTGCTTGCGCAGCTTGAGATAGACGAACGCCTCGGTGGAGAGCACCCCGGGCACCGCGCGCAGCCGTTGCAGGATCTCCAGCAGGTGGTCGTCGTTGCGGCAGACCACCTCGGTGAGCAGGTCGAACGACCCAGCGGTGATCACCACGTAGTCGACCTCGTCCAACTCGGCCAGCCGGTCGGCGACCGCTTCCAGGTCGCCGTCGGTACGGAGGCCGATCATCGCCTGCCGGTTGAAGCCGAGCTGGAGCGGATCGGTCACCGCCACGATCTGCATCACGCCGGAGTCGAGCAGCCGCTGCACCCGTTGCCGGACCGCCGCCTCGGACAGCCCCACCGCCTTGCCGATCGTCGCGTACGGGCGGCGGCCGTCCTCCTGGAGCTGCTCGATGATCTGCTTGGCCACGTCATCCAGCAGAGCGTGATTGGCGCCGTCACGGACAGCGACGCGTCGACCGCCATTGCTGTTCTCGTGCTGCCGGTTTGTCATTGCCCGCTCCCCATGTCCCGAATCGTGATGTCGCGCGTGTATCCCCGCGTAGTCTGGCGTATTTCGTCGTGCATCGCTATTCCCGCAACGGAATCCCTTGTAAGGGAGGTCACCTCATGTCAGGATCAGTCGTCCATGGCACTTGACCCTCCCGACATTCCCGCCGGCGCGCCTCCCCGTCCCGCCCGCCGACGATGACCCCTAGGAGTCGTCATGCGTACTCCCCTCCGGCCCCTCTCCCGGCGTGGACTGCTCACCGGCACTCTCGGTTCGGCCGCCCTGCTCACCATGGGTGGCAGCCTCGCGGGCTGCGGCACCAAGGGCGCGCAACAGACCGAAGCTGGCTGCGTCAGCGAGGACCTCTCCGGCACCGAGAAGAAACTCGCCTTCGCCAACTGGCCGCAGTACATGGACGTGGACGACGCTGACGAGTCCAAGCGGCCGAGCCTCGACGAGTTCATCACGAAGACCGGCATTCAGGTGACCTACACCGAGGACATCAACGACAACAACGAATTCTTCGGCAAGGTGCAGAACCAGCTCGCCGCCTGCCAGAGCACCGACCGGGACATCATCGTGCTGACCGACTGGATGGCGGCCCGGATGATCCGGCTCGGCTGGATCCAGAAGCTGGACCCGGCGAAGATCCCGAACGTGCAGGCCAACCTGCTTCCGTCGCTGCTCAACCGCCCCTTCGACGCCGAGAACCGGATCTCCATCCCGTGGCAGTCCGGCCTCGCCGGCCTCGCTTACAACGGCAACGTCACGAAGGAACTGCGGACTGTCGACGAACTGCTCACCCGCCCCGATCTCAAGGGCAAGGTGACAGCGCTCAGCGAGATGCGCGACACCATGGGTCTGCTGCTCGGGTCCAACGGGCATGACCCGGCGAACTTTACCGCCGCCCAGTTCGACGACGCCCTCAACAAGCTCAAGAAGGCAGTCGACTCCGGGCAGATCCGCAAGTTCACCGGTAACGACTACGCGCCCGACCTGGCGAAGGGCGACATCGCCGCGTGCATCGGCTGGTCCGGCGACGTCATCCAACTGTCCGGTGAGGACGAGAAAGTTCGGTTCGTCGCGCCGGACTCCGGCGTGATGCTCTACAGCGACAACATGATGGTCCCCAACAAGGCCACCCACAAAGGCAACGCCGAAGCGCTGATCAACTACTACTACGAGCCGGCTGTCGCGGCGAAGCTGGCCGCGTACGTCAACTACATCTGCCCGGTCAAGGGCGCTCAGGCCGAGATGGAGAAGATCGACCCCGAGTTGGCAGCCAACCCGCTGATCTTCCCGGACGAGGCGCTGCTGTCGAAGTCCAAGGTGTTCATGGCCCTGGACGAGAAGCAGGAGAAGGAGTACGAGGGCAAGTTCCAACAGGTCATCGGGGCGTGACGAGGATGGCGCGCGAGACACCCGCCGGCGACCTGCGCCTGGCCAACCTCACCAAACGGTTCGGCGTCTTCACCGCTGTCGACGACCTGAGCCTGACCATCGAGCAGGGCTCGTTCTTCGCGCTGCTCGGCGCGTCCGGCTGCGGCAAGACCACCACGTTGCGGATGATCGCCGGCCTCGAGGAGCCGACCAGCGGCCAGGTGCTGCTCGGTGACCGGGACATCGCCCGGCTGCGGCCGTACAAGCGGCCGGTCAACACCGTCTTCCAGAGCTACGCCCTCTTTCCGCACCTCGACATCTTCGAGAACGTGGCCTTCGGGCTGCGTCGACGCGGCATCCGCTCGGTCGACGACGAGGTCACCCGGATGCTGTCGCTGGTGCAACTCGACGGGTACGGCAACCGCCGCCCCGCCCAGCTCTCCGGCGGCCAGCAGCAGCGGGTCGCGTTGGCCCGCGCCCTGATCAACCGGCCGCAGGTGCTGTTGCTCGACGAGCCGCTGGGCGCACTCGACCTCAAGCTGCGCCGACAGATGCAAATCGAGCTGAAGCGCATCCAGACCGAGGTCGGCATCACCTTCGTGCACGTCACCCACGACCAGGAGGAGGCCATGACAATGGCCGACACCGTCGCGGTGATGAACGCCGGCCGGATCGAGCAACTCGGTCCTCCCGCCGACCTCTACGAGTTTCCCGCCACCGCGTTCGTGGCGAACTTCCTCGGCCAGTCGAACCTGCTCGCCGGCGAGGCCACCGGCGCCGGTGGCGGCGAGGTCGCGGTGACGGCGCACGGCACGCGCTTCTCGGTGCCCGCCGGCCGCTCACGGGCCGACCACGGTCCCGTCCACCTGGGGGTACGCCCCGAGAAGCTGATTCTGGTCGGCTCCGCCGACCAGGTGCCCGCCGGCCATCAGCACGTCACCGGAGTGGTCACCGACGCCTCCTACGTGGGAGTCAGCACGCAGTACCTGCTGCGCACCGGCTGGGGCACCGAGTTGTCGGTCTTCGCCGCCAACAGCGGGACGTCGACGCCGGTGGCGGTCGGCAGCGAGGCCGTGGCGTACTGGGATCCGCAGCACGCGTTCCTGCTGCCCCGCGACGCCGCCGACACCGACCGGACATCACCGGTGCTCGACGAGCCGGTGGGTGCGTCGTCGTGACCCTGCTGGCCCCTACCAGGGCGGGGCACCCGCCGCCCGCGCCACCGGCAGCCCGGTCCGGGCGGCGCCGACTCCTGCCGTACCTGCTGTTGTTGCCCGGTGCGGCCTGGCTGCTCATCTTCTTCGGTGTGCCGTTGGTGCAGTTGGCGGCGGCCAGCCTGTACGACCCCAGCGGCTCGCTCTCCACCGGGTACGCGATGACCTGGGCGGTCGGCAACTACCCGGACGTGCTGCAGGCGTACTGGCCGCAGTTCCTGCGCTCGTTCGGCTACGCCGGGCTGGCGCTGGTGCTGGCGTTGCTGCTGGGCTACCCGTTGGCATACGCCATCGCGCAGAAGGCCGGCCGTTGGAAGAACCTGCTGCTGGTGTGCGTCGTCGCGCCGATGTTCACCAGCTTCCTGGTCCGCACGCTGGCCTGGAAGACGATCCTGTCGGACAACGGCGCGCTCGTCGGTCTGCTGCGCGACGTGCACCTACTCGCCCCGGACGGTCGGCTGCTGGCCACCCCGTTCGCTGTGGTGCTCGGCCTGACGTACAACTTCCTGCCGTTCCTGGTGCTGCCGCTGTACGCCAGCCTGGAGCGGCTGGACCCCCGGTTGCTGGAGGCGGCCACCGACCTGTACGCGAGCCCGGTGCAGGCTTTCCGTCGGGTGACGCTGCCGCTGTCCATGCCCGGCCTGGTCGCCGGCACGCTGCTGTTCTTCATCCCGGCCAGCGGCGACTACATCAACGCCGAACTGCTCGGCACCCCGAACGAATACATGATCGGCAACGTCATCGACTCGGCGTTCCTGGTCCGACTGGACTACCCGCAGGGCGCCGCGTTGTCGTTCCTGCTGATGGCGGCGATCCTCGCGGTGGTCTTCGGTTACCTCCGTCGAGCCGGCACGGAGGAGGTCCTGTGAGCGCGAGGAGCGCAGCGCAGCGGAGCCCCGCAGTCGCGAACGAAAGGCGGCTCTGATGAGGCTTTCCCGTTGGCTCGCGGACCGCTGGGTGATGATCGTGGCGTTGCTGGTGCTCGGCTACCTGGCGCTGCCGATCCTGGTGGTGGCCGCGCTGTCGTTCAACAGGCCGTCGAGCCGGCTGTCGTACGACTTCAACGAGTTCACACTGGACAACTGGCGGCAGCCGTGCGCCACCTCGGACATGTGCGACGCGGTGGTCCGCAGCGTGCAGATCGGCTTTATCGCCACTGTGGTCGCCACGGTGCTCGGCACCCTGATGGCGTTCGCGCTGGTCCGGCACCGTTTCCGGGGCCGATCCGGGATCAACGTGCTGATCTTCCTGCCGATGGCCACCCCGGAGCTGGTGATGGGCACGTCGTTGCTGGCCCTGTTCGTGTCGGCGGGAGTGCCGCAGGGGTTCTGGACCATCGTGATCGCGCACGTGATGTTCTGCGTGTCGTTCGTGGTGGTGACGGTGAAGGCGCGGCTCGCCGGGATGGACCGGCGGCTGGAGGAGGCCGCCATGGACCTCTACGCCAACGAGTGGCAGACCTTTCGGCGGATCACCCTGCCGCTGGTGCTGCCCGGCATCGTGGCCGCCGCGTTGCTGGCCTTCTCGCTGAGCTTCGACGACTTCATCATCACGAACTTCAACGCCGGCACCACTGTCACGTTCCCGATGTACGTCTGGGGCGCTGCCCAGCGTGGCATCCCACCGCAGGTCAACGTGATCGGCACCGCGATGTTCGCTGGCGCGCTGCTACTCGTGGGGCTCAGCTCGCTGCGCGGTCGACGGGCCCGCCGCGCCACCCTGCTGGCCGGGCCGTCAGGTCACCCGCGTCGGTCGTCATGACGCCCCCGGATGCGGGTCATCCGACCGGTGGGCCGTCATGACGCTCCCGCATACCGGCCGGGCGTTGGCCGACGCGGCGCCCGTGCCGTACTGGCTCGATCGCCCGGACCGACCCGACCCGCTACCGCCACTGAGCGGTCGGCACTCCGCCGACCTGCTGGTGATCGGCGGCGGTTACAGCGGGCTGTGGGCCGCGCTGTTGGCGAAGCAGGCGGACCCGGACCGGGACGTGCTTCTCGTCGACGCCGGGACCTGCGGTTGGGCCGCATCCGGGCGCAACGGCGGGTTCTGCGCCGCCTCGCTGACCCACGGCCTCGCCAACGGCGTCGAACGTTTCCCCGACGAGGTCGGCGAGTTGGAACGCCTCGGCCGGGACAACCTGGACGCCATCGCCGCCACCGTCGCGACGTTCGACATCGACTGCGACTTCGAGCGCACCGGTGAGCTGGCCGTCGCCGTCGAGCCGTACCAACTCGACGGGCTGGCCGCCGACGCGGACCTGGCCCGCCGGTACGGCCACCGGGTGCGGTTGCTCGACCGGGACGAGGTACGCGCCGAGGTGCACTCACCGACGTACCTGGGTGGAATGTTCGACGCCGACCGGGTGGCGATGGTGGACCCGGCGAAGCTGGCCTGGGGGCTGCGCCGCGCCTGCCTCGACCTCGGCGTACGCGTGCACGAGCACACCCGGGTCACCGGCCTGCGCGCCGACATCGCCGCGGTGCACGCCAGCACCCTGGGCACCGATCCCGCAGCCCTGTCGGCCGACCCCGGCCCGGCCGACACCCGCGCCGCAGGTCTTCCCGGCTCGATACGCGCGCGCCGGGTCGTGCTGGCCACCAACGCGTTCCCGCCGCTGCTGCGCCGGCTGCGGGCGTACCTGGTGCCGGTGTACGACCACGTGCTGATGACCGAACCGCTCACCCCGGCCCAGCGCGACGCCATCGGTTGGCGCAACCGGCAGGGGCTCGCCGACACCGCCAACCAGTTCCACTACTACCGGATCACCACCGACGGGCGGATCCTCTTCGGCGGCTACGACGCCGTCTACCACTACGGCAACCGGGTCGCGCCCGAGTTGGAGCAACGCCCAGCCACCTTCACCACCCTCGCCCGCCACTTCTTCACCACGTTCCCGCAGCTCGCTGACGTGCGGTTCAGCCACCGCTGGGGCGGGGTCATCGACACCTGCACCCGGTTCTGCCCGTTCTTCGGCACCGCCTACGGCGGTCGGCTGGCGTACGCGGCCGGCTACACCGGCCTCGGCGTCGGGGCCACCCGCTTCGGGGCCCGGGTGCTGCTCGACCTGCTCGACGGCGGGAACACCCCGCTGACCCGGCTCGACCTGGTTCGCCGCAAGCCACTGCCGTTCCCGCCGGAACCCGCCCGCGCGGTCGGCATCAATCTCACCCGCTGGTCACTGGCCCGCGCCGACGCGCGTGAGGGCCGGCGCGACCTCTGGCTCCGTACTCTCGATCGTTTCGGTTTGGGGTTTGATTCCTGATGCGTGTCCTCCTCGTCGGCGCCGGTGGCGTCGGCTCCGCCGCCGTAGCCATCGCCGCCCGACGGACCTTCTTCGAGACCATCGTGGTCGCCGACCACGACCCCGTTCGCGCCCAGCGGGCGGTCGCCGGGCATGGTGACCGTTTCGTCGCCGCCCAGGTGGACGCCTCCTCGGCCGACGCGGTCACCGCACTGTGCCGGGAGCACCGGATCACGCACGTGCTGAACGCCGTCGACCCGCGATTCGTCATGCCGATCTTCGATGGCGCGTTCGCTGCCGGCGCGGACTACCTGGACATGGCGATGTCGCTGTCGCACGTCGAGACCGGCGTGAAGCTCGGCGACGAACAGTTCGCGCTGGCCGACACCTGGTCGGCGGCCGGTCGGCTGGCGCTGTGCGGCATCGGGGTCGAGCCCGGCCTGTCCGACGTGTTCGCCCGTTACGCCGCCGACGAGCTGTTCAGCGAGATCGACGAGATCGGTGTCCGGGACGGGGCGAACCTCACCGTCGACGGATACGACTTCGCACCCTCGTTCTCCATCTGGACCACCATCGAGGAGTGCCTCAACCCGCCGGTCATCTGGGAGAGGGACCGGGGCTGGTTCACCACGGAACCGTTCTCCGAGCCCGAGGTCTTCCACTTTCCGGACGGGATCGGGCCGGTCGAGTGCGTCAACGTCGAGCACGAGGAGGTGCTGCTCATCCCGCGCTGGGTCAAGGCCCGGCGGGTCACCTTCAAGTACGGCCTCGGCGACGAGTTCATCGAGGTGCTCAAGACGCTGCACAAGCTCGGCCTGGACGCGGTCTCCCCGGTGCGGGTACGCGGCGTCGAGGTCTCGCCGCGTGACGTGGTGGCCGCGAGCCTGCCCGACCCGGCCACGCTCGGTGCCCGAATGCGCGGCAAGACCTGCGCCGGCACCTGGGTACGCGGGCTCGGCCCGGACGGGCATCCCCGCGAGGTCTACCTGTACCACGTGGTCGACAACGAGTGGTCGATGCGGGAGTACGGGCACCAGGCGGTGGTCTGGCAGACCGCCGTCAACCCGGTCGTCGCGTTGGAGTTGCTCGCCAGCGGCGCGTGGGCCGGTGTCGGGGTGCTCGGGCCGGAAGCGCTGCCCCCGAAGCCCTTCCTCGACCTGCTGAACGGTTACGGGTCACCATGGGCGATGGAAGAGCGCTGAGCCCGCCCCGTTGACGGCATCGCGACAGTTCCGTCGTCGCCGTTCGGCCTCCGACCCCCTGTCGATTCAGTGCGTGGTGATCTGCGGCTTTTGTTGGTGCTGACACCCGCACGATCGGCCCTGCCCTGCCGACCTGGAGGGTTGCCGCACCTGCCGACTCGTCGCCCGCGAGCGCGCCCACCGATCTTCCCGGCGAAGCGAAAGGCGCAGGTGACGAACGCGACGGGGGATATTGCAGGCTGTGTTTGCGACGACACTCATCGCCGTGACGATGCAACCACCACAGAACCCGGGGCCGCCGTACCCGCCGTCGTTTGGCCAGACGCCCCGACCGAACTGGTTCCGCCGGGCCACTCCCGCCAGCCGGGTCGCCGTGATCCTCGGCTCGGTGACGCTGTCGCTCCTGCTGCTCTGCTGCGCCGGCACCGCCATCGTCGGCGCGTTGACCGGCGAGCCGGAACCGACAAAGACCGGCACCGCCGCCGAGCAGCCGCAGCAGCCGATCCTGGTCGCTTCCGGCGAGCCGGCCCAGGAGGAGTCGCCGATCGCCGTGCCCTCCACACCCTCGTCGGCGCCTTCGTCGGTCGCACCCAGCCCGTCCAGCGCGGCAGCCGTGCCGGTGGTGCAGGTGACGACCGTGACGGAGAAGGCCACCATCAGGTACGGCGAGCGGACCGTCAAGGACTCGTCACTGGCCGAGGGTAAGCGGGTCGTCCGCACCAAGGGCGTGAACGGCGTCCGGACCCTGACCTACGAGGTGACCACCACCGACGGCGTGCGGACGGCCAAGAAACTGGTCAAATCCGCAGTGACCAAGCAGCCGGTGACCCAGGTCGTGGCCGTCGGCACCAAGAAGCCGCAGTCGTCCAGATGCGACCCGAACTACAGCGGCTGCGTCCCGATCGCCAGCGACGTCGACTGCGCGGGTGGCAGTGGCAACGGCCCCGCCTACGTCAGCGGGCCGATCAGGGTGATCGGCAACGACATCTACGACCTGGACCGAGACGGCGACGGCATAGCCTGCGACTAACCCCGCCGCGCCCCCGCACCCCACGCGCCCCCGCCCCCCGCCCCCGCCCCCGCCCCCGCGATCTTGCACTTTCTGCGCCGACCTTTCGCTGCATATAGGGCGTATCGACGACAGGAAGTGCAAGATCGTGGGAGTGATGATTCGGGGCGGCGAGTCCGGGGGTGGGGCGCTAGCACGGCAGGGGGTGGGGTTGGGGGTTGTCCACAGGGCGGATGGTTTTCCACAGGTGGTCGTCGCGGGTCCTCTCTGGGCTCCCGGGTTGGTCAGCCTGCTCCCATGGCAACTCAGTTGTGGCGTACCGACGCACTCATGCGGCAACTCACCGTTGGGCGAATCCGTAGTCGGCTCGACCGCGAGGAATTGCACCGCGTACGCAGAGGGGTCTACGCCGACCAACCCTGCGGCGACGATGACGCACTGCGCGCACTGCTGCTCCGGCTGCCCGACGGGGCGATGTTGGCGAGGCAGAGTGCCGCCCGCCGACACGGCTTCGGGGTTCTGCGTGATGATCTGATCCACGTTCATCTGCCCGCCGAAGTGCCAAAGCCCCGTCTACCCGGGGTGGTCGTTCACCGGACGGTGCTACCCGTTCGGCCGGTCTTCGTCGACGGTCTGCCCTGTGTGCCGGCGGCTCGCTGTGCGGTCGACCTGGCTCGCGCCGTCCGACGACTCGACGCACTCCCGGTACTCGATGCCGCGCTCCGGTCGGGCTTGGTCACCCAGGATGACCTGCTTGCCGAGGTTGCCGCCCACAACGCGTTGCGTGGTGTCCGCCAAGCCCGGCAACTCGTACCGCTGGCCGACGGCAGGGCGGAGTGCCGACAGGAGAGCCAGTTGCGACTGATTCTGATCGATGGGGGGCTGCCTCCACCGGAGCCGCAACTATGGGTGGCCGACCGTCATGGCACAGCTCTCTACCGGCTGGATCTGGGCTACCGCGAACGCCGGATCGGCATCGAGTACGACGGACTGTCGCACCTGGACCGTGAACGGCTCAGACACGACCGGGAGCGGGTCAACTGGCTGGACGCTGCGGGCTGGCGGATGCGCTATTTCACCGACCGTGACCTCTACCGGCGCCCCCAGCACATCAAGGCCACCATCCGCGCCGCCCTCTCCTAACCACACCAGCACCCCCGTCACCCCCGCCCCGCCCCGCCCCGCCCCGCCCCGCCCCGTCGATCTTGCACTTTCTGTCCCGACAGATAACGCCTTAGGGACATTTGGGCAACATAAAGTGCGAGATCGACGGGGTGGGCCGGGCCAGGGTGACGCAGCTCACCCGCGTCCGCCAACCCGCCTCGGCCTTCGGGGACGGACGACCCAGATGACGTGACACGGGCACGAAGTCGACCGGGACTGGCTTGCGGTGGTTTGCCCGCTGGACACCCGCGTGGAGGATGGCTGCGACGGGTGCTTACAGAACCCTTAACCCGGGCCTGCGACGGTATGCCGGGCAAGCCGAACTGGGGGAGCGGACAAACGTGCGGGTGCTGGTGGCGGACGACGAGCGGTTGTTGGCGGACACGGTGGCCGAAGGGCTGCGCCGCCTCTCGATGGCCGTCGACGTCTGCTACGACGGTGACGGTGCGCTGGAGCGGGTCGGGGTGAACCGGTACGACGTCGCGGTGCTGGACCGGGACATGCCTGGGCACACCGGCGACGAGGTGTGTCGCAGCATCACCGACTCACAGGTCGGCACCCGGGTGCTGCTACTCACCGCGGCGGCCGGCATTCGGGACCGGGTCGAGGGCCTCGGGCTCGGCGCGGACGACTACCTGACGAAGCCGTTCGCCTTCGCCGAGTTGGTGGCCCGGGTGCAGGCCCTCGGGCGACGGTCCACGCCGGCGCTGCCACCGGTGCTCGCCCAGGACGGCCTGGCCTTGGACGTGGGCCGACACCTGGCCACCCGGGACGGCCGCCCCCTCGCGTTGAGCCCGAAGGAGTTCGCCGTGCTGCATGTGCTGCTGCGCGCGGACGGCCAGGTGGTCAGCGCCGAGGAGCTGTTGGAGCAGGCCTGGGACGAGTTCGCCGACCCGTTCACCAACGCCGTACGGGTCACGGTGATGACACTGCGCAAGAAGCTCGGCGATCCGGCGATCATCCACACCGTGCCGAAGGCCGGCTACCGCATCGGCGGCACGGCGTGAGCTGGACGCCCCGACGTCGGGTGCTGCTGGTGGGGCTGCTGGCGCTGCTGGCCGGCCCGATACTGCCGGCGATGGGCAAGTGGCTGTCGGAGATGACCTGGGCCTGGGGGCAGCAGTTCTGTGACGTGCCCGTGCCCGGGTTGTCGACTGTGTGCGGCAACGTACGGCCGGGGGCGTTCATGCTGCCCCTGGTGGCCGTCCTGTTCGTGACAGTGGCAGTCCTGGTGGGGCTCTGGTTCGCCGCGGTGTGGTGCCTGCGCCCGGTCGCTGACCTGGCCGGGCCGATCGGGCACCTGGGCCCGCAGAACCTCGGTCACCGGATCCGGCCGCGGGGCCGCGACGAATTGGCCCGGCTGTCCCGGGCGATCGACGAGATGATGGAACGCGTCTCCGCCGGGTACGAGGGGCAGCGACGGTTCGCCGCGAACGCCTCGCACGAGCTGCGGACGCCCCTCGCCGTGCAGCGGACGCTCATCGAGGTCGGCATGGCCAGGGCGCTCACCGGTGAGCAGTTGGAGTTGCTGACCAGTCAGCTGCTGGAGACCAACGAGCGCAACGAACGACTGATCGAGGGCCTGCTCGCGCTCAGCGAGAGTGACCAGGGCCTCCGTTCGCGGATACCGCAGCGGTTGGACACGATCGTCGAGGCGGTGCTGGCCGGTTACCTGGACCGGGCCCGGGACGCCGGGGTCACGGTGGAGACCCATCTCGAACCCCGCATCGTCGTCGGCGAGCGGGTGCTGCTGGAACGCCTGGTCACCAACCTGGTGGAGAACGGGATCAAGTACAACCGGCCGGGCGGCTCACTGACCGTCCTGGTGAGCGGTGTGCCCGCGCTGTCCGTGGTGAACACCGGCCAGCCCGTGCCGGCTGAGGCGGTGGCCGGCCTGTTCGAGCCGTTCCGCCGACTCGCCAGGGACCGGACCTCGCAGGGCGGTGGGGCCGGCCTGGGCCTGGCCATCGCCCGCTCGATCACCCAGGCCCACGACGGCATCATCGCGGCCCGGCCCGCCGAGTACGGCGGCCTGCGGGTCGACGTCCAGCTACCCACAGTGACCTGACACTTCCACCTACCTTTCCCGGGGTCCACGTACCGCTGGACCCCGCCTGTGGTGTGCCCGAAAAGGAGAACCGATGACACGCACCGTTGGCCAGGTCCGGCCCGATGTCGAGGAGGCCAGCCACTGGCTTGCCGGCCGAGTCGTCCGTACCCCGGTGCTGCGCTCCCCGGTGATCGACGAGCTTGCCGGGGCACGGGTCCTGCTCAAGGCGGAGAACCTCCAGAACGGCGGCTCGTACAAGATGCGCGGCGCGCTGCGCGCGGTCGGCCGCCTCGCGATGGCCGGGCACACCGGGGTGATCGCGCAGAGCACCGGCAACCACGCGGCGGCCGTGGCGTTGGCGGCCCGGCAGCACGGGCTCGCGGCGACAGTGGTGCTGCCTGTCGACGCGGCCTCGACGAAGGTTGACCGGGCCCGCGCGGCGGGAGCCCGGGTGGTGTTCGCCGGCACCAGCGTCGAGGAGCGGGTGGCGGTGGCCGACGGACTCAGCGACGAGAGCGGTCACCCCGTCGTCGACGCGTACGACCACCCGGATGTCATCGCCGGGCAGGGCACCGCGAGCCTGGAGCTGATCGAGGACGCCGAGCGCGCGGGGACGCCGTTGGACGCGCTTGTCGTACCGGTGGGGGGTGGTGGCGGGGTGGCCGGTGCGTGCCTGGCCGCCGCCGGTTCCGGCATCGAGGTGTACGGCGTGGAGCCGGTGGGCTGCGACTCGCTCGCCCGCAGCCTGGCGGCAGGTGTACGCGTGCCGGTCGCGCCGGCGCCCACCATCGCGGACGGGCTGCGGCCGTCCTGCGTGGGGGAGCTGCCGTTCGCCATCGTGCGGGACACGCTGCGCGGCGTCGTCCGGGTCGACGACGACGAGATCGCCGCCGCGTTCCGGCTGATCCTGACGGAGCTGAAGGTGCTCGCCGAGCCGTCCGGGTCGGCGGGCCTGGCCGGTGCTTTGCGGCTCGCGCCGGACCGGGACCGGCAGCGGACGGTCGGCGTGGTGCTGACCGGCGGAAACGTGGAGGCAGCGCTGGTGGCCCGGTTGATGGCCCCGCGATCCGCCGACCTGGCTGAGGAAGGGGCGGCGGCGTGAGCGCGCCAGTTCGGATCGGAATCCTGTTCGGTGGACCGTCGGCGGAGCACGAGGTCTCCTGTGCCTCGGCGCTCGGGGTGGCTCGGGCGCTCGCCGGTGGCGGCTACCGCACTGTCGCCATCGGCGTCACCCGCAGCGGCGGCTTCCGGCTGATGCCCGACGCGCTGCTGGCCGAGTTGCGCGACCGGCCGGCCGGCGAGCGGGCCATCGACGACCAGTTGGTGGTGACCGGGCCGGCCGTCGAGTTGCGGGCCGGTCCGCGCCCGGGTGTCGTGCAGGTGTCCGCCGGTAATGCCCCCGGCGCTGTGCACGCCGAGCTGGACGTGGTCTTCCCGGTGCTGCACGGCCCGTACGGCGAGGACGGTGTGGTGCAGGGGCTGCTGGAGTCACTGAACGTGCCGTACGTCGGGTGCGGCATCCTCGCCTCGGCCGTCGGCATGAACAAGGTGGCGATGAAGCGGGCGCTGCGCGCCGAGGGCATCCCCGTCACCCCGTACGTGTCGTTCGACGCGCACGCCTACCGGGCGGTCGACGACCCGGAGAAGTTGGTAACCGGGCTGAGCCGGCCACTGTTCGTCAAGCCGGCCAGCATGGGTTCGTCGATCGGCATCTCCCGCGTCGGCGAGGGTGACGACCTCGCCGCCGCCGTGGAGGAGGCGCTTCGCCACGACCAACTCGTCATGGTGGAGCAGGGGGTCGCCGGCCGGGAGTTGGAGTGCGCGGTGCTCGGTGGCTGGCGTCCCGAGGCGTCGGCGGTGGGCGAGGTGCAGGTCAGCGGCGGCTGGTTCGACTACCAGCAGAAGTACTTCGGCGACGCCGACCCGATGATCGTCCCCGCCGTGCTGCCGGACGAGGTGACCGCGCGGGTCCGCGAGCTGTCGCTGCGGGCGTTCGCCGCGATCGGGGGTTGGGGTCTGGCCCGGGTCGACTTCTTCTACGACGAGACGGCCGGTGAGCTGTACGTCAACGAGCTGAACACGATGCCCGGCTTCACCGCGCACTCGATGTACCCGAAGGTGTGGGCCGCCGTCGGGGTCGGCTACCGGGAGGTGGTGGACCGACTCGTCGAGTTGGCCCGGCTCCGGCACGCGGAGCGGTCCGCGAGCACGGCGGGGAGCATCCGATGATCCTGCTCTCCGACCCCCGGGTGGCGGCGGTGCCCAGCGCCGACGACGGCGAGGAGTTCGTGGACCTGCGTGAGCTGCCGGAGTTGCGGCTCGACGGCCGGGCGGCAGACCCGGCCGGGGCGTACGCCCGCTTGCGCGCCGGTGTCGTGGACCGCCTGCTGGCCGCGCAGCGTGCCCTGCCCGGTGGGCTGCGGTTGCTGGTGGTCGAGGGCTACCGGCCGTACCAGGCGCAACTGGCCATCTTCACCGGCTACCGCGACGAACTGCGCCGACGGCACCCGGACTGGTCACCGCAGCGGCTGCACCGGGAGACCACGAAGTTCGTCTCACCGGTCGAGGTGGCCCCGCACAGCACCGGCGGCGCTGTGGACCTGACGCTCTGCACAGACGACGGCGTGGAGCTTGATCTGGGCACGGCCATCGACGCCACCCCGGAGGACAGCGCCGACGCCTGCTTCACCGACGCGCCGGCGATCGGCGGCACCGCTCGCCGGGACCGGCAGATCCTGGTGGACGCCCTCGGCGGCGCGGGGATGGTCAACTACCCGACCGAGTGGTGGCACTGGTCGTACGGCGACCGTTACTGGGCGCTGATCACCGGAGCCCCGCGCACCCGGTACGGGCCGGTGGACCTGGCCGCCGCACGATCGATACCCGTGCCGGCTGAACGGTAGGACGCTCCGATCCGTACCGGTGGGTGAAGGACACCACCGAGGACGGGAGTGACGGCGATGAGGGTGCAGCGCAGGCACGTGCTGGCAGCGAGCGTGGCGGTGCTCGCCGCGGTGGGCGTGTCGGTGGGGACCAGCTTCGGGTTCGCCGACACGGCCCCGGCACGGTCGTCGGTCTGCTCCGGCTCGGTCACCTTCTCCGCGGAGGGCGGGGCGCCGGCGGCGACCAGCGACCGGTTCCCGGTGGGTACCCGGCTGCGGGTGACCAACCTGGACAACAACCGGGCGGCCACTGTGACGGTGACCGGCCCGTCGGGCAGTTGCGTGCTGCTCAACGCCGCCGCCATGGAGCTGGTCCGCGAGCCGGGAAAGAACGTGATCCGCCGCAACGTGGTGGAACGTGTCGACGGCGCGGCCCCGCCCGCCGGCGCTCCGGCCCCCGGCACCGTCCGCCCCGGCGCCGCGTCTCCCGGCGCACCCGGCCCGGCACCCCAGTCGGCGTGCTCCGGGGCGATCACCTTCTTCGAGGAGGCGGCCGGACCGGCGGCGACCAGTGGGCAGTTCCCGGTGGGCACCCGGCTGCGGGTGACCAACCTGGACAACAACCGGGCGACCACTGTGACGGTGACCGGCCCGTCGGGCAGTTGCGTACTGCTGAACTCCGCCGCCATGGAGCAGATCCGCGAGCCGGGCAAGAACCTGGTGCGCCGCAACACTGTCGAGGTGCTCCGCTGACCCTCGGCGGAGGGGGCCCGTGCACCGGGCCCCCTCCGCCGCTCAGCCGCTCAGCCGAAGGCGGCGTCGAGGAGGTCGGCACCGCGACCGAGGTGCCCGTCGGAGATCACCAGCGGTGGCAGCAAGCGCAGCACGTTGCCGTACGTGCCGCAGGTCAGGGTGAGCAGGCCGGCGGCGTGACAGGCCGCCGAGATCGCCGCCGTGGCGACCGGGTCGGGGGTGAGCGTGCCCGGCAGCACCAGCTCCACGGCGAGCATCGCGCCCCGGCCGCGTACCTCGGCGACCCGGGCATCCCGCTCGGCGATGGCCCGTAGCCGGGGGACCAGCACCGACTCGATCCGTCGGGCCGCGCCGGCCAGGTCCAGCTCGTGCATGGTCTCGATGGTGGCCAGCGCGGCGGCGCAGGCGATCGGGTTGCCGCCGTACGTGCCGCCGAGCCCACCGACGTGCACCGCGTCCATCAGCTCGGCCCGACCGGTCACCGCTGCCAGCGGCAGGCCACCGGCGATGCCCTTGGCCAGGGTTACCAGGTCTGGTTCGACGCCCTCGTGCTGGCAGGCGAACCAGTCGCCGGTGCGGCAGAAACCGGTCTGGATCTCGTCGGCGACGAAGACCACCCCGGCCGCCGTCGCCCAGGCCCGCAGCGCGGGCAGGAAACCCGGCGCGGGTACGACGAAGCCACCCTCGCCCTGGATCGGCTCGATGAGCAGTGCGGCGACGTTCTCCGCGCCGACCTGCTTCTCGATCATCTCGATCGCTCGGGTCGCCGCCTCCGCGCCGGAGAGCCCGCCGTCGCGCAGCGGGTACGACATCGGCACCCGGTAAATCTCCCCGGCGAACGGCCCGAACCGGTGCTTGTACGGCATGTTCTTCGCTGTCAACGCCATGGTCAGGTTGGTCCGGCCATGGTACGCGTGGTCGAACACCACCACAGCCGGCCGCCCGGTGGCGTGTCGGGCGACCTTGACGGCGTTCTCCACCGCCTCGGCGCCCGAGTTGAACAACGCCGAGCGCTTGGCGAACCCGCCGGGCGTCAACGCGTTGAGCTGCTCGCACACCGCCACGTACGACTCGTACGGCGCGACCATGAAGCAGGTGTGGGTGAACCGCTCCACCTGCGCCCGGACCGCCTCGACCACCTTCGGTGCCGAGTTGCCCACGCTGGTCACGGCGATGCCGGCGGCGAAGTCGATCCACTCCCGGCCGTCCACGTCGGTGATCGTCGCGCCGGAGGCACGGTCCACGTAGGATGGAATCACACTGCCGACACCCCGGGCCACGGCATCGCCGCGCCGCTTGTGCAGCTCCTCGGACGTCGGCATGGCTCAGCCCTCGATGTTGTGCATGACGTGCTTGATCCGGGTGTAGTCCTCCAGGCTGTAGACCGAGAGGTCCTTGCCGTGCCCGGAGTGCTTGAAGCCACCGTGCGGCATCTCGGAGACGAACGGGATGTGCGTGTTGACCCAGACGCAGCCGAAGTCCAGTCGACGGGTCATCCGCATGGCTCGGCCGTGGTCCCGCGTCCAGACCGACGCGGACAGGCCGTAGTCGACGCCGTTGGCCCAGCGCACCGCCTCGTCCTCGTCGGAGAAGCGTTGCACGGTGATGACCGGCCCGAACACCTCGTCCTGGATGATCTCGTCGGTCTGACGCAGCCCGGAGACCACCGTCGGCGCGTAGAAGTAGCCGCGTTCGCCCTGCCGGGACCCGCCGGTCTGGATCGCCGCGTGGTCCGGCAGGCGGTCCACGAAACCGCTGACCCGGGTGAGCTGGTTGGCGTTGTTCAGCGGACCGTAGAGCACGTCGGCGTCGTCCGGGGCGCCGGTCTTCGTGTTGCGGGCCTGCTCGGCGAGCGCCGCCACGAAGTCGTCGTGGACGCCGGGGCCGGCCAACACCCGGGTGGCCGCTGTGCAGTCCTGCCCGGCGTTGAAGTAGCCGCCCAGCGCGATGGCCTCGGCGGCCGCCGCCACGTCCGCGTCGTCGAAGATCACCACCGGGGCCTTGCCGCCCAACTCCAGGTGGGTGCGCTTCAGGTCGGGGGCCGCCGCGGCGGCGACCTCCATGCCCGCGCGGGTCGAGCCGGTGATCGACACCAGCTGCGGGGTCGGGTGCGACACGAGGGTACGACCGGTGTCGCGGTCGCCGCAGACCACGTTGAACACCCCTGGTGGGAAGAACTCGGCGGCGATCTCGGCGAGCAGCAGCGTCGACACCGGTGTGGTGTCCGACGGCTTGAGCACCACTGTGTTGCCGGCGGCGAGTGCGGGCGCGATCTTCCAGACCGCCATCATCAGCGGGTAGTTCCAGGGGGTCACCTGCGCGCAGACGCCGATCGGCTCACGCCGCACGTACGAGGTGTGCCCGGCCAGGTACTCCCCGGCGGACCGCCCCTCCAACATCCGCGCGGCGCCGGCGAAGAACCGGAACTGGTCCACCGCCGGGGGAAGCTCCTCCTCGGCGGTGAGCTGGCGGGGCTTACCGGTGTTGCGCACCTCGGCGTCGACCAACTCGGCGGCGCGCGCCTCCACGGCGTCGGCGAGCTTGAGCAGCGCCCGCTGCCGCTCGGCAGGGGTGACCTCCCGCCAGCTTTCGAACGCGGTGGCGGCGGCGCTCATCGCCGCGTCCACGTCGGCGGCGCCGGAGACCGGGGCCTGGGCGAACACCTCACCCGTGCAGGGGTCGACCAGGTCGGCGTAACCGCCGTCGGACGGGTCGACGTAGGAGCCGTTGACGAAGTTGCGCAGCTGCTGCTGGTCACTCATGAGGGATCACTCCGAGGGGGCCGGGGGCGCGGTTCTGCGGCGGTTATCGCAATCTCTCTGCCATCTTCGCTACTGAATTCGCGGCAGACAAGGGTTATCGCGACTGTTTCCGTCGACTGGTCGCTCGGTTACTCTGCTCGGCGTGGAGCCCACAGCCTTCTTCGTCGCCTCCCGCCCCGCCACCGGCGAGGGTGAGTTGACAGTCCACCACCCGTACGACGGCCGCCCGGTGGGGCGTACCACATTCGCCACGCCGGACCAGGTCGACGCCGCCGTCGCCGCGGCGGCCGGGGTGGCCGCGCAGGCCGCGGCCCTGCCCGCGCACGCCCGCGCGGCGGCCCTCGACCACGTGTCGCGGCGGATCGCCGAGCGCGCGGGCGAGATCGCCGCCCTGATCACCGCGGAGAACGGCAAGCCGCTCAAGTGGGCCCGCGCCGAGGTCGGGCGTGCCGTGTCGACCTTCCGCTGGGCCGCCGAGGAGGCCCGCCGATTCTCCGGCGAGTTGCAACGACTCGACACCGACCCGGCCGCCGACGGGCGGATCGCCCTGGTCCGCAGGGTGCCGCGCGGGCCGGTGCTGGGCATCACGCCGTTCAACTTCCCGCTCAACCTCGTCGCCCACAAGGTGGCGCCGGCCATCGCCGTCGGCGCGCCGATCATCGTCAAGCCCGCGCCCGCGACGCCCCTGACCGCGCTGCTGCTCGGCGAGTTGCTGGCCGAGACCGACCTCCCGGCCGGGATGTTCTCGGTGCTGCCGCTGCCCAACGACCGCGCCGCCGAGCTGGTCACCGAACCCCGGCTACCTCTGGTGTCGTTCACCGGCTCCGGGCCGGTCGGCGCCGCCATCCGACGCGCCGCGCCGGAGAAGCACGTGACGCTGGAGTTGGGCGGCAACGCCGCCGCGGTGCTCTGTGCGGACTGGACCGCCGACGAGGACCTGGACTTCGCCGCGCAGCGCATCGCGACGTTCGCCAACTACCAGGCCGGCCAGTCGTGCATCGCCGTCCAGCGGGTGTACGTGCACCATGCCCTGCACGCCGACTTCCTGCCCCGGCTGGTGGCGGCCGTGCGGGGGCTGCGGACCGGAGACCCCACGTCCGAACTGACCGACGTCGGGCCGATGGTGTCCGAGGACGCCGCCCGTCGGGTCGAGACGTGGGTGGCCGAGGCCGTCGCCGCCGGCGGCACCGTCGAGGTGGGCGGCCTCCGCGACGGCGCGACCTACCCCCCGACAGTGCTCACCGGCGTGCCGGCGAACGCCAAGGTCGTGGCCGAGGAGGTGTTCGGGCCGGTGCTGGTGGTCACCCCGGTCGCCGACGACCAGGCCGCGTTCACAGCGGTCAACGACTCGGCGTACGGCTTGCAGGCCGGCGTCTTCACGCGACGCCTGGACGTGGCCTTCGCCGCCGCCCGCGCGCTGGAGGTGGGCGGGGTGATCATCGGTGACGTGCCGTCGTACCGCGCCGACCAGATGCCCTACGGCGGGGTGAAGGGCAGCGGCGTCGGCCGGGAGGGGCTGCGCAGCGCGATGGACGACTACACCGAGCCCAGGGTCATGGTGCTGACCGGCCTCGCGCTCTAGCCCGGCGACACCGCCGGGCTAGTCGGCCTGCCAGGTGCCGTCGTCGCGGACCCGGGCGGGGGCCCGGCCGAGCAGCAGAGTGGTCAGCGCGGCGTCGATGGTGTCGCCGAGGAACCACTCGCCGGCCTGGTCGAGCGCGAAGACCCGGCCGCGCTCGTCCACCGCCAGGATGCTGTCCTGCTGCTCGGTGCCGATCGGGAAGAGGCGTACGCCGAGCACCGCGCCGAAGTCCGCGAGGGTGTCGGCGGTGTGCGCGATGGTGTGCGGGCGGATGTCGAAACGGGAGATCCACACCTGCTCGCCCCTGCCGCGCCGCGCACCGACCAGGCTGGGGAACGCGGTGAGCGCCTCCACGGCGGCGGGAAAGACCTCGTGCCGATGGTTGCGCCCCGGCACCGACGTGACGTCCCGTACGGCGGCGGCGGCCATGATCTGATCGCCGATGTGTGGCCGCCAACCGGCCGCGACCAGGGCGTTCGCGACCTCCGCCGGGAATCGCCCAGGATCGGGGTCGGATGCCTTCGGCGCGGTCCACGTCTCGGTGTAGGCGCGAGCCGACTCCGGCAGGACGTTCGCCCGCACCAGGAAGGCGATGCACGAGTCGCAGGGCCGCTCGGCGGGCCCACCAGCGGGATCGCCCGGCTCACGGATCCGGAAGATCTCGAAGCGGGCGCCCTCCAGTAGCGCCGCTGCCTCGGCCCGTCCCATCGGGGCGATGCCCTCGGCGACGCGGCGGTGGTCGTACTCGTGCAGGACGTCGGAGACCACGATCAGCTCGGCGTGCGCCGCCCCGCCGCGAACCAACTCGCCGGGGGGTAGCTGGTCGAGATAGTCGCGGACCAGCGGGTGATGGTTGATTGGCACGTCGGCCTTCGTGCCCTGGGCCGTCCAGATCCGTCCGTCGATGGTCAGGTGCGCGGCGGTGTTCGGGGTGGCGCCCCGATGGATTTCCCGGACCAGCAGGCTCGACGGGTCGAGAGTGCGGGGAGCCGTCGGCCCGACGGGCTGGCTACGCCGGTACAGCTCTGCCACCACAGTGCTCGGCACCCGGGGCCACGTGGTGACAGTGCCGGTCTGCTTGTCGATGACTGTCGTCGGCAGGTCACCCGGCACCGTGCGCACCTCGGTGGGCACGACGGACGTGATGACCCACCCCAGGTCGAACTCGTCGACCATCGCGGTGCACTCGTGGCCGAGACGCTGTGAGTCACGGCGGGCCCAGGTGGCGGCGAGCTGCTCGGCCTGTTGACGGTCGATCACGCATTGAAACTACCGGACTACACGGATCGATGGCGGCCGGTATTGTCTTGCTCTACCGACGGTGACGGGAGGGCGGCGGTGGACGAACAGGCGGACCGGGGCGTCAATCGCGAGCTACGTGCCCGATTCGACGACGTTTATGGGCAATACCAGCAGCTCAGGTCCGGTTTGGACACGCTCCAGAAGCGACTCGACGCGCTGCGGGTGACCCGCCGGTCGGCTGACGGCCAGGTGACGGCGACAGTGGGCGCGCAGGGCCAGTTGATCGAGGTCGAGCTGACGCCGGCCATCTACCGGGACCGCGACGCCGGCGCGCTCGGCCGAAAGGTCACCGAAACGATCCGGGCCGCCGCGACAGCCGCCGCCGACGCCACCCGCGACCTCGTCGCCGAGAGCATGCCGGCCGGCTCCGGCGCGACGGACTTCCTCAAGACCGGCGATTACGCCACGCTGCTCGGTCGGGCCGACGCCGTACTCGGCAAAGGTGAGGCGAAGCCATGACCGACGGGCAGCTCTGGCTTGATCCGTCCCGGGCCCTCCGGGGTGGTGCCGACCTGGCGCTCGCCGGCGAGGCGGTGACGGCCCGTCGTGCGGCGGAGGGTGGCGCGATCGAGGCCGCCAGCGGTGCCAGGCCCTGGGGTCGCGACGACATCGGCGCTGCCTTCGAGCGCAACTACCGCGGGTTCGAGCAGACAGTGCTGCGGGCCTGGGCCGGCGTCGGGCACCGGCTCACCGAGCTGGGCGGCGACGTGGTCGAGGCGGTCGACGCGAGCGTGCAGACCGACGGGGCCAACGCCGCCCGGGTCGGTCGGGCCGCCGACCGGCGCTGACGGTCGACGATCCCGATGAGCGTGCTGCCGAGCCCCATCCCGCACCCCCTGGACTACGCGCCGTGGGACGTGCCCGGCTGGATCTACGAGGCCCTCGACTGGGTGGTCGGCGTGCAGTGGCCGGAGGGCAACGAGCGGGCCGTCTGGGACGTCGCCGACCAGTGGTACGCGGTCGCCTCCGTGCTCGCCGGGCCGCACGCCGACGCCGCCGCGGCCGCCGTCGAGGTGCGCAACGGGTACGGCGGTGTCGGGGCTGTCGACGCGGCGTTCGAGGCGGCCTGGCGGGGGATCGCCGAGGGCGCCGACGCCCCGCTGCCTGTGCTGCTCGCGGTCACCGCCGACCTGGGCCGACTGGTCGAGGAGTGCGGTTGCGACATCGAGGGCGCCAAGCTGGAAGTCTGGATCGAGCTGGGCATCCTGGTCATCGAGCTTCTCACAGTGGCGGTGGCGGCGGTGCTGACCGCCGGTGCGGCAACCCCGGCCGCCGGCGCGGCGATCACCGCGACGCGACTGCTGGTCCAACAGATCTTCAAGCGGCTGATGGGCCAACTGGCCAGCAAGTCCCTCAAGCACGGGCTCAAGGAGGCCGGCGAGCGGGCCGCCAAGGACATCGCTCGAGGTGGCGCACGCGGGCTCGCCAAGCGAGCCGCCCGTGGCGGGCTGGAGGAGGCCGCCGAGGAGGCCGGGGTCACCCTGGCCACCCAGGCGTACCAGAACTCCACCGGGCGGGCACACGGCCTGGACCTGACCGATCTCGGCGCCTCGGCGGTCGGTGGCCTGGCCGGCGGGGCGGTGGCGCCGCTGGCCGGCCTGGGCCGGCACGCGACCGGGCGAGCGGCGAAAGTCGGGGAGCACCTGGGGCGGGAGATGACCGGCGAGGTGCTCGCCGACAGCGCGGCGAGCCTGGCCACCGGTCAGGGCCTGACCTCGATGGAGGACGTGGCGCGCGCCGCCGCGTCCGGGGCCACCGGTTCGGCGACCGGGCAGACCGACCACGCGCTACGCGCCCGGCTCGACGCACAGGCCAACGCCCTCGCCGGAGCATCGTTCACGGGCCCCTCCGTCCCGGCCGTGCTGCCTGTCGCGGGGGATGCGGTCTCTGCGGGAGGGTCTCCCTCAACGGTGGCCTCGGCTGCGGCGGGGGCTGCTTCTGCGGGGGCTGCCGGTGGTGTGGCTTCGGGTGGCGTGGTTACGGCTGCGAGCATTCCGATGCAGGCGACGGAGAGCGTTGCCACCACGCCGCCGAACCAGTCGGCTGCGCCGACGACACCGGCTGTCGAGCAGTCACGGGGAGCCGGGCTGGCGTCTCCGGTCGCGCCCGACGTGCAGACGTCGTCACCGATGCCGGTTGGCGCGGTGTCCGACGTGGACGCGGTGGATCGTTCGGTACGCGCGTCCGAGGTGACTCCGTCGACGGGTGGGTCGTTCGGCGACAGAGCGGGCGTCGCACACCCGGCCGACCCCGTGCCCTCGGCGACGACCACCACCGAGGCCACGTCGGCGGTGGGTGTCGGTCCCGTCGCGTCGGCTTCGGCTGCCGATCCGGCCACCTCGGCGGTGGCTGACCCGAGTCGGCCTGTGGTGGGTGCCGATCCGAGGCTTTCGTCGGCGTCCGCGCCCGTGGTCGGTCCCCTCGAATCGGGCGGGCCGGCTGCCACCGGTGTGCCGCCGGCCCACCCCGGCAGCTCACCGCACCCCACCACCTCCGGACCGACCGCCTGGTCTCCGACGACTGGACCCTCCGCGCCGACGATCAACCCCGGGCTGGCGGCGCCGGTCACCTTCGGCGTCCCGAGCACCACCAACGGGCCACTGCCGGTCGCCTCCACCCCACCAGCGGTGGGTCGGTTCGCCGTGCCCTCGCGTGTCCCCACCCGGGCGACGCCCGCACCGGTGCGCGCGCCCGACCATCCCGCCCGGGGAAGGGCGTCGATCCCCGTCGACGTGGCAGCGTTCGGCGCCCCGACGGTGCGCGAGCCGGAGACCAACGACTCGTACGCGGCGCAGTGGGCCGCTGCGGCGGAAGCCGCCGAGCGGCAGCGCTACCAGGACCACTACGAATCGGTGCGGATCGGGTTCGAGAACAACCGCCGGCAGGCCGAAGCCGCCCGACTGCGCACCCGCGCCGTGGAGCACGATCGGCGAGCCGTCGAGTACGCCACCTACGCCCGGCAACTGCACCAGGCCGGCAACCGGCAGTGGGCCGACGGCTGGCAGCGCGCCGCGAACGAGGAAACTCGCGCGTACGCCGAATGGCGTGACCTGGCAGACGCGGTGCTGGCCGGCACCACGGCCCCGCCGGTAGTGGACATCAGCGCCACCTTCGAGCACGCCAACCGGGACGTGGGCGCGCTCGCGCTCGGCGCTGTGGAAACTACCGGTCCGTCCATGCTCACCGGCGACGACGATCCGCCGCCGATCGACGACTCCCGGCCGTACGGGCAGCCCGGAGGACTTCGGCCACCGCTCGCCCTGCACCAGGTCGACGTCGAACGACAGATGCCCCGCGGACCGGACGGCACCGTCACCCGCACCGCCGACCCTCGACACGGCGGCTGGTTCCGGCTGCTCAACGATGGCGGTCCCGCGGCCGACGCCACCCGGGGCATCAACTGCCTGGACTGCACACTGTCGCTGTTCGAGACGTGGGTGCACGGGCGACCCCGCGTGTCGGCGCCCCGAACGTTCGACGGCTACCTCGACGGCGACATCCGGCGCCCCATCCGTGGCGAGGCGGGCGGCCCGGGTCGGGTGGAGGACGTGACCGGCGGGCGCTTCCAGCAACTCCTCGCCCCGGCGTCCGGTCAACGTACTGACGCAGCGCAGGCGCGGCAGGCCGCCGACCGGGGCTACCGCAACCTGCACGACCAACTGCTGCTGGGCGGCCACGGCAGTTACTCGTTCCTGGTCACCGAGTGGGCGCACGGCGGTTCGCACGCCTGGGTGGCGCTCAACCAGAACGGCACTGTGCTCTACGTGGACCCGCAGAACGGCGTGGTCCGGGACCGGCCGCTCTACCCTGACGTGGTCGGCATCGACGCGCTAGTGCTGAGCGGAGACGGCCGACCGATGCCGCTTGGCGGACTACCCCGGGGCCGGTTCAGCGAACGGCCCGACCTGCCGGATCACCCGCCGACGCACGACGACGGCGGCCACGGCGACCCGTACATCAACCGGATGTACCTGCTCCTCGACGGCCCGGGCTCGACAGGCGTGGGTGACGGCCGGACCGAATCGGGCGATGTTGCTCCGTCAACGTTCGACCTCGCCCAGCTCACCAGCGCGGAACTGGCGGTGCTGACGGAGCTTCGTGAGCGCGCCCTGGGCGCTGCTGACCGAGTCGAGGATGCTCTGGCTCAGGTAGGGCAGGACGTTACCGACGCGCTCGGCCTGAGCGACCCAATTCGGCTACGAGATCGCGAGTATCGCGTCAAGGGGCTGGAATCGCTGGCACGAAAGTACCTCGACGAGGCCCGCGTTGCCACGATCGACGCAACGGACTTTGCGGCAAGCGTCAATGACGTCCTGAGATTCTGCTTCGAAATGCCGTCGGGCCGGGACTACAGCAACGCCGTCGACCGGGTTCTTAGCGGCCTGATCGAAGCTGGCTTCTCAGTGCCGACTTCAGCCTGCAAGAACTTCTGGCGCCGCGGAAACCGCTTCTACGGATTGAATTGCACACTCCGTTCGCAGGACGGGATGCTAATTGAGTTGCAGCTACACACTTCGGTTTCGCGTGAAGTGTGGCTGGCCACCCATGAGGAGTACGAAGTTGTTCGGCGCCCGTCGAACAGCCCCGAACAACGAGTCGACGCTCTTCTGCGGATGCTCAGTGCGAACCGTGCACGCGGCCTGCCGGATGCGCTGCCGGGTGGGCTCGATCTCCGTTTTCCGGCCAAGGATGCCACCTTGGCCAAGTGGATCAGTCAAAACGTTGACGTCTGGCACGAATACCGCGCCTGGCTGACTCGCCAAGGGACAAGCCTCGCGCAGGTGGTGCAAGAGCTAGGGCTAAGGTCTCGTGACTTCCCCGTAGCGCCGCAGGTCGCCGAAGAGTTGGAGCAGGAGATTGTTGAGCTACTACGTGATCTACCGGATCGATGAGCAGAGCGGGCCGGCGGGCCTCTTCGTCATGGATGCGGGCCCAGGTCAGGCGATTCTCTGGGATCATCGCTCCCGAGCATGGGCCTACGATCCGGGACTTGTAGTGCGCTTCCTCGATGACTATCGGAATGCGGACCGTTACAAGAACGTGAGCCGCGCTGACGCTGAGGCGGTGGTTGAAGCAGTCACCGGTGGTGAGACGCTGCCCGACGAAAGTTCAATCCGCGCCATGTTCAAGCGCGGCGGTGGTCGCTGAGGGGATATTCCGATGGGCAGAGGTCTGGTGCTTCCCTCCTACTACCTCTACTACCAATCGCCGGTGAAGATCGTCGAGACTCCCGACGGCGGTGCCAGGGTCTGGCGGCTGTCTATCGACTCTGGGGGTTGGCACGAGAAGAACGACATCTTTGTTGAGATAACGCTAGGCGTCGGAGGTGACATTTTCCGGCGTACCGCGGAGGACTTCGTGCAGGAGGTGGAGGCATTCCGGGCTCACTATCTCAAGGGTGAAGGGCCAATCTTCGCGCTCTATGAGACGGTGCGTTCGATCGAGCTTCTGGCGGACGCCGAAGCGCGTCACGAGACGCCGAAGGAGCAGGCGCTCATTCGTGGGATTCGGCAGCGGACGTTCGTCATGTTCGAGGAGCAGCTTCGCGCGGCCGGTGATCCTGGCGCGGACCCCGACATAGCGAGAGCGAAGTAGGCATGCGTCGCGGATGGACAGACGGAGGGCGGGTCGGTGGCGGGGCCGAATAAGATCGACGCATGACGAGATCCGGTACGCAGAGCGTCAGGTCCACCGTCTGGGCCTGGCCGGTCGGCATCCTGATCGGTCTGGCGATCGGCATTCCCGTGTTCGGTGCGAAGGGTGGCGTCGCCTTCGGTGTCGCCCTCGGCATTGCCTTCGCGCTCGGCCTGGGTGCGATCAGGGGCCGGGCCGACGGTGACCCCGCTCACGGTGGCTCGGACGGTAGGGCCGCCGGGGATGGCGCCGACGCCTCGGGCCGAGGGTGATCGACTCCGGTTCCTTGAAGTCGGGGCATCCAAGGCCGTGGGATAGCCCGACTTCCGTGAAGCCGAGTGGATCATGGCGCACGCCGGGCACGCCGGGCACGCCGGGCATGAACGCCGCGCCGGACGCGGCGGGCGCGGGAACGACAGGGCCGGGCAGTGTTGCCGAGGCGGTGGCCGTACAGGAGGAATTGCGGCCGCTGGTGGACCTGGTCGGGCCGGGGCCGAGCGCGCCCGCGACGGTGGCCGGCCTGGACGTCGCGTACGCCGAGGGTGGTGACCTGCTGGCGGCGGCCGTGACGGTCCTGGACGCCCGGACCCTCGCGGTGGTGGATTCCGCTGTCGGTGTGGGGCGACCCGCGTTCGGCTATGTGCCGGGGTTGTTCGCCTTCCGTGAGTTGCCGGCGTTGCTCGCTGTGCTCGACCGGCTGACCGCCGTCCCGGACCTGCTGGTCTGCGACGGGCACGGGTTGGCCCATCCGCGTCGGTTCGGGCTCGCGTGCCACCTGGGGGTGGTCACCGGGTTGCCCGCGATCGGGGTGGCGAAGACGCCACTGGTCGGGGTGTGGGATCCGCCGGCCGCCGAGCGGGGTTCCTGGTCGTCGTTGCGTGACGGTGGTGAGGTCGTCGGTCGGGTGCTGCGGACCCGCGACGGGGTGAAGCCGGTCTTCGTCAGTGTCGGCCATCGGATGAGTCTGGAGAACGCGACAGCGCAGGTGCTCGCGTTGACTCCGCGCTACCGGCTGCCGGAGACCACCCGCACCGCCGACCGGCTGTGCCGCGACGCCCTCGCCGAGGCGCAGCAGGCCCGCTGACTGGCTGGTCAGCCCGGTCATCAGTTGGTCGGCGGGAGGCGCCGTAAACCGTAACGCCGCCCACATGCGGGGCGCTCTATGACCGGTGGGACAGGTGGGCCGGTAGTAGCCTGACCCGCGGACCCCACCCGGGGAGAACGGCGAGGTAATCATGACAGTGCGTCGACGCGTGGCACGGCTCGCGGCGGTCTGCGGTCTTGCGGGCGGCCTGGTGATGCTCGGTGCGTCACCGGCGTTGGCCGATCAGGACTCGGTCCGGGTGGGCGCGGCCAGTAGCTTCGCCGCCGGTGGTTCCGCGCAGGGGGTGAACGTCGCGGTGCGCAAGCGCACCGACGGGTGCGTCCTGTTGCGTACCGCGCTGGGCTTCAGCCTGGAGGGTCTCCAGCCGAACCAGGTGGCGGTCGAGGTCAACGCGGGCGGGCACTGGTTCCCGGTGGCCGTCACCGGCGGCGCCGGCACCGTGTCGACCGCGCAGACGTCACCCTTGAAGCCGACGCTGTGCAAGGGCAAGGGCATCACGGTGCGGTACCGGGTGGCGTTCGCGGCGGGTTCGCCGGGCGGCCGTCTCGTGGTCAGGGGCGCGGGCATCAGCGCCGCCGGCCAGACGCTGGGTCACGCCACGGACGCGGCGCGGCTGACCGGAGGGCGGGTCACTCCGTCGCCGACTCCGTCGCGGTCGCCGAAGCCGACGCCGACTCCGACCCCAACCGAGGTCGCTACCGTCGACGAGGCGGTGAACCCGGCGGCGCAGGGGGGCGTCTCCGCGGCGCCGAACACCACGGCGACGGCCGCCGAATCGTCCGGAGGAGGTTCACCGGTGATGTACTTCGGCATTGTGCTGGTGGCGGTCGGACTGCTGCTCATCGTGCTGCTGTTCCGTCGGTCCCGGCAGGACCGCAAGCCGTCCGACGACGCGCCGGGCACCCTCCCGGGCAACCCCGGTGGCACCACCTACCGCGCCGGGGGTGGGTTGCCGGCCGCGCCCGGTCGCCCCGGTCAGGTGTACGGCCAGCAGCCGCCGGCCGCCGCCTGGGGTGGTGCGGTGCCGTCACCGCGTCCCGCCACCGGCGGGGTTTACGGTGCCCGGCCGGACACCCCCGCCCCGGAGGCCACCCAGCCGATGCCGGGTCGGCCCGACGGTCGCCCGAAGCCCGGTGACCCGCCCACCGACGGTGACGGCCACACCGTGTTCATTCCCCGCCTCCCCGGCTGAGCGGAGGACGGCCCGGCCCTCCGTTAGGCTCAGGATCGGTGTCTAACCTGCGGCCAAGGAGTGGAACACGTGTCTGATCTGTCCCAGATTGTGAAGGCGTACGACGTCCGCGGGACGGTGCCGGACCAGTGGGACGAACGGGCCGCCGAGGCACTGGGCGCTGCCTTCACCCAACTGCTCAACTCCACCGACGAGCCGGGCGACGCCGTCGTCGTCGGGTACGACATGCGGGCCACCTCGCCCGGCCTGGCCGCCGCGTTCGCCACCGGCGTACGCGCCGAGGGCCGCTCGGTGATCGAGATCGGCCTCGCCTCCACCGACCTGCTCTACTACGCGTCCGGTTCGCTCGACCTGCCCGGCGCGATGTTCACCGCCAGTCACAACCCCGCGCAGTACAACGGCATCAAGATGTGCCGTTCCGGCGCGCGCCCAATCGGCCAGGAGAGCGGCCTGGCCGAGATCCGGGAGCGGGCCCAGGCCCTCCTGGACTCGGGCGACGCTCGTCCCGCCGGTGCGCCGACCCGGTCCGCCGAGCGACGCGACCTGCTCCCCGACTACGCCGGCTACCTGCGCAAGCTGGTCGACCTCTCGGGCATCCGGCCGTTGAAGGTGGTCGTCGACGCCGGCAACGGCATGGGTGGCTTCACCGTTCCGACAGTGCTCGGCGACGCGGCCCTGTCGCCGTTGCCGCTGGAGATCGTGCCGCTCTACTTCGAGTTGGACGGCAGCTTCCCCAACCACGAGGCCAACCCACTCGACCCGGCGAACCTTGTCGACCTCCAGCGCGCGGTGGTCGAGCACGGGGCCGACATCGGGTTGGCCTTCGACGGTGACGCCGACCGGTGCTTCGTGGTGGACGAGCGCGGCGAGCCGGTCTCACCGTCGGCGATCACCGCGCTCGTCGCCGCCCGTGAGTTGGCCAAGCACCCGGGTTCCACGGTGATCCACGGCCTGATCACCTCCAGTGCCGTCGCGGAGATCATCCGGGAGCACGGTGGGCAGCCGGTCGTCGCCCGGGTCGGGCACTCCTTCATCAAGGCGGAGATGGCTCGCACCAACGCCGTCTTCGGCGGCGAGCACTCCGCGCACTACTACTTCCGGGACTTCTGGTTCGCCGACACCGGGATGCTCGCGGCGATGCACACGCTGGCCGCGCTGGGCGAGCAGTCGCTGCCGCTGTCCGTGTTGGCCGGTGAGTACGAGCGCTACATCGCCTCCGGTGAGATCAACTCGACGGTGGTCGACCAGGCGGCGGCGGTGGCCGAGGTGCGCGCCGCGTACCCCGACGCGGTGGCCGACGAGATGGACGGGCTCACCCTGCGTTTCCCCGACGGCGCCTGGTTCAACCTGCGCGCCTCCAACACCGAGCCGCTGCTGCGACTCAACGTCGAGGCGCCCACCCGGGATCGGATGGTCTCGCTCCGGGACGACGTGCTCGACCGCGTTCGCCGATAAGATCGCCTGCGCCGGTCGGCACCGCCGTCGGTCAAGCCGTACACGTGGAAGGAGCCGCGCCATGGCCCTGGATCCGCAGTTGCTCGAGATCCTTGCCTGTCCGGACACGCACCACGCCCCGCTCACCTATGACGCCGAGGCGCAGACGTTGACCTGTACGGAGTGCGGCCGGATCTTCGAGGTCCGCGACGACGTGCCGGTGCTGCTGCTCGACGAGGCGCGCGGCGGCCCCGGGCAGTCCTCATGATCGACGGTACGGCCGGGGTCAGCGGACGCCGGGACGCCGACGAGGCCCTGCTCGACAACCCGCAGGCGTTGGCCGAGGCCGACCCGGGTGGCATGCTCCGGCACACGGCGTCGGCCGGTGCGCAGGTCCGCGAGAGCGCCGCGCTGGCAGCCGAGGCGAACCTCTCGGTGCTCGCCGACGACGGGCGGCCCCGAGCCGTCGTGATCGCCGGCATCGGCACCGCCGGGCGTACCGGGGACGTGCTGGCCACTGTCGCCGGGCCACGCTGCCCGGTCCCGATCATCGGGCACCGCTCCGCTGGCGTACCCGGTTGGGTGGGCGCGGCCGACGTGGTGATCGCGGTGAGCGCGTCCGGACGTAGCCCGGAGGCGCTCGGCGCCGCCGAGGCGGCCCACCGCCGTGGTGCCCGACTCGTCGCCGTGGGTGCCCCGGACTCGCAGTTGCAGTCGATCGCCGAGCAGGCCAGGGCGCCGTTCATCCCGGTGCCCCGGCGTGCTCCGGCCCGGGCCAGCCTCTGGGCGCTCACAGTGCCGGTGCTGCTCGCGGCCCGTTCCCTCGGGCTCGTGAAGGTCAACGAGGCGGACCTGGCCGAGACCGCGGCCCGGCTCGACGCGGACGCCGACCGCTGCCGGTCGGCCGCCGAGTCCTTCGTCAACCCGGCGAAGTCGCTGGCCCTGGGCCTGGCCGGCTCGATCCCGATCGTCTGGGGTTCGTCCCCGCTGGCCACCGTGGCCGCCCGCCGGTTCGGCGACACCCTGTCGGCAAACGCCCGCTACCCGGTGGTCACCGGGGCGCTCGGTGAGGCCGGGCGGGGTCGGGTCGGTCTGCTCGACGGTGTCTTCGGCGGCCTGGCCGAGGGGGAGCGGGACATCTTCGCCGACCCGGCCGACGACGACGACGGCGAGGGCACCCGGCTGCGGTTGGTGCTGCTGCGCGACGGCGGGCTCAACGCCGAGGACGACACCGATGAGCCCCTCGCCGTCGAGGAGCGCCGCGCGGACGCGGTGCAGACCCTCGCCGAGCGCCGTGGCGTGCGGTGCGACGTGGTGACCGCCGAGGGTGGCTCCGCCCTGGAGCGGCTGGCCTCGCTGATCGCGGTACCGGATTTCGCCTCGATCTACCTTGCCCTGGCCCACGGGCTGGACCCGATGGCCGTGCCGGCCATCACCGAGATGAAGGAGCTGTCGAACCAGTGAACGAACGCAATGGGCGGCGCGTCATGCGCGGACCGGGCGGCTTCGCGCGGCGAAGCGGAGCGGTGGCATGAGCGCCAATGGTGGGACGAAGGCGATCGTCGCCGCTTTGCTGGCCAACATCGGCATCGCCGTCACCAAGTTCATCGCGTTCCTGCTCTCCGGCTCGTCGTCGATGCTGGCCGAGGCGGTCCACTCGGTCGCCGACTCCGGTAACCAGGGCCTCCTGCTGCTCGGTGGCAAGCGTGCGAAGCGCGCGGCCACCCCGGAACACCCGTTCGGGTACGGCCGGGAGCGCTACATCTACGCGTTCATCGTGTCCATCGTGCTGTTCAGCATCGGTGGCCTGTTCGCGCTCTACGAGGCGTACCACAAGTGGCATCACAAGGGCGGCATCGAGTCCTGGCACTGGCTGCCGGTGGTGGTGCTGGTGTCGGCGATCATCATGGAGTCGTTCTCCTTCCGGACCGCCATCAAGGAGTCCAACCACGTCCGGGGCAACCAGTCCTGGGTCCGTTTCATCCGCCGGGCCAAGGCGCCGGAGCTGCCGGTGGTGCTCCTGGAGGACTTCGGCGCGCTTGTCGGTCTGGTGTTCGCCCTGTTCGGCGTCACCATGACGTTGATCACCGGCAACGGCGAGTGGGACGCCGCCGGCACCGCGATGATCGGCATCCTGCTGGTCGTCATCGCCGTCGTGCTGGCCATCGAGACGAAGAGCCTGCTGCTCGGTGAGGGCGCCGAGGCGTCCGAGCTGGCAGCCATCGAACGGGCCGTCACCGACGGCCCCGAGGTGGAGCGGATCATCCACATGAAGACGCTCTACCTGGGCCCGGAAGAGCTGATGGTGGCCGCCAAGATCGCCGTTCCGGAGTGGGAGAGCGCCCACGACCTGGCCCGTGGCATCAACGCCGTCGAGGCGCGGATCCGTGCCGCGGTGCCGATCGCCCGGGTGATCTACCTGGAGCCGGACGTCTACAGCGCCGCTGCCGCCGAGGCCGGCACCGGTGCCGCGGCCGACACCGCGGTGCCGCAGCCGCAGGACACGTCGGGCGAGGCGGCCGGGCGGCCCGGGGGCTGACAGGTGGAGCCACTGTACGGGCCGATCCGGGACTACGCCTGGGGCTCGCGCTCGGCAATCGCCCTCCTTCAGGGGCGATCGGTGCCGAGCGCGGGCCCGGAGGCGGAGCTGTGGTTGGGGGCCCACCCGGGCGCTCCGGCCCACGTGGATCGCGCCGGTCTGCGGGTGAGCCTCTGTGACCTGGTGCGGGACGAGCCAGGGCAGTGGCTCGGCCAGCGGGTGTCCGAGCGGTTCGGCAGCCGGCTGCCGTTCCTGCTCAAGGTGCTCGCGGCCGACGCTCCGCTGAGCCTGCAGGCCCACCCGGACGCCGAGCAGGCGCAGGCCGGCTACGCGGCGGAGGTGGGGCGTCCCGTGGGGCAGCGTAACTACTCCGACCCGCACCACAAGCCGGAGTTGCTGGTCGCGCTCACTCCGTTCGAGGCGCTGTGCGGTTTCCGGGATCCGGCGGAGTCGGCCGAGGCGCTCGCCGCGTTCGGCGTACCGGCGTTGGCGCCTGTTGTCGCCGCGTTGCGGGCCGGGCCGGCGGGGTTGCGCACGGCGGTGCGGACGTTGCTCGCCTGGCCGGTGGCCAGGCGTCACGACCTGCTGGCCGCGGTGGCGGCAGCGCCGGCCGACGGCCCGGACGCGGAGCTGACCCGCCGGTTGGCCAAGGCGTACCCGGGGGATCCGGGTGCGCTGGTCGCGCTGCTGTTGCACCACCTGCGGCTGGAGGCGGGGGAGGCGATCTGGATGCCCGCCGGCAACCTGCACGCCTACCTGAGCGGCTGCGGCGTGGAGATCATGGCGGCCAGCGACAACGTGCTGCGCGGCGGCCTGACCCCGAAGCGGGTGGACGTCGACGAGTTGTTGCGGGTGCTGCGCTTCGAGGTGCTCGACGATCCGGTGCGGGCCGCGCAGCCGGTCGGCCCGGGCGTGGACTGGTGGCCCGTGCCGGTGGACGATTTCGCGCTGCACCGGGTCCGGGTCGACGCGGCGGTGCCCTCGGTGACGCTGCCGTTGCCCGGCCCCCGGGTGGTGCTCTGCGCTGGTGGTTCGGTCACCGTGGACGACGGCGCTGGCGCGTTGACGCTGGTCTCGGGGGAGGCGGCGATCGGTACGGCGTTGGGAGCGCCGCTGCGGATCGACGGCGCCGGTGTGGCGTTCGTGGCGACGTCCGGGCTGCGCTGACCTCGCCTCGGGCGAAAGGCACAAGTCCGACTTTCCCGGAATAGCTTGACGTCACCCTGGCTGAGTGTGACTCTATGAGTACGCAGCGTTATCGCGACGACGGTCCGAGAACGTGCGGGGGAACCAAACCGGGGGGATGCACGGGGCGGGCGGGACGTGGGCGGGAAAGTCCGTCCATCACCGACCGCCCCGTGCGCTGTCCGCGGACCGTGCCTGATGCCCGTCGCCGACGCGCGTAAGGTGGAGGGTCGGCGCAGACATCGTTCGACAGGAGCTTTCATGACCAGCACCCTCCCGGCGTCCGCCAGCGGCACGCCGTCCGAGGCCCGGCCGAGCACGCTCGCCGACGGCGACTTCAAGGTGGCGGATCTGTCGCTCGCCGAGTTCGGGCGTAAGGAGATCCAGCTCGCCGAGCACGAGATGCCAGGCCTGATGGCGATTCGTCGCGAGTTCGCCGAGGCGCAGCCGCTCGCCGGCGCGCGGATCACCGGCTCCCTGCACATGACCATCCAGACCGCCGTCCTGATCGAGACGTTGGTCGCGCTCGGCGCGCAGGTGCGCTGGGCGTCCTGCAACATCTTCTCCACCCAGGACCACGCCGCCGCGGCGATCGTCGTCGGCCCGGACGGCACCCCCGAGGCTCCGGCCGGGGTTCCGGTGTACGCCTGGAAGGGCGAGACCCTGCCGGAGTACTGGTGGTGCACCGAGCAGGTGCTCGCCTGGCCGGACGGGCAGGGCCCCAACATGATCCTTGACGACGGCGGCGACGCCACCCTGCTCGTACACAAGGGCGCCGAGTTCGAGCGGGCCGGGGCGGTCCCGCCCGTCGAGTCCGCCGACTCCGAGGAGTACGCGGTCATCCTCGAGCTGCTGCACCGCTCGCTCGGCGAGGACGGCCAGCGCTGGACCCGGATCTCCGCCGGCATCAAGGGCGTGACCGAGGAGACCACCACCGGTGTGCACCGGCTCTACGAGATGCACCGGGCTGGCACCCTGCTCTTCCCGGCCATCAACGTCAACGACTCGGTGACCAAGAGCAAGTTCGACAACAAGTACGGCTGCCGGCACTCGCTCATCGACGGCATCAACCGCGCCACCGACGTGCTGATCGGCGGCAAGATGGCGGTCGTCATGGGCTACGGCGACGTGGGCAAGGGCTGCGCCGAGTCGCTGCGCGGCCAGGGCGCCCGGGTCGTGGTGACCGAGGTCGACCCGATCTGCGCGTTGCAGGCCGCGATGGACGGCTACCAGGTCGCCACCCTGGACGACATTGTCGAGCAGGCCGACATCTTCATCACCGCCACCGGCTGCTTCGACGTCATCACCAACGAGCACATGGCCCGGATGAAGCACCAGGCCATCGTCGGCAACATCGGCCACTTCGACAACGAGATCGACATGGCCGGGCTGGCCAAGCGGTCCGACGTCGAGCGGATCAACATCAAGCCGCAGGTCGACCTGTGGCGCTTCGCCGACGGGCACGCCATCATCGTGCTCTCCGAGGGCCGCCTGCTGAACCTGGGCAACGCGACCGGGCACCCGAGCTTCGTCATGTCGAACTCGTTCGCCAACCAGACGATCGCCCAGATCGAGCTCTTCACCAAGACCGAGGAGTACCCGATCGGCGTCTACGTGCTGCCCAAGCACCTGGACGAGAAGGTGGCCCGGCTGCACCTCGGCGCGCTCGGCGCCAAGCTGAGCACGCTGACCAAGGAGCAGGCCGCCTACCTCGGCGTCTCCACGGAGGGTCCGTTCAAGCCGGATCACTACCGCTACTGATCGACGTTTCCGGACCGGGTCGGCTGTTCGCAGCCGGCCCGGTTCGTCGTCTCCGCCGCCGGCTGGGCCCCACAGCTTTCGCGATCTTGCAGTTTCGGTTGGAGTTTTGCGGCTTTTGGCGCGATATGCCGCAGCAGGAAATGCAAGATCGCGGGTGGGGTGGGGTGGGGTGGGGTGGGGGCGGTTATCTGCGGCGGGTGGGGCGGAACCAGGTCCAGACGCACCAGATCAGCCAGCCGACCGACACGACGGTGGCCAGCGCCCGCAGACGTAGCGCGCTGAGCAGCAGCACCACGGCCAGCACCGCCAACCACGGCAGGAATCCCCTCACGGCGGGGATCCTCCCACAGCCGACCGGCGGCTGACCGGCTGCCGGGCGGTCGTCGGTCCTCGTCATGGGCTCAGTGAGCTTGTCGTGAACGACTTGACGAGGGTCCTGAGCAGGGAGGAAGGTATGCCTGCCCTAAGTCAGCCAAGGCGTGCCTAACCTACTCGGAGCCCGGATGTTCGCCACGTACCTGATCGGTCTGCGGGAAGGGCTGGAAGCCACCCTGGTGGTCAGCATCCTGGTCGCCTTCCTGGTGAAGTCGCAGCGCCGGGACCGGCTGCCGCAGGTCTGGGCGGGCGTCGGCCTGGCCGTGGCGCTATCGGTGCTCTTCGGCTGGCTGATCGAGTACACGTCGACCTCGCTGCTGTCCCGATCCGAGGACCGTGAGTTGTTCGAGGCGATCACCTCGGTCGCCGCCGTGGTCTTCGTGACCTGGATGATCTTCTGGATGCGTCGGGCCGCCCGGACCATCGCCGGCGAACTGCGGGGCAAGCTCACCGAGGCGCTGGCCGTCGGGTCCCTCGCCGTCGCCGGCATGGCCTTCCTCGCGGTGATCCGCGAGGGCCTGGAAACCGCGCTGATCTTCTACTCGGCCGCACAGGGCGCGGCCGGCGACAGCGGCCCGCTGCTCGCGTTGATCGGTGGAATCGTCACCGCCGTGGTCCTCGGTGTGCTGCTCTACGCCAGCGCCCTGCGGATCAACCTCAGCAAGTTCTTCACCTGGACCGGCGCGCTGCTGATCCTGGTCGCCGCCGGCATCCTCAAGTACGGCGTGCACGACTTCCAGGAGGCCGGCGTCCTGCCCGGCCTGAACGACCTGGCCTTCGACATCACCGGCGCGCTCGACCCGAGCACCTGGTACGCGGCCCTGCTCGCCGGCATGTTCAACGTGACTCCCGCGCCCACCGTGCTGGAGACGATCGCCTGGGTCGCGTACGCCGTGCCGGTGCTCCTGCTCTTCCTGCGACCGGCCCGGCGCAAGCCGGCACCCACCGCGACCACCACCACCGTCACCGAGCGCGGGGCCGACACCGGCGCCGAGGCCGAGGCCGAGGCGGCGTCTACGCCGCAGCGTGCCTGACCCACGAGGAGAGACAGCCCAGATGCGTACCACCCAGTTCTTCGCGCTGGCCGCCGCCGGCGTGCTGGCGACGGCCGGTCTGGCCGCCTGCTCCGACTCCGACAAGGGTGACTCGGCCGCGTCCGGCGGACCGATCGTGGTCAAGGCCAGCGACACCGCCTGTGAGGTCGGCTCGACCGACCTGGGCGCCGGCACCGCCACCTTCAAGATCACCAACTCGGGCGCGAAGGTGACCGAGTTCTACGTGTACGCCGACGGCGACCGGGTGATGGGCGAGGTGGAGAACATCGCCCCCGGCCTGAGCCGCGAGCTGCACGTGGAGTTGCCGGCCGGCACGTACCAGACTGCCTGCAAGCCAGGGATGAGTGGCAAGGGCATCCGGGGCGCGCTCAAGGTGAGCGGGTCGGCGCAGCCGCTCACCGCCGACGCCGCGCTGGGTGACGCCACCGACAACTACCAGCGCTACGTCAAGAGCCAGACCACCGCTCTGTTGGACAAAACCGAGGAGTTCGTCGGGGCGGTCAAGGCCGGCGATGTGGCGAAGTCCAAGGCGCTCTACCCGGTCGCCCGCACCTACTGGGAGCGGATCGAGCCGGTTGCCGAGATCTTCGGCGACCTCGACCCCAAGATCGACGGTCGCGAGGAGGTCATCGAGGAGGGGATGGAGTTCACCGGCTTCCACCGGATCGAGAAGGACCTCTGGCAGTCCGGCGACATCAGCAAGGACGGCCCGATCGCCGACCGCCTGCTGGTCGACGTCAAGGAGATCGTGGCCAAGGCGAACGCCGAGAAGCTCTCCCCGCTCCAGCTCGCCAACGGTGCCAAGGAACTGCTCGACGAGGTGGCCAGCGGCAAGATCACCGGCGAGGAGGACCGCTACTCGCACACCGACCTGTGGGACTTCGCCGCCAACCTCGAAGGTTCCAAAGCCGCCGTGTCCGCCCTGCGGCCCGCGTTGCAGCAGCGCTCGCCGGAGCTGGTCACCCAGCTGGACACCGAGTTCACGAACGTCGAGGGGCTGCTCGGCAAACACCGCGACGGCGACGGGTGGAAGCTGCACACCGCGCTGAGCAAGGCCGAGCTCAAGGAGCTCTCCGACGGGATCAACGCGCTCGCCGAGCCGATCAGCAAGGTCGCCGCGGCCGTCGCGAAGTGACCACCTGGCAGAAAGAGTCGAGTCGATGAGCGGGAGCAGGTTCACCCGGCGCCGGGCGATCACCCTGGCCGCCGCCGGGGTGGCGGGGGTCGCCGGAGTGGCGGCCGGCGCGGGGGCGCTGCTGAACGGCTCCCACGGCCCGGCCGCGGCGAACGACCACCCGGCCGGGGCTGTGCCGTTCCACGGTGAGCACCAGGCCGGCATCGTCACCCCGGCGCAGGACCGGCTGCACTTCGTGGCCTTCGACGTGATCACCAAGGACCGGGCCCGACTCGTCGAACTGCTGGAGGAGTGGTCGGCCGCCGCCGCCCGGATGACCGCGGGGCGCGATGCCGGGGTGCTCGGTGCGGTCGGCGGAATGCCGGAGGCCCCACCGGACGACACCGGCGAGGCACTCGGCCTGCCTCCCTCGCAGCTCACCCTCACCATCGGCTTCGGGCCGACGCTGTTCCGCGACGCCGACGGGCGGGACCGGTTCGGCATCGCCGACCGTCGGCCCGCCGCCCTCGCCGAGCTGCCCAGGTTTCCCGGCGACGCGTTGCAGCCGCAGCTCTCCGGCGGCGATCTGTGCGTCCAGGCCTGCGCCAACGACCCGCAGGTAGCGGTGCACGCGATCCGCAACCTGGCCCGGCTCGGTATGGGCGTGGTGAGCGTCCGCTGGTCGCAGTTGGGCTTCGGCCGCACCTCGTCGACCTCGCGGGAGCAGGCCACCGCGCGCAACCTCTTCGGGTTCAAGGACGGCACTGCCAACCTCAAGGCCGAGGACACCGAGCTGCTACGCGACCAGTTGTGGGTGCAGCCGGGCGACGGGCCGGACTGGATGGCCGGAGGCTCGTACCTGGTGACCCGCAAGATCCGGATGCTCGTGGAGACCTGGGACCGGACCTCCCTCGCCGAGCAGGAGGAGATCGTCGGCCGAACGAAGGGCAGCGGCGCGCCGCTGGGTCGCGGCGACGAGTTCGACGAGCCCGACTTCGCCGCCCGTGGCGCGGACGGCAAGCCGGTGATCGCTGAGCACGCCCATGTCACGCTGGCCCATCCGAGTCGGAACGGCGGCGCCCAGTTGCTGCGTCGGGGTTACAACTTCGTCGACGGCTCGGACGGCCTGGGCCGGCTCGACGCGGGCCTCTTCTTCATCGCCTACCAGCGCGACCCACGCCGCCAGTTCGTACCGATCCAGACCCAGTTGGCGCGGCACGACGTGATGAACGAGTACCTGCGGCACGTCTCCAGCGGGGTGTTCGCCTGTCCTCCCGGGGTACGCGACGGCGGGGATCACTGGGGGCGTGGGCTGTTCGGCTGATTGTCGTCCGGATGGCGACAACCGGATCGGCCCGGCCTGCGGTGGCGCCAGGCGGCGCCGAAGGGGGATCATGGTGGCAGCCTGGCGGCGGCCTGTTCGTGCGCCAGGCACCGCAGCCGTGGCGCCGCCGCCGCGGACCGCGATCACCGTGGTGACGGCGGCGCGAAGCGTTACCGGCGGACGCCGGTCCCACCGAACTGAATGAGGATGCAATATTAATCCCATGAGAGCCCGCGTACTGGTGGTCGACGATGACCCCGCGCTCGCCGAGATGCTCGGCATCGTGCTGCGCAGTGAGGGTTTCCTGCCCTCTTTCGTGGCGGACGGCGAGCGGGCGTTGGCCGCCTTTCGCGACAGTCGTCCCGATATCGTGCTGCTTGACCTGATGCTTCCCGGTATGAGTGGTATCGACGTGGCCCGGTCGATCCGGGCGGAGTCCGGCGTGCCCATCGTCATGCTGACCGCCAAGAGCGACACCGTGGACGTCGTGCTCGGCCTGGAGTCCGGCGCCGACGACTACGTGGTCAAGCCGTTCAAGCCCAAGGAACTGGTGGCCCGGATGCGGGCCCGACTGCGCCGAGGCGAGGACGTGGCCCCGGAGATGCTCACCATCGGGCCACCGGACAACCAGATCACCATCGACGTGCCCGCGCACACGGTGAGCCGCAACGACGAGGAGGTGAAGCTGACGCCGCTGGAGTTCGACCTGCTGGTCGCGCTCGCCCGCAAGCCACGTCAGGTCTTCACCCGCGAGGTGCTGCTCGAACAGGTCTGGGGCTACCGGCACGCGGCCGACACCCGTCTGGTCAACGTGCACGTCCAGCGGTTGCGGGCCAAGATCGAGCCGGACCCGGAGCGACCGGAAATCATCCTCACCGTGCGGGGCGTGGGCTACAAGGCAGGGACCGGATAGCCTGGTCGCACTGTGTCGACCTCGCCGCCCCCACCCTCCCCGAATACGGCTGCCCGCCGGCCCAGCGCCGGCGGGGAGCTCTGGCGTGCGGTGAGCGGTCGGGTCGCTCGTGCTGTGGGTCGGGCACACCAGACCTGGCGCCGCTCGCTCCAGGTCCGGGTCGTGACCATCACGCTGGTCGCGTCCAGCCTGCTGGTCGGCGGGTTCGCGTTCCTGATCGCCGACAAGATCACCACCATCCTGCTCGACAGCGCTCGCAGCGACGTCCGGCAGCGGGTGACCAGCGGTGCCAGCTACGCGGCCAAGCAGGTCTCCTTCTACGGGCAGCCGCAGGAGGCCCAGCTCCAGGAGACCATCGACGGCACTGTCAACTACCTGGCCGGCGGCGACCCCCAGCAGACCAGCGGGGTGGTCGTGGCGATCACCGCCGACGACTATCCCAACGACATCCAGACGCGCACCTCCCCCTCGGCGAACGTGCAGTCGCTGATCAGCCCCGAGCTGCGGGCCGCGATAGCCGACGGCAAGGTGGCCAGTCAGATCCGCACCGGGCGACTCACCGGAGAGACCACCAAATACCTGGTCTACGGCTCGCCGGTGCCCACCCGCTTCGGCCAGATCGAGCTCTACTATCTGGTCCCGCTGGGCCGGCAGGACGTCACCGCCGCCGACGCCCGCGCGACTGTGGTGGCCACCGGTGTCGCGCTGGTGATCCTGCTCGGGTTGCTCGCGGCGCTGGTCACCCGGCTGGTGGTCAACCCGGTCCGGGTCGCGGCACGAACCGCCCAGCGGCTCTCCGCGGGCCTGCTCGACCAGCGGATGGTGGTCAACGGCGAGGACGACCTGGCCCTGCTCGCCGCGTCGTTCAACCAGATGGCCACCAACCTGCAACGGCAGATTCTGCGCCTGGAAGAGATGTCCCGGTTGCAGCGCCGCTTCACCTCGGACGTCTCCCACGAGCTGCGTACCCCGCTGACCACGGTCCGGATGGCCGCCGACCTGATCTTCGCCGAGCGTGACGAGTTCGACCCGGCGGTCGCCCGTAGCGCCGAGCTTCTCCAGGCCGAGTTGGACCGATTCGAGGAGCTGCTCACCGACCTGCTGGAGATCAGCCGGTTCGACGCGGGCTTCGCCATGCTGGATTCCGAGCCGACCGACCTGGTGCCGGTGGTGCACCGGGTGGTCGACCGGCTGGCCGGCCTGGCCGAACGGGTGGGCGTACCGATCGAACTCGACCTGCCGGGCACGCCGGTCATCGCCGAGGTCGACCCGCGCCGGGTCGAGCGGGTGTTGCGCAACCTGGTCGGCAACGCCGTCGAGCACGGTGAGGCCCGCCCGGTGCTGATCACCCTCGGCATCGACGAGACGGCCGTGGCGATCACCGTCCGCGACCACGGTGTGGGGCTGAAGGTGGGCGAGGAGAAGCTGGTGTTCAACCGGTTCTGGCGGGCGGACCCGTCCCGGGCCCGGCAGACCGGGGGCACCGGCCTGGGCCTGTCGATCAGCCTGGAGGACGCACGGCTGCACGGCGGCTGGCTGGAGGCGTGGGGTGCTCCGGGGCAGGGCGCGCAGTTCCGGCTCACCCTGCCGGCCCGTGCGGGCGATCGGCTGACCACCTCACCGCTGCGGCTGGTGCCTGCCGACGCCGCCCTGCCGTTCGGCGGCCCCCGCGACGGTGGACCACTGGCCATCGGTCCCGGCACCGGCGGGGCCCTGGCGATCGGCCCGGCTCCGGCCGGAGACGGACAGCGGACGGAGGTGCGCTCGTGAGACGGCCGACTCTGCTCGGGACCCTCGGCGTGATGGTGCTGCTGGGCGCCGGCTGTGGTATTCCGGCGGCATCCGACGTGCGGGTGGACGGCAAGGGCGGCGCCGCGACCGAGGCCGGTGTGATCAGTCGGGGCAGTGAGCCACCGACGCGGACGGCCAGCGGCAGCGTCAACGAGACGTTCGTCCGCAACTTCCTGTCCGCCGCCGCCGGCGAGCCGGATCGGGCGTACGAGCGGGTCAAGGCGTTCATCGCACCGGAGGACAAGACCCGTCTACAGGACAAGAAGGGCAGCGAGGTCGCGCTGAACGTGGTCCGGCTGCGCGAGGCGGTCTACACCCTCAACAGCGACTCGACCACGACCGTGAAGATCACCGTGCAGCAGATCGGGGTGCTGCGGACCAACGGTACCCTGGCCCCACCGGTGGCGACCGAGACGGAGTACGAGTTCGGCCTGCGTAGCGCGTCCTTCAACGGTGGCGTCAACGATGACCGGGCCGGCCTCTACATCATCAACCCGCCCAACGTGCTGCTGCTCAGCGACACCGCCCTTCGGGAGTATTACCAGGACGAGACGATCTACTTCTGGAGTTCGGACCGCAGCCGCCTGGTGCCCGACCAGCGCTACCGGCCGCAGGCGGTGCCGGTCGAGCGGCAGGTCAACGAGGTGGTGAAGTGGCTGGTCGGTGGCCCCTCCGACTGGTTGCGCCCGGGAGTCGTCGGGCTGCCGGACCGCACCGAGCTGATCAACAACGCCACCGGCGGCAACGGCCGGTGGGAGGTCAACCTGGACATGTCCGGTGACGACCAGAGCGGGATCGACCAGTTGATCACGCAGATCGCCTGGTCGTTGGGCGACCTCCCCGGTCAGCTGGAGTTGAAGATCCGCAACAACGCGCAGCCCGTGGTGGACCTGGGCGAGCGACGAGACTCCCGGGAGCTCTATCCGTATGCCGCCAGCCCGCAGCGGTTCGGCGTGTACGACGGCGCGATCCACCCACTCGACTTCGAAGGCGAGCCCAGCGGCACTGTGCCGTTGACACCCGAGGCCAACCGCAACGTCGTCTCCGCCAGCCTCGGGCTGGCCAAGGACCGCCGGATCCTCGCCGCGATGGTGGTCGCCGACGGCAAGAACCGGTACCGACTCGCCGTGGGCACGGGCGCCGACCCGGTCTCCGTGATCAGCCGCAGCGCCGCCGAATACTCCTCGATCGGCCGACCGGTCTGGCTGCGTACTGTCGACAACCGCCCCAGCCGCGGCCTGGTGGTGGCCGACGGGCAGCTCTACCGGTTCGACGAGGCGGCCCGGATGTATCCGGTACCGCTCAACCTGCCCTCCGCCGCGGTCACCGCTGTGGCCGCCGCGTTGGACGGCCAGCGGGTGGCGCTGATCGCCGGCGGCCGTCTCTACGTCGCCGCTGTCAACCTCGACGGCGGCGGGGCCTCCATCGGCCCGCCCCGAGAGTTGGTCACCTCGCTGACCAACCCGACGGCTGTCGACTGGGGCAGGGAGGACCAGCTGGTGGTGGCGGGGTCGGTCGGCCAGCCGGCGATCTACGAGATCAGTGTCGACGGCGCCCTGGAGACGCCGCTGCGGACCGACCTCGGCGCCAAGGTCAACCACCTGACCGCGTACCCGACCAACCGCGGTGTGCGAGCGCCCAGCGGGGCGTACATGTACGAGGCGAACGGGGTGGCCTACCGCAGCAGCCCGTTCGAACGGATCGAGCCCGGCCGGGTACGCGACATCGCCCCGGTGCCGACCGGTGTCCGGCCGAGCAACCCGTCGGCGCCGTTCTTCCTCTACTGACACGGTGAGCGGGCTCTGGGCGGACCTCGCCGACCTGGTGCTGCCCGCCGACTGCGCCGGTTGCCGGGAGCGCCGACCCGGCCTGCGGCGGGGGGTCTGCCCAGCCTGTGTCGTGGCGCTGGGCGCACTGCGGCCACTGGCTGTCCGCCCCACCCCCGCCCCGCCGGGCCTGCCGCCCTGCGTCGCCCTCGGCCCGTACGCGGGTCCGCTGCGCGAGGCCCTGCTGGCGTACAAGGAACACGGCCGACACGGGCTTGCTCGCCCGCTCGGCGCGCTGCTCGCCGAGGTCGTCGCGGCGGCCGTCGGTGAGGCCCGTCCGCTGGCGTTGGTTCCGGTCCCGGACACCGCGGCGGCGGCCCGGTCCCGCTACGGGGACCATCTCGACCGGCTGGCCCGGCACTGCGCGGCCCGACTCAACCGCAGCGGTTGGGCGGTGCGGGTGCACCGTCCGCTGCGAGCCTCGCCCCGGCCCGACTCGGTGACCCTGGACAGCGCCGGGCGCGCGGCGGCGGCGGAGACGGCCTTCCAGCCCCGCTCGACGGGGCCGGTCCGGGGTGGCGCCGGGGGCGCGGCGCCGATCGTGGTGCTGCTCGACGACATCGTCACCACCGGCGTGACCCTCGCCGCCGCGAGCCGGGTGCTGACCGCGACGGGATGGGCACCGAGTGTCGCGGCGGTGCTCGCGGCGACCGAGAAAAGACACCAGTCGTAACCGATAGTGTTTCCGTTTCACCCGTTGGTGTATGAGCTGCGAAAAATCCTGGGCCGTCTCGGCAACATGGGGTGACTGCCGGGCAAACAGGAGTTAGCGTTTCGCTGTCGGGGGTAGGAGGTCGTTCCCACCACCCTCGGCGGTGAGAGGAGGCGTAGCCGTACCAACCGGTCGACGCCAGCGGGTCTCCCCACGGCGCGCGGCCGGGTAACCGGATCGAAGACCGTCCGAAACAAGGGAGGTCACGTGGACATCGTGGTCAAGGGCCGAAACGTCGAAGTGCCGGACCATTACCGGGTACACGTAGCCGAGAAACTCGCGAAGATCGAACGCTACGACCACAAACTTATTCGCGTTGATGTCGAGCTGTTTCACGAGCGCAATCCGCGCCAAGCCGACCACTGCCAGCGGGTGGAGATCACCTGCGTTTCCCGGGGCCCGGTGATACGGGCCGAAGCCTGCACTAACGACTTCTACAGCGCGCTCGACGCGGCCATCGCGAAGCTCGACACCCGGCTGCGCCGCGCTGCCGACCGCCGCCGCGTACACCGGGGCCGGCACGCGCCGATCTCCGTCGCCGAGGCCACAGCGGGCCTGCCGGTCGCGGACCTGGTGCCCAGCGCGCTGAGCGCGCCGAACGATGGCGCTCGCGCCGGCACCGCGGTCGCGGAGCGGGTCGAAGAGGAGCAGGACGACCAGCCGTGGCACATCGCCCGGGAGAAGGTGCACCCGGCCGAGCCGATGACCATCGACGACGCGTTGTTCGAGATGGAGCTGGTAGGCCACGACTTCTACCTGTTCCAGGACAAGGAGTCCGGCCGCCCCAGCGTCGTCTACCGGCGCCACGCGTACGACTACGGCATCATCTCCCTCGCCACCTGACAGGTAGCCGATCCGCGTCGATCATGGAGTTGTGGTGGGGAAACGCCCACCACAACTCCATGATCCGTCAGCGGAGGTCGGCGGGTAGCAGCGCGAAGGTCAGGTCGTCCAGGCGGGCGCCGGCCAGCCCGGGCAGCCGGCCGCGCTGAAGGGCCTCGCGCCGAAAACCCACCCGCTCCAGCACCCGGTGCGACGCGGTGTTGTCCGGCACCGTGCCGGCCGACAGCCGGGCGACACCGGCCGAGCCGAACGCCCACCCCGCGAGCAACCGGACCGCCCGCGTCGCGTACCCCCGGCCGCGCCAGTCCGGCAGCAACGCGTAGCCGACCGACGCCTCGCCGGCGCCCGCGTCGGTGTACGACACGCCGCAACTGCCCACGGGCTCGCCGCTGGCCACGTCCGTGATCAGCAGTCGGGCGATCTCGCCGGTCAGCCAGCCGCTCTGCGCGAGACGACAACGCCGCTCGATCGCCTCGCGGGTCGGCGGCACCGGCGGCGCCTGGTTCGCCACCACCTCGGGTCGGCTGTGCAGCCGGTACATCAGCGCCGCGTCGTCCGGCCCGAGTGGGCGCAGCGCCACCACCTCGTCGGTGAGCACCCCGCCGGGCAGGTCGGGCAACAGCCGGGCGGCCGGGCCGGGCGGATCACCGGCGACACGTACCCAGGCCAGCAGGTCGTGCCGACCCGCGTCGCGGGACGCGCCGGCCGACCGGCGCAGACCCTCGTAGCGGAAGCCGGCGGCCAGCGCGACCCGCTGGCTCGGACCGTTCTCCGGTTCGGTGAGCAGCTCCAGTCGGGCCGCGCCGACGGCGAACGCGTGCTCGCTCAGCGCGCGGGTCGCCGCGGTGGCCAGCCCGCGACCGCGCGCCGCCGGTCGCATCCAGTAGCCGATCTCCAGCTGACCCCGGGCGGGCATCGGGTTGTTCAACCCCACCGCGCCGAGCAGCCGGTCGGTGGCGGGGTCCGCGACGGCGTACGCCGTGCCGCCGCCGGCCCAGGCCGCCGGGGCGCCGACGTCGATCCACCAGCGGGCGTCGGCATCGGTGTACGGCGTCGGCAGGTTCGACACGAACCGTTGAGTCAGCGCGTCCGCGCAGCCGTCGACCACGTCGGCACTGTCCTCCGCGCGAAACGGGCGCAGCCGCACCCCGTGCGCCTCGACGACCGGCCGCAGACTCATCTCAGATCCTTCGCGAGAAGCGCACCGACCCACACGTCCACCCGCTCGCCCCGGTGCGGCACGCCGCCCCGGGCGATCCCCTCGATCAGGAAGCCCGCCTTCTCCGCCGCCCGACGGGAGGCGGTGTTGCCCACATTCGCCTTCCACTCGATCCGCGCCAGGCCCAACGTGCTGAAGCCCCAGGCGCTGACCGCGACCAGCGCGGCGGACAGGTAGCCCCGGCCCCGGGCCGCCGGCGCGGTCATGAAGCCGACGTCCGCCACCAGCGGGTCGGCGGGGGAGAGCCGCAGGTCGAGCGTGCCCGCGTACCGGTCGTCGGAGTCGGCGATCACGAAGCAGGCGGCGTCCCCCCGAGCCCAGGCGTCCCGGCCGTAGGTCTGATAGCCCTGCGCGTCGGCGCGCTCGTACGGGTCCGGCACTGTCGTCCAGCGGATGCTCTCCGGGTCCCGGCAGGTCTGCACCACGGCGTCCAGGTCCTTCTCCTCCATGGGCCGCAGCCGCAGCTCGCCGGTCCCGGTCTCGGCGAACAGAACGGGCTGCGGGCGGCCGAAGACGGCGGCGCGACGGGCGGCGAGGGTGCCCGGTCCGGCCGGACCGGTCGACCCGGCGTCCGGTACCTCGCCGGGCAGCAGTGAGCCGATCCAGCCGTCCGGGCTGCCCGGCAGCGCCGGGTTGGCCAGCCGCAACCTGCCGTCGATCCGGAAACCGGCCCGGAGGGCCACCAGCCGGGAGGCGTGGTTGCCCACCTCGGCCTGCCAGAGGAGCCGGCGAAGCCCGAGTGTGTCGAAGGACCAGCGGGCCACCGCCCGGGTGGCCCGGACCATCACGCCCCGACCACGAGCCCAGGGTGCCGTCCAGTAGCCGATCTCACCGGTGCCGTCCTTGTCGATCGAGTTGAGCCCGCTGGAACCCAGCAGCTCCCCGGTGCTCGGGTCGCAGACCGCGAACGGCGCTCCGGTGCCCTCGGCCCAGGCCTTCGGGCTCATCTCGGTGACAAATCCGTGGGCGTGTTCCGGCCGGTACGGGCGCGGTACGTTGGTCCAACGCTGAATGTCCGGGTCCTGGCAGGCTCGGTGCACTGTCTCGGCGTCGGTCTCCCGCCAGGGCCGCAGCAGCACGCCGTCCTCGATGATCTCCACGGGCTCCACTCGTGCATCCTGCCGTAGCGTTCGCCGACGGCGTAACCGGATAACGTTTGGAGCGTGCGCAGGACGCGAGTTTTGTCGGGTTCGGCGGGGTCGAGCACCGCCACCAGTGACCATCGGGCCGATGGAGCGCCTACGATGGTTCGAGACTGTCTAGGGGAGCGTTGATCCGTGTCGATTCTGGAAAAGGTCCTTAACGCGGGCGAGGGCCGCATGGTGCGACGGCTCAAGGCCATCGCCGCCGCCGTCAGCTCGATCGAGGACGACTACGTCAACCTCACCGACGAGGAACTGGCCGGCATGACCGAACAGTTCCGGGAGCGGCTCGACGAGGGTGAAACCCTCGACGACCTGCTGCCGGAGGCGTTCGCGGTGGCCCGCGAGGCGGCCGCCAGGGTGCTCGGCCAGCGCCCGTACGACGTCCAGGTGATGGGCGGCGCGGCGCTGCACTTCGGCAACATCGCCGAGATGAAGACCGGTGAGGGTAAGACGCTGACCTCGGTCATGGCCGTCTACCTCAACGCGCTCTCCGGCAAGGGCGTCCACGTGATCACGGTCAACGACTACCTCGCCCAGCGTGACGCGGCGTGGATGGGCCGGGTGCACGAGTTCCTCGGGCTGACCGTCGGCGTGGTGCTGCCCAACCGGCCGGCCAGTGAGCACAAGGCCGCCTACGAGTGCGACATCACCTACGGCACCAACAACGAGTTCGGCTTCGACTACCTGCGCGACAACATGGCGTGGTCGAAGGAAGAGCTGGTGCAGCGCGGGCACAACTTCGCGGTGGTCGACGAGGTCGACTCCATCCTGATCGACGAGGCCCGCACCCCACTGATCATCTCCGGCCCGGCCGAGCACTCCGCCCGCTGGTACGGCGAGTTCGCCGGTGTGGTGGCCCGGCTCCAGGCCGGCACCGACGGCGAGGGCGACTACGAGGTCGACCACTCCAAGCGCACCATCGCGGTGACCGAGCGGGGTGTCGCCAAGGTCGAGGACCGGCTCGGCATCGACAACCTGTACGAGTCGGTGAACACCCCCCTGGTCGGCTACCTCAACAACGCCATCAAGGCCAAGGAGCTCTACAAGCGCGACAAGGACTACATCGTCAGCGACGGTGAGGTCCTGATCGTCGACGAGTTCACCGGTCGCATCCTGCACGGCCGCCGCTACAACGAGGGCATGCACCAGGCGATCGAGGCCAAGGAGGGGGTGGAGATCAAGCAGGAGAACCAGACCCTGGCCACCATCACCCTCCAAAACTACTTCCGCCTCTACGAGAAGCTGTCCGGGATGACCGGTACGGCGCAGACCGAGGCGAGCGAGTTCAACAAGGTCTACAAGGTCGGCGTCGTGACCATCCCGACCCACCGCCCGATGGTTCGCGAGGACCGGCCCGACGTCATCTACAAGACGGAGAAGGCCAAGTTCAACGCCGTCATCGAGGACATCGCCGAGCGGCACCAGATGGGTCAGCCGGTGCTGGTAGGCACCGTCTCGGTGGAAAACTCCGAGATCCTCTCCCAGTTGCTGCGCCGCCGTGGCATCCCGCACAACGTGCTGAACGCCAAGTTCCACGCGCGGGAGGCCGAGATCGTCGCCCAGGCCGGGCGTAAGGGCGCGGTCACCGTGGCGACCAACATGGCCGGCCGCGGCACCGACATCCTGCTCGGTGGCAACGCCGAGTTCCTCGCCGCGAACGAGCTGCGCCAGCGCGGCCTCGACCCGCTGGAGAACGAGGAAGAGTACGCCAAGGCGATGGAGGAGGTCCTTCCCACCTGGAAGCAGGCCTGCGACGCCGAGGCGGAAGAGGTCTCGGCCGCTGGCGGCCTCTACGTGCTGGGCACCGAGCGGCACGAGTCCCGGCGGATCGACAACCAGTTGCGTGGTCGCGCCGGCCGGCAGGGCGACCCGGGCGAGTCCCGCTTCTACCTGTCCCTTCAGGACGAGCTGATGCGGCGCTTCCGGGCCGGAGCGGTCGAGGCGGTGATGGAGCGCTTCAACATCCCGGAGGACGTGCCCATCGAGTCGAAGATGGTCACCCGGCAGATCAAGAGCGCCCAGGCCCAGATCGAGGGCCAGAACGCCGAGATCCGCAAGAACGTGCTCAAGTACGACGAGGTGCTCAACAAGCAGCGCCAGGTCGTCTACGCCGAGCGGCTCCGGGTGCTCAACGGGGAAGACCTCTCCGACCAGGTTCGCAACATGATCGACGACACCGTCGAGGCGTACGTGCGGGGCGCCACCTCCGACGGCTACGGCGAAGACTGGGACCTCGAGCAGCTCTGGTCCAGCCTCAAGCAGCTCTACCCGGTCGGCGTGACGATCGAGGAGCTGGAAGAGGAAGCCGGTGGCTCCCGGGCCGGCATGGACGCCGACTTCCTGGTCGCCCGCCTCAAGGACGACGCCAACGCCGCGTACGACAGGCGTGAGGAGCAGCTCGGCACCGAGGGGGTGCGCCAGCTCGAGCGGATGGTGCTGCTCCAGGTCATCGACCGCAAGTGGCGCGAGCACCTCTACGAGATGGACTACCTCCAGGAGGGCATCAACCTCCGGGCGTACGCCCAGCGCGACCCGGTGGTGGAATACCAGCGCGAGGGCTTCGACATGTTCGCCACCATGATGGACGGCATCAAGGAGGAGACCGTCGGTTTCCTCTACAACGTCGACGTCCAGGTGACCGAACCGGAGCCGGAGGAGGGGGCCGACGAGGTCACCCTGCTCGACAAGCCGGTGGAGATCCGGGCCAAGGGCCTCAACCAGGCCCCGCGGCGGCAGGGTCTGCAATACTCCGCCCCCACCATCGACGGTGAGGCCAGCCCGGGTGCGGTCGCCGTGGAGCAGGCCGAGCAGCAGGCTCCGGCGCTCGGTGTGGGCCGACCGGCTCCGGGTGCTCCTGCGGCACCGGGGCAGAGTGCGCCGTCCGCTCCGCAGCGGCCGGCATCCGGGCTGCGTGGCCCGGCAGTTCCGTCGGCCGCCGCCCGTCGGCCGGCACCGAACCAGGCGGAGGCGAGCAACGGCCCGTCCCGCAACGCGCCGTGCCCGTGTGGCTCGGGCCGCAAGTACAAGCGCTGCCACGGCGCTCCCAACGGCGGCAACTGAACCGACAGCGTCTGACCGACGGGTCCCGGCCGACCAGGCCGGGGCCCGTCGGTGTCTTCTCAGCCTCGCCGGCGACCGGGCCGGTGGGGTCAGAGCACGTGCAGGGCAACGCAGAGCCAGCGGCCCCGGCGATGTTCGAGGCGCAGGGCCATCGCCCAACTTCGGCCGCCCGCACCGGTGAGGACGGCTGCCGCCTCCACCGTGGCCTCCCGGGGCTCACAGACGCGTAGGCGTTGCAGCCGGACCAGTGGTCGGCCGCTACGGCGGCGGGATGCCCCGGCCCGGCCGGATGCGCGGGCGAGTTCGGTCAGCAGGTCGCCCGCCCGGGCCGGGTCGAGCAGTGCCCGCACCTGGGCCGGCGAGCGGTAGCCGTTGACCACCTCCAGGCAGGTGCCGACGAAGCGGTGCGCGGCCCGGGTGGTTTCCGGAGCGGTCGACGGCGGCAACGACGCGACCGGATGGGTGGTGGTGGACCGGCTGGGCACCGGGCGCAGTGCTGCTCGCCGCTCCGGCGGCCGGACCGGGCTGGGCCGGGTGGAGGCGAACAGGTCGAGGGCGAGTTGACCGTCGGTCGGCGCCGGCCAGTACGACCCGTCGGTCTCGTCGACGTACGGCGGGTCGAAGGGCGGGACGGGGCGCAGCCGAACGGGTGGTCGGGAGGGACCGGGTCGCGCTCCGCTCATCATGGCCCCCTTGATCTTGCGTTTACCTTCGTTTGCCTCCGACAAGCTCGATTCTGAGCGACGGAACGGCCTCGGTCAATGGCCTTGTGGTGGCCTCCGCCCGACAAGGCGCTTGATCCACTCGGGTTCCTTGATGTCGCGCGGTCCCAGCGACCCCAACACCCCGACTTCCGTAAAGCCGAGTGGATCATGCCCCGCGAGGACCGATGGGCCTGGTCAGGCAGGCGGGGTGGGCGGACCAGATCGGGCGGGGCTGGCTGAGTGGCGCAGGCCAGGCCGGGAGAGCGGGCCGGGCATCTGCTACTCGGGGTCGCGGTCGATGAGCGGGTTGCTCTGCACCCAATCTGCCGTCTCGTCGTATTTGCGCGCTATGTACTCCTCCAGCCGGGCGCGCTCGACGCGCCACTGGCCGCGCCCGCCGATCTTGATCGCCGGCAGTTCGCCGCTGCGCACCATGTGGTAGACCTGCGAGTCCGACACGTTGAGCTCGGCGGCCACGTCGGAGAGCAGCAGGAACCTCGGCTCCACAGAAACTCCCGGGGTTGATGTCGTTTGGCTCAGTTTGCCACCGACAGCCCTCGCCGCCCAGCACCGGACCGGGTCGGTGGCGGACCAACCGCGCGGGACACACCGGCAGGGAACTTCCTCCGGCCGGAGGCGGGGTGTATGACGGTCACGGCGTGCGGCATGATCTGCGCCCGTGCCGGCGGCCGCCGGTGGAGGACGACGCGGGGAGACGACCGGTGACCGACGACCTTGTCCGGGTGTACGTGCCGGCGACCGTACCGATGCTGGCCCGGCTGCGTGCGGAGGGGCTGTCCGCCGACCAGGCGCACGCAGTGACCCCGGCGCTGCGCGAGTGGTACGCCGAGGGTGACGAGGAGGAGTTGGAGTACGTCGCCTTCACCCGGGCTGCCCAGGACGCCCTGCACCTGCTCCGGGCCGATCCGACAGCTCCCCGCCGTCGCGTCGTCATCTCGGTCGACCTGCCGTCGGCAGCGATCGGGCGCGGCGACGGTGAGCTGGGCTCCAGCACTGTGACGTTGACCGACTCCGTGCCGGTGGGCGCTGTCGCGGCCATTCACGTGGACGGCACGGACGCGGCCGAGGAAGTCGGCGCGGCGGCCGACGTGGTGGCCGAGGCGGCGGCTGGTGACCCGGACGCCCAGTTCACAGTCGACGGCGCCGAGGACCACGAGCTGGAGTGGTACGACGTGACGGAGCTGGACCAGGTGCTGAGCGCGACCGACTGAGCCGGGCGCCCCCAGGCGGCAGCCGGAGGCGAGCACCGGTCCCGGTGAGGCCTCAGCGTGCCGGGTCCGCCTTTGCCGGGTCCGCGTCGGGCGTCTCGGCCGCGTCGGCGTCGAACGCCTTGGCCGCGTCGCCGTCGAACGTCTCGGCCGGGTCGGCGTCGAACGCCTTGGCGTAGCCCGGCTTGTCGTCCGCCGGGTCTACCTGGTCCGCGACCGGGTTCGGCACCTGCGCCGGTTCGTCGTCGTCACCGTGGGCCGGGCTGAGTGTGCGGCCGAACGCGATGAGCGCGGTCAGCGCCCCCACGAACAGCACCCAGATGCCGTTGTCCACCCGCGAGGTGCCCAGCGAGGTCTGCGCCACCGCGTCCGCCTCACTGAGCGCGCTGGCGAGGTCGAGCAGCGACCGGCCGCCGACTCTGATGATCACTTCGGCGAGCAGCAGGAGGAGCCCTGGCCCGGCGCCGGCGAGCAGGTACGCCGGCCAGCGCAGCGCCGGTGCCTCGGGATCGCGGCGAACGGCTCGACGCCGTGCCCAGGTCAGGTAGCCGAAGGTCAATAGCCCGGCGAGCAGCCCGGCGACGAGCGATTCGGTACGGGACACCCACTTGGCCGCGTTGATCAACGATTCCTGGCTGTCGCCGGAGCCGAAGAGGTCGAACAGCGGATCCCGGGCGCGGCTGAACGCGACAACGAAGATCAGCGTGCCCAGCGCGGCGGTGACCACAGCACCGACCGCCGGTGCGGTCCGCGCGCCGGCCAGCGCGCCCCCGATGATCGCCGCGGCTGCCGTGGTGCCGGCGATCACGTTGGTGGTGGACGTGTCGAAGTAGGTGAGGTTGATAGCCACCGCGGCAGCGAGCCCGACCAGCATTCCGCCGCCGATCGCCCCGGCGAAGCGCAGAGTGGCCCAGTCGCCGTACCGGCGGGCCAGCAGGTTGCCAGCGGCCAGCGCGACGGCCGCCCCGGCCACCAGCGCGGCCGAGATCACGCCGGGCAGGGCGAACGCGGAGAGGCTGATCGCGGTGACCCCGGCCGCCGCCGAGGTGATTGCCTCCCGGGTGGACCAGAGCATGGCGGCAAGCCAACCGAGCGCCAGCAGCGCGAGCACTGCGGCGCCGGGGGCGGGCAGCGGCCGACTGCCGGCGCTGGCCGGGTCGACAGCCGGCTCGTCCGACTCAGCGGCCGGGACGCGGCCGGGCTGCTTGGTCATCGTCTCCCCTTCGAGGCGGCAGGTCACCGACCATTCAGGGTACGCGGGCCCGCTGGGCTGCCTGTCGCCCCGGGACAGCGGGACGGATCGAGACCGGTCGGTAAGGAGAGGAGGGGTGGGGCGGTCCTTGGCGCAGGGCGGTGGCGGAAGTGGGTCGCGTGGCCCGTCGTGGGAGAATCAGGGGAGGTCCCGCCGCTGCTCGGCCTCCCGTGCGGCGTCCGGTGTCCGGCCATCCGGTCGGTGCCCGCGGGTCCGGTTTCGCCACTGCTGTCGAGATCGCCAGGAGCCTTGATGGATGCCGTGTTCTCCGTTCCCGAGCCGCGCAACGAGCCGGTTCGCAACTACGAGCCGGGCAGCCCCGACCGGGACCGGCTCCAGCGGCGGCTGACCGAGCTCGCCGCCGAGCGCATCGACCTGCCGATGACCATCGGCGGTGAGCAGCGGATGGCCGGCGGTGACCCGATCAACGTGGTGCAGCCGCACAAGCACGCCCACGTGCTGGGGGTGACCGCGCACGCCACCCACGACGACGCGCGTGCCGCGACCAAGGCGGCCAAGGACGCCGCGCCGATGTGGCGGGCGCTGCCCTTCGAGGAGCGCGCCGCGATCTTCCTGCGCGCCGCCGAGTTGCTCGCGGGTCCCTGGCGGGACACGCTCAACGCCGCCACCATGCTCGGTCAGTCGAAGACCGCGATCCAGGCGGAGATCGACGCGGCGTGCGAGTTCATCGACTTCCTGCGGTTCAACGTGCACTTCGCGCGTCGCCTGCTCGAGGAGCAGCCGGCGTCCTCGCCCGGCGTCTGGAACCGCTTCGACCACCGCCCGCTGGAGGGCTTCGTCTACGCGGTCACCCCGTTCAACTTCACCGCCATCGCCGGCAACCTGCCGTCGGCGCCGGCCCTGCTGGGCAACACGGTGGTCTGGAAGCCGGGCCCGACCCAGCAGTTCGCCGCGCACTTCACCATGCGGCTGTTCGAGGCCGCCGGCCTGCCGCCCGGCGTGATCAACATGGTCACCGGCCGGGGCGAGGAGGTCTCGGACGTCGTGCTCGCCGACCCGGATCTGGCCGGCATCCACTTCACCGGTTCGACGAAGGTCTTCCAGCAGTTGTGGCGGACCGTGGGCGACAACATCTCGCGTTACCGGGGCTATCCGCGCCTGGTCGGCGAGACCGGCGGCAAGGACTTCGTCGTCGCGCACACCAGCGCCGACGTGGACGCGCTGCACACCGCGCTGATCCGTGGCGCGTACGAGTACCAGGGCCAGAAGTGCTCGGCGGCCTCGCGGGCGTACGTGCCGCGCTCGATCTGGGAGGGTGGGCTTCGGGACCGGCTGGCCGCCACCGCCGACTCGCTGACCTACGGTGACGTGGCCGACTTCGGCAACTTCGGCGGCGCGGTGATCGACGACAAGGCGTTCGCCCGGCACACCGCCGCGCTGGAGCTGATCGCCGGCGACGACAGCTGCCGGGTGCTGGCCGGTGGCACCGCCGACGACTCGGTCGGCTACTTCGTGCGACCGACGCTCTTCGAGTGCGGCGACGCCGCCCACGAGACCTTCACCACCGAGTACTTCGGGCCGATCCTGGGCGTGCACGTGTTCGACGACGCCCGGTTCGACGAGGTCGTCGCGCAGGCGGAGTCGATCGCCCCGTACGCGCTGACCGGTTCGGTGTTCGCCACCGACCGCCGGGTCGTCGAGTCGGTCGGCGAGCGCATGCGGTACGCGGCCGGCAACTTCTACATCAACGACAAGCCGACCGGCGCTGTGGTCGGGCAGCAGCCCTTCGGTGGCGCCCGCGCCAGCGGCACCAACGACAAGGCCGGCTCCTGGCTGAACCTCGTCCGCTGGATCTCCCCGCGGACGATCAAGGAGACCTTCGTGCCGCCGACCGACCACACGTACCCTCACATGGGCTGACCGGCGACGACCCGCCGGCGGCGCGTGGGCGCCGCCGGCGGACGCCCGGAATGTGGCAATCCATCGATAGTCCTCAACGGACAGTCTGCCGCCGACAGTGCACTTAGGAAGTCCTGTCGGGTGGCAAACCGGCAAATCCTGGACGCCGGGTGCGCAAAGTGGCAGCGTAGTGGCCATGGCGGATTCCGGAGTCAACCCTACGGCGGCGGCCCTGCTCGGCCTCCTCCACGAGGGCCCGATGACAGGCGGTCAGTTGATGGCCGCCGCTGAGCGCCGTCTGGCGCCGTACTGGTCGATGACCCGCAGTCAGGTGTACCGCGAGTTGCCGGTGCTGGCTGAGCGGGGTTACGTGCGGCTCGGCAAGCCGGGCCCGCGGATGAGCCAGCCCTACGCACTCACCGCCAGCGGAAAACGAACGTTTTCCCGCTGGCTCGCGGAGAACCCGGGGCGGGACACCATCCGCAATCCGATAGCGCTCCGGATGGCTTTCGGCAACCTGCACTCCGCCAGCCAGCTGAAGGGCCTGTACGCCTCGGCCAACGAATACCACACCGAGGCCCTCGCCCAGGTCCGGGAGCAGGTGAAGAACGCCAAACGGGACGGCGAGACGTACGACGCCAGCGCGCTGGAGTTCGCCGTCGCCTACCACCGGGCGGCCCTGTCGTGGTTGAAGTCCGCCCCCGTCGGGTGACGGTCAGCGGGTTCGCGCATAGGGAACGAGCTGCTCCGCTCCCGGCACAGTACGCTTGCTTGTCGTGACCGCTGCCGATTACGCCGAACAGCTCAAGGAACTCGACGCGACCCTGCGAAACATCGAGGCCGTCCTCAACCTCGACCGGCTCCACGAGGACAAGGCCCGCCTGGAGCAGGAGGCCTCCGCCCCCGACCTGTGGGACGACCAGGCCAAGGCCCAGCAGGTGACCTCGCAGCTGTCGTACGTCAACGGCGAGATCAGCAAGCTGGGCAGCCTGCGTTCCGGCCTCGACGACGCCCAGGTCCTGTTGGAGCTGGCCGAGGCCGAGGCCGACCCGGGTGTGCTGACCGAGGTCGAGTCGGAGATCACCGGGCTGACCAAGGCCATCCAGGAGATGGAGGTCCGCACCCTGCTCTCCGGCGAGTACGACTCCCGGGAGGCGCTGGTCGCCATCCGGGCCGGCGCGGGTGGCGTGGACGCCGCGGACTTCGCCGAGATGCTGCTGCGGATGTACCTGCGCTGGGCGGAGCGGCACGGCTACCCGACCGAGGTCTACGAGACCTCGTACGCCGAGGAGGCGGGCCTGAAGTCGGCCACCTTCGCGGTCAAGGTGCCGTACGCGTACGGCACGCTCAGCGTCGAGTCGGGCACGCACCGGCTGGTCCGGATCAGCCCGTTCGACAACCAGGGTCGTCGGCAGACCAGCTTCGCGGGCGTCGAGGTTCTGCCGGTCACCGAGCAGACCGACCACATCGACATCCCCGAGAACGAGGTTCGGGTCGATGTCTACCGCTCCTCCGGGCCGGGTGGGCAGAGCGTCAACACCACCGACTCGGCCGTGCGCCTGACGCACGTCCCGACCGGCATCGTGGTGACCTGCCAGAACGAGAAGTCCCAGTTGCAGAACAAGGCCTCCGCGCTGCGGGTGCTCCAGGCCCGACTGCTGGAGCGCAAGCGCCAGGAGGAGCAGGCCAAGCTCGAGGGTCTCAAGGAGAATGCGGCCGGCTCGTGGGGCGACCAGATGCGCTCCTACGTCCTGCACCCGTATCAGATGGTGAAGGATCTCCGAACCGAGCAGGAGACCGGCAATCCGAGCGCGGTCTTCGACGGCGAGTTGGACAGCTTCATCGAGGCGGGTATCCGTTGGCGCAAGCGGCGGCAGCTCGCCGGCGACGGTGCGTGACGGCGCGCGGGCGGAGCGCGTCATCGATCTCCAGGTAGAGGCCTGATTCGACGACTCGTGCCGGATCGGCGGGGCGTGGGGCTTGGCTCAGTTGTTACACCGCGTAGACTCACCACCCGTGATTCAGCTTGAGCAAGTGACGAAGACGTACCCGAAGGCGTCCCGGCCTTCGCTCGACAACGTGTCCGTCTCGATCGAGAAGGGCGAGTTCGTCTTCTTCATCGGTCCATCCGGCTCCGGCAAGTCCACGATCATCAAAATGCTGCTGCACGAGGTGGCCCCCAACAAGGGGCGTGTCGTCGTCAACGGCAAGGACGTCACGTCGATGCGCTCCTGGAAGCGACCCCACTTCCGGCGCTCGATCGGCTGCGTCTTCCAGGACTTCCGGCTGCTGCCCAACCGCACCGCCTACGAGAACGTGGCGTTCGCCCTCGAGGTGATCGGCAAGACGAAGGCGGTTGCCCGCCGGGTCGTGCCGGAGGTGCTGGAGCTGGTCGGGCTCGGTGGCAAGGAGCACCGCTACCCGCACGAGCTCTCCGGTGGTGAGCAGCAGCGGGTCGCCGTCGCCCGGGCGTTCGTGAACCGTCCGCTGATCCTGCTGGCGGACGAGCCCACCGGAAACCTGGACCCGGACACCTCGATCGAGATCATGCGCCTGCTGGACCGGATCAACCGCACCGGCACGACCGTCGTGATGGTCACCCACGACTCCAACATCGTGAACCAGATGCGCCGCCGCGTCGTTGAGATTGAGAGCGGTCGCATCGTGCGTGACCAGGCCCGCGGCGTCTACGGGTGAGCCGGCGCTCCACCCCTGCGCAGCCTGACGACGAACACCTCATGCCGGAGACCCGGAGGAAATCCCGATGCGCGTGAAATACGTCCTGTCCGAGGTACTGGTCGGACTGTGGCGCAACGTGACCATGTCCATCGCGATGATCATCACGATGGCGGTCTCGCTGACCATGCTCGGCGCCAGCGGTCTCATGTACCGCCAGGTCGACGACATGAAGGACCTCTACTACAAGAACATCGAAGTCTCGATCTTCTTGACCCAGGAGGTGACCGAGCAGGAGCGCACCGAACTCCAGACCAAGCTCGACAGCGACCCCCTGGTCAAGGACGTCCTCTACGTCAACAAGGACGAGGCGTACAAGCGCTTCAAGGAGATGTACCAGGACGCGCCGGACCTGGTGAACGCGGTCAAGCCGGACCAACTGCCCGAGGCGTTCCGGCTCAAGCTGAACAACCCGGAGCAGTACAAGAACGTCTACGACCAGTACAAGGACACCGCTGGCGTCGAGGAGATCATCGACCAGAGTCGACTGCTCGACAAGATCTTCAACATCCTCACCTCGATCCAGAACATCGCCCTGGCTGCCGCCATCGTGATGGCGGTCGCCGCCCTGCTGCTGGTCGCGAACACCATTCAGGTGGCCGCGTACAGCAAGCGGCGTGAGGTCGCGGTCATGAAGCTGGTCGGCGCGTCCAACTGGTTCATCCAGGCGCCGTTCGTGCTGGAGGCGGTGGTGGCCGGCCTGATCGGTTCACTGCTCGGTCTGGTGGCCCTGGTCGCGGCGAAGTATCTGCTCTTCGACGGGTCGTTGAGCGCGTTGCAGGGTCTGCTCTCGCCGATCACCTGGGGCGACATCCTGTTCATCTTCCCGTTGATGGCTGGCGTCGGTGGTCTGGTCAGCGCGGGCACCGCCTGGATCACCCTGCGCTTCTACCTGCGGGTCTAGGCACCGTACGGGTCGTCCCGTGGTCTCCCGAGGACCCTCCCGCAGCCGGAAATAAACGGCGCGGGAGGGTCCTTGTCATTCGGGTAGCATGATCGGTTGTCCGGCCGGGGTGAGCCCGGCCACGGACGCCTGGAGAGGGGGTGGCACCGATGCCACGGGAAAAGGGGCGCAAGGTGGTCGCCTCCAACAAGAAGGCGCGTCACGACTACGCCATCTTCGACACGTACGAGGCGGGCATGGCGCTGACCGGCACCGAGGTCAAGTCGCTGCGGGCCGGGCGGGCGTCACTTGTCGACGCGTTCGGGCAGGAACGTGACGGCGAGTTGTTTCTGCACGCGATGCACATCCCGGAGTACACCCAGGGCACCTGGACCAACCATGAGCCCCGGCGTACCCGCAAGCTGCTGCTCAACCGGGGCGAGATCGACAAGCTCCTCGGCAAGACCCGTGAGGGCGGTTTCACCATCGTCCCGTTGCAGGTCTACTTCTCGGACGGCTGGGCCAAGGTCGAGATCGCCCTGGCCAAGGGCAAGAAGTCGTACGACAAGCGTCAGGACCTCGCCAAGCGGGACGCGGACCGGGAGATCGCCCGGGTGTCCGGTCGACGCGGCAAGGGCATGGACGATTAGTTCATCCTGTTTGTCCGGGTCGGCGTGCCGGCCCGGGGCTCGGGATGAAAGCTGTTGCGGCAGGCGTTAGTCTTGTCAGTGCCGCCACATCGGCGGCCTGTCGAGGGGGTGACTGGTTTCGACTTCGTACGCAGCGACAGGGGAAGCGAGCCGAGGAAGCCGACGTCGTCTCGAGAATCGGTCGTCGGAAACTTATAAGCGCCAAGCAAAATCGCGCTGACTTCGCTCTCGCCGCCTGAGGCGAGTAGCTAAGTCTGTCGGCCTGGGAACGCCTTCGTCCCAGTAGCCGGCATCAGCTAGGAGGCTGGCCAATCGGACCCGGTCGCGGGGTCCGTGCGGCGAGATTAATCAGCGACTGGGCCCGTCACACCAACTTGCTCGCGTGAGCGGTGGGGCCGAGTAGAGGCACAGCGAGCTGCGCTCGGAGAAGCCCTGACAAACCGGCGAAGGACCCGGGTTCGATTCCCGGCACCTCCACCACCTCGAAGCGAAGCGCCCCGGCCCACCAGCCGGGGCGCTTCGTTGTTCGCGGGGTCTTACGCTGCCCCCTGTGAACAACCAGGAGCTGCGTCTGTCGGTCGGCGCGTCGCCCGGCCAGCGCGTCGTGGCGGTGGTGTTCGGCGTCCTGCTCACGGCGGTCGGCGCGGCGTTCGTGGCACTGCCCCTCGTCGCCGACGGGCTGTTGCGCCGGCTGACCGGCCCGGGTGACGCGTTCGCCTCCTATGAGGAGGCTCGCGACCTGCCACCGGGGCTGCTGCCGCCCGGGCTACGCGACTCCGCCGACCCGAACCAGTCCGGTCCCAGCCTGTTCATCGGCCTGTGTGGCCTGCCCTTCGTCCTGCTCGGCCTCTACCTGGTGCTGCGGGTGCTCCGCACGGCCGCCTGGCTGGACGGCAGCCGGGCGCGGGTACGCGGTGCGCTGCGCACCCGCACCGTCGACCTCGCCACCGCCCGGATCGAGTCCGGCGCGGTGTCGTACCGCGAGGCGGACGACGGTCCGGCCGGCGAACCGCAGGTGCGGGCCGTCCGCGCGACCGACCCGGGGAGTGCCCGGGGGGTGACGATCCCGCTGCGCGGCATGGGGCTGCCCGTCCTGCCGCCGTCCGAGCTGCGGGCGCTGGCCGAGGCGATCACGACGGGTCGACCGGGCGACGAGCGGGCCGGCGACGCGCGTGCCGTGGCCGAGCACCTGCGCCGACTGGCAGAGCGCCCGTCGACCGACTGAGGCGGTCGTCGGTCCGAGGAGGCCGGTGCGGCGCTGGGGGCAGCACCTGCGTGGCTGGTGGGGTCAGTGGGTTCAACGGGGCAGATGAGACCGCTCAGGGCCCTGGACAGGGCGGGCCGGGCAGCCTCACCATCGCGGTATGGGATAGCAGCGCCGCCGCGCGGGAGGTGCCAATGGTCACCGGTCCGGTCCAGCAGCCGTCAGTCGTCGCCCGACCGCGCGTCGCGCATCCGGCGGGGCTCCCCGCCGATCCACATTCCATCGGTCTACCCGGCGCGCCGCGTCCGGCCGGCCTCGCCGGTGACGTGCACGCCCTCGGCCGGGCCGTCGCCGTCGCCAGCACCGAGCCGCGCTGGCGCGAAGAGGTTCTCCTTCGGCTGCGGCCGGTGCGCCAGGGCTTCGCCGAGCACGTCCGGGACACCGAAGGCCCCACCGGCCTCTACCGGGAGTTGCTCACCCAGTCGCCCCGACTGGACCACGGGGTGCGGCTGCTGACCCGGGAGCACGTGGCGATCGTCGCCGCGATCCTGGCGGTTCAGCAGATCGCCGAGCGGCCCGAGACGCGCCCCGATGAGTTGCGACACCGGGCCGGACACCTGCTGCGGCGGTTGGCCCGGCACCGGCGGCGCGGCGCCGACCTGCTCTGGGAGGCGTACCAGACGGATCTGGGTGGCGAGACCTGACCTCAGGTCGGGAACCGGTAGGTCGGCGGAGGCGTCGAACCGTACATGAAACGGCCTGCCCTGCTGCTCGTACTCCCGGTGCTGCTGATGGCGGGCTGCGCCGCGACCGACGCCGGTCCGGCCGGCGACCCGCCGAGCCCGACGCACGGGGCGAAGGCGTTCGACCAGCGGGCCGCCCAGGTCGCCGAGGCGTGGCGGCCCGGCCCCGACTGGCGCACGGGCTACGTGCCGTTGGAGGGACCGACGGTGCTCACCGGTGACCCGGGCTTCACCCCCGAGACCGAGGCGGCCTTCCGGGCCGGGTGGTACCGCGCGCAGGTCGGAATTCCGCCCACCCGGGTCGGCGCCGAGATCCAGTTCCCGGACGGGCGGTTGACGCTGCCGTTGGTCAGTGCCGCCGAGGCGTACCGGCAGCTCGACCAGGGTGACCCGCTGCCCTGCCCGGGGCGGCCGAAGCGGCCCGGTCTGCCCACCCCCGGCGGCCCCACTGTCGAGCCGGGGCCCGACGGGTGGACCACGAGCAGCACGCAGACCGCCTGTCTCCCGCTCACCGTCACCGCTGTCACGTTCGGCGCCGTGCCGGTGCGCACGAGCCGGGGCGTGGCGCAGGTCCCGGCCTGGCTGTTCACCATCAAGGAGCTGGCCACCCCGGTGGTCCGGCTCGCCGTCGCGCCGACGGCGGTCACCGCCGTCCCCGAGCCGACCACGCCGGCCCGGCCGCTGCCGGACGGGTTGGTGGCGGCCCAGGACCTGGCCGCCGTCGACGACGCCCGGCTGACAGTGCGCCTCGGCGTCGGCGCGTGCGACACCGGGATCACGCCGTTGGTGTGGGAACGGCCGGACGTCGTGGTGGTCGGTGGCGGCGTCACCCGGGCCACCGGCGAATGTATCGCCCTGCTGAAACTGGAGCCGGTCACCGTGACCCTCGCGGCGCCGCTGGGCAGCCGGCCGGTGCTGGACGTCGTCACCGGTGCCCCGCTGTCGATCGGACCGCGCTGACTCGGCTCAGAGGATGCTGGGCACGTCGGTGCTGATCGGCACCGGCAACACGGTGGGCCGGTCGGCGCGTAGCCCGGCGGAGAGCGCCGCGCCGAGCTGATCGGGGGTCTCCACCACCTGCGTGGCACAGCCGTAGCCGGCCGCGATCGCGATGACGTCCAACCCCGGCAGGTCCAGGCCGGGCACCCCGGGAGTGTGCTTCAGCTCGGCGAACGCCTTGAGGATCGCGTACTGCTGGTTGACCGGGACGACGACCACCACCGGCAGTGCCAGGCGCGCGGCCGTCCAGAGCGCCTGCACCGAGTAGTGGAAGGAACCGTCGCCGATCACCGCCACCACCGGGCGACCGCGCCCGGTGTCCCGCTCGGCCAGTGCGATGCCGATCGCCGCCGGCAGGCCGTAGCCGAGGCCGCCGCTGGCCATCGTGAAGTACGACGCCGGGCGGGTGATCCGTAGCTGACGACGCAGCGCGGACAGATTGGATGGTGACTCCTGGATCAGCACGCCGTCGGTCGGCCAGTGCGCGGCCAGCGCGGCGAACAGGGCGTCGGCGCTCAGCGGGGTGCCGACCTCCGGCGGTGGCAGTGCGTCCCGTCGGGTGGGTGCCGGCCTGTCACTCGGCGGCACCCCTTCGACCAGCGCGGCCAGGGCCAGCCCCGGGTCGCTGAGCAGGCTGTCGCCGACCGGGGCTCGCGCGGCCTCGTCAGGGTCGTCAGTGATGTGCAGCAGCCGGGCGCCGTCGGGCAGGTGCCCGCCCGGCACGTACGGGTAGTAGCGGAACACCGGAGCGCCGACGACCAGCACCGTGTCGTGCCCGCGCAGCGCCTCGGCGAGCGGACCGATCGCGTACGGCAGCACGCCGCGGAAGTGCGGGTGGTCCTCGGGGAACACCGCCCGCTCGGTGGCGGGAGCCGACCAGACCGGCGCGGCGAGCCGCTCCGCCAGCGCGATCGCGGTCGCCCAGCTCGCTGAGCGGTCCACCCCCGGCCCGTACACGAGCACCGGGTTGCGGCTGCCGGCCAGCACCCGGACGAACTCCTCCAACCTCTGGGGGTCGGGCGCGAACCGGGTGGCCACCGTTCGCGGCGCGGGGGGCGGGTCGGCTGGCTGGGCCCAGTCGTCCATCGGCAGGGAGAGGAAGACCGGCCCGGCCGGTGGCTGCACCGCCGTCGCGTACGCCCGCAGCATCGCCGCGGGGATGTCCTGCGCCCGGGCCGGCTCGTAGGCCCACTTCACGTAGGGCTGCGGAAGCTCGGTGGGTCGGCGGCTGGCCAGCCGGGGTTCCAGGAGCAGCATCTCCCGGGTCTGCTGGCCGGCGGTGACGATCAGCGGGGTCTTGTTGTGCCAGGCGGTGACCAGGTTGCCCATGCCGTTGCCGGTGCCCGGTGCGGTGTGCAGGTTGACGTGGGCGGGCACTCCGCTGGCCTGGGCGTAGCCGTCGGCCATCGCGACGGCCGTCGCCTCGTGCAGCGCGTGGACGTAGTGGAAGTCGGCGGGGAAGTCCTGGAGGAACGGTTCCTCGGTGGAGCCGGGGTTGCCGAAGACAGTGGTCATACCGAGGGTGCGGAGCACGTCGTACGTCGCGTCCCGGACAGTTGCCATCGCACCCGCCTCCGTGTCGCGGGCAGGGGCGTCCGCGGTCGCCCTCCCGATCAGCCGAATCTATCGGGATGTGACGGACCTTTCGGGCGTTTCTCGGCCGTCGGTGGCCCCGATCGGTCGATCACCGGGAGCTCCGCCGTCGGGTGCGTCGGCCCTTCGTCTTAACTGTCCGATCACCCGCCGGTCAGACCTTAGCCAGCACCCAGCACGCAGGCTATGGTGCCAGGCATGGCGTTGACAGGGCGGCTGAACCCGATGCGGCGGGCGGATCCGGTCGATGACCGGCCCCCGGCGCGGGCTCACGGTTGACGGGTGTGTGGCATGCAGGGAGAGGGCCAGGCGATCGGCGGACGAGCGATGGAGTCGATGACCGGGCGGCTGCTGGTCGCGACTCCGGCGCTCAAGGACCCGAACTTCGACCGTACGGTCGTGCTGCTGGTCGCCCACGAGCCGGGCGGCGCGCTCGGCGTGGTGCTGAACCGGGCCACCGAGGTGCCGGTGGCCGAGGTGCTCGGTGACTGGAGCGACCTGGCCCGCCACCCGGCGGTGCTCTTCGAGGGTGGCCCGGTGCAGCCCGACTCGGCCATCTGCCTCGCTCGGATGCGGCACCCGATGCGCCGGGTGAAGGGCTTCCACCAGGTTTCCGGGGCGGTCGGCACCATCGACCTCTCGGTCGACCCGGAGCGCCTGCGGGAGAGCATCGGCGGCATCCGGGTCTTCGCCGGCTACTCCGGCTGGGGCAGCGGCCAGTTGGAGCAGGAGATCGCCGACGGGTCCTGGTTCGTGCTGGACGGGCTCCCCGGGGACGCCTTCGTCGACAGGCCCGACGACCTGTGGCCGATGGTGCTGCGCCGGCAGGGCGGAATGATGGCCGCCGTCGCGCACTTCCCGCCGGACGTGGCGCTCAACTGACCCGCTCGGCGGGGGACCCCGCGAGATGACCATGCGGGCCCGTCTGTGTATAGTTTCCCAGTGCCCGGGCGACCGGGATGACAGCAAGGGGCCGTGGCGCAGCTGGTAGCGCACCACACTGGCAGTGTGGGGGTCAGGGGTTCGAGTCCCCTCGGCTCCACCCTTGAGAAACGCCCTGGTCGGGATAATCCGACCAGGGCGTTTTGCTGCGTCAGGAGGTGGCCGGTGCTGGCTGGAGCGTTCATCTCGGTGGTCTACGCATTCCTCGGATGGCTCGTCGCGTTCACCGCCAGGGCGTCGGTGCGGCCGTCGGTCGACATGTACCGCAGCCCCGGGGTGCGGACCACCATGACCATGAAATCGATCGAGCACTGGTACGCGGCACACCGCCGGGTCGAGCGCCCCTTCTATCGGACCGGGATGCTGTTGGCCGTCGTGTCTCCGCTGCCGGTCATCCTCGGCGCCGCATTCGGGGACCCGCCGGTGATCGCGGCGGTCCTGGTGCTCGCCGTGCTGGTAGTGCCCTACCTGCTCTACCTGGGCCATGTCGGCAACCGTGCCGCGCACGCTGTGGACGACGAGTCGTGAGTCGGCCGGCCACCCGGACAGTGGCGGCCAGGGCGTCGTCGAAGCCGCGGCTACCGAACGATCGGTGACCACTCCCGCTGGCTGGCGATCGTCACCCCGGGGGTCCGGTAGTAGGGGTCCTCGGCGACCACAGCGGCGAACGCTTCGGCGTCCGGGACGTCGAAGATCAGCAGTGCTCCGGAGTCGTCGGCGAACGGCCCGGCCATGACCAGCCGGCCCTCCTGGTGCAGGGCCTGGAGACGCTCCCGGTGCGCCGGCCGGGCCGCGAGCCGGTCGGGTTCGTCGCCGAAGGACAGCTCCAAGATGAACACCGGTTCCTCCTCATCGGGGCGATCTTCCGAATCACCCTAGTCGATCCGCCGAACCGCCTCGGCACGCAGAACGCCCCGACCGGATGACCCGGTCGGGGCGTTGGCGACTAGATGTTCGGTATGGGCTGAATCAGCCCTGGCGGCTCTTCCACTGCGGGTTGGCGCGGTTCACCACGACCACCCGGCCGCGACGGCGGACCACCACCGAACCCGGCTTCTGCTTCAGCGCACGCAATGAGCTACGTACCTTCATGTCTGCCTCCTCGGTGCTAGCGGTTCCGAGTATCGAAACGCCGCACCCACCCGCGGGATTCCCGGCCGGTCAGCGTCGAACCTTTGCCGTCTCCGGGCCGTACCAGTGGGCGGAGGTCATCCTCATGCCCGTACGCCGGCTCCTCGCCACGGTGCTGGTCGCTGCCGCGACAGTGCCCCTGGCCGCCACACCCGCCGCCGCCCACGGCGCCCCGACCGACCCGATCAGTCGCGCGGCGGCCTGTGGCCCCGAGGGTCGGTACGCGGCCACCAGCGCCTGCCGGGCGGCGGTCAAGGCCGGCGCGGCGGTCCGCGAATGGGACAACGTGCGTGTTTCCACTGTAAACGGGCGAGATCGGGAACGGATTCCGAACGGTGAGCTGTGCAGCGGCGGACTGTCCGCGTACCGGGGACTGGACCTGCCCCGCACCGACTGGCCCAGCACCACGCTGACCACCGGCGCGACGTTCACCTTCCGGTACCGGACCACCATCGAACACCGGGGCACCTTCCGGCTCTACGTCACCACGCCCGACTACGACCCCCGCAAGAAGCTGACCTGGGCGGATCTGGAGTCGCGCCCGTTTCTGACGCTGACCGACCCGCCGGTGCGGGCCGGGGCGTACCAGTTGGCGGGCCGGTTGCCGGCGGGCCGCAGCGGCCGACACCTGATCTACACGATCTGGCAGAACTCCAACACGCCGGACACCTACTACTCCTGCTCGGACGTGGTGTTCCGTGGCGCCAAGGCCACCGGTGCCACGGCCACCGCCACCCCGGCGAAGGCCGGCGCGACGAAGAGCGCGGCGGCTGCTCCGCGTACCGCGGCGAGTGGGTCGGCCGCCACCGAGACGGCGGTGGCGGCGGCGGCCGACCCGGGCGTGCCGGTGGCGTCGGTGACCAACCTCGGCGGCCGGTGGCCGGTGCTGGCCGGCGCCGCCGCCGTGCTGCTCCTGGCGCTGCTGCTGATCGGTGCCGGACGGCGACGTCGCAGCGCCGCCGCACCGGTGGGCCGGCAGTGCGAGGTGCGCAACCACCGGGCCGGGCGGCGCCGGATCTGGTGATCGGACCCGCCCGGGACCCGGCGGCGTTCAGCCCAGGTGGCGTTCGATCTCGGCCAACTCGTCGGCAGTGAAGTCGAGGTTGTCCAGCGCGGCGATGTTCGTCTCCAACTGCTCGACGCTGCTCGCCCCGATGATCAGGCTGGTCATCCGCGGGTCGCGCAGCGCCCAGGCCAACGCGAGTTGGGCGAGGGACTGGCCGCGCCGCTCGGCGACCGCGCCGAGCCCACGGATGGTCGCCATCTTCTCCTCGCTGAGGTCGCTCTCGTTGAGGAAGACGCTGGTGCGGACCCGCGAGTCGGCCGGGATGCCGCCCAGGTAGCGGTCGGTCAGCAGGCCCTGGGCCAGCGGGCTGTACGCGATGCAGCCCGCACCCACCTGCTCCAGCGTGTCGAGCAGGCCGTCGGACTCGGTCCAGCGGTTGAGCATCGAGTACGACGGCTGGTTGATCAGCAGCGGCGTGCCCAGCTCGCGCAGGATCGCGGCGGCCCGCGCGGTCTGCTCCGAGTTGTAGTTCGAGATGCCGACGTAGAGCGCCTTGCCGGAGCGGACGATGGCGTCGAGCGCGCCCATCGTCTCCTCCAGTGGGGTGTCCGGGTCGAACCGGTGCGAGTAGAAGATGTCGACGTAGTCCAGCCCCATCCGGCCCAGCGACTGGTCCAGCGACGAGATCAGGTTCTTGCGCGAGCCCCATTCGCCGTACGGGCCGGGCCACATCAGGTACCCGGCCTTGCTGGAGATGACCAACTCGTCCCGGTACGGCTTCAGGTCGGTGGCGAGCATCCGGCCGAAGTTCTCCTCCGCCGAACCGGGCGGCGGGCCGTAGTTGTTGGCCAGGTCGAAGTGGGTGACACCCAGGTCGAAGGCGCGGCGCACGATGTCGCGCTGCCGTTCGAACGGGCGGTCCGGACCGAAGTTGTGCCACAGCCCGAGCGAGACGGCAGGCAGTCGCAGGCCACTGCGTCCGCTGCGCCGGTAGGTCATGGTGTCGTAGCGGTCATCCGCAGCGAGGTAAGTCACGATCATGAGCCTAGCTCCGGCCCACCGTGGCGCGGATCGGGCGTGGAAACCGGGACATCGGGGTAGTTTCGACGCCATGCGTTTCATTGCGCTCGACACCCCCAAACCGCTGTCCAAGATCGGGTTGGGCACCTGGCAGTTCGGCTCCCGGGAATGGGGGTACGGCCCGGACTTCGAGCGGCAGGCGGCGCAGATCGTCCGGCGGGCCGTCGAGCTGGGCGTGACGGTCTTCGACAGCGCGGAGATCTACGGCTTCGGGCGCAGCGAACGGATCCTCGGCGCGGCCCTCGGCGACGACCGGCCGAAGGTCGTGGTCGCCAGCAAGATCCTGCCGGTGCTGCCGGTGGCCGCCGTGGTGCAGCAGCGCGCTGTCGCCTCGGCGGCCCGGCTCGGCGTCACCAGCATCGACCTCTACCAGGTGCACCAGCCCAACCCGCTTGTCGCCGACCACACCACGATGCGCGGCATGCGCACCCTCCAGGACGTCGGGCTGGTCGGCGAGGTCGGTGTGAGCAACTACGGGCTGCGCCGCTGGCAGGTCGCCGAAGCGGCGCTCGGCCGGCGGGTGCTCAGCAACCAGGTCCGCTACAGCATGCTGGACCGCGCACCCGAGCAGGACCTGCTGCCGTACGCGCGGCAGGCCGGTCGGGTGGTCATCGCGTACAGCCCGCTGGCGCAGGGCTTCCTCTCCGGCCGCTACGACGCCAAGAACCCGCCGACCGGCGCGGTCCGGCGCGCCAACCCGTACTTCCTTCCGGAGAACCTGGAGCGCGGCGCGGCCCTGATCGACACAGTGCGCCAGGTCGCCGACGCCCACGACTCCACCCCCAGTCAGATCGCGCTGGCCTACCTGCTGCGCCACCCGAACGTGCTCGCCATCCCCGGGGCATCCGGGGTCGAGCAGATGGAACGCAACGCCGCCGCCGCCGACATCGACCTCGCCGACGACGAGTACACGGCGCTGGCCGAGGCCGCGAAACGCTTCCGCCCGATCACCGGACTCGCCGCGATGCCGGCGATGCTGCGTGCCCGGTTCGGCAAACCAACCGGAAAGTGAGCACAGTGGACGACATCACCGCGCTGATCCTGGACGACCACGCCGCCTTCCGGCGCGGCTTCGCCCGCCTCGACGACGCCCGCGACGAGCAGGAGATGCTCGCCATCTGGGACGCCCTCGCCCTGCACCTGGACATCCACGCCGAGGCGGAGGAGGCGATCCTCTACCCGCACCTGGTCAAGCACGGCGACGACGGCGAGGACGAGACCGCCGACGCGATTGGCGACCACAACAAGATCCGCGATGCCATCGCCGAGGCGAAACTGCACCCGGTCGGCTCGGACCAGTGGTGGGAGGCGGTCGGCAACGCCCGCCGGGAGAACAGCGAACACCTCGCCGAAGAGGAAGACGAGGCGCTGCCCGACTTCCGCCGGCACGCCAGCACCGAACTCCGCGCCGAACTGGGCCAACGCTGGCTCACCTTCTACGGCGAACACAAGAACGGCCGCAACCTCCCGTTCCGCGACAAGGACCCGCAGCAGTACGTCGCCGACCACCGCTGACATCTCCCCGGCGCGGGGGAGTCGCCGGGACCGTCCGGGCCGCAGAATGACGAGGTGACCCTCCGAGCGGCGCTGGCCCCGCTGGTCGCCGGCACCACCTGGCGACGCGGCGTGTTCCTGCTGCTCGGCGGCGTGCTGGCGCTGCCGTACGGGCTGCTCGCGGTGACCTTCGCCCAACTGCTCACCGACTCGGAGATCCCCCGCTCACTGTCGTACGCGCTGCTGTTGATCGCGGCGCTGATCGCCGTGGTGCCGCTGCTGCTGGACGGCAGTCGGGCACTGGAGATCGCCGCCGTGCGGGCTCTGCTCGGCGTCGACCTGCCCGAGCCGGAGCTGGGGCACCACGGCGACCGGGAGACCCGGCTGCGCAGCGCGCTCTGGATCGCCACCCACCTCATCGTCGGCGCCGTGGTGATGATCGCGCTGTTCAGCGCCCTGCCGATGGCGCTGGCGTTCATCGCCCAACAGTTCGGCATCGGCACCGAGCTGACCAGCAAGGAACAGTTCGGGCCACTGGACGGGCAGGACAGCGGCTGGCTGACAGTGGCCGGGGTGCTCCTGCTGGTCGGCCTCGGCTACGCCGTCGCCGGGCTCGGCGCGCTCGCCGGATCCATGGCCCCGGTGCTGCTCGGCCCGGCTCAGGCGGAGCGGATCGCCGCCCTCGAAGCACGGGCCGCCCGGCTCGCCGAACGCAACCGGCTGGCCCGGGAGCTGCACGACTCGGTCGGTCACGCGCTGACAGTCGCCACCCTCCAGGCCGGAGCCGCCCGCGAGGTCCTCGACACCGACCCCGAATTCGTCCGGCGGGCGCTCACCGCCATCGAGGACGTCGGACGGACCGCCATGGACGACCTCGACCACGTGCTCGGACTGCTCCGGGAGAACGGACGCGACAGGCCCGTTGTGGCGCCGCAGCGTACCCTCGCCGACCTGGACCGGTTGGTCACCGACGCCCGCGCGGCCGGCCTGACCGTGCACGCGCAACGCGCCGGCGACCCGACCCGGCTGCCCGCTGTGGTCTCCCGGGAGGGCTACCGGATCGTCCAGGAAGGACTGACCAACGCGGCCCGGCACGGCCACGGTCCGGTGACGGTACGCCTGGACCTGCACAGCGACGCGCTGGAGCTGGAACTGGCCAACGCGGTGCGCCGCCCCGACCGGGCCCAACGGGGGCGGGGCGGTCGAGGCCTGGACGGCATGCGGGAGCGGGTGCTGCTGCTCGGCGGCCGGCTCACAGTGGGCCCCGACGGCGACCGGTGGCTGATCCGGGCCCGCCTGCCGTACGAGGAGACGACATGACCACCGGAGTGCTGATCGTCGACGACGACGAGCTGATCCGGGTGGGGCTGCGAGCCATCATCGACGCCCAACCCGACCTGCACGTGCTCGCCGAGGCCGCCGACGGCGCCGAGGTGCCGCCGCTGGTCGCCCGGCACCGGCCCGACGTGGTGCTGATGGACGTGCGGATGCCCGGCATCGACGGCATCCAGGCCACCCGGCACCTGCTGGCCACCTCCGCCGACCCGCCCCGGGTGCTGGTGGTCACCACCTTCGCCAACGACGAGTACGTCTACGAGGCGCTACGCGCCGGCGCCTCGGGGTTCCTGCTCAAACGGGCCCGGCCCGCCGAGGTGGTGGAGGCCGTCCGGGTGGTCGCTGCCGGCGAGTCACTGCTCTTCCCGGCCGCGATCCGCCAACTGGTCGGGGCGTACGGGCCGGCGGGCGGCGACCGGTTGACCGCCGCCCGGCTCACCGAACGGGAGGCCGAGGTGCTGCGGTTGATGACCACCGGCCGGTCCAACCCGGAGATCGCCGCGCACCTGGTGGTAGGGGTGGAGACGGTCAAGACGCACGTCGGCAACGTGCTGGCCAAGCTGGGCGTCCGCGACCGCACGCAGGCCGTCATCGCCGCGTACGAGTCCGGCTTCGTCACCCCGTCGGGCTGATCGGTCCCCCCACCGGGGGAGTGGGTTCACCGCCGGCCGGGAGGGAATCCGGTGGCTGTCCGTCGAGGCTGAGACCATGACAACGATCACTGCCTCCCCGTCCCGTACCGGCTCCCGCTGGCCGGACCGGCTCGCCCCACTGGCCGCCGGTTGGCTCGGCCTGTGGGGCGTCCTCGCCCTGATCGGCACGCTCACCGGCGCCGGCTACCCGTTCGGTCCGAACGACCCCCACGGCGGCGACGTCAGCCTGCTGCGCCTCGTGCCGGTGGAGGTGGCCACCCCGCTCTTCGCCGGCATACTGCTCGCCGCCGCCGTGGCCGCCCTGGCCATGAGCCGCCCAGCGGCGCGCCCAACCGGCCCGCTGCGGGCGCTGCTCGCCGGCTACGGCTGGGCTGTCGCGTTCGTGCTCGTCCTGGTCGTGCCGGACGTCCGGGTGCTGGTCGTCCTCGGCTACCTGCCGATACTCATCGTCGGTGCGCCGTTCGGGTGGCCGCCGGTCGACTACGCCGACATCTTCAACTGGGCGCTGTTCGGCCGGTTCGCGGCGCTGGCCGGCGGGCTGCTGCTGGCCGGTGCGGTGCTCGCCTGGCAGCGGCGCACCGCCGGGGCCTGCGTCGGCTGCGGCCGCAACCACACCGACCGAGGGTGGACCACCCCGACCGCCGCCACCCGCTGGGGCCGGTGGGCCGCCGGCATCGCCGCCGTCATCCCGTTCACGTACGCGCTGACCCGGTTCGCCTGGGCGGCCGGCATCCCGCTCGGCATCTCCCGCGAGTTCCTGACCGAGATGCAGGACACCGGGCTGGTCTGGGCCGGGTTCGGGTTGGCCGCGTTCGCCACCGTCGGCGCGGTCCTCACCCTCGGCCTGGTCCAGGGCTGGGGCGAGCGGTTCCCGCGCTGGATGCTCGGGCTCGCCGGCCGGCGGGTGCCGGTGAAGCTGGCTGTGGTGCCCGCCACAGTGGTCGCTATCTCCGTTACCGCGGCCTCGCTGGGGCTGCTCAGCAACCCGAAGTTCTGGGAGCTGACCGGCGGACTCAGCATTACCGGGGCGCCGATGCTGCTCTGGCCGGTCTGGGGCGTGGCGCTCGGCGCGGCCACCTACGCGTACCACCTGCGCCGCCGTGGAGCCTGCCGGCGCTGTGGTCGGGGTTGAGCGGGAGTGGGGGTGCTCCCTGATGCCGGGGCACCCCTGCGGATGTGAGCTAGCGTGGGTTGGGTGACTGCGCCTACCCCGGTAATCCCGGTTCCACCGGCCGACCTGCCCGGCACGCTCGGCGCGCTACGGGCGGCCGGTCACCAGTACCGCACCGTCAAGCAGGAACTCCGCGACAACCTCCTCGCCCGGATGCGCTCCGGCGAGATCCGTTTCCCCGGCATCGTCGGCTACGACGACAGCGTGCTGCCCGAGGTCGAGCGGGCACTGCTCGCCGGGCACGACATGGTGCTGCTCGGTGAGCGCGGCCAGGGCAAGACCCGGCTGATCCGCTCGCTGGGCGCGTTGCTCGACGAGTGGACCCCCGTTCTGCCCGGCTCGGTGCTCAACGAGCACCCGATGCACCCGCTCACCCCGGCGTCCCGCGCCCAGGTGGCCGAGGCCGGTGACGACCTGCCGATCGGTTGGCTGCACCGCTCGATGCGGTACGGCGAGAAGTTGGCCACCCCGGACACCAGCGTCGGGGACCTGATCGGTGACGTCGACCCGATCCGCATCGCCCAGGGCCGTACTCTCGGCGACCCGGAGACCATCCACTTCGGGTTGGTGCCGCGCACCAACCGAGGCATCTTCGCCGTCAACGAGCTACCCGACCTGGCCGAGCGCATCCAGGTGGCGCTGCTCAACGTGCTGGAGGAGCGGGACATCCAGGTTCGCGGCTACCAGCTGCGTCTGCCACTGGACCTGCTCCTGGTGGCCAGCGCCAACCCGGAGGACTACACCAACCGGGGCCGGATCATCACACCGCTCAAGGACCGGTTCGGCGCGGAGATCCGCACCCACTACCCGGTCGACCTGGAGTTGGAGCTGGCGCTGATCCGCCAGGAGGCCGACCTGGTCGCCGAGGTGCCGGAGCACGTGCTGGAGGTGCTGGCGCGTTTCGCCCGCGCCGTGCGGGAGTCGCCGTCGGTGGACCCGCGCTCCGGTGTCTCCGCCCGATTCGCCATCGCCGCCGCCGAGACGGTCGCCGGTGCCGCGCTGCGCCGTGCCGGTCTGCTCGCCGCCTCCGACACCCCGGACGGACGCCCCGAGGCCGCCGTCGCCCGCGTCGGTGACGCGGTGTCGGTGACCAGCACGTTGCGTGGCAAGGTCGAGTTCGAGAGCGGCGAGGAGGGCCGGGAGATCGAGATCCTCGCGCACCTGCTCCGTACCGCGACGGCCGAGACGTTCCGGGCCCACCTGGCCGGGCTGGACCTGTCCGGGTTCACCGCACTGGTCGAGGACGGCGCCGCGATCGAGACCGGCGAGTTGGTCAGCGCCGCCGAGCTGCTGCGCCAGGTCGGCACCGTACCCGGGTTGGCGAAGGTTCTGGACCGGCTCGACCTGGGCGACGCACCCACCTCCGAGGAGGCTGCTGCCGCCGTCGAGTTCGTGTTGGAGGGGCTGCACCTGACCCGCCGGCTCGGCAAGGACGTCACCGATTCGGGGCGCACCGTCTACGGCGGCCGGGGCTGACAGTGGCCGGCAACCGGTTCCGTTACGGGCAGTGGAACGGCGGGCCCGACCCGCTCGCACCCCCGTACGACGTGCGCGAGGCGGTGGACGCGGTCGGTGCCGAGGTGCTGGCCGGCGGCAGCCTGCGGGAGGCGCTGCGTGACCTGCTGCGCCGTGGCCCGCAGGGACGGGGTGGCCTGGACGACCTGGCCGCCCGGGCTCGGCGGCTGCGCCGGGAGGCGCTGCGCAGGGGCGACCTGGACGGGGCGGTGACCCGGGCCCAGGCCCTGCTCGACCAGGCCCTCGCCGCCGAGCGGGACGAGCTGCGGGGTCGCGACGACGACGCCGCGCGGTTCGCCGAGGCGGTGCTGGACAATCTGCCGCGCTCGACGGCGCGGGCGGTGGAGGAGCTGTCCGGCTACCAGTGGGCCAGCGACGACGCGCGCCGCTCGTACCAGCAGATCCTCGACCAGCTCCGCGACGACGTGCTCGGCCAGCGCTTCGCCGGGCTGCGTGACGCGGTGCGCGCCTCCGCCGACCCGGCCGCCCAGCAGCGGCTCGCCGAGATGATGGGTGACCTGAACGACCTGCTCGCCCGGCATGGTCGCGCGGAGGACACCACCGACGCGTTCGCCGAGTTCATGCGCCGACATGGCGACTTCTTCCCGGAGAAGCCGGAGAACGTCGACGAGTTGATCGACGTGTTGGCCCGCCGGGCGGCGGCCGGTGAGCGGCTGATGAACTCGCTCTCCGAGCGGCAGCGCGCCGAGTTGGCCGGCCTCATGCAGCAGTCGCTCGGCGACCGCCTGGCGGGGGAGTTGTCAGCGCTCGACGCGAACCTGCGGGCACTGCGACCCGATCTGCGCTGGGGGCGGGGTGAGCGGGTCCGCGGCGACCAGCCGTTGGACTACGCCGACGCGGCCGGCGCGCTGGGTGAGATCGGCGACCTGGACGACCTGCTGGACCAACTCGACCAGGAACACCCGGGGGCGACCCTCGACGACGTGGACGTCGACGCGGTGGCGCGCACGCTGGGCCGGGACGCGGCAGACGACGTTCGCCGGCTGCGCGATCTGGAGCGGGAACTGCGCCGCCAGGGTTGGGTGAGCCGGGACGCCGAGGGGCTCACACTGAGCCCGAAGGCGCTGCGCCGGCTCGGCGGGACCGCGCTGCGGCAGGTCTTCGCGGAGCTGACCGCCGGGCCGCGCGGCCAGCACGACCTGCGCTCGGCCGGTGCGGCGGGCGAGGTCAGCGGCGCGTCCAGGCCCTGGCAGTACGGCGATGAGCAACCGTTGGACGTGGTCCGGACGTTGACTCGGGCGGTCAGTCGGGCCGGGCCGACGGTCCCGGTGCAGCTCTCGGTGGACGACTTCGAGGTGGTGGAGACCGAGAGGCGTGCCTCGGCCGCAGTGGTGCTCTGCGTCGACCTGTCGTACTCGATGATCTCTCAGGGTCGTTGGGGGCCGATGAAGCAGACGGCGCTGGCGCTGGCACACCTGATGGAGACGCGTTTCCCGCAGGACGCCCTGCAGATCGTGGGCTTCGGCCGGGAGGCGATGACGCTCACCCAGCAGGAGTTGGCGGCAGTGGAGCCGGACATGGAGCAGGGCACCAACCTCCAGCACGCGCTGCGGTTGGCGGGCCGGCACCTGCGCCGGCACCCGGACGCCGAGCCGATCGTGCTGGTGGTCACCGACGGCGAGCCGACCGCGCACCTGGACCCGGACGACGGGGAGGCGCTGTTCCACTGGCCGCCGCTACCGGAGACGATCGAGGCGACGGTCCGCGAGGTGGACCGGTTGAGCCGCTACGGTGCCACGCTCAACCTGTTCATGCTCGGCGACGACCCGGGCCTGCGGCGCTTCGTCGACGCGGTGGCCCGCCGCAGCCGGGGCCGCATGTTCACCCCGGACACCGACGACCTGGGCGAGTACGTGGTCAGCGACTACCTCCGCTCCCGCCAATCCCGCCGCTAACTCCCGCCGCGGCGGGTTGACTGGGGGGATGGAGAGCGGGGGATTGCGGCGGGCTTACGGTGCCCTGTTCGCTGAGGTCGACGCGGGCGGGTTCGGTCCGGCTCCGGAGGGGCAGCTCAGTGCCGAGCAGATCGTCGCGCATCTGGTCGCCAACGACGAGCTGATGATCCAGGCCACCGAGGCGTTGCTGGCCGGGTCACCGTTCGCGTACTACGAGCCGGCGGAGGACATGCACCGCCCGCAGCTCGACGCGCTCGCCGCCGAGCACTGTGGTCTGCGTGGCCTGACCGCGCTGCTGCACGGCACCAGCGACCGGCTGTGCGGGCTGGTCGACCAGCTCGGCCTGGCAGCGGAGACCCCTGTCGAGACGCATCTCCGCGAGGGCTTCGACCTCATCGTCGACGAGCCACTGCCCTGGTCCCGCACCCTGGACCTGCACACCCGGGTGCACCTGCCGAAGCACCAGTCCCAGTTGCACCTGCTCCGCTCCTGAGCGACGCCGCTCGGAAGGTCGGTGTCGCCGGTCTTGTGCAAGTGAGCGTGATGTCCGTGAGTCCGCCCTCCGCCGATCTTGCACTTCCTGTCCCGACGAAAGCGACATAAAAGGGCAATTCAACAACAGTGAGTGCAAGATCGCGGGGCGGGGCGGGGCGGGCGGGGCGGGGCGGGGGCGCTAGGGCTGCGGGGCGGGGTCAGGTTTTGGCTGGCTCGGGGCGGGGGTGGAAGGTGCGGCGGTAGGTGGACGGGGCCACGCCGATGCGGTGGTGGAGTTGCTGGCGCAGGGCGGCGGTGGTGCCGAACCCGCAGCGGTGGGCGATCTGGTCGACGGTGAGGTCGGTGGTCTCCAGCAGCAGCCTCGCGTGGTCGGTGCGCTGTTGCAGCAGCCACTGCGCTGGGCTCAGGCCGGTCTCCGACCGGAAGCGTCGGGTGAAGGTGCGCACGCTCATCCGCGCCTGCTCGGCCAGGTCGCGCAGCGCGATCGGCTCGTGCAGCCGCTGCCGCGCCCACTCCCGGGCGCCAGCCGTGCTGGTGTCGGTCGCCTTCGGCACCGGCTGCTCGATGTACTGCGCCTGACCGCCGTCGCGCCACGGTGGCATGACGCAGCGGCGGGCCGCCCGGTTGGCCACCTCGCTGCCGTGGTCGAGGCGGATGACGTGCAGGCAGAGGTCGATGCCGGCGGCGACTCCGGCCGAGGTGAGCACCCGGTCGTCGACGATGAAGAGCACGCCCGGGTCGAGGTCCACCCGGTCGTGCAGGCGGCGGAACCGCTCGGCGTACGCCCAGTGGGTGGTCGCTCGCCGCCCGTCGAGGAGCCCGGTGGCGGCGAGCACGAACGCTCCGGTGCAGATTGACATGATCCGGGCGCCCCGCTCGTACGCCGCGCGCAGCGCCTCGGTCACCTCCGGCTCGACGGTGCCCGCTGTCAACGCGGTGCCGTCGTGGATGCCCGGGACGATCACCGTGTCGGCGGTGTCGAGCAGTTCCAGCCCGTGGTCGGGGACCACCTGGAAGCCGGCGGTGCTGCGCACCGCCCGCCCTCCCGGTGTGCACACCCGGACGTCGTAGAAGGGTGTCCCGTCGGCGGCCCGGGCCGTGCTGAAGACCTGGGACGGGGTGCCGAGGTCCAGGCCAACCACCTGGTGCAGGGCGAGGACGGCGATCCGGTGCGGGCCAGCGCTCATGGCCCGATTATTGCGCATGATGGCTTTCCGGCCACTCGTCGAGGTGGGTGGCCCGGCTCAGACTTGTCCCGTGACCACGAACCGCCGTCTGCATCCCGCCTGGCTGGTCGCCGCCGTCGCCTTCGTGGCGCTGGTCGGCGCGGCCGGCTTCCGCGCCACCCCGTCGGTGCTGCTGCACCCGCTGCACGAGGAGTTCGGCTGGCCCCTGGCCACGATCTCCGCGGCCGTCTCGGTCAACCTGCTGCTCTACGGGCTCACCGCGCCGTTCGCGGCCGCCCTGATGGACCGGTTCGGCATCCGCCGGGTGGTCTCGGTGGCCCTGCTGCTGGTCGCCGCGGGCAGCGGGTTGACGGTCTTCATGACCGCCAGCTGGCAGCTCCTGCTCTGCTGGGGTGTGCTGGTGGGGCTGGGCACCGGATCGATGGCGCTGGCGTTCGTGGCCACCGTCACCGGCCGTTGGTTCGTGCACCGCCGGGGCCTGGTCACCGGGGTGCTGACCGCCGGCGGGGCGGCCGGGCAACTGGTCTTCCTGCCACTGATCGCCATCCTGGTACGCGACCACGGCTGGCGTAGCGCCGCACTCGTGGTGGCCGTGGCGGCGCTGGCGGTCGTACCCCTGGTGGTGTGGCTGCTGCGCGAACACCCGGCGGATCTCGGCCTGCCCGCCTACGGGGCGACCGAGGTCGTCGCCGCGCCGCCGGCGACCGGCGGCGCGGCGACCCGGGCGCTCGGCGCGCTGGCCACCGCGGCCCGGACCCGACCGTTCTGGCTGCTGGCCGGAGGTTTCGCGATCTGCGGGGCGACCACGAACGGCCTGGTCGGTACGCACTTCGTGCCGGCCGCGCACGACCACGGAATGGCCCAGACCACAGCGGCCGGGTTGCTCGCCCTGGTAGGGCTCTTCGACATCGTCGGCACTATCGCCTCCGGCTGGCTCACCGACCGGGTGGACAGCCGGCTGCTGCTCGGCATGTACTACGCGCTGCGCGGGTTGTCCCTGCTGGTGCTGCCGAGCCTGTTCTCCGGCACCGCCGAGCCGAGCATGCTGGTGTTCATCGTCTTCTACGGCCTGGACTGGGTGGCCACCGTGCCGCCGACGGTGGCGCTGTGCCGGGAGTACTTCGGTGGCGCGGGAGCTGTGGTGTTCGGCTGGGTGTTCGCCGCGCACCAGCTCGGCGCGGCGGTCGCCGCGACCGGCGCGGGGCTGGTCCGGGACCGGCTGGGCGACTACGCGATGGCCTGGTACGTGGCGGGCGCGCTGTCGATCGGCGCCGCCGGGCTGTCGCTGCTGCTGCGCCGCCGACCGGGCCGTCCGGTGCCGGAGGCCGTGCTGGTCGCCGCGACCGCGCCCAGGGCGTGGAGCTTCCGGGGCTGAACCGTGACGCGTCGGCCGGTCAGCTCACTGTCCACTGCTGGGCCGGCCGGCCGTCGCACTGTCGCTGCCGGATGTCGTCGCCGGCCTCGACGGCATCGTCGTCGGCCTGGGCGCACTTGTTGCTGTGCGCGGCGATGAGCAGCACCGCGCTGGTTCCGGTGCCGCCGAACCGCCACTGCTGGTTGGCCCCACCGTGGCAGGGGAACTGGAGCAGCCGCGCGCCGTCGTCCCCACTGCCACCCTCGACGTCGAGGCACTGCCCGTACGCGGCGTTTGTCAACGACAGCACGCCCGTGCCGGCCGGGCTGATCACCCACTGCTGCTCGGGGGCGCCGGTGCACACTGCCAGCTCGGCCTCGGCCTCCTTGCCGTCACCGTTGAGCCCCAGGCAGAGGCCCGAGGCGGCGCGCAGCACCCGGGGCCCGGTGGGCGGGGCGGCCGGCGTGCTGGCCGACGGGGTCGGTGACGGCTCGGCCGGTGCGGTCGGGCTCGGCTCGCCGGCCGGCTCACTGGGCCGCGCCGCGCTGGACGGTGTACCGACCGACGCCGGCACCGACGGTTCGTCGTCACCGTCGAGCAGCCCGGTGGCGAAGACGACCCCCAGGAGTACGCCGACGGCTCCGACCGCCACCGCGACCCGCAGCAGCGGATCGGCCAGCGGCCCGGAGCGCGGTGCCCGGTGACCGCCGTAGACGGTGCCGGCGGGGTCGGGGCGTTCCTCGGGCGCGGACATACGCGCCATCCTCACCCACGACGTCGCGCCGGAGCCAGCCCGGCGGAGCGGCGGTGGCGAGGCTCAGCGGGTGGGCTGCGGGTCGGTGACGTCGGCGACCGTGGCGTCGAGGGCGGCGATCGCGGTGTCGGCGTCGATCGCGATGGCGAGACCGCGCTCGCCGGCACCGAGGGTGATCTCCCGGCCGCGCAGTCGCTCGTCGGCGACCACCGGCCAGGCCGTGCTCGCGCCGAACGGGGTGATGGTGCCGCGTTCGTAGCCGGTGGCGGCCAGGGCGCCGGCCGCGTCCGGCATGGAGAGCCGGTGCACGCCGAGCAGGGCGCGCAGCTTGGGCCAGGAGATGACCCGGTCGCCGGGGGTGAGCACGAACAGGTGATCGTCTTCACCACGGCGAACCACTATCGTCTTGACCACGTCGGGAACGGCCACGCCCCGGGCGGCGGCGGCCTCCGCGAGACTGCCTACCGCACCGTGGCTGACCAGCCGATACGGCAGTTTGGCGTCGTCCAGGGCGGTGATCGCTGGCGATGGCATGCCCGCCACGGTAACGGTCGGGCCTGCCACCGGACGGGAAACTGCCACCGCCGACATCCCACGGTTTCCAAACGGCGAGCGTAAGGTGATCACATGCGCGCTGAGCGTGTGGATCAACCGATTGACCATGATCAAGCGGTGGACACGCTGCGGCGGTCGTACGCCGCGGTGCCCACTGGCGAGCCTGTCCGGCTGGCCAAACGCACCTCCAACCTGTTCCGTCCCCGGTCCGCTCCCCGGACCCCGGGGCTCGACGTGAGTGGCCTGAACGGCGTGCTGTCGGTCGACCCGGCCGGCCGTACCGCCGACGTGCAGGGCATGTGCACCTACGAGGACCTGGTCGACGCGACGCTGCCGCACGGCCTGATGCCGCTGGTGGTGCCGCAGTTGCGCACCATCACGCTGGGCGGCGCGGTGACCGGCCTCGGGATCGAGTCGACCTCGTTCCGCAACGGCCTGCCGCACGAGTCCGTCCTAGAGTTGGACGTGCTCACCGGGTCCGGCGAGATCATCACCGCCCGACCCGACGGGGAGCACGCCGACCTGTTCACCGCGTTCCCCAACTCGTTGGGCAGCCTCGGGTACGCCACCCGGCTGCGCATCGAACTGCAACCGGTCGGCCGGTACGTGGCGTTGCGCAACGTCCGGTTCACCCAACTGGAGGCGCTGACCGACGCGATCGCTGAGGTGACCGCCACCCGGTCCTGGGCCGGCCAACCGGTGGACGCGATGGACGGGGTGATGTTCAGCCCTGGCGAGTCGTACCTGGTCTTCGCCACGTTCACCGACGGGGCCGACCCGCCCAGCGACTACACCGGTCAGGCCATCTACTACCGGTCGCTGCGCCAGCGCACCCGCGACGTGCTCACCGCGTACGACTATCTGTGGCGCTGGGACACCGACTGGTTCTGGTGCTCGTCGGCGTTCGGCGCGCAGCACCCGGTCGTGCGCAGGCTCTGGCCGGCGCGTTACCGGCGCAGCGACTTCTACCACCGACTGGTCCGGCTGGAGCACCGCCACCAGGTGGCGGCCCGGATCGACCGGCTGCGCGGGCAACCGGCCCGGGAGCGGGTAGTGCAGGACGTGGAGATCCCGCTGGACCGTACCGCCGACTTCCTGCGCTGGTTCGCCGGCGCTGTGGGGATGAACCCGGTGTGGCTGTGTCCGCTGCGACTGCGTGAGCCGGCGGGGCCCGGATCGGCGCGGTCCTGGCCGCTATATCCGCTGCGGCCCGGGCAGGATTACGTCAACATCGGGTTCTGGGGGAGCGTGCCGATCGCGCCGGGCGCCGCCGACGGCGACGTCAACCGCACGATCGAACGCAGGGTGTCGGAATCGGGCGGGCACAAGTCGCTCTACTCCGACGCGTACTACGACCGGGACGCCTTCGATCGCCTCTATGGCGGCGACACGTGGCGCGCGGTGAAAGACCGCTACGACCCGGACCACCGGCTGACGGGACTGTACGAAAAGGCGGTAGCACGAGCATGAGCCTGACCGACAGAGATCAGGGGGCGGCGAGCGTCCCCGCCACCCCGCCGGCGGGGGGCCGGCACACGGGTCCGACCGTCGCGGATGTCATCCGCGCGGTCACCATGGGGCCGTTGCCGGTGCGGATCACCGGGTACGACGGCAGCGCCGTCGGCCCGTCCGACGCCGGCATCACCCTGGCGATCCATTCCGAGCGTGGGCTGTCGTACCTGCTCACCGCGCCCGGTGACCTGGGCATGGCCCGGGCCTACGTCAGTGGTGACCTGGCGTTGCAGGGCGTGCACCCGGGCGACCCGTACGAGGCGTTGCGGGTGCTCAAGGACGAGCTGCGGTTACGCCCACCGTCGCTGGCCGAGGGGCTGGCGCTGGTCCGTGGGCTGGGCTGGGAGCGGCTGATGCCGCCGCCGGCACCGCCGCAGGAGGCGCAGCCCCGGTGGAAGCGGGTGATGAACGGGCTGCGGCACTCGCGGGTGCGTGACAGCACTGCCATCTCGCACCACTACGACGTCTCCAATGCCTTCTACGAGAAGGTGCTCGGCCCGTCCATGACGTACACCTGCGCGGTTTTTCGGTCTCCGGACGACACGCTGGAGCAGGCCCAGGCGGCGAAGTACGACCTGGTCGCCGGCAAGTTGGCCCTGAAGAAGGGGATGCGGCTGCTGGATGTCGGGTGCGGCTGGGGTGGCATGGTGCGCCACGCCGCCCGCGAGTACGGCGTCAAGGCTCTCGGGGTGACCCTGTCGAAGGCGCAGGCGCAGTGGGCGCAGGCAGCTATCGAGCGGGAGGGGCTGACCGAGCTGGCGGAGGTGCGATACCTCGACTACCGGGACGCGCCGGCCGAGCAGTTCGACGCCATCTCCTCGATCGGGTTGACCGAGCACATCGGGGTGCGCAACTACCCGGCCTACTTCGGGTCGTTGCGCAGCCGGCTGCGGCAGGGCGGGCGACTGCTCAACCACTGCATCACCCGCGCTGACAACCGGGCGCCGCACCGCTCGGGCGCGTTCATCGACAGGTACGTCTTCCCGGACGGTGAGCTGGCCGGTCCGGGCCGGTTGATCAGCGAGGTGCACGACGCCGGGTTCGAGGTGCACCACGAGGAGAACCTGCGGCAGCACTACGCGCTGACGCTGGCCGCCTGGTGCCGCAACCTGGTCGAGAACTGGGACTTCTGCGTCTCGGAGGTGGGCGCGGGCACGGCCCGGGTGTGGGGGCTCTACATGGCCGGGTCGCGGATGGCGTTCGAACGCAACGGCATCCAGCTGCACCAGGTGTTGGCCACCCACAACGGCCCGAACGGCGTGAACGGCTACCCGCTGCGACCGGACTGGTTGCCCTGATCACCTGCTGACCGCCGCCTGAAGCCGCGTCGAAGAAAGTCGGCGCGGCTTCTCGCGAAGCGATTGACAAAGAAGTTTTGTACGTACAAACTGATTTTGCCATGAGAGATGTCCTGTACCTGGAGCAGATCGAGCAGGCCGAAGTCCTGCTCAAGCCGCAGCGCGTCGAGGTGCTGCGGCAACTGGCCGAGCCGCGCACCTGCACCGAGGTCGCGGCCCGACTCGACCAGACGCCACAGCGCGTCTACTACCACGTCAAGCAGCTCGTCGCGGCTGGCCTCGTCGAGCTGGTAAACGAACGCAAGGTCCGCGGCATCACCGAAGGCATCTACCAGGCCGCCGCCCGCTCCTACTGGCTCTCCCCGCGGCTCGTCGGCCGGATCGGCCTGCGCCGGGCCCGCGACGAACTGAGCCTGGGCTACCTGCTCGACCTGATGGAGGAGGTCCAGGCCGACATCGCCGGCCTGGACCGGGCGGCGCCCGAGCTGCCCTCGATCGGAGTCTCCGGCGAGATCCGGGTGCCGGCCGAGCAGCGCCAGCAGTTCCTGCACGACCTGCAAACCGCACTTCAGGACCTGTTCACCCGCTACGGCGGCAGCGAAGGAGATGCCTTCAAGCTGGCCGTCGCCTGCTATCCGAAAGGGAACGACAATGAGTGAGCCGATGAAGGTCCAGGCCCGTCTCTCCGCGCCCGTCGGGCGCGTCCGCCAGGCCCTGACCGACCCGGCCGAGCTGCGTGTCTGGCTGGCCGAGCACGCCGAGGTCGAGCTGCCCCAGCGGTACGAGTTCTGGGGTCGCTACACGCCCGAGGGCGACGCCCCGCACCAGCGGCTCCTGCACGCCGACGACGACACGCTGCGCTTCGGCTGGCTGCTCGACGGCGTGGAGACCACCACCGAGTTCCAGTTGACCGCCGAGGGCACCGACAGCACCGTGCTGACGCTGATCCAGAGCCACTTCGACTTCGCCGAGGCGATGAGCGGTTCCACCATCCGGGGCGTGCTCCAGACGTACTGGGCGCTGTCAATCGCCAACCTGGCCGCCCACGTGGAGGGCAAGCCAGTGCTGCCCCGCACCGACTTCACCTCCGCCGACCTGCGCGGTGAGCTGGTCATCGCCGCCCCCGCCGACAAGGTGTGGGAGTCGCTGACCGACTCCGAGCAGGCCAGCGCCTGGTTCGGCTACCCGATCGGCATCGAGCCCTGGGTCGGCGGCCGGTACGCCATGGGCGGCTTCGAGACCGGTTACGCGGCCAAGGTCGTCGACCTGCAGCCCGGCCGCCGGATGTCCGTCGACTGGGGGCCGACCGGCGTGACGAGCTGGGAGCTGGCCGAGTCCGGTGGCCGGACCACGCTGACCTTCGTGCAGAGCGGCTTCGACGAGGCCAACCCGCCGTACGGGGCCTGGAGCGGGTCGGTTGCCGGGCTGTTCGAGCTGCGCCGCTTCCACGAGGTGTCGAACTGGCAGCCGATCTGGATCTCCGAGGAGATCCCCGGCCTGGAGCCCGCCCCGGCCAACTGATCTCGACATCCCCGACCGGCCTCCACCTTGGACACCACGCCATCGGTGACCAAGGTGGAGGGACCGGGAAACGGGTCCGTCAAACGGCCGGCTGATCGGTAAGGTCGGCCGAGTCAGTGTCGAGTCGGCGGCCGGGGCGGTGCGGGTGGCAGATCCAGAAAATGCAGATCACACAGCCGTCGGGCGTTCGCTGGAAGCGGCAATGCGTCTGTTGGGCCAGGCCGCCGGTCCGTCAACACTGACGGAGTCGACGTCATCACCCGCTGTGCCAACCGGCGAGGGCGAGTTGCGCGGGTGCGGCACCGCCGCCGACGGGTTGGTCGAGGCCGTGGTGGCTGGCTATGGCCGGCTGGAGTCCCTGGAGATCGACCCCCGCCTGCTGCGGCGCGGCACCGGTGCCATCGCCGGCCACGTGATCGAGGCAGTGCGCGCCGCCCAGGATGACGAGCTGCGACAGCGCCAGGAGCTGCTCGGCGGCGACATCGACCAGGCGGCGACGCGTCGGCAGTTGGAGGCGGTCGCGGCAGAGGCTTGGCGTGGGCTGGACGGGATGATCGGCGACCTGGACGCGTTGACCCGCCGATTCGACAAGCGGTGACCGGATGACCGACGCGATAGAGGTCGACGTCACCGCGCTGCACTCGGCGGCGCGGACCATCGAGGCCAGCGGTGAGCGGCTCGGCGCGGAGGTGCAACGGTTGCAGGGCACCGTCACCGGTTCGGCCAGCCCCTGGGGTGGCGACGAGGCCGGGACGGTCTTCGGAGCGGCCTACACCGAGGTGCTGCAACACGCTCTCGACGTCTACGCCTCGATGGCCGACCAACTCCTGAGCGTGGCCGACAGGCTTGACGCCGCCGCCGACGCCCACGAGCGCAGCGACCTCGACAGCGCGGCCCTCTTCACGAGACTGGGACTGCCCGGTGGGCCTACAACTGCCAGCTGAGCTCGCCGAGGCCCTCAACTGGGTGGGCTTCACCTGGCCAGAGGCCGACGAGGAGCTGCTGTACGAGGCCGCCCAGGCGTGGATGTCCTTCGCCGGCACGCTGCGCACGGCGGCCAACGAGGCGAACGCCGGCGCGAGTGTCGTGAGCGCTACCAACCGGGGGCGGGACGTCACCGCCTTCGAGGCGATGTGGCGCGGCGAGGAGGGCCCGACCAGCCGTATCGAGGACGGCGCCGAGGCCGCAGAACTCATCGCCGCCGCGCTGCTCGTGATGGCCGTGATCACGTTGACCCAGAAGGTCCTCACGATCGTCCAGCTCACGATCCTGGTGATCCAGGTTGCCATGGCGCTGGCGGCAGCGGCCCCCACCCTCGGTGGCTCGCTGGCACAGATCCCGATCGCGATCGGCGTGGCCCGGGTCGCGATCCGCCGGATCATCAAGGAAATCGTGCAACGGGTCGTCAACGACATCATTCCGCGACTGCTTCGCCGCGCCAAGACGTTGCTGCGCAGGTTCAACCGCAAGGGCCCGGATCGGCCCCCGGGGCGGCCCGGCGTGCCCGGACCGCTGCGGGAGGTCCGCTACCAGGGCCGGCCGATGCTGGACAAGTACCGGTACGAGACCGCCGGTGACCATCCGGGAAACCCCTTTCGGCCCAGTTCGGTGCGTCGGCTCAGCGAGGCGGAACGGGAGGCGCACCGCGTGTACGTCGACTCGGACGGCATCCTGCGCCAGGCAAAGGACGGCCAGCCCTTCGACACCCGCGCCGCGTCCACCCACTGGACGAGGGACGGCGGCCGGGCCATCTTCGTGATGGATGAGCGAGGCAACATGTACGCCTCGAACTACCAACAGGTTGGCGACTTCCACCACTCCACACTGGGCAACGGTCAGCCGGTCGCGGCGGCCGGTGAGATCGCGGTCGTCGACGGTAGGGTCCAGTACGTGACTTCCGCCAGCGGGCACTATCAACCCGGCCCCGAGCACATGCGGCAGGTCACCGACGAGCTGAGCCGCAACGGCGTCAAGGACATCCCGCTCTTCGGCTTCGACGGCCGTACCCGGTTGAACTGACCCGTCGGAAAGGTGCATGGAATGGACAGCCGCAACTGGAAGGGCGTCATCAACCAGATCCTGTACGGGTTGATGTTCACCCCTCAGCTCGACGACGATTCCGCCAGCCAGATGGCTGAGGCGATGGTCGAGCGACGCTACTTCGGGGACGGCCCGGCTGTTTATGCGGACGCGATCGTCCAGGCGCAGCAGTACGACGGCCCGCTCATCGACGAGATCGAGACGTCGCACAGCGAGCAGGGGTTCCGCGATTTCCTCCGCCGGCTGGCGGGCGAACTGGACCAGCGCCGGCCCTGGCAGTCAGCCAGCTGACCGGATCGAGCACGATCTTGTGCGTGCGAGCCTCAGGCGATGGCGGCGATGTCACCGTCGTCGAAATAGATTGCCTGGTGGAGCCGGCCACCGAGGGCGGCAGCGTATCGGGCCACCACATCCTGACCGGAGATCCTGCCCTGCTCGATCTGGGACACCCGGCCCTTGGTCACGCCCATCCGCTCAGCGATCTGCTGCTGGGTGAAGCCGCGAGAGCGTCGCACCTCCGCGAGGCGGTGACCGACGACCTCCGCGAGCAGCTCTTCCTTGCCCGCTTCGACAGCCGCCTCGCCGCCAGCACGCTGCACGTACTCCGCCCGGATGTCCGCCCACCGCACGTGACCACTCACCGCTGTCCCCCCTCCTGCTGTGCACGTTCCTTCAAGTAAATCTCGTACCGCTGCTCGGCGAGCGGGATGGCCTGTCGATACCAGCTCGTCCATTGGCCTGACTTGTCGCCGGCAACCAGCAGAATGCTCGCGCGCCATGGGTCGAAGACGAAGAGGATGCGGACCGTGCCGGGACGCAACTCCTTCAGGTTGGCTATCGATGACCCGCTGATCGTGTCGACCAGGGGTCGTCCCAGCCCGGGGCCAGCTTCGGAGAGTGCGTCGATGGCCTGGACCACACGGGCGAACGTGGGCTCGTCCAGGCTGTCGATCCAGGCGCGAACCTCGTCGACGACGAAGACATCCCACTCTTCCTGGCTCACGAAACGAGTATACCAATCGCTATACCTACGCGTTGGTAGACGGTTGTCTTGATCCGATGGCGGGATGTGGTGACTTTTCGCTGTCGAGTGGGTACTGGCTGGCGATGTTCTTCATCTTTGGTCTGCGTACCAAGGTCGACCGGTCCGGTGTCGTGCAGCAGGTCTGCCGCCACTGCGGCAACCAGGCCGCGCAGGTGATCACCCGCCGCTCGACGAAATTCACACTCTTCTTCATCCCCCTCATTCCGATCCGCACCCGGTACGCGCAGCAGTGCACGTTCTGCGGGGCGGAGTACGAGATCGCCAAGTCCGACGTCGAGCGCCTCCCGGTCGGCTGATCCGACGATGGAACGCTTCCTCTGCTGGCTGATCGGCCGACCGACGCCCTCGGCCGACGTGGCTGTGCACACCGTTGCCCGCCCGCCCTGCACCCCTGGCCGGCGCAGACGCCGCCGCGCACGCCGTCCGTTGGCCGGCACCGCACTGCCCCGTTCACCGTGGAACCGATCCGCGGGCCGCTGACCAGAGGCGTGAGGGTGCTCAGCGCGACAGAGGCCCGGGGTGCACGTTCGGCTCTGGCGGCGTTTCTGGGCGCTGGTTAGGCTTTCGGGGTTTGCCGTGGACCGGCGCCGCCGAGGGTGCACGCACGACGAAAGAGCCGGAGCGACCGTGTCCCGACAGGACGGAAAGCAGGCTGCGGGGACGCTGAATCCCGCCGGCGCGTTCGTCGCGGCCGGGGTCATCCTGCTGGAGGCGGGCTGGCTGTTCGCCGCGTTGCCCGGCGCCGCGCTGGTCAGCGACATCGGCGCGATGCTGGTCGCCGGTTGGGCGACGCTCGCCTGCGTCGGGGTGGCCCGTCGGCATCCGGCGCCGCTGCGCCGGTTCTGGACGATGCTCGCTCTCACCATGGCGCTGGCCGCGATCGGTCGGGCGATCTGGACGGTGCAGCGGCTCGTCGGCGGCGACCTGCCGCACACGCCGGTGGTCGGGGTGGTCTTCACCGCCGGCATCCTCACCGGCACGGCGGCGCTGCTCAGCTCGCCGTCCGCACCGAGGACGGCGGTCGGGCGGGCCCGTACGTTGCTGGACGGGGTGATCGTCGCCCTGGCGCTGGTGCCGATTGGTTGGGTGCTGGTCTTCCGGGGGGTCGCCGCGGCCGAGCTGGCCGACCCGGCGCGGACGCTGGGGCTGCTCTTCCCCATGTTCGACCTGATGCAGCTCACCATCCTGGTCGCGGTCTCCGGGCCGGCCCGGCCGATGTGGCGGCCGATGACAGTCCTCGCGGCGAGCCTCACCCTGCGGGTCGTCGCCGACGTCGTCTACGTGTCGCTGGTCGCCCGCGCCGACTACACCGCCGGTCACCCGATCGACCTGTGCTGGCCGTTGAGCTACCTGCTGATCGGCCTCGCCACCCGCAACCCGCCGCCACCGGACTGCGACGGCACCGACGACACCGCCGAGTCGCCGCTGCCGCCCTGGTGGCGGGTGGCGCTGCCGTACCTGCCGGTGGGCGGGGCGATCATCGCTGTGGTGCTGGCCCGCCGGCCCACCGGGCAGACCCCGCAGCTCGTGTTCGTGACCATGATGGTGTTGCTGGCCGCCCTCGCCGTCCGGCAGGGGTTGGCGGCCAACGAGAACCTCCGCTTGGTGGCCCGACTGCGCCGGCTCGCGTACGGCGACCAGCTCACCGGGCTGCCCAACCGGCTGTTGTTCAACCGGCGGCTGCGCCTGGCCCTGCGCGACGGGCGGCCGGTGGCGGTGCTGCTGCTCGACCTGGACGGGTTCAAGCAGGTGAACGACCGGTTCGGGCACGCCACCGGCGACGCCCTGCTGACCGGGCTCGCGGCCCGGATGCACACTGCCGTGAACGGCGACGGCACCATCGCCCGGCTCGGCGGTGACGAGTTCGCCGTGCTGGTCGACGGCGACCGGCCGGTGTCACCCGAACGGCTCGCCGAGCGGCTGCTGGATGCGCTGCGGCCCTCCGACGACGAGGAGGACGTCGGGGTGCACCCGTCGGCGAGCATCGGTATCGCCGAGTACGGCCCGCAGCATGCCTCCCACACCGACCTGCTGCGCGACGCCGACATCGCCATGTACGCGGCCAAGGCGGCCGGGAAGTCCGCGTACCGCACGTGCACTGCGGCGTTGCGCGAGTCGGCCGTCTCCCGCGCCGAATTGATCGCCGACCTGCGCCGCGCTGTCGACGAGGACCAGCTACACCTGGAGTTCCAACCGATCGTCGACCTGACCACCGGCGCGGTGCGCAGCGCCGAGGCGTTGGTGCGCTGGCGGCACCCCCGGCTGGGGATGTTGCCGCCGGCGAAGTTCCTGCCGCTGGCCGAGGAGACCGGGCTGATCCTGCCGATCGACCGCTGGGTGATCCACCAAGCGTGCCGGGCCGCGGCGACCTGGCGGGGCCGGGCGCCGGAGGCGACGGTCGCTGTGAACATCGCCGCCGCGCACCTGCGTCGGCCGGACCTGATCGCCACTGTCACCGCGGCGACCAGCGCCGCCGGGTTGGCACCACGGGCGTTGACACTGGAGTTGACCGAGTCGGCGTTGATCGAGGGCACCGAGGCGGTGCTGGAGCGGCTGCACCAGCTCCGGGAGCTTGGCATCCGGATCGCCATCGACGACTTCGGCACCGGCTACTCGTCGCTGAGCTACCTGCACCGCATCCCGGCCACCGAGCTGAAGATCGACAGGTCGTTCGTGGCCCGGCTGGGCACCGACGACCGGGCGTACGCCACGGTGGAGATGGTCACCCGCCTGGCCGGCGCGTTCGACCTGGCTGTGGTCGCCGAGGGGGTGGAGACCGAGCGTCAGCACGAGGCGGTCACCGCGATCGGCTGCCCACGGGGTCAGGGCTATCTGTACGGGCGGCCGGACGCCCCCGCCATGGTGGGCCAGAATCGGAGTTGACTCTCACGTAACGGCAGGCAGGAGCCTGGTTCCCGGAAGGGAGGGGGACCATGGCGTACACGGTGGGTCAGGTCGCGAAGGTGGCTGGCGTGACGGTGCGGACGCTGCACCACTACGACGAGATCGGGTTGCTCTCGCCCAGCGGGCGCACCTCGGCCGGTTACCGCCGCTACGACGACGCGGACCTGCAACGGCTGCAACTCGTCCTGTACTACCGGGAGCTTGGTTTCCCGCTTGAGGAGATCACCGCGATCATCGACGACCCGGCGGCCGATCCGGCCGCGCACCTGCGCCGGCAGCACGAACTGCTGACGGTACGGCTCAAGCGGTTGCAGGAGATGGTCACGGCGATCGAGTTCGCGATGGAGGCGAGCAAGATGAACATCCAACTCACGCCGGAGGAGCGGTTCGAGGTCTTCGGTGACGTCGATCCGGAGGAGCACCAGGCCGAGGCGGAGCGGCGGTGGGGTGACACCGACGCGTACCGGGAGTCGAACCGGCGGGTCTCCCGCTACACCAAGGAAGACTGGCTGCGGAACAAGGCGGAGAACGAGGACTGGGGCCGGCGGATCGTCGCGCTGATGGCCTCGGGCGCGCCGGCGGACAGCCCGGAGGTGATGGAGCTGGCCGAGGAGCACCGGCAGCTCATCAGCCGCTGGTTCTACGAGTGCTCGTACGAGATGCAGACCGGATTGGCCGACATGTACCTGGCCGACGAGCGGTTCACCGCGTACTACGAGAAGATCGCCACCGGGCTGGCCACGTATCTGCACGAGGCGATCCACGCCAACGCGATCAGCCGGGCGTGACGGGGTGCGGTCCGGCTAGTCTGGCCGGACCGCACCGCCCGGGGGAGATGACAGTGCAGAAACCGAAGCTGATCGCCGCTGTCGCCGTGCTCGTGGTGGCGGTCGGCGCCGGGGCGTGGGCGCTGGTCGCCACCAGCGACGACGAGGAACCGGACGCTGGTCGCCCGGCGGCGTCGGCGGGCCCGGCCGACCCGGTCGGTGTGCTGAAGGCCGCCGCGGCGAAGGCCGACGAGCAGCCGTACAAGCTGACAGTTGGCACCGGCGGCGCGGACGGCGATGCCACTGTGCTGCTCTGGGACCCGAAGGCGAAGCGTGGTCTGGAGACCACCTCACTGAAGGTGCCTTCCGGTGTGGTGAAGATCGAACGGTTGACCACCGGGCCGGACGTGTACGTGCGGGTCACCGCCCCGGACCGCCGCGTCCCGGTCTGGGACGGCAAGACCTGGTGGCACGTCGGCGCCCCGGGTGACCCGGCGGCCAAGCAGGGCCTGGACAACACCCGGCTGGCCAGCACGCTGGGCGCGCCGGCGGGGGTCCGGCTGACCGCGGAGCGGGAGTACGCGGGCACGCTGGACCTGCGCCAGAGCGGCGCGGTGCTGGGCAGCGGCGTCGGCAGTGTGCTCGGCGACCGGGCGGCGGCGGTGCCGTTCACCGCTGCCGTGGACGAGCAGGGCCGGCTGGTCCGCTACCGCATCGAGTTGGCCAGCGAGCAGTCGCAGACCGCCCAGCTCGACCTGACGTACTCGGATTTCGGGCTGCCGGTGTCGGCGGACCCGCCGGCGGCCGACCTGGTGGGCGAGGACCCGCCGGCGAACATTCCCGGCGCCTGAGGTCGGGTCACTCCTCGACCGCCCCGTCGACCGGGGTGACCAGGAAGTCGTAGACGGTGCGGGCCATCCGCCGGACCGTGTCGTCGCCGGTGGCCATGGGGCCGGCGGTGAGGAACGCGACGGCGGTCTCGGTGCCGGGGATCAGGTAGTAGCCGACGTCGTGTGAGGCGTCCGGCAGGTCACCGGTCTTGTGGGCCACCGGCACGCCCTGTGGCAACGCCGCCGGGATCTTCGTGTTCAGGGTCTGCTCCCGCATGAACCCGATCATCAGGTCCCGGGAGGTGGGGGTGAGGATCTCGCCGTCCCAGACCGCGCCGAGCAGCGACACCACGTCGTCCGGGCTGGTGTAGTTCTCCTCGCCGCGTTGCGCTGCCGCGCTGTCGAGCATCCGGCGGGCCAGGATGGTGGAGCGTTGGTTCATCGAGTCGATCAGCGCGTTGACCGGAGCGAACCCACCCAGGTAGGTGATCAGCACGTTCGCTGCCACGTTGTCGCTGTACTTGATCAGGTACTGGGCGAGCCGGCGCACCGTGACCACCTGCGGGAACGTCTCGAACTGCAGTTGACCGGTGCCGCCGACCACGTCCTCCGGCGTGACCAGCACCCCGTCGTCGAGAAAGACCTGTCCGCAGTCAACCCGGCGCAGCAGCTCGACGAGGATCCACAGCTTGATGACGCTGGCCGCCTTGGGCCGCAGCGATCCGTTGACGGCGATCTGCTGGTCGCCGTAGCGGCCGGACAGGTCGCGGACGGTGACCCCGGCCGGGTTGAGGCTCGCGTCGGCGACCACCCGGGCGAGCTGCCCGCTGAGCGGGAACAGCCGGGCCCCGGCGACCGGGTCGGTGGGCGGCTGCGGGCTGGTGACCACCACACCGGTCAGCGTCGTCGGCGGGCGGTGCCGCTGGATCACCTCCAGCGTCCCCTCGCTGCGCCCGACCAGCGGCACCCGGTAGCGGTAGGCCGTCCCGCCGACCACTACCGCGCCGCTGGCCACCCCGGCGGCGACCCGCATGGTCGGGTCGGCGACCCGGCCGGTGTCGCCGTCGCAGGCGCGGTAGCGCACCGTGCGCCCGAGCGAGTCCACAGCGAACACCCCGCCGGGAAACGACAGCCAGGACACCTCGCTGGTCGGCGGGCGCTCCGGCGTCGGGTCCACACCGGGCTCGTGGCTCTGACCGTCGCCGGGCTCAACCCCGTACCCCGGATCGGTCGTCTGCGCCGGGTCCGCGACGGGCGCGCGGCCCGCGCCGTCCGCGGTGGCCGGGCCGGTCGCCGCGAGCACCGCGAGCGCGACCGCCGCCGTCAGCACCTTCAGGGGTACGCGGGCAGAGTTCCCCAGCAGGGAAGATGAGCGCCTCTTGTCGCTTTTTCTCACTTTTGCACGATATGAAGCGTTGGAGGCTGGTGAGACCGACGGGACCGGCGTCACCCGTCCGGGCGGCGATGTCCCCCCGAGCGCGACGACCCACAGGTATAACTGTGACGCACAGGTATCACGCTTTGCTCTGCACCCGCCGATGCGCCAGCTACGGACCGTGCGTGGCGCGCGGGCGGGTGCAGAGCAAAGGTCAGCCACGAGCCCGGAGGACCCATGCTGATCATCGCCGGCAGTCTGCAGGTCGAACCGGCCACCCGCGAGGCGTACCTGTCCGACTGCGAGCAGGTCATCGCGCGGGCGCGCGCCACCGCCGGCTGCCTCGACTTCCTGCTGGCGGCCGACCCGTTGGAGCCCGGCAGGATCCACGTCTACGAACGCTGGGAGTCACCGGAGCAGTTGGCCGCGTTCCGTGGCTCCGGCCCGGACGACGCGCAGGAAGTGGCAATCCTCGACGCCGACGTGCGGCGCTACCTGATCGCCGGCGTCGAAGCGCCCTGACCCGGCACCGCTCACGCCTGTGGTTCGGGGCCGGTGGGCAGGCCCGGTGCCATCCGGCGGATCGAGGCGAAGGTGGGCGTGAGGGCCTCGTACAACTCGGCGAAGAGCGGCAGCAGCGCCGCGTAGGTGGCAGCGGCGGCCGGGTCGGGGCGGATCGTCTCCTCGATCCGCACCAGGTCGGCGGCGACGTCGATGCTGGGGATCAGCCCGAGCGCCTCCATGCCGAGCAGCGCCGCCCCGAAGCTCGACCCCTCGTGCGCGGACGGGAAGCTCACCGGCAGGCCGAGGGCATCGGCAAGCATCTGCCGCCACAGGCCGCTGCGGGCGAAGCCGCCTCCGGCCCGGACCTCCCGCACCTCGTTGCCGGCCGCGCGCACCGAGCTGAGCACCAGCGCGAGCTGCTGACAGACGCCCTCCAACGCGGCCCGCACCAGATGCTCGCGGCGGTGTGCGTGGGTCAACCCCACGTACGCGCCGCGCGGCAGGGCGCTCCAGTGTGGTGCCCGTTCACTGTGCAGGTACGGCAGCATGATGAGCCCGCCCGAACCGACAGGCGCGCGGGCCGCCAGGGCGACAAGGTCCTCCTCGGAGTGCTCGCCCAGGTCCGGGGCGAGCGCCGCGCCGGCCCACTTGAGCACGATGCCGCCGTTGTTGATCGCGCCACCGACCGCCCAGCGATGCTCGGTCAGCGCGTAGCAGAACACCCCGCCGAGCGGGTCCACGCCGGGCCGCTCGACCATCACCCGCATCGCGCCGCTGGTGCCGATCGAGCAGGCCACCATGCCGGGGTGCACAGCGCCCAGGCCCAGGTTCGCCAGCGGTCCGTCGCCAGCGCCGACCACCACCGGGGTGCGCTCCGGCAGGCCGGTCTCGGCAGCGGCCTGCGGGGTCAGGTTGGGCAGCACGGCGGTGGTGGCGACGAGCTGCGGGAGCTGTTCCTCACTGATACCGGCGATGGTCAGCGCCTCGCGGTCCCACTTCAGCTCGTGGATGTCGAGCAGGCCGGTGGCCGAGGCGATCGAGTGGTCGGTGACCAGCGCGCCGCAGAGCCGCAGCAGCACCCAGTCCTTGATGCCCACCCAGTGCGCCACCCGCTCGAAGAGCTTCGGCTCCTGCTCGGCGAACCACAGCAGCTTGGGCAGCGGCGACATCGGATGCATCGGCGTGCCGGTGCGCCGGTGCAGGGCCAGCCCCGACGGCACCGCCCGCAACCGCTCGGCCTGCCGGGTGGACCGCGAGTCGGCCCAGGTCACCGACGGGGTGAGCGGATTACCGTCCCGGTCCAACCCGATCAGGCTGTGCATGGCGGAGCCGAACGACAGCCCGGACACCGGCTGGACCAGCTCGGCCACGACCATGCCTATCGACTTCAGCACCGCTTCGAGGATGAGCTGTGGATCCTGCTCGGCGTAGCCGGGTTGCGGGTTGTTCAGCGGATAGCCGACCAGGTGACTGCCGAGCTGCCGCCCGTCGGTGTCGTACGCGACGGCCTTCGTGCTGGTGGTGCCGATGTCGACACCGATCACGACCCCGGGCAGCGTGACTGCCGGCACGACCGCCACCCCCCTCGGAGAACATGAATCGACGCAAGAGTATCGCCCTATCGTGTGGGTTGCTCCGCCGATCGGCTAGTTCGCCCGTTTCGGCGTGTCCGGGCGCCGCGCCGCGCCTGTTAAACCTCGTGACACCCCCAGATTGGTGGCCAGCGCGGCGAAGGAGTCGGCGTGGCGAGGACTGATTCGACGGGTTCCACATGGCGGTACCGGTGGGCGCACCGGCAGAACGTGCGGCGGGTCAGCACGTACCGCGGCGCTGAGGCGGCGTGGCAGCGACGCGACGACGAGTTGCGGCGGCTGCGCGCCCTGGCCGCCGACTTCCAGGGGTCGGCGGCCGCCGGCGCCGGGCTGGCGTTGGAGTTGGCCGCCGACGAGGTGGTGCTCTGGGCGCTACCCGCCGCGCAACTGGTCGAGGTACGGCACACGACCGTGCTGCCCGCGCCGGACCTCACCGTCGCCCCGCGAACCGGGTCGCTGCGCCCGCGCCGCCCGGACGGCGTACGCGTCACCGACGCCGGCATGGCCGTGATCACCAGCCGCCGGCTCGTGCTGCTCGGCGGGCGGGGCCGGCGCGACTGGGCGTACGGCCGGATCACCGGCCTGGCCCACGACCCGGCGGCGCCGGTCACCCTGCTCCAGGTGCTGGACCGGCGGCGTACCTCCGGGTTGCTGCTGCCCACCGACGCCGCGCCCGACTTCCGGTTCAAGCTCACGCTGGCCTTCGCCGACGCGATCGAACAGCGCGCCGCGGTGATCGCCCAACTCGACGAGCTGATCGCCGAACACGCCCAGCTCAAGCCGTTCCGGCCGGCCGTGAACACCCCGGCGCAGGCCCGGTTCTCCGCGCGGGTACCGGGTGGCCGCAGAACCATCGCGGTGGCGGCGGCCATCGCGCTGCTGGTGCCGGCGGCACTGATCGAGTCGGACCCGTCCGACCCGACCGGTGGCGCGGAGGTCGCCGCAGCCGCCACCCCGGCGCCCACCAGCAGCGTGGCACCCGCGCTGATCCGCCCCGCCGGCCCGGCGCTCGCCCTGAAGACCCCACCGCCAAAGCGGACGACGTCACCACGCCCGTCGCCCAGCGCGACCCAGGGCCCGCTCTGCGGGGCACCGGAGAACCCGCTGGGGTACGGCTTCTGTGGCGGTACGCGGATCCGCAAGCCGGCCGCCGAGGTGTGCGACTGGTTCGACTGCGTACCGCAGTTCTGGGCCGGACGCGGCTACCTCGTGCAGTGCCGCGACGCTTCGGTCAGCCTGGCCGGCGGCCGGTCCACCGCCTGCGCCGAGCACCAGGGCGTACGGCGAACCATCACGAAGTGACCGATTCCGGGCCTGAAGTCCGCTTCGCTCGGCCAGAATGATCGAGTGGAGATCCGGTCTGACGATGGCGCTCGGGTGCGGGTACGCCCCGTCGGCTACCAGCCCGGCATCGACCCGCCCGACGACCCCGACGGGGCCACACCCGGCTGGCACGACTGGCTGCTCATCGAGGTGGACGCCCGCACCGCCGACGGTCAGACCTGGTCGCACCACTACCCGAGCCTCATGGTCGAGGAGGCCCGCGCGCTCGGCGGCTGGCTGCACGGGCAGGCCACCGCCGCCCTCGGGCTGAGCGCGCCACCGGCGATGGTCAGCTTCACCGAACCCAACCTGGCCCTGCGCAGCCGGGTGCTGCGCCGCCGCCGGCTGGAGCTGATCGTGGAGTTCTCCGCCGAGTCACTGCCACCGTGGATGCGCCGCCCGTCCACGGCGATCTACCCGCTGATCCTCACCGTCTCCGCGGATGCCCTCGCCACCGCCGCCGAGCACTGGTCCGAGCACTGCGAGGCGTACCCGCCGCGTACCCAGTCGCGGTTTCCGACCCACGGCCCGCAGCCGTACCGGCGACGAGCCGGCTGATCACCTGCGTCACCGACTGAGCGATGCCTTGACGGCGTCGATGGCGTCGGACAGTTCCTCGGTATACGGGAAGCCGTCCTCGACGATGGCCATGTCGACCCCGCATTCACGCTGCCGCGCCCGCAGCAGCGTCTCCTCCACCGGGGCTACCGGGAAGGCCAGCGGGTCGAGACCTTGCGCGGAGCCCAAGTCTTCGACCAGGAGCCACTTGCTCTGCTCGTCGTAGACGACCACCCCGGCGGCGATTCCCCTGGTCCACTGATCGAAAAGCGTGGCCAGGCTGGTGGCGGCACGGACCGAGTCCCACGCGTCGGGTGAGATCTCGTAGCGCCAGATCTCACCCTCGTGCTCGCCGGCCAGCACGAACGTGTAGAGGGTGACATCGAAGAAGAACAGGGGCAGTTGGTGCCGCCAGGGAAACGGCGTGCCGATCGCCAACCCCAGATAGTCCAGCGCGTCCCCGCCCTCCGGCCATGGCATCCGCCATCCGACGTTGGGCAACACCTGCCGGTCGGGCCAGCGCTGCGACTGCAACCAGGTCAACTGCTCGGCGACACGCTCCACGCCGAAGATCCGGTGGACCACCTCCGGCGGCTGCCCGGCCGGCGACTCGCCGTAGTCCGGCCAGTCGAGGCCGGCGGACGTCGCCGCCAGGCGATAGTCGCGTACCGCGTCACGCAGCACACCCATGTCGTCAAGCATCAGGAAGCTCCTCGGCCGCCGGGGTCCTGGGCAGGCTAGCGTCGCCGCACCGACTCTGGTGTCCGTCAATACTCTCCTTTCGGGCGCAACGGGATGCATCGATCCTGGTCGCGTTGCCTGTCACGTACGTGAGCGGTTGTACCGCGTGTGACAGTGACCTCGGTGTCCTGCGCCCCCTGGCGGATCGCCTGGGCCGAGCGCGAGAACGAGCGCCGGCAGCGCGCGTACCGCGACGCCACCGACGCGTGGCGGCGCCGCGACGACCACCTGGCCCGGCTCCGCATCGAAGCCGCCAGCTTCCTCGGGTGTACGCAGCCCCGCACCGGCCTGCCGGTGGAGCTCGACGACGACGAACTCGTCTTCCGCGTCCTCCCCGTCGCCACGCTGGTCGAGGCCGAAGCGCGGCACGTCCCCGGCCTACCCACTCCGGGCGGCTCTTGTTCCTTCGCCGAGGCCTCCTCCGAAGCGCTGCCGGCGGGCCTGCGGACCGTCGACACCGGAATGGCCGTCGTGACCAGTCACCGGGTCGCCTTCGGCGGGCGTGAGCACCGGCGCGAGTGGCGGTACAAGGACCTGGTCGGGCCCGCCCACCACCCCGACACCCCGTTCACCCTGCTGCCCGACCACAGTCGACTCTCCGGGCTGCTCGTCCCCGTCAATGCCGTGGTGAACTTCCGCTTCTACCTCACCCTCGCTGTCGCTACGGATCGCGCTGCCGTCCTGGCGCAGGTCGACGCGCTGCTGGCCGCACACCGGGGCGCCCGACCCGCGCCTATCGTGCTGGCGGAACCCGACGACGCGCCCCTGACCGCGGTACGCCCCGACCGGCGGGCGCTCGGTGCTGCCGCCATCGCAGCTGTGGTGTTCGCGACGGTCGGCCCCGGCGCTCTCGGCCCGAACCCGCACCTCTTGGCATCCGAGCCCGTGCCGTTGGCGGAGACCATCGCCCTGGACGTGCCGAGGGCTGGGGCGACCCTCGTGCCGATCGGTGCCGTCGGGCCGGTGGCACCCCGGTCGAGGGTCGGTTCGGCCGACAGTGCCGTCTGGAGCCCGCCGCACGCCCCGGCTGTCCGGCCGTCGACTGCGGCAGCCGTCTCCAGAGTGGTGTCACCGGCCGTGGCGGTGGCTGTAGCGCCGGCCGTCACCCCGTCGGCCCTTCCTGCGCCGTCGCCCACCTCGGTGCCGACCCCTGAGCCGGTCCCCACCACGGAACCGTCCACCTCAGCCGTCCCGACGCCGCCCGTCGCGTCGGCCTCCCCGACTCCGACGCCCACTGCGACGCCTTCGCCGAATTCGCTGCTGGCGGTCTGCCTGGATCCTCTGCAACTGCCGTTGCTGGACCCGCTGCTCTGCCCGCCTCCGACGCCCTGATCCGTGTTCGTGGGTGCGCGGCTCAGCCCATGGCGCTGAAGTCAGGGACAGTGAGGGTGCCGTCGTCCGCAAGGGCGAAGCCGGGATTCCACGCGATCTCCCAGACGTGGCCGTCCAGGTCGGTGAAGTAGCCCGCGTAGCCGCCGTAGAAGGTCTCCCGGGCCGGCTTGGTCACCGTGGCACCCGCCTCGGTGGCCGTGGTGATCACCTCGTCCACCTCCTCGCGGGATCGGACGTTCTGGGCGAGGGTCACCCCGCCGAAGCCGTCGGTGCCCGGGTCGGCGATGCCGGCGTCGTCGGCGAGCTTGTCGCGGCCCCAAAGAACGACCGCCAGGCCACCGGCCTGGATGAAGACCGTCTCCTCAACCTCCTGGCCACGCCAGCCAAGGTGCTCGTAGAACGCCTTGGCGCGCGCCAGGTCGCTGACGCCGAGGGTGATCAGGCTGATCCGCTGCTCCATGCCCCCAACCTAGTGCGTGATTAGTCGACGGCTGTGGTACCCGGACGGCTGCCTGGTCATCGGCGGCGAGGCTGAAAAGCACGCGCCTGACACTCCCGTGCGTCCGAAAAGGATTAGGGCGTGACGGTACGCTGCATATCGGTAGCGCAGGGTGGTGATCGGGGCGTCTGTGGGCGCCTCGGCCACCAGACGTCGGTTGTGCCGGAAACACGGGGGGAACCATGTTCGAGCGGCTGGGCAGATTCGTCGTGGGCAGAGCGTGGTGGGTGATCGCCGGGTGGGTGGTCGCGGCAGCCGCCATCATCCTCACCACACCGTCCCTGAGCGACATCACCTCCGCCGACCAGGAAAGCTTCCTGCCTCGCTCGTACGAGTCGGTGCAGGCCACCGAGCTGGGGCAGAAGGCGTTCCCGCAGCAGGCCACCGCGACGGCGACCATCGTGGTCAAGCGCGCCGACGGGCAGAAACTCACGTCGGCGGACGAGGCGAAGGTGGGCCAGCTCGCCCAGTCGCTCAAGGCCAAGAACATCCCGCGCACGTCCGGCTACCTGACCGGCCCGCCTGCTGTCGCACCGGACAAGTCGGTGCAGATCATCAACGTCGGGCTCGACGCCCCCACCCCCGACGACCCGGCACTGCTCGACGCCGTGCGCGACCTGCGCGCGGACATCGGCCCGGAGCTGGCGAACAGTGGGCTGACCGCAGGCGTGGCCGGTGACGTGGCGAGCTTCGTCGACAACGAGGACACCTTCAACAACGCCTTCGCCGTGGTCGGCGTCGCGACGATCATCCTGATCATCGGACTGATCCTCGTCATCTTCCGCAGCCCCATCGCGGCGCTGCTGCCCGTGGTGGTCGTCGGCGTCGTCCTGAGCATCACGACGGGTCTCGTCGCCGCCGCAGGCAAGGCATTCGACCTCAGTGTCAGCCAGGATCTGCAGACGATCCTGCTGATCGTGCTGTTCGGCATCGGCACCGACTACATCCTGTTCCTGCTCTTCCGCTACCGGGAGCGGCTGCGCGCCGGCGACGACAAGCGCACCGCGATGATCGTCACCGTCCAGCGGGTCGGCGAGGTCATCACCTCGGCCGCCGGAGCGGTCATTGTCGCGTTCCTCGTGCTGCTCCTCGCCTCGCTGGGCTTCTTCGGCTCCCTCGGTCCGGCGCTCGCGATCGCGGTCGGCGTCATGCTGGTCACCTCGCTCACCCTCATCCCGGCGGTCGTCTCCCTGCTCGGTCGGTACGTCTTCTGGCCCTCGAAGGCGTGGCAGCGTGCGCCCAAGGCCACCATCTGGCACCGGCTCGGCAACACCGTCGGGCGCCGGCCGGCGCTTGTCGCGGCGGCCTCCGGCGTTCTCCTGGTCGCGCTCGCTGCAGGCGTGCTTGGCTACAAGGCTGACTACGACTTCAGCGCCGGCTTCCCGCAGGACACCGAGTCGGCGAAGGCCGCACAGGACCTACAGCGCGGGTTCGCCGCCGGTGCGCTCGCCCCTACCGAGGTCTACCTGACCACCAGCAACGGGTCGCCGCTGAACGAGCAGCAGGTCAACGACTTCGCGGTGGCCGTGGCGAAAGCCCCGGGTGTGGGCCAGGCGCAGCCCCCGGAGCGCAGCACCGACCCGAGTGTGGCCCGGGTCAACCTGCTGCTCAACGAGAACCCGGTCTCCAACGAGGCGATCACCCTCGTCCGCGACGACTTGCGCGGTGCCGTGCACGCGGCGGCCCCGCCGGGCACCCGGGCGCTGGTCGGCGGGACCACCGCGATCTTCGCGGACATCAACTCGGCCAACAACCGCGACCTGTCGGTGATCCTGCCGGTCGCGGCCGGCCTGATCGCGCTTATCCTCGGGCTGCTGCTGCGCAGTCTGGTCGCGCCGATCTACCTCGTGATAGCGGTGCTGCTCAACTTCGCCGCCACGCTGGGCGCCACTGTCTACCTCTTCCAAGGGCTGCAGGGCGAGCCCGGTGTCACCTTCCAGCTGCCGATCATCCTCTACCTTTTCGTGGTGGCGATCGGGACTGACTACAACATCCTGATGATCGCCCGACTACGCGAGGAGGCGCGGGAGGGCAACGAGCCGCACCAGGCCGCCGCCATCGGGGTCGAACACGCCGGTCCGACGGTCGCGGCAGCAGGCTTGATCCTTGCCGGGACGTTCGCGGTGCTGCTGCTTGCTCCGATCTCGTTCCTGCAGCAGATGGGCTTCGCGGTGGCGATCGGCATCGTGCTGTCGGCGTTCGTCATGTCGATGTTCTTCGTGCCAGCGCTGACCGCGCTGATCGGGCACAAGGCGTGGTGGCCGGGCCACGGCGACGAGCGACCGGCCGGCGGGCCGCACGTCCCGCCGGAGCCGGAGGCCGTGGCGAAGGGGTAGCCGGGCGAGCGGACGGACGGCCGATATCAGGCGGCGATGGCACGAGCTGCGGCGTACGTGTCGGCGGGCAGCGCGTGGTGCAGCTTCCAGAGGATGCGCATGGGTCGGTCGCCGGTGTGCTCCTGGTACGTCACCGGCCCGGCGTAGAGGTACGGCGGCGCGCCCAGGTCACGGTCGGCGATGCGGGTTTCCCGAACGAAGAGGTGCACGGTCGAGCCGCCCGACGTGTAGCGGTGCCCGGTCGCCGACGCCGCCGAAGTCGTGCTCTGCGACTCCCACTGGAACAGGGTGTCGGTGATGGCGCGGTCGGCGTACATGGTGGTGGGGGAGTAGTGGGCCTCCGACTTGACCAGGGTGACGAAGAACAGGTCGGCCTGGGCGTCGGGCAGCCACTTCACCCCCTCGCGCAGCGATCCCGGGTTGGTCATCCCGAAGGCGGCGCATGCCTCGTTGCGGCTGTACCGGGCGTGCACCCGCAGCGGCACCACTCCTGGAGCGGCTGTCGGCGTGACCCGGTGAATGCGGTCCCGCAGCACCTCGGCGACCTGCCGCAGCTCGGCGCAGCGGGCCGGTTCCTTCCACAGCCGCGCTAGCCGTTCGTCGCGCGTTGCGAGGGGTGCGTTCGGCCCCCAGAGGCTGAAGTGCAGCATGTCCAGCAGTCGGCTGTTGCCCGCGTACACCTGCTGATCTGGCGCGGGCGGTCCGGCCGCGACCCGGGTCAGCAGCTCTAGCCGGTCGACGTCGTCGGTGTGCAGCATGCGACCGATGGCCCTGCCCAACTCGCGGTCATCGGGACCGGGTGTGGACGTTTCGATGCCGGCGAGCCGCCGCAGCCCGGTCCAGCCGCCGATGCTGGCCGATCGGTACACGTCCTCGATCTCCAGGCCGGTCTCGCGGAGGAACGTGGCCAGGCTGACGTCGCCGAGTTGCCGCAGCTCGGAGACGATACCGGCCTTCGAGGTGGGCAGCGCCGATCGCAGGTTGGCGAGCACTACCTCCTTCGCCACCCGGTCCAGCTCGACGTGGCAGCCGCTGGGCAGGCTCGGGAAGTCGTCGCGTACCGCTTCGGTGATTGCCCGCCGGCTGACCCCGGTCAGGGCACGCCAGCGCAGGTCGAAGCGGAAGTTGGCGTGCTGCCCACCGATGAAGTCGAGCACCGTGAGGCAGGGTTTGTCGTCGTCGAGGCGCAGGCCACGGCCGAGCTGTTGCAGGAAGATCGTGGCGCTCTCGGTGGGCCGCAGCATCAGGATCGTGTCGACCATCGGCAGGTCGACACCCTCGTTGAACAGGTCCACTGTGAAGAGCACCCGCAGCTTGCCGGCCTTGAAGTCCCGCAGCAGCCCCGCCCGATCGGTGCCGGCCTTCGAGGTCACCGCCGCCGCCTCGACACCGTGCTTCCTGAACCAGGCGGCCATGAACTCGGCGTGTCCGATGCTCACGCAGAACCCGAGCGCCCGCATTCGCCCGACGTCCACCTTGTCGCGAACCGCCCGCAACACCGTCCGCGCCCGAGCATCGTTGCCGGTGTAGATGGTGCTGAGCTGCGTCGGGTCGTAGCCCTGGCCGCGCTTCCAGGTGACGTGCGTTAGATCCACGTCGTCGTGCAGCCCGAAATACTGGAACGGCGCCAGCAACTGCCGCTCCAAGGCGTCCCACAGGTGCAGCTCAACGGCCGCGCGCCCGTCGAACCACCGGCGCACGTCGCCGCCGTCGGTTCGGTCGGGGGTCGCGGTGAGGCCCAGGAGTACGCGGGGACGCAGCCGCTCCAGCAGTCGCGTGTACGTCGGCGCTTCCGCGTGGTGGAACTCGTCCACGATCACCATGTCGTACGCCTCGGGGTCGACCTCGCGGCGGTGCAGCGACTGGATGGAGGCGAAAACGTGCTTCCAACCGTTCGGCTTCTCGCCCGCGACCAACGTCTCGCCGAAGCTGCCATCCCCCATGACCTGCCGGAACGTCGACAGGCTCTGCCGCAGGATCTGCTCCTGATGAGCGACGAAGAGCAGCGAGTCTGCTCGTTTCGCCTTGTGTAGCCGACGGTAGTCGAGGGCGGCGACCACCGTCTTGCCGGTCCCGGTGGCCATCACCACCAGGTTGCGCCACCGCCCGTGCACCAGCCGCTCGGCGTCCAGGTCGGCCAGGATCTCGGCCTGATACGGGTACGGGCGCACATCCAGGTTCGAGATCGCGGTCGGCGCATCGGCGCGGCGTTCCCCGCTCAACGCCTGCCGTAGCCGTTCGGCGTCCCGGGCCGCGTCGTAGGTCTCGAACGCGGGGTCGTTCCAGTAGTCCTCGAACGTCGCCGTGAACGTGTCGATGACGTGCGGCTGCTCCATGTTCGAGATGCGGACGTTCCACTCCACGCCGTCCACCAGCGCGGTCTTCGACAGGTTCGACGAGCCGACGTACGCGGTGGTGGTGCCGTTGTTACGGCGGAACAGCCACGCCTTGGCGTGCAGGCGGGTGGTCCTCGTTTCGTACGACACCTTGATCTCGGCGCCCAGTTCGGCGAGCCGGTCTAGCGCTCGCTGATCGGTCGCGCCGAGGTAGGTGGTGGTGATGACGCGGACCTTGCCACCTCGGGCGATCAGCTCGCGGATGGCCGGCTCGACGATGCGGAGGCCGTACCACTTGATGAACGCGCAGAGCAGGTCAACGCTCTCGGCCGACGCCATCTCGTGGTTGACCTCGTGGCCGATGCGGGGCTGGTGACGGCCGTTGACGAGTAGCGCGCCGGTGGAGAGGGGAGTGGTGGGGCGCTGCGGGAAGGTGGGCTCCGCAGGTGGGGTTGGTGGGGCGGCGATGGCGTGGAGTAGGTGCTTGGCGTCGGTTACCTGGTCCTGATCGGTCGATGCCTTGGGGCTCAGGGTGGCGATGGCTTCGGCGATCTGGTTCGCCATGGCGATTTGGTGGTGGAGCTTGTCGTCTCCGTTGGGGACGGAGTGGAGGGCTCGGGCGGCCAGGGTGGCGATGTGCCGGGCGAGGGTCTTGTGCGCGTCGGCGGGGTCGAGCTTGTGGTGCTGAACCAGGGCGGGGTCGACGTGCTGGAGGCGATCGGCCAGCTCACGGGTTATCAGGTGTTCGTAAACACCCCGCTCAAGATCCGTCATCCACGCAATCTAATCGGCCGCGAGGCTTCAAGACTGCTCCTGGATCACGCCTTTTCACGTGTGTCGGTTCGCCGACAGCTCTGCTTCATGAAGGTCTGGTGCGAGAGCGGCGAACGGCTTCCAGCGGGCTTGCGGGTCATCTCTTCGCACTGACTGGAGGCGGCCTGAGAACTCACCCGCGACACGCGGCGAGTTACGAATCAGCGGCGCGGCCGCTGCGATCATCTTCAGCTCGCGCGCTTCTCGCAAGACTGCCCACGACTGGTCCGAGGTCACGTCATAGCCGTACGCGCTAGCCAGCCCTCGATGAAGGCCCGTGCCTCCGAACCGTGCCTCGCCTACCGCCACCGCTGCCAGGTCGACCTGCCATGGCCCGATGCACGTGGCGTCGAAGTCGCACATCACCGCCCGGCCCGATGCCTCTCGCAGCAGGTTGCCGACATGGGCATCCCCGTGGACGAGCTTCGGCTCTTCCCGGTGGCTGAGCGCGGCGAGTTGCGGTTCCAAGCGATCGCACCATTTCACCAGGAAGTCGCGGTCATTCGTATCGAGACCTTCAGCGTCAGCCAGGCGACGTCGGGCGTCGCCGACCGGATCCCAGGCCGGGAGTGCAATGGGGGCCACGTCGAGAGCATGGAACTCGCGCAGCACAAGGCCGAGGTCCTCCACCGTTGGAGCAACCGGTGACGGTCGAACGTAGGCCCAGACCGAGGCGACGAGGTCGCCGACTCGCACCGGCTGCTCGACGTCGGGTGCGAGCCGGATTGTCGGTGCGTCGATCCGAGCAAACCAACGCCCAAGCTGAACGACCTTGGTCACCCGGTCCAGGAGCCGTTGAGTTCGGGCGATCCGGATGACGATTCCAGATCGAGGCAATGCGAAGACTGCGTTATTGGTCAACTGCAGCAACTGGGCGCCCTCGGGAGAGACGCCCAGATTGGCAGCGATGTCCCGCATGGCCGCCGTCATCGCGGCCTCGGAGAATCGCCCGCTCACGCGCCCGCCGCAGCCCGAGCGCTGAGGACGCGGTCGAACGCGGCCACCTCGGGAAGCTCTTTATGCCGAGCGAGATCACGACGTAGATTGATTACTCGGTCGATGACCCGCTTGGAACTCATCACCTGCGACTTTTCCAGCACCCGATTACCGATCGCGATTGCCTGCTCAGGCTCATCGGCGAGGAACAGTGCGCTGCACAGCCCGACCTCGTTAAGCACGGCGCTACGCGCGTTCCCAGCAGCAAACGCAGCGATAGATTCCCTGCCCCAACGCACAGCCTCAGACGCGTACTTGCTGTCACGTCGTGCCATGTCCCGATAGACGCGACCGTACTGAGCCAGCAGCTCACCGCGGTCGTAGAAGCCCATCCGGGTCGGCTCACGCTCTTTGTTGATGCGCTCGAACTGGTCGCTCGCCTTGCCGAGGGTTTTTACGGCGGTCTGATGGTCCCCGAGTGCCGCAACCGAGGCGGCCTCCGCACCCCAGAGCAGGGCCTTGGTCGCTGGCGTGGCGCGTGTCTCGAGCTGCGCGTGAGTGAGCTGCAGTGTCGCGAGCGCATCCCGATTGTGCCGGAGGTGTTGGAGCTGCTTAGCCTGTGCGTAGCGAATCATCGCGACCAAAGGCACGTCTCCGGCAGCGAGCGCGGCGCGCTCCCCAGCAACGAAATGCCGCTGAGCGTCGGCATGTCTCCCCGCATCTAGGGCGGTCCAGCCAGCCAGTTGGCGAGCTGTCGCCACCGCCGCGATGAGGGGCGATGTAAGCCCGGCCGGGTGCGACCAATCAAGCATCCGGTACACCGACTCCGCGAACCGAGCCACCTCTCGATACAGCAGACCACCGCCCGATTCCCGGTCCACCGACCGGTACAGCTCCAGTACCGCGTTGAGCCGAGCGATATCCGCCGTGCCGATTCGCCGAGGCTGGACAAGCTCGTTGCCGCCGAGCAGACCCGCGCCCGCAGCGACAGCGGCGATCCCGGCCAACAGGGCCCTCCGGCCCTCGTCCGGCCCGGCACCCTGTGCGTCGGTTGAGGCGAGGGCGCTCCCGGCTTGCTCGGCCGATCGCTGAGGCTGTCCAGGGAGGGTGAACCAGAGACACGATGCGGGTATCCCGAGAAGCTTTGCCCAATGGGCCAAACGGTCCAGGTGAACCAGCGGCGGGCCGTTCTCCACCCGACTCAACTGCGCCTGCGTGATTCCCAACCACCCTGCCACCACGCTCTGCGGCAAGGCGACCCGCCCGTGATACGGATGGCACCGGTACGCCCGAATCACCCGCCCCAGATGCCGCTCGGCGAGGGCCTGTCGCACGGGCTCGTGTTCCCAGAAGCTCGCCGGCGCTACCGGCGGCGCGCTCAGCCGGTCCCGCTCGGCGGCCTGGCACGGCGTACACCGTCCGCTGTCGTTGTCCCGGGCCAGCCGTCCGCCGCACCGAGGGCAGTTCGCGTGTGTCACCGGCGGCTCCGTCCATCTCGCCTCATCGAGCGTATCCATTGAACACGCTGCGTGGAGCGCTGGTATACGCGCGACGCATATCGTCAAAGGACCGCCGAACAAGCGAGCGGACTGCAACTACTCAGGACGGGCGTACGGCCCGCAGCGCCTCGACGACCACGCCCCACCGTCCCGGCCCGTTCACCGACTCCAGCGGCTTCCCGTCGGCCACGACCACGCCCGCAGCGCGCAGCACCGCCAGGTGACCCGCGTACGCCGGATGAGCGGCCAACTCAGCCTTGGTATGCGGAAACGCGATGATCGGCAGCCCCGCGCCCAGCGACTCGTTGAGGACGCCGAGCGCCAGGGTGTCGTTGATGCCCAACGCCCACTTCGTCACCGTGTTGAACGTGACCGGGGCGGCCACCACCACATCAGCCGGGGGGTGCGGCTCCGGGTCGCCGGGCATCCGCCACTCGACGCGTACGAGATAGCCGGTCTTGTCTTGCAACGCCGCCCGGTCGAGCCACGGCGCGGCGGTCGGGCTGACGATCATGCACACCTGCCACCCGTCGGCGATCAGGAGGTCGACCAGCTCGTCGATGTGTTCCGCCGGACCCGCGGCGCAGACGACCAGATACAGCACCGGACGTTCCGTCATGCCCGCAGTCTGCCCGATTCGACAGCCGCGACGTCGGCCGCATACCGATCACGTATGCCGTCAACGATCACCGTGACATGCCGTTGTGCCTGGTCAGCCACGACAGTCGACGCATGGCCCGGGGCGGGTGCCTTGTCCCGGAGTTGCGCCGGCCCTCAACGGCGCAGCTCCTCCCGCCCGCCCCGGTGCCAGCCCATGAATCAACGACTTGGAGCCCGCATGCCCGAGGTGAAAGACGACCACCCGGCCAGCGGGAGCCTGGCCGCCGCCTGGGAGTCGGTCGACGCGCGGGCCGCCGGCGACTTCTGGTGCACCCTCGAAGACCGCCGCCCCGGGCTGCTCCCACAGCGTGACGCGCCGCTGTTCTTCACCGCGTTGGGCCGCCTCCTGGTCGGCGGCGACAACCCGGCGAACCGGGCGGCGCTGCTCCGGGTGCTCGGCCACGCGTACCGTCACTTCGACCTGCTCCCGCACGCCACCACCATCGGCGACGCGCTGGTCGCGACCATTGCCCGCCACGCGCGCGCCCTGTGGACGCCGCAGCTCACCATCGCCGCCGAGCGCGCCCTGTGCCCCGCCACGCGCGCCCTCCGTCGCGCCGCCGCGCAGGCCGGCGACGGCCGGGCCTGGTGGCACGTCGAGGTGATCGGCCATGACCGGCCGTCGCCCGACATCGCCATCCTGACGGTACGTCCATGGCGGCGCCTGCCCTTCCAACCAGGTCAGGCCGTGCCGGTCTGCACACCGCGCCTGCCCGGGCACTGGCGTTGGCTCTCACCGGCCAACGCCCCACGCGCGGACGGCACCGTCGAGCTGCACGTCCGCGCCGTACCCGCCGGCACCGTCTCCCACCACCTGGTCCAGGAGGTACGCCTCGGCGAGCTGCTCTGGCTCGGCCCACCCGTCGACACCGGGCTGAGCCTTGACCCGGCGAGCACAAACGATCTGCTGCTCGTCGCCGGCGGCACCGGCCTGGCGCCGCTGCGCGCACTGGTCGAGCAGGTCGCCGCCGCACCGAACGGTCGGCGGGTGACGCTGATCGTCGGCGCACGCACCTTCACCGACCTGTACGACGCGATCGCCCTCGACAAGCTGCAATGCGCCCACGACTGGCTGACCATCGTGCCGGCGCTCTCCGACGACCCCTGCGCGGAGCCGGCCGAGCAGGGCGACGCCCTGACCATCGCCCTCGGACACCACCGGCCCGGTCAGGACATCTACCTCTGCGGCCCATCCGCGATGCTGGCCGACGCGCGGCCACGGCTGTGCGCACTCGGCATCCCCGCCGCACGCATCCACCTGCCCAAAGGCCTCAACTGAGCTGCTTGACGGCCTGGCGGAAACGCCGCGGCGGCAGGATGGCCCGGAGCTTGTCGGCAGCGTCAGCGAAGTCCGAGATCGTGGTGACGCAGCCGTGGCCGAGGTGGGCGAGCCGGATGACACCAGACCGCTCGACCACGAGTGCCTGGGACAGCGGGACGGTGTGCACGTTCCCGTCGTCATCCACTGTGGAAATCGCGTCGATGCCGATGACCAGCTTGCCCTTGTTGCGGAGCCGCTTGGAGAACGGCGGCCTGACGACCTCACCTGCGGGCACGAAGCGGGTGGTCGGGCAGGAATCCTCGGTGGCGCGAGGAAGGTCGGGTTTCGACCCGTACGGCACGACGATCATGGCGCTTGAGAGCCAGCCCGACACCATGTCCCGTGTCGCGTCCGGAGTAAGCCCAGTCAGCTCGCTGAGTGTTTCCGAGCCGTAGATCTCAGCCGTGCCGAGCAGCTCCTGGTGGGCAAAGGATTGCAGCTCGTTGATCGACTGCATCCATTCGTTGTCGCCCTCCATGGCCATGCGCTGCGTTGGCACCCGGTCGGCGATCTCCACTCGATCGATTCCATCGGCGGCAAGCCGTTGCAGCTCGGCCCAGAGCAGCTCCGCCGCGACGGTGGCGTCGAAATTCTTGCCGTTCCTGCCGAAGTCTGGTGTGACCCTCAACCCGAGCTCGTGCCGCGTACCGTCGACGACCTCGCACATGAATTCCGCACCGGTGGCGACCCCGGCCTCGTCTACTGCCTCAGCGACTCGCGACCGCAGTGCCCACATCAGATCGACAGCTTCCGCGCTGGGTTCGACACCGACCGTCAGCGCGACGCCGCGGACCTCGTCGGCGTACCAGATCGGCCCCATGTGGTTGTTGACGAGTGGCGTGCTGCGGGTGACTCGCGGGCCGGCGGGCAATGGCAGTCGCATCGCCTGAGGCGGTTCGCCCGTCAGGGTGAGAACCGCGTTGCCGCTGGTGAAGAACCTTTCGACATACCGTCGGATCTCGTCCGCCGTGAAGAGCTTGTAGTCCACTGCGGGCCAGCGCGACAGGCCGTATCCGCTCGGCCCGAAACGCCGCGACAGCAGCGCTCCCCACGGGTCGCGCAGACCATCTTCGATGTTCGAGACGTACCGGCTGTCCGCATCGAGGTCCGCGACCGCGTCTGACAGATCCTCGGGCGGAAGATTGCTGATGGCCGAGCAGATGGTGGCGAGATGCTCCGCTACCTGATCCGGTGGGCCGCCTGCGAGGAATGACGTGTCGTTCATCCACACGTTGTCCTCGTGCTTCTCCGCGACGTGATCCTCCGTCCAGTCCACCAGGTGCTGCACGAGATGGGTCAGGCCGATGGAGTCGATCTCTTCGTCGCGGGCACCGCACCCAAACGTCAGCGACGCGGCCAAGGTGCCAGGCACATCGCGGTGGATGACAGTAACTCCGTCTATCTCCTCGCGTCGCATGAGCGGATCGTAAGGTGACCGGTCAAGGCACGGGCTGAGGCGTTCGACAGTCAGAGGACGCGGTGCCGTTGGTGCGTCAACTGATGGTGTCGCCGAACTCGCGTACCCCGTCGACGTCCAGCGTGATCCGGTCGTTCTCGGTCCACTGGCCGGTGGCGGCGAGCCAGCTCGGGTCATCGCGTTCGTCGATACTGCTCCAGCTGTGCCGATGGTGCCGCAGTTGGATCGGCCCGGTCGACTTTCCCGGCGCGAGCGTGCCGTCGGTGAAGGTCAGCTCCACCCAGCCGGGGACCGGCGTTCCCGGGATCGGGTAACCCGGCGGCGCTGGCGTCGTCATCCCGCTGGGCGGCCCGCCCGGCGGGATGAAGAACTGCACGGTCTGCCGGATCCGATCGCAGCCCAGTGCTGCCCAGTCGCAGTTCGGCACCAGCGAGGTGTTGGCGCCCTCGAAGCGCAGGTGGTAGCGCACCCGCACCGTGCTCAGGTCGAGCGGCCCGGTGCCGGTGTTTGTCACCTTCAGGAGGTGCTGGATCTGGTTGTTGGTGGGCGACCAGTCCAGGTTGAGGTAGCTGACCGTCGCCTGACCGGACGCGGTGCGCACTGTGGTGGTGGGCGAGGTGTCGGAGTAGCCGCCGAGCGCACGGGCGGCAACCGCGATCCGGTACGTCGTGCCGGGTGCGAGATCAGTCAGCGTGATCGTGGTGTCGGTCGTGGAGCCGAGGAAGCGGTACGTGTTCGGGCCCAGCGGCACCTGCACCTCGTAGTTGATCGGCTGCTCGGCGCCGGGCTCGACCCAGGCGGAAGGCGTCCAGCTGAGGGTGAGCTGATGTGGTTCGTTTGCCACCACAGTGGGGGTGCCCGGGGTGCTGATCGCCGGCCCGTCGGCGCGGGCGGCGTTGACGGCGAGCAGGCTCGCCAGCGCGGCGAGGGCGATGGTGGCGGCGACACGGCGAGCAGGCATGACCGAATGGTATGCACAAGCATCGATGCCTGCGCATCGTCCGTCAGTCCAGAGACGTCGAACGCAGGTCCAGTCCGTTACGCGACGTAGTCGGCTTGGAGATAATGCCTGGTCACGCTGCTACCTAGCGTGAACCCGTCATCACGAACGGCCTCGACGTCGGCGTCGCACCTGCCGCCCCGTCCGGCCTCAGACGGGAGAAACACATGCGTGCTCAGAACAAGAGCCGGCGTTACGGCGCCCGCGCCTCCGTACTCGTGCTCGGTCTTGTCGCCACCGGAGCGGTGCTCGTCCCGGCGAGCCCGGCGTCCGCCGCGGTCCCCGGTCTGGTGCGGGTCGCCGCGACCAGCGTCAACAACTCGACCGACTACCACAGCGTCACGGCGACCTGTCCGGTCGGGAAGGTGCTCACCGGCACCGGCTACGAACTCAACGGCGTCACCGGCGAGGGCATCGTCGACGACCTGCGCCCCAACGGTGGCGTCGCCACGGCACCGACAGCGGTCACCGTCGGCGCCTACGAGACCGAGGCGTTCGCGGGCAACTGGTCGGTGACGGCGTACGCGATCTGCGCCAACCCGCTGCCCGGCCTGGTCCGGGTGGCCACCACCAGCGTCAGCAACTCGACCGACTACCGCAGCGTCACGGCGACGTGCCCGGTCGGGAAGGTCCTGACCGGCACGGGCTACGAGCTGAACGGCGTCACCGGTGAAGGTGTCGTCGACGACTTCCGGCCCAACGGTGGCGTCGCCGCGGCACCGACAGCTGTCACCGTCGGCGCGTACGAGTCGGACGCCACGGCCCTGAACTGGTCCGCCACCGCGTACGCGATCTGCGCCAACCCCCTCGCGGGCCTGGTGCGCACCTCGGCCGTGGGGGCCAGCAACTCCCTCGACTTCCGCAGCGTCACCGCGACCTGCCCGGTCGGGAAGGTGCTGACCGGTGCCGGCTACGAGCTGAACGGGGTGACCGGCGAGGGCATCGTGGACGACTTCCGCCCCAACGGCGGCCCCGCGACAGCGCCGACGTCCGCCGCGTCCGGCGCGTACGAGGAGGACGCGTTCGCCGGGAACTGGTCCGACACGGCGTACGCCATCTGCGCCTTGCCGTAACGACGTTCCTCCGGTGTGGTCGCCCTGGCAGCATCGGGGCGGCCATGCCGTTTGTCCGTTATAGAGCATAATGTCGCATCCGGATGGTTTAGTGGGGCGGTAATCCGCAGACCAACAATGGTCGCTCGAACAATGGGCTGCTCACTTTCATGTCTCCGATTCGCAGGTCCCGGTCGTGGTGGTTCGGCTTCGCGGCCTCGGTGCTGGTCGCCTGCCTGGTCACCACCACAGTTGTCGCGCCCGCGCCGGCCCAAGCCGCCGTCAACCAGGTCGCGCTCACCGTCATCTCCGACGGCGCCGCGCCCTTCGACAGCCTGGACAGCGGTGCGAACAACGGGCGGGTACGCACCAAGGACGTGCTGACCTACGGCTGGGGGTACTCGTCCGACGGTGCCGGCGCGGGGTCGGTCACCTTCGTGCAGACGCTGACCGCCCCGTCGCTGGTCCGCTTCGACACGTCGAACCTGGCCCAGTGCACCGGCCCGGGCGGCGGCAACCTCAGCACCGACGGGCAGACGCTGACCTGCGCCGTCGCCGTGGACGCGACGGGCGCGGGCACCGTCCCGATCAGCGTCACCATCGGCGGCAGCGTGCCGAACGGGACGACCATCGGGGCTTCGCTCACCGCCAACGGCGGCGCCCTCAACGGCGGCACCCGGAGCACCACAGTGGTCGCTCTTCCCCAGCTCAACCTGCAGGCCAACCTCTTCGGCACCCCGACGCCCGCGTCGGTCGGCGGGGCCAGCGGCAGCGGGTACGCGTTCAGCTTCGTGGTGACAGTGCCGACCACCGCCAAGGGCACCGAGTTGGTGACCGCGCCACTGACGTTCACCGCCGACCTGAGCACGATCTCCGCCAACGCGGTCCTCGTCGCCGACTCCTGCGCCCCGGTCAGCAACGGCGGATACGGCGTGCCGTACGGCCGGATCGGGATCGTCGCCAACGCCACCGCGTCGAACTCGGTGGTCAACTCCGGCACCGTCGGGTGCACCCAGACCGGGCGCACCGTGTCGATCACGATCACCGGCGCCGACCTCGCCGGGCGGACCAGCCCGACCTTCGGTGCCCAGGGCAACACCCTGCCGAGCACGCTCAGCTACCTGGCCTCCGGCACCTTCACCGTCTTCGTGCCCAGCGGCGACAGCACCTCGACGATCCAGTCCACCATCCAGTACCGGGGCTTCGACCCGACAAGCGTCACCGGGCAGTCCAACTTCGGCGCCGGGTACGAACCGGGCGGTGAGCCCGCCGCCGCCACCTGCGCCTACGTCGCGGCCAACGCCACCCGAGCGAACGACAACTGCTTCTCGACGACCTTCGGACCCCGATCGGCCGGATACAACGGGTACTTCTGGACCACCGACACCCCCGCTGGACTTCCCGCCGGCAACGCGACGAACGGGACCGCTGGCGACGGGATCGCCTCACCCGGGCAGACCTACTACGACCGGCTCCAGCTCTACTCCACCAGCGGACCGGCCCTTGTCGGCGCCGCGATCTGCGACAAGTGGAACCCCGCCGAAACCCGCATCGTCGGGGCCGGGCGGGCGTACCGCAACAACACTGTCGTCGCCGCCAGCGAATACCTCGTCGAGTACGGCGTGCTGAACCTGCCCGACGACAACGCCCGGCGGACCACCTCCTGCGCCACGGGAAGCTGGTACGGCTCGATCGAAGCCGCTGGCGGCGCCGCAGTGGTCAACGCCGTCCGCTTCACAGCCACCTGGACCATCGGCAACGGCGAGGTGAGTTACTTCCACCCGCAGTTCCAGGTCCAGCCCAACCCGACCGGCACAATCATCGCCAACTTCGACAGCGGACGCCTCGGCGGCACCGAAACCTGGGGACCCTCCTACTACAACCGGGCGACCAACAACCCCTCGTACACCGGGAACCGGCTGACCCTGACCGACGGTGTGCTGCGGGTGACCCAGTCGAACGGACTGCCGGTCGGCCAACAGTTCGTGGCCGCCGGCAGCACAGTCACCTACACCCTGACGCCCACCGTCACCCGGGCGACGTCGGCCACCTCTCCGGTCGGCGGGGTGACCATCACCGACACCCTTCCCGCCTGCATGAGCTACGTCGCCGGCAGCGCCCGCTACGCCTCCGGCGCCGCCACGCTGGCCGTGGAGCTGACCGCCGCGCAGCACGGCGCGGACGGCATCCCGTGCACCGGCGACAGCGGCGAGACCGGCCCGAGGCTCCTGCTCAAGCTCGGTGCGACCACCCCCGGCGTCACGATCCCGGCGATCACGTTCCAGGCCGTCGCGCTGCGCATCGCCTCGGACAACACCGTCGCGACCAACCTCGCGGTGATCAGCTCGGACGCGGCCGTCGCCATCGACCTCGCCCGCCGCACCACCAGCAACACCATCGCGGTACGCAACCAGACCCAGTTCGCCATCTCGGAGTCGACCTCCACCCCGCAGGTCACCGCCGGCGATCCGATCAACTTCACGCTGGCGTACCGAAACATCAGTGGGCTGACAGTGCCCTCGCTGGTGCTGTTGACCGAGCTGCCGTACAACGGGGACGGTCGCTCCGCGTTCACCGGAACCCTCGCCTACACGGGCAGCGCCGCGCCGGCCGGCGTGCAGGTCCAGTGCACCAACCGGGCGCACGGCACCATCACCCCCAACCCCGGCGACTACACCCCGACCTGCGGGCCGGACACCACAGCGCTGCGCATCGTGGTCAGCAACCTGGCGAACGCGGCCGTCGACTCGGTGCGGATCACCCTCACCCCGAGCGGCAACGCGAGCGGGGACCGGTACGTGAACACCAGCACCGGCAGTTACACCCCCAGCGGCACGACGACACCGGTGGCGTTGCCGACCACCGAGATCACCCAGGTCACAGTGGTCTCCTCCGGCATCAGCGGTCGGACCTGGAACGACGTGAGCGCGGACGGCATCCGCCAGGCCGGTGAACCGGCCGTGTCGGGCTTCCCGGTCACCCTGTCGGGCACCAACGACCAGGGCGCGTCGGTCACCCGCTCGACGACGACAGCGACCGACGGCACGTACTCCTTTATCGGGCTGCGGGCCGGCAGCTACACGGTGACCTTCTCCCCGGCCGCGCTGCGGGCCGACCAACGCTTCTCGCAGCGGTCGCAGGGCACCAACAGCGCCGTCGACTCCGACGGCGACCCGAGCACCGGCAACACGGCACCGCTGACCCTCGGCACCGGGGCCAACCTGAACGACATCGACCAGGGCATTCGGCTGCTGCCGCCCGCGATCAGCATCACGGCGGCCAACGCCGGATCGGGTTCGGCCACACTGAGCTGGACCGCTCCCGACTACGTCGGCAGCCCGATCGTGTCCTACACCGTCACGCCGTACGTCAACGGTCAGGCGCAGAGCGCGCGCACCTTCGACGGCACCGCCACCACCCGAACGGTGACCGGGCTCACCCCGGGCACCACCTACACCTTCACGGTGGCGGCGACGAACGTCGTCGGTACCGGCCCGGCCTCGGCGGCCTCCGCGCCGGTCCGGGTGAACGCCCCACCGAGCCTGTCGTTCCCGGCCCCGCCAAGAGGGCAGGAGACCATCGCGTACAGCGTGCAGTTGGTAGTGACCGGCGGCACCGCGCCCTACGCCTGGACGGTGAGCGCCGGGACGCTCCCGCCGGGGTTGACCCTCGGCCCGACCACCGGGCTGCTGGCCGGCACCCCGACCACCCCGGGCAGCTACCCGTTCACGGTGCGGGTCACCGACGCCAGCGGGCTCTCCGCCACCCAGGCCGTCACCGTGCAGATCGAGGCCCTCGTCGGGCTCAGCATCAGCGTGCCCGAACAGTCGGCGCTCGGGACGATCTCAGCGGGAGACGGTGACTTCTCCGGCCAGCTCGGCACCGTCACCGTGACCGACGACCGCGGACCGGCGGCCGGATCGTGGCAGGCGACGGTGACCGTCACCGACTTCACCACCGATGCCGACACCGCGATCATCGGTCGGGGCCTGGTCAGTTACTCGTCCGGGCCGGCCACCGCCAGCAGCGGCAACGGGGTCTTCATCCCGCAGCCGGGGATCGGCCTGCCCGCGTCGCAGGTCGCCGCGGGCTGGTCCGGCACCGGCCCGAACGTGGTGTCGTGGAATCCGTCACTGCGGGTGGTCCTGCCGGTCGAGCGGGTCGCCGGCACCTACACGGCGGTGGTGACCCACTCGGTCGGGTAGGACGGTGGACCCAGTGCTCGTCCGGCTTCACGGGTTCCAGTAGACGAGGACGCTGGCCTGGTCGAAGCGGCGCTCCTTCAGGTCCGCACGCTGGATCACCCAGTGGATGCTCGCGCCGCCTTGTCTGCCGCCGTGGAACTCGGCCAGCACAACCCAGTCACCAGGGTCGGGTGTCCCACCATCGCGCCCCGACCCGTCGTCGCCGGAGCGGCCCGAGGGGTTGGCGCCCAACCACGCGGGGTTGAAACCGTTGCAGTCAGTGCCGTAGCCGCCCAACAGCAGCGGCGTCGTCCCGTCTTCATAGGAGAACGGGCCGTCGGGCACCTTGCCCAGGACGTCCTTCCACACGTCGGTCAGCTCTTCGAACGGGGGATCTCCCGGCAGCGGCGGAGACCACGGGGGCCCCGGGATCGTCTTGACGTAGGGCAGCGAGATGTCGACAGTGAGGTGCAGATCGCCCTGCGGGATCTCCGCGTAGACCTCGGCGAACTCCTCGTCGTCCGGTGGGAAGCCCGGCGGGTACTGCTCCCGTTCCTCGACCGCCACGCCTGCCGGCACGTACCTGACCTCGCCCCAGCCACTTTCCTCGGGCCAGCCGAACAGCAGCAGTTGGCCGTCGGACGGCAGTGGAAGGTCGGTCACGTCTGCCGGAAGGGCAGCGCAGTCGATGGTGGCGATCAAGGGGTACTCGGGGTCCTCGGCGTCGGCCGGAAGCATCACCGGCCCACGGATGGCGCCCACTACCGGCCCGTCACCCCTCTGCGTCAGGAAGGCGGACGGGCGGGCGAGCCCCAGCCAGCGCTCCACGTCGGCGGCGGGGATGCCGCGGCGCAGCGCCTCGGCGCGAACCTGATCGATGATTTTCACGTTTCGGGGAAGCACGGGAGCACCGTAGGTCAGCAGTGCGACGTTTCTCGACCCCGCCGGATGCTGGCTGCCCGCAAAGGCGCACCTGCAATCGATACCGCGATTTGCCGTCGGCGGGCGGCAGGGGGAAGCGCCCGACCATAGCGTCCGAATCGCAGGGTTCCGCGAGCGCGCGATCTGAGGGAGGCGACCATGCGGACGACCGAAGGTGTGGTGTTACCGGGGGAGCGGACCCCGGTCACAGTGAACGTCGACCGCTGGCGGGCGGGGCTACCGCCGCAGGCATGGCCCGAGGGCCTTCCGGTGACCGGCGTGATCTGGCGGCGCGACGTCTTCGCGGTGGCCGACGCGTACCGGGCGGGGTCCGCGAGCCCACGTCAACTACTGACGGCAGTGCTGGTCTGGGCCTACGGACCCATCGGGTACGGCCCTTGGCGCGCCGCCAGGTCGCTCGACGCCGATCCCGACGGCAAACGCCTGGCGTACGCGCTGGAAGAGGTGTCCACGCCAGCGCCCGACGAGGCCGCGCTGTGCACGGCGTACCGCCGCTTCCGCGACCCCGATCACGCTCGCCTGCCCTGGTTGGGGCCGGGCCTGTTCACGAAGGTCCTCTACTTCGTCGGCTACCGGCGCGGGGCGGGTGGCGTGCAGCCCCTGATCCTCGACCGTGTCGTGGCCGGCCTGCTCCCCGCCGAGGCGGGTGTCGGCCGGCGCAACGGCTGGTCGTCCGAGCAGTGGCTGGCCTACCTGCGGTGGGCGGCCGAGCAGGCTCGGGCCCGGGGAGTGGAGCCGGACGCGGTGCAGATGGCGGTCGTGCCCGAAAGGTGAGGTGGCTATCGGGCGGCGCGGAGGCGTGCGTCGAGCGCGTCGAGGTCGGGGACGAACCAGATCTGCCCGCCCTGGTTCGACTCGTGCACCAGGGCGCGCAACGCTGAACTCTCCGCGAGCTGCGCCGAGATGTCGCCAACGACGGCCAGCCGCACCCGGTAGTTGACGAACTTCTGCATCACGTCGCCGGCGAAGCGGGTGCCCAGCGTGAAGAAGCGCGCGTCGAGTCGGTTGGCCGGCACGGCCACCACCTGGGCGCCGAGGAACGCCGCCCCGATCAGGTCCAGCGCGTCCTGCTCGGTGGCCACCGGCGGCCCCGCCGGGTCGCAGACCAGCACCGGCACTCCGGCCCGTTCCTGGATCTCGTCAGGCATCGTGAACCTCCCGGTCGAGCAGGCCGTTGTCGGCGTTGAGCACGGCGTCGAGCAGGTGCAGCAACTCGGCGGTGGCGGCCGGGTCACCCAGGATGATGATCTTCAGGCGGTGGCGCTGCTCGTCGTGCACGGTCTGCACCCGCAGCGGGTTGGCCTGGTCGTGGCCGGTGTTGGCGCTGGTGAGCACGAGCGTGCCGAGCCGGTCGGCGGCGGCCCTGTCGACACCGTCGATCTGGACGATGCTCGACACCTCCGCCTGTCTGGCGACGCCGGGCGTGGTCGGGGCCTGGCCGGTGAGCGCGTCGAGATCGCTGGCGGCGATCCGGTACTGCTTGCCGATCCGCACCGCGCGCAGCCGGCCCGAGCGGATGTAGCCGCGCACGGTGCGCACATGCAGGTTGAGCCGGTCGGCCACCTGCTCAACTGAGTACACTTCTTCCGTCATCGCCCCCTACGCTACCCGAATAGGGAAGCATAGGGAGCGATGGGGTCGACTCGTTTATGGCATCAGCTCCAAAGGCTCCGAACACGCCTGCGTCAGCGAGACCCAGCGAGGCGTTCGGCCGGTTAACACGCCCGCGCTGTCGGACGGTTCCAGTACCGTCTGGAAACCATGAACGCGCTCGGCGACGCCATCATCGGGCGGGATCACCCCGCGGGTCTGCTGCGCGCCGAGCTGGATCGCGCCACCACCAGCCACGGCGGTCTCGCCCTGGTCACCGGCGAGCCGGGCATCGGCAAGACGACACTCGTCACGTCGGCGGCCCGCGAGGCCCGGCAGCGAGGCGCGCTGGTGCTCGGCGCCGCCTGCTGGGATTCCGACAGCGCCCCCGGCTACTGGCCGTGGGTGCAGGTGCTGCGTGCCCTACGGCGCTCCGCCGACGACTGGGCGGTGGCACGGCAGTCCGCCGAGCCGGCCCTCGCGGCCCTGCTCGGCCAGTCCGGCGCCGGCGGCGACCAGGCCGGTCGCCTCGTCAGTTGGGCCGGCATCGACCCCGGCCCCGACGCCGCCGACCAGGAGGCCTTCGCGCTGTACGACGCGGTTACCGCAGCCCTGGTCGCCGTCTCCCAGCACCGGCCGGTAGTGGTCGTCCTCGACGACCTGCACTGGGCCGACCCGGCCTCGCTGCGGTTGCTGAGCTTCGCCGCCCAGCACACCTGGTTCGAGCGGCTCCTGCTGATCGGCACCTACCGCGACGCCGAGGTCGAGTCGGGCGAGCATCCGCTGCGTCCGCTGCTGATGCCGCTGGTCGCGAAGGCCACCACGATCACCCTCACCGGTTTCACCCGCGACGAGGTCGCCGCACTGATGACCCGGACCGCCGGCCGGGAGCCCGAGGCAAGCCTTGTCGACGAGGTGCACCGGCGCACCGGTGGCAACCCGTTCTTCGTCGAGCAGACCGCGCGGCTGTGGCACGCCGACGACGCGGTCGGCACGATCGCACCCGGCGTACGGGAGGCGGTGCGCCGCCGCCTGGCCCAACTGCCCGCCGCTGTGGTGGAGGCGCTGACCGTCGCCGCCGTACTGGGTCGCGAGTTCCACCGTCAGGTCCTCGCGGCCTGCGCGGCCGCACCCGCGGCGCAGGTCGACCGGCTGCTCGACCGGGCGGTGACCGCCCGACTGGTGGTCGCCCGGGGCGGTGGCCGCTTCGCCTTCGCCCACGACCTGGTCCGCGAAACCCTCTACGACGGGCTGACCGACGACGACCGGCGGGCCCGGCACGGCGCTGTCGTCAGGGCGGTCGACGACCTGCGGGAGCTCACCGACCGGCTAATCCCGGCCGACCTCGCCCGCCACGCCTACCTGGCCGGCCCCGCGCTCGACCGGGCCCGGGTGGCCACGCTGCTGGTCGCCGCCGGGCGGGACGCGTTTGCCCGGCTGGCCGGCGACGAGGCGGCGGTGCACTTCCGCCGAGCCCTCGAGGTCGTCGAAGACCCGGCACAACGAGTGCGGATCCTCGTCGAGTTCGCCGAGTCGCACTATCACCACGCCCGCCGCGAAGAGGTCACCCGACTACTGACCGAGGCCGCCACGCTGGCCCGTTCACTCGACGAACCGGTGTTGCTGGCCCGGGTCGCGCTCACAGTGAACCGCTCCCGCCAGGTCGATACCGCCCAGTCGCTCGAGGCGGCGGAGTTGGTGCGCGAGGCGTACCGCCGGTTGATCGGCGAACCGGACGCCAGCGCGACGGTCGGCGCCCTGGTCGCGGACCTGATCACCGCCAGCGAGACGATCGCCCGTCGAGGGCAGGACGACGAGGCGCTCACCTTCAGCCTCTGGGCCCGCCACGACACGACCTGGGGGCTGGGCACCGCCGCGACCCGAGCCGCGCTCACCGCCGAGATCCGAGACGTGGCCCGGCGGACGGGCGACCGGGAGACCGAGCTGTGGGCCACCTCGCTGCGCTGGGTGGCGCTGCTGGAGCTGGGCGACCCTCGCTTCGCCGAGGAGCTCACCACCTTCGTCGACGCCGAACGGCAGGGTGACTTCGCCCGGCACCGGATGGCCGCGGCCGTCGACAGCGGGATCATCGCGGCGTTCCAGGGTGACTTCGCCACTGCCGACGAGCGGTTCGCCATCCTCTCCGACCAAACCGACCCGGGTCACACCGACTTCGGGTTCATGGGCCACCACCTGCGCTGGTCCCGCCTGCTGCTCCAGGGTCGGGTCGCCGAGGCCGCCGTGCTGGTGGACGGGCTGGCCCCGATCGACTACCCCTACCGGGAGCTGCTGCGGGCGATCACCGCGGCCGAACGGGGTGACGGCGAGACGGCGATCCGGCTGACCGCCGGCATCGAGGCCGGCGCCATCCGGTACCCGCGCCCGGTGTCACCGCTCTGGCTACGGTTACGCGCGCAGGCCGCCGCCGCGTCCGCCGACCCGAAGCGCTGCGACGCCGCTCGGGCCGCGTTGGCCCCGCACCGCGGAGAGTGGACGGTAGGGCTCTTCGGCTGCGACATCAGTGGCCCCGTCGACCACTGGCTGGCGCTGATCGACGCCGCCCAGGAACGCTGGGACGACGCCATCGCCGGCTTCGCCGCCGCTCGGGACTCCGCCGACCGGCTGGGCTCGCGACCCTGGTCGCTGCTCGCCCGCACCGGCCTCGTGAACGCCCTCGCCGGCCGAGGTCACCCGGGCGACTCCGCGACGTCGACCGCGTTGCGCGCCGCCGCCATCCAGGAGGCGACAGCCCTCGGCATGACGCAGGTGCTCCACCGGCTCGCCGCCCCGACAGCCCTCGACGCCGACCTCCCGGCCCAGGCCGCCGGGTCGGCCCAGGCTGTCGCGCCCGGCCAGGCTGTCGGGTCGGGCCAGGTTGCTGGGTCGGGCCAGGCCGTCGGGTCGGGCCAGGCTGTCGGCTCGGGCCAGGCTGTCGGCTCGGGCCAGGCTGTCGGGTCGGGCCAGGCTGTCGCGCCCGGCCGGGCCGCGCCGGTCGCGGCTGCGATCGAGGGGTACGAGTTTCGGCGCGACGGGCCGGTCTGGCAGCTCGCGTACGAGGGTGTCGTCGTGCACCTGCCCGACGCCAAGGGCCTACACGACCTGCACCTGCTGCTCAGCCGTCCGGGCAGCGATGTGCCCGCCGTGGAGTTGCTCGACCCGACGGCCGGGCCGGAGCTGGTCGCCGCCCGCCGGTTGGGCGCCGACCCGGTCCTCGACGATGAGGCGAAGGCCCGCTACCGGCGGCACCTGGCCCGCCTCGACGAGGAGATCGACCGGGCCGCCGCCCGCGACGACGACCAGAAGGTGGCCAAGCTGGACGCCGAGCGGGGTGCGTTGCTCGACGAGCTGCGTGCCGCGGCGGGGCTGGCCGGCCGAAGCCGCCGACTGGGCGACGAGGCCGAACGGGCCCGAAAGACAGTGACCGCGCGAATCCGTGACACGTTCCGCAAGCTCGACGACCGACACCCGGCACTGGCGGGCCACCTGCGCGACGCCGTCTCCACAGGCACCACCTGCCGCTACCTGCCCCCCGGGCCGCTGCCCTGGAAGCTCTAACCCCAACCCAACCCAACCCACCCCAGCCCTCCGCGATCTTGCACTTTCGGTCGCCGGTTCAGGTGGATTCGCCACCTTTGTCGGGACAGTAAGTGCAAGATCGCGGGGGCGGGGCGGGGCGGGGCGGGGCGGGGTGGGTGGGTGGGGTGGGGTTAGCGGCGGTTGTACCTGTACATGGTCAGGGTGCCGAAGACCAGGACGAAGCCGGCGCTCCAGAGCAGCAGCCACATCGTGGCCGACGGGTCCGACTCGCCGCTCATCGCTCCGCGGATCGCGGCCACCAGTTGCGTCACCGGGTTGACCTTCACGAACGCCTGGAGCCAGCCGGGCATGGTGCTCGGCTCGACGAAGACGTTGCTCAGGAACGTCAGCGGGAACAGCACCATCATGCTGACCCCCATCACCGACTTCTCGCTGCGCAGGATCAGGCCGAAGAACGTCCACACCCAGGAGAACGCGAACGAGAAGACCACCAGCAGCCCGATCCCGACGACAGCCCCGACCACCCCGCCTTCGGGGCGGAACCCGAGCACCAGCCCGAGCCCCAGGATCACCACGGCGGCGAGGATGTAGCGCAGCACGTCGCCGAAGATCATGCCGACCAGGGCGGCCGGGCGCCAGATGGGCAGCGTCCGGAACCGGTCGAAGATGCCCTTCTCGATGTCGGTGTTGAGGCCGATGCCGGTGTACATGGTGATCATGACGACGCTGGTCACCATGATGCCGGGCAGGAAGAACTGCAGATACTCGCGCGGGCTGCCGGCGAGGGCGCCACCGAACAGGTACGTGAACATCAGCACCATGATGATCGGGAACGCGGTTACGTCGAAGAGCTGCTCCGGCACGTGCTTGATCTTCAGCATGGCCCGCCAGCCGAAGGTGAGCGACGCGCCCAGCGCGCTCGGCCGGGGCGGTCGGGAACCGGGCGCGAGCACTGTCGCCAGCGCCTCGGCGGACGGGACGTAGACGGTCGGCGCCCGTTCGGTAGTGGTGGTGGTGGTGTCGCTCATCGGGCTGCCTCCAGCTCGTCGTCGCGCTCGTCGGTCGGCACGGCGGGGTGGTCGGTCAGGGCCAGGAAGACCTCGTCCAGGCTCGGCTGGCCGAGGGAGAAGTTGTCGACCACGATGCCGGCGCGGGCCAGGTCGCCGAGCACGCGAGCGGCCTGGGAGCTGGCGTCGAGGTCGGTGCCGGCCTCGCCGACGCGGGCGGTCAACGCCACCGGATCGGCGGCGAGCTGCACCGGTACGTCGAGTGCCTCCCGGAGCACCCGCTCCGCCTCGGGGCGCTGAGCGGGGTCGCGCAGTCGCAGGTGGACGGTGCCGGAGCCGATCGACGACTTCAACTCACCAGGGGTGCCCTCCGCGATCACCCGGCCGTTGTCGACGACAGCGATCCGTCCCGCGAGCTGGTCGGCCTCGTCGAGGTACTGGGTGGTCAGCAGCACCGTCGTGCCGTGCGACACCACCGCCCGGACGATCTCCCACACCTGGTTGCGGCTGCGCGGGTCGAGGCCGGTCGTCGGCTCGTCGAGGAAGAGCAGATCCGGGGTGTTCAGGATGCTGGCGGCGATGTCGATGCGTCGCCGCATCCCGCCCGAGTACTTCTTCACCTGGCGGTCACTCGCCTCGGTCAGACCGAACGCGGCCAGCAGGGCCGCGGCGCGCTCCCGAGCGGCCGGCTTGCGCAGGCCGAGCAGGCGGGCGAGGAGCACCAGGTTCTCCGTGCCGGTCAGGTCCTCGTCGACGGAGGCGTACTGGCCGGTGAGGCTGACCCGGGAACGGACCTTGTCGGCCTCGGTGACCACGTCGTGCCCGAAGACCCGGGCCGAGCCGCCGTCGGGTCGCAGCAACGTGGCGAGCACCCGGACCGCTGTGGTCTTGCCCGCGCCGTTCGGGCCGAGCAGACCGTAGACGGTGCCGGCGGGCACCTGGAGGTCGATGCCGGCCAGCGCCCGGGTGTCCCCGAACGAGCGGGTGAGCCCCTCGGCCTCGATGGCCAGACCGGTGGTGCGTCTACTCATGATCCTTACCTTTCGTGTTGGACGTGTTCAGGAGACGTAGGGTCGAGCCGCCCGGCCGTCGCGCAGTGTCAGACCCCACCAGCGCAGCTGGTCGAGCAGGACGCCGACGTCGCGTTGCCGTTCGTCGGTGCACTGGGCGGTCGGCTCGCCGGCGAGCAGGTCGATCCCGACGACGTCGCGCACCGTCATCGCGTGCAGTGCGGTGAAGACGGTACGTAGTTGGTCGACCGCGTGCTGGCCGGTGGAGCGACAGCCGTACGACACGAAGCCGACCGCTTTGGCCTGCCACTCGTCGTACGCGTAGTCGATGGCTTGTTTCAAGGGCGCCGGGAAGCTGTGGTTGTACTCGGGGGTGACCACGACGAACGCGTCCGCCCGGCCCACCTCGCGGACGAACGCCCGGATGGACGCGGTCGGCTCGGCGGGGTAGGTGGCCGGGAAGTCGTACTCGGTCAGGTCAACGACAGTCACCGCCAGGTCGTCGTGCCGCACGGCCTGCTCGACGAACCAGGCCGCCAGCCGGTCGCCGACTCGTCCCTCCCGGGTGCTGCCGACGATCACGGCGATCCGCAACGGTGCCATGGCCCACCTCCCTTCCACACTGAAGGCGCGAGGTGACGTCACGCGCCCGCTAGATCCGATCTAGCGGGCGCGGTTCGGGGCGAAATGTCGGTGGGATCCGCTTGACTGGGGGTCGACGAACGGGGGCGCGGAATGGCACAGGTACGCATCGAGCCGTGGCACGAGGACGACCTCGACCTGCTGCGGCAGCTCAACTCACCGGACACCCGCAAGCACACCGGCGGCCCGGAGACCGACGAGCAGGTGCTCGCCCGGCACGATCGTTACGTGCACTTCTCGGGCACCGAGCAGGGCTGCATGTTCACGCTGGTGCTGGCGGACGGGGTGCGGGCGGGCAGCGTCGGCTACTGGGCCCGCGAGTGGCGCGACCAGCCGGTGTACGAGCTGGGCTGGGCGGTGCTGCCCGCGTACCGGGGGCAGGGGCTGGCGACCGCGGCGGTGCGCGCCGTGGTGGACGTGGCTCGCGCCCGACGGGACCGGCACTACGCCCACGCCTACCCCTCGGTCGACAATCCCGCCTCGAACGCTGTGTGCCGCAAGGCAGGCTTCACGCTGCTCGGCGAGACCGGTTTCGAATACCCGCCGGGGCAGATGATGCGGGCCAACGACTGGCAGCTCGACCTGACCGCCCCACCGACGGTGAGCTGAGGTCGGCGGGGCGGCCGGTGACAGGTCACCAGGTGGTGTCGAGGCGGTGCCGTTGCTCGGCGGTCAGCTCCAGGTCGACCGCTGCCAGGCTCTCCTCCAACTGCGCCACCGACGAGGCGCCCACCAGCGGAATGGACGGCAGCTCCCCGCCCAGCAGCCAGGCGAGCACCACCTGGTTGACGGTAGCGCCGCTCTGCTCAGCCACCTCCCGCAGCGCGGCCAGTCGCCGTGGCGCGCTCGGCAGGTCGTACGCCGAGCTGAGGGGCTTGTCCGCCCTGGTGAACGCCCCCTTGAGCAGCGGTGAGTACGCCACCAGGGTCAACTCGGGCTCGGCCCGCAGGTAGCTGAGCAGGTCACCGCTGACACCGCCCGGCTCGCCGTCCGGGTCCAGTTCGCTGATCAGGTCGGTGCGGTTCGGCAGGTAACTGCGGTGGTACTGGAGCACCTCGTACCCCGGCAGGCCGGCGGCGGCGGCCAACGCGCGGGCCCGCTCCACCCGCCAGGCCCGGTGGTTGCTGGCGCCCAGCAGACCCACGGTGCCCTCGGCGACCAGCTCGGCGAAGCCCTCCACGGTCTCCTGGAGCGGCACGGTTCGGTCCTCGATGTGCGCGTAGAGCAGGTCCAGCCGCTCCACCCCGAGCCGTTCCCGGCTGCGCTCCGCGGACTCACGGATCACCTTGGCGGAGAGGCCCTCGGCGTTGTCCAGGTAGCTGGTCCCCGGGGCCAGCGGTCGGGCGCCCAGCTTGGTGGCGATGACGATCTCGGCGCCGACGCCCCGGCTGCGCCGCCACCGGCCGAGCAGCTCCTCGCTCTGCCCGCCCTGCCCGCCGTCCACCCAGAACGCGTAGTTGTCCGACGTGTCGATGAATGTGCCGCCGGCCTCGACGTACCGGTCGAGGATCGCGTACGAGGTGGCCTCGTCGGTGGCGCTGCCGAAGAGCATCGCGCCGAGGCTGAGCACGCTGACCTCGCGCCGGGTCGCCGGGTCGGCGCCGATTGTGCGGTACCGCATGGGGGTCTCCTCTCGTGCGCCCTACCGGTGGGCGCACGAGTCACAGTGCCGGCTGGAGCGCACTCCAGGTCAAGCGCTCAGTGGCGGACCTGCGGGCCGCCTACGGCCGTTACCCGGCCGACCCGGCGATCCGTGAGCTGGTCACCGAGCTGCTCGGTATCTCGCCCCGGTTCGCGCGGCTGTGGGCGGAGCACGACGTCGCGGGTCGCGCCCTGACCTGGCCGGCAGCCGACCAGCCCGTCCCCGTGGTCGGACCGCCGGTAGAGCACGCTGTGCCGCTCCCTGGTGCGCACCACCAGACCGGAGCGCAACAGCACCCCCAGGTGGTAGGAGACGGTGGCCGGGGCCAGCCGGTGGCGCTCGCTGAGCTGCCCGGTGGACCGGGGCACGTCCAGGTCCGCCAGGATGGCCGCCCGGCTCGCACCGACCAGGTCACCGAGCCGACCCGCCCGGCGCTGGTCCGCCCGTCCGGCGCCGACCGGGTAGACCAGCACGGCGTTGCCCTCGTCGCAGAGCTGGGTGGACACCTGGGGCCAGGCCAGCGCGGACGGCGCGAGCACCAGCTCCGCGTCGGTCAGCGCCGTGGTGATCCGGTACGAGCTGTCGATGGTCAGCGACCTGCCGGTCCAGCCGACCTTCGGGTGCAGGCCGTTCAGCATGCTGCCCACCCCGGCGGTGGCCATCGCGGTGGCCCGCACGGCCAGTTCGGCCTCCAGCGTGGCCCGCACCGCCGGCCACTGCTCGGCGAGCGAGGTCCGCCAGAAGTGCCGCAGCCCATCGGTGACCCGCCGGGCGAGGGTGCCGTCCTCGACCGCCGCGCGGACCCGCGTCGGCATCGGGCCCGTCGGGAACCGCTCGTTCACCTGCGTCGCCACCTCGTTGGCAGGGGTCGCCGCCATGGCCGCCAACTGCTGCTCGAAGATCGCGTCGAGCGGGCCCAGCGGCGGCTTCGGCGTGAGCAGGTCCGGCGTGTAGCCGACCCGGCCGGGCGGGGTCACCAGCTCCGCGACCAGGGCTACGTCGGGGTGCCGCAGCGCGGCGCGGGCGGCCGGACCGGGATCGCCGTGCACCGGATGCCCGAATCGCGAGAGCGCGGCCCGCAGCCAGGACGTCACCTCCCAGGCCGGCGAGATCGCCAACCGGAGCCGGGCGAGGCTCGAACCGTCCAGATGCGTGACCATCACAGCGCGGATCGTACAAGCGGTGGCATCGATGTGCCGTCCGCATTCGAGTGGGTTCGAATCACTGGCCGACTGCGTCGCTGGCCGGGTTGGCTGCGACGGCAACACCACCCCTCCTGAGGAGAAACCGATGCGCCCACCCGCCTCCGCCCGTCCCGCCGGCCGGCTCGGCCGCACGATCGCCCTGCTCGGGCTCACCGCCGGCCTCCTCGCCGCCGCTCCGGCCGCGGTGTCGGCCGCCACCCCCGGCCCGGGCGACACCACAACCGGGGACGCGACGGCCCACGGCTGCGAGCGCGCCTTCGACCGCGCCGTCCGGGCGTACGTGGAGACCACCGCCCGGCGCGACCTGGACGGCTTCGCCGCGCTGCTGCACCCCGAGGTCACCTCCGTCTTCGCCTCCGACGGAGAGGTGCTCGACGGCAAACGGGCCACCGTGGACTGGCTGCGCGGGTTCTTCGCCGATGATTCCTGGACCCAGTCGTTCAGTGTGGCCAAACGGACCGTGGTGGGCTGCCGGACCGGGTTCGTGCTGTTCGACTCCGTCTACGCGGTGCCGGCCACCGGCACCAGGGTGCCGCTGTTGATCGGGGTCAGCTACACGTACCAGCACGGCCGGTGGCTCGTGCTGCAGAACCAGGACTCCGTGGGCCGCGTCTGACCAGGGGGGTCGCATCGGGGGGAGGGGCGGGCGCCACCGCTGCGGCGCCCGCCCCTCGGCGGCCCAGGTCAGTTGGGCAGGTAGGCGAAGGTGTCCGGGTTCGGGCCCTGCCGGCCCGCCTCGCCCTTGTCCAGCGCGGTGATCCGCTCCATCGCGGCGTCGTCCAACTCGAAGTCGAAGATCCGGGTGTTCTCCTCGATCCGCTTCGGGGTGGTCGACTTCGGGAAGATGATGTCGCCGCGCTGCACGTGCCAGCGAAGCACCACCTGCGCCGGGGTCCGGTCGAGCTGCCCGGCGATGTCGACGACCGTCGGATCGTCGAGCACCTTGCCCTGCGCGATCGGCGACCACGCCTCGGTGAGGATGTTGTGCTCACGGCCGTAGGCGCGGACCTCGTCGTTGGTGAAGTACGGGTGCGCCTCGATCTGGTTGACCGCCGGCACGACGCTCGCCTCGGCGGCCAGCCGCTCCAGGTGCGACACCTGGAAGTTCGACACGCCGATCGAGCGGGCCCGGCCGTCGCGCTGGAACTCCTCCAGCACCTTCCAGGTCGAGACGTAGTCGCCGTCGTAGAGGGTGGGCAGCGGCCAGTGGATCAGGAACAGGTCGATGTAGTCCATCTTCAGCGCCGCGAGCGTCGAGTCGAACGCCCTGCGGGCGTCGTCGGGGCGGTGGAAGGCGTTGTTCAGCTTGCTGGTCACGTAGACCGAACCCCGGTCGAGGCCGGACACGCGTACCGCCTCGCCGACCTCGGCCTCGTTGCCGTACATCTGCGCGGTGTCGATGTGCCGGTAGCCCACCTCGAAGGCGGCGGTCACCGCCGCGACAGTGTCCTTCGGCTCGATCTGGAACACCCCGAAGCCGAGCTGCGGAATGGTGGTGCCGTCGTTCAGGCTGATGTCGGGAATCGTGATTGCCACTGCGGCTCCTTCTCGTCTTCGTTTCCTGTCATCCATACCCGGGTGGGTGGACGATCCACCGCCCAATCGGGGGTGACGAACGCGACGGCCCGTCGGTTCACCCGGTCGTGTCGAACAGCACCGGCCACGGCCGTGCGGCCGGCACCGACGTCGCGGCCGGCGCGGGAGCTGTGGGCTCGGCGTCGGCCAGCACCTCCGCGGCGAGTTGGCCGAACATCGCCGCCGCCGGGTGCGCCGACCGATCCGGCCAGGCCGCCGAGGTGCGCTTGGTCAGCGGCGCGTCGCTGATCGGCCGCCAGGCCATCCGGGGTTCCCGGCGGGCCACCGCCGCCGGTTCCACTGCCACCCCGCCGCCGGCCAGCACCAGCCCGCACAGGAACTCCGGGTTGCGGGCCGGACGCACCCGGGCCGGGCGCCACCCGTGCTGCCGGCACACCGCCAGCAGGTGGTCGTGCCAGCCGGGGGCGGTGGCGCGGGGAGCGGCCACCAGGTCCAGACCGGCCAGCGACGCGAGCGTCACCTCGCGGCCGCGGGCCAGCGGCGAGGTGCGCGGCAGCAGCACCCCCAGGGGTACGTCGACCGGGGCGCCGAAGCGCAGCCCGTCCGCCGCCACCGGGTGATGCACGAGCCCCACGTCCAGGGTCCGCTCGGTGAGCATCCGCACCTGCTCGGCAGTGGTCAGCTCGTGCAGTTCCACGTCCAGGCCGGGCGCCCGGGTGGTGAGCCCGTCCAGCAGTGAGCGCAGCGTCACGGCGGGCGTCTCCGGTGGCACCCCGGCGCGGAGTACGCCCAGCTCACCGGCGCGGATCTGCCCCATCAGGCTGCGGAGCCGACCCTCGCCGGCGAGTAGTTCCTCCGCCTCGCCGAGCAGCAGCTCCCCGGCGGTGGTGAGGCGCACCTGCCGGCGGGACCTGTCGAACAGCTCGACAGTCAGCTCCCGTTCCAGCCGCTGGATCGACTGGCTCAGTGGCGGCTGGGCCATCCCGAGCAGCTCCGCGGCCCGCCCGAAGTGCAGTTCGTGTGCGACCACCACGAAGTGCCGCAGGTGCCGGAGCAGATCCACGGCCGGGACCCTACGCCAGCGCGACCACTGCGGCGCTGGATACCGTGCTGGCGTGGACGTGGAGGAACGGATCGAGGCCATCTTCGCCGCCGTCGGGGTGACGGCCAGCCTGCACGTCGTGGAGCTGGACGCCGTCGACCTGAGAGTCGTCGACGACGGCGGACCGGTCGGCGGGCCCGGTGAGGTCGGGGTGCGGGCCGACGAGCAGGTGGTGATCGCCTCGATCTTCAAGATCCTGCTGGTGTTGGAGTTCGCCCGGCAGGTCGAGGCCGGTCAGCTGGACCCGACCGAGCGGGTACTGGTCACCGCCGCCGACCGGCTCGGTGGGTGGGGTCTGGCCGGCTGTGACGACGACGCCGAGGTGTCGCTACGCGACCTCGCGTACTTCGCCATGTCGGTCACCGACAACACGGCCGCCGATCTGCTGCTGCGCCGGGTCGGCCCGGACCTGCTGCCGATGCTCGCCGTCGAGCTGGGGCTGACCCGTACCCGCGTCCTCGGTGGCCCTCGGGAACTGGTCGAGATGATGCTCGCCGACGTGGGCGCCCGGACCGAGGCGGAGTTCGCCCGGATCTTCCCCACGCTGCCGGCGGACCGGGTCCGGGCGATGCGGGTCTTCGACCCCGCGCACACCACGTCCAGCACCGCCCGGGAGATCACCCGGCTGCTCACGCTGATCTGGCGGGACGAGGCCGGGCCGGCGGCGGCCTGCGCGATGGTCCGCACCTGGATGGCCCGGCAGATCTTCTGGACCCGGCTGGCCGCCGGTTTCCCGCCCGGCGTCCGGGTCTCCGGAAAGACCGGCACCCTGCCCGGGTTCCACCTGGAGGCCGGGGTCGCCGAATACCCCGACGGCGGCCGGTACGCGATCGCCGTCTTCGCCCGCGCCGAACAGTTGACTGCGCGCCGCATCGACGTGGACCTGGCGATGGGGGAGGCCGCCCGGACGGCCGTCGAGGCGCTGCGCGGCGACTGATTTCGCGACCCTCCGCCCGCCGCCGCACCCCCGCTGAGCAGGACCGATATCCGCTGGCGTATCAAAGCCGACGGCCCTTGATCTTGGACTGGCGCCCGGTGCCACTGCTTGGCTCGTGGTCGACACATCACCCGACCACGGGGAGTAGATCCGCATGCCCAGTCTCGACCGCCGACGCTTCCTGCGCGACGCCGCCGCCACCACCGCCCTGGTCTCCGCCGGTGGCCTCGCCGCCGGCGTCGCCACCCCGGCCCAGGCCGCACCCTCGACCGCCGCGCCCACGCCGACCGCTCGCCGCAAGGGCGCGGTCAGCTTCCGCTGGTGGGGTACGGCCGGCTGGCGCGTCGACATCGGCGACCGCACCGTTCTCGTCGACCCGTTCCTCAGCCGGATCGACACCGGGCTGTTCACCGGGGCGTTCAAGACCGATACCGCGTTGACGGTGCGCACCGACGTGATCGACCCGCGGGTCGACCGGGCCACGACGGTGCTGGTCACGCACACCCACTGGGACCACTTCATGGACGTGCCGTACATCGCCGAGCGCACCGGCGCACGGGTGTTCGGCACGCTGACCGCGTACCACCTGGGGTTGGCCTACGGGCTGCCGTCGACGCAGCTCAGCGCCGTCAAGGGTGGGGAGGTGCTGGACTTCGGCGACCACAGCGTCGAGGTGGTCGGCTCACTGCACAGCCGCAACCCGTCGTACTCGGTGGCCTTTCCCGGGGTGCGGGTCAGCCCGCCGCCGCAGCCGGCCACCATCGCCGACCTCCCGGAGGGCGACACGCTGGGCTACCTGCTGCGGGTCGACGGCGGACCGTCGGTCTACTTCACCGGGGCCAGCGACGTCGCCGAGCGGAACCTCACCGGCCTCGCGCCCGACGTGGCGATGGTGGCCATGCAGAACGCCACCACCACCGGCGACTACCTGCCCCGGCTGCTGGCCGGCCTCGACTACCCGAAGGTCGTGGTGCCGGTGCACTACGACAACTTCGAGACGGCGTTGCGGAACCCGCCGCCGGTCGCCCCGACCGATCGCACCCGGCTGAACGAGATGATCGCGGCGGTGCGCCGGATCTCGCCGCGCAGCCGCGTGCTGGTCCCCGAGTACGAGACCGCTTACCACTTCTGAGCAGCGTCGGTGGGGGTCGCCGAGCAGTGGCCCCCACCCCGGTCAGGAAGCGGTCATCTCCGCGAGGGCCCGCACCGACTTCCAGTTGCGGGAGGTGGCCACCACGCCGAGCTTCTTCTCCAGGTACGCGTTCGTGAACTTCGACCGCCCGTAGCCGCCGTCGACGTAGTGCAGGAACACCTCCCGGCCGGTCACAGTGAACGACACGTTCTCGCCACCGGGCACAGCCAAAGCGTCCACACTGGACTTGCTCGGTGCGGTGGCGAGGAAGGCCACCAACAGTCGCGTCGGGTCGTCCTCCCGGTCGGCGTACGGGTTGCCGCCGGCGATCGCCGCCAACTCGCGGCCGCTGCGCACCAGCACCGGCACTGTCAACGCCAGCTCGTCGGTGAGCGCCCGAGCGATGCCGGCGGCCAGCTTCTCCGCGTCGCGCACCGAGCTGCCGAAGGCCACGTTGCCGCTCTGCAGGTACGTCGTGACGTCGGCGTGCCCGAGGTCGGTGACGATCCGGCGCAGGTCGGCCATCGCCAGTCGGGTGGTGCCGACGTTGATCCCACGCAGCAGGGCGACGTACCGGGTCATCCCGTCCTCCTCCGTCCACATGGGTCCGGCGTCAGCCTAGCGGTGTGAGCGGAGCTGTCGGACGGGATCGATAGGCTTCCACCGCCGGTCGCCACCCAGCGAATCGCCGGTCTTTCCTGGAGGTCAACTCGCCCACGTCGAGACACGACCTCGCTACCCCGACCGGTGGGGACCCGCAAGGCCCGTCTCGTACGCGACGATGACCAGTTGGGCGCGGTCGCGTACCGCCAGCTTGGTCAGCAGCCGCCCGACGTGGGTCTTGACGGTGGCCTGGCTGAGGTTGAGGTGCGCGGCCAACTCCGCGTTGGACAGGCCCCGGGCGATCAACGCGAGCACCTGCCGTTCCCGGTCGGTCACCCCGTCGAGGCGCCGGGGCAGCGGCCTGGTCGGCTCCGGCTGCCGGGCGAACTCGTCGATCAGCCGGCGGGTCACCGTCGGCGCGAGCAGCCCCTCTCCGGCGGCGACCACCCGGATCCCGGTCAGCAGGTCCGCCGGTGGGGTGTCCTTGAGCAGGAACCCACTGGCCCCGGCGCGCAACGCCCCGTAGACGTACTCGTCGAGGTCGAACGTGGTCAGGATGATGACCCGGGTGTCGGCCGTCGCCGGGTCGGCGCAGATCCGCCGGGTCGCCTCGATGCCGTCCATCTCCGGCATCCGGACGTCCATCAGCACCACATCCGGCCGGTGCTGCTCCGTCAACGCGACAGCCTCCACACCGGTGCCCGCCTCGCCGACAGTGGTGCAGTCCGGGCTGAGGTCGACCAGCAGCCGGAAACTGCCGCGCAGCAGCGCCTGGTCGTCGGCGATCAGCACGCGGATCACGCGGCCACCCGGTAGGGGAGGCTGGCCGTCACCGTGAAGCCACCGTCGGAGCGGGGGCCGGCGCGGAACTCCCCGCCGTGCAGCGCCACCCGTTCCCGCATGCCGATCAACCCGTGCCCCTCCCCGCCGAGCAGGACCGGCCGCTGGCCGTCGTCGGTCACCTCCACCCGCACCTCGTCGGGCCGGACGGTCACCGTAGCCCGGCAGGCGGCCGGCGCCGCGTGCTTCACCACGTTCGTCACCGCCTCCTGCACGATCCGGTACACAGCGAGGCCCACCGACTCCGGCACCGCGCCGGTCGGCTCGTCCCGCCGCACGTCGAGCTGAACGTCGACGCCGCCGATCGCCGCCTGCCGGGCGAGGAGGGGCAACTCGTCCAGCCCTGGTGTCGGCGCGTACGGGCTGTCCTCGCGCAGCACGCCGAGCACCCGACGGACGTCGGTCAGCGCGGTGCGGCCGGTCTCCTCGATGACCCGCAGCGCGGCGCCCGCCTCGCGGGGGTCGGCCTCGGCGACGTGATTGGCGACGGCCGCCTTCACCACTATGAGACTGAGCGTGTGCGCGACCACGTCGTGCAGTTCACGCGCCACCCGCAACCGCTCCTCGGTGGCGGCCTGACGGACCAGCTGATCACTCTGCCGGGTGGCGAGGGCGCGTCGCTCCCGGATCAGCCAACCGATCACCCAGGCCGGCGCGACCATGACGGTGGCGTAGACGACACCGCCGGTCCGCGACCAGAGGTCGCCAGCGGTCAGCGCCAGGCCGACGCTCACCAACGCCAGACAACCGGCGGCGCACAGCATCGACCGGCGGGTGGGCGTCAACACAGCCACCGTGTAGAAGGACAGGCCGATGGCGAACGCCGGAGCGGCGGCCGCGAAGTTGGGTATCACCCCGGTGATCAGGGCAACGGTGGTGATCGAGCTGATCACGACGGCCACCGTCATCGGCCACCGTCGCCGGACGGCCAACGGCAGTCCGAGGGCCATCCCGACCAGCACCGACACCCAGAGCGGTTCGCGTACGCCGCCGTGCAGCGGCGATTCCAGCGCGGCGTACGGGCAGAGCAGCCCACCGACGGCCACCGCCAGCAGGGCGTCCACCCTGTACAGGTCCACCGGCCGCATCCGTCGGGTGAGCAGAAGAGCGGTCATCCGTCGAACGGTAACGGCCGACTGGGCTGGCCGCGTCCGCCTGCGGGTGGTCATCCCGCAGGACGACCCGCCGGCGGTTGCGGGCCGCCGCGTCCACCCGGGGGAGGGTCGGAAAGTGCCCGCCCCGGCACGACGCGCCGCACCCCCGGCATTCGGCACGGTAACGGTCATGACCACAGACACGGTGACCCTGACGGGGCTGCGCGCGGTGTACGGCACCGGAACCCGGCGGGTGACGGCGCTCGACGGCGTGACCACAAGCTTCGCGAGCGGCACGTTCACTGCGGTGATGGGCCCCTCCGGCTCGGGGAAGTCCACACTGCTGCACTGCGCGGCGGGGCTGGACCGTCCGACCGAGGGGACCGTCACGATCGACGGCACCAGCCTCAACGACCTCGGTGAGGACGAGCTGACCCGGCTGCGGCGAGACCGGATCGGCTTCGTCTTCCAGGCGTTCAACCTCGTGTCCACGCTGACCGCCGCGCAGAACGTCGAGTTGCCGTCGCGTCTGGCCCGCCGCCGCCCGCCGGCCGGGGACGTGGCCGCCGCCCTCGACGCCGTCGGCCTCGCCGACCGGGCCGGGCACCGGCCGAGTGAGCTGTCCGGCGGGGAGCAGCAGCGCGTCGCCGTGGCCCGAGCGTTGATCACCCGTCCGGCGGTGGTCTTCGCCGACGAGCCGACCGGGGCGTTGGACAGCGCGTCCTCCCGGCAGGTGCTCCGGCTGCTGCGAACGCTCGTCGACGACCACGGGCAGACCGTCGTGATGGTGACCCACGATCCCGCCGCCGCCGCGTGCGCCGATCGGGTCCTCCTGCTGGCCGACGGCCGCGTCGTCGACGAGCTGACCGGCCCGATCACCGCCGCCGTCGTCGCCGCCCGGATCGCCGAGCGGGAGACCGTCGCGGAGTCGTCGTGCTGAGCGTCCGGCGGTCGGCGAGCGCGTTCGTGGCCGTCGCCATCGGGGTCACGCTGGTCGCGGCGGCCACCCTGCTGCTCGCTTCCGGCCGCCCGCAGGTGCCGGACCGGCTGACGCGGGCAGCGGTCGTGGTGCAGAGCCCGGACGCGGGTGCGTCAGCTGACGAGTTCGTGCCGACCCGGCCCTGGTCCGCCAGCGCGGCGGCGGAGTTGACCGGCAGACTGGCCGGTCTGCCGGACGTGGTGGCGGCGGTGCCGGACCGCACCTTCTACGCCCAGCCGCTCGTCGACGGCCGGCCCTCGGCCGCCGACACCCGGCGGGAGGACGCCTACCAGGGGCACGGCTGGTCCAGCGCCCAACTCGGTGGGCTGCGCCTCACCGCTGGCGAGCCACCCCGCCGGCCCGGCGAGGTGGTCGTCGACAGGGCGCTCGGACTGCGCGTCGGCGCACCGGTCACAGTGCTGACCGCGGCGGGCCCGGAGTCGTACACAGTCACCGGTCTGGTCGACGGACCCGGCGTCCATGTCGCGGACGAGGTCGCCGCCGCGCTCGCGCCCGGCGTGCGGGCCATCGGGCTGGTGCTCGCCCCGGACGCCGACCCCGAGCGCGTCGCCACTGCGGCTCGCGGAGTCGTCGCCGGGGACGGACGGGTGCTCACCGGTGCCGCCCGTGGTGCGCTGGAGCCGCGCGGCGACGCCCGTACCCGGTGGATCGGCATGCAGGTGCTCACCGCCACGGCAGCCCTCGCCGGCTTCGTCACGGTGTTCGTGGTCGCCTCCACCTTCGCGTTCACCATCGCGCAGCGCCGCCGCGAACTGGGCCTGCTGCGCGCCGTCGGCGCCACCGGACGCCAGGTCCGCCGCATGGTGTACGCCGAGGCGCTCGCCGTCGGCGTGTCGGCGGGGCTCGTCGGCCTGCTGGTGGGCGCGGCGCTCGCCCCGTTGCTGGGCCGGCTGCTGGTCGACGTCGGCTACGAACCGTCGACCTTCCGGGTCCGCTACGAACTCTGGCCGGTCGCGGTCTCGCTCACCGCCGGGCCGGTGATCGCGTTGCTGGCCGTCTGGTCGGCGTCCCGCCGGGCGGCGCGGGTCCGCCCGTTGGAGGCGTTACGCGAGGCTGCTGTGGAGCAGCGACCGATCGGGCGGCTGCGCGTCGCCACCGGGGTGCTGCTTCTCGCGACGGGGGCCGCGCTCAGTGTGGGGACGGCGACCGCCGACGAGGCGCGGGTGGGGGCGCAGTACGCGCTCTACGCGGTGATGGCGCTGGTGGCCGGCACCACTGTGCTCGCCCCGGTGGTGGTCGGGCCACTGGTGTGGCTGCTGCGTTCTCCGGTGCGTCGCCCCGGTGGCGCGATCGGGATGCTGGTCCGGGGCGGGGCGTTGACAGCGACCCGGCGGACCGCCGCCATCGCGGCGCCGGTGCTGCTCACTGTCGCGTTCGCGGTGCTGGTGTCCGGAATGGTGCGCACCAGCACCGCCGCGTACGCCGCGGGTCGGGCGGACAACGTGAACGCCGGCTGGATCGTCGTGCCGGACCATGCACCCGGCCTGTCCGATCGGGCCGTCACCGCGAGCGGTGGCACCGCCCTCCTGCCGACCACCGTCTACCGCACCGACCCCGGAACGTCGCCGCCGAACCGGCCGATGACCGCGCTCGGCGTGGACCCGGAGGGCTTCGCCGCCGCGAACCGGGTGCTCACCGTCGTCGCCGGTTCGCTGAACGATCTGAGGGGTGACGACGCTGTGGTGGTAACCGCCTCGGCGAATCGGCTGCCGTCCGAGCCGTACCCGGTGGTGTTCGCCGACGGGACGACTGTGTCGTTGCGCGTCGTCGCCGTGGTCGACGACGCCTCGATCCCCGGCGACCTGCTCGTACCCCGGGCCGTGGTGCGGGCGCACGACCCGTCGGCGCTGACGTCCACCGTGTTCGTCCGGAATCGCATCGATCCACCGGTCGGCGCGCGGATCCTCGACGTCCCGGGCTGGGCGGCCGAGGCGGACGCCGCCGAGGACCGCCTCGTCTGGCTCTTCACACTGCTGCTGATCGGGGTGTCCGCCGGCTACGGCGCCATCGCGGTGGCCAACACGCTGCTGCTGGCCGCTGCCGGCCGCGCCGCGGACCTGCGGCTGATCCGGATGGCCGGGGCGACCCGACGGCAGGTCATCTGGCTGGTCACGGCGGAGTCCGCACTGGTGGTCCTGATCGGCGCGCTGCTGGGTGGTGCCGTCGCGTTCGTCGGTCTGCTCAGCATCAGCGCCGGCCTCGCCGAGCAGGTCGGCGCCCCCGTCGACCTGGTGATGCCGTGGTCGGTGGTCGCCGGTGTGGTGGGGCTGTGTCTGCTGCTCGCGGTGCTGTCCAGTGTGCTGCCGACGTGGCGGCTGCTGCGCCACAGTCCCGCCCGGTCACCGGTCGGCGGATGACCGCGCCCTCCCGCACTGGCGGTTGGGCCGTTACCGTCCACTGATGCGATCCGCGCGGCCGGTCGGGCTGCTCCTCTCCGCCGCCGCCGTCGTGCTCTGGGCGTACGGCATGACCACGTGGCAACCGCTGACCGAGCCGCTCGGCCCGTGGTCGGAGCACCTGCCGGGCAACAACACCTACTGGGCGCGCGACCTGCGATTCATGGCGATCATGGCGGTGCCGCTCGGATTGGTGCTGGCTGGGCGAGGGCTGATGCGGTGGTGCGGCCCGGCGGTGGTGCTGGGCGGCTGCTGGGTCGCCGCCGACGTGGCGATCGACCGGGCCGACCCGATCGGCTCCGACGCGACGGTGCTGCTCGCCGTCGCCGGGTGCGCCGTGCTCGGCGTGGTCACGGCGCTTCTGCTCTGGTGGGAGCGCCGCACGCTGCCAGCGCGGGAGCCTGGTACGTCGTCGGGACGGGAGCGCGGCACGCTCCCGGCTTCCGATCGGCGGGTGCTGACCGGGGCGGCCTGCGTGGCCGGGGTGCTGACGCTGGTGGCGGCCGCGATGGAGTCACCGACCGACCGGGAGCCGGAGCTGAACCAGGGTGCCCTGGTCACCGCGGCGCTGCTGGTGGCAGTGGCAGTCGGTGCCGCGCTGGCGGCGGCTCCGGCGCGGACCCGGGTTCGTGTTGGGCTGGCGGCAGGTCTGACAGTGGTGGCCCTGCTCGGCGTCGGGCTGGTCCGTGCCACAGCGCCCGGCACACGCCTCCTGCCGGAGGTCGCTCTCGGGGCGGTGCTGCTCACCGGGGTCACACTGCTGGCGTGGGACTGGCCGGGCGGTCGGCCGATCTGGTGGCACCACGCCCTGGCCGCGCTCATCGCGCTTGTGGGCCCGGTGGTGTTCCTGGTGGCCACTGCCATTCCCATGATGATCATGATGCCGGTCGGCGCGACGTTCACCGCCCTGGCTGGCAACAGCCCGATCCACGCCGCCGACTCCGATCTGCTGGCCTCCCTGGCCGGGCTGCTCTCCGGGCTGGGTATGGCAGTGCTGCTGGCGCGGCCCAGCGTCGAGGATCGTCGGCAGCTCAGGTAGCTCATTCGACGACCGGCAGCACCACCTCGTTGCGGCGCAGGAACCACGGCTTCCACGGCGGGTCGAAGCGCGCGTACCGGATCGCGCCTGTCGGTTGCAGCCCGGCCGCGGTCACCGACCGGCCAAGCATTGTGGCCCGCTGGCTGAACGCCTGCTCCGTCCACCGCCCGGAGAACCGCATCGCCGCCGCCAGCCGCGCCGGAACCGCGTGGATCCGCACCCGGGCGTCCACCGGTTCGGGCAGGGTGGCGGTGGTGAAGCTGGCCGGCATGACGAACTGGATCAGGTACGCGCCCGGCCACTCACCCTCGATCTGCACCACCGGCACGGTCATGGCGATCTTTTCCGAGCCGCCGGCCGCCGCCGTCGCCGGAGCGGCGGAGCCGATCGGGTGCCGGGCCCGATTGGCGCCACCGATGTACGCGGCCAGCGGCCGGAACGCCTCGATCGGCGCCCGGGTGAACGATGCCTGGATCTGCATCTCGGCCACCAGGTGGGCGGGGTACCGACGCAGCTCGAAGCCGGGGTGTCGGGACACCACCCGGTACGGCTGCTGTTCGGTCATCGCGCGGCTCCCAGGGTCTGCTGGGACAGACGCTACCGCCCGTCCGCCTTCCGCTCGGCCGAAGTCGGCCGCTCCGGCCCGGGGGCGAGGGCCTTTGTGGTCAACCGCCAGTACTGCCGCTTGCCCTCGTCGCGCAGCACCACCCCGATCTGGCCCAGCTCGCGGCGCAGCTCCCGGGCGTCGTCGCGGCGGTCCCGCTGGATGGCCCGATCCCGGGCGCGCAGCAGCGCGTCCGCGCCGGCCGGCAATCCGGGCAGGTCCGGAACCCACAGCCGGTACGCCGACCGGTGCGGGTCGTCGTCCGCCCAGCCCCAGCCGTGCTCCCGGAACGCCGCCGCCAGTTGGGCGGCCGGAAGGTCCGTCGACTCCCGGACCAGTTCCGCGCCGTCGGCGTCGAGCAGCACCAGGTGCTTGTCGGCGAGGAAGGCCACCCGGGTGTCGACCCGGGCGATGGTCCGGTTCTCATCGGAGCGGCGCAGCTGGACCTGCGCCCCGTCGACGGTGACGATCAACCGTTCGGCGGTGCCGATCCCGGCGATGACCAGGCCGGCCAGGACGCCCACACCGATGGTGCCGGCGGTGGCCTGCGGCTCGGGCAGCCGGTCCAACCACTCGATCAGGTCGCTGAACGGCACCCAGGGCAGCCGGGCGAGCCAGCCCGTCGCCGCCGCGAGCAGCCATCCGGCGCCCGCGCCGAGCAGCGGGAAGCCACCCCACATGACCGCCAGCTCCAGCGGGCCACCGCTGACCACGGTGCGCGGACGGTAGCCGGCCACGTCCATGATCAGGACACCTCGCGGCGCAGCGTCCGGAACAGGCCGGCGGCCAGCGGGAGGACCATCCAGACCAACAGGGAGACCGCTACCCGCCCCCACTGCTCGCCGGTGATGGCGTCGCTGCTGAACAACGGTTCCATGGTCTTGCTGGTGTCCAGCCATTCGGACGGACCGCGCAGCGGCTTGACCATCTCGCCGAGCACCCCCCACAGGGTGGGCAGCAGCAGGTAGCCGACGATCGCCAGCGGCGGGTTGAGCAGCAGCAGACCGAAGGCGGCACCCATCAACACGCTGGTGACCTGGAGGATTCCCGCGTTCAGGACCAGCGACCAGTCGAACTCCCAGGTGCCCGCCCCGCCGGTGGCGGACGCCACCAGCGTGCCGACGGCGGCGACGGCGAGACTGGCCAGCACCGAGGCGAGCGCTGTCAGCGACACGGCGATCAGCTTCGCGGCGACCACCCGCTCCCGGCGGGGCACCAGGGCGTACGTGGTGAGGGCGGTGCGCTGCGACCACTCACTGGTGATCGACAGGATGCCCAACACCGGCAGCAGCACCGACACCGGCAGCAGCGAGGGGACGAAGAAGTTGGGGAACGTCTGGTCGGCGTCCCCGGCGTAGATCAGTTGCAGGGTGACGATCGCGGCGGTGACCAGGCCGATGGTGATCAGGAGCCAGCGGCCGGCCCGGGTGTCGACGAGCTTGCGCACCTCCACGGCGGTGAGCCGGAGAAGCGACGGTCGGCGTACCGGCGTGTGGTGCCGGGGCGCGACGGCGCCGGCGGCGGGCGCGGTGGTGGTGGTCATCGGACGGCCTCCTTGGTCGATTCGCCGGCGGTCAGGGTGAGGAAGAGCTGTTCGAGGCCACCGCCGGTGGCGGGGCGCAGTTCGGCCAGCGCGACGCCGGCATCGGCGGCGGCCTGGCCGACCGCCTCGGCGTCGGCCTGGACGAGCAGCCCCTCCGAGCTGTCGGCGGCGCTCAGGTTGGCCACCTCCAGCGCCCGGCGCAGCGCCGCACCGTCGCGGGCCCGGACCACGGTGCCGCCGCCGGCCAGCAACTCGTTCTTGTCGCCCTGAGCCACGATCCGGCCACCCCCGATCACCACCAGCCGGTCCGCGACCGCCTCCACCTCGCGCAGCAGGTGGGAGGAGAGCAGCACGGTGCCGCCCCGGTCGGCGAAGTCGCGCAGCAGGCCGCGCATCCAGAAGATCCCCTCCGGGTCCAGGCCGTTGGCCGGCTCGTCGAGGATCAACACCCGGGGGTCGCCGAGCAGCGCGTGCGCCAGCCCGAGCCGTTGGCGCATGCCCAGGGAGTACGCCCGGACCCGGCGCTTCGCTGCCACCGCGTTCAACCCGACCAGGTCGAGCTTCGCGGCGACCTCGCGCCGGTCCAGACCCATTGTGTACGCGGACAGCGTCAACGCCTCGCGGCCGGTGCGCCCGGCGTGCTGGGCGGAGGCGTCCAGCAGCACGCCGACCTCCCGCCCCGGGTTGGGCAGATCCTGGTACGGGTGCCCGGAGACGGTCGCGCGGCCGGCGGTCGGCGTGGTCAGCCCGCAGATCATGCGCATGGTGGTCGACTTGCCGGCGCCGTTGGGGCCGAGGAAGCCGGTGACGGTGCCCGGCTCGCACTGGAACGACACGTCGTCCACGGCCGGGTGTGGCCCGTATCGCTTGGTGAGGTTCTCCACGGTGATCATGCGGTTCAGACTGCCCGCGCCGCCCGGCCATCCGCTGCGGCCACCGGTCGGTGCCCCGTCGACCTTGGTCGATCATCGGATCTCGACTTTGGTAGCTGGTCGTGTCGCCCCTCGGCTGCCTAGCATGGCGTCGTGACCAGCATCGCCGTCCCGGAGCACCCCTGGCTGCTGCCCGGGGCGCTGGCCGGCGCGGTCAGCCCGGACGCGGCGACCCGACGGCCGCGCCGCACCACCCGGGACTGGGCGGTCGACACCCTGGCCTTCCTGGTCTCCCTGCTCTGGGTGCTGTTCGTCACCGCGGACGCCCTGTCGCCGGATCCGGCGATGGCGGTCCCGCTGCCGTACGACTGGATGACCGGCGTTGACGCGCTGCTCGGTCTTGTCTGCTGTGGGTTGCTCTGGCTGCGCCGACGGTGGCCGCTCGGGCTGTTGGTGGCCACGACACCGCTGACCCTGTTTGCGCTGGCCGCCGCCATTCCACTTCTCATCTTCTACTTCACGGTGGTGGTGCATCGACGGACGGCCGTCGCGATAGCGGTCACCGGTGCCGGCCTTCTCACGAACCTGGTCTTCAGTTGGGTGCGTCCGGATCCGCACATGTCGTACTGGGAGACCGCGTCCTGGGGTGTGGTGCTCAGCTTCGCCGTGCTGGCCTGGGGGATGTTCGTCCGGGCCCGCCGGCAGTTGATCATGTCGTTGCGGGAGCGGGCCGAGCGGGCCGAGGCGGAGCAGCAACTGCGGGTCACCCAGGCCCGCCACCTCGAACGCACCCGGATCGCCCGGGAGATGCACGACGTGCTGGCCCACCGGATCTCGCTGCTCAGCCTGCACGCGGGTGCGCTGGAGTTCCGCCCGGACGCGCCGGCCGACGAGGTGGCCCGTGCCGCCGGGGTGATCCGGGGCAGCGCGCACGCCGCCCTCCAGGACCTGCGGGAGGTGATCGGGGTGCTCCGGGCCGAGGATGACGGTGCCGGCGACGCCCCCGAGCCACCGCAGCCGACCCTCGCCGACCTGCCGGCCCTGATCGCCGAGTCGCGGTCGGCCGGGGTGCGGGTGAACGTCAGCGACAGCGTCACCAGCCCTGGGGAGGTGCCGGCTGCGCTGGGCCGGGCCGCGTACCGGATCGTGCAGGAGGGGCTGACCAACGCCCGCAAGCACGCCGCCGGCGCGGCCGTCACAGTGGACGTGGCCGGCGGGCCGGGCGCCGGGTTGACAGTGGCGATCGGCAACCGGTGGCCGGTCGGGGCGCCGGCCGGCGACACTCTGCCCGGTGCCGGCACCGGCCTGGTCGGCATCAGCGAACGGGTGACCCTGGCCGGCGGTCGACTCGCCTACGGTCGGGACGACAGCGGTGACTTCCGGCTGGCCGCCTGGCTGCCGTGGCCGGCGTGACCAGCCCTGCCGGCGCAGCCGGACCGCCGGACGCGACCGGGCCGGCCGGCGGGGCCGCGCCGCCGGTACGCGTGCTGATCGTGGACGACGACGCGTTGGTCCGGGCCGGGCTCTCGATGATCCTCGGCGGTCTGCCGGACCTGGCAGTGGTCGGCGAGGCGGCCGACGGTGGCGAGGTGCCGGCGGCCGTCGCCGCGTACACCCCGGACGTGGTGCTGATGGACATCCGAATGCCTCGGGTCGACGGGCTGACCGCCACCGAGGCGCTGCGTGCCCAACCGCACCCGCCGGAAGTGCTGGTGCTGACCACCTTCGACGCCGACGAACAGGTGCTGCGGGCGCTCCGCGCCGGGGCGGCCGGTTTCCTGCTCAAGGACACCCCACCGGCGGAGATCGTGCGAGCCGTACGCCGGGTCGCGGCGGGCGAGGCGACGCTCTCGCCGACGGTGACCCGGACGTTGATCGCCCACGTGACCGCAGCCGCCCCCGGCCCGGTCGGCCCGGACCCGCGCCGCGAGCGGGCGTTGCGGCTGCTCACCGGGCTCAGCGAGCGGGAGCGGCAGGTGGCTGTCGCGCTGGGGCGGGGCCACACCAACGCGGAGATCGCGGGGGAGTTGTTCATGAGCGTGGCGACGGTGAAGGCGTACGTCTCCCGGCTGCTGACCCGACTGGAGCTGAACAACCGGGTCCAGGTGGCGCTGCTCGTGCACGACGCCGGCCTCGTTTGACGAGCGGTTTCACACGCGCCGAATGATCGGGCACACCAACACGGATGAGGTTACACTCAAATTTGGTTGTTCCATCGTTGGTTGTGTCAGGGGTGATCGTGGACGGCTTTGTCGGGCGGGACCGTGAACTTGATCTCCTGGGCGGCATGCTCTCTCGGGTGCGACGGGGTGGCCGTGCCGGTCGGCCTGGGCGGGCCCTGCTCATGCGCGGTCGCCGGCGGGTAGGCAAGTCCCGACTGGTCGAGGAGTTCGTGGAGCGGGCCGAGGTGCCGTACCTCTTCTTCACCGCCTCCGCGCAGCCGAGCGTCGCAGCCGAGCTCGCCCTCTTCGTGGAGGAGGCGGCCGCCTCGACGCTGCCGGGTGCGCAGATCCTTCGGGAGCAGCAACCACAGACCTGGGACGCCGCGCTGACCCTGCTCGCCGCCGCGCTGCCGTCCGACCGGCCCAGCGTCGTCGTCCTGGACGAGATGCCGTACCTCATCGCTGGCGACCCGGGCTTCGAGGGAACGCTGCAGAAGGTCTTCGATCGCGAGTTGTCCCGACGGCCGGTCCTGCTGATCTGCGTCGGATCGGACCTGGCCATGATGGAGGCCCTCAACGACTACGGCAGGCCATTCCACCAGCGAGCCACGGAAATGGTCATTCCGCCGCTGAGCCCGGCCGACGTCAGCGACATGCTCGGCCTGTCCGCCGCCGACGCGTTCGACGCCTACCTGGTGTCCGGCGGTCTGCCGCTGATCCTCGACGAGTGGCCGACCGGTGCGTCCGTCCGCGAGTATCTGACCGACGCGGTACGGGATCCGACCTCTGCCCTGCTGGTGAGCGGCGAGCGGGCCCTGGCGGCGGAGTTCCCGCCCCAGTCCCAGGCGGGTCTGGTGCTGCGTGCCATCGGTTCCGGTGAGCGGACCTTCTCGCTGATCTCCCGCGCGGCAGGGGATCTTCCGCAGGCGTCCCTCAACCGCGCCCTGCGCCTGCTGACCCAGAAGCGGGCAGTGGAGGTCACCGTTCCGCTGTCGACCAAGCCGTCGCGGGAGACCCGGTACGCGGTGGCCGATCCGTACCTGCGCTTCTGGTTGTCGTTTCTCGGACCGCACCTCTCCGAGATCGAGCGGGGGCGTGGCGACCTGACCCTGGACCGGATCGACCGGTCGTGGACGTCCTGGCGGGGGCGGGCCATCGAACCTGTCGTCCGGGAGGCGCTGCGCCGACTGCCCGGTGACCATCTGCCGGCGGAGGCGGCGACGATCGGCGGCTACTGGACCCGGACCAACGACCCGGAGATCGATATCGTCGGCGCCGACCGTGCGCCAGTCGCTCAGAGGATCAGCTTCGTGGGATCGGTCAAGTGGCAGGAGAGCCGACCCTTTGACGCGCATGACCTGGGCCGGCTGCTCCTGCACCGCTCTCTGCTGCCCGGCGCCGACGAGTCGGTGCCGGTCGTTGCCGTGTCGCGCAGTGGCACCGCCGTGGACGGCATCCGGGTGCTGTCGGCGGAGGATCTGCTTACCGCGTACCGGAATTGAACTTTCGTCCGGTGTCCGCCGTACCCATGGCCGAGGATGTCGGTGCGGTAGGTCCGCCGTACCGCTGCCGAACTGCGGGAGGCCTGCCGTGCGAGTTGGTGAGCAGTCGACGGATCCCATCGATCAGGTACTGGGTGAGGTGCCAATGCCGGCACCACTGACCCCGGAGGATGTCCGGCTCGCGGTCCGGGCGGTGGTCGTGCACACCGCCGAGGAGTGGCCCACCGGGCCGCTGTGCCGCAACGACGGCGCTTCCTACCCGTGCCGTCTGCACCGCTGGGGGCGTCGGGTGTTGGAGACACACGGGCTCAACGAGCGGCAGATCGAGGCGTTGATCCGGCATGGCAATCCGTTCGTGCACGTGCCGTTCCCGTTCACGGCGACCGGGCCGTCGCGGCAACAGGCCGCGCGGGTCGTCCCCCAGGGGGTACGGCCCACCGTTGCTGGCCGGCCGGTGACTCCCCCCGTCACCGCGCCGCGCTGGCCCCGGGCGAGCTGAGCGCGCTACCCCTCCGCCCATCCGACCCGGGGCGACACGACGTCGGCCCGACGCGAGGATTCCCCCTCCGCGTCGGGCCGACGTCGCTACGAGCGGGTGGGCTCAGTTGCCGACCCCGCAGTCCGGGGCGGACCAGCTCGTCGTGTTCGAGCTGTCGTCGCTGTTGTTCTCCCGACGTGAGTCGACGTGCACGTGGTCGTCGTGGTCGGGGTAGCCCGGCCCGTAGATCCCACTGAAGCCGCTGTTACGGGCGCCGCGGGCGACCTGGCACAGCGAGGACGTCCGTGAGGTCACGTCGGCCGCGTTGCCGTACAGGTGTTGGCTGTCGGACGCCCCGCCGACCTGGTTGTTGCAGGCGCGACTGCGGAAACCGCTCGACACGTTGAGCGGTTTGTCACCGAGGCTCTTGCGCAGCGCCTCAAGCTTCCACATGGTGCGCAGCGCGTTCTGCTTGGTCTGGTTCGCCGACAGCGGGCCGCCGCTCCACCCGCTCCCGCCGCACCCGTTGTCCAACTCGCCGTAGGTGAAGTGCGCGGGTGTGCAGTCGTTGTCCTGGAGTTGGTACAGCTTGGCGAAGGTCTGTGGGCCGGCGATGCCGTCGGCGCGCAGCCCGTACGCCTGCTGGAACCGCTTGACCGCGGCGGCGGTCTTCGGCCCGTAGCGGCCGTCGTTCTCCACGATGTCCCGGTAGCCGGCCCACCCGGCGACCCGGATCTGCAACTGGCGGACGTCGTCGCCGGAGCGCCCCTGGGTCAGGGTGCGGTTCCAGGTGTAACAGCCGTCCGCGTACGCCGCCGGTGCGGCGATCACCGTGGCGATTGCGGCCCCGGGCAGTGCCAGGGCGAATGCGACGGCGACCCGCTTCAAGGTGTTTACGCGCACAGAAGTCCTCCCGATAGGAGAGCGAATGGGGTGGCTCCAGGACATCGACCGAGAAGTCCCGTGATTTCCACCCTCGCACTGATCAGTGCCGTTGGAGGTGGTTAACGAGAATCGTGCTCATAATCCGCTGTCCCTGGGTATTGCCTGGGAATTCGACTGATTTGCGAAACAGCCATTTGCGGCCGATCACCCCTCGCACGGTCAAGGGCACCGAACGTCGCAATCTGCCACACGGCGGGTGATGTTCCCGGGGTGATGGCGGCCGGTAACGTCAGCCCCCGGGCGGCGGACTGGCGGAGGTGCGCGTGGCACGCGGTGGCGTCTTCTGTGTCGAGGGTCAGTGGCACCGTGACCTCAACGAACGGGGCTCGGTGCTGCCCACGCTGGAGCTGCTGGAGCGGCTGGGCAAGATCCGCTTCATCCACAAGGACGCGGCCACCCGCGACGAGTTGTTCTACTTCCTGGACCGTTGGCTGCTCAAGCAGTACGCCGACCACCGGGTCGGCTTCTTCGCCATGCACGGTGAGCCGAGCCGGCTCTGCCTCACCGACTGGCAGTCGGTGGAGTTGAACGAGGTGGCCGAGCTGATGGCCGGCCGCGCGGAGGGCCGGCGACTCTATTTCGGCAGCTGCTCGGTGCTGCGCGCCTCGGACGCGGTGCTGCGCGAGTTCCTGGAGGTCACCGGAGCCGCTCTGATCTGCGGTTTCACCCGGGAGGTCGACTGGGTCGAATCGGCAGCCTTCGAAACAGTGCTCCTCGACGTGCTCGCCAACGGCCAGCGACACAATGCCGCCGAGCTGCGGATGGGCTCCGCCCACTGGGCGCCGCTCGCGTCGTACCTCGGTTTTCGGGTGATCTACGCCAACGGTCGGGCCTGGCGTCCGTCCGGCCGTCCCCGGGTGCCCACCCAGGCGGTTCACCGCGCCGCGGCCCGACCCCGCTGACCCGCCGCCACCGTTGCGCCCGCACCCTGGTAGGAACGGGGAATGGCACGCAGCATCGCAAGGAACACCCGCGTCGACCGGGACGGCCTGCTCGACTTCCTCCGGCCGCGACACCGCGTCGTGCTGATGACCACCCGGGCCGACGGGCGACCGCAGTCCTCCCCGGTCTCCGCCGGGGTCGACGGGCAGGGGCGGCTGGTCGTCTCCACCTACCCCGAGCGGGCCAAGGTGACCAACCTCCGCCGCGACCCCCGGGTGTCGGCCTGCGTGCTCAGCGACGACTGGAACGGCCCCTGGGTGCAGATCGACGGCACCGCCGAGGTGCTCGACCTGCCCGAGGCGCTGGAGCCGCTGGTCGAATACTTCCGCAGCATCTCCGGCGAGCACCCGGACTGGGACGACTACCGGGCGGCGATGGTGCGTCAGGGCAAGTCGCTGATCCGGGTCACCATCGACGCCTGGGGTCCGATCGCCACCGGTGGCTTCCCGGCCCGCCTCGCCGACTGACCGTTCCTTCGCTGGGCGTTCCGTCGATCTTGCAGTTTCTGTCCCGACAAACGACTCATCACGGTCATCTAGACAACACAAAGTGCAAGATCGGCAGGGCTGGGGTGGGGTCCGTCAGCGCCTCCGGCGGGGTCAGTCGACCAGGGCGGCGTAGACGAGCTGGCGCAGCTGGGAGCGGAGCGGGTAGGTGCTCGACGGCATCAGCTGCGTGAACAGCAGCGCGGTGATCTCCTCGGCCGGGTCGACCCAGAACGCGGTGCTGGCCACCCCGCCCCAGTAGTACTCGCCGACGCTGCTGGGCACCCGGCTGGGGATCGGGTCGTCGACCACCGCAAAGCCGAGGCCGAAGCCGATCCCGTCCAGGGTGGTCTCGGCGAAGCCGCCGGTGGACAAGGTGCCCAGGTCCTGACCGCCGGGCAGGTGGTTGCGGGTCATGAACCGCACCGTGCGCGGCCCGAGTAGCCGGACGCCGTCCAGCTCGCCGCCGCGCAGCAGCAACTGCGTGAACCGGTGGTAGTCGGCGGCGCTGGAGATCAGGCCGCCACCGCCGGAGAGCAGCGCCGGCTTGCCGAACGCGAGCGACCCCAGGCTGTCGTAGCGGACGGCCCGGCCGCTGCGCGGTTCCGGTACGTAGAGCGCGGCCAGCCGGTCGGCCTCGTCGCCCTCCACCCACCAGCGGGTGTCGGTCATGCCCAGTGGGTCGAAGATCCGGTCGGCGAAGAACGCGTCGAGGCTCTGCCCCGAGATCACCTCGACGAGTCGGCCCAGCACGTCGGTGGCGACGGAGTAGCCCCACGCCGAACCGGGCTGAAACAGCAGCGGCAGCTCGCCGAAGGCCGCGCAGGCGCCGGCCAGGTCGACGTCCGCCGGCGGGTACAGGTCGTAGCCGGCGGCCCGGTAGAGCCCGTCGACCACCGAGGTCTGCATGAAGCCGTACGTCAGGCCGGCCGTGTGGGTGAGCAGGTGCCAGACCCGGATCGGCTCGACCGCCGGCACCGTGTACGGCTTGAGCGCCGACCCCTTGGAGTAGACCCGCAGGTCTGCGAACTCGGGCAGCCAGCGGCTGATCTCGTCGGTCAGCTCGAACCGGCCCTCCTCCCACAGCATCATCGCCGCGACCGAGGTGACCGGCTTGGTCATCGAGTAGATCCGCCACAGAGTGTCGGCCTCGACCGGTGCGCCCGACTCCCGGTCGCGCAGCCCGTACGTCGAGGAGTGCGCCACCTCACCGCGACGGGTGACCACCACCTGCCAGCCGGCCAGCCTGCCGTCGTCGACGTACCGGCCGAAGTGCTCGTCGATGCGTGCCAGCCGCGCCGTGTCGAAACCGATCTGATCCGGGTCCCTGCTCCGAGCCACACTCACGCCGCCGAACGTACTCGCCGGTACACCGACACCGGAAGGGGGTCGGCGTCGGCCCGCCGGCCGTCGGCTGTCGGCGACGCCCACTAACCTGGCCGGATGCCGGAGTTGACCGAGGACGTGACCTTCCGCAACGAGGACTGGTACGGCGAGGAGCTGACCGACCGGCACTTCGTGGGTTGTGAGTTCTTCGGTGTGGACCTGACCGAGGCGGTGAGCAGGGGCGCGGTCTTCACCGGGTGCACGTTCGGCAACGTGGCGTTCAACGCCTCCCGGCATGTCGACTCCGCCTTCACCCGTTGCGTGTTTCGGCGGTGCAACTTCTTCGAGGCCGAGTTCACCGGCTGCAAGCTGGTCGGCAGCACCTTCAGCGAGTGCGATCTGCGTCCGTTGACGGTGGACGGCGGTGACTGGTCCTTCGTCGCGTTGCCCGGTGCCGACCTGCGTGGCATCCGGCTGACCGGGGTGCGCATGCGCGAGGTGGACCTCACCAGGGCCAACCTCACCGGTGCTACGGTCACCGGTGTCGATCTTTCCGGGGCGCAGCTGACGAACGTCCGGCTCGGCGGCGCCGACCTGCGGGGCAGCGATCTCACAGCGCTGGATCCGACGGTCGTCGAACGGGCCGGTGCCGTGATCGACGTCGAGCAGGCAGTGGTCGTCGCGCAACTGCTCGGCTTCCGGATCGGCTGACCCCGGAAGCACTGGTGGTCTGCCCAGGTGCCTGGGCGGGCGGCCGGGTTGTCCGGCAGCGTCCCATTGTGGGCTGGACACGTCCGGTAGTCCGGATCTAGCGTGTCGTCCACGCCCGGGGCAAACGTGAAACTGCCCACAGTGGATGGTGTGGTCCTCGGCGGTCCAAAACGGCCGGGCGGCGGAGTTGGAGGGGTCGGTGGCGGACGAAGACCGCACGCGGGCTGGTTCGAGGGCTGGCGACGCGCCGCCGAAGCACCGTCCGCGTGCCATTACCGCCGGGGTGACCCGCAGCGTGTTGCGCCGCGCCCGACAGCGGCGGCGCTGGGCGGTGGAGGGAGCCGCCGTCCTCGTCTGCCTGGTGGTGTTGATCTCGTACCTCGCCACCCGGTCCGGTCCGGCGCCGGACGACGACCAGGCGGGCCCGGGCAGTGTGTCCGCACGTCCCCCCGGTGTGCCGGCCGCCGACGGGCGCACCGGCGAGGCGGGGCCGGCGACGCCCGGTCTGCGTCCGCGCCAGCGACCACCCTCGCCGGACCCGACGCCGTCGGCCAGCACGCCCGCCCCGCCACCGCCGAAGCCCGATTCGCCGGCGCTGACGGTGAGCCGGGGCGAGATGCCCGCCATCGTCGACCTCACCGCCGTTGGCGCTCGGGACTGGGTGCACTGGGGGGAGCGCGGCGGCAGATCGATGAACCGCAAGCGTTCCGGCTCCGGCGAGATCATCGACGGAGGTGGCCCGGGCCGGCGGGTCGGTTGGGACGGTAACCAGGAGTACGTGCGCTGGGCCGACGGCACGCCGGAGCGGTCGACGAGCGGCAGCTCCAACGGCGTCTACGCCTGCGGTGCCGGGAACGGGTTCAGCGTCGCCGTCGCCGGCAGTGGTGAGCCGCGCACGGTCCAGCTCTACGGTGGCATCTGGATGGCTCGGGGGCGACTGGAAGCGCGGCTGTCCACCGGCGGGCCGACCAGCATCGCCCGACTCGAAGACCCCTACACCAGCCAGAGCGCCCAGTTCACCATCCGCTTCACAGCGCCGAAGGGTGCCCGGCTGCTGCTGACCTGGACCGTCGAGAAGGTCTTCACGTCGCACTGCGGCAACGTCGGCCTCCAGGCCGTGACGGTGCGGTGACTGACTGACTGATCGCTGTGCGTTCGGAGAGCGGGACAGTTTGTCCGTCGCAGACCGTCGAATGCGCCGTAACTTTCTGCTGTCCCCATCCGACCATCCAGTGTGGAGGCAGCGGAGATGAGTAGCATCGCCCACCGCGACCGTCGTGCCGCTTCGTCCGGCATCGGCGAAGCGTCCGGGGAGGTTCTTCGCGACATCCCCCTGCCGCCGTACGTCACGGGCGAGGACACCCAGTTCGCCGTACGGGCGGTGGTGGTGCACGCCCCCCGACGGTGGTCCGGGGGTGTGGTCTGCCGTAACGATGCCAGCCCGCACCCGTGCCGCCTGCACCGCTGGGGCACCCGGGTGCTGGCCCTGCGCGGGCTGCGGGCCGCTGAGATCGCCGCGCTCATCGAACGTGGTGACCCGACGGCGGTGGTCCCCCCACCGGACCGTCCGGCCTGAGCGCTCGCCGGGCCGGGAGGTGCGTCCGCGCCTCCCGGCCGTCGCTCAGCAGGTGATCGGTTTGATCCAGGAGCACTCGACGCCCTCCGGGGTGCGCGGCGTCTCCGGCACCGCCGGCGGGGCCACCCGTGCCGTCGACGCACCATCCTCGCGGAAGCCGGCCAGCGCCACGGCGATCTGGTCCTCCATCGACTTCACCGACGCAGTGAGGTAGTTGTTCAGCAGGATGGAGAACGCCAGCAGCCGACCATCGGCGCTGGTGACGTAGCCGGAGAGCCCGGAGACCCCGGTCAGGCTGCCGGTCTTGGCGTGCACGTTGCCCGCGGCTGGCGTGTCGGCCATCCGGCTGCGCAGGGTGCCGCCGACGAACCGCTCGGGCTGACCGGCGATCGGCAGCGCCGCGTACCAGGTCGCGAACCACGGTTCGGCGCGGACGGCGCTCAGCAGGTCGACGAATTCCGCCGCCGGAATCAGGTTGCGTCGGGACAATCCTGAGCCGTCACGCTGGCGCAGTCTCCCGGTGTCCATTCCGGTGTCGGCGACGTATTCGCTGATCGCGGTGAGCCCGGCGGTCCAGGTGCCCGAGCCGGAGAGCACCCGACCGATCTCCTTGGTCAACACCTCGGCGTGCCCGTTGTTGGACAGCTTCAGGAATGGCGTCATCAGCTCGCCCAGACTCATCGAGTCGTGGCGCGCCACCGGGTCGGCCGTCTCCGGAGTGGGCTGGCCGAGCACGGTCCGGCCGAGCACCCGGACGCCGTGTCGGTGCAGCGCCGCCCGGAACACGTCGGCCGCGTAGCCGGTGGGTTCCCAGACGGTGACCCAGTCGCTGGCGGGTTCGTCGCCGACGGCGATCTGACCGGTCACCACGACGGTGTTGCCGCCGTGCTCGCGCTCGATCGAGATCGAGGTCTCGCCGTCGCTGACCGTCTGGGCGCGGTTGTCGACGTGGACGTACCCGGTGGCGGGGGTGGTGGTGACCACCGGCGGGGCGCCGGCCCGGCCCGCCGGTGCGGCGCGCACGATCACGGTGCCCGCGTCGTAGTCGGTGTCCGGGGCGACTGTCAGCGCCGAGACCTGCGCGGCGTAGTAGTAGGGCTCGTCGTCCCAGGTCCAGTCGGGGCCGAGTCGGGTGCGGTCGTAGCGGGTGTCGTCGGCGACCAGGTTTCCGGTGACCACCCGCACGCCGTCGGCGGCGACCTGCGCGGCGAGCGCGTCGTAGTCGGCGGCGAGCATCGTCGGATCGCCTCCGCCGCGCAGGTAGAGGTTGCCGGAGAGCAGGCCCGCACGGCGCTTGCCGCTGGCCCGTACGTCGGTGCTGAAACGGTGACCCGGGCCGAGCAGCTCAAGGGCGGCCGTCGAGGTCAGCAGCTTGGTGTTTGACGCCGGAACCAGCCGGCGGTCACCGTTGCGGTCGTAGAGCGTCTGTCCCGTGCTGGTGTCGACCACGACCACCGAGGCCTGCGCGCCGGCCAACCGGGTGTCGGCGAGGATCGTGTCGATGGTGGCACGCAGCTGGGTCGTCGCGGGGGTGGGCGACTCGGCGGTGGCACTGGGCGCGGCGGCGGTGGCCGCTGTGGCTACCAGCGCGAGCAGCGCGACGGCCCGGGGAAAGTGACGGCGATGCATCCGCTGATGCTGTCACGGAGATATTCGCCGGAGAAGGCCCTCAAGCGAAAGATATTGCCGTGTGGGCTACTTCGGCCCACCGACCGTCTTCTCGTGGCCACCCCAGTAGTGCCGCTGCGCCCCCATCACCAGCGGTGCGACCAGCGCGGCGAGCGCCCCACCGAGCAGCGGGAAGACGATGAACACCCAGAGTTGCCGTAGCGCCACGCCGCCCTCGAAGACCGCCGGGCCGAACGCGCGGGCCGGATTGACCGCAGCGCCGGTCAGCGTCACGCCCACCAGTTGGGTCACGGCCAGGGCCAACCCGATGGCCAGTCCGGCAGTTCCCGGATTCTCGCTCCGACTCGTCACCACCAGCACGACCAGCACGAAGAGGAAGGTCAGCACGACTTCCAGCACGGCCGCGCCGCCCCGGTTGATGTGCGCGCCGTAGCCGTTCGTGCCCAGGGCTCCGGTCTGGTCCGCTACGTCACCCCATCGGGTCAGCGCCCAGAGCACGAAGCCCGCCACGGTCGCGCCGATGAACTGCGCGATCCAGTACGCCACAGCCCCGAGCACCGAGATCTTGCCGGAGAGCAGCACACCGAGTGTCACCGCTGGGTTGACGTGGCTGCCGGAGAGTGGGCCGATCGTGTAGACGAGGGCCACCATCACGAACCCGAAGGCCAGCGCCACCACCACCACGCCGCCCTGGACCCGTGCGGCGACCGCGCTGCCCACCCCGAAGAACACCAGCAGCAGGGTGCCGAGGAACTCGGCCGCGTACCGACGGAAGTCGCTCATTCACTCAGCGTAAGTGCAGCTCAGGCGGCCGAAGCCGTAATGGCCGTCTGTGATCGGCGCGACGGTCGAGGACGGGCACAGCGGTGACGTCCGGCGCGTTGTAGCCCACGTGGACACCCACTCCGCGGACGTGGTGGTGATCGGTGCCGGGCAGGCAGGCCTGAGCGCCGGCTACCACCTGCACCGCACCGGCTTCGCACCCGGCAGCGGCTTCGTCATCCTCGACGCCGACAACGGGCCCGGCGGCGCCTGGCAGCACCGCTGGCCGACGCTGGTCTTCGACCGGGTGCACGGCTTCCACGACCTGCCCGGGTTGCCGCTCCCGCCCACCGCGCCGCATCGCCCGGCTTCCGAGCAGGTCAGCGCCTACTTCGCCGCGTACGAGAGGGCCTTCGACCTGCCGGTGCGGCGGCCGGTGCGGGTCCGGGGGGTGCACTCCCGCCCGGATGGGCGACTGGACGTGCACACCGACCGGGGCACCTGGACCGCCCGCGCCCTGATCAACGCCACCGGCACCTGGACGCGGCCGTTCTGGCCGCACTACCCGGGCCGGTCGACGTTTCGCGGACGCCAGTTGCACACCGCCGACTATCGAGGGCCGGCCGAGTTCACCGGCTTGCGCGTGGTGGTGGTCGGCGGCGGCACCTCGGCCGTGCAACTGCTCGGTGAGGTCTCCACAGTGGCGGCGGCCACCACCTGGGTGACCCGCCGGCCGCCGACGTTCAACGACGGGGAGTTCGGCCAGGAGCTGGGTCGGGCCGCTGTGGCCCGGGTGGACCAGGCGGTCCGGGCTGGCCGACCGCCGGGCAGTGTGGTGGGCGTGACCGGGCTGCCGGTCACCCCGGAGGTACGCCGACTGCGTGAGCGCGGCGTCCTCGACCGGCTACCCATGTTCGAGCGGATCACGCCCGACGGGGTGGCCTGGACGGACGGGCGGTTCGTGCCGGCTGACGTGATCCTGTGGTGCACCGGCTTCCGGGCGGCCATCGACCACCTCGCCCCGCTGGGGCTGCGCGCGCCCGGCGGCGGTATCACGATGGACGGCACCCGGGTGGTCGCCGACGCGCGGGTTCACCTGGTCGGGTACGGCCCCTCGGCCAGCACGATCGGAGCCAACCGGGCCGGCCGCGCGGCGGTCAACGAGATTCGCGCCTGGCTGGAGCCGGCCGCCGCTCTCCACTGACCTGGCTCTATTTGACGGATGGTCGGCCAGCGGGCACGGTGGGAGTGACGGGGCCGTCAGCTGCCCCGATCCGATGCGACGGCGATGACCGTTCGCCCCTCTGTCGCCTCCCACGTGTGCTCGTACGCGGGCCGACTGTCCGGTCCGCGCGGTATCCGACCGCGAGCCGACAATTCACGAGGAGTTCCATCAATGCTCACCATGACTGATAACGCCGTGCTCGTCATCCGTGACCTCGCCAACCAACAGGACGTCGCCCAGGACGGCGGGGTGCGTATCGCCGCCGACACCGAGGCGGGCTCGCTCACCGTCGAGCTGGTGCCTGAACCGGCGCAGGGCGATCGGGTGGTCGACAACCAGGGCGCCCGGATCTTCCTGGACGAGGACGCCGCCGAGCTGCTCGGCGACGCGTCGGTGGATGCCACAGTCGACGACGAGGGCATCATCCAGTTCGGCTTCACCGAGAGGCAGTAGACCCGGCCTCACCGCAGCGATCGTCCCCGCTGCGGTGGCCCCTGCCCGGGGTGCCACCGCGGCGTGCCCTCCCCGGCCGGGTGCAGCAGCGTGGCCAGCACGTGGGCCAGGTGGTGCGAGGTGCTCCACGCCGCCCAGTTGGCGGTCGAGCCGGCCCCGGCGCCCCGGCGGGCCCGCCGCAGCAGCTCATGGTCACCCCAGGAGAAGGCCGCCCCGGTGGTGGGCCAGTGCGGTGCCGACACCAGCGTGCGACACAGGTCGGCGAACCGGTCGTCGCCCCGGCCGCCGCGTCGCGCCCAGCGGTAGACCCACCAGCGGCCGTCGTCGGTGTAACGCACTGTCGGCAACCGGTCGCCAGGGTCACCGGTGCCCGGCCCGGCCGGGTGGACGCCGTAGTCGCCGTAGTCGACCCCGGCGTCGGCAAGTCGCCGCCACAGTTGCCAGTCCCAACGGTCCAGCGGGACCGGCTCGTCGGTGGGCAACCGGGACAGCGTCGGCGGCATACCGCCTGCCGCCACCGTCACCGACCGCCAGGCGTGTCGACGTGCCCAGTCCAGCAGGTGGCGTACCCGGGGCTCGACGGTCCGCACGTCCGCCGGGCAGCAGACGTCCCCCGCGTCCACCAGCAGGTCGCACTCCTCAGGGGCGAGGCCGGTGAACCGCCAGATCCGTTCCACGGCTGTGGTGCTGGCGTCCGGTCCGGCCCGGTCCCGGCCGGTCCGCAGCCGGATGAGCGCGCTCCGGCCGTACGCCCGCGCCGCCGCGCCGTGCGCTACCAGCCGGTGGTCGCTCTCGGAGAGCCCGATCACCGGCACCACCGGTACGCCCCAACGGCTCAGCTCCGCCTCGGGGATGTCGGGCAGTGCGCTGACGTCGATGGCGGGCAGCAGCCCGGATGGCAACCGACGAATGGCGTCCATCGTGGACCGACCGATCGCGCCGATCTCCAGGATCGGGGCGACCAGCGCGGCGTACGCGGGATCGAGGTGGCTCAGGGCCTCAAGCTCGCCTCGTCGGTTGGCGAGGATGGGGCGGTAGACCGGTGCCGCCGCCCGGCCCCCGTGGGCGGGCACCATACTTCAATCTAGCCAGGCATACGCACAGGCCCCAGGAATGTAAGCCGGAATTCGGCTGCTCGACTGTCGGTTCGGCGACTACCATCCACCGATGCTCACGCCGATTCACCGTTACCAGTCCGACGAAGAGGACAGCGCGCGGTGGACCGGTTTCCCGTTCCGCGACGGCGACCTCGTGATCAGCACCCGATCCAAGAGCGGCACCACCTGGATGCAGATGATCTGTGCGCTCCTGGTGCTCCGTACCCCGGAGTTGCCGGCACCGCTGACAGTGCTGTCGCCGTGGCTGGACTGGTTGGGCGAGCCGCGGGCCACGGTGTACGACCGGCTGGCCGCCCAGCCACACCGGCGGTTCATCAAGACGCACACTCCGCTGGACGGGGTGCCGCTCGACCCTCGGGCGCGGTACGTGGTGGTGGCCCGGCATCCGCTGGACATGGCGGTCTCCCTCTACCACCAGAGCGCCAACCTGGACCGGGCGCGCATCGCCGAGCTGACCGGCCAACCCGCCCCGGCCGGGCCACCCCGGGAGCGGCCTCCGGTACGCGAGTGGTTGCTGAGCTGGGTCGACCGGGAGGTGGACCCCCGAGTCGAGCTGGACTCGCTGCCCGGGGTGCTGATGCACATTGGTGACGCGTGGGCGCGCCGGCACGAGCCGAACGTCGAGCTGGTGCACTACGACGACCTAATGGCGGATCTGGGCGGTGAGATGCGCCGGCTGGCCGACCTGTGGAACCTCCCGAGCCCGGGGCCGGAGTTGGTCGAGGCGGCCACCTTCGGTCGCATGCGGGAGCGCGCCGACCAGCTCGCACCGGACACGCTCGGCGTGCTGCGTGACCGGCAGGCGTTCTTTCGCCGGGGAGGCTCAGGCCAGGGACGCGACCTGCTGGACGAGACCGGTCTGGCCCGCTACCGGCAACGGGTCGCGGCGCTGGCCCCACCCGACCTGCTCACCTGGCTGCACCGCTAGGCCCCGGGCACACAAGAGCGCACGGCGCCGTTTCGACAGTTGTCGGAACGTCGCCGTGCTCTGGCCGTCTCCCACCACCGCAGCCGTTCGGCGGTACGTCGGCGGGGACCTGGCTCGACCGGCCGTTCGCGCCGGTCAGCGTTGTCGATCCCCGGTCCGCGCGGATCCAAACCCGCCACCCGTGGGGAATTGCACCATCCGCCAGTCCCGGCGTGGCGCGCCGCCAGACGGGGTATGAGCGTGGACATGGAGCATTTCACTATCGCGACTGTCGCCGAGAAGAGCCCGGATTTCCGGCGCGTGCTGTGGACCGGTGAGCACACCCAGCTGGTCATCATGACCATCCCCGCCGATGGGGAGATCGGCGAGGAGGTGCACGAGGACATCGACCAGATCCTCACCTTCGTCAGCGGCGTCGGCGAGGCGCGGGTCGCCGGCGCGAAGCGGAAGGTCGTCGCTGGCGACCTGGTAGTGGTGCCGGCGGGCACCAAGCACAACTTCGTCAACACCGGCCCCAACCCGCTGGTGCTCTACACGGTCTACGGGCCGCCGGAGCACGCCGACAAGGCCGTGCACAAGACCAAGGAAGAGGCCGACGCGGCAGAGGCGGCGGGCGAGGACGAGCCACCGACCGAGTGATCGTTCCGGCCTGATCCGGGCCGAGGCGGGTACCCCCGGCGGGTGGAGCAGCAGCCGCAGATCTCCGACTACGGGTTCCTCTCGGACTCTCGTTCGGGTGCCCTGGTCGGCAAGGACGGCTCGATCGACTGGTGGTGCCCGCACCGGTTCGACGGATCGTCCGTGTTCGCGCGGTTGCTCGACCCGAGGGCCGGCCACTTCCGGCTGGCGCCGGTCGGGTTCGGCGGTCCGGGTCACCGGGTGGAGCGTGCGTACCTGCCGGACACGTTGGTGCTGCGGACTGTGCACCACACCCCGCATGGCAGCGTGGCGGTCACCGACGCGCTGGCCGCCGAGGTCGGCGCCCGCGCCCACGAGCTGGGCAAGAACTCACCCGCGGTGCTGATCCGGGTGGTCGAGGGGCTCTCCGGGCGGGTACGGATGGCCTTGGACTTCGCGCCCCGCCCGGAGTACGGCCTGCTCACGCCGTACCTGCACGAGCAGCCGGACGGCGGGGTGCTGGCCGGCGCCGGCCCGGTGGTGCTGATGTTGCGCGCCGGGGGCCTGCACCTGCGGGCGGGCACCGACCGGGTGACCCACGAGTTCGAGGTCTCCGCCGGTCAGGTCATCGGGATGGACCTCGCGTTCGGCGAGGCGTACGGCGACCCGCCGGCCCGGGTGAACCCGCTGACCACCCTCGCCGAGACGACGGAGGCGTGGCAGGCGTTCCGGGAGACGCACGGGTACTCCGGCCGATACCCCGAACTCGTCAAACACAGCTCGACTGTCCTGACCGGCCTCACGTACGCCCGCAGTGGCGCGGTCGCCGCCGCGTTGACCACCTCGTTGCCGGAGCAGATCGGTGGCGACCGGAACTACGACTACCGCTACTCCTGGCTGCGGGACTTCTCGTTGACCATGCGGGCTCTCTGGGTGGCGGCCTGCCCCGACGAGACGTCCCGGTTGTTCGCCTGGGCGACCCGTTCGATCGGCCGGTTCGGTGATGAGCCAGTGCCGGTGCTCTTCGGGCTGGAGGGGGAACGCGACCTCTCCGAACACCACTGCAACCACCTGCGCGGCTACCGTGACAGTCGACCGGTGCGGGTCGGCAACGACGCCTGGCGGCAGCGGCAGCTCGACGTGCCGGGTGAGGTGATGTCGGCGGTGTGGCGGTTGCGCGACTACCTCGGCGCACGGTTCGAGGACGAGCTGCGGGAGATGGTGCTCGGGCTGACCGAGCAGGTGGCCGCTACGTGGCACCTGCCGGACCGGGGCATCTGGGAGACCCGCGACGAGGAACGCCAGTACGTCTCGTCCAAGGTGTCCTGCTGGTTGACGATGGACCGGGCGGTGGGGCTCGCCGACCGGCTCGGTGATCGGGCCGACCCGCATCGCTGGGCGCGGGTACGCGACGAGATCCGCGACACCGTGCTGCGCGAGGGGTGGAACGAACGGATCGGGGCGTTCACCGGCGCGTTCGGATCGGCGGAGCTGGACGCCTCGGTGCTCGCGCTGCCGGTCACGCACTTCCTGCCGGCCACCGATCCGCGGATGCGCTCGACGATCGCGATGGTCGAGCGCGAGCTGGGCACCGAGGACGGCCTGCTGCGGCGTTGGACGACCGACCCGGCCGGATTCCTGCTGTGCTCGTTCTGGCTGGTGGAATGTCTGGTGATGACGGGTGAGCCGCAGCGCGCCGAGGCGCTCTTCGAGCGAGTCGTCGGGTACTCCAACGACGTGGGGTTGTTCAGCGAGCAGATCGACCTGACCACCGGCACGCAGCTCGGCAACATCCCGCAGGCGCTCTCGCACATCGGGCTGATCAACGCGGCGTGGCGGATCACCGAGCCGGAGAGCTACTGAGCGGTCGGCGTTGCGCCCCGGAATCCTGCAACAGACCTGCAAACGCCAGGCATTGACGTTGATGGTTGGACAGTCCTAGCCTCGAAGCATCGGGAAAGCCCTTTCCCCAGGGTCTTGAACCCGCCTCACCCCGCCTCGGATCCGGGCGTCCGACGGGGGCGCACACCGATCCCGTTCAGCGCAGCACGCCGTGCGAGCACGTCTCGGTACGGCGGCCGAGGGATCACCACCACATGCGTCAAGGAGGACACCTGTGCAGAAAAGACGACTCTCCGGCCGCCGACCACTCCTGCTGGCGGTCGGTGCCGGGGTGACCGCTGCGGCCCTCGCCGCCGGCATGACCTCGGCCTTCGCGGCCACCGTCTTCAGCGACGACTTCACCGACGGCGACACCTCCGGCTGGTCCAAGTCCGGCGGCACCTGGGCCGTCGACGGCTCGGGCGTGCTCAACCAGTCCAACGCCGGCAGCGAGCTGGCCCGGCAGTTCGCCGGCCAGACCAGCTGGACCAACTACTCCGTGCAGGCCCGGGTCAGGCCCACGAGCTTCGGCTCGTCCGGTGCCCTGGTCGGGCTCGCCGCCCGCTCCACCAGCAGCACAAAGATGTACCGGCTGGCCCTGCTCGGCTCCGGTCGGGCCGAACTCCAGGCGGTCAACGGCAGCTCCGTCACGGCGATCGGTTCCGCAGCTCTGGGCGTCGGCACCGGCACCTGGTACAACCTGCGCATCGAGACCAGCGGCAGCACCATCCGCGGCTTCGTCAACGGCACCCAGATCGCGTCCGGCAGCAACAGCCTGGCCGGCGCGGGCCGGATCGGCCTGGTCACCGCGTACGCCAGTGGCGGCTTCGACGACGTGTCGGTCGACTCGTCCGGCGGCGGCACCCCGACGACTCCGCCACCGACGACCACTCCGCCACCCACCACCACGCCGCCGCCGACCACCACGCCTCCGCCGGCTGGCTGGCCAACGCCCACCGGCAGCCAGAAGGTGGACGCCACGATCCCGGTCTCCGGCTCGTTCGACGGTGGGCTCAAGCGCTACTACGGCATCGGTGACGGCGGGCAGGGCGAGAGCCAGGACCCGATGTTCGAGCTGGCCGCGGGCGCCACCCTGCGCAACGTGATCATCGGTGCTCCGGCCGGCGACGGCGTGCACTGCGAGGGCAACTGCACCCTGATCAACGTCTGGTGGGAGGACGTCGGCGAGGACGCGGCGACCTTCCGCGGCGGCACCACGTACACCGTCGACGGCGGTGGAGCCCGTTCCGCCAGCGACAAGGTCTTCCAGCACAACGGCTCGGGCACCGTCTACATCAAGAACTTCCGGGTGGAGAACGCCGGCAAGCTCTACCGCGCCTGCGGCAACTGCTCCACGTCGTACCAGCGGCACGTGGTGATCGACAACGTGATCGTCCGGAACACCGACGCGATCGCCGGCATCAACACCAACTGGGGCGACACGGCCCGGTTCAGCCGGATCACCATCGTCGGCGACCCGGACCGGGAGACCTCGATCTGCGTGAAGTACAAGGGCGTGCCGAAGGGCAGCGAGCCGACCGAGATCGGCGAGGGCGCCGACGGCGTCAACTGCCTCTACTCACCCTCGGACATCACCTACCAGTAGACCGGCACGACGGCGCCCCGCGTACCGCCCGGTCCGCGGGGCGCCGTCACCTCAAGCCATCACTGGTACGCCGGAGACGTCGACAGTGTCCGGGTACTTCAGCCCGGCACCGGTGTTGAGCACCACCACCCGTTCGCCGGCCCGGATCCACCCGCCCGCGCGCAGTTGCCGGGCCGCCGTGAGGCAGGCCGCCCCCTCCGGGCAGAGCAGCAGCCCCTCCCGGGCGGCGAAGTCCCGCAGATCGGCCAGGATGTCCGCGTCGTCGACGGCGACTGCCGTACCGGAGGACTCCCGCAGCGCCGCCAAGATCAGCTCGTCGCCCAGCGGGGCCGGCACCGTGATGCCGAACGCCACAGTGTGCGCGTCCGCCCACGGCTGGGCCCGATCCTCGCCGGCGGCGAAGGCCCGCACGATCGGCGCGCAGCCGGTGGACTGCACCGCCACCAGCCGGGGCAGCTTGTCGCCGATCCAGCCCAGCTCGCGCAGCTCGTGCAGCGCCTTGTGGATGCCGATCAGGCCGACCCCGCCGCCGGTGGGATAAATGATCACGTCCGGTGTCTGCCAGCCGAGCTGCTCGACGATCTCGTACCCCATCGTCTTCTTGCCCTCCAACCGGTAGGGCTCGCGCAGCGTGCCGGCGTCGAAGATCGCCCCGTTCGACTCCGCGATCAGCTCGGCCACCCGCCGACCGGCGTCGCCGATCAGCCCGTCGACCAGGCGCAGGTCGGCCCCGGCGGCGACGCACTCGCGCCGGCAGATGGTCGGCGCCTCCAGCGGCATGACGATCGTCGCGCCCATTCCGGCCCGCGCGGCGTACGTGGCCCAGGCCGACCCGGCGTTGCCGTTGGTAGGCATCGCGATCCGCTCGACGCCCAGCTCGCGGGCCCGGCTCACCCCGACCGCCGCGCCCCGGGCCTTGAACGAGCCGGTCGGGACCAGCCCCTCGTCCTTGACCATCAGGTCCGCGATGCCGATCTCCGTGCCGTACGCCGGAGCCCGCAACAGCGGCGTCCAGCCCTCACCCAGCGTCGTGACGTGCCGAGGGTCGGCTACCGGCAGGACCTCCCGGTAGCGCCACAGGTCGGCCGGGCGCAGCGGAAAGCGTTCCGGGGTGACCGCCTTCGCCACGGCCGGCAGGTCGTAGCGGGCCAGCAGCGGCGACCCGCACTCGCAGAGATTCTGTAACCGGTCGGCGGCGTGTTCCTTGCCGCAGCGCGGGCAGTCCAGGTGAGTCAGGTACACGTCGCTCCTCGCCGTCACACCGCGTCGATGCTCAGCCAGTGCCGGCTGCGCCGCCCCGGCTGGTAGACCGAGTCCAGTCGCTTGGCGACCACGCCCGGCAGGCCCTGTTCCCGCCCGGCACGCAGGGCCTCGTCGCCCGCGCCCGGGAACCACGGCGGAGTCTGCCAGTGCGTACCGGACAAGACCAGCCCATCGAGCAGCTCGCGGCGTTGCGTGTACGGCACGTCGACGCTGCTCACGCCCTCCAGCCACAGCAGGTCGACGATCAGGTACTGGGCGCCGGCGGGGACCCGGCTGCCGGTGGCCGGCCGTACCGGGCGGACCCGCCCGGCACCGTCGATGCGGACCAGCACACCGTCGAGCACCGCCTCGGTGGGCGCGAGCGCCTCGGCCATCGCGCGCAGCCACTGATACCCGCCGGTGATCTCCTCGTCGGTCTCGGAGAGCAGCCGCAGTCGCCCGCCGGAGACGTACGCCATCGCCCGGACGCCGTCCCAGCGCAGCTCATACCCCCAGGCGGCGCGGTCGCGGGGGAGCCCGGCGGCGGGCGTGGTGTGCATCGGTCGGACCACCTCCGGCATCGGCGTCCAGCCCGGCGGCGCGGGGTCGGTGCGGCGGACCATCCAGTCGCGTCCTCCGGTGGCGAAGAGGACGTAGCGGCCGGCGGTCCGCTCACCGGAGAGCGTCACGATCACCTCGTCGTCGCGCCACTTCTCACAGCGGTAGGTGCCCCGGTCGTGAATCAGCATCCGGCCGCCGCCGTACTCCCCGGCGGGGATCTCACCGGCGAAGTCGAGGTACTCCATCGGGTGGTCCTCGGTGTGCACGGCGAGGTGGTTGCGACCCGGATCGCGGGGCAGGCCGCGTGGCACCGCCCACGAGGCGAGCACACCCTCGCGCTCCAGTCGCAGGTCCCAGTGCAGGCTGCGAGCGTGGTGCTGCTGAATGACGAAGCGTTCGGCGTCAGCACCGGACGGCGGCGGGCTCGCCGACGGCACCGGCTCGGGTGTGCGGGCCGCGTCCCGCCGTCGCCGGTACTCGTCCAGCCGGTCGGTCACACAAGCATTCTCCGGCAATCCGGACCGGTGCGCTGGAGGCCGGAGTGTCCGGTTCGCTCGGCGGCCGAGGGCGCGGCGGGGTAGAACGGACCTCATGGACCTCACCGACCAGCCCACCGCCCTGCTCCCCGGTGACGTGCGGATGCCCCTGCTCGGCTTCGGCACCTGGCAGGCCACCGGCCAGGCCGGTTACGACGCCGTGCTGGCCGCGCTCGACACCGGCTACCGGCACCTCGACACCGCCACCGTTTACGGCAACGAGCGGGAGGTCGGCCGGGCGGTACGGGAGAGCGGGTTGCGCCGGGAGGACCTCTTCATCACCACCAAGATCCCGCCGGACCGGGTGGGCCGGGAGCGCGCGACGCTGGAGGCCAGCCTGGAGGCGCTCGGCGTCGAGCACGTGGACCTCTGGCTGATCCACTGGCCGCCGTCGTCGCCGGGGGACAGCATCCCGCTCTGGCGCGAGCTGCTCGCCGCCCGCGACGAGAACCTGGCCCGGGCGGTAGGGGTGAGCAACTACAGCACCGCGGAGATCGACGAGCTGATCCAGTCCACCGAGGAGAACCCGGCGGTCAACCAGATCCGGTGGAGTCCGTCGCTGTACGACCGGCAGCGGCACGCCGAGCACCGGGACCGGGGCGTGGTGCTGGAGGGGTACAGCCCGTTCAAGACCAGCGACCTCAGTGACCCGGTGCTGACCAGGATCGCCGGCGCGCACGGCGTGTCCCCGGCGCAGGTGGTGCTGCGGTGGCACATCGACCACGAGATCGTGGTGATCCCGAAGTCGGTGACCCCGGAGCGGATCACCGCCAACTTCGACGTCTTCCACTTCTCGCTCACGGCGGAGGAGATGCGCGACATCGACGCGCTCGGCGAGGTCTGAATCGGCGAATTCCTTCAACCCGTGAACCGGCAATGAAGGGTATCGACATCGACGTACGTGACGGTATAGCGTCCCCGTCATCACGTTCGTCGATCCGTTCGTACCCGCCGTCGCTGGAGGATCGCCATGGCCCGAATCCCGTCCATCCGTCTGCCCCGCCGTGGGGTGCTCGGCATCCCCGCCCTGGTGGTCGCCGCGCTGACAGTCGTCGCCCGACCCGCCGCCGCGAGCGCCGCGCCGAAGGCCGAGTGCCTCGCCGACCTGCTTCAGGACGCCTGATGGCGACCATTCCCTGGCTGGTGGACGTGCTGCGCGCCGCCGGGGTCCAGGTAGTGGTCGAGGGGGACTGGCTCAACCGGATGCGGCCCGGCTCGTTCGACCCGATCGGGGTGCTCTGGCACCACACCGCCTCGACCTCCAGCGCCAGCAATCCGCACCCGGCGCTCGGCATCTGCATCAACGGCCGGTCCGACCTGCCGGGCCCGCTGTGCCAGGCGCTCGTCGACTACAACGGTGTCTTCCACGTCATCTCGGCCGGCCGGTGCAACCACGCCGGAGTCAGCGGCGGCAGCGGGCCGATCCCGGCCGGTGACGGCAACACCCTGATGATCGGGTGGGAGATCGACTACAACGGCGTCAACCAGGAGATGACCGCCGCGCAGTACAACGCGTCGCTCGCCGCCACGGCCGCCGTGCTCACCCGGCTCGGCCGGGACAGCAGCTACGCCCGGGGCCACCGGGAGACCAGCACCAGCGGCAAGATCGACCCGTCCTTCATCGACCTGAACGTCATGCGCGCCGACGTGGCGGCGAGAATGGCCGGCGGCGGCACGGCCTGGTCCTCCACTGTCGACAACACCACCAGCGGTCGGTTCACCGCCAGCGCCAACTGGGGCGTGTCGTCGTACTCCAGTCAGCGCTACGGCGCCGACTACCGCTACGCGGACCCGGTCGCCGCCAGCGACGTCGCGTGGTACCGGTTCAACGTCCCGGCCACCGCCAGCTACCGGGTCGAGGCGTGGTGGCCGGCGAACTCCGGCTACAACAGTGCCGCCCCGTACATCGTCGCCACCAGCGCCGGCAACCAGACCGTCCGGGTCGACCAACGGGCCACCGGTGGGCAGTGGCGGGTCCTCGGCACGTTCACACTCCCGGCCGGTGACGCCAACCGGGTCGGCGTGAGCCGGTGGAGCAACGCCACCGGCCTGGTCGTCGCCGACGCCGTACGCCTCACCCGCGTCTGACGACGGTTCTGGCTTCACGGAACCCGAGGGTTTGCGAGGGACGGTGCAACGTGCCCATGCGCATCCGAAGACTGGCGACCCCGAGCCACGCACGGGGAGGTGCGTTTGCCGGTACCGAGCCCGTCGGTGCCCGCACGGTGCAACCACGAGCCGTGTACCTCGTTGACCTGGACGGTGCCGCCGGACCGCGTGTAGGACGCCTGCCAGTCGCGGATGGTCTCGTAGGCGCCGTGGTCGAGATAGTCCAGGTGTAGTTCGAGGACGACGTGCTGCCCCGGGGGCAGGGCGGTGAGCCGGCGGGTGAGTCGTCCGGAGGCGACGAAGGCGAGTGTTCCGATGATCGACACGAGCCAACTGCCGGAGTTCGGCTCGGTGACGTGGATCTCGCACCGGGCCAACCGCCACAACATGAAGAGCACCGCCGTCGCCATGCCGAGCCCGACCCCGATGAGCAGGTCGGTCGCGGCAACGCCGACCGCGGTGATCACGTAGATGGGCAGTTCCCGGTGCCGGGCGTACGTGCGGATCTGGGCGAGGCTCACCAGTCGCAGGCCGACGACTACGAGGACGGCAGCGAGCACGGCCATCGGGATCATTTCCAGCAGTACGGCGCCAGCCATCACGAACCCGGCGATCCAGACTCCGTGCAGGATGGCCGAGGCGCGGGTGCGTGCCCCAGCCGCGACGTTGGCCGAGCTGCGCACGATGACGCCGGTGACCGGGAGGCCGCCGAGCGTTCCGGACACGGCGTTCGCGGCGCCCTGCGCGATGAGTTCGCGATCGAGGTTCGCCCGTGCGCCGTGGTGCATGCGGTCGACGGCCACCGCCGAGAGAAGAGATTCCACGCTCGCTACCAGGGCGATGGTGATGACTGCCGGGAGGACCTCCCACAGCGGTGAATCGGGCCAGCGGGCGAAGGTGAGCGCGTTCAAGGGGTTGGCGGGCAGGTTCACCCGCTCCACGTCGGCACCGAGGGCCGTCGCGACCACTGTGGCAACCACCACCGCCACCAGGGTCGCCGGCAGCATGGTGGTCTTGACCAGACGTGCCCAGACCAGCAGCAGGGTCATGGTCAGCGCGCCGAGCAGCACGGACACGCTGTGGTAGTCGGCGACCTGGCCGGGTAGGTCCCGGAGATTCGCCCACGCCGAGCTCTGGGGCGCGCCGCCGAGCGCTACGTGGACCTGGCTCAGCGCGATGACCAGGCCGATGCCGGCCAGCATCCCGTGTACGACAGTCGGCGACAGGGCGAGCGCGGCCCGCCCGAGGCGGGTGATGCCCAGCAGGATCTGCAGCAGCCCGGCGAGGGTCACGATCGCGGCGGTGCCGGCGAAGCCGAACTCGGCGATGGTGCCCGCGACGATCACGGTGAGCCCAGCCGCCGGTCCGCTGACCTGGAGCGGCGCGCCGCTGAGCGCGCCGGCGACTATCCCGCCCACGACGGCGGCGATCAGCCCGGCCAGCAGGGGTGCTCCGGAGGCGGCAGCGATGCCGAGGGACAACGGGATGGCGATCAGGAAGACAACGATCGACGAGGGGACATCGTGCCGAAATAGGGCTTTGACCGACATGTTCGGAAGGTACTCAAATAATATTAATGCATAGTTAAGCGTGATTCTTTCACCCGCGACATACGACGTGCGGGGGCGTGACCGACCAGGTCACGCCCCCGCACATCGTGGTGTCGGCTCAGTTGCGGGAGCAGGTTGCCCCGTTGAGCGAGAAGCTGGTCGGCGACGAGTACGAGCCGCTCAGCGTCCCCTGGTAGCCGAAGCTGGCCGTGCCGCCGGGTGCTACCGATCCGTTGTGGCCGGTGTTGCGGGCGGTCACCGTCGACCCGCTCTGGCTCACAGTGGCGTTCCAGGCGTTGGTGACCTGCTGCCCACCGGGCAGGCTGTAGGCCAGCGTCCAACCGTTGATCGCGCTGGACCCGGTGTTGGTGATCTGCACGTCGGCCGTGAAGCCGTTGTTCCACGAGTTCGCCGTGTACTTCACGGCGCAGCTCGCGCCACCGCTCGGCGGCGGGGTCGTCGGGTTGGTCGGCGGCTGGCCGCCACCGTTGACGTTTGCCGAGAACGAGGTCACCGCGAGGCCGGCGCCGCCCTGCCACGGCTCGAAGCCGGCCTGGATGCTGGTCAGGTACCAGGAGTTGGTGATCGCACCCCGGTTGCGGGTGTCGTTGATGAAGTCCAGCACGCTGAAGTTCAGGCTGGAGATCGCCGACGACGCGACGTAGGAGATGACGTTGTTGGAGCCGTTGCTGCCCCGCCAGACCTCCCAGGTGCGGCCGGCCAGGTTCGTGGTGCCGACGACCGATCCGATGGGCTGAATCGGGCCCTGCCGGTTGAGCCAGATCATGATCTCCATCTGGTTCACCCCGTCCCGCTTCGGCGACGGGTCCAGCCAGATGTCGTACGACGCGTTGTACGTGGCGCCGCTGACGTAGCGGTAGGAGATGCTGCTGGTGGCGCTGCTGATCTGGCTCACCTGGATCGGCAGGTTCGTGCCGGGGGAGCAGTTGGTGTAGTGACAACCGAGGAACACCGAGGGGTACGCCGTGGGCGCGCCGTTGGTGGGGCTGCTGCCGTTCTGGGTGATGATCTCGAAGCCGTTGTTGGTGGCGTTGATGCACTGCTGGGCGGTGGTGCCCCAGCGGTTGTTCTGCACCACGTAGCGGCCCTGGATGACTGTCGAGCCGTACTGTTCGCAGATCTGCGTGTCGGCGGAGGCGCTGCCTCCGAGGGCTACTGCCACCAGCGAACTGGCGACCAGCAACCCGGCGGCGGCCAGGGCCCGAAGTTGACGTTTCATGACACTCCTCGACTCGGCGCGTGCCGGGCGCCGGATGTGGTGGGGCAGTGCGGGAGCGCTCCCACGCTCAACGACACATTTACATGTCTGAAACTGCTGCGCAACCGTCCGCGTCGAACTGGTGAATTGTGAGGATTGCCATGCCCCGCCGGACGGCTGGCCACGGACGGCCAGCCAAGCGGCGCGGGTCACCGACGAGCGGCGGGGTGCGGGCCGATTGGGCCTGGTGTGCGCCGATCGCTCCGAGTAGCGTGTTGCCTCCAACGCGTGCCGCTCCCCCTCCGGAGGCGTACACCACCATGGGTGGCTCCCCCCTGCGCATCCTCGTCGTCGGCGCGGGCATCGCCGGCCTGGCCGTAGCCCGGGCGCTGCGCCTGGCGGGCTTCCGGCCCGACGTCACCGACAAGCTGCCACCGGGGGAGTCCACCGAGACCGGTCTCTACCTGCCCGGCAATGCCGCCCGCGCCCTACACCGGCTCGACCTGCACGACCCGGTCCGGCCGATCGGGCAGGTGATCCGCCGGCAGCGGTTCTTCGACGCCGCGGGCGCGCAACTCTGCGAGGTCGACCTCGACGCACTCTGGACCGGCGTCGGCGAATGCCGAGCGCTGCCCCGGGCCGACCTGCACCGGGTGCTGCTCAGTGGTGCCGGTGGCGCCGTCCGGCACGGCGCCGAGGTCCGCACCCTGGACCTGCTCCCGGGCGCTGTCGGCGTCACCTTCACCGATGGCACCACCAGCGAGTACGACCTGGTCATCGGCGCCGACGGGCCACGCTCCTCGGTCCGCGCGCTGGCCGCGCTCGGTGGGCCGCCGCGCCCGGTGGGGCAGGTGGTCTACCGGGCCGTCCTGCGCGACGGTCCACCGGTCACCGAGTGGACCGCACTGCTCGGCCAGCGTTCCGGGTTCCTGATGGTGCCGATCGGTGCCGGGCGGCTGCACCTCTACGCCGACGAGGCCGGCACCGAGGAACCCGCCGACCCGCTGGCCCGACTGCGGGACCTCTTCGCCGACTACCGCGGCCCGGTACCCGAGGTGCTGGCGGCCCTCGACGAGGTGCACGTCGGGATCACCGACGAGGTGGAGTTGGGCCGCTGGTACCGAGGGCGTGTCCTGCTGGTCGGCGATGCCGCGCACGCCACCGCGCCGACGCTGTCGCAGGGTGCGGCCATGGCCTTGGAGGACGCCGTGGTGCTGGCCGAGTCGCTGCGCGCCGCCAACAGCGTGGAGGCGGCGCTCGTGGCGTACGAGAGTCGTCGCCGTCCGCGTACCCGATGGGTGCGGGACCGGACCCGGGACCGCAACCGCACCAGGGACGTCCCGCCGGCGCTGCGCGACCCGTTGCTGCGCGGACGCGGCGACCGGATCTTCGGGGAGCACTACCGGCTCCTGCTCGGCCCGCTGTAGGCCCGTAGTAGATCGTGTCACGCCACCCCACGCGGCGCTGCGACCTGCCGGGGACTATCCTCCTTGCGGATGACGGCCCGCCGATAAACAGCGTGTGCCGAGCGGGACAACCGAGAACCGGAGGCCACTCGTGACCACCGTCGCACCCAAGCCGGTCGTGACCCGGCCCTGGCCGGTCCGGGAGCCGGTCAAGGGGTCGGCCATCGCGCGGCTGCTGCGAACCACGGACGCGAAGCAAATCGGGATCATGTACATGATCACCGCGTTCGCGTTCTTCATGATCGGTGGCCTGATGGCTCTGGTCATGCGTGCTGAGCTGGCCCGACCCGGGCTGCAGTTCCTGTCGCCGGAGCAGTACAACCAGCTCTTCACGATGCACGGCACGATCATGTTGCTGTTCTTCGCGACGCCGATCGTGTTCGCGTTCGCGAACTACATCGTGCCGATCCAGATCGGCGCGCCCGACGTCTCCTTCCCCCGGCTGAACAGCTTCGCCTACTGGCTGTACCTGTTCGGCGGGACGATGGCGACCGCCGGATTCATCACCCCGGGCGGCGCCGCCGACTTCGGCTGGTTCGCGTACGCGCCGCTGAGCAGCGTCGAACACTCGCCGGGCGTCGGCGCCAACATGTGGATCATGGGTCTGGCCATCTCCGGCCTGGGCACCATCCTCGGCGCCGTGAACATGATCACCACGGTGCTGACCCTGCGCGCGCCCGGCATGACCATGTTCCGGATGCCGATCTTCACGTGGAACATCCTGGTCACCAGCCTCCTGGTGATCCTGGTCTTCCCGCTGCTGGCCGCCGCGCTGTTCGCGCTCGCCGCGGACCGGATCCTCGGCGCGCACGTGTACGACCCGGCAACCGGTGGGCCGATGCTCTGGCAGCACCTGTTCTGGTTCTTCGGGCACCCCGAGGTCTACATCGTGGCGTTGCCGTTCTTCGGCATCATCAGCGAGGTCATCCCGGTCTTCTCCCGCAAGCCGATCTTCGGCTACAAGGGTCTGGTCGCCGCGACCGTCGCGATCGCCGCGCTCTCCATGAGCGTCTGGGCGCACCACATGTTCGCCACCGGCCAGGTGCTGCTGCCGTTCTTCAGCTTCCTGAGCTACCTGATCGCCGTGCCGACCGGTATGAAGTTCTTCAACTGGATCGGGACCATGTGGCGGGGCCAGATCAGCTTCGAGACCCCCATGCTCTGGGCGGTCGGCTTCCTGGTCACCTTCCTCTTCGGTGGTCTCACCGGTGTGCTGCTGGCCAGCCCGCCGATCGACTTCCACGTGTCGGACTCGTACTTCGTGGTGGCGCACTTCCACTACGTGCTCTTCGGCACCATCGTGTTCGCGGTCTTCGCGGGCATCTACTTCTGGTTCCCGAAGATGTTCGGCCGGATGCTCGACGAGCGCCTGGGCAAGGTGCACTTCTGGCTCACCATGATCGGCTTCCACACCACGTTCCTGGTGCAGCACTGGCTCGGCAACGAGGGCATGCCCCGTCGGTACGCCGACTACCTGCCCAGCGACGGCTTCACCACGCTGAACACGATCTCCACGATCGGCGCGTTCATCACCGGTATCTCCACGCTGCCGTTCATCTACAACTGCTGGAAGTCGTACAAGACCGGCCCGGTGGTCGAGGTGAACGACCCCTGGGGTCACGGCAACTCGCTGGAGTGGGCGACCAGCAGCCCGCCGCCGCTGCGTAACTTCGACCGGATGCCGCGGATCCGCTCCGAGCGGCCGGCGTTCGACGCGAAGTTCCCGGAGTTGGCGGCCGGTGGTCAGAGCCTGGCCGGCCCGCCGGAGGGTGGCGCCAAGCCGCTCACCAGCGAGTCGGACGGCGGGGCCAGCTACCGCGAGGACACCGCGAGCGACGCCGACAGGCACTGACGCTCAGCTCAGCAGTACGACGGGCGCCGCCCCCGGGACACCGGGAGCGGCGCCCGTCGCCATGCCCAGCCCACTGTCACTGGCGCGTCTCGCCGCGTTCCAGCCGATCCGCGTCGCTCACCGGCGGGCTGTCTACCGCAGTTCCGCCTGCCCGCCCTGCCCGGCCTGGATCGGCCCTGCCCGCCCTGCCCTTGCTTGGCGCGGCTGGGCTGGGCTGCATTTCCCTGATGACCCTGACGGCTGTATAGCCTCGGCTCCAGTCCGCCAGGCCGGCCTGACTCGGCCAGCCCGGCTTGGGTCCGTCTAACCCTGGCCTGGTCCCGCCGGTTGGCCTGCTTCGGCTGGATCCGCTTGGCCCTGCCGGCCGGGCCCGCGTGGCACCAGCGTGGCCGGATCTCCAGGTGACGGTAGTGCTGACGAGCGATATACCTGTGAGTCATAAATATGCCTCACAGGTATCTCTGCCGTCAGCATGTGTGCCGTCTGTCGGTGCGGTCGAGGTGGATCGCCTACCAGTGTGGCAATGCGTCGTTCCGGCAGAGCAGGGACGCCGACCTTCAGCTTCGCGCGACGGCGGGGTGGTCAGCGGGCGGCGGGGGTGAGGTCGGCCTCGGCGGGCGGCGGGGTGGCCGCCTCGGCGATGCGGCGGCGGCGCAGCTCGATCGGGAGCACCACCACAGTGACCAGCGCGCCGAGCGCACCGGTCACCACGAAGCCCCAGAGTGGCGCGCTGGCGTCGATCACCGCGCCGGCGAGCGGCGCACCGACCGCGATGCCGACGGTGACGGCGGAGCCGTGCAGACCCATCGCCTCACCGCGTACCTCGGCCGGAACCAGGCGGCTGACGGCGTCCGAGCCGGCCGCGATGGTCGGCGCGCAGAGCGCTCCGGCGGGGATCAGCGCCAGGCACAGCAGCCACCAGTGCGCGCCGCCCAGCCCCACCGGAATGGTGCAGACTGCCAGCGCGGCGGTCAGTGCCAGCGGGGAGAACGAGCGGTGTACGGCCCCGTACGCGAAACCGCCGGCCAGCGAGGCGACCGCCCAGATGGCCAGGACCGCGCCGGTCCACCCGACCTCGCCGCTGGCCCGCAGAACGGCGACCACCGCCACGTCGGTGCCCCCGAGCACCAGGGTCGCCGCGGCGCTGAGCGCCAGGACGGCGAGCAGCCGGGGGGTCAGCCACTCCCGGCGCGGCACGCGGCGTTGTGGGCCGGTGGGCTCGGTGGCCTCCCGGATGGGTGGGTTGACCACCCACAGGGCGATCCCGGCGGCGACGATGCCGCCACCGACCAGGTACATGGTGGTCTGCGCGGAGATCGCGGTGACCAGGGCCACCGCCAACGCCGGGCCGATCATGAAGGACAGCTCCACCGACATCGAGTCCAGTGCGTAGGCCGGGCGGCGTTGGTCCTCGGGGACCAGCGCGGCGATCGACTGACGGACCACGGAGAAGATGGGCAGGGCCAGGGAACCGGCCACGAAGGCGGCAGGCAGGAGCACCGGGTACGCCAGCGTCGGCGCGGTGGACCAGAAGATCGCCTCGGCGATCGCGGTGAGCACCAGGACCGGGCGCAGTCCACGCCGGTCCACGAGTCGGCCGAGCAGCGGCCCGCCGATCGCCGCGCCCACTGTGACCGCCGCACCCACCAGCCCGGCCGCCCCGTAGCCCCGATCAAGATCGAGCACCACGTGGAAGGTCAACGTCACCCCGGTCGCGGTGAGCGGGATGCGGGCGAGGACGGCAACCAGTAGCAGCGACCGCAGACCGGGCAGGGCGAGCGCCCGCCGGTAAGGCTTCATGTTCACGTGGGTCCGTACCTCCGGCGCCATCTTCGACCGGCGGCGGCCCCTTGGCCAACCAATTAGCGCCTCATGCGGCCCTGATCACAGGCTGACCCTGCATGATCACCCCGGCGCCCTCCATGGCGCGCAGGGCCACGTCGGTGGTCGCCGGGGCAACGGCGGCGGTCAACTCCAGCAGCACTGTGGTGGCGAAACCTTCCCGGGCGGCGTCCAGCGCGGTCGCCCGGACGCAGTGGTCGGTGGCGATGCCGACCACGTCGACCCGGTCCACGTCGCGCTGGCGCAGCCAGTCGGCCAGGCACTCGCCGTCGTCGGCATGCCCCTCGAAACCGGAGTACGCCGCCGCGTGCTCGCCCTTGTGGAAGATCGCCTCGACCCGGGCGGTGTCCAGTTCCGGGTGGAACTCCGAACCGGTGGTGCCGACCACGCAGTGCCGGGGCCAGGACTCCACGAAGTCCGGCGGATCGCCGAAGTGGGCTCCCGGGTCGACGTGGTAGTCCTTCGTGGCGACCACATGCGTCCACCGGTCCGGCTCGGCGGCGAGCAACCGGGAGATGCCGGCGGCCACCCCTGCGCCGCCGGCGACGGCCAGCGAACCGCCCTCGCAGAAGTCGTTCTGCACGTCCACGATGATCAGCGCGTTGGCCATGGGGGTTTCCTCTCTCCGCACTGTTGGTCGGTGGTGCTCGGGGATGCCTCAGCCAGCGGGTACGACGGTGACCGGCACGGCCGGATCGCCGGCCGAAAGTTTCAGCCCTTCCCACGGGATGGAGATCAGACACTCCCGCAGGTGCTCCCGAGACTCGTCGAGGGTGGGCAGCGACACCGACTCGCCGGCGACCACGTACGACTGCTGGAGCAGGCGGTCGTTGGGCTGCCGGTCGGGAACGCCCTGCGGGACGATGACCTCCTCGGTGGCGGTGCCGGTCGGCTTGTGCCGGCGCACCGCCACCTTTCGGCCGCCGATGGTGGCCTTGTGCTCGGAGCGCTTCACCACCGGCCGTCCCTCGACCTCGACCAGTTTGTAGACCAGCCCGGCGGTCGGTGCCCCGGAGCCGGTGACAACGGCCGTGCCGGCGCCGTACATGTCCACCGGTTCGGCGGCCAGCGAGGCGATCGCGTACTCGTCCAGGTCACCGGAAACGATGATCTTGGTCTCGGTGGCGCCCAGCGAGTCGAGCAACTCCCGGGACTGCTGAGCGATCACCGCGAGGTCGCCGGAATCGATTCGTACCGCCCGCAGGTCCGGCCCGGCCACCGCGATGGCGTTGCGGATGCCCTGGCTGATGTCGTACGTGTCGACCAGCAGCGTGGTGTCCTTGCCCAGCGTGGCGACCTGCGAGGCGAACGCCGCCCGCTCGTCGTCGTGCAGCAGGGTGAACGCGTGCGCAGCGGTGCCCGCCGTCGGGATGCCGTAGCGCGCGCCGGCGGCGAGGTTGGACGTGAACCGGAACCCGGCCAGGTACGCGGACCGCGCCGCGGCCACCGCCGCCTCCTCGTGTGCCCGGCGCGACCCCATCTCGATCAGCGTCCGGCCCCGCGCCGCTGTCACCATCCGGGCCGCCGCGGCGGCCACCGCGCAATCGTGGTTGAGCACTGACAGCGCCAGCGTCTCCAGCACCACACATTCGGCGAAGCCGCCGGAGACGGTGAGGATCGGTGAACCGGGAAAGAACAGCTCACCCTCGGCGTACCCGTCGATGTCGCCGGTGAAGCGGTAGTCGGTGAGCCACGCCGCCGCCGTCTCGTCGACCACACCGGTCCGCAGCAGGAACTCGACCTCGGTGGGGTCGAACCGGAAGTCGCGGATCAGCTCGATCAGCCGGGCCGTCCCGGCGACCACGCCGTACCGGCGGCCGCTGGGCAGCCGGCGGCTGAACACCTCGAAGACACACCGGCGGTCGGCGGTGCCGTCCTTCAGTGCCGCGCTGACCATTGTCAGCTCGTAGTGGTCGGTCAGGAGCGCGGGGCGGTGGATGCTCACCGCCCCAGCCTAAGGTTCAGCTCGGGTCGCCGCCGTCGTGGCCCGGGATCGAGCGCAACGCCGCCCACAGCTCGGCCCGGCCGGTGACGCCGAGCTTGGCGTAGATCCGCTGGAGGTGGTTCTCTACCGTGCGCGCCGACAGGTAGAGCCGTTCGGCGATGGCCCGGCTGGGAGCGCCGTGCGCGGCGAGGCGCGCCACCTGCCACTCCCGCTCGGTGAGCACTGGCGCACCGGCCTGGAGCGCCGGCGTCCGGATCAGGTCACAGCGCCCGAGCAACCCGGCGAGGCGCTCCCGGGCGTCGTTGGCGGCAGCCGAGTGCTGACGACGCAGCCGCTGGACGGCCTGGGAGGTCGCCTCGGCGGCGTACACGGTCAACTCCAGGGCGGCGTAGTCGTCGGCGACCGCGAGCAGATCGGCGGCGGAGTCGGTCACCGCGGCGCGGGCGTGCCGGGCCAACAGCGGCGGGAGCACCCCGTCGACCCGCTCGGAAAGCTCGGCGAGGCGCTGCGCGACGGTGCGCCGACCACCGTCGGAGCAGGTGGGACCGACCGCCATGCCCGCCTGGTCGAGTCGGACGAGGTCGTGCAGGACATGCACCTCGTGCCCGGCGAAGCCGTCCGAGCGCAGCCGATCCACCAGGTCACCGAGGTGTTTGACAGCGCCCGGCAGGTCGCCCGAGACGGCGAGCGACGCACCCCGGGCCTGCTCCAGCCACGGGTAGAGCACCGCCATGCCCGGCGCGTGGGTGCGGTCGGCTTCGGCCATCGCCGCAACCGCCTGCGCGGCGTCACCGCGCAGCGCCGCCGCCTGGGCGCGTTCGGCCTGGGCCAGACCGGCGTAGACCCGACTCGTGGCCAACACCGCGCAGGCGCCCAGGGAGGTCCGCATGGCCGCGTCGCTCTGCCCGCGCAGCCGGGCCGCGTACGCCTGGAGGATGGCCAGGTAACCGGTGCCGAGGCGGAAGTCGCCGGCTCCGGCGAGGTCGGCGAACTCGTCGGCCACTATCGCGTCGATCCCGGCCAGGTCGCCGGTGAGCATGAGCCGGGTGCCTCGGGCCAGCTCCAGGGCCAACTGGAGGTACGGCATGTCGGTGCGCCAGCTCGCCGCGGCCGAGTGCACCTGGGCGATCGCCGTACCGCTGCGGGCCAGCTCGCCCTGCGCGGCCTGGACGTACGCGATGGTCGATCGGGCCAGCTCGCGGGCGGCGACGCCGGCCGCCGGCCGGTCCAGTACCCGTCGGCTGAGCTGCACCGCGGTGGCCGTGTCCAGTCGGTGCAGGCGCATGATCGCCTCGAAGGCGTGCACGCGGGACCGGTCGGCGGAGTCGCTGAGCTGCTCGACGCGGCTTGCGATCTCCTCCACCGTGGACTCCCGGCTCAGCCCCCAGTAGCTGACCATGCCGCGTACGGTCAGCCAGCGGCAGAGCCGCCGCTCGTCGCCGGGCTCCGGGGTGACCGCGTCGAGGACGTCGATCGCCTCGTCGGGCCGGTCGGCGAACATCAGGATGGTGGCCAGCAGCTCCGCCGCGTCGTAGCCGCCGTCAGCGTGCAGTGCGGCCCGCGCCAGGCGGGTCGCCAGCGGCACGTCGTAGCGGGTGAACGCCTGCACCGCGGCGTCCAGCAGCAGAGCCGGATCCTGTGCGGTGCCCGAGTCGAGTCGCCAGACGGCCACCCGCAACAGGTCGTCGCGTCGGCGTTTGCCGACCTGCTCAAGCAACTCGGCGAGGTGCGCCTGAAGTCGGCGGGTGCGGCTGACCGGGCAGCGACGGCGCATCACCTCGCCGTAGAGCGGGTGCGCCAGCCGGACGTCGGTGCGCCGGTCGTGCTGTACGACGGTGATCAGCCCGCGTTCCTCGGCGGTCTCCACGTCCGACTGTTCGGCGGCCTGCCTGAGGAGGTGCAGGCCCAGTGGTTCGCCGAACGCGACCAGCTCGACGACCGCGCGGACGCCGTCGGTGAGCTTGCCGACCCGGGTGTCGATGAGGTCGGTCAGGTTGGGCGCCAGTTCCAGTCGCCCGGTCCACTTCCAGATCCCGTACGCGCGTTTCAACTCGGCGCTGCCGTTGGCGGCGTGCACCAGCTCGCGCAGCAGCAGCGGGTTGCCGGCCGACAGCCGGCCGAGCCGGTCGGCGGAGCCGGCGTCGACCGGGCCGCCCAGGATCGCCGCCAGCAGGTCGGTGGTCTCCTCCTGCGGCATCGGGGTCAGCTCGACGTGCTCGACCAGGTCGTCGGTCCAGAGTGCGCGGATCGGCAGCGGGATCTGCTCGCCGTCGCGCAGGGTGCCGACCACTGTGGCGTTTTCGGCACGGGCCACCAGATGCACAAGTGCGGCCGAGGGGGGATCGAGCAGGTGGGCGTCGTCGATGGCGAGCACGATCCGCCGGCCGGCCGCCTGCTGTTGCAGCACGTTGAGCGCCCAGCGCAGGATGCCCGCAGGGGAGAGGCCCTGGGGCTGCTCGGCGGGGAGGACCTGGACCAGCCCACCGAACGGCAGCGCCGCGGTGGTGGCGCTGGCGGCGATGGACCAGATCGCGAACCGGTCGGTGGGCAACGCGCCCACGCCCTCGCGCAGCAGACGACTCTTGCCGATGCCAGCGCTGCCGCTGAAGAAGAGCCCACGGCCGGCCTCACCGGTCACCGCCTCCAGCAGGCGGTTGAGCTCAACCGTGCGGCCGACGAACTCCCATCGACTCATTCGCGCAGCATATCGACCGGAATCCGTCCGCGCCCGTACCGTCACCGTGCGAAGTTGAGTAATCGCACAATTACCGGTGAGTATTCGAGGTGTTCCGCCCGGTTGCCAGCCCGCCCGTAGTCTTCCGACATCCGGGTTGACGTACCGGAATTTTCGCGACCGGACCCACGGTCACCTGCAATGGGAGGCACCTGATGAAGCAGGGCCCTCTCCCCTCGGTCGATTCGCCGGGCGACATGACCGGCCCGGCCGACCTACCCACCTGCGGCCCTCTGCCCACCAGGGTCGGCGTGTCGGGCGCCGCCCCGGACGAGCCGCTCGGTGTGGTCGCCGTCGGCCCGGCCGGTGCCGAGCGGCGCGCCGTGCTCGCCACCCTGCTCGGGCTCGACCCGGTCATGCTCACGGTGCCGGCGGGCAGCTGGTTGGTGGTGCGCGACGCCAAGGTGCCCACCCGCGCGGCGTTCGTGCCCGGTTACCGCCAGCCACACTCGTACGGCGCGGACCGGGACGCGGCCGGTCCGGCGTTGGCCCGCCCGCCCCGGCGTGTCGAGCTGAGCGTGCCCCAGCCGCTGCTGCGGCACTTCACCCTGGTCGACGTTCCGGACACCGCCACCCTCGGCGTGTCCGGCACCCGGGTGCTGCTCGAAGCGGCGGGCCGAGCTGGCGCGCTGCTCTTCGTGATCGCCGCCGACCAGGCCTTCACCGCCGCCGAGTTGAACCTGCTCGCCGAAGTCGCCCCGACCTCGGTGGAGGTCGTCTTCGCGGTCACCCCCGGCGCGGCGGGGTGGGCTCCGGTGTCCGACGGCACGGCGACTACGGAGGGCGCGGGGGCGTCCGTCCCGCCGGTCGGGGGTGCGGAGACCGAGGTGGACGCGGTCGCGGTGACGGTGGAGGCGCATCGGGCGGCCCTCCTGGCCGCGGTGCCGGCGCTGGCCGGCGCGCGGTGGTTCCCGGTCGACGGCGCCGACACCGCCGCCGACCTGCGGCGGGCGTTGGTGGGTTGGGCGTCGCGTGAGGGGTTGCGGCGGGCCAGCGTCGACCCACCGGTCCTGCCGGGCCAGCAGGGCCGCGTCGCCGTGGCCGCCGATCCGGGTGACTGGTCCGAGCGGCTCGACCGTCAGGCCCGCTCGTGCGCTCAGCGGATCCGCCAGCACCTCGCCCTGGAGTTGGCGAACATCCACCTTCGGGCCGTTCAGGAGATCGTGTTCGGCGTCGGCTGTGTCGGCCTAGCGGATCTCCTCGACCGGGAGATGGCGGCGTTGGCGTTGTTGGCCACCGCGCAGTGCGACCAGGCGGTGCGCGGCATCATGACCGACGTCGCGTCCCAGGTGCTCGGCGCGACGCCGGACGAAGGCGTGCGACGCCGGATCGCCACCGCGGTGCAGTTCGGCCTGGCCGATCACCGGCCCGGCCACGAATTGGACAAGGTGCTGTTGATCACCAGCACGGCCGGCGTGGCCGAGTTGACCGGCCTGGAGGCGATCGACGCCGCCGCCAGCTATCCGGTCGCTTACCGGGACGAGGTGCTTCCGCCCATTGCGGTGGCTCTCTCCGGCGGGTGTTGGCAGCAGTGGCGTACGCCCGGCAACGGCGACCACAGCGCGGCGCGGGCCTGGTCACAACGGGCGGTGCGCGAGGTCGAGTTGGGGTTGTCCAGGGAGATCTCCCGACGGTTCGAGGTGATCCGCCTCTCGCTGGGCGTGGTGCTCTCCGATGCAGTCGATCACGGCATTCTGCTCGCCTGACGGCGCGCCCACCGGTTGGTCCGGGTCCGGGCCGGACCCCACCTCCGATGGCGTCCGGGGCGGGTCGGGAGGGCCCGGGGTGGGTGATCCGCGCCGGGCCGGCGTTCCGGTTCCTCGGTTCCGGGAAACCGGTGGCACGATGGGGGGCATGGCGGCTCCGCAGGTTGCACCGGTCGAGACGCCGGACACTGACGAGGTGCCGGCGTCCGACCGGCAGTGGGTGACGATCGTGTGGGACGACCCGGTCAATCTGATGACGTACGTGACCTGGGTCTTCCAGAAGCTTTTCGGCTACAGCCGGGAGAGGGCCGAACAGCTGATGCTGGACGTGCACCACAAGGGCCGTGCCGTGGTCTCCACCGGCGCCCGCGAACGGATGGAGCACGACGCGTCGCAGCTGCACGCGTACGGGCTGTGGGCGACGGTGGACAGATCATGAGCATGTTCCATCGCCAGGCGGGTCACTACGTCGCCGTCTTCGCCGTCGACGAGGTGCGGGTGCTGCGTAAGGTCGCCTCCGAGGTGGTGGGTCTGCTCACCGATGGCTTCGACCACACCGACCCGGTGGTCGGTCGGCTCTTTCCGGCGGTCTACCCACAGGACGCCCCGGGCACCGCCGAGTTTCGCCGCTACACCGAGGGCGACCTGAAGACCGCGAAGATCGATCAGGCGGGGGCGATCCTGGCCGCGTTGCCGGACGACGCCGGTGGCGAGGTGCGGCTGGACGCCGAGGCCGCCGAGGCGTGGTTGCGGGCACTGAACGACGCCCGGCTCGCGATGGGCGTCCGCCTGGAGATCAAGGACGGCACGGATCTGGGCGAGGAGTTGGACGACGCGGTCGCCGAGGACCCGGGTTCCAGCCGGGTGTTCCAGCTTTCGGTCTACGCCTATCTCGGGTATCTACAGGAGTCGCTGCTCAACGCCTTGATCGACTAGGCGTGACCGGCACCACTTCGGCCCGTGCCCGGCAGGCGTTAGGCTGGTGCACGTGCTGAGCATCGACCGGTCGATCATCGACGCGATCGTCGCCCACGCGCGCCGGGATCACCCTGACGAGGCGTGCGGCGTGGTCGCCGGTCCCATCGGCAGCGACACCCCGACCCGGCACATCCCGATGGACAATGCCGCGCGGTCGATGACCTTCTACGAGTTCGACTCGATGGAGCACCTGCGCGTGTGGCGGGAGATGGACGACCGGGACGAGGAGCCCGTCGTCATCTACCACTCGCACACCGCCACCGAGGCGTACCCGTCACGGACGGATGTCTCCTTCGCCGGTGAGCCGGGGGCGCACTACCTGCTCGTCTCGACCCGTGAGCCCGACTCGGAGGAGATCCGGTCGTTCCGGATCGTCGACGGCGTGGTCACCGAGGAGCCGGTCCGTGTCGTGGAGGCCGGTGTCGACCCGCACGCCGTCCAGTCCTACATGTTCGGGCAGAGCCCGGCGACGGTCGATTACGAGTGTTCCGGCCGCTGACCTGTCAGCGCCGCATCCGTCTCGTCCCGTCACCGTAGGCACACCCGATCGAGGAGTTCCCCATCATGGCCATTGAGGTTCGCATCCCCACCATCCTGCGCAGCTACACCGGCGGCGCCAAGGTCGTCGACGGCTCCGGCGACACGCTCGCCGATCTGCTCACCGACCTGGATTCCCGGCACGGCGGTCTGCGCGGCCGGCTGATCACCGACGCGGGCACGCTGCACCGCTTCGTCAACGTCTACGTGAACGACGAGGACGTCCGCTTCCTCGGCGCGCTCGACGCGAAGCTCTCCGACGGCGACAGCGTCACCATCCTGCCGGCGGTGGCAGGCGGCGCGTTCGGCTTCGCCGCCGCAGCGGCGATCAGCTCGCACAGCGCGGCGGCAGCGGCGATCAGCTCGCACAGCATCAGCTCGCAGAGTGTCGCCGCCGCGGTGGCTCGCGACGCCGTCGCGGCTCGCTGAGGTCGGCCGCCATGGCGCGGTACGACAGCCTGCTCGACGCCTGTGGGGGTACGCCGCTGGTCGGCCTGCCCCGACTCTCCCCGACGGTGCCCGACGGGGCCCCTCCGGTGCGGCTCTGGGCCAAGCTGGAGGACCGCAACCCCACCGGCAGCATCAAGGACCGCGCGGCGCTGTTCATGGTCCGGGCGGCGGAGGAGGCTGGCCGGCTCCGCGCCGGTGACACCATCCTCGAGCCGACGAGTGGCAACACCGGCATCTCGTTGGCCATGGTGGCGAAGCTGCGCGGCTACCGGCTGGTCTGCGTGATGCCGGAGAACGTCTCCACCGAGCGGGTGCAGCTGCTCCGGATGTACGGGGCCGAGATCATCTTCTCGCCGGCGGCGGGTGGTTCCAACCAGGCGGTCGCCACGGCGAAGCAGATCGCCGTGGAGCACCCCGACTGGGTGATGCTCTACCAGTACGGCAACGAGGCGAACGCGCGGGCGCACTACGAGACGACCGGGCCGGAGCTGCTGCACGACCTGCCCAGCATCACGGATTTCGTGGCCGGGCTGGGCACCACCGGCACCCTGATGGGCACCGGGCGTTACCTGCGGGAAAAGGTCGAGGGCATCCAGATCGTGGCCGCCGAGCCGCGCTACGGCGAGTTGGTCTACGGCCTGCGCAACATCGACGAGGGGTACGTTCCGGAGCTCTACGACGCCTCGGTGCTCTCCCGGCGGTTCTCGGTCGGCACCAGGGACGCGGTGTTGCGCACCCGCCAGCTGGTGGAGGTGGAGGGCATCTTCGCCGGGTTCTCCACCGGTGCGATCCTGCACGCCGCGCTGGCGGTGGCGCACGAGGCGGTGCGCGACGGCCGGCGGGCCGACGTGGCCTTCGTGGTCTGCGACGGCGGGTGGAAATACCTGTCCACCGGCGCGTACGGCGGCACACTCGCCGATGCCGAGGACGCCCTGGAGGGGCAGCTCTGGGCCTGACCGATCTGGTCTGCCGACTACGGGCCGTCGACATTCGTCGGCGGCCCGTACGCATCGCGGCGTACCGCGAGCGTGTGTCACGTTCGTGACAACTTCCGTTGGATGATTCTTGCTGCCGGGTGCGCCAGCGTAGGCTGCGCAGCGTGGCGTACGCGTCGGTAGAGATCATGGCCGGGACCATCGCCGGTGCGGGTGCTACTGATAGTGACAGCGAGACCACTCGATGCGACTGACCGTTCTGGGAAGTGCCGGCAGCTTCCCTGGCCCCGAGTCGCCCTGCTCGGCCTACCTCGTCGAGGCCGACGGCTTTCGGCTCCTGGTCGACTTCGGCTCGGGGTCGCTGTCCAGCCTCCAGCGGTACGCGGGGCTGCACGCCCCGGACGCCATCCTGCTGACCCACCTGCACTGCGACCACATGTTCGACGCCGTGCTGTACGTGGTGGTGCGCCGGTACGCCCCGGACGGCCCGTACCCGGCGCTGCCGGTGTACGCGCCCGCCGGCGCTCCGGACCGGCTCAGCGCCGCCTACGGCGACGACGGTTCGGTGGAGGACGTGTACCAGTTCTACGCGCTCCAGCCGGGCACGTTCCCGATCGGTCCGTTCGCGGTCACCGTCGACCGGGTCAACCACCCCGTCGAGACGTACGGTGTGCGGCTGGAGCACGACGGCCGTTCGCTGTGCTACTCGTCGGACACCGCGCCCTGCGAGTCGCTGCTGCGGCTGGCCCAGAACGCCGACGTGTTCCTCTGCGAGGCCAGTTACCTCGACGGCATGGACAATCCGCCGGATCTGCACCTGACCGGTCGGGAGGCCGGCGAGGCGGCGACCAAGGCAGCGGTGGGTCGGCTGCTGCTCACCCACCTGGTGCCCGCCTGGGGCAGCGAGGCGCACACGTTGGAGTCGGCCGCTTCCGCGTACACCGGGCCGCTCGAGGTGGTTCGGCCCGGCGCCAGCTACGAGGTCTGACGCAGCACGCCCGGTTCGCCGAGGCCGGGCCGCGGTCGCCGGGTTCCCCGGTGTGTGCGGCACGGACGTTCCCCGGGGCACCGCGAGCGAGGCGGATCGCCGTACCGCATAGGGTGCAGGCATGGCGCGACCTGACGGGCGAGGGCCCTCTCAACTTCGACCGGTGACCCTGACCCGAGGCTGGAGCACCCATCCGGAGGGCTCGGTGCTCGTCGAGTTCGGCGGCACCCGGGTGCTCTGCACGGCGAGCGTCACCGAGGGGGTGCCCCGCTGGCGCAAGGGTTCCGGGCTCGGTTGGGTGACCGCCGAGTACGCGATGCTGCCCCGGGCCACCAACACCCGCTCCGACCGGGAGAGCGTCAAGGGTCGGGTCGGTGGCCGTACCCACGAGATCTCCCGGTTGATCGGCCGTAGTCTGCGGGCCAGCATCGACCTCAAGGCGCTCGGCGAGAACTCGATAGTGCTCGACTGCGACGTGCTGCAGGCCGACGGCGGCACCCGCACGGCCGCGATCACCGGCGCGTACGTCGCCTTGCACGACGCGGTGGGCTGGCTTGCCGCCCGCAAGTCCTTGGCCGGCAAGCCGGACAAGGTGATGCACCGCTCGGTGGCCGCGGTCAGCGTGGGGATCATCGCCGGGGAGGCCCGGCTCGACCTCTGCTACGAGGAGGACGTCGCCGCCGAGGTGGACATGAACGTGGTCTGCACAGGTGCGGGCGACTTCGTCGAGGTGCAGGGCACCGGCGAGGCGGGCGTGTTCGCCCGCGACCAGCTCGACGCCCTGCTCGATCTGGCCGTCGCCGGCTGCTCCGAGTTGGCCGAAGCCCAGCGGAAGGCACTCGCATGAACAAGGTCCTGCTCGCCACCCGTAACCGCAAGAAGCTCGTCGAGCTTCAGCGGATCCTGGACGGCGCGCTCGGCGCGCACCGGATCGCCCTGCTCGGGCTGGACGACATCGAGCAGTACGCGGAGCTGCCGGAGACCGGCCTGACCTTCGGCGAGAACGCGCTCATCAAGGCGCGGGAGGGTTGCCGGCAGAGCGGCCTGCCGACCATCGCCGACGACTCCGGGCTCGCTGTGGACGCGCTCAACGGGATGCCGGGGGTGTTCAGCGCCCGCTGGTCGGGCCAGCACGGCAACGACCAGGCCAACCTTCAGCTGGTGCTGGACCAGATCGGCGACGTGCCCGACGAGCAGCGGGCGGCCTCGTTCGTCTGCACCGTCGCGTTGGTGCTGCCGGGCGGCAAGGAGCATCTCGTCGACGGGCGGCAGTCCGGGCGGGTGCTGCGCGCGCCTCGCGGTGACGGCGGGTTCGGCTACGACCCGATCTTCCTGGGCGACGGACAGGACCGGACCAACGCGGAGCTGACCCCGGCGGAGAAGGACGCCATCAGTCACCGGGGCAAGGCGCTGCGCGAGCTGGCGAAACTGATCGCCAAGGTGCTGCCGCCCGCCGCCTGACGGGCGTACCAGGTGCTGTCGCCCGCCGCCTGACCCGCGGCGGACGACAGCGACCCGCCGGAGATCAGCCCAGCGGGCCGACCTCCCGTTCGATGGCGGCGCGCAACTCCGGCCCGGCGACGACGGCACGGGCCGCCTCCATCACCGGGGCGAGGAACACGTCCGGGCCGGGCTCGCCGGCTGCCGCACCGAGCGCGGCGACGGCCGCCCGACCGGCCGGGGACGGCTCCAGCGGGGCGCGCAGCTGGAGGCCGCGTACACCGGCCAGCAGCTCCACCGCGAGCAGGCTGGTCAGGTTGTCCAGGACGGTACGCAGCTTCTTGGCCGCCGCCCAGCCCATCGAGACGTGGTCCTCCTGCATTCCGCTGGTGGGCAGCGAGTCCACCGAGGCGGGGGCGGCCAGTCGACGGTTCTCGGCGACGATCCCGGCCGCCGTGTACTGGGCGATCATCAGCCCGGAGTTCACCCCGGCGTCGGGGGAGAGGAACGCCGGCAACTCCCGGGAGCGGGTGACGTCGAGCAGCCGGTCGACCCGCCGCTCGGCGATCGCGCCCACCTCGGCGGCGGCGATGGCGAGGAAGTCCGCGGCGAAGCCGAGCGGTGCGCCGTGGAAGTTGCCTGTCGACTCGACCCGGCCGTCCGGCAGCACCACCGGGTTGTCCACAACGGACACCAGTTCCCGGCCGGCGACGGTGCGGACGAAGTCCAGGGTGTCGCGGGCCGCGCCGGCCACCTGCGGCGCGCAGCGCATCGAGTACGCGTCCTGCACGGCGTGCGCCAGGTCGTCGCGGTGCGAGTCCATCACCCGGGAGTCCTGCAACAGGCGGTGGATGTTCGCCGCCGACGCCGCCTGTCCGGGGTGTGGCCGGATCGCGTGCAGCTCAGGCAGGAACGGCCGCTCCGAGCCGAGCATCGCCTCGATGGCCAGCGCCGCCGTCACGTCGGCCATGGCGAACAGGTGCGCCGCGTCGTGGATGGCCAGCAGCAGCATGCCGAGCATGCCGTCGGTGCCGTTGATCAGCGCCAGCCCCTCCTTGGCGGCCAGCTCGATGGGCTTGAGCCCGGCGGCGGTCAACGCGTCCGCCGCGTCCTGCCGCTCGCCGGCCGGGCCGAGCACCCAGCCCTCGCCGAGCAGCACCAGCGCGCAGTGTGCCAGCGGCGCCAGGTCACCGGAGGCGCCCAGCGAGCCGTGCTCCGGCACCCAGGGGGTGATGTCGTGGTTGAGCAGGTCGACAAGGGCCTCCGCGACCAGCGGCCGGACCCCGGATCGGCCCAGGGCGAGGGACCGGACCCGCAGCAGCATCATGGCCCGGACCACCTCGCGCGGCATCGGGGCGCCCACCCCGGCGGCGTGCGAGCGGATCAGCGCGTGTTGCAGCTCGGCCCGCCGCTCCGGTGCGATGAAGGTGTTGGCCAACGCGCCGAACCCGGTGGAGACCCCGTAGACGGGACGGCCCGACGACTCGATGCCGTCCACGATGGCCCGGCTGGTCGCCATCGCGTCGATGGTGGCCGGGGCGAGGACGACAGTGGCGGTGCCGCGGGCCACCGCGAACACGTCGTCGGCGGTGATCCCGGTGGGCTGGATGGTCACGTGCGTCATTGCGGAACTCCGTTGCGTATTACCTGGCGGATCAGGGGGACACCGGGCCGGTAGGCCAGGTGCAGGTACGACGGCGCGTCGAGGACGACGAGGTCGGCCCGCGCGCCGGGGGTGAGGACACCGACGTCGTCGCGGCGCAGCGCCCGTGCGCCACCGGCGGTGGCGGCCCAGACCGCCTCCGCCGGGGTCATCCGCATCTCGCGGACCGCGAGGGCCACGCAGAACGGCATCGACGAGGTGTACGACGAGCCCGGATTGCAGTCCGTCGCCAGCGCCACCGTGACACCGGCGTCGAGCAGCCGGCGGGCGTCCGGGTACGGCGAGCGGGTGGAGAACTCCGCGCCGGGCAGCAGTGTCGCCACCGTGCGGGTGCCCGATCCGTCGCTGTGGGCCGTGTCGGCCAGCGCGGCCACGTCGGCGTCGCTCAGGTGGGTGCAGTGGTCGACGCTGGCCGCGTCCAGCTCCACGCCCAGCCGCACCCCGGGGCCGGGGCCGAGCTGGTTGGCGTGCAGCCGTACGCCCAGCCCGGCGGCCTGACCGCAGGCCAGGATGGCGCGGGCGTGGTCCACGTCGAAGGCGCCCCGCTCGCAGAACACGTCGATCCACTTCGCGTACGGGGCGGCGGCGGCCAGCATCGGTCCGCAGACCAACCCCACGTAGTCGTCGGGGCGGTCGGCGTACTCGGCGGGCACCACGTGCGCGCCGAGGAAGGTGGTCTCGGTGCTGGTCTCGGCGGCGATCCGCAGCGAGCGGGCCTCGTCGGCGACGGTCAGGCCGTACCCACTCTTGATCTCCATGGTCGTGGTGCCCTGGCGCAGCGCCTCCCCGCGCAGCCGCCGCACTGTGGCCCGCAACTCCTCGTCGGTGGCGGCCCGGGTGGCACCGACAGTGGTCCGGATGCCGCCGCCGGTGTAGGGCTGACCCGCCATCCGGGCGGCGAACTCGGCGGCCCGATCCCCGGCGAAGACCAGGTGGGCGTGGCTGTCCACGAAACCGGGCAGCACGGCGGCCCCACCGGCGTCGACGTGATGGTCGGCGGCCGGCGCGTACGCGGACGGCCCGACCCAGACCACCCGGCCCTCCTCGACCAGCACCGCGGCGTTGCGGCGGATGCCGAGCGGGCCGTCGCCGGCGCCGTTGGTGACCAGCTCACCGATGTTGTCGACCAGCAGACTGCCGCTCATGCGGGTGTCACCGCCTCGATCGCGGACGACAGTTCGGCCGGCACGTCGACTGTCAGGTGTCGGCCCTCGGCCACCACCACCCGGCCGTCCACCACCACCTGCTCGACGTCCGCCGCGCCGGCGGCGAAGAACGCGCCCACCGGCGGCACCCCGGCGGTGCGGGCGCTGTCCAGGCGTACCGTCACCAGGTCGGCGCGGGCACCCACCGCGATCCTCCCGGCGTCGGCCCAGCCCAGCGTGGCGTGCCCGGCGACGCTGGCCGCCTTCAGCAGGTCGAGTGGCGCGAAGTGACCGCGCCGGCGGGTACGCAGCCGCTCGTCCAGCTCGACCGCCCGAGCCTCCTCGAACAGGTCGATCACGGCGTGGCTGTCGCTGCCGAGGCTCAACCGGATGCCCGCGTCGGCCATCAGCCGGGCCGGGCCGATGCCGTCGGCGAGGTCCCGCTCGGTGGTCGGGCAGAGGCACACAGCGGTCCGGCTGTCGGCGAGCACTGACAGGTCCGCGCTGGTGGGGTGGGTGGCGTGGACGGCGGTGGTGTGCGGCCCGAGCACGCCGTGCTCGGCGAGCAGCCCGGTGGGCGAGCGCCCGTGCACGGCCCGGCACTCGTCGTTCTCGGCGGGCTGCTCGGAGAGGTGCACGTGCAGCGGCGCCTGCCGCTCCCGGGCCCAGTCGGCGACAGTGTGCAACTGATCGGCCGGGACGGCCCGCACCGAGTGCACGGCAGCGCCGACCCGGGCGTGCGGGTCCGCCGGCTGGAACGCCGCGGCCCGCTCGGCCCAGCGGGCCGCGTCACCGTCGCCGAAGCGGCGCTGCGGGCCGGTGAGGGGCCGACCGTCCACGCTGGAGGTCAGGTAACAGGTGTCCAGCAGTGTGAGCCGGATCCCGGCGTGCGCGGCGGCCTCCACCAGCGCCGCGCCCATCGCGTTCGGGTCGTCGTAGGCGCCGCCGTCCGGTCGGTGGTGCAGGTAGTGGAACTCGCCAACGCAGGTGATGCCGGCGAGCGCCATCTCGGCGTAGACGGCCCGGGCCAGCGCGAGGTAGGTGTCCGGGTCCAGCCGGTCCGCGACGGCGTACATCTGGTCCCGCCAGGTCCAGAAGTCACCCCGCCCACCGTGGGTACGCCCGCGCAGCGCCCGGTGGAAGGCGTGCGAGTGCCCGTTCGCGAGACCGGGCACTGTGAGGCCGGGCAGCGGCACCGCGTCGGCGTACACCTCGACCCCGGCCGGTGGTCTGCTGCCGGGGGTCAGCGGCGTCACCGCGGCGATCCGGCCGTCCTCGACCTCGATGAGCACGTCGGGCGTGGGCTCGGCGTGCTCGGGCAGCCAGGCGTACTCAGCGAGCCAGCGGGCGGTGGTCATACTCCTCGCCTCCTTTGGAGCTGAATCGTCTGCGACATCAGCGGCCGTGGTGACACCGGCGGCCGTGGTGACACCGGCGGCCGGGGTGACACCGGCAGTTGGCGCGCTTCGGCTGATTCGTTTACGACATCAGCTCCAAAGGACGACAACAGGAGATGCGACACCTCGCCACGCCGGAGACTCCGCACCCACCGACGCCGCGGCTCCGTGCCGTCCGAGGGGCGGCTCGACACATCGGTCACCGGCATGTCAGCTCCTCCAGCACCCGGGCCAGCGCCCGAACCCCGGCCGCGCAGTCGTCGTCGGTGGCGGCCTCGGCGGGGGAGTGCGAGACGCCGGTCGGGTTGCGCACGAAGAGCATCGCGGTGGGCAGGTACGCGGCGAGCACTCCGGCGTCGTGCCCCGCGCCGGTGGGCAGCACCGGCGCGTCGAGCAGTGTGGCCAGGCGGTTGGCCAGCCCGCCGTCGAAGGCGACCACCGGGGTGGCCGACTCCTCGGTGACCGTCACCGTCGTACCGTCGCGGCGGGCCCGCTCGGCGAGCTTGCCGCGTACCGCGTCGACCAGCCCGGTCAGCGTCTCCGGGTCGGCCGCCCGGGCGTCCAGCCAGCCGGTCACCCTCGACGGGATCGCGTTTGTGGCGTTGGGTTCGACGGCGACCCGGCCCACAGTGGCGTGCGCGCCGCGCAGCCGGGCCTCCTTGTTGGCCGCCAGCACGGTGAAGGCGTAGGTCAACATCGGGTCGCGGCGGTCGGCCATCCGGGTGGTGCCCGCGTGGTTGCCCTCGCCGACGACGTCGAAGCGCCACCGGCCGTGCGGCCAGATCGCGCTGGCCACCGCGACCGGCGCGTCCGTGTCGACGAGCGCGCGGCCCTGCTCGACGTGCAGCTCCACGAAGGCGCCGAACCGGCCCAGCAACTCCGGGCGGGCACCCGCCGGCCGGTCACCGAGCGCCTCGGCGAAGCTCACCCCGGCCGCGTCGCGCAGGCCGGCCGCCCGTTCGGCCGACAGCGCCCCGGTGAGCAGCCGCGACCCCAGACACGGTACGCCGAAGCGCGCCCCCTCCTCCTCGACGAAGGCACCCAGCACCAGGGGTCGGCCAGGGGCGACGCCCGCGGCGCGCAGCTCGTCCACGGCGAGGAACGCGCTCACGATGCCGAGCGGCCCGTCGTACGCCCCGCCGTGCGGCACCGAGTCGAAGTGGCTGCCGGTGAGCACCGCGTCGGACGCTTCCGGGTCACCCCAGTGGGCGAAGAGGTTGCCATTGCCGTCCTCGGTGACCGGCATGGCACGGCGCTCGGCCTGCGCCCGGAACCAGGCGCGCAGCTCCCGCTCCGGCTCGGTCAACGCGTACCGCAGATAGCCGCCGCTGTCGGCGTCCCGCCCGACCGGCGCGATCTCGTCCCACAGCGCCCGGAACCGGGCGGAAAGGTCGTCCGTCACGCGGGTCCCTCCGTCATGGGGACCCGGACCCCGGCGCGGTCGGCGACCTCGCGGGCGCTCTCGTAGCCGGCATCGACGTGCCGGATGACGCCCATCGCCGGGTCGTTGGTGAGCACCCGCTCGATCTTCTGCCCGGCGAGGGCGGTGCCGTCGGCCACGCACACCTGCCCGGCGTGGATCGACCGGCCGATGCCCACCCCGCCGCCGTGGTGGATGGACACCCAGGAAGCCCCGCTGGCCGTGTTGACCAGGGCGTTGAGCAGCGGCCAGTCGGCGATGGCGTCGGAGCCGTCGGCCATCCCCTCGGTTTCCCGGTACGGGCTCGCGACGCTGCCGGTGTCCAGGTGGTCCCGGCCGATCACCACCGGGGCGGAGAGTTCGCCGGAGGCGACCATGTCGTTGAACCGCACGCCCGCCCGGTCCCGTTCGCCCTGACCGAGCCAGCAGATCCGGGCCGGTAGGCCCTGGAACGCGACCCGCTCACCGGCCAGCTTGATCCAACGGGCCAGCGACTCGTTCTCCGGGAACAGGTCGAGGATGGCCCGGTCGGTGGCCGCGATGTCGGCCGGGTCGCCGGAGAGCGCAGCCCACCGGAACGGACCCCTGCCCTCACAGAACAACGGCCGGATGTACGCGGGCACGAAGCCCGGGAAGTCGAAGGCGCGCTGATAGCCGCCGAGCTGCGCTTCACCCCGGATCGAGTTGCCGTAGTCGAACACCTCGGCGCCGGCGTCGAGGAAGCCGACCATCGCCTCCACGTGCGTCGCCATCGAGGCGCGGGCCCGGTCGGTGAACTCGGCCGGCTTCGCGGCGGCGTAGTCCCGGGCCTCGGCCAGCTCCACTCCCACCGGCAGGTAGGCCAGTGGGTCGTGCGCGCTGGTCTGGTCGGTCACGATGTCGATCTCGACGCCCCGGTTCAGCAGCTCCGGGAAGACCTCGGCGGCGTTGCCGACCACGCCCACGCTCAGGGCGCGACGCTCCCGCTTCGCGGCGCGGACCCGGGCGATCGCGTCGTCCAGGGAGTCGGCGACCTCATCCAGGTAGCGGTCGTGCACCCGACGGTCGAGCCGGGTGCGGTCCACGTCCACGATCAGGCAGACGCCGCCGTTCATGGTGACAGCGAGTGGCTGCGCGCCGCCCATGCCGCCGCAGCCGGCGGTCAGCGTCAGCGTGCCGGCGAGGGTGCTGTCGAACCGTTTGGCGGCCACCGCCGCGAACGTCTCGTAGGTGCCCTGGAGGATGCCCTGGGTGCCGATGTAGATCCACGAACCGGCAGTCATCTGCCCGTACATGGTCAGGCCGAGCTGTTCGAGGCGGCGGAACTCCGGCCAGGTCGCCCAGTCGCCGACCAGGTTCGAGTTGGCCAGCAGGACCCGGGGTGCCCACTCGTGGGTGCGCATCACCCCGACCGGGCGGCCTGACTGCACCAGCATCGTCTCGTCCTCGCGCAGGTCGGTCAGCGTGCGGACCAACGCGTGGTACGACGGCCAGTCCCGCGCCGCCTTGCCGGTGCCGCCGTAGACCACCAGGTCGTCGGGGCGTTCGGCCACCTCGGGGTCGAGGTTGTTCATCAACATCCGCAGGGCGCCCTCCTGCTGCCACCCGCGGGTGGTGAGCTGGCTGCCCCGTGCGGCACGAATGGGCTGGGTCATCTCTGGTTCTCCTCCGGTCAACCGAGGAACAACTGTCGGCGGGCCGCGGAGGCTTCGAACGCCTCCAGTCGGCGCTGGGTGTCGGCCGGGGTGGCGTCGCAGATCGCCTGCAACAGCACCATGGCCAGGGTCATCGGGGCGGTGTGCAGGTCGAAGACGAGTTGCGCGCCGACCGCGGCGGCGAGCACCACGTCGGCGTGCTCGGTGGCCGGGCTGACCGGGGAGTCGGTGATCGCCACCACTGTCAACCCGGCGTGGCGGGCGTCGCGCAGCGCGTCCAGGGTTTCCCGGGGGTAGCGGGGCAGCACGAAGGCCAGGACGGCGGACGCCCCGGCCTCGGCCGCCTGCTCCAGGCGGTCGGTGAGCAGGCTGCCGCCGTCGTCGAGGACCCGTACGTCCGGGTGCACCTTCGCCGCGAAGTAGGCGAAGTACGCGGCCAGCGGCGCGGCGGCGCGCAGGCCGAGCACCGGCAGTGGGCGACTCTCGGCGAGCAACCGTCCGGTCTCGGCGATCCGGTCCCGGTCGGCGAGCTGACCGGCCAGTCGTTCCAGGTTGCCCATCTCCGCGCGTACCGCCTGCTGGAGTTCGTTGCCGGCGTCCGTCGATCCGCCTGGAGTCGAGCCGGTGAGGTCTCGCAGCCGGCGGCGCAGCGCCGGATAGCCGTCGTGGCCGAGCGCGACGGCGAACCGGGTGACCGACGGCTGACTCACGCCGGCCAGCTCGGCGACCTCGGCGGCGGACAGGTATGCCACGCCGGGGGCGTGCTGCACCAGACAGTGCGCGATTCGGCGCTGGGTGGGGGTGAGTCGCACCCCTTGGAACAGGTCGAGCACCCGGTCAGCGGGTGCTGCGACAGCTCCTTCATTCATGAGCTGACTCTATGCATAGAAACTTTCATAGACAACCACCTCGGGTCACCCCCGCCCCCCGCTCAGCCGTCACGACTCGTAACATGCGGGCGTCCAGCGCGAGCAGGATCGCGCCAGCGAGAAGGAGCGTCGTGGTCGCAGTCGAGGACGCCCCGCCCATTCGCGTCACTCCGCCGGCACCCGCCCGGCGCGTCCGGGCGACGGTCGGCGAGGCGCTGCCGATCATCGCTCTCGTCGGGGCCTTCTTCGTCGTCAACGACATCCGGTCGTGGCTCACAGCCCAGTACTGGGGCGACGAGGCGTGGGTCGCGCTCTCGGTCCGTTTCCCCCTTGCCGATCTGCCGGTGACGACCTCATCGAGCCCGATCGGGTGGAGTTTCCTGCTCCGACTGGTCCCGGACATCGACCACCTCCGGGTCGTACCCCTGGGTTTCCAACTGCTGACAGTCGTCGCGGCCTACCTTCTGGGCCGCTCGCTGGCGTCCGAACGCGCTCGGGGCATCCTCATCGGCGTCGTCACCGGGCTCGCCGTCCTGCTCCTGCCGGTCCAGCAGACCCGCCACGACCTGAAGCAGTACACAGCGGACGCCGCCGTGGCGGTCTGCCTGCTCGCCCTGGCCACCTGGACGGAACGCTCCTGGTCTCGGCGACGACTCGCTGTGGTGGTGGCCGCGGTGGGCCTGGGCATGCTGCTGAGTCACACCACCGCCATCGTCGCGGTCTGCGTCCTCGGAGGGCTGCTGCTCTCCGTCGCCGTGCGCCGGGAGTGGGCGAGGACGGCCGAGGCGACCGTCGCCGGCCTGATCACCGGCGCGCTCGTCGCCGCCGTCTACTTCGGAGTGTCCGCCCGGGGCAACAACGACGCCATGCGGGACTACTGGGACGCCTTCCTGCCGAGCATCTCCGAACTGCCCGCACACCTCGTGCGGCAGGCCAAGGCCCTGTCGCCGATGCTCGGCGCACCAGTGCCGATCCTCGCCGTCCTCCTCGTGCTCGGCGTCCTCACGCTGTTCCGACGCGGACACGCCGCCCCGGCGATCACCGTCCTCCTGCTGCCGGTGGCGGCCATCGGGCTGGGGGTCGCGGGGATCTACCCCCTGCTCGACCCGCGCACGTCCCACTTCCTGATCGTGGTGGCGGGCCTGGTGGCCGGCATCGGCATCATCGGTCTGGCCGATCTGACCGTCGCCGTGGTCCGCCGCGGGCTGCCCCGGCTACCACCGGGCGTGGTGGCCGCCGTTACCTGCGCCGTCCTGCTCGCCAGCTTCGCCGCCGTCAACCACCGCTGGTACCGCACGGACGGCGACGAACCCGGGGTCTGGCGGGCACACCAGGCCATCACCGACATCGGATCGTCGACCCGGTACGTCGCGGCTCACAAGGGACCACACGACCTCGTCGTGGTCAGTGGGCCCGCCTGGTTCGGGTTCACGCTCTACTCCGACCAGGACCCGCTGAAGCTGGTCGCGCCGGTCACCGGCACCGTCGGTTGGACCCTCACGATGCCCACCCGCGCCGATGTGATCCTCCCGAAGCCGGCCGCCGCCGACGAGCAGTCCATCAAGGACGCACTCGACGAGATTCTGGCCCAGGCCGCGAAACGGCCGCCCGGCACCCGGGTCTGGCTGGTCCGTGCGTACACCCACCCGAGTGAGCCAGTGTGGCAGGCGGCGCTCGCCGACTATCACGTGCAACGCGTCACGTCCGGACCGGAGCCAGTGGTCGTGATCAGCAAGAGGTGACGGCGGCGACGAGCTGACGGGTGACCGCCGGGCGACTGACTGTGGCACCGGTCGGTACCATGCGCCTGGCGGTCGAGCGGAGGAGTTGGCATGCAGCCGGAAGGCCCCTACAGGTTCACCCACTTGCTGGGCGGTTCACCGGTGGGCAAGGCCTGGGCCGCCATCGACGAGCAGGGTCGGTTCGTGAGCGTGGCCGTGCTGGACGCCGCCGTGGCCGCCACTCCCGGATGGCGGGACGCCTTCGCCGGGATCGCTGACGCTCTCGCCCAGTCGGCCAACGGCCCCGCCTTCACGTACGCGGACTTCTCCGCCGCCGCGCCCTGGGTGGCATATCCCGCGGAGGCCGGGCCGGGCGCGGAGAAGCTGATCCGGGCGCTCGGCGTGGAGTACCACCCCGTGCCCGCCGCACCACCGCAGCCGGTGTCCGGCCCGCCCCAGCCCGTGTCTAGCCCGCCGCAGCCGGTGTCTAGCCCGCCGCAGTCGGTGTCTGGCCCGCCGCAGTCGGTGTCTGGCCCGCCGCAGTCGGTGTCTGGCCCGCCGCAGTCGGTGTCTGGCCCGCCGCAGTCGGTGTCTGGCCCGCCGCAGTCGGTGTCTGGCCCGCCGCAGTCGGTGTCTGGCCCGCCGCAGTCGGTGTCTGGCCCGCCGCAGCCGGTGTCCGGCATGCCGCACGCGCCGTGGGCGGTTCAGGGAACTCCTATTCCTCGCCAGCCGATCCTCTCGGATCCGCACCCGGTGTCGGGCGCGCCCACGTCGGCCTTCCCTGCGTCGGGGGTGCCTGCGTCGGGGGTGCCGGCGTCGGGGGTGCCGGCGTCGGGGGTGCCCGCGTCGGGGGTGCCGGCGTCGGCCGCTCCGGCCGCGTCCGACGGTGGCCCGGCATCCGGCGAGAACCTGCAGATGTCGCCCACACAGGCCAGTCCCGCCGAGGCTCCACCGTTCAACCCGTTCGTGGCGTCGGAACGTCGAATCAAGCCCTCCGAGCCGCCGAGGCGGCCGATCGGCCTCTGGGTCGCCGTCGCCGCGCTGCTGTCGGTGGCCGCGCTCGGGGGCGGAGCGGGCCTCTGGGCCGTCTCGGCCACGACGCCCGACGAGCCGGCAGCCGCGCCCACGGCCGCCCCGACCGCCACATCTGCGGCACCCGGGCTCGAGCCGTGGGCGGCGGCCGCACCGCGCAGCCCGGATGAGCATGCCCTCGCCACCGCCGCGCCCTCGATGGTCTTCCTCGAGGTCATCATCAGCGGGTACGCGCGCAACGCGCAGGACGGCACCCTGCTGCACGCTGAGCCCTTCACCTTCAGCCGTCGCTGCAGCGGCGTCATCGTCAACCGCGGCGGGCACGTCCTCACCAACGGCCAGTGTGTCAAGCCCTCCCCGGAAACCATGCGGGACAACGCGCTCGCTGGGCTCGCCAAGAGGCTCGTCGCCGCCGGCCAGCTGAAGCCCGCGGACGTGGACGGCTACACCAAGGGCCGTGCGGCGACCACGGTCTTCACCGGCCGCGACCGCGGCACGGAGCCCGACGCCAAGCTGTACGGACAGTTGAACGTGGCCATTGGCGACGTCACCAACGGTCCGGCGATCCCTGGCACCATCGTCCGGGCTCTCCCCCTCGCCGAGGGCAACCTGGCGCTGGTAGCGCTCGACCAGGCGGACCTTCCCGTTGCCGAACTGAACACCTCCGCCACGATCGCCCCGGATACCGCGCTGCTGATCCTCGGCTACGGCACCACCGACACCGAGTACCGCTCGGCCACCTACACCGTGCGGTCCGCACCGGTGCGGGTGACCGAAGTGGACCCCCAGTCTTCGGTCTACCGGATCAACGCGGACGTCGGGGTGTACTCGCGTGGGGGGATCGCGATCGACCAACAGGGCCGGGTGGTCGGGATGCTCGACCACGACCTGTCGCTCAGCGACGATGCGACCCGGCTCGTGGTGCCGGTTGCCACGATAAGCGGGCTGCTCGGCGCCGCCGGTATCGAGAACGGCCTCGGCGAGCCGGACCGGCTGTACCGCAGTGGCCTGGACGCCTACTTCGCCGGCGACGAGGCGAGCGCCGTGCCGCGGTTCGAGGACGTCGTGGAGCGTGTTCCCTCGAACGTCCTGGCCCGGGCGTACCGCGAGGCGGCCGCCGCGTCGGACGGCAAATCCTCCCGACCCGGCTGGGCGGTGCCGCTGCTCGTCGCCGCCGGCGTCGCGCTGGCGGGTGGGATCGGCATGCTCGTCGTGTGGCGGCGGCGCCGCAACTCCTGGTAGCGGGGGCCAGGGCCTCCGCCGGGCCGTGCCGTACGGTCGGTCGCCGCACGGCATGGCCGACGCCCTACTGCTGTTTGGCCGCGATCTCACACACCTCATGCACGCTGCGAACGGCGCTGTCCCAGGTCAGCGAGGTGCGGAAGTGGGTGACGGCACCGTGGCTCAGGCCGGCGTAGCGGTCGGAGAAGGCCAACAGGTTCGCGACCTCGTCGGCGTACTGCGCCGCCGAGGCGTCGACAGGCAGGAGGATTCCGCTGTGGCCCTGCCGAACGACATCCGGTACGCCGTCGACCGCGCTGCCCAGCGACGGGAGGGCGTACGCCGCGGCCTCGGCGAACACGATGCCGAACGGCTCGTTCCGGGTGGGGAGGACGAACAGGTCGGCCGCCCGGTACAGGCTGTCGAGCTTCGCGCTGTCCTCGGCGCTGTCCTTGTTCAGGAACCCGTGGTAGGTGACGTGGTCCCGCTGCCACGAACTGTCCGGCGGTCGGACGCCCACCACGTCGAGATGGACCGGGACGCCCCGTCGGCGCAATTCGTCGGCGATGAGCACACACCGGTCCATGCCCTTTCGCTCCCACTCGACGCCCACGGCGAGAAGCCGGGGGAGGGCCCCGATCCGAAGCTTCGGCTGCGCCTCCGCGCCGACCCGATTGGCGCCGAAACCGATGCGGTGGACCCGGGACGGGGTGAGGCGGTACCGGGACAGGGCGTCTTCGTACGCGACCGTCGAGGACATGATGACCGCGGCCATCTCACGCAACGACGTTCCCTCGATCGGCTCGACCTGGCGTCGAGTTCGTTCGGAGAGGCGCTGCCAGTGCGGCGCTTTGTCCATCCGCTGCGCGTAGGTGGCGTCGGTCCAGATCACGGCGGGAATGTCACCGTCCTCGACGCCCAACGTGTGCCAGCCAAGCAGAAGGAGGACGTCGGCGTTCGCCCGCCGCGCCTGCGCCTGCATCTCTCGCGTCATCCGTCGGACGAGCCACGGCTCCACCTCCCAGTTCACCTTCAACCGTGCCCGTTTCGACGCCGCCGCGACCACCTTGCCGGAACGCACGAGCAACGGCGAGGGCTCGTCGAGCACCACGCAGTCGGCGTCGAGGTCCCGCATGGTGCGGACGACGTTGGCCGGGATTCCGGACCAGGTGAGGATGTCGTCGGCGCGTCCCTCGGCCGTGCAGATGGCTATTCTCATGGCGAGGATTGTGCCGCAGGCCCTCCATCGGCCCGATGACGCCTCACGCGCCGCTTCGGCGACGTCGTCTAGTCCGCGAGGACCGGCACCAGGGCCTCCTCAAGCAGCGGTGCCAGCTTGCGGGCGTACTCCGCGGTGACGTGGTTCCGGTCCCGGCGGACGACTACCCCGCCGACGAAGATCGGGCACCGCTCGGAGACGCAGAACCAGTCCGCCGTGGCGATGTGCCACGAGCCCCGGGCGCTCCAGACGCGGCGGTCGACCCTGCCGTACGACTGATCCTCCTGGGACAGCGTCGAGATGCAATCCGGGGGTGCGGAGAGCCGGGTGATGCACGTCCTCGGGTCCAGCCCCACCGGCGGCGGTTGCAGGGCGACGATCCTCCCTGCCGCCGCCAGCCACCGTTCCCGAGCGGTACGGGTGGCCTGTTCCCATTCGGTCAGTGACGCGCGCTGACCGGCTTTGGTGAACCGTTGGTGATAGGCGTTGCTGACGACAACCAGTTCGGGTTCGAGTTTCGTGACGAGGGTCCGTACCGTCTCCCGATGGCCCGGACAGGATCGGGTGATGTCGTCGATGGGGGAGACGGTGTCCGCGGCGAGGAAGGGACAGCCGGCGTAGGTCAGGTCCCGGACCACCCACCCGGCCGGCTCGAGAGCCGCGCGGACCAGGGGCAGCCAGGCCGCACCGATGGAGTCGCCGACCACGACGGCCAACCGGCGGGGGCGCGGTGCGGTGACCGCGCAGTCGTTGCCGTCCGGGACGGCCGGCCGGCATCCCCGCCCGTCGCCATCGGTAAAGACCAGCCGATCCAATTTGCCCGGGGGAGGCGTCAACACCGGCCATTCCGCGACGTCGAGCGCCGTGCGGATCTGGGCTTCCAACTGGTCCTGCGACGTGATCGCCACCGGGTGCGCGGCGACCTCCGGCGAGGGCGTGCGGACCGTCACCGTGGCGACCACAGCCACAGTGGCAGCCAGTGCTGTCAGGCCGGCGGCCCGCCGGATCAGCGTTGTGCGGGTCCGGCGGCGCGGCGTTGCTGTCCGCCGGCCCTCCAACCACGACGATCTGCGGATCGGGTCCTCAACCAAGTGGTAGGAGAGCACGGAGAGCAGCGCCGTACCGCCGAGCGTGAGGATGGGTACGGTGTGCCGGCCGGCGGGCAGCGCAGCACCGATCAGAACGAACAGGGGGAAGTGCCACAGGTAGAGGGAGTAGGAGATGTCGCCGACGTACCGTGCGGCCCGGTTGGTCAAGGGAAACATCAGCCGTTGCCCACCGACGCCGCCCGCGATGACCAAGGCCGCCGAGATCACCGACAGGATGGCGCCCGGGACCGGAAAAGGGGTCTGCGCGGAGACGGTGAAGAGCGAGACGGCAAGGCCGGTCAACCCGAGCCACTGGTACGCGGGGCGAGCCGGCGCCGGTATGCGGGCCAGCAGCGGCGTCGCCACGGCGAGCAGCGCGCCGACTCCCAATTCCCAGGCGCGGGAGAAGGTCGAGAAGTAGGCGACCGTCGGGCGATGGCCGACCTCCCAGAGGGCGAACACGATCGAGCCGACGACGACCGCGCCCAGGACCGCCCCCGTCGCCCACTGGGACGCGCTCCCGGCCCGACCCCACCGTACGGCGGCGTGCAACACCAGCACGAGCAACAGCGGCCAGACGAGGTAGAACTGCTCCTCTACCGACAGCGACCAGTAGTGCCGTAGCGGCGAGACGGGGCCGTCGGTCTGCCAGTAGTCGGTGCCCACGGAGGCGAACCGCCAGTTGGACGCGAACAGTCCGGCCCAGAGTGCGTCCCACGCCGTGGACCGGAAGCGGTCGCCCAGGAACAGCAGCGACGAAGCGACGTACGTGCACACCAGGACCAGCACCGCCATGGGCATGATCCGCCGCACCCGGCGCCGGTAGAAGTCCGCGAAGGAGACTCGTCCCGTCCGATCGTGTTCCTTGAGCAGCAGGCTCGTGATCAGGAAGCCGGAGATGACGAAGAAGACGTCGACGCCGACGAAGCCACCGGCCGGCCAGCCGAGGACGTGTTCGAGGATCACCACCACGACCGCTACGGCTCGCAGTCCCTGGATGTCCGCGCGGAAGCCCGTGCCGGGTGTCCCGGGATGCCGAGAGGCGACACGAGGATCCGGCGTCACGAGGGGACCTGACGACATCGGGTGCTTCCTTCGTTGTGCGTCTACCGGACCCTGCGACTCAGTCTCGCGCGTCAGCCGTGGCATGACCGATGCGGTGATCGCTGGAAAGGCGGCGAAGCGCTGCCAGCGGTTCCGGTCGGTCGGCGGTCTCCACCGGTGCCTCCGTTGGTGGAGGTCCCGCCGGTGCGGTCGTTGACGTGGTCAGCATCATCGTGATGAAGATCCAGGTCAGTCCGTCGACGGAGAGCGGGTTCCAGACGACCTCGGTGAACGAGTAGATGACGAAGAGCGCCACGGGCGCCTTGGCGGAGAAGGCCCGACCGTCGGTGACCCTCCCATGCAGCAGGGCCGTCAACCAGAGGCCCCACAGGGTCAGCGCGACCAGGCCCCCGGAAAAGATGACCAGCACGTATCCCGAGTGGAAGAAGTGGTACGGCGCCTCGCCGATGTCCCTGAGGTAGTACCACTTCGAGACACCGACACCGGTGACCTCCGAGTTGGCGATGTAGTCGCGGGCGTGGACCCAGATGTTGCCGCGGTTGCTCAGCGTGGTCTTCGACGCGCTCCAGGTCAGGTAGGTGGCCATGCCGACGCATCCGACCACCACTGCCACGCAGAGCGCGAAGTTGATCTGCGGGTACGCGCGCCGCCGCTCGAGCAGCCAAGCACCGACCACCCATACGCCCACCGCGGCGATGGCCAGGTAGCTGGTCCGGGATCCGGTGGCGACGATGATCAGCAGGCAGTACCCCGCCGCGGCCAACAGTCGTGTCCGGCTCAGGCTGTAGACAGCGGCGACCAGGGTGAAAGACGCGATCATGGCGACGTAGTTCTCGGAGTTGTAGAAGCTCTTGAACAGCGCCCCCGCAAGCGAGCACTTATCCAGCTTTCCGGTGGTGCAGGCCCGCCATGCCTGGTCGTAGAGGGCGGTCGGGATCGTCATTACCGACAGGACGGCCAGCCCGGTGTAGGCCATCGCCCCGATGCTCAGGGTGACCCGCGCCGCCATCAGCCACACCGCGAGCAGCACCAGCCCCGCGGCACCGTACGCGGGCAGCCGTGAGCCGTACACGCCGGCGCCGGCGAGGGCGTCGACGACGAGGCACCAGATGAGTACCGCCCCGGCCATCGCCAGACTGATCCGCTGCCAGACGCCGACGGGGCCGCGCAGCCGCCCTCGCCGCGCGACGACCAGCCACCCGAGAAGACCGAGCAGCAGCAGGCCGATGATCAAGGACGAGCGGTCCTCGGCGAGCGCCGGCGCGGCGTTGGCAAGCACCGCGAAGGCGATGAGTGCGACAGCGACCCCTTTGTCACCGAAGGCGGCGACGACCGCCCGCCGGGTCCAGATCAGCCATGCGGCCACCATGACGCCACTGATGCTCAGCAGAACGCCGAAGAGCGTGGTCACGTCATACCCCTTCCGTGCGGCGCTCGGTGCGGGTGCCGTCCGGGTCGCGTCGCAGGGCGACGACGAGGCACCCCCACAGCAGGACGGCGAGCAGAGCGTCGCACACCAGACTCGACACCACCGCACCCTGCCACCCGTACGCCGGAATCAGCCACACGTTCAGGCCGGCGTTCACCACTCCGACCGCGATCTGAGCGACGGTGCGGCGTCCCTGCATCCGGGCACCGGAAAGGGTATCGGCGGCGAGGTAGTGGATCGCCTTCAGCACCAGCAGCGCGCTCAGGCCCTGCAGGGCGAGGGTGGCGGCCTCGTACTCGGGGCCGAAGACCACCGGCATCATCCAGGCGAACGCGACGAGCAGGAGAGATGCCGGCACGCTGAACGCCAGGTAGCGCGGCAGCAACTTACGCGTGAGCCGCAGTGCGGATCGAGGGCCGTTGCGCCCCGCCTCGAAGAAGCTGGGGTACGCGACAGCACCCATCGAGCGGGCCGGCGTGTACGCGAAGTCGACAACGCGGTATGCCGCAGCGTAGATGGCCGCGCTCTCCGTGGTCCCCAGCTTGGAGAGCATCACCTTGTCGAGGTCGTTGTAGACAGTCTGGGCCGACAGACCCACGGCGAACAGCATGCCGGTCCGCGCCTGCGCCAACGATCCCCGGACCTCCAGCGGAGTCCGACCTGACCCGCGCAGGCCACCCAGGACCACTGCCACGCACACCGCCGTCGACAACAGCACCGAGGTCACGGCCCAGGCGTGCAGGGTGACTGGTCCGGCTGCCGCGGCCAACGCGATGACCCCAACCAACCGGGAGACCTGTAGCAACGCGGGGATGACGGAGGCGAGCAGAATCCGACCACGTGCCTGCACGGACGCGCCAACGGCCTCGATGAGACGCCAGGCCACCAGATCGGCGAAAGCCAGACAGAAGAGGTCGATCAGGCTCGTCTGGGCACCCCAGATCAGCGCTCCCGCCGCAGCGATCAGCACTGTCGCGCCAGCCCCGAACATCACCGACAGCAGCAGCCCTCGGACCAGATGGCGGGCCCACTCGGCGGGCGCGTCGGCGTGGCTCTGGAAGATCAGGCTTGGTGCACCGGCCGACGCGAACGGCGACACGACCGCCACCAGGGCCGTGATGCCGACGAAGAGGCCGTACGTGTCGATGGGCATCTCCCGCGCCAGCAGCACGAAGAGTGCCCCCTGCGCGAGGGTCCGCAGCAGGGTTCCCACGAAGAAGGTGCCGGACTTGCGCAGAAAGGCGTCACCGCGGCGGGGCGCACGATGGCGTGGTGACGCGCTGCGATCCGGTTCGCCCGATAGATCGACTGTTCCTTGGGCGAGGGTCATCGGCGCACCGCCTCCACCCACTGTCGGCTGATCCGGGCCGGATCGAAAGCGACCGAGCGGGCGTGCCAGGCCTTCTCGAAATCGACGGGCCCGGGCCGGCCGAAGCCCGTCAGGTGCCTGATCGCCTCGGCGAGGGCGGTCGAGGTCGGGGCCGTCGTCAGCACGCCGGGCACCAGGTGCGGCACCATCTCGTCGACGGCGGACACGGGCATCGCCGCGACGGGCAGTCCTACTTCGGCTGCCTCGACGAGGCTGAAACCGAAGGTCTCCGCCAGCGACGGGTGAACGAGCAGGTCGGCGTCGGCCAGCAGCCCGCGGACGTCAGGGATCCGGCCGAGGAACGTCACCCGATCCGCCAGGCCGCGCTCGCGCGCCCGGGTCTCCAACAGAGTCCGCTCCTCGCCGTCTCCGGCAAGCGTCAGGTGGTAGGTGGCGGGCAGTTCCGCGAGCGCGTCGATCGCGCACAGGTGGTTCTTCAGGGGGCGGAGCGCGCCCGTGGTGACCAGCCGGATCCTCGCCGGATCGGCGATTGGCCGGGGCGGGACGAACGGCACGGTCGGCACCGGGTTGGGGATCGTGACGACGCGCGACCCGGAGTGGAGATCGCGCACCGTCCGGGCCACCCCGTCGGACACGGCCACGACGAGCCGTGGCCGGAGGGCACCGAACCCGGACGCGCGGGCGAGCATCCGCACCCGACGGTCGGCCCGCATCCGCTCGGGCAGCAGCGAGTGCTCCCAGGCGATGAAGGTCCGAGATGAGCCAGCCAGAGCCGCCCCGACGGGCACGCTGCCCCACAGTCCGCTGGCGACGACCTCCACGTCCGGGGGCAGGCTCCGCAGCCGGCGGCGCAGCGGGGGCACCGCTTCCACCAGCCGGGTGAGCCGCGACCCGAGGTCCAGGGTGTCGACACGGAGGTCGTCGAGCCCGTGCGGAACTCCCCGGGACAGAACGGTCGCGGACACCTCCACGCCGTGACGTGCGAGCCCGCGCATCACCAGGACTGCGGCTCGCTCCATGCCGTAGTACGGCTCGAGCTGCGGCAGTACGAAGTGCAGACGCATCAGTGTGGCCGTTCGGTCTCAAGCGGTCGAGTGGGGCTGCTGGGGGCCTTCGACTTGCGCATGGCGACCCGTTCCAGGGTCGACCGGGGTACCAGCCCGAGCGCCGCCAGCACCGCGTTCCGGGCGGACGGAGGTGAGTTGCGGCGGATCGCCCGCACCATCTCCCGTACGCCCTCCCGGTCTCGGGCCTGGAGAGCGTAGCGGAGGGTCTGGGCCGCGATGAAGTCCGAGAAGGTTCCCGGCGCCCACACTCCCTCCCAGCGCTGGGCCCAGTGCCACGAGGTACGCCAGTCCGCGCCGGCCGAGATCGACCCGGGGCTGCCCACCGTGTAGACGGCCGTCGCCTCCTCCACCTGGACGATCTTCACCCGGGGCAGCCGGGCGACCCGAACCAACCAGTCCCAGTCCTGGTGCCGGGGGAGCGTCTCGTCCCAGCGGCACTCGGTCGCCAACTCGTACGTGGTCAGGAGCGTCGACGTGGGTAGCGACTGCCGGCCGATGCCGAGGTGGCGGCGGCGGAACAGGTAGTCCTCCGGCAGCATGCCGTCGGGGATCACCTCGGCGGGAGCCGGCGTCGGCAGCGGCTCGGCGCCGTCCTTGCGTTGCAGGATCCGGGACGACACGACGGGGCGGAACCCGGCCGCCGCGACCCGCTCCAGCGCGGGCACCTGTGCCGCCAGTTTGGTCGGCAGCCAGGTGTCGTCATCGTCGAGGAACGCGACGTGGCTGCCCGGGATCGCGTGGGTGACTCCGAGGTTGCGGGCGTACGACCCCCGTCGGCCGCCGCCGGTGCAGACCACCCGGTCGATGTGCTGTCCCAGGTTCCGCACCGTCTGCGGCACCTCCGGGGTGTCACAGACGACCACGATGTGCACGGATGCGCCCTGCTGGGAGCGGGCGGAGAGCACCGCGTCGGCGATGCTGGGGCGGCCCGTGGTGGGGATCACGACGGATACGTTCGGCATTGCGTTCTCCATGCGTTGGGGGTACGACCGGCACACGGCCGCCGGGTACGGCCGTTGGCCGTACCCGGCGGTGTGTCGGTGCGTGGGCGGATCAGCGGCCGCCGGCGCGGAACACCTCGGTCACCGTACGGAGCACCACCTTGACGTCGAGCCAGAGGGACCAGTTCTCGATGTAGAAGTTGTCGAAGCGGGCCCGGTCGGAAATCGGGGTGTCACCGCGCAACCCGCTGACCTGCGCCAAGCCGGTGAGACCGACCGGGACGCGGTGGCGCATCGCGTACTGGGGGTATTCGGCCGAGAACTTCTCGACGAAGTAGGGACGCTCGGGTCGGGGGCCGACCACGCTCATGTCGCCCCGGAGGATGTTCCAGAGCTGGGGGAGTTCGTCGAGGGAGGTCCTGCGCATGATCCGGCCGATCGGCCCCACCCGCCGGTCGTTGGCGATGGACCAGTTGGTCTGCGACTCGTGCTCGTCGACGGGGCGCATGGACCGGAACTTGATGATGTTGAAAGGTCGGCCGTGCCGACCGATGCGCTCCTGGTAGAAGAAGATGCCGGGGCCGCCGTCGATGAGCGTGGCGACCGCGCAGATGAGGAGCACCGGGCTCAGCAGGAGCAGCGCCACCGAGGCGAACGCGATGTCCGACGCGCGCTTGAGCGCGGACTGTGGGCCGGAGAGCGTGATGTCGCCGATGCTGACTACCGGGACCGCGCCAATGTGGTCGCCGTGCGAACGGGACCCCCACAGGGGGGTGGCAGCCCACAGGTCGCACTCCGCCGTCCGGGGCCGGGCCAGGATCTCCATGAGTGAGGTCTCGGAGCAGCTCGCGTCCGCGACGATCACCACGTCGCACTCGCGCAGCCGTACGAGGCTGTCGAGGTCGTCGAGGGATCCGATCAGCGGCAGCGCCGACGGGCCGTCCGGAGTGTCGACACAACCCACGAAGCGCAGGCCGTACTGGGGGTAGCGGCGCAGGAGCCGGGCGAGTTCGACGGCGGTGGGGCCACTGCCGACGATGATCGTGTTGTGTTCGACCCACCGGCGCTTGCGGGCGACGATGGCGAATTCGCGGGTGACAGCCCGCCCGAGGATGACCAGCCCCGCCGACGCGGCGACACCGCGGGTGAAGCTGAAGACGTACTCGGCGGATTCGTGACGCATCGCCGCGACGATGGCGACCGCGGACGCCGCGGCCAGCAGACGCCCGCAGAGGCTCGGCACCTCGTCGAGGAAGCTCACGTGCCGTCGTGCCCGGTAGAGGCCGCCGCTGGCGAACACGATCACGGTCAGGACCGTCATGGCCAGGGTGCCGCGCCAGTACTGCTGGGTGACCAGCAGCGGCGTCAGCAGTGCCAGGACGTCGACCGGCGCGGTCATCATCCAGGCCCGCAGCCACCGGGTCCGGGTCGAGGCGCGCGAACCGGCGTACGGCAGGACAGCGGTCGTGTCCAGGCCGGCGCGAGGCTCGTGTTCTGCAGGCGCAGGCGCAGGCGCAGGCGCAGGCGCAGGCGCAGGCGCAGGCGCCGGTGCCGGTGCCGATGCGGGCGGTGCCGATGCGGGCAGGGTTGAGCGCCGGTCGGCGGGCGATGGGAAGGCCGGGGTCTGGTGGCCGGAAGTCTGGTAACCGGCAGGTTGGTAGCCGGGGAACTGGTAGGCGGGAGGGCGACTCCCGCCGCGGCTCCCCTCGTCGTCCCCCTCACCGTCGCCCTGGGTATCGGTGGCGTTGCCGTCGCGGTCATCGGCCGGTACCGGCCGATGCCACATGGCGGGCTGATTGGACATTGTGGACCTCCCCGTGAGGGCCGGCTGACCTGGCCGGTCCGTAACTCAAGACAAGGCGGCGGCCGGCAACAGCCACCGGCCCGGGTGTTACTTGGCGCTGGCGAGAATCTCGTCGACGGAGTCCCGGCGCACGGCATCGTAGAAGGTCTTTGCCTTCTCGGTGTTCGCGAAGACGACGCTCTCGCTGCCCACTCGGCCGGTGCCCTTCGTCGGGCTGGTGACGAAGGTGAGGTTACGGCCGCGAAGGCTCCGCAGGTCTGTCGCCATACTGACGAGCGACATCTTCTCGTCCACCGCCACGGCGCTCGAGGTCGCCTTGACGAAGGAGTTGAGCCGCCCGGGATTGGTGACGATGCCGCCGGACACGGCCTTGTCGAGGATGGCCTTGATGACCTGCTGCTGGTGACGGATGCGGGCGAAGTCGCCGTCGGCGAACTGTTTGCGCTGGCGGGAGTAGTCCAGGGCCGTCTCACCGTCCATCCGCTGCACCCCCTGCTCAAACTTGCGGAACGGCGGGTGGATCGACGTGAACGACTTCTCCGCGTTGATGTCGACGCCGTCCAAGGCGTCGATGATTTCCTTGAAGCCAGCGAAGTCGACAATCATGACGTGGTCGATTCGCACCGTGGTGAACGATTCGACTGTTTGCACCATCAGCGGAATGCCACCCCAGGCGTACGCTGCGTTGATCTTCGCATCGCGGCCGCCGTGCCCCCCGTTCTTGGCCTTCGGCACGTTCACCCAGGTGTCCCGAGGAATCGAGACGAGTTGCGCGCTGGCCCGGTCCTTCGGGATGTGCGCGACGATGATGGTGTCCGTGCGCGAGCCGCCAGTGCTCTCCGGGTCGCGGGAATCGCTTCCCAGGATCAGGATGTTCATCGCGCCGTCGGCCACCGCCTGCGGACGCCCCTCCTCCGGAACGTCGGCGAAGGCGTCCACCCGATCGATGTCCTTCTCGACCGAGCGGAGATAGAGGGCACCACCGATCATGCTGCCGCCGCCCAGGATCGCTGCGACTACCAGGCAGATGACGAGGACGCGACGCCAGCGAGGGCCACGACGTCGCCGCTTGCCCCCGGCCGGGACATCCTCCTGCGGATCGACTGCGTGTGGGTCGAAGAATTCGGTGTCGGCATCGGTGTACCGCTGAGCACCAGACATGCCGGCGATGCTACTGATCGCACGCTCCTGACGTGCACCCTCGTCCTTTCGGGTATCGCATACCTGCCGACCGGTGCGGCGAACCCGGCCCTGCGTTCGGACGGACTGCCGGTAACGCCGGCCCGGGAGCGCTTTCCAGGCCCTATTGTGCTGCCCCGGCGGGAGGGCGGAAACAGCGTGACCATCGACTTTCGCGAGGACCCTCCCGCTGCCGCCCGAACCCTGCTACAACGGCACCCGTGGATCGAATCAAGCTCCGACGGGCCGTCGCGCGTACCCCACTCGCCCCGATTGCCGCCTTTCCCAAGCGGCTTCGCACGATCGCGCGGCACGACGCGAAGGTGCTGCGCCGCTCGGCGCGCTGGCTGCTGACCTCCCGCGAGCACCACAACTACACGTACGACCTCACCTCGTTGAGCCGCAACCACCTCGCCTGGTTCGTCAGCGTGGTCTGCGACATCCCCGTCAAACAGGTACGCGCGTACCTCGGCGAGATCGAGTCGGACGACAGCCTGCGCCAGCACCTCCTGGCGGCGATCGCCGCCTCCGACCGGCGCGGCCTCGCCGACAGGGAGATCCGCTACGCCCGGCGGATCGGCTGGTACGCCATCGTCCGTGCCACCCGCCCCACCCACGTCGTCGAGACCGGTGTCGACAAGGGACTCGGCAGCGTCGTCCTGGCGTCCGCCCTGCTGCGAAACGCCCAGGAGGGACACCCGGGCCGGGTCACCTCGCTGGACATCAACCCCGAGGCCGGCTACCTCGCCCGGGTCGCGCCGTGGTCGGAGGTCGTCGACCTGGTGATCGGCGACTCGATCGCCTCGATCGGCGCGCTGGACCGCCCAGTCGACCTGTTCCTGCACGACAGCGACCACAGCCGCGCCCACGAGAAGCGTGAGTTCGACGCCGTGGAACCCAAGCTCGCCCCCGGCGCGATCCTGCTCACCGACAACGTCACCAGCACCAACGTGCTCGCCGAGCACGCCGAACGGACCGGCCGGCGGTTCCTCGCCTACCGGGAGAGCCCGGCCAACCACTGGTACCCGGGCGACGGGATCGGCGTGGCATGGTAGCCGGGTGCGGCTGACCTCGATTCACACGTACCCCATCAAGGGGTGTCACCGGCTCGACCACGACGGCGCGTTCGTGCACCAGTGGGGCCTGGCCGGCGACCGACGCTGGATGGTCGTGGACGCCGACGGGGTCGGCGTCACCCAGCGGGACACGACCCGCCTCGTCAACCTGCGCGCCGCCGTGCGCCCCGGGGGTCTGTCGCTGCGCGCCGACGGGCAACCCGACCTCGACGTGCCCGAGCCGGCCGACGGCGACCCGGTCGCGGTCCGTACCTTCCGCAGCCGCACCTTCCCGGTCCCCGCGCTGCCGGCCGGCCAAGCGGCCGACGACTGGCTCGGCGCCCTGCTCGGCCGACCGGTCCGACTGGTCTGGCTGGCCCAGCCGACCCGCCACCTGGCCGCCGGCACCCGCGAACACGACACCGGTGACCAGGTCAGTTTCGCCGACGCCTACCCGGTGCTGCTGACGAACGTCACCTCCCTCGACGCCCTCAACGACTGGCTGGTCGAGGCGGGGGAGGCGCCGGTGCCGATGACGCGGTTCCGACCCAACCTGGTCGTCGACGGTGCGCCGGCCTGGGCCGAGGACGACTGGGTGGGTCGTCGGCTGCGCATCGGCGACCGGATGTTCCAGGCCGCCGGGCCGTGCGACCGTTGCGTGGTGACCACCACCGACCAGGAGACCGGGGTACGCACCAAGGAGCCGCTGCGCACCCTCGGTCGGCACCGCAACGTCAAGCAGAAACTCCTCTTCGGACTGAACCTGGTGCCACTCGACAGCGGACCGCTGGCGGTGGACGCCCCGATCGCCGTCGCGCCCTGACCGGCCGCCGACCAGCAATCGGCACCCCACGGTCACCGTCCGTCGATGCTGTCTTAGCTTTGGCTTAGCCCGCTTGTCGGCACCCGACCGGGTCCGGCAGCATCGCCGTCGTGACGGACGGAAGCGCTGTCGACATCAACATCGACCTGGACCATCCTCCAGAGGACCGGCCCGCGCCGTCGTCCGGCATGAAGCCCTGGCTGGTCGCCACCGGCGTCACGGTCCTCGCGGCGACGCTCGGGCTCACCCTCACCCTGCGCTCCGGCTCCACCCCGGCCTGCGCCGCCGGTCGGACGCTGGCCGCGCCGCCGACCGGCAACGCCACGCACACCGGCAAGGCCACCTTCTACGACTCCAAGGGCGCCGGCGGCAACTGCTCGAACCCGGCTGCCCCGGCGAACCGGCTCTACGTCGCGCTCGGTCCGACGGAATACTCCGCCGGTGCCGCCTGCGGCGGATTCCTCGACGTCGTCGGCCCCAAGGGAACCGTCCGGGTGCTCATCATGGACCAGTGCCCGGAGTGCGAGCCCGGCCACCTCGACCTGTCCCGCGAGGCGTTCGCCCGGATCGCCGACCCGGTCCAGGGTCTCGTTCCGGTCACCTACCGCGCGGTGGTCAACCCGCCGCTGCCCGGACCACTCACCTTCCGGATCAAGGAGGGCGCATCGCAGTGGTGGTTCGCCGTCCGCGTCGGCAACCACGGCAACCCGCTGCGGTCCGTCGAGGTCCGGCAGCGTGACAGTGACCCCTGGCAGTCGGCCGCCCGGCAGGACTACAACTACTGGCTGATCGCCTCCGGCGCCGGGCCGGGCCCGTTCAACGTCCGGGTCACCGACGTGTACGGCAACCGGGTCACCGTCGGGGGCATCCGGATGGCGCCGGGCCAGGCGCAGAACAGCACGGTCCGGATGTACGCACCCGGGGCCGCCACACGTCGTCCGTCCGCGTCGGCCCGACCGTCGAGCAGCCGACCCGCCGTCACGCCGACGCCGACCCGTCGCTCGGTCGAGGTGGCGAGGACGAGCGCTCCGGCCACCGACGTGCCGACCACCAGCTCGGCCCGGGCCAACGCCCGGTGGTGCGAGGGCTGACCGCTCAGTCGGCCACCGTCAGATCGAGCCACATCAGAATCTCGTCCCGGTCGTCATCGGGGGCCACCCGCAACGCGCCCGGCAGCCGGCCGACCTCCCGATACCCGAGGCGGCCGTAGAACTTGTCCAACCCCAGCCCGTCGCGCACCGTGACGTGCAGCGCCTCGTGGCCCAACGCCCTGCCCAGCCGGGCGGCCTCCACCATCAGCGCCGAGCCGTAGCCGGCACCCTGGGTGTCCGGGTGGACCATCACCCGCTTCAGCACACACCAGTGCGCAGTGAGCGGAAAACGGTTGTCACTGAAGATCACCATTGCCGCCAGCCGGTCCCCGGAGTAACCGACCAGCAGCCGGTCCGGTCCGTCGGCGATGCCGGCGAAGGTCGGATCGGCGGTGACGTGCACGTCGGTGGCGGTGACCGGTGGCACGAAACCAACAGCGCCGCCGGCGTTGCTGACGTCCACCCAGAGATCGACGATCTCGGCACGCAACTGCGGGGTCAGGTCAGGATCGAGGACGAAGCGCAGACTCACGCTCGCCATCCTGACCCAACGACCAGGCCCACGACCCGTGACAGTGACGCGCCCGACAGCCGCCGCCGTTCAGTACGTGTTTTCGTTGCCCTGTGCGGGAGAGGGGATTCGAACCCCCACATCCTTCCGGATACAGGTTCCTAAGACCTGCGCGGCTGCCGTTACGCCACTCCCGCCAACTCCCTGAGTTTAGAGTGTCTGGCTTCGGCGGTGTTGAGCCCGGCCTCCTTGAGGATGGCCGAGATCGTGCCGTGACCAACTCTGCATCCCCCACCAGGCAGATCGCGGAGAATGCCGGACAGGCGCTTCGGCCCGACATCCGGGTGCGCCAGCGCCTGTTCTAACACCGCGTCGCGATGAGCGATCGAACGCCAACTGCGGCTCGGACGCGGTTTCAACACGCCGTCCTGCTCAAGCCTTCGCCGAACTTTGTGCAGATAGGCCGGAGGCCAGCCCAACTGTCGTGCCGCCTCCAGGGCCGTCACCTGCTGTGCGTCGACCCGACCGAACAGGTCGACGAGGTCCGTCCGGGTGGCCGGTCGACGATCAGAACCGGCCGTCCCGACGTAGCGTTCCTCCCCCTCGGTTGGCGTCGCGAGGATGGGGAGGTCGGTAGCCCGTTTTCCTCGCCCGGCGTAGGTCGCGGTCTGGCTGTGGCAGTTCGGGCAGAGGAGCCGCAGGTTCGGTGGCCGGTTGTCGAGGAAGTCCCCACTGATGTGGTCGACGTGCAGGATGAGGGACGCGCCTTGCCACACCGGCCCTATCCCGCAGCCCTCGCACTCCTCTGGCACGCCGAGTGTGCCCAGTGCCCACTTCAACCGCACGCCGGGCGTCCGGCGGGACCCGTCGGGCAGCACAACCAGGAGCTGCGCCGATGTGGTGCGCCGTTCGCCACGCCGCCCCTTGTTGTGGGCCTGCCTCGCGAAGTGCGACGTGTCGATGCCGAACCGCTTGAGCTGTCGGCTGATGTGCGCGTGCGAGCCACCGCTGACGCGTACGCCGAGCAACCGCATCACCTCGGTGATGTTGCGGGCGGCGGCGGCAGCGGCGGCCAGCGCTTCGGGCGTGTACTTGTATCGAACCACTGACGGACCGTAGCGATCCGGTACGACAGGTCAGTCCAGGCCGAGGTCGCGGCGGAGCTTGGCGACGTGCCCGGTGGCCTTGACGTTGTAGAGCGCCCGCTCGACCTTGCCGTCGGCGTCGATCACGAACGTCGAGCGGATCACGCCGGTGACGGTCTTGCCGTAGAGCTGCTTCTCGCCGTACGCGCCGTAGGCGGTCAGCACCGACTTGTCCGGGTCCGACACCAGCGGGAAGGTGATGGCGTCGCGCTCGCGGAACTTCGCCAGCTTCTCCGGCTTGTCCGGGGAGATGCCGACGACCTCGTAGCCGGCGGCCTGGAGTGAGGCGAGCGAGTCGCGGAAGTCGCAGGCCTGCTTGGTGCAGCCGGGGGTCATCGCGGCCGGGTAGGCGTACAGGACGACCTTGCGACCTCGCAGGTCGGCGAGGGAGAGCTGGTCGCCGGTGTCGGTGGCGAGGGTGAACTCGGGCGCGGGGTCACCGGGGGAGAGGCGGTCGGGCGAGGTCATGGCCTCGACCCTACCGCCGCGCCGGCGAGCGGCCGAGCACCGATGGGCTGGCGGGGTCTGACCTGGAGTGATCAAGCCCATGCGTTGTTGCCAGAGTCTGGCAACAACGATGCTTGGGAAATAGGCTGACCCACGCCGGCCCGGTTGGGCCCGCTGACGCGTGGGAGGTCGCGTGGAGACACTGGCGATGCACATCTCGAACGGGATCATCGACGGTCCCGTGGCAGCGATCTTCGCTGCGCTCGCTCTTGCCGCGCTCACCGCCTGCGTTCTGCGCGGCCGGCGTGACCTGGATGACCGGCTGGCCCCGATGGCCGGCCTGGTGGCGGCGTTCATCTTCGCCGTCCAGATGCTCAACTTTCCGATCTTCACGGCCGGTGTCAGTGGTCACCTGCTCGGTGGAGCGCTGGCCGCCATGTTGGTCGGCCCGTGGGTCGGCGCGCTTTGCGTGGCGGTGGTGCTCGTCGTACAGGCACTGATCTTCGGCGACGGCGGCGTGGCGATGCTCGGCCTCAACATCACGAACATGGCGTTGCTCGGCACCGCCGCGGCGTACGCGCTGATCGCGCTGCTGCTGCGGGTACTGCCCCGCACGCGTGCCGGTCTGGCAGTGACCGCTTTCGTCGCCGCGACGCTCAGCGTGGTGGTGGCGTCGCAGGGCTTCGTCCTGGAGTACTGGCTGGGTGGCACCACCGACCTGGGCAACAACCTGGGTGGCCTGGCCGGCACGATGGCCGGCGTCCACCTGTTGATCGGCATCGGCGAGGGCCTGATCACCGCGACCACGGTGCTCACCGTCGCGAAGGTGCGCCCCGACCTGGTGTACGCGCTGCGTTCGCTGCGCGCGCCCGCCGCCCCCGCCGTCCCGGTCGCCGGAGGTGTCCGATGAAGAACCGCTCCTGGGCCTTCCTGGCCGGCGGCCTGCTGGTCGCCCTGCTGCTCGCCGGCGTGGTGAGCAACTACGCCTCCTCCCACCCGGATGGGCTGGACTCGTCCCTGCTCAAGGGCTGCACCGTCGACGCCGACGACAACATCGTCGGGGGCAGCTGCCCGGCCCAGCAGGCCCGTGACCACGAGTTGGCCGACAGCCCGCTCGCCGACTACGGCGTACGGGGCGTGCGGAACAGCTTCGTCTCCACCGGCCTCTCCGGGGTGCTCGGGGTGCTGGTCACCTTCGCGATCGGGGCCGGCGGATTCTGGCTGCTGCGCCGTCGAGGCGGCACACCGACCGGCGCTGACGCGGCGACGCCCACCGAGGGTGACCCCGCGACGTCCAGCGACATCCGGCGTCGCGCCGACGCGGCCAGCTGAGCAGGGGTACGCGGATGGGGGCCGGTCACGGGCACGTGCTGTACCGCGAGTCGGACTCGCCGGTGCACCGGCTCCCGCCCGAGGTCAAGATCGTGGCGATGGTGGTCTTCACCCTCGCCGTGGTGGCCACTCCACGCGAGGCGTTCTGGGCCTTCGGCGCGTACGCCGTGCTGGTGGCGGCGGTAGCGGCGCTGGCCCGGGTGGGCCCACGGTGGTTGCTCAGCCGAGCGTTGATCGAGCTGCCGTTCGTGCTGTTCGCTGTCGCCCTGCCGTTCCTCGGCAGCGGCGACCGGGTCGAGGTGCTCGGCCTGCGGCTGTCCGAGGACGGGCTGCACGGCGCGTGGAACATCCTGGCCAAGGGCACGCTGGGGGTGCTCGCCTCGCTGCTGCTGGCCGCGACCACCACCACCCGGGACCTGATCGTGGGGCTGGACCGGTTGCACTGCCCGCAGGTGCTCACCCAGATCGCCACGTTCATGCTGCGTTACCTCGACGTGCTGGTCGGTGAGGCGCGGCGGATGCGGGTGGCCCGGATCTCGCGGGGCGACGATCCGCGCTTCCTGTGGCAGCTGCGCGGCTTCGCGGCCGGGATCGGGGCGTTGTTCCTGCGTGCCTTCGAGCGCGGCGAGCGGGTCTATCTGGCGATGCTGTCCCGGGGCTACACCGGGCGGATGCCCGCCGTGTGGCAGGGCGAGGGTGCGGCGAGCGCCGGTCAGTGGCTGGTCGCGGCGACCGTTCCGGTGGTGGCGGCCTCCATCGCCGCCACCGCCGTCGTGCTGTCATGATCGGTGTCGTGCAGACCGCTGTCTCGCTGGACGTTCGGGGTGTTCGTTACGCGTACCCGGACGGGCACGTCGCCCTTCAGGGGGTCGACCTGACCGTGCCGCGGGGCGACCGGGTGGCGCTGCTCGGGCCCAACGGCGCCGGCAAGACCACGCTGGTGCTGCACCTCAACGGCATCCTCACCCCGACCGAGGGCAGTGTGAGCGTCGGTGGGCTGACGGTCACCCCGGATCGGGCCACCCTGGCCGAGGTGCGCCGCCGGGTGGGCATCGTCTTCCAGGACCCGGACGACCAGTTGTTCCTGCCCACGGTTGCGGAGGACGTGGCGTTCGGGCCGGCGAACCTGGGTCTGCGCGGGGCCGAGCTGGCCGCCCGGGTGGACGAGGCGCTCGCCGCGGTGGGGATGAGCGAGCATCGGGAACGGGCCCCGCAGCACCTGTCGTTCGGGCAGCGTCGCCGGGTGGCGGTGGCCACGGTGCTCGCCATGCACCCGGAGATCCTGGTGCTCGACGAGCCGTCGTCGAACCTGGACCCGGCGGCCCGTCGGGAGCTCGCCGAGATCCTGCGCGGCCTGCCGGTGACCCTGCTGATGGTCACGCACGACCTGCCGTACGCGGCGGAGCTGTGCGAGCGCTCGGTGATCCTGGACGACGGCCGGATCGTCGCCGACGCCCCCACCAACACCCTGCTCAACGACGCTCCCCTGCTGGCAAGGCACCGCCTGGAACTCCCCCGAGGCTTCACCCCGCAGTCCTAAACCAACTCCCAGCGGCCGCCCCCGCCCGCGCCCCCGCCCGCGCCCCCCGCCCGCGTCCCCCGCCCGCGCCCCTCGCCCGCGCCCCCGCCCTCGCCCCGCCGATCTTGCACTTTCTGTCCCCGCCTTTGGGGCGAAAGGCGCATTTAGCCAACCCAAAGTGCAAGATCGGCGCGCGGCGGGGCGGGGCGGGGCGGCGCTGCGCGGCACGGCGCGGCGCGGCGCGGCGCTGCGCTGCGCGGGGCTGCGCGGCGGGGCGCGCGGGGCGGGGCGGGGTTGCGGGGGTTAGGGGGTTGGGACGGTTGCGGCGGTGGTGCGGGAGGTGGCGTGTAGGCGCAGGATGCCGGCGGCTGTCGCGCCGGCGCCGGTGATCAGGAAGAGCGCCACCATCACCCGGGCGGCAGCGGGTGACCAGGGCACCGGGGCGATGGCGCGGGCGAAGACGGCGGCGTTCGACGCACCGGCGAAGAGCGCCAGGCAGGCACCGGCCAGCGCGACCACGAAGTCGGCGGCCGGGCGGCGGCTCAGCGCGTACCAACCGGCGGCGATCGCGCCGACGCCGGTGAGCAGGGACCAGATCTGCCCGGAGAGCAGCCCGACCAGCACCCCGCCCACGCCTTGGGCGCCCGCGTCCAATTCCCGTCCCACCGGGTACCCGACGGCCAGCACGCCGCCGCCGATCAGCAACACGCCGAGCGCGGACAGCGCGCGGGAGCCGGCCGGTGCGGTGGCGGCGAACAGGCCGAGCGCGCCCACCGCGAGCAGCCCCACGATGGTCGCGGCCCACCAGGTGTACGCGTCCGGCGGCGGCACCCAGTCCAGCGTGCCGCCGATCGCCAGCGGGTCGGTGCCGTCGCGCAGTGGAATGGCCCAGTCCCGGACCCGGTGTTCGCGGTCCGGTGCGGCGCGTACCGCGGCCGGTGGTGCCGACTCCTGCCACAGCGCGCGTTGGTCGTGCCAGCGCGCTGTGGTGCCGTGGTCGATCCGTTGCCAGGACGGTGCGGCTGCCGGGTCCGCCTCGGCCGGGAGCGCGGTGTCCCCGGCGATGGTGCGGTTCAGGTAAGTGGCGGGGGAGTGGCTGTTCTCGAAGACCCCGTCCGGGCCGACGCGCAGGTACGGCTCACCGGAGTAGCCGATGACCTCGATGGTGCGGCCGGTGCGGTTGGTCAGCTCCAGTCGGGCGCCCGCCTCGATGACGCGTACCTCAAGCCCTGGCCGCGCTGGTGCGACCCCTGTGGTCCGGGTGCGGTAGTCGGTGCCGTCCGGTGCGTCCGCGCCGTGCGCGGCGGCGGGCGCCGCGCTGATCAGCGTCACCAGGCTGGCTGCGGCGGCGACCAGTCCGGCGCGGCCCAGCAGGGTACGGATCACTTGCCGGCCGCCGCCACGGCTGCGGTGAGAGCGTCCGGGGTGGGGTTCTCGACGGGTTGACCGTTGACCTTGACGGTCGGCGTGCCGGTGACGTTGCTCTGGCTGGCGTCCTCGGTGACGTGTTCGGTCCAGGTCCGGTACGTCTTGTCCTTCACGCAGCTTCCGAAGGCGCCCCGGTCGAGGCCCACGCTGGTGCCGATGTCGATGAGTTTGTCGTCGGTGAGCCCGGCGCTGCCCTCCGGCGGCTGCTGGGCGAAGAGCGCCTTTGCGTACTCGTGGTACTTGCCGCCCGCGGCGGCGCAGCCGGAGGCCGCCGAGGAGCGGGTGGAGTAGTCGGTGGTGGAGAAACGGTTGAGGTACGCGACCGGGTGGTAGACCACCTTCGCCTTGTTCTCGGCCACCAACTGTTCGAGCGTCGATCCGCTGGTCTGCTCGAACTGTTTGCAGGCCGGGCAGAGGAAGTCCTCGTAGACGTCGACGGTGACGGGCCCGCCGCCGGTGACGATGCCGGTGCCGGCCGCGTTGGCGCCGGGCGGGGTGGTGAAGCTGTCGGAGCGCTGGCTGGACCAGACGGCCCAGCCGATGCCCCCGGCGATGACCAGGACGAGGACCGCGGCGGCGGAGACCCAGATCGTGCGGCGGCGGCGCCGCTCGCGGGCCAACTGCTCGCGAACCACCCGGGCGGCGTCCCGCTGCCCCTTACGACTACTCATCCTCGTCCTCCACAACGGGTTCGCCGGACAACCACCCGTCCACCGATACCGGCGTACGCGGCCAGATCAGCAGAAATCCGGCCAGAACCAAGAATCCCAGGTCCCGGAGGATCTCCGGGAGGTAACTGGGTGCCTGCCCCGCGGCCAACTGCCCGCCGCTGCCGAAGCAGCCGCAGTCGATGGCCAGCCCACGCGCCCACGCCGAGGCGATCCCCACGATGAAGACCACCAGCAGCGCTGCGGACACCCCGGCGATGAGCCGGGTGGCCAGCCCGAGCAGCAGCAGCACGCCCAACGCCAGCTCGACGAAGGGCAGGGCCGCGCCGATCACTGTCGCCACGTCGTACGGCATCACCTGGTACGCGTTGACCGCCCGCCCGGAGGCGGCGAGATCGCTGACCTTCGACGCGCCGGCGACCAGCCACACGGCGGCGAGGCCGAGTCGGGCCGCGATGCCGAGCCACGGGCGGACCACTGGCCAACGGCCGAAGCGGGTGGAAGGTGCTGTCACGCTCATTTGTCGTCCCGTCCGCGCCGGAAGTTCCGGGTTCAGCCGGTCAGGGCGTCGCCGACCGCCTCGACCAGGTCGTCTCGGGCCCGGGCGACCCGGGACCGGATGGTGCCCACCGGCACCCCTTCGACGGCCGCGGCCTCGGCGTACGACAGGCCGAGCAGTTGGGTGAGCACGAACGCTGAGCGTCGCTCGGGGCCGAGGCGACGAACGAGGTCGGCGGCGCCGAACTGGCCGGCCGGGTCCGGGTGCGGCCGGTCGGTGTACGCGTTCGCCGCCAGGCGCTCGTCGAGTCGCCGACGCCTGATGACAGTGCGCAGGTGGTCGGCGCAGGCCCGGCGGGCGATGCCGAGCAGCCAGGTGCGGACGCTGGAGCGACCCTCGAAGGCGGGGAGTGCCCGGAACGCCCGCAGGTAGGTTTCCTGGGTCAGGTCGTCGGCGCTGTCCGGGTCGACCAGGGCGGCGGCGAACCGCCAGACCTCGGCCTGGGTCAGCCGGACGAACGCGGCCTGGGCGGTGGGGTCACCGTCGCGGGCGGTCAGCGCCGACTCGGTTGCCGGGTCCCGGGCGACCTCGTCGACCGGCTCTGCCGGACCGGCGGCACCGGAGTCACGCGGGACAGGGATCACGACACACCAGGTTACGCGGCAGTCGGCGGCGCGTCAGTGTCGTTCGGCCTTTGGATGGTCTGCGACACGTCGGGAACTTTTCCCCGACCCGGGCCGACTACCAGTTCATGACGTGCGACCACAGAAGCGACCACCCCCCTCGGGTCGCCGAATGGGACACCCATCGGCGACCATGGCCGGCATGACTGTCGCCCCCCGCCGCTGGGCCGCCAGGCTGGCCGCAGCCGCCGGCCTCCTGGTCACCGTCGTCGCCTTGTTGATCGCGCCGGCCACCTCCGCCAGCGCCCACGCGGTGCTGGAGAGCAGCAGCCCGGCTGCCGCCTCCATCGTGCCGAGCGGGCCGTCCGAGGTGGTCCTCACGTTCAGCGAGTCGGTCCGTAAGGTGCCCGGCAAGATCCGGATCATCGCGCCGGACGGTTCCCGGGCCGACCGGGGTGAACCGTCGTTCAGCGGCGGTGTGGTGACCATCCCGGTGGACCCGGCCGGCGCCCGCGGCACCTACCTGGTCAGCTTCCGGGTGATCTCCGCCGACAGCCATCCGGTCTCCGGGGCGTACACCTACTCGGTCGGCGCACCCTCGACCCCACCCGTCGACTCGGGCACTGACAGCCGCGCCAACCCGGTGGTGGAGACGGCGGTGAAGGTGGCCCGCTTCCTCGGCTACGCCGGCCTGGTGCTGCTGGTGGGGCCGGCGCTGGTGCTCGCCGCGCTCTGGCCACGACGGCTCTCCCGGCGGGGGCCGACCCGGCTGGCCTGGACCGGCCTCGGTCTGGTGGCCGTCGCCACCCTCGCCGACCTGTGGTTGCAGGTGCCCTACACGGCCGGTGGTGGTCTCTTCGACGTCACCGGCGAGGGGTTCGGCAGTGTGTTCGGCAGCGCCTTCGGCGCCGCCCACCTGGTCCGACTCGGCCTGCTGGCGGCGTCCGTCTTCCTGCTCCGCCCGCTGCTGGCCCGGCCCGCCGGCCGCGCGGACGCGATCATCCTGGCCGTGCTCGGCGTCGCCGCCCTGCTGACCTGGCCGCTGGCCGGGCACCCGGCGGCGTCCCCGGCCCCGGCGGTCTCGGTGGTGGTCGACGCCGTCCACCTGGGCAGCATGGCGGTCTGGCTGGGCGGTCTGCTCATGCTCGCCGTCTTCCTGCTGCGCCAGGCCGACGAGCGGGAGTTGGGCGCGATCCTGCCGATCTGGTCGCGCTGGGCGGCGCTCGCCGTCTCGGCGTTGCTGCTGGCCGGCACCGTCCAGGCGCTGATCGAGGTGGCCACCCCGCAGGCACTCTTCGACACCACGTACGGGCGCTTGCTGCTCGCCAAGATCGGGTTGTTCGCGCTGGTCATCGCCGTGGCCGCGTACTCCCGCAAGTTGGTGCGCAGCCGTGTCGCGGCGCAACGCCCGGCACCGGTGCGCCGGGCGGTCCTGGTGGAGTTGGCCGTCACCGTCGTGGTGCTGGCCGTGTCCGCCACGCTCGTGCAGACCACGCCGGCGCGCACCGCCGGAGCCGCCCCATCCGCCGGGGCCGAGGCCGGCCTCTTCAGCACCAGGCTCTCCAGCCCGCTCCTGTCCGTCGAGGTCGAGGTGAGCCCGGCCGAGCGGGGCAACAACTCGGTGCACCTCTACGCGTACGACAAGGCCAACCAGCCACTGCTGGTCGCGGAGTGGAAGGCGACAGTCGCGCTGCCCTCGGCCGGGATCGAGCCGATCGAGGTGCCGTTGCTGCGGTTGACGGACAGTCACGCCTACGGCGACATCAGCCTGCCGACCCCCGGCGAGTGGCAATTGAAGATCACCGCCCGAACGACCGACATCGACCAGGCCACGGTGACCGCCACCGTGCCCATCCGTTAGAAAGGCTCGCGAAACCCATGACCCGATTCCGGCGTACCGCAACCGCCGCTGCCGCCCTGGCGTTCACCGCCGCCGCCACCGCTGTGCTCGGCTTCGCCGGACCGGCGTCCGCACACGTCACGGTGAACCCGAAGGAGGCGACCCAGGGCGGCTACGCCCGGGTGGCGTTCCGGGTGCCCAACGAGAGCGACACCGCGTCGACCACCAAGCTTGAGGTGGTCCTGCCGGAGAACGCCCCGGTCGGCTCGGTGTCGACGATGCCGGTGCCGGGCTGGACGGTTACCACGGAGAAGCGCAAGGTGGACCCGCCGATCGAGGTGCACGGCAGTCAGCTCACCGAAGCGGTCTCCAAGATCACCTGGACGGCCTCCGGCGACGCGGGTGTGAAGCCGGGTCAGTTCCAGGAGTTCCCCGTCTCGATGGGGCCTCTGCCGCAGGTCGACTCGATGGTGTTCAAGACCCTGCAGACCTACTCGGACGGCACCATCTCGCGGTGGATCGACGACCCGGCGCCGGGTGCCGAGGAGCCGGAGCACCCGGCCCCGGTGCTCACCCTGGCCGCCGCCGCCGCGGCGCCGTCGGGTTCGGCCTCGCCGGCCGCAGCCGTCGCCTCGCCCGACGACGATGACGACGACGACGGCAACGGGCTCGCGGTCGGCCTCGGCGTGGCCGGTCTCGTTGCCGGTCTGGCCGGTCTGGTGCTGGGCGGGCTGGCGTTCACGCGTACCCGCCGGGAGTCGATCACCAAGGCCTGATCCTGTTCCATCCGCTGGCCCGCCGGATCTTCCGGCGGGCCAGCGTGCTTTCCGGAGCCGATGCCGACCGTGCCGTGGATATCCCCTGATCAGGCGGTGTACGTCGGTAAGGTCGGCCGGGTATTTGGCTACGGAGGGGGACGGTGCGGATGCGGTTCGTGCGGGTGATCGCCGGAGTGCTGCTGTTGGTAGTGGGAATTCCGGCGCTGTTCGCCGGTGGCGGGCTGTGGCTGGTGACCCGACACGCCGACCCCGGCGGGTCCTTCGCCGCCCGCTTCGAAACGGTCCGCACGCCCGGTCACGCGATCGTCGTCACCGACCTCGACCGGTTGCTGCGGCAGGACGCGCCCTTCGCGCGTACCGCGCAGACCCGGCTGCGCCTGGACGCCCGGACCACGGGTGGGCCGGCCTTCGTCGGACTGGCGCCCACCGCCGAGGTGCGTGGCTGGCTGGAGGCGGTGCCGCACGCCACGGTCCGTCGCGTGGCGCTGGCCCGTGGTCCGCTGCCGGTCCGGCTCGATCCGGCCGGACCGGCCGCCGACACCCCGGGCGTCGCGCCGGCCGACGGGCCGGTCACGCCGCTGGGCCGGCCCTTCTGGGTACGAGAGGGGATCGGCTCGCTGGAGTGGAGCGCGGACGACCTCGCCGGCGAACCCGTGAGCCTGGTGGTGATGCGCCCCGACGGCGAGGACGACCTGGCCCTGGACCTGCACGCCGAGTTGCGGGTCGGGTGGACCGGCCCGGCCACCTGGGGTCTGCTGACCGTCGGCGTGCTGCTGGTGGTGTGCGCGGCGCTGCTCCTGCTACGGCCACTACGGCCACGCGAGGTGATCTTCGTGGTCGAGCCGGATCAGGTGCCGGTGCTCGCCGGCCGGCTCGGGGTCACCTCGCTGAGTGGCCTGGGCCCTCGCCAACCCGATCCGACCCCACCGTTGCCGGCACGACAACTCGCCCCGGTCGGCTCCGGAGCCCCGGAACCCGCGCGGTCGGCGATCGGCGCGGCCCGTGCGGCCACCCTCGCCGACCTGGACGAACCGGTCCGGCTGCCCCGTCCACCGGAGGTGACGCTGAGTCTCGCCTGGCCGCCGGCCGACGTGGACGAGCCGACGGCCGGGCCGGTGGCGGCCGCACCGGGCGACGACCCGGCCCGTGGTGGCCCGGTCGGGTGACTGCCCGGCCGGTGGTGGTGGGTGAGACGGCGAGCGGCCCTCCGCGCTGCCGACGCGGAGGGCCACCCTCACCGGGGGATCGGTGCTACCCGAGCGACGCTTGAGGTAGATGAGGACAGATTAGCGCCGAACATGGCCACTCGGGAGGTCTGTCCAATTGGTGCGATTTTCCGCACCGAGCCCGGAGCGCACCGGCAACGCCACCAGCAGCAGCAGGCTGAGCAGCACATAGGTGTTCTGCACGACGAAGTCCACCGGGTCGTGAGTGCGGACCGGTCCCGCGCCCCAGGCCTGGAACGTCACCACGCCGTAGATGGTCACGGCGGTGATGCCCAGCGCGAGCCCGGCCAGCCAGCGACGCCGGCGTGCCTCCTCCGGGCGGTCCGCGCTCAACGCCGCGTCGGCGAGCAGCACCACCGCCGGCACGAACCAGTAGATGTGGTGGGTCCAGGTGATCGGGCTCGCCAGGGAACCGACCAGCCCGGTCAACGTCAGGCCGGCCACCGCGTCGCCGGCCCGCGCCGCACGGGCGGCCCGCCACAGCCCGTAGCCGGCCACCGCGGCGACCAGCAGCAGCCAGAGCAGCCGGTCCGGCTTCTCCGGCTCGGTGAACCGGCTGAGCAGGCCGAACAGCGACTGGTTGCCGACGATGTCGGTGCGTCCCACCCGCTCGGTGGTCCACAGCTCGTGCGTCCAGAACCGCCACGAGTCACGAGGGGCGATCGCCGCCGCGAGCAGGGTCGCCGCCGCCGCTGTCGCGCTTGCCACGGCCGCCGCCCGCCACCGCCGGGTGGCCAGCAGGTACACGATGAAGATGCCGGGGAAGAGCTTGAGTGCCGTCGCCAGCCCCACGCCCACCCCGGCCCAGCGTCGCGCCCGCGGCACCGCGAACAGTAGATCGGCCAGGATCAGCACGACCAGCAACATGTTGATCTGGCCGAAGGTGATCGTCTCGCGGATGCTCTCCACCGCCAGCACCAGCAGTACGGCGGCGATCAGTGTGAACGTTCGGGGCAGGTCGTGTCGGGCGATCACCGGAGTCACCAGCCACCGGGTGGTCAGCACCACGGCCAGCACGGTGAGCGCCGTGAAGATCGCCACGGTGGCGCCGAGCCGCAACAGACCGAACGGCCACAGCAGCAGCGCGCTGAACGGTGGGTAGGTGAAGTACAACTCGCCCTGCACCCGGTCGGGCTGGACGTAGTCGTAGAGCGGGTGGCCGACGCGCCACCAGTCCATCGCGGACATGTAGATCTTGAGATCGAAGAAATCGTGCACGAGGCCGGGCAGGTAGAGCGCTGGCAGCACAGCACCGAGGGCCACCACCGTGACCAGACGACGGACCGTACGGCCGCCGGGATCGTCTTCGGTGACGGCGGGCGGTGCGACGGGTTCTGCTGGCACCCCGAAACCCTAGCGGTCCGGTCGGCCGAGAGCGCGCAGCCGCGGGGCGTGGGCTGCGCGTAGGCTGTCCCGGTGGCTGATCTCCTCGTCTGGATCGACTGTGAGATGACTGGGTTGGACCTCGGCAGGGACAAACTGATCGAGGTTGCGGCACTGGTCACCGATCCCGACCTCAACGTGCTGGGTGACGGTGTCGACGTGGTGATCCACGCCGACGAGGCGGCGCTGGAGGGGATGCCGGAGATCGTGCAGACCATGCACGCCAAGTCCGGCCTCACCGAGGAGGTCCGCCGTTCGGCGGTCACCCTCGCCGAGGCCGAAGACCTGGTCCTGGACTACGTCCGCACCTTCGTCAAGGATCCGCGTACGGCGCCGCTCTGCGGCAACTCGATCGCCACCGACCGGGGCTTCATCGCCCGGGACATGCCCCGCCTCGACGCCCACCTGCACTACCGGATGATCGACGTGTCTTCGATCAAGGAACTCTGTCGCCGCTGGTACCCCCGTGTTTACTTCGGTCAGCCGCAGAAGGGTCTGGCGCACCGGGCGCTGGCCGACATCCGGGAGAGCATCCGGGAGCTGGAGTACTACCGGCGCACCGTCTTCGTTCCGCTGCCCGGCCCGGATGTCGAGACCGCCAAGGCCATCGCCGCCGAACTCTGACCGCGGCAGCTCCTCTCGGAGAGCAGGGAACCCGCTGGACGAGGTGCGTCGTGGTGTGGCTATTATTGGTCCGCACCCCGCCCGGAGCGATCGACCGGGCGACGGCGGCATGGTGGCTGTAGCTCAGTTGGCAGAGCACCGGGTTGTGGTCCCGGTTGTCGGGGGTTCAATTCCCCTCAGTCACCCCACTGGTTTCACCGACTCAGGCCCCCTCCTCGGAGGGGGCCTGAGTCGTTGTCGGGGCGAGACAGGGCCTACGCGAAAGCCCCCTCCGAGGAGGGGGCTTTCGTCGGCTGGCTCAGGAGGTCGGCGTGGGGGACGGGGCGCCCGTCCCGTCCGGGGTCGGCGTGGCGTCCGGGTCGGCCGGAGGCTCGTACGGGAGGGCGCTGCCCTTGACGTACTCGTCCCAGCTCATGTTCCAGTCGGTCCAGCCGTTTCCGTTCTGCAGCTTGCGCTCGGTGCCCTTCACCGTGATCGGGTCGCCGATCTGGGTGTTCTTGAAGAGCCAGTCGCCGTTGGCCATCGACACGTTCACGCAGCCGTGCGACACGTTAGTGGTGCCCTGCTGTCCCTCGGACCAGGGTGCCGCGTGAATGAACTCCCCGCCCCAGGTGAGGCGCTGCGCGAAGTCAATCTTGGTGCGGTAACCCTCCTCCGGGCCCAGCTCCTCGAACGTGTCGAAGACCGTCTTGCGCAACTTCTCGATGACGACCATGGTGCCGCTGGACGACGGGGTGCTCTTCTTGCCCAGGCTCACCGGGATGGTCTTGATCACAGAGCCGTTGCGGGTCACCGTCATCCGCTTGGTCTTGTTGTCCACAGTCATGACCACCGCCGCGCCGATCTTGACGTCCACCGAGAGGTCGGCGCGGCCGTACCAACCCTCACCCATCGGCAGGCCACCCGCCTGGACCCGGTAGGAGACCTTGCTGCCGGTCTTCCAGAACTCCTTCGGCCGGAACCGGATCTCGGTGGGGCTGACCCAGTGCCAGATCCCCGCCTGCGCCGGCGTCGAGGTGACAGTCATCCGGCGCTGCACGTCGTCGCGGTAGTCCTCCGGGATGCCCCGGCTGAACTTCACGATCAGCGGCATGCCCACACCGACCACCTGGTTGTCGCCGAGGAAGCTGCTCACGCGTACCTGGTTGCCGGGCTTGGCCATCGTGGTGAAGGTGCTCGTCGCGGTGGCCGGGCGTCCGTCGTCGCCCTTGGCGGTAACGGTGGCCGTGTAGCTCGTGCCGTAGGCCAGCGCGCCGGTCGGCAGCCACGACTTGCCGTCCGTGGCGAGGGCGCCCTCGACCACCTTGCCGGCGGCGTCCTTCAGCTCGACAGCGGTCTCCACGGCGTCCTTCGTGGTGAAGGTGACGCCGGTGGACGCCGGCACGTCCTTGGCGTCGGCCGCCGGCTCGCTGATCGTCGCGGCGGCCTTCGGCGCCGGGTTCTCGCCGCCGCCGTGCCACGAGGACGGCTTGCCGCCGTCGCCGTCGGTGCAGGCCGAGGTGAAGGCCAGCGCCACGGCGAGAAGCCCCGCCGCGAACACGCGGCGTCGCCCACCGGGCCTGATCAGCTGGTCCTGGCTAGCTCGCATGAATTCCCTCACAGTTGTGGTCGCTGCCCCATCGTCTCTTACTGACGCGCCAGAGCCGGCCCCGGTTGCCGAGGGTGAACCGAAACACGCCATCAATAGTGCCCGAATCCTGCTACTATCCGGCGTTTCGTGAGCCTGGTTCGTCTCCGTGTCGGGAGCGCGGGGGTCGCCGCGCTGTCATCGAGCGGCGGGAGTGCAAGGGTACGCCGGCCCGGCCAACGGCCGAGCCGGCGCAACGAGGCCGACGGCTCAGACCGCCGGACCGGCCCCACCACTGGGCACCGGCAACGCGCTGCCCTTGACGAACTCCGACCAGCTCAGGCTCCACGCCGTCCAACCGTTACCGGCGGCGATCCTGCGCTCGGTGCCCTTGATCGTGATCGGGTCACCGATCCGGGTCTTGCCGAACAACCACCTGGCGTTCGCCATCGACACGTTCACGCAGCCGTGCGAGACGTTCTGCCGCCCCTGCACGTGCTCCGACCAGGGCGCGGCGTGGATGTACTCGCCACCCCAGGTCAGCCGTTGGGCGAACTGGATGTCGGTCACGTAGCGGTTGGCCGGATCCGGGTCGTCGCGGGTGTCGAAGACAGTGGCTTCCTTCTTCTCCATCACCACCATCGTGCCGCTCGACGACGGTGTGCTCTTCTTGCCCAGGCTCACCGGAATGGTGCGTACCGGCGCGCCGTTCTCGTACACCGTCATCTTCTTGTTGGCGTTGTCGACCTTCATCTCGAACGACCGGCCGATCTTGGCGGTGGCCTTGCGGTCGATGTCGCCGTACTTGCCGTTGCTCAACGGCACCCCCGCCAGCGCGATCCGCACGGTGATGGTGGTGCCCGGCTTCCAGTACTCCGGGGCCCGGTAGTAGGCCTGCGTGCCATTGCTGACCCAGTGCCACGCGCCCGGCTGAGGCGGGTCGGTCCGGACGAACATCCGCTTCTGCACCGCAGCCCGGTCCTTCTTCGGGATGCCCGGGTGGAACTCGGTGACCACCGGCATGGCCACCCCGTAACTCTTGTCGTCGAAGAGGTACAGGCCCGAACCGATTGTCGACTTCGGCTTGGCCATCGTGGTGAAGCTGCTGGTGCCCTGGCTGCTCGTGCCGTCCGACGCGCTCGCCGTCACAGTGGCCGTGTAGCGCGTACCCCACTTCAGCGGAGCTGACGGCACCCAGGACGAACCATCGCTACGCAGTTTGCCCTCGATCGAGCCGCCGCCGTCCGCCGTCAGGGTGACAGCGGACACCTTCCCGCCGTCCGGGAGCTTGGCGCTGATCTCCGTGCTCACCGGCCGATTCTTGGTGCCGTTCGCCGGGCTCAGCGTGAGCGCCGGCCCACTCGGTGTGCTCGGTGTCGAAGGTGCGGCTGAGCCAGGGGTGGCGCTCACGTCCGAGGACGCCCCGCCAACGAATTCCGGCTTCTTCTCGCCGCCGCCGCATCCGGTCAGTGCCAGCGACGCCGCCAGAGTCAGGGCGCCCACCACCGCCCCGGCTCGCGTGAACCGTGCCATGCCCACCTCTGTTCTCGCGTACCTGGCGGACATCGTGCCGCATCACCGCCGCAACCCACGCCCCGATCTTGGCGGCGGTGGTCGGTTTGGGGCTTTTTGCCGGCAAAGCTCGACCGAAGGGGGGACCCGGGGAACCAAATTGGAGCCCGTGTTGGAGGGGTGCTAATGTTCTCTCCGTTGCCGATGAGCGCCGCTAGCTCAACTGGCAGAGCAGCGGACTCTTAATCCGCGGGTTCGGGGTTCGAGTCCCTGGCGGCGCACCAACGATGAAGGTCCTGACCTGGCAGATGTCTGCCGGTCAGGGCCTTTTTCGCGTACGCCAGTGCGACGGGGTACGACGCCGGTGGCTCGACACAGGCGTGGCAGGTCAGCTGGAGGACCGCCTCGGCAGCAACAGCTCCTCGTGATCGAGTTCACGTTCCAGAACACGGAGCTCCTCGTCCGGCAGTCGGCCGGAGTCGCGCCAGCGCACGAGTTCCTCGCGCTGCGCGTCGATGGCTGTCCGCCGGATACGAAGCGCCGCCTCGTACGCCGGCGAGGTGGGCAGCTCGGATGATCCGCTCTGCTCCAGAAGGTCCAGCCGTCCGCGGTAGCGCGCCAGTCGGGCCAGCAGCTGCGTACGAGTGGTGTTGACGGCCACCGCGCTGTCCGGCTCCACCGCGGCAACCTCGTCGAGGCGAGCCAGGGCGGCCTCGACCGCCGCCGAGCGGGCCTCGTTGCGTACGCGGGCCTGGTCGGCTTCGTTGGCGCGCAGGCCCAGCATCCGCACGAGCGGCGCGAACGTCAGGCCCTGCCCGACGAGTGTCACCAGGACGACCACGAAGGTGCAGAACAGCAGGAGGTCACGGTCGGGAAAGGGCGCGCCGCTGTTAGTGGTCAGCGGCAGGGTGAAGATCGCGGCCAGACTGATCACCCCACGGGTGCCGGACCAGCTCAGTGCCACCACCTCGCGGGAGGTGAGTCGGCGGGCGTTGCGGTCGGCACGCTCGATCTGCCGGGCGGTCCCGGGTTCGTCGGGGTCGTCCTGCTCGGAAATGCCGCCCAGCCGGGTGTGCAGCGACCGGGGGAGGGACTGGGTCATCACCAGCCACGCGGGACGCAGCAGGAGCACCACGCCCACGGACACCGCGACCGCGATGACGATGGTCGACGTGTCGTACTGACGCAGGCCCTTGACTACCTCGGGAAGCTGCTGGCCGATGAGCAGGAAGACGAAGCCTTCGAGGAGGAAGTCGACCAACCGCCACACCGCGCTGGTCTGCAGCCGGGCGGCGCCCGAGGTGAGCTGAGGCGTCTTGTGGCCAACGATCAGCCCGGCGATCACCACGGCGAGCACCCCGGAGACGTGCAGTTCCTCGCCCAACAGGTAGGCCACGAACGGTGTCGCGAGCGAGATGGCATTCGACAACAGCGGGTCCGCGGTGAACGGTCGGGCCAGACGTACCAGCCAGGCCACTGCCGCTCCCACGGCGACCCCGCCGACCGCCGCCAACACGAACTGACCAATCGCGGACGGGAACGAGAACTCACCACCCACCGCGGCGGCCACCGCGACGCTGAGCATCGTCAGCGCGGTGGCGTCGTTGAGCAGCCCCTCGCCCTGGATGATCGTGACCATCTTCGGTGGCAGGTTCACTCGGCGGCCCACCGCCAGGGCAGCCACCGGGTCGGGCGGCGCGATGGCGGCGCCAACAGCGATCCCGGCGGCGAGCGTCGCCCCGGCGACGAACAGGTGAAACCCGATACCGACCAGTATCCCGGTGAGGAGCACCAGCAGCACGGACAGGCTGACCACGATGCGGAGGTTCCGGCGGATGTCCAACAGCGAGGAGTCCAGTGCGGCGCTGTAGAGCAACGGCGGCAGCACGATCATGAGCACAAGCTCGGGATCCAGGCCGACGTTGGGGCCGGGGAGCAGCGCGTACGCGATGCCGATGAGCGGTAGAAGCGCCGCGGCCGGCAGACCGGTGCGGGCCGCCACCCACCGCACGACGACGATGACCGCGACAGCGGCGAGCACGAACAACAACATCGAATGGGTGCTCACCTGGCTACTTCCCCCTGCCGCGGCGCGAGGTTCCTCGGATCCACCGCGGGCTCGCGGCCGAGCCGGCCGTTCGGCGCCGTTGACGCCGGTCAGCGCGGCAGGTAGCGGTAACGAGCAAACCCGCTTGATCAACCGGACCTGGCCGACCGCAGCATCCACGGCGTTGGCGTCTGCGCTGCCGTCAAGCCGGCCTCGTCACTGTGGAACCCGGTACGACCACAACTCTAAGCCTGACCCGGGTTTGCCTGCACGTCGGTGAGCACGTCCGACCCGGTGACGCCGCGCTCGGTGGCCGCCTTGGGGAACCGTCCGGCCTGCTGCTAACGTCTCGTCCCGTTGTCAGCGAGCGCCGCTAGCTCAACTGGCAGAGCAGCGGACTCTTAATCCGCGGGTTCGGGGTTCGAGTCCCTGGCGGCGCACCAGCAATATTCAGGGGGCGTGACCAATTGGTCATACCCCCTGAATTGCGTCGTCCAGCGGGGCGACGCGGAGCACGAGTGGACCACGACGTCCGAGCGCCCACACGATGAGCGCGAAGCAGCAGAGCGCCGCTCCCGCGATGGTGACCGCTGTCCAGCCGCCCGCGGTCCAGAGCGCGGTCGCGGCGGCGGAGCCGATGGCGGCGCCGACGAAGTTGCAGGTGGCCAGCGCGGTGTTGAGCCGGCTCCGGGCCTCGTGAGAGAGGGCGAAAAGGCGCGCCCGGTTGAGCAGGGCCTGCGTCTGGAGGGCGACGTCGAGCATGACGATCACGATGATGACGAGGACGACGGACCGTACGGCGAACGCCGCGACGACGAACGCGGTGAGGGCCAGTACCCAGGCCGCGCCGGTGGCCGGGACCGACCAACCGCGATCGTGCAGCCGTCCGCCGCGCAGGCCGGAGAGGACGCCGGCGAGGCCGGCCAACCCGAACAACCCGATCACCGCCACCGGGTACCGGAACGGCGGGCCGCTGAGGAGGAACGTCAGCGCCGTCCAGAACAGCGAGAACGCGGCGAACCCGGTGGCGGCCAGGACCAGCGTCCACCTGACCGCCCGCTCCCGTACGACGACCGCGCCGACCGAGGCGATGAGTTGCGCGTAGGGCATGCGCGTCCGCGGCGCCAGCGGGGGGATCGCGCGGTAGAGCACGATCGCGAGCAGGACGGCGAGGACCGCGGCGAGGGCGAAGATCGTCCGCCACCCGGCGGCGTCGGCGACGAGGCCGCTGATCGTGCGGGAGGCCAGGATGCCGGTGAGGGTCCCCGATCCGACGACGCCGACGATCCGACCGCGCTGGGCGTCGCCGGCAAGGTCTCCGGCGAGCGGGGTGAGGATCTGCCCGGAGATCGTCGTCACGCCGAGCACGCCGAGTGCGAGGAGGAGTACGCCGATCGACGGCGCCAGCGCACACATCAGCAGTGCGGCGGCCGAGGTCAGCAGCATGATCGGGACGAACCGGCGGCGGTCCAGGACGTCACCGAGCGGTACCAGCAGCAGCACGCCGACGGCGTACCCGAGCTGCGCCGCGGTGACCAGCCAGCCGGCCGTCGCGGTCGTGACGCGTAGATCGCCCGCGATGAAGCCGAGCAGTGGCTGGGCCCAGTACAGGTTGCCGACTGCCACTCCCGCCGCCAACGCGAAAAGGAACGTCAGCCGGCGGCTCATCCCTGACGGGGGTGCCATGCGGGGTGCTGCCACCCCGCCACGCTACGGCGGGTCGGGCTTGGCATCAGCGTTGACGTCAGTCTTCAGCCGGACACCGGAACCGACCCCCGCGCTGCGCACCGCCGTCCTGCCCGGCGACACGTCGGCGCGACCGGCCTGACGGCCGGCCGGCAGCGGCGAACGCCGGCCGGCCGTCCTCCGTCACGCCACAATGTCCCAGGTCGTTCGACACTTCTCGTCGGAGCCGCCAGCGCCTTTGCGTTCACAGGCTTCGACATAGACCCTCGTGCCCGGCAGCAGTCTGACGTAGTAAGGCTCGGAGCAGGTGCCACTGCCGTTCGCCGCGTGGAGCGTGACCTTGGCGTAGACGGGCTCCCACCAAATGCGGCCAATGGTACGGCGACCGTCGGCTGCGCCCTCGTCGCAGGCTCTGAACGCCGAATCAATTCCGGAGTTGGTGTAGATGGCGAAGCCGTTGCCGGCGGAGTACGGGTCGGCCGAATACACGATCACGGGGTACCCCGCCGAAGCGGTGCTCGGGGTGGCCACGAGCCCGGTGACCGTGAGCGCCATCGCCATCAGCGTGGCACCGAACCAGCGTGAATTCTTGCGGATCATCGGCAATCTCCTACCGTCGAGAAACGACCGGTGTGGTCGTCACGACCGATGATGGGCGCGATCCGTCGATGGATGACAGACGCGCGGACAGGTCCGAACAGGTCCGAACACTCCGAACACCTCCGGTGCACCTCAGGAGCCGTGGACGGGGACTGTGCGGGACGGTCGTGCGGCGGAACGAGGCTGAGGTCGGCGGAGCGGGGAATGGGCGGACTTAGCCGCCTGCGTCACGCGGCGCGTACATGATCAGGGCGACGCCGATCAGGCAGATGCCGGCGCCGATGACGTCCCACCGGTCTGGCCGGAACTTGTCGACGATCACGCCCCAGGCGAGGGATCCGGCGACGAACACGCCGCCGTAGGCGGCGAGGATGCGCCCGAAGTTCGGGTCGGGTTGGAAGGTGGCGACGAATCCGTACGCGCCGAGGGCGATGACTCCGGCGGCGATCCACCACAGGCCGCGGTGCTCGCGCCAGCCCTGCCAGATCAGCCAGGCCCCGCCGATCTCGAACAGGGCGGCGACGACGAACAGCAGGACAGAGCGGACGACTGTCATCCGTGGACCGTACCGATGTGCCCTCGGACCCCGATCACGCCGGTGACCCGCTCGAACAGGTGCCTCCTGGAGCGATGGTGGCGAAGGGGATGGGGCAGCACGGCTGGCCGGCGCACTCGACGAGGTCGTCGCAGCCGGCCTTAACCGCCGCGCGCAGTGTGTCGGCGATGACCTGCAAATCAGCGATCTTCGCCTCGACCTCGGCGAGCTTCGCCTGGGCGCGGACCCGTAGGCCGGCGTCGGGGTGGCGACCGTGACGGTGCTGGCTCGCGTCGAGAAGTTCGGCGACCTCGTCGAGGGTGAACCCGAGCCGCTGCGCCGCTTTGATCACCCTCAGCACGGTGACCGTTTCGGCCGGGTAGAGGCGGTGCCCTCCCAGGCTCCGGTCTGGTTCGGCGAGCAGTCCGCGGCGTTCGTAATAGCGCAGCGTCTGCGGGTTCACTCCGGCCGCGGCGGCGACCTGGCCGCTGCGCAATCCGCTCACGCCGTCATCCCGGCGGCGGCTCGCAGCGCGAGCGCGTCGAGGACGTCGAGGTGCGCGGCCGGCACCTGCACGTCGAGGCGCAGCGTGCAGGTGTCGGCGGAGAGGGTGAACGAGAAGAACGAGCAGCAGGAGCTTTCCCGGCCGACCAGGTCCCGTACGACCGCCTCGGCGGTCGGCTCAAGATGCCACAGCAGTTCGGTGGGGGACAGTCGCTGCTGCGCCAGCAGGGCGGTGGCGAACAGGTAGTCGAATTCGGCCAGCCGCAGCGGCCGTTGCCCGCTCGGCAAGGTGCACGACTCGGGCACCCACGTTTGGGGATCAGCGGTCATACCAACGACGGTAAGCCTGTACCTGAGTACCGGATGCAAGCCCGGCGCCCGGCAAGCTTGCCGACCGGACACCACAGCTCAGGGTCACCGATGAGGGGCGTTCGGACAGGTGGGCCCTGTGCGGTGGTCGAGTTCGGCGCGGAGCGTGTCGGCGAAGCCTTCGGCCACGGCGAGTTGGTCGCGGAGGGCGGTGACGCGGGTGGTGGCGGCCGTGTGGAACATGGCGAGCCGGTCGAGCAGGGCTGCGCGGTCGGCGCCGGTGGCGGTGTCGAGGGCGTCGAGGACGGTGAGGAGGTCCCGCATCTCGTCGAGGGTGAAGCCAAGGGGTTTCATGCGTTTGACGACGGCGAGGCGGTCGAGGTCGGGCTCGGTGTAGAGGCGGAAGCCGCCCTCGCTGCGGGCGGAGGGCACGATCAGGCCGGCTTCCTCGTAGTGGCGGATGGTGCGGATGCTCAGCCCGACCCGTTCGGCGGCCTCGCCGATCTGCATGAGCCGGCCGGTGGCCGAGCCGGAGCCGTGCTGCTCCGGCCCCGTACCCCGGGTGGTGGTGGCCATCAGTGGCCGACGCCGAGCTGACCGGCGAGCGTGTCGTGAATGCGGGCGCTGGGCTTGTTCAGTTCGATGATCTCGACGGTCTTGCCGCGGGTGGCGTACTTCTGCGTGATGGCGTCGAGGGCGGCGACGGATGAGGCGTCCCAGACGTGGGCGTGGGTCATGTCGATGACTACCGTCTCGGGGTCGTTCGCGTAGTCGAACTGGCCTACCAGGTCGTTGCTGGAGGCGAAGAACAACTCGCCGCGCACTGAGTAGATCCTGGTGGTGCCGTCCGGGTCCAGGACGCTGGTCACCTCGACCAGGTGGGCCACCCGCCGGGCGAAGATCACCATGGCGGTGAGGACGCCGACCACGACGCCGATGGCGAGGTTGTGGGTGGCCAGGGTGGTGGCGACGGTGGCGACCATGACGATGGTCTCGCCGTACGGCATCCGCTTCAGCGTGGCAGGGGCGACGGAGTGCCAGTCGAACGTCGACACCGCCACGATGATCATCACGGCGACCAGGGCGGCCATCGGAATCAGCGCCACCACGTCGCCGAGCGCGACGACCAGGACCAGCAGGAAAACGCCGGCCAGGAACGTCGACAGCCGGGTACGGGCGCCGGACGCCTTCACGTTGATCATCGTCTGGCCGATCATGGCGCAGCCACCCATGCCACCGAAGAAGCCGGTGACGATGTTGGCCACGCCCTGGCCCCAGGACTCGCGCGTCTTGCTTGAGGGGGTGTCGGTGATGTCGTCGACCAGCTTGGCGGTCATCAGCGACTCCATCAGCCCGACCAGCGCGATCCCCAGGGCGTAGGGGGCGACGAGGGTGAGGGTGTTCATGGTCCAGGGGATCTGCGGAAGGCCGAGGGTGGGCAGGCTGTCCGGCAGGGCACCCTCGTCGCCGACGGTCGGCACCGCGACGCTGGCGGAAACGGTGACCAGGGTCAGGACCACGATGGCGACCAACGGCACCGGGATGGCGCGGGTGAGCCGGGGGAGCCCCACCATGATCGCCAGGGCGACGGCGACGAGCGGGTAGACCAGCCACGGCACTCCGAGCAGGTGCGGGACCTGGGCGGCGAAGATGAGGATGGCCAGGGCGTTGACGAAGCCCACCATGACACTGCGCGGGATGAACCGCATCAGCTTCGCTACGCCGAGCACGGCGAGCAGGATCTGGATCGCGCCGCCGAGGATCACCGCCGCGATCAGGTAGTCCAGCCCGTGTTCCTTCGCCAGCGGCCCGACGACGAGGGCGATGGCTCCGGTCGCGGCGGAGATCATCGCCGGACGTCCTCCGCAGATCGCGATGGTGACTGCCATCGTGAACGAGGCGAACAGCCCCACGCGGGGGTCGACACCGGCGAGGATCGAGAACGAGATCGCCTCCGGGATCAACGCCAGGGCGACGACCAGACCGGCGAGGACCTCGGTGCGGAACACCTTCGGCGACAACCAGGACGGACGGGACAGACGCGGCCGGTTGACCGCGGACAGCACAGAAGACATACAGCCATTTCCACTCGGGCGTCCCGTGGACGCGCTCAGCTCCGCCCTGGACCGGGCAGCTACCCGACGATCAGCGACAGCGGTCGAGCGGCCTCAGGGGGTCATTGCCCGGACGTGTCACGGTCGCCGGGGGAGCCATGCGCTCTCGCCCTGATAGCCGACGGCGAACCTACCCTTCCGTCAGAGGAGAGTTCACCGAACGTGGTGATCATCACCCGGCCGTCGGCCAGCGCCAGAGCTAGCGAGCGGCCCTGTCACCGATGGGTCGCGAGTGCCGGAAGGCGGTCAGCAGGGCCGAGACCACCGCAGCCAACAGCAGGACCCTCGCCACGTTGAACAGCACCGTGTCGCCGGTGGAGTGGGGCGGGAAGATGTCCTTGGCGAGCCAGCCGACGCCCGTCCCCAGCCCCAGGCATACGTGCATCATTGCCCGCAGGCGCGGCTGGGGCTGAGGGCGGCCGAAGATCCGGGGCGCCGTCGTGCCGCCACGGCTCTTGTGGAACAGCACAGTGGCGAAAGCCAGGTTGGCTGCGGCGGCGATGACCGCCAAGACCACGTCCACGGATCCCATGGCCCGAACGCTAACTGAACCTGACACCAAGCGTTGCCGGCGTCCGCAGACGCCGGCAACGCGAGTGGATCAGTTGGCGTGGGTCAGGCGTGTGGTGATGCGCAAGCCCAGAAGGGTGTCGTTCATCCACGGCACCCGCTCGCGGTGCAGGCCGGCGGTCATCTGGTCCGCCCAGACCTCGTACCGCTGCATCAGCGTGTTGGCGCGGGACCGCGCGCTGGTGATCAGACAGTCGCCCAGTGGGTCACCGGGCAGGTGGGACGAGTCGACAGCGGGCTCGCAGGGCACCTTGAGGCTGACCTGGTCGCGCAGCGGGCGGCTGGAGTCGGGCGAGCACGGCGTGGGCCCGCAGAGGGCGTAGTTCCCGCTCGCCCTGGCATAGGCGTTACCGATCTTGGCGTCCGTCGGCATGTTCACCGGGATCTGGTACTGCCCGAACAGGTTCGCGGACAACACGTCGTCCGAGTCGAGGGCGTTGGGCAGACCCAACCGGGTGTACGCCTGGAGCAGCCGCGCCGCCGTGTTCAGCTTCTTCAGGGCGGTGGGCACCGGCCCGCTGACCTGGGTGCTCTGGTCCCGTAGCCGGTCGTACATGGACTTCTGCCGTGCCTGGAGGAAACCGCGCAGGGTCGGCGTCAGCGTGGCGTCCAGCGCCGCGTTGTTCACGGCCGTCGCGCCGCCCTCGAAGGCGTACCGTCCGGACGGCCACTTCTGGGTCAGTCCCTGCTCGGGCGTGGTCTCGCTGTCACAGTTGAAGAACTCGCAGTCGACCTGGTAGACCTGCTCGTTCGGCCAGGTGTAGTCGGCGGTGCGCGAGTTCTGCCAGGCCGTGTTCGAGTTCAGCCGGAATCGGCTGTGGATCTGCAACCGCAGCTTGCCGTAGTGGCGGATCACCCCGCTGCCGTAGCCCGTCGTACGCGTGTAGACCCAGCTCGGCGTGTAGCAGTAGCCGACCTCGGGCAACTCCCGTACCCCGGCGGGCGGCTCGTCGTGGCGCGGTGTGTACGCGTACTGGACTGCCCGCACCATGTTCGACGTCAGCTCGTGGCGAACGTTGCTCGGTCGGTCGATCTGCCTGCTGCCCTCGCACGCGGGCACCGTCGCCTCGTCGGCCTTCGCCGGCGCCGCGGCGAGCGGCTTGTCGGTGTCCCAGAACAGGTCGTAGCTCTTGGGCGTCTTCACCTGTACGCCGTTGGCGTCCGGCTCGTAGCGGACCTGGACGTCGTTGGTCCGGAAGGCGGCCAGCGCTGTCGACAGCTCGTTGGTGGCGGCGACGTAGTCGTTGACCAGCCCGGTGATCAGGACGTTGGCGTTGCCGTTGACCGGCTGAGCGAAGCTGGCCGCAAGGTCGGCGATCCGGGTGCCCTCCGCCTCGATCTGCGCCGCGCGGCCGGTGCTGACCTGGGCGGCGTACGTCGGGTTCTGCAGCATCAACATGGCGTACGCCTGCGCGCCGAGGTTCCACACCGTCGGGTTGCCGACCGGCGTCGACGGTTCGACCATCGACGGGTCACGTCCGTTGGCGACCCGGGCCAGGTAGTTGATCGATCGGGCCTCGCCGAAGCTGTTCAGCACCGTGGTCGGGTCGACCGCCGGGTTGTCGGCGTCGGTCCGGGGCACCACGAACGCGGCGCCGCTGGCCAGCTGTGTCGAGGTCAGGTGGAACTCGTTTTCCGGGCCGACGAACTCGCCGTACGTCGGGATCGGTTGACCGAAGTTCTCCAGGTAGCCGATGTACTTGTTGATGTCGGCGCGGGCGTCGTGCAGTGTGGCGTCGCCGATCGCGGCCAGCACTGTGGCCGCGATGTCCTCCAGGCGCAGACCGAGCTGGGCGACCTGCTGCTGGACGAGGGTGATCTGCGCGGTGTTGCCGGCGATCGCGGCGTTCAACTTGTCGAACTGGGCCATCATGTTCGCGTACACCGTGTTGATCTGGGCCTCGACCCGCGCGAAGCTGGCCCGCATCTCGTCGCCGAGGGCCCGCACCTCGTCGCGTAGGGCCTTCACCTGGGCCAGGATCTGTGCGTCCAGCGACGGTCCGCTGCTGCCGAAGAGCCCGACGATCGACATCACCGCACCGAAGACGTTGCCGGTCATCGCCAACGTCGCGGTGCTGAAGATCGAGCCCGCGAGGCCGCGGCCGGTGATCGCCGCCGCGTACTTGGAGATCGCGCTGATCGTGGTGAGGACCGCCTCCCCGATCACCTTGGACTTCTTGCCGGCGGCGGGGTCGGCGAACCCGATGATGGTGGAGACCATGCCCACCCCGGCCTTGATGTCGGAGATCGTCTGCTGCCGAGCCTTGTCCCGGTCCTCGGCGGCCTTCTTGGCCGCCGCGGTGCACGCGGCGCTCGGCGGCCCCTCCGGCGGACACTTCTGGTTGTTCTCGCCGATCTCGAGGCGGATCTCCAGGCTCAGGCCGAGCAGCTCCGCGTGCAGGGAGGCTAGCTGCTGCTTGGCGGCCGCTACGTACGCCGTCGAATCGTCCCGCAGCGCCAGGATCGCGTCGAGGTCGACATGCGAAAGTCCGGGATCCTGCTGGAGTTCCTCGTAGGTGCTGGTGATGTCCACCCCGACCGGCTCACCGAGGACGGCGTTCCAGGCGGTGGCGACGGGCGCGCTGGCGGCCCCCGCCTGCCGGGTCGCGGACCACACCGCGGCGAGAGCGTCATCGCGGCCGCGCAGCCACTGGGCGGTCCGCAGCGCGCCGGAGGCCAGTTCCTCGCGGGTGTCCCACGGTTCGACAGTCTTGCCGATCACGGCCCCGACCAGGCCGGTGATCTCCGGCGAGGTCCGGGTGTCGCCGCCGGGCGCGCCGAGCAGGATGTCGACGGACTTGAGCAGCAGGTCCTGTTCGGGAAGCAGGAGGTCGAACGTGGTCAGCGACTCGTCGAGCAGCTGGTGGCGTGCGGTGAGCTGGGCCTGCGCCTGTGCGGCTGTGGCGTTGGGGTGCAACCGGTGCCACTGGACGAACTCGGCCGACAGCACGACGGTGGTGATCCGAGCGGCGCCCTGGAGATGGAGTTCGGCGACCTGGCCGAAGGCCCGGTCGGTGAGCGCTGCCTGAGGGACGGGGACGGGGACGGGATCGGCCGACGCGGGTTCGCCGAAGAGCACGCTTGCCGCCGTGACCGCGATCATCGCCAGCACGGCGGTCCCGCGCCTGGTGCGCGTGGAACGTTTGACTGTCATGCCGCGAACGTATTGAGCGCCCGGAAAGGGCGCTGAAACCGCGCTGACTCGCGCTCAGCCGGCGGAGGGTGACGCGGCGGGCGCGTCGAGGGCCGGTGCCACGACGGCGAACGCCTGGTCCATCAGCTCGGCCAGGTGCTGCTCGTCGTCGCCCGGCTGCCACCGCTGGAGCACGGTGTCGAGTGCCAGCAGTGCCATTCCGGCGGCCATCCGTCGCGGCGTCTGGTCGCAGCTGTTCGCCGCCACCGACCCGGGGGCGCAGCCGGGCCAACTCGTCGCCCCGGGTGGGCCGGGTGAACTGCGCGGTCACCCCGCGCCGGCGAAGCTCTCCACCGCCGCGACCGACCCCGAGCACGGCCGCCGTCTGTGGGAACTGTCCGAACAGGCCACCGGCGTACGGTTCGGCGCGCTGCGACAAACGAGCTGATCGCGGCGCATCCAGCCGTCACATTCCGCAGCGCCAGATCGTCCAGGGGGCGAGCAACCACGACGGAGGAACAATGTTCGCTGCCTATGTCGCTGTCACCATTCTCGCGTCGGTCTTCACCGGCTTCGCCGCCGTCACCTACCTGATCGGCCACGACTATCCGAAGGCACAGGCGGACATGAAGCGCGTGCCACGGTCGTGGGTGCCGCGGTTGGGCGTGGCGCTGGCGGCAGGCTCGTTGGGGTTGCTGGCCGGCTTCGCCGTACCGCTGCTGGGCACCCTCGCGGCCGCTGGGCTGGTGCTGTATTTCATCGGCGCGCTCATCGCCCATCTGCGCGTCGGCTCCCGTCAGCTGGTGGGATGGGCCGTATTCTTCGTCACCGTGGTGGCCGCACTGGTGGTGAATGTGCTCCACCACTGGTGATCCGTCAGCTACGACGTCAGGCACCCGTCCCGCATCTGGACGGCTCGGTCGCAACGCGCGGCGATAGCGGCGTCATGGGTCGCCATGATGAGAGTCGTGCCCTGCTCGTCGCGCAGCCTCAGCAACAGGTCGACGATCGCGGTGCCGGTCTGACTGTCGAGATTGCCGGTGGGTTCGTCGGCCAGCAACAGGGCAGGTTGGTTGATCAGCGCGCGAGCGATGGCGACCCGTTGCTGCTGCCCCCCGGAGAGCCGCGACGGCAGGGCGGCGGCCCGGTCGGCGAGCCCCACCATCGCCAGCAGTTCATGGGCACGAGCGACCTTGTCGAAGTCGGTGCGGAACGGAATCAGGGGTGCCACGACGTTGTCCAGTGCGGTGAGCGTGGGCAGCAGGTGGAACCGTTGGAACACGAAGCCGACCCGTCGCCGGTAGGCGGCCAACCCCCGGCCGGCCAAGCCGCTCACCTCCTGGCCGCCGACCTCGATGGTGCCACCGTCACTTCGTTCGATGGCACCGATGAGGTGCAGGAGCGTCGACTTGCCCGAGCCGCTCGGCCCGGTCAACGCGATCGCGGTGCCGGCGTCGATCGCCAGGCTGACGTCGTTCACAGCGACCAGCGGTGCGCCGTCGGGCAGCGGAAAGGACTTCCGTACCCGGGTGAGACACACCAGCGGCATGGTGACGGTGCTCGACGTCGCAGCTGACGTCTGTTCCATCGGACCTACTCCTTTGCCGCTCACCCCTCGGCGAGCAGGTGGGCGGTGGGCAGTCGGCGGAGCACGGCGATCGGCACCACCACGGACAGGGCGGAGACGGCGACGCCGAACACCAGGGCGGCTGCGGAACACCAGAGGATCGCAGCGGTGACGCCCCCGGCGAAGGCCGCCGCCGCGCCCAGGCCGGCAGCGGCGCCGAGCGTGCCGCCGATGGCACCCATGCCGATGGCCTCGATGATGACCAGCCGGTTCAGCATGGCGTCGGTCCAGCCGACGGCTGCGAACAGGGCGAACTCGGCGGCGCGCTCGGAGATGTTGAGATAGAGCACGTCAGCGACCGACACGATGCCCAGCACGATCGTGACCGCCACGGCGATGTGATCGACGGTGCGGGCCTGGAGGGTGACGGCATCACCGAGCAGGGTGCCGGTGATCGCACCACGGAACGCGAACGTGATCGCCAACAACATGGTCAGCGCGGCCACCCCGATCGTCAGACTCAGCGCGCCGAGCGCGGTCCGACCGGGGGTGCGGGCAAGGTTGGCCAGCGCGAGAGTGCCCAGCCGGCGCGGCGCCTGCCGGCGGAGGGCGAAACCCGAGACGGCGGGCCTGATGATCTCGCCGGGATCCGGCCGGGCGGCCCGCCAGGCCGGCCAGCCGCCGGCGAGCAGGGCCAGGGCCACCGCCGCGGGTACGGCGAGCAGTGTGTGGCTCCACGCGATGTTCAGCCCGAGACCGAACGCGATCCCGAGCGCCAGCCCGGTGCCGGCGATGCCTGCGGCGAGGCCGATGCCGACGATCTCGATGAACATCAGTTGGAGGAGGTGCCGGCGGCCCCAGCCGAGGCAGGTGAGGATGCCGAACTCGGTGCGTCTGGCGCGGATGGCGGCGGTGTTGGCGTTGAGCACTGCCAGCGCGCACACCGCGAGCACCAGGAGGGACAGCAGTACGCTCTTGCGGTCGGCCGCGCGGACCAGCACGGACGCGACGCCCTTCTGGACCCAGGGCTCGGCCACGGCGAGGTCGGGCCGGCCGTAGTTGCCCGCCGGGTAGTGCACAGTCATCGCGGTGGGTGACGACCCCAGGGTGATGTCGACCTGGAGGCCGGTGCGTTGCGCGATCTCCTCGGCGATCACCCGTACCCGCTCCCGGGAGACCGGGTCGATGCCGACGTCCCCGGCCAGCCGAACTCGCACCACGCTGATCGGCGCGGTGGTGTTGAGCTGGTACTCCGGGTAGCTGGGCTCGGTGCTGTACGCGCCGGGGTCGAAGATGGCGGGCAGGGCCGCCATGGTGGTGAGCATCAGCGGAGGTTGGCTGAGCAGGCCGGTGACGTTCGAATTCGGGGTCAGTCGTCGGCCGCCCAGTGCCTGCCGTGACGCTTCGTCGGCACCCTCGGCGCCCGGGTTGAAGTACGTGTCCATGGGCACCGCTGACAGCGCGCTGCCCAGCGAAACCTTGGCGGGGTCGAAGGTGCCCACCGCGCCCAGCGCGGCGTCGGGCATGCTCACGTCCCCCGGTTGCTCCTGGTAACCGTGCGCCAGGTTCCGATGGACGGCCACCTCGCTGCGCACGCTGGTGTCGGCGAACTCCATCGGCACGTGCCGGGACGACCCACCGTCGTCGGCGCCCTGACCCCAGATCTTCAGGTCGTAGGGATCTGGCTGGGCCCGCAGACCGTCCCCGGCCCGTACCCTCTTCGGCGGTCCGACGGTCCAGAACTGGTCGAGCCACCTGGTGTTCGACGTTGCCAGGTCGTATTCGACACCGAGGTCGTCGGGGCGGAGCATCCGGTCGAGCAGGTTCTGGTACGGCTCTTCGAACGACATCGCCCGTGTGGCGACCGGCGTGCCGGACTCGTTGACCAGAGCGGCGCGGAGCCGCTGGTCGTCGGCGGATCTCCGGACCAGCTCGGGCACGTCGGAGTTCAGGCGCTGCACTGTGACGTTGAGCGTCCTGTCGACCTGGGGTCGGTCCGCGACGAGGATCGGGAGCACCGAGTAGGGGTACGGCATTCCGTCCAGCCGCCGCGAGGCCGGCGCTTCGGCCGAGGTGAAGTATCGGCCCGAGGTGACGGCCTGGTCCAACCCGGCCAGCGTGGCCTCCGACTCCGGGTCGACCGCAGCCATCAGGAACGGCACCGTCCACGCCAACGTGACTGTCGGCCGCGTCGCCTTTCCCTCGCGATCCGTCGAGCCCATGCCGCCGACGCACGTCAACGACGATCGGGCTCGGAGGTCGGTCGGCGCGAGCCAGTCCTCAGCGGTGATGGCCGGAGCCGCTGGGCAGATCTTCACCCGTTGGCCGTCGGCGTCGACCTCCTCCGGCGGTGGCAGGCCCCCGCCGCTCTTCAGCTCGCTGTTCGGCACCACGTCCAGCCGGTTCCGCGTCGCGTAGAGGAACGCCGGCCCGTCCGGGATCTGGCTCAGCCCCGCGTCCGTCGCCCAGGTCGGCTGGACCCGCAACACCTGACGCTCGGCGGTCGGGTCAAGGTGTTCCGACAGGTCGACAGTCACGGGCACTGTGCGCATCACGTACCCGATCATCGCGACCGGTGCCGCCACCGACACCCCGCGCACCGCCTGGATCTCGCGCCACTGATCGTGGGTGATGCCGCCACGCATGCCCGCCAACTGGCCGGACTGGACCAGATTGCGCTCCTGCTCCAGCGGCAGCACCGCATCCTGGGGGCGTACCAGGAGGTCGTAGACCGGGCGGTAGTTGGCGCTGACCGCGCCCACCGCATCCAGCCGGGAGGTCACAGCGGCCCCGGTGAGCACTGTGAACCCGGCTACCGCGACGGCGATCATCGAGAGCAGGGCCAGTGACCGGCGTAGTCGTACCCGCCATTGCGACGCGGCTATCCCCAGCATCGACGCACCGTGCCCCGCATCGTTGGTCCTCCAGCATGAGGCCGTCGGCCGGATGGTGACATCCGACCGACGGCCGCGAATCGACGATCAGCAGCAGCCCGTGGAGTAGCTCACGTAGGACGCGTTGCAGTCTCTCGCCGTGTTGGCGTAACAGCGGACCTGCCCCGCGACCACCTTGTTGTAGTAGTAGTAGCAGAACGGCCCTCCACACCCGACATAGGCGAGAGAGCAGACGTTGCACGCGGACGCCGTGGCCTTTGGCAGCAGCGTGGCCAGTAGCTTGTCCGCCAGCTTGTTGATAATCATACGACCTCTCTCCTTCTCCGTCGGTACGACGGTTTGTCGACAGAGGTCACGATGTCATCGACCACTTACGATTCGCTAACGGTGCGCTAATGCCCCGGCGAGCGACTCCGGGTCGGCATCAGCACTGGTCACGGCCGCCCGACGCACGACGTCGGCGGCCAAGCCGCCGCCTCGTGTGGTGGTCGTCGGTGGCAGGTGGGCGACGGTGCTACCGCTGGCCGCTCGCGCGGATGATGCTGACCAACCGGCCGATTCGTTGACCGGGCGCGACGCCGAGGTCCCCGGCGAGGATCTCGCACAACTGGTCGTGGGCGGCCAGGGCGGACGCGACGTCACCACGTCTCATGTGTGCCTCGATGAGGTGCTCCCAGGCCCGTTCCCGGTACGGCCACCGGCGTACGAGCGGCTCCATCGCGTCGATGACGGAGTTGTTGTCGCCGAGGACGAGTTGCGCCTCGGCGAGGTCCTCCATGGCCCGCCACCGTCGCTCGTCCAGTGATGCCGCCACGACCGCCACCCCAGCGGACCGGGCATCGACGCAGGCGTCCCCCCGCCACAGCCGCAGTGCCGCGGAGAGGGCGGCGACCCGGCGTTCGGCACCTTCGGGGAGCCGAGCGCCGGCACCCCGTTGCGTCAGGTCGTCGAAACGGGCGAGGTCTGTCGACGCGAGGCGGGCGCACAGCAGGTAACCCGGTGGGCGAGTCTGCAGGATGTTCACGGCGTCCGGCCCGCCGAGCCGCACCAGGCTTCGCCGCAGGGCGCAGACGTGGCCCTGCAGCTTCGTCGTCGCCGTCGCCGGCGGGTGGTCGTCCCAGATCACCTCGATGAGACGGTTGACGGCGACCACCGAGCCCAGGTTGAAGGCGAGCGCCGCCAGCAGTGCTCGCCTGCCCAGGCCGCCGACGGCCATCGGCTGCCCGCCGACGGTTGCCTCGATCGGACCCAGCAGTGACACTCTGAGCAGGGTGTTAGCGTTCACATCGAGGTCCGAGTGGTGATCGCGTCGTCGTAACCGGATGCCTGGAGGTGGAACAACTCGGCATAGCGCCCTCCCGATGCCATCAGCTCGTCGTGGCTGCCCTGTTCGAGGATGCGGCCGGCGGCCAGCACGGCGATGCTGTCCGCCTCGCGGACGGTGTTGAGCCGGTGCGAGATGAGCAGGCTGGTGTGTGTGCGGCGCAGCGACATCAGCCGCTGGTTGATCTCGTGCTCGGTCGCCACGTCGAGACCTGACGACGGTTCGTCGAGGATCAACACGTCCGCGCCCTCCCTGAGCAGGGCTCTGGCCAGCGCCAGCCGCTGCCACTGCCCCCCGGACAGCACCACACCCACCCCGGGCAGATCCCCGTCGCTGAAGGTTCGCGTCAGCATGGTGTCGTACCCGTTCGGAAGCGCAACCAGGGTGGCGTCCATGTCCGCCGTGGCGGCTGCTGCCCGTACGCGGGCCCGGTCGTCCAGCGCGCTGATGTCGCCGACAGCGATGTTGTCGTGGGCGGAAAACTCGTAGGTCATGAAGTCCTGGAATGTCGCCCCGAGACGGGCGCGGAGCGAAGCCGGGTCGATGGTGGTGATGTCGACGCCATCCCACCGGATGACGCCCTTGTTCGGGACGTGGAAGCCGCAGAGGAGCTTGACCACTGTCGACTTCCCGGCGCCGTTGTCGCCCACCAGGGCGAGGGACGAGCCGCAGGGGATCCGCAACGTGAGACCGCGCAGGACCCAGTCGTGCTCGGGGGCGTACCGGAACCAGACGTTCTCGAACTCCAGACCTCGCGTCAGTGGCGGCAGGGCGGGCAGCGGAACGGCACGTCGGGCCTCGCGGATCACCGCGGTGATGTCGACGTAGTGGCCGAACACGATCAATGTCTCGCCGAGCATCGCGATCTGTCGGACCAGGCTCGACGCGGACATCTGCAACGCGGTCAGTGCCGCGATCACGAGCACGAGGTCGCCGACGGTGCCGTGTCCGTCGACCACCCGTGCGACGAAGACGGCCAGAGCGACCAGCGAGACGATGCCGGTCAGCGTCGCGAGGGCGCTGTCGACCCACAGGGCAAGCCGGTCCTGGTGACGTTCCTGTCCCTGTGCCGCGCGCAGCTCGCGCAGCAGGCGACCCTGGAAGAACTGGCCGAGCCCGAACAGCCGGATCTCCTTCGCGGCGCGCATGTCCAGCAGCAGTGCCGCGTAGAACGTCTGCCGGCGGAACATCGGCACGGTGCGTTCCATCATCGCCCCGCGCATCCGCGCCAACCGGATCTGGGCCACGAGAGTGGGCAGCACCGCCAGCATGACCAACGCGCTCACCAGGGGAGACCAGCGCACCAGCGTCACGCCGAAGGCGACGATGGTGATCATCTCCTGCCCGATGCCCAGGACCATGCTGTTGAGCTGGGTCGGCGCGAAGCGACTCGCCTCGTGGGCGAGCCGGAGCCGATCATGAAACTTGCTGTCCTCCAACTCGGTCAGCCGAGGGTGCGCCGACACCGCTGTGAACAGTTCCTGCTGCGTGCGTATCGTCACCCGGCGTTCCGCGTCCCGCTGTACGTACTGCGAGACGTGCAGGATGACTGGCGACACGATGGCCAGCGTGCCGAAACCGACGACACCGAGCCAGATCGTCGACGTGGCGTCGGCGGAGAGACCGTCGATGAGGGCTCGGGTGAACCAGGCGGTGGCTACCGCTGTCAGACCACCCACCACCATGATCACGACGCTCACCGCCGCCGCCCAGGGTGCGGCGCCGAAGTAGATCCCGAACGCGCGACGCATCAACGCTGCCGACCGCCTCATCGGCTGCCCAATACCTCGCTCAGGTCATGCCCGCGTGCCGCCAGTCGTCCGTCCGCGCCGAAGAGCACAAACGATGGAGTGCCCTGCACCTGGAAGGCGGCCATCACCGCGCTCGGGCTGTCGTCAATGACGAGGAGGCCGGCCTTCCGCAGCGTCGGGCCAAGCTCGTCGGTCATGCCCTCACCCACAGTGAGGAAGCTGACCACCCGTACGCCTGTGCCGCCGAACTCCTCGGCCCGGTCGGCCAGTTTCTCCGCCTGCGTGGGGCAGTGTCGGCATCCGGCGGAGAAGAACCCGATGAGGGTCGGGCTGCCCGCGAGGTCGGCGCTGGAGACCTGGCCGTCCGGTGACACGAACTCCGGCATGGTGGCGCCGACCGGCAGCCCCGAGGCGGGCGGCGAGTTCATCTCGATGAGTTTCGCCTCCGTCTCGCGTAGCCGCCTGATCACTGCGGCGCTCAGCGCGAGATCGACGAGGACGAGCGCCGCGAGTATGCCGACGGCGGTGGACAGAAATAGCACTGTGGGGCTCCTTGGATCGGGGCGTCGAAGCGCAGCGCACGAGAAGTGCGCGATCGATTGGAGAGATTCAGCGCGCGTGAGACGCTCCACGAAGGAGCCAGGTGAGGTCGTCAAGCCTGACCAGCGTCGTGACGATGAATCCCGCTAGGGAAAGAGCCAATATGAGGTGCGGCGGCTCTAGACTTCTGAGCGATATGGCGGGCACAGTGATCGCGCCAAGAAGGGCGCCGGCGGCCGTGCTGGCGAGGAAAGCACTGCGAGCGACGTGCCGCCACGCAACGGGCGTGTCCGTCGGGCCGAAACAGTGGCACCCCGCCGTGGACCCTTGTCGGACGGCCCGCGCGAGCACGACGGTGAACGCGCCGAAGAGCAGCACGGCCGCGGCTAGGCCGATGACCGCGCCCTTGGGCCACAGGACAAGCGCCAGTACGGCAACCTCGGACGCGATCGATGCCACCGCCACCGGGCGGGACCAGGGCACGGGGGCGACCCGCAGTTGGGCAATGCCGTCGGCGAACGCGCGAAAACTCATTCGACTACGCACTTTTCCGATGACAGATATCGCAAGAACGCCGGCCAGCGTCAAAATGGACGCGACAACAGCGACACCCACATAGTCCCCCATTCCCCGTGGTGCCCATGTGCCGAGGTGCGAGTCGCACAGACCTCAAGAACCCCGGCTGGGAAACCCGAGATTATCGGCGTGCTTCGATGCTGTCAACGGGTTGATTTGCCGACGGAAAGATGAGAGTAATACCCCTCGAAGGGGGTCTTATGACCGACGAGTCACAATTCCTGCTCACCGTCCTGGGTGGGCTTGCCGCGCTCGCGGCACCCGTCGTCGGCGTTGCCCTGGCGCGCCAGCGGCTGATGATAGTCGATGTGATGGGTGACAGCATGGCCCCCACTCTGGCTCACGGCGACCGCCTCGTGGTGCGCCGAACGCGCCGACTCCGAGCCGGCGGCATCGTCGTCGCGCGCCATCAGGAGGGTGGTCCCCGGGATGTCGTCGCGGGCTCTCCCGCGTCCGGCTGGCTGGTCAAACGCCTCGTGGCGCTGCCGGGCGACGCCGTCCCGGACGTGGTCGCCCCGGCCGTCGGTGCCGGGGTGCGGCAGGTGCCGGCCGGCATGGCGGTGCTGCTCGGCGAGCATCCGGACAGCGTTGACTCGCGTCGGTGGGGATTCGTGCCACTGAAAGACATCGAGGGCGTTTTGGTCAAGCGGCTGGGGTCCACCGGCCAGTAGGGCAAACAGGTATTGCCCAGTCATTGGCGTGCATCTATAGTTGCGCGGATCACAACAATCATGGCCGTGGTGACGCGGCCGGGTCGTCGAAGCGCTTCGACGATTCGTCGTTCAGGCCCGTCAGCCGGGTGTCGAGCCTGGTCACGCCGGCCTCGGCGCCCGACTGGGCGTCTGTCGTACGACATGAGGAGAACCGCATGCGGAACTGGCGCCTTCGGCGCGGAATCACCGCGCTCGCGCTCGCCCTGCTAGCCCTACCGGCCGTTCCCGGCACCGCGCTCGCCGAACCCACCTATCCGTTCCGAGATCCCCACCTGCCCGTGAACGTCCGGGTCGACGACCTGCTCGGCCGGCTCACCCAGGACGAGAAGATCTCCTGGCTGCACCAGTACCAGCCGGCCATTCCCCGGCTGGGCATCGGCCTGTTCAAGACCGGGACCGAGGCGCTGCACGGGGTGGCCTGGTCGACCGACATCGACAACAACGGCGCGGTGGTCAAGGCTCGCGGCACCGTCTTCCCACAGCCGGTGGGCATGGCGAGCACCTGGAACACCGACCTGATCCGGCAGGTCGGCTCGGCCGTGGGCGACGAGGCGCGCGGCTACCACGCGCAGAACCCCAGGGTCTGGGGGCTCAACCTGTGGGCGCCGGTGGTCAACCTGCTGCGCGACCCCCGGTGGGGCCGCAACGAGGAGGGCTACTCCGAGGACCCGCTGCTCACCGCCGAGATCTCCACCGCGTACGGCTCGGGAATGACCGGCGGTGACCCCAACCACCTGAAGAGCGCGCCGACCCTCAAGCACTACCTGGCCTACAACAACGAGGTCCGACGCGACGTGACCTCCTCGAACGTCCCGCCTCGGGTGCTCAACGAGTACGACCGCGCCGCCTTCAAGCCGGCCATCGCCGCCGACGCGGCGACCGGGATGATGGCCGCGTACAACCTGGTCAACGGCCGTCCGGCAACAGTGGACCCGGACCTGGCCACAGTGGTACGCGACTGGACCGACCAGCCGCTGATGAACGTCACCGACGCCTGGGCGCCGAACAACCTCGTCGCCTCGCAGGGGTACTACCCGACCCAGGCCGAGGGGAACGCCGCGATCATCAAGGCCGGCCTCAACAGCTTCATCACCGACGACACCAACGCGCAGCCCACCATCACCGCCATCAAGCAGGCCCTCGCCACCGGCCTGCTCACCGAGGCGGACATCGACGCCCGGATCCGCGAGATCCTGAACGTCCGGTTCCGGTTGGGTGAGTTCGACCCGGGCGGCGGCCGGTACGGCGGCATCACCCCGGATGTCATCAACAGCCCCGAACACCAGCGACTGGCCCGGCAGGCCGCCGGCGAGGCGATGGTGCTGCTGAAGAACGAGCGGCAGGCGCTACCGCTGAACCCGGCCCGGACCCGCAAGGTGGCGGTGCTCGGCCCGCTGGCCGACACCCTCTACTCGGACTGGTACGGCGGCGACCTGCCGTACGAGGTGACGGCGCTCGACGGCATCCGCGAGCGGCTGGGCAGCTCGGCCAGTGTGAGCGGGTTCGACGGGGCGGACCGGATCGCCCTGAAGGACGTGTCGACCGGCCGGTACGTCTCGGCAACCGGCACCACCGACGCCGACCGCGTCCTCGGAACCGGCGCCACCCCGGCGCTCGTCGCCCAGTTCGACGTCGTCGACTGGGGGCAGGACGTGGTGACGCTGCGCAACGCCGCCAACGGCCGCTACCTCGGCTACAACTGGGGGCCGTTCCTCACCCGGGACGAACAGCCGAACGGCTGGTACGTCCAGCAGCAGTTCAAGCTGGAGCCGCAGGCCGACGGCACCGTGGTGCTGCGCTACGTCGGCTACGAGACCAAGGAGAGCTGGTTCGGTGCCGACACGTACGTGACGATCGGCGACGACGGCGCCCTCAAGCTCGGCGCCTCGACCCCGGCCGCCGCTACCCACTTCAGTCGCGAGCTGATCAGCAACGGAATCCACCGGGCCGTGGCGGCGGCCAAGGCGGCCGACACCGCAGTGCTGGTGGTCGGCAGCAACCCGTTCATCAACGGCCGCGAGGCACACGACCGGACCTCAACGGCGCTGAGCGCCGGCCAGGAGGCGCTGGTCAAGGCCGTGGCCAGGGCCAACCCGCGGACCGTTCTCGTGCTCCAGACCAGCTACCCGGTCACCATCCGATGGGAGCAGGAGCACGTACCGGCCATCGTCTGGACCACCCACGCGGGCGCGGAGACCGGTCACGCCGTCGCCGACGTCCTCTTCGGCGACCGCAACCCGTCCGGCCGGCTCACCCAGACCTGGTACCGCTCGGACTCGCAACTACCACCGGACCTGCTGGAGTACGACATCATCTCGTCCGGGCAGACCTACCTGTACAGCCGCGCGAAGCCGCTCTACCCGTTCGGCCACGGGCTGTCGTACACCCGGTTCCGGTACGGCCAGCTGCGTGCCGGTGCCCAGTCGGTGGCGGCCGACGGCACCATCACGGCCAGTGTCGACGTGACGAACGTCGGCAGCCGGACCGGGACCGAGGTCGTTCAGCTCTACACCCACCAGCGCACCTCACGGGACACCACCCCGATCCGCCAGCTCAAGGCGTTCCAACAGGTGAAACTCGCACCCGGGCAGACCCGTACGGTGACCCTGCGCCTGCCCGCCGCCGACCTGGCGCACTGGGACGTCACCCGCAGCAAGTGGGTGGTCGAGTCGTCGGTCCACGACCTGATGGTCGGGGCGTCCGTCGAGGACATCCGGGCCCGCGCCGCGGTCCGGGTCCGCGGTGAGACCATTCCGGCCCGCGACCTGTCCCGGCCCACCAGGGCGGAGAACTTTGACAGGTACGCGGGTGCCCGGCTCGTCGACGAGACGAAACCCAGCGGTACGGCGGTCGGTGCCACCGCCGCCGGTCAGTGGATCTCCTTCGACGGTTCCGGGCTGCGAGCCGACGCGCGCACCTTCACCGCGAAGGTCGCCAAGGCCGGAGCGGGCGTCGGCACGATCCAGATCCGGTTGGGGTCGCCCACCGGCCGGCTGCTCGGTACGGCCACAGTGCCCAGCACCGGTGACGACTACCGGTACGTCAGCACCAGCACCGAGTTGGCTCGGGCCGTCGGCACTCACGACGTGTACCTGGTGTTCGACTCCCCGCTGCGGCTGGCGGAATTCTCCATCAGGTGACCGAAGCCCCGGGCCGGGTCGAATGTCGACCCGGCCCGGGACGTTGGTTGGTCAGCTCGCCGTGCAGGTCAGCGTCGGTGTGCTGGGCGCGCCGGTGGACGAGCCGAGGAACCCGAACGCGGTGCTCGCGCCGACGCCGAGTGCCCCGTTGTAGGCGACGTTGCGGGCGGTGACCGTCGAGCCCTGGCTCGTGACTGTCGCGTTCCAGGCCTGGGCGACGCTCTGGCCACCGGTGAAGGTCCACGTCACGGTCCAGTTGCTGATCGCCGAGGTTCCGGCGGTGACCCGTACCTCGCCCTGGAAGCCGCCGGTCCACTGGCTGGTCACCGTGTACGTCGCGGTGCAGCCCGCCGCCGGCGGTGGTGTGGTGGGCGGTGGGGTGGTGGGCGGTGGTGTGGTCGGCGGTGGCGTGGTGGGCGGTGGCGTGGTGACGGACCCACCCCAGCCCGCGGTGGAGTCCAGCCAGGCGGCGCGTCGCAGCATCCAGTCCCGCATGACCTGGACCTGCCCCTGCCAGGTGGGCGAGGTCGGGGTGCGGAAGAAGCTGACCGTCGGCGCGGTCAGGTTGGGCCAGCGTTGGAAGTTGCGCTGGGCGGCGTTGGTCAGCGGGGCCGCGAGGGCATTGACCCGGGTCTGGAGCGCGGCGTCGGAGAGCGGGCCCCGTCGCAGCGTCTGCCAGCGCGATCGGGCCTGGTTGACGAACGCGGGGTCGCGCAGCAACTGGGCGAACCAGTCGTTGGCCGACGGTTGCCGGGTCTGCTGGTGCTGCCAGCCCGACACCTGGTCGTTGGCGAAGAATCCACCGACGCCGAAGCTGAGGTCGAAGTCCCACAGCGGACCCGCGAAGATCTTGCTGTCTCGGTCCTTGTAGAAGTGTGAGCTGCGGACGTAGGCGTCCATCTCCCGACTCAGCTCGTTGACGATCATGAGGTTGATGAACGAGTCGACGTCGATGTACTTGCGGTAGCCCGTGGTCGGGTCGGCGAAGTTCGACGAGTGCAACACGTCGTTGAACTCCTGGAGGTGACCGCGCAGCCAGTCCCGTTGCTGCGGTTGCAGGGGCGACGGGTCGGCGACTTCGAGGTAGTTCCAGCAGGTGGCCGCCGGCCCGGTGCACGGCAACGTCGGCTCCTCGGCCGCCATCCACTCGAATTTCCAGATGTACCCGCCCTGGATCTTCGGCAGTGTCACGTCGTCGGCGTCCAACTGCTTCAGGTCGAGGCGGTCCTTGGAGTTCTTGATCGTCTCCATCAGCATGTAGACGCCCATGTAGTCGCTGGCACCCACCGGTGCGGCGTCCGTGTTGAGGTAGAACTCGGCGAACGCGTAGCGCGGGGCGGGCAGCCCCATCTCGCGCCCGAGGTCGTAGACGAGCGCCTCACGGATCAGCGCCTTGTCGGGGAACGGGCCGCGCAACACCCAGTCCGAGTCGGCGGGCATGCCCAGCACCGGGTGGTCGGCGTCGTCGTCCTCGTTGTCCCAGAACTCGACGCGGAACGGCGTCTTCTCGAACGTCGCCGACGAGTTGCCGCGCAGCCGGAATCCCGCGCGGGTGCTGAGTGTCGGGGCGGCCGCCAACGATGTGGTGCCGCCGCCCGTCGGTTCGAAGATCATTGTGGTGGCGTCGAAGTACTCACGGTCGGGCCGACCAGCGCCGTACGAGTCGATCAGCACTACCGGCAGGTCGTGGGCGGTGGTGACGTTCTGGGCGGCGTACATGGCGGTGCCGGGCGCACCGGTCGGTGTCTGGCCGACGAACGCCTGAGCCCGCAACTGGGTGGTGCGGGTGAAGCGCAGCGCCGAGCCCGAATAGAGCGACGACTGGGCGGTCGGCGGCTGCCCGTTGGTGGTGTAGCGGATCTGGGCGCCGCTGACGGTGCTGCTCAGCGTCACCGCCACCTCCCCCTGGAAGGTGCCGCTGGGCACCGAGAAGGTGATGTCGCCGACCAGGTCGTCTGCCACGGCCGGTGCGGCGGCGGCATCGGCCGCCGGGGCACCGGCGAGCAGTTCGGTGACCGGTTGGGCGGCCTGGACAGCGGAGACGGGTTCGGCGCCGGCCGGTGGCGAGGACACCACGAGGAGGCCTGCGACGAACACGGCGGTGGCGGCGATCCCGGCGGCACGAAGGGCCGCCACCGGAAGACCGGTGTTGCGGGTGGTCATGCGCACGATGCCTCCTGTTCTGATCGGGTCGGAACTGTCAACTCCAGGAGCGCCGAGGACGGGTCGGCGCGGAAATGGCGGCGTAAGGTCCGTCGCCACGGCACGTCTGGAAGGTCCACGCGCAGGGCCGCGAGACCGGTGGCGTACTTCGAGATGCGTACGGGACGGGTCCCGCGTTGCCACAGCGCGCGGTCGACCAGAGAGGGGGCCGAGCTGGTCTTGGTCTCGACCACGGCGATGCCGGGCAGTCGCAGTGTGCGGTCACCGTCCTGCCAGGTGAGCCCGGTGTCGATGGTGACCCGGCTCGCGGTCGCGGGGAGCAGCAGAGTGGAGCGACGGTAGCTGGTGACCAGCATCGGCTCCAGCGGGCTGCCGGTGAGATTGGACAGAATCGACTCCCGGTCAAGCACCTCGTCGACGAACCCGCGCCCGGACCGGACGGTGCGGCGGTCCTCGGCCAGATACGGCAGTCGGTGCTTGGTGACCCGTCCGCGTGCTCCGCTGATCTTCACTTCGAGCCAGCACTGGGCGGAGTCGAGGTAGGTCCGGGTCCGTACCTTGAAGCGCCTGCGCCGCCGGTACGCGGCGCAGTGGTAGCTGGCCAGGCAGGGCGTGTCGAAGTACACCGACTCGTACCGGAAGCTGCGCTCACCATCGATGTCCAGCACCCGGGCGTACGGGCTGAGCTGGTCCAGCAGGTACGGCAATTCGCCTACCGTCAGGACGTACTTGCGGTCCACCCTGCACTGCAGCGCTGCCCTGTCGATCACCTCGGCCAGTGCGATCGGCGTCAGCGTCGCCAGCTGTGGCGCGCTCATCGGAGTGCCCCGGCCCGTACCGACTTGCTGGTGCCGGCCGCCGCGCTGCGCCGGGCGACCGAGTACCGGACGTCGACCACAGTGGTCTCGTTGACCATGTCGAGCCGCTGGACGATGGCGTTGTGCACCCGGGCGTTGAGCAGCTGCTCCAGCTGGGCGACGAGAGCGACGTGATCGGTGACGGCGGAGTCGAGCACCATGATCTGGTGCCGGTAGTGCCGGAGCAGCCGTCGGTGATCGCCGACGAACATCACCGCGACGATGAGTGCCATCAGGCCTCCGCTGAGCCAGACCGAGGTGGTGCTGAGTGCGCCGAGAATGCCCAGTGCGAGAGCGGAGAAGTAGTACGCGACCTCGTGCTGGTCGAGCTCCGTCGACCGGAGTCGGATGATGGAGAGCACTCCGAACAGCGCCAGCCCCAGCCCGAGCCCGGCACCGACGTCGCTGGCGCTCAGCGCGCTCGCCACCGCGAGGACGCCGACGTTGACCCCCAGATAGGCGACGACCAGGTCGCGTCGGCGGTGCCGGGGGAAGTAGAGCCCGAAGACGAGCAGCGCCACCGCGCAGATGTCGATCGCGAACAGGACGAGCTGCGACATCGCTGGGGTTCCTCCTGGTTCACGCCGGAGCGGACCGACGCCAGACCGCCGTCGCTGCGTGGCGACCTGCGGAAGGTGGCCGGACCTCCGGGCTACTTTTCGGTAAACTTTCGGTATTTCGTTGGCGACTGTAAGCAGAACATCAATGCAAGTCAATGTGTGATCCGTGTGCACCGGCAGGTCCCCGGGCCGGCTGGCGAGGGTGTGGTGCGTCTGACGTGGGCATGCCCGGGACGCCACCCCGGCTCACGAGGTCGCCGAAACTTTCGGAGCCTTTCGGGTCGCGCGGCCTCTTTATTGATCGAGTCCTGGGAGTGGGTTGATCGTCGGTCCGGCCGGGGGTCGCTGAGCCCTCTCGCGACCGCTCGGGTGGGCGGGGGCCTAGTACCTGCGGGCGCCTATGGAGCTGATGCCGTAAACGAATCAGGCAAGGGGTCGGTGGTGTGCCCGGCGTCGGGTCCGGTTGGCCTTCCCCGGGCCCGGTCGCGACGAACCGTGCGGGCGAGCCGCCTGGCGGCAATGTCGTGGGGATCGTGTGGGGCTGTGTCGCTGGAGCGGTTCGAGGGGTCGGCTGTCGGTGATGTCGTAGGCGATTCAGCTCCAAAGGAGGACCGGACCAACGGCGTCCCCTGGTCCGGCGTCCCCTGGAGGGCTGTGGTTGCTCGCGACGTTCAGCGCCCTGCGCTGCGGGGCGCAGGCCGAGGCCGCCGTCCAGTTGTCGATCGCCGAGGTGCGTGCGAGTGGTCGCGGGCCTCCACGACGAGCCTCGCGTCGTCCCTGCGGATTCGTCGGACGACGTAGGCAGGGTTGTATGGCCGGCGTGGTTGATCTGCCCGATCCGACGGCATTTCTGCATAGACGCCCTCCAATTGCCGGTTGCATTGGTCAGACGTGTGACCTACGCTCCCAGTAAGAATTTCGGGGCGGTTAACAAAGAGTGCGGTCGGGGCGACGGAAGTCCCCGCCGGCCCTTAGTGGCGTCGCTGTTCCGTACTCGTCGCTCGATACGCACTTTGGGCACCACATCGACGACCAGTGAGAGGAACAGACGTGAAGTCAGCCATATCCACCGCTCGAATGTCAGTGTTGGCGGTGGCGGCGCTTGTCGCCGCCACACTGCCGGCAGTGCTGACAAACCAACTACCGGCCTCGGCCGCAGTCCAGGCGACCTACTATGTCGCCCCGGACGGTAACGACGCCAATCCGGGGACCATTCAATCGCCGTTCAAGACGGTTGAACGCGCGCGGGACGTGGTTCGCACCATCAATTCAACGATGAGCGGCGACATCAACGTGTATCTCCGCGGCGGGAGATATCCGGTCACCAGCACCGTCGAGTTCGGCGCCAGCGACTCCGGAAACAACGGGTTCCGGGTCGCCTACGCCGCCTATCCCGGCGAGACGCCGGTCCTCGACGGCGGCGTCCCGGTGACCGGGTGGAGCCAGCACAGCGGCAACATCTGGAAGGCGCCGCTCGATCGCGCCAACAAGCTGCGGGCGCTCTACGTCAATGACAAGCGCGCGTTCATGGCGTCGAAGACGATCAGCTCGGCGGGCTGCTACGGGACGTACAACATCACTGCCAACCAGGCCGCGTGGGCCTGGGAGTCAGGTTCGCAGTGCGACGGCGCGAAATACAGCCTGAACGATTTCCCTGCCGTCGCCCGCAACCAGGACGACATCGAGATCGAGACCGGAACGACCTGGACCACGGCCATCGTTGGCGTCCGCCAGGTGACCACGAGCTCCGACGGCGCCAACCGGGTGGCCCTCTTCCAGCAACCCGGTGCGGCCATCGCCCAGGGTTCGTTCAACGGCAACGCCCAGGTCGGTGGCACGCACAAGCTCATGAACGCCTACGAGTTCCTGGACACCCCCGGCGAGTTCTTCTTCGACAAGGGCAGCCGGACGCTCTACTACTACAAGGCCAGCGCCGAGAACATGTCGACAGCGACGGTCTACGCGCCGAACAACGTCTCCACAGTGCTGCGGGTCGCCGGCACCTCGACGAGCAGCCACGCGCGCAACATCACGTTCTCCGGCCTGACGGTGCAGCACTCCGACTGGAACCTGGTCAACGTCGCAGGCTCGGTCCTCAAGCAGGCACAGCAGGGCAATCTGAGCGCGAACGTGTACGCCAAGGGCAACTTCCACGTCTACCACTACCGCAACGTCGACGTGGTTCCCGGCATCGTCCAGGTGCAGAACGCCGACGGGATCCTCCTGCAACGCAACCGGGTCCAACACACCGGTGCCGACGGGATCAGCATGGTCAACGACGTGCAGGGCACACAGTTGATCGGCAACCACACCAACGACATTGCCGGGTCCGCGATCCTCGTGGGCCATCCGCAGCACGTCTACATCGGGGACGGCACGTCGACCAACCGCGAGAAGTACTCCGCGTCGGTCGAGGGACTACCGAAGAACATCGACATCAAGAACAACTACCTCTACGACAGCGCGGTCCTGTTCAACGGGCACAGCCCCATCTCCGCGTACTTCGTCGACACCCTCACCATCCAGCGCAACCGGATCGAGAAGACCCCGTGGTCGGGCATCACGCTCGGCTGGGGCTGGTGGAACTTCGACGGATCGTCGGGCTCGATCGTGCCGAACCGGCCGACCACCACGGCGAGAAACAACACCATCAGCTACAACCACATCATCGACACCGTGCAGCGTCTCAGCGACACGGGCCCCATCTACACGCTCGGAAGCCAGCCCGGGACCACCATCACCAACAACTATCTGCAGGGTGTGCCGTCGGGCCACAAGTACGGACTGCACCCGGATGAGGGATCAGCGTTCATCACGTTCCGCGACAACGTCCTGAGTATCGACAAGAACGTCACCTGGATGATCAACTCGGACGATTTCGGGCGGAAGCACGATCTGAGCATCACGCAGATCTACGGCCCGATCAACAAGGTCTCGAACAAGAATCTGCCGAACAGCACGGTCGCCGACATCCTCGTCTCCTCCGACTATGTCTGGCCCGCTGCGGCGTACGGCATCGCCGCGAATTCCGGCCTTGAGGACGCGTACCGGGACATCGTCCCGGCGAGCACCTTCTCCGCGCCGAACTACGTGCTGCCCGCCAGCACCTTCGTCACCAGTGCCACGGCGTCGATCCCGATCCGCAGCACCGGCGACGCCACCAAGTCGGTCTGGCTGGCGCCGTCCGGCACGACCACCTTCACCGCCGGGGCGACGATGACCAGGTCCGCCGGCAACGCCACGTCCATCGCCGTGCCGGCCACCCAGGGCGAGTACCGGCTGTACGTCGTCGACGCTCAGGGCAACCGGTCGGCGGAGTCGACCTTCCTCGTCCGGCAGCAGCAGGGCGGTGGCAGCGGCACGGGGAGCGGGCAACTCGTGGGTGGCCAGTCCGGCCGCTGTGTCGAGGTGCCGAACTCCTCGACCACCAACGGCACTCAGACCCAACTCTGGGACTGCTCCACGGGCGCCAACCAGCGGTGGGCCCAGACCGCCAGCAAGCAGCTGACCGTGTACGGCAACAAGTGCCTGGACGCCTCCGGGTCGGGCACTGCCAACGGCACCGCGGTCATCATCTGGGACTGCCACGGTGGGCTCAACCAGCAGTGGAACGTCAACAGCAACGGCACCGTGACGAACGCCCAGTCGGGGCTCTGCCTCGACGCCAACGGTGCCGCCACCGCCAACGGCACGAAGCTCATCCTCTGGTCCTGCAACGGCGGCACGAACCAGCGGTGGACGCTGCGTAGCTGACCGACCCGACCCCGGGGCCAGGCCGACACGGGCCTGGCCCCGGCTATTTCTGGTAGCCGTAGTTGTCGCAGGTCCGGCGTCCCTGGACACAGTTCTTCGTGCGCTTGTTCATGGTGTCGACGTCCCACATCACGAACGCGTCGCCGTGCATCGACGAGGCGCTCTTGCCCTCCTTGTCGGAGGACAGGTAGTAGCCGGCCGGGGTGCCCTTGGCCGGGTACTGGATGTCGAAGGTGATCGCCGGGATCCGGACCGGGTGACTGGTCGGGCAGGAGTTGCCGCTGCCGTACGCCACATGGTCCTTGTGGTTGGGGCTGTCCAGGTGCTTGCCGTCCCAGCAGTCGGGGAACTGCATCATGAAGTGCAGCGTCGCGTCGCCCCCGCAGATGGGCCAGTTGCCGTTGGTGCTGCGGGCGATGCCGTCGAGGTCACCGGGGCCGTAGAAGGCGCAGTAGAACTGGCCGGTCGCGCCGCGCGGGGTCGGCTTCTTCTTCTTGGCGTCGCCGGAGATCATGCGCAGGCCGTTGGGCATCGGCATCTGGCCTGTCGAGTTCTTGGCGAGCGAGCGGTAGTAGACCCGGAACCCGGTGGTCTCGACCGGCTTTCCCGTGGCGTTGTCGTAGAGCGTGGGCACCCAGTAGGCGGAGTGGTCCTGGACTGGCTTGCAGGAGGTGGCAGTGAACTTCGTCAGGTCGCCGGCGACGGTGTTCGCGTCGACGGCCTTGTTGCCGACGAACGAGTGCATGTGTGACGCGCCCGGTAGGCCGGGCGCGACGATCGGGTCGTCCGGTAGCCGGTGGCTGTACTGGCAGTCCGCCCGGAACTCCGGGAGGTTGCCCACTCCGGACGGGACGGGGTCGACCTTCAACGCCCGGTACGCGTCGGCCTGCGCCTTCCAGGTCGCCCGGTCGACCGGAATCCAGCCGGTCGCCGGGACCTTTGGCGCGGCAGCGGTCGACGGTGCCGCGCCGGTCGACGGGGTCGTGGAGGCCGACGGCGTCGCGGAGGTCGACACCGCCACGCCGGGCGACGCCGGCTGCCCGGCCGGTGGTGACGGGTATTCGAGGGCGTTGGCCGCGTTCGACGGCTTGGGCTGCGCCGCGCCGTTGCCCAGGTACACGCCCCCGGCCGCGATGACGAGTACGGCCGCCGCGCCGACGGCCACGCCGAGCCTGTTGCGGCCGAGCCAGCCAGGAACGCGATGACGGGGCGGCTGCGGGCTTTCGTAGGACACGGGGTCTCTCCCAACGAGTGGACGCCAGGATGACCCGAACGGCCACGGCCGCCGAATGGTAGGCGCTTGCGGCTCGCGCTCGGAAGGTCTTTAAACCTTCCTTAAAGTACGCGGGCTGGCCGCGTACGTGGGCACTGTCCGCCGGATCCGACGGACGGTGCCCACGCCCGATCTCGGGTCGGCGACGTCGCTAGGGGGCGGCGTGCGGCGTGGTGTCGGCCGGCTCGGCGGCCTCGTCGTCCTTCGAGGGCTCCTCCTCGTCCGCCACCTTGACGCGCGCGGGCTCGGTCCAGGAGAACTCGATCTCGACGGACACCTCCGTCTCGCTCTCTCGCTCGATCTCCAGCTCGCACCGCACCGTGTCCGCGACCGTCACCGCACCCGCCGCGCCGTAGAAGAGCCGCCCGTCAGACTCCAGCTGGTTCGCCAGTTGGCGCAGCCAGGCGGCCAGGTCGGAGCGTGACACCGTACGGGAGTCCTCATAGATATCCATGCCGGCCATGCTCGCACTCCACAAAGGACGACGTGTGCAGGGCTTCGGCCTCGACCCGAGGTGTCGCCATGATATGGATCTTGCCGGTGGCGGTGGTCGGGGAAATGTCGGCTTCGGAGGTGCTGCCGGACGGCGTGCGGGTAATGCTGGACGATGACATCAACCTGGAAGCCCCACGAGAAGCACGGCGGCCTGTCGGACAAGGACAAGCGCGAGCTGCCGGAGACCGTCTTCGCGTTCCCCGGCAAACGCAAGGAACCGATGACCGATGCCAGCCACGTCCGCAATGCCGTCGCCCGGTTCGATCAGGTGCAGGGCGTCACCGACAAGGACCGGGACCTGGCCTTTCAGAACATCCTCGCCGCCGCCAAGCACTACGGTGTCGACGTCGCCGAGACGAACTGGCGCCAGCTCGGCAAACTCCCGCACACGCCGAACCCCGCCCACTGACGGGGATCCGCACGATTCGGCTCGCTGGCCGGATAGGTCCGTATCCGCTGGGTAAGCGGCGCGGATGCCCGCCAAGCAGGAGCCGGCAGCCGACAACGACCCGCCCCCGCACGGGGTGTCCCGGGTCGACCGAACCTGGGCCGGTCTGCGCGAGCGGGTGCGGCACGGGCTGGGCTCCCGCGCCTGGCGGTTTCGCCTCTACGGGCTGCTCGCCGTGCAGGCCGGCGTCGCGGCGACGATAGCCTGGTTCGTGGGGGCCCAGTTCCTGGACAATCCCGCCCCGGTCCTCGCGCCCACCACAGCGGTCGGCATCGTGGCCGCCTCGATGGGCACACGCCTGCGGCGCACCATCGAGCTGCTGGTCGGGGTCGTTCTCGGGCTCGCCGTCGGTGACGCGGTCATGCCGCTGTTCGGCATCGGGCCCTGGCAGACCGGCCTGGTCGTCGTACTGGCGATCATCGTCGCCATCCTGCTCAAGGGCGGTGGCTCCCTGCTCACCCAGGCCGGTGGCACAGCGGTGCTCATCGCCACCCTGGAACCGCCAGTGCGTGACCTGTCCGTTCCTCGCTTCGTCGATGCTGCGGTCGGCGGCCTGGTCGGCTTGGCGGTCGGTCTGCTGGTGGTGCCCATCCACCCGCAACGGACGGTGCAGCGGCTGGCCGAACCGGTCCTCGACCCGGCTATCGACGCCCTGCACAACCTGGGCGCGGCGCTGCGCCGTCGGGACCTTGACGGCACCGAGCAGAGTCTGACCGGCCTGCGGATCCTCGGGTCGCGGGTGACCGCGCTGGACGAAGGGCTGGAGGCTGCCCAGGAGGTGGTACGACTGGCGCCGCTACGGTGGCACCAACGTAGGTTGCTGGCCCGCTCCACCCAGGCCGTCAAACATCTCGAGCGCAGCCTCTACGGCTGTCGGGCCGTCGCGCGAAGACTCACCAAGGCTCTCCGGGAGGATGAGCCGATACCGGAGGAGTTCGCGGCAGCCGTCGAGCTGCTGGCCACCAGCATGCATACGCTGAGACGCACCACCACTCCCGAGCGGGCGGATCCGCAAAAGGCGCGCCAGCAGATCCTGACCGCTCTCAAGCTGGTCGGAGAGGCGCAGGGCCCCGCCGCCCCGGATCCCACCCGCCCCCACTCCCACCGGTTGGGCTACTCCGGGATGATCGCCGCGGGTGAATTCCGCATGGCCGCCCAGGACCTGCTCATCGCCAGTGGGTTGGACACCGAAGAGGCGGCAGCGCTGGTGCGGCGGACGTCGGGTCGGGACGAGTGGGACTGAACGGCCCGGGCACCCGTCAGGTCGCCTTCAGCGAGGCGAGGACGTCGAGGTAGTGCGGGTTCTTCATGACCCCCAGCACGTTGCCGAACGGGTCGACCACCGCCGCGGTGATGAACCCCTCGTCCCCGTGCGGGGTGATCGGCTGGTACTCCGTGGCACCCAACGCCAGCAGCCGCTCGACTGTCGCGTCGAGGTCGTCGACGCACCAGTGCATGACCACCCCGCCGGGCCCGGTCGCCGGGCCGGCCGGTGCGTACCTGCTGTCGATGATGCCCAGCTCGGCCTGGTAGTCCCCGATGCGGAACTCGGTGTAGGCCGGGCGTCCGTCGGGGCCGGGGCGCATGAAGTACGCCTCGATGCCGAGGAAGTCCGCGTACCAGGCGGTGGCCGCTTCCACGTCGTCCGCCCAGATGTTCAGGGTGGCGAATCCTCGCAGGCTCATCAGGTGTCCTCTCGTCGATGTCGTTGATGTCGACGCTATCGACGATTGCGGAAGGTTTGCTTCCGCAATAAGCGGTGGTCTCGACCGTGTCGAGCCGCGGGCCGCATCTTTCGCCGGTGCCCGGGTAGTCGCCGCCATTGCCAGTACTCATGGCGGGGGATGGCGTGGACAGCTACCCGGCAGTCGAGGACCACGGTCTGATCGGTGATCTACAGACCGCGGCACTGATCAGCACGGACGGTACGGTCGACTGGTTCTGCGCGCCCCGCTTCGACTCGCCGAGCGTCTTCGGCGCGCTGCTGGACCGCCGCAACGGCGGCCACTTCCAACTCTCGCCCGAGAATGTCGACTACACGAGCAAGCAGCTCTACCTGCCCGGTACGCCGATCCTGATCACCCGCTTCCACAGCGCCGACGGTGTCGGCGAGCTGTTGGATTTCATGCCGGTCACCGGTGCGGAGGCCACCGATCGGCATCGGTTGATCCGGCTGGTGCGGATGGTTCGGGGGAGCATGCGTTTCCGCTTCCACTGCCACCCACGGTTCAACTACGGGCGCGACTCGTACGAGCTGGAGGTGCACCCCGAGGGCGACGTCTTCCGGAGCCCGACGATGGACCTCACCCTGGCCGCCTTCAAGAACTCGCTCCACGAGTTCGACGCGAGGGACATCAAACGGGACACCGACGGCGTGTCCGCGTCGTTCACCCTGCACGCCGGCGACATCGGCGGGGTGGTCCTGGAGACTGCCTGTCCGCACGCGCCCCGAGCACTCAGCACCGACGAGGCGTGCGATCTGCTTGCCGAGACCCGCGACTACTGGCGGCGGTGGGTGAGCGGTTCCCGCTACAAGGGCCGTTGGAGGGAGGTGGTCGAGCGGTCGGCGATGACCCTCAAGCTGATGACGTACGCACCCACCGGCGCCCTGGTCGCCGCGCCCACCGCGGGGCTGCCCGAGCAGATCGGCGGGCAGCGGAACTGGGACTACCGCTACACCTGGATCCGGGACGCGTCCTTCTCCGTGCACGCGCTGCTGCGCCTGGGCTTCACCGAAGAGGCCGAGAAGTACCTGCTCTGGCTCGACGCGCGCATCCGTGAGGCACGGGACGGCAACCTTCCCCTGCAGATCATGTACCGCATCGACGGCTCACCGGACCTCCCCGAAGAGGTGCTGGGTCACCTGGAGGGATACCGCGGCTCCGCGCCGGTGCGGATCGGCAACGGCGCCGCGGGCCAACTCCAACTCGACATCTACGGCGAGGCGCTCGTCTCGTTGGAACTCGCGGACCGCAACGGGCTGATCGCGCCGTACGAGGGTTGGCGCAAGACGGCCGGGCTGATGGACTGGCTCTGTGCGCACTGGGACCAGCCCGAGGACGGCATCTGGGAAACCCGTTCCGGCCGGCAGGACTTCACCTACGGTCGGGTGTTGTCCTGGGTCGCGCTGGACCGGGCCATCCGCATCGCGCGACGCCGGGGCCGACCCGGCGACATCGCCCGCTGGTCCGCCGAACGTGACGCCATCTACGAGCAGGTGATGACTCGTGGGTTCAACCAGGAACATCGCGCGTTCGTGCAGCACTACGGGTCCGACATCCTGGACGCGTCGCTGCTGGCGATGCCGGGGCTGAACTTCATCTCGCCGACCGACCCGATGTGGGAGTCGACGCTGCGGGCGATGGACACCGGCCTGGTCTCCGACAGCCTGGTCTACCGCTACGACCCGAAGGCCTCGCCGGACGGTCTCGCCGGCACCGAGGGCACCTTCAACATGTGCACCTTCTGGTACGTGCAGGCGCTCGCCCTGGCCGGCCGGATCGACGACGCCCGGTTGACCTTCGAGAAGATGCTCACCTACAGCAACCCGCTCGGCCTCTACTCCGAGGAGATCGCGCCGACCGGTGAGCAGATCGGCAACTTCCCGCAGGCGTTCAGCCACCTCTCGCTGATCAGCACGGCGGCCCACCTCGACGACCTGCTCGACCAGCAGGGTTGACCGGTCCGGTCAGAACAGCGTCAGCGGCTCGACGGGGATCGGCTCGGGCAACGCGTCGAGCCCGGGTACGCGTGCCCGTACCTCGTCGTGGAACCGGCGGGCGAGCGCCGGCGCGTCGGCGTTGTCCGGGGTGTGGATGAACATGGTCGGCGAGCGCCCCTCGCGGAGCCAGGTGACTGTCACGTCGACCCAGCGCTGCCACCCCTCGACAGTGCGCGTCGAGTCGTCACGACCGAGGTAGCGGACGATCGGCCGGTCGGTCAGCGCGAGGGACCGGAGCGGCACGCGGGGCTTCTTGGTCCAGGCGTCCCGCTCCGCGTCACTGGTCGGCGGGCTCGCGAAGAAGGCTGTCGTGTCGAAGGGGATCCACTCGGCGCGGGCGGCGGCGAGGGTCGCCCCGAGCAGTCGGGCCGCGCGGGTGTCGGTGAAGAACGCGGGATGGCGGACTTCCACCGCGTACCGGTGGGACCGCGGGAGCTGTTCCAGGAAACGGCTCAGGGTTGGGACGTCGGCGGGCGCGAACGAGCCGGGCAGTTGGATCCACAGGGCGTGGGCGCGCGGGCCGAGCGGTTCGATGGCGTCCAGAAAGACGCGCAGCGGTTCGTCGACGGTGGTGAGCCGGCGTTCGTGCGTGATGACTTTGGGAAATTTGAGGACGAACCGGAAGTTGGGACCCGTCTGGGCTGCCCACGAGGCCACTGTGTCCCGGGCCGGGGTCGCGTAGAACGTGGTGTTGCCCTCCACGGCGTCGCACCAGCTGGCGTAGTGCCGCAGGCGCTCGGCGGGCGGCAGCCGCTGGCCCGGCCACGACCGGTGACTCCACATCGCGCACCCCACGTGCAGACGCATGACCGCCCTTCCCGCCGGTGACCGCGCTCGACCGGAGCCCACCGTATACGGGCCGGCGGACCCGGCCGGGTCCACGGTGCGGCAGGTAGGGTCCGACGCCATGCGTGTGCTGTTCGCCAGTCTTGCGTCCGTCGGTCACACGTACCCGCTGATCCCGCTGGCGATCGCCACCCGGGAGGCCGGGCACGAGGTCCACTTCGCCGCCGGTCCAGAGGTGCACCCACCGCTCGCCGCGCACGGCCTGCGGCCGTTCCGGCCCGGCGACGCCTTCTACGAGGTGTACGCCGAGGATCTTGCTCCTGAGTTGGCGCGGCTGCGGCCCGACCTGGTGGTGCACGAGTGGGGGCTGCCGGGTGCGGCCGTGGCGGCTCACCGGGCCGGGATCCCAGGCCTGTGGCACGGCTTCGGCCGGATGTTTCCCGAGGGCATCGGCCTGGAACTGCCCACCAGGAACCCCGAGGTCGTCGGCCGGCCGCACCTGGACATCTGGCCGCCCTCGCTCCAGGACAAGAACTTCCTCGCCACCGAACGTCGGATCGAGCTGCGACCGGTCGCCTTCTCCACACCGGCCCCGCTGCCCGAACGGGTGAGCGGTCGAACGTCCCGGCCGTTGATCTACCTGACCCTCGGGACCGCGTTCGGTACGCCGGAGCTGCTGCGCACCGCCATCGCCGGCCTGGCGGCGCTGGACGCCGAGGTGGTGGTCGCGGCGGGCCGGGTGCCCCCGGAACAACTGGGCGAGATCCCTGACCACGTCAGCGTGCACCAGTGGGTGTCGCAGGCGGAGCTGCTGCCGCTCGTCGACCTGGTGGTGCACCACGGAGGCAGCGGCACCACCCTCGGCGCGCTCGCGGCCGGCGTACCGCAGTTGCTGCTGCCGCAGGGCGCCGACCAGTTCGCCAACGCCGACACGCTCGCCGCCGCCGGTGTCGCAGTGCGGCTCCTTCCCGGCGAGGTGGACGCGAGCGCCGTCGCCGAGCAGGCGCACCGCCTGCTGTCGCAGCACGGCAACGCCGAGCAGCGCGACGCGGTCCGGGCGGTCGCCGAGGAGATCGCGGCCATGCCCTCGCCGGGGGCCGTCGCTCGACTGCTGCCGGAGTACGCCGCCTGATCTGACACAACATCGTCAACTCAGGGTTGACGCGAGGAGTGCGTCAACCTATGGTTGACGCATGACAGATCCTCTTCAGATGGGTAACACCGTCAAGCTCGACGACCTGATCCAGGCGATCAAGACGGCGCACACCGACGCGCTCGACCAACTCACCGACGCGGTCATCGCCGCCGATCACCTCGGCGAGGTCGCCGACCACCTGATCGGGCACTTCGTCGACCAGGCACGACGCTCCGGCGCCTCCTGGACCGACATCGGCCGCAGCATGGGGGTCACCAAGCAGGCCGCCCAGAAGCGCTTCGTGCCGAAGGCGACCGAGGCGGCAGCGCTCGACCCCAACGCCGGCTTCGGCCGGTTCACCCCGCGTGCCCGCAACGTGGTGATGGCCTCGCAGGAGGAGGCCCGGGCCAGCGGAAACGCCGAAATCGGCCCCGAGCACCTGGTGCTGGGCCTGCTGGCCGAGCCGGAAGGGCTGGCCGCCAGGGTGATGGCCGGTCGCGGCGCCACCCCCGAGGCGGTACGGGAGGCGGTCGACGCCGTCCTCCCACCACGGGCCGAGCAGGTTCCGGACCTCATCCCGTACGACGCGCGCGGCAAGAAGGCGCTGGAGCTGACCTTCCGGGAGGCGCTGCGCCTCGGGCACAACTACATCGGCACCGAGCACATGCTGCTCGCACTGCTGGAGCAGGAGGACGGCGCCGGCGTGCTCACCAACCTCGGCCTGGACAAGACGACGGTCGAGGCCGACCTGGCCGCCGCCCTCGCCGCCGCCGTCGGAAAGAAGTGAGAACCCGGGGTCAGGACGCCTCAGGAAAGCCGTAACGCAGGGCGTGCTCCGGATCGGCAGGGTCGATCTGGCGTACGCCCGCGTCGGCGAGGCGCTTGTTGACCTCGTCGAGTTGCTCGCGCACCAGGCGGGCCTCCTCCTCGGTGACCCGGCCCCGGTGTGGCTTGCCGGCGTGCTCCAGCGTGCCGTAGTCGATCTTTTCGGTGGTCTTCCGGGCCTTGGGTGGGCGGACCCGCTCGGCCGTCTTCAACAGCTGTGCCATCGGCACGTCGGTGGCCATCGCGTCGAACTCGCTGGCGGTCAACACCACCCGGCGGGGCTCGCCGCCACCGTGCCGATCGTGGATCTCCACCACCGCCACGTCCAACGCGGCGTCGTCGATGTTCTCCACCTCGCCCGGGGTGGCGTCCAGCTGCACGGGCCCGGCGACCAGGTCCGGGTGCTCCAGCACGACGACGCGGACCACCTCGTCGTCCTGCTGCAGAACCGTGCCGGTGAAGTCGGAGACGTGGATCGTCTTCTTGCCCATGCGCGGAGCTTCTCCTGTCGTAGGCCGGGATGGCGGACCACAAGAAATTACCCGACAGGTGTGCGAAAGCCGCCGCTGGACCTCCTCCGGTGTGTCGCCCCGGGCGAACGTCAGAGGCTTCCCTTCGGTGCCACCCACTCGGTGGTGGGTCAGTGGTTGTTCAGGCGGTGCCGACTGGAGCTTCCGATGGGCAGCTTGTTCAGCCCGGCCCACGACAGGGCGCCGCCGCCGATCGTCCGCGGGTTCCGGTAGCGCGGCTGGGGCGGATTGCCTCCGACGGCTTCCCCCGCCTGCCAGAGTCGCTCGGGGTCCTGCTGGTAGTGGTCGCTCGGCTGAATCGGCATGGGTTCACCGTCCCAAACAAAGGTGTCCAGATATGGAAATACATATGACGGTCGATTCATGTGCCTGGTTCCCGGACCCCTGGCCCACTCGGCCCTGACGTATCCCGCGCCCGGCCCCGCCGTCCGGCGTACGGTGATCGACGACGGGTCGGGTGACGGGGAGGTGCGCATGCTCGACCGGCGACTTCACCTGCACCTGGCCACCTGGCTCGGCCAGTGGCCGGCCGGGCCGGGGTTGCACGTGGTCGCCTCGCAGCGGCGGGCCGAACCGGCCTGGGACGGCCGGCTACGCCCCGCGCTCGCCGTGGACACCGGGCAGAGCGCCGTGCTCTCCGTGGCGCCGGACCGCGTGGCGGCGATCCGCGCGTTGGTTGGCCGTACGCCGGCTCGGCTGCTCGCCGCGCTGCCGGAGGCCGTCGGCCGGCCCGAATTCTCCGTGCATGACGGTCCGTTCCGGTGGAGCCTGGCCCCCGCGCCACTGCCCGACGTGGGGGAGTGGACCGAGCCGACCGCTCCCGGGCTGCCGCCGTGGCTGCGACTCTTCGACCGGCCGGTGCTCGTGGTCCGGGACCCGGACGGCGTCTACCTGGCCGGTGCCGGGATCAAACGGCACGACGCGTACGGGCACGAGTTGGCCGTCGGCACCGTACCGGCAGCCCAGGGGCGCGGCCTCGCCCGTCGACTGGTGGCCCAGGCCGCACGGCGGGTGCTCGACGAGGGAGCCGTCCCCACCTACCTGCACGAGCGGGACAATCACGCCTCGGCCCGGGTCGCCGAGGCGGCCGGCTTCCCGAACCGGGGCTGGCGCGCGTACGGCGTCTATCCGCGCTGAGCGGGGCCCGAAGCCGCAGCGGGCCCGCGATCTTGCACTTTCTGTCGCGACATGGCGGGCATTCCACGCATCTCGACGACCGAAACTGCAAGATCGGCGCGGGCGGGGCGGGGTGGGGCGGGGCGGGGCGGGGTTGGGCGGCGGGTGGGGTGGCGGGGCAATCGGCGCGGACCGTGGATCCCGGGCCGGATCCACGGTCCGCAACCTCCCCCCAGGCCCCGGTACCGGGTGTAACGGCCTCGCCGGGGACGAGCCGCTACGTGTCGATCACGCTACGTATCGAACAGGCTCGGGGCAAGGTTGAAGCTGTCGGTTCGGAGTGTCGAAAAGTGGACTTGACCTGCTGCTTAGCCGGCCGCAGGGGTCGGCCGGATCAGTGACGGAGCGTGCGAATCAGGTCGAGCACCTGTCGGGTCACCGGCCGCAGGACCCGGAGCCGGGACAGCGCCACGAGCCGGTCGATCAGTGGTACGGCCCCGTCGATCAGCTGGCGGGTCTTGGTCTGGCCCGGCGATCGGTCGTGCACCCAGTAGAGGATCACGCCCATGTACGCGAGCCAGAGCAGCTCGGGCAGCTGTGGGCGCAACTCGGCGTCGACCTTGGCCGTCGAGCCGCTCACCACCTCGCCGAAGAGGTCGATGGCCGCCTGTCGGGGGCCGGAGGACTCCGCGGAGAAGGGGCTCAACGGGGAGGTGGGCTCCGCCGCCGTCTTGAAGAAGGTCGCCGCGAACCCGTGTGAGGGCGTCAACACGTCGATCCCCGCGTGCAGCACTCCGGCGAGCCGTGGACCGAACGCCTCCTCCCGATCGAGCACTGGCTGCGCGGCGGCCCGGTGCTCGACCTGGGACTGGGCGTAGAACTCCTGAATCAGATGGTCCTTGGAACCGAAGTAGTAGTAGGCGTTGCCGACCGCCACGCCGGCCTCCTGCGCGATGGCCCGCATGGTGGTCTGGGCGTATCCGCGTTCGCGGAACAGCCGCATCGCGGTGTCCCGGATCAGCTGCCGGGTCTGCTCGCCTCGGGCGGTGGCTGGGTCACCCGCAGTGGTCGTCTGCGCAGGCTGTTCGGTCATCGGGGTCACCGTATCCCGCCGGTTCGTCGGTCGGCTCGGCCCACGGGTCGCGGATCCGCTCCCGAATCGCCGAGGCGGCGGCCACCGTCTGCCGGGCGAGGGGCAGCAGGTGCGGTCGGGCCAGCCGCTCGGCGGTGGACCGATGGTCGGTCAGCGCCCAGAGGCAGGCGAACCAGGCGCCGTCGCCCGCGTACACCTCGCCGGTGTCGGCGATCACTGTGAGGTCGCGCAGCGTCGCGTCGTGGTTCAGGCCGGGGAAGCGCCGCCTGGCCTCGGCGGACCCGGCTGGCACGAACTCCAGGGGTACGAGCTGGGCGCGGGACGACAACCAGCGGCGGGCGGCGCGGCAGATTGGGCAGGCCGCGTCGAAGAGGACGGTGAACCCCCGGATCCCACCGCCGGAGTGGGCGGTGGGATCCGGGAGTCGACCGACGCCGTGGGTCGGGGGCACTGTCATCGGGTCGGCGGGTTCGGGCCGACGCCCGGCTGCGGACCGGCCGGGTGCGGGTTGGTCGGGTGGGGTCCGGCCGGGTGTGGGCCGGTCGGCTGGGGTCCGGCCGGGTACGCGCCGACCAACGGCGATCCGGGTGGGGCGGACTGCATGGGGAGCCGGCCGATCGGGGCGAGCGGGGGGTGGGTGGCGAGCTGGCGGAGTCGGTTTCGGCGGTAGCGGCCGAGTGCGAAGACGTTGAAGAAGTGCAGCGCGCCAAGCACCAGCAGCACCAAGCCGATCTTGAGTGACAGTTCCTCCATGGCCTGGCTTGTCGAACCCACCGGGTCGGAGTGCTTCATCGCCACGGTGACGTAGCCGAGGTTGAGCAGGTAGAAGCCGACCACGAGGAGGCTGTTGACCGCCTGGGCGAGTCGCTTCTCGGCGAACACCTCCTCCAGGAAGACCAGCCCGTTGCGGGACAGCGCTCGAGCCACCCAGATGGTCAGCCCGACGCTGACCGCGAGGTAGATCACGTACATCCAGACCTTGATGTCCATGTGGACGCCCTTCTTGAACGTGTTCAACTACCGACGTCATCAGACTAGGGCCGATATTGAACATGTTCAAGAAGTGGCGACGAGTGACTGTGGACACTTCTGGCGCGGTGCTCAAAGGCGCGGCGTCCGGCCGAGCGTTTCAGCTCGGCCGGAGAACGCGGTGGTTCAGCCCGCCAGGCCGAGCACCTCGGCCGCCGCGCGACCGTTGGCGTGGCTCGCGCCGTAGGTGGTGACGAAGGCGCGGACACCCGCGGGCCGCCACTGTGCCGGCCAGCCCATCTCCACCACTGTCACCGGGTGCTGGGCCGCCAGGTCGGCGATCAGCTCCGGACCGCCGGGCAGCCGGTGCAGGTGTCGCCCGACCAGCACGATGGGACGGTCGCCCGCCAGTCCGCGCAGCGTGGCCGGGTCGGTCTCGGTGGCGATCACCCGGATCTCCGGCACCGCGTGCAGGTGCGGTCCGAGGCCCCACGGCACCCGACCCTCGGCGATCGTCGACTCGGTGTGCAGTTGCACCACCAGTGGCTGGTCCAGGCCGCTGAGCACACCGTCCACCCGTACCGCTCGACGTGCTGCCGCGTACCCCAGCTCGGGATCGCCGGTGGCCGGCGACCCGCTGGCGGCCCGGGTCCAGGCGGCGAGATCGGCGGCGCGGCCGGCCGCCTCCTCGACCCGCGCTCTCGCCAGCCGGCCGTCGGCGAGCGCGTCGACGATCTCGGCGGCCACCCGCTCGACCAGTCCGGCGTCGACCTTCGCGCCGATGCAGAGCAGGTCGGCACCCGCGCTCAGGGCCCGGACCGCAGCCGGCCCGACCCCACCGGCTGCCACCGCGGCACCCTTCATCTCCAGCGCGTCGGTGATGACGGTGCCGGTGAAGCCGTACTCGGTACGCAGCAGGTCGACCAGGACGGCTCGGCTGAAGGTGGCCGGGTCGGCGCCGGTGAGCGCCGGCACCCGGATGTGCGCGGTCATCACCGCGCGCGCTCCGGCGGCGACGATGGCCGCGAACGGCGGTAGGTCCCGCTGGCGGAGCAGGCTCAGCGGAGCGTCCACAGTGGGCAGTTCGTGGTGGGAGTCGGTGACTGTGGCGCCGTGCCCGGGGAAGTGCTTGGCGCAGGCGGCCACGCCGGCGGCCTGCAAACCCGCCACGGCGGCGGCCGAGTGGGCGGCCACCCGCACCGGATCCGCGCCGAAGGACCGGGTGCCGATCACCGGGTTGTCGTCGGCGGTGTTGACGTCGACAGTGGGCGCGAGGTTGACGGTGATGCCGAGCGCTGCCAGTTCGGCACCGATCGACTGGTAGACCCGTCGGGTGAGGGCCACGTCGCCGATCGCACCCAGGGCGGCGTTGCCGGGGTACGGGCTGCCGGTGGCGTGCGCCAGCCGGGTCACGTCGCCGCCCTCCTCGTCGATCGCGATCAGCGCGTCCGGCCGACCGGCGCGCAGCGCGGCGGTGCTCGCCGCCACCTGCGCGGGGTCGTGCACGTTGGTGCCGAACAGGGTGTGCCCGGCCAGCCCGTCGGCCAGCAGGTCGACCGCCCAGTCCGGCGGGACCGGTCCCGGGTACGCGCCCAGCAGCGTGCCCAGCGCGAGCCGGCGCAGTCCTGGATCCAACCCCACGTGCTTCCCCCTTCGGTGCCCCGCGGGTACGAAACGTCGTACCGGTGGTGGTCTTGGCCCTGCCGACTCGGCGGAGCGTCCCACCGTCGAGTGGCCGTTACGCTACGGCTACCCGTTCGCAGGTCGGTTTACAGTTAGCAAAGTTTACTAAAACTAGAGGACGTGTCATGAGTGCGACCCGGCTGCCCGGCACCCCCCGTCTGTTGCGGGCGCTCAACGACCGTGCCGCGCTGGAGCTGCTCCTCGAACGCGGCCCGCTGACGCGAGCTCGACTCGGCGAGCTGACCGGGCTGTCGAAGGTCACCGCGTCGCAACTTGTCGAGCGGCTGGAGGAGCGCGGCCTCGTCGCGCGGGTCGGCGAGCAGGCCGGCGGGCGAGGGCCGAACGCCCAGCTCTACGCCGTCCGCCCGAGCAGCGCCCACGTGGTCGGTGTGGACGTCGGGCCGGACCGGGTGGTGGCGGCGTGCGCCGACATCACCGGTGCGGTCATCGGCCGCGTGGAGCAGTCGACCCGGGACACCGACGACCCGGTGGGCGTGGTGCACAACGCCGTCGTGCAGGCGGCGAGCAGCGCCCAGGCGCAGCTGAGCAGCGTACGACGGATCGTGCTCGGCACGCCGGGCCTGGTCGACCCCGGCACCGGCGACATCACCTTCGCCTTCAACCTGCCGCGCTGGCACAGCGGTCTGCTCGCCGCGTTGCGGGACGACCTGCACACGCCTGTGGTCTTCGAGAACGACGTCAACCTGGCCGCGGTGGCCGAGGCGCAGTCCGGCGCGGCGCAGGGGCTGTCGGACTTCGTGCTGGTCTGGGTGGGCGCCGGCGTCGGCCTGGCGATCATGCTGGGCGGGCGGTTGCACCACGGCAGCAGCGGCGCCGCCGGCGAGATCGGCTACCTGCCGGTGCCTGGCGCGCCCATCCCGCGCGATGTCTCCCGTCGTGCCAAGCCGGCCTTCCAGCAGCTGATCGGTGCGGACTCGGTGCGCGCTGTGGCCCGCGAGCACGGCTACCCGGACGCCGATGCCGCCGAGGCGGTCCGCGCGGCCGTCGCGGCCGGCGCCGACGGCGGCCCGATGCTCGACGAACTGGCCCGTCGGCTCGCGCTCGGCGTGGCCAGCACCTGCGTGGTGCTGGACCCACCGCTGGTAGTGCTCGCCGGCGAGGTCGGCCAGGCCGGTGGCGCGGCGCTCGCCGACCGGGTGCAGCAGGAGGTCGCGGCGATCACCCTGGTCCAGCCGCGAGTGGTGCCGACCGGGTTGACCGAGGAGCCGATCCTGCAGGGCGCGTTGCGCACCGCCCTGGACGCGGTGCGCGACGAGGTGTTCGGCTCCACCGTCGGCTGAGCCCGCTGCGGCGGTCATGCGAAGGAATATTTCACCGCGTGCCCACAGCTTGCAAGCTCTTGCCGAGCGCCGGCCTGGCCGTTCCGTCGGGCCGCCCGCAGCCGGGCGACCCGACGGTCTCGATTCAGATCAGGTCACGGCGACGGAACACGGCGAACGCCGCCGCGGTCAACCCGCCGGTGAGGCCGAGCAGCACCAACAGCGCCGGCAGCCAGGGCAGCGTGTAGAACCCCTCGCAGTAGGAGCCGTAGTTGTTGCCCCGGCACAGCTGCTCGTCATAGAAACGCGCCCCGCCGTTGAGCCACGCCCCGATGTGGCTGGAGAGCATGAACAGGTCCGACTTCCGCGCGTCGATGATCTCCAGCACCAGCCGGCCACCCAACTCCCACAGCACCGCGTACGCGGCGAACGCGCCCAACGCCGCCGACGTGTGCCGACCGAGCGTGGCGATCGCGAAGCCCAGCGTGGAAGCCAGCAGCACCAGCACCAGGCCACGGCCGTGCACCGCGCCGAGCGAACTCCAGAAGTCGCTGTTCAACCGGCCCGGTAGGCCGGCGGTCTGACCGATCACCCAGAACGTGGCGAGGTAGGCCAGCGACGCCAGCAGGGCAAGCACCAGCACAGTGCCGAGCAGGGTGCCCAACTTGGTCGCGAGCACCGTCATCCGGCGCGGTCGCCAGAGCAGCAGGTTCACCACCCCGCCAGAGTTCAGGTCGGCGCCGATGTAGGAGGCGCCGACCAGGAACCCGAACAACACCAGGAACGCGATGAGGAAGTACAGCAGCGACTCGGCCTGCTCGGCGAAGCTGAACACACCCGGCAGGAAGTCGGCGGCGATCGGTAACCGGTCCTGCCGGATCGGGTCGATCTCCGAACAGTCTGTGGAGAGGTAGTCGTCCGGGTCGGGTTGGATGGTGCCGTCCTGGCGGGCCAGGCACTCCTGGTGCCTCGCCTCCATGCTCTGCCTGGCCTCGGCGGCCTGCGCCCGCGCCGAGTTCAGCTCACTGACGCTCGGCTTGTGAGAACCGGCCAGCGTGGTCGCCGCCGTGACGGCGAACGCCAACACCAACAGGACGAGCATGAGCTGCACGAAGCGACGCGCCGACAGTCGCTCCAACTCGGCACGCACCAGGTTCACGCGTCCACTCCCCGATCGAGGTCGATCACAGCTTCGCCCTGCGGCAGCGACGAGTCGCCGCCCTGCCGGGGCACCGACGGATGCTCGTACGCGCCGGTCAGCTCCAGGAAGACGCTCTCCAGATCCGGCCGCAGCGGCGTCAGCTCGCCCACCCACAGACCCTGCTCACCGAGCACCCGGCTGATCGCCGTCGGGTCGTCCACCCCGCTCACCACCAACGCTCCGCCGTCCACGACCGCCGTCAGCTCGGCCGCCTGCAGCAGCTCGACGGCCCGCTCCGGTTCGGCCACCCGGACCAGGAACTCGTGCCGGTCGTGGCCCGCCAGCACCTCGTCCACCCGACCGGTCGCGACCCGCCGGCCCCGAGAGATGATCGTGACGTGATCGCAGATCAGCTGGATCTCGCCCAGGATGTGACTGGACACCAGCACTGTCACCCCGTTGGCCGCCAGCGACCGCATCAGGTCCCGCATCTCCCGGATGCCCGCCGGGTCCAGCCCGTTCGCCGGCTCGTCCAGGATGAGCAGGCGCGGGTCCTTCAACAGCGCGGACGCCACCGCCAGACGCTGCTTCATTCCCAGCGAGTAGCCCTTCACCCGCTCATCGCCCCGGTCGTGCAGGCCCACCAGATCCAGCACCTCGTCCACCCGAGAGACCGGCACACCACCGGCGCGGGCCAACAACCGTAGCGTCCGGTAGCCGGTGAAGTTGCCGAAGAACTGCGGGCTCTCCACGATGGCGCCGACCTGGCCCGCCACCAGGGGCAGTAGCTCCGGCGACGGCTCGCCGAGCACCGTCATCCGGCCGCTGTCGGCGCTCACCAGCCCGAGCAGGGCCCGCAGGGTGGTGGTCTTGCCCGAGCCGTTGGGGCCCAGGAAACCGTGGACCTGGCCCGCCTCGACCAACAGGTCGAACCCGTCCACCGCCACCCGTCGACCGCTGTGCAGGCTGCGGAAGGTCTTGCGCAGACCCTCGATCTCGATGACCGCGCTCATCTGCGCGGCTCCGTACGTCGGCGTGGCATGGGTCGTCCTTCGGGCTTGGTGATCAATGACACGGCGCTTCACCCTATGGCTGAGGTGCCGCCCATGGGGGGTACCCCGGCGCTGCGTGGTTGGATGGTGTGGTGACTGGTGACCTGATCCCCGGCGCTGCCGGCGCCACGCCTGCCGCCGCTTTCGTGGACCCGGATCTGGTGGTCAGCCTCGACGGCGTCGGCGTACGCCGCTCTGGCACCGCCCTCCTCCAGGACCTGACCTGGCGCGTCGAACTGGACGAGCGGTGGGTGGTGCTCGGCTCCAACGGCGCCGGCAAAACCACACTGCTCAACCTCGCCGCCGGTCGGCTGCACCCGACCACGGGCGTCGCGCACGTGCTCGGCGAGCGGATCGGCCGCACCGACGTCAACGAGCTGCGTACCCGGATCGGGCTCACCACCGCGGCGATCGCCGAGCGGCTGCCCGCCGACGAGCGGGTCAGCGACGTGGTGGTGACCGCCGCCTGGTCGGTGGTCGGCCGCTGGCGGGAGAACTACGACCGTGGCGACGAGGCGCGGGCGCGAGCGCTGCTGAGTCAACTCGGCGTCGGTGGCCTCGCCGAACGCCGCTACGGCACCCTCTCCGAGGGTGAGCGCAAGCGGGTGCAGATCGCCCGTGCCCTGATGACCGACCCGGAGCTGCTGCTGCTCGACGAGCCCGCCGCCGGGCTCGACCTGGGTGGTCGGGAAGACCTGGTCGCCCGCCTGGCCGAGCTGGCGTACGACCCGGACGCCCCGGCGATGGTGCTGGTCACCCACCACGTCGAAGAGATCCCGCCCGGGTTCACCCACGCCATGCTCCTGCGCGAGGGTGGGGTGGTCGCCCAGGGCCTGCTCGCCGAGACGCTGACCGGTGACAACCTCTCCAAGACCTTCGGGCTGCCACTTGTGGTCGAGCGGTCGGGCGACCGCTTCACGGCTCGCGCCGCCTGAGCGTCGGACAGGCGGAGACGGCCGTGCCGCAGACCCGGGTTGCCGTGGTGGGCAGCGCCAACATGGACCTCGTCGCGATGGCACCCGCGCTGCCCCGACAGGGCGAGACCATGCTCGGCACCGACTTCGTGATGGTGCCCGGCGGCAAGGGCGCCAACCAGGCCGTGGCCGCGGTCCGGGCCGGTGCCTCCTGCGCCTTCCTCGGCGCGATCGGCTCGGACGCCTTCGGCGTCACCCTCAAGGCCCGCATCACCGCTGCCGGCGTGGACACCAGTCAGCTTCGCGTGGTCTACGGCGCCTCGGGGGTGGCGCTGGTGATGGTCAACGCCCAGGGGGAGAACGCCATAGTGGTCACCCCCGGCGCGAACGACGCCCTGGTCGGCCTCACCGAGGAGGAACTGGCCACGGTGCGCGCGGCGGACGTCCTGGTCGCCCAACTGGAGATCCCGGTGCAGACCGTGGCCGCCGCCGCGGTGGCCGCCCGCGAGGCCGGCACCAGGGTCATCCTGAACGCCGCCCCGGCGCGGGACCTCCCACCCGAGTTGCTCGCCGCGGTGGACCTGCTGGTCGTCAACGAGGGCGAGGCGCAGGCGCTCGCCGGCCGGGGTCGGGAGGAGCCGCGTGCGCTGCTCGACCTGACCCCCCGGGCCGTGCTCACTCTCGGCGGTGAGGGCGCCTGGTACGTCGACCGGGACGGCACCGAGGTGCACGTGCCGGCGGTACCTGTCGACGTGGTCGACTCGACCGCCGCCGGTGACGCGTTCACCGCCGCGCTGGCCGTCGGCTGGGGCGAAGGACGCGACCTGGTCGACGCGGTGCGCTGGGCGTCGGCGGCCGGCGCTGCCTGCGTCCGCAAGCTCGGCGCCTCGGTGGCGCTACCGCAACGCGCCGAGATCGACGAGCTGTACGTACCGGCCTGACCGCACCCGCCGCACACCGGCCGCACCCGCCGCACACCGGCCGACTCGCCCGCCCGCGCGGCCGGCCGTCAGCTGACCGGCTCGTCGGTGAGCTTCTCGCCGCGTCGGCGCAGCATGCCCAGCCCGGGGATACCGGCCACCGCGAGCTTGAGGTCGCGGGTCACGTCCAGCAGGTCGTGCAGGTCCGGCCCGACCCGGTCCAGCGTGGCCAGGATCGGCAGGATGTCCGCCGTCAGGTGTTCCTTGAGCTTGGGCAACTCGTCGATCAGGTGGATCGCCGCGCTGATCTCCTCGTGGCTCAGCTCCTCGACGAACCGCCCGGCCATCGGCGCGGCCCGGCGCAGCGCCGGCTCGTACGCCGCCAGCAGCTCAGCCGCCGTGGCGGCGGCCTCCGTCGCGGTGCCCACTGTGGTGGCGGCGCGGTTCGCGACCCGGTCGGCTTCGGCGACCACGGTGCCCGCCGCCCGGGAGACCCGTTCGGCCTCGGCCACCACCACGGCGGCGGCGGTGGCCACCTCGGTGGCCGTGTCGATGGCGGTGGTCGCGGCGGCGCTGATGACGGCCACCTCGCGGACCGCCGCCTCGGCGTCGGTGAGCACCTGGTCGGTCCGGTCCAGTGTCGTCTCGATCCGGTCGACCACGCCGTTGATCCGGGCCACCAGCGCCTCCACCCCGTCCAGCACGGCGAACGCGCGGGCGGGCACGGCCGCCATCGAGGCCGCGGAGCCGAGCGCCTGGTCGAGAGCGGAGCGGGTCAGGCCGACCACGGCGGCCGGGGTGGGGAGGGGAATCGCCATGGGATCAAGTGTGCGTCGGCCGTGCCACAACCGCCCGACGGAGCCGGTCAGCGGGCCTGTCGACCAGCGGTGTCGGCACGGGCCACCCGCAGCGCCCACCAGATCAGTGGCACCTGCAGCGGCACCCGGCCGTACGCGATGGCCCGCTTCGTCGGGCGTCGGTGTCGCCAGTCCACTGCCATCTTCACGTTCGCCGGCAGGACGGCGACGAAGAGTGCGGCGGCTGCCCGACCGCCGGCCCGCCGGGTGGTCGGGTGCGCCACGGCCGCCGCCACCGCCAGCTCGGCCACCCCGCTGGCGTACGTCCAGAACCGGGGTGGGCCAGGCAACGCGCGCGGCACGATCGGGTCGTAGACGCCGGGTCGCAGCAGATGGGTGACGCCGGCCGCCGCGAGCAGGCCGGCCAGTGCGACGGCCTCGCCGCGACGGTTGGTCATCGATGGTCCCCCTGCTGTTCGACGGCGCGCTGCACGGCCCGGTAGATCTGCCCGAACCGTAGCGCGTCCGGAGTGCGCACCAGCAGATCCTCCCGACCGTGGTGCTGCACCCACAACTCGTGCACGTGGCTGCCGCGCTCGTAGGAGCGGTCCAGCCAGCCAAGGGGGATCTCCAGGAACGGCGCCAAGGCGAGCGCCCCCGCGGCGCAGGCGGCGAGAATGATCAGCGCCAGCTGCCAGTTGCCCCGGTCCTGAGCCGACCAGGCCAGCGACAGCACGCAGACCACGGCGACCAGCGGCGGCAGCGAGAGCAGCAGGACCAGGACACCGCGCCCCAGCACACGGCCGCGTACGGCGAGGGTTTTCCGCCCCCGGTCGTGCCAGACGAACGTCACGTCGGACAGGGCGATCACGTGACCGCCCGCCCGGATCGACTCGGAGGTCACCTGCACCGCGTCGTCCCGGTAATAGAGGGTCATCACTAAGCCTAACCACCGCCAGGCAAACCGCGCCTCGCTCGGACCTTGGCAGATGGCTTCTTTCGCAGAGGATCGGCCAGTCCGCGCAGAGGATTCGACGGAGGCCGTCCGACGGGGTAGAGGTGATGTTGCAGTGGTCCTTTGGAGCTGAATCGTCTGCGACATCACGCGTCGCGCCGCAAGGCCAACGGTCGATTCGTTTGTGATATCAGCTCCAAAGGCACTGCAGGAAGGCTGCGCTCGCGTCCGTTGCGCTCGCGTCCGTTGCGCTCGCGTCCGTTGCGCTCGCGTCCGCTGCGTCCCACCTGGCTCGGCGAGAGCTGTCGCTGCGCAGGTCCCACCAGTGACGACAGGTCCGGTCAGGTCGGGACGTGAAGCGGTACCAGGCTGGCTAGCGGCGCGTGACGGGGTGGGCCGGTTGGCTGTGCTCGACCGCGCGCTGCACGGCCCGGTAGATCTGCCCGAAGCGCAGCGCGTCACCGGTGCGCAGCAGACGCACCGGCTGACCCCGCCAACGGGCCCAGATCTCCAGTTGGCGGCTGCCCCGGGCGTACGAGCGGTCCAGGTGTTCGAAGAGGAAGTCGGCGACCGGCCCGACGGCCAACCCGACCAGCACCGACGCGCCGACGATCGCGATCGTCACTGTGGGTGAGCGGTGCAGCCAGACGGCCACGCCAATGCCGAGCACCGCCGCGACCAGCGGGCCGGCGAGCGCTGCGCCGATCGCACCCCGTCCCACCAGCACGCGCCAGGAACGGGTGCCCCGGCGGTGCCAGATCATGGTGATGTCGGCCAGCTTGTAGCTGCGACCGTCGACACGGAGGGTGGTGGAGGTGACCTGCACCGACCTGTCGTCGTAATACGTGATCATGGCTGGACTCCCGCCCACGGGGCTGACACCACACTACTTACCCAAACGAGCCGGGTCGTAAGGTTGGCACGCGACTTCGACGAGGAAGTGAGGGCAGCGTGGGCGAGTTCGTTCGGCTGGAGACCACTGACGGCATCGGCACGATCCGGCTGGAGCGGCCGCCGATGAACGCGCTCAACACCCAGGTGCAGGAGGAGTTGCGCGCCGCCGCCACGGCGGCCACCGCCGATCCCGAGGTCCGCGCCGTCATCGTGTACGGCGGGGAGAAGGTCTTCGCCGCCGGCGCCGACATCAAGCAGATGGCCGACATGTCCTACGTGGACATGGCCGACCGGGCCGCGAACCTGTCCAGCGCGCTCGGCGCGATCGCCCGGATCCCCAAGCCGGTGGTCGCCGCTATCACCGGGTACGCCCTGGGTGGCGGCTGTGAGCTGGCGTTGGCCTGTGACTGGCGGGTGGTCGCCGAGGACGCGAAGCTCGGCCAGCCGGAGATCAAGCTGGGCATCATCCCGGGGGCGGGCGGCACCCAGCGGCTGGCCCGCCTGGTCGGCCCGGCCCGCGCCAAGGACCTGATCATGTCGGGGCGGATGGTGGACGCGCAGGAAGCGCTGCGCATCGGCCTGGCCGACCGGGTCGCCCCGGCCGCCGAGGTGTACGACACGGCCGTCGCGCTGATCACTCCGTACCTGACCGGGCCGGTGCAGGCGCTGCGCGCCGCGAAGCTGGCGGTCGACGGCGGCCTGGACATGGATCTCAACTCGGGCCTGGCCTGGGAGAGTCAGCTCTTCGCGGCGCTGTTCGCCACCGACGACCGGCGCGAGGGCATGGCGGCCTTCGTCGAGAAGCGCAAGCCGGGCTTCACCGGCCGCTGATCCGTCGCCTCCCGCGCCAACGGCCCCTGACCTCGGCAACGTCCCCCGGCAGGGGCCACGGTCGCACTGCCAAGTGACTGGCCGGTAACCTGTGATCCCGGCCACGGACGATGGGAGCGACATGACGGAGCGGATCGAGGGTCACGGCGGCGAGTTGGCGCTCGCGGCACTACGCGCGCACGGCGTACGGGAGATGTTCACTCTGTCCGGCGGGCACGTCTTCCCGCTCTACGACGCCGCGTACAAGACCGACTTCCCGATCTACGACGTCCGGCACGAGCAGTCCGCGGTCTTCGCCGCCGAGGCGGTGGCCAAGCTCCAGCGCCGCCCCGGCCTCGCCGTGCTCACCGCCGGGCCCGGTGTCACCAACGGCATCTCCGGCATGACCAGCGCGTTCTTCAACGCCTCGCCGGTGCTGGTGCTCGGCGGGCGCGCGCCCGCGTTCCGCTGGGGCTCGGGCAGCCTCCAGGAGATGGACCACCTGCCGCTGGTCGCCCCGGTCACCAAGCACGCCGAGACGGTGTTCAGCACCGACGACATCCCGCGTGCGGTGGGTGCGGCGCTCAACGCCGCGCTCACCCCGCACCGCGGCCCGGCCTTCCTCGACTTTCCGCTGGAGACGGTCTTCTCGGTCGCGGAGGCCGAGCTGCCGACCGTGACCGGTGTCGACCCGATCGCCCCGGACCCGGAGGAGGTCGGCCGCGCCGCGCTGCTCATCGCCGGGGCGCAGCGGCCGGTCATCATCGCCGGCTCCGACGTGTACGCGGGCGACGCGGTCGCCGCGCTGCGCGAGGCGGCCGAGGCGTTGCAGGTGCCGGTCTTCACCAACGGCATGGGTCGCGGCTCACTCCCGCCGGAGCACCCGCTGGCGTTCGCCAAGGCCCGCCGGGCCGCGCTCTCCGGCGCCGACGTGGTCGTGGTGGTGGGCACCCCGCTGGACTTCCGGCTCAGCTTCGGTGACTTCGGTGACGCCAAGGTGGTGCACATCGTCGACGCGCCCAGCCAGCGGGCGACGCACGTGCAGCCGGCCGCCGCCCCCGCCGGTGACCTGCGCCTGATCCTCTCCGCGCTGGCCGACCACTCCGGCGACCGGGCCGACCACGCCGACTGGATCGCCGACCTGCGCGTCGCCGAGGACGCGGCGAAGGCTCGGGACGCCGCGGAGATGGCCGCCGAGACCGACCCGATCCGCCCGGCCCGGATCTACGGCGAGCTGCGTCGGGCGCTCGCCCCGGACGCGATCACCATCGGCGACGGCGGCGACTTCGTGTCGTACGCCGGGCGGTACCTGGAGCCGGCCCAGCCCGGCACCTGGCTTGACCCGGGCCCGTACGGCTGCCTGGGCACCGGCATGGGTTACGCGATGGGCGCCCGGGTCAGTCACCCGGACCGGCAGATCTGCGTGCTGATGGGCGACGGGGCGGCCGGCTTCTCGCTGATGGACGTCGAGTCGCTGGTCCGCCAGAAGCTGCCGGTGGTGATCGTCGTCGGCAACAACGGCATCTGGGGGCTGGAGAAGCACCCGATGCGGGCCATGTACGGCTACGACGTGGCCGCCGACCTCCAGCCAGAGCTGCGGTACGACACGGTGGTCAGCGCGCTCGGCGGGGCGGGGGAGACGGTCGCCAAGGCGGCTGACCTGGGCCCGGCGCTCCAGCGGGCGTTCGACTCCGGAGTGCCGTACCTGGTGAACGTGCTCACCGACCCGACCGACGCGTACCCGCGGTCGTCGAACCTGGCCTGAGTCGCACCCGCCGCCGCCGTCGCTCCTGCGCCGGCGGCGGCGGCGCGCTCACACCTCCGGTCGGTCGCCTTCACGCGGCGGCTCACCGTCGCGGCGGCGCAGGTCGTCCTCGCGTCGCCGCAGGTCTTCCTCCCAGCGTTGGAACAGCTCCTGGTCCTGCTGCTGGGCGCGTTCCTCGACGGAACGCAGGAACTCCGGGTCGTCGTCGGGGGCCACCGGCCGAGGGCGCTGCCGCTCGCCGCCGCCGGTGCCGCCCGGCCAGCCCTTGTGGGCGCCGGGGCTGGGCTCCCGGCCGACGATGAACCAGGCGATCGAGCCCACCAGCGGGAAGAACAGGATGATCAGCACCCAGGCGATCCGGGGAAGGGCACGGATCTTGCCCTCCTCAGCGGAGAGGCAGCTGATCAGCGCGCAGACGGCGAGGACAATCTGCACCAGGAAGAGGAGTACGCCAAGCCGGGCCATGGACCCATGATGACGCACCGGCGCGCGTCACCACAGTCCGCGCAGCACCAGCAGCACTCCGAGTAACGCCAGCACCACAGTGCCCACGGTGACCAGGGGCAGAGTCCGGCCGCCGGTGCGGGCCGGACCGGTGCCGGTGCCCCGTGGCCAGCAGAGCACCAGCACGGCGCCCCACACCAGAACGGCGCCGCCGGCGATCAGCGCACCGGTCGCGTCGCCGGTCGACGCCAGCCGGACGGCGAGCACTGTCACCACTGTCACAGTGAGCAGGGTGCGCCGCCAGGCCAGCCGAGTCCGCTCCGGTTGCAGCCCCGGGTCGCGTCCGGTGCTCACCGCCCGCCGACCGCCCGCATCAGGACGGCGGCCACCAGCAGCAACGCGCCGACGCCGACGGCGAGCGCCAGGATGGCGGGGAACCGGGACGCGGGCAGTTCCTGACCGAGCCGGATGGCCCGCTCGGTACGCGCCCAGTGGTCCACAGCGCGGATCGCGACCGCCGCGCCGAGCAGCAGCAACGCCACGGCGATCACCTCCCGCAGGTGGCTCATCGGCAGGGGTGGCAGGAACTGCGCGGCGGCCAAACCGCCCCCGACCAGCGCCAACCCGGTGCGCAGCCAGGCGAGGAAGGTCCGTTCGTTGGCCAGGGAGAAGCGGTAGTCCGGCGTTTCACCGACCGAGCCCAGCTCCGCCGGGTCGAACCACCGCCTGATCGCCTCCCACACAGTGGGAGATTATCCGCTTCCCATCCCGCTTAGCCTGGGCCGGTGACTGATCTCGACGTACAGACGCTCCGGGCCGCCTACGACAACCAACTCCGTCCGGAGATCTTCGACCCGGTTCCGGCCGGGGTGACGGTGGAGCGGGACGGGCCGTTGGTCCGGATCTCCGGGCTCGACTCCGGTGGGTTCATCACCTACCGCGACCTGGGCGGGTTGACCGGCGACGCGCTGGACGAGCTGATCGCCCGGCAGGCGCGGTTGTGCGGTGAGCGGGGCGAGTCGGCGGAGTGGAAGCTCAACGAGCACGACGAACCGGCGGACCTGGCGGACCGCCTGCGCGCGGCCGGCTTCGTGCCGGCGGACCGGGAGACCGTCGTGGTCGGCCCGGTCGCGCCGCTCGCCGCCGCGCTACCGGTCGTCCCCGAGGGGGTACGTCTGCGTGAGGTGACGTCCCGGGAGGACCTGGAGCGGATCGCCGCCATGGAGGAGGAGGTCTGGCAGGAGGACCGCTCGCACCTCGTGTGGGGCCTGGGCAAGGAGATCGACGCCGACCCGAACTCGATCACCGTCGTGGTGGCCGAGGCGGACGGGACTGTGGTGAGTGCCGGCTGGGTGCGGTTCCCGGCGAACACCGGCTTCGCCTCCCTGTGGGGCGGCTCGACCCTGCCGCAGTGGCGGCGCAGGGGCATCTACCGGGCGTTGGTCAACTACCGGGCGCGGCTGGCCGAGCAGCGAGGTCGCACGCTCATGCAGGTCGACTGTTCCGAGGACAGCCGGCCCATCCTGCAGCGGCTCGGCCTCGTCGCGGTCACCACCACCACCCCGTACGTCTACACTCCGTGATCATGGAGCAGCGGTTGACGGACGAGGAGCGGCTGACCCTCAAGACGGGTGCCTTCGGCGCCGTCTTCCTGGTCTCCAACGCCGACCCCGGTGTCCTGGGGGTGATTCGGGAGAGCATCGCCGCGTCTGGCGCGCTGGCCGACGCCAGTGGCACGGTCAAGGAGGCGCTGACCACCGGCCCGCTGCCGCGACTTCCCCGGGACTCGCAGTTGGAGATCGAGTCGGTGGTGCTGCCGGCGCTGGGGCAGGCGGTGCGGATCCTGCGCGAGAAGTCCCCACGGGACGTGGACGCGTACCGCGAACTGGTGTTGGCCGCGGCGGATCAGGTGGCCCGCGCGCACGACGGGGTGGCGCCCGCCGAGGCGGCGGCCATCGACCAGATTCGGGTCGCCCTGGCCGAGCCGGCCTGACCGGCTGCGCGTCGGTGAGCTGTGTCACTCTGAGTGCTGCGGGAGCGCAACCTACTGGCAGGTAACATTGCGCCGTGGGCAACTGCACAACCGCCCTCGGTTGACCTGGCGTCGACCGACGCGCGACGCTGCGCCCCAGACCGGGCGAGCGAATCGCAACACCACACAGGAGGGTCGTCGAAGCGCGATGAACATCGTCGTACTCGTCAAGCAGGTGCCTGATTCGGGCGCGGACCGCAACCTGCGCAATGACGACAACACCGTCGACCGCGGTTCGGCGAACAACGTGATCAACGAGATGGACGAGTACGCCATCGAGGAGGCGCTGAAGATCAAGGAGGCGCACGGCGGCGAGGTCACCATCCTGACCATGGGTCCGGACCGGGCGACCGAGTCGATCCGCAAGGCGCTCTCCATGGGCCCGGACAAGGCCGTCCACGTGCTGGACGACGCCCTGCACGGCTCGTGCGCCGTCGCCACCTCGAAGGTGCTCGCCGCCGCGCTCGGTCAGCTCAATGCCGACCTGGTCATCTGCGGTGCCGAGTCCACCGACGGCCGGGTCCAGGTCATGCCGCACATGATCGCCGAGCGGCTGGGCGTCGCGGCGCTCACCGGTGCCCGCAAGCTCACCGTCGACGGCGCGACGCTGACCGTCGAGCGGCAGACCGAGGAGGGCTACGAGGTGGTCACCGCCGCCACCCCGGCCGTCGTCTCCGTCTGGGACACCATCAACGAGCCGCGCTACCCCTCCTTCAAGGGCATCATGGCCGCCAAGAAGAAGCCGGTGCAGACGCTCTCGCTGGCCGACCTCGGGGTCGCTGCCGACGAGGTGGGCTTCGACGGCGCCACCAGCGCCGTCGTCGAGCACACCAAGCGCCCCCCGCGCTCCGGCGGCGCCAAGATCACTGATGAGGGCGAGGGCGGCGTCAAGCTGGTCGAGTTCCTCGCCACCGAGAAGTTCGTGTGAGAGGGGGGTTCTGACATGTCCGAGGTTCTCGTCGTCGTCGAAGCCACAAAGGAATTCGGCGTCAAGAAGGTCACCCTGGAAATGCTCACCCTCGCGCGTGAGCTGGGCGCCCCGAGCGCTGTGGTGCTCGGTGGCGCCGGCGCCGCCGAGGCGCTGAGCGGCAAGCTGGGCGAGTACGGCGCGGAGAAGATCTACGCCGCCGAGGGTGACGAGATCGACGGCTATCTGGTGGCCCCCAAGGCGACAGTGCTGGCCGAGTTGGTCAAGCGGGTGCAGCCGGCCGCCGTGCTGCTGGCGTCGGCCCAGGAGGGCAAGGAGATCGCCGCCCGGCTCGCCGTCAAGCTCGACAACGGCATCCTGACCGACGTGGTCGGCCTGGACGCCGACGGCACCGCGACCCAGGTCGCCTTCGCCGGCTCCACCATCGTCAAGTCCAAGGTAACCAAGGGCCTGCCGCTGGTCACCGTCCGGCCCAACTCGGTCACCCCGACCCCGGCGGCCGCCACCCCGGCGATCGAGCAGCTCAGCGTCTCGGTCACCGACACCGACAAGCTGGCCACTGTCGTCGAGCGGGTCGCCGAGCAGAAGGGCTCCCGCCCCGAGCTGACCGAGGCCGGCGTGGTCGTCTCCGGCGGCCGGGGCGTCGGCAACGCCGACAACTTCAAGCTGGTCGAGGAGCTGGCCGACCTGCTCGGCGGCGCCGTCGGCGCGTCCCGCGCGGCCGTCGACTCCGGCTTCTACCCGCACCAGTTCCAGGTGGGCCAGACCGGTAAGACGGTTTCCCCGCAGCTCTACGTCGCCCTCGGCATCTCCGGTGCCATCCAGCACCGGGCCGGCATGCAGACGTCGAAGACCATCGTCGCTGTCAACAAGGACGGCGAGGCGCCGATCTTCGAGCTGGCCGACTTCGGGGTGGTGGGCGACCTGTTCAAGATCGTCCCGCAGGCCGCCGAGGAGATCCGCAAGCGCAAGTAGGCAAGCGATACGTCAGTGGCCGCCCGTGTGAACGGGCGGCCATTGACGTGTGGGGAGCTGATCGGCGAGCCGGGGAGCTGAGCCGGCCCGCCGATCAGCCCGTCAGGGAGCCCCTCAGCAGGCTGTCGCCGGAGTGGCGGGTGTTGTTGTCGTACTGCTCGGCGGAGACGTCGACCACCGAGTAGCTCTTGAGGTCGACATTCGGGGGCAGGGGTAGCAGGGCGTCCGGGCCGCCACCCAGGGTGCCGACCGAGAACATCTCCATCGTCGTCGGATTGATGAGCCAGACCTCGTAGTACCCCGGGACGCTCGGGAGATTCGCCACATGCAGATGTAGTTGGCCGTCCTGGAAAACCCGGGCGTCGCCCTTGGCCGCGGGCGGTGTCGCCCCGTACGCCGCCAGCGGCGCGCTCGCCACCACCACCGGCGTCGGGGTGGGCGTCGGATCGTCCGGTCGGAGCACCGAGACGGTGCCAACGACGCCGACCGCCGCGGCGGCGGCCGCGGTGACCGCTGTGGCCACCCAACCGGACCAGCCGCGACCCCGGCGGGATCGCCGCGTCGGGTCGAGTCGGGTCACCGTCGGCTCGGCCGCCGCGCCGAAGGTCTGCTCGGCCGTGGTGGTGTCGGCCTGCTCGGCCGTCGTGGTGTCGGCCTGCTCGGGCACCCGGTGTCGACGGGTCTCGGTCAGCAAAGGCCCGGCCTCCGCCGCCCTGACCTGGGCTTCGATGCCCTGCCAGACGTGCTCCGGCGGGTCGGGCAGGTCGGCCAGGCCCTGCGTCTCGGTGCCGAGCCCCGCCACCTGTTGAAGGCTCGCGACCTCCGCCCGGCAGAGCGCGCAGGTGCCGAGGTGGGTGCTCTCCCCGTTGTCCGCCTCGCTCTCACCGAGTGCCAGAAATACCAGCCGGTCGTGGTCCAGGTGCTGCACCGTCCACCTCCCATCTGCGTTTCAAGCTCGCCATGCCGCGTCGGATGTGACTCTTCACGGTGCCCAACGGCACGCCGGTCACAGTGGCTATCTGCTGGTGTGTCAGGTCGTCGTAGAAGGCCAGCTCCAGCATCCGTCGCTGATCGTCCGGGAGACGAGCCAGTTCGTCGGCGATCACCAACCGGTCCACCACGCGGTCCGGGTCCGGCTGGGTCTGTGCCGGCTCGGGCAGTTGTCGGACCGTCTCCACCACCCGGGTCTCCCGGGCCGAGGCGCGCATCCGGTCGATCACCTTTCGCCGGCCGATGCCGAGCAACCAACCGATCAGCGACCCCTTGGCCGGGTCGAACGTGTCGCGTCCCAGCCAGGCGGCGACGAACGTCGCCTGGGTGACGTCCTCGGCGTCGCTGCGGTTCGCCAGCATGGACGTGGCCAGGTGGAGCACGGCACGACCGTAGCGGTCATACGCCTCGCGCAGCGCCACGTCGTCGCCGTCGCGGAACCTGCGGTCGAGGTCGTCCACCGGAGGGTCCGGTTCCTGTCGTAGCGCCGTCATCGGGCGGCTCGCCTTCGATGGGGCATGCCCGACTGTAGCTGCCACAGTCCCCGCCCCACTTCCCCGGTCGATGTCATCTCACCAGCTCTTCGTCTCCCGACCCCGTTCCGGATGCGGTTGGGGCCGGAAAAGAAAAGTGCCTCCGGGGCGCATCCGCCCGACCGAGAGCCGGCGTAACCCGTTCTGCAAGCCAGGCCTGACGAATCAGCACCAAATATCAGGAGGCAGACATGCAGCTCTCGTACTTCCGTCGGGTCGCCGCGGGCGGCGCGGTCGCCGCGCTGGCCTTCGCCGGCGTCGGTGCCCTCACCGCCAGCCCCGCGTACGCCGCCACGTCGAAGGTCTCCGTCGTGCACGGCATCCCGGACACCCCTGTCGACGTCTACGTCAACGGCAAGAAGACGCTTGACAACTTCAAGCCCGGCGACGTCGCCGGCCCGCTGAACCTGGAGGAGGGCGACTACGACATCGCGCTCACCAAGCCGGGCGAGCCGATCGGCAGCGCGATCCTCAAGGTCGACAACGCCGCGGTGCCGGGCGGTGCGAACATCAGCATCGCGGCCCACCTCGACGCCGCCGGCCAGCCGAAGATCACCCCGTTCGTGAACGACGTCTCGAAGGTCGACGCCGGCAAGGCCCGGCTGATCGTCCGGCACACCGCCGCCGCCCCGGCGGTCGACGTCCGCGCCGGTGGCACCCCTGTCTTCGAGGGCCTCACCAACCCGAACGAGGCCAAGGGCGACGTCGACGCGGGCGAGGTGAAGGCCGACGTGGTGCTGGCCGGCACCGACACCGTCGCCATCGGCCCGGCGGACCTCAACCTCAAGGAGGGCACCGCCACGATCGTCTACGCGATCGGTTCCGCCGAGGGCAAGACTCTCGACGTGGTGGCCCAGACCATCACCGGCCTGCACTCCGCCCCGGGCGGCGTGCCCAGCGGTGACGGCGGCCAGGCCGGCACGGGCGTGGACACCTGGTGGTACGTGCTCACCGGTGCCGGCGTACTCCTGCTGCTTGGTGGTGGGGTGCGGATGGCGACCGCGCGGACCGGCCGCAAGTGACGGTGCGCAACCGCGGCGCGCTGGCGGCCCTCGCCGCCGGCGTTGCCGCGCTCACCGCCGCCACCCTGGTGGCGTGCGCCAACCAGCCGGCCGGGACGGTGGGGGCCGAGGAGGCGAGCACGCTGGCCAGCCCCGCACCGACCGCCGCCAGTGCCCCGTCGGTGCCGGTGACCGCTGGTGAACTGCCCGCCGGTCCGAAGATCATCCCGCCGGTACGGCTGCTGATCCCGGAGATCGGCGTCACCGCCACCGTCAACGCGGTCGGCATCAACGAGCGGACCAACGAGTTCGAGGTGCCGCCGAGCGTCGACCAGATCGGCTGGTACCGCTACGGCCCCGGCCTGGAGGCGGAGGTCGGCTCGGTGGTCATCGCCGGTCACGTGGACAGCGCCAAGCAGGGCAAGGGGGCGTTCTTCCGGCTGCGTGAGCTGGACCAGGGCGACACGTTGACAGCGACGGGCAGCGACGGTGAGGCGCGGCGGTACCGGGTCGTCGCCCGGGAGGAGTACGCCAAGACCAAGATCCCGCTGGACCGGTACTTCGCCCGCGACGGCAAGCCGCGGCTGACCCTGATCACCTGTGGTGGGCCGTTCGACGCCAAGGCCCGAAAGTACCGCGACAACATCGTCGTCACCGCGGTGCCCGCCTGACCGGGTCCGCGCGCATCGGGCCGGGGTGGAGTTCCACCCCGGCCGTTGCGTGCAGTCCCCTCCGGCATCCGGTCCCCAACGTGTCGGCCGTACGCTGAACGGCGATGGCTTACCTGGATCACGCGGCGACGACTCCCATGCTCGATGAGGCACTGGAGGCGTACGTCGCTACCGCCCGCGAGGTCGGCAACGCGTCCTCGCTGCACGCGGCGGGCCGCCGTGCCCGTCGCCGGGTCGAAGAGTCACGGGAACAGGTGGCAGCGGTGCTGGGCGCCCGGCCCTCCGAGGTGATCTTCACCGGTGGTGGCACGGAGAGCGACAACCTCGCGGTCAAGGGCATCTTCTGGGCCCGTCGAGCAGCCCGGCCCGACCGTCGCCGGGTGGTCTCCAGCGCCGTCGAGCACCACGCGGTGCTGGACGCTGTCGACTGGCTGGGCCAGCACGAGGGCGCCGAGGTCGGCTGGCTGCCGGTGGACGCCGTCGGTCGGCTCGACCCGCAGGCCCTGCGCGCCGAGTTGGCCGCGCACGCCGACCAGGTGGCAGTGGTCACCGCGATGTGGGCGAACAACGAGGTGGGCACCGTCCAGCCGGTGGCCGAGCTGGCCGCCGTCGCCGCCGAACACGGGGTGCCCTTCCACACCGACGCCATCCAGGCGGTCGGTCAGGTGCCCGTCGACTTCGGCGCCAGCGGGGTCGCCGCGCTGACCGTCACCGGGCACAAGTTGGGCGGCCCGACCGGGGTGGGCGCGCTGCTGCTCGCCCGGGACGTGCCGGCCACGCCGCTGCTGCACGGCGGCGGTCAGGAACGCGACATCCGCTCCGGCACCCTGGACACCGCCGGCATCGTCGCCTTCGCGGTCGCTGTGGAGTCGGCAGTGAAGGGTCAGCAGGAGTACGCGGCCAGGGTGGCCGCGCTCCGCGACGACCTGATCGAGCGGGTCCGCCAGGCGGTGCCCGAGGTGATCTACAACGGTGACCCGACCGACCGGCTGCCCGGCAACGCGCACTTCTCCTTCCCCGGCTGCGAGGGCGACGCGCTGTTGCTCCTGCTCGACGCGCAGGGGATCGCCTGCTCGACCGGCTCCGCCTGCTCGGCCGGCGTGGCCCAGCCCTCGCACGTGCTGCTGGCGATGGGTGCCGACGACGACCGCGCCCGCTCCTCGCTGCGCTTCACACTGGGCCACACCAGCACCCAGGCCGACATCGACGCCCTCATCGCGGCCCTCCCGGCAGCTGTCGACCGGGCCCGCCGAGCCGCCGCTCTCCGCACCCCCCGCTAGCGCGGGTCAAGCCCCGCGATCGTGCGCTATTGGTTGGCCGTTCGCGCCTTGCGCGGCATATGTCGCCGCAGAAACTGCAAGATCGCGAAGGTGGACGGGCGGGGCGGGCACGGGTCCGGCGGGTTTCCGGGGCTGGTGGATAGGGTTGTGGTGGGGACGGGAAGGGGAGTGGCTCAGTGAGGGTTCTGGCGGCGATGTCGGGTGGGGTTGACTCGGCCGTGGCGGCGGCGCGGGCGGTGGCGGCCGGGCACGACGTGACCGGCGTGCACCTGGCGCTGGCCCGCAACCCACAGACCTATCGGACGGGCGCGCGAGGCTGCTGCACTCTGGAGGATTCCCGGGACGCCCGGCGGGCGGCCGACGTGATCGGCATCCCGTTCTACGTGTGGGACATGGCCGACCGCTTCCACGAGGACGTGGTCGACGACTTCGTCGCCGAGTACGCCGCCGGTCGTACGCCGAACCCCTGCCTGCGCTGCAACGAGAAGATCAAGTTCGCGGCGGTGCTGGACCGGGCGGTGGCCCTGGGCTTCGACGCGGTGGTGACCGGGCACCACGCCCGCCTCGGCGCGGACGGGCTCCTGCGGCGCAGTGTCGACCTGGCCAAGGACCAGTCGTACGTGCTCGCCGTCCTCACCCGTGAGCAGCTCGACCGATCGATCTTCCCGCTCGGTGACGCGACGAAGGCGCAGGTCCGCGCCGAGGCCGCCGAGCGTGGCCTGGCCGTGGCCGACAAGCCGGACTCGCACGACATCTGCTTCATCGCCGACGGGGACACCCGCGGCTTCCTGGCCGGCCGGCTCGGTGAGGCCCCCGGCGAGGTGGTGGACGCCTCCACCGGCGCCGTCGTCGGCAGTCACAGCGGCGCGTACGCCTACACGGTGGGGCAGCGCCGCGGGCTGCACCTGGACCGGCCCGCCCCGGACGGCCGGCCACGCTACGTGCTCTCCATCACGCCGAAGACCAACACGGTGACTGTGGGCCCGGCCGAGGCCCTGGACGTGTCCGACGTGCACGCCGTACGTCCGGTCTGGACCGGCGGCGCCCGTCCGGACGCCCCGGTCGAGTGCGAGGTGCAGTTGCGCGCGCACGGCGACGCGGTGCCGGCGACCGTCGCCCTCGACGGTGACCGGCTGCACGCCGAGCTGCGCCGACCGGTCCGCGGTGTCGCCGCCGGTCAGGCCGTGGTCGCGTACCGGCCGGACCCTGCCGGCGACGTGGTCCTCGGCTCCGCGACCATCACCGGCTGACCGCACGGCCTGGGTGTTCGCGGGATAGCCTTCGCCCGTGACAGATCAGGCGTGGCCCTGGCCGGCCGGCGCGGCAACCGGAATTGGTTCGCTGCCCGGCACCGACATCGGCGAGGCTCAGCGGGTGGTCCTCGGTGAGCTTCCCGAGCTGCCCCACCTGCCCGAGTTGCCGGCCCGTGGCCCCGGAGCGGACATGATCGGCCGGTCCGCCGGGCTGCTCGTCGAGGTGCCCGTCGAGGTGTACGCGGGGCGGTGGCGGGTCGCCCCACGCCCGGGCCGGGACCTGCGCCGGGCCCGTGACCTGATGGAACGCGACCTGGACCAGCTCGCCGAGCAGGCCGAGGGGTACGCCGGGCCGATCAAGGTGCAGGCCGCCGGCCCGCTCACGCTGGCCGCCTCCCTGGAGTTGCCGATCGGTGGCCGAATGCTGCGCGATCCCGGCGCGGTCCGCGACCTGACCGGCTCCCTCGCCGAAGGGCTGCGCGCGCACGTCGCGGCGGTCGCCCGCCGGCTGCCCCAGGCATCGGTGCTGCTGCAACTGGACGAGCCGTCACTGCCGACTGTGCTGGCCGGGCGGGTGCCGACGGAGAGCGGTCTGGGCGCGTACCGGGCGGTCGACTCGGTGGACGCCGCCGCCCTGCTGCGCACTGTCGTCGAGGCGGTCGGCGTGCCGACGCTGGTGCACTGCTGCGCCCCGGACGTGCCGCTGGAGCTGATCCGCTCCACCGGCGCCGTCGCGGTCGCCCTCGACCTGGACCTGGTCACCAAGCTCGACCCGCTGGGCGAGGCGATCGACGCCGGCCTCGGGTTGCTGGCCGGGGCCGCGCCGACCCGGCCGCCGTCGGCCGGTGGCGTGCCGACCTCCGCGCAGATCGCCGATCGGGTACGCCAGGTGTGGGACCGCCTCGGCTTCCCTCGTCGCCAACTCGCCGAGCAGGTGGTGGTCACCCCGGCCTGCGGCCTCGCCGGCGCCACACCGGAGTACGCGCGGGCGGTGCTCGCCGCGTGCCGGGACGCCGGCCGACGCCTCGGCGAGGACTGAGGTTTCCTGTCGTACCCGGTGGGCAGGATGACGGTCATGATTGGACAGCTGCGTTCAGTGGTGATCGACTGCCCGGATCCGCGGGCGTTGGCGGCGTTCTACGCCGAGCTGCTCGGCGTACCGCTCGCCGAGGGTGACTCCGATGACGACTGGGTGGTGCTGGGCGGCCCACCCGGTCACCAGCCGCGCCTCGCCTTTCAACAGGCGCTCAACCTGCGCCAACCGGCCTGGCCGGATCCTGAGCGCCCACAGCAGTTCCACCTCGACGTGACGGTCGACGACATCGAAGCCGCCGAGAAGGCCGCGCTCGCGCTGGGTGCTCGGCGGCTGCCAGGTGAGGGCGAGGGCTTCCGGGTCTACGCCGATCCGGCCGGCCACCCGTTCTGCCTCTGCTGGGACTGACCCTGCCGTGGGTTGCGGCGGCCCGGCATCATGGCCGCCGTGATCCATACCTCTGCGCTTCGCGCCTCCGGTTCGCTCTTCGGTCTCGCCTACGGTGACGCGCTGGGCAAGCCGACGGAGTTCCTGACCGTCGCCGAGATCGTGCGCCGGTACGGCCCGGCCGGCCCCCGGGAGCTGTCCGGCGAGCCGGCACTGGTCACCGACGACACCCAGATGGCGCTCGCGGTGGGTTGGGCGCTGCACGAGGCGCCGTCGTTCACGCCGGAGGCGGTGGAGCCGCTGCTGCGTCAACGTTTCCTGGCCTGGGCGGTCAGCCCGGACAACAACCGAGCCCCGGGCATGACCTGCCTGCGTGCCTGCGCGGAGTTGAGCCGTGGGCTGCCCTGGCAGGAGGCGACGGTGGTCGGCTCGAAGGGCTGCGGGGCCAACATGAGGGTCACCCCGGTCGGGTTGCTCGACGTGGACCTCGACACGCTCGCCGGGTTGGCCCAGTTGCAGGCCGGGCTGACCCACGGCCATCCGACCGGGCTGGCCGCCAGCGAACTCACCGCGTACGCGGTCTTCGTGCTGCGCGCGGGCGTTTCGCTGCCCGACCTTCCCGCGGTGCTCACCGAGCGGGCACTGTCCCAGCGCCTGGTCTACTCCGAGCGGTGGCTGGGCGACCTCTGGCAGCACGCCGGTTCCGGTTCTCCGCAGGAGTTCATCGCCCGGGGCTGGGACGAGTGCCTGGCGGTGCTGGGCCGACTGACGGACGCCCTGCGCCAGCCCGACGACGGCGGCGACCCGTGCCGGGACACCGGGGAGGGCTGGGTGGCGGAGGAGGCGCTGGCCACCGCGCTGCTCTGCGCCGTACGGCACGCCGACGACCCGGTCGCTGCGCTGGCCCGGGGCGCGACCACCGCCGGTGACTCCGACTCGATCGCCGCCCTGGCCGGCGCGTTCGTGGGCGCGGCCGTCGGCATGACCGCCTGGCCGCGCGACTGGGCCAACCGCATCGAGTACGCGGACCAGTTGGCCACGCTCGGCGCGACCTGGGACTGATCCGGGCGGCCGGGTCGGCCCGGCCTGCCCCGGCCCGGTCGGGTCCGCCTCGGCCCGGTCGGGTCCGCCTCGGCCCGGTCGGGTCCGCCTCGGCCCGGTCGGGTCCGCCTCGGCCCGGTCGGGTCCGGTTCGGCTCAGCCGGCCCCGACCGGCGCGACCGCGCAGTCATGATCAACTCGGGTTTCTGCAAACCGGGGTATCCGGGAGTTCAGGACACCGCGACTTTCAGGAACCCGAGTCGACCATGAGCAGAGCCAGGCCGTGAGGATGTGAAGGGGCGGGCGGCCACGAGGGGCGGCCACGAGGGGGTGGTCAGGAGGTGGGGAGGTGGCGCAGGCTGCGGACCTTTCGCCACAGGTCGGCGTCGCAGCGGCCGGCGTGGTCGGCGAAGGCGGCCGAGTTGAGTCGGATCGGCTCGGTGAGGCTGAGGTAGCTGTCGTGCTCCGCGCCCGGGTCCCAGTCCCGGGTGGGAATCCGCACGTGGTCGTCCCGGTCGCTCTTGTCCTGGCTGGTGATCTTCAGAACGTCGGCGCCCCGGGAGTCGGCGCGCAGCACCAGGCATGGGCGCACCTTCGACCCGCTGCCGTCGGCGTACGGCACGTCGGCCCACCAGATCTCACCGGGCGCCGGGGCGTCGCCGTGTCGGTCGGTGTCACGCGAGCGGGGCTTGGTGGACGGCCGTCCGGCGCCACGGGGCCGTGGTGGGGTGGAACGACGGCCACCGCTGCCGCCCCGACCCGGCCGGGTGCCCGGACGGTTGGCCACCCGGTGCCGCCAACTGTTCCACGCCCAGCCGGCGGCCACGGCCAGCAGGATCGCCGCCGCCCAGAGCAGTGCCTCGGGCATCCGTACCTCCGTGTCCCGGCGGCCCACGGGCCGCCATCGTCCGGCGATCCTCGCACGCCACCGCCCGTGCCGCTCGCCAACCACACCGCAGCCGCCCCGCCCGCGCCGATCTTGCAGTTTCGGTCGCCGAGATGCGCGGAACACCCCAAATGCCGCGACAGCAAATGCAAGATCGCGGGAAGGGTGGATCAACTGATCACCGGATAGGGCTGGGGGGAAGGAGGGGGGAAGGAGGGGGGAAGGAGGGGAGGGGGAAGGAGGGGAGGGGGGTGGCGCTTTGGGTGCGGGTGGGCGGCGGATTGTCCCACCGGCCCGATACGGTGCCGGAGTAGCGTGATCAGGGAGGTCGCAGGCGTGTCCGAAGGTGGCGGTGTGTCCGAGGAACAGATCGGTCAGCAGGTCAGCCCGGCGCAGGAGGCGGCGGCCGGGGCTGAGCCGACGCCGCAGGCCCGGGAACGGCATGCCGCGCTCAGTCAGGAGTTGACCGAGCACCAGTACCGCTACTACGTGCTGGACGCGCCGACCATCCCCGATGCCGACTTCGACAGGCAGTTGCGCGAGTTGGAGGCACTGGAGGAGGAGTTTCCGGCGCTGCGGACTCCCGACTCGCCGACCCAGCGGGTGGGTGGCACCTTCTCCACCGACTTCACACCGGTCACCCACGCCGAACGGATGCTGTCGCTCGACAACGCCTTCGCCGACGAGGAGTTGGCGGCCTGGGCCGAGCGGGTCGAACGGGACGCGGGCGGCCCGGTGCCCTACCTGTGCGAGCTGAAGGTCGACGGGCTGGCGATCAACCTGACCTACGAGAACGGCCGGCTGGTCCGGGCCGCCACCCGAGGCGACGGGCGTACCGGTGAGGACGTCACGGCAAACGTGCGCAGCATCCGGGACGTGCCCGGCCAGCTCGTCGCGTCCGCCGAATTCCCGGATGTCCCCGAGTTGGTGGAGGTCCGAGGCGAGATCTACTTCCCGATCGCCGCGTTCGCCGATCTCAACGCGGGTCTGGTGGAGCAGGGCAAGGCGCCCTTCGCCAACCCCCGCAACGCCGCCGCCGGCAGCCTGCGACAGAAGGATCCACGGGTCACCGCCACCCGGCCGCTGCGCCTGGTGGTGCACGGCATCGGCGCCCGCCGCGGGTTCCAGCCCACGGCGCAGTCCGAGTCGTACGCGGCACTCAAGTCCTGGGGGTTGCCGACCAGCGACCGGTGGCGGGTCGTCCCGGACCTGGCCGGCGTGGCGGAGTTCATCGCCTACTACGCCGAGCACCGGCACGACGTCGAGCACGAGATCGACGGCGTGGTGGTCAAGGTCGATCCGGTCTCCATCCAGGGCCGGCTCGGGTCGACCAGTCGTGCCCCCCGCTGGGCGATCGCCTTCAAGTACCCGCCGGAGGAGGTCACCACCAAGCTGCTCGACATCGACGTCAACGTGGGGCGCACCGGCCGGGTCACCCCGTTCGCCGTGCTCGAGCCGGTGCGCGTGGCCGGGTCCACAGTCGCGCTCGCCACGCTGCACAACGCCCGCGAGGTGGAGCGCAAGGGGGTGCTGATCGGCGACACGGTGGTGCTGCGCAAGGCCGGAGACGTGATCCCCGAGGTGCTCGGCCCGGTCGTCGATCTGCGGCCCGCCGACGCCCGGCCGTTCGTCATGCCGACCAGTTGCCCGGCCTGCGGCACCCCGCTCGCGCCGTCCAAGGAGGGCGACGTGGACATCCGTTGCCCCAACACCCGCAGTTGCCCGGCCCAGTTGCGGGAGCGGGTGTTCCACCTCGCCGGCCGGGGTGGCTTCGACATCGAGGTGCTCGGCTACAAGGGTGCCGCCGCCCTGCTCGACGCGGAGATCATCAGCGACGAGGGCGACCTGTTCCAGCTCGACGCCGAGCAGCTGTCCCGGTCGCCGTTCTTCGTCAACAAGGACGGCAGCCTGGGCAGCAACGCCACCAAGTTGCTGGACAATCTCGCGGTCGCCCGGGAACGGGACCTGTGGCGGGTGCTGGTGGCGCTCTCCATCCGGCACGTCGGCCCGACCGCGGCCCAGGCGCTCGCCCGGCACTTCCGCTCGATGGACGCCATCGACGCGGCCACCGAGGAGGAACTGTCCTCCGTCGACGGGGTCGGGCCGACCATCGCTGCCAGCATCCGCGAGTGGTTCGCTGTGGACTGGCACCGCGAGGTGGTCCGCAAGTGGGCCGAGGCCGGCGTACGGATGGCCGAGGAGGCGGTCGACGAGGGGCCGCGCCCGTTGGAGGGGTTGACGGTGGTGGTGACCGGCACCCTCGCCAGTTATTCGCGCGACCAGGCCGCGGAGGCCGTGCAGAGCCGGGGCGGCAAGGTCAGCGGGTCGGTCTCCAAGAAGACGAGCTTCGTGGTGGTGGGGGACAACCCCGGGTCGAAGGCCGACAAGGCCGCCAGTCTCAAGGTGCCGGTGCTCGACGAGGACGGGTTCCGCCTCCTGCTGGAGGCCGGCCCGGACGCCGCCCGGGAGGTCGCCCAACCGGGCGGCTGACCCCCGCCGGCGGCACGGCACGGCGAGTGGCCGCGTATACCAACTTAATTACGACTACGACCGATTCGTGACTGTCATACCGGGAAACTGGGGGCCGAGGGCGTTTCATTGGGTCACGGCGCGCGCACCGGCACGCCGATGGTCGGTCGGGAGGTGTGGTGGAGGTCGCCGACCCACGCAACTCGCTTCCTGCGGGACGGGTCGCACCGTTCGCCGCCTTCGTCGCCGGCATCCTGGCGTTCGCCGCGCTGACCGCCGCCGTTCCACTCGCGAGGCTTCCCGGCGAGTTGTCCCAGTTGCCGGTGGCGTTCTGGACGATGGCCGCGCTCGCCGTGATCTGCGACGCGCGCCCGTTCGTGCCACCGGGGCGCCGGCAGACGTCGGCGGTGTTCCCGTCCACCTGCTTCACCTTCGCGATCCTGCTCGGCTGGGGCCTCGGCCCGGCGGTGGTGGTGCAGGCGGTCGGTGTCGTCGTCTCGGGTTGGCGGATGCGGCACGCCGCGTGGCGCACGGCGTTCAACGTCGGCCAGTACGCGTGCGCCCTCGCCGCCGCGTACGGGGTGATCCAGCTCGGCTCGGGCACCATCTTCTCCGGTGGGCGGTTGCACTGGACTGACGTGGCCGCTGTCGGCGGTGCCGCGCTGGCCTGGTTCGTCGTCAACTACGGGTTGGTGAGCTGGGCGGTGCGGCTGCGTTTCGGGGATCGCTGGTGGCCGACCGTCCGCCAGGGCCTCGGCTTCGAGTTGCTCTCCACCGGCTCGCTGCTGCTGCTCGCCCCGGTGCTGGTCGCGGCGGCGCGGGTCAGCGCCGCGCTGATCCCGCTGGTGCTGGTGCCGCTCTTCGCCGTCTATCGGATGGCGCGGCTGACGAACGAACAGCAGCACCTCGCCGCCGCCGACCCGCTGACCGGGCTGCCCAACCGCAAGGCCCTGCTGGCCGAGGTGGCCGAGCAGGTGCACCTGCACGCCGAGCGGACGGCCCGTGGTGAACCCGACGGGCAGCTCGCGCTCCTGTTGATCGACCTGGACCGTTTCAAGAACGTCAACGACGCCCTCGGGCACGCCGTGGGCGACCGGCTGCTGGTCGAGGTCAGCGCCCGGCTCACCGACATGCAACCCCGACCACAGATGATCGCCCGGCTGGGTGGTGACGAGTTCGCCATCGTGATGACCGGGCTGACCGATGTCGGTCAGGCGCGGGAGTTGGCCGACCGGGTCGTCGAGGCGCTGGCCGAGCCGGTGCCGCTCGACGGGTTGCCGTTGGACGTGGGCGGGTCGATCGGGATCGCCCTCTTCCCAGAGCACGGCGAGGACTTCGCCACCCTGATGCGCCACGCCGACGTGGCGATGTACGACGCCAAACACCGCAACGACACGGTGGCCGTGTACGCCCCGGAGTCCGACCACAATTCCGCCGAGCGACTCGGCCTCCTCGCCGACCTGCGCCGCGTGCTGGAGACCAGCCCGTCGGCCGAGGGACCGTTCGACGCCGACGCCGAGTCGGCGGTTGAGGGCCAGGGCGAGGGTACGGAACCGGACGGGAACGACCGGCACGGCGTGCCGAGCGACGCCGAGCGGACTGCCGACGTACCCCTTGTCGCGTCGGCGGAGGTGCGCGGCGGTGACGGGGCGGCGCTGCCCACCGGCGCCCCGGCCGAGGGCGCGCTGCCCGGTGCGGCGTCGGACCGGGCCGGGCTGGCGGCGGACCCGGCGTCGGCGGTTGTCACAGCACGGCCGGTTGCCGCCCGGTGGTGGGCACGCCGTAGGCGCACCGACGCCGAGCTGGTGCACTCCGATGAGCTGATCAACCGGATCGCCACCGGCGCCGACCCGATCCGGGGCCGCAATGCCCGTGCCACTGTCGCCGGCGCCCGCTCCGGCCCGGCTCGGGAGCGGCGCGCCGGTGGCGTGATCGGTCGGCGGTCCCCGAACGGGAGCGCGGTGGGCAAGGGGCGCAACGGGGCTCGTCGGGATGTCGGGCCGGGTACGCCTGGGCAGCCACTCGAATCGACCGGGTGGGCGCACGCGGACGACGAGCCGGCCGACGACGCCGGGGAAATCACCATGTACTACCAGCCGCAGATCGCCATCGCGACCGGCGAGGTGGTCGGTGTCGAGGCCCTGCTGCGGTGGCGGCACCCCCGGCGGGGCATGGTCGACCCGGAGGAACTGATCCGGGTCGCCGAGCAGAGCGCCGTGATGCGACTGCTCACCCGTCGTGTCGTCGACGACGTGGTGGAGCAGCTCGCCAAGTGGTCGGCGGCCGGCATCGGCCTGCGCGCGGCGCTGAACGTGAGCGTGCGCGACCTGCACACCGGCGAGATCGCCGACCAGATCGCCGACCGGTTGGCCCGCTACGGGGTGCCGGCCGAGCGGCTTCAGGTCGAGATCACCGAGGGTGCGTTGATGGCCGACCCGCGTCGGGTGCTGGCCACCATCTCCCGACTGCACCGGATCGGGGTGGCCATCGCGCTGGACGACTTCGGCACCGGCTACTCCTCGCTCCAGCACCTGCGCCGCCTGCCGCTGTCCGAGGTGAAGGTGGACCGGTCGTTCGTCCTCGGCATGGCCGACGACGCCGACGACGCGGCGATCGTCCGGTCGATGATCGAGCTGGCCGGCGCGCTGGGGCTGCGGGTGGTCGCCGAGGGTGTCGAGGACGAGCGGACCTGGCGGATGCTGCACGCCGCCGGCTGCGACGCCGCTCAGGGCTGGTTCTACGCCCGGCCGATGCCGGCCGAGGAGTTGGTCACCTGGCTGGCCCGGTACCGGCCGGTCCGCCCGACCGGCGGGCTCCCACAGCCGGATGTCGCTCGCCGCCCCACCCGCTGACCCGGCACGAGGGCCGCCGGAGGGGGAGTCGGGGACGCGGCACCGGAGCGGAACAATAGACTCGCTCCGGTCACCGCGTGTCACGCTCCACCTGTCGCGCGGCCGGCACACCGCCCGACCAGCAGGAATTCAGAAGGGGGCACGGATGGCCGCCATCTCCCGCGAGGAGGTCGCGCACCTGGCGCGCCTGTCGCGGCTCGCCGTCACCGAGGAGGAGCTGGACACGTTCGCCGGCCAGCTCGACGTGATCCTCCAGGCGGTCGCCCAGGTCGGCGAGGTCGCCGCCGCGGACATCCCGCCGACCTCGCACTCGGTGCCGCTGACGAACATCTTCCGCGAGGACGTCGTCACGCCGTGCCTGACCCCGGAGGAAGCGCTGTCGGGCGCGCCCGACGCCGAGGACCAGCGGTTCCGCGTACCGCGGATCCTGACCGAGGATGTGGCCTCATGAGCGAGCTGACCGGCAATAGCGATTTGACCAGAATGACCGCGACGGAGATCGCGAGCCTGGTCGCCGGGGGCGAGACCTCGGCCGTCGAGGTGACCCAGGCGCACCTGGACCGGATCGCCGCTGTCGACGACCGGGTGCACGCCTTCCTGCACGTCGACACCGAGGGCGCGCTCGCCGCGGCTCGCGCGGTGGACGAGCGCCGGGCCGCCGGCGAGGAACTGGGCCCGCTCGCGGGTGTGCCGGTCGCGGTCAAGGACGTGCTCGCCACCCGGGGCGTACCGACCACCGTGGGGTCGAAGATCCTGGAGGGCTGGCGCCCGCCGTACGACGCGACGATCGTGCAGCGGCTGCGGGAGGCCGGCACGGTGATGCTCGGCAAGACCAACATGGACGAGTTCGCCATGGGCTCCTCCACCGAATACTCGGCGTACGGCCCGACGCACAACCCGTGGGACCTGAGCCGGATCCCCGGTGGTTCGGGTGGTGGCAGCGCCGCCGCGCTGGCCGCGTACGAGGCGCCGCTGGCGATTGGCTCGGACACCGGCGGCTCGATCCGCCAGCCCGGCGCGGTCACCGGCACCGTGGGCGCCAAGCCCACCTACGGCGGCACCTCCCGTTACGGGCTGGTGGCCTTCTCCTCGTCGCTCGACACCCCCGGCCCGTGTGCCCGTACGGTGCTCGACGCGGCCCTGCTGCACCAGGTGATCGGCGGGCACGACCCGCGCGACTCCACCTCCATCCCGCAGCCGGTGCCGGACGTGGTGGCGGCGGCGAAGCTCGGCGCTACCGGTGACCTGACCGGTGTGCGGCTCGGCATCGTGAGCGAGTTCGTGGGCGAGGGCGCCGAGCCGGGCGTGATGGCCGCGTTCCGTGAGTCGGTGGACGCGCTGACCAAGATGGGCGCCGAGGTCGTCGAGGTGTCCTGCCCGACGTTCGCGTACGCCCTGCCGGCGTACTACCTGATCGCCCCGAGCGAGTGCTCCTCCAACCTGGCCCGGTTCGACGGTGTCCGGTTCGGCCTGCGGGTCGGCGACGACGGCAACCGGTCGTTGGAGGAGGTCATGTCGCTGACCCGGGAGGCCGGCTTCGGCCCGGAGGTCAAGCGCCGCATCATGATCGGCACGTACGCGCTGTCGTCGGGTTACTACGACGCGTACTACGGGCAGGCGCAGAAGGTTCGGACGCTGATCACCCGGGACTTCACCGCCGCGTTCGAGCGGGTCGACGCGCTGATCTCGCCGACGACCCCGTCGGTGGCGTTCCCGATGGGCGCGCGGACCGCCGACCCGTACCAGATGTACCTGGCCGACCTGTACACGATTCCGACGAACCTGTACGGCGGGCCGGGCATCTCGGTGCCCTGTGGGCTCTCCGAGGGGCTGCCGGTCGGTCTGCAGGTGATGGCCCCGACGATGGCCGACGACCGGATGTACCGGGTCGCCGCCGCGTTGGAGTCCGCAGTCGGCACGTTCACCCCGCCGGCGCTCTAGAACGGACGTCACCGCATCGGCGCCGAGGGACCTGTCCCTCGGCGCCGATCGCGCATCTGGCGGGTTGGGCGTGGATCAGGGCTGGCTCGGCGGCCCGGCGAGGTAGCGGCGGGCCTCCCGCAGACCACGCCAGCGCCACCAGGCGGCACCTCCCCAGAGCAGGATCAGCAGTGCGGCCAGCAGGCGGCCGAACGGGCGGACCGGGCTCACCAGGGGCCCCACCTGGGTGAGGAGACCTGCCACGAACAGCAGCAGCAGCCAGCGTTGACTGACCCGGGTTCGAGCCTCCTTGCGCGCCAGCGCGTCCAGGCGAGGGTCGTCAGTGGACCCGTCGCGTAGCGCCTGCCCGATCCGCCGCCTCGTCGTCGGGTCGGCACCGGCCGTCCGGGGCAGCCGCCTGAGCAGCCGGCGGCCGAAGGCGAGGGCGACGGCCGCGCCGACCAGCGGCGGGATCAGCATCCACGCGAACGTCACGAGCAGGTCATCGGACTTCACGGTGCCTCGGCCGACAAATGCGGCGGTGCCCAGCGCGGCGAAGAGGACCACTACCAACGCGGCGACAACGTACGTGCTCCGGGGGCGCTGCCGGCCCCGGTTCTCCGGAACCTGTGCCGCGGCCAGGTCTTCCTTCGCCACCTGCTTCTCAGCGGCGACACTCTCCTCGGTGCTCACGGCCGCCCCTGATTCCGACGCCGCCGGTTCACCAGGTGCACGCCGGCGTACGCGATCGCCACCGCCGCCACCCCGGGCAGCACCATGCCGATCACCAACTCGGCGGCCGTGTCCGGGTTCCGGTCCTCCCCGGAGGCGAACCAACTGATCAGCGTCACCACGACGGCCACCGCCCACACCGCGACCACCCCGACGAGCACCGGCCGGACCTGGGCTCCTGACTCTCTCCCCGTATTCGTCATTGTCGTTCCGTACCCCGCTGTCGGTGACGCCACGCGTGCCGGACGAAACCCGGCCGAGGATTGATCGGGCAACCCCATTAGGCTGGACAGGTTCTGTCCCGGATCGCGCCTGGAGCGTCTCATGACCACGACACTGCCCGCGTACGACGAGGTCGTTGCACGCTTCGAGCCGGTGATCGGCCTGGAGACCCACGTCGAGCTGGGCACGAACACCAAGATGTTCTGCGGTTGCCCGACCGACTTCGGTGGCGAGCCGAACACCCGGGTCTGCCCGGTGTGCCTGGGCCTGCCCGGTTCGCTGCCGGTGGCCAACAAGGCGGCCATCGAGGCGATCATCCGGATCGGCCTGGCGTTGAACTGTTCGATCGCCGAGTGGTGCCGGTTCGCCCGGAAGAACTACTTCTACCCGGACATGCCGAAGAACTTCCAGATCAGCCAGTACGACGAGCCGATCTGCGTCGACGGTTACCTGGACGTCGAGGTCAACGGCGAGACGGTACGGATCGAGATCGAGCGGGTGCACCTCGAGGAGGACACCGGCAAGACGCTGCACGTCGGTGGCGCCACCGGCCGCATCCACGGCGCGACGGAGTCGCTCGTCGACTACAACCGGGCCGGCATTCCGCTGGTCGAGATCGTCACCAAGCCGATCACGGGCACCGGTGCGCTCGCCCCCGACGTGGCCAAGGCGTACGTCGCCGAACTGCGCGACGTGATCCGCACGCTCGGGGTCTCCGACGTGCGGATGGAGGAGGGTTCGCTGCGCTGCGACGTGAACACCTCGCTCAACCTGCCGGGCGCGGAGTGGGGCACCCGCACCGAGACCAAGAACGTCAACTCGTTGCGGTCGGTGGAGCGGGCGGTCCGTTCGGAGATGCTGCGGCAGGCGTCGGTGCTCGACGCGGGCGGCCGGATCACCCAGGAGACGCGCCACTTCCACGAGGACACCGGTGACACCACGCCGGGTCGCTCGAAGGAGACGGCCACCGACTACCGGTACTTCCCGGAGCCGGATCTGGTGCCGATCGCCCCGGACCCGGCCTGGGTCGCCGAGTTGAAGGCCGCCCTGCCGGAGCTTCCCCGGGTACACCGGCGTCGGCTCCAGGAGCAGTGGGGCCTCTCCGACCTGGACATGCAGTCGGTGCTGAACGCCGGCGCGGTCGAGTTGATCGAGGCGACAGTGGCCGCCGGCACGACCCCGGCCGCGGCCCGCAAGTGGTGGCTGGGTGAGCTGTCCCGTCGGGCCAACGAGAGCGGCGTGGAGCTGGCCGAGATCGGTGCCACCCCCGCCCAGGTCGCCGAGCTCCAGGGGCTGGTCGACGCCGGCAAGCTCAACGACAAGATGGCCCGTACGGTGCTGGAGGGCGTGGTCGACGGTGAGGGTTCGCCCACCGAGATCATGACCAACCGGGGCCTGGAGGTCGTGTCGGACACCGGCGCGCTCACCGCCGCCGTGGACGAGGCGATCGCCGCGAACCCCGGCATCGCCGACAAGATCCGCAGCGGCAAGGTCGCGGCGGTCGGCGCGTTGGTCGGCGCGGTCATGAAGACCACCCGTGGTCAGGCCGACGCGAAGACCCTGCGTGAGCTGATCCTGGAGCGCCTCGGCGTCGAGGGCTGAGAGACCCGACCGGAGCAGGCCGCCGCCGTGACCCGGCGGCGGCCTTCCGCAACCCCCTGTCGACTACGCGGCCACCCCGCACACCCCTCGCGAGGGCGTCAACGGCGACGCCTGGATGGAGCCACAGTGACCGAGCACGACCTCGATGTCCTCGACGAGATCCAGCGGCGGGTGCTCTGGCTCGCCACCCGGATCGTGGACGCCGCCAACCATGACCGGGTCACCGGCGACGGTGTGAAGGTCGGCGGCCACCAGGCGTCCAGCGCCTCCCTGGTCACGGCGATGACAGCGCTCTGGTTCGCGCACCTCGACGCCGAGGACCGGGTCGCCGTGAAGCCGCACGCGTCCCCGGTGTTCCACGCCATCCAGTACCTGCTCGGCAACCTGGACCGCTCCTACCTGCCCCGGCTGCGGGCCCGCGGCGGCCTCCAGTCGTACCCGTCGCGCACCAAGGACCCGGACGCTGTGGACTTCTCCACCGGTTCGGTCGGTCTGGGCGCGGCGGCGCCGCTCTTCGCCGCCGCCACCCGGCGGTACGTCGACGCGCACTTCGGGGCCCGCCCGCACTCCCGGTTCGTGGCGCTGATCGGCGACGCCGAGCTGGACGAGGGCAACATCTGGGAGGCGGTGGCAGACCCGGCGACCACCGGGCTGGGCAACGTCATGTGGCTCGTCGACTTCAACCGCCAGTCGCTGGACCGGGTGGTCCCCGGCATCCGGATCAACCAGTGGCGGGGCCAGTTCGAGGCGGCCGGCTGGCACGTCGTGGAGGTCAAGTACGGCCGCCGGCTCGCCGAGGCGTACGCCCGGCCGGGCGGCGAGGCGCTGCGCGACTGGATCGACGCGATGCCCAACGAGCAGTACCAGTCGCTGTTCGGGCTGGCCGGGCCGGCGCTGCGCAAGCAGTTCCTGGACGGCGCTCCGGCCGGCATCGCCGAGCTGATCGCCGACGTCTCCGACGAGGAGCTCGGCCCGCTCGTCACCGACCTGGGCGGGCACGACCTTCAGGCGATGCTTGACGCGTACGCCCAGTGCGACGCGGTCACCGACCGGCCCAGCGTCGTCTTCGCGTACACCGTCAAGGGTTGGGGGTTGCCCATCGCCGGCAACCCGCGCAACCATTCCGCGCTGCTCAGCTCCGAGCAGGTCGACACGCTGCGCGCCGCGCAGGGGTTGACCGCCGAGACCGAGTGGGACCGCCTCGACCCGGCGTCACCCGCCGGGATCCAGGCCGGCGCCCGCCGCGAGGCGCTGTCCCGTGCGCCGCGCGAGCGCGCGCTGGCGGTCACCGTTCCGGAGAGCACCGGAGTACGCGCCAACAAGCCGATCTCCACGCAGGAGGTCTTCGGTCGGGTGCTGGTGGACCTGGCGCGGGACCGGGAGGTGGGCCGCTACCTGGTCACCACCGCCCCGGACGTGGCCACCTCCACCAACCTCGCCGGGTTCATCAACAAGACCGGGGTGTTCGCCCCCACCGAGCAGCGTTCCTGGACCGAGGACCGGATGCTGCGCTGGACGGAGAGCCCCGCTGGGCAGCACATCGAGCTGGGCATCTCGGAGATGAACCTGTTCCTGCTGCTCGGCCAGCTCGGGCTGTCCTGGGACCTGTCCGGGCAGCCGCTGCTGCCGGTGGGCACTGTCTACGACCCGTTCGTGCTGCGCGGCCTCGACGCGTTCCTCTACGGCACCTACTCCGGCTCCCGGTTCGTGGTGGCCGGCACGCCGTCCGGCATCACCCTCGCCCCGGAGGGCGGCGCCCACCAGTCCACCATCACCGCGTCGGTCGGCCTGGAGCTGCCCGGGGTGACCTTCATCGAGCCGGCGTACGCGGCCACCCTCGACTGGCTGCTCTGCGACGCGCTCGGTCAGATCGCCGGTGGGCCGGCCCCGGCCGCGACCGCCGCACCCGCCGAGGACGGCGCGTACTACTTCCGGTTGAGCACCCGACCGCTGGACCAGGCGCCGTTCGAGGCGGCCCGGGCGCGGCTCGGCGACGCGGTGCTGCGCCGGCAGGTCGTCGCCGGGGCGTACCGGCTGGTCGACGCGCACCAGACGTACCCGCACCTGGTCGACGCCCCGGTGGTGCAACTGGCCGCCTCCGGCGCGGTCCTGCCCGAGGTGCTGGCCGCCGCGGCGGAACTGGCCGACGAGGGCATCGCCGCGCACGTGGTGGACGTGACCTCGCTGGACCGGCTCTACCGGGCCTGGCAGCGCACCCTCCGCCAGGGCGTACGGACGGCCACTGTGCCCAGCGTGCCGGGCGCGCTGCGGTCCGCGTTCGCCGATCGGGTGCCGGTGGTGACAGTGCACGACGCCGCGTCGCACGCGATGGCCTGGCTCGGTTCGGCGGTCGGCGCGCCGGCGGTGCCGCTCGGGGTGGACGAGTTCGGCCAGTCCGGCAGCGTCGCCGAGCTGTACGAACTGCACGACCTGCTGCCCGGCAGCATCGTCAACGCCGCACTGGCCGCCATCGCCCTGCGCTGACCCGTCGACCGCCCGCCGATCCGTTGGCGGGCGTCGACGTCGGCTCAGCCGGTCGGCGTGGGCGTGGGTGTGGCGGGGACACCGCCGCTCGGCGTGGGTGTGGGCGTGGCGGGGACACCGGCGGCCGGGTTCTCCACCAGGCGCCGTTCCAGGTTGACCTGGGCCTGCCCGGTGCCGCCGACGGTGATGGTGTCGTACGCCTGGAGCAGCTTCTGCTGGTCGAAGTAGAGCACGCTCATCGACAGCGGGGTGGGCTTCTCGCCCTCCAGGCCGCGCAGCCCGGCGCCGCCGGTGGAGCCCTCCACCATCAGCGTGGTGCGCTGCTGCCCGGGCGCCTGCGGCAACTCCGAGACCTGCCGGGAGTGGGTGTGCCCGGCCAGCACCAGCGGGCAGGTGCCGGCGAGCGGCCCGGCCGACGCCGGGTCGTGCACGAGCGCGATGTTGACAGGTCGCGGTGAGCTGCGAACCGTCGCGGCGAGCTGGTTGCCGACCCCGATCACCTGGTCGGCCACCTGCTGGGTCAACCCGCTGCCAGCCGGGGAGGTGTTCTTGTCCGGGGTGAAGCGCGGGTCGCCGATGCCGGCGATGGTCAGCCCGGCGACGGTCGTCGTCGTGTTGTTCAACACGATCGCGTTCGGCTGACGGGCCACAGCGGCGGCGGTCTTACCGGAGTCGTGGTTGCCCCTGATGAAGACGTACGGCTTCTTCAGCAGGCCGATCGAGGCGACGAAGGAGGCTTCCGGTTCGCTGCCCCAGTCGGTGATGTCCCCAGTGTCGATCACCACGTCGATGCCGAACTGCTCCACTACCGTCCGGATCAGCTGCCATCCGGTCGGGTTGAGGTGCATGTCGGAGACGTGCAGCACCTGGGTGGTGCCCGGGGTTGGCTCCAACAGCGGAAGCGCCGAGACAGTGGTGTAGAGCTGGCTGACGTTGCCGACCAGGCGCTGCAACTGCTCCGCGTACTTGGTGTAGTCGTTGGCGATCCGGCGGGCGTCACCGACGATGGCCGGCGCGTTGACAAGCAACCCCTCGTAGCGTGGTTCCTCGATGGCCTGCGGACGAAGTGTCGCCGCCGCCGTGCCGAGGCTGCCGGCGGTGACCAGCAACGCCAACCCTCCCGCCCAGGCGGTGCGCCGGACGTCGCGGAAGATCAGCCCGGCCAGGATCAACGTGACGAGCAGCGACGCGCCGAGGGTGCGCAGGCCGAGGCGCATCACCCCGGAGCGGACGTCCTCCACGGCGCTCTGGCTGGCCCGGCTGATGCTGGCCGGGTCGTCGATCAGCGCCTCGGTGCGCCCCTGGTCGAGGGCGCCCAGCCGGACGGTGAGATGGGTCGGCCCGTCGTGGCTGTCGAGCAGCAGCGCGCCGAGCGGCGGGATGTCGACGGTGGTGCCGCCGTCCCGGGCCGGGGAGATGCTGAGATTGGCTCGGAACGGGCCGATGTCGGTGCTCACCTGGCCACCGGCCAGCACCCCGAGCACCGCCCCGGCCAAGGCCACGGCGAGGACGGCGACGATCAGCCCGAGGCGGCGCAGCGGGCCGGCGGCCCCGACCCACCAACCCGTCGGGCGCGGCCGATCGACGCCGGTCACCGGGTCGTCCCGGTCATCGGCGTCGTCGTGCCGCTCGTCGCGTTGCCCGTCCATGCTGAAAGTCTGACCTGCCCGTCGGAAGATCTTGGCAAACCTGAACGGATGGTGACGCAATCAGCTGCGTCCGCCGTCACCACCCGCGAAGACCACTCGCAGGAGCCGGTCGTCGTCGCCCGCCGGGTCACCCCGGCCGTCGTGGTTGGAGGTGCTCACCCAGAGCGACCCGTCCGGTGCCGCGGCCACCGCACGCAGCCGACCGTAGCGGTTGGTGAGCAGCTCACTGGGCTGACCGAGCAGGGTGCCGGTGTCGGTCAACTCCATCACCCAGAGGCGCTTGCCGCGTAGACAACCGGTGACCAGCAGCCGGTCCGTGGCGGCCAGACCGGAGCAGGACGCGTCCGACGTCGCCCACTGCGCGATCGGGTCGGTGAACCGTCTGTCGCCGGCCTGGCCCTCGACCTCCGGCCACCCGTAGTTGCCGCCCTTGGTGATCTGGTTGATCTCGTCCCAGGTGTTCTGGCCGAACTCCACGGCGTACATCCGCTTCGCGGCGTCCCAGGCGAGACCCTGGACGTTGCGGTGCCCCATCGACCACACCGGGGAGTTGGGGTACGGGTTGCCGGCGGCGGGCTTGCCGTCCGGGGTGATCCGGAGGATCTTGCCGCCGAGGCTCTTCACGTCCTGCGAGAGGGGGCGCTGACCGGCGTCACCGGTGCTGACGTAGAGCTGCTTGTCCGGGCCGAAGCCGAGCCCTCCGCCGTTGTGCACGTTGGCCTTGGGGATGCCGGTGAGGATCGGGGTGGGCTGCCCGCCGAGTCGCAGCCGGGCGACCCGGTTGTCCTGCTCGGCGGTGTAGTAGACGAACACCGTCCGGTCTCGGGCGTAGTCGGGGGACACGGCGATGCCGAGCAGGCCACCTTCGCCCGCCGCCGCCACGTCGGTGATCGTCTGCACCGGGCGGACCCGCAGCCCGTCCGGCCCGGACTCGGGCCCGACCTGGAGGATCCGGCCGTTGTCCCGCTCGGTGACCAACGCGCCGCCGTCCGGCAGGAAGGCGATCGCCCAGGGCACCCGCAGACCCTTGGCGAGCACTGTGGCCACCGCCTGCTGGCCGGCGCCGCCGGGGCTCGCCGACGCGGACGGGGTCGGCAGGTTGGGCGGTTCGCCGGCCGGGTCGGGCTCCGGCTCACCGAAGCTGCAACCGGCGGTGAACAGCAGCGCCGCGCAGGACGCCGCGAGGGCCACCCGGAGGCGGTGGATGCGAGGGTACGGGGGACGGGCGCTCACCCGGCCCAGGGTAGCCCGCCGCGCGACCCGACCGGGCCCGTCGAGATGCAACGGGTGCCGAAGGACCCCCCCCGATGATCCCCGGTGGACCGCTCACCGAGCCCGTACGGCCAGCAACGCGGTGTCGTCCTCACGGTGCCGGATCGAGGCGAGCAGCAGGTCGCACAGGTCGTCGAGGGGCAGCGTGTCGGTGCCGGTCAGCAGACCCACCAGCTCGGCCAACCCCTCGTCGATGGAGCGGTCCCGCCGTTCGATCAGTCCATCGGTGTAGAGCAGCAGGGTGTCGCCGGTGGCCAGGACGGTCGACTGGCTGCTCCGGGGCGACGGGCGGGCCAGGCCGAGCAGCGGTTCCGGCGTCGCCTCCAGGACCTCCACCGCCCCACTGACGCGGACCACCAGCGCCGGCGGGTGCCCGGCGTTGGACCAGGTCACCTCGTGCACACCGGCGTGCTGCGGACAGATCCGTACCAGCGTCGCGGTGGCGGCGATCGGCAGCCGCAGGCCGCGGATGGCGCCATCCAGGTTGCTCATTAGAGACCCGACCGCGTCCGGCCGGCCGAAGGCGTTGCCCCGCACCAGGTTGCGCAGTTGGCCCATGGTCGCCGCCGCCTCGATGTCGTGCCCGGCCACGTCGCCGATCGCCGCGATCACGTCACCGTCGGGCTGCACGAAGGCGTCGTACCAGTCACCGCCCACCTCGTTGCGGTCGGCCGCCGGCTGGTAGCGGGCCGCCAACTCGAGCTCCGTCACCACCGGAAGCCGGGGCAGCATGCTGTGTTGCAGGACCTCGGCGACGTGCCGCTGCTCGCCGTACATCGAGCTGTTGCCGACTGCCTGGCCGGCCCGGCGGCCGATGTCGACAGCGGTGAGCAGGTCCCGGTCGTCGAACTGCTGACGTTGGCCACCGTTGACGAGCGTGATCGCCCCCAGCACCGTGCCGCCGACACCCCGCACCGGCACGCTCAGGTAGGAGGCGATGCCCAGCCGACTGGCGATGGAGGCCATCTCCGGGTTCGTGGTGCCCCTCGTGACGTCGGCCAGGGACGCCACGCTGCCCAGCCGGGGCTGGCCGGTCCGGAGCACCGCCCGGATGACCGACTCGGGGCTCAACCCGGTGCGCAGCAGCTCGCCGAAGCGGTCGACGTCCGCCGTGCGGGCCGGGTCCCGGTGCACCGAGACCACCTCGCGGGGCAGGCCGGTCGGCCCGATCAGGGTGAGCAGGCACCAGTCGGCGAGCAGCGGCACCATGGTGGCGGCGAGCCGGCGCAGCGCGGTGCCCACGTCCAGGGTGCCGGCCAGCGTCTCGCTCACCCCGGCCACGAGTTCCAGCCGCTCGTGCGCCTGCACGACCCGCCGCCGGGCCTCCTGCGCGCCGTCGAGCGCGATCCGCAGGCGCAGCTCGGACGAGCAGGCGGCGGCCAGGTCGGCCAGTGTCCGCAGCTGCGCTGCCGTCCAGGCGCGGGGCTTGCTGTCGATGGCGCAGAGCGAGCCGAGCACCCGGCCGGAGAGGTCGGTCAGCGGCATCCCGGCGTACGCGACCACGCCGAGGTCGTCGATGGCCAGGTTGTCCCGGACACGGGGGTAGAGCCGGGCGTCCGGCAACACCATCGGCACCTCGGTGTCCACCACGTGCTGACAGAACGAGTGGCTCAGCGGAGTCTGCCGGCGCTGCGACCAGGGCTCGGGCAACCCGACCGCGCCGGGGAAGAACTGCCGGTCGGCGGAGACCAGGGAGACCAGCGCGACCGGCACGTCGAGCAGGTCACTCACCAGCCGGGCGAACCTGTCGAACGCCTCGTCCGGGACGGCGTCCAGCCCGGTGTCGGCGAGCGCGCGCAACCGCTGCGGGTCGCCGAGCACCGAAGGTGGCGCGATCGAACGCCGGGCGGGGCCGGGGGAGCCGTCGGTCATCGAGCACCTGTCTGCCGGGGCGGAGGCCGACCGGCCCTCCGACCCTTCGTTATACCTCGTTGGGGGCGGAGTCGAACATCGGTGTGCTGAGTCTCGCCCGCCTCGACACCGCGCGCCATCCCCCGGGACGCCGGTTCGCCGCCGTGCCTCCACCAGCCGCGGCGCCGGGGACTATCGTCGGCGGACGTGAAGGTATGGATTCCGCACCAGGCCGGCCTGAACCTCCTGGGCGAGCTGCCCGCGGACGTGACGGTGGAGGTCTTCGAGCACACCGACCGGATGCCGTCCGAGGCGGCGGACGTCCGCTTCTGGGTGCCGCCGTTCCTGGGTGGCTCGGACGCGACGGCGGTGCTGCGGGAGCTGCCCGACCTGGCGGTGGTGCAGTTGCTCTCCGCCGGGGCGGACGCCTGGGCCGGCCGGACACCGCCGGCTGTCACGCTCTGCGATGCCCGGGGCGTGCACGACCCCTCCACCGCCGAGTGGGTCGTCACCGCGATCCTCACCCAGCTGCGGGCGTTCCCGGCGTTCGTCCGCGCGCAGGCCGAGCGGCGCTGGACGTTCGCGGAGAACGCCCCGACCGACGAGTTGACCGGTAAGCGGGTGCTCATCATCGGCGCCGGCTCGATCGGCTCCGCGGTGCGCGACCGGCTCGCCCCCTTCGACGTGAGCTTCACGCTGGTCGCCAGGACGGCCCGCCCGGAGCAGGGGGTGCACGCCGTCGAGGAGTTGCCCCGGCTCCTGCCCGACGCGGACGTGGTGGTGGTGCTGGTGCCGCTCACCGACCAGACCCGTGGTCTGATCGACAAGGCGTTCCTGGCCGCGATGCCGGACGGGGCGCTGCTGGTCAACGCCGCCCGGGGCCCGGTGGCGCACACCGAGGCGCTCGTCGCCGAGCTGGGCACCGGTCGGATCTCGGCGGCGTTGGACGTCACCGACCCGGAGCCGTTGCCCGCCGACTCTCCGCTCTGGGTCATGCCGAACGTGCTGCTCACTCCGCACGTCGGCGGGTCGGTGCGCGGGCTGCTGCCACGGGCCTACCGGCTGGTGGGCGATCAGGTCCGCCGGTTCGCCGCCGGGCAGCCGCTGATCAACACGGTGGTCGACGGCTACTGACCGGGGGTCTCCGCCGGAGCGTCCGGTAGCGGCTGGCCGGTCGCCGCGACCAGTCGGGGCAGATCCGCGCCACGGACGGCCGGCAGGGCGACCTGGCGGCCGTCGTCGAGCCGGGCCACAGCCCGCCCGCGCTGGTCGGTGGTCAGCTCGAGGACCTGGTCCCAGTCGATCCGACGGTGCCCGATCAGTGCCCGGATGCGCAGCTCCCGCGCGTCGGCGTCGGTGCCGGCCCGCCAGGCCCACACCGCGACGGCGAGCGGGACGAGCAGCACCGGCAGCAGGTAGTCCTGGGCGTTGGCCAGCGGCAGGGCGCCGACGAAGGCGATGATCGCGGCCACCAGGATGGCTTGGTTGTACCGGAAGCGGACCGTGTCGGGCTTACTCACCCTCCGATGATCCCACTTCGGGTTGTTTCGGCTCGCGGCGGGCGGTGCCGGCAGCGTGCGGTACGCCGTACAGTGACACGGGTCGTTGTCTTCCCTGAGTGACCGGCAAGTAACCAATTCGGCCGTCCATCGTTGCCAATCGTGGGTAGCGGACTCGCAACGTCCGATGTCCCGCACCGCCGCACCGCCCCCGTGCCCCCTCACGAAGGCGACCGCCGTGCTCCTCGCGTACCCGTTCCGCGTTCTCGTCCCCCGCCGTGCGGCGCCGGAGGCCGCCACGTCCGTGGCGGTGGCGCTGCTCCTCCTCGCCGGTTCCGTCGACCTGGTCCCGCCCTCGGTGGTGATCGCGCTGGCCGCCGGTGCCGGTGCCACGCTCGCCGGGTTGCGACTGTCCCGGCTGGCCTCCCGCCGCGGCACCGATCCGACACCGCGTGCGGCGGGGGTGCTGCTCGACGCGGCGGTGGTGGCCGCGGGTCTCACCGCCGTCGTGCTGCCCCTGGCCGGCATCGGGCACACCCTCGCCGTGCTGATCGGGTCGCTGGTCGTGGCGGCCCTCTCGACGGCCGGTCTGTACCGGCTCCCCGGCCGGTCCCGAGCGGCGGCCTCGGTCCGGTTGCGGTGGCTGGCCGAGTCGACCGGCCCGGCAGTCGGTCTGGCCCTCGCCGGCTGGTTGTTGCTGCCCCCCGACGGCCCACCGGTCCCGGTTCGGCTGGCCGCCGCGTTGACGCTCGGCGGGTTGGGCATGGCCGCGTTGAACGCGTTCGCGGGGCCACGGCGGCGCTCGGGCGCGGCGCTCTGCCGGGGCGGCGTCCTGCTCACAGTGGGCGGGCTGGTGCTGCTGGCCACGTTGCCGTCCGCGCCGGCCGACCGGGTGGCCCTGCTGGCCGTACCTCCGTTGGTGTTCGGGATGTTGCTCGTCGCGGTCGGCGCGGCGCATGCGGCGGACGACACGGAGTCGGTGGAGCCGGTCGCCGCGGCCTGGCCCCGGTCGGTGCTCCCCGCGGCGGTGCTGCTGCTGGCATCGGGTGTGCACCTGGGCGCCGGCCGCGCACCGGACCGGACGAGCGTGCTGTTGGCCCTGGCGGCGGTACCGCCCCTGGTGCTGCGCGAGCTGCTGCGCGCCGGTGACGCGTCCACGTCCGTTCGGCGGGCCGCTCATCGGCGACCGGCCGGCCGGTCGCTGCGGCACCGCCGGGCGGCCCCCGGCCGCTGGCCGGGCACACCGGAGCCGCCGCCCGAGCGAGCCCTCGGCGTCCCGGAGGGCGCGGCAACCGCCACGGGCGCCGGCTCGACCTGGTCGCCTGATCACAGTTCCGCGTGGTCGGGGCTCAGCCGGCGGCCCGCGGCGGCGGGCGGCGGCGACCGGGCTGCCCTGCTGGACGCCCTGGCGGCGATCGGCGACGTTCCGGCGCCGGCCGGCGCGCTGCTGCTGGTGGACCTGCACGGCACCGAGGGGTTCGGCCCGACGGCCCGGGAGGACGTGCTGGCCGAGGCGGTACACCGGGCCCGCGCGGTCATCGCCCCCGACGATCTGGTCACCGGGTGCACGGGCACCGGCTTCGCGGTGGTCACGGCCGCCGGCCCGGTGCTGGCCTACGCGCTGGGCACCCGACTGTTGAGCGCGCTCGGCCCGCCCTACCGCCTGGCCGGCGCGATGCTGCGTGTGCAGACGAGCATCGGGTTGGCCGAGGTGAGCGGCGCGGGGCCGGCGGACGTGCTCCGGCAGGCCGAGCTGGCCCGACGACGGGCCGTGCAGCTGGGCCGGGACCGGGTGGAGTGGTACGACGCGTTCCTGGAGGAACAGCTGGTGCGCCGGCTCGACCTGGAGCGCGAGCTGCCCGGTGCGGTGGCGCGCGGCGAGCTGGACCTCGTCTACCAGCCGGTGGTCGACCTGACCGACGGGCAGCCGGTGGGCGCGGAGGCGCTGCTGCGGTGGCGCAGCCCGGTGCTCGGCACCGTGCTCCCGGCCGAGTTGTTGCCGGTCGCCGAGGACCTGGACCTGGTCGGCGAGTTGGAGTGGTGGGTGCTGGACCGGGCCTGCCGGCAGTTGTCCGACTGGTCGGTGGGCGCCCGGGAGCTGTGGATGGCGGTCAACGTCACGACCCGGGAGCTGACCACCCCCGACTTCGTCCAGCGGCTCGCGGCAGTGCTGGCCGCGTACGGGGTGCCACCGGAGCGACTGGTGGTGGAGGTGAGCGAGCCGAGGGTCGCCGGTGACCTGTCGACGGTGGTGGCTCGGCTGGCCGGGCTGCGGTCGTTGGGCGTACGCACCGCGTTGGACGACTTCCGGGCCGAGCACGCCTCACTGGCGCAGCTTCGCCGCCTGCCGATCGATCTGCTCAAGGTGGGCCCGGAGTTGGTGGGCGCACGGCCGGACGGGCAACCGCCGCTGATCGACGTGGTGGTCAACGTGGGTGAGCGGTTGGGCGTCGAGATCGTCGCCGAGGAGTTGGAGTCGTCGACCCAGGTCGAGGGGGCGCGCCGGGGTGGTTGCCGGTACGGGCAGGGGTTCGCACTGGCCCGGCCGGCGACGGCCGAGCGGGTCGAGGCGTACTTCGAGGAGTTTCCCTCAGCGTCTCGCTGAACCGGTTCATCTCACCCGGGGCGGTGCGGTGCTGCCGCGCGGCGTGAGGTGGGCTGTCTCGTCCTGCACCCGCCCGCCCGGCTGCCCGGCGACGACGGCGAGCAGTTGCCGGGCGGCGTGCGCGCCGTACGCCGGGATGTCCCGGCCCAGCGCGGTCAGCGGCGGGTGCACCAGCCGGCACAGCGGCGAGTCGTCCCACGCCACGATGGACAGATCGCCGGGCACTGTCAGGCCCATCTCCTGGGCGACGGAGAGCCCGGCGATGGCCATCACGTCGTTGTCGTAGATGACGGCTGTGGGCCGGCTGGCCGAGCTGAGCAACCGGCGGGTGGCCCGGCCGCCCTCCTCGCCGGTGTAGTCGGACCAGACGGTGACCGCGTCGACCAGGCCGAGTCGCTGGCAGACCGCCGCGAAGGCATCGGTGCGGATCTCGGTGTGCCGCAGGTCGGGCAGGCCGGCCACCCGGGCGATCCGCCGATGCCCGAGCGCGGCCAGATACTCCACCGTCTCGGTCAGCGCGGCGGCGTCGTCGGACCAGAGACTCGCCAGCTCACCGGTGCCGCCGGGGCCGCCGATCACCACCGCCGGCAGTTGCAGTTGTTCGAGTGCGGGGATGCGACGGTCGTCGGTGCGCAGGTCGCAGACGAGCACCCCGTCCACCCGTCGTTCGCCCCACCACCGCCGGTAGACGGCGATCTCGGCGTCCGGGTCGGCCACCACCTGGAGGGTCAGCGCGTACGAGCGGGCGGAGAGTTCGGCCTCGACGCCACTGATCAGCGCCATGAAGAACGGCTCGACGCCGAGGGTCCGCGCCGGTCGGCACAGGGCCAGGCCGATCGCCCCGGCGGTGGCGGCCGAGAGGGCTCGGGCGGCGCTGCTGCGGCTGAAACCGATCTCCGTGGCGATGGCCAGGATGCGCTGCCGGGTGGCCTCGGAGACGCCGGGCTGCCCGTTCAGCGCGTACGACACGGCGCCCTTTGACACCCCGGCGCGTTGGGCGACATCGGCGATGGTCGGCCGCTTCACCGGCGTGCTCCTTCGCTCTCTGGCCGTTGACAGCCCGGATTCCGGACCGTACCGTTTCTCAGCTTATCCGGTTCAGTTCGGCATCTTTCGATGCGGGAAGGTGCGGTGACATGGTGAGCCGACAGGCACTCTACGACGGTTGGACAGTGCGAGCGGCCCCCGGAGCACAGGTGCCCGAGGAGATCGCCGGTAGGTCTGTGCCGGCGACAGTACCGGGCTGCGTGCACACCGATCTGCTCGACGCCGGGCTGATCGGAGACCCGTACCTCGACGACAACGAGCGGGCGGTGGCCTGGATCGGGCGCACCGACTGGGTCTACCAGTCCACATTCGTGCACCGGGCGGGCGACGACGAGCGCGTCGACCTGGTGTGTGCCGGCCTGGACACCGTCGCCACGCTCGCAGTCAACGGTGTGGAGGTCGGCCGCACCGCGAACATGCACCGCGGCTACCGGTTCGACGTCCGAGGGCTGCTGCGCGACGGGAACAACGACCTGGTCGTCACGTTCGACTCCGCGTACCGCTACGCCGAGGCACAGCAGGAGCGGCTCGGCGACCGGCCGAACGCCTACCCGGAGCCGTTCCACTTCATCCGCAAGATGGCCTGCAACTTCGGCTGGGACTGGGGGCCGACACTGGTCGCCGCCGGCATCTGGCAGGAGATCAGCCTGCACGCCTGGTCGACCGCCCGACTGGCCACCGTCCGTCCACTGGTCACCATGGACGGTCGCGACGGCCGGGTCGAGGTGCACGTCGAGGTCGAGCGGGTCGCTGACGTCCCGCTGACCGTCCGCGCCGCAGTGGCCGGCGTCCGCGCCGAGGTGGTAGTCCCGGCCGGGGAGCGCACTGCCGTGTTGACCCTCACCGTCCGCGAGCCGGCGCTGTGGTGGCCCCGGGGGTACGGCGAGCAGGCCCGCCACCCGATCGCTGTGACGCTGCACGCGCCGGACGGCGACACGCTGGACAGCTGGTCGCACCGGATCGGCTTCCGTTCGGTGCGGCTGGACACCACACCCGACGAGCACGGCACCCCGTTCGCGTTGTCGGTGAACGACGTCCCGGTCTTCGTCCGCGGGGTCAACTGGATCCCGGACGACACGTTCCCCACCCGGATCACCCGGGAGCGGCTGGCCGAGCGCTTCGACCAGGCCCTCGCGGCCAACGTCAACCTGCTCCGGGTCTGGGGCGGCGGCCGGTACGAGTCGGCGGACTTCTACGACCTCGCCGACGAGCGCGGTCTCCTCGTCCAGCAGGACTTCCTCTTCGCCTGCGCCGCGTACCCGGAGGAGGAGCCGTTCGGCACCGAGGTGGCCGCCGAGGCCGCCGAGCAGGTCACCCGGCTCGCGCCGTACCCGTCGCTGGTGCTCTGGACCGGCAACAACGAGAACATCTGGGGCTGGCACGACTGGGACTGGCAGCAGGCCCTCGCCGAGCGCACCTGGGGGCGCGGCTACTACCTCGACGTGCTGCCCCGAATCGTCGGCGAGCTGGACCCGACCCGCCCGTACTGGCCGGGCAGCCCCTGGTCGGGCACCGAGGCGATCCACCCCAACGACCCGGCGCACGGCACCACCCACATCTGGGACGTGTGGAACACCCACGACTACACCAGGTACCGGGAGTACGTCCCGCGCTTCGTTGCCGAGTTCGGCTACCAGGCCCCACCGGCGTACGCCACGCTGCGCCGCGCGTTGAGCGACGAACCCCTGGCGCACGACTCACCGGGCATGGCACACCACCAGAAGGCGGCCGGCGGTGACGCCAAACTCCAGCGGGGCCTCGACGCGCACCTGCCCACCCCGGCGGACTTCGACGACTGGCACTACCTGACCCAGCTCAACCAGGCCCGCGCGATCCAACTCGGGGTGGAACATTTCCGCTCCCACCGGGACGTCTGCGCGGGCACCATCGTCTGGCAGCTCAACGACTGCTGGCCGGTGACCTCCTGGTCGGCAGTCGACGGCGACGGGCGCCGCAAACCCCTGTGGTACGCGCTGCGCCACGCGTACGCCGACCGGCTGCTCACCGTGCAGCCCCGCGACGGCGGCCTGGCCCTGGTAGCCGTCAACGAGACCGCCGAGGCGTGGACCGTGCCGGCCGCGGTCACCCGGTTCACGCTCACCGGGGAGCCGGGGGCGAAGACCTCGGTCAACCTCGACGTCGCGGCGTACTCCTCGGTGGTGCTGGCGCTGTCGACGGACCTGGCGCGGCCGGAGGATGCTCGGCGCGAGGTGCTGGTCGCGGAGGCCGGCGGCAGCGCAGAGCGCGCCCTGTGGTTCTTCGCCGAGGACCGGGAGGTGGACTGGCCGGCGGCGGCCTGGGACGCGACTGTCGAGCCGGTCGACGGTGGGCAGCGGGTCCGGGTCACGGCCCGCACGGTCCTGCGCGACCTGACCCTCTTCCCGGACCGGCTGGACGCCACTGCCACTGTGGACACGGCCCTTGTCACTCTGCTGCCCGGCGAGTCGACGACCTTCACCGTGCGGGCGGATCGGTCGCTGGACTCTGCCGCACTGACCGCACGCCCGGTGCTGCGCTGCGTCAACGACATCGCGTCGAGTCAGCGCACGGTCCCATGATCGTGCTCGATCGATGAAGTAGTGGCCTCCCGAGGCTGCGGAGGCCACTACTTCCATGTCAACGCGGCACTGATGTCCTTTGCGTGACTGCTGGGTGTCTCTGTTGGCGTCTGCCCGAGGTGGCCGGGGGTGAGGGGTGTTGGGTGTCGGTTGTCCTTTGCTCTGCACCCGCGGGCGCGACGGCTACGGTCTGCGACTGGTGCTTATTGGGGTGCAGAGCAAAGGGTGTGGGGGTGGCCTGTGCCCCTCACCACGGCGAGGGGCCTACTGGCGATCAAGGTCTTGCCTAGCCGGCCGCTCCGTCTGACCGGCCGTAACGGTCGGGAGGCGCGTGATCGGGGCGGGTGCGGGCAGGGCAGCCGTCCCGATGCGGCAGTATCTACCGCGATCATGATCGCGGCTCGACAATGTGGCTGACAGACGAGGCGAAGGCAGACGTCGAGCCCAGGCAATGATCGGGGAGCCAATGATCACCGAACATGTCCGAGACGCGGCGGCGACGGCGTTCGTCTTCGGCTTCTTCGCCACCAGTTGGTTCGGTTGGGCGCAGGAGGCGCCCCCGAAGCGGTGGCGGCGGGTGCTCATCGCCGGTTCGGTTCTTTCCCTGCTCACAGCGGCCGCCGGAGCCCTGTTGGCCTGGCGTCACTGGTCGGACGGTACGGCATTCGACGCCGACACCAGCCGTACCTTCGGCCTCGTCGTCGGCATCGAGTTCGGCGCCGCCGCGGTCGGTGCGGGGCTGCTGGCACTGCTGCGGCGCAATGAGCTGGCCGCCCCCTGGATCGCCCTCGTCGTGGGGGTGCACCTCTTCCCGGTCGCGGCGCTGATCGACTATCCGTTGATCTATGTGGTCGCCGTGCTCGTCACCGTGGTGGCCCTCGCGGCGGTGCCGGTGGCCCGGGCCCGCGCCGTGGCGGTGAGTGCTGTGGTCGGGCTCGGCACCGGCGGTGTGCTCCTGGTCGCCGCGGTGTCCTCGCTGCTCGTCGCCCTGTTGGGCTACTGAGCAGTCGCCGCCAGACCGGGGTGACGTCGCGGCCTGGCCCCTCGGCTGATACCCGCGAGCGGTGGGCCTGAAGGTTGCTTCTCCAGACCCACCGCTCGGCGAAGCTGCCGACTGGGTCAGGCGCGGGCGGCGGCGAGCACCTGGCCGACCAGGGCGCCCGAGGTGCCCGAACGTTCGTACTCGGGCCGGTTCAGGCTGCCACCCATCAGCGGCGCCGGGTTGCGGTGCACGGCCGGGCTGTCCGAGCTGACCAGGGCCGCGAAGTGGTACTCGTCGGCGCCGGTCGCCTCGACGATCCGGGCGATGTTGCGCGGGGTGATGCCACCGCCCGGCATGACGACGATCCGGCCGGCGGCGCGGCGCACCAGGTCGGCGATGAGCGGGGCACCCTCCAGCACGCTGACCTCCTGCCCCGAGGTGAGCACCCGGTGCACGCCCAGCTCGATCAGCTGCTCCAGCGCCGCGTGCGGCTCACGGGTCATGTCGAACGCCCGGTGGAAGGTGATGCTGGCGTCGCCCGCGGCGGCGATCAGCCGGCGGGTGGTCGGCACGTCGACGTCACCCTCGGCGGTCAACGCGCCGATCACGATGCCGTGCGCGCCGGCCGCCACCGCGGCCCGGACGTCCCGCTCCATGGCCTCGATCTCGAACGGCGAGTAGATGAAGTCGCCGGCCCGGGGACGGACGATCACGTGTACCCGGATCCGGCTGACCGCGCGCAGCGTCGTCTCGATGGTGCCCAGGCTGGGGGTCAGCCCGCCGTCGAAGAGCGCGGAGCACAACTCCACCCGGTCGGCGCCGGCCTCCTCGGCGGCGACCGCTCCCTCGACGCTGTCGATGCAGATCTCGAATGTGTTCATGATTCTTCCTTTTCCGTGCGAGGCGATGCCGCTTCGGTCCGAGACGATGCTGTGGTCCAGTCGATGACGGCCGTGACGGCACCAACGGGTACGCCGCCGCCGAGCACCGGCACCTGGCGCAGCGCGTCGGCTCCACCCACCGGTACGCCCACGGCGTCGAGGGCGGCGAGGGCGATGGCTGTGGTGGCTCGGGGCGAACCGTCGATCGCCTTCACCGCCACCGCGTGACCGTCCGGTGCGGCCACCGCGAGCACGCCCTCGGCCCCGCCCTTGGCGAGGAAGCCGGGCAGCGCCCGCATCAGGTCGGTGTTCGGGTGCCCGTTCCAGCCGCCGACGTACTCCGGGTGTTGGCGCATGGCCTGCGCGACCAGCGCCTCGTCGCTGCCGGTGGGCGCGGTGACCAACGCCTGGAAGGTGCGGGCCAGGCCGGTCAGCGACAGGCCGAACAGCGGTGCCCCGCAACCGTCGACGGCGTGGTGCGCGATCGGCGTGCCGGCAAGCCGGGCGACGGCGGCGGCGGTTTCCCGCTGGAGCGGGTGGTCGGGGTCGAGGTAGTCGTGGGTGCTCCAGGACCGGGCGACGCAGGCGACGAGCATCGCTGCGTGCTTGCCGGAGCAGTTCATTCGAATCCGGTCGCGCTGTCCGTCGGCGCGGATCAGCCGTTCCCGGGTCGGTTCGTCCTCTGGCCAGTCCTCCGGGCAGCCGAGCGCGTTCTCGGTCAGGCCGGCCCCGGCCAGCATCGCCCGTACCACCTCGACGTGCCGGTCGTCTCCGGTGTGGCTGCCGGCGGCGAGGGCCAGCGCCGGGCCGGTCAGTTCGTCGCCCGCCGCGATCCGGCAGGCCAGTGCCTGCACCGGCTTGAGGGTGGAGCGGGGCAGCACCGGCTCGTCGGGTACGCCGGCGGCGAGGGCGACAGTGCCGTCCGGGGCGAGCACCACGACGCTGCCGTAGTGCCGGCTCTCCACGAAGCCGTTGCGCACGACCCGGGCCAGTTCGGCGTAGCGGAAGATGGTCACCGGGGGGTGTTCCCTTCGAGAAGTGGCGGGGGCAGCTCGGCGGTCCGCCGTCCGCGCCGTCCGCCGAAGCGGCCGTTGCGGGCCTGGAGGACGCGGGCGAACTTCGACAGCGAGGCGTTGACCACCAGGTAGATCAGCGCCACCACCAGGAACGTCTGGATCAGCAGGTGGGTGTACGAGGAGAGCACCTGCCCGCTGTAGAGCAGCTCGGTGTAGCTGACCACGAAGCCGAGCGAGGTGTCCTTGAGCAGCCCGACGAGCTGGCTGACCAGGGAAGGGGCGAGTTGCAGCAGCGCCTGTGGCAGGACCACCAACGCCATTACCTGCCCCCGGCGCAGTCCGACCGCGAGGCCGGCCTCGGTCTGGCCACGGTCCAAGGCCAGGATGCCGGACCGGAAGATCTCCGCGAAGGCCGCCGAGTTGGAGACCACCAGCGGCACCACGAGCTTCCAGAACAGCGGGAAGTTCAACCCGTACTGCGGCAGCGCGAACAGCGTCACGTAGATCAGCAGCAGGGTGGGTACGGTCCGGAAGATCTCCACGTACGCGCCGGCCAGCCAGCGCAGCGGTCGGTGCGTCGACAGCCGGCCGAGCGCCAGGAGCAGTCCGAGCGCGGCGCTGAGCACTGCGGTCGCGGCGGCGGCGCGCAGCGTGGCCCAGAGGCCGTTGAGCAGGTACCGCCAGATGGGCCAGGTGGTGAACGGTTCCCACCGGGCGGCGGCCAACTCGCCGTGGCTGGCGAACTGGTAGACGGCCGCGACCACTGCGCCGACCAGGAGAACGGCACCCAGCACCGTGGCGATCCGGATCCGCCGTTGGGCGCGCGGACCGGGCTCGTCGAAGAGGATCTGTTGCGTCTTGTTCATCGGACGATCGCCAGCCTTCGTTCGAGCAGGCCGGTGACCTGACCGATGATCAGCGCCAGCAGCATGTAGGCGAGGCCCGCGCCGGTGAAGACGGCGATCGGTTGAGCCTCGACCAGGTTGACGGTGTTGGCCGCCTGGGTCAGCTCGACCACGCCGACGGCGGCGGCCAGCGAGGTGTTCATCAGCAGCGCGATGCAGATGTTGCCGATCGGTTGGATCACCGCCCGGAGTCCCTGCGGCAGGATCACGTGCCGCAGGGACTGCCCGAAGGTGAGCCCGATGGCTCGGGCTGCCTCAGCCTGACCCACGCCGACCGTGTTGATCCCGGCGCGGATCGCCTCGGCCAGGTACGCCCCCTCGTACACGGCGATGACGATCGCGGCAGAGGTGAACAGCGGGAACGTGATGCCGATGGTCGGCAGCGCGAACACGAAGAGCACCAGTAGCGCCAGCAGCGGCAGGTTCTGGAACACCTCCACGTACGCGGTGCCGATGGCGCGCAGCAGCGGGACGGGGGCGATGCGCAGGGTGGCCACGACGATGCCCAGCAGCATCGCGCCGACGGTGGTCACGACGGTCAGTTCGACCGTCGTGACCAGGCCGTGGCCAAGCTCGCTCAGGTGGGAGGTGAGGGCTTCCATCGGTACGAGAGGCTGCTCAGGAGCCGTCGGCGGAACCGAGGGCGGGCGGGGTGGGCGCCCCACCCTCCACCACCGAGCCGAGGGTGCCTTCCCAGACCTTCGCCCAGGTGCCGTCAGCCTGGATCTTCTTCAACCAGTTGTTGACGAACTCCTTGAACTGCGCGTCCTCCTTGTTGAGGCCGATGCCGTAGGCCTCGGTGGTGAACGGCTCGCCGACCACCTTCATCCCCGGGTTCGCCTTGGCCCCCGAGGCGAGCAGCGTGAAGTCCTGCACGTACGCGTCGCCGCGCTTCTGCAGCAGCGCCTGCAACGCCTGCGGGTCGGTGCCGAAGGCGATCTGCTTCGAGCCGGGCGCGGCGGAGGGCAGCGCGGTGACGGCGGGGGTGTTCGCCCCGACGATCACGGTCTTGCCGGCGAGGTCCTTGACGCTCTTGATCGAGGTGTCGTCCTTGCGGACCCCGACGGCGAGGCCGGAGGTGAGGTACGGCCCGGCGAAGGCGACCTGGGTGGCCCGCTGCGGGGTGATCGTGTACGTCTGGAAGACCGCGTCCACCGACTTGGCCTGGAGCATGGCCTCCCGGGTCTGGGTGCCGATGGTCGTCGTCTTCACCTCGGGCTTGCCGATGATGTACTTCGCCAGCAACTTCGCCATGTCGGCGTCGAAGCCCTCGATGGTGCCGCTGACCGGGTTCTGCTGGGCCAGCAGCGGCGCGTCCAGGGATCCGCCGATGTTCAGGTAGCCGCGCTTGCGGATCGCTTCCATCGTCGAACCGGCCGGGATGTCCGCGTCGGTGGCCACCGGGGCCGCGTCGTACACCGACTGGGCGACCACGCCGTCTCCGCCCAGGCCGGGGTTGCCGGGCAGCGTCGGAGCGCCGCCGCCGCTGTCGCCGCCGCAGCCGGTGGCGGCGAGGGCCACCGCCACGGCGGTGGCGGTGAGGGCGAGCGACCGCCGCCCGGTGAAGCTCATCTTGAGGATTGACATGACACCCTCCCGTTGGGGGCTAGTGCTGGAGGATCTTGGATAGGAAGTCGCGGGCCCGCTCGGTGCGCGGAGCTGCGAAGAAGTCGTCGGGTGCGCCGGATTCGACGATCCGGCCGTCGTCCATGAAGACCACCCGGTCGGCGGCGCGACGGGCGAAGCCCATCTCGTGGGTCACCACGATCATGGTCATCCCCTCGGCGGCGAGGGAGACCATCACGTCGAGCACCTCGTTGACCATTTCCGGGTCGAGGGCCGAGGTCGGCTCGTCGAAGAGCAGCACCTTCGGTTGCATCGCCAAGGCGCGGGCGATCGCGGCCCGCTGCTGCTGCCCGCCGGAGAGTTGGGCCGGGTGGTGGTCCGCCTTGTCGGCGATACCGACGCGCTCCAGCAGGGCCATCGCCTGCTGTCGCGCCTCGGGTCGGGGGATCCGGCGGACCCGGGTCGGGCCGAGGGTGATGTTGTCCAGCACCGTCTTGTGGCCGAAGAGGTTGAAGGACTGGAAGACCATGCCGACATCGGCGCGTAGCCGGGCCAGCGCGCGTCCCTCGGCGGGCAGCGGCTCACCGTCGATCTCGACGCTGCCCTGCCCGGCGGTCTCCAGCCGGTTGAGGCAGCGGCACAGTGTCGACTTGCCCGATCCGGAAGGCCCCACCACGACGACCACCTCGCCGGCGGCGACCGTGAGGTCGATGTCCTTGAGCACGTGCAGCGGACCGAACCACTTGTTCAGGCCGCGTACCGACACCATCGGTCGGTTCGCACCCGTCGTCTCCGGTGCCACCAGACGGCCTCACTTCCTTCGACTACAAAACTAAGTCAGCTTCATATCGAACCAACAGCGCCATCTAAAGGTAGCCAGCAAACTAAGTCAACCGGTTGCTTGAACAAACTCCGGGTGCTAAGAAGCTGACGTGACGATTGACGACGCGCCACGCGATGCCCTCCGGGGCGGCCCCCGGGAGCTACTGCGCTGGGTGGCCACCGGAGCGGCCGTCAGTCGGGCCGACCTGTCCCGCCTCTCCGGGCTTTCCCCGTCGACGGTCTCCCAGCGGGTCGAGGCGTTGATCAGCCAGGGGTTGCTGGAGGAGGCCGGCGCCGGGCGGTCCCGGGGCGGGCGGCGACCCCGCCAACTCGCCGTGCCCACCGGCGGTGCCGTGGTCGGCGCCATCGACCTCGGCGCGCATCACGCCCGCGTCGGCGCACTGGATCTCTCCGGTCGGGTGGTCCAGGCCCGCACCCTGCCGGTCCGCATCGAGGACGGCCCGGAGGCGGTGCTCGGCGCGCTACTCGCCGAGGTCGCCACCCTGGTGGGCAGCGCCCCGACGGCCGGCGGCTCGGCAGGAGGTGCGCTCCGTGGCGTCGGGATCGGGATTCCCGGTCCGGTGCAGCACTCCACCGGGCGGATCGTCAGCCCATCGCGGATGCCCGGCTGGAACGGCTTCGACGTCGCCGCGTTCTGCGCCGGCCGTGTCGACGTACCGATCATCGTGGACAACGACGCCAATCTGATGGCGCTCGGCGCGCACCGCACCGCGCATTCCGAGTTGGACCACGCCGTCTACGTCAAGGCTGGCACCGGAATCGGCTCGGGTGTGATTTCCAGTGGACGGTTGCACCGGGGCGCGCAGGGCTCGGCCGGGGACATCAGCCACTGCCGGGTGGTGGCCGACCCCGCGCCGCCGTGCACCTGTGGCAACGCCGGTTGCCTGGAGGCGGTGGCCAGCGGCGCCGCACTGGTCACCGCGCTCCGGGAGCAGGGCGTGCCGGTCTCCGACCTGACCGGTGTGATCCGCCTGATCGACGACGGTGACCGGCAGGCCACCGCACTCGCCCGGCAGGCCGGCCGCGCCGTCGGCGAGATCCTGGCCGTGGTGGTCAACTTCTTCAACCCGCAGGTGGTGGCCATCGGCGGTCGGCTCGCCGACTGCGAGCCGCTGCTGGCCAGCATGCGGGCCACCCTCTACGAGCGGTGCCTCCCGCTGGCCACCCAGACCCTGCTCATCGAACGGGTCGCCGCCGGCCAGGACGTCGGCATCACCGGTGCCGCCCACCTGGTGATCGACCACGTCGTCGCGGCCGCCTGACCTCGCTCAAACCGACAGCCCTGATCACCTAGGGTGACCTGCCTCGGTATCGCATGCCGGATCTATGTGCTTTTGCCCGCGCGACGGCACCGATCATCCTGACAGTTTCCTTACAGGCAGTCACGTAGCCTTCCGGTGTTCCTCACTCACCCGTGATTGCTCCTGGAGGTTTCGACGTGCGGATCAACGGACGGCTGCTCCTGCCGATCTCGTTGGCAGCGGTGCTGGCAACCGCCGCCTGCGGCCTGTCGGCACCGGCGTCCGGGCAGGCCGAAGTCCCACGCCCCGGCCCGAGTACGCAGAACTCCGCTCCGAGCCCCGACGACACGCCAACCTCCAGCCCGACTCCGGAGATCCCCACCGACGCGCAGATCCCCACCAGGGCCGCCGGCACCTTCACCACCGCCACCGGCAAGGGTCGCGTGATCGGCAAGGGCAAGAAGCGGGTGCGCTACAGCGTCTCGGTGGAGAAGGGCATCGCCTGGGGTGACATCCCCGCCTGGAAGCCCGACCGGTTCGCCGCGAGCATCGAGCAGGTGTTGGCCGCACCGAACGGCTGGGCCACGTCGGCACAGCACCCGGTCACCAACGCCTCGGTGAACCTGACCCGGGCGTCGTGGTCCTTCCAACGGGTCGGCACCTCGACTGTCGACGTCGACGTGCGGCTCGCGACACCGAGGACAGTGGACCGCCTCTGCGGCGCGAGCGGCGTCGACACCGAGGGCGTCTACTCCTGCAAGTACGGCAAGACCATCATGATCAACCTGCGGCGGTGGCTCCAGGGTTCACCGGGATACCCGGTCAGCATCGACGATTACCACGCCGGCGTGATCAATCACGAGTTCGGCCACTTCCTCGGCTTCGCCCACATGAAGTGTGGCGGTCGCGGCAAGCCGGCCCCGGTCATGATGACCCAGACGATGGGCCTGGGCGGGTGCGTGCCAAACGTCAGCCCGTTCGTCGGCAACGGGCAGTTCGTCAGCGGACCGTGGGCACCGTCCTGACCTGGTGATCCGGACTTGATGGCCTGCGGTCCTCCGAATTGGACGGTTTCCGTGGGGTCGCACGGTCGAGAATGGGTACCGTGGTCGATGTCCTTCCGGCCGTGCTGGGTCTGCGGCGAAGGCGCTCTTTCCTCCCGGCCCCTGACCGGGGAATCAACAGGCCAGCCATCAGACAAAGAGGCCTTTTGTAGGATATCTGACAGAGCTGAGAGTGGAGGTATTTTGGATATTCGCTGGACCGAGTTCAAGAATTGCCTGAACGGCTGACATTGGTCTGGTCAGACCGGGTGCTTTATAAGCTGCCTCGTCGTGTGGTTCCAGCCCGGCCGGAGGACTAATCTCCAAGGGTGCCTATGGCACTGTGCAAAGCGCTTTGCTTCTTTGCGCAGCAGCGCCAGTCAAGACCCGGGAGACACCACTCGATGACGGCACCCAACGAGCCTCACCAGAATCAGCTCCCCGCCGGCCAGCCGCCGATGCCACCGACGGCCCAGTTCTCGCAGGTGCCCGCCGGGCAGTTCCCGCCGCCCCCATTAGGTCAGTCTCCGCCGCCGCCCGGCCAGTTCCCGCCGCCGCCCGCCCCAAAGAAGCGTGCATCCTGGCTACTTCCCACTCTCATCGGGGTCGGCGCGTTCGTGGTGCTGTGCTGTGGTGGCGCCACGGTGGTCAGTCTTACCGCTGATGACAAGAAGGTTGACGCCGCCACCGTTAGCAGTGGCGCACCCGCCGCCACGAACAGCGTTGCCGCGAGCGCAGCGCCACTGGCAGACGAGGCGGTCGCACCCACACCAGCCAAGACTTCGGCGGCTCCCGCAGAGACGAAGCCCAAGGTAGCCGGCATCGGCGACAAGGTGCGCGGCGGTGATTTCGAATTCACCGTCAAGAGCGTGAAGTGTGGGATCGCGAAGGTGGGCAGCGAGTTCCTCAACACCAAGGCGCAGGGCACGTTCTGCAGAGTCAGCGTGACGGTCAAGAACGTTACTAAGAAGGCGCACAGCTTCCACGCCGACGGCAGTATTTCCGCGCAGGACGGGAGTGGTCGGAAATACGAGGTCGACGGAGAGGCCGGGATCTACGGCAACGATGACGGGCAGGGATTCCTCGATGAGATCAATCCGGGCAACTCGGTGACCGCGAACGTCTTCTTCGACGTTCCAAAGGGCACCAAGCTCAAGACGATCACCCTGGACGCCGGGCTGTTCACGCTCGCCGAGGACGCCGTCATCACCCTGTGACCGTCGCCAAGCCTCTCGGCGATGATGCCCAGACCAGTGTCACTGGCGCTCTCAACGCCCGACACGCCCACCGAAGTTCTCGACCGGCCGTCGCACCTGGTCCGCTGAGTGAAGAGCGAGGCCCCCGGCAAGCGCTGGGGGCCTCGTCGTTAGGGCAGGTGTTGGGTAGTGATAACCCCAAGCCAGCGTGCGCCGGGTTACGTCTGAGGAGTCACCTGACGAAGGCTCAACGTGAGCGCGCTCGATGCGAATTAGGTTAGTGGCGGTGGGTCCCCCGAACGAAGCTTCCCCAGGCGGTGGTGGAGAAGGTGAGGGCCGGTCCGTGCGGGTCTTTGCTGTCGCGTACGGCGACGATGCCGGGCAGGTTGTCGGCAACCTCGACGCACTCACCGCCATTGCCCGCGCTGCGGGTGCTCTTGCGCCAGGAAGCGCCCGTCAGGTCAACCATGGTGAACCTCCCCGATGATCTTGTTGATCAGTTGGAACGATTGTCCCTCATCGAGGGCGAGTGACAGCAGGCTCGACCAGACCTTCTCATAGGTCGCGAACTCATTGGGACGGTCGAGGTAGAGAGCGCCAGTGATCGCCTCGCTGTAGACCAACGGCGGCTCGGGCATGCTTCGGTTGCCGATCGGAAAATCAAGAAGCACGAACTCGCCAGCAACGGTCCCGTGGTGGGGCCCCGCGATCAGGGGTAACACGCGAATCGAGATGTTCGGCAGGCGGGTCAACCGAAGTAAATTGTGGAGTTGATCCACCATGGTCTCGGGGCCGCCTACCGGCCGAAGGAGCACCGACTCGCAGAGCACCACGTGCACCTGCGGGGCCCGTGGGAGACGTCGGGTTAGCAATGACTGCCGTTGCAGGCGCAACTCGACCGCGCGCTCCCGGTCGTCGTCGCTCATGTCGGGCTGGTCGATGCGGTAGATGCCCCGGGCGTAGTCGCGGCTCTGGAGGATGCCGGGCACGAGGCTGTTCTTGTAGAAGCGGAGCTTCGAGGCGGCGGATTCGAGGCCCACGTACAGCTCGAACCATTCGGGGACGGCATCGCCGTACGCATGCCACCAGCCCTTCGCCTTCGTCTCGCCGGCCAGGGAGATGAGCGCCCGGGTCAGCTCGCCCGTCGCCCCGTACAGCTCGCACATCGCTCGCACGTCGACGCCGCGCACCGAGCCGAGCCCGCTCTCGATCCGCCACACCTTCTGGCGGCTGCACTCCAGCGCTTCGGCGACCGCGTCCAGGGTCGCCCCCGCCTCGGTGCGCAGGTCACGCAGCGCCCTGCCGAGCTGGCGTCGGGGCACCGTCGAGCCCATGTCATCGGCCACCCAGCTCTCCTTCCTGTTGAGTTTTGCAACATCCCGACAGCCGTTCTGCAACAGGGGAATGTTGCCCACAAATAGCGGAACAGTGTGAGTCGACATTCATTGCGATGGTGCTTCCGACCTTACAAGATTGGTCCGACAACAGCGATGGACGCGCAATTCCCGCGCCGGTGATCGTCGATCAAATATGAGGAAGGGTGGTGCTGCTTCGTGTGCGCGTTTCTCCGTCATCTCCGGGCCGAGCCACCCCGGCCGGCGCCCTATCGGGCGGCCAACTACGTACCTCTGAAGCCCTGGCAGGTCCGCGGACGCCGGTTCACCCGCCGTGGCCGGCGTGGCGTGGACGCCCTGGAGGTAGCCGAGTTCCTCGACCGGGTCGCCCACGATCTCGCCGAGGTGTACGCGGCGCTGGGCAGCAGCCGGCGGGAGACCGAGCGGATCAAGGATGCGCTGAGGTGCTGGCAGTCACGGCGGGCCCGCGAGGATCTGGCGGCCCGCCGATGAGCGCCCGCTGGGTGGCGCACCTGCCGTTCACCGCTGCCGACCTGCCGGCCGCCCAACAGTTCGCCGGCACCCTGGCCCGCTCCCTGAGCTTCCTCACCGAAGTGGACGCCGGTGAGACCACGGTGTCCGCCGAGGACGCCCAGGGCGTACGCCATCGGGTCTTCTGCGACCTGCCGCTCGACGGCGGTCGGCGGTGCGTGCGGCGGGTGGAACACGACGGTGACTGCGCGGCCCGGCGGTGTCGGTGACCGCCGTGCCCGTCGTCGTCTGCCCGGACTGCGACGGGATGACCTTCACGCTGGAGCCGTGCCGGTGCACCACCTACGGTGACCGGTTCCTCGCCGACGCCGACGTGCTCGGGCCACGCCGGGAGGCGTACCGGAGCTGCGAGCAGTGTCGCGGCGCGGGCACCGTCACGTACCCCTGTTATCGCTGCGGGCGGCGCGGCCGGCGGCGGGCGCAGCTCGTGGTCACCGTCGCGAACCTGGACACCGGCGCTGTCGCGTCCCACCAGGTCGTGCCCGGCGGCCTCGACCCCCACCGCGACCCGGCGGGCCACTGGGTGGTCGACCTTGCTTCCCGGGTACGCGAACTCGCCGCCACCGTCGGCGCGGTCCTGGACGAGGCCGATGTGCCTTCGCTGTGGTTGGACCGGCAGTGGCAGCCCGACCTGCCCGCAGCGCTTCGGCACGAGTTGGAGGCTCACGCCATCCTGCGGGCCGATCACGCCCCCTGGCGGCTGGTGCTGGGCCGATCCACCGTCCCGGCGACCGTCGACCCGGCCGCACGGCTGGCCCGGCTGTGTGCGCTGGCCGACCTGCTGCTGCTCGACCTGGTCGTCGAGGCCCGCCGGCAGGATGCCGGGTTCTGCTGGGCCATTCGGTACGAGGTGCCCGGCTCCCCGGTGCCGCTCGGTTCGCCCGGCTGGTGCCGGGACCTGCCGGAGTCGCTGGCCTGCACCGACGTGGCCAAGGCGCTCGACGGCCTTGCCCAACGCGGCCTGGCCGCTCCCGCCCGGCTGCTGCGACCTGACTCGCCGCGCCCACCCGTCGCTTCGGCCGTGGACGTCGATCAACTCGAACGCCGCGTGCTCGCTGACTGCAACGACGCGGCCCACGGCGACGAGTTGCCCGGCGCGCAGGCGCTGTGGCGCAACGGCCGCTGGTGGCACACGACTCTGCGCGCCGGCGAGCCGGTGGAGACCCTCGCGGAGCAGCCCACCGGCCAGGTCGTCCGCCGTGTGCGGGTGCCGGTGAGCCGCGGCTACGAACCGCCCGACCCGCAGTGGCTGGGTGAACCCGTCGACTGGCGGCAGTGCCCGGACTGCCGACCACACAGCCGGCTACGCGCCTGCGACTGCCGGCTCGGCGGTCGGGTGGCCGACCCCGACTGCCCGCACTGCTGCGGCGCCGGCCTGCGCCCATCCGCGCTGCACTGCTTCACCTGCGGCGACACCCACCGTCTGCACCGGACGGTGGTGGTCACGATCACCGACCTGCGGCACCGGGTGGTGCACCTGGCCTGGCAGGCCGGTGCGCCCGAAGTCGCTCCGCTGGTCGCCACCCAACCGGGCGGCAAGCCCGTCGTCCAGCTTCCGGACCGTTACCGGCTCGGCTCCTGGGCGGCCGTCCTCGGTGCGCGGCCCGACGACCTGGCCGACGCCGACGGTGGGCAGCAGATCGGCAAAGACCTCCGCGACGGTTACGTCACACTGCCCTGGGCCGGGGCCGACCCGGTCGGGGAGCACGTCCGCAACGCAAGCCGGGGTACGCCGGCCGGCCGTCTGATCGTGGTGGCGACGCCTCCCGACGCGCCGCCGCTGGCCGAGTTGCTGCGGCTCGCCCTCGGCCTTGACCTGGCCCTCGTGGTGGCGGTGTGCGACCTGCGGCACAACGCCGCAGACCCACTGCTGGCCGACGGATTGCGCTGGTCGGTCGACGTGAAGCCGCTTGACGCACCTGTCCGTCCTGACGACTTCCCCTACCGGCCGAGTCTGGCCGCCGCGCTCTCCTGGTGCGTCGAATGCCTGACCGACGCCGTAGCCGGGGCCGCCCCCACCGACCCGACGGTGCCCATCCCGGTGCCCGGCTCGGGGCCGCGTGACGTCGCCGATCCCGAGCCGGAACTGCTACGCCTGGCGGCCCAGCACGCCGGGCAGGTGCTCACCGTTCGCTTCACCCGCGCCGGTTGCACGGCGTACCGACACGACGACGACGGCGTACACCTCCTCGCCGAAGCCCCCGACCTGCGCGACGTCCGGTTGACCTGAGGACTGAGGGAACATATGTTCGATCACGTGGGGCGATCTGAGGTGCGCCGAGCTTCTCTGCCGGCTCCGCGTGGCCGGTGGGCCGGGCGGCCGGGAGTTGCCTCTACGATCAGGGGCATGGACCGGGTGACGGTGGAGCGGGCTGCGCTGATCGCGCTGCTGCGGCAGCCAGACCTCGGCTGGTCTGATGCCGTGCACGACATTCAAGAGGTCGGCACCGCCCTGGCAGTCCTGCGCCGGGTCGTCGGGCAGACCGACACGCTCTTTCCCGACACCCGCTCCGTCGACTCGCTGATCGAGGCCGCAGCCGGCGACCTCGCGGGCTGGCGGGCCGAGGGCATCACAGTGCGGGCCTTCTTCGACGACGACTACCCCGCCCAGTTGCGTGACATCCGCGAGATGCCGCCAGTGCTCTTCGCCCGAGGTGAGTCGCGTCCCGACGCTCGGGCCATCGCAGTGGTCGGCAGCCGCGAAGCGAGCGATCGAGGCGTCGAGATCGCCAGCTCGGTATCAGAATCACTTGCCCGCCGTGGTGTGACGGTGGTCAGCGGTCTGGCGAAAGGGATCGACACCGCAGCCCACCAGGCGGCACTCGCGGCAGGGGGCCGCACCGTCGCGGTCATCGGCACCGGAATTCGTCACCACTACCCGACGGTCAACCACGCGCTCCAGGAGCACATCGCAAAGGTCGGATTGGTGCTCAGCCAGTTTTGGCCCGATGCCGCCCCGACAAAGCAGAGCTTCCCAATGCGAAACGCGGTGATGAGCGGCTACGCCGCTGCCACCGTGGTCATCGAAGCCGGCGAACGCAGTGGAGCCCGGATCCAGGCGCGGCTCGCTCTTCAGCACGGTCGGCCCGTGGTGCTCACCAGTCAGGTGATGCGGCACGACTGGGCACGCGCCTTCGCCACCCGGCCCGGCGTCCACGTCGCGCACGGGACCATGGACCTGGTGGAGGCGGTCGACGCCATTCTCGACCGTTCACCGGCTGCGGCCGAGTTGGAGGGCTTTCCTGATTTCGCCAGCCTCTGACCCGTGGGCCAGGGTCCGGGAGTACGTCGAGACCCAGCGGAACTTTCTTCGAAATCCCTTGCCCACTCTTCCCTGGATCTGCCCGACGTGTCGCGGTGTCCGCACTCCCGGGTTCGACTACTGCTACCCCTGCCAGGAACACCAGACGGCGTCTGGTGGCCTGCTCGCCGACGTGGTCGCTCCAATCGCTTACTCGCCGCGTACCGGTCAGCATCACCACCACCTGTGCCTGTACAAGTCCACGCCGGGGTCGGCCCAGGCTAGGTGGAATCTGCTCGCACTGCTGCTGCTGTTCCTGCAGCGGCACCTCGACTGCGTCGCTGATCGGATGGGCGGTGCGCCGACCCACGTGGTGGTCGTGCCGAGCACCCGGAGCCAGGCTCATCCGCACCCCCTGCAGGATCTGATCGGCGACCGTCTTGGACTGCCGTGGCTCGCGGCGCTGTCGAATCCCCGCCACGGATCTGAGACGCGGACGTTCCAGCGCGACTGGTTCACGGTCCAGCTTCCGGTCGAGAGCGTCAGCGTTCGGCCGCTGGTCCTGGACGACACCTGGACGACAGGTTCCCGGGCGCAGTCGCTGGCGTACGCGTTGAAGAGCGCTGGCGCGTCGTCGGTGGCGGTCGTGGTGCTCGGGCGGCACATCAGGCCGGAGCATGTGGCATCCCGACCGCTGCTGAAGGCGATCGAGGATCCGATGTTCGACCCGGCTAGGTGCGCTGTAGAACGATGATTCGGCACCGATGTCGGGTATCCGGGCCGACGGGATACCCGACATCACGGATGTCGATGCGAGCGGTGGTTACTCCGGGACGCGGCGGTAGGCGCCGTCGCTGGCCGAGGTGGCCATCGAGGCGTACGCGCGCAGCGCCGCAGACACCGGCCGCTGCCGGTCGGTGGGGGTGTACGGCTTGTCGCGCTTCTCCTCGGCCACCCGGCGAGCCTCCAGCTCCTCGGCGGAAACGTTCAGCTCGATCGACCGGCCCGGGATGTCGATGACGACCTCGTCGCCGTCGCGGACCAGGGCGATCAGCCCGCCGGAGGCCGCCTCGGGGGAGACGTGCCCGATGGAGAGCCCGGAGGTGCCACCGGAGAAACGGCCGTCGGTGAGCAGCGCACAGGAGCGGCCCAGCCCGCGTCCCTTGAGGAACGAGGTGGGGTAGAGCATCTCCTGCATGCCGGGGCCGCCCTTGGGCCCCTCGTACCGGATCACCACGACGTCCCCGGCGACCACCTGCTTGGCGAGGATCGCTGTCACCGCGTCGTCCTGCGACTCGTAGACCTTCGCCGGGCCACGGAAGGTCAGGCAGTCGTCGGGCACGCCGGCGGTCTTCACCACGCTGCCCTCGGGTGCCAGGTTGCCGTGCAGGATGGCCAGACCACCATCGGCGGAGTAGGCGTGCTCGCGGTCCCGGATGCAGCCGCCGGCCGCGTCGGTGTCCAGCGACGACCACCGGTTGGTGGTGGAGAACGGTTCGACGGTACGCACGCCGCCAGGAGCGGCGTGGAACAGCTCGACGGCCGTGGGGGTGGGGGAGCCACCGCGCACGTCCCAGTCGGTCAGCCACTGTGCCAGCGAGGGGGAGTGCACGGCCCACACGTCCCGGTTGAGCTGCCCGGCCCGGTCCAGTTCGCCGAGGATCGCCGGGATGCCGCCGGCCCGGTGCACGTCCTCCATGTGGTAGTTCGGCGAGTTCGGCGCGACCTTGGCCAGGCAGGGCACCCGCCGGGAGATCGCGTCGATGTCGGTGACGCCGAAGTCCATCTCCGCCTCGCGGGCGGCGGCCAGCAGGTGCAGCACGGTGTTGGTGGAGCCGCCCATCGCCACGTCCAGGGCGACAGCGTTCTCGAAGGCGGCCTTGGAGGCGACAGCACGCGGCAGCACCGAGTCGTCGTCGCCGTCGTACCACCGCTTGGAGATCTCCACGACGGTCCGGCCGGCCTCGACGAAGAGCGACCGGCGGGCGGCGTGGGTGGCCAGCGTGGAGCCGTTGCCGGGCAGCGCGAGCCCGATCGCCTCGGTGAGGCAGTTCATCGAGTTGGCGGTGAACATGCCGGAGCAGGAGCCGCAGGTCGGGCAGGCGGAGCGTTCGATCTCACCGAGCTGCTCGTCGGTGACCGCCTCGTTCGAGGAGGCGATCATCGCGTCGATCAGGTCGATCTTGCTGTGCACGACGCCCTCGATCGCCATCGTCTTGCCGGCCTCCATCGGGCCGCCGGAGACGAAGACGGTCGGGATGTTGAGCCGCAACGCGGCCAGCAGCATCCCGGGGGTGATCTTGTCGCAGTTGGAGATGCAGACCAGGGCGTCCGCGCAGTGCGCGTTGACCATGTATTCGACGGCGTCGGCGATCAGCTCGCGGCTGGGCAGCGAGTAGAGCATGCCGCCGTGGCCCATCGCGATGCCGTCGTCGACAGCGATGGTGTTGAACTCCCGGCCCACCCCGCCGGCCTCGGCGATCGCGTCGGCGACCAGGCCACCCATGTCCTTGAGGTGTACGTGACCAGGCACGAACTGGGTGAAACTGTTGGCGATGGCGACGATCGGCTTGCCGAAATCGTCGTCGGTCATCCCGGTGGCCCGCCAGAGGGCCCGGGCGCCGGCCATCGTCCGACCGTGTGTGGAAGTCCTCGACCGCAGCTCAGGCATGCATACCAGCATGACACCGTCGGCGCACCGGCCCACCCCGGTATCTGCCGTGTCCCAACAGATGCACACCCAGCCCCCCATGACGTGCGCCCATCCGGCACTCTTGGAGGCGTGCATTTTCCACCGGGCATGGTCGCTGTCGCGGCGCTCAGCGGGCTCGTCGCCGCGGTGGCCGCCGTGCTGCTGACCGTCGTCGCCCGGCGGCGGGTGGCGCCGCGTCGACCGGCACACGTGCTGCTCGCGGCGGCCGCCGGAGTTGCACTGCTCAGCCTCCTGGCCGGGGTTGTCGCCGCGCTCAGCGCGAACGACCACTGGGCCCACGAGCAGGGGCAGCGCACCGGTTGGGCGACAGCGGTGGCGATCGGCACCGCGGTGAGCGGGCTGGCGTTCGCCGCTGGTCTGCTCCGGCTGCCCGGGGTGGCAGCCACCGCTGCTGGAACGACCCGGCTCGCCCTGGACGGGTTGGTCATGGCGGCGGCGCTGTGGTTCGTCGGTTGGGTGCTCTTCACCGAGCCCACCCGGTTGCTCGGTGCCGCCACGCCGATGGCCTGCCCGGCGATCCTGGTGGCCACCGTGAGCGCCGCGCTCGGTGCCGGGCTCGTCGTGATCGTCGTCTTCCGGGCCGCCGCGCCACGTCGACGGCTCGCCGCGCTGGGCGCCGGCATCAGCGCGGTGACCTGCGGTGGGCTGGGTCTCAGCGCCGGGCTCTGCCAGGCCGGGCCGACAATGGCGCTGGCCGGTGCGGCGGTGCTCGCCGCTGGTCTGCTGATCGTCGCGCTCGCCGTGTACCGGGCCGACCGGCCGGGGCAGATCGACCTGGACCTGGTCGGCAGCGACGGCGAGTACGCGATCGCCCCGATGCTGGCGATGGCCGCCTCGGCGATGTACCACCTCGCCCAGGACGGCCGGTTCACCGCAGCGGGCATCGTGGCCGGCAGCGTGGAGGGCTTCGCCCTGGTGGCACGGCAGTACCTCACCCTTCGCGACGTCCGGGGGTACGCGAGCCGCCTGGCCGAGCGGGAGGCGCACTTCCGGGAGTTGGCGCACACCGATCCGCTGACGTCGTTGGCCAACCGGCGCGGGCTGCTCCGGGCGCTGCACCGCAACGCCGCCGACCACAACCCGTGTGTGCTGCTCGGCCTGGACCTGGACGGCTTCAAGAACGTCAACGACATGCGGGGCCACGACGTGGGCGACGCCGTGCTGGCCGAGGTGGGCCGGCGGCTGCGCGGCAACCTGCGCCCCGGCGACGTTGCCGCCCGGCTGGGTGGCGACGAGTTCGCCGTCCTCATGCAGGGTCGGTCGGTCGAGGCGGACCGGGTCGCCGAACGGCTCCTCGGGGTGCTCAACCGCCCCTACGACCAGCCGGAGGGGCCGGTCTTCCTGTCGGTGAGCATCGGGGTGGCCGACTGGGCCGACGAGCCGGACGTGGAGCTGCTGCTGCGCCACGCCGACCTGGCGTTGCGCTACGCCAAGCAGCGTGGCAAGAACCGGATCGAGCGGTACGACGCCGCGTACGACCAGCTGTTGCGCCGCCGTACGACTGTGGAGCACGAGCTGCGCGGGGCCATCGACCGCGACGAGCTGCGGTTGGCGTTCCAGCCGGTGGCGTCGCTGCCGTCGGTGCGGCCGGTCGGCGCCGAGGCGCTGCTCCGCTGGCACCATCCCGAGCTGGGCAACGTGCGTCCGGACGAGTTCATCCCGCTCGCCGAGGAGTGCGGCATGATCGCCCCGCTCGGTGCCTGGGTGCTGCATCAGGCCTGCTACCAGCTCTCCCGGTGGCTGGCGGACGGGCACGACGTCTGGGTGTCGGTGAACGTCTCCCCGCGTGAGCTGCACGCCCCGCAGTACGTGGTCCAGGTCGCCGAGGCGCTGCGTGCCCACCACGTGCCGCCGCAGCGGCTGGTCCTGGAGGTCACCGAGCACGCGGTCGCCACCGACCTGGACGAGCTGATCCGGCGGCTCACCGCGCTGCGGTTGACAGGTGTCCGGATCGCGCTGGACGACTTCGGGGCCGGCTACTCGTCGCTGGGGCAGCTGCGCCGGTTGCCGATCGACATCCTCAAGATCGACCACAGTCTGGTCGCCGAGCACGAGCCGGTCCGCCCGGTCGGCCAGGACGGCCCCGCGTTCGCCCCGATGGTCGACATCGTCATGCGCCTGGGCCACCAGTTGGGGCTGGAGGTGATCGCCGAGGGGGTGACCACCCCGACCGAGTTGGCCGCCGTGGTGGCCGCCGGTTGCCGCTTTGGCCAGGGCGCGCTCTTCGGCTGGGGGGTGCCCGCCGAGCACCTGGAGGCGATGCTGGAGGCGGCCACATCCCCGGGCGCGCGTCCCGCTCCGGTGCCCGCACCACGCCGTGCTCCGGGTGGATCCGGGCAGCTCACCCCACCTGCCGATGGCGCGTCGCAGGCCGACGCGCCGACCTCCGTTAACCAACATGTGGGATCAGTTGACTCATCGCGTGAGATGCGTCAGGCTTAGCCGCATGTCGTCGTACCGGTCGCTGCGAGTACTTACCTGAGCGCACTCTCCCACCTGAGAGTGCGCTGGCCCCGTGCATCTGCACGAGGGCCGTTTTTATTGCCATCGGAACCTGGCGAGGCGGGCCCCGCCCGTGTCGCATCGCTTGACTAGCCACCAGCCACTCCAGCCGAAGGCCAGAACCGCCATGACGAGACCCACGCCCGAGACCCTCGCCCACACCGCCCGCCGGGCCCGCGCGGCCGCCGACCCGACCCTCGATGTCGACCAGGCCGCCACGCGCACGACCACCCCGGCCGCCCCGGCGGTACGGCCCGCCGCCGCGACCCCGATCTCCGGGGCCGGCTCGCTCGTGCGGTCCCTCGAGGCGCTCGAGGTCGACGTCGTCTTCGGCATTCCGGGCGGCGCGATCCTGCCGGCGTACGACCCGCTCTACGACTCGACGGTCCGGCACATCCTGGTGCGGCACGAGCAGGGCGCGGGGCACGCGGCGACCGGCTACGCGCAGGCCACCGGCAAGGTCGGCGTCTGCATCGCCACCTCCGGCCCGGGCGCGACGAACCTGGTCACCCCGATCGCTGACGCGTACATGGACTCGGTGGCGATGGTGGCGATCACCGGACAGGTGGCCAGCCCGCTGATCGGCACCGACGGCTTCCAGGAAGCGGACATCCAGGGCATCACCCTGCCGATCACCAAGCACAACTTCCTCGTGCAGAACGCCGAGGAGATCCCCCGGGTGCTGGCCGAGGCGTTCCACCTGGCCAGCAGCGGGCGACCCGGCCCCGTGCTTGTCGACATCCCCAAGGACGTGCTCCAGGCGCCGACCACCTTCTCCTGGCCGCCCACCCTGGACCTGCCCGGCTACCGGCCCACCCTGCACCCGCACGGCAAGCAGATCCGGGAGGCGGCGCGGCTGATGGCCGCAGCCCGGCGGCCGGTGCTCTACGTGGGCGGCGGCGTGCTCAAGGCCGGTGCCACCGACGGGCTGCGCCGGCTGGCCGAGCTGACCGGCATCCCGGTCGTCACCACGCTGATGGCGCTCGGCGCGTTCCCCGACTCGCACCAGCAGCACCTCGGGATGCCCGGCATGCACGGCACTGTCGCCGCGGTCTACGGCCTGCAGAAGGCGGATCTGATCGTCGCGCTGGGCGCACGCTTCGACGACCGGGTCACCGGCAAACTGGATTCGTTCGCCCCGGACGCGGCAGTGGTGCACGCGGACATCGACCCCGCCGAGATCGGCAAGAACCGGCACGTGGACGTCCCGATCGTCGGTGACGCCAAGCACGTCATCGACGAGCTGATCGCCGCGGTCACCGCCGAGCGGTCGGCAGGGCACACCGCCGACCTGGGTGACTGGTGGACGCAGCTCAACGACCTGCGCAACCGTTACCCGCTGGGCTACGACGAGCCGGTCGACGGGACCCTGTCCCCGCAGTACGTGATCAAGCGGCTGGGCGAGATCGTCGGCCCGGACGCGATCTTCGTGGCCGGGGTGGGCCAGCACCAGATGTGGGCGTCACAGTTCATCTCCTACGAGAAGCCGTACACCTGGTTGAATTCCGGCGGCCTCGGCACGATGGGCTACGCGGTGCCGGCGGCGATGGGCGCCAAGGTCGGCAAGCCGGACACGGTGGTCTGGGCGGTGGACGGTGACGGCTGCTTCCAGATGACCAACCAGGAGTTGGCCACCTGCGCGTTGGAGGGCATCCCGGTCAAGATCGCCGTCATCAACAACGGCAATCTCGGCATGGTCCGGCAGTGGCAGACGCTCTTCTACAACGAGCGCTACTCCAACACCGAGCTCGGCACCCACAAGCACCGCATCCCCGACTTCGTCAAGCTCGCCGAGGCCCTGGGCTGCGTCGGGCTGCGGTGCGAGAGCGCCGATGACGTGGACAAGACGATCGCCGCCGCCATGGAGATCAACGACGCCCCCGTGGTGATCGACTTCGTGGTCGGCAAGGACGCGATGGTCTGGCCGATGGTCGCCGCCGGCACCAGCAACGACGAGATCATGTTCGCCCGTGGCGTCCGCCCGGCCTTCGACGAGGATGACATTTAATGACCATGCATACTTTGTCCGTGCTGGTGGAGAACAAGCCGGGCGTGCTCGCCCGGGTCTCCGGCCTGTTCTCCCGGCGCGGGTTCAACATCGACAGCCTCGCCGTCGGCGAGACCGAGAACCCGGACGTCTCCCGGATCACCATCGTGGTCAACGCGGAGTCGTCCCCGCTGGAACAGGTCACCAAGCAGCTGAACAAGCTTGTCAACGTGCTCAAGATCGTTGAGCTGGATCCCCAGGTCTCGGTCGCCCGAGAGTTGCTGCTGGTGAAGGTTCGCGCCGACCGGTCCGCACGGTCGCAGGTGCTGGAGACCGTCAACCTGTTCCGCGCCCGGGTGGTCGACGTCGCACCGGACACGCTGACCATCGAGGCCACCGGCACCCCGGACAAGCTCGACGCGCTGCTCCGCGACCTCGAGGCCTTCGGCATCAAGGAGATGGTCCAGTCCGGGCTGGTGGCCATCGGGCGCGGCTCGCGTTCGATCACCGCCGGTCCCGCGCTTCGGGCCGCCTGACCCGCCGCCGGTCGGCCCTCGGCCGGCCGTCCGGCGAATTCATCCGCACAGACCACGACGGGCCGCCCCGGCCGTCGTACGAAAGGGAAGTTCTCATGAGCGTTGAGGTGTACTACGACGACGATGCCGACCTCGGCCTGATCCAGGCCAAGAAGGTCGCGGTGATCGGTTACGGCAGCCAGGGCCACGCCCACGCGCTGTCGCTGCGTGACTCCGGCGTCGACGTGGTGATCGGTCTGCCGGAGGGCTCGAAGAGCCGTCCCAAGGCTGAGGAGCAGGGCCTGCGAGTGGTCACGCCCGCACAGGCCGCCGCCGAGGCCGATGTGATCATGGTGCTCGCACCGGACACCGCCCAGCGCGGGATCTACGCGGAGTCGATCGCCCCGCACCTCGCCCCGGGCAAGGCGATCTTCTTCGGCCACGGCTTCAACATCCGGTACGGCCTGATCAAGCCGCCGGCCGAGGTGGACGTCGCGATGGTCGCGCCCAAGGGCCCCGGTCACCTGGTCCGCCGCCAGTACAGCGACGGCAAGGGCGTGCCCTGTCTCGTCGCCGTCGAGCAGGACGCCAGCGGCAACGCGCTCGCGCTCGCCCTCGCGTACGCCAAGGGGATCGGCGGCACCCGCGCCGGCGCGATCAAGACCACCTTCACCGAGGAGACCGAGACCGACCTCTTCGGCGAGCAGGCGGTGCTCTGCGGCGGCGCCTCGGCGCTGGTGCAGACCGGTTTCGAGGTGCTCACCGAGGCGGGCTACGCCCCGGAGATCGCCTACTTCGAGTGCCTGCACGAGCTGAAGCTGATCGTCGACCTCATGTACGAGGGCGGCATCGCGAAGATGCGCTACAGCATCTCCGACACCGCCGAGTACGGCGACCTCTCCCGTGGCTCGCGCATCATCGACTCCCGGGTCAAGGACGAGATGCGCAAGATCCTGGGTGAGATCCAGTCCGGCGAGTTCGCCCGCGAGTGGGTCGCCGAGGACGAGGCCGGCCGGCCCAACTTCACCAAGTGGCAGGCCGAGGGTGCGGCGCACCCGATCGAGGAGACCGGCAAGAAGCTGCGCGGCATGATGAGCTGGGTCGACCGCCCGATCACCGAGACCGCCTGACCCGTTCGAACGACGATCCACCGACAGCCCCAGGGCTGGCGCTCTCCCCAGCGCCGCCCCGGGGCTGCCCGGCATGCTGCCGCCCGTCGATACGTCGGGCGGCAGTGCTCGTGCGCCACGACTCTCCCGGACTGACCGGGTGACCGACGCCGTCGGTGCTCGGCGCGGCCGGAGAACCGTGTCGGTGCGGTGAACGGCCGATGTCCGTCGCCCGACCGGGCGTGTGAGGGCACTCACCCCGAAGACCGGAACACGCCGACCAGCGGGGCCCCTACGATCGCCTGTAGGTGCAGCAGCCGGCACCTGACGGCCACGGCACGGATCAGCGCAGGGCGCAGTGCGGCGCCCCGCCGCCCGGGCCGATCGCAAACACGACCTCTACGAGGACCGATGAATCCTGTCGTACTGATCGCCGAAGAACTCGCCCCCGCCGCCATCGAGGTGCTCGCCCACGACTTCGACGTCCGTCACGTCGACGGCACCGACCGTCCGGCCCTGCTCTCGGCGCTCTCCGAGGCCAACGCCGTCATCGTGCGCAGCGCGACCCAGATCGACGCCGAGGCGATTGCTGCCGCGCCGCGACTGAAGGTGGTCGCCCGGGCGGGCATCGGACTGGACAACGTCGAGGTGCCGGCCGCCACCGCGCGGGGCGTCATGGTCGTCAACGCGCCCACCTCCAACATCGTCTCCGCCGCCGAGCAGGCCGTCGCGCTGCTGCTCGCCGTCGCCCGCAACACCGCGAGCGCCAGTTCCGCGCTCAAGGCGGGGGAGTGGAAGCGGTCGAAGTACACAGGCGTCGAGGTGCAGGGCAAGACCGTCGGCGTGGTCGGGCTCGGTCGTATCGGGGTGCTCTTCGCACAGCGCATCGCCGCTTTCGGCACCCGGCTGATCGCGTACGACCCGTACATCCAGCCGGCCCGTGCGGCGCAGCTCGGCGTCCGCCTGGTCGGGCTGGAGGAACTGCTGCGGGAGAGCGACTTCATCTCCATCCACCTGCCGAAGACGCCGGAGACGGTGGGCCTGATCGGTGAGAAGGAGTTGGCGCTCGTCAAGCCCGGCGTTCGCATCATCAACGCCGCCCGTGGTGGGCTGGTCGACGAGCAGGCGCTGGCGGACGCGATCGCCGAGGGCCGGGTCGCCGGCGCCGGCGTCGACGTGTACAGCAAGGAGCCGTGCACCTCGTCCCCGCTGTTCGCCTTCGACAACGTGGTGGCCACCCCGCACCTGGGCGCCTCCACCCACGAGGCGCAGGACAAGGCCGGTCTGGCCGTGGCCAAGAGCGTCAAGCTGGCGTTGCAGGGCGAGTTCGTTCCGGACGCGGTGAACGTGCAGGCCGGCGGCGTGGTCGCCGAGGACGTTCGGCCGCTGCTGCCGCTGGCGGAGAAGCTCGGCCGGGCGTTCACCGCGGTCGCGGGCGGGGTCGCCGCCAGCGTCACCGTCGAGGTTCGCGGTGAGATCGTCAGCCACGACGTGTCGGTGCTCAAGCTCGCCGCCACCAAGGGCCTGTTCAGCTCAGTGGTCGAGGAGCAGGTCACCTACGTCAACGCCCCGCACCTGGCCGCCGAGCGTGGCGTCGAGGTCACCCTGGCCACGCTGGCCGAGACGGCCGAGCAGCCGACCCTGGTCACTGTGCGCGGCGCGCTGCCGGACGGTCGGACGGTCAGTGTCTCCGGCACTGTCACCCACTCCGGTGCTCGGGACGTGCTGAAGCTGACCGAGGTGGACGGCTTCGACGTGGAGATCGGCGCGGAGGGCATCCTGCTCTTCCTGCGCTACGCCGACCGGCCCGGTGTGGTCGGCACCGTCGGTACCCTGCTCGGCGAGTCGGGCATCAACATCGCCGCCATGCAGGTGGCTCGTCGGGAGGCGGGCGGTGAGACGCTGATGACGCTCACCGTCGACCAGGCGCTCGGCGCCGACCTGCTCACCTCGGCCGCCGAGTCGATCGGCGCCACGGCGGCCAGCGCCGCCGACCTGCGCGACGAATAGTAGACGACAAACACCGTGGGGGGCCTGGCGATTCGCCGGGCCCCTCGTCATTTCCCGTCCGTGCCGCCGTTCAGGTCAGCCGGGCAGTCGCGCCGGCGGCGGGTAGACCGAGCCGTCCTGCGGGTCGAAGAGCATGAGCCCGTGCTCGCCGGCCAGCCGCTCGATGTCCAGTAGCACCTGGTCCGCGCAGGTCGGGTGCAGGTTCAGCTCGACGTGGTCGTGGGCCGCGTGCAGCGGCGCCACCGCCCACGGGCTGTTCGGGCCGGGGTGACGGTCCGGATAGGAGGCGGTGATCGCCCGGTAGAAGCTGACCACCCGCGGATCGGGATAGCGATCCACGTGCCGCCCCTGCCGGCAACCGTTGACCGCTGTCCGCACGTCCTCGGGCGTCGCCCCGTCCTCCAGGGCCCACACGCTCAGATCGAAACTCACGGCGGATAGCGTGCCATCCGCCGTTCAGCATGTCGAAACTGCCTCGCCGCCGGTCAACCACCGATCACCGCGTGCTCCGGTCACGACGGTCCGGTGTGGAGACTCTTGCGTCGAGTTGCGTCGATTCGCTAGCGTACGCACTGCGGTCACTGGCCGAGTTCGAGGCGCCGGCCCGTCTTCGGGTGGCGCGGTCGACGTCCGGCCCGACCGGTCCGCACCCCTCGGTTGTGCGAGCCACGCGCACTCGTCGCTGACCGGCCCTCACGGTCGTTGCCGAGACCGTGGGGGCCGATCGCGCGCCCGACCGGCTCAGCGACGGTGTGCGAAGAGCGCGCGATAGTCGGAGTTGCCCCGGAACCACGCCAGGCCGGTGGGGCCGGCGGCGTAGAGCGCCGTGGCGTAGGCGTCGGCGATCGTCAGGTCGGGGCCCACCACTGTGGCGGCGACGAGGTGGTCGGCCGGCTCGCCGGTGTGCGGGTCCACCACGTGGCCCTGCCGCCCGGTCACCCCGGAGGTGCCGATCGCGCCGGCGGTCATCTCCAGCACCAGCGGCGCGCGCTCGGGTGCGGTCGGATGGTGCACAGCTACCCGCCACGGTCCGCCGTGCGCCGCGCGGCCCCGGACGACGAGGTCGGCGCCGGCGAGTACGGCGTAGTCGTGGATGCCGGCGGCGCGCAGTCGCTCGGCGGCGCGTTCCACGGCCCAACCGCCGAGCAGGCCGCCCGGGTCGAAGCCGCCGGGCACCGCCCAGGCGTCGAACCACCCGTCGGTGGCCGCGCGCATCGCGGCGCAGCGGTCCACCAGGTCGGCGAGCGGCGGGTACGACTCCGGGCTGATCTCGCCCCGACGCAGCCGGGAGACCAGGCTCTCCGGTCGGTTGGGGCCGTAGGTGAGGTCGATGGCGCGCAGCTCGGCGACGCTGTCCCGCAGCGCCTCGCCCACGCCCCGGCGACCGAGCCACTCAGGGGCGTTGAGCAGCAGTGTGTACTCGGCGGTCGCGGTGCGTACGGTGTGCTGCACCGCGATCCGGCCCTCGGTGGCCGCGGCCGGGTCGATCCGGTGCCGACGGCTGCCGAGTCGAAGGTCCGGCCGGCGGTTGCGGAACGCGGACGGGTCCGGCCAGCGTGTCCGTGGCTGCTCGTCGATGCGCATCGCATCTGCCCCCTCGCACATGGCGCCGCGTCACCGCGACCCCGTTGGTCAGCGGGCCCCCGCGACCCACTGAGCACTACCGTAGGCAGCGGAGATGACCGCCCCATGAGTCCCAGCTGAGAGGGTGCTGTGCATTCCCGCATCCCAAATTGTGGACGCTGCGTACCGGGAGGCGGGACAGCGACGTACCGTTGCCCGGACGGAACCGTTGAGCAGAGGAGTGCGGTCGTGGCGCGGATCGCGGTGGTGGCCGGAGACGGCATCGGGCCCGAGGTGGTCGCGCAGGCCCGCAAGGTCCTCGACGCGGTGCTGCCCGACGTGCAGGCCACCGAGTACGACCTCGGCGCCGCCCGCTGGCACCGTACCGGAGAGGTGCTGCCCGACTCGGTGCTGACCGAGTTGGCCGGGCACGACGCGATCCTGCTCGGCGCGGTCGGTGACCCGACGGTCCCGCCGGGTGTGCTGGAGCGTGGGCTGCTGCTCAAGCTCCGTTTCGCCTTCGACCAGTACGTCAACCTGCGCCCGTCCCGGCTCTGGCCCGGGGTCGCCGGCCCGCTGGGCAACGTGAAGCCGGGCGAGGTCGACCTCGTGGTGGTGCGCGAGGGCACCGAGGGGCTCTACGCCGGTGCCGGCGGTTCCCTGCACCGGGACACCCCGGCCGAGGTCGCCACCGAGGAGAGCCTGAACACCCGGCACGGCGTGGAGCGGGTGATCCGCGACGCGTTCGCGCGCGCCGGCCGCCGGGAGCGGCGCAAGGTCACCCTCGTGCACAAGACCAACGTACTCACCCACGCCGGGTCGCTCTGGGCGCGCACGTTCGACGCCGTCGCCGCCGAGCACCCGGACATCGAAACCGAGTACCAGCACGTCGACGCGGCGGCCATGTTCCTGGTCACCCAGCCGCAGCGCTACGACGTGGTGGTCACCGACAACCTCTTCGGCGACATCCTCACCGACATCGCCGCGGCCGTCACCGGTGGCATCGGGCTGGCCGCCAGCGGTTGCATCAACCCCGAGGGGGCGTACCCCTCGATGTTCGAGCCGGTGCACGGCTCGGCGCCGGACATCGCCGGGCAGGGCGTCGCCGACCCGGTCGCCGCGGTCCTCTCCGCCGCGCTGCTGTTGGAACAGCTCGGGCACAGCGAGTCGGCCGCCCGGGTCAACGCGGCGGTCGCCGCCGAGCTGGCCAGCCGGGTGCCGGGCGTGACGCTGCGTACCGAAGAGGTCGGCGACCGGCTCGCCGCCCACGCCGTAGCCTGATCGCCCCGGCCCGAGTGGCGACCGGCCTCTGAGGCGGATCTGCCACGGGCAGCCCGACCGGCGCTACCCGCTTAACGACCGTTCGGGGTAAGTTTCTGGCACAGCCATGTCGGTGTGCGGTCCCGCATGCCGTTGTTCCGCAGGGAGGTCAGCGCGATGAGCGGTGGCGACAAGATCGACTTCGAGATCCGTCCGAATCTCGCGCCGGTATCCGCCGCCGATCGGGCCGCACTGCTGACCAACCCCGGGTTCGGCAGGGTCTTCACCGACCACATGGTCACCGTCCGCTACGCCGACGGCAAGGGCTGGTACGACGCCCGGGTGGAAGCCCGTGCCCCGATCCCGATGGACCCGGCCAGCGCCGTGCTGCACTACGCGCAGGAGATCTTCGAGGGGCTCAAGGCGTACCGCACTGCCGACGGTGGCGTGACGATGTTCCGGCCGGACGCCAACGCGGCCCGCTTCGCCACCTCAGCGCAGCGGATGGCGATGCCGGTGCTGCCGCCGGAGGTGTTCGTCGACTCGCTGCACAAGCTCATCGAGATCGACCGGGAGTGGATCCCCACCGGCGAGGACGGCAGCCTCTACCTGCGGCCGTTCATGTTCGCCAGCGAGGTCTTCCTCGGCGTCCGCCCGGCCAACGAGTACCTCTACATGGTGATCGCCTCACCGGTCGGGGCGTACTTCACCGGTGGCGTCAAGCCGGTCACCGTCTGGGTCTCCCCGGACTACACCCGGGCCGCGCCCGGTGGCACCGGCGCGGCCAAGTGCGGCGGCAACTACGCCGCGTCGCTCGCCGCCCAGGCGGAGGCCATCGAGGCCGGCTGCGACCAGGTCGTCTTCCTGGACGCGGTGGAGCGCCGGTTCGTCGACGAACTGGGCGGCATGAACGTCTTCTTCGTCTACGACGACGGCACTGTGGTCACCCCACCGTTGACCGGCACGATCCTGCCGGGCATCACCCGCGACGCCGTCCTCGCGCTGGCCGGCGCAGCCGGGCACCAGGTCGAGGAGCGGCCGGTCAGCTTCGCCGACTGGCAGGCCGACGCCGCCAGCGGACGCCTTCGGGAGGTGTTCGCCTGCGGCACCGCCGCGGTGGTCACCCCGATCGGTGGGGTCCGCTTCCCGGACGGCGAGTTCCTGATCGGTGGTGGCGAGCCCGGTCAGGTCACCATGGCCCTGCGTCAGCAGTTGGTCGACATCCAGCGGGGCAAGGCGGCCGACCCGCACGGCTGGGTGCAGCGGGTCTTCTGATCTCCGTCGCTGTGCCGGCCCGTCCACCCGGACCGGCCGGCACAGTCGGCCCTACGCGTCGGTGGGCTGCGCCTTGGTGGGCTCGTCGAGCAGGTGGTCGCGGAGCGCGGCGAGCTGCTCGTCGGTCACCCCGGCGTGGCGCAGGTACGCCTCGACCGAGCCGTGCCCCGCGCGCAGCTCGTCCAGGAAGATCTGCATCGCCTCGGCGGGGGAGGCCAGGAACGGCGCCGGCACCTCCACTCCGTCCGGGTTGATGGAGGCCAGCCAGGCGCTGTACCGGGCCGACGCCTCGCTGCTCAACGCGTAGTCCGCTGTGATGTCAGCGTCGTCGACGCCAAGCACGGCGAGGGTCAGCGCGCAGACGATGCCGGTGCGGTCCTTGCCAGCCACGCAGTGCACGACCACCGGGGCGTTGGCGGAGTCGGCGATCAGCCCGACCGCCTCGGCCAGCCCGGCCGTGCCGGTCTGGGCCAGGTCGGCGTACCGGTCCGCGAGGTACCGGGCCAGGCTCGCGCCCTCCTCGTGCGGCACGCCCGCCCAGTCGTCGTGCTCCGGGTGGATGTGCCGGTAGGTCAACCCCTCGTATGCCGGCACCCGGCCGTCCCGCTCCACCTCGGTGGGGCGGCGCAGGTCGATGACGGTGCGGACGCCGATCGCGACGAACGCGTCGCGGTCCTGTTCGGTGAGGCGGTGCAGCGAGTCGGAGCGGTAGAGGCGGCCACGGCGTACGGGTCGGCCGCCGTGCCCGAGGTAGCCGCCGGCGTCGCGGAAGTTGAAGGTGGCGGGGAGCGGAATCTGTCGGCTGTCGTCGATGGCGTCCACGCCCTCACGGTAACGGCCGGTGGGACAGTGCCCCACCGGCCGTCGGGTCGAACAGTCACCGTGCGGTGCCGGGCGGGAGCGCGCCGTACGTCTCGTCGTAGTAGCCACCCAACTGGTCCCGGTAGCTCGGGTCGCTGTGGCTGGTCTCGTCGTACTCCGGGGCGGCCTTGATCTGGTCCCGGGTCCGGTCGACGGAGACGGTGCGTTGGTCGTGGTCGACCTGGTTGACGGTGCCGGCCGGCAACATCACCTTCTTGCCGAAGATCCAGGGCCCGGTGTCCACGACCAGGTAGCTGCCGCCCACCTCGTGACTGGCGCTGTCGATCTTGCCGACTCCACCGTCGGTGGCCTCGACCTTGTAGCCGACCAGGTCGACGTCGGCCACGCCGGCCTGGTCCCGGTAGCGCCAGGGGTCGAACGTGCCGGCCGGCGCGCCGCCGGGCACCGCGCCCTGGTCGCCGCCGCGCAGCGGGTCCGGCCCGGCGTGGGTGGCGTGCGGATCGATCCTGTCCATGCCGTTCACTCCTGACTGTCACCGATCAACTCATGTCTCCGCAGGAGCTACCCGGCCGTCGGGGGCCGGAAACGGCGGCAGGCTCAGGCCAGGGCGGCCTCGGCGTCCAGGGTGACGGCGGCGGCGTGCACCACTGCGGAGATCCGCAGGGCCTCGTGCAGTTGCTCCCGGGTGAAGCCGCTGGCGCGCAGCTTCTTCTCGTGCAACTCCAGGCACACCTCACAGCCGGCGATGGCCGACACGGCGAAACACCAGAACTCGAAGTCGCCCTTGTCCACCCCCGGCCTCGCGATGATCTGCATCCGCAGTCGGGCCGGCATCGAGGCGTACTGCTCGTCGCCGATCAGGTGCTTGGCCCGGTAGTAGATGTTGTTCATCGCCATGATCGCCGCGGCGCCCTTGGCCGCCTCGACGCCCTCCGGCCCGAGGTGCCCGAGCGCGTCGGCCGCGATCTCCCGCAACACGACAGGGTTGCGAGCGGTGACCGCACTGGCCAGCGCGGTGCCCCAGGTCTGAGCCGGGGTCAACGCCGAGGAACCGATGGTGGAGCCGAGGTTGAGCCTGATGTCCCTGGCGTACTCCGGCAGGGCTGCCTTGATCGCGTCCAGGCCCATGGTCAGACTCCGGCGGCGGGGGTCTCGTCGGCGATCTCCGTCGGGCTGATGGAGGTGAAACCCATCGGCCCGACGAAGACCACGCACCACGTGCCCTCGTGGGACGTGTGGCTGATCGTCCTGGACGCGTTGTTGGCACCCAGCGATACGCAGGCGGCGGGTCCGTGCTCAGGTAAGCGGTCACTGACGGTGAGCACAGGTCCTCCTTGCAGACGGCACGGTGGCCATCATCGGATCCGTTCCAGATGCTTCCGCATCGCTGTTTCCGCCAATGGGTGGCCCGGTGGCTTGTGAAGCCGATCACGAGCGGCGGTTCGGGGCGAACGAACCCTCCATCACCATCCCGCTATGTGGATTGTTCCTCCCACATACAGGGGAGGGGTGGCAGAGTGGCCATCGTGACCAGCACCGCCCTGATTATTGCGACCTAGCGCGCCGGCTCTCCCCTCTGCCGAGCGCGCAGACCTCCCGCATCCGCGGGAGGTCTTTTTGTTGCTCCGAGAAAGGATCCTGATGACGTTCCAGGTCTTCGACACCACGTTGCGCGACGGCGCCCAGCGCGAGGGGCTCACCTACTCGGTGGTCGACAAGCTGGCAGTGGCCCGGCTGCTCGACGAGTTCGGCGTCGGCTTCATCGAGGGCGGCTGGCCGGGCGCGGTGCCCAAGGACACCGAGTTCTTCCGCCGCGCCCGCACCGAGCTGGATCTCCGGCACGCCGTGCTCGTCGCGTTCGGCGCCACCCGCAAGGCCGGCGTCGCGGTCGCGGACGACCCCCAGGTACGCGCCCTGCTGGACGCGCAGACCCCGGCCGTGGCCCTGGTCGCCAAGGCCGACAGCCGGCACGTCGAGCGCGCGCTGCGCACTACCGGCGCGGAGAACCTCGCCATGATCCACGACACTGTCAACCACCTCGTCCGCGAGGGACGACGGGTCTTCGTCGACGGGGAACACTTCTTCGACGGCTATCGGCACGACCCCGCGTACGGCGCGGCAGTGGTGCAGACAGTGCTCGCCGCCGGCGCCGAGCGGATGGTGCTCTGCGACACCAACGGCGGCATGCTGCCGTCCCAGGTGACCGCCGTGATCCACGACCTGACGACCAGGCTGGGGATCGACGCCGCGCTGCTCGGTATGCACGCCCAGAACGACACCGCCTGCGCGGTGGCCAACACGATCGCCGCCGTGGAGGCGGGCGTCCGGCACGTGCAGGGCACCGCCAACGGGTACGGCGAGCGTCCGGGCAACGCCGACATCTTCGCCGTCGTCGCCAACCTCCAACTCAAGCTCGGCATGCCCGTCCTACCGGAGGGCTGCCTGGAGCAGATGGTGCGGGTCTCGCACGCCATCGCCGAGATCGCCAACATCGCCCCCGACACCCACCAGGCGTACGCCGGGGCCGCTGCCTTCGCCCACAAGGCGGGGTTGCACGCGAGCGCGATCAAGGTCGACCCGTTGCTCTACAACCACGTGGATCCGTCGGTGGTGGGCAACGACATGCGGATCCTGATCACCGAGATGGCCGGCCGGGCCAGCGTCGAGCTCAAGAGCCGTGAGCTCGGCCTGGACCTGGCCGGCAGCCCCGAGGCGCTGACCCGGGTCACCAAGCGGGTCAAGGAGCTGGAGGCGGGTGGCTGGTCCTTCGAGGCGGCCGATGCCTCCTTCGAGCTGCTGGTCCGCTCCGAGCTGCCGGAGGGCAGCCCGGCCCGACCGTTCACCCTGGAGTCGTACCGGGTGCTGGTCGAGCATCGCGAGGACGGCGCCGTGGTCTCCGAGGCGACTGTCAAGATCCGGGTTCGCGGTGAGCGGGTCATCGCCACCGCCGAGGGCAACGGCCCGGTCAACGCCCTCGACGAGGCGCTGCGGGTGGGGCTGGCGCGGCACTATCCGCAGCTGCGCGACTTCGAGTTGGCCGACTACAAGGTGCGCATCCTGGAGGGCAGCCACGGCACCGGCGCGGTCACCCGGGTCCTGCTGGAAACCTCCGACGGCGGCGGCCGGGACTGGACCACTGTGGGCGTCCACCCCAACGTGGTCGAGGCCAGCTGGCACGCCCTGGTAGACGCCCTCACCTACGGCCTAGCCCCCACCCCCGTCTAACCCGCTGCCTCCCCGCCCCCACCCCCCACTTCCGCGATCTTGCACTTTGTGTCGACGGTCTGCGGCTTTTGTCGCTGATGCCGGGACAGTAAGTGCAAGATCGACGAGGTGGGGTGGGGCCGGGGTGGGGTTAGGGGTTAGGGGTTAGGGGAGGGTGAGGGTGGCTTGGACGGGGCGGTGGTCGCTGCCGGGCAGGGTGAACACCTGGACCGAGCGGACCGCTATCCGGTGGTCGACCAGGACGTGGTCGATGGTGACGGGTGGGATGAGGTCGCCGTCGTACGGACCCCAGGTGCCGGTCAGGCCCTCTCCGGTGGCATCGGCGGCGTCGACGTAACCGCTGCGCAGCAGGGCCCGCAGTGGACCGTGGTCGAGGGTCGCGTTGAAATCCCCGGCGAGGATACGCAGACCACCGTCCGGGGTGGCCGGTGGTTGGGCGGTCAGGTCGGCACGCCACGCACCCACCTGGTCCAGCGCGTACGGCGCTGAGGGGTGGGCCGATTCGACGCGGACCGCGGGCCCGCCGGGGACGGACACCGTCGCGTACGCCTGGCTGAAGCCCCAACCTTCGAGGTTGCGTCGGACGCCGCCGTCGGTGATCGGCCACCGCGAGTAGAGCCCGGAGCCGGGGGTGCCGATCTCCGGGTTGAGCTGCCGGTGCGGCAGCAGCGTGGCGAGGCCGAGTCGATCCAGGGCGGCCTGCGCGTCCGGGGTGAATTCCTGCACGGTGAGCACGTCCACCTGGTGTCGCCGGACCAACTCCACAAGTGTCCGCGCGTCGCCGGCGCCGGCGAGCAGGTTGGCCGTGAGCAGCCGCACGGTCGGCCCGGCCGCCGCCGGCTGCGGGTTGGCCAGCGCCCGAGGTGCGACGGTGCCGAGCAACGCCACCGCTGCCAGGGCCGCGAGCGCCGCCGGCCACCAGCGCCGCAGGGCGAGCGCGAGGGCAAGGACCAGCACGCTGACCCCCGCGACGTACGGCGTGAAGGCGAGCGCCTGCACCAACGGCCCCCGGTCCAGGCCGAGCAGTCGGGCCGCCGCCCAGAGGGCGGTGGGTACGACGGCAAGCCAGCAGAGCACCGTGCCGAGCCGAGCGTTCCGGTGCGCGGGTGGAGCGTCGACGATCACGACGGTGATCGTAGTCGGCCCCGACGAACCCATTTCATGAATGGCGATGCGCTCACCTTTCACAATTATCTGACGGTTGGTTGACACCCCGGAAAAGCGAGATCAACTATTGACTGGCGGCTTTTTCCGGTGCTACGTTCCATCTGGCTTAAACGACGCAACTCTGAGTAGTAACAGCAGCTCAGAGGGGATGAAGATTGGTGGAAAATCAATCTCATTGGGTGTGAGCGAGGCAGCTTTCCCCCGCCCAACTGTCGTCGTACGCCTATTTATGGGCAGTCATCCGTCCCGCCCCGCGGGTCGGCCGAATTCGCACGGTCACACAAGGGGGACCTGTCATGAGCACATCCTTCCGACGCAAGGTGGCGGCGGTCACGTTCGCTGTCCTGGGGCTCAGTCTCGCCGGCGGGGGCATCGCTATCGCCCAGCCGTCCGCGAAGGCGCCGCAGGAAACGGTCCAGCCGGCACGCGGCACGAACTCCCAGCCGCCGGTCAGCGCCGAGTCGGCGCGCATCGCGAAAGCAGCGCTGAAGGCGAGTGCGGCCACCCCACTGGTGGCCACAAACGTCTTCACCGTCGTCAACTCCAACGGCACCAAGGCGCGCGGCGGCGGCACCGTGGTCAAGTACGGCGTCGGGGAGTACGAGGTGATCTTCGGTCACACCGTCTCGGCTGGTGCCTTCCTGGCCACCCTCTCCCTGTCCGGCTCCTGCTGCATTCCGCCGGGTGGGGAGGTCTCGGTCGCCCCGCGGCTGCTGACGCCCAACGCGGTCTTCGTGCAGACCCGCAACTCGGCCGGGACGCCGGCCAACCTGGGCTTCACCCTGCTCACCCACACACCCTGACCGAACCGACACCCGGCCCCCGTCGCCTCCGGCGCGGGGGCCGGACCCTGTCCGCCCGGCGCGCGCCGCCCGCCCGGATCGGCAGCCCAGGAAGCGTCGGGCCCTCCTCGACCGGTTCGTGCCGGTCGGGCGCACACTGGCCGATCCCTCGCCGGTTGTCCGTGACTCGGCAGGCTCGCGACGGTCGTCACCCTTCCGCGCGGCTCATCCCCATTCCGGCCACTCAGGGCCGGTCCCTGCCGCACAATCCCACGTTTGTCGAGCGTGTGCCAGGGAAGCAAGCACCGTGACGGACATCTCGGACACCCTGGCCAGCATGCCCAGCCCGGTCGATCCGGAGCCGACCGGCATCGAGCTGGAACAGACCCTCTTCGAGGTCAAACGCGTGATCGTCGGGCAGGATCGCCTCGTCGAACGCCTGCTCACCGCCCTGGTCGCCAACGGACACTGCCTCCTGGAGGGAGTACCCGGCGTGGCCAAAACACTGGCCGCGCAGACCCTCGCGACGGTGGTCGGCGGCACCTTCTCCCGGATCCAGTTCACCCCGGATCTGGTGCCCTCCGACATCGTCGGCACCCGGATCTACCGGGCGTCGAAGGAGACCTTCGACATCGAGCTGGGCCCGATCATGGCCAACATGGTGCTGGCCGACGAGATCAACCGGGCCCCGGCCAAGGTCCAGTCGGCGCTGCTGGAGGCGATGGCCGAACGGCAGGTCTCGATCGGCGGGCGCAGCTGGCCGGTCCCGGAGCCGTTCCTGGTGCTGGCCACCCAGAACCCGATCGAGTCCGAGGGGGTCTACCAGCTCCCGGAGGCACAGCGTGACCGGTTCCTGATGAAGGTGGTGGTCGACTACCCCAGCGACGCCGACGAGCTGGCCATCCTCTACCGGATGAGCACCGACCGGCCCACCCCGCGCCAGGTGCTCGACGCGCAACGGCTGCGGGACCTCCAGCTCCACGCCGAGCGGGTCTTCGTCCACCACGCGTTGGCCGAGTACGTCGTGCGGCTGATCCTCGCCACCCGCGACCCCGGCCGGTTCGGGCTGCCGGAGATCGCCCCGCTGTTGGCGTACGGGGCCAGCCCCCGGGCCACCCTGGGCCTGGTCGCGGCTGCCCGGGCACAGGCCCTGCTGCGAGGGCGGGAGTACGTGCTGCCCGAGGACATCCGCGAGCTTGCCGTCGACGTCCTCGCCCACCGGCTGGTGCTCTCCTTCGACGCGGTGGCCGACGGGGTGTCGGCCGAGAGCGTGGTGCGACGGCTCGTCGAGGCGGTACCGCCGCCCCGGCTTGCCACCGGACACCCGCAGCAGGCACCGGATCTGGCGGCGGCATGAGACGCGCCGCCGTCGCGCCCGCCGACCCCGGCCTGGCCGAGCTGGCCCCGGACCAGCGCCTGCGCCGCCTGGAACTGACCGTCACGCGCCGACTGAACGGTCTGCTGCACGGCCAGTACCGTGGTCTGCTGCCCGGTCCCGGCAGCGAACCCTCCGGCAGTCGCGAATACCGACCGGGCGAGGACGAGGTCCGCCGGATGGACTGGGCGGTGACCGCCCGGACCGCAGTGCCGCACGTCCGGCAGGTCGACGCCGACCGGGAGTTGACCACCTGGCTGCTCGTCGACGGCACCGCCAGCATGGAGTTCGGCACCGCCGAGCTGGACAAACGGGAACTGGCCGTGGCTGCCGTCGCGGCGGTCGGCTTCCTGACCGCTGGCGTCGGCAACCGCCTCGGCGCCCAGGTGCTGCGCGCCGACGGGGTACGCCGCTTCCCGGCCCGCAGCGGGCGTACCCATCTGCTCTCCCTGCTCCGCGCGCTGCTCGCCGCCCCCCGGGCCACAGCGCCCCCCGACCGGCCGGGGCGTGGGCCGGCGACCCGACCGCCCGATCTGGCCGACGGGCTCGACGCGCTGCACCGGATCGCCAACCGGCGTGGGCTGGTCGTGGTGGTCTCCGACTTCCTCGACGGCCTGCCCGACGACCCCGGCCAGACAGCGCCCTGGGAGCGGACCATGCGCCGGCTGGCCGTCCGGCACCAGGTGCTGGCGATCGAGGTCACCGACCCGCGGGAGCTGGAACTACCGGACGTCGGCCTGATCACGCTCGTCGACCCGGAGACCGGCCGACACCGCGAGGTGTGCACATCGGACCGTGGGCTGCGCGAGCGGTACGCCGAGGCCGCCACCGCCCAGCGCGAACAGGTCCACCAGGCGCTGCGCCGCAGCGGGGCCACCCATCTGCCGCTGCGCACCGACGGCGACTGGAGCGCGGACATCGTCCGGCACGTGCACGCCCAGCGTCGGCTGGCCGCCGCGCCGGCCGGCCGACACCGGGGAGGTGCCGCGTGATCTGGCAGTCGCCGCTGCGGCTCTGGCTGCTGCTCGGCGTGCTCGCCCTGGTCGTCGCGTACCTGGTGCTGCAGCGGCGACGCAGCCGGTACGCGGTCCGCTTCACCAACCTGCGGCTGCTGGACCGGGTGGCGCCGGAGCGGCCCGCCTGGCGTCGACACGTACCGGCCGGGCTCTTCCTGGCCATGCTGGCGCTGCTCGTGGTCGGCTTCGCCCGTCCGAGCGCCGAGGTCCGGGTGCCCCGGGAACGGGCCACTGTGATGGTGGCGGTGGACGTCTCCACGTCGATGCTCGCCACCGACGTCGAACCGGACCGGTTGGCCGCGGCGAAGGAGGCCGCCCGGCGATTCGTCGAGGGCCTGCCCGACGAGTTCAACGTGGGTCTCGTCGCGTTCGCCGGCAGTGCGGCAGTGCTGGTGCCCCCGGGCACCGACCGGGACGCCCTCGACGAGGGGATCGACAGGCTCGCCGAGGGCATCACCGGTGTCCAGGGCACCGCGATCGGCGAGGCCATCAACACCTCACTCGGCGCGGTCAAGAGCCTGGACAGCGAGGCTGCGAAGGAGACACCACCCGCCCGGGTCATCCTGCTCTCCGACGGCGCCAACACCTCCGGGATGGACCCCATGGAGGCGGCCGCGGAAGCGGTGAAGGCGGAGGTGCCTGTGCACTCGATCTCGTTCGGCACCCCGTCCGGCTTCGTCGACAGGGGTGGACGGCCCATCCAGGTGCCGGTGGACGGACAGACCCTCAAGGCGGTCGCCGAGGAGACCGGCGGCATGTTCCACGAGGCCAGCACCACCGACGAGCTGCGGGCCGTCTACGACGACATCGGCAGTTCGGTCGGCTACCGCACGGAGCGGCAGGACATCTCGGCCCGGTTCATCGGCCTCGGACTGGTGTTCGCGATGGGCGCCGCCGCCGGCTCGATGCGCTGGTTCTCCCGACTGCCCTGATCGCCGCGCACAACCGACGTCGACAGTGAGGAGCACGCATGGCAGTGCAGACCGGACTGGGCGAACCGCGCGGTCCCTGGTTCATCTCACCGGAACTCGGCCCGGACGGGCGCGGGTGGTGGGACACGCCCGAGCGCGACCCGGGCGGGCGACGGCCCGGGCGGCTGCTCGCCGTGTTGGCAGTGGTGGCGGTCTCGGCCGTCTCCGGTGCTCTCGCCGGCGGCGTGGTGGCCAGCCGGGACGGGGCTGGTGGCCCGGCCGCGGCGTCCGCCGCCCCGGTGCCCGCCGAGCTGGTCACCGCGGCCGAGCGGACCGTACCCGGGGTGGTGTCGGTGCTGGCCGGCGGATCCAGGACCGGCGGATCCACGACCGGCGGATCCACGACCGGCGGGTCCGCGACCGGCTCCGGCTTCGCGGTGGACGACCAGCAGCACCTGATCACTAACGACCACATCCTGGCCAAGGCAGGTGGCGGGCCGGTGACAGTGGAGCTGCCCGACGGCCGCCGGTTCGCCGCCGAGGTCGTCGGACGGGAGCCGCGCAGCGACCTGGCGGTGCTGAAGGTGCCGGCATCGGCCGGTCTCACCCCGCTGCCCCTGGCCAAGCCGGGCGCGACCCGGGTTGGTGAGCCGGTGCTCGCGGTGGGGTCGCCGCTCGGTCTGGCCGGAACTGTCACCGCGGGCATCGTCAGCGCGCTCGACCGGGAGGTACGGCTCGGCAACAACCGGCACAGCGCTGTGCAGACCGACGCGTCCATCAACCCCGGCAACTCCGGTGGACCACTGGTCAACGCCCGCGGGGAGGTGGTCGGGGTGAACACCGCCATCGCCACCATCGACGGAAACGGCTCGATCGGCATCGGGTTCGCCATCCCGATCGACCAGGTGCAGCAGACCGCCGACACCATCATCGGCAAGGGCGGCTGAGCTGCCCGAACGCCCCCACGGGGGCCACCACTGTCAGATATCCGGCCAGACGGCATCGGACCATGGAAATATTACGCTCGGTATGGATACTGGCGGAGGTGGAGCGTCCTCTTCTCACGGTCCTCCTGCTGGTGGGCCTGGTCATCGGATGTGCAGTGGGGTCGGCGTACACCCGGGCACGGCGCGGGTGGAACGATTACCAGACCGTCAAGAAATCGGTGCCAGGCGCCCGCCGGGGCGCCTGGTCGCTGATCCGTGGCGTCGTCGTGAAGGCCGCGGTGATCGGGGTGCTGCTCTTCGGCGCTGTGGCGTACGCGGCCGTCGGCTCCGACGAGGAGACCGCCGGGCCGGTGCCCAGCCAGTCCCCGACGCAGAGTGAGCCTCCGCACCGATGACCCCCGGCGGGTCGTCGCGGGTTAGCCTCGGGGCGTGGACGACGGACTGCGGGTGACCGACCGGTGGGTCGTCCCCGCCGGGGAGCTACGGGAGCGCTTCTCCCGCTCGTCGGGGCCGGGCGGGCAGGGTGTGAACACCGCTGACTCCCGGGTCGAGCTGAGCTACGACGTGGCCAACTCGCCGGCCGTGCCCGAGTGGTTGCGGTCGCGGGCGCTGGACCGGCTGGCCAACCGCCTCGTCGACGGGGTGCTGACGATCGCCGCCAGCGAACACCGGGCCCAACTGGCCAACCGGGAGGCGGCCCGGGCCCGGATGACCGCCCTGCTGCGGGAGGCCGCAGCGCCCCCACCGCCGACCCGCCGAGCGACCCGCCCGTCCCGCGGGGCCAAGGAACGCCGGCTGGCCGAGAAGAAACGCCAGTCCCAGCGCAAGCGGGACCGCCGCGCCGACGACGACTAGCCCGCGACGACGACCAGCCCGCGACGGCGACCCGTTCGGGACGGCGACCCGCCCGGAACGGCGACTAGGCCGGGACGGCGGCGAGTAGCCGGTCGCGCAGCACGGCGGCCCGCTCGGCGAACCCGCGCTGCGCCGCCGCGTACTCCGCCCGGCCGTCCGGAGTCTCCACCCGCACCGGCGGGTAGCCGAGCGCCGCCAGGTCGTACGGGCTGGCCCGCATGTCCAGCGTGCGGATGTCCCGGGCCAGGTCGAACGCGTCGGCCACCAGCTCCGAGCAGACCAACGGCGACAACTTGTACGCCCACTTGTACAGATCCATGTTGGCGTGCAGGCAGCCCGGCTGCTCGTGCGCGTGCTGCGTCTCCCGGGTCGGGGTGAGCAGGTTCAGCGGGCGGGCCGGCGCGGTGAAGAACCGGAACGCGTCGAAGTGGCTGCACCGCACGCCCCGCTCCTCGACGACCTCGGCGGTGCGCTCCGCGCTGAGCCGCAGCGGCCAGGAGTTGTGCCGCAACTCCTCCCGGGTCTGCCGGTAGACCATCGCCCACTCGTGCATCCCGAAGCAGCCGAAGTGCGGCGCCCGGCCCCGCGTCGCCTCCAGCAGGGAGCGGATCCAGGCGATCGACTCGCCGCGCCGCGCGCGTACCCCAGCGGTGTCGAGGGTGACCCCGGCGGCGCTGGCGCGGTAGTCGCGGCCGAACTCGCCCGGATCGGCGTCGCGCAGCTCGACCCCGGGTCCCGGATGCCAGCGACGCAGCTGGGCCGGGCGGTGCGAGTAGTAGGTGAACAGGAAGTCGGCCACCGGATGCCGCTCACCGCGTCGTCGCCGGGCCAGGTGCGGCGTCAGCCAGACGTCGACCCGCTCCTCGTGGGCCCGCCGGCGGGCCCGCCACCGCGCCGCGTCGAGCACGGCGGGGGCGAGGGCGGCGGTCACGCACCCAGGGTACGACCGCCGCCCGCACACCCGGTCAGGGCATCTGCACCCGGACCCCGGCGGAGAACACCCCGCTGCGCAGCTCCAGCTGCTGGGGCGGGTCCCGCCCGTCCACGGTGAAGACCAGCGGGAGCACCATCCGGGTGCCCGCCGCCATCGGGTCGGCGAAGACGTCCCGGCCCAGGTTCGCCGTCCGGGTGGCCGACTCGTCGGTGCTCACCCAGCGCCCACCGGGCAGGTACGCCCGTTGCAGCTCGCTGTGCCAGGGCTGGTGCTCGCCGGTGACGTTGCGCACACCCACTGTGGCCTCGCAGCGTCGCCCGTTGGCCGGTGCGGCACCGCCACCGTCGGGCTTCCCGGCGGTGCCGGGCGCGCCGCAGGTCATCCGGTACACGGTGAACTCGAACGCCGACTCGCGCAGCGGCACGCCCAGCGACCCGTTGACCCCGGTGCCCACCCACGCGCCACTGGTGGGCTGCTTCTGCGTGTCGATCGCCGCTACCTGCCGGGTCGCCGTCCAACCCGCGGTGCCGACCACGCCGGCCAGCACCACGACGGCGGCGCCCACCAACATCCAGACCGGTGGGGTACGCCGACGCCGTACCGGACTCGGGGCTGCCGGGCGCGGGTAGACCGTCCCGCGGTCACCCTCGCCGCCGCCGGTGGACAACGCGGCAGCCGTCACCCGACGCCCGCGCCGACGTCGCCACACCCACACCAGGGCGGCGCTGATCAACAGCAGGACCGCCAAGCCGGCGAGCAGCACCGGGTAGCGGCGCCACGCCGGCGCCTCGCTCACCTCGGCGGCCGGTACCGCTGCCGCCCGCCAGGTGGCCGTGGCGCAGTCGTACGGCCGGCTGCCGTCGCTGGTGAACGCGCAGGTCGGCGCGGTCAGTGGCCGGCCCGGCGCGGTCGTCGCGAGCGCGGTGCCCAGGGTGGTGGTGCTGTGCGCGGGCAGCCGCAAGCGCCAGGTCACCTCGGTGGCCGATCCGCCGGCCGGGGTGGACCGGCCACCACCGCTGATAGCTGTCGTCGACGAGCCCGGCGGCAGTTCCTGGCGCACAGTGGTCTCCAGCGGAGAGTTGCTCACGTTGCGCACCTGGATCCGGTACCTCGGCGCCGGGCTGCTCTCCGTCGCTACCGCCACCGTGACCTGTTGCGGGGGCGCCGACGCCGGTGCCCGGGTCGGTGGTGCCATCGCCGGTGGCGCCGACGGCGGGGTGGGCTCGGTCACCCGCGCGACCATCGCCAGCGGCGGCCGGGTTCCCGCTGATGCTGGTGTGGCGGCCGGTGGTGGTGCGGCCGCTGGTGGTGCGGTCGCTGGTGGTGCGGCCGCCGTTGGTTGTGGCGTGGCGGCCGGTGGTCGTGGTGCGGCCGCCGTTGGTTGTGGCGTGGCGGCCGGTGGTCGTGGTGCGGCCGCCGTTGGTTGTGGCGTGGCGGCCGGTGGTCGTGGTGCGGCCGCCGCCTCCGGAGCCGCCGACGGCAGGGCCGGCACGGCGGCGAGGATGCCGAGGCAGTGCACGAACACTGCGAGGGCTCTGTGGTGTCGTGTCGATGCAGGCATACGAACGAACCTCCGGAGCCGACGCTAGGGGCGAGCCGCCTCCGTGCGGGTACGAAGTCGAGAAGTCCGCGCCGGTCACCTCCAGCTCCGATAGGGTGCCGCGCGCTGACAGGTTGAGCACACCCGAGCGCCTGTCCTGGCCGGTTGGGGCGCCGTCGGCGCTAGATTGGCCGGGTGCGTATCGCTCGTTTCGCCCATGCCAAGGGAATGTCGTTCGGTGCCGTCGAAGGCGAAGCGGAGGCTGGGCCGCAGGGCCTGACCATCGCCGAGATCGAGGGCCACCCGTTCGGCAATCTGTCCTTCAGTGGGGCCCGCTGGGCCCTCTCCGACGTCCGGCTGCTCTCGCCGATCCTGCCCAGCAAGGTCGTCTGTGTCGGCCGCAACTACGCCGACCACGCCGCCGAGCTCGGCAACGAGGTGCCCAAGGAGCCGCTGCTCTTCCTCAAGCCGTCCACCTCGGTGATCGGCCCCCGGGACGCCATCCGGCTGCCGATCTTCTCCAAGCAGGTCGAGCACGAGGCGGAGCTGGCGGTCGTGATCGGGGCGCCGGGTGCGCGTCGGGCCGACCGCGCCGCCGCCGAACGCGCCATCTTCGGCTACACCTGCGCCAACGACGTCACCGCTCGTGACCTCCAGCGTTCGGACGGGCAGTGGACCCGGGCCAAGGGCTTCGACTCGTTCTGCCCGATCGGCCCGTGGATCACCACCGGGCTGGACGTCTCCGACCTGGAGATCCGTTGTGAGGTGGGTCGCAACCCGGAGGAGATGGAGGTGCGCCAACTCGGCCGGACGAAGGACATGGTCTTCGACGTGCCGGGCCTGGTGTCCTACATCTCGCACGTCATGACTCTGCTGCCCGGCGACGTGGTTCTCACCGGCACTCCGGCCGGGGTTAGCCCGCTTGTCGAGGGGGATACGGTCACCGTGCGGATCGACGGCATCGGCGAGCTCACCAACCCGGTGGTGCCCGTCGCCTGATCCGTCTGATGCCCCTGCTTCCGCAGCTCACGGGCGGTTCGGGGGGATCGGATTTGGCCTGTCGGTACCGGGAGGGTAAAGTTCACTCCCGGCACCGCAAGGGGCCAATGGGGTATGGGGTAATTGGCAGCCCGACTGATTCTGGTTCAGTTAGTCTAGGTTCGAGTCCTGGTACCCCAGCGCTGCTGGAATTCGCGAGAATTTCCAGACGCTGGATTCTGACGGAGTTCGACTCCGCCCCTCCGGGGGCGGAGGGTGGTCTTCGGTAGAGTGCAGCTCCTCCACCGGTAAGGTGGGGGAGCAAAAGTTGTTCTGGCCCCGTCGTCTAGCGGCCCAGGACGCCGCCCTCTCAAGGCGGTAGCGCCGGTTCGAATCCGGTCGGGGCTACAGCGTGCACAGCCCGTCTCACCTCGTGAGGCGGGCTGTTTCGTGTCCGCCGCCGGGCCCGTTCCGGCCCCCCGCCGGGCCCTCGGGTGACAGCACACCCCGCGCTCGTGCCCGGGTACGGTGCCGCTAGACTACATTCGCACCGCCCGCGAGGGTGGTGAACGGAAAAGTTCTGGCCCCGTCGTCTAGCGGCCCAGGACGCCGCCCTCTCAAGGCGGTAGCGCCGGTTCGAATCCGGTCGGGGCTACAACCAAAGGCTCATCTCGCGACGCGAGATGAGCCTTTCTCGTCCCTCGACCCCGCCCCCGTCCCCCCACCCCAGGCCCGCACCCCTCGTTCCCCGGTTGATCATGAAGTTATTGTCACGACACGCCGAGGTGGGTGGCAATAACTTCATGATCAACGCGGGCACTGGGGGGTTAGAGGCCGGATAGGCGTTGGCCGGCTCTTACTACGGCCATGGCGTGGCGTTCGCCGGGGCGGCGGCCCAGGCGCTCGATCGGGCCGGAGATGCTGACCGAGGCGATGACCCGGCCGGTGCGGTCGCGGATCGGTGCGGAGACGCTCGCCACACCGGCCTCCCGCTCGGCGACGCTCTGCGCCCAGCCGCGTCGGCGTACCTCGGCGAGGGTGCGGCCGGTGAACTTGCTGCGCGGCAGCAGCGGCATCACCGCCTCCGGCGGCTCCCAGGCGAGCAGGATCTGGGCCGCGGAGCCGGCGGTCATCGGCAGCACCGAGCCGACCGGAACGGTGTCCCGTAGGCCGCTGGCGCGTTCCGCCGCCGCCACGCAGATCCGCTCGTCGGCGCGGCGCAGATAGAGCTGCGCGCTCTCGCCGGTGGCGTCGCGCAGCGCGGCCAGCAGCGGCTCGGCGGCGGTCAGCAGAACGTCCGGTGCGGCGTTGGCCAGCTCGCCCAGGCGGGGGCCGGGCCGCCATCTGCCCTGGGTGTCACGCACCAGCATTCGGTGGATCTCCAGGGCCTGGGCCAGGCGATGTGCTGTGGCCCGGGGCAGCTTGGTGCGTTCGACGAGTTCGGCCAGGCTGGCGCCGTCCACGCAGGCGGCCAGGATGACCACCGCCTTGTCGAGAACGCCGACACCGCTCATACTGTGTCCCACAAGCCGAAACTTACCTCCCAGAATTTAGGATGTCCAGATGGTGGGAGTCACTCCTGAGCCGAGGACCCTGGCCGAGAAGGTCTGGGACGCGCACGTCGTACGGTCCGCCGCTGGTGAGCCGGACCTGCTCTTCATCGACCTGCACCTGCTGCACGAGGTGACCAGCCCGCAGGCCTTCGACGGGCTGCGGCTCGCCGGGCGCCGGGTGCGTCGTACCGACCTGACCCTCGCGACCGAGGACCACAACACCCCGACCGGGTACGCCGACCCGGCGTTCCGCCTCCGCCGTGGTGACCTGCTCACCATCGAGGACCCCACGTCGCGTACGCAGATCGAGACGTTGCGCCGCAACTGCGCCGAGTTCGGCGTGCGACTGCACCCGCTCGGCGACGACAACCAGGGCATCGTGCACGTGATCGGCCCGCAGCTCGGTCTCACCCAGCCGGGCCTGACGATCGTCTGTGGCGACTCGCACACCGCCACCCACGGCGCCTTCGGCGCGCTCGCCTTCGGCATCGGCACCAGCGAGGTGGAGCACGTGCTGGCCACCCAGACGCTGCCGCAGAGCCGGCCGAAGACGATGGCCGTGAACGTCACCGGCCAGCTCGCGCCCGGCGTGACCGCCAAGGACCTGGTGCTCGCGCTGATCACGCAGGTCGGCACCGGTGGAGGTCGGGGGCACATCGTCGAGTACCGCGGCGAGGCGATCCGCTCCCTCTCCATGGAGGGGCGGATGACCATCGCCAACATGTCCATCGAGTGGGGTGCCAAGGCCGGCATGATCGCGCCGGACGAGACCACCTTCGCGTACCTCAAGGGTCGACCGAACGCGCCGCAGGGCGCGGACTGGGACGCGGCGGTGGAGTGGTGGCGGACGCTGCCCACCGACGACGGCGCGCGCTTCGACGCCGAGGTGACCCTGGACGCCAGCCAGATCACCCCGTTCGTCACCTGGGGCACCAACCCCGGGCAGGGTGCGCCGCTGAGCGCCCCGGTGCCGGACCCTGAGGAGTTCACCACCGACTCGGAGCGCACTGCCGCCCGCCGGGCCCTGGAGTACATGGACCTTCGCCCCGGCACCCCGCTGCGGGAGCTGCCCATCGACGTGGTGTTCGTGGGGTCCTGCACCAACGGCCGCCTGGAGGACCTGCGGGCCGCCGCCGACGTGCTGCGTGGCCACCGGGTCGCTGACGGCGTCCGGATGCTCGTGGTGCCCGGCTCCGCCGCCGTGCGCGAGGCCGCCGAGGCCGAGGGGCTGGACAAGGTCTTCGCCGACGCCGGGGCCGAGTGGCGGTTCGCTGGCTGTTCCATGTGTCTGGGGATGAACCCCGACACGCTGAAGCCGGGCGAGCGCTCCGCCTCCACCTCGAACCGCAACTTCGAGGGCCGTCAGGGCCGGGGCGGACGTACCCACCTGGTCTCCCCGCCGGTGGCCGCCGCCACCGCAGTGGTCGGCCGGTTGGCCGCCCCCGCCGACCTGTAGAAGGGACCGACGAGATGGACAAGTTCACCACCCACACCGGCACCGCCGTGCCGCTGCGCCGGTCCAACGTGGACACCGATCAGATCATCCCCGCCGTGTACCTCAAGCGGGTGACCCGGACCGGCTTCGCCGACGGGCTGTTCAGCGCCTGGCGGGAAGATCCGGCATTCGTGCTCAACGATGAAAACTATTCTGGGGCGTCGATCCTCATCGCCGGCCCGGAGTTCGGCACCGGCTCATCCCGGGAGCATGCCGTCTGGGCGCTACGGGACTGGGGCTTCCGTGCCGTGGTGGCCCCGCGCTTCGGTGACATCTTCCGCGGCAACGCCCTCAAGGAAGGTCTGTTGCCGGTCGAGTTGGAATTGAAAGCCGTCGAAGAGTTGTGGGACCTGGTCGAGGCGGATCCCACCACTGCGGTGACTGTCGACCTGACCACCCGCCAGCTCCGGGCGGGGGACGCTAGCTGGTCCTTCCCGCTGGACGACTTCAGCCGTTGGCGGCTTCTGGAAGGCCTCGACGACATTGGACTCACCCTCCGCCACGCCGCCGACATCGACTCCTACGAGGCGCGCCGGCTGCCGTTCCTGCCCTCCGTCGCATAGCCGTTAGGCCGCCCGCACAGCGGATTTCACCCCCATCGGTCCATCCGGTGGGGGTGAATCCGTTACGACACAAGGGCTTTTTTCTACCGAATGTTTGTGTCCCGGCAGCACAGGGCATACCGTGCGCGCAGAATGGCTCGCGACGAGTCAGTTGCACAATCGGGAGGAAGTCGTGAACAAGGCCGAGCTCATCGAGGCGCTCGCCGTTCGCCTGGGGGACCGGAAGATGGCGACGGCCGCGCTCGACGCGGTCCTCACCGAGGTCCAGGCGGCGGTCACCAAGGGCGAGAAGGTGGCGATCACCGGATTCGGAGCATTCGAAAAGCGTGTGCGTGGCGCGCGAACAGCGCGCAACCCGCGTACCGGCGAGGCGGTGAAGGTCAAGAAGACGTCAGTCCCGACCTTCCGCCCCGGCGCCGGGTTCAAGGAGATGGTGGCCAGCGGCAAGGTGCCGAAGGCCACGGTGGCGACGAAGAAGGCCACCACCAGCACCGCCACGGCCAAGGCGGCGGGCACGAAGGCGACCGGCACCAAGGCGGCCACCGCCAAGGCGGCGGGCACCAAGGCGACCACGGCGAAGGCGGCCAGCAAGAAGACCGCCCCGGCCAAGGCGAGCAAGACCGCCACGGCGACCAAGACGGCCGCCAGCAAGAAGACCGCCCCGGCCAAGGCGAGCAAGACCACCACGGCGACCAAGACGGCCGCCAGCAAGAAGACCACCGCGGCGAAGAAGACCACCGCCGCGACCCGGTCGACCGCGGCGAAGAAGACCACCGCGGCGGCGAGCAAGAGCACGGCGGCCAAGAAGGCGCCGGCGAAGAAGGCTCCGGCCAAGAAGGCGGCCAGCAAGCGCTGACCGACCCGTACCGCGAGGGCGTCCACCAGTGGGTGGGCGCCCTTTCGGCGTGCCGGGCCGGCTTCTCGGCGTACGGGGACCGTTGACCCTGTTGGCTCGCTCGCGCAGAATCGCCGTGCCGGCCACCCCTGGGCCGGCCCGTCGACGGGAAATGGGGCGCCGGTGCGCTACCGCCAGCTCACCACCGGCACGCTCGCGCTGGGCGTGCTCCTCCTCATCGACGTGCTGCGGGTCTGGCTGCCCGGCATCATCACCATCTTCGGTCAGGCGGCGTCCACGCCGGCCGAGCTGATGGGGGCGTTCGCCCTCGGCTGGTTCGTGCTCGCGATGGGCGCACCCGCAGTGGTCCGCCGAGTCGGAGCCCGCCCGGTCACTGTCGTCGCCGCCGTCGCGCTCGCCGTCGCCCGGCTCGCGCTCACCGCCGCTCCCGGTGGGCGTACCCAGCTCTGGTTGGCCACCGCCGGGTTGCTCGCCGGGCTGGTCTGGTTGGTCGGCGTCGCCGCCGACACCGATCGCCCGGTCCCGGGGCTGGCGTTGGGGTTCGCTGTCAACGCGGCAGTGCACGCGGTGCTGGACACCGTCGACCTGGTCTGGCGGGGTGACTGGGTGGCCTGGCTGCTCAGCGCCGTCGCGGTGGCGGTGTTCCTGGCCGGCACGGCGCAACCCGGCCAGCGCGGCGGTGCGGGTAACGCCCTCGCTGACGCCCCTGACGGCCCCGCTGACGCCGCTGCCGGCCCCGGTGGTGGCCGGGCCTGGCTGCTGGCCGGGCCGGCGCTGCTGCTGGCCGGGATGGTGGCGCTCTCCCCGGCGCTGGCCCGAACCGGGATGTCGTACCTGGTCGCCGGCGACGGGGTGGCTCGTTCGCCGCTGTTCGGGCTGGCGCCGGTGCCGGTGGCTGTCGCCGGGTTCCTGTGCGCCGCGTTGACCCGGCCGCCCCGTGGGTGGGGCCGGGCGTACGGCCCGGTGGCACTGCTCGGCGGCGCGGTGCTGTTCGCCCTCGACCGGGGTGACCTGCTCCTGCCAGCCATCCTCCTCGCCGCTGTCGGCCTCGGCGCCTGCCTCGCGTTGACCGACGACACCAGCCGGTCAGCCGCCGACACCGCGAGCGCCAGCGCCTCCCGGCGGGGGTACGCGGTCGCCGCCGGGATGCTCGTCTTCGCGCTCGGGGCCGTCGGCTACTACTCGGCCTACGACCTCGGCTACCCCAACGCTGCGGTGCCGGTGGTGGTGGCCGTGCTGATCGCCGCCGTGGCGTTCACCGCCCGCCCCGTCGCCGACCGGCCACCCGGGCCGTTTCCGCCGCTCCGGGCCGCCGCCGCGGTCACCGCGCTGGCCCTGCTGGCACCGGTGCTCGCCGACGAGGTGCCGGTGGCCAGCAACCGGGACGGCCCACCGGAACGGTTGACGGTGGTGGCGTACAACATCCGGATGGGGTTCGGGCTGGACGGCCGGTTCGACCTGGCCGGCCTCGCCGAGGTCGTCGAACGGCAACGGCCCGACGTGGTGCTGCTCAGCGAGGTGGACCGGGCGTGGCTGCTCAACGGCGGGCACGACACCCTGGACCTGCTGGCCGACCGGCTCGCCATGCCGTACGTCTTCGGGCCGGCCGCCGACCCGGTCTGGGGCGACGCGGTGCTCAGTCGTTGGCCGGTACGCGATCCGCGGACCCTGCCGCTGGCCGCCGTCGGCGCGCCCACCGGAGCGCAGGCCCTCGCCGTCACGCTGGACCTCGGCGACGGTGTCCGTACCGCAGTGGTCAGCACCCACCTGCAACCGCCGCCCGGCACGGGCCCGGTGGTCCAGGCCCGCGCGGTCGCCGACTTCGCCACCCGGTACGCGGCCGGTCGGCCGTTGGTGGTGGCGGGTGACCTGAACACCGAGCCGGGCGACGAGGCGTTCGCGGAGTTCACCAACGCCGGCCTGGTCGACGCGCTTGCCGCCGCCCGACCACTGGCGACCAGCCCGGCGGACGACCCGCGCCAGCAGATCGACCACATCTTCGTCTCGCCTGGCCTGACCCCGAGTGATCCAGTCGCGCCGCGCGGCACGGCCAGCGATCACCTGCCGGTCGCTGTGACAGTGACCCTGCCGCCCCGCTGACCAAGCCGGGGCCCACCGAACGCGGGCCCTACAGGCGATCGGCGGCCAGCAGCCGGTCGGCGGCGAAGGCGAGCAGCCAGCCGCCGCCCTTCGGGGTGCTGAAGTCCTCATCGGTGCGGCCGGTCAGCCGCTCCAGGGCGCCCGGCAGGACCTTGCCCTGGCTGCACACCACCGACTGCCCACCGGTGTCGGCCAGCTCCAGCAGTCGGGCTGCGGTGGCCAGGATCTGCTCGTCGCTCTGCTGGCCGGGTTGTGGTTCGTCCAGGTCGCCGCAGACCTCGATCGGCAGGTCGAGCAACGCGGCGGCCGGGTCGAGCGTCTGCACGCACCGTCGTGGCGACGCCGACACCAGTCGGGCCGGTCGGATCAGGGCGATCAGCTCGGCCAGCGTGCTCGCCTGGGCCCACCCCTCGGCGTCCAGGGGCCGCCCGACGTCCGGGCCGGACCAGGTGGCCCGCTTACCGGCGTGCGCGTGCCGGACCAGCGCGACAGTCGCCGTGACCGACGGCAGGGCGGCGAACGCCGCCAACACCTCGGCGTCGTGCGGGTAACTGACCAACCGGATCGCGTCGTCCACGGCGAGCCAGCGGATGTCGTCCACCTCGGTGTCCGGTTGGAAACCGCCGCTGGCCACAGCGAGCATCGACCAGTAGTCGACCAGCTTGGGTTGCCCCTCGCTGCGGTACCGCACCGACGGCAGCCGCACCTGCGGCACGCCCCGCACGTCGGCCTCCTCGGCCACCTCACGGACAGCTGCGGCCAACGCGTGCTCGCCCGGTTCCAACTTGCCCTTCGGTAGCGTCCAGTCGCCGTAACGGGGGCGGTGCACCACGCAGACGCGTACGCCGTCGTCGGTCGGCCGCCAGGCCACCCCGCCCGCCGCCCGGATGCCCGTCACGGCAGCCAACTGGTGCGCCGTCGCCGGGTGGCCCGGTGCCAGGCGGCCGGGAGGAGACCCCTTGTCCGGCGTACCGACAGGCGTTCCCGCTCGGCCAGCCGCCCGGCGGTGACCGCCAGCTCGTGGTCGTCCGGTCGCTCGGCGGCGATCTCCAACCAGGTGTCCGCCGCCACCGCCGCGTCCTGGTGCTCGCCGAGCACGTCCTGCACCCGGGCGAGTGCGCGGGACAGCCGCCGTGCGCCCTTGCCGACCGTCGGGGCCACCGCGTTGACCGCGTACCGGGCCTGCTTGCCCTCCTTGCGGACGGCGTGCCAGCGTTCGTCCGGCGACTGTGCGTCGAGCCCGCCGACGCCGTCCGGCCCGGTCAACCGCCGCCAGGGGCGGGCCACCAGCGCGGGTAGCGCCTGCGCGGCGGGCGCTGCCGCCCGGCGGGTGAACCGGGGCGCGCCGGCGGCCAGCACCAGGGAGTCCACCAGGGCCAGGTAGCGCGCGGAGCGCAGCATCTCGTCGATGGCGGTGAGCGCCTGCCGCTGCCGTTCGGCGAGCACCTCGTCGAGCCGATCCACAGCGCCACTGTCGAGTGGGCTCAGCGGATCGGCGTCGGCGGTACGGCGCAGCCGCGCGCGCAGCACCTCGGCGTCGCGGGCCGCGCCGAGCACGTCGGCCAACCAGCGCAGCTCGGTGCGCAGCGGGCGGGACCAGGTCTTTCGCAGCAACGGTTTGAAGGTGCGCAGATCACTGCGCAGGCGTCGGCAGGCCACCCGCATCTGATGCACGGCGGTGTCGCCGCCGGCAGCCGGGGCGCGCAGCCGGACCAGCGGGTCGTGCGCCAACAGCCGGCGGATCTCCTTGCGTAGCGCCTCGGTCACCACGTCACCGGCGCTCGGCTCGGCGGTCAGCCCGGCCGGCGCGACCAGGTCCGGATCGGCCTGCGCCGTGGCGCCGAGCGCCCGTACGTGCTTCGGCGTGAACGACCCGCCCTGGGCGCCAGCCTCGCGCAGCACCCCGCCGACCCGGTCGAGCAGCTTCCGGTCGCCGGCCTTCAGCTCCACCTCCACCTCGCGGAACGTGTCGGTGGTGGCGCCGGCGTCGTCGAGCACTGTCACCCGGTCGTCCACCACCTCGGCGAGCACGGAGCCGGCCCGGTCGCACACCTCGTACGCGTGCCGCACCGTCCGCACCACTGTCACCGGGGCCAGCGGCGCCCCCCGGTGCAGAACGGTGACCAACTCCAGCAACTCCGCGGGCGGCTGCCCCTTCGGCCCGGGACGGGAGATCTCGTGCCGGACGCCCGGCGTCCCGGTCGGTAGTTTCACCGTCCAGGGCAGCTCGTCGCCCTTGCGGTGGCGTAGTGAGGCACCGGCCCGGGCCAGCCGCAGGTCGACAGTGTCGAGGTAGCGGGCGACAAGCGTCACCGGTGGCAGTGCCCGGACCCGACCGCCGGCCGGGGCCGCGCCGGCCAGGTCCGGCAGCACGTAGGCGTCGTCCACCTCGTACTTCTGCTCCTCCTCGACCATCAGCTCAGCCTATGCGCTGCGCGGTCAGCTGGCCGTGCCACCGACGCGGCGCAGCAGCAGTTCCTGCAGATGGGCCCGGGGGGCGTCGTCACCGCCGGTACGCCGGGTCCAGGTCCCGTCGCCGGCCAGCTCGAACGCGTCCACTTCGGGGCTCATCGCGGCGGTCAGCACATGGTCCAACTCGGCGCGGGCGATCGGGTCGCTCACCCGCACCAGCGCCTCCACCCGCCGGTCCAGGTTGCGGTGCATGAGGTCGGCCGAGCCCATCCAGAACTCGGCCTCACCGTTGTTGCCGAACCGGAAGACCCGGGAGTGTTCCAGGAACCGGCCGAGGATCGAGCGGACCCTGATGTTCTCCGACAGCCCCGGCACCCCTGGGCGCAGCGTGCACATGCCCCGGATGAGCAGGTCGACGTGCACGCCGGCCTGGGAGGCGCGGTACAGCGCGTCGGTCACCCCCTCGTCGACCAGGGAGTTGACCTTGAACTGGACCAGGCCGGGCATGCCCAGGCGGACGTGTGAGATCTCCCGCTCGATCCGCTCGATGAGGCCGCTGCGGATGCCCTGCGGGGCGACCAGCAACCGCCGGTACGCGGTCTGCCGGCTGTATCCGGTGAGCACGTTGAACAGGTCGGTGAGGTCGGCGCCGATCTCCGGGTCGGCGGTGAGCATGCCGAAGTCCTCGTACAGTCGGGCCGTCTTCGGGTGGTAGTTGCCGGTGCCGATGTGGCAGTAGCGACGGATCTGGTTGCCCTCCTGCCGGACCACCAGCGCGGTCTTGCAGTGCGTCTTCAAGCCGACCAGGCCGTACACCACGTGGCAGCCGGCGCGTTCCAACGTGCGGGCCCAGCCGATGTTCGCCACCTCGTCGAAGCGGGCCTTCACCTCCACCAGCACCACCACCTGCTTGCCGGCTGCGGCCGCGTCGACGAGCGCGTCGACGATCGGGGAGTCGCCGCTGGTCCGGTAGAGGGTCTGCTTGATGGCCAGCACGTTCGGGTCGGCGGCGGCCTGCTCGATGAAGCGCTGCACGCTGGTGGCGAACGAGTGGTACGGGTGGTGCACCAGGATGTCCCCGTCGCGCAGTGTGGAGAAGACGCTGCGCGGCACCTCACCCTCGGCGAGCCGGGGATGGGTGGCCGGCACGAACGGCGGGTCCTTCAGGTCGGGCCGGTCCGCCTCGCCGTAGACCTGCCACAGCGCGGACAGGTCCAGCAGGCCGGGCACCCGCAGCACGTCCTGGTCGTCCATGTCCAGCTCGCGGACGAGCAGCTCCAACATGTGGTCGGAGATGGACGCGGCGACCTCCAGGCGGACCGGGGGACCGAACCGCCGACGGGCCAGCTCCCGTTCCAGGGCCTGCAGCAGATCCTCGTCGCGGTCCTCGTCGACCTCCACCTCGGCGTTGCGGGTGACCCGGAACAGGTGGCACTCGACCACCTGCATGCCACTGAACAGCTGCCCCAGGTGCACCGAGATCAGGTCCTCCACCGGCAACATCCGGACGCCCGGCTGGTCCCGGTCCACCCGGACGAAGCGGGGGACGTTGTTGGGCACCTTCACCCGGGCGAACAGCTCCGAACCGCCGTCCGGGTCACGAACCGACACCGCCAGGTTCAGCGACCGCCCCGAGATGTACGGGAACGGGTGCGCCGGGTCCACAGCGAGCGGGGTCAGCACCGGGAAGATGTGCTCCCGGAAGTAGGTGCGCAGCCGCTCCCGCTCGCCGTCGCCCAACTCGCCCCAGCGCAGGATGCGGATGCGCTCGTCGGCCAGCTTGGGCAGCACGTCGTCGACGAAGCAGGCGGCGTGCCGGGCGCCCAGCGCGGCGGTCCGCTCGGCGATCAGCTCCAACTGCGTACGCAGGGGCAGCCGGTCCCCGCCGCGCACCGGCAGGCCGGCGGAGAGCCGCCGCTTCAGCCCGGCGATGCGCACCATGTAGAACTCGTCGAGATTGCTGGCGAAGATGGCCAGGAACTTGGCCCGCTCCAGCAGCGGGGTGCGCGGGTCCTCGGCCAGGGTGAGCACCCGGGCGTTGAAGTCGAGCCAGGACAGCTCCCGGTTGAGGAACCGGTCCTCGGGCAGCGGCGGGGCCGCCGGGGGCTCGTCGTCGTCCTCCGCTGCGGCGCCGGTCGGCAGGTCGTCGGGCAGGACCGGGTGGACGTCACCGGCGGCCGGGCCGTCCGCCTCGATGCTCGGGGCGGGGTCGATGACCTCGTCCAGCCCGGAGGAGGCGGCACCAGGATCGTCGGCGAGCGTGTCGGCGCGGGCGGCACTGGCACGTTCGGCACGGGACGGGCGGAAGCGCCCATCGGTGCCGCGCGTACGGGAGCCGTTGCGGAGGTCGGTGGCGGGCGGGTGGGCCGGTTGCTCGCGAGGGGTGCTCACCCGCTCATAATCACCCGATTACGGTAAACGCAAAATGAACTTGGGCTCGCCGGGTCAGATCATCGTCGGCAATGTCACCCGGACAACCTCGCCGTCGGGATCGGTGTCGATGCGGACCCGCTGCCCGAGCCGGAGAAGTCGCAGCCCGGAGGCGTCGAAGGCCCGGGCGGGGAAACGCATCTCGGTGCCGTCGTCGAGCAGCAGGACTCCGCTGCGCGTCGCCGCGTCGTAGCTGGCCACAGTGCCCTGCATGCTGGCACCGTACACCCGGCGGTTGACCCAGTGGCGTGGGCTCAGCCCGCCGGGCGGCTCAGCCTGCGGCGCGGGCGGGGCGACCGGCGGCCATCAGCGCGGCGGTGCGCGGCCCCAGCCCGAGGCGGGCGGCGGCGGCCAGGTCCGCGGCGGTGTCCACGTCCCGGCGCAGGCTGGGCCAGTCGCCGTCGAGCGGCAGCGCACCGCTCGCCGCGTGCGCTACCGCCGAGCCCACCCCGAAACGCGGATCCAGCGGCACATCCGGGCCGGCGGTGAGCAGCACGGTGCCCCCGCCGGGCGCGTCCGGCAGGAACCGGCGTACCCCCTGCCGGCCGTTCTGCGCCGCGAGCAGCGCGCCGGCCAACTCGGCCGGGCGCAGCGCCGGCACATCCGCGGTGATCCCGGCCACCCACCCGGCGGCGGCAGTGGCCGCCCCGTGCCGGAACGCGGCGTTCAGGCCGGCGTCCGGCTCGTCCGGCAGCACCCGCGCGCCGGCGGCCCGTGCCGCCGCCGCCACCCGGGCGTCGTCGGTGACCACCAGGGCCTCGGCGACCGCCGGGCAGGCCAGCACCGCGCGGAGCGTGTCGGCCGCCAGGGCCAGCGCCAACTCCTCATGGGGTACGCCGGGCAGCGCGCCCCGCAGCCGGCTCTTGGCCACGGCCAGCCGCTTCACCGGCACCACCACGGCCCACCTCGGCTGAGTCACGTCCGCAATCCTGCCAGCCGGACGGCGGGCCCCTCGCTGGCCGTACCGGGGGCGAGCAGGCATGATTTCCGCTGCGGGCGTCGCGGGCGGGATGTTGCGGCGGGGTTGGGGCGCGAAAGAGGAGGCACAGTGGCACGGCGGAGGCTGGGGTTCTGGCAACGGTTCGCCGTGTGGCTGGTGAAGCCGGTGATGACCGTCTGGACCCGGCGTACCTGGCGTGGTCAGGAGCATCTCCACGGCGACGGCGGCATGATCATCGTCGCGAACCACATCTCCCACGCCGACCCGCTGGTGTCCGCGCACTTCATCTACGACTCCGGGCGCTGGCCGCAGTACCTGGGCAAGGCCAGCGTGTTCCGGGTGCCGGTGGTCGGCTGGATCCTGCACCGGTGCCGGCAGATCCCGGTCGAGCGGGGCAGCGTTGACGCCGTCCGCTCACTGGACGCACTGGTCGCCGCGCTCGACGAGGGCGGCGCCGTCGTGATCTACCCTGAGGGCACCACCACGCGACAGCCGGAGCTCTGGCCGATGAAGGCCAAGACCGGTGCGGCCCGGCTGGCCCTGGCCACCGGCGCCCCGGTCGTACCGGTGGTGATGTGGGGGCCGGAACGGATCTTCGACCCGCGGACGACCCGTGTCAGCCTGCGACCCCGGATCCCGGTGACCGTTGCCGCCGGGGAGCCGATCGACCTGAGCCGGTGGGCGGACGCCCAGCCGACCCGGGCCACCCTCGAGGAGATGACGGACACCATCATGTTGCGGCTGCGGGACATGCTCGCCGAGATCCGTGGCGGTACTCCGCCGCCACTGTGGGAGCGACCGGCCCGGTCCTCCGTCGGCCCCGAGCAGCGGGACGACGCGGCATGAGCGAGCGGATCGTCTGGCTCAGTAGCGGTGCCGTTCAGGCCGCCGCGAAGCGAAGCGGAGCGGTGGCATGAGCGGTCACGTCGCGGTTCTCGGTGCCGGTTCCTGGGGCACCGCGTTCGCCAAGATCCTCGCGGACGCGGGGCGGGACGTGACGGTGTGGGCCCGCCGGGCACCGGTCGCCGAGTGCATCCGGACCGAGCGACGCAATCCGGAGTACCTGCCCGGCCTGCTGCTCCCGGCCCGCGTCACCGCCACCGCCGACGCCGCCGAGGCGATCACCGGCGCCGAGGTGGTGGTGTTGGCAGTGCCGTCGCAGACCCTGCGCGGCAACCTCGCCGAATGGGCCGGGCACCTGCACCCGGACTCCACCCTGGTATCGCTGATGAAGGGCATCGAGCTGGGCACCACCAAGCGGATGAGCGAGGTCATCGTGGAGACCGCCGGGGTCGCCGCGGACCGGGTGGTCGTCGTGTCCGGCCCGAACCTGGCCCCGGAGATCGCCGCCGAGCAGCCCGCCGCGACAGTGGTCGCCGGGACGAACAGCGCCCGCGCCACGCTCGTCCAGTCGTCGATCCGGACCCCGTACCTGCGCCCCTACACCAACGACGACGTGATCGGCTGTGAGCTGGGCGGGGCGGTCAAGAACGTGATCGCCCTGTCGTACGGCATCGCCACCGCGATGGGTTTCGGCGACAACACCCGGGCCATGCTGATGACCCGTGGGCTGGCCGAGACGGCCCGACTGGGCGTGGCGCTCGGCGCGGACCCGATCACCTTCGCCGGCCTCGCCGGCATGGGCGACCTGGTCGCGTCCTGCTCGTCCCCGCTGGCCCGCAACCGCACCTTCGGCGAGCATCTGGGCCGGGGCGAGACGCTGGAGCAGGCCCAGACCGCCACCCGACAGACCGCCGAGGGCGTGAAGAGCTGCCTGGCGATCCGCGACCTGGCCCGGGCGCACGGCGTGGAGATGCCGATCACCGAGCACGTCGAGCGGATCTGCCACGAGGGCATGGACCCGCGCCTCGCCGTGGAGACCCTGATGAGCCGCACCGCCAAACCCGAGTCGTACGAGTGAGGAACCCGATGAGCGAGTGGGGAGACGGCACCCGCTGCGTACGTGCCGGCCTGCCCGAGCCGGCGCCGGGGGACCCGTTCCTACCCGGGCCGGTCTTCGCCGCGCCGTACCACCTCGATCCGTTCGAGGGTCAGGGCACGTCACCGAACGGCTACGGTCGCCCCGACAACCCGACCCGCCGGCTGCTGGAGGCGGCGGTCGGCGAGCTGGAGGGCGGTGACTGCCGCGTCTTCGCGACCGGTCAGGCGGCCATCACCGGCCTGCTGCTCAGCCTGCTGCGGCCGGGGGACACAGTGGTGCTCCCCACCGACGGATACTTCCCGGTCCGGGCGTTCGCCACAGGTGTGCTGGAGGCGATCGGCGTCCGGGTGCTGTTCGCGCCGACCGTCGGGCCGTACCCGTCGTTCGAGGGCGTCCGGCTGGTGCTGGTGGAGACGCCCGCCAACCCGGGCCTCGACGTGGTCGACGTGGCGGCCCTGGCCGAGCGGGCGCACGCCGCCGGCGCGCTGCTCGCGGTGGACAACACCACAGCCACCCCGCTCGGACAGCGTCCGTTGGATCTCGGTGCCGACCTGGTGGTCGCCTCCGGGACGAAGGCGCTCACCGGCCACTCCGACCTGCTGCTGGGCTACCTGGCCAGCCGGTCCACCGAGCTGATCGAGGCGGTGACGACCTGGCGTACCACCACCGGGGCGGTTCCGGGCGCGTTCGACGCCTGGCTGGCCCACCGGTCACTGGCCACTCTCGACCTGCGGCTGGCGCGGCAGAGCGCCAACGCCGCCGCTGTCGTGGACCTGCTCGCGGGCCGGTCGGACGTGACCGGCCTGCGGTGGCCGGGGCGGCCGGAGGACCCGGCGTACCCGGTGGCCTCGGCGCAGATGCGCCGGATACCGGGGGTGCTCTCGTTCGACCTGGGCGACGCCGACCGGGTGGGCCGATTCGTCGAGGCCGCCACGCTGGTGGCGGCGGCGACCTCCTTCGGTGGCCTGCACACCACTGCCGACCGGCGGGCGCAGTGGGGCGACGACACCGCTCCCGGCTTCGTCCGGCTCTCCTGCGGCGCTGAGGACACCGCGGACCTGGTGGCCGACATCGCCGCCGCGTTGGATGTGGCGGGATCGGTCTGACGTCTCCCATGGCGCTCCCTTTCCGCACCGACCGGGCCGCCCTGGTGGGTCGGTTGCGGGCCGCCGGTTGCGTCTACGCCGAGGACGAGGCCGAGTTGCTGCTGGCCGCCGCGCGAAGCCCTGCGGCGTTGGCTGACCTGACCGACCGTCGGGTGGCCGGCGAACCGCTGGAGTACCTGCTCGGCTGGGCGGAGTTCTGCGGCCTGCGGATCGCCGTCGACGAGGGCGTCTTCGTGCCCCGGGCCCGGACCGCCCTGCTGGTCGAGGTGGCGGCCGACCTGACCGGCGCGGCTCCGGCCGTGGTCGACCTGTGCTGCGGCTCCGGGGCCACCACCGTCGCGCTGGCACACCGGCTCGCGCCGCGCTGGCTGGCCGCCGCCGACATCGACCCGGCGGCTGTGGCGTGTGCGCGCCGCAATGTCGTCGGTTTGGACGCCGAGGTGTACGAGGGTGACCTCTTCGCGCCGCTGCCCCGACAGTGGCGGGGTCGGCTGGACCTGGTGGTCGCCAACGCCCCGTACGTGCCGACCGACGCGGTCGCGCTGATGCCGCCGGAGGCGCGGCTGCACGAGGCCCCGGTGGCGCTCGACGGCGGCCCGGACGGGCTGTCCGTGTTGCGCCGGGTCGGTGCCGACGCCGCCGAGTGGCTGACCCCCGGCGGCCACCTGGTGGTCGAAGCCGGCACCACCCAGGTCGAAACCCTTTGCGCGGCCTTCACCGCGGCCGGCCTGGTACCCACAGTGCGCCACGACGAGGACCTGGACGCCACCGCGGTCTGCGCCCGCCGCCCCTAACCCGCCCCGCCCCACCCGCCCCGCCCCACCCGCCCCGCCCCGCCCGCCCCCACCCCACCCCACCCCGCCCCCGCCCCGCCCCCCCTCCCCGCGATCTTGCAGTTTCGGTTGTCGGGATGAGTGGGATGCCCCTTGTGTCGGGACAGCAAGTGCAAGATCGCGGGGAGGGTGCGGCTGCCGGGCATGGCGGGGGAGGGGGGTTGGCACTAGCCTCGGCTCACACTCATGACGGCGGGAGGCGGTTTCGGTGGGCAGCGCAGGGGTGCCGGTGGTCGTCGGGCTGGACAACGGCGGCACCAGCAACAACGCCACAGTGCTGACGGTGGACGGCCGCTTCCTGGTGGACGGGCTGTTGGAGATCCCCAGCGAGGTACGGGCCGGGCCGGAGGCGGCGATCGAGGCGTTGGCCCAGGCGCTGGACGGCGCCCTGGCGCGGACCGGCGTGCCGCGCGACCTGGTTCAGGCGGTCGGGCTGGACACTCCCGGCCCGGCCAGCGCCGAGGGTGTCATCTCGTCGCGGGGCTCCACCAACTTCTCCCAGCCGGCCTGGCGCGGCTTCGACGTGCGAGGGGCGCTGGAGCGGCGGCTCGGGCTGCCGGTGATCTATCACAACGACGGCAACGCGGCGGCGCTCTACGCCCACCACGTCTACTTCGGCGCCGACGCGATGAACCGTTCGTCGGTGTCCGCGATCGTCGGCACCGGCCTCGGCGGCGGTGTGGTCGAGAGCGGCCGGGTGATCGCCGGTGCGGCCGGGATGGCGGGGGAGTTGGGCCATGTGCACATCCCGCTCACCGGACTGCTCGGCCCGGGCCAGCCGGAGCCCACCTGCGCCTGCGGCTTCACCGGAGATGTCGAGAGCGTCGCCTCGTTGACCGGCATCGAACGCAACCTGCTGCCGTACTGGCTGACCCGGTACCCCGAGCACCCGCTCGTGGCCGAGCCGGTGGCCCGGGGGGCCAAGCTGGTCCGGGGGTACGGCGAGCGCGAGGACGCTCTCGCGCGGGACCTCTTCACCCAGCAGGCGATGGCGTTGGGGCGGCTGTTCACCGTCGCCGCGAACTTCACCGACCCGCACGCGTACTTCGTCGGGGGCGGAGTGGTGGAGGCGGCGCCGGAGTTCCGCGACTGGTTTCTGGCGACTGTCCGCGAGCACACGGTCCTCCGCGAGGAGCAGGCCGCGGTGGCTGCCTTCGCCCTGGTACCGGATCGGGACATGGCCGGTGCCCGAGGCGTCGCGATCGCCGCGCTGGAGGCGCTACGCGCCGTGCCGGAGCCTCGTCCGCTGGTTGCCTGAGCCGGCGCGGGCCTCGGCCCGCACCGGCTCGGCACCTCTGGTCAGCGCTGCGGTGGCGCCTGGGCGAAGGCGGCCCAGGCCGCCGTTGGGAACAGCAGAGCCGGGCCGGCCGGGTCCTTGGAGTCGCGCACAGCAACGAGCCGCGGGATCGCGGCCACCTCCACGCAGGCACCTTCGTCGCCGCTGCGGCTGCTCTTGCGCCACCGCGCCGCGGCCAACGCCGCTGTGATCATCGGGGTCATCGGTCCTACCGTCCCTTCAGGACTGACAGGAGCATCTCGCGGCTGTCCGCCGGGCTGAGCGCCACGCTTCGGAGATGCTCCATGATCTTGGTGCAGGTACGCGTCTCGCCGGCGCGGTCGAGGATCATCTGACCCGCAACTGTCTCCACCGACGCGATGATCGGGTCCTCCGGGTCGGCGAACTCGAGGATGTGCAGGGAACCCCGGGTGCCCCGGTGGTAGCCGGCGGAGAGCGGGATCACCTGGACGCTGATGTTCGGCAACTCGGCCATCTTGACCAGGTGCCGTAGTTGCCCGTTCATCACCGACTGGTCACCGACCGGCCGTAGCAGCGCGCCCTCGTCGATGATCGCGTCGAGGATGGGCGGCTGGTCGGCGGTGAGCCGCTGTTGTCGGTCGAGCCGGATCTTGACCCGCTGCTCCACCAGGTCGTCGCCGAGGGTGTGTGGCCCGCCGCGCATCACGCCACGGATGTAGTCAGCGGTCTGCAACAGGCCGGGGACCACCGAGGGCTCGAAGTTGGCGATGGCTGTCGCCTCGGCCTCCAGCGCGATGAAGTCGATGGTGCGCGGATCCAGCAGGTAGGAGTACGACACCCACCAGCCGGGCTTGCGGGCGTCCTTGGCGAGCTGCACCGCCGCGGCCACCTCCTCGGCACTCACCCCGTACGACGTGAGCAGGGCGCGCACGGTGGCCGGGCTGATCAGGGTCTGGGCGTTCTCGTAGCGGGAGAGCGTGCTGCGGGTGCTGTTGATCTCATCCGCCGCGGTCTCCAGCGTCAGCCCGGCGGCTTCCCGGTGGTGGCGCAGGGCGATGCCGAGCCGGCGGGCGCGGGCGGTCTTCGGAGCCATGCATCGATGGTCGCACACATTTGCGGGAACGTCTGCATGAGAGAACGTCGATGGGAGTTGCATTCACGCCTATACACGTGTCAATCTGTTATGGCGTCCTCACCGCCGGTTGTCGTGGCGACGGTGGTGGTGAGCGACCGGAGGGGATGGGGCGCGCGGCGATCGGGTTTCTCCCCCGTACCCGATCGTCGCGTGCCGCCCCCTCCATCCCGGCCTGCCGGAAGGAGACGACGTGCGAACCCGCCCGGAGCCCCCCGCCGTACCCTCGGGCGGAGTGCGATGACCCGCTTCCTCGTGGTGCTCACCGATGTGCGCCACGTCGAGGGCGTCAACCGCAACGAGCGGGTCGCGCCGGAACGGCGCCGGCAGGTCGTCGGCGCCAGCAGCCGGGAGGCCGCCGACCGCATCGCCGGAGCGTTCATGGCGCTGGGCATGGTGCGGGCCGGCCGGCAGCGGGTAAAGGTGATCGCGGTCGGGCGCCGGCACTCCCGGGACTGAACAGGCCCAGGTCGGCGGTCTGTGGCAGCACTACCGTCCGATTACACACCGTATATCCTCTCCTGACTGTTTGCCGTGTCGTGCCGTGGCTCGCCGGGTATCGCCTCGCCCTGCGGCCACGCACAGTAAGGTCAACCGGGTGAGCGCCACCGGCGAGCACGACCAGCCGCAGTCGCGTACGAAGAGGTGACCGGAGTGACCACCCCAGGCAAGACCCGCGTGGCGATCGTCTTCGGCGGCCGCAGCCCGGAGCACGGCATCTCCTGCGTCAGCGCCGGCAGTGTGTTCGGCGCACTCGACCCGGACGAGTTCGAGGTGGTGCCGGTGGGCATCACCCGGGCGGGCCAGTGGGTGCTGACCAACGGAGACCCCGCCCAGCTCGCGATCAACGCCCGTCAGCTGCCGGAGATCACCGCCGACTCGGGTGACGACATCGTGCTGCGCGCCGACCCCACCGGCAACGGACTGATGGTGCTCGACCCGACCGAGGGCCCCCGGGCGCTGGCCGACGTGGACGTGGTCTTCCCGGTGCTGCACGGCACCTACGGCGAGGACGGCACCATCCAGGGAATGCTGGAGATGGCCGGCATCCCCTACGTCGGGGCGAACGTGTTCGCCTCCGCGGCCGCCATGGACAAGGAGTTCACCAAGAAGCTCTGTGCCGTCGAGGGCATCCCGGTCGGCACGTACGCGGTCCTGCGCAACGGCATGACGCTCAGCGAGCAGGACAAGGAGCGGCTCGGCCTGCCCGTCTTCGTCAAGCCGTCCCGGGCCGGGTCGTCGTTCGGCGTCAGCAAGGTCACCGACTGGGCAGAGCTGGACGCGGCCGTCGCCGCCGCCCGGCAGTTCGACCCGAAGGTCATCATCGAGGCCGCGATCGTCGGCCGCGAGATCGAGTGCGGTGTGCTGGAGGGCGAGGCCGGCGGCACGCCCGAGGCGTCCGTGCTGGCCGAGGTGCGGGTCGTCGCCGACCACGACTTCTACGACTTCGAGGCGAAGTACCTCGACGACTCCTGCGAGTACGACATCCCGGCCAACCTGCCGGAGAAGGTGACCCGCCAGGTGCAGGAGTACGCCGTCCGCGCGTTCACCGCACTGGACTGCGCCGGTCTGGCCCGGGCCGACTTCTTCGTCACTCCCGAGCTGGACGTCTACCTCAACGAGATCAACACGATGCCCGGCTTCACCCCGACGTCGATGTTCCCGCGGATGTGGGCGGCCTCCGGCCTGGAGTACCCGAAGCTGGTCAACCGGCTGATCCGTACCGCCCAGCGGCGCGGCGTCGGCCTGCACTGAGCCGTCCGAACCCCGCCCGCGCCGGTCAGCCGACGCGGGCGGAGTCTGTTCGGATTCAGCGCTGGCAGCCGGACGGGATCGCGCCGCCGGAGGGCACGCTCGCCACGATCGTGCTGGAGATCGTCGGCAACCACTGCAACGGCTGCTCGTACGAGCGCGGGACGCGCACAGTGATCAGCGTCTCCCGATCGACTGTGGAGAGGACCGCCGCGTCGGCCTGCTCGGCCAGGTGCCAGCAGACCCGGTTGACCGTCCAGACCTCGTCGGTGCTGGGGAAGGCCGGCTCGGTGCCGCCGCAGGCCACTGTCAGCGCGGGGTCGCCGTAGGCGGCGTTCTGCTCCGGACCGGCGGTGACCGGCCGCTGGGCCAGGTCGCGGATGCTCGCCGGAAGCTGGGAGAGCAGGGCCCGGCAGACCGTGGCCGGGCGGGCGGCCAGCGCCGGGGCGGCCATCTCCACCGGGGTGGTGGACTGCACCCGGGCGGTGGTCGCGGAGGGCGTCGGCGCGGCGGCCGGCGTGTCCGGGCTGAGCTTGCTGAAGGCCAGCACGGCCACCAGCAGCGTGATCGGCAGCGCGATCAACGTGGCCAGCAGGGCCGCGCCACGCATGGTCCGATCGCGGCCGGCCGGCGCGGCGGCGGCCGGATCGGTCGACTCGCGGTTACCGTCAGCCGGCTCGGACGTACCGTCGGCCGCGTCACGCGCCCTGTCGTCGTCCAGAGCCGAGGAGGAGGTCGTCATCTCGTCCACTTACAGCCGCACCACCGAACACGTGAGGGTGCGGGTGATGCCGGGCACCATCTGCACCTTGCTGACGATGAGTTTGCCGAGCTCGTCGACGGTGTTCGCCTCGGTGAGGACGACCACGTCGTACGGGCCGGTGACGGCGTCGACGCGTACCACGCCGGGGATGTCCGCGATGAGACCCGCCACGTCACGTGCGCGCCCGACCTCGGTCTGGATGAGGATGTACGCCTGTACCACGACTCGACCTCCGTCCGTCGCCGCCCGGGAGCGGCCCGAAGGGTGAAAGTACCTTACGGACCAGGTCTGATCCCTATCGGTGGTCAAGGAGCAGCGGTGAGCGAGCACGGCGGAGCCGGGCAGCACGGGCGGAACGCCCGCGGTGGCGTCGGCGTGTCCGGGATCGGGGAGTTCGGGCTGATCGGGAAGATCACCGCCCGGCTGTCGTACGGGCCGACGACCCTGCTCGGTCCGGGCGACGACGCGGCGGTGGTGGCCGCGCCGGACGGCCGGGTGGCGGCCTCCACCGACGTGCTTGTCGACGGGCGGCACTTCCGGCGGGACTGGTCCTCGGCCCGCGACGTCGGGCACCGGGCGGCAGCCGCCAACCTGGCGGACATCGCGGCGATGGGTGCCACGCCGACAGCCCTGCTGGTCGCTCTCTGCATGCCGGCGGACCTGGACACCGCGTGGGCGGAGGAACTGGCCGACGGGCTCTCCGCGGAGGCGGCGACTGTCGGCGCGAGCGTCGTCGGCGGCGACATGTCGGCCAGTCCCACCCTGACCGTCGCGGTCACCGCGCTGGGCGACCTGGCGGGCCGTCCGCCCGTGCTGCGCTCGGGCGCCCGACCGGGGGACGTGCTCGCTCTGGCGGGGCGCACCGGGTTCGCGGCAGCCGGGCTGACCGTGCTGACCCGGGGCTTCCGTACCCCTCGGCTGTTGGTCGAGGCGTACCGGCGGCCGCAGGTGCCCTACCAGGCCGGACCGCAGGCCGCCCAGCTCGGCGCCACCTCCATGATCGACGTGTCGGACGGGCTCCTCGCCGACCTCGGGCACGTCTCGGCGGCCAGCGGGGTGGCGATCGACGTACGCCGCGACGGGTTCGAGGTGCCCCGGCAGATGGCCGACGCGGCGCAGGCGCTCGGCGTCGACCCGTACACCTGGATCCTCGCCGGTGGCGACGATCATGCGCTGGCCGCGACCTTCCCCCCGGCGGTGGTGCTGCCGCCGGACTGGCGGCCGATCGGTCTGGTCACCGAGGGTGCCGGCGTGACTGTCGACGGCGTCGCCCACGACGGCCCGGCCGGCTGGGACCACTTCCGGTGAGGCCCGCAGGCGGCCGTACCCTGGATACCGTGAGTGAGATCGAGATCCGGGTGGTGCGGTTCGACGCACCGGAGGCGCAGCACCTGATCATCGCCGCACTGGCCGACCTCGGTGCCCGCTACGGTGGCACCGGCGACGACACCCCGGTGGACGCGGCCGAGTTCGAGCCGCCCGATGGGGCGTTCCTGGTGGCCTACCTGGCCGGCGAGCCGGTCGGCTGCGGTGGCTGGCGCAGCCACGGCGCGGACAGCGCGGAGCTGAAGCGGATGTACACGGCCCCGGCGGCACGGGGGCGGGGGGTGGCCCGGGCGGTGCTGGCGGCCGTCGAGCGCTCCGCCCGCGAGCACGGCCGCAAGCGAGTGGTCCTGGAGTGTGGCGACAAGCAGCCCGAGGCGATCGCCATGTACGGCTCCGCCGGGTACGAGCGGATCCCGAACTTCGGCTTCTACAAGGACGCGGAGGGTTGCGTCTCCTTCGGCCGCACCCTCTGACCTATGGGTCAGCCCTGCCGGTGTGCCAGGTGTCACGGTCGGCCCGGCCGGGCACCGCGCGCCAGACGTAGGCGCGCGGTGCCGGGCCGCGGACACGACAGAGCCGGCGGACCCTCGGGGTCCGCCGGCTGAGCCGAACGAAAAGGTGGGTGCTACCGCGTCAGGCGCGGGTGACCTTGCCGGCCTTGATGCACGAGGTGCAGACCTTCAACTTCTTGGTGTTGCCGCCACCGGCCGGGGTACGCACCGACTGGATGTTCGGGTTCCAGCGGCGGTTGGTCCGCCGGTGCGAGTGGGACACGTTGTGGCCGAAGCCCGGTCCCTTGCCACAGACGTCGCACACGCTAGCCACGGGATACTCCTGGGATTGATACGTTCATGAGGTCGCCGGCAGGTGCTGCCCGGGCAACCTGGTCAGGTTACCCGATGACTCGCCGACCCGGCCAACCGGCCCGGTCCGGCGCTCGCCCGTGCCCCGGCTTCCGCCTGGTCGCGGGCCCGCCCGCCCAACGGTGGGCCGGCCCGGCGGCAAGGGTACCGGAGGCGCTCGTCCGCGCCGCGGCCAGCGCCGGCCCGGGCCGGCGGGGACACGCCGGACGAGTCCGACGGGTGTCGGTGCGCGCCAGTAGGCTTCTGCCCGTGCTGGACACCCTCGACGCCGCCGCGGTCCGCCGCTGGTGCGCGAGCGGGCTGGCCGCACTGAAGCGCCACCAGGGCGAGATCGACCAGCTCAACGTCTATCCGGTGCCCGACGGCGACACCGGCACCAACCTGGTGCTCACCCTCACCTCGGCGCAGCAGGCCCTCGCCATGGATCTGGACACTCTCCCCGACAGCGGGCCGACGGCGCACGGGCACGCGCTACGGCTGATGGCCCAGGGCGCGCTGCTCGGCGCGCGGGGCAACTCCGGGGTGATCCTCTCGCAGATCCTGCGTGGTTTCGCCGACCAGGTCGCCGGGGTGCCGGCGGTGCGTGGCAGGGAATTGGCCGCCGCGCTGCGCTCCGGCACCACCGCCGCGTACACAGCGGTCTCCCGGCCGGTCGAGGGCACAGTGCTCACCGTTGTCGCGGCGGCCGCCGCCGCGGCCGAGGGCGTGGACAGCGACGACCTGCCGACGGTGGCCGGTGTCGCGGCCCGGGCGGCGGCCGAGGCGCTCGCCCGCACACCGGAACAGCTACCGGCGCTGGCCCGCGCCGGTGTGGTCGACGCCGGTGGCCGAGGGCTCTGCGTCCTGCTCGACGCCCTGGTCGAGGTGCTGACCGGGGAGCGCACCGCCCGGCCCGCGCCGACGCCGCGCTCCGCCGCCCGCCCGGCGGCCACCGTCGCCCGCGAGACCGGTTCCGACGAATACGCGTACGAGGTGCAGTTCCTGCTCGACGCCCCGGCCGAGGCGGTCGCCGGTCTGCGGCGGGCGCTCGACGCCCTGGGAGATTCGCTGGTCGTCGTCGGCGACGGGCGCGAGCCGGAAGGCACCTGGAACGTGCACGTGCACGTCAACGACGTGGGTGCGGCGGTCGAGGCCGGTGTTGCCGCCGGCCGCCCCTACCGCATCTCGGTCACCCGGTTCGCCGACCAGTCGGAGTCGCCCTCCGGCCCGGTGGTGGCCGGCCGGGCCGCTGTGGTGGTGGCCACCGGCGGCGGCATCGCCGACCTGTTCGCCGCGGAGGGCGCCACGGTCGTGCCGGGCAACCCGTCCACCGGTGAGCTGCTGGACGCCGTCCGCAGCACCGGCGCGGCCCGGGTGGTGGTGCTGCCCAACGACGCCAACACCGAGGCGGTGGCGAGCGCGGCCGCCCGCGAGGCCCATCGGTACGGCATCAAGGTGAGCGTGGTGCCGACCCGCTCACCGGTGCAGGCCCTCGCAGCCCTCGCGGTCCGCGACGGTGACCGCCGTTTCGAGGACGACGTCATCGCGATGGCCGAGGCGGCCGGCGCCTGCCGCTACGCCGAGGTCTGCCATGCCAGCCGGGAGGCGCTGACAGTGGCCGGCCCGTGCCGTCCCGGTGACGTGCTGGCGCTGGTGGAGGGGGAGGTGCACCTGATCGGCACCGACCTCACCGACACCTGCGCCGCGGTGGTCGACCGGATGCTCGGCGGTGGTGGCGAGATGGTCACCCTGCTGGCCGGGGTGGACGCCCCGGCCGGGCTCACCGACGCCGTCCGCGCGCACGTCGCGCGGCGCTGGCCGTTCGTCGAGGTGCACGCGTACCCGGGCGGCCAGCCGTTTTATCCGCTCCTGGTAGGGATCGAATGAGCGAACCAGCCACTGTGGACACTCCGCTGAAGAAGCTGGTCGGGGACAAGACAGCCAAGGCGCTGGCCTCGCACCTCGACCTGCACACCGCGGGTGACCTGGTCTACCACTTTCCGCGTCGCTACGACGAGCGTGGTGAGCACACCGACATCCGCTCACTGGACGTCGGTGAGCAGGTCACCGTGTTGGCCCAGGTGCAGCGCACCGCGGTGCGCCCGATGCGTCAGCGGCGGGGCAATCTGCTGGAGGTGACAGTCGGCGACGGCTCCGGCGGGGTGCTGACGTTGACCTTCTTCGGCAACCAGGCGTGGCGCGAGCGTGAGCTGCGCCCGGGCCGGTGGGGTCTGTTCGCCGGCAAGGTCACCGAGTTCCGGGGCAAACGGCAGCTCAACGGCCCGGAGTACGTCCTGCTCGGCGAGGGTGGCGACGGCGAGGCGGCGGTCAGCGACGACATCGAGGAGTTCGCCGGGGCGTTGATCCCGGTCTACCCGGCCGCCGCGGCCGTGCCGACCTGGGTGATCGCGCGCTGCGTGCGCGTCGTACTGGACACCTTCACCCCGCCGGACGATCCACTGCCGAGCGCCGTGCGGGCCAGCCGCAAGCTGGTCGGGCTGGGCGCCGCGCTGACCGAGATCCACCGGCCGTCCAGCAAGGAGGCGCTGCACCAGGCGCGGCGGCGCCTCAAGTGGGACGAGGCCTTCGCCGTCCAGGTGACCCTGGTGCAGCGCAAGCACCGGGCGGCCGACTGGCCGGCCCGGCCCCGCCCGGCGCACCCTGGCGGGCTGTTGGAAGCCTTCGACGCCCGACTCCCGTACGAGCTGACGGCCGGTCAGCGGGAGGTCGGTGTGGAGATCGCGGCGGACCTGGCCACTCCGCACCCCATGCACCGTCTGTTGCAGGGCGAGGTGGGCTCGGGCAAGACGGTGGTGGCGCTACGGGCGATGCTCCAGGTGGTCGACGCGGGCGGGCAGGCCGCGCTGCTGGCGCCCACCGAGGTGCTGGCCGCCCAGCACCACCGGGGCATGCTCGACCTGCTCGGGCCGCTCGGGCGGGCCGGTGAGCTGGGCTCCGCCGAGCACGCCACCCGGGTCGAGCTGGTCACCGGCTCCCTGGGCGCGGCGGCCCGCCGCCGGGCGCTCGGCGAGGTGGCCAGCGGCGCCGCCGGCATCGTGCTCGGCACCCACGCCCTGCTGTACGAGGGGGTCGACTTCGCCGACCTCGGCCTGGTGGTGGTCGACGAGCAGCACCGCTTCGGCGTGGAGCAGCGCGACGCCCTGCGGGCCAAGGCCGACCAGCCGCCGCACGTGCTGGTGATGACGGCCACCCCGATCCCGCGCACTGTGGCGATGACCGTCTACGGCGACCTGGAGGTCTCCACGCTCTCCCAGCTGCCCCGGGGGCGGTCGCCGATCACCTCGCACGTGGTGCCGGCCGCCGAGAAGCCGGCCTACCTGGACCGGGCCTGGCGTCGACTGCGCGAGGAGGTGACCGCCGGCCACCAGGCGTACGTGGTGTGCCCGCGAATCGGTGACGGGCCGACCAGCGACGAGGAACCGCCACCCGAGGACGACAACGGCCGTCGGCCGCCGCTGGCGGTGACCGAGGTCGCCCCGCTGCTGGCCGAGGGCCCGCTGCACGGCCTGCGGATCGGCGTGCTGCATGGTCGCCTGCCGGCCGACGAGAAGGACGCGGTGATGCGGTCCTTCGCGGCCGGCGACCTGGACGTGCTGGTGGCGACGACAGTGATCGAGGTCGGCGTCGACGTGCCGAACGCCACAGTGATGATCGTGCTCGACGCCGAGCGGTTCGGCGTCTCCCAGCTGCACCAGCTGCGGGGCCGGGTCGGCCGGGGCGCCGCCGCCGGGCTGTGCCTGCTGGTCAGCGAGGCGGCCGAGGGTTCGTCGGCGCGGGAACGATTGGACGCTGTGGCGTCCACGAGCGACGGTTTCAAGCTCGCCGAACTGGATCTGGAGCAACGCCGCGAAGGTGACGTGCTGGGTGCCACCCAGTCCGGGCACCGCTCGCACCTGCGGTTGCTGTCCCTGCGACGCGATGCCGACCTGATCCGCGACGCCCGCGCCGAGGCGATCACCCTGATCGAGGACGACCCGGAGCTGGCCCGCAGCCCGGCACTTGCCGCCTCGGTGGCCGCACTGGTGGACGAGGACCGCGCGGAGTACCTGGAAAAGGGCTGACCGCGCAGGTCGTCACATGGTTGAGGGCGCGCCGACCGGGGGGTCGACGCGCCCTCAACTGTCAGAGCGTGTTGGTTCAGGCGGTGAAGCGAACCCGACGACGACGGGCCACCACGAACAGGGCGGCACCGGCGGCCAGCAGCACCGCGGCACCGGCGATGATGCCGCCGGTGGCAGCACCGGTCAGCGGCAGGGCCGGCTCGTCCTTACCGCCACCCTGACCCGGGGCGCACTCGGCCGGCTTCTCCCAGGCGATCGGGCTGGTGTCGTCGAGGCCCTCGGCCGCCGGCGTCACGGTCAGACCCTCGAACGCCTTGAACTCGACGACCACGGTCTTGCCCGGCTCGACGGTCCGCTTCTGGGCCTCACCCTTGTTCGGGGTCAGGGTCACCTCGAAGGCCTTGCCGTCCTCCGGGTTGGCGAAGCCGAAGATCAGCTTGTCGCAGGTGGACTCGTAGCCGGCCTGGGGCTCGCCCGGCTTGACGCAGTCCTCGGGGGTCGCCCAGGTGTAGGGCTCGCCGACCGGCTTGTCACCCTCGCTGACGGTGATCTCGCCGGCCTTGGCCGGAACGACGATGTCCTTCTTGCTGTCGCCTGGCTTGACGGTGTAGGTCTTCGAGAAGCCCTTGGCCTTGACGGTGAGCTTGGCGTCGGTCGTGGCGTCCGCGCCGTTGGCGAGCGTCACCGTGACGGCGCCCTCACAGTCGGAGGCGAAGCTGGCGGTGGGGATGGACACCGCCGGCGGCGTCGTCGGCGGCGTGGTCGGCGTGGCGCTCGGCGTCGGCTCCGGCGACGGGCTGGCCGGCGGCGCGTCCTTCTCGCAGGTGCCCTCGAACGTCACCTTCGCCGTGCGGGCGTCCTTCTCGGGGTAGCCGTCGTCCCAGCGGGCCTTCACGGCGAGGGTGGCCTCAGTGGCCGAGCCGGGCACCCGCTGCACGCCGGTGATCGGCGTGTTGACGTCATACGGGTAGGAGGACTTGTCCGACGCCGCGACGATGTTGGTCACCGTGGTGTTGGCGGGGGTGAGCGCGACGCTCGACAGCTGGAAGCTCTTCGAGGAGTAGTGGTAGACGCTCTTGACGGTCCAGTTCACCACCCACTCTCCGGTGGTGGTGTCGCAGACCGCTTGGCCGCTCGGCTCGGTGTAGTGGGCGCTCGCGGGGCTCGCGAAGACGCCGATGCCGGCGAGGCCGATCAGCGCGCCCGCGGCGATGGCCGCGACGCGCCGGAACGGAGACTTGGGAGGGTTCACGCCTGCTCCTGGTGAGGGGGGTACGGATCGCGTGGCGGGAGGCCGGGAGACATCGTGACCGGGGAGTCACCTGCTCACCGGGGCGTCGCGCGACGCGGTGGCGTTCCCGCGGCGAAAGCGGGGACAGGGGGAGACTGTACTGATGGGTGGTTAATGAGGGGAGTTCAGATCATTGCCATCCGGCAATGTAGTCGATTCGTGATCTTTGATGCACCGATGGTGTCGGTCCGGTCACTGGGGACGGTCTTGTCCGCCGTGGCTCCACGGTGGATGCCGCGCCGTCGGGGCTGCTCAGGTGCTCCCCGTCGTGGCTGGCCGGCCTACTCCTCGGATCTGCGCCGCGCTGACCGGGTCCGCGCCGCATCGCGTAGCGTCGCGGGCATGAGCAGGAGGAAACGGTGACCCGGATCGTGGCCGGGACGCTCGGTGGCCGGCGGATCGCCGCGCCGCCCGGCGCCGGCACCCGACCCACCTCGGACCGGGTCCGGGAGGCGCTGTTCAGTGCCGTCCAGGCCGAGGTCGATCTCGACGGCGCCCGCTTCGCCGACCTGTACGCCGGCTCCGGCGCGGTCGGTCTGGAGGCGCTCTCCCGGGGTGCCCGGCACGTGTTGCTTGTCGAGTCCGACCCGCGTGCGGCCCGGGTGATCCGGGAGAACGTGGCGGCCCTCCGTGCCGGTCCGGCGGCTCGTCTGGTCACCGGCAAGGTGGCGACGGTGCTGGCCGCCGGACCCGACGGTGAGCCGTACGACGTGGTCTTCGCCGACCCGCCGTACGCCGTGCCGGACGAGGAGATCACCGCGCTGTTGGCCGCGCTCGTCGACGGCGGCTGGCTGGCGCCCGACGCCTTGGTGGTGGTGGAGCGGTCCCGTCGCACCAGGGAGTTCGACTGGGTGGAGGGGATCACCCCCGAGCGCAGTCGTCGTTACGGCGAGACCACCCTTTGGTACGGTCGCCGATCATGAGACGTGCGGTGTGCCCCGGTTCGTTCGACCCGGTCACCAACGGACACCTCGACATCATCGGGCGGGCCAGTCGGCTCTTCGATGAGGTGATCGTCGGTGTGCTGGTGAATCAGTCGAAGAGTGGCCTGTTCACCGTCGAGGAGCGCATCGAGATGCTCCGCGAGGTGACCTCGTCGTACGGCAACGTGCGGGTCGAGTCGTTCCGAGGGCTGCTGGTGGACTTCTGCCGGGCCCAGCAGGCCAGTGTGCTGATCAAGGGCCTGCGGGCGGTCAGCGACTTCGACTACGAGTTGCAGATGGCCCAGATGAACATCGGTCTGGCCGGCGTCGAGACGCTCTTCATGCCGACCAATCCGCTCTACTCGTTCCTCTCCTCGAGCCTGGTCAAGGACGTGGCCAAGTGGGGTGGCGACATCTCCGCCCACGTCCCCGACCCGGTCCGCGAAGCCCTCCAGGCCCGCCTGGGCCCCCGCCGCTAAGCGGACCCTGGCCTCCCCCTTTCATCCTCGCGATCTTGCACTTACGGTGCCCGCATCGCCCCTTTCGGCGTGATTTGACGCGACCGAAAGTGCAAGATCGGCGTGGTGGGAGCCGGGGGTGACTATGTCGCGACTCGCCGGGTTGGGGTGAGTGGGGCGGCGGTGGGGCCGGCACGACATGATTGGTGGCGCGGGGAACGGCCGTAGCCCGCATCATGGAGGTCGGCCGACGAACGACAGGAGTGAGGTAGCCGGTGGACCCGCTCGATCGCATCGACGAACTGATCGCCATCCTGGAGCAGGCGCGCTCCGTCCCGATGTCGCGCAACAACTGCATGGTCGACCGGGGTGAGATGATCGCTGCCCTCGATGAGATGCGTGTCGATCTCCCCGCCGACCTGCGTCGCGCCGCCGCGCTCCTGGAGGAGCGCGACAAGATCATGGAAGCCGGCAAGCGCGAGGCGGACCGGATCATCAGCGAGGGTGAGGCAGAACACGCCCGCCTGGTCTCGGTGAACGAGATCACCGTGTCGGCCGAGCACGAGGGCGCCCGGATCATCGGCGAGGCCCGCGCCGAGGCGCAGCGCCTGCGTGAGGAGGTCGACGACTACGTCGACACCGCGCTGGCCAACTTCGAGCAGTTCCTCACCCGGGCGCTGGCCTCGATAGAGCGCGGCCGCGACAAGATGCACGCGCTACGGGAGATCGGCACCTTCGGTGGGGATGAGGCGGAACGCCCGCTACCCTTCTGAGCGGCACCTCACCAGCCGACTTCTCAGGCGGGCGTCGCCCCCGGTTCGACGGGCCGGCGGTCGTCCAGGTAACCTTTTTTGTCGGCCTCTCACCGGCCGGAGTCTAACTATGCCCAAGCACTCGCCATCGACACTCAACCCCAGGGCGCCGCTGGTCCTCGACACGAGGGACCTGCCGCGTCGCCCTGGCGCGTTGCGTGAGGTCCAGCGGGTCGTGCCGGCACCGGCGGACCTCGGTGTGGAGTTGATCGGCGTGCCGGAGGGCGCGGACCTCGACCTCGATCTGAGGTTGCAGTCGGTGTCCGAGGGCGTGCTCGTCTCCGGGACCATCACCGGTCCCGTCCGGGGCGAGTGCGGCCGTTGCCTGCGCGAGATCAACGACTCGATGGGCGTGACGATCCAGGAGCTGTACGCGTACGAGGACAGCACCACGGACGCCACGACCGACGAGGACGAGGTGGGCCGGATGCAGGGCGATCTGATCGACCTGGAGCCGGCGCTGCGGGACGCGTTGGTGCTCACGCTGCCGACCAACCCGCTCTGCCGGGAGGACTGCCCAGGACTGTGCCCCGAATGCGGGGCGCACTGGGACGATCTGCCGGCCGACCACAGTCACCAGCAGATCGACCCGCGTTGGGCGGGCCTGTCGCAACTGACCGTTACAGAGGAGTAAGAACCGTGGCCGTCCCGAAGCGCAAGATGTCGCGCAGCAACACCCGGTCCCGCCGGGCGAACTGGAAGGCGACAGTGGTCGCGACCGTTGCGTGCCCGCAGTGCAAGTCCCCGAAGCTGCCGCACGCCGCCTGCTCCGTCTGCGGCACCTACAACGGCCGCCAGGTTCTCGAGGTCTGACCTGGACGCCGAGTGACGCCCCCGACCCCAGGTCGGGCGGCGCGCGCATCCTGGCATTCGCCCGGTGCTCCGGCTCCCTCCGACGCCGGCCGGCCCAATCCGGCCGGCGTTCCGGTGGAGCCGGGCGCCGCGCGGATCGCCGTTGACCTCCTCGGCGGGGACGACGCTCCCGCCGTCGTGGTTGACGGCGCTCTGCGGGCCATGCGCGCCGACCCTGACCTGCATCTGCTTCTCGTCGGTCCGACCGAGGTCGCCGACGAGCTGATTGCTGCCCTCGATCCGGCGCAACGCGCCCGGATCACGGTGCGGCCCGTTCGCGATGTCGTCGGCATGGCCGACCATCCCAGCGCCGCCCGCTCCGAGAGCACCGTCCGGGCCGCGGTCACCGCCGTCCGGGACGGGACCGCCGACGCCCTGGTCTCCGCCGGCGCCACCGGCGCCACAGTCACCGCTGCCGTACTCGGTCTCGGCCGCTCGCCGGAGATCCGCCAACCCGCTCTGGCGGCCACCCTGCCCGCAGTGGCGGGGCCTGTCGTGTTGCTCGACGTCGGCGGCTCCCTCGAACCCCGCCCGGCCACCCTCGCCCGCCACGCCGTGCTCGGCGCCGCGTACGCGGCGGTGGCCCACTCGATCGCCGCGCCCCGGGTCGGGCTGCTCTCGGTCGGCACCGAGGCCGGCAAGGGCGACCGGGTCCGCCGCGCCACCGACCCCCTGCTCGCCGTCGAACCGCTGCCCGGCGGGGCGCGCTACGTCGGCCTGGTCGAGGGGTACGACGTGGCCCTCGGCGCGCGCGCCGATGTGGTTGTCACCGACGGCTTCACCGGTAACGTGCTGCTCAAGGCCATTGAGGGCGCGTACGCGATGGCCGGCGGCCCACCTGCCCAGGGCGGCGCGCCCCGCGCGGCGGCCCTGCTGGGCGTCGCGGGGACGGTGGTCGTCTGTCACGGGTCCGCCCGGGCCGACGACGTCGCCTCCGGCATAGCTCTCGCCGCCCACCTGTGGCGGCGGCGCGCCACCGATCTGGTCTCCGCGTTGCTCGACAGCGACGCCGCGACGGGTCGCACCGACCGCTCCACCGACACCGAGGTACGCACATGAGCAACGACAAGCGGCGGCGGGCGTCCGTCGGTCACCTGGAAGCCGCCTTCGGAGTGAGCCTGGAACCCGAGCTGCTCCAGCGCGCGTTGACCCACCGGTCGTACGCGTACGAGAACGGCGGGCTGCCGACCAACGAGCGGCTGGAGTTCCTCGGCGACTCGGTGCTCGGCGTGGTGATCACCACGGCGCTGTTCCACAACCACCCCGATCTGCCCGAGGGGCAGTTGGCCAAGCTGCGGGCCAGCGTGGTCAACATGCGGGCGCTCGCCGACGTGGCCCGCGGTCTGGGCCCGGACGGGCTCGGCGCGTACCTGCTGCTCGGCAAGGGTGAGGAGACGACCGGTGGTCGGGACAAGGCGAGCATCCTCGCCGACACACTGGAGGCGCTGCTCGGGGCGATCTACCTCCAGTACGGCCTGGACACCACCGGGATCGTCATCCACCGGCTCTTCGACCCGCTGATGGCCGAGTCGGCCGGTCGCGGAGCCGCACTGGACTGGAAGACCAGCCTCCAGGAGCTGACGGCGGCGCTCGGTCTCGGCGTCCCGGAGTACCGGATCGAGGGCACCGGCCCGGATCACCTCAAGACGTTCACCGCCTGGGTGGTGGTGGCCGGCATCCGGTACGGCGGCGCCGAGGGGCGCAGCAAGAAGGAGGCCGAGCAGCGGGCCGCCGAGGCCGCCTGGCGGACGCTCGCCGAGCAGAACGGTCAGAACGGCGACGACGGCAAGGACGGTCGGGCCGGCGACGACGGTCGGGGTGGTCGGGCCGGCGACGATCGCCAGGACCAGCCGATCGGTCGGGACGACTCGGCCGACTCCGACGAGCCGTTCGGGCCGTTGGAGCGCGCGGAGCGGGCGGCTCAGGCCGAGCAGGCCGACCACCTGGCGCAGGCGCTGCCGGCCGGGGGCGCCGACGGTCACGAGACGGGTCGGCCGCGTGCCTGAGCTGCCCGAGGTGGAGACCGTCCGGCAGGGGGTGGCCCAGTGGGTCGTCGGCCGTCGGATCGCCTCGGTCGAGGTTCGTCATCCGCGTGCGGTCCGCCGGCACGTTCCCGGCGACGTGCACTTCGCCGACGTGCTCGCCGGCCGGACGGTGCTGGACGCCCGCCGTCGCGGCAAGTACCTGTGGCTGCCACTGGACAGCGGTGACGCGATCGTCGGGCACCTCGGCATGTCGGGTCAACTGCTGCTCCAGCCACCCGGGACGCCTGACGAGACCCACCTTCGGGTCCGGTTCCGGTTCAGCGACGACGGTCCGGAGCTGCGCTTCGTCGACCAGCGCACGTTCGGCGGGCTCTCGGTGAGCGAGGGTGGCGCCGAGTTGCCCGACGAGATCGCGCACATCGCCCGCGACCCGATGGACCCGGAGTTCTCCGACGAGGCGTTCGTCGCGGCGCTGCGCCGCCGGCACACCGAGGTGAAGCGGGCGCTGCTCGACCAGACCCTGATCTCCGGGGTGGGCAACATCTACGCCGACGAGGCGCTCTGGCGCGCCAAGCTGCACGGTGGCCGACCCACCGACGCGCTGACCGGCCCGGCCGCGCAGCGCCTGCTCGGCCACGTCCGCGACGTGCTGGCCGAGGCGATCAGCGAGGGCGGCACCAGCTTCGACGCCCTCTATGTGAACGTCAACGGCGAGAGTGGCTACTTCGACCGGGCGCTCAACGCGTACGGCCGCGAGGGCGAGCCGTGCCGGCGGTGTGGCGCGCCGATCCGCCGTGAGGCGTTCATGAACCGGTCCTCGTACAGCTGCCCGCACTGTCAGCCACGGCCCCGGGGTTCCCTTCGGGGATGACCCGGAGCCGGCTCGGGGCGATGCCGGCGGGTCGCGGCGGGTCGCTCCGGGGTGGACCCTGGTGTACGCCCGGATCGGGGTTCGACCCCCGGCGAACGGACCCCCGCGCCCGGTCCGGTGGTTCCAGGGTGGGCCCGGGTCGATCCCCGATGTGACCGCCTCGTCACGCACCTAGCGTCAGCACCGTTGACAGGGGGTTGACGTGACAGGGGGACCCGAGATGGGGAGAAGACCGGTGACGGTGCGGCTGGCGCGGTGGAGCGCCGAGCACCCGTGGCGGGCGATCGCACTGTGGGCCGTGTTCGTGGCGGTGTGCTTCGTGGGTGGCAGCGCCGCCGGGCTCAACGAGGCCACCAGCGGTGACCAGGCGATCGGCGAGGCGGGGCGGGCCAGCCTGATCGTGGACGCCGGTGCCTTCGACGACCCGGCGGTGGACAACGTCCTCATCACCTCCCGGGGTGGCGCGTTGGACCCGGCGGCGGCGAAGTCGGCGGCCGACGATGCGGCGGCCCGCCTGCGTACGGTCACCGGGGTGGCCGGGGTGGGCCAGCCGGTCACCGCGCGGGACGGCTCGGCGATGCTGCTACCGATCACCATGTCGGGTGACTCGGAGACGGCCTCGGATCGGGTGCAGCCGTTGCGCGACGCCACCGCCTCCGTGCAGGCCGCGCACCCCGGGCTGCGGGTCGAGCAGGTCGGCGGGCCGTCGATCGGCCAAGCCCTGGACGACACCCTGGGTAAGGACTTCAAGCGCGCCGAGCTGCTCAGTCTGCCGGTCACCCTGGCGATCCTGATCATCGCGTTCGGGGCGTTGATCGCGGCGAGCGTGCCGGTGCTGCTGGCACTCTCCTCGGTGGCCGCCGCGATGGGTCTGTCCACTCTCGCCTCGCACCTGGTGCCGGCCACCGACACCACGGCACCGGTGATCCTGCTGATCGGCATGGCGGTCGGCGTCGACTACTCGCTGTTCTACATCCGTCGGGAGCGGGAGGAACGCGCCAAGGGTCGGTCCGGTCTGGACGCGGTGGAGATCGCCGCGGAGACCTCCGGGCACGCCGTGGTGGTCTCCGGCTTCGCGGTGATCATCTCGATGGCCGGGCTGCTGCTCGCCGGCGACGTGGTCTTCTCGTCCCTCGCCATCGGCTCGATCCTCGTGGTGGCCGTCGCGGTGACCGGTTCACTGACCGTCCTGCCCGCCCTGCTGGCCCGGCTCGGCCGATGGGTGGACCGGCCCCGGGTGCCGCTGCTCTGGCGACTGACCGCGCCGCGTACCGGCCGGCACGGCGAGCCCCGCACGCCCCGGCTGTGGCCGGCGGTGCTCCGGCCCGCGCTGCGCGCGCCGGTGGCGACGCTTGTCATCTCGGTCGGACTGCTGCTCGCGCTGGCCGCGCCGGCGCTCGGCATGAAGCTGAAGTTCCCCGGCATGGAGGACCTGCCCCGCACGACTCCGGCGATGCAGGCGTACGACCGGCTCACCGCCGCCTTCCCGAGCGCCGGCACCAATCACGTGGTGGCCGTTCAGGCGCCCGCCGACCAGGCCGACCGGGTACGCGCCGCCCTCACCGGCCTGTCCACCCGGGCGGCCGGCGATCCGCTGTTCGCCCCGGCCGAGGCGGACGGCCCGAAGATCGAGGTGTCGGCCGACCGGCGGGTCTCGGTGCTGGACGTTCCGACCCCGTACGCCAGTCGCGACGACCGGTCGGTGCAGTCGTTGGAGAAGCTGCGCGGGGACCTGGTCCCGGCCGAACTGCGGGGTATCCCCGGCATCGAGTACGCGGTGGGCGGGAGCGTCGCCGACAGCGAGGACTACGCCCAGCATGTCCGGGACAAGTTGCCGCTGGTCATGGGCTTCGTGCTGGTGCTGACCTTCCTGGTCATGACGTTCACCTTCCGGTCGGTGGTGATCGCGGCCAGCTCGATCGTGCTGAACCTGCTCTCCGCCGGTGCCGCGTACGGCCTGCTGGTTCTGATCTTCCAGGGCGAGTGGGCACAGGGACTGCTCGGCTTCACGTCGATGGGCGCGATCGTGTCGTGGCTGCCACTGTTCCTGTTCGTGGTGCTCTTCGGCCTCTCGATGGACTACCACGTCTTCGTGGTCAGTCGGATCCGCGAGGGCGTCCGGTCCGGCCTGCCCAACCGCGACGCCGTGTCGTACGGGATCACCTCGTCGGCCGGGGTGGTGACCAGCGCGGCGATCGTGATGGTCGGAGTCTTCTCGATCTTCGCCACGCTGAGCACCATCGACATGAAGCAGCTCGGCATCGGTCTGGCGGCGGCGATCCTGCTGGACGCCACCATCATCCGGGGAGTGGTGCTGCCGGCGTTGATGACAATGCTCGGCGACGCCAACTGGTGGGCCCCGCGCTTCCTGCGCCCCCGCCCGGCACCCGCGCCCACCGACCCGCCCGCCCCCACCCCAGAGCTGGTCCCAGTCCCCTAACCAACCGAACCCGCCCCGCCCCGCCCTCGGCCCTCGGCCTCGCCCCTCGGCCTCCGCCTCGGCGATCTTGCAGATTCTGTCGCGACAAAGCACGGCTAACCCGGCAATTCGACAACCGAAAGTGCAAGATCGCGGGGCGAGGCGAGGCGAGGCGGGGCCGGGGTGGGGGGTCAGGGGAGGGGGCAGGGTTCGCGGGACGCGTCCAGCGTGCGGTCCTTCCGGATCGACGCGAAGCCGTAGCCGACGGTGGTGACGCAGAAGTCGTCGGTCGAGCCGGTGTACTCGACGTGGAAGACCGGCTTACCGGCGTCGCTGAACGGCAGCAGTTTGGCGCACTGGGCCAGCCGGACGCACTCCTCGTTGACAGCGAAGTCGAAGTCCGGGGCCAGCGCGGCGAGCTGCGGCACGTCGTTGACCAGCCCCGGGGAGAGGCTCAGCGAGCGGGCCAGTTCGGCGAGCCGGCGGTTGAACAGCAGTTGGTCGTCGAAGTCGAGCGGAAAGCCGGTGCGCGCCGCGTACCCGTCGGCGTCGAAGAGCGCCACCGCGCCGAAACCCTTGCCCCGGCAGAGTCGGAACCGGTCGGCCAGCACCGGCCGGAGCGCGTCCCAACTCCGGACGTCCAGCCACCGGCTGTCGGGTCGACGCCCGGCCCCGCCCTGGATGACCTCCGGAAACCGGCTGGCGTCCGGGTCGTCGGAGCGGACCGATCCCACGTTGACCTGGCAGATCAGCCGGCGGTCCCGGGAGCGCAGTTCGGCGGTCTGTGCGGCGGTGCTGGCCACCGGGTCGAGGAGGAAGACGTGGGCGTCCACCGCCGGGTCGAGCGGGCCGCTGAGCTGCCACTGCCACTGCCAGTGCCGGGCCTGCGCCGCCGGCCACGCCGTGGGCGCGCCGGGCGGGGTAAGCGCGGGCCGGCACCCGTACGCCGGCACCAGGAGCACGAGGGCGACGCTGGCGGACAGGACGCGACGCACTGGGCGTACGGCGACGCGTCGCCGCGGCCGGATCCGCATCGGCAGCTCCCGGGTCCCGGGCGGCCGGTCGCCGCCCGCACCGGTACGCGGCCCCCACGCTCCGGCCGGACGTACCTCACCGGGTCAACGAGCGCGGGGGCGGGAACGACGCGCGGTCAGCGCGGCGCCGCGAAGACCTGCGTCCAGTACGGTCCGTTGCTGTTGGCGATGCCGACGCCGATCTCGGTGAACGCGCAGTTCAGGATGTTGGCCCGGTGGCCGGAGCTGTTCATCCAGGCGTCCATCACCGCGGCCGGGGTCTTCTGGTTCCAGGCGACGTTCTCGCCGTACGTGCGCCAGGTGTAGCCAACCCGGTCCAGTCGGGTGCCGGCGTTGCTGCCGTCGCTGCCGGTGTGGGACATGTTCTGTTTGTCGGCCTGGTCCTGGCTGTGCCGTTGGGCGGCCGTCATCAGCTTGTCGTCGATGCTCAGCGCCTTGCAGCCGGCCTTGGCTCGCTCGGCGTTGACCAGGTCCACCACCTCGCGGGCCTGAGCGCTGACGGAGCCGCTGGAGCCGCTGGAACCGCTGGAGCCGGTGGAACCGCCGGTGTTGCTCGGCGCGGTGCTGCGCTCGACGCTGCGGCGCGACGCCGCGGTGCTCCGCGACGATGCCGGCGTGGGCTTGACGACCTTGCTGGGCGACGGGCTCGGAGACGCCGGGGTGGGGATCGTCGACGGGGAGGGCGCGGCGAGGGCGTCCAGCTCCGGCTCTCCGGTCGGCGCGGCCGACGTGGCGAAGGAGTCGTCGACGGCCGTCGGCTGGGCGGCCCCGTCGTCACCGCCGGGCAGGGTGAGCGCGCCGACGCCGAAGCTCACGACGAGGGTGGCGGCCGCGGCGGCGCCCCCGATCATCAGCGGCCGGCGCCAGCGGCGTGGGGAGCGGTGCCGTCCCTCGCTGGGCCGGTCGGTCTCGGCGGCGCCGCGCCAGCCGTCGGTGGTCTCCGGTTCGGTGTCGGTGTGCCAGCCGCCGGGTGACTCGGCGCGCCGTCCGCCCGTGGTGTCCTGGGTCGGGCGGCTGTCGCCCCAGTCGCCGGTTTCGCCCTGCGGCTGGTAGGCCCCCCAGGCAACGGTGCGGGCGTCGGCCGCCTCGGCGGGGGTTGCCGGTTGCCGGCTGTCGGTGGGCTGCTCCCGGTGCCACTCGTCGCCCGGCTGACCGGGCTCGTCGCCGAAGAGGTAGGCCGAGCGGGGCTCCGGGCGGTCGTGCAGCCAGGCCGGCTCGTCGGTCGGTCCCTCGGCGCGCCGGGGGGCGCCGTTCGGGTCCATTGGATCGGTCCAGCCGTACACGCCTATGCCTCCAGGGGTCGGTTGCGGGCCGGGGTGACGCTACGGCGCGCCTACGACCTGCGGCAACGTGGCTAAGAAAGAGTTAAGGGGAAGTCGGACGCCAGGGTGCGGACTTCCGTGAATCCGGGCGTACAGTAAAGGCGTCCGGACAGAGAGTGTCCGTGCCTTGCGGCAGCCCCCCGACAAGTGGACAGGTCGACGTAGAGATGATCTACGGCCTGCGAGAACTTGACGAAGGAGGGGTTTGCGGCTCAATATATAGGTGTCGCCAGTCGCGCCCGGTCATGCCCAGATACAGCCTGGAATGACAGCCGCGTATGAATTGGGCGCGCGTTGGCCGGCCTTTCCGGCAGCGCATATCAAGGAGTCAGCATGGCGAAGGCCCTCTACGGCCACGTAGGTGCAGCGCCCGACCGGCGTCTGCTCGACGAGGTCACCCGACTGCGTTCCAGGGTTCAGGCACTGGAGTTCGAGATCACGCGTCTGCGTGCCGACAATGATCGGCTCGCGGCGGCTGCGGCGGAGGCGGACGATCTGCTCCGTCTGGCCGAGCCGGCGCTGACCTGATCTTCAGGTCGTAAAAACTGAATCGCACCATCGCAAAAATGCGCGCCGACACCTCTGTGCCGGCGCGTAACACTGTCCCGGGCCTTTTCGGCGCCGACGATTCATGATCATGCGGCCGATCGTGCGGGAACAGCGCCGCACAGTTACCGAAAAGCGCGTCGGCGGATAAGCCGATCATGAAAGGCGCTTGTCTTTCCCGCGGTCTCCCGGACGACAGCGCGCCCACTGTCGACGCGACGCGGGGCGGGTCGCGTGCCGGGCCGCTCCCGCCGGCGGGTTAGTCTGCGGGTTCACCCAGGTCCCCGCAGCCGGCGACGGTACGGCGGCCACCGGACGAGGATCGAGTAGGTGTATCTCAAGAGCCTGACGGTGAAGGGGTTCAAGTCCTTCGCCTCCGCGACGACGTTGAAGCTGGAGCCCGGGATCACCTGTGTGGTGGGCCCGAACGGCTCGGGCAAGTCCAACGTCGTCGACGCCATCGCCTGGGTCCTCGGTGAGCAGGGCGCCAAGGCCCTCCGTGGCGGCAAGATGGAGGACGTCATCTTCGCCGGCACCGCCGGTCGGGCGCCGCTGGGTCGCGCCGAGGTCACCCTCACCATCGACAACACCGACGGCGCGCTGCCGATCGAGTACACCGAGGTCTCCATCACCCGTCGGATGTTCCGCTCCGGCGAGAGCGAGTACGAGATCAACGGCAACTCGTGCCGGTTGCTCGACATCCAGGAGCTGCTCTCCGACTCCGGCATCGGCCGGGAGATGCACATCATCGTCGGGCAGGGCCGCCTCGACGGCATGCTGCACGCCAAGCCGGAGGACCGCCGGGCGTTCATCGAGGAGGCGGCCGGCGTCCTCAAGCACCGCAAGCGCAAGGAAAAGGCGCTGCGCAAGCTCGACGCGATGCAGGTGAACCTCAACCGCCTCACCGACCTCACTGCCGAGCTGCGTCGTCAGCTCAAGCCGTTGGGCCGACAGGCCGAGGTGGCCCGACGCGCTGCCGCCATCCAGGCCAACCTGCGCGACGCCCGGCTGCGGCTGCTCGCCGACGACCTGGCCACCCTGCGGAACACCCTCGACCGGGAGATCGCCGACGAGACCGCGCTGCGCGAGCGGCGCGAGCAGATCGAGGGTGAGCACACCGAGGTGCAGGGCCGGCTCGGCGAGTTGGAGGCCGCCCTCGCGGAGGACGCGCCGCTGCTCGCCGCCGCACAGGACACCTGGTACAAGCTCTCCGCCCTCCAGGAGCGCTTCCGCTCGATCGAGCAGTTGGCCCGGGAACGGCTGCGGCACCTCAGCGCCACCGGCGACGACGAGCGGCCCGGCCGCGACCCGGACCAGCTGGAGGCCGAGGCGGAACGCGTCCGCGAGCAGGAGGAGGAGCTGCGCGGCGCGCTCACCGACGACCAGGTCCGGCTGGCTGAGGCGGTCGAGCACCGCCAGGAGTTGGAGCGGCAGTTGGCCGCCGCCGAGCGCGAGCTGGTCGCCGCGGCCAAGGCCATCGCCGACCGGCGCGAGGGGATGGCCCGGCTCACCGGCCAGGTCAACTCCGCCCGGGCCCGGACCACCAGCGCCGGCGAGGAGATCGAACGCCTCGCCATCGCGCACGCCGACGCGCTGGGCCGCGCCGAGCAGGCGCAGGCCGACCTGGACGCGGTCGCCGCCCAGTCCACCGAGGCCGACCGGGACAACGCTGACCTGGACGCCCGGCACGCCGAGGCGGTCGCCGTGCAGGAACGGGCCCAGGCCACCGTCCGATCGTTGTCCGACGCCGAGCGGGCGGCGGAGAAGGACGCCGCCACCTGGAAGGCCCGCGAGGAGGCGCTCGCCCTGGGGCTGCGGCGAAAGGACGGCGCGGGGGCGCTGCTCGCCCGCGCCGGGGACGTGCCCGGCCTGCTCGGCAGCCTCGCCGGGTTGCTCACCGTCGCGCCCGGTCACGAGGCCGCGCTGGCCGCCGCGCTCGGCGGCCTCGCCGACGCGGTCGCCGTCAGCGGGGTGGACGAGGCCGTCGAGGCGATGCGGCTGTTGAAGATCTCCGACGCCGGTCGGGCCGGCCTGCTGGTCGGCAGCCCGGCCGGTCCCGGCATGACCGGCTCCGCGGACGCGCTGCGCCCGAAGCTGCCGGACGACGCCCGGTGGGCACCCGACCTGGTGGAGTGCGGCGCCGAGCTGCGTCCGGCGGTGCACCGGGCCCTGCGGGACGTGGCGCTCGTCGACGATCTCGCCGCCGCCGCCGAGCTGGTCGCCAGCAACCCCGAGCTGCGGGCGGTCACCCCAGACGGCGACGTGGTCGGGGCGTACGCGGCGGCGGGCGGGTCGGCCAAGGCCCCCAGTTACATCGAGGTGCAGGCCGCCGTCGAGGAGGCCCGCGCCAACCGGGTCACCGCCGAACGCGCCGGCCTGGAGCTGCGCGATCAGTTGGTCGAGGCGCGCGCCGAGGTGGCGGCCGCCAAGGAGGCCGTGCAGCACGCCGCAGCCGAGAAGCGCGAGGCGGAGAGCCACCGCAACGCCGCCGCTCGCCGGCTGGCCGAGCTGGGCGCGGCGGCCCGTTCCGCGAAGGCCGAGACCGACCGGCTCGGCGACTCCCGCTCCCGCGCCGAGGCCGCCCGGCAACGGGACCTCACCGCGCTCGCCGAGCTGGAGGAGCGGCTCCGGCTGGCCGAGGAGACCCCGGTCGACGCCGAGCCCTCCACCGAGGAACGGGATCAACTGGCGGCCATGGTGCCGCAGGCCCGGCAGAACGAGATGGAGGTCCGGCTCGCCGTGCGTACCGCCGAGGAGCGGGTCTCCTCGATCGCCGGCCGGGCCGACTCGCTCGCGCGGCAGGCCACCGCGGAGCGGGCCGCCCGGGAACGCGCGGCGGCCCGACGGGCCGCCCGCGCCCGGGGCGCCGGCATCGCCCGGTCTGTCGCCGCTGGCGCCCGGGAGGCGCTGACCCGGCTGACCAAGTCGATCGCGACGGCCGAGGAGCACCGCGACGCGGTCGCCCTGGAGCGCGCCGCGCGGGAGGCAGAGCTTCAGGAGGTACGCGGCGCCGCCAAGCGGCTCGGCGCGGAGTTGGAGCGGCTGACCAGCCAGGTGCACCGCGACGAGGTGGCCCGGGCGGAGCAACGGCTGCGCATCGAGCAGTTGGAGGCGAAGGCCGCCGAGGACTTCGGGCTGGACGTGGAGACGCTGGTCGCCGAGTACGGTCCGACTCAGCCCGTTCCGCCGACCCAGGTGGACGTCGCGGCGGCCGAACGTGACGGTCTGCCGGTGCCCGAGCCGGTGCGCTACGAGCGGCCGGTGCAGGAGAAGCGGGCCGCGAAGGCGGAACGCGAACTCGCCCTGCTCGGCAAGGTCAACCCACTCGCGCTGGAGGAGTTCGCCGCGCTGGAGGAGCGTTTCAAGTTCCTCTCCGAGCAGTTGGAGGACCTCAAAGCCACCCGTCGGGACCTGCTCACAGTGGTCAAGGACGTGGACGAGCGGATCCTGGAGGTCTTCGCCAGTGCCTTCGAGGACACCGCCCGCGAGTTCGAGCAGGTGTTCACAGTGCTCTTCCCCGGTGGCGAGGGACGGCTGATCCTCACCGAACCGGACGACCTGCTCACCACCGGCGTCGAGGTGGAGGCCCGCCCGCCAGGCAAGAAGATCAAGCGGCTGTCGCTGCTCTCCGGTGGCGAGCGGTCACTGACCGCGGTGGCCATGTTGGTGGCGATCTTCCGCGCCCGACCCAGCCCGTTCTACATCATGGACGAGGTGGAGGCGGCCCTGGACGACGTCAACCTGGGCCGGCTGATCACGTTGCTGGCACAGTTGCGCGAGAAGAGTCAGCTGATCGTCATCACGCACCAGAAGCGGACGATGGAGATCGCCGACGCGCTCTATGGCGTGACCATGCGCAGTGGGGTCACTCAGGTGATCAGCCAACGGCTCAACCGGGCCGACGAGGACGACCAGCGGCACGGCCGCGGCGAGGAGAACGGGTAGTGGCTCGGGAACGCGCGACGGCGCTCCTGCTGGACTTCGACGGCGTACTGCGCCGGTGGGACCCGGCGGTGGCTGCCGTTGTCGAGCGGGAGTACGGCCTCTCCGCGGGGGTGCTCGGTGAGATCGCCATGCAGTGGGGGCGGCTCCAGCCGGTGCTCACCGGCCAGGTCAACCACGCCGACTGGATGAACAGCGTGGCGGACGCCCTGGCCGAATCGGTGGGCAGCCCGGAACGGGCCCGCGCCGCTGTGGAGCAGTGGCAGAGCTACCGGGGAGAGGTCGACCAGGAGGTGCTGGCGTTCGTCCGGGAGGTCCGTGCGGCGGGCGTCCGGGTCGGGCTGGGCACCAACGCCACCGACCTGCTCGACGCCGACCTGGCCGCACTCGGCCTGGTCGGCGAGCTGGACGTGGTGGTCAACTCCTCGGTGATCGGCGTGCACAAGCCCGCCCCGGAATACTTCAAGGCCGCCTGCGTGGCCCTGGCCACCCCGCCGGCCCGGGTCCTCTGCGTCGACGACGAGGACTGGGCCGTGCGGGGTGCCCGGTCCGCCGGGCTGTCGGCGCACCGCTGGGGCGGCCACGCCGACCTGCGGTACCTGCGGGCGGCCCTGGACTACTGAGCGCTCGTCACTCGCCGGTGACGCCGTCGATGCGTTCCCGGATCAGGTCGGCGTGGCCGTTGTGCCGGGCGTACTCCTCGATCATGTGCACGTACACCCAGCGCAGGTTGAAGGTGCGCTTCTTCGCGCCGACCTCGGTGAACGTCTCGTCGAGCGAGTGGCCGGCGGCGGCCTCGCGGGCCAGCGCCACCTCGCTGTGGAAGGTGGCGAAGTCGGCAGCGGCGTCGGCGGCGCTGACGTCGTGGTCGGCGTCCGGGTTGTCCGGGGTGAAGTACGGGTAGTCGACATGCTCGCCGGCGAAGTTCTCCCGGAACCACCAGGCCTCCACCTCGGCCAGGTGCCGGACCAGGCCGAGCAGGGTCAGCCCGGACGGTTCCACGCTCGGCGTCCGCAACTGCTCCTCGGTCAGGCCGGCGCACTTGAGCAGCAGCGTCTGTCGGTGGTAGTCGAGCCAGCCGTCGAGCATGGTGCGCTCGTCGCCGACGTACGGTTCGGGGGTCCGGGTGATCTCCGGCGCGATCCAGGTCATGCCGCGCATCCTGCCCGGCACCCCGGACATGCCGCGACGGGTTATCAGGGCACCACGACGACCGGCCAGCGGCCGGCGCGGACCAGCCGGGTGGCGACCGAGCCAACGAGCCGGTGTCCGGCCTGCTCGGAGGCGCCGACGACCACCATGTCGGCCTGGAACTCGTCGGCCGCCGCGCACAGCTCGCCGTACGCGTCGCCGCGCCGCACCAGCAGGGTCACCGGAATGCCCCACTGCTCGGCCCCGCGCCGGCACTCCCGGCGCAGCTCGTCGGCCAACTCGTCGTGGGTGCGCTGGACCGCGCCGGCGTCCATGCCGGGCACCAGGGCGGTCAGCCCGCTCGGTGAGCTGACGAAGACCACCACCAGCGCGGCGCCCTGCCGACGGGCCAGGCCCGCGGCGTAGGAGCCGGCCCGCTCGGAGGTTCGGGTGCCGTCGATGCCCACCATGATCACCCGAGGGCCGTCCGTACCGCGCTCGAAGGGCAGCGGTCGAGTCCGGGGGCCGTACTCCTCGCGGTCCGGTGCTCCCACGCCCATGGCTCTACCTCACCTCTGCTCGCCGGTACGGATCACGGGTGCGCCAGCGCCGGCGGCGACTGTCGATTCCCGCTCGACCTGGTCGGAAACCGGGTTGCCGTTGTGCTGGCGCAGTGGCACCTCCTTGATGAAGGCCACAGCGATCAGCGCGATCAGCGCGAACGGGGCGGCGGCCAGGAAGATGTCGCCGGCGCCGTGGCCGTACGCGCTCTCCACCACCGCCCGCAGCGGGCCGGGCAGGGTGTGCACGTCGGGCAGGGCGCCGCCGCTGCCGGAGCTGGAGGCGGGGATACCGAGCTGGGCCAGCCCGTCGGCGGTGTAGTCCTTGACCTTGTGGGCGAGTACCGCGCCGAGGGCGGACACGCCGATCGCGCCACCCAGGCTGCGGAAGAACGCCACCACCGAGCTGGCCGCGCCGAGTTCGTGCGGGCCGACGGTGTTCTGCACGGCGAGGACCAGGTTCTGCATGGTCATACCCAGGCCGACGCCGATCAGCAGCATGTAGACGCTGAGCAGTGTGAAGCTGGTGTCCGCGCGAAGGGTGCCCATCAGCGCGAAGCCGATGGTGAGCAGGGCCGAGCCGATCACCAGGTACCGCTTCCAGCGGCCGGTCTTGCTGATGACCCGCCCGATGACGGTGGAGGCGACCAGCAGGCCGAGGATCATCGGCAGGGTCATCAGGCCGGACATGGTCGGGCTCTGCCCGCGGCTGATCTGGAAGTACTGGCCCAGGAAGATCGACGCGCCGAACATGCCCACGCCGACCGCGATGCTGGCGACGACGGCGAGGGTGATGGTGCGGTTGCGGAACAGCCGCGGCGGGATCATCGGCTCGGCGGCCCGGGTCTCGACCCGGATGGCCAGCGCGCCGAGGACCAGCGCGCCGACGACCATGACGGCGGTCTGCCAGGAGGCCCAGGCGAACTGGTCGCCGGCGAGCGAGACCCAGATCAGCAGCACCGAGACGGCCGCGGTGATCAGGGTGGCGCCCCACCAGTCGATCTCGGCCTTCCGCTTGACCACCGGCAGGTGCAGGGTCTTCTGGAGCACGATCAGCGCGAGGATGGCGAACGGCACGCCGACGTAGAAGCACCAGCGCCAGCCGAGCCAGGAGGTGTCCACGATCACGCCGCCGATCAGCGGGCCGCCGATGGTGCCGACGGCCATCACGGCGCCGAGGTAGCCGCTGTAGCGGCCGCGCTCGCGGGGCGCGATCATCGTGGCCATGATCACCTGGGCCAGCGCGGTGAGACCGCCGGCGCCGACACCCTGGAGCACCCGGCAGGCGATCAGTTCACCGGTGCCCTGGGCGAGACCGGCCAGCACCGAGCCCAGCACGTAGATCCCCAGGGCGAGCTGGACCAGTGTCTTCTTGCTGGTCAGGTCGGCCATCTTGCCCCAGATGGGGGTGGTCGCTGTGGTCGCGAGCAGTGCCGACGTCACCACCCAGGTGTACGCGGACTGGCCGCCGTGCAGTTCGGTGATGATCCGCGGCAGCGCGTTCGAGATGACCGTGGAGGAGAGGATCGCGACGAACAGACCCAGCAGCAGGCCGGAGAGTGCTTCCAGGATCTGCCGGTGGGTCATGGTCACGGCGGTCGCCTGGGGAGGCACTGTCGCCTGGCTCATCGTTTGTTGCCTCCGAGCGGAGTCGAGGTGGAACGGCGGGGCTGGTACGCACGGGCCGCCTGTGAGTTGCCTGAGGCAACCGTATGCCTTGGTTGCCTGAAGCAACAACTTGTCGGACCGGGGCCCTATTCCCCCGCGCGTTGGGAGCTACCGCCCCGCGTTGAGGGCTACTGCCAGGAGTCGTTGAACCGGCCGAGCAGCCGCGCGAATTCCTCGACGTCCCGTTCCGGCCAGCCGTCCAGAGCGCGCAGGAACTCGCCCAGCCGGGCCGCGCGGGCCACGTCGAACCGGCGCTGCCCCTCGTCGGTGAGGCTGATCTGCGCGGCCCGCCGGTCACTCGGATCGGGGTCGCGGTGCACCAGACCGAGGACTTCCAGGGCGTTGATCTGCCGGCTCAGCGTCCCCTTGCCCACGCCCAGCCGAGCCGCCAACTCGGTCAACCGGATCGACCCGCTACGGCGCAACCAGAGCAGCAACCCGTAGGTGTTCGGCTCCAGGTTCGGGTGCACCTCCCGGGCGATCTCCCAGGAGACCGCCCGGCCACGGCGCAGCAGAGCGGTCAACTCGTGCTCAACCGCCCGGATCGGCTCCGGCAGGTGCTCGTCCACGGCGTAGAGACTACGGCGCGGCTGGCTCGCGGTCGCCGGAGAGTCGACGCCGCATCACCGGGCGTAGGTGCCCGTCCTTGGTGGTGCCCTCGATGACCACGTCGGCCCCGCGCCCGTGATGGGTCAGGGTGGCGACCGCGTTACCGAAGTACGGGCCGGCCAGCTTGCGCCAGCGCACCCCCGGCCGGCGTACGCCCGCCGAACGGGCCAGCGCCCGGGTAGCCCCGGCCGGACCGGGCGACCAGCCCAGCCGCATCAGCGGACGGATGCCCGCCGGAACCTGGTTGTGGATCGGCGAACACGTGAGTTGGTGCACCGGGGTGACCACCGCCGGGTCCGCGAACCGGGCCCGCGCCACGTACGAGTGGTGCACGTCACCGGAGAGCACGCTGATCGACGCCGGCGGGGCGTACGCCGGGCCGGCCCCGATCCGCGCACCGGACTGCCGTGGCGTGCCGGTGCCGATGCGGGCGAACGTCTCCGCGAGCGCCTCGAAGGAGCGCCGGAACGCCGCCCAGTGCTCCAGGTCCAGGGCGCGGCGCAGCTTCTCCGCCCCGCGCGCCACCCACGGTCGCCGTGAGTCCGCCAGTTTCTCGTTCCACGCCTCGATGTGGTGGATGCCCTGCGGCAGCAGCCAGGGCAGCGAGGCGCCCACCACCAGGTGGTCGTAGACCCCGTGCGCCTGGTCGAGGAACCAGGCCCACTCGCCGGGCGGCAGCATCGCCCGGCTGTTGGGCTCGAGCACCCGGCTGCACCTGTTGTCCAGCATGACCAGCCGGGTCCGGCCCAGGTCGAGTGCGTAGCTCCACTGGTACTGCACCGCGCGCCAGCGCTCGGTGTCGTGCGCCAGGTCGGACTCCTGGTCGACCCGGTGGCCGAACTCGCGCAGCACGCTGGTGGCGTCCTCGGCGGCGGCCACCTTCGCGAAGACCGGATCGGCGACGATCTCGTCGGGGGAGAGGTTGCCCAGGTGCTGGTAGACCCAGTACGAGGCGAGCCCACTGCCGATCCGCTCCTGCCACCACGGCTGCTCGCGCACCTCGGCCCGCCACGCCGCCGAGGTGTTCCAGTCGTCGATGATCTCGTGATCGTCGAAGATCATCACGCTGGGCACCGTGGAGAGCAGCCAGCGGATCTCCGGATCACGCCAGGACTCCAGGTAGAGCTTGGTGTACTCGTCGAAGCTCACCACCTGGTCGGCCGGAGCGCCCTTCGGCCGCCGCCGCCGTCGACGCAGCAGTCGGCGCACTGTGGGCGAGGTGACGTCGGCGTAGACCTGGTCACCGAGCAGCACCAACAGGTCGGGCAGCGGGTTCGACTCCGGGTCGGCCATCAACCGCCGGGCGTACGCGTCCAACGCGTCCGGTGGCAGCTTGCGGGTGGTGGCGTGCTGGGTGGTCTCGCGACACGACCCGAAGATCAGATTGACCGGCTGGTCCCGATCGTCGGCGGCCCGGGTGCGGATCACGCTCGGCGGGAACCCGCTGCTCGGCACCGGCCAGACGATCTCGTCGTCGACCAGCACCTCGTAGGTGGTCTCGCTGTCCGGGGCAAGGCCCTCCACCACCACGAGGGCGTAGTGGTGGTCGTACGCCGAGAAGGTGGGAGCGGTGCCGGTGGCGCCGCTGGCGGTGCGGACGGTGACCACGGCGGGCGCTGCCGTCTCCACCCAGATCGTCGCACGGGTGTCCACCACACGCCGCAGAAGTGGGCCGATGAGGAGGTGTGCGGCGGGCATGCGGCCGAGCCTACCGCCGGTCCCCGGCACCGGCCGGGTGCGGTGGCTGAGACTCCGGGCACCGCTCGGGGTGCGGTGGCTGAGACTCCGAGCACCGGCTCGGGGTGCGGTGGCTGGGACGCCGCCGCCGGCATCTGACAGGATTCCGGCATGGCCGAATATCTCGTCCTCGCTCTGGTCCTGCTCGGTGTGCTGATCGCCGGCACAGTCGGGCTGGTCGTGCCGCGACTGCGGCGGCGGCCCGAGCCCCCGTTGCCACGCACGGAGGTCGACACCAGAGCTGAGGAGGATCTCGCCGGCCCGCCGGTCGAGGCCCCGGAGTCCGATCTGTCCACCGGCGTCCTGGTCGAGCCGCCGCCGGTGCTCGAACCACAGGTCGAGGTCCCCGAGCCGACCGCCGGGCGGCTGGTCCGGCTCCGCTCGCGGTTGTCCCGCTCACAGAACGTGTTCGGTAAGAGCCTGCTCGGTCTGCTCGCCCGCGACCACCTCGACGAGGACGTCTGGGAGGAGATCGAGGACAGCCTGATCACCGCAGACGTCGGCGTCGACGCCACCCGCGACATCGTCGACCGGCTCCGCGAGCGCACCCGGGTGCTCGGCACCCGCTCGGCCTCCGAGCTGCGGGCACTGCTCGCCGCCGAGCTGGTCAACGCGCTCGACCCGAGCCTGGACCGCTCGTTGCGGACCGCCCCGAAGGACGGCGTGCCGGCGGTGGTCCTGGTCGTCGGCGTCAACGGCGCCGGCAAGACCACCACCTGCGGCAAGATCGCCCGGGTGCTGGTGGCCGACGGTCGCAGCGTGCTGCTCGGCGCGGCGGACACCTTCCGGGCCGCCGCGGCCGACCAACTGGAGACCTGGGGCTCGCGCGTCGGAGCGGAGACCGTGCGGGGGCCCGAGGCCGCCGACCCGGCCAGCGTCGCGTTCGACGCCGTCAAGCGCGGCATCGACACCGGCGTGGACACAGTGCTCATCGACACCGCCGGCCGCCTGCAGAACAAGGTCGGCCTGATGGACGAGCTGGGCAAGGTCAAGCGCGTGGTGGAGAAGCAGGGCCCGATCGACGAGACACTGCTCATCCTGGACGCCACCACCGGGCAGAACGGCCTGGAGCAGGCCCGGGTCTTCACCGAGGTGGTCAACGTGACCGGTGTGGTGCTGACCAAGCTCGACGGCACCGCCAAGGGCGGCATCGTGATCGCCGTGCAGCGCAAGCTCGGCATCCCCGTGAAGCTGGTCGGCCTCGGCGAAGGCAAGGACGACCTGGCCCCGTTCGACCCGGCGCAGTTCGTCGACGCGTTGCTGGGGACCGAGGCCACCGGCCGGGACGCGTAGTCTCGGGTGACCACTGACGATCGCGCGTACGCGGGCTGGCGTGACCCCGGCCATCCTTCGCAGCGCCTCGGGAGACCGTACGTGACTTCGCAGGAGATCCCGCTGCACGGCGGCAACGTGAGCACAGTTGTCCGCGTGGGTGACACGGTCCGGCGCAACGCCGGGCCGTGGACCCCGTCCGTGCACGCGCTGCTGCGCCACCTGGAGTACGTGGGGTTCACCGGCGCCCCCCGGGCGCTCGGGATGGACGAGCGCAACCGTGAGGTGCTGTCGTACCTGGAGGGGGAGTGCGGAGAATATCCGCTCGCCCCGCACTGGGTGACCGACGAGGCCCTGGTCACCGTCGCCACCATGCTGCGGATGTTCCACGACGCGCAGTACGGCTTCACTCCTCCGCAGGCGGCGGTCTGGCGCTCGTTCGGGCCCCCACCACCGGACACCGAGGTGATCTGCCACCACGACGCCGCGCCGCACAACGTGATCTGGCGTCCGGACGGCACCCTCGGGCTGATCGACTTCGACCTCGCCTCGCCCGGAGCGCGGATCTACGACGTGGCGTACGCGGCCTGGACCTGGGTGCCGATCTTCGCCGACCGGGACTCGATCACGCTGGGCTGGAAGCACCCGGACCGGCCCCGCCGCCTCCGGCTCTTCGCCGACGCGTACGGGCTGATCCCTCGCGACCGGCACCGGCTGATCCGGACCATCCGCAAACGGATCGTGGATCACGTCGAGGGGATCCGACGGATGGCCGCCGCCGGCGAGCCGGCGTTCGTCCGGATCGTGCACAAGGGCCACCTGCGTCGGCCGATGCGCGATCTGCGGCTGCTCGACTACGAGCGGCACACCCTGGAGAACGCCCTCCGCTGAGCGCCGGTCGGGCGATGCTCGGCCGGGTCCGTCAAGCGCACCGGTCGATGCCGTTGACCGGTCAGTCATCGACGATCGCCGTCCGGTCGATCCACAATCGTCCATGCTCATGACTGTGCGGAGTTCGTGACACGTCCGAAACAACCCGTCACGAAACGGAAACCCGCACGGGACCCAAAGTGAAACAGCCGGCCGCGAAGCTTCCGCGCAACCGGCCTACGGGCGACGCTGCCCCGGAAAGCCGCGAAGGAGGACTTCACCCTTTAGGAGGCCAGCGTGCCTGAAGCACCGACGATCGACGGCGCCAATACCACGTGGCTGCTGGTTTCGACCGCGCTCGTGCTGCTCATGACCCCCGGACTGGCGCTGTTCTACGGCGGCCTCAACCGGGCCAAGGGCGTACTCAACATGATGATGATGAGCTTCTCGGCTATCGGGCTCATCTCTATTCTGTGGTGGTTCTACGGATTCAGCGTCGCCTTCGGGGCCGACGTGAACGGCTTCTGGGGAGACCCGGGCGCGTACCTCGGCACCAAGACCTTCCTCGCCGAAACCGACCTGTGGGGTGCCACGGCGGAGAACCCCAGCGGCATCGGCGTCCCGCTCTACGTGTTCATGGCCTTCCAGATGGTCTTCGCGGTGATCACCGTCGCGCTGATCAGCGGTGCCATCGCCGACCGGGCCAAGTTCGCCGGCTGGCTGCTGTTCGCCTTCGGCTGGGCCACCCTGGTCTACTTCCCGGTCGCCCACTGGGTGTGGGGCGGCGGCATCATCGGCGGCGACATCCACGCACTGGACTTCGCCGGTGGCACCGCGGTACACATCAACGCCGGTGCGGCGGCCCTGGCCGTGGTCCTGGTCCTCGGTAAGCGGCTCGGTTGGCCGCGGGAGGGCATGAAGCCGCACAACATCCCGCTTGTCGCGCTCGGTGCTGGTCTGCTGTGGTTCGGCTGGTTCGGCTTCAACGCCGGCTCGGAGCTGACCGTCGACTCGGTCGCCGGTCTCGCGTTCATCAACACCCAGCTCGCCACGGCGGCGGCGGTGCTCGGCTGGATCGCTGTCGAGTGGGTCAAGACCCGGAAGCCGACGATGGTCGGTGCCTCGTCCGGTGCCGTCGCCGGCCTGGTCGCCATCACCCCGGCCTGTGGCTTCATCGCCCCCTGGGCGGCCGTCCTGCTCGGCATCGTCGCCGGTGCGGTGTGCGCGCTCGCCGTCAGCCTCAAGTACAAGCTCGGCTACGACGACTCGCTCGACGTGGTCGGTGTGCACTTCGTCGGTGGTTGGATCGGCTCGCTCTGGCTCGGTCTCTTCGCCACCAACTCGGTCAACGCCGCGATCACCGACGTGGTGGGCGCCTCCGACGGCCTCTTCTACGGCGGCGGAGCGACCCAGCTCGGGCGGCAGGCCCTCGCCGGCCTGATCGTCACCGTCTGGTCGTTCGGCGTCGCCTGGGTGCTCGCCTTCGTCATCGAGAAGACGATCGGCTTCCGGGTCAAGGGTGAGGCCGAGGTCGAGGGCATCGACATCGCCGAGCACGCCGAGAGCAGCTACGACCTGTCCCCGGCTGGCGGCGGCACGGGCAGCGCGTTCGCGATGGCCGGCATCGGCACCCCCGGTGGCGGCACGAGTGGTGCCAAGCCGCCGGCGGAGCCCGCCGAGCCGGTCAGCGAAAAGGTCGCCGGTTAACGTTCCTGGGATGGAGGGGTTGGACATGAAGCTGGTGACCGCAGTCATCAAGCCGTACCAACTGGACGCGGTGAAGGAGGCCCTGCACGCCCTCGGGGTGGCCGGGCTGACCGTCAGCGAGGTTCAGGGGTACGGGCGGCAGAAGGGGCACACCGAGGTCTACCGGGGTGCCGAGTACACGGTCGAGTTCCTGCCCAAGATCCGGGTCGAGGTGCTCACCGACGAGATCGACGTCGACAAGGTGGTGGACGCGATCGTTGGAGCGGCCCGCACGGGCAAGATCGGTGACGGCAAGGTCTGGGTCACCGGTGTCGAAGAGGTCGTCCGGGTACGTACCGGCGAACGCGGCCTCGACGCACTCTGACGCGGCCACTACTGACATGACCTCGTTGATCAAGAAGAACGCGTCAGGACCCGCCGACGACGGTGACGCGAACCTCTTGATCAACGAGGTCGTCGGCGTTCCCGGGGGGATCGGGGAAGCGGCCCGGCGGGGGCGGGCCGCCGCGTACGACTCGTTCCTGCGGGGGTTGCTGCCGGCGCGGGACGGGGTGGCGCTGCTGGCCGTCGGGGGGTTGGGTCGGCGGCAGTGTGCCCCGTACGGCGACCTCGACCTGGTGCTGCTGCACGCCGGGGTGCCCGGCATCGACGAGTTGGCCGCCTCCGTCTGGTACCCGATCTGGGACGCGGGCCTGCGGCTCGACCATTCCGTCCGCACCGTCGCCGAGGCGCTCTCGGTCGCCCAGGACGACGTCAAGGTCGCCCTCGGGCTGCTCGACGCCCGGCTGATCGTGGGGGACCAGGCGCTGGCCGACGCGCTGATCCGCACCGCCGCCGATCACTGGCGGCGTACCGCCGTCCGGCACCTGCCCGGCCTGCGGGAGGTCACCGAAGCCCGCTGGCAGGCCCACGGCGAGCTGGCGTTCCTGCTGGAGGGCGACCTCAAGGAGGCCGCCGGTGGCCTGCGCGACGTGGGGCTGCTGCGGGCGATCTCCGCGGCCGGCATCACCGACGCGCTGCGCCCCGCCGTACGCGCCGCCCACCTGCGCCTGTTGGACACCCGCGACGCGCTGCACCAGCAGGTCGGCCGACGGGTCGACCGACTGGTCGCCCAGGAACGCGACGGAGTGGCCGCCCTGCTCGGCCTGCGACAACTCCAGCCCGGCACGTCTGACGCCGCGCGGCGGCCTGGAGCCGTCGTGGAGGACGGCGACGCGTTGCTGCGTCGGGTCGCCGGTGACGCCCGCACGGTCAGCCACGCCCTGGACGACGCCTTCCGGGCCGCCGACCGGCTGCGCTCCGGTCGCTCCCGGGCCGGCAACGGCCGCCCGGCCCGCCGCCCGGTCGCCCGCGACGTGGTCGAGCACGACGGCGAGTTGGTGCTCGCCCGCACGGCGATCGGGGCCCGCCCCGACCCGAGCCTCTCGCTGCGGGTGGCCGCCGCGTCGGCCACGACCCGAATCCCCATCGCGCGGGCCACCTGCGAGTGGCTGGCGGCGTACTGCCCGCCCCTGCCGGCTCCCTGGCCGGCCGAGGCCCGGGCCGCGCTGATCACCCTGCTCGGCGCCGGTCCCGGCCTGGTGCCCGCCTGGGAGACCTGCGACCGGTACGGGCTGGTCGACGGCTGGCTACCCGAGTGGACCCGGCTGCGCAGCCTGCCCCAGCACAACCCGGTGCACCGCTTCACCCTCGACCGGCACCTCGTACAGACCGCGCACGAGGCGAGCCGGCACGCCCGCGAGGTCGAGCGCCCCGACCTGCTGCTCCTCGGCGCTCTCCTGCATGACATCGGCAAGGGCCTCCCCGGTGACCACAGCACAGTCGGTGTGCCGGTTGCCCAGGCGGTGGCCACCACTGTCGGTCTGCCTCCCGCGGAGGTCGAGCTGATCGGCAAGCTGGTCCGGCTGCACCTGCTGCTGCCCGACGTGGCCACCCGCCGGGACCTGAGCGACCCGGTCACCATCGCCTCGGTGGCCGAGGCGGTCGGCGACACCGGCACCCTGGACGTGCTGCACGCGTTGGTCCGCGCCGACGCGGCGGCGACCGGGCCGGCGGCCTGGTCGGACTGGAAGGGTCGACTCGTCGCCGAGTTGGTCGCCCGGGTTCGCACCGCGCTCGACACCGGCGTACTCCCCGAGCCACCCGCACCGGACCCGGAGCTGCTGGCCGGGCCACTGCCGGTCGTCCACCTGACCGGCGACCGGGTGTCGGTCGCGGCGGCCGACCGGCGGGGCCTGCTCGCCACCGTGGCCGGCTGCCTGGCGTTGCACCGGCTTGAGGTGATCTCCGCGGACGCCTCCGCCGTCGACGGGCGGGCCCTTGTCGAGTGCCGGGTGCAGCCCCGCTACGGCCTTCCGCCGGACCCGGTCCCGCTCCGCGCCGACCTGCGCCGGGCGGTCGCCGGCGACGTGTCGGTCACCCAACGGTTGCGTGGCCGTGCGCTCGCCAGCCGTGCCGGCGGCGCGGCTCCACGAGTGGTCTGGCACCGCGAGGCGGCCACGGACGCCGTACTGCTGGAACTGCGCGCCGCCGACGCCGCCGGGCTGCTCTACCGGGTCGCCTGCGCGCTCGACGAGGCCGGCGCCCTGGTTCGCGCGGCCCGCATCTCCACCCTCGGCGCCGACGTGGTCGACGCCTTCTATCTGGTGGGCGGTTGGCCGGACGACGCCACCCGAGCCCGCCTGGAAGCCGCAGTCCTAACCGCCGTCTAACCGCCCCGCCGTTTCCCGCTGCCCCGCCCCGCGTTCCCCGCGTTCCCCGCGTCGATCTTGCACTTTGTGTCCCCGCGTACCGCGCAAAAGCCACATCCTGGCGACACAAAGTGCAAGATCGCGAGGGCGAGGGCGAGGGCGAGGGCGAGGGCGAGGGCGCGGGGCGCGGGGCGCGGGTGGATGGGCGGGGTGGGGGTACGTCCGGGGGCGTAGGGGCGGCGCCGCTCGTGGACGGACGTCGCGCGGCACCTGCGCGGGCAGAATGACGGCCATGCGACAGGGCGGGCAGTGGCGGTGGCCGGAGGTGGCGGCGGATGCCGCGCTGGCCCTGGTGCTGCTCGGGTTCGGGTTGCTCGCCACCGGCCTGGCCGGGGACAACCAGCCAGGGTCGAGGCCGGTGGATGCCGCCAGTCGGGTGCTGATCGCCGTCGCCGCGCTCGCCCTGCTGGTCCGGCGGCGCTCTCCCGTCGCCGCCCTCGCCGTGGTCACAGTGGCCACCTCGACGTACCTGCTGACCGGCTACCCGTACGGGCCGATTCTGGTCACGTTCCTGGTCGCGGTCTACACAGTGGCCGTGCGGCTGCCGGTGCGACCGGCGGCGCTCGCCACCGGTGGGGCGTTCGTCCTGTTGTTGGCGCACGTCTTCTTCGGGCGGGGGCCGGCGCCGGGTTGGACGGGAGTGCTGCCCGCGTCGGCCTGGGTGGTCGTACCGCTCGCCGTGGGGGTGGTGGTGCGGGTGAGCCGTGAGGCGACAGCGCGTACCCGTGCCGAAGAGGCCCGCAGACGAGTTGAGCAGGCGCGACGGCAGGCCGACGAGGAGCGGCTGCGCATCGCGCAGGAGGTGCACGACGTGGTGGGGCACGGGTTGGCCGCGATCAGCATGCAGGCGGAGATCGCCCTGCACCTGCTGCCGAAGCGGCCGGAACAGGCGGAGGTGGCGCTGACCGCGATCAGCCGGACCAGCCGCGAGGCGCTGGACGAGCTGCGGGTCACCCTGGGCGCGGTGCGGCGGGGCGCGGAGCGCGGACCGGTACCCGGCCTGGCCCGGCTCCCCGCGCTGCGCGACCGGCTCGCCGGGGCGGGGCTCGCCGTCGAGGTGCGCGTGGTCGGGGACCCCCGGGAGGTGCCGGCCGCCGTCGACCTGGCCGCGTACCGGGTGGTGCAGGAGGCGTTGACGAACGTGCTGCGTCACGCGGGGGTGGCGAGCGCGGAGGTGACAGTGGGCTACCGCGCCGACGAGGTGACGGTCGAGGTCACCGACCGGGGGGTGGGTGCCGGCCGCCCCGGGACGGCTCCTGCCGACGACGAGGGTGGCCACGGTCTGGCCGGGATGCGCGAGCGGGTCGCGGCGCTGGGCGGGCGGTTGAGCACCGGGCCGCGCGCCGGGGGCGGGTTCCGGGTGTACGCCGGGCTGCCCGTGGAGCCGACGACGTGATCCGGGTGCTGATCGCCGACGACCAGGACCTGGTCCGGCTCGGGCTGCGCGCGCTGGTGGAGAGCGAGGACGACCTGGCGCTGGCCGGTGAGGCGTCCGACGGGCTGCGGGCTGTCGAGTTGGCCCGTCGGGAACGGCCGGACGTGGTGCTGATGGACATCCGCATGCCCGGCATCGACGGCATCGAGGCGACCCGCCGTATCGTCGCCGACCCCGACCTGACCGGCACGCGGGTGGTGGTGCTCACCACCTTCGAGCTGGACGAGTACGTCTTCGACGCGCTGCGCCACGGTGCGAGCGGGTTCCTCACCAAGGACACCAGACCGGCTGAGCTGCTGCGCGCGATCCGGCTCGTCGCCGAGGGGGAGGCGCTGCTGTCGCCGTCGGTGACCCGTCGGGTGGTGCGGGAGTTCGCGACCCGGCCGTCCCGGGTGCTTCGTCCGCACCCCCGACTCGAGGCGCTGACCGATCGGGAGCGGCAGGTCGTCGGCCTGGTCGGTGAGGGCCTGAACAACGAGGAGATCGCCGCACGGTTGGTGGTCAGCCCGGCGACCGCGCGGACCCACGTCAGCCGGGCGATGGGCAAGCTGGGAGCCCGGGATCGGGCCCAGCTCGTCGTGTTCGCGTACCAGTCGGGGTTGGTGTCGGGGTGAGGCCCGGGCCGGGCGACAGCGGCCCTACGGCCGGGCGGTTACCCTAGCGGTGGCCGGACTCCGCAGTGCCGGCCGCGTTGTGCCCGCCGGAACACTGACAAACGGGATGTTCGCGTGTTTGACACCTTGAGTGACCGCCTGTCCGGGATCTTCACCAAGCTCCGCGGCAAGGGGCGGCTCACCGACGCCGACATCGACGCCACCGCGCGCGAGATCCGCCTCGCGCTGCTGGAGGCGGACGTCGCGCTGCCGGTGGTCAAGGGCTTCATCGCGGCCGTCAAGGAGCGGGCGCGCAGCTCCGAGGTCTCCCAGGCGCTGAACCCGGCCCAGCAGATCATCAAGATCGTCAACGAAGAGCTGATCACCGTGCTCGGCGGCGAGGGCCGACGGCTCCAGTTCGCCAAGCAGCCGCCGACCGTGATCATGTTGGCCGGCCTCCAGGGTTCCGGTAAGACGACCCTCGCCGGCAAGCTGGCCCGCTGGCTCAAGGGCCAGGGGCACCAGCCGCTGCTGGTCGCCGCCGACCTTCAGCGCCCCAACGCCGTCGGGCAGCTCCAGGTGCTCGGTGGCCGGGCCGGTGTCGAGGTGTACGCCCCGGAGCCCGGCAACGGCACCGGTGACCCGGTGCAGGTGGCCCGCGCGTCGATCGAGCACGCGAAGCGCTCCGCACGCGACATCGTCATCGTCGACACCGCCGGCCGGCTCGGCATCGACGCCGAGATGATGCAGCAGGCCGCCGACATCCGCGACGCCGTCTCGCCGGACGAGGTCATCTTCGTCATCGACGCGATGGTCGGTCAGGACGCCGTCCGCACCGCCGAGGCGTTCCGCGACGGCGTCGGCATCACCGGTGTGGTGCTCTCCAAGCTCGACGGCGACGCCCGTGGTGGTGCCGCGCTGTCGGTCCGCGAGGTCACCGGGCAGCCGATCCTCTTCGCCTCCACCGGTGAGAAGCTGGAGGACTTCGACGTCTTCCACCCCGACCGGATGGCCAGCCGGATCCTCGGCATGGGCGACGTCCTCACTCTGATCGAGCAGGCCGAGCAGGCCTTCGACTCCGATCAGAAGGAGAAGATGACCGCCAAGCTGATGGGCGGTGAGCAGTTCACCCTGGACGACTTCCTCGACCAGCTCATCGCGGTGCGGCGGATGGGCCCGATCGCCAACGTCCTGGCCATGATGCCCGGCATGGGGCAGATGAAGGACCAGCTCGCCGAGCTGGACGACAGCCACTTCGACCGGGTCACCGCGATCATCCGGTCGATGACCCCGGGCGAGCGGACCAACCCGAAGATCATCAACGGTTCTCGCCGGGCGCGTATCGCCAACGGCTCCGGGGTCACAGTGATGGACGTCAACCAGCTGCTCAACCGCTTCGCCGACGCGCAGAAGATGATGAAGCAGATGGGCGGCATGATGGGCCTGCCCGGCGGTGGCCGCCGCAAGGCGACCAAGTCGCCGAAGAACAAGCGCAAGGGCACCAAGGGTGGCGGTCGTCCGCGTACCGGCGCCGGCGCCGGGATGCCCGCGGGCTTCCCGGGTGGCATGCCGCAGCTCCCGCCGGGGATGGACCCGAACGACCTCGCTGGCGGCCAGGGCCTGCCGCCCGGCTTCAAGCTCCCGAAGATCGACTTCAACAAGCTCGGCAAGGGTGGCGACAACCGCCCCCGCTGACCTCTGTGCGGGTCGAGGACGACCTGCTCGCCCCCGACGGGGAGTGATCGGGTAGGACTGTGCGCATGGCTCTTCATGTGCGCGGCGTGCTGCTTCCCGACGACGAGGTACGGGATCTCTGGCTGGTCGGCGACCGGGTGACCTTCACCCCGGTGCCCGGCGCGGAGACCGTCGTCGACGGTGGCTTCGTGCTGCCGGGGCTGGTCGACGCGCACTGCCACATCGGCATCGCCCGAGGTGGCGCCCCGATCACCTCGCTCGACCAGGCCCGCGCGTTGGCCCACGTCGACCGGGACGCCGGGGTGCTGGCGATCCGGGACGCCGGCTCGCCGCACCCGTACCCCGAACTCGACGACGAGCCGGGCCTGCCGCGACTGGCCCGCGCGGGCCAGCACGTCGCCCCGCCGAAGCGCTACCTGCGCGACATCGGCGTGGAGGTCGACGCGGCCGAGGTGGCCGCCACCGTGGCCGCGCAGGCGCGGGCCGGCAACGGCTGGGTCAAGCTGGTCGGCGACTGGATCGACCGGGGCGTCGGTGACCTGGCGCCAGCCTGGGACGCGGACACCCTCACCGCCGCCGTGCGGGCCGCGCACGACGCCGGGGTACGCGCCGCGGTGCACACGTTCTCCGAATCGGCCGTCGAGATCATGGTGCGGGCCGGGGTGGACTCGGTGGAGCACGGCACCGGGCTCAGCCTCGACCTGATCGACGAGATGGCCCGCCAGGGCACCGCCCTGGTCCCCACGATGATCAACATCGCGACCTTCGGGGGCATCGCCGAGCAGGCGCGGGGCAAGTTCCCCGGGTACGCCGACCACATGCTCGCGCTGCGCGACGGCTTCCCCGAGGTGGTGCGTGCCGCGCACGAGGCCGGGGTGCCCATCTACGTGGGCACCGACGCCGGCGGCGGCATCGATCACGGGCTGGCCGCCGAGGAGATGCTGCTGCTGCACGAACGGGCCGGCATGGCACCCATCGACGTACTCGCCGCCGCCTCCTGGGGCGCCCGTGCGTGGCTCGGCTTCGCCGGCCTGGTCGAAGGCGGCCTCGCCGACCTGACCGTCTACCCCGAAGACCCCCGTAGTGACCTGCGCGTCGTCCGCGCCCCGTCCCGCACGATCCTCCGCGGCCGCGTCATCCGCTGACCCCCGCCGGCACCCCGCCACCCGGTGTGGCGCCGGCCGAGCCTGGCCGTGCGGACCGTCCGGGCCCTGTCGTGCCGACCCGCGCCGGACGCAATGCAAGATCGTCCGCCGCCCGGCCCGCCGCGGCGCGGCGTGGCCCGACCCGGCCCTACGCGGCGCGAGGCGGCCCGGCCCGGCGCAAGATCGTGCTCGATCCGGGTTGTAGTGGCATCCCCGAACCCCGAGGCCCCTACATCCAGGATCGAGCGCGATCTTGGTGTTCGGCGAGATCAAAACCCGCGCAACATCGGGGATGTTGCTGTCTCCCGCGCGCCTGAGGCAGCAACATCCGGCAAGTTGCTCGGATCTTGGTGCGGGGTGCGGGGTGCGGGGTGCGGGGTGCGGGGTGCGGGGTGCCGGGTGCGGGGTGCCGGGGTGCGAGGTGCGGGCTGCGGGAGTGCCCGGGCTGCGGGGACGCGCGGGCGGGCGTGTGGGGTGCGCGGGGGTGCGGGGTGCCCGGGGTGCGGGGACGCGCGGGCGCGCGGCGTGCATGGTGCGGGAACACGCGGGTGTGCGGGAACGCGCGGGGCGCGGCGTGTGCGGGGTGCGGGGACGTGCCGGGCGGGTGTGCGGGGTGCCCGGGCTGCGGGGACGCGCGAGCGGCGTGCGCGGGCCGCGGGGTCAGGGGGCTGGGCGGGCGGCGGCGCTGAAGAGGTGTACGGCAAGGTCGGCGAGGGACGTGGCGGTCTGCTCGATCGGTTCACGGGGGAGCACGATGTGGCTGACCACCAGGCGGACGATGGTGTCGGCGGCGAAGGCCAGCGCGGCGTGGTCCGCTCCGGGCAGGTGGTCGCCGGCCCAGTCGATCAGAGCGCCGGACGCCTCGGTGAGGACAACCTCGGCCCGGGTGGTGAGGTACGGCAGTAGCTCGTCCGAGCCGCCCCGGGCGCTGGTCAGGATCGCCTTGATCAGCGGGTTCTCGGCCGCGGTGGTGAGGGTGTGCGCGATAGCCGCGTACGCGCCGGCGCGTACATCGGTGCCGTGGGCGAGCAGAGCGGTCCGGACGGCGCCGACGAACCGGTCCACCTCGGCGCGGGCGAGCGCCTCGGCCAGCCCTGCCTTGCTGCCGAACTCGTTGTAGACGGTCTGTCGGCTCACCCCGGCGGCGTTCGCGACGGCACCCATCCGGACGCCGTCCCATCCGGTCGCGACTGTCAGCGCGCGGGCGGCGTCGACGATGCCGGTCCGGACCGGCGTAGGGCTCCTCTGCTCAATCATGGTGGTCGAAGTGTAGGCCGGCGTGTCGGCCGGACCGGTCGGCGATCGGGCTGGTCGGCTGCAGGTGTCGGGCCACCCGGCGCACCCGGTTCGTGGCTCGGTGTGCCAGATCGGGGGCCTCGGGCTCGGGGGTGCGAGCCGCTCCGGCGTGCCGATCGGGGAAGGTCCTGACGGCGGATGCCGACGATGCCGCGCCCGAGCGCACCACCCTGACGAGCGGCGCATAGGATGTGCGGTCATGGCACGCGTGCTCACTCCCCGTGCGGAGGATTTCCCCCGCTGGTACCAGGACCTGATCGCCAAGGCGAAGCTGGCCGACAACGGCCCGGTTCGCGGCACCATGGTCATCCGACCGGCCGCCTACGCGATCTGGGAGCGTATGCAGGCGGAGATGGACGCTCGGATCAAGGCGGCGGGTGCGGAGAACGCGTACTTCCCGTTGTTCATCCCCGAGAGCTACCTCAAGCGCGAGGCGCAGCACGTCGAGGGCTTCTCGCCGGAGCTGGCGGTCGTCACCCACGGTGGTGGCAAGCCCCTGGCCGAGCCGGTGGTGGTGCGTCCGACCAGCGAGACGGTCATCGGCGAGTTCATGGCCAAGTGGATCGACTCGTACCGGGACCTGCCGCTGCTGCTCAACCAGTGGGCGAACGTGGTCCGGTGGGAGCTTCGTCCGCGGATCTTCCTGCGTACCAGCGAGTTCCTCTGGCAGGAGGGGCACACCGCGCACGCCACCCGTGAGGACGCCCGGGTGTACGCGCGGCGGATCCTGCACGAGGCGTACGAGGACCTGATGGTCAACGTGATCGGCATTCCGGTGGTGGTCGGCCTGAAGACGACGCGCGAGCGCTTCGCCGGGGCGACGGCCACGTACACCTGCGAAGGCATGATGGGCGACGGCAAGGCGTTGCAGCTGGGCACCAGCCACGAGCTGGGCCAGAACTTCGCCAAGGCGTTCGACATCAGCTACTCCTCCAAGGAGGGCGGCCGGGAGCACGCCTGGACGACCTCCTGGGGCACGTCCACGCGGATGCTCGGCGGCCTGATCATGGCCCACGGCGACGACAACGGCCTGCGCGTGCCGCCGAGGCTCGCGCCGATCCAGGCGTACGTCATGATCGTCAAGGACGGCGACGGCGTCGGCGAGGCGGCGGCCAAGCTGCGCGACGGCCTGCGCGACGCCGGTGTCCGGGTCGCGCTCGACGACCGGACCGACACCCCGTTCGGCCGCCGGGCCGTCGACGCCGAGCTGCGCGGCTATCCGGTACGCGTCGAGGTCGGCCCCCGTGATCTGGCCGTGGGCAACGCGACGGTGGTGCGTCGGACCGACGGCTCGAAGACCCCGACGCCGGTGGCGGACGTGGTCACCGCGGTGCTGGCCGCCCTGGAGACCGACCAGCAGGTGCTGCACGACCAGGCGCTGGCCAACCGCGAGTCCCGCACCGTGGAGGTGGCCACCCTGGCCGAGGCGATCGAGGCCGCCGCGACCGGCTGGGCGCGGGTGCCCTGGTCGGCGATCGGCGTCGCCGGTGAGGCGGAGGCGAACGGCCAGGGCGTCACTGTGCGCTGCCTGTTGCGCGCCGACGGTTCGGTACCGGACTCGGAGGACGAGCCGGATCTCGTCGCCATCCTCGCCCGCGCCTACTGAGGTGCGGCCGGGCAACCCCGTCGACCGGTTCGCGCCGGGTCGGCTGATCATGCATCGGAACGTGCGGCACGGCCGGATCGGGTGGGTCCGGCCGGCCCGCGTGGTCAGCGACGACGATCGAGGGTTGCTGGTCTGGATCGCGCGGGACTCGCCGGTGGCCCATGAGGTGACCGAGGCCGGGTTGGGGATGCGGGCGATGCCGTTCGCCGAGTGGATCTCGTCGACGTACCGGTTGGCGGAGGGACGTTGGAACGGCCCGCCGCTGTTGAAGTTCCTGCCCACCGGGGCGGCGCACTCCGTCTGGTGGTTCCGGGACGCCCAGGGCCGGTTCGCCCACTGGTACGTGAACCTCGAGGAGCCCGGTGTCCGCTGGGACGACGGCTCGGTTGCCGGCGTCGACGTGGTGGACCAGGACCTGGACGTGGTGGTGTGGCCGGACCGCAGCTGGGAGTGGAAGGACGAGGGCGAGTTCGTCGAGCGGCTCGCCTTCGGCGCCGACTACTGGGTGACCGACGAGAAGGCGGTCCGCGCCGAGGGGGAGCGGGTGATCGCGCTCGCCGAGGCTGGCGAGTTCCCGTTCGACGGCACCTGGTGTGACTTCGCACCCCCACCAGAGTGGGGCGTACCGGACAAGCTTCCGCCGGGATGGGACCGTCCGCCGGTGCGTTGAGTCGTGTTCCAGGTCACCGACGATGCGGTGTACGGGTCCGATGCGTGCGATCGGCAGCGGATCTGGCAGAATGGGTCGCTGGTATCCGGCGCGCGTCCGGCGCCCTCTAACCCGGGCACGTCGCCAGTCCACCGAGTAGTCTCCGGCCCAACCCCACGGGTCCGGTCGGCGCTCACCCATGCACACCGCCCGCCTGGGCCGGTGAGATCGCAACAGGAGCGAAACAACTGTGGCCGTAAAGATCCGGCTCCTGCGGATGGGCAAGATCCGCAACCCGCAGTACCGCATCGTCATCGCCGACTCCCGCACCAAGCGTGACGGTCGGGCGATCGAGTTCGTCGGGATTTACCAGCCCAAGGAAGACCCCTCGATCATCGAGGTCAAGTCGGAGCGGGTCCAGTACTGGCTGTCCGTCGGCGCTCAGCCGAGCGAGGCGGTGCAGCGGCTGCTCGAGCTGACCGGTGACTGGCAGAAGTACAAGGGCCTGCCGGCCCCGCCGCCGCTCCTGGTCGCCCCCGAGCGGGCCGACCGCAAGGCGACGTACGAGGCTGAGGCGAAGGCCGCCGCCGGGCTCGCCCCGGAGACCCCGGCCAAGCCGGCCAAGAAGGCCGCCAAGGCTGCCGAGGCTCCGAAGACCGAGGCTCCCGCTGAGGCTCCGGCGGCCGAGGCTCCGAAGACCGAGGCTCCGGCCGAGGCGCCGGCCGCTGCCGACGCCGGTGAGCAGGCCTGACATGCCACTGCGTCCGGCGTTGGAGCACCTGGTCAAGGGCATCGTCGACCACCCGGACGACGTCCGGGTGCGGCTTGTCGATTCCCGTCGGGGCAAGCGGCTCGAAGTCCGCGTGCACCCCGAGGACCTTGGCACTGTGATCGGGCGGTCCGGCCGGACCGCCAAGGCGCTGCGCCAGGTGATCGGCTCCATCGGCGGGCGCGGGGTTCGCGTCGACATCGTCGACTCGTACTGATGCAGCTCGTCGTCGGCAGGATCGGCAAGCCGCACGGTGTCCGCGGTGAGGTCACCGTGGAAGTGCGGACCGACGAGCCCGAGGCACGGTTCGCCCCCGGCACAGTGCTGCGCACTGAGCCGGGGGCGACACCCCCGCCTGCGCGCAACACCGTGCTGGGCACTGAGCCGGGGGCGACACCCCCGCCTGCGCGCAACACCGTGCTGGGCACTGAGCCGGGGGCGACACCCCCGCCTGCGCGCAACACCGTGCTGGGCACTGAGCCGGGGGCGACACCTGCGGACGAGCCCGGGGTGCCGTTCCGGGTTCCCGCGGAGCTGACCATCGAGGAATCCCGCTTCCACCAGGGTCGGGTGCTGATCGCGTTCGAGGGCATCCCGGACCGCAACACCGCTGAGGCTCTGCGCGGGACGCTGCTCGTGGTGGACAGCGCCGACGTGACCCCACCGGACGACCCGGAGGAGTTCCACGACCACCAGTTGGTCGGGTTGGCTGTGGTGACCCCGGCCGGCGAACACCTGGGCGAGGTCGCCCGCATCGACCACGCGCCCTCGTCCGACCTGCTGGTGCTGCGGCGCCCCGAGGGGCGTACCGCGTTGATCCCGTTCGTCCGGGCGATCGTTCCGGAGGTCGACCTGGCCGGCGGACGTGTGATCGTCGACCCGCCAGCCGGACTGCTCGACCTTTAGGACCAGCCCGCATGCGCGTCGACGTCGTGTCGATCTTTCCGGAGTACTTCGCCCCGCTGGACCTGTCGCTGATCGGGCGGGCGCGGGCCAACGGCGTACTCCAACTCGCCGTGCACGACCTGCGGACCTGGACCCACGACGTGCACCGCACCGTCGACGACACCCCCTACGGTGGCGGGCCGGGAATGGTCATGCGCCCCGAGCCGTGGGGTGAGGCACTGGACGCCCTCGCGCCGATCGACGCCCCACCGCCAAGGCTGCTGGTGCCGTCGCCGGCCGGTGCCCCCTTCACCCAGGCCATGGCGTACGAGTTGGCGGCCGAGTCGCATCTGCTCTTCGCCTGCGGCCGCTACGAGGGGATCGACCAGCGGGTCCTGGCGCACGCCGCCACCCGGATGCCGGTCACCGAGGTCTCGATCGGTGACTACGTGCTCTTCGGCGGTGAGGTCGCGGTCCTGGTGATGTTGGAGGCGGTCACCCGGCTGCTGCCGGGGGTGCTGGGCAACGCGGGCTCGTTGGACGAGGAGTCGCACGCGCACGGGCTGCTGGAGGCGCCGATCTACACCAAGCCGCCGAGTTGGCGTGGGCACGACGTGCCGGAGGTGCTCCGCTCCGGTGACCACGGCAAGATCGCCCGCTGGCGGCGTGAGGAGGGTCTGCTGCGCACGGCCGCCCGCCGGCCGGACCTGCTGGCCGCGTTGCCGGCCGATCGGCTCGACAAACGGGACATCGCGGCCCTGGACCAGGCCGGATTTCAACCTCCGCCGGGGGATGTGGCAAAGTAGGGGGGTTGCCGCATCCGTCCGCGCCCGCGGTCGGCTGCGAGGATCCCCGACCGGGGTCGGTCCGCCGATCACCACCCGGGAATCAGAATCACCCACCCGCGCACCGAGTGACGGTGCGCCGTGAGCCTTACGAGGACGCAGCGATGAACATCCTGGACGCCCTTGACGCCCAGTCGAAGCGGACCGACCTTCCCGACTTCCGGGCCGGTGACACCGTAAAGGTGCACGCCCGCGTCGTCGAGGGCAACCGGTCCCGTGTCCAGATCTTCCAGGGCGTCGTGATCCGCCGCCAGGGTGACGGTCTGCGCGAGACCTTCTCGGTCCGCAAGGTCAGCTTCGGTGTCGGCGTCGAGCGGACCTACCCGCTCAACGGCCCGGGCATCGACCGGATCGAGGTCGTGACCCGCGGTGACGTGCGTCGCGCCAAGCTCTACTACCTGCGCGAGCTGCGCGGCAAGAAGGCCAAGATCAAGGAGAAGCGGGAGAAGCAGCCCAGCTGACTTCCCGCTCGCCACGCCGCCCGAGCTGCGCGTATGCCGTACCGACCAGAGCGCATTACCCTGGTCGATACGGGCGCAGCGAGGCGGCGGTCCCGCCTAGGTGGCGGGTAGTTGTCCACTACCGCCCGTGGAGCCTCGACGAGGCTCCCGGGCGGTGGTGTTTTCTGCGGACCGGGGAGTGGCGTGGTGCAGACGCTTGACGAGGACGGCACCGTCGATCCGTGGCGCCGACGGGCTCGCCGCACCCGCCGGCAGATGCCTCTCTGGCAGGAGTTGCCGCTGCTGCTGGTGGTCGCGTTCTGCCTCGCGGTGCTGATCCGCACCTTCCTGCTCCAGGCGTTCTTCATTCCGTCCGGCTCGATGGAGGACACCCTCCTCGTCGGTGACCGGGTGCTGGTCAACAAGGTCGTCTACGACGTTCGTGACCCGCTGCGCGGCGAGGTGGTGGTCTTCCGGGGCACCGACCGCTGGGCGCCGCAGGTCGACGAGCAGCCGAAGCCCGGCGTCGGCGGCCGGCTCGCCCGTACCGTCGGCGACCTGGTCGGGGTGAGCCGCCCCGGTGAGAAGGACTTCATCAAGCGGGTGATCGGTCTCCCCGGTGACCGGGTCAAGTGCTGCGACAGCCAGGGCCGGGTGACAGTCAACGGCATCCCGCTCAACGAGTCGTACGTCCTGCGGGACTCACCCCTGGACCTGCCACCCAACCCGGCGGAGTGTCGCTCCCGGCGCTTCGACGAGATCGTCGTGCCACCCGGTCAGATCTTCGTGATGGGTGACCACCGCGAGGTCTCCCAGGACGCGCGTTGCCAGGGGCCGGTGCCGATCGACAACGTGGTCGGGCGGGCCTTCATGGTGGTCTGGCCGTCGTCGCGGTGGAGCGCGCTGTCGGTGCCGTCGACGTTCGAGGACGTCTCCGGGCCGGCCACGGCGTCCCCCGCTGCGCCTCCGGCGCGACCGACCCCGCAGGGCGGTGTGCTGCTGATGCTTCCGTTGGCAGCCGCGCTACGGGGTTCCCGCGCGTTCCGGACGGTGGCGTCCAGCCGGGCAACGTAGGCTCCTTGGCGTGATTGACGAGCAGACCGACAAGCCGCGCAGCTCCTTCTGGAAGGAGCTGCCGATCCTGCTGGGTGTGGCGATCCTGGTCGCGGTGCTGGTCCGCGCCTTCGTGCTGCAGACCTTCTTCATCCCATCCCCGTCCATGGAAAACACTCTCAAGATCGATGACCGGGTGCTGGTCAACAAGCTTGTCTACGACTTCCGGTCACCGCACCGCGGCGAGGTGATCGTGTTCAAGGCTCCGACCGCGTGGAGCGGCAACCCCGACGGTGAGGACTTCATCAAGCGGGTGATCGGCATTCCCGGCGACCACGTGGTCTGCTGCGACCCCGAGGAACGGCTGATGATCAACGGCAAGTCGCTGGACGAGCCGTACATCTTCTCCATGGACGGGATTCGCGACAAGGCCGCCGACCAGGAGTTCGACATCACCGTGCCGGAGGGCCGGCTGTGGGTGATGGGCGACCACCGGTCGGCCTCCGGCGACTCGCTGGAGCACTGGCAGCAGTCCGGGCAGAACATCACCGAGGCCACCATCCCCGAGGACGACGTGGTCGGGCGGGCGTTCACCGTCTTCTGGCCGGTCAACCGGGCCACCTGGCTGACGGTGCCCGACGGGTTCGACGGCATTCCCAAGCCGTAGGCCGACGGGGCGTGGGCGATCCGTCGTCGGTCTGGCAGGCTGGTGCGGTGACCGTGAGCGCGAGGAGTGAGCCTGCGAGCCCCGCAGCCGCGAGCAGTGGCGACCGTGCCTACACCCCTCGACGCGCGGCTCGCGTGCTGCTCGTCGACGCGGCCGGCCGGGTCCTGCTGTTCGAGGGCTTCGATCCGGCCCGACCCGGGCACCGCTACTGGTTCACTCCCGGCGGCGGGCTCGATCCGTCGGAGTCCCCGGCGGCGGGCGCGGCCCGGGAGTTGGCCGAGGAGACCGGCCTGCGGCTCGACCCGGCCCAGTTGGGCGAGCCGGTCTGGTCCGACGCGACCGAGTTCTCCTTCGACGGCATCTGGTACCGCCAGGAGCAGGATTTCTTCCTCTTCCGGGTGGATTCCTGGCGGGTGGACACCACGGGCTTCAACGACATCGAGCGACGCAGCATCGCCGACCACCGCTGGTGGGTTCCGGCTGAGCTGGCGGCCAGCGGCGACCGGTTCTACCCGCCCGAACTGCCCGCCCTGCTGACCCGACTGGGGCAGTCGAGCACCGCCGGCCGGGGCGAGGCGTCGTGCTGACCCCGCCGCGCACAGTGGTGCGCCGCGAGGCGGGCCTGTACGCCCTGGAGCGGGCGTTGCAGCGCCGTGGCTTCCGGCACGTCGCCGGCGCCGACGAGGCGGGCCGCGGGGCGTGCGCCGGTCCGCTGGTCGCCGCCGCTGCGGTGCTGCCCGAGGGGCGGCGCGGCGAGATCGAGGGGCTGGCCGACTCGAAGCTGCTCACCCCGGCCAGCCGGGAACGGGTGTACGCGGAGGTCGTGGACAGGGCGCTCGCGTACGCCGTGGTGGTCATCCCGGCCGAGGAGGTCGACGCCCGGGGTCTGCACGTGTGCAACCTGGCCGCGATGCGCCGGGCGCTCGCCTCGCTCACCACCCGCCCGGAGTACGTGCTGACCGACGGGTTCGGCGTGGACGGCCTGGGTGTGCCCGGGTTGGCGGTGTGGAAGGGCGACCGGGTGGCCGCGTGTGTGGCGGCTGCCAGTGTGCTGGCCAAGGTCACCCGGGACCGGCTCATGGTGGAGTTGGACGGGGTGTTCCCGGCGTACGGCTTCGCCGAGCACAAGGGCTACATCACCCCGGAGCATTCGGCGGCGCTGCGGGAGCACGGGCCGTGCCGGGAGCACCGGTTCTCGTACGTCAATGTCGCCGCGGTCTCCGGTCGCGACGGCCGGCCGCCGCGCGCCCGACGGCCCGGCGGTCACGGCCTGGATGAGCCGATGGAGCGCTCGTGGGCGTCAGGGGGTACCGTCGGCGTGGCGTTGGGCGAGCAGCCTCGGCCTCCGACGCCGGTGGGGGAAGATGTGGCCATGGAAGGCGGAGTGCGATGAGCGCGGAAGATCTCGAGAAGTACGAGACCGAGATGGAGCTGCAGCTCTACCGGGAGTACCGCGACATTGTCCGCCAATTCTCCTACGTGGTGGAGACGGAGCGTCGGTTCTACCTGGCCAACCAGGTCGACCTGCACGTGCGTAACTCCGACGGCGAGGTCTACTTCGAGGTCGAGATGCACGACGCCTGGGTGTGGGACATGTACCGTCCCGCCCGCTTCGTGAAGAACGTCCGGGTGATGACCTTCAAGGACGTCAACGTCGAGGAGCTGGAGAAGCCCGACATCTCACTGCCCGCCGACTCCGGCTTCGGCGGCTGAGCGCACCCGAGCCGCCGGGCAGTGCCACGGGCCCCCCACCCGTGGCGTGACACCCGCCGCCGATCACTCGGCCGGCACCACGACCTCGACCCGCTGCACCATGTTGTTGGCGAAGCCGCCACGATTCCATTGTTGCTCGACCGACTGGGTTCGCCCGGACGCGTCGGTAGCCCGCGCGCCGAGCACGTACCGGCCGGGGGTGGCGACCCACTCGTGCCGCCAGCGCCGCCAGGCGAAGTCCCCCGCGTCCGTCGGGTCCAGTTCGGCCGGCGTCCAGCTCTGGCCCCCGTCGGTGGTCACCTCCACGGCGACCACCGGAGCGTGCCCCGACCAGGCCCGACCATCCAGCGTGCACGGGCCCTGTCGCAGCACTCGACGGCGGGACATGAAGTCGGGGAAGCCGGGCGGGCGGACCAGCGCCCGCGGCTCGATCCGGGTCACCGGCACGCCCGGGTCGTCGGCGTCGCGGCGTACCCGGTAGGCCACCGCGTTCTGGTACCCCTCGAACGGCTCGGTCCGCAGCTCGATCGAGTGGACCCACTTCACGTGCGCCATGCCGTACCAGCCCGGCACGATCAGCCGCAGCGGCGCGCCGTGCTGCGGCAGCAGGGGAGCGCCGTTCATCTCGTACGCCAGCAGCACCTCCTCGCGCAGCGCGTCGGCGACCGGAAGCGCCCGCTGGTAGTCCTGCTCGATTCCGCGCTCCACGCCGTGATCGGCGCCGGTGAAGACCACGTCCACCGCGTCCGGGTCGACGCCCGCCTCGCGCAGCAGCGGAGCGAGGGGAGTGCCGGTCCACTCCGCGTTGCCGACCGCCTCGACAAGCCACGGCTGGCTGACCGGCCGGGGGTGCAGAAGGGCCCGCCCGTTGCCGGCGCACTCGAGTGTCACCTGCCGGGTGACGCGGGGCAGCTCGCGCAGGTCGGCGAGGGTGAGCGTCAACGGACGGTCCACAGCGCCGCCGATGGTCAGCGTGTGCGTCGCCGGGTCGAGTTCCGGGATGTCGTAGTGGATCAGCAGGTAGTGCAACCCGGCCGGTGTGACGTCGTAGCGCAGCGCCTCCAACGGGATGCCGTGGTTGCGGGCCGCGAGCTGCAACTCCTCGGCGCTGATCGTCTCGTCCGGCTCCGCGAGCCGGGACGGGCCGCTGACGTCGGCCACGGTGGGCCCGGTGGAGGACGGCGTCCGGTTATCGAGAGTGGTCATGCGGCCTCCCCGGCACAGACGGCGGCGTCCGCCGTACGCGGCCCAGCCTAGGCCCTCGGTGGCGGCCCGAAAACGGCACCGGAGGTGCGGCGGCGTTCGCGCGACGGCCGTGGACAGCGTCCCGCCGTTCCCGGCATAGCAGATCATCGAGGGCATCGGGTGGTCGTCCACAGCACCTCCGGTTGTCCACAGCCCCGTCGGCAGGGCCGGCGGACGACCCCGCCTCGGCAGCAGGCTGGCGTCATGCGAGAGCCATCCGTCCGTTCGATCCGCTGCACGCTGCTGCTCTGCGCCGCGCTCCCGCTCGCACTGACCGTCCAGCTCTGCGGGCTGGCGGTGCTGATAGCGGCGGTGCCCGGCCAACCACCGACCCCGACCGTGCCGGCCGCGGCCCTGGCGGAGCCGGTCGCGGCCCCGAGCGTGCCGGTCGCTGGCCTGGCCGTGCTGGCAGTCGACCCGGTGCCCGCCGGGCGGTTCCGCTGGCCGGTGGACGGGCCACCCCGTCCGGTGCGCCGGTTCGACAGGCCGCCGCGACCGTGGCTGCCCGGCCATCGCGGCGTCGACCTGGCCGCCCCCGCCGGAGCGGTGGTCCGCAGCGCCGGGCCGGGCACAGTGCTCTTCGCCGGCCTGGTGGCCGGTCGACCGGTGGTCACCGTCGGGCACGCTGACGGGCTACGAACCACCCACGAACCGGTCCAACCCGCTGTACGCCCCGGCCAGCCGGTCACCGCCGGCGCTCCGCTGGGCGAGTTGCTGCGCGGGCATCCGGGGTGCCCGGCCGAGGCGTGCCTGCACTGGGGCCTGCGCCGGGGCGAGGAGTATCTCGACCCGCTGGCCCTGCTCGGCCTCGGCCCGGTGCGTCTGCTCCCGGCCGGTCCGGTCCCGGTGTCCGCTTCCGGCCGTCAGGTCAGCGCTGGGCGAGCAGTGCCGGCAGCCGTGCGCCCAGCCGTTCGTACTCGTCGGCGGCGTTGTAGACCTGGCCGGTGAGTCGCAGCCACCCCCGACCACTCCAACTCATCACCGCCACCTCGGCGGCGAGCCGCTCACCGATCCGCGCCTGCAACGCCCGCGCCGCGTCGATAGTGGTGCCCGTGCCGGCCGGCAGCGGGATGAGGCGCAGCGCCACCCCCGGCCCACCGGGGTCGGGCAGCTCGGCGGGGGTCACCCCCAGGGCGTCCCCCACCACCCGCTGGCCGTACGCGGCGAGCGCCGCGTTGTGCGCCCGCACCCGGTCGACGCCGAGACCGCGCATGGTGAACAGGCCCGCCGGGGCGGCCAACCAGGGCGTGTAGTCGAGCGTCGCCTGCCACTCGAGCCGGGCCGGGAAACCTGACTCCTGCTCCCAGGACACCACCAGTGGCTCGATCCGGTCCCGCCACTGCGGTGCCACAGCCAGCAGGGCCGTCCCGCGCGGGGCGTAGGCCCACTTGTGCAGGTTGCCCACCCAGAAGTCCGCGCCGATGCTGGCAACAGTGGTGGGCAGCATGCCCGGGGCGTGCGCGGCGTCCACCAGGACCGGCACGCCGTGTTCGCGGGCCACCGCGACGATGGCGGCGGTCGGAAAGAGCTTGGCGGTGGCCGAGGTGAGCTGGTCGACGACGAGCAGCCGGGTCCGCCCGGGGCGCAGTCCGGCGCGGATGCTCTGCACGATCTGCTCGTCGGTGGCGGCCAGGGGGATCGGCAGGACCCGGCTGACCGCGCCGGTGCGACGGCACTCGCGCTGGATGGCAAGGCTCACCGCCCCGTACCCGTGGTCGGTGCTCAGCACCTCGTCGCCGGCCTTGAGGCCCACCGACTGGAGCACCACGGCGACGCCGGTGGTGGTGTTGCCCACCAGGGCACTGCCATCCGGGTCGGCGCCCAGGAACCCGGCCAGGTGCCGGCGGGTGTGCGCGATCCGGTCGACCAGCCCCTGCGTGAAGAAACGCAGCGGGTTCGCCTCCATCTCGTCGCGCAGCCGCTGCTGGGCGCGCTGCACGCCGATCGGCACCGCGCCGAACGAGCCATGGTTGAGGTGGCTGACCGCCGGGTCCAGGGAGAAGAGCAGACGGGCGCCCGGGATCGGCTCAGGAGGATTCGGGACGCTCACTTGATGATCGTAACCGCCACGCTCGCGCGCCCTCCGACCCTTGATCAGGCGCGGGCGCCTAACGGCCCTTGATCAGGCGCGCGGGTGCGCCTGCCGGTACGCGGCACGCAGCCGTTCGACCGAGACGTGGGTGTAGATCTGCGTGCTCGCCAGCGACGAGTGGCCGAGCAGCTCCTGCACCGCACGCAGGTCCGCGCCACCCTCCAGGAGGTGGGTGGCCGCGGAGTGGCGTAGATCGTGCGGGCTGGTCCGGGGCAGTCCGGTGGTCTCTGCGTACGCACCGACGATCTGACGCGCGGTCGTCGGGTTGAGCCGACCGCCTCGGGCACCCAGCAGCAGCGCGTTGCCGGAGCGGGCACCCACCATCGCCGGGCGGCCCCGGCGCAGCCAGTCGTCCAACGCCCGCTGGGCGGGCACCCCGTACGGGACCGAGCGCTCCCGCCCGCCCTTGCCGAACACCCGGATCACCCGCCGGCCATGATCGACGTCGCCGACGTCCAACCCGCACGCCTCGCTGACCCGTACGCCGGTGGCGTAGAGCAACTCCAGCAGCACCCGGTCCCGTAGCGGCACCGCCTCGGCCGCTTCCGCTGCACCCGACGCCGGCCCGGCCGCCGCGTCCGTCCGCTCTGCGTCGGCGCGCGCCTGGTCCGGGAGTTCTGGGTCGGCGCGCGCCTGGTCCGGGAGTTCTGGGTCCGTGCGCGTCTGGTCCGGGGGCGGTGCCTGCCGGGACGGTGCCTCGACCAGAGCGGCGGCCTGGTCGGCGCGCAGCACGCTGGGCAGTTCCCGGTGCGCGCGAGGGCTGGCCAGTGCGGCGCCCACGTCGGCGGGGAGCAGCCCGGCCCGGTGTGCCCAGGCGCTGAATGCCCGCGCCGACGCGGCCCGCCGGGCCAACGACGTGCGAGCGGCACCCGTGGTGCGCTGCCGCGCCAGCCAACTGCGCAGCACCGACAGGTCCAGCTCGGCGAGGTCGACGCAGCCCATCCGGACGGCGTGGTCGAACAGCGAGACCAGATCGGTGACGTACGCGCGGACGGTGTGCGCCGACCGGTTACGGACCCGGGACAGGTGCTCGGCGAAGTCGTCGACAGCGTCGCGCAACGCTGGCGGCAGTGCCTGGTGCATGGCCCGGGTGCCCCGGTCCGCCCGGGTGCCCCGGTCCGCCCGGCTCATCGTGGCCGCGCCGACGTGCCGGCCGGTTCCTCGGCCCCGGCACCCTCACTGACGGCTGACACGGCACCAGCCTACGGCCGGCCCGCCGCCGCCACGGGACACGACGGCGCCGGTGTCCACCCCCGACTATCGGCGGTTGTTCCTCTTGCTCAGGAAGACGAGCAAGCCGACAACGAGCACGGCGGTCACGACGAGACAGCAGAGCACGCTGATGTGCCACGGCTTGATTGCACCCATGACCGGGCACGGTACCGGCAGTACCGGCTGGCTGGGACCCCGACCGCGAGCGGCCGGCCGGATCCCGGCCGTGAGAGGTACGGGCATCCGGACGGCCACCCCGGCCGGGGTGGCGGTCACGCATCCGCTCAGGTAACAGCTCGACCGGACGCCGCCGCTCGCTCGGGTTTGGCGGGTGGGGCGAGGGCGTAGCCGTCATCGCGACGGACCACCATGGACAGCTCCTCCAGCAGAGACAGCTTGCGCAACGCGGTCCGTAGGTCGACGCCCGCGCGGGCGGAGAGCCGGTCCACGCCCATCGCGCCTCGGCGGGGCAGAGCCTCCAGCAGCGACCGCGTGTCGTCGTCCAGCGCGTCGGTGGCCCGCTGCGGTCCACGCGCTGGCGGGGCCAGGTCCGCGCCGATCCGACCCACCTCCTCCAGCACGTGCGCCACCCCGGTGACCAGCCGGGCCTTGTCGGGGAACTCGCGCAGGAACTCGTGGGCACCGACGGACATCGCCGAGGTCACCGGGCCCGGCACCACCATGGCCACCCGATTGGCGTGAATGGCTCGCCGCGCGGTCTGCGTCGCGCCACTGCGCGCCGACGCCTCCACCACGACGGTGCCCCGGGTGCCTGCGGCGATCACCCGGTTGCGGATCAGGAACCGGGGCCGCAGCGGCTCGGCACCGGGCGGCCACTCGCTGACCAACAGCCCCGTCTCGGCGATCCGGTCGAAGAGGGCGGCGTTGCCCATCGGGTACGGACGGTCCAGCCCGCAGGCGAGCACCGCGACGGTCAGACCGCCCGCGGTGAGTGCGCCCCGGTGGGCGGCGGCGTCGATGCCGAACGCGCCACCGGACACGACCGTCCAGTCCCGCTCGGCCAGGCCGTACCCCAGCTCGGTCGCGACGTGCTGCCCGTAACCGGTCGCCGCCCGCGCCCCCACCACGGCCACCGAGCGATCCAGAGCCTCACCGAGCGGCCAGCTCCCGCGTACCCAGAAGCAGAGCGGCGGGGCGGTCTCACCGTCCACCCGGCGGCTGACGTCCGGTAGCCGCATCGCGGCCAGGCTGGCGACCTGGGCCGGCCACTCCTCGTCGTCCGGCGTGACCAGCCGGGCACCCAGGCGGTCCCCCCGTTCCAGGGCTTCCGCGGCCACCGCTCGCACGTCGCCGGCCGCCGAGCGTGCGGCGACAGTGGTGTGCAGCCAACCGCTCGGGCTGCCGCCGTCGAGCAGCAGATCCAGGGTCGCCACCGGGCCGTGCCGTTCGACCAGGTGATGCACCGCGCGCGTGCCCGGCTCCGCCAACCAGGTCAGGGCGACCCGGGCCAGCCTTCGTTCCTCCTCGGCGCTCACGCCGCCTCCCCCGTCCGTAGTTGAAGTGCCTCCCGGACGTCGTCCTGGTCAGGTCGGTCGCGACCGTCCAGATCGGCGATGGTCCAGGCCATCCGGATCACCCGGTCGAAGCCGCGCGCCGACAGCGAGCCGGAGTCGAGCCGGCCCCGCAGCTCCACGGTGACCCGGGCCGGCAGCCGCCACGGCGGTCGGCGCAGGTGCGGCCCTTCCACCTCGGCGTTGAGCCGTCGGCCGAGGCCGGCCCAGCGGCTGGCCGCCGCCTGCCGGGCCGCCGCCACCCGGGCGGCGACCGTCGCCGAGGGCTCGACATCGCCGTCGGTCGCCATCAGCTCGGCCGCCCGCACCGGCATCAGCCGCACCTGGACGTCGATTCGGTCGAGCAGCGGCCCGGAGAGCCTGCCCAGGTAGCGGCGGCGAACCAGCGGCGAGCACTCGCAGTGCGCGTCGCCGGCCGGCTTCGCGCACGGACACGGGTTGGCCGCCAACACCAACTGGGTGCGGGCCGGGTACACGGTGCCGCCCCCGCTGCGGCTCAGCTGGATGCGGCCGTGCTCCAGCGGCTGGCGCAGCGCCTCCAGCGCACCCTTGCTGAATTCGGGAGCCTCATCCAGAAAGAGCACCCCGCGATGCGCGAGCGACACCGCGCCGGGTCGGGCCAGCCCCGAGCCGCCCCCGACCAGCGACGGCACTGTCGCGGTGTGGTGCGGCGCCTGGAACGGTGGGCGACGCAGCAGCCGACCACCCGGCGGCAGCAGCCCGGCGACCGAGTGCAGCGCGGTGACCTCCAGCGCCGCGTCGTCGTCCAGCTCCGGCAGGATCGACGGCAGCCGTTCGGCGAGCATCGTCTTGCCGGCGCCCGGTGGGCCGAGCAGTGCCACGTGGTGCCCGCCGGCCGCGGCGACCTCCAGGGCGCGCCGACCCAACTGCTGCCCGGCGACGTCGGCGAGATCCGGCCCACCGGCCGGCGGCTCCGGGATGTCCGCCGGTGGTTCGATCAGCGGCGTTCCGTCCCGAACGAACGCGACGAGCCGGTGCAGAGTGTCCACCGCTCGCACCCGTACCCCGGGGATGACGGCGGCCTCGGCGGCGTTGCCGACCGGGACGATCACCCGCACGATGCCGGCCTGGGCCGCGGCGGCGACCATCGGGAGTACGCCGCGCACCGGCCGGACCGTCCCGTCGAGCCCCAACTCGCCGAGGACCACCACCCCCTCCAGCGGGAGCAACGGCAGCTCACCCGAGCCGCCCAGCAGCGCTGCGGCGATGGCCAGATCGAAGGCCGACCCGAACTTCGGCAGCGTGGCGGGCAGCAGGTTGAGGGTGATCCGCCGGTTGGGCCAGCGCTGGCCGGAGTTGACAACGGCCGCGCGGACCCGGTCACGGGCCTCGTGCAGGGCGGTGTCCGGCAGACCGGAGATCACCACCGCCGGCAGGCCGGCGGCCAGGTCGGCCTCCACCTCGACGAGGTGGCCGGTCACCCCGACCAGCCCCACGCAGAGCACCTTCGCGTAGCTCACGGCGCGTCACCGATCTTCCCGATACGCATGTCAGAACGCGCCCTTGAGGTGGTCGACCTGCGCTGGACCGGCGTGGGGCAGCCGCACCGACAGCACGTCGAAACGGACCTCCTCGGCGGTCGTACCGGTCTCGGTCAGCCACCGCGCGGCGAGCCCTCGCAGCCGGCGGGCCTTGGCCGGCACGACCGCCTCGGCCGGGGTGCCGAAGCTCTCACCCCGTCGGGTCTTCACCTCGCAGAAGGCGAGCACGGGCCCGTCCCACGCGATGATGTCGATCTCCCCGGCCGGGCAACGCCAGTTTCGGGCGATCGGGCGCAGCCCCGCCTCGGTCAGGTGCCGGGCCGCACATTGCTCGCCGTACGCGCCAACCGCCTGGTTCCGCTTCGTCATGGCCGGCACGGTGCCCGCCGGAGGGTGATCGCCGCGACCCGGCAACGGCCCACCTGTGGACAACGGGGGTGCTGTGGACAACCGGATGATCACGCCCGCCCTGTGCTACGGCCTCCCACCGAACCCGCGCAGCAATCGCCCAGGGGCCCAAGGACACCCCCTGCGCCGATCTTGCAGTTTCGGTAGTTGAAATGAGTGGTATGCCCCCTATGCCGGCACAGTAAGTGCAAGATCGCGCAAGATGGCCCACGCAATGGCGCTCACGAACAGGTGCCAGGTCTGTGGCCGTGCAACCGGTACTGAATCGTGCGACCGCGCTGGCTTGGTCGATTGACGGCGTCCGCCGGGCTGAAATGGCGCGGGCGTGGCCGGTCGCATACGGTGCCTGACGTGGACGGACGACGGAGTTTTCCGGAAGATCAGGAGTCGCGCTGGTACCCCGACGAGCGGGGTCGCGGTTACGGCGATTCGGAGTGGCGCGGCGCGGGCGAACCGCGGTACCGGGACGGCGAGATCCCCGAGCAGCGTGGTGCGGAAGACGGCCGCTCCGTCGAGGACACCGGAGTCGGCCGCCGCCGCGAGCCGGACTCGGGACGCTTCGGCGCGGTGGACGCGGGCCGCTTCGGTACGCCCGAGTCGGACTCGGGTCGCCTGAGCGCGGTGGACGGGGGTCGCTTTGGTACGCCCGAGTCGGACTCGGGTCGCCTGAGCGCGGTGGACACGAGCCGCTTCGGTACGCCGGAGTCGGACTCGGGTCGCTTCGGCGCCCTGGACGATCAGACCGGTCGGTTCGGGGCGAGCGAGGCTGATTCGGGCCGTTTCGGCGCTGTCGACCCGTTGGGCGGCGCGCGGCCGGAGGCGGACGGTTACCGGGCCACCCGATCGCGTCGGGCGGACCGGGACCCGTCGGAGACCTCCGGTGAGCTGCCCGGACGCCGCGCCGCCCGCGAGACGGCCACGGCGGGATCTCCGGTGACCAGCGCGGCGCCGGAGACGTCCCGCGACAGCACGTCGACAGCGCCGGCCGGCGTGCTCGCCGACCAGGCTCGTCCCGCTCCGCTCGGTGGGTACCCGATCATCGAGCCGACCCGGGGTGGCGGCGACACTCCGCACCCGCTGGAGATGCCGACCGGTCCGATGCCCGGGATCGGCCCGCGACCCGACCTGCCCGCAGGTGAGCCGCCGGTGTATCCGCCGGCCGCCGACGGCGTCTATCGGACCCGTCGACCGGTGCTGGCCGTACTCTTCGCCCTGCTGGTGTTGGTCTTCGAGGTTCCCGCGTTGCGGGTGCTGCTGGCGGGCGTGACCGGCGACCCGGTGGACGCCGGGAACGTGGTGGCGGGTATCGCCCTGGTCGCCGGTCTGCCGATCTTCGCGACCGGGCTGTACGGGCTACGAACCGGAGGTCTGGCGCTCGCCGACAACGGTCGGGGCTGGTTGCGCCCACCGACGGCCTACCTGACCGTCGGCCTGGTGCTCTTCGTGGCCGCCGCGCTCGCTGCCGGCTGACCCGGCCCGGCCCGCGGCCCGTCTGACCCGCCACCAGCCTGTCGCGCGCTGATGGTTCGGACAACAACCAGGAAATAGTGGCCTCCAGCGACGCGGAGGCCACTATTTCCACGAACCAGCGCGATCTTCCCGGCACCGCGCGCGATCAAGCGGGCGCGCGGGCGCGCGGCCGGGCAAGGCGAGCGGCGGAGCGCGGAGCAGCACGCCGCGCGCACCCCGGGGCGGCTGAACGGGCGAAGGGCGTACACTGGCCAACTGGCGACCGCCTCGGCGGTCGACCTCGCGCGCCCTCTTCACGAATCGTCGTGGAGCGACGGCCTCCCTGGTCCCGATCTTGATCGGGTCCACCATGGGTCGGCGACCAGGCGCCAGGACGCCCGGCCACCGGCCGGGCGTGACAACCAGGGACCTTGAGGAGTACCCCAACCATGGCCGTCGTGACCATGCGTCAGCTGCTGGAGAGCGGTGTCCACTTCGGGCACCAGACCCGGCGCTGGAACCCGAAGATGAAGCGCTTCATCATGACCGAGCGCAACGGCATCTACATCATCGACCTGCGCCAGACCCTCGAGTACATCGAGAAGGCGTACGAGTTCGTGCGTGGGACCGTCGCCGAGGGTGGCAGCATCCTGTTCGTCGGCACCAAGAAGCAGGCCCAGGAGGCGATTGCCGACCAGGCGACCCGGGTCGGCCAGCCGTACGTCAACCACCGCTGGCTCGGTGGCATGCTGACCAACTTCCAGACCGTTTACAAGCGGCTCCAGCGGATGAAGGAGCTGGAGGGCCTGGGTGACCTCAGCGGCACTGCCGCCGGGTACACCAAGAAGGAGACCCTGCAGCTCTCCCGCGAGAAGATCAAGCTGACCCGCACCCTCGGTGGCCTGCGGGACATGCAGAAGCTTCCCGCCGCGGTCTGGATCGTCGACACCAAGAAGGAGCACATCGCCGTCGACGAGGCCCGCAAGCTGGGCATCCCGGTGATCGCGGTGCTGGACACCAACTGTGACCCGGACGAGGTCGACTTCCCGATCCCGGGTAACGACGACGCGATCCGCTCGGCGGAGCTGCTGACCAAGGTCGTCGCCGCCGCCGTCGCGGATGGTCTGATCGCGCGTTCCGGCCGTCGCCGGGGCAACGACGAGAAGCCCGAGGGCGTCGCGAGCGACGAGCCGCTGACCGAGTGGGAGCGCGAGCTGCTCGAGCCGAAGAAGGCCGACGAGTCGGCCGCTCCGGCCGCTCCGGCCGCCGCGGCCGCGCCGGCCGAGCAGCCCGCCGCTGCCGCCGCCGAGCAGCCCGCCACCCCGGAGCAGCCGGCGCAGGCCGCCACCGAGCAGCCGGCGGCCGCCACCGCGGAGTGATCGCACCGTCGCTGCCCCGCCGTCCGTTTTCGCGAACGGCGGGCAGCGACGGTACGCCGGGCACGATCCGCCCGGATCCGGGTAACCGGCACCTCTGACCATCCACACGCCGTCTCAACACCGAAGAGAGAGCCATGTCCCAAATCACCGCCGCGGACGTCAAGAAGCTCCGCGACCTCACCGGCGCCGGCATGATGGACAGCAAGAAGGCGCTGACCGAGGCCGAGGGCGACTTCGACAAGGCCGTCGAGATCCTGCGCGTCAAGGGCGCCAAGGACGTCGGCAAGCGGGCCGGCCGTACGGCCGCGAACGGCCTGGTCGCCCACTCCGGCAAGGCGCTGCTCGAGCTCAACTGCGAGACCGACTTCGTCGCCAAGACCGAGTCGTTCATCGCGCTGGGCCAGCAGCTGGTCGAGCACGGTGAGCGCGCCGGCGTGAACTCCGCCGAGGAGCTGCTCGCCAGCGAGCTCGACGGCAAGGTCATCGCGGACCTGATCCAGGAGCAGTCCGCCAAGATCGGCGAGAAGCTGGTGCTCAACCGGTTCGCTCGGGTCGAGGGCACCACCGCCGTCTACCTGCACCGCAAGGCCCAGGACCTGCCGCCGGCCGTTGGCGTGCTGGTGTCGTACACCGGCAAGACCGACGAGGCCGGCGACGCCGACGCCCGGGGTGTTGCCATGCAGATCGCCGCGATGCGGCCGAAGTACCTCACCCGGGACGAGGTTCCGGCTGAGGTCGTCGAGTCCGAGCGGCGCATCGCCGAGCAGACCGCCCGCGAGGAGAACAAGCCCGAGGCGGCTCTGCCGAAGATCATCGAGGGTCGGGTCAACTCCTTCTTCAAGGACTTCGTCCTGATCGAGCAGTCGTCCGTCTCTGACAACAAGAAGTCGGTGAAGCAGCTGCTGGCCGAGGCCGGCATCGAGGTCACCCGCTTCGTGCGGTTCGAGGTCGGCCAGGCCTGAGCCGCCACCGGGCGCCGCTGGCGCCCGTGGGCAGGAGACATCAACGAGGAGGCCGCCGGTGTACGTGACAGGCACCGCGGCCTCCTCGTCACATAGGGTCGGCAGCGGCAGGTTCGCGGTACGCGCCGCACGGGGCGTGCGCGTGGGGAAGGGCGGGGCGGATGACGCAGGTTGTGAGTGACCGGACGCTGGAGCTGGATGATCCGACGGCACCGCCGCCGGGGCGTGCCCGCCGGGTGGTGCTGAAGCTCTCCGGTGAGGTCTTCGGTGGCGGCGCGATCGGCGTCGACCCGGACGTCGTCCAGGCCATCGCCCGGCAGATCGCCACAGTGGTCCGCCGCGGCGTGCAGGTCTCCGTGGTGGTCGGCGGAGGCAACTTCTTCCGCGGCGCGGAGCTGCAGAAGCGTGGGATGGACCGGGCCCGCGCCGACTACATGGGCATGCTCGGCACGGTGATGAACTGCCTCGCGCTCCAGGACTTCCTGGAGAAGGAGGGCATCGAGACCAGGGTGCAGAGCGCCATCACGATGGCCCAGGTCGCCGAGCCGTACATCCCGCTGCGGGCCATCCGGCACCTGGAGAAGGGCCGCGTGGTCATCTTCGGCGCGGGCGCCGGAATGCCGTACTTCTCCACGGACACGGTGGCCGCCCAGCGGGCGCTGGAGATCCGGGCCGACGTGGTGCTGATGAGCAAGAACGGCGTGGACGGCGTCTACACCGCCGACCCGCGGATCGACCCCACCGCCAGCAAGCTCGACTCGATCACCTTCTCCGAGGCGCTGCGCCGCAACCTGCGGGTGGCCGACGCGGCGGCGTTCAGCCTCTGCATGGAGAACGGCCTGCCGATGCTGGTCTTTGGCGCGCAGGGTGACGACACCATCATCCGCGCGGTGGGTGGCGACAAGATCGGCACCCTGATCACCGCCTGAGTCCCGCCGACCGGCGACGACGACAGCGGGTCTGACGACTTTCAGCAGAGCCCACCACGAGCACAGAAGGAGGCGAGGAGACCGGTGATCGACGACACCCTCCTCGAGGCCGAGGAGAAGATGGAGCGTGCGGTCGAGCACGCCAAGGAGGAGTTCGGCGCCATCCGTACCGGTCGCGCCAACGCCGCCATGTTCTCCAAGGTCATCATCGACTACTACGGCACGCCCACGCCGCTGACGCAGATGGCGTCCATCGCGGTCCCCGAGCCGCGGATGGCCATCATCAAGCCGTACGACAACTCGCAGATCAACGCCATGGAGAAGGCGATCCGCGACTCGGACCTCGGGGTGAACCCGAACAACGAGGGCAACCAGCTGCGCATCCTGCTCCCGCAGATGACCGAGGAACGGCGCCGCGACATGATCAAGGTGGCTCGGCACAAGGGCGAGGAGGCCAAGGTGGCGATCCGCAACGTCCGCCGCCGTGGCAAGGAAGAGCTGGACCGGATCGTCAAGGACGGCGAGGCCGGCGAGGACGACGGTCGCCGCGCCGAGAAGGAACTCGACGACCTGACCCAGCGGTACGTTGCCAGCGTCGACGACCTGGTGAAGCACAAGGAAACCGAACTGCTCGAGGTGTGACCCATGCTGCGAGGCTCGTTCCCGACGTCGGGAACGAGCCTCGTTCCATAGGTCAGCAGGGGATCCAGACGGTCCTGGTGCTCTCGGCGAACTGCTCGCCGGTGTCCCAGTCGCGCAGCGAGAAGTGGGCGGTGGCCCGGCCGGGGTGCAGCGCGGGAGCGATCCGGGCGAACCCCATCCCGAGTTCGACGGTGCCGCCGTCACAGAGGATCTCGCCGGCGCCGTGCCCCCCGGTCGCCCAGAGGGTCGGCAGGCCGTCCTGCACCAGCGAGGCCGACATGAGGACCACGCCGGCCGGGCAGTTGCGGGCGGTGGCGGTGACCCCTGCTGCCGGGTACGTCACTCCCGGCTCGCCGACGGGCGGCTCGAACGGGTACAGCTCGCTGGTGTGGCGGTCGATGGTGATCCTGGTCCGTGCCGTGGTGGCGGCGGCCGGTGACCCTGCTCCCAGGACCATGGCGGCCACCGTCAACACCGCGAGACCGAACGTGTACATGTGAGTGCCCTTCCCCCGTTGCGGAGCGCGGGCTGGCGCCGGCGCGGCACCAGCGGACCACGCCGGGCGGGTTCGCTCAGTACTCGATCGCGCACCGGACGAGTCGGATCGACGGCTGCGGATTGCCTGTGGTCTGCCGTACCGGATGGGTGTGTGTCGCTGGCCGCAGGGCCGGCGGCGCCGGGTGGCGTCCGTGGGCGTGCCTCGTCCGCCGTGCCGATCCGGCGTGTGCAGTAGGCTCGGCAGGATTCCCGGCCACCGGGTGGTGAACACCGGGGATCGACCGACCGTCGGGGCGGTCAATCCGAGGAACATCGCACGTGTAGGGGATGCTTGTGGTCTTGCGTCATGTGGTGGTTCTCGTGCCGCTTCGCGGTGCGTGATGTCCCACCCCGACCCCTACGGCAGCGAGCCTCGCGGCTGGGACAGGCCGGAGCGCCCGGTGGCGCTGCCCTGGCCGGACCAGGAGCTGGAGGCAGGCCAGTGGAGCCGCCGTCCGGCCGCCGGCCCTGAGCTGTACGCCGACCCGCACGCCCGGCCGTACGCCGATCCGCATCCCGCGGACCCGTACGACGAGCGTGGCCGCCCGGCCCGCCCGGACGACCGCTTCGACGACCGGGACCGGCACGATCGTTTCGACGACCGGGACCGGCACGTCGACGACCGCAACCAGCCCGACCGGTACGACGACCGGGGTCGCGGTGACCGTTACCCGGACCGACCTCCCACGGGGGAGGGGCCGCCCCGGTACGACGGCCCGGACCGCGGGCGCTTCGACGAGCCGAGCCGTCTCGACGGCCCTCCCGCCCGCTTCGACGACCCGGGGTACCCGACCGAGCAGCTCGCGCCTGTCCGGGCCGACGTGGTGCCGGACGAGGCTCCGACGACGGGTCGACGGTCGAAGGGGCGACGTCGGGCCAGCCTCGACCGACCGGCCACCCAGCAGGTGGGCACCGGGCGGGCCGGGCGTAACCTTCCCGCGGCGATCGGGGTCGGGCTCGGCCTCGGCGCGCTGATCGTGGTGCCGCTGCTGGTCTATCCGTTGGCCTTTCTGCCGGTGATCGCCGCCGCGGTCGCCATCGGTATGTGGGAGATGGCCCGCGCGGTACGGCGCAGCGGCGCGCACCCGCCACTGGTGCCACTGATCGCCGGCGGCGTGTTGACGGTGGGTCTGGCCTGGTACGCCGGCCCGGACGCGCTCAGCCTGGGACTGTTGGTCACCGTGCTGGGCACCATGATCTGGCGGTTGGGTGACGGGCCGGCCGGCTTCCAGCGGGATCTCACCGCGGCCACCCTGATCGCCGTCTACGTGCCGTTCCTCGCCGGTTTCGCGGCGTTGCTGGCGGCGGCCCCCGGCGATGGCCACCTGCGCATCCTGGCCACGCTGATCGGGGTGGTCCTCTCCGACACCGGTGGCTACGCGGCCGGGGTCTCCTTCGGCCGTCACCCGATGGCCCCGTCGATCAGCCCGAAGAAGTCCTGGGAGGGCTTCGCCGGCTCGGTCACCGCGGCGGCCCTGGGTGGAGCGTTGCTGCTGTGGCTGATGTTCGAGGTTGCCCCCTGGTGGGGCGCGCTGTTCGGGGTGGCCGTCTCGTGCGCGGCGGTCCTCGGCGACCTGGCCGAGTCGATGATCAAGCGGGATCTCGGCGTGAAGGACATGAGCAACCTGCTGCCCGGCCACGGCGGTCTGATGGACCGACTGGACTCGATCCTGTTCGCGGTGCCGACGGCCTACCTGCTGTTGGCGATCTTCGTGCCGGTGGTGGGCTGAGGTATGAATCACGGCGACCTGGTCATCCGGCTCCGGCGGTCGCGGCCCGTTCGACACCTCCGGACCGGCAGCCGCCGCCGACGGCGTGACACACTGGACCAGCCATGACGAGCCTGCCCTTGATCCCCGCCATCTCGGTCGCCCCCGCCGCGCGCCGGGCCTCCATGCCCCCTCAGCACCTCGCTGACCTGGACCTGGCCGGCCGCCAGGCACTGGTCACCGGGCTGGGTGAGCCGGCCTTCCGTGCCAAGCAGGTCTCCAACCACTACTTCGGGCGGTTGGTCCGCGACCCGCAGGCGATGACCGATCTGCCAGCGGCGACCCGGGAGCGGCTGGCAGACCAGTTGCTGCCGACGTTGCTCAATCCGGTGCGCGAGCTGGCCTGCGACGACGGCGCGACCCGCAAGGCGCTCTGGCGGTTGCACGACGGTGCGATGGTGGAGAGCGTGCTGATGGGTTACCCGGACCGGGTGACCGTCTGCATCTCCAGCCAGGCGGGTTGCGGCATGGCCTGTCCGTTCTGCGCGACCGGCCAGGCCGGGCTGACCCGCAACCTGTCGACGGCGGAGATCGTCGACCAGGCGGTGTACATGGCCGGGGTGGCGGCCTCCGGCGTGGTGGCGGGTTCCCCGCCGAGGCTGTCGCGCGTCGTCTTCATGGGCATGGGCGAGCCGCTGGCCAACTACAACCGGGTGATCGCGGCGATCCGTCGGCTGGTCAGCCCGGCTCCGGAGGGGCTCGGCCTGTCCCAGCGGCACATCACCGTTTCCACGGTCGGCCTGGTTCCGGCCATCCACCGACTGGCCAGCGAAGACCTCTCAGTGACCCTTGCGTTGTCGTTGCACGCGCCCGATGATGATCTGCGCGACGAACTCGTGCCGGTAAACCAGCGCTGGAAGGTAGCCGAGGTGCTGGACGCAGCGTGGGACTACGCCGCCCGGACGGGCCGCCGCGTGTCGATCGAGTACGCGATGATCAAGGACGTGAACGACCAGCCGTGGCGAGCCGACCTGCTCGGGCGGCTGTTGGCCGGCAAATTGGCCCACGTGAACCTCATTCCGCTCAATCCGACGCCGGGCAGCCGCTGGGACGCGAGCCCGAAGCCGGTCGAGCGGGAGTTCGTCCGGCGGTTGCGCGACGCCGGGGTGTCCACCACAGTTCGGGACACCCGAGGTCGCGAGATCGACGGCGCGTGTGGCCAGCTTGCCGCCGCCGAAGACAACGACACCAACACCGACCGCGCCGGAGAGGCACCGGCGTGACCGGGCGTGGCGAACGAGACCAGGAGACATAGTGGCGAGTCAGGGTCAGCGTTTCCGGCGCAAGGCGCTCCGCCGGGGATACAAGGTCGACGAGGTGGATGCCTTCCTCGACCGGGTCGAGGCGACGCTCGACGGCCGGCAGGTCGGTGCCCCGGTGGCCTCCCAGGAGGTTCATGACGTCGTCTTCCGGGTCCGCTTCAACGGCTACGACGAGTGGCAGGTCGACCTGCACCTGGACCGGGTCGAGCGGCAGCTGGCCGAGCTGGAGGAGCGCAACAGCGCGGGGCGCGGTGGCGACCCCCGGATGGGTGACCGGATGGGCCCACCGGACCGGATGGGTCCGCCGATGCGTGACGACCGGGGCATGGTCCCGCAGCCGATGCCGCCCCGGCCGATGCCCGCGCAGGCCGGCCCGCCCTACGGCCGCTACGACGAGCCGACCGGTGCCTTCGCCGGTGGGTACGACGCCCCCCGCGGCGGTGGTTACGACGCGCCACGTGGCCCGGCCGGCCCGCCGATGGGTCCCGGTGGCCCGATGGGCCCCGGCCCGATGGGTGGCCACGGCATGCCGCAGCGCGGCCTGCCCGCCGGTCCCAGCGGGTACGGCCCCCCGGACGACCAGCGCTCACCCGCTGGCTACGGCCAGGATGACCAACGCGGTGGGTACGGCCCCGACGACCAACGCGCGCCCGGCGGTTATCCGCCGCCGCCGGAGGAGCCGCGCTTCGACGGCTTCGAGGCCGGGCGGCACGGTCGCGCCGACATGACGGCCGAGATCCGGATGCCGGAGCGGGATCTGCGCGACATGCGCCGTGGTCCTGCCGGTCCGCCTCCGCTGCCGCAGCAGGGCATGGGTGGCCCGCCGATGGCCGGTCCGCCGGCGGTGGCCGGCCCGCCGATGGGTGGCCCGCCGATGGGCGGTCCGCCGATGGCCGGTCCGCCCGGCAGCGACCTGTACCGGGTCGACCAGATCCGCCGTAGCTTCCAGGTGCGCCGGTTCGGCAGCGGGTACGACCCCGACCAGGTGGACCGGTTCTTCGACACCCTGCTCGGTGGCATGCAGCGCCGCAACCCGATGCCGGTCGACCCGAAGGACCTGGACACGCTCCGGTTCGGCCTGGTGCCGGGTGGCTACTTCGAGGCCGAGGTCGACGCCGCGCTCAAGGACGTGCAGGACATCCTCTTCGGGCGCTGACCCCGAGGCGATACGGACGAGGGCCCGTCCCCCGGGTGGGGGCGGGCCCTCGGCGTACGTCGGCCGGTCGTCCGGCGGTGGGTCGGGTCAGGAGCGCAGACCGCTGCGCCGCAACACGACGTCGCCGATCACGATGATCAGCAACAGCGCGGCCAGGCCGATCAGCCAGATGTCCTCGACCCTGCCCTCGTGGTTGCCGCAGATCATCGCCAGCAGCGCCAGTGCGGACAGCACGGCGCCGATCTGCCCGGCCTTGCGGTGCCCGGGCTTGTGCTGGTCTGGCGACGTTACCGGCTCGCTTCCTGCCACTGTCGGTCCTTCCCTCGCGATCGGATCTTTGGTTAGTCTGGCACGCCTCGTACCCGGTGCGGTGGGGTGGGGGTTTCCTGGCCATCGGCCCTGCCCCACCTGGGCTGGACGGCACTACCGGCGTCGCGGGGCGGCGGTCAGACCCGCTCCGGTAGCGTTTGGCGTACACCTGATTGTCTGTTTGAGGGGGACTGTGCGGTGCGAGTGACCGGAACCGGGCACGCCAGCATGCGGATCGACACGGCCGCGGGCAGCATCCTGTGCGACCCGTGGGTGAATCCGGCCTACTTCGCGTCGTGGTTCCCGTTCCCGGACAATTCTCTGCTGGACTGGGAGAGCCTGGGTCAGGTCGACTACCTGTACGTCTCCCACCTGCACCGGGACCACTTCGACGCGAATCACCTGCGCGACTTCGTCTCCAAGGACGCCACCGTCCTGCTCCCCGAGTTCCCCACCTCGGAGATGGAGGACGAGTTCCGGGCGCTGGGCTTCACCAAGTTCCTGAAGGCGCCCAACGAGCAGGTGGTGGAGCTGCCCGGCGGCCTGCAGATCATGATTCAGGCGTTGACCAGCCCGACCGACGGGCCGATCGGCGACTCCTCGCTCTGGGTCGAGTACGAGGGTGTGCGGCTGCTCAACCAGAACGACGCCCGCCCCACCGACCTGAGTGTCTTCGCCGAGCTGGGGCACGTGCACGCGCATCTGCTCCAGTTCTCCGGTGCGATCTGGTACCCGATGGTCTACGAACTGCCGCAGGCGGCGAAGACCGCGTTCGGCAAGCAGAAGCGTGACCGGCAGTTCGACCGGACCTGGCGGTACATCGACGACCTGAAGGCGTCGCACGTCTTCCCGATCGCCGGCCCGCCGTGCTTCCTCGACGACGCCCTGTGGCAGTTCAACGACATCCACGGCGACGAGGGCAACATCTTCCCCGACCAGTCCGTCTTCATGTCGGAGTACGCCAAGGTCGGCGGCACCAACGGGATCGTGCTGCTGCCGGGCAGCGTCGCCGAGGTCACCACCGAGGGCGCGAGCACCACCCACCCGGTGCCGGTGCAGGAGTTCTTCGCGAACAAGGTCGCGCACCTGGAGGAGATGCGGGAGCGCAAGCGCCCGATCATCGAGGCGGAGAAGGCGTCCTGGCGGCACCCCGAGGTAAACGTGCTCGGCGAGATGAAGCGTCGGATCGAGCCGCTGCTCGACGAGTCGATCTACCTGGCCAAGGGGGTTGGCGGCCCGGTCCGTTTCGACCTGGTGGGGTATGACGGCGAGAGCGTCGAGTCGATCGTTGTGGACTTCCCCGGCAAGGAGGTCCGGCCGTACGCGGACGAGAAGGTGCGCTACCGGTTCCGGACCGAACGGTCGCTGATCGAGCACTTGCTCTTCATCGACGAGGTGGACTGGGTCAACTCGCTCTTCCTGTCCTGCCGGTTCTCGGCGGCCCGGATCGGCCAGTACAACGAGTTCGTCTACGCGTTCTTCAAGTGCCTCTCCGAGGAGCGGCTCCAGTACGCCGAGGGCTGGTACGACGAGCACGAGCGCAGCACCGACGCCGAGGACATCACGTTGGGCGACTGGGTGGTGCAGCGGCGGTGCCCGCATCTGAAGGCGGACCTGACCCGCTTCGGCATCGTCGACGGTGACCAGCTCACCTGCCAGTTGCACGGCTGGCGCTTCGACCTGCCCAGCGGCCGCTGCCTAACGAGCGTCGGCCACAAGGTGCGAGCCCACCGAGTAGACGCGGAAACCCCCGCCCCCGCCGGCGAGGCTGTGATCTGACCCGCCCGGTTGATCATGAAGTTATTGTCACGACACGCCGCCACGGCGGGCAATAACTTCATGATCAACGGGGGCCGGGCCGGGGCCGGGGCCGGGCCGGGGCCGGGCCGGGCCGGGGCCGGGCCGGGCCGGGGTTAGGGGTTAGGGGTTAGGCCGACAGGTCGGTGAGGATGCGGCGGGCGGCGTTGTGACCGGCCGCGCCGATGACGCTGCCGGCCGGGTGGCAGCCGGCGCTGCCGGCGTACACACCGTCGACGCCGGTGGCGTAGGGCATCCGGTCGGTGAACGAGACGGTGTTGTCGACGTGGTGGATGTGCCCGCCGGTGATGCCGAAGTGCTCCTCGATGCCAGGCGGCGGCAGCGGCACCGCGTCGGCGATCAGGTCGGTGGTGCCGGGCGCGTACCGCTCGACGATCCCGAGCAGCCGGTCGACGTACCCGGGCAGCTCCGCGTCCCAGGTGGTGCCGGCCAACTCGTAGGGGACGGACTGGACGAAGAGCGCCGACGAGTGGTGCCCGGCGGCGTCGGAGAGCGACGGGTCGACTGTGGTGTGCAGGTACCACTCGACGGTGGGCTCCGCCGGCAGCAGCCCGGCCTGCACGTCTGCCCACATGGCGCGCAGCGCGGTCATCGGCGAGGTCTCCGCTCCGCCGACCAGCGACGCCGACCCGGGCAGCAGGTGGATGGTCGAGCCGAACGGGCTCGGCGTGCCGTCCGGCAGGCAGGAGAACCGCGGCAGCCCGGTGAGCGCCAGGTTGAGCTTGAGGGTGGTGCCGGGCCGGCGGACCGCCGCCATCCGTTCGCCGAGCCGCGCCGGGAGCGCGCCGTCGGGCAACAGGTCCATCAACCGGTACGGGTCACAAGCGCCGAGCACCACTCGCGCGGCCACCTCCCGACCGTCAGCGAGCACCACTCCGCTCGCCGCGCCGCCGTCCACTGTCACCGCGTGCACCGGCGTACCGGTCAGGATTGTCGCTCCGGCAGCGCGGGCGGCCTCGGCGAAGGTCCGGGAGACGGTTCCCATCCCACCCTCGGCGATCATCCAGGTGCCGCCGGAGCCGGGCAGTCGGCACATGTTGTGCACCAGGAAGTTGTGGCCGGTGCCGGGATCGTCCGGGCCGGCGTTGAGCCCGGACAGGCCGTCGGTGACCGCGTACATGCTGACCAGCAGCTCGGAGCGGAACTCGAACCGGGCCAGGTAGTCGGCGACCGAGCCCTGCACGAGGTCGACGAAGACCTGGCGCAGCGCCGGGCGGACTTGCCGCTCGGCGGTCTCCTGGACGCTGAGCGGCTCGGCCAACCAGGCCGGGGCGAGGTCGTCCCGCAGCGCGGCCAGCTCGGCCTGCATGGCGTCGTCGGCGGCCACGTCGGCGGGGGAGAAGAACTCGGCGAGCTGCGCCCGGGTGGCGGCGGTGTCACTGCCGAAGAGCAGGTACGGCGAGCCGAGGCCGCCCGGGGTGGGGAGGAAGTAGTGCGGGTCGCGGCGCAGCACCGGGATCCGGACGTCGAGCGTGGCGAGCAGTTCCGGGGGCATCAGTCCGAGCAGGTACGACCCGGTGGAGTGGCGCAGCCCCGGCACCTTCGGGAACGGGTTCTCGGTGCGGGTCGCGCCGCCGATGACGTCGGCGGCCTCCAGCACGAGGACGTCCAGGCCGGCGCGGGCCAGCAGTACCGCGGAGACCAGACCGTTGTGCCCGGCACCGACGATCACGACGTCGGCGCGGGCCGGAATCTCACTGCTCATGCCGCGGCAGCCTAGTCCGCCCCACCAGCCCAGGTCACCCCTTCCACTCCCACCCACCCACCCCCCACCCCCGCCCCCCACCCCCACCCCCACCCCCACCCCCACCCCCACCCCCACCCCCACCCCCACCCCCACCCCCACCCGCCCCGGTGATCAAGAGGTTTGCGTCATTTGACTGCCTGGTGGTGACGCAAACCTCTTGATCAACCAGATGGGGCGGAGGGTGGGGTGGGGGTTGGGGTGGTGGGGGTGGGGGCAGCGGGTGGGGGTAGGTGGAGGGTGAAGGTGGAGCCTTGGGTGGGGGTGCTGGTGGCGCTGACAGTGCCGCCGTGGGCCTCGGTGAGCTTGCGCACGATGGCGAGGCCCAGGCCGCTGCCGCCGGTCTGCCGACTCCGGGACTTCTCGGCCCGCCAGAAGCGGTCGAAGACCCGGGGCAGGTCCTCGGCGCTGATGCCGCTGCCGGTGTCGGTCACCGAGACGATGACCTCGGCGTCGGTAGCGCTGGCGCTGAGCGTCACGCGCCCGCCCGACGGGGTGTGCCGTACCGCGTTGGCGACCAGGTTGCCGACGGCCTGGCGGAGTCGCACCGGGTCGGCGTCCACCTGCGGGTCGGCCCCGGTGCGTACCGTGATGGTGACGCCGACCCGGTCGGCCTGGGCCCGGTGCGCCTCCGCGACCTGGGCGAGCAGGTCGGTGAGGTAGACCTCCTCACGGTGCAGCCGCAGCGCGCCCGCGTCGGCCTCGGCCAGGTCCTGCAGGTCGGTGATCACGTGCTGGAGCAGTGTCGCCTCCTCCAGCAGTGAGGAGAGCAGCCGGCGGTCTGGGGCCGCGACGCCGTCCTCGACCGCTTCGAGCCAGCCCCGGATGTTGCTCACCGGCGTACGCATCTCGTGGGCGATGTCGCTGACCATGGCCCGGCGTAGCTGCTCCAGCCGTTCCCGGCGTTCGGCCATGTCGTTGAATGCCTCGGCCAACCGGGCGATCTCGTCGCGGCCGGTCACCCTGACCCGTGCGGCGACGTCGCCGTCGCGCATCCGCTGGGCGGCCCCGGTCAGCGCGTGCAGCGGACGGGTCAACCGGATGCCAGCCAGGACTGTGAAGCCGATCGTCACCAGCAGGACAAGACCGGCGACCGCGACGATGCGGGTCTGGTTGCCGGGGGAGAGGTCGAAGGTGGTCGACTGGCGACCGCCCGGGTCGGTGACGAAGAGAGTCGCGGCCGGCGCGACGTACGGAAGGAGTTGTTCGCGTCGACTGGTGCCGACGCAGGCACTGACCGCCCGGTTGTGCTCCTGGTCGACGCCGGCCGCGCTGCGGGAGTCGGGTGCGCTGGCCGCCGGCTGCCTCGTCCAGGTCCAGTTCAGGTCCACCTGTACGGCGGGCAGGCGACGCCGCGCCAGGCAGGTGTTCACCAGGGCGTTGAGTTGGGCGAGCGCCTTGCCCTCGGTGGGCGTACGGGTCGCGAGATCCTCTCTCAGCTGGCCGCAGACGGCACTGTCGGCGAGGTTGGTCCCCGGGGTGTCGATCCGTGGGCGGCCGGTGGGGCCGTCCACGACGGTGGCGTCGATCTGTGCCCGCAGCCGCAGACACTGGACCGCCTCGGCCGCCCTGTCGCGCAGTGCGGCGCGCTCCTCGGGCGGGAGCAGGTACGGCCCGGTGGTGCGCGGGTCGATGCGGCTGGTGCCGCTGTCACCGCTGCCCGGCAGTGTGGTGCCGGGCATCAGGGCGGTGTCGACAGCGAGCGCGTCGACTGTCGCGGACGACGTCGTCGGCAACGGGCCAGCGCCGGGGGCCGAGTCCGCGATCGGCGCACCGGTGTCGGTGGTCAGGGCGATCCGCCGGCCGACGTCCTGGGCGAGCGGCCGAAGGGCCGCGTCGACCCCGTCCCAGTTCGGGTGGGTCGCCGCGTACGCGAGCACCGTGTCGTAGATGCGCGCGTCGTCGGCGAGCGCTTTCCCCTGCTCCTGCCGGATCGCCCCGGTGGTGGTGCGGACGGCCAGCCACGCGGTCGCCGCGATCGAGCCGATGGCGATGAGGACGGCCAACGCCAGCAGTCGGAGCAGCAGGCTGCGGCGCAGCGGGACCTCACCCGACACGGGGTGACTCTTCGACCAACTTGTATCCGATGCCGTACACGGTCACCAACCGGGCCGGCTTGCGCGGGTTCGGCTCGATCTTCCGGCGGAGGTTCATCACGTGCACGTCGACGGTCCGGTTGGTGATGTACCTGTCGAACCCGTGCAGGTAGCCCAGGAGCTGATCCCGGGTGAACGCCCGGGCGGGCTGGGCGGCCATCGCCTGGAGCAGCTGGAACTCACCGGGTGTGCAGTCGACGAGGCGTCCGTCGCTGCGTACCTCGTGGCGCACCGGGTCGACGTGCACCGCGCCGACCCGCAGCACCGGGTCCGCCTGCGTCCGTTGGCCCCGGCGCAGCAGGCTGCGGGCCCGGGCGACGAGTTCACGCGGGCTGTACGGCTTCGTCATGTAGTCGTCGGCGCCCAGGTCGAGGCCGAGGAGCAGGTCGTCTTCGGTCGACCGGGCGGTCAGCATGAGCACCGGCAGGTCGGACTCCCGGCGCAGGATGCGACAGACGTCGAGGCCGTCGACCTTCGGCATCATCACGTCGAGGATCAGCAGCGCCGGGGGACGCTGACGGATCTGCTCCAGGGCGGCCCGCCCGTCGGCCACCACGACCACCTCGTGCCCCTCGCGTTCCAGATACCGGCGGGCCAACTCCGCCTGCTTCTGGTCGTCCTCGGCTACCAGCACGTACGCACACACGGCAGCGACTGTACGTGGCCCCGACGGGTTCCAGCACGGCCGCTGAGCTGGGGCTACCGGATGACGACCGGTTCCTTACAGGTCTCTGACACCCGGGCGTGAAGCTGCACGCCATGACCAACTCAACCCATCGGGTCGCCGCCGGACTCGCCGCGGTCACAGTGCTCGCCGTCGCCCTCACCGGCTGCGGCGGTGGTGCGTCCAGCGCCGACAAGGGCGCCGCCAGCGGTGACGTCGCGTCACTCGTCACCCCGTCCGCCCCGGCGAGCGCCACCCCGGCGGGAGGTGCCGCCAACGGTCGGCCGCAGCTTCGCCTGGACATGACCGACGAGGAGGAGGAGCGGCTCTGGGGGACGTACAACATCTGTCTGCATGACAACGGCGTGAAGCTGAACGACGGCCGGTCACAACCAGGCCCGGTGGGGGACGGTACGGGCCTGTCCCTCGACCAGAGCGGGGAGCCGAAGGCGGCGTACGTGGCGTGCGCGAACAAGCTGCCGCTCCAGCCGCCGGAGCTGGACCCGGAGAAGAACCCCAACTACGTGAGCCAGTGGAACGACTACGTCCAGTGCCTGCGCGGACGCGGCATGAAGATCCACTCACTGCCGGACGGTTCCGGCTGGACCTACGACGACGGGGTCGCCGACCCGGCCGGCGGCCTTGAGGGTCCTGCCCTGGCCGCTGCCGAGAGGGTATGCACGATGGAGATCTTCGGTGCCAAGAAGTAACCCGACCGACGATCCTGGTCGGCGGACGACCCGTCGGAAGGCGATCGTGGTGGCGGTGGTGACCCTGGTGGTCGCCGTCGGTGCCGGCGTCGGCGCGCTGGCTCTGCGGCGTCACCCCGGCGGTGACGTCGCGAGCGCCCCGCCGCCGGTGACGACGACGACTGTCACCCGGGCCGACCTGTCGGACAGCCGCTCGCTCAACGGCACGCTCGGCTTCGGCCCGGAGCGGTTGGTGAAGGGCGCCGGGGAGGGCGTCGTCACCCGGCTGCCGAAGGTGGGCGACACGGTGGCCCGGGGCAAGCCGCTCTACTGGGTGAACGACCGACCGGTGCCGGTGCTGTTCGGCGGGACGCCGCTCTTCCGCACGCTCGACAAGCCAGGTCTGGTGGGCAGCGACGTACGGATCGTGTCGGACAACCTGAGGGCGCTGGGCTACCACATCGGTTCGCAGCCGTCCCGGGGCACCGACGGCACGAAGATCGGCACGGGTCAGGCGCTGCTCACCGGAAGCCTCGTCGGCGCGATCAAGAAGTGGCAGCAGGCGCTCGGCCTGGACCCCACCGGCACTGTCGGGGTCGGGCAGGTCGCCGTGCTGACCGGCCCGGCCCGGGTCAGCGCGGTGAAGGCGCTGCCCGGTGATCCGGTCGCCGGTGAGCTGCTGGCCGTCACCGAGAAGGTCAAGCTGGTCACCGTGCCGGTCGGGGCCACCGAGGTCGGCGCCATAACTGTGGGCGCCGCAGTGGTCGTCGCCCTGCCGGACAGCTCGGAGATCCCGGCGAAGGTCGCCTCGATCTCGCAGACGGTGCGCGGCGGTGGGTCGGACGGCGGCACCGGGCAGGGCAGCCCGCCGACGGTGGACGTCCTCGTCGCACCGACGCGGGCGGCAGACGTGGCCAGGCTGGACGCGGCAACTGTGCAGGTCCGCTTCACCACCGCCGTCCACAAGGGCGTGCTCGCGGTGCCGGTCGGCGCGCTGGTGGCGCTCCGCGAGGGCGGGCACGCGCTGCAACTGCCCGACGGTGGGCTGGTGGCCGTGGAGACCGGGATGTTCGCCCGGGGCCTGGTCGAGGTCACCGGCACCGGTGTGACCGAGGGCCTCGACGTGGTGACGGCATCGTGATCGCCGAGCCGGTGCTGAACGTCGAGGGGGTCAGTAGGACGTACCCCGGCGGGGTGACAGCACTGGACGACGTCTCACTGACAGTGCGCGCTGGCGAGATGCTCGCCATCGTCGGGCCGTCCGGGTCCGGCAAGTCCACGCTGCTGAACATCATGGGCACCCTCGACCTGCCGACCAGCGGCCGGGTACGCGTCGCCGGGCAGGAGGTCACCGCGCTGTCCGATCGTCGGCTCTCCGCGCTGCGGGGCCGCTGGCTCGGTTTCGTCTTCCAGCAGTTCCACCTCACCGACGGGCTGGATGCGGCCGAGAACGTCGCCACCGGCCTGCTCTACGCCGGGGTGCCCCGCCGTCGCCGTCGCCGCACCGCTATCGAGGCGCTGGCCCGGGTCGGCCTGGCGCACCGTGTCGACCACCTGCCGCAGCAGCTCTCCGGCGGGGAGCGGCAGCGGGTGGCGATAGCGCGGGCCCTCGTCAACGAGCCCGCGCTGGTGCTGGCCGACGAGCCGACCGGCGCCCTCGACACTGTCAACGGGGAGGCGGTTCTCGCCCTGCTCACAGACCTCAACGCGGAGGGCACCACCATCGCCGTGATCACGCACGACCGCGATCTCGCCGCCCGTACGCCTCGACGGGTGGAGATCCGCGACGGCCGGATCGTCGCCGACACCGGCACCGGGAGCGGGGCGTGAGCGCGGCCCGGCTCGCTCCGACCGACGTACTCCGGCTCGGTCTGCTCGGCCTGACCACCCGCCGGATGCGGGCCGTCCTCTCCGCCCTGGGCATCTCCATCGGCATCGCCACGTTGGTCGTCGTGGTGGGCATACCCGCGTCCAGCCAGCGCGACCTGATGGACCAGCTCTCCGCCCTCGGCACCAACCTGCTGCGGGCCGAGCCCGTGCCGGATCAGAACCCGCCCGTCCTCCTGCCCGAGGACGCCGCCGCCATGGCGTCGCGGATCGGGCCGGTCGACACCGCGAGCGCTGTCGCGAACACCCACACGGCAGTACGCCGCAACGACCTGCTGGACCGGTACGACACGTCCGGCCTCACCGTGCTCGCGTCCCGGCCGGACCTGTTGGGGACCGTCAACGGCAGGATCCGCAGCGGGCGGGCCCTCGACGCCGGCTCGGCCGGGCTGCCGACAGCCGTCCTCGGCTACGTCGCGGCGAGCCGGCTCGGCTTCGCCACCGTGGACCCCCGGCAACCACCTCAGGTGTTCATCGGCGAGCGCTGGTTCACAGTGATCGGCATCCTGGACCCGTTGCCGCTCTCCCCGGATCTCGACCGCTCGGTGCTGGTCGGGTGGGACGCCGCCAAGGCCATGCTCGGCTTCGACGGTCACCCCACTGTCGTCTACCTGCGGGCCAGGGAGGACGCCTTGGAGGACGTGCGCGCCGTACTGCCGGCCACACTCAACCCGCAGTTGCCCGGGCTGGTACAGGTCAGCCGCCCCTCCGACGCGCTCGCCGCGAAACGGGCCACCGAGGACAGCTTCTCCGCGCTGTTCCTCGGGTTGGCGGCGGTCGCCCTGTTGGTCGGCGGGATCGGCGTGGCCAACACGATGGTCATCTCGGTGCTGGAGCGCCGTCGGGAGATCGGCTTGCGCCGAGCGCTCGGCGCGAACCGCGGCCAGATCCGGGTGCAGTTCCTCACCGAGTCGGTGCTGCTCAGCGTGCTCGGCGGCACGGCCGGGGCCGCCCTCGGGGTGCTCGCCACCGTCGGCTACGCCAGCTACCAGGGCTGGCCGCCCACGATCCCCCTGACAGCGGTGGCAGGCGGCATCACCGGCGCCCTCCTGGTAGGTGTGGTAGCCGGCGTCTACCCGTCGATCCGAGCCGCCCGCCTAACCCCCACCGAAGCCCTGAACACCCCCTAACCCCCCCGCCCCCGGCCCCCCGGCCCCCCGCCCCCCGGCCCCCCGGCCCCCCGGCCCCCCGGCCCCCTCAGCCCTCGGTGATCATGAAGTTATTGCCTCCCAGCGCGGCGTGTCGTGGCAATAACTTCATGATCAACCCGGCGGGTTGGGGTTGGGGGAAGGGCGGGGGTGGGTGGTGCGCCAGTTTGAGAGGGCCAGGGTGGCGGAGTAGCCGGCCAGGACGATCACGTGGAACAGATAGAGCCAGAGGAGGACGGCCACGCCGGCGCCGATGTCGTCGAAACCGCCGAAGGGCACTCCCAGGTCCAGCGGGAGCGAGGCGAAGAGCACGAAACCGTGCAGGAAGCCGGAGAGGTTCGCCGCGGTGAACGACCCGACCCCGAGGGTGGAGAGCCAGTCCGGTGAGGCCGGCCCGACGACCCGGAACACCCACACCAGCACCGGCGTCAGCACCAGCCAGACCGCCAGGAACGACAGCACCACGCCGAGCACACCGAGCCAACCGCCCTGGCGTACGAGCCGGGTGGTGAGCGGGAGCGCCAGCAGGATCGACAGCAGCAGCGCGGGGGCCGGCGCGAGCAGCGGCAGCAGCAGGAGCCGGCCCCGCCAGCCGACCAGGTGCTCGTCGGAGCGGGGCGCGGCCACCGAGACGAAAGCCCGTCGAAGGCCCTCGCCGTACAGCGAGGCGGGCAGCAGGGAGGCCAGCGCCAGCAGCGGGGTCAACCCCACCCCGGCGTCGACCAGCGCCTCCACCGCCCGGGGCGCGCCGATCGCTGTGGGCAGGGCCTCCACGGCGTATGAGGTGAGCCGGCGTACCCGGTCGGCCCCGGCCACCAGTGCGGTGAGCCAGATCGCCAGCAGGGCGACCGGCACCACGGCGATCGCCCCGTAGAAGGTGATCGCGGCGGCGTGCAGCGACAGGTCGCGTCCACGCACCGGACGGAACGCGGCACTGGTGATCCGTTTCGCGCGCTGCCATCCGTTGCCCATCGGGTCCTCCTTCCCTGTCGGCGCGGCCGTCACTCCTTAAGATCGCCGGTCATGACTGTTCTCACCACCGAACGCCTGATCCTGCGAGATTGGGCCGACGATCCGGCCGATCTGGCCCGGATCTACGACATCTACTCGCGTCCGGAGATCAGCCGGTATCTGGGCGTGGCGTCGGGTCTGCCGATGACCAACCCGGCCCAGGCCGTCGAGCGGCTGGGGATCTGGCAGGAGCGGCACGCCGCCGACGGCGGCCGGTACGGCACGTGGGCGATCGAGGTACGCGAGACGGGTCAGGTGGTGGGCACTCTGTTGCTCAAGCCGCTGCCGGGGCGCGACGAGTCACGCCGGACCGACGACATCGAGGTGGGTTGGCACCTGCACCCGGACGCGTGGGGTCACGGCTATGCCACCGAGGCGGCCCGTGCGGCGGTGGCCCGGGAGTTCGCCGCCGGTACCCGGGAGATCTATGCGGTCGTGTCGCCGAGCAACGAGCCGTCGATGGCTGTCGCTCGGAGGCTGGGGATGACCCATGTCGGTCGGCGCACCGACTGGTACGGCGGGGAGTCGCTGGAGACCTTCGTGTTGACGGCACCAGATGCCTGATCGTTCCGGCACGATCTGACGCAAGATCCGTGCAACTTCGGGGAAGGTGTGGCCTCCAGTAGTCGGGAGGCGGCACCTTCCCCGATTTCGTGGGCGGGTCGGCGCGGGCTGCGGCTGTCAGGGCAGACAAGTCCGTCAATAGTCACGGTGGTCGAAGTGTTGACGCTCTCGTAGCACGTCAGTAACCTTTGGGCCAAAGTAACGCAAGATTTTGACAAAGGTATGCACGGTTCTGTGCATGCTCTCGGAAGATTCAACGGGCCTCCTGGGGAGGCCCGTTGATGGTCGTACCCATCTGGTGTTTCCAGGCCGAGCGGCGCCCCCGCGCCGCCCGTGTCATCCCGTCTCTCTCGATACCGGCCCTCTCGCGTCGGCCGGCGCTGCACCGCCGCACCCCCACCCCGTGGTCCAGCCACCGCGGCAACCGTCCCCCGACGACAAGGACAGTGATGAGACGAACGAATCTGTTCAGGATGGTGGCGGCCACGGCCGCCGCCGCGCTGATCGCGACGGCCGGGGCGACAGCCCTCGCGAACCCGGCCGCCGCCGCCCGCCCGGCCGGCCCGGCGGCCGCGCCGAGCACCGGCTTCGCCCCGGCGGCCACCAACCTCGCCCAGGGCCGTCCCACCCAGGAGAGCGGCCACGCCGACGTCTACGACTCGTCGAAGGTCGTCGACGGCAACGTGGGCAGCTACTGGGAGAGCGTCAACAACGCGTTCCCGCAGTGGGTGCAGGTCGATCTCGGCTCATCACAGAGCGTCAACCAGGTAGTGCTGAAGCTGCCGACCTCTGGTTGGGGCACCCGGACGCAGACGCTGAGCGTGCGGGGCAGCACCAACGGTTCGTCCTTCACCGACCTGGTCGGGTCGCAGACGTACACCTTCAACCCGGCGAGCGGCAGCACTGCCACCATCAACTTCAGCTCGACCTCCACCCGCTACGTCCGGATCACCATCACCGCCAACAGCGGCTGGCCGGCCGGGCAGCTCTCCGAGCTGGAGGTGTACGGCAGCGGCGGCACCACCCCCGACACCACACCGCCGAGCGTGCCGAGCAACCTCTCGTACACCCAGTCGGGCACCACCATCAGCCTCAACTGGGTCGCGTCGACAGACAACGCGGGCGGCAGCGGCATCGCCGGCTACGACGTCTACCGCAACGGCGCGTTCCTCCAGTCCGTCGGCACCGTGACCACCTTCAACGACACCCAGCCGGCCACGGCGACCGTGTCGTACCACGTCCGGGCCCGCGACGCCGCCGGCAACCTCTCCGGCAACAGCAACACCGTCACCCGTACCGGCAGCGGTGACACCACAGCGCCGAGCGTCCCGGGGACGCTGTCGCACAGCACGTCGGGCAGCACGATCACGCTCAACTGGGGGGCCTCCACCGACTCCGGTGGCAGCGGGCTCGCCGGCTACAACGTGTACCGGGGCGGCAGTCTGATCGCGACGCTGGGCACCGTCCTCACCTACCAGGACACCCAACCGGCGACGGCGACCGTGTCGTACCACGTCCGGGCCCGCGACGGCGCCGGCAACCTCTCCGGCAACAGCAACACCGTCACCCGCACCGGCAGCAACCCGCCCGCCTGCACCAACGTGGCGCAGGGCAAGAGCATGACGGCGAGCGGCTCCACCTTCAGCTTCACCCCCGACAAGGCGAACGATGGCCAGCTCACCACCTACTGGGAGGGCGCGGCGTCCTACCCGCAGAACCTGACAGTGGCGCTGGGCGCGAACCACTCCATCTCCCGTGTCACGGTGAAGCTCAACCCGGACCCGGCCTGGGGCACCCGCACCCAGACCATCCAGGTCCTCGGCCGCGACCAGGGGTCGTCCGCGTACACCAGTCTGGTGTCGGCGGCGGCCTACCAGTTCGCCCAGGGCACCAACCTGGTGACCATCCCGGTCAGCGCGACCACAGCGGACGTGCAGTTGCGGTTCACCGGCAACACCGGTGCCCCGTCCGGCCAGGTGGCCGAGCTTGAGGTGTGCGGCAGCCCGGCGCCCAACCCGGATCTGGTCGTCAGCTCGGTGACCTGGTCGCCCACGTCGCCCAGCGAGGTCTCCCCGGTCACCCTCTCGGCAGTGGTGCAGAACATCGGATCGGCCAGCGCCGGTGCGACCACTGTGAACTTCAGCCTGGCCGGCGCTGTCGCCGGCAGCGCCTCGGTGGGCGCGCTCGCGGCGGGCGCCTCGACCACCGTGTCGTTCAACGCCGGTACGCGGCCGATGGGCAGTTACGCCGTCTCGGCGGTGGTCGACCCGGCGAACACGATCGTCGAGCAGAACAACGGCAACAACAGCTTCACCGCCGCGTCACCGTTGGTGGTGGCGCAGGCCCCCGGCCCGGACCTCCAGGTGCTCAGCATCGCCTCGAACCCGCCGAACCCGGCCGTCGGGGCGTCCGTCACCTTCACCGTGGCTGTTCGCAACCGGGGCACCTCAGCGACCGGCGCGACCACCGTCACCCGGCTGGTGGCGGGCAGCACCACGCTCAACACCAACACCGCCTCGATCGCCGCCGGCGCGACGGTCACCGTGGCCGTCAGCGGTAGCTGGACAGCCACCAGCGGCGGCGCCACCATCACCGCCACCGCCGACGCCACGAACGTGGTCGCCGAGACCAACGAGACGAACAACGCGTTCAGCCAGTCGATAGTGGTCGGTCGTGGGGCTGCCGTCCCGTACGTCTCCTACGAGGCGGAGGCCGGCCGTTACCAGGGCACGCTGCTGGAGGCCGACCCGTTGCGGACCTTCGGGCACACCAACTTCGCCAGCGAGTCCTCGGGTCGCAAGTCGGTACGACTCACCGGCACCGGCCAGTTCGTCGAGTTCACCTCGGCGAACCAGGCCAACTCCATAGTGGTGCGTAACTCCATCCCCGACGCGGCTGGTGGCGGCGGCATCGAGGCGACCATCAGCCTCTACGTCAACGACGTCTTCTCCCGGAAGTTGACACTGTCGTCGAAGCACAGCTGGCTCTACGGCAACACCGACGGGCCGGAGGCGCTGACCAACACCCCGCAGGCCGACGCCCGGCGGCTCTTCGACGAGTCGAACGCGCTGTTGGCGCAGTCGTACCCGGCCGGCACCCGGTTCAAGTTGCAGCGCGACTCGGGTGACACCGCCTCCTTCTACGTCATCGACATGATCGATCTGGAGCAGGTGGCGCCGGCGGCGAGCCAGCCGGCCGGTTGCACCTCGATCACCTCGTACGGTGCCGTCGCGAACGACGGGATCGACGACACCGCCGCCATCCAGCGTGCGGTGACCGATGACCAGAACGGTGTCATCAGCTGCGTCTGGATTCCCGCCGGGCAGTGGCGGCAGGAGCAGAAGATCCTGACCGACGACCCGCTGAACCGGGGCATGCACAACCAGGTCGGCATCAGCAACGTCACGATCCGGGGCGCCGGCATGTGGCACTCGCAGCTCTACACGCTGACCGAGCCGCAGAACGTGGTGGGCGGCATCAACCACCCGCACGAGGGCAACTTCGGCTTCGACATCGACAAGAACACCCAGATCTCCGACATCGCCATCTTCGGCTCGGGTCGGATCCGGGGCGGTGACGGCAACGCCGAGGGTGGCGTCGGTCTGAACGGTCGCTTCGGCGCCGGTACGAAGATCAGCAATGTCTGGATCGAGCACGCCAACGTGGGCGCCTGGGTGGGCCGCGACTACGACAACATCCCCGACCTGTGGGGGCCGGCCGACGGGCTGGAGTTCACCGGGATGCGGATCCGCAACACGTACGCCGACGGCATCAACTTCAGCAACGGCACGCGTAACTCGCGGGTGTTCAACTCGTCCTTCCGCACCACCGGTGACGACGCGCTCGCCGTCTGGGCCAACCCGTACGTCAAGGACCGCAACGTCGACATCGCGCACGACAACCACTTCGTCAACAACACCATCCAGCTGCCCTGGCGGGCCAACGGCATCGCCATCTACGGCGGCTACGACAACTCGATCGAGAACAACCTGATCTACGACACCGCCAACTACCCGGGCATCATGCTGGCGACCGACCACGACCCGCTGCCGTTCTCCGGCACGACGCTGATCGCCAACAACGGGCTCTACCGCACCGGTGGCGCCTTCTGGAACGAGGACCAGGAGTTCGGTGCCATCACGATCTTCCCGGCCACCAGGGACATCGTCGGGGTCACGATCCGGGACACCGACATCATCGACTCCACGTACGACGGCATCCAGTTCAAGAACGGTGGCGGCAACATACCGAACCTCGCGATCACCAACGTGCGGATCGACAAGTCCGTCAACGGTGCCGGCATCCTCGCGATGAGCGGCGCGCGCGGCAACGCCAACCTGACAAACGTGACAATCACCAACTCGGCCGACGGCAACATCGTCATCCAGCCGGGCTCGCAGTTCGTCATCAACGGCGGCTGACAGTGACCGGGGGCCGCTGCGGCGGCCCCCGGTCGACAACCGCGCCTGATCACCACGATCTCAGTGACGTCGGGGTGTCCGCACGCTGCGGACACCCCGACGTCCGTGTACCCGAGTCGATCATTGCCGGGTAGTGGCGTTAGTCGGACATCCGACGCCGTCGCCGACGGGCCGAACCGGTCGTGACCGCCGAGGATGGCCGTTGACCTGTTGCTACCGGGTGGGCAGCGGACGTCGTGCTGCCCCTTCGCGGCGATTCTGGGTGCGTGACGTGCCTCGCGGCGACCTGTCAATGTGGAAGGTAGATCGGCACCGCGATGCGCGGAGGGCTGCCCAGCAGCAGGGTCGGAGGCAGAGCATGGACGACGAAACCGGGTCCACCACAAGCCGGCCGCTGCGGGCCCTACTGCGCTGGTTGGGTGCCGCTGCCGCGATCGCCGGCATCGTGGGTGTGGTGTTCCAGGTGATCGAATGGGCCGGTTCCCGCGCGACGCCAGAGGTGCGGAGCAGCGCGGGAGCGAGCCCGACAGTGGCCACGCCCACCGCAAAGGCGAGCGGCGACGAGCAGTTCGTGCAGGCCGGCCAGTGTGTGCGCAACGTCGGTGGCGCGGCCACAGTGGTGTACGAGATCGCCACGTGTGGTCCCGGGACGTGGCGGGTGCTGGCTCGCGTCGAACAGGCCGTCGTCGACGAGGCGCAGGCCGACGCGGTGTGCGAGGCCCAGGCGCCCGGCTTCGCCGAATACCACTACTCGAACTGGACAAAACGCTCCGACTATCTCGACGTCGTGTTCTGCGTCGCCCCGGTCTGAACGCCGCCCGAACGCGGGGGCCAGGCCGATATCCCAATCTGTCGCACCGCGTGTGCGATGCCGTACCGGGCGGGGCGGCGCGACTAGGCTGAGCTGAGCAGGATGGTCCGCTGAGGGGGTGAGCCCGGATGACCCAGGCAGCGTTCGCGCCGGAGCCGGCGCCGCAGCACACCGAGCCGTCGTTCGACGTGCTGCGGTGGCACGACGAACCCTGGACTGCGCAGCTCGCCCTCGACCTGTTGCCGGAGACCAACGGCCCCAAGGTTGAGGTCCTGAGCGGAAGCGTGATCGTGACACCACATGCCGGTTACGACCATCAGGACGCGGAGTTGGGCCTCGCTTATCTCCTGAAGCAGGCGGCCCGTCAGGCGAAGCTGTGGCTTTATCTTGAGACGAACATCGTCTCGGGCCAGGATCTCTTCATCCCGGACATCGTCATTCTCGATGCGCCCGGCGGCGGTCGCACGACGATGGACATCGGGCACGCCGTGCTTCTCGGGGAGATCGTCTCCCCAGGAAACCGACGCACGGACATCATCGACCGCCCGCGTGAGTACGCCGCCGCACGCGTGCCCTTCTTCCTCCGGGTTGACCTGCGCAATCGGGTGCCGACCATCGCGTTGTACGAGCTGACCGAGGGGGAGTACCGGCCCGTGGCTGCCGCTGCGGCCGGGACGCGCTTCGTCATGCGGGAGCCGTTCGAGTTCTCCATCGATCCGGCCGACCTGCTGGGCGAGGAGGCACAGCCCGAAGCGTCGTCGGAGGGGGAGGGCTGAGGCTCCCGGCGGGCGTGCAGCGAGGGTGGGGAAGAATGGCCGGGTGACTTCCCCCCGCGACCTCGTTCTGCTCGGGTCCACCGGCTCGATCGGCACCCAGGCCATCGACATCGTCCGGCGCAACCCGGACCGGTTCCGGGTGGTCGCCGTGGGCGCTGGCGGCGGCAACGTCGAGCTGCTCGCCGCGCAGGCCCTCGAACTGGGCGTCGAGGCGGTCGGGGTGGCCAAGGCCTCCGCCGCGCAGGATCTGCAACTCGCGTTCTACGCCGAGGCGAGCCGACGCGGGTGGGCCACCGGTGACTTCAAGCTTCCCAAGATCGTGGCCGGACCGGACGCCATGACCGAACTGGCCCAGTGGCCGTGCGACATCGTGCTCAACGGGGTGGTGGGCTCGCTGGGCCTCGCTCCTACGCTGGCCGCGCTGCGCGGTGGTCGTACTCTCGCGTTGGCCAACAAGGAGTCGCTCGTTGCCGGCGGCCCGCTGGTCAAGGCCGCTGTGACGCGGCCGGGGCAGATCGTCCCGGTCGACTCCGAGCACTCGGCGCTGGCCCAGTGTCTGCGATCCGGTTCGCGTGGTGAGGTGCGTCGGCTGATCGTCACGGCCAGTGGGGGCCCGTTCCGGGGTCGGCGGCGCGACGAGTTGACGCAGGTCACACCCGAGCAGGCGCTCGCACACCCGACCTGGAACATGGGGCCGGTCGTCACGATCAACTCCGCCACCATGGTCAACAAGGCGCTTGAGGTGATCGAGGCGCACGAGCTGTTCGACGTGCCCTACGCCGACATCACAGTGATGGTGCACCCGCAGTCGGTGATCCACTCGATGGTCGAGTTCGTCGACGGGTCGACGATCGCCCAGGCCAGCCCACCGGACATGCGGCTGCCGATCGCGCTCGGCATCGGCTGGCCCGACCGGGTGCCCGAGGCGGCCACCGCCGTCGACTGGACGGCCGCGCACACCTGGGAGTTCGCGCCACTCGACGACGAGGCGTTCCCGGCCGTCGCCCTGGCCAAGGCCGCCGGGGAGACCGGGCGCTGCCGGCCGGCGATCTACAACGCGGCGAACGAGGAGTGCGTGGCCGCGTTCGTGGCGGGCCGGCTGCCGTTCCTCGGCATCGTCGACACCCTCGAACGCGTGTTGGAGGAGGCTCCGGACTTCGACGAACCAGGTACCGTCGAGGACGTGCTCGCGGCCGAGTCGTGGGCACGCGCGCACGCGCAGGAGATCATCGCGGGTTCGGTGGAAGGAGCTTGATGTCGTACCTGCTCGGGGTGGTCCTCTTCGCCCTGGCCATTCTCATCTCGGTGAGCCTGCACGAGGCGGGTCACCTGCTGACCGCCAAGGCGTTCGGGATGAAGGTCACGAAGTACTTCGTCGGCTTCGGCCCCACCATCTGGTCGTTCCGGCGGGGTGAGACGGAGTACGGCCTCAAGGGCATCCCCCTCGGCGGCTTCTGCAAGATCGTCGGGATGACGCCGCAGGACGACGATGTCGAGCCGGGCGACGAGTCGCGCGTGATGTGGCGCTACCCGGTCTGGAAGCGGACGATCGTGATGGCCGCCGGGTCGATCACGCACTTCGCGCTCGCCCTGGTCACCATCTGGATCCTCGCCGTCTCCGCCGGCCTGCCCAACCCCGACTTCCCGACCACCGACGCGCAGGCCCGCCAGGAGCCCGCCGTCATCCAGCTCAGCGAGTGCGTGGTTCCGGAGAACGCGGTGCGGGCGTGCACGAGCACCGACGCGGCCAGCCCGGCCGCCCAGGCGCAACTGCGCAACGGGGACCGGATCACCTCGATCAACGGCACCTCGATCAACTCCTACGGCGACCTGCTCACCGCGCTGCGCGGGCTCAAGCCGGGCGACACCGCGCAGATCGCGTACGTCCGCGACGGGCAGACGAGCACCACCAGCACGGTGCTCGCGCAGACCCAGCGTCCGCCGCTGGACAACCCGACAGGTGCCGCCGCGCCGGTGGCCGCGCTCGGCGTCGGGCTCGTCCCCAGCACCCCGACCCGCGTGACGTACGGCCCGGTCGGCGCCTTCGGCGCCACCGCCGACTTCACCGGTCAACTCGCCGTCGGCACCGCCCAGGCGCTCCAGCGCCTCCCGCAGAAGGTCCCCGCCCTGTGGACCGCCCTCACCGGCGGCGAGCGGGACGTCGACACCCCGATCAGCGTGGTCGGCGCCAGCCGACTCGGCGGGGAAGCGGTGGAGAACAACGCCTGGCTGGTCTTCTTCATGCTCTTCGTGTCGCTGAACTTCTTCATCGGCGTGTTCAACCTGCTGCCGCTTCTCCCGGTGGACGGCGGCCACATCGCCATCGCCTGGTTCGAACGGGCCCGCTCCTGGGTCTACGGGCGGATCGGCCGGGCCGACCCCGGCCGGGTGGACTACCTCAAACTGATGCCCTTCACGTACGTGGTAATCCTGATCGGTGGCGCGTTCACGCTGCTGACCATCGCCGCGGACGTCGTCAACCCCATCACGCTCTTCTCAAGGTGAGTGCCTGAAGTGACAGCTATCAGTCTCGGTATGCCCGCCGTGCCGCCCCCGCCACTCGCTCCCCGTCGGGCCAGCCGCCAGATCATGGTCGGTTCGGTTCCGGTCGGTGGTGGTGCGCCGGTGTCCGTGCAGTCGATGACCACGACCCTCACCTCCGACATCAACGCGACCCTTCAGCAGATCGCCGAGCTGACCGCGTCCGGCTGCCAGATCGTCAGGGTGGCGGTGCCGTCCCAGGACGACGTCGAGGCGCTGCCCGCGATCGCCAAGAAGTCCCAGATCCCGGTGATCGCCGACATCCACTTCCAGCCCAAGTACGTCTTCGCCGCGATCGACGCCGGCTGCGCGGCGGTCCGGGTCAACCCGGGCAACATCCGGCAGTTCGACGACAAGGTCAAGGAGATCGCCCGTGCCGCGGGGGCGGCGGGGACGCCGATCCGGATCGGCGTCAACGCCGGCTCACTGGACAAGCGCCTGCTGAGCAAGTACGGCAAGGCCACCGCCGAAGCGCTTGTCGAGTCGGCGCTGTGGGAGTGCTCGCTGTTCGAGGAGCACGGCTTCCGCGACATCAAGATCTCGGTCAAGCACAACGACCCGGTCGTGATGATCCGGGCTTACCGGCAGCTCGCCGAGCAGTGCGACTACCCGCTGCACCTCGGCGTCACCGAGGCCGGGCCGGCGTTCCAGGGCACCATCAAGTCGGCGGTCGCCTTCGGTGCGCTGCTGGCCGAGGGGATCGGCGACACGATCCGGGTGTCGCTGTCCGCCCCGCCGGTCGAGGAGATCAAGGTCGGCAACCAGATCCTGGAATCCCTCGGTCTGCGCGAGCGGGGCCTGGAGATTGTCTCGTGCCCGTCCTGCGGGCGGGCCCAGGTGGACGTCTACAAGCTCGCCGAGGAGGTCACCGCCGGCCTGGAAGGGCTGCCGGTGCCGCTGCGGGTCGCCGTCATGGGCTGCGTGGTGAACGGTCCGGGCGAGGCTCGGGAAGCCGACCTCGGCGTCGCCTCCGGCAACGGCAAGGGCCAGATCTTCGTCAAGGGGCAGGTCGTCAAGACGGTGCCCGAGGCCCAGATCGTCGAGACCCTGATCGAAGAGGCGCTGCGGATCGCCGACGAGATGGGCGCCGAGCTCCCCGAGGAGCTGCGCGGGCTGGTCACCGGCCCGACCGTCACCGTGCACTGATTCTCCATGTGGAAAAAGCGGCCGTTCCCCGTGCGGGGAACGGCCGCTTTTCGTTTGAGCTGATCGTGCGGTTGTGCGCTGTGGTGCTCGTAGCTGTGGTGCGGCCTGGCGGTGTGGTGCGGCCCGGCGCTGTGGTGGGACCTGGCGGTGTGGTGCGGCCCGGCGCTGTGGTGCGGCCTGGCGTCACTCGGATTCGGCGAGGATCGCGTACAGCTTGCGCCGGGTCTCGTCGAGCACCTGGGCGGCCCGCTCACGCTGATCGTCCGTGCCGTTCATCATCACCTGGCGCAGAGCGTTCATCGCCTGCGCGCCGGAGTCACGGATGTCGTGCCAGCTGCTCACCGCGCCCTGGGCGACGTCCGCCCACGGCGGGGTCTGCGCGGCCTCGGTGGCCTCCGCCTGACCGGCCTCGGTGACAGTGAACCGCTTCCGTCCACCGCTGGGCTCCTCGGTGCTGGCGACGATCACGCCCTCGTCCTCCAGGAGCTGAAGGGTGGGGTAGATCGAGCCCGGGCTCGGCCGCCACGCACCGCCGGTGCGGGAGTCGATCTCCTGGATCATCTCGTAGCCGTGCATCGGCCGCTCGGTGAGCAGGGCCAGCACGGACGCTCGGACGTTCGGGCGTCGGCCCCGACCCCGTCCACGGCCCCGGCCGCCCCAGGGGCCGCCGTGTCCGTGCTCGTGGCCATGACCGTGCGGACCGGGCGGGACCGGCGGGAAGCCGAACCCCCGCATCCGGGCCTCGTGCATCGGGTGGTGCTGTCGGTGGAACCTCATCGGGTTCTTCCTTCCCTAGGACTATCGCTGATGCATCAACGATATATCGGCAATGCATCGCCGACAACCCTCATTTACCAAACCGTACGTACGTCTTGTTAAAGTCTCGGTCATGCGCCTGCTTCCCCCGCCGGGTCCGGCCCGGGTCCTCACCCTCGGCACTCTGGTCAAGACCGTCGGGCGGGGCCTCTGGCTCGTCGCCAGCGCGCTCTTCCTCACCCGGTCGGTCGGCCTGTCGGCCACCCAGGTCGGCATCGGGTTGACCATCTCGGCCCTGGTCGGTGTGGTGGCCAGCGCCCCAAGCGGCTACCTGGCCGACCGCGTAGGCCCACGCGGTGTGCAGGTCGGCGCGCTGTTCGTCGCCGGCACCCTGACCGTCGGCCTGGTCGCCGTCCGGTCGTTCCCCACGTTCCTGCTGGTGGGAGCGGCCACCGCGCTCGCCGATGCGGTCGAGCGAGGTGCCCGCGGCGCGCTGATCGCCGGAGCGATCCCCGCCGACCAGCGGGTCCGCACCCGCGCCTACCTACGGGCCACCACCAATGTCGGGATCTCCGTCGGCGCCGTCCTCGGCGGCTTCGCCATCGCCGCCGACACCCGAACCGGATACGTCGCGCTCATCCTGGCCTCGGCGGCGACATCACTGGCCGCAGCAGTGGTCTTCCTTCGACTGCCAGCCGTCGCCCCGGTCGCCGCCCCGACGCACGGCCCTCGGCTGGTCGCCCTACGGGACCGCCCGTTCCTCGCCTTCACAGTGGTCGACGGGCTGATGTCGATGCACTTCAGCCTGCTCACCATCGCCCTGCCGCTGTGGATCGCCGGCCACACCCGGGCCCCCGCCTGGATGGTCTCCGCGTTGACGCTGGTCAACACCGTGCTGGTGGTGCTCCTTCAGGTACGCGCCGCGAATACCGCCGCCACACTGCCCGGAGCCGCCCGCGCCGCCCGCCGAGCGGGCGTGGCCATCGCCCTGGCCTGCGTACTCTTCGCCGCCAGCGGCGCGCTGCCCACCACCGGCGCGGTGTGCCTGCTCGGCCTCGGCGCGCTCGCGCACGTCACCGGGGAGCTGTGGCACTCCGCCGCCGGCTGGGGGATCTCCTTCGGGCTCGCGCCAGCGGACGCCCAGGGGCAGTACCAGGGGGCGTACGGCATGGGCTACGAACTGGGCAAGATGCTCGCACCGGTCGTGGTGACCACCCTCGCGCTCGGCTGGGGCGTACCTGGCTGGCTCGTGCTCGGTGCGCTGTTCCTCCTGCTCGGAGCCCTGGTGCCCCCGGTCGTCCGCTGGGCCGGACGGACCCGGCCGATCAGTGGGCCAGCAGAACCGGTGCCGGCCTCGCCACTCGACCGGCGGAGTGGGGGGTCGATCTGGCAGGCTGATAGTCGTGCTGACGGTGCCGGTACGCCAACTGGGGGAATCGGAGCGCCGCGCGGTCGAGCGACTGCTCGACCATGACCCGTTCGCGGGCGCGCAGGTCGCCGAGCGGATCGCCGCGCGCGGACTCTCCTGGTGGCGAGCCGAGGGCAGAATCCTGGGGTACGGGGCTCGCCGCAACCTTGAGTCACTCTGCTGGCTCGGCGGCAACCTGACCCCGGTGCTGGCCAGTGACGCCGCGGTGGCTGCCTTCGCCGACCTGCTCGCGGGCGAGGAACGGCTCTGCTCCTCGATCGTCGGCCGCGCCGATGCCGTCCTCGGGCTGTGGGACCGCCTCTCCGACACGTGGGGGCCAGCGCGAGACGTTCGCCCCAATCAGCCACTGCTGGTCACCGACACGCTGCCGCCCGTACCGGCTGATCCGGATGTACGCCAGGTTCGCTCCGGCGAGGTCGACCGGCTCTTCCCTGCAGCGGTGTCCATGTACACCGAGGAGGTCGGCGTCTCCCCGCTTGCCGAGGACGGTGGACGCAGCTACCGCCGGCGGGTCAACGACCTGGTCCGGACCGGCCGCGCGTACGCCCGGATCATCGACGGCAAGGTCGTGTTCAAGGCCGAACTGGCAGTGGTGACCAAGCGGACGGCGCAGATCCAGGGCGTCTGGGTGGCACCGGAGTGGCGAGGCAGGGGGATAGCGACCGCCGCCATGGCAGCCGTGGTCCGCGACGCGCTGCTGCGGGTCGCCCCCACCGTCAGCCTGTACGTCAACGACTTCAACCTCCCGGCCCGCCGCGTCTATGAGCGCTGCGGCTTCCAGCCGATCGGCACCCTGGCCACAGTCCTCTTCTGACCGCTGCCGGTTGCCACCCGCGGCGGCGGTGATGTCCCGCAGATCTTGGACACTTTCCGTTCGCGCTGGACGGAAAGTGTCCAAGATCTGCGGATTCAGGTCTGCGGACTCGGAGCAGAGAAACACCGCTGGCCGGCACCCGGGGTTGCGGGTGCCGGCCAGCGGTCGGTGTCCTGGTGTCATCTTGTCGTGCCGTGCTGTGGTGCGGGTCAGCTGTTCCAGTGCTGGCCAACGAGGTCGGTGGCCTGCTGCTCCCACTGGGCGTAGGCGTCCGGGTACGCCGAGACCTGTACGGTCTGCGCGGCGTCGGTCAGCGGCATGTCCTGCCATCCGTCGACCTGCTTCAGGCCCTTGAGGAACGCGGTGGTGGAGTAGGCGGGGTCGGTGATCTGCTCCGGGGTACCCCAACCCGAGCTCGGGCGCTGCTGGAACAGGCCCAGCGAGTCGTGGTCGTTCATGTCGCCCAGGTGACCCAGGTTCTCCAGCTTCGACTCCTGCAGGCTCGTCGCGATCGAGATGACCGCGGCCCGCTCCGGCAGACCAGCCTTCTTCGTGGCGGCGATGATCGCCTTCACGTTCGCGCTCTGCTCGTCATTCAGGCTGATACGCGACTGATCGCCCTGCGGCTTCTGCGCCGCCGACTGCACGGTGACCGCGACGGGCTTGGCATCCACGGCCGGGGTGGCGGCGTGGGCGGCGATCGGGCCGGCGAACACACCACCGGCGAACGCGAGACCAGCAACAGACAGCATGCTCTTACGGAAGATCGTGTTCATGGGGTAGCTCCTTCGGGGGTAGAACACCCACACCGCCAAAAAGGGGGAACGGCGGTTGATGGGTGTGAGCACCTCGTCCGGCGCTGCAACAAACAAAGCGGAAAAAGTCTTGGGGGGTGACACCGTGTGGGGCGTCGGGTCGGCGACCTGCCGAGCCGGAGGGCTCGTGGCGCCGGGACCCTATGTAACGACCCGGGGGCCGCGGTCATTCCGGGGTCGGCCCACCTGCCGGCACTCTCGTCGTGGCGGTGCCTGCGGTCGTTCGTGGGGGTTGTAACGACCGGGGGCCGGCTCATTCCGGGGTTGGCCCACCTGCCGGCACCCTTATCGAGGCGGCGCCCGACGGCCGTTCGTGGGGACTGTGACGACCGGGTGGAGGCTGGCATTCCAGCCTGCGCGACCAGCCCTCAGGGGTCGGGCGGCGGGCCGGTGGTACTGCGATCGTCAGGGTATGTAACGACCCCGGCCCGGCCATGATTCCGGCCTGAGGGTGCGCCCAGTCACCACCCACAAACACCCACCAACGGACGAACCACCCACACCCACCGGGTCGACAGCGCCGAACCGGCCCTCACCTGCGTGATCCACTCGGGTTCACGGAAGTCGGGCATCCTGGACGCCCCGGACGGCGCGACTTGAAGGAACCCGAGTCGACAAGAAGCGTCCGATCGCATCGCGATCGGCTACATCAGGCCAGACCGTGTAAAACGCCTAAATTGCCGGCAGGGCTGCCGGCACCGTCCCCCGGGCCCGCCGGCCCTGACCTGCCCACCGCGCCGGCTTCGCCGCGGGCCTGCCGGTTCTGACCGGCCGGCCGCGCCGTCTCTGACCCCCTGATCCGCCAACCCCCGGGCCCGCCCACCCCCGGGCCCGCCCACCCCCGGGCCCGCCCACCCCCGGGCCCGCCCACCCCCGGGCCCGCCCACTGTGCCGTGCTTGCCGGCTTTGCCACCGCCGTCTGCGGGGCTGACCCCGAAACCGCCGGTTCGGCGCCCCCTGTCTGGTTCAGGTATCGGGCGGTGCGGCCGTGGCCGCAGCATCGAGCAGGTCGGCTGTCCCGCTGGCGGAACGGACGGAAGCCCAGCTCAGAGACGGGAAAATCGGTTGAGTTGACGGGGTGGTGCCGGCAGGCTGAGGTCTCCGCCACCCACGTCCCGGAGGACTTTCATGCGCCTGCTCCGTGATCTGTGGGGGACTTCAACCCGTCGTGTGACGATCGTGGCCGTCCTGATCGTGCTGGGCGCCGCGGGGCAGGCGGGCGCGTCGGCCCTGGCCGGCGCGGTGCTGGTGCATCGTTCGGCTGGCTTCTTCGTCGTACTGGCCGCAGCCCTTGTCGCCGTGGTCCTCAGCGACCTCGCGGTGAGTCTGTTGATGGCCGGCCTGACCGCCGACTGGTCCGCCGACGTGCGTCGCCGGCTCTGCCGTGTCGCTCTCGGGCAGGACCTGCCCACCCTGGAGACCACTCCGGTGGGCGAGCTGCTGGACCGGATCGACGGGGACGTCTATCAGGTGGCGTCGGCAATTCGTAACCAAGGCACCCGGCTCGCCCAGGGTCTTTGCGTCGGTCTGTTGTCGATGGGCGTGGCGGTGTTCGTGTGGTGGCCGGCGGGGATCGCGATGCTGCTGCTCACTGTGGTGCTCGCGGTCGGCCTGCGCCGGCCCACGGCGCGGATCGGCCCGGCCCGGATGGCCGAGGAGGAGGCGTGGTCCGACCTGGCCGCCGTGATGGAGGAGGCGGTGCACGGCCAGGACGACGTACGCACCAGTCTGGCGCGGCCGTACGTGCTGCGGTTGTACGCCCGGCGGGCCTCTGCCGTGCTGTCCCGTGGCCTGGTGGTCTGGGTGCTGTCCGCCCGGGTGGCGACGGTGGCCACCGCGACGATCCGGGCGGGCATCGGCGCGGTGGTGCTCGGCGGTGCCTGGGCGTTGGCTACCGGCCGGATCGACGCCGCCCGGCTCACCGCCATCTGGTTGCTCGCCCTGGCCTTCGGGGCGACAGCGGAGCACGTCAGCCGGATGGTGCCGGAGATCCAGGAGGCGCTCGGCGCGTGGGCGCGGGTGCAGTTGCTCTACAAGGCCCGGCAGGAGCCGGTCGGCGGGGCCAGCCCGAGCGAGGGTGACCTGCGCATTCGGGACCTGACATTCGGGTACGGGGAGAGTGACCGGGGGGCCGCGCTGCGCGGGCTCAGCCTCACCTTCGCGCGCGGTCGCGCGTACGCGCTGATCGGGCGGACCGGTTCGGGCAAGTCGACGCTGGCGAAGGTGCTCACCCGGGCGGTCGACGTGCCGCCGGGCACTGTCTTCCTCGGCGGCACCGACCTGTGCGACCTCGACGTCGAGCAGCTGCGCCGCTGGGTGGCGTTGGTGCCGCAGCGCACCGAGATCCTTGCCGGCACGCTCGCTGAGAACGTGGCGCTCTTCGACCCGGAGTTGCTCGACGCGGCGGCTCGGGCGCTCGACGAGCTGGGCCTGGCCAGCTGGATCGCCGAGCTGCCGGACGGGTTGACGACCCGGCTGGGGGAGGGCGGGCACGTGCTCTCCGCCGGTCAGGAGCAGTTGGTGGCGTTCGCCCGCATCCTGGTCCGGGAGCCGCACGTGGTGATCCTCGACGAGGCCACCGCACGGCTGGACCCGGTCACCGAGGCGCGGGTGCAGCGGGCCACCGAACGACTACTGCGCGAGCGGATCGGCATCGTCATCGCGCACCGGCTCTCCTCGGTGCGCCGCTGTGACGAGGTGGTCGTCCTGGCCGACGGCGCGGTGGTCGAGGCCGGTCCGCTGGAGACGTCGACCCGCTTCGCCGAACTCCTGGCGACCAGCCACGCCGCCGCGTACGCCGCAGTGGCACCGGCCGGTCGCACCGGCGTCGGCACCGACCTTCTGGTCGGCCCCGGCCCGGACGCGTGGCCGAGCGGGCCGGCACCCGCGCCGACCGAGCCGATCGTGGCGAACGAGCACGCCGCCTGGCCGACCGAGCCGATCGTGGCGAACGAGCACGCCGCCGCGTGGCCGACCGAGCCGATCGTGGCGAACGAGCACGCCGCCGCCTGGCCGACCGAGCCGGCATCGACGCGGGCTGAGCCGAACGCGAAGGCCACGCGGGAGACACCGCCCGACAGCACGCGGGACGCGGTCGGGCCGACCCGGGCCGACCCGCCGCCGCTGCCGCCGGTGCCGCCGGCCCGGACACTGCGGGAGATCTTCCGACTCTGCACCAACGATCCCCGGTACGGTGCGGCCGCGATCGTGCTGTTCCTCGGGCTCAGCCTGCTCGGGCTGGACGGCCCGGTGCTGCCCTGGCTCTGGGCGGACCTGGTCGACGGGACGGGCAACCCGTACCTGCCGGCCATGGGGATCGTCGCCGGATTGCTGGTCACCCTGCCCCTGCCGTTCTACACCCACGTCTGGTTCCCGCAGTGGTGGGTGCGGCAGATGCTGCGGATCGGCCTTCGCCTGGTGCACGGCCAGACCGGGCCGCGCCGGGTCAGCTCACACACCCCCGCCGAGGTGGTGGCGCAGGGCGGGGACACCGAGCGGGTGGTCCAGCTCGCCGACAACGTGCTGGACCAGACCGTCGCGCTGGTGCTCGTGGTCGCCATGACGGCGGTCACCGGCAGCGTCGTACCCGGGCTGTTCTTCCTCGGCACGATGGTCGTCTCCGGGCTGGCCGCGACGTTGTTCGGGCCGAAGCTGGAGCGTGCGGCCCGGGCGACGGTGGCGGCGCGGGCCTCCTTCGCCACGGCGCTGGTCTCCGCGCTCTCCGCGGCGCGGACGGTGAAGCTCGCCGGCGCGACCACTGCGGTGCTGCGCCACCTGGCGAGCCTGGACGTGCTGCGCAGCGACCGGCAGCGACGGGAGATCTCGGTGCAGGTGTGGGCGCGCTCCACACCGTCGATGGCCAGTGGGCTGTTGCCGATCGGCGCTTGGGCGCTCTACCTGAACGGCTCGCTCTCCGCCGGGGCGGTGCTGGTGGCCGTCTCCACCCTGGGCGCGGCCCGCTGGTTCGCCTGGACGACTGCCTCGTTGATCTCCCAGCTGCCTTCGGCGCGGGTCTGGACCCAACGCACTGCGGCGATGACCGGGGTGAGCGCGTACTCAGCGGGGGTGCCGGAGGTCGACCTGACCGCCGGGACGGCGCCGGCGCCGACCATGCCGCCCCGGCATCCGCTGCGACGGCTGGAGCTGCGCGGTTTCGGGGTGGTGCACTCCGACGGCACGGTGGCCGTGCGGGACGTGGACCTCACCGTGCAGCGGGGGCAGTTGGTGCTGGTCGTCGGGCCGGTGGGGTCGGGTAAGTCCTCGTTGCTGCGCGGGCTGGCCGGGATCGTGCACCACACCGGCGAGCTGGCCTGGAACGGTGACCCGGTCACCGAGCCGGAGCTGTTCCTGCGTCCCAACCAGGTCGGCTACGTCGGTCAACTGCCCCGGGTGCTCTCCGGCACGGTGGCCGACAACATCGCCCTCGGGCACCAGGTGGACGCGGCGGGGGCGGTCAGCACCGCCCAGCTCGACCATGACCTGGCCGCCGCCGGTGGTGGGCTGGGCCTGCTCATCGGGCACAAGGGCACCCGGCTCTCCGGCGGGCAGTTGCAGCGGTTGGCGTTGGCGCGGGCGTTGGCCCCGCGTACCGAACTGCTGGTCGCCGACGACGTGTCGTCGGCGCTGGACGTCACCACCGAGCTGGCGCTGTGGCAGGCGTTGCGCGGCCACGGGGTGACAGTTGTCGGCTCGACAGCGAAACGCGCGGCGTTGGTCCGGGCCGACCACGTCGTGGTGCTGATCGGCGGCACGGTGGCCGCCCAGGGCACCTGGCAGGACCTGGAGGGCGACTGGTCGCACCTGGCTGGCTGACCGGCGGTCGGGCGGCCGCTCACGCGGCGGCCGCCCGGCCGGCCGAGATCAGGAGGCGCGGGCGTACTGGGCGGGGCCGGAGTACGCGAGGCCGAGCTTCGCGGCCGCCCGGCGCGGCCAGTACGGGTCGCGCAGCAACTCCCGACCCAGCAGCACCAGGTCGGCCTCGCCGCTGGCGACGATCTGCTCGGCGTGCTCGGGCTCCACGATGAGGCCCACCGCGCCGGTCGGCACGCCGGCCTCGCGGCGGATCTGGGCGGCCAGCGGCACCTGGTAACCCGGGCCGAGCGGGATGCGCTGGTCAGTGCTCACCCCACCGGAGGACGCGTCGACGAGGTCGACGCCGACGCCGGCCAGCTCACCGGCGAGCACCACGCTGTCCTCGATCGTCCAGCCGCCCTCGACCCAGTCGGTGGCGGAGATCCGGGTCAGCACCGGCACGTCCTCGCCGACAGCGGCGCGCACCGCGCGGGCCACCTCCAGGGTCAGCCGCATCCGGGCCGCGCGGTCGCCGCCGTAGGAGTCGGCGCGGTGGTTGGTCAGTGGCGAGAGGAACTCGTTGAGCAGGTAACCGTGGGCGGCGTGGATCTCCACGGCGGCGAAGCCGGCGTCCAGGGCGCGAACGGCTCCGGCCGCGAACGCCTCGACCACACCGGCGATGCCGGCCTCGTCGAGGCTGGTCGGCGTCCGGTAGCCGGCGGTGAAGGGCTCCGAGCCGGGTGCGACGGGCGTCCAACCGCCCTCGGCGTCCGGCACGCCACCGCGCTCGGGTGCCCACGGCCGGTAGGTGGAGGCCTTGAAGCCGGCGTGCGCGAGCTGCACGGCCGGCACCGCGCCGTGGGCGGCGACGAACGCGGTCACCGGTCGCCAGGCGTCGACGTGCGCACCGGACCAGAGGCCGGTGTCCTGTGGGCTGATCCGGCCCTCGGGGAGTACGGCGGTCGCCTCGGTCAGCACCAGGCCGGCACCGCCGACCGCGCGGCTGCCGAGGTGGATCAGGTGCCAGTCGGTGGGCAGGCCGTCGGGGCCGGCGGAGTACTGGCACATCGGTGCCATGGCGATCCGGTTGGGCAGTGTGACCCCGCGCAGGGCCAGGGGAGTGAACAGGGAACTCATGGGGTCATCCTCTCCGACACGGCGACGGGCCCCCGGGGAGAGGGGCCCGTCGCCGTGCTGGTGAATCGGTCAGGCAGGAACAGGGCTGAGCTCGGGCCGGGTGTCGGCGACCGGCTCCGGGTCGGTCAGGTCACGCCGGCCGGCGGACTCGTACGCGGCGCGGTCGAGAGTGCCCTCGCGGGCGGCGACCACCGTCGGCACCAGCGCCTGCCCCGCGACGTTGGTGGCGGTGCGGATCATGTCCAGGATCGGGTCGATGGCCAGCAGCAGGCCGGCGCCGGCAAGCGGCAGGCCCAGCGTGCTGAGGGTCAGGGTGAGCATCACGATCGCGCCGGTCAGACCGGCGGTGGCCGCCGAGCCGACCACCGAGACGAAGGCGATCAGGAGGTAGTCGCCGATGCCGAGCTGCACACCGAACACCTGGGCCACGAAGATCGCGGCGAGGGCCGGGTAGATGGCGGCGCAACCGTCCATCTTCGTGGTGGCGCCGAAGGGCACCGCGAACGAGGCGTACTCGCGGGGCACGCCGAGCCGCTCGACGGAGCGCTGCGTCACCGGCATGGTGCCGACCGAGGAGCGGGACACGAAGGCCAGCTCGATCGCCGGCCAGGCGCCGGCGAAGAAGCGCAGCGGGTTGAGGCGGCCGGCCAGGATCAGCACCAGCGGGTAGACCACGAAGAGCACGATGGCGCAGCCGACGTAGACGGCTGTGGTGAACTTCGCGAGGGGGGCCAGCAGGTCCCAGCCGTACGAGGCGACGGCGTTGCCGATCAGGCCGAGGGTGCCGATCGGGGCGAGCCGGATGACCCACCAGAGCGCCTTCTGGACGATCTCCAGCAGGGAGCGGTTCAGCGCCACGAACGGTTCGGCGGCGTCGCCGACCAGCAGGGCAGCGGCACCGATGACGACGGCGAGGAAGACGATCTGGAGGACGTTGCCCTCGACGAACGCGCCGACCGGGTTGGTGGGCACGATGCCGGTGAGGAAGTCGGTCCACGAGCCGGTGTTCTTCGGCGGCGCCGCGCCACCCAGGTCGAGGGTCACGCCCTTGCCCGGGTTGGTGAGCAGGCCGAGGCCGATGCCGATGCTCACCGCGATCAGCGCGGTGATGCCGAACCACAGCAGGGTCTTGACGGCGAGCCGGGCGGCGTTGGCGACGCCGCGCAGGCTGACCACGCTGACCACGATGGCGGTGAAGACCAGCGGCGGCACGGCCAGTTTGAGTAGTTGGACGAAGAGGCTACCGACTGTGTGCAGGGTGCTGGTCAGCCAGCTCAGGTCGTTGCTGCGGGCAACGAAGCCCAGCGCGACGCCGAGCACGAGGCCGAGCAGGATCTGCACGGAGAAGGGGATTTTGCGCAGGCTGAAGGGCATGAGGATGTATCCAATTGTCCGGTCCGATCGGGGCAGGCGTAGGAACGCGGCTAGCCCGGACAGATGCCACTGGCCTGCAGTCGGAGATCGACATACAGGCGGACAGTGAGGCCCCAGACATTGGTCATCGCTGGCCGACGATACGCCGATTCCCGCTCATCGGAAGGACCGGACAGCGTGAGGCTCCTTACAGAGGGCCAGCGCGGAGGCGGTGCCCAGACCCCACAGCACCGCGAGGGCGAGGATCAGCCGCTCCAGCACCCCCACCACCGGGCCTCGACCGATCACCAACATCGCCAGCCCCACCGTGGCACAGAGCGGCAGGGCCAGCACGGCCGCGACGCCGGCCAGCCGACGCACCGTCCGGCCGGCCGACCCGGAAACGGCCAGCGTGATCATGGCGAAGACCACAGCGGCGGTCGCCGCGATGCTCGCGCCGCCGTGCACCAGGTCCGCCGTCGTCGCGCGCTCGAACGGCGGCAACGGGCAGCCACCGGAACAGGTCACCGCCCCGGACACGGCGGTGAACACGGCCCCGGTGGCGAGCAGCGCCGGGGCCGCCGCCCACACCCCGGGGGGCAGCGCCGCGCCGATCAGCAGCAACGCGCCGGCAAGGGCCAGGATCCCGATCCGGTACGTCGCGGCGTGGGCGCTGCCGGCGATGCCCGCCTCGCTGACGTACCCGGTGAGCCCTGAACCGGGACCGGCGACCACGGCGAGCGTCACCGCCACCGCACCGGCCAGCGTGCAGCCGGCCGCCGCGGACCCGGCGACCCGGCGCGCGACCTCGCCGCGGGCCCTCGGCGCCGTCGGGGCGGCCGGCCGACCCGGTTCAGCCACGCCCGTGCGGCGTGCTCCAGCCGGACTCGTCCGGCCCGAGTGGCACGATGCCGCTGGGATTGATCTCCCGGTGCGTGCCGTAGTAGTGCCGCTTGATGTGGTCGAAGTCCACCGTCTCGCCGAAACCCGGCGTCTGGAACAGGTCCCGCGCGTACGCCCAGAGCACCGGCATCTCGGTCAGCTTGTCGCGGTTGCACCTGAAGTGCCCGTGGTACGCGGCGTCGAAGCGGACCAGCGTGGTGAACAGCCGCACGTCCGCCTCGGTGATCGCGTCGCCCATCAGGTAGCGCTGCCCGGACAGCCGCTCGGAGAGCGCGTCCAGCCGGGCGAAGAGCGCCCGGAACGCCTCGTCGTACGCCTGCTGGGAGGTGGCGAACCCGCACCGGTAGACGCCGTTGTTCACGTCGATGTGGATCTCGGCCATCAGCGCGTCCATCTCCGGGCGCAGCGCCTCCGGGTAGAGGTCCGGCGCGCCCGCACGGTGCAGCGACCGCCACTGCGTGGAAAAGTCGAGGGTGAGCTGCGGATAGTCGTTGGTGACCACCCGACCGGTCACTGTGTCGACGAGCGCCGGCACTGTCACCCGGCCGGTGTAGTCCGGGTCGGTGGCCAGATACGCCTCGGAGAGGAAGCTCACGCCGAGCACCGGGTCGAAGCCGTCCGGGTCGAGGGCGAACGCCCAGCCCCGCTCGTCCCGGATCGGGTCGACGGTGCCCAGCGAGATCGCGTCGTCCAGCCCGAGCAGGCCACGCACGATCCTCGCCCGGTGCGCCCAGGGGCAGGCCCGGCACCAGACCAGCCGGTACCGGCCGGCCTCCAGCGGCCAGCGATCCTGCTCGTCCGGGCCGCCGCCGGGCGGCGAGGTGGAGTCGGCGGTGACCCGACCGGTGAACCGGTTCGGCTGGCGGACGAACGCGCCACCGCCGCTGGTCTCTGCGCTGAACTGGGCCCGGGCCATGCCGTCAACCTATCCGCTGCCCGCGCGGATATCCTGGCGGCCGGCAGCCCTCGTGACCCGGTGGGCGTGCCCCACCCCCGCCGTCTGCACCCCCTAAGGACTCGCGATGACCGTGGCATACCTGGTGGCCGGTGTCCGCACCCCGATCGGCCGGTACGCGGGCGCGCTGGCCGGCGTCCGCCCCGACGACCTGGCCGCGCACGTGATCCGGGAACTGGTCGCCCGCCACCCCTCGGTGGACTGGGCACGAGTCGACGACGTCGTGCTCGGCTGCGCCAACCAGGCCGGCGAGGACAACCGCAACGTGGCCCGGATGGCGGCGCTGCTGGCCGGCCTGCCCGAGGAGGTGCCGGGCAGCACCGTCAACCGGCTCTGCGGTTCCGGCCTGGACGCGCTCGCCACCGCCGCCCGGTCCATCGTCGCCGGGGACGCGGAACTGGTGATCGCCGGCGGGGTGGAGAGCATGAGCCGGGCGCCGTTCGTCATGCCGAAGGCCACGTCGGCGTACTCCCGCTCGGCCGAGGTGTACGACACCACACTGGGCTGGCGGCTGGTGAACCCGTTGATGCGTGACGGGTGGGGGGTCGACTCGATGCCGGAGACGGCGGAGAACGTGGCCGCCGAGTACGGCGTGAGCCGCGCCGAACAGGACGCCTTCGCGTACCGGTCGCAGCAGCGTGCGGCCAAGGCGCAGGCCGACGGCCGGTTCGCCGAGGAGATCGTGGCGGTGTCGGTGCCGGCCGGTCGTCGGGAGACCCGGCTGGTCGAGGTCGACGAGCACCCCCGGGAGACCACGCTCGCGAAGTTGGCGGCGCTGCCCACCCCGTTCCGCGACGGCGGCACTGTGACCGCCGGCAACTCCTCGGGTGTCAACGACGGCGCTGTCGCGTTGCTGGTGGCCAGCGAGGCGGCGGTCGCCCGGTACGGCCTGACCCCGCTGGCCCGGATCGTCGGCGCGGCGGCGGCCGGTGTGCCACCCCGGATCATGGGGATCGGCCCGGTGCCGGCCACCCGCAAGCTGCTCGACCGCGTCGGCGTCGAGATGGGCGCTGTGGACGTGGTGGAGTTGAACGAGGCGTTCGCCGCGCAGTCCGTGGCGGTGTTGCGTGAGCTGGGGCTGCCAGTGGACGCCGACCACGTCAACCCGAACGGTGGGGCCATCGCGCTGGGGCACCCGCTCGGTGCCAGCGGCGCGCGGCTGGCGTTGACCGCGGCCCTGGAGCTACGCCGTCGCGGCGGCCGTCGGGCTCTGGCCACCATGTGCATCGGCGTTGGTCAAGGCATCTCGCTGTTGCTGGAGTCAGCCGCCTAGAGTGGTCCACACCACACGACCCGCGGGTCGACCGGTGCCCACGCGTGCCCGCTGCGCGCCCCGACGCCGGTGCCGTCCCGCGCTGCGGCGATGAACTGGGGAGCACGCTGATGCCGGACGGACTGCCTACCGAGATCGATCTGACCAGGCCGAGCGCGGCCCGGGTGTACGACTACTTTCTGGGTGGGGCACACAACTTCGAGATCGACAGGCAGTTGGCGGAGCAGATCGCCAGCATGACCCCGAATCTCGCCGCCACCATGCGCTCCGGTCGGGAGTTCCTGCGCCGGGCCGTCCGGGTGCTGCTCGACGCCGGCATCGACCAGTTCCTCGACATCGGCTCCGGAATTCCCACGGTGGGCAACGTGCACGAGGTGGCGCAGGCGGTGAACCCCAAGGCCCGCGTGGTGTACGTCGACATCGACCCGGTGGCTGTCGCGCACAGCCGGGAGTTGCTGGCTGGCAACGAGCTGACCGGTGTCATCCACGCCGACCTGCGTGAGCCGGAGCGGATCCTCGCCGAGACCCGACAGCTCGGGCTGATCGACTTCGGTCGTCCGATGGGGATCCTGCTGGCCGGGGTGGTGCACTTCATCCCGGACGCCGACCGGCCCGAGGCGATCCTGGCCACGCTGCGGGCCGCTGCCGCGCCGGGCAGCTTCCTGGTCGTCTCCCACTCCACCTTCGAGGACCAGCCACAGGAGATGCTGGACGCCCAGCGCCTCTCCGCCCGCACCGCCACCGAGATCACCCTGCGCTCCCGCGCTCAGGTCACCGGTTTCTTCGGTGACTGGACCGTAGTGGAACCGGGCGTGGTGCACATGCCGCTCTGGCGCCCGGACTCACCGTCCGACGTGGACGAGCACCCGGAGCGGTTCGGCGCCTTCGGGGGCGTCGCCCGGTACGACCAGCCCGCCGGCTGATCCCGTGGCCGCCGTCCCGGACCCCGCCGGGGTCGATTCCGGTCGGGGCCCCGCCGCGGTCGTCGCCGGCCGGGACCCCACCGGGGTCGTCAACGGTCGGGCGGACGCCCAGGGGTACGCCGCCGACTGGGCCCGCGCGGTGCGTCGGCTCGGTTTCGTGCCGCTCAGCGTGGCCGAGACCGAGCGGCTGCTGCTGGCGCAGACGATCCGGCTGGCCCAGGCGGTACGGGCGGAGCCGTTCAGCGCCCACCCGGCCGAGGAGGTCGGGCGGGCTCTGGTGGAGGCGCACCTCACCGAGCCGCAGGCCCTGGAGTGGACGCTGCACGCGCTCGGCGCGACCTTCGGGCGTCGGGTGCTGTGCGACGGTGACCGGCCGGCCGACCTCGCCGACCGGATCGCGGCGGTGCAGGGCGGGCTGGCCGCCGGGTTCGCCCGGGCGCTGCGCGACCGCACCTTCAGCCAGCAGGAGCGGATCGCCCGGTCGGCCTGGCAGGCGCGCGACGAGGTCGAGCAGGCGCTGCGCGAGAGCGAGGCACGGTTCCGGGCGGTGTTCACCGGCGCCGCGATCGGGATCGGGATCGCCGGCGTGGACGGTCGGATCATCGACGTCAACCAGGCGTTCGCCGACATGCTCGGCTACTCGATCGAGGAGTTGCGCGAGATCAACGTGTCGGCGCTGTTCCACGCCGACGACGCCGCCGGGATGTGGGAGCTCTACCAGGAGCTGATCGAGGGAAAGCACGACGCCGCCCGGGTGGAGAAGCGCTACCACCGCAAGGACGGCACAGTGGTCTGGACGGATCTCGCCGTCTCGCTGATCCGACACGATGGCCGGCCGCGATTCACCGTCGCGATGATCGAGGACATCACCGAGCGGTACGAACTCCAGCAGCGGCTGCGCTTCCAGGCGCTGCACGACCCGCTGACCGGGCTACCCAACCGGACGCTGTTCTTCGAGACGTTGGGACGGGTGCTCGACACCGCTGACGCCGGGCAACGCGTCGGGGTGTGCTTCCTCGACCTGGACGGCTTCAAGGCGATAAACGACAGTCTCGGCCACGACCTCGGTGACCGGCTGCTCGTGATGATCGGCCGGCGGCTGGCCGCGTGCGTGGCCGACCACGGCCACCTGGTCGCCCGGATGGGGGGCGACGAGTTCGTGATCCTCGTCGACGGAGGGGACGACACCGACGACCCGGTCGCTGTCGCGCAGGCCGCGCTGGCCGCCGTCGCGGCTCCGGTCCACGTCGGTGAGCACCAGTTGGCCGTCTCGGCCAGTGTGGGCATCGTGCAGTGTCCGGCCTCGGAGACCACCGCGTCGGAGCTGATGAAGGCCGCGGACACCACGCTCTACTGGGCCAAGGCGGCGGGCCGGGGCCGGTGGGCGGTCTACGACCCGGAACGCGGCGCCCGGGACATCGCCCGCTCGGCGCTGGTCGCCGGGCTGCCCGCAGCACTGGAGCGGGGCGAGTTCGTGCTGCACTACCAACCGATCGTGTCGCTGCTGGAGGGCACCATGCTCGCGGTGGAGGCGCTGGTCCGTTGGGAGCATCCGGAGCTGGGGTTGATCGGGCCCGACCGGTTCATCGGCCTGGCCGAGGAGACCGGTCTGATCGTCCGGCTCGGCGAGTGGGTGCTGCGGCAGGCCTGCGAGGACGCCGAGCGGTGGTGGCGGGAGTTCCCGGACGCCAGGCTGGTGGTCAGCGTCAACCTGGCCGCCCGGCAGGCCGACGAACCGGCCATCGTGGACACCGTCGCCGACGCGTTGCAGACCAGCGGGCTGCCGGCGGAGCTGCTCCAACTGGAGCTGACCGAGAGCGCCGTGATGGGCAGTGCCGGTGAACCCCTGCGTAGCCTGCACCGGCTCGCCGCGCTCGGCGTCCGGCTGGCCGTGGACGATTTCGGCACCGGGTACTCCAACCTGGCGTACCTGCGCCGGTTGCCGATCCACTGCCTGAAGCTCGCCGGTCCGTTCGTCGAGGGCATCCGCGCGGACGGGACCGACGTGGCGGCCGACCACCGCGACGAACGGATCGTCGACGCGTTGGTCCGGTTGGCGCACGCGCTGGAGTTGTGGGTAACGGCCGAGGCGGTGGAGACCGGCGTGCAGGCGGAACGGCTGCGGGCGCTGCGCTGCGACACCGGGCAGGGCCGATACTTCGGTGCGCCCGCCCCGGCCGACGTGATCACCGCCCGGCTGCGCGGCGGAGTGCTGGCGTGAGCGAGCGCAGCGAGCGAATCACCAGGCACGGCGGCGTGGCGCGAGGCTACGGCACGCGGCGAAGCGGAGTGCCGGCGTGAGCGGGGGGCCGGTCCGGTCCGGAGGGTGGCGACGGAGGATGGCGGCGTGGATCTGACGGACTCGCAGACGGCGGTGACAGTGGTGGCCGGGCTGGCCATCCTGGCCGGGTTGGCCGGTGTGGTGGTGCCCGGTCTGCCGGCGCTGCCGCTGTGCTGGGGTGGCGTGCTGCTGTGGGCGGTCTTCGGCGGCGCCGGTCTGGGTGGTTGGGCGGTGTTCGCCGCCGCCACGCTGGTCGCCGGGGGCGGCGCCGTGATCAAGTACGCGTGGCCGGGCCGGAACCTGAAGCGCACCGGTGTACCGACGTCCACGCTGCTCGCCGGTGGGGTGCTGGGCATCATCGGGTTCTTCGTGGTGCCGGTCGTCGGCCTGGTGCTCGGCTTCGTCGCCGGGGTGTGGGCGGCCGAACGGCTGCGGCTGGGCAGTAACCAGCTCGCCTGGCCGTCCACGGTGCAGGCCCTGAAGGCCGCCGGCCTGTCGATGCTTGTGGAGTTCCTGGCCGGTCTGCTCGTCGCCGCCCTCTGGGTAGCAGGGCTCCTCCTGACCTGACCGGCCCGGCCCGTCCCGGCCCGTCCTTGCTCCGCGATCTTGCACTTGCTGTCCCGACATAAAGGGCATCAACGCCGATCTCGACAACCGAAAGTGCAAGATCGGCGGGGCGGGGCGGGGCGGGGTGGGGTGGGGTGGGGTGGGTTTGTGGGGCGCGGGGCACTTTTCGGGTACGGCGGAGTGGCCGTACGTGAGAGAGAGGTGTGCCCCGCGCCACCGGGTCGGGCGGTCCGAGCGCCCGGGGTGGGCCCTTGTCGGGCCTGGTCACTGGTCCAGGATGCCGGCCGGGGCAGCCGGTCGGCAACGCAATTAGCCCGACGGCGGTGAGGTTCCCACCGACTACGTATTGACCGCCTTGATCGGCCGGGTCGACACTTTGCCCACTCGCACGTGGAACCACCTCAGGGAGGTGTGCAGTGGCCACGACGCCCGTGCCGACCGCCGAGCAACCGATGGACGACGACGCCCGGCGGCTCGCCGAACTCGGCTACAAACAGGAGTTGCGCCGTAAGTGGAGCGGCTTCTCCAACTTCGCCATCTCCTTCTCGATCATCTCGATCCTGGCCGGCTGTTTCACCACGTTCGGTCAGGCGTGGAACAACGGCGGGCCGGTCGCCATCTCCTGGGGCTGGCCGCTGATCTCGCTGTTCATCCTGATCATCGGCTTCTGCATGGCGGAGTTGGTGTCGGCGTACCCGACAGCGGGTGGGATCTACTGGTGGGCGGCCACCATGGGCCGCCCGGTGCACGGCTGGTTCACCGGCTGGCTGAACCTGATCGGCCTGGTGGCGGTCACCGCCTCGGTGGACTACGGCTGTGCGACGTTCCTCAACCTCACCCTGTCGGCGCTCTTCGACGGCTGGGCCGGGACGCTGCGTCAGGCGTTCGTCCTCTTCGTGATCATCCTGGTGCTGCACGGGCTGATCAACATCTTCGGGCACCGGATCATCGATGTACTCCAGAACGTCTCGGTCTGGTGGCACGTGGCCGGCGCGGCCGTCGTGGTGGCCATCCTGGTCTTCGTGCCCGACAACCACCAGAGCTTCCAGTTCGTGTTCACCGAGCGGTTCAACAACTCCGGCTTCGGCGACGGGGACGTCGGCGGGCTGACGTTCTGGTTCTACGTGCTGCCGCTGGGCTTCCTGCTGACGCAGTACACGATCACCGGCTTCGACGCCTGCGCGCACGTCTCCGAGGAGACCCGGGGCGCCTCGCAGGCCGCCGCCCGCGGACTCTGGCAGTCGATCTTCTACTCGGCGGTCGGTGGCTGGATCCTGCTGCTGGCGTTCCTCTTCGCGGCCACCGACGTCGAGGCGGTCAACGCCGCGGGCGGCTTCTCCGGTGCCATCTTCGAGTCGGCGCTGACCCCGGTCTTCTTCAAGATCGTCATCATCATCTCGACCATCGGCCAGTTCTTCTGCGGCATGAGCTGCGTGACCTCGATGAGCCGGATGGCGTACGCGTTCAGCCGGGACCGTGCCGTACCGGGATGGCGCCTGTGGTCGACTGTCGACCGCAACGGCACCCCGGTCAACGCGATCATCGGCGCCACACTGGCTGGCCTGGTGCTGACCCTGCCGGCGCTGTACGAAAGCTCCGCCGGTATCCCGATCGCGTTCTACGCTGTCGTCTCCGTCGCGGTGCTCGGGCTCTACCTGTCGTTCCTCATCCCGATCGCGCTCCGGCTGCGGATGGGCGACCGGTTCGTCCCCGGGCCGTGGACGCTGGGCCGCAAGTACAAGCTGCTCGGCTGGATCGCGGTGATAGAGATCGCGATCATCGCCGTCTACTTCGTGCTGCCCATCGTGCCCGCCGGGGTGCCCGGCAACGACGAGTTCACCTGGTCGGCGGTGAACTACGCGCCGCTCGCCGTCGGCGGGGTGCTCCTGGTGGTCGCCGTCTGGTGGTACGCCTCGGCCCGCACGTGGTTCACCGGCCCGGTTCGTACCGTCGAAGAACCCGCTGCGGCGGCCGACCCGACGCCGGCCGACGGCCCGACCTGATCGGCACCCGGCGGGACGGGCGGTGCTGCCGTCCCGCCGGCCGACGGTCGGGTTTGCCGCACGTGCCGCCGGGGGCATTGACGGTGATCCGGTTTGCCAGTAGACCTTGGTGATGGAGGCCCGCGAATGAGGAAAGCTCCGCTCACGCTGGAACAACTGCGGGTCGCCGTGACCGAGGGCGAGATCGACACCGTGGTGCTGGCCCTCGTCGACATGCAGGGCCGGTTGCAGGGCAAGCGGTTCCACGCGCCCTTCTTCCTCGACCAGGTGGTGACAAACGGCAGCGAGGGCTGCAACTACCTGCTCGCCGTGGACGTCGACATGAACACCGTCGACGGGTACGCGATGTCGAGTTGGGAACGCGGCTACGGCGACTTCGCGATGGTGCCGGACTTCGCCACGTTGCGCCGGGTGCCCTGGCAGCCCGGGTCAGCCCTGCTGCTGGCCGACCTGACCTGGCTCGACGGGTCCGGTGACGTGGTCGCCTCGCCCCGGCAGATCCTGCGCCGGCAGCTGGACCGGCTGGCCGAGCACGGGCTGACCGCGTACGCCGGCACCGAGTTGGAGTTCGTGCTGTTCCGCGACTCGTACGAGGACGCCTGGCAGCGTGGCTACCGCGACCTCACCCCGGCCAACCAGTACAACGTCGACTACTCGCTGCTCGGCACCGCCCGGGTGGAGCCGCTGCTGCGCCGCATCCGCGTCGAGATGGCCGCCGCGGGGCTCACCCCGGAGAGCGCCAAGGGCGAGTGCAACCTCGGGCAGCACGAGATCGCGTTCCGGTACGACGAGGCGGTGGCCTGCGCCGACCATCACGTGATCTACAAGAACGGCGCCAAGGAGATCGCCGCCCAGGAGGGGATGGCGATCACCTTCATGGCCAAGCCGAACGAGCGGGAGGGCAACTCCTGCCACATCCACTTCTCGCTTCGGGACTCCTCCGGCTCGTCGGCGATGCTCGGCGACGGACCGGCGCACCTGTCGCAGACCGGGCAGCGCGTGCTCGCCGGGCTGCTGGCCACCATGCGGGAGTTCAGCCTGCTCTTCGCCCCGAACATCAACTCCTACAAGCGCTACCAGCCGGGGTCGTTCGCCCCGACGGCGCTGCGCTGGGGTGTCGACAACCGCACCTGCGCGCTGCGGGTGGTCGGGCACGGGCAGGGCATGCGCGTGGAGAACCGGGTCCCCGGCGCTGACGTCAACCCGTACCTGGCGATCGCTGGGCTGGTCGCCGGGGCGCTGCACGGCATCGACGGCGAGCTGGAGTTGGGCGCGGAGTGCACCGGTAACGCGTACGACGACCCGGAGGCCGAGCGGGTCCCCGGCACCCTGCGCGACGCCCTGGCCCTCTGGGAAGACTCCACTGTGGCCCGGGAGGCGTTCGGCCCTGAGGTGGTGGCCCACTACGCCAACCAGGCGAGGGTCGAGCTGGCCGCTTTCGACGCCGCGGTGACGGACTGGGAGCTGACCCGTGGCTTCGAACGCCTCTGACCGCGTGAGAAAGGTGGCGGCGGCATGACGGTTCTGGTGGACCCGACTCGCGGGGTCGGGTTTCGGGAGGTTGCCGCGGCCTCGGTGGACGAGGTTGACGCGGCCGTCTCGCGGGCGGCTGCCGCATTCGAGACCTGGCGTCTCGTGGGGGCGGGGGACCGGGCTCGGTTGCTGCGGCGGTTCGCCGCGGTGGTCGACGCGCATCTGGACGAGTTGGCAGCGCTGGAGGTGCGCAACTCGGGGCACACCGTCGGCAACGCCCGGTGGGAGGCGGGCAACGTCCGCGATGTCCTGGACTACTACGCCGGCGCGCCCGAGCGGTTGACCGGGCGGCAGATCCCGGTGCCCGGCGGCCTGGACGTCACCTTCCACGAGCCACTCGGTGTGGTTGGCGTGATCGTGCCCTGGAACTTCCCGATGCCGATCGCCGCCTGGGGCTTCGTCCCGGCGCTCGCCGCCGGCAACACGGTGGTGCTCAAGCCCGCCGAACTGACCCCACTCACCGCCCTGCGCCTTGCCGAGTTGGCCCGCGAGGCCGGCCTGCCGGACGGCGTCTTCACCGTCATCCCGGGCGAGGGCTCGGTGGTGGGGGAGCGGTTCGTCACCCACCCGGCGGTCCGCAAGATCTGCTTCACCGGCTCCACCGAGGTCGGCACCCGGATCATGGCCGGCTGCGCCGTGCAGGTGAAGCGACTCACCCTGGAGTTGGGTGGCAAGAGCGCGAACATCGTGTTCGCCGACGCCGACCTGGAGCGCGCCGCCGCGACCGCGCCGGGCGCGGTCTTCGACAACGCCGGCCAGGACTGCTGCGCACGGTCGCGGATCCTGGTCCAGCGTTCGGTGTACGACCGGTTCCTGGAACTGCTCGAACCGGCGGTACGCGCGGTGCGGGTCGAGGACCCGTCCCGCGACACCGCCGAGATGGGCCCGCTGATCTCCGCCGCCCAACGGGAGCGGGTCGCCGGCTACCTCGCCGGGGCGACCGTCGCCTTCACCGGCTCGTGCCCCGACGGCCCCGGGTTCTGGCACGCGCCCACCGTGTTGCTGGCCGACTCGCCGGCCGACCGGCACTGGCGGGAGGAGATCTTCGGCCCGGTGGTCTCGGTGCTGCCGTTCGACGACGAGGCGGACGCGGTCCGGCTCGCCAACGACACCGAGTACGGCCTCTCCGGCTCGATCTGGACCCGGGACGTGGGTCGGGCCCTGCGCCTGGCCCGCGCCGTCGACTCGGGCAACCTCAGCGTCAACTCGCACTCCTCGGTGCGCTACTGGACCCCGTTCGGCGGGATGAAGCGCTCCGGGCTCGGCCGCGAGCTGGGCCCGGACGCGTTGCACTCCTTCACGGACGTCAAGAACGTGTTCATCGCGACGGAGGAGTGACGCCAGTGCAGGGTCGGTTGCAGGACCGGGTGGCAGTGGTCACCGGAGCGGGCAGTGGCATCGGGTTGGCCACAGTGCGGCGGTTCGCCGCCGAGGGGGCCCGGGTGGTCTGCGTGGACATCGACGCGGCGGCCGGCACGAAGGCCGCCGAGGAGTGCGGCGGCGAGTTCGTGGCCACCGACGTGGCCGACGAGTCGGCGGTACGCGACCTGTTCGACGGGGTTGCCGACCGGCACGGCCGGGTGGACGTCGCGTTCAACAACGCCGGCATCTCACCACCGGACGACGACTCCATCCTCGACACCGGCCTGGACGCGTGGGAGCGGGTGTTGCGGGTCAACACCACGAGCGTCTACCTGTGCTGCAAGTACGCGATTCCGCACATGCGTCGGCAGGGCAAGGGCTCGATCATCAACACCGCCTCGTTCGTGGCGTTGATGGGTGCGGCCACGTCGCAGATCGCGTACACCGCGAGCAAGGGCGGGGTGCTGGCGATGACAAGGGAGTTGGGTGTGCAGTTCGCCCGTGAGGGCATCCGGGTCAACGCCCTCTGCCCCGGCCCGGTGGCCACCCCGTTGCTGCTGGAGCTCTTCGCCGCCGACCCGGAGCGGGCCGCCCGTCGGCTGGTGCACGTGCCGATGGGTCGCTTCGGGCAACCGGAGGAGATCGCCGCCGCGGTGGCGTTCCTGGCCAGCGACGACGCCTCGTTCATGACCGCCGCGCAGTTCGTGGTCGACGGCGGCATCACCGGCGCCTACGTCACTCCTCTATGAGGAGGAGGCCGCTGATCGGGGTCAGCGCGTACGTCGAACCCGCCGACTGGGCGGTCTGGCGGGGTGTGCGGGCGGTGCTGGTCCCGGAGGCGTACTCGCGGGCGGTGACGGCAGCGGGTGGCCGGGCGGTGGTCCTGCCTCCGGACGACGTGGACGCGGACGTGATGGCCGTCCTCGACGGGTTGCTGTTGGCAGGTGGCGCGGACGTCGGCCCGGAGCGGTACGGCCAGCCGCCCGACCCCCGTACCGAGGACCGGCCGGACCGGGACGCCGGCGAGTTGACGCTGTTGGCCGCCGCGCTCGCCGCCGAGGTGCCGGTGCTGGGCGTGTGTCGGGGCATGCAGTTGCTGGCTGTCGCGTACGGCGGCACGTTGCACCAGCACCTGCCCGACGTGGTGGGTCACGAGGCGCACCGCCCCGCGCCCGGGGTGTACGGGGCGCACGCTGTGCGGTTCACACCGGGCAGCCTGGCCGCCACGGTGCTGGCCGGGGTCGACCAGGTCAACTCGTACCACCACCAGGCGGTCGCCGATCCGGGCCGGCTCACGGTGACCGGTTGGGCGGGGGACGGCGTGGTGGAGGCGGTGGAGGATCCGGCCCTGCCGTTCGTGCTCGGGGTGCAGTGGCATCCGGAGAACGAGTCGGATCCCGCCCCGATCACGGCGTTGGTGCAGGCCGCCGGCCGGCGGGTGTGACGGGGATCGCCCCCGCCCGTCGACGGCACCGGTGGGAGGATCGGCGCATGGGCAAGGTTTATCCGGAGGTCGATGCTCGACTGCGTGACTTCATAGTGGCCCAGCCACTCTTCTTCGTGGCGACCGCACCGTCCGGGGTCGAGGGGCACGTCAACGTGTCACCGAAGGGCATGCGGGGCACCTTCGTGATCCTTGGCCCGCACCGGGTGGCCTACCTCGACTATCACGGCAGTGGGGCGGAGACCATCGCCCACCTGCGGGACAACGGCCGGATCACGCTGATGTTCTGCGCCTTCGACGGCCCGCCGAAGATCGTCCGGTTGCACGGTCGGGGCAGCAGCGTCGCGGTCACCGAGGACGCCTTCGCCGATCGGCTCGCCGAGTTTCCCGCGCCTCCGGACGTGCACGCCGTGCGGGCGGTCATCACTGTCGAGGTGGAGCGGGTCAGTGACTCCTGCGGATACGCGGTGCCACTGATGGACTTCCGGGCCGAACGTGATCTGTTACTCACCTCACACTCCCGCCGCAGCGCCGATGATCTGGTCACCTACCGGGCCACCAAGAACGCGGCAAGCATCGACGGGCTGCCGGTCTTCTGACTCGTCAGAGCGTTCCGGCCACCGCCGTTCGACGCCTCCGTCCACCCGCACTGTCCGGTGCCCGACCGCTCACGCGTACGTAACCAGCGTCCATCTGTCGTGATGCGTTACGTTGCTGGTCCGCTGGGGTACAAGTCGGAGCACGGCGGGTGAAGATCAACGGTCGAGGGGTACGGCCGGAGCGGGAGGCTGCATGAGCTCGGCCCAGGGGGGCGCGGACATCGGGCATCCCGCCCTGTCCGGTCGCGAGACCCCGCCGATGCTGGCGGCCGCGTTCGCGGCCGGCGGTGAGATGGGCGAGCGACTGGCCTCCTTTGACTGGTCCTCCGGCCCGCTGGGTGAGCCCCATCAATGGCCCCCGGCGCTCTCCAACGCGGTCGGCATGATGCTCGCTTCCAGCGCGCCGATCGTCATGTTCTGGGGCGACGAGCAGTTGGCCTTCTACAACGACGCCTACCGGCCGACCATCGGCGGCAAACACCCGGACGTGATCGGCCAACCGGCCCGCACGAACTGGGCCGAGACCTGGGCGGTGCTCGGCCCACTGCTCGACAGCGTCCGGAGCACCGGCCGCTCCTATCGGGGCGAGGACCATCCCTTTCTGCTGGACCGTTACGGCTTCGTCGAGCAGACGTACTTCAACGTCTCGTACGACCCGATCCGGGGGGACGACGGCGCGGTCAGTGGCGTCTACTGCATCGTCAGCGAGACCACCGGGCGGGTGCTCGGCGAGCGTCGGCTGCGAGCGTTGTCCGAGCTGGGTGCCGAGCTGAGCGACATCGGCAGCGCCACGGAACTGGGTCGGACCGCCGCCGAGGTGCTCGGCCGGCACCGGGCCGACGTGCCGTTCGCCCTGATCTATCTGGCTGACGACAACGACCAGCTCACCCTGGCCGGCTGCACCGGTACCACCCCGCCCGCCGCCGATGTCACAGCACGGCTGGTGGCCCGGCTGACCGACGATGACGCGCCCGCCACGATCGAGGTGGCCGCTCTGCTCGACGCGTCGCCTGTCGACGCCGCCGACCACGCCCTCGTGCTGCCGCTCACGGCGAGCAACCAGACGGTCGGCGCGCTGGTCGTCGGCGTGGCCCGTCAGCTGCCGCTCAGCGACGACTATCGCGACTTCCTCGGCCTGGTCGCCGCCCAGATCTCCCGGGCGGTCGGCACCCAGCGGGCGTACGAGCAGGAACGGGCCCGCGCCGCCGAGTTGGCCGCACTGGACCGGGCGAAGACCAACTTCTTCGCCAACGTCAGCCACGAGTTCCGTACCCCGCTGACCCTGGTGCTCGGCCCGCTGGAGGACATGCTGGCCGACCCGGAGCTGCCCGCCACCGAAACCGACCGGCTCACCATGATGCACCGCAACGCGCTGCGCCTGCTCAAGCTGGTCAACACCGTCCTGGACTTCTCCCGACTGGAGTCCGGTCGGCTCGCCGCCCGATACCAGCCCACCGACCTCGCCGGTTACACCGCCCGCCTGGCCAGCACCTTCCGCTCGGCCACCGACCGGGCCGGCTTGCGACTGGTGGTGGACTGCCCACCGCTGCCGACGCCGGTCTTCGTCGACCGGGACATGTGGGAGAAGATCGTCCTCAACCTGGTGTCGAACGCGGTCAAGTTCACCTTCGACGGCGAGATCCGGGTGCGGATCCGGGCCGTCGAGGGCGCGGCCCGGCTGGAGGTGACGGACACCGGCGTCGGCATCGTGCCGGACGAGCTGCCGCACGTCTTCGAACGGTTCCACCGGGTGCCCGGGGTGCGGGCACGCACCCACGAGGGCACCGGCATCGGCCTCGCGCTGGTCCGGGAACTTGTCGAGATGCACGGCGGTGCGGTCGGGGTGACCAGCACTGTCGACGTGGGCAGCACCTTCACTGTGACCGTCCCGTTCGGCTCGGCGCACCTGCCGGCGGACCGGGTGGCGGCGTTCGACCCGCTGCCCGTGGGTGAGCCCGAGCAGGCCCGGCTCTTCGTTGCGGAGACCGCGCTGTGGGCCGGCGTCGCGTCGACACCCGAGCTGGACCGGCAGCCGGCGAAGGGCACCTCGGCTGGCCGGATCCTGGTCGTCGACGACAACGCCGACCTGCAGGAGCACGTCAGTCGGCTGCTCTCCCCGACCTGGGACGTGGTCACCGCGAACGACGGGCTCGATGCCCTGCCGCTGGCTCGCGAGGGCGGATTCGACCTGGTGCTCACCGACGTGATGATGCCCCGGCTGGACGGGTTCGGGCTGGTGAGCGCTCTGCGCGCGGACTCGCGTACCCGGCATGTGCCGATCGTGCTGCTCTCCGCCCGCGCCGGCTCCGCGGAGGCCGTTGCCGGTCTCGCCGTCGGCGCCGACGACTACCTCACCAAGCCGTTCTCCGCGCAGGAGTTGATCGCCCGGGTCCGGGCCAACGTCGAGCTGGGCCAGCTGCGCGGGCAGATCATCCGCCGGCTCCGGGCGCTGGCTGACGCGGCGGTGGCGGTGAACACCGCCCGATCCACCGCCGACGTGCTCCAGGTCGCCGCCCGGCACGCGTTGACTCTCGCCGAGGCCGCTCGGGTGGTGGTCACCGCGGCCGAGACGCGCTTCGAGGCGGACGGCGGCGGCACCACCGCCGCCGACCCGTCCTTCGTGGCCGAGCTGACCGGCACGACCAGGAAGCAGCTCGGTGAGCTGCAGGTCTGGCGGACGGCCGGCGACGAGGCGCAGGCCGACGACGCCGCGTTGACCCAGTTGGCCCGGCTCGTCGGGGTGCGATTGGAGAACGCCCAGCTCTACGAAGCCGAACACCGCATCGCCACCACGCTGCAGCACAGCCTGCTGCCCCGGTCGCTGCCCCAACTGCCCGGCGCGGTGGTGGCCAGCCGTTACCTGCCCGGCAGCGCCGACGTCGAGGTCGGCGGCGACTGGTACGACGCCATCGCGTTGAACGGCGATGAGCTGGTGCTGGTCATCGGCGACGTGGTCGGTAAGGGCGTCCGGGCCGCCGCGGCGATGGGGCAGCTGCGCAACGCGCTGCGGGCGTACGTGCTGGAGGGCTTCGATCCGGGTGAATCGCTGACCCGGCTCAACCGGCTGGTCGGCTCCACCGAGGGCCGCTCCTTCGCGACAGTGGTCTGTCTGCTGTTCAACCCCCGCACCGGTCGGCTGCGGTACGCGAGCGCCGGTCACCCGTCCCCACTGTTGATCACGGGAGGCGACGTGGCGTTCCTGCACGACCGGGCGCTCGGTCCACCGGTCGGCGCCCTCCCCAACGCGACGTACGAGTCGGTCGTGGGCGAGTTGCCGGCCGGCACTCGACTGCTGCTCTACACCGACGGGCTGATCGAGGACCGTCAGATCGGCATCGATGCCTCACTGGCCCAGCTGCGCGTCGACGCGGCCTCCCCGAGTGAGCACGTGGTGGACCTGATCGACGCCGTCGTGGAGCGGGTCACCGGACGGCCGCGCCGCGACGACGTGGCGGTGCTCGCCCTGGAGGCGGCAGAACTGAACCGCTTCGCGCTGCGGCTACCGGCGGACCCGACCCGGCTCAGCGTGCTCCGGAAGCGGCTGGAGGACTTCCTGGTCGCGCACTCCGTCGGCGAGACCGACCTGTTCGACCTGACGGTCGCCGTCTCCGAGGCCGCCGCCAACGCCATCGAACACCCGGTCCACCCGGCCGAGGCCATGATCAGTGTGGAGGTGGCCATCGAGGATCGGACGGTGACGGCCACAGTGCGCGACAGCGGGCAGTGGCGGGAGTCGACCGGCTCCGGCTTCCGGGGTCGCGGCCTGGACCTGATCAGGGCGCTGGGCGAACTGTCGGTGCGGCGTACCGCTGAGGGCACCGAGGTGACGCTGCGCCGGCAGTTGCAGGACTGACCGCGCGCCCGGCGGCGGCCGGCGCCTAGGCCGGGTCGAGCCAGCCCTGCTCGCCGAGGCCGGAGATCTCCAGCACCCGACGGACCTGCCGGGACGGGCGGACGGTGAGTCGCCCCGGAAACTCCTGGGCGAGCCGGACCAGGGCGTGGATGGCGGCCGAGTCGAAGAAGGTGACAGCGCTCAGGTCGAGAGTGATCTTCCCGGCGGGCTCGCGCAGCGCCGTCTGGAGCATCGTGTCCGCTGTCGCCATGTCGACCTCGCCGGCCACCACGACGTGGAGGTGGTCACCGTCGATCTCGGCGCTGGCGGAGAAGACGGGCGGTGCTCCCCCTTGATCCACGCTGACACCATGGCACAGCCACCCTGGCAGGGCAACAACCTCCACCGGGTGGCCGTGGCGCGGGTCACCGGCGGCCTCGGCGATAGGCTTGCGGCATGACCGTCCGTCCGCCGCTGACACCAGGCACGCTCTCCCCGATGCGACCGGTGCCACCCCAGATCGCCCGACCGGAGTACGTGGGCAAGGCGCGTCCGCGGGAGTGGCGTGGCTCGCACGTGCAGACGCCGGAGACCATCGAGAAGATGCGGCTCGCCAGCCGGCTCGCCGCCCAGGCGACCCAGCTCGCCGGCGAGCACTGCAAGCCCGGCGTGACCACCGACGAGATCGACAAGGTGGTGCACGAGTTCCTCTGCGACCACGGCGCGTACCCGTCGACGCTGGGCTACAAGGGCTTCCCGAAGTCCTGCTGCACCAGCCTCAACGAGGTCATCTGCCATGGCATCCCGGACACCACGGTCCTGACCGACGGCGACATCATCAACGTCGACGTGACCGCGTACATCGGTGGGGTGCACGGTGACACCGACGCCACCTTCTGCGTCGGCGAGGTCAGCGAAGAGGCCCGGCTCCTGGTCGAGCGGACCCACGAGGCGATGATGCGCGGCATCCGCGCCGTCGCCCCGGGACGCCAGATCAACGTGGTGGGCCGCGTCATCGAGTCGTACGCCAAGCGGTTCGGCTACGGCGTGGTCCGCGACTTCACCGGCCACGGCATCGGCGAGGCCTTCCACAGCGGCCTCTACGTGCCGCACTACGACAGCCCGCGCCCCACGGACATCATGGAGCCCGGCATGACGTTCACCATCGAGCCGATGATCACCCTCGGCACCTACCAGTACGACATGTGGGACGACGGGTGGACAGTGGTCACCAAGGACCGGAAGTGGACGGCGCAGTTCGAGCACACGATCGTGGTGACCGACGACGGCCACGAGATCCTGACCCTGCCGTGAGCGCGAGGAACGCAGCGAAGCGGAGTCCCGCAGTCGCGGACGAAGGGCAGGCGCCGTGACCGACACCCCGGCGGCGCTACGCGAGGCGCACCACGCGGACGTCTCCGGCGGCTGGCTGCGCCCGGCCGTCTTCGGCGCGATGGACGGCCTGGTCACCAACATCGCCCTGATCGCCGGTGTCGGCGGCGGCGGGGTGTCGCCCCGCAGCATCGTGCTCACCGGCAGCGCCGGCCTCGTCGCCGGTGCCATCTCCATGGGCCTCGGCGAGTACACCAGCGTGCGTTCCGCCAACGAGCAGGTCGCCGCCGAGGTGGCAAAGGAGCGACGGGAACTGGAACGGCACCCTGAGGCGGAGGCCCGGGAGCTGGCCGACGCGTGGGTGGCCCGGGGCCTGCCCCGGGACCTCGCCACCCAGGTCGCCGAGGCGGTGCGGCGCGACCCGGAGGAGGCGCTGCGGGTGCACGTCCGCGAGGAGCTGGGCGTCGACCCCGACGACCAGCCCAGCCCGTGGGCGGCGGCGATCTCGTCGTTCCTGTTCTTCTCGGTCGGCGCGCTGGTCCCGCTGCTGCCGTACCTGCTCGGCGCCACCGCACTGTGGCTGGCGCTCGCCGTCGGTGGGCTCGGGCTGTTCGCCGCCGGTGCCGTGGTGGCCAGGTTCACCCGCCGTCCCTGGTGGACCAGTGGGATACGCCAGCTGCTGCTGGGCGCCGCTGCGGCCGGCGCCACCTACCTGATCGGCTCGCTGATCGGCGTACCGGGCGGGCTGTGACGCGCCTCAGGTGCTGAGCAGCTCGTCGATCGTGCCGTCGACAGCGCGACCACGGGCGGCCAACTCCTCGGCCTGCCGGGCCAGCACCACACCCACCTCGGTCATGTCCGCGCCGGCCAGCCCGGTGCGCCGCACCGCGTCCCCCGGATCACGGAAGTAGGTGCGACTCAGCAGACCGGTCACCGTGGCCGCCGCCAGCCGGGCCTCACCGAGCATCAGCAGAGCCTGATCGGTCTCGTACCACTCGGCCAGCCGGGCCGCCCGGGAGTGCGCCGCGCTGCCCCTGTACCAGGCCTGTCGGGCCGCGGTGCTGAACTCCGCCGGCCGGGCCCGAGCCAGCCGGCCGAGGTGCTCGTCGCGCAGCGTCCGCAACCAGCCCGTCGGATCGTGCAACGCCTGCGTGGTGACGTACCGGTCGGCGGTCAGCGGCCAGAGCGGGGAGAGCACCCGGGCCTGGGCCAGGTAGTCCTCGGCGGCGGCCACTGTCAGATCGACGAGCACCCCGTCCACCCGGCGGGTCGCCGGCGGTGGGCCGGTCCCGGGTCGATAGGTGACCACCAGCATTCCCGCCTCCCGGTCCCCACCGCCGTCGTCGTCCCCGTGCGCCAGAGGCCCATGCACAGCGATCGCGAGCGCATCGGCCGGGAACCGACGTCGAACCGCCTCGGCGACCCGCTCCGCGACCGTCCACCGTCGATCGTCGAGGCCCCGGTCGACACCGGTCTGCTCACTCCTCGCGCTCACGGGACCACCTCGCCTTGGCTACCGAGCGTCAGCCTAGCCAGCCGACGGTGGAGCGTCGGGCGCGCCGCGCCCGGTCGGGGCCAGCCGGAAGATGTGGATTTCCCGGCCGCCGGCACGCTGCACGTACGTGTGGTACGCCGGCCACGCGGTGACCAGCAGCCGCCACAACCGGTCCCGTTCGGCGCCGGAGGCCCGTTCGGCCCGCACCGCGACCCGCCGGCCCTTCACGTCCACCTCGGCGGCGGGATCGGCGAGCAGATTCATCGCCCAGCCGGGGTGGTGGGTCTGCCCCCAGTTGGAGCCGATCACCACGTACGCGTCGCCGTCCGGCACGTACAGCAGCGGATTACTGCGGGGCTTGCCGGAGCGGCGGCCCGTCGTGGTGATCAGCAGGGAGGGGAGCAGGCCGAGCGCGACCACCCGGCCCCGGGTGAGTCGACCAACCATCCGATCGGCCGGAACCAGCAGGCGCGCGGTGGCGCCGAACCAGCGATGATGACCGGCGCGACGGACGACATTCCTGAGCACTGACACGCCGGTCAGTCTGCCGGCTGCCCGGCCCCGGCGGCACCCCCGCGCGGTCCCTTTCGGTGGCCCGGCGCATCGGTCAGTCCAGCCGCCGTTCGATAGGCAGTCGGGCCCTGGTGAACAGGCCCGCCCCGAGCATCGCCACCACCGGCACCAGCACCAGGACCCCGAGCGCGGGCCACGGCACCAGAAAGGGGTACGGATCGGATACCGGCCAGTCACTGGCGTACTGCCGGTTGACCGAGACCAGCACGATCGCGGCGGTGCCGAGGCCGGCCACGATGCCGAGCACCGACCCGAGACCGGCGATGACCCCGGCCTGGCAGATCGCCAGCAGCCGGCGTACCGCTGGGGCCGCGCCGACGGCCGCGAGGGTGGTCAGCTCGGCGCGTCCCTCAGCGGCGGCGAGCGCGGTGGCGATCCCGGCCGCCCCCACGGTGATCAGCCCGGCCGCCGCGGCGAGCAGCAGGAGCAACGGTGAGACGTCGCGTGGGGCACCACCGTTCTCCACGCTCAGCGCGAGCGTCCCGAACGGCCGCAGGACGGCGGCGAACCGTGCCTGTTGCTCCTCGTCGGGCGGGGTCGTGGTGCCGATCACCCAACCGGTCTGAGACCAGCTCAGGTCGAGTTGCCGCGCGGCGGCGGCGGACAGCAGCAGACGGGACTGGCCGGTCGCCCGGGGCAGCGCGTACCCCGGAAGGTCGTGGACGGTGACCGGCCGGTCCGGCCCGGCCTCCACCTCGCTGACCCGGACGGTGACGAGGCCGTCGTGCAGGTAGCGCGGGTCGGTCACCAGCACGCCTCCGGCGCGCAGCACGGCCGTGGCGGCGGCTGTCGTCGCCGGGTCCACGCCGGTGAGCAGGGGGAGTGCGGTCCCGTCGTCGACTCCGGGTTCCACGTAGCCGCCGAAGTAGTCCGCCTCGCTGATCTGGCAGCGGGGATCGGCGCGGGCCTGCTGGCGCTGCTCCGCGGGAAGGTGAACGCCGGGCTGCCAGGGGCAAGCCCGGGTCAGCGGGAGCACCGGTGCGATGTCGCAGTAGCCGGTGCGCCCCGCCCCGCAGCTCGGTGTCTGCACCGGGGCAACAGCGCCGACCCCGAACTGACTGCGGGCCGCGTCGGTGATCTGGGCCAGCGTGGGCTGCCCGGCCGATCCGACCGGGTTGACCATGACATGGCCGGTCGGCAGCGCCGGCCGGTAGGCACGCGCCTCGCGGGCGCCCTCGCTGGCCAGGTATCCGCCGAGGGCGACGCTGCTGGCCACGGCGGCCATCACGGCGCAGATGGCCGGTGCCGCGGCGGCCCGGTTGCGGCTGGCATCGCGCAGAGCGATCCGTGGTGCCAGCGGCAACACCCGGCCGAGGCGGGCGAGCACCCCGAGCAGCGTGGGCGTGCAGCAGACCAGGCCCAACTCGCCGAGGATCAGCCCGGTGAGAACCACCGCCGGGGAAGTCCGGGTGGCCCCGAACGCCGCCAGCCCCGCCCCGCCGACCACCAGCGCCAGTCCGAGAGCCAACCACCGGCCCGGAGACTTCGCCGGGGTACGTCGTCCGGCGAGCCCGGCGCTGACGTCCTGCCGGGCGGCTGTCCAGGCCGGTGCCAGCGCGGCGAGCACCCCGGCCAGCACCGCGACGCCACCGAGCAGGACCAGCGCGCTCGGCCAGCAGCGGTAGCCGCCAAAACGGGCGCTGAAGACGTACTGCTCCATCAGCGGGCGACCCGCGAACGCCGCTCCGACGCCGACCAACAGGCCGGCGGCGGCCCCCAGCACACCCAGCACCACACCGTCGGCCAGCACGACCCGGCGAAGCTGGGCGGCGTCCCCGCCCGCCACCGCCACCAGCGCCAGATCCCGTCGACGGCGACGGACTCCGACGGCGAAGGCCGGCCCGACCAGCAGGACGACCTCCAGCAGCCCGAGGCCGGCGATCAGGACGCCGGTGCTCAGGTCGTTCGGGTTGTCCCCCACGACCGACCCGAGCCAGGTCCGGTCCGCCCGGGTCGCCGAGCCGATCTGGTACCGCGCCGTGACCACCACCCCACTGTCGTTGAGCCGGGACACCAGCGCCTCGTCGACGGTGCCCGGCACGTCCGCCAGCCAGACTCCGTCCGGCTCCGGGCCGGTCGATGGCACGGCCCCCGGGTGCAGCGCGACCACCGGTCCGAGGTCGTCCGGGAACTCGACCACGCCCACCACCGTGTACGCCCTGCTGCCGTCGGCGGCGGCCACGGCGTGGCCGAGGCGAAGGTCCAGGCGACGCAACGCCCTCGGACTGACAGCGACCTCACCGGGTTGCTGCGGGGCCCGGCCGGCCCGGAACCGCACCAGCCCGCGGGCCAGCGGGTCGGTGAGGTCCAGCACCCGACCGTTCACGACCTCGTCGCGGTGCGGGCCGCGCAGGGTCAGCGGGACGTTCTGACGCACCTCGGTGACCCTGCTGCCCGGCCCGAGCAGCGCCGTCAGCCGGTCCGCTGTGACCTTCCCGGGGGGAGCGCCGTCGCGGGTGTACCAACCCTCGCCCCACTCGTCCTGCCCCACCGGGCCGTTGGCGATCCACTGCAGCTGCGCGTCGGCCACGCCGAGCCGGCGGTCGACGCGTTCCTGTGGGGTCAGCTCGGCCATGTCGTAGCTCGCCGCCAGGAAGGCCAGCGCCGCCACCGGCATGGCGATCATCGCGAGCACCAGGGCGGTCCGACGCCGTGACCGGCGTGACTCCCGCCGGGCGATCCGCAGCGCCGCCCGCCAGGAGCCGGTCAGCTCGGCGAACCGCCGTCGGCCGACCGGGGCGGGTGGCGCGACCGGCCGCGGCGTCGCGGGATCGGCCCGACCGGGGGCCCGCGTCGGGCGGCGAACGGTCACCGGTCGCTGCCGGACAGCAGTTGCTCGACACTGCTCAGCGGTGCAGTCGTGTCGACCAGGACGCCGTCGCGGAGGAACACCACCCGGTCGGCCCAGCCGGCGTGCCGTGCCTCGTGGGTGACCAGCACGCCGGCGGCTCCCGCGTCGATCCGGCGGCGCAGCAGGTGCAGCACCGCCTCACCGGTCTGGGAGTCCAATGCCCCGGTGGGTTCGTCGGCGAGGACCAGCCGGCGTTCGCCCACCAGCGCGCGGGCGATGGCCACCCGCTGCTGCTGCCCTCCGGAGAGCTGGTCCGGGAAACGGTCGCCCAACGCGGGTAGCCCCACCTCGGTGAGCGCGGCCATGGCCAGTGCGCGGGCCCGACGTCCGCTGGTCCCGTCGAGTTCCAACGGGAGCGCCACGTTCTCCAGTGCGCTCAGACTGCCCAGCAGGTTGAGCTGCTGGAAGATGTAGCCGATCCGACGGCGGCGCAGCTGGGCCAGTCCGCGGCGGTCCAGGGCCCCCAGCGGCTGCCCCTCGACCCGGACCTCGCCGCCGGTCGGACGGTCCAACCCACCGGCGAGAGCCAGCAGGGTCGATTTTCCGGAGCCGGACGGCCCCATCACGGCGACCAGCTCGCCGGGCCGGACGACCAGGCTGACGCCGCGCAGCGCGTGCACCGCCGCCGGCCCGGCGCCGTGGGTGCGGTGGACGGCGCGTAGCTCCAGCACCGCGTCGTCCGATCCGCTCACCGTCTTGCCTCCTCGCCGGCCCAGCGAGCCGCGTCCCGCGCGTCGGCGTCATCGGGTCGGGACGGGGGAGGCGCCGGGCCGCTGGGTTGGTGCCGGACCAGACTGGTCTCGCAGTGGTCCAGCCAGCGGACCTCGGCCTCGGCCTGGAACACCATCGAGTCCAGCACGAGTCGCCAGGGAAGGTCCTCCGGCCGGTTGCTGCCGTACTTCAACCGGGTCAACTCCTGAAGGGCCCGCATCGTCGCGCTGCGTTGGGCCTGCACCACCGACCGGACGTCGACCCCGGGGGTGGTGAGCGCCAGTGCCAGCTTGATCGCCAGTTCGTCGCGGGGGCGGTCGGTACGGCTGATCGGGGTGGCGAACCACAGCGCCAGGTCCGCCCGGCCGGCGTCGGTGATCTCGTACGGGCGCTGCCCGGCCTCGCTCTCCGGCAGCGGGCGCACCAAACCGTCCCGTTCCAGCCGGGACAACGTGGTGTAGACCTGACCGATGTTCAGTGGCCAGGTCGAGCCGGTCGACTCCTCGAACGCGGCGCGCAGCTGGTAGCCGTACATCTGGCCGCGTTCGAGCAGGGCGAGCAACCCGTGACGGATGGACATGGCAACGGAGTATGCATACCTGGTATGCGTACCGCAACCGGAGTGGACCGGCTCAGGCCGGTCGACCGGGAAACGGGACAGTCAGCGGGGTCGACCCGGCAGTCTTCCGCCACCGGGTGGCCCGCACGGCGTACTCGACAAGGGCGGCCAGCGCCTGGTCCCGGTCGGCGCCCGTGGTGGACGCCAGGGCCGCCCGCCAGTGGGCGGCAGTGCGCTCCTCCACCTCGGCGGCGAGCCGCAGGGCGCTGGCCCGGTCGGTGACCGGGAACGGCAGGGCGTATCCAGCGCGGTCCGGCGGGACCACGCCGTTGGCCGTGGTGAGCTGCACCACCAGCGCGTCGCGCCGACGTCGATGCGCGGCCTCAGCCTGACGTGCCGCGTCCCGCGCCGCTCCGCTGAGCCGGACACCGATCCGTCCGTAGGCGTAGATGGCCGCGTACTCGGCGGACAGGGCGGAGGCGAGTGCCTCCTCGGCGGACGGCTGCCTCACTTCAGTGCCTCCTGGTGAGTCGCCCGAGCGGCGACGATCGACCCGAGCAGTGCCGCCCGTTCTGCGGGCGCCGCGGCGCAGGCGGCGGTGGCGGACTGCTGGGCGGTCTTCTCCAGCGCCCGCAGGGCGGCGCGCGCGCCGTTCGGATCGGCGGCCGGGGCCGTGGTCGGGGCGGCGGAGGCCGCCGACGGGACCGTCACGCCGATTACCCGGGCCAGCTCGGTGGCGTGCGCGGTGTGCGTCTCGGCGATCGGGTTGAGCCGGTCGGCGAGGTCGGGATGGGCGGTCGCGCTCGCCCGGTACGCGGCGGCCAGCGCGAGTGACTCGTCCACCATCGGCCGCAGCGGGTCGGGTGGCGGGGCTGGTTGGTCGTCGCGGTCGAAAAGATCACAGCCGGTCAGCGGCGTCACGGCGCCGCCGAGCACCAGCAGCGCGCCGGCACTCAGGAGCTTTCGCCGGGAATGTCCGGATGCTTGGTCGCGCTGTGTCGTTCTGCCGTTCCCCACCGGCCAAGTCAACACCATCCGTGCCGCTCCGGGGGTCACCGGCGTCGGTGCGCCGCCCGGTCCGCCGCCGGGCAGGCGCGTTACGCTCTGCGCAACCACCGGCGTGTCCACTCCGGTGGCGTGCCGGCATGGCGGGACTACCGGTCCCCGTCGACCAGGGAGAGGGTGCGGAGATGACGCAGCGTGGCCGTGCCACCAGGCCGACGGGTCGACCCCGCGGTGCTGCGGGCCCCCGCGGCGGTGACCTCGCCGCACGGCGGGACCGACTGCGGGCCGTGATCGAGCCGGTGGTCAACGACGCCGGCTACGACCTGGAGGACCTGTCCGTCTCCCGGGCCGGCCGCCGGCACGTGGTGCGGGTGATGGTGGACACCGACGGCGGGATCGACCTGGACGCCGTCGCGGTCGTCTCCCGCGCGGTCTCGGCCGCGCTGGACGCCGCGGAGGAGACCGGTGGCGACATCGTCGCCGGCGAGTACCAGCTGGAAGTCAGCTCACCCGGCGTCGACCGGCCGCTCACCCTGCCCCGCCACTGGCGGCGCAACGTGGGTCGACTGGTCAAGGTCACCGCCCGGGGCGCGGCCGCGCTGCCCGGCCAGCGGGGCGAGCAGCCCGCCGGTGACCGTCAGCTGACCGGCCGGGTGGTCGCGGCCGACGACGAGGGCGTGCACCTGGAGACCGACGACGGCCGCGCCGCCTGGGCGTACGCCCAGTTGGGCCCGGGCCGTGTGCAGATCGAGTTCACCCGGCTCGCCGAGCTCGGTGAGCCGGACGACGAGTTCGACGACGCGGATGATTCCGACGAGATCGACGATTCAGACGACATCGACGACGAAGATGATGTGGAGGACGAGGAGAGGTGAACATCGACCTCGCGGCGCTGCGCGCACTCGAGCGCGAGCGGGAGATCCCGTTCGACACGATTCTCGCGGCGATCGAGACCGCGTTGCTGACCGCCTACCGGCACACCGACGGGGCCGAGCCGCACGCCCGGGTGGAGATCGACCGTAGGTCGGGCGCCGCCCTGGTGTACGCGCAGGAGATGGATGCCGACGGCAGCCTGGTGCGGGAGTGGGACGACACCCCGCACGACTTCGGCCGGATCGCCGCCATGACCGCCAAGCAGGTGATCCTCCAGCGGTTGCGGGAGGCCACCGACGAGGTGCACTTCGGTGAGTACGTCGGCCGCGAGGGTGACCTGGTCACCGGCGTGGTGCAGGCGCACGAGACGCGTACCGAGAAGGGCATCGTCAGCGTCGACCTGGGCAAGCTGGAGGGCGTTCTGCCGCAGTCCGAGCAGGTGCCCGGCGAGCGGTACGCGCACGGCGAGCGGGTCCGCTGCGTCGTGGTGCACGTGGCCAAGGGCATGCGCGGGCCGCAGATCACCCTGTCCCGGTCGCATCCGGCTCTGGTCAAGAAGCTCTTCGCGCTGGAGGTGCCGGAGATCGCCGACGGCACCGTCGAGATCGGCGCGATCGCCCGTGAGGCGGGCCATCGCACGAAGATCGCCGTCCGCTCCACCACCCCCGGGGTGAACGCCAAGGGCGCCTGCATCGGCCCGATGGGTCAGCGGGTGCGTGCCGTGATGAGCGAGCTGCACGGTGAGAAGATCGACATCATCGACTGGTCGGACGACCCGGGCACCTTCGTCGGCAACGCGTTGTCGCCGGCAAAGGCGCTGCGGGTCGAGGTGGTCGACCTGGCCAACCGGGCCGCCCGGGTAACAGTTCCCGACTTCCAGCTCTCGCTCGCCATCGGTCGGGAGGGGCAGAATGCCCGACTCGCGGCCCGATTGACCGGTTGGCGGATCGACATTCGTTCCGATGCGGAGCAGACCGCGCCGGCGGCGCGTGGGGTAACTGATCACGTGCGGGAGCCGGGCGGCGCGATCTCGGGGAGCTAGGGGTAGACTTCCTCCAGTGGTACGACGCGCGCAGCCGGAGCGCACCTGTGTGGGTTGCCGGCAACGTGCGCCGGCCAGCGAATTGCTGCGAATCGTCGCGGTCAAGGACGAGGCTGGTCACAGCCTCCGGCCTGATCCGCGCCGCAGGCTGCCGGGTCGGGGAGCGAACATGCACCCGGATCCGGCCTGCTTCGCGCTGGCGGTGCGGCGCCGCGCCTTCGGGCGTGCGCTGCGCAGCACCGAGGTCCTCGACCACGGTGCGCTGGCGGAGCACGTCGATGCGCCAACCACTACGTCCGGTCAGCCCGACCGGGCGAGGGTCGCTAGCAGGGTAGGACGACCGACATGAGCACACGATGAAGTCCCTGAAATGACCAGGCTTCAAGTGCACGAGTGAGGTCGCTGCGGGTGCTGCCCGCACGACCTCGGAGTGAGGAGTGCAGTGGCAGGCAAGGCCCGCGTACACGAGCTTGCAAAAGAGCTCGGGGTCGAGAGTAAGACCGTTCTCGCCAAGCTGAAGGAAATGGGCGAGTTCGTGAAGTCCGCGTCCAGCACCGTCGAGGCGCCCGTCGCCCGGCGGCTGCGTAACGCATTCGTCGCGTCCGCCGGAGCCCCGGCTCCGGCCGCCCCGTCGGCGCCCGCGTCGACGCCGGCTTCAAACCCGACCCCGACGCCAACCCCGGCCCCGGGCGCGCCCCGGGTCTCGGCCAAGCCGATGCCGCCTCGGCGGCCGGCCGCGCCGGCACCCGGTCCGAAGCCCAAGGGTCCGGTTCCCGGCGCGCCGCAGACGGCGACCCCGGTCGCCAAGCCGGCGAGTGCCCACGACATCGAGGTGGCGGCCGCGGAGGCGCGTGCCGCCGCGCTGAAGGCTGAGCAGGAGGCCGCGGTCAAGGCCGCGCAGGCCGCCCGCCAGCAGCAGCGGGACAACCCCGTTCGCCGGGAGCCTCCGGCAGACGGCGGTAACCGCCCCGGCCCTCGGCCGGGTCCGGCGGCGATGCCGCCCCGTCCCGGTTCGCCGGCAGCTCGACCGAGCACGCCGGCTCCCGGTCCGGGTGCCCGGCCGGGCGGTCGTCCGCCGGCGCGCGGTGCCGGTAACAACCCGTTCGGCATCCAGGGTGGCCAGCAGCAGCGGCCCCCGGCCGCCGGTGCGGGTGGTCCTCGGCCCAACACCCCGGCGGGCATGCCGCCGCGGCCGAGCCCGAACTCCATGCCGCCGCGGCCCAGCCCGGCGTCCATGCCGAGCCAGCGGCCGGCTGCCGGTCGCCCCGGTCCCGGTGGCGCCGGTCGTCCCGGTGGCGGCGCAGGTCGTCCCGGTGGCGGTGGCGGCGGTTTCCGTGGCGGTCCCGGCGGTGGCGCCGGTGGCGGTGGCGGTTACCGCGGCGGCCCCGGTGGCGGCGCGGGTGCCGGCGGTGGCGGTGGCTACCGTGGCGGTCCCGGCGGCGGTGCGGGTGCTCCCGGTGGCGGTTTCCGTCCGGGTGGTCCGGCCGGTGGCGGCGGTCGTCCGGGTGCGGGCGGTCGTGGCCGTGGCGGCGGCGCCGCGGGTGCCTTCGGGCGTCCGGGTGGTCGGCCGACGCGCGGTCGCAAGTCCAAGAAGCAGCGCAGACAGGAGTTCGACAACCTGTCGGCTCCGACCATGAGCTCGGGTGCTCCCCGGGGTCAGGGTCAGATCGTCAGGCTCTCCCGTGGCGCCTCGCTGTCGGACTTCGCCGACAAGATCAACGCCAACCCGGGTTCGCTGGTCCAGGAGATGTTCAACCTGGGCGAGATGGTGACCGCGACCCAGTCCTGTTCTGACGACACCCTGCACCTGCTGGGTGAGCACCTGGGCTTCGACATCCAGATCGTCAGCCCGGAGGACGAGGACCGCGAGCTGCTCGCGCAGTTCAACATCGACCTCGACGCGGAGGTGGCCGAGGAGCGTCTGGTCAGCCGTGCGCCGGTGGTGACCGTCATGGGTCACGTCGACCACGGTAAGACCAAGCTGCTCGACGCCATCCGTAAGGCGAACGTGGTGGCCGGTGAGGCGGGTGGCATCACCCAGCACATCGGTGCCTACCAGGTCCACGTCCCGCACGAGGGCGAGGACCGGGCGGTCACCTTCATCGACACCCCGGGTCACGAGGCGTTCACCGCCATGCGTGCTCGTGGTGCCCAGGTCACGGACATCGTGATCCTGGTCGTCGCGGCCGACGACGGTGTGATGCCGCAGACGATCGAGGCGTTGAACCACGCCAAGGCGGCCGACGTGCCGATCGTGGTCGCGGTCAACAAGGTCGACAAGCCGGACGCCAACCCGGACAAGGTCCGCCAGCAGCTGACCGAGTACGGCCTGGTCGCCGAGGAGTACGGCGGCGAGACCATGTTCGTCAACGTGGCAGCCAAGCCGGGCATCGGCATCGAGGAACTGCTCGAGGCTGTCCTGCTGACCGCCGACGCGTCGCTGGAGCTGACCGCTCCGATCGACGGGCCGGCGCAGGGTGTGGCCATCGAGGCGCACCTGGACAAGGGCCGCGGTGCGGTGGCGACGGTGCTGGTGCAGAAGGGCACCCTGCGGGCAGGCGACTCGATCGTCGCCGGTGGGGCGCACGGCCGGGTCCGGGCCATGCTCGACGAGAACGGCAACCAGCTCACCGAGGCTGGGCCGGCGCGTCCGGTCATGGTGCTGGGTCTGACCGCGCCTCCCGGTGCGGGCGACACGTTCCTCGCCGCGGCGGACGACCGCACGGTGCGGCAGATCGCCGAGCAGCGACAGGCACGGCGACGGGCGGCGTCCTTCGCCAACTCCCGTGGTCGGGCCACCCTCGAGACGCTCATGGAGCAGCTCAAGGAGGGCGAGAAGACCTCGCTCAACCTCATCCTCAAGGGCGATGTCTCCGGTTCGGTGGAGGCCCTGGAGGACGCGCTGTTCAACCTCGACATCCCCGAGGAGGTTCAGCTCAAGGTCCTCGACCGAGGCGTGGGCGCGATCACCGAGAGCAACGTCATGCTCGCGAGTGCCTCGTCCGAGCCGGTCACGATCATCGGCTTCAACGTGCGGGCCTCCAACAAGGTCCGCGAGATGGCCGACCGCGAGGGCGTGGAGATCCGGTACTACACCGTCATCTACCAGGCCATCGAGGAGATCGAAGCAGCGCTCAAGGGCCTGCTCAAGCCGGAGTACGAGGAGGCCGAGCTGGGCAGCGCGGAGATCCGCGACGTCTTCCGCTCGTCCAAGATCGGCAACATCTCCGGTTGCATCGTCCGGTCGGGCATCATCCGACGCAACGCGAAGGCTCGCCTGCTTCGGGACGGGGCGGTCGTGGCGGACAACCTCACGATCACCTCGCTCAAGCGGTTCAAGGACGACGCCACCGAGGTCCGCGAGGGCTTCGAGTGTGGTCTGACCCTGGGTGGTTACAACAACGTCCAGGTCGGCGACGTCATCGAGACCTTCGAGATGCGGGAGAAGGTTCGCGCCTGATCCGGCAGTGACACGCTGATCAAGGGGTTTACGCCACCCGGCGTAAACCCCTTGATCATGCGGGGCGGGTTGGCGGTATCGTCCGGGGCGATGTTCACCGGAACCGCGGTCTTCGACCTGCTGCTGCCGGGCGACTCCAGGTCGCTCAAAGCCAAGAGATCATATGTACGGCCGATCGTGGCGGCGCTGCGCCGCTTCGAGGTGTCGGCCGCCGAGGTGGGTGCGCTCGACCTGCATGGTCGAGCGCAACTGGCGGTGGCCGTGGTGGCCGCCGAGACGGCGCACGTCCGCGAGGTGCTCGACTCCTGTGAGCGCCTGGTGGCCAATCGCCCCGAGGTCGAGTTGCTGTCGGTTCGACGCCGGCTCTACGGCGTGGACGACGACTGACCACGGTGCCGGCTGTGCCGGGCGACCGGAGCGGCCCCGAAGGTAATGTTCGAGATGTTGGCCGGTCGGCCGGCGGCCTCCGGGCCGCCGGGTCGACCGGAAGCAGGACGCCGTGGAGGTGGCGAGATGTCTGATCCGGCCAAGGTACGCCGGCACGCGGAACGGGTGCGTGAGCTGGTCGCGTCGGTGGTGCGGAGCCAGATCAAGGACCCGCGGCTCGGGATGATCACCATCACCGACGCCCGGATTACCGCTGACCTGCGTGACGCGACGGTCTTCTACACAGTGCTCGGTGACTCGGTGGCCCAGGCGGACACCGCGGCGGCGCTGGAGAGCGCCAAGGGGCTGCTGCGCAGCACTGTCGGCAAGGCCCTCGGGCTGCGCCACTCGCCGACGCTCACGTTCGTCCTCGACGACGTGCAGGACCAGGTCAAGCACATCGACGACCTGCTCGCCGCCGCTCGCAACGCCGATGCCGAGGTGCAGCGGCTCGCCGCCCAGGCGAAGTACGCGGGCGAGGCCCAGCCGTACCGGGTGGACGACGAGACCGATGAGGCCGACGAGACGGACGAGGCCGACGAGGCCACCGACGTCAAGGAAACCCCGCGGGGTGGGGAAACGCGGTGACCAGCACCGCCAGCGCCCCGTTCGCCGGGGCAGCCGGGCTCGGCCCCGCCGAGGCGGACTGGGCCGCGGCCGAGGCGTTGGTGCGGGCTCTCCCGCCGACCGCCCGGGTGCTGCTGATCTGCCACATCAACCCGGACGGCGACGCGCTGGGCAGCATGCTCGGCTTCGGTCTGGGTCTGCGGCAGTTCGGCGTACGCGATGTGCAGGCGACCTTTCCCGGGCCGCCGGAGCTGCCGGAGCCGTTCCGGGGACTGCCCGGGCTGGACCTGCTGGTTCCGGCGGACGCCGCCGACCCGGCGCCCGATCTGGTGATCTGCTTCGACGCGGCGAGCGAGTCGCGTCTCGGCGAGTTGGCCGGGCGGTTGTCGTCGGCGGGTGCGGCGCTGGTGCTCGACCACCATGCCTCCAACCCCGGGTTCGGCACCGTCAACCTGGTCGACCCGGGTGCGGCGGCCACGTCGGTAGTGGCCGAGCAACTGCTGGCCCGGCTCGGGGTGGTGGTGGATCCGGCCATCGCCGAGTGCCTCTACGTGGCGCTGACCACTGACACCGGCTCGTTCCGGTTCGAGGCGACCACTCCGGCGGTGCATCAGATGGCCGCCCGGTTGTTGGCGACCGGCATCTCACCGGGTGACATCTCCCGGCGGGTCTTCGACACCCGGCCCTTCGGCGCGGTCCGCCTCTTCGGTGAGGTGCTCGGCCGCGCTCGACTGGAGCCGGCCGCCGCCGGAGGTCGAGGCCTGGTCTGGACCTTCGCCACCCTCGACGACCTGGCCCGGCACGAGCAGCGGCCGTACGTGCTGGAGGCGCTGATCGACTCCGTGCGCTGCACCGCTGAGGCTGACGTGAGCTGTGTGGTGAAGCAGACCAGGCCCGCCGAGTGGGCGGTGTCGATGCGCAGCAAGGGCGCTGTGGACGTCAGTCGGGTCGCGGTGGCGCTGGGCGGTGGTGGTCACACGTTCGCGGCCGGGTTCACCGGTCGGGGCACGGTCGAGCAGGTGGTCGAGTCGATCCGCGGTCAGTTGGACGCGGCGCTGATCGACTGACGCGCTTCGGCCGCCATCGATCCGTCGGTCCGGAAGATCAGGGTCAGCTCCGGGGAGTGTTGGTCTTCCCGCGTTCCGTGATACCGGGAAGAATTGCGGGATGGAGCAGCCGCACGACCTCACCGTTGAGGCCCCCCGCGCCTGGGACCGGCCCGCCGTCTCCGTTCCCGTCCTCGTCTGCCTGTCGCTCGTCGGTGGCCGGTTCGCGTCCTTCTCCACCGAGGCGAATCTGTTCACCCTCGGGACGGGTGGGGTGCTGATCTGGCTCGGTCTGAGCAACCGGGTCCCTCGCCGGCCGGCGCCGCGCCGGCTGGGCACGGGAGCGGCCTGGTGGGCGGTGCCGGTGGTGGTCTTCGGGGTCTTCGAGGGCGTGACGTTCGTGCTGGCCGCCGGCGATGACTTCCCCACCTTCTCCCGGCTGGCCGATCCTCTCCTGGAGGATCAACTGACCCGGTCGGCAGCCTGGTTCGCCTGGTTGGCCGCCTTCTGGGGGCTGGTGCGGCGATGATGCGCGCGCTCGCTATCGGCGGCTTCCTCGCCGCGTTGGTCCTCTTCGCGGTGGTCGAGTGGATGGCCCGGCGGGAGGGGTCGCGGATCCCCACCCTCGGCGAGGTCTGTGCCTACGTGATGCGCTACGAGGTCGGTCCGGTGCCGGTGGGCCGGATCGGTCTGTTCGGGTTCTGGTGGTGGCTGGGCTGGCACTTCCTGGCTCGCTGAGCCGGGTTGCCGACCGTCCAAATGGCGGGAACCGTAAGCAGTATGTGGACCTGAACGATAACTTGGGAGAAGGCCGGTGCCGCCTGGCGGTGCAGGTCATGGGCGGTGGTGCCACACCCCGTGCCGCCTCCCTCCAGGGTCGGATCGACCCGGGCTCACGCTGCCCAGTCGGCTGCTCCGGTAACCCCGGACCGCCGTGGGGCGCTCAGCAGGACCGCCCGTGAGGGCCGCCGCGTGTCGGCGGCTCACGCCCTGGGAAGAGGAGCGCCACTATGCCGAACAAGCCCAAGACCGAGACCACCACCGACGACGCCCGCGAGCAGGCCCGCCGCGCGCTGCAGACGTCGATGGACACCCGTCAGTGACTCGTCTCGACCGGTGGTGACGCCGCCGCCGCGCCGCGCCGACGGCATCACCGTCCGGTCACCAGTGGGGGTCGAGTCGTTCAGGACAGGAACGTGTCCAGGGCCGCCTCGATGGTGCCGGAGTCCGGCGTCGCGTACGCCCTCATGGTGGTCTTGTCGTACGAGATGAAACTCGGGCACCTGTTCGTCGGGGCGGTCACGGTGCCGCCGTCGCCGACCTTCTCGGCGGTCCTGGCCGCGTAGAAGGTCAGGGTGTAGCGCGACGAGACGTAGTCGATGGTGACCGGCTTCTCCGCCTTGTCCTTGTACTGACACTTCTTCGGGGCGCCCTGGCTGCCCTGGTCGAACTTCAGGCAGCCGACCACCGACACCTTCTGGTAGTCCGCGCCCTTGGCGTAGTAGGACTTGTCCGACGGGACGTATGTCGACGACCAGGACGTCGGCCGGTCGGGGTTGTTCGAGAACGTGTACGCCTTGGCGCCGGCCGGGCCGCTGTAGGGTGCCGCGTTCAGGATCGGGCTGCCCTCGCAGACGTTCGCCATGTCGCTGGAGTAACGGGCGGTCATCGCGTTGTTGTTCGGTGGATCCGCCGGCCCCGGCGTGGGGACGGTCCCGGTGCCCGGCGTGCTGCCGGTGCCCAGCGTGGGGGTGGAGGACGTCCCCCGTGCGGGCTCGTCGTCGTCGTAGGCGAGCAGGATGCCGATTCCCGCGCCGCAGATGGCGAGTATGACGACCACCGCGCCGGCGACCAGCCCGATGATCAGGCCCTTGTTCGACTTGTCCGGCGCCGGCAGTGGTGCGCCGTAGTACGGCTGGGGTGGTGGCTGTCCGTATGGCGGGTAGCCGCCCTGCTGCGGGGCCGGCGGGCCGCTCCAGGGGGTGACGTTCGGGTCGGGCGGAGGGTAACTGTCGCTCACTGTCATAAGGCCTATCGCTGTCGTGGTGCCCCCCGCGTGGGAGCCTCGGACAGGGTAGTGAGCGCCGCAAACCGGGATGCCGGCGACAGGGGGGCGTATCAGGGCCTCGATCCTCGGTGAGTCCGCCGAGCTGGTCGAGAGGTGGGTCCGTAAGTCACCGCTGGCCTTGTGCTCCTTACCGCAGCCGTGCCAGGATCGGCGGCGATGAACCACGCCACCACCGCTCACCGACCCGCCTCACCCCGGCGGATCGCCGCGCTCGCCCTGCCGGCCCTCGTGGTGCTCGCCGCCGAGCCGCTCTACGTGCTGGTCGACACCGCAGTGGTCGGTCACCTCGGCCGGGTGCCACTCGCCGCGCTCGCCGTCGGCGGCACGGTCATGACGCTCACCGCCTGGGTGGGCACAGTGGTCGCCTACGGCACCACCGGCCGCGCGGCCCGCCGCTTCGGCGCGGGTGACCGGGCCGCCGCGGTCGCCGAGGGCGTCCAGTCGTCCTGGCTGGCGTTCGGTGTCGGCCTGCTGATCGCGATCGGCATGCAGGTCGGCGGCGGCGCGCTCGCGCGTACCCTCGCCGGTGGTGGTGGCGAGGTCGCCGACGCCGCCGCCCAGTGGTTGCGGATCGCGGCCCTCGGCGCTCCCGGCCTGCTCCTCGCCGCCGCCGGCAACGGCTGGCTGCGCGGCGTGCAGGACACTCGCCGCCCCCTGTACTTCGTGCTCGGCCCCAACCTGCTCTCCGCGCTGCTCTGCCCCCTGCTGGTCTACCCCGGCGGGCTGGGTCTGGTCGGCTCGGCGGTGGCGAACGTCGTCGCGCAGACGCTCTGCGGGGTGCTCTTCGCCGCAGCCCTGGTCGGCGAGCGGGTGTCGCTGCGCCCCCAGCCTCGCGTGATCCGCCAACAACTGGTGCTCAGCCGGGACCTGCTGATCCGTGGGCTGGCGTTCCAGGCCAGCTTCCTGTCCGCGACCGCCGTCGCCGCCCGCTTCGGCGCCGCCGCCGTCGGCGCCCACCAGATCGCCCTGCAACTCTGGTTCTTCACCGCGCTGGTGCTCGACGCCCTCGCGATCGCCGCGCAGTCCCTGGTCGGTGCCGCGCTCGGCGCCGGCGACGACGCGGGTGCGCGGGCGCTCGCCCGCCGGGTCGGGCTGCTCGGCGGCGTCTGCGGCGTGGGCTTCGCGCTACTCGTCGCCGCCGGCGCGGGCGTGGTGCCGTCGTGGTTCAGCTCCGATGCGGGGGTACGCGAGCAGGCGATGGTGGCCTGGCCGTGGTTCGTCGTCATGCTGCCGCTGGCCGGGGTGGTGTTCGCCCTCGACGGCGTGCTGATCGGCGCCGGCGACGTGCGTTACCTGCGCAACCTCACCATCGTGGCGGCGCTCGGCGGCTTCCTGCCGGCCATCTGGCTGGCGTACGCGCTCAACCTCGGGCTGGGCGGCATCTGGGCCGGGCTCACGGTGTTCGTGGTGATCCGGCTGGTCGCCCTGCTGCTGCGACTGCGCGACGGCAGGTGGGCGGTGACCGGCGCGGTCCGCTGAGAGCCCTTGCTGGCGCTGCCGGTCGTCCGGGTCACGCAGGGGCCTGCCCACGCACTCTCCGGTACCGGTCGTCTGGCAGGCTTGGCCGACGTGAGCACCGATGGTCTGATCGTTGTCGACAAACCCGGCGGCATGACGTCGCACGACGTGGTGGCGCGCATCCGCCGACTGGCGAAGACCCGACGGGTCGGGCACGGCGGCACCCTCGACCCGATGGCGACCGGCGTGCTGGTGATCGGTGTCGGCCGGGCCACCCGGCTGCTGACCTACGTGATCGGCGCCGGCAAGAGCTACACCGGCACCATCCGGCTCGGCCAGACCACAGTCACCGACGACGCCGAGGGCGACGTGACCGCCACCGTGCCTGCCGCGCAGGTCACCGACGACGCGATCCGGTCGGCGCTGGCCGGGCTCAGCGGCGAGGTCGACCAGGTGCCGAGCGCGGTCAGCGCTATCAAGATCGACGGGCAGCGGGCGTACAAGCGGGTTCGCGACGGGGAGAGCGTCGAGCTGCCGGCGCGGCGGGTCACCATCTCCCGGTTGGAGGTGCTGGCGATCCGTCGCACCGAGCCGGACGTGGTGGACGTGGACGTGGACGTGACCTGCTCCTCCGGCACGTACATCCGGGCCATCGCCCGGGACGCCGGCCTGGCGCTCGGCGTCGGCGGGCACCTCACGGCGCTGCGGCGTACCGCGGTGGGTGGCTTCACCCTCGCCGAGGCGGCGACGCTCGACGAGCTGGAGCAGCGCGCCCCGGACGTGGTGAACCTGCCACTGGACGCGGCGGCCGACCGGTTCTTCGCGCGCCGGGAGGCCACGCCGGACGAGGCCCGGGTGCTCGCCCACGGTGGGCCACTGGACCCGGCCGGCCTCACCGGACCGTACGCCGTCTTCGGGCCGGCCGGCGGCCTGATCGCTATCGTCAGCGAGCGGGACGGGCGCGCCCGCGCGGAGATCGTGCTCGCACCGGCCTGACAGTGCAGCGCAGGTCCGTCGGCCCGCAGCCGGCGGTGTCGACCCGCCGTGCCGGCGGGACAGCAGAGAGGAACGGCATGCAGCGGTGGCGGGGCTACGACGCGGCGCCCGGCGGGTGGGGACGCTCGGTGGTCACCATCGGCGTCTTCGACGGCGTACACAAGGGGCACCAGGCGACGATCGGGCACGCCGTGGCCCGGGCCCGCGAGTTGGGCGTGCAGTCGGTGGTGGTCACCTTCGACCCGCACCCGGCCGAGGTGGTCCGCCCCGGTTCGCACCCGGCGGTGCTCACCGAGCCGGCCCGTAAGGCCGAGCTGATCGAGGCGCTCGGCGTGGACGTGCTCTGCGTGGTGCCGTTCACCCCGGAGTTCTCCCGGGTGCCGGCCGAGCAGTTCGTGCACGACGTCCTGGTCGAGCACCTGCACGCGGCGTTGGTGGTGGTCGGCGGCAACTTCCGCTTCGGGCACCGGGCCGCCGGCGACGTGGCGTTGTTGGAACGGCTGGGCCAGACGTTCGGCTTCGGTGTGGAGGGCGCCCCGCTGGTCGCCGAGGCCGGCACCGTCTTCTCCTCCACGTACATCCGGTCCTGCGTCGACGCGGGTGACGTGGGCGCGGCGGCCGCCGCGCTGGGCCGCCCGCACCGGGTGGAGGGCGTCGTGGTCCGCGGCGACCAGCGGGGCCGGGAGTTGGGCTTCCCCACCGCCAACCTGCTCTGCCACCGCTACGCGGCGGTGCCCGCCGACGGTGTGTACGCGGCCCGGCTGATCCGCCGCGGCCAGCACGAGCCGTTGCTGGCGGCGGTGTCAGTGGGCACCAACCCGACCTTCTCCGGCCGGGAGCGGCGGGTCGAGGCGTACGCGCTGGACTTCTCCGGAGACCTGTACGGCGAGCGGCTGGCCCTGGACTTCGTGGCGCACCTGCGTGGTCAGATCCGGTACGACTCGATCGAGCCGTTGATCGCCCAGATGAATCAGGACGTCGAGCGCACCCGGCGCGTACTGGCCTGATCGTGGCGGGGTGACGGGCCGCCACCGAGGCCCTTCGCCGGGTGTTACCGGCGAGTGCTGGTAGTCTTGCCGGGACGTCGGGTGACCGGCGTGGGGCCTCGCGTGCCTGCTCGACGCCGCGGGTGCGAGGAACCGGTCCGTTCCCGGTCCACCGGGACGACGGACACCCACTTGATCAACCCATCGAAACAGGGAGAACATGGCGCTCGATCAGGAAGCCAAGGCCAGCATCCGCGCGGAGTACGCGACCGCCGAGGGCGACACCGGTTCGCCGGAGGTCCAGGTAGCGGTCCTCACCAAGCGGATCGCCGAGCTGACCGAGCACCTGAAGGTGCACAAGCACGACCACCACAGCCGCCGTGGGCTGCTGCTGCTGGTCGGCCGGCGCCGTCGGTTGCTCAACTACGTCCAGAAGAAGGACATTGCCCGCTACCGGTCGCTCATCGAGCGGCTCGGTCTGCGCCGGTGACGTGACGGGGGAGTGGCCGGACGGCCGCTCCCCCGTACCGCGTCCCACCTGAGGAAACACGGGCCGCGCGACCACCCGAGAGGGAGCCGGTCAGCGTACCGGTCTCCGGTAGTGGCCCCCGGGAACCCCGGCATCATGCCGGCCACCCGGGCGCTTCGATCGAAGACCGGCCGGCTGAGCAGCTCCCCGATGTCGTGGGCCCACGACGCGAAGGAGCACGACAGCACATGACCGAGACCAAACTCGGCACCGAATCCCGCACCGCCGTGATCGACAACGGGTCCTTCGGCACCCGCGAGATCACCTTCTCCACCGGTCGGCTGGCTCGCCAGGCCGCCGGTTCCGTCATCGCCCAGCTGGGCGAGACGGTGGTTCTCTCCGCCACGACCGCCGGTAAGCACCCGAAGGAGCAGTTCGACTTCTTCCCGCTGACCGTCGACGTCGAGGAGCGGATGTACGCCGCGGGCCGCATCCCCGGCTCGTTCTTCCGCCGTGAGGGTCGGCCCAGTGAGGACGCGATCCTCACCTGCCGGCTGATCGACCGGCCGCTGCGCCCGTCGTTCGTCAAGGGCCTGCGCAACGAGGTCCAGGTCGTCGAGACCATCCTCGCGCTCGACCCGCAGCACCCGTACGACGTCGTGGCGATCAACGCCGCCTCGATGTCGACCAAGCTCTCCGGCCTGCCGTTCTCCGGCCCGATCGGTGCGACCCGCGTCGCCCACATCGACGGCCAGTGGGTGGCCTTCCCGACCCTGGAGGAGCTGGCTCGCGCCACCTTCGACATGGTCGTGGCCGGCCGCACGCTCGAAGACGGCGACGTCGCGATCATGATGGTCGAGGCCGAGGCCACCCCGAACGCCGTCGCCCTCATCTCGGCCGGTGCCACCGCCCCGACCGAGGAGGTCGTCGCCAGCGGCCTGGAGGCCGCCAAGCCGGCGATCCGTGAGCTGTGCCGCGCGCAGAGCGAGCTGGCCGAGGTCGCCGCCAAGCCGGTCACCGAGTTCCCGGTCTTCCTGGACTACCAGGACGACGTGTACGACGCCGTCTCCGAGCTGGCCCGTGGCGAGGTGGCCGAGGCGATCACCATCGCCGGCAAGGCCGACCGCGAGGAGGCCCTGGACCGGGTCAAGGCCCGGGTCGCCGAGGAGCTGGGCGCCCGGTTCGAGGGTCGCGAGAAGGAGCTCAGCGCTGCCTTCCGGTCGCTGACCAAGTCCGAGGTGCGCAACCGCGTGCTGCGCGAGCAGGTCCGGATGGACGGGCGTGGCCCGCGCGACATCCGGGCGCTGACCGCCGAGGTCGGCGTGCTGCCCCGGGTGCACGGTTCGGCGCTGTTCGAGCGGGGCGAGACCCAGATCCTGGGCGTCACCACGCTGAACATGCTCCGCATGGAGCAGATGGTGGACACGCTGTCCCCCGAGAACCGCAAGCGCTACATGCACAACTACAACTTCCCGCCGTACTCGACCGGTGAGACCGGTCGGGTCGGCTCGCCGAAGCGTCGCGAGATCGGCCACGGCGCCCTCGCCGAGCGCGCGCTGATCCCGGTGCTGCCGTCGCGCGAGGAGTTCCCGTACGCCATCCGGCAGGTGTCGGAGGCGCTCGGCTCCAACGGCTCCACCTCGATGGGTTCGGTCTGCGCGTCGACGCTGGGCCTGCTCTCCGCGGGTGTCCCGCTGAAGGCGCCGGTCGCCGGCATCGCGATGGGGCTCATCTCCGACGAGGTGGACGGCAAGACCCAGTACGTGACGCTGACCGACATCCTCGGTGCCGAGGACGCGTTCGGTGACATGGACTTCAAGGTCGCCGGCACGCCGGAGTTCGTCACCGCGCTCCAGCTCGACACCAAGCTCAACGGCATCCCGTCGGACGTGCTGGCCGCCGCGTTGCAGCAGGCGAACGAGGCCCGGCAGGTCATCCTCGGGGTCATGAAGGCGGCGATCGAGGCTCCGGCCGAGATGTCCGACTACGCGCCGCGGGTCACCACCGTCAAGATCCCGGTGGACAAGATCGGCATGGTGATCGGCCCGAAGGGGCAGACCATCAACGCGATCCAGGACGAGACCGGCGCCGAGATCTCCATCGAGGACGACGGCACGATCTACGTCGGCGCCACCAACGGGCCGTCGGCCCAGGCGGCCGTCGACCGGATCAACGGCATCGCCAACCCGACGCTGCCGAAGCAGGGCGAGCGGTTCCTCGGCACTGTGGTCAAGACCGCCGCGTTCGGCGCGTTCGTCTCGCTCCTGCCGGGCCGTGACGGCCTGCTGCACATCTCCAAGGTGGGCGACGGCAAGCGGGTCGAGCGCGTCGAGGACTTCCTCAACGTCGGTGACCGGGTCGAGGTCGAGATCGCGGACATCGACGCCCGCGGCAAGATCTACCTCGACAAGGTCCGCCCGGAGGGCACCGAGGCTCCGGCCGCCGGTGAGGCCGCCGCTGGCGACCGGCCGGCTGGTCGGGACCGGGGCGACCGGGCTCCGCGTGACCGCGGCGACCGTGAGCGTGGCGGCGACCGTGGCGGTCGTGGCCCGGAGCGCGGCGGCGAGGGCGGCAACGGCGGCGGCGGCGAGGGTGGCGAGGGCGGCGAGCGTCCGCGCCGTCGGACCCGGCACAGCTGATCGTCGTACAACGCATCACCCACCCCTCGTCGAACCGGGAGCACGTCGTGAGTCGGGCCATCAGCGCGCCGTTTCCACCGGATCGACGGGGGGTGGCCCCGTCTCGGGACACCGGGGCGGGCCGCTCCGGCGGCACCGCCCGGGCGGTGACCCGGACGCTCAGCGACGACCCGCTGGGCGGCACGGTACGTCGTACCGTGCTGCCCAGCGGTCTGCGCGTCCTCACCGAGGCGATTCCGGCGATGCGCAGCGTCTCGTTCGGCATCTGGGTGGCGGTCGGCTCGCGTGACGAGACCGGCCCGCAGGCCGGTGCCGCGCACTTCCTCGAGCACCTGCTCTTCAAGGGCACCCACAAGCGCACCGCACTGGAGATCTCCTCGCAGATCGAGGCGGTGGGTGGCGAGACGAACGCCTTCACCACGAAGGAATACACCTGCTACTACGCCCGCGTGCTGGACGAGGACCTGCCGCTGGCGATCGACGTGATGTGCGACCTGGTCGCGGACTCGCTGTTGGAGCCGGCCGACGTCGAGACCGAGCGTGGCGTGATCCTGGAGGAGATCGCCATGCACGACGACGAGCCCGGTGACGAGGTGCACGACCTCTTCGTCGAGGCGGTCTACGGCGATCACCCGCTGGGCCGGCTGATCTCCGGCACCGCGGAGACCGTCACCCCGATGACCCGGCGGCAGATCCAGAGCTTCTACCGGGGTCGCTACACCGCGCCGCAGATCGTCATCGCCGCCGCCGGCAACCTCGACCACTCCGCGGTGGTCAAGCTGGTCCGTCAGGCAGTGCGGGGCACCCCGCTGGACAGCGACCCGGCCGGCCCGGCGCCGCACCGCGCGGCGACCCCGGCGGTACGCACCAAGCCGGCGACCACACTGGTGGAGCCGAAGGAGACCGAGCAGGCACACGTCATCCTCGGCTGCCCCGGCATCGACCGGCTCGACGATCGGCGGTTCGCCCTCGGGGTGCTCAACAACGTGCTCGGTGGCGGCATGTCCAGCCGCCTGTTCCAGGAGATCCGCGAGCAGCGCGGCCTCGCGTACTCGGTCTACTCCTACGCGAGCCAGTACGCCGACACCGGCCTGTTCGCCGTCTACGCCGGCTGCGCGCCGGGCAAGGTGGACGAGGTGCTGGCCCTGACCCGCGCCGAGCTGGCCCGGGTGGCCGCCGACGGGCTGACCGAGGCCGAGGTGGCCCGGGGCAAGGGGATGAGCAAGGGCTCGTTCGTGCTCGGCCTGGAGGACACCGGTTCCCGGATGAGCCGGCTGGCCAAGGGTGAGCTGCTCTACGGCGACCTGATGCCGGTCGACGAGCTGCTCCGCCGGGTCGACGAGGTCACAGTGGAGGACGTGAACGTCCTCGCCGCCGAACTGCTCAGCCGGCCGATGTCGCTGGCCGTGGTGGGCCCGTTCGGCGCCGGCGACTTCGCGGTCTGAGGTCTGCCGCCCGGCCCGGTCGAGGCGGCCCGGTCGGGTGTCCCGGCCGGTGGAGCACAGCGATCCGGCCGGAAGGGCCCGTCCCGATTGGGATAGGTTGTGCCCCGTGACTGACGAGCGGGGAAGGACCCCGGCCCAGCAGCTGCGGGTCGGCGTCTTTGGTGCGCGTGGGCGAATGGGCATCGAGGTCTGCAAGGCGGTCGACGCCGCCGACGATCTCGCCCTGACCGGGGCGATCGACCAGGGCGACAGCCGATCCTCCGTCTCCGCCGCCGACGTGGTCGTCGACTTCACCACGCCGGACGTCGTCATGGACAACCTCCAGTGGTGCGTCGAGCAGGGCATCAGCGCGGTGGTCGGCACTACCGGCTTCACCGAGCAGCGGCTGGAGCAGGTGCGCGGCTGGCTGGCCGACAAGCCCGAGGTGGGTGTGGTCATCGCCCCGAACTTCGGTATCGGCGCGGTGCTGATGATGCAGTTCGCCGCGCGGGCCGCCCGACACTTCGAGTCCGTCGAGATCATCGAGCAGCACCACCCGCGCAAGCTGGACGCCCCGAGCGGCACGGCCACCCACACCGCCCGGCAGATCGCCAGGGCCCGCGCCGAGGCCGGCCTCGGGCCGGTCCCGGACGCCACCAAGGACGAGGTGCCGGGTGCGCGCGGCGCCGAGATCGACGGGGTACGTGTCCACGCGGTGCGCGCCACCGGCCTGGTCGCCCACCAGGAGGTGCTGTTCGGTGGCACCGGCGAGACGCTGACCATCCGGCACGACTCGTACGACCGGGTGTCGTTCATGCCGGGTGTCCTGCTGGCCGTCCGCGCGGTGCGCAACCGTCCCGGCCTCACCGTCGGCCTGGACGCCCTGCTCGACTGACCGGCCCACGTCGGTCCGGGGTGAAACCTGGTCGCGGCGCGGGTCCGGCCGGCCCTAGGCTGCCCCGATGATCGATGGTGGACATGGTGACCGGGCCGGGCGCCGAGTGACGCTGCGACCGGTGGACGACGACAACTGGCGGGCGGTGGCCGACGTCGCCCCGCGCGACGACCAGCGCCGGTTCGTGGCGGCGTTGGGCGCGCGTTACCTGCTGCTGAGCATGCGCTCCGAGGTGTGGAACTCGCTCGCGGTGTACGCCGACGAGACCGTCGTCGGCCACGTCATGTGGGGCGTGGACGACGACGGTTCGCACTGGATCGGCGGGATGCTGATCGACGCCGCCGAGCAGGCCCAGGGCGTCGGCCGGGCGACGGTGCAGACCCTGGCCCCCTGGCTGGCCGCCCGGGATGGCAACCCCCCGGTCCGCCTGTCGTACCACCCCGACAACACGCCGGCCGCAGCCCTCTACACCTCCCTGGGCTTCCACCCCACGGGTGCCGTGGACGACGACGAGCTGATCGCCGAACGAACCCCCTGAGCCCCGCGATCTTGCACTTTCTGTCGCGACATAAGGCGCATCTCACGCAACTCGACAACCGAAACTGCAAGATCGCCGGGCTGTCGCCCACCACGGGCGAGGAGGGGACACCTGGTCAGCGGCTCACTCGGCCGGTACCTTCTCGGTCGGCACGCCCACGTGCAGGCGCACCTGAGGCACCAGCATGTCGTCGACGTCCAGCGCCCGGGCCGCGCCGTCGAGCTCCCACCCGGTGCTGGTCAGGAACTTGCGGGTCGCCTCGTCACCGTCGAACGCCCAGGCCACCGCACGACTCATCCCGTCCTCCCGCCACAGGTCGACGGCGGCTGCGAGCAGTCGACTGCCGTGCCCGCGCCGGCCCCACCGGGGCTCGATCAGCAGATCGGTCACCGCCGCCACGTCCGGGCCGAGCGCGTCGGCCGGCTCACCCGGGGCCAATGCCTCGGCGTCGGCCGGGCCGGAGGCGGCGAACCCCACCAGATACGATTGCTCGGCCTGTTCGACGGCGACCAGCACCCGGTGCGCGCCCGAGGGCGGCTCCAGCACCGCAGCGCTCCACCGCCGGGCGAGGAACGCCTCGTCCAGGTTGTCGAGCACATGCCGAGGCAGGATCCGGCGGTACGCGACCCGCCAGGTCGCGAGCTGGATGCGTGCGATCTCGCCGGCGTCCTCGGGACGCGCCGGGCGGACGTACCCGAGAGCCATGGGACGGAAGCCTACGCAAGGCGAGGGAGACGACGGTGGCGCAGGGTGCCAACAGGACAACCGCGCAGGTCGTCGGGGTGGTGGTGCTCGCCGCGGCGGTCACCGGGTTCCTCGCCGTCGCCGCCGTCCGACACGGGTTCTTCGACCTGAAGGTCTACTACGGCGCGTTGACCTGGTGGGTGCACGACGGCGGGGAGATCTACGACTACCTCAAGCCGGGCACCCAGTACGGCTTCACCTATCCGCCGTTCGCCGCGCTGGTCATGCTGCCGATGGCGTACCTGCCGTGGACGGCCGCGATCGTGGTGAGCGTGCTCGCCAGCGTGGTCACCACCACTGTGCTGATCTGGTGGCTGGTCGACCCGATCGCCCGCCGCGCCGGCTGGACCCGGTGGTTCGCCCTCGCCGTGGCGCTCTGCCTGGCCGCCGCGTTCGAACCGATGCGGGAGACGGTCAACTTCGGCCAGGTCAACACGCTGCTGCTCTTCCTGGTGGCGGTGGACCTGCTGCGGCTGCTGCCCGCCGGCAACCGATGGACCGGCGTGGGCATCGGCCTCGCCACCGCGATCAAACTGACCCCTGGCGTGTTCATCGTCTACCTGCTGGTGACCGGGCGGTGGCGGGCGGCGCTCACCGCCAGCGGCACCGCCGCCGGGGTGTCACTGCTGGCCGCCGCGCTCTTCCCCGACGCGTCCCGGGAGTTCTGGACCGAGGCGCTGTGGAACACCGGGCGGGTGGGCGAGCTGGCCTTCGTCTCCAACCAGTCGCTGCGCGGGGTGGTCGCCCGGCTCGACCCGGAGCACCCGAGCACCTTGCTGTGGCTGGTGCTGGTGCTCGGCACCCTCGCGCTCTGGGCCTGGAGGTCCCGGGCCGCCGTCGCGGCCGGCGACGAGGCGACCGGCCTGGCGCTGACCGGCGCGGTGATGTGTCTCGTCAGCCCGGTCACCTGGGTGCACCACCTGGTCTGGCTGCTGCCCGCGTTGATCCTGCTGGTCGACAACGCGATGGCCGCGCCGGCCGGCCGCCGACGGCAGGTCCTGCTGGTCGCCGCGACCATCGGGTACGCGCTGCTGATCAGCCGGACCGTCTGGCTCTGGGAGAAGGACTTCACCGGCGTCGACGGCTTCCTGGGCAGCAACGCCTACGTGTGGGTCAGTCTGGCGTTGCTCGCCTTCCTGCCGATCCGCCGGTGGCTGACCCCGAACGGGTCAGCGGTCGAGGCGTCCGGCGTACCGCAGCTCGACCAGCCCGACCGGCGGGCCCCCACCGGCCAGCGGCACCTGGTAGGTCGACCGCTCACCGTCCGGTGACAGGCCGGCGCGCTCGCAGAACCGCCGGGCCCGCCGGTTGTCCGCCAGCACCCACGCCCGGTACCCGGCCCAGCCCCGCTCGGTGAGCCCGCTGCGGGCGGCGTCCAGCAACGCCGCAGCGGTTCCGTCACCCCAGTGGGCCGGCTCCACGTAGAGCGCCACCACCTCGCCGACCGTCGGGTCCAGGTCGTCCCGGTCCTGGTTGCGGCGGTACGGTCCGAAGGTGGTGAAGCCCACTACCAACCCGTCCACCTCGCCGAGCAGGGTGATGAACGGGTGTTCCGGATCGGCGGTGCCGACGTCGCGACGACGCTGCGCCCAGGCCACCACGTTGAGCCGTCCGAGCACCTCGTCCGGCATGAAGCCGGCGTAGCCCGCCTGCCAGCCGTGCACGTGTACCCGGGCGACCGCCTCGGCGTCGTCCGGCTCCTCCCGACGGATGGTCAGCATTGCACCGTTCTATGCCCCGTTGGTCCTCACGTCCAGCTTCCCGCACCGGCGTCGTACCGATGAATTAAGGTCGCCGACGATGACCGCACCGGAATCGCTCTCGCTCGCCCAGGCCCGCCGCGTGGCGCTCGCCGCCCAGGGCTTCGCCGACCCGACGCCGACGGGCGTGCCCACCCGCCGGCACCTGCGTCGTGTGCTGGGCCGGGTCGGGCTGATCCAGATGGACTCGGTCAACGTGCTGCAACGCGCGCACTACCTGCCGCTCTACAGCCGGCTCGGGCCCTACCCGACCACGTTGCTCGACCAGGCCGCCTACCGGCGCCCCCGTGAGCTGTTCGAATACTGGGGCCACGAGGCGTCGCTGGTCCCGGTGGAGCTGCACCCGATGCTGCGCTGGCGGATGGCCCGGGCGCACAGCGAATCCTGGGGCGGCATGCGGCGGATCGCCCAGGAGCAGCCGGAGCTGGTCGCCTGGGTGCGGGACGAGGTGGCTGCCCGGGGGCCGCTGACCGCCGCCGAGATCGAGCACGACGCTCCCCGCGAGACCGGCAACTGGGGTTGGAACTGGTCGGCGGTCAAGCGGGCGTTGGAGTTCCTGTTCTGGGCCGGGGAGGTGGCCGCCGCCGAGCGCAGCACCTCCTTCGCCCGCCGGTACGACCTGCCCGAGCGGGTGTTGCCCGCGGCGGTGCTGGCCGCGCCCACCCCGACCGACGCCGAGGCGTACCGGACGCTGGTTTCCCTCGCCGCGCGGTCCCTCGGGGTCGCCGCCGAGCCGGAGCTGCGCGACTACTTCCGGTTGCCGCTGGCCGGCGCCCGGCAGGCCGTCGCCGAGCTGGCCGAGGCCGGTGAGCTGGTGCCTGTAACAGTGGCGGGCTGGCGACAGCCGGCCTGGCTGCACACGTCCGCCCGGCTGCCCCGCTGGGTGCGGGGCAACACGCTGGTCAGCCCGTTCGATCCGCTGATCTGGGAACGGGCCCGCACCGAGCGGCTGTTCGACTTCAGCTACCGGATCGAGATCTACGTCCCGGCGCCACAGCGGGTCTACGGCTACTACGTGTTGCCGTTCCTGCAGGGCGACCGGTTCACTGCACGGGTCGATCTGAAGGCCGATCGGAAGGCCGGCGTGCTGCTGGTGCCGGCCGCCTGGCTCGAACCCGGCGCCGACCCGGGGGAGACCGCCGTCGCGCTCGCCGCCGAGCTGTACCGCCTCGCCGGCTGGCTCGGCCTGGACGAGGTGGCCCGGCCAGCGGCCGGCGATCTGGCCGGTCCGCTCACCGCGGCGTTGGCCGGCGTGTCCGGTGTACCGTGAGCGCGTGACGAGCGTTCCCGGACCGGTCGACCAGCCGCACCCCGCCCCCGGCGCGGTCCACACGGCACCGGCAGACGGTGGCACGGGTCCCGCCGGCTTCGGTCCGGGTGGCTTCGGTCCGGGTGGCTTCGGTCCCGGCGGCTCGGGTCCGGAGGGTTGGCCGACGACCCCGACGGGTGGCTACCCGGCACCTGAACCCGACCGGCTCACCCGGTTCGTGCTGCGGCTCTACGAACGTTCCCCGCGCTGGGCGGTGCCGTTGGCCGCGGTCGGCTGCGTCGCCGTGGGCATGAGCTACGCGCTGCTCAGCAACCCGACCTACGCCGACCCGGACGCCGCGCCCACCTGTCTGCTCAAGTTGACCACCGGGCTGGACTGCCCGGGCTGTGGTGGCACCCGCGCGCTCTGGTACGTGCTGCACGGCGACCTGCCGGCCGCGGCCCGGCACCACTTCCTGTTCGTGTTCGCGCTGCCGTTCCTCGCGTACCTCTTTGTGGCCTGGGCGGGGAACCAGGCGTTCGGTTGGCGACTGCCCGAGCTGCGGATCAGCTCGAAGGTCATCGGCGGGTTCCTCGCCGCGTGGCTGGCCTTCTCGGTGCTTCGCAACCTGCCCTGGGCGCCGTTCACCTCGCTCTACGTCTGACCGGGCTCTACGTCTGACCGCGCTGTCGTCTGACCGGGCTCTACGTCTGACCGCGCTGTCGTCTGACCGCGCCGCCGCCGTCCTACCCGCCAGTGCCCGCTGCGCCGCCGCCGGACCTGCCGCCGCCCGACAGGCCAGTACCCGACCTGCCGCCCGCCCGACGCACCGCTGTCTGGCACCGCACGCGCCGGTGCCCGAGAACGCGACCTCGGCTGCGGACCTCGGCTGCGGACCTCGGCTGCGGACCTCGGCTGCGGACCTCGGCCGCGGACCTCGGCCGGGGGCGCTATTCGGGCGTCCTTTGGACCTGATTCGTTTACGACATCACGGGCCCTCCGGCGCCTATCACCCATGATCGACTCGGCTCTCAGGAAACTGGGCCATCCACCCGACGCGGATACCCCGACTTTCAGGAACCCGAGTCGATCACCCAGTGAGCAGCCGCACATCGCGTCCGCGCCACGGCGGCAGACGCACCTCGCCCCAAGATCGCACTCGATCCTGGATGTAGTGGGGTCGGGCGCGACGGATGCCACTACATCCATGATGTTGCGCGATCTTGCGAGCGGAAGCGGCTGCCGAGCCGCTCGGGCCCAGGTCGCTCGGCTCGTTCGGGTCGCCCAGGCGCTGAACGGTGCTCGGGCCTCGGTCGCAGGCTCGGGCGGCCCACCTTCCGGGGCTGATGTCGCAAACGATTCAGCTCCAAAGGACGCCGATGCACCTGTCCCGCCCCGGCGTCGACGACGATGCCCGGCTCCCGGTCCCTGGACCTCGGCCCTGGTCCCTGGACCTCGGCCCCGGCCCTCGGCCCTGGTCCCTGGACCTCGGCCCCGACCCTCGGCCCTGGTCCCTGGACCTCGGCCCCGGCCCTCGGCCCTGGTCCCTGGACCTCGGCCCCGGCCCTCGGCCCTGGTCCCTGGACCTCGGCCCCGGCCCCCGGCCCTCGGCCGACGCCCGGGGGCGTCGGCGGGTTCGGCGCTGTCCGAGTGATCGACATTGCACGGGGCGCGCCTGAGTTGGGTCGGGCGGTACCCCACCACTAAAGTCCCAGGAATGCCGGACATGGTGCAGCCCCAGGTCAAGTTGATCGCGTGGACCCAATTCGCGGCCCCGGACGACGTGCCGTGGTCGACAGACGCGGAGGGCGGCCAGGCGCTCGCCGAGTTCGCCGGTCGGGCCTGCTACCAGTCGTGGAAGAAGCCGAACCCGGCGACCGCCACCAACGCCGGCTACCTGGCGCACATCCTCGAGGTGGGCCACCTGAGCGTGCTGGAGCACGGGTCGGTCACCTTCTACTTCACCGGGGTGTCCCGCTCCTTCACCCACGAGCTGATCCGGCACCGGCACTTCTCGTACTCCCAGCTGTCGCAGCGCTACGTCCCGGAGCGGGACGCGGCCATGGTCGAGCCGGCCGTCATCGCCGACGACCCGGAGCTGCACAAGAAGTTCGTGGAGGCCGCCGAGGCGAGCGTTCGGGCGTACACCGAGTTGCTGGAGGGCCTCGAGCAGCGCTTCTCCGACGAGCCCAACCCGACGCTGCGTCGCAAGCAGGCCCGGCAGGCTGCCCGAGCGGTGCTGCCCAACGCCACCGAGACCCGGATCGTGGTCTCCGGCAACTACCGGGCCTGGCGGCACTTCGTCGCGATGCGGGCCACCGAGCACGCCGACGTGGAGATCCGTGAGCTGGCCGTGGAGTGCCTGCGCCAGCTCCAGGGGGTCGCCCCGAACGTGTTCGCCGACTTCGTGATCACCACGCTGCCGGACGGCACCGAAGTGGCGGCCAGCCCGCACGAGGCGTCCTGAGCCCTTCCCCGGCGGGCCTCGGCTGGTCGTCCGCTAGGTTGGAGGGTATGACGCACGACCACCTCGACGCCGCGGCCCGACCGGCGTCCCGCCCCTTCGGCCGGCTGCTCACAGCCATGGTGAGCCCGTTCACCCCCGACGGTTCCCTCGATCTCGACGGCGCCGCCCGGCTGGCGAGCCACCTGGTCGACGAGCAGGGCAACGACGCGTTGGTGGTCAACGGCACCACCGGCGAGTCGCCGACCACCACCGACGCGGAGAAGGAACACCTGATCCGGGCCGTGGTGGAGGCCGTCGGTGACCGCGCCAAGGTGGTCGCGGGCGTCGGCACCAACGACACCCGGCACACCATCGAGCTGGCCGCCGCCGCCGAGAAGGCGGGCGCGCACGGCCTGCTCGTGGTCACCCCCTACTACAACAAGCCGCCGCAGAGCGGGTTGCTGCGACACTTCACCGCGGTGGCCGACGCCACCGGCCTGCCGGTGATGCTGTACGACATTCCGCACCGCTCCGGCGTGCCGATCGACACCGAGACGTTGGTCCGGCTCGCCGAACACGGCCGGATCGTCGCGGTCAAGGACGCCAAGGGTGACCTGACCGCCACCAGCTGGGTCACCAGCCGTACCACCCTCGCCTTCTACAGCGGTGAGGACGCCCTCACCCTGCCGGCGCTGGCCGTCGGGTGCGTGGGCGTGGTCGGCACCTCGACGCACTTCACCGGGGCGCTGACCGCACAGATGATCGAGGCGTACGACGCGGGGGACATGCCGACCGCGCTGGCCCTGCACCGGCGGCTGCTGCCGCTGTTCACCGGCATCTTCCGTACCCAGGGCACCATCCTGGTGAAGGCGGGCCTGGCGTCGCTGGGCCTGCCGGCCGGCCCGGTGCGACCCCCGCTCGTGGACGCCACCGACGACGAGATCGCCCAGCTGCGCGCGGACTTCGCGGCAGCGGGCCTGGAGCTGCCCGAATGAACGAACGACACGATGGACGTCGAGTAACGGCGTCGCAGAATGAGGTGGACGCGTGACCGAGGCGCACATCGAGGCGGAGCTACCCCCGCCGCTGCCGGAAGGCGGCCTGCGGATCATCCCGCTCGGCGGGCTCGGCGCCATCGGTCGGAACATGACCGTCTTCGAGTACGACGGCAAGTTGCTGATCGTCGACTGCGGAGTGTTGTTCCCCGACGTCGAGCAGCCGGGTGTGGATCTGATCCTGCCCGACTTCGGTCCGATCCTGGACCGGCTGGCCGACGTCCAGGCGATCGTGCTGACGCACGGTCACGAGGACCACATCGGCGCGGTGCCGTACCTGCTCGCCCACAAGCCCGACATCCCGCTGGTCGGCTCACAGTTCACCCTCGCCCTGGTCGAGGCGAAGTTGGCCGAGCGGCGGATCCAGCCGTACACGCTGACCGTGCGGGAGGGCGGCCGCGAGCGGCTCGGCCCGTTCGAGTGTGAGTTCTTCGCTGTCAACCACTCGATCCCGGACGCCCTCGCGGTGGCCATCCGCACCCCCGCCGGCCTGGTGCTGCACACCGGCGACTTCAAGATGGACCAGCTGCCGCTGGACGGCCGGATCACCGACCTGGCCGGTTTCGCCAGGCTCGGCGCCGAAGGCGTCGACCTGCTGCTGTCCGACTCCACCAACGCGGAGATCCCCGGTTTCGTCACCCCGGAGCGGGAGATCGGCCCGGTGCTCGACTCGATCTTCGCGAAGGCCAAGGGTCGGATCATCGTGGCCTCGTTCGCCTCGCACGTGCACCGCGTGCAGCAGGTCTTCGACTCCGCCGCCGAGCACGGCCGCAAGGTCGCGCTGATCGGCCGGTCCATGGTCCGCAACATGGGCATCGCCCGGGACCTCGGCCTGCTCAACATCCCGGCCGGCCTGGTCATCAGCATCGACGAGGCGACCACGCTGCCGCCGGACGAGATCGTGCTGATGTCCACCGGTTCCCAGGGTGAGCCGATGAGCGCCCTGGGCCGGATGGCCAGCGGCGACCACCGGCACATCACCATCGCTCCCGGTGACACCGTCGTGCTGGCCTCGTCGCTGGTGCCGGGCAACGAGACCTCGGTCTACCGGGTGATCAACCGGCTCGCGCGGGCCGGCGCGGTGGTCGTGCACAAGGACGTGGCCAAGGTGCACGTCTCCGGGCACGCCCCCGCCGGGGAACTGCTCTACCTGCTCAACGTGGTCCGGCCCAGCAACCTGATGCCCGTGCACGGCGAGTGGCGTCACCTGCGGGCCCACGCCCGGCTCGGCATCGAATCCGGGGTCGCCGCCGACCGGGTGGTGCTCTGCGAGGACGGCGACGTGGTCGACCTGGTCGAGGGCCGCGCCAGCGTGGTGGGGCACGTGAAGAGCCGGTACGTCTACGTGGACGGCCTCGCCGTCGGTGACGTCAGCGAGTCGCTGCTCACCGAACGGCGGATCCTCGGTGACGGCGGTTTCATCGCCACCACGGTTGTCGTGGACTCGGTCACCGGCAAGGTGGTCGCCGGCCCGACGCTCTCCGCGAAGGGCTTCTCCGAGGACCCGGAGGCGTTCAACCCGGTGGTGCCGCTGGTCACCGAGGCGCTCAACCGGGCTGCGGCGGACGGCATCACCGACCCGCACCAGCTTCAGCAGATTGTCCGGCGGACCGTGGGAAGGTGGGTCAACGACAAGTACCGTCGTCGGCCGATGATCGTGCCCACCGTCGTCGAGGTCTGAGCAACTCCCGCTGACGCCGGTCCACCCGAACGGGGTGGGCCGGCGTCAGCCGTACCCGGGAGGGTCAAGGCAGCGCGGCGACGGCCTCGGCGTACGCGATGCCGGTGGCGATGGCGGCGTCCATGAGGACCCGTAGCTGCGCCGGGGCGACCCCGTGTGCCAGGTCGGTGGCCACGTCGCCGGCCAGCACCAACTCGTCGCCGAGGTCGTGCGCGTACGCCTTGGGCAGCAGCCGGTCGTGGTTCCACGCGTTGCAGAAGGCGTACGCCTCGGCACGGTGGGCCGCCGGCAGCCGACGGTTGGCCATGGCGCGGGCGTGCAGCACCTCGCCGCGCTCACCGGCCCGCCGGAACTGGATCACCGTCCCCTCCCAGTGGCCGACCACTGTCTCGCCCTCGTCCACCAGGTATCGGTCGCCGCGCCCGTCCAGGATCCCGGTGATCATGCCGAGGGAGAGCGCCGACAACTCGCGTTCGCCCAGCTCGGGATCGGTGTCGGTGCCGGCGTCGGCCTGGAGGTCGGACCAGTCGGCGTCAGGCTCGTCGGGTTCGTCGTCGGTGGGCAGCGGAACCGGCGCCGCGAGCGGACGCTCGGCCAGCCAGGCGGCCATCCGTCCGGAGTGGTGCCCCGTCCCGTTGCGCGCGTCGAAGCTGCCGGCCAACTCGTTGGCCACCCCGAGCAGCAACGCCCCGAGCGTGGCGACGTCCAACTCGGTGGCCGTCCGCTCGCCGTACGCCGGGCGGGGCATCGTCCGTCCGCCCAGCCCCGCGTCGGCGGCCAGCCCGCAGACCAGTGCCCCGGCGGCGGCGAACTCCATGGCGGCGAGATCGTCCGTCGGCCGGTCCAACCGGGGCAGCTGCTCGGCCAGAATGGCCAGCCCGCGCTCCAGGTGCCCGCCCAGCGCGCAGAACCGCAGGTGCGCGGCGAGGTGCGGGAACGCCGCGCGCTCCCGCCGGTGCCGACGGTACGCCCGTACGTGCGCCGTCGCCGCCCGCGCCGGCTCGCCGGTGCGCAGTGCCGGCAGCAGACCGGCGACCAGGTCCCGTTCGGGCTGGTCGGTGCAGGACCGCGGGTCGCCGTCGGTTTCCCCCAGCTCGCTGACCGCGGCATGCCACTCGCCCCAGCCGGCCAGCAGCTCGGCACGGCGGGCCGAGGCGCAGCCCGGGCAGCCGCCGGCCGGGCCCGGCCGTTTTCCAGACCATCGCTCGTACCAGTGCCGGGCGGTGGGCTCGTCGCCGAGATGATCGGCGATCCGGCAGTGCAGCTCCGCGACCGTCGGTGTGTCCGGACCATCCGTGCCGACGCGGTGGGCCAGGTCGTGCAGCAGGGACCGGGTCTGGTCCAGCCCGACCCGGGGGGTGCCGAGCAGCGCCTCCACCGCGTACCGCTGGTAGCGCAGCAGCAGCCCGGTCTCCGTCTCGGTGAGCAGGTCGGGCCGATGGTCGGCGGCGGCCCGGCAGCGCCGGACCGGCTCGACCAGACGCCACCGCTCCCCGTGCAGCAGGTACGCCTCGATCAACGCGAACCGCGCGTCCATCCCGGACCGGACGTCGCCGGCCGCGTCGGCGCGCTCGGCGAGCCGCTCCAGGGCCACCTGTCGGGCCGGACCGTCGGGGAGGTCCCGGGCCTCGGCCAGCGCGGTCTCCAACGCCGGTACGCGGCCCCGCGCGAGGCGGTCACCGGCGCCGGTGGGTGGCGTGCCGGTGCGGCTGCCGGTGAACTCGTCCCGGCCGGTCACGACGGCACCGCGCCGGGCAGTCGACGAACCGCCACGGCCAGTTGGCAGCCGGTGGATATGCCACAGTCGAGCAGTTGGTCGAGCTGGTGTGGCGTCACGCCCCGTTCCAGGTCGGTGATCACCTCTCCGTACACCCGGGCCCGACCGTCGTCGGCGACGTGGACGAACGCCTTCGGCCAGAGCCGGTCGTGGTTCCAGGAGTTGCAGAACGCGTACAGGTCGGGCACCCGTTCGATGCCGAAGGTCGGGTCGACCATGGTGCGGATCTGGAGCAGCTCACCGTCCCCGCCGACGCGGAGGAACCAGATCAGGTTGTCGTCGAAGTTGCCCACCAGCTCGCCGTCCGGGGTCGGGCCGACGGACCGGCCGCGGGCAGCGAGCACCGCCGCGACCAGTTCGCCGGTCAGCGGACGCAGCGCGCCAGGGTGCCCGGCCAGCGGATCGTCCGGATCGCCTTCGATTTCCGGCGACGCCATGGGGCATCCCTTCTGAGGCGGATATCACGACCGGCGGTGGGGTTCGTGTTACGACGCGCGGACACGACCCGGAAAAGCGGGGATCTGCCCGGCCCCACCGTTACCGTGACTCTATGGCGGGCCGTACCTCTCAGGCGAGCCGGCGGCGCGGCGCGTCGCCGCGCGGTGGCACCAACAGTCGTGCCCGTCAACCGGCGAAGAAGACCACCCGGGCACCGGTACGACGTCGCACCACGCCGGCCCGGCCCGGCGCGGCGGTCTACGTCGGCCGTGCGGTGGGTGCACTGTGGATGGGGCTGGCGCACGGGATGGGCTGGGCGGTGCGCGCCGCTGGTCGGCAGGCTGCCTCGGCCCGCGACCTCGACCCGGAGCACCGTCGCGACGGTGCCGGGCTGCTCATGTTCGGGCTCGCCCTGCTCAGCGCCGTGTCGCTCTGGCTGTCCGGGGCGGGGCCGGTCGGCGCGCGACTGGCCGACACGGTTCGGCTGTTCCTGGGCGCGATCTCGATCGTCGTACCGGTGCTGCTGATGATCGGGGCGTGGCGGCTGATGCGTCAGCCGGCCGATCCCGAGCACCGGGGTCGTGGGTTGATCGGCTGGGGTTCGCTGCTGGTGTCGACCGCCGCGTTGCTCCAGATCGGTCAGGACCCGGTCGACTCGCCGGAGCGTGACTTCGCCGGAGGTCTGGTCGGCGCGGGCGTTGGTGGGCTGCTGGAGCGGGCGGTCACCGCCTGGGTGGCGGTGCCGCTGCTCATCCTGCTGCTGCTCTTCGGCCTGCTCGTGGTGACCGCCACGCCGATCAACAAGATCCCGGAGCGGCTGGGCCTGCTCGCCGGTGGGCTGGTCGGCGCACCGGAGGCGGATGAGGAGGCGGACGAGGTGGCCGCCAAGCCGGCGCGCAAGCGCCCGGCGAAGCGGATGCCCGCGCCACTGGACCCGGACGACTTCGAGGACCTGGACGGCGCGGACCTCCAGGAGACACTGGTGCTGCCGCGCAAGTCTCCGGCGAAGGTGCCGGCGAGCCGCAAGCCGTCGGTCGAGCCGCCGGAACACTCGCCCGCCCCGACCCGGGCCGAGCAGCTCGCGTTGACCGGGCTGTCCGGGGACTACACCCTGCCGCCGGCCAACATGCTCAGCGCCGGGGCCGCCGCGAAGACCCGCAGCAAGGCCAACGACGAGGTGATCGCCGCGCTGACCGGCGTGTTCGACCAGTTCGACGTGGACGCCGCCGTCACCGGTTTCACCCGCGGCCCGACAGTCACCCGCTACGAGGTGGAGCTGGGGCACGGCGTCAAGGTCGAGCGGATCACCCAACTGTCCCGCAACATCGCGTACGCGGTGAAGTCGCCGGACGTTCGGATCCTCAGTCCGATTCCGGGCAAGAGCGCCGTCGGCGTGGAGATCCCGAACACCGACCCGGAGAACGTGGCCCTCGGCGACGTGCTGCGCTCGCGCGCGGCGACCAGCGATCACCACCCGATGGTGGTGGCGCTCGGCAAGGACATCGAGGGCGGCTTCGTGGTGGCCAACCTGGCCAAGATGCCGCACATCCTGATCGCCGGCGCCACCGGCGCGGGCAAGTCGAGCTGTCTCAACACCCTGCTGGTGTCCATCCTCACCCGGGCCACCCCGGACGAGGTGCGGCTGCTGCTGATCGACCCGAAGCGGGTCGAGATGACCGGCTACGAGGGCATCCCCCACCTCGTCACCCCGATCGTGACCAACGCCAAGAAGGCGGCCGACTCGTTGGACTGGGTGGTCCGCGAGATGGACATGCGCTACGACGACCTCGCCGCCAACGGGGTCCGGCACATCGACGACTTCAACCGCAAGGTCCGCAACGGCGAGATCAAGGCGCCGCCGGGCAGCGAACGCGAGATGCGTCCGTACCCGTACCTGTTGGTGATCGTGGACGAGCTGGCCGACCTGATGATGGTCGCGCCGCGCGACGTGGAGGACTCGGTCGTCCGGATCACCCAGCTCGCGCGGGCCGCCGGCATCCACCTGGTGCTGGCCACCCAGCGTCCCTCGGTGGACGTGGTGACCGGTCTGATCAAGGCGAACGTGCCGTCCCGGCTGGCGTTCGCCACCTCCTCCCTCGCGGACTCCCGGGTCATCCTCGACCAACCGGGCGCGGAGAAGCTGCTCGGTCGTGGTGACGGGCTCTTCCTGCCGATGGGCGCCTCCAAGCCGGTCCGGATCCAGGGCGCCTGGGTCACCGAGCGCGAGATCGCCGACGTGGTGAAGTTCTGCAAGGACCAGCGTGAGCCGGAGTTCCGCAAGGACGTGCTGGCCCCGGCGCAGGAGAGCAAGAAGAAGGTCGACGAGGACATCGGCGACGACCTGGACCTGTTGGTGCAGGCGGTGGAGCTGGTGGTCACCTCGCAGTTCGGCTCGACCTCGATGCTGCAACGCAAGCTGCGGGTCGGTTTCGCCAAGGCGGGCCGCCTGATGGACCTGATGGAGACCCGGGGAGTGGTCGGGCCGTCCGAGGGGTCGAAGGCGCGCGACGTGCTGGTCAAGCCGGACGAGTTGGACGAGGTCCTGGCCGGCCTGCGCGGCGAAGGGGCGGACTGACGGCCGTTGGCAGCTTCTGCTCGGCTCACCAACGACCAGGTCGCTCCGTCCGCCGTTAGCCTCGGGTCATGCCGGCGACGACAGAGCCTTCGGAGATGGACCGGGACTCCCGTGGGCGGGTCGGGCTCGCCAGCCTCCGGCCATACCTGCGTGGCCACCGGACCAGCCTGATCGCGGTCGGGGCGCTCTCCCTGCTGGGCACGGCTCTGGCGTTGTCGCAGCCGGTGCTGGTGCGCAGCGTGCTCGACCGGCTGGCCGAGCGGACGGACGTGTCCACGCCGGTGGCCCTGCTGGTGGCGGTGCTCGTCGGAGCCGCGGTGTTGACCGGCTTCCGTGACTTCATTCTTCAGCGCACCGCCGAACGGCTGGTGCTGAGCACCCGGAAGCGGCTCGCCGGGCACCTGCTGCGGTTGCCGGTCGCCGAGTACGACAGTCGCCGTACCGGTGATCTGCTCTCCCGCCTCGGCGCGGACACCAACCTGTTGCGAACGGTCATCACGTCAGGGGTGTTCGACCTGGTGACCGGGGCGATCACGGTCGTCGGAGCGGCGGCCGCGATGGTGCTGATCGACAGGTTGCTGTTCGGGGTGACAGTGGCCGGGTTGGCGATCGCGCTCACCGTCGGGCTCCTCACGGCCCGTCCCCTGCGGAAGTTGTCCCGATCAACGCAGGCCCGGCTGGGGGAGATGACCTCGGCGGTGGAGCGGGCCCTGGCCGCCGTGCGGACGATCCGCGCCAGCCGGGCCGAGGGCCGGGAGGCCGAGATCATTGGCCGGCACGCACACGACGCGTATCGCGCGGGAGTGCGGCTGGCGGCGCGGCAGGCTCTGGTGGGCCCGGTCAGCTCGACAGCCATGCAGGCGGTTCTCCTGCTCGTCCTGGGCGTCGGCGGCAGCCGGGTCGCGGGCGGGCACATCAGCGTCGGCTCCCTTGTGGCGTTTGTCCTCTTCATGTTCTACGTCTTCATGCCGCTGGCCCAGGCGATCCGGGCATACGTGCAGTTGCAGAGTGGACTGGCCGCGCTGGAACGCATTGAGGAGGTGCTGCGGACGCCTCCGGAGAATCCGGGCGGGCTGCCCGAGCCCCGGGGGGCCGACAGCATGGGCGTGCCCACGCGCAGCGGCAGCGGCAGTGGTGCCGCCGTGGAGTTCGACCGAGTTGTGTTCGGCTACGACGGCACGCCGGTGCTGCGCGAGGTGAGCTTCTCGGTGCCGTTCGGCAGTCGTACCGCCGTGGTGGGGCCGTCCGCTGCCGGCAAGTCGACGCTGCTCATGTTGGTCGAGCGGTTCTACGACGTCCAGTCGGGCAGCGTCCGGGTCGCCGGGCGGGACGTGCGCCACAGTCCTCTGGCGGACCTGCGCGGTCAACTGGGGTACGTGGAGCAGGAGGCGCCAGTCCTCGCCGGGACGCTGCGGGACAACCTCAGACTGGTGGCTCCGGAGGCCACCGAGGATCAGTTGCTGAGGGCACTGGCCGAGGTGCGTCTCGAACACGTGCTGGCGCGGACACCCAAAGGTTTGGACACCGAGGTGGGGGAGCGGGGCGTACTGCTCTCCGGCGGGGAACGGCAGCGTCTGGCGATCGCCCGGTGTCTGCTCGCCGATCAGCCGATCCTCCTGATGGACGAGCCGACCAGCAATCTCGACGCTCGCAACGAGGCCCGACTGCGGGAACTGATCGACCGGGCCGCCGCCGATCGGACGATGATCGTCGTCGCGCACCGGCTTTCCACGGTTGTGGACGCCGACCAGATCGTCGTGCTCGACCGGGGCGAAGTGGTGGACGTCGGTTCACACCGGGAGCTGACCGGTCGTAACGATCTATACCGTGAGCTCGCCCGGCATCAGTTGATGCTGAGCTGAGCGGGGCGGCCCGGAAGCCCGTCCGGACCGCCCCGCAACAGGACCTAGATCCATCCGCGCCGTTCTGCCTCGACCCCGGCGGCAAAGCGGGTGTCAGCTGACAGAAGCTCCATGACGGTGGCGATGTGCCGCCGTACGGTGCGGGTGCTCATCCCGGTGCGTCGGGCTATGCCCTGGTCCTTGTGCCCGTACGACATCAGCAGAAGAACGTCCCGCTGCGCCTGACTGAGGGGGCCGATCTGGCTGTCGCCCGGGGGGATCGGTCGGGCCCACTGCCAGAGCAACTCGAAGTAGTGCCGGAGCGCTCTGGCGAGCGGCTGCGAGCGCACCAGGAGGAAGCTCTTGTGTTCGCTGGTCACGAGCGGCACCATGGCGGCGGTTTCGTCGACGAGTTTGAGCTCGATGGGCACTCGCGCCAACGCCCGAGCCTCGCCGTCCGGCTGCGTGGACTCGATCGGCACGGGTTCCGCCCGGTCGACCAAACTGGCGTCGAAGATGATCCGGCTGCGAACCTGGCGGCGGGCGGCCTCGACCTCCGGGTGGCGAACGCTGGACATGATCACGCCCGTGGCGTCGTTTACCGTCACCATCGAATCCCGAACAGCGGTGTTGCCCAGTCCGATCGCGGAGTCGAGGATCTCGTCGTCCTCGGCGAGCACCCGGAGTACCCGGTTGCCACCGTGACTTCCGGTGTCCGAGAGGCTGTTCTGTTGCAGGTCGCGCAGGCGATGGTGACCGTCGAGGAGGGCCTGATGCTGATGAGCCAGGTCATCTTGCAGGTGCAGTAGCGCGCATTCCAGGGCGATCACAGGTTCCACCGCTCGCAGCTCCGGCTCGCCGGCGTGCGTCTGCCGGTAGGCGAGCCCGCGGTCGACAAGTTCCTGAACGGCTTCCTCCTCTCTGCCGGCGGTGTACTCATCGACGGGTACCGCGCCCCGCTCGAGCAGGTCGGAATAATGTTCCACGACTTGATCCGGGACGAGACTGCGGAGTATGTCGCCGCTTGTCCCTTGGCTCCCTTGCGTCAGCTTGCCCATCTCTTGCCCCCGTTCCCCGTTGTACTTGTTCCGCGATTCGCGCGCCGGTGGATATACCCGGTGAGAAGTTGCCACTGGCAGATCGAACCTTATCCACACGTGCCCCCTCCCGTAGCGTTCGAAACACCCGATGAACACAGGTCAGGTGGACACCGACGGGAGACGAGATGAACGAACTGTCGGATTTGAGACGCTCGGTTGAGTCATTCCCCGTGGACGATGCGTTTCTCGCCGCGCTGCACGCCGCAATGCACAAAGTCGCGCTCGAAGAGTGGCAGTTGCATTCGAGTGAACCGTGGTGCTATGTGGATCCTCCGGCGCACAATCGACGTGCCCAGGGCTGGAAGCTGCACGTCTCGACCACGACCGGACTAGCGGCGGAAACCCTGGAAAGAGTCGCCGTCGTGTTGTTGGCAGAGCACGCCGCCTTCAAGTTCGCCCGGACCCCGGCACTCGTCGAGGACCTGAACTCGCCGCGCTGCCCACGGGGTGGTAGCGGAAAGTTCATCACCGTCTACCCGGAGGATGACAATCACTTCCGCCGGCTCGCCGAGGCGCTGCACAAGGCGACGGAGGGACTGGTTGGCCCAGCGGTGCTGTCGGACCGGCCGTACCGCCCGGGAGGGGTGGTCTACTACCGCTACGGCGGCTTCATGCGCAACGACATTCTCAGCAGCGACGGCAGTTACATCCCGATGCTGGTGGCACCGGACGGGACGTGGGTGCAGGACGCCCGGGAGGCATGGTTCAGTCCGCCGGAGTGGGCGCCGCCCCCCTTTCCGGACATGCCCACGGCGAAGCCGCCCGAGCAGCGAGGTGGGCCCGTGCGGCTGGCGGACCGGTACGTCGTCCGGGCCGCGATTCGGCACTCGAACCGGGGCGGCGTCTACCGCGCCGAGGACACCGCGGCGGACGGCACCACGGTGATCCTCAAGCAGGCCCGGCCGCATGTGGGCGGGGGACCCAGCGGCGAGAACGCCCAGCGCCGGCTCCAGCACGAAGCGAGGATGCTGGATCTTTTCGAGCCGCACGGATTCACCCCCCGCAAGCTCGCGACGTTCGAACAGAGTGGGCACCTCTTCCTGGCACAGGAGGAAGTGCTCGGCGAGCCGTTGCGCCAGTGGGTCGAGCAGCACTCCCGGCGGAACGACGACGGCCTCGTGCCGTTGGACGCTGTGCTGTCGGTGGCCCGGCAGTTGATCGAGGTCGTCCGGGTCGTGCACGCTTCCGGGCTGGTGCTGCGTGACCTCTCACCGGGCAACGTCATGGTCGAGGAGGACGGCCGGGTCCGGCTCATCGACGTCGAGTATTTCGCCGCGCCCGGCGACGAGGCACCTCGGGTCTTCACGCCCGGGTACGCCGCGCCCGAGGTGATGACCGCGCCCATGTGGGGTCCGGCTGCCGACTTCGCTGCCGATCTGTACAGCCTCGGCGCGGTGTTGCTCTACCTGTCCACGTGCCTGGAGCCGTACATGCAGGCCGACGACGCGCCACGCCGGCCGGTGGACGGCCGGGTCGCCGAGATGATCGCTGTCGCACTGCCACAGAGCGCCGCGGTACGCGTCCTCGCCCCGGCGATCGTGGGACTGATGACCGATCGGCCGGCCGACCGGTGGTCGGTGTCGCGGGTGGTCGACCACCTCGACGAGAACCGACCCACCCCTGCGGACGTGACGGTGCCGGCGCCGGCGGGTCGGGTGACGCCGCAACGGATCGACCGGATGCTGGATGACGGCACGGACTACATCCTCGATGTCATGACCCCGGACCAGCAGCACCTGTGGCCGCCGCTCGAGGTCCAGGGCATGACGAACGACCCGTGCAACGTGCAGGCCGGAGCTGGAGGCGTCGTCGCCTACCTGGCCCGAGCAGCGGGTACACCGGCGAACGCGGACCTGCGCCCCGGACTCGGTGTCGCGGCTCGCTGGCTCGCTCGTCGCCTGCCCGAGGAACGGCGAGTCCTGCCCGGGCTCTACTTTGGGCGTTCCGGCGCGGTCTGGGGGCTGCACGAGGCGGCACTGGCCCTGGACGACCACGACCTCGCCGCGCAGGCGGTCCGCTTCGCCAAGCGTGCTCCGGTCCGCTGGCCCAATCCCGACCTCACCCATGGCACCGCTGGCGTTGGCATGACCCAACTGCGCTTCTGGGCCGTCACCGGTGACCCGGACTTCAAACAACGCGCCAAGGCCGCGGCGGACTGGCTCGCCGACGCCGTCGTGACCGGCCCGGACGGGGTGCAGTGGATGGTTCCGGAGTCGAGCGATTCGGCGCTGGCGGGTCTGACCCACTACGGGTACGCACACGGCGTGGCCGGTATCTGCCACTTCCTTCTCCTGGCCGGTCGCGCGTTCGACGACGAGCGGTATCTGGAGCTGGCGCGTTCCGGTGGTGACCTGCTCGCCTCGGCGGCGGTCTGGGAGGGCGGCGCCGCACTCTGGCCCAGTGGTGACGCGGAGAAACAGAAGGCCGGCGTGGACACGGCCATCAGCTGGTGGTGTAGCGGGTCTGCCGGTGTCGGCGCCTTCCTCCTCCGGTTGTGGCAGGCGACTGGTGATCCGCGCTACCGGGAGCTGGTGCAGGGCGCGGGTGTGGCCCTGCGGCGTGACAAGTGGTTCATGACAACAGTTGCGTGCCACGGCTTGGCGAGCAATGGCGAGCTTCTGCTCGACATGGCCGAGGCCTTCGACGATCCCACCTATCGGCACTGGGCCGAGGAAACCGCCGCCTGTATCGCTGTCCGCAACGTATATCAGCGCGGACGCATGGTTGTCCCGGGTGAAAGTGGCCGGGGGGTAAGTATCGGGTACAACGTCGGACTCGCCGGGGTGCTCGCATTCCTGCACCGCCTCAAGAATGGTGGCCAGCGAATGTGGATGCTTGACGGTCTGCTGTCCGACGGCGTTACTGCGAAAGGAGGTGAGAAATGAGCACCGAACTGCTTGAGAGGGAGATTGTCACGGACGACGTCCAGGCGCTTCAGGAGTTGACCGAGGCGGACCCGTCCATCGGCATTCTCGCGGAAGGCTGTTGCTGCGCCGGCACCCTGCCGTGGAGCGGCGCGACCTGCGCGTTGTCGTGGGTCACCTGCGGAACGTGTACCAACACCGACAACTGAGGGAGGCGACATGAGTCGTTTCGAGTGGCCCGATCAGGCCATTGAACTCGAAATCATGGAGCGGATGCCCGAGGACGCTCTCTCGAATCTGCGGGCCGCTGCCGGCTGCTGTGACCCGTGGCTGTCCGTGGTGACCTGTTTCGGCTGCACGATCTCCAGATAGGGGTGATGCTGTGAGTTGTGACGTGGACGCTCTGCAGGAGTTGCCAGAGTCCATGACTGATGCCAGGGCCGAGGGCTGCTGCGTCGCGGGTTCCTTCATCACCTGCGACACCTGCACGTTCCTCTGTAGCGCGAACAGCACCTGACGCTGAAAACGGGACGGGCCGCCGGTGACGACCGGCGGCCCGTTCGTGCTGGTAGGACGCCGGTGTCACGTCTTGTCGTCGATCGCCTCAGTGGAAGATCTTGAGACCGATAACGCCCGTCACCACCAGCAACAGGCAGAGGATTCGGGGCAGGCTCGCCGACTCGCCGAGCGCCAGCATCCCGACCAGCGCCGTGCCGACCGCGCCGATGCCGACCCACACCGCGTAGCCGGTGCCGACGGGGATGTCCCGGAGCGCGTACGACAGCCCGGCCATGCTCAGCAGCAGGGTCACCACGAACACCACTGTCGGGACCAGCCGGCTGAAACCGGCGCTGCGGTCCAGGGCGATCGCCCAGGCCGTCTCCAACAGTCCCGAGATCACCAGTACGAGCCAGGCCATCGTTCACCTCACCGGGAGCGCCCGGGCTGTCGCGCCGGGACGAGTCGAGTCTGCACGTCACGCGGGGCGTCTTGGCCTGACCGGGTACGCCCACCACTCGTCCGGAGCGGCCACGAGGATCCGGCCGCCGGAGCCGACGCTAGCACCGACCCCGGTGGCGGGGCGGTGACCACCACCACGGTCCGTTGACCTCTACCTGACTTCAACGTGCAGTATCGCCACCATGACCATGCTGTACGCCGACCCCGAGGTCGCCGCCGCGCTGGACGCCGCCACCACGGTCGACGCCATGCGCGCCGCCCTCCTGGCCGCGTACGAGGGACGCCTGATCGCGCCGCCCCGGGCCGCCGCACCGCTGAGCGGCGGGCGGATGGTGCTGACCGCCGGGCAACTGGTCGACGAGTGGTACGGCTTCCGCTCCTACGACACCTTCGGTCACCCGCAGGGCGAGCAGTTGGTGGTGCTGCACGACGCCCGGACCGGGGCGATCCGGGCGGTCGCGGTCGGCGAGGAGTTGGGCTCCCGTCGTACCGGAGGGTTGGGGGGCGTCGCTGTCGACGCGCTGGCGCGTCCCGACGCCGCCAGCCTCGGGGTGATCGGTTCCGGCCGGCAGGCGTGGACCCAGGTCTGGGCCGCCGCCGCGGTCCGCCCGTTGCGCGAGGTGGTGGTGCACAGCCGCTCCACCGCTCGCCGGGAGGCCTTCGCCGCCCGGGTCCGTGCCGAACTGGGCGTGCCGGCCCGTGCGGTGGCCGATCCGGGCTCGGCCGTCGCCGGGCGGGACCTGGTGGTGCTGGCGACCACCAGCCCGACCCCGGTGCTCCGCGCCGCCGACCTCAGCCCCGGCACGCACGTCAACGCCGTCGGTTTCAAGCAGCGCGACCGCAGCGAGTTCGGCACCGACCTGCTGGACACCGCCGACCTGCTGGTCACCGATTCACCGGCCCAGGCGGCGGACTACCAGCCGCCGATGCTCGCGGCCACACCCCCGTACGCCGGGCGGTTGCGTGACCTGGGCGGCATCCTGGCCGGCGCGGTCCCCGGCCGGACCACAGCGGACCAGATCTCCGTCTTCTGCTCCACCGGCCTGGCCGGCACCGAGGTGTTCCTCCTCGACGCGCTCACCCGGGTTGGCGCCGAGGCGCGCTGACCGGAATGACGTTCGCCTCCGTGTCGACCGTCCCCGCAGCCCGCGTGCGTGGGGTTACCCGGCCGGCCCGGTACCCTCGGATGGTGTCTGCCACCTCTCCTTCTCCCGCTGACCACGCCGAGGGCCGTCGCGTCGCCCTGCTGACCCTGGGCTGTGCCCGCAACGAGGTCGACTCGGAGGAGCTGGCCGCCCGCCTGCACGCCGACGGCTGGCAGGTGACCACCGACGGCGAAGGCGCCGACGTGGTGGTCGTCAACACCTGCGGTTTCGTGGAGAAGGCCAAGCAGGACTCGATCCAGACCCTGCTCGCCGCCGCCGGAACCGGCGCCAAGGTGGTCGCCGCGGGCTGCATGGCCGAGCGGTACGGCCGGGAGTTGGCCGACAGCCTCCCCGAGGCCCAGGCGGTGCTGAGCTTCGACGACTACCCCGACATCGCCGCCCGGCTGAACGCCGTCGTCGCCGGCGAGCAGATCACCGCGCACACCCCACGGGACCGTCGCGAGCTGCTGCCGCTGACCCCGGTGCAGCGCCGCGACAGCGGAGTGTCGCTGCCTGGGCACGGCACCGTGACCCGCACCACCACCGACACGGACGAGCACACCCCGGCACACCTGCGGCAGATCCTGCGCCGCCGACTGGACACCGGCCCGGTGGCCTCGCTGAAGCTGGCCAGCGGCTGCGACCGCCGCTGCGCGTTCTGTGCCATCCCGGCCTTCCGGGGGGCGTTCGTCTCGCGTACCCCGGACGAGCTGCTCGCCGAGGCGGAGTGGCTGGCCAAGACCGGCGTACGGGAGTTGGTGCTGGTCAGCGAGAACTCCACCTCGTACGGCAAGGACCTGGGTGACCCGCGCGCCCTGGAGAAGCTGCTGCCGCAGCTCGCCGCGGTGACCGGCATCGTCCGGGTGCGGGCCAGCTACCTTCAGCCGGCCGAGACCCGGCCCGGGCTGGTCGAGGCGATCGCCACCACCCCGGGCGTGGCACCGTACTTCGACCTGTCGTTCCAGCACTCCAGCGAGCCGGTGCTGCGCCGGATGCGACGTTTCGGCTCCACCGACCGGTTCCTGGAGCTGCTGGCCGGTGCCCGCGCCCTTGCTCCGGACGCGGGCGCCCGGAGCAACTTCATCGTCGGTTTCCCCGGCGAGACCCGCGCCGACGTCGACGAGCTGGTCCGGTTCCTGACCGAGGCCCGGCTCGACGCGATCGGCATGTTCGACTACAGCGACGAGGACGGCACCGAGGCCGCCGGCCTGCCCGGCAAGGTCTCCGCCGCGACGATCAAGCGCCGATACGACCGGCTCAGCGCCCTCGCCGACGAGCTCTGCTCGCAGCGGGCCGAGGACCGGCTCGGCTCGACGGTCGAGGTGCTCGTCGACTCGATCGAGGACGGCATCGTTGAGGGCCGGGCGGCGCACCAGGCGCCGGAGGTGGACGGTTCCACCACCCTGGTCGCCCCGGCCGAGGGCGGGGTCGACCTGGCCGCGCTGCGCCCGGGCGATCTGGTACGCGCAACGGTGACCGGCACCGAAGGGGTGGACCTGCTCGCCGTGCCGGATGAGATGATCTCGGCGGCGCCCGGCGCGGCACGGTGACGGCGGGCCCGAGCGGAGCGGGGGACCCAGGTGGTGCGGTGCCGGGAACGCCACGGCGGCCCGAGCGGAGTGCGGCGGTGACCGGGGCGACGGAGTCGACGCCGGGCCGGGTGGTGGCCGTGGTTCCCGTCGTCAACGCGGCCAACGCGTTGACCGCGCTGCGGTTGGTGCTGGTGCCGGTCTTCGCCGCCTCGGTGATCATGTCGGGGATGACCCACGCCGGTTGGCGGATGGCGGCCTGCCTGATCTTCGCGGTGGCCTCGGCGACCGACCTGGTGGACGGCTGGATCGCCCGCCGCTTCGGGCTGGTCACCTCGGTGGGCAAGGTGGCCGACCCGATCGCCGACAAGGCGCTGACCGGCGCGGCGCTGGTGCTGCTCTCCTGGTACGACCAACTGCCCTGGTGGGTGACGGCGCTGATTCTCGTCCGCGAGCTGGGCATCACCGGGCTGCGGTTCTGGGTGATCCGGCACGGCGTCATCGCCGCCAGCCGGGGCGGCAAGGTCAAGACCGCGCTTCAGATCCTCGCCATCGCCTGGTACCTCTGGCCGATGCCGGCCGCGCTCGCCGCCGTCGGCCCCTGGATCATGGCGGCCGCCGTCCTGGTCACGGTCGCCACCGGCTTCGACTACATAGCCCAAGCCCTTCGCCTCCGCCGCCCCCGCTGACCCATCTCTCCCCCCGGCCTCCGGCCCTCTCCCCCCGTTGATCATGAGGTTATCGCCAGTCGGGGCGGCGTGTCGCGACGCTAACTTCATGATCGACGCGATTGGGTCGAGGGGTGGGGCAGGGGCAGGGAGTTGGGTTGGGGACTGGTGGGCGGGGAAGGACTGGTTGGGTGTCGGTGAACGGTGGCGGGGCGGGCGGTGCTGGGGTGAGTGGTCCTGGGGCGAGTGGTGCCGGGGTGAATGGCGCCGAGGTGGACGGTGCCGAGGTGGGCAGCGCGGCGGCCGCGGTCGTGCACCGGCTGGCCGAGCGGCACGAGACCCTGGCCACCGTCGAATCGCTCACCGGCGGGTCGCTGGCCGCTTCGATAGTGAACATCGCCGGGGTCAGCGGGGTCTACCGGGGTGGCCTCGTTGTCTACGCCACCGAGTTGAAGGCGACCTTGGCTGGCGTACCGGATGACCTGCTGTCCGAGCGAGGCCCGGTGGACCCGGAGGTGGCGGCGGCGCTCGCCGAGGGCGGCCGGCAGCGGTGCGGCGCGGACTGGGGACTGGCCACCACCGGGGTCGCCGGCCCGGAGCCGCAGGACGGGAAACCGGTCGGCCTGGTCTACGTCGCGGTCGCCGGCCCGAACGGCGGCGAGGTCCGCCAGCTCGACCTGGGCAGCGGGCGCGACCACGTCCGCGCGGGCGCGGTGGTCGAGGCGCTGCGATTGCTCGCCGAGCGGCTGGCCGCCGCGAACTCATGAACGCCTGGGGCCGAAGCGGTCAGAGCCACCCAAGCCGACGCCACACGGGCGGCGGCGCGCCCCGGTGAGCCCGTCCCGGCGAACCGACGGGCGGGGCGGGATGTCGCCCGGGCCCGCAACGGGTACGGTTGCGGGAAGGCTCCGACGTTCGGGGTCGGCGCGGTCCGCCGCGGCCGGCCGCCCAGCGGCGGGCGCGAGGTATCCCTCAGGGGGAGGTGCGATGATCCTGCTACGCCGGGTGATCGGTGACGCACTGCGAGCGCGCCGGCAGGGCCAGCAGCGCACGCTGCGTGAGGTCTCCACCGCCGCCAACGTCAGCCTCGGCTACCTCTCCGAGATCGAACGCGGGCACAAGGAACCGTCGAGCGAGCTGCTCGCCGCGATCTGCGACGCCCTCGGCGCCCGCCTCTCCGAGCTGCTTCTTGAGGTGAGCGACACAGTGGCGCTCGCCGAGCAGATGCCGGGGGTGCTCGTCTCGATGCAGGACGAGCCGGCCGACGCCGCAGCCAAGAACGCCAACCGGGGTGTTCGCCAGGTGACCTCCGACGGCAAGGTCGCTGTGTCGGTCCGCCAGGACTCGCCGCTCAAGGCCACACTGCGCAGCACCCGGGTCCGCCCGAACGAGCGCGACCGGGACGTGGTCTGCGCGGCCTGAGCCGCCGATCCGGTTGACCATGGGCGGGCTGGCCCCGGCCAAGTAGGGTTGCTCGCAGGAGCCGCCGGTGCTGTCGACCGCCCGGTACGGATGCCTCATTGGCGTTCGGCTGGGACGATGGAGACCGGCCGGTCATGGTCGGTCGGTTGAGCCGGCCCGGCCGTGGTGGAGCGACGCTACTGAGGGGATACCGCGGAGATGGCGAACCCGTTCGTCAAGGGTTGGAACTACCTGATGGCGCTCTTCGGTGCGAAGATCGACGAGCACGCCGACCCCAAGGTGCAGATCCAGCAGGCCATCGAGGATGCCCAGCGGCAGCACCAGGCGCTGGTTCAGCAGGCGGCCGCGGTGATCGGCAACCAGCGTCAGCTGGAGATGAAGCTGTCTCGGCAGATGACCGAGGTCGAGCGGTTGCAGGGCAACGCGCGGCAGGCCCTGGTGCTCTCCGACCAGGCCCGGGCCAAGGGCGACGAGGCCGAGGCGGTGCGGTTCGAGCAGTCCGCGCAGACCCTGGCCAGCCAGCTCGTCTCCGCCGAGCAGGCCACCGAGGACCTGAAGACCCTGCACGACCAGGCGCTGGGCGCCGCCGCCCAGGCCCGCCGAGCAGTCGAGAACAACTCGATGATCCTCCAGCAGAAGCTCGCCGAGCGCACGAAGCTGCTCAGCCAACTGGAGCAGGCCAAGATGCAGGAGACGGTGGCCCGCTCACTGGAGTCGATGTCGTCGTTGACCGCGCCCACCAACACCCCGTCGCTCGACGAGGTGCGCGACCGGATCGAGCGGCGGTACGCCACAGCGATGGGTCGCGCCGAACTGGCCGGCAACTCCGTCGAGGGCCGTATGTTGGAAATTCAGAAGGCCACTATCGACTCGGCTGGCTCCGCCCGGCTGGAGCAGATCCGCTCCAGCATGGCGGGCGAGCAGCTCGGCGGCGCGGCGCAGCGACCGGCGGTGCCGCAGGCCGAGAAGACCGGCCCGGCCAACGATCCGACGGCCGCCGCCCGGTTGGACGAGCTGCGCGCCAGCATGGCTCGCGAGCGCGGCACCGGCGACCCGACCGCCGCCGGCTGAACGACCGGATCGAGGGGGGTCACTGTGGCAGACGAGCGGACACGGTACTTCCGGAGGCTGGGTCGGCTTCGCCGGTCGGCCCGACGGTGGAGCGTGCTGGCCGGTGGGCTCGGCGGCGCTGCGGTGGTGCTGACTCCGTACGCCGGCCTTGGTCTGCCCGACGCGGCCTGGGCCGGCGCCGCGGGCAGCGCGGTGGCGCTCGCCGCCTGGCGCTGGATCGACGTACGCGCCCTGGCCGCCCAGCCGGCGCCCCCCGCGCTCGACCCGGCCGAGGCGGCGGCCCGGTCGCGGGCCCGGTTGATCGCAGCCGTCGAGCGGCTGCCGGTCGGCCCCGGCGTGCTGGCCGAGGTGCGCCGGGTCCGCTCCCGGATCGCGCTGCGCGGTACCAGCGCCGGAGAGCAGTGGGCCCGACTGGACCGGGCGGCGCTCACCCTGGCCGGGATGGCCCCCCGGCTCACCGGGCTGGCCGAGCCGGCGGTGCTGGAGGCCGCCGCCGCCGACCGCTCGCTGCGCGAGCTGGCCGCGCGGGTGGCCAGCGTCGAACGCGCGCTGCGGCTGGCCCCGGTCGACGCCCGGCCGCCGCTGGCCGAGGCGCACGCCGCGCTGACCGCTCAACTGGAGGGCGGGGTGGCGGCGTACGAACGGCTGGTGGTCGCCGCCGCCGGCTACCTGGCCGAGGACTCCCGACCGGAGACCGCCCACCCGGCCGCCGACCGGCTCACCGAGGCGACCGACCTGCTGCACGGGGTCGCCGGGGCGCTTGCCGAACTGCGGGCCGTCGGCACCCCGCTGCGCGCGCCGACGCGCTGACGGCGCACCCGCCGAGACACCGCGCCGACGGCGGGAGCGTCGCGACCGCAGCGCGGACGCCGGGTCGGTCACTGTGGTGTCGTCACCACTACCGGCCCGGTGTACGGCGAGGTACCCACGACGTTGAACGACCGGATCCGGTAGTGGTACGTGACGCCCCGGGTCAGCCCGGTGTTGGTGAAGCCGCGGCCGGTGACAGTGAAGGTGGCCGCCTCGTGCTCGAAGGCCGGGTCGAGCGCCCGCTGCACGATGAACCCGGACCCCGGACCGCCGGGTGTGCTCGCCTCCCAGGCCAGGACCACCGTCGCGGTGTCCGGCCCGGGTGCGCTGGCGGCGGCGCTCACCCCGCTGGGGGTCCCCGGCGCGGGTGGCGAGGTCACAGTGGCGACAGTCGACCACGCCGAGGCGGATCCCAGGAAGGTGGTCCGCACCCGGTAGTAGTAGGTGGTGTCCGGTGCCACCGTGGCGTCCAGGTGGTTGTCGCCGACCCCGATCGCCGTGGTGCCCGGGCCGCTGGTGAACGTCGGGTTGGTGGCCCGTTGCACGTCGATGCCGGTGGCGAACGAGCGGTTCGTCCAGCGCAGCGCCACGCGCAGCGGCGCGGCCGGCGGGAGCGTCGCGACCAGACCGCTCGGCGCGGCCAGGTGCACCGAGGCGGGTACCCCGTTCGACCAGGACGAGTAGCTGACCGCGTTCTCCGCCCGGATCCGGTAGTGGTAGGTCACTCCGGGGGTGACTGTCGCGTCGGTGTAGCGGGTGGCGGCGGCCGCGACGGTGATCGTGGTGACCTCGCCGCCGAAGGTCGCGTCGGTGGCCCGTTGCAGCAGGTGGCTGGTGGCGGGCGGTCGCCCGCCGTTGCTGGTCCAGGCCAGCGCGATCGCGGGTAGCGCGGTGGCCGAGCCGGGCACCGGTGTGGCGGTCAGCCCGGTCGGTGCCTTCGGCGCCACCCGTAGCACCAGCGGCCGGCTCATTCCGCCGTCGCGGTGGCCGGCGAGCTGACTGTGCCAGCGGTACTCCCAGCCCAGGTTGACCAGTTGGTTGACCACTGTGGCCGGTCGACCGTCGATCGGGCTGACCGGCGTCGACCCGGTCCGCGCTCCGGCCGGGCGACAGGGGTCGAGCAGCCGGACGCTGTCTCCCAGCTTGAACGGCAGCACCGGCGCGACCGGGCGCAGCGCCACCACCACGTCCTCCCGGGGGTTGACCCGGATGATCCCCTTCCAGCCCAGCTCCGTGCCGTGCGGGAGTCGGAGGGTGCCGTCCCAGCCGACGCGGTTGATCACCTGCACGTCGCAGCCGGCGACGTGCAACGGCTCGGTCTGCCGGACGTCGCCGCTGATCCGCCAGAGCTGCGTGCCGTCGGTGGGAGAGCCCACCGGGACGGCGAGGTCGGTGGTGAAGAGCACCTCGGTGACCGGGTCGGTAGCAGCGAGCGGCAGCGTTGTCGGTTTGCACGGCCCGGCGTGTGGGTGCCCGACGCCGAGCCGGCCCGCCGACCGGCCGTGGTCCCGCTCGAAGATCTGCCGTACGGCCTTCACCGCGATCGGGACTGTCACCGGGCCGGTGCCGGCCGTCGGCGTGAACGTCACTGTGGTGGCGTGCACCGGCACCGTCGTCTGCGCCGGGGTCCGGGTGCCGAACGCCGGGTCGTACGCCGGCTGCGGGACGATCGGTGGGCGCTGGCTGGCCGCGTACGCCAGGGGCAGCCGTTCGCGCAGCCGGCTCAGGTCGTACGGCGACTCGGGCGTTCCGGTGACCCGGAACTGGAGCACCGTGCGGGTGTTCGGGCCGTACCCCGGTTCGGTCTGAGGAGGGCCGCCCTCGGCGCTGCGGTCCGGCGCGTCGGTGTGCTGGTCGTAGCGACTGTCGAAGCCGGGCAGCGGGGCCGGAGCATCGTTGTACAGGATCAGCGTGCTGCCCGGCGGCACGGAGGAGAAGTCGACGAGCACGTCGGCCCGTTCGCCCGGGGCGAGTAGCACCGTGTGTCCGTCGACGTTCAGCACCGTCGGGTCGAGCCGGTCGTAGCGGTAGCGGATCGGTTGGTTCGGCAGCACCACCGGCGCCGGCAGGAGGCCGGCCTCGTTGCCGATCTGGATGAACTCCGGGCCGGCGGCGCGCGGGTCCGGGACACCGCCGTCGCGTCCGTCGGCCGGCCACCCCGCCGGACGGTCCGCGGCTCGGGCGGCGGGCACCATCGGCACCTCACCGGCGTCGGCGTCGGCGAGCGCCCCGTCGGCCGTCCACATCGGCGCGTCGGAGCAGGCGCGGTAGAGCTGGAGGTTGAGGCTGCGGTCCAGGCAGGCGTTGAGGATGCGGAACCGGTACGCGCGCGGCCGCACCTCCAGGTACGGATAGGCGACGCCGTTGACGAGCGGGGTGTCGCCGTACGCCTCGGGAACGGCCGACGGGTGCGGTACGCCAGGGCTCAGCGGCGGCTCGTCCGGCGCGCCGACCGGGTCGTGGTACGGGTTCGGCACCCAGCCGTCGGCGCGGGCGTCGTCCGCGCCGGAGGTGCGGGACCAGGGTCCGTAGTCCCACCGGCCGGTGGGGTTGCGTCCGCCGGAGGAGTACGGGTTCTGCCGGGGCTGATAGACGTGCGGGTGCCAGAGGCTGCCCCGGGCGCCCCAGCGTTCCCGGTCCCAGGTCGGGTCCTCGGCGGCGAGTTGGGTGTCGTCCGGAACGAACGTCTTGTCCTCGATCACCAACGGCACCTGGTCGGCCGGGAGCACCGCGTCGGCGACGAGCTGGTCCTCGGCCGGGTCGGTGAGCAGGTAGAGCGCGAGCTGTCCGCCGTAGACGGTGAGCCGGGCCAGACCGAGGGTGTTGTCGTGCAACCACAGCAGCCGGCCGCTCTGCTCGTTCGGGAAGTACAGCGTGGTGGCGCCGGCGCCGGGTGCCGGCATGTCCGGCACGTGGGCCAGGCCGGGCCCGGTCGGGTACGGGGTGATCTCGCCGGCGGGGGTGATCCACTGCCCCGGGTTGCCCGCGCTGGTCCAGCCGGTCTGCGCCCCGGCCAGGTGCAGTACGGCCCGGTTCTGCGGGTACGGCGCCGGACCGTCCAGGGGGCCCAGGCCGGCCCCCTCGATGGTCTCGTCGACCGGCAGGAACAGCTCACCGGACCGGCCGGTGGGGAGCTGGTTGATGAACTTCACCCGGACCGGTCGACCCCTACGGGCGCGGATCATCGGCCCGAGGTGCCACTGCCGCTCCGGAGGCGCCACAGTGTTGTGTCCGGCCGGGTCGGTGCCCAGGTTGAGTTGCCGGTAGCCGCGCAGCCGGGTGACCGGCAGGTCCCGGTGCAGGCGCTGGGCGTACTCCTGTAGGCCGATCTCGTAGTAGTCGCAGCCCGGGTAGCTGATGGTGTCCGGCACCGCCACCGGTAGGCGGCTGCCGAGGTCGCCGTTGCCCGGTTGGCCCGGGAGGGGCAGTGGGTCGACGAACTTGCGCAGCCCGGTCCCGGCCACCACCTGCCCGTCGGGGCCCCGTGTCGGGCGGGGGCTGTGGGCGAAGTTCGGCACCGGGCCGAAGTAGCGGGGCACGACGGCCGGGTCCAGGCTCGACGTGACAACGGCCTCCTCGGCGGTACGGGGGGCCGGCACGGACGCCGCCCCGCCGTCGGCGTCGGCGTCGCGGGTGGTCCGCTCGAAGAAGGTGGAGCGGAGTCTGCGGAACATCGCCATGACTCTCCCCGGTTCGGGGCGCGAGGTCCGCCACCCCGGCGTGGAGGACCTCGGCACTCTGCTGACGGTCGGTGAGCGCTCAACCGCAGCATGCGACTCCGACGGCCGGTTAGGAATTACCCAATCGTCCGTTTCTGCCATGGATCCCGTCTGGCGAGAGCCTGGTCAGCCGGATCTCGGCGGGCCCGGACGCTCGGGCTGGCAGACCGGGCACCAGTAGGTGACCCGTTCGCCCAGTTCCTCCTTGCGGATCGCGGTGCCGCAGCGGCGGCAGGGCTGGGCGCGGCGGCCGTACACGTAGCTGGTCTGCCCCCGGTGCAGTGAGCCGGTGCTGCTCTGCGTCCATCGGCCCCGGTTGGCGGCGAGCAGTCGCTGCGCGAGGGCCACCAGGCCTGGCAGGTCGGGCACTCCGCCGACCGGGGTCCACGGTGACACGCCCCGCAGGAACAGCACCTCGCACTTGTAGAGGTTGCCCACGCCGGCCAGGTTGCGCTGGTCGAGCAGCGCCTCGCCGATGGTCTGCTCCGAGTGGTCGGCGAGCCGACGGACCGCCTCGGCCGGGTCCCAGTCGGCGCCGAGCAGGTCGGGGCCGAGGTGGCCGACCAGCTGGTCCTCCTCGACGGTTGGCACCAGCGTCAGATCGTGCAGGTGGTAGCCGACCGCGACAGCGCCGGGGCTGCGCAGCACCACCCGGATCAGGTGCGCGGGCCGGCCGCTCCAGCGTTCCCCCGGGGCGTACGCCCGCCATGCGCCGTCCATCCGCAGGTGGGAGTGCAGGGTCCAGTGCTCCTCGGTCGGGGCGTTGAGCCGCAGCAGCAGGTGCTTGCCCCGGCTGGCCGACTCGCGGACGGTCCAGTCGGTGAGGTCCGTGGTCGCCAGTTGCGGCACCCGGAAGTCACTGCCGGTGATCCGCGCGCCGGCCAGCGCGCGGTGCAGCACGCGCGCGGTGTTCCAGACGGTGTCGCCTTCGGGCACCCTGCCATCCTCCCTCTTTCGAGCAAGATTCGCATGTGTCGCTATTTGTACTCAGGTTCCTCATGATCTCCTGACATGCGAAGGTCAGGGGGTTCTGAGGAGAATGCCCATGACGCGACCCTCTTGTCGTATCCCATCCGTCGCCCTCATCGCCACCCTCGCCCTCCTGCTCACCACAGCGCTCCTACCCGCGACCGGCCCTGCCCCAGCCGCACCCAGCGGCGCTCCGATCACCCTCGTCGCCGCCGCACCCGGCGGCGAACTGTGGAGCGCCGACCTCACCATCGTCGACAGCGACGATGTCAACGTCCGGCGTACCGCCGCCGGCCTCCGCCTGCGGGAGGCCCGGTCCAATGAGCGCGGCGCCCGCAGCCCGCACAGCGCGGTCGCCGAGGGGATGCTGCTGACCGCGCCCCGCACCCTCGCCCGGCCGGCCACCCGGGTCCGCGCCGAGATCAACGCCGCGGTTCCGGCCGGGGCGACAGTGGAGGCGCAGGTCCGCGGCTGGAGGGCCGCCGGCTGGACGGAGTGGCGGGCGGCCACCGTCGGGGCGGTCTTCGACCGGCCGGTCACCCGGGTGCAGACCCGGGTGGTGCTCACCGCCCCGAACGGCGGCGCCACGGCGACCGTCCGGGGCGTGCGGCTCACCGCCGACGCGAACGCCGCCGTCTCCGCCGCCACACCCGGCCGCACCTACCGGGTGTACGCCACCCGCATCGGGCTGGTCGGTGAGCTGACCGCCAACGGCCGTACCGTGCAACCCCGGGACCACTTCGCGGCGCTGCCGTCGCGGCGGGGGCTCTCCCCGCTCAACACCGGCGACTACACGGTGCGGGTCTGCACCACCAGCGGCTCCCGATGCGAGTACGCCCCGGTCTGGGACGTCGGGCCGTGGAACACCCGCGACGACTACTGGAACCCTTCGTCGGTCCGGGAGAACTGGAAGAACCTGCCGCAAGGTCGACCCGAGGCGCAGGCGGCGTACCAGTCCGGCTACAACGGCGGACGGGACCAGTTCGGGCGCACCGTGCTCAACCCGGCCGGCATCGACCTTGCCGACGGCACGTTCTGGGACGGGTTGCGGCTGACCACCAACGCCTGGGTGGACGTTGCCTACCTGTGGACCGGAGGCGGGCCGCGCGGCGTGGTCGGTGACGGGCCGCTCAACATCCGCACCGGGGCCAGCACGTCGTACGCGACGCGTGGCCTCGCCGCCCGGCTGGCCCACGTGCCGATCCAGTGCTACGTCACCGGTCAGTCGGTCGCCGGCCCCTACCGGACCACCACCCGCTGGAACCGTCTGGCCAGTGGCCAGTACGTCAGCCACGCGTACATCTCCAGCGTGTACGGCGGCAGCGTGCCGGTCTGCTGAGCCACGCTCACCCCGTCGGGCGCTCCGTCAACGTCAGGGGCGCTCGTCGGGGCGAGCCGTGCGCACCATGTCCTGGTAGCGCGGGTGGCTGGCACCGTAGACGGCGTAGTTGAGACGGGCGTGCGTGAGGCTCAGATCGCCGTTGGGACCGCCCCGGACGGCGTCGGCGTCGGCGTCGGTCTGGCCGTCGTCGGTCCAGAAACAGACGGGGCAGGTCCCCCCGCCGGTCCGGGATGCACAGCAGGGACAGCCCACAGGAACCACATGCTCACCCACCGGAGAAGCATTCCACAGTCGAACATCAGCCCGATACCCGCAGGAGGTCCCCCGGGGAGGCCGCGAGGAGGTCCGCGGCCCGCCCGCCGTTGACAGCGACGGCGACCAGACCGGCCGAATCGACGTACGCCACCAGGCCACCGGCCGGGGCGTCGCCGAAGGTCCGCCCGTGCACCGCCACCAGGGCCGGCGTCGGCCCCGGCGGGCCCACCCGGAGCGTGGCCGGCAGCGAATCGAGCAGCTCGGCCGGCGCGGCCAGTTGGACGTTGCCGAAGTGGTCCACTGTCAGCACCTCGGCGGTGAAGCCCTCGGCGTCCCGGGCCAGCGTCGGCGTCGGAAGTCGCACCAGCCCGGCCGGGTCGACGGGCGGGCCCGCGTCGGCCAGCGGCGCGCCGAGCGCCAGCCGGGCCGCCACCGGTGCGAAGACGTCGCGGCCGTGGAACGTGTGGGACACCCGGGAGGCCAGCCAGCCCGACCCGGTCAGTTCGACCGCGTCGGTCACCCCACCGAGCGCGGTGGCCGCGTCCAGCAGCAATCCGTTGTCCGGTCCGACCAGCAACCCGCCCGGGGTGGCCAGCGCGACCCCCCGTCGAGCGGTGCCCACGCCGGGATCGACCACCGCCACGTGCACTCCCACCGGCAGGTACGGCACGGTCTGCGCCAGCACGGCGGCACCCCGCCGGACATCCGCCGGCGGCACCAGATGGGTCACGTCGATCACCCGGGCGGCCGGCGCGATCCGGGCGACGACCCCGTGGCAGGCGGCCACGAAGCCGTCGGTGAGGCCGTAGTCGGTGGTCAGCGAGATCCAGGGCACTGCGGACATGCCCGCAGGCTAGTAGAACCGCGGCGTGCTGGCGGATACGGGACAGCGCAGTGGCCGACCGGCCCCTCCCGCCGCCGGAGGACGTTGGGCAGACTGCCCTGGTGACAACTCGGAACCTCCCCGCAGTCGGAATCCTGCTGGTCGCCGTCGCCCTCAGCGCCGGTTGTGGCAGTGACGACGACGGCAGCCCGACCGCGACCCCATCCGTCTCGTCCGAGGCGGCCCCGACCGGCCTGCCGACGCCCCAAGCCGCACCCAGTGCCGACGGCGCGACCCCGCCCTCCGCCTCCGCACAGGGCACGACGCAGCGACGGCCGGCGAGCCCGCCGCCGGTGGTGCTGCCGAAGCGCCCGGCCAGTGCGCCCGGCGCGAAACAGGTCGTCGACGCTTTCCGGGCCGCCGGCCTGAAGGTGCCGCGCCCGAAGGACCGCTCGGTCGACTGCGGGCCGGACGGCCTCGGCCTGGGCTGTTCCGAGCTGATGGCCACCGACGCCGTCACTGTCTACGTCTTCCCGGACGAGACCAGCGCCAGCGACATCGCGGAGACCTGGGGTGGTCAGTCGTACCGGCGTGGCGCTGTGGTGCTGAACTACCTGGAGGCGAAGACCCCGGCCGCCGACCGGCCCCGCTACGAGAAGGTCCTCAACGGCCTGCGCTGATGTGCCAGCGTGGCCCAAGCATGTCGTTCTCTTGACTGTGATGTCTGTGAGTCATCGTGATGACTCACAGACATCAGGCTCTCTGCTGGATTGCCCTCGGCGGGGCCCTGGCGTCAGCCGCGCAGACGCAGGCCGCGGGGGGTAGCCCGGAAGCCGGCGGCGGTCAACGCGTCCCGCAGCGGCGACGAGTGCACCGCCTCACCGTCGGCCCGTTCCACCGACATCGCGCCCAACGCCCCGGAGTGGACGGCGTCGGCGAGCGCCTTGCCGGCCGCGGCGAGCGTGTCGGTGTCGTCGGTGAAGGAGAGCAACGTCCGGCCGCCGCGTTCGACGTAGAGGACGAGGTCACCGCCGACCTGCACCACCAGGGCGCCCGCCTTGCGGCCGGCCCGGTGCCCGGTCGCCGGGGTGGCACCGTCGCCGGAGTCGATCACCCGTTCCGGCCAGGGCAGCGCCGCGCCGTACGGGTTGGCCGGGTCCGTCGCGGCGAGCACCGTGGCCACAGCGCCCCGACCCCGGGCGCCGTCGGTCGGCTCGGCCAGCGCGCGCAGCCTGTCCACCGCACCGGGTACGGCGAACTGCGCCGCCCCGAGCCCTTCGACGAAGTAACCCCGGCGGGCCGCGCCGCGCTCCTCCAGCGCCGACAACACCGGGTAGACCGCCGAGAACCCGCCGACCACCTGCTCGGCCATCACCGCGCCCCGGGTGACCACACCGTGCCGCTCCAGCAGCAGGTCGGCGAGCGTGGCGGCGCGTCGGGTCGGGTCGAGGTCCCGCTCCGGGAGACGCGACCACCGGCCGGCGACGGTCGGCGGGCCACCCCGGGTCGGCAGCGCCACCCGACCGGGCCGCCGGTAACGGGTGCGGGGCGCTGACGGCCGGGAGCGGTGCGCGCCGCCAGCGCCGAGCACCGCGCGCAGCGGGGCGAGGGTGTCGTTGCTGAGGTGCCCGGCCCAGACCAGGTCCCAGATCACCCCGGTCAACGCGGCGTCGTCGGTCGAGCCGACCCGGTCGGCCAGCGGGCGGAAGAAGAGCGCCTGCCCGTCGCCGAGCGCGTCGAGCACCGCGTCGTGCAGCGGGGTACGGGTCAACGCCTCGTCCGGGGGTGGAAGCAGCAGCGGCGCGGCGTCCGCGTACGCCAGGGTGACCCATCCGTCGCCCCCGGAGATCGCGCCCGACCCGGCCCAGAGCACCTCCCCGCTGGCGCACAGCTCGTCGAGCTGGGCGGGGGAGTAGTCCGCGACCCGAGCGGGCAGCACCAACCGCTCCAGCGCGGACGCCGGCACCGCGGTGCCCTGCAACTGCTCCACGGTGGCGGCGAGCGCCTCCACACCTCGGGCGGACGAGCCGACCTGCTGCCAACGTGGCAGGAACGTCGCCAGCGCCCGGGGCGGCACCGGCTCGATCTCCCGGCGCAGCGCGGCGAGGGAGCGGCGGCGCAGCATCCGCAGCACCTCGGCGTCGCACCACTGGGCGCCGGCCGAATCCGGGGTGAACTCCCCGGAGACCACCCGCCCGGTGGCGCCGAGCCGGCGCAGCGCCTGCTCGACGACGAACACCCCGAGCCCGAACCGGGCCGCGCAGCTGGCCGCGGCGAACGGCCCGTGGGTGCGGGCGTAGCGGGCCACCAGGTCACCGAGCGGATCGGCCACCGGGGCGAGGTACGCCTCGGCCACCCCCATCGGCAGCGCCACGCCGAGGGCGTCACGCAGGCGGGCGGCGTCCTCGACGCCCACCCAGCGCTGCTCGCCCGCGATCCGGACCCGCAACACCCGGCGGGTGGCCTCCAGCTCGCTGAGCCACGTCTCCGGCACACCCCGCTCGGTCAACTCGGTGTCGCTCAGGTCACCGAGCACCCGCAGCAGCTCGACGACGTCCTCGGCGTCGCGGGGGCGGCGCTGATCGGTCAGCCACCGCAGTTGCCGGTCGGTCTCGGTGAGCACCGCCGGGTCGAGCAACTCCCGCAGGTCGACCCGGCCGAGCAGCTCGCCGAGGAGCGTGGAGTCGAGGGCGAGGGCGGCGGCGCGGCGCTCGGCCAGGGGGGCGTCGCCCTCGTAGAGGAACGCGCCGACGTAGCCGAAGAGCAGCGACCGCGCGAACGGCGACGGCGCGCTGGTCTCCACCTCGACCAGCCGCACCTTGCGGGTGGCCAGGTCGCGCATCAACCCGGCCAGCGCCGGCTGGTCGAAGACGTCCTGGAGGCACTCCCGGGCGGCCTCCAGGGTGACCGGGAAGTCCGCGTACTCGCGGGCGACGTCGAGCAGTTGCGCGGCGCGTTGCCGTTGCTGCCAGAGCGGTTGGCGGCGGCGCGGGTCGCGGCGCGGCAGCAGCAGGGACCGGGCGGCGCACTCCCGGAAACGGGCGGCGAAGAGGGCGGAGGTGCCTACCGACTCCTCCACGAGCTGGGTGATCTCGTCGGGCTCGAAGACCACCACGTCGGCGCCGGGAGGCTCGTCGGCGGTGTCCGGAAGTCGCACCACTATGCCGTCGTCGGAGGGCATCACCTGGGCGTCGACCCCGTACCGCTCGGCCAGGCGGCGGCCCACAGCGAGGGCCCAGGGTCCGTTGACCCGGGCACCGAGCACGCTGTGCACGGCCAGCCGCCAGTCACCCAGCTCGTCGCGGAACCGCTCGACCACCACCGTGCGGTCATCGGGCAACGAGCGGGTGGCTTCCCGCTGCTCGCGCAGGTAGGCCATCAGGTTGCCGGCGGCCCAGTCGTCCAGCCCTCCGTCGCGCAGCGCGGCCAGGGCCGCCTCGTCGGTCTGGCGCAGCAGGGTGCGTACCCGGGCGCCGATGGCCCGGCCCAGCTCCACCGGCCGACCCAGCTGGTCGCCCTTCCAGAACGGCATGCGCGCGGCCTGCCCCGGCGCGGGCGAGACCAGCACCCGGTCCGGAGTGATCTCCTCGATCCGCCAGGAGGACGAGCCGAGCAGGAAGACGTCGCCGACCCGGGACTCGTAGACCATCTCCTCGTCCAGCTCGCCGACCCGGGCGGCCCGTTCGGCGCCGGCCAGGAACACCCCGAACAGGCCCCGGTCGGGGATGGTCCCGCCGCTGGTCACGGCGAGGCGCTGCGCTCCCTGGCGGCCGGTGAGCAGGTCGGTGGCCCGGTCCCAGACCAGTCGGGGGCGCAGCTCGGCGAACGCCGTGGACGGGTAGCGGCCGGAGAGCATGTCGAGCACGGCGTGCAGCGCCGAGTCGGGCAGCTCGGCGAAGGGCGCGGCCCGGCGGACCAGCACTGCCAGATCGCCCAGCGGCCACGGCTCCAGCGCCACCATCGCGACGATCTGCTGGGCCAGCACGTCCAGTGGGTTGCGCGGGTAGTGCAGCTCCTCGATCGCGCCGGCGGTCATCCGCTCGGCGACCACCGCGCAGGAGAGCAGGTCACCGCGATGCTTGGGGAAGACCACCCCCCGCGAGACCGCGCCAACCTGGTGCCCGGCCCGGCCGACGCGTTGCAGGCCGGCGGCCACGCTGGGCGGCGCCTCGATCTGCACCACCAGGTCGACAGCGCCCATGTCGATGCCCAGCTCCAGGCTGGAGGTGGCCACCACCGCCGGGAGCTGACCGGACTTGAGCGCCTCCTCGATGTGCTTGCGCTCCTCCCGGGAGACGCTGCCGTGGTGGGCGCGGGCGATCACGGGCGCCGCGCCGGTGGCCGCGCCGGACTGGGCCATCACCTCGGCCGGCGGCCGGTTGCGCAGCGGACCGGCGGGGCCACCCCAACGCCGCGCGCCGGATGCCGGGCCGTCGTCCCCCGCCGGGTCGTCGCCGGCCGGCAACCCCTCCGGTACGCCGATCGCGCCCTCGCCCGCCGCGGATGCGGCCACCGCCTCGGCGGCCAGCTCGTTGAGCCGGGCGCAGAGGCGCTCGGCACTGCGCCGGGAGTTGGTGAAGACGATCGTCGAGCGGTGCTGCCCGATGAGGGTGAAGACCCGCTCCTCCACGGCCGGCCAGATCGACGCCCGACGTGGCCCGGGCCCGCCGAGGTCGTCTTCCGGTGGCTGCTCCTGCTCGTCGAGGCGGGTCATGTCCTCCACCGGGACCTCCACGCTGACCTCGATGGTCTTCGGGGTGGCCGGCTGCACCACGTCGACCGGGCGGGCGCCGCCGAGGAAGTGCGCACAGGCGTCGATCGGCCGGACGGTGGCCGAGAGGCCGATGCGCTGCGCCGGGGCGGGCAGCAGCTCGTCGAGGCGTTCGAGGGAGAGCGCGAGGTGGGCGCCGCGTTTGCTGCCGGCCACCGCGTGCACCTCGTCGACGATCACCGTCTGGACGCCGCGCAGCGAGTCCCGAGCCGCAGAGGTGAGCAGCAGGAACAGCGACTCGGGTGTGGTGATGAGGATGTCGGGTGGGGTCCGGGCGAAGGCTCGTCGCTCGTCGGCGGGCGTGTCGCCGGTGCGCATGCCGACGGTGATGTCGGGCGGTGCGACGCCCAGCCGGGTGGCCGCCTGCCGGATGCCGGCCAGCGGGGCGCGCAGGTTGCGCTCGACGTCGACGGCGAGGGCCTTGAGCGGGCTGACGTAGAGCACGCGGCATCGCTGGCGGGCCTCGGCCGGTGCTGGCTCGCGGGCGAGCCGGTCCAGTGACCAGAGGAAGGCCGCGAGTGTCTTGCCCGAGCCGGTGGGCGCCACCACGAGCGCGTTGCGGCCGGCGGCGACCGACCGCCAGGCGCCGGTCTGCGCGGCGGTCGGGGCGGCGAAGGCGTTGTCGAACCAGGCGCGGGTGGCCGGGCCGAACCCGGCCAGCACCGCACCGGCGTCTGCTTCTGCCCCGGTCACCGGTCCATCGTGCCCCGCCGGTCCGACATCCACTAACGACCTCACGACGGAATGAGCCAGCTAAAGGCAAAAAGCGTGGAAGGTGCGCTTAATACGTTAAGTCTCACTTAACTGCTTGCTTCTAAGGAGCAACATAAAGTAACTTCACTCGCAACGCGAACCGGGGTGAGGGGATGTGATGGCCGGCGAGCAGCGCACCGTCGAACCGGGCACCGACGTGCTGATTCGCAAGGTCGACAGCCACCTCGCCGCGCTCCGCGCCGGCCTGCACGGCCCCGAGCTCGAGCTCGCCGAACGCCTCGCCCACTGTCTGCGAGAGATGGTTCTCTGCACCGCCCAGGCCAGCGCCGCCGACCGGGGTCAGGTCCGCGTTGCCGTGCACTACTTCGTGCTCCGTCGCGAGAGCCGTGGCCGCCTGCTGTCGGTGCGGTCGCTGACCGCCGCCGAGCGGGTGGTCGACCGGGTCGCCCGCCAACTCGGCCGCCTCGACCTGCTGGCCGTGCTCCGTCGCGACCGCCCCACCCCCGACGACGCGCAACCCCTCAACAACGCCCTGCTGCGCTGACGACGCCGCACCTCCCCTCCCGCGTTGATCAAGAGGTTTGCGTCATCCGCGCCCGTGTTCCTGACGCAAACCTCTTGATCAACGGCCTGAGCTGAGGGTTAGGGCTGGGGCTGTCCGGGCGAATTCCGGCAAAACCGCCCGGCGGGGGAGGAACTGGCGTCTGATCGCTGCTAGGCGCCACCGCTGCCACGGGCGTCGGCCATGTCGATCGGGAGCGCAGGTGCTGGTACTGCTCATCCTCCATCTCGTGGCGGCCCTCGCCGCGCCCCTGCTCGTCCGCTGGTGGGGTCCGCGCGCGTGCTACCCGCTGGCGCTCGCGCCGGCCGCAGCGTTCTGCTGGGCGGTGGCCCGCACCCCGGCCGTCGCCGACGGCGGGGCGGTGGTCGAGACGTACCCGTGGATCCGGCAGTTGGGCCTCGACATCGCGTTCCGGCTCACCACACTGTCCTGGCTGATGACGCTGCTGATCGGCGGCGTCGGCGCGTTGGTGCTGGTCTACAGCGCCCGCTACTTCGGTGCCGGTTCCATCGGGCTGGCGCAGTTCGCCGCGGTCCTGGTCGCGTTCGCGGGCGCGATGCTCGTCCTGGTCTTCGCCGACGACCTGCTGCTGCTCTACGTCGGCTGGGAGCTGACCACGATCTTCTCGTACCTGCTGATCGGGCACAGCACCGAACGGCGGTCCAGCCGCTGGGCGGCGGCGCAGGCGTTGACAGTCACCACGCTGGGCGGCCTCGCCATGCTGGTCGGCTTCATCATGCTGGGCGAGCACGCCGGCACCTACCGCTGGTCGGGGATCAGCGCACAGCCGCTGCCCGGCGGCGGGTACCTGGTGGGCGCCGTGCTGCTGATCCTGGCGGGTGCCCTGTCCAAGTCGGCGGTGCTGCCGTTCAGCTCGTGGCTCCCGGTGGCGATGGCGGCACCCACGCCGGTCAGCGCCTATTTGCACGCCGCCGCCATGGTCAAGGCCGGCGTCTACCTGGTCGGGCTGCTCGCCCCGGTGCTCGCCACGGTCGGCCCGTGGCGGCCGCTGGTGCAGGTCGCCGGCGTGGCGACCATGCTGCTCGGCGGATGGGCCGCGCTGCGCCAGACCGACCTCAAGCTGCTGCTGGCGTACGGGACGGTCAGCCAGCTCGGCCTGCTGGTGGCGGTGACCGGCTCGGGCACCCCGGACGCCGCGCTGGCCGGCACCGCGATGCTGCTGGCGCACGCCCTGTTCAAGGCGGCGCTGTTCCTGGTCGTCGGCATCATCGACCACGGTGCCGGCACCCGTGACCTGCGCGAGCTGTCCGGGGTGCGGCACTGGTCCCGGACTCTGTTCGTGGTCGCCGTGCTGGCCGCGGCGTCGATGGCCGGTGTGCCGCCGCTGGTCGGCTTCGTCGCCAAGGAGGCGGTGTTCGGGGCGTTCACCGACCAGCCCGTGCTGCTCACCGGCCTGGTCGCCGGCACGGTGCTCACCGTCGCGTACAGCGCCCGCTTCCTCTGGGGCGCATTCGCCGACCGGCCCGGTGTGGCGCCGGTCCCGCCGGGGCCGATCGCCGCGTCGCTGCTGGTCCCGCCCGCGGTGCTCGCCGGTGTCGGTCTGCTCGCCGGTCCGGCCGCGAGCGTGCTGGACCACCTCCTGCGCCCGTACGCCGATCTGCTCGGCGGGGTCGACGCGCACCTGGCGCTCTGGGCCGGACCGACACCGGCGCTCGGCCTGTCCGTGCTGGCGCTCGTCGGCGGCGGGCTGCTCTTCGCCGTGCGCGGGCCGCTCGCCCCGGTGCTGGCCCGGCTCCGATCACCGGTGAGTGGAAACCAGGGGTACGAGTGGGTCATCGGCCGGTTCGACCGGCTGGCCATCGACGTCACCGGCGCGACCCAGCGTGGCTCACTGCCGCAGTATCTGGGCATCATCCTGGTCACCCTGGTGCTGGTGCCCGGTGCGGCGATGATCTCCGCCAGCCCCTGGCGGGCGCGGATTCCGCTCTGGGACAGCCCTCTGCAACCGGTGGTCGTCCTGGTGATCACGGTGGCGGCGGTGCTGGCGGTCGGTGCCCGTCGCCGGCTGACCGCGATGCTGCTGGTGGGCATGACCGGCTACGGCACGGCGATGCTCTTCGTGCTGCACGGAGCGCCCGACCTGGCGCTCACCCAGTTCCTGGTGGAAACGTCGACGATCGCGGTCTTCGTGCTGGTGCTGCGTCGCCTGCCGGAGCGGTTCTCGGCCCGCCCGCTGCGCCGTACTCGCTGGGCCCGCCGGGTGATCGGGGTGGCGGCGGGGTTGGTGGCCGCCGGGTTGGCCCTCACCGCCGTCGGCGCGCGCCGGGCGCCGGACATCTCCGCAGCCTTTCCTGACCTGGCGGTGGTGCACGGGTACGGCCGCAACGTGGTCAACGTGACCCTCGTCGACATCCGGGCCTGGGACACGATGGGCGAGCTGGCGGTGTTGGTGGTGGCCGCGACAGGGGTGGCCAGCCTGATCTTCGAGCGCTCCCGCACCGGGCCGCGGCCACGCCGGCCCGACTCCGAGCAGGGGGTGGGTGGACGCGGCCGACCGGTCTGGCTGCGCGGTGGCCCGACCCTCTACGAGGAACGTCGCTCGATCGTGTTGGAGGTGGTCATCCGGCTGATCTTCCACACCGTGGTGCTGTTCTCGCTGTTCCTGCTCTTCTCCGGGCACAACGCGCCGGGCGGCGGGTTCGCCGGCGGACTGGTGGCGGGTCTCGCCCTGGTGGTGCGCTATCTGGCCGGCGGCCGGTACGAACTGACCGAGGCGGCCCCGATCGGCGCGGGCGCGATTCTCGGCGCCGGCCTGGCCATGGCGGTGGGCAGTGGCGTGGTGGCGTTGCTGGTCGGCGGGACGGTGTTGGAGAGCGCGAAGGTCGACCGAGCCCTGCCACTGGTCGGCGACGCCCATCTGGTCACGTCGCTCTTCTTCGACATCGGCGTGTATCTGGTCGTGATCGGGTTGGTGCTGGACATCCTGCGCAGCCTCGGTGCCGAGGTGGACCGGCACATCGAGGCCACCGGAACGGCCACCGGCGGGTTGGCCGTCGACAAGGGGGACCGGGCGTGAGCGCGAGGAGTGAGCCGGGTTTGCGAGCCCCGCAGTCGCGAACAGGGGTGGCGCCGTGAGCGTGAGGAGTGAGCCGGGTTTGCGAGCCCCGCAGTCGCGAACAGGGGTGGCGCCGTGAGCGTGAGGAGTGAGCCGGGTTTGCGAGCCCCGCAGTCGCGAATAGGGGTGGAACCGTGACGCGGAGCGGTGCGGGGCCGACGTTGGTGCTGGTGCTGGCCGTCGCGGTGCTGGTCGGCTGCGGGGTCATCCTGCTGTTGGAGCGCAGCCTGACCCGGATCCTGCTCGGGGTGGTCATGCTCGGCAACGGGGTGAACCTGTTGATCCTGTTGGGCGGGCGGTCCGGCGGGGCGCCGATCGTCGGCACGGGCCCGGTGGAGCAGATGAGTGACCCGCTGCCACAGGCGATGGTGTTGACCTCCATCGTGATCACCTTCGGGTTCACCGCGTTCCTGCTCGCTGTGGCGTACCGCAGCTGGTATCTCTCCGGCGACGACGAGGTGCCCGACGACCTGGAGGACCGGCAGATCATCCGCCGGGCCGGGCGCAACGAGGTGGGTGCGGCCGATCGCGGTGGGGAGGGCCCGAACGGTGACCCGGAACAGGTCGATCCCGAGCCGGCCCGTCGCCGGTTACGACGCGGGGACGAGTCGTGATGCGCGCCCTGGTGCCGCTGCCGGTGGTGGTGCCGCTGCTCGGTGCGGCGCTGACCCTTCTGTTGGCCGGGAAGCCCCGAGTCCAGCGCGCGATCAGCGTGCTGTGTCTGGGAGGCACGCTCACTGTGGCGGTGCTGCTGTTGGTGCAGGCGTACCGGCACGGGCCGGTGGTGGTGGCGGTCGGGGGGTGGCCGGCGCCGGTCGGCATCGTCCTGGTGGCCGATCAACTGGCCGCGCTGATGCTGGTGGTCTCCTCGGCGGTGACCCTCTGCGTGCTGCTCTACTCGATCGGCCAGGGTCGCAGTGAGACGAGCGAGAGCTCGCCGGTGTCGATCTTCCACCCGACGTACCTGGTGCTCACCGCCGGCGTCACCAACGCGTTCCTGGCGGGTGACCTGTTCAACCTCTTCGTCGGGTTCGAGATCCTGCTGGCCGCCAGCTTCGTGCTGATCACCCTGGGGGGCACCGAGACCCGGATCCGGACCGGGTCGACGTACGTGGTGGTCAGCATCCTCTCCTCGATGATCTTCCTGACCTCGGTGGGTCTGGTGTACGCGGCCACCGGCACGCTCAATCTCGCCCAGCTCGCCCAGCGCCTCGACGACCTGCCCGACGGTGTCCGACTGGCCCTGGAGCTGATGTTGCTGCTGGCCTTCGCGATCAAGGCGGCGGTCTTCCCCCTGTCGGCCTGGCTGCCGGACAGCTACCCCACCGCGCCGGCCCCTGTCACTGCCGTGTTCGCGGGTCTGCTCACCAAGGTGGGCGTCTACGCGATCATCCGCACCGAGACGTTGCTGTTTCCCGGTGGGCGTGCCCACATCCTGCTCATGGTCGTCGCCGGGTTGACCATGGTGATCGGCATCCTCGGTGCGGTGGCCCAGTCCGACCTGAAGCGACTCTTCTCGTTCACACTGGTCAGTCACATCGGCTACATGATCTTCGGGGTGGCGTTGAGCACCGTCGCCGGCCTCTCCGGCGCGATCTTCTACGTGGTGCACCACATCACCATCCAGACCACGCTGTTCCTCGTCGCCGGGCTGGTCGAGGAGCGCGCCGGCAGCACCGACCTGCGTCGTATCGGCGGGCTGGCCCGGGTGGCGCCGCTGCTGGGTGTGCTCTTCTTCATCCCGGCCATGAATCTCGCCGGAGTGCCACCGTTCTCCGGCTTCCTCGGCAAACTCGGCCTGCTCCAGGCCGGGGTGGCCGCCGGCGGGCCACTGCCCGGGGTGCTGGTCGCGGCCGGCACACTGACCAGCCTGCTCACCCTGTACGTGGCGTCCCGGGTGTGGAACATCGCCTTCTGGCGTGCGCCCCGGCTTGCCACCAGCGAGCCTGTCGTCCAGTTGCCGAGGCTGATGGTGGGCGCCACGGTGGCCCTGGTCGCCATCGGGCTGGCGTTGACGGTGCTGGCCGGTCCGCTCTTCGACGTTACCGCCGACGCGGCTGAGGACCTGCGGCTGCGTACCCCGTACGTCCGTGCCGTGCTGCCGGGCGGTGTGCCGTGACCGGCTCCCCGGAGCCAACTCCCGACGCCCCCGGCCCCGCCGTCGTGGGGCGGGGCCGGCTCGGGCGCTGGCGGGACCAGGCGGTGGCGCTCGGGTGGCTGGTGCTGGTCTGGAACCTGCTGTGGGGCGACATCAACTGGGCCAACCTGGTCGGTGGCCTGCTGGTGGGTGCCGCAGTGCTGGTGTTCTTCCCGCTTCCGGAGGTCAGCTTCGGTGGCCGGTTGCGACCGTTGGCGCTGCTGGTGTTCGCGGGCCGGTTCGCCGTCGAGCTGGTCAGCGCGAGCCTGCACGTCGCCCGGATCGCCGTGCAGCCCGGCTACCGGCCGCGCGGGGCGGTCATCTCGGTCCGGTTGCGGGTGTCCACCGACCTGAACCTGGCGCTCACCGCCGAGGCGGTCTCGTTGGTGCCGGGCACCTTGATCCTCGAGGTGGACCGGGACTCCGGAACGCTTTACCTGCACGTCCTGGACACCCACGGCCCGGGGGACCTGGACGTGGCCCGGGCCCGCACGCTCGCCATCGAGCGGCGAATCGTCCGCGCGGTCGGCTCCACCAGCGAACTGCGCCGACTCGACGTCACCTCACCCGAGAAGGGAACCCTCCCGTGACCACCTTCCTGGCCGTCGTCCTCACCGCACTGCTGTCGGTCACCGCGCTTCTCGCGCTGGCCCGCCTCTATCGTGGCCCGTCGCTGGTGGATCGGGTGATCGCCGCGGACATGCTGCTCGCCACGATGGTCGGCGCGGTGGGCGCCGAGGCGGCGGTCAACCGGCACGCCACCACGCTGCCCGTGCTGGTGGTGCTCTCCCTGCTCGGCTTCGTGGGCTCGGTGTCGCTGGTCCGCTTCGCCGTCCGGGAGCAGCAGTGATCGCGACGATCGCTGACTGGCTCGGCGCCGGTTGTCTGGTGGCCGGCGCGCTGCTCGCCCTGGCCGCCGGGATCGGCGTGCTGCGTTTTCCGGACGCGCTGTCCCGGATGCACGCGGCCACCAAGCCGCAGGTGCTCGGGGTGCTCCTGTTGCTGCTGGGCATCGCGTTGCGGCTGCGGTCCCCGGCCGACCTGGGCATGATCCTGCTGGTGGCGGTCTTCCAGTTGGCGACCGCGCCGGTGGCGGCGCAGATGATCGGGCGGGCCGCGTACCGGTCGGGGCGGCTCGACCGGGGTCTGCTCGACGCCGATGAGCTGGCCGACCGCGGACCAGGCGGCGGGCCGGCGGGGCCGGCGGGCCCGGCGTGACGACCGCCGAGGCGGCGGCCCGGCGGGCCCGGCGGGCCCGGCGTGACGACCGCCGAGGCGGCGGGCCGGCAGGGCCGGCGTGACGACCGGCGGGGCCCGCTGAACCGGACGTTCCGCTCCTTCGGCCCACCCCCAGCGGAGTCCCAGCCAGCGCAGATAAAATGACAGCATGATCGACTCTTCTGCCCAGGAGGGCAGCAGTAGCCAGCCGGGTCGTGCCCGGCATATCCCCGTACCGACGACCCCGGGAGCCCTGAGCGACCCGTGTTGATCGTCGTTGGTCTCCTTCTGATCATTCTTCTCACTGCCGCCACCGGTTACTTCGTGGCGCAGGAGTTCGGCTACGTCGCCGTGGACCGGGGCAAGCTGCGCCAGCTTGCCGATGACGGCGATCAGGCCGCCGCCCGGGCCCTGACCGTCACCAGCCGGCTCTCCTTCGTGCTCTCCGGTGCCCAACTCGGCATCACCGTCACCGCGCTGCTGGTCGGCTACGTCGCCGAGCCGTACCTGGGCGGTGGTCTCGCCGACCTGCTCGGCGTGGCCGGCGTCAGCGAGGCCGTCAGCCTGCCGCTGTCGGTGGCGTTGGCCCTGGTCATCGCCACCATCGTGCAGATGGTCCTCGGTGAGCTGGCCCCGAAGAACCTGGCCATCGCCCGGGCCGAGCAACTGGCCCGGGCGCTGAGCCGCTCCACCCTGATCTACCTCGCCGTCGCCGGGCCGCTGATCCGGCTCTTCGACCGGGCCTCGGTCCGGCTGCTGCGCCGCATCGGCATCGAGCCGATCGAGGAGCTGCCCAGCGGCGCCACCCCGGCGGACCTGGAACAGATCATCGCCGAGTCCCGCGAGGAGGGCAGCCTCGACGCCGAGATGTCCACGCTGCTCGACCGAGGTCTGGACTTCCGCGAGCTGACCGCCGGCGAGGCCATGGTGCCGCGCGTCGACGTGCACACCGTCCGGGCGCACGAACCGGTGAGCCGGGTGGTGGAGCTGCTGGACACCGGCCACTCCCGCTTCCCGGTACGCGGTGCGGAGGGCGTCGACGACCTGCTCGGCATCGTCGGCATCGCCGACGTGCTCGGCGTACCCCCGGGGGAGCGGGCCACCACCCCGGTGAGCGCTGTGGCCGGGCCGCCGCTGCTCGTACCGGAGACGTTGCCCCTACCCACGGTGCTCGACCGTCTACGGTCCGGGCACCGGCAGATGGCGTGCGTAGTCGACGAGTACGGCGGCTTCGCCGGCGTCATCACGCTGGAGGACATCGCCGAGGAGCTGGTCGGCCCGATCCGCGACGAGGACGACCCACCAGAGCGGGCGCCGGCCCGGCAGGACGACGGGTCCTGGGTGGTGCCGGCCCGCTGGCGGATCGACGAGGTCGCCGACAGCACCGGCATCGCCCTGCCCGAGGCCCCCGAATACGACACCCTGTCCGGGCTTGTGATGCGGGAGCTGGGCCGGGTGCCCGAGGTCGGTGACCGGCTGGAGATCAGCCTGCAACCCGAGGGGGCGGACGGTGAGGACAACGAGACGGAGCCCCGGGCTCTGGTCGAGGTGCTGGCCGTGGACCGGCACGTGGCCGACTCGGTGCGGCTGCAGTTGACCACACCCGAGGTGACCGCGTGAGCCCCGGGATCGCGCTGTTCAGTTCGGTGATCCTGCTGGCGCTGAACGGATTCTTCGTGGCCGCCGAGTTCGCTCTGGTGGCCAGCAAGCGCTACCGCCTGGAGCAGGCGGCGGCGAACGGCGGTCGAGCGGCACGGGCCGCGCTGGATGGCGTCCGCGAACTGTCGCTGATGCTGGCCGGCGCGCAGCTCGGCATCACGCTGTGCACCCTGGGTCTCGGCGCGCTGGCCGAGCCGGCGATCGAGCACCTGCTCAGCCCCCTGCTGCACGCGGTGGGCCTACCGGACGCGGCCAGTCACCTGATCGCCCTGGTCTTCGCCCTCGGGGTGGTGACCTTCCTGCACCTGGTGGTGGGGGAGATGGCACCGAAGTCGTGGGCGATCACCGACGCGGAGCGTTCGGCGACACTGCTCGCGTTGCCGTTCCGCGCCTTCGCCCGGGTTTCTCGGCCGGTGCTCTCCGCGCTGAACGCCCTGGCCAACGCGATCCTGCGACTGTTCGGCGTCAACCAGCAGGACCAGCTCGCCCAGGTGCACGGCCCGGACGAGCTGCGGATCCTGCTGGAGCAGTCCCGTGAGCACGGGCTGCTCGGTGCCGAGCAGCACCAACTGCTGACCAGCATGCTGGAGTTGCAGGGCACGTCGGTGGCGCAGGTGATGGAGCCGTTCGCCACCATGGTCACCGTCCGCCGGGACGACCCGGCCGAGCGGATCGAGGAGGTCAGCCGGGACAGCGGCCGATCCCGGCTCGCGGTGCTCGACGAGGCGGGCGACGTGTGCGGGCTCGTGCACGTCCGGGAGGCGGTACGCGTGGTCACCACCGGCCGGGTCGCCACCGCCGGCGAGCTGATGACCCCCGCGTTCACACTGCCCGCGACGTCCTCGGTCACCGAGGCGGTGGCGGCAATGCGGGCCCGGCAGTCACAGCTCGCGCTGGTCCGCAACGGCGGTGGCCCGGCCCGGCCGATCGGCTTCGTGGCCCTGGAGGACCTCCTGGAGGAGGTCATCGGGGAGTTCGACGACGAGACCGACACGGTCCCGCGCGGGCGTCGTTTGCGCTGACGTGCCGACCCGGCCGCACTGACGACGTGCGGCCGGGTCGACGTCGGTGCTGTTCGACGTCGGCGGGCTTGAGATCACCTCGACGGGGTAGGCGTGGCTGGTGCGGGGCGTTCTGTCCCCGTTCCGGGAGGGGGCGCGCGGTGCGGCTGACGGGAGTGTCCGCGGAGTCCGGCGGCACCGGACTCTCCGTGCAGACCACGCTGCCCAACCCGAGTACCCGTCCGGGCCTGCGCCTGCCCGGCCGGGTGACAGTCGCGGCCGGGCCGGAGGACGTGCTGGTGCGGCACATCCGACTCGGCCTCGTCACCACTGTCGAACCGGACGATCCGGCCGCGGCCCGACGTCTCGTGCAGTTCCACCATCTGCCGATCGCCGGCCGGTTCGTCGTGCCGGCCGGTCGGCGGCGGGCGGTCGACTTCGCGTTCCCGCTGCCGTGGGAGACCCCGGTGACCACCTTCGGTGGGGTGCCGCTGCTGAGCCTGCGGATGGGCCTGCGGACCGAGGTGTCGCTCGACCCCGACCTCGACCAGGGGGCCATGATGCCGGTCTTCGTGCATCCGATCCCCACCCAGCAGCACGTGCTGGCGGCGCTGGACACGCTCGGCTTCATGATCCGCCAGTCCGGGTTGCTGGAGGGCGGGTTGCCGGGGGTGGAGCACACACTGCCGTTGCACCAGCGCTGGGGCTACTGGGTGGGACCGCTCTACGCCGGCCCGATCACCGAGCTGGAGGTGATCTTCGTGACCAACTCGGCGGGCCTGGAAGCGATCCTCTGGATGGATCGCCGGCTGGCGCTGGCCGGAATCACCCACCAGAGCATCAGCAGGTTCCGGATCTGGCACGAGGACGCCGACCGGCGGGACTGGGTCGCCACAGTGGACGGCTGGATCCGCCAGGCGATCAACCGGCACGCCGCCGCGGCCGCACACGCCGACTGGTCCGCGCAGATCGCCGGGTCGGCCCACGTCAGTCGCCATCCCGACGAGCCGATCCGATCCGGCTACGGCCTGGGCGGCACTGCCGGAGGCGCCGGCGTGGGAGGCGGCGGCTCCGGCGGCGACGGCACCTGACCGTCCCCCCGGCCCGCGCCCCCGGCCCCGCCCTCTCTCCCCCGGGCCCGCGCCCCCGGGGCCCGCGCCCCCGGGGCCCCGCCCTCCCACCCCGCGATCTTGCAGTTTCTGCGGCGACAAAACGGCTCAGAATGCGCGTTTCGACGACCGAAAGTGCAAGATCGCGGCGGGCAGGCGGGCGGGCAGGCGGGCGGGCGGGCGGTCGGGCAGGCGGGCGGGCAGCGAGGGTGGGGGTGGGGGTTGGGGTTGGATTAACCCGCGCTGGCGGTGGCCAGCTTGAGGCTGAAGGCCAGGAACAGGGCGGCCACGGCGGTGGTGCCACCGGCCGCCAGGCGGCGGCGCTGGCGGAACTGGGCGGCCAGGAACGTGCCCGCGAAGATCAACGCGGTCAGGTAGAGCGCGCTGGTCACCTGCGCGATCAGCCCGAGCAGCAGGAACGACAGCGCCGGCCAGGCATAGCCGGGGTCGACGAACTGGATGAAGAACGAGATGAAGAACAGGATCGCCTTCGGGTTCAGCAGGCTGATCACCAGCGCCTTGCGGAACGGGCTGCGCATCGCCGCCGGCTCCGCGGCGTCGATGAGCCGCGGCGTGCTCGGGTCGTTGCGGTCGCGCCAGCGGCGCGCGGCGCCGAGCAGCATGGTCACCCCGACATAACCGAGGTACGCGGCACCGGCGTACTTGATCACCATGAACAGCGGCGGGTACGCCTTGAGTAGCGACGCCACACCGGCGGCGGAGAGGAACATCAGCACCCCGTCGCCGACGAACACGCCACCGGCGGCCCGGTAGCCGACCGCGACGCCCCGCTTGGCCGCGGTCGAGAGCACGAAGAGTGAGTTCGGCCCGGGCAGCAGGATGATGGCCACGGTGCCCAGCACGTACGTCCAGATGTCGGTGATCCCCAGCACGCCCGCCATCATCACGCCACCGGTGCCGTCCGCAGAAGTCTTTCTCGCAGCCTGGCCTGTGCGTTCGGCCACTCGTCGACGGTCATCGCGTACTGCACGGTGTCCCGCCAGGAGCCGTCCGGGCGTTGCCGGTGCATCCGCAGCACCCCCTCCCGGGTCGCGCCGAGGCGTTCGATGGCCGCCTGGGAGCGAACGTTGCGGATGTCGGTGTGCCAGGCGACCCGTACCGCGCCCAGGTCGTCGAAGGCCCGGCCGAGCAGCAGAAGCTTCGCCTCGGTGTTGATCCCGGTACGCCACCAGGACCGGCCGAGGAAGGTGTGCCCGATGGCCACCGCACGCCGTTCCGGATCGATGTCGTAGTAGGAGGTGCTGCCCACCACCACCCCGGTCGCCGCGCATCGCTGCACCCAGGCCACCCGCTCGCCCCGGTGCTGGGCGGCCAGGGCGGTGCGGATCACCTCGGCGGTGTCGGCGGGGGCGGTGGGCGGCGCGACGCTGAGGTGCCGCCACACCACGGGGTCCGCGGTGGCGGCGTGCAACTCGTCGGTGTGCGCCAACTCCAGCGGCTCCAGCCGAACGTGTTCACCGTGCAGCGGCACCGGCTCGTGCCAGGGCGTGCGGGGCGTCCGCAGGTACGCCGGCAGCGGCGCGGTGACCCCGGAGTCCGGCTCGGGTGCCCCGGCGGTGAGTCGCAGTGGCAGCACGCCGGCCCAGTGCGGGAGGTCCAGGTCGGCCTCGTCCTCGCGGACCCCGCCGGCGCGGGCCCGGACGGACACCTCGCGCAGTGGCAGCGCCAGTACGGCGGTCTCGGCCAGCTCTCGACGGCTGGGCGGACGGGTGGCGGTGCTGCGTCCCGCGCCGACCTTCTCGACCAGCGCGGTGAGCATGGCGAGCTTCTCCCGCTCGTCGCTGACCAGTCGGGCGGTGCCGTGCGCGACGACCGAGCGGTAGTTGGCGCTGTGGTGGAACTGGGAACGGGCGTAGACCAGCCCGTCGAGCACTGTCACCACGACGCAGACCGGTAACCCGTCGTCGCCCCGGGCGGCGAGCAGCGGCCGACTGCCGGTGGAGCCGTGCAGGTAGAGCGTGTCGCCGATGCGGACGTGCAGGGTGGGCAGCGCCCGTGGCTGGCCGTCGACGACGAAGCTGAGCGCGCAGTCGTACGCCTCGTCGAGCACGGCGTGGGCGGCGGCCTGGTCGTAGCTCATCTTGTCGCGGGAGCGGTGGGGTGTGGTCCGGGCGGTGGGTGGATACATGCGCGCGCCCCTTTGTTCTAGTACAATCTCTTATTTGTGTCAGCACACTATCAGCTCACCGGTACGACAGCCGTCGAGATTTCGGCCAGCATCGAGTCGGGCATCCGTACGGGCACCCTGTCAGCGGGGGCCGCCCTGCCACCCGTGCGGGCACTTGCCGCCGAGTTGGGGGTCAGCCCCGCCACCGTCGCCCGCGCCTACCAGGAGCTACGCCAGCGTGGCCTGCTCGCCACCGCCGGCCGGCACGGCACCCGGGTGCGCCCCCGCCCGCCAGTGGCCGCCCGCCGCTCCGCGCTGCGCCCCCCACCGTTGCCCGGCACCCGAGACCTGACCCGGGGTGAACCCGACCCCCGTCTGCTGCCTCCGCTGGGCCCGCACCTGGCGGCGCTCGCCATCGAGAACGGCCCGCCGGTCGGCTACTCCGATGCCGGAGTTCTGCCCGAACTGGCCGAGGCGGCCCGCGCCCGGCTGCGCGCCGACGGCGTACCGGCCGGGGAGTTGACGCTCACCGGGGGTGCGCTGGACGGCATCGAGCGGTTGCTCGGCGCCCACCTGCGCCCCGGCGACGCGGTGGCGGTCGAGGACCCGGGCTGGGCCAACCTGCTCGACCTGGTCGCCGCGTTGGGCCTGCGCCCGATCGGCGTACCGGTGGACGACGATGGACCGCTGGTCGTCGGGGTTGCCGCGGCGCTCGCCGCCGGAGCGCGGGCGCTGATCGTCACCAGCCGGGCGCAGAATCCGACCGGCGCCGCCGTCTCCGCGGCCCGCGCCGAGGCGCTGCGGACACTGCTCGCCGGCCGCCGCGACCTGCTGCTGATCGAGGACGACCACGCGGCCGAACTGGCCCGCGTACCCCTGCACCCGCTCGCCGGTGCGACAGCGAGTTGGGCCTTCCTCCGTTCGGTGAGCAAGCCCTTCGGCCCGGACCTGCGGATGGCGGTCCTGGTCGGCGACGAGACGACTGTGGCCCGGGTGAGCGGCCGTACCCGGGTCGGCGCCGGCTGGGTCTCCACAGTGCTGCAACGCCTGGTGCTCTCCCTGTGGCGGGACCCGGCGGTCACCGAGTTGGTGCGGCGGGCGGCGCAGAGCTACGAGCAGCGCCGCGATGGGCTGCTCGCCGCGCTGGCCGAGCACGGCCTGACCGCACACGGTCGCAGCGGCATCAACGTCTGGCTGCCGGTCGCGGACGAGACCAGCACTGTGACAGCGCTTCGCGACGCCGGCTGGGCGGTGGCCCCCGGCGCGCTCTACCGGATCGCCGCCCCGCCGGCCCTGCGCATCACCGTCAGTTCCCTGGACCCCGCCGACCTGGCCCCGCTGGCGGCAGCCCTGGCCCGGGCCGAAAACCCACCCCCCTCCCAGGGTTTCCCCACCTGACTCCACCCCGGGGGCCCTCCACGCCCCCGCCCGCGCGATCTTGCGGTTTGTGTTGACGAAATGTCAGACCTGTGCACGTTGGTCGGGGCAGAAAGTGCAAGATCGCGGGGATTCGGGACGGCGGGGACGGGTATGCGGGCGCCCGGAGGTGGGGGACATGGCTTCTGGTGGGGCTCGTAAGGGGATCTGGATCGCGGTGGCGGTGGCGATCATCATCATCGTCATCGTGCTGATCGCGATCGCGTCCGGCGGCGATGGGGGCGGCAACGGGTACTGACGCGCTGCGGCCGGGGCGCCGGGGCGTATCCGGCGGCGAGCATCGAACGGGTATATAACAGTCGACATGGCCGAGAGTGCTCCCGGCGCCCAGCGGTTCATCCCGCCCGACGCCGACACCATCGACGACCTGCGCAACGCCGCCGGCGGCTGCCGGGGCTGCGAGCTGTACCGGGACGCCTCGCAGACGGTCTTCGGCCGAGGCGACGAGAGCGCCCGCGTGGTGCTCGTCGGCGAGCAGCCCGGCGACATGGAGGACCAGAAGGGGCTGCCCTTCGTCGGCCCGGCCGGACGCCTGCTGCGCCGCGCCGTCGACGACGCCGGGTTGGACCCGCGTCACCTCTATCTGACAAATGCCGTAAAGCACTTCCGTTTCGAGTTGCGCGGCAAGCGGCGGATCCACCAGACCCCGGACCAGGCGCACATCACCGCCTGCCGCCCCTGGTTGGTCGCCGAGTTCGCCCGGCTGCGTCCGGAGATCGTGGTGGTGCTCGGCGCGACCGCAGCCAAGGCCCTGCTCGGCCCGTCCTTCCGGGTCACCCGACAGCGGGGCGAGCTGCTGCCCTGGCCGGAGTCGGCCCAACACCCCGCCGACTTCGAGCAGGTGCCGGTGGACAACGCCGGAAAGCGGGCCGACGCGCCGGAGGCTCGGGTGCTGGCCACCATCCACCCGTCCGCCGTCTTGCGGGCCGACGATCAGGACAAGGCGTACGAGGGGCTGGTCGCCGACCTCACCGTCGTCACCCGCGCCCTGCCCGGCTGACCGGCCACCCCGCGCCCTGACGGAAACTGTCCACGATTGACGGTGCGTCGCGGACCGCGTGGGTGGGTAACGGGGGTCGATGGATGTCGACAACGTGGAGCGTCGGGCGGGTGCGCCCACTGCGGCCGGCGGGCGTCGCGGGAGATGGAAGCGGTTCTTCGAGCGGGCGCCCGGCTTGCAGCTCATGGCCGTCTACTGGGTGCCGATGACAGTGCTCATCGGGCTGCCGGTGCGCTGGCTCTTCGACCGCCAGGAATCACTTGACGAGGCCCTGCTGGGTGCCGCGCTGAACGCCGTCTCGATCGGCCCGGCGCTCTATCTGAGCCAGCGGATGGCGGGCGAGCAGGCCGCCCGGCGCGATCCCGAGGGGTACGCGCTGCGCGAGGCGGTGCGTACCGCCACCGTGCCCGAGGACGCCGTGGCGCGGGCCGAGCTGCCCGGCTACCTCGCCGAACAGCGGCGGGCCACCTGGGCGGCGCTGCTGGCCATTCTGGGCATCTGCCTCGGGCTGGTCCTGCTCGCTCTGCTCGCCGCCGACAACGAGGGCTTCCCGGTGATCTTCGGCGTGGTCGCCGCCGTCAGTGTGGCCATCGCCGCACGCACCCTGACCCGGATCCGTCGGCTGGCGTCCCTGCTGGCCGCGTCCAACCCACCGGAAGCGCCGGGATCGCGTGGGTAGGGCGGCTCAGTCGCCTGCCGTGATCTTGCTGAACACGTCCTTGGCGGCGATCAGACCACCCTCGACCAGATAGAGATCCACTCCGCGCAGCACCGTCCCGTCCTCCGCCGGCGGCCAGCCCCACTCGCACAGGACCCGGTCGCCGGCCGATCGGACCGCTCCGAGGGTCGGCCCAGGGCCGAACTGGTCGGCGAAGGCACGGCACACCGCGTCCCGACCCCGCAGGGTCACCGCCGCACCGTCCCAGGCGCTCGGGCTGTAGGTCACGTCCTCGGCGAGGCAGGCCGACACCGCGGCCAGGTCGCCGCGGTGCCACGCCGCGTTGAACCGCTCGACCACCAACACCACGGCATCGCTCACCCGGGCACCATAGGCGTGGGCCGCGCCGGGAGCGACCCCGTACCGGCACGACGGTGCGTCGCGGGCCGCGTGGGTAGGGCGTTCGGCTGTCGGCAAAACCCACTGCCGCTGGTCGGTGCGGGTGCGCGAGGATGAGTCACCCCTTCCGACAGGAGCGCCGATGGCGACCGACCTGACCGCGCCGCGTACCGCCGCCCGACCCGACGTCGCGTCGATCCAGCGGCGTACCCTGCGGCTGCTCTTCACCACCCAGATCATCGGCGGGATCGGCGTGACCATCGGCATCGCCGTGGGCGCGCTGCTCGCGGCCCGGATCGCCGGGACGGCGGTGGCCGGTGTCGCGCAGAGCGCCGGGGTGGTCGGTGCCGCGCTGCTCGCCGTCCCGGTCACCCGGATCATGGCGCGGCACGGCCGCCGGCCCGGCCTGGTGCTGGCGTACGCGGTCGGCGCCGTCGGTGGCCTGCTGGTGGTGCTGGCCGCGGCCACCCGCTGGGTGCCGTTGCTCTTCCTCGGCATGCTGCTCTTCGGCGGGGGCACCGCCGCGAACCTCCAGGCCCGCTACACGGCGGTGGACCTCGCCGAGCCGGCCCGTCGCGGGCGGCAGCTCTCCCTGATCGTCTGGGCCACCACCATCGGTGCGGTGGCCGCGCCGAACTTCGCCGCGCTGGCCGACCGCGTCACCACCGGCTGGGGGTTGCCCCCGCTGGCCGGCCCGTTCGCGTTCAGCGCGGCCGCGTTCGTGCTGGCTGCCGTCGTACTCCTCGGGTTGCTCCGGCCCGACCCGCTGCTCACCGCGCGGCGGCTCGCGGCGGCCGACGCGCCGGCCACCGATCTGCCGCCGGCCACCGACGCGACGGCGACCGCGGTGGCGGCCGAGGCGCCGGCGGCAGGTGGTGGCGCGACGCCGGCCGCCGCGCCGGTAACGGTGCGCGCGCCGCGCGGCGCCGGGATGCGTGTGGCCTGGTCGGTGGTACGCGGACAGCCCGCCGCCCGACTCGGCATCGCCGCCGTGGCGGTGGGTCACCTGGTGATGGTGGCGGTGATGGCGATGACTCCGGTGCGGCTCGGTGAGTCGCACGCCGACGCCGACGTGTTGCGGCTGGTCGGCATCGTGCTGAGCCTGCACATCGCCGGCATGTACGCGTTCTCCCCGGTGGTCGGTTGGCTCACCGACCGGCTCGGTCGACGGGCGGTGATCCTCGGCGGGGTCGGGCTGCTGCTGGCCGCCTGCGCGGTCGCCGGCACCGCCGGGCACCACACGCCCCGGCTCTCGGTCGGTCTGGTCCTGCTCGGGTTGGGCTGGTCGGGGACGATGGTGGCCGGCTCGACCCTGCTGTCCGAATCGGTGGCGGCCGAGGTGCGGCCGAGCGTCCAGGGGCTGTGCGACCTGATCATGGGGCTGGCCGGGGCTGGCGCCGCAGTGGTCAGCGGGTTTGTCATGCAGTTCGCCGGATATCCGGTCCTCACCCTGCTCGCGGCGGTCGCGGCGGCGCCCCTCGTGGCGCTAGCGTTGCGGCCGGTGCCGACCGGGGCACCGGACGAGGAGGGCTGATCACTGTGCGGCTGACCGACTTCTGGACGCGGCTGGACGAGGCGTTCGGGCCCGGCTACGCGGCCAGCATCGCCCGCGATCAGGTGCTGTCCCAGCTCGGCGGGCGGACCATCGAGCAGGCCCTGGCATCGGGGGAGCAGACGCACGTGGTGTGGCGGGCGGTTTGTGCCGCGTACCCCGACCGGGTGCCCGCTCGACTACGCTGAGCAGCCTTTTCGCCCGTTCCGCGTGTCACTTGTCGAGTCGTACACCTGTTCGGCTATTGTCCACAGCGGGGTGCTCGTCCACAGCTCGCGGCCCGTCGGCTGGTTTTCTGTCGGACCTAGCGCCTAGCGTGTCCGCGTGACGCGAAGCTCAGCAAAGACGCCGGCGAAGGCAGGGGTGGCAACCATGGCAGCAGGGCCTGACCGGGAGAAGGCACTCGACCTTGCTCTCGCTCAGATTGACAAGCAATTCGGCAAGGGCTCGGTGATGCGGCTGGGTGACCGGCCGGTCGTCCAGACCGCAATCATTCCGACCGGTTCCATCGCGCTCGACGTTGCCCTCGGCATTGGCGGCCTGCCCCGGGGCCGGGTGGTCGAGATCTACGGCCCCGAGTCCAGCGGTAAGACCACTGTCGCACTGCACGCGGTGGCCAACGCCCAGCGCAACGGCGGCATCGCCGCCTTCATCGACGCCGAGCACGCGCTCGACCCGGAGTACGCGAAGGCCCTCGGCGTCGACACCGACGCGATGCTGGTCTCCCAGCCGGACACCGGTGAGCAGGCGCTGGAGATCGCGGACATGCTGATCCGCTCCGGCGCTCTCGACATCATCGTGATCGACTCGGTGGCGGCCCTGGTGCCGCGCGCCGAGATCGAGGGCGAGATGGGCGACAGCCACGTGGGCCTTCAGGCCCGGCTGATGAGCCAGGCGCTCCGGAAGATCACCGGTGTGCTCAGCAACACCGGCACCACGGCGATCTTCATCAACCAGCTGCGGGAAAAGATCGGCGTCATGTTCGGCAGCCCGGAGACCACCACCGGTGGTCGGGCGCTGAAGTTCTACGCCTCGGTCCGGCTCGACGTGCGACGCATCGAGAGCCTCAAGGACGGCACCGACGTGGTCGGTAACCGCACCCGGGTCAAGGTCGTGAAGAACAAGGTCGCCGCGCCGTTCAAGCAGGCCGAGTTCGACATCATGTACGGCAAGGGCATCTCGCGTGAGGGCTCGCTGATCGACGTCGGCGTGGAGCAGGCGATCATCCGCAAGTCCGGAGCGTGGTACACGTACGACGGCGACCAGCTCGGCCAGGGCAAGGAGAAGGCCCGGGAGTTCCTGAAGGAAAACCCGGACGTGGCCGCCGAGATCGAGAAGAAGATCCTGGAGAAGCTCGGCGTCGGAGTCGGCGCGGGTGACGCCGCCGGTGGCCCGGAGCTGCCGCCGGTCGACTTCTGACCGGTCGCTGACCCATGGCAGGACGACGCGCTCGTACGGGGCGGGGCTGGGATGCCAGTCCGCCTCGTACGGGCGACGCCACCGATGCGCCCCGCCCTCGGCGAGGCCGCCGGGGTCGGTCCGAGGAGGCCGACGCCGTCGAGTCTCCGGCGCCTCCGCGCGACGAGTCCGAGGTGGCCCGCGAGATCTGTCTGCGCCAGCTTGCCGTCCGGCCCCGCACCCGGGCCGAGCTGGCCGGGGCGTTGGCCAAGCGGGGCATCTCCGAGGACGTCTCGGCCGAGGTGCTCGACCGGTACGACGAGGTCGGCATCATCGACGACGCCGCGTTCGCGCGGGCCTGGGTGTCCAGCCGGCACGCCGGGCGCGGCCTCGCGCGTCGGGCGCTCGCCAACGAGCTGCGCCGCAAGGGCGTGGACGGCGAGGTGGCCACCGAGGCGCTGGGTGAGCTGGACGAGGAGACCGAGGCGGACACCGCCCGTGGCCTGGTAGAGCGCAAGCTGCGTACCGCCCGAGGCGAGCCGGACGCGGTCTTCCGCCGGCTGGTGGGCATGTTGGCCCGCAAGGGCTACCCGCCTGGTGTGGCCATCCGAGCGGTGAAGGACGCGCTCGCCGCGCAGAGCGCCGAGGCGGCCGAGTTCGCCGAGCAGATCGACGCCGACGCGCTCGCCGACGCCGAGGGCGAGTTGGAACGCGACAACCGTCTGGTCGACTGAGCGCACGCGATGGGTGTGTCGCCTCATGCTGAGGACCGCCCGTCGGGATGAGCACCGGCGCCCGCCGAGCGACCGCGATCTTGCACTTTCTGTCCCGACGTCAGGGGCATTCCGCCCATACTGACAACCGAAACTGCAAGATCGTCGGGACTTTCTCGCCCGGCCGCAGCTCTCACGCGCCAGTGTCGACCTTCAAGTTGGAGCGATCTTGAAGTGACGAGCCCGACGAGGGCTGGGCGCGAGCGGGGGGTCGCTGGTGTCACAAAGTCGGGTCTTACGCGGGGTGCCGCCGCCGCTGAACAGGCACGACATCCGTATCGAGGCCGTCGGCTCGCGGAGTTTGTCCGCTCCTGTCCGGCGCGACATGAGCGCGTGGTGACGGTTCAACTTCTCTCCGTTCGGGGGGTTTGATCATGAGTCCTTGACCAGAGCACCCCCGGCGACCTAGCCTCGCCATACAGGCTCACATTGCCCGACCAGCGCAGGCTAAGCGCACAACATAGATCGCGTAACAGAACAGCATCACTTTGGCCGACTCCGCGGCCTTTGGCGGCAGTTCCGGACAGGCCGGTCCGGAACGCTGCGACAACTGCACCCGGTCGCCGACGCTGCCCCATGGGCACCGCCGGCGGAGAAAGCTACCCACGGCCAGCCGCTCCGGTCGGGCGTCCACAGCCGCAGGAGTGTGCCCCCGGCACGGTCGCTGCGGTCTCGACGTTAGGGGAGGCGGCCATGGCGGGGCGGCGGCACAGGTTCATCGGTAGACCCGACGGGGTCCCGGCATGAACGCGTTCGACGTCGTGCTCCTCGCGGCCGTCCTCGTCCTCGCGGTGGTGGTGATCGGGGCCGTGCTGGTCGGCATCCGGACCATGCGCCGGATGGGCGCCGCGCCGGCTCCGGAGGATCCCGCCTTCATCGCCGAGAAGGACCGCCAGGAGCAGTCCCTGGCTGCCCTGCGGACCGCGGCCGACGAGGCGAACAGCACGATCGACGTGGCGAAGTCAGCGGCCGCCGCGGCCCGTACCGAGGCGGCGGCGGCGAAAGCCGAGGCGAAGGCGGCCCGCGCCGAGGCGCGGCGGGTCCTCGACGACGCCCGGGCCGAGGCGGACACCGTCCTGGAGCGCGCCCACAAGCAGGCCGAGGCGGACGCCGAGCAGTTGCGCACGGCAGCCCGGCGCAGCGGCGAGCGGGAGGTCGCGGTGCTCGCCGCCACCACCCGGGAGCAGGCCGCCGAGGTGGAACGTCGGGCAGCTCGGATGGACGAGCGGGAGCGGATGCACACCGAGGAGGTGGAGCGGTTCGCCGAGCGGGAGCGGCAGCTCACCGCCGCGAAGGCCGCCCTCGCCGCCCGGGAGGCCGCGCTCGCCCAGCGCGAAGCCGAGCTGACCGAGTCGGAGGAGCTGCGCCGCCGGGAGCTGGAGCGAATCGCCGGGCTCACCGCCGACTCCGCGCGACTGGAGCTGGTCGACGCCATCGAGACGTCTGCCAAGCGGGAAGCGGCGCTGCTCGTACGGGACATCGAGTCCGACGCGCGCAACACCGCCGAGCAGCGCGCCCGACACATAGTGGTGGACGCGATCCAGCGGGTCGCCAGCGAGCAGACCGCGGAGAGCGTGGTCAGCGTCCTGCACCTCCCCGGCGACGAGATGAAGGGGCGGATCATCGGCCGGGAGGGGCGCAACATCCGCGCCTTCGAGTCGGTGACCGGCGTCAACCTGATCATCGACGACACCCCCGAGGCCGTACTGCTCTCCTGCTTCGACCCGGTCCGTCGCGAGGTGGGCCGGGTGACCCTGGAGAAGCTGGTCCTGGACGGGCGCATCCACCCGCACCGGATCGAGGAGGTCTACGACCTGGCCCGGCAGGAGGTGGAGCAGCTCTGCCTCCGCGCCGCCGAGGACGCCCTGGTCGAGGTCGGCATCACCGAGATCCACCCGGAACTGGTGACCCTGCTCGGCCGGCTGCGCTACCGCACCTCGTACGGGCAGAACGTGCTCAAGCACCTGGTCGAGACCGCCCACATCGCCGGCATCATGGCCGCCGAACTGCGGTTGGACGTGCCGATCATCAAGCGGTCGGCGTTCCTGCACGACATCGGCAAGGCGCTCACCCACGAGGTGGAGGGCAGCCACGCCATCATCGGCGCGGACCTGGCCCGCAAGTACGGCGAGCACGAGGACGTGGTGCACGCCATCGAGGCGCACCACAACGAGGTACCCCCGCAGACCATCGAGGCCGTGCTCACGCAGGCTTCCGACGCCTGCTCGGGTGGTCGGCCGGGCGCGCGCCGGGAGAGCCTGGAGGCGTACGTCAAGCGGCTGGAGCGGATCGAGGAGATCGCGGCCGGCAAGCTCGGTGTGGACAAGGTCTTCGCCATGCAGGCCGGCCGGGAGATCCGGGTCATGGTCAAGCCGGACGACGTCGACGACATCGGGGCGGCAGTGCTGGCCCGGGATGTGGCCAAGCAGATCGAGGAGGAGCTGACCTACCCGGGGCAGATCCGGGTCACAGTGGTCCGCGAGTCCCGGGTCACCGAGATCGCCCGCTGAACAGCCCGATCACCAGGAGCTCAGCAATATCGGGGTGTCCCCTTCTTGGGGACACCCCGATGTCTGAAAAATCGAGTCAATCATGCGCGTGCTGCTCGGCGGCGCGGCCCGGCGGGACGCCTGGCTGCCCACGTCGCAGGTCAGCCCTGCGGTTCACTGATGGTGTTGCCGCCGACCGGAGTCGCACCGGTGGCGATCCGCCGCTGCGCGCGGAAGCCACGCTGACGGCTGCGCCGGTCCAGCCAGTTGGCCAGCGCGGTGAGCAGTGAGTTGATCACGATGTAGATCGCGGCCACCACGATCGCCGCGGCGACGATGTTGCCCTTGTTCGCGGCGAGGTCGTTGACCCCGCGCTGGAGCAGTTCCGGGAAGGCGACGATGTAGCCGAGCGCGGTGTCCTTGAGCAGCACCACCAACTGGCTGACGATGACCGGCAGCATGGCCCGGGCGGCCTGCGGGACGAGGATCAGCTGCATGACCTGGCTCTTGCGCATGCCGATGGCGTACGCGGCCTCGGACTGACCGCCGGGCAGTGAGCGGATTCCCGCCCGGAACGCCTCCGCGAGGACCGAGCCGTTGTAGAGGGTCAGCCCGATCACGACGGCCCAGAAGGCGGTCACCGGCCCCTTGATCACGAACGGCACGCCGTAGAAGATGAAGAAGATCATGAGGAGCAGCGGAACGGCACGGAAGAACTCGACCACGGCGCCGGACGGGATGCTGATCCAGCGACGCTCGGAGAGCCGGCCGACCGCGAAGGTGATGCCGAACGCCAACGAGAGCACCATGCCGACCGCAGCCGCCCAGAGTGTGGCGAGCAGACCGGGCCCGATGAACTGAGTCCAGGTGGTGGCCTCGGTGAAGGGCTTCCAGAGCTGCCCCTCCCACTGGCCCGCCTCGTCGAACTTCGAGTAGATCCACCAGAGCAGCCCGGCCAGGGCGACACCGAAGACGACGCTCAGTACCGCGTTACGGATCCGTGCCCGAGGCCCCGGGTGGTCGTAAAGGACGGAGTCGGTGCTCATCAGCGCTTCACCGCCAGTCGGTTGGCCAGCCAGCCGAAGGCGTAGCCGGTGGGGATCAGGAACGCGGCGAACGTGCCGGCGAAGACCAGGAAGATCATGATGACCGCGTCGCCGTTGTCATTGATCAGCTGCTTCATCACGTTCGAGGACTCCATCAAACCGATCGTGCCGACGATCGTGGCGTTCTTGCAGAGCGCGATCAGGATGCTGCCCAGCGGCGCGATGACGGAGCGCGTGGCCTGGGGCAGCACCACGATCCGTAGGGTCTGGGCGAAGGAGAGGCCGATCGCCCGGGCCGCCTCGGCCTGCCCGGCGGGCACGGTGTTGACCCCGGACCGCAGCGCCTCGCAGACGAAGGAAGCCGTGTACACCGACAGGCCGACCACCCCGAGCCAGAAGTTGTTCAGGTCCAGGTCGTCGGAGAGGGTCAGGCCGAGCGTGGAGTACAGCCCGAAGAAGCAGAAGAAGACGACCAGGGTGAGCGGCGTGTTACGGAAGATGTTGACCCAGACTGTTCCGAAACCGCGCAGCACGGGAACCGGCGAGACCCGCATGGCGGCGAGCAGCACGCCGAGTGTCAGCGCGAACACCGCCGACGCGCCGGTCAGCTTGAGGATCCAGATAAAGCCCGACAGGTAGGCGTCGAAGTTAGTCGGATCGGCGAATACGTGCATGCGTCCGCTCCCGGGGGCAGGGCGTCGGCGTCGTCACGGGCCGGGGGCCGACACCCGTGTCCGGATGTCGGCCCCCGGGACCGGTCAGACGCTGCTGCAGTTGGTCAGCTTGGTGGTGTCCAGCTCGGGCGCGGCCTTGCCGCTCTTGCCAAGACTGGTGTCCCACGCGGCCTTGTAGGTGCCGTCGGCGGCGGCGGCCTTGAGGATCTCGTTGACCTTCTCGCAGCCGTCCTTGTCATCCTTCTTCAGGCCGATGCCGTAGGGCTCGGTGGAGAAGGTCTTGCCGACGACCTTGAACTTGCCGGCGAACTGGGACTGGGCGGCGTAGCCGGCGAGGATGATGTCATCCGTGGTGACGGCGTCGACCTGGCCGTTCTCCAGCAGCGGCAGGCACTTCGAGTACGCGTCGAACTGCTGCAGCTTGGCCTTCGGGTAGTCCGACTGGATCCGCTTGGCGGGCGTGGATCCCGAGGCCGAGCAGACCTTCTTGCCCTCCAGGCCCTCGGGGCCGGTGATCGTCGAGTCGGCCTTGACGAGCAGGTCCTGGCCGGCGATGAAGTACGGTCCGGCGAAGTTGACCTTCTGCTTGCGCTCGTCGTTGATGGTGTACGTCGCCACCACCAGGTCGACGGTGCCCTGCTGGATGAAGGGCTCCCGGTTGTTGGAGACCGTCGTCTTCCACTCGATGTTGTTCGCGTCGACGCCGAGACCCTTGGCGATGATCTTGCCAATCTCGATGTCGAAGCCCTCGTACTGGCTTCCGGTCTGCAGACCAAGGCCAGGCTGGTCGGCCTTGACGCCGATCACGAGCTTCTTCTGGCTCTCTGCCTTGCCGACGATGCCCTTGGCGCCCGAGCTGCCGGTGCTGCCGCCTTCGTCCCCGCCACAGGCGGTCATGGTGACGGCCAGAGCCGCGACCGCGGCGACTGCCGCAATGCGCTTCAAACGCATACTCTTCTCCTTCTTCAACGGAGCCCACCGAGTACGGCGCGCTCCACTACGGACGCCTAGTGCGTGAGGATCTTGGAGAGGAAGTCCTTGGCCCGGTCGCTGCGCGGGTTGTCGAAGAACTCCGCCGGCGAGGCGTCCTCGACGAGCTTGCCGTCGGCCATGAAGATGACCCGGTTCGCCGCGTGCCGGGCGAAGCCCATCTCGTGGGTGACCACGACCATCGTCATGCCGTCGCTGGCCAGCGAGGTCATCACGTCGAGCACCTCGCCGACCATCTCCGGGTCCAGGGCGCTGGTGGGCTCGTCGAAGAGCATCGCCTTGGGCTGCATGGCCAGCGCCCGGGCGATGGCCACCCGCTGCTGCTGACCGCCGGAGAGTTGGGCCGGGAACTTGTCCGCCTGGTTGGCGATGCCGACCCGGTCCAGCAGGGCCAGGCCGCGCTCGCGAGCGGCGGTCGGCTTCTCCTTGCGGACCTTGATCGGGCCGAGGGTGACGTTCTCCAGGATGGTCTTGTGCGCGAAGAGGTTGAAGGACTGGAAGACCATGCCCACCTCGCTGCGTAGCTTCGCGAGGGGCTTGCCCTCGGCCGGCAGTGGCTGGCCGTCGAAGGTGATGGTGCCCGAGTTGATCGGTTCCAGTCGGTTGATCGCGCGGCACAGCGTCGACTTGCCGGAGCCGGACGGGCCGATCACCACGACCACCTCGCCCCGACCCACCGACAGTGAGACGTCGTCCAGCACGTGCAGCGGCCCGAACCACTTGTTGACCGCGTCCAGCACGATGAGCGGTTCGCCCGTCGTCACGTCGTCCACCGTCCCCTGTCGTCTCCCGGATCGGGGTCGGTTGACCCCCGGTGCGGCCACTGTAGGCGGCCTGATGTGGCAGAACGCAACCCAGCGGGTCACGGAGCGGTAACACCGGTCACGATCGTTGTCAGGCGTCCGATTTTGGTCACCGGATGGGCGGTCGCGGTGGCGATCGTGGCGCTCTGTCGCGATCATGGGTGGATGACCGAACCCGTACGGTTGACCAAGTACGCCCGCGGCGGTGGCTGCGCCTGCAAGATCCCGCCGGGCGAGCTGGAGATCATGGTGGCCGGTCTCGGCCCGGCGACCGGCACCGCCGAGTTGCTGGTCGGGTTGGACCACGGCGACGACGCGGCGGTGGTGCGCCTGGATGAGCGGACCGGCCTGGTCAGCACCGCCGACTTCTTCACCCCGGTGGTCGACGACGCGTACGACTGGGGTCGGATCGCCGCGGCCAACGCGCTCTCCGACGTGTACGCGATGGGCGGCACCCCGCTGGTGGCGCTCAACCTGCTCTGCTGGCCGCGCGACGTGTTGCCGCTGGAATTGGCTCGTGAGGTGCTTCGCGGCGGCCAGGACGTGGCGCGGGAGGCCGGCTGTCACCTGGCCGGCGGCCACAGCGTGGACGACGACGGCCCGAAGTACGGTCTCGCGGTCACCGGCACGGTCCGACCGGAGGAGCTGATCACCCTCGACGCCGGGCGGGCCGGGGTGCCGTTGTCCCTGACCAAGCCGCTCGGGGTGGGTGTGCTGAACACCCGGCACAAGGCGACCGGGGAGAGCTTCCCGGAGGCGGTGGCCACGATGAGCGCGCTCAATCGGGAGGCCGCCCGTGCGGCGGTCGCCGCCGGCATCCGGTGTGGCACCGACGTGACCGGGTTCGGGCTGCTCGGGCACGCCTCGAAGCTGGCCCGGGCCAGCCAGGTCACGGTGGCCATCGACACCGCCCGGGTGCCCTATCTGGCCGGCGCGCGGGAGGCGCTGCGCGACGGGTTCGTCAGCGGCGGTAGCCGGCGCAACCTGGAGTGGGTGACCCCGTGGACCGACTTCGGTGCGGCGGACGAGGCGGAGCGGCTGCTGCTGGCCGACGCGCAGACCTCCGGTGGCCTGCTGGTCGCCGGCGAGGTGCCCGGCGCTCCGGTGGTGGGCGAGCTGCTGCCCCAGGGCGAGCACCGGGTCGTCCTGCGCTGACCGGGGGCGGTCGACCTGCGGCAGGACACGCGGTGGCGGTGGTGGGGATGGGCCACCGTACCCGATAAACTGTCACCTTCCCGCTACTCGGAGCAATGCCGCTCAGGGAAATTTTGCCCGGAATGGTCACAGACCGGTAACTTGCCCCCGGCTGGGGTCAAATGCCCCCCACCATCGTGTGTAAGGCCCGATCCGGAGGCCGGTGGGGACGAACGCAGCGAGGAGGCGGAATGACCGAGCTGTGGAACTGGAGAATCGACGGGGCTCAACCCGTGGAGGTCTACCCGGCGTTGGCGGAGGCGCTTGGTCGGGTGGTGATGCCGCTGGCGGTGGCCGACCCGGCGCGGCTGCCGGCGTACGCGGTGGTGTGTGACGTCTGGCAGGCGCCGGGCGAATTCGCGACGGTGGTGGACTGCTACGGGGTGCCCGAGCAGCTCTCCGAGCACGCGAGCATCGCCGCACTGGCCCGATTGCTGGGCCGCAACTGCCTGTTGCGCGACGACACGCTCGACGCGGGCCGGCACCTGCTCGTCGCTCCGGACGGCACTGTCCGTCCGGTGCACTTCGACGTGCGGGACACCGAGGACGGTGAGGTGCTCAGCAGGCTGCGGCTCTGCTCGCTGGGTGACCCGGGTTGTCGGGGCTGGTCGCAGTGCCACCGCTCGCGCTGGGCGCCCGACACCGTCGCGCCGGCGCTCGCCGCGGCCTGACCCTCTTCAGGGTCAGGCCCGGCCGGGTGCCGTGCCGGTCAGCGGCGATCAGCTGGCGGTGGTGGCCGACCGGTCGGTGGTGCCCGATCCGGCGCCCCGCACCACCAGTTGGTCGAGCAGGGTGCGGGTCGCCTCGGCCACGGCGGCCACCGCGGCGTCGAACGCGGCGGCGTTGTGCGCGGCGGGCGCTCGGAAGCCAGAGATCTTCCGGACGTACTGCAACGCTGCCGCCTCGACGTCCGCGTCGGTCACCTGCGGGGTGAACGGCTCACGCAGCGTCTTGATGCTTCGGCACATGTCAGCTCCTCCTCCGTCCACCGCTGACTGCCACTCGCCGTGCCGGCGGTGGTACCGACGGTGACACTGGGTCGATATTTGTCTATCCTGGTCACGGACCAGAGCCGTTCGAGCCACAGCCGCCGCTCGCGCTCCCAGCGACCCGGGCCCCCGGAGACTCATTGTGGACCATGCCCCCACCCGCCCATCCCGTCCCGACCTAGACGATCTCACCCGTAGCCTGCGCGTTCCGCTGGAACGGATCGCCGTCGAGCACGCCGATCTGATCGAGTCGGTGCGCAGCCGAGTCGTCACCAACGACTCCGTGCCGTCCGGCATCGTTGCCGTCGCCGCCTTCAACTCGTCCATCTGAGTGATGGTCTGCCGGTGCGGTCCGCCCGGAATGGGCGGATCCTGCCGGCGGATCAGCCAGTTCGTGTTGAAGGTGCACAGCCGGTGCGACCTCAGCTGCGACCACTGCTACGTCTACCAGCACGCAGACCAGACCTGGCGTGGCCGTCCGACGCGGATGCCGCCGGCCACCGTCCAGGCCGCCGCACGGCGCATCGCCGAGCACGCCCGCGAGCACGAGTTGCCGGTCGTGCACGTGGTGCTGCACGGGGGTGAGCCGCTGCTGCTGGGGGCCGCCGGGTTACGGGAGGTGTTGGCCGAGCTGCGCAGGGCGATCACCCCGTGGGCGCGACTCGACCTGCGCATGCAGACCAACGGCGTGCTGCTCGACGAGGAACTGTGTCGGCTGTTCGTCGAGTACGACGTGCGGGTCGGGGTCTCCTTCGACGGCGACCGGGCCGCCAACGACCGCCACCGGGTCTTCGCCCACGGCGGCAGCAGCCACGACCACGTCCGCCGGGCGCTGGCCCTGCTCCGACAGCCGGAGCACCGCGCCAGCTACGCCGGCATCCTCTGCACGATCGACGTCCGCAACGATCCCGACCGGGTGTACGAGGCCCTGCTGGCCGAGAGCCCGCCCCGGGTCGACCTGTTGCTGCCGCACGCCACCTGGGACGATCCGCCGGAGCGCCCCGGGTCCGCGCCCACCCCGTACGCGGACTGGCTGGGGCGGATTCACCGGCGATGGGTGGACGACGGGCGGCCGGTGTCGATCCGGATGTTCGAGGCGCTGCGCCCGGGCGGCGGCGGCACCGAGGCGTTCGGCCTCGCACCAGCCGATGTGCTGGTCATCGAGGCCGACGGGACTTGGGAGCAGGTCGACTCACTGAAGACCGCGTACCACGGCGCGGCCGGCACTGGTTTCGACGTTTTCGACCACTCGGTGGACGAGGTCACGCGGCACCCCGGGGTCGCCGTCCGGCAGGACGGCGTGGAAGGGCTCTGCGCGACCTGCCGGGCCTGCCCGGTGGTGGACCGGTGCGGCGGCGGCCTGTACGCCCACCGCTGGCGCACCGGCTCCGGCTTCGACAACCCCTCGGTGTACTGCGCCGATCTGCTCCGCCTGATCGACACCGCGGACGCCTACCCGCCGCCCACCGCATCCGCGTCGGGCGAAGGGTCGACCACCTCGCCCGTCGACGGGTTGCTGGACGACCTGGCGACCGGGCACGGCTCGGCGTCGACGCTCGCGCTGCTCGCCGACACCCAGCTCTCCATCACCCGGGCGCTGCTGGCGGCCTGTCGGGACGGGTCGGGCACCACTGCCGCCTGGGAGCTGCTCGTCCACCTCGACCAGGCGGCGCCGGAGGCGGTGCGGGCGGTGCTGGCGCACCCCTTCGTCCGGCCCGGGCTGGTGCATCGCCTGGACTCGTCTGCCCCGCCCACCCTCGGCGCGGCTGTCGACCCACTGCCGGCCATCGCCATCGCCGCGGCGCTGCGGGCCGGTGTCCCGGCCGCGTTGCACGTCCCGGTGCTGGCCGACAGGATCACGTTGCCCACGCTCGGCAGCCTGGTGCTGCCCGGCCTCGGGGAGAGCGCCGAGGTGACAGCCCGGCCCGGCGAGTTCCAGGTCCGGGGCGGGTCGGTCGCGCAGACGGTGCTCCTCGATCCACTGGCGCCGCCGTCGACCGGCTGGTTTCCGACCCGCGACGTGTCGGTGCCCGGCAACCGGTTGCTCCTTGAGGACGGTGACCCGTACCGCGACTGCTACGGCCAGCCGGTGGAGTCCCGCCTGGACGGTCCGGCGGCGCGGGCGTTCGGCCGTACCCTGGCGGCCGCCTGGCGGGTGGTGCACCGGGACGTGCCGGCGCACGCGGCAGCGCTCGACGGCGGCCTGCGTGCCGTCGTTCCGTTGGCGCCCGACCCGGCGCGACCACTGCGGAGCGCGACCGCCCGACACGCGTTCGGCGCGGTCGCCGTCACCCCCCATCCCGATCCGGAGACGATGGCGGTGCTGCTCGTGCACGAGTGGCAGCACGCGAAGCTGGGTGCGGTGCTCGACCTGTACGACCTCGTCGAACCCGGGCAGGGCCTTCGGATCCGGGTGCCGTGGCGCCCCGACCCGCGGCCACCGGAGGGCGTCCTCCAGGGGGTGTACGCCCATCTTGCCGTCACCCAGGTCTGGCAGTCCCGGGCGGTCACCGACGATCCGGGCGCGTCGGCGCACGCGGCCCACTTCCTGGCGTGGACCCGGGACGGCGTCGACGCGCTGCTGGCCAGCCGGTCGCTCACCGCTGCGGGTGAGCGGTTCGTCGGCCAGCTGCGCCACGCCCTGGAGGCGACCCGTGTCGGGTCCAGATGAGCACCCACCGCCCAGACTCGGCCGTCGCCGCCTCGCCGACGACCTGCGGGCGCTGGGCGTACGCCCGGGGGTGTGCCTACTGGTGCACTGCGGCCTGCGCCGGGTGGGCCCGTTGGAACACGGCCCGGCGACCCTCGCCGGCGCGCTGCGCGACGTCCTCGGCCCGGCCGGCACGCTGCTGGTGCCCACCCAGACCGACGGCAACTCGACCACCTCCCGGGTCCACCTGGCGGCCACCGCGGGCATGGACCGGGCGCAGCGCGAACGGTACGAGGCGGCGCTGCCGGGCTGGGACCGCCGGACCACCCCCTCCCATCGGATGGGGGCGCTCGCCGAGTACGTCCGGTGCACCCCCGGCGCCGTGCGCAGTGACCATCCGCAGACCTCGTTCGCCGCGCTCGGCCCGCGGGCCCGGCAGCTCACCGACGGCCATGACCTCACCTGTCACCTGGGGGAGCGCTCACCGGTCGGCGGCCTCTACGCGGCGGACGGGCAGATCCTGCTGCTCGGCATCGGCTACGAGGTGTGCAGCGCCCTGCACCTGGCCGAGTACCGGCTGCCGGTGCCACCGCCCGAGCGGGACTACCGCTGCTTCCGGCTCGTCGACGGTCGGCGGGTCCGCCTCGACTTCCGGGCCCTCGACCTGGACGACCGGGACTTCCCGATGGTGGGCGCCGCGCTCGACGACACGCCGTTGGTGCGGCACGGTCGGGTGGGGCGGGCCGACGCCCGCCTGCTGCCGGCCCGGGCCGCTGTCGACTTCGCGACTGGTTGGTTCACCACGAACCGGTTGGCGGCGCGACGTTGACGCGGGGACTACGCTGATGATCCGGCCGCGTGGGGAGGGCGGAGGGTCAGCGGTGAGCACAGTGGACGCACCCTCCCAAGCACGCGCCCCACTCTTCTTCATCAGCTATTCGCGGGCGCCGGTCGGCCGGGCCACCGGCAAACCCGCCGAGTACGTCTCCCGTTTCTTCGAGGACCTCTCCGTCCACGTCAGCGAACTGGTCGGCCCGGTGACCGGAGTGGACGCCGGCTTCCTGGACAGCTCCATCGCCGGCGGTGAACGCTGGAGCCCGGAGCTTCTCCAGGCCGCCGGCACCTGCCAGGTCTTCGTTCCGCTGGTCTCCAGCGCGCTGCTCGGCAGCGACTGGTGCGGCCGGGAGTGGGACGCGTTCTCCCGCCGACGGATCACCCCGCGACACCGCTCGGCCTCGATCCACGAGACAGCGATCGTGCCGGTCACCTGGTCGCCGACGAACGGCACGGCACTGCCTCGGGTGCTCCGCGACATCCAGCGCTTCACCCCGACCGCGATGCCGGATCCCGACATCGCGGTGCACTACCAGCGGGACGGGGTCTACGGCTTGCTGACCATGCAGTGGGAGAACGCGTACCGGGCGGTGGTCTGGCGGCTCGCGCAACGCATCGTGGCCATCCACCGTTCGTACCTGGTCGAACCCTGGGTGCCGGCGAGCGTGGACGAGCTGTGCAACCGGTTCGCCGAGGAGTCGGAGTGAGCCCCCCGACGGCCCGACGCCGACCAGGGGCCCGCGGGACGTACTTCTTCCTGAGCTACGCACACTCGGCGCCGCCGCCGGGCGCCCGGGCCGACGCCGACGTCTGGGTCGGCCAGTTCTTCGCCGACCTGACCGACGAGGTGCGGCGTCAGGCGCGACCGGTCGCCGGGATGCGGATCGGCTTCTTCGACCAGCACATCCCGTTGGGCGCCGACTGGAAGGCCGCCCTCGCCGAGGCGCTCGGTGACGCTGAGGTCTTCGTCCCGCTCTATTCGCCCGGCTACTTCAGCCGCCCCTGGGCGCTGGGGGAGCAGGAGTCCTTCCGGGCCCGGCTGGCCGCCGCCGGGTCGACCCGGATCACCGCCGGCCATCTCACACCGGTGCTGTGGATCCCGTTCCCCCCGTGGGAGGCCCACCCGGAGCTGGACGGCGCCCTGGACCTGGGCCGGGACGTCCCGGAGTACGCAGCGGACGGCCTGCGCGCGTTCTGCATGCTGGCCTCCTACCGGGCCCAGTACGAGCTGATGCTGAGCCGCCTGGCGAGCCGGATCGTGCACACCGCCGAGCGGCGTCCGATGGGCCCGTCCCGGGCGCCCGGCCTGGACGAGGTGGTCCGTCCGGCGCCGACCGACCCGGACTTCGTCGTCGCCGTCCTGGCCCCGACCCGGGACCGGCTGCCGAGCGATCGCGACCCCGCCGGCTACGCGGCCAGCGGCCGGCTCTGGCGGCCGTACGGGCGCAGCCAGCAACTACCCGCCGCCGAGTACGCGGTCAGCACCGCCGAGCGGCTCGGGCTGTCGGCCCGTACCGAGGACTTCGCGCAGGCCTCCGCGTTGCTCGATCGGCGGCCGGCCGTGCTGTTGGTCGACCCGTGGATCGCGGCGGCGCCGGACGCGGCCGGCGTTCTCGCCCGGATGCTGCACGGCCTGCGGGAGTGGGTCGTTCCGCTGGTGGTCACCGACGACGACGACAGTCAGGACGCCACCCGCTGGGCCACCGAGGTGACGCAGCTGTTGCACGACGCCGGCCTGCCCCAGGTGAAGCGGGCGTGCAACATGCCCGAGTTCGTCGACCTGATGCCCGCGCTGGTCACCGAGGCGCGCCGTCAGTTCCTCAAGTACGGCCCGGTCGTCCCCTTCGAACCACCGCCGGAGCCGGTGCCGAGCCTGCGCGATGGCCTGCCCGCCGCCGGCTCGACCGACCCGGCGTCCCCGCCTGATGATCCGGCCCCACCGCGTCCCCACGGAGAAAACCGATGAACAACGATCGCGAAGGCCAGGTCGTCACCTTCTACTCGTTCAAGGGTGGAACGGGCCGAACGATGGCGCTGGCCAACGTGGCCTGGATCCTGGCGGCCAGCGGCCGGCGTGTGCTCGTCGCCGACTGGGACCTCGAGTCGCCCGGGCTGCACCGCTTCTTCCACCCGTTCCTCGACGCCGAGGCGATCCAGGGCACCAGCGGTGTGATCGACATGATTCGCGACTACGAGTGGGAGACCACCCGGGTCAACGACCGGCCGGACCGCTGGATGGAGCAGTATGCCCGGGTCGGGCGGCACGCGTTCTCGCTGCGCTGGAACTTCCCCGACGGCGGCGGCCTCGACTTCCTCTCCGCCGGCCGGCAGAACAGCGACTACGCCGTCTCGGTGAGCGGGCTGGACTGGGACAACTTCTACAACCGGCTGGGCGGCGCGCAGTTCTTCGAGGCGCTGCGGGCGGACATGAAGCGCCAGTACGACTTCACCCTGATCGACAGCCGGACGGGGTTGAGCGACGTCGCCGACATCTGCACCCTGCACCTACCGGACACCCTTGTCGACTGTTTCACCCTCAGCGACCAGGGCATCGACGGCGCGGCCCGGGTGGCGCACTCGGTACGGGACCGGTACCGGCGGCGCGACATCCGGGTCCTGCCGGTGCCGATGCGTGTCGACCAGGCCGAGAAGGAGCGGGCCGAGGCGGGTCGCCTGCTGGCCATGCGCCGGTTCGCCGGGTTGCCGGCCGGCATGACCGAGGCGGAACGGCGGCGTTACTGGGCCGCCGTGGAGGTCCCGTACCGGCCGTTCTACGCGTACGAGGAGACCCTCGCGACGTTCGGCGACCCGCCGGGCTCACCGACGTCGCTGCTGGCCGCGTTCGAGACGTTGACCGGGATCCTCACCGACGGCGCGGTGACCGCGCTGCCGGTGATGGACGAGTCGGTGCGGGAGCGGGGCAAGGCCCGGTTCCGCCGACGCACCGAGGCGATCGACGACCAGATCGTGCTCCGGTATGCGCCGGAGGACGCCATCTGGGCCGAGTGGCTGGAGCGGGTGCTCAGCTCGGCCGGGCTGCGGGTGGTGGAGCCCACGGCCGCCGTCGGGTCCGCCGGTACGCCGGCCCCGCGCACGCTCACAGTGGTCTCGCCGGCCTACGTGGCGACCCCGTCCGGTGGCCTGCCCGACCGGGACACGAGCACCGGCTCCACGGCCCTGGCCGTGTACGTCGCCGACCTGCGCCCGCTGGCCGAGTTTCCGTCCCAGAGCTCCACCAACCTGGTCAACGTGAGCGCCGCGACCGCCGTGGAGCGGGTGTTGCGGCTGGTCGGCCGACCGGTGCCGTCGTCGGCGGACGGCCCAGCGGGTGGGAGTGCCCGTTACCCCGGCACCGAGCCGTTGATCTTCAACGCTCCCAACCGAAACGCCCGGTTCACCGGCCGGGAGGACGACCTGGCGAGGCTGCGCGCGCAGTTGCAGAGCGGGGGCAGCGCGGTGGTGCTGCCGGTCGCCCTGCAGGGTATGGGCGGCGTCGGTAAGACGCAGGTGGCTCTGGAATACGTGCACCGGTTCAAGGCCGGGTACGACGTGGTCTGGTGGATCGTGGCGGACCCGCCGCAGTTCGTCGACACGGCCCTCGCCGACCTCGCCGGTCGCCTCGGCATCCTCGTCGGGCCGACCCTGCCCGACACGGTCCGGTCGGTGCTCCAGGTGCTCGGCCGTGGTGAGCCGTACGAGCGGTGGCTCGTCGTCTTGGACAACGCCGAGGAACTCGACCAGATCGAGCCCTTCCTGCCGCAGGGCCCCGGGCACGTCCTGCTGACCTCCCGCAACCGCGCCTGGGGCGACCGGGCGAACCCGATCCAGGTGGACGTCTTCGACCGCACCGAGAGTGTGGCGCACCTCGCCCAGCGGGTGCCCACGATCAGCGCCGAGGAGGCCGACCGGGTGGCCGAGGCGCTCGGCGACCTTCCGATCGCGGTGGCCGCGGCGGGCGCCTGGCTCGCCGACACCGGCACGTCGGTCGCCGACTACCTGCGGCAGATCGAGCGGCACGGCCCCAGCGCCCTTTCCGTGGAGGCGACCTGGGACCTGTCATTGAACCGGCTGCTGGAGCAGGCGCCGGCCGCCTACCGGCTGTTGCAGCTCTGTTCGGTGCTGGCCCCGGAGATCGCCCTCGAACTCATCTACAGCGACGAGATGGCGGCGGCCCTCGTGCCGTTCGACCCGTCGGTTTCCGAGCGGCTGGTGCGCGGCGCCCTGGTCCAGCAGATCAACCGCCTGGCACTGCTCAAACTCGATGTCCAGGGCGGTCGGGTCCAGGTGCACCGGCTGTTGCAGGCGGTGGTCCGCGACCGGATGACCGACGACGAGATCACCGCCGCCCGACACCAGGTGCACCTGGTGCTGGCCGCGTCCCGGCCCCGAGGCGACGTGGACGACCCGACCACCTGGGCCCGGCTGCGCATGCTCTGGCCGCACCTGGAGGTCTCCGAGGCGCTGACCTGCCCGGACGAGCCGGTGTGTCAGCTACTGATCGACCGGGTCCGCTATCTGTGGCAGCGCGGTGGTCTGGACCAGGCCGACACGTTCAGCCAGGAGGTGGACGACACCTGGAGCGCCCGGCTCGGGGACACGCACGACGAGGTCGAGGCGTCGGCGCTGGGCCGCCAACTGCTGCACCTGCGGTTCAACCGGGCGAACATCCTGCGCAGTCTGGGCCGGTTCAACGAGGCACGGGACCTGGACGAGGCGGTGCTGGCCGAGCAACGCCGCCTGCTGGGCCCGCTGCACCCGCACAGTCTGATGACCGCCGGCAGCCTCGGCGGTGACCTGCGGGCGCTCGGCCGCTACGCCGAGGCCCTGGAACGGGACCGGTCCACCTACGCCTCCTGGCTCCAGGTGTTCGGCGAGGACCACCCTCGGACGTTGAGCGCGGCCAACAACCTCGCCGTCTCGTACCGGCTGGTCGGCGACTACCGGTCGGCCCGTCGGTGGGACGACGAGGTGCACCAGCGGCGGCGGCTGGTTCTCGGCCCCACGCATCCCTACACACTCGTCTCCGCCGTGCGGCTCGGCAGCGACCTGCGGGAAGCTGGCGAGTACGAAAGGTCGGCCACCCTGCTGCGCACCGTGTACGACACGTACTGCGAGGTGCTCGGGCCGGATGACGGCCAGAGTCTCGCCGCCCAGGTCAACCTGGCGGTGTCCCTGCGCAGCTCCGGTCGGGGCAGCGAGGCCGCGCCGATGTTCGAGACGGCCTACCGCGAACTCGACGAACGCTTCGGGGCGGACAACCCGGACACGGTGGCGTGCCGGTCGAGTCGTGCGGCGAACCTGTTGGCCGTCGGCGACGCGGCTCGGGCGCTGACCGAGATGAACGCCGTGCGGGTGGCGTTCGAGGAGCAGCTCCGGCTCGGCCCGGAACACCCGCACGCATTGGCGACGGTGAGTAACATCTCGGCGGCGGAGCGCGCGCTCGGGCGCAGGTCGGACGCGCTCGCGTCGGCGTCCCGGGCGGTCGGCGAGTTGCGCAAGGTGCTCGGGCCGGACCACCCGCACACCCTCGCGGCGGAGGTCAACCAGGCGGTGTGTCTCGCCGAGGAGGGTGACTGGGAGTCGGCGCGGGACCGCCTGCGGGAAACCGCCGGCCGACTGGCCGCGGTGATCGGTGCGGAACACCCCGACACGCTGCGCTGCCTCGGCGATCTCGCCCTGGTGGCGAGGCGGGCCGGCGACGGCCCGGCCACCGAGGACGTCGGCGCCGTGGCGGACCGGCTGGCCGAGGTGATCGGTCTGGAACATCCCACAGTGCAGACCCTGCGCGAACGGCGGTTCGTGGTCCGGGTGATCGACCCACACACCATCTGAGCGGGGCGTTCGGCGGGCGGCCGGCTGTCCGGGCCGACCCGCCGGCCCGGCCGGGCCGGGCGCCCAGAGCTGCGGGCCGGGCGCAGAGCTGTGGGCCTGGCGCTCAGAGCCGCGGGCTGGTCGCGAGGTCCGGCGTGGCCAGCCAGGTCAGGGTCTGCGGCAGGATCTCCACCGCCCCGAAGTGCGCGGCGCCGGGCTGCACCTGCACCTCGGCGCGCGAGATCCGCGAGGCGAGCCAGTGTGAGTGCTCCACGGGAGAGAAGCGGTCCTGTTCGCCGTGCCAGAGCCGGACCTCCGCGCGGATGGCGCCCAGGTCGAACCCCCAGCCGCGCCGGATCGCCAGCACGTCGTCGATCCAACCCTCGGGGCCGTGTCGTAGTGCCTCGGAGTACATGTCGGTCAGCAGTCGGCGGATCGCGATGTCGTCGACGACCCGGATGTCCTCGTCGGGCAGTTGGGGGCGGAGGAAGTCCAGAAGCGTCATCGGGTCCCGGCGGGCCTCGTCCGCACGAACCTTCAGATTGAGCGTGAGTTCGGCGAGGTCCTCGTCGGCCTGCCCGTAGTCCTCCACGTTCGATTCCGCCATGCCCGCGTACCAGTCCAAATCGGGTGCGCCGGCCGGGGCGAGCCCCACCAGCACGGCGGCCCTGGTGACCCGGTCCGGCAGCAGCGCGGCGCAGGCCAGGGCGTGGGGCCCGCCACCGGATCGGCCCACCACCGCGAACCTGTCGATGCCGAGGTCGTCGGCGATCGCCGCCACGTCGGCGGCGGCGTCGGCCACCCGCCGGCCCTCGTGCCGGTCGGAGTCGCCGTACCCGGGTCGGTCGTAGCAGACGAGGTGCACGCCGAGGCGGTAGACGACGATGCCCCGGGGGCGAGGGCCGCTGCGGCTGCCCGGGGTGCCGTGCAGCAGGAAGACCGCCGGCCCGTCCGGCGCTCCCGAGGTCTCCACCGCGAGGCGCCGCCCGTCCGGGGTCGTGACGGTGCGCTGTGTCGCATCTTGTCGCGTCACGGTTGGCCTCCCGCGGGTCGTCATGTGCTCCCCCGTGAACGGAGCCGGCGCATCGTCGGCACCGAGTGCAAAGCCCCCGAAATCGCCCAGAACACATCCTTGTTGTGCAGCGTACTGCCCGTCGTGGATGCCCGCCATGGGCCAGCGGGTCAATGCCGGTGGGTTGGGCCACCCGAACGGGCCGCTACCCTGGTAGCCCGAGGGGAAGGGGCACCAAGAGGGTGGCTAGGACCTACAACGTCGTGACGTACGGCTGCCAGATGAACGTGCACGATTCTGAGCGGATCTCCGGCCTGCTCGAACAGGCCGGCTACGTGCGCGCGGTGCCGACCGACGACACCCCGGACATCGTCGTCTTCAACACCTGCGCGGTGCGAGAGAACGCGGACAACCGGCTCTACGGCAACCTCGGTCGTCTGCGCCCGGTGAAGGACAAGCATCCCGGGATGCAGATCGCGGTCGGCGGCTGCCTCGCTCAGAAGGATCGGGGCGACATCGTCCGCAAGGCCCCCTGGGTGGACGTGGTCTTCGGCACCCACAACATCGGCGCGTTGCCGGTGCTGTTGGAGCGGGCCCGGCACAACGCCGCCGCCGAGGTGGAGATCCTGGAGTCGCTCGACGTCTTCCCGTCCACGCTGCCCACCCGCCGCGAGTCCACGTACGCCGGCTGGGTGTCGATCTCGGTGGGGTGCAACAACACCTGCACGTTCTGCATCGTGCCGGCGCTGCGCGGCAAGGAGAAGGACCGGCGCCCCGGCGACATCCTCTCCGAGGTGCGCGCCCTGGTCGACGAGGGCGTGCTGGAGGTGACCCTGCTCGGGCAGAACGTCAACTCGTACGGCGTGGAGTTCGGCGACCGGTTCGCGTTCGGCAAGCTGCTGCGGGCCTGCGGCGACATCGACGGGTTGGAGCGCGTGCGCTTCACCAGCCCGCACCCGAAGGACTTCACCGACGACGTGATCGCCGCCATGGCCGAGACGCCGAACGTCTGCCACTCGCTGCACATGCCGTTGCAGTCCGGCTCCGACGACGTGCTCCGGGCGATGCGCCGGTCCTACCGCTCCGAGCGCTACCTGGGGATCATCGAGAAGGTCCGCGCGGCGATGCCGGACGCGGCGATCACCACCGACATCATCGTCGGCTTCCCCGGTGAGACCGAGGCCGACTTCCAGCGCACCCTGGACGTGGTCCGGGAGGCCCGGTTCTCCTCGGCCTTCACCTTCCAGTACTCGAAGCGGCCCGGCACCCCTGCCGCGACAATGGGCGATCAGCTGCCCAAGCAGGTCGTGCAGGAACGCTACGAGCGGTTGATCGCCTGCGTCGAGGACATCACCTGGGCGGAGAACAAGCGCCTCGTCGGTGAGACCGTCGAGGTGCTGGTCGCCGTCGGTGAGGGCCGCAAGGACGAGCGGACCGGCCGGATGTCCGGTCGGGCGCGCGACGGTCGACTGGTGCACTTCGCGACCGAGACCGCCGACGGGGAGTCCCTCGCCGGTCAGATCCGGCCGGGCGACATCGTGCACACCACTGTCACGTACGCCGCCCCGCACCACCTGAACGCCGACGGACCGCCGGTGGCGCACCGTCGCACCCGCGCCGGCGACGCGGCCGAGGCGGGTCGCTCCCCGCGTACCCCCGGGGTGTTGCTCGGTCTGCCGACGATCGGCGCACCGCCGGTCGTGGCCGCCCCCGCCGCTGGCTGCGCCACCCACTGACCGCACGGAAGGGCCCCTGGACGAGGGGCCCTTCCGTGAAGGGTCGAGTCAGACGGTGATCCGGCCGGCGCCGGCGCCCGCCGTCACGATGGACTTGACGTTGCTCGCGGTGTCCAGTTGGTAGGAGTACGGGATGCTGGCCACGCTGCCGCCGGCCTGGCCGGTGGGCGAGTTGACGAAGTGGTTGTTGCGGGCGACCAGGTTGCCGGGCCCCGAGTCCCCCTCGCCACGGTGGTACGGGTCGTCGACGTTCTCGAAGTAGTTGCCCTCGACGAGCACCCCGGCGTTCTCCGTGGACGCCACGCCGTAGCCGCCGTTGGCCCGGTAGTAGTTGTTGTACACGTGCACCGGGTTGCCGAAGCGCACCCGGGGGTTGCGCTGGTTGCTGCCGTCGAACCAGTTGTGGTGGTAGCTCACCCGCAGGTGACCGACGTCCTGGCTGGCGTTGTCGTCGCTGTGGCCGAGCAGCATTGTCTTGTCGTGGCTGAAGACCCGGTTCCACGAGACGGTGACGAAGTCCGAGCCGCGCTTGATGTCGACGGCCCCGTCGTACCCGTTGCTGAAGCTGTTGTGGTCGATCCAGATGTTGGTGGCCGACTCCTGCACATTGATCGCGTCGTCGTTCCAGCTGCGGAAGGTCAGGTTGCGGATGATCACGTTGCGGTCACCGCTGACGTTGAGCCCGCAGCCGGCGATGGTCGCGCCGTAGTTGCCGAGGATGGTCTTGTTGGACCGGACCCGCAGCATGCCCGAGCAGGTGATCGTTCCGGACACCCGGATCACCGCGGCGCCTGTCGCGTTCAGTGCGCTGGTCAGGGCCGAGGCGGTGGTGACGGTGGTGGTGGCGGCGTTGCCGCCACCGGTGGTGCCGCCGTTCTGGGTGGCCCAGCCGACAAGTGTCGACGGCGGCTGCGTGCTGGGCGGGGGAGTGCTCGACGGTGGCGGGTCGGTCGGCGGTGGGGTGGTCGGTGTGGTGCTGCCGGTGCAGGCGACGTCGTTCAGGCTGAAGCTGCTCGGAGCCGGGTTGCTGGAGCTGTTCCAGCTCGCGTTGAAGCCGAACGTGGCGCTGGCGTTTGTCGCCAGGTTGCCGTTGTAGTCGACGTTTGTCGCGGAGACCTGGCTGCCGCTCTGCGAGGCGGTGGCGCCCCACGCCTGGCTGACCTGCTGACCGGCCCCGTACGACCAGCGCAGTGTCCACCCGGAGACCGGGTCGCCGAGGTTGGTGACAGTGACGTTGCCGGTGAACCCGCCCGGCCACTGGCTGGCGACCGAGTAGGCCACCTGGCAGCCGGCGGCCGCCTGGGCGGACACGGAGGTCAACAGCGCAGCGCTGACCAGGGTGGCGGTGGCTGCGGCAGTGGTGGCGATCAGCGTCATTCGACGCCGTCCTGTGCGCATGCTGCTTCCTTTCGAGAAGGCGGACGGAGGTGTCGCGACGCCCATGCCCGTGGGCGGCGAGTCTCGGCCGGGACCAGTGGTCCTCGGGCCCGCCAGTGCAGGTTCGTGAAGGAAAGCGGCTCCCGCGCTCGCGCCCGCCAACGAAGAGGCAAGCGCTTTCCCGATAAGAACATAGAAGTATCTGAATGTAAATGGCCGGGACGGCCGGTGCGCTGCTGCCGGGACGGCCGGTGCGCTGCGCACCGGCCGTCCCGGTGGATCAGCAGCCGGTGCCGCTGAGTTTCACGGTGCCCGGCGCGCTGGCCGTGCCGTTGGCGGTGAAGCCCACCGTCACCGACCCGCCCGCCGGCAGGGACGGGGCATGGCTCGGAGCCGCCGCGGTGACCGTCGTACCGGACTGCGTGACGGTGGCGTTCCAGCCACTGCCCAACGTCACCCCGGAGGGCCAACTCCAGGCGACCGACCACGGGTTCACAGCGCCCGAGCCGGTGTTCTTCACTGTCAACTCGCCCTGGAAGCCGCCCTGCCAGGCGTTGACCTGCCGGTAGGTGGCCGTGCAGGCGCCGGTCGGTGGGTCCGTCGGCGGATCCGTCGGCGGATCCGTCGGCTCACCGGTGCCGCCACCGGACGGCGCGATCAGGTACGGCTGGAGGATCGCCTGCTTGGCGGTGTTGACGTTCGTCCAGTCGTCGAGCGCGATCCCGCCGGTGTCACCCGAGTTGGGATTCCACGACCAGTAGGTGAAGGACATCCCGGTCACCCCGGTCCCGGTGTACGCCATCAGCTTCTCCAGCCACACCTTGTCCTTCGGGTCGACCAGTGTGCTGCCGAACTCACCCATCATGATCGGGGCGATGTTCTGCTTGTAGAGGTAACCGAAGTACTTGTCCCAGATGGCCGGCATGTTCGCCGGGTAGTCCGGGGCGTCGAACCAGGTCTGCCGGTACACCGAGGTGGCGTACTCGTGCGGCGAGTAGACCAACCGGTTCGCCACGCTCAGCCGGACCGGGAACTGACCCGCCTTCGACAGGTTGCCGCCCCACCAACCGCAGTCCTCGTCGTTGCTGGTGTCGCCGTCCCAGACGTTGGAGAGGCCACCGCTCGGGCAGCTCACCCCCTCCACGAAGATCAACCAGTTGGGCTGGACGCCGAGGATGGCGTTCCCGGCCCGTTCGGCGGCGAGCCGCCAGTCCCGGGTGGTGTCGCCACAGCCCCAGCACGCGCCGGTGGCCGCCGGGTTGGTGCCCTCCGCGTGCGGCTCGTTGTGCAGGTCGGCGCCGATCACCGTCGGGTTGCCCGCGTACCGCTGGGCGAGCATCTTCCAGTCGTTGATCCAGGTCGCCTCGGAAACCGTCGACGTGTACCAGAGTGGCGACTGCCCGGCCGCCGTCGGCCGGTGCCGGTCCAGGATGATCCGCATGCCCTTGCTGCCGGCGTAGTCGATCACCTTGTCCAGGATCTGCAACGGCGACAACCCGATCAGGTCCGGGTTGACGAAGTCGTTGATCCCACTGGCGGTCGCACCCGGCTTCAGCGCGTCGTTCGAGTACGGCACCCGCAACGTGTTGTAACCCAGCCGGGCCATCGTGTCGAGCTGTCCCCGCCACGGGTTGTTCGACCACAGCCCGTGGAAGGTCTTGTTGTCGGTCTCCATGCCGAACCAGTTGATGCCGGTCAACCGGACCGTCGTACCGGTGCTGTCCACGATCTGGTTGCCACTGGTACGCAGATAACCCGTACCGGTGCCGGCGGCGACGGCCGGGCTGGTGCTGACGGCGGCGGCGAGGAACACGCCGGCCGCGACGGTGACGAGCGCGGTGAGCGCGCCGCCGAGAGCTTGAGGACGGAACAATTCGAGCTCCACTTCGGAGGTCCGACGCCGTCCAGGAACGACGCCGGCGGGCGGCCGTCGGCACGTCGCGGTCCCCCAAGGGGTACGCGGACAGCACACGACGGCCCATGTCACGCGGACGTGGTCACTCGCGGAAGCTCACCGGCGGCCCTCGACGGCGGATGTTCCGCCTTCGTCGCCCTCGCGCCGGTGGCCCTACCTGGCTCCGTCGCTCATTCTGATCAGCCCACGTCAATGCGTCAACCTGCCCGCTCACACCGCCCGCCCGTACCGCCCGGCCTGGCGTGGTGTGGAGTGGCGCTGCCCGCGCCGCGCGTCCGTTCCCAACGCGCTCCCCCGCACATGATCGTGCTCCAACCTGGATGTAGTGGTTTCCCGGCACCAGGTGGCCACTACATCCTGGATCGAGCATGACCTTGGTGGGCGCGGATGCGCCGAACCCGGCTCCCGATCCCCCAGCACCCCCTGCTGGTCGTCGAGAGCCGCCCACCATCAGGGGCGGACACGCGGGAGCCCCCGGTCCCGCTGGGGGACCGGGGGCTCCGGACGTCGTCAGCTCAGCCGGCCTGCTCGGCGAGTTGGAGGAACTGCCGCTTGGAGGCGAGGGCCTGCTCAGCCTCCTTGATCCGGCGTGCGTCCCCGGCGCTCTGCGCCCGGGCCAGCCGGTCCTCGGCCTCCGCCACCTGCGCCCGCATCTGGGCGAGCAGCGGGTTGTCCTCCTTGGTGGTGCGGCGCCACGCCGAGTCCATCACGTCACGGACCTTGTCGTCGATGACGCGCAGTCGGCGTTCCAGCCCGGCGGCTGCCTCGCGGGGCACCCGGCCGGCCTCGTGCCACTGGGCCTGGATCTCCCGCAGCTTGGCCTGGGCGCCCTTCGGGTCGGCGTCGATGTCCAACGCCTCGGCCTCGGCGATCAGGGCCTGCTTGCGCTCCAGGTTGCCGCGCTGCTCGTTGTCCCGTGCGGAGAAGACCTCGCTGCGCCGGCTGAAGAAGGCGTCCTGCGCACCCCGGAACCGTTCCCAGAGCTTCTGCTCGGCCTCCTTGGAGGCGCGCGGAGCGGCCTTCCACTGGGTCATCAGGTCCTTGAGCTGGTTGGCGGTGGCGGCCCAGTCGGTGGAGTCGGAGAGCTTCTCCGCTTCGGCGACCAACTCCTCCTTGGCGGTCTGGGCCTGCTTGCGCTGCGAGTCCAGGGACGCGAAGTGGGCGCCGCGGCGGCGGGTGAAGCCGTCCCGGGCGGCGGCGAACCGCTTCCACAGCTCACCGTCGGCCTTCTTGTCGACCCCGCGGATGGTCTTCCACTCGTCGAGGATCTCCTTGAGCCGGTCCCCGGCGGTCTTCCACCCGGTGGATTCGGCGGCCAGCTTCTCGGCCTCCTCGACCAGCGCGGTCTTGCGGGCCAGGGCCTCGCCGCGAGCGGCGTCCCGGGCGGCGCGCGCCTCGCCGGCCTTCTCCTCGGCGAGGGTCGCCAGCTTGTCCAGGCGGGTGGCCAGCGCGTCGATGTCGCCGACCACGTTGGCCTCGGGCAGCGTGGCACGGATCCGCCGGATCGTGCTCAAGGAGTGCCCGGCGTCCGCCGCACCCGACTTGAGTCGCGCCTCGGTCAGGTCCACCTCGGTCACCAGGTCGGCGAAGCGACGGGCGAAGTGTGCCAGGCCCTCCTCCGGTGCTCCCGCCTGCCAGGATCCGACCACCCGCTCTCCCTCGGTGGTCTTGACGTACACGGTGCCGTCCGCGTCCACCCGTCCGAAGGCAGTCCAGTCGCTCATGTACCCATCCTCGTTCTCCCGGCGTCGAGGGATCGATCCCCCGTCGCCGCCACGGCGCAGCCAAGTTGCTTCCGGCATTGTCACAGGTCCGACCCGGTCCGCGTCGAGCGCCTATCGCCGACCGTGACCATACGGTGTCCTAGGGGCCGAATGACCGGATCGGCGCGGAGACGCACCGGGGATTCCCGCTACGGTGGACGGGTGCCACTGGTCGCTGCCGCCGTCTGCCCGCATCCGCCCCTGCTCGTGCCCGAGGTGGCCGGCTCCGCAGCCCCGGAGTTGGACGGTCTGCGGGCGGCCTGCGACACCGCCGTACGCCGGCTGTTGGCCGCCGATCCGGACATTGTGGTGCTGGTGGGCACCGGCCCGGTGACCGGCCCGATCCGCACCCCGGCGACCGGTTCTCTCCAGCCCTGGGGTGTCGACCTGGACGTGCCGTTGGTGCCAGGCCTTCCGGACCGGGGCGCGGTGCTGCCGTTGAGCCTGACCATCGGCGCGTGGTTGCTGGCCCGTCACGACACCCGACCGCCGGTGACGGCAGTGCAGGTGGCCGCCGACGCCGGCCCGGCCGAGCTGGCCGCGCTCGCCGACGAGGTCGGCGCCGCCGGTGACCGGGTGGCGTCGCTGGTGCTCGGGGACGGGTCGGCCTGCCGGGGAGAGAAAGCACCCGGGTACGACGACGCGCGCGCCCTCCCGTACGACCAGAGTGTCGCCGCGGCGCTGGCCGACGCGGACCTGGACGCCCTGCTCGGCCTCGACCCGGTGGTGTCGACGGAGCTGAAGGCCGCCGGTCGCGCCCCCTGGCAGGTGCTCGCCGGCGCGGCCCGCGCGGCTGGCGGTGGGTGGCGTGGCGAGTTGCTGCACGACTCCGCTCCCTACGGGGTGGCCTACTTCGTGGCGTCCTGGGAGCGGGTGTGACGGGCACGGTTGTCGCTGTGGTCGGCCCGACCGCGGCTGGCAAGTCCGCGCTGAGCATCGCGTTGGCGCACGCCTTGGACGGCGAGGTGGTCAATGCGGACTCGATGCAGCTCTACCGGGGCATGGACATCGGCACCGCGAAGCTGACCCTCGCCGAGCGGGACGGGGTGCCGCATCACCTGCTGGACGTCTGGGACGTCACCGAGCCGGCGAGCGTCGCGGAGTACCAGCGACTGGCCCGCGCGGCGGTGGACGACATCCTGTCCCGAGGGCGGGTGCCGTTGCTGGTCGGTGGCTCCGGGCTGTACGTACGGGCGGTGCTGGAGCGCTTCGAGTTCCCCGGCACGGACGCGGCGCTGCGGGACCGGCTGGAACGGGAGTTGGCCGAGGTCGGCCCCGCCCCGCTGTACGCGCGGCTGCGCGCCGCCGACCCGGTCGCCGCCGAGGGCATCCTGCCTGGCAACGGTCGGCGGATCGTGCGGGCGCTGGAGGTGATCGAGCTCACCGGCGCGCCGTTCGCCGCCTCGCTGCCGCAGCCCACGCCGTACTACCCGTCGGTGCAGCTCGGCGTCGACCTGGACACCGGCCTGCTCGACGAGCGGATCGCCCTGCGGGTCGACCGGATGTGGGCCGACGGCCTGGTGCCGGAGACCCGTGAGCTGGTCGGGCGCGGGCTGGCCGGGGGGCGGACGGCGAGTCGGGCGCTCGGCTACCAGCAGGTGCTGCGCCTGCTCGCCGGTGAGCTGACCGAGGCGCAGGCGCACGAGGAGACGGTCCGGGCGACCCGGCGCTTCGTCCGCCGGCAGCGGTCCTGGTTCCGCCGTGACCCGCGGATCCACTGGCTGGACTCGACGACCCCGGACCTGATCGGGGCCGCCCTGCGTCTGGTGCCGGCCGCTGCGCGATGATGGGGGCGTGGAGTTCACCAAGGGCCACGGCACCGGCAACGACTTCGTCCTTCTTCCCGACCCGGACGGTCAGCTCGACCTGACCCCGGAGCTGGTCGCGGCGCTCTGCGACAGGCGTCGGGGCATCGGCGCGGACGGCGTGCTGCGGGTGGTCCGCGCGGCCAAGCATCCGGACGGCGCGGGTCTGGCCGGCGAGGCCGAGTGGTTCATGGACTACTGGAACGCCGACGGCTCGTTCGCCGAGATGTGTGGCAACGGCGCCCGGGTCTTCGTGCGCTACCTGCTCGACACCGGGTTGGCCACGCCGGCCGGCGCGGCGCTGCCGGTGGCGACCCGGGCCGGCGTCGTGCGTGCGCTGGTCGAGGGCGACGTCGTGTCCGTCGAGATGCGCCGACCCCAGGTGTACGACAGTTCCGCCGCCACCCTCGGCGGGCTGACCCTGGCCGGTGCGGTCGTGGACGTGGGCAACCCGCATCTGGTCTGCGTGTTGCCGGCCGGCGTGGAGCTGTCGGCGCTGGACCTGACCGTCGCGCCCGGGTTCGACCCGGTGGTCTTCCCGAGTGGGGTGAACGTGGAGTTCATCGTGGCGGGTGACCCGGTCGACGGCAGCGACGAGCACAGCCTGATGCGGGTGTACGAGCGCGGTAGCGCCGAGACCCTGTCCTGCGGCACCGGTGCCTGCGCGGTGGGTGCCGTGGCGCTGCGCGACGCCGGGCGAAACACCGGCGTGGTTGCGGTCGACGTGCCCGGAGGCCGCCTCACCGTGACGGTCACCGCCGACTCCTGCTGGCTCTCCGGCCCCGCCGTCCTGGTGGCCACCGGCGAGCTGAACCCAACAGCGCTCCGCCCCTAACAGCCCCCCACCCCCACCCCCACCCGTGTTGATCAAGAGGTTTGCGTCAAGTTTCGCGTACTTCCTGACGCAAACCTCTTGATCAACGGCGCGGTTGGTGGGGTTGGGTCGTTGGCGCGTTACGGGGTGGCGCTGGCGCTTGCCGCGATCTCGGGGAGGTCGGCGGGGCCGGGGTCGGCGGCCGGGAGCGGGCTCGGGTTGTGCGCGGCGGCGCGCACGGCGGCGGCGACCGCCGGGGCGACCCGGGAGTCGAACACGCTCGGCACGATCACCGTCGGGTTGATCTTCTCTTCGCCGACCACGTCCGCGATGGCCCGGGCGGCCGCGAGGGCCATCTCCTCGGTGAACTCCTCGGCGTGCGCGTCCAGCATGCCGCGGAACACCCCGGGGAACGCGAGCACGTTGTTGATCTGGTTCGGCTGGTCCGATCGGCCGGTAGCGACCACTGCGGCGTGCTTGCGCGCCTCCCGTGGGTCGACCTCCGGGTCGGGGTTGGCCAGGGCGAAGACGATCGAGTCCTTCGCCATCTGCGCGATGTCGTCGCCGGTGAGCAGGTTCGGCGCGCTGACCCCGATGAACACGTCGGCGCCACGGATGGCACCGGGCAGGTCGCCTGCGTAGTTCTCCTTGTTGGTGTTCTCCGCCAGCCACTGCCACGCCGAGTTGAGCCCGGTCAGCCCACGGTGCAGGGCGCCCTCCCGGTCGCACGCGATGATGTCGCCGACGCCCTGGCGCAGCAGCAGCTTCATGATCGCGGTGCCGGCCGCGCCGGCTCCGGAGACGACCACCCGGACGTCCTCGAGCCGCTTGCCCACCACCCGCAGCGCGTTGGTCAGCGCGGCCAGCACGCAGATCGCGGTGCCGTGCTGATCGTCGTGGAAGACCGGGATGTCCAGCGCCTCGCGCAGCCGGGCCTCGATCTCGAAGCAGCGCGGCGCAGCGATGTCCTCCAGGTTGATGCCGCCGTAGGCCGGCGCGATCGCCTTGACGATCTGCACGATCTCGTCTGTGTCCTGGGTGTCCAGCACCACCGGCCAGGCGTCCACCCCGCCGAAACGCTTGAACAGCGCGGCCTTGCCCTCCATCACCGGCAGCGACGCGGCCGGCCCGAGGTTGCCCAGGCCAAGCACCGCCGAGCCGTCGCTGACCACAGCGACGGTGTTGCGCTTGATGGTCAGTCGCCGGGCGTCGGCCGGGTTCTCGGCGATCGCCATGCAGACCCGGGCCACCCCCGGGGTGTACGCGCGCGACAGCTCGTCGCGGTTGCGCAGCGCGACCTTCGAGGTCACCTCGATCTTGCCGCCCAGGTGCAGCAGGAACGTCCGGTCCGACACCTTGCGCACGTCCACGCCATCCAGCGCGGTCAGCGCGTCGACCACCTGGTCGGCGTGCCCGGCGTCGGCGGTGTCGCAGGTCAGGTCGACGATCACGTGGGTCGGGTCCGAGTCCACCACGTCCAGCGCCGTGACGATCGCCCCGGCCTCGCCGACGGAGGTGGTGAGTCGGCCGATCGAGGAGGCGTCCGCGGTCACGGCGATCCGGATGGTGATCGAAAATCCGGCGCTGGGCAGTCGGGTGATGGCCACGGGATCCCTCCGTAACGGCTGTGCGGCCGTTCGGCCGCCGCCCGCATTTCTACCGGGTTGTCGCGGCCGACCAGCATTCGCCCCCACTTTTGGCGACCTTCACCATGGGCATATAGCAGGTGCGTTCGGCGTTGTGTCATGTCAGGATTACGTTCTACTTATCAAAACGGACAGGAGAACCGCTTGCGAGACCAGGAGAGCTTTGTCCCCGTCGAGGACGAGCTCGACGACGTCACCACCGGCGAGATGGAGCTGTCGGAGCGGCAGTCCCTCCGACGCGTCCCGGGCCTGTCAACCGAGCTCACCGACGTCACCGAGGTGGAATACCGCCAGCTGCGGCTGGAGCGGGTCGTCCTGGTGGGCGTCTGGACCGAAGGCACTGTCACCGACGCGGAAAACTCGCTGACCGAGCTCGCCGCGCTGGCCGAGACCGCCGGTTCGCAGGTGCTTGAAGGGCTCATCCAACGTCGTACCCGACCCGACCCGGCCACGTACATCGGCCGTGGCAAGGTCGACGACCTTGGCGCGGTGGTGCTTTCCACCGGCGCCGACACGGTCATCTGTGACGGTGAGCTGTCCCCGTCGCAGCTGCGCAACCTGGAGCAGCGCACCAAGGTCAAGGTCGTCGACCGCACCGCGCTGATCCTCGACATCTTCGCCCAGCACGCCAAGAGCAAGGAAGGTAAGGCGCAGGTCGAGCTGGCCCAGCTCCAATACCTGCTGCCCCGACTGCGCGGTTGGGGTGAGACGCTCTCCCGGCAGACCGGTGGTTCCGGCCGCGGTGGTGGCGCCGGTGGCGGTGTGGGTGTTCGTGGTCCCGGTGAGACCAAGCTGGAGACCGACCGGCGGCGCATCCGTCACCGCATCTCCCGGCTGCGTCGTGAGATCAAGAGCATGAAGACGGTCCGCGTGACCAAGCGTGCCCGGCGTTCCCGCAACTCCGTTCCCGCGGTCGCCATCGCCGGCTACACCAACGCCGGCAAGTCCAGCCTGCTCAACCGGCTGACCGGCGCGGGCGTGCTGGTGGAGAACGCGCTGTTCGCCACGCTGGACCCGACGACCCGCAAGGCCACCACCTCGGACGGGCGGCTCTACACCCTCTCCGACACCGTCGGCTTCGTCCGACACCTCCCGCACCAGATCGTCGAGGCGTTCCGTTCGACGCTGGAGGAGGTCGCGGAGGCGGATCTGGTGGTGCACGTCGTGGACGGCACCCACCCGGATCCGGAGGAGCAGGTCCGGGCGGTCCACGCGGTGCTTGCCGAGGTCAGCGCGGACCGGCTTCCCGAGCTGTTGGTGGTCAACAAGACCGACGCGGCCGACGAGGACACTCTGCTGCGGCTCAAGCGGCTCTGGCCGGACGCGATCTTCGTGTCCGCGCACTCGGGGCGCGGCATGGACGAGCTGCGCGCGGCGATCGAGGAGCGGCTACCGAGTCCGGCCGTGGAGGTCCGGGCCGTGCTGCCGTACGACCGGGGTGACCTGGTCGCTCGGGCGCACCGCACTGGTGAGGTGCTCAGCACGTCGCACCTGCCGGAGGGCACTCTGCTGCACGTCCGCGTCGGCGCGGAGCTTGCGGCGGAGCTGACGGCCTTCGACGTGGAGCGGCAGGGGCAGGCGGCCGGCAGCCGGTCCTGAGCGGCCACGGCGTCATCCACCGGAAACGCGCGGCATGCGACACTGGCCGAATGCGCCGCGTTGTTTCCTCGGTCACGGTTGCCCTCGGCCTGCTCGGGGCAACCGTGGCGCTCGCCGGAGTCGCCGCAGCGGCTCCCGCCCCTGGGGCGTCCGGGCCGCCCGCAGCGAACCCTGGCCAGAAGCGATGCACGATCGCCGACGAGCGCCTACGGGAGCTGTCCGGGCTGGTGGCCACCAAGAGTGGCTACATCGTCATCAACGACGGCACCGACGTCGCGGCGCGCAAGCGTGTGTTCTTCCTCGACAGCAAGTGCAAGATCTCGAAGGAGCCGGTCCGCTACTCGGGGCAGGGTCCGTTCGACACCGAGGATCTCGCCCTGTCCAAGGACGGCCGCACCCTCTGGATCGCCGACACCGGTGACAACCCCGACTCGAAGGAGCGCCGCAGCCGCGTCGCACTCTGGTCGATGCCGGTCACCGGCGCCAAGCAGCCGACGCTGCACCGGCTCTCCTACCCGGAGGCCAAACCGCACGACGCTGAGGCGTTGCTCATCGGCGACGACGGAAAACCGCTGATCATCACCAAGGTGACCAGTGGCAAGGCCGAGATCTACACGCCGTCGGCGGCCCTCAAGAGCGGCGACACCGACCCGGTGCCGATGCGTAAGGCCGGCGAGCTCACGCTGCCGAAGACCCAGACGGAGAACACCCTCAACACGTTCGGCCGGATTGCCATCACCGGCGCATCGAGGGCACCGGACGGCTCCCGGGTGGTTCTGCGCACGTACGCGGACGCCTTCGAGTTCGACGTGACCGGTGGCGACATCGTGGGCGCGCTCACCACCGGCAAGCCGCGGGTGACGCCGCTGGCCGACCCGTTCGGCGAGGCCATCAGCTACACCTCGGACGGAAAGTCGTTCCTCACCGTCTCCGACGCGGGCCGGTTCACCGAAGACGAGCCGGTCGACATCCTCGGCTACACCCCGTCCACGTCGACCGCCGCGCCGCTGAGTGCCGAGGACGGCGGCAAGCCGGCCGCCTCGAAGTCCTGGACCGACGGGCTGAGCCTCGACGACATCACGTACCTGGTCGGGGCGGTCGGGCTGATCGGCCTTCTGCTGGTCGCCGCCGGAATCTTCGGCATCGTTCGCGCCCGCCGTCGGCCGCCGACCGCTGACGAGTCCGACCCGTCGGAGCCGGACGGTGAACCGTTCGGCCCGCGCGCCGGCCGCGCCGTTGACGGGTTCCCGGCCGACGACGACCGCAGGGGTGGTGTCTACGGGGGTGGCGCGCCGGCCGGCGGCGCGGTCTACGGCGGCGGTGCGGGTCGTGGTGGCCCGGCCCCGGCGGGCGGTGCGGCTCGTGGCGGCCCGGCCCCGGCGGGTGGTGCCGTGTACGGCGGCGGCGGCCGGCCGCCCTCGGCTGACGGCGGCTACGGTGCGGCGCGACCGGACGGCGGCGGTCCAGGCGTTTACGGCGGTGGCGGTCGTCCCCCGGCTGGTGGCGGCGGTCGTCCCCCGGCTGGTGGCGGTGGTCGTCCCCCGGCTGGCGGTGGCGGTCGTCCCCCGGCTGGCGGCGGTGGCCGTCCCCCGGCCAGTGGTGGCGGTCGTCCGCAGGGCGGTGGTGGCCGTCCTGGCGGTGGCGTCTACGGCGGCGACGGCGGTCAGCCCGGTCGCGCGGAGCCGCCCCGGCGCGGAGGGCAGGAGCCCGACCACCGTGGCCAGCGGCCCGGCCGCCGACGTGACGACGACGCGCCTGTGGACCCGTACGGGCAGTATCCCGGGGGCGGTCGCGGTCCCCGAGGCGACCGTTACTGATCGACGCTGAGGCGCTCACCCGCCCTGACGAGTGGTGCGGGTGAGCGCCGTCGGCACCCACCCGCCAAGGTCAGATCCGGCGTAGCACCGCCACGACCCGGCCCATGATGGTGGCGTCATCGCCGGGGATCGGGTCGAAGGCCGGGTTCTGCGGCATCAGCCAGACGTGCCCGTCGCGCCGCCGGTAGGTCTTCACTGTCGCCTCGCCGTCGAGCATGGCGGCCACGATCTCGCCGGAGTCGGCGGTCGGCTGCTGCCGGACGACCACCCAGTCGCCGTCGCAGATCGCCGCGTCGAGCATTGAGTCGCCCTTGACCTGGAGCATGAAGACCTCGCCCTCACCCACCAGTTCGCGGGGGAGCGGGAAGATGTCCTCCACTGCCTGTTCGGCGAGGATCGGCCCACCGGCGGCGATCCGGCCGAGCATCGGCACGTACGCCGGGGTGGGCCGCTGTGCCCTCGACAGCTCGTCGTCGATCGCCTCGCTGGGGGCGCGGACGTCCACCGCGCGCGGCCGGTTCGGGTCGCGGCGCAGGAAGCCCTTCTTCTCCAGCTCCTTGAGCTGGTAGGCGACGCTGGACGGCGACACCAGGCCGACCGCCTCGCCGATCTCGCGGACGCTCGGCGGGTAGCCGTGACGTTCCACCCAGTTGCGGATGAATTCCAGGATGCGCCGTTGCCGGGCGGTCAGGTCAACCGTCGCCGGGTCGGGGAAAGCGCTGACCACCGGGGTGACCGGACGCACGGCGGGCTGACCCGTCCGGCTGCGCGCGGCGCTGCGGCGTCGGGTGGCTGGCGGGCCCGCCTCGGTGATCTGCTGCGGGCTCTTCGGCCGGCTGGCCCGGTCCTCGGTCACGTCCGTCCTCCCTGGTCGGCGCTGGGTGCCTCGTCGGCTCGTGGTGCGTGCGGTGGTGCCACGTTGTTCATGACCGTATAGGTGAGATCAGTCATTTTCAAACATCTGTACGACCTCTCACCGGCGTGTCGGGGTGAAAAAGCGCTCCGGTCGTACGGATGTTCTGATAAATGGTACGTCAGGTAGCACTGGTGTTCGATCCTGGATCATTTTCCGGCCGTGTTCGGCCGGTTGGCCGGTAACCCGAGCGGCATCGTGACGTTGGGTCTTCGGGCGTTGTGCGGTGCGTTGGTGACCGGTTGGTCCGTGACGCGCCGGACACGCCGGCCAACTTGACCCGGCTTCCCCAGCGACATACGGTCGACCCCTAGATGTAGTAGTGACACGGGCGTAAGTTGCCTACAGGTTGGGTCTGACTACCGACCGCACTCCCGTAACGTCGATCACGGCGGGCGTCATCCGAGGATGGCACCGTCGTGGTGAGTCGTGCCCGGGGGTGTGTTCCGGTGTGCTCGCGGTTGATCATTATTTGGAGGTGGGCGATGCGGTGTCCGTACTGCCGGCACGCTGACTCCCGGGTGGTCGACTCGCGGGAGGCCGACGACGGCCAGCTCATCCGACGGCGGCGGTCCTGCCCGGAGTGCGGCAAGCGGTTCACCACCGTCGAGGAGGCGGTCCTCGCGGTCGTCAAGCGCAGCGGGGTGACCGAGCCGTTCAGTCGCACGAAGATCATCGGCGGGGTGCGTAAGGCGTGCCAGGGCCGGCCGGTGGACGACGACTCGCTCGCGCTGCTCGCGCAGCGGGTGGAGGAGACGGTCCGGGCCAAGGGGGCCGCCGAGATCCCCAGCCACGACGTGGGCCTGGCGATCCTGGGTCCGCTACGCGACCTGGACGAGATCGCCTACCTGCGGTTCGCCAGCGTCTACCGCTCGTTCGACTCGCTCGCCGACTTCGAGCGCGAGATCGAGACGTTGCGGGCCGCGGCGCGAGCCCGGGAGCAGGGCCGGGCCGATGCGGTTGAGGCCGCCGGCCGTACCAGCTGAGACTTCACGGTTTTTCAAGAGATTGGGACGCGCGGTGGGTGACCGCGCAGACGAGGGGGGCGACGGCGTGACTACTAGCCGTTCACGAAGCAAGGCAGGCGCGGGGCTGAAGATCGAGCGGGTGTGGACGACCGAGGGGGTCCACCCGTACGACGAGGTCTCCTGGGAGCGCCGTGACGTCGTGATGACGAACTGGCGGGACGGCTCGATCAACTTCGAGCAGCGTGGGGTGGAGTTCCCGGAGTCGTGGAGCGTCAACGCGGCGAACATCGTGACCACCAAGTACTTCCGGGGAGCGGTGGGGACCCCGGAGCGGGAGTGGTCGCTCAGGCAGTTGATCGACCGGGTGGTCACCACCTACCGCACCGCGGGTGAGGAGTACGGCTACTTCGCCAGCCCGGCCGACGCCGAGGTGTTCGCGCACGAGCTGACCTGGATGCTGCTGAACCAGGTGTTCAGCTTCAACTCGCCGGTCTGGTTCAACGTCGGCACGCCGTCGCCGCAGCAGGTCAGTGCCTGCTTCATCCTGGCCGTCGACGACTCGATGGACTCGATCCTCGACTGGTACAAGGAGGAGGGGCTGATCTTCAAGGGCGGCTCCGGCTCCGGGGTCAACCTGTCGCGGATCCGCTCGTCCCGTGAGCTGCTCTCCTCCGGCGGCAACGCCTCCGGGCCGGTCAGCTTCATGCGCGGCGCGGACGCCTCCGCCGGCACCATCAAGTCCGGCGGCGCGACCCGCCGGGCGGCCAAGATGGTCATCATCGACGTCGACCACCCGGACATTCAGGAGTTCGTTGTCACGAAGGCGCGCGAGGAGGACAAGATCCGCGCGCTGCGTGATGCCGGGTTCGACATGGACCTCGGTGGCTCCGACATCGTCAGCGTGCAGTACCAGAACGCCAACAACTCGGTCCGGGTCTCCGACGAGTTCATGTCGGCGGTCGAGAACGGCAAGGGCTTCGACCTGCGGGGCCGGCTGGACGGCTCGGTGATCGAGACCGTCGACGCCAAGAACCTGTTCCGCTCCATCTCCCAGGCAGCCTGGGAGTGCGCCGACCCCGGTCTGCAGTACGACGACACGATCAACGACTGGCACACCTGCCCGGAGACCGGGCGGATCACCGCGTCGAACCCGTGCTCGGAGTACCTGCACCTGGACAACTCCTCGTGCAACCTGGCCTCGCTCAACCTGATGAAGTTCCTCCGCGCCGACGGTGGCTTCGAGGTGGAGAAGTTCGTCAAGTCCGTCGAGTTCGTCATCACCGCGATGGACATCTCGATCTGCTTCGCGGACTTCCCGACCGAGAAGATCGGTGAGACGTCCCGCGCCTACCGGCAGCTCGGCATCGGCTACGCCAACCTGGGCGCCCTGCTGATGGCGACCGGCCTGCCGTACGACTCGGACCAGGGCCGCTCGGTCGCCGCGTCGATCACGTCCCTGATGACCGGCACCGCCTACCGCCGTTCGGCCGAGCTGGCCGGCGTCGTCGGCCCGTACGACGGCTACGCCCGCAACGCCGAGCCGCACAAGCGGGTCATGCGTAAGCACGCCGCGGCCAACGACGAGATCAAGCCGACCAGTCCGGTGGCCACCGCGATCGTCCGCGAGGCGACCAAGCAGTGGACCCAGGGCAACAAGATCGGTGATAAGAACGGTTGGCGCAACGCGCAGGCGAGCGTCCTCGCCCCGACCGGCACGATCGGCTTCATGATGGACTGCGACACGACCGGCGTGGAGCCGGACCTGGCGCTGGTCAAGTTCAAGAAGCTGGTCGGCGGCGGCTCGATGCAGATCGTCAACCAGACGGTGCCGCGGGCCCTGCGCAGCCTCGGCTACCCCGAGGAGCAGGTCGAGGCGATCGTCGAGCACATCGCCGACCACGGCCACGTGGTGGACGCCCCCGGCCTCAAGCCGGAGCACTACCCGGTCTTCGACTGCGCCATGGGGGAGCGGACGATCGCCCCGATGGGTCACGTGCGGATGATGGCGGCCATCCAGCCGTTCGTCTCCGGCGCCATCTCCAAGACGGTCAACATGCCGGAGGCGGCCACCGTCGAGGACGTCGAGAAGATCTACTTCGAGGGCTGGAAGCTCGGCCTCAAGGCGCTGGCGATCTATCGGGACAACTGCAAGGTCGGCCAGCCGCTCTCGGTGGCCAAGTCGAACAAGGCCACCGAGCCGGCCGCCGTCGAGACCGCAGCGGCCGCGCCGGCCGCTGTCGAGAAGGTCATCGAGTACCGGCCGGTGCGTAAGCGCCTGCCGAAGAAGCGCCCGTCCGAGACGGTCAGCTTCTCCGTTGGTGGCGCCGAGGGCTACCTGACCGCGTCGTCCTACCCGGACGACGGCCTCGGTGAGGTCTTCCTGAAGATGTCCAAGCAGGGCTCCACCCTGGCCGGCGTGATGGACGCCTTCTCGGTGGCCATCAGCATCGGCCTCCAGTACGGCGTGCCGCTGGAGACGTTCGTCAGCAAGTTCACCAACATGCGCTTCGAGCCGGCCGGTATGACCGACGACCCGGACGTGCGGATGGCGGCCTCGGTGATGGACTACATCTTCCGTCGCCTGGCGCTGGACTTCCTGCCCTACGAGCGTCGCGCCGAGCTGGGCATCTTCACCGCCACGGAGCGGGCCGCGCAGCTGCGGGCCGAGGCCGACGCGGAGGCTGCCGGCGTCACCGGCGCCGAGCTCACCGCGATGGCGTCCTCCGCGCCGGTGGCGACCCCGGCCAAGCCGGAGGCTGTCGCCCAGCCGGCCCAGGAGATGGCCGACGTGGCCGCCGCCAAGCCGGCTCCGAGCGTGGGCTCCAGCACCGAACTGCTGGAGGCCGTGATCGGCAAGGCCGCCGACGCGCCGCTCTGCTTCACCTGCGGTACGAAGATGCGCCCCGCCGGTAGCTGCTACGTCTGCGAGGGCTGCGGCTCCACCAGCGGCTGCAGCTGACGTACGCGAAACGCGGCGCTGCCCCGGCTCCCACGAGGGAGTCGGGGCAGCGCCGTTTCCGGGTCCCCTGGAGGTTCGCGCGGGAGGGCATGTTGTCGTTGGCCGTGATGCCTGTGAGTCATCTTGATGACTCACAGGCATCACGCTCGTCAGGGTGTTGCGCGGTGGGCTGCCAGGCGGGCCATCGGCTCAGGGAAGCCGGGACGGCGGGTGATCTAGCTCGCTCGCTCGGCGGCGCGCACCGCATTGCGGAACAGCATCGCGACGGTGGTCGGACCGACCCCGCCGACCCGGGGCGTGATGGCGCCGGCGACCTCGGCGCACGCTTCGTCCACGTCCGGTAGGAGGCGCCGGCCTTCGTAGCGGACGCCAGCGCCGATGACGACGGCGCCGGGCTTGACGTGCTCAGGCCGCACGATCCCGGGTACGCCGGCGGCGGCCACGAGGATGTCGGCGCGGCGGGTGTAGCGGGCCCAGTCGGGCACGCCTGTGTGGACGACGGTGACGGCGGCGTTGGCGGTCGGGCGCTTCTGAGCGAGCAGCATGGCCAGGGGGCGGCCCAGGGTGGCGCCGCGGCCGAGGATGACGACCTCACGACCGGCGACGGGGATCTCGTAGTAGGCCAGCAGGGCTTCGATGCCGGCGGGAGTGCACGGCAGCGGGCCGGGCAGGCCGACGGCGAGACGCCCCATGTTCAGCGGATGCATGCCGTCGACGTCCTTGTCCGGATCGATGGTCAGCAACGCCGCGTCGTAGTCCAGGTGCCCCGGAACGGGGTACTGCACGAGCAGCCCGTGTACGGCCGGATCGTTGTTGAATCGGGCAATGGTCTGGTGTAGCTCGGCCTGGGTGGCGGTGGCCGGCAGATGCACGTGCGGGGACGCGAACCCGAGCGCGGCAGCCTGACGTTGCTTGATGGCGATGTAGCCGGCGCTGGCGTCGTCGTCGCCGACGAGGATGGTGGCGAGGCTCGGTGTGATCCCGCGGTTGCGCAGGCGGGCGGCTGCGTCGGCGGTCTCGGCCAGGACGGCTTCGGCGACGGGTGCCCCCGGCAGCAGGCGGGCCGTGCCCGACGGGGTGTGCTGTTCTGTGGATTCGCTGGTCGTGGTCATGATGGTTCCTCGACGCAGGCGCCCAGGCGGTCGACGCCCGCGAGAGGCTCCCCGATGGTTCCACCATCCCCGTGCCGCCAGTCGCCGGTGGTTCGATGATGCCGCATCACCAGGGCGGTTGCCCAACTGGACCAGCAGCGCCGCCATCAGCGCCGGGCGGATCCGCACCCGCCGTCCGAATGGTTCGGTAACACCCGCGCTCCGGCTTACGAAGAAGGGGTGTGAAGGCTACGAGGGAGGACGGCCTGTGAGTGAGCCGAGCCGAGCCGACGACGACATTTCCGGCATCGGAACCGATCCGGTGGCCTTCGAGGTCTTCTACCGGCGGCACCTGGAGGCCGTGGGCCGGTTCGTGGCGCGGCGGGTCGACGACCCACACCTCGCCGCCGACCTCACCGCCGACGTGTTCCTGGCGGTGATCGAGTCGGCGGCCGGGTACCGACCGGACCGGGGTAGCCAGATCGGCTGGCTGTACGGGGTGGCCCGCAACGTCATCGGCGACGAGCGGCGTCGGGCGGCCCAACGGCTGCGGGTGACCGGACGGCTGGCCGGACGACGGGACCTGGGCCCCGACGACATCGCCCGGATCGAGGAGCGGATCGACGCCGAGTCGGCGGCCCGCCGCACCCATCGGGCACTGAGCGAGCTGCCCGAGGGCACCCGGACGCTCGTCGAACTCGTCGCCGTGGACGGCCTCACCGTCGCGGAGGCGGCGACGGTGCTCGGGATGTCACCGGTCGCCGCTCGGGTCCGCCTGCATCGTGCCCGCCGGGTCGTCCGCGCCGTGCTCGCCCGCCCGGTCACCACCCTCGCCTGATGAGACGGAGATGACGATGAACGAGACCGAACGGTCGCCGCAGGGTTTCGAGGAGCAGCTCCTCAGGGATCTGACCGCACACGTCGCCCAGCGGGCCGAGATGGCGTCGGCGGCCCGTCTCGCCGGACGGCGTACCCGGTTTCTGCGCGGTTGGCGCCTTGCCGGAGCGTTCGGGCTGGCGGTCGCGCTGACCGCCGGTGCGCTGGTGGTGCAGACGGTCAGGGTGGGCGACCAGCCGCCGCCGACGGCCAGCGCGTCGGAGATCTTCCACTTGGCCGCCGACGCGGCCCGGCAGCAGCCGGAACTCACCGCCCGACCCGATCAGTACGTCTTCACGGAATCCCTGGCGACAATCCGGGACCTGCCGGACAGCGGCCCTTACCAGACCATTCGGAACCAACTGTGGGAGTCGGCCGGCGGGGTCGCGTACACGCAGGGACGCTACCGACCGGAGAGCGACCCGAACGGGTGGAGCGAGCTGAGGGAGCTCCGGATGGGCGATGCCGCCGATCCCACGAAGAAGCTCGACGCGTTCCAGCCGCCCGCGTACCACGGCAACCTGCCCACCGATCCGGATGAGCTGCTTCGATACCTTCGGGAAAACCCGGTCGACCTGCATCTCCCCGAAGGCGCCGATGAGGAGGCCGTGTACGGGGACGAGAGCATGGTGTACACCACCGCGCGGTCGATGCTCGACGGCTACGTGCCGCCCCGAGCGCTGGCGGCGCTGTTCGAACTGCTGGCGCGGGAGCCCGGAGCGGTCGTCATATCGGGCGACGTGGTGGACGCCGCAGGTCGACACGGGGTGGCGATCCGGATGCCCGGCGTGATCGGTGGCAACGAGGACTTCCTCTTCGACCGCGACACCCACGTCTTCCTGGGCCGCCGTGGGTCGGTGGTGCGCAACGGCAAGGAGTCCCTGCACACGGCTGTCGCGCTACTCCGCGTCGCCATCGTGGACCGGCCGGGCCAGCTGCCGTGAGCGGGCCGGTCACCTCGGACCCGTCAGGGCTGGGCGAACAGGGGGCCGTAGTTCGAGCGGAACATCTGCTCGCCGAGGCGGCGCATCACCAGGTCGCGCAGCGAGGGCGGGAGCCCGGTGGCCCTGTCCCGGCGGTGGGTCTGACTGAGCACCCAGTTGGTACGCGGGCGACGCCGCGCCTCGAAACCACGCAGCGCGTCGGCGACGGAATCGGCGGCGGCCAACGACAACGCGAGCACGACCGCGTCCTCCACGGCCATCGCCGCGCCCTGGGCCATGTTCGGCGAGGTGGCGTGGGCGGCGTCGCCGACCAGCAGCACCGGCCCCCGGGACCAGGAGTCGAGCACGACCTCCTGGTTCGGCCCGGCGTGCAGGGTGCTGTCGTCGTAGTCGAGGGCCTTGAGCATGGTGGCCACCGGCTCGGTGAACGTCGCGGCCAGCTCGTCGCGCCAGCCGGGCCGATCGGCCACCGGGCCGTCGTTGTAGTAGCAGTACGTCTGCTCGGCGCTGATCGGGATGGTCAGGAACTGCCTGCCGCGCCCCAACTGCACCGACCAGACCGGTTCGTCGCCGAGGCGGGGAGCGACCCACCGGTACGCGTACTGGCCGAGGTCGCGGGCCACCTGGCCGTCGAAGGCGAGCCGGCGGACCGTCGAGTTCACCCCGTCCGCGCCGACCACCAGGTCGTACCGTCCGGTGCTGTCGTCGTCGAACTCGACGGCGACCTGGTCGCCGTCTTGCAGGAGTGCGACCGGCTGGCGGCCCCAGCGGATCGGGGCGTCGCCGACGCCGTCGAGCAGCGCCCGATGCAGCTGTGCCCGGGGCAGCGACACGCACGGCCCGACGCCCCGCCACAGCGCGGCCACGTCGATGTCGAAGAGGCGACGCCCGCGCTGGTTGGCGCTGCGCTGCCGGGTGACCTCCACGGCGACGTCGGCGACCGGCTCCCACAGACCGAGTACGTCGAGCATCCGCGTCGCGTTGCCGGTGAGGTAGATGCCGGTGCCGGAGTCGGTCGGCTCGGATGCCCGCTCGACCACGTCGATCGTCGCGCCCCACTCGCGTAGCGCGGCCACCGCCGCCAGTCCGGCGACACCTCCACCGACGATCAGTACCCGGACACCGTCACCCCGCACGACACGTTCCTCCCCGTTGCCCCTGCCCGCACCCCGACTGAGCTGCTGCTCAACGGTCCAGCCGCCGCAGCACTCTACGAGGCGGGTGAGCCAGCGCACGGGAACGGGGGCTGAAATACCGAGGAATGGGCTGCGACGATGAGGCATGACGACCGCTGAGACGTACGCCGAGTTCGGCAGCCGCGAGGCGCGCGGGGTGTCGCCCACGTACGAGCGCCTGTCGCAGGCCGTCGCCGGCGACGACGAGCTGCTCACCCTGCTCGGCGGGCTTCCGTCGGCCAAGCGGCAACCGAATCTGCTGTTCGGCGTCGTCCGTTGGCTCGGTGGCCCGGTCGACGACCCGGCCGCGTTCCACGACTACGTGGTGACGCACTGGCCGGCCATCGAGACGCAGATGCGCACCCGGGCCACCCAGACGAACGAGGCGGGCCGGTGCGCTGTCCTACTGCCGGTGCTCGCCGCGTTGCCGCAGCCCCTCGCCCTGCTGGAGGTCGGTGCGTCGGCCGGGCTATGCCTCTACCCCGACCGGTACGCATACCGCTACGGCGACCATCAGGTCGGCTCCGGTGAGCTGGTCCTCGACTGCGCGGCCGACGGGTTGGTGCCGCCGGCAGGCGTACCCCGGGTGGTGTGGCGGGCCGGCCTGGACCTCAACCCGCTCGACGTGACCGACAGCGACGACGTGTCCTGGTTGGACGCGCTGATCTGGCCGGAGCACGCCCACCGGCGGGCCCGGCTGCGCGCCGCGGCGGCCGTCGCCGCCGCCGACCCGCCGCTGCTGGTCCGCGGCGACCTGGTGGACGACCTGCCGGCGCTGGCCGCGCGAGCGCCGACCGACGCGACGCTCGTGGTCTTCCACACGTCGGTGCTCTATCAGGTGCCGCCGCCGCGCCGGGACGCGTTCGTCCGGTTGGTCCGCGAGCTGCCGGGGCACTGGGTCGCGAACGAGGGGCCGGAGGTGCTCCGGTACGACGCGTTGCCCGAGCCACCCGACGATGCGCTGTACAACGTTCTCGCGCTCGACGGGAAGCCGCTGGCCTGGGCGAGGGGCCACGGCCAGGCGATGACCTGGTTCGGCTGACGCCACTATCGGTCAGCTCAACGGGTCAGCTCGGGCATCCGGGCGCGCAGGGCCCGGATGAACCAGTCCACCGCCGGCGCGGTCGCGTCGCCTGTCGACCAGCCGTTGATCACCGCCAACAGGTCGAGGTAGCGGTCCCGGCGGGGATCGTTGGCCGGCACCAGCCGGTCGAGCAACCGCCGACGCAGGTCGGCGTCGTCGGAGTGACAGCGCAGGCTGGCGTACCGGCCGGTGACGGCTGCGACCACCGGGTCGGCGTCCGGGCTGGTCGGGTCGAGACCGGCCGCGAGGGCGGGGGCCACCGCGTCCCGGACCACAGCGACGGCGTCCGGGCGGGGCAAACCCGACACGTCGTGGTCGGCGGCGTGCTGCCGGACCAGCTGCCGCATCCCGGCCCGGAACTCCGGCTCCCGACACAGCTCGGCCAGTTCCAGCCACGCCTCGACCTGCTCGGTGCTCGGGTCGTCGGGAAGCTCCGGTGTCATCGAGACGATCACACCCGGGTACGCGGGTTGGTCGCCGAGACCGGCGAAGACGCTTGCCAGGAAGTCGGCCACCAACTGCCCCCGTTCCCGGGTGGTGAGCCGGGCCAGCCGGTGCAGCTCGTCCACCTCGGCCGGGCCCGACCCGCGCCTCGCCGCGACGGTGAGCACCGCCTGGCGCAGCCGCAGCACCCGGATCTGCACGGCGAGCGCCTCGGCGTGCGCGGCGGCCACCTCGGGCACTGTCACCTCCTGGTTGACCACCCGCCGGATGGTGGCCAGGTCCAGGCCCAGCTCACGCAGCGTCCGGACCAGCTCCAACCGGGCCACGTCCGCCGGACCGTACCGGCGGTAGCCGGCCGGGCTCCGGTCCGTCGGGGGCACGATCCCGCTGTCGGCGTAGTACCGGATGGTCTTGACGGTCAGGCCGGTCCGCCGGGCCAGCTCGCCGATCGTGTGATGCGTCTCCCCGCTCATGCCTCCACCCTCGTGTCTCCCCCCGGTGGAGACTCAAGCCGCTGCGCTCATCGGTCAGCGGACCCTCTGGTGACGGAGCAGGACCACCCCGTTGCCGAAGACCCGGCTCTCCACCAGCCGCAGACCGGTCGGAGTCTCGGTGTCGGGGAAGAGTCGACGGCCCCTACCGACAAGCACCGGGTGGACGTAGATCCGGTACTCGTCGATCAGGTCGTGCCGGGCGAACGTCGCGGCCAGGTCGGCCCCACCGAGCGCCAGGTCTCCGCCCGCTTCGGCGGTGAGCTTGCGGACCTGCTCGACGTCGACCTCGCGTACGACAGTGGCGTTCCAGTCGGCGTGGTCGAGGGTGCGCGAGTAGACGATCTTCGGCATGTCCCGCCAGATCCGGGCGAACTCGCGCTCCGGGCCGCTGGCGGCCGGGTCCTGATCGGCGGTCGGCCAGTAGGCGGCCATCATCTCGTGGCTGACCCGGCCGCTGAGGAACCCGCCCATCGGGGCGATCACGTCGTTGAAGTGTTGGTGCAACTCCTCGTCGACCTGGTGCCAGCCGATGTCGCCGCCGGGGCCCTCGAAGAACCCGTCCAACGACACGCTCATCTGCACAACGATCTTTCGCATTGCGTCTCCTCCGTATGCGTCGACGGGTGTCGAACCCGATCGTCGTCGGACCGTACGACGAAACGACCGCTCGCCGCGACGACGCCGAGGGTATGTCTCGCCCCAGGCAGCGGGAGGCCGACCACGAACCGTCCCTAGACTGCTGCGGTGACCGGAGAGCGACTACCCCTGGCCGACCGGCCGCTCACCGAGCCGCACCCGTCCCGGCTGCCGTCCGACCATCCCGACCGGGCCCGGATCCTCGCCGCGCACACCGCCGCGTTGGCGGCCGGTGAGGCCGGTTACCTCGACCCGGCGAGCGGGCTGTTCGTGCTCAGCGCCGGTTTCCTGGCCCGCCGGGGCACGTGCTGTGGGCGCGGCTGCCGGCACTGTCCGTACGTGGATGATCCACCCTCGGAATAGGCGTGGACGAGGACTTCCGCGCGACACCGACACCCCGTACGGTGTCCGACGGACATCTGGCGGGCGCCTTCCGCCGTCGGTTCGGCGAGAGGGTGGAGTGTGCGCGGTCGGATCGTGGTCGCCGGGCTGGCCGGGCTGCTGGTGAGTGGCTGTGCCGACGAGGCGGAACCGGTGGCGGTGCCGCCGCCGGTGCCGATCGCTGTGGACGTGGCGGCGGCCTCCTCGGGCGGCGCCTGCCGTCTGCTGGACTTCGCGGTGATCGAGCAGGTGGTGAAGGTCCGCTTCGACGTGGCGGCGGCCAGCGAACAGGGCGACACCCACACCTGTGTGGTCCGGGCCGCGGGTGCCACCCTGCCGGAGTTGACGCTCAGCGTGACCGAGACCACTGTCGACAAGGCCAGCTTCGGCGCGGACGTGGTGCCGGACAAGGCGGCGAAGGTCACCGGGCTGGGCCAGCAGGCGTACAAGCGGACCACCGCCGCGGCGAGCGGGCACGGGCCGGTCGCCGAGGTGGGCTGGCTGGCCGGCGACGGACGGCTGGCCACGGTGAGCTGGACCACTGCCCGTGGCAGTGAGCGCTCAGTGGTGGAGAAGCTGACCGGTGACCTGACCGCGTTGGCGAAAAAGGTGGACACCCGGGCGTTGTGACGCCCGGATGCCCGGTTGCTCAGCCCGTTCGCTCAGTTGGCGGCGACGAAGACCCGGGAGGCGACCTCACGGGGCAGCCGCACCCGGTCACCGGAGCGGTCGATCGACACCCCGTCGCGTTCCTGGGCCACTGTCACAGTGGCACCCGGGTCGACACCGGCGGCGTGCAGTTGGCGCAGCACGTCGGCGTCCTTCTGCACGCTCTCGCAGATCCGGCGCACCACTACCGACCCGGAAAGGCCGGGGAAGGCCAGGTTGCGCTCGCCCTCGGCGGCCTCGGTGGTCTCCGCAGCCGGCGAACCCAGCTCCTGAAGCCCGGGGATCGGGTTGCCGTACGGGGAACGGGTCGGCCGGTTGAGCAGGTCGTAGACCCGCTTCTCCACCGCGTCGCTCATCACGTGCTCCCAGCGGCAGGCCTCCTCGTGGGCCTCCTCGTAGGGCATCCCGATGACGTTGACCAGCAGCAGTTCGGCGAGGCGGTGCTTGCGCATCACGGACACGGCGCTGCCGCGACCCAGTGCGGTGAGCGTCAGGTGCCGGTCTCCCTCGACTGTGAGCAGGCCGTCGCGCTCCATCCGGGCGACGGTCTGGCTCACTGTGGGGCCACTCTGCTGCAGCCTCTCGGCGATCCGGGCACGCAGCGGTGGCACCCCCTCTTCTTCCAGCTCGAGGATGGTGCGCAGGTACATTTCGGTCGTGTCGACCAGGTCGTGAGACTTCATAAGGTCAGCGGCCCTCCGGTGCACGATGTTACCTCGGCGAACGGCTGGTGACCTTCGCCGAACCGCGTGCCGTCTACGCGAATGGTGTTGGATGGTCGCCATGTCCGGTACCCAGGAGCTGTTGGTCGAGGTCGATCGGCTCGTCGCCGAGCTCGACCAGGCCGATCCGCCCACCCTGCTCGACGTCCGCTGGCGGCTCATCGGCTCGCCCGGGCGCGACGACTACCTCGCCGGCCACCTGCCCGGGGCGGTCTTCGTCGACCTGGACACCGCGCTCTGTGGGCCGCCGGGCGCCGGCGGCCGGCACCCCTTGCCCGACCCGGCCGCGTTGCAGGCCGCGCTGCGGGCCGCCGGCGTCCGCGCCGGTCACCCAGTGGTGGTGTACGACGGCGGCGACGGCCTGGCCGCATCGAGGGCCTGGTGGACGCTGCGCTGGGCGGGTCACCGGCCGGTGCGCCTGCTGCACGGCGGCTACCCGGCCTGGGTCGCCGCCGGCCGGCCCGTCTCCACCGACGCGCCCACCCCACCTCCCGGTGACGTCGTGGTGCGCCCCGGTGATCTTCCGGTGCTCGAGGCCGGGCAGGCCGCCGTGCTGGCCGCCGCGGACGACGCCGTGTTGCTCGACGTACGGACGGCGCCCCGCTACCGCGGCGAGGTCGAGCCGATCGACCCGGTCGCCGGGCACGTGCCGGGAGCGGCGAACCTGCCCGCCGGGGAGTACGTCGGGCCGGACGGCCGTTTCCTGGCCGCCGACGTGTTGAGTGAGCGGTTCGCCGCCGCCGGGGTGGCCGAGGGGCGGGCCGTCGGGGCGTACTGCGGCTCGGGAGTGACAGCCGCCCAGGCGGTGCTCGCGCTGCACCTGGCCGGCCGCACGGACGCCGCGCTCTACGTTGGATCGTGGAGCAACTGGGTGGCGGACCCGGCCCGACCGGTCGCCTCCGGGTCGACACCCGGCCGCTGACCAGCGCGTGCGGTGGGCCGGCGCCGATCCTCGTGCGACGATGGGCTCATGTCCGACGACACTGTGGTGGTGTGGGACGAGTCGCTGCTCGCCTACGACATGGGTGACCATCCACTCGACCCGGTCCGGGTGGAGCTGACCATCGCGCTCGCCCGCGAGCTGGGCATCCTGAATCGGCCCGGGGTGCGGATGGTCAAGCCGGAGCCCGCCGACGATGCCCTGCTCACCCGGGTGCACGCGCCGGCCTACCTCGCCGCTGTGCGCAACGCGCCGCGCGACCCGCTCTTCGCCGGGTACGGGCTGGGCACCTCGGACAACCCGGTGTTCGAGGGCATGCACGAGTCCAGCGCGCTCATCGCCGGGGCGACGGTTGCCGCCGCCGAGGCGGTCTGGCGCGGCGACGCCCGGCGGGCGGTGAACGTGGCCGGTGGGCTGCACCACGCGATGTCCGCCCGAGCCTCCGGCTTCTGCGTCTACAACGACCCCGCGGTGGCCATCGCCCGCCTGCTCGACCTGGGCGCCGAGCGGGTCGCGTACGTGGACGTCGACGTGCACCACGGCGACGGGGTGCAGGACATCTTCTGGAACGACCCGCGGGTGCTGACGGTCAGCGTGCACGAGACCCCGCTGGCGCTCTTCCCGGGCACGGGTTTCCCGGACGAGACGGGTGGGCCGGGTGCGCAGGGCACCGCTGTCAACATGCCGTTGCCGCCCGGTGTCGACGACAGCGGCTGGCAGCGCGCGTTCCACGCGATCGTGCCGTCGGTGCTGCGCGCGTTCCGGCCGCAGGTGCTGGTCAGCCAGTGCGGCGCCGACGGGCACCGACTGGATCCGCTGGCCGACCTGAACCTGACGGTGGACGGGCAGCGGGCCACCTACCTGGCGATGCGGGCGCTCGCCGACGAGTTGTGCGAAGGCCGGTGGGTGGCCACCGGCGGCGGCGGGTACGCGCTCGTCGAGGTGGTGCCCCGGGCCTGGAGTCACCTGCTGGCAGTGGCCACCGGTGACCCGATCGACCCGGCCACGCTCACGCCACCCGCGTGGCGGGACCTGGTCGCCTCCCGCCGTCTGGGCCGGGAGATACCGCTGCGGATGACCGACGACGCCGACCCGTCGTACGAGCCGTGGCAGCCGACCGGCGAGCCGAACGCCGTGGACCGGGCGATCGCGGCCACCCGCAAGACGGTCTTCCCGCTGCTCGGGCTCGACCCGCACGATCCACGGGACTGAGCCGGGCCGGGGGGAGGGCGTTCCGGTGACGACAGTGGATCAGCCGGTCGACGTGCTGCTCAGCGATGGCAGCACGGTCCAGTTGCGACAGATCGACCCGGCCGACGCGCCGGGCATCGTGGCGATGCACAGCCGGTTCTCCGAGCGCACCCGCTACCTGCGCTACTTCTCGCCGTACCCGCGCATCCCGGAGCGGGATCTGATCCGATTCGTCACTGTGGACCACCACGACCGGGAGGCGTTCGTGGTGCTGGCCGCCGACCAGATCGTCGCTGTCGGCCGGTACGAGCGCCTCGGCCCGCAGGCCCCCGAGGCGGAGGTGGCCTTCGTGGTGGAGGACGCCTACCAGGGGCGGGGGATCGGCTCGGTGCTGATGGAACACCTGGCCGACGCGGCCCGCCGCAACGAGATCATGAGCTTCGTCGCGGAGGTGCTGCCGGCCAACGGGACGATGCTGCGGGTCTTCGCCGACTTCGGCTACCAGGTCCAGCGCGAGTACGCCGACGGCGTGGTCCACCTGAGCTTCCCCATCGCGCCCACCGAGGCCAGCCTGGAGGTGCAGCGCGGCCGGGAGCACCGCACCGAGGCCCGCTCGATCGCCCGGCTGCTCGCCCCGCGCGGCATCGTCGTCTACGGTGCCAGCGCCACCGGTCAGGGCGTCGGCGCGGCGGTGCTCGGGCACCTGCGAGATGGCGGGTTCACCGGTGCGGTGGTGCCTGTGCATCCGAGCGCGTCGACAGTGGCGGGCCTCCCCGCGTACCCGTCGGCGGTTGATGCCGGTGCGCCGGTGGACCTGGCGGTGGTCGCGGTCCCTCCGGAGGCGGCGACCGCCGTGGTCGCCGACGCCGCCGCCGCGGGGGTGCACGGCCTGGTGGTCATCTCGGCCGGCTTCGCCGAGGCCGGCGGCGAGGGCGCGGCTGCCCAGCGGGCGCTGGTCCGCGCGGCGCACGCGGCCGGGATGCGTGTCGTCGGCCCGAACTGCCTGGGCGTGGCGAACACCGACCCGACGGTACGCCTCAACGCCACCCTCGCCCCGGCGTTACCGCCGACCGGTCGGGTCGGCATCTTCAGTCAGTCCGGTGCGTTCGGGGTGGCGCTGCTCGCCGAGGCGGACCGGCGGGGCCTCGGGCTGTCCAGCTTCGTCTCGGCCGGCAACCGGGCCGACGTCTCCGGCAACGACCTCCTGCAGTACTGGCAGGACGACCCCGGCACCGACGTGATCATGCTCTACCTGGAGACCTTCGGGAACCCGCGCAAGTTCGCCCGGTTGGCTCGGCGGATCGGCCGCGCCAAACCGATCGTCGCGCTCGCCTCGCCGGCCCGCCCACCCGGGGTCGGTGACGCCGCCGGGCCGGACGAGGTGGCGGTGGCCGCGTTGTTCGCCCAGTCCGGTGTGATTCGGGTGGACACCGTGCCGGAGCTGCTCGACGTGGGTGTGCTGCTGGCCAACCAGCCGTTGCCGGCCGGCGGTCGGGTCGGTGTGGTCGGCAACTCCTCGGCGCTCACCGGGCTCGCCGCTACCGCCTGCGTCGGGCACGGCCTGAGCGTGGCCGACGGCTATCCCCGCGACGTCGGGCCGAGCGCCGGTGCCGCCGAGTTCGCCGCCGCGCTCGCCGAGACGGCCGCCGACGAACGGGTGGACGCCCTGGTGGTGGTCTTCGCCCCGCCGCTACCCGGCCAGCTGACCGCTGTGGACGCCGACGTGACCGCCGCGCTGCCGGCCGCCCTCGCGCTGGGCAAGCCGACGGTGGCGACGTTCCTGGTCGGGCGGCTGCCACCGGGGGTGCCGGCGTACGGCGGCGTGGAGGAGGCGGTCCGCGCGCTCGCCCGCGCGCATCGGTACGCCGAGTGGCTTCGCCGCCCGCCAGGGGTGGCACCGGAGCTGCCCGACCTCGATCGTGCCGCCGCGCAGGCCGCGCTCCGGGCCGACGGCACCGACCCGGGCGCGCTGCTGGCCGCGTACGGCATCGACGTGGTGGCCTCGGTGTCCGTCGACTCGGTCGACGCCGCCGTCGACGCGGCGGCGCGGCTGGGCTTCCCGGTGGCGCTCAAGGCGGCCGCTCCCGGGCTGCGGCACCGGCTCGACCTCGGCGCGGTCCGGCTGGACCTGCCCGACGAGCCGACCCTCCGCCGGGCGTACACCGACCTGGCGGCGACCTTCGGCCCGGACGCGCTGGTCCAGCCGATGGTTCCGCCCGGCGTGGCCTGCGTGGTGGAGGTGGTGGAAGACCCCGCGTTCGGGCCGGTGGTCGGCTTCGGCCTGGGCGGGGTCGCCACCGAGCTGCTCGGCGATCGGGCCTGGCGGGCGGTGCCGCTGACCGACCGGGACGCGGCCGAGCTGGTCGACGAGCCTCGGGCCGCGCCGCTTCTGCGGGGGCACCGGGGGGCCGCACCGGTCGACCGGGCGGCCCTGGCCGATCTGCTGCTACGGGTGGGTCAGCTCGCCGACGAACAGCCCCGGGTGCGCTCGCTGACCCTCAACCCGGTGCTCGCCCGCCCGGATGGCATCTCGATCCTGCACGCGCAGGTGGGGGTGGGTGGCGTGGTCGCCCGCCCGGACACCGGCCCCCGCCGCCTGTGAGCGTGCCCGGTCAGGCGCGGCTGGAGATCTGCTGGACGCCCCAGGCGTTGCCGTCCGGGTCGGCGAAGAAGACGAAGCCGACGTTGTCCAGTGGATCCGGCACCGGCCGGGGGTTCTGACCCACCACCTGGATCTCACTCACCTCCACCCCACGTTCGACCAGCTCATCGTGGGCCCGCTTCAGGTCCGGCACTACCAGTTGCAGGCCCTTGAGCGAGCCGGGCGGCATCTCCGGGACGACGCCCTTGCCGATCACGATCGAGCAGCCCGAGCCGGGCGGCGTCAGCTGGACGATGCGCGCCTCGTCGCTGATCACCGTGTCGTGATCGACAGTGAAGCCGAGCTGGTCGGCGTAGAACTTCTTCGCCCGCTCCACATCGGAGACCGGGACGATCACCACTTCGAGTGTCCAGTTCATGGTTGCTCTTCCTCTGTCGTCGTTGTTGACCGCAGCAGGTCGGCCAGTCGGGTGAAGCTCTGCCCGACGCCCCGCGCCATCGGATAGCGCAGCACGATGTTCCGTCCCTCCGCGGTGGCGTAGAGCAGCGTGGTGGTGACCGTCGTCCGACCGGCCAGTTCGGAGAACTCGTGACTGACCAGCGTCTCGCCCGGGTAGGACTGGTCGTCGAACAGCTCGGTGTAGAGCAGACGGTGCGGTGGCTCGATCTGCCGGTAGACCCCAGCCTGGACCATCCGTGCGCCCTCCGGGCCCCGCGACACGAACCGCCACCGCCCGCCGACCCGCAGGTCGACGTCGCACTCCGTCAGCCCCCAGCCGCGCGCGCCGTACCACCGAACCAGCAGTCCGGGTTGGGTGAAGGCGGCGAACACCAGCTGTGCCGGTGCCTCGAACAGCCGACTCAAGACGATCTCCCGTTTGCCCGGGGTGTGGACGACGAGCGGATCGTCGATGGTGGTCAACCGCCCGTTCCGTTCGGTCTGGCGGGCCGACGCCCGGTGCCGGTGGGGTCGACGGACTGGAGTTCGTCGAGCAGTATGTCGAGGCGCTGATAGCTCTCCGCCCAGTAGTCGCGGTAGTCGGCGAGCCAGGCCGTCGCCTCCCGCAGCGGGCGGGCCTCCAATCGGCGCGGACGGCGCTGGGCGTCCCGCCCCCGGCTGACGAGACCAGCGCGTTCCAGCACCCTGAGATGCTTGGAGATGGCCGGCTGGCTCATCGCGAAGGGTGCCGCCAGCTCTGTCACTGTCGCCTCCCCGGCCGCGAGCCGGGCGAGGATGGCACGCCGGGTCGGGTCGGCCAGCGCCGCGAAGGTCGCATCCAACAGCTCCGTGTCCGCCACGAATAACCTCCTGGTTCTATAACCAGTTGGTTCTATCGCGATGGAGCGTCTTCGTCAAGCACCCCGACAGCACGGAAGGCCCCGGCGAACCGCCGGGGCCTTCCGTGGAACCGGGTGCGTCAGCAGGCGTACGCCTCCAGGCGCTGGGCCCGCTCCGGCGCGCGCAGCTTCAGCAGCGTCACCTTCTCGATCTGCCGGATCCGCTCCCGGGACAGGCCGAACTCCCGACCGACCTCGTCCAGGGTGCGCTGGCGGCCGTCGTCCAGGCCGAACCGGAGGCGGATGACCGCCTGTTCCCGCTGGGACAGGGTGGAGAGCACGATGCTGACCTCGTTGCGCAGCTCGCCCTGGGCGGCGGCGTCGCCCGGCTCGGTGCGCGGGTCCACCGACGCCACGAAATCGCCGAGCGCGCTCTCACCGTCGTCGCCGACGGCCTGGTCCAGGCTGACCGGCTCCCGGTCGTAGGAGATCAGCTCGATGACCTGGATCTCGGGGATCTCCAGTGCGCGCGCCACCTCGGCGACCGTCGGTTCGCGGCCCAGCGTCACCGCCAGTTCGCGGCGGGCCCGGACCATCCGGTTGACCTGCTCGACCATGTGCACGGGGATGCGGATGGTGCGGGCCTGGTCGGCCATGGCGCGGGTGATGGCCTGTCGGATCCACCAGGTGGCGTACGTGGAGAACTTGTAGCCCTTGGCGTAGTCGAACTTTTCCACGGCCCGGATCAGACCGAGGTTGCCCTCCTGGATCAGGTCGAGAAACGCCATGCCACGGCCGGTGTAGCGCTTGGCGATGCTGACCACCAGCCGCAGGTTCGCCTCCAACAGGTGGTCCTTGGCCGCCCGACCCTCGGCGACGATCAGCTCCAGGTCGGCTCGCAGCTCCGCGGAGACCGGGGTGCAGGTGGCCAGTTTCTCGCCGGCGAACAGGCCGGCCTCGATGCGCCGGGCCAGGTCGACCTCCTGCGCGGCGGTCAGCAGCTTCGTCCGGCCGATGCCGTTGAGGTAGGCCCGGACCAGGTCGGTGGAGATGCCGCGCTCGTCGGTGGCGTCCAGGTCGACGAGGGCCTCGGAGGCCCGGTCGGTGTCGGTCGTGGTGGCCGGGCGCGTCCGGTGTTCCGTCATCTGCAGAACCATCTCTGTCTCTCCCCGTTTCCACGTCGGTGCCGTGTTCCCGGCCCAGTGGTGCCGGTGTGAACAACAGCTTGGCGGGCGGGGCGTAAAACGGGAGTGAGGCGATCGGGCACCCGACAGGAATCGCGTCGGATCGCTGGTGCGGTGTGTCGTCGGAGTGTGTGGTTGCCCGCCCCGGCTACGTTGCGGACGGCCGGCCACCTCTGGTCGGTTGGAAACGACAGTTGGAGGACGGTGTGGTCTTCAAGCGGCTCATGAAGGCGATGGGCGTCGGTGGTCCGTCGGTGGAGACGGTGCTGGCCAACCCGAACTGCCGCCCGGGCGGCCAGTTGGAGGGCCGGATCCAGGTGTTGGGCGGCGACCACCAGGTCGACATCGACCACGTCGCCCTCGGCCTGGTCACCCGGGTCGAGGTGGAGAGCGGCGACAACGACTACGACACCGCTCAGGAATTCCACCGCCAGCAGGTCACCGGAGCGTTCCGGCTGGAGCCCGGACAGCGCTACGACATCCCGTTCCGCTTCGACGTGCCGTGGGAGACGCCGGTCACCGAGCTGTACGGGCAGCACCTGCACGGGATGACGATGGGTCTGCGTACCGAGCTGGAGGTCGCTCGCGCGGTCGACAAGGGTGACCTGGACGCCGTGTCGGTGCACCCGCTGCCGGCGCAGGGGCGACTGCTGGACGCGCTGCTGCGGCTGGGCTTCCGGTTCGCACGCGCCGATGTGGAGCGTGGTCACATCTACGGCGTACGCCAGACGTTGCCGTTCTACCAGGAGATCGAGTTCAGCCCGGCGCCGCAGTACGCCCGCTCGATCAACCAGTTGGAGGTCACCTTCGTCGCCGACGCGCAGCAGATGCAGGTGGTGCTGGAGGTCGACAAGCGCGGCGGTGTCTTCACCGAGGGCCGGGACGCCTTCGGCCGGTTCACTGTCGACCACGCCACCGCCGACCGCACCGACTGGACCGCCGAACTCGACAACTGGCTCCGCCAGTCCCTAACCCGCCGAGGCCTCTTCTCCTAATCCCACCCAGCCCCGCACCCCCAGCCCCGTCCGTCGATCATGAAGTTATTGCCATGACACGCCGAGCCGGCGGGTAACAACTTCATGATCAACAGGGGGTGGGGGTGGGGTCAGAGGTCCAGGAGGAGGGTTTGGGGGCCTATGTTGATGCTTTCCACCAGCATGTGGGCGCGGAAACGGCCGGTCTCGACCTTTGCTCCTCGTTCCCGTAGGGCGTCGACCACCGCTGTCACCAGCGGCTCGGCGACCTCGGCGGGAGCGGCGGCGGTCCAGCTCGGTCGGCGGCCCTTGCGGACGTCGCCGTAGAGGGTGAACTGACTGACCACCAGGATCGGCGCGCCGGTGTCGGCGGCGGACCGCTCACCGTCCAGGATGCGCACCTCGTGCACCTTGCGGGCCATCGTCTGAGCGGTCTCCACGGTGTCAGTGTGGGTCACCCCGAGCAACACCAGCAGGCCGTTCTCGATGGCGCCGACCACCTCGCCGTCCACCGTCACGCTGGCCCGCCCGACGGTCTGCACCACCGCCCGCATCAGGCGTTCACCGGCTCGATGAAGCCGCGCTCCACCAGGTGCGCCACGATCGGGCCGGCGGCCTCGGCCATCTCGTCGGGCTCGACGTCGTGCGCGGCGGCGAGCAGTGCGAGCTGGTCACGCAGCGGCAGCCGGCCGTCGGCGCCACCGACCAGCGCCAGCACCAGCGGGTCGATCTCCTCGGTCCAGCGCAGGCCGTGCGGCATCGCGAGGACCTGCCGGTCCACCCCCCAGCCGTCGTCGCCCATGGTGGCCTCCTGTCGCAGCTGGAGGCCTTCGGCGGCCCGGTAGCGCTCGGCGAGCAACGCCTCGGTGTCGCGTACCCGGAGAAAGTCCTGGCGGTCGAACCAGGCGGCGACCCGGTCGCCCAGCGGTGGCTGCACCCGCTGGCGCAGATCCTCCACCCGGACCACCGGGTCGGCGTGCCCGCCCCGACGCAGCGACACGATGCCGAAGCCGATGCCCTCCACCTTGTGCGCGTCGAACCAGTCCAGCCAGGCGGCCATCCGCTGCGGGTCGGCGGTCTCGCCGACGTCGGTGAGCCACAGGTCGACGTACGCCATCGGGTCGGCCACCTCCCGCTGGATCACCCAGGCGTCCAGGCCGGTCCCGGCGAACCAGCCGGCCACCCGCTCGTCCCACTCCTCGCCCGCGACGTGCACCCAGTTCGCCAGGTACTGCATCGTGCCGCCCTCGGTGAGCAGGCCCGGGGCCGCGGCGGCGAGTTCGGCGCCGATCGCGTCACCGACCCGGCCGGAGTCGCGGTACACGTGCGTGGTCGTGCCGGGGCCGACCACGAACGGTGGGTTGCTCACCACCAGGTCGAACCGCCGACCGGCCACCGGGGCGACCAGGTCGCCGCGGAGCAGTTCCCAGTCCTGACCGTTGAGGGCGGCGGTGGTCGCGGCGAAACGCAGCGCCCGCTCGGAGAGGTCGGTGGCGGTCACCGACCTGGCGTGGGTGCCCAGGTGCAGGGCCTGGATGCCGGAGCCGGTGCCCAGGTCCAGTGCGGTGTCGACCGGCCGGCGCATGGTCGCGCCGATCAGGGTGTGGGTCGCCCCGCCGACGCCGAGGACGTGCTCGGCGTGCAACGGGCGACCCGGTCGGGCGCTGGCCGGCACGTCGGCGAGCACCCACCAGTCCTCGCCGTACGGCTCCAGGTCGATGCCGGCACGCAGGCCGTCGCCGTACCGCTCGATCAGCCCGCCAGCGAGGGCCTCGGCCAGGCTCAGGGGCGCCAGCGCGGCGGTCACCGCAGCCTCCGACTCGGTCTGGGCGCAGATGAACAGCCGGATCAGGGTGCCGAGCGGGTCGCCGTCCTCGGTGGCGCGCAGCGCGGCCCGGTAGTCGTTGCGGGCGACCGCAGCGGTCGCCTGGGCGCCCAGCCGCTCGGCGATGCCGTGGCTGGTGAATCCGGTCCGGGTCAGTGCGCCGCGCAGCGCGTCGACGCCGGCGGGGGAGAGCAGCATGTCGTGTTCGTCCACCCCGACATCCTGCCTCCCGTCGCGTCCCGGATCAGCGTCACCCGCCGGAAGGTGTCGGAGCGTCGGTGTCCGCCCGGCTCGGTACGCCAGGCAGGATGGTCCGCATGACGCTTGTTCTGCCCATCGACCCGGAGGCCAACCGGCTGCTGGAGCGCAGCCCGCTGGCCCTGCTGCTCGGCATGGTTCTTGATCAACAAGTGCCGATGGAGAAGGCGTTCTCGTCGCCGTACGTGCTGGCGCAGCGGCTCGGCCATGAGCCGGACGCGGCGGAGCTGGCCGGGTACGACCCGGAGGCCCTGGTCGCGCTCTTCGCCCAGCCGCCCGCGCTGCACCGGTTTCCGAAGGCCATGGCGGCCCGGGTGCAGGAGGTCTGCCAGGTGCTTGTGGAGCGGTACGACGGTGACGCGGCGCTGCTCTGGGCCGAGGTCGTCGACGGGCCGGAGCTGCTGCGCCGGGTCTCCGCGCTGCCTGGCTTCGGCAAGCAGAAGGCGCAGATCTTCGTGGCACTGCTCGGCAAGCGGTTCGGGGTGACCCCGCAGGACTGGCGGAAGGCGGCCGGAGACTACGGCGACCCGGGCGCGTACCGGTCGGTGGCCGACGTCACCGACGCCGATTCGCTGCGTCGGGTGCGGGAGTTCAAGCAGCAGATGAAGGCGGCGGCCAAGGCGAAGACGGCCGGCGGCTGAGCCGTCCGTTCAGGCGGCGGTGGGGTGCGCCAGCGAGGCCAGCGCCCGCCGGACGTCGGCCAGTGAGACGGTCGCCGAGTCGTCCAGGTCGGCCAGGCCGGCCTCGATCCACTGGCGCATCAGCGTGGTGACCCCGATGCCCCGGGCGTCGGCGGCGGCGCGGACCCGCTCGTAGGTGTCCAGTGGCAGCCGCACCGAGCGGCTCACCATCGGCACGTCGCTGTCGGGGGTGGGCAGCTCCGCCGCCGGGCTCTCGTCGATCAGCTCGGCGATGCGCTCGCCGCCTCCGTGGAACTGCTTGGTCGCGTCGTTACGGTGCATCGTCACGGCCTCCTCATCTACCGAGATCTCCGCACGGCCTCGTCGTAGCGCTTGGACTCGACGTCGCTCAACTCGCGGGCGGAGAGAATGTCCCAGTCGTTGTCGGTGCCATCGGCCTCGGCGAGCAGCACCGCCAGCCTGCGGCCCCGACGGGCGGCGGCGTAGACCACCATCACGTCGTCACCCAGATGACGGATCACCCGTCGGGCGCTGTGCAGCGCCTCCCAGACTTCCCCGGGTGTGACGTCGTAGACCCTCAGGTTGGCCAACGCCTCGTCGGTGAAGCTGAACCTGCTGCCCACATCGCGGAGCGTACCACGCGCGTAACACGCGGCGGGATGAGTCGAAGTTCGCTGATCACGGACCCGCGGTGACAGGATGAGGCGTAACCCCCTCGAGGAGGTCCATGGTGAAGCGTCAGGCGTACCAGCCGATCCTGATCACCGACGCCTCGCGCAGCCAGGGTGATCAGCTCAACAGCCGTCAGCGCCGCTATGTCCTGATGATGGGCATCCGGGTGGCCTGCATCATCGTCGGCGCGATCCTGGTCGGTGCGAACGCCCCACTGCTCTGGCTCTGGCTGCCGTTGTGCGCCCTCGGCATGGTGCTCATCCCCTGGCTGGCCGTGCTGCTGGCCAACGACCGGCCGCCGAAGGAAGAGCACCGGCTGGCCAATCGGTTCCACCGCCGGCACACGGACGACACCCCGCCGATGAGCCTCACCGCCGATGAGCGCCCACACAAGGTCATCGACGTCGAACCCTGACCCGCCAACGGGCCAGGGTTCGAGCAGTCGGGGCTGTGGCCGTGTGACAGCCGCTACGCCTGTGGTCGAGCCCCGGCCGTGGAGACGGCAAGCGCGCCCAGGTCGGTGGCGCGGCTCAGTGCCGCGGTCGGGGTGGCGCCGGCGAGCCACGCGGTGAGCAGACCGGCCGCGAAGGCGTCGCCCGCGCCCGTGACGTCCACCACCGCCACCCGGTTGGCCGGAGCCACGCAGACCGGCGTGGTGCGGTCCACCCAGACCGCGCCGGCCGCGCCGCGCTTCACCACCACCCGCCGAGCCGTCGCCGACAGCACCCGCCCCTGCGCCGCCGGGTCCAACCCACCGGCCAGCACCGTGGCCTCGTCCGCGTTGACCAGGAGCAGGTCGATGTCGCGTACCCAACTCAGGAACGCCGCCGCGCCGACCCGCCGCAACGGCGCCGCGGAGGCCGCGTCGACGCTGATGGTCAGCCCGCGCTCGCGGGCGGCGGCCAACGCCCGCAGCCCCGCGCCGCGCGACTCCGCGTCCAACAGGGTGTACGCGGACAGGTGCAGATGCCCAGCGCCGGGCGCCGCCGCGAGGGCCTGCTCGACGTGCGCGGCGCTCAGCCGCAGGTTCGCGCCCCGCTGGCTGACCATGGTGCGCTCGTCGTCGGCGGCCAACACGATGACAGTGCCGGTGGCGGCGCCCTCGACCCGCTCGATGGCGCAGTCGACGCCCGCCCGCTCCAGCTCGGCCACCCGGTCCCGCCCGGCGTCGTCGTGACCGACGGCCCCGACGAGCGTGACGTCCACCCGCTGCGCGGCGATCCAGGCGGCGGTGTTGGCCGCCTGACCGCCGCCGCCGAGACTGATTGCGGCCCCGGTGTCCGAGCCGGCCGCGAGCGGCCCGGACAACACGGCGACCACGTCGGTGATCACGTCCCCGACGACGACCATCCGGGCCGGTCGGGTCATGCCGGGACGGCGGTGCCGCGGGCCACCGAGGCGACCGCGATCCGCGCGGCCAGGTCGGCGTTGCGCAGGATGATCCGCACGTTCACCGCCAGGCTCGCGCCCTCGGTGGCCGAGTGGAAGTGCGCGAGCAGGTACGGCGTGACGGCCTTTCCGGTGATCCCGTCCCGCTCCAGCAGGGCCAGACCCTCGGTGAGCGTCCGGTCGTGCAGCTCCGGGTCGAGCTGCTCGTCGACCGGCAGCGGGTTGGCGATGAGCATCCCACCGGTGTGCACGGCGTGCTCGTCGCGGGCGGCGAGCACTGCGGCGACCTGCTCCGGCGAGTCCACCGACCAGTCCAGGTCGAAGCCGGCGTCGGTGAGGTAGAAGCCGGGGAACCGGCGGGTGCGGTAACCGACCACAGCGACCCCGAGGGTCTCCAGGCGCTCCAGCGTCGCGCCCACGTCGAGGATCGACTTGACCCCGGCGCAGACCACCGCGATCGGGGTCTGCGCCAGCGTGACCAGGTCCGCCGACTCGTCGAAGGTGTGCGCGGCCTCCCGGTGCACCCCACCCAGCCCGCCGGTGGCGAACACGCCGATGCCGGCGGCCGCGGCCACCGCGCTGGTAGCGGCCACCGTGGTCGCGCCGTCCGCGCCGGTCGCGGCGGCCACCGCGAGGTCGCGGACGGAGAGCTTGGTCACGCCGTCGACGGTGGCCAGCCGGGTCAGCTGCGCGTCGTCCAGGCCGACCACGAGCTCGCCGGCGATCATGCCGATCGTCGCCGGAACGGCCCCGGCGTCCCGAACCGTCCGCTCGATCTCCCTGGCCACGCGCAGGTTCTCCGGTCGGGGCAGACCGTGCGAGACGATGGTGCTCTCCAGGGCGACGACGGGCCGGCCGTCGCGCAGGGCTTCGGCGACCTCGGTGCCGTAGCTGATGTGAAAGTCAGTCACACGGGCACCGTACGGGGTGGGGCCTCGGCTGGCCTCAAGTGGACCCGGCCGTGATGACCTGCCAAACTTGTCGGTTGGAGGTGCAGACGTGAGCACAGAGGTTCTCGAGCGTCCGGAGCTGAAGGACGCCGATACCGGTCCAGAGATGTTCCATTACGTCCGCAAGGAGAAGATCGCCGAGAGCGCCGTCATGGGCACTTTCGTCGTCGCTCTCTGCGGCGAGACCTTCCCGGTCACCAAGGCGGCCAAGCCGGGTTCGCCGGTCTGCCCCAAGTGCAAGGAGATCTACGACTCGTACCGTGAGTGAACCTCGGCCGGTGCTCCGACCGGCGACGTAGCCTGCGGCGGTGACCACCTCCACCGCCCTGCTCCTCGCCGACCTGACCGGGGTGGCGGTGTTCGCCGCGTCCGGGGCCTCGGCGGCGGTGGCCAAGCGACTGGACCTGTTCGGCGTCGCGTTCGTCGGCTTCGTGGCCGCCCTCGGCGGTGGGATCTTCCGGGACCTGGTCATCGACGAGGTGCCGCCGCTGGCCTTCGCCGACTGGCGGTATGTGGCCACGGCCGCGATCACCGCACTCGCCGTCTTCTGGCTGCACCCGCAACTGGCCCGACTGCGCACCACAGTGCTGGTGCTGGACGCGGCCGGCCTGGCGCTGTTCACAGTCACCGGCACGCTCAAGGCGCTCGACGCCCGGGTACCGGCGGTCGGCGCCTGCCTGATCGGCATGCTCACCGCGATCGGCGGCGGCCTCGGCCGCGACCTGCTCACCGCCGAGATCCCGGTCGTGCTGCGCCGGGAGATCTACGCGCTGGCCGCGCTGGCCGGTTCGATCCTGGTGGTGCTGCTGTACGTCACCGGGCAGACCGGCCCCGCGCCGCTCACCGCCGCCGCCGTCCTGGTCTTCGGGCTACGCCTGATCGCGCTGCGTCGACGCTGGTCCGCGCCGGTGGCCACGCTGCGCCCGCCGCGCGCCGACGGGGCGGATCCACGCACCGACCGGGAGTGGTGAGACGGTCGGGCCGGCGCTCGTTCGAGTGCGGGATTGTGACCAGCGTGGCGTCGCCTGGGCCCGGCGGCCCGTGCTGGTTATGCTGAGTCGGCCTTCGCGGCAGCTTCTGCGCGGAGGCGTTTTCATGGGCGGCGGATCCTCGTGGCCCTCGCCCGGGGTCCGCCATCGTGCGGTCGGAGAGGAGCTTCGCGTGGCAGCCCGGACGCCGGTGCTCGAGACGTTCCCGGCGCTACGCGCCTGGCAGCGCAAGGCGCTGGTGGAGTACCTGCGTCGCCGTAGCGAGGACTTCACAGCCGTCGCCACGCCCGGCGCCGGCAAGACCACCTTCGCCCTGCGGATCGCGGCCGAGCTGCTCGGTGACGGCACCGTGGAGGCCATCACAGTGGTCGCGCCGACCGAGCACCTGAAGAACCAGTGGGCCGACGCCGCGGCCCGGGTGGGCATCCAACTCGACGCGGCGTTCCGCAACGCCGACCTGCACTCCGCGGCCGACTTCCACGGCGCTGTGGTCACCTACGCGCAGGTGGGGATGGCCCCGCAGGTGCACCGGCGACGCACCATGACCCGACGCACCCTGGTCATCCTCGACGAGATCCACCACGCCGGCGACTCCCGGTCCTGGGGCGACGGGGTGAAGAACGCCTTCGAACCCGCCGTACGCCGGCTGATGCTCACCGGGACGCCGTTCCGCTCCGACGACAACCCGATCCCGTTCGTCAGCTACGAGCGGGGCGGGGACGGGCTGCTGCGCTCCCGCGCCGACTCGGTCTACGGCTACTCCGACGCGCTGCGCGACGGGGTGGTCCGGCCGGTGCTGTTCCTGGCGTACTCCGGGGAGACCCGCTGGCGTACCAACGCGGGGGAGGAGCTGGCCGCCCGGCTGGGTGAGCCGATGACCCAGGACCTGGTGGCCCAGGCGTGGCGTACCGCCCTGGACCCGGCCGGTGACTGGATGCCACAGGTGCTGCGGGCCGCCGACGCCCGACTCACGGTGCTGCGCAAGGCGGGCATGGCCGACGCCGGTGGTCTGATCATCGCCACCGACCAGCAGACCGCCCGCTCGTACGCCAAGCTGATCGAGCAGGTGACCGGCGAGAAGGCCGCCGTGGTGCTGTCCGACGACCAGGGCGCGTCCGCCCGGATCGCGACGTTCGCGGCATCCGACCAGCGGTGGTTGGTAGCGGTGCGGATGGTGTCCGAGGGGGTCGACATCCCGCGACTGGCGGTCGGGGTCTACGCCACCAGCGCCAGCACGCCGCTCTACTTCGCCCAGGCGATCGGCCGGTTCGTGCGGGCCCGCCGGTCCGGGGAGACCGCGTCGGTGTTCCTGCCCAGCGTGCCGCACCTGCTCGGGTTGGCCAGCGAGATGGAGACCGAGCGCGACCACGTACTCGGTAAACCCAAGGAAGCCGACGGTTTCGACGACGACCTGTTGGAACGCGCGCAGCGCGACGACCAGGCCAGCGGGGAACTGGAGAAGCGGTTCGCGGCGCTCTCGGCCACCGCCGAGCTGGACCAGGTGATCTTCGACGGCGCGTCGTTCGGCACCGCGGCCCAGGCCGGCACCCCCGAGGAAGAGGAATACCTCGGCCTGCCCGGTCTGCTCACCGCCGACCAGGTTTCGCTGCTGCTGACCAAGCGGCAGGCCGCGCAGCTCGCCGCCCAACGCCGTCGTACGGCCGACGGGGCCGCTCAGCCGGCCGCTGCGGTCACGGCGGCGCCACCCGCACCCATGAGCGCCGCCCAGCGTCGCGTGGCGCTCCGGCGCCAACTGAACGCTCTGGTGGCCGCCCGACACCATCGCACCGGTCAGCCGCACGGCAAGATCCATGCCGAGCTGCGCCGGCTCTGCGGTGGCCCGCCGAGCGCCCAGGCCACCATCGAGCAGCTTGAGGAACGCATCGCCACCGTGCAGACCCTCTAGACCCGCCCGGCCGTGGGCGGGCTGCGCCGTGTCGGCCGTGTCGACGGTCAGGTCCGGCTTCATCGCCATCGCCCGCCGTGCCCGGTGTTGCCGCTGGTCGTGCTTGGTGACACCGGCCGGCCGTGCCTGGTGTCGCCGTTGGTCGTGCTGGGTGACACCGGCCGGCCGTGCCTGGTGTCGCCGCTGGCCGTGCCTGGTGTCAGCGGCCAGCAGAACCGGTGTCCGGGTGACCACCGCCTCGGCGCTTGCACCGTGATCCACTCGGCTTCCTTGAAAACACGGTGTTCGAGCGAGGTGGAAAGCGCGACTTCCTTGAACCCGAGTGGATCAACGGGGGCCTGGGCGGTGCTGCGGCTTGCCTGCCCGGAACGGCCATGGATGCCCGTGTGCGGGGCGTCCCGATCTCAAGATCGCGCAGCATCCTGGTTGTAGTGGTGTCGGTGCATCGGTGAGGCCACCACATCCTGGTTCGAGCGTGACCTTGAGGGGCGGTGGCGCCCAGACCTCGCTCCGGCCTGTCGGGGCGGGCTCGTCGTCAAGATCCGCGCAGGATCAGGGATGTTGCTGACTCCGGCGGTGTCGGACGCAGCAACATCAGGGAAGTTGTTCGGATCTTGGCGCGGGGCGCGGGGCGGCCGGGCGCGGGGCGGCCGCGCGTCCAGACAGAAAAAGCTGACCGGAGGCACCCTCGGGGTGTCTCCGGTCAGCTATGTCGGTTTGCGGATTTAGTTCGCCATCAGATCGGCGCCACGCCAGCTGAAATCGGGCTCCGTCGCGAACCGCTCGGTGATCTTTACGAGATCCTCCGCGTACTTGTTCGCGTGGTGTCCGCAGAACACCAACTCGCTCCCACCCGTGAGAGTGATCCGGAGCTTCCCGGCAGCATTGCAGCGGTCGCACCGTTCATCGGCGGCTGGGGGAGCCGCCGTCACGGGCGGCGGCGTGAGGGTCGGGGTCATCGCCTTCCTCCTCTGGTCGTCACCGATGAACAATCTCTTCGGTCGTTGCTCACCTATCGTGCAACACCCTTACTAGGCACTGCCTTCCCTGTGTGCCCGCGGGGGACCGAGGTCACACCTGGAAGGGACAGTGTGCCGTGCACCAAGGGTGCCACGTCAACGATCACATTCGTGCATCCGGACGATCACCATCTGGTGTTGCACACCAGGTGGTCAAAACGACACGTTCGGTTGACGAAACCCGCTCAGTCCAGGTAATCCCGGAGGACCTGCGACCGGGACGGGTGACGCAGCTTGGACATCGTCTTGGACTCGATCTGCCGGATCCGCTCCCGGGTCACCCCGTAGACCTGGCCGATCTCGTCGAGCGTCCGGGGTTGGCCGTCGGTCAGGCCGAAGCGCAGGCGTACCACACCCGCCTCACGCTCGGAGAGCGTCTGGAGCACCTGCTGGAGCTGGTCCTGCAGGAGCGAGAACGAGACCGCGTCGACCGCGACCACGGCCTCGGAATCCTCGATGAAGTCGCCGAGCTGGCTGTCGCCCTCGTCGCCGATGGTCTGGTCCAGTGAGATGGGCTCCCGAGCGTACTGCTGGATCTCCAGCACCTTCTCGGGTGTGATGTCCATCTCCTTGGCCAGCTCCTCCGGGGTGGGCTCGCGGCCCAGGTCCTGGAGCAGCTCACGCTGTATGCGGCCAAGCTTGTTGATGACCTCGACCATGTGCACCGGGATGCGGATGGTGCGGGCCTGGTCGGCCATGGCGCGGGTGATGGCCTGTCGGATCCACCAGGTGGCGTACGTGGAGAACTTGTAGCCCTTGGTGTAGTCGAACTTCTCCACGGCCCGGATCAGACCGAGGTTGCCCTCCTGGATCAGGTCGAGGAAGGCCATGCCGCGGCCGGTGTAGCGCTTGGCCAGCGACACCACCAGTCGGAGGTTCGCCTCCAGGAGGTGGTTCTTGGCCCGCTCGCCGTCGCGGGAGATCCAGCCCAGGTCACGGACCATGTCCCGGACGAGCTTCTCCTCGCCCTCGTCGGCAGCCCGCAGCCGCTCGGCGGCGTAGAGCCCGGCCTCGATCCGCTTGGCCAGCTCCACCTCCTGCTCGGCGTTGAGCAGCGGAACCTTGCCGATCTGCTTCAGGTACGCCCGGACGGAGTCGGCGGAGGCGGTCAGCTCGGCGTCGCGTCGCGCCTGCTTGAGGGCCTCGGACTCCTCGTCGTCCCACTCGAAGTCGTTGTCGGTCGCCGAGGCGGCGGCGTCGGTCTCGGCGGCCTGGGCCAGCTCGGCCGGCTCTTCGACCACGACGTCCTCGATCGCGGCGGCCAGTTCCTCCGGGTCGATCTCGCCCTCGGCGCCCTCGCCCTTGGCCTTGCCGCCAGCCTTGGTCGGCTTGGCCCCGGCAGCCGCGGCCACCGTCGCCTTGGTGGCACGGGTCGACTTGGTCGCCTTCGCCGGCGTCGCCGTGGCGGCCTCGGCGCCGGTGCCGGTCGCCTTGCGAGCGGCCACCTTGCGCGGGGCCGACGTCGCCGGGGCGTCGTCGCCGGCGGGTGCCTGCTTCGGGGCCGGCGCGGCGGCCTTCTTGGTGGTCTTGGCGGTGGTGGCCCGGGACGCCGGCGTGGTCGAGCGGGCCGCGGCGACGCGGCGACGGGTGCTCGCCGAGCCGTCCACCACGACGGTCACTCCCGCCTCGGAGAGCGCCCGCAGGATCTTCTTGGCCTGGGCCGGAGTCACCTCGGCGGACTCGACGGTGCGCGCGAGCTGAGCCGACGTGAGCTGACCACCGGCGCTCTGGGCGTGGGCGATCAGGGTGTCGGTGAGCGAGCGAACGTCGGCGCCGGGCTGGCGGGGTTCTGTCACGAATGACCTTCCGGAGGCGAAGAGCGGGCACGGCGGGTTCGTCCAGCGCAGCGAGGGTTACCGTGCCGGGCGATGTGGTTGAGGGACCCTCGTGTCACGGTCCGGCCGGTGGTCGGCGGTCCGTGCCGCGTGGGCAGGGGTGAATTGTAACGCCGTCTGCGGCGATCATCCTGCTCCGCACCACGTACCGCCGGTGGGGACCGTCGGTGGGGCGGAGATATGGGCTTCGCGGTAATGATAGCCGCGCGGCCGGCGAAGGGCTTCCGTCGTCGCGCCAGGTAGCGCGCAGGTCGTGTCCGAACTGCCGTCTGAGCAGGCAGTACGAGGTCGACGTGGCGATTGCGAGGATGCGCGTGTGGATCACCGAGGTCGCTGTCGGTCCGGCCGACGGCGTGCCCACCAGGTCGCGGTTGGGCAACGGTTGTGAGCCGAGCATGGACGGGGCGGTAAGCACTTAAGCGACATTACCAACCGAAAGGGGCATATTGGCGGAGGTCGGCCGCTCAAGCCGCGAGGGCGTCGCGGGTGTGCCCGCCTCGCAGCGGATCCCCGGCACCGAAGATCCTGGTCTGGTGCCGTCGTACGGCGTCGGGAACGATGATCTTCGGAAGCCTGGGTCGGTAGTTCCACCCACCCACATGCACCCGGAGTGCGGAAAGAGGCGAATCATGACCAACTCGGCCACGACACCGTCGGAGCTGCTGACCATCGCGGTGGAGGTGGCTCGGGCGGCGGCGGACACCGCGTACCGGATGCGCGCCGAGGGGGTCGTCGTCGCCGCCACCAAGAGCACCGTCACCGACGTGGTCACCGCCGCCGACCGGGCGGTCGAGCGGCAGATCCTCGACGCGTTGGCCGCGCTGCGCCCGGACGACTCGGTGCTGGGCGAGGAGTACGGCGAGGAAGCTTCCGGCGCGACGCGCAGCGGTGTGCGCTGGATCGTCGACCCGATCGACGGCACTGTGAACTACCTGTACGGACTGCCGCACTCGGCGGTCTCGCTGGCCGCCGAGGTGGAGGGGGTGGTGGTCGCCGGCGTGGTGCGCAACGTGAGCACCGGCGAGGAATGGACCGCCACAGCCGGCGGTGGGGCCTGGCGCGACGGTGTCCGGTTGCGATGCTCCGGGGAAGTCGATCTGGGGCAGGCGCTGGTCGGCACCGGCTTCGGCTACGACGCCCGCCGCCGGGCGCACCAGGCGCAGGTGGTCGCCGGTCTGATCGCACACGTACGTGACATCCGTCGGCTCGGCGCCGCGGCGCTGGACCTCTGCCTGGTCGCCGAGGGGCGGCTCGACGCGTACTTCGAAAAGGGCCTTGCGGCCTGGGACCTGGCCGCTGGCGGGCTGGTGGCCGCCGAGGCGGGGGTTCGGGTTGCCGGCCTGGCCGGTCGGCCGCCAGGGCCGGACCTGGTGGTGGCGGCCCCGCCCGCCCTCTTCGCGCCGCTGCACGACCGATTGGCCGCGCTGGACGCCGCCGGCGGTCCCTGACCGGCGGACCAGCTCAGCCGGCTCCGGCCTTTCCAGTGGCCGGCTCTGGCCGGTGGGCCAGGTCGGTGCCGATCGCCGACCTGGCGCTGCGGTGGGCCGGTTACGCCGTCACTTGGCGGGCGGGGACGGGCAGGCGCCCTTGGGGGCCTCCGGCGGACCCGAGTCGCCGAGCGACTGGTTGACCTCGGTCGTGGTGGCGAGCTGCTGGAAGCGGTTGCCCAGCACCACGTCCACGGTGTCGTCGGCACGCTTCGGGTCGTAGCCCGGAACGGCGTTGTTCAGGAAGTACGCCTGGAGCAGGTGCGCGGAACCGACGCCCTTCGGGCCGTACCGCAGCAGCGCGACGCTGTCGACCTTCTTCTCGTTCCCGGTCTTCTTGACCTGGAACTGTCGATTGCTGAACTCGTCGGCGACGGTGTGGGCGAGACCGGGCTGATCCGTGGCGTTGAACACGTTGATCTTGACGTCCTTGCGCTCGCGCAGGGTCAGATCCGCCAACGGCCAGCCCTCGGGGCAACCCGCCGCGGTGCCCACGTTGCCCTGGCTGTCGCGGACCACGGCCACGACGACGAAGACCAGGGCGATGATCGCCAACAGGCCGACGACGACGAGTGCTCGCACGCGCGCAAAACTCATCAGGGCACTCCCCGGACCTCAGTGGGTGGTGGCGGCCAGGAACGATCGCTCAGGCCGCCGGCCGTCGAATACGCCGCTGAGGTTAACGGTTGTCCGGCCGTCGCGTGGAAACAGCCCGACATGCCGGCGCGCCGACCGCGAACCGGGTACTACTACCCCTATCTTCGTGTCGCCTGAATCACATTGGGAACAACTTCGCGTGCGGGGGCGTACATCTCAGCCGCAAGGGCGGTATACATGCCTCGCCCAAGGGGGGGTAAGGTTCCGCGCTCGCAGGGGAGTCGCCCCAGCGAGCTCGACCCGTTCGGTCCTCGGGTCGGGTGCCCGACACAAGTGGTGGCCGGCCAGCGGAACCGAAACAGCGTCGTCCGGCGTTACAACCGGAAGCGACAACATCGATATGGGAGAGTGAAACCGATGGCCACCGACTACGACGCCCCGCGTCGCGACGAGGTCGACCTCGGCGAGGACAGCCTGGAAGAGCTCAAGGCACGGCGCGTCGACTCACAGTCGGGCGCGGTGGACGTCGACGAGGCCGAGGTGGCCGAGAGCTTTGAGCTGCCCGGTGCCGATCTGGCCGACGAGGAGCTCACGGTCAAGGTGCTTCCGATGCAGCAGGACGAGTTCCGGTGCGCCCGCTGCTTCCTGGTCCACCACCGTAGCCAGCTGGCGGTCGAGCGTAACGGCGAGCTGATCTGCCGCGAGTGCGTCTGACAACCACAACAACACCGGCGGCGGCCTCCTGAACGGGGTCGCCGCTGCCGGTGTAGGCATGCGGCAGCGGTGGGTACCTGCTTGACTCGTAGCGGGTAGCCACAGCACCGGGAGGTCCGATGAGCGATCGAGGCGGCACCACCGATGGCGGCACGGACGGCCTCGGCGCCACCCGTGGCACGGACGACCTCGGCGCCACCGATGGCGGCACGGACGACCTCGGTGCCACGCGTGGCACCGACGACCTCGGTGCCACCGATGGCGGCACGGACGGCCTCGGTGCCACCCGTGGCACGGACGACCTCGGTGCCACCGTGGCGGCGTTGACCGCTGACGACATCGCGCCGGCCCGACGCCGCCAACTGCTGACCCGGATGGTCGGGCAGGCCCGTGCGCGGGGCGTCTCCGACCTGTTCAAGCCCCGCGCCGCCGTGCGGTGGATGGTCGACGCCGTCGCCGAGATCGCCCCGCACGTGCCGGTACGGGACCTGGACACGCTGCGCCAACACTTCCCCGGCCTGGACGACGTCGCCCTGGCCGACCGGCTCATCCGTAACGCGTCGAGGACCACCGCCGCGATCGGCGCTGCCGGTGGGGGCGTCGCGGCCGTCGAGTGGACGGTGGCCCCCACCCTGCTCTCCGCGCCGGTGCTGCTCGCCGCCGAGACAGTGGCCGTGGTGGCGGTGGAGCTGAAACTCGTCGGCGAGTTGCACGAGATCCACGGCGTGGCACTACCGGCCGCCGGCAGTCAACGGGCGGTCGCGCTGGTGCACTCGTGGGCCACTCAACGCGGCGTCAACCCGATGGTGCCCGGCGTGGGAGTGGGGGCGGTGCTCGGCACCGCCGCCCGCAAGGAGTTGCGGGACATGCTGCTGCGGCGTTTCGGGCGCAACCTCACCACGCTGGGGCCGTTCCTGACCGGCGCGGCGGTGGCCAGCTTCCTCAACCGCCGGGCCACCCAGCAGATGGCCGAGCAACTCCAGGTCGACCTGCGTCGGCGGGGCATCGCCCGGCCCGCGCCACCGGCGGCCCTCCCAGGCCCGCCCACCGGCACCTGAGCGGGCCTCACCGTCGAACCGGCACCTGCGCGGGCCCATGCCGTCCGACCGGCTCCTGCGCGGGCCCATGCCGTCCGACCGGCTCCTGCGCGGGCCCATGCCGTCCGACCGGCTCCTGCGCGGGCCCATGCCATCCGACCGGCACCTGCGCGGGCCCATGCCGTCCGACCGGCTCCTGAGCCAGACCGTCGGCGTCGGCTCAGCCCAGCTCGCCCGCCGTCGGGTGGGAAGCCGACAGGGCGTCCCGTGCGGTCAGCACCGCCTCGGCCAGCTCGACCGGGTGGCGGGTGCTCACCACCCAGAACGGGGTCGGATCCTCGGGATCGTCGAGGATCACCTGCACGGCCCCGCCGATCCACGGTCGCTGCACCACGAAGGCGAGCGGGTCCGCGCCGACACCGAGCACCTCACGTCGGCCGGCCACGTCCAGCGGCACCACGTCGGCCACGAAACGGACCGGCAGGCGGGCGTCGTCCACCCGCAGCTCGCCGTCGGTCACCCCGACCCGGATCCGGCCCAGCCACCACAGCCCGACCGCGGTGAGCGGCACCAACACGGCGAACGGCAGCCAGGCGCGGACGCCGGAGGCGCCCATCCAGATCTCGACGGCCAGCAACGCGGCGGCCACCAGCCCGGCCAGCCACAGCCACCAGGGCAGATCCAGCCGCTCGGTGTACGCCGAGCGGGCGGAGACCGGCGGCTGATCGGCGGACGGGGAGGGCGACATGCTCACTCCTGCGAGGGTACGGCGCACGGCGGCTCGACGAACCGGCAGGATGGCAGGGTCACCCCGCGAACCGGACGGAAGAGGGGACCCGTGACCGACGTCGTACCCGTGCCCGTGCAGCTGCTCGACCCGGAGCTGCCGTTGCCCACGTACGCCCATCCCGGCGACGCCGGGGCCGACCTGGTGGCGGCCGCGGACGTGGAGCTGCCACCCGGCGGCCGTGCCCTGGTGCCCACCGGTGTGGCCATCGCGCTTCCGGAGGGGTACGTGGGACTGGTCCATCCCCGCTCCGGTCTGGCGGCCAGGCTCGGCGTGACGGTGCTCAACGCGCCCGGTACGGTCGACGCCGGCTACCGGGGTGAGATCCTGGTCAACCTGATCAATCATGATCGGGATGTGCCGGCGAAGATCTCCCGCGGCGATCGGATCGCGCAGCTCGTGGTCCAGCAGGTCGCGCGGGCGCGGTTCGAGCCGGTGGTCGAGCTGCCCGCGTCCCGGCGCGGGACCGGTGGGCACGGGTCCACCGGTGGGCACGCCGGGCTGGTGCCGTCGCCGACGGGCCAGGACCGGGTCGAGCGGCGGCCGAGCGAGCCGGGCCGCGGGCAGACGGAAGAGGTGGCAGGGTGAGTGTGAACAGCGGAGGGCAGGCGCAGTGATCTTCTCCCGAAAGCGGGCCGATGCGGAGCGGCAGACCCGTGACGAGCGGGCTACCCAGGTCCCGGACCAGGGCGATGCCACGCCGACGCTGGAGCGCGGCCCGTACGACATCTCCGAGAGCTACGACGACGTGCAGCGACTCGACCTGGGCAGCCTGCACATCCCGGCGATCGCCGACGTCGAGGTGCGGGTGCAGGCCGACCCGCAGGGTGTGGTCCAGCAGGTGGTGCTGGTGCACGGTGACAACGCGCTCCAGTTGGGCGTCTTCGCCGCCCCCCGGTCCGAGGGGATCTGGGACGAGGTGCGCGAGGAGATCCGGCAGTCGCTGCTCCGTGACGGCGCGAGCGCGCAGGAGGTCGCCGGCGAGTACGGCCCGGAGCTGCACGCCCAGGTGAACACCCCGGACGGCGCGACGAACCTGCGGTTCGTCGGAATCGACGGGCCGCGTTGGATGGTCCGGGGCGTGTTCCAGGGCCCGGTGGCGACCGACCCGGCAATGGCCGGCCCGCTCGTCGAGTGCCTGGACGGCCTGGTGGTCGACCGTGGGCAGGAGGCGAAGCCGGTCCGCGAGCCGTTGCCGCTGCGGCTGCCCCGGGAAATCGCCGACCAGGCCGAGGCCGAGGCGGGCGACGCCGCCGCCGCGCCGCGTCAGGTCTGACCGGCGCGCACCGGCCCGCCGGAACCAGCCCCGTCGGCGTACGCTGGCGGCACGGTTCCGGCGCCGCCGGCGCCGGCCGGGGACGGCGAGCGTGGAGAGGGTGACGCGGAGGTCATGACGACCGACGAGGGCCGGGTGTCGCTGCGGCGCATCCTGCAGAGGTTCACCGCCAGCGAGGCCGAGATCGACGCGCAGGAGCTGCGTCGGGAGAGCGCCGAGTGCGGCGGAATCCCCGCCCAGCAGTGCTCCCGGGGTCAGCTGGTCTCGGTCGCCGGTCGGCTGCGCACCGTGGTCTATACGCCGCGCACCAATCTGCCCACCCTCGAGGCCGACCTGTACGACGGCAGTGACGTGGTGACCCTGGTCTGGCTGGGTCGACGGCACATCGCCGGGATCGAGCCGGGCCGGCATCTGACCGCCCGTGGCCGGGTGGCCGTGCGGGACGACCGCAAGGTCATCTACAACCCCTACTACGAGCTGGACTCGCCCAAGTGATGGCACTGCGGACGGAAGGCCGGCGATGACGACGGGACAGGACCGGGCGGCACAGCCGGATACCGACCCTCAGGACGAGGAGCCGCTGCCGACGATCGCCGAGCAGATGGCCGATCAGCTCGGCGGCTGGCGCGGGCTGGTCGAGTCCAGCATTCCGGTAGTGGTGTTCGTCGTCGCCAACATCATCGGCGAGTTGCGGCCGGCGGTGATCGCGTCGATCGCGGTCGCCGTGCTGATCGCAGGGCTGCGGCTGGCCCAGCGTCGACCGATCCGGCACGCCGTCAACGGGCTCTTCGGCGTCGGCGTCGGCGCGGCCATCGCGTGGCGCACCGGCGATGAGCGTGACTTCTACCTTCCCGGCATCCTCTACGGCATCGGCTACGGCATCGCCCTGCTGATCTCGGCCGCGATCCGCCAGCCGCTGGTGGGCTGGATCTGGTCGGTCCTGGTGGCCAAGGGCCGTTCGGAGTGGCGGTCCGACCCGAAGCTGGTGCGCACCTTCACCCAGCTGACAGTGCTCTGGGGCGTGGTCTGGCTGGCCAAGGTGGGGGTGCAGGCCGGGCTCTACCTGGCCCACCAGGACACCGCCCTGGGCGTGGCCCGGCTGGCGCTGGGCTACCCGCCGTACGCGCTGCTGTTGCTGATCACGGTCTGGACGGTGCGTCGGGTCACCCGGGAGTCGCCGCCGGCCCCGCTGCCCAGCGCCTGAGCGGCGCCCGGTCATCCGGGCCGCTCAGCGCGCCGGTCGGGCTCAGCGTGAGCCGCGCGTCCGTTCGACGCTGTCCGGCCCGAGGACCACCTGGCGGACCTGGTCCTCCACCTCGGCGGTGCAGACGAAGATCAGCTCGTCGCCGGCCTCGATCGGGTCGTCCGGGCTGGGCACCAGGACCCGCTTGCCGCGCAGGATCGCCACCAGTGCGGAGTCGCGGGGCAGCGGCACGGCGTGGATCGGCTGACCGACGTAGGGGGCGGTCGGCGGCAGGGTGATCTCGACGAGGTTCGCCTCGCCCTGTCGGAAGGTCATCAGCCGGACCAGGTCGCCGACGGTGACCGCCTCCTCGACGAGCGCGGCCATCACCCGCGGCTTGCTCACCGCGACGTCCACGCCCCACTGCTCGGTGAACAACCACTCGTTCTCGGCCCGGTTGACCCGGGCGACCACCCGGGGCACCGCGAACTCGGTCTTGGCCAGCAGCGACAGCACCAGGTTGGTCTTGTCGTCGCCGGTCGCCGCGACCACCACGTCGCAGCCGGCGACGTCGGCCTCCTCCAGGCTGGACAGCTCGCACGCGTCGGCCAGCACCCACTCGGCGGCCGGCACCCGGTCCGGGCGCAGCATCTTGGGCTGACGCTCGATCAGCATCACCTGGTGGCCGTTGTCGATCAGCTCCTGGGCGATCGAGCGGCCCACGTTGCCCGCGCCCGCGATGGCGACCCGCATGGCTCAGTGCCCTCCTTCCGGCGGCGTCGCCGCCACCGACGTGACCGTCGCCACGATGTCATCGCTGACCAGCATGAACACCTGGTCGCCCTCCTGCATGACCGTGGAGCCGGTGGGCAGCGTGCCGATGCCGAAGCGGATCAGGTAGGCCACCCGCGCCCCGGTCGCGTCCTCCAGCGTCCGCACCGGTCGGCCGATCCAGTCCTTGTGTACGGGCACCTCGACGATCGACACCGTGCTCGTGGGGTCGCGGAAGATCTCCACGTTGCCCTCCGGCACCAGGTGTCGCAGCATCCGGTCCGCCGTCCACCGCACGGTCGCCACCGTGGGGATGCCCAGCCGCTCGTAGACCTGCGCCCGGCGCTGGTCGTAGATGCGGGCGGCGACCCGGGACACACCGAACGTCTCGCGGGCTAGCCGGGCCGAGATGATGTTGGAGTTGTCGCCGCTGGACACCGCCGCGAAGGCGTCCGCGCGCTCGATGCCGGCCTGCCGGAGCACCTCGCCGTCGAAACCGGCCCCGGTCACCGTGATCCCGGCGAAGTCGGGGCCGAGCCGGCGGAAGGCGTCGGCGTCCTGGTCGATCACCGCCACCGAGTGCCCTCGGGACTCCAGGCTGTGGGCGAGCGTCGACCCGACCCGACCACATCCCATGATCACGACGTGCACGCTGTCCCTCCCAAGGTGCGTACCGCTGGCGCTGCCGGTGGCCTTCGAGTGCGAGCCTGCCACGTCCCGGTCGCGAGCGGGGACCGACCGTACCCCGCCGTCACGAGCAGCGGTGATCGCCCACCCCCGCGCCCCCGCCGTGGTGGTCGTACTCTTGGCGTTCGTGGCCAGTCCCACCTCGCTGCTGAAGCGGCTTCTCCTCGGTCGACCGTTCCGGTCCGACCGGCTTCAGCACACCCTCCTGCCGAAGCGCATCGCGCTGCCCGTGTTCGCCTCCGACGCGCTGTCCAGCGTCGCGTACGCGCCCGACGAGATCCTGCTGACCCTCTCCATCGCCGGCGCGTCCGCGTACTTCTTCTCGCCGTGGATCGCGCTGGCCGTGGTCGTGGTGATGCTCACCGTGGTGGCCAGCTACCGGCAGAACGTGCACGCCTACCCGTCCGGTGGCGGCGACTACGAGGTGGCCACTGTCAACCTGGGGCCGAAGTTCGGCGTTGGGGTGGCCAGCGCGTTGCTGGTCGACTACGTGCTCACTGTGGCGGTGTCGGTCTCCTCCGGGGTGGCCAACCTGGGCTCCGTGGTGCCGTTCGTGGCCACCCACAAGGTCCTGATCGCGGTGAGCGCTGTGGTCCTGCTCACCGCTGTCAACCTGCGTGGGCTGCGCGAGTCGGGCACGGCGTTCGCCATCCCCACCTACGGCTTCGTGATCGTGATGCTCGGGATGCTGCTTACCGGGCTGTTCCGGGTCTTCGTGCTGGGCGACGAGCTGCGCGCGCCGAGCGCCGACCTGGTGATCCAGGCCGAGCACAGCGTCACCGGTTTCGCGCTCGTCTTCCTGCTGCTGCGGACGTTCAGCTCGGGCGCCGCCGCGCTCACCGGCGTGGAGGCGATCTCCAACGGGGTTCCGGCGTTCAAGGCGCCGAAGAGCCGCAACGCCGCCACCACCCTGCTGCTGCTCGGCACCATCTCGGTGAGCATGCTGGTCGGGATCATCTGGCTGGCCCGGCTCACCCACCTGCAGTTCGTCGAGGATCCGAACCTCCAGATCGTGTCCGGGCCCGAGGGGTACGTGCAGAAGACGGTCACCACCCAGCTCGGGGAGACCGTCTTCGGTTCCGGGTCGATCCTGCTCTACGTGCTGGCCGGGGTGACCGCCCTGATCCTGTTCCTGGCCGCGAACACCGCGTTCAACGGTTTCCCGGTGCTCGGCTCGATCCTGGCCCAGGACCGCTACCTGCCCCGCCAGTTCCACACCCGGGGCGACCGGCTGGCCTTCTCGAACGGCATCACCTTCCTCGCCCTCTTCGCGATCGTGCTGATCGTCGGCTTCCAGGCCGAGGTGACGAAGCTGATCCAGCTCTACATCGTCGGGGTCTTCGTCTCGTTCACCGTCTCCCAGGTCGGCATGATCCGGCACTGGAACCGGCACCTGCGCACCGAGCGGGACCCGGAGGCGCGCCGCCGGATGGTCCGCTCCCGGGCGATCAACACGTTCGGCGCGGGCCTGACCGGCGCGGTGCTGGTGATCGTCCTGATCACCAAGTTCCTGCTCGGCGCGTGGATCGCCATCGCCGCGATGGCGGTGATCTACGTGCTGATGCTGGCGATCCGGCGGCACTACGACCGGATCGCCGTCGAGCTGACCCCACCGGACGAGGGCCGGGCCGTGCTGCCCGCCCGCAACCACGCGATCGTGCTGGTCAGCAAGGTGCACCAGCCGACGCTGCGGGCCATCGCCTACGCCCGCGCCACCCGACCGGACACGCTCACCGCGGTGACGGTCAACGTGGACGAGAAGGACACCAGGGACCTGCAGGCCGACTGGGAGCGCCGAGAGATGGCCATCCCGCTCACCGTGATCGACTCGCCGTACCGGGAGATCACCCGCCCGATCCTGGACTTCGTCGCCTCCACCCGGCGCAAGTCGCCCCGGGACGTGGTCACCGTGTTCATCCCGGAGTACGTGGTCGGCCGTTGGTGGGAGAACCTGCTGCACAACCAGAGCGCCCTGCGCCTCAAGGGTCGGCTGCTCTTCGAGCCGGGGGTGATGGTGGTCAGCGTGCCGTGGCAGCTCGCGTCGACAGCGAGCAAGAACCTGGACCGACTGGACGCCACACTGTCCCGGACCCCGGCGCGTGGGCCACGGAGCGCCGTGCCACCGCTGGGCGCCGCCCCGCCGGTGGCCGCCGCGCCGCCCGGCGAGGGCGGGCCCGAGAACAGCGCAACGATGGGAAACACACGTGACTGAGCCGGGCGGTCCGCGGACCGCGACACCCAGGACGCCGTCGGCGTCGACCTCGTCGACGTTCGAGCGGGGGCTGGCCGAGACGGACCGGGTCGAGCTGACCGTAGACGCGGTCGCCCCCGGAGGGCACTGTGTCGCCCGGGTGGACGGGCAGGTGGTCTTCGTCCGACACGCGCTGCCCGGTGAACGGGTCATCGCCGAGGTCACCGAGGTGCACCGGGGGTTCGTCCGGGCCGACGCGGTGACAGTGCTGGAACCCTCACCGGATCGGGTCGAGCCGCCCTGCCCGTACGCCAAGCCGGGCGCCTGCGGGGGCTGCGACCTCCAGCACGTCGCACCGGCCGCGCAGCTGGCCTGGAAGACCGCTGTGGTCCGCGAGCAGTTGGTCCGCCTCGGTGGGCTGACCGACGTCGAGCTGGACCGGCTCGGCGTCCGGGTCGAGGCGTTGCCCGGTGGGCTGCTCGGCTGGCGCTCCCGGGTCCGCTACGCGGTCGACGCCGCCGACCGGGCCGGCCTGCTCAAGCACCGCTCGCACGAGGTGGTGCCGATCGACCGCTGCCGGATCGCCCACCCGGCCATCCAGCAGCTGCCGGTGCTCACCCCCACCGGTGCGCGCTGGCCGGCCGCCGAGGCCGTGGAGACCGTCGCCAGCACCGGCGGGGACGTGACCATCACGGAGATCCGCGACGGGATGCCCGTACCGGTCAGTGGCCCGACCGAGGTCCGCGAGGTCGCCGCCGGACGGGACTGGACGCTGCCCGCGTCCGCGTTTTGGCAGGTGCACCCGGCCGCCGCAGACACCCTCTCCGCCGCCGTGCTGGAGTTGCTGGACCCGCAGCCGGGCGAGGTCGCCTGGGACCTCTACGGCGGTGCTGGGCTGTTCGCCGCCGGGCTGGCCGCTCGGGTCGGCGCGACCGGCCGGGTGACAGTGGTCGAAGCGGCGGCGCAGGGTGTCGCCGCCGCCCGGGAGAACCTCGCCGACCTGCCCAGCGTCGAGGTGGTGTCGGCCCGGGTGGAGACCGCGCTGGCCCGCCGACGAATCACCGGCCCGGTCGACGTGGTGGTGCTCGACCCGCCGCGCTCCGGGGCCGGCGCCCAGGTGGTCCGCGCGCTGGTCGCCGCCGGCCCGCGGGCGGTCGCGTACGTGGCCTGTGACCCGGCCGCCTTCGCCCGGGACGTGCGTACCTTCGCCGACCTCGGTTGGCGGCTGGCGGCGCTACGGGGCTTCGACCTCTTCCCGATGACGCAGCACGTCGAGCAGGTCGGGCTGCTGCTTCCCCCGGACGGGCGGTAGAACACCCGACGTCGGCGCCTGACCGGGTGCTCAGCTGCCCACTCCCCGCCAGGCGCGGGTGCGTGGGGCTCGGGCCAGGCTGCGGAGTACCGGGGGGCCGATAGACTCTCCGGTCATGAGTGTTGAAGAGGACACGGCCAACCACGGCCGGCTGCTGGGGACGGTTCGCGGTCCGCAGGACGTCAAGCGGATGTCCGGCGAGGAACTGGACGTCCTCGCCGCCGAGATCCGGGACTTCCTGATCACCAAGGTCTCCCGTACCGGCGGGCACGTCGGGCCCAACCTCGGTGTGGTCGAGCTGACGCTCGCCATGCATCGCGTCTTCGACTCCCCCCGTGACCGGCTCCTGTTCGACACCGGCCACCAGGCGTACGTACACAAGATCCTTACCGGACGTCAGGCCGGCTTCGACAAGCTCCGTCAGCGCGGTGGCCTCTCCGGCTACCCCAGCCAGGCGGAGAGCGAGCACGACCTCATCGAGAACTCGCACGCTTCCACGGCGCTGTCCTACGCCGATGGCCTCGCCAAGGCGTACGCCCTCCGGGGCGAGGCGCGCAGCGTCGTGGCAGTGGTCGGTGACGGCGCGCTGACCGGCGGCATGTGCTGGGAGGCGCTGAACAACATCGCCACCGCCGGCAACTCCCTCGTGATCGTCGTCAACGACAACGGCCGGTCCTACTCGCCGACCATCGGCGGGCTGGCCGACCACCTCTCCTCGCTGCGGCTCAACCCCGGCTACGAGAAGGTCCTGGACACCGTCAAGGACGCCCTCGGCTCCACGCCGCTGGTCGGCAAGCCGATGTACGAGGTGCTGCACGCTGTCAAGAAGGGCATCAAGGACGCGGTCGCCCCGCAGGCCATGTTCGAGGACCTGGGCATCAAGTACGTGGGCCCGGTGGACGGGCACGACGTGGGCGCGGTCGAGGCGGCGCTGCGCGCGGCCAAGAACTTCGGCGGCCCGGTCATCGTGCACGCCGTCACCCGCAAGGGTTACGGCTACCGCCCCGCCGAGGAGGACGAGGCGGACTGCCTGCACGGGCCCGGCAGCGCCTTCGACGTGGAGACCGGCGCGCTGCTGGCCGCCCCGTCGGTGAAGTGGACGCACGTCTTCGCCGACGAGCTGCTGGCCATCGCCGACGAGCGCCCGGACGTGGTGGGCATCACCGCCGCCATGGCCGAGCCGACCGGCATCGCCAAGCTGGCCCGCAAATACCCCGAGCGTGTGTACGACGTGGGCATCGCCGAGCAGCACGCGGCCACCTCGGCGGCCGGGTTGGCGCTCGGTGGCCTGCACCCGGTGGTCGCGGTCTACGCCACCTTCCTCAACCGCGCCTTCGACCAGGTCCTGCTGGACGTGGCGATGCACAAGCTGCCGGTGACCTTCGTGCTGGACCGGGCGGGCATCACCGGCCCGGACGGGCCCAGCCACTACGGCATCTGGGACATGTCGGTCTTCGGGGTGGTGCCGGGGCTGCGGATCGCCGCTCCCCGCGACGCCGCCACCCTCCGGGAGGAGTTGCGCGAGGCGCTGGCCGTCGACAACGGCCCGACAGTGGTGCGGTTCCCGACCGGTGCCGTCGCCGCGGACCTGCCGGCGCTGCGCCGGGTCGGCACCGTCGACGTGCTGGCCGAGTCCGCCCGTACCGACGTGCTGCTCGTCGCCGTCGGCTCCTTCGGCCAGTTGGGCATGGAGGTGGCCGCCCGGGTCGCCGAGCAGGGCTACGGGGTCACCGTCGTCGACCCGCGCTGGGTGCGTCCGGTCCCGGCGGAACTGGTCGACCTGGCCGCCCGCCACCGGCTCGTGGTCAGCGTCGAGGACGGCGTCCGGGTCGGCGGGGTGGGCGACGCGCTCGCCCAGGCGATGCGTGACGCCGACGTCCGGGTGCCGCTCAAGGATCTGGGTGTGCCGGCCGACTGGCACCCGCACGGCACCCGCGCGCAGATCCTCGCCGACCTGGGTCTGACCGCTCAGGACGTGGCCCGCAACGTCACCGGTTGGATCTCCGGCCTGGATGCCACCCCGGACCGCCTCACCCCCAGCGACGCGGCCGCACAGAACTGACGAGAACGAACGACGGCGGGCGTCCCTCGGGACGCCCGCCGCCGCATATCCAACCCCGCCCTGCCCTTCGCGCCCTGCCCTTCGCGCCCCGCCCTTCGCGCCCTGCCCTGCGCGCCCCGCCCTGCCTCCGCCGATCTTGCACTTTCGGTTGGCGTATTGCACCTTGCGTGTCGATTTGTCGGCACAGAAAGTGCAAGATCGCGCGGGCGGGGCGGGGCGGGGCGGGGCGGGGCGGGGTGGGGGGGGGTGGGTTTAGCGGGGGGAGATTGAGCGGTAGTGGGTTTTGTCGGTGTTGGCGAGGCTGTAGGTCTGGGAGCGGGACGGAGTGGGGATGACCGCCAGGCCGGGGCGCTCGACCAGCAGGGGAGTGCCCGGCGGAACGGACAGGGAACTGTCCCGGGTGGCCCGCCAGCTCAGCACCACCAGCGGCTGACCGGGCACCGGAAGTTGGTACGCCTGCAAGGGGGTGGCCCGGTCGGCGGGTGAGACGACGGGCGCGCTCCCGTCGGCCGGTCGGTAGATCACCGCCGTCATCGCGCCGGCGTCGGTGTCCCAGCTGAGCTGCTGCAACTCGGCCGGCTCGCCACCGCCGAGGGCGACTTCGCCCAGCGAGCGCACGGTGAGCTTCGCCATCGGCCAGGACGTCGGTACCGAGCGTGGGGCGTCCCGGTCCCCGATCCGGCGCGGGATGCTGCCGAAGGGGCCCCGATCGCCGGACAGCACGCAGGTGTCCAGGCCGGTGAGCGCCCGCCGGCCCGTACCGGACTCGTCGCGGACCAACGGGTAGCGCGGGTCGACGGTGCCGGTGCCCAGGTCGAGCAGCCGGTCGGCGGCCCGCCCACGGGGGAGCGACTCCGTGGTTCGCAGGGTCGCGGTCACGCCGACAGCCGTGCAGGACGGCACGTCGACAGGTGCGCTGAGACCGTCCGCGATCCTCAACGTCCGGTCCTGCGGCCCGAGCAGGCTCTGCACCCGGGCCGAGACCAGGTAACGCCGACCGTCGGCCGTCTGCACCGGCAGCACGTCGGAGTAGACGAGGTAACCCGGATCGGTGTACTCGGTGGCGCGGGTCACCGCGTACCGGTCGCCCTCGCGGGTCAGTTGCAGCAGCCAGGAGGCGCTTTCGCCGGGTACGTCGGCGGCCACCAGCGCCACCGGGGCGCCGTCGACCCGACCGGAGAAGAGGATGCCGGACGAGGGCAGATGCGCGCGGTCGTCGGCCGGCGACCGCCAGTTCCGGACCGCTGCGGTGACCGCCGCCGTCGCCGTGGCGTCCCCGGAGAGGTCGCCTCGGGGTGGCCACACGGCGAGGGTGCCGTCCAGGCTGTCGTACCCGACCCGGAGGTCCTGCGGCTTCCGCTCGGCTACCGGACCGCAGGCCGTGCCAGCCAGCAGCGCGCTCAGCAGGACGGGAAGCGCCCTGCCGTACCGACGGCCTGCAGTCACCTGGCCCGCCCCCGATCGCCTCGCCGTCGCTGTCGGAAAGCGCCATAGTACGAGATGTCCGATGCGGCACCTCAGTTGGCCGGCCTCCTACCCACCACAATGGACAGCACCGGGGGTTTAGGGCGTTTTGGTTGCTCCGGTAGACTCCGCCGACTGTGACGCCTGCCGAGTCCCGCGCCCTGCCCGCGCCGCACCCGGAGGCGGCAGCCGACTCCGCCGAGCTGGTGAGTTACCGCACACCGGCCGGCCTCTTCGCCGGCCCGCCCGCGCTGACCGCCCCCAGCACAGCGCCGGCCGAGCCCGAAGCGCTGACCGCCCGCACCGCAGCACCGGCCGAGCCCGAAGCGCCGACCGCCCGCACCGCGGCACCGGCCGAGCCCGAAGCGCCGACCGCCCCCACCACAGCGCCGGCCAATCCCGACGTGCCGACCGACCCAGAAACGCCGGCAGTGCCCGAAATGCGGGCCGAGCCCGGAGCAGCGGCCGAGAGCGCGGTGCCGACGCGGGCGCGGTGGCGCCGGTGGACTCGGCGTCGGCAGCACCTGGCGGTGGGCGGGCTGTTCCTGCTCGCCGCACTCTGGGTGACCAGCCGGATCTGGCTGGACCCGTCCGGTCGGGTGGCCTCGCTCTACACCGGTGACCCGGCGCAGGTGCAGTTCTTCCTCGCCCACTCGGTACGCGTGGTGCTGCACGGCGAGTACCCGTTCTACACCGAGCAGTTCAACTACCCGGACGGCGTCAACCTGATGGCCAACACGGCCGTGTTGGCGCTGGGCATCCCGATGGTCCCGGTGACGCTGCTCTTCGGGCCGGCGGTCTCCTTCGTGGTGCTGGTCACGCTCGGTCTCGCCGGCACCGCGATGGCCTGGTACCTGATGCTCTCCCGCCACCTGGTGCGTACCCCGCTCGCGGCGGCGGTCGGCGGCTGGTTCTGCGGGTTCTCGCCCGCGATGCTCTCGCACGCCAGTTGGCACCCGAACATCATCAGCCAGTTCCTGCTGCCGTTCATCGTGTGGCGTGTGCTGGTGCTCACCCGCTCCGGAAAACCGGTCCGGGATGGGGCCCTGCTCGCCCTGCTGGTCACCGCGCAGGCGTTCATCAACGAGGAGATCCTGCTCTTCACGGCGTTGGCCTGCGGTGTCTTCCTGCTGGCGGTGCTGGCCCAGGAGCCGGCCCGGTGGCGGGCGGCGTGGCGACCTCTGGGCGCCGGCGTGGTGACCTGCGCGCTGCTGGCCGGGGCGCTGCTGGCGTACCCGCTCTATGTGCAGTTCGCCGGGCCGATGGCGTACCACGGGCTCAGCGACGCGGTGAAGGACTACGGCAACGACATCGCCGCCTTCTTCGCCCCCGGCTCGCCCACCCTCGGCGGCAACCAGCGGGCCAACATCAACCTGGCGCCGAACTACTCCGAGGAGAACGCCTTCTTCGGCTGGAGCCTGTCGATGCTGGCCATCGGCATCGTGGTCTGGCTACGCCGGGAGTTGATCGTCCGGGCGCTCGCGGTGACCGGCGTGTTCTTCGCCGTGCTCTCCCTCGGTGAGCGGGTCTCCTGGTGGGACCGTGAGCTGATCACCGGGCCGTGGCAGTGGTTGGTCCACCTGCCGCTGCTGGACGCTGTGGTGCCGACCCGGTTCGGGCTCATCACCAGCGTGGTGATCGGCCTGCTGCTGGCGCTCGCCGTCGAGCGGGCCTGGGCGCTACGCCCGGCCGACCGCCGTACCGTCCACGTGCTCACCGCCGCGGGCCTGGCCTTCGCGCTGCTGCCGATCGCACCGATGCCGCTGCGGATGGTCTCCCGGCCGCCGGTGCCGGACTTCATCACTGCCGACCGGTGGCGGGCGTACGTCGGGCCGGACCAGACGCTGGTGCCGATCCCGGTGCCCAGCATGGGCAACACGCACGGCATGCGGTGGGCGGCGGCCACCAACCTCGACTTCAAGATCCCCGGTGGTTACTTCCTCGCGCCCCGCAACGGCAACACCGGTGACGCGGGCCGGTTCGGCGGTCGTCCCAGCGGGGTTGGTCAGATGCTGGAGGAGGTGGCGACCACCGGCCGTACGCCCAAGCTGGACGACCGGCAGCGTCGGCGCTTCGCCGACGAGCTGCGGCACTGGCGGGCGGCGATCCTGGTGCTGCCAGTGCGGCAGCAGAACGCCGAGCCGCTGCGACGTACGGTCGAGGAGCTGGTCGGCCCGGGCCGCCAGGAGTTGGACGTCTGGGTCTGGGACGTCCGGACGCTCACCGACCGTTCGGTCTGATGACCACCGGGACGACGTCCCCGAACATCGCGCCCCCGGCGACGGTCGGCGTGTTCCGTCCGGCCTGGCTGCGGGACGCGCTGGTGGTGGCCGGCTATCTGGGCCTCGCCGTGCTGGTGACCAGCGGGCAGTGGGGTCACCCGTGGCGGCTGTTCCACCAGGCGGGTGACCAGATCCTCTTCGAGTGGATGCTGGCCCACGCGGCGCATGCCGTGGTCGAGGGGGAGAACCCGCTCTTCAGCACCGGGTTGAACGCGCCCGACGGGGTCAACCTGATGGCGAACACCTCGGTGCTCGGCCTGGGTGTCCCGCTCACCCCGGTCACCCTGCTCTTCGGGTCGCAGGTGGCGTTCTGCGTGGCGGTCGTCTGCTGCCTCGCCGGGACCGCCGTCGCCTGGTACGTGCTGCTGCGCCGCCGGCTGGTCGCCACCCGGGCCTCGGCAGCGGTGGGTGGGCTGATCTGTGGTTTCGCCCCGGGCATGATCGCTCAGGCGGGCGCCCACCTGCACATCGCCGCCCAGTTCCTGGTGCCCGCGATCCTCGCCCTGGTGTTCCGGCCCGTCTCGGAGACGACGCGACACGGCGTGTGGCGGCCCGGCGTCGGCCTGGGGCTGCTGCTCGTCTGGCAGGTCTTCATCGGCGAGGAGGTGCTGGTCTTCCTGGTGCTCGCGGCCGGCGTCTTCGCACTGGGTTACGCGCTCGCCGACCGGGTGGCCGCACGCCGGCTGGCGCCGGCCCTCTTCGGCCGACTCGCGGTGGCGGCCGGCGTGGCGGCGGTGCCGTTGGCGTACCCGCTGTGGTTCCAGTTCCACGGCCCGCAGCGCTACTCCGGGATGGCGTTCGCCACGCAGGGCTTCCAACTGGACGTCACCTCGTTCACCGCGTCGGCCCGGCAGACAGTGCTGGGTGACGACTGGCTGCCGGGGCTGCTCTCGCCGAATCCGACCGAGGAGAACTCGTTCTTCGGCCCAGGCCTCCTGGTGCTCGCCGTGGTGATCGTGATCTGGCAGTGGCGACGACCGCTGGTCCGGGCGCTGGCCGCCTGCGGGGTGGTCTTCGCCCTGCTCTCGCTCGGCGACGAACTGCGGGTGGACGCCGAGGCCACCGGCATTCCGGGGCCGTACCGGCTGGTCGGCGGACTGCCGTTGCTCGATCTCGCGGTGCCGGCCCGGTTCGCGCTGGTCTGCGTACCGGTGCTGGGTGTGCTGGTGGCGCTGTCCCTGGACCGGGTCGGGGCCGCGCGCGGGCCGAACGTGGCGCCGGACGTGCCGGTGCGGCTGCTGTGGGCCGGCGCGGTCGCCGCCGCGTTGCTGCCCCTGATTCCGACGCCGATCCGCGTGGTGCCGGTCGCGCCGGTGCCGGCGTTTCTCGCCGCCGGTGGCTGGCGTCAGCTGGTGCCGCCCGGCCGGACGGTGGTAGCGGTGCCCCCGGTCACCGGCGCCGCGCGCAGCCCGGTGATGCTCTGGTCCGCCCGTACCGGTCTGGGGTTCGCCGCGCCGGGCGGCTACTTCATCGGGCCCAGCGGCCCGGACGACCCGGCGGCCCGCTGGGGTGCGCCGGACCGGCCCACGTCGGTTCTGCTGCGGGAGGTGGCCGAGACCGGCGCGGTGCCGGTGCTCAGCGACGCCGACCGCCGCCAGGCCGTCGAGGACCTGCGGCACTGGCGTGCCGCGGTGGTCGTCCTCGGGCACCTGGAGCACGGTGACCCGGTCCGCCGGACCGTCGACGACCTGCTCGGCCCGGGCCGGCCGGTCGACGGCGGATGGTTGTGGGACGTCCGGGACCGGGTCGGCTGACTAACCCACCAGGGTGCGCACGTCCCACACCCAGACGTCGTCGACCCGCTGCGGTGGCCCGATCAGGGCGGTGACCAGCTCACGGAGCACCGCCTCGCGGGGGCGCGCCCCGAGCACCACCACCGACGCCCGCCAGAACCGCAGGTCCTCGACGGCCTGGCGGCGGTTCTCGTCGGTCAGCGCCGGAACCGTGCCGCTGTCCATGGTGGAGTAGATGAGGGAGCTGGTCGGTCGGTTCGGCGCACCGAAGACCCCCTCACCCAGCTCGTTCGGGCCGATGAAGTAGCCGCCCGGAACGGGGAACTCCTGCCCGGTCAGCGCACTCCACCGCAGCGTCGGCAGACCGTGAACGTTGCTCGGGATCGGCACGGGCACCAGGGTTCGACCCGCCGGCACGTACGGCCGCCAGCCACCAGCGGTGATGAAGTGCGGCGGCGGGTCGATCTGCTGGGCGGGCAGCGGGCGGGGGAACAGCGGCAGCACGGCGAGCGCGACCGCCGCGTACCCCACCGGGCGCAGCCACCTGCGGCGCGTGGCGGCCGGCGCGGCCGGCTCGTCGTCGGACGTCGCCGGGGTCGCCTCGGCCACCCGCTGGGCCGGCACCCGCGGCTGGTCGGCCACCGGGCGCCCCTGGCGGTGCGCGGCGTCCCAGGTCAACGCGAGCAGTACGCCCACAGCGGCGGCGACCACCAGCGTCAACCGGGTCGGCATCATCATCTCGACCAGCGGCAGGTCGTCCGACACGTACGACCACGGGCCGCGCACACCGGTCTCCACACCGTTGAAGCGCACGAACGGCCCGATCGCGGCCACGCTGAACACCACGATGAGCACCGCGGCGATCCGGGCGGCCAGCGAGCGGCGTACGAGCAGCACCAGGGCCACCACCGAGAGCAGCACCAGCGGCCAACCGAACCAGGTGTTCTGCTCGGTCAGGCCGATGGTCTTCTCCACGGCCGGGTCACCGGCCCAGGTGTCCCGGGCGAAGGTGACGAAGGCGACCAGGTCCTCGCCCCAGTTGTGGAACACGCCGCCCTGCAGACCCCGGTAGGACTGCGGGCCGTTGAACTGGAACCAGATCGGGTACGCGGTGAGCACCAGGGCCAGCCCGCCGGCGACGCCGAGCCCGGCCAGGAAGGTGCCGGCGACGGCCCGGGTCGCTCGCGGCCGCTGCACGGCGTACGCCAGCACGATGACCAGGCAGGCCAGCGCGGTGAGCAGCAGCATCTCCTCGTTGATGAAGATCTGGTACGCCACCAGCGCACCGAGCACGAGCCCGTTGCGTCGCCACCGGCCCGGCTCGCCCAGGGTCAGCACCCGCACCACGATCAGCGGGAGCAGGAAGTTGGAGACGAAGTTCGGCTGGCCGTTGGCGTGGTGGATGATTCCCGGCGCGAAGCCGAGGAACGCGCCGCCGACGAACGCCGCCGCCCGGGAGCGCACCAGGTGGCGGGAGAGCATCCAGTAGCCGGTGCCGGCGGTGGCCGCGAGCGCCGCGCCCAGGTAGATCGCGTACACCACCTGGGGGCCGAGCAGCATGGTCAGCGGGGCCAGCGGCAGGGTCACCCCGAGCAGCGAGGTGTTTGCCATCATGTTCACCCCGTCCGGGGCGTTCTGACGGGCCGTGAACAGCGGGTTCTCCAGGTGCCGCACCGAGTACTCGCCGTGCGCGAACAGCCACTCGAACCAGCTGTGGTCGGTGGGCAGGTGCGAGGAGACCCGGCCGTTGACGTCACCCCAGTAGTTGAGGCAGACGAAGACGCCCAGCAGCACATAGGCTCCGAGGGCCAACAGGTCGGCTCGGGCCGGACGGCGTCGAGGCCGCCGTGTCGACTCGGCCTCCACCGGGTCGGCGTCGGTCACGGGATTCAGCGAAGGGTCTACCACCGGCACAGCCACGACGCGCCATCGTACAGGCGGGGTTCCGTCACTTTTGCCGGGCCGGTGCGCTGACTGTCGGTTTGCCGGACGGTGACCCGTCGGCCAGCCTTACCTGGCGACGGAAGGAGGGTCGTTGTCGATCATCGAGTTGGGCGAGATTCGCGACGAGCCCCTGTCGGCGTCTCCGGTTCGCCGCCCGCGCGCCGTCGGTCGCCCGCTGCGCAGCGCGACTGTGCTGTTCCTCAGCCTGGTGGTGCTGGCCGGTGCCGCGCCGACAACGCGGCGAACGGTGAGCGTGGTGCCGGCGTCGCGGACGGCCACCGCGTACCTGGCCGGGGACGCCGTCTTCGTGGTCGATCCGCCGACACCCGACGGGGACCGGTACCTGACCGCGTACGCCCGACCGGCGGCGAACGGCGCCGGGGTGCGGCGGCGGTGGCAGGCGCCGTTGGCCCGCACCGGTGACTACCTCGACGTCCGGGTCGAGCACGGGTTGGTGCTGGCGATGGCGGTCAGGGCCCCCAACCGGCTGTTCCAGACCACCGCCTTCGACACCGCGACGGGCCGGCAACGCTGGCAGCATCCCGGTGCTCCCCAGCCGACAACCGGCGGTGGCCTGCTGGTGACCAATGGCCGGGAGGACGGGTCGGGCGCGATGAGCGGGGTCGAGCCCGACACCGGCCTGGTGCTCTGGTCGCTGCCGATCCCGCCGGCCGCCAGCCCCACCTACCACCTCACTCCGGAGGGGCAGGTCGACCGGTTCGTGCTCCTGCAACCGACCGGCGAGGTGCAGGTGTACGACGCCGGCACCGGCCAGCTGCTGCGCAGCATCGACACGCTGCCCGGTGACCGGTCGGCGTACCAGCGGGTGCAGATCGTCGACGACCTGCTGCTGCTCGTCCCGCCGGGCAGCACCCGGCTGGTGAGCTTCGGGCTGACCGAGTTGGAGCCACTGTGGACTGCGGAGGTGACGCTGGTGTCGCATGTGCTCGAATGCGGCGGTCTGCTCTGCGCGGTACCGCAGACCGGCGGCCTCCAGGTGCTCGACCCGGCCACCGGCTCGGTGCGGTGGTCGGAACCGGGCCAGGACGTCCTGGCCGACGTCCGGTACGGTCGGCTGCTGATGGCCAGGCCCGGCCAGGGGTACGCGGTGCGGGACGCGGCCACCGGGCAGGTACGGACCGAACTGGGCGCGTGGAGTCTGATGCCGGTGCTACGGCCGGACGACCCGCTGGTCGGTGTGCGGCGGGGTGACGACGGTCGGATGGTCGTCGCCGAACTGGACCTGGTGGCCGGCCGAACACGCATCGTCGACGTGCTGCCGGGCATCGCCGGCAGTTGTCAGGCGTCCCTGCCGGTGCTGCTCTGCCAGCGCCTCGACGGCACTACCGCTCTGTGGAGGTTGACGCGGTGACCGACTCGGTGATCGACCTCGGCGAGCTGCGGGACGACAGGGACCCGGAGTCGACGCCGCGCCCACCTCGCGCTCACGGTCGCCCGCTGCGCTGCGCGCTGGTCGTGGTGCTCGCGCTGGTCACGCTCGCCGCGTCCGCCGTCGTACCGCCCCGGCCGGCCCCGGTGACACTGCCGGGCCGGCCCGGGTCCGATGTCATGATCGATGGTGACCTTCTCCTGGTCATGGAACCGGCCATCACCGAAGCGCGGCAGGCGCGGCTGGCCGCGTATCGAATGCCCGGCATCGAGCAGGTCTGGCAGGTGACGCTGCCGGCGGAGGCTCAGTACTGGGGGATGACGCCGCTGGCCGGAATGCTGCTGGCCACCGGGTACGAGATCGGCCCGGAGGGTCGGGAGACACTCACCGTCGCACTGGACCGGGCGACCGGGGCGTACCGGTGGCAGCAGCCGGGCGCCGTCTCCAAGCTGATCGACGGCAATCTGCTGCTGCGCAGCGGCGGCGAGACCGTACCGTCCAGTTTGCGCGCTGTGGATCCGTGCTGCGGCACCGTGCGTTGGGAGCAATCCGGCCTCAGCGCCGACATGAGGGTGCGGGACACCGGGCTCGGGGTGGACCGGGTGGTGCTCAACCAGGTGGACGGGCCGGTCGAGGTACGCGACGCGATCACCGGCGCGGTGCTGGCCCGCGCCGACCTGCGCCCACCCGACGGCGGTCGGATCGGACTGGACCTGACCAAGGACCTGCTGCTGTCCATCGACAGAGGCTCGGGCACCGTCACCGCGTACGAGCTGGACCAGCTCAAGCCCCGCTGGACCCGCGCCAGGGTGCACATCGACTTCGCGCTGGACTGCGGCCCCGTCCTGTGTCTGCGCACCGGCAACAACGAACTACAGGCGCTCGACCCGGCAACCGGCGAGGTGCGCTGGCGCAGCAGCCAGTGGGGGTGGGCCTGGCCGGCCGACGGCCGGCTGTTGGCCAACCTCAGCGGTGTCGGTCCGTCGGAGCAGTACGTCGTGCTCGATGCGCTGACCGGCCAGCAGTTGGCCGACCTGGGCCGGTGGGAGCTGTACCAACTCGGTGCCGGCGGCCGGCTGTTCGGCCTACGCCGGCATCCCGACGGAGGGATGCTCGTCGGTGAGCTGGACATCGCCGCCGGGAAGGTGCACATCCTGGACGTGCTGCCCGATGTCACCGGGGGGTGTCAGGCGGTCACCGGCTACCTGGTGTGCGTCGCCACCACGACCGGCTCGTACCAACTCTGGAAACTGACCGACTGATCACCAGTTCGCCTGGGTGGCCGGCGGGGGCAGCGGCACCGACGCGGGCCGCAGCACGTACGCCACCCCGCCGCTGCCGCGTTGCCAGACCGCCTCGAACCCCTGTCGGGGCACTGTGCGACGGACCGCGTCGTCGTCCGGGGCGTACGGGTCGTTGAGCACCGGGTCGCCGTCGGCGGTGAAGCCGACCAGCACCATCAGGTGCCCACCGGTGTCGTACCCGAGCCCCGGCACCTCGTCGGCCCGGAACGCGGCGGAGACGATCAGCGGGATGCCGGCGGCGACGAACGACTCCGCCTCGGCCAGCGACCGCAGCCGGGTGACGAACGCGTCCACCCCGTGCAGACCGGCGTACGCGGTGTTGAACGGCCAGTTGCCGGCCCCGGCGTACGCGTGGTCGTAGCAGTGCCGGGCGGCGTGCACCACCACCGGACGTGGGCCGGACGGCTCCACCCAGGCGTAGCGGTCCGGCGTCGGCTCGGCGCCCCAGTAGGCGAGCACCATCGAGGTGCAGGTGGGGCTGCACCAGGAGTCCCCGCCACCACCCCACTGCGGGTACTGGCCGGCGTGCAGCCGCTGCGAGTAGCGGGGCACGTCCAGCACCCGACCCCAGGCGGCGGACGAGACGGGCTTCCCCGCGTACCAGTGGTCGGCCGTCGTGGGGCCGGTGGCGACCGCGCCGATGCTGCGCAGCACCGGGCCGGTCGGGCCGCCGGCGGGCCGGCACAAGGTCACCCGCGTCTGCCAACCGGTGACCGTCGCTCCGGTCACGATCAGGGTGTCGGTGTCGACACGGGCGGCACTGTCGCGCTGTCCGGGCAGCGACGTGCGCCGTACCGTGTGGTCGCCGGCGGCCCAGCGGGCCAGCCGGTACCAGTCGGTGCTCGGCGCGTCGTCGTTCCAGCCGCGCAGGTCGACCTCGATCCAGCAGTCGTCCGGGGTGTCGGCCGTCCAGGACGGCACCACCTCGGCGATGGCGAAGCCGACAGGTACCGGCGGCGACGTCCAGGTGCCCCGTTCGGCGACGCCGTCGAGGACGAGCCCTCGACCGCTGGGGCGCAGGCCGTCGCCGCTGCCGCTGGTCGTGTCGTCCGGCAGGTGGAAACCCCGGTAGGCGATGTCCCGCCGGGTGGGTGGTGCCGCAGTGGTCATGCCAGTCCGTCCGTCGTTCGGTGCCGCCGGCCAGCATCGCGTACGCCGCGGTGGCCCGCAACGCCGGCCGGCGCGGCCGGCGAGGGACGATGGTTGCCGGCCGGCACTAGGTTGTCGGTGGTCAGCAGCGAGGAGGCCGGGATGCGGGTACTGGTGGTCGAGTACGAGCGCAACCTCGCCGACGCGATCGCACGGGGGTTGCGCAAGCGGGGGATGGCGGTCGACGTGGCGTACGACGGCGACGCCGGCCACGAGGCGGCGTTCATCACCCGGTACGACGTGGTGGTGCTCGACCGCGACCTGCCGGGTGTGCACGGCGACCAGATCTGCGCCGACCTGGCGGCCTCCGGCGCGTTGACCCGGGTGCTGATGCTCACCGCCAGCGGCACTGTGGCCGATCGGGTGGAGGGGTTGCAGCTCGGCGCGGACGACTACCTGCCCAAGCCGTTCGCCTTCGACGAGCTGGTCGCCCGGGTGCAGGCGCTGGGCCGGCGGGCCACCCCGGCCGCTCCGCCGGTGCTCGAACTGGCCGACCTGGTGCTCGACCCGGCTCGCCGGGTGGCCACCCGGGCCGGGGTGCCGGTGGACCTCACCAACAAGGAGTTCGGGGTGCTCTGCGAACTGCTCAAGGCGCGTGGCGCGGTGGTCTCCAGTGAGGAGCTGCTGGAACGGGTCTGGGACGCGAACACCGACCCGTTCACCACCATCGTCCGGGTCACGGTGATGACGCTGCGCAAGAAGCTCGGTGACCCGCCGTTGATCGAGACGGTGGTCGGGGCGGGCTACCGCACCGCCGAGGTAGGCGCATGAGCCGCCGGCTGCGACCCACCCTGCGGCTGCGGCTGACACTGCTCAACGGGGTGCTGCTGATCGGGGCCGGAGCGATCCTGGTGTTGCTGGCCTGGCTGCTGGTCCGCGACGCGTTGCGCCCCACCGACGAGTTGGTGCCCGGCACGATCGTGCTGCTGTCCGACGGCCGGCAGATGGACGCCGCCCAGTGGCAGCGGCAGTTGGTCGATGCCGCCTCCGGGGAGCTGCTGGCCAAGGGCCTGGTCGCGCTGTTGGCGATCAGCGTGGTCGGGGTGGCCGGCGCGTACGCGGTGGCCGGTCGCGCGCTGCGCCCACTGCACCAGGTCACGGCGACCGCCCAGCGGCTCGGTGAGGCGACGCTGGACCAGCGGATCGGCTACTCGGGAGCCGATGACGAGGTGGCCGAGCTGGCCAAGACGTTCGACGCCATGCTGGACCGGATCGCGTCCGCCTTCGAGGCCCAGAAGCGTTTCGTGGCGAACGCCTCGCACGAGTTGCGTACCCCGCTCGCCGTGATGCGGACGGAGATCGACGTGACGCTCAGCGACGACGACGCGGACACCGCCGAGTACCGACGGATGGCGACAGTGGTCCGCGACGCCTCCGAGCGGGCCAACGGCCTGGTGGACGCGCTGCTGGTGCTGGCCCGCAGTGAGGCGCAGACCGGGCGGCAGCTGGGCCGGCGTACCGAGTGTGACCTCGCCGCGGGCACCGCCAACGCCCTGTCGGCGATGCGCCGCGAGGTGGAACGGATCGGCTTGCGGGTGCAGACGTCGCTGGAGTCCGCGCCGGTCGTCGGTGACCCGGGGCTGCTCGACCGGCTGGCCGGAAACCTGATCGAGAACGCGGTCCGCTACAACCACCTGCACGGTCGGCTCTGGGTGCGCACCGGCACCGACGGTGACCGGTCCTGGCTGGTGGTGGGCAACACCGGGTTCGAGGTGGACCAGGCCGACGTGCCGGGGCTGTTCGAGCCGTTCCGCCGTGGTGGCCGGGAACGCACCGGGGCCCGTGGCTCCGGCCTGGGGCTGTCCATCGTCCGAGCGGTGTGTGCCGCGCACGGCGGCACCGTACGGGTGGTCGCGCAGGCCGGTGGTGGCCTGGAGGTGACTGTCACCCTGCCGTCGTCGGACGCCCCGGTGGTGCCCGGAACGGTGTCCGCCGCCGGCTGATCGGGGTTGCGCGCCACGCTCGACCGGTGGCAAGATCGCGTCGTCAGCTCGGAGAGTGAAAGGGGGGTGCGTCGATGTCCATCAGTCAAGGCTCCGCACCCCGGGTCCTCGCAGGCTGACCCCCGGCGGCGGAGCGTCCCCATCCGAAGATGGCGAGACCACCGTGTATCCACGGATCCGCAACATCAGTTTCGACTGCCACGACACGTACACCCTGGCCGGCTTCTGGTCGGCGGTGCCCGGCTACGCCCGGCTCCCGGAGGACGTTCCGGGTGACCCGGAAGCCGCCCTGCCGACCACTGTGGAGGACCAAGCATGAGTTCGACGATCCACAACATCAGCATCGACTGTCACGACACGTACGCACTCGCCGGCTTCTGGGCGCAGGTCTTCGACTGCCCCCGGCATCCCGACGACTTCCCCGGCGACCCGGAGGCGATGCTCCTGCCGCCGGGCGGCCCGGAGGTGCTGTTCCTCGCGGTGCCCGAGGGCAAGACGGTGAAGAACCGGCTGCACCTCGACCTGCAACCCGCTGACCGGAGCCGGGCCGAGGAGGTCGAGCGGCTGCTCGGTATCGGCGCGACGCTCGTCGCCGACCACGTCGGCCCGACCGGTGGTGGTTGGGTGGTGCTCGCCGACCCGGAGGGCAACGAGTTCTGCGTGCTCGGCAACGCGGCCGAGCGGGCGGCCGCCGCGGCGGCGCGGGCCGCGGCAGCGGCTGCCGAACCGGCCTGACCGTCGACGTACGACACCGGGCACCGGCCACCCTCGCGTGGCCGGTGCCCGGTGCCACGCTGCCGGGTCGGGACGTGACCGCGAGATTCAGGCAGTGGCCGGGCCGTGCCGTGGCGCGGGTGACTGGACGAAGGCCGTCGCGCCCTCGTACTCCGCGACCGGGGCGGCGCCGACATGCTCGTACTCGAGCAGGAGCAGGCCCTTCGCCGTCGCTTCGTGGTGAACCAGTCGGAGGCCGACGGATGCGCTGGGATGGTCGAGCAGTCGCCGCCCGGAACCGGCCACGGCGGGGGCGACGACGAGCCGGAGTGTGTCGACGAGGCCAGCCGACAACAGAGCCTTGCCGAGTTGTGCGCTCCCGTGGATCTGGAGCTCCCGTCCGGGCCGGACCTTGAGCTCCCCGACGGTGTGGATCGGGTCGCCCCGGAGCAGCGTCGTCGGGTGCCAACTACCTGCCGCGAGGGTGTTGGTCACCACGTACTTCGGTAGTGAGTTCATGCGTTCGGTGAACGGATCGTCCGGGTCGGTGATCTGCGGCCAGTCCCGGGCGAACGCCTCGTAGGTCCGTCGTCCGAGCAGCAGACCGTCGGCGAGATCCAACCAGTCGGAGGTCCGACGGACGAAGACCTCGTCCAGGTAGGGCACGAGCCAGCCGCCGCTGGTGAACTCGTCGCTCGTGTCCTCGGTCGGCGAGCCGGGCCCCTGGCTGACGCCGTCGAGAGTGACGAACTGGGTAAGGACGATCTTCACAGCGCCCCCTGGCTCTCGGCGAGCCCGGCGAGTTGTTCGGTGACCGAGCCCCAGCCGTCCGCGAAGCCGATCTTCTCGTGAAGGTCACGAGCGGCGGGATCACCGTGGCGGACGATGATCCGGTAGTCGGTGCCGTCCGGGTGGTCCTTCATGGTGATCTCCGCCGTCATCGAAACCGGGGTGGGGTTCGCCGGCCGCCAGGAGCTGTCGATCACGTTGGTGAACACGATCCGTTCGAGGTCGTCGACGACGAGGAAGCACGCGTCGAGGTGCGGGACGAACTCCACCCCGTCGTCGCTCAGCCGGGTCACGAGTGCGCCACCGGGCCGGACGTCCAAACGATCGACGCGGCACAGGGCCGGCGCCGGTATCCACCACTTCTCGAAGCGGGACGGGTCGGTCCAGGCACTCCACACGGCGGCGCGAGGGGCGCGGATGACCCGCGCCATGGTCAGGTCCAGGTCGGGATTCATTGCTGGTTCTCCTGCTCATCGGTGACGAGGCGTTCCAGGCGGTCCGTGCGCTCTTCCCAGGTCCGGCGCTGCTCCGCGAGCCAGTCGTCGACGACGGCGAGGCGCTCGCGGTTGAGCGCGCAGGTGCGCACCCGGCCGGACTTGGTCGTGTAGATCAGTCCGTTCGACTCGAGCGTCCGCACGTGCTTCATGAACGAGGGGAGGGTCATCGGACATTCGCGGGCGAGGTCGCCGACGCTCGTCGGACCGTGGCCGAGGCGTCGGATGACCCAGCGCCGGGTCGGGTCAGCGAGGGCGAGGAACACGCCGTCGAGCTGCGCCGAATACTGTGCCATAAGGCTAAGTGTTCCTCGGGGGTGACACTTAGCGCAAGGGCAAAGTATTGGCGGGCCGCAGGAGGTGGCTGCCACAACGACGGCGGCTGGTCGGACGTGCTTCAGAAAGCAGCGGGCCCCGGCCACCCGAGGGTGGCCGGGGCCCCGGTCTCGTACGGATCAGGACTGCTGCTCGACCTGGCCCCGGATCGTGGTGAATTCGGCCTTCGCCTGGTCGGCGGACTTGAAGTACATCACCACCATGCCCAGACTGCCCCGGTCGGCCCAGACGCAGATGCCCAGCGGCACGGTGTCGGCCTTGCCGTCGCCGCAACGCGCCTCACCGCCGAGCGGGCCGGCGTCGACAGCCGTCATCGCGTCAACCGTCAGCTGCTTGGACAGGCCGTCCACATAGGAGTCGAGCTCCTTCTTCGGATCCGACAGCAGCCCGGACACGCCAGCGATCATGACGAGGTCCTGCTTGGTCGGGTCGCCGTAGAAGGCGGCGACGGTGCTCGTCTCGTTCCCCGCCGCCGTCTTCATCCCGGCGACCGCCTGCTCGGCGGCCGTCAGGAGCTCCGGGTTGGTGAGCTTCGGCCGGCCGGCGAGGGTGGCCGGCGCGACCACCCGGGTCTTGCTGGCGTCCACCACGGCACCCACGTCGTCCTTGACGACGAGCCAGGTGACCGCCGCGCCGCCGACGCAGAGCACCAGCACCACTGCCAACACGATCAGCACGATCTTGCCGACGTTCGACTTCTTCGCCGGGGGAGGGCTGCCGACCAGGTTCGGGTCACCGTAGGGCTGCCCAGGCTGCGCGGGCGGGAAGCCCGGTTGCGCGGGCGGGAACCCACCGGGCTGCTGCGGCTGTCCCTGCTGCTGCGGCGGCGGCCAGCCGCCAGGCTGCTGGCCCGGCTGCTGCGACGGGTCGGGGGAATCGTGCGGCGAGCCGTAGGGATTGGCCGGCGGCTGGGACATCAGTCAGCTCCAAGATGGGGGTGCAAAACGCGTGATCCTAACCCGACGCGACGGCCGTCGTCGTCCCCGCGGAAACCCCGTGCCGCAGCCGTCTGATCACAAACGGTCGCGGTGGTCGGTCCGTCCATCGGGGACGGTCCGACCACCGCGACTGTGGTGCTGCGATCTCGTCAGGCTGGCAGGCTCGCCGCACCCGGCGGCAGGAACCGCTGGCCGGTGACCCGCTCGGAGGTGCCGGTCCGGTCCAGGTACGGCGTGACGCCGCCCAGGTGGAACGGCCAGCCAGCGCCCAGGATCATGCACAGGTCGATGTCCTGCGCCTCGGCGACCACACCCTCGTCCAGCATCAGCCGGATCTCCTGCGCGAGCGCGTCGAGGGCGCTCTGGCGTACCTGCTCGGCGGTCAGCGGCTGGTCACCGACCACGAGCAGCTTGGCGACCTCCTCGTTGACCTGGTCGTCGACCACGAGCGGCTGGCCCGAGTCGGCGATCCGCCTGAGGTTCTCGCTGACGGAGAACCGGTCCGGGTACGCGGCGTGCAAAGTGCCGCCCACGTGGTACGCGACGGCCGGCCCGACCAACTGGAGCAGGGCGAGCGGACGCATCGGCAGGCCCAGCGGGTCCAGTGCGCTGTTCGCCACGTCCAGTGGAGTGCCCGCGTCGACGGCGGCGAAGACGGTGCCCAGGAAGCGGGTGAGCAGCCGGTTCACCACGAACGCCGGAGCGTCCTTGACCAGCACGCTCGACTTCTTGAGCTGCTTGCCCACGGCGAACGCGGTTGCCAGGGTGACGTCGTCGGTGCGCTCGCCGCGGACGATCTCCAGCAGCGGCAGCACCGCCACCGGGTTGAAGAAGTGGAAGCCGGCGACCCGCTCCGGGTGCTCCAACTCGGCGGCCATCTCGGTGATCGACAGCGAGCTGGTGTTGGTGGCGAGCACCGCCTCCGGCGAGACGATCTTCTCCAACTCGGCCCAGACCTGCTTCTTGACGCCCAGGTCCTCGAAGACCGCCTCGATGACGAAGTCCGCGTCGGCGAAGGCGCTCTTGTCGACGGTGCCGCTGACCAGGCCGTACAGCTTGGCGGCGGTGCCCTTGTCCATCCGGCCCTTGGTGACGGCCTTCTCGATCTGGGTGTGCACGTAGCCGACGCCCTTGTCCACCCGGGACTGGTCGAGGTCGGTCATCACCACCGGCACCTGGAGGCGGCGGGCGAACAGCAGCGCCAGTTGGCTGGCCATCAGACCCGCGCCGACGATGCCGACCTTGGTGATCGTGCGGGCCAGGCCCTTGTCCGGTGCGCCGGCCGGGCGCTTGGCCCGCCGCTGCACCAGGTCGAACGCGTACAGGCCGCTGCGCAGCTCCTCGGAGAAGACCAGGTCCGCGAGGGCCTCGTCCTCGGCGGCGGTGCCGGCGGCGAAGTCGCCGTCCTTCGCCGTCTCCAGCAGGTCGAGCGCCTTGTACGCGGCCGGGACCGCGCCGTGCAGCCGCTGGTTCAGCGTCTCCCGGGCGAAGTAGAGCACGCCCGCCCACATGTCCTTGTCGACCTCGGGCCGGGTCACTGTGACCTGACCCCGGACCACGCCGGCAGCCCACTCCAGGGACCGCTCCAGGAAGTCCGCCGGCTCCAACAGGATGTCCGCGATGCCCAGCTCGGCCGCCTGCTTCGGCTTGAGCATCTTGTTCTGCATCAGCGGGTTCTGGATGATCACCTGGGTCGCGGCGGGGATGCCGATCAGGTTCGGCAGCAACTGGGTGCCACCCCAGCCGGGCACCAGACCGAGCGAGACCTCGGGCAGCGCGAGGGCCGCCGCGCCGCCGGAGAGCGTCCGGTAGTGGCAGTGCAGCGCCAACTCCAGGCCACCGCCCATCGCCGCGCCGTTGACGAACGCGAAGGTGGGGACGCTGCTGTCCTTGAGCCGGGCGAAGACCCGGTGGCCGAGCCGGCCGATCTCCAGCGCCTGCGCGCGGTCGGCGAGCTGCGGCAGCCCCACGATGTCCGCGCCCACGCAGAAGATGTACGGCTTGCCGGTGACCGCGATGAACGCCGGGTCGGCGGCGAGCGCGGCGGTGATCGCCTCGTCCAGGCTGGCCAGCCCACCCGGGCCGAAGGTGTTCGGCTTGGTGTGGTCGAAGCCGTTGTCCAGCGTGATCAGGGCGGCGGGCCGGTCCAGCCCTGGCACGTTCACCTGGCGCAGCAGCGCCCGCGTGACGACCTCGTTCGGTGCCTTCACTTGTTGCCACCCTCCCAGTGCGGGTTCTCCCAGATGACAGTGCCGCCCATGCCGATGCCGATGCACATCGCCGTGAGGCCGTAGCGGACCTCGGGGTGCTCGGCGAACTGGCGGGCCAGCTGCGTCATCAGCCGCACGCCGGAGGAGGCCAGCGGGTGACCGATGGCGATCGCACCACCCCACGGGTTGACCCGCGCGTCGTCGTCGGCGATGCCGAAGTGGTCGAGGAAGGCGAGCACCTGCACGGCGAACGCCTCGTTCAGCTCGAACAGGCCGATGTCGTCGATGCTGAGCCCGGCGAGGCGCAGCGCCTTCTCCGTCGACGGGATCGGACCGACGCCCATCACCTCCGGCTCGACTCCGACGAAGCCGAACGACACCAGCCGCATGGCGACCGGCAGACCCAGCTCGCGGGCAGTGGCCTCGTCGGCCAGGAGACTCGCTGTGGCGCCGTCGTTCAGGCCGGCCGCGTTGCCCGCGGTGACCTTGCCGTGCGGGCGGAACGGGGTCTTCAGGGTGGCCAACTTCTCCAGCGAGGTGTCCCGCGGGGCCTCGTCCACAGTGGCCAGACCCCAACCACCCTCCGCGTCGCGGATCGACATCGGCACCAGGTCGTCCTGGAGCTTGCCGTTGGCGTACGCCTTGGCGGTCTTCTGCTGCGAGGCGAGCGCGAACGCGTCGGTGCGTGCCTTGGTGATGTGCGGGACCAGATCGTGCAGGTTCTCCGCGGTGGAGCCCATCACGAGCGCGGACGGGTCGACCAGCTTCTCCGCGATGATGCGCGGGTTGGGGTCGACGCCCTCACCCATCGGGTGGCGGCCCATGTGCTCGACGCCGCCGGCGATGGCGATGTCGTACGCGCCCATGGCGATGCCGCTGGCCACTGTGGTGACCGCGGTCATCGCCCCCGCGCACATCCGGTCGATGGCGAAGCCGGGAACGGTCTTGGGCAGCCCGGCCAGCAGGGCGGCGGTGCGGCCGATGGTGAGGCCCTGGTCGCCGATCTGGGTGGTGGCCGCGATGGCGACCTCCTCGACCCGTTCCGGGGGCAACTGCGGGTTGCGGCGCAGCAGTTCCCGGATACAGCGGATCACCAGGTCGTCGGCGCGGGTGTTGGCGTACATGCCACCCGCCTTGCCGAACGGGGTACGGACGCCGTCGACGAAGACGACGTCGCGAACTTCACGGGGCACTTGAGCCTCCTATTCGACCGTGATTCGGCCGTCGCGCCGGGCGGCACGTCGGACCGAACAAGGGTCGGCGACACGGGCACGTTTCCCTCGAATGCTACTCGCCAGTAACCAACCCCGTCCCCACCCCCACCTGTGGCCCACCCCACACCACCCCGCCCCCACCGTTGATCATGAAGTTGTTGTCACGACACGCCGACGCGGATCGCAATAACTTCATGATCAACAGCGGGTGGGGTGGGTTAGGGGGTGGGGGTTTTGGGGGTTAGGGCCTCGGTCAGGTCGGGGGTGAGGAGGCCGATCTGCCACTCGCGGGCGTTGAGGCCACGCAGGGTCTCCGCTACCGACTCCTCGGTGATCTCCTCCGGCGGGGTCCAGGCCAGTCGGCGGACCGAATCCGGAGTGATCAGGTTTTCCGGCGGAAGGTTGTGCTCGCCGGCGATGCGGATCACGACCTCCCGGCAGCGGGCCAGCCGGCCGGCCGCCACCGGGTCCCGCTCGGCCCATCGGTGCGGCGGGGGCGGGCCCTCCACGGCCGGCGAGACCGGCAGGGAATCCTCCGGTAGCTGCCGGGCGTCGTCGAGCGCGGCGAGCCAGGTGCGGGCCAGCCGACGGACCGACCGGCCACCGAAGCCGGGCAGGGTCAGCAGGGTCTTCTCGTCCTTCGGGTCCAACTCGGCCGCGGCGATGATCGCCGAGTCGGGCAGCACCCGACCGGGAGCGGCGTCCCGCCGGGAAGCGATCTGGTCCCGGGCGTACCACATCGAGCGGACCCGGGCCTGCGCCCGCGCCCCTCGCAGCCGGTGGATGCCCGAGGTGCGCCGCCACGGCTCCGCCCGGACCCGGGGCGGACGTGCCCCGGTACGGACCAGCGCGGCGAACTCCTCCGCGGCCCAGGCGGACTTGCCCTGCCGGGTCAACTCGGCGTCCAGCGCGTCGCGCAGGTCGGTGAGCAGCTCCACGTCGAGGGCGGCGTACGTCAACCACGACTCGGGCAGCGGTCGGCTCGACCAGTCGGCCGCCGAGTGGTGCTTCTCCAGGGTGAACCCGAGCAGCTGCTCGGTGAGCGCGGCGAGCCCGACGCGTTCGAAGCCGGCCAGCCGAGCCGCCAGCTCCGTGTCGAACAGGCGGCGTGGGCGCAACCCCACCTCGGCCAGGCAGGGCAGATCCTGGCTGGCCGCGTGGAGGACCCACTCGGCCTCACCGATCACCGCGTCCAGCGCGCTGAGGTCGGGCAGGGGCAGCGGGTCGATCAGCGCCGTGCCCGCACCGGCCCGGCGCAGTTGCACCAGGTACGCGCGCTGGCTGTAGCGGTAGCCGGAGGCCCGTTCGGCGTCCAGGGCGACCGGGCCGGTGCCCGCCGCGAAGCGGGCCACGACCTCGGCAAGCTCGGCCGGGGCGGCCACCGGATCGGGGGTGCCGTCACGCGGGGCGATCAGCGGAACGGGCCCACCGTCGGCCGGGTCGGCCCCCTCGCCCGCCGGCTGCGGCTGGGCCGACGGCGGGTGCTGGGGTGCGTTTCCCGGAAGTTCTTCGGTGGGCCGACGGCGCAGGGGTGGTTCGTCGGTCACCTGCCAACCCTAGTGCGCGCGGAGATCCGGCGGGTGCAGCCGGTCCGGCGTGTGTCGATCAGGTGTCCGCAAAGTGTCCTCCCGAGGGCCGAACGTCAGGCTGCGCCGGCCGGGCGGCGGTCGGAGAGGGCTGTGACACCGGGTGGGGGGAGACCGGCGGTGGAGGCGAGCAACGCGCACCAGCCGAGCAGGTGGGGGGTCAGGTCGTCGTCGATCGGCGTCCAGGACGCGCGAATCTCGATGTCACCGATGGTCGGTGGCCCGGCGAGATCGCCGAACCGGGTCGACATGGTCTGCGTCACCGTTCCGCCGATCGCCCGGTGGCCGGCGTCCTGGGCGTCCAACGCGTCGGTCAGCCACGTCCAGCCGACCCCGGGCAGCAGCGGGTCGGCGGCCAGATCGACCTCCAACTCGGCGGTCACGTAGGTGACCAGCCGCAGGGTGCCCTGCCACGCCTCGTGCCCGACCGGGTTGTGCAGCAGGATCAGCCGACCGGTCGCCACCTCGTCGTCGTCGCGCAGCACCGTCGCGGCGAGCGCGAACGCGTACGGGGCCAGCCGCTGGGGGGCGCCGACCTCCTCCAGGGTGATCTCCGGCCGGGGGGCGGCCGACCGCAGCCCGGCGACCGCGCGGGCGAACGTCTCCGGGAGCGCGATCGGGGGGGCCATGTCGGCAGCCTATGCCGCCGTCCGTCGCCCGCTTCGACGGCGCGCCGACGCCCACGAAGGGCACCGGGGCGTAAGGAACGGTGCCCTTCCTCTCACCCCCACCCGGTTGGGGGTGGCGGGCGTGGCACGATTGCGGCGATGACCACGGACACCACGGGCACTGTCGCCCGAGACGGAGATTCCCGCCCCGGCGGACCGGCCGACTCGCCCTTCATCAGGGCCTGCCGACGTCGGCCCGTCCCGCACACCCCGGTCTGGTTCATGCGCCAGGCGGGCCGCTCCCTCCCGGAGTACCGGGAGATCCGGGCGAGCGTGCCGATGCTGGAGTCCTGCCGACGCCCGGATCTGGTCACCGAGATCACCCTCCAGCCGGTGCGCCGACACGGCGTAGACGCGGCGATCCTGTTCAGCGACATCGTGGTGCCCGTCGCCGCGGCCGGGATCGACCTGGACATCGTGCCGGGCACCGGCCCGGTGGTCGCCGAGCCGATTCGCACCGCCGCCGACGTGGAACGGATCCGCCTGATCACCCTGGACGACGTCTCGTACGTGGACGAGGCCGTCCGGCAGTTGGTGGTCGAGCTGGGCGACACCCCGCTGATCGGCTTCGCCGGCGCGCCGTTCACGCTGGCCAGCTACCTGGTCGAGGGCGGCCCGTCGCGCACCCACGCCAAGACCAAGGCCCTGATGTACGGCGACCCGGAGCTGTGGCACGCGCTCTGCGCCCGGCTGGCCGAGGTGACGTTGGCCTTCCTGCGGGTGCAGATCGAGGCCGGCGTCTCCGCCGTGCAACTGTTCGACTCGTGGGCCGGCGCGCTCTCCGAGGCCGACTACCGCCGTTTGGTGTTGCCGCACTCGACCACAGTGCTGAGCGGGCTGGTCGACGCCGGGGTGCCCCGGATCCACTTCGGGGTGGGCACCGCCGAGCTGCTCGGCGCGATGGGCGAGGCCGGGGCCGACGTGGTCGGCGTCGACTGGCGTACGCCGCTGGACGTGGCCACCGGCCGGATCGGCGCCGACAAGGCGGTGCAGGGCAACCTGGACCCGTGCGTGCTGCTCGCGCCGTGGCCGGTCGTGGAGGCCGAGGTGCGCCGCATCCTGGAGCAGGGCCGGGCGGCCCCCGGGCACGTGTTCAACCTCGGCCACGGGGTGCTGCCGGAGACCGACCCGGAGGTGCTGACCCGGGTGGTAGCACTGGTGCACGAGCTGTCCAGCCGCCGAGCCGACCAGGGCTGACCGGAAATGCGGCGGCCCTGGCGGGTGGCGGTGGTCGGCGGAGGGATCGCCGGTCTGGCCGCCGCGGTCCGCCTGCGCGACAGCGCACCGGCCGGCACCGAGATCACCGTGTACGAGCAGTCCGGCGTGCTGGGCGGGAAGCTGCGCACCGGGGAGCTGGCTGGTCAGCCGGTGGAGTTCGGCGCGGAGTCGTTCCTGATGCGCGACCCGACGGGCGCCGAGAGCGCGGCGGTGGCGTTGGCCCGCCGGCTCGGATTGGCCGAGAAGATCGTGCACCCCACCGTGGGGCAGGCCGCGCTGGTCATCGACGGGGGGCTGCGCCCGATCCCGGGCGGCACCCTGGTGGGCGTACCGGGGGATCTGGAGCGGGTGGCCACTGTCGCCCGCCCGGCCGCGGACGCCGACACCGACGGTGGTCGGCCGCTGGTCGGGCCGGACGCGGACATCTCGGTGGGCGAGCTGGTCCGGTCCCGCTTCGGCGACGAGGTGGTCGAGCGGCTGGTCGACCCGATGTTGGGCGGCGTGTACGCGGGCCGCGCCGACGATCTCTCACTGGTCACGACGATGCCGGCGCTGGCCCGCACGGCCCGGGTGGAGCACACCCTGGTCGGCGCGGTCCGGGCCGCGCAGGCCGCCGCGCCGCGTGCGCCCGGCGCCCCGGTCTTCGGCACCCTCGCCGGTGGGCTCAGCACCCTGGTCGAGGCGGCGGTGACGGCCAGTGGCGCGACGATACGGCGGGATGCCGCAGTGCGCGAGTTGACAGCGACCGACACGGGTTGGCGGCTCACTGTCGGCCCGACGCGCGACCCCGAGTTGGTCGACGTGGACGCCGTGGTGCTGGCGGTGCCGGCGCGACCGGCGGCGCGGCTGCTCTCCGGCCCCGCGCCGGCGGTGGCGGCGGGCGTCGGCGCGCTGGACTACGCGAGCGTCGCGCTGGTCACCATGGCGTTGCCGCAGCCGCGACTGCCCGAGCTGTCCGGCTTCCTGGTGCCGAGCACCGAGGGCCTGCTGATCAAGGCGGCGACCTTCTTCACCACCAAGTGGGGGCACCTGGGCCGGCCGGACGGGTTGGCCCTGGTGCGTGCGTCGGTGGGCCGGTACGGCGAGGAGGCGCACCTTCAGCGCCCCGACGCGGACCTGGCGGCCACCGTGCACCGGGAGTTGTCGGCGGTGCTCGGAACCCCGCTGCCCGCCCCGGTCGACGGGCACGTGCAGCGGTGGGGTGGTGCGCTGCCGCAGTACGCGCCGGGGCACGCCGACCGGCTCGGTGCCGCGCGGACGGCGCTGCGGGCCGCGCACCCCACACTGGTCCTCGCCGGCGCCGGCTTCGACGGCGTCGGCATTCCGGTCTGCGTCCGCTCCGGCGAGACGGCGGCCGAAGAGATCATCACAGCACTGGGAGGATCGGCGAGATGACCGAGCAGACCAACGCGGCCCGGTTGCGGGAGCTGAACGACAGCATCCGCTACACCATGTGGTCGGTGTTCCGGGCCAGTTCCCCGCTGCCGTCGCTGCGGGACAACGTCACCGGCGAGGTGGTGTCCCTCTTCGACGAGCTGGCTGGCAAGGACGTCGTGGTTCGGGGCGTGTACGACGTCTCCGGGCTGCGTGCCGACGCGGACGTGATGATCTGGTGGCACTCCGCGTCCCCGGACGCGCTGCAGGACGCCTACCTGCGGTTCCGCCGCACCACACTGGGTCGGGCGCTGACCCCGGTGTGGTCGCAGATGGCGCTGCACCGGCCGGCGGAGTTCAACAAGAGCCACATCCCGGCGTTCCTGGCCGGTGAGGAGGCTCGTCCCTACATCTGCGTGTACCCGTTCGTCCGCTCCTACGAGTGGTACCTGCTGCCCGACGCCGAGCGGCGCGAGATGCTGGCCGAGCACGGCAAGATGGCCCGCGGCTACCCGGACGTGCGGGCCAACACTGTCGCCTCGTTCGCGCTCGGCGACTACGAGTGGATGCTCGCCTTCGAGGCCGACGAACTGCACCGGATCGTCGACCTGATGCGGGACCTGCGCGCCTCCGGCGCCCGCCGGCACGTCCGCGAAGAGGTCCCGTTCTACACCGGCCGCCGCCGTTCGGTAGCCGAGATCGTGAACTGCCTGGTCTGACCCCGCCCTGCCCTCCCTCGCCCCCCACTCCGCCGATCTTGCAGTTTCTGTCCCGGCGAAACGGCCATAAGCCGCGATCGGGCAACCGAAAGTGCAAGATCGCGGCAAGGCGAGGGGGCCCGGGCGGACCCTGGGCACCACCGCATTTCCCGCCGTCCGGCGCCGCACCCCCGCCCGGGTGCGGCGCCGGCCGGGGATCAGCTGGTCGTCGTACAGGAGACCAGCGGAACCGGGTTGCTGCCGTTCCACGAGCCGAGGAAACCGAACGTGGTGCTCGCTCCGGCGGCAAGGGTGCCGTTGTTGTTGGTGTTACGTGCGGTGACCAGCGTGCCGTTGGTGCTGACCGTCGCGTTCCACGACGAGGTGACCTGCTGGCCGTTGCCGTAGTTCCAGCTCACCGACCAACCCTGGGTGGGTGAGCCACCTGCGGTCACCTTCACGTCGGCCTGGAAGCCGCCGGACCACTGACCGGTCACCTGGTACGTCGCCGTGCAGGCACCGGCCGGCGGCGGGGTGGTCGGCGGGGGAGTGGTGGGCGGCGGGGTCGTCGGCGGGGGATCGGTGGGTGGGGTGGTCGACCCGCCGCCGAAGTCGACGTCGCTGCACAGGTAGTACGACTGGTCCAGGTGGCTGGCCTGCCAGACGGTGTAGACGATGTGCCGTCCGGTGCGGCCCGGCGCGCTCACCGGGATCTGGATCGAGACACCACTGGGGTCCGGGCTCCACTGGGAGGCGGGGGTGTTGCCGATCTGGCCCGCCAACTCCAGGTTGCCCCAGCCGAGTGGTTGGGTGGCGGCGTTGAAGCCCTGCTTGGTCACGTACACCCGGATGTAGTCGGCGCCGTGACGGGCCTGGTCGACGAAGCGGAGCCGGAAGTTGTTCGACGCCGCTGTGGTCTTCCAGGCGCCGATGGTGTCCAGCGCGTTGTAGCGCGGGCTCTGGGTGCGTCCGCCGCTGCACAGTTGGCCGTCGGGGACGGCGGCCTGGTGGTTGCCTCCCACACCCTCGCGGTACAGGCCGTTCCAGTTCCACATGGCGGCGGGGTCGGCCTGCCAGGCCTGCCAGCACATCGGGTCCTCGGTGGCCATCCGCGGGTTCTGGAAGTCGCTGCCCCAACGTTGCCAGCAGCCGTAGTTACGCGAGGCCGGGTCGACGACCGAACCGTGCGCAGAGGCGGGATCGGCCCGCATGGTGGTTACTGCGGTCGTCAACAGGAGCGTGGTGGTCGCCACGATGGCGAACAGCCAGAGCACGCGTCGTGATCGGGCGAGAGTGGACATGGAGCCCCCGGGGGGATGAGGTCGGACGTCGACACCCGGATCGCCGGGAGTGCCCACTCCCGTGCCTGATCGCTGGCTCCCGCGATGGCTCTACCCGGCACCATGCCAGGTCGATCGTCAACCGTCAATGGCCTCGCGTCGCATCGGCGTGTGCGGGATGCCGTCCTCGACGTACTCGGGCCCGCTGACCGTGAAGCCGTGCCGGGTGTAGAACGCGACGAGGTGCGACTGGGCGTCCAGCACGCACTGCCGGTTGCCCACCACCTCGAGCGCCGCCGTCATCAGCCGGCCGGCGTGTCCGCCGCCGCGCGCCGTCGGGGCCACCACGACCCGACCGATCCGGGCGACACCGTCCGGGTCGGCCAGAATCCGCAGGTACGCCAGCGGCGCGCCGCCGTCGGTGAGCCAGACGTGCCGGGTGCCCGGCTCGACGTCCCGCCCGTCCAGCTCCGGGTACGGGCAGTTTTGTTCCACCACGAACACGTCGATGCGCAGTTTGAGCAGGTCGTGGAGTGTGCGGGCGTTCAGGTCGGCGAAGGAGGCCGTCCGGAGTTCGGTGGTCTGCTGGGGCATTCACCGATGGTAGGTCGGGCGGGTTCCCCCGGTCGGGTGCGAGGTAGGTGGCGGCGGCGGGGCGGGCGCGGTCAGGCCGGGCGGGCGCCGACGGCGTCGCGGATCTCCGCACCCACAGCGCCCTCGACGGCGCGGGCGCAGTGCGCGCAGCAGAAGAAGCGGCCGTTGACCTCGACACCGTGCCCGACGATCTTGACCTGGCAGTGCTCGCAGATCGGTGCCATGCGGTGGATCGCGCACTCGAACGAGTCGAAGGTGTGCACGTCGCCGCTGACGGTGTGCACCTCGAACGCCATCCAGTAGTCGTTGCCGCAGACCTCGCAGGTTGCCACCGAAAACCTCCGTTACAAGGACAAGTGCCTACAGAATCGCTCAGATGGCCCCGACGTGGGGGCGGAACGTCGACGCCTGGCCGTGGCTGCGGCGTGTCGGCGTCGGCGTGTTGCCCGTTATGCCTGGTGAACCGCCGCAACCCCCGGAGGATCACCGTGATCAAGCGCAACAGGCTCTTCGGCAACCAGACCCGGGTCACCTTCTGTCTGCCCCGCGATGTCCCGCCCGGCCCGGTGAGCGTCGTCGGCTCCTTCAACGGCTGGCAGCCGGGTCGGCACGAGTTGGTGGCCCGCCGCGACGGCACCAGGACGGTGACAGTGAAGCTGCCGCCGGGGGAGTACCGGTTCCGTTATCTCGGTACCGGTGGCGTCTGGTTGGACGACGAGTCGGCCGACCAGGTCGACGACCGGGGCAGCCTGCTCAGGCTCTGAGAAGAAAACTGCCATCATCGATGGATTTATCGATGAGAGTCTTTACTGTTAACAATGTTTAAATTACCTTGAGGGCACCTCACCGGACCTGGAGAAGGAGCTGCCCCCATGCGTCGAAGAATCACCGTCCCGCTGGTGGCGGCGGGCGCCGTCGCCGCCACCCTCACCGTCGCCGCCCCCGCGCAGGCGCACGGCTACGTCTCCGCCCCACCGAGCCGGCAGGCGCTCTGCGCGCAGGGCCGGGTGCCCGACTGCGGGCAGATCAAGTACGAGCCGCAGAGCGTCGAGGGCCCCAAGGGCCTACGCAGCTGCAACGCCGGAATCGCCCAGTTCGCCGTCCTCAACGACGACAGTCGGGGCTGGCCGGCCACCTCGGTGGGCACCTCGCTGACCTTCACCTGGGTGAACACCGCCCGGCACGCCACCAGCAACTGGGAGTACTGGATCGGCAACACCCGGGTCGGCGTGGTCAACGGCAACAACCAGCAGCCGGGCGCCACCGTCTCGCACAACGTCAACCTCGGCGGCTTCTCGGGCCGGCAGAAGGTCCTCGCGGTGTGGAACATCTCCGACACGGCGAACGCCTTCTACTCCTGCATCGACGTGCAGATCGGCGGCGGAGGGTCGAACCCGACGCCCACCCCCACCACCTCACCCACCCCACGGCCCACCCCGACCGCCACGCCGACCACTCCGCCCGCACCGGGCGGCAGTTGGACGACAGGTCGGGCGTACCAGGTCGGCGACCAGGTCACCTACGGCGGAGCGACGTACCGCTGCCGGCAGGCGCACACAGCGATCCCGGGCTGGGAGCCGCCGAACGTACCGGCGCTCTGGCTCCAGGTCTGACCGCACGGGTGCGGCCTCCTGGTCGCACCCGTGTCGCCGTCCTCGCGTGAACGGAGCAACCGGCATGCCCCGTCGTACCCCGCTGGCGTCCCTCGTCGCGGCCCTGCTGCTCACCGGAGCCTGCGCTGGACCGCCCACGTCGACCCCGTCGGCCCTGCCGCAGCCGACCCCCGCGTCCCCGGCCGGCTCTGCGGCGGCCGGGTCCGCGGGCGGCGGCTCCCCGATCGAGGCGGATGCCATGAGCGGGATCGACGTGGTGTTCCTGAGCACCATGGTCGGGCACAGCGAACGCACCCTGCAGATCGTCCGGCTGGCCCGGGACCGGGTGCGCGACGACGCGCTGCGCACCCTGGCCGCCGCCGTCGAGGCGACCGAGGCCGACGAACTGGCCGCCATGCGCGGCTGGTTGCCCACGACCGGCCCGGGGGCCAGCGCGGCCGCACACCACCACGACGGGCACGGCGACGACGCCGCGCTCGACCGGCTGCGGATCGCGCCGGACGCGGACGTCGACCGCGTGCTGCGCGACGTGCTCGCCGACCACCAGCGATCGGCCGCCGACCTGGCCCGATCCCACGTCGGCGTCGGCCGCAACGAGCAGGTCCGCGACCTGGCCCGGCGGATCGAACAGTCCCGGACCGCCGAGGTCGAGCTGCTCAGGGGTACGGGTACGCCCTGAGCGCCGTCGTGCAGTGAGCGCGGTTACGCCCCGAGTGCCCGGGTCAGCGGGGTTCCAGCTTGATGGAGACCGAGTTGACGCAGTGCCGGGTGTCCTTCGGGGTGAAGCCCTCGCCGTGGAAGACGTGCCCGAGGTGACTGTCGCAGCGCGCGCAGCGGATCTCCGTACGGGCCATGCCGAGGGTGCGGTCCTCGATTTCCTTGACCCGGCCCGGGATGGCGTCGTCGAAGCTCGGCCAACCGCAGTGCGAGTCGAACTTGGTGTCGCTGGAGAACAGCTCCAGCCCGCAGGCGCGACAGTGGTAGACCCCCTGGGTCTTCGTGTCCACGTACTCGCCCGTCCACGGGCGTTCGGTGCCGGCCTCCCGTAGAACGTGGAACTCCTCGGGGGTCAGTCGGACCCGCCACTCTTCGTCGGTACGGGGCAGTTCGTTGTCGTCAAGACTCACCCGTCAACGGTACGTCGAACGTCGGGGGCGTGGCATAAGGTCGCGGGATGGGTGGCACCAAGGCTGCGGCCGCAGAGGTCGAGGTGGCCGGGCACACCGTCCGCCTGAGCAGTCCGGATCGGGTGATCTTCCCGCAGCGGGGGTTCACCAAGTCGGACGTCTTCCACTACTACCTCGCGGTCGGCGACGGGATCATGCGCGCCCTGCGGGACCGACCGACCACGCTGCAACGCTTTCCCGAGGGCGTCGAGGGCGAGGCGTTCTTCCAGAAGCGGGTGCCCACCCGGGGGGTGCCGCCGTGGGTGACGACCGCGCAGATCACCTTCCCGAGCGGTCGGAACGCGGCGGAGCTCTGCCCGGCCGATCTGGCGCACGTGGCCTGGGCGGCGCAGATGGGCACCATCGTCTTCCACCCGTGGCCCGTGCGGGCCGCCGACGTCGACCGCCCCGACGAGCTGCGCATCGACCTGGACCCGCAGCCCGGCACCGACTTCGCCGACGCCGCGCGGGCCGCCGGCGAGGTCCGCGCGCTCCTCGACGAGCTGGGCGCGACCGGCTGGCCGAAGACCTCCGGCGGCCGGGGCGTGCACGTCTACCTGCGCATCCAACCCCGCTGGACGTTCACCGAGGTGCGCCGGGCCACCATCGCGCTGGCCCGGGAGGTGGAGCGCCGCAACCCCGACCTGGTCACCACCGCCTGGTGGAAGGAGGAACGCGGCACCCGGGTCTTCGTCGACTTCAACCAGATGGCGCGCGACCGCACCATCGCCTGCGCGTACTCGCTGCGGGCCAACGCGCGGGCCACCGTCTCGACCCCGGTCACCTGGGACGAGCTACCCGACGTCGACCCGGACGACTTCGACCTGCGCACCGTGCCGGCCCGGCTCGCCGAGCGAGGTGATCCGCACGCCGGCATCGACGACGCACCGTGGGATATCACCCCGCTGCTGGAGTGGGCCGAGCGGGACGCCGCCGCCGGCCAGGGCGACATGCCGTACCCGCCGGACCACCCGAAGATGCCCGGCGAGCCCAAACGGGTGCAGCCGAGCCGCGCCAAGCGCACCAGTGGCGACGAGACCGCCTGAGCACCGAGCTGTCTGTGCTCGCCGAGCATCACAGGCACGACCCCGGGTCCACCGCCGTGCCGATGATCGCGAACAGCATTCGGCGGAACGTGTCGACCTCGGCCTGGCTGAAGCCGGCCATCGCGTTCCGCTCCGCCTCCTCGCTGGCGTGGGCGACCCGCGTGCGTACCTCCTCGCCGGTGGTGGTGATGGCCGGAATGCGCAGCCGGCGGTCGCGGGGATCGGAGTGACGTACGACGAGATTCTTCTGCTCGAGTCGATCGAGCTGGGTCATCAGCGTGGTCTTGTCGAGCCCGAGGGTCCTCGCCAGCTCGACCTGGGTCAGCCCGGGTGTCTTGTCCAACGCGCTCAACACGATGTAGTCCCGCAGGTGCAGGCCATGCCTCTCGGCCTGTTCGCCGGTCACCACGTGCATCCGTTGGGCGGCGCGGTGCAACAGCCAGGTGATCTCGGAGTCGAGCGACGGCGCCGGTCCGGCGGTCATCGCGCCGCACCCGACAACAGCGGGATTCCCTCGTAGGCGCGCCGGTCGTGGGCGGGGACGACCTGCATCAGCTCGGTCAACGCGGCCGATCGCAGGATGCCCTGCCGCACCTGTTCGGCGTCGCTGTCGGCGAGGGCCCGTAGCAGCCAGGGGCGTTCCACCCGCCGATGGACTCCGTCCAGTTGCCAGGTGAGGTCGCCGATGAACGCGTAGCGCTGCCCCGACGGGAGGGTCACGAACGCGACAACGGATCCCGTCGTGTGGCCGCCGGCCAACGCCAGCACCAGGGACCCGTCGCCGTGGACGTCGAAGCTCGCCGAGAAGCCGAGGTACGCGGGGCCGTCGAAGGAGTATTCGCGGATCTCGTGGCCGGGCGAGACGGCGCGGAAGACCTTTCCGTCACCGTCGCTCGCGGCGTACTCGAGCTCGCCTCTGTTCATCCAGATGGGGATGTCGAGCGAGTCGAGGCCGCTCGCATGGTCCCAGTGCGAGTGCGTCAGGAACACCCCGCGGAGCCTGGTGCGGTCGTAACCGCTGTCGTCGAGCTGCTCACGCACGGTTCGGGTGCTCTGGAAGGGGGCGCGGGCGAAGCGCGGCTGCATGGCGACGTGCGCCGCGACGTCGGCTCCGAAGCCGGCGTCGATGAGGAAGTCGCCCTTCGGGTGCCGCACGAGGATGGCGGTGGCGGCGAACTGCCGCTTGTCACGGAACGAGCCACCGCGAAGGGCGAATGCCGCCCGCGTCTCGTAGGTGCCCGTGGGGAGTTGATGGATCGCCATGTCGGGTGGCGGTGTCGCCTCGGGAAGGGCGGCCGTCCACGGCTCGGGGGCAGGAAGGGTTTTCACGGCTCGATCGTACGACGCCAGATCGTCTGACGCCAGATGAACCCCCCCCCCTCTGAAGTCTCGAGAATCGGCGCGCCTCGGTCTGGCCCGGCCGACCAGCGGAGCCGCGGTGTCGGCGCCAGCGGTTAGCCTGCCGTCATGGCGAGCACAGAGCTGGATGAGTTGATCGTCGCGGACGCCGACGCCCTGCGCGCGTGGCTGTCGGCCAACCACGCCACGTCGCCCGGCGTCTGGCTCGCCCTGACCAGGAAGGGTGGCACTGTCACGACGGTGACCTGGCAGCAGGCGGTCGACGAGGGTCTGTGCGCCGGCTGGATCGACGGGCAGGCGCGCAAGCGGGACGAGGAGTCGTCCTGGATCCGGTTCACCCCGCGTCGGCCCCGCAGTTCCTGGTCCCAGCGCAACGTCGGGCATGTGGCCCGGTTGGAGGAGCAGGGGCGGATGTTGCCGGCGGGCCGCGCCGCCGTGGACGCCGCGAAGGCGGACGGGCGGTGGGCGGCCGCCTACGCCCCGCCGTCGGAGGCGGAGGTGCCGGCCGACCTGCTCGCCGCCATCGCCGTCGAGCCCGCTGCCCAGGCCATGCTCAACGTGCTCACCAAGGCCAACCGGTTCGCTCTCATCCATCGCCTCAATGCCGTCAAGCGGGCGGAGACCCGCGAGCGCAAGATCGGTGAATTCGTCGCCATGCTGGCCCGTCACGAGACGTTCTATCCCCAGAAGGCGAGGCCGGCACCCGGGCCGACGTCGTCCTGAGCGGGCGTCAATGTCCCGGCAACCGATTGACTTTCGATAGGTAACGAGCGAAACTCGATGCATGGTTACGGAGCATCGAGCGGTTGCCGCTCTCAGAGTTTTCCTCGTGGTGCTGTTCGGAGTCCTGGTCCTGTTTCAGACCTTCTCCCTGCCCGGACAGTTCGCCCACATGGCCGCGGAATCGCCGCAGGACGCCTACCTCCGGTGGCCGGCCACTGTCGTGGCGGTGTTCTGGGTGCTGTGCGTCCAGGTCGTCATCGTCGCGACGTGGAAGTTGCTCAGCCTGGTCAAGAGTGACCGCATCTTCACCGAAGCGTCCCTGAAGTGGGTGGACGCGATCGTGTGGGCCATCGCCGCCGCGTGGGTGGTGCTCGTAGGTGTCTTCCTCTACGTGGGGTTCAACGCGGACGACCCAGGGCTGCCGCTGCTGCTGTTCCTGCTGACGGTGGGCGTCAGCGTGCTGGGGCTTCTCATGGTGGTGATGCGGGCGCTGTTGCGGCAGGCCACCACCCTGCGGACCGACATGGAAGCGGTGATCTGATGCCCATCGTCGTCCGCATCGACGTGGAGTTGGCCAAGCGCAAGATGAGCGTCGGAGAGTTCGCCGAGCGCGTCGGGCTCACCCCCGCCAACGTGGCGGTGCTGAAGAACGGCCGCGCCAAGGCGGTCCGCTTCAGCACCCTCGAAGCGATGTGCCGAGTGCTCGACTGCCAGCCCGGAGACCTGCTGGAGTGGGTCGAGGAGGAAACCCCATGAAGTACGTCCTGACCGTCGCCGCCGTTCTCGTGGTCGCCCTCGGCGTCGCCGGAATCGTGCACGGGGAGGCCGACGACTCGCCGGGCCTTCAACTCCTGGGCGTCGTGCTCGTACTCGGCGCGGTCGTTTTCGGCATCCGCAACCTCCGAGGTGGCGGTTAGTCGCCCAGGCGCACTGGCCGGCGCGAGCTGACCCCTCCCGTAATAACGATCATGTAACGGGCGCGAACCTTTCCCGGTAGGTCGCCTGTCTTGATGGTCGTCGGCCCGTCAGGGCCAGGGGAGGCGTCGGATGAAGCTGGTGTGGAGGCGGGCCCGCGAGGCGCGAGGGTTGCTGGTCGCGGCGGTGATCGCTGCCCTCGTCGCCGTCGCGTTGGTGACTGGGCTGTCCGACTACAACCGTCGGGCGGTGGACGCCGGGCAGCGGGCACTGGTCGCCGCCTCGCCCGCCGAGGAGCGCGGCCTTCTGGTCAGTGGCTCGGGTGGGCGGGACGCGGCCGAGTTCGCGACCCGGGACAAGGCGGTCCGAGCCGAGTTCGCCACCGGGCTCGGCGGCGTCCCGGTCAGTGTCACCGCAGCCCGTTACGGCACCGGCCGGGAACTGACCGGCGACCTCGGGCAGATCCCGCGGACGGCCGACGAACCGGTCTTCGCGAACCTGGCCACGTTCACCGACCTCGCCAGCCACGCCGAGCTGACCACCGGAGCCTGGCCCACCCCCGGAGCGAACCCCGTCCAGGTGAGCCTGCCCGAGCGGGTCGCCGGCACCCTCGGCCTGACCGTCGGAGAACGCGTCCCGGTGCGCGACAGGGCCACCGAACGACGCGGGGAACTGGTGCTCGCCGGCACCTGGCGGCCCCGCGACCCGGCGGACGCGTACTGGCTGCTGGCCCCCGGCGTGGGGACCGGCAGCGCCAGTTCCGGCACCTCCTACGGGCCGTTCACGCTCGACCCGGCCGACTTCGCGGCCACCTTCCCGGGCTCGGTGTCGGCGTCCTGGCTGGCCCAACCGGACCTCGGCACCGTCGACACCGCCGACCTGCCCACCGTTCGGAGAGCCCTCACCGAGGCGATCACTGCCGTACCCGAGGCCGCCCAACTGGGCAGCTCCGGGCAGACGGTGACCAAGATGCCGCAGCTGCTGGACCGGATCGGCCGCGCCGACCTGGTGGGTCGCTCGTCGCTGGCCACCCCGCTGCTGCTCATCCTGGTGCTCGCCGGGTACGCGCTGGTGCTGGTCGCCGCGCTGCTGCACGAGGACCGTCGCCCACAGACCGCGCTGCTGCGCGCCCGCGGCGCCGCCCGTCGGCAGTTGGCCGGCCTGGCCGCCCGTGAGGCGACCCTGGTGGTCGCCCCGGCCGCCGTGCTCGGTCCACTGATCGCCGGTGAGGCGCTGCGGTACATCCGACCCGGCGGGTCGGGTGACCTCTACACCGCCGGCGGCAACACCACACTGGTCTGGGCGGCGGCAGCGGCCACCGCGGCCGGCTGCCTCGTCGCCATGGTCCTGCCGACGCTGCGGGGCGCCGGGACGTACGTCGCCGACATGGCGGCCCGATCCCGGCCCAACCGGGCCGCGAGCGTCCAACGCGCCAGCGTCGACCTCGTGCTCGTGGCGCTCGCCGTGCTCGCCTGGGTGCAGCTACGCCGGTACGCCTCCCCGCTGGCCGGCTCGGGTGGCCAGCTCGGGCTCGACCCGCTGCTGGTCGCCGCCCCGACGCTCGGTGTGCTGGCCGGTGCCGTGCTGGCGTTGCGGGTGCTTCCGCCGCTCACCCGGTTCGCGGAGCGGTTCGTCGACCGACGTCCCTGGACCGCCACCATGTTCGGCATGTGGCAGGCCGGCCGGCGTCCCCACGCCGGCCCGGTGCTGCTGCTCGCCCTCGCCGTCGGTGGCAGCACACTGGCCTGGTCGCTGATCAGCACCGGCGAGCGGTCCCAGGTCGAGCAGGCCGGCCACACTGTCGGCGCCGACCTCCGGGTGACCGAACGGACCGGGGGCGCCCCGCCGACCCGGGGCGGTGAAATCGCCGCGCTGCCGAGCGTGGACCGGGTACTGCCGGCGTGGCGGGACGAGATCCGGGTCGGACGGGAGAACCTGCCAGCGACGGTGATCGCTGTCGACCCGGCCAGCGCCCCGGGCGTCGTCCGGCTCGCCGACCGTCTCGCCGACGGATCGGCGTCGGAGCAGTACCGGAGGATGGTCGGCGCGCGGGGAGAGCCAGCCGGCGTCGAACTGCCCGCCGGAGCGCGTGAGATCACCGGCACGATCCGTACCCCGGTGAGCAATGCCGCCCGGTCGCTGAAGGTCGCGGTGACGCTGCTGCTCACCACCCCCGACGGGCTCGCCCTGCGGCTGCCGGCGGCCAACGCCGACAGCGACGGCCGAGCCACCCCGTTCACCGCGCGACTGCCCGACCTGGGCGGGGCGCGGCTACGACTGGCCGGCTTCGAGGCCGACGGTGGGTTGGCCGCCGGCAACTCCTACGAGCTCCAGGTGGACGGGCTGACGGTGGTCAAGGCCGACGGCACGAAGCAACCGACCGAACTGGGCGGCGACTGGGCCGTGACCGCCCTCGGGCAGGAGCCCATGCCCGTACGGACCACCGGCGCCGGGTTCGCCGCAGCCCGCGCGGTCGACGTGATCCCCGGCGGGCAGTTCGCCTACCAGCCGCCCACCCGGTTCGCTGTCGTGCCGGGCGGAGACAACAAGCCCATCCCGGTGCTGATGACGCCCGGGGTCCGCAACGCGCTGAGCCTGCGCGTCGGCGACACCGTCGACCTGACCCTCTCCGGGGCGACGCTGCCGGTTCACCTGGTCGGCGAGCTGGACTCCGTGCCGGCCACCACCGGCGAAGGCGTCCTGCTGGACCTTCCGGCCGCGGTCGACGCGATGATCCGGAGCAGCGGCGCGGTGCGACCCGTACCGGAATGGTGGGTCGGCGCCGCCGACGCGAACGCCGCCGCCCAGGCGGTCAGCGCACTCCCGGGCGTCACAGTGCTCAACCGGGAGGCGGCCATCGAGGCGGCCGCCGGCGACCCGTACTGGCGCGGCTCGCGTACCGGCATGCTCGCCGCCGCGCTCGGCGCGGTGCTGCTCGCCCTCGTCGGCCTGATGGTGGACGTGTGGGCCACCGCCCGGCGTCGGCTCGGCGAGTTCGCGGTCCTGCACACCCTCGGCGCCACGCCCCGGCTGATGGCCCGGGCGCTGCTCGCCGAACAGACGTTCCTCGCCGGCATCGGCGTGGGCGTCGGGCTGTTGCTCGGCACTGCGGTCGGCGCGACGATGGCCCCACTGGTCATCCTCACCCCGGCCGCCGGCCGGCCGACACCCCCGGCGGCGTTCGTGCTGCCCTGGGTGCCGATCGGCCTGACCGCGGTCGGCCTGCTGCTGGCGGCGCTCGCCTTCAGCGCGTTCATCGCCACCGGCATCCGTCAGCGGGTGGCGGCGGTGCAGCTGCGAATCGGGGGAGAACGATGAGCGTCGGGGCGGCCGTCCGGCGGGTCCGGGCGTACGGGGGGCAGTTTCTGCTGCTGGCGGTGCTGACCCTGGTGGTCACGCTGCTGATCAGCGGAGTGCCCCGGCTGGTCAACCGGCTCGCCGAACAGGGGCTGCGAGCACAACTCAACAGCGAGCCGGCCGCCCGCCGGGACATCTCGTACACCACAAGCCTTGAGCCCGCGACGTCGCGGCGGACGGCGATGGGCGACGCCGCCGAACGGTTCGACGCCCTGGCCGCGGAGATGCCGCCGCCGGTGCGCTCGGCGGTGACCGAGCGGTGGTACAGCGTCGAGACCGCAGAGGCCCGCGTGGTCGGACCGGACCTGGCAGCCCGCAACCTGCTGGTCGACATGGGCCTGCGGGCCATGCCCGACATCCAGGGCGCGAGCACCCTCGTCGAGGGAGCGTGGCCGAGCGAGACCTATGTTCCCGACCGGCCGATCGAGGTGGCGCTCGACGTCGACGTGGCCCGCAAGCTCAACCTGCGCGCCGGCAGCCAACTGCGCATCGGCAGAACCGATGACAAGGGCAGACTCATCAACGGTGACCCGCTGGTGGTTACCGGGCTGTTCCGCCCCGTCGACCGCGCGAACGGCATCTGGGACGGGCTCCCACAGCTACTGCGAATCATCGAACCGCAGGGTGATGGGCAGCCGTTCGTCATCGTCGGTGTCGTCGCGCAGTCGCCTCTCAACAAGCGGGCCGCCGAGGGCTGGGCGATCCAGTCCAACTGGCGGTACCGACTGGGCGTCGACCGGATCGACGCACGCGAGCTGGACAAGATGATCGACGGCCTGCAGGTGATGCAGCGCAACCAGCCGACGGGGCTCACCCTGACCCAGGGCGCCGACGTTCCGTTGCGCGCGTTCGCCGCCCAGATCGACGCCGTCCGCACGCTGCTCGCGGTGATCGCGGCCGGCGTCCTGGCCACCCTGGCGGGGCTCATCGTGCTCGCGGCCAGCCTCGCCACCAGACGACGTCGCTCGGAGTTCGCGTTGCTGCGCGCCCGTGGAGGCGGGGCCACCGCCGGCGCCCGGCGCAGCCTCGCCGAGTCGGTGCTGGTGGTGCCGGTCGCCGCCGTGCTGGGCTGGTGGCTGGGCACGCTGTTCCCCGGTGCCCCGGATCCGACCACGCCGTACGTCATCGGCGTGACCGTGCTGGTCACGCTGGCACTGCCGTTGGCGACGCTTGCCGTACCGGTTGGCGGAGCGGCTCGCCGGGACCTGATCCGGGTGCGCCCGTCGGCCCGTCGGCTCACCGTCGAGGTCTCCCTGTTGCTCCTGGCCGGGCTCGCGGCGGTGCTGCTGCGCCGGCGTGGTCTGACCCTCGGCGAGGTGGACCCGCTGCTCGTGTCGGTGCCGGTGCTCCTCGCGGTCGCGGCGGCGGTGCTGGCGCTGCGCGCGTACCCCTGGCCGTTGTTGCTGGTCAGCCGGCTGGCCGCGCGGACCCGGGGCAGCGTGGCCTTCCTCGGCACGGCCCGCGCCGGCCGCGCTGCGGTCGCCGCCCCGCTGGTCGTGGTGGTGCTGGCGATCGGCACCGCGGCGTTCTGCGCGGTCGTGGCCGCCGGCGTCGACGCGAGCAGGGAACGGGCCGCCGCGCAGATCGTGCCCGCCGACGCGGTGATCCGCGGGGAGCGCTTCGCACCCGACACCATCGACGAGTTGGGCCGGCTGCCGGGGGTCCGAGCCGTCACCCGGGTGCTGTACGAGGACGACGAGCGGCTCGCGTCCGACGAGGTCGGCACCGACGCCTTCATCGGGCAGACGGACGTGCTGCTGGTCGACGGGTCGGGGTTGGACAAGGTGGCCCGCGACTCCCAGGTGGACCTGTCGATTCCGGCCGCGCTGCGCACCGCCGCGCCCGGCCCCGGTCCGCTGCCGGCGATCGTCTCACCGGCGGTCGCCGCCGACCTGGCCAAGGCAGGGCTGGACGACTCCGCCTTCATCTCGGTGCAGGGCCAGCGGTACGAGTTCCGGGTGGCCGGCACGCAGGACGGTTTCCCGATGCTGGCGGCGAACGCCAGTCGGTTCGTGGTCCTGCCCTGGCAGGCCCTGCCGACGCGTACCACCACACCCGTGCCGACCAGCCTGCTGATCGCCGGGGACTCGTTGGACGCCGAGGCGCTGCGCGTCGCCGGCGACCAGGGGCAGGAGCGTTACCAGCGGGACGGCACGGTCACCGGTCGGGAACGGATGATCGGGGTCACCGTCGACACCCGGACGGACGTGCGCCGGGACCTTGGCGAGGGCGGGGCGAACGGGGTGCTGGCCTTCGGGTTCGTGGCCGGCGCCGTCGGCGGCACAGTGCTCGGGCTGTTGGCCATCGCGTTCACCGTGTTGGCCGGCGCGCGCGCCCGGGGTCAGGTGCTGTCCCGGCTGCGCACCCTCGGCCTTTCCCGCCGGCAGTGGCGAGGGCTGCTGCTGGTCGAGCTGACCCCGCTGGTGGCGGTGTCGGTGCTGACCGGCGCGCTGGTCGGTGCGGTACTGCCCCTACTGCTCAACCCGGTGCTCGGCCTGTCCGCGTTCACCAGTGGTGTGCCCGTCCGGGTGGCGTTCGAGCCCAGCCTGGTCGCCGCGGTGCTCGCGCTCGGGGCGGTCGCCCTCGGCTTCGCGGTCGCCGTCGAGGCCCTGAACAATCGCCGGTTGCGCCTCGGAGAGGTGCTTCGGCTCGGAGAGGAGAGCTGAGATGACCGCTACCGCCCAGACTCCACTGGTGCCTGACCTGGCCGCCCTGCAACAGCGGGCAGCGCTTCGCGCCGCCGAGCGGGCCGGCGGGCAGGACCGCCTCCGCGGGCACATCGTCTGCGACGGCCTGGTGCGCATCTTCAAGACCGAGGGGGTGGAGGTGGTCGCCCTGCAGGGGCTCGACCTGGTCATCGACCGGGGCGAGCTGGTGGCGATCGTCGGTGCCTCCGGTTCGGGCAAGTCGACACTGCTCAACATCCTCTCCGGCCTGGACACTCCGACCGCCGGTATCGCCCGGGTAGCCGACTACGACCTGCTCTCGCTCTCCGCCAAGCGGCGGCTGAGCTACCGCCGGCAGTTGGTCGGGTTCGTCTGGCAGCAGACCGGCCGCAACCTGTTGCCGTACCTCAACGCGCTGGAGAACGTCGAGCTGCCGATGCAGTTGGCCGGCAAGCGCAGCGGCAAGGCCCGCCGGGAGCGGGCCCGGGAACTGCTCGACCTGGTCGGTGTGGGCTACTGCGCGGACCGGCGCCCCGGGCAGCTCAGCGGCGGCGAACAGCAGCGGGTCGCGGTGGCGGTGGCGGTGGCCAACGACCCGGAGGTGCTCTTCGCCGACGAGCCGACCGGTGAGCTGGACGAGGCGACCGGCGCGGAGGTCTTCGCGGCGTTGCGCACCATCAACGCGGAACTGGGCGTGACCATCGTGGTCGTCACCCACGACCACGCCGTGGCCACGCAGGTCCGCCGGACCGTCGCGATCCGCGACGGCCGGACCGCCTCCGAGGTACGCCGGACCGCGCGGATCGACGCGGACGGCAACACGGAGTTGGTCAGCGAGGAGTACGCGGTGCTGGACCGCAACGGTCGGATGCAGCTCCCGGCGGCGTTCGTCGACGCGCTCTCGCTGAAGGAGCGGGTCCGGCTCGACCTGGAGCCGGACCATGTGCAGGTACGGCCCGGCGACCGGGCCTCGGACGAGCGGGGGGCGCGGGCATGAGCCGGCAGAACATGATGGTGACCGGCGCGGCCGGGTTCGGCGGTACGCCCTCGGCGCACTCCGGCGAGGTGGTCCGGGTCAGTGGGGTCAGCCGGACCTTCGGCCGTGGAGAGCACGCCGTGCACGCCGTGCGGGACGTGTCGTTCACGGCCAACCGGGGCGAGTTGGTCGCCATCCGAGGTCGGTCCGGGGCCGGCAAGACCACGCTGCTGAACCTGATCGGCGGGCTGGACCGGCCGGACAGCGGCCAGGTGGTGGTCGCCGGGCACGAGGTGACCTCGGCCGGGGAGGCGGAGCTGCTGCGGCTGCGCCGGGGCACCGTCGGGTTCGTGTTCCAGACCTTCGGACTGGTGCCGATCCTCTCCGCCGCCGAGAACGTGGGCGTGCCGTTGCGGCTGGCGCAGGTGCCGGCCGCGCAGCGGGAGGAACGCGTCGCGGTGCTGCTGGAACTGGTCGGCCTGGGCGGACACGCCGCGCAGCGCCCGTACGAGCTCTCCGGTGGGCAGCAGCAGCGGGTCGCTGTGGCCCGGGCGTTGGCCAACGAACCGGACCTGCTCATCGCCGACGAGCCCACCGGTCAGCTCGATTCGGAGACCGGCCGATCCATCATGGACCTGCTGCGCGCGGTGGTGCACGCCCGCGGCATGACGGCGCTGGTGGCCACGCACGACCCGGCCCTGATCGACCTTGCCGACCGGGTGCTCGTCCTGCGCGACGGCCGTCTGGTCGACGGCTGACGCTGCCGGGCAGTGGCCCGACGTTGGCCCACGCCGTCGCGGGTGCGGCGCTTTGGCGCTCGCTGTGGAGCTGATGTCGTAGACGAATCGCCGGGGGTGACTCGTCTACGACATCAGCCCCAGAGCGTTGGCCCGGCGGTAGGGCGAGGCGTTCCCTACCGCGTCTGGTCGGGCCGGTCGTGTTCGGGCCGGTCGGTGCGCTCCGGGCCGTCAGCAGGCGACCCGGCGAGCGGGATCAGCAGGTAGCCCAGCCGAGCATCGTCGAACCCGGAGTGCCCCGCCGGGTGGACGCGACGCCGGGTCAGAGCGCGAGCTTCATGCCCTCGTGGCTGGCCACGAAACCGAGGCCCAGGTAGAAGCGGTGCGCGTCCGCGCGGGTCTTGTCGGTGGTGAGCTGCACCAGCGCGCAGCCACGCTCGCGGGCCTGGTCGACGGCCCAGGTCATCAGCTCCCGGCCCAGCCCCTGACCACGCCGGTCGGAGCGGACCCGGACCGACTCGATCAGGGACCGTTCGCTGCCGTGCCGCCCGAGGCCGGGGATGTAGGTGATCTGCAGGCAGCCGACGAGCTCGCCATCCTGCTCGGCCACGATGAGCTGGTTGCGCGGATCGGTGCTGATGTCCGCGAACGCCTTCTCGTACGCCTCGTCGACCTCGGTGAAGTCGCGGGCCTTACCCAGGACGTCGTCGGCGAGCAGGGCGATGACGGTGGACAGGTCGGCCCGGACCGCCTCCCGGTAGGTCACGTCGCTCATGCCGGTGATCCTGACACAGCGAAACCGGCGAATGGGCCTGTGCCGGTTGCGGGCAACGGGCAGCATGGGGCGGCATGGAGCTAGTGCTACTGCCGTTCCGCTGGGTGTACCGCGCGTTGGTGTGGTTCGCGAACTCGCCCCGCACGTTGATCACCTCGTACCTGTTGATGATCGTGGTGGCCGGGGTCATCTACGGGGAGGTCGAGGAGCGCAGCCCGGCCGATGCCGTCTGGTGGGCTGTGGTGACCGCCTCGACCGTCGGATACGGCGACATCTCGCCGACCACCTGGGCGGGCCGCACACTGGCCGCGCTGCTCATCTCGACGATGGTGCTGCTGGTCATCCCGCTGATCACCGCGCACTTCGCGAGCCGGCTCATCGTCGACGACAACGCCTTCGAGCATGAGGAGCAGGAACAGCTCAAGGCCGACGTGCGCCGGATGCGGGCGCTGCTGGAGGAGTTGGCCACCCGGCAGGGGATCGATCTGCCCCCACTGCCGCCGACCCAGCCCGTCAGCGGGCCGGGCAGCGCTGCCCCTCCGGTGGCACGGTCAGGTCGATCAGGTAGGCGTCGACAGCGTTGGTGATGCAGGACGTCTGCGGGTACGCGGTGTGCCCCTCGCCCTCCCAGGTCAGCACCCGACCGACACCCAGCATCGACGCGAGCCGCGGGGTCTGCTCGTACGGCGTCGCCGGGTCGCCGGTGGTGCCGACCACCACGATCGGCGGCGCGCCGTTCGCCTTCCCGGTCGGGTACGGGTCACGCCCGCCCGGCCACTCGACGCAGCTCAGCATGCCGACCGCCAACGCCGGCCCGAACAGCGGGTACTTCCCGCGCCACTCGGACTGCAACCGCCGGATCTGCTCCCGGCTCGGCTTCTCCGTCTCGTCGGCGCAGTTGATGGCCAGGTTGGCGTCGAACAGGTTCGAGTAGTGGCCGTTGTCCTCCCGGCCGGCGTACGCGTCGGCGAGCCGGAACACGTCCTTCGGGTCGCCCTCGGCGAGCTTGTCGATCGCCCGGGCCAGCTCCTGCCAGCCGGATTCGGTGTAGAGCGAGGAGATGACGGCGTAGAACACCCAGCCGGCGGTGGCCTCCCGCCCGTCGGCGCCGCGTACCGGGGAGACCTTGGCCTTGTCGATGGCAGAGGTGACAGCGGCGCGGGCGTCCGGGGCGATCGGGCAGCGGCCGGCGTTCGCCGCGCACCAGCGGGTGAAGTTGGTGAAGGCCCGTTCGAAGCCGCGGGCCTGGCTCTCCGAGCCCTCGACCAGCCGCTGCTGCGGGTCGACAGCGCCGTCGAGCACCAGCGCCCGCACCCGCTGCGGGTAGAGCTGGGCGTAGGTGGCACCAAGCAGGGTGCCGTACGAGTAGCCCAGGTAGGTCAGCTTGTCGTCGCCCACGGCGGCGCGTACCGCGTCCATGTCGCGGGCGGCCTGCTCGGTGCCGTACAGCGGCAACTGGTCGCCGTAGCGGTCGCCGCAGCCGCGCCCGATCCGCTGGCTCAGGCCGACGAAGCCGTCGAACGCCGACTGGCTCGCCGGGTCCGGGTCGAAACCGAAGCTGGCGTCCAGGTCGGCGTCGGAGATGCACTTGACCGGGCTGGACCGGGAGACCCCGCGCGGGTCGAAGCCGACGATGTCGAAGCGCTCGGTGATCGAGGCGGGCAGCCCGCCGAACTGGGAGCCGAAGGAGAGGTAGACGGCGGTGTCGACACCGGAACCACCCGGACCACCCGGGTTGATCACCAACGAACCCACCCGGTCGCGCTGCTTGGTGGACCGGGCGCGCAGCAGGGCGATCTCGAAGGTCTGCCCGGCGCCCGGGCCGGCGCTCGCCCCGCCGCCGGTGCCCCAGTCACGGGGCACCGCGATCCGGGTGCACTCGTAGCGCATGTTCGGTGCGCTCCGCCCGACCAACTCGTCGGGCACCTCCGGGCAGGGCTTCCAGTTCGGTGCGCTGCCGGTCGGGGCGGCCGCGCCCTCCACCTCGGTGCGCGGCGCGAACGCTGGCAGCGTGCAACCGGCGGTGAGCAGCGCGGCGACGACGAAGGCGGCCAGAGTACGACGGACCCGGCGGCTGGACGCCATCCGAGGCTGGTCGGCGGTGCGGGTCACGTGGTCCTCCGGAATCGGGTCGACGGCCAGGCTACGCCGAGCCGGTGGCGGCTCGGTCCACGGTGGCCGTCGGGTCGCCGCGCAGCACCTGGTCCACGTCGAAGCGGATCGGTCGGTCGAGCTGGTCGTAGCGGCAGGATCGGGGGTCGCGGTCCGGGCGCCACCGAACGAACTGCGCGGTGTGCCGGAACCGTTCGCCCTCCATGGCGTCGTAGCCCACCTCGACCACCAGCTCCGGGCGCACCGGCTCCCACTCCAGGTTCTTGGTGCCGGTCCACCTGCTGACCCCACCCGGGATGCGTTGGCCACGCTCGTGGTCGCCGTGCACCCATGGGTGCTCCCCGCCGGTGTCCCGATAGGGCGCCAGCTCGTCGAGCAACTCCGCGCGGCGGGCCATGCTGAACGACGCGCTCACGCCCACGTGGTGCAGGACCCCGGCGTCGTCGTACAGGCCGAGCAGCAGCGAGCCCACCACCGGGCCGGACTTGTGCCAGCGGAAGCCGGCCACCACCGCGTCCGCGGTGCGGGCATGCTTGACCTTGAACATCAGTCGCTTGCCCGGCTCGTACGGCAGGTCGGCCGGCTTGACGATCAAACCGTCCAGCCCGGCGCCCTCGAAGACGTCGAACCAGCGCCGCGCGGTGTCCGGGTCGGTGGTGACCTGGGTGACGTGCACCGGCGGGCGGACCCCGGCCAGCGCCTCGACCAGCCGCTCCCGGCGGCGTGGGTAGGGCTGGTCGAGCAGGGCCTCGTCACCGATCGCCAGCAGGTCGAACGCGACGAAGTCGGCAGGGGTGGTCTCGGCCAGCATCTTCACCCGGGACGCGGCCGGGTGGACGCGCTGGGCCAGCAGCTCGAAATCCAGCCGTGGCTGGCCGCTCGGCCCGTCGCGCCGAATCACGATCAACTCCCCGTCGACCGCGCACCGCTCCGGTAGCTGTCGGCGGGCCTGCTCGACCACCTCGGGGAAGTAGCGGGTCATCGACTTGCCGCCCCGGCTGGCCAACTCGACCTCGTCGCCGTCGCGGAACACGATGCACCGGAACCCGTCCCACTTGGGCTCGTAGGTCACCCCGGGCGTGCTGGGCAGCTTGGGAACGCTCTTGGCCAGCATCGGCTCGACCGGAGGGTTGATCGGCAGGTCCACGCCGACCAGTCAATCAGACGGTGCCGACAGTCGTGAGGCAGATCACCGTGGATGGCGGGGTGGCGTGTCCCCCTACGCGTCGCTCGTCCCCACCGGGCGAATCGCATAACCCCAGGTCAGAGCTACTTTCGCGAGGTGTCCGAGTGGGTCTGTGGCTGCTGCGGGCGGTGGCGGGTGAGCGTCGAGCTGATCCGGGGCCGCTACCGGTTCCGGCTGACCCGCCGCTACCCGGAGCGGTTCGGCGGCGGCCGGAACGTGCTCGGAGAGGTCGGCTCGGTGCCCGAGTTGGAGGAGCTGTTGCGTCGGCGTACCCCGCTCACCCTGGCCGACCTGCGCGAGGCCGCCTGATCCGCGCGGTCGGCGTCGTGCGGTGTGGCCCCGGGAACTGCCGGTTGCCAGGCTCGATGTGCCTCCACTGAGGAGGGCCGGACGGGATCGAGCTCCGGTGTCACAATGCTCCCGGCGGCCTCGTCTGCACCCGTGGCGGTGCCGAGCGGCGCCGCCGGGAAGGGGACACCATGCGGTTCGAGGCCGATACCGAGATCGCCGCGGATGCCGAGCAGGTCTGGGCGGTGCTTGTCGACGTGTCCCGCTGGCCCGAGTGGACGGACTCGGTGACCCGGGCCGAGCGGGGGGAGCCGGGTCCGCTGACCGTCGGCGCTACCGCACGACTGACCCAGCCGAAGCTGCGGCCGGCGGTCTGGCGGGTCACCGAGCTGACCGAGCGGCGGGAGTTCGCCTGGGTCTCCGACGCGCCGGGTGTGCGGACCACTGCAGAACACCGGCTGCTGCCGCTGCCCGACGGGCGTACCCGCGTCGAGCTGGCCTTCAGCCAGTCCGGCCCGCTGTCCGGCCTGATCGGCCGGCTGTACGGCGGGCTGTTCCGCCGCTACGTGCGGATGGAGGCCGACGGGCTCAGGCGTCGCTGCGAGCGGGGCTGACGGCCGGCTTCTCCAGCACTGCCAACGGGATGCCGTTCGGGTCCGGGCGGTGCGCCACGATCCGGTAGCCGTGCCGCTGGTACAACCGCAGGTTGCGCGCGCTGTCCGCGCCGGTGAACAGGGTGAAGCGGGCCGCCCGGCCGGCGCAGGCCCGCTCGACGGCGCTGAGCAGTTGCGCCCCGACACCCCGCCCCTGCTGGTCCGGGGCGACCGAGAGGCGGCCGACGTGCGCGGTGTCCCCGGCCAGGTGGGCCCGCACCGAGCCGACCAGCCGGTGCCCCAACCGGGCGGCGAGCACGATGCTCGGGCCGGCCAGCACCGCCGCCACCTCGTCCAACGTCTCGGTCAGCGGTGGCAGGAACGGGTCGGTGTAGTGCTGCGCCTCGCTCAGGTACGCGGCGCGCTGCACGGTGAGGATCTCGCCGGCGTCCACGACACCGGCCGGAACGATGCTCGCCTCGGCGTTCATCGGGGCAGCACACCACAGCCGCCGTTGCCATCGACGGGCGGCCCGACCGCGCCGGCCGTACCCTGACCCGTGTCCGGTCGAGGTCGAGGGGGTAACGGTGGCCGAGCTGACGTACCCGGAGGTGGGGTCGACCCGGCACGGGCCGCTGCCCGGCGGGTACCACCACCTGCGCCACCGGTATCCGTTGCCCGCCGGCTGCTTCGAGACCGCCGCCGACGCGGTCCTGAGCTGGCGGCTGCACCGCGCCGCCGGCGTCCGGATCCGCACCGACGCGCCGCGGGCCACCGCCGGTGTGCTGGTGGCCTCCGGCCTCGGCGTCGGCCCGGCCCGCCTCTGGGGGCCGTGCCAGGTGGTCTGGAGCGCGGACTCGCCCACGCTCGCCGGCTTCGGCTACGGCACCCTGCCCGGGCACCCGGAGCGGGGCGAGGAGGCGTTCGAGGTCGTCCGTGACGACACCGGCGCGGCCTGGTTCGAGGTCCGCGCGTTCAGCCTGCCCGACCGCTGGTTCACCCGCGCCGGAGGCCCGGCGGTCCGGGCCGTGCAGCACACGTATGCCTGGTGGCTCGGCCGTACCCTGCGTCGGCTCTGCGCGGCTCGCTGACCACCAGGGCGCCGGAGCGACTCAGAATCGGGCGAACGAGCGGATCGGGGCGCGCGGGCCGTACTTCGGTGCCCGGATGCCGGCCGCCTCCAGCAGCAGACACACCCGGCCCCGGTGACCTCGGAACGGCTCCAGCAGGGCCATCATCCGGGCGTCGTCGCCCCTCGGTTCGCCAGCCAGCGCCCAGGCCACGGTGTTCGGGATGTGGTAGTCGCCGACGCTGACCGCGTCCGGGTCGCCGTACGCGATCCGGACCACCTCCGCGGCCGTCCACGGCCCGATGCCGGGAATCGCGGTCAGCCGGCGGGTGGCGTCGGCGGCGTCGGTGCTGCGCTCCAGGCGGTCGGCGAGCGCCGCGGCGCGACGGAGCGTGTCGGCTCGGCGCTGCTCCACCCCGAACGGGTGGAACACCCAGTACGGGGCCGCGGCCACGGTGGCTGCCTCGGGCGGCAGGAGCAGCGGCTGCAACGGGCCGGGAGCCGGCTCCCGGAAGTGCCGCACCATCGCCGAGTACGCCCGGTAGGCCTCCTTGCCGGTGACCTTCTGCTCGAAGACCGCGCGCAGAAGTCGGGGGAAGACCTCCCCGGTGGCGGGCATCCGGAGGCCCCGGTGTTCCCGGGCCAGCCGGGCGACCAGCGGGTGCGCCGCTGCCAGTTCGGTGAAGCCGGTCAGGTCGTCGCGCAGCCCGGCGATCGCGTCGGCGCGGGCGAGGACGTGCTCCGCTCCGGGCCCGTACCCCTCGGCGAGCAACTCGCCGCCAGCCGGCCGCAGCGCGAGCGTGGCCGGACCGTCAGGGGTGCGGGTGGCCCACCAGAAGGTGCCGGCCGCCACCCGGGCGCACGGATCGTACGGGCTGAAGGTGAGCGCCCGGACCGAGGCGGTCAGCCGATAGCCGACCGGTGGGTGCAGCACCCTGGTCGCGGCGGGTTCGGTCTCGGTCACCCCGTCACTCTGCCAGGTCACCGGGAGGGCTGGCGACCGCCGTACCGGTCCCGCTCGCGGTTGAGGAGCTTCGCGGGGATACGTTCGCCCGACCGTCCCGGTGTCATTGAACCACCCGAATGGCCAGGATTATCTTGGCGAACAGGCGCATACCGCCCTTATGCCATTTTTGGCGGTGGGTCAGGTATCGATCATGTGGTTGTTTGATTGCCTGCAGGTAAACGCACTGCCCCGGGCCACCTGCGGCGGCCAGCAACTCCCACTCGCGGGAGAACCCGGTTCGGCCCGGAGACCGGTGTCCCGCCGACAGCCGCCACCAGGCGTCGCGCGGCCGACGCCGGATCGCCACGCAGTGTCAACGGGGGATCTGTGGAAGGGCATGCAGTGATGGCTGCGCGAGTCTGTGTCGAATCATCGCGAGTGGGATCTCACCTCGCTACCCGTCCGCAGGGCTGACGGGTGCCCACTGACGAGTGGGCCGTCCCGAGCGGACGGCCCAGCGCGTGATCGCCCTGAAGATCTATCGACTCCTACCGTCGTCGGCACGGCGACGGCTGCTGGGTCTGCTGCCCGCACACCGGCGGATCGGCCTGGTGCAGACGCTCTCCCGACCGCGCGGCGGCGACACGGTGCATCACCTCGGCGCCCGGGTGGCCGTGACCGACGGTGGCGTTCGGACCCGGGCCGAGGTCGTCGCCACGGCGACCCCGTTGGAGCAGTGGCACCGCAACCTCACCGCCGTCACCACCGCGTTGCACTCCGCCGGCATCGAATACCACTGCATTCGTAACGACGACCACCTGCGCAGCACCGTCGCGGTCCTCGACGACCAACGGCCGGCTGTGCAACGCCTCGTCCGCACCGCGCCGACGCTGTCCGGCGCGGACGTCCGGGTGGTGCAGGTCCAGCCCCGTCGGGACCAACCGGACGGCGCCCCGACCGAGGTGATCCAGGTCTGCTTCCCGGTGACCGACACCCGCGCCGGGGTGGTCCTCGGCGCCCAATACGCCTGCGAGATCGAGTTCTGGAGCCGGCACGGGGACATGGTCCGTGCTCCCCGACGCAACGGAGTCGTCGACGAGGCCCCCGCCCGGGCCCAGCCGGTCCGGGTGGCGGCGGCGCTGATGAGCCACTTCGTGCCCGAGGCCGACGACCACACCTACGGCACCCGCCGGGACCTGGCCGTCCGGGCGCCGGACCGGGTCGGCTTCCCGATCGACGCCGTCTACACCTGGGTGGACGGCTCCGACCCGCAGTGGCTGAAGCGGAAGTCGCTGGCGCTCGGCGCTCCGGACGGCCCGCTGCACGCGGTCGCCGCGAACTCGTCGCGCTACCACAACCGCGACGAGCTGCGGTACTCGTTGCGCTCGCTGCACAGCTTCGCGCCCTGGCTGCGGCGGATCTTCCTGATCACCGACAGTCAGCTGCCGAGTTGGCTCGACCCGAGCCATCCGATGATCACGGTCATCTCGCACGCCGAGCTCTTCGCCGACCTCGGCGGCCGTTCGTCGTACAACTCGCACGCCATCGAGTCCCGCCTGCACCGCATCGACGGCCTGGCCGAACACTTCCTCTACCTCAACGACGACGTGTTCCTCGGTCGTCCGCTGCTGCCTAACCACTTCTTCCACGCCAACGGGATCGCGAAGTTCTTCCCCTCGCCGGCCCAGTTCGGCCTGGGGGAGGCGAAGCCGGAGGACCCGCCGGTGAAGGCCGCCGGAAAGAACAACCGTCGGCACATCCAACGGCAGTTCGGTGTGACCATCACGCAGAAGATGAAGCACACCCCGTTCGCGCTGCGCCGCAGCATCATGCAGCAGATCGAGGGCATGTTGCCGGACGAGGTGGCGGCCACCGCGCGGCACCGGTTCCGGCACCACGGCGACCTGTCCATCCCGTCGTCACTGCACCAGTACTGGGCGTTCCTGACCGCGCAGGCCGTCCCCGGCGACATCGAGTACGAGTACGCCGACCTGGGTCACCCCTCGACCCCCGCCCGGCTGGCCGAACTGCTGGGTCGCCGGCACCGCGACGTGTTCTGCCTCAACGACACCGACTCCGACCCTCGGTCGTTCGCCGAGCAGGAGCGGATGCTGGCCGACTTCCTGCCGCGCTACCTGCCCTTCCCCGCCCCGTTCGAGCTGCCGGACGACGTGGTGGCGGAGCGGCGGAACGTGGGCGCGGGGGAGCTGTGGCGGCGCTCGTACCGTCCGGTGCCGGATGCCCGTCGGGGCACCCCGGTCGACGCGCCCACCATGCCCAACAACATGCTCAACACGGTCACCGACTTCAAGGCCGTCGTGACGAGGCCGGACGGCTGACCCGACCGCGCCGCCCAGCCAGTGTTTCCGTACACCGTCCCCAGTGGAGTTCAGCTTGGTACGCCCCGCACCCCAGCCGTCGTCCGAGCCGCCACGGGCGCTCGGTGAACCGTCGGGGCTCGTTGACGTCTACCGCCGGGTGTTGAGCGCGCAGACCCGCCGTGCCATCGCGACGAAGGTGAGTCCGCGAGCGCGCCACCAGCTGAAGCAGTGGGTCGCCCGGGCGTCCCGGGACGCCCAGGTGGCGGGACGCCGTAGCGAGCGGCTGGCCCGGCGGCAACCGGAACTGCTCGCGGGTGGTGATCGGGCGGTCGTGACGGCCGACCGCGGGTCGCGGATCGCGAGAGTCGACCCGGCTGTCACGCCGCTGGGCGCCAGGACGGCGAATCTGACGGCCGTAACGGCAGCGCTCGACGAGGCTGGCGTGGACTACTTTCGCGTCCGCGGGCGGTCACCGAGGGCGTCGGTGGTCGCCGTTGACGCCGGCGACCGCAGCCGGGTGTACGACGCGCTCGCGGCGGCCTGCGCCCGAGTGCCCGGTTACGTCTCCGTACCCCGGGCCAGCGGCGAGCGGCCCCCGGCCCCGGGCTTCGAGCCGAAGACGTGGGAGCGGGTTGCGGACGCCCCGGTTGTGCGGCTGACCTGGTACTGGACCGACCCCCGGCATCGGCTGGTGCTGGGGCTGGCGTACGGCTGCGACGTCGAGTTCTGGACCCGGCAGGGGGACACGCTCGTCGCCCCGCGTCGTAACCCGGTGGCGGAGCAGGTCCAGGTGTCGTCGCCTCCGGTCCTCGTGCCCGAGTCCCTGTTCACCGGCCTGGTGCCGCCGACCGCCAGCGTGACCGTTCGCAGTCGGCAGGAGTTCGCGGGGCGGTGCCCCGATGACGTGCCCTTCCCCATCGACGTCGTCTACACCTGGGTCGACGGTACGGATCCGGACTGGCTGCGTCGGCGCGCCGACGTGACCGGGACTCCTTACCACGCGGAGGCAGCGAGCCCGGCTCGGTTCCTCAGCCGCGACGAACTCCGCTATTCGCTGCGCTCGGTGCACCTGTTCGCACCCTGGGTGCGAAACATCTACCTGGTGACCGACGACCAGGTGCCCACCTGGCTTGAGCTGTCCGCGCCGGGGCTCCGGGTGGTCAGCCACCGGGAGATCTTCACGGACCCGTCGGTGCTGCCCACCTACAACTCCCACGCGATTGAGAGCCAGCTGCACCACATCGACGGGCTCTCTGAGCACTTCCTGTACTTCAACGACGACGTCTTCCTCGGCACCGAGGTGCTGCCTCAGGACTTCTTCCTGGCCAACGGCATCTCCCGCTTCTTCCCGTCGCCAGCGCTGGTGCCGCCGGGCACCCCGAGTGCCGAGGACATCCCGTCCTCGGCGGCTGGGAAGAACAATCGCGCGCTGATCGCCGAACGCTTCGGAACCGTCCTCAACCAGAAGATGAAGCACATGCCGCATGCGCTTCGGCGCAGCGTTCTCTACGAGATCGAGCAGGAGTTCCCGTTGCCACACCGCGGGACCGCCGCCAGCCGGTTCCGTGGCCTGACGGACATCTCGATCGCCTCCTCGTTGCACCACTACTACGCGTTCCAGACCGGTCGGGCCGTGCCTGGCGAGTTGGAGTACGCCATCGCCGAGTTGTCCCATCCCGACACTCCCGCGCGGCTTGCGCACCTGCTGGCCCGGCGGGACCGGCACGTCTTCTGTCTGAACGACGCCTTCTCGTCCGAGGAGGACCTGGCCGCCCAGCTCGCGATCATCACGCCCTTTCTGGACACCTACTTTCCAGTGTCCAGCCCGTGGGAGAAGGCCTGACATGATTGCCGTCCACGATCCGCGCCGTCTCGCGGCGACCGTCGCCGCTCTCCTGTGCCGGCAGTGACGCCATGTTCTGGTTGAGACACGGTGTCGGCAGGGCCAATCCCACGTCGTCGCGTCACCTCGCGGCTTATCTCCAGGTCGTCGCGCACCCCGACGACGACCTCTTCTTCCTCAACCCCGCCGTGCAGCATGCGATCGACAACGGTTCCCCGGTCACCGCGGTCTATCTCACCGCCAGTGAGTCCGACGGCCGCAACGCTCCCCAGAACCACCCCGATCGCCGCGCCGTTCCCGTTGATTTCGCCGGTTACGCCGCAGCTCGCCAGAACGGCATCCGGGCGGCGTACGCACAGATGGCTCTCGGCGATCGGAGGGCCGCCTGGTCGCGGGTCGCTCAGGTGCTGGCGGGTGGCCTGCCGGTCGAGATCGCCACACTGGTCGGCGCGCCCGCAGTACGCCTGGTCTTCTTCAATTTGAGAACGCAGGACGCCGTCGGGGACGAGCCGCCCCGGTGGCTCAGCGCGTTGTGGGAGGGGAGCCTGCCGGCCCTGCCGGCCCTGCGGCCGACGGGCAGCCCGTTGGAGGCTGTCGGCGAGTACGACCGGGAGCAACTGCTCACCGCGCTGACGGCGCTGCTGCGGGAGGTCGAGCCGACCGTCGTGCGGTTGCTCGACCCCGATCCGGACCACAAGACCTACGACGCCGCCAGCGGAAAGATCGCCTACTCCGACCACCTCACGCACACGGCCAGCGCGTACTTCGCCCTTGAGGCGGTACGACGCTACGAACAGGCCGGCGGGCGGCCGGTCCTACGCGAGAGCTACCGGGGCTACTACAACCGGCACTGGCCGCGCAACCTTGGGCAGGAGGCGTTCGCCGCCAAGAAGGCGCTGCTGGACATCTACGGAGGCGTCCCCCGGGACTGCGGGGACCCGGTGGGTTGCGGCGACTACCAGGTCGGCGATCAGGGCCACGTGCCCGGTTACGGGCAGAGCACCCATCCCCGCTATCCCGGGAGCGGCTCCTGGCTGCTCCGACAGGCCGACGGGCGGCTCGCCGCGTTCGGGGTCCTCGGGGACCGGGCATCGGTGTGGCGGGAGACCCGACCCGGCAGCGGGAAGTGGCGTGGGCCCGATCTGGTCGACGGGGCAGGGCTGGTGCCGCACCTGTACGCGCTTGTGGGCGCCGACGCCCGGATCCACCTCTTCGGTGTCCGGCAGGTACTCGACCTGGCGCGGGAGGGACACCGACGCGTCCTGGTGACCACTGTGGAGTCGGAACCGGGCGGACCGTTCGGGCCCTGGGTGGACCTGGGAAACCCGGCGGACGGCGCGGTCGACGCGGAGGTCCGGCGGCTGGAGATGGGCATGCCGGTTGCCGCTGTCGGCGCCGACGGTCGAGTGCAGGTGTTCGTCCGAAACTTCGGGCGCGGCGTGAGCAGCCGCGTGCAGACCGGCCCGGACACCTGGGGCCCCTGGCGTGACCTCGGCGGCAGTGTCGTGCAGGAGGGGCTCGCGGTTACGAGCGCGGCCGACGGTCGCATCGAGCTGTTCGCGGGGACCGACAAAGCGGTGCTGCACTGGCGCCAGGCCACTGTCGACGCGCCGTTCGAACGGCCATCGATGCTGTCCGTTCCGGCCCCGGCGGGTCCGCTGACCGTGGTGGAGGAGCCCGGGGGCCGGCTGCTGCTGGTGTTCCGCGAGGCGGAGAGCGGTCGGGTGCTGGCGCTGCGGCAACGGGTCGGCGGTGGCTGGCCGGTCAACCCGGCGAGCCTCGACGGCCGGGGCGGCTTCGGGCCGGTGGCCGCGGCGGCGGTCCCACGAGATCCGGGCGGGACGGTCCTGGTCAAACGCGATGACACAGGTACGACCAGCCTGTCCTGGCAGCCGGCGGGGCGGGGGGTGTCCACCGCGTGGTCCACCTCCGGTGTCCTCTTCGTCGGCTCCCCGGCGGTGGCGGTGGACGCCGACGGACGAGTTGTGGCTGGTGTTGTCGGGGTGGATGGACGGCTCTGGACGGCCAGGCAGCGGCGGGCGGGCAGTGGCGAACAGTTCGGTGAGTGGACGGCCACAGGGAACGGGCGGAGACGGGCATGAGCGGGACAGGCATGAACGGGGCGCATCTACGCGATCTGGCGTCCGACGCGCTGCGGCGTTGGCCACGGCTGAGGGTCGCCCTGCGCAGAGCCGACCGGCAACTGAGCCGGCAGGTGACGCAGCTGAAGGGCGCCGTCCAGACACCGGCCCCCCGGCGGATCTTCCGGGCCGCACTGCCGGCGGGACCGTCGATCCAGGCACGCTTCGTGGGTGTGCTCGACGGTCACACCCTCAACCTGGACCTTGAGGTGCCGAGTGCGCTCGCCGCCGATGTCGTCGGCGCCGAACTGCACCTCGTCCGTGGGAGTACGCGGCTGACCGTGCCTGCCGACCTACGGCGGGCCAGCGGAGGTCTGGCCGCGTCCGCCGCCGTCCTGCTCTGCGGCCGGCCGGGTGGACTGGATCTGCCCCCGGGTGATCCGTGGCGGGTGGAGTGTCGCCTCATCAGCGAAAGCGGCGGGGGAGATCCCGTCCGGGTGGTCGGCGGCTTGACCGAACGACCTGCGGGACCGACAGTGTCGACGCCGCCCTGCCCCGACTCGGGACACCGGTACCGACCGCTGACCGACCAGGCCGGCCGGCTCACGCTTGCCGTCGCGGCCCCCGGGGCACTGGCCGAGCTGACCGACGTCCGACTCGACTGGACCGGAGCGAGCCTGGACGTGCGAACGGTCGGCTGGCACGCCGACGGGCCGGTGGAGGTCGGGTTGGAGCCGCGGGGCGGCGGCGAGTCGTTCCGCATCGGCGGCGAACCGGTGGGCCCGGACCTGTTGCGATTCGCTCTGCCGTTGTCGCCCATGACGGAGACGGGGCGCGTTCGGGAGCGGACCTTCGACGTCCGCTTGTACGCCGGGCCACGCCGGCTGCGCGTCGGCACGGTGCTGCACGATCTCACCAACCCCAAGAAGTCCCTCCGGCCGCCAGCGGCGATCGTCTGGGCCGCGCCCGGCCGTTCAGTCCGCGTCCGCCCCTACTTCACGCCGGCCGGCAGCCTCGCCCTGGCCTGCCTCCCCATCCAATCCCGCCCGACGGACGGCAAATCATGAAGATCACCTATCTGCTGACCTGGGCCGATGCCATCGGTGGCACCGAACGCACCGTCCTGCGACAGGCGAACTGGTTGGCCCATCGGCATGAGGTGGAGGTCATCGGTGTCCTCCGCACCCGCGACGAGATGCCCTTCGAGGTTGACCCCGCGGTGAAGCTGGTGCACCTGCTCGACACTCGCGGGGGCGTGACCCGGCCGGTACGTGGTGGGATGCCCGACGCCGTCGCCGAGGCGCTGGCCGCCGCGCCCAGCACGTTGGTCCGGCGCCACTGGGAGGGCGCGTTCTCCGCGCTGTCCGACCTCGAACTCGAACGCGTACTCGGCGAGATCGACGCCGACGTGGTGGTTACCACCACCCCCGCACTGCTCGCGGTCGCCGCGACGCTGCTCCCCCGACGGGTGGTGATCGTCGCGCAGGAGCACCGCGTCGCCGAACTTCGGGGCTCCTCCGGTGAGCCGTTCGGGCTCTTCGCCGCCAGGGCCGACGCGATCGCGCTGCTCTCCCGCCCCACCCGGGACTGGTTCGCCGAACTGCTGGTGGACGCTGCTCCCCGCTTGGTCGTGCTGCCCAACCCGATCGAGGACGGTTACCGACCACGGTCGACACGGGAGACCCGTACCGTCGTGATGGCGGGTCGGTTGAGCCCGGAGAAGCAGTTCGAGCATGCGATCGCCGCCTTCGGCCAGATCGCCCCGGACCACCCCGACTGGCGGCTGCGCATCTTCGGAGGCGGTTCACGGGCGCGGCTGGAGGAGCGCATCGCCGGCCTCAAACTCGGCAATCAGGTTCACCTGCTCGGTCCGACGGAGAGCATCGAGGACGAGTGGGCCAAGGCGTCGGTGGCGATGGTGACGTCCCGCGTCGAGTCCTTCGGCCTCACCCTGATCGAGGCGATGAGCGCTGCCGTCCCGGTGGTGGCGTACGACTGCCCCAACGGGCCGCGTGAGGTGATCGAGGATGGCGAAACCGGGTTCCTGGTCGCCCCCGACAACATCGATGAACTCGCCGCCGCACTGCGGAAGCTCGTCGAGGACGATGGTCTGCGGCACATGATGGGGCATGCCGCACTGCGCGATGTGGAGCGCTTCTCCGTCGAGAAGGTGATGCCACAGTGGGAGCGGCTCTTCGCCGACCTGCTCGCCGACCGTGACCGCCCGGGCTGGACGGATCGGCGACTGGCCGCGGTGGCCGCGCAGCAGGCCCGGAGGGCGGCGCCGAACGTCGTGCCGTCAAAGGCCGTCGCCCGCAGCGTCGGCGAGGTCGACGTGGAAGCATGGGCGGCCGGAGTCGAGGCCGGCCGGGACGACCTGCTCTGGACACGGGGGCAGTTGACGCGCCTCCGGGACTCCACGCCGTACGAGGTCGCGCGGGACAATCTGGACCTGACAGTGGACAGCCTCGACGCCGCAGGCATCGACTACTTCCTCGTCCGACAGATGTCGCCGACCTTCCGGGTGGCCGTACGGGAGGAGACCCGGCAGTCCGTCGTTGCCGCCCTCGCCCGTCGGCACGCCGGTCGGCCCGTCTACGTGGAAGCCTTCGACCAGCGGAACCGCACGATGGGGGTCTGGCCGGCGGCAGCCACGATCGGGGTCACCGCCATGGCCACGGCCGCCTGGCTGCGGGTCTTCGAACCGGCGATGACCCAGTCGCAGACGCTACGGCTCGGCACCATCTACGGGTGTGCCGTCGAGTTCTGGCAGACCGTCGAGGACGGATCGGACCTCTGCGGCCCGAGCCGGACGTTGGTGGGGGACCGGCTGGCCGCCGAATCCCTCACTCCGGCCGTGGTGACGGTCGGGGGGCGGAACTACCGATCCGTCGAACCGTTCACGCGACGGCTCGCCGACGAGATCACCTTCCCCATCGACCTCGTCTACACCTGGGTCGACGGGGCCGACCCGGTCTGGGCGCGCCGCCGCGCAGAGGCACTGGGGATCGGGTACGCCGAAGAGGGTGCGCTGCAGGGCGCCGAACGTTTCCGCAGTCGGGACGAGCTGCGATACTCGCTACGGTCGGTCGATCTCTTCGCGCCGTGGGTGAACCGGATCTGGATCGTGACCGATGGCCAGGTGCCGGACTGGCTCGACACCGCGCATCCGAAGGTCCGGATAGTCGACCATCAGGAGATCTTCGCCGACCGGAGCGTCCTGCCGACGTTCAACTCCCACGCCATCGAGACTCAACTGCATCACATCGAAGGGCTGTCCGAGCACTTCGTCTACCTCAACGACGACGTCTTCTTCGGCCGGCTCTTCGGACCCGACATGTTCTTCGACCCGGGTGGGCTGCCCAAGGCGTTCAAGAGCCCGACCCAGATCCCGCTCACGCCTCCCAGTCCGGACGACGAGGCGTTCGCGGTGGCCGCCAAGAACAACCGGCGTCTGCTGGAGGGAGCGTTCGGCAAGACGCTGATCCACGCGTTCCTGCACGCTCCGCACGCGCACCGACGCAGCACCCTCTACGACATCGAAGCGGCGTTTCCGGAGTCGGTCCGGCAGACGGCAGCCAACCGCATCCGTTCCACCGACGACGTATCCATGCTCTCGTCCCTGGCGCATCACTTCGGCTTGATGAGCGGACGGACGACGGGAGGGGCGATCCGCTGTACCTTCGCCAACGTCGGGCTGGCCGCGCACCTGCTGCGGCTGGACAATCTGTTGGCCGGCCGAGCCTTCGACGTGTTCTGTCTCAACGACTACCACGACGGCGACGTGCCGGCTGAGGACCAAGCCAGGATCATCGAGGCGTTCCTTGGCGCATACTTCCCCGTCGCCAGCCAGTTCGAGCGGGGTAGTGAGCGCAACCGTCGGCTGTCCGGGGCCGGGGGTCGATGACGGCGGCACCGGACCTCCGCACATGACGGTGGCCGGTCGCGCCCTCCCCGGCGACGACCGACCACCGTGCCCTCGTGGGCGACCAGGCTCAGTACGAGTAGCCGGAGCCTCCGGCGTCGTTCGAGCCGCTGTCCGCCGGCGGTGCGACCGCCTTCGGGGTGCCCTTGGGCAGGCAGCTCAGGTTCTTCTTGCCGTCCGGCTGGACCACGAACCAGGTGCCACCGACAGCCTGGCCCTTCCACTGGCCGGGCTTCTTGTCACCGATGTAGCGGTAGACCGGCCAGCCGGCGATGGTGAGCTGACGGGTGCCGTCCTGCCGGGTCACGCTGCCGACCTTGTCGTCGGAGACGCCGGTGAGCTCCGGGTTGCCGTCGGTCAGTGCCGGGGGCCACACCTCGGCGCACTTGTCGACGCAGTTCGACGACGGCGGGTCGGCGGTGTCCTTGTCGAAGCGGTACAGGATCCAGCCGTCCTGGTCGGTGACCACCTTGCCCATCCGGGCCACACTCTTGCCGACCAACTTCTCGGTCAGGTCGACGTCCGCGGGCGGGGCGTCGGCGGCGGGCGCCTCCGGGGTAGCCGAGGCCTCAGGTTCAACCGTCGCGGTGGGCTCGGCCGCGGCGACGGCGACCGGCTCGGCCGCGCTCGAGTTCGCCCCGTCGTAACCCGCGGGAGCGCAGGCCGTTAGTGCGACCATCGCGCTCGCGACGATGACGGTCCGCTTCATCTGTGCCACGTGCCCTCCTCATTCTTGACAGTTCACCCATAGGTACGGCGGGCGGGCTGTCAAGGTTGAAGTAGTAACAGTGGTCAATTTCACGTAAACCGATTGAACCGTTCAGTGCTCCCATGCGTACGCCCCCGCGAGGGGACCCTTCGCCAACGACAGATCGGCGCCGGTCATTGTGACAATGACCGGCGCCGATGCGGCAGGCACTCTTACATGGGTACGGTGACCAGCGGACTCGCCACGCCGTTGGCATCCACCGACTGCACCTGGAGCTGCTTGATGTCCTTCGGCAGAGCCGACGTCGAGGCGCTCAGTTCGAGACCCTGCGGCCGGGTGTTGGTGCCGTAGCCGCCCTCCGGCACCGACCAGGTCGAGATGACCTCGGTGGTGGCGTTCTTACGTACCACCACCAGTCGACAGATGCGTGGGCCGGGCAGCTTCCGCAGGCTGAAATTGATCCGGGTGCCGTAGTCCTTGGTCACCAGGAACATGGTGGTCTGCACACCGGTGGTCGCGTCGGTCGCCTCGACCTGGTCGCCCTCCACCTCGGTGCCGCCCACACCCGGGCCGCTCGGCGCGGCCGTCGGCGCGCTCGTCGGCGGGGTGGGCGCGCTCGGCGTCGACTCGGCGAGCACCCCCGGCGCCTGCTCGTTGCCGGTCACGCTGACGAAGCCGTACCCGGTCAGACCGCCGAAGACCACCACCGCGGCGGCCGTCGCGAGCATGTGACGAAACCGGGTACGCCGCCGGTCGGCCCGGACCGCGCCGAGCGTCCGGTCCAGCAGGGCCGGGTCGGTCGCCGTCTGCTCCATCGCCATCATCGTCTCGCCGTCGATGTCGGACAGCAGCCCGACCACCGGCACCATCGTCTCCAACTCGGCCGCGCACGCCCAGCAGGTGGCGAGATGCTCCTCGAACCGCTCAGTGTCCTGCTCGTCGAGCACACCGAGCGCGTACGCCGCGACGTCCATGTGGTCCGGCCGGCTCATTCTGTCACCCCCCGCTCCTGCAGAGCCGTGCGCAGCGCGCGCAGCGCGTAGTAGACCCTCGACTTGGCGGTGCCGAGGGGCAGGCCCAACTCCTCGGCGGCCTCCGGCACCGTCCGCCCCCGGAAGTACGTCGAGATCAGGATCTCCCGGTGCGACTGACTGAGCGTACGCAGCGCGTCCGCCACGGTCATGGTCCGCAGCACCCGGTCGGTGCTGTCCGCCTCGGCGAACGCCGTGAGGTCCCGGTCGTACGTCTCCGGCGGCCGGGCCTCCTGGCTGCGGTGCTCGTCGATGGCGATGCGGCGGGCCACGGTGACCAACCACGGCCGCAGCGAACCCTGCCCCTGGGTGCCCAGGCGGTGCGCGTTGCGCCAGGCCCGCAGCAGCGTCTCCTGGACGATGTCCTCCGCGCGCTGCCGGTCCCCCCCGGTGAGGCGCATGACGAACATCAGCAACGGGCCGGCGTGCTCGGCGTAGAGCTGACGGATCAACTGGTCGGAGTGGCTGGCCTCGGTTGTCGTCGCCTGATGGCGCCCGGGCGCCGGTCGCGGCGTCACCGGACCATTCTGGCGAGGCGTCGCCCGCGAGTCGACCCCCCGGGCAGACGAGGTTGACCGTGACGAGGGTCGCGCCGACAACCAGTCAGCGCGTACCGCGTCGCCATGCCAACCGGCCGCCACCGCGTGCATGCAGACCTCCGGGATCGTCCGTGACCAACGCCGGCCCACAAGGTGGGCCGCCCGGTGGTACGCAGCACCGGCCCCAACGGATCAACAATCGGCGAAAATATCTACGGCGCGTTGTCGAGTGGACGGTCAGCGGCGGACTGAGAACAGGCCAGGCGGTGGCGGATCGGAGCCGGTCGCGTCGGCATCCCGGACGATCTGCGCGCCACCGACGAAGCGGTCCAGGTCGTCGCCGGCCACCACCCGGCCCGGGAACCAGTCGCCGGCAGCGCGTCTGGTCAGCTCCGGCACCGGCGGTGTGGACCGCCCGGCGACCAGCACCAGATTGCCGTACCGGCGTCCACGCAGCACCGCCGCGTCCCCGACCAGACAGGCCTGCGGCAGCACCGAACGGACAGTGGCGACCTGACCACGGGCGTGCCGCAGCGGCGGACCGTCGGCCAGGTTCGCCAGGTACCAACCGGCGGGGCGGAGCACCCGGGCCACCTCGGCCGCGTACTCCACCGACGTGAGGTGGGCCGGCGTACGCGCACCGGCGAACACGTCGGCGACCACCACGTCGTAGCTGCTCTCCCGGGTGGACGCCAGCACCGCCCGGGCGTCCTCCACCCGGACCCGCAACCGGGCGTCGGACGGCCACGGCAACGCCCGACGGACCAGCTCCACCAGCGCGCCGTCCACCTCGGACACCCGCTGGGTGGACCCGGGTCGGGTGGCGGAGACGTACCGGGGCAGGGTCAGCGCGCCGCCACCCAGATGCAGCACCCGCAGCGGCGCACCGGCCGGCGCGATCAGATCCACTGCGGCGGCCAACCGCCGCACGTACTCGAACTCGAGGTGGGTGGGGTCGGTCAGGTCGACGTGCGACTGCGGCGCGCCGTCCAGCAGCAGCGTCCACGAGCCGGCCCGGTCCGGAGCCGGCACCAGCTCCGCCAGCCCGGTGTCCACCTGCTCGACGACCCGGTCACCCGCCCGTTTACGACCCACCGGAACCAGTATCCGCGCTCATCGGGCGGCGCGGGCCGCGGCGGTCAACGCACGGTGCAGCAGCCGGGAATCGCCGAGCAGGGCCCGCAGCCGGCGCTCCAGGCCGGCGATCGGGATCAGGTTCTGCGGGGCCCGCGGATCCTTGTACGGGGTGGAAGCGAAACGCGGCAGTGTCACCAGCGACAGGTCGGCCAGCTCGATCGCCGCCTCGACGGGCAGGTCGGCGGAGCACTCCACCCGAACGACGCCCGCCCACGGCGCGCCGATCGCCACCGGCAGCCGCAAATACCAGGACCAACCACCCCAGGCGGTGCCGAGCCGGAACACCGGGGAGCGCTCACCCGACGCCATGCCCGTCACCACAGCGGTCAGCCGGGCATCCAGGTACTGACTGTGCTGCGTCTTGATGTAGCCCAGGGTGCGCGGCAACTGCCGACGACTGCGCAGCGGGCCGTCCACCACCAACAGGTCACCGTCGACCCGGGCGGCGTCGGACACCGCCACCTCCAACGCGGTCAGCGGGCCCTGCACGGCGGCCGGCAGCTTCGCCAGCTCACCGGTGCCACCCACCCGGTGCACCGGGTAACGGATCGCGCCCGCCACCACATCCCGCGCCGACGGGCTCGCCGTGAACAGGCCCCGACCAACCCGGGTGCCCGCCAACTGCGCCGCACCCCGCCCCAGGTCACACCGGACCACGCCGGCCGCGTACGAGGCGGCCAACCCGGGGAACGACAGGCCGTCGGTCTCCGCCGTCCAGATGCTCGCGTCGATGCGGCGAACCCCGTCGACCAGCAACACCACGTCGGGTGCCCGCACCCCGGGGCGTACCCCGATCGCCCGCCAGTCCACGGCGGGCAACTCCACGTCCGCGTCGACCTGCGCGCTGCTCGGCGCGGCCGGCCCGGCGGCGGACGCCTCGAACGACGCCCCGTACGCCGGGTCCCACGAATCCACGAAGAACGCAGGGTCGCTCGCGCTCACCGGGCTGGTCCTTCGTTCGCGGCTGCGGGGCTCCGCTGCGCTGCGCTCCTCGCGCTCACCGGGCTGGTCCTTCGTTCGCGGCTGCGGGGCTCCGCTGCGCTGCGCTCCTCGCGCTCACCGGCCCGTCCGCTCCACGCGCGCGGACCGGGCATCCTTGCGCACCTCGAAGCGGACCGGGATCCGCTCGGCCAACGCCGGCACGTGGGTGACCACGCCGACCATCCGATCGCCCCGGGCCGCCAGGTTCTCCAGGGTCGCCGCCACCGTGTCCAGGGTGGCGGCGTCGAGCGTGCCGAAACCCTCGTCCAGGACGATCGACTCCAGACTCGCCGCCGTGGTGGACATCCCCGCCAACTGCTCCGAGAGCGCCAACGCCAGCGCCAGCGACGCCTGGAACGTCTCACCCCCGGAGAGGGTGCGCACGCCGCGACGCAGCCCCGCGTCGTGGTGGTCGACCACCACGAACTCGCCCTTGTCGTGCACCAGCTCGTACTGCCCGGAGGACAACTCGCGCAGGATCCCCGACGCGCCGTCGACCAGCAGGTCCAACGCCTCGGCCAGCAACCACCGCTCGAAGTTGTTGGCCCGCAGGTGCCCGGCGAGCGCGCGCGCCACCTGCGCCTCCCGCTCGTGCCCCGCCCGCTGCTCGCGCAACGTCCCGGCCTGCTCGCGACGCTCGTGCAGCCGCCGCCGGTCGGCGTCGGCCCGCTCCACCGCCACCGTCGCCGCGTGCACCGGATCGTCCCCGACCGGCACGTCGGCGGCGGCGAAGATGCCCGCGATGCCCCGCTGCACCCCGTCGGCCACCGACTCGGCCTCCGCCACGGCGGCGGCCCGACCGGCCCGCTCGGCGCGGCGTCGGTCCGCCTCGGTGGTCGCCCACTCGGTCAGCGCCGCCCACGCGGCAGCCACGTCGTCCCGATCGGTCGCCGGTGGGCCGAACCGCGCCAACCCGTCCCGGGCGGTGTCAAAGGCCCGCCACGCCGCCCGCAGCCGCTCCTCGGCGGCATCCACCCCGGCCCGGGCCTGCCGAGCGGCCTCGCGGCCGGCCCGGACCGCCGTCGCCGCCTCCTCCAACGCGCGTCGCAACCGGGCGTGCTCGGCCAACTCCCGGCGCAACACGGCCGGCTCGGCCGCACCGGAGAGCTGCCCGTCCAGCTCGGCCAGCCGGGCCTCCATCTGCTCCTGCCGGGCTCGCGCCTGCACCAGCAGCCGCTCCAACTCCCGCGCCGCCGTGTCCCGCTCCTGCACCGTCGCCTGCGCGGCCTTTGTCGCGGCCCGCGCGGCCTTGCCCGCCGCCGTCGCGGCGGCCACCGCCGAATCGGCAGGCACCGCCGGCACCTCGGCCACCGGCTGCTCACACACCGGGCACGCGGCACCGGCATGCAGGTGCACCCGCAGACTCACCGCCAGGTCGGTGGCCTTCGCCTCCTCGTGCGCCCGGAAGGCCGCCTCCAGCTCGACGTCGGCCCGCTCGGCGACCACCCGTGCGGCGGCCAACGCCGCCACCGCGGCGGCGTGCTCCTCATTCGCCGCGCGCACCGTCGCCCGGACCGCGTCGGCCTCACCGGACAGCCGATCCCGATCGTCGTACGCCCGCAGTTGCAGCCGCAGCGCGCTCTCGTCACCGGCGGCGGCCAGCTCACCGCGCAGCTTGTCCTCCCGCTCCTCGGCCAGCGACACCCCGGCCGCAGCCGCCTCGGCGTCGGCCCGCGCCGCCGCGACCGCGCGAGCGACAGCGGTCACCCCAGCCGGCGCGCGCACCCCGGTCAGCACTGTCAGCTCGTCGTCCAGCGCGGTCAGCGCCGCCGCGGCCTCCAGTGCGGTGACCCGGGCCGCAGCCAGCTCCGGCACCGCCTCGGCCACCGCGGCCGCCAGCTCGGCCATCCGCTCCACCCGGGCGTCGGCCTCGGCCAACGCCTCGTCGTCCACGCCGGTCAACCCGGCGAGCACCTGATCGACCGCCTCCAGCCGGGCCTCCGCCTGCGCGGCGCGCGCCGTCGCCTTCTTCTGCACGTCCTCGTAGACGCCGAGGCCGAGCAGGTTGACCAGGATCTGTTGCCGAGTCGCCGGCTTGGCGTGCAGGAAATCGGCGAACTGCCCCTGTGGCAGCACCACGCAGCTGGTGAACTGCTCGTACGGCAGCCCGACCGCCTCCAGCACCGCCTGCTCCATCTCGGCGGGGGTGCCGGCCACCACCTCGCCGAGATCGTCCGGGCTCAACCCGGTGTCCAGTTTGGTCACGTCGAAGCCGGCCGGCATGAGCTGCAACCCGGCGTTCGCGGTCTTCACGTTGCCCCGGCCGTCCCGACGGACCACCCGGGTCGCCACGTACCGGGCGCCGCCGGACTCGAAGACCAACCGCACCCGCGCCTCGGTCGCCGACGGCGCGAGCGCGTTCGCCAACCCTCGGGCGCCACCCCAGCGGGGCACCATGCCGTAGAGGGCGAAGCAGATGGCGTCCAGCACCGTCGACTTGCCCGAACCGGTCGGGCCGATCAGCGCGAAGAAGTCGGCGTCGGTGAAGTCGACAGTGGTCTCGTCCCGGAAGACCGTGAACCCGGCCATGTCCAACCGCATCGGACGCATCAGTGCTCGACCTCCTCGAAAAGCTCGTCGAAGAGCTCCCGGACACCCTCGTCGGCGTGGCCCCGGCTGTCCAGGTAGTCGGCGAACAACTCCCGGGGCGAACGCCCCGAGCGCTGGGCGATGCGCGCGCCGCTGCCCGGGGCGGCCAACAGCTCCGGGTCGATCCGGATCTCCAGGGCCCGGGGGAGCAGCTCCTGGATCTCCTCGCGCAGGCCGGCGCGGGGTTGCTCCCGCACATACACCCGCAGCCACGCGTCCGGTGCCTCGATCTCGGCGAGCTGGGCGAGGGTGCCCCGCACCGTGCGCAGCGCGCTCGCCGCCGTCACCGGCACCTCCCGCACCCGGGCGGCGGTGCTGGCCGTCACCTCGACCATCGTCACCGAGGGGATGTTCTCCTGCTCACCGAAGTCCACAGCGAGCGGACTGCCGCTGTACCGCACCGGGCACGGACCCGCGACCCGCTGCGCCCGGTGCAGGTGACCCAGCGCCACGTAGTGCGCGGTGGCCGGAAAGACGGTGGCCGGAACGGCGTAGCCCAACACGGTGTGCGCGTCGCGCTCGCCACCACCGGTGGCCGCGCCGGTCACCGTCAGATGCGCGGTGACCAGGTGCACCCGGTCCGGTTCGGTGAAGCCCTCGGTCAGTCGCCCCAGCACCCGGCCCAGGTGGTCGGCGTACGTCTGGTTGGTCTCCGCGGCGGTCAGCTCGTACATCTCCAACGCGCGCACCGCGTACCGCTGGGACAGGAACGGCAACGCGGCCAGCCGCCACCGCTCGCCACCGGCGGTGGTGCCGTCGATGACGTGCTCGTCCGGATTTTCCCGCACCCCGCCGCGCAGGGTGATGCCGGCGGCATCGGCCCACGGGCGCAGCGCGTCCAGCGCCGGGCCGTTGTCGTGGTTGCCCCCGATCGCCACCACGTCCGCGCCGGTCCGCCGCAGCGCCGTCAACGCCCTGGTGACCAGGCGGGTCGCCTCCGAGCTGGGCGCGGCGGTGTCGTAGAGGTCACCGGCGACGATCACCAGATCCGGCTGTTCGGCACGGGCGATCTCGATCACCCCGGCCAGCACGGCCTTGTGCTCGTCGGCCCGGGACTGCCCCTTGAGCACCTTTCCCACGTGCCAGTCGGAGGTGTGCAGGATCTTCATTGCTGAGCTGGCCTTCCGTTCGCGACTGCGGGGCTCGCAAGCTCACTCCTCGCGCTCACCTGTGCCGGCCCTCCCTAGAACGGGATGTCGTCGTCGGTGCCGCCGCCGGAGCCCACCACGGCGAACGGGTCGGCGGACTGGGTGATCGAGCGCAGCGTCTCCGATGGTGCCCGGCCCGCCTCGGAGACCCGGGTGGCCCAGGCCGGGAACGGGAACTCCAGGCAGAGCGGCACCGGGATGTCCGGCTGGTTGACGAACATGGTGCCCGGCTTGGCCAGCAACGCCCGCTGGCGCTGTGCGGGCGGCAGGAAGCCGTACTCCGGGCGGGACGCCTCGGCCGGGTCGAGCCGGCCGACCACCCGGATCGCCGAGTTGGTGACGATCCGCCGCTCCACCTCGCTCGCCGTCTGCTGCGCGCCGATCAGGATCACCCCGAGCGAACGGCCCCGCTCGGCGATGTCCAGAAGGACCTCCTTGATCGGCGAGGAGCCCTCCCGGGGGGCGTACTTGTTGAGCTCGTCGAGGACGACGAAGAGCAGCGGCTTGGCGGTGCCGGACTTCTCCTTGCGCTCGAACTCGCTCTTGAGCGTCACACCGACCACGAACCGCTGCGCGCGGTCGGGAAGGTTGTGCAGGTCGACCACAGTGACCTGGGCCGACTCGCTCGTGTTGATCGAGTGGGGGCGGCGGGTGGCGAGGTCGCCACGGATCAGCCGGGCCAGGTCCTTCTTACTGCCGATCAACCGCCGGGCGAACGCGTTGACGGTGCCCAGCCCCACCGCGCTGCCCGCCCAGTCGGAGCGGGTCTCGTCGTCGTTGAGCTGATCGACGATGTGGTCGACCAGATCGCCGTAGGAGCCGAGCCGGACCCCGTCGATGCTCACCCCGCCGTCGGCGGGCTGGGCGTAGCGGGCCAGGTGCGCGGCCACCGAGTGGACCACCATCGTGTACTGCTGGCGCTCGTCGTCGGCGTCGGCGAAGACGTACGGCAGCAGGCGGTCGGTGCAGAACTCGCTCAGCGTCCAGTAGAAGCTGTCGACACCGGTGAGCCGGCTGCTCACATCCGGCGTGCCGGCCGAGTCGCCGACCCGGGGTGGGGCGTACACCCGCACGTCGGGGAACGCGCCGGCGCTCAACCCGAGCTTCGCGTACGCCGCGCGGGTGGGCTCGTCGAGGCGGGTGTTGGGGTGGTCCAGGAAGAGCAGATCCTCACCCTTGACGTTGAAGATCAGCGCCTTGGCGTTGACCGCGTCGCCGCCCAGCACGCCGGAGCGGAACACCGAGTAGAGCAGGAACGTGGCGAAGCTGGTCTTGGTGGCCACCCCGGAGATGCCGGAGATGGAGACGTGCGCACCCCGACTGCCGTCGAGGAAGTCGGCGTTGAGGTAGACCGGGACCCCGTCGCGACCCATCCCCATCGGGATGCGTCGCTCCATCCGGTCGAAGTGCAGCGCGCGGGCCCGGGCGTCCCCCTCGGCCCGGTGCACCACCGCGCCCGGGGTCGGCGGCACGTACAGCTCGGGATCGACCCGGGTGGTGGTCACCTCGGCCGCCTCCTGCACCTGCGCGGGCAGCGTGCCGTCGGCGATGGCGAACACGTCGGACTCGAACTGCGCGCCCTCGTGCCGAGCGCGGACCTGGGTGACCACCCCGGCGATCGTCACCGGCTCCCGGTCCGGCAGCTCCCGTCGGGTGACGACCACGTCGTCGAGCTGGAGGTAACTGCCGGGCGCCACGGCCGTCCAGAACTGCAACGGGGTGGCGTCGGCGGTGCCCAGCACCCGCCCGACCACCTCGCCCGGGCTGTCGAGCTCGGCGTCGGTCATCGGGCGGCTCGGGTCGGTCGGGCATCACGGTCGGCGCGCATGCCCTGCATCCTGCCCGAGGAGTACGACAGGTCGCCACGCGACGCGGCGGACGACACCATGCGCCGTCACACTCACGACGGTGGGTGTGCGACCGGGCGACGGCGGGTCACGGGCGGGCGTGGCGGAGCAGGAGGACGCCGTCTTCGGCGGCGAGCACGTGGCGCAGTGGCAGGTGCCGGGGCGGTGCGGCGTCGCCGGCGGTGATCCGGCCGGGGCCGGGCCCGGCCAGCAGCGGCGAGACGGTGAGGCACAGCTCGTCCACCAGGTCGGCGGCGGTGAGCGCGCCGAACAGGTGTGGGCCGCCCTCGCAGAGCAGTTGGGTGAGCCCGCGGCGGTGCAGCTCGGCCAGACCGGCGGCCAGGTCGACCCGCTCGGCGCCGCAGCGCAGCACGTCGGCGACGTCGGTCAGCCCGGGCGGCGGGTCGGCGTCGGCATGGGTGAGCACCACAGGGCGGGTCGGCGCGTCGGCGAGGGCGGCCTGCGCCGGATCCAGGTCGAGCGAACCGGAGACGACCACAAGCGTCGGGTACTCGGCCAGCCCATTGTCGCGACGCCAGTCACGGCGGCGCTCGTTGAGCCGGACCGCCCGGTACTCCTCGTGGCGGAGTGTGCCGGCGGCCACCACCAGGGCGTCGCAGGTCATCCGCAGCAGGCCGAACACCCGCTTGTCCGGTTCGCCGGAGAGCCCGGCCGAGTAGCCGTCCACGGTGACCGCGCCGTCCAGGCTGGTCACGAAGTTCATCCGCAGTCGGGGCTCGTCGGCGCGGCCGTAGAGGGCGGTCAGCGTGGCGTCGTCGAGCGGCTGCGTCGACGGCTCGGGCCAGAGCCGTCGGATCGGAATTCCGACGGTCATTCGCCGGCCGGACCGGTGACCGGAGGGGTGGGTTCGGCGGTACGGTGCTGACAGTCGCACCAGTTCCGGCCCGGGCAGTCGTCGTGTCGCCGGGCCCGGCACGCTCGGCAGATCATGCTCGCAGCCTAAGCCGCGGGAGGACAGGACAGCATGTCGCGTCAGATCTTCCAGCTGAAGATGTCCCTCGCCGGGAGCCGCCCGCCGGTGTGGCGCCGGGTGCTCGTGCCGGCCGGCTACACGCTGGACCGGCTACACCGGGTGGTGCAGCACGCGATGGGTTGGCGGGACTGCCACCTGCACTCGTTCGAGATCGACGCGATGCAGTACGGCGAGCCGGATCCGGACGGGGAGTTGGCGTTGCACGACGAGCTGGACGTGCGGCTCGACGCGGTGCTCGGTAAGGGCAGCCGGTTCTCCTACACGTACGACTTCGGCGACTGGTGGGAGCACGACCTGGTCGTGGAGGACGCGTTGACCGCCGACCCCGACGAGCGGTACCCGGTCTGCCTGGCCGGCGAGCGGGCCTGCCCGCCGGAGGGTGTCGGCGGGCCGTTGGGCTACCAGGCGCTCCTGGAAGCCCTGGACGACCAGGACGCCACGGCCGACCCCGCCGGTTCCCGCCACGCGATGCTGCGCGACTGGGCGGGTTCGACCTTCGACCCGTCCCGATTCGACCCCACCCGCGCAACCACCCTCCTGCGCCGCTTCTGCTGACCGCCCCCGCCCGGCCCTCCGGGGCCGGGTGGTTGTTGATCAAGAAGTTTGCGTCAGCGGCGCCACCTTTCCTGACCGAAACCTCTTGATCACCGAGGTGGGGCGGGGGGTGTGGTTGGGGTGGGTGCGATGGGAGTGGTCAGCGGTAACGATCTGGGAACGCTCCCAACGTCCTATTGACACTCCCGTTACCCGCCGGCAATCTCATGGGAGCGCTCCCGGAGGTGGTGTGTGTCACTCACGGACCCCGGCCCGGCGCGATGAGCAACCCCCACCACACACATCAGCCTCACCACCGGAAAGAGGGGTCAGCGAATGAGTGTCACCACGCGGCGTACCCGCCTGGCGGCCGCTGCCCTGGCCGCGATCACCGCGGTCAGCGGTCTCGCAGCCTGCGGCAACGACGACGACAAGCCGGCGGCCGGCGAGAAGCCCGCCAAGCTGGTCGTCGACACCTTCGGCGAGATGGGCTACGACGAGCTCGTCAAGCAGTACGAGAAGGACACCGGCATCAAGGTCGAGCTGCGCAAGACCGCGCAGCTCGGTGAGTACCGGCCGAAGCTGGTCCGCTACCTGGCCACCGGCAAGGGCGCGGCGGACGTCACCGCCCTGGAAGAGGGCATCCTCAACGAGTTCAAGCCCAACGCGCGCAACTGGGCGGACCTCACCCCGCTGGTCGCCGACCACTCGAAGGAATACCTGCCCTGGAAGTGGGAGCTGGGCAAGGCGCCGGACGGCCGGCTGATCGGCCTGCCGACCGACGTCGGCAGCCTCGCCGTCTGCTACCGCAAGGACCTGTTCCAGGCGGCCGGCCTGCCCACCGAGCGCGACCAGGTGTCGGCGCTCTGGCCGGACTGGAAGGGCTTCCACGACGCCGGTCTGAAGTACAAGCAGGGCACCGGCGGCAAGGCGTTCATCGACTCGATCACCGCCGTCTCCAACGGTGTGCTCTTCCAGGGCAACGGTGACCTGTTCTACGACAAGGAAGACAACATCATCGCGGACACCAGCCCCGCGGTGAAGAACGCCTGGGACACCGCCACCTCGATGGCGGACATCTCCGCCAAGGCGTCCACCTGGTCGCCGGAGTGGTCTGGTGGCTTCAAGCAGGGCACCTTCGCGGCCACCTTCTGCCCGTCCTGGATGCTCGGCATCGTGTCGGACAACTCCGGTCCGGCCAACAAGGGCAAGTGGGATGTCGCGTCCGTGCCGGGCGGCGGCGGTAACTGGGGCGGCTCGTGGCTCGCGGTTCCGGCGCAGAGCAAGTACCCGAAGGAGGCGGCGAAGCTCGCCGAGTACCTGACCAACGCGAAGAGCCAGGTCGAGGCATTCAAGCTCAAGGGCCCGCTGCCGACCAACCTGGAGGCGCTGAAGAACGACGCGTTCATCAGCTACACCAACGAGTACTTCAGCAACGCGCCGACCGGCAAGATCTTCGGGGAGAGCGTCGCCAAGATCCAGCCGACCCACCTGGGCCCGAAGCACCAGGCGGTCAAGGAGAACGCGCTCGAGCCGGCCCTGCGGGCGTTCGAGAACGGGCAGGCCGACAAGGCGAAGGCCTGGGAGCAGTTCACGAAGGACGCCAAGACTCAGGGTGCCTTCTGAGTGATTCCCTGCCGGTGGCGTTCGGGGTTTCCCGGACGCCACCGGCCGGTCCCCTCCGCGTAGCGCCCTGCGCGAGGGCCCCCGGGCCTCGCCGGAAAAGGAAATTCGCATGAGCCTGTCGGCCACGACGGCACGGCCGTCGCCAGCAGCACCGCCTTCTCCCGACGTCGATCGCCGACGTCGACGGGGAAGGTTACTCAACCGCCTCGATGTCAAGTACTCGCCGTACCTCTACATCGCCCCGTTCTTCCTGATCTTCGGCATATTCGGGCTGTACCCGATGGTGCGTACCGCCTGGATGTCGCTGCACGACTGGGACATGATCGGCGAGCACACGTTCATCGGCTTCGACAACTACACCCGGCTGGTGTCCGACGAGTACTTCTGGAACGCGCTGGTCAACACGTTCGGCATCTTCGCCCTGTCGACCATCCCGCAGTTGTTGCTCGCCCTCTTCCTGGCGAACCTGCTCAACCGGACCCTCCTGCGCGCCAAGACCTTCTTCCGGATGGCCATCTTCATGCCGAACGTGGTGTCGGTGGCCGCGGTCGCGATCGTCTTCGGGATGTTGTTCCAGCGGGAGTTCGGCCTGTTCAACTGGCTGCTCAGCTTCGTCGGTGTCGACCCGGTCGACTGGGACGGGCACCGGTGGAGTTCCTGGACGGCCATCTCCTCCATGGTCAACTGGCGGTGGACCGGGTACAACACCCTGATCCTGCTCGCCGGCATGCAGGCGATCCCGAAGGACCTCTACGAGGCCGCGGAGATCGACGGCGCCAGTCCGTGGCGACAGTTCTGGCAGATCACCCTGCCCATGCTCAAGCCCACCTTCATCTTCGTGGTCATCCTGTCCACGATCGGCGGCATGCAGCTCTTCACCGAGCCCCTGCTCTTCGGCAACGGCAACATCATCGGCGGCAACCAGCGGGAGTTCCAGACGCTGGCCATGTACATGTACGAGATGGGCATCGTGAACCTGAACACCGCCGGCTACGGAGCCGCGGTCGCCTGGGCGATCTTCATGATCATCATCGTGGTGTCGCTGTTCAACTTCCTACTCGTCCGCCGCTCGGCGAAGTGAGGAGAGATCGATGATCTCGGCTTCCCAGCGCCTGTGGCGCACCAGCCCGCTGACCTACGTGGCGCTCGTCCTGGCGGCGCTGCTGTCGATCTACCCGTTCTACTACATGCTGGTGATCGGCAGTCGCAGCCTGGACAACATCAACGACGTGCCGCCGCCGCTGACCCCCGGCGGCGCGTTCGGTGACAACTTCGGGCGGGTGCTCGACAACGACGCCGCCAACTTCCTCACCGGCATGATGAACTCGATCATCGTCTCCTCGGTGGTCACCGTGTCGGTGGTGCTCACCGGTTCACTGGCGGGGTTCGCCTTCGCCAAGCTGAAGTTCCGGGGCAGCAACGTCCTGCTGCTGGCGATCATCGTCACCATGATGATCCCGACCCAGATGGGGCTCATCCCGCTCTGGTCCATGATGCAGGACCTGGGATGGTACGACACCCTCTACGCGGTCACCGTGCCGTTCCTGGTCAGCGCCTTCGGCGTGTTCATGATGCGGCAGTACGCCAGCCAGGCCATCTCCGACGAGCTGATCGAGGCCGGCCGCGTCGACGGGGCGAGCACGTTCCGGATCTACTGGAGCATCGTGCTGCCCGCGCTACGTCCCGCCGCCGGCGTGCTCGGTCTGCTGACCTTCATGGAGACCTGGAACTCGTTCATCTGGCCGTACGCCATCCTCACCCCGGAGAACCCGACCCTGCAGGTCTCGCTCTCCTTCCTCTCGTACGCCTACTACACCGACTACTCCCAGGTGTTCGCCGCCACGGCGATCGGCACCATCCCCCTGGTAATCGTCTTTCTCGTGTTCGGCCGCCAGATCATCGGCGGGATCATGGAAGGTGCCGTCAAGTCGTGAGCAACCCCGCCAGCCCACCCGCCGTCGACGTCCTCGACGAGCGCCCCGGGCTGACCTTTCCACCCGGATTCCTCTGGGGGGCCGCGACGGCGGCGTACCAGATCGAGGGGGCGGCGGCCGTGGACGGCCGCGCCCCGTCGATCTGGGACACCTTCAGCCACACCGAGGGTCGGGTCGTCGCCGGGCACACCGGGGACGTCGCGTGCGACCACTACCACCGCCTCGGCGACGACGTCGCGCTGATGGCCGAGCTGGGCCTGAAGTCGTACCGTTTCTCGGTCTCCTGGTCCCGGGTGCAGCCCACCGGCACCGGCGCGGCCAACCCGGGCGGCCTGGACTTCTACCGGCGACTCGTGGACGAGCTGCTCGCCAACGGCATCGAGCCGTGGCTCACCCTCTACCACTGGGACCTGCCGCAGCCGTTGGAAGACGCCGGCGGCTGGCCGGCGCGGGACACCGCCGCCCGCTTCGCCGACTACACGACGCTGGTGGCCGACGCGCTCGGTGACCGGGTGCGCTACTGGACCACGCTGAACGAGCCGTGGTGCTCAGCGTTCCTCGGCTACGGCTCCGGCGTGCACGCCCCCGGCCGCACCAACGGAGCGGACGCGGTGCGTGCCGGACACCACCTGATGCTCGGTCACGGCCTGGCCGTGCAGGCACTGCGGGCCGCCCGGCCGGCCGCCGAGGCGGGCGTGACCGTCAACCTCTACCCGGTCGACCCGGCCAGTGACAGTCCCGCCGACTCCGACGCCGCCCGGCGGATCGACGGGTTGGCCAACCGGTTCTTCCTGGACCCGCTGCTGCGCGGGTCGTACCCGGAGGACCTGGTGGCCGACCTGAGCACGGTGACCGACTTCGCGCACGTGCGCGACGGCGACCTCGCGACCATCTCCACGCCGCTGGACCTGGTCGGGGTCAACTACTACAGCCGGCACGTGGTCGCCGCGCCGGTCGAGGGCGTGGAGGCCGACCCGGCCCCCTCGTGCTGGCCGGGCAGCGAGGACGTCCGGTTCGTCACCCGTGGCGTTCCGGTCACCGACATGGGCTGGGAGATCGACGCCCCGGGCCTGACCGAGACGCTGCGTCGGGTGAACGGTTACACCGACCTGCCCCTGTACGTCACCGAAAACGGTTCCGCGTTCGTCGACTCGGTGGTCGACGGGCAGGTCGACGACGTCGATCGGCTGGCCTACTTCGACGCCCACCTGCGCGCCGCCCACGAGGCGATCGACGCCGGAGTGCCCCTGCGGGGATACTTTGCCTGGTCGCTGATGGATAATTTCGAATGGGCCTGGGGTTACACCAAGCGGTTCGGCATGATCCACGTCGACTACGACAGCCAGGTCCGCACCCCCAAGTCCAGCGCCAAGTGGTACGCCTCGGTGATCCGGCGCAACGGTCTGGCCGCACAATAGGCTCGGGCCAGCCATCAGGACGGCCCCGGCGTCCACCTCTCGCAGGTGGCGCCGGGTCCGCCCGCCGTCGGAGGAGCAGACGATGACAACGCAGCGCACCCGGTCGCTCGGGCGCCCGACCCTCGACGCGGTCGCGGCGCGTGCCGGCGTCGGTCGGGGCACGGTCTCCCGCGTGGTCAACGGCTCGCCCCAGGTCAGCCCCGAGGCCCGGGCCGCTGTCCAACAGGCCATCGCAGAGCTGGGGTACGTGCCGAACCGGGCCGCCCGTGCGCTCGTCACCCAGCGCACCGACTCCGTCGCGCTGGTGGTCTCCGAATCCGGCGAGCGGGTCTTCACCGAGCCGTTCTTCGCCAGCATCGTGCGGGGGATCAGCTCCGGGTTGCTGGAGACGCCGATGCAGCTCTGGCTGGCCATGGCACAGTCGCCGGTGGAGCGGGAACGGGTCGAGCACCACCTCACCAACCAGCACGTCGACGGCGTACTGCTGCTGTCGTTGCACGACTCCGACCCGCTGCCGACGCTGCTGGAGGAACGTGGCCTGCCCGCCGTGCTCGGCGGTCGGCCCGCCCGGATGCTGCAACCCGGCGCCCAACCGGCCTGGTTTGTCGACGTGGACAACGTTGGCGGGGCGCGGCAGGCGGTGGAGTACCTGGCGAGGCAGGGGCGGCGACGCGTCGCCACCATCGCCGGTCCGCAGGACATGGGTGCCGGCCTGGCCCGGTTGGCCGGCTACACCGACGCGGTCAAGGCCACCGGCGCCAGCGTCAACCCCGACCTGATCGCGTACGGCGACTTCAGCGAGGGCAGCGGCGCGGCCGGAATGCGCCGGCTACTGGACGCCTGCCCGGACTTGGACGCGGTCTTCGTCGCGTCCGACCTCATGGCGTTCGGCGCGCTGCGTACCCTGCGCGAGGCCGGCCGCCGCGTGCCGCAGGACGTCGCGGTGATCGGCTTCGACGACGCGACCATCGCCCGACAGGCCGAACCGCCGCTGACCACTGTCTTTCAGCCGGTGGAGGAGATGGGCCGGCAGATGGCCCGCCTGCTGGTGGCCCGGATCCGTGGCGAGGAGCTACCCGCCTCCCACATCCTCCTGGACACCCAACTGGTCCACCGGGCCTCCGCCTAACCCCCCGGGTACCCCCAGGGGATCCGAACGGCGCGTGTCGATCATGGGGTTGGCCTGGACGATTCCGGCATGGCGATCCGCCAGCACATGATCAATGAGGTTCGCAGGCAAGATCGCGCTCGATCCTGGATCGAGGGGCCTCCCGGCGACCGCACACCACCACATCCAGGATCGAGCGCGATCGTGGGGTGTGGGGGTGTGCGGGCCCGGGGTGTGCGTGGGGCAGGTTTTGTTGCCCGGCGGTCAGGCGGGGGTGGGGGCCCAGCGGCGGAGTTCGCGCTTGGCCAGGGAGTTGCGGTGCACCTCGTCGGGGCCGTCGGCGAGGCGCAGGGTACGGGTTTGCGCCCAGAGGGCGGCCAGTGGCGTGTCCTGGCTGACACCGGCGCCGCCGTAGGCCTGGATGGCCTTGTCGATCACCCATTCCGCCATCGCCGGCGTGCCGATCTTGATGGCCTGGATCTCGGTGTGCGCGCCCCTGTTGCCGACGGTGTCCATCAGCCAGGCCGTCTTGAGCACCAGCAGCCGGGCCTGCTCGATGCGGACCCGGGACTCGGCGATCCACTCCCGGACCACGCCCTGCTCGGCCAGCGGTCGGCCGAACGCGATCCGCCCTAGCGCCCGCCTGCAGAGCAGCTCCAATGCCCGCTCAGCCATTCCGATCAATCGCATGCAGTGGTGGATCCGGCCCGGCCCCAGCCGGGCCTGGGCGATGGCGAAGCCGGTGCCCTCGGCGCCGATCAGGTTCTCCGCGGGCACCCGGACGTCAGTGAAGTCGATCTCGGCGTGCCCGCCGTGTGAACCGTCGGTGTAGCCGAAGACGGTCATGCCCCGGCGCACTGTCACCCCGGGGGTGTCCCGGGGGACCAGCACCATGCTCTGCTGGCGGTGCCGGTCGGCGCTGGGGTCGGTCTTGCCCATCACGATGAAGATCTCGCAGCGCGGGTCCATGGCCCCGGACGACCACCACTTGCGTCCGTTGATCACGTACTCGTCGCCGTCCCGGGTGATCCGGGTGGCGATGTTCGTGGCGTCGGAGGACGCGACCTCCGGCTCGGTCATGCAGAACGCCGAGCGGATCTCACCCTCCAGCAGCGGCATCAGCCACCGCTTCTGCTGCGCCTCAGAGCCGAACTCGGCCAGCAGCTCCATGTTGCCGGTGTCCGGTGCCGCGCAGTTGACCGCCTCCGGCGCGAGGTGCGGGCTTCGCCCGGTCAGCTCGGCCAGGGGGGCGTACTGGAGGTTGGTCAGGCCGGCGCCGTAGCGCGGGTCGGGCAGGAAGAGGTTCCACAGGCCGCGCTTGCGGGCCTCCGCCTTCAGTTCGGCCAACACCGGGGTACGCGACCACGGGTCCCCGACGGCCACCTGCTCGGCGTGCACGGCCTCGGCCGGGTAGACGTGCTCGGTCAGGAACCGGGTCAGCTCGTCGCGCAGCTCCTCGGTCCGGCTGTCGTATGAGAAGTCCATCACCGCTCCCTGGCGGCGGTCAGCCCGTGCGCGACCAGCGGTGCCACCATCTCGCCGATCCGGTCGAAGCCCTCGCCGAGCGTCTGCCCGAGCGTGTGGCGGTAGTGGATGCCCTCGCAGATGACAGCGAGCTTGAAACAGCCCAGCGCCACGTGCCAGTGCAACGGCCCGACGTCGACACTGCTGCGTCCGGCGTACCTGTCGATCAGCTCGCTGCCGGTGGGGAAGCCGGCGCGCGGGCCGAGCCCGTCGGCGACGGGGTTGCCCGCGGCGGTCTCGCTGCCACCGAGCACGTCCCAGTACGTCAGCAGCAGCCCCAGGTCGGCGAGGGGGTCGCCGAGGGTGGCCATCTCCCAGTCGAGCACCGCGTGCACGGTGACCGGGTCGGCCGAGGCGAGGAGGTTGTCCAGTCGGTAGTCGCCGTGCACGATCCGGCCGGCGTTCGCGCCCTCCGGGGCGGTCGTCGCGAGGAGATCACGCAGCTCGTCGATGCCGGGCAGTGGGCGGCTGCGGGAGCGGTCGAGCTGCCCGGCCCAGCGGCGGACCTGCCGGGCGAGGTAGCCCTCGGGGCGGCCGAAGTCAGCCAACCCGACGCTGGACGGGTCGACGCTGTGCAGCGCGGCGAGCGTGTCCATCATCGCCATCGCGAGGGCCCGGCGGCGCTCGTCGCCCAGCGGGTCGGTCTGCGCGCGGGTGCGGAACACCTCGCCGGGCATCCGCTCCATGAGGTAGAACGGCGCGCCGATCACCTCGGGGTCGGTGCAGAGCAGCAGCGCCCCCGGGACCGGCACCTCGGTCGGTGCCAGCGCCGAGATGACCCGGAACTCGCGCGCCATGTCGTGCGCTGTCGCCAGTACGTGGCCCAGCGGTGGGCGGCGCAGCACCACCTCGCGGTCGCCGAGGCGCAGCAGGTAGGTGAGGTTGGACTTGCCGCCCGCGATCAGCGTGGCACGCAGCGGCCCGACGGCCAGCTCGGGTCGGTGCGTTGCCAGATGATCGGCGAGACGGTCCAGGGCCAGCCCGGCCGGGGAGACGGGAACGGCCCCCGGCCGTGACGCGTCGACGGCCGGATCGCTCATCCGACTAGTTGATGGCAGCCCGCTCACGTTGTCAAGGTCGGAATTTCCGCTCGGGACATGCCCCTGCAACAGGGACGAAATGGTCAACTACCAGGCTGGGTTCAGCCTGCCGGCCGATCTTTGCCGGCCCGCCGAGCGGAGGGACAGACATGTTGCTGCGAGTTCGGGTCACCCTGCCGGACCGTCCGGGCACCCTCGGTCAGGTCGCCCGTACCTTGGGCGTCTCCGGGGCGGACATCGTCCAGGTGGTGGTCCTCGAACGGCTCGGCGGGCGCGCGGTGGACGACTTCACTGTCGTCTGGCCGGGTGCGGCGCGGGTGGAGCGGCTGCTGGCTGGCCTGGCGGCGATACCGGGTGTGCGGGTGGACGGCGTGTGGCGGGCGATCGGCGCGCCCACCACCACCGGCCAGGACGCGGAGCTGCTGGCCCAGGTCGCGGCCAACCCGGCCGATGGGTTGGCCACCCTGGTCGACGCGGTGCCCGGGTTGTTGGCGGCCGACTGGGCCGTGGCCGCCATGGTGCCGGTCGACTGGGCCTCGCGGAGCGGGGGCGGCGGGGCGACTGTGGGGCACGCGAGCTGGCGTGCCCCCGTACCCCCGCGGTTGCCGGAGGTGACCCCGCTGCGGGGACGGTCGATGACCACGCCCGACGGCACGCACCACGCGATCGCGCCGTTCGGCCGGGCGGGCCTGGTGCTGGTGGTGGCGCGCGAACGCAGCGAGACCCTCTCCGCCGCGGCGTTTCACAGCACCGAGGTGGATCGGCTCACCCAGCTCGTCCGCGCCTGCGCGGTGATCCTCGGTGATCGACTCGATCTCGTCGGTGCGCCGCCGGTGGTCGCCGGCCCCTGAGCGGCCCGAGGAGTTCCCGGGCCGACACCGCCGGGCAACCGGGCGGCAACAGGCGGGGGTGAGGCTCTTACCGGGGAAGGGAGCCAACCATGACGTTGTGGCGGATCCGAGCGACTGTGGACGACCGACCGGGTTACCTGTCGGTGCTCACGGCGAGCCTGGCGCTGCGTGGGGTCAACATCCTCACCGTGCAGGTGCAGCCCACCGAGCAGGGCGCGGTGGACGATTTCCTGGTCGACGCGCCGGACGCGCTCGACGAGGCCGAGCTGATCGCCGCGGTCGAGCGTGGTCGGGGCCGGGACTGCTGGGTGGCGCGCAGCGAGGCGCGTGGTCTGGCCGACCAGCCCACCCGGGTGCTCGGGCTGGCCAACCGGTTGGTGCGTGACCCGGACGCGACGGGCGAGGCGTTGCGCACCCTGCTCGCCGCCCACGTCGTCAGTTGGCGGCCGGCGACGGTCGGCGGCGAACGGGGGATCACCGGCGCCACCATGCTGTTGGCCGACCCGGCGGGCGGTTCGTTCGCGCTGCGCCGGGTCGCGCCCGACTTCACCCCGGCGGAGTACGCGCGGGCGCAGGCCCTTGTCGAACTGGCCGCCACAGTGGCGCGCCGGGCCGCCGAACAGGTCACACTGGTGCTGCCCGACGGCGCCGAGGTGGCCGTCCGGCCGGCCAGCGCCCACGATCTGTCCGGCGTGGTGGAGCTGCACGAGGCGTGCTCACCGCGCAGCCGGCAGCGGCGTTACCTGGGCGGGGCGTCGCTGCCGCAGCCGGCCCGCGTGCGTCGACTGCTGGAGCCGAGCCGAGGGCTGACGCTGATCGCCAGCACCACCGGTTCCGACGGCACCGCCGAGTCGGTGGTCGCCATGGCGAACCTGCTCGGCGAGGGCGACGAGGCCGAGGTGGCGCTGCTGGTGCGGGACGACTGGCAGCGGCGTGGGCTCGGCTCGGCGTTGCTGCGCCGGGTGGTCCAGCACGCCGACCGGTCCGGGTACGCGGCGCTGGTGCTGCACGTGCAGGCCACCAACGACCCGATGCTGCGGACGCTGCACCGGCTGGGCCGGCCCGCTGCGGTGGAGCGCGACGGCGGGCTGCTCACCCTCACCGTCCCGCTCGCTGTCGCCCTCAGGGCGGACCGAGAGGACGTGTTCTCCACGCCTGGCGTCTAGGGCCCGACGGGGGCCCCTTGTGCGCGGCGAACGTCCACAAGGGGGCCTCTTCCGATGCGACTGTCAGGTGGTGGGGTAGCTGTTGTAGTCGGGGAAGTTGCCGTAGAGCCGGCTGTTCCCGCCGACTGTGACGGCCTGCACCAGCAGGTCACCGCCGACGAACGCGCCCTTCCAGGAGGCCCCCCGGCCGCCGAACGGTTCGTCCCGGTCGCCGCGTGAGCGCGGTTTGTTGATGCCCACCTTGAACGCCTGGAGGTCCACGGCGAGCTTGCCGGCCTCGTCGGTGTCGTCGCAGGCCAGCGAGGCCACCAGCGCGCCGTTGGAGGCGTTCATGGCGGCCAGCAGCTCGTCGGTGGTGTCCACCACGACGATCGTGTCGACCGGCCCGAACGGCTCGGCGTGCATCAGTCGGGACCGTCCGGGCGGGGCGAGCAGCACCGACGGCGCCACGTACGCCGAGGTGTCCTGCCCGGGAAGGAACGGCGCGCCGGAGAGCTTGCCCCGGTGTAGTGGGATCGCGCCGCCGCGGACCGCCTCGTCGACGGTGCGGCGTAGCTCGTCGGCCTTGGCGGCGCTGATCAGCGGCCCGAAGTCCAGCTCGGGCAGCGGGTCACCGGCGGCCCAGTCGTCGCCGACGGCGAGCGGGTGACCGAAGCGGACCGAGCGGACGACCGGCAGATACATGTCGAGGAACTCGTCGACCAGGTCGCGCTGCACCACGAACCGGGGGTAAGCGGTGCAGCGCTGCTTGCCGTACTCGAAGCCCTTCCTGAGGTGCGTGGCGAGCAGGTCCCACTGGGAGAAGTTCCAGATGCCCCAGGCGTTGAGACCCTCCTGTTCGATGAAGTGCCGCTTGTCGCTGTCGAGCAGCGCGGCGGCCACCTTGCCGCCGTTGGACCGGCCGCCGACGAACGCCACCGCGCCGATCTCGGGCGCCCGGACCAGCACCTCGGACAGTTCCCCGCCGCTGCCGGAGACGAGCGTGGCGGGCAGGCCGGCCCGGTGCATCAGCGCGTGCGCGACGGTCAGGCACACCGCGCCGCCCTGGGAGGGGGTCTTGGCGATGACCGCGTTGCCGGCCAGGAGCTGCACCAGTTCGGCGTGCACCAGCACGCTCATCGGGTAGTTCCACGACGCGATGTTGCTGACCGGGCCGGGTAGCGGCTCGCGGCCGTCGGCGAGCATTCGGTCGATCTCGCCCGCGTACCAGCGGACACCGTCGAGCGCCCGGTCCACGTCGGCGCAGGCCAGCCGCCACGGCTTGCCGATCTCCCACACCAGCAGCAGGGCGAGCAGGTCGCGGTGGGCGGTGAGCGAGTCCACTGCCGCGTCGACCCGGGCCTTGCGGTCGGCCAGCGGGGTCTGGGCCCAGGCCCGGTGCGCGTCGGCGGCGTGGGCGACAGCGGCGCGCGCGGTGGCCGCGTCGACCCGGGGCAGGTTGATGAGGATGGTGTTGTCCACCGGGGTGCGGACCGGGGCTGGCTGGCCGACAGCTCGCCATTCGCCCTCGACCAGGTTGTGCAGTGTGGTGACGCCGTCTACCTCGGCGCCGAACGCCTCCGGGGTGGCGGCCACCGCGCGGGCCAGGATGTCGGTCCAGGCGGTGTCGTCGGCGAGTCGTCGTGCCATCGCTTCTCCTCAGGGTTGACCAGGGAGCGGCGGCGTCGACGGCACCGCTGGTGAGCGGTACTGTCTCGCGCTTCGTAGTGGGTCAGCAACAGTACGTTTGTCTGGCTGGCCTTCGAAGCGCTCGAATGGCGCGAGGATTTTTCCGGAGGCTTCCGTCGTGACGTGCGCAAACGTCGAGCACGGATCGACCTGTGTCGATGGTGTGAGATGCTCCGCAATGTTACTCGCTAGTACGAGAGCGGCACGGCGCGTGTCCACCCCGATCGGCGGGCTTCCCAACCGCCGACCCGCCCATTACATTGTCGGTTATCCATGGGAGCGCTTCCATGACCCGTGGTCACACCGCCACCCCGCTGTCGCCGGTGGCCGTGCCGCCCGTACGCCGTCCCGCGTCGGTGCGACCGCCGGCGGCGCCTCCGACAGGAGTCCGCCATGCGCCACCTGACCCGGCCGTTCAGCGGCCAGCCCGGCCGGTCGCCGGCCGCCGACCAGCCCTGGCCGCGGCGGCTGCTGGCCCTCGGCGTCGCGTTGCTCACCGGCGCGTCCCTCGCGGTGACCGCGCCACCGTCCGGGCCTGCCTCGGCCGCGCCTGCGGCCACCTACAACTACGCCGAGGCGTTGCAGAAGTCGCTGCTCTTCTACGAGGCGCAGCAGTCCGGCCGGTTGCCCGACTGGAACCGGGTCTCCTGGCGCGGCGACAGCGCGCTCACCGACGGCGCCAGCGCGGGCGTGGACCTCACCGGCGGCTGGTACGACGCCGGCGACCACGTCAAGTTCGGCTTCCCGATGGCGTTCAGCGCCACGATGCTCGCCTGGGGCGCTGTCGAGTACCGCAGCGGCTACACCTCGTCCGGGCAACTGCCGCACCTGCTCAACAACCTGCGTTTCGTCAACGACTACTTCATCAAGGCGCACCCGTCGGCAAACGTCCTCTACGGGCAGGTCGGCAAGGGCGACGACGACCACAAGTGGTGGGGTCCGGCCGAGGTGATGCAGATGGCGCGGCCCGCGTACAAGATCGATGCGAGCTGCGGCGGCGCGGACCTGGCGGGGGAGACGGCGGCCGCGATGGCCGCGTCCTCGATGGTGTTCCGGCCCACCGACGCCGCCTACGCGGACAAGCTGCTCGGGCACGCCCGGCAGCTCTACACCTTCGCCGACACGGTGCGGAAGGCCTACCACGAGTGCATCACCGACGCCACGAGCTTCTACCGCTCGTGGAGCGGCTGGCAGGACGAGCTGGTCTGGGCCGCGATCTGGCTGCACCGGGCCACCGGCGAGGCCAGCTACCTGACCAAGGCCGAGAGTGAGTACGACAAGCTCGGCACCGAGAACCAGTCCACCACCCGCTCCTACAAGTGGACCATCGCCTGGGACAACAAGCAGTTCGGCGCGTACGTGCTGCTGGCCAACCTGACCGGCAAGCAGAAGTACGTCGACGACGCCAACCGGTGGCTGGACTACTGGACCGTCGGGGTGAACGGGCAGCGGGTTCCGTATTCACCCGGTGGAATGGCGGTGCTCGACTCCTGGGGCGCGCTGCGCTACGCCGCGAACACCTCCTTCGCCGCGCTGGTCTACAGCGACAAGACCACCGACACCACCCGCAAGGCGCGCTACCACGACTTCGCCGTCCGGCAGATCAACTACGCGCTCGGCGACAACCCGCGCAACTCCAGCTACGTCATCGGGTTCGGCGCCAACTCTCCGAAGAACCCGCACCACCGCACCGCGCACGGCTCCTGGTGGGACAGCCAGACCGTGCCGGTGGAGACCCGGCACACCCTCTACGGCGCGCTGGTCGGCGGCCCGTCCTCGGCCAACGACGCGTACAGCGACAGCCGCTCGGACTACGTGATGAACGAGGTGGCCACCGACTACAACGCCGGCTTCACGTCCGCGCTGGTTCGGCTGACCTCCGAGTACGGCGGCACGCCACTGGCGAACTTCCCGGTCGCCGAGACGCCGGACATCGACGAGCTGACAGTGGAGACCACTGTGACGCAGGCCGAACCTCGGGCCACCGGGCTCAAGGTGATGGTCTACAACAAGTCCGCGTTCCCGGCCCGCGCGCTGACCGACGGCCGGTTCCGGTACTACTTCCGGCCCGACGGCACCGGCCCGGTACAGGTCACCGCCGGCTACACCCAGGGCTGCCCGTCCCCGACCACCGCCAAGCAGTTCAGCGGCGACATCTGGTACGTCGAGGTGGACTGCGCCGGGCACACCATCGCCCCGGCGGGCCAGTCGCAGCACCGGATGGAGGTCCAGTTCAAGATCGGCGTGCCCGAGGGCGGCACCTGGGACCCGACCAACGACCCGTCGTACCAGGCCACCGCCGGGCCCAACCGGAAGGTGCCGCTCTACTCCGGCGCCACCCGCGTCTGGGGTGAGGAGCCGGGCCCTGTCGTACCGGACACCACGAAGCCGACCGTCCCGGGTACCCCGGTGGCGTCGAACCTCGGCCCCCGCACCGTCACCCTGACCTGGGCGCCGTCCACCGACAGCGGCGGCAGCGGCCTCGCCGGGTACGACGTCCGCGAGTTCATGGTCGGTAACGACGTGGTGGCGACCCGACGGGTCACCGAGAACTCGATCACCATCACCACCCTGCTACCGGAGCGGACGTTCGAGTACACCATCGTGGCGCGCGACGGCGCGGGCAACGAGTCGGCCGCCTCGCCGAAGCTCAGCGTGACCACGCCACCGGCCGGCACCGCCGACACCACAGCGCCGAGCACCCCCGGCACGCCGGTGGCCTCGGCCGTCACCGCCACCGGGCTCACACTGGCCTGGACCCCGTCCACCGACAACGTGGGCGTCACCGGTTACCGGGTCTACCGTGAGGCTGGCGCCACCGACGCGCTGGTCGGCTCGCCGACCGGCACCACCCAGGCGGTGTCCGGGTTGACCGCCTCGACGGCCTACCAGTTCTACGTGGTGGCCGTGGACGCGGCGGGCAACGCCTCCGCGGCGTCCACGCCGGTCGCGGTGACCACCGCGGCACCGCCGGTCGGCGGCACCTGCACGGTGGGGTACGCCACCACCGACTGGGGCAGCGGCTTCACCGCCAACGTGTCGATCACCAACACCGGCGCCACAGCGATCAACGGCTGGACCCTGCGGTTCAGCTTCCCCGGTGGGCAGAGCGTCGGTCAGGGCTGGTCGGCGACGATCAGCCAGAGCGGCGCGGCGGTCACCGCCACGAACCTGTCCTACAACGGCACTATCGCCCCGGGCGCGTCGGTGAGCTTCGGCTTCAACGGCACGTACAGCGGCGCCAACCCGAAACCGACAGCCTTCACCGTCAACAACACCCAGTGCGCCATCGCCTGACCGGTACCGCGACGAGATCGTGGACAGTTACCGTTCCGCGCGGAACGGCAACTGTCCACGAGCTGCGGTGATGCTTGCCTACGGCAGGTGTTGTGGCACGAGTTGACGCAACCGGTCGTGCAGCCGCGGGGCGAGGCTGCGGGCGTACGTGGCGGTCAGGTGATGCGCGTCCCGGTAGACGAGCAGCCCGTCGATCACTGCGGGGCATGGTTCGGTGGGGCAGATGGCGTCGTTGAGGTCGGCCAGGCGCACGCCGGGCACCGCCGTCGCGGCGCGCTCCTGCGGTATGCCCCAGGTGAGCGCGCGCTCCCGGGGCTGCGCGCAGGCGGTGAGCCGCTCGCGATTCGCCGAGACGCACTCGGCGATGTCCACGGTGAACGACGGGGTGTCCCGGATGACCACCAGCGGCAGGCCGGCCCTGGTCATTTCCGACCACGTCTCCGATAGCGCGGCCGTCTGCGCGTCCGTCGTCGCCGTGCCCGGTGGTGGAGGGCTGCCGTCCACCAGCGGAATCTGGGTCACGCTGGAGACGATGAGCAGCCGAGGCCGCCGCTCGCCGGTGAGCGCGGTGCGGAGATTGCGGTTCCATTCCGTGCAGCTGGGATCCGGCCGTCCGGCGATGCTGATCGGCGCGGTCAGGAAGGAACAGGTCGTCTTGATGTAGGTGACCAGCCGCCAGCCGCGCTCCGCGGCGATGGCCTGTAGGGCCGGCACCCAGTGCGCCGCGTGGGAGTCGCCGGCCAGTGCCACTTCGACCGCCGAGTCACTGTCGCCGTAGGTACAGCTGCGCAGGCTTGCCTCCTGCGCCTGCGTGACGCAGTCGTCCCGGTAGACGTCGGGCAGGTCGTCGCGGGCCTCGAGCGGATCGGGTGTGATGCGGGCGAACCGGTCCACCGGTGCCGCTGCCCGCTCGCCTCCGGATGACGCGCCCGGCGGGGCGGCACCGGCGAGTGGTGCCTGGGCCGAGACCGGTGGCCGGACCGCCAGTTGCAACCCGATTCCGGTGAGGACGGTGACGCTGGTGGCTGCCAGTCCCATGCGCAGCACGCGGGCCTTGGAGAACTGCGCGTACCGGAACGGATTCTCCACCAGGTGGTAGGTCAGCACCGCCGGGACGGCCGAACAGAGGATCATCGCGAGGCCGGCGGTGGTTCCCAGCGGCCCCCACCGGGCTTCGGCCACCACCAGCAGCGGCCAGTGCCACAGATACCACGAGTACGACACGGCACCGACCGCGCGCGTCGGCCGCCTGTTGAGCAGGAAAGCCGGTCCGTATCGTCCGGCGCCGGGCCCGGCCGCGATGATCGCGACCGCGCCGAGGGTGGGCAGCAACGCCAGATATCCCGGGTAGGCCGCGGTCTCCGGTCGGATCAGCGTCGCGGCGAGGCCGACAGTGGCCATACCGGCCCAGCCGAGCGTTATCGCGGCGGGACGCGGCAGCCGGGACAGGTGTCCACCCAGGATCGCCAGACCGCCGCCCAACGCCAGTTCCCACATCCGGGTGGTGGTGACGAGGTACGCCCGCGCGGGTTCGGTCTGGCTCAGGTGGATCGACCAGGCCAGCGACGGGATGCCGACCAGGGCGAAGGCGGCGAGCAGCCACTGGGACATCCGGTCGCCGAGGAACGGTCTGCGGTGTCGGCCCGGCCGACCGCCCGGGATCGGACGCCGCGCGTCGGCGTGCCGGGACGTGCGGCGCGAAACCTGGAGGGCGACGACGAGCAGGAGCAGCGGCCACACCAGGTAGAACTGCTCCTCCACGGCGAGCGACCAGAAGTGCTGGAGGATGCTGGGGGCCTCCTCGGAGCGCAGATAGTCGGTCGACTGCTCCACCAGACGCCAGTTCATCGCGTAGACGGCGCTGGCCAGGGCGTCCCGGGCAGTCTCGGACCACCGGATCGGGGGCAGGAAGAGGTAGGTGAGCAGGAGGCTCGCCACGAGGACGACGGTGGCTGCCGGCAGCAACCGCTTGGCACGTCGGGCGTAGAAGTCGACGATGCGGATTCCGCCGGTCCGGCGGATCTCGTCGACGAGGAGTCCGGTGATCAGGAACCCGGAGATCACGAAGAAGACGTCAACGGCGACGAACGCGGCGGGGAGCGCGGAGATGCCCGCATGCCCGACCAGCACCAGCACCAGCGCGAGCCCTCGTAGCCCCTCGATGTCGCCACGGAACCGGCCCGCGAGGATCGGGCCGGCGCTCGTGTCTGGTCCCCTCGTCTCCACTCTCACCTCAGGCACGATAAGCCCGATGTGGCTGTTATGGGATAAATGCCGCAAATGGAGCAGTATCGGGCTCCATCCCGGGGCCCGGCCCGCGCCGGCGCAACCCGGGTGGATAGGTTGGCGGGATTTCGGGCACCTCACGATCGTGCGGGAGTTGCTGACCGTCGGGCATGGCGCCGCCGATCGGGGCCGGCTGGGAGAGTTGCTGGCCGGGGCCGGGATCGCCCAGGTGGTGGACGTCCGGCGATACCCGGCCAGTCGCACCAACCCGGATGTCCGCCGTGAGGAACTCGAACTGTGGCTGCCCGAGTGGGGCGTCGACTACCGCTGGGAGCCGCGGCTCGGTGGACGACGGCACGTCCCCGCCGGGGAGCCGGAGCCGGACACCTGGTGGACGGTCGCGGCGTTCCGGGCGTACGCCGCCCACACGCGGACGGCCGAGTTCGACGACGCGCTCGCCGAGGTGCTCGCCGCTGCGGATCGTCGGACCACCGCGATCATGTGCAGCGAGAGCGTGTGGTGGCGCTGCCACCGGCGGTTGATCGCCGACGTCGCGACGCTGGGCGGCGGAGTTCCCGTGGCGCACCTGATGCCGGACGGCCGCCTCAGCCCGCACCGGCCGGCCGAGGGCGCCCGCCGACTGCCCGACGGCCACCTGCTGTGGGACGGCTGAGTCACTCCACCAGGTCGTCGGCGAGCAGGTCCATCAACAGGCCGTCGTGCCAGCGGCCGTCCGCGCCGCGCTCGTAGCGGCGCAGCACCCCCACCGGACGGAACCCGACCTTCGCGTACGCCCGGATGGCGGCGCTGTTCGCCGCGGCCGGGTCGATGGTGAAGCGGTGGTGACCGTACTCGTCGATCAGGTGTCGGGCCAGGGTGCGGATGGCGTCACCGCCGAGACCCGCGCCGCGCTCCGCCGGGTCGAGGAAGACGTCCAGGCTGGCGTGCCGGTAGTCCGGGTCCGCCTCGGCGTACCACTGGATCGCGCCGATCACCCGACCGTCGTGCTCGATCGCGTACACGTGCAGGTCGTCGTCGGCGAGGTCGGCGCGCACGGAGTCGGCCAGGTCGTCGCCGCCCCGCCACCACCGGCGTACCTCAGGGTCGGCCCGGATCGCGGCGAGGGCCGGCACGTCCGCGGCCGTCGCCGGTCGTAGGGTCACCGCCCGCCCTCGCAGCACCGGCTCAGCCCCGGATCTCGCCGTGTTCGACGCAGATTGCCGCCCAGCCCACCGGCAGCACCTGCACCTTCATCCGGCGACGGCAGCGGGGGCAGAACCGGGGCGGCTCCAACTGGCGGGCCGACGCGCAGGCCGGGTGGGCGGTGGCCGTCGTCGACTCACCGCACCGGTCGCACCACAGCTCCGTCGTCGTCATTGTCGTCACAGCGTGGCGGAGAGCGCCTTGACCGGCATCTTCAGCTCGTCCAGCAGCTCCAGGTCGGCCGTCGCCGGTCGACCCAACGTGGTCAGGTAGTTGCCGACGATCACCGCGTTGATGCCGCCGAGCAGACCGTCACGGGTGCCGAGGTCGCCGAGGGTGATCTCGCGACCACCGGCGTACCGCAGGATGGTGCGCGGCATGGCCAGCCGGAACGCGGCGATGGCCCGCAGCGCGTCCTTGCCCTCCACCACCGGACGGTCACCCAGCGGGGTGCCGGGACGCGGGTTGAGGAAGTTGAGCGGCACCTCGTGCGGGTTCAGCTCGGCGAGCTGCGCGGCGAACTCGGCCCGCTGCTCGATGGTCTCACCGAGGCCGAGGATGCCGCCGCAGCACACCTCCATGCCGGAGTCGCGCACCATCCGCAGCGTCTCCCAGCGCTCCTCCCACGAGTGCGTGGTGACCACGTTGGGGAAGTACGACTTGCAGGTCTCCAGATTGTGGTTGTAGCGGTGCACACCCATGTCGACCAGGTCGTCGACCTGCTCCTTGCTGAGCATGCCCAGCGACGCGGCGACCTGGATGTCGACAGCCGCCTTGATGGCGGCGACGCCCTCGCGCATCTGCTTCATCAGCCGGGCGTCCGGACCGCGGACCGCGGCGACGATGCAGAACTCGGTCGCCCCGGTCGCTGCGGTCTGCTTCGCCGCCTCGACCAGCGACGGGATGTCCAGCCAGACCGAGCGCACGGGCGAGGTGAACAGGCCCGACTGCGAGCAGAAGTGGCAGTCTTCCGGGCACCCGCCGGTCTTGAGCGAGACGATTCCCTCGACCTCGACCTCCGGGCCGCACCAGCGCATCCGCACGTCGTGAGCGAGCTGGAGGGCGGCGGGCAGGTGCTCGTCGGGCAGGTTCAGCACGGCGAGGATGCCGGCCTGATCGAGGCCGACACCGTCACCCAGGACCTGGGTCCGGGCCTGGTCGAGGATCTCTGGCATGGCTCGTACCCTACTAGGCCTGTGCGAGAGCCCTCGATCAGCCGGAATGACCTGGCGGCCCGGTCGGCACCTCGCACCGAGTGGAATCGTCGGGCTGGTGGCGGCGGGTGGTAATTTCGCCCGGCGGGTGTCGGGCTGACCGGCACGCACAGCGGGGGAGGGTGACGGTGGCGGACTGGCTGGCGGCGCTCGACCGCCGCGCGGAGCTGCGGGCGAAGGCCGGGCTCACCCGGCGACTGCATCCGCGTCCGGCCGACGATCAGATGACCGATCTGGCCGGCAACGACTACCTCGGCCTGGCCACCCACCCGGACGTCATCGCCGCGGCCACGACGGCCCTGTCGGCGTACGGGCTGGGGGCTACCGGCTCGCGACTGGTTCGCGGCTCCACCGACGCGCACCGGCTGCTGGAGGACGATCTGGCCCGGTGGCTGGGCACCGACGGCGCCCTGGTCTTCTCCTCCGGCTACCTGGCCAACCTCGGCGCGCTGCGGGCGCTCGTCCAACCTCGGACGCTGCTCGTCTCCGACGCGCACAACCACGCGTCGCTGATCGACGGCTGCCGCATCTCCGGTGCGGAGACGGTGGTCACGCCGCACGCCGACGTCGACGCGGTGGCCGCCGCGCTCGCGGCCGCTCCCGGCCGCCCGGCGGTGGTGGTGACCGAGTCGGTCTTCTCGGTCGACGGTGATCTCGCCCCACTGGCTCGGTTGCACGCGGTGGCCCGCCGTCACGGCGCGCTGCTGCTGGTCGACGACGCGCACGCGCTGGGCCTGACCGGCCCGGCCGGCGCGGGCGCGGTGGCGGCCGTCGGGCTGGCCGGCGAGCCGGACGTGGTGGTCACCGCCACCCTGTCCAAGGCGCTCGGTGGCGCGGGTGGCGTCGTCGCCGGCCCGGCCGAGTTCGTCAGACATCTGGTCGAGACCGGTCGCACGTTCATCTTCGACACGGCACTGCCGCCGGCGGTCGCCGCCGGTGTGCACGCGGCGCTGCGGCTCGCCCAGGCCGGCAACGACCTGCGCGTCGAACTCTCCGACCGGGTGGGACTGGCGGTCGGTCGACTGCGCGCGGCCGGGCTGACCGTCTCCGCCCCGGACGCGGCGGTGATCTCGGTGACCGCCCCGGGGCCGGAGGCGGCGACCGCCTGGGCCGCGGACTGCCGGGACCGGGGCGTCGCGGTGGGCTGTTTCCGGCCACCGTCCACCCCGGACGGCCGGTCCCGCCTGCGCCTCACTGTGAGCGCGGGGGTGCCGCGGGCGGCGTTCGAGCGGGCGCTGGACGTCATAGTGGACTCTGCGCCGTGAGCGCGAGGAGTGAGCCGGGTTTGCGAGCCCCGCAGTCGCGAACCGAGGTGGCGCCGTGAGCGCGAGGAGTGAGCCGGGTTTGCGAGCCCCGCAGTCGCGAACCGAGGTGGCGCCGTGAGCGCGAGGAGTGAGCCGGGTTTGCGAGCCCCGCAGTCGCGAACCGAGGTGGCGCCGTGAGCGCGAGGAGTGAGCCGGGTTTGCGAGCCCCGCAGTCGCGAACCGAGGTGCCGCTATGACCGGGTGGGCGGGGTCGGTGCTGGTCACCGGGACGGATACCGAGGTCGGCAAGACGGTGGTGACCGCGGCGATCGCGGCCGCCGCGCAGGCCGCCGGGCTGCGGGTGGCGGTGGTCAAACCGGGTCAGACCGGTACGGCGGGCGGTGAGCCCGGCGACGTGGACGCTGTCAACCGGCTGGCTGCGCCGCTGACCGGTCGGACCCTGGCCAGCTACCCGGATCCGCTCGCCCCGTTGGCCGCCGCGCGGGTCGCCGACCTGCCGCCGCTGGAGTTGTACGCGGCGGTGGACGCCGTCCGCGCGGAGGCCGACAAGCACGACCTCGTGCTGATCGAGGGCGCGGGCGGGTTGCTGGTTCCGATGGGGCTGCGACCGTCGGGGGAGCCGTGGACGATGGCCGACCTGGCGGTGTCGCTCGGCGCGCCAGCGGTGGTGGTCGCCCGCGCCGGGTTGGGCACGCTCAACCACACGGCGTTGACTCTGGAGGCGCTGGACCGTAGGGCGGTGCCGGCCGGTGTGGTGATCGGTGCCTGGCCGGCCCGGCCGGAGCTGGTGCACTGGACGAACCTCACCGATCTGGTGCCGAACCTGCTCGGCGCGTTGCCCGATGGCGCCGGCGCGATGGATCCGGGGGTGTTCCGGCGTTCCGCGCCGGGTTGGCTCACCCCGGCCCTGCACGGCGTGCTGGACGACTGGCGGGTCTGGGCCGAGGAGAGCGGCTGAACACCTGACTTTCGTCGGTGTCCGCCCAGGTCGGGCGTGGGTAGCCTGACCGCCGTGCGGATCCTCGACTCCCCGCCGTCGGCTTGGCTGCACCGGCGGCGTCACCTGCTGCTGGACGTGCTGCTCTTTGCGGTGGTGGCCGCCCCGGTCGGCTACGCCGAGGCCAGCCCGCCCTATACGCGGTACACGTTGCCGCTGTTGGTCGGCAAGCTGCTGCTGCTCGGTGTGGCGGTGGCGGCGAGTCGACGTCAGCCGTTGGTCGCCCTGGTGCTGGCGGTGCTCGGGTCGTTGGTCGATGGCAACTTCGTGTTCGCCATTCCGGTCTTCAGTTATCTCGCCGGGCGGCGCAGCGCCACGGTGGGTCCGGCGATCATGGTCTTCGTGCTGATCACGGCCGGTGGCACGGCGCTCAACCTGGGGTTGCTCGGCGCCGGCGCGGCGACCTGGTTCCTGCTCGCCTCGGTGCTGCTCTTCGCCGCCGTGTTCCCCTGGTTGGTCGGCCGGTACCGGCGCCAGCAGCAGGAGTTGACCGACGCCGGTCGCCGGCACGTCGACGCGCTGACCCGCGAGCAGCGGGGTGCCGCCGAGCGGATCCGGCTGCGGGAGCGGGCCCGGATCGCCGGGGAGATGCACGACTCGCTCGGTCACGACCTCAGCCTGATCGCGTTGCGCGCCGCCGCCCTGGAGGTCGCCGCCGACCTGGACGACAGGCACCGGGCCGCGGCGGGGGAGTTGCGGGCCAGCGTCTCCGCCGCCACCGAGCGACTGCACGAGATCATCGGGGTGCTCCGCGAGGAGGCTGGCGCGTCGCTGCGTCCGAGCGGGGAGACCGTGGCGGACCTCGTCGACGGGGCCCGGGAGGCCGGCATGGCGGTACGGCTGGACGCCGCCCCGGCGGTCGCGGACCTGCCGGCGATGACCGGTCACGCGGCGCACCGGATCGTCCGGGAGGCGCTGACCAACGCGGCCCGGTACGCGCCGGGCGCCCCGGTCGACGTGCGCCTCGCCCGCGACGGTGACCGGGTCGAGGTGACAGTCGTCAACGACGCTCCGCCGGCCGGGCCGCTGCCCGCTCCGCCGTCGCAGGGCAGTGGGCTGCTCGCCCTCGCCGAGCGGGTCCGCCTCGCCGGCGGGACGCTCGACGCCGGCCACCGGGCCGACGGCGGGTTCGCGGTACGGGCGGTGTTGCCGGCCACCGCACCGCCGCCCGAGGCGATCGGGTCGGTGGTCGAGGCCGGGCCGACGCCATGGTCCGACGAGCGACAGGGTCCGGCGGAGCGGCCGGTGGACGCCGAGCGGCGGCTGCACGACGCCCGGCGGCGGGTTCGGCGCAGCCTGCTGGTGGCGCTCGTCGCCCCGGTCGGTTTCGCCCTGGTGCTCTCGTTCGTCTACTACCCGGTGGCGACCGCCGGGACGGTGCTGGACCGGGCCACCTTCGACCAGATGCGCGTCGGCGCGGCCCGGTCCGAGCTGGTCGGGCTGCCCCGGCGGCAGTTGGAACGCCCGACACCTCTCGACCGGGCCGGCTGCGAGTACTACACCGACGGCAACTTCCCCCTCGCCGCACCGACCTGGCGGCTCTGCTTCACCGACGGCCGACTGGTCAGCAAGGAGTGGATCGCGTAGTGGACACCGACACGACCGGGGCACCGCCGATCCGGGTGGTGCTGGCCGACGACGAGGCGATGATCCGGGCCGGTGTCCGGGCCATCCTCGCCAGTGATCCCGGCATCGAGGTGGTCGCCGAGGCCGGCGACGGGCACGCGGCGGTGGAGCTGGTCCGGGCCCACCGACCCAGGGTCGCGCTGCTGGACATCCGGATGCCGCGGCTGGACGGGTTGGCTGCCGCCGCCGAGATCCGCCGGGTCGTGCCGAACACCGCGACGATCATGCTGACCACGTTCGGCGAGGACGACCACGTGGCCCGGGCGCTCGGGCACGGTGCCAGCGGGTTCCTGCTCAAGGCCGGCGACCCGCGTGAGCTGATCGCCGGTGTGCACGCCGTCGCCGACGGCGGGGCGTACCTCTCGCCGAGGGTGGCCCGCCGGGTGATCGAGCTGGGGGCCGACCGGCTGGCCCGCCGACCCGCCGCCCGGGAACGTGCCGCCGGGCTGACCGAGCGGGAACGGGAGGTGCTGGCCCTGGTCGGGGCGGGCCTCTCCAACGCCGAGATCGCCCGCCGGCTGCACCTCGTGGAGGGCACGGTGAAGAGCTACCTGACCAGCATCTTCACCCGGCTGGACGTACGCAACCGGGTGCAGGCGGCGATCCTGGCGTACGAGGCGGGGCTGGTCGACGGCTGAGCGGGGACCGGTCGGCCCCCGCCCAGCTCGCCGGCCCTACGCGTCGCGGCGGCGCAGGGCGGCCCGGCCCAGCAGCAGCGCGGCGCCCGCCCATCCGGCGAGCAGGAGCAGCCCGACCACTGGCGGGTACGGCTCGGTGTCGCCGGCCAGGAAGTGCCCGCCGGCCACACCGGGGAACACGTCGGCGATGCGGTTCAACACGTCGATGTCCGGCTCCTGGAGGGACAGCGGCACGATCATCAGGGTGGCGAGAAGCACTGTGAGCGTGAGCACCGCGCTGCGCAGCGCGGCGCCGAGACCCAGGGCGAGCACGCCGATCAGCGCCAGGTAGGTCGCCACCGCCACGATGTCGCCGATCGTGTCGGCGGCGGGGGCGCTGCCCCACTCGCCGAGCACCGGTCGGGCGACCAGGGCGCCGACGCCGCCGAGCACCAGCCCGAGCGCGAAGGTGACCGCACCGGCGACCGCGGCCTTGGCCAGCAGCACCCGACCGCGCGACGGGGTGCACTGCAACGTCGTGCGGATGGTGCCACTGGTGAACTCGGCGGTGATCGCCAGCAGGCCCAGCGCCAGCACCACGTACTGGGTCAGCTCGACCGAGTCGATCAGCACGCTGCCGACGGTGACGATCCCCCGGTCGTCGGTCGGGTCGTCGTTCGTGTTGTCGTTGGCGACGTAGATGGCCAGTTGGCCGGCGCTCGCGAACATCACCAGCAGCCCGGCCAGTGCCGTCCACCAGGTGCTCCGCACCGAGGAGAGCTTGGTCCACTCGGCGGCGACAGCCCCCCGGAAGGTGGCCGACGCACCAGCGGCCGGCGTGCTGGCGGGGCGGGTGCCCGCGTCGGTCTGCGTGCTCATCGTTGCCCACCCTCGGTCGGACCGCCGGCGTACTCGACGCTGTCGGCGGTCAACTCCATGAACGCCTGCTCCAACGACGCGGCGTGCGCGCTCAGCTCGTGCAGGCGTACCCCCAGTTCGTGTGCCAGGTCGCCGACCTGGTCGGCGGTGGCGCCGGTGACGGTCAGCGCGTCGCGGTCGGCGCTCTCGACGCTCGCCCCGGCGGCGGTGAGGCGCGCGGCGAGCGCGGCCAGCCCGTCCGGGTACGGGCTGCGGACCCGGACCGCTACCGTGCTGCGGGCGATCACCTCGCCGATCGGCGAGTCGGCGAGCAGTCGTCCCCGGCCGATCACCACGAGCTGGTCGGCGGTGAGCTGCATCTCGCTCATCAGGTGGCTGGAGACGAAGACCGTCCGCCCCTCGTCGGCCAGTGAGCGCGTCAGCTGCCGCACCCAGCGCACCCCGTCCGGGTCGAGGCCGTTCACCGGCTCGTCGAACATCAGCACCGGCGGGTCGCCGAGCAGCGCCCCGGCGATGCCGAGTCGTTGACCCATGCCGAGGGAGAGGGCCCGGCCGGGCTTGCCGGCGGCCCGTCCGTCCAGCCCGACGGTGTCCAGCACCTCGTCGACCCGGCGGGCCGGGATGCCGTTGCTGTGCGCCATGGCACGCAGGTGCGCCCGGCCGGACCGGGCCGGGTGGATGGCCCGGGCGTCGAGCAGCGCGCCCACCTCGTGCAGCGGTCGGCGCAGCTCCCGGTACGCGCGCCCGCCCACCAGAGCCTGCCCGGCGGTGGGACGGTCCAGCCCGAGGATCATCCGCATGGTGGTGGACTTGCCGGCGCCGTTGGGGCCGAGGAAGCCGGTGACCCGGCCGGGCGCGATGTCGACTGTCAACGCGTCGACAGCGACTGTCGGGCCGAACCGTTTCGTCAACCCACGTAATGTGATCATGTGCTGACGCTAGGCGAGCGGCCGGGCGCCCCGCCGCGCCCGAACGGCACCACCCGCCCCTGACTTTCGTCAGGTCGGCGACGGGCCGATCACCGTACGTACTGCTCCAGCAGTGCCGGGGTGAGCCCGGCCCGGTGAATCGCCTTCAGTGCCGCGAGGAGGTCGTCCATCAGCGCCGGGCGAAAGTGCATCAGTAGCACATCGCCGGGTTGGACCACCTTTTCCGGGGTCTGGTAGCGCACCTTCCCCTCGTGGACGGTTTCGGTCCAGTGGAAGACCGCCTTCGCGCCGCAGTCGTGCGCGGCCTTCAGCGTGGTGCTGTCATGCTCGCCGAACGGTGGCCGGAACAGGGTGGGCCGCTTGCCGAACAGCCCCTCCAGCTTGTCGGCGGCGCCGCAGATCTCCTGCTTCTGGTAGTCGTACGACCGGCCGGCCAGCGAGTTGTGCGAGATGGTGTGGTTCTCCACGACCCCGCCCACCGCCTCGATCTGCCGGAAGTAGTCGGTGTGCTCCGCCGCCGCCGGCGAGTTGAGGAACATCGTCACCGGGATACGCGCCTCCCAGATGAAGTCGATCACCCCCGGCGGGCGGGCCAGCCCACCGTCGTCGATGGTGATGAAGGCGACCTTCTGGTCGGTCGGCAGTCGGTGCCAGAACGCCGCCGAACCGGTAGTGGGCAGCGCCACCGGTTGCGGCTGCGGGGCCTCGGGAAACGTCGGCACCTGGGACACGTACCAGGCCAGGCTCTTGAACGCGGGTTTCGCGGTCGGGGACGGCGAGGCCGAGGGGGTGGGTGCCGAGGCGGACGGAGTCGGCTGGGCCGCCGTGACCTGCCGAGCGTGCGCCGGGTGGCTGGGACCGACTGTGCAGGCAGTCAACGCCAGCAGGGCCAGAAGCGTTACGACGGCAGGGATCCGACGGGTGGGGATGGCTGACACGCCCGGAAACATACCGAGCGGATGTCAGGATCCGGTGACCCCGGGGGAGCGGCGGACCACGAACGCGTCCGGCATCCGGAAGGTGAGATTGTCCGGGCACCAGGGCGGACGGAGCACCGTCACCCCGTCCAGCAGCGGCGCGGCCTCGGCCACCACCACGGCCGCCTCCATTCGGGCCAGCACGTCCCCGACGCAGCGGTGCGCCCCCGCCCCGAACGCCAGGTGCCGGCGCGATCCACGCTGACCCGGACGGAACTCGTCGGGCGACTCCACCACCGCCGGGTCCCGACCGGCGCGGCCCAGCCACAGCACGAGACTGCTGCCCGCCGGCACCCGTGTGCCGCCCAGCGTGCTCTCCGTCGTCGCCACCCGCCGCCAGGTGACGATCGGTGGTTCCAGCCGCAACCCCTCCTCCACCACGTCGGCCACCGCTACCTCGCCGCTACGCAGGCCGGCCCGGACCACTGGCTCGCCGGCCAGCCGGTGCAGGAGCAGGGTGAGGAACTGCGAGGTGGTCTCCTGCCCGGCGACCAACAGGAAGAAGAGCGCGCCGACCACCACGTCCGGCGGGTGCCCGGCCGCGCGCAACTCAGCGGCCAGACCGCCACCGGTGGCCGCGAAGTCCCGCAGTACCCGGTGGAACCGGCCGACCTCGGCGGCGAGCGCCACCTGCCGGTCGGCGTCCAGGGGTGCCCAGAACAACTCCAGCGCGGCGCGGGCGAACTCCTTGACCGCGCCGACCGGCGCGTCCGGCAACTCGACAAGCCGGGCCAGCACCAGCAGCGGCAGGTCGGCGGCGAGGTCCGCGTACAGGTCGACCGGTTCGCCGGCGTCGAGCGCGGCGCCGATCCGGGTGACCCGGTCGCGGACCAGTGCGGTGAGCCACTGCCGCTGCGCGGCCACCCGGGCCGGGTGCAACGCCTCCGCGACGATCGCCCGGATCTGCGGATGGCTGACGCCCGAGTTGTTCGCCAGGGTCGGCGGCAACCGGAACCGGTGCCCGGCGAGCACCCGCAGCGCGGTCACCGGCATCGGTGTCACCGCGTCCAGCGCGTTGTCCGGCCGGTAGGTGACCGGGTCGGCGAGGACCTGGCGGACCAGCGCGTGCCGGGTCACGACCAGGTGGGTGCCGCCGACGTGGTCCGGCACCCGGGCCACGTCCGGCCATGCGGGGTCGGCCACCTGCGCCCAGCTGCGGAACAGCACCCGGACACGCTAGCCGGAGGCCCCCGGCAGCCCGGCTCGCAGCCGCCAGACGGTGGTGCGCTTCACCCGCACACTCTCCAGCGCCTCCGGCACCGGCACGTCGTACCCGGCCACCTCGTCGAAGCGGTCCCGGGGCAGGAACGCCCGGCCGGGGTCACCGACCAGCGCCGGCGCGCCGGCCCGGGCGGCGCGCAACAGGAACCGCAGGACCCGGCGGGCCATCGCCTCGCTGTAGAAGACGTCCCCGGCGAGCACCACCTCGGCGTCCCCGGCGTCGCCGTCGAGGATGTCGCCGAACTCGGCGTCGACGCGTACCCCGTTGGCCTCGGCGTTGAGGGCGACGGCCGCCACCGCCAGTTCGTCCACCTCGACGGCCCGCACGGACGCCGCGCCGGCGCGGGCGGCGGCGATGGCCACCAGGCCGGAGCCGGAGGCGAGGTCGAGCACCCGCCGGCCGGCTACCAGCTCCGGGTGGTCGGTGACGTGACGGGCGAGGGCTTGCCCACCGGCCCAGGCGAACGCCCAGAACGGCGGCGGCCGGTCGGTGGAGAACTCGCCCTCGGTCAGCTCCCACAGGCCGATCGGCTCGTCCGCCTGGTGCAGCAGCACCTCGGGAACGAAGGGGACCGGGGCCAGCCGGGCGTGCAGCCGGACGAACGTGCTGGAGAGCTCGGACACGGTGTGATTCTCCCAGCGGCCCGACTCCCGGCGTGTCGCGGGGGAGCGGTGACCGGTTCACCACGGGCGGTGAAAACCCACCCCGTCCTTGCCGTCCGGTGCGAACACACCCGTCTGGTCGGCGCGGTGCCCCGCTTCTAGCGTTGCGGGGTGGAGGCGACCGAACGGCGGACGGCGGTGGTGACGGTGTGGCGGTATGCGCTGAGGGCAGGGGTGGTGCTGGCCTGTCTGAGCGGGGTGGAGCTGGCGGTGGCCGCCCCGGCACAGGCGGCCTTCACCACCGAGATGAGCGGCCTGCCGGGTCGGTTCACCGCCGGTGAGCAGGTGCGGACGATCTCCGCTGTGGTCTCCCAGACGGATCGGCGTGCCAGGTGCGCGAAGGTGCGCTGGTCGATGGTGCTCACCGTGCAGGGCGGCCTCCGGCTCGACCAGGTGAAGATGGATCGGGTGGAGGAGAACGGCGACTTTCCGCTGGAGATCCGTACCGAGGGTGACGTGGCCCGGTTGACCGACCGGCAGCTCGACCCGGGAACGCTCTGCCCCGGCCGCACTGTCACGGCCCGCTACCGGGTGGCCTTCGCCGAGGACGTCACCCAGGGGCGGGTCACCCTCGCGGCCGAGGCGTACGACGCCAACCTTCGCCTGCTGGCCCGGCAGACCGCCACCCGCTCGGTGGTGGGGGTGGGCGGCGCCCCGACCAGCAAGCCGAAGCCGACGGCGACCCCGCCGGAGCCCACCGAATCCGCTAGCGCTCCGGCCGAGGGCGAGAGTACGGCGACGGAGGAGACGCTCGCGGAGCAGCCGGCCGACGCCGCGCCACCGGCTGCCAACCGCCCGGTCGCGCAGTCCGGCGCGTTCGGCGTGGTGCAGCTCGCCTTCCTGCTCGGCGGGCTGCTGCTCTTCCTCGGGGTGGGGCTGTTGCTGCGGCTGCGGCACCTGACCCGGGCCGTGGCCGGGGACACCGACGAGGCCGACGACCCCCCGGTGGACCGGCGCTGGGAGCGCCCGGCCGCCGCCGATCCCTGGCGCCGAGCGCACCGCTGATCGAGGGCAGTGGGGCCGGCGGACACCCGCCGGCCCCACTGTGTCACTTCGAGAACGCCTGGAACTCGGCGATCCTGACCTGGCTCCGGGCCGGGCTGGCGGTCGCGCAGTCCGTCGTCGTGGCCGGGTCGTCGTCCTGCTCTCCCGCGTAGTGCGGGCCTCCGGTGCACTGGCTCGCCAGCACCTCGAGGCGCAGGTGGGTGGCGAGGGTGGTGGGTACCGCGAACGTCCGGAGGTTGATGTCGCGGCTGTACGCCCGGTACGCCCCGCCGGGGAACGCGTCCCCCGCACTGGTGTAGATCCGCTGCCAGCGCGTCGCATCCGCGCAGTCGGTGGTCGTCGCGTTGCAGGCGGACACCGCGAACGAGCGCAGGGCAGTGAGCGCGTTCTGGGCGCCGGTGTCGGGGTCGCCGGTGATGGCCGGGCGCAGCATCGCGCTGACGTTCACCCGCTTGACCGTCTGCGGGGCGTCGCCCGGCAGCGCCACCGTGAGCTGCCGGCCGGCGACCCCGTCCAGGGACGCCCAGTTCGTCGCCTCGGTGTCGTCGACGACCCGGTCCAGGTTGACACCGTCGCCGGTGACTGTGGCGCCGGACGCGGCGGAGGCGAGGTTGCGGCTCAACCGCAGGTCGACGTATCCGTCCTGACCGGACTTGGCCACCACGCTGAGCCGCTGGTGCCCGAACCCGGGGGCCACGGCGAGCAGGTCGTACGTGCCGGCCACCATCTCCACGGTGTCCGGGATCGGCGTCGCCGGATCGGTGTCGGCCACCGGCACGGCCCGTGCCTCGTACGCCCCCACGTACAACCGGATCGGCGCTTCGGCGCTGTCCCCGCGCGGGCGCAGGGTGAGCGTCGCGTTGCCGCCGCTCGGTGAGGCGAAACTCGGCGTCGGGTCGGTGTCGCCGGCACCGTTGGTGGCGGCGTCCCGGCCCATGCCGGAGCGCGCGAACTCGGCCCAGATCAGGTCCTGGTTCGCGCCGCCGAAACGGAGCAGGTCGGCGGTGAGCATGTTGTCGCGCATGTCGAGCATGCTGACCTGGCTGGCGGCCTGGAGCAGGAACGAGTCGAAGACCAGCTGGGACCAGCGCCGGTTTCCCGGGCACTGATTCGCCGCGACAGTGCCCGACGCGCAGTCGAGCTGCCGTTGCGGGGTGCCGAGGCCGTACCGCTTCACCAGGGCGGAGCGGACCCGGAAGTTGGTGGCGCCCCAGATCTCCCCGTCGGCGTGCACGGCCGGGCCGGCGGTGTTGTAGCCGATGTCGGAGTAGTTGAGCGGGCTGCGGCTCAGGTCGTAGTTGCGGATGCCGCTGACCAGGTTGCCGGTGACGTAGCCGCCGGTGATGAAGGGCGTCTCACCGGGCGCGCGCAGTCCGTGCTGGAAGAGGTACTCGGCGGCGAGCAGGTCGCCCCAGGACTCACCCATCGCCCCGCCCTGGTGGCCGCTGATCCCGCTGTCCGGGCCGGCGATCATCCGGTTGGTGATCGCGTGGGTGTACTCGTGACCGATCACCGTCATGTCGTAGTCGCCGTCCACGCACGGCGGGTACGGCCCGCCGGCCTGCGGCTGCCAGAGGTACATGTTGGTGGTCGGCGGCAGCCCGTCGCGCGGAGTGCCCTGGTTGGCGTTGTTCCGGTTGCCGGTCAGCGCGCCCTGCTGGGCGCGGCCCTGCTCGGCGTCACCGCCCAGGCCGGACGGCGTGAGGTTGACCGCCTGGAGGTTCCACGCCGACTCGGTGAAGCCCAGCTGGTACGACCAGTCGTGCATCCGGTTGTGCATGGCGAAGAGGTTGGCGATCGACGCGTCCGCGTCGTTGCGCTGTGCGGAGGTGAACACCCCCGGGTTGCACCGGGCCTGGTGCCACTGGTCGGTGAACGGGTACTCATAGTGGCGTTCCGGGCTGGTGGGCGCCGGCACGACCGGGGTGCCGGCACCCCAGGACAACACGGTGTTGGCCGAGTTGCCGCGCGAGGTGAAGGTCGGCGTGCCGGTGGCCGCGTCGACGTCCCACGGTTGGCCGGTGGCCGGGTCGCGGAAGGCGGCCTGGCAGCCGGGGGTCGGGTCGCCGCACCAGCGCACCCGGGGGTCCTGCCCGGGGCCGAGGTCGCGGGGCGGGGTGGCCGGGAAGACCGCCCAGCTCGGGTTGTCGGAGTCGAAGTCGACGAGGTCCTCGCGGACCAGCACCTGCCCGGTGCTGCCATCCACGTAGCTGGTGAACGCGGCCGGGTGCTCGGTGTCCGCGCCGATCATGGTCACCTCGTAGGCGGCCCGTGGCCCGTCCAGCGGGGTGGGCACGGCCACCGACCGGATGGTGTGGCTGGCCACCGCGTCGGCGGTCAGTTTGGCGTCGGCGAGCGCGGCGGCGTACGCCTGCTCGGCGGTGCGGGTGGCCGGCGCCGGCGTGCCGGTGTCGCGGGCCAGCGAGGAGTTGACCGACAGCACCGCGCCGTCGGCGACCGCGAGGGTGACGAGGCCGTCCGGCCCGGCGGGCAGGTCGCCGAAGTGTTGCCGGAGGGTGACCACTGTGCCGTTGCCGATCGGCCGGACCAGCACCCGTTCCATGCTGGCCACCGTGGCGGCGTCCATGCCGAACAGGTGGTGGTTGGCGGCCAGGTAGGCGCGGGCGGCGGCCTCCGGGTCGGCGGGCAGCCCGCTGGCCAGCGGGGTACGGCCGGGGCCGAGCGCCTGCGGGGTGCCGAGCCGGTTCCACCGGACGTCGGGGTCGACGGCGCGGGCCAGGCCGCGTTGGCGGGCGTCGGGTGCCGCCGTACCGGTGCGGTTGTCGGCGTCGGCGGGCGCGTGGCCCTCGGCGAACGGCCCGGACCGGCGCTCGGCGGACGCCGCGCCGCCGGTGGGGGCCGCGGTGCTCACGCCGGTGGGGAGCAGCGCGGCGACCGTCGCCGTCGTCGCCAGGATGGCGATGAGCCGGCGTCGAGGCCGGCTCATCGGGGGTGACCACTCCGGTTGTGGCACGGGACCTCCTCGTGGGAGCGAGGTGGTCGGCCAGTCGCCGACCACAGATGCGCGGTGACGCATGCGCATCTGTGGATATCAGTCTCCCGAGGTCGCGGCAAGGTCCCGAGCCGCTATCGCACCAACAGATCGGAGATTCGCTCAGTCGCTCGGCGCCCAGTCGGGGTCGCGGCCGAACGCGGCCAGCAGGTGGTCCTGCTCGTCGGCGTCGTCGGGCACCCGTACGCCGGTGTGGACCAGCTTGTTGCGCCGGTAGGCGTCGATCTGACCGGCGAACCACTGGGCGGCGGCGTGCACCGCGTCCGGGTCGAGCCGGGGCTGTGCGCCGATGGCCACCGCCACGTCCCAGCCGTGCACGAGGTGCTCGGCGAGGAGTTGCCGCAGGTACTCGGTGGCCGGGGTGTCGCCCGCGGAGAGGTGCACTGTGCGATCGATGGTGCCGGGGTGGGTGGCGGCTATCTCGGCCTGCGCGGCGGCCTCCCGGGCCGTCGCGATCGGGTCGGCGCCGAGTTGGTCACCGTCGAGCCGGTCGCCGACCTCGTCGATGGTCCGGCCGGCGAGCAGCGGAACGCTCCACCGGTCCTCGGTCACCACGTGGTTCACGAGCGTGCGGACGTCCCAGTCCGAGCAGGGTGTCGGATCGGACCACTGGCCGGGCTCGATCTGATCCACCCGGTCGATGAATTCGGCCAGGCTCCGGCGGTACGCCTCCAGGAGGTCCATGCTGCCGATTGTTCCGGTCGACGGGGCGGACTGAGTCCGTTTTGCCCGGCCCGGTGCGGGGGATCGCTGCTGGGTTGCCCAGCTCAGTCCAGGTCGGCCGGGTCCAGGCCGAGCTCTCGGGAGGTGACCAGCCGGACCCACTCGCCGAACTGGCGGCGGGAGATCACCCGGTCGTGCACGGCGAGTTGGACGGCGAGGCCGTCCATCACCGCGCTGATCCGCCAGGCGGCCCCGTCGGGGTCGGCGCACTGGAAGGTGCCGTCGGTCACCCCTGCGGTGATCACCGCGGCCAGGTCCTGCCGCCAGCGCAGGTCGAGCCGCCGGGAGACCTTCTCCAACTCGGGCGTACGCAGCGACTCCGACCAGCCGTCGATCCACATGGACCAGGAGGTCGCCCGCCCAGCCGGGGTGTAGAGCTTGAGGATCCGGCGGAGCTTGGTCAGCGGTGTGGCCGAGGAGCGGGTCACCGCGTCGAGTCGGGCCAGATCCTGCTCGACCGCGTACGCGAAGGCCTGCGCGAGCAGCCGCTCCTTGGTGGCGAAGTGGTAGAAAACCAACGCCTGACTCACGCCCGCGGCATTCGCCACGTCCGCTGTCCGGGTGTTGGCCAGACCGCGCTCCACGATCACGTCGCAGGCGGTGCGCAGCAGGGCATCCAGGCGGATCTCGGCCGCACGTCTCGTCACGACCGTTACCGTAGCCCATCCGAGTGAACACGAACAGTTACCACCACGCGCCGATCCGCGCGGTGACAGTCGGAAGCCGGACACTTCTTTCGGGTGTCGTCTGTCGTTCCACGGAGAGTGTTCATCGAGGTCCGCTGCCCGATGCCGGGTGGCGGAGACGTCGATGGTCGGACATGCGACGCGATGATGACGATCATTGCCGAGGAATGTCGGAGTGTGACGGTCCGTGCTGGATTCAGCCATCAGGCCAGCCCCCTAGGAAGCCGGCCGAGAGTGACTCCGCTCCAGCCCCGGCCACCCCTGACGCGCCGAGGCGACCCCGAGTTGGCAGTCAAACACCTACTCGGCTAAAGTTCTCATCCGTCACCCGGGAACGTCCGGGGGGCGTGCGGACGTAGCGCAGCTGGTAGCGCATCACCTTGCCAAGGTGAGGGTCGCGGGTTCGAATCCCGTCGTCCGCTCGGAGCTGCCGCCACGTATGACGGGGGCAACCTCGGTGGGGTGGCCGAGAGGCGAGGCAACGGCCTGCAAAGCCGTGTACGCGGGTTCAAATCCCGTCCCCACCTCGGCAACAAGCACGGGCGATTGGCGCAGTGGGAGCGCGCTTCCTTGACACGGAAGAGGTCACTGGTTCAAACCCAGTATCGCCCACCAGCAGGTGAACGGCTCGTTACCGGAAGTCCGGTAACGAGCCGTTCCGTTTGTGTGGCCTTGTGTCGAGAGCCAGTAGACGCCCGATCGAGACGGTTTCGTCCCGACCGGGCGTCCGGCCATCCGGATTATCCGGCCCGGAGGCTCATCGCACCAGCCCGCTGCACTCGAGTGGCCCGCCGTTATGCGTGTCGTCGAAGCACACCGAGAATGTCCAGCCAAGACCCCGGCCGTACATCGAGGTAAATCCGGTTTGACCTCCGAGGAGGTAATCCGATGAGAACTGGTCTTGGATGACGCGGTGCCAGTACCGCTGTATCAGGACCTTTCTGCCAATATTGATTCCCTGGCCGGCTGTCATCCGACCCCAATTGGAATTGCAGGTAGATGAGTAGTGCAGGGTGACCCGACTGCTGTTGACAGTGAAGTCGACTCGAACCTGCGAGACGAGCCCGCACCCCATGGTCTCCGGGTTACGTCCCAGGCAGCTATCCTCGTAACAGCCAGCGTGATAGATCCGCTGAGCGTTGGTCTGGTTGCAGCCCCAGATCTGCAGGATCTGCCCGCTCGAAAAGTTACTGGTCGGGACATCGACGCAGTACTGGTTGTCGCTGTGCGTGACCAGGCCGAAGGCGTGGTCGTACTGGAAACCCTCGTGCCAGCGTTGGGACGCGGAGCCGTTGCAGTTGTTGACCTTGAGGGTTGCTCCGGCCGCCCGGTCGCCGTCGAAGTCGAGGCAGAGCCAACGGTTGAATCCGGGATGCAGGTAGAAGCCGCCCTGGTCGGCTGCCTCCTCCACCCAGACCTGGGTCGGTGCGTTACTGGAAGACCACAGGTGAACAGGCGTTCCATGTCCGCCCCCGTACTGCACGTCCAGGCGCAGGTTCGACGGAATGCCTCCGGCGAAGAGCGCACGCCGGCGCCACTCTGATGGCATCGTCGGATCCCACTCGGCTGCGGAGGCGGGAGGCGCCATCACCGTCAGCCCGGTGATCACCGTGGTGATCACGAGCGTGAGCACCGCCACGACTCTTCGGACCGTTTTGAGCATGATTCTCTCCTCTGGCTGGTTGATCAGCAGACGTAGAAGGTGAACGGCGCCTGGGAGGGCGGGTCGGTGACGATCGGGATGGTCAGATAGCCGCCGCCGACCGTCAGTGGTTGGCCACCGTTCGCGGAGCCGACATATGTTCCGGTCGGTATGCCGCAGGTCGGGTAGAACCACCGCAACGCGCTGCCCTCGGCTCTGTTCTCCGGCGCCGGGATCATCTTGAGTTTCGTCGAGCTGGGTGACGTTTCGCCCTCGATGAAGTCCCATGCGGCGGCGAGCGCGCTGGAGTAGAAGGGATACTCGTCGCACTGGTGGCCGGTGGGCACACGCGGATCCGGGCAGGCGCTCTGGGCATATGGCGCGGAGTCCATCCAGTCCCGGCTCTGCACCTTTTCCATCTCGGTGTTGCTGACGAAGTTGAGGTGAACCCAGGGCGGGTTGGCGACGAGTGCGTCGAGATCATTCTCGGCTGCGCCGGCTGCGTTTCCGGTCGTGGGAAAGATCAGGGGAAGATCCATGCACGGGTCGCCGACGACTCCTCCGTGGGCGCTGAGTCGTAGGCACGTCTCGGCGGCGTGCAGCGCCTGCGCGTCGCTGACCACCCAACGTCCGTTTTTCGGTGTCCGGGTGGCGACGTAGTCGAGGATCCGCTGCTTCACGGTCGCCGCCGTACTCACACCGTTCAGTTGCTTGTTGACGATCGCCGCGAGTTGCTGTTGTCCCTCCGCGGTGGGATGGAAGCTGCCCCTGCCCGGCACCTCCTGGCCACTGCCCGGGGAGGCAGTGGCGATGACGCCGTTGCTCCACTCGATGGTCATGAAGGAGCACGCCCAGTGGGCCACGCCCTCCCGCCAGGTCTGGGTCGAGTTGAGGAATCGGATGTTCACGCCGTCCTGCCGTACCTTCTCGACGGTGTTCGCAATGGCGATGTTGAGCAGGTCGCCGAGGGTGTTGAGGAAGTGCAGGGAGGTCTTCTCGATGCCGATGCAGCCGCTCGAGGCGGGCTTGTCGGGGAAGAGTTGCGGATATCCGAGGACGAGGATCTGCGCGTTGGGGGCCTTGGCGGCGACGGCCCGGTAGGTGGCTTCGAGGTGTTCTCCCAGCCAATCCCGGATGATCTTCTTCCCGTAGACCCGCAGTGCTTCGGGATCGACCTTGCCGTTGCCTCGGGTGAGCTTGTGCGACGGCGAGTAGCAGGAGTCCTGGGATGCGATGCAGCTGCGCATGACCTCGGCGAACCGGGCGTCGTTTCCTCCGATGGTGAGCGTCACGAGGGTGGTGTCGACGTCGAGCCACCCCTGGTCGACCTGGATGACCTCGCCGCTCTTCTGCGACTTGCGCCCCCACGTGCCACCGACGTCACCCCACACCGTGTGCCCAGCGACGTCGCTGGATGCGGGCGGGTCGTTGGCGGCGTCGAGACTGACCTCCGGTGAGATCGCGCCGGAGCAGGCGATGAAGCCGAACGAGGCAGTGCCCTCGGCGGCCTGTTGCGCGATCGTCTTGGTGTGGCCGGGCAGCTTCACCTGGGTGGGAAAGGCCCCGGTCCGAGAGCGGTGGCAGTCGTTCACGTCGCCGTTGGAACGCTTGTAGTCACTGTTGGTGAAGTACGGTGCGACGCCCTCACCGGACGAGTAGGAGTCACCCATCGCCACGTAGTTGGCCAACGGCTTCGTGGTGGGCACGAAAGCGACCGCGTCGAAGGCCACCGCGTCCTCACCGTCACCGTCGACGGTTTCGGTGCTCAGCCGTACCCGGGCATCGCCGGCGAGCGGGAATACCCCGAGGTCGACCCAGGTGAGTGCCTGGACCGCCTGATTCACCACCCGGTGACGGGTCTGCCCGTTCCCGAGGTCGATGACATAGTCGGCCTGCCGGGTCCACGCACCCTGCTGAGGCAGGTGGACCATGACCCGGGTCCAGCCGTGGATCGGCTGGCTGAGTGCCCAGGTGCCGGAGACCTTCTGCTTGCCGTCGCGCATGTCCCGGTGCCGGGTGTGCGCCATCCAGAAGTGGCCGCCGAAGCCACTACCCAACTGGTGGAAGTCCACCTTCGAGGGGAACAACCCTGCGGTGTCCATCGCGAAGTTCAGCGTGAAGGTGCCGGCCTGGGGACCCGTACCGGGACAGTTGGGGCGGATGGCGGGGACGTCGGCCGGGACGTCGTCGATGACCAACGCGCCGGTGGGTAGACCGTCACGGGTGCACCGTGGCGGGTAGGAGGTGCCGTCCTCCTGGTAGGCGTATCCCTCGTCGAACCGGATGAACTCGTAGCCGCAGGTGTCGAGGCAGTTCGGCTTCCAGCTGACCGCCTTGTTGTACCAACACTTCAGGTCGAACTGGCCGGCGGCGTTGCGGTGGGCGCACGGCCCCGGCGGTTGCTCTTCGAGGCCGGGCGCGGTCGGTTCGTGCTGCGCGCCGGGCTCGCAGTTGTTCGTGGCATCGCAGAACAGGTTGACCGGCGGCTTGACCCCGCGTCGGTTCACCGGACCGGCGACGGGACCCCCGTTCCACTGCGCCGGGCGGAACTGCGCGACGAGGACGTTCGGGGCCTCCAGCACCTCGTTGGGGCGAGCCGCGAAGCCCAGCACCTTCTCCTGGTAGGGCCATCGCTGTGGGTTGGAGGCGTCGGCCGCCGTCGAGTCCATGAACGGCAGCCGGTTCGCCGGGTAGATCGGGTTCGCCGGGTTGTTGATCCACCCCACTCCCCAGGCGCCGTTGTTCTGGGCGGCAGTGCTCTGTGGGTGGAACCCCGAGTTGTACGCCCACAACGCGAAGAACCAGTTCTCCAGGAAATGCGCCTGGCCGCCGTGGATGATCAGACCGGCTCGCCGGGTTTCGTTCCACTTCTCCTGAACGATTGTCATCCCGGCGGCGATGTTGGCGGCGAAGTCCAACGCGACGGCGCGCTGCGTCTCGTACGGCAGGGCGGGCCCGTCACCAGGTCGTTCCCGACCTGCCCGCCGCATCCGGTCGGTGACCTGCATGACCCCGTACCCGCAGTCGGCCTCGGCGAAGTCGACGTCCCAGTCGTTCCCGGCGTCGTCGTCGTAGACCTGGCGGCCGTAGAAGTTGCCGATCAGGGGATTGCCGGTGACGCCCGGGGCGGTGTTGCTGGACGCCTGCCAGGTGTTGGACTCCTGGGCGGCGATGCCCAGCAGGATCTGCGCGGGTACGGCGCCCCCGCCGTCGAGCGGCACCGGTGGGAACAGCCCCTGCGGCGTGTACGCGGGCATGCCGAGGCTCTTCCAGTTCGCCGGCCGCGCGACAGTGAGTGCGTTCTTCACCGCCTGGTTAGCCGCCCACTCCACCTGGCGTGGCTTGGGCTGGAGCGCCTGGTTGCGTGGATCGTTACGCGGTACCGAGCAGGTCCGCTCCTCCTCGACCGGATTGCTCGGGGAGCCGGCCGCGGTGGTCGTGGACGACTTGCGAGCGTTTGCTGGTTTTCCCGCGACCAGTGACGGGTGCATGTCCCGGCCGGCGGCCGCGGTCCGGTCGGTGCCGGGGTCCACTGTGAACGCGGCCTGTTTGCCGGTGGAGGTGAAGGACAGGGTCAACCCGACCGTACGGGCTGCCGAACTGTCACCACCGTGTTCGGGGGTCCAGGAGTTGGTGATGGTGGCAGCCCCACCGAGGGTGGACAGCTCGGCGCCCTTCGGTACGGGCAGTAGCCGCACCGGGCCTGTGGGGCCCGCATCGTCGGGGCGCCGTGCCGCACCTGTGACGAACGTGCGCCCACCGGCTCCCGGCGCCAGGTCGATCTCGGTGAGCCTGCCCCTCGCGACGGTGTGCACTGGTCCTGCGGGACGGCGCTGACCGGCTCTGGCCCGGGTCACGGTGGTGGCGCCCACCCGCCGGACCGAAGCGACGTCGCCCTCGCGGTCGAGGAAGGACACACCCCCGTCCGAACCCGCGACCAGCCGGAACGGCACCCCGCTCGTGCCGGCGACCGCGACCCGTCTACCCGTGCCGTCGATGCGGATCAGCCGATTGGCGTCGACCGCGACGATCTGCCCGTTGGCCATCGGAACGGCGGAGGTCACCTGACCATCCAGGGTCAGTGGCGTGTCGGTCCTCCCACTGGCCGCGTTCACCCGGATCAGCCGCGTCCGGGTGGCGGTGTCTCCGGGTTGGTCGGCCGTACGCGCCTGGGTCAGTACGGCGCTCTCGTCGACCCCGCAGGCCGGGCTGAAGTAGGCAAGCGACGACAGCACCGGCAGCTTCACCACCGCCCCTGTGGTCAGGTCGACCACCGCCGTGAACGCCCCCCGGTCGAACAGCGCCGCCTCGTTGGTGAAGGTGCGTGGCGCGTAGGCCACGACGAGACGCCGGCCGGAGCCGGTCACGCACGCGTTCCCGATCCACCTGTCGGTGTCGAAGCCCGGCTCGGACAAGGTCGCCGCCGTGCGCCAGCGGTAGCCCTCCCGCGCGTCGGCCACCAGGACGTGCAGCCCGTCCGCGTCCCCGGAAGTGACCCAGGCCCGGTCTTTCGAGGTCCGCCACCGCGGCCCCAGGAGTGCGGCGCGTTTGCCGGGGGCCACCTCCGACGGGTCGGCCGCCGGGGAGTCGGGCGCCGGTGGTGGTGCCTTCGGGTCTGCCTGGGTGGGAGTCGCGTGAATCAGGGCGGCGGTGGACAGGAGGACGACCGACGCCGTCAGCGTCGCCAGGAGTCGGCGCCAGCCGGCGCCGCGCGCCACAGTGGTCCGGGCTGCCAACGGCGTGCGTCCCATACGGGTGCCTCCCTCGAGAGTGGTCCCCGAGAGGGCAACGGGCGTTCTGCCCAACCCGTCAGGGGATCAGAGGGATCGTCACGAGCTAGGCCGGGCGCTGGGAAGGGCTCGCCGTTGTTCCGAACAGGACAGTCCTGTCCGGGCTGGTCAAGGCATCGCTCGGACAGGAACTCGAACAGGCGGGTCGGTCGTCGAACAACCGTCCCGGTCCGGAGATCCCCGCCTGGTGGATGAAGGTCGGAGGTTTCACCGGAACGCGTCGGAGGCCCCAGGCCATCAGTCGACGCTGAGCCGGTAGCCGATGCCTCGCACGGTGTGCACGCGCAGTGCGTCGTCGACGGCGTGCAGTTTGCGACGTAACCGCTTCACGGCCGAGTGCAGGATCGACGTGTCGCCGAGGAACGCGCAGCCCCAGACCGATTCGAAGAGCCGCTGGTAGGTCCAGACTCCGACCGGTGCGGTGGCGAGTTGGGTGAGCAGGTTGCGCTCGAGTCGCGTCAGGGCCAGCGGTTGTCCGCGCCACGTCACCCGATGGTCGAGCGGGTCGATGGTGAGGTCACCGAGGTTGATCTGGCCGGCCACGCCGACGGCTGGAGCGGCTGCGGCAGCGGCTGGAGCGGGGGCGGACGCGGTGGTGGGGAGCCTCGCCGGCCCGCTGATGACCGGCCCGGCGATCATCGCCTGCAACTCCGCGAGGTCGGTGCAGATCACCAGGGTGCCGAGTCCGTCCAGGCGCCGCACCATCCGCTCGCGCACCGACACGTCGGCGGTCACACAGAACACGAGGGACACATCGTCGATCACTGTCGTACCTCCCCAGGCGCCAGTAGAAGACAACGCTGTCTGAACCCCGTAGTCAATGGTTTCCGGCGGGCGGCCACCCCGTGATCCACTCGGGCTCGCCGGGTCGTTCGTTCGCTTTCAGAAGGTCAACAGGCGGAACTCGCCCACCGGCCGGAAGCCGAGGCCGTGGTAGACCGACTCGCCGACGGCCGACGAGGTGAGGGCGGCGGTGCGGGCGCCCCGCTCGGCAGCCAGATCGAGCGCCGCCCTGGTCATGGCCGCTCCGATGCCCCTGCGGCGCTGCTCTGGCTGGGTGCCGACGAAGTAGAGGGTGACCAGACCATGGCTGATCCAGGCGACGGCCGTCGCGACGATCCGGCCGTCATCGAGGCGACCGGCCAGGCGCAGCACGGTGCCGTCGCCGGTGAACGCCTTCTCCCGTTCGATCGTCGCCGCCACACCGTCCGCCGGGATTCCGGACACCCTGGCATAGGCCGGGACGAACGCGGCGAGGTCGGTCGTCTCGGCGATCTGCATGCCGGCGGGAGTCGGCACCTCGGCCACCGCCCCGATTCGCACGGTCATGATCGGCATGCGGGCGACCTGCACCGCGCCGAGGGAGACCAGGCCGTCCGCGGTGCCGGCGTCGCTGTCCGGGCCGACCCACCAGATGCGGGGTACGCCGTGCAGGCGCTTCCGGGCTGCGACGAGCGCGTCCCGTGGTGTGCGCCCGACCACCCGCAGCACACCGTTGAGGGGTGCGTGCGGCACGTCACTGCGGTAGGTCGGAAGGTCCGGACCCCCCGCGACACCGATGTTCCAACCGAGCAGGTACGCCCGGTGCGCGGCCAGCACCGTGTCGAGAGGCTCCATGATCTGGATCGTAACGCGGGCCGGCACACCCTTCGGCCAGCGGAAACGGCTCTCGGAGCGGCGGCTGTGACCGGCGGTACTTTGTCGATCGTTCCAGATAGCGGGTAGCGTTCAGCCATGGCCCGCACCCGTGAGTTCGACCTCGACGCCGCAGTCGACGCTGCCATGGACGTGTTCCGGAGCAAGGGCTACGAGGGCACCTCCATGCGGGACCTCTCCGAGGCGACCGGCCTGGGCAGCGGCTCGATCTACGCGGCGTTCGGCAGCAAGGACGGCCTCTACCTGGCGGTGCTCGACCTGTACCGGCAGCGCTACGCCACACCGATGGTCGATCTGCTGCGCTCGGGCAACGACGCGCGGGCGGTCATCCGTGAGGTGTTCATCGGCACGGTGGACGACATCACCGGCGACGGCCGGCACCTCTCCTGCCTCATCGTCGGGGCGTCGATGGAACGGGCGCACCAGGACGTGCGGGTCGCCGAGCGGCTTCGCTCGACCACCCAGTCCCTGGAGTTGGCGCTCTACGACCTGCTCGCCGAGGCGCAGCTGCGGGGGCAGATCACCACCGACCGCAGCGCCACCGACCTGGCCGGCTTCCTGGTCACCAGCCTCCAGGGCCTGCGGGTGATGGGTGCCATCAACCCGGACCGGGCGGCGCTGACGCGTTACGCCGAGGTCGCGCTCACCTGCCTGAACTGACCGCCGGACACGGTGGTCGGCCGTTCACCCGAATGAGGAGTCGAGCATGAGAACGGTCGGACTGCTGCGCTACGGCGGGCCCGAGGTGCTGCGGGTTGTCGAGCTCCCGACGCCGCACGCGGGCCCGGGCGAGGTCCGCATCCGGGTACGCGCCGCGTCGGTCAACCCGGCGGACACCCTGATCCGGGCCGGTATGACGCCGGTGCGACTGCGCGGCAGCGACCCGCTGCTGCCCGGCCAGGACATCGCCGGCACCATCGACGAGGTGGGTTCCGGCACCAGTGGCGCACTCGCCCCGGGTGACCCGGTGATGGCCATGGTCAACCCGACCCGGGCGGCCGGCGGCGGATACGCGGAATGGGTCGTGCTCCCGGAGTCCTGGGTGGTGCCCGCTCCGGCCGGCATGTCACTCGCCGAGGCGGCCACGCTGCCGTTGAACGGGTTGACCGCCCTGCATGCCCTGGACCAGTTGCGGCTGCCGCCCGGCAGCACCCTCGCGGTGACCGGCGCGGCCGGTGCCGTCGGCGGGTACGCGGTTCAGCTCGCCAAGGCCGCCGGTCACCGAGTGTTTGCCGACGCGGCGCCGAATGACGCCGAACTGGTAGCGGCGCTCGGCGCCGACGTGACGGTGACCCGAGGCCCGGGTGTCGCCGACCGCTTCCGGGAGCATGCCCCGGACGGGGTGGACGCCGCTGTCGACACCGCGTTGCTCGGTGGCGCGTTGCTGCCCGCCGTGCGCGAGGGTGGTGCCGTGGCGCTGCTGCGCGGCGGGCCCGATCCGGTGCTGCGGGCGCAGGCCGACCAGCGGAGGATCGACATGGTGTCCGCGTACGTGCACGAGTACGACGGGCGCCGCGACAAACTCGACCTGCTTCGGCGACTCGCCGAGGAGGGTGCGCTGACGCTGCGGGTCGCCGGCCGGTTCCCGCCGCAGGAGGCGGCGCGCGCGCATCAGCTCCTGGAAGCCGGAGGGGTACGCGGCCGGTTGGTCATCGAGTTCTGATTCCGCCGGCAACGCCGGAGCACGATGGTCCACTCACCGGCGGCGGCGACGCCTACCCGGCGTCTGGTGCGTGCGGGGTCACGGGCGCGAGAGGCCGGCCGCCTTCGGCGAGGCGGCCGGCCCGGAATCACTGTGGTCTGGCGGCTCCGCCAGCTGTGGGTCTGGCCGGGTCACAGCGGCGGGGCGATGTCCCGCCGCTCCTCGACCTGGCGGTACTCCACCGGCTGCTCGGTGGTGGTGACGACCTGGCGGCGGCGACCCCAGATCAGCGTGGTCATGATCAGGCCGAGCACGCCGGCGCCCATCAGGATCCAGCCGACCACGTCGAGGTTGATGCCGCCGACGCTCGCGTCCAGTGCGAAGGTGAGGATCGCGCCGAGCGCGATCAGGAAGATGCTGGTGCCGATACCCACGACAGCCTCCTTAAGGGGGTGTGGTGCGCTGTCGAGCCCTTCAGTACCCCGGCGGGGACCAGCGCAACCGCGACCAGTCAGGGTGCCGTTCCAAGCGATCTTGGCATCGGGTAGAGTTCACCTGTCACCGGCGCTTGCCGGAGACGTGCGGACGTAGCGCAGCTGGTAGCGCATCACCTTGCCAAGGTGAGGGTCGCGGGTTCGAATCCCGTCGTCCGCTCGCGATGCGCCCCACGGGGCCGCCACGGGCGATTGGCGCAGTGGGAGCGCGCTTCCCTGACACGGAAGAGGTCACTGGTTCAAACCCAGTATCGCCCACCATCTCTGCAAGTGGATCAGATGACCCGTTACCGGATCTCCGGTAACGGGTCTCGCCGTTTCTGCTTCCCGCACCGGGAGACCCTCGGTCACTCGCCGGCGCGAAGTACCTCGCTCAGCCTGTCGCGTCGCCGCAGCGCCGACTCGACAGGTACGACGGTGGCGGCCGTCGCCAGCAGTGCCACGCTCACCAGACCCAGCAACCACCACGGCAGGACAGCCGTCGGGTCGGCGGCCTGGCCGGTGAGCAGCCGCAGGTCGAGCGGGCCGAGCGTCAGACGTGCGAGCAGGGCCCCGAGTAGCGGGCCACACACCGCGGTGACCACTACCGGCGGCAGCAGTTCTCCGGCGGCGACCCAGCGGGCGTCGCGTGGCCGCAGGCCGAGGGTCCGCAGCCGGGTCAGGGTCTGCCACCGTTGCGACGCACCGGCGGCGGCGGAGAGCGTGAGGCCGAGCAGACCCAGCGCCAGCAGCACCGCGGCGACCGTCCACGCCAGCCGTACCAGCCCCGCCGTCAGCGGAGCCACCCGCTGCGCCCGCAGGACGTCCGCACGCAGCACGACGTCGGAGGCGATTCCGGTGTTCGACACGGCCCGCGCCGCGCCGGGGCCGGTGACCCAGACGGTATTGGGAACGGCGGGCAGCCCGGCGACGGCGAGGGTCGCCGCGTCCACGACGACGACGTCGTCGACGCCGCCGACGGAGGGTGCGGTACCGACGGCGGCGAGACGGATCGCCGGGGCGCCGTCCCGGGGCAGCTGCAGCCGCGTGCCGGTGCGCAGACCGCCGTCAGTCGAGCGGACCAGCGCTGGGACCTCCCCGGGGCCAGGACCGGGTGCCGTGAGCCGGGCCAGCGCCGGCGCGTCGGGCAGCGGAGTGGTGGCCAGCAGGCGCTGGAACGCCGCGGTGTCCACGACGACCAGGCGTGGGGTGAGCAGCGTCGACTCGGTGAAGAGGCGTGCGGAGTCGGTCACCTGCGCGACGACGACGTGCCCTACCCCGGGTGCGGCGGCGATGCGCTCGGCGAGCGCGGGCGTGGCGGCCTCGGCGTCGGCGCCGACGTCGAGGCGGGCGTCGGCGCCGACGGTGCTCCACGCGCCGTCGGTCAGGCCTCGGGTGACTGTGGCGCCGAGGATGAGCGCGAACGACGCGAGTGCCGTGGTGCTGACCAGAACCAGCAGCGGCAGCGCGCGCCCGGCCGTTGTGGCCGCCTGGGCGGCACTGAACACGGCCAGCGGGCGGCGCGAGCGTAGGGCCTGTCGGAGCGAGAACCGCGCCCCGAGGGGCAGCAGCCGGAGCAGGACGAGCGCGCCGACGAGCGCGCCCAAGGCGAGGGCACTGATCGGCAGGATGAGGTCACCGGTCAGCTCGCCGTTGTCTCCGTCGGAGGCCAGGGGCAGGAGCCCGCGCTGGTGCAGTGTGACGAAGGCGGCGACCGCGGCGATCAGGACGGCGGCCTCCGCTGCGGTGCGGCGCAACTGGCCCGTGGCCCGGATCCAGCGCCGAGCGGCCGGGTTGGCGGGTTGGCGCCGGTCACGGCTGGCGCGGGCGGCGGCGAGGGTGCCGAACGCCGGCCCGGCGACAACACCGGCCAGGACCACGGGAACGGCCCAGGTCCAGGAGACGCCCGGGGCGGCCGCGCGGGCGAGCGCGAGCCCGACGGCGGCGGCCGACACTGACACCACTGTGGACTCGATGATCAGTTCCGCACCGAGGTCGGGTAGCGCCGCCCCGCGCTGCCGGGCGGCGCTCAGCACCGGGGTACGGCGGCGGACCAGCAGGTCGGCGGCGAGCAGCAGGACCAGCACCGTGGCGGTCAGTACGCCGGCGAGCAGGACGGCGGCCTGTGTGGAAGCGGCGCTGTTGCGGGCACTTGCCTCGCGTAGGGCGGCGTCGAGCTGCGATTCCCACTTCAGGGATTGCTCGCGGTCGCTCGACGAGCCGGAGGTCGCCTTGAGCTTGACCACCTGGCTGGCGAGCGCCGCGGTGGCGTCCCAGGTGAGCGCGTCGGGAACGGGGGCGAAGTGGATGGTGCGCCGCAGTTGGTCCTCGTCGACGGCGAGCCGGGCGTCCGGTAACGACTCTCGCGACAGGAGGCCGGCGAACCGGGTGGTCCCCACGCCGTCGGCGCCGGGCACGGGGCGCAGGAGCGCCGGGGCGAGCCGCCAGGCTGGGTCGTCGCCGTCCGTGGGTCGGTAGATCCCGCTGATCCGGACGTCCTTGTCGCGACCCCGGCCGTCCTTGAGCGGAATTCGATCGCCGGGACCGAGGTCGAGTGCGGCGGCGTCCGCCTCGGAGAGGCCGACCTGCACCGGCCAGGGCGGCCCGTCGTAGGGGATTTCGACGTACTGGTCGGAGACGGCGGGGCCGGGTGGGCTGCCGGCGATCCAGGTCACGTCCGGGCCGCCGTTGTCGCCGGCCAGGTAGGTGAACTGGAAGGTACGCGGCGCGCTGCCGCCGGTGATGTCGAGGATCGGGCCGTTGGCAGTGGCGAGGGGCGGGAGCAACGCGGCATCGAGATCGGGCCCGAGCGCGGATGTCGCCCGGGCGCGGAAGTTGTCGAGGGCCTCGGCGAGGCTGGGCATCCGGACTCGCCCGCCGGTCGGCCCGTCGTCGCGTTCCCAGTTGGCGTGTACGAGGACGTTCGAGTCGCTGCCGGCGCGGCGGACCGTGTCCTGGACGGCGTTGTCGGCGGCGGCGCGCAGCAGCGGCGGCGCGGCCCCGGCGAGCAGCGCGACGGCTGCGATGACGGCGGCGGTGAGCAGCAACGGTCCGGCGTCGGTACGGCCACGGCCACGGATGCTGGGCCAGTGCAGCGCCGGCCGCCAGCGGGTCAGCCACCGGTTCACGGGGCCACCCGCAGGTGCGCGGCGTCGGCCCGGCGGACCTGGACGGTGACCACGATGGCGACCACCAGCATGCATCCGGCCAGCAGTACGGCGAGCAGTGCGGCCTCGGCTGGCCACGGCCAGTGTGGCTGGGTGGCCGGGACGGGCGCGGCACCGGTTTCGGAGCGCACGAGCAGGGGAGCGACGACGCGGGTGGCGAGCGCGCCGACGGCCGCGCCCGCCACGAGCAGGGGCAGCAGAACGCCGGCGTGCTGGCCGAGCAGCACGGCCCGGATGCCGCGCCGGGTCATCCCCAGGCCGCGCAGTCGCGTCACCTCGACGGCGCGGACCTGGAGGTCACAGGTGACGTGCAGGACGACACCGGCGAGCAGGAGCAGGGCCGCGGCCGGGACGATGAGGCGGAGTGCCGCCGGCAGCCCGGCGAGCAGCGGGCCGCCGGTGAGGCGGGCGGTCTCCGCCTCACGGGTCGCGACGGTGCCCAGGTGCAGGGCGGCGGCCCGCTCGGCGGCATCGGGGCCGGCCGGGTGGCCGACCCACCAGGCGTCGACCGGGAACGTCAGGTCGCCGGTGACGGCACGTGCGCGCGACAGCGTGTCCAGGTCGGCCAGGACGGCGACGGCGCCGGGGGCGGACGGCACGGTCGGCACGACCTCGGTGACGACGACCGGGACGGGGGTGATGCCGACGGTGACGCTGAGCTTGCTGCCGTTCTCGGCGCCGACCTCGCTGGCGAAGCGGGCGGAGACGGCGACGGGCACCGGGCCCGGGTTCGGGAAGGCGGTGGCGACGAGGGTCCGGGCGGCGTCCTCGGCGCCGCCGAGGTCGACGGTCGCGGCCATCCGCAGCGTGGTCCCCGTCGGGGTGGCGGACACCGTGACGGTCGGGTCGCTCAACCTGCTCGGGACCGGCGGCGCGGACGTGGCGGTCCAATCCGATCCGTCAGTGGGCCTCTCGGCCGACCCGGCGGGCGGCACTGTGAGTGTGACGGCGACGGCGACGGGTCCGCCGACCGCGTCGGCGGTGACCGGCAGGGCGACCGCGACGAGGCGCAGCCCGTCAGCCGTCGCGCAGGCGGGCAGCCGGAACTCCTGGCCGTCGAGCGGTACGGCGGGACCGGTGCAGGACGTGCGGAGGCCGGTGGCGTCCTGCAGCATCAGCCGGGGCGTCACGACGAGCGGAATGTCGCCGGCGGCGGTCCCGGTCAGGACGAGTGGGGCGCCAGCCGGAACGGCGAAGCCGTTGACCCGGGTGCGTGGTGCCAGCGTGGCGCCCACGTCCGCCCATCCGCTGTCGTTGTCCAGCCGCCCGCGTAGCAGCGCGTCGGCGCGGGTGGTGTCGACGGCGACCAGGCGCGGCGCGTCGCCGGCGTTGCCGAGCCACTGACCGACGGCGGTGCCACGGTCGAGGGCCGGACTCACGGCCCCCGCGGTGGCCGCGCTGACGATCGCGCCGTCTCCGGCCACCGGCGCCGTGCTGAGGGTGAGGGCCAGGTCGGTGCCGACGGCGAGCGCGGCCTGGTCGCGCTGCGACTGGTGCCACGTGTCGTCGAAGGCGAGACCGAAGGTTCCGGCCGCGCAGGCCAGTCCGACGAGCAGTCCGGCGGCGACCGCCTGTGGCCGGCGGGCGGCCTCGGAGACCGCCAGCGGAAGTGCCAGCCCTCGGGCGCGGTACGCCAGCCGGTCGGCGCCGCGAAGGGCGGGCAGTACCACCCGGAGAGCCAGGGCGGCGCCTGCGATGAGCAGCAGCGCCGGCGCGAGCACCCGGACCGCGTCGGCGCGTGGGCTGGCGGCGGCGGACTGCGCGTACAGCTGCCACCATCCGGCGGCGGCGAACACCGCGAGCATCAGGTCGGCGCCGGATCGGGCCAGCAGTTCGCGGCGGGTTCGCTGGTCGCCGGCTGTCGGGACGGGCCGGATCGCCAGGACGACGAGTACGGCGGCGAGCACCAGCGCGCCACCGGCGACCGCGAGGACCTGGGCACCGGCGATCGCCGGCCGGACGGTCAGGCCGGCGCCGTCCAGCGGCGGCAGGTGGGTCAGGCCGGCGTGCAGGGCCGACGAGGCCGGTATCGCGATCGCGGCGGCGACGGCGGCGACGAGCCCGGCCTCGAGTGTCGCGGTGGCGGCGAGTTGGCGACGGCTGGTGCCCAGGGCGGACCGCAGGGCGGTCTCGTCGGCGCGTATGCCAGTGGTCAGACGGCCGGCGAGGACGAGTGCCGTCGCGGCCAGGACACCGCCGAGGACGGCGATGGCCAGCACGACGGCGGCGGTGACGTGCCGTTGGTCGTCGGCGGCCCGCAGGGTCAGTGGCAGTTCGGAGGCGACACGTGCGAGCCGGACGCGCTCGCCGAGGGTGCCCGCCAGCCGGCCGTCGGCACTGCCGACGGCCCCAGCCACGGTCTCCAGGTCGTGGCGGTTGCTGTCGGACAGGTCCGGATGGGCGGTGACCTCCAGCCGGTCGACCGTGGCGCCGGTGGTGACCAGGTCGGCGAGGTCGACGAGGAAAGGGCCGTAGGCGTTGACCGGCTGTTGGAAGCGGCCGTCCCGGTAGCCGGTGGCGGAGCCGGCCGCTGCCAGCGGGTCGCGGTCCCAGCCGCGGCCCGGCAGCGGGCGCACCACACCGACGACGACCACGTCGACGGCCGGGACGGGCGCGTGGGCCAGCTCGGCGCCGAGGCGTACCCGGTGACCGGGGGTGAGGCCGAGCAGTTGTGCGGTGGACTCCAACAGCACCGCGTCGCCAGGGTGCTGTGGCCAGCGCCCGGTGACCAACTCGGCTCGGGTCGGCAGGTCGTCCAGCCCCGACAGGTACGCCTGGGCCGGCACTGTGGTGCCGGCGGCGAGCGCGGGCGGCAGCGCCCGCAGCACCGTCGACGCCCGCGCGCTTGTCGTCACCGGAAACGGTGCGAGCGTGGAGGCCACCACGGTGCGGGTGTCGGCGGCGACGGACGACGTGTCCCGGCCCTCGACGGTGCCGGTGTAGACGGTCACGTCGACGGCGGCGGGGGCGGCGCGGGCCAGGGCGACCTCCAACGCCCGCTCGGCGGTGTGGGTGACCAACAGGGTGCAGGTACCCAACAGGGTCGCGCCGATCGTGACGACCCCGAGGAGGGCTGCCAGCAACGGCCACTGCGCGCGGGCGCGCCGGCTGACCAGCCTCATCGTCGCGTCACCCGGCGTCTGGCACTGGCGCGTGCGACTGCCCGGCCGCCTGTTCGTCGAGGTGCCCGTCGTGGATACGGATCACCCTGTCGGCCAGGGCCATCATCACCGCGTCGTGCGTCGACACCAGTACGGTGACGCCCTCGGATTCCACTATCCCGCGTAGCAGGGCCATCACCGACAGACCTGTCTCGGCGTCCAGTTGCCCGGTGGGCTCGTCGGCGAGCAGAAGCTGGGGCGAGGCGGCCAGCGCGCGGGCGATCGCCACCCGCTGCTGCTGGCCGCCGGACAGCTCGGCCGGCCGCTGCCCGGCGTGGTCGGCCAGGCCGATCAGCTCCAGCAGCAACTCGACCCGCCGGTCACGCTCGGCCGGGGCGACGCGGGCCATCCGCAGCGGGGCCGCGACGTTCTCCGCGGCCGACAGCACCGGGATCAACCCGAAGCTCTGGAAGACGTACGACACCTTCTCCCGCCGCAGCCGGGACAGGCCATCCTCGTCGAGCGCCGTGACGTCGGTGCCGTCGACCCGCACGGTGCCGGCGTCCGGGCGGTCCAGGCCGCCGATGACGTTGAGCAGGGTGGTCTTGCCCGAGCCGGACCGGCCGACGAGCGCCACCATCGAACCGGCGGCCACGTCGAACGACACGCCGTTCAGGGCGTGTACGACTGTCGGCCCGGTGCGGAAGCGCCGGTGTACGTCGCGCACGCTCAGCAGTGGCTCGCTGCTCATTCGCCGCTTCCCGAGTCGGGGTGGATCGTGATGTGGTCGGGTTCCAGGGCCAGCCGGACGCGTCGGGTCAGCGCCAGCGCCTCGCGGAACTCGCGGGGCACCTGGACCCGCCCGGCCCGGTCCATCACGGCGTACTCCTCGGCGATCGTGTGCGTGTCGCCCTCCGCGTCGGTGGTGGTGCGGCGCAGCACCTCGCTGCTGGTGCGTCCGTCCCGGATCGCGACGGTCCGTTCGACCTGGCCGCTGACCTCCGGATCGTGGGTCACCACGACCACTGTGACGCCGTAGCGCCGGTTGACGTCCCGCAGCACGCCGAAGACCTCCGCGGACGTGGCGGCGTCCAGCTCGCCGGTGGGCTCGTCGGCGAGCAGGACCCGCGGTTGGTTGGCCAGCGCCACGGCGATCGCGACCCGCATCTGCTGCCCTCCGGAGAGTTGCCCGGGGCGGCGATCGGCGCAGTCGGCGACACCGAGGCTGTCCAGCAGCTCGGCCGCGCGTTCCCGGCGCTCCTGCTTCGCGGTACGGGCAGCCGTCATCGGCAGGTCCACCATCTCGCGTGCGGTCAGGTAGGGGATCAGGTTGCTCGCCGTCTGTTGCCGTACGAACCCGACGGTGTGCCGCCGGTAGTCGACCCGGTCCGCGCGGGACATCGCCAGCAGGTTCCACCTGTCGACCCGGACCCGTCCGGCGGTGGGGGCGTCGATGCCGGCCAGGATGGAGAGCAGTGTCGACTTGCCCGATCCGGAGGCACCGACGACGGCGACCAGCTCACCGCTCTCCACGGCCAGGTCCAGGCCCTGCAGTGCTTGCACCTCGATCGAACCGGTCTGGTAGATCCGCACCAGGTTCTCGCAGACGATGAGCGCGTCCCGGCCGAACTCTGGTGCCCGCGCGGTTGGCTGCGGCAGGGACAGCGGTGTGCTGGACATTCCCTGCTCCGTCCGGGTTGTGCTGATGCAGATTGAAGCAGTTTCGCAATCGGCGCCTCCGTTGACCATGCCCGGGGTGGCTTTCCTGCATTCTGGACGAGGGTCTACCGCCGCGACCTCCACCCGCCGGGAGCCGGTTTTCGCTGTGGCGGGTCGTGAACCTGCCGGGCTCTGACGCCGACTGAACAGGCGAAGGAGGGCCGATGAGCGATGAGTTGCTGGTGGTCCGCTGCCAGTTGGGTGAACGGGAGGCGTTCGCCGAGTTGGTGCAGGGCTGGCATCCGGCGGTCGAGCGGTACGTCGGGCGGATGCTCGGTGGGTCCGACGACGATGTGGTGCAGGAGATCTGGTTGGCGGTCTTCAAGGGGCTGCCGAAGTTGCGTCAGCCGGACCGGTTCACCCCGTGGCTGTTCATCATCGCCCGTCGGGCGGTGATGAACCGGTTGCGGGACGCGTACGCCCACCCGGAACCCGAACCGATCGACGACCTGCCGGGCGCCGACGAGGCGGAGGAGGTCGTCAACCGGGAGACGCTGGCCGGGGCGTTGGCGGCGCTTCCCGCCCGGGAACGGGAGGTGCTGCTGCTGTTCCACCTGGAGGATCAGCCGCTGGACGCCTGCGCGCAGATCTGCGGCATACCCGTCGGCACTGTCAAGTCGCGGCTCAACCGGGCCCGCAGGTTGTTGCGCCACGAACTGGTGCGGAAGGGGTACGAGGCATGACTCCGGAAGAGGTGCTGGCGCGACTGGACGCGCCGTTGTCGCTGCGCAGGCGGGTCGGCTATCTGGCACTGGCCTTCACCGGTCTCACCGCGAGCGCCCTGATCGGGCTGCTCTGGGCGACCGAGCCCGGGTTGCCGACGCGTACCAACGTGGCCTTCGCCGTCCTGGTGGTGATCGGCTTGTGCTGGGCGGTGTTCGGTGGTTGGGCCGTGACCCGACGGACTCCGTTGTTCGCCCGGGACCGGGTGGTCGCCGGCTGGCTCGGCGTCGGGGCCTGGCTGGCATTCAGCGGTGGCGCGCTGATCATCAGCCTGCTGCGTCACGAACTGGAGCCGGCGCTGCTGGGCGTTGTGCTCCTGCTCGGCGCGGTGGCGGCCCTGAACCTGCGGGCGGCCCGTCGGGCGCGAGCGGCGCTGCTGCGCCGCAGGAGCGTGCTGGCCGGACCGGCGACGGGCAACAGGTGAATGGCGGCACGATCGTGAGGTTCTGCCACGAGCAGATCCGCTGCCGGTGAACAGGGGTGCCCTTGCCCGGTCGACGCCGGCACTGTGGAGCGCATGAGACTGCTGGTGCTGGGCGGTACGGGCTTCGTGGGCGGGGCCGCTGTCGCCGAGGCCGTGCGCCGCGGCTGGTCGGTGACGGTGTTCAACCGAGGGCTCCACGGCACGGTGCCGTCCGGCGTGCACCGGTTGCGGGGTGACCGCACCGCGCCGGACGGCCTGGCCGCGCTGGCCGGCGGCGAGTGGGACGTCGCTGTGGACACCTGGGACGGTGCGCCGCGGGCCGCCGGCGACGCCGCCCGCGCCCTCGTCGACGCGGTCGGCCACTACGTGTACGTGTCGAGCGGCTCGGTCTACACCGACCATGCCAAGGCGGGGTTGCATGAGGACTCCCCGGTGGTGGACGCCGACCCGGGCGCCGTCGACGGCGACTACCCGCAGCTCAAGGCCGGTGCCGAGCGCGCCGTGCGGGAGGTGTTCGGTCGCCGTGCGCTGATCGCCCGGGCCGGCCTGATCCTGGGCCCGGGCGAGGACATCGGCCGGCTGCCCTGGTGGCTACGGCGCATCGAGCGGGGCGGGGACGTGCTCGCCCCCGCGCCGGCCGACCTGCCGGTGCAGTACGTCGACGTCCGCGACCTGGCGGGGTGGATGCTCGACGCGGGCGCCCGGCGGGTGGGCGGCACGTTCAACGCCGTCGGTCCTCCGGCGCAGACCACGATGGGCGAGCTGCTCGACGCGTGCGTGGTCGCCATCGGCTCGGACGCCCGGCTGCGGTGGACCGATCCGGCGTCGATCCTCGCCGCCGGGGTGCAGCCGTGGAGCGACCTGCCGATCTGGCTGCCGCGCGGGCACCCGTACCGGGGGTTGTTGGAGCAGGACGTGACCCGGGCACTGGCCGCCGGGTTGACCTGCCGGCCGGTGACCGAGACCGTCGGCGACACCTGGCGCTGGCTGCGCGAGGTCGGTGCGGTTCCCCCGCGCGCCGGACGACCGCAGCGCAGCTCGATCGGGCTGGACCCGACCGTGGAGGCCGCCGTGCTCGCCGCCTGACCGACGCCGCCGTCGGCCGAAGGGCACGTCGTGATCAGCGTTCGCGGACCACAGCGACCGGGCAGTGGGCGTGCTGGATGAGTTGCTGACTGACCGAGCCGAGCAGCATTCCAGCCAGCCCACCCCGGCCGCGGCTGCCGACCACTACCAGCCGCGCGTCCCGGCTCGCCTCGATCAGCATCGCCGCCGGGTTGGTCGACTCCAGGTCGACGGTCACCGCCAGTCCGGGGAACGTCCGCCGCCACGGCTCCAGCGCCTGCTCCACGCCGGCCCGCTCGTCGGGCACCCCGGCCGCCCCGCCGGGGCCCGGTGTCCAGGCGTGCAGGACGCGCAGCGGCAGCTGCCGCTGCGCCGCCCGTTCGGCAGCGAAGCCGAGCGCCACCAGCGAAGGCTCCGAGCCGTCCACCCCGACCGCCACCGGGCGGCCCGACGTGTCGGTCACGGCGCTGTCGGCCCCGTCCCGGACCACCACGACCGGGCAGTGGGCGTGCGCGGCGACCGACACCGCCGTCGACCCGGCGAGCAGGCCGCCGAACCCGCCGTGACCCCGGCTGCCGAGCACCAGCATCCCGGCGTCCGCCGAGCGTTCCTGCAACACCAGCGCGGGCGGTCCGTCGTACACCTCGCCGGTAATGGTCAGCCCGGGGTTCGCCGCGGTGGCGTCCGCCGCGGCCCTGCGGACCAGGTCCTCGACCTGCCGGCGGGCGGTGTCGTCCGGCCACACGCCGGGGGCCACGCCCGGACCGACCCAACTGGCCACTGTCAGCCATTCGAAGACGTACGCCAGCCGCACCGGCTGGCCGCTGTGCCGCGCCTCCTCCATGGCCCAGTTCAAAGCCACCGAGGCGTCGGTGGAGCCGTCGTAGCCGACCAGGATCTCCGCGTCGCGCACGTCGTCCTCCTTCAGGGGGTGGTCGGGTCGGTTTCGCGGACCCAGCGCCATTCGGCGACCTGTGGGTCGTCCTCGCCGTACTCGCGGGTGTAGTCGCGGGCCGCCTGTCGGGCGTCGACCATTCGTTGGCGCAGGTGCGCGGCGCTGGCGGCCAGCCCGGGCACCCGGTCGACGACGTCGATGACGAGGTGGAAGCGGTCCAGGTCGTTGAGCATCACCATGTCGAACGGAGTGGTCGTGGTGCCCTCCTCCTTGTAACCGCGCACGTGCAGGTTCTCGTGGTTGGTGCGGCGGTAGGTGAGTCGGTGGATCAACCATGGGTAACCGTGGTACGCGAAGATGATCGGCCGTTCCTGGGTGAAGATGGTGTCGAACTCGTTGTCGGTCAGCCCGTGCGGATGCTCGGTGTCCGGCTGGAGTCGCATCAGGTCGACCACGTTGACCAGGCGCACCTTCAAGGTCGGCAGGTTCTGGCGCAGCAGCTCGACGGCGGCCAACGTCTCCAGGGTGGGCACGTCCCCGCAGCAGGCGAGCACCACGTCCGGTTCGGTGCCGCCGTCGTTGCTGGCCCATTCCCAGATGCCCAGGCCACGCCGGGTGTGCTGGATCGCCTCGGTCATCGTCAGCCAGTTCGGGGCGGCCTGCTTACCGGCCACCACCACGTTGATGTAGTGCCGGCTGCGCAGGCAGTGGTCCATCGTGGCGAGCAGCGTGTTGGCGTCCGGCGGCAGATAGACCCGCACCACCTCGGCCTTCTTGTTGACGACGTGGTCGATGAAGCCCGGGTCCTGGTGGGAGAAGCCGTTGTGGTCCTGCCGCCAGACGTGGCTGGAGAGCAGGTAGTTCAGCGAGGCGATCGGCTGCCGCCAGGGGATGGCCCGGGTCACCTTCAGCCACTTGGCGTGCTGGTTGAGCATCGAGTCGACGATGTGGATGAACGCCTCGTAACTGGTGAACACGCCGTGCCGACCGGTCAGCAGGTAGCCCTCCAGCCAGCCCTGGCACAGGTGCTCGGAGAGCACCTCCATGACCCGCCCGTCGGGGGAGAGGTGGTCGTCGCCTGGCACCGTGGCGGCCACCCAGGCCCGGTCGGTCACCTCGAACGCCGCACCCAGTCGGTTGGACGCGACCTCGTCCGGGCCGAACAGCCGGAACGTCTGGGGGTTGGCGCTGATGACGTCGCGGATCCAGGGGCCGAGCACCCCTGTCGCGCCGGCGATCGGCGTACCCGGTTCGGGAACCTCCACGCCGTAGTCGCGGAAGTCCGGCAGGGTCAGGTCGCGCAGCACCACGCCGCCGTTGGTGACCGGGTTGGCGCTCATCCGCCGGTCACCGCGCGGCGGAAGCGTCAGCAGCTCCTCCACCGGCGCGCCGGTCGCGTCGAACAGCTCCTCCGGCCGGTAGCTGCGCAGCCAGCGCTCCAGCTCGGCTCGGTGCGCCGGGTTGTCGCGTACGCCCGACAGGGGCACCTGGTGGGCGCGGTAGGTGCCCTCCACCTGGGTGCCGTCGACCTCACGCGGGCCGGTCCAGCCCTTCGGCGTCCGCAGAATGATCATCGGCCAGCGGGGACGTTCGACGTCGCCTCCGGAGCGTGCCCTCCGCTGGATCTCGACGATCTCACCCAGCACACGGTCCAGCGTCGCGGCGAGGGCCCGGTGTACCCGGGCGGGCTCGTCACCGGCCACCACGTACGGCTGGTAGCCCGATCCGCGCATGAGGTCGAGCAGGTCGGCCTCGGGGATCCGGGACAGCACTGTCGGGTTGGCGATCTTGTAGCCGTTGAGGTGCAGGATGGGCAGCACCGCGCCGTCGCGCGCCGGGTTGAGGAAGACGTCGGAGAGCCAACTGCCGGCCAGCGGCCCGGTCTCCGCCTCGCCGTCGCCGATCACGCAGGCCACCAACAGGTCCGGGTGGTCGAACGCGGCGCCGTAGGCGTGGCTCAACGCGTACCCGAGTTCGCCGCCCTCGTGAATCGAGCCCGGCACGTCCGCCGCGACATGGCTGGGGATGCCGCCCGGGAAGGAGAACTGGCGGAAGAGCCGGGACATCCCGGCCTCGTCGCGGGCCACGTCGTGGTAGCGCTCCGACCAGGTGCCCTCCAGCCAGGTGTTGGCCACGATGGCCGGTCCGCCGTGGCCGGGGCCGGTGACCAGCATGGCGTTGAGGTCGCGCGCCACGATCACCCGGTTGAGGTGGGCGTAGATCAGGTTCAGGCCGGGGCTGGTGCCCCAGTGCCCGAGCAGCCGGGGTTTGATGTCGTCGGGGGTCAGCGGCTCGCGCAGCAGCGGATTGTCCAGCAGGTAGATCTGCCCGACGGTGAGGTAGTTCGCGGCGCGCCAGTAGGCGTCCAGCCGGCGCAGCTCGTCGTCGGTGAGGGCGTGGTGCACGTCGAGAGCGGTCTCCATCATGCTGCCTCTCGCGGGTAGGAATGGGGCGTCCGGCGTCCAGCCTGGCCGCTGCGCACGCCCCGGGTCAGGGCCGTTGGTCCGGCTCCGGGTCGGCGCCGGGCCCGGTCAGCGGCGCCTCGGCCAGGCCGCGGACGACGACCACCGGGGCCGGGGAGTGGTAGAGCAGGGACTGGGCGACGGCGCCCAGCATGGCCCGGCCCGGTTCGTCGCCGCGGGCGGCGACCAGCGCCACCTGCGCGTTGCGGGACGTGTCGATCAGCACGTCGGCGGGGTCGCCGCGTACCACCCGGCACTCGGTCGGCACCGTGTTGTCGCGGCCGGTGTGCCGGGCCAGTGCTTCGGTGAGCTGCTCGGCGACCGCGTCGGTGTCCTCGTCGTACTCCACGACCCGCAGCGCCAGCAGTCGGGCGCCCCGGCGGGCCGCGCACCGCACGGCCCATTGCAGGGCGAGGTGTGAGCTGGGCGAGCCGTCCACGCCCACCAACACCGGGCCCTGCGGCGGCGGTTCACGTCGGACCACCAACAGGGGGCAGCCGGCGCGTGCGGCCAACTGCACGGCGGTCGTCTCGGCCGGAACACACTGACCGCTGCCCGCCATGCCGCTGTCGCCGACGGCGAGCAGGAAGGTGCCCTCCGAGCGGCGGATGAGGGTGGGCAGCATCGCGCTCTCGACGATCTCCCCGCGTACGGTCAGCCCCGGCTCGGTCTGGTGGGCGAGTTGTGCGGCGCGGGTGATCAGTTTTTCGGCCTGGTCCCGGGGTGCGGCGACGGTGTCCGCGGCGAAGGCCGCGCGCCAGTCGAAGGTGTGCAGCAGGTGCAGTGGCCGGCCGTGTCCGGCGGCCTCCTGCGCGGCCTGTTCGACGACCGGGAGGTCGAGTTCCGACCCGAGGCCGACCAGCACCGCTGCGTCGGCGGGTGCGGCCATCCGATATCACCTCCCGGGCGTCGCGCCCGGCACGACCAAGCTGTCCCTGACCGAGGGTAGTCGGATGTGCCCGGTGGCGGGTCCGATCCGCCGCGTCCGGCGCTCGTCAACCAGGGTTGACAAGCCACCAGTTGTCAACGTATGTTGACGGCATGAGTCAGGCGACAGAACTCGCGGCGGCAGCCGGCAGCACCGACCCCCGGGTCGGGTTGCGTGCCGTCCGCGCGCTACGCCGGCTCCTTGAGCGGCTCGAGGTGGTCCAGGTCGACAACGCCCGACGACAGGGCTGGTCCTGGCAGGAGATCGCCGACACGCTCGAGGTCAGCCGGCAGGCAGTGCACAAGAAGCACGCCGGGCGACCGGCGGTCAACTCATCCTGGGAGGCGTGATGTTCGAACGGTTCACCGACCGGGCGCGCGACGTGGTGAAACGGGCACTGGAGGAGGCGCGGGTCGAGGGCCAGCGGCCGGTCGGCACCGAGCACCTCCTGCTCGCCCTGCTCGCCGACGACGCCGGGCTGGCCAGCCGGGTGCTCGCCGACGCTGGCGTACGCGCCGACGACCTGCGCGAACGCGTACGCCGGCACACCGTCACCGGCGGCGCGGGCCTCGGCGACGCGGACGCCGCGGCGCTGCGGGAGATCGGCATCGACCTGGCCGCGATCGTGGCCCGCATCGAGCAGTCCTTCGGCCCGGACGCGCTACGGGAGGCGGTGCCGGCGCCACGCCGCCGCTGGGGGCGGAAGCGGTACCTCGGCGGGCCGTTCTCGCCCCGCTCGAAGAAGGCGCTGGAGCTGTCCCTGCGGGAGGCCCTGCGCCTGCGCCACCGCCACATCGGCACCGAGCACATCCTGCTCGGGGTGCTCAGGGAGGGCAACGGGCTCGGCGCGTTGGTGCTCACCGAGTCCGGGGTCGACCTCGATGATCTGCGCCGACGGGTGGAGCTCGCCCTGCGGGCGGCGGCCTGACGGGCGAGGCCGGGTTGAAACCTGTCTGTGGCACTTCCGACGCGCGTCGGTCGCCGGGTCGCTGAAGGCGTCCGGGTGCTGCACACTGGCGCCGTGGATGCTGGACAGGACAGGCGGCCCTCGGGCGGCGACGGCGGGTTGCGCTCCGCTGTGGTGGTCAACCCGGTCAAGGTCGACGATCTCGACGAGTTGCGCCGGACCGTCGACGACGCCCTGACCGCGGCCGGCTGGCCCGCGCCGCAGTGGTACGAGACGACAGTCGACGATCCGGGTCGCGGCCAGACCGAGAAGGCCGTCAAGGACGGCGTCGACCTGGTCTTCGCCTGCGGGGGCGACGGCACCGTGATGTCCTGCGTCAGCGGGTTGGTCGGCACCGACGTGGCCCTCGCCGTGCTGCCGCAGGGCACCGGCAACCTGCTCGCCGCCAACCTGGGGCTCTCCACCGACCTGGCCGCCGGGTTGCAGGTCGCCGTCGAACGCGGCCGACGACTGCTCGACGTCGGCGCTGTCGAGGACAAGTACTTCACGGTGATGGCCGGCATGGGCTTCGACGCCCAGATGCTCGAAGCCACCAACGAGACCACCAAGGCCCGCATCGGCTGGCCCGCGTACGTGATGGGTGCCGCCCGCCACCTCCGGGACCGGCCGATGCGGGTGCAGATCCGCATCGACGACCGGCCGCCGGTGCGCCGTCGGGCCCGTTCGGTCCTGATCGCCAACGTCGGCCGGCTGCAGGGCGGCGTGACCCTGCTGACCGAGGCCGAGCCGGACGACGGCTGGCTCGACGTCGCCGTGCTCACCCCGCGCAACCTGCGGCACTGGCTCGCGCTCGGCTGGGCGGTGATCCGCCGCAGCGGCCAGGTGCCGCAGCTCGAGATCTTCCGGGGCCGGCGGGTGGTGGTCACCAGCAACCGGGCGCAACCTCGGGAGTTGGACGGCGACCTGATCTCCCCGGGCCGGCAGTTGCGGGCCGAGGTTCGGCCGCAGGCGCTCTGGCTCTGCGTCCCCCAGCCCGAGGACGCCCCCGACCTGGCCGTCGACGCGCAAGGTGCCGGGGAGCGGGGCGAGCAGCTGATCGAGGAAGCCCGCAGTGAGTAGTACCCGGATCGTGCCGGAGACCCGGCTGATGGCCGACGAGGAGCTGTCCGCCGACGACGCCTGGCACACACTGCGCGGGCAGGGTGGCTGGCACCTGCTGCGGGACGCGTTCATCCGGTTCCGCTACGGCGACGGGTTCAGCCACTCCCGGGCCTTCGCGCTGCAACTCTGCCTCGCCGTGGTGCCGTTCCTGATCGCCCTCACCGGCCTGATCAGCGAGCTGGGCGTCGAGGAGGGCGGCCGGGTGGTCGCCGACACCGTCCTGGCGCTCACCCCCGGCCAGAGTTCGCAGATGGTCGGCGAGCTGCTCGGCGATGGCGAACGCGTCGAGGACGCGGGGGAGCTGGCGCTCACCCTCGGTCTGCTCACCGGCCTGTTCGCGCTCACCACCACGATGGCCCAGATCGAGCGGGGCGCCAACCGCATCTACGGCGTCGAACGGGACCGCCCGGCGCTGCGCAAGTACCTCCGGGCCGCCGTGCTGGCCGTCACCGCCGGCCTGCCCGCGCTCGCCGGCTTCCTGATCCTGGTCGGCGGCGGCGCGATGGGCGACTCGGTCCGCGAACACTACGAGTGGGGCGAACTCGCCAACGGCATCTGGGACGTGATCCGCTTCCCGCTGAGCCTCGGGCTGACCGTCGTCGCCGTCGCCGTGCTGTTCCGACACGCGCCGCGCCGCAACCAGCCCGGCCTGTCCTGGCTGCTGTTCGGCGCCGGCATCGCCACGGCGCTGTGGTGGCTGGCCAGCCTGCTGCTCGCCGCGTACGTGCGGTTCAGCGACGGTTTCGGGCAGACCTACGGCGCCCTGACCGGCATGATGGCGCTGCTGCTCTGGGCCAACCTGACCGGGATGGCGCTCTTCGGCGGGCTGTCCTTCGCCGCCCAACTGGAGGCGCTGCGCATCGGTGCGCGGGAGCCCGCCCAACCGGATCTGTGGGAGCCCGACCCGGACCGCGCCGAGCTGTACGACACCGGGGACATGTCGGCGCTCTAGCGGCACCGGCGTGTACGACGGACGCGGATCGGGTAAAGCGCCTCGCCAGAGTCGACAAGGGAGGTGCGGGGTGACCGCGGTCAAAGAGGTGGCGCACCGTCCGATCGGTCATTTCGCCGAACGGAGCATTGCCGGTCTGGTGGCCGTCACCGGTGCCGGGGTGGCCTTCGGGCTGCTGTTGTTGCTCGTCCGGGTGCGGTGGAGCCCGTTGCAGGATGTCGACCACGGGCTCGCCGAGTGGTTCAACGGGCTCGTCGCCCCGCACCACGCGCTGGTCACAGTGCTCCAGGCGGTCACGGACCTGGGCGGCCGGCCGATCCTCATCTGGCTGGTCACGATCGCCGTGGTCGGGCTGCTGATCCGGCGGCAGCCCCGACTCGCCGTCTACCTGATCATCACGGGGGTCGGTGGCCTGATCCTCGACCCATCACTGAAGACGCTTGTCGGCCGGCTCCGCCCGGTCGTGGACGTGCCGATCGCCAGCGCGCCCGGCAACAGCTTCCCGAGCGGGCACGCGCTCGGCTCGTTCGTCGCGTACGGAGCGCTGCTGCTGGTGTTCCTGCCGGCGATGGCGCCCCGCTGGCGTAAGCCGGCCATCGTCGGCGTCGGTGTGCTGGTGGCACTGGTCGGGCTGACCCGGATCGCGCTGGGCGTGCACTTCGTCTCCGACGTGCTGGCCGCCTGGCTGCTCGGGGCCGCCTGGCTGGGCGTCACCGCGTACGCCTTCCGACTGTGGCGCCGGGAGCGGGGGCGGCCGGTGCCGCCGCTGACCGAGGGCCTGGAGCCGGAGGCGGGGCACGACATCGCCCCCGCCCCGGCCGAGGAACACGTGCTGGCCCATCCCCGCTCGGCGGTGGCCGAGCTGCTGGTCGGCTGGGTGATCGTGTTCGGGGCGCTGTACGGCTTCGGCACGTACGTCAGCTACCACGCCAAGGGCACCTTCTTCGACACCCTCGACACGAGGGTGCCGCAGTGGTTCGCCGAGCGGCACACCGAGGTGCTGACCGACGTGAGCTGGTGGTGGAGCAAGTTCGGTGACACCCACGCCATCCTGCTGATCTCGCTGGTGTTCTGCCCGCTGGTGCTGGCGGTGTGGCGGCGCTGGCGCCCGGTGCTCTTCGTGGCGCTGGCGATGGTGGGGGAGTTGACCCTCTTCCTCGCGTCGGCCCGCGCGATCGACAGGCCGCGTCCGCCGGTGGAGAACCTGGACGGGCAGATGCCCACCTCGTCGTTCCCGTCCGGGCACATCGCGGCCACGATCTGCGTCTGGCTGGCGATCACCCTCGTCGTGTTCCCGCGTACCGACCGGTGGTGGCGTTGGATCTTCGTGGGGCTGGCAGTGCTCATGCCGGTCGGGGTGGCCACCTCCCGGATGTACCGGGGGATGCACCACCCGACCGACTTCATGGGCGCGATCCTGCTCTCCGCGCTCTGGATCGGGTTGCTCTACCTGGTGATCCGCCCCAACGAGGACCTGAAGGAAGGCAACCGACCGGCCATCGAGTCGGAGGACGTGGACAGCCTCGACGACGAGCTGGCGCGGGCCGGCCGAGCCGACTAGGCGTCGCCGTCGTGCTGCGGGTGATGACCTGGAACATCCGCACCGGCGGCCGGGATCGCGGCGGCCTCGACCGGCTGGATCAGGTGGTCCAGCTCGTCGACGATCAGGCACCGGACGTGCTGGCCCTGCAGGAGTTGCGCGGCTTCGACCGGGACGGGCTGATGGCCAGCGTGGCGGGCCGGGTGGGGATGATTCCTCACCTGGCCCGGTCCTGCTTCGGGCAGCCGGTGGCAGTGCTGGTCCGGCCCCCGTACCGGGTCGTCGACGCGGGGTCGGTGCGCCGCCCGTTCCACCACGCCGCCGCCCGCGTCGTGGTGGCCACGTCCGCCGGCCCGTTCACGGTGCTGGGGACCCACCTCTACCCGTACTCCGGGGGTCGGCGGCGGATGGAGGTCGACTGGTTGGTCGCCGCGATGCGCCGCGACCGGGGGCAGCTGACGCTGGTCACCGGTGACCTCAACTCGCTCGACCCGACCGTCGACCACACCGCCCGGCTGGCCGGCATGCCCACCCTCTACCGGCGGCGGCACCTGCGTCGCTCCGGCGGCGCCGTGGACACCCGCGCTATCGCCCGGCTGCTCGCGGCCGGCCTCGTCGACCTCTGGCCGGCGGGCAACGTCGGCGCACCGGAGGCCGCCGGCCACACCGTGCCCACCCGGCTCGGCGGGGCCGAGTTCGCCGGGATGAGGCTCGACTACCTGCTCGGCAGCCCGGCGGTGGCGCGGCGCACGCACGGCTGTCGCGTGATCCGCGACGGCGCGGCGGCCACCGCCTCCGACCACTATCCGCTGCTCGCCACGCTGGAGTTGTCTCCCGGCTGACGCCATCCGTCGGCTCGCGCTGCCGGTGCCACCCAGGGCCGTGGCGCGCATCGATTACCGTGCCACAGTGACCGACCGCCGCACCCTCCGTTCACCGCTGCCCGGTCCGCCGAACGATCACCGGGTCGCGTCGGCGAGGGCTCGCTCGGCCGCCGACTCAACGGTCTCGGGCACGGCGCGGCCGGCCGCCGTCGCGCCTCCGCTCGTCGCGGCCGTCGCGCGTGGTGTGGCGCTGGTCGTGGTGCTGCCGGTACGCCTGCTCTGGGAGCTGATCGTGGCTGCCGGCCGACTGCTGCACCGGTACCTGTTCCGCCCGACGGGCCGGTTCCTGCGCCGCTGGCTGCTGGCCCCGCTGGCCTGGGTGCTGCACCGGCTGGTCTGGCTTCCGCTGGTCTGGTGCGTCCGGCATCTGCTGTGGCTCCCACTGGTGTGGGTCGCCCGCATGGTGATCTGGCCCGTGCTGGTCTGGTTGACCCGTCATGGGCTGCGCCCGGCCCTCGTGGTTCTGGGGCGCGTGCTGATCTGGCTGGCCAAGTACCTGGTCCTGTGGCCGCTGTACTGGGTGGGCGCTGTGCTCACGCCTGTCGGTCGGCTGGTCGCCGCCGCGGTGGTCGGCGCGTGGCGGACGGCCGGACGGGTGCTGCGACTGCTTCACCGGCTACTGCTGCGCCCACTCGGGCGAGGCTTGCGCTGGCTGTGGCGGGCCACCGTCGCGCCTGCGGCCCGCTGGGCCCGCCGTTCGGTGCTCGACCCGGCCCGGCTGGCTGTCCGGGAGGTGCTCGAAGGCCTGGGCCTGCGCCGTTGAGACGTGCGGGGCTCAGAGCACCAGATTCAGCAGGATGGTCAGCACCACCGACGCCACGATCGAGAAGAGGATCATCAGGAGGCAGCCGAGGCCCCCGCCGAGCGGGCGGATCTCCGTGTTGCCGAAGCGCATGACGTTCACCTGTCCGTGAGTGCGGGATGAGGGGCGAGCAGGTGCCGGATCACGTCCGCGACGGCCGTCGGGGTGGTAGTGACCACGTTGTGCGCGGCACCGGGAACGACCACCAGGGCCGCCTTCGGCACCAGCCGCGTCGCTTCGTCCCGCCACCGTTGCGGCACGACCGGGTCGCGGTCGCCGGTCACGACGACGGTCGGCGCGCTGACCCGGACGAGGTCCGCCTCGATGGCGTTGCGCACCGAGTGCGACAGCGTGGCGAGGACCCGCCAGGGCCTGGCGTTCCAGACGTCCCGCACCAGGATCGGGGCCTGTAGCGGCGCCTCGCGCAGGCTGTCCACCAGCCAACGACCGAACTGGTCCCGTCGGGACCGGGCCGCCGGGTCGCTGGTCGGCCCGGCCAGCACCAGCGCGCGTACGGCGTCGGGGTGGGTCGCGGCGACCGCGGCGGCCACCTCCGCGCCGAACGAGTGCCCCAGCAGGCAGACCGGCGGCAACTGGTACGCGGCCAGCCAGGCGGCCAGGTGGTCGGCGTGCCGGCGGACGTCGTACGCGCCCTGGGGGTGTTCGCTGAGCCCGAAGCCGGGCAGGTCCGGCACGTACACCTGATGGGTGGCGGCGAGCGCGACGGCCAGCGGGGTGAGATAGCGGTGCGAGACCGCCAGGCCGTGCACGAGCACCACGGGTGGCGCCCCGGTCCCCGGGTCGGCGCTGCGGCGGGTGTGGGTGCGCAGTCCGTCGACGACCCGCCACTCGCTGGTCAGCCCGCCGGCCGCCCGGGGAGCGGCCATGGCGAGCCGCAGCTCGGCCGGCCCGAAACCGCCGACGGCGCTGCGGCCTGTCGACCCGGGCGGTCGAGGTGCCGCACCTCGGTTCACAGCTCGCGCAGCCGGGGCAGCAGTTGCTCCTGCGCCCAGTCCAGGAACATCGGCTGGCTCTCCCCACCCACCTGGATGATCGCCACGTGGGTGAAGCCGGCGTCGACGAACGTGCGGAACGCCTCGACGTGCGCGTCCACGTCCGGACCGCAGGAGATTCCCTCGGCGACGTCCTCCTCGCGGACGAACTGGGTGGCGGCGGCGAAGGAATCCGGACCGGGCAGGTCGGCATTGACCTTCCAACCCATTCCGAACCAGCGGAACTGGTCATGCACGATCTTGCGGCACTCCGCCTCGTCGGGGCCGTAGCAGATGGCCACCTGGCCGTAGCGGGGCTGGCCGGCGCCCCCGGCGTCGTCGTACATCTCGATGATGTGCCGGTCGGGTTCGGTGGAGATGAGGCCGTTGCCGTACTCGGCGGCCAGCGTCGCGGACTGTCGACCGGACGCGGCGATGGCCATCGGCACCGGCCGTTCCGGGCGGTCCCAGACGTAGGCGTCGGGCACGTCGAAGTGGTTGCCGGAGAAGGTCAGCGTCTCCCCGTTGAGCAACGGCCGGATGATCTGCAACGCCTCCTCGAACATCTCGTGCCGCTGCTGGACGTGCGGCCAGCCGCCGACCACGTGCTCGTTCAGGTTCTCCCCGGCGCCCAGGCCGAGGGTGAAACGGCCGTCCGAGAGCGCGCCGATGGTGCTGGCCTTCTGCGCGACCACGGCCGGGTGGTAGCGGCGGATCGGGCAGGTCACGAACGACATCAGCTCCGCGCGGGAGGTGGCGTGGGCGACCGCGCCGAGCACCGACCAGGCGTACGGGGAGTGGCCCTGGGAGTCCAGCCAGGGGTAGTAGTGGTCGGACATCACCAGTTGGTCGAAGCCAGCCGCCTCGGCGCGTACCGCATGGTCCACCAGTTGCTTGGGCCCGGCCTGCTCGCTCATCAGGGTGTAGCCGACGCTGACCATCCTGGTATCCCCTCTCGCTGACGGATCGTTCCCGGGATACCCCGGTGCACGCCGGTCAACCCTCCCGTCCGGTTCGGCTGTCCTCGTGCTTGACGGATCCCAGCCTCCTGCCTACCGTCGCTCTTAACCGGTTAAGAGCCGGGCATGGCGACACATCCTGTGGTGGGGATGACCGCCCCGTGACGGCCCGCGTCCGCGTGGGCCGTTACGGCTGTCCGGGCCGCGGGCCCGTCAACTGAACCGGTTGCGAGGACCAATCCATCGTCCTACGCTGATGCCTGCGCCGGGAGCCGCGCGCGGCTGCCGGGCTGCAGCCGCCTTCCCCTGTCACGTCCCCACCCCTGTCGGGCACCGGGGGTCCTCCCTGAGGAAGGCCATGAAGACTCGACTCTCCGCCGCCGGCGCGACACTGCTCGCGTTGCTCGTCACAGTGCTGGCGTTCGGCCAGCCGGCGCACGCCGCGGCTGGTTTCTCCGTCGCAGGCGGCAAGTTGTACGACGCCAATGGTGCCGAATTCATCATGCGCGGCGTCAACCACGCGCACACCTGGTACCCGCAGCAGACCAGTTCGTTCGCCGACGTGAAGGCGCTCGGCGCGAACACCGTGCGGGTGGTGCTGTCCAGCGGCGACCGGTGGACCCGCAACACCAACGCCGACGTCGCCAACGTCATCTCGCTCTGCAAGGCCAACCGGCTGATCTGCGTGCTGGAGGTGCACGACACCACCGGGTACGGCGAGCAGAGCGGCGCGATCACCCTCGACCGCGCCGTCGACTACTGGCTCAGCCTCGCCGACGTCCTCGCCGGCCAGGAGAGGTACGTCATCGTCAACATCGGCAACGAGCCATACGGCAACCAGAACTACGCCTCGTGGGCCACCGACAGCGCCAATGCCATCAAGCGCCTGCGGGCCGGCGGACTGACCCACACGATCATGGTGGACGCGCCGAACTGGGGGCAGGACTGGTCGTTCACCATGCGCGACAACGCCGCGTCGGTCTTCGCCGCGGACCCGGCCCGCAACACCGTGTTCTCCATCCACATGTACGGGGTGTTCGACACCGCCGCGGAGATCAGCGACTATCTGGGCCGGTTCCGCGCTGCCGGGCTACCCATCGTGGTCGGTGAGTTCGGCTTCAACCACTCCGACGGCAACCCGGACGAGGACGCCATCCTCGCGTACAGCCAGGCCAACGGGATCGGCTGGCTGGGCTGGTCGTGGAGCGGCAACGGCGGCGGCGTCGAGTATCTCGACCTGGCCACCAACTTCAATCCGGCGAGCTTGACCGACTGGGGACAGCGCCTCTTCAACGGAGTCAACGGCATCCGGCAGACCGCCCGCGAGGCCAGCGTCTTCGGCGGCACCCCACCGCCGACCACGCCACCCCCGACGACGCCCCCGCCGACGACCCCACCGCCGACCACGCCGCCACCGACGACGCCTCCGCCGAACGGTGGCTGCACGGCGACGTACACGGTGACCAACCAGTGGCAGGGTGGCTTCCAGGGTGAGGTACGGGTGACCGCCGGCGCGAGGGCGATCACCGGCTGGACCGCCGGGTGGACCTTCGCCAACGGCCAGCGCGTCACCCAGTCCTGGAATGTGGCCCTCACCAGCAGCGGAACCACGGTGACCGCCCGCAACACGGACTACAACGGACGGCTGGCCGCCGGCGCCAGCGCCAGCTTCGGCTTCCTCGGCAGTTGGACCGGCACCAACAGCCCGCCGGTGGTGAGCTGCACGGCGAGCTGACCGTCGGACCGGTGGCCGGGTCCGCGCCAGACCCGGCCACCGGAGACCGTAGTGCTCAGTGCTCCCCGGCCAGGTTCACGATGACCACCCCGGCGATGATCAGTGCGATGCCGGTGAGCTTGGCGAGCCCCACCGACTCACCCAGGAACACCGCCCCGATCGCCACGATGGCCGCGGTGCCCAGACCCGACCAGAGCGCGTACGCCACCCCCACGGGGATCTCCTTGACGGCCTGGGCCAGCAGGAGGAACGCCAGCGCATAGCCGCCGAGACACGCCACCGTCGGCCAGAGCCGACTGAAGCCGGCGGTGCTCTTGATCAGGCTGGTAGCCACCACCTCGGCGAGGATGGCGATCCCCAGCAGCACGTACGCCATGCGTCCCCTCGGTCCTTCGTGGTCGATGAAGCCCGTCGCCACACAGGCTAGTGCCGGCGCTGCCCCCGCCCGGCCGGCCCGCCCACGTCCGATCGACGTCGAGTCGACCCGTCGCGCGGCGTCCCTGCGGCCGTCAAGTGGCGTCCGTACGACCTCGGCCTCTGTCACAGAACGCCTTTGGAGCTGATGTCACAAACGAATCGGTCGTGGCGACGGATCAGCCTTCGCCAACGACGCAGATCCCCATCGACGAATCAGACTTCGTCATCGGATTGGCCCCGCGCCCCGCGCCCCGCGCCCCGCGCCCCGCGCCCCGCGCTCCGCGCCCCGCGCCCCGCGCTCCGCGCTCCGCGCCCGGCACCCGGCCTGGTGGATGAATCGTTTACAGCATCAGCTCCAAAGGGCCCAGAACACACACACACCCACCCACCACCCACCGACACACGCGCGCCGCCGCTGCGGGCAGTACCGCCGCCCTCGGCCGTGCCGCCGGTTCCGCGCGCGGTCGCCCCGGTAGAGGCGTCGGAGTGGGGCTGGCAGGGTAGATCTTGGACACTTTCCGTTCCGCGCTGACGGAAAGTGTCCAAGATTGCCCGCTATGGCGGGCGAAGCTGCCGGGGTCGCGCCGCGCGGGACTACCAGTTGATCTCTTTGTCACGGGAGATCTACGGGCTCGGCGGCCAGTCGGGCAGCTCGCATGGTCAGGTAGAGCTGCTCGGGGCGGCTGCTCGTGCGGGCGGCGGCGACGCGGTAGTCGACGATCGCCTGGGCCTGGTCACCGGCCATCTCGTGCAGGTGGGCGCGGGCGGCGGTCAGCCGGTGGTGTCCGGCCAACTGCGGGTTGTGGGCCAACGCGTCGAGGGCGGCCAGGCCGGCGGCTGGTCCGTGCACCATGGCCGTCGCCACGGCCCGGTTGAGGGCCACCACCGGGCTGCCGACCAGGCGTTCCAGCACCTCGTAGAGCGCCAGGATCTGCGACCAGTCGGTCTGCTCGGTGCTCGGTGCCTCGTCGTGCAGGGCGGCGATGGCGGCCTGTATCTGGTACGGACCGACCGGCCCGCGTGGCAGGGCCCGGGTGACCAGGGCGACGCCCTCGGCGATCGCCGTCGCGTCCCAGCGGCTGCGGTCCTGATCGGCCAGTGAGATCAGCTCACCGGAGGGCCCGGTCCGCGCCGGCCCGCGTGCCTCGGTGAGCAGCATCAACGCCAGCAGTCCGGCCGATTCGCTGTCGTTCGGCAGCAGCGTGTGCAGCGCGCGGGTCAGCCGGATCGCCTCCGCCGCGAGGTCGACGCGGCGCAGGTCCGGGCCGGTGGTGCTGGTGTGTCCCTCGGTGAAGACCAGGTAGAGCACCTGTCGTACGGCGACCAACCGGTCCGCCCGCTCCGCCGGCTCGGGCATCCGGAACGGCAGCCCGGACGCCCGGATGCGCTGCTTGGCCCGGCTGATCCGCTGCGCCATCGTCGCCTCGGGTACCAGGAACGCGCGGGCGATCTCGGCGGTGCTCAACCCACCGACGGCGCGCAGGGTCAGTGCCACCGCCGCCGTCGGTACGAGCGCCGGGTGGCAGCAGAGGAAGAGCAGGACCAGCGTGTCGTCCCGCTCGGCGGTCAACTCCTCGTCCGGGGCCGACGCGTACCGCTGGTCGTCCGGATCCTGGCGGGCGACCAGGTCCTCCCGGCGGCGTCTGGCCTGCTCACCACGGACCAGCTCGATCATCCGTCGGTAGCCGACCTGGATCAGCCAGCCACGGGGGTTCGCCGGTAGCCCCTCGGTCGGCCACTGGGTGGCGGCGCCCAGCAGTGCCTCCTGCACAGCGTCCTCCGCTGTGGCGAAGTCACCGAAGCGACGGCTGAGCACGCCGAGGACCTGCGGCGCCAACTCGCGCAGCAGGTCCTCGATGCGGGGATCGGTGTTCAGCCCTCACAGCTCCTGTGCCGGGGCGGACATCACCGGGTGCACCTCGATCGGCATGTTCAGCGGTCGGCCGCCGGGGCCGGGCGCCGTGGAGATCTGCGCGGCCAGCTCCACGGCCCGCTGCGGGCTCTCGCAGTCGACGATCCAGAAGCCGGCCAGGAACTCCTTCGTCTCGGCGAACGGCCCCTCGGTGACCACCGGCGCCCCGCCCTCACCGGCGCGGACGATCCGGGCCTGCTGCGGGCCGCCGAGGCCCTGCCCGTCGACCCACTCGCCGGCGGCGGTGAGCTTGGCGTTGACCTCGCCCATGAACGCGACGTGCGCCCGGACCTCGTCCTGGGTCCAGGTGTCGATGCTCGGGAAGTCGGTCCCGGTGGCGCTGAACTGCATCAGCAGCATGTACTTCATGGTTGGCTCCTCACGCCTGCGCACCGTCGTCGGTGCTCTCACAGTGAGGTAGAAGCAGGCCCGGCCGTTCTCGACACCCCGGCCGAGGATTCTCCAGAATCTTTTCAGTCGACGGCGTCGACCTCCAGCACCAGGCTCTGCTCCGGGTGCAGCGCGGGCAGCTGCACACCCACGCGGGCCAGCGCCGCCCCGCTGAGGGTGAGACCACCCGCCAGCCAGGTGGGCGGGGACAGGCCGATGCTCGCCGGGGCCGGTACGCCCGACACCGATCGCACCCGGTACCGCCGGCCCGGGTCGAGGCCGGGCAGCCGCACCGCGCCGGGCACCTGCGTCACCGAGGTGGCCAGCCGGGCCACCGCGTACACCGCTCGGGTGTTGTCGTGATCGACCACGCCGTGCGCCCAGACGGCCGGGTCCGGGTGGTCGACCCGGACCACCCGACCAGCGTGCAGCAGCGGGCGAAGCCGCTTGTGCAGCGCCACCCAGGCGGCCAGCTCGGTCTGCTCGGCGGCGCTGATCGACGCGATGTCCCACTCGATGCCGTGGTGGCCGAAGAGCGCCGTCGCCGCCCGGAAACCCAGGTCGTGTACGCGGTTGGTGGTGTGCGAGCGCTCCGGACCGACGTGGGTGCCGATCAGCTCCGGTGGCAGCAACAGCCCCGTCCAGCGCTGGATGCTGAGCCGCTCCAGGGCGTCGTTGCAGTCGCTGGCCCAGACCCGGTCGGTGCGCGCCAGGATGGCCAGGTCCACCCGGGCCCCGCCGGACGAGCAGCTCTCGATCTCCACACCCGGGTGCCGACCGCGCAGCTCGTCGAACAGCCGGTAGACCGCCACTGTCTGCCCATGCACCCCGGGGCGGCCATGGTGTCCGGCCTCGGTGAGGTCGCGGTTCTGGTCCCACTTGAGGTACCGGATGCCGGGGTGGTCGGTGAGCAGCGTGTCGAGACGTTCCAGCACGTAGTCGTACGCCTCGGGGCGGCCCAGGTCGAGCACCTGCTGGTGACGCCAGGCCGGCGGTAGCCGCCCCGGCACGGCGAGCACCCAGTCGGGGTGCGCGCGGAACACGTCCGAGTCGGGGTTGACCATCTCCGGCTCGACCCAGAGGCCGAACTGGAGGCCCTGGCCGGTGACGTGCTCGATCAGCGGTTGCAGGCCGTCCGGCCAGACGCCGTCGTCGACGTACCAGTCGCCGAGCCCGGCGGTGTCGTCGCGCCGGCCCCGGAACCAGCCGTCGTCGAGCACGAACCGCTCCACGCCGATCTGCGCGGCCCGGTCGGCGAGCGCCCGCAGCCGGTCCAGGTCGTGGTCGAAGTAGACCGCCTCCCAGACGTTGAGGGTCACCGGGCGGGGGGAGCGCGGATGCCCGGGGCGGGCCCGCAGGTGGGTGTGCAGCACGTCGCTGAGCCCGTCCAGCCCGGCGTCGGACCAGACCGCGTAGAGCAGGGGAGACTCGTACGACTCGCCGGGGCCGAGCCGGATCTCGCCGGGGGCCAGCAGCTCGCCGCCACCGAGGGTGGACTCGCCGGTGGGTCGACGTTCGGCGAAGGTGACGTGGTCGCCGCTCCAGGCGGTGTGCACCGCCCAGACCTCGCCGTGGCCGAAGCCGAACCCGGCGGTGCCGGCCACCAGCAGCAGAGTGGCGTCGTGCCCGGTGCGGCCGTGCCGGCCCTCGCGGACCCAGGCGCCGTGCTGCCACGGGTGCCGCTGCGGGGACCGTTCCCGACACCACCGGCCGGTCAGATCGAGCAGTTCGGTGGCGACCGCCGGCACCGGCAGCACCGGCGTCAGCTCCCGCAGCTCGTACGCGCTGTCGCCGTCGTTACGCAGGCGGTGCCGAACGGTCAGCAGGCCGTACGGGTCGAGCGTGATCTCGATGGTCACTGTCAGCGCGGCGGCCGGGTCCGACGCCCGGACGGTCACCCGCGCCGGACCGTCGGCGGGCTGGTCGACGTCGAGACCGTCCAACCGGAACGCCGTGGACCAGTCGGCCCCGTCGCGGTGCCCGGCCAGGCCGGGCCGTCCACTCCAGCCGGCGCTCGCCTCCGGCAGCACTGACAGCACTGTCGGCTCGTCGAAGCTGCTCGGCACCACCGGCGGTACTGTCGCGTCGGTGAGCTGGCGCAGGCCGTCGTCGTCGAGGTCGCCGACGTCGCCACCCCAGTGCACGACCCGGGGCAGCCCCGGGCCGCGCGCGTCGAGCACCAGGCTGGTCCGCGCGCGGCGCAGGTGCAGGATGGTCATCCTTTGGAGGCTCCCAAGGTCAGGCCCCGAACGAAGTGCCGCTGGAGCATAAAGAAGATCACCAGGGTGGGGATCGCGACGAGCACGCTGCCCGCCGAGACCAGGTTGTTGTCGGTGAAGAACTCACCGCGCAGGTTGTTGAGCGAACTGGTCACCGGGAACTTGTCGCCGGTACGCATGAGGACGGTGGCCCAGAAGAACTCGTTGTAGATCCAGGTCACCTCCAACGTCGCCAGCGCGGCCAGGGCCGGCCGGCACAGCGGCATGGTGACCTGCCAGTACTGTCGCCAGATGCTCGCCCCGTCGACCATCGCCGCCTCGTACAGGTCACGGGGCAGCGCCTTCATGTAGTTGCTGAGCACGAAGACACAGAAGCCGCACTGGAAGGCCACGTTGATCAGGATCAGGCCCCAGTAGCTGTCGTAGAGCAGCTCCGAGTCACTCATGAACTCCGGCAGCGGTACCTCGGTGAACAGCCGGAACAGCGGGATGAGCAGCGCCTGCTGGGGCAGCAGGTTGGCCGCTGTGAAGATCCCGAGCAGGACGAGGTTGAGCTTCCAACTGAACCGGGCGATGACGAACGCCACGCAGGAGGCGAGGAAGAGGGTCAGCAGCACCGCCGGCACGGTGATGTACACCGAGTTGAGGAAGTGCTGCCCGAACTCCGCCGTCCGCCAGGCGGTGACGTAGTTGTCGAAGGTCCAGCCGCCGAACGAGACGTAGCCGTTCGCTGCGGTGTAGTCGTACGAGCGCAGGGAGGTCAGCACCGCCCAGGCGATCGGGAAGAGCCAGGCCAGCGAGACGACGATGAGGAAGCCGTGCAGCAGGATCCGTAACGGGGTCAGCTTGCGCCGACGAACCGGAGTGTCCACCCTCATTCCCGGTTCTCCCTCATCACGGTCGCCAGGTAGATGGTGATGAAGACCAGCGAGACGACCAGCATGATCGTTGCCAGTGCCGAGCCGAAGCCGATCCGGCTCGCCTCACCCACCACGTTCTGGGTGACCAGCGCGGAGATCAGCTCCAGCCCGTTGCGGCCCTTGTTGACTACCCAAACCAGGTCGAACGCGCGCAGCGACTCGATCACTGTCACCACCAGCACGATGATGTTGATGGGCCGCATGACCGGGAACACGACCCGGAAGAACGCCCGGCTCTCCGAGGCGCCGTCGACCGCGGCGGCCTCGCGCAGCGACGGATCGACGCCCTTCAGGCCGGCCAGGTAGAGCAGCATGATGTACCCGACGTGTCGCCACCCGGAGGCGACCATCACCGCCCAGATGTTGACGTTCGAGTCGCCGTACCAGTCGATGCTGCTGCCGAAGACGGCGTTGATCAGCCCTTGGTCCCGGGAGTAGAGCAGCTGCCAGACGAAGCCGATCAGCGCCAGCGAGAGCACCACCGGCAGGTAGAGCGCGGTCTGGTAGAAGCGGCTGCCGCGCAACTCCTTGTCCAACAGCACGGCCAGGAACATGCCGAACGGGGTGGCGACCACGAACAGCGCCGCCAGCCAGAGCAGGTTGTGCTGGACCGCCGGCACGAACGGCGGGTAGATGTTCACCACGTCGCTGTAGTTGCGAGCGCCGACGAACTCGATCTCGTTGAGGGGGCCGATGCCGTCCCAGTTCGTGCCGGAGAGCAGCACGGTGGCCGCCGCCGGCATCCAGACGAACCCGGTGACGAGCAGCAGCGGGACGAGCACCATCAGCGTGATGACCACGCGGTCGGTGCGGGACAGGAGCCGTAGCCGCCGACGACGACCACCGGTGGAGGTGGTCGTGGCCGGCGGCGGCACGGCGCGATCCGCTTGGATCAGGGGCAGGTCGGACACGATGTCCTCCCCCTTCCGCCGTCAGTCAGTGAAGATCGACTTCTTCTGGTTCTCGATGGACGAGGTCAGGCCGTCGATGTCCTTGGGGCTCTTGATGAACTGCTGGATCGCCGGGATCATCACCGTGGAGGCGAAGTCCGGCCGGGTGTCCCGGTCGAGGAACTGGGCGATCTCGGTGGCCGACCCGACCAGTTCGGCGGCCTTCTTCTGCAGGGCGGTGTAGCCGCTGACGTCCGCGCTGGTGTTGGCGACCAGGGTGGCCGGGTCGTTCTTGACGGTGATGTCGCCGGCGTCCTTGCCGCCGAAGTACTCCAGCAGTTTGCGCGCGTTGTCCTCGTTCTTGGGCTTGCGGGCCATCATGTAGCCGTCGATCGGAGCGTCCAGCGCCTTGGCGCCGATGGCCGGGTCGATCTCGGGGAAGGTGAAGAAGTCGAGGTCGCTCTGCTCCTCGTTGCTGAACTGCTGACCGACGAAGAGGCCGAGCATGTACATGCCGCTCTTCTTCTGCTGCAACGACTGCGCGGCCTCCTGCCAGGTGCGGCCGAGGCTGTCGGGCTGGTGCAGGGGGAGTAGGCCGGCCCAGGTGTCGAAGACCTTCTTGACCTTGTCGGAGGTCCAGGCCTCCTTGCCGGCCATCAGGTCGACGTGGAACTGGTAGCCGTTGATGCGCAGGTTGAGGATGTCGAAGGTGCCCATCGCCGGCCAGCCGTCCTTGTCGGCGAAGGCGATGGGGATGAGGCCGTCCCTCTTCATCTGCGCGCCGAGAGCGGTGAGCTGGTCCAGGGTGGTGGGCACCTGGTAGCCGTACTGCTGCCAGACCGACTTGCGGTAGAACATCGCCCAGGGGTAGTAGGACGCCGGTACGAAGTACTGTTTGCCGTCGTCGCCGGTGGATGCCTTCTTGAAGGCGTCGGAGTAGCCGGAGAGCTTGCTCCACACGTCACTGATGTCGCTGGCCAGGCCCTTTTGCGCGAAGAAGCGCATCCGGTAGCCGGCGAACCAGGTGAACACGTCGTCCGGTTTGCCCTGCAGGTAATTGTTGATGTTCTCCTGGAACGTGTTGTGGTCGACCGTATTGACCGCCACCTGCACGCCGGACGAGGTCTTGAAGCCGTCGGTGACCTTGACCAGGACGTCCTTCGGCTTCGGGTCCGACTGGTTCGAGCCGAGCGACACGTCCTTGCTGGACCCCCCGGAGCCGGAGTCGTCGCCGCAGCCGGCGAGCAGGCCGGTGCCGAGCAGCGCGCCCGTACCGGCCGCGCCGGCCAGCAACGATCGTCGGTTGATGCCGGCGACTGAGGGCGGTACGAGCCGAGCCAGGTACTCGGCTTGGGATTGGGGACGGGACATCTGTGCCTCCTGCGAATGAGAAGGAGCTACGCCCAAGGGCCTCAGGGGTGGTGAAGGCAGGTCCAGCGTCGTGATCACACATTGAGATCCACCGAGAATCCACATTGGCGAACACGAACGGCCATTGGGGCCTCAAGCTACCCTGCGGTCGGGCGCTGTCAAGAGGGCAGTTCGCCTCTGATAACCCAGTCGTGACACGGCCGTTACCTGGTAAACGTTGGAAAGAAGCGCGATGTTGGAACCTGTTGACTTTCGCGGTCCGGCGGGTGCACCCTCAGCTGTCATGCGGCGATGGCAGGGTGACAGCATCTATTTCGGCGGCGACTACAACCCCGAGCAGTGGCCCGAGGAAACCTGGTCCGAGGACGTCGACCTGATGCGCCAGGCCGGGGTCAACCTGGTCTCCGTCGGCATCTTCTCCTGGGCGTTGCTGGAACCCACCCCGGGGCGGTTCGAGTTCGGTTGGCTGGACCGGGTGTTGGACCTGCTGCACGACGGCGGCATCCAGGTCGACCTGGCCACCGCCACGGCCAGCCCACCGCCGTGGTTGGCCCGCGCGCACCCGGAGATGCTGCCCCGCCGGGCCGACGGCACGATCCTCTGGCCGGGTGGACGACAGGCGTACTGCCCCAGCTCACCGGTGTTCCGCAAGCGGTCGCTGGAGCTGGTGCGCGCGGTCGCCAGCCGGTACGCCGAGCACCCCGCCGTGGTCATGTGGCACGTCTCCAATGAGCTGGGCTGCCACAACGCGCACTGCTACTGCGACGTCAGCGCCGAGGCGTTCCGTGGCTGGCTGCGGGAGCGCTACGGCGACCTGGACCGGCTCAACGACGCCTGGGGCACCGCGTTCTGGAGTCAGCGCTACGGCGACTGGGCCGAGATCAACCCGCCGCGCACCGTGACGGCCTTCGCCAACCCCACCCAGCAGCTCGACTTCCTGCGCTTCTCCTCCGACGAGCTGCGCGCCCAACTGCGCGCCGAGCGCGAGGTCCTGAAGGCGCTGGTCCACCAGCCGATCACCACCAACTTCATGATCGGCATGGACGTCAAGCACATGGACTACCAGTCCTGGGCCGACGATGTGGACCTGGTCTCCAACGATCACTACCTGACCGCGGCCGACCCGCAGGCGCACCTCGGTCTGTCGCTCGCCGCCGACCACACTCGGGGCGTCGCCGGCGGCGATCCGTGGCTGCTGATGGAGCACTCCACCAGCGCCGTCCAATGGCAGCCGCGCAACGTGGCCAAGCTGCCCGGTCAACTGCGCCGCAACAGCCTCGCGCACGTCGCCCGCGGCGCCGACGGGGTGCTCTTCTTCCAGTGGCGTGCCTCCCGTGCCGGCGCGGAGAAGTTCCACTCCGCGCTGGTGCCGCACGCCGGGCCGGACACCAAGGTGTTCCGCGAGATCTGCCAGCTCGGCGCGGACCTCAAGGCCCTCGCGGAGGTACGCGGCAGCCGGGTGGACGCCGACGTGGCGATCCTGTTCGACTGGGAGGCGTGGTGGGGTGTCGAGTTGGATTCGCACCCCAGCGTCGACGTCACCTACGCCGACCGACTGAACGCCCTGTACGGCTCGCTCTGGCGGGCCGGCGTGACCGCCGACGTCGTCCACCCGTCGACCGACCTCAGCGGCTACCGGCTGGTCCTCGTGCCGACCCTCTACCTGGTCCGGGACGACGACGTCGCCGCGCTGCACCGCTACGTCGAGGCCGGTGGCACGGCGGCGGTCACCTACTTCAGCGGCATCGTCGACGCCGACGACCACATCCGGTTGGGCGGCTACCCGGGCGCGTTCCGGGAGTTGCTCGGCGTTCGGACCGAGGAGTTCTTCCCGCTGCGCGAGGGCGAGCAGGTCCACCTCGACGACGGCAGCGCCGCCGACGTGTGGACCGAGTGGGTGCACGCCGACGACGCCGAGGTGCTCGCGTCGTACACCGATGGGCCCCTGCCGGGCGTGCCGGCACTCACCCGGCACCGGCTGGGCGACGGTGCCGCCTGGTATGTCGGCACCCGGCTGGACGAGCCGGCCACCGACCGACTGGTGGCCCGGCTGCTCGCCGAGGCCGACGTTCGCCCGGCGGCGTCGGCGCCGTCCGGGGTGGAGGTGGTCCGCCGCCGTGACGGCGACCGGACCTGGCTGTTCGCGATCAACCACACCGACACCGAGGTACGCCTGCCGGCGCGCGGCGTCGAACTGTTGACCGGAGGACACTGCGCCGGCGAGCTGGCGCTGCCGGCCGGTGAGGTGGCGGTGGTCCGTGAGGATCGGACCTGATTCTGACGACGGCCACGGCGCGAAGGAGGTTCCCCACATGCTCGCCCAGCAGCGGCAGACCGCCATCCTCGATCTGATCCGCCAACGCGGCGGGGTGCGGGTGAGTCATCTGGTCAGCCGATTCGGCGTGTCCGACATGACGATCCGGCGCGACCTGGAGGTGTTGGCCGAACGCGGCCTGGTCGACAAGGTGCACGGCGGCGCGACCCTCGCCGGGCCCGGTTCGGCCGAGGAACCCGGCTTCGCCGCGAAGTCGATCCGCCAGCAGGCGGAGAAGCGCGCCATCGCCGTTCGGGCCGCGACGATGGTCGAGCCGGGGATGGCCATCGCGCTCTCCGCCGGCACCACCACCGCCGCGCTGGCCACGCTGCTCTCCGACGTACGCGGGCTGACCGTCGTGACCAACTCGATCCCGGTGGCCGACGCGCTCTACCAGAACCCGCGCGCCGACCAGACCGTCGTGTTGACAGGTGGCATCCGCACCCCGTCGGACGCGTTGACCGGGCCGGTGGCCGAGGCGGCGATCAGCGCGCTCAACGTCGACCTGCTGTTCCTCGGTGTGCACGGCCTCAGCCCACGGACCGGGTTCACCACGCCCAACCTGCTGGAGGCCGGCGTCAACCGCTGCCTCATCGGCGCGGCCCGCAGGCTCGTGGTGCTCGCCGACCACACCAAGTGGGAGACGATCGGCATCGCCACCATCGCCCCACTGGAGGCCGCCGACGTGCTGATCACCGACCGTGGGCTGCCGCCGGAGGCACGCACCACGATCGGCGAACAGGTCGGCGAACTGGTGATCGTGGAACCCGACTGAGCCCCCCGCGCCCCGCGCGTCCCCGCGCTCCCTGCGGCGATCTTGCGGTTTCGGTTGCCGAGATGCGTGGATCGCCCCTTAAGTCGGGACAGAAAGTGCAAGATCGCGGAAGGCTGCGGTTCGGAGGGTCGAACGCCTGAATCGTTTGCGACATCAGCTCCAAAGGCTGCCGACGGACACCCGCCCTTCCGCTGACCCAGAACGGGAGGAGGACAGGCTGGGCTGGAAGGGCCGACGTCGACGAGCTCGGGCGCCGGCGCGGCACGACGACGTTGGCGCTTCACAGCCATCTCACAGGGGTGCTGGATAGGGTGCCGTTCGAGTCAACGTCCGACTCCAGCCTGGAGCGGTCGGCGTCGCACAGGAGTTCCGATGGTCTTCAAGAAGATGTTGAGCGCGTTCGGTGTGGGCGGTCCCAGCGTGGACACCGTGCTGACCAACCCCAACACCCGGCCCGGCCTGACCCTCGACGGGCAGGTCAACCTCGTTGGCGGTGACGCTCAGGCAGCCATCGAGCAGGTGGTGATCGGCCTGGTCACCCGGGTCGAGGTCGAGGGACACGACACCGAGTACGCGGGCACCATGGAGTTCCACCGCATGGCGGTCAGTGGGTCGCTCGTGCTCGCCCCGAAGCAGCAGCTCTCGATCCCGTTCCAGTTGCCGGTGCCGTGGGAGACCCCGATCACCGACGTGTACGGCCAGCGCCTGCACGGTATGACGATGGGTCTGCGCACCGAGCTGGCGATCGCCCGAGCGGTCGACAAGAGCGACCTGGACCAGGTGGCGGTGCACCCGCTGCCGGTGCACGAGCGGATCCTGGAGGCGTTCCAGCGGCTCGGCTTCCGGTTCAAGCACGCCGACCTGGAGCGTGGTCACATCCGGGGCGTGCAGCAGACGCTGCCGTTCTACCAGGAGATCGAGTTCTTCGCCTCCCCGCAGTACGCGAGCACCATCCGGGAGGTCGAGCTGACCTTCGTGACCAGCCAGCGCGGTGTGGAGGTCATCCTGGAGTGCGACAAGCGCGGCGGGTTCCTCAGCGCCGGGCACGACGCGTTCGGTCGCTACCAGGTGTCGCACACCGACATTGACCGGGTGGACTGGGCGCAGGTCGTCGACGGCTGGCTGCGCGAAACCACCTCCCGCTATGGCAGCCTGCGCTCCCAGTACGGCCCGAGCCACGGCCACGGTCACAGCCGTGGGCACGGCATGGGCGGCATGGTGGCCGGCGCCGCGCTGGGTGTCGCCGGCGGCATGATCGCCGGCGAGATGATCGAGGAATCGTTCGAGGGCGACTTCGGCGACTTCGGTGGCGACGAGTAACCGCTACAGACACCACAGTGGCCTCCGGGAGGATCTCCCGGAGGCCACTGTGCACTGTCAACGTCAGTGTCGGGCCTTGCGCTCCTCGCCGCTGCGCCAGTTGCTGCCAGCCTTCGAGAGGCCACGGCTACCGAGGTAGCCAAGCGTCAGCAGGGTGATCAGGAACCAGGCGTTGTCGGCCCGGAAGATGTCCACCCCAGCGGAGTTCTTACCGACGACCTGCGACGCGCCCAGTACGGCGGCCACCGCGATCAGGTAGATCCAGAACTCGGTGGTCTTGAACGCCTGCTTGGTCTCCGTACCGGGTGCCTGCATGTCGTTGCGGCGCCCGTCATGCATGACCGGCATCTGCTGGGTCTGCATGTCCCGCATCGACGCGGGGTTCTGCGGGTCGTTCATGGGCCGGTTCATCGGCCGGGTGGAAGCAGCCTGCGTGCTCATCTGGTCCTCCTCAGGATGCGATGAGTCGTACCTGCATTCCCTCGCCCCGCTACCGCGTTTCGGCCACGGCACGGTTCGCTTTCGTGGCGGGGACAACCCCCGACTACCCGAGGCCCGGCAGCAGGTAACACCGATCGCCGGCCGGAAAAGTCCGGCCGGCGATCGGGTGGTCGACGGGTCAGCGCAGGCCGTTGCGGGTCGCCACGCTCACCAGAAGGTCCGGGTCGTCGGTGATGATGCCGTCGACGCCCAGGTCGATGACCCGCTGCATGACCGTCGCGTCATCCACGGTGTACGGGATCACCTTCAGGTCGTAGCGCGTCTGCAGGGTCCGAACGTCCGGTCCGTGGAAGTACGCCGGGTTCTCCCGCAGGTACCAGTCGGTCGAGGCGACAGTGCCCTGCTTCGGGTCGTGCACCTGCCAGTTGGCGGAGACCGTGCCAGCGCCCGCGGCCCGGGTCAGCTTGCCCAGGTCCTGGTACTTCCACCAGTCCAGTCCACCGGTCCACGGGCTCTTCACCGACGGGTTGCCGTAGACCGCCTCGAGCGAGCACTCGTCGGCGAGGGTCGCGCACTCGGCCGGACCGTACTGCCAGACCAGGCCGACAGTGCCGATCCGCCGGTCGAGCTGCCGGGCGTACGTGATGGTGCGCCAGTCGAACGACTGGATGGTGGCCCGGCTGGTGAAGCCGGCCCGCTGGATCGCGTCGACGAGCTTGCGGGTGAAGCTGCGGTACGGCTCGGTGTCGTTCACCACCGGGCTGATCTTCGTCTCGATGTTCATTCCGATGTCGGTGCGGCCACTCGCCTTCACCAGGGCGAAGACCTCGTCCAGCGTCGGGATCCGGGCACCGGGCGCGGGCACCTGGGCGGGCAGCTCGGGCAGCGTCTTCGTGCCGCAGTCAACGGTCTTGAGCTGCGCCAGTGTCAACTCGTGCACCGACTTGCCCACGTACGGGAACTTCCGGTCTCCCGGGCGCACCGGGGCGGTGTCGACGCAGTGCGACCCGTTCACGGTGCGGTCGTGCAGCACCACCAGCTTGCCGTCGGCGGTCACGTTGGTGTCCAGCTCCAGGGTGGAGATGGCCCGGTTCGACAGCGCGTTCGCGAACGCCGGCAGTGTGTTCTCCGGTCGGGTGGCCCGACCGCCCCGGTGTGCCTGGATGTCGAACGGCGCTGTGTACGCCTTCGGCAGCCGGTAACCGCGCTGCGCCAACAGGCCGCGCAACCGGTCGGGGTAGTCGGTGATCATGCCGTCCACACCGTCGTCGATCAGCTTGGTCATGGTCGGCACGTCGTCGACCGTCCACGGGATCACCTTTATCCCGTAGCGGTGCGCCCGGGCGACCATCTCCTTCGTGACGTACGGCTTGTAGCCCGGGTCGGTGACAGTGCCGTTCTGCGGCATCCCGTGCACCGGCGAGAAGGCGCTCGCGCCGAAGCTGCGGATCGCCGTGATCGGGTCGCCGCCGAAGTCGTCGATGTCCAGCCCGCCCAGCCACGGCGACTTACCCGGCTGCCCGGTCTGCAGGAAGTCGTAGTTGGTCAGGGCGACCAGCGGCAGTTTCGGCTCGACCTGACGCATGCGCATCAGCGCGCCCCAGTCGAAGCTCTGGATGGTGACCTGCTTGAGCAGCCCGGCGGCGCGGATCTCGGCCGCGGTGACCCGGACGAACTGCTCACGGGGGGCGGTCTCGGTCGGCGCGCCAGCCTCGACCTTGGTCTCGACGTTGAGCTTCACGTCCTTCGCCCGGTAGCGGTTGACCAGCGCGAAGACCTCACGCAGCAGCGGCATCCGGGCACCGGGGACGGCGAGCTGACCGGGCTTGTCCGACAGCGTCTTGGAGCCGCAGTCGAGCGAGCGCACCTGGGCCAGGCTGAGCGTGTTGATGTACTTCCCGACGTACGGGAACTCCGGGTCGCCGGGCGTCACCGGTGTGGTGTCGACGCACTTGGCGCCGGTGACCTTGCGGTCGTGGGTGACGACGGCCTGGCCGTCCTCGGTGATCTGCACGTCCAGTTCGAGGGTGCTCACCCCGAGCTGGAGGGCGTTGCCGAAGGAGGCGAGGGTGTTCTCCACCCGCAGCCCGAGGCCACCCCGGTGGGCCTGCACGTCGAATGTCCGGTCCGGTCGTGGCTTCGCCTGGGCGGGCACCGCGAGCCCGGTCGTCACCGTCGCGGCCACCAGGGCCGCGACGGCGGTACGGCGTACTGTGCGCACGCTGTCATCCCCTCCTGCCGGCGGGCATCTCCCACCGGTCGCGGGACAGCATGGACATCTCGGGCTGCGGGAAGACGGCCAGCGGGCGGCGTGCCGGTGAACCGCCGTGGACGACCTCCCGGTCACGCCGGGTTTGGTCGGCCGGTGGCCGGGCACGCAGTCAGTTCCACAGCTTCTGCGAGGTGATGGACGTGCGTGAGGACGACATGCGGCAGGATGCCGCCCGCGAGGCCGAGGATCGGATCGCCGGCGGCGTGTACGGCAAGGGCGCCCTCGACGAGGTGACTGTGCCCCGCACCGATGTGGAGAGTCAGATTCAGCGCGATGACCCGTTCGACCCGGCGAAGGAACGGATCGACCCACAGGTGTTGCGCGACGGCGGCCCCGTCGGCGGGCAGGGCGCGGTGACCACCACCGGTGGCACCGCTGGGCCGGCGAGCGTACGCCGGGTGGCCCGACAGCCGGAGCGACACCCGGGCAAGGTAGCGCCGACCACCACCGGTGATGCCACCACCGGCGGCCTCAGCACCCCGATGGGCGGCGGCACCAGCGACCAGTCCACGTCGGCAACCGGCCCCGCGAAGTCCATCAGAGACACATCCAACGACTGACCCCACCCGCCGTCCCCGCCGAGCGACAACTCGGTGGGGACGGCGGGTTTCGTGGTCAGCTCGCCGGGCGGAGGACGCCTAGGCGTTGGGTGGCGCGCGTCAGGGCTACGTACAGGTCGCTGCGTCCGCGTGGGGACTCGGCCACCATCCGGTCTGGGTCTACCACCAGCACTGAGTCGAACTCCAACCCCTTGGCCTGCGCGACGGTCAACACCACCACCCGGCTCTCCAGCTCCGGATGCTCGCCGACGGCGGCCTCGGGCAGGGCGGCGGTCACCGCCGCACCCAACTCGCCGACTCGGCCGGCTGGCACGAGCACCCCGAGCCGCCCCTCGGTCAGCCCGGCCGCCTCCCGGGTGGCCTCGGCGACCAACTCCGCCGCCAACCGGCCGTCGGGCACCGTCCGGTCCCACGGCGGTACGCCGCTCTCCCGCACCGAGCGCGGCGGCCGCAGTGCCGGGTCGATGTCGGCCAGCACCTCGGCGGCGACCGCCATGATCTCGGCGGGAGTGCGGTAGCTGACAGTCAGCTCGGTGAGCCGCCACCGCTGCTCGACGTACGGGGCGAGGGCGTCCGCCCAGGACGGCGTGCCGCTCAGGGCGCCGGTCTGTGCCACATCCCCGACGATCGTCATCGACCGGCTCGGGCAGCGGCGCATCAGCAGTCGCCAGGCCATCGGCGAGAGCTCCTGCGCCTCGTCCACGATCACGTGGCCGAACGCCCAGGTGCGGTCGGCGGCGGCCCGCTGCGCGGTGGTCAGCCGGTCGGCCTCCTCCTGCCGCTCCAACAGCCGATCCGCGTCGATCAGGTCGGTCACGCCGAGGATCTCACCGCCCTCGGCCTCGTCCTCGACGTCGATCGAGCGGGAACCCCTGGCGATCTCCAGCACGCCCTCGGCGTACTCCCGTTCCATCATCCGGATGCGGTCCCGCCGGGCGGCGGCGGCGCGTTCGTCCTCGCCGAGCAGTTCGGCGGCCTCGTCGAGCAGCGGCACGTCGGCCGGCGTCCAGCCACCGCGCTCGCGCCGCAGCAGCGCCCGCTCGTCCTCGCTGAGCATCGGCGCGGCGGCGGCGATCCGGTCCGGGTCGGCGTACAGGTCGGCGAGCAGCCGCTGCGGGGTGAGCACCGGCCACAGCCGGTCCAGGGCGGCCTGGATCTCCGTCTCCTCGCGCAGCTCGCGGCGGATCTCGGCCCGGTCCGCCTCGTCGAGGAGGTTGTCCCCGCCGAGCGGGTCGGCGCCGATCCGCTCGGCCACCTGGTCGGCGAGCGCGTGCACGATCTCCACGTCGAACAGCGCGCGGGACAGGTTGTGCGGTCGGTCGGCGCGGCGAACCCGGTCCCGGGCGGCACGGACGATCTCCGGGTCGAGGGTGAGCGTCTCCCGCTCGACCTCGATCTCCAGCGGCTCGTCCGGCACCCACTGCCGGTCCCTCACGGCCAGCGCCAACACCTCGGCCAGCACCGCCCGGCCCTTGAGCGCGGCGGTCTCGGCCGGCTCGCTCCGTTGGGCGCTCACCCCGGGAAAGAGATCACCCTGGGTACGCAGCAGTACGCCGGTTTCGGCCAGGGTCGGCAGCACCTGGGAGATGTAGCGCAGGAACGTCGCGTTCGGGCCGACCAGCAGCACGCCACGGCTGGAGAGTTCCCGGCGGTGCGTGTAGAGCAGGTACGCCGCCCGGTGCAGCGCGACAGCGGTCTTGCCGGTGCCGGGCCCGCCCTGGACCACCATCACGCCCGGGAGTTCAGCGCGGATGACCTCGTCCTGCTCGGCCTGGATGGTCTCGACGATGTCGCGCATCCGGCCGGTGCGGCCCGCGTTGAGCGCGGCGAGCAGCGACGCCTCACCGGTCAGCTCCTCGTGGGCGCCGGGGGAGGCGCTGTCGATGTCGAGCACCTCGTCGTTGAGCCCGGTCACCTTCCGCTGCCGGGTACGCAGGTGCCGGCGACGGCGTACGCCCTGCGGGTTCGCGGCGGTGGCGAGGTAGAACGGGCGGGCGGCGGGTGCCCGCCAGTCCATCAACAGCGGATCGTAGTCACCACTGGTGTCGAAGATGCCGATCCGGCCGATGTAGTGGCGGGAGTCGTCGTCGCCGTCGAGACGGCCGAAGCAGAGCCCGTTCTCCACGGCGGAGAACTGTTCGACCTGATCGGCGTACATCGCTACCGAGCTGTCGCGCTGCGAGCGGTCCTGGAGCGTGCCGCCGGTGTTGTGCAGCTCGGCGGTGAGCCGGTGGGCGGCCTGTTCACGCAGTTGGTCCAGCCGGTTGTAGAGCATCGAGACGTACTCCTGCTCGCGACCGATCTCGTCGTCGAGCGGCAATTCGCCGGAACCGCCGGAGTGCCTTGACAAGCCGTCTCCCTAAAGATTAGAATCCTTTGCAGGAACGGCTTTTAGCCGTTCTTTTTTGTGCCTTCGAACTGTTGAAGATAGCGCGTTCCGCCGGTTCTCACCAAGCCGTGCGGTCCGGCGCGCCGGTGATCGCGAGGTGGCGGCGGATGATCCTGCGGACCGGGCAACGGGTGGTCTTCATCGGGGACAGCATCACCGATTGTGGTCGACGCGACGTCGCCGCGCCCTACGGCAGCGGATATGTGAGTCTCGTGCGCGCCCTGGTCGACGCCCGGCACCCGGAGCTGGAGTTGGAGTGGGTCAACCGGGGTGTGGGCGGCGACACCGTGCGGGACCTGGCCGCCCGTTGGGAGGACGACGCCATCGCCGAGCGCCCCGACTGGCTCGCGGTGATGATCGGCATCAACGACATCTGGCGGCACTACGGTGACCGGCCGGATGAGGCCGTCGGCATCGAGGAGTACGAGCGCACCCTGCGTGACCTGCTCCGTCGGGCGGTCGACGCCACCGGCTGCCGACTGATCCTCGGTGACCCGTTCTTCATCGAGCCCGACCGGAGCGTCCCGCAACGCGCCGACACGGACCGGTACGCGGCGGTCGTGGCGGTGCTGGCCACCGAGTTCGACGCGGTGCACGTGCCCAACCAGGCGGCGTTCGACCGGGTGCTGGCGGTGAGTCCGGCGACGCGTTGGGCCGACGACCGGGTCCACCCGTACCTGCCCGGCCACGCGGTCCTCGCCGACGCGTACCTCAACGCCCTCGGCGTCTCCTGACCTCGGCCTGACCCACAGCGAAGCGCCGGGCCGACCGTCAGGTCGACCCGGCGCGAACACCGCGGAGATCAGCCGCGCGCGGCCTGGTAGAGCCGCTCCGGCGTCACCGCTCCGGCCAGCACCCGGCCGTCGTCGGTGAGCAGCACGCTGAACAGCTTGCTGGTGAGGAGCCGACCGCTGCCCCAGTCACCACTGACCGCCGGCAGCCCGCCGAGCAACTTCGACATGTCCAGGTCCGGCTCGGCGCCGGCCGGGGGAGCGGCCGGCTTCGCGGCGGGCTTCCGGCCCGCATCGGCCCCGTCGAGGCGGCCAACCAGCACTGTCGTCCAGCCCTCGCCCACGGCGCGGACCTGCGGGTCACTCGCCGGCTCGACGTGACCGGGCTTGCCCATCGGGCGCTCGGCCTTCTCCTCGTCGACGGTCACGCCGGGCGGCGGGTTGAAGCGGAACTGGTCGGCGTCCGGGCGGCGGTAGTCGACCTGGGTGAAGGCCACCTCGAACGCCGGCCGGTCGCTGCCCTTCGCGAGCACCTCGAAGCGCAGCGGCACGTGCTGCTTGGCGTCGATGGCGATCCGCAGTTGGTGCACCAGGGAGTCCTGGTCGCGCGGCTGGAGCACCAACTCGTACGCGTCCTGGCCGGCCACGGTGGCCGACCGGCCCACGCTGACCTCGGTGCTCGGGTCGATCGCGCCCAACGCCAGGTCGGCGGCCTGCTGCGGGGTGGCTGGCAGGCTCGCTGCCGGTTCGGGGGCGGGCTTCCAGGCCCCGGCGTCGCCGCCCAGTGTGCGGTGGGTGGCGGTGTTGCTGCGGCTCTGCCACGTCCACAGGTCCCGGCCGTTGCGGATGATGTCCTGCTCGCCCAGCGTGTCCATCAGCGCGACACGCTGCTGGTCCGGCCCCGAGTACCAGACCCGCAGGGTGTGGGTGCCGGTCAGCAGGGTGGTCAGCTCGTTGCCGGGTACCAGCCCGACGAGGGGCGGCAGGCCGAGGTCGGCGCGTTGCACGACGGTCCCGGACAACCCCTCCAGCCGGGATGTCTGCAGGTCGACCAGGAGCTGAGCGGCGGTTCGGGGCGGCAGGCTCGGCTCGGCCTCGGCGGCGAACGTGCCGATTGCCGCGCCACCGCCGATGACGGTGACGGCCGCGGCGGCCGGAACCAGCCAACGAAGGACGGGACGGCTTCTCAGGACGGACATGGTGGCACCTCCTGCGGCCATCTTGCCTCGTCCGTGCTGTGAACGCGCTGAGGACACCGAACCGCGCCGATTGACCCGGGTGGCACCCTTGAGCTGTGCGAGTGCTGGTGGTGGAGGACGAGGCCCGGTTGGCGGCTGCCCTGCAACGCGGTCTTCAGGCGGAGGGGTTCGCGGTGGACGTGGCGGCAACCGGCCCGGCGGGCCTGGACGCGGCCCGGCACGGCGGGTACGACGCCATGGTCCTCGACGTGATGCTGCCCGGCCTCTCCGGGTACGAGTTGGTCCGGCGGCTGCGCGCGGAGCAGCACTGGTTGCCGGTGCTGATGCTCTCGGCCAAGGACGGCGAGTACGACCAGGCCGACGGCCTCGACTGCGGCGCCGACGACTACCTGACCAAACCCTTCTCGTATGTGGTGCTGCTGGCCCGGCTCCGGGCCCTGCTGCGTCGGGGCGCGCCGGAGCGCCCGACGGTGCTGGCAGTCGGTGACCTGCGGCTGGACCCGGCCCGCCGGCGGGTGACCCGGGCGGACGCCGAGGTGGCGCTGACCGCGCGGGAGTTCGCGTTGTTGGACTACCTGATGCGCCGGCCGGGCCAGGTCGTCTCCAAGGTCGAGTTGTTGGACCACGTCTGGGACGCCAGCCTGGAGACCGCGCCGAACGCCGTCGAGGTGTACGTCGGCTATCTGCGCCGCAAGCTCGGCCGGGACCGGCTGGAGACGGTCCGGGGGGCCGGCTACCGGCTGGCGACGTGACCACCGCCGGCCCGGCCCCCGACCGTCGGGCCAGGCCCGGGTGGATGCCGGTCCTGGGGCTGCGCGGGCGGCTCATGGCGATCGGTGTAGTCGGCCTCACCATCGGGCTGGCCGTGGGCGGGGTGGTGCTGCTCGGCGCGCTCGGCTTCGTGCTCCAGCGCACTGTCGACACCGAGGCGTTCCGCACCGCCGACGCGGTCGCCCTGCTCGCCGCCGAGGACGCGCTGCCGGACCCGCTGCCGGTGGCCGGGGGGCAGGTCCGCGTGCAGGTCGTCGACGGGCAGGGACGAATTCGGGCGGCCTCGATCGATGCCGACCGTCTGGTGCCGATGGTCCGCCCGGAGCGGCTCCACCGCGACGGTCGACAGCGGCTGGAGGTGCCGGCCGAGCGGGTCGGGCTCGTCGGCCCGGTCCGGGTGGTCGCCGTACCCGCCGGCACCGCGGCCGACCCGCTCACCGTGCTGGTCGCCCGCTCGATGGCCGACGTGCGGCACAGCACCCATGTGGTCCGGACCATCCTGCTGGTGGCGTTCCCGCTTCTGGTGGCCGTGCTGGCCGGGGTGGCGTGGCGGGTGGTGGGCGCGACCCTGCGGCCGGTCGAGGCGTTGCGTCGAGGTGCCGAGGAGATCACCGGGAGGGCCGGCGCCGGCCGGCTGCCGGTGCCGGCGTCGGCCGACGAGATCCACCGTCTGGCGGTCACCCTCAACGGCATGCTGGGCCGGCTGGAGTCCGCCCGCGTCCGACAGCGGGCCTTCGTCTCCGACGCCGCGCACGAGTTGCGCAGCCCGTTGACCAACATCCGGACCGAGTTGGAGGTGGCCCAGCGCCTCGCCGACCGGACGGACTGGACGGCGGTGACCGCCAACCTGCTCGCCGACACCGACCGGTTGAGCCGCCTGGTCGACGATCTCCTGCTGCTGGCCCGTCTGGACGAGACTCCGACGGCCCGGGGGACCGGCCCGGTGGAGCTGGGCGCGTTGCTGACCGAGGTCGCCGCCCGCTACCCGTCACCGCCGGTGCTGGTGACGCCGCCGGTCGGCCCGCTCTGGACGGTCGGCACCGTCGAGGAGTTGCGTCGCGTGCTGGCCAACCTGGTCGACAACGCGGTACGGCACGCGCACGGCAGTGTCATGCTCGCGGCGTCGGCGGCGGCACCGACGGTGGGCTCCACGGTCACGCCTGGCGTCGGGGCGTACCACCTGGTGACGGTGACCGACGACGGCCCGGGGATCGCGATGGCCGACCGGGAGCGGGTCTTCGACCGCTTCACCAGGCTGGATGACGGACGGGCCCGCGACGACGGGGGCGCCGGCCTGGGGCTGGCCATCGTCCGGGAGTTGGTTCGACGCGCGGGCGGCGGCATCACCCTGACCGACGCGCCGCAGCAGCGGGGGTTACGGGTGTGCCTGCTGCTGCCGGCGTTGCCGGCCGAGGACCCCGCAAGTTAGACGGGCCGTGACGGCGACCTCCCCCCACCGACCACCGATGGCCCCTTTGCTCTGCACCCGCGGATGCGACAGCTACCCAACGTGATGCTCGCCGGCACGTGCCGAAGCGACGGCCACGACGTTTCAGCTGGTCACCCCAAGTGGTGCGTATAGGTAAGCAGAGCAAAGCCTGAAAGGGACCGTGGGCTGGGGCGTCGGGTGTGACGGCGCGTCACGGCAGGTTGGTCAACAGGTACGCCCACGCTGAGTGAGGTCTGCGGCGGTAGCGGCAGGGCGGTGAAGGCGGGGCGTAGCGGGCAAGGGCAGTGGGTGGCAGGCAGTGGCGGGCGGGGGCAAAGCTGGCGGGTCAGCGGCTGGCGGGTCAGCGGCGGCGGGTGCAGACCTGCTTGGAACGCGCCACGGTGTCGGTGGACCAGGCGACGGCGACGGTGAAGCAGAAGTCGTTGGTGCGGTTGAGCGCGTAGATGACGAAGCTGGTGGTGCCGGCGGGCAGCGTCGCGAAGATGTTGTGGGTCTGGCCGGTGCGGCCGCCCGCGATGACCACCGGGCCCTCGCCGCCGGCCGGATAGGTCCAGTTCAGCGCGATGCTGTCCCGGGTGTCGCGCAGGGTCACCGCGCTGGGTGGGGTGCCGGGCGGCGCCGCGGCGGCAGCCGACGTGGGTGCCGAGCCGCCCGGGGCGGGCGCGGCGCTGGCCGGCGCGCCGGTGGTGGGAGAGGCGCTGGCCGGCGGCGGGGTCGGTTCGTCGTCGCCGTCGACCCGGGCCACCCCGGCGATCACCGCTGCCGCGCCGAGGAGCACCACGACCACGCCGGCCACCAGCACCGGGACCAGCCGGTTGCGCTGCTCCGGCGGCGCGCGGTGCACGGGCACCGGCAGCAGCCGCGACGGCGTGTACGGCTCGACCTGCCCGTACGCATCGGGCCGCGCGTACGGGTCTGGCCGCGCGTACGGGTCGGACGGTTGGTGCTGGTCGGACGACGTGTACGGGTCGGGCGACGTGTACGGGTCGGCGGGTCGGTGCAGTCGGTAGACGCCGGGCTGCTCCTCCGTGCCGCCGGCCAGCCCGACCACCGACGGGGGCACCGGAGGGTCGGTGGGGTGGGGCGACGGCTCGTCCGCCGCTTCGGTCGACCATCTGCCGCCCGTCGACCCGACCGCCTCGTCGGAGGGCAGCCGGGGGTTGGGCACCGCCCCGGCGTGGTGGGTCGCGGCTGCCTGCGGGTGGTAGCCGGATTCGGCTGGCCCGTCGCTGTGCGGTGGGACGCGGGCGGCCGGCACTACCGGCGTGTCCCGAGCCGTGGGCGGGTTGTCCGCGCAGGCGTGGTCGGGACTGGCCGCCGCCCGGGCCAGGGCCGCCACCTGGGTGGCCAGCGGGTCGTCGGCGGGCAGGTGCTGGCGACACAGCTCGCGGGCCAGTGCCAGGTTGTCGTGTGCCTCGGTGAACTGCCCGCAGTCGCGCTGCATCGCCCCGAGCCGCGCCAGCATCTTGATGCCGCTGGGGTGCCCGTCGCCGTACACCTCGCGGTGCAGCTCCCAGGCGTCCTGGAGGCGGTCGCGGGCCACAGTGCACTGGCCGCGCGCGTACTCGACGGTGGCCAGGTCGGCGTGCGCGGCGAGCACCCGCAGTGACTCCGGGCCGTCCTGCGCGGTCAGCTCGATGATGACTTCCTGGTAGAGCCGCGCCGCCCGGGAATGGCTGCCGACCCGGTGCAGAACCGCGGCCAGGGTCGCCGCAGCGGCCACCGTGCGCGGGTCGGCGCGGCCGTGCAGGCGGGTGGTGGCCGCGTACGCGAAAGCTGCCCACCCGCGGGCCGAGTGCGGCTCGCCGAGGGCGATCAGCACCCGCGCCTGGAGGCTGGCCGCCTCGGCCAGCTCGGGGGTGGCGTTGGCCGGGCGGGGGTCGGCGTCGGTGAGCGCGTCGGACAGCAGTTGCTGCGCGCCGGCAAGATCGCCGGAGGACACGAGGTGGTGCGCCTGATCAGTCAGTTCACCGAAGCCGGAAGACACGCCCCATCGTGCTCATCCGACGACGGTAAGTACAAGACCCGCGCCGGTGTCGATTGGTCAGGATCCGGTCAGGTGCTCGGCCAGGGTCTCGCTGATCCGGCGTAGCTGGTCGACCTGGGCGGGGCTCAACGCGTCGAACAGGTGTCGGCGTACCCCCTCGACGTGGCCGGGTGCGGCGGCCGCGAGGGTGGCGAAACCCTCGTCGGTGAGCAGCGCGATCTGCCCGCGCCGGTCGGTGGGGCAGTCCTCACGGCGCACCCAGCCGGCGGCCTCCAGTCGGGCCACGGCGTGCGAGAGCCGGCTGCGCGACGACCCCGCGGCCTGGGCCAACTGGCTCATCCGCAGTTGCCGACCGGGGGCCTCGGAGAGCTGGACCAGGATCTCGTAGTACGCGTGCGGCATGCCCGCGTCGCGTTGCAGCTCACGGTCGAGAGTGTCCATCAGCACCCGGGAAGCGGTGAGGTACGCGCGCCAGGTGCGCTGCTCGTCGGGGTCCAACCAGCGGGTCATGACCGCCATCATACTCCGGATGGTTGAAGGTTCAACTAAACTGCGTTAGTCTCGGGTCATGGGTATCCACCGGCTCAACCACGCGGTCCTCTACGTCAGTGACCTCGCCCGCAGCGTCGCGTTCTACAGCGACGTGCTGGGCTTCCGCCCGGTGGCGATGACCCCGGACGGCTTCCGGGGCGCCACCTTCCTCCAGGCCCCCGACTCCACCAACGACCACGACCTCGGCCTCTTCGAGATCGGCGCGGGCGCCGGGCGGTCGACCGCCGGCCGGTCCACCGTCGGCCTCTACCACCTCGCCTGGGAGGTGGACACGCTCGACGAGCTGGCCGCCACCGCCGAGCGGCTCGCTGCGGCGGGCGCCCTGGTCGGCACCTCCGACCACGGCACGACCAAGAGCCTCTACGGCAAGGACCCGGACGGTCTGGAGTTCGAGGTGGTCTGGCTGATCCCGGCCGACCTGCTCGACGACACCGCGCTGGCCGCCCGCAAGCAGATCGGTCGGCTCGACCTGGACGCCGAGCGGCAGCGTTACGGCGGGCAGACCCGGGGCGGGGTGGGGATCTCCGTCCCGGCCTGACCGGCCGTACGGTAGAACGGACCGATGCCGACCGACCGGACCACTGATTTCCTCCGCGACCTGCTGGTCCGCCAGTTGACGACCTGGCTGCCCGCGGCCCTGCACCGCTCCCGGCGGGCCACCATAGCCCTCGCGGGCGCCGACGCGGGCAGCGCGGAGGCCGCGCTACGCCTGGTCGCCACGCACGGCGACCAGGTGCGCGGCCGGCAGGTGACGGTGCTGGTCCTGGCCGACGCCGCCGCCGACCTGCCCTCCCGACTCGGCCCGATCGAGGCGGAGCTGCCCGCCGAGGTCACAGTGCACCTGCTTCCTGGCGAGCCGTATCGGCTGCCGGTCGCGGTGAAGGCCGCCGGGGCGGCCGGCGCGCCGCTGTTCTCCTTCGTGGACCTGCCCGGGGCGGTGACGCCGAAGCTGCTCACCGCCACGACCAACGGCCGGACCGGAGAGCTGCTGCTGCACACCGGCGACAGTGCCCGAGACGTGCTCGTCTCCGCCGGCTTCCCCCTGGTCGCCGAGGTGGCGCCGGTGCTGCCCGGCGGACAGGCCGCCGGGGTGATCGCGTTCGGCAGCCGCTCCGACCGGAGTCTGGAGGCGGTCCGTGACGCGCTCTGGGCGGTCGGCGCGGACCTCGGCGTGCGCTACCGCGACCCGCTGGACCCGACCGGCACGACTGTCGACGTGGTCGGTGATCCCGACCTCGAACCGTTGGCCCACGAGCTGTTGGCCGAGTTGCGGGCGGGCGGGCCACGGCCGGTGACCGAGCTGCGCCGGCACACCCTCACCGCGACGGTCTACCGTGCCGCCGACGCCAACCAGGCGCTCGTCGAGCTTCTCGACGTCGGCGTCGTGCGACGCGATCGCGAGTCCGGGCGGCTGGCCGGCGACGAGATCATCACCCTGGCGCGCTGAGCGCCCCCCGTCGCGCCCCCGCCCACGCGATCTTGCACTTTCTGCTCCGGCATAAGGGTTATTCCACGCAAAACAACGACAGAAACTGCAAGATCGCCGAGGTGGGCCGGGCCGGGCCGGGGCGGGGCGTGTGGGGGCAGACGCCGAGCGGGGTGCCGGTGAATCACCGGCACCCCGCTCGACTCCCGGGATGCTTACGACCGGGACTTGTCCTGCTTCCAGCTCAGCGGACCCGGCAGGTCGACCCGGTGCGCACGGGCCTTGGAGTTCCAGGACCAGCGACCGATCTTGATGCTCCACGAGGAGAAGCCGTTCTCGGTGAAGTTCAGGATGATCGGACCGTACTTCTTGCGCTTGCGAAACATGAGGCCCATCGGAGGTCTCCCCTCGTCACCGTTCCCTGCCGTGTCGAGATCGAACATGCCCGAACCGACAACTTTTGAAACCCTCTCGCTGTCCGTCCTGGACGGTCGCCCATCGGCCATCGCAATCTCTATCCAACAGATAGGTGTTGCGGCGTGGTAAACGCTGGTCGGGGTGCTCCGTAACATCGTCAGCGATAGAAGTCTCATCTTCTGGAAGGCCGTTGACCGCTCGTTCCGATCCCGGGCAGCATGGGGTCATGTCGCAGCGGGATGAGCTACTCCTCACCGCTCGTGTGCACGTCGACCTGGTCCGGCACGCGAGCGCGCTCTGTTGAGCTGACCGGTCCATCCGGCTCGGCTCCAGCGCCGCACTCTCACCGCCCGCCCGCTCACTGCGGAGCAGCGTGCCCGCACGCCCTCATCCGGGCGTCCCCGTTCCCATCGTGGACAGATCAGGAGACTCCTCATGTCCCCACCCCGTCGTGCAATTCTGCGTACCCTCGTCGCCGTTGCCGCGCTGGTAGTGCTCACCGCCACCGCCGGCTGCGGCGGTGACGCGGCAGCCGACGACGCCCAGGCCAGCGAGCTGCGCTACCAGGGCTCGGTCGGTCAGGTCACCCTTCCCGAACTCGCCGCCGACCTCGGCTACCTCGGCGACGTCAAGCTCACCTGGATCGGCAACGTCACCGGTGGTCCGCAGGACATTCAGGCCACCGCCACCGGGCAGAGCGACTTCGGCGGCGCGTTCAACGGCGCCATCGTCAAGCTCTCCACCGCCAACGCCCCGATCACCGCGGTGGTCAGCTACTACGGCTCGGACGCGCAGACCTTCCAGGGCTACTACGTGCTCGACGACAGCCCGATCCGCAGTCCTCGTGACCTGATCGGCAAGAAGGTCGGCATGAACACCCTCGGCGCGCACGCCGAGGCAGTACTCAAGACCTGGCTCGCTCGAGGCGGCCTCACTCCCGCCGAGGTCAAGCAGGTCGAGCTGGTCGCCCTGCCACCGGTCAACACCGAGCAGTCGCTGCGGCAGCGGCAGATCGACGTCGCGGTGCTCGGCGGGGTGATCCGCGACAAGGCGGTCGCCAGCGGCGGCATCCGCACCATCTTCACCGACTACGAGCTGCTCGGCGCGTTCAGCGGCGGCACCTACGTCTTCCGCGACGACTTCATCAAGCGCAACCCGGAGACCGTCAAGGCCTTCGTCACCGGGGTCGGCAAGGCCATCGAGTGGGCCCGTACCCAACCCCGGGAGGCAGTGGTCGCCCGGATGCGGGACATCATCGGCAAGCGCGGCCGCAACGAGGACCCGTCCCTGGTCGCGTACTGGAAGAGCAGTGGGGTCGCCGGCCGTGGCGGCGTGATCGGCGAGCAGGAGTTCGGCACCTGGATCGACTGGCTCGCCGCCGAGGGTGAGCTCAAGGGCGACCGCCCGAAGCCCGGAGACATCTACACCAACCGATTCAACCCGTTCGTGGACGGGGGGAACGCGTGAGCACCGACAAGATCCTCTTCGATCGGGTGAGCAAGACCTTCCCGGTCCGCGCGAGCCGGCGTGGCGGCGCCGGCGCGGTCACCGCGCTGGACGCTGTCACCCTCGGGGTACGCCCCGGCGAGTTCCTGGTCGTCGTCGGCCCCAGCGGCTGCGGCAAGTCCACACTGCTCGACCTGCTCGGCGGGCTCACCGAGCCGACCGCGGGGCGGGTGCTCGTCGACGGTCGGCAGGTCACCGGTCCCGGCCTGGACCGGGGCATCGTCTTCCAGCAGTACGCGCTGCTGCCCTGGCGCACCGCCGCCGGCAACGTCGCGTTCGGCCTGGAGGCCAAGGGGGTGCCCCGCGCCGAGCGCGCCGCCCTGATCGAGCACCACCTCGACCTGGTGGGCCTGCGCGGGTTCGCCGACCGCTATCCGCACGAACTGTCCGGCGGGATGAAGCAGCGGGTGGCCATCGCCCGCAGCCTCGCGTACGACCCGGACGTGCTGCTGATGGACGAGCCGTTCGCCGCCCTGGACGCGCAGACCCGCGACTCGTTGCAGGACGAGCTGGTGCGGATCTGGGCCCGTACCGGCAAGACCATCGTGTTCATCACCCACGGCATCGACGAGGCCGTCTACCTGGGTCAGCGGGTGGCGGTGCTGACGTCGCGGCCCGGGCGGCTCAAACAGGTCATCGACATCGACCTCGGCGACCGGGACGCGGTCGAGGACGTCCGTTCCACCGACGCGTTCCGCCACCACCGCCACCAGATCTGGACCCTGCTGCGTGACGAGGTGCGGGCCGCCCAGGCGGCCGAGGGCACCGGCGTCCGCCACACCGAGGAGGCCCGCGTTGGTTGACATCGCCGAACGTCCCGCCCGACTCGCCGGGCCACCCACCGTGCCCCGTGCTGCGGCCGACAGTGCCGCTTCCGGTCGCGCCGGTCGGCTGCTCGGCGTCGGCGCGAAGGTGCTGCACCGTACCGTCGCCATCGCCGCGCTGGCCGCGATCTGGGAGGGCGCACCCCGGCTCGGGCTGGTCGACCGGGTCTTCCTGCCCCCGCTGTCGGAGGTGCTGGTGGCCTGGTGGGAGTTGCTGCGCAGCGGGCAGCTCGCCGAGCACGTGGGCGCGAGCCTCACCCGGTCGTTGGCCGGGCTCGGCCTGGCGGTGCTCACCGCCATCCCGCTCGGGTTGCTGATCGGCTGGTACCGGCCGCTCGCCGAGCTGCTCAGCCCGCTGCTGGAGGTGTTCCGCAACACCGCCGCGCTGGCCCTGCTGCCGGTGTTCGTGCTCATCCTCGGCCTGGGCGAGACTTCCAAGATCGCCCTGGTGCTGTACGCGTGCTCCTGGCCGATCCTGCTGAACACCATCGCCGGGGTGAAGGGCGTCGACCCGCTGCTGATCCGGTCGGCCCGCTCGATGGGGCTCAACCACCTGCGGCTGTTCCAGAAGGTGATCCTGCCGGCCGCGGTGCCGACCATCTTCACCGGCGTCCGGCTGGCCGGGGCGTACTCGATCCTGGTGCTGGTCGCGGCCGAGATGGTCGGCGCGAAGGCCGGGCTCGGCTACCTCATCAACTACGCGCAGTACAACTTCGCGATCGCCGACATGTACTCCGGGATCATCACGATCTCCGCCATCGGCCTGGTCGTCAACCAGCTCCTCGTCGCCCTCGAACGTCGCTTCTCCACCTGGCGCGTCGACGTCTCTGCCGGATAGGACGGACACCAATGACCCGCACCCTGCACCTCAACGCGTTCCTGATGGGCGTCGGCCATCACGAGGCCGCCTGGCGGCACCCCCGCACCGACCCGCGTCGGGTCACCGACGTACGGCACTTCCAGGAGCTGGCGCGGATCGCCGAACGCGGCACCCTCGACTCGCTCTTCCTCGCCGACGGTCTCTCGGTGGGCCCGAACCCCCGACACAACATCCAGGCCGTCTTCGAACCGCTGACCCTGCTCGCGTCGCTCGCCGCGGTGACCGAACACATCGGTCTCATCGCGACGGTCTCCACCACCTACAACGAGCCGTTCCACGTCGCCCGCAAGTTCGCCTCGCTCGACCACCTCAGCGGCGGTCGGGCCGGCTGGAACATCGTCACCTCCGCCCAGGAGCGGGAGGCGGTCAACTTCAACCGGGACAGCCACCCCGAACACGCCGACCGTTACCGGCGGGCCGCCGAGTTCGTGGACGTGGCGGTCAAGCTCTGGGACAGCTGGGAGGACGACGCGCTGGTCTTCGACACCACAGCCGGGGTGTTCGCCGACACCGACCGGGTGCACGAGGTGGCGCACCGCGGGCCGGAGTTCCAGGTCCGTGGCCCGCTGAACATTCCCCGGGGGCCGCAGGGCCGACCGCTGCTGGTGCAGGCCGGCTCGTCGCCGGACGGGATTGCCTTCGCCGCTCGCTACGCCGAGGCGGTCTTCACCGCGCAGCAGACCCTCGCCGACGGGCAGAGCTTCTACGCCGAGCTGCGCCGGCAGGTCACCGCCGCCGGCCGCGACCCGGAGCTGGTGAAGGTCCTTCCCGGCATCGCGCCGGTGATCGGCGGCACCGAAGCCGAGGCGCTGGCGCTCGCCGCCGAGCTGGAGGAGCTGATCGTCCCCGAGTACGCCCTTGCCCAGCTCTCCGGGATGCTCGGCATCGACCTGACCGGCCTGCCGCTGGACGGGCCGCTGCCGGAGCTGCCGGCCGCCGGCACCGTGCAGGCTCACCAGAGCCGCTATCAGCTCGTCACCGAGCTGGCCCGCCGGGAGCAGCTCACCATCCGCCAGCTGATCGGCCGACTCGGCGGCGGCCGGGGTCACCGGGTCGTCGCCGGTACGCCGGAGCAGATCGCCGACCAGATCGAGTTGTGGTTCACCCAGGGCGCGGCCGACGGGTTCAACATCATGCCGCCGCACCTGCCCGGTGGGCTCGTCGACTTCGTCGACCACGTGGTGCCGGTGTTGCGCTCCCGGGGGCTGTTCCGCGCCGAGTACACCGGTCGGACGCTGCGCGAGCACTACGGCCTGCCCCGACCGGCCAGTGCGTACGCCGCGTCGGCCCTGGTGCCGGCGTGACCACCGTGGAGCGCCCCTCGGCGGACGTCGCCGAGCTGCGACCGGTGAACCGGGACCTGTTCCGCGCTCTGCTGCGGCGGCAGGCCAGCAGCGTCACGGTGGTCACCGCTGTCGCCCGCGCCACCGACCCCACCTGCCTGGGTGGGATCGGCGCGCCCATCCGGGCGGGCTTTACCGCGACGTCGTTCACGTCGGTGTCGCTGGACCCACCGTTGGTCTCGTTCTGCCTCGGGGTGGCGTCGTCGAGTTGGCCGGTGCTCGCCCGCGCCGAGCACGTCGCCGTGCACCTGCTGGGCGCCGGGCAGCGGGAGGCCGCCACGGTCTTCGCGACCAGTGGCATCGACCGGTTCGCCGCGTACCCGGACTGGACGTCGGGACCGTTCGGGGTGCCGCTGCTCGACGGGGTGCTGGCCCGGCTGCTCTGCCGGGTGGTGCACCGGGTCCCGGCCGGCGACCACACGCTGGTGATCGCCGAGCCGCTGGCGCTCGGCGACTGTGGCGACGGCGCGCCACTGGTCCACCACCGGGGCGGCTACACCACCGCCGTCTCCCCGTGAGCGCAGTCACCACGGCCGATCTGCTCGCGTTGGACCGGGCCGCCCAGGACCTGCTGTTCCGGGCGGCCCGCACGGCCAACACGTTCACCGACGAGCCGGTCACCGACGCCCAGGTCGCGGCGATCCACGACCTGATCCGGTACGGGCCGACGGCGTACAACGGTCAGCCGTTGCGGGTGTTGCTGCTCCGTTCGGCGGCGGCGCGGGCGCGGCTGTTGCCGTACGTCTCGTCGAGCAACAGGGCGAAGACGGCCACGGCGCCACTGGTGGCGGTGCTCGCCGCCGACGTGGACTTCCACGAACGGCTGCCGGAGCTGTATCCGCACCGGCCGCAGGCCCGCGACTGGCTGAGCGACCGCCCGTCCCGCGCCGAGCAGGCCCGCTTCAGCGCGACCCTCCAGATCGGCTACCTGCTGGTGGGCGTACGGGCCGCCGGGCTGGCCGCCGGCCCGATGGCCGGGTTCGACGCGGCAGGGGTTAGCCGGGAGTTCTTCCCCGACGGCCGGCACGAGGCGCTGCTGCTGCTCAACCTGGGCCGCCCCGGCCCGGACGCCTGGGATCGGCGGCTGCCCCGGCTCAGCACCGAGGAGGTGGTGTGGGCGCTGTGAGCCGACCCGAGGTCAGCGCGGCTCCCACGCGTCGGGCAGTGCGGTGAGCTTGCGGACGTGAGCGGGCAGTCGACCGCTGACGATCTCGGCGAGGCTCACCTCGTCGACGACCCGCCGCACGGCGGCGCGCACGGCCACCCACAGGCCGGGCAGGTTCTCCGCCGAACCCTCGTACCGGGTTTCCTCGGGGCGCAGCCCGCGTACCCCGGCAAGTGGGCCTTCGACGGCGCGCAGCACCGCGCCGACTGTCACCTCGCGTGGTGGACGCGCGAGGGTGTAGCCGCCCTCGGCGCCACGTTGGGCGCGGACGATGCCGGCCCGGCGCAGATCCGCCAGGACCGCCTCCAGGAACTTGCGGGGCATGTCCTGCTCCGCGGCGATGGCCTGGGTGGACAGCAGCGAGGGGTACGCGGTGGCGAGGCTCAACGCCGCCCGTACCGCGTAGTCGCCGCGCGCGGAGATCTGCACAGTGCCATCATGCCCGCCCGGTGCCGCCGGGCCCTCCGGCGGGCGGTCCGGGTCTCGTGGCGTGCCCGCCGTTTGCGGGTTCGCCCGGGGTGCCGGGGCGGAACCAACCGCCGTTGACGCCCGTCGACTCGGCCGGCGGTCGAGGTCGGACCACCCGGCCGGCCACCGGTTGATCCCGGGCGGCCCGGAACGCGCCCGGGCTGACCCCGATCTCGCGGGTGAAGAAGCGGCCGAAGTTCGTGGGTTCGGAGAAGCCGAGCCGCCGGCCGATCTGGGCGATCGGCTGATCCGTCGCGGCCAGTAACCGGCTGGCCTGCAACGCGACCCGCTCGTCGATGACCTGTTTGGCGCTACGACCGGTGACGGCCAGGCAGGCCCGGGTCAGGGTCCGCACCGAGCAGCCGAGTTCGGCCGCGTAGTCCTCCACCCGTCGGGTGTGCGGGTAGCCGTGTTCCACCTCGCTGCGGAACCTGTGGAACGTCTCGTCCTCGGGGCGGGACGGCGACCGGTCGTCGTGGGCCACTGCCAGCCGGAGCAGCAGCACCGCCAGTTGATGCCGGAGCAGCGCGCGGGCGGTCGGGCTGTCGGGGTGCCGCCGACAGTCCACCGCCAACTGGCTCACCTCGCTGATCACCGCGTCCTCGTCCTCACCGGCCAACTGCCGCCAGGTCGCTGTCGTGGTCAGGTCGACGTCGAAGCCGTGCAGCGCCTCGGGCTCCCAGGCGACCACTGTGGCGTCGAACTGGGGGCCGGCGCAGCGCAGCACCTGGCCGGGGCGGACCCGCAACAGCGTGCCGGGCCGGCACGGCAGCAGGTGGAAGTCGAGTTCCGCGTCGCCGTGCCCACGCGTGGTGAGAATCAACAGCTCCCGCTCGACGATCACCGGCCGACGCCAGCCCGGGGCACCGGCAAGATCGGCCAGCGCGAACGTGGCTATCTCGTCGGTGACCGGAGACGCCGTTCCGATCGATGGCGCGGGGGAGGGATCGGTGGAGACCATCGCCTGCGACGGTAGCCCGAACCGCAGGTCACCGCATCCCGATCGACGGTCGCAGCGGAATCCGCGGCAAGCTGCGGGCTTGTCGCGGTCCCGGCGGCCGGGCTACGTTACCCGGCGGTAGCGCCGTCGGTCAGCGGTCCACCCGGCATCCGCCGGTCACCCGACCGGCCGGCGGCACCCGCCGACTCGCGATGGGATGGGCATGACGCAGCTGTTCTCGGTCGAAGGTAAGACGGTCCTGGTCACCGGCGGCTCACGGGGGATAGGGCTGATGATCGCTCAGGGCTTCGTCCGGGCCGGCGCACACGTGATCATCTCGTCGCGCAAGGCGGACGTCTGCGAGGCGGTCGCCACCACCCTGTCCGCCGAGGGCCGCTGCGAGGCAATCCCCGCCGACCTGAGCGACAACGCCGGCGCCGAGGCGTTGGCCGCCGCCGTACGCGAGCGCTTCGGTCGCCTCGACGTGCTGGTCAACAACGCCGGCGCGACCTGGGGCGCACCGCTGGAGGACTACCCCGAGGCCGCGTTCGACAAGCTCTGGGCGGTCAACGTCAAGGCCGTCTTCCGACTCACCACGGCGCTGCTGCCGGCGTTACGCGCCGCCGCCAGCGCCGAGGACCCGGCCCGCGTGATCAACATCGGGTCGATCGACGGCATCCGGGTGCCGATGATGGAGGTGTACGCGTACTCGGCCACCAAATCGGCCGTGCACATGATCACCCGCAGCCTCGCCCACCAGCTCGCCGGTGAGCAGATCACCGTCAACGCGATCGCGCCCGGCCCGTTCGAGAGCAAGATGATGGCGTTCGCGCTCGACGACCCGGCGAGCCGGGCCGCCATCGAGCAGCAGGTGCCGCTGGGCCGCATCGGGCGCCCCGAGGACATGGCCGGCACCGCCATCTACCTCTCGTCGCGCGCCGGCGCATACCTCACCGGGGCGGTCATTCCCGTCGACGGCGGCATCACCACGCACGGCTGAGCACCGGCCGACCCGGGGAGCGCTGTGCGCGTACTTCCTGGGTGTGTGCCGGGGCCGCGCGGACTCGGCAGATCCGCGCGGCCCCGGTATGGCCGGTGTTGCAGGTTCGGGCGGTCAGCGACCGGCGAGCAGCCGGTTCACCGCCGTGTCGACGTCCAGGTGCTCGGCCTCACGGCCGCGCGGGACGACGACGTAGGTCCGTCGAAGGAAACGCACCAGGACGCTGCGCGGCACCTCGAAGAGGGCGTTGCCGTCCGGTGACGAGAGGGCCAGCGCGACGAAGTCGCCGCGCGGTGTGGCCCAGGGCCAGACCCGCACATCCCCGATGCCGGCCGGCTCGTCCAGGCCGGTGACCAGAAGTTCGCGAGCGAACGACCAACTCACCGCCTCGCCCCCTGCCGATTCGGCATGGAACAGGACATGGACCGCATACGGGTCAGCAGGGTCGTAACGCAGACTGGCACGCACCGGCAAGGCGGTGGCGTCAGGTGCGACGAGCCTTAGCGACGTCTCGACCTCTACGGTCGTCGGTCGGATGACACTCATGGACGTTCTCCCCCCGGCACCGCTGCGGAACGCGCGTGTCCCGCTTTTCCCATACTCAGGTGCTACTCCTGGCTACGCTCCGCCATACGCTGACTTCACCCAGTGGTGGGAAGGGGGACGGAAAGGCCGCGTGAATGTGAGCATTCATGTAGGATTTCCGGTTCTGCCCAGTGCGTGATCCCGCCCGGTATCGGGTGGCTCAGTCGTCGACTTACTCCGGTAACGTCCAGTCGGCCGTTGCAGTGACGGGCCCGAGCGACACTGGGGGGTGAAATGGTGACGAAGCAATCCTCAGTGGATCCGGCGGCGGCGCCCGGCCCGCCGAACGTCGCGGTCCGAGCAGCCGAAAAGCGGGGGTACGGAGTGCCGATGGAGCAACCCGAGCGGGCCGGTCGGCCGGCGTCCGACGCCGGTCGTCCCGGTGGTGATGGCACCGATGGTGGCGGCGGCAGCGGTGCTGGTCGCGGCAGCGATGCCGGTGCTGGTCGTGGTGGTGGAGTCGCGGTGCAGGACCCGCCGCGTCGTCCTCGCTGGCGTGAGCGGATCTCGCTGACCCTCGACCTCATCCGCGCCAACCCCACCGGCCGGATCGCACTCAAGATCTTCATCGCGATCGCCGGGGCGCTGGTGGTGACCATCGGCATCGCCCTCATCCCGCTCCCGGGGCCCGGCTGGCTGCTGGTGATCGCCGGCCTGGGCATCTGGGCCGTCGAATACCACTGGGCGCGCCGGCTGCTCGGCTTCACCCGCCGCCACGTCCACGGATGGACACGCTGGGTAACGAGACAGTCGCTGCTGGTGCGAATCGTGCTCGGCTCTGTCGGCCTGGTCTTCGTGGCCACGGTGGTCTGGCTGTCCCTCAAGTACAGCCTCGGCATCGACGTGGTGGCCGAGGCGATGCACTACCTCGCGACCCACTGACCCCGGATTTCCGGTCCGGTTCCACGATCGGGTAGAGTCAGTGGCGCTGAGGGCGATTAGCTCAGTGGGAGAGCGCTTCGTTCACACCGAAGAGGTCGCTGGTTCGATACCAGCATCGCCCACTCTCAGTTTGCGCAGGTCAGAAGCCCGTTGCCGCAGTAGTCGGTAACGGGCTTGGCCATTTGTGCCGCTTACATTGGGAGCAGAGTGGGAGCAGTGACCGAGGTAGCAGACCAGGGCCGGCCACAAGGTAGCCCGATGGTGACTCGATCGTCGAACGCCTCCGTCCGGATATCGGCGCCGGCAGCGTCATGAGGGCTTCGGCGTACAGCCTCGTGCGCGTGCCCGCCTTCGCCAGCGCTCGTCAACAACTGTGGTCTGCGGCGTCCTGGCCGCGCCGGCAGCACTTCGATGGACCTCGAACGAGTCCGAGCAACTCCTGGGAAGGTGACAGCATGGACCGCAACTTCTGAACCGCGCAGCCTGGCGACGGAGCACCCGCAGGTTGAACGGGAATGCTGAGAGCGCGTTTGGTTTGTGGGTCGGTCGGGTGTGTCGCACAGCGGGTCCGATCGATGGATGTAGCTCGGTCGGTAGACAGGCATGGATCGAGTGCGGCGGTACCCATCTGACCTGACCGACGCCGAGTGGGAGATCATCGCGTCGATGCTGCCGTCGCCGCAGTGGATGGGCAGACCAGAGAAGCACGCCCGCCGGGCCGTCATCGACGCCATCTTGTACGTGGTGCGTACCGGTTGCGCGTGGCGGTACCTGCCGGTCGACTTCCCGCCCTGGCAGACCGTGTACGCGCACTTCACGCGCCTGAACAGTCGGGGTGTGACCGAGCGGATCCTGACCGAACTACGCGAGGAGATCCGGGTGGCTCACGGCCGCGAGCCAGAGCCGACGGCGGGGATCATCGACTCGCAGAGCGTGAAGGGCGCCGACACCGTGCCCCGCGCTACCCGCGGCTACGACGCCGGCAAGAAGATCAACGGCCGGAAGCGGTTCATCGTCACCGACACCCTCGGACTGCTGGTCACCGTCTGGGTCCTCGCCGCGTCCTGGCAGGACCGCGACGGCGCCAAAGGAGCCCTGCTCGCCACCTACGCAGCCACCCCCATCCGGCACGTCTTCGCCGACACCGGCTTCGCCGGCCGCCTCGTCGACTGGGCCCGCGACCTGCTACGCACCACCGTCGAGATCGTCCGCAAACCCGCCGACCAACAAGGGTTCGTCGTGCACCCCCGCCGCTGGGTCGTGGAGCGGACCCTGGCCTGGATCACCGCTCACCGCCGCCTGGCCCGCGACTACGAAACCCACCGCGCAACGTCAGAGGCCATGATCCGATGGGCCGCCCTCGGCGGCATGCTCCGCCGCCTCACCCGAGGCGAACCCGCCACCCGCCAACAACGCCGCACCTTCAACACACCCGACTGACAGCAATGTGAAACGCGCTCTGAGTGTGTCTAATTCGCACTGACTCCGCTTGCGGTTGACATCCGCAATTTTCAAGGACCCGTTTGGTCGCATCCTGGTGGTGAACACCTCGAGGCGGACGGCGTTCGTCGGCGGAGTCAGGTCCGGGAGTCTGTGACCCTAACCCGGCAGGTCGTGAGGTCGCTGTCACATCCGCCGATTGCAGGGCCCGGCCCAGGGCCCTCGTGCCGCATCTAGGGCTTGGGCAGCCTTCACAGACGAGCTCCGACGACACACTTCCACCTCGTCGAAAACAGACCCGTGAGGCTAGAGGCGATAGCCGGATCCGACCCGCCATCAAAGATGCGAGGCGCCGCTGCACCCCACCCTTGATAGGTCGACGTCCGCTGGTAAGCGGAGGAATGTGTCCGCCGTGAGGCAGGTCCAGTCGGGCGTCCGCAAAATACCCACGTCGGCCGCCTCCTCTGGCCACGGCTACTCCCGAGTGAACGCCAGCGTTGCTCGTGTCGTCCGGCGGTGGCGTCGTAGGCCTGCGGTGGCGGTTAACGGTGTATTCACCCTGTCCGTCTACTTCCGTCCCTCTTCGTGCAGAGCAAGTGGATAGGCATCGGTCCCGTACTTCTCTGCCTCGGGCCAGCGCCCGAGCGGGAGATTTGCGAGGCTTGTTCCGATAAGCGCACCCGTGATCATCGCTGGGCGCTCGCGTCCTAGGCCCGACAGGTTCGTTCCGGCCTCGAAATCATGGGCAGTCCCGGCACCGCGAGTCTCCGCGACTGCGGCTAGGCTGGCAATGAACTGTCGATATGTCGGATCTTCTTTCTGGGTGCGCTGCCGTGGGAACGATCCGAGCTACCAGCCGCCGGAGGGCTTGTCAGCCGTGTCAAAGCCAGACGCCAACTTCATCTGGGCCATTGCCAACTTGCTCCGGGGGCCATACAAGCCAAAAGAGTACGGCGATGTGGTTCTCCCGATGACCATCCTGCGACGGCTCGACTGCGTCTTGGCCCCGACGCAGAAGGCAGTCCACGAGGAGTGGCTAGCATCTAGGGACAAGACAAGCGCTGATATTCTAGATGTCAGGCTGCGCAAGAAGTCCGGTTACAAGTTCTACAACACATCGCAGTACACGATCACTTCGCTCACCGGCGACAGTGCCAACGCCAAGGCTAACCTTCTGAGCTATCTCGATGGGTTTAGCGACAACATTCGAGACGTCTTCACGCAGTTCAAGTTCGAAGAGCAGATTCAGCGCCTGGACAGCGCCAACGCCCTCTACCTAATCCTGCAGCGGTTCGCGGCACTCGACCTGCGTCCCGAAAACGTCAGCAACACCGAGATGGGCTCCGTATTCGAGGAACTGATCCGCAAGTTCGCCGAGGCGTCTAACGAGACCGCCGGGGAGCACTTTACGCCACGAGAGGTCATCGCGCTCATGGTCGATTTGCTCCTCGTGGGTGACGAGGAGGCTACTAGCAGGGCTGACATCATCCGCACAGTGTATGACCCTACGGCAGGCACGGGCGGCATGCTCTCAGTGATGGACGAGCACCTGCGGCTGCAGAACCCGACTGCGCGGTTGAGGATGGCCGGCCAAGAAGTCAATCCTAGTTCGTACGCCGTCTGTAAAGCCGACATGGTCATCAAGGGCCAGGACGTCAACGCCATAGCGCTCGGGAACACTCTCACAGATGACCAGCATGCCGGCAAGGTGTTCCACTACTGCTTGTCGAATCCGCCATTCGGCGTCGAATGGAAGACCGCCGAACGCGAGGTCCGCAAAGAGCATATGATGGGCGTCAACGGTCGATTTGGTGCCGGGCTACCGTCCGTCTCGGACGGCTCGATGCTGTTCCTGCTCCATCTGATCTCGAAGATGCGGCCGGTCGATCCTGACCAAACTCGCGGCCGAGCAGCCATCGTGCTCAATGGCTCCCCACTGTTTACGGGCAAAGCTGGTTCAGGTGAGTCCGAAATCAGGCGCTGGGTTATTGAATCCGATCTTCTTGATGCGATCATTGCTTTGCCGACGGATATGTTCTACAACACCGGGATCGCTACCTACATCTGGGTTCTAGACCGGCATAAGCCTGAGGAGCGCCGCGGCAGGGTTCAGCTCATCGACGCATCTCAGATGTTCGTAAAGATGCGCAAGTCTTTGGGGAACAAGCGAAAGGCACTTTCCGACACGGATATTGAGACCATCGTGAGGCTGTATGCCATCCTCAGTGTGGATGACAAGCGATCCAAGGTTTTCGAGAACAAGGCCTTCGGCTACCATACGATCACGATCGAGCGCCCGCTCAGGCTGTCATTCCAAGTGACGATGGCGCGCATCGAATCGGCACTCAACAATCCAGCAGTTGAAAAACTTGACAAGGAGACAAGAGGCCAGTTGCGGAACGCCCTCGAGCCGCTCATTCTGGAACAGATAACCAAAGATCGACCCGCTTTCAGTGCGCTCTTGGACAAATCTCTCCGCGAGGTGGGCGTCAGAGTGAGCGCCCCTGTTCGCAAGGTACTGCTGGGGAGCATGGCCGAGCGGGACGAGTCTGCGGAGATTTGTAGGGACGCGAAGGGCAACGCGGAGCCCGACCCCAAGTTGCGCGACACCGAAAACGTTCCATTGGGCGAGGATATATCCGAGCATTTTCTCCGCGAAATTAAACCACACGTCCCTGAAGCGTGGATTGATGAGTCCAAGACGAGAATAGGTTACGAGATTCCGTTCAACCGCCACTTCTACGAATACGTCTCACCTCGGAACCTGGAAGATATTGACGCCGACGTTAGGCGTCTTATCGGTGAGATCCAGACCCTCTTCGCTGAGATCGAATCATGAGTGTTCTCGGTTCGATCGACTGGCCCGAGGCGTGGCGAGCAGTCCCTTTATGGTCACTTTTTGATCGCGTCAAGGACGTGGGGCATCCCGACGAAGAGATGCTCAGCGTTTACCGTGATTACGGGATTGTGAAGAAAGATAGCAGAAGCGACAATGGTAATAAGACCGCTGAAAACCGGGAGATCTACCAACTCGTCGACCGCGGGTGGTTAGTCATCAATCGAATGAAGGCGTGGCAAGGATCCGTAGGGATTTCGTCATATCGGGGCATCATTTCAGGGCATTACGTATGTTTTCGTCCTAAGCACCATGAGAATGCCCGATTTCTAAACTGGCTTCTGCGGTCCGATGTCTATACTGTCGAGTATTTGCGTCTGTCGCGCGGTGTCCGTCCTAACCAGGTCGAGATCGATAACGACGGTCTACGTATTCTTCCGGTATGGCTCCCCCCAATCAAAGCGCAACAAGCGATCGCGAATTTTTTGGTTCAAGAGACTGCAAAGATCGACGCCATCATTACGAAGCAGCAATGCTTGGTAACCACGCTTCTTGAGCATCGTGCATCTCTGATCACCGAAGCAATCGCTGAACTTATTCAGGGCGGGACGCAGCAGTCTCGACTGAAGTATCACGCCGAGATTCAGACCGGTGTGACGTTGGGTAAAACTCTGGACGCAGAGGCGAGCAGGTATCCGTATTTGCGGGTCGCGAACGTACAGACCGGTTACGTCGATCTAGCTGAGGTTAAAGAGGTTGCACTTAATCCCGGTGACCTTGCCAATTATCTGCTGAGACCCGGCGATGTTTTAATGACCGAAGGTGGCGATATTGATAAACTTGGCCGCGGATGCATCTGGGAAGGGCAGATAGACCCATGCGTCCACCAGAACCACATTTTCGCAGTGCGCTGTCACCCGAGCCTAATTAACAGATTTTTGGTCTATCTTCTGGAGTCCGACACTGGTCGCCGGTACTTTCGGGCTACCGCAAAGAGGACGACGAACCTTGCGTCAACCAACTCGACCAGTGTAGGCAATTTCCCTATCCCGATACCGACGGTCGATGAGCAACGTGTTATTGCTGACCGCCTAGATATCGAGACAAGGCGTATCGACACACTGCTCGATAAGACTCGCCAGCTGATCGGGGTCATGAAGGAGCGGCGACGAGGGTGGATCGCGGCATGCGTAACAGGGCAAGTTGACATAGCGACGTATCGCGAAGGCAGCTAAGTTGTGGCATTGCATCACGAACAAAATCTTGAAGCCGAGATTTGCGACCATCTGTCGTCTCATGATTGGTTTTACTCGCCTAACGACGACGGCTACGACAAGCAGCGAGCACTCTTTCCCGAGGACTTGTTCAGCTGGCTCGAGAACACGCAGCCCGAAGCCCTCGAAGCTGTAGCTCGCACGGACAGGGAGCGCATTCGCCTGCTTGACCGGCTGGCCGATTCACTTGACCGGCCACTAAGTGCCGCCGGTGGTACGTTGTCGGCATTGCGCCACGGATTCAAGCACATAAAGCAGATGGATCTATGCCAGTTCAAGCCTGCTGACACGATGAACCCGACTACGTCGGAGCGCTACGGTAAGGTCCGTTTACGTGTGATGCGTCAAGTGCGATATTCGGTCAGCAAAACCGACAGTATTGATCTGGTGTTCTTCGTCAACGGGCTGCCGGTAGCTACAGCGGAACTAAAATCTGAATTCGTCCAGGATGTCCACGCTGCAGTCTCACAGTACAAGCGTGATCGACTACCAATCGACCCGGAGACCGGCACGAGGGAGCCACTGTTGTCGTTCGGGCACCGAGCCCTGGTGCATTTCGCGGTGGACAACAGCGCGGTTTTCACGACCACGAAGCTCGATGGGGATAGGTCCCGGTTTCTGCCCTTCAACCGCGGTAACGGCCATCACGCCGGGAACCCACCCAACGCGGCTGGAACGGCGACGGCCTACCTCTGGGAGGAGATCCTGCAACGAGACACATGGTTGAAGATCTTGGGCAAGTTCATGCACGTCCAAACAAGCCGCAACCGGGATGCGGTTACCGGCCGTATTACGCGGTCGGCGACCATCTTGTTTCCCCGCTATCACCAGCATGACGTCGTCACAAAACTCCTCGCTGACGCGAAGGCCAAAGGACCGGGCCAGAGGTACCTGATCCAGCATTCGGCGGGATCAGGCAAAACCAACTCGATCGCGTGGCTTGCTCATCAAGTGTCGACCCTGCACGACGAGCAGTCGGAGAAGGTGTTCGACTCCGTCATTGTCATCACCGATCGCACCGTTCTCGACGATCAGTTGCAGGACGCAATCTATCAGATCGATCACAAGCGTGGTGTCGTACTGCCGATCGGGCAGGGAACCGACAGTGATTTCACCCGGCGGTTCTCTTCAAAATCCGAGGCATTGACGGAGGCTCTGACGGCTGGCGGCGCGATCATCGTCGTGACCATCCAGACTGTGCCATTCGCGCTCGAGGCGATCCGAACCTCCAGAGCTCTGAAGGGTAAGCGCTTCGCGGTAATCGTGGATGAGGCGCATTCATCCCAGACTGGGGACTCAGCGAACAAGCTCCGCCAGACGCTGTCTGGCGCGGTTCGGCCGGAGAGCGAGGGCGTGGTCGATGTTGATGACCTGGTCCGTATGGAGTTAGAGGGTCGCGGTACGTTAGCCAACGTCTCCTTCTTCGCGTTCACCGCCACTCCCAAGGGCAAGACTGTTCAGCTGTTCGGCACCTCGTCGACCGGCCAGGAGACTGACAAGCGACCGTTCCACCTCTACTCGATGCAGCAGGCCATCGAGGAAGGCTTCATCCTGGACGTGCTGCGCAACTACACGACCTATCGCACGGCATTCCGGCTAGTGCACGGCGGCCAAGATTATGATTCGCATAAGGTCGAAAAGTCCAAAGCGATGAAGTCCTTGATGAGCTGGGTGAAACTTCATCCGTACAACATCGGGCAGAAGGTTGCGATCATCGTCGAGCACTTCCGCACCAACGTGACTCCGTTGATCAACGGCCATGCCAAAGCGATGATTGTGACGGACTCACGCAAGTCCGCGGTCCGGTACAAAGTCGCGGTCGATAAGTACCTCCACGATCGGCAGATCAGCGGTGTCTCGGCGCTGGTCGCTTTCTCTGGCGAGGTCAGCGATCGTGAGACCGGGCCTCTAGCGTTCACCGAATCCTCGATGAACCCGAAGCTCAGAGGCCGTACTATTCCTGAAGCACTGGAGAGCTCCGACTTCCAGGTTCTGATCGTTGCGAACAAGTACCAGACTGGATTCGACCAGCCCCAGCTGTGTGCGATGTATGTCGACAAACGGCTCGACGGAGTCCAGGCCGTGCAGACGCTGTCCAGGCTTAACCGGACCTGTCCGGGCAAGGTCACATACGTCCTGGACTTCGCCAATCAAGCTGAAGACGTTCTGGCCGCGTTCAAGACTTATTACGAAGGCGCAGAGCTCACGGAGGCCAGCGACCCCAATCTGGTGTTCGATCAGTGGGACAAGCTTGACGGGGCTGGCTTCTTCAGTGAAATGGACGTGGAAGCCGCTGCGAGGGCATACTTCGGCCACGGCACGTCCAAACCGACGCAAGGCAAACTGTCTGCGGCTCTGAGTCCGGTCCGAGATCGCTTCAACGCGGCCTATAGGACGGCTATCGCCGTGGACGACTCCAACGAGACCGATCGGCTCGATACCTTTCGACGAGACCTACGCACCTTCGTCAGCACATACGACTTCTTGTCTTCGATCGTCGACTACGCTGATGTGGACCTGGAAAAGCGGGCCCTGTTCGCACGGATGCTCGCTCAGGTGCTTAAGGATTCCCAGCGCTACGCGCCAGCCATCGACCTATCTGATGTGACCCTCACTCATCACGCTCTGCACAAGCAGCCCGAGTCCAACCTCAACCTCTCGCGGGGCGAAGCGGCAGGGTTGTCGGCATTAGTTGCTGCAGGCGGCCGCAGTCCACGTGAGGACGACCTGGTCCCGTGGAGCGCGATACTGCAGCAGATTAACGCCCTCTTCCGAGGGGATGGACTTACCGACAGCGACCAGATTACGGCGGTCGAAAGCGTCGTGCGCAAAATGCTCGACAACGGCGACTTGCGGGCGCAGGCTCGTGCTAACAACAGGCAGGATTTCTTTGCCGGTCCCGATCTATGGTCGACCCTGCAGGAAATTATCGTCGAAGCAGGCGACCAGCACGCCAAGGGTATCGAACGCTTGGCGGCGGAGCGGTCCCGGGACGACATCCTCGCCATCCTCGCAATGATGCGCTTGTGGGAGACGCTTCGTGACGCCTAATCCGGTGCCGGGGCGTCTATCGGAAGCGGCCGGCCGATCCTGGGTGTTCGAGTTCCGCGCGGGCGCTCCGCTGAACCGCGACCGGCAGAGCGGCGTCGTGAGCAATCCGGCCGAGAAGACCACGAACGCCGTTCTGCCCGCGTTGCATGAGTTCGCCCAGGGCCGCCACCGCGCCGAACAGGGCGTTGGCGCCTAGCGGATCTCGATGGACGCCTCTATGCAGGAGCTCATCCAGCCGCAGGGCCGCGTCGACGCGATAGGCATCTTTTAGATGGCGGTTACACAGCAGCAGCGCCAAGCCGGGCAGGCTGTGATTGCCGGCCATCACCCGGGAAGCCTCCGGCTGCTCCTTGGCCTTTGTGTCGGATGCTGTGAGGATTCGGTCTAGCCAGATGGCGGCGGCTTCCACTTCTCCACCCGCGCGCCGCAGCTCGGCAAGCACGCGAGGGCGCGCACTGTCGGTACGGTTGGCGTTGGCGGCCACAGCCAAGAGCAGCCGTGTGGCCTCCTCGGTGTCGACGTGACCGACCGTCTGAGCTGCGGCTACCCGTGTGGAGGACTCCGTCCACCAGCCCTTCACTATCTCCACCAGCCCCGCAATTGCCCTAGGTCCCGGGGCGAAACCGTCGTCCTCCCATCGCCAGAGAAGGTGCATACCGTCCTCTGGCTTGCCTTCCAAAAGCACCGCGACCAGTGGATCCGGTGACAGGCCAGCTTCCTGTACAGCTTGACCGAGGAAGGCCAGTATCTCGCTACGATCGGCAAACCCGGCGTAGAGCAGTTCTCGCAATACCTGCGCCCGCCCTGCTGGGTCCTCCCGCTTCAACAGAACGGCCAGGTGGTCAGCGGCCAGGAACTCTCCGAGCGTGATGTGGGCGAATCGCAGTTGCTGACCCTCGGTTGCGACCAACCCGGTGCGGCATAGAGCATCGTGCACGAGCCGCTGCCATAACATCTTCTCGTGAGACACCGGTCCGATGCCCAGCCGTCCGGCCGCAACGACCGCGACGTCGAGCAAGGCGGGCTCGCTAGGGTCCGTCAAATGTGCGTATGAGGCTTCGCTGAGCAGGGCGAGGGCATGCCGTGAGAGCTCCGTTGGCGTCTCATGATCCTCCCTTGCCTTGTGCTGTAGCAGGTTAAGATACGCCCGATAGAGAGTTCCCCGCCCCTGGGGCAGTTCCCGTTCCGGTTCTGCGGCCCACAGGCCGCAAAGCATGTGTGTCACCAGCGGCGTCCGTGCCCACCCGCTTCTCCCGAGCTTTTGCAGGTGTGTTAGCACGGTTTCAATGTCCGCCTCGGGATCAGCGGATCCGATCTGGGTAACCCACTGCCGGACCAACCGGTCTCGACTATCCGCGGCGAGCGGAAGGATCTCGGCACTTTGGAATATCGAACGAATTCTGGCTAGGTCAAGATTGGGCAGAGGTCGGCTTGCAACAACCAGCCGCAGCCACGGAACCTCCGACAGTGCCGTAATGCGTTCAATAGCCATCTTACGGCTGACGGGGTCGCTGATTTCATCGAGACCGTCGACCAGCACTAACCAGGATCGACCCTCGGCGGGACCTTGGGCGAAAAGTTCCGAGGGCAGCGTCTGCCTTAACGCGGTCCCTAGCTGCTGAGTGGCGCCCTCCCGCAACGCAGCGTCCAGCGGCATGCTCGTGACAAACGACCGTGCGTGCAACGTGAGTGGCGCAGGGACATCGGCGCCATCGAGCCACTGCCTGGCCTGGTCCATTGCGATAGCGCCGAGCAGGCCCGACTTGCCGCTTCCGGGCCCACCGAAGATCAGCACGTGGCGATGGCCGTCGACCAGTTGTTGCCACTCAACCGATCTGCCAACGTGGAGGGAGGCGTCATCCGTCACGCTGTTGGGCGAGCATCCCGGTGGCAGGAGCGCCAGTGTTGGCGGCTCGAAAATGTCTGCCAGGCTGGGCAGCCACGTCGCCGACAACCCGACCCAGGGTGAATACTGGTGCGTCTGGCCGTTCGCAACAATTGCGGTGAGGTAGTCGTGCAGCGCCGACGCGCGTGTCCGCAGAAATTCAGGAAGCCTTAGGTATTGGCGTGCGGTCGAGTAAACATCGTCATCGGCAAGGTTCGTGGCGATGGCTTCGCCATCAAGGATCTCCAAGGTGATGTTATGAGTGTCGCGCGCCCAGGCGATCAGCTTGTGCCGTGCAGCGGCAGGTAGGTTCGCTTCACAAAAGTAGTGCAGCCCTGCGAAGGGTTCCCCTCCCACCGCCTTGCCAACATCGCTCTTTACCTTTCCCTCGAGGCCCTCTTGCTGAAGCGTGCAGGCGAACACGAGGGGTCCCTCTGGAGCTTGTCCAACAGCGGCTGCGGGCAGGTGCTTTGAGATGTAAGACCGGAACGTTTCAAAATCGCGACCTTGGTCACCGCCCGCGGACACCGGCCCGGTTGCAGGCACCACATCCCGACAGATACGGATCTTGGTGAAGGCAAGACACAGATCCTCGAACGTATGGTGTCCGTTGTGCGCTCGTAGCCTCGCGAGGGCGTAGCGGATCTGATGCACCAGCTCCTCGGTGTTCGGCAACTGGGGCGCGGCATCCATGCGTCCACGCTAGAGCATCTGTACCGTAGCCGCCCTACCCGAACGGCTCAGTGGCATCCACAAAGTAGGCTTCGGGCTAGTTCACAAGAGTCCTGTTTGGCCGAACCTTGGTCGTCTGGATGGCTGAGTGTGTGATGAGCACGGCAGGCGTGGACCATTAAGGTGTCCGAACTTCAAGATCCACACAGAGCCCCGTGCTCATTGCCCGACCGCCGGCGTCGCGGCCGTGCTCTCGGTGCCGGGGTCGACCACGGGGGGGGGGGGCTCGACCGATTGAAGGGGTGGGTGGCGATTGGGGTCCGCCCGGTACGCGGTACGAATCCGTAACGCCAGCCCGCTACCCTGATCGTCGCCAAGGGCGATGAAACCACCCTCGCCGCCGCACTGCAGCGCTGCGCGGAAACGTGTGCCCATCCTGCGCAGGCAGACCAGCCGAGGCCATGGCCGCGAAGAGATCCGCGAGGTCGGCATCGCTTCCCTTAACGACGTGCTGTTCCCCGCGCCCGGAGCGCCACCGTGACACCGAAGAGTTACGACGGCATGGTCGAGGCCATCCGCTCCTCAATCTCGTGGGGACTCCGCGGTCAGAACCCGCGCCCAGGCGATGAAGCGGCTCAAGGGCGGACTTCTCAATCGGGGATGCCTCTTCTGCGAGAAAAACTAATTGGCAAGACCACTCACGTCCAGGTCAACGCACTGTTTCACGCTGACCTACGACGAACTTGATCCCGTGCGGGCAACTGCGGACGCTCGCCGATCGCCTCCGCCACTTCACCTCGAAGGTCTGCAAGCTCGAAAAGCTGCCGACCGGCGAAGCGGCCTCGACAGCCCTCTGCGGTGTCAGCTCCGCCGAACGACCATCAGGCAAAACCCGGTGCCGTCGGCTCAACCCCAGCGGCCCGACCACCGGCCGTAGGAACGCCACCGACGTACCGCCAGGCAAATGCCATGCTGCCCCGATCGCCTTGACCAGACTAGGCGCTGACACCCGCCGCGCGCACCTCCAACGGCACCGCCGGCCGAACAAGGGGAGATCTCGCACGGCCTCAAACGCTACGTCGCTGACGGATTCTTCAAGTGCTCTATCAGAGCAGACATAGGGGTACTGAACGGTCCGTGTTGCAGTGTCTGTTCCTGGTGGCCCGGCCCTTGGAACCGATCCGGGAACCGCCGAACCTGGTGGACGATGCGCTGAAACCCCAGGTTGGAACGCCTTCGCCATCACCTTCAATGACCGTTGTGCACTAGCCGAAACATGCCAGCCAAGATTGTTGGAAGCACCGTTGGCGAGACGGTCCCGCAATGCCCGGTGTGCTCTACAGCCCGGCAGTAAAATCAGGACAATATGAAGCGGTTACCGCCAAGTGCGGCCTGGGTCGTGTAGCCCAGCGAGACCGACAAGTATAGGCCGCAGAGGCAGAGTAAGGTTATCGATCACGAGGACCTTTCCTGGACTGGCGTCCCAAAAATGATTACGAACCTGGTATATGTAACCCTCCTCGTCCACGCCGTCAAGACATTGAACACCAGACCCTCTTCCGCCGTCACCGTCGATAGTGTCCTGGTAGGTGAGGAACCAAGCCACGGTGGTCGCCCCAGGGGGAAACCCAGGAGGCTGCGGTACCGTACGCAGGATTAGGCGTGCCTCTTCCAAGGCGGCCACAGCCTGTTCTGGGCGTTGACCCCAGCACGGGATAATCAAGGGAACCTGAAAGTCACGCATCCCGTGGTGTGCTGAAATTCCGGGCCGCATCGGCACATTCCACATTCGTACACCAGACAAAACTGGAGTTCGGTTTCGGTTATCGGCGGTAGCCATAGCTTGAATACCGAGAAAGACTCCACAAAGTTGCGCAACGATCAGTGGGTCGGGCATCAAATCCTCCATGTGAGCATTGCTGGGCACCGGGTTCGCCGCAGTCGTGTCAATCACCGTTACCTCGGTGATTGAAATCCCACTTTGTCGAGTTGCCAAGTCGTCTGGAGGAAAGCTAGCGCGGACGCTCCTGCGTCGCCGAGCCCAGATCCTTTGGATGACGCGCACAGTGCTCTGTCTGATGGGTGGGACAGATGCGGCAGCCGTCAATCGTGATCAAGGCTGGAGCTCCGGGGTGTGGTGGCGCGCGTAGTGGGATCACACTCGGTGCTGGCTCACCTGGGCAGTCACTGCCCACCACAACAACCAGGATCGGCCGTTGAATTTACCCCCGGGCCAGAGCGAGCTGTGCTCTGCCCGGGCTGCAAACGAATCGTCTTACGCCGCCGACGACCTTACGATGGTGTGGGCTGAGGGTCTTGAGCGGGTGCCACCGGTCGATGACCTAGTCCTTGTCGGGTGCGCCTTGCGGCGCCGTCGGCCTGGCGGCAGATAATCTGGACTCCGGGGTGCTCGCGCAGCCACGCGGTGAGGGTGTCGGAGGTTCGATCGGGTATGACGTCAACCGGCCGGTGGGTGTGCGTCTCGAGAAGCACGGTCGCGTATCGGTGCCAACGGCGTCGAGCGAAGTCGTCCACCCCCAGCACCTTGGTGGCACCGGCGGCAGTTCAGGCATCCGCCGGATCATCGGAACCAACGCCATCCGAGACACCGACACCGCCAACCTATGCGCCAACCGGCTATCCGGTCGGACGCCCAACGTGACCGCGGCCAGTCGTGGTGGCTGACCGACACTACGGGCTTGGGGGCCTTCTACTGCTCTAGAGAGGCGCAAGCCGCACTCAACACCGTAAGCGGAGGCCCTCACGTTGATTGACGGGCGACGGCTGAGGATCGAGGAAAAATAGCTTGCTGGTACGAACGAGCACGTTGCTGTGTCCCTTCACTTCGACGGCGCGCTTACGCCACACAAGATGGCCGTCGCCGGCACAACGCCGTTGTGGAGTGGGCGCCGGCGACGAGAGGCAAACTGTCTCTCACTCCGAGACGTAGGCGATGGGAACCGTTCCGTTATCTTGCAGTCAGCAGATCAACGGCCAGTTGTCATCCTTTCCGAGTGACGGATGGGTTGTGGTCAACGGCCGGGTTGGCTGGCCTGGGCGCCGGTCGTGCTGGTTTTGCTGGTTGGCCAGATCTCACCGTGGCGAGGGCTGCGGCGCATGGAACAGACGACTAGGCCTTCGGGTAGGTCAATCGCCGGTCCTGGGGTGTAGCCATGCCGAACATGCAGACGCTGGGCATCGAGGGTGGTGCTCGTCCAGGACAACAGATTCACATTGTCGAGTCGGCTGCGATGATGGTTGAGTAATGCCGTGCCGTGTCCAGTCCGCCTCGCGGACGGCTGAACGGCGAGGAATGCTAGGTGGTAGTGGGGCTCGGTAGGTCGCTCCTTCGCGAGCAGCCGATCGAGTAGGTCGAAGCGGTAGCTGTGAGGGCCTGCGAAGTGGCCCATGCGGGTCGGGTAGTTCGCCGGTGGCGGGATGGGCCGATATCGGTGGAAGCCGACGGCGGCGGCGTCGTCGGTGAGGTAGATGTCGCCGTAGAACATTGCGTGTTCGACCCAGATGCCGAGGACATCGGTGAGGATCCGGCGCCGTGGGCCTGGGTCGGGGATCAGCCATGTTGCGATAGGACTGGAGTTGAGTGCGTCCGCGATGAGTGCGGCGACGTGGTCTTTGTCCGCCCAGCGGGCGGCGCGGATGCGCGGGACAGTGTCCATAATTGGTTTCCCTCGAGTCTGTTGGTGACGCGGATCAGGAGTTGCGTCGCTAGCGGTTTCGTGTGGGTGTGGGAGAGGTACAGGAGGTAGTCGTCGGCGGGCGCCGGTCCGGCCGCTGCCGGGTGGTGGTGTGGGTGCGGCTCTTTCGTAGGCGAGTAGTTCGCCGGTGGCGGGGTTCAGGATCAGCAAGGAGCGGATGGCGTCGGAGGTGGCGCTGACGCCGACGCCGGTTCGGCCCGCCCTGTCGGCCACCAAGCGGTGGTACGTGATCCCTGAGGTGTCTCGCAGGACGGTGAGGACGGCGGTGCGGGCGGCTTGGTTGGGGGTGCGCCAGCCGAGCAGGCTGGCGAGGCCGCGAATGATGGCGGTGGGTCCGAGCAATCGGGGTGGCGTCGATGTGCGCGGTGAGAGCTGCCGGGTCGGGGGCGATCGTTCCGATGGGTCCGTCCAGGTCCCCGGGCTCGTAGATGCTGTCGTCGGCGGGCCGCTGACTGATGGGGTAGCGGCTGCGGACGACGCGTCCGGAGGCATCGTCGGCGCGCCAGCGTTGCTCTTCGAAGAGCACGATCCGCGTGGTGGTGCTGTTGCCGGCGATCGTAGTGTCCGTGGCCCATTGCAGCAGATGGACGTAGGAGAAGCGGCCCGGGATGGCATCGCAGCCGGACGGCCCAACCGTCACCGCTTCCAGAGCCTCCCACGCCGGCGTCGACGCCGGCAGGCGCGTCGGCGATGGGTCGAGTTTCTGCTGTGCATGGGCCTCGAGCTGTGCCGCGGTGAGGGCGGCAGGTGACAGACAGGGCGACACGGCCGGCCGGGACGCGGCGGTGCTGAAAGGCGACGGTTGCGATTGGGCTGACCTGGCGGCGCCCGTCCAGTTGGGGATAGCGGTGGCGGTGGCGAGGAGGCTGAGCGCGCAGGCGGCGGCAGTGACTTTGACGGCTCGGCGGCCCACCGGGTGGGGCGTCTCGGTCGCGGGTCGCATGTGGGGCAGGTTGTTCACGGTGAGCTTTCTCGAGGTGAGGTGGATTGGGGCTAGCGGTAGGCGGCGGTGGTGAGGTCCCCGACGGCGGCGTCGACGGCGGCGGTGATGTCGCGTACCGGCTGGTAGTGCTGCCCGGCGATGGCCTTCAATCGAGTGGTCAGGGTGGTGGTGTCGTCGTCGAGGTAGAGGTGGCTGGTGAGGCCAAGGTCGGCGACGAGGCCGGCGAGAGCGGCGGTGTGGTTGTCGGGTTGTTCGCGGCCAGCCGCGAGGTAGCGCAGGCGGGAGCGGGCGATGACGGCCCATTTGCTGTCGGTGGCGAGGTAGGTGTCGGTGCGCACGAGGCCGCCGAGGCGCCGTCGGGTGTGGTGACGCAGGATCCCGCCGGCGACAAGTCCGGCGCGGGTGCGGTCATACAGGTCGTCGGAGAACCCCCGCAGCCACCCCCGCAGCGGTGGGTGGGCGTGGCGGACGGTCGCGATCGCGGCGTCAGCGATCAGATCGCCGACCAACCGGTCGACGTACGGGTGGATCCGATGGTGGCTGGCCGGGCGGGTGTCGTCGTTCGGGTCGAGGGTCACCCGCCCGGCCAGGTACAGGTCGATCAGGACCGCACCCGCGAGGCCGAGGGCGAGGGTCTGCCGGTGCACGTGGGGGTGTCCGGTGTCGTCGTCGTGGCCGAGGAGGAACAGCTCATCGCGCAACGGCAGGCGCGGGATCGACGTAGTCATTCGAGGGCTCTTACCGCAGCCCGGCGGTGAGCCGCCGCAGCCGCTCGTGTGTCCCGCCATAGGCGGGTCCAGGGGCGGGGAGCAGGGTTTTGTCGATGGCGGCGAGGACGGTGTAGTTGGGGTCGCACACGTTGCCGATCGGCGCCCGCCCCGCCTGCGACACCAGTTGGTAGGCGTCCAGGGTTTCCAGGCCGGTCAGCGCGCTGGTCCATCCAACGAGGTCGTGCTGGGCGATGCGGTAGGCGTCCTCCAACGGGCGGACGCAGCCGATGGACAGGATGCCCCGGTCGGTCTCCAACCGAGGCCACGGCGTGCTGACGCCTTTGATGACGTCGATGGCGAGGGTGGTGGTCGTAGCGATCTCTACGCCGACGCCGCAGGCCTCGCCCTCGCCTTGGCGGGCGTGCCCGTCGCCGAGGGCGAGCATCGCCCCGTGGACGTTCACCCCGAGGTAGAGGGTGGTGCCGGCGCGCAGGTGTGGGGTGTCGAGGTTCCCGCCGTGGGTGTCGGGCACGAGTGTGGATCGGGCTTCGAACGCGCCGGGGGCGACTCCGATCGTGCCGATCATCGGGTCCAGTGGCAGGTCCACGGTGTGGTCGCTGCGGGTGGCCTCGAACCGTACGGTCCCGGCATGCCGGTCGATGCCGTACACCCACACCCGCTCCTCCAGTGGAGGCTGGAGGGTGGCGGTGTGGGTGGTGGACGTCAGTGCCCCGAAGTGCGGGAACGTCGAGGACACACCCCAGTCCCGGGCTGGGACGATAGAGGCGAGGTGGACGGCGAGGGTGTCGCCGGGCTCGGCGTCCTCGACGAAGAACGGCCCGGACACAGGATTGAGGTACGGCATGCGGCACACCTGCGACGGCAGGTCCGCCGGCCCCCTCACGAGACCACCGAAGCAGTCCTCCGTCGCGACGGTGAACACGTCACCGCCGCGCACGTGCGCCACCGGCATCCGACCGCCGAAGGTGTACGCCAGATCGTCCCGAGCCGGCCGGTAGGTGAACGTGTCCATGCCGGTCACACCCGCTCCACGTGACGCGCCTGCGGCTGCGCGGGCGCCAACCCCGACAGTGCCGGTCGGCGGCCCGACAGGTACAAGCCGGCCAGGATGATGACGCCGAGGGCGAGCCAGGCCAGGCCGAGGCGCTGGGCGGCGATGTTGGCGTTGACCACCACCCACACCAAGATCGCGAAGCCGACGGCTGGCATGACCAGGTGCGCCCACCAGTTATCGCTGCGCCGCCGGATGAGGTGGTGCACCACGACGGAGACGTGCAGGACCAGGAACGCGACCATCGCCCCGAAGTTGATCAGCGAGGACAGCAGGGTGATCCCATCCGCCCGGGTGGCCATGTACAGGCCCAGCGCTAGGGACACCGCGCCGGTGAGTAGCGTCGCGTTGATCGGCACGTTGCGCCGGATCGACACCTTCGCCAGGAACGCCGGCAGCTGCCGGTCCCGGGCCATCGCGTACAGCAGCCGAGACGTGGCGACCTGCGCGACCATCGAGTTCGGCAACCCCCACGCAATCGCCGTCGCCACCGCGCACACCGTCGCCAACCAACCCCCACCAGCCACCGCGGCGGCGTCGTAGAACGCGGTCCCGTTCGGATCACCCTCGGCCACCAGCGCGGTCGGGTCGGGGACGAGCATCGCGGCCAGCCACGTCTGCGCGACGAACAGCACCCCCGCCAGTACGAGGACCGCAGCCATCGCGCGGCCGATCTGACGGGAGCCGCCCTTGGTCTCCTCCGCCAACATCGAGATGCCGTCGAAACCGAGGAAGGACAAGACCGCGATCGACACCGCCCCCGCCACCAGAGACCAGGTGAACGTGTCGGAGTTGTAGAACGCCGCCCAACTGAACCGGCCCCTGCCCGAGGCGAGGGCCCAGCCGGCGACGGCCAGGAACACCCCCAGCACGATCAGCTCGCCGATCAACATCACCCGCGTTACCACCGCGGTCATGCGGATCCCCACCGAGTTGACGATCGTGTTGAGCGCGACGAAGCCGAGGAGCCACGACCACACCGGCACCGCCGGGACCGTGGCGTGCATCGCCACCGACGCCACCAGGTACAACAGCCCCGGTACGAGGACGTAGTCGAGGAGGATCACCCAGCCGGCGAGGAACCCGACCGGCGGGCTGATGCCGCGCCCTGCGTAGTTGTAGACGCTGCCCGACATCGGGAACGCCTTGACCATCTGCGCGTACGAGAACGCCGTGAACACCAACGCCACCACACCGATCACGTACGCCAGGGCGACCATCCCGCCGGAGCCGGCGTAGACGCTGCCGAAGATCGCCATCGGTGCGATCGGCACCATGTACACCAACCCGTACGCGACCAGATCTCGGAACCTCAACTGACGAGACAACTCCTGGCGGTATCCATAGCGGGCCAAATCCTGCTCGTACATGACACCCTCCGGCGGGTTTCAATAATCAGTGAATGCAATATTGCGTCTGCCAAATACGCCGACCGAGTGAAGCAGGCCATCGATGCACCTGCTCGTGGACAGGCCCGTCGGCGGAGAGTTGCCGGCCGGTCGACGCCAGCAAATGCGGCGCGATGACCGAATGCGCCACCAGCGGTGGGATCAGCAGGGCATGAGCCTCTTGGCAACAGGTACGGCGAACCTTCCCTCGGTGAGTTGGCATCGCTGGCTGGGTGACTACAGCGAAGCGGCGGCGATGACACCGGCATAGAGCGACCTAAGACGAAATTGATCAATGTCGGCCAGTCCTGCCAAGCGGTTCTGACAATCCACTGACAATCCCGGCATCGCCGACGTCCGCCGTAGATACATGTCAGCGGATTGTCGGAGATGAACGGCAGCCAATATCGACACGGCCACCGACGACTTCCGATGTTTGAGTCAGCGCCCGCATCGACGTCGCTGGCGATGAGGGACCGCAGCCGCGATGCGGCGTGACGGTCTGCCGTGTCCACGACCCCTTGGGAGGGCATGCACCATGACCAGTTCATCCATGCTGGAGGCCGGAGAGGTTGGCCGTCGGGCCGCCGAGATCCTCTACAAGATGCAGGCGCACCCGGCCTACGGCCGGCTGCAGAGCTCGTCGACGAAGTACTCCACCTGCTGGGCCACATTCACCGGCTATCCCGCAATCAGCCGTTGGTCGCTGGAGCGCGATGCCGCTCCGCTGCTGGACGAAGCGCTGCGCGTGCTGGCGCTCAAAGCTGCCGTGTTCGATTTTTCGACATCCCGTACGTCCAGCCGGCTGGCGCGTACGCCTGGTCGTCCTGTACCGACGGCTCTGTCAACGCCACCTGCCGCTGGGCGAGCGCCTTGATCAGCTCACTCAGGTCGCTGACGTGGTACTTGGTCTCAACCTCATGATCATTGTTGGCTAGCGCGCGGGTCACGAGCAGGCAGCATACGAGGATCGCGATCACGCGGGTTTGAGACACCGCGACGGTGATGTCGGAACTTTGTCGGAAGAATGTTGGAACCAGCCGGCGACTACCCGACGCACGGTGCCTCTGCAGCTACAGTGCCCTCACGCCACCGCGTCTCGCCTCGCGCAGACGTCCGTCGTATCGATCCGGAGCCGCTGATGCCGAACGATTCACCGCAGGAAATCGCCGCGGCATGGCTCGCTCTTGGTCAGATGCTCGCCCGCAGCCGCAAAGTCGCCGGTTACACACAAGAGACGTTCGCGCCTCTCACCAACTACGGACGAAGCACGATCGCGAACGTGGAAACCGGACGTCAGCGAGTGGGACGAAACTTCTGGTCCCGAAGCGATGAAATCTTGCGCACCGGCGGCAGCCTGGCCCCAGAGTACGATCGAATCCGGCACATGAGCGTCGGGCAGGTGCCGAGCGGAATGCCTACACCTCAGCCGTTCGAGGTTGAGCCGGCGCAGTCGCCCTCCTCAGCTCTTGAGACGTTTGCCCTCAGGCCGCGCGGCGATTACCTGGTGGGCGAGTGGAACACTTTTTCTAATCTGACCAACATGCTTGCGCAGCAACGTCAGGCTGTGTCACCTGACGCGCTTCTGAGGCTGATTGAGGCGCACCGTGAATGCCTGTCGACGCTTTATCGCAAAGCCGGCCGTGCGCCCATCCGTGCTGATGTCGGAGCTATGCTCGGCGAAGCTTCGGTCGTCGCCAGCAGGCTGTGGAGCGCGCAGGGTAACCGGGCTCTGGCAATCGCTCACTGCGCCTACGCCCGCCAGCTGGGCGACAGGCTCGGTGACCGCCGGATCAGCGCGACCGCACGAATCTTCGAGAGCAACCTCCAAGCTGCAACGCTGATCGAAGCCGATGGTGACGTCATGATCGGCCTGCGGCTGCTCGACGAGGCCGACCAGGCATCCACAGATCTCAGCCCCGCCGCACGAGCTCGGATAGCCGCCGAGCAGGCCCAGGCCTATGCCGCCCTGCGGCTTCCACGCGAGGTTTCCGCCGCTCTGAAGCGAGCAGAAGCAGCGGTCAACGGCTTGTCACCGGCTGACTGTGTCGGTCTCTACAGCGACTGGAGCAACGCCCGCCTCCACGTCTATGCGGGCACTTGCCATCTCCTTCTTGGCCAGGCCGACCAGGCTGTAGAGGTGCTCGAAAGTGCTGTGCGAACGCTCGAACACGACCCGGAGAACGTGAACGTCGCCCTCGCAGCAGCAGTGGACCTCGCGAGCGCCTACGCCGAGGCCGGCGAGCTGGAACGATCCTGTGCCCTGCTCGGTGACACCTACAATCGGCTGAGAGCCGGCGGAAACCATCGGGGCATCGCACGAGCTCAACGTGCCCGAGAGCGGCTGGTCCGATGGCGCGACGAGCCAATTGTCCTCGAACTTGAGGAGCAGATGGCCGCCTAGCAGGCAGTCGGCGACGCGCCCGAATTCACCAGCGAACTCACGGCGGCCACCACCGTCGGTGGGTCGAGACAGTCGAGTACCAGGTCAGGTTCGTAGGATGCCAGCTCTTGACGCCCAATCCGGTGAGCGACGACAGCGACACGGAAGCCGGCGTGACGTGCGCAAGCGATATCGTTTGGCGCATCCCCGATGACGAGCGCCCCAGCGGAATCGAGCGGGACACCGTAGACCGCGGAGTAGCGCTGAGCTACGACCGCCGGGAGTTGGAAGCGGTCTCGAGCGTCTGACCCGAACCCGCCGATGCGAAGATCAAGAAACTCATCCAAGCCCGCCACGTGCAGCTTCACGTCAGCGGCCGATCGCAGGTTGCCGGTCAGCACGGTCTGAATGAAACCGAGGTCCTGCAACTCCGCGATGCTCGCTGCGGCACCTGGATACGGCGGCTGGACCTCAGCCAACTCTTGCCGACCCTCCTGCATGACCTCGGCGATGGCCTGACGGAAGGCGGGTATGCCTGCCTCCGCAGCTGACGGGTCCACGCCCGAGGCTATCGCCGTGTCGACGGCGATCGACTCGTCCGTATACCCATGCACCTTCTTGTCAGGAAAGACGACCTCAGACTGCGCGATGCCGTACGCACGAGCGATCGCACGCGTCAACCAGCGTAAGTCCGCGGGGATGAGCGTCCCGTCAACGTCCCAGATGACTAAGCCGGCGCTGCTGTGGTTCATAGAAGCATCGTCGCACGCGCACGGGCAGCCAAACCTGTCGAGCATCGCCGGCTTCGCGGCCGGGCGAGGACGGACAGACACCGGACCGAGCTGGAGTCACTGCTGGCCATCTGGTTGTCAGTGGATTGTCGCATCCGACCGACCCCCGCCTCCTGCGCCCGCCGGCCGTGCTCAGCCAGGCCGCCGGTCTCGCCCTGCTGTGGGGTGTCGTCGACGGCCCTCACGGGCTGTCGCTCGTCGTCGAGGTGGTCGACGAGGACGCCACCGGGGCCCTGCAGGGCGACTGCACGTCCTGTGCGGATCTTCCGACCACCGGACCGACGGGGCCCGTTCGTCAGCTTGCGCTTCGACGTCGGCGCGCGACGTTACGAGGGTGCGAGAAGCAACTGAACCATGAATCGAGCGGACGCCGAAGAACGCCGCAAGCCTGAACTGAGGCGAGCGCACCGATGACGCCGCCGCGGTGAAGGCGCGCCCTCGTGACACAGGCCATCGAGCCGTCACACAATTCATGGCGTGAGTGACGAAGTGCAGCCGCCGGTAGTCCTTCGGGTGCAGCAGCCCACCGACCCAGTCGGCGCGGTCACCGAGGACGACGCGGCACGGCGAACGGTGGTCTACCCGAAGATCCGGGTCGGCGCCCCACTGTTCGGCCACGCCGTGCAGGCAGAGGGCGGGCGGTGGCAGGTATTCGCCGTTGTATCGGACACCCCGCAGGCCGCGCGGGACGACCTTGCGCACCACCTCATGGAGCAGCTCGACGAGAGCATTGACCCCCCGTTGGCTGCGGAGTTGACCACCGCGCTCGGCGTCCTAAACCGGAAGAAGGTAGACGAGCTGGTGATCAGCGATCGTGTGCACCGCATCGTGCGGGTGGACACGTTCGCGCGGTTCGGCCCGGACGGGCCTGAGCCGCCCCGGCCCACCGACCGCGACCCCCGCGACGCCGCGGACCACGACAGTTTCCTCGCCCCAGAGATCGTCATCGACCCGGACGCGGCGACCGGCCTGAGTGAGGCGATGCTGCGGGTCGAGCTGATGACCGCGCACTACCCCGGCGCCCAGGTGCCCGCCGATGTATACGCCGACAGCGTCGCCGCCGTCGCCTCCCATCCGGTCGGGGTCATCCTGCCGACCCGCTACGCCGCCGCCGAATCCGTCGGCGGGTCGTGGCGGCCCTACAGCCGAGCGGTGGCCACACCGCAACTGGCCCGCGACGAGATCGCCTTCGGTCTGCGCCACATCGAACCGCGCCTGCTGAGGCTGACCGACGACCAGGCAGCCGCGTACCAACAGGCCGCCGACACCCTCGATACCAACCCCGTCGACAACGTCACGGCGCTCGGGCGTCAATTCCGGGTCACCCGCATCGAGACCCTGCTACGCATGGGCTCCAGCGGCCCCGAAATGCCCCGCCCATCGGACCCCGACCCAGACCAGCCACCGGGGGCGCGGCCCGCGAGAGCTAAGACGAGCAATGGCAACACCATCGGGTCCTGAACACCACCCAACCGGCCGCCACCCCTAGCCCAGGCTGCCGAACGCCTCACGAAGACTGTTCGGCGGACGCCGCGCAGCGGGTGATCTTCACCGGGCTCTTCAGTTGTGCACTATTAGCGCGTGAGGAGCGGTACATGCGGGTGATCTGGATCAACGGTGCGTTCGGCGCGGGGAAGACGACTCTGTCGGAGAAGTTGACTGCGGAGGATCCTCGGCTGTTGATGTTCGACGCGGAGTTGCCGGGGTTCATGGTCCGCGAGATAGTTCCGCTGCCCGCGAGTGGCGATTTCCAGGATCTGCGGGTGTGGCGTCGTAGCGTGGCGGACACGGCGATAGCACTACTGGAGGAGTACGGCCGCATTCTCGTGGTGCCGATGACGGTGGTGGTGCCGTCGTATCTTGAGGAAATTTTCGGTCGACTGCGCGCCCACAGCGTGCGCGTCGACCATTTCTTCATCGACGTGCCCTTCCGCGTCCTACAGGCTCGAATTGAGGCGCAGTCGGTCTGGCCGGATGACCCGGCTCGTGATGCGCAGGTGCGTACGTGGCGGCTGGAGCAGGTGGCCCGCTGCGCTGCCGCTCTCGGCTTGTTGCCGGCTGACACGATGGTGCTAGATGGTGAGCTGCCGGTGGCGGAGTTGGCATCGCAGGTGTTGGCGCGGTTGGCTGAATCGTGATCAGGGGCGCGGCCCAGAGACCACGATCGCCTGGGCTGCGGCGTTGTTGGCAGCGAGCCAGCCGGCAGGGTTGCCGCAGTCGTGGTACTCGCCGGTGACGGGGTGGATCAGTACGTCGTTGTCGCGGGCGAAGGCGGTGACGGCGTCGGTGGCCTGGTACTCGCCGTTCGGCGCCGGGGTCAGCTTCTGGAAGTAGGCCACGGCGTCGGCGGGTAGCAGTGTGCGGCTGATGTTGATGTACGCGGTTGGCTCGCCGTAGGTAGTCGGCTTCTCAAGCAGCTGATCGAGTAGCTGGTGCCCCTCAGATGCTCGCGGATGGAGGATGCCGTAGCGGTGGGCCTCGGCGCCGGGCACCGTGGCGGCGGCGAGCGCGGCCGGTACTCCGGCGGCGGCCCGGGCGGCGGCGAGGTCGGCCAGGTCCGATCCGCCATCGTTGCGGAGCAGGAGGTCGTCGCCGGCGACGAGGAGGAAGTCGTCGCCGGCGATGAAGTCAGCGGCAATGATGGCGGGCAGTGCGGTGCCGTATCGGTCGTCGCGTGGTTGTTCGATGAATGTGAAGTCGGCTTGGCTGTGCAGGTCGGCGAGGGGCGTGTACTTGTCCTGCCAGCCGCGCGCGGTGAAATAGTCCTTCAGGTCCCGGTCTTCGGTGAAGTAATGACGCACCTGGCGGCCGATCTCGCCAGGGGCGGTGACGATCGCGATCTCGTGGGCGCCTGCGGCGACGCAGTCAGCGACTGCGTAGGCGACGACTGGTTGGTTGAGGATCGGCAGCATGCATTTGTTGATGGTTTTGCCGATGGGGAAGAAGCGGCTACCCATGCCGGCGACGGCGATGACGGCCCTCACGTGCTTACCTTTCGGTTGGGTTGCACCGGCCGTCATGGGTGTGGCGACAGTGAGCCGGGCGGATCTGTGCAGTTTACGCATCGCACTGGTCCGATTCGGGGCACATGGGAAGGCACACGGGTGCAGGCCGCCGGCGTGTCGACGCCGGCGGCCCGCGATGATTCGTCAGCGTGAGGTGGGTGCCGTGAGCATGGTGGTGGTCGTGGGTTCGGCGGCGGCTGCGGCCAGGGATCCGGCCTGACGGATGCGGTCCCACGTCGGGGTCCGCCGTGTGTCGGGGTCGAGGCCGTGGCGCAGGGCCTGCCGGTGGACGCCGTTGAGCATGGTGTCGTAGTCGTGCGGGGTGCTCCGGTGACCTTCGACGTACTGGTGGAGGGCGGCGACGCCGACCTCGGCCACGGTGTGTCCGCAACGGGCGATGGCGGCGAGCAGGTCGGTGTCGAACGCGAGGCTGTGATCGGCGGTGAGGGGCAGTGCGGTGCGCAGGGCGGTGGCCGGGAAGGCTTTGAAGCCGGCCTGCGGGTCGGTGGCGTCGAGGTGCAGGAGGTCCCGGACGGCTCGTTGGTAAAGCCAGGTGGTGGGCGTCGGGCCCGTTGGCGGGTAGTAGCCGTGGGAGTCGGGGCGGCGGCGGGATCCGATGACGGCGCCGACGCCGGGTTGGTCGAGGGCGGCGACGTGGAGACCGAGTTGGTCCAGTGGGTAGGTGAGGTCGAGGTCGGTGTAGGCGAGGATGGTGCGGCCGGCGCCGGCGAGTTCGGTGAGGCCCCAGAGCACGATGCCACCTTTGGCGCTGGTGTCGTCGGGGCGTTGGGCGACAGACACGCGGATCTGCGGGTGGTCGACGTCGATCGCGCGGGCGGCGCGGGCCGAGGCGCCGTCGGTGCTCTCGTCGACCAGGAGGAGATCGGCGTGGGCGTCAGGACAGGCTTGCAGGAGCCAGCCCAGTTGGGCGACCTTGACGGTGAGCGCGTTGTCACTGTCCTCGGGGGTGAGGTGATGCGTCTCGGCGCGCATCGGCACGACGATGCCGAGGTCGGCGGGGACCGGCCGGGTCAGGAGGGTGGCTTTGGACCGGGCGGCCTTGATGGCGGCGATCAGGCCGTGCAGGTGCAAATCGGCGGGGATGTGGTCGTGGCGGGTCTTGGCGAGGCCGTGCACGAAGGCGATGAGGAGTTGGTCGTTGTAGTGCGGGAGCGGGCTGTGTGTCTGGTGGCCGGTGAGGTGGTCGGCGACCAGGTGCAGCAGCGCGCGGCCGGTGAGGTCGGCGGCCCAGCACGCTTCGGGGGTGGGCGGGGTGTCGGCTGATCCCCAGGTGCTGCGGACGTGGTCGGCGAGCAGGTCGTAGCCGGCCACGAGGCCGCGTTGGGTGTCGTCCCACCGTGCGCCCTCGTCCGTGAACTCGGCTGCCTGCCACGCCTGCCCCCAGCCGCCCGGCTGGACTTCGGCGGCGCGTGCGGCGGCGGCGACGTGCTGCCAACGGCGACGGACGGCAGGCCAGGCGCAGGATTGGTCCTCCCCCGCAGCGAGGATGTCGGCGGCGTTCTCGGCCAGGGCGAGGGCCTGGCTGGCTTGGACGGAGGTGTCGGCGGCGGCCGTGAGAGCGGAGTACCACAGCTCGGCGGCCAGCGTCAGTCCCCCGGTGTGGTCGGCGAGGCCACGGATCGTCTGTTCGCGCCGTGCGAGGAGCGCGGCGCGCACCTGCCGATGACTGGCGCGGTCGAGAGCGGTAGCACCCGCCAGGTCGATGGAAGCCGTCGGGACGCGGCCTGCGCGGGCGTCGAGCAATGCGAGCAGCCCGGTCTGGGCTGGACCGGCCGGGGTGCCCCCGTCCAGGATCGGAGCCAGTAGCTGTCCCAGGACCACCGGGTCCGCTGCGGCGGCGGATGCGCGGAATCGTTCACTGTCGAGGTATGCATCGTCGACCAATGCGGGCTGGTGGACGAGGGTCGCTATCGTGCGGGCGAATCGGTGACACGCGCCGGGTGAGGTTCCTTCGGGGAAGAGTCTGCCCCGCAGGGCACCGATCGCCTGCTTAGCGTCGGGCCGGTGCGCCACGAGTAGCGCGAGTGAGGTGAGGGGCAGGTCCGTTCGCTCGTCGAGCGCGCGGGCGATCCGGTCGGCGGCCCGCACGGCGGTGATCGACAGCAACGCCCGTACGGTGGCCGGTTCCGGGTCAGCGGCTGTTGCAAGGAGCACGGCGAGGTCGACGTCGTCGTCGTGGCGGTGGTCGAGCAGCGGCGACTGGGCCAGGGGCAGGAAGACCCGGGTAGGCGTGGGGCGTGCTGGGGCGGTCATCGGGTGATCCTTCCGGCGACGAGTTCGGCGGCCTGCCGGGCGGTGTGCACCGGGAAGAGCAGGTTCTGGCGCAGGAACGTTCGTTCGAACTGGCTCAGCTCGGCGTGCACGACGGTGGTGCTCTTGGTGATGTCCACCCGGGCGTCGGGCCTGCCGATGCGGGCCAGGAGGTGCCGGACCGTTTCCTCGTCCGGCGGCTGCGCTGCCGCGCACACCTCATGCTGGGCGGCAGGGCAGCGCAGGCGGCAGTTCGTGGTGGGCTGGTCGTAGTGGCCGTTGTAGTCGGGGATGTGGCTGCCGCGTTCCACCGCTCGACCGCACGAGGACCGTTTCAGGACCGCGGGGCGCCAGTCTGGGGCCACGTCGGCGTATACCTCGTCGAACGCTGCCATGATCCGCGCCTCGGTGCCGGCGGCGAGCAGCTTCTTGCCTGGGGTGAAGGAGCCTGCTGGCAGGGGCAGCCCGTAGGACATGAAGGACTGGACGTGGTCGTCGGCGAACTTCAGCCCGCCGAGGACCACGGTGCGGGCATCGGCGTCCTTGAAAGTCTGCCAGACGTGACGCAGGTGGGCATCGGTGGTGTTGAGCCCTTCGGCGATCGGCCGGTAGTACGCCAGGACGTTGATCTTCTCGGAGTGCAGGATTCGGCGCAGGAACCGCAGGCGGCGCTCGCGGTTGGGCGGCTCGATCGACTCGGGCATGGCGGCGTAGCAGACGTTGACGTCGAGGTCGACGTGGACGAGGGATTCCAAGCAGTCGATCTGCTCATCGGAGAGGGTGTACTTCGTGATGCACGAGACGCGGTTCGTCAGACCGAGCTGGTCGAGCAGCTGCAACGCGCGCCAGGTTCGCGGCCACAGCTTCGGCAGGAACGCCTCGGAGGTGGACATGTGCAGGCCGATGGGCGTGTGGTGCGGGGTGAACCACGGGTGCGACAACAGCCGCGCGACGACATCCTCCGGTTCGAGGAACCCGGTCGGCTCCCAGGAGCCGAGGTAGCCGTCGACGGTGTCGCCTTCGCGCCGGTAGCAGTAGGCGCACATCAGGGGGCAGCCGATGCCGAAGTCGGCGGACATGCCGCCCTTCATCTGCGAGATCATGTAGCTGGTGTTCAACCCGTCGGGACCGGCGGTGGCCTGGCTCGCGGCGATCTGCTCGACCGTTGCTTTCGGCGCGAATCCGGCCGGGAGCACCGACTTGAGCGCGTGCGGAGCGTCCGGCGTACCGACGACGCCGGGCCACGCGAAGGCGCAGCGCAGCGCGAATCCCAGGGTGTCGCCCTGGTCCGCGTCGAGGTGGTGGATGCGCGTGAGCGCAGCGATCGTGCGGGCGGGTAGTTCCTGCAGCGGGATGCGGCGGCCGGTGGGCTCGTGCAGCAGCCGGCCCGCAACGACGTCAGCCAGGGCACGCTCCAACGGCCCAGCGGCGAGTTCGCGCGCCGCGTCAACGACCGGGTAGGGGCCGGATAGGTCGAGGACGGCTTGCAGGCGGCGGGCGACCTCGGATCGGGCCGCACCGCGGTAGAGGGCCGGTTGGTCGGCGGCCGGTGGGCCGCCGAGGGTCGGTGTGCTGGTCGGACTGCTCACATCTGCTCCTTCTGTGATCCGGTGCTGGCTTCCAGGGGTTCGGGTTGGATCCATCCGTGGGGAGCACGGACGTTCACGCGGCGACCGGCCTCAACAAGCGCGGCGAGATCGTCGGCTTCGAGGGCGATGCCGTCCTGGCGAGCCCGGTCGCGCTGGGACCAGGCGCGATCCCCGGGCATCCGGGCGCCCTGCTCGCGCACCGCGTGAGCGACAGCGGCTACGCCGGTGGCCAGCGACTCGGCGACGACGAGACGTCGAGGGTCGACCGCTACGACCAGCAGCCCGCGGCCGTCGTCTCCTGCCGGCAAGGGGGTGCTCCCGGTCAGAGCGCCGACCAGCAGTTCCAGGACGATCGCCAGGGCTTGGCCGCGCTCGCCCACGGGCAATAGCGCCACGGCGAGGTGCGGATCGTGGACCCGATGCCCGCTCGCGTCGAGAGCGGACCCGTTGGGTAACGCCTGTCCCGAGCGGGCCAGGTGGTGCAGGCGGCCCCACGACATCGCGGCAGCGGCCAGGTCCACCAGCACCGGGCGCTGCCGGTTTGGACCTGGAATGGCGACCGCCAGTGCGCTGCTGCCCAGGACCGGCGTGCTAGTGCCTCCGTGCAGGGCCACGCTGCGCGCGGACGCCTGCGCGGCGGCCACGCCCACCAGGCCGCGCCGGGCCAGCTGCGCGGCGGGAATGCCGAGCGCGCCGACATGACCGGCCCGACGAACGGTCACAGCGGCGATGCCACAGCGCCGGGCACGGAGCATCGCTGCGGCGACCGCCAAGCGGGCGGCTACCGGTCCCGGAGCCAGGTCGGCGTCCACGACCAGGACCGCTTCCTCGTCCTGCACGATCCGAACCAGGGGACGCGGGTTCAGGCGCCCGGTGCGCAGCTTGTCCAGGTAGCCGGGGGCCAATCGGCTGCCGTGGCCGGCGATGCCGCGAAGGTCGGCCTCCACGTGGGTATCGGCCATCACTCGCGCCCCGGCTCGGGTCATCCCCGCTGAGTGATAGAGACGCTGCAAGAACGTGGTCAACTGGCCAGCCGAAACCCGAGTCACCACGACGCACCGGCGACGGGTACGACACCGTGGGCGCGGCCGTCGCCGAGCAGGATTCGGGCCACCGCCGCGACAGAAGCCCGGTGTGGACTGAACGCGGCCACCAACACCGGCGCGGGCGAACCAGCCAGGTCGTCCACGTCACCGAACGCGACGTGGACCACCGTCCGGCCGCACTCGACCAGCCGGGTGGCTTCCTGGGCAGCTCTGCTCGGACCCGCGGTTGTGGTGCGGGTGTCATAGCCGTACACGATCACCGGGCCGGCTGTTGGCACTGGAGCGCCGACCGGCACCTGCACCACGCCGTGGTGCGCGGCGAGCAGCGCGGGCAGATAGTCCGGCGTGTAGCGGGCACTGTCGGCGCGCCGCTGCCCTTCGTCAGGCACCCGCACCAAGGCCAGCACCTTGCCGGACGGCACGTCCAGCGGAAGGGGCCGGTCTCCACGCACCACCGCCACCGAACGGTCGGCGATCTGTTCCGTCGCACGCCAGGCCGCCGCGTTCGCGGACCGCCAGTCCGGCCGGACCGAGCCGGGCGTCAGGCCGTATCGCCGATGCAGCTCCTGCACACGCTCCACGGCCTCGCCAATCCGCCGGCGATCGATCACGCCCTGCTCGACCGCCGCCGTCAGCGCCTGCACCACCTGCGCGCGGCGCCGACCTGCCGCCGACGAGCTGCGCCCCCGGGAAACCTCCGAGTCCAGCATCACGATGTCCACCCCGGCCTCCACTGCGGCGACCGCCGCCCCGGCCAGGCCACCCAGCGGCTCGTGCACCGCCCGAATCGACAAGTTCTCGCTCACCACCACACCGCCGAAGCCCAGCTCGTCACGCAACAGGCCAAGCACGCGCGGCGATGCCAACGCCGGCTTGTTGTCCACCGCGAGCACGGTGTGACTGCCGACCATCACGCACGCCACCTGCGCGTCAATCGCCGCCCGGAACGGCAGCAACGCACCCTGGTCGAGTCGGTCGACCACCGGCGCGACGTGGTGCGGGTCCCCACCAACCCCGCCCAGCCCAGGAAAGTGCTTGGCGGTCGCCGCGACGCCAGCCGCCTGTACTCCGCGCACGAAAGCTGCCGCCAACAGCCCAACCCGTTCAGGATCGGAGCCGAAGGAGCGAGCGCCAACGGCAGCAGCTGCAGGCCACCCCGTGATGTCGCACACCGGCGCCAAATTCCAGGTCAACCCCACCGACCGGAGCTGCTCACCGATCGCCGTCCCTGCCAGCTCGGCCAGGTCCTCGTCCACCGCTGCCCCAAGCGCCAGATTCCCTGGCAACTGGGCCACGCCTGGCCAGTCCAGCGCGTTCAGCCGGCCGCCCTCCTGATTCACGCTCAGCAACAGCGGCAGCGGACCGGCTGAGTTCTCGCTCGCCGTCCGGATGACCTGGCTCAACCGCGCCGGGCCTGCGACGACGGCTTTACTAATCCGGCCCGGCTCACTACCGGCCTGCTCGTGCACTGACTGAACGCAACCGACGGGCCCAAGCGATATCCGGCCGGGACGCACCAGCAGATCAATGTCAGCGGTAAGGGCGGGATCGACTCCTACCGGCTGGCCGGGAAATGGACGTGGCATGGCAGCTCTCCCTTGCGACCGCAGGTCGACTGATGGGCATCAACTGCAGGACGTCTGGAGTGACAACCGAGGCCCTGACCCTGCCCACACATCGACCTTTGTCGGTTCCGAGCGCCTGGGGGAGGCGTCGACGGAGTGCCATCGGTGCCGCTCGCTCGGAACCTGGTGCGGATGGTGCGCTTCGGTCCCCGCCACTGACCGTGGCCGCTACTGTCAGGCCCGCGGCTGCACTACCGGCACCCGGAAGGGGGATCCCACCGTGGAAGCCGAACCCACGACATCCCGCGCCAACCAACGGCTGGCCGGTCTGCTTCGAGAGGCGCAATGGGGGCCCGAGGCCCTCGCCCGACGAATCAACTCCGCTCTCGTGGCACGAGGCAGCACCCGCAGAGTTCACCCCAAAACCCCCTACAAATGGGTCTCAGATGGCGCGGTGCCGCACGGTGACATACCCGATCTCGTCGTCGAGGTGCTTTCCGCCAAGCTCAGAATTGACCTGATGTTCGAGGACGTCTGGGGGGTAAATGCCCCGCGTTCGCATCCAGCGTTGCCGGCGAATCACGCGATGGACCTACCCTGGGACAGCAACGGACTGCTCAGCCTCGTAGGAGGACCCGTGCCGACCCGTCGCACCTTCATCGGTGTCACCGGCGCCGCGCTCACCGCCCCCGCGTGGGCCGCGCTTCACCAGCCACATCCAGACCTGATCGCGGCTGCCGGAGACGGCGGACCGGTCACCCCACCGCTGCTGGACATGATCGACACCGTCGTCGCCCACGCACAGCAGCTCGACGATCAGCAGGGCGGCGCCGCCCGCGGCTTCGTCAGTGACCAGTTCGCCGCCGTGGCCCGGCTCCTGCGCCGAGCTTCCTACAATGCGGAGGCCGGCCGGCGCCTAGCTGCCGCACTAGCGCAGCTCGCCCAGACCGCCGGGTTCATGGCGTTCGATGCCAACGAGGACGGCCTCGCCCAACGGTGGTACCTCACCGCTCTACGCGCCGGGCACGCCTCGTGCGATCCCGGCCTAGCCGCCAGCATCCTGGCCCTCATGTCCAACCAAGCCGCCGACCGCGGACACGCCCTCGACGCCCTGCAACTCGCCTCTGCAGCCCAAGAATCGGCGGCAAAGACGCCGCCCGCTGTCCGCTCGCTGGTAGCCGCCCGCAGCAGCCTCGCCCACGCCGTCGCCGGCGACCTCACCAGCTTCTTCCACATGCGCGAGAACACCCTCACGCTCCTCGACACCGCCCCCGACGCCCCACTACCCCGATGGGCGTCGTACATCGACCGGGTCGAACTGGACGCGATCACCGGCCGCGGCCTCGTCGTACTGGCCGAGCAGGTGCCAATTCAACGGCCAGCACTCCTTCGCCAAGCTGAACGGCTGCTCCACGCCCGCGCGCACACCAGTCCAACCGACTCCCCACAACGCTCCGCACTACGCCACGCCGCCTGGCTCAGCCTCGCGCACAACGCCGCCGGCGACCTCGACCTCGCGGTCAGCACAGCCCGCCTCGCCCTTGGCCGCCTACCCGCCGTCAGCTCCGTGCGCAGCGTCGCACTGCTACACCGACTTCACGACGAACTCGCCCCCGCCGCACCGCGCTCACCAGTGGTCCGCGACATCCTCCGCGAACTTCGGGAGTTGCCGCGAATATCACCCGCTCGGTAATCGCTTCGAAAGGCCGTGCATCTCAGATGTCGCCGAACGTGGTCAAGGCCGGGGAGTGTTGGAGTTGGTGTCGCGATGTGCCGACACTGTCGGTGCCTGGCGCTGCGGGCGTGTCGGCTGCCTGAAGTTCTACGGTGTCCGCATGCCCTCCGACGCCCAGGAATTCACCGCTGGTCCGCCGCGTCAGCGAATGCCTCCAGGCGCGTGTCGACGGGTCGACTCGCTAGGCGCACCGGTCTGCTGATCTCGAACTGCCGCATTCCAGCATCGCGCCGATGCTCGTCGCGGTCGGCCGGCTGCTCACCTGATGTTCGTTCGAGGAAGGAGATTTCCTCGTGGCACCTGAAAGCAGGACGACCGAGACGTTGACGGCGGAGGACGCTCGCCTGCAGCTGGTTGACCAGCTACGCAGCCAGGGTTGGATTACCCGACCGGAGGTGGCGGCGGCGTTTACCGCAGTGCCGCGGCACCTGTTCGCTCCGGCCGGCACCAGCATCGAGAGCGCGTACGCGAATGATGTTGTCGTCACCCGACGCGACTCGGACGGAAAGGCGACCAGTTCGATCTCCGCGCCGTGGTTTTCCCTGTCAACTCCGGTCGTGTTGCGGAGTCTCTGGCGCAGGGAGTTGGTCACGCTGTCTCAACGTCACTCTTCGTCACGGGGAGGCTGCTGCCTCGTGCCTCTCACACTTACTGCGAGGCGAACCCTGCGCTCCGCCAAGAGGCCGCACGCGAAGCCGGCCAGCAACGAGCTCACCCAAATTTCACTTTCCGAAGAGGCGCTCCATTGGCGGCGCCCATCACACGGTGCTGTCGCCCCATACGCCGATGGGCACGGTGTCCGGACCTGTAGGGAATGATCGGCGGGTGGATACCAAACCCCCGGCGCACAGCAGATCCCGTGAGATTGCGCAGACCGTCACGGAGGCCGGCCTCAACCTGATCCCAGTAGCTGGCGGGTCGGTGGCCGTGATCTTGATGGCGGCGTTGAACTACAGCGTTAACCAGCGGCGTGAGCAATGGTTCACCGACGTCGCCGAAGGACTCGCGGAGCTGCGAGAGAAGGTCGACGCCTTCGACCCGCAGGGGCTCGCGGAGGATGAAGGTTTCCTGGACTCCGTCGTCACGGCTACCCAGATCGCGGAGCGTAACTCCCAGCAGGTCAAACGCGATGCGCTGCGTAACGCACTGCTCAACGCGGCTCTTCCGTCCGCGCCCGGCCACGATGATCAGCAGCAGCTATTCCGGCTTATCGATGAGCTGATGCCCACCCACATCAGGCTGCTCGGCCTGCTCGGTGACCCGGCCGGCTGGTTTGATCGGACCGGCCTTGATCGCCCGCAATTCGCTCTCAGTTCGAATCGTACGACCTTGATCAAAGCCGGTATGCCGGACCTCGCTACGCGAGGCGATGAATTGATCAGACGCTACTACCGGGTGCTGGAGGCGGCCGGGCTGGTGCAAGCGCCGCTCGGCGGCATGATGTCTGCCGACGGCGCTTGGAGTCCCGCCGCCTCCGACCTCGGCCACGAACTGCTCGCGTTCATTCGCGATCCGCGCTGAGAGGGAGGTGCAGTGACCCGGGGCCGTCATCCGGCCGTCGCAGCGGGGCCTGCTGCTCGTTTAGCGTCCTGATCTGTCTGCAGGTCCGCTGTAGACCGGCGATGTGGCTAGCGGTGCGCGCAGCTCAGCGCGGGCCCCGGCCGTCGCCGTGGCCCGTAGATGCGCTGAGGCTAGGCAAAGTCTTCGGCTGGCTCCGGCCGACAGTAATCGGTCGTACCGCCGGCAGCTGTGGCAGTCGGGCCGAGGTTTACCGGTTGGCACCCTCGTACACACGGACCGTCCCACCACTGGCTGCGACTGCATCACCGAGACCACCGCAGACCGCGGTGAGCAGCTCAGGGACGCCGGCGACCAGATCGTCGGCCGCTACCTCGACGAGCACCTGCCACCCGACGACCCGTACTGCCTCGGCAAGGCCCTGAAACCCGCCGAGCCGGAACCATCCTGGACGTCGAGCTGAGGTTCTTCAGGGCGGGCGCTGGCCCGCAACCTCCCACGCCCAGGCTAAGAACTCCTGGCGAAAGCATGGCGGGCCTCCCGTGGACGTGAGGTTCGTTCTGTCTGAGAGGGTGTTCCGAAAGGTTAGGTCCGCTTCTGGTCAGGGTGAATATGCCGGGTCCTGTCTCGGCGGCGATCGTCAGCTGATCCGGCTTAGCAGTGAACGGTTCTGGAGTATCGCCTTCCCGCCGGCTGCGAGGGTGATCGCGGTGGCGGCGAGGACCACCGCAAACAGCGTTTTGCGGTGGTCCAGCCGGTCGAGGAACGCCTTGTTTCTGCCGTCGGCTTCGGTCAGCCGTTCAGCGGCCAGGAAACGCTGGTCGATCAGACGGTCTCGCTGGTCCGGATCGAGACCGTCTCTCTGTAGCTGCGCTTCGATCGCCGCACCTACCGCCTGCCACTCGCGCATCACCTGGTCCTGGCTTCTGTCGTTCGACGCCAGCGTCGCCTGGTGCATTTCACCGAGCGCGGTCGTCGTGGCGGTCACCAGACGCGCGGCTTCGGGAAACTTCTCCAGGAACATTCGGGCCGTGTCCTCGTCCATGGTCGACACCGGATCCATGTGCACCTCGCCCGTCACGTAGGGATCTCCGCGGCAGGCAGTCTATCCGGGGCGTGCTCCTCCCACCGTTCCACAAAACTGCCCGTCGACCGTGGTGCCGGCGATCGTGCCCCAGCCGTTGAGGACACCTGCACCTGCTTAGCCGATTGAGGCAGGTCGACGCCCCGTAGACGAAAGCGGATTCAATTACAGCGGGTCGAAACCCTGCGGTTGCACGCGTACCCATCCCTGGAGGTCGCAGGACCGGCTGCCGCGCTGGCTGTCGTCGCGATCCTGCCGGCCATCGGCGCGATGGCGGCTCGACCTGCTGTTCCGTGTGAAGATTCGAGGACGCTTGGTCGTCAGACCTGAAGGGCTGCTTGTTCAATCCGGTCCGAGCCAGCCGTCAACACGAGTTGCAACAGTTCGGTCGACATGCCCGCCTGGTGCGCGACGGATGCTGCGCTGTACTGCTGGTCGGCAAGTAGTTGCGCTGCCCTGCCCAGCAGCGCTGGCTGTTCGCGAGGCACTAGGTCGCCGGGCTCCGGGTAGCCGCAGTCGGTGAGCGTGGTCATGGCTCGACGGTAGGTGTGGTCGCGGTAGATGCCCATCTCGTGTCCGCGGTATACGAGAGCTTTCAACGAGATACCCCAACGGCTCTTCAACTCCTGGAGGCGCTCGAAGTCGAGGCGGCCGGGCAGCTCGTCGCGTAGTCGGCTGCTCGGGACGAGGAATTCCGAGCCGAAGGCGGTGGCTTGTCGCTCCAGGATCTGGCTTCCGGGTTCGGCGTCGTGGTGCAGCAGTAGGTGCGCGAGCTCGTGCGCGGCATCCATCCGGGAACGAGCTTTGTCGTTCTTGCGAGGGCTGGTGAACACGAACGGCCGCACCCCGTACCAGTGGGAGAAGGCGTCGACTTTGTCGGATACGTCGGGGAGCGTCAGTACGACGACACCTCGGGATTCGAGCAGGCGGACCATGTGCGGCACCGGCTCGTCAGCCAAGCCGAAGGCGCAGCGAGCATCGAGTGCAGCCGCTTGGAGGTCGCCGCTGTCGCCTTCTTCGGGAAGATCGACTGAGGGTAGCCGGAGTTCGGGCAAATCGAGGTGTCGCTCCAGGACATCGACGACCCGCCAGGCGATCTCGCCGAAAGCAAGCGCTTGGTCCCGTTCGGCTTGGCTGGTGACACGCAGACTCCGGAAGTGGGGCTGGCCTGCCATGACTGGGGCGGCGAACCCGGCGGCGAAGAACGGGACCGGCATGGCCAGGGCCAAGGCAAGGCGGGACAGTACCGCCGGTGACGGCCGAGACTGCCCCAGCTCGTACTGGCTCACGGCTGCCGCGGAGACACCCACCTGGTATGCCAGATCCTTCTTGCGCATCCGCCGCCACCGGCGGGCGAGTGTCAAGGCGTGAGGCCGGAATGCTGCCGCTGCCAGCGCCGGCGCGTCGTCCCGGCTGCCGGCGGCCCTCACGCGAGTGCGGACAGGCGCCTGTCCGCGCCGTTACGCGGGCGAACCTGTAGGTCTAGCTCTGGGATCGGGACCTCGCCGCGAAGCCGGACGAGGCTACCGGCCGGGCCGTCGTCCGCCACAGTGGTTGTCCTGGCGGGCTGTCCGATCCACAACTGGACCTCGAACCAGGGCGAGCCGCCGTGACGGTTGTCGCGCGGCAGGCCGATGTAGGCCAGCGCATCACCTGTGCCGATGTCACCGGCATGGGCCACCCGAAGGTGCCGCCGACGTGGTAGCACGCCTGCGAAAGCATCGGCGAACTGCTCGTCGTCATCGAGAGCAAGTTGGCCGTGCCGACTGTTCTCGACAGCGCCACCGAGGCGGGCCTCACTGCCCTCCCAGCGGATCGACTCGACGTTGGCTCCGGTGCCACCCTGTAGGGAGTAGAGGCGCAGGATGTAACCCGCGCACAGGATCTCGAGCGAATTGTCCTCGATCCGCGTGCTGACGCCGGGGAGTCCGGCGAACTGCGCCACGCCCAGGTTCGTCAGGTTGCGCCAGACTGTGGTCCCGAAGCTCATCGCGTCGTCGCCGAGCTCGGGCTCGTGCCGATCCGCTGCCCGCCGGTACACCTGCCGAACGAGGTCTGCGAGAGGGGCGAGGACGCCACTCGCGTCGAGGGTCGCGATGGCAGGGGGCAGATAATCCACGCCCGAGAACATAGCAGGACCCCATTTGGTGTCGCCGAACTAAAGTAGCGTCGTTGACGAGCCGCCGCCGCAGCCCAATCGCTCAGCCCACCGGTAGGCAATCGAGTCCGCGTCTTGTCGGCGGTGGCCGTTAGCCTCTCCCAGTGACCCAGCTACTGACTACCGTGACCGGCGACGCCGGCATCCACGGCGTGGGGCTGCTGGTCAACACCAGGCTTGGCTGGCACTTTCGCCCCCAGCCCGTCGCCGACGTCGGGATCGACGCGCAGGTGGAGTCGGTTGTTGACGGTGTCAGCACGGGTTGCCTACTCGGACTTCAGATCAAGTCCGGACAATCGATGTTCTCCGAACCGGCGCCTGACGGTAGCGGCTGGGTCTACCGCGAACGCTCCCAAACCCACCGCCGCTACTGGCTGCGCTACCCACTGCCTGTGCTGCTTGTGCTCTACCAGCCAGACACTCACACCGCATACTGGCAGGTCGTCACCGACGAGACTGCCGTTGCCACTGGCGCAGGCTTCAAGGTACGCGTGCCGTCGACCCAACAGTTGGACGCCGGTTCCGCCGAGCGGCTGGCAGAACTCGCGCGCCGTAAGCCAGACGACGCCTTCGGGGAACGGCTGCAGAATCTCCCTTCCGGATGCGCCGTCAGGCTGGTCGCGCTGCGGCAGACGGCACCCGACCTGGCTCAGCAACTTGCCGAGGAATTGGTCAACGGGCGTAGGAACCCGAGAGCCACGGTCGAGAAGATCATCGCCGAAGGGGGCGAACGGCCGTGGCTAGCGTGGTCCGTGCTGGCCGACTACGCCAACGAGCACAACCAGGCATTGTTAGCCGCTGACTGCTTCCGCCAGACGGCGGAATCCTGCCCCGACGACGACCTGGCGGGGCGGTTCTTTGCCTTCGCGGGTCTACTCCTCGCCGACCTCGACCGCGAACGAGCCCACGCACTGTTGACGCGGGCGTCGTCCGCCGGCGCAAGAGGTCTGGCGGGCATCGGTATCGCCACCCTCGAGCACGGCGAGCGGAAGGGGCCCATTTCGTTGCCGCCGTTGCCGCAAGGAGATCAGGGGAGAGTAGAACCCACCATCCTCCGTTTCATGGCCGAGCAGCGGACCGTCGCCGGCGACTTCGACGGCGCGGTCGAGTTGCACGAGAAGGCACTGGCTCTTTCGCCCGACGCTCCGGCGCAACAGATTGCTCTTGCCGAGGCACTGCTGCGCCGGCCGCGACCCAAAGGTGGTGGCTCCCAGCTCGAGGACTATCACCAGGCCGCGGCTCTGGCGGCGTCTGCGCGATCCGCGCGTCGCCGTTGGGGATCGGACAGCACTCGGCCTGCTGAGATCCTGCTTCAGGCTCGGGCCATGGCGGGCGACGAACGTTCGGCGGTCCGCGTCGCCCTCCAAGGACCAGAGGGTGAGGCCACTGACGCCGAGGCAAGATCCCCGAATCTCGCCTTCTACGCCGCTCGGCTCTGCTACGAGTCGGGCGAGCTGGATCGTGGCGACCGCCTGGCGAAGGTGGTCGAGGCTAGCGGACGACGAGAGCTGACCACACACTGCGCGGCCGTTCGCGCCCAGGCATGTAACGCGGGCAAAGACGTACAAGCTCAGCGATGGCAGGAGGCCCTGACCTCTGGCGCCGCTGGGCCGCACCGACTGGTCGCACTGCAAAATCTGGCGCAACTTGGCCGCTGGCCCATCCCCGACCTAGACGAATTGAGAGACGACGGACACCTCACGGAGGGGGTCTATGACCTGTTACACGCGCAAGCACTCGCCGCGTCGGGCCAGCCCGACGCGGCCCTGAGCCTGCTACGTGTCGCCCGGGATGGGAGCGTCCTCGTCGCCGAGGAGTACGCCAGGCAACTCGCCGCGGCAGGGCGCGTCGATGAGTGTGTCCGGGCGTGCGACCACGCGAGCCTCCGGTTCGGAGACCCGCGGCTGTCGCTCTACGCCCTCGAAGTGCTGACCGGTGCCGAACGCACGGACGAGGTGATTCTCCGGGTCAACATGCTTCTGGGCCGCGCCGACCTGCCCATCAGCCTTCGCCATCTCCTGCGAGGCAAACTGACCGACATCTTCACCGAGCGCCGAGACTGGCTCTCCTGCGAACGGCTGGGACATGACGGATTGTCCGAAACACGCCGCTTGCGAGCACACTCGCACGAGAGCCAGCCGGGCGAGCTCACGTTTCCCTCGTCAACGGCGGCGGACCTCGACGAAAACGAGCGAGACTACGCCTGGTCGATTGTGATCAGCCAATACAACCAAGGCAATGCTGAACGGGCATTCGAGACCCTGCAGACTCTCGACCCCGCGCCCCGCACCGTCCCTCAACTGCAGGCGTGGACCGACCTGCACCGCCTCCACGGCTGGACACCCGCCAGCGCCGAGCAAGCCCTCGCCATAGCGGAACACGACCGCACCCCGGGCGAGGTCGTGGGACGCCTCCTGTTCTCGCTCGTGCAGACATGCCGACCTTCGCCCAACATCACAGCGATGACCGGCGGCGACGTCGTAGCCACCGACCTGAGTGACCCTCTCCCCGTCCCGGTGTCCGAGGAGCTTCACCTTCGGCTGACACAAGCCTGGACCAGGTTCCTGAGCGAACATGACCCAGCCCGTGCTGTCCGCGTCGATGCCGACGTCAGCCAGATCCGTGCGAGACCTGACGACCCGCTCGACCTGGTGACCGCGCTCCCACAACACGCCGCCGCGGCCGTCCACGCCGGCCAAGCCGCGCTTGGCTCGCTGAGTCTGGCCACCGGCCTGCCGTATCTGCTGTCCCTCGCCGACGACCTCGCCGGCGTCGTTCCCGCAGTCGATCCCAGCGACGCGGTCACGGAAGCCGAGCTGAGCGTGGCGAAAAAGGCGATCGGCGGGACAGTCAGCGTCGAGACCTCCGCCGTGTACCTGGCTGCCGCGGTCGCCCAGCTGTGGCCAACCGTGCGGGCCGCCTTCCTGAACGTCCGAATCGCCAAACCTGTGGCGTCGGACATCCTCCATAGCCACCTGGCCGCCAACAGCCGCGCCAGGGCGGCGCGAGGCCCAGCCTCCTCCGAGGCTGGCCGACTCTCGTCGGGAGAAATGTCGTCCGAGCAGAAGAGGTCCTCCGTCGTCCGCACAGCGGCAACTCAGAGAGCAACACAGGACTGCCAGCTGACAGATGTCGCCACCCCGGTCGAAGACCTACCTGCCGCACCCGGCGCCGTAACCACGCCCTGGGTGGCCGCCGTTCTCGTCGCCAAGCAAAACGGCATCCCGCTCTACAGCGACGACGTGGCCCTCAGAACCTGGGCACGGTCGCAGGGCGTGCCAGCTTTCGGCACCCTCGCTCTGGTCGAGGCTCTCCTTGACGCCGGAACGGTGATTGACGTCGAGCCCGTCGTCACCAAGCTCTTCCGCGGAAACGTCGTCGACCTGCCTTCGCCATGGCCGGTGGTCGTCCAAGCGATCGAGTGTGACGGACCGATGTCGCCGCATGCCCGGCTCAACCTGACGCGACCCATCCTCTGGCAGAACGCGGCTGCCGAGGAGATTGGTCCAATGGTCCATGAACTAGCTCGGCTAGCCGGGGACGACGCCGACGGACTCGGTGCCCTCGTCGCGTCTTGCGCAAGAGGGCTGACCGCAGCGCTGGAGCCCGCAGAACTCGTGCTCGGGAGCCTCGGCGCGACAGTGCTCGCCTACCTCAACGGCTCGCCGTCGTCATTGGAGGCGACCGTGGTTCGTGCCGTCCAGGGCGTAGGTGCCCGCCTTGACATCGACCCCCTGCCAGCGCTGAGGCAACACTTCGTCACGATCATGACCGATCCGGCAGGGCCATATGAGGTACCACAGGAGGAGGCCCAGCGAGCCTTTGACCAGATCCTGCGCACCGCCTCGGGCACCGACAGCGCCGAATGCGGTTTAAGTTAGTCGACCGACTGCATGGTGTCAGGATGCAAATCCAGAAACCCTTCGACCAGGTCAAGTAGGCCACGGTCGGGCACGTTCTCGGCCAAGGCGCGGCTAACCCGCACACGGGTGGTCGCGAAAACCGGAGGGCCGCCGTCGTCGTATGGCCAGGGCTCCAGTTCTGTCGAAGTCCCAGTCGTCAAGGTGCCCGCTTGAGGTCCGACCTGCCTATGTCCTGAGCCGGCTCCGGAATTGGAAGTCCGCGCTCCTGACGGCGCATGGCAGGCCGACGTGCTCGCCCCTCCCCGGATGGCACCCAACTCAACACCCGGGAAACCAACTTCACCCGTCATCGACGAGGAGCTGCCCATCAATTCCAATGGAGATGAGGGCTGTTCCTGTCTTCTTCAGTTATGGTTCTCTCGCCAATTTCCCTACGGGCACTAGCCGCAAAGTATGGAAGGTGGGCGTTCCAAATCTCGGGATAAAAGTGACGAAATACAAAGTCCACGAATCTGCCCAGGTGCAACGGTGCGGCGCAAGCGATACGACAATCCATTCCGTTAATCGTCATGTGCGTAGCCGGATGGCTCGGACCGGCAGCCTCAGGGTCAAAGTCGAAGCGTACCCATGAGTGGAGGACCATCGACGTAGGTTCCGCATCGACATGGAGATCGATTATATCGAGAATCGGATCGGTCTTCACCATTATCGGGTCTAGTCGGTAGGGGCATGGTACATAGGCCAACCGATGACCGACGATCCTGCCGCCCTCGACATCGTAGGTGATCTGTAAGAGTGAACCATCGAACAACAAGGCAGAGTAGGCACCCGCCTCGACCCAGTGCTTGTAGTCGTCGAGAGAGGGATCCCCTCGATTTACGAGGAAAGGAGTAGTGGGGTTGAGGGCATGCCATGTAACACGCGTGCCGGTGATGGAGACAACATTTGAGAAGACGGCTATCTCGGCTCCGAGCAAATAATCAAGGAGGTTGTTGACCTCATCTCGTACTGCTCTAGTCGTCGTCACCGGGCATTTCCTGCAGATTCGCTGCCAACAGGCGCGTCCGCAGCGCTGGTGGAAGATCGTAAAGATCGATCACCCCCCGCTCGTATGCCTCCATGAAAGCCCGCAGGCCATCCGTCGCTTTCTTGCGTGACGCCAGCTCCTGTACCGTGCTGTCCTGATCAGTGCGGCGCATCGCCGCCAACTGTGGAGGCGTTGGGATTTCGAAGTCGAGTTTGTAGCCGTTCTGCCGAACCGTATCCACCTCTGTGCTGAGTTCTTCCATTTCCTCGCCCCAGCCTGCAATGCGTACCCAGGCACGACTTCGGGTAATTGCAGTGAAAAGAGTATTTCTACGAGTAACAGCGTTCACATCGCCGGTGGCATATTGAGAATCAACGACGTAGACCATCGGTGCCTCGTTCCCCTTTGCGCGGAAGATGTGCGCGATAGCAACGGAGTCTTTGACGAATACTTCGTCTACGCTAGAGTTGACACCCACCAAGTGGGAATTGATTCCTTGCTCCTTCAATGCCCGCATGAGGCGCGGTGCTCTCGTCTTCGCCCTGTAAACGTCGGGAAGAACGATCAGAATATCGTCGTGTTCCAGTTCGTCCGTCGACAGGTTCTCGGCAATTTGCCTCGCGACCCATGTGTCCTGAGACACCTGGTCATCGAAACTACGAAGAACAACCGCATCTTCCTCGTTGAGCAGCTCCGTGAAGTAGCTAGGGTAGCTGCTTTGCGATCGTTCCAAGGTAACGTGAGAGCCTAGGCGCAGGTGGCCGTGAATCACGTTGTACCCGATCTCAGCCCACAGTCCCGGGTCGCCCGGGTGTTGGACCAGGTCGCCGTCACGGTAGACCCCGATGCCAAGGGCATGGGCAGTCGCAAGCGCCCAAGGCGTGTTGCGGTAACAAACGGGCAGGACGATGTCCCGGCGGGGTTCGTTCTCCCGGTTATCTAGGCTCACTAGACTCTGCCCTGACGGCCCTACACCGAATAGTTCATCGGTTCCTGGCATTGCTGCCTCGGATAGTTTCTGCAGCTCATCAAAGCCCCAGACAATCCGCTTCGGCTCTTTCGTAAGAAGGTAAACGAGCTGAAAGAACTCAGGCGGCAAGTCCTGAGCCTCATCAATTAGTACCGCATCAAAGATTGGCTCGGGGTCGGACTCCCTGGCAACGGCGAGTAGTTCTTTGCAAATTCCGCGGAAGGCGTTGTCCATGCCGTAGACGTTGCGTGCATAGTTCCAGTCCCGAGCGGTGGTATTCAAAGCGGCAGCGATCTCGCTGTAAATACCCGGCCGCGACCGGGAGCCCCACGAGTGAAGAATCTGGAGCCTGTCCTCGTCGGGCTGGTCATTGTTATACTCGAAGGTGAATCGGGTAACCAGATCCTGAAACTGCTGATATAGTGCGCGGGAATGGAATGTGACCGCAATTCGCCATTCCGGGTGCTGAGTGTGTAAGTAAGCTGCCTTTAGTGCAAGGACAACCGTCTTTCCGGAGCCCGCAAGGCCCCGGATCCTTTGTGGTCCTTCCGGCGTCTCGATTGCAGCGGCCTTCTGCCAGCGGTCGAGGTTCGCGATGCCGCGCTCAATAACCTTGAGCGTCGCACCCCTGGAGGTAGTCTTCTTGACAGACGTTCTCTTCTTGGCCGGTTTAATGGTGCTTACCCGCTGGAGCGCTCCTTGGAGGGAGCGCTCTTCGTCACGGCTGATGCCTTGAAGTTCACCGACCCAGTCGGACACGTCTTCGATGGCGACGTACTTGCCTTCAGAGCCGGGCGGCGGTGCACCTACCGGACCAGAGAAGATCGTAGCCGTCTCGATCCTTACTGCGAGCTGACGCCCACTGCGCAAGCTGTCGTGACGGCGAAGGTTGGCCTCAAGCGTGGCATAGAGGCGGTCCTGCGCATCGACGAACTGCTTCCAATCTGTCGAGCTACGAGGCACTGATTCGGCGAGCAGAAATGCTACTAGCCCGCACTGCTCACTGATAAGGAGGGCGTCAATCTCGACGCGGTCATCGGCTGTAGTGAGAACCGGATACCCAAGGTAAACTGTCCCCTCCGTGATGCTCCTCTTTAGGGCTTCCGCAAGGCTCGACGCGACGCCTCTATCGCGGCTCTCGCCATACACCACCTCAAGCGCCATCGAACTTCGCGTCTCCTTCGATACAGCTGCGGGTTTGCGCCAGAAGCCATGGACCGAGTTGCTGGCAGCATCAGCACTGTAGCTCCGCCGTCGGACAACGGCTTGTTCCGACCGGCCCGACCGGCGGGTCATCTGCCTGTCTCCTACGCCCAGCGGGCGAAGTCCTCACGAGCCCGTCTGCCATCGACTCACCCAGGCGGGCGCGGACCGCCGCCCGGCCCGCTGTATCAAGCGGACCTGACGCACGTTGGGTCGCTGGCGGGTCGGGCGCTGACTTGGTCGGCATGTGCGAGCCAACGCCGGAGGCGTGCCTACAGCGACGACGATCCGCCCGTGCATCGGGTGACGGTGCGGCCGTCCGAGGCCGAGATGGCGGCGGTCGAGGCGAGTGCGGCGGCGGCTCGCATGGCCAGAACGCATCGGGATCGCCGGCTCGCACCCGGGCACGCCACTTGACCCGCTGAATCGCGGTCTCCCGGCCCTGGGTACGACGACGTGGAGCTGCACGCTCCGGAGCGTCGTGAGCGCGACGGTGGCGGGTGGTCGTTGGAGGAGCTGGCGGCGCGGCTGGACCGCGCCGCAGATCGCCGCCGGCGACGCGGTCCAGTAAGTAGGGCAGCGCAGGCGCCAGAACCGCTGGCCCTTTACTCGCCTCCGAGGCGAGGCGGGAGGTCTGTGGTGAGCGGTGACTCATTGGCGCCATGGTGAAGGATCCGGCTGAAGGACCACTCCGCCGAGGTGAAGTTGATGTCGAGATGGCGGCCCGACTCACTGTTCACCCACTTACGCAGGCCGACGAAGATCACCTTGACGGTGGAAGGAGAGATCGGAACGAGCAGCACAAGCTGGGGTCGATCGTCAGTTTCAGCGTGGTACGGCGAGTCCTTGGTCGTAATTGCCACAGCGTCGACCTGTCGATGCAGGGCCAGGTACAGAGTCAGCAGCTCGTGTTGCCAGCGGGGGTCGTCGTCGGGGAACCGATCATCGGACGCCGTGAGGGTGAGCGTTCCCATGCCTTTTCGAACTTCGTCGGGAACATCGAAGAGTTGCTCCTGCTGAGAGCTGTTGCTGTGGGAGCGCCGGCGCTTCCGATGCTCACGCAGCGCGGCCAGCGCTGCCATGCTCGCCGCAAAGTTGGCCATCGCGGCGCCCTCACCGCTTGGGAGTGCCTCGTACAGCAGATGATCAGCTTGCCCGTAATAGCCGAGCTCGGTCAGGTAGTCGATCAACTCAATCGCCGCCGCTGTGCTGTCCTTCGACGAAGAGGAGTGCACCATCCGGCTGCGCAATTGGTAGATCCGACGGACCGCTTCGACATGGGCAGCAGGAGTCCGTTGGCGAAGCCGGCGGGCGCCGGGCGTGCCAAGAGAAGAACGCTGCAAGAGCTGCTCAAAGCGATCCAGGTCGCCGTCGTGCTCAGTCACGGGACCGACCTCCCTGATGCGCCGTCTTCTCCTTCTTGCGCCACCGGTGCAGCACGCCCTCGATCGCGCGGACGGAGGTTTCGCCAAGCAGCTCGACCATCTCCTCCTGGCTGTAGCCGTCCAGAGTGAGTGCCACAACCGCGCGGGTCCGGGCGTCGGCTCGGGTGAGGTCGTCACGGACCCGCTGGTCCCCGATGGTGATGACTGCCGGGTCGTCGATGTTGCTTTCCATGGGTGTGACAAGCTGCGGGTCGCCGCGATCTTGCAGTTGCCACCGTCTGCGCTGCGCCCGGCGCGTACGCATCTGGTTGGGGAATTCGTACAGACACGCCCCCATGAAGTAGGTGGCCAGGCTGGCGCCGCCCTCAAACCGCCAGCCGCCGCCGACCAGGGCGTTCTTGCGGAACCGGGGGAGTGCTAGCGCGACGGTCATGATGGCCAGTTCCTCCCGCACGTCAGAGTCGCGGAACAGCTCCTCCAGCTCGGCGTCGCTGGGGTTGAGCGAAAACCCTCTTGTCGCGGTCAGGGTGAAGATGTAGCTGGAGTGCATCCAACCCCGGAGCACCGCCATGCCGTAGGCGGCGAGTTCGTCCTCGAAGCGCCGGTACCGGAGGCCGGTGAAGTCCCCGGCGGCGAGGTCTGTCAGGAGGAGCCGGTCGGCCTCCCGGCGCTGAAGGTTCTCCTGCAACCGCCGGGTGTCGTTGGCGAAGAGCTTGTTCATGTTGGCGAGCACGTCCGGCTGCGAAACGGGCTGCCCCAGGTTGAAATCGGCCCGGTCGGAGGGTTGTAGAGCAGCCCCGTGCGCCTCGCCCGCAGGCACTTCGCCCGCCGCGCCGCCGCCAACCACCACCATTGCCCTTTCGGTCGTCTCGCTTGTGCCGACCCCTTGTAGGTGTGCCCGTAGCGGTCACCCCACGGACTTTCTCAGACTTTTCCTGTGAACCTTGTCCGCAGCTCAAACCCGTCGTGCGCGTGGGGTGGCCCCCCGATGTGGACCTACAGCCGGGCATCGTTCACCACCTGAATCGGAGGTCTCGTGACACCGTCGCCCCCGGGCCCGCTGCTGACTGTCCGTGCCGCCGTCGTGCTGCTCCTCGCACTCGTCGTCGGCGTGCTCGCGGGCGGGCTGTCGTACCTGACCGACCATTCTGTTTCATCAGCTGTGCTGTGGGGCGGCGGTGCTGCCGGGGGTGCGCTGATGCTGTTCCACACCATCGTGGGGCGGTGAACCCCTCAGCGGGCGTGATCGTATCGGCGGCCCGGTGGGCGGTGGTCAGGGCGCGCGGCGGCAGAGACGCCTGTTGACGTCGGGCAGGCTGATATTGGCGCAGACGCCCGTCACTCAGCCACCAATACCATGCTCCGCATGGCGGCAGACCTGCTCGATCTCATTCGTGCCGAAAGTGCGTTCGACAACCTGCGCGCGTATTTCGACGAGACGCTTCCCCGTCCGTATAGCGGCCGCAGGTTCGAGGCGCTCGCTGGTGGTGGTGACCGCCCCAACACCCGCGACATGGTCACCGCCGACGACCTCGTGGCGGTGAGGATGTTGTCGGTGACGGTACCGGCCGAGGCCTCCATCGGCCTGCTCGAGGGAGAGCTCGGCGAGCAGATCAGTGGCCTGCTTGCCCAAATTCCCACCGACGTTGAGTTGGGGACTGCGGGTGCGATGTGCCTGGTGGCTGACGGGCGAGCTGCCGACGGGGCCTGGCGGCTGTTGGACGAGCAGATAGGGATCGACTACGTGATCGCGGGCAAGGTCATGGCCCGCAAGCGTCCTCACCTCATCCCCGTCTACGACCAGGTCGTCAGGTGCTTGTACGGCAAGCCCGAGAAGGTTTGGCTACGACTGCACCGCCGACTCACAGCGGACCGCGGCGTACTGCGCGAGGAACTGGCTCTGCTGCGCGCTCGCACAGGCATCCCGTCCGCCGCTAGCCTGCTGAGGGTCCTGGACGTCGTGCTGTGGATGCACCACCATCAGCCTCATCTCCGGTCCGGCTCCTGCCCCGGCTTCGGCAGCGTGACCCTGGACTGAACACAGCAGCGGCGAGCCGCCTGCGCCTCGATGAGTACACGCGGGCTGCACCAGAATGACCCTTATGGGTCATGGCTGTAGTCCTCGCCCAGCTTCCTCCTTCGATGCGCTGAGGAGGGGAGCCTCGCAGAGCGTCAGCCGGAGGGGCGCCGATCCAGCGCTCGTTCGTCCTCAAGATCGTCGGATCCTGGTAAGTCCGCACCTCCTTGTTAGCCACCTTAAATCGGAACAAGCGTAACTTTAGCTTCGTATCCTCTGGGGTCTTGTCCCGATCGTTACGATATAAGCATGGAATCCTTAATAATCGGCAGCCTTTCCGCTATCGCCATCGGAATTGCGACAGAAGCTGCGACGGGTGCAATCAGCGGTGCTGTTCGTGAGTTGAGGAGAGCCGCTAACCGTCGTAAACGGTTTGAATTCGATGTGCGGGAGGACGGCCTTTTCCCGTTGGGTGAGTGGTCGCCGGCAAGGCAACTTGAACCCCACCGTCTTCTAACCGACACTTTACCGATGTCGGAGAGGCCCGAGCAGGAGTGGATTAATCCCACCGTCCTCGCAGCCGCCGTGGCAGAATGCGCTGAACAATCCTCAGGCGAAATTCTCTACTTCGCGGGATTTCGCCTCGATTACCGAGAGTCGGACGATACCCAATATTGTAAAGTTCGGCAAGCGGAGAGTCGCTACCCAGAGGTGTTAGCTGTCGAGCGGCTAAGGATTCGGCGCCCGGAACTGTTCAAGGCCTGCGACGAGGCAATTGAGCGTGATATCAAGCAATATCTCTTTTCTCCCGTCCCGTCTTCCGTTGCTGTAAATCTTGTAGTCGTATCGTCCGACGGCAGCGAGTTGTTGAGTGTCGAGCGCTCTGCGGCGACCGACAGTGCAGCCGGGTGGTGGACGGTGGGGGTGTTCGAAACGATGAAGCGGTCAGATCCGAACAGGCCAGGGTCCCCCGAGAGCTTGTACGGCCTTGCTGCCAGGGGGCTTAACGAAGAGTTGGGGCTCAACCAGAATGACTACGGCAAGATAGTCATCTCATGGGTCGGCCTACTTCGCCCAATATTGCGGGGGCACGTAGTTGCCATCGTGCAGCTGAAAATTTCACGCGAAGACGCTTTCGCCCGACTCCGCGCTGCTCACTCGAGCTACGAGCACTCAGCGATTGATTGGCTTCCACTCCATCCTCGAATCGTGCGTTCGTTCATCAGGGCCAACCGCCAAACAAATCCTGGGAGAGTCGGCTCGACGATCCGCATCAATCAGAGGATTTGGATCGAGCAGTCAAGGTTAGCGGTTCTAGAGGCGTGGCGCTTTCGAATGGCGTTGAATGATTGAATGTAGATGCCAACCAGAAATCGTGGGGGAGCCCGCGTTAGTGGCGCATGCTGCACCGCCTGAGCAGGAGCTCAGCCTTGCCAGAGCCTCACGAATGGACCTCAAAATTGGCCCTTTGTTGTCTCGACGACGAAGCGGCGTGGGCGCTAGCTGATCCACTAGCCCGGCCGGGGCCTTGCGTGGCGCATCCTGGAGTGGGCGACACCCGGACAACTCAATATCGCGTAAGCGTCACGAACGCGTCCCCGGTTCTTCACAAAACCGTCGCACTACCGGCATCATCATCGAGGAGCGTGACTGCCTCGCCGCTGACGATGGAGCCCGACATGACGGAACTGCCACTCGACGCCCTGCCACTCGCTCGCCGCCGTCCGCGAGCCGTAGCTATCGTGATCGCCGTCCTCGTGAGCGGGACTGTCGCGGTCGCGAGCGTTACCTCCGCCTCGGCGGCACCTCCCGGTGTCCCGTCGAAGGCTACGGCCCAGTCGCAGCTAAATACCCTGACCGTGGCGGCGCAGGGCTCGACGAGCGGCTACTCACGGGACCTGTTCCCGCACTGGATCACGATCAGCGGTAGTTGCAACACCCGCGAGCAGGTCCTCAAGCGCGACGGCACCTCCGTCGTCGTCGACAGCGCCTGCGCGGCCACCTCGGGTCGCTGGTACAGCCCGTACGACGGCGCCACGTGGACGGCGGCCTCCGACGTCGACATCGACCACGTCATCCCCCTCGCGGAGGCCTGGCGCTCCGGCGCCAACTCATGGACGACCAGCCGGAGGCAGAGCTTCGCCAACGACCTCACCCGCCCGCAGCTGATCGCGGTGACGGACAACGTCAACCAGTCCAAGGGCGATCAGGACCCCTCCACCTGGCAGCCGCCTCTGTCGTCGTACCGATGCACCTACAGCAAGATGTGGATCACCGTGAAGTACAGCTGGGGCCTGACCCTGCAGTCGTCGGAGAAGTCTGCCCTGCAGAGCATGCTCAACACCTGTAGCTCCTGAGCGCGATCCGGCTGAGGGTCTGCGCCCCGAGACGCAGACCGCCAGCCGGGTGCTAGGTCTGCTGTGGCGGCTGGCTGTCGCCGGACTGCTTGCGCCACTGGCCGCCCGCGTCGGCGGCGAGCAGACGCTTGACCATGGCGAGCGCCTCGTCCTCGGTGTCGAACTGCCACCGGAGCACCCGGCCGGTCTCGCTGTCGCCGGCTCGGGCGGTGACCTTCCACCTGACCTCGCGGGTGAGCCACACATCTCGGCGGCCCAGGCGACCCCAGATCCCGTTCCACCAGCGCGCCGCCACATCCTCCACCAGTGAATCGTACAAGCGTTCGATAAGCGGATGATGTTGGGTAGTGGGACGGCCGGGATGGGGTGGTGTGTCGTTCTCTGGTGGGAACACGGGCCGCCGCGGCTTAGGTCGGTCGGCAGCCCATGCCGACGTCACTGGTCCTGGGGGACAGGGCCGTCGTAGCGGAAGGTCGGCGGGTCGACCTCGCCGGCGCAGCGCAGGTAGCGGTGCTGCACCGGCGGGCTGGGATGCTCGCGGGCACCGAGGTAGGCGCCGCTCTGCGGCAGAACGATGGCCTGCGGAAGGGACCCGTCGTCGTCAACCTCAACGTGGGTGAAACGGCCGTCGGCAGGGCCGCCGAGCAGCCATGCCTCGACGGCGGGCATCAGCGATTCACCGTCAGTGTGGCGGCGGCTGTCAGCAGCCCGGCGACGGCGGCGATGAGGGCGGCCGTCGCGCCGATCAGGCCGGTGACACCGGCGAGGTGCTCCAGTGGTGTCGGCCTGTCGGTGCGCCGTGATCGGCTGCGTCCACCCCGGGTCATGGCTGCGCTCCTTCGTCGCTGGATGGGACGTGGCGTCGTCCCCGCAGAGGTACTTCAGCAGTGGTGGTCCAGCCGATCAATGCCTGATCGCATTAGCTGTGGACAACTCAGGTGCCTGTGGATATCCAGCTGATCAATGCGGGCTTCTGGGATCATGCGCCGCTCGTTGACGACCCCGAGCGAGGCGGGTCGATGAGAACGCCGTCATGGGCCCACACGTGGTGACCGTCGGACCATTGAATAGCTGGCCCGTCGTCGGCATGGAGACGGTCCTGCTCGTCGAGTGTGAGCAGGGTGGGTCGCTCGCTCATGACCACGGTTTCCGGGAAGGGCCACCAGGGTCCGCTAGTGAGCGCGACGTCGCGGCAGCCCTGCCAGGCGGCGCCGGGGTCCGTATCGAAAACTCTGCGGTAGGTGTCGATGGCCGCCAGGACCATGACGTCAGGGTAGAAGCACCAGGCCGGGTCGAAGAATCGGTCGTTGAGCCCGGGTGTGCTGTAGCGGACGACGGCACGCGCCTCATCGTTCTGGTCGACGAGCCCGTGCTCGTCGGACCAGTACCAGGCCGGTTGGAGCGTGTAATCGGCGCTGATCGCGCGGTCGATCGCCGACCACGCTGGGCTCAGGACGTGCCGGTAGGTCTGATGCACGGCGTGAAGCACGGGCCGCAGCGCCGATCGCTCGGACGGCAGGACCGGCGGGCACCGGTAGGGGCGCTCCATCAGGTCGTAGCGTTCGTCCATGCCGTCGTAGCGTTGCTCGCCGTAGAACCCTTTGCGTTCGAAGTAGGAGTGGAACTCGCCGAAGGCGCTGAACCGCTCAGTATCGCTGGCCCGATCGATGAGTGGGGCGCGGGCTGCGGACAACGCCTGGTTCAACACCGCGCGACGCACGGCATTGACGAGTGGAGCCTGCCCTTCTTCGAGGAAACTCCTGACGAGCTTGAGAGCGGCCCAGGGAGACGGGCACCAGATGAAGTCTGTGGGCTCGGGCCTGCCTGCGGTGCGGTAGGCAGCGCGGGCTGCGGCTTCGGCTTTGTTGTGGTCGGCGGGTTCGGTTGTCAGGACTGTGCGGGTCCATGTGCGGGCGATGCCGTCGGTGGGGTGGGCGGGTGGGTTCGAGGGGTTCACGGTTCCATCCAATACGTGTTGGTGTCGTTGGCAAGAGGCACGGGCTGGACGTGGGTGACAAATGCGCGGGGCCGCCACGGGCGGGCAAGAGACGACACCTGCTGGGGCGTTGTCCGCTGTTCCGCTCACGGGTGGTCGAACGCTGTGGTGGCGTCCGGCTTGTGTCAAGGGACGCGCCGAGTGCTCCCTGGCTTCGACGGCGCTTGTCGTAACCCCTACGTCGTCCGTCACGTGCCCGAGCCGAATAGCCGGACGATCCTTGGCTTCCACGCGCCAGTTCCCAAAGGGGATGACTGGTGTCGACCCGGCTGCGGTTAACGGTATTCGTCCTTCAGGGAAACTGCATCTTGCGTTTGCATTGACAATGGGTATCCCAGCTCGACTGGCGATTCTGGGCTGCTGATAGCAGCTCCTACGGCGGCGTAGCTAATTGTGATTGGCCCGCCCGCCTGCTGCCCGAATGACCGCTTTGTGGAATCAATTTGTAACCGCGCTTTACATGGGATTCCCAAGATCTCTACCGTCGCCTCGGTTCAAGTTGATGATCACGGGGGCTGTTGATGGGTGCTTTGGTCGGTGCGCGCGTCGCGTCGAGCGCTAGGGGCGTCTCGCGACGTCGAACAGCAGCGTTGGCGCTGCTGGTCGTGGCTGCGGCAGGGCTGGTCGTTCCGTCGGGCGCCGATGCCGCCGAGGCGGTAACGCCGGCCGCCCGGTCGCAGGCATCCGGGCCGCTCGAGGCCGCGGATGAGGCGTCGGCGATGTTGCTGGCGCACAAGCTGCGCAAGCCGGTCCTGGTGACGGGCATGACCACCCAGACGTCCATGCAGTGGGCGCAGCCCGACGGCACCTTCCGCGCGGAGATGCACTCGGCACCCGAGCGGGTGCAAGCCCCGTCGGGCGAGTGGGTGCCGGTGGACCTGACGCTGGAACGGAAGAGCGACGGTTCGGTCGGGTCCAAGGCGGGCCCGTTCGGCCTGTGGCTGTCCGGTCCCCGGTCGGCAGACTCCGATGCCCTCGTGACGATCGGAGAGGGCGCGAAGCGGACCGCCCTGGGGTGGCTCGGCACCCTGCCCGAGCCGACGCTCAACGGCGCGACCGCGACGTACCCCAACGTGAAGCCGGATGTCGACCTGGTCGTTCAGGCGCGGCCAACCGGCGTCAGCTACTCCTTCGTCGTCAAGACGCCGCAGGCCGCGACGCAGCTGACCACGGTGGCCATGCCCTGGTCACCCGGCTCGGCCCTGCGAGCCGGCGCCCGGACGGGCACGGCGGACGAGCCGGTGACGGTGTCGCAGGGGGAGATGTGGGACTCCCGGGTCTCGCCCGGCGGTGAGCCGTTGCACCGGGCCAACGTGGACGTCGCCGACAAGGTCGTCGACGGTCGCACCAGCCTGGTCCTCAGCACCGACCAGGCGTTCTACCAGGACCCCCACCTGCAATTCCCCATCACGATCGACCCCACGATCAACCTGAACCCCTCGTTCGACACCTACGTGCAGAACACGATCGCCAACACCGACAAGTCCGGTGACGACGAGCTGCGCCTGGGCTACAGCGACGACGCCGATGAGGGCTGCGCCTCCGGCTGCCTGGCCCGCTCCTTCCTCGCCTTCTACGGACTCAGCGCCTACGCGGGCGCCACGGTGGTGTCCGCCGAGCTGTCCCTGTGGAACTACTACTCCTGGCAGTGCGCCGCGGCCGAGTGGCAGACCTGGCGAGTCGACTCGGTCGGAACTGCGGTGCGGTGGGGCAGCCAGCCGGTATGGCGTGAAATCGACGGCAGATCCACCGGCACGAAGGGTTACAACTCCGGCTGCGCCGGCGGTCGGGTGTCCGCGTCGGTGAAGAACACGTTCCAGATCAGCCTCAACGGCGGTTACAACACCGCCAACGTCGGACTGCGGGCGTCCAGCGAGTCAAGCCATACCGGGTGGAAGAAGTTCAAGTCGTTCGACGCGCCGTCGGCCAGGCCCTACGTCACGTTGATCTTCAACCGTAAACCAAACGTGCCCACAGCGCTCGCGGTCGACTCGTGCTACTCGGCCTGCCAGTCCCCAGCGGTGGTGCGCTCCGGTCGCCCTACCCTTTCGGCGGTGGTGTCGGATCCCGACGGGGGCACGCTGCGCACGGAGTACGAGGTCTACGACAACGCGAAGACCACGCTCAAGGCGAAGTCCGGTACGTCAGTCACCGGCGTAACCTCCGGAACCGCCCGAGCGTGGATGGTTGTTCCCGTCTCGGGTAGCAGTTTGCCCGATGGCACCTACCACTACCGGGTGCACGGCTGTGACAGCTACCTGTGTGGCGATTACTCGGGGTGGTTCACCTTCACCGTGAACACACAGGATCCGTCGCTGCCGACGGTGACTGGCACTCCGTACGCCGAGCAGAAAACCGGCACGTGGAACGGCGGCCCGGGCACGCCAGGGACGTTCACCTTCGCCCCGAACGGCGGCACCGATGTTCAGGAATACCTCTACAGCCTGAACAACACCGACACGGTCACCGTCCCGGCAGGTGCACCGCAGAGTGAAATGCTCACCGCCAACGAACAGCAGGTTTCGACCGACCTGACTGGTTTCGTGGGACTCAACGCGACCATTGCCCGCGACACGACCCGCGGGCACAACAGCGGCCAATCGCTGAAGGTCTCACCGTTGGCCTCCGGAGGCACCCCGATCGGCGCTGAGGGCGCGACCTTCGCTGCGGTAGGCGGCGACTACGGCGGCATGCGACTGGGCATGAAGCCCGGCAAGCGCTACACGATCACCGGCTGGATCTACGTTCCCGCAGCCACCGGCCTCAACGTCACTGGCAGCTCAGGAAGCCTGGACGGGCTGCGGCTCGTCGCCGTCTACAAGGTGGGCTCTCTCTACGTGGAGGTCCGCTCGGCCAAGGCGTCCATCACCGACGGCTGGCAGCAACTCTCCCTCACGATGTCGCTGCCCGCAGGCGCCACCGAAGCCTTCGTCCGCATGTTCAACGGACACCCCGTGGGCCAAACCGCCAAGGCCGTCTACTGGGACGACCTGTCCGTCAAAGAGGTAACCGGTACCAGCACCACCGCCACGATCGTTCCCAGCCGCGACGGCGTCAACGTCCTGTCCGTGCAATCTCGCAACTCCGCCGGAGCCACCTCCGACCCACGGGTGTATCAGTTCCTGGTCACACCCAGCAGCGATACGTGGGCGTGGACCTTCGACCAAGACACGGGAAGCACCTCCGCCTCTATCCCCGCGACGTTCCCGGCCGCCCACACCGCAAGCGGAGTGACGCCACTCGTACCCGGCAGGGTGGGGGACCGAGCCGTCACCCTTGACGGCACGGGTGATCTGACCACCGCATCTCCGGTTCTCAACACCAACCATGCCGCCGGCTTCACCGTCGCCGCTTGGGTCCATCTCACCGACCTGACCAGGCCGCACACCGCGATCGCTCAACTCGGGACGGGCGCCGCTATGTTCCGTCTCGGCTACCGCAACGACGTCGACGTCGACGGCGACTCCGCAGCGGACCAGGCATGGTGCTTTACCCTCACCCGCTCAGACTCACCAACAGCCGACCAAGCCAGGGCCTGTACCCGTGATCGAGTAGATACCGACGAGTGGGTGAGCCTGGTCGGGGTCTTCGACAAGCCCACCGCGACGATGCGGCTGTTCGTCAACGGCACTCCGATGATTGACGGAACCGAAGTCAGCGCTAGCTACACCAACGCCTGGTCCGCGACGAGCGCGCTCACGATCGGTCGCACCATCGGCAACGCCGAGCGGTGGGTGGGCGACCTCGATCATGTCTATGCGGCCCAGCGCGCCTGGACGGCCAGCGACATCGACGGGTTCGCGCTGCAGTGACCGCCGAATCCCGCCGACCCCACGCCGCTTCCGCCGGAAGGACTTCCGTGACGCCTCCCCCCGCCACCGCCTCCGCATTTCGTCGGCGCCGTATCGCACGGTCCCGTGTCGCCGCGGTACTCACCGTCATCGTGGCTGCAACGCTTGCCCAGGTGCCCGGCACCCCCGCATCCGCCTCGACCTGGAAGCCACCCACGGCCAAAGACGTCGCCGGTGTGGCCGTCAAGCCACTGCAACACCAGGTGCGCCCGTCCTGGACGGCAACGTCACGTGAGGCACGGCCTGCGGCATCGGTGAGCTGGCCGGCCGCAGGGTCTGCCGTCGTCGACCTGACCGCCGCTACGAGCCGATCCGCCGACGCACGCCAAGCCGGCAACCTTCCGATCCGGGTCAAGACCGCCGCGCCGCCCGCCCGACAAGCCGCAGACTCGACCGGACTCGATGGCGCTCCCGTGACACGGGTAGCGGTGGAAATCGCCGACCGTGCCGCCACCGCACGAGCTGGAGTGTCAGGGCTCCTGGTCAGAGTGGCACGCGAAGACGGACAGAAACGACCCGGCGCCGTCGACGTGCAAATCGACTACAGCACGTTCGCCGGCACGCACGGCGGCGACTGGGCATCACGACTGCAGATCATCACCCTCGACGGCAAAAGACTGGCAAGTGTCAACGACTCCCGATCGCAGCGGGTATCGGCGACAGTCCCCCTAACCGCAAGCGGAGCCGCGACGTCCGTGGCCCTGGCCGCGGGTCCGTCAGGAAACAACGGCGACTACACCGCCACCAGCCTTTCCCCGGCCGCGACATGGCAGGTATCCGCGCAAACCGGCGCGTTCTCCTGGTCCTACCCCGTCAGCGGTCCCCCCGCAGTAGGCGGCCCCCAACCTGAACTGGGCCTGTCCTACTCCTCCGGCGCGGTCGACGGTATGTCCGCCGGCACGAACACCCAGGGATCCTGGATCGGCGACGGCTGGGACATGTGGCCCGGCTTCGTCGAGCGAAAGTTCACTCCCTGCGCCGACGACAAAGACGCGATCCGCGGCAACAGCCCCAACAACGCCAGCGTCTACGGCGGTGACCAGTGTTGGTACAAGCCCGAGGGCAACGCCACCATCTCCCTCAATGGCCAAGCGACCGAGCTGGTCAAGGCGGCCGGTAAGACCTGGAAGGGCAAGGCGGACGACGGATCCAAGATCGAGCTGCTCACGGACAGCAGCCTGAACAACGGCGACAACGACAACGAGTACTGGAAGGTCACCAAGCCCGACGGCACCCAGTACGTCTTCGGCCGCAACCACGGCGTCGGCGGATCCACCGCCGCGACTGCCACGAACTCCACCTGGACGCTGCCCGTCTACGGCAACCACCCCGACGAGCCCGGCTACAGCGCCGGCAAATTCGCGGAATCCCGCACCACCCAGGCATGGCGGTGGAACCTCGACTACGTCGTTGACCCCCACGGCAACACCATGACCTACTTCTACCAGCGAGAAGGCGGCGCCTACGGCCGCGAAGGCGACAAGGACAAGCGGACCACCTACGACCGCGGTGGGTGGCTGAGCAGCATCGAATATGGCAGCCGCAACGATGCCCCCGCGACGACCCGCCCCGCCGCACGCCTCCTCTTCGACGGCGTCGACCGCTGCGCCACCAACTGCTGGTCCAACAACGACCCCGTCCAAGCCTCATGGCTGGACACCCCGTGGGACCAGTACTGCAAGGCCGCACCCTGCACCGAGCAGCTTTCCCCCACGTTCTGGACCTCCAAGCGGCTCTCCGCCGTCCGCGCCCAGGTCTACTCCGGCTCCGGCGACACCTACCAGGACGTCGAATCGTGGACCCTTCGGCACACCTACCTGCAGTCCGGCGAGAACGAAGGCAAGCCGATGTGGCTTGCCGGCATCACCCGCACCGGAAAGGTCACCACCGCAGGCGGCATCGCCGTGTCCGACCCGGAAATCGTCTTCGACCCGGGCACCGAAGCCCTCGCCAACCGAGTCGACGCGATCGGGGACGGCCGATCCAACCTCTTCCGCTACCGCATCAACACCATCACCACGGAATCAGGCGCGCAAATCGCCGTCAGCTACTCGCCGACCGAGTGCACCCGCTCGACGCTGCCAGCAGTCCACGCCAACACCAAGCGCTGCTACCCCCAGTACTACGGTCCCAAGGGCGAAGAGCCGACCCTCGACTGGTTCCACAAGTACCGCGTCGACCGCATCGACGTCTACGACAACACCGGTGGCTTCACCCACGAGCAGACCAACTACGACTACCTCGACGCCCCCGCCTGGCACCACGACGACTCAGAACTCACCGACGACAAGAAGCGCACCTGGGGCGAGTTCCGCGGGTACGGCAACATCCGCGTCCGGACCGGACTCGAGTCGGGCGTCCAATCCGCCACCGAGTTCCTCTACTTCCGCGGCATGGACGGGGACAAGCAACCCACCGGCAGCCGTGACGTCTGGATCACCGACTCCCAAAACGTCAAGGTCGAGGACCACGACGCCTACGCCGGCACGATCCGTGAGGAAAGCACCCTCCTTGGCTCCGGCGGGTCATGGATCTCCGGAACCATCACCACCCCAGGACGGCAAGGCCCCACCGCAACCTCCGGGCCACTGACCGCGTGGATGACCCACACCGACACCGTCCGCACCCGCACCAAGCTGGCCAACGGCACACCCCGCTGGACCAAGACCGTCACCAGCGTCAACGCGGACAACCTGCCCACCCAAGTCGACGACCTCGGCGACGAATCCACCGCTGACGACGACATCTGCACCCGCACCTGGTACGCCCGCAACGACACGCTCTGGATACTCAACCTCGCCAAGAGGACCGAGACCGTCGGCGTCAAGTGCGCCACCACGCCGGCCCTGCCCGGTGACATGCTCACCTCGGCGCGCATCACCTACGACGCCGACACCAATGACTGGGACGCCTACCTCCCCAAGTACGGCAACGTCGCCAAGACCGAAGAGATTGGCTCCTGGAACGGCACCACCCCGCAGTGGACCACGACCAGCCGGTCCAAGTACGACTCCACCGGTCGCGCCACCGAGACCACCGACGCGCTAGAACACACCTCCACCACCAGCTACACGCCAGCCGTCGGAGGCCCCGTCACCTCCATCACCAGCAAGAACCCCCTCAAGCAAGGCAGCACCACCACCTACGCCACCGCCTGGCACCTCCCGACGGCGATCGTCGACGACAACGCCATCCGCACCGACCTCAGCTACGACGGACTCGGACGCCTCACCAAGATCTGGCTCCCCGGCCGATCCAAGGACACCTACCCCAACGGTCCCAGCACCGAGTACACCTACCAGGTCCGCAACACCGCGCCGACGGCCGTCACCACCAAGACGCTGATGCCGGTCAGCACCAACACATACGCCACATCGATCACCCTGCACGACGGACTGCTGCGCGTCCGTCAAGTCCAGAAGCAGGCACCCGGCGGCGGTCGCAGCCTGACCGACACCGTCTACGACTCCCGCGGCCTGCTCGACTGGGAATCCGCCCCCTACTACGACAAGACCAACACCGCACCCAACACCACTCTCTACGGCGGAGCGGGGACCCCCGCCATTCCCGCCCTGACACAGAACATCTACGACGGCGCCGCACGGCTTACCAGCGCCATCTTCAAGGTCGGCGTCAACGAGTCCACCAACGAGAAGTGGCGCACCACCACCAGCTACAACGGTGAGAAGACCAGCGTCACCCCACCGGACGGCGGCACGGCGACCACCACCATCACCGACGCGCGGGGCAGAACCACCACCCTGCGCCAGTACAAGACACCCACCGCGGTCGGCAGCGACGACCCGAGCACCTACGACGCCACCCAGTACCGCTACACCGACCGCGGCGAAATCTCGACGCTGACCGATCCCGCCGGCAACACCTGGCGGTACCAGTACGACCAACGCGGCCGCAAAATCCAGGACGACGACCCTGACCGCGGCACCACCACCTACACCTACGACGCCGCTGGTCAGGTCACCACCACCACCGACGCGCTCAAGAAGACGCTCGCCTACACCTACGACGCCATCGGACGGAAGACGAGCCTCCGCGAAGACTCCATCACTGGCCCCAAGCGCGCCGACTGGACCTACGACACGGCCCCCTACGGCATCGGCAAACTCGCCGCCTCCACGCGCTACGAGCCGGCCGGCTCCACCAACGCTTACGTCAACCAGATCGCCGATTACGACACCGCCGGTCGACCCCTCACCACCAAGATCAGCATCCCCGCTACCGAAGGCGGCCTCTGCGCGGCCGGCACATTGACGCCCTGCACCTACAGCTACGCCAGCACCTACCGCGCCAACGGGCAAGTCGCCACCAGCGAGCAACCCGCCGCCGCAGGCCTCGCCAAGGAGAAGCTCACCTTCACCTATAACGAGGTCGGCCTTCCCTACGGCATCCTGTCCGCAAACCAGACCTACCTGTACGAAACCGGCTACAACAAGCTGGGACAACTCACCCAACAGGTAAGCGGCGCCTTCGGCAAGCGCACCTGGACCGTCAACACCATCGACGAGAACACCGGCCGCACCACCAACACCACAGCAACACCCGAGCTCAAAGCCGACGTCTTCAACCTCCAGTACAGCTACTCCGACATCGGCAACGTCAAGTCCATTAACGACACCCCAGCCGGCGGCAGCACCGACACACAGTGCTACGACTACGACTACCTCCGCCGACTCACCAACGCCTGGACCCCCACCCTCGGTGACTGCGCCCCGAGTCGGCGGAGCGTCACCAACCTCGGTGGGCCCGCCTCGTACTGGCACTCCTACACCTACCAAGCCGCGACCGACAACAGGCAAACCGAAACGCTGCACGGCACCACCAACACCACCCGCACCTACAGCTACCCAGCACAGGGCGGTGCTGCCGGCTCCCAGCCACACGCCGTTTCCACCGTCACCACCGCCGGCGCGACCTCAAAAACTGAGAGTTTCAGCTACGACCCGATCGGCAACACCGCGACGCGACCAGGCCCCAAGGGCAACCAAACCCTCACCTGGGACCGCGAAGCGAAGCGCGCCACATCCACCGACACCACCGGAAAGACCACCTACCTCTACGACGCCGACGGTAACCGTCTGATCCGGCGCGACCCCACCGGCGCCACCCTCTACCTCCCCGGCGGCACCGAGATCCGCAAGCCCACCAGCACCGCCGCCACCGGTACCCGCTACTACTCCGGCCCCACTGGCGCCATCGCCGTCCGCACGTCAGCCGGAACGCTTCACTGGATCGTTAGCGACCATCACGCAACCGCCGAAGCCACCATCAGCAACACCGACCTCACCGCCAGCCGCCGCCGAACCCTGCCCTTCGGAGGTCAACGAGGCACCACGCCCACCACATGGCCTGCCGCCATGGATAAGGGCTTTCTTGGCGGGACGGCGGACAACACCGGTCTGACACACCTCGGCGCACGCGAGTACGATTCGCAGCTCGGCAAATTCATCAGTCTCGACCCGATCCTCGATCAAGCCGATCCACAACAATGGAACGGCTACGCCTACGCGCACAACAACCCCACCACCTTTAGTGACCCAACCGGCCTGATCGATGCCGACTGCGTCACCCAGTACAGCTGCCCTGACTACCGGCCCGGCGACGAAAAAGGCAACAGCGAGAACAAGAAAAACAACCCCGGCTGCTGGCCACGCTGCTCCGGCTCCAAAAGTCTTTACCACGGCAGTGGCAGTGGGAGTGGCGGCAAAAATGATGACGGCTTCTTCGCGGGCCTCAAGCGCGCCCTCGACAATCTCGACGCCAAGACAGTGAACAACCCCGACTGGTTTCTGCAACCCGTCTATCAAGGCTGGCAGCGCGGCGAAGCCGCAGTGGAACCAGTCACCGGAGTAACCGACTACTACTACTGCACCGCCGACCTCGATGGAACCAGCTGCGCCTGGACGGCCTTCAACCTTCTCTCAGCCGCGTCCGGCGGAACTGCCGCCCGCGCAAGTGGCGGCCTGCTACTCACGGAGGACGCCGCCCGGTCGGCCGGAGTCGCAGGCGATGCCTGCAGTTCCGGCCGCTGCAATGCCGCTGACGGTCCCCGACTACGAGCTCAACTCGCAGCAGAAGAACTCGCTGGGGCGGACGGACATGCCTTTGAGAAGCATGTTGTAGAGCAGGGAGAATTCCCCGGTATCCGGACTCGCGCGGAATTCGCCGAAATGATCGAAGGTGTAATCCTCAATGGAGAGCGCCGAGTGCGGACGGGTGGTACCACTGCTTACTGGCGGAACGGGGTGATCGTGATTCGCAACCCCCGAGCGAAGGACGGTGGTACCGTGTTCGCCCCGCAAGAGGGTTATAAATACTTCACCAGGAACTTTAGGTCAGAATGAAAGGACGGTTCCGATGCATGTGGAGGACTGTGGGGAGCGGGTGGTGATCACGATGTCCAGGACAGAATTCTTTCTGGTCGGGTCCTTGATGATGGAAGCGCTCGAGACCGGCGATGACCGCGATTTTCAGACGCGTACAGGGGCAACGAAGGATGAGGTGAGGGCCCTCTTGGACAGCCTGCCGGATCTGCCACTGGGCGATGGCTGACCCCACACGTCGATCTCGAAGCCCTGCCAGGCGTGGTCCTGGCAGGGCTTCGAGGTGAGGCGTCGGCGACAATCAAAGCCGACGTCACCGGCGAACTCGCCCTCCAGCGCGAGTAGCGAATACTTTGCGCCCAGGTGGCGTTGGGGTTGTCCGGGATGCCTCCGGTCGAGGCACTGCCCCTAGATGCCGCTCTGCGAGCTTTCGCTTGAGGAACAGGCCGGGTGCGTGGATGGCGTCGTCGAGGAATTCCAGGACCCGGTCGTCGGTCTAGACCATCACGGGCCCGGACCTTGCCGGTCTTCCACTGTCGGACGCGCTCCTCTTCCCCGATGATAGGACGGGCGAATTCGCCGGAGACTCTGACCAGCGCGGCGGGGTTGGCGCCGACAACGCGTTCGTCGACGAGGACGAGGATGCGTCGGCGGCTGTTAGGGCCGGTAAACGCACGCCGGCGGCGGTCTTGCCGACGCACGGGGTTGTAGCCAACCTTCACCACGACTATCTCCGCGACGCGATTGCGTTGGCGGCGAACAGGAAACAGCTGGCAGGCGCGGCGCACCTCCTGGTGGCCGTAAGTGATTGACAGGTGACGTGAATGTGATCCTCATGTTTGACTAGGGGCATGGGAGCGGGGGAAGCGCGGTTGTCGATCGATTGCGGCAGCGCTGGAACCCGCGCCGCCTTGGCCTGGGCCGACGGCAGCGTGCACGTGCTGGCGATCGACGGCGCCCCGCGCCTGCCCACCATGGCGTCCCAGCCCACAGACGGGCGGACGCCACCCGAAGGGCAACCCACCGGGAATCAGCTTGAAGCGTTCATTCCGGGCCCGCGGCATCCAATCGAGGACGCGACGGCGGGTGACGCTGATCGAGGCGCGGTAGACGCGGTGGTGGCGGCGCTGCGCGGGGTCGCGGCCGAAGCCGAGCGGTTAGTAGGTCAGCCGGTGCGGGACGTGCGGGTGGTGGTGCCAGCGGGATGGGGGCCCAGGCGGCGGACCTGGATGCGGCAGGTCGCGCACCGGGCCGGGATGCCGCAGCCACGCCTGGTGGAAGCCCCGGTGGCGGTCGCGGAATACCTACTCACCAACGGTGTGCGGGTGCCAGTCGGAGCATTCCTCGTTGTCTGTGACGTCGGCGCGGGCGCCGAGGTGACAGTACTTCGACGCGCGCCCACCGGGTTCGAGGTTCTCGCGACCCTCGCCGACAGGGCGGCCGGCGGCACCGCAATCGATCAGGCATTCGCCAACACTCTTATCGGCACCGCGATGGGCACGGGTGAGGGCACATCGCGCCCGTCGGTCGTGGACAGCGTTCGAGTGGCCAAGGAAGCATTGGTGCGCCACTCGGCCGTCACGGTCCCGCTCCCGGATCGGCCGCCCGTGATCGCGAACAGCGCCATGCTCGACGAGGCCGTGCGGCCTGTGGCGTGGCGCGTGGCGCAGTTGACGCAGGAAGCCATCGCCGCCGCAGAGCTGACCGCTGCGGACCTGGCCGGTATCTACTGTGTAGGCGGCAGCGCCCAGCTGCCGCAACTGGCGACGGCGATCACCGAGCGCACGGGCGTCGCCCCCGCCGTTCTGCCCGAGCCGGGGTTGGCCGCGGCTCGGGGCGCCGCCGACGTCGGCGCCGTCGATACCGGGACGGTCGAGCGGGTGGAGGTGCCGGTGCCGCCCGTGCGGCGGGCGGCGGCGATCGCGGTGCCCGGCTTCGCGTCGCTGGCCCTGATCTGGCAATGCCTGCTGACCGCGGAGCAGCACGGGGTGCTCGGCCTGTATTACTCGGTGAGTGTGAACTGGGGCGAGTTCACGATGGCGGCCGTGATGGCCCTGCTGGCGTGCCTGGCCGCGGGCACGGTCCTCGGCTCGCTGATCGCCGCCCGCAGTCCCACCCCCGGCACCCGAACCGAAGGGGGAAGGGTCAGCGTCGGGATCCTCGCAGCGGTGTCCCTCGGCGCGGCGATCGCCGGCCTGTACGCGGTGGTCACCAGCCAATACTTCGGTATGCCCGTCGGCCCATACCTGAAGTGGGCGCTGTGGCCGATCGCGCCGGTGTCGGTGATGGCCGTGGCGATGGCGGCCGTCGCCGCCCGGCAGTGGCGTACCCCGCACGGCGGCTGGTCGGCGTTGCTGGCCGCGCCGAACGGATCCATCGTCGCCGCCACCCTCGGCATGGGACTGATCCAGTACTCCCTGACCGCCGACCGGTGGCCGGACCGGATCCTGTGGATCGACATCGCCGGCCGCGTCGGCGGCCTCCTCCTCGGCATCGCCGTGGTCATGGCAGTGGTGACACCCCTGATGTTCCGCCTCATCCTCGCCGCCCCGCTGGCGGTGATCTTCGCGGCGATCGTCAGTAGACGGGCCGCCGGCATGCTCGGCGTCATCTACGCCATCGCCGTCGCGACCTGGTGGGCTACTCGGCTCTGGAGCCGTGTCCTGCGCCCCTCCCGGCCCACTGCCACCGCACCTCTGACGGGCCCGGTTCGGGCGGACATGTCACCGGGTGGAGGCGGGTGACATGCGGTGGCCGCGGCAGCTGATGTCCCTGCTGTTCGTCCTCGCGCTGCTGGCCGGCCCTCCGATCGTGCTGCTGTCACTGATCGGGCCACCCGAACTGGGTTGGCCGACCGCGGCGCAGGCACGCGAGTGGGTGCAGAACCCGCTGACCGAACAGAGCCTCACCGCCGCGCTGACCATCGCGGCCTGGCTGGTGTGGCTCCTGCTCGCCTACACGGTCACGATCCGGGTGCTGACCCGCCTGAGCGCGACCGTGTCGTGGCTGCGGCGCATGCCGCTACCGACACCCCTCCAGGCCACCGCCGGTGGCATCGCCGGCGCGGCCGTGTTCGGCGTCAGCTCCCACGCGATCGCCGCACCGCCACCACCGCCCACGCAGCCGGTAGCGGCAGGAACCCTGGATGAGGCCGGTAAGTCCACACCACCCGACGGCGACGTCCTGGCCCACGCGGGGATCAGCGTCGCCGGCGGCTGGCTACCGCGCGACGTGGCGGAGCAGGTCAGCGCCGCGGCGGCGCTTGTGTGGCTCCGTCGCCGCCGCTCCTACCGGCCCCGCCCGCCCGGTCCACCGAGCCGCGAGGACACGGACCTGGCGCCGCTGCCCCCGACAGTGGCGGCCGTGCAAGCCGCCCTCGCCGATTCGACGCCACCGCCTACCGAACCCGGCGCCGCCTCGGCCGGCTCGTCGCCGCTCGACCAGCCAACCCCTAGCAGGGCTTTCCCCCGAGCTGCGGTCGGTCTCACCGGGCCGGGGGCGCACGACGCGGCGCGAGGCCTGCTCGTCACCAGCCTCCTAGCTGGGCATCATCACCCGGCAGTGTCCGTGGTCGCCACCCGAGCCGTCCTGGCCGGGTTGCTCGGCCCCACCGCCGAAACGCTGGCCCGCCGCCTGCCGGGGCTGGCCGTCATCGACAACCTCGGGCAGGCAGCGGGGTTCTTCTCCGGAGACCACCCTGGTCGTGGCCTGGGCGGACGAGACCCGGCACAACGAAACACGCAGGAGGGCACCGGCCCACCCGGACCAACCCTCATCGTCGACGAGGCGTCCGCGACGGACAACGCCGGGACCCTGGCGAGTCTGGCCACCGCCCCCTCCGCATTGGCCGTGCTCGGACGGTTCCCGACCGGCCGTACATGGCAGGTCGACCCGTCGGGGCGCACCCACCACCAGGACGGCAGCGGGTCAGCCGGGCCACGGATGTGCGTCCTTACCCAGGTCACGGCCACCGACCTGCTCACCGTCATCGCCCACCCCGACACGGCACCGCCAGAGCCTGGCACCTCCGGCCCGTCGCGCAACCCCACCCTGGCAGGCCGGTCCCCGCAGTGGGAGATCACCGCCCAGGAGCACCCCGTCCGCTCCGGCAACGACACACGACGCCTTCAGCTGCGCGTGCTGGGCGAACCGACACTGCTGCTGGACGGCCACCCTGTGGAGATCCGGCGGACCGCCGCGCTCCAGGTCCTCGTGTTCCTCGCCGCCCACCCCGACGGAGCCGACACCCGACAGCTGACCGACGCCATCTGGCCGGGCCTGCCCCGCCGCTCTCTCACCGGCCGCCTCTACACCACCCTCAGCGACCTCCGCGCCACCATCCGGTCGACGGCAGGGGTGACCCTCATCGAACACAGCGACGACCGGTACCGCCTCGACCCCATTGGCGTCACCGTCGACCTGTGGCACTTCCACCACGCGGTCCGCGACGCCACCACCGCCGTCGCCGCCGACGCGACGACCTGGAAGGCCGTCATCGACGCCTACCCCGCTGACCTCGCCGCCCGACGGATCTGGCCCTGGCTCGACCCGATCCGCGAGGCCACCCGCCGGCACGTCATCGACGCACACGCGGCCCTCGCCAGCGCCAGCCCTGACGTCCGTGCGGCCCTGGCATGGCTGCAGGCCGGTATCCGCATCGACCCGTACAACGCCGACCTGCACACCCGCGCGGTCAGCGCACTCATCGCCCTCGGCGACCACGACGCGGCCGACCATCTGCGGAAGGATTACGCCCGTCGTCTCGCCGCAGCGGGCATCCTTCCCACCGACACGGCTCTCACGACAGCCGCCCTCGGGGACCATCCCGCCATCCCCACCCGGTAACGCCGCCCGCTCCGAGCGCACGGGCAACCCACTTCGGGAAAGCCCGAACTGTGCTACCCCTGCGCTTCCGGCTCCGTTTCCGCCTGCGGCTTCCCCGTACTCGGTCCCAGACAGCCAGCTCGTCCTGCTGACAAAGGCTCGTCTTGGCCTCAGCAGATGCCGCCCGTCGCACCGTCTCGACTCCTATCGACCGCCGGTGAGCTGGGGTTGTGAGGTCGTGTGAGGTCGTGTGAGGTCCTGTCAGCCAGCGGAACCGCGTCGTCTTCTGCCGCTCGCCCTACGGTCGATTCGCGGCCAACGTTTCACGGCGCTGCCAAGCCGGCTCGGTGCCGGTCGGCGTCCGGGTCCCGCATACGGCAGCAGGGGAGGGGCGATGAGGTTCAGGGTCGCTTCGGCCGCTCACACGTCGGCGGTCACGCTGCTGCTCGTCGCTGTGCCGGTCACGCTCGTCCGCGTCGGCAGGTGGCCACGCCCGCAGGGCTCGTGGACGACCCTGCTCCGCGGCTGGGTCGAGGAGCCCCTCAGCGGCGGCTTCCTCGCCGGCATCGCCTACCTCGCGGCGTGGCTGCTGTGGGCAATGCTCGCCGCCGCCATTGCGATCCGCCTGTACGCCCAGGCCGCCCGGATGTCACGGCGACTGCCACGGCTGCACATGCCCGGGCCACTGCAGGGAATCACGGCGGCTGTCCTGGGAGCGACCGCCGTCAGCACGGCGGCCACCGCGACACCCGCCCACGCCAGCGCGACCACCACCGCCGCCGCGGAGACGACCCATGCACCGCAGGGCCCAGCAGCCACCGCGCCTGCCCACGCCGACGACCAGACCACCTCACCAGCCAACGGCAGGGACCAGGCCAAGAACACCTACACGGTGCGGCGCGGCGACACGCTGTCCCGCATCGCCCAGGACCGCCTCGGCGACGCGGACCGCTGGCCCGAAATCTTCACCGCCAACCGTGGCACCCGCTTCCCCCACACCGGTGGGACACTCCGCGACCCTGACCTCATCTACCCGGGCTGGACACTGCGACTCCCTCCCACGGCCGAAGCACCACGCCCCTCGCCCCCACCGGCGCCTGCCACAACGCCGACGACACCAGCTCCGTCAGGATCGCCCAGCAGCCCGACCGGAACGGACACCGACGACGGCCTCGTCGAGTCCGCCCCAGCGACGACGTCCCCGCCAGCCGGCCACGCTTCGGCGTCGGGACCAGCTGCCACGCCCACCACTCGCCCCGCCGACGAACGAACCGCCCCAACGCCGCGACATCAGCCGGGTGTGTCGCTCGGTACGGGTAGCTGGCTCGACATGGGACTCGCCGCCGCAGTCCTCGCCGCAGTTGCCCTCGTTTGGGCACACCGCCGTCGCCGCTACACCCCCCAGCAACCCACCGCGCGCCCACGCCTCGACGACCCGAGCGTCGAACCGATGCCGGCGGTGGTCACCCGGATCCGCCGCGCCCTACGGGCCCTGACACCGAGCGCGAAGACCATTCCTGACCCTGGCCCCGACCTCGAACCTCCGCACGACGAACCCGTCGTGGACCCTGACTCGACCCCGGCAGACGCGGCCGACGACGACACCTCCAAGCTCACGGCGCACGAGTCGCAGCCGCCTATACCCGCGCCGACCCGCCCGCTGATCGAGGTGTGGCCGTCTGCGGGACTCGGTCTGATCGGGCCCGGAGCCGAGGCAGCGGCCCGAGGCGTGCTGCTGTCCGCCCTCGCCGCCGGCGGACCGGATGACCCCCATAGCCGCCACCACGTTGTCATCGCCTCGGACACCCTCGCCACGCTGTTAGGCACCCCCACAACCCCGCGGGCGGGCACCCCGCGGATGACCATCACCAGCGGACTCAGCGACGCTCTGACGCTGATCGAGGAGCAGACGCTAAACCGCGCACGCATGTGCGGCGACTACGAGGTCGACACGATCGCCGACCTGCGCGACCGGGACCCAATCGCCGAGCCCGTGCCACCGACGGTGCTGATCGCCGCCCCCACCACTGCTCATGAGCGCACCCGCATCACCGCGCTGCTCACGCAAGGACACCGACTCGACATCCACGGCGTCCTGCTCGGCGCCTGGCCCGATGGCGACACCATCCTCGTCGCCCAAGACGGCTCCACCAGCATCATTAAGCACGACGCGAAACAGCACAGCTGTCCTTCCGCCGTCGGCCGCCTGAGCGTCATCAACCGCAGCGAGACCACCGAACTGCTGCGGCTCCTCGCCGAGTCCCATACCGGCGAGCCTCAACCGCCAGCACCCGCGCAGCGCACACAACTACCCACAACCGTCAGGCACCTCGACCCGAACAGCAGTGCGACACCCCCGAGCGACAAAGAGGCTGTCCCGCGGCCCGGCCCGCGCCCCGCCAACGCTGGTCGCCTCAACGTCCTTACTCCGGCCCAGGGAGTCGACCTTCCCGCCGAAGTGCAGCCCAGCGAGCCCCGCGCACCGGCACCGACCGCACCGCCGCGCCCTGTCACCGGTCAGGGACCACGACCGGCCGCAGCCAGCGGCGCCATCACCGGCCCGCCCGATCACACCGATCCGAACCCCACACCCGAGAATTCCGCCGCCGCACACCCGCACGAGCGCCGCGATCACGCCGGGAATGAACCGCACCCGGCGGGCGACGACCAGTCTTCCCGTACCGGCGGACGCGTCGACGTTCGAGTGCTCGGAGGGGCCCGCATCATGGACATGGACACGACCACGCCGCTGCGCGCGAAAGCCCTCGAACTGCTGGTCTACCTCGTCGTTCAGGACGGCGAGGCAGCACAGGACAACATCCTCGACGACCTGCTGCCCGACGCCCCCGCCTCGAAGGCACCGCACCGCCTGCACACCTACGTATCCGCACTACGCAAAACCCTCGTCCTCACCGGAGGACCCGCCACCTACCTCACTCACCCGTCGCGCCGCTACGCCCTCAACCGCGACGCCCTCGACACCGACCTGTGGCGCATGCGCGCCGCGCTGCGCGACGCCGCGCTCGCCACCACCGACAACGACCGCACCGCCGCACTGCAGCGCGCCGTCGACGCCTACGACGGCACACTCGCCGACGGCTTCGACTACGAATGGATCGAGGCATACCGCGAGGGCATCCGCCGCCAAGCCCTCGACGCCCACCTCGCCCTCGCCGCCGCTACCCCCGACCCGACACAAGCCCTGGCCGTCCTGGAAGCCGCGATGCGCCACGACCCGTACGCCGAAGCCTCCTACCAGCAAGCGATGCGCGCCCACGCCTCACTCGGACACCTCGAGCAGATCCGCTCCCTACCCCGGGCCCTCACCCTCCGCCTCGACGAGATCGACGCCGAACCCAGCGAGGACACCCTCAGACTCGCCGACCGCCTCATCGCCGAGCTGCGCCGCCAGAGGCCGACCGCGAAGCCCGACTCTCACGACAGCGGACTTCACCCATGACGCCGGACCCTTCGGCGGCGCCCGACGCACGTCGTGGCAGCCCGCACGATCAGCCCAACCGCAGCGGCGACGGCCCGCAGGCGACAAACTGGGACCACAAAGGCACCGACTGGGCCCTGCAAGCATCCGTGCCCACCGGACATCCTCGGCCCGCCCGCAGCCCTCAAGGCGGGCCGGCGCATCGACAAGCTTCGTCCCCGACGACCCTCGACGCGGTGGACGCCGACCTGGCCACAGCAGTCCGGCACGCCGCCTGGATACGCCAGGTGTTCTACGTCCTGGTGCTGCTGGTCGCCCTCGTTGGACAAGTCACCGGCGCCGTCCAAACACTCGGCGTACCGGTGGCCGTCGCGGTCCCCGCCGTCGCGGCGCTCGAACTGGGCGGCGTGGTCGTGATGGCCAACGCCGACGTGCGACGCCGCCTCGGCGAGCGGGCAATCGGATCACGCCTACTGTCCGCCGCGATCGCCGCCGGAGCCGTCACCTTCAACTGGGCCGCCCACCCCGACCACCTAGCCGGCGGCTTCTACGCAGGCATGTCCGCCCTCGGATACCTCGTCTGGCTGATGCACGCCGGCAACCAACGCCGCGACCGCCTGCGCGTCACCGGGGGCCTGCCACCCACACCACCGGCCTACGAGGTGTTGGGGCATTGGATCTGCCACCCCGCCATCACCGCCCGGGCGCGGTCCATCGCCAAGGCCGACGGCCTCGACCTGTACGAATCCCTCGCAGCGGCCCGCACCGCGATCGCCCGCCGACGCCGCGACGCCGCGATCGCCAAGGTGCTCCATCGCAAGATCAGAACCGCCGTAGACCCCACCACCGCCGACATCGCCGTGCACGTGTACGACCTGGACGAGATCGCCGCACGCCTCGCGGCCACCGCCGACTACAACGGGCTGACCACGCTCCTGGCCGCTGACCTCGCCCCGGAGCGGATCATGACGGCCCGCAGTTCCAGTCGCCACCGTCGCTGGTTTAGGCGAGAGGGCATCGCGGACGCACCGCCGGCACCTAAGCCCGCCTCCTCCGCGCCGCAAGCGCCCACCGCGTCGGTGGCGGACATGCCCCGCGATGACTGGCAGGAGCCGATTGCAGAGCCAGAGGAGAACCCTGAGCCGGACCCGAGCGGCGACGAGCAGAGTACGGAGAGCCGGGACGCTGGCCCGCCTGAAGCTCTGACCCCGGACGATCCGGCCGTCGGGGACCCGGCAGATGGGACCTTGAACGACAAGGACGTCCGTGGTGCGAACGCCGACGAGGAGACGGACGACGGCGATCAGAATGTCGACGCCGACGCCGACGCCGACTCGGAAGTGCCCCGGGGTACCGCGCAGGCAGTGGCCTACTGGCTGCGCAAGGAGCCGAACCTGGACCCTGAACTGCTCGCCGAGAGGATCGGCAAGTCACTGCGATCGGTCTACCGATACCTGCCGCCGGATTACCCCCGCCGACCAGGGATCCCCAGGCGACGGATCCGACGCCAGCCCGGCCCCGCCCGACGCGCGGGCCACAGCGAGTGACGTCAACAGGCACCACGCCCGCTCAAAGGACGAGGAAAGAGCCGCACTTCCTACTCGAGAACCCGCAGGCGGGCTAACACTGCGGAAGCGAGACCAGTGCAGGATGTGGCCTCTGTGAGGGATAGCCGAAACGAGGTAAGCGAACAGGCAACCGATTTCGATGCTGCTCAGCGGTATCAGGCTGCTGTCGGCGTACCGGCTCCCCAGGGGGAGACCGGTACGGCTTGACGTGCGCGGCTGCACCGGGGCAGGCGACTTTTGATGGTCGGCTGCCTTGACGGGGCAGCTGGGCGTAGTGCACGAAAAGGGCCTACTGTCTCGAGGACCAGTCGTACGATTTTGAGCTGGCGCGCCCATTCAGTGGCTATCTGCCGATCGCGGATGTAGCTACAGTTCAAGGCGGAACATTGCAGTACGTTGACGTGTAGCTGTCTGTCGCTACACTTAGCGACGACAGGAGGTCACGTTGACGCGACGCGCAAGGTTGACGCGACGTATGAGGGTAGTGACGTCAGCCCTTCTCTTCGTCTTCACTGTAGTCATCGGAATCGCTATCAACAAGGTCACTGACACGTTCACCTGGGCTTGGGCTGGGGCCTTGGCGACGCTGGTCCTCGGCGGCGTTGCAGTACAGATCACTGCCACCCGCCTGCAGGACGGAGCAACAGATTCTGCTGTAGGCGCGGAAGCGACCGCCCAGCAGACGATGACCATCACGGGCGGAATCGTGGTTGGCCCTGTTCAAACGGTTGTAGTGGGCGTGTCAGGACGGTCATTGGCCGTCATGGCGACGTCGATGGCCGTCGTGGCTGCGATTACCTTCTCGCTCGCCCTTCTTGCTGTCACTGTCAATCGGCGGGCTGATGAGACCAGAGGGGCCGGTCGGGGACCATCCGCGTCGAAGGGCGCTGAGACCGGCATTCCTCGACTTGCTGGTCCCGACCCATACCTTTACGTCGGTCTTGATGACAGCATTCATTTGGCCCGCAAGCAGGCCTGCCCAGGACTTTTCGGGCTTTGTCTGGGGCAACCGGTCCAGCTTGCGCTCGATTCGTTCGGTATCACTGAGATCGAGGGCTTCCCGCAGAGCGAAGGACGGCCGGGAGCAACATGCCACCGTTGGCATCCCAAACATCTGGACACGGTCACCGTGTGTGACGTCGGTGGCGCGATCGAATCGATACGCTATGACTCTCTGTCGCGCACCAGCTTGGCGCTGGCCGCCCCCGAGGGCGTGGTGGTCGAGTTCCCCGCCGCCATCCCCACTCAGGCCCCATTGATCACGACGGCGTTTCAAGACAAGCCATTCTTGTCTACGTACGTTCCCGGTGAGGGGGAGGGGATATTCGGGATCAACTGGTTCTTACCTCAAGAATCCGAAGGCACGCCTGATGCCTACCTAGCTATCGTGGCCCGCGCGCCCGGCCTATTTGAGATCGATGCGAGACCGTGCATAGGTGAGGATGACGTCTACTATCCGTACGATGAAATCCTCCAAAACGGCGAGATGGCTATTATCACCAGCGTCGAGGTCAACATGTTTCAGCCCGGAGATATCCGTGGTCCGGCGGCCTGCAAATAGTCTGCTGCACTTACGTCTGCAGTGCGGTGAATCTCTGCTCTCGTAGCCGCTTTTTGGGCACGAATGCGTCTGCGATTGGGTAAACGAGCGTAACCGGACCGAGTAACTCCGCCTGAGTGACGAGGGAACCTCGGCCCGACCATCCTGAGCTCCGTTGTAATGTGGATTTCTGTAAGTAACGGCGTACCCACCTATGTACGCCGACTGCTGCCCTCGCTGGTGCTGCCACCTTTGTGGGCCAGCGGTTCGGTCGTGCCCGGGATCCGGCGCCTGGGGGCGTCCGGATCCTGGGCGGCGCCGCGTCGTCGCTACATCTGAGCAATCAGTGGCTGTGCCTGTGGTTCGAGGCTGTACCCGCTGTCCCAGGGGAACCGGCCCTGCTGGTCCGGCCAGACGAGCTGCTGGAGGCGGATCTGGTGACGGCCGTAGCGGGCGATCGCCAGCCCGGGCAGCAGATCATGGGTGGTTGATCCGTCGATGATGATCGCGTCGTGGCCGGCGATGAGGTCGCTGATGCGCTGGCCGTGGGTGAACCGTTCGGCCCTGTCGTCGACGCGGCGGGCGAGGTCATTGAGCAGGCTGTGGGCGACCTCGGTCGGCAGCCCGGCAGTGAGTAGTTCAGGTTAGTGGTGGGCGGTGAGTCCGACGGTGTAGGCGAACGGAATGGTGGTGTCGGGGTCGTCGTCGGTGGGCAGGACGTGCGTGACGGCCCAGCCGATGGTGTCGATGATCTGTTCTTGGCGTCGGAGGACGTCGTCGATGTTCGGCATGGCGGGTGTCTCCTGGTCACTCGGGCGTACGGGTGGGAGTCAGGGTCGGGTGGTTCGACTTCGACGAAGCCCCAGAGTCGTTCCATGACCTAGAGTTGCCAGGTGCGGTAGCGGTCGGCGAATCCGCGGCAGACCGCGGGCGGGACCGGGCTGCCGGCGTACGGCAGGGTTGAGTGGCAGATGGTGTAGCCGGCGTCACCGCGCGCCTCGGTCACCTTCTGCTTGAGACGGCCGGGGTCGAGGTGCATCGGGTTGTCCGGCTTTCTCTGCACTATGCAAGAGGCGCGACCGATCGAACGGCTCCATCTCGTGACCCGCTCTTCGGGAAGACGAGTGAGTACTCGCCATGGAGCCAATTCAGGTGTCCGCTCGGGGAACACTCAACGGACGGCCGGAAGACCAGCAAGGCACGTTATATCGGGCGTATACCGATCCGGGTCCGTACAGCCCTGGCAAGATCCGTCCAGTTCCGGTCTGGGAGGCCGTCCAGGACGGTGCCTCCCACAGGACAACGGCCAGGACGCCCGTCGAGTACCCGTTCGTTCCTCGTCCGGCGTAGCCGTGCGTACTATGCCGGTAACGCCGCGACAGGAGCCCCCATGTTTACTGGCGACCTCGTCCTCATCCACGGATTCTGGTCAGCAACGCGCACATGGGACCGCCTCGTCCAACTCATCGAAACCGACGCCGACCTGACCGGCGTCAACGTCGACCCCTTCGGCTACGAATCACCGAAGATCCGGCTGCCGCTGTCACCGACCCGCATCCCGGACTACGACGACATCGCCCACTCCCTCGGCAGCCACCTCGCGCTCCAGGACCCCTCCCGACCAGTAGTGATCGTCACCCACAGCCAGGGCGGCCTGATCCTGCAACGGCACCTCGCGTGGATGGTCCACGAAGGCCGGGCCCGTGAACTCGCCCGCATCCGCGCGATCGTGCTGCTCGCCTGCCCCAACGAGGGCTCCGAATACCTCGGCACCATCCGCCGGGCACTCGGCTTCGGCCGCCACCCGCAAGCCGGGCAACTCGCCACGCTGGTCGCCGACGCCACCGAGGCCCGACGCACGTTCCTGCGCTCAGTAGTGAACGCCCAGACCCCCAGTGACCGTGACTGCCCGATCCCCGTGTATGCCTACGCTGGACGTACCGACAACGTGGTCACCCGCGCCTCGGCGCAGAGCGTCTTTCCCAACGTCGGCTCACTGCCCGGAAACCACTCCACGATCCTCGACCCGACCTTTCCGGGCAGCCTGACCTTCGCCACGCTGAAGACGCACCTCATTCAGGTCCTGTTCAGGACTGAACAGTCTGCGACGTCGTCGAGGGAGCCGGTACTGTGCCGTGCGAACTTGCCGCCGACGCCCTTCGTCGGTCGTCAGTCCGAACTGGCTCAGCTGGAGGGGTGGTTCTCGGAGGACGATCCTGCTCCGCCCCTGCTGCTGCTGGGTGAGGCGGGGGTAGGGAAGTCGGGTCTGCTGGCCCATTGGGCCGATGGATTGCACCGCCGAGTAGCTGTAGACGTTCTCGGCTTCAATCTCGGTGGATTCGGACAGCCGGGTAGTCGCAAAAACATCTCTGACGCGTTCGGAGAATGGCTGGCCCATCTGAAACCGGGCGAGCCAATACCACCGGACCCGACGGCGCGCCGTGTCAGTCTGCTGCATGCGATCCGGGGTCGGCGTTGCCTGTTCATCTTCGACAATGTGGACGACTACACCGAACTTCGACCCGTCCTGCCCGGCATCCCGAGCATGTGCCGTGTCGTCATCAGCAGCAGGCGCGAACTGCACGGTCTGCGGGCCGTCGAAGGTGCCCGAACCTTGCATATCGGCCGACTTGGTGAGGACGCCATGCGCCTGCTGGATGCCGTAATGGGTGGGCGTCTCGCAGGGCATCCCCAGGTGGCGAGGGAAATCGCCGAGTACTGTGCCGGGCTCCCATTGGCGTTGCGGGTCGTCGCCGAGACCGCACAAAACCGGCGGCTCGACGAGGTCGTTGCCGAGTTGGCCACCAAAGCCGGTGCCCTTGCGCCGATGAGCCGATCAGGCGACGACTTGGCGAACGTCCGAGTAGTGCTGTCCTGGTCCTACGAAGCACTGCCGTCCGACGCAGCGCGGCGTGCATTCCGCCTCCTCGGCGTCTTCCCTGCGAAGGGCTCGACCGCCAGTCTGCACACGATGGCCGCGTTCCTCGGCCTCGACATCTCGAGAACCCGAGACTTGCTAAACGTTGTACGGTCGTATCACCTGCTGGAATGGGCGTACGACCCGTCCGCCGAACGGCATCTCGCCGATGGCGTGCCGGACGGCGTCGACCGGACACCAGCACTGGCACTGCGGATCGGCCGTCACGACCTTTTGCACAGTTTCGCAGCGGAGATCGCGGCCAGCCCAGGATTCGTCGATGAGGTCCGCGACGCGCTCACGCGGTTGTCCGACCTGTACTACAACGGAGTCAACGAGGTGTTCGACTGGCAGAACCGTGACAATCTGATGGTGGACCTCGACAGGCGAAATGCCTGGCGAACTGAAGACCCGGTCGGTGTCTACATGACCCAAGCAGCGGGCGGCCCGTTCCAATGGTTCGAGCGAGAACGCACGAACTTCGTCTCCCTCGTCATCCACGCCGCTTCGCTCACGCCGCCCCTGCCGATCACCACGGGTCTGGCTTGCTCGGCGTTCTACTTTCTGGAAACTGCACGCTCGTTCGACGACTGGGACCGTGTCGAAGAGGCCGCGTCAGCGCATGCACAGGCGACCGGCGGCGACCGCCTCGACCTTGCACGCTGGCTGCGCAACCGGGGCAGGAGACACCTCGTCACCCTGCTCGAGCACAGCGAACGCCTACAACCGTCAGGCGGTAGTCAGACAATGTCGCGAGAGGCGGCAATGCGGGCCCGCACCTACCTGGAGCATAGCCTCCGCCTGTACGTCCAGGAGTCGACCACCGCCAGTCCGCCTGACCGGCGGCGTCGCGCGGTCGCCGGCGTCGCGACCACTATGCGGGAGCTCGCAGATCTTCGCAGGCTCGAGGCGGAGTTCGGCACGGACCCGGCAGGCTCGACCGAAGCCGTCGCCGCGTACGAGACCGCCCGCGCCGCCTTCGACCGTTACGCCCCGAACATCTCCACCGAGTCGCGAGAGAACTGGATCGCCTCATTCGAGCTTGCGTTCGGCATAGCACATCTGCTCAACAGAGCCGACAACCCGGACGCGCTGGCGGAAGCAGAACAGCTCATCGACCGGAGCCTCGCATATGCCAAAAGGCTCGACCGCAACGGCCGCTCGCGAAGCTCCCGGCTGAAGGCGTTCGGATGGCGCCGTTACGGCGATCTCCGACGAACTCAGGGACGTCTCGCGGAAGCGGCTCGCAGCTACGACACGTCGGCAACCGTCTTCGACAAGGAGGTCCGCGATCCGCTCGGTTGCGCCCGATCGTTGGCCTACCAGGGCCGAGCCCTCGGCGAACTGGGTAGCCATGAACAGGCGGCGTTACGTGCGTATACCGACGCCGAACGACTGTTCCGAGAAAACGCCGCCGACGACGAAGCAGCCATCGTCGCCGACTGGATCCGAACCGCCGACCCACCGAACCGCGCATGACCGAGGAGCGTGTAGTGACCGCAATTGCCGACCTGCCGATGTCGATCCGAACCCAGCTGCTCGACATCATGGCCGGGCCGCACGGCACGCCACCAACCGCGGCCCAGCCGACTGACGTCCTCGTCGTCTTCGGCGCCGCCGATCCGCAACTGGCCTACGATGCCGCCCAGCTGCACGACCGCGGCGGCGTCAGCCACGTCGTGTTCACCGGCGGAACGGGCAAGGACTCCGGCCCGCTGACCGCGCTCGGCATCGCCGAAGCCGACTTTCTGGCCTCCATCGCCATTGCCGCAGGGCTGCCACCGGACGCCATCCTCATCGAACGGAACGCCAAGAACGCCGCACAGAACGCGGCCCTGTCCCTACGTACGGCGGCAACTGCTGGGCTGATACACGTCGGCACCACCGTGGCATCTCTTGCACCCGCCCAACGCAGCCGCCGACTATACGAGGAACTCCGATTTCAGGCGGCCGCCTTCGACTCTCCAATTGAGGTGATAGCCGGCCTGTCCACCGGCAGACCTGCCGTCGACTTAGCCTCCCCGGCCACGCTTGTGGAACTGGCCAACGAGCTACGCGGCCTGAGCACCATGCACGCGCTCGACACCCCACGAATCTTCCTCTTGCCTGAGTTCCAGACCGGCGGCCGTTACGCCGAACTGGCACACCAGATCAATAGCTAATTCAACCAGATCCTGCCACTCAAACCCTGCTGAACAGCACGTGATTCGGCTTGATCGAGACGACCGTGGTTCTCAGTCCTTCGCAGTTCAAGGCCCTGTCGTGGGCATGCCGAGTGCCACGGTTCCACGGGTTTGTGGGCGTTCGGCTTGGGCGGTCGTGTCGCCCATGAAGGCCAATGTGAGGTCGGTGCGCATGTGCAGCACCTGCTTCGGGTAGGTGCGTGGAGCTACCAGGACGGTGGTGCGGTCGCCGAAGCCGATGGTGGTGGTCGTCGCGTCGGGGCGGCGGGCCGCGTGGGCGAAGATCCGCGCCGCGGAGGACATCGCCTCGGTGTATTGGTCCATCGAGCCGGACAGGTCGACCAGGATCGCCAGGTGCAGACGGGGCTTCTCGGGCGGTAGTTGGGCACGTCGCTGCCACGGGGCGGCCGTTGGCAGTTGCCCGGCGGCGGTTTGCGCGTCGGCGGTGATGGCGTGGCGGGTGCGCAGCCGGGCCGGGTGGGATCGCGGAGGGCCGCCGGCCGGGTTCAGGGTGGTTGGTGCGGGCCTGCCGCAGCCGGCCGGCGAGGTCTCGGGCGGCGCGGTGTTCCTGCTCGGTTGGGTCCCGGCGGTCCCACTCTGGGGGTGGGCTATGCCGGCGGGCCAGCATCGATGCGGCGTACTCGGCCGGGGTGACGCCGGCGGCGACGGCGAGGTAGTCGACGAGGGCAGCGGCGAGGCGGCCGGGGAACAGGTCGGCGTCCGGTACGGGGGTGTCGTACTGCTGGTCGGGGTCGATGCCGAGGACCTGACACCAGCGGCGGGCGAGGCAGATCATGGTGTCGGCGTCGGTGTCTTCGCAGGTGTGGGCCTCGCGCCAGATGTCACGCAGGTGGCGCAGGCGTTTGCGTCCGAGGACGCCGGTGACGGCGGCGCGGACGGGGGCGGACGTCTTTGCTGGTGACGATGCAGGCGTCGACGCGGGCCAGGAGCAGGGCGGCGAGTTGTCCCGGGTGCCATGGGTCGCCGACGGCTGCGTCGTCGGGGTCGAGGAGGGTTGTCACGACGTGGCGCAGCCATCGGCGGTCGCCCCGGCGGCGGGTGCGTTGGCGTCCTTCGGCCCGGGATTCCTCGAGCATGTTGGCGACGTGGGCGAGGATCGGCGGGGTGCCGGGCGGGGTGGTCCAGTGACTGTGCGCGGCCTGCGCGGCGCCGTGCACGAGCAGCCCGTAGCCGGTGGGCACGAGGCGCTTGTGGCGGGCCTTGGTCGGGTCGGTGATGTCGGGGCGCTCGGCGATGTGGGTGGCGTCGACCTCGATGCGTGAGGTCGGGGTAAAAGCATTATTCGACTTCGATTGTCAAACGTTAGCCGAATTCATGTCATTGCCTCGGGGTAAGAAGGCTGCCCCGTGCAGGCCCTCTGGCGGTGTCCATGATCTGACTCCCGGTTCGGCTCGTTTGACCGACCCTGGCGTTGGGTTCGGTTCCGTAGTCTCCCCTGACGAACTCACATTTGGTGAGAGAGCTGGATAGCCCGCCGGTGATCAGCCACAAAGCGGATGACCTGTCGCGGGGGCCGAGCCCGACCGTCCATTTAGGCAGGGGTACTTGAGCGAAAATGATGAGGCGGCGATCGGTCTGGTGCGCGCGGGCCGATACGCCGAGGCTGTCCAGGCGTACGAGACGCGGTACGCGCGGCTCAACCAGCTCTACGGAACTGTCCACCCGATCACCCTGACTGCGGCTAACGATCTCGGCCACTCGTACGTCCTGGCCGGTGAGCCTTCGCGGGCGCTGGGCCTGCTAACGCGGACCCTGGCGGCGCGCCGGCAGGTTTCCGGATCGCGCCACCGCGAGACCGTCACAGTGCTGGTCAACCTGGCGATGGCGCTGCTTTACGCCAGGCAACATGAGGCCGCCGTGAGGCGGCTCGAGGAGGCGGAAGAGATAGGGCGTGAAGTCCTCGGCTCCGACTCTCCCGAGACGCTGACGATTCTGAGCAACCTCGCCGAGGCGTACCTCGCACAGGGGCGCGTAGACGACGGACGGAGCCTGCACGAGCAGGTGCTGCAAGACCGCCTCCGGGTGCTCGGCGCCGAGCACCCGGACGCTCTCACCTCGCTCAACAACCTGGCGCACGCCTACGAAATCTGCGGTGACCTGTCCCGCGCTGTCGATACCTACGAAAGCGCCCTGGCGGCATCGGCTGGGGCGCTTGGGCCCGACCATGTGGACAGCTTGTCCACCGCAAACAACCTGGCCGCCGCATACCACGAGGCCGGACGGATCGACGATGCCATTGCCCTGCACGAGCGAACCCTTCGGACCCGACAGCATGTGCTCGGCGAGGTGCACATGCATTCACTGAACTCAGCAAACAACCTGGCCGCCGTCTACCTCGGTGCCGGACGTTGCGCGGACGCACTCGCGCTGCTGAGGCAGGCGCAGGCCGCCTGCGCCAAAGCACTGCCGACTCAGCACGCAACACGACGCCAGATCGAGCAGAACCTGCAGATCGCGCAACAGACATTCGCTGCACGGAGGGAAACCGGTGAGTGACGCAGAGGCGCAATTCGAGATGGCGGTGGCACGTGCGCAGTCGGGTGATCTGGCCACTGCCGTCGACTTGTTCCGGCACGCAAGCGACGCGGGTCACGGGCTGGCCGCGTTCCTGCTCGGGTCGATCCTCAAGGACGGTGGCCAGTACGCCGAGGCTGAGCGGCACTACCGGCGGGCGTTGGCGGTCGGTCTTCCGCAGGAGCCGCCGAACATGCTGCAGGAGTGCGAGTTAAGTCTGGGCATCATCCGCAACACCCTTGGTGACCCGGCTGGGGCGGAACAGTTCTACCGGTCGGCCGCCGCCCGGGGGCATGTCGGTGCGGCGTTCAACCTCGGGAATCTGCTGCGTCGTACCGGTCGTCAGGCGGAGGCCGAGCAGGTCTGGCGGCAGGCCGCCGCGGCCGGGAGCGCCGATGCGGCGATGAACCTAGCTGAGATGCTCAGCGAGCGCGGGGACTTGGAGGAAGCCGAGCGGCTGCTGCGCCAGGCGGTGGACGGCGGTCTAACCGATGCGATCACGAACCTCGCAAATATCCGGCTTCAGCGAGAGGATCCGTACGAAGCTATAGCCCTGTTTCGCACGGCGGTCGCGGCGGGCGACCACAATGCCATCTTCAACCTGGGGATCGTCCTCATGATGGTCGGCGAGCTCGACGAAGCCGAGATAGCGCTGCGCCGAGCCGAGGCGGCTGGGCACAGCGAGGCCACGCAGTACCTGCATCGGTTAGCCGCAGCCCGCAGACGGAGGCACTGATGCCTTCCGCCGACGAACTCGGCCTGGCGCTGATCAGGCGTGCCGACGAGGGCAGTCCGGAGGAATTTCTCTCGCCCTCGACGGCAATGCTGGTCCGGGATCTGCTGCTGGCGGCGGTGACCGGCGACGCCGGAAGGCTCGTTGATCTCGACGATGTTGCGGAGCGACACTTCGGGTTAGCGAGATCAATTTCGGATTTCCTCGCCCAACTGTTCAGCGCCGTGGGCGATGCGGCAAGCGCCGGTGCCCAGAGTATGCGTGCCCGTCGCCTGTCCGTGGTAGGTGACCGAAATCGTTCCCTCGCCGACCGAGAGGTCGCCTTGGCCGAAGTGCTGCTGGCGGGAGGAGAAGACGCCTCTCCCGCGGTGGAGGTGTCCCTCGCACTCCATCGCCGTGCGCTCGGACGTGCGCCCGAAGCCGAGCAAACCGCCGCGTCGCTGGTGCAGTTCGGCATCGCTTACCGGGAGCGGGGGACCCGACAAAAGAGCTCGGACGACCTCGGCCGTGCCGTCGACCTGACCCGGCGGGCCCTGGCCGACTTGGCCTCGCCCCCGGAACATCGGGCCGAGGTCTTGTCGATGCTGGCACTCGCCCTCACCGCCCGCTTCGAGTTCGGAGGGGACCCACGAGACCTGATTGAGGCATTGACCGTCGGGCGGGAGTCGGCGTATGCGGAAGTCGAGCCTGGACGATACGTCCGGCTGAACAACCTCGGGTTGGTCCTCAACACCTATCTCCATCACCACCGCGACTGGTCCGTTCTAGCCGAGCTGATCCAGGTGGCGGAGAGCGCGGTCGCCGCGGCCGTCAATGAATATGAGCGGGGCGAAGCATTGGGCCTGCTGTCGATAGCGCATGGCCGACGCGCCGAGGCGACAGGCAACCTCACCGACCTCACCGGGGCGGTGACCATGGCGAAGGATGCCGTCGACGCTTCGACAGGGCGCCCGGAGCAAGCGGGGCACCTCTTCAACCTGGCGAAGATCTGCCTCGACCGCTACCAGTTCGCGCGCAGCCTCGAAGATCTGGACAGCGCCGTCACGCACGCGCGGGCCGCCCGAGCCGCGATGGATGCAAGGGATCCGCGCCACGGTGACCTGCTTTCCGTCCTTACTAGCGCGCTGGAGAGTCGATTCAGCCTGCGCGAAAACATCGACGACCTGCTCGAGGCCGTCGATGTTTGCGAGGAGGCCGTTCTCGGCTCACCACCATCGTCGGCGCGGCACGCTGCGATGCTGTCCAACCTCGCCAACGTCAGGCGCGTGCTGGCGGAATGGACCCAGCAAATATCCGACATAGACGAGGCAATTCGGACAGGGATCCGCGCTGTGGCCATAGACGGTGACCAAGAACCATCGCGGCGGCTCAACTTGGCGGCGTGTTATGTAGAGCGGTTCCGAATCGGCGGGAACCTCGGGGACCTGGATCACGCCATCGGGCTACTAAGGCAGGCGCTCGAGGGTGTCCGGGCCGGCATCCCGAGCCGTGCCGCCTTCCTTTCTGAGCTGGGTCAACGCTTGGTCGAGCGGTACGCGGCCGCACCCGCCGTCTCGAATGCCCTCACCGAGGCGATCGAGCTGTTCCGCGAGGCGGCTGCGCTGAAAACTGCGCCCAGCATCGAGAGGCTTCGCGCCGCTAGCCGCTGGGGCTACGCCGCGGCTCAGCACGGACGGCTTGCCGATGCCGCTGAAGGCAACGCCACCGCCGTCAGCCTGCTACCGCTGGTCGCCTGGCACGGGCTCGATCGGCGCAGCCAGGAGGCGCAACTGCGCAGGTGGAACCCGATCATCACCACGGCCGCCGCGCAGGCAATCACCCTTGATCGGCTAAGCAGTTCGGTCGAACTGCTGGAACAAGGTCGGAACGTGCTGTGGGCGCACCGGCTCGGACGCCGGACAGACCTAGCCGAACTTCGGGCGGTAGAACCTGAGCTCGCCGACCGGATGGACGCTGTCCGTCGGGCACTGGGGTGACGCGATGACCGGGCCGGTACGAGAAGCAAGGGGCTGACTGTGGACGACGGCGCGATCGACCGGCAAATGGCTCTTGCGCGCGAGTGGGACGGCCTCCTACAGAAGGTCCGCGAGCTGGACGGGTTCGCTGACTTCCTGCACCCGCCGCGGCTGGAGACGCTACTGCCCGCAGCAAAGGGCGGCCCAGTGGTTGTCATCAACGTGAGCCGGGGGCGGTGCGATGCGCTCATTGTGCGGACGAGCGGCGTGACCCTGCGCGAGCTTCCCGATCTCTCCCTCACCGAGGTCGGCGCACGCACCGAGCATTACCTGAGTGTTCTCCAGGACGCCGAGCAGGCCGACATCAGAGCCGCCGAAGCGGCGACACCCGTCCATGGGGAGTCGCCACGGACAGCGGCCCGACGGCAACGAGACGCGGATCAAGAAGTCAATGCTGCGTATAAGCGGGTCGACACAATGCTCACCGCCCTGCAGCAGTGGATGTGGGACACGATCACCGAGCCAGTGCTCGACAAGCTCGGGTTCGGTCCCCCCGTTGGCCCGATCTCGTCGTGGCCCCGGGTCTGGTGGTGCCCGACCGGCCCGCTCGCTCTGCTGCCGCTACACACCGCCGGACACCACAACGAGCACGGGTCCGGGCGCACCGTCCTTGACCGGGCCGTGTCGTCATATACCCCAACGCTTCGCGCCCTGCTGGAGGCGCGCCGACCCGGCGCGGCCGACCGCGGACTCGACCGCCTGCTCGTTGTCGATGTGCCGGACCTGCCCGGGCTGAGGCCGATCGACAACGCAGCTACGCGCGCAGCGCTGATCGACGCCTTCCCGGAGCACCGCCGTACGGTGCTCGGTAGCGCCGACGCAACCCCGTCCGCCGTCCTGAACGAACTACCCGTGCACCGCTGGGTTCACTTCAGCTGCCACGGCGACCAAGATCTGGCGGATCCGTCGCGCGGCGGGCTACGGCTGCGCGATGGCGTCCTCACCGTGGAATCAGTCGCCACCCAACGCTTCCACGGCGACTTCGCGGGACTATCGGCGTGCAAGACCGCCGTGGGTGGTGTGGACCTGCCAGACGAGGCGATCACGCTAGCCGCCGCATTGCACTACACCGGCTACCGGCACGTCGTCGCCGCCCTCTGGGCGGTAGACAACAGCGCCTCCACCGAAGTCTTCACCAGCCTCTACCGCGCCATCGCGGCGAACGGGCGGATAGAGCCCGACCGCGCGCCCAGCGTATTGCACGAAATCCTTCGGCGAATGCGAAACCGCAACCCCGACTGGCCGCACCGATGGACACCGTTCGCGCACACCGGCCCCTGATCGCGAGGAAACCCCATGCCCGACGTGCCCTTCGAAGAGATCACAGACGACGGATACGCGCAGGCATTCGTCGACACATGCACCGTCACCAAAATCCGCCGCGGACTAGGGCTCGACGGTACCTGCCCTCGGTGCAAGCACCCGATGAACTTCGAGGTAGTCACCGAAGTTCCTCTCAACGGCACCCCCGAACGGCAGGCGGACGTGCGGGCGTTGCTGTGCACCTGCAAATCGACCCACCCCGGACGGCCGGTCAACGATGAGGGGTGCGGCGCGTACTGGAACATCAGGCTGCAGGCAACCGCGTCGTGACGCCGACGATCGAGGCCGGCCCGCCGGCCAAGCCGGCAGACCGGCATGCGGCCCGGAACATGCGGGCGCTGCTCGCCGACGAGCTGCCCCGGGTACGCGCAGGAGCACTCGCCTGGCGCAATGGATTGGGCGCACTGCTCGCCGGTCTGATCGGCTTCGGCCTCATCAAGGGGCGTACCGACGTGAGCCACCTCGCACCCCGGTACGCGGCCGTGGTGGGCGCACTGCTGCTGACTGCCCTGGTGGTGGGCGGGGCCGGCGCCTTACTGCTGTTGCGGGCGGCACACGGCCGACCCGGCCCAACACCACTGTCGCCGACGTCCGGGGCCGATCCGCTCGACCTGGCCCGCGACGCTGAGGTCGCGGACTCCATGCAGGCACTACGGAGAGGCGTCGTAGCGGTCTTCGCCTGCGCGGCGCTACTGACCGCCGCAGTCGGAGTCACTTGGTACGGCCCGGAAAAACGGCAGCTCGTGGAAGTCCAGCTAACCACCGGAGCCCGGCACTGCGGGCAGATAGTGTCGCTGGCGCAGAACAGGCTGATCCTTAAGACTTCCCGCGGCCAGATTGCCGTGGAGCTTGCGCAGGCTGACGGCCTAGCGGTCGTCGATTCGTGCACCACCTCAACACGATGAGGAGCCTGCGAAAAGGCACACGTTCAGGCTCTGGTTACGGCCTCGATGGCTGCGTGCCCGATGAGGTTGATGCAGGTGCTGGGGTCGTCGACAGTGATAGTCGTGGTGTTGTCGTAGACCTTGGATGGCCAATGTTTGTTGTCGGGTGCGAGCCAGAGGACGGCGCATCCGGCCCGGTGCAGGCGAGTGATGGTGGTTTGGCATTCGTCGGGGTTGACATAGTGGCCGTCGGAGACCACCACGAGCAGGCGTGCGGTGCCGGGTGTGGACAGGTGTAGGAGTCGGTCGGCTTCGGCGCAGGCTTCGACGAACCGTTCCGTGCCGGCGTCGGCGCGCATGTCGCGGACTGTGGTCGGGCGGCGGCCGGGGGGATGAGCACGGTGATCCGGTCGCCGTAGGCAAGGGTCGCGCTGGTGGCCCCGGCGCGGGTGGCGGCGTGGGCGACGATCCACGCGGCGGAGGACATGGGTTTCGCGAAGTCCTCCATCGAGCCGGATGCGTCGATGAGGATGCCGACAGTCAGCTCGGGGTCGGGGATAGGGCGGCGTACGGTGCGCTGCCACGGCTGGGCGGTGGGGATGGCCCCGGCCGCGTGTTGGGCGGCGAGGGTGACCGCGGCGCCGGTTCGCAGCCGTCCGGGCGGTGCGGCGCTGGGTTCGCGGGTGCGGGCGGGTTCACGGTGGCGGGCGCGGCGCAGCAGGGCGGTGAGCCGGTTGGCGGCGTGACGTTCGGCGTCGCGGGCGTCGCGTTCGGCCCAGGTGATCGGCGTCTCGGTGTCGACGTGGATGCTGGGCCCGTCGGGACGGCTGCTGTCGCTTGCGGGTTCCGGGGTGTCGGCGGGGTTGTGAAGGATGGTGTCGAGGGCGCCGGAGATGGCTGCCGCGATCGCGCTGGTGGCCGCGTCGTCGGCGGGCAGGCCCGGGGTGACGGTCGGGTCGATGCCGAGTAGGCGGCACCAGCGTTCACCGAGTTCGATCATGCGGGTGGTGTCGGTGTCGCCGACGGTGTGAGCTTCCCGCCAGACGGCGCGCAGGCCCCGGATGAGTTTGCGTCCGAGGACCGTGGTGATGGCGCGTCGTGCCTCGCGAACGTCGGCGGGGTACAGGATTCGGGCGTCGACGCGGGCGAGGAGCAGTCCGGCGGCGTAGGCGGCGCTCCACAAGGTGTCGGTGGGGGTGTCGGCGGGGTCGATGATGCTGGTGACGGCGCGGCGTAGCCACCGCCGGTCGCGGGGTCGAGTGTCGCGGTAGCGTCGTTCGATGCGTGACTCCTCGAGCAGGAGCGCGGCCTCCCGGACGACGGGCGCCACGGTGGGCGGTGGGTCCCACTGGGAGTGGATGACGTGGGCGCATTCGTGCAGCAGGACGCCGTAGGCGACGGGAACCTTCGACCGGTGCCCGGGCCGGCGAGGGTCGGCGATCGCCGGGTCGGCGATGAGGTCGGCGTCGACCTGGATCTGGGCGGTGGCGGGGTAGCTGAAGCCGGGTGGGCCGCCGTCGGCCGGGGTGACGGTCACGATGGCGTCGAGTCGGCCGGTCAGTGTCGCGGCCTGCCTGGTCCAAGCCGCTGACCACCGGCCCCAGGGCGAGGTAGCCGGGGCCGTGGAGGTGGGGCTGCCGCCGGAGGGGCGCAGATGTGCGGAAACGCTGGTCATGACGGCCTGCCTTACTTCTGCTTGCCGAGGGTGAGGGGGGTGATAGTGGTGCCGCGGTAGGCCCGCTGCAGGGCCTCGACGACGGCTTGCCGGTCGGCGTCGGGTGCGACCGCGGCGAGGTTGGCCACGGCGGCGGCGAGACCGAGGCTCCCGGCGACGCGCTTGAACGCCAGCAGCTCGCGCAGTTGCGGCGCCCAGTCGATCTCGTGCTTGCGCATCCGCGCGTTGAGGGCGATCGCCGCGTCGATGGCGCCGTTGGGTACGCCGAGGGAGCGGGCGAGCTGGAAGTCGGTGGTGACCTCGATGTGCACGGAGAACCGGGAGGCGAGGGCTTCGGTGAGGATCGCGCCGTGCACGCCGGGGTTGTGGCCCGCGCAGACGAAGAACCCGTCGGTGGCGGTCACGACTTCGTTGTGGTGGACGGCGATGGTGATGGTGGCCCTGCCGTCCATCGCCGGATACAGGGCGGCGAGCACGCGGGGTGGGATGAGGGTGGCGTCGTCGATGAACAGGGCGCGTCCGGCGCGCATGGCGCTCACGAGCGGCCCGTAGGCGAAGGCGAAGCCGCCGTCGGGCAGCGGGACGTAGTTGCCGACGAGGTCCTCGACGGTGGTGTCGCCGTGCCCGGCGACGGTGATCGCATCGGGGTAGGCGGCTTCGATGAGGCTGGTCTTGCCGGTGCCGGGTGGCCCGTAGAGCAGGACCGGGATGGTGTCGCGGCGCAGCTGGCGCAGCACCTCGACGTCGGTGCCGTCGCCGAGCTGGCGGGGCAGGTACCAGACCCCGTTGGGGCGCAGGACAGCGCCGGGACGCGGGGGAACCGGGCCGCTCGGAGCAGGTGCCGGCGCGGCGCTCGCCGTGGGCGTGCCGGGGGCGGCGGCCGAGGGGGCGCGGCTGGTGCCGGCTCCTGCGGTGAACGCGTCGATGCCCTCGGCGGTGATGGTGTACCGGCGCGGCGACCCGGTGGACACGGTCGCCCAACCACGGTCGACGAGGCGGTTCAAGACAGATCCGATCGCCCCGGACGACCGGCCGGGCAGTTCCTTGCCCAGGTCGCCGATGGAGAAGGCGCGGTGCGGTTCGGCCGCGAGCAGGGCCAGGACCGGCCCGAACATGGGGCGGGGCTTGGCCTTGGGCTTGGCGGGTCGAGCGGGCGAGGTCACCGGGCACCTCCGACGATGGCTGCGGTCGGGGTGCAACTGATACCCGCGCTCCCGGAGGTGATCAAGTCGTACCCGCGCAGCTGCGGCGCTGGCGTGTGGCCGGTCAGGGACCGACAGATCGGCGTGCGGTTCAGGCGTGGCATGAGGTGCTCCTTGGCGAATAAGCCGCCGCGCGCCCCTTCCCGGGGCGCGCGGCGGCGTTGGTGAGCCACAGCGGGCGGGAAGTGCGCACGTAGCCGTGCTCGGCTACGCGGAGCGGGGTTCAGATCAGGGCGCCTACCGGTGGGGAAGGCACGGTCGGACTCAGGAATCGCAGGCCGGCGACCGGCGCGCGTACGGTGCTTCGACTGCTTGCGTGTCGGTGTCGCCTGACTGCGGCGGTTGTGCCGGTGCCAATCTGGCCCTGGCCGGGTCTGGGCCTACGCCTGGTCCGGGCAGGTCGCCGACGATCTGGTCGCAGGCGTAGGGGTCGACGGCCTCCCAGCGCCAGTTGCGGCCCATCACCACGTACCGGTCGTCGCCGTCCGGGGCGATGCGTTCGATGGCGTCCGGGTCGTCGGACATAGTGCGTTGGTCGGCGACGATGAGGTCGCCGTCGAAGGACAGGTCGGCCAACGCGGCACCGATCCGACGGTCCAGCTCGTCCTCCGGCACGCCCTCGTCCCGCAGGCTGTGGCGGTACTGGTCGCGGTGCCGCTGCTGGTCGGTGACGATCGCCTCGGCCACGGCACGGGTGCAGGAGAACACTGCCCACCCGTTCCAGTGGTCGATCAGGGTGCCGACGAACCCGACCGTGAAACGGTCGCCGCCGTCCGGGCCGGTGGTCAGCGCCCAGTCGCCGGAGAACACGCCGACGTCGCCGACACGGACCTTCTCGGGGCGCAGGTGGGACACGTCGCGGCCGGTGGGGCTGGCCGCGAGGTGACACAGGTCGGCGATCCGGTCGGTGGCGGCGGTGTCGAAGGCGTCGCGGTAGACGGTCATCGCGTCGTCGCGCTGCTGGATGCGCAGCCCGAACCAGCCGCAGACGTCGCCGGTGGCGTCGGCGAACAGCTCCCATCCGGCGGTGTCGACCGCATCTCCGGCCAAGGTGAAGCGGGGCAGGGCGTCGAGGACGGCGGGATCCCCGTCCTTGATGCCGGCCAGGACCCGGCAGGCGGTCAGGCGGGTGTCGCTGGTGACCCGGGCGCCGATGGTGTCCTGTGCCCACGACTCGGCGGCGGTGCGGCCGGCCTCGGTGCCGGTGGCGCGCATCTGCCGCAGTGCGGCGGCCCATCTGGCGGCCTCGTCGACTGGCCCATCGGTGGGCGGCGGGGTGGTGGTGACCGGTTGGATGCGGTCGCCGGCGTCGAGGCACATCGACAGGCTCGACCCGCTGTCCCAGGTGACCTCGACGATGTTCTGCTGCTGGTCGTGGCGGCGGACGGCGCCGGTGTCGCCGGGCCGCAACTGGGTGTACGGGTCGCTGGTGTGGACCAGGGCGACGCGCTGGCCGGGCTGGTAAGTCATGGTGCTCTCCGATCGGCGAGTGGATAGGCGGTCGCCGCCGGTGGACGGCGGCGGCGTCGGGTCGGGCGTGCTCATCGGGCGCCGCCTTCCCCGTCACCCGTGGTGGGGGCGTGCGGCGGCCAGGGCTTGCGGGTGAGGCGGGCGCCGAACATCGGGTCGGTGGCGACAGAGGAGCCGCAGCGGGTGCAGCTGGTGGCGGTGTCGTGGCCGTAGCCGGCCATGGACGGCACCTCGACGTGGTCGATCTCGTCGACCGCGCCGCAGACGGTGCAGACGGTCATCTCCGACCCGCCCTCGTCGAGGGCGGGTGCGGTGACGAACAGGTCCTCAACCGGGTCGAGGTGGTGGACGCTGTGCCGCAGCCAGCGGCCGTGGACCGTCGCCTCGTACACCACCAACAGCCGCTGGTCGGGGCGCAGCAAGTACATCCACTCGTCGAACCCGTCGAGGTCCTCCCGCAGCGAGCCCTGCCGGATGGTGTTGTTCTCGGTCACGGTCGGGTAGCCGAGTCCCAATACGGGCGGCTGTCGGTGCCATCGCCGAGGCGTGGGGTTGACGGCGAGGCTCCACCAGTTGCGGGCCAGCAGCGCGGCGGCCAAGGCGTCGGTGTCGCGGCCGAACGTGTCGGTCCAGATCCGGCGCAGCAGCGGCACCAGGACCTCCGGGTCCTCGCCGAGCTGAATGGACCGCGCGGTGTACCTGCCGCGGAGCGCGGCAACACCGATCAGTACGGGTGAGCTCATGGGCCATTCCTCCTTGGGGATGTGTGGATGGGGTTGCGGCGGTCGTCCGCGGGCGCGACGGCCGTCGAGTCGGGTGACCATGAGGCCGCCGGTATCGCCGCTAGGGCCTGGTGGCGAGCGGGGCGTCATGTGCGGCCATGAAGGGCACCGGGTCGATCGCGCCGTTCGGGCTGGCATCGCCGTTGTGGTGCACCTCGTAGTGCAGGTGCGGGCCGGAGCTGTGGCCGGTGGAGCCGACGACGCCGATGGGCTGGCCGACGGCGACCGGCTGCCCGACCGTCACCATCGGGGGTTGGTCCATGTGGCAGTAGCGGGTGAGCAGGCCGCCGGGGTGGTCGATGTCGACGTACCAGCCGCACCCGCGCGTGCGAGCGGGGTCGCCGTCGCGGTCGCAGCCCCAATCGGCGCCGGTGTCGGCGTGGACGGCGTTGCAGCGGACGGTGCGGACGGTCCCGGCGGACGCGGCGCGGATGATGGTGCCGCGCGGGGCGCTGAGGTCGACGCCGTCGTGACCGGGCCGCTCCGAGCTACGAAAGCTTGACCCGACAGGGGCGAGGACCGGCTGCGTCCACGGGCCGGTGGCCCCGCACCCGGCCAGGCCCTCGGTGGGAAGGCCTGCGGTGTCGGCGATCGCGGTGACCAGATGGGTGGCCGGTCCCTCCCATTTCGCGTAGGCGTCGGGGAAGGCGCTGACCTGCACGGCCTGGGCGGCCTCGGTGAGCGGCATCGCCTGCCAGCCGCGGATCGTGGCCAGCTCGTCGAAGAACCTCTCCGACGCGTAGACGGGGTCCTGAAGCTGGGTGGAGGTGCCCCACCCTTGGCTGGGGCGCTGCTGCAACAACCCGACCGAGTCCCGGTCGCCGGCGGGCAGGTTCCGCAGGCTGCTCTCCTGCATAGCGGTGGCGACCGCGATCACCCAGCCGCGCGCTGGTAGCCCGAGGCGGGCGCCGGTGGTGACGATCGCGGCGGCGTTGCCGACCTGGTCGCTGTCCCAGTCACCGACCGCCGGCCACAGGGGCGGCGGCCCGGGTGGCGACGCCGTGCCGTCTGACGTGGACCGGGAAGTGGTGACCATGGGGTCACATCCGGCGGTGGCCGAGCCGCCGGCGAGGAATCCGCCGAGCCCACCGGCGCAGAGGATGAATACGGCGACGAGCGCCACCGCGACTGACACCAGAGATCGGAGCTTCACGTCGGCCCCCAGCGGCCGAGGGGATAGGTGAGGTAGGGAGCGCGGTAGGGCGTGGAGTGGCGCTGGACGAGGGGAGAGGCGTGGCCGGGCATGACTGGTCCTCCTGGTTGCCGGCTAGCCGAGGCTGTGGACACCGACCGGATCGCCGTCGCCGGTGTGCACGGTGACCGTGTCGTCGGCCGGGCTGATCACGTAGATCCACGAGGCGTCGAGGTCGACCGCGCGGCTGAGCGGGAAGACGGTGGCGGGCTCTGGCTCGGTGTCGTCGAACGTCACGCCGACACCCCCGACGGGGTGCTGGTGGGGGAACGACCGGGTGTCTGGGGTGACGTCGGATCCGAGGTAGTACCAGTCGTGGGCGAGGACCGCGTCGATGAGGGCTTGAGTGTCGCGGCGGGCGGTGGTGGCCCAGATGCCGCGCAGGTGCGCGATGAGCGCCAGGGGGTAGCCGTCGAAGTGGACGTAGCGGGCGTGGACGGTGCTCGGCTGGGCGGGATCGATGGCGCTGACGTAGCAGATGGTTCCCACGGGTCGTGTCTCCTCGTCGTGGTGGTGTGTTCGGGTACGGCGACGACCGCGCGGCCGTGGTGGGCCACGCGGTCGAAGGTCGTGAGGTCTCGTGGTCCGGGCCGGGCGGCGTTGGTCGTTGCGTCTGGGCTGCGGCTACGCGGCGTAGGCGGCGGTCAGGGTCGCCCCGGGGACGCGGCGGGGCAGCCGCTGCGGGACCCGCGGCAGTAATTGCGTGGCAGCGGCGGCGAGACCGCTGGCGAACCAGCCGACGAATCCGAGGGAGTCGCGGGCCGGCCGTTGTGGTGTGGGTTCGCGGGCGGGTGCCGGCTGTGGCGGTGGTGTGGCTCGCGCGGCGCGCATCGCCCGTTGTGCCTGCCTGGCGGCTGAACACGGCCCAGCCTGGTCGGCGCACTGCAGGTTGGCGCACCGGTTGCCGGGTCCGGGTTGGTGGGCGGTGAGGACGTCCACGGCCAGCCGCCACAGCAGGGGGTCGGTGACGTCACGGGGGAGGAGGGTGCGGTGGGACGGGCGGGTTCGGCTGCGGTCAGACATGGCGGGGTGACCTTCCGTCGAAGTTTCGGGCAGGGATCACCGTCCGGTCGGGGCCGGTCGTGTTATGCCTGATGGCAGCCCCGGACAATGACCTAGCTGATCGACGCTTCTCTCTCGATGAAGGTCAAGTCGTCTCCCTGGGTGGTGCCGTAGGGCACAGGTGTGCGGCGCGCGGGCGAGGTCGGGACCCGCGCTCCCAGCGGGGGCGTCGGCGGCCGTCAGGAGGCCGTCGGCGTGATTCGGCCGGGACTGCTGGTGGTCTGGACGAGACGCGCCAGTGCGGAGCGAGTGGCCGCTGCGTCGTGGTCGACGTGGTCGTCAACGCGGACCACGGGGTGCGGCTCGCCCCGCAGCCTCGTGATCCGGTAGCCGCGGCGGTCGGCGTCGACCGCGTCAACGCGGCGGATCTCGTGCAGGTCGTCGGACTCGACGAGGACGTCCTCGTAGCAGACGGCCCAGGCCAGCAGGCGAAGTCCGGGGGTGGGATCGGCGAGGAGGTCCGTGATCAGGCCGATGTCGACGCAGGCCGCGAGGGTCGGCCGGGCGGCCGCCTGGTTGATGTCGAGCGCGGTGGTGAGGTCCGGTAGGAGGTCGGCGAGTCCGGCGCGGTAGCGGCCCATGCGGGTGTCGTTGAGCGGTAGGTGCACGGCCCGCATCTGGCGTCTCGTGCCGCGCGGTGCGGTTGGGGCCGGCCGGTCCTGGACGAGCAGAAGGAGAGGCGGGCGGCCCCAGCCGACAAGGTCGGCGCTGGCCTCAATGTGCAGCAGGCACCCGGTCAGGGTGTGAACGGTGTTGAAGGACATCATGGGGATCGGGCTCCTTGACATACGCAGAAGCCCCGCAGGCCGGATCGGCCTGCGGGGCTTCTGGTGCGTGCGGGGACGTGGTGCGGTTGGTGCCGAGGGCGTGTTACCGCAGGTCGCGGTAGCGGATGACGATTCCCGGCGGCGTGGCGTGGTCCGGGTCGTGGGCGCGGACGCCACAGCGCTTGCGTTTGGCCAGGTACATGGCCTGGTCGGCCGCGTGCAGGAGGTCGCGGGGCAGCATGTCCGGCTCGGCGAGCGCGTAGCCGACGCTGGCGGTGACGATCACCTGCTGCCCGGCGATCTCGTACGGGAGCTCCGCGATACGCCGGTGGGCGGCCTCGGCGGCAGTCTCGACCTCGCCGTCGTCGCTGTGCACGACGAGGGCGAACTCGTCGCCGGCGAGATGCGCGGCCAGGGCGACCGACGGCCTGAGGGCCCTCAGGCGGCGTCCGACCTCGCGCAGCAGGTCGTTGCCGTGCTCGTGGCCGTAGGTGTCGTTGACCTGCTTGAACCGATCGAGGTCGATGAGGACGAGCCCGAGCGGTTCCCCGAGCGAGAACGTGGCCTGAAGGTGGGTCCACAGGGCCCGCCGGTTCGGCAGGTCGGTCGTGTCGTTGTGCGTGGCCAGCCGGTGCCAGTAGGACCGGTCACGGTCGCGGGCAGCCAGCGCCTGACGCTGATGGTGAATGATGTGCCGCTGCCGGGCGAGCAGTGCCGCGGCGACGGCGAGACCGGCGAGGACTCCGCCGGCCGCCGTGAGGTACGAGCTCAGGTGACACACTTGACGTCGCTCCTTGTGGGTTAAGGAGCACCGGGGCGGGCGTGGTTCCGCCAAGTTCGACGCCCGCCCCGGGCTACCAGCGGTATGGGGTCTGCTAGGTGGTCGCCGGGGCGAGTTGGAACGTCGCCGGCTTCTCGGCGACCTGAACGGCGACACCGTCGGTGACGAGCTTGTGCACGGCGTTGACGACCGCGCCCGCGCTGGCCTTGGCCGAGTCGGTGCCCTCGTTCGCCTGGTCGATGGCCTTGCACAGTTGGCTGGTCTTGAACGGCTGGCCGGGGTGGGCTTCGAGCACGTCGAGGATGGCCCCGCGCAGGCTGCCCTTGGACCGGCGCGGCTTCCCGCTGCCTGACGCGCTTGGTGCCTCGGACGGGCTGCTGGGCGCAATGGGTTCGTCGCTGCCTGTCGGGTCCAGACTGAGCCGGGGTTCTGTCTGACCAGACGCGTCGGCTGCGGGCGGATTCTCGGCGTCGGCCGGGGAAGCCTCGCTCGCCTCCGTTGTGGTCGGTGCGTCGGGGGCGTGGTCCGGCTTGGCGGGTTGGTCCTGTAGGGCTGGGCCCGCGTCGCTGTCCGGCGTTGGTCGGCGTTCGTCGTCCGGCTGGAGACTGGTCGACTCGTCGTCCGGTCCCGCCGCCATGGCGGTGTCCGCCTCCTCTACCGGTCCGGGGGCCTCGTCCGGTCCGTGAGCCTCGTCCGCGTTGTCGTCCGTCAGTGCGGGCGGCGGGTCGCGCCTGGCGTCGGTCGTGGTCGCCTGCGGGTCGCCGCTGTCGGTGCTGGTCGCCGTGTTCGGCAGGTGCCGCCAGAGCGTGGGGCCGTCGTCGGCGCGCAACGGTTCGGCCTGGCCTGCCTCCGCCAGGGTGCGAAGTCGTTTGGTGGCCGTCGAGTAGCCGACGCCGGCGCGCTGCGCGATCGCGGCGGCCGTGTCCTGGCCAAGTGCTGCCAGAGCGGCGGCGACCTTGTCGAGGGCGCTGGGCGCCGCGGTCTGATCGGTGGGGTTGTCCATGAGTCCTCCCTGTGGCTGTTGTTGCGTCTGCCTGGATGGGGGCGTGCACTGATGCACGCTTCGATGGCGCCTCGTGATCAAGTGCGGTGACCGGATCTCGGGATGCCATCGACGCTCGGGCCTGCCAAGCCCCGTGCTGGTGGGGCGGTGCGGCTATGGCTGGCCGAAGACGCGGTCGCAGCGGCTCGGGTCGACCGGTAACCACGGCAGGCCCCAGCCGATCCGGTACCGCCCGCCGGTGGGCTCGACGAGGTGGACGCCGCCGCCGAGGGACACCGGACGGGCGATGGTGAGGGTGTGTCCGTCGAAGCCGACGGTGCGCCAGTCATCGCCGACGTAGGTGGCCATAGCGGCGAACGTCTGGGTAAGGGCGGTCACGGCCTCGTGGTCGAGGGCGAGTTCGAAGCTGCCGTTCCACCAACCGGTCACCGTCGCGAGGTATCCCTCGTGGTACCGGTGGAAGCCAGGGACCGGTTCGTAGCGCAGCCACCGACCGGAGAAGACGGCTGCACTGCCCTGACGCGGCGTGTAGTCAGGACTCGTCACTGCTGGCCCTCCTACGGGTCAATATCGCCAGCGGTGGAGGAGGCGCCGAGGTGACTCGCGGCCGCGACCGTGCGGGCGCTGGACCAAGCCATCCCTGACGCCTGCGCCGACTGGGCGAGCGAGTCGGCCGCGTCCTGCAAACATGCGCGGATGTCGTCGACGGCGTCGATGACCTCGCTGCGCCCTTCGCTGTCATCGAGGCTGGCGAGGTGTGCCTGGCGGGCCTGGTCGAGGAGGTAGGACCCGGTCTGCGCGTGCACCCGGGCGAGCAGCCGGGTGCTGCGGTGCAGGTGCCCGATCAGGGATGCGGCGTCGGAGGGTGCCGGCAGGGTGAGCAGCGCGCTGAACGGTCCGGTGGCCGTGTACAGCCAGCGGCTGAGGTGCTCGGCGGCGGTGATGGCACTGCCCAGACGGGCGGGGTCGTAGGGACCGTCGACGGCGAACAGGCGGCTCATCTCGTCGAGCCAGGTGTTGGTCTGACTGTCGACCGGAAGCGGGTCGGCGACGAGGGCCGGCTGGGAGTGTTGGCCGTCGGCAGCCGCGCAGATGGGGCTGTTGTCCGCCAGGTGCCACCACGGGATGCCCCCGCGGTAGGCGTTGGTCCAGTGCGTGGCGGGTTGGTCTGCCACCGGCTCATCGCAGACGGGGCAGATCGGTAGTTGAATCATGGAGCGGTGTCCCTTCAGACAGGGTGATGACGGCGACCAGGGCCTGGTCGCCGACGGCTCGGTGCGGTGCGTAGGGGTTGTGGCCGGCGCTCGCCGGCTTACGCGCAAGAGGGAAAGGGCGGCCGTCTCGCTGGCCGGCAGCGCTGTCAGCGCCCCTGCCAGGAGCGGCTGGCGCGCCGGGGCGAGATGCGGCGGCTCGCGGGTATCTGCCGACACGTGAGCCGGTCGCCAGGATGGTGAGCAGGGCGTTTGCGGCAGTGCCTGTGGCAACCTGAAGCTGTGCGATGAGGTGCGCGTGGATGGCTAGCGGTTCGCGACGCTGCGGCGCGGGGCGCGGACGCAGGCGGCGGCGAGGCGCTCGACCTCGTCGATCAGGACCATGACGGGCCCGTCGGGCGTGTCTCCATTGGCTGGCTCTGTCAGAGCGCGACCGCGAGCAGTCGCTGGTCGGGGTCGATGCCGGCGAGCAGCCGGTTGGCCTGTTCGAGGTAGGTCACCCGGTCGGCCATGGCGTCGCTGGCCGGGGCCAGCTTCGCCCCTTCGGCGGTGATCAGCGCATCGCCCGCGAGGGCGGTAAGGGCGCTGTGGTGCTGGTAGGCCATGCAGCCGGCCTGGTACATCTCCAGTTCGCTGAGGCGGATCTGCCCGGCGCCGTAGGTGGCGGCGTTGTGCATCCGGATGGCGTTGACACGGGGCTGATGGGTGAAGTCCGCGACGGCCGTGTCCCACGGGTACTGCTGCGGGTCCGCCAGGTGGCGGGCCTCGTAGACGTGCCACGGAGTGGCGTTGCGGGTGCCGTGCACGGCGCGGCTGAACAGTTGGTGGCGGATGCCCGCCCCGACACCGGCGGCTTGGCGCATGCCGGTCAGATCGAGCAGTCGCGCTGGTCCGCCGGCGCAGTAGGCCGGGCGGCCCTTGCGCAGTCCGAACATCTGGCTGCGCTGCCACAGATGTAGGGCGGGGCTGGCCCAGAAGCGGGGCGACAGCGTGCCCTGCACGCCGAAGTTGCGGTCGAGCTGGTGTGCGGTCAGGGACTCGCGGGGCAGGTCGCCCGGCACGCAGACGATCATGGTGCGGATCGTTGCCGTCGGTGTGGTAGCCGGCGAGGTGGCCTTCCTGGTCGGGTTCTTGGGCATGAATCGTCCTCCTTGGGGGTGGCGCGTCAGGGCGCGCGCAGATGACCGGCCCACTGGGTGCGTGGGTCGGTTGCGGGAGAGGTGTGGGTGCGGGTTGGTGCGGTGCGACCTGGGGTCGCCGCGCGGCGCGGCGCCGACCGGTCCCGGGAGGGGCGGGTGGGCGAGGCGCACCGGTCGGTGCGGCGGTGGTTCCGGGGTGGGACCGGACCGGGGTGGAGATTTATGAGGTGGTGTTGTGCCGTGAACGGTAGCGGCCTGTTCTGTCAGGCCGATCCGACTAGTTGATCGCTGGAAAGTGGGATTGACCTGCGCTGTGAGGCACTCTGGCCAGTATGGAGTCGCCGTCGGCGCGGGCGCTGTGGGACTTCACGACTCTCACAAATGATCCCATTGGCTGACAGACATCGACGACCGTCGGCACATCTGTGTAGCTGGCGCCAGGCTTGGGTGCCGCCGTTGTCTAGCCTCATGCTGTGCCAGCGGTGGTTTGCCGCTGATTCCCACGGATTTGGCATCAGACCTTGCCCCGGCAAGGGATTGCGACCGAGCCCGGAGCAGTCGCGAAGACATCGATCTCCATGGCCGCCTGGCAAGTGTGATCTGCTCGGCAGCCCAGCCGGCGGTCACTCTTGCGGTGGCGTCGCCGGTGGCGAGGTTGAATCGTCCAGCCGCTCCGTGGACACCCAGTAAGTGTTGCGGAGTCGTCGGTAGTCGAAGTCTCTACCCTGTGGCCTGCGTCGAACAATGAGCAGGCCGTTGTTGGTCAGTTCTTTGGTCGCACGGGTCCAGGTCGCCTCGGAGAGGCCGTAGCGCCGTTTCTGGTCCGTGGTCAGCCAGGGCGCATCCGAGGGCTGTCGGTTGCTACGCATGTCGCGCAGAACCAGGAGGAGTGCGACGCTCGATCCGGTCAGCCGGTAGATCCACTCGTTGGCCCAGAAGCCGAGCGGCATGCTGATGTATCTGTTGCCGCGCCAACTGTAGGTCGTGCCGTTGCCGCTCGGGTCGCGGAGCAGGACGTTCCGCGGCCTGCCTTGTCCTCCAGCGATCCCGATGAGTTTCATCCCGGCCAGGAAGTCCAGGGCGTCACCGATGCGCCGCGCACCGTTGACTTTGGGTTCGGGTAGCCCCAACACATGTGCCCACGTAGCGGCCGGAATGCCGCGGATGTCGTGCGGATGTCTGGCCGCGAGCAGGGTCATCGTCAGATAGAGCTTGAGTCGCACGTCGCCGCCCTGCCCTCCGCGCAGGATCCGGGAGAGGGGTGGATCGAGCCCGTCGTCGTCCCGAAGAAATGCGGGCGGAAACTGGACACCGCTGGTCCGGCTCGATCGGCTGATGAGTTGCTTCAGCAGCCTCCGGCTATCCGCTGTGACCGCCGCTGCAGAAGATCTTGACAATGGACCCACCTTTGTAGACGGGAGAACAGCGGTTCCGGGGTACATGGCGTACACGGGGTCCTAGTAGTTCTTTCCTAATTACTTCCTGCCAGCGTCGAGATGTTACCCATCCGGGATCGTACTGTCAGCAATCTGCCTCCGTGATGTGCGCCCTCAGCAATCGACTTCTTGCCAATCTGCCAACGTAGTTTTCAGTCCTTTGACCTGCGCAAATGCCAATGTCACGATGTGGTCGTGAAGCTTGATCACCACTGCGCAGATTTCTGCGCCGCCGGCCACCAGCACTGGCTGCTGGACAACGTCGAGTTGACGATCGCCCTCGCAGGTGCACGGGCGGTCGTCCATGCGTAGATGGCTGGCCGGGCTGGGCAGCGCTGCCGCCGGTACCGCTGCCTTGATCGAATGGCCCGCACTGATCATGGTTGCCATGGCCGCGGTGGGCCCGGTCCTGGCATTGTGCTGGGTGCTCAGTGACGAATCGCGGTCGCGGCGGCTGAAAAACCTGATCCGTGAGTTCCGGCGACGTCCATGACGTGGCCGGAACCCTGCGAGTCCAGCCTGGGACCTCAAGCTTTGCGCTCGGGGCGTCCGGCCGGGATCGGCGAGGCGCAGAGTGTGCCGGAGCCGCCGTGCTCGAGCGTCGTGTCGACGACGACCTTGACCTCGTGCGGCTCAACCGCGAGGCAATAGAGCGGCGGACCTGTTCTCGCCAAGCCAAGTTCGGCCTGGGTCTGGCGAATCCCTAACCGAAGATTGCAACCGCAGGGACGGCAGCCGTCCAGCAGGCTGGGGGTCGGTGCTAGTTATCGAGCGGACTGCGGACTATTACTGGTAGTCAGATGGCCTACGGTTCGATTTCTCCAGGTGGTCGAAGCGCTGTGGGTTGGTGGCCGTGTCGGGGCCGTGGTTGCAGGGCAGCTCGTGCAGGTACCGCCGGTGGGTAGGGTCCGAGACGAGAGTCCACACCCGACCCGCCGGGTCGGGGCCGTGCACGGCGGTCGCGATCGGGCTGGCGGTGCGCAGTCCGGCGAGCACCCCGAGGAGGCTGGCCTCGCGGCGCCGGCTGGGGACCCAGAACAGCACGGGGTAGCGGGGACCGAAGGTGGTGAGGCGTTCGTAGCCGCGCAGCTTGGCCACGACCCGGGCGAGGTTCTCGGTGTCGTTGTCGTGCTCGACGAAGAAGCCGGTCGAGGTGTCGCCGACGGTCCACACGCCGTGCCCGTCGGGGCGGATGCCCGCTTGGGCGTAGACGGTGGTGGCGTGCTGCTCGGACCACCAGCGCGACAGGTGGGTCTCGGGTGTGTGGCGGGCGGTGGCGATGAGGTCGGTGAAGAACTGGTTGACGCCGAGCAGGTGGTTGACCTGGCCGCTGGCGGCGATCCGCTTGGCCCGCTCCAGGGAGCTGCGCGGCGCCTTGCCGCCGGTGCCGGTGGGGTCGTGGTAGACGGTCGGGTGTAGCTGCAGTCCGACGGGGCCGAGGGTGTAGAGCAGTGACCCGTACCGGCCGTGGGCGCCGCTGCGGCCGAAGCGGTGCAGCACGTCGAGGCGGTGCAGGATCGTCAGCCGCCGTTGGGCGGTGCGCCGGGTGTCGAAGAGGGCGCTGGTGATTTGGTCGGTGGACAGCAGGTAGTGCTCGGCGAGCAGAGCCAGCAGGGCGTGGTCGCGGGGGACGATGCGACCGAAGACGGCTAGGGGATCGGGGTTGCGGGAGGCGGGGGGTACACGGGAGTACACGACGGTTGCTCCTGGGCAGGATGGGGTTCCCTCCCGATCGGGAGGGGTGTCTGGGACGAGGGAGGTCGGTGCGGAGGGCCTGTCACGGCGTGTGTGCGGCACTGACAGCCCAGGTCAGCACTGTGCTGCGGATGCCCGGCGGTCACCGGTGACGATCCCGATGGTGAGCCGGTGCGCGACCCGGGCGACGCCACCGTCTGACAGAGACAGTTAGCTCCGGTCGCTCTTCGGGCGGGATCGACGGTCGTCGGGCTTGCGGCTGAGCCGTTCGACGAGGGCGTCGACAGCGCTGGTGTCCTGGCTCGGTACCGCCGCGGCGGCGGCCTGGCGGATGACGGTCGCCTCGCCGACGACCGGCTTCGGCGGCCGAGTCTTCATCGTGAACGCCGGGGTCTGGCGGCCGTTGACGACCAGCCGCGCGGCGGCGGTGTACGCGTCGAGGTGAGCGAGATCGTGCTCACCCAGTTCCGGCAGGGTGTGCCGGGACAGCACCTTGGCGTCTTCCGGCGCGACGGTGAAGTAGATCTTGTTGCGGGCGTTGGCCGATGCTGCGGCGAGCAGGTCGCGGGGGAATTGGGCGAGGTCCTGGTGGGCGAGCACGAGTGACAGTCGGTACTTGCGGGCTTCGGCGAGCATCGTGTCCAGGGAGTTGGCCAGGGTCAGGAAGTTCTGGGCCTCGTCGATGATCAGGGTCGCGTCGCGGCGCCGGTCGGGATGCGTGCCGGCGCGAGCGGTCGTGGCCTGCCACACCTGCGCGAGGATCAGGGAGCCGAGCAGCCGGCTGGTGTCCTCGCCGAGCACACCCTTCGGGATGCGGACGAGCAGCACGCCGCCGTCGAGGACGCGGCCCATGTCGAAGCTCGATTTGGGGTAGCGCATGGTGCGTTTGACGAAGTCGCGCAGCAGGAACGCGCGCAGCCGGGCGAGGACCGGTCCGATGACCTGGGAGCGGAGGCTGTCGTTGAGGCTGTCGTACCACTGCCAGAAGCCGCTGAGCCCGGCCGGGTCGTCCAGGTCCACCGTCATCGCCGAGCGGAACTGGGGGCTGTTGAGCAGCGGGGGGATGTGTTGCAGGGTGACGTTGTTGTGGCGCAGCAGGGTCAGGCAGGCCACCCGCATGACGTCGTCCATCCGCGGTCCCCACGCCTTGGCGAAGATGTTCCCGAAGATCGACACGAGGTTGTCGACGACCAGGTCGGGGTCGTCGCCTTCGAGGGGGTTCAGTGTCGGCGGGTTGTCCTGGTCGGGGTCGAAGAGCACGACGCGGTCGGCGACGGTGGCGGGGAGCCGGTCGAGGATGTCCAGGACGAGGTCGCCGTGCGGGTCGATGACGACGGTGCCGCAGCCGGCGTTGATGTCGTCGAGGGCCATGTTGACCAGCAGGGTGGTCTTGCCGGAGCCCGTGGAACCGATCACATGCAGGTGATACCTCGCGTCTGCCACCGTCAGCCCGACACTGTGGCCACCGATTTCGGCGTCGCCGAGCATCTTCACCCCACGGCCGCCGCCGGGGACGGCGACCGGTGCCGGCATGGACGCGGCCCGCGCCCGGTCGAGGCCGGGCACGGCGAGGTCCTGCGGTAGGGCCGCGAGGGCGGCGAGTTCCGGGGCGGAAGTGAGGAATCCGGGGCCGAGGCGGCGTGCGGCGAGGACGGCCACCGGTGCTCGCATGCGGGCGCGGTGGGTGAGCCGGTTGCGGCCGGTGTGGATGGCGAACGCCGAGGCGAGGGTGTCGGCGATGCCCCGCAGCCGGCCGGTCGGGTCGGCGCCGGGGCGCCGGTTGGTGGTGGCGACGGCGTAGCGGATTCCGGTCTGCCACAGCGGGTGCGCTGTCTTGTCCAGGATCGCCCGGACGTCGCGCTCCACGATGGGATCCCGCCGGGACACGGGCGCCGTAGCGCGGCCGGTGCCGCCGCTGCCGGGCAGGAATGCGTCCAGCAGCCACCGCACCGGCGCGGCCGGGTTGATCGCCGGGACGGCGGTGGTGCCGGCCCGGAGCCGCCCGGCCGCGCGGCGGGCCCGTGCCGCCCGTCGGGGTGTGGCCGGGCGGGCGAGGATCTGCACGCAGGCGTACTCGCGGGGTTTGAGCTGCGCGCCGGCGGCCATCAGCGGGCGCAGCGGGTCGGTGTCGTGGTCGGTGGCCAGCGGCAGCCACTCCGCGTACACGGGTAGCAGGTGCCCGCCGGCTGCGGGGTGGGCGTCCAGGGGGATTGGCGGCGGGGGGTTGTCGTCGGTGGTGGTGGCCGAGCTGGGCCACGCTGCCCGCACCGCGGCCTCGACCGCTCCCGCAGGGACGGTGCCGGGAACCCAGATCGAGATGAGCAGGTGCCGGCCGGACCACGTGTACTGCCACACGACGTGCGGGGCACCGTAGAGCAAGCGCCGCCGCCGTGACGGAGTCAGCACGCCGGCCAGGTTCGCCCACAACGCTGGCGCGCTGTGCGGGTCAACCTCCGGCGGCGGCGCGATCGTCACGAGGCGCGCGCCACGGGCGTGGTGGCGGTGCCGCCAGATCTCGACCAGGTTGCGGGCCGCGATCCACACGATCAGCCCGCCGGCGGCGACAGCCGCCAGCCACGGCCGCTGTGTGGCCCACACGGCGGCGTCGAGCAGCACGGCCGCTGCTCCGGTAGGGGGCGGGATGGGGCCGGAGCCCGGCCCGATGGTGGGGCTGGGAGCCGGTGGCGGTGACGCGAGCGCTGAGTTGAGGACTTCGGTCGGTGGTGTCACAGATCGCCCTCCTCTTCGTCGAGGTCGGCCAGCTCGACCGGATCAGTGGTGCACAGGGCGTGCTCCGCGTTGGAGGCGATCGACTCGAAGCTGGTCCTGCTCGCCCCGGAGATCAGCAGCCCTTGGCCGCGGCGGGTCGAGAGCAGCAGCCGCCGTTCACCGTCGGTGAGCCCGAACGCCTCGCCGACGGCGTCGATGGCCTGCGGCGCCTGCCGCAGCAGCACCTGGGTGGAGGCGTTGGACACCACCGCCTGGCCGAGGTCGGTGCTCAGCACGTCGGCGGCGTCCTGGGTGATGACGGTCAGCCCGGCGTTGCGCTTACGTGCCGCCTTCGACATGCGGAACAGGAAGCGGGCGCCTTCGCCGTCGCGCATCAGCAGCCACGCCTCGTCGACCACCACGAGCCGCCGCCGCGACGGGCGTTGTGGGGCGTCGACGGTGCGCCAGATCGAGTCCAGCGCGAGCAGGGTGCCGACGGTGCGCAGTTCGTCGGGCAGGTGCCGCAGCGACCACACGACCAGGTGGCCAACCGGGGCATGGGTGGTGGGTGCGTCGAACAGGTCGGCGAAGCTGCCCTGCACCCACGGTGCGAGCCTGGCGGCCAGCGTCGCGGCGGCCGGGTCGTCGTCGGCGCGTAGCGTGGCGGCCAGGTCGCGCAGCAGCGGCGCGGGCCGGTGGTGCGTGGCCGGGTCGGCGGTGATCCCGGCGGCCCGGTAGACGGCGAGGATGGCCCGGTCCAGCGCGGCGCGCTCCGCCGGTGGAGGCTGGTGGACGAGCAGCACGCTGACCAGGGTGTGCAGGAACAGAGCGCGGCGGGTCAGCGTGTCGGGTCGCCGGTCGCCGACGGGCAAATCCAGGGGGTTGATCTTCACGCCGGGCATCCCCAACCGGACGATGCTGCCGCCGACCGCGTCAACGAGGCGTAGGTACTCGTCCTCGGGGTCCACCACCGCGACCTGGACACCCTGGTAGAGGTTGCGCAGGATCTCCAGCTTCACGAAGTACGACTTCCCGGCTCCGGAGCGGGCCAGGACGATCGAGTTGTGGTTCTCCTGCGTCCAGCGGTCCCACCAGACGATGCCGGCGCTGGCCGGGTTGATGCCGTAGAGGACACCGCCGGTGGCCGGCGGGTCGCCGGGCAGCGGTGCGGGCAGGTCCGGGCTCGACAAGGGGAAGGCGGCGGCGAGTGCCTGGGTGTCCATGGTGCGCAGCATCCGCAGCCCATCGCAGGCGAGGGGCAGGGTGGTGGTCCAGCCGGGAAGCTGCCGCCATGTCGCGGGCTGCACCTCCAGAAGGGTGGACGCGGCGGCGGCCCGGACCTGCGCGCACGCCTGCAGGAGTTCGTCTTCGGTGCGGGCGTGCACGCTCAGGTACAGGCCGACGCGGAACAGTTTCGCCGCTCCTCGGGCCAGTCGCTCGGCCAGGTCTCCGGCGTCGTGGGCGGCGGCGTCGACGTAGGGGTCGGCGAGCTTGCCGCGTTCGGAGTCGGTCCGCCGGGAGGACTCCAGCCGTGCTCGTTGTTTGCGGAGCCGGTCGGCGGCGATCGGGGCCGGCAGCGGCTCGATGTGCAACGCGAGGTCGAGCCGGCCCGGCCAGGACAGCAGCGGCTCCAGCCACGCCGGGCCGACCTCGGCCGGGTAGCCCGTCACGGCGAGGGTCGCGGCGAAGCCGTCGCCCACGCGCAGCCACCGGGGCGTGACCTCGACGGCGGCCGGCGCGACCGCCGACGCCAGCGAGCCCGGCCGCGGCTGTGCGCCGTCGTCGCCGGACCGTCTCTTCCTGATCATCGTTGGCTCCTTGTCCTGCGGGTGGGGGCAGCGGCGGTGATGACGGCGTCGGGCGCGGCCAGGCGGCCAGGCTGCGGTGGCCGGTACGGGTCGGCGGCGCCGGCCAGGGCGGCGGTGACCGCCGAGCCGTCCAGCACCCGCGGACTGACGCCGAGGCCGGCCAACGCCCGCACCGTGTCATCGGCTCGCCGCCGCGCGGCATGCGCGCGCTCGCCGGCCGCCGTGCGGGTGACGACCAGGACCTGCCGACGCAGCGGGTCCCGCCGGGCGGCGAGGTCGCCGAGGAACTCCGCGTGATCGGCGCACGCCGCGCGCAGCCGCGGATGCGGCTGGGCGTCCACGGCGGCGGCGAGAGCCCGGCTGTGGGAGGCCAGGTCAACCGGTTGCGCGGACACGACGATCTGCGTCGGCGTCGACAGGCTGTTGAGCCACCGCCCCCACCCCTCGATCAGGGCCGCCTGTTCGCCGGGTGTGCGCAGCGCGAGGTTCACCGTGGTGGTGCCGACGATCGCCGCCCGCGCGTCACCGAGGCTGATTTCCCCGTCGTCGTCGATGGCGTCGGCGGGCAGCCGCAACGGCGCTGGCAGCGGCACCCGGCCGCTGGTGGGGGTCTCGACCCAATCCGGCGTCCCGGTGTCCGCCGCGACGCTGGCGTTCGACAGCGACCGGGGGGTGCGCGTGTGGCGGATCGCGTGCAGCAGCCACACATCCAGCGACAGGCCGTCGCGGCGGCCCAGCGCCAGGCCGATGACCAGCCCGCCGAGCACCACGCCTGCGCCGATGAACACCGGCGCCGGCACGACATCGTGCAGCGTGCGCCACGCGGCGTAGAACAGCAGCGCACCGGCGGCGACGATCGCCAGCTGGTGGAACGTCAGCCCGTAGGCCACCTTGTCGGGGGCGTCGACGTCGGCCGGCATCCGCGCCCTCATCGGCGCTTCGGGATCAGGTCGGGTCATCTGATGGTCCTCCGAAGGGTGCTCAGGCCGGGGACGGTGCGGGCGAGCTGCTGCACCACGACGACGCGGACCACCGCGCCGAGCATGGTGCTCGTGCTACGTCCGGTCTGGCCCGCCCAGCGGGCCAACAGTGTGGGGATCTTGACGGTGGTCCAGAGCAGCACCACCACGACCAGGAGGTTCAGCGTGCCGCCCGGGTCGACGGGCAGGCCGAACACGGACAGCATGGTCGCCGGGTCGAGCAGTGTCTGCTGCCCCGCGGTGAGGAAGAACGCCTGCGCTACGGGGATCGCCAGGCATCCGGCGTAGGCGCGCCACCACAGCCGGGCGAGGCCGTCGGTCTGCGGCAGCGCGTGGCAGGCCAGCGCCAGCGGCGCGATGCTCGTCATCACCAGCAGCGCCACGAACCGGCCGATCAGCTGGAACGCCGCCGTCACGACCAGGACGGTGATGAGCAGGATCAGGACCAGGAACAACAACGGGACGGTGCGGTCCTGTGCCGCCGCGAGGTGGGTACGGATCGCGGTGAACGCGCCGTCGCCGTCGTAGCCGCCCTCGCTGATCGCCGCGGTCAGGGCGTTGGCTACATCGATGAGCTGGTCGCAGGCCAACTGGGAGAAGTGCGCGGCGGTGAACCCGACGACCAGCCGCGGTAGGAGGTCCTTGACTGTGTAGCGGGACTGTTCGTCGCCGCCGGCGACCATGACGAGCACGCCGGCGGCGACGAAGGCCAACACGAAGACGGTGTCCACGATCCAGACCGACCGGCCGGTGAGCGCCTGTACCTGCGGCAGCACGGTGACCTTCGGTGTGGTGAGCAGGATGCCGGTGATGAGGTCGAAGATCGCGTTGAGGCAGGCCAGGATCGCCGTGGTGAGCCAATCAAGAACCTGGTCGAGGACCCATCCCACGACGATCAGCCCCCGACGATGCCCTGGACGACCTGCAGCAAGATCGGCGCGAGGACGGCCAGGCCGTAGCCGATCAACGCGTTGCGCAGGGCGAGCTTGCCTTTCTCGACCTGCGACGGGTCACCACCGGCGGTGGCCCAGTACACGCCGGCCAGGACGAGGAAGAGGGTGGCGATAGCGGCCAGGATGCCCATGACCCAGGCCTGCAGATTGGCGATCACCACCGGCAGCGAGTTCGCCGCCAGGTAGACGGCGCCGCCCGGATCGGCAGACGCGGCGGCCGGGAGGGCGAGTGACAGGCCGATACCGACCAGCGGAACGGCCGCACGGAGTGCGAGACGAACGACTCGCGGGATTCGGAGAGTGTGCTGTGGGGTGCGGGACATTGCGGTTCACCTCCCGCCGCCCCCGATCACGAAGACGTGTGACCGGGGGCGGCGACTACTCGAAGCGGTCCGATGGGACCGCCGCCGGGCGCAGGTGAACAAGGCGCGAACCGCGTGAGCCCCGGGAGGAGCTCGTCCTCCCTCATGGGTGGGTTACGGTCATCAATGTGGTGTCAGCGCATCAATTGGCGCGGCACCCGAGGCGCGCGGATCGCGGCTGCTCGTGTCGCCCGGCGGCGGACGGGACCGGCGAGCGGTACGGCCCGCTGAAGTCCCGCACCCCCAAACCGGGATTTGTGAGCCCTGGCGAACACTTGCCACGCTCACCCAGCTCCAGGCAGGGCTCACAGGCCAGGTCAAGGCCTTTCACCGTCGACAGCGTTGCCCGCGAGCGAGGACCCACAGCCGGATCGGAACGGGGTGTCCGCGGGCGGTGTGAGTGCCGCCGGGACTCACAGCTCTTGACACGGCCGCATCGGTTCGTTCCTTCCGGGATGCTTAGGAGGATGGCGGAGAGGTTCTGATCCTCGGAGCGGAGGGGACGGCCGAGCGGCGCCTGCGCCGCAAACGTGCCAGCGGGGCAAGTCGGCTGGCAATCCTGCGCTGGTTCTCTGCTGCCAGCGCAGCGCGCTGCCGCCGCTCTACTGGGACGGGCGCTCGGCACGCGGAAACGGCTGTGGCCCGACGTGGTACGTCGGGCCACAGCCGTGCCGGTGGCTGTCAGGCGGCTGCCGCAGCGTGCTGCCGGGCGGCTTCGCGGCGGGCGGCCGCGGCACGTCCCGCGCGACGCCCGCCGCGCTGCTCGGCCTGCTGCCGCAGCCGCGCCATAGTCTGCGGCGACGCGACCCCGGTCAGCAGCCCGTCTGTGAGGGCCTCCGCGACGCGGCTGTCGATGCGGGACAGCCGCATGCGCAGGGCGTCGACGCTGACACCATTCCTTGCGGCGATGGGCTCGATCGCACGTCGACCGAGCCGCACGTCGATGTAGGGCTGCTCGTCCTCGGGATCGAGGATCCCGAGGGTCACCGCGCGGCGGACCAGGAGATCCGGATGCCCGTACGGCACCGGCGGAGTGCGGGAACCGGAAACGAGGTGCTCGATGTCCTGCACCGGCAGGTACTCACGCTGCTGCAGCCGCAGGTCCCGCCCGGCTCGCCACGCCGCCTTGCACAGGCTCGCGTACGGCGCGGGTTTGGTCAGGTCCGCCCGGTCGCGAAGCGCCGTCAGGAACCCGGTCAGGATCTCGGCGTCGATATCCGCAGGGTCGCCGGTGTAGCCCTCGCACAGGTGGGCCGCGTACTGCTGCAGCGCCGGCATCGCCATGCCGGCCGCGGCGACGACCCAGTGCGGCCCGTCGAGCCGGGCACGTCGGATCAGCTCCCGCCACACCTCGTCACGCGCCGTGTAGGCGCGGGGGTGGCGCAACAGCCAGTCCCGCAGCGCGGGCAGCGGCATCACCGGCCGCGGCAGACCTGCGTCGGAGAAGAACGCCGCGCAGTCGAGAGCCAACGGCGCGGGCTCGCAGGTCAGCGCGGCGAAGGCGGTCGCCGCCGCGTCGAGGGCGGAAGTCGGCCAGTTCGTAGGGTCGGACGCGCTCATGTCAACACTCCTGTGACACCGAAGGGATTCGAATGCCGTCGCCGGAGTTGTCACGGCAATCGGTGGCATCGATTGCGCCACAGAGGGCTCACACGGTACTGACAGAGCTGCTCAGGGCGCTGTTCGTCTCCCTCAGCCGGGCCTCTGTCAGTGGCCCGCCCACACGGCGCGCCATCGCCGCTGATCGTTGTCATTGACTCTGACCAAGGTCGGTTGACCTGGCCTGTGACACCCCCTGACAGGGCCTTTGACCGCGCGGTTCGGAGGTGGTGGCACAGGCCGTAGTGGCCCGTGAGACGGCGTGGACGACCTCACAGAGGACGTGCCCGGCCCGCTGTGACAACCGGGTCGGCTCACAGCGCTACTGTCACCGCCCGGTGCGGGTGGCCCGTGCGGTCTGCCGAGGTACCCGTGACAATCGCGGGCAGGCTGTCACCGCTGGACATCCTGCGCCGTGTGATAGGCACTGCCGCGCCCGATGGCATCGGACCAAGGCGCGGCGCTCGATGACGTGTCGCAGCGCTGGTCAACGCCCTTGTCCACGTCGACGCCCGAAGCGTCCTCCGCGCCGACGCCGGCAACCGCCAGCGCCTTTTGTCGATGACACAGCGTCATGACAGAAGGGGGCGGGGATGAAGGCCGGTTCCGTTGTGTGGGCGGCTGCCGATGGCTGTCCTGACGTCGTAAGCACGAGACACTGACAGCACCCCCAGGAACCTGACGAACGAGCACCTCAATCTTTCAGTTCCGTATCCTCACCCACGGAATCGGAAGTTGAGCAGGAGTTGCTCCGATTCCGGGACCGAGGATGGGCCCGACCCAGTGCGGCCGGGCCTCAGATGGTCACTCGTCGGCCGTGAAAGGGCCGTTGGCGTCGTACCAGTCAATGAACTTGCTAACCGACCCGCCGAAGTCGGCGCGGATGCGGTCATGGATCGCCCGCTGGTCGTGGCCCTGCAGCCACTCGCCGCGGGCGACGGCCGAGCCGCAACCGCAGCGGCAGGTGGCCATGTCAACTGGGTCGGCCAGGTACAGCACCGGGAACCGGCTGGTGGACTCCGCTGGGTCCGGCTTGCCGACGAACTTGTCATGCACAAGGTCGCCAGACTGCAGGATGTCGCCAGCGAACGCGCGCCGGTCACCCTCCTGCCGCCACTCCGCGATCCGGATGGCCATCACGCTCTGCCCGCCGGCTACGACGACGGCGTAGCGCTCCTGCTCGGCGCGCTGATTGAGCCGCCACCAGCCGCGGGCGGCGTCGTAGACCTCCTTCTCCGACATGGTCGGATCCCATCCAGCGTGTTGGCGGGGCAGGAATGGGTGCGAACCCTGCTCGTCCCCAACGTACGTGCGCTGACTCAGCTTGATACGCAACAAGGTGGACCTCCAAGTGGTTCGTGCGTGCTCGACTTAAAGACTATAGAACCACCAGCCGGTCTTTGGTGCAAGAGGTTATTAGGTACGGACGGCGTCGAGCAGTTGATCCGTAGTGGAGCAGGTTGGTTGAGAAAGCCCGGCGGTCGGAGCAGAAGAACTGAGAACGGCGCAGGCCAACTGCGAGAGGGCAGATACAAAGCAGGACAAGCCCGTTGCCGGGTCAAGCGCTGTGAGCGCTTGTGGGTTCGGCAAGTGTTCGCCAGGGCTCACAAAGCGCGGTTTGGGGGTGTCAGCGCTTCACGGCGCGGCGCGGAGCCGACAGCACATGAGCGAGCACACGCCGCACCCGCAGGCCGATCACACCGAGCCGGCCGACTCCACGCTCATCGACGTGATCGCCGGCGACCCGCCGGTTCCGATCACGGTCTGGCGCACGGCCCGTACCGACGCCGATCCGCGCACCAGCCTGCCCACCCGTTTGGCCTACCGCCTCGTCGCCGCGTACAGCCGGCCCGGGGAGGCCGTGGCCGACCTCACCACCGACCACGTCCTCGCACCGATCTGCGCCCAGGGCGGGCGCCAGCACCACCGCGCCTGGTTCACCGACAGCTCCAGCCTGATCATCGGACCCGCCACCGCCGGCCCGCCGGCGCCCACGACCGCAACCAACCCGCTCACCGCGCCCGGCGAGCCGGAGGCCGACGACGCGCACGACCCACCCGAGCTGATCGATTGGTTCGGCGACGACCTCACCGACCCCGACCTGCCCGGCGCCGACGCCGCAGTCGTCCGGCCGCCCGACGACGGCCCGCTGGACGCGGCCATCAGCCTGGTGGTCGCCTCTTGGCCGCTGCACGAGGCCGGCACGATCGGCCGGGTCCGCCTCGCCTGGCTCCTCGCTGCCTGCGCGCGGCTGCTGCGCCCCGGCGGCTGCCTCGTCCTCATCGTCGGCGTCCCCGCCGGCACGCAGCCCACGCCGGAGGACTTCGGGCCGCTCGTGGCCGCCGCCTCTGCAGCGGGACTGGGCTACCTGCAGCACATCGTCGCCGTCGAGGCCGACACCGACGGCGACCAATTCATCTACTACCACGGCACGGACGAGGAACTGCTCACCCTTGCTCACGCCAACCCCGAGCAGTGGTCGGTCGCCCACTTGCGGGTGCACGCCGACCTGATGGTCTTCACCCCGCACTCGACTCCTGCCGCTGGGGTGGGACGGCGCCGTGGCCGCGACGGTGGTGAGCGCTGTGGCTGAGCAGACCACTGCGGGATCCTCCAGCGCGACCGAGCCGGTCACCAACAGCTCCTCTGCGGCCGACGGCCTGTCCGTTTGGGCCACCGCCCAGTCGACCGGCCCCGTCCAGCGACGCGGCCGGTACGTGCCGGAATCGGGCAAGCATCCTGCCCGGATGCTGCCCGCGATCGCCGCCCACGCGATCGCCGCCTACACCCAGCCCGGCGATCTGGTCCTGGACCCGATGTGTGGCATCGGCACGACCCTGGTCGAGGCCGTCCACGCCGGCCGCGACGCCTTCGGCGTCGAGTACGAGCCGCAATGGTCGAACATCGCCGACGCCAACATCCGCCACGCCCATGACCAGGGCGCCAGCGGACGCGCGTCGGTCATCCGCGGCGACGCGACCCGGCTGATGTCGCTGGTGCCGAAGGCCCTCACCGGGCAGGTGGCGCTCGTGGTCACCTCACCGCCGTACGGGCCCACCGTCCACGGCCTCGTCCGCCCCGGTGAGCACGGCGTCGTCAAGTACGACGACCGGTACAACGACGGCGAGGACAAGGGCAACCTCGCCTACCGCGACCTGACGGGCCTCGCCGACGGCTTCGCTGAGATCCTGCGCGGCTGCGCCACCCTGCTACGACCCGGCGGCGCCGTCGCGGTCACCGCCCGTCCGTGGCGCAAACGCGGCGAGTTGGTCGACCTGCCCAGCGCCGTCATCGCCGCTGGCCTGCGCGCCGGACTCGTGCCGACCGAGCGGTGCGTCGCTCTCCTCGCCGCCGTCCGTCACGGGCAGCTCGTCGCCCGCCCGTCGTTCTTCCAACTGCAACAGGTCCGCAAGGCCCGCTCCTCCGGGGTGCCGATGCACCTCATCGCACACGAAGACGTTCTGATCTTCGCCAAGCGCTCGCTTGAGGACGGATCCGGGGTGGTCGCGTGAGCGCACCCACCCATCGCTACCTGTCCCTGGGCGCCGGTGTGCAGAGCTCCACGCTTCTGCTGCTCGCCGCCCAGGGCACGATTCCCGGGTTCGAGGCGGCGATCTTCGCTGACACCTCCTGGGAGCCGGTGGCGGTCTACCGGCACCTGGACCGACTGACCGGCATCGCCGAGCGGGCCGGAATCGAGGTGGTGCGGGTCAGCGCCGGTGACATCCGAGCTGACGCGCTCGACCCGCGCCACCGGTTCGCCTCCATGCCCCTGTTCACCCTCGGCCCGAATGGTGAGCGGGGAATGGCCCGCCGGCAGTGCACCTCTGAATACAAGATCAAACCCATCAAGGCTGAGGTGCGGCGCCGGCTGGGCTACCCACACCCGAGGCGCGTCCCGGCAGGGGTCCGGGCAGAGGTCGCGATCGGGATCAGCCTTGACGAGATCGGTCGGGCCCGGGACTCCGACGTCGTCTACATGCACAACGTGCACCCGTTGCTCGACGTCGGCTGGCGACGCACCGACTGCCTGCGCTTCCTGGCCGAGCATGGCCTCGCGGATACCCCGAAGTCGTCGTGCGTGGGCTGCCCGTTCCACGACGACGGCTTCTGGTTCGCCTTGCGCGAGCACAGCCCGCAGGAGTGGGCGGACGCCGTCGCCTTCGACCGGTCCATCCGCAACGGCTCCGCCCGGGCCAACGCGGACGGACACCCCTTGCGCGGCCAGTTCTTCCTGCACCGGCAGCGAGTGCCGCTGGACAAAGTACAGCTGCGCCCGCGTCCTCAACCCGGGGAAGCGCCCGGCTGTGGCCCCTGGTCCTGCCCGCACGGCGAGCCGGTGACAGGCGACGCCGGGCACGGGGAGGTGGCGTGAGCATTGCCCACACCACCGGCCCCCGCATCGGATCGCTGTGCACCGGCCACGGCGGCCTCGACATGGCCGTCGAGCTGGTGCTCGGCGGCCAGCTCACCTGGTACGCCGAGACCGACCGGCACGCCGCCACCGTCTGCGCCCACCACTGGCCCGGCGTGCCCAATCTCGGCGACATCCGCACCGTCGACTGGACCCGCGTCGCGCCCGTCGACGTCCTCACCGCCGGGTTCCCGTGCCAGGACATCTCCAACGCCGGCAAGCGCGCCGGCATCACCGGAGAGCACTCCAGCCTGTGGAGTGCCGTCGCCGACGCCGTTCGCGTCCTTCGACCGCCGCTCGTGTTCGTGGAGAACGTCGCAGCCCTCCTGCGGCGAGGATTCGACGTCGTCGAAGCCGACCTGGCCGCGATCGGGTACGACACGCGCTGGCTATGCCTACGCGCGTCCGACATTGGCGCCGCCCACCGCCGCGACCGGCTGTTCCTGCTGGCCGCACCCACCCCACGAAGCGGCGGAGGTGAGGACGCTGCCGACACCGTGCGCCCGTGACGGCAAAGGGCCCGGCCACCAGCACGGCCTGCCCGACCTCATCGAACCGTCGGGCTCCACCCACGGCCTCCTACCCACCTCCACTGCAGAGCACATCACTCGCACCGGTCAGCACGGGCACACACGCACCGCCGCCGCGCGGCTACTGCCCACCCCCAGGGCGAGCGACACCGGCACGCCCGGACGACGCGCGGGTGCCGGGTTCCGGCCCCCGCTGTCCGAGGTGCTGCTGCCCACCCCGCGGGCCACCGACGGCGAGAAAGGCTGCCCAGGGCAGCGCGGCTCGCACGGCGACCTCACCCTCCCCTCCGCGGCGGTACGGGTTCCGGCCCGGACCCTGCCCACCCCACGCGCGTCCGATGGGCGCGGCCCCGGACGGCACGGCGACGGCGGCGCGGACCTGCGCACCACCATCGCCGCCCTCGGGCAGCCCGACGAGCAACGGTGGGGCGGCTACGCCGACGCGGTCGCCCGCTGGGAGCTGCTGCTCGGCCGTCCCGCACCCGAACCCACGCAAACCGGCCGGCACGGCAAACCCGTCCTCGCACCGCCGTTCGTGGAGTGGCTCATGGGCCTGCCCGAGCACTGGGTCACCAATCCCACGCTCGGACTGCCCCGCACCACCGCACTGCGGGTCCTCGGCAACGGCGTCGTCCCCGCCCAAGCGGCGACCGCCCTGCGACTCCTCCTCTGCCAGCACACCTAGCCACTGCCAGCCCCCGGGTGGCTCGTCGCGGCGCATCCACACACCGTCCGCGACGAGCCACCACCCGCGGGTGTCCAGCCGCCAGAACCTCCGACGTTCGGGAGTCCACCGATGCCTGCCAACCTGCCCCGAGCCCGACGCCGACCACCACCGGCCGCCCCCACCCTCGACCATCGCACAGCCGGTCACGACGAGCAGGAACCGCAGCTCTACACCCCAGCTGAGGCTGCCGCCCGACTCCGCGTGCCGGAGTCATGGCTGCGCCGACGCGCCGGCCGTCGCCAGATCCCTTGCACCTTCCTCGGCAAGCACCTGCGCTTCTCACCCGCCGACCTCGCCGCCATCATCGCCGCCGCCGCCCAACCCCCCACCGGCCGGCGCGGTACCCGCCGCCGCCGGCACCCCGCCGGCGACTTGCCCCACCCCGACAGCCACGCGTCAATCACCCCCGCACCCGACACCGACCGAGCGGAGACCACACCATGGCCTGGGTAGAAAAGCGCGGCACCCGATTCCGCGTACGGCTGCGCATGCCCGACGGCACCGTCACGACCGACTCATCCCACGACCTGCGCGCCGACGCCGTAATCCGCGCCAAGGAAATCGACGTCGAGACCGCCCGGGACACCTTCATCGACCCCCGCGGCGGACGCATCCCCCTCTCCGACTGGGTCCCGATCTGGGAAACAACCCACCAAGCGGGCCCCGCGACCTGGGCGGCCTACCGCAGTCACCTACGGCTGCACATCCTGCCCGCCCTCGGCCCACTGCCCTTGGTCGACATCCGCCGCCAACACGTCAAAACCCTCGCCGTCGCCTTGGGTAAACGCCTGTCACCACGATCCGTCGCCGACGTGATCATGGTTCTGTCGATGGTTCTGCAAGAGGCCGTCGAAGACCGACGCGTTCCCTTCAACCCCTGCCGGGGAGTCCGTATCCCCAAAGGCATCCGCGCTGAGCGCCCGCATGCCACCGCCGAGCAGGTCGCCGCGATCGTCGCCCGCCAAGCCCGCGCCAGCGACGGGCTGCTCATCCTCACCGCCGCTTACACCGGCATGCGATGGGGAGAACTCACCGGCCTCACCCGCGACAACGTCGACCTCACCACCGGCAGCATCCACGTCCACCCCGACGTCGGCGCGCTACACGAGGTCGAAGGCAAGCTGTTCCTCGGCCCACCCAAGACCAACGACTCCGTCCGCCACATCCGGCTGCCCCGCTTCCTAACAACCCTCCTCGCCGCCCACCTCGCCGAACAACCCCACGACATCGTCTTCCCCGGCGCCCGCGGTCACCACCAGCGACGCTCCAACTTCAACCGCCGCGCCTGGACTCCCGCCGTCGCCGGCAACCCTCAACGAGGCACCCCGCCGGTCCTGCCCGGCATGCACTTCCACGACCTGCGCCACACCCACAAGACCTGGCTCATCGAGGACGGCATCCCCGAGATCGCCCAAGCCCGCCGCCTCGGTCACCGCCTCGCCGGCGTGCGCGGCATCTACAGCCACGTCACCGAACCGATGATCACCACCGTCGTCGACGCCCTTCAACGCCGGTGGGAAACCACCCAGCCCGACCGCACCGGCGACACTGTCCGACGACTGCGCGCCGTTGCCTAACAGGCAGGAGAAAATGAGTCATGCTCCAGGCCTTCGTAGCGACACCACCGTGCGCGGTGTGTGTGGGCGACCGGCAGCCCACATCGAACTCGTCGCACCCGGTGCCCCACCCGCGAACTGGCAGCGCTGGTCATCGCAGCAGCGCGACGCCTACAACGCTGCCCGAGAGCGTCACGATGACCAGCAGTGGTGGCTGTTGTTCTCCGGGATTGAGGCGGGCAACGGATCCGGCCGACCGGTGGACCTGGCAGAGGCGGAACGGCTCACCAACGCCTTCGCCCAGCCGTACCGGTACGCCGCTGTAGCCTCCGCGGACTTCTACGACGACGCCGGATTCTGCGGTGAGTGCGATGCCCCGTACTGCTACCACCACTGGAACGTGTCGCGCACCGGATACGGGCAATGCCCTCGAGGCCACGGCAAGAGCCTCGACCCGCACTGGTGGCCCGATGATGTGTGAAGCCGAGGATCGCATTCCGGCTGCGGGCAGCGCTGGCCCAAAGAAGACAAGCCTAGATGACAGCCTTTAGGTTGGGTCCGGACCGGGTGCCGAGCTCTCGTGATGGCGTAACAGTCGGGTGCGCTGTCCTTGCCCGGGTGGCTTACCTGCGTCGCATGATCGCGTGCAGTGTCCTGCTGCTTCCAACCTCCGTCAGATTAATGAGTTCCCACCCCGTGTGGCTGAGGTAGTCGGCGGCGGCGAGTGCCTGGCTGATGCTGGCCCCGCCAGGGGCATAGGCGGCCACGGCAAGGTGCCGGTGGGGGTAGGCGCGCAGATCGACCAGTTGTTGCAGAACCGCCGCCGCAGTGATGGCGCGGGAGTGAGCGACCGATTCAATGGTTTCGCGGGGCATGCCTCGACGATAAAGGCAACCAGCACGGGCGAACGCCGGCCCAGCCGACGGTATGGTGAACGGCGTGGAAGCTCGGTCCCGGACTCCGGCGCTGGTTGTCGGACTTCTGGTAACGCTCGCGGTTACCGGCGGGTGTGACGACGGCGGATCAGCCACGCCCGGTGCCGTCACCACCTCGCCGATCGTTGGTGTTCCCGCCACAAGTAGCCCGGCGCCCACCGCTGACTCCTTGTACGACGCCAACAACCTCGACCTGTGCCGGCGCACCGACCTGGCACCCCTGGCGGACCTATCGGTGCGGGTCGCTCGTACCGATCCGAAGCCGCCGCTGGCGCGGCAGGGCTCGTCGTGCCTGTTCGAGATGCGCACCGCGGACGACCACCAGGCGAACCTGCTAGTGGAAGCCTCCTCGTTGACGAGCGCCGAGGAGGCCGGACGCCTCTACACGGCGACCCAGCAGGTGACCGGCATGACGGCGGACGGCCCCGTCGCCGACGTCGGCGAGGAAGCCGAGGGGTTCGTCAAGCGATCGGACCCTGGCTTCAAGTACACCGAGTACATGGTCCACGCCCGGGGCGCCAACCTGGTGGTGAAGGTCTGGCTCGCGGTCGGCGGCGATTCCTACCTGCCTAAAGAGGCACTCGCCGCGAAAGCGCTGACGATCCTCAAGGCGACCTTCACAGCCGTGCCGCACGCCTGACGACTGGCTCTACCCGCGGACGGCTTCGGGCCAACGGCCGCCGGGGAGCTTGGAGTAGTCACCGACCTGCGTCGCGATGTCCCGGACGTTACCCAGCGCGTCAACGAAACGTTCACCGATCCGCAGGAGGGTGTCCAAACCCGCGGTGACGATATCGCCGACAGACTTGGCCAACGTGTCGATGGCCCAGGGAATGTTGATGACTGTTGTCGCGTCGATGGCGGCCTGGGCGAACTTACCCGCCAGGTTGGTGACGATCGTCGCTAGCTCGACCGCGTAGTCAACGTTGGCCCTAGCGATCTTGAACAGCCACTGACTGATGAACTCCGCCTTGAGAACGGACTCGTCAACCGCCGCCCGCTGTTTGGCCGCCTTGTCGGCGTAGGCACGCGCCGCGTCGCCGGTCCACTTGACCAAGTTCTGGTCGATTGGCTCACTGATCGCGAACGACAGCTGGGAGACGGGCGTCTTCACCTCGGTGATCCACCGGAAGCTCATCGAAATGAGCGACAGCACCGGCAGCTGGTGCTCCAACGCGTGATCAACCCGATCCATGACCTCCCGTAGGCCGCGGCGCGCGGCGTCAATGTTGCGCTTGATCCACAGCAGCGCCGCCGGGCCGATGAGCCACGCCCACTCGTTGACCTGCGAGACGACGTCGTTGAACCCCTCGACGGCAAGGTCCACGCCGACGCGGATCTGGTCGAAGGCCTTGTTGAACGGCTCGCCGTATTCCAGGTCCGGCGGTGCGGGCTGCATCAGCTTGGATCCTTCCGGGTCGTAACGTCCGGGCTTAGGCCTTGTAGATCGTGTTGAGGTCCAGCGAGATCACCTCGTCGGCCCGGTCGTAGGCGTCGGCCACACGCCGAAGGGCTTCACCGACCTGCTCAAACTCCGTCGCCGCCCCGGCGAGGATCGCGACCATGAAGGCGTGAAAGTCGCGGTAGGCAGCTGCATGGACGCCGGCGTTGACGTCGCCGATGTAGAAGGCAGAGGCGTCCAAGCTCAGCCCCTCCGTGGCGCCCATGATGGCAGTAGCGCTGTCGGACAGCTGCAACCACTTGCCGCCCTCGGTACGCAACGCGTCGGTGATGACGTTCAGCTCATCCACCTGGCCACCCCTCAAGGTCGTGTTGATCTGCCCCTGCAAGATCGAAGGCGCGAAGGACGGACCGTGCTTCGAACTGCAGCTGACCGGCGTCGGCACGGGCGATCCGTCCCGTGTCTCCGGTGATACCGACAATGCTGCTCGCGCGAATCCGCAACGTCAGACAACCGTTGGGGCTAGTTATGACCCGCTCGACTGGAGTAACGCGCAGCTGCGCCACCCGATCTAGCTCCGTGTCGAGGCCCTGCAGCGTGCGCCAGGTCGCCCGCGACCACACGTCCTCGTCGAACTCATGAGACGCCTGGACCACGGTTCGGCGTGACGGTGTTGGTGGAGCCTGCCCCTGCTGAAGTTCCGTCAAGGCGGCCTGTTCGAGTGCGGCGCCGACGGCGGCGGTGTAGGCCTCGAAGAGCGCCGCCGGGAAGCGAGCCACCCCTACCTCGTTGCGCCACTCACGGCCAACCACGACGGCTTCAACGCGGCATTGCGCACCGATAACTACTGCAACCGATCCGGTGGCGTCGGATCCGCGGGTACCACCGATTCGGGAATGATGCCGGTCCTCCTGCAGCGCACGCTCGACCCGCCGCTGCAGCGCTGACTCGTCACCGAGGAAGTCGAGGCTTGCCAGCGACGGCCGTGGTCCGCGTCTGTCCCTCATCCGTCCCTCAGTTCCCTTAAATCAACCAGCGGGCATCCAACGGTCCGATCTCCGGAAGCAGAACCACCGTACGTGAATGCTCATCAACTCGCGGTACCCTGCCCCGCCCGCGGGTAGGACGTCGTTACCGGGGAAACCGGTCCGATTGCGCTGACTGAGCCGCTCGCCGACGCCCAGACGTTCGGACGCAAGGCCTGCCGTACGGCCATGCGCCGCCGCGCGCGGACAGCCGCAGCGACGCGGCCAGCCCTATGCGCTCCGGTATTGATCACACAATGGAACAAGGGCGCCGCCGACGATGGCAATCTGCTCGACCGGTGGCCAGCGCAACGGCACCACGGCGTGCAGCGGGCCGAGAGTGTTGATCGCCCATGCACCGCGAAGTGCGATACCCCGAACAACGGGTCGATCAAACGCTTGGTCAGATCCGTGCGCGAGTACGCGCCCGCCAGCTACACCCGATCCGGCAGGTCCAGGACCCACCGCTGGCCCGGGCGGGCTTCAGCGCCCGCGTCCCGTCCACCCGGACCGCCTCGGGGCGGAGCGAGGGCTTTCCCTCGTCAGCGGAAAGATCCACTCGGCGAGCTACGGGCAGCACCTGCTCCCGCGTATCCTCGATGACCGTCGTCATGAGACGGACACTCGAAATCCCGAGACCTCCCTAGGGAGTTTCAGTCCACATCCCAAGGCCATGCCCTGAACCCGAAACACCGGCTGTCTGCGAGGGCCAGCGCTGCCGCACGGACCGATGGTCGCGCGTCATCGAGTTCTTCGTCCTTCTGAGGTCAGCCGCAGGCGCAAGGCTGAGGGGCCTCCGGGCGGCCCTAGTGCTCGGCCGCAGACTGTTATTCTGCGACCTGCGATCGTTCCTGTGGGATGTGGGGCTCTAGTGGGTCCGCAGCGACATGAAGGTGCCACGGCCTGGATCGTCAGCAAGCGCTAGTGCCGACTTGAAGGTCATTGCTCGAACGAGACCGGCTTGGTGGATCGCCCAACGGCTTTGGTGGATTGACGAAGCTGGACATAGGGGAGGCTAACGACAGTGTTGCCGGACGACGCTGCGCCATGTCGCCATGCGGGGGCACCCGCGCCGGATGCCGTGCGGCGGGTGGAATACCTGATCCAGAACCTGGTCACAGATGCCGACGTGCTGGCACGGTACGGGCTGACGGTCGAGGAGTATCGCGACGCTATGCCTGCGGCGATCGAAGCAGCGCGTGGCAGCATGAGCGCGAGCAACGCCGGCCGCCGTCGATTTTTGCTCGACGTCCTGGAGGCGCTGCTGGCGGCGGGGTTGGTAGACAGCGTCACCAAACCTCAGTACGGCGATGACACTGTTTACCGGCTGGCGGTCTCCGGGTTCGGCAGCGTGGCGATCATTCAGAAGGGCTGCCCGGACGGCGCGCATAGCAGCATCCGTTGGTCGGTACCGGATTGGGCACGCGAGACGTACCTCTGGTGGCTGTGCGACAGCATGAAGGCCGAACCGGGCGAGCACATCGCTAAGGGAATCCAGCGCATGCGCAGCCGCTACCTCGACCCGACCGACCGAACCGTTGACGGCGTCATCTTCCACAATCACCTCTGCGGCACGCCCAAGCGCCGTTGCCCGAAGCAGGGCCGGGCTGTGCAGATTGGCGGGCAGCCGGTGCCGCCGCCGTGCGTATATGTCATGCCCGACAACAGCACAACGGATTTGAATTGGGCGGGCCGACAGCAGCGCTTTTTCCCCGGCATTTTGCTTGGCCTCTTCGGCATCGATCAGGAAGCCCTGCCGGCATATCTGGGGCACGTTGGTTTCCAGCGCAAGAACGGTGAGGTCCGCACCACCATTTCGGCTAGATTCGGCGTCGGCCGTTCCACCACCTACAGGAGATGATCCGGTTGCCCAACCCGATGCTGGACCAGGAGCGCGTGGGGATGCTCCGGAATCGTGAGCCTATGCGGCACGTACTGGTTCCGGCCTGGCCGCGTGAGCAGAAGGAGCTGCCGCAGGTCGAGGTTGAGGTTGCCTGGGTCCGCTTTTCCACGCTCAACCATCGCACCCAGGCCGAGCAGCGCCGTGAAATCCACCGCGCCGGACAAGCCGACCTGTTTACCGCTGACCCGCTCGGCCCTGCCGCCCAAAAGGCGCAGTACCGTATCCTCACCAGCCAGGAAGGCTTTAAAGAGCTTAAAGCTGACCTGCGGGATCGCGGTCAACAAGAACCGGCGATCATCACCGCCGAGGGCGTCCTTATCAACGGCAATCGGCGAACCGCAGCTTTGCGCTCACTCTATCGCGACGACGACTGGTTTAAAGCGCGTTACGTCCAATGCCTTGTCCTGCCTGAAGATGCCCAGATTGATGAGCTCGTCGACCTTGAGGCAGAACTGCAGATCGCCCGTGACTTCAAACAGGAGTACTCCTGGATCAATGAGGCTTTCCTCATCGAGGAGCTCTACGACCGCGAGGGCAAAGACTTTGGACGCGTCGCTCGGCGTATGCATAGGGATGTTGCAAAAGTAAAAGACTTGCACGACAAGCTTCAGCAGGTGCACCAACTAGTGGACCTGTCGAAGGGTGCCCGTCTGCACGTCGACTTTACCGAGAACGAGTCCGCCTTTACCGAGCTTACCGGGCACATTCGAAACAAGCCCGCAGCCGAGGCCGACAGCGTGCGCTCGGCATATTTCCTCGGCACCCTGGCCAACGTCGAGTATCGCAAGCTGCGGCACCTGCGACGCGCAGACGCGGCACAGTTGGTTCAGCGTGAGATCGAGCGCGATCCCGCGCTCAAACCGGTGCTCGACGCCGCCCGCTCCGCCGACGTCGCCGATTCCAGCGACGATCTGCTGGATGACCTGCTTGGCGAGGACGCACCGGCACAGTCTCTGAACGAGCTGCTGGGCTTGGTCGCTGCTCAGACACCCGACGCGAACCTGCCACTCAGCAACGGGGACAAAGTCTCCACCCGTCAGGTTCTCAGCTCGCTGCGTAGCGCGATCGTCGCTGCCGCAGATGAGGCCGCAGACGAGGCGGCAGACCAGTCAGCCGTCAGGGCCCCACTGTCCCAGGCCGATAAGGCGATCACCGCGCTTAAGCGGATCCGCAAGGATCTCCCGAAAGCTCGAGCTCAAGCTGAGTGGGATGAGCATCCTTTCGGTCTTAAGGTCGCCGAAATCAGAGGACTTCTCAACGAGATCGAGGGCCTCTAGGCGTGATTGCCGCTGAGCTCTATCAGCAGGGGCGCCCGCTTGTCGTCGTTAGCCGTAAGGCCCCAGCCGTCGCCGGTGCTTGGGCCCGCTTGCAGGCTTCGATGTCCCGCGGCATCGTCGGCGGGTCGGCGGACCGGCTGGAGGTGCGCGTCGATGTATTTCTGGCTGAGCTGACGGCGCTGCGTGAGATCCGGACGATCTTCTCTGAGCCAATTCAGCTTGGCCCAACGCTGCAGGAGCAGATCCGCTCGCTCATCAGCGACCAGAGACGCCGGGAGGAGGTCGCATCCGGGGCCCACCCGGCGACACCGGATGAGCTAGCGGCTCAGCTAGCCGCTGCGGGCTTCCGCCGCCAATTGCGCGGCTTCCAGTTAGAGAACCTCGCGCTGATCCAGCGGCTCCCGCACGGTGCGGATTTCTCCGTTCCCGGTGCGGGCAAGACCACGGTCGCGTTAGCCAACTACACCCTCACGCGAACCCGCAAGGAGGTTGAGCAACTTCTCGTCATCGCGCCCCTTGCCGCCTTCGAAGCATGGCGTGAGGACTCTGCGGCATGCTTCGAGCGGCCACCGCGTATCGCGACCCATACCGGGACCTCGTTGATCGATAGCGATGTTGAGGTGCTACTGACTAGCTACAACCGAGTCGCCTCCGACTACGACCGCATCCGGGAGTACGTCGGCCGTCGGCCCACCCACGTCATTCTCGACGAAGCTCACCGGGTGAAGCGTGGGGCCCAGGGCGTGCACGGCCGCGCGGTGCTGGACCTCGCCTACGCCGCTCGGCGCCGTGACATCTTGACCGGCACCCCAGCCCCCCAGGGTGCATTCGACCTGATCGCCCTCATGCGCTTTCTCTACCCAGGACAAGACCAAAAAATCCTGCCAGCCAGCGCGTATAACGAGCGCGCGGGTCGCGACGACGATGTGTTGAGTGAGACCAGCGCCGCGATCCAACGCTACTTTGTCCGCACACCTAAGTCGCGCCTCGGCCTGCCGGATACTACCTTCGATGTCGTTACGCAAACGATGAGCCCGATTCAACACGCCATCTACAATGCGCTGTTAGGCCGCTACCGCGGAGACTTCGAGTTGGACCGTCAGGCCCGCCGTCAATTCGACCGGCTCGGGCGGGTCACCATGTACCTTCTGGAGGCTGCGACCAACCCCATGCTGCTGGTCGCCGGCTCGGATGACGCCGATGAGCTTGGATTCATACATCCGCCGCTCGCGCTAGAGGGTAGCGAGCCGCTCGCCGAGCTGCTGGCGCGATACCGTGACTATGAAACGCCCTGGAAGTATGAGCAGGTCAAAGCGATGGTCGAGCAAGCGCGCGACCGCGGCGAGAAAGTCATCGTCTGGTCCACCTTCGTCCGTAATATCCGGTCGCTAGCCACGCACCTCAAGAGCTTCCAGCCGGCCATCGTGCACGGCGGAATTCCCACCCGAGACAGCGCGCCGAACGGGTCGCTGACCCGCGAGGCCGAGCTGGATCGCTTCCGATACGACCGAGACTGCCATGTCCTCCTTGCCAACCCAGCTGCCTGCGGTGAAGGCATTAGCCTGCACCACTGGTGCCATCACGCCGTCTATCTGGATCGGACTTTCAACGCTGGCCACTTTCTGCAGAGCCAAGACCGCATCCACCGGCTTGGACTGAAGGACGACGTGACCACACGCTTCACACTGCTGCTCAGCGAGGACAGCATCGACGAGGCCGTTAACGTTCGACTGCGTGACAAGGTTGTTGCGTTGTCCGCCTTAATGGACGATCCAGGCCTGGTGCGCGTGGCCCTTCCTGAGCAGGACAATGACAAGCCCGAACAGCCGGCGGCCTCGGACGATATGGAGGCCATCGTGTCACATATTAGGGCACGGCTCGATGCTGCCTAGGCGCGGTACAGCCCAAGCAGTTCTGCTCCTCTGCCATGCCGCTCAGCTCGCACCACGCCGCGACGTCGCAGACTGGGTAGGTGCGGCCAAGGCCCAGGGTGGATTTTTCGCGGCCGCCACGGACTTGATGACGCCTGCGAAACGTCTGTTGGCCGTAGGGCTCGCCGAGCAAACCAAAACGATCTCTGTAGCGCCGCCGCTTGCTGGAATCGCGAGCATTGCCGACACCCCGACGTTGCGTCATGTTGCCCGGGTGCTGTTGACGTTCGACGCACCCTCCTGGCTGTCGATTGCGGTGTCGCCCCGTGGAGTTTCTCGCCAATACATCCCTACGGACGTTCTAAGTGACCTGGAATGGCTTGATCCCGAACTCGATGACATGCTCGTGGACGTGTTCCGCGCGGTGAGCCTCTCCCCTGGCACCGAGATCCGTAGGCGGATCGGCGATGCGGCCGAGGCGGTGATCTTGGCGGCGTTGCGAGCCGCCGGTCGGCATGCCACCCATGTGTCTCCGATCTCGGACACATTCGGCTACGACATCGAGTCTGCTGGCCCCCCCATGCTTCGCTTGGAGGTCAAGGGATGCAGCGTCAGCACTCGCGGTAGCTTCCACCTCAGCCGCAATGAGTACAACAAGAGCCAACTGTTCGGCGAAGAGTGGGTTTTAACCCAGGTCGTCTTCAGAAGTGAGGCTTTCGTCTCGGCGGTCTTAAAGCCAGGACACATAGAGGGCATATTCCAGGTGAACGCGCGCGACATCGCATTGGCCGTACCGCCGGATACTACGAGTTTCATGTGGACCGACTCGGCGATGATCAGCCCACGAAGCACGGCATGGAGGCCTGCCCCCTATACGGTCGCCGACGTCACGCTGCCAGGTCTAGCGCGCTGACTTGCATGATTTCCAGGTGAGTTAAACGCTGTCTGCTTCTAAGTAACCCTTTGCCGCCGCCTCACGATAAACGCCGCACAGGCACGTCAGAACCACGGATCTCATGCCATTGGCGATGTGGCTGCGGGTGGCCGATGGGTCCGCCGTCCCGAGCCCTCTTCCTAGTGTGGCCGTTAGAGCGGCGGGGAGGCTGCTCGGTGACGACCGCTGGACAAACCAAGGCGTCCCGATGCTGCGTAATCGAGCGGGCAACCGGCCCTCGACTTCCCGGTGCAGCGTGGACATAGGAGTTGGACTCCACCAAGGTGTCATTCGCCAGCCCGCCCCGGCGTCTAAGACGGCCCGAAGGTTCAAAAGAAAGTTGCCGCGTGTAACTGTTATAGCCACTCGGCGCGCTCCTCCTGTTACTTGAGAAACATTCACCAGTGGGGGCCTCCCCGGTATTCGTGGATCGCAGCGAAGTCGATATGCATCAACGAGGGCTCGACGGGTAGCTGGGGAACCGCGTAGTTTGTGGCTGTGAGCGACTCAGTCGACATCCCTGATCTGAACAACTTGGGACTGCATCAGGCCTTCCGCGCCTGGGTAGGGCCGGACCTAGCGGCCTCGTTCCTGGACGGCTTGGTCGTTTTGGATGCAAATACCCTGCTTCATCTCTATAGAGTAACTAGGGCGGCCAGAGAGCAGGTCCTTTCGACACTGGCGCGGGTAGAGGAGCGCCTCTGGGTTCCGCATCAGGCTGCCGTCGAATTCCACCGAAATCGGCTGGAGGTAGTTAACGGCAAGATGGCCCGGTTTAAGGAAATGCGATCGACGCTTTCGCAGGCGAGCTCTGATGCCGTGTCGAATCTTAGAAAATCAGTTATTCGCCTAGTCGAATTTAGACAGTATAATATGGCGGATAGAGACTGGGACCCACAAGAGCATGGACTGGACGAGGAGTCCATCCAAAAGAGGCTAGACGGGCTTATGGATTCGGCTTTGGCTGAACTGAAAGCCTTGCAAGACGAACACGACATCCGCCCCGGAGATGTTGCGATTGAAGATCCGGTTCTTCAAAGGCTCGATGTTATAACGCGAGGGAAGCTGGGCAGGCCGTACTCCCAACGACACCTCATGGAAATCGTAGGTGAAGCTATTGATTTCCGCTTTCCCAACGAGATACCTCCGGGATACAAAGACGCCGAAAAGAAGTCTCCCTACAGGGCTGCAGGCGACTATGTCCTTTGGCGTCAGGTCCTGGATCGAGCTTCAGAGGAGCCACGTCACGGCCTGATAGTGCTCGTGACAAATGATGTGAAGAGCGACTGGTGGATCCTCGACAAGAATGGTGAGCCTATAGAGGCTCGCCCCGAGCTTCGCCAGGAGATGTTTGAATGTACCGGCGCACAACTGCGGTTGTTGACTCTCTCTGGTTTTCTCAAAGCAGCGGCCGATCAGTTTCCAGGGAGCGTCAGTGACGAGACAGTCCGCTCAGTTCGTAGGTCGGAAACGATGACGCGGATTGCGGAGACGGTGAGCGTGCTCCGTGCTACCGACAGGGATCTCTTTGACTCGGACCTGCTATCGCTGCCACCGTTCATGTTTGAACAGCTCGTTCTTGCGCTCCTTATCGCAATGGGGTACCAGGACGTCGACTCCATAGCAGACGGTTTGGCTCCGGGTCCCAGCATCCGCGCGACGCATCCCCATTCAACTTCCGGTGACGGAACTATTTTGGTGAAGGTTGAACACTATTCGGAGCCAGTTGGGGGTGAAGCAATTCGTGCCCTTAAGGACGCAATGCTGAAATACGCAGCCGAGTCTGGGATAGTGGTCACCACAAGCGAGTTTTCGCAGGCGGCTCAGGAAGCTATTGTTGATTGCGACATACAACTAATCGGCGGTCGAAGGTTGATAAGGCTGCTGCACGAGTTCCTAGGAATAGTGTTCACCATCTCAACGCTCGAGGACGAGAAATGAGCACTACGGCTCGCGATGGATTCGGAGAGGTTGAAAACACTGTCGATGATGACTACTACAAACGCCACCGACCAAGCACGGCCATGGGCGGTCGAGCGCCCGTGACCAGAGTGACAGTCGCCGTTGGCAGGGAATCTAGCGACATGAGACAAGATTCTTCACCCGCGCGGCCGCTTCTGAAGCTACCTCATGCTCCCAGATCCTGACTGCGAGCCAGCCCGCCGCCTCCAGCTCTCTCATGTCGGCGGCGTCCCTGTCCCGGTTCCTCCCGATCTTGGCACGCCAGTAACCTGTCGGATCGGTAGGCATGCGCCCATGCAGCGGACAGCCATGCCAGAAACATCCGTCCAGGAAGATCGCTACCTTGCGTTTTGGGAAGACGACGTCAGGGCGAACCTTCCTACTGGCAAGACGAATCTGGATACCCACTCTGTAGCGGAGGCCTAGCCGGAACAGCTCCCGCCGGAGCGCCAGCTCAGGCTTGGTGCCTGAGCTTCGGTTCGCCTTCATCGACTTCGTCGCCGCGGACGGCGGCGGAGCCGGTGGCAGCTTATCGGTGGACATGCGAGTACCTGTCAAGGTGTCGGGAAGAGGCCTTCGGGCTCGTCCACGACTCCTTCGGCGCCTTCGACTTCGACGACGCCGTCGAGGGCCTGGTACCGGGCACGGGCGAGGGCATTGAGGCGCTCAGTCTGCGTCAGTAGCGCGCGCCTCAACCCTCGGGAGACCTTCCGCTCGCTGATGTTTTTGGCGAGTAGAGAAATGGTCTGTGCGCGCCTGGCGATGCGGATGTCGGGATGGCTCCGGTCGGGAAGGATCCCGTCCGGGATGATAACGCAAGTCAAGGGATCGGGCAGCTCCTGCGCCACAGCCTCGGGAATGTCGCCCTCGTTGAGGATCGCGTTGAAGGCGCTGCCTTCGAGCAGTTGTTGGTAGACGGTGTACTCGTACGGGTCCAGCGCTGCCTTCCGCTCCCTAGGTGGCATATCGCCGATATGAGGCAGTGACCACATCGAGACGGTGTGCACCTCGAACGGGTCGAGCACATACTTGGCCACCGCGTCGGACCGCTGGCCGGTCAAGTGTCGCCCAAGTCTGACGCCGAAGCCCTCGGCGGTCTGCCCGACATAGATGGGCTCGCCGTCATAGTCGTAGAACGCGTAGATGCCCGCCTTCGCCTTCCCGATTGTCTGGCTAGGCCGTTGTGGGTCTGGCTGCCTGAGCGCGGCCGTGATTGCGTCGCGGATCGCGTGCACCTCACGAGGCAGAAGCGTCGTAGCAAGGTCGATATGGCGCGTAGACAACGGCAAACCCCCGGGCGAACGAACTGGCTCGCCGGAGAGCCTACTCGTCCTCTGACTCGGTGTCTGGCCGCAGCACGGGCAGCAGGTAGTGCTCACCGATCCATCGCACGACGTCGACAACGACGGCGTCTCCGAAGCCGAACAGCTGCTGGTTGGGCGTCCCGGAAAGCAGCTTGTAGTCCGTGGCCCCCATGAGATTGGCGTACTCACGGGGCGTCATCCATCGGATGCGCGGCTCGCGGTCGTGCCCGAGCTCGACCAGCGCTTGCTTGCTCGAGCCGCCGCCGGTCGTACGTAGGCAGCCGGCGATAGCGTCGCGTCGCAGTTCCCACATCGACACGCCTTGCCGTGTGCGCCGGTAAGCAGTTCGGTAGGAAAGCTGGTCCGCTTTGCGCAGCGCCTCAAACCGAATCCGCTGGCCATCACTAAGAGAGTCCACGAAGGCTTTGACTCGACGGTCGTCCCACCAGGCGCTTTCTGGCACTTCCCGATCTATCACCGCGTTCAGGTCCGACGGCCCCTGTGGAAGAGCGGGTAGATCTAGATAGTGCATCTTGAAAGCTTCGTAGTGCTTCTTGTGAATCGCCGTCACCCAGGCAGGTCGGACGTCGCTGATTTCGGGAACTCCGACGTGTGCGTTCTTCGGCAAATCGGCAGGCATGATTCCTATGATGAACATGCGCGGCCGAGACTGTGGAACGAAGTGCTTCGCGTCGATGGCTAGAACGTCGAGCGAATACCCTAGCTGCGATAGCCGCTCGAGCGCCTCCGTTAAATCTTTTCCACCATGGCTTGTCGCGAAGCCGTGGACATTTTCGAGGAGCACCACCCGAGGCCGCGGCCGATCCTGCATTTGTTCCAGGACCCGTGCGAAGTGCCAAAACATGCCGGACTGATCTCCGACGAGCCCCCGCCTATTTCCGGCAAGAGATAGGTCGATGCAGGGAAAGCTGCTGGTCGCCAGCTCTATCTCAGGCAGCTTATCTAGGTCCTCGCCTTTGACATTGCGAATGTCGCTGCGCGCGAAATGGTCCTTCGCGTCAGGAAAATTGGCGAGGTACGCGTCGCGCTTAGCTTCCTTGATGTCGTTAGCCCAGACGACGTTCACCCCGAGGGGCTCTAGAGCGGTGCGCACGAGTCCAATGCCGGCAAAAAACTCTGCAGCATTGATAACCGTGGTCTCCATGCACCCTCCATCGCCGATCATCACTGCACAATATAACCGCAATGGCGAACTGACGAAGAACGACGCCAGCCTGTTACTGATCCAACCATACGATAGGTGCAGCGCCTAGTCTCCGGCAGGAGGAGCCACGCATGGGCCCCGTCACAGCCTGCCACCACGTCGGACATCGCCCGCCGAGCCCACCGACCAGCCTGGCTTCGCCGTCCAGCCGCACCGGCGCGGTAGAACGCCACGCTTGCCCGGCCCACTGCCCACCGGCGGGTCGCCCGCGACTACGAACGCCACCCGACGCCTCCGAAGCCAACATCCACCGGCCGGCCACCGCCGGCATGGCCTACCGCGCGACCCGCGGCCAACCCGACCCTCGGCAAGCCCGCCACCTCGGGAGTCAACAACCTGTGGACTCTATACCGTGTGTAGCGTCAATTAGGCGTCCGAAGAAGCCTCGGCTTTCGACTCTCGGAGCACGTTTCCGACGAGCTCGTGCACGTCGATGGCTTTCGGGGATGGCCTCCTTCGGCCCTCCGCGTACGCTAATCTCGCCGCCGCTAAGTCAGCAAGCCGGACCGCTTGGATCACAATGACGCGCCGTAGGCCAGGGGAGACCTCTCCACGCTCGTGCGCCACAGCGGAGACTCTGGCCAGGGTCTCGGCGCGGCGGGCAATCCGAACGTCCGGGTGCTCGCGATCTTCCCGTAAGTCTTCCGGGATCAAGTTGAAGCGATACGCGCGTGGCAGGACTACAGGCTCGGCAACAAGCGGGATCTTCTCGTTCAATATGGCGCGATACTTCGACTCGCTGATGGCCGACCGATACGCCGAGTATTCGATCGCGTTAAGCTTCTTTTTCTTATCTGGATCGTTGCGTAGGAACTCGGTCGGCCACAGCTCCACCTCCGCGACCTCGAAGGGATCGAGGATGCGATACGCCAACGTGTCGGTACGCTGTCCGGTCAGATGCCTGCCGATACGTTCGCTAAATTTTGCCCACGTCTGTCCCACATAGATCGGCTCACCGTCGTAGTCGTAAAAGCCGTATACGCCGATGCACTTGCCTAAATTCTGTCCGCTGGCACCATCGATGGACGCCATGACCCCCTTTAGTCGAGATCGGAAGCCCTGGACAAAGGGAGTCGGCATCGTGGCAAGACGCGGCGGTTTGCGTTCGGGCTCGTTGTAGGAGGCGACACCCCGACTAGCCACCTGACACACCTCTCCGCGTGAGAAAATCACCGTCGGCAGGGGAGTCTACGACTCAGGCGCAAAGCAGGGTGTGACACGGCGGAGCCGTCGCCGGAGCACGGCCCACGCGAGGCCACCGGACGCTCGGTGCCGCACCAGCAGCACCGCCGCCGGGTCGAGCCGGTGGTCGCTCACCTGGTTGGCAACTGCCTGCCAGACCAGCTCGCACACCTTGGCGTTGTCCAGCACTGCCCGTGCCTCACGCCGTATCTCGGCCGCCGAAGTGATGGCGGCACCTGACCCGGCTGGTCAGAGCGGCTCGACCGCCGCAATGAGCGGCCGACGCTCCTAGAGGTGCTCGAGCAGATGGCGGGTGTCTGTTGCGCGGCCGGGCATCGCCGCGCGATAGCGGCAGCCGTCTATCTACCGATGCGCATCACGCGCCACGTCGATCCTGACACCGGGAGGAGGTTCGATAGACGAGGCCGGCACCGATGGATGCTCTCGGTGGCGGGGCAGTAGCTCGGCGGCTGCCTCTGCTTTGGCGCGCTCGACGTCGAGTTCGGCGATGACCGAGGTATAGACGTCGGTCATGGCGGCCGAGGAGTGCCCGAGGAGCTCCTGGATGTCTTTGAGGTCGGCGCCGGCGGCTTTGAGGTAGGTGGCGGCGCAGTGCCGTAGGTCGTGCAGTCGGATCGGGGGTAGGTCGGCGTCACGGACGAGGACCTCGAAGCGGTCGGTGACGGCGTAGGGGTGCCAGGGCTGCCCGTCGGGTTGGACGAAGAACAGTCCGGTGTCGGGCCAGGTGTGGCCGGCGGCGAGTTTCCACTGGGCGCGGCGGGCGTGGTGGGCGCGCAGGACGACGCGGGTGATGCTGGCCATCGCCATGATCCGGTTGCCGGACTCGGATTTGACTTTCTTGATCACTGGCGTGTAGCCGTGGGTGGCGATCTGTTGGGTGACGCTGATCATCGAGTTGTCGAGGTCGACGGCGGTGTCGGTGAGTCCGACGGCCTCGCCGCGGCGCAGTCCGCGGTGCAGGATGAGCGCGAACAGTGGGTAGAGGGCGATGTCGTGCTCTTCGGCGTGGTCGAGGAACGCGCCGGCCTGCTGCGGGATCCAGACCATGACGGGGCTGGGCCGCTCGCCGGTGTCGCGCCACCGTTGTACGGCTTTGGTGGTCCATACCCGGGCTTTGGGGCGTACCCCGGAGGGCAGCTCGATGTGGGCGGCGGGGTTGAAGTCGATGAGTCGGTTGTTGCCGCGGCGGATGGCGTCGTTGAGCGCCTTGCGCAGGGTGGCGCGGATGCGGTGCATGCTGGCCGGTTTGGTGGTGCGCAGACCGCGCACGTTGGCGCGGATGACGGGGTCGTCGCTCTGGCGGGCGATCTCGATGGCGGCGCTGCCCTCGGCGATGGCGACGAACATGGCCTCGACGTGCTCCACCCGTAGTTTCACCAGGGCGATGGCGCCGAGGTGCGGGATTAGGTGGACGCGGATGTGCGACTCGTAGGCGAGCAGGGTGTTGGGTTGGACGCTGCTGAGGCTGCGGCGGGATGCCAGCCACGAGTGCAGGTATTCGCCGACGGTGGTCGTGACGGTGGCGGGCAGTCCGGCGCGGACCCGTCGGGCGATGGTGTCGCGGTCCGGCAGTGGCGCGCCGGCGGTGACGGCGAGGAGCATGTCGGCGATCTCGGCGGCGACTGCGGGGTCGTCAGCGGCGAGGGCTAGCAGGGCTTTGGCGTGGTCCCGGTCGCCGGTGGCGGCGTCGCGGGTGTCGAAGGTGCTGCGGCGTAGTTGCCGGCGCGCCTGGCCGGGGTGGGTGGGCAGTTCGAGTTGGTAGGCCCACCGGCCGTGCGTGGGATTCCACGCTCCGCTCGCCCGGCGAAGCTGCGGGCAGCGGCTGCCGAGTTTGCGGCCCTCGCCGTCGCGGCAGCAACAGCGTTTGAAGATGGGCCCTCCCGCCCTGTTCAGGTGTGTCCCTCGGGCCGAGCATGCGGCAGCAGGTGGCTGCGGGTTATGTCGGGGGTGGTCCAGGAATGCCTCGCCGCCTGGGACCGCGTTGTGCCCCGGCAGTGATCCCGAGGGCTCCCCGCGTTGGTTGGGCGATAGGTGCAGGGCGTGAAGGATGGCCGCAACCGGCACGCGGTAGCGGTTACCGAATCGGAGCACCGGGACGGGGAACCGGTCGGACTTGGCCAGGTCATACGCGACCGAACGAGACAGTCCCATGATCCGCGCAGTGGTCGTCAGATCGGTGACTGCGCCCAGGGCGCTGATCCGCTCACCAGTCCAACTGTCGTCTGGGCCATGGCCGACCGGCGATACCGGGCCGAGGACATGTGCAGAGTTCTTCATTGCAGAGGCCCACCCAATGACCGAGAAGGGACGACGCTTTGACTGTGAACGGACGTCAACGCCAGGGTGAGGGCTTCCGCGTGACAGCGCCGACGAGCGCAGAGCCCAGTTGCCCTGTATGGGCGATGGAGACTGAGTTCTGATAGTCTGCGCTGATTGTCAGCGGCAGGGCAGCGCAGTCTGCCAGAGTCGGGAATCTGACTTTGATTGGCCGGCCGGGCGCGCGCCGCCGATCGGAGTAATCCATGGCTTGGATGGAGAAACGCGGCACCCGATTCCTTGTCGCCTTCGCATGCCCGACAGCACCGTCATCACCGACCCACCCCACGAGCTACGCGCGTCTGCCCGACGGGTCCCCGCAAGGTCAACATCAGCTGAACGGTCGAGGCGCGGTCGAGTAATTCCTTCATGCTGGTCGACGCAGCTCAGCCTGCAGGTGCGTCCGACTCGACCGATGTCAGCCAGCCCGGATTAATCGAAATCGATGATCCGGCTCGCCGCCGCAGGAAATCTCCAGACCGTGTCTCATCAGATAACCGATGCTCGCTCTGGCCTGCCGCAGCAGGGCCGCCCTCGCCACCCAACTGGTGCACCGACTCGGCACCGGCGTGCCACGTGTGGCCGGCGGCGTGGTTCAACAGGTCGAAAGCCCTTCCCGCCCGCGCACTCCCGACGCGCCCGCTCGCCATCGTTATCGGGCTTGCCGCCCTCATATGGCCCGACCGTTATTTGAGACGCCGATCCAATGGGCAGCGCCGCGACCAGGCCCTTCAGTCTGGCGGCTCTTCGGCGCGCCCGAAGGAGTCCGGGATCCTGGTTTCCTGCCTGACCCGACGCTGTCCGGCCGGTGGAGGTCAGCTAGGCCTTGAGTCCCTAATGTCGCTGGCATGCGTTGCCGCCCAGATGGTCGGCCGGCGGCTCGCGTCCAGTGACTGAGGCTAACGCCTGGTCAGTGACCGACAGGCTCAGCGTTCCCGATGTTCTCCCACAACCCGGCTGTCACCCCGGCCAATTCAGGGATTCCACTCCGTAACAGCGGCAGGTGCGGACACCCCTGGGTTGGAACCCGAACGCCTCGTTGCGGAGACCGACCGAGCCTCATCTGCCCTTAGGGTTACGTCCGTGGACCAGGGCGCCGGCGAGACCAACTTCCTACGATTGCTGCGTCTGGCTTTCGAAGAGATCACCCGCGACGAGCCGGTCGTCGTGGCTGCGGACTCGGGTCCCCCGCTATCGCACGGATGGCAATCGCGTTCGGGAACCTCTCCTGCAGATCTGGCGAGGCTCGCAACAAGCTTGCTTCCAGATCGCCCGGTGCTGCTGATCCCGTCATGGGCTCGCCTCGTCACGCCAGAAGGACCAAGGAATGCGTTCGAAGTCACGCTGGTCGGCATAGAGCCGACAACCCCTGAATCCGTCCTGGCCGTGGTCCTGCCCAGCGGTGCGCTGGCATCAGTTGGGGGCGAGGCGTTCCGGGAACAGGTCAGCCGGCTCTGGCAACCGATGCTCCTGCTCTATGCGGATTTCGTTCCGGACGGCTGGCATGCAGGGCTTTCGTTGACGACGGTCTTCCTGGCAGCGCGCCCCTCAGACCCGAAGCCTCTGAGGTTCTTCCGGATCCCACCGCAGGGGGACGAGCAAGCAATGTCCGAAGATTTCGCAACCCTGCTCAGGCGCAAGAGCGGCACCAGCTCCTTCGGCTATGTGCTGGCCGACCAACCCGGGGCAGGCGAGGGGCTCTCCTTCGACCTCAACCACCCCGATACCACCAGGCGGTGGAAAGAGCTGGGTGTGTGGGGAACACCAGTGCCACTAGGCGACCTCTTCGACACTCCGGCTCCTGGAGTGATGCCGGGTCGAGACAGACCTCCCGCCCATGATGAGCCGCAGCCACACACCGTGCGTGTCCTATCAGGCCGTGACGTGAGACGTGACGGCACTCTGGCAGGGCCGGACGACTCGTCACGCTATGTAGAGGTGCCGCCCGACAGGCAGTTGAAGGCGGGGGACATCGTTCTGCCCCGGCACTTCTCGGCAATGGTTGGTCGTAACGTCGCAGTAGCGGAGGTAACCGAGGGTGATTTGCCCCTAGCCGCGAGTCACACCGTCGTGATCCTCCGAGAAGCGATGCCTCTGAGCCGACCTCAGCGACTGATGGCCCTGCTCTTCCTGCGAGCCTCACCGTTGGTACGCACATACCTGGACAGTTCCAGAGGCCATGTCCGGATCAACACGCCCGTCTTCCGTCGCGTTCCTGTCCCGCAGCCGGACGAGACGCTGACGGCCACCCTCGAAGGCCTCGAAGCCGCGCGAAACCGATTGCAGCAATGGCACAACGAGTCTGAAGGGCTGTTGAGCTCGGTCTTCCACGATGAGAACGCTGCCGACGCCAGACGGCGCATCATGCAGTCCGGTCGGCTGCTGCGAATGCGCGCCGACGCCGCCAACCTCCTAGACGACTTCAGCCACCAAGTAAGAACCCGCTACCCACACCCCGTCGCCTACCGCTGGAGCAGGGCACAGGTCTTGCTCTCAAAAGGCGCCGACGGACCGGCGTACGACGCCATCCTGGAAGCGGCCGAGGTCCTGCTCTGCTACTGCGCACTCGTCGCCCTTGCACTCGCCCAAGAAGCCGACCTGCGGATCGGCGCGACCACCGACCTCCGCAAACGCCTATCCCGCGGAGGCACGAACGGCCCCGGTTTCGGGGACTGGACGGCGATCCTCCAAGAAGTCGCGACAGGAAAGGCGTTCAGAAATCTGGTCCCCGGCGATCAGCTGACAGACTTCCGCGACGCCTTCACCGGCACCGAGGTGATAGCGGCACGCCAAGGCTTGGCGCTTCGCCGGAACGACGAGGCGCACCTACGCGGTGTCGAGGTCGAGGACCTGCCCGACGCCATTGCCGAAGCCCACGCCGACCTGACCACCCTCCTGCAACGGGCGTCGTTCCTCGCCGATCTCCCTCTCGTCTATGTCAACCACGTTCGCTGGGACTCTCTCCGCAGGGTTGCAAGCGTGGAGTTCGAGGAGCTGACCGGAGACAACGTATTGGTTGCGGTGCGGGAGAGGACCTACGGGTCTAGTGACCTCGAAGCCGGAAGCCTCTATCTGGCGACCGAAGATGGCCGTCTGCACCTACTTCGCCCGTTCCTTATCCGCCGACGATGCGCGAAGTGCCGCAGCTGGGAGACCCTACACATCGACAGCGTGCCGCAAATCGCCACTGTCCAGATCAAGAGCCTGGAGCGCGGCCACACCATTCAGGATCCGCAACTGTGGGACGCATTCAAGCATGTCGGGCTTGTCGAGCGGCCGGGCAACTGAGCCTCCGCCGCCCGCCAGCGTTTGCTCCGGGGCGCCTCGTGAAGCCCATCCCCCGGGTTGTAGGGCTTCAGCTCTGCTCGAAGATCGCCTCCACCCGTTCCAGCAGCACCCGCCACTCGCGGTCGAGGAACGCGCCGAGCTGTTGTTCGAGCTCCTGCCGGGATGCCTCCTCGAACCATGTCCGGTTTCGCCGCAAGACGCGGTTGACATAACCGGAGCCGCGCCCCCACTCGTTGGCGTTGTCGATCCAGAACTGGGCGGCGATCCGGAGCTGGTCGCGGTACAGGCCCAGGCCGTTAAGCTGCATCTTTCGCAGCAGGTCCTCGTAGGCCGAAGCCATCAGCCGGTGCGCCTGGAAGAGCAGCTCGCGCGCCTCGGGCATCGATCCCGACAGCGTGTCGCACAAGCCGGCGAACTCGGTGACTGAGTCCTGCAGGGCAAGAACGGCGAGCCTTCGAGCGCCGTGGCCGAGCTGGTGCGAGTAGCTCAGGGAGCGCCACTCGCCGTTGCGGCGGATCGTCGCGTTGACCGTGCTCGAATGGGCGCGGCTGAGCTCGTCGAGCAGCGCGTCATGGATGTGGCCTCTGAGCGGCTTCGGCGACGGGTGGAGCTTCATCCAGCTCGCCATATGCTTACCGGCCTCGCGCTGGACCGCGCGCACCTGCTCACGGGCGGCGTTGTCCAGCAGCGACCGGGTCCGGACGAGCACCTCGTCGAGCTGGTAACGGAACTCGGCCCGCGTGCGGCGGACCTGGTCGCGCAGGAAGTCCCGCAGCAGTTCAGCGTCGTCCTCGCGGGAATTGAAGAACAGTGTCGGGATGTCGCCGAGGCGGTACGGCAGCAGCGCCGTGCCGACCTGCTCGCCCTTCAGCTCGTACCCTTCCTCGCTGGTCGAGACGCCGGCACCGGTCTCGTCCTTGACCGCCATCGCCTCGTCCGGCCGGGCTAACACGAGCAAACCGGCGTTTGTGTCGACCTGCGGGTTATTGATGTCCCGGGCCCGCCGTAGCAGGTGCTGGACCGACTGCGACGGCGCGTCATTGAAGCCCGAGCAGAGGATCGACACCGTGTGCGGATCCTCGAGCAGCGTCTCGAGATCCGCCCGTGCCAACGGCTGGTCGATGCCACGGGTGTCGATGAACCCGACGTCGAGGTCGTCGATGTCGATCAACGCGGGAACAACGATGTCGATCCGGCTCGGCAGCGAAAACTCGGGATGCCGGCCGTTGTTGATCGCTTCGAACGTTTGGCGCAACCACTCCAGCGGCGTCGCCGAGGCCGCCGCCGTGTGCCACGCGTCGCGCCGGTCGCGCCGGTGCAGGGCCATGCGCGCCAGCACCTCCACCGCAAGGTCGCGCCGGTCGGGGAACTCGGCGGCCAGTTCCTTCGCCGGGTCAGTCCGGACCCACTTGCCATCAGGCCCCTTCGAACGCTTTTGCGTCAGACCGGCCATGTTGCGGATCGCCCGCTCCAGCTCGCGGGGGACGGCAACCGTGAAGTCGTCCTCCTCCACCGGTACGCGGCCCTGCAGGATCTGGTCGGCGAAGTCGTCGACGTCGGAGCGGATCTCGTCGAGCGACCGGGGCTCGACCTTGATGCCGTAACCCGGTCCGCGGCTCAGCCGCACCTCGCACAGCGTGATGCCGCCGGCACCCGTCTCCAGTACCGACACCGTGCGCCCCTGCGCATTCGTGACCTCGAGGCCGGTAGACCGACAGATCGCGGTCGACTTGCCGATGCCGATGCTACCGATGAACGCGATCTGGTGCTCGCGTCGGAGGAGGAGCTGCGCCAGCCGCTCCACATCCTTGACGTACTCCTCGAGGCGGGCGCGAAACGCGGGATGTGTGTCGGCCTCCGAGCCGGCGGTGACCAGGCCGGCGACCATCTCCTCGGCCCGCCAGAGTAGCTGCTGGTCTGGGTGGTCAAGGGGTGGCCGGGGTAGGTGCCGCCAGTTGCGTGCCAGGATTGCGGAGAGCTCGGCGGCGTCGTCGGTGCCGATCGCCGCCAGCAGCATCTTCAGCTCGTCGTCGGAGACGGTGCGGTCGCCGGCCTCGACCCGCGACAGGACAGCCTGGCTCCAAGTCACCTTCCGAGCCAGGTCGGCCTGCTTCAGCCCAACTTGCTCCCGCAGCTGCGCGAGGCGGTGCCCCACCTCTGCGTCGCCGACATCCTCGTTACCCATCCCAAGTCCCTCCCCATCGTCTAGCTGCAAGGTAGCAGCAACGTTGCTGATCTTGCAAGAATGTATTCTGAGTCATGGGGAATCGATCCGGCGTCCTGTCTGGGGAAGGTTCGTCCGGGCGGCCGACTGCAGACGTGTGAATGGGCAGCTTGATTTACTGTGCTGCGGGGTCTCGCCGGTCGGGAATGGGCCCACCGCGGCAGGCCGACACTCATGCACCTTTGCGCCAATTTGACAACGCTCACCGGCTCGTCGGCGGTGCCGTGATCGTCGGCCAGGACGTTGACGAGGTCTGCGCTGGTCTTGTGTTGCGGTTCGAGGACGGCGATCTCGTTATCGGCACGCTCGGCGACGAGTGGGTTCTCGCCGTCGGCCAGGTGCCGGCGGCCGCCGCTCGTTACTGGGCTGTCGCGCCAGTCGTCTAGCCCGGCACAGCAGCCCGGCGTCACCACCGTCCCGATAGTGCTGCCGCAAACCCGTAGGCCCCTGACAGCAATGAGGAGAGTCTTCAGCCAGCAGCCGGCGTAGAGCACCAACCACTCACCGCGATGTCATCCATCGGTCGGTTATGCCGACGAGCTTCGTTCTGGGCAGAGCCCCTCACGATCTAGTGAGCGTTGGCCATCAGTTGATGTCAGAGCGCTTCGTGAGCAGGTCACACTAGGAGATGGCAGGGGCAGTATTCGAAGGGCGGTTGAGGTGGCGTTCGATGCATCGCAGTACGTCGTCGGCGACGATTGGGCGTACCGGTCGCGGGACACGGCACCGTCGGAACGCGTGCGCATCAGAGCTGTCACACCGAAGAAGGCCAGCGCGAGCATCGAGGTGGAATTCATCGATGACGACGGCGCCAGCCGTCGTCTGCAAACCGTGTCGTCAGCCCGCCTGAAAGCCCGGTGGGCCGACGTTGAAGCCTACGACGCCCGGCAAGCGGACTGGCAGCGCATCGACGACTTCGAGCTCGACTCCGTCGAGCGGGGCGCGGTTCTCACCGTCTACTCCGCCCTCATCCCTGAGGATGTGGCAGACCTGGACTGGCGTCCGGTCGAGAACGCAACGATCATTAAGGATCGCGCGAAGCTGACCGACATCCTTCAGGTGCCCGTGGAGGATATCCTCGCGACGGTTCAGTGGTTCACCACCGATGACGCCACGATCGTCTCGCCCGCGGGCGCTGTCATCATCGCGGAGGCCGCCTGCCGAGCCCACTCGCACACCATCCTGCAGCACGTGATCGAGGAGGAGGCCGAAGCCCGGCACAAGTGCAAACACGGCGGCCCGCATCCCATCCACAAGGGCGAGAAGTCCAGCCCGGAATGGGAGTATCGGTGGTATCGCAAGCATGTCCGGCCCGAGCACGAACTCCTGCGGCAATGGTGCGGCCACCGCGCCGTCGTAGCCCACGAACGCCTCACAGCCGCTGAAGCCGAGAACCACCGCCTCGACCTCCTCGTCGTGCAACTCATCAAAGCTCTCGACGTCGCCGGTGACACCACGCAGGCTGAACGATTCGCCGAGGAACACGAACGCGACCGGATTACCCCTTACCTCGCCCGACCCGTCGTCGACCGGCCACTGCACTGGTCCGAGATGCCCGTGCGTGAAGTCCCGGTCTATCGGCGCCGCCGCTGGGGGTAGATCATCACTGCCACCGTCGCTCGTCCTCGGAGCCTCGGAGCCATGACGCCCACGCCGACCTTCACTTGCCGCTCGCGCTGATTCGGGAAACAACGGCGCTGTTGGCCAGTGTTTGGGTCGACGACGTGCAGGGCGATCTAGAAGCGCTGCGGCGGCGTTGGCTGCGGCCTCGTCGTCCTGGCCGCCAGCTCAGGCGTCGCCGTCTGGCTCAAAGTAGCCGTGTGTGAGTAGCACGGCCCGGAGCTGGTCTTGCCACGTCTTCTCATCGGCGTCGAGCCATCGGTGCCGGTGTGTGCACTGCCAGTTCGGCGGCGGTTCCTCGGGGACGAGACACCCGCCGAGGGCAAGGTCGCCGTTGGCAGCGGCAATGTGCGCTTCTGGGACCGGGAGGCCGAAAAGTAGTGGGACGCCCGTCGTGTGGCACTCGGGGCAGGCTGGAATCACTTCGCTACGGTACCGGTCTTGCTGTCACCCTCTCCCGCTCGGCGTGTATCAGTGCATCGAGGCATTCCGGGCTGACACGTGCGGCATCAAACGTCTCCGACCATCCGTTCGGCAGCTGCTGGATCGTCAGGTACGGTTCGTGACCGTCTGCGCGTAGGCGTCGAATGATTGCTTGCTCGATCGCCAGGGCGTCGTCCCCGGTCGTTACGGGGTACTGCGAATGCAGTTCGAATCCGTATCGGCGGTGCTGCGTGATCCGGTCGTTGTTGCGCTGCTCGGCGGCAGCGACACCGATCTTCACCGCACTCAGCTTGGGGTGGACGACGACGTACACCCGGGCCGGTTCTCCGCGTTGGAAGCCGTGCCGCGCGCAGTAGCGGCATCCGCGTCCGGATCGGACCTTCGCCAGCGTGGGATGGCTTTCCTTTCCGCAGATCGTGTGCCGGCAGCGCCATGGCGTCATCGATGTCTGGTACGGGTCCAACGGTTCGAAGCCCGCCTCACGCATGGAGGCTGCCGCTTTGTGAGGGTCTTCCCGGCGGGCGACGGCCGCCCGCAGGTCGGCGCACCGTCGGCATCCAGATTGCCCGGCGAGGATCGATCCGTACGTGGGTGAGGTGGTTCGGCCGCAGCCGGTACATACGCAATGCCACGGGTACTTGATTCCCTGGTACGGCTCCTGCGGCTCGAGGCCGAGCGCACGCATCTTCGCTTCCGCTTCGGTGGCGTTGTGCCGTTGTGCCTTGCCGCGTGATTTGTTGACGCAATACCGGCAGGCTGGCGTCCTCGCCTTCTGCAGTCGCGGGTACACGGTCGCGTCGCAGCGGGTGCACCGCGCCTTGTACGGTTCGCCCGTGCCGGGGTACGGCACCAGCGGTTCCAGGCCGGCGTCCCGCATTCTGGCTATGGCTTCGTGGGCGTCACCGCGCAGCGAGGCGTTCGCTTTGCGGCGGCCGCATGGCCTACAGCCGCCCTGCCCGTGCCTGATGCTAATCAACCGCGGTTCTCCGACGGTTCCGCAGGTCAGGCACCGAGAGCGCCACTTGGTATCGAGGCCGTGGAAGGGCTCGACCGGTTCCATGCCAACTTCCCGCATCTCATGTTCCGCGTCCGCAGCGGTGACCGGGGCACCGTTGCGGCAGAACAGGCAGCCGCCGCGACCGGTGCGCACGTGGCTGTATCGGGGGGCCACTTCGCGGCCGCAGGGCACATGCCGGCACCGCCACGGCTTGCTGGCGCCCGGATACGGCCCGAGCGGCTCCAAGCCGGCGGCGCGCATAATCTCCTCGGCAGCCTGTGGGTCCGTGTATCGGCCCGCGCAGTGCAAGCACCCGTTCTGGCCCTTCGCGATATTGCTGTACCGGGGTGTGACCTCGCGTAGGCAGCGGGTGTGGGTACACCGCCACGGGTTGCTGGATCCGGGATACGGCTCGAGCGGCTCCAGGCCGGCAGCGCGCATGACAGCGGCTGCCGCCTGCGGGTCAACTGTCCGGCGCCGGCCAGGTCGGGTGACTGATGGCGCGGGCGCCCGAGCGGCATCGAGGTCGAACAGCGGCATCGTCACCGGCCACAACCTAGATGCACCCACCGACAACCTGTGTAGGTGGACTGCCGCAAGATGTCCGTTGACCTCTCCACCTAGCCCTGCTGGTGCCAGCCACTGGGCCGGCAACCTACGATCGGTCGGCGGCCCGGTGCGGGCCCGGTTTGGGGAGCAGACCCGCTGGCCCTCCTTCGCGCCGAGAACATTCAATGCGTGTTCGAGCTCTCGCCAGGCCTAATTGGGTGCGACTAGTGTCGCGTGTCTGATTTCCTTTGACGGTTAGCATCGTCGTCGTGAGTAGTGACTTCGCGTTCTGGAAGGTTGGCCGGGGCGACCCCAGCGGGATCTTCGACGGCTTGGCTGACGGGGGCACCGAGGCGCTTGAGCCGCACTCCGACGTCTCCTGGTTCCGCGGCGAGTTGTTGTCGCGGTGGCCCGACCTGGTGGACGTGCTCGAGCCAACGGAAGACGACTTGCTTGAGGTGCCCGAAGATCGCGCAAAGTACGTCCTGCTCACCTTGCCGGTAGGCATGCTTGACCGGCTTGACGGTATCTTCGATCTGGCCGGGCGGTACGGGTTGATCGGCTACAGCGGTGTCGCTGGTCAAGCGTTCTGACTACTCGCGTATGGCCTTGGCGAGGATCTGGTCGGCGGTCTTGGTCCAGCGAAACGGCTGGCAGCGCTCGTTGTAGCCGTCGATGAACGAGCGGATCGCGCCGATCAGGTCGCTGACGCTGGTGAAGCTGCCGCGCCGGATCGCCTGCCGACTGATGATCCCGAAGAAAACCTCGACCATGTTCATCCAGGACGCGCTGGTCGGGGTGAAGTGCATGGTGATCCGCGGATGCTTGGCCAGCCAGGCCTTGACGTTCGGGTGGTTGTGGGTGGCGTAGTTGTCCGCCACCACGTGCAGCTTTACGCGGGGGTGGGCCCTGGCGACCTGCTTGAGGAAGGCCAGGAACTCGGCGTTGGAATGACGGTCGTAGCAGGCGTCCGCGGTGATCTTCCCGGTGGCAACCTCCAGGGCGGCGAACAGCGTGGTGGTGCCGTGCCGTCGGTAATCATGGGTGCGGCGCTCGGCGGCGTCGAAGCGCATCGGCAGCAGCGGCGCGGTCCGATCCAGCGCTTGAATCTGCGACTTCTCGTCCACACACACCACAACCGCGTTCGCCGGCGGATCCAGATACAGGCCCACCACGTCACGAATCTTGGCTTCCAGCTGCGGGTCCGTGGAGAACTTGAACGTCTCCACGCGATGCGGCTGCAGACCCCAGGCCCGCCAGATCCGGGCTACCTCGGCGAAGCTGACTGGCATCCCAGCCCTGCTCAGCTGTCCCGCGAGCAGCCGCGCCGACCAGTGCGTCACCGCCAAGTCCGACGGCGGCGGGTTCAGCGTCGAAACGACCACCGCCGCCTCATCGATCCGCCCGGCCGACCCGAGCGTGGTAGGTCAGCCAGCGCGGCGATCCCACCGGCCTCATACCGAGTTCGCCAGGCGATCACCGTCTGCCGCGTCATTCCCACCCGCCGGCCGATCTCCGCGTTCGGCAGGCCCTCGGCAGCCAGCAACACCATCCGAGCCCGCTGCACAAGCCCGGCCGGCGCAGCAGACGAACGCGTCAACTCCTGCAGACGGACGCCATCACCGGGGCGAAGTACCAACGGAGCAGCGACAGCCATGCCTCATTGTCACCCACCGCAACCGTCAAACCACTTCAGACACGCAACACTAGGTGGCTGCGGTCGGCATGGATCCCGGGAGCTGAGATTCGAATTCCACTGGCATCCTGCTGACCAGGAGCCCTTGATCGGCGACCTCTTCGGCGAGCCCGAAGTGGTCGCAGCGCATCGACCGGTTGGGCTGCTGGTGGGGCAGGTTATGGCCGTTCCGGTGGAGCCGATGTCGTCTGTCATAGCCAAGCCGGCCTTCGAAGCGGTGGGCCAAGCGGGACTCGCATCGGTCGCGGTGACGATCCATCGAGCCGGGCTGCGAATCGGCAAGCAGAGGCTGATACTCGGCCAGGTTCCAGTGCCGTATCGCGATCGGTCGCTGGCGCGGTCTACGCTGGCCCGGTGAAACGCGAGACGTTTATTGAATCCGCCCGACAGTTGGGCCAACTCGTCTTCCAGGACCAGGCCGCCGGCCGTATGGACCTGGCTGCTCTCCATGCCGGCGTGATGCTCGAACACCTTTCGAAGGCTCACCTGGTCGGCCTGCATCCGGTCTACATCTTACGAGGAGATAAGGCTGACTTCGACAGCCTTCTGAAGGCCTGCGGCCATCCCGAGTTCGCAAGCCCAAATCACCAGACGAAAACGATCAGCCTCTCTGAGGCGTTACAGCGGATCGCGAAAGTCCTCCCCAAATTCAAATTCGCCCAGGCAGAGCTAAAGCATGTCGTCGACGCTCGGGACGGCGCCGTGCACGCAGCACTGCGTCCTGACGCAGGCGCGGGGACGGTGCGGCTTGCACTGACAGCCGTTGGCCAGATCCTCGATGCGCTTGATGTCGATCCTGCGGAGTTCTGGGGCGGGTACGCAGACACCGCCCGAGTGCTGGTTGCCGAACGCGCCGACTCGATCGGCACCGCGGTGCGGCTGCGTCTCGCCGAGGCGGGCAGGATATTCGCGATGCGGTTCGGGCACCTGTCAACCGCTCAGTTGGCAGAGGTGGCTGAAGCTCCGGGCCTTGCCTTTCCTGCATTCATCACGAACGAAACGCACGCCGAGGAACAACGATGTCCCGCATGCTCGCATAAAGGCTGGTTAGTGGGCTTCTATGGTGCTGTTTATGAGGCAGTAACAGTCCTTGCGGACGGTGGTGATCCACCATCTCAGATCCGTCCGAGTGACGCTGAAGCGATCCTGGAAGCCGAGCGCTTTGTCTGCCCATATTGCTCGCTTGAGCTCGAAGGCCAAGAAGAGCTGAATGCCGCCGACCTTCCAAGTATTGTCTTCGTCAGGAAATCAGATGTCTTCCATCGCCTCGGCGTCGCCTTGTAGTGCAGCACCGGCATGGCGAGCTCATTAATTGAGTTCGAATTGATGTCGTTGCCCGCAATGGCTTGCCTGGGTTCTTTGCTGTCGTTGGCGGCGCCAGAGTGGCCAGCGCAGGGCGTGGATCGGATCGGATTTCTGAGCAAAAGCAGAGAGCTGACCCGTCGCCTGCTATCGGCGACGGTGATGGTCATGGCTCGCCGATGCCGGGCATCGAGGTCAGGACCCGGGGTAAGAGGGCGGCCGGTGGATGCCGCCCTTGGAAGGGGATTGAATCAGTGAGGTGTCGCAGCATGCCGTCCACGAGATACATCGCAAGGCCGAGAGTGGTGGGGCTGCGTCGGCACATGTCGAAGAGCGGCTACCCACCGCGTCTCAATCAGTTTCGCGAGTGCACGGAGCATTTGCGCGAGTCCGCTGTCACGAGCGGTTCCCGCTTCCTGCGGGCGGCCACCGCACGACGATCAGCCCGGTGATGTAGTAGCCGTCTTCGTCGACGCGGGTGGCAACGTCGAGTTCGACTGTCGTCGCCGTGGTGCGTAACCGGTGGACTTCCCAGTGGCGGTACCGCAGGTCACGTAGCCAGGCTTGCTTAACCTCTCCCGCGACACGTGTCGGTGACGCCGCCGGCTCGGCGATACAGGAAGCCGTGATCTGCTGGGCAGGGTCGAGGCCTGTGGTCACGGTCACTTCCCGGATCGAAGGGCACCGGAACAGGTAGTGGTCGAAATCGATCGACATGCCCGAGAGATTGTCCGGATCGGCCGGGGTTGCCACAGATGCGACTGCGCGGACTGCCTCGGCGAAGCCGGTTCGATTGGCGTCGTCGACCGAGGGCTCGGGGAAACTGATGGCCTGCGTGTCGTCCCACCACGTCCGGCCCGTGCGTCGGCGCCACCAGTACAGGACGCTCCGATCATTCGGCCAAGCCGCCAGGGCACCACCGTGTGGCTCGAAGCGGTCCCCGTGAAGGTCGATCGTCCGCCAGTGCGGTTCTGGGTCGTAGTCGGCCGGGTCGGCTCGGTTCTCGACGAGGCTGTCCTCATCACAGGCGCCGTACCTGCCAAAGTTGCGTTGCGCGTCAATCAATGAGGATTTGTTCGCACCGCCTGCCCGGTGCGGCCAACGCAGCTGATAAACATCGTCTTCCCAGCGGCACACAGGGCAGATTTCGTGTGAGCCCGGCGGATCCCCCAAGGTGCGGTAGCCGCAACAGACACACGGGTACGGGAGGTCCATGCGATCAGTGTGCCCGACACCCGTGCCGCACCAATGGCAGCCGCAGACTTCGGTGCGCAGGGCGACCACAGCGACGCTGCGGGCGTCGACCGGGTCCGGCTTGGGGCCCTTAGCCGGTGGCGAGCACCCGGGCCCGGGTGGACAGCATTGCGGGAACGTCCACGACGGTCTCGCCAGCGGATCGCTGACTGTGGGCTGCCGGGTCAGCGAGCGGTGGGGTTGGTCAGTCGGTCCAGTTCGGTGGCGGCGAGTCGGCGCAGGGTCTGATCAGGGTCGAGGGTATACCGGCGGAGGATGTCCGGGGCGGCGTCAGGCGTGACATGTCGTGCCACGACTGCGACCCGCTGACGGACCATCGGGTCCGGATCGTCCACCAATTCGGCGAGCAGATGCTCCCGGTGCGAATGCCCGCCACCGGCGCTAGCGAGTCCGCTGAAAGCGGCCGCTCGTACTGCGGCCGCGCCGTCTCGTGCCAGCATCGTGAGTTGCGGCGCCACGCGGGGATCCGAGTCGGCCGCCTTCGCGAGCGCTTTGGCGGCTTGGACTCGCAGCTTCTGGCTATGGTCGGTAGCCAGCGCCAGCAGCGTATCGACGGCCGCTGGCCCTCCGACCGAGCCGAGGGCGTCCGCGGCGTCCTCGCGGACATGCCGGTCGGGGTCGTGCAGGAGCCGTTGCAGGGCCGGGGTCGCCTCGTGGCTGCCGAGTCGCCCGAGTGCGTAGGCGACCATGGACCGTACCCGCGGCGTCGGATCGGCGGCGAGGGCAACGAGCGGTGCGACCGCGTCGACCCGGCCGGTGTAGCCCAGCCTGCTCGCAGCCGACACCCGTACCTGCTCGTTGAGGTCACGCAACGCCAGCACGAGCGCGCCGAATGCCCAGTCCTCTCCGGCGGGGTCAGGGATCGAGCCGACCGCCATGGACCTAATCTCCGGGTCGGCGTCGGTCATGGCCGCAGCGAACAGCTGGGCATCCTGCGGTTCGACCACGAACCCGAGCGCCCACAGCCCCACGCGGCGCAGCTCCGGCGTGTCACTCGTGGCGAAGTCACGCACCGCACGCCGGCTGGTCGCCCGGTCTGCGTGCATCAGCTCGGTGATTTCGGCTTGGAGACTGTCCTGGTCGTCGCCCAGATCGCGCGCCGAGGCGCGGAGCAGCACCGGCAGCGCCGCCATACCTTCGATGCCTGCCAGGACACCGGCTATCAGGTCCCGGCCGTAGAAGTTTCCCTCGTCGAGGAACCGGTCCAGCACTTCCCGCAGCCGGGGCACCAAGGCAGTGTCCCCGGACGCCGTCAGGGCCGTGACGGTCGGAGCAATGTCGTCGTAATCGTCCTCAAGCTCCACGGCGTGCCGGACCACAGCCTCCAACGCCCCACGGCTGTCGATCATCCGGTCACCCTGCCATACCACCACCCGGCGGTGAAACAGCGCACTGGCCGGAACATCGACAGTCGCCAGAGAGGGGATGCCTGCAGCTCGTGCGTCCGAGTAGCAATCTCAAACAATGGCAAGGAGTACCGCCTGGTCCTGGGCGGCGGCCGAGCGGTAGAAGCGGCAGAGGTCGGCGAAGGCCGGTGCGAGGAAGCTGTTGAAGTCGTCGGCGCCGCGAGCCCACCCGCCCGGGTAGATGTCTGCGGCCGTCAGGGCGTCTGGGTCGAAGCGGGCGCGCAACGCGTCGATGTCTAGCATGTCGAGCGCGGTGGCGACGACGCGGACCGTTTCCACACCGAGGAGGCGTGCGGGCCCGTAACCGCCCTCATCGCCGATGTCCTCGCCGCCGAGGACTGCCGCAGCGGCTGGGTCGTCCGAGTTCCCGGCGGTTCCGGCCAGCAGGTAGTACAGGGCGTGCCAGGACTTGTGCAGATCCAGTTCGGGATCGGGCATCTCTGCGTCTTCATCGTCGAGGTCGCCGAAGAGCAGCAGGCTGACCGTCGTTGGATCATCCAACACGGCCCGCAGTTCCTCGGCCGACAGCCGGCGCCCGATCAGCTCCATGCCCACGAACAAGTCCTCCCGACAAGTCTGGTTGCTTCCCGCTGCGGAAGCGCCTTGTTTCTTGCGGGGCACGCTACCGCCGTCTGCTTCGGTGGTGAGACACCAACCTGGGCAACACGTGCTTCACACGTGAGACCAGAGCATCGTGGTGTTCCGCGGGTCGACGCGAACTGCAAATGGGGGAGCAGGTGGGGAGCAACAGCGCGCCCTGAACGGCCTCGAACTGCATCCAACGGCATCGAGCGGCACTCAACTGCACCGACCCCTGCCTGCGGCTCCACGTTGCCGCAGGTCAGAGTGGGTGCGGCATCCTGTTTCCCGCGGAGTGCTCCGCGTTTCGGGCTGCTATTCGACAGCGTTCTATGTTGCCTGGCGGGGGAGTGTGCGCAGGTCAGGGCGGTAAGGAGCTGCTGTATGGAGTGACCTTGCAGGTGGGAGCAGATTGGGCGCAGACCGGCGAAGAGGTCACCGCAGCCGAAGTGCTCACCGGCTCCGGGCCACGCCAAGGCCTCTGACCAGCGGTGATGCCGGCGTGCGGTTCGGCGTGACCTTCCAGGGAACGCCGAAGAGGTCAAGTATGGTCTGCTGGGCCCGGGGGTGTCATATCGGAGACTCGGCCTCGGTCGCGAGCGTCTGCTGCTCACGCCGCTCACGGCTTGAAGGGTGCGAACAGCTCCCACCTATCGGACGGGGCGGTACTGACCTAGGCTCAGTCCATGGAGGACGTGCCCTATGTGGCTCCCGCACCGCGCCGGCGCGGCAGTCCCGTACAGGTATGGGTCAGCATGGATGAGCGCGGACCATCAATCGTGTCCTTCGAGCCATTGCCTTCCGCGAGGGCGATCTCTGTCCCCATGCCTGAGGACATTGAGAGGCTGCTGCAGCTGTACAGCTCGGTAGCGACCACAATGAGGGCGATTGCGGACGTCGGCAACAACCGTGATGCTGTCCGGATATTGCGTGACCGTGTTCAAGCGGAGCGCCGCAAGAGGCGGGATAGCCAGGTACCCACTGTGCGGGCGGTTCGGAGCGAGTCGGTTCGCTGGCGCCAGGAACCGGTCCGAGATCTGCACCGCGAATATCCGACGGAGACCACCGAAAGCGTGTCTGCAAGGCCGATCGGGCAACCGGACAGTAATCGTCGGCGTCACTGAGTCAGCTCAGATGGCCACCACGATCAGCGGAATGACCGGTGTGACGGCCGGCTCAGCAGCGTCTTTGAGATCTGGGGTCGAGGGGCCCAGGTGGTGCGAGCCTGGCCTGCTGGCCCGGGCAGGCCGATACCCGTTGGCCGTTGAGGCACCGGTCATGGCCTGCGTCGACATGCTCGTTCCAGGCGTGTCGACCGTGACCCGATATGCCCGCTACTACAGCCTGTATTGGGCTCTTGCCGCGTACGCGGACCGGAAGGGCTTGGACAGGGAGGCGTGTCAGCGCCTCGTCCGTCGGGCGGAGGTGGGTTTGGCGCGGATCTCGCAGGAGTACGACGATCCGGAAGGCGCGCCGGGGCTCGCTCATGGCGTGGACGCGATAGCCAGGCTCGCCCCTCGTCAAGGCGGGGAGTTCTCAGTTGCCGACTCCAGCGGTTCCGGTTCTTACTCCCCGCGTACCTGGGGCTTCTGGTCGCAGTACAACGGCCCAAGCGTGACGCTCGGGACCGTGACGGTGGACAGCGGTGCGCTGCGGGTCGGGCGCCATCCCTGCCCGACAGAAATCTCAAAGATGTACGGGCCCCTCATTGAGGTTGCCGAGCATCGAGGTGGTCTGTCACTCCCTTCGACGGCGCTCGGGCGCTTGCGCCTTCAGCAAGACACGGACACCCGTGATCTGGAACCGCTGAGCTCGTTGTTCAGCGCCACGGCACGTGGCTGCCACGACCCGGAATCCTGGACCGGGGACGATCGGACGCGGCGTGCCACACTCCGCATACTCGCCCGGTCGTGGCAGCTCAATCCGGGCGCGGCCACCTGGCAGGAGGCGTTCGCCGCTGCCGTGGCCTACGGTTCGGCCGCACGCGAGGACCCGCTGCTGGCCGGCGAAGAACGAACGACCGCGTGGCGAGGGGTGGTCCTTCGTCACCATTCTGTCGGGGCGTGGCGACATCTCTGGGCGGCCTTGGTCAACGAGGTACGAGGGACGGAGATCGCCTCTCGTAGCCACTTGCACGAGTGGATCAGCGCCCAGCTGCCCGGCAGTGCTGTCGCCGAGTTCGAGGCGAGTCTGCCTGCCGTCGTTGACGACCGTCGTGACCCCCTACCGGCCGAGGATGAGCTGCTGCGCGACGACGGCGGCACGGTTACCGACGTCGCGCTGCTATTGCTGGGCGCCCGGCGCCTCGACTCGCTGAACGGCGTCACCCTGCGCACCTTCAAGGGGAAACGGCCCACCTACCTTGATCCCACCTGGATAGCGCAGCTCCGGTACGAGTATGGGCAGCGCTCGGTCGCCGAGCTGGGGCGACGCCTCGTAGACGATATGCTCGCCCAGTCGCGGCGGGTAGCACTGCGGAAGGTGAAGTTCAACCAGGACGGCACGATCTCACTGTTCAGCAGACTCCACGAGCGCAATGGCGCGTACTTCGCTGACTCTGACGAGGGCAGCGGCAACATCGGTCTGCGTCTTCCCCAGCTGGCTGAGATCGCGGTACAGGTCGGGCTGCTGACACCGCACCCCGAAGAGCCAGTGACGCCTGAGGGGCAGCGGCTGCTGGACCTGCCCTCATGAGCGAGGCCATCACCCATGCCCTCCGGTCGCCACTAACTCTGTTGCAGCAGTGGCGGGATCGAGTTGACGGCGCACGACTGCGCGAGGTCCTCATCACCGGTTACACGATCGACCTGGGGTTCCTCGAGAAGTTCGCTATTCCCACCGCCCGGGCTCTCGGCGCGCGGATCACGGTCCTTAGCGACCCGGGGCAGGCTGTACACGACCCGGTGGACGTACGTCGGGCCGGCGTGGCCTACCAACACGGCCACGCCGTCTGCTCCAGGGCATTCCACCCCAAGCTGGTAGTCCTACTAGGCGACCGGGACGTGTGGCTCGCCGTCGGATCGGGCAACCCGACGCTGTCCGGCTGGGGATACAACCACGAGCTGTGGGTCACCGCATACGGAAGCATCGATCATGGACCGCAACTCATCCACGACATCGCGGACTGGCTGCAAGACCTCCCAGAAGCGGTCGATCTGGCTAGCTGGATCGCCAAGACGATCCGGCACCTCGCTGAGCGGATGCGGCCAGAGAAGGTCGATGAACAGTGGTCGCAGGTGCGGGCTTTCGGCAACCTCCACGAACCGCTGTTGAACCACCTGCCCGCGCACGCGGTGGACGAGTTGCGCCTCGTCGCTCCGTTCTACGACCCGCCAGCCCGCGCAGCGACGACCATCGTCACCCGGATGAAGCCCCAAGCCGTACGTATCGCCGTTCAGCCCTCCAGCGCCATGTTCGACGGCGCCGCCCTGGCCCGTGCGGCAGCGCCTGCCGTTGATCAGACCTTCACCCTGCTGAGCGCCGGGAGAGCCTGGCACGGAAAGCTGATTGAGTGGCGCGCCCCTGACGGAACGTGTGCCGGCATGACCGGCAGCGCGAATATCACCGCTTCCGCGATGCTGATGAGCACCGCGCAGGGTGGCAACTGCGAGCTGGCGGTCATCGCACCGCACGGCTCCGTGCTCTTCCCATCAGAAGGCGACCCTCAGCCACCGAGCGCCATCCAGAACCTGAGGTCGACGCCGCCCGCCGATAGCACCGCAAGCGCCTCAGGACCCGTCCTTCTCGGCTGTGCCCTGGTCGACGGCGCACTTCTAGTGGAACTAGCCGTGGCGGCCGGAGACAGGGTCGTCATCGAAACCTCGCCGACCGGCGCGCCAGGGTCATGGACCGTCGCGGGAGCCGTCCCCGCCAACCAACAGTTCGCACGCCTCCTGGTGCCGGAGCTGACCGGAGGCGCGGTGCGCGCGGTGATGGAGGTTGCCGGCGCACGGCTGGTATCTGCGGCCGTCTTCATCACCGATAGCTCCCGCTGCCGGCCCCGCCAAGACACCAGCGACGAACCGCGCCTGTCCTGGTCAGGCGAGGTGGGAGAGCTTTTTAGCGACCCGATGCTGGCACAGCGCTTCACCAACGAGCTAGGACGACTCGTCGAGCAGGTGGGCCTGCGCGGCCGCACTCTGCCCTCAACATCCACCACTTCCGCTAGTTCTCCCGTCGAGGCGGGTGACCGGTGGGCCGATTACCTTGAGCGGTGCGAACACGCACTCGGCCCAAGTCTCTCCGGGCTCATCTTTCCGAAGAAGCATGCTGGTGACCAGGGCTCGGCGACTCACTGGTCGATCGATGACGTCGACGAAGCGGAGGTCACGGAGGACGAAGATGACGACGTACTCGACGGCGTGGCGCGCGAGCAAGAGGAGAAACGTGCGACGCATGTCCCACAGATCCGTCCGGACCAGCGCGCCAAGTACCGGCGGTTCGCCGAGCGCTGGGTGACCGCGGTAACAGAACCGGCCATCGAGAACGATTGGTCTACCCTGCCGCCCGTTCACCTGCGCATGGTCGTCACCCAGCTCTATCTGACGCTGCTAGCAGCCGGTGTCTGGCATGAAGACGACGCGTGGCGCCACGACCTCAGGTGGCTGATCTGGTCGCTGGTCCCTGACGACGACATGCTCGACGCCCTTCCTGCTGAAGCCTTCGACCATCTCTACGCGCTACTCGCCGTCGCCATGACCACCCTGCGGCAGGGCACTCACCTATACGGAGGACGCGAGGAAGATATTCCTTCCACCGATGCCTGGGCAGACGCAGCCGAGTGGGTAGCGGAAGCAGATGTCTCGCTTGCTGACGAACTTCTCCTGCCTGCCACTCAGCCCTTCGCGCGCGTAGCGACCGCGGAGGAGCTTCATGAGACGGTCAGACTCGCGGGGGAGGCCCGTCAGGACCCATATGCGGAGGTACGAGTGACGCTTGCCGATGCCGGCCTTGCAGTCGATCTGCAGGACGGTATATGGCGGGTAGAAGGCGGGTTCACGAACCCCTACCGAGCGGCGGCGCGGACTGTCACCGAGCTGCTGCGGATCGACGATGCTGCAGCAGCGATCGCCCGAAACTCACGGTGCGCCGTCCTCATCGCCGTGGCCGACAAGACCATGGTCCTAGTCGACTCCCGAATGGCCGTCTGGCGGCTCTACTCGTTGTCTGGCACTCGCACCCCGCTCTCGATGACGATCGACTGCCCTGGCCCGCCGCCCAACGCCCGGGTCTTCCCACTGCCGTCCCAGCCAGCCGAGGTTAAGAAGGTTCAAGACCGGCTGAGTCTTGATCTGCCCAGCCTCGTAGCTGAGATGAGAAGCCTTAATGCCTGGATGTGAGGCCCGGCAGGCTGACGATTAGTGAGGGCGTTGACAGCAGGCCGGCCGCGAGGTGACGGGAAGTCGTCGCGCGGCTCGCTGATGGCCCGTCGGCGCGGCGTTCGGCATGATGACCGTCATGGACGTCGAGGAACTGATCGCGCAGCGTCCGCAGGTCTTCCACACGATGTCGGCGACCGCGTGGCCATCGGTACGACGACACGGCCTCCTGTCCACGCAGCGACTGATCGAGCTGTTCGACCTCGACCCGGTCGAGCGCGACCGACTCCTGAGCGCCCCTCGCAAGCAGTCCACCGTTCTGCGCGCGCCCGGCCTGCCGCCTGCTGTAATCCGCGATCAGAAGCCCATGAAGTTCGTTACGGAGAAAATCGATCCAGACTCCTCGCTGGCCGAGTACCTCGCGGCCATCAACTCCCGGGTCTTCTTCTGGGCCACCGCTGAGCGGCTGGACCGGTTGCGTCAGGCGAAGGAGTACCGCAGTGAGGACCAGGTGATTCTGCACGTCGACACCCGCACCCTCGTCGAACGACACGGCCCACGAGTCGAACTCTGCCGGCTCAACTCCGGTGCCGTGACGCAGAAGAACCACCCCATGCGGGGGCATCGATCCTGGCTGCCAATCGCCGACTACCCGTATGCCGAGTACCGACGCCGCTACGGCCGCCATGGCGCCCTGGTCGAGGTCACCGTGTTGGACGCCGTCCCTGACATCCTCGACCTCACCGACAAAATCGAAGGTGCCATCAACTGATACCCCACTCGTCAGGGTCTGTGTTCGGGTCGGTGAGTTGGCTGACGGACGCCCTCCGGGAGCGGGTTGGGAGCTGCTGGATGCGGTGTCGCGGGAGGCAGTGCCCCCATTCGCGGCAGCTGGCCTGACACCGGCTCATCCGGCCACCGCACCAGTGCCGGTATAAGCGGCAGTAGACCCTGTCCGTCGGTCAGCCGCCGGCGGTTGTCCTAGCCGAGATTAGGGGAGCGGGATGGGAGCAGACGGGCGCACTGAACGGCGTTGAACGGCGCCCAATGGCCCTGAACGGCACCCAACTGCACCCAACTGCACCCACCACGACCTGCACGTTCTCGTTCCCGCAGGTCAGAGTCGGTGCAGCGTCCTGCGAGACCCGAGGTAGTTGACCGTCTGCCTTCAGGTGTTCAAAAGTGGCCCGTCTGCTGCGTGTTCGAGGCTTAGCGCATGGATGGGAATAGCGCACTGAGCCGCGGGAGGCGCCGGCTCATCTCGGTCTCGTCGTCGAAGGCCCACCGGTTCCCGGTGGGCGCCGGGTCTTCCGGATAGTCGTGGTGGAGTGCCCGCAACGCGTCGATGATGCCCTCGCTCTCACCGGTCGCTGTGTCATACGCCTGACGGCTGACATAGTTGAGCGCCTCCCACTCCGGCCAGTCATCGTCGGTCAACTGGTCCGCCCTCATGGTGGACAGCCGGCGCACCTGCGGGACCTCGGCGAGCGCGTCGGGGTCGGCGGTGAGGCGGTCGAAGCTGTCCCGGCCGAGACCGACAAGCCACGGTAGGAAATACCAGAAGCCGTCGCCGGAGCACAGTCCGGACGTGATCCGATATGCGGCGGCCCACATCGTCCACGTCTCGGCCCGGCGACGCGCCGCGGTGAAGGCGACGTCGAACTCCACGATCTCGGCCGGCGTCCGGGCCGCGAGCCGACACTCGATCCACCCTGCCCGGTCCGCGTGCCCCGCAGAATCCTCAATCAAGGACCAGAAGTCACTCACGCCGGGACGATAGCTGTGGCCAAGAGGCAGCACCCCGGCGGGCTTAGCGAGCCTCGAAACCGTCCCCAACCGGCGCTACTGCACCGCGTCGATCCATATTTCGGATCAACCGACATCCACCTCGTGGCAGCACGTCAATGGCTCGACCACCGAGACGACGCCGATCGATCAGCCGCGCACGGATCTGCCGCTGGTCGGGCGTCCGCCTCTGCATCCCGGTCAGGAACGCGCGACGCTGGCCTTGAGGCTCCGCAGCTGTGCGACCTTGCGCTCGGCGTCCTGCCGTGAGTACGAGCCGAGCGCTGAGAGAGGCATGGCGTCGTCGCCGAGACGGAGGACGGGAGCGTAGAGCGGTAAGCCTCCCCGTACGTCGATCTGCACGCAGTCGACCGACTGGATAGCGCTCCACGGTGTGACCTGGTCACGGCTGTCAAAGCCGCAGACACGGACACCCTCTTCGCCGATTACCACGCCGAGTCGAAGGGTCCGCCAGATCCCGGCCATGCCGCTCGTGACGAGTAGGCATCCCAGCACGATGCCGAACCAGTCGCGCTCGGCCAGTACGTCCCCGGAGGTGAAGTACGTGACGCCCAGCAGGGTCCATACGGCGAAAATCACGACTAGGACCGGGATCTGGATGCGTGGCCTGATGACGATGCGGTGCATGGCGGAACATGCTAGGGAGGAGCCCGTCCCGCCAACAGCGGGTAGTCCAGTCCAACTGCTCCAACTGCGGCGTTGGGCCGTCGGACCAACGGACCGTGGTCAAGATCGGGCACACGGACCTGTCGCTGGTCGTAAAGGCGTGCATCACTGTCTATGTTCGGCTACCCAGTGGCGAGGCCGCGGCCGGGGACAGCGACGAAGCGGAATCCCCCGAAATCCGGCGGCGGCATACTCGTGACGGTGAACGCCTCGTACTGATCGTCCGGCTCGACGACGAGGACTGCGTCGTCGGCGAAGGTCAGAGTCAACCGACCGTTCTTGCGGATCTCGGCGGCCGTGATCTGCGCTTGGTGCCGGGCGAGCAACGGTGCCAGACCTGTCGACGTCGACGGGTCGAACCGGCTTTCGGCGCCGGGTGCGCCGTAGGAGAACTCAGTTTCGATGCGGATCTCGATCCACGACTCGACTATGAGCGTGAATGCAAAGTCGATCCGCAGCTGTGTCACGACGCCGTCGCCGACCGGTAGCAGCCACGTGCCGGTCTGCTCGATCAGCCCGGTCGGTTCCACGCGCTCGGTCATGGACCCATGCTTCCCTGGATCCTCCAGGTCGTCGCCGAGTATCCGGATCTGCCGCGGCGGCCCAGACCACGAACACGTTCCGGTTGCCGCGGGCGGTAGGCGGTACGGGATCATGCGGGGATGGGCAGTGTCGTGGAGGTGCGGAGCCCGGTCGACGTCACGCAGCTCCGCGCCCGGCTAGGGGATGCGGATGTCGTCCAGCTCCGTGAGCCGCTCACCGAGGCCGAGTATCGGTCGGTGGCCGCGCTCCTGGTGGATCATCCGATGGTCCCACTGCGGGTCTACGGTTTCGATGACGACCTTGCGACGCTGCGGTTCCTGCGCTGGTTTCCACATGTTCGCCGCTTCAGCGTCGCGAGCCTGTGGCACCTGACCGATCTGACCCCATTGGATCAGTTGAGCGCTGAGGTGGAGTTCCTTGACATCGGCGAGACCCGAAAGCCTCTCAACCTCGCTCCTGTTGCCCAGTTTCGTCGGCTTCGCTGGCTGAGGGTCGTCGAGCACCGGCGTGGTCTTCCCGAGCTGCTGCACGCCAACCCGGGTCTGCGGGACCTGTCGCTGTGGCGGCTCCCCGTCGACCAAGTCCTGCCCGTCATTGCCCTGCCACACCTACAGGCCTTGGCGCTGACCCTCGGCTCGTTGACAAACAGCGAATGGCTCACCCAGATCCCCACACTTCGCTACCTGGCACTGCGCCAGGTGCGAAAGCTCAGCGACCTCACCGCGGTGACACGGTTGCGCTCACTGCAGTGGCTGTGGCTGGAAACGCTCACCGTCGACCGGCTTCCGGACTTCGGCTCCAACACGGTGCTGGCGCGGGCCGAATGCCTCGGGATGCGTCACCTCCGCCATCCGGCAGCCCTCCAGGGCCTCGCCGCGGCACCACAGTTGCGGGAACTCCTGGTTGCAGCGCCGCATCTGCCAGTCGACGCGGTCGTCCCCTTCGTTGGTCACCCGACACTCGAACGCGCAGAGATCGTGCTGGGCAGCCAACACCGCGACCGCGACGCCGATGACCTTCTGCGGCTACCACCACCACGTCCGGACACGCAGTTCGCCGCGATGCACGAGCTGACCCGCATCCTGTAACCCAGGCCCCTGCACGTCGGCGGTGACGTGCCCGCTCGGGCAGCCCCGCAATCCCTGCACCGACCAGCAAGGCCCGGACAGGGCGCGGCGAGCCGAAGGCTTCCGGCGTCACCGGATCGGTAACTGGTGTAGTCAGCTGAGACAGCAATGCCACCCCGTGGTGCCCTAACCAGCACATCCGTTGTAACGACCACTTCGGTGGACCCGAAGACGTCAACGTCGCTCCACGGCGGCGGTAGGGCGTGTCCGCTCATGCCGATGTGCGGATGTTGCCCGCCGGCTACCTCCGGCCGGCTTCTTCTGCAGTTGCGCCCTGCGTGTCGCCGTCACGCTGACTGGCAACGTTCGGTTCCACGGTCATAGGCAGGACTGCATCGACGATCGTGGCCGTCTGTGCACCCAGCGTTCGGCCCCACACGCGGTATCCGGCTGGGCCGGGATGGAAGCGATCCGAGGCGAAGAAGTCGTCTCGCTCGAAGGGCAAGTGCCCGACCGGCAGGTGGAACACGCCCGTGTCCCGTCGAGCCAGGCGCCTGAGTTGCCGGTCCAGTCGGCGCGCGTGGGTCCCAAGCAGCAGCCGCACTGGCGCGGGCAGGGCGGGAAAGCGGTGCACGGGGGGCAGCCCCGCCAATAGCACAGGGATCGGGGCACCGACCCGACGCCTAATCACCGCCACCAGAAGCTCGACCTCGCTCCGGAACCGGCGGGGCCGCCGCAGCCGGACCGCATCGTTGACCCCCACCACCACAAGGACCACCTGCGGGCTCCATCGCGTGTGTGGATCTGTAATGCCGTCCATCAGGTCTGTTCGGATCGTTCTGGCCGTCGCTCCCGATCGTGCCACGACCCGCCAGGACAGGCGCCGCCCAGTCAATGCGGCGAGCGCAGCCGCAGTCTGACCGGCCAAGGCCGTCTGATGATCGGCAGCACCGACCCCGGCCGCCGCGGAGTCACCGAGCACGGCCAGCCGAAGGGGCTCTCCGCCGCCGGCCACCGTTCCCCAGTCATCTCCCTGCGCTTCGGCAAGTCGCGGGATCCGTGCTCGGATCCGTCGTGGCCCCAACATCCAATCGCCTCCCCCTCATAACACTGTTATGTCAATAACACCGTTATGATGAGCTCATGTCAAGGGCAAGCAGCGATCCGCGGCAGGAACTCGTCGAAGTCGCCGCTCGGCTGCTGACCGAGCAGGGACCCCGGTCACTGTCCGCGCGAGCACTAGCACGCGAGACGGGCACCTCCACAATGGCCATCTACACGTACTTCGGCGGAATGCCAGGCCTGGTACGGGCCGTCATCCGGGAAGGCTTCACCCGGCTAGCTGACCGGCTGGCGACGGTGCATGCCAGCGACGACCCAGTCGCCGACAGCTTCCAGTTGGCCATCGCGTACCGGCAGTCCGCGCACCTGGCACCCCACCTGTACGCGGTGATGTTCGGCGGCTCAAGCATCGCCGGGTTCCAACTTTCAGAAGAAGACCGGCGCATCGGCCTCTACACGCTGCGCGTAGCCAGGGATACCGTCCCCCGATGCATCCAGGCAGGCCGGTTCCGTCCCGCAGACCCCTGGTCCATCACCCGGCGCATGTGGTGTCAGCTGCACGGACTAGTCAGCCTCGAACTCGCCGGCTACCTCACCTCAAACCACCCGTCTGATGACGAGTTCCCCCAGTACCTACGGGACCTTGCGGTTGGAGCCGGCGACACACTCGAGCAAGCCCAGGCATCGATAGCGCTAGCCCTAGACAGAGCGAACAACACCTGACGACAGCCCGCCGCGCCAAACACCGGCGGGCAGTAGCAACCCACCACGAAACGCATCATCGTGATGCGGCAAACCGTCGTTTCGAATGCACGCTCATGCCGCATCGAGCACGGGGCACTGCGATGGATGCTGTGGTGACCCGCTGACTGATCATGCCCTATCTGCACCGACTGTTGACGCTGCTATCGGCAGCCTCATCACGGGCCCGGCGCAAGCTCACGATCCATAATTTTTGCCGCTTCAACGCCCTGCCTTTGGCGACGGCTACCGGAAGGCCATCTGGCTCGGTCTCCGCTTCCTCACCTGAAGTCGCGGCGTCAGTTGCGGCCTACGTCGCCGGCTGACTCAGTAGCAGGGACCGTGGGCGGGCAGTCGATCGTGATCGGAATGATCTCGCGCGGCCCGGTGGCCTCCCGGCTGACCTTGAAACGCACGCAGATGTTGTAGTGGACGTCTTGACCACCCAACCAACCATCGGAGGTCGCGCCCGTCATCACAAGCTCGACCGTGGCCAGTAGACCTACCCCATGCTCATCGGAGTTGTGGACCACGGACGTGAGCTGCGTGCCGCCTGTCTCAAGGAGCAGCCGTTCTAGTACCGATTCGTTGCTCTTCCAGCCCTCCAAGTTGTGCGAGTCGGTGGCCCACGGCTCGGTCTCGTGGGCGACCTGCTCCGCCCGCTGCAGCACCTGCTCACGGGCACGGTGGTGGGCGGAGGCGCAACCAGCCGATGAGATCACAGGGAGGCAGGCCAGGAGCCCGCAGACGACTGTCGCCGTGCCTCGATTAACAGGGAGGGTCCGTCGAGTGGCGTCGGTGTCTCGTGGCATAGCGAACAGAGGAACATCGGTGCCCGCCACCGCGCATCCGTCCGCGTACTCAGGACGATGTCAGAAGGCCGTGCACGACGGATTGAGGTGCCAATAAGCGAAAAGCTCAATGCCCGGTCGAATCATGGCATCGAAACGTTGATCGCTACCGAGGAGGCCCTGCGACCGGAGCCCCACGGATCGGCACCGCGCACACGGCTCATCCGGGCCTCCGCCAACTCGTCACTCATGGACAGAGGCTGCTCCACACCGAACCAGCCGGGCGCACCACCTCTGGTGCACGGATCTGCCGCTGACAAGGCGCGGCGACGGTGGGCGTGCTCCCCGGTCGACCGATGCGACTACGGGAGTCAGCGCTGGTGCCAAACCAGGGCACCGGTGGCTGGCAGCTCACGATCGGTGGGCGGCCCGGTGCCAGCCCGGTTTGCGGGGAGCAGGTTGGGAGCAGCGGGGTGCCCTGAACGGCCTTGAACTGCGGCCAACAACATCGAACGGCGCTCAACTGCACCCACCCCTGCCTGTGGCTCCACGTTCTCGCAGGTCGGAGTCGGTGCGGCGTCCTGGTTCCCGCGGAGTGCTCTGCGGTTCTAAGCAGCAGTCGACATCGCCCTATGTCGCCTGGCCAGGGAGTGTGCGCAGGTCAAGGCGGTAAGGAGCTGTTGGTTGTCCTGGCCTTGCAACTGGGAGCAGATTGGGTGCAGGTTGGCGAAGTGGTCTCCGCGCCCGAAGTGGCTCACCGACGCCGGAGAGACGATGGCTGTGAGCTGTGGTGATGCGGTGGAGCGGTGCGGTGTGACCTCCCAGTAGAGGTCGAAGTGGTCAGGCGTTGCTGCTCCCGGGATGGCTGGCGCCGGCCGGCGTCTCGGTTCGCCTAATGCCACGTCTGTAGGCGTGCTGCGGATCGATGTGGAGCGTTGCGGGTGAGCTTGCTGGAGTCCGCCGTAGTTCCGTCAATCGAGACGCCGATCCCACGGGCAGTGCTCTGACCAGGACCTTCAGGCTGGAGACCTCTTCGGCGAGCCCGAAGGCGTCAGTGACGGGCTCGCCTCTGCACTCAGGATCGCTGGGTAGGTGCCGAGCGGGCGATCAGTCGTCCCCATCAAAGTCGGTTTCGTCGACGAGGTCGCCCAGGAATGTCTCGATGTCGGGGGCGAGGACGGTGATCTGGTAGTTCCATTCCTGGTCGACGTGTACGACCGTCGGCTCGCCGGGGGATCGGTAGTCGAGGGCGATCATGTCGTGGCCCGCCGAGGGGCAGTCGGCGATGTAGATGCCGATGTCGGGGTAGCCCCACTCCGCTATCCAGAACGCGTTCCCGAGCTCGCCGCACAGGCTGAAGGAAGCAGTCCGACCGATCGCCGCCAGTGTGTACACAGCCACGTAGTTTGCGGACCAGGAGGTCCGGCCGGGCGAGGGGTGGGCGTCACGAGCCAATACCCCGCCGTTGTGTCGCCGGGCTAGGTCGACGTACGCGGCGGGTAGTTTGCGCCCGAGTTGCGCTTCCACCTCCCGTAGAACCTTGTCGGTGAGCGGGCTTTCCAGCGGACCGGAGGTGTCGAAGATGATCGTGGGATCGAGCACGCGCTGACGGTAGTCGCTTAACGTCAGTTGCAGGAACACCCCCAGCTCCGCAGATTGAACGTTGTTCTTCGTGGCGCGCCCGGCCGTCTGCTCGGGATGGCTGGTCTCCGCTGGGAGCTGCGTCCACCGATCGCCACCCCGGTCGGTGTGCTCCGCCCCGACATGCTGGGGCCGGAACCTGCCTGGAACCATCAGAGCTGTGACGACCTTCCGCCTGCTGCGGCAGACGAATCGCTACTCGCGATTCGCCAAGGTCACCGTCGAGGCTGCCGCGTCGAGCCGGTCCGACGTAGAGGTGGCTGCCGTCGCGGTCGACGAGCACCGGCGGGAAGCTGAGCTGGGCGCTCGGTGGGCTTTGCGTGGACTCTCTTCGGCGGCGAGGGTAATCGTGACCGACCTGGTCGTCCCTGAGGTCGACATCAGTGTGGGCGACGTCTACGAGGCCACTGCCCGCGCTGTGTGGCAGGCGTTGCGCGTCGAGTACCCGGTGCCGTACGTGGGTTTCAGCGATCCTGGGATGGTCGCGTCGTGGCTGAAGAGCATGGTGGGCCGACGGCTCGAGGGCGTGACGGAGGCCCGGTACTGGTGTGAGGGACGGCGTGACCGGATGCCGAGTGCCTGCTGCACGCGTGGCTGTTCTTCGGAAACGCGATGCCGGTCGGTCTGCACGGTCGCGGTGACCAACTCCTGCTCGCGAAGGAGAATCCGTACCGTTCCTACGACATGGACGAGTACGGAGAGACCAGGGTCGGCCCGGCACGGCACCCGGACGTGCTGTCCGGGTCCATCGGCGCCCGGCTCACTGACGGCGCTGTGATCGTCGGCCAGGACGTTGACGAGGTCTGCGCTGGTCTCGTACTGCGGTTCGAGGACGGCGACCTCGTTATCGGCACGCTCGGCGACGAGTGGGTTCTCGCCGTCGGTCCGGTGCCGTCGGCCGCCGCTCATTACTGGGCTGTGCAGCCCTTCGTGCACGGCGGTTGCCGGTAGCGGCTACTCCTTGATCTCCCAGCGGATCAGGCTGCGCAGATCATGACCGTGTCCGCGGGCGCCGGCTCGGTACTGGCGAATTCTCGACCTGGCGGTTCGCACCCGACTGCATGAGCTTCCCAGCCACGAGCACGTCGCGCTTTCTGAGTAGCCCGAGGATGAGGATTGAGCCCCGAGTCGTGCACCTCAAGCTGGCGCACCGGCCAGCCGTCCTTCGTGGTCTCGAGGCAGTTCGTCGCCCCAGATGTCGAACTCGTCGCCCCGCGATTTGTTTCACCGGCGACGGAAGTAAGGGCACACCACGAAGGGATCCTGTCCTGTCCTGGCTTGACCGCGCCGTCTCCAAGCGTCGGGGCTCAGCTGCCGAGATCAATCCTCGTCGGGGTCGAGGAACAGCTCGGCCAGCCGGGGGAGCCGACTCCGCATCTCGTCATCGTCATCGAAGTCGAAGTCCTCACCCATGTCGGGCTCGCGGGCCTTGTCGATGTCGACCGCAGCCTGCTGGCGGGACTTCATCGCCTCGTAGAAGGCATCGTCGCCACCCGTGACCTGCTCGTAGGCCTCGCTTGCCACGTAGTTCACCGACTCGGCGAACAGCGCGCCGTCGTCTTCCTCGGCCGCCGCTTGTCGTACCGCGGGTTGGTCAGCCAGTCCGTCAGGCGAGGCTAGGACACGTTCGTACCACTCGCGCCCTAGCGCGATGACTCCGGCCCGGAAATCGATAAAGCTGTCGTCCGAGCATCCTCCGCCGATCAGGTACGCAGCCGCCCACACGTCCCAGCGGTAGAGCGCGTCATGGAGCTGATCAAACAGCTCCTGGAACTCGAGGATGCCCTCCGGTGATGTTGCGGCCAAGCGCGTTACCAGTGCCGCGGCAACGGCCTCACCGTCGTCGCCGGTCCGCCCGTCGAGACCCGCTCCGGCCGACTTCACGACTGCCCAAAACTCGTCAACGTCCACGGCGCGAGAGTCTCCCACGGCCAACCGACACAACTCATGCCTGTCGACCCGGGCGCCAGTCGCGAGCAGCCGCTCAAGCCTTCCTGACCCTGAACATGCGCTCATGGGGGCGAGCCGGTCGTTACGGGTAGTGGCTGCCTCGGGAGGCGTAAGGGTAGCGCCGCAGACCGCCAGCGCTGCAGACGACCCGTCAACCAGGGGATGGGGGATGTCGACCGGATCACTGATGGCCCGTACTCGTGGACGTTCGGCATCATGGCCGGCATGGACGTCGAGGAACTGATCGCGCGCCATCCGCAGGTCTTCCACACGCTGTCGGCGACTGCTTGGCCATCGGTGCAACGGCACGGCCTGCTGTCCACGCGGCAACTGATCGATTTGTACGGCCTCGACGCTGGCGAGCGTGAGCGACTCTTGAGTGCACCTCGCAAGCAGTCCACCGTTCTGCGCGCGCCCCGCCTGCCTCCGGCCGTGATCCGCGATCAGAAGCCAATGAAATTCATCGCCGAGAAGATTGATCCGGACTCGTCGCTGGCCGAGTACCTCGCCGCCATCAACTCTCGGGTCTTCTTCTGGGCCAGCGCCGAGCGACTGGACCGGCTGCGTCAAGCGAAGGAGTACCGCACCGAGGACCAAGTCGTCCTGCACGTCGACACCCGCGCCCTCGTCGAGCGATACGGCCCACGAATCGAACTCTGCCGGCTCAACTCTGGGGCGGTGACGCAGAAGAACCACCCCTTGCGAGGACACCGATCCTGGGTGCCGATCGCCGACTACCCCTACGACGAGTACCGCCGCCGGTTCGGCCGCGATGGCGCCCTGGTCGAGGTCACCGTTCTGGGCGCCGTACCTGACATCCTCGACCTGACCGACAAGATCGAAGGCGCCATCGGCTGAGCCCCACCTCTTCGCGGCCCCGCAGATCTGCATCGCGCTTCACCAGGCAGGGCGGCGCACGAACACGGGCCCGAGAGCAAACAGCCCGCTGAACCGAGTACTAGCCGTTTGATCTTGTTCGCGCTCATAGCCGTTGAGAGAGCGTGCTGGCCGTAGGCGCGCTGCAGTCTGGTTGACGACTATGCGGGCAGTTCGAGAGCGTCTCGGGATTGCTGCACTGTTGAGCGTCAGTCGTTCCTCTCTACCTCACCGTCTCCGCCGCGGGGGCCGTAGAGGATGCCTGCGGGTCGTGCGTCCGAGTGGCAATGTCAGACGATGGCAAGAAGTATCGCCTGGTCCTGGGCAGCGGCTGAGCGGTAGAAGCGGCAGAGGTCGGCGAAGGCCGGTGCGAGGAAGCTGTCGAAGTCGTCGACGCCGCGAACCCACCCACCCGGGTATATGTCCGCGGCCGCCAGGGCGTCTGGGTCGAAGCGGACGCGCAACGTGTCGACGTCCAGCATGTCGAGCGCGGCGGCTACGACGCGGACCGTTTCCACATCGAGGAGGCGTGGCGGCCCGTAACCGCCCTCCTCGCCGATGTCCTCGCCGCCGAGGACGGCCGCAGCGGCTGGGTCGTCCGACCTCCCGGCGGTTCCGGCCAGCAGGTAGTACAGGGCGTGCCAGGACTTGTGCAGATCCAGTTCGGGATCGGGCATCTCTACGTTTTCATCGTCGAGGTCGCCGAAGAGCAGCAAACTGACCGTCGTCGGATCATCCAAGACGGCCCGCAGTTCCTCGGCCGACAGTCGGCGCCCGATCAGCTCCATGCTCACGAACAAGTCCTCCCGACAAGTCTGATCGCCTCCCGTTGCGGAAGCGCCTTGTTATTGGCAGGGCACGATACCGCCGTCTGCTTCCGCGATGAGACACCAACCTGGGCAACACGTGCTTTATACGTGGGGCCATAGCATCGGTGTTCCACGGGCCGGCGCGAACTGCAAATGGGGGAGCAGGTGGGGAGCAACAGCATGCCCAGAACGGCCTCGAACTGCACCCAACGGCGTCGAAAAGGTGCTCAACTGCACCCACCCCTGCCTGCGGTTCCACGTTCCCGCAGGTCAGGGTCGGTGCAGCGTCCTGTTTCCCGCGGAGTGCTCCGCGCTTTTGCCTAGCGATCGACGAGGTGCTATGCCACCTGGCAGGGCGGCGTGCGCAGGTTAAGGCGGTAAGGAGCCGTTGGTTGGCCTGGCCTTGCAGATGGGAGCAGATTGGGTGCAGGTTGGCGAAGGGGTCACCGCGCCCGAAGTGCTCATCGGCGCCGGACAGCGACGAGGGCTTTGACCTGTGGGGATGCGGTCGAGCGGTGCCGTATGACCTCCCGGTAGCGGGCGAAGTGGTCAGGCGTTGCTGCTCCCGGGATGGTTGACGCCGGCCGGCGTCTCGGTTCGCTTAGGCCATGCTTGTAGGCGTGCTGCAGATCGATGTGGAGTGTTGCGGGCGAGCTTGCTGGAGTCCGCCGCGGTTCCGTCATTCGAGACACCGATCCCACGTGCGGTGCCCTGACCAGGCCCTTCGGGCTGGAAACCTCTTCGGCGCATCCGAATAGTTCACACCGCCCGCTTCTGTGGGCGCTCACCAGGCGACAGAGGGCACGCCGGTGAGACGTACGTCAAGGTCAACGGGTGTGGCGGTACGTTTACCGGGCGGTCGACCAGGATGGGCAGCTCATCGACGTGCTCATCTCGGCCCGCCGGGACGTCGGCGTGGCCCGGCGGTTCTTCCAATGGGCGCTGTCAACGTTGAAGGTGACACCCGCCGAGGTAGTCACCGCCGCCGCTGCGGCTATCCCGGCGTCCCCGACGAGCTGATTCCGCATGCGTGGCACGACGTCGAGCAGTACGCCAACAATCAAATCGAGGCTCATCTCAGCCAGTTGGAACACCGGCTGAAGTCGATGCACGGGTCTGCGAACGGACAAGGCAGCGCAGGGTGATCATCGATGGACACGCGTCCGTGCCGAACCTGCACTGGGACAGTACGAACTCGCCGTCGACGCCCCGCCCGCTCGGCGGGTCGCCGCTGCGTTCACCGAACTCGCCCAGGCGACCTGACTTCGGACCGAGATGGTTCAACACGGCAGCCGATCACTCAAAGCAACGGCGCCGTTGGACATCCTCCTGAGACCTCTCGGCTCCTGGTCTCGGATGTCCATCGAGGCGGGCCAGGACTAGGCGGCGGAACGTCGATGGATGACTGATCAGCGGAAGGCCGCCGGCATGGCGGGTTCCACCCCTTCGGCCGCTGGTGTCATTCCACGGCCTCGGATAGCGTCCAACGCCTCAGTCCTCACTGCCCCACGGCCAGTGAAACCCGAGTGGTGTCTGAAGGAAACGCAACATGCCGCGCTTGAAAATGGCCTTCACCGGTTTGAATAATCACGATCTCCGTGAGCTTCTCGCGGCCAGCCCGTCCCTCGCTCAGGCCGTCGCACCGCTGGTACGGGTCACGGCTGCGGAACTAATGGGGGGACGGCCCCGCGCATTGCGGTCCCTCCGATCGGAGGCAATGCGTGCCGACACCACGCGCCTGCGAGCGTGGCTTGTGCCCCTTCTGCGGGATGTCGAGGACCGTTTCCCGGAGGATCTGCGTAGGGGCCGAGTGACTTCTTCTGACGAAGGCATGGATGCCTTGGTCGGTCACCTCCGCCAGCATGAACCATACGCGGTAGCCGTGATCTTCCTCGCCGCAGTGGCCGATGGCGGCGTGTCGGGCGGCGAGTTCCTCGATGATCGCTGGGACGAGATCGTGGCACGCTTGACGGGCGAGGTCGATTTCGTGCCGGATATCAACCCGTCCGATCCGAGCGCTCCCAACCTTGGCCCGCCTGATACCGCCTTGCCCGATCCCGTTAAAGAGCTCGACGATCTCGTGACTGTGGTGGCCGAGATCCGGGCCGAGGGCGCCGAGGTGGCGCGGGCTCTGCGGGAGGAAGCGGACACCATCGACTCGGTAAGGCCGACAGCGGACTCGCTTACCGACCTCACGGGCTGGTTTCGGCGCGCGGATGAGGTCATCAGCTCCATCGGTGAGCTGCTCGGGAAGGAGCCGGAATCGTTGGCCGAGGCGGCAGCTGTGCTCGCGGAACGGCAAGAGGCGCTCCATGAGGCGGAGGAGCGCGTCCGGCAAGCCGAGGAGGAGCGCCGCAAGCAGGATGAGGGCCGGCGCGTCTTGACAGAGGCTGCGGCCAAGCTGCGCGAACTCGGCCTTTACGACCAAGCCGACAAGATTCTGGCGAAGCTGGACGTCGAGAAGCCTCCGGCATCCCACACCCCTGGCACGGACGACGGGCCCAGCGAGGTGCCGGCCGACCTTTTGCCTGAGGAAGTCGATGGGATCGTGCCGGATGAGCCGATGGATCCGGCATTCATCGAGGAGCTCAAGGAGCCTTTCGCTCCAGAGCCAGCCCAGCAGGTAGGCCCGGAACAGGCCGATGCCGAAGCCGTAGTTGAGGTTTCTGAGCCCGCCGAAGCCATGGCCGAGCCCCCCAACCACCTGGTCGGGCTCAAAGCCATGGGGGCCGATGTGTCGGCGTCACCCTGGGATGAGGGTGAACCGCCGCCAATCGTCAATCTGTTGCTCGAGGAGGAGTACGGGCTGGCCTGGCTGCTCACCCGGGCAGCGGGCGAATCGAAGGTGCGGCGGCAGGCTCTGCACTTCTTTGCGGCCGCGATGAGCTGTGACCCGGCCGACCTGGCGGCAAAGCAGGCCGGGTTCGCCCCGGACGAGGAGGAAGTCAACACCGCAAGCGTGGACGAGGCCCGAGTGCTGCTCGCGGCGTGCCTGCGCTTCGGGCTGACCACCGGCTACTCCCCACTGGGACTGCAGCAGCTGGTGGACAGGGCCAGCATGGAGTCCGAGCCGTCCCACGAGCTTGTGGTGACCGCGGTCCCGGCCGTCCACCGCGGACAGCGGCGGCTTGCTGGCGATGATGCCAGCTTCCCGCAGATGCTGGAGCAGTGGTCGGGTCTCGCCGCCGCAGCAGAGCAGCTGCGGCAGTCGTTGTTACTCCGCAACATCAAGATGCACCGGGCCACACGGATCCTGCACGACCTGGTGAAGGACGGCAACGAGCTGGGCATTGCCCTTACCCAAGTCGTGCAGCTCGCCGACGCCGGCCTGCCGACGAACGGCAGCCCGGACGAGCGGATCAAGCAACTCCAACGGCTTGCCGCCCAGCTGCACGATCGGTCAAAGGTGCGCGGCCTGATCGACAAAGCTGATGCCCGCGTCAGCACCAAATCGCAGCTTCGCAACGAGATCGTGGCGAACGCCCGGACCCGGCTAGAGGCGTCGATCGACGAGGTCCGCGATTTCATCGAGCAAGCCATGGGCCTGTACGCGGCGATCCGGCAGCCCGACCGCTCGATGGAGTTCCTTCAAATTGATGCGCTGCGGCGGGCCTCAAGGCAGTACCGGCAGCCAGCGGAGATTCGCACGGTCGGCTCAGCGGCACTGCATCAGCTTGCCCTCTGGATCGCCTCGGAACCCGCCCCGGTCGGTGTGCAAACGGTCGAATCCCTCGAACAGCACGCCGCCCGGCTCGTGTACGAGGTGGACCGGGACGAGGACGGCCGCCCAGACGAGCAGATGACGCTGCAGCAACTGCGGGGCGCACTGGCCGGAAGAACCCTTGCCGAGGCGGTGCGTGGCCATCTCAAGCGGGGAAACGTAGCTCTGGCCCTCCGACTGCTCGACGAAGCCAGCGGAACCGAGCCGAACGATCTGCGGCAGGCCTGCCAGCAGGCCCGGCGGGATCTGAGGCAGCGGCACAGCAGGGCTGTGGCCTCGGTGGAGTCGGCGATCGCCAAGCTGCGGTCGGTGGGCCGGGACGAGACCGCGCACCGACTTGAGGAGGACCTCGAAGGGCTGCGCGCAACACTCGTCGACCGTTTCGATCTGACCATGGGGCGTCTCGACGCGGTGCTCCAGGAGGCCCGGTCGAAGCTCACGGAGTACCGGGAGGAACTGCGCGAGCGCATCAGCGACGTCTCCCAGTCGCCTATCGACGCAACCCGTATCACCAACTTGCTGGACAACGGCGATGAGGTCACCGCTGAGGAGTTCCTCACCCTGCTGGCCGCAGGCCAGCAGCTGCCGGAGGATGACGCCGAGCCGACCGACGACGACTTCACGGCGTTCTTTCCCCGGGTCGTCGAGATGGCCACAGAGGCGACCGCAGCGGTCGGCGATCCGACGGACGACGTCATCGCCCAGCTTCAGCGCAAGCTAGGCACCGGCGACCCGATGTCGGAGATCATCCGGGACGGTATCGCCTCGTGGCGTACGCTGCGCCAGCTCAAGATCGCTAACACCCAGACTCCCCACCTTCGCCGCCTGATCGGCGACGTGCTCCGTATGCTGGGCTTGGTTCCAGCCGAGGGTAGCTACCTCAACACTCTTTCTGACGCGCCGCGCACCCGGTCCGCGCTCTTTCAGGTACGCGCGAAGCTGGCAGGCCGCTCGTACGTGCCGCAGTTCGGCACGCAGGCCAACGGCCGCTACAACGTCGCGATCATGTGGGAGCGGGCGACGCCCGGTCGTCTGCTAGGTCTGATCCCGGACCGGCTCCGCACCGGCCCCAACATCATCTTGTACTTCGGCACCCTACCTGCCCAGCAGCGGCTTCAGCTGCGGAACTTGAGCAGCCCGGGCCGCGACACCAGCGGTACCGTGCTGCTAGTCGACGAGGCGGTGGTTGGTTGGCTGGCCTCCCGGGAGGAGCCAGACTTCCGACTCACCCAGCGGATCGCGCTGCCATTCAGCTCGATCAACCCATACACGCCCTTCGCTGGCGGTGACGTACCTGACGAGGTCTTCGTCGGACGTGACCGCGAAAGGGCAGAGGTGGAGTCGCCCACCGGCTCAATGTTCGTCTACGGCGGCCGGCAGCTGGGCAAGTCGGCACTGCTGCGCCGGGTAGAGAAACTCTTCACCGAAACCACCGGCCGAGCGTCCACCGGCCGCCGAGTGGCCCTCTACCTTGACCTCAAGTCGGAAGGTATCGGCGAGTCACACGAGCCCAAAGAGCTGTGGGCCCTACTCAACCGCCACCTCAAGGCGCTGGAGGTGCTGCCGTCCGGGATGGCTGCCAACGCCGGCCCGCAGGTCGTTGCCGATGGCATTAAACGTTGGCTGGACAAGCACGAGGCTAACCAGCTGCTGTTGCTGCTGGACGAGGCCGACCTATTCCTGACCGCCGACTTCGCCCCAAAGGACTCCGACTCCGGGGCCCGCTTCCAGACCCTCCAGCGGTTGAAAAACCTGATGGAGTCCTCCGGCCGCCGATTCAAGCCAGTGTTCGCCGGTCTGCACCAGGTACAACGGTTTCACGACTCGGCCAATACCCCGGTGGCGCACGGCGGCACCGACATCCTCATCGGACCGCTGCGCGCGGCCGAGGTGCGCAAGCTGGTCGCGGAGCCGCTGCGGGCGATCGGGTACGAGTTCGAGCGCAACGAGCTTGTCTGGCGGGTCGCCGCGTTCACCAACTACCAGGCCAGCCTGGTGCAGATCTTCTGTGAGGCTCTGGTTAACCACCTGCGCGAACGTCCGCTGTCGTCGTCCGGCGGCCGTGTAACCATCACCAGCGAAGACATCGACGCGGTGTACACCAACCGAGACGTCCGCAACCTGATCGAGCAGCGCTTCCGTTGGACCATCAACCTGGACAACCGGTACCGGGTCATCGCCATCGTGGTCGCGCTGCTCGGCAACGAGTCGCCGGCCGGTGCCCGGTTCAACCCCGAGGACCTGCGCGAGTACTGCGAAACATACTGGCCGGAAGCGTTCTCCAGCGACGTCCTCACTCGGAAGGAATTCATCCGCTATCTCGACGAGATGGTCGGGCTGGGGGTGCTGCGCCGCAGCGGCGAGTCGTACGGCATGCGCTCGCCGAACGTGGCCCCCATGCTGGGTACGCAGAGCGCACTCGACCAAGAGCTGCGCGAGGCATCCACGCATTTCGAGTTGCCCTACGAGTACAACCCCACGATGAGCCGCGCGGCGATGACGAACGCTGCCCGCGGGTCCGGTCCGCTGCGCTCTCCGCTGACCGACGCAGACATCGCCGACCTGATCGGTGAGCGTAACCACGACAGCGGGAGCGCCTCGCGCGTCTTGCGAACGGGTGCCCGGTACTCCACTGCCCTGGTGATCGGCTCGCCCGCGCTAGGCATCGACCGGGTGGTGGAGGCCCTCACCATGAGTGCCGCATCGCGGGAGCACCTGAACTTCGAGAGAGTGACACTTGCAGACGTACCGCGGCACCTCACTGGCAGCAGCCGAGGACGACATCGCTTCCTTCTGGTGGAGTGTCCACCGGGACGGCGCCAACAGTTCGAGGCAGAGTACGCGCGGGCGCTCCGGGCGGTCGCCGCGCTACGCACCGTCCGTGCCATCATGGTCGTGAACTCGGCCGACTACACGCTCCCGGTAGAGGATCCCGAGGTCTCGGGTGATGTGCTGCGACTGAACTTGCGCCGTTGGTCGGCCGAGGGCTTGCGGGCCTGGCATGACTTCCCTTTCGACAACCCGCAGGAGCGGCGCCGACTGCATGAGTTGACGTCCGGCTGGCCGGGCCTCGTCGAGAACGCCGTCTTCTTGGTTTCGAGGGGGCGATCAACCGAGGACGTACTGGACAGCCTCACTGTCCCCTTCAGTACTGACAAGCGCGCTGCGACGTTCCTGTCCGGCGCCGGCCTCACCGAGCACCTCGACGAGGCAATGCTGTGGGCCCAGTACTGCGCCACCATCGACCCAGTCACCCATCGGATCGCCGTGGAGCCGGTGACCCACGGCGACCTGGAGGCTATCTGGAACAAGGACGCCGACCACTTGCTCAACCGCATGCTCGACCTGGACATCGCCGAGCAGGACGCCGAAGGCAAGGGCTGGCTGCTAGACCGAATCGTCGCAGCCGCTCTACTCAGCTGCGGCACGTAGTCGATGGACGACGACATCTGGCGACTGCCCGGACCGTCACGCTTGGTCGCCGAAGCCGTGCGGGAAGTGAAACGCGGCCGCCACACCGCAGTGGTGCTTCCAGCAGTCCTCGGTGATGACAAGGACTTCGTGTCCGGGCTGACCAGTTCCCTGACCACCGCGCTGTGGGCGGCCAACGAGGATCCGCGACGGGTTACCACGGACGAGGAGGACAGCGAGCCGCTGGCCTGGCTGGCCCAGGCCCTGGACGTCAACGAGAGCCCGCTCAGCACATCCCAGTTGCTTGACCATGGCGAGGCTGCGGGTAAAACGGCCGTCCTCGACTGCACTCCGCTACACCCTAAGCTCCGCCACGAGGTTGCCGCCACCGTCACCCGTCTGGTGACCGAGTCCAGGCCTCGTCCTGCAGACTACCGACCGCGCCTACTGCTGATCTGTACCCGCGACGCTCTACCGCGTCTCGGTGCCGATCACACCGACGTGACGTTTGAGCCTCTCTGGTGGTGGGGACGCCTGACTAGGTGGGACGTCGCGGCGCAGATCCAGCAGACGATAGAGGCACGGTCCGAGCCCGGTGTCCTGCGAGACGTGCGCCTGGAGACGCTGATCGAGGTCTGCCGGTGGGACATACGTCTGGCCACTGCTCTTGCCGACGGCTGGGACGGGGACCCCGACTTGCTGCCAGCACTGATCGACGAGGCCGCTGCGCCGGCCGTCGCGAAATTCCCGCCCGGCCGGCTAGCGCGCAACTCCGGGCGACGACCCACGGGTGACCTGGTCGATTACTGGGATAACGGCGCCGTAGACCTCTGGCACGACGAGTGCATGCCAGCCATCCGGTCAGCCACCGACCGGGCGAAGGCAGTCCGGCACGCCATCTGGGCTGCCCAGGCCCGAGTCCTGCTGCCCTGGATTGAGACGCGCCGCCAGGCGGTCGCTGCGGACCTGCTCCGGGCACGCGGGAAGACGGCAGTGCAGTCCGTGATCGGCGGCGCGTCCGACGTACTTGAAGTGGGTCCGCTCTTCGTGGCGGTAAAAGCGCTGTCCGGCCGGAACCGGCCCGCCTTGCGCGATGCGGTGTACCTCCTGTGGCAGGCGCGAAACAAGCTCGCCCACTTGCAAGCCCTGCCAACGAATGAGCAGCGTGATCTTGTTACCGCGTTCGCGGGCCTAAATCTGGAACCTGGCCGAGGATGAGTTCGCGGCGACGATGTCTCCTGGTCGGCGGCGCCGGTTCACCGGAAAACTCCCCGTCGAGGGCGGAACCGCGCCCGCATCCGGACCGAACCAGCGGGCGACCCAACCATGTCGACAACCAGGTTGCACAGCCGAGGAGGGACCTTCGTCAGGAATCCCGCAGGCATGGCGCAGATCATCACTATCATCGACAGCCGTCACAAGTTCAGCGAAAGGCAGGCCCGGTCCATGTGCGGTCGCGATCGGGGGAGCGGGTTGGGAGCAGTTGGGTGCGCTGAACGGCGTTGAACTGCATCGAATAGCGCACAACGGCGCTCAACGGCACCTGCCCCCACCTGCGCCTTCTCGTTTCTGCAGGTCAGAGTTGGTGCCGCGTCCTGGTTCACTGCGGAGTACTCAACGCCATTGGACGGACTTCAACGATTCTCTATCTCCCCTGATGGGGGAGTGTGCGCAGGTCAAGGCGGTAGCGACCTGGTGTGGTGGTTGGGCCTTGCGTTGGGAGCAGATTGGGTGCAGCTCGGCGAAGTGGTCACCGTAGCGAAGAGGTCACCCCGCTGTGCCCTGGCCAGGCCGCTGAGCAGCAGAGCTGGTGCGCTCCGGAGGGGTTGACCTCCCAGTGGATACCGAAGAGGTCAACCCTCCAGCACTCCGACTGGTTGGTGCTGGCTGTTGAACTGACGCCTGCCGACACCGATCACGAGGCCAGCCCGCATCGATGCACGGCTCTGACTGTGCCTGCGGTGGCGTCGGTACGGATCCCGCGAGCTGAGACCCAGATCCCACTGGCGAACCTCTGAGCAGGGCTTCCTGAACGGTTACCTCTTCGGCGGTCCGAAGATGTCAGCCATGGGGTTTCCGGCCGTCACTTGGGCGACGTCCGCTCATGTCGATGAGAGTGCGTTCGATGCTGCCGGTGGCCTATCCTCCCGTGCGTGGATGAGCGCATGTGGCACCAGAGTTCCGACGTTTCCCTTGTCATCCGTACCGATTTTGCCCATCCGCAGGAATGGGCAGCGATTCAGGCGGCGATCGTTGAACCGCAGACAGAAGACGGGTTCACCGCTCTCGTTGCATTCGTCGATGATCGTGCGTTCGAGGGGATCACGCCGCCGCAGCTCCTGGAGGTGGTACCTGCGGATTTCAATCATGCCGTTGCCTTCCTCGTCGACACGAAGGCGCTGACCCACCCTGATCGGCCGATCCTGGTAGTCAACCTCTACGACTACGTGGAAGATCTAGAGGACCAGGGCAAAGGGCCGCAGTACGGTGCCACGTTCCGAGTCCTGCCGTCCGAGATGTGGTCGGTTCAGAACAACCTCACGATTTCGAACATGGACTGGGAAGATTTTGCCGACAATGCGAACGGCGAAGGCATCTTCCGCGGCTTCTAGTAACACGCAACCTGATGCGAACATCTGCCGCCGACATGGCGCATTAGCCGTCCGTACACTCCCACGGCCAGTGCGGCATCGAGATCGCCCGCCGAATCATCAGGCGATGATCGTGGCTGCAGACCTGGCCGGCCAGCGCCATGGTCGGCGTGACTGACCATATTGCTGGACGAGTCGGCTGATGGACCTACCCGAGCAGCGCCGCGGCCGCGGCCAGGGTGGCCAGCGACAGCGTCGTGGTCACCACGACCGCCCGGTTGGCCACCGCCTCGCCGACCCCGTACTCCTGGCCGAAGATGAACGTGTTCTGCGCTGTCGGCAGGCCCGCGCACACCACCACGGCGAGCAACTGCGGCGCGGATAGGTGCAAGGCCAGCCCGGCCGCGTACGCGATGACCGGCTGTGCGACGAGCTTCAGCGCGGTGATCACGGCCAGCTCGGCCAGCTCGGCCAGCTCGGCCGGCTTGGCCGGCTCGGCCCGCGACGGCGCCGTGCGGTGCATCGACGCGCCGAGCGCGACCAGGGCGGCCGGAACCGCGGCGCCCGACAGTCTCGCCAGCAGATTGCTGACTGTGGGCTGCCGGGTCAGCGAGCGGTGGGGTTGGCTAGTCGGCCCAGTTCGGTTGCGGCGAGTTGGCGCAGGGTCTGGTCGGGGTCGCGGGTATACCGGTGGAGGATGTCCGGGGCAGCGTCGGGCGCGAGGTGTCGTGCCACGACCGCGACGCGCTGACGGACCATTGGATCTGGGTCGTCCGCCAATTCGACCAGGAGTCGCCCCCGGAGTGATGGCCCGCCTTCGGCGCTGGCGAGTCCGCTGAGGGTCGCCGCTGGTACTGCGGCCTCGCCGTCTCGTGCCAGCATCGTGAGTTGCGGCGCCACGCGGGGATCCGAGTCAGCCGCCTTCGCCAGCGCTTTGGCGGCTTGGACTCGCAGTTGTGGGTCTTGGTCGGCAGCCAGCGCCAGTAGCGTATCGACCGCCGCTGGCCCTCCGACTGAGCCGAGGGCTTCCGCAGCGTTTTCGCGGACGTGCCGATCGGGGTCGTGGAGGAGCCGTTGCAGGGCCGGGGTCGCCTCGTGACTTCCGAGTCGTCCGAGTGCGTAGGCGACCATGGACCGTACTCGCGGTGTCGGGTCGGCGGCGAGGGCAGCGAGCGGTGCGACCGCCTCAGCCCGGCGGGTGTAGCCAAGCCTGCTCGCGGCCGATACCCGGACCTGCTCGTTCAGGTCACGCAACGCCAGAACGAGCGCGCCGAATGCCCAGTCGTCGCCGGCTGGGTCAGGGATCGAGCCGACCGCCATGGACCTGATCTCCGGGTCGGAGTCGGTCACGGCCGCGGCGAGCAGCTCGACATCCTGTGCGTCGACCACGAACCCGAGCGCCCACAGCCCCACACAGCGCAGCTCCGGCGTATCACCCATGGCGAAATCACGGACCACACGCCGGCTGGCCGAACGGTCTGCGTGCAGCAGCTGGATGATCTCGGCCTGGAGGCTGTCCTGGTCGTCCCCGAGGTCGCGCGCCGAAGCGCGTAGCAGTACCGGCAGCGCCGCCACGCCCTCGATGCCAGCCAAGACACCGGCAATCAGGTCCCGGCCGTAGAAGTTCCCCTCGTCGAGGAACCGGTCCAGTACCTCCTGCAGCCGGGGTACCAAGGTGGTGTCCCCGGATGCGGCCAGTGTCGTGACCGTCGGCGCGATGTCGTCGTAATCGTCCTCAAGCTCCATGGCGTGCCGGACCACAGCCTCCAACGCCTCACGGCTGTCGATCATCCGGTCACCCTGCCACACCACCACCCGGCGGTGGAACAGCCAACGCATGTTCTGTGGCGACCTCTTCGGCGTGCCCGTAGGAGCCAGCGTTGGCGTTCTCTGCAGCGGCCGGGGCGGTGTCCGCTCATGCCGAAAGTCGTGCACCTTCCTACGCCACGTGACCGCTCTCTAGGCGGTTGCATCCGGATCGCCGGGCATAGTCGTCCCGCAGCGTCCAGTGCACGCCCGTACGATCGCCGGCATGTTAGGGGTGCACTTCGCCATTACATCCGAGCAGGAGCGCTTGCTGCTAGCGGCGGACGACGACAAGGTGGGCGAGTTCCTTGAGGAGCTAGAGGAGTCTCGGGAAGACGACGCTTTGACGGTTGACACCGACAAAGCCTGGGACGCGATCCATCGCTGCCTGAGCGATGGCACTCTCGACCCAGACGGCGGCGTGTATCCGTGGTCCCACGCGGTGCTCGGTGGCCGGCACCTACACGTTGACTGGTACGTCGTGTACGTCAGTGCCGCCGAGGTGAGGGATGTGGCCGAGGCACTGCGAACTGTTGACCGAACCTGGCTACGCCGCCGCTTCGATTCGATCGATGGTCGCGACTACGACGGTGCCCAGGACGACGAAGATTTTGAGTACACCTGGAACAACTTCGTTGATGTTCAGACGTTCTACGACCGGGCCGCGGCGGCGGACCGCTCAGTACTCTTCACCGCCACCTGAGTCATGATCCGCAGCTTATCTACCCTAAGAGGCGCGCCGATCTGGCATGCTGCTCGGCTCAAGGAGCGTTCGCGTACGCAGCGTCGCGCACCTGCGCCGAAGACATTCCGCCAGGCAGCGCCGCCAGTACGGCGTCCCGCAACGTCGGCGCCTGCTGCACTGCGACCGGCGGCGTGGCGATCAGCGTCCCGGACGAGCCGCGAGCGGTAAGGGCAGATCGTGGCTGGTGAGCAGGGTAACCGGTTGATCGTCGAGCACGAGGAGATTGTTGGGGTCGACTTTTCCCGGCAGGGATTGACTGGGCTCGTCGGCGTCGGTGCCCGTTTCGAGCGGTGCCGCTTCGACGGATTGCGGTTCCAAGACGTGGCGCTCGGCGCGGGCATGGAGTTGTCGCAGTACGTCGAGTGTTCCTTCGATGGTGCGCTGCTGACCGGAGGGGCTGGCTACTCCCGGTTCGTCGGTTGCACCTTCCGCGACACGGAGATCCGTGATCTGACGGCGAGCTATTTGGAGCTTGTCGACTGCGTCTTCACCGGACGGATCAGGTCGACGACCTTCCGGGGCGCTCCGCCGCCCGGCTCCGCGGAGCGGTTCGCCAGCGATCTGGCGTTTTTGGCGAGGCAGGGGCGGGTGGAACCTCCGGGGTATCGGGCGCTTGCGTTGCGGGAGTCCAACGAGTTTCACGGTAATGATTTCTCTGGTGCTGACTTGGTCGATACGGCGTTTCGCTTCGGCGTGGACCTGACTCGGCAGCGCCTGCCGAGCGGCCCGGACTACCTGTACGTGCCTGACGCTGAGGCCGCCCTGCACCGTGCCCTGTCACTGTTGGCCGACCGGCCGGCGGATGACGTTCATGCCCGGGTGGAGCGGTCGTTGCGGCGGATGCTCGATCGGGAGGTCGGCAACGGTCAGCGGCAATTGCTGTTCCGCGAGGCAGACTACAAGAGCCCGGGGGCGCTGAAGCCGCAGGACCGGCTCATGATCGAACTCCTGCGGCAGGCCACCGGCACCTAGTCCTGATCGAGGTCACGTGAGGACAGGACGTCAATCCTGCCGTACGGCCGGAATCGAACCGCATTTGGCTCCCCTCTGTGTCAAGACAACGCTGGGAGCGGAGTTCTAAGCTGGGTCTTGGCGGGTCCGGGAAGTGACTTCTCCGAAGAGCCGGCTTGGGGATGCGAGCTGGTCACGCTGGAGTCAGTGGTCGTTCCCCGTTGTCCTCCCGGGCCCGCTGCCGTGGCGGCCACGGCGTCGTTGATCATGCACCGGTAGACGATGTCGGACAGGCGTCGTTTCAGCGCGCGCAACGCTTCCATTGACGTCTTGCCGGAGGCTTTCTTGCGGTCGAAGTAGGCGCGTCCTTCGGTGGGGTTGCGGAGCTGGACGGTGGCCATGATGTGCAGCACTCGGTTGATCTGCCGGTTTCCGGCGCGGGAGAGCCGGTGTCGCACCTGCTCGGCGGAGGATGCGTCGATGGGGGCGGTGCCGTTCCAGGAGGCGAAGTGGGCCCGGTTCGGGAACCGGGTGATGTCTCCGACCTCGACCAGGAGCCGGGCGGCGCCGGATGGTCCGATGCCGTGCAGGTCCATGAGGGTGGTGCCGGTGGAGGCGACCAGTTCTTTCAGTTCCTTGTCGGCGTCCTTGGTGCGTTGGTAGACCCGTTCGAGGTCGCTGATCAGCTCCGCGGCGACGCGGCGTCGGGCTTTGCCGACCGTGTCGCGGGGTCGGACCTTGGCCAGCAGTGCCTTGGCCTGGGCGGCGGACAGGCTCTTCTTCGCCCCACCGGGAATCAGTTCCAGCAGCAGTTGGTGCAGCTGGGAGACTATTCGGGTGTGGTCGACACCGAGGGAACGACGCCTGTCGATCAGGATCCGCAGCAGGGCGAGCTGTTCGTCGTTGACCGCCGGGCGCAGCCCGGCCATGCGGGTGCCGACCAGCGCGATGGAGTGGGCGTCGGTGGCATCAGTCTTGCGGCCTTGGCCGGTGGCGAACACCCGCGCCCTGGCGGACAGCTTCGGCGGGACGTCAACGACCTGCTCGCCGTCGGCGAGCAGCCGGTTGGCGATGTGCCGGCCGATGCCCTGGCAGCCCTCGATCGCCCAGACCCGGTTCGGCCACTGCTTGGCGTACTTTGTCATCGCCGTGTAGCCGTCGCGGTCGGTGTCGAACCGGCCGCCGCCGACGATAGTCTCGTCGCTGGTCATGACCTCGATCGTGGCGGAGCGCTTGTGCGGGTCCATCCCGATGACCACACGATCTGACATGCCACTCACCGCGTCCTCCGATGCTCGATCCGCTTGGGTTGTCGAGCCGGGAGGGCAACGCTACTTCGAGCCGAGCAAACCCCTCTTGAGCCTCTCCCCGCCCTGGGGCGGCGCCCGGACCGCGCAGGCCAAATGAGAGCCACACGACCAGCGTGGGCAGCCGCAATGAGAGCGACAGCCCGGGCGCCTCGACCGAAGCCTGGCCGGGCCACGGTCGCAGGTCAATGAAACAAGTAGCCGCTGACAAGGCGCGGCGATCGTGGACGTGCTTCCTTGTCGACCGATGCGGCTTGCGGGAGCCAGCGCTGGCGCCAAGCATGGGTACTGGGCCGGCATTTCACGGTCGGTCGGCGGTCGGCGGCCCGGCGCGGGCCCGGTTTGGGGGAGCAGGTTGGGAGCAGCGGGGTGCCCTGAACGGCCTTGAACTGCGCCCAACGGCGTCGAACGGCGCTCAACTGCACCCACCCCTGCCTGCGGCTCTACGTTCCCGCAGGTCAGAGTCGGTGCGGCGTCCTGTTTCACACCGAAGAGGTCGCTGGTTCGATACCAGCATCGCCCACTCTCAGTTTGCGCAGGTCAGAAGCCCGTTACCGGAGTCATCGGTAACGGGCTTTGCGGTATGTGCGGCTTACATTGGGAGCAGATTGGGAGCGGCGCGGCTGGTTCTCGGTTCGGAAGGCCATGGACCTGCCCGGCTGAGCGACCTGATTTGCGGTCCCCGAGAGGGCTTGCTGGCTGGCGCCCACCTCACGAGAGGGTGCCCCCGCGCTGTGGCTCACGGGCTGACTGTTGGCCGTCGGTCGGCGATACGCCCACTCGCCGGTCCACATTGCGAGGTCGCGTACCCAGCGCTCGGTGTTCTGCCGGGACTTGGCCGCCCACTTCGTTGCGTTCTTGAGGTCCGAATGGATAAGTGTCCCGCCGTCCATCGCCGGGTGCGCGAACCCGAGCCGGGCTGCCGGGGTGAACCACGTCTCGCCGGGCGCCGGCATCTCCTGAAGTGCTTTCACTGCGGCTAGGAGCAGATTGAGATCCGCGCTGCCGGGAGACAGGTCGGGGTGGGGACCGGCAAGATGCTCGGTCCCCACCACCAGCCAGCCATCGGATTCGAAGTGCCACAGAACTGCGGGCGGGTGCCGGTTGATGGCCCGGGTTACCGCCAGTTCGTAGCGCAGCGACCGAACGCTCAACTCGCCGGAGGCCGCCTTGACGAAGATCTGTCCGGCTGGTCCAGTCACCGTCGAAGCGACCTCAGCGTGGTCGCCGGTGGAAACCGCGAGCACCTACGCCGCCGTGGCATCCCAGCCACCATCCCGATCAAGGTCGATCAGGCGGACAACCGGCGGAAGAGGGGGTCCAAGGGCCGGCCACCAACCTCCGAACCGGAGATCTACAAACGGCGCCACGCGGTCGAGTGCGGCATCAACAGACTCAAACGGCACCGGGCTGTGGCCACCAGGTACGACAAGCTCGCCGTCCGGTACCTGGCCACACTCCACATCGTGGCCATCAACGAATGGCTTTGAACAGCGGACTACAGCCCTTCGGTGATGCTGCCATCCGAGTTCACCCGACCGAAGAACAGTCGTCGCTCTCCTGGCGGCTTCGCCTTTTCGGCTTCGTACCGGGGTACGAGTCGAGCCCATGCCTGGGTCTGCTGCTCGACCTGCGCCTGCAGCCAGTCGGTGAAGCAGGAGTAGCTGATGACCGGCACGCCAACTGTCGTGCCTTCGCTGTAGGACCAGACCTCGGGATTCGGGCCCGCACCCCGAAGGAAGTCGAACTGGTAGCCCTGATGCATCAGGATCACCCGATCCTCGGAGGTCCACACGAACGGGACCCGGTTCTCCTCCAACAACTCACGAGCGGCCTGACCCAAACCCAGCACCGACGGGTAGAAAACATCACTGCCCTGCAAAAAGTGCCCGGCGCCGCGCCCCACCAACTCCAAGAACCGCCGGTAGCTCTGGACGAGCGGCACCGCCTGATCATGTTCAATCTCGTCGATCTCGGACTGCGTCAAACCCTGCAACTGCTCCCCGGTAGCCGTCACCCCGTCGGCAATCGCTGCCACCAGCCCACGAACGCGATCATCAGCCACACCCCAGACTAACGCCAGCTCCCAGACGCGACCGCGCCAACAAACCTTGGAAACAGGGCCTAGCGGCGGAATGGTGTAACCGCCGTATCCCTAGCTGTGCAGGCGGTCCGCTTCGCATTCCAAGATGCGGAGCGGACCGTCTCTGACCAGGCCACCCTGTTCCGTGGCGAGAGCCTGTTCGAACCAGGTGAGTCGTTCTTCGAAGCCATGCGGTCCAAGCCGTACGAGATGCACCGCGACGAACTCGAGCCGCTGTTGCGGGTCGAGCATCGACCGGTCTCCGATAGCCTGCGGGAGGCGCAGGTCGTTGGCGGCGACCGCCGACCACGCCACGTCGATGAGCGCGACGGCCTCAGCGAAGAACCGACTGGCCAGATTGTCGGTCCGGTCCTTCACCAGTCGGCGCCCCGCCATGTTTCTCCGAGTCGAGTTGGCCCTCGAGGTGTCGCTGACCGGCTCGATCAACTGGCGGTGGTCCTTGACTCTGGGGGGTCCACTGTGGAATGCCGGGACCTGTACCGCGGCTACGGAACAGTAGTGCCGCGAGCGCGGGAAGGGTGGCGGCGACGGCGATCGTCGCCCACGGCCCAGCGCCGGTGACCAGCACTCCGCCCGCGGCGTAGGCCAAGGATCCGGCCAGCCCGTTCGCGGACGCCAGCCAAGCGAACGCGGTCAGCCGATGCCCGCCCGTCAGGTTCTCGCTCAGATCGGTCAGCAGGGCCGCCGCCGCCGGGGTGATGAACACGCCGGCGAGGAACGCCAGCGGGTACAGGGCCGGAGCGGACCGGGCGGCGAGCAGCAGGGCGAACCCGACAGCGCTGCCGAGCAGCAGCAGCCGTACCTGCCGGCGCACCGGTGCGCGCCAGGACCGCGCCCCGTACCACAATCCACCCACGACACTGCCCGCCGCCCACGTCGCGAGCACTGCCCCGCTGGCGGCCGAGGAGCTGAACGTGACCGCGACCGCGATCAGCGCGACCTCCACAAGACCGATCGCGGCCATCTGGACCGCCGCCACGCCCAGCCACGGGGAAAGCCGGATCAGCATCCGGCGGTCCGCAGCCTGCTCCGGCGCGTCCGGCGACGACTCCGGCGACGGGACGCGACGCTGCTGGAGCAGCAGGGTGGTGGCACCGGCAACCGGGAGCAGCGCGGTTCCGGCCAGGGCAGCCGTCGGGCTGCTCAAGGCCACGACCAGCCCGACGAGGGCAGGCCCCAGTACGAACAGCACTTCAGTGCCCACGGTGTCCAGGCCGTACGCGGCGATGCGTTCCTGCGGGTCCTCGATGGTAGTCGCGATCGTGGCTCGGAGCGTTGCGCTCAGCGGCGGGATCGCCGCACCGGCCAGCACGACACCGGCCCAGAAGTTCCACGACTGCCACGGCAGGACGATGACTAACAGGCCGGTGCTGCTCAGGATCCCGGCGATCAGTAGGACGAGGTTGCCGTAGCGCTCGGCCAGCCGGGCGATCAGCGGCCCGCTCAGGCTCGCGCAGAGCCCGTAGGTGGCGGCGGCCGCGCCCGCAATGGCGAACCCGCCGTACCGCTGGTTGGCCAGCAGCAGGATGAGCAGCGGCGACATCGTCTGGGCTAGCCGTGCGACGAGTGCGCCGATCAGGGCCGCCAGAATCTGCCGGTTCGCGACCACTCCGGCGTAGCGGCGCAGGCCCGTCGTCTCGTTACCGGTCATTCGGCAGTCTCCGTCCCTGGTGCGGTCTGAGCGAAGCCGCGCACGGCCAGCCGGACCGGGCCGCGTCCGTCGCGGCGGGTCCGGCCCGCCTTCTCCACGTGGTCGCGGGTGATTTCTTCGACCGCCTCGCCCCAGGCTTTGAGTTCGGCGGGTGTCATGAGGGCGGTCCGGGTGTACACGGTGGTACTCGATGCCCAGTCGTCGCTCCCTGCCTGCGGTGACGCCAGGAAGCTGAGGAAGAGCCTGAGGTCGTGCCGGGCCGCGGCGCCGATCGCGTCCGTGCGGGCGCTGTCGGAGTCCGCGCCGCCGGTCTTTCCTGGCAGGGGCGTCCGTACCTCGTCGAAACGGCGTTGCCAGGGTCGCTGCCGGTTGTCTTCGGCAAGTGGAGAGCCCTGCTCCACCAGGCCCTGTTTGGCGAGCACGTGCAAGTGATACGAGCAGGACTTGGGAGAGAGATTGAGCTGCGCCGCGCATTCCGAGGCGGTCAGCCGGTCGTGGACGCGGAGCAGATCCAGGATCCGGAGCCGCGCGGGATGGGCCAGCGCGCGCAGCCCTTCGACATCTGTGACAGATGTGGAAGACATGTTCCGAATCTACCCGCAGCGCCGGATCCCCGCCACCGTTCGGCTGCGGCGGCAGGGCCAGCGATGAGGGTGAACAGGGCGGCCAACGGCTTGACGTCGATCCGGCGGCGGGCCTGGGCCAGAGCCGATGACGTCCGAGCGGCCACGGCGGGACCGCCGAGGCCGGAGACGAGTCTGGCCCAGACCTTGCGGTAGCCGGACTCGGCGAACAGGCCGGCGGCCAGCAGCAGGTAGACCACGACTCGTGACGGCAGGTCCCGGATCCGGGTCTGTGTCGTGCCGGTCGTGGCGAGGACGTCATCAACCATCTCGAACGGCACGACCTGCGTCAGCTCGAAGGGTGTCTTGTGAGGACAACCCCGCTTCCGTTGTTCCATATGCATCGACACGCCCGCTTGACGTCCCGCCACAACCGCTAACTACGCCGCATTGGACCTAGCTCGTGGGCCCTCTGGTCGGTTTGGCCGACGGCAGGCGCAGCGGGCCGTGGTGAGTCGATGACCGCGTTCGACCTGAGAGACGTTCCGGGATCGGGAATCGACGTCGGGCAGTGCGGTGACGATGATCCAGTCTTGCTTCGTGCCGGCGACGTCTGGTGGGTTGAGGACGAGGTGTTGTACGTCCAGCGAGGGGATGTCCCGGCTGTGGCGCATCGAGGTCGCGTCGAATGGCGGCGGAAGTGGGAGCGCGGAGGGTCTGTGGGTCACGCAGTGCCGTCGACAGCAACGCGGACGCGCATGGACGGAGCGCCGAGAACTCACGAGCGAGGGTCCCAGGGACCTGGGCGTCGGCGTGGAAGGCGGCGCCCGGCGTGTGAGGGGTTCTAAGGCGGCAGCCAGGCCGGTAGCGTTGGGTGGCACGGCGGCCTGGGCGCCGACGACGCGTTCCGCGCTACGAGGAGGTCCGGGATGGATTCCTTGCCGGAGTTGACTTTCGGGCAGCGGTTGAAGGTCTACCGGGAGCGGTCCGGGAAGACCCGTGCGGTGCGCGGGGGGTTGGTGGGGCGCAGCGCCGAGTGGGTCAAGGCAGTGGAGACCGATCGCATCCTGCCGCCGCGCATTCACATGCTCGATCGCATCGCGCGTGCCCTCAAGGTCGAGGTGTCTGCCTTGGTCGGGGAGTTGAGCGCCCGGTCCGCTGTGGTCAACGGGCCGGAGCACCCGGCGCTGGCGTCGGTCCGGGACGCCGTGAACCGCTTCGCAATCTCCGACGAGACTTCCCCGGAGTCGCTGACGAGCCTGAGGGAGCGGCTCGCGGCGGCATGGCGGGCACGCCACCAAGCGTCGGATCACCGTACGGTGCTCGGCGGGTTGTTGCCGGGGCTGTTGCGCGACGTGCAGCGCGCCGCGTTGGCGTACGAGGGTGATGAGCGTCGGCAGGCTCAGGCCCTGTTGGCCGAGACGTTTGGGCTGACGCAGATGTTCCTTGCCTACCAACCCGCCGCTGAGTTGTTGTGGCGGGTCGCGGACCGAGCGATGGTGGCGGCACAGGAGTCCGGCGACCCGGAGGCGGTGGCGTGCGCGGGGTGGTTCCTGTGCCAGGTGCATCGGGATTCCGGTGACTGGGACACCGCGATGGCGGTGACCCTGGACCTTCTGTCGGCGCTGGAGCCGCGTACGGCCGACGGGAACACGAACCTGCTGGCGCTTTGGGGTGCGTTGAACTTCGAGGCTGCCTACACCGCCGCCCGTGCTGGTGAGGAAGGCCACGCCTGGCGGTACTGGGACCGCGCGGATCAGGTGGCGCAGCGCCTGCCGCAGGGCTTCTATCAGCCGCAGACATCGTTCTCGCGGATCATCATGGGCGCACATGCGGTGACCGTTGCGGTGGAGTTGCAGAAGTCCGGTGAGGCGGTGCGGCAGGCACGCCGTCATGACCCCGCGGCGATTCCGTCGAGGCCGCGCCGGGCACGCCATCTCATCGAGGTCGCGCGGGCGCACTACGGCAAGGACGACAAGGAAGCGGCCGTGATGACCCTCCGGCAGGCGTACGAGTCGGCCCCGGAGACGATCCGCTTCAACGGGTACGCCCGCCAGATCACCTTGGACCTGCTCGACGGCCCACGTTCCACTCGTGACGATGCCCGTGACCTTGCGATCAAGGTCGGGCTTCTCACGTGATCCAGGGGTAGGAATCTTACCCATTCCGCTCCGCGACCCACCGTAGCTTCTTGCTCACGGGATGCGGCGGGCGGTGCGGTATTGCCTGGCCGCCGCGTCTCTCAGCTTCGAGGGCAGGAAGCCGTCCTCGTGCTCGACCGAGGGAGGGTCCGTGCGGCGCGTCTCGTATGACGAGTACCTCTCGGCCACCGCGCTGACTCTCGCCCGTAGGCACCGGCCGGTGTGGTCGTGGCGATCCTGGCGGCATGTCTGCCGGTGCGGAGCCGACCTGCCGTGCCGTGCCCGGCACCGGATTCCGATTAGTCGCGGCCACTGGCCCCAGGAAGGTGAGCGGTGAGCAGCCGGCAGGCACGGGGGATCACCTCTCGCTTCCTGGCGGGTGTGCGGTGACCGTCCATGGCCCGGTCCTGCCGATCTGGAGCTGCGGTGGCTGCGGCCTGCCCTGGCCCTGCCAGACCAGGAAGCGCGAGCTGCGGGCAGAGTATGCGGATGCTCCGGTGTCGCTGGCTCTCTACCTGGGGTCCTACCTCGTTCAGGCAAACCGAGGACATGCCTTGGACCCCGGCCGGCTTGCTGCACCGCCGGTTCCTCGGATGGACGAGGGAAACCGAGCTGTCGAAGCCGGCAGCACAGCAGCCAAGTGCAGCAATCGTGCCATCCGAACCGCGCCGAGAAGGGCGTCAGCGGGCCGTCTGACCCCGCATCAAGCCCGATCCGACCGGCTCGCCGAGAGTTGACACCGAAGCGTGCCAGCCGTGCTTCAGTCGTCTCCGTATTCGTCCACGTCCAGCTCGGCCCTTGTGTGGTGTAGGAATTCCAGGGCTCGGCGATCGAGGTGCCAGCCGAGTCGTTGATGCTGGTCGCCATCGTCGTCTTTGAAGTAGCGCACCACCTGGAGTGTCGAGGTGATGCCCTCACCCTCCGCTTCATCGATCACTCTCACGAGGGCCGCGATCTGATCAGCGATAGGCCCAAGGCGGTCGATGATGCGGTCGATCTGCTCATCGACCGTCAAGCCGCTGTCACGACACACAACCCTCCACGAGTGGACAGCCGGCACCGGAGGATTCTCCCGCTTGCTCCCCTTGACGCTGATCTCGTCTGGCTCGATGCCTAACCGCGTCGTCAACTCGCGCGCAGAGAGAAGGTCCGAACGCACACAGAAGTACACGTACTGATGTACCCGCATGGCGTGATCATGACAGCGCACCAGCGCAACAAACCAGCTTCACCCTCGCGATGCACATTCGCCGTGATGGCAAGATCGGTCCGTCGCTCGGCGCTTCCCCCTGCCAGCCGAGAAGCCCGTAGGAGGAGTCGTGCCGAACGCGCTGGACTTTCTGGCGGGCCCGCTCTGTCTCGCACTTGGCGTGGTGTTCACGCTGCACGCGGTTCGACGCTTGCGGGCAGAGAGACGGCGGGGCCCGCGGCCGCCTCGCAGAGAACTTCTCAGTGGACGCGAGTTGCTATGGGAGGGCCTCGCGGTCGCCCTGCTCGGGACCGCCAACCTGCTCGATAGACCGTGGACTCTTCTGGCCATTCCAGCCGTGGTCGTGCTCGGGGTGCTCGCGGTGCGCATCTTCCTGCGCTTGATTCGGGAACATCGGTCATAGCGCCTGAAGCGACCCTCGCCCATGGCCGGGACGCCACGTTGGCGCACTCGGCGACTGCGGCCTGCGCACGCAAGCAGTGAGCGCCGGGGACTGTCAGAATCGTGTCGACGGAGCCGATGCGCGGGGTGAGGAGAAGGCATGAGCGACTTCAACGACAAGATCATCGCGGAGTTTCGCGCCAACGGTGGGCAGGTCGGCGGCCAGTTCGCTGGCGCCCCGCTACTGCTGTTGCACACGGTCGGTGCCAAGAGCGGCCAGCCTCGCGTGAGCCCGATGATGTACCAGAAGGTGGACGGCGGCTATGCCGTGTTCGCGTCCAAGGGCGGCGCGCCCAGCAATCCCGACTGGTACTACAACCTGCTCGCTGACCCGAAGGCCCAAGCGGAGATCGGTACGGACAAGGTCGAGTTGGTCGCCAGAGTCACCGCCGGGGACGAACGGGAGCGGATCTGGAGCGCTCAGAAGGCCGCGTATCCAGGCTTTGCCGACTACGAGCGGAAGACGACCCGCCAGATTCCGGTCGTCGTATTGGAACCCGCGCGGTAGGCACGTGACGTCACCTCGGTGCACCCGCGGCGTGCTCGCCCGCATGGAGTGAGCGATCTCGCCCACCCGCACCAAAAGGTGGCCCGGTCGCCGAAGCGACGTTTCATCCGCGAAAGTGGGCGGCGGCATGCCGCACGACAGTCCATTAGCAACGCATTGAACAGCGTTGACGTAGATCATCTTGCTGGCTAGGGTGAGCGCGCTATGACGTTCTGATGATACGGGGGCTGGAATGTTCGTCGGATCAACGTTGGGTGCGCACACCCGTCTCACTCGCCGTGGTGTTGCCGCGTTGGCCGCGTCGCTGGCACTGGCCGCCGGTTCGATGCTGGTGGCGCCGCCTGCATCGGCGGCCGTCCGAGGGCCGTCCGGGACGAAGGCGCCTCTTCAGCCGGCAATCAGCTTCCCGGGCGGGGACAGCGCCGCCGAAGGTGGCCAGATCGCCATCACGTTCGCCGCGAACGGCGACACCCGGGTGACCAAGTTCCGCTACAGCGTCGACAACACGCATCTGGACGGCGAGGTCCAAGCGGCGTCGGACGGTACGGCCAGTGTGACGATCGACGTAGGCAGCGTGACGGGTGAGCGGCCGGTGTACGCGGTGGCGGTCGACCGCCGCGGCCGGCTGAGCCCCATGACGCAGGGAAGCTTCACGGTGTCTGCCATCTGGAGCCTCCAGGGCCAAGCGTTCGACACCACCACCTGGCTGCCGTTGGAGGGGGCGACGATTCGGCTGGAGCCGGCCGGGATCGAGGTCGTGACTGGCCCCGATGGTGCCTTCCAGTTCGTTGTCGACCCGGGCCTGTACAACCTCATCGGCACGTACGCCGGCCCGCCCAGCCTTTACGGCAGCCAGCAGTTGGAGCTTGACAACCAGGGGATGCGGTTCGACCTTTACCTGTTCCCGGACTCCGGGAGCTGATGTCTCAGCCTCCGCGTGATCGATTGGGAGGCCTGGCCCTGGCGCTCAGCGCCAGGGCCGTCTTCCTGCCGCCAGGCTGAGGAGGGCGGCTGGACGGCCGAAGCGGACGGCAGTAGCCGGGGTGGGTCTGGCCGCACCACGTACGGGGGACTGGCGGCCTTGTTCTCGCCGGGGGTCAGATCCGACGCGGCGAGTCCGTCGGCGGGGCGAGCTTCCGCCGACGGACCTCAACGTGAGACGCCGCCTACGGTTTGCGGGCGAGGAGCCCGACGAAGGTGTGATAGGTGTCGGTCTGCACCGTAGCCGGTGCGTCCGGCTCTGGGCGCCACTCGGCCAGCGGCACCAGCCCCGGCTCCAGCACCGTCAGCCCGTCGGCGAACGAGAGGATCTCCTCGTCGGTACGCCAGCGGCCGGTGCCCAGCGACTCGTTGAAGACCCGCTCGACCTCGCGGGCCTTGCGGGAGCCCTCCGGGTCTCGCTCGCCCGGGTCGCGGAAGTGCGAGATCGCCACGTAGCTGCCGGAGGGCAGCGCATCGATCAACGCGGCCGCCACCGCCTTCGGGTCCTCGTCGTCGCCGAGGTGGTGCAGGATCGCGAAGAGCAGCAAACCGATCGGCCGGTCGAAGTCGAGGAACCGGCGTACGTCAGGGTGGTTGAGGATCGCCTCCGGCTCACGGATGTCCGCCTGGATCACCGTCGCGGTGCCCTCCGCGGCGAGCAGGGCCCGTCCGTGCGACAGAACTATCGGGTCGTTGTCCACATAGACCACCTGAGCCTTCGGGTTCTGCTCGGTGGCGACCTCGTGCACGTTGCCCTGGGTGGGCAGCCCCGAACCGATGTCGAGGAACTGGTCGATGCCGGCCTCGCCGACGAGGAAGCGAATCACTCGACGCAGAAAGGCCCGGTTGGCCTGGCCGGCTGCCGGCCCGTCCGGTGTGATCCGCAGAGCGTGCTCGGCGACCTTCCGGTCGGCCTCGAAGTTGTCCTTGCCGCCGAGGAAGAAGTCATAGACCCGGGCCACGCTGGGGATGTTGGGGTCGATACCGGGGGGTGCCGCCTTGTCGCGGGTCACAGGCGTCTCCATTCGATGGGGATTGGCGCAGGTCGAGGTCTGCGGCGGTGCCGGCGTTCCGGCGAGTGTAACGATCGGGAGGGTCGAATTTTGCCCCACTGGTATCGCTCCCAGTGAATCGTCCCCCCCTCGATATTGGCGACACACCGGGTCGCGGCCGGCAGCCGGCCGCGACCCGCCCCGCCCGAGCGACGCGGCCCCGGCGTCAGGAGCAGTTCTTGCCCTTGTTGATGCAGGTGGCGATGCGCTGCATCGTCTGGGCGGAGTTGACGTTGACGAAGTCGTTGTGGTCGGAGAAGGGGTTGTGGTTCTCCTCGGGGAAGGAGTCGAGGGCGTACTGGCCCTTGACCTGCACGTCGCGGGCGATGTCGTAGGCCACGGTGATCCGCAGCTGCGGGATCGCCCGGAAGCCCTGCGGGCAGGCGCCGGTGGCCTTGTCGGCGAACGCGACGTGGTTGCGGTGGTTGTCGCTGTCGACGTTCCGGCCGTCCCAGCAGCCGGGGAAGTCGTGGACGCGCTGCACCTGACTGCCGGCGGGGCAGATCGGGTACTTGTCGGAGAGCCGGTCGGTGAAGCCCGAGCAGGTCCAGGTGGCACGGGCGTTGGCCGGGCCACGGCTGGTGGGCTTGGCGTCGCCGGTGAGGGCCCGGAGGAACTTCGGCATCGGCACCACAGCGCTGACGGGGTTGCCGCGGTACTCGATCAGCACCTGCGCCGGGCGGACGATGCCGCCGGTGTTGCCGGGCAGTTCAAGGTTGGGTCCCTGCGGGTCGGGGAGCGCAGCGGCGGCGGTGGTGGGCGCGCTGCTCGGTGCCGTCGGGGTGCTGGGGGCCTGGTCCAGCGTGCAGCCGGCGAGCGCTTCGAGACCCTGCGGGCGAGGGGCCTGCCGCCCGATCGCGGTGGCGATCCGGTTGAGCACGGCGACCCGCTTGGCGCGTAGCGGTCCGAGGATGGCGTTGTCGACGAACGCCGGGTCGCCCTGGCCACGACTGGTGACGAGGCGTTCGTTGGCTTCGGAGATCTGCCGGTCGAGGTCGTCGAGGTTGCGGTTCACCTCGGCGAGCGCCCGATCGGGTACGCCGGGCAACCTGTCCCGCACGGCCGGGCACTGAATTCGCGGATTCGCGGCCTGGGCTGCCTTGACGCTCTCCCGGTGGGCGCTGCCGGGCATCCGGGCGTGCATGTCGTCGTAGCTGACGTCACAGTCGACAAGCGAGACCAGGCCAGGCTGGCTACCGCCGGCGGCGGTGATCGTGGTGCTGATCTGCTTGATCATCGCGGCGCGGCGGGCCCGGAGAGAGTCGATGACCTCCCGGTTGAATGCGGCGTCGATGCGGCCCCGGCTGGCGGTCATCCGCTGGTTCGCGGCGGCCTGCTGGCGATCCAACTCGGCCAGCAGACGGTCGACGGTGCCGCGGGCCCCAATGGGGACGGCCCGCAGCCGTTTGCCGACCGAGGGGCAGACGACCATCGGCTGGGTCTGGGCGAGGGCCTGCTGGACCTGCTTGCCGCCGCGGACGGTCTTGTCGATGCGCACGACCGGCCAGAAGTAGGACGACTTGTCGCCGTTGCGGCAGGTGGTGCCGGAGGCGTCCAGATCGGCGTCGGAGGAGTTCGCGGTGATGGCCAGGTTGCCGACGAAGTCGTGGACGTGTTCGGCGCCGTTGCGGATGCCGGGCTGCGCCACCGGATTGTCCGGGCTGAACTTGCCGTTGCCGTTCGTGCCGCAGTCGACGGTGAACCGGCCGGTCGACGCACCGGCGGCCGGCCTCAGGTTCTGCACGTTCGGCGGCACGTTCTCGATCGACACGAACTGGTCCAGGCTGGTGGCGGCATCCGCGGTGCCCTTGCCACCACTGGAGACGAAGGTGGCGGTGAGCGCGCCGGTGGCCGCCAGCACGAGCGCGGCCATGGCGATTCGGGCCGGCCGGGTCTGGACCAGTGCGGTCCCGTTCTTTCTGCGGTTCATCGGAATCTCCTCAAAGCCGGAAAGGGCTCCGGTGCTGTGCTGTCTCCCCTCGGTACGGGCGAACGGGCGGTCAACGGTCAGCGGTCACCCTGCACGTCATGGTTCGGTAAGAAGTCGGGCATGAGCCGGTCCGGTTGTCGGCCGAGGCGTGAGACACGTTGGCGATCATCGATCTCCTGCGGCATCGTCGACGTATGACAGGCGTTCGCTCGTCCTCGCCGTTCCGCCGCCTGCGGCCGGGTCTGCTGACCGCCGTCGTGCTGTCGACTGTGGTGCTCGGCACCGCTCTGAGCGTCACACCGGCGGCCGACGCCGGCATCGTGACGCCCGCCGCGTACCCGGGGGTCGCCCCAGCGCCCGGAGGGGCCGCGGTGTCCGTCGCAGCACCGGCCGGAACCGCGTCGCCAACGCCGTCCAGTACGCCGAGCACCTCGCCCGTCCCGCCGAGTGCGCCCACGAACCTGACCGCCAGCGAGGTCCGGAGCGCGTCGGTCACCCTCACCTGGACGGCCGCCATGTCCGGCTGCTGCGCCATCGCCGGGTACGACATCACGTACTACCAGGAGTTCGGCGACATCGTCTTCAGCGCCAGCGTCGGGGCCGTCACCAGCACCACGATCACCCGCTCCCTCGGGCCGGGCCAGCAGTACACGTTCCGATTGATCGCCCGGGACAGCCTCGGGCAACGCTCGAACTGGTCGAACGCCCTGACAGTGGTCACCCCGGTGACGGACACCGGCCCGGACACCACCCCGCCGACCGCGCCGCAGAACCTGACCGTCGGCGAGGTGACCGCCTCGACCGGCACGTTGTCCTGGTCGCCGTCGACGGACGACGTCGGCGTGCTCGGGTACAACGTCTACCGATTCGACGGCTGGTTCACCTCGCAACTGGTCGCCACAGTGCCGGGTACGACGTACACGACGCCGCTACCTGCGTCGACGCCGCTGCGGAACCTGTACTACGTGCGGGCCCGCGACGCGGTGGGCAACGTGTCGATCGCGTCGAACACTGTCACTCTGCCCACGACGACGACCACTCCGACGCCCCCGCCGCCCTCGACCTGCCGGGTGACCTACCGCAACCAGTCCGAGTGGCAGGGCGGCTTCGTGGCCACGGCGACGGTCCACAACGCCGGGGCGGCACCGATCGACGGCTGGGCCGTCACCTTCAACTTCCCGGGAGACCAGCAGGTCACCTCGGGGTGGAACGCCACGATCGGCCAGAGCGGGACCACAGTGACCGCTCGTAACGTCGACTGGAACCGCGTCCTCGCGCCGAACGGCTCCGCGACCTTCGGCGTCCAGGGGCGGTGGAGTGTCAGCGACGCGCCGCCGACCGGCCTCTCGCTGAACGGCGCTTCCTGCACAGTGGGCTGAAGGGGCCTCGTGAACACACATCCGGCCACACCCCACCATCGCCGCGCGCGGGCCCTGCTCGGGGCTGTCGCGGCCGGCATCGTCACCGTCGCCACCACGCTCGCCGCTGCGCCCGCGCCCGTCTCCGCAGCGAACACGCTCACCATGCGCGGTGCCGACGTCTCCTCGTTGCAGCGCAGCCTGGATCTCGGCGCCAGGTACTACGACGCCGGTGGGGTAGCCCGCGACCCGCTGGACATCCTGAAGTCGGTCGGCGTCAACTACGTCCGGCTGCGCGTCTGGAACAACCCGATCAGTGGCTACAACAACAAGAGCGCGGTGTTGGGTCAGGCGAGGGCGGCCAGGGCGAAGGGCCTCAAGGTGCTCGTCGACTTCCACTACTCCGACACCTGGGCCGACCCTGGCAAGCAGTACAAGCCAGCCGCCTGGGCCGGCCACAGCCTGAGCCAACTGCGTACCGACGTCTACACCTTCACCTACGACGTCTGCGCCAGCCTCCGGGGGCAGGGCACCCCACCGGACAGTGTGCAGATCGGCAACGAGATCAACGTCGGGATGCTGTGGAACGAGGGCAAGGTCGTCAACAACGACTTCGCCCCGCTGGCCGGGCTGCTGAAGCAGGGCTACAACGCGACCAAGGCGTGCGGCAGCGCCATCCCGGTGATGATCCATACCGCGAACGCCGACAGCAACGCCAACGCCCGATGGTTCTACGACGGCATCCGCGCCCAGGGTGTGCAGTGGGACATCACCGCCCAGTCGTACTACTGCATGTGGCACGGCAGCCTGGCGAACCTCTACAACACCATCGTCGACCTGCGCACGCGCTACGGCAAGCCGGTGGTGATCGTGGAGACCGCGTACCCCTTCACCCGCAACAACGCGGACAGCGAGCCGAACGCCATCGGCGACGCGACCTGCGACGGCATCAGCGCGACCTGGTCCGGGCAGGCCCAGGAGTTCGACTGGGTGCAGAACACCGCCCGCAACGCGGGTGCCATCGGCGTCTTCTACTGGGAACCGACCTGGTACGCCGTCCGTGGCAACGGCTGGGACCCGGCCAACATCAACGGCACCGGAAACCAGTGGGACAACATGGCCGTCTTCGACTGGTCCGGGCGGGTGAACCCGGGCGTACGGTGGACGCCCTGACCCTGCACCGGACCTGCGGCGACGGTTCCTGGCTCTGCCAAGACCGCTCGGGCAGCGGCCACGATCCGTCGCCGAGCAACTATCGGGCGGCGGACGAGGATCAGCAGGTGCGCGGCTGCCACCTCACCTTCGTCACGAACATGGGCCACGCGTACGTCGACGTGTTTCACCGCTTCGGGAGCGAAGCTCTCCTCGACAGCCAACTACCGATGCTCGACCTGGTCGACATGCTGGCGCGGGAGTACGAGGCGATGGACCCCGGCGACGAGCGCTTCGCCGGTCTCGCGTACGCGCTCCGAGTGCTCGTGCAGTCGTACAACGAGCACCCCGACTACCGCAAGGAGTGGCGCCCGCCCGTAGCTGTTCGGCAGGCGCCCGTGAGCCATCAGCGGTTGAGGTAGGCGGTCAGGCCGCCGAGTTCCTCGCTGGCGATGAACACCGACCGCACGTTGAGGATGGCCTCCTCGACGTGGGCGGGGCAGCCCCACGCCGCGTCACCCCACGAATCGGCGATCTTGACCTCGGCCGGCGCGGTGCACCCGGCGGCGCCGCCGAGCTGGCAGTGCTCGGGGTGCGGCGCGGCGGCCTGCGCGGCCGCGGCGGCACGCATCTGGGTGGCGAGTTCCGCGGCGACGGCGGCGCGTTGCTCCGCCTCGGCGCGCAGTTCCCGCTCCACGCGCAGCACCTTGGCCAGTTCGTCGTTGGCCGCTTTGGCGCGTGCCTCGGCGGCGAGCTTCGCCTGCTCGATGTGGTGGCGTTCGATGGCCAGGGCTGCGGTGCCGGCGAAGAGCCGGGTGAGGGCGAGGTCGGTGTCCTGCGGGATGCGCGGGGTGCGGTGATACATCGCGAAGGTGCCCAACAGGCCGCCGTCGCGGGCCAGGATCGGCGTGGACCAGCACGCCGCCAGTCCGGCCTGGTCGGCCAGGTCCCGGAAGTCGTCCCAGAACGGATCGGTGGCGATGTCGGTGACGATGACTGGTTCCCGCCGGTGGGCGGCGGTGCCGCACGAACCGACACCTTCGCCGGTCGCGATGCCGTCGATGGCCTGGTTGTAGAAGTCGGGCAGGCTCGGCGCGGCGCCGTGGCGCAGGTGTCGGGCGTCGGGATCGGCGAGCAGGACGGAAACCAGCACCTCCTGCGGTGCGAGGTTCTCGATACAGCGGGCCATCCCGTCGAGCACCTCGGTCAGGGGTGCCTGACGGGCGATCTGCTCCAGCAGGGCACGGTGTTCGGCCATCAGCCGTTGGGCATGCTTGACCTGTGTGGTCTCCACGCCGAGCACGCGGATCCCGGTCACGTTGCCGTCGGCGTCCCGCCGCGGCTCGTAGGTGAAGTCGAAGAACGCCTCCCGCGCCTGCGGGCCGCTGCCCAGCACGACCCGGACGTCACGGCCGGTGTACGGCTCACCAGTTTGAAAGACCTGGTCCAGGAGCGCGATGAATCCCTGACCGGCCAGTTCGGGCATCAGCTCGGCGATCGCCACCCCGACCCGTGCCCGCTCTTCGCCGATGCTGGCGAAGAACGCCGGGTTCGCCGTCTCCACCAGGTGCGACGGCCCCGCCAGAGACGCGAAGACGGCGATGGACTGCCCGAACAACGCCCGCAGGTCCTCCTCCGCTGCTTGCTCGGCAGCCGCCGAACCCACAGCAGCAGTAGACCGTTGGCCTGGTACGGCGGTCATGGTGTGGGTCTCGCCTCTCGTCTGCGAATACGGGAACGCCGGTGGTGCCACCCGGGCGGTGAGGGTGGCAGTGGTGCGGAGGTGCTTGGCCGAGGCCACCGCCAGTGCAGCGTACCCATCTGCCCGACACTCAGGTCCTACCCACCAACCAGGCACCGCAACCAGGCACTCGAACGGCCACGAGAGCAAGCGAGCCCGGTCCGGCCGGCGGTGTTCGTCAGCCCAACTGAGGTGTGCCCTCTGTCGGGGCGGGCTGGGGTTGCTGTTGCCAGGGATCACCGGAGGCGCCGGCGGCGAGGTGCTGTTCGTAGCTGGCCACTTTGCCGTTGATGAGTTCGAGGGTGTCGTGCAGCTGCGTGAGCTGCTCGGTGATGTGGCGCTGATGTTCGCGAAGCAACGTGAGCCGCTCGGCTTCGTTGCCGCTGCCCTCGCGTACGAGCTGGGCCAGGCGGCTGATCGTGGTGAGCGGCATCCCGGAGGCACGGAACTTCACGCAGTTTGCCAGCCACTCGACGTCCCAGGCGCTGTAGACGCGCCTGCCGGACCTGTCGCGCCGCACCTCGCTGGCTAGCAAGCCCTCACGCTCGTAGAGCCGCAGGGTGTGCACGCTCAACCCGGTGCGCTGCGCCACCTGCCCGATGCTCAGGCCGCCGTCCGCCATGGCCTCGACCGTAGCCATTGACCTAGACCTCGGTCTAGCACCTAGCGTCCGCGGCATGACCAGCGAAACGACCCACACCAGGTTCGGTGCCCACAGTACGGCCGGAGACGTCCTCGCCGGGCTCGACCTCACCGGAAAGACCGCCCTCGTCACAGGCGGCTACTCCGGTCTCGGTCTCGCCACAACCCGCGCGCTCGCCCGAGCGGGGGCTCGGGTCGTCGTCCCAGCTCTCCGTCCGAATGCAGCGCAGCAGGCACTCGCCGACGTACCCGGGGTCGAGGTCGACCAGCTCGATCTCGCCGACCTCACCTCCGTCCGCGCCTTCGCCGTACGGTTCCTCCGCAGCCACCCCGCGCTCGACATCCTGATCGCGAGTGCGGGCATCATGGCCTGCCCCGAAACCCGGGTTGGACCCGGCTGGGAAGGGCACTTCGCGGTCAACCACCTTGGCCACTACGCGCTGACGAACCTGTTGTGGCCCGCGCTCACCGCCCCCGACACGGCTCGCGTCGTCTCGGTGGCCTCCGGGCGCAACCCGGCGTGGCGTATCCGGTGGGACGACGTGCAGTTCGAGCGCGGATACGACAAGTGGGAGGCGTACACCCAGTCCAAGCTCGCGAACATCCTGTTCGCCCGCCACCTCGACCTGCTCGGCAGGCCGCACCGCGTCCGTGCCTTCTCCGTCAACCCCGGCTGGATCCTCACTGCCCTGCAACGGCACCTCGCAGCCGAGGAGATGGTCGCCGCCGGCTGGATCGACGCTGACGGCACTCCCGCGCCGGGCCTGTTCAAGACCGTCGAGCAAGGCGCGGCGACCCAGGTCTGGGCCGCCACGTCACCCCACCTCGACGCGAACGGCGGCGACTACTGCGTGGACTGCCGCATCACCGACGGCAGCCCCACGGACAGCAGCGAGGCAGCCCGCCTGTGGGCGCTGTCGGCGGACCTGACCGGCCTCGATCTCGTCGGGCGAGTCTGAGCGGTGTCGCGGCCACCAATCTCAACCCTGAAGCGCCGCGGTCAGCAGTTCGCACGTGGCGTCATCGAAGGCGACCCAGGCATGGCTCGACGATGCCACCAGCCGGTCAGACCCCACCCGTCATCCCGGCACAGCGCCCTTGCCTGCCAGGAGAGCGGTCAGTTGGTGCCGGTCCACATGGTTGACGGCATCCGAGCCGCGACGGCGGCCGACGGTGCCGCGATTTTCGGAGGTCAGATCAGGGCTGCGGCGAGGGCGCGGAACGCGTCGGCGGGGAACGCCGTGTCGTCGCCGCCGTTGAGCACCTGGATCGCCACCTCGTCCGCGCCGGCCTGGTAGTGCTTCTCCAACCCGGCCACCACCTTCTCGACGCTGCCCCACGGGATCAGGGCGTCGACGAGGCGGTCACTGCCGCCGTCGGCGAAGTCCTCGTCGGTCCAGCCGAATCGCCGCAGGTTGTTTGTGTAGTTCGGCAGTGCGAGGTACCCGCTCGTGTACTGGCGGGCGGTGGCGCGCGCGGTGGTGGCGTCAGCGTCGAGGACCACAGCGACCTCGGGGGCGAGCAGCCGGTCGGGCCCGATTGCCGCCCGAGCTTCGGCGGTGTGCTCGGCGGGGACGAAGTACGGGTGCGCCCCGGCGGAGCGGTCGCGGGAGAGTTCGAGCATTCGCGGGCCCAGTGCCGCCAGGATGCGTCGCTCGGGCGAAAGCCCGGCCGCGTCGAGGCCGTCGAGGTACTGCACCATTCGCGAGTACGGCTTGCGATAGTCGGTGCCGCCACTTTCCACCACCACCGCGTGGCTGGCGCCGAGACCGAGCAGGAACCGGCCGGGATGCGCCTGCTCCGCGTCCTGCGCGAACGCCGCCGCCTCGGGTGGCGATGAATGCCAGATGCTCAGAATTCCGGTGGCGACCCCGATGCGCGTGGTCCCGTCCAGGAGTTCCCGGAAACGGCTGGCGACGTTCTCGCCGAAACCCCCGGAGAACCAGATACGTGAGTAGCCGAGATCCTCCAACTCGGTCGCGGCGTCGATGGCCGCGCCCCGACTCTCGCTAGCAAGGAAGAACGGTTGCCACACGCTGACGAGTCGCTGTGCCATACGGCAACCCTACGACCGATCGGCCGCGACCGCGTCAGCTAGCGCTCCCAGCCCCATGTGAACCGGCCGACAGGGCCGCAGGCAGAGTCTGTGGGCCCCCGCGCCGATCCCTGACTCACGGCGTCAGGCCGGCCTGGATCGCCAGGATGGCGGCTCGTACGCGGTCGCGGCTGCCGGTCTTGGCCAGCACGTTTGTCACGTGGGTCTTGACGGTGCTCATGGACAGGTAGAGGCGCTCGGCGATCTCGTTGTTGTTGAGTCCGGCGCCGATCAGGGCGAGCACGTCGGTCTCCCGAGCGGTGAGCTGGTAGGCCGCCAACTCCACGCGGGTGGCCGGCCCGGTCGCGCGGACTCGGTCGAGGACGGCGCCGGTGACCTCGGCGGAGAGGACCGCCTCGCCGGCCGCGACGGTGCGCACCGCGGCGATCAGGTCACGGGCACTGGACCGTTTGAGCAGGAACCCTCGTGCTCCGGCGGCGATGGCGTCCAGGACGTAGGCGTCGTCGTCGAAGGTGGTGACGACGATGACAGCGGGGGCGTGGGGAATCGTGGCCAGCTCGCGGGTGGCTTGCAGGCCGTCGAGCACCGGCATGCGGATGTCGACGAGGGCGACGTCGATGCGGGAGTCGCGACGTACGGCGTCGAGGAACTGCCGGCCGTCGGCGGCCTCGGCTGCTACCTGGATGTCGGGTTGGGACCGCAGGATCAGGCTGAAGCCGTCCCGGACCAGCTCCTGGTCGTCGGCGATAGCGACGCGGATCATCTGGTCGCCACCGGCAGGTCGGCCTGCACCACGGTGCCGCCGCCGGGGCGCTGGCTCAACTCCCAGCTCCCGCCGCGCGCGGCGACGCGCTCCCCGATGCCGAGCAGGCCCGAGCCGCTCGTGGGTGCCCGGGGCGGCCCGACGCCGTCGTCGCTGATCCGCAGGCGGGCGTGGTCGCCGACGCGGACCAACTCGACCCAGGCCTCCCTGGCCTTCGCGTGGCGGGCGATGTTGGTGAGGGCCTCCTGGGCGATGCGGTAGGCGGTCAACACACCGATCTCGTCCAGGCCCGGCTCCGGGTCCAGTTGGACCCGCACCGTCACGCCCTGCTGGCGCAGCGGCTGGGCGAGCAGCTCGTCGATGTCGGACAGGCGCGGCGGGGCGCTCACCGCGATCGACGCGTCCGGATCGCGCAGGTGCACGACGAGCGTGTCCAGCTCGCTCAGTGCGGTGCGGCCACTGCCCGCGATCGCCCGCAGCGCCGCCCCCGGGTCGTCACTGAGCTGCCCCGCCTCGGCCTGCACCACCATCGCGGTGACGTGGTGGCCGACCACGTCATGCAGCTCACGGGCCAGATTGGTGCGCTGTTCGAGCCAGGCGGCCTGGCCGCGCAGGTCGTCCGTCTCCCGGGTCAGGGCACGGCCGCGTGACCACGACCGCATCAGGATCGCCAGCAGGTAGCCGGCCGTCACGAAGAAGAACGGCTGCTCGTACACCCCGCGCTCGTTCAACAGCGCGGTGGTGAGGGCGCCGGCCGCGCCGATCAGGCCACCCACCCACCCCAGCCACGGGTGTCGGGCCGGATCCTCGCAGACCGAGACGAACACCAGGCCGGCGGCCGCGAGGCCCAACTGCACCGACTCGCCGGTGCTCACGATCGCCACGAACCCCGCGCAGACCGCGAAGACCGCGGTTCGGTAGCGGGGGCGCAGCGCCGTGGCCCCGAGGCCGACAGGCAGCACCAGCCACGCCCAGCCCGCCGGGACGGACACGCCGTCCTCGACTGTGGTGACCACGGCGGCGATGATCAAACCAACCGCACCGTACGCGAGCCGGCGCACTCGCTCGGGGTCGCGCAACCGTTCGCGGATTCCAGTCATCACCCGCACAGTCTCCGTGACCAGCCGGAAGGCCGGCCAGTACCCAGGTACCGGATCGGCCGGCACCCCGGTACCGCCCTCGGAACCACTTCGGCACCCTGGCACGTTCCGCGAAAACGCCTGCCGGACGACTCTGCGGAGGTGACTCTCGTCGACTCCCGCGCCGCCATCACCGTCGGCCCGCTTCGTACGGTTCCCAACTACATCACCGCCGTTCGCACGGTCGCCGCCGTCACCGTCGGTATCGTGGCCCTCGTCTCCGGATCGGTGGCATTGATGGCGGTATCGTACGGTATCTACTGGCTCGGCGACGTGCTCGACGGCTGGGCCGCCCGCCGGCTCGGCCAGGAGACCCGGGCCGGGGCCGTCTTCGACATCGTGAGCGACCGCGCCTGCACCGCCGTACTCTGCGTGGGCCTGGTCTCCCTCGTGCCGGACGTCGCTGTCGTGGCAGTGGTCTTCCTGCTCTCGTTCCTGGTGCTGGACACCATGCTGTCGCTGGCGTTCCTGTGCTGGCCGGTGCTCAGCCCCAACTACTTCCACAGGGTCGACCGGCGGGTGTGGGCGTTGAACTGGTCGCCAGTGGCCAAGGTCGCCAACACCGCCGGCGTCATCGGCGCCATCGCGTTCGGGCAGTACCTGCTCGCGCTGGGCGTCGCCGTCGCCGTCGTCGTGGTCAAGCTGTGGTCGGTCGCAGCGGTGGTCCGGCTGCTCGAACGGGACGGCCGGGCATGAGCAGCCTCGCCGAGGCGGTGGTGGCGCTCGGCTACGGTGTCGCTTCGGCGCTCGTCCCGATCGTCAACGCCGAGGCCTTCGCCGTGGTCGCCGGGCAACGCGGCGGCCACGCTCTCGTCGCCGTGGTGGTCGCCCTGGCGCTCGGGCAGACCGCCGGCAAGCTGCTGCTGTTCGAGTCGGCGCGTCGCGGGTCGGGGCGACTGGCCCGCAGGGTCGCGAAACGGGGAAAGTCAGGGCGCGCGGCGGCTCGGGCCGCGCGGTGGACCGAACCGATCCGACGCTGGCTCTCCCGCCGCCGCACCGCCCTACCGACGGTGTTGGCCTCCGCGGCGGTGGGGGTTCCACCGTTGGCAGTCGTCAGCCTCGCCGCCGGCACCGCGGGCCTTCGACGCTGGGAGTTCGCCGTCGCCTGCCTCTCCGGGCGGGTGATCCGTTTCGCAGTGCTCGTCCTGCCGGCGGTGCTGGCCTGACCGGCTCCCGGTCAGAGGAGCCGACCGTCGTGGGCGAGCAGGGCGATCTGGGTGCGGTTGTCGAGATCCAGCTTGGTCAGGATGTGCGACACGTGGGCCTTCACCGTCGTCACGCTCATCAGCAGCTCGCTGGCGATCTCGGCGTTGGAGCGCCCCTGCGCGATGGCCAGCACGACGTCGCGTTCCCGGGGTGTGAGCAGTGTCAACCGCTCGTGCGCCTGCTCGTAGGACTCGGCCCCCGACGCGACCCGCTGCATCAGGCGGCGCGTCACGCCCGGAGACAGCATCGGGTTGCCGGCCGCCACCGCACGGACCGCCTGACTGATCTGCTCGGGCGGGGTGTCCTTGAGCAGGAAGCCGCTCGCGCCGGCGCGGAGGGCCCGCACCACGTGCTCATCGGTGTCGAACGTGGTGAGCACGATGATCTCGGGTGGCCGGTGGCGGCGGCGCAGGCGCTCGGTGGCGGTGATGCCGTTGACGCCGGGCATCCTGATGTCCATCAGCACCACGTCCGGCAGGTGCCGGTCCACCGCAGTGATCGCCGTGGCGCCGTCGGCGGCCTCGCCCACCACGACGATCCCGTCGGCGCCGTCGAGCATCAGCGTGAGCATCCCCCGTACGAGGGGATCGTCGTCGACGATGACGACCCGGATCGGACCCGTCACGTCGGCCACGGCAGCCACGCGGTGAGGTGGAACCGGCCCGCGGCGTCGACCTGGTGGGCGACCCGACCGCCGGTGAGCGCAGCCCGTTCGGCGAGGCCGATCAGGCCGGTACCGGCGCTACCGGTGGCACCGCTGTCGGGCGTGGTCGGGTTGCTCACCGCGATGCTCAGGCCGGAGCCGGGCGCGCCGCCGAGCACCAGCCGGACCGGCTGACCGGCCGCGTGCTTGCGGGCGTTGGTCAGTGCCTCCTGCGCGATCCGGTACGCGGTGCGGCCGACCGTCGGGGGGATCTCGACCGACGGGCCGAGCGGGTCGTCGACCTCGATCTGTTGCCCGGCGGCCCGCGCCTCGTCCACCAGGCGCGGCAGGTCGGCGAGGGTCTGCCCGGGTGGTGCGTCGGTGGGCGACTCGGTGTCGTCGCTGCGCAGCAGGGTGATGACCTCGCGCAGCTCGTCGAGGGCGTGGTGTGCGCTGGCCCGGATCACCCCGGCGGCGGCGCTGAGTCGCTCGGGCGGCGCGTCCGGCCGGTACTCCATCGCGCCGGCGGCCGCCGCCAGCAGGGACAGCCGGTGGGCCAGCACGTCGTGCATCTCCCGCGCGATCCGGTTGCGCTCCGCCGCCCGCGCCTCGTCGACCCGCCGCTCCTGCTCCTGCTCGGCCCGTCGGGCGCGGTCCCGCAGCGCGGCCAACAGGGCGTGGCGGGCCTGCGCCCAGGTGCCCCAGCCGAGCAGGGCCGCGTAGGCGATCGTCATCAGCACCAGCCGCCACCCGTACGTCAGGCTGGGCACCGGCCGCCAGAACGCCTGCGCCGCCTCGCCCGCCACGCCGACCGCCGCCACCGCCGCCGCCTGCCGAAACGGCCGGTTGCGGGCGACGAACAGCACCGCGAAGCTGGCCACCGGCGTGGCCACCGGAGACAACGCGACGAGCAGGCCGGCCAGCACGCCACCGACCTGCGGGCGGCGGACGACCACCGGGACGAGGGCCAGGGCGGCCACCGCCAGCGCGACGTCGACGCCGACCAGGCCGGCGGAGCTGGACCGGGTGGCCGACCACAACATGGTCGCGACGAGGACGCCGATCGCCACTGTCGTCACGACCACCGGAACGGAACGCCACGTCCGCGGCGGCTCGACCTCGCACGTCGCCGCTTCCACATGGCGCACGCTACTGGGCTCGCGGTCGGCCGGACCACCTCCTTTGGTAGTACGCCGAGGCGCCAGCGGACGTACCCGCCGCGGCGTCTGGACCGACGCGTCCGGCCCGGCCCGGTCCACAGACTCAGACCATGACGAACAACCTTTTCCTGGGACGGGCCGCTGTGGCGGCCGGCGCGATAGTGGTGTCGGTTGTCGAGTTCGTGCTCCTGCACGTGGCGGCCGGCGTCGACCTGGCGGTCAGGTCCGCGAACTCGACCCGGCAGGTCACTGTGGCCGCGGTCATCGTGGCCACCACAGTCGCGGCGCTGGCCGGCTGGGCGCTGCTCGCGGTGCTGGAACGCCGTACCAACCGTTTCCGCGTCTGGTGGACCTCGACAGCGGTCGCCGTCCTGCTGCTGTCACTCGTGATTGGGCCGCCGAGTGGCGTCGGCGGGGGAGCGAAGGTGACCCTCGCACTGCTGCACCTGAGCGTCGGCGTCATCCTCATCATCGGCCTGCCCCGGTCGCGCCCGGAGAGGGCGAGCCGATGACCACGCTGACCGTTCGCGAACAGGACGGGGTCCTCGTCCCCGGGGCTCCGGGCCAGGTGCTCAGACGATGCGACGGAGCACCGTCTCCACGGCGTCGATGAGCGGATCACCATCGGTCCGCGGGTGCCGGGCGAGACCGAACTCGACGTCCGGCAGGACGGGCAGGGCAGCCGTGTCACGGCAGATCATGACCGGTTCGAGGTTCGCGGGCATGAGCGCCGCCACGCCGAGCCCGGCCCGTACCGCGGCGAGCACCCCGACCAGGCTGTTGCTCTCGAAGGCCACCCGCCAACGTCGATCGGCACGCTCCAGCGCGTCCAGCACTGACGTACGCCAGGAGCACGGGTTGGAGAACAGCACCACCGGCAGCGGATCGGCGCTCACGTCCACACCCTGCCCGGTCGCCCAGACCAGCGGGGCGCGCACCGTCCAGCGCGGCGGCCCGGGAATGTCCGGTACCGCGTCGAGCACGAGGTGCACGCGGCCCGCGTCGTAGGCCTCCCGCATGGCGGCGTTGGAGCAGCTGAGCACCTCCAGCGTCGCCCCGGGATGCAGCCGGGCGAGGTCGGCGAGGGCCTGCGGAAGGTGGGCCGCGGCGAGGTCTTCGAGCAACCCGACGCCACAGTGGCCGGTGAGCGCGCGTCCGGTTTCGGCGAGTGCCTGTGCGGAGAGCGAGAGGATGCGTTCGGCGTACGGCAGGAGTTCTTCGCCCGCCCCTGTCGGCGACACACCGGACGACGACCGGTGCAGCAGCGGACGACCGACGACGCCTTCGAGCTTGCGTAGCTGCTGGCTGAGACCGGGCTGGGTCTGCCCGAGAGCGGTAGCGGCACGGCTGATGCTGCCCTCCCGCACGGCGGCGACGAACGACCGCAGCAGGGCGGTCTCCAGGTCCCTTGCCATAAGCAGTCATTATGCCAGCCTCAACGAAATGGCGTCTTCTTATGACGTACGGGCGGAACTAGCGTCAACCGGGTGACCAGCTACCGGCAGGTGCTCGCCGTGCCAGGGATGGCACCGCTGCTGGGTGTCTCGTTGCTCGCCCGCACCGCGATAACGGCCGACGTGATGGCGCTGACCCTCGTCGTCGTCCTCGGCCTGGAGCTGAGCTACGCGGCAGCCGGTGGGGTCGCGGCGGCCCTGACGGCTGGAGTGGCGCTGGGCGGGCCGCTGCTCGGCCGCATGATCGACTCGCGGGGCCTGCGCCTCGTCCTGCTGGTGACCGCCACCGCGCAGGTCGTGTTCTGGCTGGGCGTGCCCGTCCTGCCGTACGGGTTCCTGCTGGTCGCCAGCTTCGCGGCGGGCCTGTTGATGGTGCCGGCCCAGGCGGTGAGCAGACAGGCGATCGCCGCGATGACGACGGCGCAGCAGCGCCGGGCCGCGTTCGCGCTGGAATCGGTGCAGGGCGAACTGTCGTACATCGTGGGGCCTGCGGTGGTGATCCTGGGCGCGGCGACGGTGTCCCCCGACGTGGTGGCGTGGGGGGTCGGCGCCGCGATCCTGGCCGGCGGTGTCGGCATCGCCGTGCTCAACCCACCGATGCGCGCCCAGGACGAGGTGGACGCCGCCGCTGCGGAACGACCCCCACGCCGGCAGTGGCTGGACGCCAGGATGATCGCCGTGCTGACGATGGCGTTCGGGACGACGACGCTGCTCAGCGGCGTCGACCTCGCCATCGTCGCCACCCTGCGGGAGGCAGGTCAGGTGTCCTGGGCCGCCGTGGTCGTCGTGGTGTTCGGTGTCTCGTCGGTCATCGGCGGGCTGATCTACGGCGCGTTGACCCGGCCACTGCCCACCTGGCTGCTGCTCGCCCTGCTCGGGCTCGTGACGATCCCCGCCGGCCTGGCCCACGAGTGGCAGTGGTTGTGCGTGGCCGTCGTCGGCAGCGGACTACTCACCGCGCCGACCCTTGGCACTGTGGCCGACGTGGTGAGCCGCCTGGCGCCGCCCGGTGTGCGCGGCGAGGTGACGGGTCTGCAGTCGTCGGCGCAGAGCGCCGGTTTCGCGCTCGGAGCCCCGCTGGTCGGCGTGGCGATCGACCTCTCCGTGCCGGCGGGCGGTTTCGCGACGGCCGGCCTTGCCGGGCTCGCCGCCGCGGGCACCGGATACCTGCTGTCCCGCCGCTCACCCGCACGGACGTCAGTGCGGTCCTACCACCCGGGCCGGGGCGACGGTCGGCTCCGGCGCGACGACGCGGCCGCGACGCGCGTCCACGGCGAGCAGCGTGAGCGCGGCCAGCGCCAGCAGCCCGCCGGCGAGCGCCAGCGGGCGTGCCCCCGAGGTGGGCAGGAGGGCGCCGCCGAGCAGTGATCCGCCGGCGATGCCGGCGTTGAAGGCGATACTGACTCCGGCCGACGCGATGTCGGTGCTGCCGGGGGCCAGGTGCAGCATCCGGTTCTGCACGGCGGAGCCGAACGCCGCGTACGCGAGGCCGATCCCGGCGAGAAGCGCCACCACGCCCGGCTTGAGCGCGCCGAGCGCGTACAACCCGAGCAGCGAGGCAGTGCCGATGCTCAGCGGCGTCAGCAGCGAAGCGATCGGTCGGGTGTCCAGAGTCCGGGCCGCGACCAGGGTCCCGACGACGCCGGCCGCGCCGGAGACGAACAGCAGCGGCGCCAGCACCGCGTCGGCGAAGCCGCTGACGTCGAGCAGGAACGGTGTCACGTAGGTCTGCAGGGTCATGAAGCCGCCGATGCCGAGGGCGGTGGCGATCAGCAGGACGGCGAAGCGCCGCCCGTCCGGTGCGGTGCCCCGGGCGGCGCCGCCGGCGGCCGGGGGATAGGAGGGCAGGAGGAGCAGCACCGCGCCGGCGATCGCCACACCGATACCGGCCAGCACCGCGAACGCCGCGCGCCAGCCGGCTTGCTGCCCGAGCCAGGTGCCGAGAGGTACGCCGAGCACCGGGGCGAGCGTCGCCCCGGTCGCGAACAGCGCCACCGCCCGACCGCGCACCGCGACCGGGAACGGACCGATCACTGTCGCCGTGGCGACGGACCAGAACAGCGCCTGGGCGAGGGCGGTCACCAGGCGGGTGCCGGCCAGCACGGCGTACGTCTGCGCGAGCGCGGCGGCGGCGTTCGCGGCGGCGAACAGGAACATCGTGGCGCCGAGCAGGTGCCGCCGGGGCACCCGCTGAGTCAGTCGGGTCAGCGGCACTGACGCCAGCACCACCACGACTGCGTACCCACTGACCAGCAGGCCCACCTGTGAGCGGGACCGGTCCAGATCGGGTGCGATGCGGGTCAGCAGACCGACTGGCAGCAGCTCGGTCGTGATGAACGCGAACGCGGCGAGGGAGAGCGTGACGAGCACGGCCCTGGCCCTTCGCGGCGACACCTCCGGTGTCATGGCCCACCCCCCATTCCAGGGGGTCACCGTAATGGAGGGCCCGACCCCTCACGCCGCGCGTGTGGTCAGGATCGCGTTCGGAACGGGGCCAGGACGGCGCGGATCTGATCGGCCGCGCCCCAGTCGTCGTCGAACTGAGCCAGCACCGCGAGGTGTTGTCGTAGCTGGATGACCGGCATCCGGGCCTCCCAGTCGGCGTCGAGCGAGGTCAGCTCGGCGTAGACCTCGAACATCCGTCGCGCCTCGGGCGGGGGCGAGGTGGACCACACGTGCGCGAGGTCGACCTCGGCCCACACGTACGACACGGCTGGGTCGATCAGCGCCGGCTCTCCGTCCGCGGTGGCCAGGACGTTCTGTGCCCACAGGTCGCCGTGCGTCAGACACGCCGGACGCTCCGGCAGCAGGTCGGGCAGCCGGTCGCAGAGCCGTTCCAACGCCGACCGGTCCTCCGCGTCTAGCGCCGCCTCGACGCGCGGCTCGTCGAGCCAACGCAGCAGCCGGTGCTCTGCGAAGAAGGCGAAGCCGTCGTCGTTCCACGTGTTGACCTGGCGGCGACGGCCCAGCCAGTTGTCGCGGTGCCAGCCGAAACGGGGATGGGTGGTGCTCAGGTGCAGGCGGGCGAGCAGGTGTGCGAACTGCTCCCAGAAGGCCTCGCTGCGCGGCCTCTCGCTCAACACCGACAACACCAGGACGTCCCGATCCGCCAGGATCACCTCGGGTGTCGCCACACCGCCCAACTCGCCCAGGGCGGCCAGCCCTTCGGCCTCGGCGACGAAGACGTCGTCGGCCGGAGGGTCGTCGAAGCCCTTGACGAACACCGGTGGGGCATTGCGGCGGGTGGCGATGCCTGCGAGAGCCGCGAGCCCGCCGGTCACCGGCTGCACCGAGACGACCTCACTCATGCCGGCCAGGTGCAGACGCTCCAGCAGGGTCACCTGACGCTCCTCAGGTCCGGCGTACGAGGTCGCCCGATCCTATGTGCCTGGTCATGGCTCGCCCCGCCGGTGGTGGGGGTGTTGGACACTGCTGGGCATGGGTGACGTGTCGGTGGATCAGCAGCGGCTGGAGCGGATCGTCCGGGAGTTCGGCGCTCGGTGGACGACGGCCGCCGCCGACATCGAGACCTACCAGGCGGCACAGGTCTCCGACGCCAGTCACCGCGAGGTGGTCGGTCCGCTGCTTGCTGCCAGTGGGGCCAGTGGAGTTGTCCGGGTCGGAAATCGGGAGGTCGCGGCCTGGGGCGACCCGGACGTCCCGGAGATGGCGTTCAGCGTCACCAAGTCGGTCGTGTCGGTGGTGGCCGGCCTCGCCTTCGACGACGGGCTGTTGGTGCCGGACCAACCGGTGCACCAGGTCGTCGACGTTCCCGAGTTCCGGGGGCCGCACAACGAGCAGATCACCTGGCGTCATCTGTTGCAGCAGTCGAGCCAGTGGGAGGGCGAGCTGTGGGGTAAGCCGACGGCCGTCGACGCGCAGAGCTTCCGCGAGCGGACCGAGGTGCACGGCACACCCCCGGGCCAGGGATGGGCGTACAACGACGTACGGATGAACCTGCTCGCGTACGCGCTGACGCTGCTGCTTCGCAGGCCGCTGCCGGAGGTGCTACGGGAGCGGATCATGGACCCGGTGGGCGCCTCCGACCGGTGGTCGTGGCACGGGTACCGGACGAGCGTCGTCGACCTCGACGGCCGCCGGGTCGAGGTGGTCTCCGGCGGCGCGCACTGGGGCGGGGGACTGATCGTCCCGGCCCGGGACCTGGCCCTGATCGGGCAGCTCTTCCTGGACCGGGGGACCCATGCCGGGACCCGGCTGCTCAGCGCCGAATGGGTCGACCAGTCCTGGGCCCCGTGCCCGGTCAAACGGGAGTACGGCTATCTGTGGTGGCTCAACGATGAGCAGGTGCCGTGGCCGGGAGCCCCGACGACCGGCCGCAGCGCCCGAGGCAACGGCGGACGACACCTGCTGTGGGTCGACCCGGCCCGGGAACTCGTCCTCGCCTCCCACTGGACCGAAGAACCGCTCGATCTGATCCGGGAGGTCTCCCGTAGCGTCACGAGCCGCACCGGTTGACGGGAGTTGATCCACCGGTAGGTGCGGTCGACAATCGACAGCTGCTGGCGCACACTGCCGGCCTGTCCGACACCTGGTACCGCGGCTACGCCGCAGATCGCGCCCCGTCGCTGTTGCAGGTCCTGCAAGGCAGCGGCACGACGACCACTCCACCGGTCCGGCCGACAGTGTTGCCGGGTAGCCGCTTCCGCTATTCGGGCAGCCACTACTCGGGTGCTCCAGCAGCTCATGGTGGACGCGACCGGAACCCCGTTCGAGGACCTCCTGCGAACTCTGGTGCTGGACCCGCTGGCCATGGCCGACAGCAGCTTCGACCAGCAGTTTCCGCACCAGCGACCGGATCAGGTGGCGCATGGCCACCACGGCGGCGGCACGAGGATTCCGGACGGCTGGCGAACGAAGCGCCGAGCGTCGGCGTTTCGGACACACCGGGTCGAACGTCGGCTACACCTGCTTCTCCTACGTGTGGCCCGACAGCGGCGCCGCCGTCGCGGCGATGACCAACTCCGAGGATGGCTGGGAGCTGCTGGTCAGCGTCCGCGCCGCCGTGGACCGTCGGTACGCCATCACGAGGATCACCCCCGCGCCGCCTGCCGACGTGACGGGCCGCTACGTCCTGCGCGACGACTACCCGATCGACATCGCCCTCACCGACGGCCAACTGACCTTCGCCGCCTCGACCCAGCAACCGGTTGTCCTGCTGGCGGAGCCGGACGGTAGCTACCGACACCCGGACCTCGATCTGGAGATTCGGTTCGTCCGGAGCGATGATCAGCCCTTTGTCCTCGAACTACGTCAGGAAGGGGTCACACAGACCGCGAGGCCAGTAACCGAGCCACGTCCGTCAGGGCCGATTGTGGATGAACCACGCGTCACCGGCCGGTAGGGCGACGGCGACCTCCCATTGGCTCAGTTCGAGGTCGGGAGCGAGCGCCTTGAGCTGACCAGCGGCAGCCCACGCCTCGTCACCCGGCGTCGGGCGACGGCCCACCTGAAACTGGAGCATGGTGTCCCACGACGCGACCAGGCGGGCGTCCCACCGGTGCCGCCACTGGGCCAGTACCTCGGCGAGCCGCTGGCGGTCCTCCTCGGTGAGCGCACCGTAGAAGTCAACCCAGTACGCCGAGCCGCGGACGTCACTGGTCGGCAGCAACATGAGCAGGACGCTGTCCGGCGTGTACCAGTACTCGGTCTGCGTCACGAGCCGCACGTTGCCGAGTACCTGGGCGTGCAGGTCGGCGTCGGCGAGCAGCCGGTCGTACAGCGCCCGCTCCAGCACCGGGAGTGAGGTCGGCAGCGCCACATCAGGCATCAGGGCGGTCAGGTCGACGCCGGTCGTGCCCCGCGCGTAGAACTCGATCTCGTCCTCGTCGACCTGTTGGTCCTCGCTGTAGTGGCGGTAGGTCAGCCAGGGGTCGGACGATGCCGCCACGTCGACGAAGGCGCGCAGCTCCGACTCCGACGGACCCTGCTCGGGCTCGGACCGGATCGTCAGTGCGTCGTCGAAGTCGTCGGTGACCATGACGGGCCGGCGTCCGATGACGGGCACCAGCGCCTCGGCGGCCCGCCAGACCTCGTGCAGACGGTCGGGGTTGACGTCGGCGACGAGGATGGTGCCCGACGGGCCGTGCCCGAGCGGCAGGCCGGCCAGTGGCGTGCCCAGGAGAGCCGCTTCGATCTGGGGGAGGTCGTCTCGCACGCCGACAGTCTTGCCGATCATCAGAACTGGTCGGCCAGCTTCGTCAGCTTGCTGACGTAGGCCGGCCAGTCGTAGTCGTCGGGGATGTTGGTGTTGGTCCGCCGGAGGCCGATCGCCGCGTCGTGCTGTTCGCGCATGATGTCGACGTGACCTGCGTGCCGGGCGAGATCGCAGGTCACGTGGATGATGATCCGTTGTAGCGTCACGTCCTGCCGACCTGGCCGCCACCACGGCACCCGCCCCGGCGCGTCGAGGGGCAACTGGTCGATCGTCTGGTCAACGAACGCGCCAACCCGGCGATACAGGTCGATCAGCCCGTCCTTCGTCTCGTCCTCACGGGCGTACCAGTCCGCCTGCGGGTCCTCGTCGTACGCCGCCAAGGGGACCAGCTCGTGGGGCGTCGGGAATTCGCGACCGAAGGTGGGCCCGAAGTAGCCGGCTTCGACGTTGAGGCAATGCTTGAGCGCACCCAGCAGGTTGTTGCCGGTCGCCGTGCGGGGCAGCCTGACCTCCCGTTCGCTGAGCCCGTCGAGCTTCCAGACGAGGTTTTCGCGGCTTTCCCGGAGGTAGTGGTGAAGCGCGGCCTTCGCATCGCTCAGATCAGCCATGCGCGCCAGTCTTCCCTATCGGCCGTGCCTCGGTGGGCCGGTGCCGGGGCACCGGCCCACCGAACGACTCGATCTGCCGGGGGCGTCAGTTTCCGGTGCAACTCGCTGTGGTTCCGCTGCCGCTGCCGGTGCCCTGGAAGCCGAAACTGGTGGCCTGACCTGCGGCCAGTCGCCCGTTGTAGCTCTGGTTGGCGACCGTGATGGTCCCGCTGGTGCCGCTGCTGACCCCGTTCCAGAGCGAGCTGACCGACGCGCCGCTGGGCAGGGTGAGGGTGACCCGCCAGCCGGTCAGGGCTGTTGTTCCCGCGGTGACGCTGACGTTGGCGACGAATCCGCCGCTCCACTGGTCCTGGACGGAGTAGACAGCGGTGCAGCCGGTGGTACCGGTCGGCGGCGGCGTGGTGGGAGGCGGGGTGGTGGGAGGCGGGGTGGTGGGAGGCGGGGTGCCGCCGTCGAGCGTCAGGTTCTTCTGCTGGACGCTCCACTGGCTGCTACACAGACCGCAGTCGGCGCCGACGAAGGTGCGGCCGGCGGTGGTGTCGCCCTTCAGGCGCCACTTGAGGTAGAGAGTCGCCACCCGGCCGAACTCTCCGCCGTTGGCCTGGTCGTAGGTGCCGCCATGCCCGACGTTCAGGTTGCCCATGAAGGCGGGCAGGCCCGCGGGCAGCTTGCCCCAGTCGTCAATGGCGTTCGGGTAGGCGATGTCGCTGGGCCCGCCGACGAAGTAGGCGATCGGCTTGGTCAGTCTCCTGAGCTGGTAGTCGTCGGCGTCGTTCAGCAGACCGCTGCTGAAGATGCCGGTCGTGGTGACGCGCGGGTCGTTCGAGACGGCGTACGCCTCCAGGCCTCCGCAGGAGAAACCCGCCACAGCGACCTTGCTCGTGTCGATCTTGTTGTAGTACTTGCTGCCCTGCCGGGAGTTCTCCGCGACCGCCCAGTCGATGGACTGGGTGAGCATCTGGGAGGTGGTGGAGCCGGACCCGTTCGGGGCGCCGTTGGCGATGGCGAGGAAGCCGTGGGAGGCGATCTCGCGGAGGAAGTTGCCCTGGGAGAGTCCGTTGGCCGAGCAGCCGCCGTTGCCCCACACGACGATGGGCAGGCGTTCGGACGGGAGGGTCTGCGGCCGGAAGATGCTGTGGTTGGCCAGGGTGGCCGAGGTTTCGTAGTCGGCGGGGTAGGGGCCGGAACCGCCGATCGCGGCGGACGCCGGTGTCCCGCCGAGTGCCATGATCACGGAGGTGACCGGAGCGATGGCGGCCAACAGCCCCGCGTAGATCTTTGCTCGCCTTCTCATTGAATCCTCCAGGAACAGTCACTGTGGCGCTCCCAGCGGTGGCGGTGGTGTCACTCGCGCCCCGACGAGAGTGCTCGGCGCTGGCCACGGGTGTGGTCGACGTCGGCGCGTCGCGGCCTGGGCGGCGGCCGTGCCCTCGGTCGCCACTGCCCGCTCATTCAGCGCCGGCGACCGCCCGGCCGCGGTCCCTACAGGCGCTCAGATGGGAGCTGTATGCAGTTACTATCACTGTCGCAATGAAAAGTGTCAATGTCTTGCTGGCTCTGACCGGCCGCTCCGTCGTCAGCCGGCGAGTGGGCCGCTGCCGTGCTTTCCGCCGGTCGGCTCCGGCCGCGAGGGATCCCTCGACGCCTGGAAGTGGGTGATCCACGAGGCGGCATCCGGCCAGTGCGGCGTCGCCACCTCGACCAGACGCGCCTGAGCGAGCGAGCCGAGCGTGGTGTGGATGTCCAGGAAGGTCTCCCTGGCCTCCCGGCGAGGCCAGGACCCCGGCAGCAGGTGCGGGGGGAGGTCCGGGTCGATGTCGGCGAACTTCCGCCAGGAATCCATCGCGGAGGTCCGAGCCACCAACGCCCGGGCCGGGTCCACCTCCCCGTTGCGCGCGGCTGTCCGCAGCTCCGCGTACTGCTCGATGAAGCTCGAGTACGCGGACGCGAGACTGGTCAGGTCGTACGCGGAGGCCGGCCCGTGTGGCCCTGCCTCCTCGTCGAACCGGACGTGCAGGACCGACCATCGGGCACCCTCGACGCGGTGCAGCAGGTCGTGCAGCGCCTCCCGCGCCGGCGCGGCGTCGGATCCCGGCCGGATCCACACGCTGTCGTACAGGCCCACGAACCCCAGTGCGGTCAGCGACCTGCGGAGCGCATGACGGGACGCCTGGCCGGTGTTCGGAACAGAGAAGGAGGCCAGCACCCATTCGCCGGTCCAGGGCACTGGGTGAGAGCCGAAGTTCAGGAAGTGCCGCATCCGGGAGCGGTGCTTGGCGATCGCCTGCGGCGTGAGGTGGTAGACCGGTGACCGGCCCTTCCTCCTTGTCGCGATGAGACCACGCTTGACCAGTCGGGACAACGCGGCACGGGCGCTGGACTCGCTGATCCCGAACTCCCGCAGAATCGCGATGACCGCCGTCGAAGGCAGGTTGGCGTCGGAGGAGTCGAGGTACTCGCCGAGCACTGTCGTCAGCAGATGCTGCGGGCTCGACCCCGCCTGGGCCCGGGGCACTCGGACGTCGTCGGCGTTCACCTCATCAGACTGCCGCACCCGGATGCCCTCGCCGTGTCAGGTGGGGCGGGGCAAGGCGCCTTCCGGGGCGGGTGGAGGCACTATCGTTCTGGCGTGCAGATCCGTTTTGACGTCCCCGCCGATCCCGCCTACCCGAGCCGGGTGGCCGCTGCGCTCGGCAACGCCCGGCTCCGCAGATTCGGCTACATCGGGGCGGTCCTGACGGCAGTCGGGGTCATCGGTCTCGTCGTCTCGCGAGGGTTCGGGTGGGGCGAGCGGAGTTCGCCGCTGTGGACCGCGCTGGTCGTGGCCGGCGTGCTGTCGATGCTGTACCGGCCGTGGGTGCTGGCGCGCGCCCGACGCCGCTCCGGTAACTACGCCGTCGAGGGCGCCTACGACATCACCGATGACAACATCATGATGCGCAGCGGCTCGGAGTCCGGCGGCATCGCCTGGGACGGGGTTGCCCAGGTGCGGGAAACCGGAGATTTCTGGGTCGTGTACGTCGGCCGAATGCCCGCGACCGTGATCCCCCGCTGGCTGATGTCCGCCGAGGATGCCGAGACGTTGCGCGCCCACATGACCGATCGAGGGCTGCTGCCTCGTCGGTGACCTCGGCTGCAGCGGGCCGCCGCCGGATCGGACTACCGCGTCCGAGTCGGTCGCGAGGGGGCGCCGAGGAGTACCTCGTACCGGTAGAGATCGTCGTTGGTGCCGGTGTGCCGGAAGCCGGCACGTTCGAGGGTCCGCCGGGAGGCGACGTTGTCGCCGGTGGTCTCGGCGACAACGCAGGACAGCCCGTGCGCGGTCGCGAGGTCGAGCAGGGCGGCCAGTGCCTCCGCCGCGTAGCCGTTTCCCCGGGCTGACGCGGCGAGGCCGTAACCGACCTCGATGCGTCCGTCCTCCGGCTGGCCCTTGAAACCGATTCCTCCGATGGCTTTTCCGTCGGCGGTGCGGGTGATCCGGTAGTGCCCGAACGGACGTCGGTCGCCGTAGGCAGCGGTGGCGGCGAGAAAGCCCCGCACGCCGAGGACGTCGCCGTCGAAAGGGAAGTCCTCGGCCCAGTCGTCCCCGGCCCCGGCGCGCTGCCCGACGATGCGTTCCCCCTCTGCGGTGTCGATGGGGTGCAGGCGCAGTCGCGGCGTACGAAGCTCGGTCACGGGCAACAGCGAAGCAGTCCTCAGGGAACAGCACAAGCCGAATTACGCGCCCGGCACAGGCCCGCTTCGCGGAATCGGACCTCCGTGTCGGCATCCCCGCCCCCGATCGTCTGTGACTCCCTATTCTCGACGGGGATGCACCAATCCGAGTAATGGCCGTCGGCCCGACGGCTAACAGGAGGCCGTCATGAGCACCAAGGATCGACCCGAGGGGATCAGCCCCACGGCGGTGGAGTCAGCACCAGGGCTGTGGCGGATCGATCTGCAACGGCACGACCTCAGCATCCCCGGGCGAGAGGTCATTCAGACGCGGGTGGAGTTCACCCCTGATTCGCCACCGTTCAAGCATTTCCACCCCGGCGAGGAAATCATCTGTGTTCTGCAGGGAACGCTCGAATATCGGCTGGAGGGGCAGCCACCCATTGTGTGCAATCCCGGCGACGCGCTCACGGTCCCGTACGGTGTGCACCACCAGGCCCGCAACGTCGGCGATGGTGTTGCTGTCGAATTGGCCACGTACGTCGTCGAGAAGGGGAAACCACTTCTCACCAAGGTGGAGTGAGATATCCGCAGGCCGTGGTCAGACGGTGGCTGAGTCGCCGGGTCGCAGGTCGACGAGCACGTCCGTCAGGCCCGCGGCCTCGAAGGCCCGCACGACGTCGTCGGCGCCCTGGGTGTAGTGCCCCCAGCCGTCCTGATGGACCGGGATGACCGCCCGGACGCCGAGCACGGTCGCCGCTCGGGCCGCCAGTTCCGCGGTCAGGGTGAGGAACGCCTCGCCGCGGGCCGCGATCTGGGCCGCGCCGAGGTTGAGGATCGCGATCTCTATCGCCGGAAACTGCTCCGCGACGACCGCCACCACATCCAGCGAGGCGTTGTCGCCGCTGACATAGACCGTCGGCCAACCGGTCGCCTCCAGCACGAAGCCGATCACCGGGCCGTTGACCACGCCGATCTCCGGCGAACCGTGCAGCGCCGGAACCGCTGTGACACGCACGTCGCCGACCTCGGCGTACTCGAAGGGCCGCAGGCCGGTCGCCAGTGGCCCGAGATTCGGTGCCCCCGCCGTGGTGGTGAACACCCGTCGGGCCCGGCGGGCGTACTCCCGCCCGGAGATGTCGAGGTTGTCGATGTGGTGTTCGTGCGACACGAGCACCACGTCGACCGGATCGAGGTCGGTGGGCGCCGCGCTCGGGCCGGTGAACTTGGTGGCGGTGACCGGCCCGTTCTGGTACGTCCGCGGATCGTCGAACGTCGGGTCCAGCACGACGCGCTGGCCCGCGTAGTCGAGGACGGCAGTGGGGCCGCCGACGGTGCGTACGGTCAGCTTGTTCATGGTGTTCTCCCTAGTTGTTGACGCGCCTGCTCGCGCAGGGCCTGATTCTCGGCGCGCAGGCGGGCGAGTTCGTCGCGTACCGGCGCGAGCGCGTCGGAGAGTTCCGCCTCGGTGAAGCGGGGCGTGATGTGTTGGGGGCAGTTCCAGTCGTAGCCCTGCACCTTGACGGTGATCAACCGTTCGACCCGGCCCGCTGGTCCGGGCGCGCTCAGCCTTGCCAGCAGCTCCTCGAACCCGCTGTCCCGCGCGTCGGTGACGTGCGCCGTGCCGATGATTTTGAGCCGGCGCTGGTGGGCGTAGTCCATGAGCAGCAGCGAGACCCGCGGTGACGTGGCGAGGTTGCCGACCGACAGGTACTGCCGATTGCCGCGCAGGTCGGCCCAGCCGAGGACGCTGTGCCCGTCGACGGGGTCGAGGACGTGCAGGAAGCCGGGTGGGCCGCCGCGGTGCTGTAGGTACGGCCAACCGTTCTCGCCGACAGTGCCGAGGTAGAAGTTGTCGCGTTCGGTGATGAAAGCGGCCTCATCGTCACTGAATGTCGCATCCGTGTCCCACCCGGCGGTCATGCGCTGCATGGCGGGCCGGCTGCCGTAGCGCTGTTGCGCGGCGACCACCGACGCGGTGGTCAGTTCCTGCAGGTAGCGGTGTGGCATGACGAGCGCCCCCTTCCAGGGGTGGGCCGGGCGGTGAGAGTCGGCGCCCCGGTAGGCGGACGGGTTCCACCTAACCATCGTTACGACTTTTGCCGGTAAGAACATACGTCGCAGTGGCTAACCTGTCAAACGCCGGACGGTGGTAAGGTTGGTGACATGACACGTCGGCCACTGATGGGCGAACCCCTCGCACTGGACCTGGTCAACACCCAGTGGGTCGAGCGGGGCCGCCGGGTCGACCTGTTCGACGAGCCGGACGGGCTGCGGGGATGGCTCGCCGAACACCATCTGGAGGGTGACCCCGCAGCGGTGGAGACCCCGTTACGGGAGACGCGGTCCGCGCTGCGCCGCGTCCTCGAACAGCCCGACGACGCCGCCGAACGGGGGGTCAACGCGATCCTCGCCCGTGGTGCTTCGCGCTACACGCTCCGTGCGGGGGCCGCGCATGAGCAGCCTGACGTCGACCCGGGCTGGCTCCCCTCCTGGCGAGCGGCCATCAACTACCTGGACCTGCTAGGTCAGGAACCCCACCGCATCCGACGCTGCGGTAACCCCGCGTGCGTCCTGCACTTCTACGACACGTCGCGCAACGGCACCCGACGCTGGTGCTCGATGGACGGCTGCGGCGCTCGCGCCAAGGCCGCCCGCCACTACCAACGCCAGCGCGTCACCTCCTAGCACCTGGGGCGCGAGGACAGCGGCGGCAGCGCGACTCATAAGGTGAACGGATGTTGGTCAAGCAGGTCCAAGTGACATTCGACTGCGCCGAGCCCGTGCGCGTCGGTCGTTTCTGGTGTGAGGTGTTGGGGTACGTCCCGCCGCCGCCCCCGGAGGGGCTCGCCACCTGGGACGATGTCAGTTTCGAGCAGGGTTCGTGGTTCGCGTGCAGTGACCCGTCGGGGGTGGGCCCACGGCTGTACTTCCAGCGGGTGCCCGAGGGCAAGGTCGTCAAGAACCGGGTGCACCTCGACGTGCGGGTCGTCACCGGGCTCGTGGGCGAAGAGCGCCTGGCCGCCCTCGAGGCCGAATGCGCGCGGCTGATCCCGCTCGGCGCGGTACGCGGGCAGTTGTTGCTCGCCGACGGTGAGAACGAGTCGTGCCTCAACATGCAGGACGTCGAGGGCAACGAGTTCTGCCTCGACTAGTGCCGCCTGCCGCGCGTCTCCTGAGCGCGGCCGAGCCTGATGGGGGCCGGGCGAAATCGCCTGGCCCCCACCGTCGGGCTCGGTCAGCCCAGGTACTTCTCCCACGGACCGGTGATGGCCAGGGTGAGGCCCGGGTCCTGCATGTTGACGAAGAGCACCTTGCCGTCCGCGCTGAAGGTCGGCCCGCAGAACTCCGAGTCGTTGAGCTGGTTGCGGGCGATCGCGTACGTGGGCCCGCCCGGGATCGTGCTGAGCACGTGCGAGGCTCCCGTGCCGTCCTCGGCGAGAACGAGGCTTCCCCACGGGGTGACTGTCACGTTGTCCGGGCCGTCGAAGGTGAGGTCGGTGTACTTGACCGCCGTACCCTCCTCGGAGGCGGTCTGGTGCGGGAAGTACGTCACCAGCTGGATGGTCTGGTTCTTGTAGTTGTAGAACCAGACCATTCCGTCGTGCGGCGCCGCGTCCGCCGGCAGGTCACCCTCGTCCCAGGCGTAGGAGTTGACCACGTACACGCCCTCGTCGGTGGCCCACACGCCCTCGAACTTGCGTCCGCGGGTGACCTGGCCGTCGGCGAACTGCTCGCGTACCGACGTGGTGCGCGCGTCGCGGTCCGGTACCTCGATCCAGCGGACCGGGAAGGGGCGGCCCAGCTGGGCGGAGGTCAGGTAGGCGACGTCCGGCAGCACCGAACCGTCATCCATGATGATCTGCATCGCGGCGAGCACGCCGGCGTTCGGTGCGAGGCGGGTGAGCACGCCCGGGCCCAGCTTGACGCCGTGTGGTGCCGTCCAGCGGTAGAAGAGGCCGTTGGGCCCGTCGGCGTCCTCGGAGAGGTAGACCCGGGTGCGGTCCTTGTCGACGGCAAGGGCCTCGTGGGAGTAGCGGCCCAGGCACTTGATCGGCTTCGGGTCGGCGCTGCCGTCGGCCCACACCTCGAAGACGTAGCCGTGGTCCTTCTGGTAGACGCCGGACCGGCCGCCCTCTTCCCACGTGTCGCCGGCCCGGTCCTCGGTCTCCTCGCAGGTGAGCCAGGTGCCCCAGGGGGTCGGCCCGCCGGCGCAGTTGGAGATGGTGCCGGAGAGCGCCACGAACTCACCGTGGTTGCGGCCCGCGAGGTCGGTCTTGATCACCGTGCAACCGCCGGCGTCGACGGCGCCCGCGTCGTAGACAGTGCCCTTGACGTGCGGCACGCCGAACTCGGCGCCCGGGTCGATCTCGTGGTTCTGGATCAGGGTGTACCGGCCGTGGCCGGCGTCGTAGACGGCCATGCCGTCATGGTCGGACGGGGTGGTGCCCTGGCCGCGGTCGAGCCGGGTGACACCGGTACGCGTGACCACCGTGTAGCTGAAGCCCTTGGGCAGGGCCAGGATTCCCTTGGGGTCGTCCACGAGCGGCGGGAAGGGCACGTTACCGGGCTTCACCGGCGGGTGCGGCCGGGCCGGGCTGGCCTGCGCCAGGGACGGCAGGCCGCCCGCGACGGCAAGGCCGACGCCGGCGGCGGCGCCGCTGGCGAGGAAGGTACGACGAGAGGAAGGCACGTGGATCAACTCCTGGTCAAGACGTAGTGCGACGACTGGCAGCCAACTCCTTCCGGCGGACGGCGACACGTCACCAGTGGGATCGGGTGATGACATCGGAGTTAAGAGTCAGGGTCGCGCACGCGTCTCCGACAGCAGCGCGGGCCAGTCCTGGGCGAGGGCCCAGTCGGCGAAGCTGTGCCAGCCGACCTCCGGGTAGTCCCGGTGCAACGCGGCGACGTCGACGGTCAGGCCCACGGTGCTGAAGTAGTCGAACATGGCCGCCAGGTCGGTGGACCGCTGTCGAACCTGGGCCAGCGGCACCTGCGCGTGGGTGATCGGGCGGCCGATGGTGTTTGCGAGGATCTCGGCCAGTTGGGTGGGTGTGCGTTCGTCGGGGACGATGTCGACGCGGCGGTCGGCGTGCGCGACGGTGGTCAACACGAGGTGACCGAGGCCGGCGGCTGCCGCGGCGTCAATGAGGGCCCGGCCCTGCCGGACCCCGGTGGCGAGCGCCGGGTGTTGGTCGCCCCGGTCCCGGATCGCCTCGACCGGGTCACCGCGGTCTGGGACGACCTCGGCCAGTCCTGGCGGATACTCCTCGACGAGCACACCGACGAGGAGCTGGAGGTGATCACGCGCCACATGAACCGAGCGCACGACCTCAGCCACGCCCAGATGCGTCGCCTACGGTCCCAACCGAAGCCCGACTGAGGCCTGCGGCATCGGGCTTGACCCTGACGCTGCGTCAACCCTCCATGCTGCCGCCATGAGCAATTCGCACACGCCAGCTCAGGCCGAGCAGCCCGCGATCCACGTGCATGGCCTGGAGAAGTCGTTCAAGCAGCTGACGGTGCTGCGCGGCGTCGACATCGACGTCGCGCGGGGCAGCATCTTCGCCCTGCTCGGCTCGAACGGTGCCGGCAAGACCACAGTGGTGAGGATCCTGGCCACGCTCCTCAGGGCCGACGGCGGGACGGCCCGGGTCGCCGGCTTCGACGCGGCGACCCAGGCCGCCGAGGTACGACAGTCGATCAGTCTCACCGGGCAGTTCGCGGCGGTCGACGAGATCCTCACCGGGCGGGAGAACCTGATCCTGGTCGCCCGGCTGCGGCACCTCAAGGAGCCCGGCGCAATCGCGGACGACCTGCTGAGGCGCTTCTCGCTGACCGAGGCGGGCGCCCGGAGGGTGCGGACGTACTCCGGCGGTATGCGTCGCCGTCTCGACATCGCGATGAGCCTGATCGGGAACCCGCCGGTCATCTTCCTCGACGAGCCGACGACCGGGCTGGACCCGGAGGCGCGCATCGAGGTGTGGCAGGCGATCAAGGAACTCGCCCGCAGCGGCACGACGGTGCTGCTCACCACCCAGTACCTCGACGAGGCCGAACAACTCGCCGACCGGATCGCGATCCTCCACGAGGGACGAATCATCGTGAACGGCACCCTCGACGAGCTCAAGCAGCTCCTGCCACCCGCTGAGATCGAGTACGTCGAGAAGCAGCCGACCCTCGAGGACGTCTTCCTCACCCTCGTCGGCGCCAAGACCGAGAAGGAACAACGATGAACAAGCACTTCCTCGGCGACACCACTGTCCTGCTGGGACGCTCACTGCGCCACATCGCCCGCAGCCCGGACACCATCATCACGACCGCAGTCATGCCGATCGCCTTCATGCTGCTGTTCGTCTACGTCTTCGGCGGCGCGATCGAGACCGGCTCCGACTCGTACGTGAACTATCTGCTCCCCGGCATCCTGGTCATCACGATCGCCTCGGGCATCTCGTACACCGCCTTTCGGCTCTTCCTGGACATGCAGGGCGGCATCTTCGAACGATTCCAGTCCATGCCGATCGCACGATCGTCGGTGCTCTGGGCGCACGTGCTGACCTCGCTGGTCGCCAACCTGATCTCGTTGGTCGTCGTCGTCCTCGTCGCACTGCTCATGGGCTTCCGCACCGGAACGAACGTGCTGGGGTGGCTCGCCGTCGCCGGCATCCTGGTGCTGTTCACGCTGGCGCTGACCTGGATCGCCATCATCCCGGGCCTCACCGCCCAGTCGGTGGACGGCGCGAGCGCCTTCTCGTACCCCCTGGTCTTCCTGCCGTTCGTCAGCTCGGCCTTCGTGCCCACCGCGTCGATGCCCGGCCCGGTGCGCGCCTTCGCCGAGCACCAGCCGGTGACCGCCATCGTCAACGCGATCCGAGACCTCTTCGCGCAGAAGCCGGTCGGATCGGGCATCTGGACCGCCCTCGCCTGGTGCGTCGGCATTCTCGTGGTGGCCTACCTGTTCGCCACCCTGACCTACCGCCGCAAGATCTCCTGACCCGATGTCGGCCAGGGCTGGCAAGGTAAGGGCAGGATCAGGGCATGCTGACGATCAGTCAACTGGCGGCGTACACCGGGGTCACGGTGCGGGCGGTACGGCACTACCACCAGATCGGCCTGCTGCCGGAGCCCGAGCGGGACTCCTCGGGCTACCGGCGGTACAGCGCAGGGGCGGTGGTGTCCCTCATCAGGATCCGGATTCTCGCCAACGCCGGCGTACCGCTCTCCCAGATCGGTCAGATGCTGGACGCCGACGCGTCGACCTTCGCGGCCGCGGTCGAGGAGATCGACAGGCACCTGGGCGACGAGATCGCACGACTGGAGACCAGCCGGAAGCAGATCGCGCAACTCGCCTCCGGGGATCGTCTGGCGCTCGCACCAGAGGTGACCACCTACCTCGACCGGCTCCGGGACATTGGCGTCTCCGAACGGGTGGTGGCGGGTGAGCGGGACAGCTGGATCCTGATGTCGGCTCGCTGGCCCGATCGCGTCCGCGAATGGATGCCCAGCAAGATCGCGCAGCTCGACGACCCGCAACTCATTCGGCTCTATCGGATCCTGTCGGAGGTCTTCGAGAGCGACACCAGCGACGACGCGCGTCTGGTGGAGGCCGCCGACATCTTGGCCAGCCTCGCCGATCAGGCATACCGCTCTGGCGAGATCGACCTCGGTGAGGTGGCGCAGGACGATCTACCGTTCGACCTTCTGGACGCGCTGGCCGTCGAGGCGGACCCGCGGGTGAAGCGGCTGCTGGGTCTGATGCGCGAGCGCGGCTGGGATGGTCTGGCGCGGCTGGAGCGGTTGGCAGGGCCGTCCACCTGATCGACTGTCAGCTCTGTTGGTAGTTGACCGGGACGCTCAGCGTCCCGCTGCCGGGGCCGGCTGAGGTCGACGATCCGTGGACGTGTCGGGTGTGTCGCGCCACCAGCGGCGGGATACCAGCGCCGCCAGCCCGGCGCCCGCGGCGTTGAGCAGGACGTCGTCCACCGACGACACCCGGTCCAGCCGCAGGACGTACTGGGCGGTCTCGACCAGGACCGAGCAGCCGGCCGCGAGGGCCAGGATCCGCGGCACCGATGCCAGCGCCGGGAACCGCAGCGGGGCGAAGAACCCGAGGGCCGCGAAGACCAGCAGGTTGCCGACGATCTGGAACGTCGCCGTCCCCGGACCCCCGTCGGAGAAGATCGTGAGCAGGTCGCGCAGCGGCACCAGTGTCACCCGGCCGGAGACGGTGCCGGCCTGCTCACCCGGCAACATGATCATCCAGACCCAGGGGACCGTGCCATAGACGATGCCGACGTCGGCCAGAGACGTCCGCCACGCCGACGCGTCGCCGGTGGCACGTCGGCGACGCGCCAGGGCCCACACCGCAAGGGCGGCCAACGGCAGGACGACCACAGTGATGAGGACGACGCCGTTGAACGTACCGAACCAGCCGTGCCAACCCTTGATCATCCGACCCCCGCTTTTCGCCCAGTCCCGAAACCTACCCGGCCCGGGTCGCGGGCGGACGCGGTGTTGAGCGGTATACCTCAGAGGCATATTTATGCCGCTGAGGTATACCGCTCCTCACAGATTGACACTGCGGGCCAGTTGAACGGTGCAGGCCGCCAGGTAGCTCACGGCCGTGCCGCCCACGGCCGCTCAATCGGATGGTGGGTCAGCTGCGGGTGGACCACCGCTGGTTGGTGCCGCCGTTGCAGGCCCAGAGGATGAGCTTGGTGCCGTTGGCGGTGGCGGCCGCGTTGGCGTCGAGGCAGAGCCCGGACTGGACGCCGGTGATGGTGCCGTTGGAGTTGAGGTTCCACTGTTGGTTGGTGCCGCTGTGGCAGTCCCAGATGATGGCCTGGGTGCCGTTGGCGGTGCCCTGGCCGGAGGCGTCGAGGCACTTGTTGCCGTACACCTGGAGTTGTTTGCCGGCGGTGTAGGTCCAGCGCTGCGCGGTGTTGCCGACGCAGTCCCAGAGTTGGACCTGGGTGCCGTTGGTGGTGCTGCCGTTCGGTACGTCGATGCAGCGGCTGGACTGTGCGCCGACGACCTGGACGTTCTGCTGCGGGTTGCCGCCGCCGGCCGGCGCGTAGGCGGCGGCGTTGATGTTGGCCTGGACGGCGTTCTCGGTGGCCGCCGTCGGGTAGCCGGAGGTCAGTACACCCTCGAAGAAGGTGCCGCGACCGGTGATGCTGTTGTCACCGCCGATGCCGAGCAGGATGGCACCTTCCTTCTTCATCGGGTGGTAGCCGTTGGGGCGTGGCCCGTCGAAGTAGGTCGTCAGGCTGCCCGACTGGGCGTTGCCGCCCCGGATCGCCCAGTGGTTCGGCTCGCCCTTGACCATGGCGGTGACGAAGCGGTGGTTGATCGACGCGATGTTGTTGTAGCCCGCGTTGACGCCGGAGAACAGCCCCCACTCCAGGTCGGCCATGATCCACGGGCCGGCCCCCGCCCCGTAGCCCCACTGCTTGTTGGCGCCGAAGTAGACGGTCTCCATGATGGCGCGCTCGTCGGCGAGGTTGTTGGTCTGCGCGTTGCCGTAGTCGAAGCAGCACCACTGGTTGTAGTGCGTGCCGTCGACGACCGCGTAGATGCCCTCGGGCTGGTCGCCGGTCGCGACGCCGTTGGTGTTGTTGTTGCGGTAGCCGGTGCCGGGGGCGATGTAGACGCCGTACGCCTTCTGGCCGCCGACGGTGACCGGTGCCGCCTTCGCGTCGGCGAGGTTGTCGAATCCGCCGGGAGCGGGGCCGACGAAGTAGCCGGGGGGCGCCTGGGTGAGACGGTTGTTGCGGCCGGACTGGTCGTAGATGATCGTGATGACGCAGTTGGTGTTGGCGCAGAACGTGTCCTGGGTGGCGGCGTTGGCGTAGCCGCCCTCGCTGAGCACGCCGACGTCGCGGGTGGTGTTGTCCGACGATCGTCGGACCTGGTAGAGCGGGCCGTTGTACGCGCCGTACAGCGCGCGGGTGGTGCTGTGCGCGGCCACACACGGCGTGCCGCCGGAGGCGTAGATGTCACACGGACCCGTGCCGGCCGCGTGCGCGACGCCCGGCGCGTCCGAGACCACATAGGCGCCGGCGCCGACGACGAGGACGAACAGGGTCCCGGCGGCGGCCATCAGGCGGCCCAGTTTTCTCTTCACATTCATCGGATCCTTTCGGGTGCGTAGCGGGGTGGGGCGATGGAATTGACGTCACACGTCATACCTGTGACATTAATGGGCGTCCATCTATGAGCGCTAGTTGACACACGTTGGTCATCGATCGATGAGCCTGAGGACGGATATGCTGGTCAGCGGAGCAAGGTGCGTCCCCGTGTCGGGGCAAAAATCGATTCGAGGGCGATTGATGAACATCGGGGAGATCGCTCGCCGGGCGGGGGTGTCCCGCAGCACCGTTTCCTACGTGCTCAGCGGAAAACGCAGCGTGTCGGAGGCGACCCGGCAACGGATCCAGTCGGTCATCGACGAGTTGGACTACCGGCCGAACGCCAGCGCCCGTGCTCTCAAGGAGGGGCGCACCCGCACCCTCGGGCTGGTCATCCCGCCAGCGAGCCAGCGGTTGACCGACATGCAGCTGGGCTTCGTCGCCAGCGTCGTCGAGGCCGCCGCCCGCCATGACCTCGACGTGCTGCTGTCCCCCTCCGGTGGCGACCATGACCGGTCGTTCGAGCGGATCGTCACCGGGCGTCGGGTGGACGGCGTGGTCCTGATGGAGATCCGGTTGGCGGACGACCGGGTGACCCGACTGACCAAGGCCGGGCTGCCGTTCGTCACCATCGGCCGGACCGCCGAGCCGCACGGGATGAGTTGGATCGACATCGACTACGCCGGGCTGATCGCTCGGTGCGTGCAGCACCTGGCCGACCTGGGGCACCGGCACGTGGCACTCGTGAACCGGTCCGCCGAGTTGGTGGCCGCCGGGTACGGCCCCAGCCATCGTGCCCTGACCGGCTTTCGGGCGGCGGCGGCGGAGCGGGGGTTGACCGGCGTGGAGGTCTGCAGCGGCGACGACACCGCCTCCGGCGAGGCGTGCATGGAGCAACTGTTGGCGACGCACCCGGAGGTCACGGCGGTGGCCACCATCAACGAGGCCGCGCTGCCCGGAATGCAGCGCGCGTTGACCGGCGCCGGGCTGTCAGTGCCACGCGACTTCTCCGTCACCGGAGTCGCCGCGCAGCACTGGGCGGAGGATTTCCGTCCGCCGCTGACCGCCGCCGACGTGCCGATGGTCGAGATGGGCGCCGAGGCGGTGTCGCTGCTTCTGGAGATCATCGCGGCTCCCGGCGCCGTGCCACGACACCGCCTCTACAGCCCGCCCATCTCGTTGCGCTCCAGCACCGGCCCCGTCCGCGGCCGCTGATCCGACAGGCTTACCCGCCCCTGACCCGCCGCTCCTCCTGGGCGGCGGCGAGGATGAGATAGCTGCTGGCGGTCCAGGTGTAGGCGCGGTCCCGCAGCCCGGTGCCGGTCTCGGCGTCGAAGTTCTCCGCGAAGCCGGACTTCTCACACAGCGCGAGGAACCGCCGACTGATGTCGTCGGCGATCCTGGTCTGCCCGGCCCGGCGCAGGCCGTCCTCGACCAGGACGGTGGAGGGCGCCCAGATCGGGCCACGCCAGTAGCCGTCGGCGAGGTAGTGGGCCGAGTCGGTCGGCTCGGTGGCCAGCCCGTGCGTGGTCAGGTGGGTTTCGACGCCGCGTGCCAGGGCGGCGGCGACCGGGGCCGGCAGATCGGCCCCGAGCGCGACGGGCATCAGGTCGAGCAGGCTGCGGCTGGGTCGCCGGCGCCCGGTGTGGGGGTCCCGGGCGCAGAAGCGTTCGCCGTCCCACAGGTCGCGCAGCATCGCCCCGTGGATCCGGTCGGCCTCCTCCGACCAGCGGGTGGCGGGCTCACCCAGTTCGGTGGCGAGGTCGGCGAGGCAGCGGAGCTGCGAGACCAGGAACGCGGCGAGGTCAGCCGTCTCGAGGACCCGGTTGTCGTCGAAGGTGGTGGCGTTGTCCCAGCCGCTGTCGTTGCCGTGCTGGTAGTGCGGCAGGTCATGGCCGGGGGCGCGTCGCGCGTCGAGCCAGAACCCGGTCCAGCGGGCGAGCCGGTCGTACGTCTGCGCCAGGGCCGCCCGGTCCGGCGGCTGGGGGAGGCGTCGGCGCAGGTGCCGGAGGGCCCAGCCGTGGATGGGAGGCTTGACATAGTTGTGCAGGACCTCCGAGTGGGTGACCGAGTCGGGGAGGGCCCCGGCCTCGTCCTGGTGGTCGAAGGGCAACTGGAACTGGTGCCAGGCCAGCTCCGGCTCGCCGGCAGCCAGGGCGATCGCGTTGAAGCAGTGGTCCCAGCTCCACACCTTGTCCATCCAGTGCTTGGACATCAGGACGGCCGGCCGGGTGACGAAGCCCGCCGGGGCGACAGTGGCCGACCACAGGACGTACGCGGCCAGTTCGGCGGCCGGGGTGTCCGGGCCGCGCCAGGGCGCGATCGCGTCGACGAACGCGGTGAACTCCGCGAACCGGTCGCGGCACAACTGCTCGAAGGTGACGGAACCGGCGTACGGGCGGCGGGCGGTGGCGTACTCCTCGATCGCGATCTCCCAGGGCTGGTCGCCGGGAAAATCCAGGGAACGGTCGGCGGTGCCGAGCGCCTGCGAGCCGTCGGTCCGCGGCAGTGCGCCGGAGAGCACTGTGATCCGGTATCGGCGACCGGTCTCGTACGAGGTGAACACGTGTGATCCGTCGACCGGGTCGGCGTACAGGTAGGTGCCGCTGAACGGGGTGAGGGTGTGCGCGGCAGCGGCCACCCGCAGGCCGAGCCGGTGGCCCCGGACCCGCAGGGTGTCCGGCCCGTCGTAGACGGCTTCGATCCGGTCGGCCCCGTTGCGCCAGCTCAGCAGGGCGGGCGTGGCGACGACTGTGGTGCCGGCGACGGTGGGGGTGAACCGCAGTACGGGGTGCAGCCCGGTCTGGTGGGAGACCAAATGGAGGTCGTCGGCGTACGTCTTCTCGGCTACCACTGGGGAGATGTTGAACCAGGATCCGCGGTAGCTGAACGGGATGTCCTGGATGGAGAACTCCGGACCGGACGGGGCGACGGTCATGGGTGGCGGGTGCCTTTCTGTGGTGCGGGTGGTCAGTCCTCGACCGCCGCGGATGGTCAGTCCTTGACGGCGCCGGCGGTCACACCCATCGAGACGTACCGCTGGGCCAGGATCAGCAGCACTGCGGCGGGGATCGAAGCGACGACGGCGGTGGCCATGATGGCGTTCCACTGCTGGTTGTTGTTGCCGATGTAGTGGTAGATGCCGAGAGTGATCGGCTGGTGGTCACCGCCGCCGGCCAGGGTCGAGGCGAAGATGAAGTCCGACCAGGACCACAGGAACGCGAAGAGCGACACAGTGACGATCGAGTTGCGGCTGACCGGCAGCACGACCGACCAGAAGGTCCGCAGCCGACCGGCCCCGTCGACCACGGCGGCCTGGAGCAGCTCGTCGGGGATACCGGACATGAACGCCGTGAAGATCAGGACAGCGAACGGCACCGCGAGCGTCGTGTCGGCCAGGATCAGGCCGGGCAGCGTGTTGAGGACGCCGAGGGTGAGGTAGATGGCGTAGAAGCCCATCGCCATGATGATCCCCGGGATCATCTGCGCGATCAGCAGCAGGAAACTCAGCGCCGGACCGCCGGGTGGCCGGAGCTTCGCCAGCGCGTAACCGGCGGGGGCGGCCAGCGCCACGGTCAGCACCACAGTGCCGAGGCCGACCAGGAAGCTGGTGCCGAGGTAGGGCAGTTGCTGGTCGAGCACCGCCCGGTAGCCGTCCAGGGTGCCGTTTGTGGGGAACAGGTGCGGGGGACTGGCGCGCATGTCCTGGTCCCGGGTGAAGGACACATTGATCATCCAGTAGACGGGGAAGAGCATCAGCCCGGTCAGCACCAGGCCCACGCCGGTCTTCCACCAGGCGCGAGGCGTCGAGGTGGTCATCGCAGCTGCTGCCTCCGCTCGATCCGGATGTAGACGAGGCCGGCGACCAGAGCCAGCACGATGAGCAGGTTCCCGATGGCCGCGCCCGGGCCGAACTCGGGCAGCAGGTTGCCGAAGCCGAGCCGGTACGACCAGGTGGCGAGTGTTGCCGAGGAGCCGGTCGGGCCGCCCTTCGTCATGATCCAGATGATGTCGAAGACCTTCAGCGTGTAGATCAGCCCCAGCAGCAGCGTGATCAGGGAGACGGGGCGCAGCAACGGGAAGGTGATTCCCCAGAACCGTTGCCACCCCGTCGCGCCGTCGAGCGCGGACGCCTCGTACATCTCGGTCGGGATCGCCTGTAGGCCGCTGTAGAGCACCACCAGGTTGAACGGGATGCCGATCCAGACGTTGGCGATGATCACCGACGTGAGTGACCAGCCCGGTGAGGTGAGCCAGTTGACCGGGTCGATCCCGACGACGCCGAGCGCCGCGTTGACCAGCCCCGAGTCGCTGTTGAGCAGCCACGACCAGGTCGACGCGGAGACGATCAGTGGCAGCAGCCACGGTACGAGGATCAGTGCCCGCAGCGTGCGCGACAGCGGGAAGTGCTGGTGGAAGAAGAGGGCCAGGGCCATGCCGATGGTGAACTGGAAGACGAGCGAGGCCGCTGTGAAGACCACTGTGTGCGTGAGTGTCGGCCCGAATGCCGGGTCGGTCAGGACCGTTCGGTAGTTGTCGAGGCCGGCGAAGGGCGCTCCGCCCTGCACGAACGATCGGACTGTGTACTCGCGCAGGCTCAACTCGACGTTGCGGTAGAGCGGGTAGGCGTAGAAGGCCGCCAGGTAGATGGTCACGGGCGCCAGGAAGCCCCATGCCCACCATCGGCTGGGCCGGCGGGCACGGGATGGCGGAGGCCCGGGCGGGACGGCGGTCGCCGCCCCACCCTGGTCTCGTACGGCGGTGGAGGTCTCTGTCGTGGAGGGCATGGTGTCGGTTCGGATCGCTTACCTGGTCGTGGCGGCGGTCTGCGCGGCGGCGAGTGCCTCCTGTGGCGACTTTCCGCCGCTGAGGGCCGACTGCACAGCGGTCCACAGGGCCTCGGAGATCTTCGGGTACTTCGTGCCGAGGTCGTCGCCGGTGCGGCCCTTGGCTGCCCGGACCGCCTCCACCCAGACCTTGAGCTTGGGGTCCGCGGTGGCCTGTCGCTCCTGCACGGCGGCGACGGGCGCGACGTAGGAGAGCGTGGTGTCGGTGGTGAGGAGGTTGTCGGCGTTGGTCAGGCAGGTGACGAGCTTCTGCGACGTCTCGTACCGGCCGGTCTTCTTCTGCACCGGAATGGAGACGAACTCACCGCCGGTGGGCGCCGGGGCCGGGCCGCCCGCGCTGGCCGGGATCGCGATGGTGCCGTACGAGAAGCCGAGCTTCTCCGCGTTGGCCAGTTGCCAGGTGCCGTTCTCGGCGAACGCGTAGTCGCCGGTGGCGAACTCCTGCCAGCTCGTGGTCTGGGTGTTGTTGATGACGGAGTTCGGGGCGTGGCCCTGCTTGAGCCAGTCGGTCCAGAGCGCCAGCGCGGACACCGCCTGCGGCGAATCGAGACTCGTCAGTTGGGCGCCCGATCCCCAGAACCAGGGCAGGAACTGGAAGCTGCCCTCCTCAGTGCCGATCGCGGAGAAGGTGATGCCCTTCTTTCCCTTGGTCTTAACCTTGGTCAGTGCCGCGGTCAGCGAGGTCCAGTCCGTGACGGCGGCGGGATCGACGCCGGCGGCGGTGAGCACATCCTTGTTGTAGTAGAGGGCGAGGGTGTTCGCCCCGATCGGCACCCCGTAGGTCTTGCCGCCGCTCTGGCCGGCGCCGAGCAGGTTCTTCTCCATGGCCGAGACGTCCAGCTTGTTGTCGTCGGTGGTGGTGAGCGCACCGGCTTCGGCCAGAGTGGAGATGACCGGGTTGTCCACGATCAGCACGTCCGGTGAGTTTCCCTGCTGAGCGGCGAGCAGCGCCTTGTTGGTCAGGTCGGTGGTGTCGTAGCCGGTGCGCTCGACAGTCACCCCCGCGGAGGTGCCGCACTTCTTGAGCAGCGCGACCCACTCGGAGTCGTCGGCGAACTGCGGATACGGGTCCCAGACGAGGTAGGCGCCACCGTCGGCGCCACCGTCGGCGGACGACGAGCAGGCGCTGCCCGTCACTGCGGCGAGAGCTATCACGGCGACGGCGGCCAGGCGCCGCCGACGACTGAGTCCGGTCATGTGGTGCCTCACTTCACATCGATCGTCAGGTGGGGTGTGTCGGTTGATCGTCGCGGCGTGGAACAGTCAAACGTGCTGCGAATCGATTCGACGAATCGGTTCGCCCGAAGATAGGTCTGGCCATAGCCGGGGGTCAAGGGTCAGTTGGTCGCGCCGTGAGGATCGCTGGGCAACGTGGACGTCACCGCGCCGTCACTTCATTGACATGGTTCAGTTCCCGGTCCTACGATCCGTGCGAATCGATTCGCAAGTGCTGCCCTCCGGAGAGCGTCCCCCGCGCCCCACCAAGGAGCCGCCCGTGAAAACCCCGTCCCGCAGCAGGTCAGGCCGAGCCCGCGTGTCCGTGGCCCGACTCGTCGTCGGCCTGCTCGCCGCCGCTGCCGCCGTCACCGTCGCCCCGTCCCCCGCCCAGGCCGCCGACGAGTCGATCAGCGTCAACTTCGCCACCACAAACGGTGCGCCGACCTACCGCGCCTCCGGCTGGATCTACGGCATGACCGAGAACGCCAGCGGTCCGGCCGACCACTTCTACCGGGACGTCAAGTTCCAGTACATGCGCGCCGGCGGCGCGCAGCTCCCGGGCAGCGGCTGGGTCGGCGGAACTTACGACCGCCGCTGGAACTCCACACTCGCCCAGGCGCGTCGCACCACAGCCCTCGGCGGGAAGTTCATCCTCCTGCCGCACGACCTCTGGGGTGCCGACGGCGCCGGAATCTCCCGCTTCCCCGGTGACAACGGCAACTGGACCGACTACGACAACTTCCTGACCCGCCTGATCAACGACGTCCGGGCGTCCGGGCTGTCGGTGCAGTGGGACATCTGGAACGAACCCAACATCACCATCTTCTGGAACCGGCCGATCTCCCAGTACCTCGAACTGTGGCGGCGGACCTACCAGCGCATCCGGGCGGAGTTCCCCAGCCAGCTCATCGTCGGGCCGAGCTGCGCCTGCGTGCCGTCGACCAACCACGCCTTCTGGAACCAGTACCTGGACTTCGTCCGCTCGACGAACACGGTGCCGGACATCATCAGCTGGCACTCGCTGCCCGGTGACCCGGTGGCGAACGTCGCCGCCGCCAACGCCACCCTCGACCCGCGTGGCATCGCCCATCCGCGTCCGTACCAGATCAACGAGTACGGCGCGCCTGACGAGCAGAACCCGGCCGACGGCGCCTGGTACATCGCGCGCCTGGAGCGGGCCCGGGCCGACGGCCTGCGGGCGAACTGGGCCAGCGGCGGCAGCCTGCACAACGATCTCGGCAACCTGTTGATCCGTAACTCGGCCGGCCAGCACCAGCCCAAGGGGGAGTGGTGGAACTACCGCTACTACGCCTCCCAGGTTGGGGAGATCGTCGCGGTGACCCCCAGCCAGTCGTACGACGCGTACGCCACGAAGGCCGCCGGGGTGGCGAAGGTGCTCATCGGCGGTGGTCGTACCACCGGGAACCTGACAGTCAACCTGCAACGCCTGGACACCACGAGCGGCATCGTGCAGAACAACCAGGTCCGGGTCCTCACCCAACGCATCCCGCACAACGGTGGCGGCGCGGTGGCGGGGCCGGTCACGGTCTCGAACAGCGTGGTCGGGGTGTCGAACAACAACGCCACGGTGACGGTGCCGTACACCAACCAGACCGACACGTACACCGTCACGCTGCTGCCTCCCTCGGACGGTGGCTTCCAGTCGGTGGCGGTGGCCCAGCACTCCCAGCAGTGCCTGAACAACGCCGGCCTGAGCACCGCCGACGGCAACGTCCAACAGCAGAACTACTGCGACGGTGGTGACCAGCAGCTCTGGAACTTCCGCCCGGTAACCGGAGTGGCGAACACCTTCACGGTGGTCAACCAGCAGAGCGGCAAGTGCCTCGACGTCAGCGGCGTCTCCACCGCCGACGGTGCGGCGGTGCACCAGTGGACCTGCCTGAACAGCCTCAACCAGCAGTTCACGCTGCGAAAGGTGACCTACTCGGGCAACGACTCGCACGACTACCAACTCGTCGCCCGGCACAGTGGCAAGTGCGTCGATGTCAACGCGGTCTCCACGGCCGCCGGCGCGCTGGTCCACCAGTGGACCTGCAGGGCGGTCAATCAGGGCAGCCCGTTGAACCAGACGTGGCGGCTCCTGGGGCGGTAGGCGTCCCGGGGAGGTGGCGTGCCGGTCGTCCGCCCAACGGCCAGCGCGCCACCCCGCCACCGCATTCATTGACATGAATTAATTAAAGGTCATACGATTCGCTGCGAATCGATTCGCCATCGCCACCGCCCCCATGGCCCGTCGAACAAACCCACCGCGCTTCCACGACTTCGAGGAGCCACCTCGTGCGAACCCCGTCCCCCACCGGGCCAGGAACAGCCCGTGATCTCGTCCCGAGACGTCCTCGCACCCGACGTCTGGCCGCCCTGGCGACCGCGCTGGTCGGAGTGCTCGTCGGCGTCGGCGCCCTACAAGGCACATCACTGTCCGCCGCCGCGGCACCCGTCTCGGCTGCCGCCATCGTCGTCGGTCAAAGCACCCCGATCGTCGGTACGCCATCCGGCCGCTGCCTCGAAGTGCCCAACTCCGGCACCACGAACGGCACCCAGACGCAACTCTGGGACTGCAACGGCAGTGCCGGCCAGAGCTGGACCTGGACGTCCACCAAGCAAATCCAGGCGTACGGCAACAAGTGTCTGGACGCCTCCGGCCGCGGCACCGCCAACGGCACCCAGGTGATCATCTGGGACTGCAACGGCCAGAACAACCAACAGTGGAACGTCAACAGCAACGGCACCATCACCGGCGTGCAGTCCGGGCTGTGCCTCGACGCCAACGCCGCCGCCACCGCGAACGGCACCAAAATCATCCTCTGGGCCTGCAACGGCGGCGCGAACCAGCAGTGGGCCTCGCCGACCACCACCCCGCCGCCGACCAACCCGCCGACCGGCGCGCGTCCGTGCGACATCTACGCCTCCGGCGGCACCCCGTGCATCGCGGCGCACAGCACCACGCGGGCGCTCTACGAGGCGTACGCCGGAAACCTCTACCAGGTCCGACGCTCGTCGGACAACACGACCCGCAACATCGGGCTCACGGGCACCGGCGGCACCGCCAACGCGGCGACGCAGGACTCGTTCTGCTCCGGCACCGCCTGCGTGATCACTGTCGTCTTCGACCAGTCCGGGCGCGGCAACGACCTCTGGTACCAGGGTTCGAGCGTCGTTCCGGGCTCCCCGCAGAGCAAGCCGGCGATCGCGACCTCGGAGTCGCTGACCGTGGGCGGCGCCAAGGCGTACTCGCTCTACATCAACCCCGGTAACAGCTACTGGCGCGATGGGCACCTCACCGGCGTGCCGACCGGCGCGGCACCCGAGGGCATGTACATGGTGACCAGCGGAACCCACGTCAACAGCGGCTGCTGCTTCGACTACGGCAACAGCGAGACGACCAGGAAGGCCGACGCCGCCGGCGCGATGGACGCCATCAACTTCGGCAAGCAGTGCTGGTTCGGCGGCTGCTCGGGCAGCGGGCCCTGGGTGCAGGCCGACCTCGAGTGGGGTCTCTTCCCGGGCGGCAGCAGCTCCTGGAACCCGAACCAGCGCGCGTTCACCAGCAAGTTCGTCACCGCGACGCTGAAGAACAACGGCACGACCCGGTTCGCCATCAAGGGCAGCGACGCGCAGGTCGGCAGCCTCTACACGCTGTACGACGGCTCGCTCCCGCCGGGCTACAGCCCGATGAAGAAGCAGGGCGCCATCATCCTGGGCAGCGGCGGTGACTGCTGCAAGCCCGACGGCGGCGCGAACCTGAGCGCCGGCACCTTCTACGAGGGAGCGATGGTCGCGGGCTATCCGTCCGACGCGACCGAGAACGCCGTGCAGGCCAGCGTGGTGACCGCCGGTTACCGCTGATCCCGGCCACGCCGTACGAGTCGTGCGCCGGTCACCACCAGGTGGTGACCGGCGCACGCGCGGGTGGACGTCCACCCGGTCTCAGGCGACAGTGCAGGACGCGCCGTTGAGGGTGAACGACGGCGGTCGGGCGTTGTTACCGGTGTGGGTGGCCTGGAAGCCGAAGCTCACCGAGCCGTTGGCGGGGATGCCGCCGTTGTAGGCGACGTTGCGGGCCGTCACCTGCCCGGAGCTGGGCGAGTAGGTGGCGTTCCAGCCCGAGGTGATGGTCTGCCCGGCCGGCAGTGTGAAGACCACTGACCAGCCGTTGACGGCGCTGGTGCCGGTGTTCGTGACGGTGATGTTCTCGGTCAGCCCGGTGTTCCAGGCGTTGACGTCGACTGTCACCCGGCAGGCGCCGGAAGTCGGCGGCGGGGTGGTCGGCGGTGGCGTGGTCGGGGGCGGCGTGGTCGGCGGTGGCGTCGTGGGATCGGTCAGTCCGAAGAACGCGATGGCCGACGCGGCCATGCCACCGGAGGGCAGGCTGTGCCCGGCCCCCTGGATGCTGTACGCCTCGACCTGGACGGTGCCGCCGCTGTCGGCGTACCGGCGGCGGTTCCAGTTGGCCTGGGGCGTGTCGGTGGAGGTGGGTGTCTGGCTCAGCCCGAACACGTTGGTCCACTGCTCGATCGCCTCCTGCAACAGCGAGTACGGCACGAGCGTGTCGTTGGTGCCGTGCCACAGCTGCACGCGCGGGCGGGGCCCGGAGTAGCCGGGGTACGCCTGGCGGACCGCGTCACCCCACTGCTGCGGCGTCCGGTTCATGTTTCCGCCGGTGCACTGGCTGCTGGTGGGCGGGAAGTCCGCCGCGTTGGCGAAGCAGTTGAACGGCACGCCCATGAACGCGGCGCCGGCCTTGAACAGGTCGGGATGGAGGGCGAGCATGTGGTTGGTCATCATGCCGCCGGACGAGCTGCCGGTGGCGTAGACCCGCTCCGGGTCGGCCGCGTACTGCTGCTGCACGTACCGGACCATCGAGACGATCGACACCGGGTCGCTGCCGCCGCCACGTCGCTTGGCGGCGTCCGACCAGACGTCGAAGCAGTTGCCGAACCCGGCCTGCTGGGTGGCGGACGGGTAGATCACGATGTACCCGTAGCGGTCGGCGAGGCTGGCGAACTCGCTCCCGGAGTAGAAGCCGGGGCCGGACCCGCCGCAACCGTGCATGGCCACCACGACAGCCGGTCGGGTCGGCCGGTTGTCCGGCACGTAGACGTGCATGCGCATCCGGCCCGGGTTGTCACCGAAGCTGGTCACCTCGGTCAGTGACGCCGCGTACGCGGGCCCGACAGTGGGGGCCACCAGGCCGGCCGCCGCCAGTGCCGTGGCCAGGGCGAGTAGCAACTTCCTTCTGATTCTCAACTGACGACTCCTTTGATTGCCTGTGCAGGCTGGATTGACAGTGCGATCCGCTCGCGGTGTGCCCGACTGCCGCGGTGATCGCACGATGCCCGCTACCTGTGGCTCGCCCAGCCCGGCTTCGGATGGCGTCGCGTGTCAGTTAGTGTTCCCTCCGGGCCGGTAAGTGTCAATCGAGGGTTCTCGATTTATAGGGGAGTGGTGGCGGTCCGTCTACAGTCGTCATGCCGTCCCCGAGGAGCGCGGAGCGCCTGTGGCAAGCCCTTTCGACATCGACGAGATCTATCCGGACGACGGAGACCAGCCACTGCGGCTGCCCCGCCGGCAGGTCGGCAACTCGCCGCAGGGTGTCGCGGTGACCCTGTTGGCTGACTACACGCTGCGGACCCGGGTCGCCCTTCCGTCCGCGGCCATCGTCGCGCTGCTCGGCGAGACCGGCGTGACGCCAGCCGGAGCGCGGACCGCGATCAGTCGGCTGGCCCGCCGGGGTGTGGTGGAGGGCAGTCGACTGGGGAGGCGCAGCTCCTACCGGCTCAGCCGCGCCGCCGCCGCCAACCTTTCCGCCGGCGGGCAGTGGATTCTCGCCTCCACCACCTCGACGGCGCTCTGGGACGGGCGGTGGACGATCGTCGCCTTCTCGCTGCCGCAGGATCGCAGTGCGCAGCGCCGGGCCCTGCGGGCGCAACTTCGGTGGCTCGGTTACGCGCCGCTGTACGACGGTCTGTGGATCTCGCCGCTGGAGCTGACGTCAGCGGCTCGGGCTGAACTCGACCGACTCACCCTCGGCGCCGTGACGGTGTTTCGCGGACGGCAGAGCGCGCTCGCCTCGGCCATTCACCGCGCACCGATCGAGGCCTGGGACGTCGAGGCGATCGGTCGGAGCTACGACGCGTTCCTCCGGCGGTGGACGCCGCTGTCGTCCGAGGTGCTGTCCGGGCAGATCGACGGCGCCGCCGCGGTGCGGGCCCGTACCGAGGTGATGGACACTTTCCGGCGTTTTCCCGTCCTCGATCCGCAGTTGCCAGTGGAGTTGCTTCCACGGGACTGGCTCAGGCGTCCGGCGCGGGAGTTGTTCGCGGCCGTCTACGACGGCCTCGCCACACCCGCCGAGCGACACGTCCGAGCGGTCGTCGAGCGCTTCGCCGACGCCGCGCAGCCCGATATCGCGGCCCACACCACAGCCGACCTGCTCGCCGGGGTACGCGCCGACGTGGATCCGGCGCAGCCGTCTCCGAGTGGCTCGGCCACCGGCTGCTCGTGAACGGCCAGGAGCCGCGGCCACGACTGTGAGCGATAACAGGGTCGCCCTCCGGCGTGGCCCGAGCGGTGCGGTGGTACGACTCTTCCGCTGGTCGCGCGGCGGTTGAGCACTGTTGCTCTGGGCGTTTGGTACCGGGCGAAACGCGGCGTTCCGGGAGATCGGCGTGAACGGCCCGTTACGTCTTGACGAACGGCATGTTATCGCTCACTCTCGATATAGAGGGCGATCGTTCCCGTGGCTCACCGGGCGAGCCGCACGGGTCGTACCTCGGATCACGACGTCCGCAAGGGCATGCGGCCGTCACCTCGGGACCGGCAGTTGCCGGCGACAGCCCTCTCGGACCAACCGCGCGTGCTGATGCCGGGTGGCCAGGAAGACCGTTCCGATCGGTCGCCCCGAGTGAAGTGGCACATCACCACCACCGATGCAACCACTGAAAAGGAACGCCATGAAACCCATGAGAACGATGCTGGCGGCGGCGACCATCGCCGTCGCCCTCACCACCGGTATGACGGTGGCGCTGACTCCCGCATCCGGTGCCGGCACGACCTTGAAGGCGGCCGCCGCCGAGAAGGGCCGCTACTTCGGCGCCGCCGTCGCGACCGGCAAGCTCTCCACCAGCGCCTACACGACGATCTTGAACCGTGAGTTCAACAGTGTCGTGGCCGAGAACGAGATGAAGTGGGACGCCACCGAGCCGCAGCAGGGCCAGTTCCGGTACACCGGTGGTGATCGTCTGGTCAGTCACGCCCAGGCCAATGGCATGAGTGTGCGAGGCCATGCGTTGTTGTGGCACCAGCAGGAGCCGGGCTGGGCGCAGAGCATGTCGGGCAGCGCGTTGCGCAGCGCGATGATCAACCACGTCACCCAGGTCGCCTCGTACTACCGGGGGAAGATCCACTCGTGGGATGTGGTGAACGAGGCGTTCGCTGACGGTGGTAGTGGTGGGCGTCGGGATTCGAATCTGCAGCGCACCGGTAATGACTGGATCGAGGCGGCGTTCCGGGCGGCGCGGGCGGCGGATCCGGGTGCGAAGTTGTGTTACAACGACTACAACACCGACGGGATCAACGCGAAGTCGACGGGGATCTACAACATGGTGCGGGACTTCAAGTCCCGTGGCGTGCCGATCGACTGCGTGGGGTTCCAGTCGCACCTGGGCACCTCGCTGGCTGGTGACTACCAGGCCAACCTCCAGCGGTTCGCCGATCTCGGTGTGGATGTGCAGATCACCGAGCTGGACGTGATGACCGGTGGCAACCAGGCCAACATCTTCGGCGCCGTCACCCGCGCCTGCCTGGCCGTCTCGCGCTGCACCGGCATCACCACCTGGGGCGTACGGGACTGCGACTCGTGGCGTGGCTCGGACAACGCACTGCTGTTCGACTGCAACGGCAACAAGAAGGCCGCGTACACCGCCGTCCTGGACGCCCTCAACGGCGGCTCGACCCCGCCGCCCACCACGCCTCCGCCGGGCTCCGGGGTGGACACCAGCGCCTGGTACGTGTTGCTGAACCGGAACAGCGGCAAGGCGATGGACGTCTACGCCTCGGCGACCAGCGACGGGGCGCGGATCAGTCAGTGGACGCGCAACAACGGCGTCAACCAGCAGTGGCAGTTCGTCGACTCGGGCGGTGGCTACTACCGGCTGAAGGCGCGCAACTCCAGCAAGGTGCTCGACGTCAGCGGCTTCTCCACCGCCGACGGCGGCGCGATCGTGCAGTGGGCCGACCTCAACGGCACGAACCAGCAGTTCCGACTCGCGAACTCGGCCGACGGCTACGTACGCCTGATCAACCGCAACAGCAACAAGGCCGTCGAGGTGCAGGGCGCGTCCACCGCCGACGGTGGGAACGTCGTCCAGTACGCCGACTGGGGCGGCAACAACCAGCAGTGGCAACTGGTCCGAATCGGCTGACGACCGCCGTCATCGACTCGGGGGAGCGGGAGTTGCCGGCCGTACGGGATCCGGCCGGCGCCCGCCCAGGCGAGGTGTGACGAGCGGCGGCCCGCTCCCTCCGGGGCGGGCCGCCGCGACCGTCGGGTTGCCGCTGCCGGACATCTGCTCGGATCGACGCCAATCGTTTGACGTATGACGTCTTACCCGCTAATTTTCACCCCGCGGGCCACCCGGCCTTCGGGAGCCACGACGTCGCACCGCGGGGGTTCGGCGCGGCCTGCCACGAAGCCCGGATCGTGGCATCGCCATCGCCATCGCCATCGCCATCGACGTACGCCGTCGGCAGCGGGTTGCCCGCACAACATCCCAGACGTGCTGACGCCACCACCACGACGCCGGCACGCACGCCAGGGCACGCGCGGGCGCTCCCGCTCGTGGGTGACCCCGATCGAAGGAGTGGACCATGGAAGCCCTCGGTGAGGCTCGTCCCGCCTCTCGACAAAGATCTCGCTGGCGGTCAGGGTTGGCCGCGGCGGCGGCCGCGGTCATGGCAGCCAGCACACTCGTCGCCGTCAACGCGGCGCCCGCGTCAGCGGCGACGGTGGACACCAACGCCTCCTACGTGTTGGTGAATCGCAACAGCGGTAAGGCGTTGGACCTGTACGCCTCGGCCACCAACGACGGGGCGCGGATCAGCCAGTGGACGCGTAACAACGGGGTCAATCAGCAGTGGCAGTTCGTGGATTCCGGGGGTGGCTACTACCGGATCAAGTCGCGGCACTCGGGCAAGGTGCTCGACGTCAGTGGTTTCTCCACCGCCGACGGTGGCGCGATCGTGCAGTGGGCTGATCTGAACGGGACGAACCAGCAGTTCCGGCTGGCCGACTCGGACGGTGGCTATGTTCGGTTGATCAACCGCAACAGCAACAAGGCCGTCGAGGTGCAGGGCGCGTCCACGGCTGACGGTGGGAACATCGTGCAGTACGCCGACTGGGGCGGCACCAACCAGCAGTGGCAGCTCGTCCAGGTGGGCGGCAGTAACCCGCCGCCGTCGGGTGGTAGCGGGTGCGGCAAGGCGCCGACGCTGGCCAGCGGCACGCACACGATCCAGAGCAACGGCAAGAGCCGGACCTTCATCCTCCGGGTGCCGGCGAACTACAACAACAGCAACCCCTACCGGCTGATCTTCGCCTTCCACTGGCGCGGCGGCACCATGCAGGAGATCTCCTCCGGCGGCACCAGCGGGACCCCGTGGTCGTACTACGGGCAGCAGGAGCAGTCGAACAACAGCGCGATCCTGGTCGCGCCCCAGGGGTTCGGCAACGGCTGGGGCAACTCCGGCGGTGAGGACATCGTCTTCGTCGACGACATGATCAGCCGGATCGAGAGCAGCCTCTGCGTCAACCCGAGGCAGCGGTTCGCGCTCGGCTTCAGCTGGGGCGGCGGCATGAGCTACGCCGTCGCCTGCGCGCGGGCCAACGTCTTCCGCGCCGTCGCCGTCATCTCCGGTGGGCAGATCAGCGGCTGCAGTGGCGGTACGCAGCCCATCGCGTACTTCGGGCTGCACGGCATCTCGGACAATGTCCTGGGCATCTCGGGTGGCCGGGCGTTGCGCGACACGTTCGTCCGGAACAACGGCTGCACCGCGCAGAGCCCGCGCGAGCCGGCGGCCGGCAGCCGCACGCACGTCACGACCACCTACTCGGGTTGCCGGGCCGGATACCCGGTGCAGTGGGCCGCGTACGACAACGGCCACATGCCCGGCCCGGTGGACGGCACCTACGCCGAGAGCGGCATCACCACCTGGACCAAGGGTGAGATCTGGAGGTTCTTCGCCCAGTTCTCGTGACTCTTGTTGGCCACAGCTGGCGGCGCCTGCTCCCGTACCTCGGGGGCGGGCGCCGTCCGTTGCTCGTGACGGTCAGCGTTCGAGGCGGACCGGGCTCCCCGAGCCACTGCGACGGACCAGCCAGGCCTCGGTGATGTGGGTGAACATCGCCTCGGCGGCGCCGTTGGGGTCGTGGGCCGCGATGCGTTCGTAGATGCGCCGGTGACCCTGGTTGGACGCCACGCACAACGCCCGTTCGGTCCGGCCCATGTACCGGGCGGTGTTGATGACCTGGCTCTCCAGCGCGCGTACGACGCCACGGGCGATCCGGTTCCCGGATGCCTGCATGATCGTGTCGTGGAAGGCCCGGTCGTGGTCGTGGTAGGTGACGTGGTCGTCGACGAGTTCGTCCATCCGGTCCACCATGGCCCGCAGTCGATCGACCGTCCCGCTGTCGGCGAGGCGGGCGGCGACGTTCGCCATGTCGGACTCCAGCACCCGCCGGGTGACGACCAGGTCGTCGAGTATGGCGAGGCTGTCGTCCACGGCGATGGTGGCCGCGAGGACGAGCTCGTCGAGCATGTCCCAGTGTGACGGTGGGGTGACCATGGTGCCGGCGCCCTGACGGACCTGCACCAGCCCCTTCTCCTGCAGGATCTTCACTGCTTCCCGGACGACGGTCCGGCTCACGCCGAAGGTCTCGCAGAGGATCGGCTCGGGAGGCAGGGACGACCCGGACGGGTGTACGCCGCGGACGATGCGCTCCACCAGTTCGGCGGTGACCGCCCTGGCGAGGTTGGTCGGCCGACGCACCCACGCCGGGGTCGCCGGGCTGTTCAGGGCTGTCTCCTGCGGTGGCGTCATGTCCCCTCCGAATGGCTCGCCGTGGCACGACGTCTGGGTCAGTGTACGGCCGACTGTTGACGTCACACGTCATACGAGTTACCTTCCGGTCAACATTTGGCTCGCGGGACACCCGCCGGCCACCCCCCATATAGAGGTGACAATCGATGAGACAGCGCGCAATATGGTCGGCCGTCCTCGTTGTGGGCCTGGCCCTGGCCGGTTGTGGAAGTGCTAGCGATTCGGGCAAGTCAACCAGCTCGGACGGCAAGTTGGTCGTGTGGGACTGGAAGTCCGGCGAGCCATTCGCCAAATCCTATCTGGAGAAGGCCAAGGCCGACTTCAAGAAGAAGCACGCCGACGTCGAGGTCGAGTTCGTCGCGCAGCCCTTCGACCAGTACTACACCCTGCTCGGTGCGGCGATCCAGTCCGGTAAGGGCCCGGACGTGATGCTGTTCAACGGTGGCGGCCAGATCCGCGACCGGGTGGACGCGCTGGTGCCCCTCGACGACTACGTGGCCGAGGACAGGCAGCGGTTGGCCGGCTGGGAGGCGTTCGGCAAGGACGGCAAGACCTACGCCGTCCCGGTGACGCTGCAGGGCTACCCGATCTACTACAACAAGGCGATCTATCAGAAGGCGAACCTCGACCCGGCGAGCCCGGCCACCACGTGGGACAAGTTCGTCGCCGACTGCGCCGCCATCGCCAAGGCCGGCTCCAAGTGCTTCGCCCTCGGCAACAAGGAAGGTGTCGGCATCCAGTTCTGGCTCTCCAGCCTGGGCTCGACCACCCTCACCGCCGCGGAGTACGACGCCTGGATCGCCGGCAAGCGCGACTGGAACTCGCCCAACGTCAAGCGGATCTTCCAGACCTGGAAGGAGGCCGGCGACAGGAAGATGAACAGCGACGGGGCCAACTCGACCGCGATGTTCAACGACTCCTTCGCGCTCTTCCAGTCCGGTAAGGCCGCCCACGTCATGGGTCTGATGTCGGACGTGGGGCACTGGCAGGACTTCAACGAGTTCCTGACCGCGGAGAAGCTCGGCGTCATGAAGGCTCCCGTCGTCACCGCCGGCACCACCCCGAGCCTCCCGTACGACGGTGGCATCGGCTACGCGGTCGCCAAGTGGACGAAGGACCCGAAGGTGGCCGCCGACCTGGTGCGCTCCCTGAGCTCGGCCGACGCGTTGAAGGCCTTCTACGCCGACGCCGGCGCGATCGCCGCCGACACCACCATCGACGTGTCGCAGGCCGGGCCGGCCGTCGGCACGATCGTCGGCGAGCTGAAGAGTGGCAAGCCCGCTCTGCACGTGGCGCTCTCCTCGAAGACGCTGGACCTGATGGGGCGCCTCTCCCAGCAGCTGCTCAGCGGGTCGATCAGCGTCGACGAGGTGGTGAAGCAGTTGGCCGCTTCCGACCAGGCGGGCTGACCTCGTGCCGATGGGAAACACGCAACCGTCGGTCCGTCCGGCTTCGGCCGGACGGGCCGGCGGGGCGGCGGTCACCCCCGCCGCGCATCGGAGTGGCGCGCGACCCCGTCGCACCCGTGGTGGCCTGAGGGCCGAGCGCTACGCCCCCTACATCCTGGTCCTCCCGGCCGTCCTGATCATCGTGCTGCTGCGGCTCTACCCGCTGCTGCTGGGCGTCAACTTCTCCTTCACCGGCGACGGTGAGCAGAACGGGACGGCTGTCGGTTTCGGCAACTACCGTGAGCTCTTCGCCGACCCGTTGTTCCAGACCGCGCTGAAGAACGTCGGACTGCTGGTGCTTCTGCTGCCGGTGGCGGTGGCGATCCCCGGTCTGCTCGCGACGTTCATCTACCTTCGGGTGCCGGGCCACCGCTTCTACCGCAGCGTCTACTTCTTCCCGGCGGTGCTGTCGCCGGTCATCGTCGGTGCGATCTTCAACCTGTTGCTCGCCTTCGACGGCCCGCTCAACGCCGTGCTCGGGTCGTTCGGTGTCGGTCCGGTGGACTGGCTCGGTGACCCGGACATCGCGATGTTCATGGTGGTGGGCGTGCATATCTGGGCCACCTTCGGGATGGCCCTGGTGGTGTTCCTCGCCGGCTTCGCCACGCTGGACGCCGCGCTCCTGGACGCCGCCCGGGTGGACGGGGCGACGCTGCGCCAGGTCGTCTGGCACGTGATCATCCCGGCCCTCTCGCGCACCATCCAGTTCGTCTTCGTGACCACGATGATCGGGATGCTGACCTCGATGTTCGGCCTCCTCTACATCATGACCAGTGGCGGGCCGGAAGGGTCGACGTACCTGCCGGAGTTCTACATCTGGAAGCAGCAGGGTCAGATGAACCGGCCGGCTCTCGCGTCGGCGGCCTCGACGATCCTCTTCATGATCATGCTTGTCGTGGGGCTGTTGCAGATCAAGCTGCTCGAACGATCCGGAAAGGAGGACTGATGTCTCGCCTCCGCCTGGGACGGTGGTTGGTCGCCATCCCCATGTCGCTGCTCGCCCTGGCGACGATCTACCCCCTGCTGTTCACCGCCAACGTCGCGATGAAGACCCGGCGTGACTACATCCTCGACCGGTTCGGCCTGACCGACGCCCTGCGCTTCGAGAACATCAGCACGGCGTGGAACAGCGTCGGCATGGGCCGCTACTTCATCAACTCGCTGTTCGTGGTGACGGTGTCGGTGCTCCTGCTGCTGCTGTTCGGGTCGATGGCCGGCTTCGCCCTGAGCCAACTGCGGTTCCGCGGCTCGTCGGCGTTGTTCCTGGGTTGCCTCGCGGGGCTCTTCATCCCGTTCCAGGTGATCATGGTGCCGCTGGCCCGGATCATGGCCGACACCGCGCTCATCGACACGTACCCGGGCCTGATCCTGGTCTACGTGGCCCAGTTCCTGCCCTTCACGGTCTTTCTCATGACGAGTTACTACAAGGGCATTCCGCCGGAGATCGTCGACGCCGCGCGGATCGACGGCAGCACCGTGTACGGCGTGTACCGCCGGATCATGCTGCCGCTGGGCACCCCGGCGCTGCTGTCGGTCGGGATCCTCAACGCCCTGTTCTGCTGGAACGACGTCCTCATGGCGTTGGTGATGATGCCCTCGGCCGATCACCGGACGCTCATGATCGGGGTGACCTCGCTGCGCGGGCAGTACTCCGACAACATCCCCACCTTCGCCTCCGGGGTGCTGATCGCCGCGATACCCGTCCTGTTGGTCTACCTGTTCCTCCAGCGCCAAATTGCCGACGGCGTGGCCGCCGGTTCCACGAAGGGTTGACATGCGGATCACGGGATATCGGACGCTCTCCACGGTCCAGGAATGGGGTCGACCAGTCGGCGACGCCAACGGTGTGTTCGCCGACGGGGTGGTCCCGGTCTCGATCGTCATCGTCGACACCGACGAGGGCATCTCGGGAGTCGGCCTCGGGCCGCACGTCGAGATCGAGCGGATCTTCCCAGCCATCGAGGGTGAAGACCCCCGGGCCGTGACGTCCCTGTACGACCGCATGTTGCGGCACACCTTCAAGGCTGGCCACGCGGGGCCGGTGTTCGGCACCATCGGCGCTCTGGACACCGCGCTCTGGGACATCAAGGCGCAGGCCGCCGGCGAGCCGCTGTGGCGGCTGCTGGGCGGACGGGACCGGCGGGTCACCGCCTACGCGTCCGGGCTGGACATCGGGCTCACCGACGACGAACTCGTCGCGGAGTACGAGGTGTACGCGAGCCACGGCCTGCGAGCGGCCAAGCTCAAGGGCGGCCTCGACATCGAGCGCGATCGGCACCGTCTGGGCCTGGTCAAGGAGGTCCTGACCGAGGCCGGGCACGGTCGACGGCCGGGCCTGATGCTCGACGTCAACGAGGCGTGGACCCGCAAGCAGGCGGTCCGGCATGTCTGCGAGCTGGAACGCACCCTGGATCTCATCTGGATCGAGGAGCCGGTCCGGCGCTGGGACGCCGAGGGTCTCGCGGCGGTCAGCCGAGGCGTGTCCGCGTCGGTCGCCACCGGTGAGAACCTCACCGGGCTCGAACAGTACCGTCCGCTGATCGCCGCCGGCGCGGTCGACATCGTCCAGATGGCGGCCGTCTGGGGGGTCACCCACTTCCTGCGGGCGGCCGCACTGGCCCACGCTCACGACCTGCCGGTCAGCCCGATCGGCAACAGCCCGGTCGGGCTGCTGCACGCCGCGACCTCGGTGCCGAACCACCTGACCAGCGAGTTGCAGGACCTGCACTCACCCGTTGGTGTCTCCATCGACCTGCACGTCGAGGACGGCGCCTTCATCCTCGGCGACGCGCCAGGGCTTGGTGTCCGGGTGGACGAGGAGCGGATCCGGGCGGTCAACCGCCGCCCGCAGGCGCAGACGGCCGACAGCCCCAACGTCCGGCCGGAGCGGGCCGGACGACGGCTGCTGGCCGGAGTCGACGGGGTCATCCCCACCCGCCAGGTGCCTGTCGTGTCGCTGAACTCCCGCAACGAGGTGTCGCCGACCGTACGGCACTGAGCTGACAACCAGAACAGGTGAGGCGTGGGTGCATCGCGACGGCGGTGCACCCACGACCATGCCCGGTCGGCACGACCGACGTACCGACCGTCGAGACGGAGGAACGATGAAGGCAGTCGTCTACCGGGGAGCGCGACACCTCGGAATCGAGAACCGCGACCCGGAGCCACCGGGCCCCGGCCAGGTACGGATCGAGGTGGCGTACACCGGCATCTGCGGTACGGATCTGCACATCTACCACGGGGACATGGACGCCCGGGTTGGTGACTCAGCGATCATCGGGCACGAGATGTCCGGGCGGATCGCGGCCGTCGGCGAGGGCGTGACCGGCTGGAACATCGGTCAGGCCGTCACCGTGATGCCGACCCGGCCCTGCGGGCGCTGCGCCGCCTGCCAGCGGGGCAACTCCCACGTCTGCCACGCGATGAACTTCCTGGGCATCGACTCACCGGGTGCCATGCAGTCCTCCTGGACGGTGCCGGTGGAGTTGGTTCTGCCGCTTCCGGAGGAGCTGCCCCTCGACCACGCGGCGCTCGTCGAGCCGGTGGCGGTCGCCGTGCACGACGTCCGCCGGGGCAACGTGACCGCCGACGACCAGGTTGTAGTGGTCGGTGGCGGGCCGGTCGGCGTCCTCATCGCCACCGTCGCCCGGGGCCGTGGCGCGCGGGTGCTCCTCGTCGAGCCGGACCCGTTCCGACGCGAGGTGGCGGAGGGCATCGGGATCGAGGCCGTCGACCCGCGAGCGACCGACGTCGTGGCGCTGGTCAACGACCGTACCGATGGCGCGGGCGCCGACATCGCCTTCGAGGTGTCCGGCTCACCGGCCGGCGTCACCACGGCGGTCGACGTCCTCACCACTCGTGGGCGGCTGGTCATGGTGGCGATCCACCCTCAGCCCCGCGAGGTCAACCTGCACCGGTTCTTCTGGCGTGAGCTGGAACTCCTGGGCGCCCGGCTGTATCAGCGCGACGACATGGTGGAGGCGATCCGGTTGGTCGCCTCGGGTGCCATCCCGGCAGAGCAGCTGATCTCCCGGGTCGAGCCGGTCGAGGCGGCCAGCGCGGCCTTCGAGGCGCTGGAGGGTGGCGGCGTCATGAAGGTGCTGCTCGATGTGCGGGAGGGCAACAAGTGACGACGTTGTTCGACCTGTCCGGCCAGACCGCCGTCGTGACCGGGGCGCGGCGCGGTATCGGCCTCGCCATGGCCGAGGCCCTGGCACTGGCCGGCGCCGACATCGTGGGGGTCTCCGCCCAGCTCGAGGCGGAGGGCAGCGAGGTCGAACGCCGGGTGCGCGCCACCGGCCGCCGGTTCACCGCGCTGCGGGCGGACCTCGGCGACCGGGCGGCCGTGCACCGGTTGGCCCGCGACATCACCGCTCTCGGGCCGGTCGACATCCTGGTGAACAACGGCGGCACGATCGCCCGGACCCCGGCGGCGGAGCACCCGGACGAGATGTGGGACCACGTGATCGAGGTCAACCTCAGCAGCCAGTTCATCCTCAGCCGGGAGATCGGCCGGACGATGGTCGAGCGCGGCCGAGGGAAGATCATTTTCACAGCGTCGCTGTTGAGTTTCCAGGGCGGCATCACCGTCCCCGGTTACGCCGCGTCGAAGTCGGGCGTGGCCGGCCTCACCAAGGCGCTGGCGAACGAGTGGGCGGCCCACGGAGTGAACGTCAACGCCATCGCGCCCGGCTACATCGCTACCGACAACACCCAGGCGCTGCGCGACGACCCCGACCGCAACCAGGCGATCCTCGGCCGGATCCCGGCCGGGCGGTGGGGCCGGGCCGACGACCTCGGCGGCGCCACCGTGTTCCTGGCGTCGAGCGCGTCGGACTACGTCAACGGCGTCGTGCTGCCCGTCGACGGCGGCTGGTTGGGCCGATGACGGGCGCACAGGAGCCCGGGCGAGCCGGGATCGTCGACGCGCACCACCACCTCTGGGTCCGCGCCCGGCACCCGCAGCCGTGGATCGACCCGGTGACCATGGCGGCCATCGACGCCGACTTCGAACCCGCCGATCTCGCGCCGCTGGCCCGGGCGGCCGGGGTCACCGCGACAGTGGTGGTGCAGTCCATCGCCTCCGACACGGAGACGGTCGACCTGCTGGAAGTTGCGGCCGACGACACACTCGTCTGTGGGGTCGTCGGCTGGGTGGACCTGACCGCCGACGATGTTGCGGAGCGCCTCGACGGTCTGCGGGCAGCCCGAGGTGGGGAACGCCTCGTCGGCATCCGCCACCTCGTGCAGTCCGAGAGCGACCCGGCGTACCTGGACCGTCCCGACGTCCGTCGGGGGATCGCGGCGGTCGGTGCCGCCGGCCTCGTCTTCGACCTGCTGGTACGCCAACACCAGCTCCCCATGGCCGCGCGTCTCACGCGCGACCTGCCCGAGGTGAGCTTCGTCCTCGACCACCTGGGCAAGCCCCCGCTCGGCAGTCCGGAGATGGCCGAGTGGAGCCGGGACCTGCGGTCGTTGGCGGCCTCGCCCAACACGACGGCGAAGCTCTCCGGGCTGGTGACCGAGGTGCCGCTCCCGCACTGGACGCCGGCCGACCTCCGGCAGGCCGTCGAGGACGCCCTCGACGCGTTCGGGCCGGATCGACTGATGTTCGGCTCCGACTGGCCGGTCTGTCTGCTCGCCAGTTCGTACCAGCGGTGGGTCGACACCCTGGCGGAGCTGCTGGAGCGCCAGGACGGGACCGGCCGGGCGTCGGTCTGGGGCGGGACGGCACGCCGCGTCTACGGGCTGGGGCCGTCATGATGGCGCGCGCGCTGCCGCGCCGCCCGCAGCTACGGCTCACCGAGCTGGGCTTCGGCGCGGCGCAGGGGGGCAACCTGTACCGGACGACGACGGACGAGGAGTTCGCCTCGGCGGTCGACGCCGCGTGGGAGGCGGGCGTCAGGTACTTCGACACCGCGCCGCACTACGGTCTCGGGCTGTCCGAGCGCCGCCTCGGCGCCGCGCTGCGCCACCGGCCGCGCGACGAGTACGTGGTGTCGACGAAGGTCGGGCGACTCCTGGTGCCCTCGCCCCAGGACGCGCACCTGCGGGACTCCGACGGGTTCGATGTGCCTGCCACCCACCGGCGGGTGTGGGACTTCAGCCGCGACGGCGTGCTCCGCTCCATCGAGGCCAGCCTCGATCGGACCGGGCTGGACCGGATCGACATCGTCTACCTGCACGACCCGGACGACCACTGGGAGCAGGCCGCGCACGAGGCCGTACCCGCCCTGATCGACCTGCGGGACGAGGGCGTCGTGGGTGCCATCGGCGCCGGCATGAACCAGTCGGCGATGCTGGCGCGGTTCGTCCGGGAGACCGACGTCGACGTGATGATGTGCGCCGGGCGGTACACCCTGCTCGAACAGGGCGCGGCGGCCGACCTGCTGCCGGCCGCCGAGAACCGGGGGGTGGGCGTGGTCATCGCGGGCGTCTACAACTCCGGGCTGCTGTCGCGGGACCGGCCGCCGGCCGACGCCGTCTACAACTACCAGCAGGCCCCGGAGGCGCTGATCGAGCGGGCGCGGCGGATCGCCACTGTCTGCGAGGCGTACGGGGTGACGCTGCCGCAGGCGGCCCTCGCCTTCGTCCGCCGGCACCCGGCCGTGGTGTCGACGGTGGTCGGCGTCCGCAACGAGGCGCAGGCGGTCGAGACGGTGCGACGGTCCGGGATCGTCGTACCCGAGGAACTGTGGGATGACCTGGCCGCGGCCGGGCTGCTCGCCGCGCCGCCCGGTCGGCCTGCCTGACCAACGACGACGTCCCGGCCGGGACCGGCTCCGTTACTCGGACACCGGTCCCGACCGGGACGTCAGTTGTTACCGCGACAGCCGCGGGGTCACACCGCGGTGAACCGCCACTGCTGGTTGGCCGCGCTGTGGCAGGTCCACTGCAACAGTCGGGCGCCGTCGGTGGTGGCAGCACCGTTGACGTCCACGCAGAGGCCGCTCAGCACACTCTTCACCGTGTACACGCCGGAGGTTCCCGTCGCGGTGGCGGTGAACTTCTGCTGGTTGCCGTTGTTGCAGGTGGCCTGCTGGAGGAAGGCACCCGCCGCGGTCGAACTGCCGACCACCTCGACGCACTTACCGCTGTGCACCGCCTTCAGGTAGAGCGCGCCGCTACCGGCGTCGACGGCCTGCCACCTCTGGTTGTTGGCACCGGTGTTCGCCCACTGGGTGATCTGGGCGCCGTCGGCGGTGGAGACACCGCTGACGTCCATCAGCTTGTTGCTGTGCTGCGCCGTGACCGTGTAGGTCTTGCCCGCCAGGCCACCGCCGGTGCCGGGCGTGCCGACGCCGTTGCCGCCGAAGGTGTGCGAGTCCAGATCGAACGAGTTGCTGCTGTTCTTGAACACCATGTAGAGCGTCTGTGTCCCGCTGAGCGCGGCGACGCTCACCGGAGTCGTGGACTGGTAGTTGTCCCAGCCGCCCGTACTGGGCACCGTGGTGGTGGCCAGCAGGGTGCCGGTCGGCGAGCCGGCGCGCAGCTCGATCGAACCGCCGCCGGAAGGCGACGACACCCGGTAGCTGACCGTCGAGATGCCCGACAGGTTCATCGGGTTGAACGCGATCCAGTCGTTGGTGGAGATGTCACCGATGCGCTTGGTGCTCTCCGCCGCGGCCTGGTCGACGACCCGGATGCCGGACTGGCTGCTGAAGTACTCGGACTGCTTGTGCTTCGGTTGCAGGATCGCCTGCGCGGTGCCGGTGAGCGGGGACCCGCCTCCCGAGCCGCCGTTGTCGGTGTACCGCGCGTTCAGCACGTAGAACAGGTTGGCGCCATCCGGGTGACCGCCGAGCAGGTCGGTGGAGATGGTGCCCGAGCAGCCCGGGTACTCCGTGGTCTCGTGAGCGTGGTCGTCGTGACCCAGCGCCGGATTGAGGATGACCTTCGAGCAGTCGACGGTGCCGCCGTCCGGATCGGTCACGGTGATCTGGTACGACACCTTGTCGCCGAAGGTCAGCATGCCTCCGTTGCCCGGTGTGGTGATGGTGACCACCGGGGCGCTGTTGCCGACGGTGATCGGGACGTTGGCGAAGCCGGTCTTACCGGTGCTGTCGGTGACCTTCAACTGGGCCGTGTAGTTGCCGTTGGAGGTGTACGTCTTCGACGGGTTGGCCGCCGTCGAGGTGGTGCCGTCGCCGAACGTCCACAGGTAGCTCAGCGTGTTGCCGTCCGGGTCGGACGTGCCCGCGCTGCTGAACTGGACGGTCAGCGGCGAGGAGCCGCTGGTGGGTGTGCCGGTGGCCTTGACGATCGGTGACCGGCCGCCCTGGATGTAGTCGATCCGGTAGAGCCCGGAGTCGCTGTTGCCGCCACCGAAGTTGGTGCCCCACTCCAGCAGGTAGAGCGAGCCGTCCTTGCCGAACTCCATGTCCATCGGCTTGTTGAACCCACCGCTGGGCAGGAACGGGTTGGTGCGGGTCACCGCCGTGGAGGAGTCGAAGTGCACCTCCTTGATGTAGTTGCGCGACCACTCGTAGAAGAAGTGCACGCCGTCGTAGTAGGGCGGGAACTTCGTCTGGGACGGGTTCGACGCGTCGTACCGGTAGACCGGGCCGCCCATCGGGGCGGAGCCGCCGGAGCCCAGCTCCGGGAAGGTCGTCGAGGTGGGGTAGCCGTACCAGATGTTCGGCATGACGACCGGCTTCAGACTGGTCAGGCCGGTGTTGTTCGGCGAGTTGTTGACAGGCGCCGAGCAGTTGAACTTCGAGCCGACGACGCCGGTGTCCGGGTTGAACGGCGCGTAGGGCTGGTTGTTGCCGTGGCAGAACGGCCAGCCGTAGTTGCCGGGCGTCTTGATCACGTTGAGCTCGACCAGGCCCTCGGGACCACGGTTGGTGGTCGGCGGGTTGCGGTCCGGTCCGTAGTCCGCCAGGTAGACCCAGCCGTTGGCGGGGTCGATCGAGAAGCGGAACGGGTTGCGGAAGCCCATGGCGTAGATTTCCGGCTTGGTCTGCGCCGTGCCCTGGGGGTAGAGGTTGCCGCTCGGGATGGTGTAACTGCCACTGGCCCCGGGACGGATACGCAGCAGCTTGCCGCGCAGGTCGTTGGTGTTGCCAGCGGTCCGGGCGGCGTCCAGGTTGGACTTGCCCGAGCGCCAGTCCAGCGGGGCGTAGCCCTGCCAGTTGGGGTCGAGGTTCGGCGGCGTGTCGTCGCCGGTGCCGATGTAGAGGTTTCCGTCCGGGCCGAACTCGATGTAACCGCCGGTGTGGCCGGGCTCCGGGAACGTCCGGTCCCGGTACGCCGGGATGTCGATAATCGTCACCCCGCTGGACGTGTTCAGCGTGTCGCCGCTCATCGTGAAGCGGGAGACCCGGTTGACGTCGGTCGAGCTGCTCGCCGGCGAGTGGTAGAGGTACACGTACCCGTTGGTGGCGAAGTTGGGGTCCAGCGCCATGCCGGTGAGGCCGTCCTCACCGCCGGTGTAGACGCTCAGCGTGCCGGCGGTCACCGTGCTGTTCGTGGAGGGCTTGAAGATCTTCAGCTGCCCGCCGCGCTGGGCGTAGAACACGCGCCCGTCCGGGGCCACGGCCATCGCCATCGGGTCGACGGTGTTGTCGTCCAGGGTGCGCTTCTCGAAGTTGCCCCAGACGGTGCCGCCGCAGTCGCCGGCAGCGTTCCCGGCGGCCCACTTGATGCCACCGAGGACGTGGTTCTGGAAGTTCGTCTCGCTGTAGGAGGCGATCGCGTGGCCCATCGCGGTGGCCCACACCCGCCCGCCGCCGGTGTCCCGACACCAGGAGATCGGGTGGTCCGGGCCCATCGCCCGGGATCCCGGGTTGTAGGTGCGCTCGTCGGCGGTCACCAGGACGTGCACCTTGCCGCGCGGGTTGGCGTCGAAGTTGTACCACTCCTCGCTGCGGGTCCACCGATCCGGCAGGCTGGCCGTCGACGGGTGCTTCTTGTCGGCGACGATGGCGGTGCCCTGCAGCACGCCGGGGGAGTGCTCGGGCATGTGGGCGCCGCCGTTGATGGTGTTGTCCCACCACGGGTACTCGGACTCGATGCCCATGTCGGTGGCGTTGTGGACGGCCACGATGCCCTTGCCGCTGGCGAGGTAGCCCTCCACCGCCTGGCGTTGGGCGGCCGAGGTCCAGACCATGCCGGAGGTCTGGAGCATCACGATCACGTCGAAGGTCGCCAGGTTGGCGGCGGTGAAGACGCTCGAGTCCTCGGTCGCCACCACCTCGAAGTTGTTCGCGGCGGCCTGCTGCTGGACCATGGAGATCGCGGCGGGGATCGAGTCGTGCCGGTAGCCGGTGGTCTTGCTGAACACCAGGGCGCGGAAGGCCGGGGCGGCCGACGCGGGTGGAGCGAGTCCGAGCGCCAGTAACAGACCGGCGATCACTGAGATGAGCAATGTGTTACGACGCATGCCGTCTCCTAGTTGGGCGGGCGTTGGGATTGCGGACACGGGTCCTACGACGCGTCAGGTTGACCTGGACACGCGAGGGACACGGGCGCGCTGGTCTGTCCTCATGCCGTTCGCCGCAACGGCAGTCAGACCTGCGGGACGTCACACAGCGTGATGGTGGCTGTGGTTCTTGTCCCGTGGTCCACGAGGTCAGGATGAGCTAGAGATCGAAGACTGTCAATGCACGAAGTAACGTCCGACGTCCTGCCCGGTGGACGGCGGTCGCGCTCGGCCCCCTCGTTGCGGCACCGCCCGCCGATCGCAGCCCGGCCTGGCGGTCGGGCTTGATCGAGGATTGCGGAGCCGCATCCAAACATCTATCTTCATACGTGTGATGTTTCGCCGGTGTCAAGGAAATGTTTGCACCGCAAGAACGTAAGCCCTCGCTGTTGGCACGAAAGTTTGTTGTTCAGCGCCTCGAAGCCGCCGTAGTGTGGCATTTAACCTTGTCGATCATTACTGTCTGTGAGGGCTTTCGGGATGTCAGATCCGCCGCCGACGCCGCTTCTCACCCTTCGGGGCATCGGCAAGTCATTCCTCGGAGTCCGTGTTCTCGACGGTGTCGACCTCGATGTCGCGCCGGGCGAGGTGCACGCCGTGGTCGGTGAGAACGGTGCCGGGAAGTCGACCCTCATGAAGATCGTCTCGGGCGGGTACGCCCCGGACGGGGGCACTGTCGAGTTCGCCGGTGCGACGCGCACCTTCCGTGGTCCGCGCGACGCGCAGCGGGCCGGCATCGGCATCATCCACCAGGAGTTCAACCTGCTCCCGGAGCGCACCGTCGCGGAGAACGTCTACCTGGGGCACGAGCCGGTTCGACGCGGGCTCGTCGATCGTCGGGGGATGCTCGACCGCACCACGCGGCTGCTCGCCTCGATCGGCGAGACCACGTTGCCGGCCGACGCCCGGGTGGGGCAGTTGGGTGTCGCGCAGCAGCAGGTCGTCGAGATCGCCAAGGCGCTCGCCCTGGACGCGCGGTTGCTCATCATGGACGAGCCGACCGCCGCGCTGGCCGACCACGAGGTCGAGTTGCTCTACGGGCTGGTGCGTCGACTCCAGGAGCGGGGCATCGGGCTGCTGTACGTCTCGCACCGGCTCGCCGAGGTCTTCGACCTGTCCAGTCGGATCACAGTGCTCAAGGACGGCCGGCGGGTCACCACAGTGGACACCGCTGACACCACCGCCGACGCGTTGGTGCGGCACATGGTCGGCCGGGAACTGTCCAGCTACTACCCTGACCGGGCCGTCCCGCAGGACCGGGGCCCGGTGCGGCTCAACCTTCGCGACGCCGGAAACCGGAAGCTGCGAGACGTCAACCTCCAGTTGCGCGCCGGCGAGGTGCTCGGCATCGGTGGCCTTCAGGGCTCCGGACGCTCGGCGCTGGCCCGCGCGATCTTCGGGGTGTCGCCGTTCACGACCGGCGACGTGACGCTCGACGACCGGCCGATCCGACTGCGCTCACCCCGCACCGCCATGCGGGCCGGCATCGCCTACGTCACCGAGGACCGCAAGGGTGAGGGGATCGTCCCCCGGCAGTCGGTGCTGGACAACGCGCTGCTCGCCAGCCGGGCCGTCTTCGCCGCCCGGTCCGGCCGGGCCGCGAGGACCGCCCGCGTACGCGAGTTGCTGGCCGCCGTGGAGATCCGCGGCGCCGGCGACGACCAGGAGATCCGCTTTCTGTCCGGCGGCAACCAGCAGAAGGTCGTGCTGGCCCGATGGCTCGCGCTCAACCCGCGGATCCTGCTCTTCGACGAGCCGACCCGGGGCATCGACGTGGGCGCGAAGTCAGCCATTCACGACCTCGTCCGCCGCCTCGCCCGTGATGGCGCGGCCGTGCTGATGATCTCGTCCGATCTGCCGGAGTTGCTGGGGATGAGTGACCGGATCGTCGTCATGCGGGACGGCCACGTCGCGGGCGAGCTGCCCGCCGGCGCGACCGAGGAGGAGGTCGTCGCGTTGGCGGTCGGCACCGTTCGGGAGACGGCCCAGTGAGCGCTCTGTCGCTTTTGCCCGCCCGGCGTTCCGTACCGGGCGTGTTCGTGGCCCTGACCCTGACCCTGACGATCGGCTGGCTGGTCGTCCTGCTCGACGGGGGTCAGCTCTTCAACCAGTCCACGACGGTGAGTCTGCTGCATGTCGCCGCCGGCCTCGGGCTGGTCGCGGTGGGTCAGACCCTGGTCATCCTGGGGGGCTCGCTGGACCTCTCGGTGGCGTTCGTGATCAGCCTCAGCACTCTCGTCGCGGCCGAGACGATGAACGGCAGCGACGGCGCGGTGCTGCCGGCGATCGGCCTGGTGCTGGTCGTCAGCGCCGGCGTCGGGCTGCTCAACGGGCTCCTCGTCACCAGGTTCCGGGTCAACGCGTTCATCGCGACCCTCGGCGTCGGGCTGCTGCTCAAGGGTTACCTCGACAACGGCTACGACGGCCCCGCCGGCACCACAGCACCCTCACTGGTGCAGGCGCTCGGTTATCAGCGCGTCGGTCCGGTGCCGGTGTCGTTCCTGCTGCTGATAGCGGTCACCGCGGCGGCCTGGTTCGCGCTCTCGCGGACCCGCTTCGGCCACCACCTGGTCGCCGTCGGCGGGGATCCGGAGGTGGCAAGGCTCTCGGGCGTCCGCAACGACCGGGTCCTCATCACCGCCCACATGCTGTGCTCGATGTGCGCGGGGCTCGCCGGCATCTACCTTGCCAGTCGGCTCGGCTCGGGCGCTCCGCGCGTCGGCACCGAGGGCCTCTACGACCTGGAGTCGATCGCCGCGGTGGTGATCGGCGGTACCGCCCTCGCCGGTGGGCGCGGCGGCGTCATCGGCACCGTCGGCGGGGTCCTGCTGCTGGCCAGCATCGACGCCATCTTCAACCAGCTCGAGGTCGACGCCTTCTTCAAGCAGGTGATCCGGGGCGTCATCATCATCGCCGCGGTCGCCGTCTACGCCCGCCGGGCCATGCGAAAGGCGGCCTAGCCATGCAGACCGTCCAGCCCCGTTCCCTGCCGTTGCGTCTGCCGCGGGTGCGTCCCGGTGGTGTCCTGCCGATCCTCGCGATCCTCGCGGTGCTGTTGGTGCTCGTCGGCATCCGGCAGCCCGACTTCCTGGCCCCGCAGTCGCTGATGTCCTTCCTCGGTCGTTCGGCGCCGATCATCCTGCTCGCCGCCGGCCAGTACTTCGTGATCGTGTCCGGCGAGTTCGACCTCTCGGTCGGTTCCCTGGTCACCGCTCAGGTGGTGGTCGCCGCCCGGCTGATCGACAGCGACCCGGCGCGTACCTGGCCGGTGGTGCTGCTCCTGCTCGCCTTCGGCGCACTGGTCGGGCTGGTCAACGGCCTGATCACGACACGGCTGCGGGTGCCGTCGTTCATCACCACCCTCGGCATGTTCCTGATCCTCGTCGGCGCGGTCTACCTGTGGTCCGACGGCGCCCCGAAGGGTGGGCTCTCCGAGGAGTTCCGGCGGTTCGGCCGGCGGGCCTTCGAGGACGTGCCGGTGCTGGGCCGCGTGCCGTACGCGCTGCTGGTCCTCGTGGTCCTGGCGGTGGCGGCCGTGCTGCTGATGCGGTCCGACTTCGGCCGGACGCTGGTCGCCGTCGGCGACAACCCGCGCACCGCCGAGCTCAGCGGCGTACGCGTGTGGCGTACCCGGACCTTCGCCTTCATCCTCAGCGGGCTCGCGGCGGCGGTGGCGGCCATCCTGCTGGGCGGCTACAGCGGCGTGTCGTTCCAGGCCGGCGCTGGTCTGGAGTTCGGTGCGATCACCGCTGTCGTCCTCGGTGGGGTGGCGCTCGGTGGGGGGCGCGGCGCCGTCGTCGGGGCGATGCTCGGCGCGCTGACCCTCGAACTGCTGTTCGCCCTCATGAATTTCTACGGCGTCTCCGGCGCCCTCAGGTCGACCGTCCAGGGCGGGATCATCCTGCTCGCCGTGGCGGTCTCGGCAACGCGTTCTTCTTCGAGATAAAGGGGAAACCATAGTGCGACGTTCCATGGCGGCTCTTGCCGCCGTCACCCTGCTGTCCCTCGCCGCCTGTGCCACCGACGAGCCGGCTGCTAGCCCGTCGGGAAGTGCGTCCGCCGCCACTGGGTCCGGCACCGGGGACCAGTCGAAGTTCTTCGTGCAGGCCGACTACGACGCCGAACTGGCGCTGCTCGACGCGGCACCGACAGGCCCGGCCGACAAGCCGTGGGAGCAGGTGCTCAACCCGACGATGGTCGACACCGCCAAGTTCAAGAAGAGCGGCCCGCACAAGATCTGCTTCTCGAACGCGGCCCTGAACAACCCGTGGCGGCAGGTCGGGTTCAAGACCATGCAGGCCGAGGTCGAGGCGCAGAAGAGCCGCATCAGTGAGTTCGTGCACGTCGACGCCGAGGGCAAGGACCAGAAGCAGATCGCGGACATCAACGATCTGCTCGGCAAGGGCTGTGACGCGCTCATCGTCTCGCCGAACACCACCGCCACGCTCACCCCGGCCGTCGAGGCGGCCTGCAAGGCCGGGCTGCCGGTCGTCGTCTTCGACCGTGGTGTCAACACGAAGTGCCCGGTCACGTTCATCAACCCCATCGGGGGTTACGGGTTCGGGCACGTCGGGGCCGAGTTCGTCAGCCAGAAGATGAAGCCCGGTGGCAAGGTCCTCGCCCTGCGGATCCTTCCCGGCGTCGACGTCCTGGAGACCCGCTGGTCGGCGGCGAAGGTGGCGTTCGACAAGGCGAAGGTCGACGTCGTCGGTGTCGAGTTCACCGATGGCGATCCGGCCAAGACCAAGAAGATCGTCGACGACTACATCCAGCGGTACGGCACGATCGACGGGGTCTGGATGGACGCCGGAGCGGTGGCCGTCGCGGCGGTCGAGGCGTTCCAGGACGCGGGCAAGCCGGTTCCGCCGATGAACGGTGAGGACCAGCTCGACTTCCTGAAGATCTGGAAGGACAAGAAGCTCACCGCCATCGCGCCGACCTACCCGACCTACCAGTGGCGTACGCCGGTCATCGCCGCGCTGCGGATCCTCGACGGCCAGCAGGTGTCCAACCCGTGGAAGCTGCCGCAGCCGACAGTCACCCAGGACAACCTGGACCAGTACCTCGACGCGGGCATGCCGCCGCTGCACTACGCGATGTGCGGCTGCACCGACCTGCCCGGTTACCCGCAGCGCTGGAAGTAGGGTCCGATGTACGCCATCGGCGTCAACCCCTGGGTCTGGGCCTCGCCGGTCGACGACAAGGCCCTGGCCGAGCTGATCCCGCGGATCGCCGCGTTCGGTTTCGACGCTGTCGAGTTGCCGATCGAGCAGCCCGGCGACTGGGACCCGATCCGTACCCGAGACCTGTTGGCGGCGCACGGCCTCGTCGCCGCCGGCGTCTGCGCGGTCACCTCGCCGGGGCGGGAACTGGTCGACGCCCCACCAGCGGTCGTCGAGTCGACGGTGGCGTACCTCATGGGTTGCGTGGCGAGCGCGGCGGCCGTCGGCGCTGGATGCGTCGGCGGTCCCGCGTACGCCTCGGTCGGCCGCACCTGGCGGATGTCGCCGGCGGCTCGGGCGGCCTGCTACGCGGACTTCCGGCGGGCCCTGGCGCCGGTTGCCGACCAGGCCGGCGAGGTGGGTGTGAGCATCGGTGTCGAGGCGTTGAACCGCTACGAGACGAGCGTCGTCAACACGATCGAGCAGACGATCGAGTTGATCGACGGGCTACCGTCGAACGTCGGCATCATGATCGATACCTATCACATGAACATCGAGGAGGCCGACCCCTACGCGGCCCTCGCGGTCGCCGGCCGACACATCAAGCACGTCCAGGTCAGCGGCACCAACCGGGGCGCTCCCGGTGCTGACCACTTCGACTGGCCCCGCTTCTTCGCCGTCCTGCGGGACACCGGCTATCAGGGCGCGATCTGCATCGAGTCGTTCACCGCGGAGAACGATGCGATCGCCACCGCTGCGGCGATCTGGCGTCCGTTGGCCCCCTCGCAGGACCGTCTCGCCACGGACGGCCTGCGCTATCTCCGGGAGATCCTCGGATGACCGCCCCGACCCGCCACCCCCGCGCTGGTCGAGGCCGTTCCGCCACCCCCACCCCGTTCTCACGTCAGGAGCACCGTCCCGTGTCCTCGTCCCTTCCGGCGCTGCGCCGACTGCTGGCCGGCGCAGCCGCGACAGCGGTGACCGCAGTGGTCGCGGTAACCGCCTCGGCGTCCCCGGCCCTCGCGGCCACCACCACCCTCTACGCGTCACCCTCCGGCACCGGCACCACCTGTTCCGCCAGCCAACCGTGTTCGCTGAGCGCCGCCCAGACGGCGGTGCGAGCGATCAACAGCACGATGTCCGGTGACATCGTGGTGGAGTTGGCGAACGGCACCTACCGGCTCTCGTCGCCGATGCGGTTCACCGCGGCCGACTCCGGCAACAACGGCTATCAGGTGATCTGGCGGGCCGCCACCGGGGCGCGTCCGACGATCACCGGCGCCCGGGCCGTCACCGGCTGGTCGCTCGTCGACTCCGCGAAGAACATCTGGCGGGCCAACGTCGGCGCTGGGCTCGACTCCCGACAGCTCTACGTCAACGGGGCCGTCGCCACGCGGGCGCGCACCGCTATGACCCGCTCCAACTTCACCTTCACCACGTCGGGCATGCGGTTCACCAACAGCGCGCTCAACTACCTCAACAACCTCGGCAACCAGAACCGGGTCGAGGTGGAGAGCGTCGGCTCGTTCACCGACCGGTACTCGCCGGTGCAGAGCATCAGCGGCAACTTCCTGACGATGCAGCAGCCCGCCTGGAACAACAACACCTTCGGGTTCGACACCCTCTCCAGCCCGCACCGGGCCGGCCCCTTCTACCTGACCAACGCGTACGAGTTCCTGGACACGGCGGGGGAGTGGTACCTCAACCCCAGCAACGGTCAGCTCAACTACATCCCCCTCGCCGGGCAGAACATGAGCTCGGTCAGCGTCGAGTTGCCGCAGTTGCAGTCCCTGGTCAACGTGGGCGGCACTCTCGACACGCCGGCACACCACATCTCGTTCAGCGGCATCACCTTCACCGGCACCAGCTGGCTCGGCCCGAGCAGCAGCAACGGCTTCGCCGACCAGCAGACCGGCGCCCACATCACCGGCACCTGGTCCCGGCCGTCCGACGCGCTGACCTCCTGCCAGGCCGGCTGCCCCCAGTTCGAGGCCACCCGGCCGAACTGGAACCAGATGCCCGCCGCCGTGCAGGTCTCCGCAGCCAACACCATCACGTTCAGCGACTCCCAGTTCGTCAACCTCGGGCAGACCGCGATCGGCATCGGCAACGACGCCAACGCCCACGCCAGCGGTGTCGGCCTGGGCGCCAGCAACATCACCGTCACCCGTTCCGAGATCGCCCGCAACTCCGCCGGTGGCGTCGTGGTCGGTGGCGTACGCGCCGACGCCCACCACCCCACTGACCAGCGGATGGTCAACCGCAACATCACCATCAGCAACAACCGGGTGCACGATCTCGGCCTGGAGTACCGGGGCGTGGTCTCGATCCTGACCACCTACGTGAACACGGCGACGGTCTCGTACAACGAGGTCTACAACATGCCGTACACCGGCCTGTCGGTCGGCTACGGCTGGGGCGCCAACGACGCCGGCGGCAGCCAGCACTACGCGAACCGGGGTCTGTACAACTACCAGCCGCGCTACACCACGGCGACCACCGCGGCCAACAACCAGGTCATCGGCAACTACGTGCACGACGTGATGCAGCAGATGACCGACGGCGGGTGCATCTACACGCTGTCGGCGAACCCGGGCGGAACCATCAACCAGAACTACTGCCTGCGGACCAACGGCTGGTTCGGGCTCTACTTCGACGAGGGCTCCCGCTACTACACCGCCCGTAACAACGTGTTCTCCTCCACCGGTACCTGGGCCACCGCCAACTACTGGTACGCGGAGAACATGGGCAACTTCACCGTCACCAACAACTGGTCGACGAACAACTCCACCAACGTGACCAACGGCGACCGCGGCAACGTGGTCAACGGCAACGTCACGGTCAGCAACGGCAGTTGGCCGTCGGGCGCCCAGACCGTCATCAACTCGGCTGGCGTGCAGAGCGGTGGCGGCACCAACCCGACGAACGTGCAGATCGTGGGTGCCCAGTCGGGCCGGTGCGCCGAGATCGGCAATTCCAGCACCACCAACGGCACGCAGGCTCAGATCTGGGACTGCATCAGTGCGGCCACCAACCAGCGGTGGACCCACACCGCCAGCCGGCAGCTCATGGTGTACGGCACCAAGTGCCTGGACGCCTCTGGCCAGGGCACCAGCAACGGCACCACTGTGGTGATCTGGGACTGCAACGGCGGTGCCAACCAGCAGTGGAACGTCAACGCCAACGGCACGATCACGGGAGTGCAGTCGGGTCTCTGCCTGGACGCCAACGGCGCCGCTACGGCGAACGGCACGAAGCTGATCCTCTGGTCCTGCTCCGGCGGTACGAACCAGCAGTGGCAGCTGCGTAGCTGATCCATCAGCTGGACATCGACAGGTCCGGGCCGGGGCGAGACGCCTCGGCCCGGACCTGTTCGCTCTACCGCGCCACGTTCGCCCTCGCCGGGTCCACTGTCAGCCCGGTCGCGGCCTGGTAGCGGACCGGGACGGGATCGGTGAGTTCCCCGACGAACGTCTCGTCGACGTGGTCGAGGAAGCCGATGAGGGACCAGTCGTGGGCGGGGCCGGGGACCAGCCGGGGCGCGTACAGGTGCGGGTGGGCGAACGGCTGGGCGGAGGCGATGTCCCACGGCCCGAGGGTGGTCTCGCCGGTCACCACCCAGATCCGGTGGTCGTCGCGCCGAGCGCTGCCGGTGGCCTCGGCGGAGAAGAGCAGCAGCGGCTGCCCGTCGACCACCGCGACCTGGGGCACCTCCAGGTGACCGAAGCCGGCCGGAGTCGACAACGGCGGCGCGACGGTCCAGGTGACGAGGTCGGTGGAGGTGGCGTGGCCGACGACGCCACGGGTGTCCGCCGGACCGGTGTTGGCGCGGGCGGTGATGAGCATGTGCCAACCCTCGCCGTCGGGGTCGGGAAACACCCACGGGTCACGCCACGCCTGCTCGTACCACAGCTCCTTGTCCAGCAGCTCGTACCAGGCGGGGTCCGCCTCGACGATCGGTTCGGTGCCGTGCCGGTGCCAGGTCATGAGGTCGTCGGAGACGGCCAGTCCGATGCGTTGGACGAGCCCGTCCTCCGCACGACCGACGCCGGTGTAGAACAGGTACCACCGTCCGTCATGCCCGCGGACGGTGCAGCCCGTCCAGGTCGCCAGGTCGTCCCAGCTGGGCGCGTCGGCGGGCACCACGGCGTCGGCGACCAGGCGCCACGAGCGCAGGTCCGCCGAGACGGCGTGGCCGATGGTGGCCCGGCGGTGGCGGCGGTGCGGGTCGTGCAGGGCGCGGGACGCGCGCAGGAAGAACACGTGCCAGAGGCCGTTGTCGTCCCGCGCGTACCAGCTGTCCCACACCCAGTGGTCGGGTAGACGAAGCATGGTCGGAAACCTAGCACTAAACCGTTTTAGCATCGGCCAGCGCCAACCCGGCGACACGGATCGGAGGGCCTGTGGTCAGTCGGCCGGAGGCGCGAGGGACCGGCGTCGGCGCAGGGGCATCGGAACGAGCGAGGGTTCGGTGGCGCCCCCGTCCAGGAGCAGTTCGACCGCTCGCCGCCCCATCTGCTCGTGTGGCAGCGCCGTGGTGGCCAGGCTCGGACGCAACCAGGCGGCGATCGGGTCGTCGTCGAACGAGATGACCGAGATGTCCTCCGGGACGGTCAGCCCCGCCTCGCCGAGTGCCTGGTAGGCGCCGAAGGCCAGCCGGTCGTTCATGCAGATGATCGCGCTGGGTCGCTTCGGCTTGCTCAGCAGGCTGCGCATGGCGGCGTACCCGTGCTCGGGCAACCACTCGGTGCAGAAACACTCGGCCAGGAGGCCGACCTTCGCCTCGTCCAGCGTCTGCCGGATGCCGTGCAGGCGGGCGCGGGCGGCGAGCGAGACCTCCGGGTCGTCCTCCTTGAGTCGGTTGCGGCCGATGAGCGCGATCGCGTCGCGGTGGCCAAGCTCCAGCAGGGCGGTGGCGACGGAGCGCCCGGCGCCCTCGTCGTCGGGGACCACGCTGGGTAGGCCGTCGGGGCTGGTGGCGTTGAGCAGCACCACCGGGCCGCCGAGGATGGCCGCGGGCACCATCAGCCGTCGGGTCGCCATCGCCGCGTAGATCACCCCGTCGACCTGCCGATCCAGGACGGCCTCGATGGCGTACTGCTCGAAGGTGGCGTCGCCCTGCGTCTCGGTGATGAGCAGGACGTGGTCCCGTTCACGGGCCGCGTCGAGGGCGCCGCGGATGAGGTCGCCGGCGAACCGGGTGGTGGCCACGATGTCGGAGACGAACGCGATGGTGGCCGTCTTGCGGGTGCGCAGGCTGCGCGCGGCGAGGTTGGGTCGGTAGCCGAGCTCCTCGGCGGCGGCGAACACCCGCTGGTGCGCCTCGGCCGAGAGTCGGGTGCCCTCCCTGCCGTTGAGCACCATCGACGCGGCGGTCTTGGACAGCCCGGCTTTCCGCGCGACGTCGGCGAGTGTTGCTCTGTTGCGGCCCATCAGTCCTCCGAATCAGGCGCGGTGCCACAGGCGCCGCTCCCGCCCATCATGATGCGTCGCCGCCCGGGATCGAGGACCGGTCGCGTCGGCGTGGTGTGAACCCGACGTTTCCGCGCCGTTGCCAAGTTGTCCTTGACAGCTCCCCGCGCCGCGCGCATGCTCTGCTAAATCAGTTTAGCGACCACTTCTGGTGCTTCCAGAGGCGCCTTCGGTGGCCGTGCCGGGTTCTTTATCTGCTGACGGTACGGGTGCTGCGCCCGGGCGACAGGTCACGGCGTACGTGTCGTGGCGGCCACCCGGTCGCGGTGGTCCCGGTGGAGCCGTCGCGCGGCCGTGGGTCGCGGGACGCGTGGAGATGTCAAGGAGTCATGAAATGGCAGAATTGCTGACAAAATTTCCGCGACGGAGAACAGTGCTCCTCGCGTCGCTGCTGGCGGTCGGGATGACCGCGACGGCCTGCAGCGCGCCGGGCGAGGACCGGTCGTCGACCCAGAAGTCCGATGCCGCCGTGAAGACGGAGCTGGGCACCGACCCGATCACCCTCGACATGTACGCGGAGACCGGCTTTCCGCTGGCCAAGGCGTTGGCCGACGAGTTCTCCAAGCAGCACTCGAACGTCACGTTCAACATCCGCGAGGACCAGTTCACTGTGATCGTGGAGAACGCGCCGCGGGTGATGGCCTCGGACAACTCGCCGGACATCATCCGGCTCCCGACCATGGTCGACCTGGTCAAGGACGACCTGCTCAAGAACCTCGACCCGTACTTCACCGCGTACGGCTGGGACAAGTTCCCCGCCTCGCAGCTCATGCAGCTGCGCGTCGGCGAGAACACCCGGGGCACCGGATCGCTGTACGGGATGGGGCTCGGCTACAGCGTCACCGGCGTCTTCTACAACAAGAAGCTGGCCAGCCAGATCGGCATGACCCAGCCGCCGGCGACGGTCGCCGAGTTCGAGGAGCTGCTGGCCAAGGCGAAGACCGGCGGGGTCCAGCCGATCATGCAGTTCAACAAGAACACCGCTGGCATCAACTTCCCGCACCAGGCGCTGCAGAACCAGTTCGGCGACCCGACCCAGGTCGCCGACTGGATCTTCCAGAAGCCGGGGGCCACGTTCGACACCCCGGCCGCCCTGAAGGCCACCCAGACCATCCAGAAGTGGGCCCAGGCCGGCTACTTCACCAAGGACGCCAACGCCCTCGACTACGCGGGCATGGTGGGGGAGTTCCAGAAGGGCAACGGCCTGTTCATGTTCAACGGCGACTGGGAGTCGGCCAACCTCGACAAGTCGATGCCCGGCAACGTGGGCTTCTTCCTCTTCCCCACCGAGTCCGCCGGTGGAAAGCACGTGGCGATGTCCGCCCCCAACACCTTCGGCGTCTCCGCCAAGGCCAAGAACCCGGACGCCGCCGCGTACTTCCTGAACTGGGTGCACACCAACGCCAAGGCCCGCGAGATCTCGGTGACAGTCGGCGGCTCCAGCCCCGGCGGCCCGAGTGACCTGCCGGTGCCGAGCGCCACCCCAAACACGGTGCTGGCCGAGACCCTGAAGGCGTCGCAGCAGCTCGGTGCGGAGAACGGCGCTGTGGACTTCACCGCGAACGCGACCGGCGGCATCTTCGCCGCCGCGATCACGCCGGAGATGCAGAAGCTGATCGCCGGTCAGCAGACGCCCGAGGGGTACGTGAAGGCGGTCCAGGCCGAGTATCAGAAGGAACTGTCCCGATGACGTCTGCCCTCGGCAGCGCACCAACCGGGCGCGACGATCGTCGCGCCCGCCCCACCCCGACGCGGGCCCACCGATTCCGGTGGGCCCGCGCGGCCGGGACCGGCTGGTTGTACGTCCTGCCCGCCCTGGTGATGTACGCGGTGTTCGTCCTGCGCCCGCTCGTCCTGACCCTCCAGTACTCGCTCTACGACTGGAACGGCATCGGGGCGGCCCGCTGGGTGGGCCTGGACAACTACCTCACCGTCTTCACCGACAGCGACCTGCTGAAAATCATCGGCAACGCGATGGTGCTGATCGTCTTCTTCAGCTTCATCCCCGTCGCGCTGGGACTGTTGGTGGCGAGCATGGTCCGCCGGATCACGACCGGCGCGTTCGGCACCGTCGTCCGGACCATCCTGTTCCTGCCGCAGGTCATCCCCCTGGTGGCGGCGGGCATCGCGTGGAGCTGGCTGCTCTCGTCGAACGGTCTGGTCAACCAGGCGCTGCGCGCGGTCGGGCTGGGTGGCGTCGCCCGCGCCTGGCTCGGCGACTTCGACACGGCGCTGCCCGCCGTCGGCGTCATCGGGGCCTGGGTCCTGCTCGGCCTCTGCACGATTCTGCTGGTCACCGGCATGAGCAAGATCGATCCGGCGCTGTACGAGGCCGCCCGCCTCGACGGTGCCGGTCCGGTCCGCGAGTTCCTCGCCGTGACCCTGCCCAGCCTGCGCCAGGAAATTGGGGTCTGCCTCACCGTGACGATCATCGCCGCGCTGGCGAGCTTCGACATCGTCTACATCTCCACCAGCGGCGGCCCCGGCCTCCAGACCACAGTGCCGGGCCTGGAGATCTACCGGCTGGCCTTCTCGCAGCGGCAGGTGGGGCTCGCCTCGGCGCTCGCTGTCGTCCTCATGCTGCTGGTGCTGGCGTGCGTGCTACCCATCCAGCGCCTGAGCCGAGGGGAGAAGCCGTGAACCTGAGCCGACGCGAACAACTGACCGGCCGGGTCTTTCTGATCGCCCTGATCGTCGTCACCCTGCTGCCGTTCGTGAGCATGCTCTCGGCGGCGTTGCAGCCCCGGGGCACGGTGCCCAGCGGGCTCGAGTGGCCGTCCGACCCGCAGTGGGGAAACTTCGCCGACGCCTTCACCGCCGCGAACATGGGCGCCCTGCTCCGCTCCAGCCTGCTCATCGTGGCCGGCGTCGTACCGGTGTCGGTGCTCATCGCGACCATGGCCGGCTTCGGGCTCGGTCAGCTGCGGGTGCCCGGTGGCCGACTCGTCTTCGGTCTCTTCCTGCTGGGTCTGACCCTGCCGTTCGAGGCAGTGGTCACGCCGCTCTACTACCAGATGCAGGACCTCGGCCTGCTCAACACCCGCTGGGCCATCATCCTGCCGCTGATCGGGCTGTACATGCCGTTCGCGGTGTTCTGGATGCGGGCCCACTTCACCAACGTGCCGGTCGAGTTGTCCGAGGCGGCCCGGGTGGACGGCAGCAGCACGTGGCAGTTGTTCTGGCGGGTCCAGGTGCCGCTCGCCCGGCCAGCGATCGCCTCGCTGACGATCCTGATGTTCCTCTGGACGTGGAACCAGTTCCTGCTCGCCATCGTCCTCGTGGACGACGCCACCAAACGCACCATGGCCGGGGCGCTCGGAGCGTTCCAGGGCCAGTGGGGCACCGACCTGGTGCTGCTGTGCGCCGGGTCGCTGTTGATCCTCACCCCGACCCTCATCGTGTTCCTGATCTTCCAGCGACAGTTCATCAAGGCCCTGATCCAAGGGTCAGTGAAGGGGTAGGCAGTGGTCACACAGCCGCAGATCCACGGCGACGTCGACGATCGCTTCGGGCGCGTCGCCGACGTCTTCCGCGACAACTTCACCTCCCGGGGAGAGGTCGGCGCCGCGGTCACCGTCTACCTGCGGGGCCGCAAGGTCGTCGACCTGCACGGCGGGGTGGCCGACACCCGTACCGGGCGGCAGTGGGACGCGCACACGCCGGTCGTCGTCTTCTCCTGCACCAAGGGGATCCTGGCGATCTGCGCCTACCTGCTGGTCCAACAGGGTCGGCTCGACCTCGACGCTCCCGTGACACGCTACTGGCCGGAGTTCGGACAGCACGGCAAGGCGGACATCCCGGTGCGCTGGCTGCTCACACACCAGGCAGGTCTGCCCGCGGTGGACCGACCGCTGACCCTCGACGAGGTGTTGGCGTGGGATCCGGTCGTCACGGCGATCGAGGAGCAGGCCCCGCTGTGGAAACCGGGCACGGCGCACGGGTACCACTCGATGACCTACGGCTGGCTGGTCGGTGAGGTGATCCACCGCATCACCGGCCAACTACCCGGCGCGTTCTTCGCCGACACCGTCGCGGGGCCGCTCGGGCTGCACACCTGGCTGGGACTCCCGGCCTCCGAGAGCGACACCGTCGCCTGGGGCCTGGCACCGCCCCCGGACCCTGACCCGTTCGTGGACCCGGTGGCCGAACGGGGCATCACCATGGGGGGTGCTTTCGCCTTCCCCGCCGACGCCGACGGCCTGGTCAGCTTCAACGACGACGCCATTCGGGCCGCCGGTGTTCCCGGCGCGGGCGCGGTGAGCACCGCCGAGAGCCTCGCGCGCCTCTACGCCGCCTGTGTGTCGGAAATCCAGTGTGCACCGCTGCTGACGGCGGCGTCGGTGGACGACGCGGTAGTGGTTCGTTCGCGTGGCCAGCAGCGGCACGGGCCGCCGGACACCGGGCAGCGCTGGGGCACCGGCTTCCTGCTGCACTCGCCACCGGCCCGGCCCCTGCTGGGTGAGCGCAGCTTCGGCCACGACGGCGCGGGCGGGAACCTGGCCTTCGCCGACGCCGAGCATCAGGTGGGCTTCGGCTACGTGGTCAACCAGATGCGCGGGTTGGGCGACGAGCGCGCCAACCGCCTAACGGCCGCCGTCCGCGCCTGCCTGAACGACTGAGGCGCTCGAGCCGCCGCGCTCCCCGGTGATCATGAAGTTATTACCGTCAATGACGGCGTGTCATGGCAATAACTTCATGATCACCGGGGTCGGAGCTGCGGTGTGACCGTCCACTGTGGACGGCCGGCGGTGTTACGGGGATACTTCGGGCGCGTTTCATCGATAGTCTTGACAGGGGTTGTTAGCGATAACACGATGGCCTTCACGCCGCTCTCGCGTTTGGAGCTCGCCTTGGTCGTGTCGGTCCGCTCGCGTGTCCTGAACATCGCCCGCGCATCCGCTGTGAACAGCCTGAACGCCGCCGCTCGTCATGCCACGACCACGTTGGCCCGACGGGTGTCCACAGTGCTCACGAATCGCCTTCGTTCACTGTGTGCGCTCGCATCGGCGGCCGTTCTCGTCGGTGCGGGCCTGGTGGCCACCCCCGCCGCCGCGCACGCCGCCGACGGATGGTCGCCCCGATCGTCGTACACCTCGACCGACACCGGCGCCGGCACCTACTCGGTGCCGCTGCTCAACGCCGACGTGCCGGACATCAGCGTCGAGCGGGTGCCAGCCGCCGAGAACGACGAGGGCCGCGACGTCTACTACATGATCAGCACGACAATGCACCTGAGCCCGGGTGCGCCGATCATGAAGTCGTACGACCTCGTCAACTGGGAGATCGTCAACTACGTCTTCGACCGGGCGAGCATCGGCGACTCCTTCTCACTGCGCAACGGCCAGAACTCGTACGGCCAGGGCCAGTGGGCGTCGTCGCTGCGTTACCACGACGGCACGTTCTACGCCGTCTTCAACACCAACAACCTCAGCGGGGCGTACCTCTATCGCACCGACGACATCGAGAACGGCCCGTGGCAGCGCACCGCCCTCGGCCGTGGCCTGCACGACCCGTCGCTCTTCTTCGACGTCGACGGCACGCCGTACATCTTCTACGGCTCCGGCGGCACCAGCGCCGTCCGCCTCAACGCCGACCTGACGGCCATCGCGCAGGACTACCCGAACATCTTCACCGCCAACAACTACGCCGGTCAGCCGTTCATCGGTGGGCTGTTCGAGGGCGCGCAGGTCTACCACATCGACGGCTGGTACTACGCCGTCATCATCACCTGGCCTTCCGGTCAGGGGCGCCAGGTGGTCATGTTCCGGTCGAAGGACCTGCTCGGGCGCTACACCTCGGCCGGCGGGGTCAACACCTACGAGGCGCGCGGCGTACTCAACTCCAACGGCTTCGCGCAGGGCAGCCTGGTGCCGATCAGCCGCGCGGGCGGCGGGACGGACTGGCACGGCATGTTCTTCCGGGACACGTTCCCGATCGGCCGGATCCCGGCACTCATCCCCGCCACCTGGCAGAACGGGTGGCCGACCTTCGGCACCAACGGGGTCGTACCGGTCAACGGCCTGTTCGACAAGCCGATCCGGCTCAGCCCGGCCGAGGAGTTGTTCGAGCGGCAGAAGAGCATCGTCGCCTCGGACGACTTCGCCAACGACGCGCCGCACAAGGCGTACCAGGACGAGCAGTGGACCGTCCCCGCGCCGCTCGACCCGGCGGAGATCGCCCCCAACGGCTCACGGCTGGACCTGGCCTGGGAGTGGAACCACGCCCCGGACAACCGGTACTGGTCACTCACCGACCGCGACGGCTGGCTGCGGTTGACGGCCGGCAGTGTGGTCACCGGCCAGTACGTCTACACGAAGCTGTCCAACCGGGCCGAGCTGGCGTGGTTCGAGGAGGCACGCAACACGCTCTCGCAGCGGACGTTCGGGCCACGGCAGTCGGTCCAGACCCGAATGGACGTCTCCGGGATGAAGAACGGCGACGTCGCGGGCCTGGCCGCCTACAACCGCGGATTCTCGTACGTGGCGGTCAAGCGCGTCGGTGACGTCAACACCCTCGGCGTCGTGAACCGGTCGCAGCCGTTCGCTGTCGACCTCGACCAGTCGACGTTGGAGAACTTCATCGCCGGCACGACGGTGTCGCTGGGCGACGCGACCGAGGTGCACGTGAAGGCGGACCTCGACTTCTCCGCGCCGGTCGGCCAGCTGTGGACGACGTTCTACTACAGCCTGGACGGCGTCCACTGGACCCGGCTGGGCAACCGCGTTGGCCCGCAGGCACTCGACGGTAGCCTCGCCCACTTCATGGGTCACCGGGTGGGCCTGTTCACCTACGCGACCCAGGAGACCGGCGGCCACGTCGACTTCGACGACTACCTGCTCAGCGACGTGTTGACCGCGCAGGCCCGGCCACTGGACACCACAGCCCTCGACGCGGCCATCGCCCACGCGCAGACTCTCGATCCGCGCCACTACCCGGCCGACGCGTGGGCCGCGACGCAGTCCGCGCTCGCGGCGGCGACGTCGGCACGGGCCGGCCAGTTCGGCACCCAGAACCAGATCGACGCGCCGGAGCGGGCACTCAGCTACCAACTGGCCCGACTCGGAGTGCTGGCGGCGCTGCCCGTGACGGCCACCGCCCAGGTGCGCTGCCTGAGCGGCAAGACGTACCTGGCGGTGCAGGCGCGCAACGACTCGGACGAGCCGGTCGACATCACCGTCGAGAGCCCGTACGGAAACCGGTCGTTCACCGCCGTGGCGCCGGGCTCGAACGTCTACCAGTCGTTCAACACCCGCGTGTCGTCGGTGCCGGCCGGCTCGGCGAATGTCCGGGCCACCGGGGCGGTCGCCGGCCGGGACGTGACCACCGTCCACGCCGTCGGGCACCCCGCCAACGCCTGCGGCGGATAACCCCACCACGAGCCCTCGGCCCACCGACCAGCACCACCGGCCACCGGCCGGGCGGCGCGGTACACCCGACCTGCCCCGCGCCGCCGCCCACTCTCGGACCGGCGGCGGCAGTCGACCCCTGATGCCCGGACCACCCACGGAAAGCGCACCCACCGATCCCCCGTACACCGATGACCGCACGTCAGAGATGAAGGAGGATGTCTCGTGGAACAACGAATGCGACGGGCGACCCGAGGACGGGTCGCAGCGCTCGCGACGGTCGGCCTGATGCTGGCCACGGGGTTCGTCGCCCCGGCGTCGCCGGTCCAGGCCGCCGACACGAACCTCGTCGTCAACGGCGGGTTCGAGGACGGGCTGACCAACTGGTTCGTCAACAACGGAAACGCCTCCGACGGCGCCCAGTTGTCGGCCACGTTGGACGCCCACTCCGGCGCGAACGCGGCGCTCGTCACCAGCCGGACGACCACCGGGTCCGGCCCGATGCAGGACCTCAGCGGCAAGGTGCAGGCCGGGCAGGCCTACACCCTGACGGCCCGCATCAAGTACGAGAACGAGAGCGGACCGGCGACGAAGCAGTTCTTCGCCACGATGCACTACGGCGGTGGCACCTACACCAACCTCGTCAGCGTGACGGCGACGAAGGGCCAGTGGGCACAGTTCAACGGAACGTTCACGATCCCGACGACGCAGAGCGTGTCGACGGCGCGCCTGTTCTTCGAGACCCCCTGGACGAGCGCGCCGTCCACCGACCCGGCTCTGCACCTGATGGACTTCAAGCTCGACGACGTGTCAGTGGTCGGCGCCGCGCCGCCCGCGCCCGCGTCGAAGACCATCGAGGTCGTCGGCAAGCTGCCCGGGGAACACAACCCGTTGATCGGGCACAAGTTCGGGGCTGACGGTTTCGGCCTCGTGCACGACGGCCGGGTCTACATGTACATGACCAACGACACCCAGGGCTACGCGCCGAACCCGACCACTGGCGTCTCACCGGGGATCAACTACGGCGACATCAACCAGATCACGGTGATCTCCTCGGAGGACCTCGTGAACTGGACGGACCACGGTGAGATCCAGGTCGCCGGCCCGAACGGGGTGGCCCCGTTCACCGCCAACTCGTGGGCTCCGGGCATCACCAAGAAGGTGGTGAACGGAGTGGAGAAGTTCTTCCTCTACTACGCCAACGGCGGTGGCTCCAGCAACGTGATCACGGGTGCGTCGCCGCTCGGCCCGTGGACCAGCGAGCGCACCAGCACGCTGATCGACGGCCGTACCCCCGGCGCCGAGGCCGTCGCGTGGAAGTTCGACCCGGCCCCGTTCGTCGACGACGACGGCCAGCCGTACCTCTACTTCGGTGGTGGTCCCGCGTCGACGAGCATGCCGCCGGCCGAGCGCTTCAACAACCCGAAGAACATCCGGTCGATCGAACTCGGCGATGACATGGTCTCGACCGAGGGGACGGCCGCTGTGGTCGACGCCCCGGTCGCCTTCGAGGCGGGCCACGTCTTCAAGCGCCAGGGCAAGTACTACTTCTCGTACTCCTCGCACTTCGGCGGGAACGACTTCGGTGGCAGCCAGCAGCCGCTCCCCGGTTACCCCGGGGGTGGCCAGATCGGCTACATGATCTCCGACGGGCCGATGTCGTGGCCGAAGGAGACCTACGCCGGTGTGCTCTTCCCGAACCAGTCGCAGTTCTTCGGGGCCGGCACCGGTGGCAACAACCACCAGTCGGTCTTCGAGTTCGGGGGCAAGTACTACTTCACGTACCACGCCCCGACGCTGAACAAGCGCATCAACGGCAACACCACCCAGGGATATCGCAGCCCGCACATCCAGGAACTGGCCTTCAACCCGGACGGCACCATCCAGCAGGTCGTCGGCACCTACGCCGGCGTGGACCAGGTCCGCCACTTCGACCCGTACCGCGTCTTCGAGGCCGAGACCTTCGGCTGGAGCAAGGGCGTCGCGACCACGAAGGTCGACGGCGGCTCCGCCCAGTTCGGTGGCGCGGCACCCAACCTCGTGGTCCGCGACATCGACAATGGGGACTGGTCGGCGCTGTCCTCGGTGAACTTCGGCGACAACGGCGCGCAGAGCCTGACGGCGCGGGTGCGTGCGCTGGCCGCCGGCGGGCAGATCCAGGTACGGCTGGACGACGTCAACGGTCCCGTCGTCGGGACGGCCACAGTGGACAGCCCGGTCGGGCAGTGGGCCGAGGTGACCGCCGAGCTTGACGGCGTCAGTGGCGTGCACGACGTCTACTTCACCTACACCGGCCCGGCCGGTGTCGACCTCTTCGAGATCGACAACTGGGCCTTCGCGGCGGCCAGCCTCGACCTGCCCGTCACGCTCACCGCGTCTGCACGGTGCGTGGGCGGTAACGCGTACGTGGCGGTGCAGGCGCGCAACGACCACGACGCGCCGGTGGGCATCACCCTCGAGACGCCGTACGGCGAGCGGTCGTTCACTGCCGTCGCGTCGGGCGCGAACGCCTACCAGTCCTTCAACACCCGTGCCGTGTCGGTGCCGGCGGGTTCGGCGACGGTCCGGGTGACTGGGGCGATCGGCGGACACGACGTGACGACAGTCCGCACCGTGCAACACCCCGCCGGCACCTGCGGCGGATAACCCCTGATGGCGGAGAACGGAGATCACATGAACACATACAAACGGCGGCAGACGCTCGCGGCCGGCGTCGTCGGCGCCGTGCTGACCGGGGCGGCGGTGCTGCCGTCGCCCGCACTGGCCGAGCCCGGTGACGACGCCAGCGTGCGGGTCACCGTCGACATCGACGAGATCAGGGAACCGGGCGTGCTCGCCCTGTCGATCGCCGGCGACGCCGTCGCGCTGTCCGAGGACGGCTCGACCCTGCTGGTCCGCCAGTTCGTCGGCACACTGCCGACAGTGACGGTCACCGACACCCGCGTCGCCGACGAGGTCCCCGACGGCGCCAACTGGGCGGTGCTCGGCAGCTCCTCCGACTTCGCGGGCGCCGCCGGCCAGGCACCGATCACCGCCGGCCACTTCGGCTGGAAGCCGCGCCTGCTCGACGGCGGGGAGACCGGCCTGGTCACCGAGGGCGAGGAGGTGGTGACCAGCCTGGACGAGGCGACCCAGCCGGGCAACAATGTCGGCCTCGTCGACCAGGAGCTGTTGGTCTCGGCCTTCGACTCCGAGGCCGTCGCCAGCGACTCGTACTCGGTGAACGCCGACCTGTACCTGCGGACCCCCGCGGAGGTCGCCGCAGGCGAGTACAGCTCCACCCTCACGCTCTCACTGTTCGAGTAGTGGCCTGGGCGGGGGCCCGGACCAGGCCCCCGCCCAGCCCCGTGCCGAAAGGCCGTTTCATGACCGTCACCCCGCTGCGCCGCGCGCTCGTCGTCCTCGCCGCCGCGTCCCTCGCGGTTGTGGCCGCGCCGAGCGCGGCGGCGGCGGAACCGGACCCGAAGGCCCTGACCTGGACGGTCCAGCCGGCTACCGCGACCGGGCCGGACCAACGCCGATGGATCAACGCCAGCCTCGACCCGGGGCAGGCGGTGACCGAACACCTGGCGGTACGGAACTTCAGCCGCACCGCCGTCGCCTTCTCCCTGAAGGCCGCCGACGGCTACCTCACCGACAAGGGCCGCTTCAACATGCTGTCGTCCGACCGTCCCTCGGTCGACGGCGGCACCTGGATCGACGTGCAGGAGAAGGTCACCGTCGGCCCCAACGAGACACGGGTGGTGCCGTTCACGATCACGGTGCCCGAGGGCGCCACACCGGGCGACCACCCGGCCGGCATCGCCGCGACCGTCACCAGCACCGGCGGCACTGTCAACGTCGAGAGCCGCGTCGGCTTCCGGGTGATGCTGCGGGTGAACGGCACCGCGCGGGCGGCTTTGGCCGTCCGGGGCCTCGGCGCGACGTACTCCCCGTCGTGGAACCCCTTCGCCGGCGGCATGGTGCGGGTCCGCTACACAGTCGAGAACGACGGCAACGTCTGGGTCAGCGGAACGAGTCGGGTGGCGATGTCCGACCTCCTGGGCCGGAGCAGCCACGACGCCACCAGCGAGGTCGAGGAGTTGCTGCCCGGCGGCGCTCGGACGGTGGAGACCCGGGCCGGCGGCGTCTGGGCCCTGGGGCGCCTCCGCACGACAGTCAGCACGTCGCCGACGCTGCTCGGCGACGGCCAGGCCGGGGCCGACCTCCGACCGGCCTCCGCGACCGTCACCACCTGGGTCGTGCCGTGGGCGCAGCTCGCACTGTTGGGTCTGCTCGCCGGCCTGCTCCTGGGGCTGCGGGCGGCGGCCCGGCACCGGCGGCGTCGGCTGGCCGGGCTGCTGGCCCGCGCCAGGCAGGAGGGCCGGCAGGAGGGGCAGGAGTCGGTGCTCGTCGGGGGCGCGCCCGCTGTTGGCGAGCCCGACCCGGGCGACGCCCGCCGGTGACCGGTCGGCGCGCGGGAGTCGCGCTACCGGATCACGGTGAGGGCGTCGCCCGGCCCCAGCCTCAGGGCTTGGACTGGTTGAGCAGCCACCGCAGGATGCTGGCGTCCTCGTAGGTCGGTCCGAACGCCGCGTGGTAGTCCGGCACCGAGAAGGCAGCGTCGGCGTACTCGGTGTAGCGCACCAGGTCGGCGGTCTGCTCCGGCGTCTTGCCCCGGGCCGCGTACGCCTGCCGCAGCACCGCCGTGGAGTTGCGCGCGCCCGAGACGTTGAGCAGGTGGTCGTGCTCGCCGTGAGTGATCCACACCGGCACCTCGGCCGCCGCGATGGCGGTCGCCTGGGTGGCGTTGACCGGGAACCCACCGGTCACCAACCCGCCGGCGAACAGGTCGGGACGCTTGGCGAACGCCTCCCAGAGCAGCTGCGAGCCGTACGACACGGTGGTCGCGTACACCCGACGGGTGTCCACCGCGAACTGGCCGGCGAACTGGTCGAGCAGCTTGACCAGCAGGTCCGCCTCGGCGACCCCACCGACCCGCTGGTGCTGGGGCGCCAGGACGATGACGTCCTCGGCGGTGCCGGTCCAGCGCGGTTGGAGCCACGCGGTCGCCGGGATGTCGGCGGCGAGTTGGACGCCGAGGTTGTCACCGTCCCAGCCCATGCCGTGACCGGGCAGGACGACCATCAGCGGGTACGTGCGGCCCGGCTGGTAGTTCTTCGGCAGGTGGTAGTGGTACGGCAGCACCATTCCGCCACTCAGGAACGAGCCGTAGGTGAACTCGTCGACCAGTTGGTTGACCGGCTTCTCCGTGACGGGACGGGAGTCGCGCGGGGTGGCCCGGGCGAGCACCGGCCCCTTGCCGGCCCCGCGGCCGGGCTGGCCGTGCACGTCCTTGCGTTGCACGACCCGGGTCGGCAGCTCGGGGTTGACCTTCACCGTGCAGAGGAACGTCGGGCACTTAGAGACGATGACCGTCGAACCGCCGGTGTCGGCGGGGTCGAGTTCGACGATGACGTACCGGCCCGGCGCCGACCGGTGGTCGGCACGGGTGCCCGGTGTTCCGTTGGTGTACGTGTGGGTGACGGTCCGGTCGGCGAGCTTCGGCAGGTCCTCGATGGGGTTGAAGCGGAAGTTGTAGATGGTGTCCGTCACCGAGAACGTCGCGGTGTCGAGGGTGCGCGGGTTGACAGTGGCCCCGTACTCGATCGCCACCGCCGAGACCTTCTGGCCGTAGGTGTAGACGGTGGTGATCGGGGTGATGCTGCGGATTCCGTCGGTGGCGCCCCGGCTGTCGCTCGCGCTGCCGTACGCCGTGCCGGAGGCGCCGGCCAGAACGAGGGTGGCGGCGAGCGGGATCAGTCCTCTTCGCAGTCTCATGCGTGTCCTTTCTCGGGGGTGGAGCTCTCAGCCAGCGATCCCGTTCGGGGACCGGGAGTGGGACGGGTCGGAGCGAGCCGGTCGCTAAACTGATTTAGCAGAGCATCGATGGCGGGCCTGGCCGTGTCAATACCGAGCACTGCAACAAACCTGCAAGCGTCAGCTATTGCCTTCAGGGAAACCGCTTTCCTACGATTGCGTTACATCGATGTTCCATTTGATGGTCGGGCGAGCGATGGCACCGGGCGCACTCCGCTCGCACGACACAACCCTGCTTCCACCAGGGCACGAGAGACCTCGATGAACTCTTCGCGATTGACTGTCGCCAATTTCTGAATGACGTCCGTCGGTAGGTGTGGTCGCGATGTCCGTCGGGGCGAAGCCTGGAACGAGACGAATGCGAAGGTGAGGCGACATGAGACGACCAGTCGTGCTGCGACGTCAGGCGGTGTTGGCCGCGGCGGCTGCGGCGGCGGTGGCGATCGCGGTCGGGGTGGTCCTACCGACCCCGCAGGCATCGGCGGCGGTCGGCAGCGCCACCGGCTACGCCACCCAGAACGGCGGGACCACCGGCGGCGCGGGCGGGCAGACGGTACGGGCCACCACGGGCACTGCGATCCATGCCGCGCTGTGCGGTCGGACCAGCAGCAGCACTCCGATCACCATCGAGGTGACCGGGACCATCAATCACGGCAACACCAGCAAGGTGTCGGGGTCGAGCTGCAACACCGCCGCGGGCGTGATCGAGCTCAAGCAGATCAGCAACGTCACCATCATCGGGGTCGGTAGCGCCGTCTTCGACCAGCTCGGCATCCACATCCGCGACTCCAGCAACATCATCATCCAGAACGTGACCATCCGGAACGTCAAGAAGTCGGGCTCGCCCACCTCCAACGGTGGGGACGCCATCGGCATGGAGAGCACGGTCCGCAACGTCTGGGTCGATCACGTCACCCTGGAGGCGTCGGGCGGGGAGTCCGAGGGGTACGACGGCCTCTTCGACATGAAGGACAACACCCAGTACGTGACGCTGTCCTACAGCATCCTGCGCAACTCCGGTCGCGGCGGCCTCGTCGGGTCCAGCGAGAGCGACCTGTCGAACGGCTTCATCACGTACCACCACAACCTCTACGAGAACATCGACTCCCGGACGCCGCTGCTGCGCGGTGGGGTCGCCCACATCTACAACAACCACTACGTGAGCCTGCACGAGTCCGGAATCAACTCTCGGGCCGGAGCCAGGGCCAAGGTGGAGAACAACTACTTCCGCAACTCCAAGGACGTCCTGGGGACCTTCTACACCAACGAGCGCGGCTACTGGCAGGTCGCCGGCAACGTCTTCGACAACGTGACCTGGTCCAGCGCCGGCAGCGAGAACTACCCCGCCGGCCCCAACCCGACCTCCACCACCACGGTCAGCATCCCGTACTCGTACAGCCTCGACGGGGCGAGCTGCGTGCCGGACATCGTCCGTCAGACGGTCGGCGCCAACACGGGCCTGAAGGTGTCCAACGGCAGTTGCTCGCCGCAGACCCCGCCGCCCACCACCCCGCCGCCGACCACGCCCCCGCCCACCACGCCTCCGCCCACGACGCCCCCGCCCACCGGCGGGACCAACCTCAGCCTCGGCGCCGGCGCCGACGGCTCCAGCAAGGCCAGCGGAACCAGCTACGGCAACGTGCGCGACGGCAACCTGAGCACCTACTGGTCACCGGCCGGAGCGACCGGCACGATCTCGATCAAGTGGGGCTCCGCGACCCAGGTGTCCCGGGTGGTGATCCGGGAACCGTCCGGCACCCAGGGCTCCATCGGGTCCTGGCAGTTGATCAACAACGACAACGGGGCGGTCCTGGCCGCCGGCAGCGGGGCCGGTTCGATCACCTTCTCGGCAACCGCGACGAGCAAGCTCAACTTCAAGATCAACAGCTCCGGCGGTACGCCACGGGTCGGTGAATTCGAGACGTACGCCAGCTAGGCGAGTGTCGCTCGGCCGATCGCCGTCGGAACCTTCGTCGGGGCGGATGCGGTTCTGAGCGGTATACCTCAGAGGCATATTTATACCTCTGAGGTATACCGCTCCTCGGCGGATCGACATGGGGAGGCCAGCCGAGCGCGTCCGTCAGGAATCCGTGGACGGCAGGGTGTCCATGAAGGAACTGACCGAGAAGACCGCCCGCCCCGGCCCGGCGGGGCCGTACCCGGGCGGGCTGGACAGACCGTGGGCGTCCATCGTCGCCCGGTAGGCCTCCAGCAGACGGACGTGGTATTCGAGCGGCGCGCCCTGCGGGTTCGTCCGGCCCAGCGGGGTGGTGGGCTCCGGGCACCAGGTGGTGAACCGGGGCGTGATCCCCCGGGACATGAAGTAGTCGAGCCCCTCGGTGGTGGAGGCGATTGCCTCGTCGACGCTGGTGAAGCCGTGCGGGGCGGCCATCTCCACGCCCGCCACGAAGTTCGGGATCACGTTGCGCGGGCCGAACACCTCGGCCGAGTCGAGGATGCGGCGGTGCCACTCCTCCCGACCGACGTACCGCTCCTTGCCCGGGCAGTACAACTCGAACAGCCGCTTGTCCCACACCTCGTAGTTGGGGTGGTAGATGCGGATCCCGTAGTCGTGGAACCGCTGCACATCGGCTCGGGGCAGCGCCTGGGCCACGACCTTGCCGATCCACCGACCCGGAAACCGCTCCTCGATCGCCTGCGCGTACTGGCCGTAGAAGTCGGCCTCGGCCAGCCCGTTGACCTGCGAGGTGATGCTGCCACCGGTCAGCGTGTACGCCTGCGACGCGCGATCGACGTCGTGTCGGTTGATGATCTCCAGAGCCTCGAGGACCTCGTCGACCGGCTTGACCCCGGTGTAGGGCCGCCCGGCCTGCTTGTGCTGCCGCCAGTTGTGGTTGATGTCGCAGTACTGGCACTCCTCCTTCGCGCCGAAGTACTGGCAGACCCGGAACGCGGTGAGGTAGATGAGGTAGCCCCACTGGATCGTCGGGGCGACCTCCATCACCGACTTGCCGTTGGCGAGCGTGTGGCGGTAGTACGCCGGCATGGGGGGCAGCCCGACGTCGGCGATCGGCCGTCCGTCCAGGAACAGGCGCAGTCGACCGTCGCTGTCGGTGCCGACGCGATACGGCGAGCTGGGGTTGGTGCGGACCGAGACGACGGTACGACGCAGGTCGTACGGGCCCCCGGTGAGCACGATCTCCTCCGGTGGCCGGCGCAGCGCCGCCGTCCCCAACTCCGGCAGCGTCCGATGGTCGAAGGAGAAGATGAAGTACGACTTCGGCTTGATGTCGCCGTGCTCGTTGTCGGTCAGTGCCGCGTCGTCGAAGGCGAGGCCGCCCCGCAGCAGGTCCTCCTTGAGGACCGCCTCCCGCGGCACGTGTGGAAAACGACCCATCAAATCTTCGACGAGGTCGGTGCGCGACGTCATGCGGTTCCTCCCGAACGCGGTACGCCGAACCGGGTGGCGGGTGCCACCCGGTGCCGGCTGATCAGCTCTGCTTGGTCTCCCAGAAGATCTTCGAGATCTCCTCGATCTTGCCGAGGAGCTGCTCGGCGACCGCCGGGTCCGCGGCCCCCTTCGCGCCGCCGGCACCTGCCAGCTTCGTCGCCTCGTTGAAGAGGCCGTGCAGCTGGGGGTACTTCTCGAAGTGCGGCTGCTTGAAGTAGTCGGTCCACAACACCCAGAGGTGGTGCTTCACCAACTCGGCGCGCTGCTCCTTGATGAGCAACGCGCGGGTGCGAAACTCCGGGTCGTCGCTGGCCTGGTACTTCTCGGAGATCGCCTTGACCGACTCGGCCTCGATGCGGGCCTGCGCCGGGTCGTAGACGCCACAGGGGAGGTCGCAGTGCGCGCTCGCGACGGTACGCGGGCGGAGAAGGCGGGACAGGAACATCGGAATCCCTTCGACGGTGGTGCTCGTCTGACGTACGGCCGGGCACTGTCGCCCGGACGTGATCATCTAGGGACGCTAGAACTTCAACCGCACTTCATGTCAAGGTCGGGTCTATCGCGAGCGCTGTTTCCGGATGAGCGTCAGCAGAGCGGCGTGCGTCCGCTCGTCCGCGGCCACGACGAGGCCGTCCCCACCGGCGTGCAGCGGCTGGCCGTCGAGCCCGGTGAGCACGCAGCCAGCCGCCTGACAGAGCGCGATTCCGGCCGCGAAGTGGACGCTGTTCCGCAGGTCGTGACGGTCCGTCACATAGGCGGCGCGGCGACCGGCGGCGACCCAGGCCACGGCCAGGCTGGTGGAGACCACCCGGGGCCGGAACTGTGCGAGAAAGCCCTCGTCGGTGAGCATGCGGGCGGCCAGGAAGACGTCCCGGTTGGGGAAGGGCGGGTCGAGGTTCAGGTCGACAAGCGTCGACTCGGCCGACGGGACGAGTCGCTCGTCCGTCCTCGCGCCCCGGACGTACGCGGCGGTGCCGTCGGTCCAGAACACCTCGGCGGCGAACGGGTCCGCCGAGGCCGCCACTGTGACGTCCGACCCGACCCGCAGGGCGACGTTGACCGAGGCCAGCATGGTCCGCGCGGCGAAGTTCAACGTTCCGCACAGTGGGTCGACCAGCCAGGTGCGCCCGTTGTCGCCGGCACCCGTGCGCCCGCTCTCCTCGGCCACCACGGCGTCCTGCGGACGCGCCGCGCGCAGGACGTCGAGGATGGCCTGCTCGGCCTCGACGTCGGCGGCGGTGGCGAAGTCGCCGGCGGTCTTCATGACGCGCGTCAGTGTTGAGCCGTACCGGGAGCGGACGACTGCGGCTCCCGCTTCCGCCGCCTCGATGGCCAGCGCCTGGTCTGTGATCGACATGCCCGAACCCTAGGAGCCGTGGGCAACGTCGATGACAGCCCCGCGCCCGGGGGTCACCGGGCAGGTCAGTCCGACAGTTCGATGATCGATAGTTGACTGACGACCGCCGTCATGATCATGGGAGCGTCGCCGTCACACTGGTTGACCGAGACCGCCACCCACCGGCCGTCGGCCACCGTCGGCCCCCAGACGGTCAGGTCGCCGTAGCAGTCCAGGTCGCAGAGCGACTGGAACAGCGCCGGCATGGGTTCACCGGCCTGATCCCGAAACAGCGGCACCCGCATGGAGACCGTGCGGTGCGCGCCCCACCTCTGGTCCAACTCCGCTACGACGAGGGCCAGGTTCGCCTCGGCGGCATCCTCGGCCTGGTTCCACTCGGCACCGTACACACCCGTCAGGGCGTCGCTCTCCCAGAGCGGAACGATCTGGAAGCCCTCGCCTCGGGTGCCCGTCCACTCACCGGTGGCCGGGTCCCCCTCGCTGACCGGTACGCCGCCAGTGGGCAGGTCCGTGGCGAGCAACGACTCGATGTCGGACACCGTCCGACCGGTGTCGAACACCTCACCGGCCCGGCCGGTCATCGGGCGACTCGTCGTACCACCGGAGGCTCATACCGCATCGTCCGCACCACCTGTCTCCATCGGCTCCGGCCCTCGATCATCGCACTGTGAGCGCGCCGACGAGGGGGCGGGCGTCGGTCAGGAGACCGCTCTCCGCACCAGCTCGGTGATCTTCTTCTCCACGGCCGGGCTCCACTGCTGCAACGCGTACGCCACCGGCCAGAGATCCCCGTCGTCGAGGTTGGCCGGGTCCTGGAAGCCCAGAGTCGAGTACCGGTAGTTGAACTTGCCGGAGTCCTGGAAGAAGACGACGATCTTGCCGTCCTCCTTCGCGTAGGCGGGCATCCCGTACCAGGTCTTCGGCATCAGGCCCGAGGCGGCGGCGGTCACCGTCACGTGCACGCGCTCGGCGAGCGCTCGGTCCTCCGGCTCCATCTGCGCGATCCGGTCGAGGACCGCTTGCAGCCCGTCCGCCTTCTTGGCGCCCTTCTTGCCCTCCGCGCGCAGCTCGTCGGCGCGCTCCTTCATCGCGGCCCGCTCCTCGGGGCTGAAGCCGTCGGACACGGTAGTGGTCTTCGCGGACATTCTCGGGCTCCCTCTGTCGTCAGGTTGGCGTGCTGCCGCTCACCTGGGGAAAGGCTAGGCCGCTCGGCCTCTGGCGGGCTTCTCGATTCCTGATCGGTTCGAAGCCGGACAGCAGGTGGTGGTCCTCGCGCCCGTGATTTGCTGGTCAGCGTGATCGGTGGCTAGGTTGACGACCGAAGCAGAACGACCGGTCTAGGGAGTCCCGAAATGAACATCACCGCCGATCGGATGGCGGCGGCGTACTTCGACGCCTTCGAGACCCTGTGCAGGATGACCCCGAAGGGTGGGTACGCCGAGCGGGGCACCGCCCGCGCGGGGGTGACGCAGGCCGGCGTCGCGACGCTCAACGCTGCCTACGACAGGTCCACGGAGCCCGACCTCGCGGCCCTCGACGAGATGGCGACCGAGGTCGGCGGGCAGGCCGCGCAGTGGTCGATCATCGTGAGGGGCGAGGCGGACGACCAGGTCGCTGACCTCGCCGCCCGGCACGGCCTCCTCGAACGCGCCGAGCTGCCAGTGCTGGCCTGCGCGGCGGACGACCTCACCTTCCGCGCCGGCTCGGCAGAGCGTCCCTCGGTTCGTCAGGTCGGCGCCGCCGAGAACGATCTCTACACCGACGCCCTCACCCGGAGCTTCGAGGTTCCCGAGGGCCTCTTCGGATCGCTGATGGGTGGTGCGGTGCTCGACGCCGACCCCATCACCGGCTACCTGGCCGAGGAGTCGGGCCGGCCCGTCGGCACCGGGCTCGGAATGCGGACCGCCGGGGTGATTGGCGTGTTCAACATCGCCGTCGTTCCGTCCGCCCGGGGTCGTGGCCTGGGCCGGGTGATCACCGAAACGGTTCTGCGGGACGGCATCGCGGCCGGTGCGGACGCCGCCTACCTGCACACCAGCGTGATGGGTCGGCCGCTCTACGAGTCGATGGGCTTCACGCTCGTGGAGACCTGGACCATGTTCCACGCGCGGTGACGGACGATGTCGACCGGGCGGTGTCAGTGACGGGGGAGAGGGTCATGACCTTCAGTGAGAGCGTGCGCTCGGCGTTTCGCCGAGGCGAGACCGACGCCGTGGTGCGGATGAGCGAGGCCGAGATCGAGCGGGCCCACGCGGCCGGCGATCCGGCGGGCGAGGTGGAGGCCCGCTACAGCCTCGCCCGGGTCGCCATTCGCGGCGGTGACCTGCCGGGCGGAGAGGCACGGGCCCGGGAGGCTCTCGCGGTGGCGCTGCGCTCCGGCGACCGGGCCCTGGAGGAACGACCGCGGCACGTGCTGGCCGGCGTCGCGAGGATGTCCGGCGACCTGCTCCGCGCTCGGGACCTGTACCGGGAGAGCATCGCGCTCAACGAGGCGCTCGGCCAGCCCAAGACGGTCAACTCCGAATATCACAACCTGGCGTTCTGCGAGTTGGGGCTGGGCAACGTGGAGGTGGCCCGGACGCTGTTCGCCGAGAACCGCGAGCGGGTGTTCCGCAACGGCTGGGCGGACTTCGTGCCGTACGTCTGCGTTGCTGGCGCCGCGCTCGCGACTGTCGAGGGGGACCACGCCCGCGCGGCGCGGATGATCGGTGTCGCCGATGCCGCGTTCGCGGCGCTCGGCCAGGTGCCGGACCCGGACGACGCCGCGGACCTCGCCCGGATGCGCGCCGCGGCGACCGAGGCGCTCGGCCCGACCGACTTCGACCGGGAGTACGCCGTGGGCCAGCACCTCGAACCGCGGGCGGCGTTCGGCAGCGGCTGAACCGCGGGGACTGTTGCCCGTCGTTCGACAGCGGTCTTCCAGCGTTCGGAACGAATCCGCACTGTTCCGTACACCCTGATGGCTTGTGGGGCATGCGTGGCGATGATGGGTTCGCCTCATGTCAGTCAAGAGAGCAACGCGACCAGCTTTCATCGTGGCCCTGGCGGCCCTCTTCGTCCTACTCGCCGGCGCGCCGGCCGCGGCTACCATCGCGACGCCGGCCGGCTGGCCGCCCGACGTCGTGGACTGCGTCGACGCGCCGGGCCCTTCCTCCAGCTCGTCGTCGCCAGCCCAAGCCTGCTTCCGGGCCTACGGTGACCAGATCTGGGTCTACGACCGCGACACGCCGTACGCGGCCATCGGGGAATGGCAGAACCAGCTCTACTACGGCGGAACCTGGCACAACTACCGCAGTGGCGACTGCCAGAACCTCGAAGGCGAGGGTGCCTGGGGAGTGTGCAACTACGACTTCTACGAGGACGGCACGACTCACCGCTACCGAGATCAAGGCAGTCGGGTGCGGTTCCGGGCCTGTGGCGCCTGGGGCTGCTCCGGATGGTCGCCCTGGTGGCGTAACAACAACTAGCTCCGGGGCACGATGACGATGATCGGGTCGGCGGGCGGGTTCGGAGACTCCCCGCGACCCGATCATCTCTGACCTGAGCGGCCCCAGGTGACGGCTACGACGCCGTGCGGGCAGCCGTGATGATCCGTCCCCGCTCCGACTCTCCGAAGCGGTCGAGCATGGCGCGTACCTCGTCGGCGCTCACGTTGGCGCCGAACAACTCGCTGCCCGGTTCGAGTCGTACCCCCTCGGCCAGCGGGCCGGCGACGACCGGATCGAAGCCGAGCGCGTCCACCAGGGCCGCGACCTCGGTGAGGTCGGCGTCGCCGGCGATCGCGATGGCCTTGCGGCCTGTCGCCCCCGCCGGCCGGGCCTCGTCCTCCAGGTCGTGATAGCCCATGTGGTTGAACGCTTTCACGACGCGTGAGCCGGACAGGAACGCCTGGACGGTCTCGCTCGACGAGGTACGCGGGTTGGTGAGGTCGTCGCGAATGCCGTCGATCTCCCACCAGTAGTTCATGGCGTCGACCACGAGCTTGCCGCGCAACGCCTCGGCGGGAACGCTGCGGTACTTGCCCAGGGGCAGGGCGAGGATGACGACGTCGGCGTCGGCCGCCGCGTCGACAGCCGTCGTGGCCTCGGCCCCCGGGGCGAGGACCTCGACGGTGAGGGCGATCTTCGCCGGGTCGCCGGAGCCGGCCACCCGTACCCGGTAGCCGGCGGCGACGGCGAGCCGGGCGAGCACCGTGCCCACCTTGCCGGCCCCGAGGATGCCGAGGGTCGCCGGCTGGCTCCGGTCGTTGTCGTTCATGTCGTCCTCTCGCTGGGAAAGTGCTGATCAGGCCAGCAGTTCGCGGACCATGGGGATCACCTTCGAGCCGTAGAGTTCCACGGCGCGCATCCGGGCGCTGGCCGGTTGCGCTCCGGCCGAGTAGATGAGGTCGAACCGGCCGACGCCGAGGCTGCGGATCGCACGGGCCATCCGGCGGGCCACCGTCTCCGGTGAACCGATGTAGAGGGAGCCGTTCTCCACCTCGGAGTCGAACTCCTGGCGGCGGATCGGTGGCCAGCCCCGCAGTTTGCCGATCCGGTCTCGCATGATCCGGTAGTGCGGCCAGTAGATCTCCTTGGCCTGCTCGTCGGTGTCGGCGATGAAGCCCGGCGAGTGCATGCCGACGGGGTGCGCGGTCGTACCGAGCTGGTCGGCGGCCCGCCGGTACAGGTCGATGTAGGGCGCGAAGCGCTCGGGTGCGCCACCGATGATGGCGAGCATGAGTGGCAGCCCGTACTGGGCGGTGCGGACGACCGACTGCGGCGAGCCACCCACACCGACCCAGGTGTCCAGGTGACCCGATTCGGTCTTCGGGAACACGTCGGCGTTCTCCAGCGGGGCACGCAGGGTGCCGCTCCAGGTGACCGGCTTCTCGTCCAGCAACTTGACGAACAGTTCGATCTTCTCCTCGAACAGGGTGTCGTAGTCGCGCAGGTCGTAGCCGAACAGCGGGAACGACTCGGTGAACGAGCCGCGACCGAGGATGACCTCGGCCCGGCCGTTCGACAGCGCGTCCACTGTGGCGAAGCGCTGGAACACCCGTACCGGGTCGTCGGAACTCAGCACTGTCACGCCGGAGGCCAACCGGATCCGCGAGGTGCGGGTGGCGATTCCGGCCAGCACCGTCTCCGGTGTGGAGACCGAGTACTCCGGTCGGTGGTGCTCGCCCAGGGCGATGACGTCGACCCCGAGTTGGTCGGCGAGCACGGCCTCGTCGACGACCTGCCGGATCGCCGCCGCGTGGGAGACGAGCTTGCCGTTGTCGTCCTCCGGTACGTCGCCGAACGTGTCCAGGCCGAACAGCAGATCAGACATGGTTGGGCTCCTTAGCCAGCAGCTCCCGGACCCGCGGCGCGACCTCACTGCCGAGCAGTTGGATGGTGCGCGCGCGTGCCTCGCGGGGCAGGTGCATGATGTCGTACTTCAGGTCGAAGCGGCTCAGCCGCAGGTCGCGAGCGACAGTGGCGATCTTCTGCGCCACCGTTTCGGGTGAACCGACGAAGAGCGCTCCGTGATCGATTTCGGCCTCGTAGCGCGCGCGGTCCGGTTTGTAGAAGCCGCGTTCGGCGGCCAGGGCCGCCACGACCGGCTGCCAGTATCGCCACCACGTCTCCACCGCCTCCTCGTCGGTGTCCGCGACAAGGCCGAGTGAGTGCTGCCCGATTGGCTGCAGGGTATGCCCGAATTGTTCGAGCGCCCTGGTGTACAGGTCGACGTGGCCGGCGAAGCGCTGGGGGCGCCCGCCGATGATCGCGAGCATGAGCGGAAGTCCGTGCCGGGCGGCGCGGATGACCGAGTTCGGGCTTCCCCCGACACCGATCCAGGTCGGGATGCCGCCCGGCTGCATCAGTGGGTGCAGCCGCTGCGCCGTCAGTGGGCTTCGTACCGTCCCGGACCAGGTGACCGGTTCGTCCTGCTGAAGCCGCAGGAAGAGGTCCAGCTTCTCCTCGAACAACCGCTCGTAGTCGGCCAGGTCGTAACCGAACAGCGGGAACGACTCGGTAGCGGACGCGCGTCCGAGGACGATCTGGGCGCGGCCGTCGGAGACGGCGTCGAGGGTGGAGAACTCGTGGTAGAGCCGTACCGGGTCGTTCGTGCTGAGCACTGTGACCGAGGTGCCGAGGCGAATTTTCTCGGTCGCCGTCGCGACCGCGGCCAGCAGCACCGGTGTCGCCGAGTCGTTGTGGCCCTCGCGGTAGTGCTCACCGACGCTGAACACGTCGAGTCCCACCGACTCGGCGAGCCGTGCCTCGTCCACGAGCAGCCGTACCGTCTCGGCGTCGCTCAGGACCCGGTCGCCGTCGGTGGCCACCTCCCCGAACGAGTTGAGCCCCAGCTCGAAGTCTGCAGCTGCCATCGTCTCCTCCTCGGTGCAATCCGCCGGCGACCCACGGGGAGCGGGACCTACCGGTTGACGTGTCAATGATGCTAACTTCGAGATTGACACGTCAATTCCCAGGAGAGTGAGATGACGGAGGCCACACCCGGCCGGCGGGGCGGACGCCAACTCCCGACCGCCGACGAGCTGCGAATCTGGCGGGACTTCATCGAGACGACGGCAGCGCTCGGCTCCCGGCTCGAGTCCCGCCTACAGGGCGACTCCTCGCTCTCTACCGGGGACTACGCAGTGCTCCTCGCCCTCAGTGAGGCGCAGGGCGAGGCGATGCGGTCGTCCGAACTCGCCTCGCACATCGGGTGGGAGCGGAGCCGGCTCTCCCACCACCTCGGGCGGATGGAGCGGCGTGGCCTCATCCGCCGCCAGGAGTGCGCCACTGTTCCCCGCGGGGCGCAGGTGCTGCTCACGACGGCCGGCGCCGACGCGTTCCGGGGAGCCACCTTTCCGCACCTGCGCGCCATCCGGGAGCTCTTCGTCGACGCCCTCACGCCGGAGCAGATCGTCGCGGCGGGCGAGATCGCCACGGCGCTGAAAGCGCGCCTCGACGCTCCGCGCACACAGTGACGCACCGGGACGCCTTCCCGGCGACCTCGCATCGATAACGGCGAGTGTTCGGGCGATTGCCGAGAGCTATCTTCGGGTGGTCCAATCCTCCAGAAAGCCGCCACCCGCCGCCCCGCCAGCCCGGCAGGGACTGGCGACGGCTGCGCCGCCCGGAGGTACGTCCATGAGCGAGACCGCCACCGCAGAGGCTCACCGCACCAATCCCGGCACGCCTCACGCTGGACGTACGGAGTCGGTGCTGCCGGAGCTGCGGGAGATGTGGTGGGAGACGGGGGTGCGGGCACGGGCGGAGGCCGGCCTCTTCGCCGTCTTCGCTGAACTGCCCAGGCTCGTCCGGACAGCCCTCGGCATCAGTTGGCGCGCGGACCGGTTCCGTACCGGTGTGGTGGCCGCTGCCACTGTCGGCGCGGGCGTGATGGCCGCCTTCGGCCTGTTGGCCACGCAGCGGGTGTTGGTGGAACTGTTCGCCGGCGGACCGACAGCGGACAAGGTGCGGGCGGCCCTGCCCGCGCTGGCCGTGCTGGCGGCGACTGTCGCGCTCCGCGCGGGGATGGGCATCGCCACCGGGTACGCGCAGAACGGCTTGACACCCCGGGTGAGCCGTGAGGTGGAGCGGGGCCTGTTCGAGGTGTCCACAGCGGTCCGGTTGGAGGCGTTCGACGCCGACGCGTTCGCCGATGACATGGAACGCGCCTCGCGCGGCACCGAGTCGACGATCGCGCTGGTGCAGGCGTCGATGAACCTGCTCGCCGGGCTGGCCGGGCTGCTCGCCGTGGCGGCCGCCGTCATCGTCATCCATCCGCTGCTGCTGCTGGCGCTGCTGGTCGCCACTGTGCCCAACGCGTGGGCGTCGCTGCGGGCCGGTCACCTGCGTTACCAGACGTACAACGCCGGGTCGGTGCGCCGACGTCGCCTGTGGTTGCTGCACAAGCTGATGGCCGAACGGGCCTCGGCCCCGGAGTTGCGCTCCTACGGGCTGCGCCGGTTCCTGCTCGACCAGTACGACCGGGTGATGCAGGTGGAGACCGACATCCAACTCGCCCTCGCCCGGCGCGTCACGACGACCACCACTGTCGGAGCCATCGTCGGCGGCCTCGCGACCGGCACCGTCTACGCCCTGCTCGGATTGCTGCTCCTCGACGGGCAGATCCCGCTCGCCGCCGCGGCGACCTGCGTCATCGCTGTGCAGTCCGCGCAGCGGTCGCTGTCCATCGCCACCTTCCAGGTCGACCACGTCTACACCCAGGGGCAGCACTTCGGCGACTACACCGGTTTCATGGCCCGCGCCGACGCCTACCTACCGACCAGCACCGGACCCGCTGCCGCCGCCGATCCTGACCGGCTGCGGGAGTTGACAGTCAACGAGGTGAGCCTGCGCTACCCCGATCGGGACGACCCCGCCGTCGACGGCGTCACGTTGACGATCACCGCCGGGCAGACTGTCGCGTTCGTCGGGGAGAACGGTTCGGGTAAGACGACCCTCGCCGCGATGATCGCCGGCCTTCGCGCTGCCACCGAGGGCAGTATCGAGTGGAACGGTCGCCCGTTGTCGGACTGGAACGTCGACGGGCTGCGCGCCCGGATCGCCGTGGTGACGCAGGAATACCACAAGTGGCCGTTCACGGCGGCCACGAACATCGCCATCGGCGACGTCGACAGCGACGCCCGGCAGGACCGCATCGAGGCCGCCGCCGGCCGCGCCGTCGCCCACGACATGATCAACGAACTTCCACACGGGTACGAGACGCTGCTCGACCGGACCTTCGCGCGGGGCCAGGACCTCTCCGGTGGGCAGTGGCAGCGCATCACCGCGGCTCGCGGGTTCCTGCGCGACGCCGAACTGCTGATCATGGATGAGCCGTCCTCCGCGCTCGACCCCCGCGCCGAGGACGCGCTGTTCCAGACGATCCGGGACCGCAGAGGTCGTGCCACCACGATCCTCATCACGCACCGGCTCGCCAACGTCCGGCACGCCGACCGGATCTTCGTCCTGCACCACGGCCGGCTCGTCGAGGCCGGCACACACGCCGACCTCGTCGCCACCGGCGGCCGGTACGCCGAACTGTTCGCCCTCCAGGCCGCCGGCTACGACGCGAACCTGGCCGAGGGTCACCGGCACAACCCGACCTCCCGTTGAGGACTCGCACTGGCGGCCTCGGCGCGCGAGCTAGCCGCGCCGCCGTCGGCGCGATCGTCCTGGTCGTGAGCTTCGGCCTGGGTCGCTACCTCGCGTTCGGCCGTTGACCCGACGATGGGGATTCACCCTCTGATCTGGGCTCCAGGACCACCACTGTGGTTTCCGACGATCGCCGCGCCGCGTGGGCGTCGAAGTTCTTGTCGGCCTCGCGCCAGCGTGGCCACAGTCGTGACCGCTCGTCGTCGGTGGCGGCCCGACCGCGCACCAGCCGCCGCCCGTCGGCCAGCTCGACTGACGCGTCCGGGTGGGCCTGGAGGTTGAGCCACCAGGCCGGGGCGCCTTCGCCCCACCCGTTCATCGCCACCCCGGCCAGGTTCGGGCCATCCTCGAAGTACGCGATGATGACACTGCGCTGCTGACCGGTGCGGCGACCGGTCGTGGTCAACCGCAGCGTGCCCCACCGGTGCTCGCGCGGTCGCCACAGCCCAACTTTGCTGCCGGTGACCCGGTACAGGCCCCGGTGCACCGACCAGGCCAGCCGGATGAACCACCGCGGCGGAAGCCACGGCGCCTTCGTTCCCTGACCGTCCGACATGGCGAACCTCCCGTAGCGACGGATGATGATGGGTTGGCGTCACCTGTGACGTGCGGCGTACGCCGCGAAGTGATCGGCCCAGCGGCGGGTGACGACCTCGGCGGGCTCGAGCCACTGGGTTGGTTGAGCGGGCAGTGGAAGGCCGACCGACTCCAGGAAGCACTCGACCGGGATCATCGACCGGGTTCGCGACGTCAGCCGGCTGAGCTCGTCTCGTAGTCGCTCCAGGCGGTCGCGGTCGCCGACGATCAGTGCGGTACAGGATTCGGCAAGTCCGTAGCGGTACCCGATGTCGCCCATCGACGCCTCGTCCAGGATTCGTAGCCGGTCGATGGTCGGCGCGATGTCCGTCGGGGCAGAGTGTCCCAGCAGGACAGTGGTCAGCAACGCCGAGCGGGTCGCTACCAGGTGGCCGGACAGGTCGGCCTGCTCGGCGAAGTCGAGCATCTCGTCGGCGCTCACATCGCCGCGGAAGAACGCCCGCCGCATCAGCAGTGTGCCGACCTCTTCCAGGTACTCGCGCTGGCGACCGGCGTCGCGCAGCTTCGCCATCTTGTCGGGGACCTCGGCGAAGTAGCGCTCCGGCCGGCCATGGGCGTACTCCGCCACCCTCGTGATGAGGCTCCGCACCGGGAGCCCCTGCGCGGCCTGGTCGGCATCTGTGAAACGTCGCGCCAGGCTCAGCACCTGTGGACGCTGCCCGAGGTGCAGTGGCGTGGGCTTACGTGCGACCAGCTCGTCGAAGACGGCGAGCGCCTCGTCCCAACGCTGGTGCAGCCGCAGGGTGTAGCCCAGATGCCGGCCCGCGGGCGTCCAGAGCGGGTGATCGGAGTCGAAGATCTCACGGAGCAGACTGAGCCGCTCGTCCACGGGCGTCTCGATGGACTTGGCCGCGATGAAGTTCAGGACCAGGCGGCCGTACCCGGTGCGGCTCGCGGCCGGCACCCGGGACCGTAGGCCCTGCACCGAAGGACTGAACACGATCGCGCGTGACAACCAGTCCGCGTAGTTCTCGCTCGGAGCTGGCTCCAGCGTCGTGCCCTGCTCGCACACCAGCACGACCGCGACACCGATCAGGTCCAGGACCTCGCGATTGTCTTCACGATCCTTGGCGTCGTCATGCAGACGTCGGACCGCCGCTGCGGCCCGGCCGGCGGCCAGTTCCCAGTCGCGCTCGGCCCAGCCGCCGGAGATCTGGTGGTCGGACCGGCGGATCGCCTCCCGGACGGCGTCGTGAATCCGGTACGGGAAGCGGTCGCCGTGGTGGTGGTCGATCATCGGACGCCGAACGGCCCGCTCGGCGCACCCGTGGTCGACGTCCGCCGCGGCCGCCATCAGGTGCGTGTCGAAGACCCGGAACAGGCACGCGGCCCGGATGGCCCGTTGCTCGTCGGCCGGAACGTCGTCGAGGATGCGCATCACCAGCGAACCGAGGGAGCCCGTGACGTCCTGGGCCTTCACCTGGCGTCCAACCCCGGCATCCTTGATCGAGATGGCGACCTGCCGGGCCAGTTCCAGATACTGCGGCAGCCCCGCCGACGATCGGACGAGGTGCTCGACGACGTCGTCGCTCATCGGCAGGTCGAGTCGGGTACGTCCGCGCAGGATCAGCGCCCGGGTGTCCGAGGGGGAGAGGTTGCCCACGAGATGCTGCCGGGGATTGTCCGAGGCTCCCGGCACGAGCCCCGGCCAGGTCCAGGCACCGCGGTGCGGAAGGTCGACGCGGCTCTCGTCGTACCAGTCCAGCAGATCGCGCCCGGTCAGCACGAACAACACGTTCGGCATGCAGTGGATCAGCCGGTTGAGGTGCCCCTCCGAGACCCGTCGCGGGTCCAGGGCGAGCCGCTCGGTCGTGTCGACGAACACCGCCACCAGGGGCGACGGAACGATCTGGGCCAGCTCCCACGACAGAGCCGCGGCGAGTTCGCAGGCCAGGGCCGGTCGAGGCTCGGTGGGGCTCGGCTCGTCGGCGCAGCGGAGCAGGAAATCCTCGAAGCCCGGGAACCCGTCGACGGCGAGCCGCAGATCACGTCGGCGCCGAAGTACGCCGACGACCTTCCGGACACCACGCACTCCGAGCGAGGCGGCCGTGCCACCGGCGAGGTCCGCCAGCGAGCCGAGGTCTTTGAGCACCTCGCCCGCCGTCTCCGCCACGGAGTTCTCCAGCTCGTCCCGCCCCCGGAAGCGTGGCAGCGGCTCACCGGGACGGAGGGCCGACCAGTAGGCGGTGAACGCCAGGTCGAAGACCGGCCAGCGGCGGCGGATGCCGGCCGCACCGGCCCTCAACGCGAGCAGTGCGGCCGGAAGGTCCATTCGACCGGCAGAGCCGTGCAGGTCGATGCGGGCCGTCGCGTCGACGGTGGTGGCCGGAGGTGGACCCCAGCCGTTGACGAGCGGGAGATCGTGACGGACCCAGGCCTCCAACCGTTCCGAGAGAGCGGTCTTGCCGATGCCGCCCAGGCCGTAGAAGGTCAGTACGTTGTGGCGGGCGACCCCGACCTCGTCGTCGCTGTCGAGCAGCTGGCGAAAACGGTTCAGTGTCGACTTGAACGCCTGGGACTCGCTCTCCCGGTCGGTGAACAGCTCGCCGGCGTGCGGTGGACCGTCGCGGTGCTCGCCACTGCCCGGGGGAGAAACCTTCATCAGCCGCCACATCCAGGTCGTCGACGTCACTGTGGACCGAGATCCTCTAGTCTCCGGGCGCGAGGGCGGCTCGGGTCGAGGTGTCCATGATCCGACGGAGAACAGGACCGGTCGGTGGAAGCCGTTGTGGCGGCGGCCTCGGGGTTACCGCTGCCAGGCGTCGATGGTGCCTACGCCGTCGCGGACGACCCGGTCCAGGATGGCGGGGTTGCCGCTGGTGCCCTCCCACCCCTGGTCGTCGAAGACCGTCACCGCGCTGTCGACGCGGGCCACAGCGATCTGGCTGGACGCGGTGCCGCCGGTGCGTTCGCCGTTCAGGCTCGTCTCGGGCCACGTCCGGGTCAGCAGCAACGCCTCGTCGCCGACCCCGGGCAGCGCCTTGCTCTTGACGGTGACGCGGCTTCCGGACTGGTCGTACGAGGGGCACGTCTGTAGGGCGGTGCGGAGCCGGCTCAGGTAACCCGCGGCGCCGTCGCCGTCGAAGGTGAAGATGGTCTGGTGGATCATCCCCTGCGGCACGTTGCTGGAGGGCTCGCCGGCCTTCTGGTAGGTGACTGTCATGGCGGCGCTCGCGGTGACCTGCCGGCCGCCGGTGCCGAACTCGTTGCCGCAGAGCTTCGGCAGGGCCTCCTCGACGGGTGTCGTCCGTCGCGGAGACTTGCGCAGCTCGGCGGGCAGCTCGACGAAGGCCGAGGTCGGGATGGTTACCCGGGTGCTCGCGCTCGGCGATGGCGGGTCTGTCGGGGGCGCTGACGCCGACGCGGTGACCGGTGCGGTGGTTGCCGGGGCCGAGCCGGGCGAATCCTCGGTGGCGGTGCAGGCAGCGGTCAGTGCGACGGTGCCGAGCAGCGCTAGCGCGCGTCGCGTACGGGCCATCGACAGTGGTGTGTATCGGCTCATCATCACCCCTCGTTTGTCCCGAGGACGTTCCCTGCCCCGAGTCGACCGAAACGACAATGGGCCCCTCGGGCATCGGCGGGACCGCGGAATTGGGGTGTCGTCGCCTCGGCCGGGTCGCTAGGCTGCCCCGCATGACCAGCGTGATCGCTCAGTGCACCGGACTGTCGTGTGACGTCCAGGTCGGTGCGGGGCGACGCCGGCGATCCGTCGCCCGCCCGCGCTGACCTGTTTCCTGCGACCGGCGGATCGAGCCGCCGGTTGTTCGCTGGTCGTCCTCGGTCCGCCCGTATCTCCCCGTCAACGGCTCACGTGGCAGCGTGGGTCCGAGCGAGATCGGCGTACTCATGGATCTTGAAAAGTTGTTGTCCGACCGGCTGGCACCGGCGTTCGCGGCGGTGGCCGGCGGCCCGGTCGACCCGCTCGTGCGGCGGTCCCCGCGCGCGGACTTCCAGTCCGACGCGGCGCTGGCGCTGGCCCGGCGGCTCGGCCGCCCGCCGCGCGACATCGCCGCCGCGGTGCTGGCGCACGCGGTGCTCGATGACGTCGGCGTGTCGGCGGAGGTCTCCGGGCCGGGCTTCCTCAACCTGACGGTTACCGACCGGGCCCTGGCCGACCTGGTCGCCGGGCTGGCCGGTGACCCCCGGCTCGGCGTGCCGCCGACCGCGACGCCGCAGACAGTGGTGGTCGACTACTCGGCGCCCAACGTGGCCAAGGAGATGCACGTCGGGCACCTCCGCTCCACGGTCATCGGTGATGCTGCGGTCCGGCTACTGGAGTGGCTCGGACACCGGGTGGTGCGGGTCAACCACCTGGGTGACTGGGGGACACCGTTCGGCATGCTGATCGAACACCTGATCGACCTCGGTGAGGCCGAAGCCGCGCAGAACCTGTCGATGGGGGACCTGGACACCTTCTACCGGGCGGCCCGGGTGGCGTTCGACGCCGACGAGGCGTTCCAGGAACGGTCGCGGCTGCGGGTGGTCGCGTTGCAGGGCGGTGACGAGCGGACCCGCCGGTTGTGGCGGCTGCTGGTGACGCAGTCAGAGCGGTACTTCCTGACCGTGTACGACCTGCTCGACGTGACGTTGTCCGCTGCCGACTTTCGGGGCGAGAGCGCCTACAACGACCTGCTCGCGGGCGTCGTCGACGACCTGGACCGGTTGGGGCTGCTGCTGCCCAGCGGCGGGGCCGAGTGCGTCTTTCCGCCCGGGTTCACCGGCCGCGACGGCGAGCCGTTGCCGCTGATCGTGCGCAAGAGCGACGGTGGGTACGGCTACCCCGCCACCGACCTGGCCGCGCTGCGGCAGCGCGTCGGCGAGTTGGGCGCCACCCGGCTGCTGTACGTCGTCGGCCTACCGCAGCGGCAGCACTTCGCGATGGTGTTCGCCGTCGCCGAGGCGGCCGGCTGGCTCTGCCCGCCGGCACGGGCCGAGCACCTCGGCTTCGGGTCCATCCTCGGCGCCGACGGGCGGATGCTGCGCAGCCGGGCCGGTGAGTCGGTGAAGCTGGTCGGGCTGTTGGAGGAGGCGGTCGCCCGTGCCACCGACCTGGCCCGGAGCAGGAACCCGGATCTGGACGCCGGGACCGCCGAGGAGATCGGCCGCGCGGTGGGCATCGGCGCCATCAAGTACGCCGACCTGTCCGTCGACCGGACCAAGGACTACGTCCTGGACTGGGAGCGGATGCTGGCGCTGGACGGCAACACCGCGCCCTACCTCCAGTACGCGTACGCCCGGATCCGGTCCGTGCTGCGGCGGGCCGGGACCGCCGTGCGGCCGGACGCCCCCATCGTCGTCGCGCAGCCGGCGGAGCGGGCGCTCGCGGTCGAGCTGCTCGGCTTCGCGGCGGTGGTCGGCGAGCTGGAGCAGAGCCTCGAGTTCCATCAGCTCGCCGGTTACCTGCACCGACTCGCGACAGTGTTCAACGCGTTCTACGAGCGCTGCCCGGTGTTGCGTGCCACGGATGAGCTGCGGGAGAGTCGGCTGCTGCTGGCCGAGTTGACCGCCCGGACCCTGCGGCAGGGGCTGCGCCTGCTGGGCATCCGCACAGTGGAGCGGATGTGACGAGCCGCCTTCCGGCCCGGTCAGCGGGCCCTCTTCGTCGCCCGCTTCCTGGGCGGCGTCAACAGGTCGGCGATCTGCGCGATCGCGGAGGGCACCAGGCGGTAGTACGCCCAGACCCCGCGCTTGTCGCGTTCGAGGAGGCCGGCCTCGGTGAGGATCCGAAGGTGATGACTCACCGTCGGCTGGGAGAGGTTGAGCGCCGCGGTGAGGTCACTCACTGACGCCTCACCTTCCGGCGCGGACTGGATCAGGCTGAGCAACCGGAGTCGCGCCGGATCGGCGAAGGCCTTCAGCACCCCCGCTAGCCGTTCGGCATCGGCCCGCTTGATGGGATCGCCGGTGAGCGGCGAGATCGCAGGCATGGCAGTTTTCGCAGTTCCCACGCCTGCCATAGTGACACCAACACCATCAATAAACCGGCAGATCCGGCACCAGCCCTCCGATGGCGTCCGGATGGCGACAGCGGAACCACCGAACGTGAGTCGAACGTCGACGTCCGTGGTGGCACACGGGCCGTGTGGAGCTTCGGGAAGCTCCACACGGCCCTGGGCGTCAGCGGCGGGGTCTGGGTGCGATGCGGGGCAGGACGTACGGCGGCCCTGCGAAGATCAGGTCGGACTTCAACTCCTGGTACGCCCGCTTGGGCTGGTAGTTCTCGTCGTAGATGGTGGCCAGGCCCTCCGGCGGGTCGTCGAACCAGCCCGGCACCCACGAATGGTTGTCACTGAAGCCCCAGACGGTGTACGACAGGCAGCTCCGCACGGCGAGGCACGCCTTCATCAGCACGCTGAAGTTCGCGGCCGACGCCTGGAGCCGAGGGTTGATCTCCTCCGCGTTGCCCGCCTGGACGCCCTCGGTCAGCTGGCTGCGGACGTCGACCTCGGTGAACGCTGTCGCGACGCCGAGCCCGCTGAACTTCTTCAGCGCGGCGGTCACCTGGAGGGTGTCGAAGTTGCCGTACTGGGTGCCCAGGTGCCCCTGGGAGCCGACGCCGTCGATCGGGACGCCCTGGGCGCGCAGGCTCTTGGTCATGTCGTACACGAACTGGGTCTTGTCGTCCGCCGGGTTGCCCGAGCCGAACGCCTCGATGTTGTAGTCGTTGTAGAACAGCAGGGCCTTGGGGTCGGCGGCCCGCGCCCAGCGGAACGCGTCGGCGATGTAGCCGGGCCCGAGGTTCTGCGCCCAGAAGCCCTTGTAGTGCAGGGTCGACGGGGTGTCCCACGGGTCGCTGACCGCCTCGTTGACCACGTCCCACTGCCAGATCTTGCCCTTGTAGCGGTTGACGACAGTGGTGATGTGGTTGCGGAGCAGCTCGCGCAACTCCTGCTTGCTGATGGAGCCGTCGGCGACGCCGCTGGTCAACCAGGCGGGCAGTTGGTTGTGCCAGACCAGCACGTGACCGCGCACGCTCTGCCGGTTGCGCTTGGCGAAGTCGACGAACTCGTCGGCCGGCGCCCAGTTGTAGGCGCCGCGGGTTGGCTCCAGGCTCTCCCACTTCATCACGTTCTCGGCGGTGACCGAGGCGAACTCGGAGGAGGCCAGCTTGCGGTACTGCGGGTCGCTGGCGTCGTTGAGGGCAGCCATGTCGACCGCGGTGCCGACGTGCAGGCCGTGGCGCAGGCCGAGGGTGCCGAGGCTCTGCGTCGTGGGGTCGTACGGTCGACTCGCGGTCGCCGGCACCGTGTTCAGCGTGGCGATGGTCGCGACGGCGACCAGGCCGACGGACGACCACTGTCTTAACTTCATGTGCCTTCCCTTCCAGACGATCAATAGATAGATGTCGATCTAGGAGGTGAGGGTCCGGTGGTGGTCGGGGGAAACGCAAACTGATGGGGTGACGCCGGTAGTTCCGGCCGGAAACCGGAAACTTGCTCGAAACGTTAAGCCGATCTATGTCTGGGCGTCAACGCTGAAAACTTCCGGAAATTCATCACATGACCTGCCCAGCGTTGAAGGGCTGGCGGTCGAAACTTTCGGCGGCCGGTTCGCGTGGTGAGGTCACGGCGGCGCACAGCGCAGGCATCGTCGACCCGGTGGCCGACGATGCCTGGTGGCGTTACGGAAGAGCGATCAGCGCAGACCGGCGAAGAGGTCGTCCTCGGGGGTCGGCGCGCCCGTCCGGTCCCGGACCCGTACGAAGGTCTCCACGCCCATCAGCTCGGTGAACCGCTCCTGGCCCAGTTGCAGGAAGAAGATGTTCTCGGTCTGACTGGCGTGCGTGGCCAGCGCGTCGAACTTCTGCGCGCCGTACTTGCTCGTGTCGACCCAGGTGGTGATCTCGTCGTCGGGCAGGCCGAGCTGCGGGCCCGGCTCCGCCGCCGCGTCCGGATCGGCCCACTCGACGCCGAGCTCCTTCATGATCCGGCCGAACTCCGCGAACGCCGTAAGCGGCACAGTGGTCCAGTAGACCTTCGCCGGGACGTCCGTCTGCTCGACGGCGGCCATGGTGATCCGATGGGCCTGGATGTGGTCCGGGTGGCCGTAGAAACCGTTCTCGTCGTACGTGACGATCACATCCGGCTGGTACCGCCGGATCAGCTCGGCGAGTCGGGCCGCCGCCTCCGCCACCGGTGTCGTCCAGAACGCGCCGGGCAGGTCGTTGGTGGGCCAACCCATCATCCCGGAGTCGGCGTAGCCGAGGGTCTCCAGGTGAGTGACGTTCAGCGTGGCGCAGCTGGCCTCCAGCTCGGCCTGGCGCATCGCCACCACGGCGGCCGGGTCGTGCCCCTCCTCGCCCGGCTTGACCCCACCCGGGCCGTCCCCACAGCGCCCGTCGGTGCAGGTCACGAGCACTGTGGTGACCCCCTCGGCGGCATAGCGGGCAAGCACGCCACCGGTGCTCGTCGCCTCGTCGTCGGGGTGGGCGTGCACCGCCATCAGGGTCAGAGGTCGCTCAGCCATGCCATCACCCTACGGTCATCCGGTTACGACCCCACGACCTCCACCGGGAACGTCGCAGGACGTGGTCATCCTAGCCAGTTCGGCATCCGTCGAGCGGTCCTTGTGTGAACGGTGCTCAGGCTCCCGGTGGGTCGTTAGATTCGGGCGTGATCGGCACATCCGAGCAGGTCCGAACGCGGGGAGAAGTCGATGGCAAGGGCTGCTGGCGGGTTCACCGACCTGCGACAGGTCGAGGCCGGAGTGCTGAACGTCGGCTACGTGGACGCCGGGCCGCCCGACGGGGACGCGGTGATCCTCCTGCACGGGTGGCCGTACGACATCCACAGCTTCGCCGACGTCGTACCGCTGCTCACCGCCGCCGGTCACCGGGTCGTCGTCCCGTACCTGCGGGGCTATGGCACGACCCGGTTCCTCTCCGACGACGCCATGCGGAACGGCGAACCGGCGGCCATGGGGCTCGACCTCATCGCCCTGATGGACGCCCTGAACATCGACACCGCGAAACTCGCCGGGTTCGACTGGGGCGCGCGGACCGCCGATGTCGTCGCCGCGCTGTGGCCCGATCGCTGCCGGGGACTGGTCTCGGTCAGCGGTTACCTGATCGACGGGCAGAAGTCGGGCACGGTCCCGCTGCCGCCGAAGGCGGAGTTCGCGTGGTGGTACCAGTACTACTTCGCCACCGAGCGCGGTCGGGAAGGGTACGACAAGAACCGGCGCGACTTCGCCAAGCTGATCTGGCACACCGCGTCGCCCAGATGGACGTTCGACGACGCGACGTTCGACCGCAGCGCGGTGGCGTTCGACAACCCCGACCACGTCGACATCGTCATCCACAACTACCGCTGGCGGCTGGCCCTCGCCGACGGCGAGCCGCAGTACGCGGAGATCGAGGAGCGCCTGGCCGCGAAGCCGACGATCACGGTGCCGAGCATCTCGCTGGAGGGCGACGCCAACGGTGCGCCGCACCTGGAGCCCACCGTCTACGGCAAACAGTTCGCCGGCCCGTACGAGCACCGGACCGTCGGGGGCGGTGTCGGACACAACCTGCCGCAGGAGGCGCCGCAGGCATTCGCGGACGCGGTGCTGGAAGTCTGAGTCGCTGGGCCTCCCGGTCACCGGGGCGTCGGACGTTCCACCCGCACCGGATCGCCACGAACCAGCCCGTCGTGGATGCGCCACCGGGCGGTGGTGACGGCCCGCCGCGCCGCCTCGTCGCCCTGCTCGATGCGTTGGCGCAGCAGGTCCAGGGCGATCCGACGGTTGAGGCTGAACTGCCGCTCCTCGTCCACCACGACCACCAGGCCCGAGGGGCGGTGCGTCGCGCGTACCGCAGTGCTGGCCTTGTTCCGGTGTTGACCACCCGGCCCGCCGGTGCGGCAGGCGACGATGTCGACGTCCATCTCGCGGAACGTCGTCGGCCGAGCGTCGCGCTCGGGCGGCTGGGCGGTGACGTACCAGTTCTTCCGACCGACGCCCGACCGGTACGGGCTCGGGGCCTGCCAGCACAGCGTCCCGGTCCACGAGGCCGCGAACGCCTCGGCGTCGACGCCGGAGATCCGGATCAGCGCCGACCGGTAGGTGCCGGCGGGGTCACCGGGCACCGCCTCGACCTGCTGGACCGTCAGACCTCGGCGGACGCCCTCGTCGCGCAGCCGGTGCAGCAGGTGGCTCAGTGCCCAGGCGCACTCCTGCGGCCCACGCCCGGCCGACAACAGCAGGAACGTGGTCATGAGCGGCCTCGCCGGGCGCGGTGGCCCCGCCGCTGCGGGCGTGCGGCGGACCCGAGGTCGGGCGTCTTGTAGGTGACCACTGGCGTCGTGCTGACCACCGGTGTGGCCAGCCGGTGTTCGACCAGGTCGGCGATCACCTGCTCGATGCGCTTGTACGCCGTGGGTGCCTCCTCGAAGAGCAGTTGCCGGTCACCACACACCACCAGCGAACCCACCGGGGTACGGCGTAGCTCCTCGACCGTGTGCTTGGCCCGGCCCCGCCGCAGGGCGTCGGCGCGCGACATCTTGCGGCCAGCGCCGTGGGCCACCGAATGGTTGGCCTCCGGCCCGGCGTGCGCGGCCACCAGGTAGGACGCCGTTCCCCGGGTGCCGGCGATCAGGACATCGCGCCCGTCGCCCGGCGCCGCGCCCTTGCGGTGCAGGTAGACCCCGTCTCGGACCTCGACCAGGTTGTGACACTGGTCGACGATCGGCGCGGTGGGCTCCGCCCCCAACGCGTGCGCCACCCGGGTGGCCAGCACCCGGCGGTTGAGCGAGCCCCAACGCACCGCCTCGTCGTGCATTTCGAGGTAGGCGGCGGGGTCGGGCGTCGCTCCGGCGCCGTGGACCTCGGTGTGTGCCCGCAGGATCCGCTCGCCCAGACCACGGGAACCGCTGTGCACGATGAGCACGAGATCGCCCGCGTCGAGCCCGAGCCGGCCCGCGTGCCGTACGTCGAAGACGGTGTCGACGCGGGCCAGCTCCACGAAGTGGTTGCCCCGGCCCACCGTTCCGAGACCGTCGAGGTGGCCGGCCGGAACGTCACAGTCGACAGCGGCCCAGGCGGGGTCGTCGGCGTCGCGTACCGGGTCGAGCGCCTGGTCGAGGTCGGGGAACCGGGCGGCGAGCCGTTCCGGTACGGCCCGCTTGAGCGTGATCGGAAACACGGCGATGCCGCAGCCGATGTCGGAGCCCACCAGGAGCGGATACAGCACTGTCGACGCCATGGCCGCGCCGATGGGCGCACCCTTTCCGGGGTGCAGGTCCGGCATCGCGGCGACGTGCCGCATGCCGTCCAGGGCGGCGACCTGTTGGCACTGTGCGAGCGCATCGGACTCGATCCAGCTCGCGGAAGAGGCGAACACCGTGACGGTGGCCGGGGCGGACGGAGGCAGGGGCTCCCGAGGGAGATGGTGCTGGGACAAGGAGGCTCGTCTCTGGCTGCGAACGTGAAGGCGGACGGCGTCACGGCCCCCGGGAGGCATCACCGGTGGCGCGGAGCAGGGGGGTGGAGTCCGTCAGTACGTCATGGACGTCACTCTGGCCGAGGCGTGTTGGGCACGACAACCGATTTTTCTTCACGACGTACGCTGCCGCGATGAGCGCACCGCGTCGCATCCTGGTCTATGGGGTGTACGGCTCCGGCAAGTCCACCCTCGCGGCGCGGTTGGCCGACCACCTCGGACTGCCCTGGTATCCGGTGGACGACCTGCTCTGGCAACCGGGCTGGGTCGAGGTGCCGGTCGCCCAGCAACGCGCCCGGATCGAGGAGGTCTGCCGACGGGACCGCTGGATCATCGACGGGGCGTACCACGGCTGGCGGGACGTCCCGATGGCCCGCGCCGATCTGGTCGTCGGCCTGGACTATCCACGATGGTTGTCGTTCGGGCGGTTGCTCCGCCGTACCGTCAGCCGGGTGGCCACCGGCGAGGTGATCTGCAACGGCAACCGCGAGTCGCTGAGCAGTGTGCTGTCCTCGGACTCGATTCTGGTGTGGCACGTCGCCGCCTTCGGCCGGGCCCGACGGCGGATGCGGGCCTGGCAGGCCGACCCGTCCGCGCCGCCAGTGGTGTTACTGCGCTCCCCAGCGGAGCTGGACGTCTGGCTGGCCGGGCTGCCCCGCCGGTGAGGTCACGCGGACACTCGCCGAACTGAGAGGACCGAGGATGAAGTCGACGGAGACACCGGTACGCGACGAGATCATCGCCTTCCTGCACGCCTACGCGAGGGCCGTCGAGACCGGCGACAGCGCCGCCGTTGCCGCGAGCTACGCCGAGACGTACATCGAGGGCGACCCGGGCGGGGCGGCGGCCGTCACCAACGACGCCGGGTACCGGGCCGCTCTCGACGAACGCCACGCGGCGATGACCGAGCAGTTTGGTCTGACCGGAGCGCAGGTGGCGGTTCTGGACGTTCTCGATCTCGCACCGGGGTACGTCCTCGTGCCGACCAGGTGGACGTTGGACTTCGCGCCGCCCCGGGGCACGGCCGGCAGCGCGCAGTTCGCGCAGACCTACGTGGTACGCCTCGGCGACCCCCGGCCCCAGATTCTGCTCTACCTGTCCCACGAGCGGGAGGACGAAGCCATGCGCGGGTTGGGGCTTGTGGACTGACCGTCCATGGCGAGCGCGTCGTCGGCCCGCTCCCGGTGGGGAGCGGGCCGACGACGTGACCTGGCCCGGCCGGGATCACACCGGCCGGGCCACCGATCAGGACTCCAGGCGTCGACGCCGGGCCAGGAAGAACGCGACAGCGCCCAGCACGACCATCACACTTCCGACGCCGGTCATGGCCGGGATCGCACCGCTGCCGGTGACAGGCAGGATGGGGTGCTTGCCGCCGCCACCAGGTCGACCGGGAGGTCCGGGGGGTCCGGACGGACCGGGCGCTCCGGGGCTACCGGGCGCGCCAGGGGCTCCCGGCGCTCCCGGCGCTCCCGGGCTTCCGGGCGCTCCCGGGCTTCCGGGCGCTCCGGGGCTGCCGGGTGCTCCGGGGCTGCCGGGTGCTCCGGGGCTGCCGGGTGCTCCGGGGCTGCCGGGTGCTCCGGGGCTGCCGGGCGGACCGGTGGGCCCGGGTGGGCCGGTCGGTCCGGGCGGGCCCGTCGGCCCGGCGCAGATCGGCGCGGTGATGACGTTGGTCTGCAAGGTGACGGCCTCGGTGCGCGCCAACGCCCGGCCCTGGAGGGTCGCTCCCGTGGCCATCGTGATCGCGGCCTGGGCCATGATGGTGCCCACGAAGGTGGTGCCGGTGCCGATCGTCGCCGAGCTGCCGATCTTCCAGAACACGTTGCAGGCCGATGCCCCGTTGATCAGGACGACGCTGCTGTTCGACGCCGTCGTCAGCGAGGAGTCGATCTGGAAGATGAACACGGCCGACGGGTCGCCCTGGCCGTTGAGCGTCAACGGTCCGGTCAGTTGGGCGGCCCCGATCCGGTAGACCCCTTCGTTGAGCGTGTTGCCCCCCAGCTCGGCCGGGAGGTTGGTGAACGGGGTCCGGCCGGCGGCGTCGTTGAAGGCGATGGTCAGGTCGCTCTGAGCTTGGAGCGCGACAGCGTCGCCGAGGTGGATCTCGCCGCCGATGGTTGCCGTTTCGAAGCCGGACGAGGTGTTTCCGGGGAACCGCCCGAGGCTCTGGGCCAGGAAGCTGGGGCCGGTGTTGGTGGGCTCCGCTCCGGCCAGGACGGAGAAGTCGGCCGCCGTCCCCAGGTTCACCGGCGCTTCCTGCGCGTTGGCGGCGGTCGAGCTGAAGAGCAGCAGGCTGGCTGCCACAGTGGCGGCTGCGCCAGCCGCGAGCGACGGCAGGACAACTCGCCGCCGCAGCCAATTCTTGGGTTTAGCTGTCACAGAACACCCTCCGTGGGTACTACTCGCAGGAGACGGCCAGCGAGTGGCGTCCTGCGTGATACGGCCTGTATGGCGCCGATAAGCGCGCTGACCACCACATCACGCCAGGTGTTCAAATGAGAGCAAAACGGGACAATAGCCAGGTTGCAACTATCTGAATTGGATCGACCTTCGCGTTCGTGTTTCGCCGCTTCCACGGATGGCGGGTGGGCGCGGCGAAGCGGTCGAGCCGATCTCGACCTATTGCCGGACCGTCGGGACCGGCCTAACCGCGCGGCCGAGGACGCAGGGGGAGGAGGGGCTGTTGCTGGCGGCCGGGAAACGGAACCCGCGCAGCTCCTCGACCTCGAAGCCGGCCGCGGCGATGGCCGCGACGGTGTCGCGATTGGTGTGGCAGCCGGCGAACAGCTTCGGCCACAGTGTGGCGTCGAGGAGTCGTTGAGCGCGGTGCAGACCGCTGGCCTCCTCGGCGGCCACGTGCTCGAAGAACCGCACCTCGCCTCCGGGGCGCAGCACCCGGCTGATCTCGGCCAACGCGCTCGCCTGATCGGGCACTGTGCACAACACCAACGCGACCACCGCCGCGTCGAACTCGCCGTCCCCGGCGGGCAGCGCCTCGGCCAGACCGTCGACGACAGTGACCGGAACCGGCGCGGCCGACGCGGCGCGCTCGGCAGCGGCACGCAGACGCCGCTCCGGTTCGACAGCGAGGACCTCTGTCACCCCCGGCGGGTAGTGGGCGAACATTCGTCCGTTGCCCGCGCCGATCTCGATCACCCGGCCGGAGAGGCCGGCGACCAGGTCCTGGCGGAACGCCGCAGTGCCGGCACGGTCCATGGCGACGCTGAGCCGCTCGTAGACCCGAGCGAACACCGGGTGGGACACCGTGGCCACGTCGACCTCCTGATCTCCGTCGAACTGTTCTCTGGCGATTGTCCTGCATCCGCGCACGCTTTCCGTCTTACTGGTTTGCAGCACGACTCAACCCAGTGCAGACAGGACGTGGTGCGACCATGAAGATCGTCGTGATCGGGGGCAGCGGCCTCATCGGCTCCAAGCTCGTGGACCGCCTCGGCGCCCAGGGCCACGAGGCGGTGCCGGCATCGCCGAAGACCGGCGTGAACACCCTGACCGGCGAGGGAGTGGCCGGCGCGCTCACCGATGCCGAGGTCGTCGTCGACGTGTCGAACTCGCCATCGTTCGAGGCCGCCGCCGTACTGGAGTTCTTCGAGACCTCGACCCGGACGCTTCTCGCCGCCGCGTCGGACGCCGGGGTGAACCACTACGTGGCGCTCTCCATCGTGGGGTGCGACCGGATCCCGGACAGCGGGTACATGCGCGCGAAGGTCGCCCAGGAGAAGCTCATCGTCGCGTCCGGACTCCCGTACTCGGTGGTGCACGCCACCCAGTTCTTCGAGTTCCTCCAGGGCATCATCGACACCGCCACTGAAGGCGACACCGTGCACCTCGCGCCGGTGCTCATTCAGCCGATGGCCGCGGACGACGTCGCGGCCGCGGTCGCCGAGGTCGCGCTCGGCGCGCCGACGAACTCCGTGGTCGAGGTCGCCGGCCCGGAGCAGTTCCGCCTCGACGAACTGGGCCGCTCCCTCCTCACCGACCAACAGGACCGTCGTTCGGTGGTGGCCGACCCCGACGCCAGGTACTTCGGCGCCAAGCTGGGCGAACGCTCGCTCGTCCCGGCCGACGGTGCCCGCCTCGCCGGCACCGCCCTGGACGCCTGGCGTACCCGGGCGGGCCGGGAACGCTGAGCCGGCCCGCTACCTCGGCGTCCCGGGCGGGCCGGCCCGCCCACCGAGGCGCTGCACCAACTCCCGTACCGCCTCGATGAACGGCTCGTCGGACTCGCCCGGCCAGTGCCCGTGGATGGCTGGGGCGACGCTGTCCCCGGGGGGTGTCACCACGTCACGGGGGTCACGCTGTCGACGATCCACAGCGGCGGCCGGGTCACCGGTGGTGGCCGGCGCGGGTGCGGGACGTGGCGAGAAGATCCAGCCACCGATGGGGTCGGTGTCGCGCCACAGGTTCACCCAGCGCCAACCCACCCGCTGGCCGATCTCGTGCAGTGCCGCATCGTCGACGTAGGCGGGGAAGAGTCGTGCGTAGAGGCGGCGCAGCGGTGATCCGTGGGTGAGCAGGGCGACCCGGTCGCCGACCTGCGGCGGCAGTTGGAGCACAGTGGCGGCGAGCAGGACCGAGCCGTGGCTGTGCCCGGTGAGCAGCACCGCGTCGCCGCGCTCGACGAGGTAGGTGATCCGGCGGACCAGTTCCGGCACGGCCCGCTCGGCGTAGCAGGGCGGCGCGAACGGGTGGGCGGCCCGGGGCCAGAAGGTGCCGAGGTCCCAGAGGACACCGATGTGCCGGCGGTACGGCTCGGTCCGGTACGCGAAGATGCCGCCGATGATCAGGCCGAGGATGATCGCCGCGATCACCCAGCTGGCGAACACGATGGCGAACGTGGTCGCCGCCGCCGGCAATCCAATGTTCCGCTCGATGACGTCGCCCGGGAACTGCCCGAGCAGGCCGATCGTGGTGGTGGCCGTGCCGAGTCCGGCGAGGCAGCCGTAGACCACTGCCAACGGCACCAGTTTCTCGGTGAAGCGAGCCCGGGCTATCGCGTCTCGGACCTGCCGCAGTCGGGGCCCTGCCTCGGCCGGCGGGTTCGGGAAGTCGCGCGCGACGATCCCCTCGCCAGCCCGGCGTCGACCGCGACGGGAGATCAGGATGACGAGGCCGGCGACGATCGCGGTGATCAGCACCGCGCGGAAGAAGCCGTAGATCGCCCAGACGAAGGCCCGGGGTGGGCCCGCGGCGACGCCCTCCACGGTTGGGGCGTCGCGATCCAGGAAATCCGCCACCCGGCCGACCAGTTCGGCCGAGTACGCCACCGCCATGCTGATCCCGGTGGCGGCGACGACGAGAGCGCCCAGCCCGAACAGCGGGATGGCGCTGCGCTCCCGGCGCTGCTGCCAGAGCAGCACCACGCCCAGCGCGGTCAGCAGCGTCGTCTGGGCCACGAACAGACCAGTCAGCGTCGAGTCGTAGCCGGGGAGCTCCCGCTCCTCTGGCCAGGGTTGCGAACTGGTCAGCACGTGCGCCACGACGACCACGGTCAGGATGATGGCAGCGGTCCGGAGGGTGCGGGTGACCCGGTCGAGCCGCCGGTCGTCGGGGGCCCGGTCGATCAGGGGCGGCGTGCAGAGCAGCCCCACGCAGCCCGCCAGGATCACCCCCGTGACCGCGGTCAGCGCGATCGTGGCCGCCGAAGCGCCACTCGCGCCGCGAGCCAGGAGCAGGGCGAGGTCCAGCGTCGCGAAGGCCACCGCGACATGGATGGCGCGCAACCGGCCCACCAGTGGCTCGGCGTCCCACTGACCGAGGGTGCCGAGTCGGGATGTGGAGATGTCCTCATCGGGTGCGCGAAACGCCTCGAACGTCCGCTCCGGTCGGCAGCTGACCCGCCAGATCAGGCCGATCGCGGCGGCCGGGACCAGCGCGAGCACCGCCAGCCGCAGTCCGACCGGCCGTCCACCCAACCAGGACAACCAACTGCGTCCGGCCAGGCAGTCCGGCGACGCCAGACACTTCCATCCGACGAGGTCCAGGGCGACGCCGGCGATGGCGAGCACGTACAGCACTGTGAGCGTGAGTGCCAGCAGCCGGCAGAGGGACTTGACCGTCGCCTCGGAACTCGGGTTCGCCGGGCGCATCCAGATCGCGACGTTGACAAGCATGAAGGGGAGCAGGAAGACCACCGCCAGGGTGCGGGCCACAGTCCCGGAGGGCAGGTCACCCCAGCGGTACGCCTCACGCGTCACCCCGTGTTCGCCGGTGCTGTCCGAGTACCGGGGGCGCGGCCGGTAGAACCCACCACTGCGGTCACCGGCGACCTGCGCGGTCTGTCCCAGGCCCAGCACCTGTGCGGCGCTCGCGCCGGAGACGCCGTGCACCCGTAGCTCCACGACGCCACCGGAGCTGTCCGCCCCGCTCAACCGCTCTGGCCCATCCCACGTCCCCCCGAGGCGTCTCGCCGTCCGTCCCGCGACCCAGCCTCGACGGCACGCGCCGGGGCCGCCGACCGGGTGACGGCAGCGGGTTCTACCCGAACCGGACCCGCTCAATCTCGACCGGCCGGGGCGCTACCACCCAGGCAGGGCCGGACCGGCGGTCACTGCCGCTTCGGGTACGTCGTTCCGGCCCTCCCTCGCCAGCTCGGTGCGGTAGGCGCGCGGTGAGAGGCCGGTGGTGCGCTTGAAAGCCACGCTGAGCGCGCTCTCCGAGCGGTATCCGACGGCCTGGGCGATGGTGGCGACCGTGTCGGAGCTGCGCCGGATGCGGTCGGCCGCGAGTTCGATCCGCCACCCGGTCAGGTACTCCAGTGGACCCACCCCGACGACCTTCTTGAATCGGGCCGCCAGCGTCGACCGGGAGACGGTGGCCGCCCGGGCGACCTCGTCCACCGTCCACGCGTGCGCGGGTCGTGCGTGCATCGCTCGTAGCGCGGGAGCGACCACCGGGTCGGTGAGACCGGCCAGCCACCCCGAGGTGGGCTGTTCGTGGCGGGCCAGGTGCAGCCGCAGGACTCGGATCAACAGGACCAGCGCCAGGTGCTCGGCGACGAGGTGGGAGCCGAGTCGCGTGGATCGCAGCTCCGCGTCGATCTCGCCGAGGGCCCACTGGACGGTACTGGCCTCCGGGGTGTCGGCGGGCACGTGGATGACCGGCGGGAGGTTGTCGAGCAGGAGGCTGCGTGCCCGTCCGCCCAGGGTGAAGGCACCGCCGATGAGGAACACGTCGTCACCGTCGCCGACGTGCGCCGCACCGTCGGTGGCAGCCGTGAAGATCGGGTACGCGGGCTGGACCGGCACATCAGGGTCGCTGAAGAGGGTGTAGGCCGCCGGTCGGGTCAGCAGGAAGCAGTCGCCCGTACCGAGGTTGATCACCTCGGGGTGGCCGTCGACCCGAAGCGAGCATCGGCCCCGACGGACGGCGTTGAACTTGGCCCCCGTCGGTGGTTCGAAACCGACCGCCCAGCGTCCGCCCCCGACCAGGCCGGCGGAGACGTGGCTCGTCGCGCCGAGCAGGGCCAGGACATCCTCCAGCGGATCCATCCCCACCTCTTCTGGACGCTCACGAAAGTATGAAGGACTCCAGGCTATAGGCAGTCTGATCCGAGCGTTCGTAGCCTGGGTTTCATGACAGCGAACCCACGCCTCACCACCCCGTTCCACGCACGCACCACCGCCGCCGAGGTCCTCGACGGTGTCGACCTCACCGGACAGCGGATGATCGTCACCGGGGGCGCCTCCGGCATCGGTGTGGAGACGGTGCGCGCGCTGGCCGGGGCCGGCGCCGACGTCACCATCGCGACCCGGAATCCTCGGGCGGCTGACCGGCTCGCCGAGGAGTTCGCCACCGATGCCGCAGTGGGCACCGTCCGGTCGTCCGCCCTCGATCTCTCCGACCTGGCGTCGGTCGACGCCTTCGTCGCGGCCTGGCAGGGCCCGCTCGACGTGCTGGTGGCCAACGCCGGAATCATGGCGATCCCGACCCGCCAGCTGACCGCCGTGGGCTGGGAACTCCAACTCGCGACGAACCACCTCGGTCACTTCGCGCTGGCCCGGGGGCTGCACGACAATCTGCGGGCCGCCGAGGCGGCCCGGGTCGTGATGGTCAGCTCCGGGGCGCACCTTGCCACGCCGTTCGACTTCGACGATCCGCAGTTCGAGCGGCGGCCGTACGATCCGTGGTCGGCCTACGGCCAGTCGAAGACCGCGGAGGTTCTGCTCGCGGTCGGCATCACCCGCCAGTGGGCGGGGGACGGGATCACCGCGAACGCCCTCAACCCCGGGTACATCTTCACCAACCTCCAGCGCCACATCGACGACGACACGATGCGGGCGATGGGCGCGATGGACGAAGCGGGCAACCTCATCGAGGCGGAGTACTACAAGAAGCCCGACCAGGGCGCGTCGACCACGGTGCTGCTCGCCGGCTCACCACTGCTCGACGGCGTCGGCGGCCGGTACTTCGACGACAACCAGGAGGCCGAGGTCGTTCCCGGTGGTCCCGACGCCACCGGCGGAGTCGCCGCCCACGCGCTGGACCCGGCCGCGGCCGACCGGCTCTGGGCGTACGCCGAGAAGGCGCTCGCCTCGCGCTGAGGACGGCCGGGCCGTGCCGGCGAGGATTGACCCGGTCGTGGCGGGGTAGGTGCCGCCATGGTCGCTGCCGGTCGGCGCGGAGCGGACGCGGGCCCGTCGACCGTCGCCCGGTGGTGGGACCGCTTGGTGGCCGCGCTGCGCGACCGGGTCCGACGAGTGCGAACCATCGGTGGCCTGGCCCTGCAGGCCGGCCTGGCCGCGGGGCTGTCCTGGTTCGTGGCGCATTCGCTGCTGCAGGTGTCGCAGCCGGTCTTCGCGCCGATCTCCGCCGTCTCGACGCTCGCCGCGTCGGTTGGTCAGCGGTTGCGTCGCACCGTCGAACTGATCATCGGTGTCACCGTCGGAGTGCTGATCGGCGACCTGCTCCTCCTGGTGATCGGCACCGGGTGGTGGCAACTCGCCTTGATCGTCACGCTGGCGATCGTCGTCGCGCTCTTCCTCGCGGGGAGCGCTGCGGTGGTGGTCCAGGCCGGGGCGACGGCGGTGCTCATCGCCACGCTCAGCCCGGCCGTCCGGGATCTGGAGATCCCCCGGTTCGTGGACGCGCTCGTCGGGGGAGGAGTGGCGCTGCTGGTCACCGCCGTGTTGCTGCCGTTGAACCCGCTGCGCGTGCTCAACCGGGCCGCGCGGCCGGCGTTGGATCTCCTCGCGTCCCAGCTCGACGCCACCGCCGAGGCGTTGACCGAGCGGGATGCCGCTCGGGCCCGTACCGCCCGCAGTGAGCTGCGGCAGAGCGCGGGCCGGTTGAAGGCGTTCGTCGAGGCGACCCAGGGCGCCCGAGAGGCGAGCACCCTGTCGCCGGTGTACTGGCATCAGCGGCACGGGCCGGTGGGCCGCTACGCGCAGGCGGCGGAGCCGATCGACCGGGCGATGCGCAACAGCGGCACCCTGATCCGACGATCGGTGACGCTCATCGAGGACGGCGAGCCGGTGCCGGAGTCGTTGCCGACGGCGGTGGCCGATCTCGCCGAGGCAGTCCGCCTTCTCAAGCGGCAGTTCGCCGCCGGCGCCGAGCCGAACCGGGCCCGGGAGCAGGCGCTACGGGCGGTCCGGACGGCCGGGCACGCCTATCGGGACGGCGTTGGCTTCTCTGGTGCGGTGGTGGTGGCACAGATCCGGACGACCGTCAGTGACCTCCTGGTCGCCTCCGGGCTGAGCCAGGAGGATGCGAATCACCTGGTCAGGAGGCTTTTCGGCGACCTCTGAGAGTCAGGTGACCCGCAGTGGAGCCAGGTGGCGGCGTCTTCTTGAGCCATGACTGTTGCACTCTGAGCCAAAGTGGTGCCATGATGGTGTCATGGAGCTGAGGTCATACGTCGAGAACCTGCGTAACGAGTTCGCCGTGGCTGCGGAGGGCGTGGACCCGGAAGCCCGGGCACTGGCCGAACGACTCTTCGCGCAGTTGGAGGCGGCCACCCGTCTCACGCTGCTCGAAGCGCTGTCCGACGCGGCCGACGAGATCACCCGCGACCTCGCACCGGGCTCGGTGCACGTCCGGTTGCGCGGGCGCGAACCCGACTTCGTGGTGACGCCGGCCAGCCCGCCGGTCGAGGTGGCGAGTGAGCCCAGCGGCCCGCCACCGCTGTCGGTGCCGGTGTCCGCGCCCGACGGCGACGAGGGCGGCACCTCGCGCATCAACCTGCGGATCCCCGACCACCTGAAGGCCAGCGTCGAGGAGGCCGCCGGCCGCGCCGGGCTCTCGGTCAACGCCTGGCTGGTGCGCGCCGTCGCCGGTGCCATCGGGGCGGGCGACACGCAGCGTCATCCACCACGCCGGGTGGAGCCGACCTCCGGCCAGCACTTCACCGGCTGGGCCCGCTAACTCTCCGTACCCCTTCCACCGCCACGCCGCTGACCAGCGGCGACCTCCGCCGACCACAGTTCGGGAGACCACCATGCCTATTTTCGAGACGCCAGAACCGATTTCCGTCCAGATCGAGCTGCCGATCGGCGATGCCTGGATCGCCGCGAGCGACCGCACCGACACGGTGGTGACCGTGCGGCCCCGCGACCCGTCGAGCAAGGCCGACGTGGGCGCCGCCGAACAGACCACGGTCGAGTACGCCGCAGGGAAACTGCTGATCCGGGTGCCGAAGAGCTGGCGCCGCTACGGGTTCGGCCCCGGGCCGTCGGTCGACGTCCTGATCGAGGTGCCGACCGGGTCGCGACTGCACGCCGAGTCGTCGTGGGCGGCGTTCCGCAGCGAGGGTCGGCTCGGCGAGTGCCTGATCAAGACCGGCAGCGGCATCCGACTCGACGAGACCGGGCCGTTGGAGATCGACAGTAGCCACGGCGAGGTCACGGTCGAGCGTGTGTTGGGCTCCGCCCGGGTGAAGGTCTCATCCGGCAAGGTGCGCCTCGGCGCGGTCGACGGCACCGTCGAGATCAAGAATTCGTCCGGCGACTGCTGGATCGGCCGCAGCGGCGGCGCGGCCCGGATCAACACGGCCTACGGCGACATCACAGTGGACGCGTCGACGGCCTCGGTGACGGCCCGCACCGCCTACGGGAACCTCCGGCTGGGTGAGGTCGTCCGGGGGGCGGTCGACCTGCAGACCTCCTACGGTGCGATCGAGGTCGGCATCCGTCGCGGGACCGCCGCCTGGCTCGACCTCAGTTCCAAGCACGGCCGCGTGCACAACGCGCTGGAGTCGACCGACAGCCCGGCGCAGACCGACGAGACGGCCGAGGTTCGCGCGAACACCTCCTACGGCGACATCACGATCCGTCGCGCCTGACAACCCGCACGACGACCACAAATGAGGAGACCATGACCAGCTCCATGAACCCCGCGATCGTCGCCACCGACCTGCGCAAGTCCTACGGCGACAAGGTCGTGCTGGACGGCATCGACCTGATGATCACCGAGGGCACCATCTTCGCGTTGCTCGGTCCGAACGGCGCCGGCAAGACCACCACGGTGCAGATTCTCTCCACCCTGATCGACGCCGACGGCGGCAACGCCCGCGTCTTCGGCCACGACCTGACCCGGGAACCCGACGCGGTACGCGCCCTGATCGGCGTCACCGGCCAGTTCTCCGCCGTCGACAACCTGCTCACCGGTCGGGAGAACCTGACCCTGATGGCCGACCTGTGCCACCTGGACAGGGCCGCCGGTCGGCGGCGCATCGCCGACCTGCTCGACCAGTTCGACCTGACCGAGGCGGCGGGCAAGCCGGTGTCCACGTACTCCGGCGGCATGCGCCGCCGGCTCGACCTCGCGATGACCCTGGTCGGCGAGCCCCGCGTCATCTTCCTCGACGAGCCGACCACCGGCCTCGACCCGCGCAGCCGCCGGGCCATGTGGCACATCATCCGCGCACTCGCCGCCGAGGGCGTGACCATCCTGCTCACCACGCAGTACCTGGAGGAGGCCGACCAGCTCGCCGACCGGGTGGCGTTCCTCGACCACGGCCGGCTCATCGCCGAGGGCACGCCGCGCGAGCTCAAGCGGCTCATCCCAGGCGGCCACGTCGTGCTGCAGTTCGCCGACCAGGAAGGGCTCGACGTGGCGGCCCGGACGTTCGGGGCCGCCACCCGGGACGACGCGGCCCTCACCCTCCAGGTGCCGAGTGACGGCGGGGTCGGGTCGCTGCGATCCCTGCTCGACCAGCTCGACAGCGCCTCGATCAGCGTGGCGGGGCTCTCCGTGCACACCCCCGACCTTGACGACGTCTTCCTCACCCTCACCGGTCAGCCCGACACCCGGGCCAGCCGACCCGACCACGAAAGGGCTCCCGCGCGATGAGCACCCTCTCCCTCGCCGTCCGCGACTCGAGCACGATGCTGCGGCGCAACCTGCTGCACATGCGGCGGTACCCGTCGATGACGTTCCTGCTCATCGGCATCCCGATCATCATCCTGCTGCTCTTCGTCTACGTCTTCGGCGGCACGCTCGGCGCCGGCCTCGGCCCGTCCGGCGACCGCTCCCAGTACGCCAACTACGTCACCCCCGGCATCCTGCTCATCACAGTGGTCAGCGCCGCGCAGGGCACCGCCATCTCGGTCGCGATGGACATGACCGAGGGGATCATCGCCCGGTTCCGCACGATGTCGATCTTCCGACCGTCGGTCCTGACGGGTCACGTACTGGGCAGCCTGGCGCAGACCCTGCTCAGCCTCGTGGCCGTCACCGTCGTGGCGCTGCTGGTCGGGTTCCGGCCCAACGCCAACGCGGTCGAGTGGCTCGCGGCGATCGGCGTGCTCGCCATGATCACCTTTGCGCTGACCTGGCTGTCCGTCGCCCTCGGCCTGGTCAGTGACAGTGTCGAGACGGCCAGCAACCTGCCCATGCCGCTGATCCTCCTGCCGTTCCTCGGCAGTGGGTTCGTCCCCACCGACTCGATGCCGACCGCCGTGCGGTTGTTCGCGGACTACCAGCCCTTCACGCCCGTCATGGAGACCCTTCGCGGCCTGCTCCTCGGTACCGGGATCGGCGCCAACGGGCTCATCGCGGTCGTCTGGTGTGCCGTCATCACGGTGGGCTGCTTCCTGTGGGCCAAGGCCCTGTACAACCGCAACCGGACAGCCTGATCCGACCGGCGCGCTCGGTCCCGCCAACGCAACGAAGAGCCGGCGGCTTGGCCCACAGGGGTCGGGCCGCCGGCTCGTGGCGTCCCCGGGATCCGGCGGATCGGCGGCGCGAGCGTGTGAAAGGGCGGCGGATTGCCGGTGCGAGTGCGTGATCGACTCAGCTTCGTGACGTCGGCCGATCGTGCCGCCGTGGACCCCGCGACTTCAAGGAACGCGAGTGGATCGTCCGCCCGACGCGCCTCTGGGCGCCGCGGGCCGACCGGGCGGCACGGGCGCGCCAAGACGTTGAATGTTATCGATAACACCGGGCCGCCGGCCGGCTTCGCGCCGGGCGGGTCGCCCTCCGGAGCGCTCAGTCATGAGCCCGCATGGTCGTCGATGGCTGTCGAGTGGATCCGAGCGCGCGACCGCGGCGCCCCGGGAATGTTATCGCTGCCATCATCGCCGGGGGAACAAGTGGTCGCTATCGGACCACGATGCCGCGATGTGCGGCGTCCTGGACCTGTCGCGTCGCCTGTTGACGGGCCTCCGGGCGGCGGTCGTACCGGCCGTGGGCCCCATTCGTCGGATGGCTGCGGCAGTTGAGGCCGGAATCTTGGGGTTTGCACCGGTCCGCTATCTACCCTCCCGAGTCGGTCCGCCTTCCGCGTTCCGTTACGGAGCTGTTGCGGGTAGATGTCTTGACGAGCCTGGATGTGAGCGTTAACACTATCCCCGTTAACGGTGGAGGTGAACATGAACCGTGTGGACGGAGCTAACGACCGCTACGTCGTCGGTGTCGACTACGGCACCCTGTCCGGGCGAGCTCTGGTGGTCCGTGTCGGCGATGGTGCCGAGTTGGGGACCGCGGTGCACGAGTATGGCGATGGCGTGATCAGCACGGCGCTTCCGGGAGGTCGAACCCTGCCCCCGGACTGGGCCCTGCAGAACCCGCAGGACTACCGCGACGTTCTGCGGTACGCCGTCCCGGCGGCGGTATCCGCCGCGGGGGTGGACCCGGCGGCGGTGGTCGGCATCGGCATCGACTTCACCGCCTGCACCGTGCTGCCGACGCTCGCCGACGGCACCCCGCTGTGCGAGACGCCCGAGCTGCGCGACCGACCGCACGCCTGGGTCAAGCTGTGGAAGCACCACGCCGCGCAGCCGCACGCCGACCGGATCAACGCGCTGGCCCATGAGCGGGCCGAGCCGTGGATCGGCCGGTACGGCGGCAAGATCTCCGCCGAGTGGCAGTACGCCAAGGGCCTGCAGATCCTGGAGGAGGACCCGGAGGTCTACGACCGGGCCGAGCGCTTCATCGAGGCGGCCGACTGGATCGTCTGGCAACTCTGCGGCACCGAGACCCGCAACGTCTGCACGGCCGGCTACAAGGGCATCCTGCAGGACGGCCACTACCCCTCCGAGGGCTTCCTGACCGCGCTCAACCCCAACTTCGGCGACTTCGTGGCCAAGCTGGACGGCCCGTTGCTGCCCCTCGGCGCCCGGGCCGGCGCGCTCACCGCCCAGGCCGCCGCCTGGACCGGCCTGCCGGAGGGGATCGCGGTGGCCGTCGGCAACGTCGACGCGCACGTCACCGCTGCGTCCGCGCAGGCGGTGCAGCCCGGTCGGCTGGTCGCCATCATGGGCACCTCGACCTGCCACGTCGTCAACGGCGCGGAGGTCGCCGAGGTGGCCGGCATGTGCGGTGTGGTCGACGGCGGCATCAGCCCCGGCGCGTGGGGTTACGAGGCCGGGCAGAGCGGCGTCGGCGACATCTTCGGCTGGTTCGTCGACCACGCCGCTCCGGCCGGCGTCGACTCGCACGAACGCCTCACCGAACTGGCCGCGAGTCAGCCCGTCGGCGCGCACGGCCTGATCGCGTTGGACTGGTGGAACGGCAACCGCTCCCTGCTGGTCAACCACGACCTCAGCGGGATGATCGTCGGCATGACCCTGGCCACCCGGCCAGCGGACATCTACCGGGCCCTGCTGGAGTCCACCGCGTACGGCACCCGGATGATCATCGAGGCGTTCGTCGACGCCGGGGTCCCGGTGAACGACCTGGTGATCGCCGGTGGTCTGACAAACAACGCGCTGCTGATGCAGATCTACGCCGACGTGACCAGGCGACCGCTGAACATCATCGCCTCGGCGCAGGGTCCGGCGCTGGGCTCGGCGATCCACGCTGCCGTCGCCGCCGGTGAGTTCCCCTCGATCCACGAGGCGTCGCAGGCGATGGGTCGGGTGCACGAGGCCGTCTACCGTCCGGACCCCGAGCGGGCCCGCGCCTACGACGCCCTCTACGCCGAGTACCGGGCGCTGCACGACCACTTCGGTCGTGGCGGCGACGACGTCATGCTCCGCCTTCGGGCGATCCGCAACGCGGCGGTCGAGACCGCCGCGACCACCCACGAGGCCCCGCTGGAGGTGGTGGCGTGAACGCCGAGGTGACCCGACAGATCGCCGAGCTGCGCGAGACCGTCGCCCGCCTGCACGCCGAGCTGACCCGGTACAACCTGGTCGCCTGGACGTCCGGCAACGTCTCCGCGCGGGTCCCCGGCCAGGACCTGATGGTGATCAAGCCGAGTGGGGTGAGCTACGACGACCTCACCGCGGCCACGATGGTGGTGTGCGACCTCGACGGCGTTCTCGTCGAGGGCGACTTCGCTCCGTCCAGCGACACCGCCGCCCACGCCTACGTCTACCGGGCCATGCCCGAGGTCGGTGGGGTCGTGCACACGCACAGCTCGTACGCGACCGCCTGGGCCGCGTGTGGGGAGTCGATCCCGTGCCACCTCACCGCCCAGGCCGACGAGTTCGGTGGGGAGATCCCGATCGGCCCGTTCGCGCTGATCGGCGGCGACGACATCGGCAAGGGCATCGTCGCCACGCTCGCCGGGCACCGCTCGCCCGCGGTGCTGATGCGCAACCACGGCGTGTTCACCATCGGCCGCGACGCCCGCGCGGCGGTCAAGGCGGCGGTCATGTGCGAGGACGTGGCCCGCACCGCGCACCTGGCCCACACCCTCGGGCAGCCGGTCCCGATGGCACAGGCCGACATCGACTCGCTCTACGACCGCTACCAGAACGTCTACGGCCAACAACCAGTCGCACCGGCGGGTTCCTGACCCTGCACCGATAAACCGGGACCCGTCGGTCTGCACCACGACGCACCAGCACGCACCACCCGCGTACGCCGCTCTTTCGCACCTCGGCGGTTGGCGCGGTTACCCACCACATCCAGCCAAGGAGATTCGATGGGAAAGATGCGAACGCAGTCCGCTCCGTGGCGCGCTGCCGCGGTCCTCGCCAGCGTGCTGCTGGTCGGCGGCGTGGCGGCCTGCGGCAATAGCGACACGGGCGGCGGCGGCACCAAGGACGACGGCAAGATCACGATGGGCTTCTCCCAGGTCGGTGCGGAGAGCGGGTGGCGTACCGCGAACACCACCTCGATCAAGGAGGCCGCCACGGCAGCCGGGATCGAGCTGAAGTTCGACGACGCTCAGCAGAAGCAGGAAAACCAGATCAAGGCGATCCGCAACTACATCCAGCAGAAGGTCGACGTCATCGCCTTCTCGCCGGTGGTGGAGTCCGGGTGGGACACCGTGCTCAAGGAGGCCAAGGACGCCGACATCCCGGTCATCCTGACCGACCGCTCGGTGGACTCGGCCGACAAGTCGCTGTACAAGACCTTCCTCGGCTCGGACTTCGTCAAGGAGGGCAAGCTCGCCGGTGAGTGGCTGGTCGAGCAGAAGAAGACCGCCTCGGGCCCGGTGAACATCGTCGAGCTGCAGGGCAACACGGGTGCGGCGCCGGCGAACGATCGCAAGAAGGGCTTCGGTGAGGCGATCGCCGCCAACCCGAACCTGAAGATCATCGCTTCCCAGCCGGGTGACTTCACTCGCGCCGGCGGCAAGCAGGTCATGGAGCAGTTCCTCAAGGCCAACAAGAAGATCGACGTGTTGTTCGCGCACAACGACGACATGGGTCTGGGCGCGCTCGAGGCGATCACCGCCGCCGGCAAGGTGCCCGGCAAGGACATCACCATCATCACCGTCGACGCCGTCAAGGACGGCATGCAGGCTCTCGCCGACGGGAAGTTCAACTTCATCGCGGAGTGCAGCCCGCTGCTCGGCCCGCAGCTGATGGACCTGGCCAAGAAGGTCCACGCGGGCGAGGAGGTGCCGACTCGGATCGAGACCGAGGAGACCACCTTCACGACCGAGCAGGCCAAGGAAGCTCTGCCCAACCGTAAGTACTGATCGACGACGGGGTCGCCGCGTTCGCGTGGCGGCCCCGCCGCGTCGCTTTCCTACCCGAAACGGACCGGGCTTGGCCCGCGACGACCTCCGAACCACGCCCGCCCGAGCGGCCCTCCCCAGGGACGACCGGGCGGGCGTGGCGGGAGCGTAGCGGCCCTTCCGTGTCGACAACCCAGAAGAGGTCTGATGGGATGACGGATAGCCGTCCGGTCCTGACGATGACCGGGATCAGCAAGTCTTTCCCCGGGGTGCGCGCACTCCACGACGTCAACTTCCGGCTCTTTCCCGGCGAGGTGCACGCCCTGATGGGCGAGAACGGCGCCGGCAAATCCACGCTCATCAAGGTGCTCACCGGCGTCTACGACACCGACCAGGGCGCGATCACCCTCGACGGCGAGCCCGTGTCGTTCACCGGGCCAATGCAGGCGACCGCCGCCGGTGTCAGCACCGTTTTCCAGGAAGTCAACCTCTGCACCAACCTCTCGGTGGCGGAGAACATCTTCATCGGCCGTGAGCCTCGGGTCTTCGGCGCCGTCCGCTGGGGTGAGGTCCGCCGCCGCGCCCGAGCCCTGCTGGCCCGCCTCGACCTCGACCTCGACGTCAGCGCGCCACTCGGCTCGTACTCGCTCGCGATCCAGCAGATGGTCGCCATCGCCCGCGCCATCGACATCAAGGCCCGGGTGCTGATCCTGGACGAGCCGACGTCCAGCCTCGACGCCGGCGAGGTGGCGCAGCTGTTCCGCATCATGCGGCAACTGCGCGACGAGGGCATCGCGATCCTGTTCGTGACCCACTTCCTCGACCAGGTCTACGAGATCGCCGACCGGATCACCGTGCTGCGCAACGGCGGGCTCGTCGGCGAGTACCTCACCACCGAGCTGCCCCAGCTCTCCCTGGTCGAGAAGATGATCGGCAAGGAACTCGACGTCCTGGAGGGCATCGAGGAGCACTCCCGGCGGGATCTGGCCGCGCTGGAGGAGGGCACCCCCCTGGTGGCGGTGTCGAACTTCGGTCGGTCGGGTGCTGTCGAGCCGTTCAGCCTCACGATCCATGCTGGCGAGGTGGTGGGCCTTGCCGGCCTGCTGGGCTCGGGGCGTACCGAGGTCGCGCGGTTGCTGTTCGGCGCGGACCGGACCGACGGCGGTCAGGTCGCGATCGACGGCACGGCGAGCAGCCTGCGCACCCCGGCGCAGGCCATCGACCACGGTGTGGGCTTCTGTTCGGAGAACCGCCGGGCCGAGGGGATCGTCGCGGACCTGTCGGTCCGCGAGAACATGATCCTCGCCATGCAGGCGGCCCGCGGCTGGCTGCGGCCCATCCCGCGTCGCCGCCAGGACGAGCTGGTCGACAAGTACGTCAAGGCCCTCAACATCCGGCCCGCCGACCCGGAGGTGCCGGTCCGCAACCTCTCCGGCGGTAACCAGCAGAAGGTGCTGCTGGCCCGGTGGCTGATCACCGAGCCGCGACTGCTGATCCTCGACGAGCCCACCCGGGGCATCGACATCGGGGCGAAGACCGAGATCCAGAAGCTCGTGACGCAGCTGTCCGACGGTGGCATGGCGGTGCTGTTCATCTCCGCCGAGCTGGAGGAGGTGCTGCGCCTCAGCCACAAGGTGGCCGTCATGCGGGACCGGCAGATGGTCGCGCAGCTCGCCAACGACGAGAGCCTGGACGCCGACCGCATCATGCAGACCATCGCCAGCGGATCCCACCGGGAGGAGGCAGACCGATGAACGACACCATGAGCCGCTATCGGACGATGATCGGTCACCGGCTGTTCTGGCCCGCCGCCGTGCTGTTCGTCATGCTCGCCGCGAACACGATCTACCGGCCCGGGTTCCTGTCCATCGAGCTCAAGGACGGGCACCTGTACGGCACGCCGGTCGACATCCTGCGGCTGAGCGCACCGCTGATCCTGGTCGCGCTGGGCATGACCCTGGTCATCTCCACCGGCGGCATCGACCTGTCGGTGGGCTCGCTCTGCGCGATCAGCGGCGCGATCGCCTGCATGTACATCAGCAAGCAGCCCGACCAGAACAGCCTCGGCGTGGTGGTGACCGCCCTCGCGATGGCGATGGGCGTCTCGCTGGTGCTCGGCGCCTGGAACGGGGTGCTGGTGGCCGTGATCGGGATCCAACCGATCATCGCCACCCTGATCCTGATGGTCGCCGGGCGGGGTCTCGCCCAGCTGATCACCGAGGGTCAGATCATCACCATCAACTCCGAGCCGTACCGGGCGATCGGCCTGGGCCACGCGTTGACCCTGCCGTTGGCCATCTTCATCGCGCTCGCCGCGGCCCTGCTGGTCGCGGCGTTCACCCGTCGCACCGCACTCGGCATGATCATCGAGTCGGTCGGCGGCAACGCCATGGCCAGCCGGCTCGCCGGTATCCGGTCCGGCCGGGTCATCTTCCTCGCGTACGTGATCAGCGCCGCGTGTGCCGCGGTCGCCGGTTTCATGATGACGGCCAACGTCTCCAGTGCCGACGGCAACGCCGTCGGCCTCTGGGTCGAGCTGGACGCGATCCTCGCGGTCGTCATCGGCGGTACGTCCCTCGCGGGCGGCCGGTTCTTCCTGAGTGGCACGATCATCGGCGCGCTGATCATCCAGACCCTGACGACCACCGTGTACGCCATGGACATCTCACCGCAGACCTCGCTGCTGTTCAAGGCGGTCGTCGTCATCGCCGTCTGCCTGATCCAGGCACCGGCCTTCCGGGCCCGGTTCAGCCGACGGAGGCGTAACGTCCCGCCGCCCGCCACCATCGCCGACAAGCCGAAGGAGCAGGTGCCGGCATGACCACTGGAACGCTTACCGCCGGTCGTACCCGGTTCCGGCTGCCGAGGAAGCAGATACCGGTCCTGGCGACGCTCGCCCTGCTGCTGGTGATGTACGGCATCGGCGTCTCGCAGTACACGGCGTTCTCCAACGTCCAGGTCATCTTCAACGTCTTCATCGACAACAGCTTCCTGCTCGTCGTCGCGGTGGGCATGACCTTCGTGATCCTCACCGGTGGCATCGACCTGTCGGTCGGTTCGGTGGTCGCGATGACGGCGATGGTGTCGGCCGCGCTGCTGCAGGACGGCATGCCGGCGGCGTTGGTGCTGGTCATCGCCCTGCTCATCGGTCCGACGCTCGGCCTGTTGATGGGCTGCGTGATCCACTTCTTCGAGATCCAGCCGTTCATCGTCACGCTCGCCGGGATGTTCTTCGCCCGGGGCATGTGCACCTTCATCTCCGGCGCGTCGGTCCCGATCACCGACGGGTTCTGGACCTCGATGTCGCAGGAGCGGATCGGTAATCCCCAGGGCAACTTCGTGTCGATCAGCGTGCTGATCGCCTTCGTGGTGGTCGCCATCGCCGCGTACACGCTGGCCTACACCCGACTGGGCCGCAACGTGTACGCCATCGGCGGCAACCCGCAGTCGGCGCTGCTGATGGGCCTGCCGGTGGGGCGGACCCGGATCGCCGTCTACACGATCAGTGGTCTCTGCTCGGCCATCGGCGGCATCCTGCTGTCCTTCTACACCCTCTCCGGTGCGCCGCTGATCGCCGTGGGGATGGAGCTGGACGTCATCGCCGCCGTCGTCATCGGTGGCACTGTGCTCACCGGCGGCGCGGGTTACGTCTTCGGCACGGTGCTCGGCGTGCTGGTCCTCGGCGTGATCCAGACCCTCATCACCTTCGATGGGAGCCTCAACTCCTGGTGGACCAAGATCGTGATTGGTGGTCTGCTCTTCGCGTTCATCCTCCTCCAGCGCCTCATCGGAATCCGTTACAAGTGACCGCCCCTCTCGCGGAAGGCAACTCCATGGCACCACACAACGAACCCGAGATCTGGTTCCTCACCGGCAGCCAAGGCATGTACGGCGAGGAGACGCTCCGCCAGGTGGCCGAGCAGTCTCGCCAGATCGCGGCCGCACTCGACGACTCGCCGCAGATTCCCGCCCGCGTGGTCTGGAAGCCCGTCCTGACCAACAGCGGTGAGATCCTGCAGGTCTGTCGGGACGCCGCCGCTCAGGGTGCCGTCGGGGTCATCGCCTGGATGCACACGTTCTCACCGGCCAAGATGTGGATCTCCGGTCTGGACGCGTTGCAGACACCGCTGCTGCACCTGCACACCCAGGCCAACGTTCTGCTGCCGTGGAACGACATCGACATGGACTTCATGAACCTGAACCAGGCCGCCCACGGCGACCGCGAGTTCGGGTACATCCAGACGCGTCTCGGTGTGGCCCGCAAGACCGTGGCCGGGCACGTCAGCGACCCGCGGGTGACCACTCGGGTCGGGGCGTGGGCCCGTGCCGCGCTGGGCTGGTCGGCGATGCGGTCGCTGCGCCTGGCCCGCTTCGGTGACAACATGCGCGACGTCGCGGTGACCGAGGGCGACAAGGTCGAGGCCGAGCTGCGGTTCGGGGTCTCGGTCAACACCTACGGCGTCAACGACCTGGTCGAGGTGGTCGGCGAGGTCACCGACGCGCAGGTGGACGACCTGGTCAAGGAATACGAGGACACCTACCGCATCGTCGGGGAGCTGCTGCCCGGCGGCGAGCAGCACGACTCCCTGCGGTACGCCGCGCGCCTGGAGTTGGGCATGCGCGCCTTCCTGGACGCGGGCGGGTTCCGGGCCTTCACGACGAACTTCGAGGACCTCGGGGGGCTGCGTCAGCTGCCGGGCATCGCCGTGCAGCGGTTGATGGCGGACGGCTACGGCTTCGGCGGCGAGGGCGACTGGAAGACCTCGGTCCTGGTCCGCACCCTCAAGGCGATGTCGGTGGGCGTGAGCGGCGGCACGTCGTTCATGGAGGACTACACCTACGACCTCACCCCGGGCAACGAGTTGGTGCTCGGCGCCCACATGCTGGAGGTCTGCCCGACCATCGCCTCCGACGTGCCCAACGTGGAGATCCACCCGCTGAGCATCGGTGGCCGGGAGGACCCGGTCCGGCTGGTGTTCGACGCCGCATCCGGTCCGGCTGTGGTGCTCGGGCTGTCCGACATGGGGGAGCGCTTCCGGCTGGTGGCCAACGAGATCGACGTGGTGGCCCCGCCGCAACCGCTGCGCCGGTTGCCGGTCGCCCGTGCCGTCTGGCGTCCGCGCCCGGACCTGCCGGTCTCGGCCGAGGCGTGGATCACCGCGGGCGCCCCGCACCACACGGTGCTGTCGCAGGCGGTGGGCGTGGAGGAGCTGCACGACCTGGCGGAGATGAGCCGTACCGAGCTGGTCGTCATCGACGCCGACACGGAGCCCCGCCGCTTCGCCGACGAGCTGCGCTGGAACCAGGCCTACCACCGGCTGGCCCGCGGCTTCTGATTCGCGCTGTCGGATCGTACGGAAACGGGTGGTCCACCCCTGCCTGCGGGCGGGGTTGGGCCACCCGTTCGCGTGTGCGCCAGTCGGGCCCCGAGGCGATTGTGTTACGCCTTGACTAACAGCATGTTATCGCTCACAGTCTATAACCAAGATGGTCGATGTCGTTGGCTGGTCCGGCCGCGCGCGCGTCCTACCCCCGCGGTTTCGGCACCTGGTCACCGCGACGGTCGGGCGAGCGGTGTTAGCGATCACATGGCCGGGCATGGTCAGCTCGGTGCCCCGCCCGGTGCCGCGGACGCCGACCCAGACCGCACGGTTCGCGTCAGCAGAGGAGGATCATGCTTTCCATCGGTCGGGTTCCCCGGGGTGCGCCACGACGGCGCGGGTGGCTGTCGAGACTCGCCGTCGCCGCGATGGTGCTGGTGGTCGGCGGCGCGGCTGCGGCCGTCGCCTCGTCGCCGGCGTCAGCGGCCACCGTCGACACCAGCGCCTGGTACGTGTTGGTGAACCGCAACAGTGGCAAGGCCGTGGACGTGTACAACCTGGCCACCACCGACGGTGCGCGGATCACCCAGTGGACGCGCAACAACGGCAATCAGCAGCAGTGGCAGTTCGTGGACTCCGGAGGCGGCTACTACCGACTCAAGTCGAGGTTGTCGGGCAAGGTGCTGGACGTCTCCGGCCGCTCGACCGCCAACGGCGCCAGCGTCGTGCAGTGGAGCGACAACAACGGGACCAACCAGCAGTTCCGGCTGGCCGACTCGGACGGCGGGTACGTCCGGTTGATCAACCGGAACAGCAACAAGGTGATGGAGGTGCAGGGCGCCTCGACCGCCGACGGCGGCAACATCGTGCAGTACGACGACTGGAACGGCACCAACCAGCAGTGGCAGCTCGTCCGCGTCGACGGCGGGACCGACCCCACGACGCCACCCCCGTCGAACGGCACGTACCCGAACCCGGTGGTCTGGCAGGACTTCGCCGACGTCGACATCATCCGGGTGGACAACGCCTACTACATGTCGGCGTCCACCATGCACTACTCGCCCGGCGCGCCGGTCCTGCGCTCGTACGACCTGGTGAACTGGGAGTTCGCCGGCCACTCCGTACCCAAGCTCGACTTCGGCTCGAAGTACGACATGAGCGGTGGTAACGCCTACGTCGACGGGATCTGGGCGTCGACGCTGAACTACCGGCCGAGCAACAAGACGTACTACTGGGCCGGGTGCATCGACTTCGCCCAGACCCACATCTACACCGCGTCCGCCGTCGACGGCGCCTGGAGCAAGCACGCCACCATCCCCAACTGCTACTACGACGCGGGGATGCTGGTCGACGACAACGACACCATGTACGTGGCGTACGGCAACGGCACCATCAGCGTGGCGCAGCTGTCCGCGGACGGGAAGTCCCAGGTCCGCGCCCAGCAGGTGTACCAGACGCCGTCGAGCATCGGGACGCTGGAGGGCGCCCGCTTCTACAAGCGCAACGGCGCCTACTACATCTGGCTCACCCGCCCGGCCAACGGCCAGTACGTGCTGAAGTCGACGAACGGACCGTTCGGCCCGTACGAGCAGCGGCAGGTGCTGCTCAACCTGCCCGGCCCGATCTCCGGTGGCGGTGTGCCGCACCAGGGTGGGCTGGTGCAGACCCAGAACGGCGACTGGTACTACATGTCCTTCGTCGACGCGTACCCCGGTGGTCGGATGCCGGCCATGGCCCCGATCACCTGGACCGGCGACGGCTGGCCGGTGCTGCAGACTGTCAACGGCACGTGGGGCAGCTCGTACCCGAAGCCGAACCTGCCCGCGCCGCCCCGGGCGGTCAAGCCGCTCACCGGCACCGACACGTTCGCCGGCACCACGCTCGGCCCGCAGTGGGAGTGGAACCACAACCCGGACACCAGCAAGTGGTCGGTCAACAACGGGCTGAACCTGCAGACCGCCACAGTCACCGGCGACCTGTACAAGGCGCGCAACACGCTGACCCACCGCATCCAGGGCCCCACCTCGACGGCGACGATCGAGTTGGACTACTCCACCATGCGCGACGGTGATCGCACCGGCCTGGCGGTGCTGCGCAACTCGTCGGCCTGGATCGGAGTCCGACGGGACAACGGCTCCACCCGACTGGTCATGCAGAACGGTCTGACGATGGACGGCAGCTGGAACACCACCAGCACCGGCAGCGAGGTGGCGAGCACCGCCGTCTCCGGTGGTCGGATCTGGTTGCGCGCCAACGCCGACATCAGACCCGGCTCCGGCCGACAGGCCCGTTTCTCGTACAGCACCGACGGGGTGAACTTCACCTCGTTCGGCAATGCCCTGACGCTGGCGAACAACTGGCAGTTCTTCATGGGCTACCGGTTCGCCATCTTCAACCACGCGACGCAGGCGCTTGGTGGCGCGGTCACCGTGCGGCGCTTCGACCTGACCACCCCGTGACACCGGTCACACGACTATCGCACTAAGCGGTGGCGCTGGCGACGCAGCCCAGGCGGCATGTGAAGTCCGCGCCACCGCCTCAGGTCCTCGCCGGCCTGTTCCACGCTCTGCCCAGGGCGAGGGCAGGCCGGCGTACCACATGAGGACCGCGTCCCGTGCCAGTTGGTGGGGGACTCCGAACGGGCACCGCGTTGTACGGCTTCGGCGCCTCGAGCGGTCCCCGCACGGGCGTGCCGTGTTCGGGGCCGTTGCTGGCGTAGACTGTCGGCGATCCAGCGCTGGTCACCTGGGATTCAGCACCGGCGTGGTGACTGAGCGAGGGGGATCGGGCCGGGCCGCTCCAGTCGACGTCGACGGGCCGCGGGCCGGAGATGTAGCGGGGGGAGTGAAATGGCCGTCCACGGTCCCGCGATGACGGACGTTGCTCGTCTCGCCGGTGTCTCCCATCAGACGGTGTCGCGGGTGCTCAACGGGCACCCCAACGTCCGTGAGCAGACCCGGCTTCGGGTACGCGCGGCGATCGCCGAACTCGGCTACCGCCCCAACGGCGCGGCACGTGCCCTGGTGACAGGTCGATCGCAGGTCATCGGTGTGGTCGCGCAGAACACGACGCTCTACGGTCCGGCGTCGCTGCTGGCCGCCCTGGAGCAGACCGCCGCCGAAGAGGGCTTCGCGGTCAGCGTCGGCAGCGTGCGAAACCTGGACCACCGCTCCATCTCGGCGGCCGTCGAGCGGCACCTCTCGCACCGGGTCGCCGGCATCGTGGTCATCGCCCCGGTCGAGTCGGCCGGTGAGGCGCTGGAGCGCCTACCCAAGGATGTCCCGCTGGTCACTGTCGACGGTGACCCGAGTCGGCCGGTGCCGCTGGTGACTGTCGACCAGGTGGCGGGCGCCCGGGCGGCGACGCAACATCTGCTCGACGCCGGGCACCGCACCGTCTGGCACGTCTCCGGGCCGACCGACTGGTTCGACAGCGTGGGTCGGATCGATGGCTGGCGGCAGGCGTTGGTGGCCGCCGGGCTGGAACCGCCGCCGCCGATGCCGGGGGACTGGTCCGCGGCGTCGGGTTACCGGTGCGGGCAGATGTTGGCGCGGATGCCGGAGGTCACCGCCGTCTTCACCGCCAACGACCATCTCGCGCTGGGCGTCCTGCGGGCACTGCACGAGTTCGGTCGACGGGTGCCGCACGAGATCAGCGTGGTCGGCTTCGACGACGTACCGGAGGCGGCGTACTTCATTCCGCCGCTGACCACCGTCCGACCGGACTTCGACGCGGTGGCGCGAGCGAGCCTGCAGATGCTGCTGTCCCAGATCGAGTCGGGCACCAGCGGGGCGCTGCGTCAGACCATCGCCCCCGCTCTGGTCGCCCGCGAGAGCGTCGCTCCACCTCGTCACTGACGGTTGGCGCCACCGGAGGTCGCCCCGCGTGGTGCGGGGAGAAGCCCCGCCACCGCCCCGCCCAGCAGTGAACGCGCGGGTGGGTCCGCCGCGCCAGCGTGCGCCAATTTTCGGCTTCCCCGTCGAATAAGACGCGGCTCGATGGGTTGCTGAGGGTAACTAATCGATGTCGAGCGATACGACGCGGTGAAGGTATTGAACCTCGTGAAATGTCGTCGTAACATGATGGGCGTCTCTGTTAACGCTAACAAAAATTGGCGTCCAACTATCGGCGTACCGACCAGCGATCGTAAACACGGGCGGGCGTCACCGACAAGGAGGCTCGATGAACCGCAATACCCGAGGTCGTCGCTGGGGGAGCGCACTGGCGGCCGGAATTCTGCTCGCCGGCGCCCTGGTCGGCCTTCGCGCCCCGACCGCGCAGGCACTGGACAACGGCGTGGCGCGCACTCCACCCATGGGGTGGAATTCGTGGAACCAGTTCGGCTGCAACATCAACGAGGCGCTGATCCGGCAGACGGCGGATGCGATCGTCAGCACCGGCATGCGGGACCTGGGCTACAACTACGTCGTGGTCGACGACTGCTGGTTCAACCCCAACCGGGACAGCTCCGGCAACATCCAGGGCGACCCGAGTCGGTTCCCCAGCGGGATGAAGGCGCTCGGCGACTACCTGCACGCCCGGAACCTGAAGTTCGGCCTCTACCAGGTGCCGGTCGACAAGACCTGCGCGCAGTACTTCGGCGCCTACCCCGGGGCGACCGGCAGTCGGGGCCACGAGGTGCAGGACGCGCGCCAGTTCGCCGCCTGGGGTGTCGACTTCCTCAAGTACGACTGGTGCTCGCCGGAGGGCAGCATCAACGACCAGGTGGCCACCTTCGCCAAGATGCGTGACGCGCTGGCCGCCACCGGTCGGCCGATCGTCTACAGCATCAACCCCAACAGCATCCACGCCAAGACCGGCCCACAGCGCAACTGGGGCGACGTGGCGAACATGTGGCGCACCACCGAGGACATCACCAACGCGTGGGACACCGGCCAGACCAACGGCTACCCGATGGGCATCCAGAACATCATCAACGTGACCGTTCCGCTGGCGTCCTACGCGAGGCCGGGTGGGTTCAACGACCCCGACATGATGGAGATCGGCCGCGGCGGCATGAACGACACGGAGATGCGCAGCCACTTCGCGATGTGGGCGATCATGGCGTCTCCGCTGATCGCCGGCAACGACGTGCGGAACATGAACGCGGCGACGCAGGCGATCCTCAAGAACGCCAACCTGATCGCGATCAACCAGGACTCGCTCGGGTTGCAGGGGACGCAGGTGTCGTTCGACGGCACGCGTCGGGTGCTGGCCAAGCGGCTCGCCAACGGTGACGTCGCCGTCGCCCTCTTCAACCAGGGCGGCTCGACGACGACGATCTCGACCACGGCCGCGGCCATCGGCAAGTCCGGGTCGTCGTTCACCCTGGTGGACGCGTGGACCGGTGGCACCAGCACCAGCAGCGGGACCATCAGCGCCAGCGTCCCCGCCCACGGCACTGTGGTGTACCGGGTCAGCGGTGGCGGAACGACTCCTCCGACGACGCCGCCGCCGACCACGTCGAGCGCGTACGCCAGCGCCGCCTCCGGTCGCTGCCTCGACGTGCCGAACAGCAACACGACCAACGGCACGCAGCCGGTCATCTGGGACTGCAACGGCGCTGCCAACCAGCGCTGGACCAGCAGCGGTGGGACCCTGCAGGCCCTGGGCAAGTGCCTGGACGCGCCGCCGAACGCCGCGGCCGGCGCCAAGGTGCAGATCTGGGACTGCAACGGCGGGACCAACCAGCAGTGGGCGGTCAACGCCAACGGCACGATCAGCAACACGCAGTCGGGGCTCTGCCTGGACGTCAACGGCAACGCCACCGCCAACGGCACCACGGTGATCCTCTGGACCTGCACCGCGGCGGCGAACCAGCGGTGGTCGCAGCGGTAGCCGACCGGGGCCGCCGACCGCCGAGGTCGCGGCGACCCACCTGATCCGACGGCAGTGCCGGTGCCCGCGGACGACAGATGTCGTCCGCGGGCACCGGTCTGTAGAGTGCTGCGGACGACCACGCTGAGTTGCCGCGTCCTGCCCTTCCGGTGGATCGGCCACATGGCTACGCTCGCCTGGATGCTCCGTTACGAGACCGTGACACCGGTATTTCGGATCTGGTGTTGACGCAATCTATGTGAGCGCTAACACTACCCGAAAGATGACACTTGGCCCCGGCAGTCGGCGGGGGAGTCCAGAGAGGAGAAGCCCGTGGGCAGGAAATTCCTGGTTGCTCTCGGCGGCGCGGCACTCGCGCTGAGTTTGGCGGCGTGCAGCGGCGGGGGTGCGGGCAGCGGTGAGAAGTCCGGTGACGAGAAGCCGAGCGATTTGACCATCGGTGTCTCGATGCCGACGCAGACCTCGGAGCGGTGGATCGCCGACGGCAACGCGGTGAAGTCGAAGCTGGAAGCCAAGGGCTACAAGGTCGACCTCCAGTACGCCGGCGACGACATCCCCACGCAGTCGCAGCAGGTCGACCAGATGATCACCCAGGGTGCCGATGTTCTGGTCCTCGCGGCGATCGACGGCACCGCGCTCAGCAGCCAACTGCAGGCCGCCGCCGCCGCGAAGATCCCGGTCATCTCCTACGACCGACTGATCCGTGGCAGCAAGGACGTCGACTTCTACGTCAGCTTCGACAACTACAAGGTTGGCGTCGCCCAGGGCACCGCGCTGCTCGTCGGCCTCGGCCTGCTGAACAAGGACGGCTCGAAGGGCACGGCCAAGGGGCCGCTGAACGTCGAGCTCTTCGCCGGGTCGCTGGATGACAACAACACCCAGTACTTCTTCGGCGGCGCGATGGACACCCTGAAGCCGTTCATCGAGAACGGCACGCTGGTCGTCAAGTCCAAGCAGACCACCCCCGAGCAGGTAGCCATCCTGCGGTGGCAGCAGGAGACCGCGCAGAAGCGGATGGAGAACCTGCTCACCTCCAGCTACAACGACGGCTCGAAGGTCGACGGGGTGCTCTCGCCGTACGACGGCATCTCCCGCGGCATCATCACCGCCCTGCAGAACGCCGGCTACGGCAAGGGCGCGAAGAAGCTCCCGGTGGTTACCGGCCAGGACGCGGAGATCGCCTCGATCAAGCTGATCAACGACGGCGTGCAGAGCTCCACGGTCTTCAAGGACACCCGGCTGCTGGCCGAGCAGGCCGTGAACGCGGCCGAGGCGTTCCTGCAGAAGAAGCAGCCGCAGGCCAACGACACCCAGACGTACAACAACGGCGTCAAGGTCGTCCCGGCGTACCTGCTGCCGATCGCGACCGTCTACAAGGACGACATCAAGGCGACGCTGATCGACTCCGGCTACTGGACGGCGGAAGAGGTCGCCGCCGGTCAGGCCAAGAAGTAAGCCACTCGTCGGGCCCGGCGGTCACCCGCCGGGCCCGACGCCTGGGCGCGGACACGTCCAGACCTGACGGAGGACAGTGACAATGGACGACACCATCCTCGAGATGCGTCGCATCACCAAGACCTTCCCCGGCGTGACCGCGCTGGAGGACGTCACCCTCGCAGTGCGCCGCGGGGAGATCCACGCCATCTGTGGTGAGAACGGCGCCGGCAAGTCCACCCTGATGAAGGTGCTGTCCGGCGTCTACCCGTCCGGCTCGTACGACGGCGAGATCCTCTTCGACGGCAAGCCGATGCAGTTCCGTGGCATCCGCGACAGCGAGGCCAACGGCATCGTCATCATCCACCAGGAGCTCGCCCTGGTGCCGTACCTGTCGATCGCGGAGAACATCTTCCTCGGCAACGAGCGGCGAGGCCGCAGCGGGCTCATCGACTGGAACTTCGCCAACGCCGAAGCGGCGAAGCTGCTGGCGTCCGTCGGGCTGCACGAGAACCCGGTCACCCCGGTCATCCAGCTCGGCGTCGGCAAGCAGCAGCTCGTGGAGATCGCCAAGGCGCTGTCGAAAAAGGTGCGCCTACTCATCCTGGACGAGCCGACGGCCGCGCTCAACGACATCGACTCGGCGCACCTGCTCGACCTGTTGCGGGCCCTCAAGGAGCAGGGCATCACCTGCATCATGATCTCGCACAAGCTCAACGAGATCACCGCCATCGCCGACTCGACCACCGTCATCCGCGACGGGCGCGCCGTGGAGACCCTCGACATGCGGTCCGACGAGGTGACCCAGCAGCGGATCATCCGGGGCATGGTCGGGCGCGACCTGGACAGCTTCTACCCCGACCGCGAGTCGTCCCCCGGTGACGAGGTCCTGCGCATCGAGGACTGGACGGTGCGGCACCCGGTCCAGGACCGGATGGTCGTCGAGGGCGTCGGGCTGTCCGTACGCGCCGGTGAGGTCGTCGGCATCGCGGGCCTCATGGGGGCCGGGCGGACCGAGCTGGCCATGAGCGTGTTCGGTCGGTCCTACGGGCGTGACATCCGGGGCCGACTCTTCGTCCACGGGCGGGAGGTGCAGGCGCGCACCGTCGCCGAGGCGATCGACAACGGCATCGCCTACGTCACCGAGGACCGCAAGCGCTACGGCCTCAACCTCATCGACGACGTGCGGCGCAACGTGTCCGCCGCCGCGTTGGACCGGCTGTCCCGCCTGGGCTGGGTGAACGGCAACGAGGAGATCAAGGTTGCCGAGGCGAGCCGCAAGGAGATGAACATCCGCACGCCGAGCGTCATGGCGGTGGTCGGCAAGCTCTCCGGCGGCAACCAGCAGAAGGTCGTGCTGTCGAAGTGGCTGTTCACCGACCCGGACGTGCTGATCCTCGACGAGCCCACCCGCGGGATCGACGTCGGCGCCAAGTACGAGATCTACACGATCATCAACCGGCTGGTGGCCGCCGGTAAGGCGGTGATCGTCATCTCCTCCGAGCTGCCGGAGCTGCTCGGAATGTGCGACCGCATCTACACCCTCGCCGCCGGCCGGATCACCGGCGAGATGCCGGTGGCCGAGGCGACTCAGGAGAGCCTCATGGAGCTGATGACCAAGGACAAGGAGCTCGTCGGATGACCAGCATCAAGACCCCTTCGACGGAGCGCCCCACGCCCCCGGACAGCACGCCCACCGCCGCCCTGCACAGCGGGACGAGCGACCTTCGGGCGCTGGTGTTGAACAACCTGCGGCAGAGCGGGATCTACGTCGCCCTGGTCGTCATCGTCGCGCTCTTCGCGGTCCTGACCGACGGGGTGTTGCTGAGCCCCGGCAACATCACCAACATCGTCCTCCAGTACTCGTACATCCTGGTCCTCGCGATCGGGATGGTCATCCTGATCATCGGCGGGCACATCGACCTGTCGGTCGGATCGGTCGTCGCGCTCACCGGAGCGGTCTCCGCCGTCCTGGTGATCCAGCAGGGTCACCCCTGGTGGATCGGCGTCGTGGCCGCGCTGGTCGTCGGCGTCGCGGTCGGCGCGTGGCACGGGTTCTGGGTGGCGTACGCCGGCATTCCGGCGTTCATCGTGACCCTGGCCGGCATGCTGCTGTTCCGGGGTCTGACCCTGCGGGTGCTCGACAACATCTCGCTGTCGCCGTTCCCGTCCGAGTACCAGCAGGTCGCGGCGGGCTTCCTCAACGGCCTGCTCGGTGGGCAGGGCTTCGACGCCTTCACGTTGCTGATCGGCGCTGTCGCCGTGGCCGGCTACGCGGTCAGTGGCTTCCGCACCCGGGTGGCGCGGATCCGCTACCAGCAGCCCGTCGAGTCGTTCCCGCTGTTCGTCGCCCGGGTCGTGCTGGTCGGCGCGGTCCTCATGTACTTCGCCTGGCAGCTGGCGCACGCCCGAGGGCTGCCGATCGTGCTGATCATCCTGGCGGTCCTGGTGCTGGTCTACGGCCTGCTCACCCGGCGTACCGTCTTCGGTCGCCAGGTCTACGCCATCGGCGGCAACCTGTCGGCGGCGGCGCTGTCCGGGGTGAAGGTCCGCACCGTCAACTTCTGGATGTTCGTCAACATGGGCTTCCTGGCGGCGGTGGCCGGCGTCATCTACTCGTCGCGGTCGAACGGCGCCCAGCCCGCCGCCGGCAACATGTTCGAGCTGGACGCGATCGCCGCGGCCTTCATCGGCGGCGCGGCGGTCACCGGTGGCGTTGGCACCGTGGTGGGCGCGATGGTCGGTGGTCTGATCATGGCGGTGATGAGCAACGGCATGCAGCTGATGGGCATCGACCAGTCGACCCAGTCGGTAGTGAAGGGTCTCGTTCTGCTCGTCGCGGTCGCCTTCGACGTCTACAACAAGCGTCGCGCCGGCACCGCCCGCTGACGCCTGAACAGAACGCAGTGGCCCCTGACCGCAGAGCGATCAGGGGCCACTGCGTTCCAACCGACTCCGCGATCTTGCACTTTGTGTTGACGGTTTGCGGCTTACGCGGCATAAGTCGGGACAGAAAGTGCAAGATCGACGGGGTGGGGGGTGGGGTGGTGGTGGGGTGGGGTGGGGGTTAGTGGCAGGTGTTGGTGCCGGTGTCGGTGTAGGTCTGGCCGGCTACTGGGACGAACTGCCAGTCGTAGCTGTTGGAGTGCAGGGTGAACTTCAGGACGCCCCAGGCTGAGCTGTTACGCGCCTCGCTGTTGGGCTGGATGGTGCCGAAGCCGTAGTGGCCGGCGCCGCCCATCCCCGCGACGAAGCTGCGCAGACCCCGGCTGGAGTCGGCGCCACCGGCCGGGTTCATCGGGGCGAACCGCTCGTACACGTGGTTGTGCCCCCAGACGACGACGTCGGCGTTGTAGTCGTAGAGGGCCTGGTACAGCGGACGCGTCGACGTCGACGGCGCGTGGTTGGAGCTGGACGTGAACAGCGGGTGGTGCCAGTACGCGATGGTGCACGGCTTGCTGCTGGCGGCCAGGTCCGCGCGCAGCCACTGCTCCTGAGTCGAGCCGGCCGACATGCTGATGTTGGAGTTCAGCGATACGACGTGCCAGTTGCCGAGGTCGAATGAGTAGTAGCCGCGCCCGCTCGGGCCGGCCGACGTACCGAAGTAGTTGTAGTAGCCGGTCGCGCCCGACGTGTTGTAGTCGTGGTTGCCCGGCGACGGGCGGGTGCGGGACTTGTGTCGACCCCAGGTGGGCTCGTAGTAGCTGGTGAACTGCGACGCCGTCCCGCTGTCGTAGACGTTGTCGCCGGTGGTGAAGACCGTTCCCGGGATGCTGTCGAGCAGCGTCGCGGTGGCGCTGTCGCCGGAGCCGGAGTCGGCGATGTCGCCGGCACCGACGAACACGGGGTCGCCCGACGGGGGTGGCGTGGTGGTCCCGGTGGTGACCACCAGTTGCGGTGCGTCAGCGCCGCTCTCTCGGGTGTCGTAGTAGGCGCCGTCACCGCTGGTCGAGGTGGCACCGAAGCTGTACGTGCCGTTGCCGGTGACAGCGGCCGTGACGTCGACCTCGTACCAGGTGTTGCCGCTGACCGCGCCGATCGTGCCGAGTGTGGCCCCGTCGATGGTCGGCTGGTTGTTCCAGGTGGTGCCGGTCTCCGACCAGGTCGTGTTGGACATCCGGCGGAACGTGCCACCGGCGTCGCTGCCGCTGTTGCCGCTGATCGTGCGCAGTCGCAGCTTGGCGCCGGTCACCGTGCCGCTGACACCGCTCACCGTGAAGCGCAGGAACGAGCGCCGCACGGGCGAGTTGTCGACCACTACCTGCGTGGACGTGCCGTAGTTGGTGGCGGCCGTGTCGCTCTGGACGTAGGTGTCGGCGACCGGCGTGAAGGTCACGCTCGCCGCCGACGCCGCGCCAGCGCCGGTCACGACGACGGCGGCGGTCGCGGCGACGATCACCGTGACCACCCCCAGCGTCACCGGCGGACGGGGGAATCGAATGTCCATCCAGGACTCCTTACCTCGTGGGTAGAGCGCAAGGAATGTAGGAAGGTCGATGAGCCGGCGGGCGACGGGCGGATGAACAGTGCGTCCCGGCAGGCGAACACCTCGGTGTTGGGAGCCCGTTCATCCGACCCTCGCCCGGACGCCACCCGCGGTCCGTTGTGCGACCTCCACTGAGTACGGACGATGGCTGCCCGTCGACCGTCGATCAGAGGAGATGCTCGTGTACCTGTCGACCGTCTCCCGACCGGTCGCCGACCAACCCGGGTCGGGGCCCCGACGCCGCCGGTTCACGATGGTCAGCGGCAACGTCGTCGCGCTCGGCACTGTCAGTCTGATCACCGACGTGTCCGCCGAGATGGTGGCCGCGGTCCTGCCGCTCTATCTGGTGCTGGGCCTGCACCTCAGCCCGGTGACCTTCGGCGTGCTCGACGGCGTCCACACCGGCGCCACAGCGCTGCTGCGGGTCGTCGGTGGCTTCGCCGCCGACCGGTTCCGGCGGCGCAAGCTGATTGCCGGCATCGGCTACACGCTCTCGGCGGTCGCGAAGCTCGGCCTGCTGCTCGCCGGCCGGTCGATCCCGGCGATCGGCGCCGTCATCGCCGTCGACCGACTCGGCAAGGGTGTTCGCAGCGCGCCGCGCGACGCGCTGATCACGCTCTCCACGCCACCCGAGGAGCTGGGTCGGGCGTTCGGGGTGCACCGGGCGATGGACAGCGTCGGCGCGTTCCTCGGGCCGCTCGCCGCGTTCGCGGTCCTGCTGGTCGTCGGGCAGTCGTACGACGCGGTCTTCGTCACCAGCTTCTGCATCGCGGCCCTGGCCGTCGTGGTGCTCGTGCTCTTCGTTCGGGAGCAGCCGCCCGGCGAGGTGGTGGACGGGAAGGCGGCGGAGGCGACCAACGATCCGAAGGTCTCCGTCCGCGAGGCGTTCGGGCTGCTGCGCGGCGGACCGGCCCGGCGGTTGGTGCTGGCCGCCGCGCTGCTCGGGCTGGCCACCATCGGCGACGGCTTCGTCTACCTGCTGCTGCAACGCCGGATGGACCTTGGCCTGCGCTGGTTCCCGCTGCTCGCGGTGGGGACCAGCCTGGCGTACCTGCTGCTCGCCGCTCCGCTCGGCGTACTCGCCGACCGGATCGGCCGCCTGCCCGTGGTGATCGGCGGCTACACCGCCCTGGGTGCGACGTATCTGCTGCTGGCCGGCCCGGTCGACGGTTGGCCGCTGGTCGCCCTGGCGCTGACTCTGTACGGCGCCTTCTACGCGGCCACCGACGGCGTGCTCATCGCGCTCGCCGGTCCGGTGCTGCCGGCGCGTCTGCGGACCACCGGAATCGCGTTGGTGCAGACCGGGCAGGCCCTCGCGTACCTCGTCTCCTCCGTGCTGTTCGGTCTGGCCTGGCAGGCGTGGGGGCCGGAGAACGCGATCCGCGCGGCGGCCGTGGCCGTCGCCGGCGTCCTGGTCGGCACGCTGCTCCTGCTGGCCTCCCCGTCCCGACTCACCACCCGGAAGGTACCCCGATGACAGTGATGTCGACCCGAGCGAAGCTCGGCGTGGTGGTCGCCTCGGCAGTGCTGTTGGGCGCGGTGGCGGCCGGCTACGCCGCCACTGCCGCGCAGGCTCCCCCGACGCCGCCACCCGCCAGCGGCGAGCAGGCGGTCACCCTGGCACCCGGGCCCCGCCTGCTGGCGATCACCGACCGGCACGTCTCCACGGTCGCCGCGACCGACCCCGCCGGGCCGCGCACCGTCGCCGGCCTGGAGTGCCTCCGGGTGTACGCGGCGGCCGGCACCGGGGTTTGTCTGAAGCCGGAGACCGCGTGGTCATACCAGGTTGTCGTGCTCGACGCGACGTTGCGCCAGACGAGGGCGGTCAGTGTGCCGGGGCTGCCGAACCGGGCCCGGGTCTCGGCGTCCGGCCGGATGGTCTCCTGGACGACGTTCGTCGGTGGCGACTCGTACACCTCCAGTGGATTCTCCACCCGCACCGGGATCCTCGACACCCGCACCGGCACCACAGTGGCCTCGCTCGAAGAGTTCGCGATCACCCGGAACGGCCGGAGCTACCGCAACGCGGACGTCAACTACTGGGGCGTCACCTTCACCGCCGACGACAACAGCTTCTACGCGACGATGGCTACCGGTGGTAGGAGGTACCTCGTCCGGGGTGACCTCGCGGCTCGTACGGTCGAGACGCTGAAGGAGAACGTCGAGTGCCCGTCGCTGTCACCGGACGGCACCCGGCTCGCGTTCAAGGAGGCGGTCGACGCCGACCCGACGAAGGGCTGGCGGCTGTCGGTCCTGGACCTGTCGAGTATGCGGGTCACCGCGACCGCCGAGGTCCGCAGCGTCGATGACCAGGCCGCGTGGCTGGACGACGGAAAGCTGGCCTACGCGCTGCGCCGGGACGACGGCGAGCCCGACGTCTGGAGCGTTCCGGCGGACGGGTCCGGCACGCCGGCGCTGGTGATCCCCGGCGCGGAGTCGCCGTCCCCGCTCACCTGACGGTCCGGTTCCCGGCCCCGGTGGCCCGGACACCCGAACGCCTTGACGCGGACAGCATTCCGTCATGTCGGATTCCGCCGCGCAGCCATCGCCGTTCATCGACGTTCCCGAGGCTGTTGACCATGACAAGGCTGAGCCGTCGCATATTCGTCCTCAGTGGACTGGTGACCGCCGGAGTCGCTGTGACACCCCGCCAGGGTGCCCGCGCCGCGGTGCCGTACCCCTTCAAACTCGGTGTGGCGTCCGGTGACCCAGCGCCCGACAGCGTGGTCCTCTGGACCCGGCTGGCACCCTCCCCGCTCAACGCCGACGGGCAGGGCGGCATGGCCAACGCCGACGTGACAGTGGAGTGGCAGGTGTCCACCACCGACCGGTTCACCTCGCTGGTCGCCTCCGGCTCGGTGGTCGCCCGGTACGCCGACGCGCACTCCGTGCACGCCATCGCGGGCGGGCTCTCCGCCGACTCCGACTACTACTACCGGTTCCGGGCCCAGGGGCAGATCTCGCCGGTCGGGCGGACCCGGACCGCCCCGGCGCCCAGCGCCTTCGGCCGCGACCTGGTGATGGCCTTCGCCTCCTGCGCCCACTACGAGGCCGGCTACTACACCGCGTACCGGCGGATGGCCGAGGACAACCCCGGTCTGATCCTGCACCTCGGCGACTACATCTACGAGGGCGGCGTCGGCAGCTCCACGGTGCGGCAGCACGTCGGCGCGGAGATCGTGTCGCTGGCCGACTACCGCCGCCGGTACGCGTTGTACAAGTCCGACCCGGACCTGCAGGCGGCCCACGCGGCGGCACCCTGGCTGGTGGTGCCGGACGACCACGAGGTGGAGAACAACTACGCCACCATGGTCCGCAACGACAGCAGCCCCACGCTGACCGCCGCCCAGTGGACCGCCCGGCGCACCGCCGCGTACCGGGCCTACTACGAGAACATGCCGCTGCGACCGGCGTCCGCCGCCAACGGCAACAGCATTCCGCTGTACCGGCGCATCCGGTGGGGGCAACTCGCCACCTTCCACATGCTCGACACCCGGCAGTTCCGCGACGACCAGGCCTGCGGCGACGGGTGGAAGGTCTGCGCCGACGCGGATCTGGCCTCCCGGTCACTGACCGGCGCCACCCAGGAGGCGTGGCTGCTCGACGGGCTGGCCCAGCGCTACGGCACCTGGGACATCCTCGGCCAGCAGGTCTTCTTCGCCCAGCAGCTCGACGCGAACGGGGCGGCGAGCATGGACGCGTGGGACGGCTACCGGGCCTCCCGCAGCCGCATCCAGAACGGTTGGCAGCAGCGTGGGGTGCGCAACCCGCTGGTGCTCACCGGCGACGTGCACCGGTCGTGGGCCAACGACCTCAAGGCCGACTACGCCGACCCCTCCTCGGCCACCGTCGGCACCGAGCTGGTCTGCACCTCGATCAGCTCGACCGGCAACGGCAGCGGCAGCACCACGGTCCCGAACGCGGCGGCCAACCCGCACCTGAAGTTCTACTCGGACCGGCGCGGCTACGTCCGTACCACCATCAGCCGCAGCCAGGTCCGCGCGGACTTCCGCGCGGTGAACTCCGTGACCGAGCACGGCGCGGCGGCGTCCACCGTGCGCTCGTTCGTCATCCTCGACGGCCAGCCCGGCCTGTAGGCCGGGTAAGGGAGAGAGCCACAATGACCGCGATCACCGCACTGCTCACCGCGTCCCTGCTCATCCCGAACGTGGTCCTCGGCCCGACCGCGATGACCGCCGAGGCGGTCACCTGGACCACAGCGAACAGCGTCGCCACCGGCGACCAGGATCTGCCCTCCATCGCCATGAACCGCAACGGTCACGTCGCAGTGATCTGGGAGGACGACCGGGACAGCACCGCACCGGAGGACGACACCCACAGCGAGATCTACCTGCGGCTGTTCCGCGACGGCACGCCCGCGTACGAGCTGAAGCTCAGCACCGGGGGGACCAGCGGGGCCGCCTGGCGGCACCTCAGCCCCGACGTGGGGCTCGACGACCGGGGCAACGCCGTGGTGGTCTGGGCCGCCGACGGCGACGGCAACGGCGTCTACAACATCCAGTACCGGGTGGTGTCGCCCGCCGGCGCGGTGCTCGGCTCGGGGCAGGCCAACGCCAGCGACGCCGGGCAGCAGATCTGGCCGAAGGTCTCGGTCGACCCGGACGGCGCGCCCACCAACGCCGCCGCCGTCGGCTTCACAGTGGTCTGGGAGGACGTGCAGGGCACCGCTCCCGCCACCGTCAAGGCCGCCGGCTTCACCGCCGCCACCACCAAGGCGTACGAGGTGACGGCCTCGCAGACGACGGGCACGCACCACCGTCCCGACGTGGCGGTGTCCGCCTCCGGCGAGGCGCTGGTGGTCTGGGACGAGGACGCCGACGCCAACGGCTCGTACAACATCGGGCTGACCCGGCTGGCCCGGCCCAACGGTGCCGTGGCGCTGTCGCGGCGGACGGCCAACGCCCAGAGCGGCGGGCAGCAGCAGCGCGCCTCGGTGGCGGCGAACTTCGCCGGTGACTTCACGGTCGGGTGGGAATCCGACCACACCGGCACCCGGGGTGTCTGGGCCCGATCGTTCACCGCCGCGGGCACGGCCCGGCACGACGAGGTTCCGGTCTCCACCGGCGCCGGCGCCACCGCTCCCGCTGTCGGCATCGACGACCAGGACAACGTGGTGGTGGGCTGGACGGTGTCCGGCTCCAACCCGGACGTCTGGGCGCGGGGCCTCAACCCGGACGGCACGTCCACCGGCCGGCTGGCGGCCCAGGCGCTGAGCCAGACCACGACGGGCCGCCAGGAGCACTTCGCGGTCGCCGCGTCGCCCTGGGGTGAGGTGAGCGTCTGCTACACCGACGACAACGACGGCAACACCTTCGACCAGGTGCTCCTCGGCCTGGGCACGACGAACTCCACCTGGCTGATGTCCGCCGACGAGCTGCGCCGACTGAAGGCGCGGGGCACCAGGGCGAGCTGAACACGTTGACCTGGGTCGTCTGACATCTCCCTGTCGGGGAGGGGTCAGACGGCCCGGGGCAGCCGCTCGTACAGGACCAGGGCGGTGAGGATGGCCGTCAGCAGGCCGAGGGCGGCCAGCGCGGGCAGGATCCGGGACACCGGCAGCAGCAGGAGGACGACGCCGATCGCGACGAGATGGCCCGGCGAGCCGCCGACGGTCAGCCGGAGGAACAGCAGACGACCGATGAGGTAGAGCGCGGCACCGCCGTAGAGCACTGTCGTCGCCGGCCATCCCATCGGCTCCCCGGCGGGGTGCCGAGGCTGATCCGTCAGGCTTGCGAGGATCAGGTGGATGCCCAGGGCGAAGTAGACGACCCCGGCGACCAGCGGCAGGTGCGCCAGCGTGTAAGCGTCCGATGCCAACTGCTGACGGCGTCGGGTACGCGGCGAGGCCGAGGTCAGCACCTTCGCGGCCTCCGGGGCTACGCCCACGAAGTAGAGCCACCACAGGCACACGGTCGCGGCGAAGCCGAACACCGCGGCCACCAGCATCGGCCAGGCGATCATGGTCAGGCCCACGCCGGCCCCGGCCGACAGCAGGGACTCACCGAGCACGATGATCAGCACCAGACCGTGGCGTTCGGCGAAGTGGGCGCCGCTGCGGACCTCGCCGAAGCTGGCGGCGGTGGCGATCCGGCCGCCGCCGTAGTCGACGAGGAACGCCACTGTCCACAGCACGGTCTGCGCGGTGCCGCCGAGGACGGCTCCCACCAGGAGCGGAACCCAGGCGAGTGTGGTGGACACGGCGAAGCGCAGGGTCTGCCGGCGGTACTGCGGGTTGCCGGACGAGGCGTAGGTCATCAGGGCGAGGTGCACCCCGCGGACCACGATGTAGGCGATGGCCAGTGTGAGCGGCGGGCTCAACGCGCCGTCGTGGCGCTGCCATGCCTCCGGGATCACCAGGGCGGCCACGAAGATGGCGGCCATCGCCGCGAGCATTCCGGCCAGCACGGGGCCGTTGTCCGCGCGGACCTGGTTACCCAGCCAGGCGTAGCAGCTCCACGCGTACCAGAACCAGAGCAGGAGCAGCAGGCCCTGGTAGAGGGTGAGCGGTCCCAGCGACTCCGCCATGAAACCGATGAGCCGCGTCAGCGCGAAGACCAGGACCAGGTCGAAGAAGATCTCGAAGGTGGTGGCCCGGTGTGCCTCCTCGACCAGCACCGGCCGGGCCCGGTGGACGCGGCTCATCCGCTCATCCTGGTCCGTGCCGCCCCTCGCCGGGGGGCCAACGGCCAGCTACGACGGGATCAGCCGAAGAGCAGGTCGAGGTGGGCGTCCAGCGCGCCCAGCGCCTGCTCGGCGGTGTACTGCCCGCCCAGCAGGTAGACGCCGAGACCCTCCATCAGCGCCAGTAGGCCGGCCGCGGCGGCGGCGCCGTGCCGGTCGGGCAGGACGCTGGCGATGAACCCGGTGAACTGCGCGGTGTCCTCGTGCAGCGTGGGCGCGGCCGACGGTCGCACCGCCGTGTAGGCGAGGAACGCGAGCGCCACCCGCCCGTTGTCGCGGGTGGCTTCGTCGAGTGGCAGCAGCGCGGCGAGCATCGTGCGCAGCAGCAGCCGAGGCGAGGGGGTCTCGCCCAGCCCTGCCACCGCCTCGGTGACCCGGAGCTGGCTGCGCTCGCGCACCACGCTCAACGCGAACGCCATCATCTCGTCCTTGGTCCGGAAGTAGTGCTGGACCATCCCGGCGGACACGCCGGCCTCGGCGGCGACGTGTCGGAGGCTGACGGCCTCCAGGCCCTGATCCGCGGCGACCCGCATCAGCGCGTCCGCGATGAGGGTGCGTCGCTCCTGGTGATCGACCTTCTTGGGCATGGCCTCGATCGTTTCACAGTGGGTGGCCCGGAGACTCCGCCAGCGCGGCGGTCACCGGCTGACGGTCTGGCTCGCCGGTGTGCCCCGGGCGCTGCGCAGCAGGCCGTCCGGGTCGTCGGCGTACAGTCGCAGCTCGTTGACCGGTGTGGACCCGGTCTTCGGCAGGTCGAAGGTCAGCGGCCGGCGCAGCAGGACGTCGATGCTGGTCTGGCTGCCGACCGAGATGGACACCACCCGCCGGTCGCCCTCCTGCTCGACCTGCACCGACTTGCTCGACGGCAGCGATCGGTAGCGCTTGCGCAGCGCCTCGACGTCGGTCCACGGGATCCAGACGTCGATGCCCCAGCTGAGCCGCACCCGCAGGCCCCGGTCACCCACGACATGCGGGTGGATCGTCATGCTGGCGAACAGGCCGATCATCCAGAGCAGACCCCAGATGCCGAGGCCCAACACGATCCAGCGGGCGGGCCGCCACGGCACCACGTGGGTGACCACCACGTCGAAGATCGGGATCTCCACGACCGAGAGGCCGATGAAGATGCCCAGGATCGGCCTGACCACGCCGAGGTAGCCGAACGGCTCGTCGCCGGGCCCCAGCGGCAGTGGACGACGCCGCGCCCACACGTACAGGCTGCGCCACGTCGCGGCCTCGGCCTCGGCCGCCCGCCGCAGCAGCGGGCCCACCCGCGCCCTGGTCGGTGTCTTCGTGTCGGTCATTGTCGTCCTTCTCGCTCGGAGGCCGAGGGTCGGTGCAGCGTGACGGTGCCGGCGCCGCCGTCCACCGTGACGAGCTGCCCGGTGGTGATGGTCCGGGTGGCGTCCGGCACGCAGATGACGGCGGGAATGCCGTACTCACGGGCCACCGTCGGGCCGTGCGCCATGATCGCGCCGGTCTCGGTGACGAGCGCCGACGCGGTGAGGAACAGCGGGGTCCAGCCCGGGTCCGTGGTCGCGGCCACCAGGACTTCGCCGGGCTCGACGTGGGCGGTGCTCGGGTCGCGCACCACCCGGGCGGGGCCGGTCACCCGGCCCGCCGACGCACCCACTCCAGCGAGCGTCCCGTCGCCGGTCGATGCCGCCGGCAGGACGGTCTCGACATCCGTACCGTCGGAGAGCAGTGCCACCGGTACCGTCCGACGCCGCAGCTCCCGGCCGTGCACGGCCCGTCGAGCGGTGACGGTGCCGCGCAGATCAACACCCTGGTGTACGACGGTGTGCACCTCGTCGAGGGTCAGGAACATGATGTCGTCGGGCTGGTCCAGCAACCCGTTGGCGTGCAGGTCGGCGCCGATGAGCAGCAGTTGGCGACGGGTCTCGCGCAGCGGGTACAGCCCGGCGAACTTGCCGGCCTCGCGCAGGCCGGCCAACGACCGCGCCCGGCGCAACAGGAAAGCGGCGATCCCGCCCCGCACCGGCCGCCGACGGCGAGCTCGGGTGACCAGTTCCTCCAACGCTGTCTCCGCCGCTGCGGCGGCCCGCTGGAAGCGCTGGTCGGGACCCTGGTGCGGATCGGTCACCCGCAGGTAGTTGGCGACCGCGGCGAAGACCGGTGTGGGGTCCTCCGCCCAGCGCGGCACTCCGAGGTCGACTTCGGCGACGCCCCGGTGCCCGTAGACGTCCAGGAAGGCCGCCATGCCGATGTCGGGCAGCGTCCCGCGCAGGTGGCGTGCGGCCAACTCGGCCGGCGGGGTGTCCAGGAGAAGCTGCCGGTGGTCGCCCACGCCCTGGGCGAGCCGCCACAGGGCCAGGTCCATCTCGATGGTGACGTTGTGCGGCATGCCGCCGAGCACGGTGTGGATCTCGTCGGGGCCGGCGACGCCCTTGAGCAGCGCGGCCGGTAGGGCGGCGGCGAGCATCCCGGCGACGATCGGCCACATGATCGCGTCGGCGCTGTCGTCGGCCTCGGCGTCCTGCGCCTGCACGAAGCGCAGCCGGTCGGCGGTGGTACGCAGCTCGGCGGGGGCTGCTGAACTCACCCTCAGCTGTTCGATCGCCTCGAACATCCGGGTCCGCGCGGCCTCGGGACGGGCCAGCGCCCGCAGGATGCCCACCACCGCGCGGCGGGCCGTCCGCAGCGACGCGGCGCCCGGCGCCCCACCGCGCCGGGCGCCGCCGCTGGTCGGGGCGAACCGGGGATCGGCCAGCACGTGCTGCATCACCGCCTGGGCGCGCGGCCCGAAGTCGACGGCCAGGAGCTTCACCAGCCGCTTGCGGGACGACCGGTCACGGGCGAGGTCGGTCAGGTCGCCGTAGAGACGGCCGCCGATGTCGACGATCTCGACCCGCACCCCGAGCGCGGCGAGCATCGCGGCGATCTGCGTCCGCAGAGTCGACATGCCCATCGGGGTGACCGGTTGCAGCATGCCCTGAACGTGCCCGAACTCCAGGTAGACGCGGGGGAGGGGCTTCTCGCTGAGCGGTGGGGCGGGGAACAGGCTGGTGATCGGCCGGGACTGGAGGAGCCACAGCACGTCGTCCGCGTCGATCGCCCACTCGACATCCTGCGGGCAGCCGAAGTGGGCCTGCAACCGTTCGCCGACGGCGCGGAGGCGGGCCAGCTGCGTGGACGTCAGGCATCCGGTCTCGGTGGGCGCGACGTCGTCGAGGATGTAGTGGTCGACGGCGGCGGCGCCGTCCACCACTGTCGTGCCGAGGCCCGCAGCGGCGTCGACGGCCATCTCGTCGCGGCCCCCGGTCAGCGGGTTCGCCGTGAACAGCACTCCCGCCACCGCGGGTGTGACCATGCGCTGCACGACGACGGCCATCCGCACCGTCTGGTGATCGATGCCGCGGGCGTCGCGGTAGGCGGTCGCGCGGTCGCCGTGCAGCGAAGCCCAGCATTTCTCGATGGCGGCGATCAGCTCGGCGGTGCCGGTGACGTTGAGGACGGTGTCCTGCTGCCCGGCGAAGCTCGCGTCCGGCAGGTCCTCGGCGGTGGCGCTGGAGCGCACCGCCACCGGGCCCGCGCCGAGGCGCTGGTACGCGGCGACGACCTCGACCGTGGGGACGACGCCGAGCCGGTGTGCCTCGGTGGTGACGCAGAAACCGTCGGGGACCCGCTCGCCGTGCCGGATCAGCTCGCCCAGCCCGGCAGCCTTGCCGCCGACCAGGGCGGTCATGGCGGCGGTCACCTCGGACAACGCGATCACGTGCATGGGAGCCCACTCTCGTTGCAATACGACTGCATTGCATCCGACGGTATCTCGTTTGCGGTGCGACTGCAATGTCACCGCTGCGGGTGCGTCACCTCGGGGTCGGAACGTTGCTGGGATCTGCCATGCTCGGGCCGGTGACGACCGGTCGCCCCACCAGATCCCGCTCCCACCGCCGCCCTCGAAGCCGTGCCATCCGTCTCCTGCTCGCGCTCGTCACGGCGGCGGCCGTCCTGGGCGTCGCGGTGGTCGCGGTGCCGATGCTGCGACCGGCCGGGCCGCGCCCGCTCTTCCAGATGCCGGTGACCTGCGGCGAGACGTGGCAACTCAGCACCTACCCCGGTCACGACGACTACGACGTCGACTTCTTCCCGGTCGAGGGCGAGACGTGGGGGCGGCCGGTGCTCGCCTCGTACGCCGGCACCGTCACAGTGGCGGGCATCAACGGCTCGTTGGGTGGTCGGAACCCGGAGAACCCGGACGGCCCACGGGGGCGCGGCGGCGGCTACTGGGTGAAGATCGACCACGGCGGCAAGTGGGAGACGCAGTACCTGCACATGCTCGAACCTCCGCTGGTCACCGTGGGTCAGAAGGTCGCCCAGGGTGACCAGATCGGGCGGCTCGGCAGCACCGGCAACTCCGGAGCCCCGCACCTGCACTACGAGCAGCGCCGCGGCTGGGAAAAGGTCGAGACCCACTTCGACGGGACGCCGTCGGGCATCACCACCGACGAACGCGAACAGATCCTGCGGCGGGTGAGCAACAACTGCCCGGCCGTCTCCTGAGGACCGCAGTTTGCCCGGCACGGCTCGCGGGCACTGATTCGGGAGACAGCGCAGACGCAGGGAGGAGCCGGTCATGGCCAAGGGTGACGTCGACACGTACCACGAGGACGGGCAGTGGAAGAACAAGCCGGAGGGCCAGGAGCGGGCCAGCAGCACGCATGACGTGAAGGCTGACGCGCAGGCCCAGGGCCGCGAGATGGCGGCCGACCGCGGCGTCGAACACGTGATCAAGAAGCAGGACGGCACGATCGGGGAGAAGAACACGTACCCCCGCAGCCGCGACCCTCGGGACATCGAGGGCTGACGGCTTCCGTCTCAGCGGACCGACCTCCCCGGCGTGACCGAGGGGGTCGGTCCGCTTTTGCGCGGCCGGGCACCCCAGTCGGCTTTATCCTCGTAAGAGAAATATGGGTGTTTTGGGAGGATATAGTCCAGCTCGGGACTGGAGTGAAAACTGGGAGTGGGCATGTCGTTTCGGGGCCGGCGTCGTCCGAGCAGAATCGCAACGCTGGCGGTAGCCGTGACCGTGGGAGTTCTCGCGGTCGCGCCGCTCCCGGCCTCGGCGGCCGGCTCGGTGCTGTTCGACCAACCCTTCCACAACAACACAGCGAATGGCATCGGCGCGGTGGCGGTGCCAGCAGTGCCCGGTCTCCTCGCCACCAACGCAGCCTGCCTGAGCGCGGCGGGCAACTCCACCATCGGCCCGCTGCTCAGTTGCACCACCTCCACCGACCCGCAGGGCTCCGGCAAGCTGCGCCTCACCCCCGCCGCCATCACCCGCCAGGGTGGAGTGTTCGGCGCGGTGAGCGTGCCCACCTCGCAGGGGCTGCACGTCACCTTCAACACCTACCAGTACGGCGGCATCAACCCCGGGGCGGACGGCCTCGCCTTCGTCCTGGCCGCCGTCGACCCGGCCAACCCGAGACCCCCGTCCACCCTCGGCCAGCCGGGCGGCTCGCTGGGCTACTCGGCGGCGTTCAACGGAGTGTCGGCGGGCCTCTCCAACGGCTACCTCGGCATCGGGCTGGACGTCTTCGGCAACTTCAGCAACAGCACCTACCAGGGGACCGGCTGTACGAACCCGCCGTACATCTCGACCACCAACGGCCGGGTCCCCGGACAGGTCGTGGTCCGGGGGCCGGGCCGCAACGCGGTCGGCTACTGCGCGATCAACAGCACCGCCGGAAGCACCTCGTCTCCCGCCCTGCCGCTGCGGGCCGCCACCCGGGCCGCGTCAGTGGTGCCGGTCGAGGTGGTCATCAACACCACCGCCTCGCCGTTCACCACCGACTCCGGAATCACCACTCCCGCCGGCCAGTACCGGATCAGGTTCACCCCGGTCGGGGGTGCCGCCCGCACCCTGGCGGGCGAACTTCCGGTCGTGGCACCGAGCCTGTACCCGTCGCCGACCTGGCTGAACGCCAGCGGTTACCCCCGGCAACTCGCCTTCGGCTGGGTGGGATCGACCGGCTCGGTCACCGACTTCCACGAGGTCGACGACGCGCGGGCGGTCAGCTTCAACCCGGTACCGGACCTGAACGTGACGCAGACCAGCGCGGTCGGCGCCACCCCGCAGCCCGGAGACCCGGTCACCTACTCGATCACCGCCGGGGTCGATGCCGGCGCCACCGAGACGTCACCGATCTCGGTCACCCAGACCGTGCCCGCCGGTGTCGTCCCACGCGCCGCGTACGGCTCCGGCTGGGTCTGCGCCGCGCCGTCCGGACAGACCATCACCTGCACCAACAGCAACGGCCCGTTCGCCGGCGGCACCTCCCTGCCGCCCATCACCGTCGTCGCGACCGTCACCGGCACCGGCGTGACGCCGACGCAGATCCAGACCGCGACGGTGGCGACCTCGTCGTCGATCGACGCGAACCCGGGCCTGGCCACCAGCACCACACCGGTAGCGCCGGCCACCGCGCCCAGCGGCGTCACAGTCACCCCGGCCCAGAGTTCGGTCTCCGGGGGCATCCCGGTGACCGTCGGCGGCAGCAACCTCACCGGAGCGACAGCGATCACCATCGGTACGGCCGCCGAGCAGCAGGCCGGCACGTCGGTGCTGCTGGTGCCGTGCACCTCCGGCCCGGCCGCCGGTTGCTTCACTGTGAACCCCAACGGCACCCTCGCCATCTCCACCATGCCCGCCCGGTCCAGCCCGGCGACGGTCACCGTCAGCGTCGTCACCCGGGGCTCCGCCGGGTCGGCGAACTTCGTCTACGCGTCCACACCGGGCACACCGACCGCGCCCACAGCGGTCGCGGGCGTCTCCAGCGCCACGGTGAGCTGGACCGCGCCGGCGAACAACGGCAGCCCGATCACCAGCTACCTGATCACCCCGATCCGGGACGGCGTCACCCAACCGACTGTCACCTTCGACGCCTCCACCACCAGCCGCACCCTGACCGGGCTGACTGTGGGCTCGTCGTACACCTTCCGGGTCGCGGCGGTGAACGCGTTCGGGACCGGCGCGGCCAGCCCGCCCTCGGCGGCGGTGGTCCCGTACACGGTGCCGGGAGCGCCGACGAACACAGCGGCCACCGCCGGAACCAATGCCGCCACTGTCAGCTGGACGGCCCCGGCCAACGGCGGATCGCCGATCACCGGCTACACAGTGACGCCGTATCTCGGCGCGGTGGCACAGACACCCCGGGTCTTCAGCGGAACCGCAACGACCCAGATCGTCACCGGGCTGACCGCCGGTGCCACGTACACCTTCCGGGTGGCCGCGACGAACGCCGGCGGGACCGGCCCACAGTCGGCCCCCTCCGGGTCGGTGACTGTCAACGCGTCGCCGACGCTGACCTTCCCACCGCCCCCACCCGGCAAGGCGTACGAGCCGTACCAGTACCAGCTCACAGTGACCGGCGGCACCGGCCCGTTCACCTGGTCGGTCAGCGCCGGGAGCCTGCCCGCCGGGCTGACCCTCGACCCGGTCACCGGCCTGCTCTCCGGCACGCCCACAGTGTCCGGGACGTTCCCGTTCACCGTCCGGGTGACCGACTCGTTCGACCAGTCCGCGACCCGACCGGTCGACCTGGTCATCACCCCGCTCGGTGGGCTGTCCATCAGCGTCCCGGCGATCTCGGCGCTCGGCACCGTCAGCTCGGGCACGACCGGGGTATCGGGTCAACTCGGCCCGGTGGCCGTCACCGACGACCGTGGGCCGTTCTCCGGCAACTGGGTCAGCGTCGTCTCCAGCACGAACTTCACCACGGGCTCCGGCTCGGGTGGCGAGACCATCCCCAACAGCAACATCACGTACGCCTCCGGGCCCGTCGTCGCCAGCACCGGGGTCGGATCCTTCGTCCCGCAGCCCGGGGCGGTGCTGAACACGCCGCGTACGGCCGCCGGGTGGTCCGGCCAAACAGGAGGCCCGAATTCCGCCACCTGGAACCCCACGCTGTTCGTGACGCTCCCGTCCGGGGTGGTGGTCGGCGACTACGTGGCGGTCGTGACGCACTCCGTCATCTGAACCCCGGCCCGACACCCCTCGCCCGCCGCCCCGCCTCTTGGATCGTGAAGTTGTGGTGGGGGACAAATCGTTTTGATTGTGCCCAGGTCGGCCAGCACAAGTCCATGATCGACTCGGTCAGACGTCGCTGCCCGGCCGTTCCGGAGGGAACGGCCGGGCAGTCTCTGGTCCGGGGACGTCAGGCCAACTGGGTGCGCTGCCGGCGGACGAGGTACCAGCCGCCGAGGGTGACCAGCACCAGCAGGGCGACCCCACCGACCGTGTAGACCAGCCAACTCGGCCCGCTGGACGTCGCGACAGTCATGGGCGCCGCGACGGGTAGGACGATCTTCCCGGTCGCTGTGCGTTCCACGGTGCCGCTGGCGAGCTTCGCGTGCACGTCCCAGGTCCCGGCGGGCAGGGCCTGGTTGACCTCGATCCGAACCTGACCGCTCTGGCCGGGCAGGATCGTCACGCCGTTTGTCACCTTGAACGGACCGGCCTGCACCGCCGCCTTGTTCAGCGACAGGGTGCCGGTCATGTCCAGCGCGCGTTCGCCGGTGTTGGTGACCTTCGCGGTGACCACTGGGAACTCACCGGTTCCCGGCTCCGCGGCCAACCCTTCGATCCGGAAGTCAGTTGGCGGCTCACCACCCGGGCCGATGTCGAGGTAGACCCGGATGCCCACCCGGTGGATCTGGGTGACGTTGCCGGTGCGTTCCTTCGCGCTGGTGACCTGCGCCCAGATCGCCGCGTACCGCTCGCCCTTCGATGCCTTCCTCGGCACGGCGAGTTCGACCTCGACCGGTTGCCGCTCGCCCGGGTCCAGCTCCATGGTGGCGGTCTTCAGCCGGATCCACCCGCTCAGTTCGTTTCCCGTACGCCCCTCGGGCACCGTGAAGGCGTTGTTCTCGACCGACGCTGCGCCGGAATAGAACTCGATCTTCTGCGTCTCGGCGGAGGTGTTCTGCACCTCGACCCGGCGGTTGATCGTCGTCCCGGGCTTCAGGTGATCCACGATGTAGACCTGGGCCCGGGGGTCCTGCACCCGACTGGCCGGGATGTCCAGCATCCGGATGCTGATCGCGGCTTCCTCGGCCGGCTCCTGTCGCTGCTCCCGCACGGCAACGGCTGGTGCCGCCGAAACCCCGAGCGCCGCGAGGGCGACCGAGGCCAGCAGCACCAGCCGGCCGAGCGGCTCAGAACACCGAATGTGTCACCGTCCCCGTGTAGACACCCTGGACGGTGCCGACGGGTACGTCCACCACCAGGGTCGGGTTCCAGGTGGCGAAGTTGTTGCCGGTGCCGCCGGTGTGGGTCATCGCCGTCTGGGGGACGTTGATGATCACTGCCTGGGCGGCGGTGGGCTGACCCGGTGTGAAGGTGCCGCCACCGGCGGTCGCCGTGGCGGGACCGGACCAGTACCGGACGTTGATGTTGGGGATCGTCTCCCCGGAGGAGCCACCACCGGTGACGAAGTCGGTGGAGATGACGTTGGCGGTCCAGTTGGGGGTGAGCGATCCGCGCTGGTCCAGCACGGTGACCGGGCCGAGCTGACCGGAGATGGTCGAGCCCTCCACGCCGTGGCCGATGTTCGCCGTCGCGGGCACGGTGATCGACAGGCCACCGGCGGCGTCGACGGTGAGGGTCACGATCGTGTCGCCCGTGGTGTCCGCGGCGGCCGGTCCGGCGAGCGCGACGACGGCGGCGACGCCGGCCAAGCCCGCGAGAATCTTTCTACGCATCGAGTCTCCTTTGTCCTAAAGAACCCTGGGAAGCACTTAAGAGACTAACTACGCAAAACGCCCATCAGGGCGTGAATGACGCGAGCATCACCCGGTGAGGCATTCGATGATCGTGCTCGATCCTGGATGTCGTGGTGTCGTGCGCGCGGCAGGGGCCTCTCTCCTGGATCGAGCGCGATCATGGGTGGCCCGTCCTGCCCGTTCGGCCGTCGTCAAGGGCGCGCACGGCAAGGGCTCGGCGCCGTGTCGGCCGCCGAGCCCTTGCGAGCGGATTCAGGCCGCGACCACGTACGGGAACGTGGCGGAACGGGCGGCCTTGGTGACCTCCGAGGTGAGGCCCGCCGTGGTGCCGGTGTTGAGGACCAGGGAGAACATCACCTCGGCGGCGTTGTCGGCCAGGGTGCGTCCGTTGCGGACCGCGAAGCCGAAGTTCGCGGCCGTGCCGACCTTGTACGACAACACGTCGGGGTAGAGCTGCCGGGCGACGCTCCAGCCGTACGCCTGCGGGTCCGGTGCGGTGCCGTTCGCCTTGACCACCCCGGCGACCGCGTTCGCGATCTCCTCGCCGCCCTCGGTGAGGTCGCTGCTGGGGTGCCGGAAGTTGGCGGGGTCGGAGAAGTCGGTGTCGTGGGGCCAGAAGATCGGCCACATCATGGGGTGGCCGGCGCGGTTGATCTGCCGCCATCCGCCGGCGTCGGTGGCCAGCATGGTGCGACACCACACGCCGATCTCGGTGCCGTCGCGCAGCAGTGGTTCGTCGTGGGAGACCTCGAGGACGATCGACTCGACTGTGGTGCCGGCAAAGCTGTTCTTGGCCTGGTCGACCCGCCACGCGGAGCGGTCCACAGGTGAACCGTTCTTGACCGCGCCGTTGATGGTGGCGAGTTCGTCGAGGTCGACGTAGAAGGGGTCGGTGATCCGGCCGGCCCAGATCCGGACGTTGCCGCCGGTGGTCACCTCGCCGGTGCGCCCCTCGGCGATGGGGGTGCCCATCGCGGCGTCGTCGCGGGCGTCCGCGCCGGTGAGCTCGTACAACTGGAGGGCCTGCCGGGCGTCGCCGTCCGGCTCGCCGAAGGCGAACCGGTAGGTCAGGTCCTCCGCCTCGGTGCCGTTGATGTGGATCTTGATCTCGTAACGCGCCTCGGCGTGGAAGCCGCGCTTGATGTCGGCCTTGGTCACCGAGCTGTTGACGTCCATGACGAACACCGTGGCGCGGTCGCCGTTGAAGACGTAAAGGTCGTCGATGTACAACTGGCCGCCCTGGGCGGCCAGGGGCGTATCGAGGTGGTGCGACATGAGCTCACTCCCGGAACTGCCGGATTCTGGACTAATCCGAACATAGTGGGCGTGAGCCTGGCCTCCCCGCCCATCGAGCTAATCCGGTTCGAGGAGGTGGGTGGAGGCCGCAACGGCGGTGGGCCGCCCGAAGTTCCCCTCGGGCGGCCCACGCCTTCGCGCTCGGCTGATCAGATGCGAGACCACTTCTGGTTGGCGGCGCCGAGGCAGTCCCGCAGGTGCAGTTTGCCGCCGTTGTTGGGGTTGGCCTCCCGTACGTCCACGCACTTGTTGGCGTTGAGGTTGACCAGGTCGCCGGAGGCGTTGAGGGTGAAGCGTTGCGCCGTGTTGCCGTTGCAGCTGACGAGGTTGACCTCGGTGCCGTTGGCGGTGCCGGCCCAGGCCGGGTCCATGCACTTGCCCATCGCGCGGACGGTCCCGTCGGAGGCGAAGGTCCAGCTCTGGGCCGCCGTGGTGTTGCAGTCCCAGATCTGGAGTTTGGCGCCCTCGACCGGGTTGGCGCCGGGGATGTCGATGCAGCGACCGCTCTGCGCACCCCGGATCCGGTTGGTGCCGGGAGCCGGGTCGCCCCCGCCACCCGAGGTGTAGCTGGACACCCGGACGTAGTCGACGAGCATCTGCTGCGGGAACTGGGTCGAGCCGTCCGGGTAGCCGGGCCAGTTGCCACCGACCGCCACGTTGAGAATCATGAAGAAGGGGTGGTCGAACACCCAACGGTTGCCGCCGAGCCGAGCGGGATCGACCCGGTGATACTGCACCCCGTCGACGTACCAGGTGATGACGTTCGGTTCCCAGTCCACCCGGTAGGTGTGGAAGGTGTCGGCGAGCGGCGCGCCGAGGGTGCGGCTGCCCGTGATGCCGCCGCCGCCGGAGTAGCCGGGCCCGTGCACGGTGCCGTAGACGGTGTTGGGCTCCCTGCCGATGTTCTCCATGACGTCGATCTCGCCAGCGTCGGGCCACCCGCCGCCGGTGCCGAGCATCCAGAAGGCAGGCCAGATGCCCTGACCACGAGGAACCTTGATCCGGGCCTCGAACCGCCCGTACGTCTGGGTGAAGGTGGCCGCCGTCAGCAACCGTGCCGACGTGTACTCACAGCGCCCGTAGTGGCACTGGTAGTTGGCGGGATTGTCCCGGCGGGCGGTGATGACCAGGTTGCCCTGGCCGTCGTGGACGGCGTTGCTGGTGCTGTTCGTGTAGTACTGCCGCTCGTTGTTGCCCCAGCCGCCGCCGCCGGTGTCGAACCGCCACTTGTTCTGGTCGACGGGCGTGCCGGCGGGGGAGTTGAACTCGTCCTGCCAGCTGATGGGGCCGATGGCGGCCTCGGCCCGGTCGGGGTGCGCCGGGACGACGAGCGCTGTCGCGGTCGCGACGAGGGCGGCCGCCAGGAGTACGAGGGGGCGGAAGCGGAGGCTGGGCCGGGCTGTGAACACGGGAGGCTCCTCAGCTTGGGGGTGGTGGAGGCGGTTTACCAGGATAGAGAGCGCTCTCTAAAGCGAAGCATGTCGATATCATGTCTTTCTGTCAAGAGTGTTTCCAATATCACGACCGTCCGTTACCGCCCGATGCTGACCAGTGATCGGCGGCGCGCGGACGCCGGTCGTCGCCATCACGCTGCTCGATGCCTCCGAGATGGACGACGCCGACCCATCGACGGAGTTCGGCGCGGCCGAGGGTTACTCGATAGCGGTCGAATCGACCCTTCCTATTGCCGTGGGGCGTCCACGCGGGACAGGATGACGAGGCGTGCCGGAAACTTTCCCGTAACCTGCGCGCTGCTGGTCTCTGTCACAAGGAAGTGGGAGTCAGTCATGAGCGAGGCGTCGACGGCGCTGGGTGTGCGCCTCTACCCGGATCTGGTCGAGCGGGGTGGCCTGGCCCCCGCGCTGATCGAAACCGCTGCCCACCACGGGCTCGACGTCGGTCGGGTGACAGCGCCGGAGCAGGGGCGGGCCCGGTTCACCTGCGCCGAGCTGCACTCCGACGAGGGCGTGGTCTGTGTGGGGCTGGGCTCGCAGGCCCGGTACTTCATGATTGACCTGCGCGTCTCGGGAGAGGTGCTCGCCCGCGGTGACGTCATGGATCTGGTGCAGGTCGCCCAGGTGGCCGCCGCCTGGCGCGCCGGCCTGACGGTCGCCGAGCTGACCGCCCGGTTCCCGTTCATGGAGGAGATCAAGCACCGCCCAGCACCGGTGGCCCAGGTCAGCTAGTCGGCGGGGCCGGGCGGTCAGCAGCGCAGCCGAGGTGGCAGTGGTGACTCCGTACCGGCACCCCGGTTGAGATAGGTCGACTGGACGAAGTCGACGAGGCGCTCCGCGTCGGTCGCGATCGAGGCCAGTCCGAACGAGACGCGGACCGCGCCGCCCGTCGGCAACCCCAGCGCGTCAAGGTACTGGTCGATCGTGTCGACCCCCGCCAACAGCCGCTGCCGCATCGACGTCCGGCTCATCCCGAACGCGCCCTCAGCCGCGCCCGGGTTGCAGAAACAGCCGGTACGCAGGGACAGACCGGCCGCTGCCGCCTCCCGCGCCACGAGCCGCTCGTCGACCAGCGTGCCGTCCGGGTGACGGAGGTTGAAGGTCACTGTGCCACCGCGCCCCGCACCCGTCGCCGGCCCGTACACCTGGACCAGTGGCCCGCCGGTGTCGTGCCGCAGGGTGGCCAGCCGCTCCAGCAGCCACTCGGTGAGCAGGCCGACCCGGGCATGAACGAGGTCCACGCCGATCGAGTCGAGCCAGCGCAACCCGAACTCCACGTCCGGAATGCTCAGGAAGTTGAGCGTGCCGTCCTCGAACGCCGACTCGTCGTCCATCGGCCGGTGCCAGTCGCCCTGCACGCTCACCGCGCGGATCGTGCCGCCGGCGAACCACGGTCGGCGCAACCGGGCCAGCGCCGAACGGCGGGCCAGCAGCGCGCCGACCCCGGTGGGGTAGCCGAAGAGCTTGTACCAGCTCAGGCAGACGAAATCCGGCCGTACGACGCTGAGGTCCAGTCGGTTCGTCGGCGCGAAGGCGGCAGCGTCGAGCAGCACGTCGTAGCCGCGCTGGTGGGCAAGCTCCACCCAGCCCAGCGGGTGTTGCACACCGGAGAAGTTGCTCTGCGCCGGATAGGCGAACAGCCCGCGCCGACCAGGCCGACCCCGGCGACGGGCCAGGCCGCCACTGCCGGCGTCGAGCGCCGCGACCAGGTCCGACTCGGCGACCCGCAGCTCCGGGCCGCTCAGCGGTAGGTAGCGTACGGACGCGCGGGCCGACCGGGCGTACTCGCGGATGCCGTTGACCGAGTTGTGGTTGTCCCAGGTGAGCACCAGCTTCGCGGTCCGGCCGAAGTCGTACGCCTCGCCGACCAGCCGGCAGGCGCCACTGGCGTTCGGGGTGAAGACGACGGCGTACTCGTCCGGGTCGGCGCGGAAGTAGTCGAGCACCGCGCGTCGCGCCGACTCCACCAGCGACCCCGCCGCCACGCTCGTGGGGTTCTCCGAGTGGGGGTTGCTGTACAGGCCGGCGAGCAACCGGTCGTGGTGATTGCGCACCTGCGCCTGGGCGGCCACCCCGGCTCCGGCGTAGTCGAGGTACACCTGCCCGTCGGTGTCCAGGTGTCGGTACTCGGTGGCCCGCAGCTCGTCGATCCGGCCGGTGGCGGCGTATCCCGGCAGCGCCGTGGGGGAGCCCGGCGGCGTCGGGTCAGGACCCACGACGTGGATCCCGTCGGAGCAGTACCGCCCAGGCCGCGCCCAGGAAGAGCAGGACGAAACCGCCGAGCACCAGCCAGTCGACCCACACCGGCCGAGAGAAGCTGTCGCCGTACGTGGCCAGCAGCGGCGGGCCGAGCGGGGAGCCACCGTCGCGCCAGAGCCGCTCCACACCGGCCGTGTGCCCGAGGCCCTCGAACGCCCAGCGGTTCGACATCGCGTAGCTGAGCCACTGACCGCCGATCGCCATGGCCGGCACCGGCAGGATCGCGCCGACGAACAGCACCTGTGGGAAGCAGAGCATCGGCAGCATGAGCGTCGCCTGGGCCGCGTCGGACACGGCCGCCGAGCAGAGCAGGCCGAGGGCGAGCGCCGCCGTCGAGGAGAGCAGGAGGGTCGCGTACAGGGCGGCGAAGTCGGCGCCGCCGACCGGCGGTAGCCGGTCCATGCCGCGCAGCACCCCGAGCAGGGCCAGGTCCACCAGGGCCAGCAGCGGCAGCAGCACCGCGACCTTCGCCAACAGGTACGGCACCAGCCGGACACCGGCGAGCCGCTCCCGGCGCAGGATCGGCAGCTCGGTGCAGATCTGGAGGAGCCCGTAGGTCAGCCCGAAGAAGAAGCCGCCGAACGCGATCCAGAACAGGATCATCACGGTCACCGTCGGGCTGGGGCTGGTCGGCTCGAACGCTCCCGGGCGGAACAGCAGCGCGAACATACCGAGCACCATCAGCGGCGAGCCGAGCAGGATCGCCAGGGTCAGCCGGTTGCGGACGACGATCTCCGCGTTGCGCGCGGTGAGGACGGCCCACTGGCGCAGCCGGCCGACGCGCCGGGGCGGCGTCGCGGAGACGTCACCGTCGTCGGTGGTACCTGACGGCCCCTCGGTCGCGCGCTGCTCGGCGAAGCGGTCGGGCCACTCGGCGGGTTGCGTCGCTTCGTCGAGCCGGAGGTGCACCTCGGCCAGGGACCGCACGCCGAAGAACTCCCGGGCGGCGGCCGGGGTGCCGGTGAACGCCAGTCGGCCCTGACGGGTCAGCACGACGACCCGGTCGCAGTGGTCCACGTCGGTGATCTGGTGGCTGGTCAGCACGACGGTGGCGCCCGTGTCCGCGAGCGCCCGGAGCACCCGGAGCAGTTCCACGGCGATCGCCGGGTCCAATCCGGAGGTGGGCTCGTCGAGGAAGAACACACCGGGCCGGGTGAGCAGCTCGACGGCGATGCTGGCGCGCTTGCGTTCACCGCCGCTGAGCAGGCCGACCGGCGTGGTGGCCCGGTCGGTGAGTCGCAGCTCGGCGAGCACCTCCGCGACTCGGTCACTGATCTCGGCGGGCCCGGTGGTGGAGGGCAGGCGCAGTCTGGCGGCGTACCGCAGGGTGCGGGCCAGGGGCAGCTCGCGGTGGATGATGTCGTCCTGCGGAACGATTCCGATGGTGCCGGCCGCGGTGGTGCCGTCGTACGTCACGGTGCCCGATGCCGGTTGCTGTACCCCGGCGAGGATCTCCAGCAGGGTGGTCTTGCCGGCGCCGCTGGCGCCGATGATCGCGACCAGCTCGCCCGGCGCGATGCTCACTGAGATGTCGGTCAGGATCCGGCGACCGCTCCGGACGCTCTGACCCAGTCCCTGAGCGGCGATGCCGACACCGGCACGCGGGGGAGACGTGGTCTGCTCGGTCGTCATGTCGAGTGCTCGATCCGGTCGGGGAGTGGTCCGCCTGAATATCGTGCCTCGCCGATGCTACTGAGCGGCCGCGCAGCGCGCCCCGGAGTGGACGGTCAGCGACCGTCGTCCGTTCAGCCGGTGGTGGTCCGCGCCTGGAGGAGGTCGAGGCAGTTGCGCCACAGCGTCTCCAGCTGGGTCGGATCGTTGAGCAACTTCGCGAGAAGGACCCGCCCTTCGATCTGCGCGACGATCGATCGGGCGGCCTCCCGGCTGTCGACCGCCGGGCCCGCCAGGCCGCGCTCCTTCGCCTCGACGACGACCTGCTCGATGAGGCTGATCTGCTCCTCGAAGATCTCCTGGAGCCGGCCGCGGATCTCCTCGGCCTGGTTGCTGAGTTCGAGGGCGAGGTTGCCGAACAGGCAGCCCGCGACCACGCCGGCCTTCTGCTGGCCGACGCGCTGGATCTCCTCGGTGGCCTCGAACAGGTCCCGGAGTCGCTGTAGCGGGTCGCGCTCGCTGCCGAGCAGTTGCTCCCACTGGCGTCGCTGGGTGATCCAGTGCTCGTCGATGACGGCGCGGGCGAGCGCCTGCTTGGACTCGAAGAAGTAGTAGAAGCTGCCCTTCGGCACGCCCGCCGCCGCGCAGATTTCGGCCACGCCGAGCGCCGTGTAGCCGCGCTGCTCGATCAGCGTGGCGGCCGCGTCGAGGATCTTGTTCTTCGCGTCACTGGTTCGACCCATGCCTCGACGATACACGACCGGTCGGCTAGCTTTTAGTAGACCAGTCGTCTAGCGAAGGTGGTTCCCTCATGAACAGCAGTCAGAGCCAGAAGGTCGTCGTTATCACCGGTGCCTCCCAGGGCATCGGCGCCGACCTCGTGGCCGCCTACCGCAAGCTCGGGTACGGCGTCGTGGCGACCTCGCGCTCGATCGGCGCGTCCGACGACCCGGAGATCGTCACCGTCCAGGGCGACATCGCGGAGGCCGACACCGCCGAGCGGGTGGTACGTGCCGCACTGGACCGCTTCGGGCGGATCGACACTCTCGTGAACAACGCCGGTGTCTTCGTCGCCAAGCCGTTCACCGACTACACCGACGAGGAGTTCGACCTGGTCACCGGGGTCAACCTCGCCGGCTTCTTCCACCTCACCCGCCGCGTCCTGCCGCACCTGCTGGCCGGGGGCTCGGGGCACATCGTCAGCATCACGACCAGCTTCGTCGACCAGCCCAGTTCGCACGTTCCGTCGGTGCTCGCGTCGCTGACCAAGGGCGGCCTCAGCTCGGCCACCAAGTCCCTGGCCATCGAGTACGCGGCTCGGGGCGTACGGGTCAACGCCGTCGCGCCCGGCATCATCAAGACCCCGATGCACCCGGTCGAGACGCACGAGACGCTCGCGGGCCTGCACCCGGTCGGCCGGATGGGCGAGACCAGCGACGTCGTCGACGCCGTCCTCTATCTCGAGTCCGCCCCGTTCGTCACCGGCGAGATCCTGCACGTCGACGGCGGCCAGAACGCCGGTCACTGATCCCGCACACCGAGCGGGCCGCAGACTCCCACGGAGGCAGGATCCGCACCGCGGTGCGGATCCTGGTCTGTGCCGTCACGAACTGCGCATAAGGGATTTTCGGGCTCTGACCCGTCGTCCGGTGCCCATCGCTCCCGGGTGGTGACCGTCGATGCGTGCGGGCGGTAGAGGCGTGGGTCACATCAGCCGCCAGGGGCTCGCGGTACGCCTCGTGTACGGCGCTGGGCTGGTGCCCGATTCCCAGTATTCGATGGCGTGACGTGTGCGCTGCGTTACCGGATGCACCGTGCCCGAGGCATCTTGCCTGGTGGGAAAGCTGCGGGAACGGCCGGGGTCGATTGGCGCGTTGTCGCAGGTGGGCGTGGGTGCTGCGGTCGGGCCTCGGGTCCCGGGAGGGACTGTCGTTGCCGCTGTGGCGGACGAACACTGTGCGACATCTATATTGCCGGATTGTTACTTTTTCAACAGTCCCTCGCCTTGCGGATGGCCCTCCGGCCGCAATACGTTGCCGTCAACAACAAAACCAAGTGAAGGTTCAACCTTCCGGAGGCAACCGATGACGTTGGCGAGGTGGTACGAGCGATGAGCGACGTGCCCATCCTCCTTGAGATGCGCTCCATCACCAAGGAGTTTCCCGGAGTCAAGGCCCTCTCCGACGTCAACCTGGTGGTTCGCGCCGGCGAGATCCATGCCATCTGCGGCGAGAACGGCGCGGGCAAGTCCACCCTGATGAAGGTGCTCAGCGGGGTGTACCCCCACGGCACCTACGACGGCAAGATCATCTACCAGGGGTCGGAGAGCAAGTTCTCCGACATCCGGGCCAGTGAGAACGCCGGCATCGTGATCATCCACCAGGAGCTCGCGCTCATTCCAGGGATGTCGATCGCCGAGAACATCTTCCTCGGCAACGAACCGCGCAAGCGGGGGGCGATCGACTGGAAGGCCGCGAACCGGATGGCGCTGGACCTGATGGCCCGGGTCGGTCTGGAAGAGAACCCGGACACCCTGATCAAGGACATCGGGGTCGGCAAGCAGCAGCTCGTCGAGATCGCCAAGGCGTTCGCCAAGGACGTGAAGCTGCTCATCCTCGACGAGCCCACCGCGGCGCTCAACGAGGCCGACTCCAAGCACCTGCTGGACCTGCTGCGCGGGTTCCGCTCCCGTGGCATCACCTCGATCATGATCTCGCACAAGCTGAACGAGATCGAGGCGATCGCCGACCAGATCACCATCCTGCGCGACGGCCGGACCGTGGAGACCCTCGACGTCAAGGCGGACGGGGTCGACGAGGACCGGATCGTGCGGGGCATGGTCGGCCGTGAGCTGAGCAGCCGGTTCCCGGACCACACGCCGAAGATCGGTGACGTCTTCTTCGAGGTCCGCAACTGGAACGTCCGGCACCCGATCTCCGCCGAGCGGCAGGTCTGCAAGAACGAGAGCTTCGTGGTGCGCCGCGGCGAGATCGTCGGCTTCGCCGGTCTCATGGGCGCGGGCCGCACGGAACTCGCGATGAGTGTCTTCGGCCGCTCCTACGGGGTGTTCGAGTCGGGCACGATCATCAAGGACGGCAAGGAGGTCGTCCTGAAGTCGGTGGCGGACGCCATCGACAACGGTCTCGCGTACGTCAGCGAGGACCGCAAGGCGATCGGCCTCAACCTGCTCGACGACATCAAGACGTCGACGGTGGCCGCCAAGCTGTCCAAGATCTCGCACCACGGCGTCCTGAACGAGGTCGAGGAATACCAGGCGGCTGAGTCGTACCGCAAGGAGTTGCGGACCAAGGCCCCGACGGTCGACGAGAGCGTCTCCAAGCTCTCCGGCGGCAACCAGCAGAAGGTCGTCCTGGCCAAGTGGATGTTCACCGACCCGGACCTGCTGATCCTCGACGAGCCGACGCGCGGCATCGACGTGGGTGCCAAGTACGAGATCTACGGCATCATCCAGCGGCTCGCCGACCAGGGGAAGGGCGTCATCGTCATCTCCTCGGAGCTGCCTGAGCTGATCGGGCTGTGCGACCGCATCTACACAGTGTTCGAAGGCGCCATCACGGGCGAGATCGCCCGGGCGGACGCCACCCCGGAAACCCTCATGAAGCAGATGACCTCGACGAAGAAGATGGCCACACGATGAGCCGATTGAAGGACCTTCAGAAGAACCTGTTCGGAGGCACCACCTCCAACGCTCGCCAGTTCGGCATGATCTTCACCCTGGTGGCGATCGTCGTCCTGTTCCAGATCCTGACCGACGGGCTCACCCTGCGGTCGGACAACCTGATCGCGCTGTTCCAGCAGAACTCGTACATTCTGATTCTGGCCATCGGCATGCTCATGGTGATCGTGGCCGGACACATCGACCTCTCGGTCGGCTCGGTCGCCGCCTTTGCCGGCATCCTGGTCGCCAAGTCGATGACCGAGTGGGACCTTCCCTGGCCCGCTGCCATCGTGTTCGGCCTCGCCATCGGCGCGGTGATCGGCGCCTGGCAGGGCTTCTGGGTGGCCTACATCGGGGTGCCGGCGTTCATCGTCACCCTGGCGGGCATGCTGCTCTTCCGGGGCGGCAACCAGTTCATCGGTAACGCGAGCACCGTCCCGGTGCCGGAGGGCTTCCGGGAGATCGGCTCCGGCTTCCTGCCCGAGTTCGGTCCGAACACCGGCTACAACAACGCCACTCTGCTGCTCGGCCTGGCCGCGGCGTTGGCCGTGGTGTGGCGCGAGGTCCAGGCCCGCAAGACCCGACGGGCCATGGACGCCGACCCGGCGCCCATGTGGATCTCCATCCTGCGGATGGCCATCATGGTCGGCGTCATCGCCTTCGCGGCGCTGCGCTTCGCCAGCGGTCGCGTCGGCACCAGCTTCCCGATCTCCGGCATCATCCTGCTGGTCCTGGTCATCGCGTACTCCTTCTACACCCGCAACACCGCCGGTGGCCGGCACATCTACGCGGTGGGCGGCAACTCCCGGGCGGCCGAGCTGTCCGGTGTGAAGCTCAAGCGGGTCAACTTCTTCGTCATGATGAACATGTCCGTCCTGGCCGCCCTGGCCGGCATGATCTTCGTGGCCCGTTCGGCGGCCTCCGGACCGCAGGACGGCAACGGTTGGGAGCTGGACGCCATCGCCGCCGTCTTCATCGGTGGTGCGGCCGTCGCCGGCGGTATCGGCACCATCAGCGGCTCCATCGTCGGTGGTCTCGTCATGGCCGTGCTCAACAACGGCCTTCAGCTCATGGGTGTCGGCACCGACCGCGTCCAGATCATCAAGGGTCTGGTCCTGTTGCTGGCCGTCGCGATCGACGTCTACAACAAGAGCCAGGGGCGCTTCTCCATCATCGGGAGCCTGATGCGGCCCTTCCGCCGCGACGACTCCGTCCCACCCGCCTCACCGCCGGACGCGGAGCGCGAGCCCGCCAAGGCAGCGGTGTCCGGCTGACGGCCACCGACCTCTCTACCCGCCTCACCATCTAGAAAGGCAAGTCCTCACCATGCGTAAATTCTTCGGCACGTCGGTGGTGGCCATCAGCGCCGCCGCCATGCTGGCCCTCGCCGGCTGCGGCTCCGGCCGCGACGGCGACACCGGCTCCGGCGGCGAGGCCGCCAAGGGCTTCGCGGCCAACTCGCTGATCGGCGTGGCCCTGCCGGCCAAGACCTCGGAGAACTGGGTCCTCGCCGGTGACCTGTTCAGCAACGGCCTCAAGGAGGCCGGCTTCCAGGGTGACGTGCAGTACGCCGGCGCGTCGACCACTGTCGCCGACCAGCAGGCCCAGATCACCGCCATGGTCACCAAGGGCGCCAAGGTCATCGTCATCGGCGCGACCGACGCCGCGCAGCTGTCGACCCAGGTCGCGGCCGCCCACACGGCCGGCGTGAAGGTCATCGCCTACGACCGGCTCATCACGAACACCCCGGACCTCGACTACTACGTCGCCTTCGACAACTTCAAGGTCGGCCAGCTCCAGGGCCAGGCCCTGCTGGAAGGCATGAAGGCCAAGAAGCCGAACGGCCCGTACAACATCGAGCTGTTCTCCGGCTCGCCGGACGACAACAACGCCGGTGTCTTCTTCAACGGCGCGATGGACGTGCTCAAGCCGGAGATCGACAAGGGCAACGTGGTCGTCGCCTCGGGTCAGAAGGAGGTCAAGCAGACCGCCATCCAGGGCTGGAAGGCCGAGGGTGCGCAGGCCCGCATGGACCAGCTGCTGACCTCGACCTACGGCAACAAGGAGCTGGACGGCGTCCTCTCCCCGAACGACACGCTGGCCCGCGCCATCCTGACCTCGGTCAAGGGTGCTGGCAAGCCGACCCCGATCGTCACCGGTCAGGACTCCGAGGTTGAGTCGGTCAAGTCGATCGTCAAGGGCGAGCAGTACATGACGATCAACAAGGACACCCGCAACCTGGTGAAGGAGACCATCAACATGGTCAAGGCTCTCCAGGCCGGCGACAAGCCGCAGGTGAACGACACCAAGTCCTACAACAACGGCAGCAAGGTCGTCGACACGTACCTGCTCCCGCCGGTCGCCGTCACCAAGGCGAACGCGGCTGAGGCGTACGCCACCGACCCGAAGCTCGCTCCGCTCACCAAGTAATCACCGCACGGTAGGTAGTAACGCCGATGGGTCCCGGGTCTCCTCTACCGGGACCCATCGTCGTCCCTGCACCCCCGCACCAACCGGCATCGACCCGGAAGGAGGTCTGACCGTGGCGACACCAGTACGGGCCAGGCCAGCCGGCGTCGGCCGCAACCCCGAATCCCCGCTGCCGTCGGTTCCCGGCGCCAGCCAGGAGGAGATCCGGCGGCAGAACCTCGGCGCCGTGCTGCGCTACGTCCACCTGCACGGACCGACGTCCCGCGCCGAACTGACCAGCCGGCTCGGCCTCAACCGAAGCACCATCGGCGCCCTCGCGGCCGACCTGGTCACCGGCGGCCTGGTCACCGAGGAGGCACCGACCACCGCCCGCCGCGCCGGCCGCCCCTCGCTCGTGGTCAGCCCCCGCTCCGACCGGGTCTACGCACACGCGTTGAGCATCGACGCGGACCGGCTGCGTGCCGCCCGGGTCGGCCTCGGCGGGCAGATCCTCGACCTGCGGGAGATCCCCCGACCCAGCGGCATGTCGGCGATCGAAGCCGTAGGGCCCCTCGCCGACCTCGTCCGCGACATGGAACGTTCGGTGGCCGGCGACGCGCTGCTGGTCGGCGGCGCCGCCGCGGTCACCGACACCACCCGCGATCCGGACGGCAGGCTCCGGATCGCCAGCATCGACGAGACGCTCGGCGCGGCTTTGGAGGCGGAGTTCCGCTGCGGCCCCGGTTTCGTGGCCGGCGACCTGGCCGACATCGCCGGCCTGGCCGAGCATGTCCGGGGCGTCGCGGTCGGCATCGACGACGTCATCTACCTGCACGGCGACCTGGGCATCAGCGCCGGCATCATCGTTGGTGGCCGACTGGTGGTCGGCCACCGGGGTCACAGCGGCAAGGTCGGCCACATGGTCGTCAACCCCAACGGCCTGCCCTGCGGCTGCGGTTCACGCGGCTGCTGGGAGACCGAGATCTCCGAAGCCGCGCTCCTGCGACACGCCGGCCGTGACCCGAGCGACCGCGCGGCGGTGGCCGAGGTGCTGCGCGCCGCGGCGGAGGGCGACCAGACCGCCCGCGCGGCGGTCGAGCAGGTGGCGGACTGGCTCGGCTTCGGCGTGGCGAACCTGGTCAACGTGGTCAACCCGGACGCAGTGGTGTTCGGTGGCTCGCTGCGCGACATCTTCACCGCCGGTGCGGACGTGGTTCGGGATCGGCTCGACACGATGCCGCTGCCCGCCTCCCGCGAGCACCTGCGGTTGCGCGCGGCGGCGCTCGGCCGCGACGCCGTCCTGATCGGCGCCGCCGAGTTGGCGTTCGACAAACTCCTGGCCGACCCGTTGAACGTCGGTGTCGCGGGCCAGGGCGGGACCGCCGAGCCCGAGTAGCCGCGACTGCCCGCCGGTGCCGGCCCGGCTCCGGAGCGGGTGGCGCGTGATCCCCGGTGCTTCGTTCTGACCTCATTCGCTCTGGCCTTCGTGACGCTTCCCGTACGCGTTATCGTACGCTGTACGGTAGTGCGGACGGACAGTTTCGGGAGGGGAGCGCTCTGATGACAGGAGCCGACGCGATAGTGGCGCAGGGGCTGCGCAAGCGGTATCGGGACCGGTACGCGCTGGACGGGTTCGACCTGCGGGTGCCGCGGGGAACGGTGTGCGGCCTGCTCGGCCCGAACGGGGCCGGCAAGACCACAGCGGTACGGATCCTCGCCACCCTGCTCCGCCTCGACGAGGGTCGCGCCGAGGTGGCCGGCTTCGACGTGACCCGCCAACCCGACCAGGTGCGTTACCGCATCGGGCTGGTGGGGCAGCACCCCGCGCTCGACGAGGCGCTGAGCGGCCGACAGAATCTCGTGCTCTTTGGCCGCCTGTTTCACCTGGGTCGCCGCCGGGCCCGTCAACGGGCGGTCGAGCTGCTGGAACGCTTCGGTCTCGCCGACGCCGCCGAACAGCCGGTCAGCACGTACTCCGGCGGCATGCGCCGACGGCTCGACCTGGCGGCCGGGATGATCCTGGCCCCCGCGGTCCTCTTCCTCGACGAGCCCACCACCGGGCTGGACCCGCGTGGCCGCAACGAGGTGTGGGAGTCGGTCCGGGAGTTGGTACGCACCGGCACCACGGTGCTGCTCACCACCCAACAACTGGACGAGGCCGACCAACTCGCCGATCGGATCTCGGTGGTCGAGGCCGGCCGGGTGATAGCCGAGGGGACTCCGGACGACCTCAAGACCCGGCTCGGCGGCGATCGGATCGAGGTGGTCGTCGCGGCGCCGACCGACCTTGCCGCCGCCGTCACCCAGATACGCCGGGCGGCCGACGACGAACCGACCGTCGACGTGGACCGGCGGATGGTGAGCGTCCGGGTCGGCCACCAGGCCGGTGCGCTCGTCGACGTGCTGCGGGCGCTCGACGCCGTGAACATCCCGGTGGCGGACGTCGCGCTGCGCCGCCCAACCCTGGACGACGTGTTCCTGCACCTCACCGGGCACCGGGCGGCGTCGGCCGAGGTGGCGGCATGAGCGCGGTGAGTATGCCGGCCCCGCCGGTGGACCTGACGCCCGGCCGGCCCACCCTCCTGGCCGACAGCGGCACGCTGATCTGGCGCGGCCTGGCCCGGTGGCGACGCGATCCCGGCCCGCTGATCGCCTCGCTCGGCTTCAACATCCTGATCGTGCTGATGTTCGCCTACCTGTTCGGTGGCGCGTTGCAGGTGCCCGGCGGTGGGAGCTACCGAGAGTTCCTGATGCCCGGCATGTTCGTGATGACCATGGTCTTCGGCATCAGTCTCACCACGATCGCCGTTGCCGAGGACCTGGAGCGCGGGGTGACCGACCGGCTCCGATCGATGCCCGTCTCACCGCTGGCACCGCTGGCGGCCCGGGCGGTGGCCGACATGCTGTTCGCGCTGGTTACCCTCGGGGTCCTGCTGCTGACCGGTCTGGCAATCGGGTGGCGGGCACACGGTGGGGTCGGCGCCACGCTGGCAGCGGTGGGGTTGATCCTGCTGCTGCGCTTCGCCCTCATCTGGGTCGGCATCTTCCTCGGACTGGTCACCCGCGGGCAGACGGCCGTGGTGGCCGTGCAGACCCTGGAGTTTCCGCTCGGCTTCCTCTCCAACGCGTTCGTCGCACCGTCCACCATGCCCGCCTGGCTCGGTGCGGTGGCAGCGTGGAACCCGCTGTCGGCGACCGTCGGCGCCACCCGTGAGCTGTTCGGTAACCCCGGTTGGGGCGGCGACTCCTGGGCGGCGCAGCACTACCAGTTGCTGGCGGTGCTCTGGCCACTCGTGCTGGTCGCGGTCTTCCTGCCACTCTCGGTCGCCCGGTACCGGCGGCTGGCCGGCTGAGCCCGCGCGGACGCGGAGTGCGACTCTTGGGCCCGATCGGTGTCGGTGGTCGTCGTCAGGCTCACCGGCGTGGAAGCGCACCGACTCGATCGGGCCCGGGCGGGTGATCGCCGAGGCCCCCGCTCCCCGACGAGCACCCGTCGCCCAACTAGGCGATCCGGCGGACCCGGCGCACCGCCAGGTAGAGCAGGAGCAGGGCGAGGGCGACGAAGATGCCCGTCTCGATGCCCTGGAACAGCCAGAACCGGTCCGCCGGCTGGTAGAGCTGCCAGTTGTACGCGCCCGGTTCGAGGCCCAACTCGGCGCCGCAGACCCGACCGTCCGGCCCCTTACCGCCCGGCGGGCACTGGATCCGACCGCCCTCCGCGATCATCGTGCCGTCGGGGTTCCGGACGCCCTGCGCGAGGATCCAGTCTCCCCGGCTGACCTCCGGTGGCCCTTCCCCCTCGATCGGGAAGGTCTGGGTCCGGGCCGGCTGATAGTGCCGTCGGGCCAGCAGCTCGACCGCCGCCCGTACGCCGATGAAGCCGGCGAGGGTGATGCCCATGGCGGGCAGCATCCGCTTCCACACGGTGCCGGCGAAGACGCCCAGCGCCACGGCGAACAGCGTGTACCCGATCGGGACGATGCCCTGCAGGTCGAAGACGATCATGCCGAACCGGCCCTCGTGCGCGGACTTGGTGAGCGGGTCGACCCACCAGGACATGCCCAGCCCGTAGACCGTCGCGAGGATCAGAACGGACCCGCTCACGAGACCGAACTTCACCAGGGCCCAGCGGGTCCGGCCGACGCCCTGGGTCCAGACGAACCGGTGCGTGCCCTGCTCCACCTCGCGGGCGACCAGCGGCGCACCCCAGAAGAGGCCGACCAGCACCGGCAGGGTGATCAGCAGTACGGCCACCAGACTGAGGTTGCCGTACTGGTCGCCGAAGCGCCGATAGCCCGCATCGCACGTGTCCCGGGTTGCCTGCGCCACGTCGGCGCGGGCGAGTTGGTTGGCGCAGTCCGTCAGCCCGAGGTCGGAGAAGGTGTGCCGCATCGCCAGGCCGATGGGCACCAGCAGGGCGGCGAGCGCCGCGAGCCCCAGCAGGGTGTAGAACGCCTGCTTGCGGTGTTGCCGCCAGGTCAACCAGATCATGCCGCTACCCCCCACTCGCTGTGACTGGTCTTCGTGGTGCCGTCGGCCAGGTAGGCCAGCACGACGTCCTCCAGGCTCACCTCGCGGACCGTCCAGGCCGGATCGGTGACCGGCCCGTCGGTGCGGACGAGCAACGTTGACTGCCGGTCGGTGTGGCTGGCCCGGATCACTGCGGCGACGCCCCCGATGACGCCGCCGTCGTGCCGCGGCCCGACGAGCTGCCGGTGCTCGGTGACCAGGTCGTCGACAGCGCCGGTGAGCTGCACCTGGGAGGCGTTGAGCACGATCAGGTAGTCGCAGACGCGTTCCAGGTCGGCCAGCAGGTGCGAGGAGAGCAGAACTGTGGTGCCCGACTCCGCGACGCTGCCCATCAGGGACTGGAGGAACTCCCGTCGCGCCAGCGGGTCGAGGCTGGCGACCGGTTCGTCGAGCAGCAGCAGTCGCGGCTGCTTGGCCAGCGCCAGGGCCAGCGCGACCTGGGCCCGTTGACCGCCGGAGAGCTTGCCGACCGGCTTGTCCGGTGGAATGCCGAGCTGTGCCAGCCGCTGGCGAGCCAACGCCGCGTCCCACCGTTTGTTCAGCTTGCCGCCGGCGATGACCAACTCGGACGCCGTGAAGTCCCGGTACAGCGGGGTGTCCTGGGCGACGAACCCGATGTCGGCCAGTCCCTCCGTGTCACCGTACGGGGATCGACCGAACACCCGGACCGTGCCCGCGTCGGGCTTGAGCAGCCCGACGGCCAGGTGCAACAGCGTGCTCTTGCCCGCGCCGTTCGGCCCGACCAGAGCGGCGATCCGGCCGGCCGGCAAATGCAGCGAGCAGTCCCGCAACGCCCAGGTGCTGCCGTACCGCTTGCCGAGCAGGTCCGCTTCCAAGACCATGTCCATCCCTTGTCCTCTCGTTCCGTTCACGCGATCGCTTCGCGGTCGCGCGAGCGCTTGCGGTGCCTGATGGTTCGTTCGCTCTGCTCGCTCACGCGGGCTCGTTCTGCGGGGCGTCGTCGGCGAGGGTGGCGCGCAACGTCGTCTCCACCAGGGCGATGACGTCCTCGGCCGTGAGACCGGCCGCTTGCGCCCGGTGCAGCCAGGCGACCAGGTCGTCGCGCAGCTCGGCCTGGTTGGGCAGGGACGCGCTGGCCAGCGTGCGCTGGACGAACGTGCCCACCCCGGGTCGGCCACCGACCAGACCCTCGATCTCCAACTCCCGGTACGCCTTCAGCACCGTGTTCGGGTTGATCGCCAGGGATTGCGCGACGTCCCGGACCTTCGGCAACTGGTCGCCCGGCGTCAGCAGGCCAACCCGCAACGCCTGTTTCACCTGCTGCACGAGCTGCATGTAGGTGTTCACCTTCGACCGGCTGTCCAGTACGAACTCGATCACTCCCGATGATCCTTCCTGTTGTCCTACGACAGTAGGACTAATAGACAGCTTCATCGGTGACTCACCCGGCTGTCAAGCCCGCCGCGGCAGGTTCTGTTCGGGCACGGCGCGTCTCGTCCGGCGCGCCGCGCGCTCGCTGGCTGCGCATCGGGTCCGTGCCCGGCGTGGCGGGCCGACCCCGGTGGCACCGGCAGGCCACCGGTTGGCACCCAAGGGCCAGCCCGAGGGGAAGGGACCGGCAGCGATCCGCGTGGACGGGGAGGTGTTCGATGGTCACCAACGAACTGACGACGTCGAGGGCGACTCCACTACAGGCCGCCCGTGCCCGGGGCCGCGTACGCGGGCGACTGATCCTGCTCGGCCCGGCGTTCGTCGCCGCCGTCGCGTACGTCGACCCCGGCAACTTCGCCACCAACTCCGCCGCCGGCGCCCGCTACGGCTACCTGCTGGTCTGGGTCGTGGTGGTGGCCAACCTGATGGCGATGCTGGTGCAGACGCTCACCGCGAAGCTGGGTCTGGCCACCGGGCGTAGCCTGCCCGAGCTGTGCCGGGAACGCCTACCCAAGCCGGTGAACCGGGTGATGTGGGTGCAGGCCGAGTTGGTCGCCATGGCCACCGACCTGGCCGAGGTGATCGGTGGCGCCGTCGCCCTCTACCTGCTCTTCGGCATCCCCCTGCTGCCCGGCGGGATCATCATCGGCACTGCCGCGTTCGCCGTGCTCGCCCTGCGCTCGCGCGGGTTCCGCGCCTTCGAGGTCGTCATCGCCGTCCTGCTCGGGGTGATCGTGCTGGCCTTCGCCGCCAACCTGCTGGCCTCCGGCTCCGACCCCGCCTCGGCCATGGCCGGTCTGGTGCCCCGTCTGCAGGGCACGGACAGCGTGCTGTTGGCCGCCGGCATCCTCGGCGCGACAGTCATGCCGCACGTCATCTACGTGCACTCCGCGCTCACCCGCGACCGCATTCCCGCCGCCGACGACACCGAGCGTCGGATCCTGTTCCGCGGCCAGCGCACCGACGTGCTACTCGCCCTCAGCGCGGCCGGCGCTGTCAACCTCGCCATGCTGCTGATCGCCGCGGCCAGTTTCCGGGGCGGCGGCCCGGGCGGTGCGGACAGTCTGGAGGGCGTGCACGCCGGGCTCGGCCAGACCATCGGGACCGCCGCCGCGTTCGGCTTCGCCGTCGCCCTGCTGGTATCGGGGCTCGCCTCCACGAGCGTCGGCACCTACGCCGGAGAGGTGATCATGCAGGGCTTCCTGCGTCGGCGGGTACCGCTGCTGCTGCGTCGGATGGTCACCCTGCTGCCCGCCCTGGCGGTGCTCGCCATCGGCCTCGACCCGACCCGGGCGCTCGTGCTGTCCCAGGTCATCCTCAGTTTCGGCATCCCGTTCGCGCTGATTCCGGTGGTCGCCTTCACCCGCCGACGCGACCTGATGGGCAACCTGGTCAACCACCCGCTCACCACCGCCGCCGCGTCACTGGTGGCCGTGCTGGTGGTCGCGCTCAACGCGTTCCTCCTCTGGCAGGTCGTCGCCGGCTGAGCCGGCTGGTCGGCGTCGCGGCTGAGCCGGCTGGTCGGCGTCGCGGCTGAGCCGGCTGGTCGGCGTCGCGGCTGAGCCGGCTGGTCGGCGTCGCGGCTGAGCCGGCTGGTCAGCGTCGCCGGCTGAGCCGGCTGGTCGGCGTCGCCGGCTGAGCCGGCTGGTCGGCGCTGCGGGCTGAGCCGGCCGGGGCCGGCGGGAACGGGCGTTGTCAGGTGCGACGCCCCTCGTCGCGGGCCGGGATCTCCTGGCGCTGTTCGAGGGCGTCCGCCGGGTTGGCGTCGGCCGGCAGCGACGTCACCTCCTCGAGCGTGCCCGCCGGGAAGGCGCCCTGCTCGGCCAGGTCGGCCTCGGCCGCCTCCGGGTCCACGTCGCCCGACACCCGGTCCGGCGGCCCGACGTCGAACGCGTCCTGCCGTTGCTCAAGGGCATCCGCCTCGGGCGGAGGGAACGTGTCGCCCTGTTCGTCCCGGTACGTGCTCATCGGAGCCTCCCACCCGGCGGGTGTCGACATGCCGCCGGGCCGCTGCCTACCCGCCGGCGCGGCACTCACGCCGCCGCGCCGGCCAAGATCTGGGCAGTTTCCGGGACAGTGCTGCCTCCGCGGCAGCGGAAGCAGCACTGTCCCGGTAGTTGCGCGGACCTTGAGTGGGTCTGGCGTCACGCCCGGCGGCACTGGCCCGCGGTGGGCTTTCGTACCGTGGTGGGCACCCCCAGATCGACCGGGGTCGGGCCACCGGAACAGGCCACCGTGCCCACCTGGCCGCCGGCGAGGATGGGCGCCGACGCGGTACCGGTCAGCGCCAGCGGCCCGGCCACCCGGGCCCCCACCATCGTGACGTGGTCGGTGGTGCCGGTCAGCGCCACCGCGCCGCGTACCTCGGTGTTCAGCACCTCGACGGCAGCGGCGCGCGACGCCGTCAGGTCTCCGGCGATCGAGGAGCCCTGGGCGACCAGGGCGGCGCCGGGCGCGACGGTGACCGGGCCGGTCACCGTGGCCGTGCGCAGGCAGGTGACACCGGCGCTGACGGTCAGCGGGCCGGCGTGCCGGCCGGTGATCACTGTGGTGCAGTCCGGTGGGGGCGGGATCAGCGTGGCCACGAACGCGCGGGCCGGCCCGATGTTGCCGACGGCGTCGATGCCCCGGTACTCGACGCGGTGCCGGCCGTACCCGGGAGTCCGCTCGGCGAACGGGGACACGGACAGGCCGCCCGAGCCGAGGTTGCCGTAGACCAGACCGTCCACGTCGGTGCCGGTGGCGGTGAACAGGAACGGTGATCGGGCGTCGGTGGGCCAACCGTAGTAGTTGTGCCACCCGTCGCCGTCGAGCCGGAACTCCGAGGTGACCTGACCGGTGCCGTCGTCGGTGCCGGTCAACCCCATGCTGAACGGGCCGTTGTACACGTACTCGGTGGGTCGGCCGGGCCGGGTAACGGTGAGCAGCGGCTCGGAGAGGGCGTACGCCACGTCGGGCCGCGTCGCGTCGACCGTCCAGGTGCGGGTCACCGCCTTCCCGGTGGCCGGTTCGCTGACGCGGGCGGTCAGCCGGTGGGTGCCCCGCGACAGGCGCAGGGCGGACAGGTCCACGTCCCGGTCGGTGCCGGAGTCGGCCACCAGCCGGCCGTCGAGGGTCCAGCGCACGCGTGGCGCCCGATCGGTGGGCTGGTTGGTCCGCACGTACACCACATCCTGCGCGCCGACCGGTCGGTCGGTCGCGGTGGACGCGGTGATCGCCAGCGGCGACTCCACCACCGGGGTACGCACCGCGGTGTCCACGGTCCAGGTACGGGTCTGGGTCAGCGCCGGTGAGCTGCGGATCGCCGGGTCGCGGACGAACTCCGTCGGGTCGGTCACCGTGGCGGTCACCGTGTGCCGGCCGGGGGAGAGCCGTAGTTTCCGCAGGTCCAGATGGCGGGCGTTGCCGGTGCGCGGCACCGCAGTGCCGTCCACCGACCACGTCACCGTCAGCGCGTGGCTCACCGGGTGCAGGGTGTCCACCCAGAGCAGTCGGTCCGCGCCCACCGCCTGATCGGTGGCCGTTCCGCCCTGCACGATGCCGACCCGGGCGGCGATCCGTTCGGTCATCCGCTCGCGGCCGACCTGGTCGAAGTAGAAGCCCAGCGACTTCATCATCGAGTGCCGGCTCGGTCGCCACACCCCACGCTGGAGGTACAGGCCGCCCTCGTAGCGGCCGATCGTTCCGCCCGACTCGCTCGGCTCACCGAGCCAGCGCCACCACTTGGCCCGGGTGTCGCGCATCTGCCGCTCGGTCAACACGGTGTGGTGCGCCGAGTCCGGTTCCGGCCCGCTGTAGGTGTCGCCCGGCACCCCACGGCCGTAGTAGTCGTACTCGTCCTGCAAGCCACCGAGCGAGTGCCCCAGCTCGTGCGGGCTGATCAGCGCGGAGAGGGCGTTGCCGCCGGAGGCGGTGGCGTTGCTGCCGCCGGCCCCGCCGTAGGTGCCGCTGTTGGCCAGCGCGATCAACTGCCGGTTGCCGGGGTTGCTGCCGCCGGCCAGGTCGGCGTACGCGTTAGCGGCGGTGCCGTCGACAGTGAGCAGGCGTTGCACACTCGCCGGGTTGCAACCACCCCAGAAGCCCATGCCCAGCGCGGTGTCGCGTCGCGGCGCGGACAGGCCGGGGTCGCAGTCCACCCCGGACTCCGCCGAGACGATCTCCACGGCGTAGACGTTGAAGTAGCTGCGGTAGGACTTGAACGGCTCGATCGTCCACAGGGTGTTGAGGTGCCGGTCCACGTGTGCTCGGAAGGTGGGCAGGTCGGCCTCGGTGTAACCGTCGCCCAGCAGCACCAGGTTGAACCGCGTCGCCGGATCACCGGTGACCTGGATCGGCACCACTGTGGCACTGGCCACCGGGGCGGCGGCCGGTGTGGCGGCGGCCGGTGTGCCGACCGTCAGTCCCGCCGCGACGAGCGCCGCGACACACAACCCCGCTCTGATCCGCACGCTGCGCCCCTTTCCATGGCCGGTCGGCCTGGCGGCGCCGGGCGCCGGGCCCGGCGGGGGCGCCGTCGTCCGGGCCTGCTGTGACCGTGGACATCTCGGACCGTACCGGTCCGCGCACCGACAGGTAACCCTCGGCGGTCCTCGCTGGACGTCGAGGCCGGTCACACCCCCAGGAGCGTGGCCACCGCCGCGGCGGTGTCGGGGTGCCCGTTCAGCAGGGCTGACAACGCGGATCGGTCAGTGGGCGGATCGGGCAACGGTTGCCACCCGCCCGGACAGCCGAGCAGCGCCGCGACAGCGTCGACCGCCTCCGGATGGGCGGCGAGCAGCGCGCCGACCGATCGCTGCGGCGCGGCGACGGTGACCGGCCGGGCTGGTGACGAGGGCGCCACCCACGGCGGCACCCAGGAATCCAACTCGGGCAGCGCGGTCGGGAAGGTGCGCCCCGCCTCGCGGACCAGCAGTGGGACCAGCTCCGGCCCCTGATCCCGCAGGGTCGAGATCAGGGTGGGCAGCCAGGGCAGCAGGACCGGGTCGGGCAGCCGGGCGAACGCGTTCGACATCGTCTCGACGACGAACGGCGCCAGCCCGGGCACCGGCTCCAGCGCGTGCACGAAGCCGGCCAGATACTGCGGGAAGGCCGGCAGCACCAGCGGATTGCCCAGCAGTTCGGCGCACCGGGCCCGCAGCTCGGCCAGCGGCAGCAGCCCGAGCTGGTGCTGACCTGCCCAGAGCAGGGCGACCTTCGGCGGCGCGGTCGGGTGCGCCTGTGCCACCGCCAGCTCCAACTGGGACCGGTCGCAACCCAGCGACAGGGCGAGGCCTTCCATGGAGAACAGGAAGCCGAGCATCGCGGCGACCTGCCGGACCTCCGTCTCCTCGGCGGCGATGGCGGTCGGCAGCAGCGTGCAGTAGTGGGCGTATCCGGTGGTCACGAACGCCTCGCACCAGGCCGGCAGGGTCGACGAGGTGGCCCGGTAGTGGGCCAGCAGGCGACGGACGCGGCGCAGGACGTCCGGGGCGTCGTCGACGGTGCGCTCGGCGGCGAGCAGGTCGACCGCCCGGGCGCCCAACTCGTCGACCAGTCGCGGGCTGTCGAGCAGCCGGATGGCGTCCTCGACGGCCGTGAGCGCACCGGCGGCGGTGGCGTCGGGGCCGCGGACCGCCCGGCGCAGCCGCTGCTCCAGGACCTGCTCGACGGTCACCCCCTCGTAGCCCAGCTCGATCAGCGCGCGCTGGTTGCGGCCGAGTGCCAGGTCCCAGCTCTCCTGGATCGAGCGGTGCCCGAGCCGACGCTCACCCATGATCGGACGGACCGCGTCCGGGGGCAGCAGGTGCCGAAGGATCCACAGAAGGTCCGAGCAGTGGGCCAGCTCCGGCTGGCCGGCCAGATCCAGCAGCGCCCGCTGGACGGTTCGCTTCTCCAGGGCCAGGCCGAGCGGCTGAAGCCGGTCGAGCACGTCGCGGGCCAACGGCGGAAGGGCGTCGTAGCCGACCTGACCGAGCCGGTCGCCGCCCAGCAGGATCTCGCAGAGCCGCCGGACGTCGCGCCGACCCGGCACCACGTCCTTCTCGATACAGGTGACCGCCGCGTCGGCGAAGTCGTAGGGGGTGGGTCGGGCCCGGTTGCGCAGCCCGGCCAGCAGGACCGAGGTCTCGAAGACGGCGATCGCGTCGGCGGTGCTGGCCAGGTACCCGTTACGCCGGGCCAACCGGACGATGTCGACGCACCAGCCGCGCAGCTCCGCCTCGTCCAGGCCGTTCAGGTCGGGCGGCGCGGCGAGGAAGCCGGTGAGCCGGTCGCTGACCGGCTCGGCGGCGCGGGAAGGTGTCGCTGGGGCCTGACCCCGCCGCCTCCGGGTGGTCGAGGTCCGCTGGCCGTCCAGCCGGTACGGGGACAGCCCGTGCCGGCTCACCGCCTTCGTCCAGGTCGCCGCCGCGATCGAGACAGAGCCGGGCGCCAGGCCGAACTGCGTTTCGATAGCGGAGTGGCTGGACGGGATGAGCCCGTACCGCCAGCGGGTACCGGTGCGTGGGGTGATCTCGAAATCGTCGGCCGTGGAGCCTAACCCGAACTGCTCGACCCGGCTGGCGGCATGGAACGCGCCGCAGACGTAGAGGCAGTCGGTCGGGTCGACGCCGGAGGTGGCCAGGTGCTGACGCATCCGGGTCCACATGTACCGCTCGCGGTCCTCGTCACGGTCCAGTCGGTCGGAGCCGGCCGGGCGTAGCCGCCGGAACAGGCTGCCGATCAGCACCATCACCTGCCGGTAGGTGTCGTGGTCGGCGTCAGCCAGCGGGCGTTCGATGTACTGGTCCCACCACTCCGACCAGTGCCGCACCTTGCCGTGGTGCAGCAGGTACGCCTCCAACTCCGCGAACCGGGGTCGCAGGTCACCGATCTCCACCCCGACGGCGTCGCCGTGCAGCGCGGACTCCTCGCCGGTGTCCGCGGCCGTCCCGACGTCGCCGCCCTCGGCGGCCGGGCCCGCGTCGGAGGTGGACTGGTCCCTCGGTGACCACTGGAAGACGTGATCGGTGGAGCGGTCCACCAGCACCAGTTCGACGCCGGGGGTCTCCAGCGCGTACGCGATGGCCTGATATTCCGCCGACGCCTCGGTCACCGGCGCGACGACGCTGAGCGGCCCCCAGTCGGCGGGAAAGCCGGACAGCTCCGAGGCGAACGCCTGCACCGCCACCGGGAGGCGGCAGTTGCGCAGTTCTCCGAGCAGGGGCTGCAGATCCTCGCACAACTCCAGGTAGATCACCCGGGGCTGCTTGGCCCGCAGCCGGCGCACCATGGCGAGCGCGGAGGCCGGCGAGTGGTGGCAGACCGGGAAGATCTCCAGCCGCTCGCCGAGTGCGCGGTCGACGTCCTCGACCATCCCGGAGAGGATCGCGCCGAGCGCGTCGGGGCTGCCCGCGAATGCCGCGGCCGCGTCGGTGAGCTGCTCGCGCAGCGCGCCGAAGGCACCGGCGACGGTGGGTGCGCTCACGACAGGGACGCGATCGCCTGGCGACCGCCGTCGAGGAAGCCCGCCCACCCGTCGTCGTCCTTGCGCGCCCGCGGCTCGACCACGCCGTGCAGGTACTTGTTGAGGATCGCCAGGTCCTCCGGGCTGCGGCGGGCCAGCGAGCCGACCAGCGACCCGGCGAGGGTCGCGGCGCGCAGTGTGCGGTCGCCGAAGAATTGGCTGTGCAGGATGGCGTCCTCCAGGACACCGATCTGCTCAGCGGTGGACAGCGCCGATTCCAGCTTCTCGTCGTCACTGGTCGCCGAGGCGGCGCCGGCCCGCAGGTCGGCGAAGCTCTGCAACAGGATGTCCAGCAGGGTGGGCGGCACGTCCAGCTCGATGCGGTGCCGGCGCAGCAGCTCCTCGGTGCGGAAGCGGACGATCTCGGCCTCGCTGCGCTTGTTTGTCACCACCGGTATGCGGACGAAGTTGAACCGTCGCTTGAGCGCCGAGGAGAGGTCGTTGACGCCCCGGTCGCGGCTGTTCGCCGTCGCGATGATCGAGAAGCCGGGCTGGGCGAAGACGATGTTGTCCTGGTCCAGTTCGGGGATGGCGACGTACTTCTCGGACAGGATCGAGATCAGCGCGTCCTGGACGTCGCTGGTGGAGCGGGTCAGCTCCTCGAAGCGGCCGACCACGCCGCGCTCCATCGCCGTCATGATCGGTGACGGGATCATCGACTCCCGGGACTGCCCCTTGGCGATCACCATGGACACGTTCCACGAGTACTTGATGTGGTCCTCGGTCGTGCCGGCGGTGCCCTGCACGACCAGGGTCGAGTTGCGGCAGATCGCGGCGGCCAGCAGCTCCGCCAGCCAACTCTTGCCGGTGCCGGGGTCGCCGATCAGCAGCAGGCCACGGTCCGAGGCAAGGGTGACGATGGCGCGTTCGACGAAACTGCGGTCGCCGAACCACTTCTGCGGGATCTCCCGGGACAGGCCGTCGGCCCGTTCCGAGCCGAGGACGAACAGCCGGACCATGCGCGGGCTCAGGCGCCACGAGAACGGCTTCGGGCCGGTGTCGACCGACTCGAGGAAATCCAGCTCGTCGGCGTACGTGACCTCGGCGGGGGCGCGCAGCATCTCGGACATGAGGGGTGGGTCTCCTAGGTGAGGAAGTTCTTCAGCTCGACGACGAGCTTGCGGATGTGGCCGGAGATGACCGGGGTGCCCTGGTCTTTGAGGCGCTGCCGAAACCAGGGGTTGACGCTCTGCTGCCCGGAACTGCTGACCGAGCCGACCGGGATGACCCGTGCACCGGAGCGGTGGACGGCCTGCAGACCGTCGAAGACCGCCTGGTTGTTGACCTCGTAGAAGTCGGAGATCCACACCAGCACGGTGTTCTTCGGCTCGGCGATCTTCGGTCGGGCCAGCGCCAGCGCCGCCGTGCCGTCGGTGCCGCCCCCCAACCGGGTACGCAGCAACACCTCGAACGGGTCGTGCACCCACGGGGTGAGATCCAGTGCCCGGGTGTCGTAGGCCACCAGATGCACGTCCACCTTCGGCAGCCCGGCGAAGATCGACGCGAGGATCGTGCAGTTGACCATCGAGTCGACCATGGAGCCGGACTGGTCGACCACGACGATGAGCCGAGCCGGGGTGGTGCGCCGGGCGGTGTGTCGGTAGTAGAGCCTGTCGACGTAGAGTCGCTCGTCCTCCGGGCTCCAGTTGGTCAGGTTCTGCCAGATGGTGCGGTCGAGGTCCAGGTTGCGGAACACCCGCTTGGGTGGCACCGAGCGGTCCAGGGCCCCCACGCTGGTTTGCTGCACCTGCGTCCGGAGCGCTTCGGCGACCTCGTCGACGAAGCGCCGGATCAGCGCCTTGGCGTTGGCCAGGGCCACCCCGGAAAGGTTGGACTTGTCGCGCAGCAGTTGCTCGATCAGTGACATGCTCGGCGTCAGCCTGTTGGCCAGCGTGGGGTTCGCCAACACCTCCCGCAGGTGCATCCGCCGGACCAGGTCGCCCTCCAGCCCTCCCAGGGTGGCAGCCAGTTCGCCGCCCTGGCGGCGTAGGTCACCGGGCTCGCCCCCGAGAGCCTGCTCGAACCAGCCGGCGTCGGACTGCCAACGGGCCAGTTGGGTGGCGCTGACCGGACCGGAGCCGGTGGCGAACACGTTGAGCAGCACCTTCGACACCAGCGCGGCCCGGCGCACCTCGGCCGCACCGGGACGGTAGGCCGTGTCGTCGTCGTCCGGCCCGTCGTCGTCCGTCCGGGCGTCGTCGGGGGTGAGCAGCCCGCGTAGCTCGGCGGTGAGCGCCGGGAAGCGTTGCACGATGGTGTCCACCGAGACCGCCGGGTCCAGCAGTGCGGCTGGCAGATCGAGGTCGTCGACGACGGCCATGCTCGCCGACTCCAGGCTGGGTTGCTCGTCGCTGTCGAACAGGCGGGACAGCAATCGCCAGTAGAGGACCTGGCGGCGATTGGCGTCAGCGAGCCCGCCGGTGGGGATGGGCGCGTTCATCGGCGCAGCAACCGTCCCGCGCGCTCGCGCAGCACGGCCACGGCGTCGCCCGTTCGGGCCTCCTCCTTGGCGATCTTCGGATCCGTGACGCCGCACGCCCAGTCGCCGTTGTGCGCCTGCACGGCCCGCCGCTTCACAGTGGCGGACACCGCCAACGGCTGGAGCTGCCACCGACCGTCGTCCCAGCGCAGCAGACCCAGCAGGGCCGACGCGGCACCGAGCAGGTCGGCGTTGAGCGGACCGGCGGCCGGCAGTCGGTCGACGGCCAGCGAAATCCGTTCGCCGTCCACCTCGACGGCGAGCCCGCCGTCGTCGTCGCGCACCGGGGTGCCCTCGATGAGGACCGGCTCGGCGATGCCCGCCGGGTGGCGATCCAGCGGAGCGGTCGCTGCCGCACTCGCCGCGGGCAACACCACCCGGGCGGTGGCGAACGGGTCGGCAGGCTCGTCGAGCCGGACCCGATCGTCGGCCCAGCCCAGGTCGCCGCCGTGCAGCGGCAGGTCGGTAATGGTCAGTGCCCGCCGCTCGGCCAACGCGGTGAGTAGCGACGGGTGCCCCGAGAGCAGTCGCCAGACCGCCGGACCGATGATGGTGTCCACCTTCGCGGCGGCGACCGCGGTGCGCACCAGCCGCGTCGGTCCGTCGCCTGCCGGTTCCAGGATGGCGTGCAACTGGACCTGCACTGCCGTGTCGTGGGTGTGCACGTCCACACCGAGCGGCAGCAGCCGCCCGGACACCAGTGGCGCTTCCCCGGGCGGCGGCACGCCCTCGGTGAGCAGCACGCCCCGGGCCCAGAGATCGGCCCACCGGCGGGCCGGCACCTCGGTCATGGTGGCGATCGGCACGCAGGCCCGCAGCTCCGCGGCGAAACCGTCGAGCAGTACCGCGATGCGGCGAAGCTCCGGAACGGCCAGGGTCGCCTCGATCACCGTGGCGGCGGCGGAGAGTAGCTCGTCGTCGACGCCGTGCCAGCCAATGACCGCCACCTCGTGCCACCACGCCCGCGCACCGGCCAGGGCGGACGGGGTCTCGGCGGGCCTGATGCCCGGCGCCGTCCATGGTGAGCGGGCCCGGCCCAGCGCGGTGTCGAGCTGCCCGAGCAGGGCGTCGTGCGCAGCGCCGAGCAACGCCGAACGCGCCCCGGCGAGCGCGGCGATGTGCTCCGGGGTGACCGACCCGGCGACGACCGCGTCGACCGCGGCGGCCACCGGGTCGACGAGCGGGGTGCCGGCCAGCGCGCTGGCGAACGCGGCCAGCGCCGTCGCACCCCGTTCGCCGACTCGGCCGAAGCCGCCCGCGAGAGCGTCGTCGAAGCCGGCTACCACCTCGAGCGTGTCGACCAACCCGGCCGGAACCTCGCGCAGCTGTGCGACCTGAACGCCGCGCATCAGCGGCCCGCCCCGGTGGCCGGGAACCAGTGCAGCTCGGGCAGGGTGGCCGTACTCCCCGGCAGCTCCAGATAGGACAGGTGACGCAGGAAGCGACTGAACACCACCGCCGCCGAGGCCGGCTCGGGCTGGCCGTTCAGCCGGGCCAGCAGGTCAGCGCCGCCGGACACCCCGCCGCCGACGTCGACCCGAAGGTAACGGGCGACCCGGTCGACGCCGTATTGGAGCAGAGCCTCATCGGTGAGCGCCTGCAGGTGCTTGCACGGGGCGCCGCGCAGACCGCCGCAGGGCCGGTTGTTGTTGGTGCTGCACTGGTAGGCGTGGGTGCCGGCGGCGACCGACGAGACGTAGACCCGCTCGACGTCCGACCCGCTGGAGACAACGCCCTGCAACCGCCCGTCGGCCAGCTCGACAAAGGGCACCTTGGTCAGCTTGCGAGGCCGGGCGGGTGGCACCACCGCCAGCACGCTGCGCCGTCGCCATCCGGCGCCGTCGGCGTCCGTCACGTCACGCCCTCCCACCATCGAATCCCCAGGGTGATGTGCATGTCGGCCCCTCCCGGCGCCGCTGCGACGACACGATCATGGACCACGGGTACGACAGCTTCGGTCAGTCGGTCGTCGCCCCGGGGGTGGTGTGCCGGCGGGTGCCAGCGGCCACCCCCAGCGCCAGCAGCACACACACCGCGCCGACCAGGAAGAGCAGCGACGCCGCCGGCTGGCCCAGCCACTCCCAGTACGGGTGCCAGGCCGGGTGTGGCTCGCCGAGGTGGTGGTGCAGCAGCTGTGGTGCGGCCAGCGGCACCGGCAGCCACCACAGCACAGTGGCCACACCGATGAGGCCGTTCACAGTGCCACGGCTACGGCGGCCCTCGGTGCGTCGGGTGACCCAGCCGAAGACCAGCCAACCGGCCACCGCGCCCAGTACCGTGCCGAGCACTCCGGCGGGGACCACGAGGGGCGGTGGCGCGCGGTGCAGCTCGACCGAGAGGTAACTGGCGTCGACGGCTGTCTGCGAGGAGATCGAGGCGTTCAGGATGGTGTCGCCACGTCGGGCGGTCAGCGCGCCGAGTGCGCCGGCGCCGGTGGCGCTCTCCTGATACTCGCCGCCGTCACCGAACACCAGGGTCCGCACGGTCCCCAGGCGCAGCGCGTGCCCGTAGACGACGAAGAGCGCCGGCGGGGTGTCGATCTCGCCGAGGTCGTGGCCGGGAAAGACGTCGGTGAGGATGACGGCGGCCTCGGCCCGGTCGGGTTGCGGTCGGGACGTCTCCCAGGCGGCCCGGCTGGCCAGCGCGCCGGTGAAGAGGCCGCAGATGACCGCGGCGAGCGGCACCCACGCGACGGCGGCGCCACCGGCCGGGCGGCCGAGGCGGCGCAGCAACCGCCGTCCGAACCCTGTGGCCGGCGCGGTGTCGCTCACGGACATGGCCACCCTCCGGCGTGAAGATCAGGCGGAGCGACAGTACATCGACCAGGGAACCCGGCGCGTCCCCCCGATGACCGTCGGCCGTGGCCGGGATCGGCCAGGATGGGCGGGTGGCCGGTCACGGCCACGACGAGGAGGGTGGGCGATGCGGGTACGTGGACGGTTGACCTGGGGGCGGCGCGCTCGTGCGGGGGCGGTGGTGACCGCGATGCTCGCGGGCGTGCTGCCGCCGGCCGTGGTGCTGGCGCCGGGCGCTGCCACGGCGGCCGCCGCGGCGGCGGGGACGCCGGTCTGCCAGGTGCGCGACGACCGGCTGCGCGAGATCTCCGGGATGGTCGCCACCGACGACGGGTACGTGGTGATCAACGACGGGGCCGACGACGAGGCCCGCCGCCGGATCTTCTTCCTCGACCAGCGCTGCGCTGTGGTGCGCGCCGTCTCCTTCCCCTCCCGGCCCCGCGACACCGAGGACCTCGCCATCGGCCGGGACGGCACGGTCTGGGTCGCCGACATCGGCGACAACGACCGCTCCCGGTCGACCGTCGGCGTATGGCGGCTCGGGCCGGGGGCGAAGCAGCCGGTGCTGCACCGGATGACCTACCCGGACCGTCCGCACGACGCCGAGGCGCTGCTGCTCGACGCGTCCGGTCGGCCGCTGATCGTCACCAAGGGCGGTAGCGGCACTGTCTTCCTGTACGCGCCGGCCACCGCGTTGCGGCCGGACGCGTCGACACCGCTGACCGCGCTCGGCCAGGTGACAGTGCCGTCGACCACGACCAGCAACCCGTTCTCGTTCCTGGGGCGCGGGGTGATCACCGGCGCGGCGAGCGCGCCGGACGGACGGCGGGTGGTGCTGCGCAGCTACGCCGACGCCTTCGAGTACGACGTGCCCGACGGCGACGTGGTCCGCGCGTTGACCACCGGCACCCCGCGGATCACCCCGTTGCCGGACGAGCCCCAGGGCGAGTCGATCACCTACAGTCGCGACGGCCGGTCGCTGCTCACCGTCTCCGAGTCCGCCGGTCAACCAGCCGGCACCCGCTCGACGATCCTGCGCTACCCGGCCACGGCCACCGCACTCACCGCAGCGCCCTCCACGGAGTCCGTCGACCCGCTGTCGCCCACCGCGGTCCGTCCGGCCGCCGGAGAGGTCGGCGGTGGAGAGGGCGGGCGGACCTGGCCGCTGGCGCTCGGCGCGGGAACGGTGCTGGTCCTGCTCGGGTTGGCCGGCGTGCTGCGGTGGAGGCACACCGCGCGCCGGTGAGCGGACCGGCCCTGCGGCAGGATGGGGGGATGTCCGTCCTGTCCGCGTTGCGCCACCCGATCGTCGCCGCCCCGATGGCTGGTGGCCCGTCCACGCCCGCGCTGGTGACCGCCGTGTCGGCCGCGGGTGGGCTGGGCTTCCTCGCCGCTGGGATGATCGACATCGGCCGGCTGGTCGCCGACGTCGCCGAGGTCCGCGCGCGTACCGATGGGCCGTTCGGTGTGAACCTCTTCCTGCCCGACCCCGGCGGCGTCGACGAGGCCGCCGTCCGGGCGTACGCGCAACGGCTCGCCCCGCAGGCCGCGCAACGCGGCGTGAGCCTGGGCGAGCCCGTGGGCGGCGACGACGCGTACCCGGAGAAGCTGGCTGCGCTGCTCGCGGACCCGGTCCCGGTCGTGTCCTTCGTGTTCGGGCTGCCCGACCGGGCGGCGGTGACCGCGCTGCGCGAGCGGGGCACCGAGGTGTGGGCCACAGTCACCCGCCCGGACGCCGCGAGCGCCGCTGCCGACCTGGGTGTGGACGCGGTGGTGGTGCAGGGCACCGAGGCCGGTGGGCATCGCGGCGGCCTGCCGGACGACGACGACTACGGGTTGCTGCCGCTGCTCCGGCTGGCCGCCGCCCGCTGTGACCGGCCACTGGTGGCCGCGGGTGGCCTCGTCGACGGCCCCTCGGTGGCTGCCGCGCTGGCTGCCGGCGCCGCCGCCGCGCAACTCGGCACGGCCTTCCTGCGCTGCCCGGAGGCGGGCAGTTCGCCGATGCACCGGGCCGCGGTGGCCAGTGCCGCGCCGACCGCGTTGACCCGGGCGTTCACCGGTAAGCGGGCCCGTGGCGTGGCCAACGACTTCCTGCGCGAGCACGACTCGGTGGCACCGAGCGGTTACCCCCAGGTGCTGCACCTGACGCGTCCCCTGCTCGCCGCCGCCCGGCGCGACGCTGACGCATCGGTGGCCAATCTGTGGGCCGGGCAGGCGCACCCGCTGGCCCGGGACGTGCCGGCGGCGCAGGTGGTCGCCGAGGTCAGCGCCGACGCCCGGGCCGCGCTGGCCACAGTGGTCGAGCGGTCCAGCCGCTGGGGCTGACCAGGACGCCGGCAACCGGCTCGGGCGGGCGGGACAGGCCGGGCCGGCAACCCGTTAGAGTCTCGCCGTGATCGAGATCGGTGCGCAGGTCGAGCTGTCCCACCCGGCTGAGCGGGTCTGGCGCGCCCTGACCGATCGGGAGTTGCTCGGCCGGTGGTTCGCCGAGGCCGAGATGGTCGAGGGCGTACCGGACCGGATGCTGCTGCACACCGCCGGCCTGCCCGGCTTCGAGGCCAACGTCGAGGTCGAGGTGACCGAGCGGCAGGAGCCGGACCTGCTTGTGCTGGCCTGCGACGAGGCCGGCCGGCTCAGCGAGCTGACCTGCGCGGTCACGACCACGAAGCAGGGCTGCCGACTGGAGCTACGGGAGGTCAGCACGCACGGCGCGTGGTCCGCCGAGCAGCACGAGCCGCGCGAGCAACAGCTCCGCCAGGCGCTGACGGTACGGCTGCCGGCCATCCTCGACTGGCTCGCCTTCCAACAGGTCGACCTGCGCGGGGCCGACGGTGGGATGACCGCGGAACTGCCGCTGATCGGCGTACGCGGCAGGGCCGGCCGCAACCCCCGTCGGCGTCGCACGCTCGTCGCCGTGGTCGCGGGTGCCGTGCTGGTGGCGGGGACGACGGCATGGGTGACGTTGCCGCCCGACCCGAAGCCGGCCGCCGCGCCCGCACCGACCGCGACCGCGTCGCCTACCGTGACGGCCGGCCCAGTGACAGTCGCCCCCACGGCGACCCCCTCGGCGCGCCCCTCCCGGACCACAGCCTCGGCGACCACCTCGCCGAGTCGGACCCCGTCGGCGAAGCCCTCGCGGACACCCGCGTCGGCCGCGCCACCTCCACCTCCACCACCGGCGCCCGTCACCGCCCGATACGAGACCGACTCCGACCGGCTGTTCGGCTACACCGGCGAGATCGTGGTCCGCAACCCCGGCGGCGCCCTGGTGGCGGACTGGGCAGTGGTCGTCACCCTCGCCGAAGGCACCACGGTCGACGACGTCGACGGCGCGAACTGGCGACAGGACAAACAGGTGATCACCTTCACCGGAGCCGCAGTGCCGGCCGGGGGATCCCAAACGATCAGCTTCGACGTCCGCGACAGCCGGCCCAACGCCCGGGAGCCGGAGAGCTGCACGATCGGCGGGCAACAGTGTGCGGGCCTCTGACTAGGCTGCCGTCATGGCACTGCTGCACAGGGCGACCCTGCACCCCACGAAGTTGGACCTGCTGACGGCCTGGCTGCCCGGCCGGCAGTGGTTCGCCGGACCGACCGGCGTCGAGGTGGTGAGCCGGGGCGCCTACCGCTTCGACGACCCGGCCGGCGAGGTCGGCATCGAGACGATGCTGGTCGGCGCCGCCGACGGGCCGGTCCACCATGTTCCGCTCACCTACCGCGCCGCGCCCCTCGACGGTGCGGACGGCTGGCTGGTCGGCACCACCGAGCATTCGGTGCTCGGCCGGCGCTGGGTGTACGACGGCTGCGTCGACCCGGTGTACGCGGCCGCGCTCGCCCACGCGATCCTCACCGGCAGCGGCCAGGCGGAGCAGTACTTCGAGGTCGACGGTCGGCGTGAGGTGCGTGAGCCGACGGTGACCGTCGTCGTCGACGGGCCCGCCGACGCCCAGGTGCCGGCCGTCGGCGCGGTGCGACGGGTGGTCGACGAGGACCGCACGCTCATCGACACCGACACCGTCGAGCTGGTGGTCGTGCGCCGGCCGGGGGCCGGGGCCGACGGGCCGGCCAGGGGCACGCTGGGCGGCAGATGGCACGGTCAGTCCTCGACCGTGCCGCTGGCGTACGTCAGGACGCGCTGATCTGTGTGCGGTGGGCGGCCCGAGCGATCGGGCCGCCCACCGCTGTCACCACTGCGCGGGAGGCGGGGGCGGCGACACGGGCGGCCGGTCGTCGCAGGTGATGGTGTTGGGCAGCAGCCACGGCGCGAGCCACCCGCCGTCGTTGCCGCCGAGGTCGGTCAGAGTGAACTCGGAACCGGCCGGGGTGAAGTGGAACGATCCGCAGTTGTTGACGCCGACCGCCCCGACGTTGCGGGCGTCCACGTTGGCGAACGAGGCGGACCCGGCCGCGCGGGCGCTGACCACCGAGGTGCCGGTGCCGTCGACCCGGACGTCCCGGAAGCGCGCATCGGAGATCGAGTAGAGATCCTTCACCGGCCAGTCGCTGACCAGCATGATCGCGTTGTACGTGTTGTCCAAGTAGGCGTCGCCGGTCACCTCGATGGGCGCCTCGATGCTGCGATCCAGGGCGAAGACCCAGATCGCGCCCAGCCCGATGTTCCAGTTCAGCTCGTACGTGCCGGCGCGGGCGGTGGTGTTGTTGGTGAAGCGCAGGTGCCCGGTGAACGGCTCCGCGCCGAAGCGGGCCCCGGCGTGCAGGCCGCTGCCCTCGCGTACCGGGTCGGCGACCAGGTTGTGCGAGACGGTGGTGTCGGTGCCGCCGTAGATGGCGATGCCGTTGGCCAGGGTCGGTGACTGCACGGTGTTGTGGTCGAACGTGTTCCGCGCGTTGGCCGTCTTCTCCGACCACATCGCCAGGCCGTCGTCGCCGGTGTTGCGGACGAAGTTGTGCGCGACCAGCGAGTCGGTCACGCCGGTGTGGAAGTTGAGCGCGTCGGCGATCTGGTCGACGATGATGTTGTTGGTGACCCGGACGTTGCGCATCGGGCCGTCGAACCACAGGCCCGCCTTGGTGTGGTGCAGGTAGAGCCCGTCGATGGTGGAGTCGCTCATCGCCCCACCGATCGCGTTGACCTGGTCGGTGTCGATGCGCTCCCGCACGTCGCCCTCGATGGCGAAGCCGGAGAGGTGCACGTTACGGCTGCCGCCGTCGGCGGCGTCCCGCCCGTAGAACCCGACCCCGGTGTGCACCGAGCCGTCCGGTGCGGGGGTCGGCAGGGCGACCTCGCGGCCCTTGATGGTGGTGTGCCAGTTGCCGGCGCCCTCGATGGTCACGTCGTCGACGATGATGTGCCTGTTGACCTGGTAGGTGCCCGGCGGGATGTACACCTTGAGGTGGGCGCGCCGGGCGAAGGTGATGGCCCGGTCCAGCGCGTCGGCGGAGTCCCGCCGGCCGGTGGGGTCGGCGCCGAAGGCGAGCACGTTCGCGGCGAGCAGCCGGACGTGCGGCGGCGCTACCAGCTCGGAGTCGAGCAGGTCGATGACGGTCCAGGCGGCGGCGCTACCGGGCGGCGCGGTGAGCCGGACCTTGTCGCCGGCCCGGTAGGTACGTCCGAGCAGCAGCCGCTGCTCGTCGTAGAAGTGGGTGGGCCGGAACGGCTTGTCGATGCTCGGGTACGGCGTGGTGGCCGACGGCACGCACTGGCACTCGGTGATCCACCAGTCCGGGTGCAGCAGCCCGGCCTGCGGGTCGTTGGTGAACGGGTACTGGTTGTAGAGCCACGAGTACTGCGAGGTGAGCGTCATGGTGCGCAGGTGCTTGCCGTTGACGGCGACCTTCAGCGGGGCGGTGATCCCACCGCCCTGCGGCGCGTCCGGGATGCTGTACCGCACGGTGATCCCGTTCGCCGCGCTGGGCAGGACGAACTCCACGTACTCGCCGGGGGTGAGCCGGACCGCCCGGCGGCCGGAAGCTTCCGCGGGCAGCGTGTAGGCGGTCCGGTCGGGTCCGATGATCTCGCCGTTGGTGCGGGCGTTCTCCGCTTCCTGCTCGAGGAAGTCGACGTCCGCGCCGCGTCCGGCGACCAGCGCCGGATCGAGTGCGGCCCGGGTGACCACCGGCTGCGCGCCGGCGGACGCGGGTGGACTGGCGGCGGCCGCGGTGGGCCCGGCGACCAGCACGGCGAGACCGGCCGCGAGCGCGACGGCGGTGCCGCTGGGCCGGCCGGGGCGTCCCCGCGCCGGCGTGAGGCTGCGAAACATCGGTGACCCTCCTGGGTGGGTGGTGGTGGAGGTCCGCCCGGCGTTCCCCCCAACGCCCGACATTGATCGCCATGATGCAGCACCGGACAGGGCACTGCAAGACACCTATCGAACAACGAAAATAAACGACTATCAGGCCGCAAGAAATGGACGGTCGTCGAGTTGAGGTGTCGCGCGTCGCCCGCCCCGGCCAGCTCATGCCGGGCGTAGGCTGATCCGCGTGGATCAAGAAGACCGGATTGCCCTCTTCCTCGACTACGAGAACCTCGCGTTGGGCGCGCGCGACCATCGCGGCGGCGCGGCCTTCGACTTCCGGCCCATCGCCGACGCGCTGGCCGAACGAGGTCGGGTGGTGGTCCGCCGGGCGTACGCCGACTGGTCCTACTTCGACGAGGACCGCCGGATGCTCACCCGGTCCCACGTCGAGCTGATCGAGATCCCGCAGCGGATGGGCGCGTCCCGTAAGAACGCCGCGGACATCAAGATGGCCGTCGACGCCATCGAGTTGGCGTTCGAACGCGACTACATCTCCACCTTCGTGATCTGCAGTGGTGACAGCGACTTCACCCCGCTGGTGCACAAGCTGCGCGAGCTGAACAAGCGGGTCATCGGCGTCGGGGTCGAGGGGTCCACCTCGGGGCTGCTTCCCCCGGCGTGCGACGAGTTCCTGTACTACGACCGCTTGGAGGGTGTGGACATCCCGCCGGCCCGTGGTCGCCGCGCCCGTCCCGCCACCCGGCAGGCCGGTGCGGAGCAACGTCCACCCGAGCCGGAGCGGGAGCACGAGCCGGAGGTGGACCGCCGGCCGGCGGGGGAGGAGCCCGGCCGCGACGTGGACGCCCTCGCCGTACTCGTCGCCCAGTCGGTCGCCGGGTTGCAGGGCAGCGCCAACGGTGAGGTCACCGCGTCCCGGCTCAAGCGCACCCTGCTGCGCAAGGACCCCACCTTCAGCGAGTCCGACTACGGCTTCCGTACCTTCGGCGAACTGCTGCGCCACCTCGCCGAGCGCAACGTGATCGAGCTGGCCGAGGGCCCGGCGAAGGGTGACCCCGAGGTCTCGCTGCCCGAGCACGGCGACCGCGAGGTGGCGTTCGGCCTACTCCGGGGTGTCGTGGCGGACCTGGGTAGCGGCGGCAACCCGGTGGCGTTGTCCGGGTTGAAGAACCAGGTACGCCGGGCCCGCCCCGACTTCAGCGAGAAGAAGCTCGGCTACCGCAGCTTCCTGCAGTTCTGCAAGGCCGCCGCCACCGCCGGCGTACTGGACCTGCGCTGGAGCCCCGAAGCCGACGACTACCTCCTGACAACCCAAACCTGACCGCCTCACCCTCCGCGTGTCTCCCGCCCGGCTCGCGTTGATCAAGAGGTTTGCGTCACCGGGAACGCGATTCGTGACGCGAACCTCTTGATCAACAAGGGCTGGGGGCGGGGGTTGCGGGGAGGGGGCACAGTGGGGCGGGGTTCCTGATTCGCAAGTCAGGAGCGGGATAACCGCCCGTTATGGTTTCGAACCGTCAACGGTTGGGCCGAAATGCGCCTGGAATGTCGCTCTTGCCCCGGTCCGGGCATACCTGCGCCGTACCCTCGGCGCGGGAATTGCTATACGGTCGGCGAATGAAGGTGGAGGAACACTGGTGGAACGGAGACACGACCCCGCGCGGGCGCAGGGACGTGTACATCCGTACTGACGGGCAGGGTTGGGAGGTCCGCGCCCAGATCGGTGGGGCGTCGGGTCGTGAGCGGGTGCAGCAGTGCCCCAGCCGGGCCTCGGCGGCCATCCTCGCCGACGCCTGGCGCGGCACCCACCCATCCTGGCGCGAGCTGAAGCAGCGCTGATCCGGCACCGGGCCGGGTCGGCAACGCTCCCGGGCTCCAGCCCGGCGCGCCCGCCGACCGGCCCGGCGCTCGGTACGTTGGTCCGCCGAAAGCGCACAGCGGTTCACGTTCAACTCCCACGTCACCGCTTCTGCAGCATGACGGAAGCAACGTCGGCCAGAAGCGTCAACGCCCAATCCAGTTGCGAGCAGTTGTCGCGACCGTGGCACTCAAGGCAGCCACCAGCTCGCCATGGCCTCCCGAGTGCCCGAGTCCAGTGGGTGTCCAATACACGTTCGGCCGTGAACAACTCGGTCGCCGTGGACGCGGGTTCGTCGATCGGCATGATTGGCTCCGTGTCTCCGCCCTCAGGTCGGGTATACGCAGGTCTGCCGGTCGCGCCCGATGGAGGTCCTCATGTCGCACGGTCCCGACGAGGAGAGTCCCCGGATCGACGATGAGGCCCGGGAGGCCGAGCGTCGGCTTGCCAACCTGCCCAAGACGTCGGACGACGCGCTCACCGACGACGACGCCCGGACGCCGGACCAGGCTCCCTCCGAGCAGGACGCCGACTAGGGGCCCGCCCGCCGACTAGGGGCCCGCCCGGCGTTCTGCCGGACAGGCCCCGAGGCGGGTCAGCGCTTCAGCGTGAAGGTGAAGTCCCCGGAGAGCTTGCCGCTCAACCGGAACGCCGAAACAACCTTCCCTTCCGCGATCAGTCGGTCGACCTCGCCCCGCGACAGACCGCAACCCACCGCGATCAGGCGGGTCGGCCGGACCGGGATCCGTGCCGCGTTGCGGACCACGACGTCGATCACGTCGAGGTCCAGGTGCGCCGATCCGCCGGTGTCGAAACGCCAGGCGTTGTCCCAGTCCAGGACGAATCGGTTTCGGTGCTGGACGGCCGGATCCTGGAGCAGTTCGGCGGTCAGGCCCGGGTCGTTGGCATGGAGCCGGTCCAGCAGTTCGGGTGGAATGGAGCGCACGGTCATCCGTTCCAGGACCGTGAGCTTGGCCGTCTCCCCGCACTCGACGCAGAGCGCGAGAAGCCAGACGTCGAGGATCTTGTGGTTGGCGTTGACCCGGAACTTGCCGCTCGCCCGAAGGCGTTGGGACGCGCACGCGTGGCAACGGCGGCGGACGATGGGTAGGCAGGTGGGCACGACGGCCCAATTCATGAGCACAGAAGTACACCGGTTTCAGTGAGAAGTCCGCAGCAAAAAGGAGCGCGGCGCAACTGCGCGACGCGCGACAGATCAGCTCTTGGGAGGTCTCACAGGGTGTACAACGGCACGTCCTTGCCTAGACGACCTGATTGCGCAGCACGGTAACGGCGCACGGTGGCGCCGCTCCACTGGTTTTCGCGTACGCGTCAGGGAGCCCGGGTGGCGGGAGGTGTCGACCGGTCGGGTGTCCGACCCGGTCAGGCGGTCGGAACCGGCAGCACCACGCCCTCGGCCGCCGACCGGTGGGCCAGCTCGATCAACTCGACGGTGTGGACGGAGTCCCGTGGGTCCACCGGCATCGGCGCGCCGTCGCGCAGCGCAGCCGCCACCTGGGCGTAGAAGCTCTGGTACGCGCCGGGTTCGGTCGGCACCGGCCGCAGGTCACCGTCGACGCCGAGCAGGCCGTAGCGGTCCGACGGGACCTCGCCCCAGCCCGGCTGGTCCGGTCGGCCACCGTCGTGCAGCGCCGCCTCCTGCACGTCCAGCCCGTAGCTGGTGTAGCCGGCCCGGTCGCCCAGCACCCGCAGGCGCGGCCCGAGCTGCGCGGTCACCGCGCCCATCCACAGGTGCGAGTGGACCCCGTTGGCGTGGGTCAACGCCACGAACGCGTCGTCGTCGACGGCCGCGCCCGCGCGGCGGCGGTCCACCTCCGCGTAGACCCGTTCGACACTGCCGAACAACTGCACCGCCTGGTCGACGAGGTGGGCGCCGAGGTCGAAGAGGGCGCCGCCGGCCTCCTCCGGACCGGCGAGCTCCCGCCAGCCCGGCTTGATCGTCGGACGGAACCGCTCGAACCGGGACTCGAAGCGCAGCACCTGCCCCAACTCGCCCTGCTCGACCAGACGGCGGACGGTCAGGAAGTCGCCGTCCCAGCGCCGGTTCTGGAAGACCGTCAGCGGCACCCCCCGCTCGGTCGCCTCGTCGATCAACACGCGGCCCTCCGCGGCGGTCGGGGAGAGGGGCTTGTCGACGACGACCGGCAGACCGGCGGCGATCGCCGCACGCGCCATCGGCACGTGCTGCCGGTTCGGCGTCGCCACCACGACCAGGTCCAGGGCGTCGGGGGTACGCCACAGCTCGTCGGCGTCGTCGACCAGGCGGGCGTCCGGGAAGTGCTGTCGCGCCTGCTCGCGTCGCTGTGGATCGCGGGTCACGATGGCGTCGAGCCGCAGCCCGGGAGTCGCGGCGATCAACGGCGCGTGGAACACCCGGCCCGCCAACCCGTACCCCAGCAGACCAACCCGCAGCGCCTTTGCCATGCCGTGCCCCCGTCTCCCTGGTCGGCGCCCTGACCTGGCGCCGGTACCGCTGAGAAGAATCTACGCCGGGGGCGGTCGGGCCCGATCTCGGCCCGTCAGCTCACCGGGTCGGCGCGCAGGTAGGTGAGAACCGCGAGCACCCGACGGTTGGTGTCGTCGCTGGGGGGCAGGTCGAGCTTCAGCAGGATGTTGCCGACATGCTTGCCGACCGCCGCCTCGCTGACGTGCAGCCGCCCGGCGATCGACGCGTTGGACCGTCCCTCGGCGAGCAGCGCCAACACCTCGCGTTCCCGGGCGGACAGCGCGGCGAGCGGGTCGCGGGGGCGGTGCAGCAGTTGCCGGACCACGTCCGGGTCGATGGCGGTGCCGCCGTCGGCGACCCGGCGCAGCGTGTCGACGAACTCGGTGACCTCGGCGACCCGGTCCTTGAGCAGGTAGCCCACGCGTTGGCCGTCGCCGCTGTCCAGCAGCGCCGCCGCGTACCCGGTCTGCACGTACTGGCTGAGCACCACGACCGGCAGATCAGGTCGCTCGGTGCGCAGCGCCACGGCCGCGCGCAGCCCGTCGTCGCGGTGGCCCGGCGGCATCCGGATGTCGGTCAGCACCAGGTCCGGTTTGTGGTCGCGGGCCGCCGTCAGCAGGTCCGGTGCGGAGCCGACGGCCGCGCACACAGTGAAGTCGAAGCGGGTCAACAGCGCGACCAGACCCTCCCGCAGCAGCACCTCGTCCTCGGCGAGCACCACCCGGGTCACCGACGACATGGCAACTCCACCCGGACCACTGTAGGCCCGCCCGGCGGGCTGGACAGCAGCAGCCGGCCGTCCACGGCGGCGACCCGGTCGGCGAGCCCGGTCAGGCCGGTACCCCGGGCCGGGTCGGCGTCACCGTGGCCGTCGTCGGCCACCTCGACGACGAGATCACCGCCGGCCCGGGTGAGGCGTACGTCGGCACGGGTCGCCCGAGAGTGCCGGGCCACGTTGCCCAGCGCCTCGGAGACCACGAAGTAGGCGGTCGTCTCCACGATCTCCGGCAACTCGTCGCGCAGGTCGGCGTGCACGACGACCGGGATGGTGGCGGCGTCGGCCAGTTCGCGTACGGCCCCGGCCAGGCCCAGATCGGTGAGGCTCTGCGGGCGGATACCGTGCACCAGCTGCCGCAGCATCACCATCAGCCCCCGGGCCTGGTCGTGCGCCACGGCGAGTGGTCGGGAGGCGGGGGAGTCGTCGGGTACGTCCAGCCGGGCCAGCCCCAGCTGGAGGGTGAGGCTGGTGAGCCGGGGCTGCGCTCCGTCGTGCAGGTCGCGCTCGATGCGGCGGCGTTCGGCCTCGTACGCGCCGACCAGTCGGGTGCGGGAGCGGGTGACCTCGCGCAGCGCCGCCGCGTCCACCGGGTGGGCCAGCAACCACCGGGCCACGGCTGCCTGGACGGCGGCGAGCAGACCGACGGCGTACCAGAGGACCGGGATCAGCAGCACCCCCACTATCGCGTACGGAATGGCCTCCCCGGTGCTGTCGATCGGCTGCCAGATCACGACCGGCTGGTTGGCGTCGCCGGCCAGCCAGGGGCTGGTGATCATCCCGAGGTCGAGCAGCACCAGCACCAGGAACACCCAGTAGGCGACCGGGGCGAACCCGCCCAGCCAGAACAGGTACGCCACCTCCCGCCAGGTCGCGGCGCTGCGGTAGCGGGCGACCAGGCCCGGCCACGGCGACGGTGCCAGCGGACGGCCGTCGACGAGCCCGACGCGCCACCGTTCGACGACGGCCACCGGGAAGCTCACCAGCGGGGCCAACGCCAACAGGGTGAGGCTGCCGGTCGCCAGGAACAGCATCAGCGCGATGCTCGGCGGTCGGCCGTGCAGGCGGAGGCTGTTGGCGGCGGCCAGCAGGGGCGCGCCGATGACGAGCAGCCCGACACCGAGCACGCCGGCGATCGGCACTGTGGTCACCAGGTAGGCCAGCGCGCGCCAGGGCCACGCGGAGATCAGCCAGCGGCGACGGCGCAGCGCCTCGGCCAGGTGCGAAGGGTGTTCCGTGGTCATGCGGAAGACGCTAATCGGGAGCGACCGGGTGCCCCAGCCGTCCAGATCCACTGTTCGGGGTATGCCCAGCACTACCGGCGAACGGGTGTGCCGGGTCCGGAAACGGGAAGAACGCGCCGTCGCGCGGCCCGCGTGACCTGTGCTGGCGGCGGCTGGAGAGACATGGGTGCCAGAACCTTCGTGGTGGTCGGCGGGACCAGCGGTCTCGGCCTCGCTGTGGCCCGACTGCTCGTCGACGAGCATCAGGTGGTGGTGTTCGGCAACGTTCCGGCCGAGGTCGCCGCCGCGACCGACGAGCTGGGTTGCGACGGCGCCGTCTGCGACATCTCCTCCTACGAGCAGGTCCGCGACGGGTTCGCCGAGGTGGTCGAGCGCTACGGCACCATCGACGGGGTGGCGGCCTGCGCCTCCATGTGGGCGGGCGGCGACCTGGGGGACCTGTCGGTGGAACACATCCGCCGGGCGGTGGAGATCAACGTTCTGGGCATCACGTACCTGCTGCGGGAGGCGGTGCAGCACCTGCACCGGCAGGGCCACGGCAACGTCGTCTACATCGGCGCGCTGGCCCTGGCGGCCCCCCGGCCCGGCATCCCCGTCTACCGGGCCACCAAGAGCTACGGCAACAGCCTGGTCGACTCGCTGGCCGAGGCCCAGCACAGCAACCGGGTCAAGGTGATGCAGCTGCATCCCGGGCCGATGCCGACGCGGCTACAGGAACGGGTGGGCGCCGAGTTCCTGGACGAGGTGTACGCCATGCCCGAACAGGTCGCCACCGAGGTCGTCCGGTTGCTGCTGCTCGAACCCGACGACCTCTACGTCTCCGGTGAGCGCGTGCTGCGCGCGGACGGGCGGTGGTGACGGCCGCAGCCGGACCCGCCGACCGTCCGGCCTCTGCCTGGGCGCCGCTGCGGACGGCGGTCTACCGCAACCTGTGGCTGGCCCTGCTCGCCGCCAACATCGGCACCTGGATGCAGACCGTCGGCGCGCAGTGGCTGCTGATCAACCACTCCAACGCCTCCACCCTTGTCGCGTTGGTGCAGACCGCCAGTCTGCTGCCGGTGCTGCTGCTGGCGTTGCCCGCCGGGGTGCTGGCCGACAGCTTCGACCGCCGGCACCTGCTGATCGCCGTGCAGCTGTTCCTGGTGGCGGTGGCGGTGGCGTTGACGCTGCTCACCCTGACCGGTCGGATGCCACCGGCGCTGCTCCTGACCCTCACCTTCGCGTTCGGGGTAGGGCAGGCGCTCACCCTGCCGGCCTGGGCGGCGGTGATCCCGGAGCTGGTGCCGCAGGACCAACTGCGGTCGGCGTCCGCGCTCGGCTCGATAAGCGTGAACGTGGCGAGGGCGGTCGGGCCCGCGGTGGCCGGCGTGCTGATCGCCCGTACCGGCGTCGCCCCGGTCTTCGGTATCAACGCGGTCGCTTTCGGGATCTTCGCGTACGCGTTGTGGCGCTGGCGGCCCGCCAACGCGCGCGCGGTCGAGGTGCCGGAGCGGTTCACCGCCGCGTTGCGCGCCGGCAGCCGCTACGTACGCCACTCGCCGACCGTCCGCCGGCTGTTGCGCCGTGCGCTGGTCTTCGTGGTCCCGGCCAGTGCGCTCTGGGCGTTGCTGCCGTTGGTGGCGAGTCGGCGACTGGGGCTGGGCTCCGGCGGGTACGGGGTACTGCTGGCCGCCCTCGGGGTCGGCGCCATCGCGGGTGGGGTGCTGCTGGCCGTGATCCGCACCCGGCTGTCTGCCAACCAGCTCCTGCTGATCGCCGGGGCGCTGTTCACAGTGGCGCTGACAGTGGTCGGCACCGTGCGGGTGGTGCCGCTGGTGCTGCTGGCCCTGCTGCCCGCCGGGATGGCCTGGGTGACGGTGCTGGCCAACGTCAACGCCGAGATGCAGCTCTTCCTGCCCAGCTGGGTGCGGGCCCGGGGCCTGGCCGTCTACCAGGTGTGCTTCGCCGGTGGGCAGGCCGCCGGCGCGCTGCTCTGGGGTCTGGTGGCCGAGATGGCCGGGTTGCTCCTCGCGTACCTGGCGGCGGCGGCGCTGATGCTCGTCGGCACCCTGACGAGTCGTCTCTGGCCGTTGCCGGACCTGCGGTCGGTGGACCGGGAACCGGCGGCCTACTGGCCGCAACTGCACCTGGCGCACGAGCCGGACCCGGGAGTGGGGCCGGTGCTGGTGACCGTGCAGTACACCGTCCGGCCGGAGCGGACCCAACGGTTCCTCGCGGCGATGGACCTGGTGCGCGGCGCGCGGCAACGGACCGGCGCGATGCGCTGGGGGCTGTTCCGCCCGGCCGAGACGGTGGACCGGTTCGTCGAGGTGTATCTCGTGCCGTCCTGGGACGAGCACCTGCGCCAGCACGGCGGCCGATTGACCGGTGAGGACCGCGCGGCCGAGCAACGGGCCCGGGAACTGACCGACGGGGAGCCGGAGGTCCGACACCTGGTGCCCGCCGCCGCCGGCCCGACGCTGTCCGACGACCGCGAGGCGCTCTGACGCACGCCTTGGCGAGACCGCGGACCCCCGGGAGCGGGCCGGCGCGGCCGTACCGCGTACGGCCTCGTTGTTAGGATGGCCGCACCATGGCGAGTGAGCGCAAGGCGACCGCGGACCCGGCCCGCAGCCTGGCCCTTCTCTGGCGCACCCGGGAGCCGACCAGCCGCAGCGCCGGTCCGGCGCTCAGCGTCGACCGGATCGTCCGGGTCGCGATCGACATCGCCGACGCCGAAGGGCTCGACGCGCTGACCATGCGCCGGGTCGGTGAGGCGCTGGGGGTCGGCACGATGTCGGTCTACACCTACGTGCCGGGCAAGGCCGAACTCGTCGCCGTCATGATCGACACCGCGTACGGCGAGATGCCGCGCCCCGCCGTCGAGGGCGACTGGCGGACCCGGCTGGAACGGATCGCCCGCGACAATCTGGCTCTCTACCAGCGGCATCCCTGGATGCTGCGGGCCGAGACGACCCGGCCGGTGCTCGGCCCGCACCTGATGGCCAAGTACGACTACGAGCTCGGCGCGATCGTCGACATCGGGCTCACCGACGTCGAGGTCGACGCGGTGCTCACCCTCGTGCTGGGCCACGTGAAGAGCGCCGCCCGAGCCGCCTCCGAGGTGGTCGACCTGGAGCGCGAGACCGGCATGACCGACGGTCAGTGGTGGCAGTCGCACGCGCCCTGGCTGGAAACCTTCCTGAAGCCCGGCGCCTACCCGACCGCGTCCCGGGTCGGCACCGCGGCCGGCCAGCAGCACGGCGCCGCGTACGGCCCCGAGTACGCGTTCGAGTTCGGTCTGCAACGTGTTCTCGACGGGATCTCGGTGGTGGTCGCCGAGCGGGCGGCCAACCGATAGTCGGCCCGCTTCGGGAACGGCGACGCTAGGGCGGTGCCGCCCGGCGAGCCAGCCGGGCCAGCGAGCGCGCCGACGGGCTGCCCGGCTCGGCGTGATAGACCACCAGCGACTGGGTGGTGCCGCTGATCGTGAGCTTCTCGTAGCGCAGCGCCAACTCGCCCAGCTCCGGGTGCTGGAACACCCGCACCCCGCCGCCCGCACGGGCCGTGACGTCGTGCCGGGCCCACAACCGCCGAAACCGCTCGCTGCCGGCCGTCAGCTCCTCCACCAGCTCGATGAGGCGGGGGTCGTCCACCTCGGGGCCGACCTGTGCGCGCAGGCCAGCCACCGCGTTGGCCGCGACCGCAGTCAGAGCCGGGTAGAGCGCCGGCACGCTCGGGTCCAGGAAGACCGCGCGCAGCAGGTTCACCCCGGTGGTGAAGATCGGCGCCAGCGCGGTCGCGGCCGGGTTGGCGAACAGCACGTCCAGGTGCCGACCGTGCACGAAGGCGGGCGTCTCGGCCCACGAATCGACCAACTGCCGGATGCCCACCGGCACCCGCTCCGAGGGTCGCGCCGCCCGGCGGGCCGGCACCGGGCGGGCCAGACCGTGCAGGTGCGCCGCGGCGTCCGCGTCCAGCATCAGCGCGCGGGCCAGCGCCTCGACCACCTGCGTCGACGGGTGCCGGTCACGGCCCTGCTCCAACCGCAGGTAGTAGTCGGCGCTGATGCCGGCGAGCAGGGCCGCCTCCTCGCGGCGCAGGCCGGGCACCCGCCGACGGCCATGCGCGGGCAGGCCGACGTCACCCGGCCCGATCAGCTCGCGCCGGGCACGCAGGTATTCGCCCAGCGGGCCGGCCGTGCTCACCCGCCCATCGTAGGAGCCGCCACGGACCGCCCAGCCTGGTCCTGCCACTACCAGGAAAAACAGGGAACCGGCTACCGCCTGCCGCCGGGGTGACAGTGTCGGAGTAAGCGTGATCGGGAGACGGGACAGCAATGACAGAGCGCATCACGACCCCCTTCGGTTTCGCCTCGACCGCCGACGAGGTCATCGCCGGGGTGGACCTGAGCGGCAAGCGGGCCATCATCACCGGCGGCGCCGCCGGTATCGGCATCGAGACGGCCCGTTCGCTCGCCGCCGCCGGCGCCGAGGTCGTGCTCGGGGTCCGCCGGGTCGCGGCGGGCGAGCAGGCCGCCGCCGACATCGCGGCCAGCATCGGCGCGGAGCGGGTCACCGTCCGTGCGCTGGACCTGGCCGACCAGACGTCGGTACGCCAGTTCGTCGCCGGTTGGGACCAGCCGCTGCACATCCTTGTCAACAACGCGGGGATCATGGCGCTGCCCGAGCTGGAGCGCACCGCCGAGGGCTGGGAGATGCAGTTCGCCACCAACTTCATGGGGCACTTCGCGTTGACAGTCGGCCTGCACGACGCCCTCGCCGCGGCCGGCGGCGCCCGGGTGGTGTCGGTCAGCTCCAGCGGCAACCTCTTCTCCCCGGTGATCTTCGACGACCTGCACTTCGCGTTCCGGCCGTACGACCCGTTGCTGGCCTACGGGCAGTCCAAGAGCGCCGAGGCCCTGCTCGCTGTGGAAGCCACCCGCCGCTGGGCCGGCGAGGGCATTTACTCCAACGCGCTGAACCCGGGCGCCATCGCGACCGGCCTGCAGAAGCACACCGGTGGGCTCAAGTCGCCCAAGGAGATGCACAAGACCCCGCAACAGGGCGCCGCGACCTCGGTGTTACTCGCGGCGTCCCCGTTGCTGGACGGCGTCGGCGGTCGCTACTTCGAGGACTGCGCCGAGGCCCCGGTCGTCACCGAGCGGCCCGCCGACTACAGCGGCGTGGCCGCGTACGCGGTCGATCCGGGCAACGCCGAGCGGCTCTGGACCGTGGCGTCCGGCCTGATCGCCTGAAGGATGGCGATGGCCGGCGACCAACCGCGACGAGACGACGTGGTGGAGTTGCGGGTGCACGGTGTGTCCGGGGCGGACCCGACGGTCATCCTCGACCAGCCGCAGGTCCGGCAGGTCGCCGGCGACGGCAGCGGAGGCTTCCACCGGTCCGCCGGGTCGGACGGGGTCGGCCCGGACGGGGTGACGCTGGAGGCGTACCGCTGGGGGGACCTGCCCTCGGGCACCGTCGGCCGGACCCTCGCCATGGTTTTCCTCCTGCCGTTCATGCTCAGCAACGTGGCCGTGTGGATGCGCCCGACCGGCCGCCGCCGCGCCGCTGCGGTCAGCGTGCTGTGTCGGCTCCTCGCACTCAACCTCACAGTGCTGTACGTGGTGTCCATCGCCGGAGTCGCCCTCGACCTGCTCGCCTGGCAGTGTCTCGGTGCGGCCCGCTGCCGCCCGCCCTTCGACACCATGGCCGGGCTCGACGGCCGGCACGTCGGGCAGCGACTGGCAGTGCTGGCGTTCCTGCCGATCGTCGCCATAGCGCTCCTGCGCCTGCTCGGCACCCGTCGGTCCGGCCCGGCCGACAACCCACTGTGGGCCGTGGAGCCCCTGGTGCACCGGCTGCGCGCGATCCACGTGGCCGCAGCCCTCGCCGCACTCGATGTCGTGCTGCTCACGGCCCGTCGCGCCAGCGGCGCGACGTTCTCCACGACCCTGCTGCTGGCGCTCAGCGCGGCGGTGTTGCTGACCTGCGTCGGTCTGCTCGCCGCTCCGGGACTGATCGACCGGGCGGCTACCGCGCGAACTGCCACCTGGACCGCCCGCACGGCGGGCGTCGTGGCGGCCGTCCTGAGCGTGGTGACCCTCGCCACGGTGGCGAGCGACCGGCGCGACTGGTCGTCGGCGACCGGGCTTCCCGGCTACGACGGGCTCGCGGCTGTGGCGCTGTTCGGCCAGATGATGTTGCTGGTGCTGCTCAGCGCGGTGGTGCTGTGGCAGCGCGGTCGGGTGGGCGGCCGGTCCGCGCTGCCGGGTGGCCTGGGCGCGGCGGTCCTCGCCGCCATCGCGGTCGGCCTGACCGGCGCGCTCTCCGCCGGCCTCGTCTACCAGACGGGGGAGTTGCTCGGTGGCTACCGCGGTGACGGTGGGCCACCGTCGCCGTACCGCTGGACGCTGCTGGCGTTCTTCCTGCACGTGGTCGCGGCGGTGCTGGTGTGTGGCGCGTTGACGGTCGTGTCGCGGCGGCGCCGGCGGCGTGCGGCGGCGGCGATCACCGCCCGTGACTTTCCGGTCGTGCCACCGGAGGCGGTCGGGCGGCTACGGCTGGCCACGAAGACGATCGCCCGGGCTCGGTTCACCGAGTGGTTGGGCCTGCTGGCCGCCGCGTACGCGGTGCTCGCGGTGGTCGGACTGGCCACGAGTCTGGTGGGGCGTACCGGGCGCGAACCGGAGGAGTTGACCCGGCAACTGCTCGGGCTGCCGGCCGGCGCCGTTCAGATGGGGCTCAGCGGGGGCAGTTTTCTCCTCGCCGCGTTGCTGCTCACGCTGGTGGCCGGCGGCGTGTTCGCCTACCGGACCGCGTGGTTCCGGCGGCACGTCGGCATCCTGTGGGACCTGGGCACCTTCTGGCCCCGGGCCGCGCACCCGTTCGCACCGCCGAGCTACGCCGACCGCGCGGTGCCGGAACTGGCCGACCGGATCAGCCAACTGGCCGAACGGCACGTCGGTGTGTTGCTCTGCGGGCACAGCCACGGCTCCGCGCTGCTCGCTCTCGCGGTGCTGCGGCTGCCCCCGCGCGTACGTCAACGGGTCGCGCTGCTCACCTACGGGTCGCCGCTGGACCGTCTGTACGCCCGGCTCTTTCCGGCCTACCTCAACGAGGAGGTGCTGCGTGAGGTGGGGGAGCGGGTCGAGTGGCGGTGGCTCAACCTCTGGCGGGACACCGACCCGGTCGGCGGCTGGATCTTCGCCGCGCACCGCCCAGGCGATCCACCCCCGGACCCGGCCGATCCGGCGGGCCAGGTCGACAGGCGGTTGCGGGACCCACCGAACCTGCTGCCCGCGCCGGGGGAGCGGTCTGCGCCGCCGCTGCGGGGGCACCATCCGGGCGAGACCGACCCCGAGTTCCGGGCGGCGGTGCGCCAACTCTCCGAACGCCTTCGTGGCGCTGGCTGAGCCTGCCGGCAGTGGGCCGGGCGGTGCGGGACACCACTGTGGTCAACGGTCCAACCCGGGAATCCGGTCGGACTCCGCCACCGTCGCACGGACCTTGCGCAGCGTGGCGTCTGGGGCGCGGATCGCAGCGCGCCAGCGGTCCAGCGTCCGGGTGAGCACCCGGACCACGAACTGCAACTGGTTGACCTGCTCGCGGAGCATGCCCAGCTCGGACCGGGCGCTGAACGCCTCGCCCTCCAACTGGGTGATCCGTGTCTGCAACGGCTGCACGAGCGTGAGGGCGGCCTCGGTGAGCGTGTCGGCGGCATCGGCCTTGAACTTGCCGCGCTGCACCACGACGGTGGCGATGGCGGCCAAGCCGGTGCCTCCGCCGAGGATGCCGAGCACGCTGAGCGCCACCTGCACCCAGTGCGGTGCAGCCGGTGCGGGTGCGGTAATCACGTGACACCTGCCTGCAACTGTTCGTAGGTCACAAATTCGCACGCTCGGGCCAGGCGACGCAGATCGATGGCGATCTGCGCGGCCCGCCAGAGCGACCCGACCGTCACCGCGATCACGAACGACGTGGCGACGATGGAATTTCGACCCGACATGACCAACAGGGCTACCGAGTACATGCCGGTGAGCGTGCCGAGCACCAGTACCGACGCGAGTTCGAGGCCGAGCCCGGTGGAGAGCCGGCCGGGCCAGAGGATGCCCAGTAGTCCACCCACGCCCACCGCGATCAGACCCAACTCCCAGGCGACCTGGATGGGATGCGGCATCGACGTCTGTACGGACGTCGGCCGGACGTTGAGGGCCATCATGAGAATGCCGCAGAGCGGTGCGGCGGCCAGGACAGCGATCTCGTACGGCTGGTGGCGGGATCGGATTCGTAGGTTTCCCACGGCAACTCCTTGGTCGAGGACCGGCGTCCGGCAGCGACCGGTGGGCCAGTGCCGTTCGGTGGGTCGCGACTGTGGAGCTGCGGTCCGTGCGGCGGAGCCCAGTGGTGCGGTGCCTGTGGACGGTCGTTGGGCGAGAAGATGGATCGACTCGACGTCGTTGGCTGCCGGTATCTGCCTGTGTATCACCGATGACCGGTTTCCGTCCACCTCGTGTAACGTCGCATTACCGCAGGTCAGAGCCCATTCGTGACCGGTTTTCGAGGCGTGGGGCGGGGTGGGACGCGGCGACCCGGCCGCACGGCCACCCGGTGACAAGGAGTGTCGGATATCTTGCCCAGGGTGACAGTGGTGGCCGGGTCGCCGATCGATCAACGGACGAGCAGGGCGCGCAACGCCCGGAGCACCTCCGCCGGGGCCTCCTCCGCCATGAAGTGTCCGCAGGTCACCGTCTGGTGGTCCAGGCCCGGCGCCCAGGCCCGCCACACCGCCGCCGCGTCGTAGCCCAGCGCCGCGCCCCAGTCCTGCTGGAGCACCGTCACCGGCATCCGCAGCCGGTTGCCGGCCGCCCGGTCAGCGGCGTCGTGGGTCACGTCGATCCCGGCGGATGCCCGATAGTCGGCGACGATCGAGGGAACGGCGTCGCGGGACGCGCGCAGGTACGCGGCCCGCACCTCCGCCGGCAGGGCGCCCGGATCACGGGTCCAGACGTCCAGGAAGTGACCGAAGAAGGCGTCCGGGCTGCCGGCGATCAGCTCTTCGGGCAGGCCGGGCGGCTGCGCCATCAGATAGAGGTGAAATGCCACAGCGGCGCTGGCACCGTGCAGCACATCCCACATGTCCAGCGTGGGTAGCACGTCGAGCAGGGCCAGCTGACTGATCGCCGCCGGATGGTCGAGGCCGGCGCGGAACGCGACCAGGGCACCCCGGTCGTGCCCGGCCAAGGCGAACCGATCGTGACCGAGCGCGCCGGCCAGCGCCACGATGTCGGCGGCCATGGTCCGCTTGGCGTACTCCGTGCCGTCGGTGTCGAGGGGCTTGTCGCTGTCGCCGTAGCCGCGCAGGTCGGGGCAGATGACAGTGTGGTCGGCGGCCAGATCGGCGGCGACGTGCCGCCACATGAGGTGGGTCTGCGGAAAGCCGTGCAACAGCACGATCGCCGGGCCGGAACCGCCCACGGCGGCGTTGAGCGTCACCCCGTCGGCGACGGTGACACGTCGGTAGTCGAATCCGTTGATCTTCGGGTCCACGGGGAACCTTCCTGGTGAGCAGTGCCGGCGGGGGGCGGTGGCCCGTCGCCGTCGTACCTCACCGAGCCTGCCCGGCGGTGATCAGCAGCCGGTCAGCGTCGGATCAGTGCCGGTCGGGCCACGGGCCTAGATTGGTGCCATGACCAGGCAGCTCACGGCGCCCGTCGCGGTGACCTTCGGCGTACTCGGGCCGGTGACCGCCGTGACCGAGCGCGGCCCGGTCCCCCTGCGGGGACACCGGCAGCGCCTGGTGCTGGGCCGGCTGTTGATCGCCCACGGTCGGGTGGTGCCGGTGGATCGTCTCGTCGACGACCTGTGGGAGGTCGCACCGGACGGCGCGGTCGGCGCGATCCGGACCTTCGTGGCCGACCTGCGCCGGGCCCTGGAACCCGACCGGCCACCCCGCCAGGCACCCCGGATCCTGGTCACCGAGCCGCCCGGGTACGCGCTGAAGGCCGCCCCGGACGCTGTGGACGCCGGACAGTTCGAGGCGGCCGTCGGCGAGGCGGCCCGGCTGCTGGCGGCCGGGCGTCCCGCGCCGGCCCTGGCCGCGCTCGAGTCGGCGCTCGGGCTCTGGCGCGGGCCCGCGTACGCCGACTGCGCCAACGAGTCCTGGGCGGTCGCGGAGATCAACCGGCTGGACGAGCTGCGGATGCTGGCCGTCGAGCGGCGGGCGGAGGCGCTCCTGGCGGTGGGCCGACCGGACGAGGCCGCCGCGGACCTGCCGGCACACCTGGCCAGTCATCCGCTGCGCGAGGACGCCTGGCGGCTGCTCGCGACGGCCCGGTACCGCGCCGGCCGGCAGGGCGACGCGCTGGCCGCACTGCGAGAGGCCCGCCACGTCCTGGTCACCGAGCTGGGCGTGGACCCGGGGCCCGAGCTGCGACGGCTGGAAGCCGACATCCTGGCCCAGGCGCCGCACCTCGCCCCGGCCGCCACCCCCGGGCTCGGGGAACCCGTTCGCCCCGTCAAAGCCGAGCAGCGCCCCTTCGTCGGCCGCGACGCGGAGCTGGAGCGGCTGCGACACTCCGCCGAGGCCGCGTCCCGCCGCCGCCAGCCCACGCTCGCCCTGCTCAGCGGCGATCCGGGCGCCGGCAAGACGGCGCTTGCCGAGGCCCTGACCCGGCGACTCGCCGCCGAGGGTTGGACCACGGCATGGGGACACAGCCCGGAGTACGACGGCGCCCCACCAGCCTGGCCGTGGACCCAGATCACCGACACGCTCGCCGGGCCCACCGCGCCCGTCGTCGCCCCCGCCGCGCCGGAGGACCGCTCGGCCGACGGTTCGGCTGACCCCGCCACCGTGCGGTTCCGTCGACACCGCGCGGTCGCCTCGCTGATCTCGACGGTCGCCGACCGCGAGCCGGTCCTGCTGGTCCTCGACGACCTGCACCGCGCCGACGGCGACACCCTGGACCTGCTGACCGCACTGCTCACCGGCCCGCAGCCGGTCAGCGGGACGGTGCTGATCCTCGGCACCTACCGGGCCACCGAGATCAGCCCGGAGCTGACCGCCGCCCTGGCCCGCGCCGCCCGGCTGGAGCCGGCCCGGGAGTATCTCGCCGGCCTGCCCGCGTCGGCGACCGGTGAGCTGGCCGGCGCCATCGTCGGGGCGGAACTGGAGCCGGCCACCGCCCGGTCGATCCACCAGCGCAGCGGCGGTAACCCGTTCTTCGTCCGCGAGCTGGCCCAGCTCTACGCGAGCACGGGGCCGGCGGGGCTGTCCGCCGTGCCGCCCGGAGTACGCGACGTGATCCGGCACCGGTTGGCGCAGCTACCCGCCTCGACCCGTACCGTGCTGCGGCAGGCGGCAGTGCTCGGTCGGGACCTCGACCAGGACATGCTGGGCACGTTGGCCGGTGACCCGACGACAGCGCTGGACTCCGTGGACCGCGCCCTGACGGCCGGGTTCCTCACCGAACGGGAGTCCGACGGGCGGCTGCGCTTCACCCACATCCTGGTCCGCGACACGCTCTACGCCGACCTGTCCGCACCACGCCGCGCCGCCTGGCACGCGGCCGTCGCCGAGGCGCTGCGACAGCGGGAACCCGTCGAGCCGGCGGCTCTCGCGTACCACCTGCTGCGCGCCGGCGGGCCGGTCCACGCCGCCGAGGCGTCGACGTACTCCCAGGTGGCGGCCGAGCGGGCCGAGCGGGGCGGCAACCCGCACGAGGCGGCCCGTCTGTGGGGCCAGGCGATCGAGGCGTACGACAGGGCCGGCGGGGTCGAGCCGCGTGGGCGGGTGGCAGCGCTGCTCGGCCTGGGGCGGGCGCTGGCCGTGACGGGCCGACTGGCCGAGGCGCGACTACGTCGTGCCGAGGCGATCACCGTCGCCGAGTCCACCGGCGACCCCCTGCTGATCCAGGAGGCCCTGGCGGGCTTCGACGTGCCCGCCAGTTGGACGCGCAACGACGACGACCTGCTCTCCGGGCACATCGTCCGCGCCGCCGAACACGCCCTGACCGCGCTCGGCCCGACCGGCTCGGCACATCGCAGCCGGCTGCTGAGCACCCTCGCGCTGGAGCTACGCGGCACCACCACCGATCGTGGCCGCCGCGCCGCCGCCGAGGCCGAGACGATCGCCCGCGACATCGGCGATCCCGGGCTGGTGGCCTTCGCGCTCAACGCCCGCTTCATGCACGCCTTCCACCGCGTCGGTCTGGCCGACACGCGGGCCCGGATCGGCCTCGAACTGGTCGAGTTGGCCGCCCGGCACCACCTGGTGACCTTCGAGGTGCTCGGCCACCTCGTCCTGCTCCAGGCCAACTGTGCGCTGGCCGACCGGCCCGCCGCCGACGCGCACGCCCGCGCCGCCGACCGCCTCGCCGAACGGTACGAGCTGCCGTTGGTCGGTGTCCTCACCCGGTGGTACGCCGCGCTGCGCCTGGCGTTGGGCGGCGACCGGGACGCCGCGGCGACCGCCTACCGTGCTGCCGCCGAAGAACTGCCCGCCGACGGTATGCCGGGACTGGCCCAGGGGTTGCTGCCGCTCGCCCTGCTCGGCCTGCGGCTGGCTGACGCCGTCAGCGACGCCCCGCCGGCAGGTGACGCCGGGCTGGTTCCCGTTCGGCGACCGATTGTCGGGCCGGACGACGAGGACTGGGCGCGGCTGGACTGGGGCCCGCACGAGCCCTGGGTCCGACCACTGCTGCTCGCCGCTGCCGGCGACCGCGGTGGCACCCGGGCGGCGCTGCGGGCCCTGCCGGACGGGCCGCACGACCTGCTGCGAGAGGTGCGGCTGTGCCTCACCGCTCGGGCAGCGCTGGCCATTGACGACCGGTCCACCATGGAACGCGTCGCCGCCGCGCTCCGCCCGGCCGCCACCGAACTGGCCGCCGGGAGTGGAGTGGTCACCGTCGGCCCGGTAGCCGGGCACCTCGCGGATCTGGCCGCTGCTCTGGGCCGCGACGATGAAGCCGCCGAGCACCGCCGGATCGCTCGCGCGCTCACCGCGCGTGTCCGCGCCGGCGACCCGACCTGAGCGTCGTCAGCCAGGGCATGCTGCGCTGGCGCCGAGCGGATGTGCGCGGTGGGCAGCACCGTTGGTGACGTACGTCCACCTGGACCATCCCGATCGGCACCTCGACCGCCCCGCCTGGCGGCCGCACCGCTTCAGGGGTCGCGTACCGCGAGATCTTGGACACTTTCCGTCTTGTGCGAACGGAAAGTTTCCAAGATCTGCGAACAATCGCCGCGCGGCGCCTGTCGCGCGGCGCCTGTCGCGCGGTGCCTGTCGCGCGGCGCCTGTCGCACGGCGACGCAGACGACATCACGAGGCAGATCGAGTCGGGCGTGGGAAGTAGCCCGTAGCCCTTCTCCCCAGCTCGCGCGTTCTTCCGGTGCCCCTTCTGGTGCCCCACGACACTGCACCCCGCGCTCTGGCTACCCGGCGACTTGCCGGTTTCCACCGGAACCCACCGGCGGGTGCGGTCAGATGGAACCACCGGCGCGTCCACCGTCGGCCACGGTCCGAGGGGGTGTACGCGTGGAGGCGCTCATCCTGATCGTGCTGCTCGGCGTCACAGTCCTCGTCGGCACCACCCTCGGCGGTCGGTACCGGGTCGCCCCGCCGGTCCTGCTCATCGCGTTGGGCGTGCTGCTCGGGCTCACGCCGCCGCTGTCCGAGGTCACCCTGGAACCCGACCTGGTCCTGCTGATCTTCCTGCCGGCGATCCTGTACCGGGAGAGCCTCACCATCAGCCTGCGCGAGATCCGGGCCAACCTGCCGGTGATCGGGCTGCTCGCCGTGGTGCTGGTGGTGCTCACCATGGTCACCGTGTCGTTCGCCGCGCAGGCGCTCGGCGTGAACCCCGCCGCCGCCTGGGTGCTCGGCGCGGTCCTCGCGCCGACCGACGCCGCAGCGGTCACCGGCCTGGCCAAGCGGCTGCCCCGGAAGCTGCTCACCACCCTGCACGCGGAGAGCCTGATCAACGACGGCACCGCGCTGGTGGTCTTCGCGGTGGCCGTGGGTCTGCTCAGCCACAGCGACAAGCCGGGCGTGCTGGGCATCGGCGAGGAGTTCGTCGGCGCCAGCGTCGGCGGCGTGGTCGCCGGTCTGCTGGTGGGGGCCGCCGTGGTGTTGATCCGCAAGCGGCTCGACGATCCGCTGCGCGAAGGCGCACTCAGCGTGCTGACCCCGTTCGGCGCCTTCCTGCTCGCCGACTCGGTGCACGCCAGCGGTGTGTTGGCGGTGGTGGTCGCCGGCCTGGTGTTGGCCTACGCCGGCCCACGGGTGATCCGCGCCCGGTCCCGGGTGCTGGCGTACGCGTTCTGGGACCTCTCCACGTTCCTGATCAACGGCGGGTTGTTCGTCCTGCTCGGCACGCAGATTCCCCGCGCGGTCCGGAGCATCACCAGCACCTCGCCCGAGCGGGCTCTGGTGATCGTGCTGGTGGTCACCCTGGTGGTGATCGGCACCCGGCTGCTCTTCATCTACCTCACCGCGCAGTCGGCGCGGCTGCGGCGCCGGCGGATGGTGGACGACGACGGCCGAGGTCCCTCCGGCTGGCGGGTGGGGACCGTCGCGGGCTGGTCCGGTTTCCGGGGCGCGGTATCGCTGGCCGCCGCCCTTGCCGTCCCGACGGTGATGGTCGACGGTCAACCGGTGGTCGAACGCGATCTGATCATCTTCGTCACCGCGCTGGTGATCGTACTGATCATGCTGCTTCAGGGCACCACCCTGCCGTTTGTGGTGCGCTGGGCCGGGCTGAGGGGCGACCCGGAACGCGTCGACGAGGCCCGCAACGCCCGGCGGCGGGCCACCGAGGTGGGCCTCGCCGCGCTTCCCCAGGTCGCCGCGGAGATCGGTGCTCAGGACGAATCCGTGCGTCGGCTGGAGGCCGAGTACCGCCGGCATCTGGAGGACCTCGACGAGAGCGGTGGGAACACCGCCGAGGAGCGCCGGCTGGAACGCCGACTGCGCCTTGGCGTCCTCGCCCACAAGAGGCGGGAGGTCACCCGACTGCGCGACAGCCGGGAGATCGACGACCTGGTGCTTCAGGAACTCCAATCCGCGCTGGACAACGAGGAGATCCGGCTGCTGGGGCGTGGGCCCAACGAGTGATCGTCGGCTCAGAGCACCTGGTCGAGGAACCGGCGAAGCCGCGGATGCTCGGCCCGTTCGAAGATCGCCTCGGGTGGGCCGGCCTCCAGCACCACGCCCCGGTCCATGAAGGCGACGGTGTCGGCGACCTGCCGGGCGAAGCCCATCTCGTGGGTCACCACCACCATGGTCATGCCGGCGGCGGACAGGTCGGCCATCACCCCGAGGACGCCCTTGACCAACTCCGGGTCGAGTGCCGAGGTGGCCTCGTCGAAGAGCATCACCTCGGGCCGCAGCGCCAGTGCGCGGGCGATCGCCACCCGCTGCTGTTGACCACCGGAGAGCTGCGCCGGCCGTGAGTTCGCCTTGCCGGCCAGCCCCACCAATTCCAACTGGGCCCGGGCGACGGTCTCCGCCTCGTCCGCACCGAGCTGGCGCAGCCGGCGCAGCGCCAGCGTGACGTTGCGCAGCACGCTCATGTGCGGGAAGAGGTTGAACTGCTGGAACACCATGCCCACCCGCTGCCGCAGGGCGTCCGGGTCGTCGTCCAGCACGCTGCGCCCGTCCAGCAGCACGTCGCCCCGGTCCGGTTCGATCAGCCGATTGATGGTGCGCAGCAGGGTGGACTTGCCCGACCCGGACGGCCCGATGACGCACGCCGTCGCGCCCCGGGGCACCGAGAGGTCGACGCCCCGCAGCACCCGGTTCGGTCCGAAGGCGAGGTGCACATCGCGTACGTCGAGGCTGACCGAGGTCGTCGTGGCGGTGGTCATCGCCGATCTCCTTCCGTCGCGGCGTACGACATGATGTCGTCGTCGTCCTCTTCGGTCGACGCGGTGGCCGGCCGACCGTTGCGCAGCCGCCTGTCGATCCAGTTGACGACGTGCGTCAGCGGGACTGTCAACGCCAGGTAGCAGAGCCCCGCCAGCAGCAGCGCCGACTCGTTGCCGGTGGTGGCCGCGTAGTCCTGCCCGATCCGGAACAGCTCCCGCTGGCTGGCCACCAGGCCGAGGAAGTAGACCAGGCTGGAGTCCTTGATCAGCGCGATGAGCTGGTTCACCCAGGCCGGCAACACCCGCCGGATGCCCTGCGGAATGATCACCAGCCGCATCGAGTCGGCCCAGGAGAAGCCGAGCGCCCGCGCGCCCTCCAACTGGGCGGCCTCCACCGACTGGATACCCGAGCGGAAGATCTCCCCGATGTACGCGGCGGCGATGAGCGACAGCGCCAGGATGCCCAGCGGGTAGGGATCCGGCCCCCAGACCTGCATGCCCAGCGGGGCCAACCCGACGCCGATCAGCAGGATCGTCGCTGCGGCGGGAAGCCCCCGGAACACGTCGGTGTAGACCCGCGCCGGCCAGCGCAGCCAGCGGCTGCGGGAGATCCCGGCGACGGCCAGCAACAGGCCCAGCACCGAGCCGAGCAGGGCGGCGGAGACCGCCAGGATCAGCGTGTTGGGCAACCCGACGGTCAGCATCTCGGGCAGCGCCTCGCGCATCGCGTCCCAGTCGAAGAAGGTCTCCCACAGGGTGCTCAACGGATCCATCGGTCGCTCCTCCTACCGCCCTGCTCGCTCGTCACCGGCTCAGGACGCCGTCGACGCGGACGCGGACGGCGCGACCGACGCGGACGGGGCCTTCACAGTGCCGCTGCCCGGCGTGAAGTCCGCCGGGATCGGCCGGCCCGGGTAGTACTGCGCCTGCAACCGGCTCCAGGTGCCATCGGCGATGACCTCGTCGAGGCCCTTGTTCAGCGCCTCGCGCAGCTTGTCGTTCCCCTTGGCCACGGCGTACGCGGTCGGTGCGGGGCTGAGCTGCTTGGCCGCTACGGTGATCTTGCCGTTGCTGTCGGTGGCCGACTTCTCGCCGATCTCCGCCGGGGCGATCCAGGCGTCGGCGGTGCCCGCCTTGAGCTGGTTGATCGCGCCGTTGTAGTCCGGCACCCGCACCGGGTTGAGCTGCTTGCCGGTGGCGTAGTCGTCCTGGACGGTGCCCTGCACCACCACTACCCGCTTGCCGGTGAGCTGGTCGAAGCCGGTGATCGGCGAGCCGGCCGGGACGTCCAGGCCGAAGTAGCCGAAGTCGTAGCCGTTGCCGAAGTCGACTGTCTTCTTGCGGGCCTCGGTGATGGTGATCGAGGAGCTTCCCACGTCGAACTTGCGGTTGTTGACCTGGCTGAGCAGCGCGGAGAAGTCGGTGCCGACGAACTCGACGGTGAGGCCGAGCTTGCCGGCCACGGCGGTCAGCAGGTCGTTGTCGAAGCCGGTGAACGTGCCGTCCTTGAGGTACACGTTCGGCGGGGCGTCGGTCAGCGTTCCGGCACGCAGCACACCCGCCTGGGCCAGGCGGTACGGGTTGGCGGTGGCGTCGGACGAACCGTCGTCGCCGCAGGCGGTCAGGGCGGTGGCGGCAAGGATCGTGGCAGCGCCAAGGGCGGCGACGCGGGTCAGGGCAGGAAGGAGTCGCACTGGTGTCTCCGAAGGGTGGTGTCTCGGCGCGCACGGACGTGCGCCACCGACGGCGCGCCCGATGGGCGTACCGGTGGGAACGAGCTGGGGAAGGGGGTGCTAGAGCACGGTGCCGCGACGACAGGCGGCGCTGCACATTCGCATCATGTCCACGTGCCGTCGCCGGATCAGTGCGGGCGAGGGCCGACCGGTGCGGGGGCCCGCGACGTCGGTGGGTGGGGTGGTGCTGAGGATGCTCATGGTTCTCCCGGGTCTGTGCTGACCTGGGTGCCAGGCCACGCTTGCACCGACGTCCTGCCGGTGCCTGGTCTTCACCCGGGGCACCCCACCGCGGAGGAGGGTTGCCGGCCAGCGAGCCGGGGCTTCGCGCTGGCACTCATGACCTGCGCCGAGGCTAGCAGCAGGAACGGGTGGATCGTCCAGTCGTTATGACCACGCTCACGGTGCGCGACGGGCTGTCGGCTCGCAGGTCAGCCGGCGTGCACGTGGGGTCGACGGTGCGGGTCGGGCTCCTGGCGGCGCAGGATCTCCCGGGTCACCGAGGCGATGGCGCCCTGTCCGAACGCCAGGTAGCGCAGGAAGTTGCGGGTCGGGCCGCCCTCGGACCACTCGAAGTAGATGTGGGGGCGCCGACGGCTGCGGTCACGGATCTCCAGCAGCAGGGCGGCGAGCGCGGTGGGCACCGATGAGCTGGCCAGGCTGAGCACCGGGAAGCGGCCGTCGACCACACTGCCGTGGACCAGCAACTCGGTCTCGAAGTCGGACGGGTCGGTGACAGTGACCTCGACGAAGATGACGTCGCCGTCGTCGGGAAAGTCGTTGTCGGCCATGGTCTGCGCCAGCTTGGCGCGGTACTCCGCCTCGTCGCGCCGGTCGGGTTCGTGCGCGATGAGGCGGATCCGTCGCCCGGCGCGTTCGTCGATCATGCCGGCTGCGGCGTGGTCCAGTTCCACATGGTCGACGCGCAGCTCGTAGGCCCGCATCACCCGGGACAGCACCGACACCAGGATGATCCCGCCGATGAAACAGGCCGCGATCTTGACGCCGTCCGGGCGTTCCACGACGTTCGCCACGGTGGTGTAAACGAAGATCACCGCGATGACTCCGAACGCGATGGTGCGGCCGCGCTGACGCTGACGCTGCGCCGCGAGCGTCACCGCCGTCGCGGCCGAGGTGATCAACACCAGGACCCCGGTGGCGTACGCGCCACCCTGCGCGTCCACGCTGGCCTCGAAGACGATCGTGATCAGGAACGCCACGGCGATGAAGACCAGCACCAGCGGCCGGACGGCTCGCGCCCAGGTCGGCGCCATGCCGTAGCGGGGCAGGTAGCGCGGAACGAGGTTGAGCAGACCAGCCATCGCCGACGCCCCGGCGAACCAGAGGATTCCGATGGTGGACAGGTCGTAGATGGTGCCGAACACCTCGCCGAGGTGGGCGTGCGCCAAATAGGCCAACGCGCGCCCGTTCGCCGGCCCGCCCGGCTGGAAGGCCTCCGGCGGAATGAGCACGGTGGTCGTCACGCTGCTGGTGATCAGGAAGACGCTCATGATCACCGCCGCGGTGGTGAGGAGCCGGCGGGCGCCACGGATCCGGCCCAGCGGTCGTGCCTCCGAGTCCTGCGGGTCACCCCGTACGCTCGGCATGACCGCCACCCCGGTCTCGAAGCCGGACAGACCCAACGCCAGCTTCGGAAAGACCAACAGCGACAGCCCGACCACCAGCCACGGATCGCCGTGCCCGGTGGTCAGCGTGGTGGTCCAGTCGCCGAGCGCGCTCGGATGCGTCGCCACCCGCCACAGCGCGTCGGCCACCACCACCGCGTTCAGCGTCAGATAGACAGCCACCAGGACGACGGCGATCCCGATGGCCTCGGTGAATCCCTTGAGGAACACCGCGCCCAGCAGCGACACCAGCACCAGCGTGACCAGCACCTCGTGACCCTTGAGCCCGCTCGGCCAGAACGGGTTCTCGTCGATGTGCGCCGTCGCGTCGGCGGCCGAGAGGGTGATGGTGATGATGAAGTCGGTGGCCGCGAAACCGAGCAGCACCAGCACCAGCAACTTGCCCGGCCAGTAGCTCAGCAGGCGTACCAGCATCGCGATGGAACCCTCACCGTGCGGGCTCTCCACCGCCACCCGCCGGTAGACCGGCAGCGCCCCCAGCAGAGTCACCAGCACCAGCACCAGGGTCGCCACCGGTGAGAGCGCCCCGGCGGCCAGCGCCGCGATGCCCGGCTGGTAACCCAACGTGGAGAAGTAGTCGACCCCGGTCAGGCACATCACCTTCCACCACGGGTGATGCCGGTGCTCCGGCGGGCGCCCGTGCGGCCCCGGGTGCTGCACGGCCTGGTCCGAGCCGGCGTCGAGCAGCCACCCCCGCAACCGGCTGGCGCGTCTGTCGGCAGTCACCGGCGCGTCCCCCGTCATCCCGCCCACGGTCACCGTGAGTATCCGCCCGACGGGCCGCCCCCGTCTGCCGGTGCGCGGAACCCAGCCGACGCCGCGGCGGGTTTCAGGGCCCGGGACAGCGGGGAAGCAGCGCCCCGGGCTGGTGGGGACGGCACCGGGGGAGGGGACAGGGCATGGTCGGCGGCCGTCGCTTCCGCCCGGGTGGTGGCTTCGGCCGCCAACTCGACGAGTACGAGACGAGAGTCGGTGTGCCGCCGTCCACGGAGTCACCCGCCGCGTCCCACGGCGGCCTGGTGGACAGCGCGGTCTACATCCGAGGGCACCGGTTCGCCTCGCCGTCCGGCCTCGCCGAGACGTACCGCTGCCTCCAGGAGCAGGACGGCGCGATGGCCTGGATCGGGTTGTACCGGCCCGACATCGAGCAGATCACCTCGCTGGCCCGGGAGTTTCGGCTGCACGACCTGGCGGTCGAGGACGCGATCAACGCCCACCAGCGGCCCAAGCTGGAGCGGTACGGGCACACCCTGTTCGTGGTCCTGCGCGCCGCCCGCTACGACGACCTCCGCGAGGAGGTCGAGTTCTCCGAACTGCACCTGTTCATCGGCCCGGGCTTCGTGGTCACCGTCCGACACGGTGAGGCGCCCGACCTGGCCGCGGTGCGGCGGCGGCTGGAGACCGAGGCGCAGATGCTCGCCCGGGGGCCGGAGGCCGTCCTGTACGCGATCCTCGACCAGGTCGTCGACGGGTACGCGCCGGTGGTGGCCGGACTGGAGAACGACATCGACGAGATCGAGACGCAGGTGTTCGGTGGCGACCCGAACGCCAGCCGCCGCATCTACGGGCTCAGCCGCGAGGTCATCCAGTTCCAGCGGGCCGCCCGCCCGCTGCTCAGCGTGCTCGACGCGCTGGCCGACGGCGCCGGCAGCGCCAGCGCCGACGAGGAGCTACGCCGCTACCTGCGCGACGTGACCGACCACCTGACCCAGGTGGTCGAGCGGGTGGACGGTTTCCGGCACCTGCTGCAGAACATCCTCACCGTCAACGCCACTCTCGTCTCGCAGCAGCAGAACGAGGAGATGCGCAGCCTCACCGCGGCCAGCTACAGCCAGAACGAGGAGCTGAAGAAGGTCTCCTCCTGGGCGGCGATCCTCTTCGCTCCCACGCTCATCGGCACCGTGTACGGCATGAACTTCGTCCACATGCCGGAGCTGAACTGGCGCTTCGGCTACCTCTTCGCGCTGCTGTTGATGCTGCTGGTCTGCGGCACCCTCTACGTGATCTTCAAGCGGCGCGGCTGGCTCTGAGCCGTGCGGCCGGGATCACTCGATGCCGCGCAGGATGTGCCGTTCGTCCTCGACGTCGTCGTCGCCGGCACTGATCCGGCCGAGCAGTACGGCGGCCGCCCAGATCGTCAGTGGTGTGGCCGCCCCGGTCATTCCGCCGCCGGTCCGGTCGTCCCGGGTCTGGCTCCGCTCCGTGCGCGGTGGCCTGCGCTGAGCCTGCATGGGCCCTGCCTCTCCTCGTCGAAGCCGCCGTGGGTGGCGCGGGGTGACCTCGCGCCACACCGGCCGGGCGGACCGCCTGTGAGCAGCCCACCACCGGTACGACAGCCACTCGAACCTTCCCACGCCCGGCCGCATCCGCACCGCTTGTTTTCGGGTTTCCGACTGTCGCCCGCCAAACCGGACATTACGCCTTGACGGTCGAGGCGTGGTCAAGGCAGCGGGTGGGCGATGCCACGCGCGTGGTCGGTGAGCGCCGCGCCGACCACTGTCGCGGCCAGCGGCAACACCTCCAGACAGCGGCGCACCGCGGCGGCCATCAGCGTGTTCGGCACGCGCATGGACAGCGTGCAGTGCGGCACCCACCGCCCCGGCTGGTAGTGCGCGGCGAGGGCGATGCCGGCGCCGGCGAGCCGGTCGTGCACCAGCCGGTGGTGCGCCAGCAACTCCGGGGTGGGCACCGGGCCGAGCCAGAGCACCCGACCGACGAACTGACCGGCGTGCTGGAAGTCGAGCCGCAGCGGGGCGGCCACCACCGTCCCCTGTAGCGCCTCGGCGACCTGCTCCGGGTCGAAACGGGGCGCCACCATGAGCGAGACGTGCGGACGGTGGCGCTGCTCCAGCAGCGAGCGCATGCTCTGCACCCCCTCGGCCTCCAGCGCGTCCCAGAGAACCCGGATCCGGCGGGTGGCGTCGGGGTCCAGGTGCAACTCCACCGCGGCGACCATTCGATCACCGTAGCGGCCGAGGTTTGCCCGCCCCGGTCCGGCGGTACCTGTTGCCGAAAGCGACCAGAAAGGCGTACCCGTGGACGTGAGTGAGCTGCTGACCGAGGCGTACGACAGGCTGCCCGACCTCGTCCGCGCGGCCGTGGACGGCCTCAGCCCCGAGCAACTGCGCCACCAGCCCGGGCCGGGCGTCAACTCGGTCGGCTGGCTGGTCTGGCACCTCACCCGGGTGCAGGACCACCACGTCGCCGACCTGCTCGACGCCGAGCAGATCTGGGTGAGCGGCGACTGGGCGGGTCGGTTCGGGCTCGCCGCCGACCCCGACAACACCGGCTACGGGCACTCGCCCGCTCAGGTCGCCGCCGTGCGGCCGGAGAGCGCGCAGGCGTTGATCGACTACTACCAGGCGGTCGCGGCGCGTACCGGAAGCCTCCTGGCCGGTCTGGGCCCGGCGGACCTGGACCGCGTGGTCGACGAGGCGTGGGACCCGCCGGTCACCCTCGGCGTCCGGTTGGTCAGCATCGTCGACGACGACCTGCAACACGTGGGCCAGGCCGCCTACGTACGCGGCCTGATCGAGGCCGGCTGACGCGCCCCTCACCCTCTTCAGGTGAGCCGGGCTCACCCCGACGCGGGTGATCCTGCGGGAAACCGTGGGGAGGGGACCCGATGGGCGCGACGGCCGAGCAGTACCTGGGACAGCTGGACACCGGTCGGCGGCCCGACCTGCCGGAGACCACAGCCGGGACGCTGCGGCTGGACGTCCGCGACGACGGCAGGACCGATCACTGGTACCTGACCATCGCCGACCAACGAGTCCGGGTGACCCGCTCGGCCGACGACGCCGAGCTGGTGGTGCGAGCTGACCGGGCGGTCTTCGACCGGATGGCCCGTGGTGAGCTGCACCCGGGCGCGGGCCTGTTGCGCAACGAGCTGACGGTGCAGGGCAACATGCAACTGCTGATGCTGCTGCGGCGGATCTTCTCCGGACCGGACGGCGCCCGTCATCCGCACGAGCTGGGCCGTGCCGCGTTGGTTGGCCGGGCCGCGACGACAGCTCGGAACGAGCGGTCGTGAAGCAGGAACAGGTGCACGTCATCGCCGGCAACCTGTTCGCGATCAGCGATGCCCAGGGCGACATCGAGGCCGATCCGCAGGTTCCGCTCGGGCTCTTCGCCTACGACACCCGGTTTCTGTCGCACTGGGTACTCAGGATCGACGGCGAACGGATCAACGCGCTCTCCCGCGACGACCTCACCTACTTCGAAACCCGGTTCTTCCTGGTCCCCGGTGCGGCGAGTCACTACGTCGACGCCGACGTGTCGATCATCAGGCACCGCTCGGTGCACGACTGCCTCCACGAGAACATCACAGTGCTCAACCACTCGTCGGAGCCCGCCGAGTTCACCGTCCGGGTGGAGATGGCCAGCGACTTCACCGACATCATCGAGGTCGGGCAGCTCCGGCGGCGGGCCGTCGAGGTCAGCGCCGACCCGGCGAGGCAGCGGCTCGTGCTGCGCTACCAGCGGGACCGGTTCGTGCGCGAGACCACAGTGCGCACCACCGTCCCCGCCGAGGTGGACGAGCGGGGGATGACGTTCCGGATCCGGGTCGCACCCGACGGCAAGTGGGAGACCGACCTGCACGTCAGCGTGACGATGGGCGGCGAGGACGGCCGGGATCTCCGCGCCGACCTCCAGTCGCACCAGCAGACCGTGCGGACGGGGATGCGCGAGGACCTGGCGCAGTGGCTGGACCGGGCACCGCAGCTGGTGGCCGAACGCAAGGGCCTGGAGGAGCTCTACCAGGGCAGTCTCGCGGACCTGGCGGCGCTGCGCTACAGGCCGCTGTCGTACCGCGAGCGGGTGCCGATCGGTGGTCTGCCGTGGGCGATGGGGTTGTGTGGGCGGGACGCGATCATCACCTGCCTCCAGACGATGGCCTTCACCCCCGAACTGGCTCCCGCGACGCTACGGATGCTGGCGCTCATGCAGGGCGGGCAACTCGACGACGCGCTGGACGAGGAGCCCGGCAAGATCCTGGCTCAGCTCCGCTACGGCGAGACGGGGGCGTTCAGCGACCGGGCGAGCGCGCTCTACTACGGCGCGGCGGACACCACACCGCTCTTCGTCGTGCTGCTCGACGAGTACGAGCGCTGGTCCGGTGACGCCGACCTGGTCCGCGAGCTGCGCCACCCGGCCCGGATGGCTCTGGACTGGATCGACGAGTACGGCGACCTGACCGGGGACGGCTACCTGCGCTACCAGAGTCGCAACGAGCGCGACGGCACGATCAACCAGTGCTGGAAGGACTCCCCGGACGCCATCGTCGACGCCCAGGGTCGGCAACCCGCCTTCCCCCGCGCCACCTGCGAGTTGCAGGGCTACGCGTACGACGCGAAGCGGCGTGGCGCCCGGCTGGCCCGGGAGTTCTGGGGCGACCCCGCGTACGCCGACCGGTTGGAACGGGAGGCGGCAGCGCTGAAGGAGCGCTTCAACCGGGACTTCTGGCTGCCACACCGGGAGTACTACGCGTTGGCGCTCGACCCGTACGGCGAACCGGTCGATGCGCTGGCCTCCAACATCGGGCATCTGCTCTGGAGTGGGATCGTCGCGGACGACCGTGCGGAGGCGGTCGCCGAGCACCTGGTCGGGCCGCGACTGTTCAGTGGGTGGGGAGTACGCACGTTCGCAGCGGGGCAGCGCACGTACAACCCGGTGGGCACGCACCTGGGCGCGGTGTGGCCGTCGGACAACGCGTTGATCGCCGCCGGGTTGCGCCGCTACCGCCTCGACGCGCAGGCGGCCCGGATCGCGGACGGCATCTTCGACATGGCGCAGACGCTGGGCGGCGCGGCGCCGGGAGTGATCGCCGGTTACGCGCGCGACCTGACGACCTACCCCGTGCAGTTGACGACGAGCTGCCGCCCGCAGGCGTGGGCGTCGGGAGCGTTGCTGATGCTGCTCGGCACCATGCTGGGGCTGCGACCCACCGGCGACAACCTGTTGGTGAACCCGGCGGTGCCGGAGGGTTTCGGTCGGCTGGAGCTGCTGGACATCCCGGGCCGTTGGGGTCACTCCGACGCCTACGCGAGAGATCGGACCACCGAACGCCGGCACCGCCTGCGCTGAGGGGGTGCGGCACCCCTCGGCCCGGCGACGGTCGGCGTCGGAGTCAGCCCATGGTCTTGGCGCCGTCGATCGACTCCCGCAGGATGTCGGCGTGCCCGGCGTGCTGGGCCGTCTCGGCGATCAGGTGCAGCAGCACCCGGCGGACCGTCCAACTCGCTCCCGCCTCGAACCACGGCGCCTGCGGCAGCGGGTGTGCCGCGTCCAGGTCGAGGGTGGCGGTCAACTCGTCGGTCTGGGCGGCCACCTCCTGGAAGCGCGCGACCAGCCCCGCCAGGGTCTCGCCCGGCAACATCTGGAACTGACCGACCCAGTCGATCTCCTCGCGGCCCATCGCCTCCGCGCCACCGACGGCGAAGAGCATCCACCGGTGCTCGACGCCGGACACGTGCTTGACGAGGCCCCCGAGGCAGAGCCCGCTGACGGTGGGCAGGCTCGCCGCCTGCTCGTCGGTGAGCCCGTCGACCGTCTGCAGGAGAAAACCGCGGTGCCTGCGGAGTGCCTGCAGGAGGTCGGCGCGCTCACCGGTGAGCTGCTCAGTGCTGGTCATGCCGCCACCCTTCGTTGATGTCCACCCGGTGCCACCGTAGGGCGATGCACCGACACTTTCCGGGCACGACACCTCCTCGACGGAAGAACCGCCAGCGGTTGCCGATCCGCGCCGGTGGCGGTCCACTGAATGACATGGGTGTGATTAAGGTGGGCACGTCGTCCTGGGCGGACCAGTCCCTACTGCGCTCCGGGTGGTACCCACGCTCGGCCAGCACGCCGGCCCGTCGACTGGGCTTCTACGCCAGCCAGTTCCCGATGGTCGAGGTGGACACGTCCTACTACGCCATCCCGGTGCCGGAGACGACCCAGGGCTGGGTGGACGCCACACCTGACGACTTCACCTTCGACGTCAAGGCGTTCAGCCTCTTCACCGGTCACCCGACACCGGTCGCCGTGCTGCCCCGGGACCTGCGACCGGCCAGCGGCCCGAGCCGGATCCGTCGCCGAGACCTGCCGGAGCCGGCGTACGACGAGCTGTGGGCCCGGTTCCGCGCGGCCCTCGACCCGATCGCGGCGGCCGGCAAGCTCGGTGTGGTGATGTTGCAGTTCCCGCCGTGGCTGGTGCGCAGCCCCGCAGCCGAACGCCGGATCATCGAGCTGGCGCAGCGCTGCCGCCCGTGGCGCGTCGGTGTGGAGCTGCGGCACGGCTCCTGGTTGGACGACGACGCCGCGGGGGACACTCTGGACCTGCTACGTGCCCACGACCTGTCAGTGGTCTGCGTCGACATGCCACAGGGGCACCCGTCGTCGGTGCCGCCGATCCTGACCATGACGGCGGAGCCGGCGATCGTCAGGTTTCACGGTCACAGCGATGCCTGGGGCGAGGGCGACAAGCAGGAAAAGTTCCGGTACGCGTACGCCGAGGACGAGCTGCGGCACTGGGCCGGACGGCTGGCCGAGTTCGCTGATCTCCCCGACGAGCTGCACGTGCTGTTCAACAACTGTTGCGCCGGGCAGGCCCAGCGCGACGCCACCCGGCTGGCACAACTGCTCGCCGAGACGATGCTCGTCGAGCAGGCCGTCCCGGCGACCGGCTGATCGCCGTACCGGTCGCCCGGCCTGACGCCGGTCCGCTCAGGACCGCCGTCCCCGGCTGCGCAGGGCGTCCTGGGTCGACTCGCCGATGTCCGCGTCGTCGGGAAAGCTTCGGCCGCTGGGGGCGGGATCGGGTGGGGCACCCGGTCCGGCCATCGTGGTACGGGTCGGCTCGACCGAGCCGAAACCGTGTCGTCCCGCCGGGTCCGACCGACCCGCCGGAGCACCCGCGCGTCGCTCCCCGCGCCGTCCCTCGGGCACCGCGGTCTCCTCGCTGCCCTCGTCCATCGGTGAGTCGTCGTCAGTGCCCCAGGGCGCGTCGGCGTCGAAGCCGTCGCCGGTGCCCCACGGCTTGGTCGCCTCCGGCTGAAGCCGGTCGTTGTCACCGCTGCGTCCCTTGTGCGCCGTCATGGCCACCCCGCTCGTCGGTCCGCCGCTACGGCGGACGATGTGCCGTCCTCGGGCCGGGACCGCCGGCCCGGGCGCGGCGCACGACCTGTCGCCGGCGCGCCGCCGCGCGCGTGACCCGTCATCGTTCCGGTGCGCGCCGCAGGCCGGCCAGCGCCCCGCCGTCGAAGTGGCGGCGGGACGCCGGCCGGCCCGACGTTCAGCGTCCGGCCATCGCCATCGGCCGCTTGCCGTTGCTCATTCCCGCCATTTTGATCATGCCCTTCGAGGCGCCCTTCATCCCACCGGCGCGACCGAGCATCCCGCGGAACACCTGGCCGGGCTTCTGCTGCTCACCCATGTACGCGGTGACCACGACCAGGGTCCCGGTCAGCGCCGGAATGGCCCACTGGAGCAGCTTCATCTGCCGCTGCGACGAGGCCACGCTGGCCGGAGTCTGGTGATTCGGCTCGGTGGCGCCGCTCACCGACGGACCGCCCGCCTTCTCCAACCGCATGCCGATCAATCGGCTGTAGCCGGTGACCGCCAGCGCGCCGATCGTCAACGCGGTCTTGATGGCGCTGGCCCGGCCCACGCCGGACTGGGCCGCCACCCGTGGGCTCTCGGTCACCAGCTCGCCGACGGCGCCGGCCAGGTGGGCGCCGATCGCGGCCGCGTTGACCGGTGTCCACTTGGACCATCCGGCCGAGGCGACCGGGAGCCGCTGGGTCGAGTCGCTGATTTTCGCAGCTGCGCCGTTGACGCCGAAGGCACCCATGAGGGAGCCCCCGAACCAGGCCGCCAGGCCCAGATCGTGCATCGAGCGCAGTGCGGTATGCCGTTCGGACATGTGATCCCCTTCCGCCGTGTCGGGCGGTGCGGCTTACCCGCCGGTCGGGCGGCTAACCCCGCCCCGGGTGGGCCGCTCCGCGTGGTGGAGGGCCGCTACCGGACATCCGTGGCGTCGGCGGGTCGACCTGCCCCGAGCAGGAGTCGTTCGCCCGGTGGCGGGTAGATCCCGAGCGACGCCGACGAGAGGGGAACGCGATGTCGCAGCCGGACGAGAGCCGGGAGAAGACCCCCAAAACCGACGCGGTGCTCATGCACCCCGACAACGACCCACACCGCAACACCGCAGAGGTCGCACCCCGCAAGGAGCACGCCGAGATCCAGGTGGAACGCGACGGTGAACTGGTGCCGCTGGACCAGGACGAGTGAGCCGACCGGCCGGTACGGCTCAGCGGGGCGGCAGGTCGCCGACGAAACCGGCGATCCGCCGCGCCAGCGGGACGCTGGAGCGGACCCAGGTGAAGTGGTCCAACGTCGTACCGGCCTGCGCCACTGTGTACCGCTCCCTGGTCACCGGCGCGTCGGCGAGCTTCGCGCAGAGGTGGTCCATTGTCTCGTGCGGGGTGAACTGGTCGTCGTCCACACTGACGGCCAGCACCGGGGTCCGCATCGCGCGAACGGCGGCCTCGGTGTCCGTACCGTCGAGCCGGGGGAACCGACCGGTCCGCGCGGTGTGGGCCCAGTCGCGGATCACGCCGCGTGCCTGCCGACCGCCGAAGCCCCAGCCCGGCCAGACCCCGAGCAGCGCCGCCGTGGCGGCGATCCCCTGGGTGTAGGGCAGTACGCCGAGGCCGTGCCGGCCCGGGTAGCTCCGCCAGTACGGGATGCCGACCGCGACCAGCGCCAACCCGTCCACCTCGTCGCTGCCGTGCAGGGCGAGGTGCAGCAGCGCGGCCTGCCCGCCGAGCGAGTGCCCGAGGAGCAGCCGGGTGCGTCCGTCCAGACGTGGTTTGAGGGCGGCCAGGACGGCGCCGACGTCGCTGGCAAGGTCGGCGTAACCGTGCCGGTCCGCCCGACTCGGCGCGGGCGTGCTCGCCCCGGTGCCGCGCAGGTCGGCCACGACCACTGCCAGTCCGGCGGCGCGCAGCGCGGCGGCGAAGGGCCGGTAGTACCGGGCCCGGACCCCCATCGCGGGCCAGATCACCACCACCGGCGCGCCCGGCACCCCGGCCGGCTCCGGATAGACCTGCACACCCAACCGGCCACCGTCGACGTCGACGAACTCCTGCGCGTACTCCGGGTCCCCGTTCACCGGCCCAGCCTACGACCTGACGTTACCGGCGGGTAGCAGTAGGCCGTGGGGGCGACGACAGCGGTGGGCGGACGTGCCGCGCGCTCGACGGACGCGACGGAGGGCCCCGCCGCACGGCGGAGCCCTCCGATGGACGCTGCGGTCAGGAGACCGAGATCGCCCCGTTGCTGGCCCGCACGCAGGCCACCGCACGGGCGCTGGTGGAGGCCGCGCCGCTCAGGCACTGGCCGAGCACCTGGTGCCCGGTGGCGTTCGGGTGCCACGACTCCTGGCAGGTCTGGAAGTAGGTGACGCAGGTGTTGGCGATGCGCTGGATGGCGATCTTGTCCTTGCCGGCCAGGCTGGTGACGAAGGTGCCGCTCGCGCCGTCCTGCAGCCGAATCGGAGTGGCCAGCGCGCCGCTCGGGCTGCTGGTCTGCTCGCAGAGCCGGGCACCGTTGAAGGCCTGCTGCACGCTCAGGTACACCAGGTCGTCGGCGGGGAACTCGGCGGCCAGAGTGTCCCGGGTGGACTTCACGATGCTGCCCAGACCCTGGGAGAAGCGATGCCCCGGCGCCAGGCTGGCCCGGTGGATCGGGCAACCGGCCGCGTACCGCTCGGCACCCAGGTCACGGAACTTGTCCCGGGTGTCGTCCCGGCTGTCCTCCTCGTGGAACTGCTGGTTCAGGTCCAGCGGCAGCGGGTTCGTGTAGTCCTGGAACACCACTCGGTGCTGCCCGTCCGCGTCCACCTGGTCGAGGGTGGTCAGGATCTGGCGTACGGCCGCGGTGGTCTCCGCGGTCGCGGCGCTGAGCTGCGCGGCGGTGGCCAGGTCGGCGTCGCTGCAGGGCTTCTGCTCCACCGGCCCGTTCAGGTACGCCCAGAACTCCCACCAACCGGTCCAGGCGTCGGCGATGAACCGGTTGGCGCACTTCTCGGCGACGCTGCCGAAGGTGAACGAGCTGTTGTTGGAGCCGAGGCCGATCAGCACCAGGTCGATGTCCTGGGTCTGCGCGACGGCGCGCAGTTGGCTGAGCTGCGAGGCGACGGTACGACCGTTCGTGCGCGCCTGGGAGGCGTTGGCGATGTCGTGTGGCTGACCACCGGAGCAGGCCAGGTTGAACCGGTTCTGGATGCCCGGCAGGTTGGCCTGGTTGAGCGAGGCGTTCGCCGAGCGGTGGCAGAAGAACGCGTTGTTGTTCGCCGCGGTCCAACCGGGGAAGCCCTGGCTGACTCCGTTGACGTCGACGACCGGGGTGTACGCCCCGGCGCCCTCGCCACTGATGAAGCTGTCCCCGAGTGCCACCGCGGCGGTGGGCAACGCGGCGGACGCGGGTGCGGGCAGCGCGACGGCGGTCGACAACGCGGCCATGGCGATCGTTAGTCCCGCGGCGAGCGCGGTACGCCGGAACCTGGGCATGGGGCCCCCAACCATCGAAAGATGAAAGATTCTCTGAGAGCGCGATCAGATCACCCCGGCGCGACAGGCGTCAATGGCCCGTAACAGATTCGTTCGACGAAAGACATGCGCCCGTAGGCATGACGGGCTACCGCGTCGAGATCGGACCCGTGCTCCGGGTTGTCGACCGCCCCTCGGCGGGCAGTCAGCGACCGGTCGGGCGGTCGCGGCGGCGCAGCAGGGCCGCGCCCACGGCGTTCCGACCGACACCCCGGATCAGGAGTACGCGCAGCCACCGCACCCACGTCACGGCGCTCGTCCCGCCGGAGACCGGGTGGCGCACGCTGCCGAACGGGGTGAGCCACGGCTGCGCCGGACGGAGCGTTCCGGTGGCGGTGCCTCTGCGTGGTCCCATGATCACCCAGTGGCTGTTCGTTGGCTCACGTCCGGAGGGCCGCGCGCGGCGGGTCGCGTAGGTCCTCCGGTAGTTGTCCTAGCCTCGGGCTAGGCTCGCTGCGGCGCGCCACGCCGGCTGATGTCGCCGGTGACCGGCAGCACACCGCCGAGACCGGGGAGTACGACCAGTTGACCGCAGAGCCTGACACCCTGTACGGGGCCGATGACCTCACCCACCTTGAGGGGCTGGACGCTGTCCGCAAGCGGCCCGGCATGTACATCGGTTCCACCGACAGCCGTGGCGTGGGTCACCTCGTCAACGAGATCCTCGACAACTCCACCGATGAGGGTGTCGCCGGTCACGCCAGCCACGTCGAGGTGATCCTGCACGCCGACAGCTCGGTGCAGGTCGACGACGACGGCCGGGGCATCCCCACCGACGTGCACGCCAAGTCCGGCATCTCCGGCGTCGAGCTGGTGCTGACCCGGCTGCACGCCGGCGGCAAGTTCGGCGGCTCCGGTTACAAGACCTCCGGCGGTCTGCACGGCGTCGGCGCATCGGCGGTCAACGCGCTGTCCCGCCGCTTCGACGTGACCGTCCGCCGCGCCGGCAAGATCCACGCGATGTCGTTCCGACACGGCGTTCCGGGCATCTTCGACGGCGACGGTCCGGACGCCTCCTTCACCGCCGGCCCCGGGCTCCAGGTGACCGGGGCCATGAAGCGCGGCCAACGCACCGGCACCTCGATCCGCTGGTGGCACGACGCCCGCTACTTCGAGACCGGCGCCGCGCTCGACGTCGACGCCGTCCGGATGAAGCTGCGCAACACCGCGTTCCTGGTCCCCGGCGTGACCTACCTGCTGCGCGACCTGACCGGCGAGGCGCCCGCAGAGGAGCGGTTCCACTACCCCAACGGGCTCAGCGACATGGTGGAGTTCCTCGCCCCGGCCGGCGACCGGCCGGTCTCCGGCACCCTGCTGGTCAACGGCGAGGGCACCTACCGGGAGAACGCCGCCGACGCCAACGGCGTCATGCAGTCCAACGTGCAGCGGCGCGCCGAGGTCGAGGTGGCGTTCCGGTGGGGCACCGGTTACGAGCGCACCGTCGAATGCTTCACCAACACCATCCGCAACGCGCACGGCGGCACCCACCGCAAGGGGTTCGAGCGGGCCCTCGTCCGCGCGCTCGCCGACGCGATCCGCAACACCCGCGGTCTGCTCAAGGCCAAGGAGGAGCCGCCCACCCTGGACGACGTCCTGGAGGGGATGACGGCGGTGGTGCACGTGCGGATCCCCGAGCCGCAGTTCACCTCGCAGACCAAGGACGAGCTGTCCACCACCGGCATCACCAAGGTTCTCCAATCCCTGGTCGACGCGCACATCAAGGCCTGGCTGGAGGACCGGCGCACCAAGGCCGAGGCGCGCACCGTCCTGCAGAAGATCGTCGACGCCGCCCGGGTGCGGCTCACCCAGAAGCAACAGAAGGACGCCGCCCGGCGCAAGACCGCCCTGGAGGGCGCGTCCATGCCGCCGAAGCTCGTCGACTGCCGGGCCACCGGCATCGACCGCAGCGAGCTGTTCATCGTCGAGGGTGACAGCGCCCTGGGTACGAGCCGGATGGCCCGTTCCTCGGAATACCAGGCGCTGCTGCCGATCCGCGGCAAGATCCTCAATGTGCAGAAGGCCAACCTCCAGCAGGTTCTGGACAATGCCGAGTGCGCGGCCATCGTGCAGGTCCTCGGCGCCGGTTCGGGGCGCACCTTCGACCTCGCCGCGCTGCGCTACGGCCGGGTGCTGATCATGGCCGACGCCGACGTGGACGGCGCCCACATCCGTACGCTGCTGATCACCCTGTTCGCCCGGTACATGCGGCCGCTGATCGAGGCTGGTCGGCTCTACGCCGCGATGCCGCCCCTGCACAAGATCACCACCAAGGGGCGCAGCCCGCAGACCGTCTACACCTACACCCAGGCCGAGATGGAGACGACGGTCCGCAAGCTGGAGAAGGCCGGCAAGCAGATCGTCACGCCCATCCCACGGTTCAAGGGTCTCGGTGAGATGGACGCCGACGAGTTGTGGGACACCACGATGAACCCGGCCACCCGGGCCGTCCGCCGGATCACCCTCGACGACGTCGACGCCGCCGAACGCATCCTCGAACTGCTGATGGGCGAGAAGGTCGAGCCGCGTCGCAACTGGCTCATCGACTCCGCCGACCGCGTCGACCGGGATGCGATCGACGCGTGAGCGAGCGACAGCGAGCGAATCTTCGATGCAGCGCCCGTTCCGTTCCGATGGAGAGCTGAGTCATGGCACGCCGTAAGGAAAACAAGGTCGACCTCTCCTCGTTCGACCAGGCCGGGGCGCGGGTGTTCGACAACCCGCTGGTCACCGAGGTCTCCGACTCCTACCTGGAGTACGCGTTCTCGGTCATCCACTCCCGCGCCCTGCCCGACGCCCGTGACGGCCTCAAGCCCGTGCACCGGCGCATCCTCTGGTCGATGTACGAGCAGGGCTACCGCCCGGATCGCGGGCACGTGAAGTCTGCCCGAATTGTCGGGGATACAATGGGAAAGTACCATCCGCACGGTGACACGGCGATCTATGACGCCATGGTCCGCCTCGCGCAGGACTTCTCGCTCAACGTTCCGCTCATCGACGGGCATGGAAACTTTGGCTCCCCCGACGATGGCCCGGCCGCGTCGAGATACTGCGTTACCGGAGATACCCGCATTCGACTTGTTGACGGCACCAGCCCTCGAATTGCTGACCTGGTAAGCCTCCCTGCAGACAGCGAAGCCGATGTTGACTTCGAGGTGCTCGACAAAGACGGTAAAGCTGTCCAGGTCGACAAGGTGTTCAACTCCGGCGTCCATCCGACGGTCCGGATCGGCACGGAGGCCGGGTTCTCGCTCCGGGGCAGCGAGAATCACCTCGTGCTCTGTCTTGAGGCGCCCGCGGGCGTTCCCCTCTTCCAATGGCGACGGCTAGACGAGCTTGCAGTTGGTTCGATCGTCTGTGTGGCACGGAACGCTTGGTCCCAGGTCATACCCACCGCTCGTGAATACTCGCTGGGCGTCCTCGGCGGCGCGTGGGCGTCCGAGGGCTTCGCGAGTGAGTCCAGGGCCGGGTTCAACAACACCGACGAGCACTTCTTCGGTGAGGTTCTGCATGCGTACGATCAAGTGGTTGGTGGTCGGCGGTACCTGAGCGAACGGCAGACCCGTCGCGACCGGAAGCGTGTCCAGGAAATCGATGTTCAGATTTATGCCGGCGGTATGGACGCTTTCCGTGCAAGTCCGCTGGCCGAATTCATCGGGCACCAGGCCCGGGACAAGTTCGTACCGCAATTCGTCTGGAACGGTGGCTGGGGTGTTAAGCGCGCCTTCCTCATGTCCCTTTTCGAAGGGGACGGCGGGGTGCGGGTCGCCAAGGACAGCTTTACCATCCAGTACACGAGTTACAGCGAGCGGCTCACCAGGGAGGTCCAGGAGCTGCTCACCGAATTCGGGGTTGTTGCCTGCTGGCGCCGTTACACGCGCCCCAGCGGCTCGGTCGAGCATCGCTTGGTGATTTCCGGCCTGCGAAACATCAAGGCATTCGCCAATCGGGTGGGCTTCCTCCGCACCAAACAGGCAAAGCTGAACAAGGTTCTGCGACACGCGCCGTTGCGCCCACATCGGCTGAGCAAGGACCACGTTCCCTTCGTTGCCAGTTACGTGCGTGACACCTTGGACTTCGACCGTCGTGGTAGCGGCCGCAAGTGGCTGACGACGCACAACTTCGATCGCGTCGAGCGATGGGAGACCGAGCGCCTCCGGATCATCGATCGCATCAAAGAGCCGGAACTTCTGGCGACCATTCTCCCGATCATGGACTCTGGCTACCGGTTCGAGCGCGTCACCGAGGTGACGCCCTGCGAGCCGGCGGAGGTCTACTCGGTTCGGGTCAAGTCCGAGGACCACTCCTTCCTCGCTGGCGGTTTCGTCAACCACAACACCGAAGCGCGGATGTCTCGCGAGGCCATGCTGCTCGTCGGTGAGCTGGGCGAGGACACCGTCGACGTCGAGCCCAACTACGACGGCTCGCTGACCCAGCCGACAGTGCTGCCGGCGGCCTTCCCCAACCTGCTGGTCAACGGCGCGTCCGGGATCGCGGTCGGGATGGCCACCAACATGATCCCGCACAACCTGGCGGAGGTCGTCTCCGCGGCCCGCTGGCTGATCAACCACCCGGACGCCACCCTGGACAAACTCATGGAGTTCGTTCCGGGCCCCGACCTGCCCACCGGTGGGGTGCTGCTCGGCCTGGACGAGGTGCGCCGGGCGTACGAGACCGGGCGTGGTGTGGTGCGGATGCGCGGCAAGGTGGAGATCGGCCCGATCGAGGGCAGCCGGGGCCGTCAGGCGATCACAGTGGTCGAGCTGCCCTACGGCGTCGGCGCGGAGAAGGTCATCGCCGCGATCACCAACGAGGTCACCAAGACCAAGCGGCTGACCGGCATCGCCGACGTCAAGGACCTCACCGACCGGGAGAGCGGCACCCGGCTCGTCGTCGAGTGCAAGGTCGGGGTCAACCCGCAGGCGTTGCTCGCCGACCTCTACCGGCTGACCCCGCTGGAGCAGTCGTTCGGCGTCAACAACCTGGTCCTGGTCGACGGGCAGCCACGCACGCTGGGCCTCAAGGCGCTGCTGGAGGTCTTCCTGGCCCACCGGTACGAGGTGGTCACCCGGCGCACCTCGTACCGTCGGCGCAAGCGCCAGGAGCGGCTGCACCTGGTCGACGGTCTGCTGATCGCGCTGCTGGACATCGACGAGGTGGTCCGGCTGATCCGGGGCAGCGACGACGCGCAGGCCGCGAAGGACGGGCTGATGAGCCGGTTCGGTCTCTCTGACATCCAGGCCACGTACATCCTGGACACTCCGTTGCGGCGGCTGACCAAGTTCGACCGGATCGAGCTGGAGGCCGAGCAGGAGCGGCTGCGCTCCGAGATCGCCGAGCTGAGCAAGATCCTCGACGACGAGCGGGTGCTCCGGAAGGTGGTCTCCGACGAGCTGGCCGCCGTGGTTAAGCAGTTCAGCACCGAACGTCGTACGACGCTTGTCGACGGTGACCTGAAGGAGGTGCTGGCCGCGTCCGCGCCGGCCGGCCCGCTGGAGGTCGCCGACGACCCGTGCCAGGTGATCCTCTCCGCGACCGGGCTGGTCGCCCGGACCGCTGCCGAGTCGGAGGAGAGCTCCGAGGGGCGCCGACGCAACGGCCGGGTCAAGCACGACACGGTACGCGCCATCGCGCACTCCACCGCCCGTGGTCGGGTGCTGCTGTTGACCAGCGCCGGTCGGGCGTTCAAGGTCGACGTCCTGCCGCTGCCGGTGCTGCCCGAGCAGGCGGGCACCGTGTCACTGCGTGGCGGTATGTCCGCGGCCGAGCTGGTGCCGTTGGCGGCGGGGGAGACCGTCGTCGGCCTGGCCCCGCTCGGCGGGCAGGCCGAGGGCTCACCGGGGCTGGCGTTGGGCACCCGGCAGGGCGCTGTGAAGATCTGCTCGCCGGAGTGGCCGGTGCGCTCCGACGAGTTCGAGGTGATCGGTCTGCGCGACGGTGACGAGGTGGTCGGGGCGACCTGGCTGACCGACGGCACGGAGACGCTGACCTTCGTCACCTCGGAGGCGTCACTGTTGCGCTTCCCCGCCGGGTTGGTCCGGCCGCAGGGCCTCAAGGGCGGCGGTATGGCCGGCATCAACCTGCCGGCCGGGGCACGGGTCGCGTTCTTCGGCGCGGTGCGCACCGACGACCCGGGGCACGGCGAGCCGATGGTGGTCACCTCCACCGGCGCGACGGTCAAGGTGACGCCGTTCAAGGCGTACCCGGCAAAGGGCCGGGCGACCGGCGGCGTGCGCGCGCACCGCTTCCTCAAGGGTGAGACGGACGTGGCCGTCGCCTGGGTGGGCCCGCGACCGGTCGGTGCGACCGCCACCGGCGACCCGGTGGAGTTGCCCGCGGCGGACCCACGCCGCGACGGCAGCGGCTTCGCCGTGATGCTCGGCCCAACGGTCGTAGGCCACCTGATCGAACGGGACTGACCCCATCCGCCTGTCGCGCCGTCACCGGTGCCCGCGCTCTATGGGCGTCCGGTGTTCCTGGCGCGCGGCCGGCGCGGCCGACGCCAAGATCGTGCTCGATCCTGGAGGTAGTGGTTCACCGACGCGGTGATGCCACTCGATCCCGGATCGAGCACGATCATGCGGAGTGGGGCTGCCCGCCAGAGCGGCACGTTGGCGCCCTCTGTTGTCGGTGCGGGTCCGGGTGCACCGCGAAGCACCCTGCACGGTAGGTCCGGACAAGGGTCCCGTCGCGTCCGGACCTACCGTGCAGGTCGCTGGTCACCGCGTGGCTGTCGGGCCGCTCGCGATGGTGCCCCGGTAGGGAGAGGGCTGACCGGGCCAGGTGGCCGGGTAGCGCTGCATCGCCTTCCAGCTGTTGGTCAGCAGGTGCGGGAGTTGTAGGCGGCCCAGTAGGGGCCGCTGCCCTGAGGCGGGTAGAAGCGGTAGTTCCCGTCGGGCGAACGCTGCAGGACGAATTGGTGCGAGCCGTACGGGCTCCGGGAACCCGTCGCCCCGTGGTACACCACGTACAGCCATCCGTTCTGGTTGTCGTGCTGCACCAGCTTGTCGCCGGCCTTCGTCCAGCTGTTCCGGCCTGCGGAGCCATCCGCGGAGAGGCCCTTGTCGCGCTGGAAGTTCCTCGTCGCGGCATCGGTCTGGTCGCCGAAGACGCCGTCGACTCCGGACGAGGGCAGGTAGCCGTTCGCCCAGAGAATGGTCTGCCAGAGACAGGCGACGTTCGAGTTGCGGTGCGTGGTGACGTTGGTGACGCCTTCGTCATCGAAGTCGTCAGACACCGCGCCGGCGCCATGGACGAAGGCCCGGCCCGTGTAGGAGCCGCTGGCCGCGGCCGGCGTGGCGATGGTGACGCTGACGCCGATGGCCAATGCCGCGCCGATGGCGGGCGCGGCGACTCTCCGGAGGATGCGGCGGGTGGAGCGGAGCGACGACATGTATCTCCTCTGGTCGGTGATCATGAGGGGGCGGCGGTGCTGGGGCGTCGTGCCAGCCGGCGGTGTCAGGCCCGGCACGACGAGACGAGGTGACCTCGCGGCAGGTGTGGACAGACGGTCCCGTTCGACCTCGCCCCGTCGTCGTGCGACCAGGCCAGGTGATTGGTGCTCGTGGATGGGGCGGTGAGGACGGTTCTGCCGTCCTCACCGCTCCGGGTCCCCCGTTGGAGAAGGTACGGTGGGGCCGGTACAACCCCCGCACAACTCACGCACAGCTCATTTGCTCGCCCGGTTGTCCGGGTGTGGTACGCGTGGCGGCACATGGCAGCGCCCACAGGTGAGGTCCCTGGTTGCGTTTCGAACTCCTTGGCCCGTTCCGGGTGTACCGCGACGGCCGGCCGGTTCCGCTGGGCTCGGTGAAGCAGCGTCTCCTGCTGGCGACCCTGTTGCTGCGCCCGAACGAGGTCGTCGGCACCAACGAGTTGACCGCGATGCTGTGGGGTGACGAAGAGCCGGCGTCGGCCGCCGCTAATCTGCGCACCTATGTGCGCGGGTTGCGGCGGTCGCTGGGTGATGGGGCGACCTGGGACGGGATAACCGCTGCGGCCGGCGGTTACCAGCTTCGGGTGGGCCCGGGCGAACGGGACGTGGACCTGTTCGACGCCGCGGCGGCGCGGGGGCGCGAGGCGCTCGCCGCCTCCGATCTGGACCGGGCCGAGGCCGAACTGTCGGCCGCGGTGCGCCTGTGGCGTGGTGCACCGCTGTCGGACCTGCCGCTGCGCTCGACGCTGGCTCGGCGGGTGGCGCAGTTGGAGGAGCGCCGGCTGCTCGTCGAGGAGGACTACGCCGAGGCGGTGCTGGCCCTCGGCGCGTCGGCCGATGTCGTGCACCGGTTGCGCGGCCTGCTCGACCGGCACCCGCTGCGGCAGCGGGCGTGGGGCCAGCTGATGGTGGGCCTGTACCGCATCGGAGACGTAGCTGGCGCACTGGATGCTTTCCGGCAGGCCCGGCAGACGCTAGCGGAGGAGACTGGCCTCGATCCCGCACCTGAGCTCGTCGCGCTGTACGACGACATCCTGCATCACCGCCCGGGACTGGCGGCGCAACCGCCAACGGGGTCGGACCGGCCGGTGCCGGATACGGCAGTGGGGGCGCTCACCCAGCGCCCCGAGCAACTGCCGCGTGCGGTGCCGGAGTTCGTCGGACGCAGCGCCGAGCTGGCCAGCCTCGATGGGCTTCTGCGTGGCAGGGCTGAGGCCCCGACGAGCGGCGCCATCTCTGTGGTGTCCGGCATGGCCGGGGTCGGCAAGACGGCCCTGGCGTTGCACTGGGCGCATTCGGTTGCCGACCGCTTCCCGGACGGCCAGCTCTATGTGAACCTTCGCGGCTACGACGAAGCCGGCGTGGTGTCCCCGCCCGACGCCCTGTCCGGCTTCCTCGAAGCGCTCGGGGTGCCCCACGCCCGGATACCCTCCGACATGGAGGCCCGGACTGGTCTCTACCGCAGCCTGCTGGCCTCGCGGCGGATGCTCCTGGTGCTGGACAACGCTCGTGATTCCGCCCAGGTGCGGGCCCTGCTGCCCGGTGCGGGCCGCTGCATGGTCGTGGTGACCAGCCGTGACCGGCTCGGCGGCCTGATCGCCGCCGAATGTGCCACGCCGTTGACACTGGACGTGCTCACGGCGGAGGAGTCGAGGAGCCTGCTCGCCAGACGCCTCGGGGTCAGCCGGATCGCTCCCGAGTCGGTGGCGGTGGCCGACATCATCGAGGCCTCGGGCCGGCTCCCGTTGGCGCTGTCGATAGTGGCGGCGCGCGTCGCGACCCATCCCACCTTTCCGCTCAGCGCGATCGCCGCCGAACTGTGCTCGGCCGAGGCGAGGCTGGACGCGTTGGCCGACGGCGACGTCCGGCGCGTCTTCTCGTGGTCGTTCCTCGCCCTGGGGGCGGACGCGGCCCGGCTGTTCACCCTGCTGGGGCTGCATCCGGGCCCGGACCTGACCACCGCTGCGGCCTCGGCGCTCGCCGGTGTGTCTGCCGCTGTCGTCACGCCGATCCTGCGGGAGCTGACCCGGCTCCATCTGCTGGCGGAGCACGCGCCCGGCCGGTTCACCTTCCATGATCTTCTGCGGGCGTACGCGGCCGAGCTCGCACAGTCGTCGGAGCGCGGCGACGACCACGTCGCAGCCCGACAGCGCCTGTACGACCACTATCTGCACGCCGCCTATCCAGCTGCCCGGCTACTCCAGCCGCAGTGGCCCTCGATCGAGCCGGTGGCGCCGCTGCCCGTACCCGCCAGGCGGCCGGTGACTGATCACGACGGCGCGCTCGCCTGGTTCACGGCGGAGCATCGGGTGCTGGTCCGGGTGGTCCGACAGGCCGCCGAGAACGGCTTCGAAACGTACGCTTGGCAGATCGCCTGGGCGCTGACCGCCTTCGTGGCGCCGCGTGGCCTCTGGCAGGACCAGCTCGACATCCAAGAGGTCGCGCTGAGGGCCGCAGAGAAGATCGACGACCTTGCCGGTCAGGCCGTCGCCAACCGGCTGGTGTCCCGCGCGCTGACCCGACTGGGCGACCGCACCACTGCCGAGTCTCGGCTCAAGCGCGCGCTTGAGCTGCACGAACGTCTCGGCGACCCGATCGGCCAGGCTCAGACGCTGCACAACTACTGCGAACTCTGTTACCTGGACGGCCGGCTCGACGACGCGCTCGCGCACGGTCGTGAGGCGCTACGGCTCTATCGGCAGGTCGGCAATCACGCGGGCGAAGCCCGGACCCTGAACGCGATCGGTTGGCTGCTCGCCAGCAACGGCGATTACGTCCAGGCCATCGCCAGCTGCACCGAGGCCCTCGAGCAGCAACGACGGACCGACGACCGCAACGGTCAGGCAGCGACGTTGGACAGCCTCGGCTTCGCCTACGACCGCCTCGGTGAACGCGACCGCGCGGCCGACTGCTACGAGCAGGCGATCACACTCTTCCGCGACTCCGCGGACCGGTATCACGAGGCGGAGACCCTCATCCGACTCGGGGACACCCGGGAAGGGATGGGCGACCGGAACGCTGCCGCTGCCGCGTGGCGCCTGGCGGCGCGGATCTACGAGGACGTGGGCGACCCGGCGGCCGAGGAGGTCCGCCATCGCCTTGAACGTCTGGTTTCTTCTTAGTGCGGGGCCGGAGTCAGGCGACGTTGTGGGGGCGGAACTGGACGCTCACCCGGGGGCCAACAGGTCGGGTGGTCTTGGGGATGGCGTGTTCCCAGGTGCGTTGGCAGGAGCCGCCCATGACGATCAGGTCGCCGTGGCCCACCGGGAAGCGCAGGCTCTCGCCACCGCCGCGTGGGCGCAACAGCAGCGGTCGGGGTGCTCCGAAGGAGACGATCGCGACGACCGTGTCGGTGTGGGCCGAGCGGCCGATGGTGTCGCCGTGCCAGGCCACGCTGTCGCGCCCGGACCGGTAGAGGCACATGCCGGCGGTGACGAAGGGCTCGCCCAGCTCGGGCGTGTAGTGCTCGGTGAGCGCGGCTCGCGCGGAGGTGAGGACGGGGTGGGGGAGTGGCCTGGCGGCGTCGTACCAGCAGAGCAGGCGGGGCACGTCGACCTCGGCGTCAAACATGGTGCGCCGTTCGGCACGCCAGGGCACCTCGGTGAGCAGGGTGTCGAGGACGGTGTCGGAGCCGCGCACCCAGCCGGGGAGGTGGTCGACCCAGGCGCCCCGGCTGAGCTGGTGCCGGCGGATCTGGCCGGGCAGTGGCCCCAGGGTCGGCCCGGCGTCGGCCAGGTCGAGCATCGACGGCTGGTAGGCGGCCTGCGTCATGCAGCCACCCTAGCAGCACTTTCGTACACCCGTGCTAGCCCTGGACCGTGGCCTGGCCTGCCGCGGTCAGCCGGGGACGGCGGCGGTGCGTACGGCGTCGAACACCGCGTCCACTACCCGCGCCCGGCCCTGCCCGTCGACGGTGGACCAGGCCCGCTCGGCGAGGGCCGCGCGTCGCTGCGGCGAGCTGAGCAGCCCGTGCAGGGTCCGCGCCGCCGTCGCGCGGGTGGCTCGTCCGGCGACGCCGACGGCGGTCAGCTCCGGCAACTCGCCGAGGCCGGCGGCCAGGCCGTGCCGCACCACCCGGGTGTACGACTCACGTTGGTTGTCGACCACGCAGACCAGTGCGCTGGGTGCGCCGAGGCAGCAGAGTTCCCAGGTGGACGTGCCGGCGGCGCTGACCACGAGGTCGGCTTCGGTGATCAGTGCCGGCAGTGAGGTGGTGGGCGGGACCGGTCGGATGGTCTGCCCCCGGCCGGGAGCGACATCGTCGATCTCCGCCTCGATCTCGGGTCGCCCGACGATGACAGTGAGGTCCATCGGGTGACCGGTGGCCACCAGTACCCGGGTGAGGAGCGGGGCCGCGCCGACGGCGTCGGTGCCGCCGAAGAAGGCCAGTACCCGGGGGCGGCTGACCGCCGTGGTGGGCGGGGCGAGCGGCGGCCGGGCGCTGATCACCGTGTCGCGCAGCAGGGCGTACCCGCTCCCGGCGAGCAGCCGGCCGGGTAGTGCCGCCACGGACCCCGGCCTGGGCAGCTCCGCTCCGAAGTTCTGGTCGACGTAGAGGTCCGCGACCTGGCCCCGGCTGTCGCCGTCGATGATGGCGAGGGTGTAGACGCCGGCGGCGCGTAGGGCGCCGGCCCCGGCGGGGTCCAGTTCGTAGGAGTCGAGGACCAGCACGTCCAGGTGGTGTCGGCGGGCCGCCTCGACCAGTTCGGCCGCCGAGTCCGGGCCGGGGAGCAGGGGGATGCCCCGCGCGGCCAGCTCCGCGGTTGCCCAGTCGAGCCGTTCGACGGCGCCGAACACTGTGACGTCGGCGCCCCGGGCGAGGAACTCCTCGGCGAGCGCCAAGCAGCGGACCAGGTGGCCGACGCCACGCCGTGGCCCGGCGTCGCAGCGCAACCCGACCCGCAGGGTGCTCAGGACTCCTCCAGGTGCTTCTGTCGTACGTCGGCGTTGAGCGCGCGCAGCCGGGGCTGACCGTCGAGCCAGTCGGCGAGCGTGGCCAGCGGCACGCTGACGTCGCCGAAGTGGTCGATGATCGCGCTGACCAGCGCCCAGTCCCGCTCGGTGTCGAGGGTGAGCCGCAGCGCGGAACGGTCCGGGGTGAGCGTCACCCCGAGCACCCGGAACAGCTCCGGATGGGTGTACGCGTACGAGGTGACGTGCACCCGGTGGTGGTCGGTGGCGACCCGGCCCAGGGTGCGCAGCGTCTCCGCTCGGATGATCTCGACGTCCAGTCCTCGGGGCAGGGTCCGGGCGATCGACGTGCTGGCGTAGTCCAGCCCGGGGACCGCCCGGTAGACCGACGCGACCAGTGTGATGATCTCCGGGTCGAGCAGGGGGCAGTCGGCGGTGAAGCGCATGACGGCGTCTCCCGGGCGCGCCGCGAGGGCGCCCACGAACCGGTCCAGCACGTCGTCGACCGGCCCGCGGTGGCACGGCACGTCGAGCCGCGCGCACTCGGCGGCCACCGCGTCGTCGACAGCGTCGGTGCTGGTGGCGACGACCAGGTCGGCCAGGACGCCGCTGTCGGAGGCGGCGCGTACGACCCGGCCCAGAACGGACCGTCCGGCGAGCGGGCGGAGCACCTTGCCGGGCAGCCGGGACGAACCCATGCGCGCCTGCACGATGCCGACGATCCGTGGCCCGGCGGCGTCCGTGGCGACCCCGGCGGTCACTGCTGCTCCTCCTGCTTGGGGGCCAACGCTGCGGTGGCTCGACGTTTGGCGGCGCGGGCACCCCGCTTGGCCAGCCGGGCCGGGGTGATGGCGAGCCGGCCCACCCGGTAGCTGAGCGAACCGCTGAGCAGGCCGATCGTCGTCTCGGCCCGGCGCAGCGCCCGTTCCCGCGAGGTGAGCAACTCCTCGGTCCACGCGGTCAGCGCCGCCAACCGGGTGAGTTCCTCGCGCTGGCGCAGCCACGCCTCGCGGAGCTGCTGGTAGCTGTGCCCGCCGACCGGCGGGTCGGTCGGCGTGACGGCGTGCAGTTCGGTGGCGAGGCCGACAGTGGCGCCGGCGTCCAGCCCGTGCAGCGCGGCGGCGATGGCCGCCTCGACCTCGACCGCGTCGCTGACCGTCGCGCGGTCGAGGTCGTGGCCGGCGAGTCCGCCGAGCACCACGGTCAGGCCCGCGATGTCGAGAGTGGACGACCACGGGTGGGCGTACCCGCCGGTGAGCAGGCCCGTGGCGAAGCGCCACAGCCCGCGGGCGAGGACCACGTCGCCGGGCAGCGCGGCGGTGGCCCGCCAGCTGGGGTCGAGCACCGCGTACCGCTCGCCGTCGACCACCACGTTGTCGGTGCCGGCCAGCGCAGCCGCCCCGGCGATCCGGCCGTCCGTGTCGGCCTGGTCGGCGAGCCAGCCCGCGTAACCGCGCAGCAGCGCGCGCAGGGTGGCCAGGTCGCGGCGCAGGGCCGCGTCGAGCAGCAGAGTACGCAGCAGCCGGCCGGACGGCACCGGTCCGGACAGCGCGTCCGCGTCGCGGTACGCGGCCTCGCGGCTGGCGAACGGCGCGACGGCCGGCGTCGTCGCGTCGGTGGCTGGGATGAGCCCCCAGCGCCAACCGGAGGGGCCGTGCAGCACCTCCAGCACGCCGATCCCGGGGCGACCGGTCTGCACGAGGGCCACCGGCAGGTCCGACTCGACGGTCGGCGTGGTCGGGTCCGCGGGGTCGGCGGGTCGGTGGGCGAGGGTCAGCCAGCCCGGTGCGAGGTCGGCGGCCCGCCCGGCGTGCAGGGCGTCCACCGCGAGCCGGGCCGGGTCCTGGAGGACTGTGGCGCTGCTGAAACCCCCGGCGCAGGCGCCGTGCAGCACGGCGTCGAACAGGCCGGAGCCCGCGTCCCGGTCGAGGTGGTCGGCGTCCAGCAGCGCCGTCGGGGTGGTGACACCGGGGTACGCCGCCCAGCACGCGGCCGGCCGCAGCCCCGCCGCGCCGAGCCGCTCACGCAGTTGGTCCCGGTTGGCCGGGTGGGCGCGGTCCAGCACGCCACCGATCACCCAGGCGGAGTCGTCCCGGCGGGCGTACCAGGGGCTGGTGTCGACCAGCCGGTGCAGGCCCAACGGGTTGTCCAGGCGCAGCAGCAACGCGCCGCCCGGTCGCACCGCGGCGACGAGTCGCGCCAGCACACCGTCCCAGCCGAGCCGGGTGCCCTCCACCGACTCCACCGGGTCCAGCCCGGCAGCCGCGATCACCACGTCGTACGTCTCGTCGTCGGGCAGCCCGGCCGGGCCACCCACCACCACGCGGGCGGCCCGGTGCGCCAGCGCCACCGCGTCCGGGTGGCTGCGCAGCAGGCAGGTGACCTCGGCGTGGGTGAGCTGGTCGAGCAGTGCCGGGTCGTGTGGACCGGCCACCAGGACCCGGGCGCCGGGCGGCACCAACCGCGCGGCCAGGGCGGCGAGCGGCCCACCGTCGGCCAGCCGTTCCTGCGGCAGGTCCGACCAGGCCAGCATCTCGCCGCCCGGCAGGGTGATCCGGTCGACGGGTGCCGTCTCAGTCGTCACGGTCTTCCTCTTCCTCCTGGAGGTTCGCCCAACCGAGCAGCTCGCGAAGCTCGGCCGGCGTGCAGCGGTGGTCGGTGCCCAGCTCGGCGCGGGCGATCTCGACAGCCGTGGGCAGGTCGACGTTGGTGCCGTGCAGCTGCGGCCACTGCCGTCGGATCCGAGCGGTGCCGCCGAAGGTGGGGTCCTCGTTGGACAGGATCATCGGGTCGCCGTAGACCGCCGGCTCGCACCCGGCCGCGATGCCGTAGAAGATCGCGCTGGTCAGCCGGTTGGATGCTACCCGGCGGTGACGGCGCAGCTCGGTGAGCTGACGGTCGAGGAACTCCGGATCGGTGTCCTTCCACCAGTGTCCCCGGTAGCCGTGGCAGATCACCCGGAACCCGGCGCGCTCGTAGAGCCGGCGCACGTTGCGCATCCGGTACTCGTGCCAGTAGAGGCAGACGGTGACCGGGCCGGGTTCGGTGTCCTTGATGAGGGCGATCAGTTTGCGGTGGTCGCCCTTGACGTGTTGACCCTCCCAGCCGTGGAACGGGTACCAGATGGTGCCCTCGCGCTCCTCGGCCGGTGGTTCCTCGGGGCGCATGGCCAACAGGTAGCTGAACGGCGCGCCGATGACGACAACGTTGCGTCGCCCCACCGACCAGGCCCGACGGCGGGTCTGCTCCGACCAGAGCAGGCTGGGGGTGAGCTCGGCGTACGGGTGGCCGGGGGCCAGGCCGTCACCGATGTTCCAGCCGTGCTGCACGTACCCGTTGATCCGGGGTGGGTGCCGGTCGCCGAGGCCGGCGTACCGGGCCAGTACGTGCGCGTGGCCGTAGAAGTGGTTGGCGTGGTGCATCAGGTTCCCATCAGGCGGCGGAACGCACCGGACCGCCCCGCACCGCGGCGGTCAGCGCGTCGATGACGCGGTCCTGGTCGGTGTCGCTGAGCCCCGGGTACAGCGGCAGCGACAGCTGCTGGGCGTAGAACGACTCGGCCACCGGGCAGGACCCGCGCCGGTAACCCAGGTCGGCGAAGGCCGGGTGCCAGTGCACCGGGATGTAGTTGACCTGGACGCCGATGCCGGCGGCCCGCATCCTGTCGTACACCTCGCGGCGGCGCCCGTCGAGCACCCGGATCGGGTAGAGGTGCCAGGCCGGGTCGGCCCACGACCTGCGGTTTGGCAGCAGGACGCCGTCCAGGTCGGCCAGCGCCTCGTCGTAGCGGGCGACCAGGGCGCCGCGGCGGGCCGTGAACTCGCCGAGCCGACGCAGTTGGCTGCGACCCAGGGCGCAGAGCACGTCCGGCAGCCGGTAGTTCAGCCCGAACTCGTGCACCTCCTGGTGCCAACCGCCCTCGTCCGGGAAACGCAGGTCGTCGCGTTCGCGGACCACGCCGACGCCACGGAACCGGCGGGCCCGCTTCAGGATCGCCGGGTCCAGCGCCGCGACGGCGCCGCCCTCGGCGGTGGTCAGGTTCTTCGTGGGGAAGAACGAGAACGTGGTCAGGTCGGCGAGCGAACCGACCGGCCGACCGTGGTAGGTCCCGCCGATCGAGTGCGCCGCGTCGGCGAGCAGCAGCGCGTCGCTGCCCTCGACCGACGTGCGCAGCGCGTCGTAGTCGGCGGGGTGGCCGGCGTAGTCGACAGCGGCGACGACCTTCGTCCGCGAGGTGACAGCGGCGGCGGCCGCCGCCGGGTCGAGGCAGAACGTCTCGTCGTCGACGTCGGCGAACACGATCGTCGCGCCGAGGGCGACAGCGCTGCTGGCGGTCGCCACGAACGTCATCGGCGGGACGACCACCTCGTCGCCCGGCCCCACCCCGGCCGCCGCGTACGCCACGTGCAGCGCCGCGGTGCCGTTGGAGACGGCGGCGACACCGACTCCGCCGGTCCACCGGGCGAGGTCGGCCTCGAAGGCGTCCACCTGCGGACCGGTGGTGAGCCAGTCGCCGCGCAGCACGTCGGCGACGGCGGCGACGTCGTCCTCGCTGATCGACTGCCGGCCGTACGGGAGCATCCCCGTCATCAGTTGATGCCGAGCATGTCGCGCAACTGTTCGACGGTGAGCCACTCGTCGTTGGTGTCCGACTGGTAGGCGAAGCCGTCCGGCACCGGGTCGCAGTCGACCGGGGCCTGGTAGCCCCAGGTGGCGATGGTCGGCTGGACGATGAACCGGCCGTCGGCGCGCAGCGTCCGCCGGCTGTCGTCGGGCGCGATCATCTCCTCGTGCAGCTTCTCGCCGGGCCGGATCCCGATCTCGTGGGTGGTGGCGTCCGGGGCCACGGCCTCGACCAGGTCGAGGATGCGCATGCTCGGGATGCGCGGCACGAACAGCTCGCCGCCCTGCATCTGGTCGAACGAGTCCATGACGAACTGCACGGCCTGGTCCAGGGTGATCCAGAAGCGGGTCATCCGCTTGTCGGTGATCGGCAGGCTCTTGCCCTCGGCGGCCAGCCGGCGGAACAGCGGGACCACCGAGCCTCGGCTGCCCACCACGTTGCCGTAGCGCACCACCGAGAACCGGGTGGGGTGCTGGGCGGCGTAGTGGTTGGCCGAGACGAACAGCTTGTCGCCGACCAGCTTCGTCGCGCCGTACAGGTTGATCGGGCTGGACGCCTTGTCGGTGGAGAGCGCGATGACCTTCTTGACGCCGGCCTCGATCGCCGCGTCGACGACGTGCTGCGAGCCGGTGATGTTGGTGGCGATGTACTCCGAGGGGTTGTACTCCGCGGTGTCCACCTGCTTCAGCGCGGCGGCGTGCACCACGTGGTCGACGCCGTGCATGGCCCGGGTGAGGCGGTGCCGGTCCCGGATGTCGCCGATGAACCAGCGCAACCGCGGGTCGTCGCCGAGTTGCTGGCGCAGCTCGTACTGCTTGAGCTCGTCGCGGGAGAACACCACCACGCGGGCGGGGTCGGCCTCGTTGAGGATGTGCCGGAGGAACGTCCTGCCGAAGGAACCAGTTCCGCCGGTGATCAGAATGGACGATCCATTCAACTCACTCAATGTGGTGCTCCCGTGTTGGTGGATGAACGAGCGGCAGTGGGCCGGCCGACCGGGGTGACACGCTAGCCATGGCGGGTTAACTCCTCGGCGCTCGCGGGTGAACCACAACCTCTGCTCCCGTGAATGCCGAACACCGCGTAGGCGAACACTTCCGACCGCCCCGGATGTGGGCTGACCTGGCCGGATCGGGCCGTTACAGTGACCGCGCGAACGACCCGGCGGCCCGGCGCGCAGCCGGGTCCCCCGTTCACCCGACATCCACACCGGCTCGGTACGAGCGGGCCACCCCGGGCGTCACCGACGCCGGCCGGAGGGCCCGTCGGATCAGCGCGGGCCCGGTCCGGCCGGCAATTCTGGAGGCGTTCATGGCACCCGGTAGTGACGTGATCGAACGACCGGTGGTGGCGGCCGAGACGCCGAGCGGCCCACCCGCCCGGCGTTGGCTGGTGCCGCTGCTGCTGGTCGTCGGTTGGGTGCTCAGCGTGGCCTGGCGGATGTGGTGGTCCCGGCACATCGTGCTGCCGATCGCTCACACCGACGAGGACAGCTACCTGAACACCGCCCGCGCGTTGGCCGGCGGCCCGGGGGGCTTCAGCAGCGAGAACGACCTGCTGCGCCGGGTCGGCTACCCGATGCTGATCTCGCCGGCGTTCCTCGGGGACCGGGACTTCACCGACAGCTACCGGATCGTCCAGCTGATCAACGCGATGGTGAACTCCACGCTGCTGCCGCTGGCGTACCTGTTCGGTCGCCGCCTGTTCGAACTGCGCCGCTCGTACGCGCTGCTCGGCGCCGTCGCGGCGGCGACCCTGCCGGCCACCGCCTTCTACGCGGGCGTCGCCATGATCGACGCGGTGATGGCACCGCTGGTGGTCGCCTGGCTGCTCGCCGTGCACCGTTGGATCACCCGGCCCGGCCCGCTCGCCGCCGCCACAGTGGGCCTGCTGGTCGGCGGGTTCCACCTGCTGCACTCCCGCGGCCTGGTGATCGTGGCCGTGCACGCCGGGCTGGTCCTGCTGCTGTTCGTCCGCCGTCGGATCAGCCCGCCCGTCGTGCTCGCGGCGCTGCTGCCGGTGCTGGCCATGGCGCTGGTCAACGAGGCCGCCATCCGCTACCTCGGCGGCAGGGTCTACCTGCTCGGCAGCACCCCCGGCGGCAGCACGCTCGACGCGATCGCCTCCGTCCAGGGCGTGGTCCGGGTGAGCGCCGCTGTCACCACCCAGCTCTGGTACCTCGTGGTGATCACGTTCGGACTGGCCGGGGTGGCCTGGGCCGGGGCCGTCCGCGAACTGTGGCGCCCCCGGCACGGCGACGCGGCCCGCTGGACGATGGGCGTGGCGCTGGTGGTGACCGTCGGGGTGGCCGGCGGCGCGTCGGTGATCCTGTCCGGCATCACCGGCAAGCCGCTGGACGCGATCTACGGCCGGTACGTGCAGATGCTGGCGCCGTTCTGGCTGCTGGTCGGGCTGGGGGTGCTGTTCACCGCCGGATGGCGGGTGGTGCTGCGCCGGGCTGCCGTCGCGGTGGCGCTGCTGGTCGGTGGCGGCGCGCTGATCGCGGCCCGACTCGCGTACGTGGCCAGCCAGGGCCACCAGCTGCGCTACGGCGGTTTCAGCGCGCCGGACCTGGTGGCGTTGACCGGGGGCTGGCGTGAGCTGCGACCGGTGGTCGGGTCGCTGGTCGGCATCGCCGGCTGTGTGCTGCTCGTCGCCGCGGCCCGGGTGCACCGCCTACGGCTGCCGATCCTCGGCGCCCTCGTGGTGGTCAACCTCGTCACGATGCAGGTGATCGACGAACGGATCGTGCGCCCGGCCGCCGAGAGCACCGCCCCGACGCCCCGGGTGGCCGACGTCGGCGTACGCCCCGGTGAGCGGGTGTGGGCCTCGACCGGCGTGCACTACGTCCTCCGGTTCAACCTCAGCCACCAGGTGACCTGGACCGACGTCCGGTGGTTCGGCGACAAGCAGCCGCCGGCCGCGGCGCAGGTGGTGTTCGCCCGCTGGGCGCCCGGCCAGGTCGACGACTGGAACGGCGCCGCGTACGGCTTCGTCCGACTCGGCGGCAACCCGGAGCAGCACTGGGCGGCCTGGCGGCGCGCCTGACCCACCGCGCCCGGTGGACACCGCTGTCCGTTAACGGCGGATGTCCACCGGGAGCACTGTCGGTTAATGGTTCCCGTCCATTACGGAAAAGTGTCCGCCAATCAGCGCTGGCGGCGGTCCGCCCGAGCCAGGGAAATCGGGACGACGGTGATTTCCCGGCCGTCCGACAGTTCCTGTCGCGGGGTGCCCTCGACGAATCGGAAACGTCGGTTCATCTGCCGTACGACGGTATTGTGGCCGAGCACCTCGCCGTCGAGCCGGTCCAGGTGCAGCCCGTCGAAGGCGTACTCGACGGCCTCCCGCATGACCCCCAGCCAGGCCGGCAGTGTCTCGCCCCGCCCGTCCAGCCCGTCGGCGTCGAGATAGAAGCCCCAGGCGCCGGTGCGGGGGCCGTCCAACCGCAGGTCGAAGAAGGTGACCACACCGCAGGGCCGGTCGTCGCGGACGTACACCAGCACCCGCCGGGACCTGTCGTCGCGGACCGTCGACCACCACCTGGCGTGCTCCTCGACGGTGATCTCGTGACTCGTCTTGCTGACCTGTCGATTGGTTTCCTGATTACGCCAGGACAACATCAGATGAACGTCGTCCGTCGTCGCTTCGCGCAGCACGTGCGTCTCGCTTTCCTAGCCGTTCACATCGGGTTCCGGCACCTTACCCGGGCCTACCGGGAAAGCAGATATGCATTCGTTGGGTTGTAGACTGCGGCGCATGAACGAATTGAGTCGCGTGCAGATCCGCGACCTCATGGCTCAGGTGCTGAAGAATCAGGACAAGGAGCTGCCCGCGGACGACGCGGCGCAGTTGCGGGAGATCGGCTTCCGGTCGCTCGACTTCTCCGAGCTTGCCCTGCGGGTGGAGGACGAGACGGGGGAGGAGCTCAACTTCGACGCCCCCGGGCTGCGTCGCATCGCCACCGTCGGGGACGTCCTCGACTTCCTCGTCGAGCTTCAACACCAGTGACCGTCGCGGCGTCGCGCCCCCCGACCCCCGCCAGCCCGGAGCCGGCCGGTGTCGACAACCGGCTCGTCGTCGGTGGCGCCGCGCTGACCTGGCGTTCACTGCCGATGCCCACGCTGCCCGACCCGGCGGCGGTGCTCGCCCGGTCGGCCGTGCACGCGCTCACCGCGGCGCGGCAGCACGCCGTGTACGGCACCGAGCTGCTGCTCAGCACCGCGAGTCGGGTCGACGCGGTGCTGCGCACCGAGCTGCTGGAGGCCGGGTTCACCGTCGGCGTCCTCGACGACGACGGCGTGCATCCGAGCGCACCGGCCCGGCCGCGAGCCGCCGAGCCGGGCCGGCTCTGGTTACTGACCTCGGGCTCCACGGGGCGTCCGAAGCGGGTCGGGCACACCCTCGACACGCTGACCACAGTGCGGGCCGACCAGCCCGACCGGACCTGGCTCTGCCCGTACGCCCCGGGCACGTACGCCTGGTGGCAGGTCGTCACCCTGTCGCTGACCCAGCCCGGCCAGCACCTGGTGGTGGTCGAGCCCGACGAGTTGGACGACTGGCCCACCGTAGCGTCCACCCACGGGGTGGACGCGGCCTCCGGCACCCCGACCTTCTGGCGGCGCACCCTCTACCGCGACGCCGAGGCCCTCGCTCGGGTGCCGCTGCGCCAGATCACCCTCGGCGGGGAACCGGTGGACCAGGCGATCCTGGACCAACTGCGGGAGGTCTTCCCGACGGCCCGGATCTCCTGGATCTACGCGTCGTCCGAGGTGGGGGCGTCCATTGTGGTGCACGACGGGCGGGCCGGTTTCCCGGTCGACTGGCTGGACCGGGAAACCCCCGGCCGGCCGACGCTCTCCGTCCGCGACGACGAGCTGGTGGTCACCTCCCCGTACCACGGGGCCGGTCTCGCCGGTCCCGTCCGCACCGGGGACCGGGTGCAGGTGCTCGACGGCCGGGTGCTGATCACCGGCCGACTGGACTCCGACGAGATCAACGTCGGTGGTAGCAAGGTCTCCGCCGGTGTGGTCCGCGGCGTGCTCGCCGGTCATCCGGCGGTGGCCTGGGCCCGGGTGACCGGCCGCCGCGCCCCGGTGCTCGGGCGGATGGTGGTGGCCGAGGTGGTCCTCGCCGCTGCCGACCCGTCCCGCGCGGACACCGGTGTGCCGGACGAGGCCGCGCTGGTCCGCTGGTGTGCCGACCGGCTCCCCGAGCACGCGGTGCCGCGCCGCATTCGCGTCCTGACCGACATTCCCGTCAAGGAGACCCTGAAGAGCGATGTCTGAGCCCGCCGACACCCAGCTCGTCCCGCCCAGCTCCGTGGTCCTCGTCTCCGGTGGTTCCCGTGGCCTGGGCCTGGCCATCGTCACCGACCTGCTCGACGCCGGCGTACGCGTGGCCGCGTTCGCCCGCACCATCACCCCGGAGTTGGAGAAGCTCGCCGCCGAGCACCCCGACCGGGTGCACGTCGGCGCGGTGGACGTCACCGACCTGCGCGCCGCGCAGAGCTTCGTCCGGGAGGTGGAGCAGCGCCTCGGCCCGATCGACGGCATCGTCAACAACGCCGCCATGGGGCAGGACTCCCTGCACGCGCACACCGCCACCGACGACATCGCCCGGATCATCGAGACCAACCTGACGGCCCCGCTACAGCTGACCCGGCTGGTGATCCGCCGGATGCTCGCCAAGGGGCTGCGCGGGCGGATCGTCAACATCACCTCGATCTGCGGGCAACGCGGTTTCCCCGGTCTCGTCGCGTACTCGGCCACCAAGGGCGGCATGGACGCCGCCACCCGCTCGCTCGCCCGCGAACTGGGCGGCCGGATGCTTGTCAACTCGGTGGCGCCCGGCTTCTTCGCCTCGGAGATGTCCGCCGTGCTCGGTCCGACCCAGCTCGACCAGATCGTGCGCCGCACCCCGACCGGTCACCTGACCGAGCCGGTGGAGGTCACCCCTGTCGTGCGGATGCTGCTGCGGGAGCACACCAACATCAACGGCCAGGTCATCGTGGTGGACGGTGCCGCAGCCATCTGACCTGCGGTCGGTCCCGCTCCCGGTGCACCAAGTGCGGCACGGCGGGGCGGCGGCCGTGCCGCCCCTGTCGTCCGGGGCGGGCGGCAGGGCCGTGCCGCGTCCGGTGCCGGGGCTGCTCGCCGCCGCCGAGCGGCACCTGCGCGTCGGCGCCCCCGCCGACCTGGCCGACGCGGTGACCCGTAGCCACCTCGACGACGGCCGCTGCGTCGGCTGGTACGGCCCACCGGCGCCCGGCTGGCAGGTGGCCGTCGACGCGGAACGCGCCGACGCCCCGGTGCCCCCGGCGCTGGCCCGTCGGTTCGGCACGGGTGATTTCTGGGCCCGGTGGACCAGGGCCGAGTGCTGCTGCAAGCTGGCCGACGTGCCGGTGGCGGTCTGGTGGCGGCGTCACGGCCTGGGTGCGCCGGCCGCCGGCTCGGCGGTCTGGCGGACCCTCCGGCTGGCCGACCTGGTGCTCACCGTCGGCTTCGCCCCGACCCTCCCGCCCCGCGATCTTGCACTTTCTGACGCCGAATCGCGGCTTACACGCCTTTCGTCGGGACAGTAACTGCAAGATCGCGGGGTGGGGTGGGGTGGGGTTAGATCTGGTCCCAGCTCAACGGGGTGCCTCGGGGGACGTCGGTGGTGAAGGTGCGGCCCAGGACCCGGTCGATCTCCACGGGCGCCAGCCCGCCGGCCGGCCGGATCGAGCGGACGTTGTGCGCGGTTACCGGATCGCCGGCCCGGACGTCCTCGACCACGAAGAGCGATCGGCGGAACCGCAGGCCCTCCCGCTCCGCGGGGGTCGGTCCGATCGCGGTGCCGCCCAGCGCCTCGTACGCGCGGCCGGACTCGGCGACCAGGGCCGTGAGTTCCGCCGGGTTCAGGGAGAAGTCCGAATCCACGCCGCCGTCGGCCCGGTCCAGCGTCACGTGTTTCTCGATGAAGCAGGCGCCGAGCGCCACCGAGGCGACCGCCACCCCGATGCCGGGGGTGTGGTCGGAGAGCCCGACCGGCACGTCGAACGCCCCGGCCAGCACGGGCAGCCGGCGCAGGTTGCTGTCGGCCGGCGGGGCCGGGTAGGACGCCGTGCAGGCCAGCAGGACGATGCCCGCCGCGCCCCCGGCCCGGGCGGTGCGCACGGCGGCGTCGATCTCGGCGACCGTCGCCATCCCGGTGGAGATCACCATCGGCTTGCCGGTGCTGGCCACCAGTCGGATCAGCGGCAGGTCGACCAACTCCGACGAGGCGATCTTGTACGCGGGCGCGTCCAGTGACTCCAACAGCTCCACGGCTGTCGCGTCGAACGGGGACGAGAAGACGGTCAGGCCACGCTCGCGGGCCCGCTCGAAGATCGGGGCGTGCCACTCGTACGGGGTGTGCGCGCGTTCGTAGAGGCGGTACAGGTTCTCCCCGCCCCACAGCTCGTGCCCGCTGGAGATTCGGAACGCCGGGGTGTCGACGTCGATGGTGATGGTGTCCGGCCGGTACGTCTGGAGCTTGAGCGCGTGCGCCCCGCTCGCGGCTACCGCGTCGACGATGGCCAGCGCCCGGTTCAGATCGCCGTTGTGGTTGCCGGACATCTCGGCGACCACGAACGGTCGCTCCCCGGCACCGACCGCGTGCGGTCCGATCTTGATTGTCGCTGTCATTCCGACCTCTGCTCGGGTACGCCCGCACCGGGGTGCGGTGATGCTGTCGTCGTCCACCCGGCGGGCGGACGACCTGGGAAATCAGGGCGCCGGGAGCCGCCCCGGCTCCCGGCGTGCTCCGTGGTGGGGTCGATCACGGCAGGCGGCCGACGGCCAGCGCGTCGCGCCGCTCCGGGGCGAGCCCACCGTCGCGCGTCTTTTCGGCGCTCGCCCCTCGCCCCGGGTCCTCGTCGGCGGCGAGCGAACCGCCGTCGGCGCCGCCCACCGGGCCGGAGCGGCGCAGGCGACCAGCGACCCGGTGGGCCTGGCGCAGCGCCGAGTACGCCACCCAGTCACCCCGCCCGACGAGGCGGTGCTTGAGCCCGGCCACGCCGGGGGGCAGCGGGTAGCCGCCGGTGGGCAGGTAGCGACGGTAGTGCGCGGTGGCCCGGTGGAAGAAGTCGCGCCGCAGGTGCGGGTGCAGCCGGCCGTCGTTGCCCACCACCACCAGGTAGTGGCTGATCATCAGCTCGAACAGCTCGGCCTGCAACCGCTCGTCCGGGTGCTTCCGGGCGACCCAGTCCATCAGCCGCTCGTACTGGGCGAAGGCGTCGAAGTGCCGGCCGCTGCGGGTGGAGGTGATCGCGCCCTGGCGGCCCTGGCGGTACAGGTAGCAGACCCGGTCCAGCACGGAGATCTTCTCGGCCCCGATCAGCAGGGGGTGGCTGAACGGGATGTCCTCGTACCAGCCGGGGAAGAACCGCAGCTCCAACTCGTCCATGAAGTCCCGGCGGACCACCTTGTTCCAGGCGGTGTGCTGCACCCGCAGGAGCTGCGGCTGGTCGGCCAACCGGGTCACGCCGGTGATCCCACGCAGCAGCGGGCTGCTCGCGTCGATCTCCCGCCGGCCGTCCTCGTGCACCCGCAGGTGGTCGAGCATCAGCACGTCGGGCTGGTGCTGGCGCAGCCGGTCCAGCACCGCCGCGATCGTGCCAGGTGGCAACCAGTCGTCGCTGTCGACGAACCAGACGTACCGGCCGGTGGCCACGTCGAGCCCGGCGTTGCGGGCCAGCCCCAGACCCACGTTGCTGCTCAGGTGCACGACGCGCACGCCATCGCGGCTGACCGCGTACGAGCGGAGCATGTCGCCGCAGCCGTCCGGGGAGGCGTCGTCGACGGCGATCAGCTCGACCGCGTCCGACTCGCCCGCCGGGATGTCGGCCCGGATCGACTCGAGGCACTGGTACAGGTACGCCTCGACGCCGTACACGGGCACGACGATGCTCAGCAGCGGTGCGTGCGTCGGCTCATTGACCACGTCCGCCACCTTCGACGACCCGGGTGGCCGGACCCGGAACCTGACGTTGCCGCCGATGGTGGACTCTCTGAACTCCCGCCGAGCGGAAGGTTAACGCCGGGCCGGTGGGCGGTTTCCGGCCCGGGGAACGCGGGCTCGTGGGGCGGGTGGGACGCGTCCGGTTCACCCGGGAGTGACCCGGTAGGGTGCCTCGGTGCGGCCCTGCCGGGTCGTCGTGGGCGTCGCCGTCGCGCCGTCCGACGCCGCGACGAGGAGGCTACGACCGTGCTGGTGACCCTGCCGAGCGCCGGGATCCCGGCATGACGAGCGTCGCCGCGACGTCGGCCGCCCGGCCCGCACCGGCCCTGCCCCGGCTGCCCTCGCTGACCGGACTGCGGTGGATCGCCGCTCTGCTGGTCTTCGGCTTCCATGCCGGCACCATGCGGATCATCGCCGAGCCGGACTACAAGGCCGTCATCGACGCACTGTTCACCCTCGGCCTCTCCGGGGTGCAGTTCTTCTTCATCCTCAGCGGTTTCGTGCTGGTCTGGTCGGCCCGCGAGGGGGACTCCCGGCGTACCTTCTGGCGGCGACGGATCGCCAAGATCTACCCGAACCACCTGGTGCTGTTCGCGGCGACGCTGGTGGTCGCCTGGTGGTTCGCCGACCCGGTCCTGCCGGCGGCGGCGTTGGAGAACCTGCTGCTGTTGCAGGCGTGGGACCCCCGGCCGGGTTGGTTCTACAGCATCAACACCGTCAGCTGGTCGCTGTCCTGCGAGTTCTTCTTCTACCTGTGTCTGCCGCTGGCGCTGCCGCTGCTGCGCCGGGCCCGACCGAAGCTGCTCTGGGCGCTGATCGTCGCGCTGCCGCTGCTGATCCTCGCGCTCTGGCCGGCGCAGGAGCTGGTGCCGGAGGTGAGCCGCTGGTGGTTCACCCAGATATTCCCGCCGGTACGGTCGCTGGAGTTCTGGCTGGGCGCGGTGGCTGCCGAGTTGATGCGCCGGGGGCTGTGGCGCGGTCCCGGTCTGAGGGTGGCCAGCGGGATCTTCCTGGTCACCTGGGTGGCGGCAGCGCAGTGGATCCGTGCCGAGTTGTGGACCACGCTGCTCGCGGTCGCGTACCTGTTGGTGATCACCGCCGCTGCGGACGCGGACGTGCGGGGTCGGCGCTCGCCGTGGCGGTCCCGGCCGCTGGTCTGGCTCGGTGAGGTCTCGTTCGCCTTCTACCTGGTGCACGTGCTGGTGATGACGAGCGTGCTGCGCTGGAGCGGCACCTGGGGGATCGGCTTCGCGGGCTGGCGTGGCCCGGCCGTGGTGCTCGGCTTCCTGGCGGCGAACCTGATCCTCGCCGGGCTGCTGCACCGCTTCGTCGAAACCCCGATGATGCGCCGGCTCGCGCCGCGCCGTGCGGCCCGTCCGGCGCCCGTCCCCCGACAACGGGCGGCCGGCGGCGACGACGCTCGGGATCCCGGAAGCAGCGCCCGCGACGGGGCCGACGGGGCCAGCCAGGCCGGCGACGGCGACGCTCGGGATCCCGGAAGCAGCGCCAACGGCACTGTCGACGGACCTGCCGACGAGGTCGGTCAGGCTGACGGTCGATCACCGTACGTCGACCTGCGCTGACAACGTCCACCCTGGTCAACGGGGTCGGCGCGGCGTGATCCGACACGCCCGTGGTCGGTGCGCCCGGGTCGGCGCGACGGTAGCGTTGGGGCGTGCTTCCGGTCGCGTTCACCTGTCCGCTGTGGTGGGTGGCGCGCTGGGCGACTCGGGTGCTGACCAGCCTCGCCGTCGTCGCGGCCCTGGCGCTCGGCGCAGGCCCGGCCACGGCCGTCACGCCAACACCCGGCCCGGTGCCGACGTCGAGCGCCGTGCCGGCCTCGGCCGCCGCCGGGTCGCTGGCGGCTTCCTCCCGGCACTCCTGGGCATCCAGCGCGGCCCGCCCGGCCGCGGCGACACCGCCGGAAGCCGCAGAGGAGTCGGCCCCGACCTGGTCGGTCCACACGCCGGTGGCGCTCTTCGGTGATCAGGGCACCATGGCGGCCGTCGTGCTGCCGGTCGGCGCGGCCGAATCTGACCGGCTGCCCCTCGTCGACGGTACGGGCGGTCGGGCTTCGCGGGCCCCACCCGCGCGCTGAGCCACCGGGACGACCGTCCCGCCACAGCGCCCTGTCGACACACCCGCTCCCTGACCCGCCGACCCGTGGCCCACAGTGGCCCGCTGATCGGCGCGGCTCCCCATCGCACTGCTCTCTCCCCGAGGTGCCGACCATGGAGACCGTCGTCTTCTACCAGTTCGTGACCGAGATGCCGCAGGCCGCCGCCATCTGGTCGACGCTGTTCCTGCTGACCCTGGGCCTGCTCACCGTGCTGGCCGCCCGCCCCGAACGGGACCTCCCCACTGACGACCCGCTCCCGGCCGGGCCCACTCGTCGGGAGCTGGCCGCCGCCGAGGCTGTCGACCTGCGCCGCTACGCCGAGGAGGTGGCCGTCGCCGCGGCCCGTGCGGCCATCACCGCCAAGCGGCGGCGCGCCGCCTGGCTGACCGCTCAGGAGCAGATGGAGCAGGCCTGGACCGGGTACGACGAGGCGGACACCGCCGCGCGTCGCTTCGCCGGCGCCGGGGCGCTGCCTACCCCGCAGACCTCGCACACCCCCGCCGAGTACGCCGCCCGGGAACGCTATCTGCACCGGGCGGCGATGGCGGCGTACTGGCGGGGCGACCTGACCATGGCGCAGCTGGGCGACGTGTTCGGGCACCGGCGCGGCTGGGATCCCCGGCGACACCCGGTCGAGCAGGAGGTGCTGATCAGCCGGGTGGTCCGCGATGCGCGGCTGGCCGACTACCAGGTGGCCGCCGACAGTGAGCGGGTCGCCTGGCGCGACGCGGAGTTGGCCGCCTCCTCGGCCCGTGCCCTCGCCGAGGAGGCGTACGCGGCGGCGGCCCGGCTCCGCCCGATCCTGGTCCCCGCGCGCCGCACCGTGGCCGGGGCGTTGCGTCCCGCCGTCGTGGCACTGTGGCGCCCGGCCCGGGTGGGTTGAGCCCAATCCGTGATGTGAGGCCGGTCACCCAATCGGAAAATCCGACGTCCGACGCGTTCGGTGGGATTGTTCCCGCGATTGTGGCCGCGTTCTTTACGGCCTGTCCGGTTGTCGCCCGTAGGCGTCACCGTAACCGGTTGTCCCATCGAGTCACGTCAGCGGCAATACGCGCAGAGATTGTCGCGCCAATTGGGGTTTACGCAGGTGAACCTTGCTTGGCAGGGCGTTGAGACGCCAGTAGTGTCGTCCCGTCCGGTGCGGTAACCGATCGCAAGACGCGACGCCGCATCGACCCGCTTAATCGTGATCAACGAACCGGGGACCCACCAGTAAGTCCGGGGTGAATCCGCGAGCCACGGCCCGCGGTAGGGCGTCTTCCCGCCCGAATCCGTCAGCTAACCCGGTAGGCGGTGTCGGAAGGAGTCCCATCCTCGTGCAGCACCTTTCCACCCCTCGGCTGTTCCCTCGCCTCCACGGCGCGGCGGTGCACCCGCTCATTCGTCCCGTGACGGTGAGCTGACCCCCGGGTCATCGCCTTCCCCGCCCGGCCGCGCCGGGCGTTCCCCTGAGCGGTTCACCATCCGCGGACCACGGTCCGCGCGCTGGCGCCTGCCCGGATACCGGTCCGGCCCCGGTGTGCCGCTCTCCCCCCGATCCGTGGAGGACCCCGTGAAGCACACCCTGCAGCGTCAGCTCCGCCGCCTCGCCACCGAGCGCCCGTACCAGATCGTCGCCGCCTCCGCCGCTGCCCTCGCGATCGCCACCACCACCGGCGCCCTGCTCACCACTGCCGACGAAGCCCCGGCCGGCCAGCGCACCGCGACCACTGTCGCCGAGATGCGCAGCGACCTCACCGCCTCCCGCGGCGAGGCTCGGGACGCGTCCCCCTCGGCCAGCGCCGCGCCGACCACTGCCGCGCCGGCCACCAGCGCCGCGTCGCCCGCCGCCAAGGCCAGCAGCAACCCGGACCTCACCCGGAAGCCGGAGCGGCCGAAGCCGCCCGCGACCAAGGTGCTCGACTACGACTACGAGGCGCAGAACACCTACTACAACTGCGGCCCGGCTGCCACCCGGAACGCGCTCAGCGCCGCCGGCATCGACCGCACCCAGGAGGACCTCGGCGCCGAGCTGGGCACCACCGAGATGGGCACCAACTCGGCCGAGGACACCACCCGGGTGCTCAACGCCGAGGTGAAGGGCTCCCCGTACCGGACCCGGATGTTCCCCGGAGCGCCCAGCCCGGCCCAGATGGACCGGCTCCAGGCCGACGTGGTGAAGGCCATCACCGACGGTCGGGGCGTGGTGGCGAACGTCGTCGGGGACGCCACCGACACCGACGGCGGCTGGCACTCCTACGGCGGCGGGCACTACATCGCCGTCGTGGGCTACAAGGACAACGGCCGCACCGTTCGGATCGCCGACTCGGCGAACCCGGCCGACCCGTCGTACTGGATCACCACGATCGACCTGGCCAACTGGATCACCAGCCGGGGCTACTCCGCCTGACCCGGGCACGCTGACCGCCGCGGGCGCCGTCCTCCACAAGGGGCCGGCGCCCGCGGCGTTTGTGCGCGCGGTCCGGCGTCGACGGCTCTCGTACCCGACAGTGAACCGTGGGAGACTGCGGCCGTGGTGGAGAAAACGGGTGGTCACGTCGGCCGCAGGCGGGTCCTGCTGCTGCTGCACGGCATGGGAGCGACCGGGGACGTGTGGTTGCCCTGGGCCCCGTACCTTGAGCAGCACTGGCCCGGTCGGTGGCTGGCACCGGACCTCGCCGGCCACGGCTGGGCGTCGCCGCTGCCGTCGTACTCCTTCCCGGGCTTCGCTCAGCAGATCGCGCAGGCCCTCGCCCCCGATGACCGGCTGGTAGTGCTCGGGCACTCACTGGGTGGGGTGGTCGGCCTGGTGCTTGCCGCCCGCGACGCCGGAACGCCGGTGGACGCGGTGGTCGGGCTGGGCATCAAGGCACTCTGGTCACCCGCTGAGCTGGCCCGCGCCGCCGAGGTGGCCGCCCGACCGGTGAGCTGGTTCGCCAGCCGCACCGAGGCGGCGCGCCGCTACCTGCGGGTCTCCGGGCTGGCCGGCCTGGTCCCGCCGGATGATCCGGTGGTGGACGCCGGGCTGCGCCAGGTCGACGGCCGGTGGCGCCTCGCCATGGACCCGGCCGCCTTCGCCGTCGGCGAGCCCGACCTGGCCGCGCTCCTGGCGGCGACCGACGTGCCGGTGGTGCTGGCGCGCGGGGAGAACGACCCGATGGTCACCGACGAACAGCTCAAGGAGTACGGCGTACCGGTGGCCACGCTTCCGGGTCTCGGGCACAACGCGCACGTGGAGGACCCGGCGGCGGTGCTGGCGCTGCTCGACCCGTACCGCTGATTCGGTTACGCCGGTGTGGACGCGGCCAGTGTCTGGGCCGGTGTCAGCTCCCGGCGGGCGGCGGTCAGGAACGCCTCGGCGTACGCCTCGGCCGGGAAGTCACCCAGGTAGTGGCGGCGGGTGGCCCAGCGAGCCTCGGCCAGCGGGTCGGTGTCCAGCAGGGCGGTCAGCACCTCGTCCACGTTGGACATGTCCCGACGCAGCACGTAACCCGACCCGGCCAGCGGGAACCGCTCCACGAACCGGTCGCCCTCGTCGCCCATGTCGGTGACCGCGTACGGCTTTCCGGAGTAGAGGAAGTCCGAGATCACGCCGGACACGTCGGAGACCAGCGCGTCGGCGGAGTTGACGCACTCGGTCAGACTCAGCTCCCGAGCCGCCGCGCCGACCACGTGCTGGCGGCCGGTGCGGGCCCGGTCGGCGACGAGCAGTTCGGTCAGGCGGCCCAGTTGGCGGGCCGATGCCGGGTTCTGCGTGGTGTACGGGTGGGCTCGCAGAATCACCGTCGCGCCGCGCTCCAACAGTCGGCGCAGCAGGCTTTCGGCCACCGGCAGCGAGCAGTAGTCGGCGTCGGCGTGGTGCCCGGTCCAGGTCGGCGTGTAGAGCACGGTCGGGTGCGCCAACCCTCGTGCGGGCTCCGGGCGTACCTCGATCGACTCGACCTGCGGGCGACCCACCACCACGAACTTGTCAGTCGGGATCTGCACTCCGGCGCGGGCGTACCTGTCGATCGCCGCCTGCCCGGCCACGAAGATCCGGTCGAAGATCCCCGACACCGGGTTGGCGCTCGGCGCCTTGTCGCTGTCGCCGTGGTGCAGCTGGATGTGGGTGAGCTGGGTGAAGCGGACGCAGTGGCTGTTCTTCGCACCGTGGTTGACGTAGAACGCCGCCCGCAGGCTCGGCACCAACGCCTCGTCCATCGCCCCCAGGGTGGGGCAGTAGACCACCGGCGCGTCGGTGGCCGCCGCGATCGGGGCCAGGAACTCCGGCTCACGCAGCACGACCAGGAACGGCCGGCCGATCCGTTGCAGGTACGGCAGCCACATGGTGACCTGGTATTCCGAGCCCGGAGGCGCGGAGAAGTAGAGCAGGAACTCCGGCTGGTGCCGGCGCAGCGCTGCGGCCACCGACCCGCCACCGGCGCGCGGCCGGAACCGTCGCCGGGCCAGGTCCAGCGCGACCGCACCGGCGCCCGCGCCGACCAGCAGGCTGGCGGCCAGCGCCACACCGGCCGGGAGGGCGAGCGTGGCGGCGAGCGCCAGGGCGGCGAGCAGCCCGAGCAGGGCCGTGCCGAGTTGGTCGGCGATCAGCGGCGTCCAGGCGCGTACCGGCAGATTGGCAGTTCGGATCTCCAGACCGCCGGCGGTGCGCAGCGGCCCCACCAGCAGCACCAGCCCCAGCAGGACCAGCCCGGTGGCGACCAGCGCGAGGTTGAGCCCGTCGTCCAGCCGCCGGGAGTAACCGACCAGGATCGCCGCGGCGATCAACGCGGTCTCCGCCACCAGGTCGGCGCTGGGCCGGATCCGCTGCTCAGCGGCCGAGGCGGCCAGCGCGGCGACGGCCAACGCCAGCCCCCAGCCGGTGGCGCCGGTCAGCGCCAGCACGACGAAGGCCAGCACGGCCAACCCGGTGGTCAGGCACCGGGCGGCCAGCTTTCGGACCAGGTCGCCGCGCAATGTCGCTCCGTTCGTGGTTCGGCAGCCGTCGGCGTCAGTTGGCGGACGTCGCGCCGGCCGGTGCCTCGACCCGACCCGACCCGGACTGCGCCGGCACGCTCGGCGTGGGCCCGTCGCCGGGTGCCCGGCGTACGTCGATCACCTGACCGGTCAGGTCGGAGATCAGCACGTCCAGCGACGACTGGGCGACGGCCTCCGCGGCGAGCAGGGTGTGCTCCGGCTCCTCGCCGAAGGCCCGCGTCCGCATCGGGGTGGCGGTGCGCTCCGGGTTGATGCAGTTGACGCGCACGCCCACGTCGGCCCACTCGTCGGCGAGCGCCTGGGTCAGGTTGACCAGGGCGGCCTTGGTGGCCGAGTAGAGCGCGTAGCGGGCCCGGCCCCGGGTGTAGGAGCTGGACGTGTAGAGCAGCAACTGGCCCTTGGTCTGCTGGAGGTACGGGAGGGCCTGGCGGGCGATGGTCACCGGGCCGACGAAGTTGACCTGGAGCAGCCGGTCCATGGTCTCCTCGTCCATTTCGGCGAGGGCGCCCTTCTCCAGGATGCCGGCGGTCACCACCACGTGGTCGATCCGGCCGGTGGCCTCGAAGGCGGTCGTCAGCGCGGCCTCGACGTCATTGGCCCGCTCCACGTGGGTGCCGGTGCTGGAACGGCTGAACGGGAAGACCTGGGCACCGTAGCGGCGGGCCAGCTCGGTCAACTCGTGGCCGATGCCGTAGCTGCCGCCGAACACCACGATGGTGCGGCCGGTCAGCTCCTCGCTGTAGCTGCGGTGGTCGGTCAGTCGGGGGGCCTGCGCGGCGGCGAGCTGGAAGAGCTTGTCCGCCAGGTGCACGTCGACCGGGTGGGTGACCTTGATGTTCTCGTCCGAACCGTCGATCACCTTGATCGGGGTGCCGGGAAGGTAGCGCAGCACCACGCCACAGTCGTCGGTGGCGGCGAAGTCCGGGTCGTCCTCGGCGATCTGGTACGCCGCCCGGATCGTGGGGGAGCGGAACGCCTGCGGGGTCTGACCACGGCGAAGCCGAGAGCGCACCGGGATGTCGGTGATGCAGTCGTTGTCGTCGACCTGGATGATCGTGTCCGCGGAGGGGATGGCCACGTCCACGGCGTCGTAGCTCCAGAGCGCGTTGACGCACTCGCGCACGATCCGGCCGCTGAGCAGCGGGCGCACCGCGTCGTGGAAGAGGATGTTGCAGTCTTCCGGGCCGACAGCGTCCAGGGCGATCCGGGTGGTGGCGTTGCGGGTGTCACCGCCCTCGATCACCTTGGTGACCTTGCGCAGGCCGGCCTTCTCGACGATCTGCTGGGCGTCCTCGACGTGGCCGGTGGCCATCAACACGATGATCTCGTCGATCTCCGGTGCCGCCTCGAAGACCGCCAGGGTGTGCTCGATGATCGGCTTACCGGCGATCTTCAGCAGCTGCTTCGGGATGCCGAGGCCCAGCCGGGTCCCTGTGCCGCCGGCCAGAACCACCGCCACTGTCCGCGAGGGCCGCCACGGCGTCGGGGTCTCCGCTTCGGCGTCCGGGCCAGGGGTCTGGTCCTGCGTCATTGCCGGATCCTCACTCTCAGGGATGCGTTAACGGAAGGTTCCGCCCGAGCGGCGACGGAATGAACCTTAACGCGCGGACCGCGTCGCCCCAACGCGGGCGACGCGGTCCTCAGGTGCATGTCGGTGCCGGACGTTCGCCGGAACTCTACTTGCTGTTCGCGTACGCCTCGTACGCCCGGATGACCTCGTCGGTGGGGCCATCCATCCGGATGACGCCCGATTCCAGCCAGATCGTCCGTTCGCAGGTGTCCCGTACGGAGGAGAGCTGGTGGCTGACCAGGAACACCGTCCCCGCGCCCTCCCGCAGCTCCCGCACCCGCTGCTCGCTGCGCCTGCGGAAGCCCTTGTCGCCGGTGGCGAGCGCCTCGTCGATGAGCAGCACGTCGTGCTTCTTGGCGGCGGCGATGGAGAACCGCAGCCGGGCCGCCATGCCCGACGAGTACGTCCGCATCGGCAGGCTGGCGAAGTCACCCCGCTCGTTGATCCCGGAGAAGTCGATGATCCCCGCGGCCTGCTTGGCCACGTCGTCGGGGTGCATCCCCATGGCCAGGCACCCGAGGACGACGTTGCGCTCCCCGGAGAGGTCGTTGAGCAGGGCGGCGTTGACGCCCAGCAGCGACGGCTGCCCCTGGGTGTGGATGGCGCCCCGGTTCACCGGCAGCAGACCGGCGATGGCCCGCAGGATGGTGGACTTGCCGGAGCCGTTGCTGCCGATCAGCCCGATCGCCTCGCCCCGGTACGCGGTGAACGAGATGCCCTTGACCGCGTGCACCTCCCGGACGTTCGGCGCGTGGGTGCGCTTGACCAGCCGGCGCAGCGCGGCCACCGGCGTGGTGCCACCGGCGGCACCCTGGTGCACCCGGTAGATGATGTGCGCGTCGTCCACGACCACTGTCGGGATGCGCTCCTGGGTTCGGGTCATCGTCGCGCTCGCCTCGGTGGGGGCGTCGAAGTGATCAACCACGGCCGTACTCCTGTTCGCCGCGCCAGAAGTAGATGAAACCGCCGATGCCGGCGACCAGCGCCCAACCGGCGCCGACCAGCCAGAGCTGGGCCAGCGACTCGTTGAGCAACGGCGCCTCCTCGAGCAGCGAGTACCGTGCCAGCTCGATGTAGACCAGCAGCGGGTTGTACTGCACCAGTGTCGTCGCCCAGCCGGGCAGCCGGTCGAAGAGGCTCACGCTGTAGAGGACGCCGGAGCCGTACATCCAGGTCCGCATGATGAACGGCATGACCTGCTTCAGGTCGCTCGACTTGGCGCCCAGTCGGGCCACCAGCAGCACCACTCCGGCGTTGAACACCGCCTGCAGCAGCAACGCCGGCACCAGCAGCAACCACTCCCAGGTGAGTGGCTCGCCGGTGACCAGCACGATGCCGACCAGCACCACCATCGAGGCCAGCAGTTGCTGGAACTGGGTGACCGTGGTGGACAGCGGCAGGCTGGCCCGGGGGAAGTGCAGCGCCCGGATCAGCCCCAGGTTGCTGCTGATCGACTGGGTGCCGGCCAGGACCGCGCTCTGGGTGAAGTTGAAGATGAACAACCCGGTGGTCAGGTAGGCGATGAAGTTCGGGATGCTGTTCTGTGCGAGCACCACCCCGAAGATCAGGTAGTAGACCGCCGCGTTGGTCAGCGGGGTGAGCACCTGCCAGAGCTGACCCAGCTTGGCGTTGCTGTACGAGGCGACGAGCTTGGCATTGGCGTACGCGGCGATGAAGTGCCGGTAGGCCCAGAGTCGGCGGCTGTACTCGACGAGGCTGGGTCGCTCACCGGCGACCCGTAGCCCGTGCCGAGCGGCCAGCTGCGCCTGGGTCAGGCCCGTGTCGGGGTCGACCAGCGCGGTGGTGGCCATGGAAATGGCGCTCCGATCTTTCGTGCAGACGGGGGTTGCTCGCGACGATCGAATCCTAGTGGGAAATATGCGCGGGGCGCCGCCTCGTCGCTGCGAGGACAGTAGTCCGAAACACGTCGGGACGCAACCGTACCGTCGTTGCGCTACGCTGTCCGGCGTGACCTGCGATAAGAGCCCTCGATGACCACCGAAAAGAGGCGGGCACCGGCCGGCGCGGCGGTGCTGCGCGACGAGATCACCACGGCCATCCGCCGGGCGCTGATGCAGGAGCTCGCCGCTGTCGGCTACGGCCGGCTCTCCATCGAGGCGGTGGCCCGGCGGGCCGGCGTCAGCAAGACGGCAATCTACCGACGGTGGAGCTCGAAGCTCGACCTGGTGCTGGAGGTCGTCGCCGCTGCGGCACACGGCAAGCTCCCCGCACTGGACACCGGCACGCTGCGCGGTGACCTCGCGCTGCTGTTCCAGGCGGTGGCGCACGCGCTGCGCCACCCACTGGCGTCGCAGATCATTCCGGATCTCCTGGCCGAGGCCGCCCGCAACCCCAGCATCGACGCGACGCTGCGTCAGGTGCTGCACGCCAGGCAGCAGGAGATCGGCGGTCACCTGGTCACCCGGGCCGTGCAACGTGGCGAACTGCCCGCCGACACGGAGCTGGACGCCGCCGTCGACCTCATCGTGGGGCCGCTCTACTGGCGGCTCGCCATCGCCCGTCTCCCACTCACCGACGGCTACCTGGACCGTCTGGTCGAGTCCGTCGTCGCCGGGATGGGCGCGAACAGGGCCCTGTCGGCCCCGCGAGCGGCTCCGATCTGAGGCTGACCGAGCCCGCGACACCCGCCGAACGGGGGCCCGGAACCCCGGTTCGCCTCCGCTAGGCTGCCCCCTTGACACCCGGCTGTCACCGAGCCGACACCCGCTTTTCGCCCCCTCATCCGCCGCCGGACGACAAGGACGACCCGTGACGAAAGTCGAAGACGCTGTCGTGGCGCCAGCGCCAGCCGACCGAGAGAACGCCCCGACTGCGGACGCCGCAGCGGAGGGCGCCAGCCGATCCGGGCGCGGCCTGAATCTGATCGGGCGACTCAACGCCGGTGTGGCCGCCGCACCCGTGCTGTTCACCGACGCGGCGGTGGTCGCTTTCGCCCTCTGGACTCTGCTCTACCACCTCAACCTCGGCCTCGACCTGCGTCCCTCCGTTGTCTTCCTCGGCTGGGTGGCCCTGCTGCCGATCGTGGCGTACGTGTCCCGGAAGCTCCGGCGGCGTGACACGAGAGGCCGACTCACAGACGACGAGCCGGCGGACACGCCGGCCGAGGCGCCCGCCAACCGGGTAGCGCTGCTGCGCCGGTACGCCCTGCCCATCGGCAGCGCGCTGGGTGCGGCGCTGTTCGCGGCCCTCGGCACCGGCATGGTGACCTGGTGGTTGGCGGCCGCGCTCGGCCTGGTCTCGGTCATCTCGGCGTGGCTGGCCGTGCCCCGTCGCGGTGGGCCGACCGACGCGGGTGCCGCTCCGGTCAGCCGAAAGACCACGCCGAGGCAGGGCTGGGTGGTCCTCGTCGTGTCGCTGGCCGCCGCCTACTTCGCCACGCTCATCGGCCGTGTCTCCCTCGACGACGTCTTCTACGTCGGCAAGTCGGTCTGGGTGGCCGAGCGGGACGAGATCCCCTTCCGGGACTTCCTTTTCACCGAGGGCGTCCTGCCGGCGGGCTCGGCGAACCCGCCACTGCCGTCCTTCGAGGTCTTCATCGGGGCGATGGCGCGCGTCCTGCACGTGCACGCCGCGACCGCGACGTGGTATCTGCTCCTGCCGGTGCTGGCCGTCTTCGCGATCTTCGCGCTGTGGCGACTCGTGCAGCGGTGGGCGCCGCGCCGTCCACTGGTCGCGTTCGGTGTGGCGGCGGCCTACATCCTGCTCGTGGCCTACTACGCCGACTCCCTGAACACCTACCACCTGCCGCGGTTGACCCAGGGCAAGAGCGTCTTCGTGCACGCGCTCATCCCACTGGCCTGGGTGTATCTCACCGACTACCTTGAGCGCCGTTCCCGACGTGCGCTGATCCTGCTCGCCCTGCTCTCCGTGGCCAGCGTCGGCTACACCACCACCGCCGTGATGCTCCTGCCCCTGCTCGGCGCCGCGGCGGCGGTCGTGCTGCTGTTCACCCGGCGAGTGCGGGAGGCCGTCCTGTGCTTCGCGGCCGTGTCGCTCTACCCCGTGTTGTCCGGCGCGCTCGTCCAGGTCCTGCGGGGCGGGATCGAGACGACCGTCGCCACCTATACGCCGCTGCTGCCGCTGCGGACCATCTACGAGCTCACCCTGTGGCTCGGCATCCTCGGTGTCATCGCCGGGCTCGCCGTGTGGTGGTCGCCCCTGGTGCTCCGCGCGGGCGCGCCCCGTCAGCTCGCCGCCGGTGCCGTGCTCGCGGTGACGGTCCTGATGATTCCCGGCCTGCTGAAGCTCGCCGGTGACCTCAGCGGTCTGCGCGCGGTGCTCTGGCGGGTGCCGTGGATCCTGCCGGTGCCGGCGCTCGTCGGCATGCTGGCCGTCATCCGGCTGCCCGGGTTGGCCCGAGTCAATCGCGTCCTGGCCTTCGCGCTCCCCGCCGTGCTGGTGTGCGCCTTCTACACCCAGGGCAAGCCGATGTGGACCGACGACCTGGTCCAGACGAAGCCGACCTGGCGGATGCCGGAGGCCCGTAAGGCCTCGTCCTTCTGGATCAAGAACCTGGACAATCGCCCACCGGGCCTGGTGCTCGCGCCGTCGTCGGTCATGCGGGCACTCCCACAGGTCACGACCGAGGTCCGGGTGGTGCTTCCCCGTGACCTCTACCTCACCGACTACGGGATCGACACGGAGTTCTCCCAGGACCGGCTGCTGCTGGCGAGGTTCGCCGACGCCGATCGGACCGTCTCGATCTACGAGGTGGACGCCGCGATCCGCCGGGTGGGTGTCAGCCTGGTCTGCGTCTGGAAATCCAACACCCTCGTCGCCGACGCCGCGCCGTACCTGGGCCTGGAGCGGATCGCGTCGCGCAACCCACCCGGTGCGATGTACTGCTACCGCACCACCGCGTCCCCGACCGCTGGCCGCTGACCTGCCGGAACATGTCGTCACCATGGCCAGGACGCGCGCCGCGTCCTGGTCATGGTGTGTCGGCCCCGGCCCAGCGTGTGGACGTGCCGGCATCGGTGGCGGGCCGCTCATCGTCTCCACCCCCGACGGCGGGCCGCTCATCGTCTCCACCCCCGACGGCTGGCCGCTGTGGACCTCAGGAAGCCCACCGCCGTCGGCGCTTCGGGGTCCGCGCCCGGTACCAGCTTCGGGTCCGCTTCCTCCCGGGTGGCCGGTGCGTCGGTCACCAGGGCGGTTTGTCCTTAAGCTGTGTCGATACCCGAGTGACGCCCGCCCGTCGTCTCGCGTTAAGGTCGCAGTCAGTGACTGGGGCCCGAGCAGACAAGTTCGGTCGCCACTTCCTGACAAACTGCGCTGCGGACCTGGGGCACGGCATGTGACCTGCGCGGAAAGGTCGACCGGCATCGTCCGGTCGGAGGCTGCGCGCCATGCCGGCCGACAGCCCCGGGCCGCAACCGCAGTGCCGCCGAGGTTGACGTCGACCACACCACGGGCTCAGCCCGTCATGGAACTCGTAGGGAGCGAACTCGTTTGTTCGGCACGTTGACAGGACGCCTCGGGGTGGCCGCCCAGAGTGCGCTACTGGTACTGGCCTACCTGGTCATGCTCGTCGGTGGCGTATTCGGTTGGATCGGCCTGTTCGCCGTCGCCGGGTTGGCCGCCATCATCGGCGAGTTCGCCGTCGCCCGCTGGTCACCGCCGTCGCAACTGCTGTTGGAGAAGGTGGGCCTGCACTGGTCGTACCGGCAGCTGACCCGCGACCTCGCCGCCGTGTTGCTGGTCGTCGCCGAGGTTCGGCTCAGCGGCGGCGAGCTGACCCTGCTGCTGGTGCTGCCGGCAGCGGTGTGGGTCGTGTCGGTCTTCGCGGGTGCGCTCTCCACCATGATCGATCGTCGTAACCCGCTCTCCGCCATGGTGCGCAACATCGACCTGGGTCCACTGTCCGGCGCCCCCCAACCGCCCGCCTGGGCGGCGGCGGTCGCCGGTGACCGGATGCCGCTGCTCAACCTGCTGCTGGTGCCGGCCGGCGTGGCCGCCGCGGTGCAGCACGATCCGACGCCGTTCTTCGTGGCCGGCGCGGTGGCGGTCGTGGCGACCGGCCTGGTGGGCGCCATCATCGCGCTGACCTGGCTGCGGGGTCGGGGCGCCGGGCAGGGTCCGTTGCTGCCCGCGGTGCAGCGCTGGCTGGACAACTACCGGCCGGAGGTGGCGCTCTACTTCGCCGGCCCGGCCAAGGACGTCTACCAGGCGAACATGTGGCTCGCCCCGACCGAGGCGCTCCAGCAGCGCGCTGTGGTGCTGATGCGCAGCCGCGAGGCGTTCCTGGAACTGGCCGACACCCGGCTGCCGGTGATCTGCGTACCGGCCGGGGTCGACTTCATGAACCTCGACCTCGGCGGCATCCGCGCGGCGCTCTACTCCGCGAACGTCGGCGCGAACATCCACATGCTCCGCGAGCCGGGTACGAAGCACGTCTTCGTCGGGCACGGCGACAGCGACAAGCAGGCCAGCGTCAACCCCTACAGCAAGGTGTACGACGAGGTCTGGGTCGCTGGCCTGGCCGGCCGGGAGCGCTACGCGCGGGCCGGCGTGGGGGTGCTCGACGCGGACATCGTCGAGATCGGCCGGCCGCAGCTCGCCGGGGTGCACACCTTCGGCGCCGAGTCGGTGGACCGGCCTTTCACGGTGCTCTACGCGCCCACCTGGGAGGGTTGGCTCGACGACGACCCCTACCACACCTCGCTGGTGCTGATGGGTGAGCGGATCGTCAAGGGGCTGCTCGCCACGAATCCGCGGGTCCGCCTGATCTACAAGCCGCATCCGCTCACCGGTTCGCGGTCCAAGGCGGCGAAGGGCGTGCACGACCGGATCGTCACGGCGATCCGCGCGGCCGGCGGCAACCCGGACGCGTCCTCGCTGGACGGCACCGCGCACCTGGTGGTCACCGGCCGCACACCGGGTTTGTTCGACTGCTTCAACCAGACCGACCTGCTGGTCAGCGACGTGTCCAGTGTGGTGTCCGACTTCGTGCAGAGCCAGCGGCCGTACGTGGTGGCCAACCCGGCCGGCCTGTCGGAGGACGATTTCCGCCGCGAGTTCCCGACGGCGCGGGCCGCGTACCTGCTCTCGAAGGACTGCGGCGAGCTGGAGAAGATCGTGTCGGTCACCCGGGCCGGTGACGACCCGATGACCGAGGCCCGCCGGGAGCTCAAGACCTACCTGCTCGGCCCGGCCGAGGCGAACCCGATGGACCGGTTCCAGCAGGAGATCGCCAGGCTCTGCCACTGAGCCCCGTCCCTTCGGCATCGCGCCCGGCCCGACACTGTCGGGCCGGGCGCGTCCGTGTCAGCCAGCAGAGCGGCCACCGGGTCAACCCAGCAGTGCCGCGACCGGTCAGCCCAGCAGGGCGGCCACCGCGTCGGCGGCCGGAAGGTCCGCCGGCAACGCCCGCGACTCCGCCACCGCCGCGACCGGCAGCGGGCCGTACACGTGCGGGAAGAGCTGCCCGCCGCGCGACGGCTCCCAGCGCAGCGCGTCGCCCAGTCGCTCCTCCTCGACGCTGAGCAGTGTCAACCCGGTCGCCCCGGTGAAGTGCCGCCGCGCCGTCTCGACCACCTGGTCGGCGCCGGAGAGGTGGATGAACCCGTCCTGCCGGTCCACCGCGGAGCCGGTGAAGGCGCCGGCGGCGAGGGCGTCGTCCCATTCGGCGTTCGACAGCAGTTTGTAGATCACCACAGCAGCGTACGGGGCAGTGGTCGGCGCGCCCGCCCGGTTTTCGCCGGTACCGCCGCGCCCGTCGCCTCCCGCCGGGCATGCTCAGGTCACGGGCCGCGGAGGGATGGGCGATGAAGAGCTACGACGATGACTGGACCGACAGCCAGCGCGCGTTGTACGACGAGTGCTACCAGGCCGGCGGTGAGTGGGCCGACGATCCGGACACGTCGTCCGACGACGTGCAGCACGTGATCAACCTGGCCGAGGCGGACGACGACGCCTTCCAGGACGCCGAAATCGACTATCCGGCCCTGGTCGACGCGGTCACCCAGGCCAGCGGGGTCAACGTCACCAGCGTGCCGGCCAGCCACGAGGACCCGGGCTTCCGCGGGTTCACCGACGGCGTCCGGGACGCCACCGCCGACGACACCTTCGGCCTGTAGCGGCCGGCTGCCCGCCCAGCGCGGGTGGGCGGCCTCCCGGTCCGCTCGCACTTCTGCCACCATTCGCAGAACAGCGCTGCGAGGGACGGGGGCACGGGTGCGGATCCTGCTGGTGGAGGACGACCGCCGGGTGGCCGCCGCGCTGTCCTCCGCCCTCACCCGCCGGGGGTACGAGGTCGAGCACGCCGCCACCGTCGCCGCCGCGCTCTCCGCCGCACCCTGTGACCTGGTGCTGCTCGACCTGACCCTGCCCGACGGGGACGGCACTGACCTGTGCCGGGAGCTGCGTCGGCGCAGCAGTCAGCTCGGCATCATCGCGGTGACCGCCCGGGGTGAGGAACGTGACCGGGTGCTGGGTCTGCGCCTGGGCGCTGACGACTACGTGGTCAAGCCGTTCTCGATGGTGGAGTTGCAGGCCCGGATCGAGGCGGTGTTGCGCCGCGCCGCGAACGCGGCGCCCGAGCGGCACCTCATCGAGGCCGGGCCGGTCCGCATCGACGTGGCCGCGCGGACAGTGACCGTCGACGGCCGGGCCGTCACGTTGACCCGCAAGGAGTTCGACGTGCTGCTCTCGCTGGCCCGCCAGCCCGGGGTGGCGGTGCCCCGCGATCGGATCCTGCTCGACGCCTGGGGCACCACCTGGGCCGACCGGCACACCGTCGAGGTGCACGTCGGGTCGCTGCGCGGCAAGCTCGGCGACGCCCGCCTGGTGGAGACCGTGCGCGGCGTCGGCTACCGGCTGCGCGACGCGTGAGGAGCTGACGTGCGCCGTCGCCTGGTGATCAGCTATCTGCTGCTGATGGTCCTCGTCCTCATCGCGCTGGAGACCCCACTGGCCGCCACCATGGCCAGCCGCGAGACCGAACGGGTCCGCGCCGACCGGCTCGCCGACGCCACCCGGTTCGCCTCGCTGGCCGGCCCGGCGCTGCGCGACGGCGGGCCCGGCCCGATCGAGTCGGAGCTGACCAGCTACGACGACCTGTACGCGATCAGCGCCGCGATCGTCGACCGGGACCGGAACATCCCGGTCTCGTCGCCGAGGTGGCAGGCCAGCCCGGGGACCGCGACGGTGCTGGACGTCGCCCTGTCCGGGCAGCAGACCAGCGCCCCCGAGTCGGTCTGGCCCTGGACGACCGACCCGGTGATGGTGGCGGTACCGATAAACGACGGGGGTGAGGTGCTCGGAGCGGTGGTGATCGTGACCCCGGCCGGTCCGATCCGCCGAGCCGTCATCGCGTGGTGGCTGTTGCTCGCCCTGGCCGGTCTGCTCGCCGTGCTGGCCTGCGTGCTCACCGCGTTCGGGCTGGCCGGTTGGGTGCTGCGCCCGGTCACCGAACTGGACGCGGTCACCCACGAGATCGCCGAGGGCGACCGGGGCGCCCGGGTGCAGCACCGGTTGGGACCGCCGGAGCTGCGCCGCCTCGCGGCCAGCTTCAACCACATGGCCGACGTGGTCTCCGACGTGATGGACCGGCAGCGTGCCTTCGTCGCCCACGCCAGCCACCAACTGCGCAACCCGCTCACCGCGCTGCGGCTGCGGGTGGAGGAGTTGGGGCCCAGCCTCACCGACCCGGACGGTCGGTCCGAGCACCGGCTGGCCCTGGAGGAGACCGACCGACTCGCGTTGGTCCTCGACGCGCTGCTCACCCTCGCTCGGGCCGAACGGGAGGAGAACGAGCGCGTCACAGTCGACGCCGCCGCGGTGGCCGCCTCCCGGGTGGCCGCGTGGGCGCCGCTGGCCCGGCACCGGTCGGTCGCGTTGCGGCTGGCCACTACCGACGCCCCGGCGTACGCCCAGACCGTGCCGACCGCCGTCGACCAGGCCCTGGACGCCCTCATCGACAACGCGGTGAAGTTCAGCGGGGCAGGCGGGGCGGTGACGGTGACGGTGGCCAGCCGCGACGGCGGGGTGGCGCTGGAGGTTAGCGACTCCGGCCCCGGCATGACGGAGAGTCAGCTCGGCCAGGCCACCGAGCGGTTCTGGCGGGCCCCGGACGCGCAGAACGTGGACGGCGCTGGGCTCGGTCTGACCATCGCCGCCGTGCTGGTGGACGCCTCGGACGGGCGGCTCACCATGCGCCCGGGGGAGTCGCGGGGGCTGATCGCCGCCCTGTGGTTCCCGACGCCGACCCTTGCGGTGGAGTCGGCGGAGGAGGAACCGGCCGCCGACCTGAGCCCCTCACCGGCACTGTGAGGCCCGGCCGTCACGGTTTGGTGGCGCGGTACCAGGACGCGGCGCCCGGGTGCAGCGACAGCGGCGCGGTGACGATCGCCGAGCGGGGGCTCATCCGGCCCGCCGCCGGATGGGCGGCGGCCAGCTCGGCCCGGCGTTCCATCAGCAGCCGGGTCACCTCCCGGACCAATGGCTCCGGCAGGTCGGCCCGGACGATCAGGTAGTTCGGGTCGGCGACGGTGGTCACCGCGTCCACCCCGTACACCGAGCGGGGGATGTCCCGGGAGACGTAGACCTGGCCGTAGCGCGAGCGCAGCGGCTCGGTCCACTCGCTGAGGTCCACGATCCGGATGGCGCTGGCCTCGGCCAACTCCTCGATGCCCCGGACCGGCAACCCGCCGGAGAAGAAGAACGCGTCGATCCGCCCGGAGCGCAGCGCCGCCACCGAGTCGTCCAGTCCGAGCCGCTCCCGCCGCACCTCGTCACCACCGAGGCGGGCCACCTCCAGCAGCCGGGTCGCGGTGATCTCGGTGCCCGAGCCGGCCGCGCCGACGGAGACTCGCCGGCCGCGCAGGTCGGCGACCGTGCGGACCGGGCCGCCGCTCGTGGTGACCAGGTGCAGTTGGTCGTCGTACACCCGGGCGACGGCGTCGACAGTGGGGCTTCCCGCCGTGCTGGTGGGCAGCACGTCGGCCTGGGTGAAGCCCAGCTCGGCCCCGCCGGAGCCGACGAGTTGAACGTTCTCCGCGGAGGCGGCGGTGATCACCACGCTGGCCCGTACGTCGGGGAGTTCCCGGTTGAGGATGGCCGCCAGGGACTGCCCGAACGCGTAGTAGACAGCTGTGGGGCTACCGGTGGCGATCCGGATCGACGTCGGCTCGGTCGGGGCGTCCCGGCAGCTGGCGACGGCCAGGTTCGCGATCAGCAGCACCGTCGACAGGGCGGCCAGGCCGGCGCGGCGGGACGAGGTACGACTCACGCGGTGCACTGTGCGCCGTCGGGCGGGTGCGCGCAAGCCCGGGTTGGCGAGGTGCCGGACGGTCGGAACCCGCTCAGCAGGCCGCGCGACCTGCCGGCGCCAGGCCCGCGCCCCGCGTCGACGTCGGGGTCACCCCGCGCGTCGTCGTCCCGGGTTCCGCCATCGGGCCGCGCGCCGGCTCCAACGCCGCGCTGCGCAGGATCCGTTGCCGGTCCGGGCCGTCGGCCACGCTGACCAGGAAGCAACCGGTGCCGGGGCGGAGCCGGGCCGGCACGTCGAGCACCGCCGCGCCTCGGATGAGCACCGCGGCCAGTTCCCGGTCGGTGAGCCGGACACCGAGGATGTGCCGGCGGACGTGCCGCCCGGCGGCCAGCAACGCCGAGCGCCAGGCTGCCTCCGCCAGGCGGGTCACCAACCGTCGGCGGGCCGGTGAGGCGCCGGGCAGCGGCCCGCCGAGCAGCTCACGTCGCCCCTGCCACCAGCCCGCGTCCAACATCCGGGTGTACGCGCCCTGGTGCTCCCGGGGCACCCACAGCCGGTGCAACTCGTAGCGGCGACGCAGGCCGCCGACGGCCACCTCGTGGGTGACCGGGATGTCCAGCCGGTTGAGCAGTTGCCGCATCCGCTGCGCGGCGTCCTCCCTGTTGAACTCCACACCGGCGGTGTGCTCGGCACGGACCGCGTTGGGCCGGGCGGCGGTCGGTGGCGGTGTGCACCGCAGCAGGCAGGCAGCCTCGAACGCGTCGCCCAGTGTCAGCCAGCCCAGCGGGGATGGGGTGGTCGGGGTGTGGGGCCGGTCGAGCACTGCGGGTTCGTGGGTCAACGGAGGCTCCCTTGTCGGAGTCTGGGTTGCCCTACCGTGGCCCCTGCCACGCCGTTACGGAACCGGTCCGGCCCAGCCTTGAGCAAATCTTGCGGCTGCGGCGCCCCTACAGGTCGGTGACCACCAGATCCACCTGCCGCACCCGGCCCGCGGCGGTGGCCTGCTCCAGCACCGTGTGCTTCAACTCCCGCAGGGTGCCCACCAGCTCCGCCGCGGTGCGCGGCCGGGCGCCGGCGACGAGCAGGTCCCGGACCAGACGGCCCTTGGTCGCCTTGTTGAAGTGGCTGACCACCGAGCGGACCAGCACGCCGTCGACCTCCCGTTCGTGCAGAACCCGCACCGTGACAGTGCGTTCGGCCAGCTCGCCGCGCGGCGTCCAGGTGGCGGCGTACGCGCCGGAGCGCAGGTCCAGCACCGGGCCGCGCCCGGCGGCGGCGTCCACAGCGGGCGTCAGCTCCTTGCGCCAGTACGTCGACAGCGCCCCGACGTCGGGCAGGCGGGCGCCGATCGGGCAGCGGTACGGCGGGATCCGGTCGGCCAACCGAACCGCGCCCCACAGCCCGGAGCTGATCAGGATCGACCGGCGGGCCGCCCGTTGCGCGGTGGCCGGCAACGAGGCCAGGTCCAGCGCCTCGTAGAGCACACCGGTGTAGAGCCGCTCGGCCGGTGCGGTGGCCGCTTCCCGCAGTCGGGCGTTGCGCCGCAGCTCGCCCCGCTGGCCCTCGCTGAGGCCGAGCGCGGCTCGCGCGGCCTCCTCGTCCGGCCCGGCGCTCAGCGTCACCAGGGCGTCCAGCACCCGCTCGCGGGCCGGGTTCAGCTCGGGCAGCGAGAGCCGGTCCGGCGCCCACCGCCTCCCGGTGCCGGCGTCGGCCTTCCCCTCCGAGGGCGGCAACAGGATGAGCATGGGTCTCCTCGACGGGCGAAACGGCGGCGCCCCACGCGCCGGCCCGGCCAGCGTACGACCAGCCCCTACCGCCAGGGCCGCACCGGGGTGTCGGGGTGGTACACGCGATAGCCGCCGACCTCCCGCACCGGCGTGGCGTCGGCCCGGTCGGCGAGCAACCGGCGCAACCGCCGGTCCATCGGCGAGTCGACCTCCACCACGTAGCCCGGTCGCTCGGCCCGCCCCACCTGCCGCCAGTACGGCCGGTAGCGGTTCTGCCCCGGCGACAGGTCCCCGTCGAGCACCCCGCAGACCACCGACTCATCCGTGTTGAAGATCAACCGGTTGCAGGTCCAGTAGTCCCCGTACACCTCGTGGGGTCCGTCGGCGCGCAGCGCGGCGGCCAACTCCCGGGCCTGGCGCTCCTCGGTCCGCGACGGCGCGGTGCCGGTGGTCGCGAACAGCACGGTGATCACCAGGGTGGTCACTGTCAGCGCGGCCAGCACGGCGGCGGACAGCGCGCCGGTGAACCGTCCGAGCACGCTGCTGGTGCCTCGCCAGGCGGTCAGCGCCGCCACCCAGAGCGGCCAGAGCACCGCCGGCAGCGACAGTTGCAGCACCGACAGGTACCGGGCGTTGTCCAGCGGGCTGGTAGCGGCGAGCGGACTGCGCACGTACGACAGCAGTGTCAACGCCGCGCCGGCGATCAGCGCGAGCTGCACTACCGGCCCGACCCGCTCCCCGCGCGGCGCCTCGGCCCCGCGTCCGCTCCGCTCCCCGTGCGGCGCCCCGGCGGCGCGACGGTACGCGAGCACGGCGAGTGCCGCCCCGGCCAGCAGCAGCACCGGGTACAGCACGCCGAACCACTGTTGCCAGCGTCCGCAGCCGTCCACCGGGCAGAGCCCGTGCGCGAGCGGCACCCCCTCCAGCAGGCCGCCCCGGACCCGGTCGGACCACGGCGGCTGCGGCCCGGCCTTGGTGCTGACCTCCCGGAACACCGACAGCGAGTCCTCACCGGGCCCGGCCCGCAGGTTGTCGACGATCATCGGGGCCACGCCGACGACCACCCCCGCCGCCAGCAGCAGACCGGACCAGCCGAGCAGCTCCCGCCGCACCGCCCACACCAGTGCCAGCCCGGCCACCGCGAGGTACGGCAGGATCAGCCAGTCCGACCAGACGGACAGCCCGACGAGCAGCCCGAACAGGCCGATCGCGAGCCGTCGGCGGTGGACCGTGCCGACGGCCAACCCCACGGTGATCAGCAGCATCAGCAGCACCGCCGGCTTCACCTCCGGTCGCCCACCGACGACGGTGAGCTGGTCGCGCACCACCCGCTCCGGGCCGAGCGCGAGCAGACCCACCACGACGGCGGCGAACCACGGGGTGCCGAGCCGGCGGGTCAACCGGTGGATCAGGTAGAGGAAGACCGCGTAGAGCGCGAGCATCGGCAGCCGCAGCACCGGCCAGCTCGGCCCGAACACCGCCACCAGGGGAGCGGCCAGGTACGACTCCAACATCCCCATGTAGTGCTGGCCGTAGAGGAACACCGGGTGTTCCCGGCCCTGCCCGATGTGCAGCGCGGCCAAGCCGAAGGTCGCCTCGTCGCTGTTCGACACCGGCACCGTGAACAGCGTCAGGACCAGCCGGTAGACGACCCCGGCGAGCCCGAACAGCAGCGCGACGAGCGCCGGCCGATCGAGTCGCGGGCGCCATCGCCCACGGTGCTGCTCTGGATGCGACACGACCAACGCCCCCGTCGTCGTCCCGACCGGAGTGTTTCACGTTCAGCCGGGTCACCGAGGCGGATCGGCGCAGCGGGGTGGGGCTGGATCGGGTCCACGGTGGCCGGGCCGCACCGGCGCTGCCGGGGTCGGCTCGCGTGGCCGTGGCTGTCGACGTGTGGCAGGGTTGGCGCGTGCCACCCACTCCCGCCGGCCAACTGGCCGTTCCGAACCTGCACCGGGCTGCGCGGATCGAGGACGCCGTGCACCAGCTCGTCGAGCGCCGGCTGCGGCGCACCGGCTGGCGGGTCAACATCGTCGCGTACACCGGCTACGGCGCGCCGGGTTGGGTGCGGGTGATGTGCCGGGTGCTGCTGGGCCGTCCGGACACCCGCCAGCGGGGTCGGTTGGACAAGGTCCGGGGCTGGCGCAGCTTCACGACGCTGCCGAACAAGCACGTCACGGTGACCATCGAGGCCGGCGGGGTGCGGCACGAGACGCGGGCCGACCGCAGCGGCTTCGTCGACACCCTGGTCGAGGCGGACCTGCCGCCCGGTTGGGGTACGGTCCGGCTCAGTGTCCCGGACGCCGAGCCGGTCGACGCGCCGGTGCGCATCCTCGACCCGGAGGTCAAGTTCGGCATCATCTCCGACATCGACGACACGGTGATGGTGACCGCGCTGCCTCGGCCGCTGCTCGCCGCGTGGAACACGTTCGTGCTCGACGAGCACGCTCGCAACGCGGTGCCCGGCATGGCAGTGCTCTACGAGCGGCTGGTCACCGCGCACCCCGGCGCACCGGTCTTCTACCTCTCCACCGGCGCGTGGAACGTGGCGCCCACGTTGACCCGCTTCCTGTCCCGGCACCTCTACCCGGCCGGGCCGCTCCTGCTCACCGACTGGGGCCCGACCGCCGACCGCTGGTTCCGCAGCGGCATGGAACACAAGCGGGTCACCCTCGCACGGCTGTCCCGGGAGTTCCCCGACGTGCGCTGGCTGCTCGTCGGCGATGACGGCCAGCACGACCAGGAGATCTACCGGGAGTTCGCCGCCGCCCACCCGGAGAACGTCGCAGGCGTGGCGATCCGCCGGCTCTCCCCGACCCAGTCGGTGCTGGCCGGCACCCTGCCCGCCCCGGCCGGCCGCCCGTCGTCCGGGCCGGTGGGGCAGAAGTGGTTGTCCGCCCCGGACGGCGCCGGCCTGTGGCAGTTGCTGCGCGACGCCGGCCTGGTCTGACGGCCGATCAGGACGACGGATTCCCGGCCGTCGGTGCGGTGCCGAGGGACCGGCGAAGCATGGTGACCAGTTCCTCGGCTGCGTGCCGGCTGTCGAAGTCGGGGTCGGCCAGGCACTCCGACACGATCGCGTCGATGGCCCCGTTCACGATGACGGCGGTGGCCTGCGGGTCGACGCTGGGCCGGTAGTCGCCGGCCGCCCGCGCCGCGTCGATCAGACCGGCGACCGCCTCCCGCCGACTGCGCGCGTTCGGCGTGTCATTGATGCCGGTGTCCTCGCTCAACGCCTCCACGATCATCCGGGTGTGGTCCGGGTGGTCCCGCAGGTACGCCACCAGGGACCGGACGTAGGCCTCCACCGCGGACGCACCGGATCGTGCCCCGACTTCGGCGCCGACGTACGCGGTGAGGGATTCCAGGACCGAGGCGTAGGCGGTCCGCACGACCGCGTCCTTGGACGGGAAGTGGTAGAGGACGGCGGCCTTGGAGATGCCGGCCCCCTCCGCGATGCGGGCGAGTGAGGTGCCCCGATAGCCGTGCCGGGCAACCAGATCGATTGTCACGCCGATGAGTTGCGCCCGTCGCGCCTGCTCGGTGATCGTGAGTGGCTTGGCGGCGCGGACCTGGGCTGACGTGGCGTCGTTCGGGTGCACCCGCTTACCGTACCGGCCCCTTCGCCTACCACTCTCTGACCTGACGGTTGTATTTTCTACCATGCGGTTAGTAATCTGACCTCATGGTGACGAAGGTCGTGCGGGGGGTGGGCAGATTCCTGCGAGCGCATCGGCGCGGCCTTCTCCGAGCCGCCGCGGTGCTCGCGGTGATCACGGTGGCGATCGCGTACGCGCTGCGCGACCCCGCACCCGTCGGCTACTTCACGTCGGCGCAGTCCCACGATCGTTTCGTCGGTGCGTACCGGGAGGCGATGGCGGACCTGCCCGAGCCCGACCGCACCCTCGACGTCCGGACCGGATACGGCGTCGTACGGCTCTACCACTTCAGCGGCGGCACCGACCCGGCGGCCGCGCCCCTGCTGCTTCTGCCCGGCCGGGCGTCGGCGTCACCGGTCTGGGCGGACAACCTGCCGTCGCTGCTGCGGTCGCGCAACGTCTACACCGTCGACCTGCTCGGTGAGCCGGGCATGAGCATCCAGCAGCGCCCCATCACGGACACGACCGCGCACGCGCAGTGGTTGCACGAGGTCCTGCTGGCGCTGCCCGAGCCGACCATCCACCTGGTCGGCGTGTCGTTCGGCGGTTGGACGGCGATGAACCTCGCTGTGCACCGGCCGCAGAAGGTGGGGAGCGTCGTACTGCTCGATCCGGTCCTGGTCTTCGCTGGTCTGTCGACGGAGGTGGTGCTGCGGTCCATCCCGTTGAGCGTCCGCTGGGCACCCCGATCCTGGCGGGACAGCTTCACCAGTTGGACGGCGAACGGCGCCCCGGTGGAGGACGTACCGGTCGCACGGATGATCGAGGCCGGCATGCAGGCGTACGTGATGAAGCTGTCCGCCCCGACCCGGCCGTCCGAGGACCAGCTCGCGGCGGTCGACGTCCCGGTGCTCGTCCTGATGGCGGGAAAGTCCCGCCTGCACGACGCTGGCGAGGCCGCGAAGCTGGCGAAGCGGTCCCTGACCCACGGCACGGTGAAGACCTACCCGGACGCTTCACACGCCATCAACGGCGAATACCCGAACGAGATAGCCGCCGACATCTCCTCGTTCGTCAATTGAGGGGCGAACCCTCGTCGACGTCGGCGGCATGACCCGCCAAGCTCAGCCCTGCCGCAGGCGAACCGCGCCCAGCGGCGGCTCCTGAAGGGCCGCCGACGCCACCATCCCGTGCCACGGCCTGTCCTCGCGGTGCACAGCCGCCCCCGAGGCCGGGAGCTCGGCCCGCACATGCGAAACCCCCGGACACCGCTTTCGCGGTGCCCGGGGGTTTCGGCCCTTCGGACTACATGAACGACCGTGAGCCCCAGGTGACGGTGCCGGGGGCGCCGTTGCCCGTGTAGAGGTTCAGGGTGCCGTTGCTCCTGCGACGGACCATCAGGTCCATCTTCCCGTCGTTGTTGACATCGCCGAGGCTGCTCATGTCGAAGTCCCGGCACAAGCCGCAGACCAGGACACGGGGGCCCCACACCGGGGCCCCGCTGGCGGCCGTGTTGGGGTAGACCCACATGTCGCCGGTGCCGGAGTTGCGCATGAACAGGTCCGGCTTGCCGTCGTTGTTGGCGTCCTCGATGTGCACGTTGTCGTATCCACCACAGGAGCCGCAGAGCAGAATCCGGTTGCTCCAGGTGATTGCGCCGCCGGTCGGGCCGTTGCCCAGGTACGCGTACATGTCCCCGGTGCTGTTCTCCCGAATGAACAGGTCGGTCTTGCCGTCGCGATTCACATCGGCCAGGTCGGACGTGCCGAAGTTGACGCACTTGCCACAGACCAGCTGGCGGGTGGCCCAGACCGGGTCGCCGTTGGCGACCGTGTTCGGGTAGACGTACATGTCGCCGGTGCTGATCTGGCGCATGAAGAGGTCCAGCTTGCCGTCGTTGTTGGCATCGGCGATGTTGAACGAGTCGTAGCCTCCGCACTTGCCGCAGACCACCACGCCGGCATCGAACGTGAGCGTGTTGTCCAGGTTCGTTCCGCGGCGCAGCAGCACGTCGCCGTTGCTCTGCCTGATCAACATGTCGCTCCGGCCGTCACCGGTGACGTCGCGGACGTTGGGTGCGAGGAGCGTCTGGGCGTAATTGCCCGGTGCGGTGGCCTCGGCCGGGTTCAACGCGCGGTCCCAGTGCTGCACGTTGCTGACCTGCCCCGAGTAGTACGAACTCGGTGCGCCCCTGTAGCGGTAGTGGCCGATGACGAACCGGCCGGTGCTCGGCCAGGACACGGCGGCGGCGGCGTGCTGTGCCGTGCCGGCGAGGTTGTTGTTGACGTAGAGAGCCATCGTGCTCGTGGTGGCGTTGTAGGTGGCCACCAGGTGCGTCCACACCCCGAGCTGCGCGTTCGGTGCGCTGATGGCCTGGTCGTACGACCAGGCGTCGCTGTCGGATCGGGCCATCCCGAAGCGCCAGGTGTTGTCGCTCTGCTCCTGCCAGAGGATGAACCGAGCGGAGCGCGTTCCCTCCTCGGAGAGGATGATCTTGCCGGCGGTGGTGGGCTTCACCCAGGCGGCGACGCTGAACGACTTGGTGGTGTCGATCAGTACCGGACTGTTGGCGCTGACCAGGCTGCCGGTGCCGTTGGCGTCCACGCCCGTGCCGGTGGCATCGGTGTTGAGCCGCAGGTCCGGGCTGAAGAGGTCACCCTCGTGCCAGTACGCGTTGCCGGTGCCGGTGAGGGTGCTGCCGCCGGAGGTGTCGGCCGCGGTCGCCGCTGTCGCTCCGGCCGCGCCGTCGTTGAGCGCCCAGGTGTGCTTGGCGGTGACCAGGCCCTGCGCCTGCTGGGTGGCGATGGCGGGCGTGCCGCCGAGGCCGGTCACCAGGTACGCCGTGGTCAGGCCGTTGGCGCCGATGGTCCACAGGTCGGGGGTGTCGTCGGAGTTGACGTCGGCGGCCCGCAGGCTCAGTGCGGCGCTGCGGTTCCAGTTGGTCGAGAGCGTGTACGGCGTGTAGGTGAGCTGCTCGGTGTCCTGGTTGTACGCCAGGTTCGTCCAGAGGTGCAGGGCCCCGGTGCCGCTGTTCCACAGGAACATCGAGGTGCTGCCGTTGACCTGGGCGGTGGAGATGGTCCAGTTGTTCCAGTCCACCCCGCCCGTCGGCGTCGGCGTCTGGGTGCTGGCGCTGTAGTAGTAGAGGCCGGGCGCGGAGGACACCGGGTAGTAGTTGAGGTAGTAACCGTTGGCGGCGTCGCCGCTGGTGCCGATCAGGTCCGGCAGGGTGGATCCGGTGGCACGGGAGTCGCCGGCGTTGGCCAGCTGCAGCGGCGCGTTGCCGTTGCCGTCGAGCAGCAGGTCACCGAGGACGCTGACCTGGTTGTTGTACGGCTGGATGACCGAGCCGTCGCCACTGCCCCGCAGGATGGTTCCGTTGCCGGCGTTGGTGCCCGCCGTGTAGTAGACGAGAACGTCCTGCAGGCCGGACCCGAAGAAGTGACCGGAGAGCACCTGGCCTCCGTTGAAGTCGGACGGGTCCTCGTTGCCGGTGACCCCGTTGCCCCGCGCCCCGATGTCGTTCACAGTGGTGCGCACCGCGCCGCTGTTCATGCCAGTGCCGAGCCAGAGGCCGGAGGGCAGCCCGTTGCGGGCGCCGACGGTCAACAGGTCGGCGACACCGTCACCGGTGAGGTCCGCGTCGGCAGTCGTGGCGGCGGGGTCCGCGTTGAAGGTGATGGTGGCGGTCTCGCCGAAGTTGCCACCGGCCGAGAGGCTGGTCACCGCGAGCGTGTTGGTGAACCGGGTCGGCGTCGTGAGGACGGTGGCAGCGCCGGCCGCGGCGGAGACGGTGACCGGGGGCAGGCCGTTGAGCTGGTAGCTGTAGCTGGTCGGCTGGGTACCGGTGCTGGGCGGCGTGATGGCGAAGCTGACCTCTTGGCCGATCTTCGACTCGCCCTGCGGCTGGCTGATCTCCGGCGCGCCGGTCCGGGTGGGGTCGAAGGTGAAGTTACAGGTCGCCGACCAGTCGCTGGCGCTCCGGAAGTCGGTCGCCTGGACCTTCCAGGAGAAGTTGGTGATCGTGCCACCGGCGGCGGCGCGCAGCGTGGCGGACGGCACGATCAGCACGCCGGTGCTGCCGGAGGAGTAGGTGAGCAGGTTCGGGTTGGACGACGCCAGGGCGGTCTGCGAGGCGTCGGCGGTCTTCCAGAGCTTGAAGCTCACCCCGAGAGTGCCGCCGTTGGGGTCGGACACCGGAGCGTAGAGGTAGACCGGGTTGTCGCCGACGGTCGACCCACCGGCGCAGGCGGTCCGCGGCGAGGTGGTCATACCGGCCGGCTTGTTCGGCTTGTGGTTGTAGAGGATCTCCAGCGTGGGGCTGGTCTGGAGGAACTCCTTCCAGCTCTGTGCGTCACTGCCCTCGTTGTCGCCGACCAGCCGCAGGGTCCGGGCGGCTGTCCGGTTGCTCGCCAGGTCGGTGGTGATCTGGCTGGTGATGTCGAAGGCAACGCCGGCCGCGGCGCAGCCGCTGTAGCCGTGGGCGAAACTCGCCGACGCCGCGAGCCGGGTGTTGCTCTGCGTCTCCCAGTAGTTCCAGGTGGCGTTGGACTTGGTGAGCACCGTGTTCGGGGCGTAGACGTTCACCCGCTTGGCCGTGCAGGACCACGAGCGGGTGTTGGTGATCTTGAAGATGGCCGAGCTGATTTCGGCACCCTTCAGGGCGCTGTAGGGCACCGGGAAGTTGATCAGCGTGTTCGAGCGCTGCTCACCGGAGTTACCCACCTGCATCCGACCGATCGGGTCGGGGGTGTTGTTCCAGTAGTTGGTGGACTGGTGCTGGTAGGAGATGCTGGCCCAGCCGGACATCCGCGGGCCGGTGGCGCTCCAGTTGAAGCTGGGGTCGATGTAGACCGGGTAGACGGTCGCGGCGTCGGTGAGCAGCTTGCGGTCGGGCTTGAGACCAAGCTTGCCGGGGGCGATGGAGACCCCGATGGCGGCGGTGCGCGCCACCCGGCCGGGAGCAGCGCTCGTCGACGCGGCGCCGCTGCGGGCGGTCGGTCCGTTGGTGCCCGACGCCGAGGAGTCCCACATGAGCGGCGCCGGTGCGGTGATGACCGCGTCGCCAGCCCGGTTCTGCCCGCTGATGTTTCCTGCCGAGTCGGCACCGAGGGTGAAGCCCTTGGTGGCGGTGGCCAGCTCGAGCGTGGCCAGCTTCGGGTTCGCCGCGGCCTTCGCGTCCTTGACCACGAAGACGTGCGAGAAGCCGCCCTGGGCGTTGACGGTCGCGGTCAGGTCCACACCGGGCAGTACGTTGGCGTAGGTGGCCGTCGGCCCGGCAAGCGTGGGCACGGGCAGGGCCACGGGCGCCGTCAGGGTGAGCGAGCGGTCCCCGCTGACCAGGTGTGCCATCGGTCCGGTGCCACCACCGGAGAGCGTGATGTCATGCGTGGTGGTGGTCGCCGTGATGGCACCGTCGGCCCGTCGGACCAGGGTGGGGTCCAGCGCCTTCCAGGTGTCCCCGACACGCTTGCGGGCCGGCATGGCGCTCTGGCTGAGCAGGAGCCGTCCGTCTGGGCGGGCGGTCAGGGTCTCCGTCGAGGTGCCGGCGGCGGTCGCCTCGACCTGCTTGCCGGTCCGCTTGGCGTGGGCCAGCGCCGCGTCCACCCCGAGCGGTCCGGCCGGTTCAGCGGCGGGTTTCGGCTTCGCCGGAGCAGCAGCGGCGGCTGGCAGGGTGAGGGGCACTGCGGCCGCGGCGATGGCGACAGCGGCCACCGCAACCGACGCGACGGCGCGTAGGCGCAGTCGTCTCTTGATCATATGTAGTTCTCCCCGTTAGTGACGTGAACGCGAGGGCGCGTCCGACCGAGCGGCCACAGTGAAGCAGTCACGCCGGCCTACGGGGAACGTCTCCGGTCACTAAATGCTGTCCTTTTAGCACTCAGTGAGACGGTTTTGATGGCATCGGAAGCCAATCATCGTTATGACTCCGTGACCTTCTTGGGTGATCAAACATGAAACATTGTTCGCGCCACGGGGGTGCCTGATCGATCACTCTGCGTGGCCCCCATCCCGTCTCGTAGAGCTGAGGTACGCATGGCCGTCCACGGGGGATTACGCCTGCTCACACGTCCCAGACGTCTCGTCGCGGTTGTCGCGGCCGCGTCGCTCGCCGCCAGTCTGCTGTCGGGCGCGCCCGCCCTGGCGAAGCCGAAGGAACCGGAGCTGGCGAAGGCGCCGGCGACGTCGCCGGGACAGTCGGTCAAGGGTGTGAAGCCGCTGCCGACCAAGTTCGTGACGCCGCCGGACGACGCCAAGTCGACGTTCACGCCGACGCGGACGGCGTGGCCGAAGGCCGCCTCGGCGCGGGTGGAACTGGAGGCGGTTCCCGCCGGTGCGCGGGCCGCGTCGCCGGCGCGGGTACGTGCCGCTGGTACACCGGTGTGGGCCGAGTCGGTGGCGGCGAAGGCCGGTGAGTCGGTCGGTGCGCGGCGCTTGGACGTGAAGGTGGCCGACCGCAAGGCCGCCGAGGCCGCTGGGGTGGATGGCGTGCTGCTGTCGGTGTCTCCGGACGCTGGCTCCGGCTCGGTACGGGTTGGTGTGGACTACGCGGGGTTCGCCGAGGCGTTCGGCGGTAACTACGGGTCGCGGTTGCGGTTGGTCCGGTTGCCGGCGTGTGCGCTGACGACGCCGACGCGCAGCGAGTGTCGGACGGGTCAGCCGTTGGCCTCGACGAACGACGCCGGGGCGAGGTCGGTGTCTGCCGAGGTGCCGCTGGCGGCGGATGCGGGCGCTCGGGCGGCCGGCGGCGTGACCGTGCTGGCGGCGGTTGCCGCGGCTGCTGAGGAGGGCGGCAAGGGTGGCACGTACGCGGCCACGGACTTGAAGCCGTCGGGATCGTGGACCGGTGGTGGGAGTACGGGTTCGTTCACGTATTCGTATCCGGTGACGGTGCCGCCGGCGGCGTCGGATCTGGTGCCGACGGTGGCGTTGTCGTATGACTCGGGCAGCGTGGATGGGCAGACCGCGTCGACGAACGCGCAGGCGTCGTGGGTGGGTGACGGTTGGTCCACGCCGCGCTCGTACGTGGAGCAGACGTTCGCGTCCTGCATGGACGAGCCGGGTGGCAGCGCGTCGCCGGTGAAGACCCCGGACCGCTGTTACGACGGCCCGTTGTTGACGTTGTCGTTGAATGGTTCCTCGACGGCGTTGGTGTGGGATGCCGCGAAGAAGGTGTGGAAGCCGGAGTCGGACAACGGTGAGGTCGTCACGCACGTCGAGAACGCGAACAACGGTTCGGGGACGTACAACACCGACTACTGGCGGGTGACTCTGCGCGACGGCACCAGTTACGAGTTCGGTCGTAACCGGTTGCCGGGGTGGGCCTCAGGTAAGGCGGAGACGAAGTCGGTGGACCACTCGCCGGTGTATTCGCCGCACTCGGGCGACCCGTGCTACAACTCGGCGGGGTTCTCGTCGTCGGTGTGCACGATGGCGTACCGGTGGAACCTTGACTACGTCACTGACACCAACGGCAACGCGATGGCGTACTACTACAACCAGGCCACCAACTTCTACGGCCGTAACAAGGGCGCTTCGGATGTGTCCTACATCCGCGACAGCAACCTGGCGCGCATCGACTACGGGTTCACCGACGGTGGCGCGTACGGCACGGTGGCGAACCAGATCGTCTTCAACACCGGTGACCGGTGCCTGTCGGGGACGTGTCAGCCGTTGAATGCGGCGAACAAGGCGAACTGGCCGGACGTGCCGTTCGACTTGATCTGCGCCTCGGGGGCCGACTGTGACGACTGGAGCCCGTCGTTCTTCTCCACCGTCCGGTTGACGTCGATCGAGGCGAGGCAGTACAACACGGCGACCTCGACCTACGAGAAGGTCGACTCGTACGCCCTGTCACACAGCATGCCCGCCACCGGTGACGGCACGTCGCCGACGCTGTGGCTGACCGGGGTCGTCCGTACCGGTCATGACACCAGCGCGGGTGGGTCGACGGCGGCGATCACGTTGCCGTCGGTGTCGTTCACCGGCATCAAGTTGCCCAACCGGGTCGACACCGCCGGTGGGTTGCCGTCGTTCTACCGGCAGCGCATCGCGACGATCACCACCGAAACCGGATCGGTGATCAGTCCCAGCTACGAGTTGCCGGTGCCGTGCACCGCCCCGGTCACCACCGACCCGGCGGCGAACACGAAGTCCTGCTACCCGGTGTACTGGACCCCGGACGGGTACACGGACCCGTTCAAGGACTGGTTCAACAAGTACGCCGTCACCCGGGTCACCTCCACCGACCCGACCGGCGGCGCCGCTGCCCTGTCGACCAGCTACAAGTACCTCGGCGGGGCGGCCTGGCACTTCGACGAGAACGAGGTCGTCAAGACCAAGTACCGCAGCTACGGGCAGTTCCGCGGCTACGCGAAGGTGCAAACCTTCACCGGCGACGGCGTCAACGACCGCCGTACGCAAGCCGAAACCGCCTACTACCGCGGCATGTCGAAGAACAACAACACGACAGTGGTCAACCTGACCGACTCCGCCGGTGGCCTGCACGAGGACATCGACGAACTCGCCGGCAAGGAACTGGAAACCACCCAGTACCTCGGCGAGAACGGCCGCGTCGACTCCTCCACCATCACCTCGTACTGGGTGTCCGGGGCGACCGCGACGCGTTCCCGCACCGGCTTGCCGGCGTTGACGGCGCAGTGGGTCGCCCCCATCAAGACCTACACCCGTCAGGCCGTCACGAGCAGCGGATCGGTGACGTGGCGCAACACCGGAACGGACAGCAGCTACGACGCGAACACCGCCAGCGCCACCTTCGGTGAACTGAAGAACACCTACACCTACACGGTGCCGGTCGACGCGGCGTACAACCAGTGCACCACCTACACCTACGCCCCGGCCAACACCACCAAGAACCTCGCCGGGCTGGTCAGCCAGACCGAAACCGTCTCCGTGGCCTGCGGCGGGTTCACCCAGGGCAGCCCCGCCTCGGTGCCCGGCAGCGTCAACACCCTCACCGCCCCGGGCAGCGTCAACCGACCCGCCCAGGTGGTGAAGGCCGAACGCAGCTTCTACGACGTGACGGACTTCTCCACCACGTTCCCGCAGGCGGCGGCCCCGTCCAAGGGCAACGTCACGATGACCCAGGTCGCCAAGGACTACACCGGCGGGGCGTACGCCTGGCAGACCACCGAGCGGTCGACCTACGACAGCTACGGCCGGGTCACCGACTCGTACGACGCCAAGGGCAACAAGACCACCAGCGGCTACACCATGAACGCCGTCAAACTGGTCACCGCGACCTCCATCACCAACGCCGCGGGACACGGTGGTTCCGTCACGCTCGACACGAAGCGCGGCATCCCGCTGGTCAGCACCGACGCCAACGGCATCGTCACCACCCAGCACTACGACGCGCTCGGCCGCGCGACGTCGGTGTGGCTGAACTCGCGGGCCACCAGCGTCGCGGCGAACCACAAGTTCGCCTACACCGTGTCGAAGACGGGCGTGTCGGCTACCACCACGCAGACGCTGAACAACTCCAACGGCTATCAGACGTCCGTTGCGATCTACGACGCGTTGCTGCGCACGCGGCAGACCCAGTCGATCACCCCGGCGGGTGGCCGCATGATCACGGACACGTTCTACGACACCCGTGGTGGGACTCGCGCGTCGTACAACGGCTGGTGGGATGACGGGTCGTTGCCGACCGTCAGCACTCCGGTATCGGCCGCGAACCTGGGCAAGCAGGTGCCGAACCAGACCCTCACCACCTACGACGGCCTGGGCAGGGCGGTCGTCGTCACCAATGCGAAGAACGGCGTGACCGTCTCGACGACGACCACCGTGTACGCCGGTGACCGCACGACCGTTGTTCCGCCTACCGGCGGGGTCGTCTCCGCCACCCTCACGGATCCGCTCGGTCGCAAGAAGGAACTGCACGAGTACAGCGCTCGTCCGACGGTGACGACTCCGGCGGACACGTTCACCGGGATGTTCACCGTCACCGGTGGTACCGCGACGGTCAGCAAGTACGGCTACGACGAGCACGGCAACCAGTCGACGCTCACCGATGCCAGCAACAACGTGTGGACCTCGACCTACAACCTGCTCGGCCAGGTCGTTAGCAGGGTCGACCCGGATGCCGGCACCAGCAGCATGAGCTACGACGCCAACGGCAACCTCGAGCAGTCCACCGACGGGCGCGGTAAGACCCTGTCGTTCACCTACGACTCCCTCGACCGCAAGACCGGCGAGTTCGCGGCGACGGTGGCGAACCAGTCGACGGCGAACCGGCGGGCGACCTGGGTGTACGACAACAGCAACAGCGTCGCGGGGGTCACCAACGCGCTAGGGAAGCTGACCACCACGACCGCCTACCGTGATGGGCAGGCGTACGTCACCCAGCAGAAGGCGTTCAACGTCTTCGGCAGCTCTCTCGGCACGACGGTCACCGTCCCGGACACCGAGGGCGCGCTCGGCGGGTCGTACGCGTTCGGGCACACCTACTCCTCGGTGCTGGGTCTGCCCCTGACGGACACCTACCCGTCCAAGGGCGGCCTGCCCTCGGAGACCGTTCTGCACGGCTACACCGGTGTGCTGGACCTGCCCACCACCCTCGCCGGTCTCGCCGGATACAGCCAGAGCGTCAGCTACGACGCCTACGGCCGGGTTGACCAGCAGAAGATCGGCTCGGCGAGCAGCCATGCCTTCGTCACCAACACGTACGACCCGCACACCGCCCGGTTGACCAACCAACTCGTCACCCGCTCCACGACGACCCCGACGACTGTGGATGAGCAGGAGTACAGGTACGACCTGGTCGGGAACATCACCCGCAAGATCAGCAAGCGGTTGGGCGCCACCACCCCGGCGGAGACGCAGTGCTACGGCTATGACGGCCTGGCCAGACTCACCGAAGCGTGGACCGGCACCGACGCCTGCGCCACCACACCCACCGACACCAACAAGTCAATGGTCGGCAACACCATCGGCGCCGGTAGCGCCTACTGGACCAGCTGGCAGATCGACCTCATCGGCAACCGCACCAAGCAGGTCGAGCACAACCTGACCGGCGGCACCGACACGACCACCACCTACGCCTACAACGGCAACGGTCAGAACAAGCCGCACACCCTGACCTCCACCACCAAGACCGGTGGGTCTACCGGCACCACGTCGTACACCTACGACAACGCCGGTAACACCACCGGCCGCAACGCCGCCCAGGGGAACCAAACCCTCACCTGGGACGACGCCGGCAAGCTCGGCACGGTCACCGGAGGCACCAGCGGCAACAACACCTTCATCTACGACGCCGACGGCAACCTTCTGTTGCAGAAGGAACCCGGCAAGAACACGCTCTACCTGCCCGGACAGCAGCTCACCCTCAACACCGCCAGCAGCGTTGTCACCGGCAGCCGCTACTACGCCCTCCCCGGCGGCGGCACCTGCATCCGCACCGGCAGCACCGCTTACACCTTCGCCATCGCCGACCACCAGGGAACGCCGACCCTCTATCTCGACAGCACCGCCCAGAACCCCACCTGGCGGCAGTACACCCCGTACGGCGCTCCCCGAGGCGCCACCGTCGCCGCACCGGACAACCACGGCTTCCTCGACAAGCCGATGAGCCCCACCGGACTAACTACGGTGGGCGCCCGCTCCTACGACCCGCTCACGGGCCGATTCATCTCCATCGACCCACTTCAAGACGCCGCCCAGCCGCAGCAATGGAACGGATACTCGTACGCCAACAACACTCCGGTGACGTCCAGCGACCCCACCGGGCTCATCCCCGATGATTGCAAGTACTTCGACTGCTATGGCTATGACGTGAAGAAGGGCTGCCCGGGTGGATGCGGCTCCACCGATAACGTGACCTATGGCAAGAAGAACAAGCTAACCAGTACCAAAATGAAGCGTGGTAAGTACGTGCCCCCGCCTCGTACCAAGTCGGCGCCGGAGCGTGACAAGTGCTCGGGCTGGTCCTTGAAATGTCGGGCCACCAAGGCGCTCACCAGCACGTACGAGACTTTCCGGGATGTGCAAAATGCAACTCAGAACTTTGTCATGGAGCACAAAAACGAGATTCTGACGGGCGCCGCCGTCCTGGCGCTTGGTGTCTGCATCGTGGCGTCTGCGGGTGCCTGCCTTGCCGTGGCGGCCGGAGCAGCCGGCATCAGCGCCAGTTACCGCGCGGTCGATTTCGGGAGGAGTGACTTTACCAAGGCGGACTACGCGAAGTTCGGCGTCGGGTTGGCCACGGATGTCGGATTGGTGTTCGTCCCTGGCGCACGTGTGCTCACGGGTGCTAACAAGGTCGTAACCCGGGCGGCGGTTAGTGTTCCGTTGGGTCGTTTGGGCCAATCAGTGACCGGGGCGAAGTTCATCAACTTCGGGACCGGTCGGTACGAGGCGGCGACACGTATCGACCCTGGGCGTGCTGCGGGCGTGGTGGGTGGATGGATCGCGACAAATCATGACCCGTTCACGGGGGCTGTAGGGTCTCTGCTGGACTGACAGCGCCTGGAGGTCGAGCATGTTCCTGAAATCCGTCGTTACAGTGCTGATGCTTATTGTAGGATTGGCTGCCATAATCTGGGTTGCCAACTGGCCTTTGAATACTCCCTGGGGAAAGGATCTCGACGCCGAACAACGTCGGATCAACGTGGCGCATAACCGGCGTCACCACCGGGGTGCAATACGAATCATGTTGCCAATCCTGGCCATCATATTCGGAATCAGCTCAGTGGGTCTGTTGGCTAACCCGAAAGCCGATCAGTTCGCTGCAGTCGTCATAGGCATATGTTCGCTTGTGTGTGCAGGCTTGTTCGGTGCGCTGATCAAGAACGGGCGCAGGCGGCAGTCTTCGACGCGGCGATAATGACTCGGGTAGAGGGCCGGTGTCAGTGATTTCTCTTCTGGGGTAACCTGCTTTCGGGCAGCAGAAACATTGCTGGCCTGCCCGGCCTTTCACGGGGCCGGGCAGGCCACCATTTGTTATTCATCAGGAGGAGATCGTGGGACAGTCATCCCGCCAGAGCACACTGAAGGTAACGTTGCGTTACCCGGCCTCCGCTTTTCTCTACCGGGCGACGAAGCCTCGTCTCCGGCTCGATGGTGTGGACGTGCCCTCGACCGGCTGGGGCGTGCAGCGGTTGCCGGTCTCTCCGGGCGACCACCGGGTTGAGGTCTGGGTGCCCTACATCCTGCCCCGCCGTGCTGGTCGAGCCCTGTGTGAGATCACGATTGTCAAGGGTCAGGGATCTGCGCTGGAGTACATGGCGCCTACAGTGACCTTCGCCCGAGGCTCCCTCGGCGCACCGGGTGAACAGGGCTCGACCGGCTACTCCACCGTCATGGTGTTTAACGTCATTGCCGTGATCGTGGTAGTGGCGGCCCTCATCGCGTTCGCGCTCACCTAAGAACGCCGCAGCCAGACGGCGCCCAGCGGCGGAACCTGAAGTGCCGCAGACGCCACCATCCCGTGCCACGGCACGTCCTCGGCGTGCACCGCCCCCATGTTGCCCACGCCCGACCCGCCGTAGTGGTGCGCGTCGGTGTTGAGCACCTCCTGCCACGTCCCGCCGGCGGGCAATCCGACCCGGTAGTCGTGCAGTGGCTGGGCGGAGAAGTTCGCCACGCACACCAGCGTCGAGCCGTCCGGGGCGATCCGGACGAACGACACGGTGTTGTTGGCGACGTCGTCGCCGGCGATCCAGCGGAACCCGGCCGGCTCGGTGTCCTGTGCCCAGAGCGCCGGGGTGTCCCGGTAGACCCGGTTGAGGTCGGCGACGAGTCGTTGCACGCCGGCGCGGGCCGGGTCGTGCAGCAGGTACCAGTCGAGGCCGCGTTCCTCGCTCCACTCCCGGTCGTCGGCTAGTTCGGAGCCCATGAAGAGCAGTTGCTTGCCGGGGTGCGCCCACATGTACGCCAGCAGCGCCCGTACGTTCGCCAGCCGCTGCCAGGTGTCGCCGGGCATCTTGCCGGCCAGTGAGCCCTTGCCGTGCACGACCTCGTCGTGGCTGATGGGCAGCACGTAGTTCTCGCTCCAGGCGTACGCCAGGGAGAAGGTGAGCTGGTGGTGGTGGTGCTGGCGGTAGATCGGGTCCTTCGAGGTGTAGAGCAGGGTGTCGTGCATCCAGCCCATGTTCCACTTGAACCCGAAGCCCAGCCCGCCGTCGGCGGTGGGGCGGGTGACCCCCGGCCAGGCCGTCGACTCCTCGGCGATCATGACGACGCCGGCGTGGTGCTTGTAGACGGTCGCGTTCACCTCCTGCATGAGCGCGATGGCCTCCAGGTTCTCCCGGCCGCCGTACTTGTTCGGGGCCCACTCGCCGTGATTGCGGGAGTAGTCCAGGTAGAGCATCGAGGCGACCGCGTCGACCCGCAGCCCGTCGACGTGGAACTGGTCGCACCAGTAGAGCGCGTTGGCGACCAGGAAGTTGCGCACCTCGTTGCGGCCGAAGTCGAAGACGTAGGTGCCCCAGTCAGGGTGCTCGCCGCGCCGCGGGTCGGGGTGCTCGTAGAGCGGTGTGCCGTCGAAGCGCGCGAGGGCCCACTCGTCCTTCGGGAAGTGCGCGGGCACCCAGTCCAGGAGTACGCCGATGCCGGCGGCGTGCAGCCGGTCGACGAGGTGGCGGAACTCGTCCGGGTCGCCGAACCGGGAGGTCGGCGCGTAGTAGCCGGTCACCTGGTAGCCCCAGGAGCCGCCGAACGGGTGCTCCATCACCGGCAGGAACTCCACGTGCGTGAAGCCCAGCTCGGTGACGTACGCGGTGAGTTGTTCGGCCAGTTCGCGGTAGCCCAGGCCGGGCCGCCACGAGCCGAGGTGCACCTCGTAGACGCTCATCGGTTCCTGGTGCGGCTGTCGTTCGGCACGCCGGGCCAGCCAGTCCGCGTCGTCCCACCGGTACGTCGAGTGGTGCACCACCGAGGCGGTGGCCGGGGGCACCTCGGCGTACGCCGCGAGGGGGTCGGCCTTGTCCCGCCACTGCCCGTCGGCGCCCAGCACCCGGTACTTGTAGCGGGCCCCGGCCCGGGCGTTGGGGACGAACAGCTCCCACACCCCGCTGGAGCCGAGCGACCGCATCGGCCAGCCGTCGTCGGGGCCCCAGCCGGTGAAGTCGCCGATCACCCGAACCCCGCGGGCGTTGGGCGCCCAGACGCTGAACGCGACGCCCTCGTCGAAGACCCGGGCGCCGAGCGCCTCCCACAGCCGCTCGTGCCGGCCCTCGCGGATCAGGTGCAGGTCCAGCTCACCGAGGGTCGGCGGGTAGCGGTACGGGTCGTCGTGGGCGGTGCCGTCGACCTCCACCCGGTAGTCGAGCACTGTGCCGTCGACCTGCGCCTCGAAGACGCCCACGTCGTGCACCCGCTTCATCGGGTGCCGCTCGTCGCCGACGAGCAGCGCGACGTCGCCAGCACCACGGCGCATCGTGCGGATCGTCGTCGAGCCGTCGGCGGGGTGCGCGCCGAGCAGCGCGTGCGGGTCGTGCGTCGCGCCGGAGATCAGCTGGTCCATCGGGCGTCCTTCGGAGCGGCGTCGGTCGGTACGGGGGCGGACGGGCGGGTGGCCGCTCGCCGCGGTGGGGTCGGAACCGGGCCCGACCGGCGGGGCGGAGTCGGAACGGGAGCTGTCGACGCAGGAGGCGCCGGAGCAGGAGCTGTCGGAGCAGGAGGCGCCGGCGCAGGAGGTGTCGGCGCAGGAGGTGTCGGCGCAGGAGGTGTCGGGACGGGGGCTGTCGGTGCGGTGCCACCGGACAGGTCGTCCGGCACGTCGGCGACGGTGAGGTCGGCCGGCTCGGTGCCCGCCGGCTGCGGCTCGGTCGGCGGGGCCGGGCGACGCACTGTCAACACGTGGGCGGGTTGCAGGTACGGGTCGAGCCGTACCGCGTTGCGCTGGCCCCAGTCGTAGCTGGTGCCGGTCAGCTCGTCGTAAACGGTGAACCGTTCGTGCCAGTCGAAGCCCAGCGCCGGCATGTCGAGGGTGGTGTTGCCCCACTGCACCTCGCGCGAGTCGAACGAGCAGATCACGAGGACCGTGTTGCCGGTCTCCGGATCGTGCTTCGACCAGCAGAGCAACGCCGGATTGTCGATCTCGTGGAAGACCAGGTTGCGGAGCTGGTGCAGGGCCGGGTTGTCTCGGCGTACCCGGTTGAGGGTGGCCAGGAACGGTGCCAGCGAGCGGCCCTGCGCCTCGGCGCCGGCCCAGTCCCTCGGCCGCAGCTGGTACTTCTCGTTGTCCAGGTATTCCTCCGCGCCCGGTCGAGCCACGTGCTCGAACAGCTCGTAGCCCGCGTACAGGCCCCAGGAGGGGGAGAGCAGCGCGGCCAGCACCGCCCGGATCTTGAACATCGGCGGGCCGCCATGCTGCAACGACTCGTGCAGGATGTCCGGGGTGTTCGGCCAGAAGTTCGGCCGCATGTAGTCGGCCGCCTCGATCAGCTCCTCGCAGTACGCCCGCATCTCGGCCGCCGTCGTGCGCCAGGTGAAATAGGTGTACGACTGCGTGAAACCGATCTTGCCGAGGCCGTGCATGATGGCCGGCCGGGTGAACGCCTCGGCCAGGAACAGCACGTCCGGGTCGACGGCCTTCACCTCGGCGATCAGCCAGTGCCAGAAGTCGAACGGCTTGGTGTGCGGGTTGTCCACCCGGAAGATCCGGATGCCCTCGCCGACCCAGTGCAGCACCACCCGCAGCACCTCGGCCCGGATGCCCTCCGGGTCGTTGTCGAAGTTGACCGGGTAGATGTCCTGGTACTTCTTCGGCGGGTTCTCCGCGTACGCGATGCTGCCGTCGGCCCGGGTGGTGAACCACTCCGGGTGCTCGGTGACCCAGGGGTGGTCCGGCGCGCACTGCAACGCCAGGTCCATCGCCACTTCCAGGCCCTGTGCCGCCGCCGCCTGGATGAAGGCCCGGAAGTCCGCCGGCGTACCCAGATCGGGGTGGATCGTGTCGTGGCCGCCCTCGGCGGCGCCGATCGCCCACGGTGAGCCCACGTCGGTCGGCCCGGCGGTGAGCGCGTTGTTGGGGCCCTTGCGGTTGACCCGGCCGATCGGGTGGATCGGCGGCAGGTAGAGCACGTCGAAGCCCATCGCGGCCACCCCTGGCAGCCGCTCGGTGGAGGTCGCGAAGGTGCCGGATCGGCCGCCCGCCGCTCCCTCTGAGCGGGGGAAGAACTCGTACCAGGCCGAGTAGAGCGCGCGCTTGCGGTCAACCCAGATCGAGTACGTGTCACCGGCGGTGACCAACTCCCGGACGGGGTGCTCCCAGAGCAGGTCGGCCAGCGCCAGCGCCGGGCCGACCCGCTGCGCCAGCGGCAGGTCGGTGTCGACCAGCGCGGTGAGCGCGTCGGCGACCCGGGGCCGGTCGGCGGTCGGCACGAGGCCCCGGGCGGCGGCGAGCACCCGCGCGCCCTCGGCCAGGTCGTTGGCCAGGTCCTCCGGCCCCTGCCCGGCGGCGATCTTCTTGGTCACCGCGTTCTGCCAGGTCAGGTACGGGTCCTGGAACGCCTCGACGGAGAAGGTCCACGAGCCGACGGCGTCCGGTGCGATGGTGGCGTGCCAGCGGTCCTGGCCGGGCTCGCCGGGGCGCATCCGGGTGAACGGCCGGCTCGCGCCGTCCGGCCCAGCCCACACCACGTTGCAGCCCAGCGCGTCGTGCCCCTCCCGGTAGGCGCGCGCCGACACCGGAATGGGCTCGTCGACCACCGCCTTGGCCGGGTATCGCCCGCACGAGACGACGGGGGAGACGTCTTCGATCGGGAACCGTCCAGTCACCCCGCCAACCTACTGCGCGAGATCCGTTCGCGCGCGGCCAAGCACCCCACCCGCTGCTTACCGTAGTGACATCGCTCAGACCGCGAGTCGGGAAGTGTCACGTATCGTTGGTATTACGTGACGGAGGTTCAGAGCATGCGGTTGAACAGCAAGGGCCAGGTGACGATCCCGGCGGCGCTGCGGGCTCGATACAACCTGCATGAGGGCGACGAGGTTGACGTGGTCGAGGAGGGTGGTGCCCTCCGCATCGTGCGAGTTCACGGTGCCGAAACCCGGGGCCAGCGCCTCGTCGGTCACATGCGGGGCCGGGGCAGCGCCAAGGAGACCGAGCACATGTCCACCGAGGAGCTGATGGAGCTGCTGCGTGGCGAGTGACCGGCTTCGGGCAGTGCCACCACGTCCGCCCGACGCGGTGACGACCCTGGTCGACACCAACGTGCTGCTGGACATCCTCACCGATGACCCCAAGTGGGCCGACTGGTCCGGTAGCGCCCTCGCCGAGGCCCGCGACGCGGGCAACCTGGTGATCAACCCCATCGTGTACGCCGAGGTGTCGGTCCGTTTCGACCGGATCGAGGAGCTGGACGAGGCGTTGCCGGCGAGGGACTTCCTTCGCGAGGAGCTGCCTTACCTGGCGGGCTTCCTCGCCGGCAAGGCGTACGCGCGGTATCGGAGGCTGGGCGGCGTGAAGCGCTCGCCACTTGCCGATTTCTACATCGGCGCGCACGCGGCCGTGTGCCGGTACAACCTGCTGACCCGAGACGGCGCGCGATACCGCACGTACTTCCCGACCCTGACACTGACCACACCGGCCAACTGACCGCCGTTCTCGTCGTCCGGCCGTCGTCCGCTTGCGCGCGGCCAAGCACCTCTCTCCGCCCCGCCCCGCCCCGCCCCGCTCCGCCGCGACGATCCGAAAAACTGCAAGATCACGCAGAATCCTGGTTGTAGTGGTGTCGCCGCGTCGGAGATGCCACTAAATCTTGGTTCGAGCGTGACCTTGATGGCGGTGGACACCCCAGGCCCGGGTTCCGGTCTCGGAGGCGGTGTCATCCACTACCGATATCACGCACGGCCTCCGTGACCCGACATCGTCGTGCCGGGAGGAGGCGCAGTTGGACGGGTGTTTGCCGGACGGCTCGTGTGCGACATCTTCCGGTGTTGGGGGCACACCACCGAGCCGAGGGTGACGTAGCCTCCGGCCATGATCGAACGGGTGAAGGTCGCGGTTGTCGGTGTCGGTAACAACACCTCCGCACTGGTGCAGGGGCTTGCTCTCTACCGCCAGAGCGGCAGCCTGGTCGGAATCCGCAGGCCGATGATCGACGGGCTCGGAGTGGGGGACATCGACGTCGTGGCGGCCTTCGCCACCTCGGAGGAGAAGATCGGTCGGGACCTGACCGAGGCGATCTTCCTGGCGCCCAACAACTTCCCCCGGCTGGACTGCGACCTGCCCAGAGCGGGTGTGCCGGTCACGAAGGGCCTCGTCGACGCGAGCGAGGTGCGACGGGTGGCAGCGGTCCTGGCTGGGGCGGAGGTGCTGCTCTACTCGGCGCCGAGTGGCCGGCCGGAGACCGCCCGGGCGTACGCCGAGGCAGCCCGCACGGCGGGTGTCGCCTTCATCAACACCACAGCCGACCCGGTCGCCCGCGATCCAGAGCTGCTGGACAGCTTCGAGGCTGCCGGTCTGCCGTTGCTCGGCGACGACCTGGCGAGCCAGTTCGGCACCTCGGTGCTGCACAACGCGCTGCTGCGGCTCCTGAGGGAGCGGGGCCTCACGCTGGTCAGCTCCTACCAGGTCAATCTGGGCGGCACCGAAGACTTCCGCAACCTGGTCGAGAACCCGAACACCAAGAAGCAGTCCAAGCTCAACGCTCTCTCGGAGGCGGACAGCGTCGAGGTGGCCCCGCTCGGGTACCTGCCGCATCTCGCGTCGCAGAAGGTGGCTCACCTCAACCTTGAGGCGCAGGGTTGGGGTGAGACAGCGGTGAGCCTCGACGTGAAGCTGAAGGTGCACGACCCGAGCGGCGCCGCCGGTGTCAACATCGACCTGATCCGCATCGCGGCCAGCGCGTTACGGAACGGGCGTGGTGGTCATGCCGCCGAGGCGACAGCGTTGTTCAAGTCGCCGCCGGGCACGGCGATCTGACGTCCGTCTGCCTCAGGCCGCGCCGACGGAGCGGTAGACCTCCAGTGTCTGTCGGGCGATGGCGTCCCAGGAGAAGTGCTGCACCGCGCGCCGCCGGCCGGCCAGGCCGAACCGCTCGGTGCGCGCCGGGTCGGCGAGCAGCGTGTTGATCGCGGCCGCCAGGTCGGCGACGAAGCGGGCCGGGTCCAGTGGGGTGCCGGAGCCGTCGGTGGCCTGCGCGATCGGCACCAGCAGGCCGGTCTCGTCGTCGGCCACGACCTCGGGGATGCCGCCGGTCGCGGTGGCCACCACTGCCGTCTCGCAGGCCATCGCCTCCAGGTTGACGATGCCCATGGGCTCGTAGACCGACGGGCAGACGAAGACGGTGGCGTGCGTGAGCACCTGGATCACCTCGGGCTTGGGCAGCATCTCGGCCACCCAGACCACGCCGGAACGGTTGGCCCGCAGCTCGGCGACCAACTCCTCCACCTCGGCGGCGATCTCGGCGGTGTCCGGCGCGCCGGCGAGCAGGACGAGCTGGGTGTCCGCCGGCAACTCCCGGGCGGCCCGCAGAAGGTACGGCAGCCCCTTCTGCCGGGTGATCCTGCCCACGTAGACCACGCTGGGGCGGGACGGGTCGACACCGAGTCGGTCGAGGACGTCGGTGCCCTGGTCCGGGGCGTACTGGATGGTGTCGATGCCGTTGTAGACCACCCGGACCCGGTCGGGGTCGATCTGCGGGTACGCGGTGAGCACGTCGTTGCGCATCCCGCCGCTGACCGCGATCACCGCGTCGGCGGCCTCCATGGCGGTGCGCTCGATCCAGGAGGAGAGCGCGTAACCGCCGCCGAGCTGCTCGGCCTTCCACGGCCGCAACGGCTCCAGGCTGTGCGCGGTCACCACGTGCGGCACCCCGTGCAGCAGCTTCGCGGTGTGGCCGGCCAGGTTCGCGTACCAGGTGTGGCTGTGCACCACATCGGTGCCGGCCGCGCCGGCGGCCATCTCCAGATCCACGCCCATCGTGCGCAGCGCGGCGTTCGCGCCGGTCAGGCCCGGCGATTCGGCGTACGCGGTGACGCCCGGCTCGGTGCGCGGCAGGCCGAAGCAGTGCACCCGTACGTCGGCAAGGCTGCGCAGCTCCCGAGCCAGGTACTCGACGTGCACGCCCGCGCCGCCGTAGACCTCCGGTGGGTACTCGCGGGTGAGCAGATCGACGCGCAGGGATCCGGTGGCCGGGGAGGAGTCGGTCATGTGCGCACCCTAGTGCAGAAGACTCCCCGTACGAGTGGTGAAGTGGGACGCGGGTGGATAGCGTCGGGGCATGGCTGCCAAGGTGCTCGCGATCGTCCTGGCGGGTGGGGAGGGCAAGCGCCTGATGCCACTCACCACGGATCGGGCCAAGCCGGCCGTCCCGTTCGGCGGGATGTACCGCATGGTCGACTTCGTCCTCTCCAACCTGGCCAACGCCGGCTATCTCAAGATCGTCGTGCTGACCCAGTACAAGTCCCACTCCCTCGACCGACACATCACCAAGACCTGGCGGATGTCCACGCTGCTCGGCAACTACGTCACCCCGGTGCCGGCGCAGCAGCGTCGTGGTCCGTGGTGGTTCGCCGGCTCGGCCGACGCCATCTACCAGAGCTTCAACCTGATCAACGACGAGCAGCCCGACTACGTGATCGTCTTCGGCGCCGACCACATCTACCGGATGGACCCGCGGCAGATGGTGGAGGACCACATCGCCTCCGGCGCGGCGGTGACAGTGGCCGGCATCCGCCAGCCGCTGTCGATGGCCGACCAGTTCGGCGTCATCGAGGTCGGCGAGGACGGCAAGCGGATCCGCGCGTTCCGCGAGAAGCCCACCGACGCGGTCGGTCTGCCCGACGCGCCGGACGAGATCTACGCCTCGATGGGCAACTACGTCTTCACCACCCGGGCGCTCTGCGAGGCGGTCGAGCGCGACGCGGAAGACAAGTCCAGCAAGCACGACATGGGCGGCAGCATCATCCCGATGCTCGTCGAACGCGGCGAGGCCAACGTCTACGACTTCCGCGACAACGAGGTGCCGGGCAGCACCGACCGTGATCGCGGCTACTGGCGGGACGTGGGAACGCTCGACTCGTTCTACGACGCGCACATGGATCTGATCAACGTGCACCCCGTCTTCAACATGTACAACTTCGACTGGCCGATCTACACCGAGCAGCCGCCGTGGCCGCCGGCGAAGTTCGTGCACCAGTGGGGTGAGCGGGTCGGCCGGGCGGTCGGCTCGATGGTCTCCCCGGGTGTGGTGATCTCCGGCTCGTTGGTGGAGAACTCGATCGTCTCCCCGAAGGTGCGGGTGCACTCCTGGGCGCACGTCGAGGGCTCGGTGCTGATGGAGGGTGTGGAGATCGGCCGGCACGCCGTGGTCCGGCGGGCCATCCTGGACAAGAACGTGTTCGTCCCGGAGGGCGTCGAGATCGGCGTCGACCTGGAGAAGGACAGGCAGCGCTACACCGTTTCCGACAACGGCATCGTGGTGATCGGCAAGGGCCAGAAGGTCGTGCCGTGACCGACCAGCACTTCCTGAGGAGGATCCCGCAGTGACCCACCCCCGTGCCGGCCAGCCCGCCGAGCCCGCCGACCTGGTCGACGTGCCGCGCCTGGTGACCGCCTACTACGCCGAGCATCCGGATCCCGCGGACCCGGCCCAGCAGGTCTCCTTCGGCACCTCCGGCCACCGCGGCTCCAGCCTGCGCAACGCGTTCAACTCCGACCACATCCTGGCGGTCACCCAGGCGCTCTGCGACTACCGGCGCGAGCAGGGGCTGGACGGGCCGCTCTTCCTCGCCCGGGACACCCACGCGCTCTCCGCGCCGGCTGCGGTGGACGCCCTGGAGGTGCTCGCCGCCAACGGGGTCACCGTTCTGGTGGACAGCCGCGACGGTTACACCCCGACCCCGGCGCTGTCGCACGCGATCCTCACGCACAACCGTGGGCGGACCAGCGGGCTCGCCGACGGCATCGTCATCACCCCGTCGCACAACCCGCCCGACGACGGCGGTTTCAAGTACAACCCCACAAACGGTGGGCCGGCCGACACCGACGTGACCCGGTGGATCCAGGACCGGGCCAACGCCATCCTCGCCGCGGGGCTCAAGGAGGTCCGCCGGATCACCTACGCGCGGGCGCGGGCCGCCGACACCACCGGGGAGTACGACTTCCTCGCCAACTACGTCGACGACCTGCCGACCGCGATCGACATCGACGCCATCCGCGACGCGGGGATCCGTATCGGCGCGGACCCGCTGGGCGGGGCGAGCGTGGCGTACTGGGGTGAGATCGCCGAGCGGCACCGCCTGGATCTGACAGTGGTCAACCCGACTGTCGACCCGACCTGGCGGTTCATGACCCTGGACGGCGACGGCAAGATCCGGATGGACTGCTCCTCGCCGAACGCGATGGCGTCGCTGATCGCCGCCCGTGCCGACTACCAGATCTCCACTGGCAACGACGCCGACGCCGACCGGCACGGCATCGTCACACCGGACGCCGGGCTGATGAACCCCAACCACTACCTGGCGGTGGCGATCCGTCACCTGTTCCGCACCCGCACCGAGTGGGGGCCGGACGCCGCGGTGGGCAAGACCCTTGTCTCCTCGTCGATGATCGACCGGGTCGCCGCCGACCTGGGTCGGCCGCTGCTGGAGGTGCCGGTCGGCTTCAAGTGGTTCGTGCCCGGCCTGCTGGACGGCGCAGTCGGCTTCGGCGGCGAGGAGAGCGCCGGGGCGTCGTTCCTGCGACGCGACGGCTCGACCTGGACCACCGACAAGGACGGCCTGCTGCTCTGCCTGCTCGCCGCCGAGATCCAGGCCACCACCGGCCGCAGCCCGAGCGAGCACTGGGCGGAGTTGGCTGAGCGTTTCGGCGCGCCCGCGTACGCCCGGATCGACGCCCCGGCCACCCGGGAGCAGAAGGCAGTGCTCGGCAAGCTCTCCCCGGAGCAGGTCACCGCCACCGAGCTCGCCGGTGAGCCGATCACCGCGACGCTGACCACCGCCCCCGGCAACGGTGCGGCGATCGGTGGCCTCAAGGTCAGCACCGAGTCCGGCTGGTTCGCCGCGAGGCCCTCCGGCACCGAGGACGTCTACAAGATCTACGCCGAGTCCTTCCAGGGCCCCGACCACCTCAAGCAGATCCAAGAAGAAGCCAAAGCCCTGGTAGACCAAGCCCTAACCCAGTCCTAACCCGGAGCGCCCCGCCGGCTTATCGCCGTTGATCAAGAGGTTTGCGTCACTCCACCCGGCGTGTCGTGACGCAAACCTCTTGATCAACCCGGACGTCGGGGACGGGTGGGCGGGGTCAGCAGGGTGGGGGTATTTCTCGTTGGGCGCGGCGCAGCTCCTCGGGGAGCAGTTCGCGGAGCTGCTCGGGTAGGAACGGCAGGTCGAGCAGCGTCATCTTCAACTGGTTGCGTTCCTGGTAGCGCAGCGGGTCGAAGCGCACCACCAGGCCGGCGTTGCGGCGGTAGCTGATCTCCACAGCTCCCTCGGTGGCCGGGTCGCGGAACACCAACCCGTCCATCTCCACCACCACTGGGGACGAGTCGGGCTCCAGCTCCAGCCGGATCTTCTCGTCCGGTGAGAGCACCACCGACCGGGAGATGCCGGCCATGGGCGCCGACGGCGTGACCACCATCGAGTCCGCCGCGGGGGAGATCAGCGGGCCGCCGGCGGCGTAGCTGTACGCCGTGGAGCCGATCGGGGTGCTGACCACCACGGCGTCGCACCGGTAGTAGCCGTACTGCTGGCCGTCGATGGCGAGTGTGACGTTGACGAAGCCGGAGCCGGGCTGGCGCACCAGCGCGATGTCGTTGAACGCCACCACGTCGTCGCCACACACGTCGCAGGCGAGGCAGGCGTGCGACTCGACGGTGAACTCCTTCGACAGCAACCGGCTCAGCGCCTCAGGCAGCTCCGGCGGCTCGATCTCCACGAGAAAACCCACACGACCCAGGTGTACGCCGAGCACCGGCTTCGGGTCGAGGACGGCGGATCGCAGCGCACCCAACATGGTGCCGTCGCCGCCGATGCTGATCAGGGCGTCGGAGCGGGTCGCCACCTCGTCCGCCGGCACCGGCACGATGCAGGACGAGACGCGGTGCTGGTCCTCCTCGCGCACCATCAGCGTCTTGTGGTGACGCGTCGCCCACCGTTCGATGATCCCGACCACCTCGGTGACATCCCGGGTGGGGTGCAGCACAAGTCCCAGCCCCGACACCCGTACAGCTCACCACATCGGCGGCGACCGTACCCGGCGTACACCGAAGGTGCGCCGACGGTCCGCGGACCGTCGGCGCACCTCGCCGCCATCAGGGGCGGGGCTGCCCGGTGAGGTGGGTCAGTGAGCGGGCGACCAGGTCGTCGCGGGCCGCCGGAGGCAGACCCTCCAACCCGAAGCCCAGATACACGGTGTCCCCGGTGACCACCACCGAGCCCTCCTCGAACGCCTGCTGGCTGCGTGACCAGTCGTTGGCGTTGCCAGCGGAGCCGGGCGGTGGGCCGGCCACCGTCCAGCCACCCAGGTCGGCCGACTCGAACGAGGTCTCCGCCACTGTCGACCCGTCAACCAGCACCCGGGCGTCGTCCAGGAAGACGCCGAGACCCTGGGTGCTCCAGTCCGAGGCGTACGTGATGGACACCTCGACCTGCTTGCCGGCGTAGCCCGACAGGTCGGCCACGAACTCCTTCCAGCCCCCCGACGACCCGCTCGCCGCGTTCCAGCTGCCGGTGCTCCCGGTGGGGGAGCAGTCAGCGCCCTGGTAGTGCGCGAGGAACGGGTGCAACTGCTCCACCCAACCCTGCGTGCAACTGTCCCCGGTGACAGTGCTGGTATTGCCGTTGGCGTCCGGCAGGGTCGTCCAGTCGTCGCTGCCCACCTCGTGCGCCTCGACGAACATGAAATCCCAGTCCTGCTCGATCTCGTAGGAGGTGAAGAAGCGCAACTCCCCGCTGCTCGCCCCGGTGAGATCCACAGTGCGCGTGAGGCGCTTGTACGACTCGTCGGTCTGCCCGCTGTACAGGTACCACTCACCCGTACGCGGATCGAACGGCGCGCCGCCCGGTCGGGACCAGCCCACCGGCGCGGAACTGGCGAACTGCGGGAACTCGTCCGGTGGCAGGAAGCTCGACGTGGTCAGGAACGACGCGGTGTGCGCCTGGTTCTCCGCCGAGCCGGAGGCGTTCAGCTGCCCGTCGAAGCCGGTGAACGCCGCGTCGGTCCCGGCGACCGGGTACGGCTCCCCGTCCGGGCTGGTCCCGCCGTCGCTGACATAGGTGTACGCGCCCAGCCAGTACTGCTGGAAGTCGTTCAGCAGCGGCAGACAGCTGGCGGCCTCGGCGTCGGTGCACTCCGGTGGCGCGTCCGGGTGATAGACGTACGACCCGTTGGCGCCCTGCGCGAACAACGCGTACTGGCCGCTGACCAGCAGTTTGCCGCCCTCGTTCAGGTAGTCCCGAACGGCCAGCTCGGTTTCCAGCGCCGCCCTGGCCGTCGTGCCGGCCACCTGACCGGGGGAGCGCAGGATCACGTCGTCGCCGGTCTCCCAGACCACCGCCTCGTAGTGCGACAGCACGCCGAGCGGGTGCGGTGCCTTGCGGCCCATCGCGTCGAAGTCGTACACGTCGCTGCTGCGCCCGGCGGCGCCCAGCGACGCCGCGACCTCGTCGGCGTACTTCGCTGTGGTGCCGGTCTGCGCCGGACTGAGGCCGGTGACGTCCTCCACAGCGAGGACCAGCACGTCGCCGCCGATGTCGTCGTGCACCCGATAGGTGAAGTGTTCGCTGGCCACCACCCCGGCACGCGGCTTGTTCCCGGTGAACCAGACCTCCACCCGGTCGCCCGGCTTCGCGCCGTTGACAGTGCCCCGTAGCTCGGCGTAGTAGTCGTCGTGTGTTTCGCCGTACCGCTCGCCGCCGCGCCACTCGCGGACCGCGACCGTCTTCGGCCGCCCACCGTTGACCGTGTAGTGCATCCGCACGTTCCGCAGCGCCCGACGGGTGATCGCGGCGACCTGCTGGGTGCGTCCGTACGAGGTGTCGAAGGCGTCCACGACGAAGTCCGGAGTGCTCCGACCGACCACCGAGACCGGGTCGTCCGGGTCCGCCGCCGACCGGGCCACTGCCAACGCGAACGGTAGGTTCTTGCTCACCTCGCCGGCGATCAGCGCCTCGTCGTCGGGGAAGATGAAGCCGCTGACGCAGTCCTCCGGGCGCCACTGGTCGTCCGGGTCGACGGCCGAGGCGGCCTCGCAGGTGGACATCTCCGGGGTGAAGCCCAGCGTGCCGTACCTGACGGTGGCGTGGCTGTCGGTGTCGCCGTTAGTGGTGTACAGCTCCGCGGAGATGTCCGGGTCGTACCCGGGCACCGCGGGGTGCGCGTCGTCACCGGCCATCGCCTCGTAGATCACGTCGTCCGGAGTGGGGGTGCTCACCTGCCAGCCGAGGCCGTAGAGCAGCAGTTCGGCCGCCGAGTGGTAGTTGACGAAGAACTCGAACCCGACCCGCTTGAAGAGCCGGTCCAGCGCCTTGGTCTCCGGCTCGGAGTTGGGGCCGGGGCCCCGGTAGGTCTCGCTGTTCGGCTCCGGTGACGAGCCCTCGTTGTCGTAGCCCCACTTGTAGCTGAAGTTGCGGTTGAGGTCGACGCCGTCGGCGGAGCCGATCTGCCCGTCACCGTTGTTGTCCCGCAGGTTCTTGCGCCACAGACGGTTGCCGGCGGTGAATGTGAAGTCGTAGCCGTCGGGGTTGGCGACCGGCAGGAACCACAGCTCGGTCGTGTCCAGCAGGTGGGTGATCTCCCGGTCGGTGCCGTAGCTGTTCAGCACGTGATGCATCAGCCGGCGGGTCATCTCCGGCGTGATCCACTCGCGGGCGTGCTGCGCACCGGCGTAGAGCACCGCCGGTCGCCGGCCGTCCGCAACGGTGCGCGCGTTCTTGGTGACCTTGACCGCGACGATCGGCTGCCCCTGCTGGCTGCGACCGATCGTCTCCACCTTGGTCAGCTTGGGATACCGGGCCGCCGTGGCGTTCAGCTCGTCTCGCAGGCCGCCCGGCTCACCGTAGGGACGGAAGCTCGTCCAGCCGGCCGCGGCCTGCTCCCGCAGCGCCTGCGACGCGTCCTTGCCGCGCACCTTCTTCACCGACAGCGGTACGCCCTTGTCGGTCAACCGCTTCGCCTGCCGTCGGCTGAGGACCGTCTCGACAGTCGTGCGACCGGCCGCGTCAGTCTTCGCGTCGTGGCCGAGGTCGACCCCCGCGGCGCGCAGTTGCTCCCGCTGTTTCGGGTCGACAGTGCCGACGTACACCTCCAGGCCGTCGCGGACGCCCGGGTCGGACGGCGGCCGCGCGCTGGCCGGTGGGGTCAGTGCCAGTGCGCCGAGCAGGGTGACCACGCCGGCGATCGCCAGTCGTCTCGGTCTCATCGCGCCTCCTTGGGTGAAGGACCTTGTAGGCGCGAGCCTTCGGCGTGCCGTTATCGATGTCAATCAGTCGATGGGAGCTTCGTTGCTGACCGTGTCGGCGTTGGTGCCAACTGTGACGCTCACCGCGACGCGGGCTGCCGGCGCGGGCGGGCGTTCGCCAGGCCACCCCGCGATGCTCGAGGCGGGCCGGCAAGCCGTACCCCGCAGGCGCGTCGAGAATTCATCCCGGACGTCACCTGCGGGGTCGGCGTCGGCTCAGCTCGCGCTGGGTGCCGGAGCTGTCGACTTGACGGTCTGCTGCGCGACGACGCCGGTCGACTGACCGCACAGCCACGCGAGACGGTCGATGATCTTGTCTGGGTCTTCGAACGGGTCCAGCGTGGTGATCTCGATGGGATCGAGTGGGGGCACTGCCACGTGCGAGATGAGCGGGTGCAGCGGGCGAAGGTCCCGCTCGCCAGCACCGATCAGAGCCTCGTGGAGTTTCTCGCCCGGCCGGAGCCCGGTGTAGACGATCTGGACCGGCCCCGGCGCCTGGCTCGCCAACTGGCGAGCGATGTCGTCGATCCGTACCGGCTCGCCCATGTCGAGGACGAGCGCCTCGCCGTCGCGGCCGATGCCGGCGGCCTGGAGCACCAGGTGCACCGCTTCCTGCACTGTCATCAGGTAGCGCGTCACGTCGGGGTGAGTGACAGTGATCGGCAGTCCCGCCTCGATCTGGGCCCGGAACGCCGTGACCACCGACCCTCGGCTGGACAGGACGTTGCCGAAGCGGACGCTGAGGAACGTGCCGCCGTGCGTCGCGGCGGCGTTCGCTGTCAACCGCTCCGTGATCCGCTTGGAGTAGCCGAGAACGCTGACCGGGTCGGCGGCCTTGTCGGTCGAGATGTTGACGAACCTCGCCACGTCGCGGCAGGCGTTGAGCACCGTCTGCGTGCCGAACACGTTCGTCTTGACCGCCTCGCCCGGGTGGCGTTGCAGCAGTGTCAGGTGTTTCAGGGCCGCCGCGTGGAACACGATGTCGGGTCGGCGTTCCGCCATCACGCGCCGGATCCGTTCCTCGTCGCGCAGGTCGGCGAGAATCAGCTCGGGACTGTCCAACATCGCGCGACCCGACATCGACAGTTGCAGGGCGTGCAGGGCCGACTCGTCGCGGTCGAGCATCATCAGCTCGCCCGGATCGGCCCGCATGATCTGGCGGCACAGCTCGGAGCCGATCGACCCACCGGCGCCGGTCACCAGGATCCGGCGTCCGCGCAGCTGGGACTCCGCATCCCGGAGGTCGCCGATCACCTGTCGTCGTCCGAGTAGGTCCGCCATGTCCGGGTCGCGAACGTCGTTGACGGTGATCCGATGGTCGACCAGTTCCCGTACCGAAGGAAGGATCTTGAACGTCGCTCCGGTCTTCAGTGTGCTTTCGCGGACCTCGTTGATCAGCTCGGAGTCGGCGTTGGCGGCGGAGAAGATCACCATCTTCGCGCCGGTACGCCGCACGACAGTGTCGATGTCAGCGCGAGAGCCGAGCACGCGCACGCCCCCCAGCGACAGGTGGCGTTTCTGCGGGTCGTCATCGATCATGCCGACCGGCAGGAACTGTCCTGCCGGATCGCTCAGCATGGCCCGCAGGAGCCCCTGACCGGCCGAGCCCGCGCCGAAGAGCAGGACCGGTTCCGCTCGGCCGGCGTCCGGGCGCAACGTCCGGTCGCTGCGGCTGCGGTACGCCAGGCGGGTGCCGAGCATGACGGCCAGCGCGATCGCCGCGCCGACGAGTGGCGTGCTCGCGGGCACCGGCCGGGACGTCATGGGCACGAGGGCGATCAGCAGGAGCACGCCGGTGGTCAGGGCCGTGTTGGCGAGCCCCTGCATTTCCTCGACGCTGCCCAGGGGATGCCGGCCGGACAGGTTGCGGCGAACGGCGGACACTGCGACGTGCGCGACCGCGGCGACCACTCCCATGCCGATCGCGCGGGCCAGGGCGGGGCCGGTGAGCGAGAACTCGAAGCGCACCCACGCGGCGACGGCGAAACCCGCGATCCAGGCGAGGGCGTCCCCTGCGAGGAGGCCGCCGGCCAGGCGGAGGTTGCGATGCGACCGACCGAGGCGTGTGGACTCGCTGGGGCTTGTCCCCAAAAGTTGCATGTGGAAACTCCTGCTGCGATAGCGGCCCATCCGGGGGAAACCACCAAATGGTCTTATTTACGTCCTACCAAAACTAATCACTTTATGACTGGTTTTTAGCGGTTTACGAGGTTTGTCCGGCTGCTGACCTGGCCGACTGTCGTGGCACCACCGCCCCCCGCAGCACGTCCTCGAACCGTTCGAACAGCAGGTCGCGGTCGAACTCGTTGGCCGCGACCTGCCGCGCCGCGGCCCGCGCCGTGGCGGTCCTGGCCGGATCGCTGAGGAACGCGCCCACGAGCGTCGCCGCGGCGGCGGGATCTCCCGCGGGCAGCACGAGTCCGGCACCGCTGCGGCGCAGGATGTCGGCGATCCACCCCTCGTGGTTGACCGCTACCGGTCGACCGGCGGCCCACCCGTCGAAGACCTTGTTCGCCGAGTTGGCGTGCAACGCGGGCTCGTCGCGCACCGTCGAGACGGCGAGATCGCACGCACCGAAGAACGCCACCACCTCGGCCTTCGGCACCTGGTCGAACATGAACAGGTTCCGGTCCAGGACGTCGGACGCGGCTGCCTGTGCGCGCACCTGCGCCGTCTCCGCGCCCTGCCCGACGACAGCGATCCGCACGTCCGGGTGGTCACGACGCAGCGTCGCTGCCATCCGCACCAGATAACCCACGTCGTTGACGAAACCGAGCGTCCCCGCGTAGAGGATCAGAGGACGGTCGCCCAACCACTGCGTGCGATCCCGTAGCGCTCGGCCGGCAGCGTCCGCGTCGGCGAACAACTGACGGTCACAGCCGTTGGGAATGACTGTCACCGCGGCCTCGGGGTGCCGCGCCCGAACGCCCGCCGCCATTCCCGGCGACAGCGCCAGGATGTGCGCGGCGTTGCGGTAGGCCCACCCCTCCAGACCGGTGGCAGCGCGCCGCGTCAGCGGCGACCGCAGCGCGCCCAGCGCGATCGGCACCTCCGGCCAGAGATCGCGTACCTCCAGCACCATCGGCGTCCGGCGGCGGCGGGCGGAGTAGACAGCGGGCAACGCGATGGTCAGCGGCGTGCTGGTAGCGAAGACGACGTCCTGCTCCAGCGACGCCGCTCGCGGAGCTGCCAACCGGGCGAACTGCCCGAAGGCCGAGAGCCGCTCTCGTAAGGACATCGCGTTGCGATAGGGGACGGCCGCCCAGTGCACCACCACACCCGCCTCCACTGTGGTCCGCCAGGTCTTCGCGGCGCCCGACGAGGACTCGGTGTCGCTGGTTACCACGTGCACGTCGTGGCCGTTACGGACCAGACGCCGGGCGAACTCGTAGGACCGGGTGCCACCGGACATGGCCGGTGTGCGGAAGTACTGGTGCAGGTAGACGATCCTCACCGGGCCACCCCGTCCCGACGTTGTCCGGCGCGGTCGGCGCTCAGCCGCCGGTAGAACTCCTGCACGACGGAGACCTGGCGGGACCAGGACTCCGACGTCTCGATGAAGCGCCGGTTGTGCTGTTGCAGAGTCGGCTCCAGCGGGCGGGCGGCCATGAGCTGTTCCGCCAGCGCGGCCTCCAACGGCCCGGTGAGGATGTCGGCCGCCATGCCGTCCTCGACCATCTCGCGATACGGCGGCAGGTCCGCGAGCAGCAGCCGGCAACCGGCGAGCGCCGCCTCCAGCACCGTGCAACTGCGCTGGTCGAAGCGAGGAACCGAGATGCTCACCTCGCTCGCCCGCATCAGCCGGAAGGTGTCCTCCGGTGTCAGTGACCGGTCCACCACCGTGACTCGTCCGGGTAGGTTCGCGGCGAGTTCGTGGGCTTCGGTGACGCACCGCCGCTGCGCCTGAGCGGCCGCCGCCTCGGCGGGACGGTGCCCGGCCAGGACGACGAGGTGAAGGTCGGGACGAGCGGCGGCCACCCGGGCGAACGCCCGCAGCACCTCGGACGTGCGATAGACGGGACCGGCCGTCCGGGCGGCGAACAGCACCGTCGCGTCGGCCGGGATGCCGAATTCGGCCCGCACCGACGCCGGCGTCACGGTGTCGCGGAGCGCGAACAGCTTGTCGTCCACGCCCCACGACACGGTGCGGCTGCGATCCGCCGGTATCCGGTAGCGCTCGATGATCTCCGTGCGGACCGACTCCGCGGTGGGGAGAACGAGGTCGGAGCGGCGCAGGGCGGCCCGGGCGACCCATCGGCGGACCCGGGACCGACGCGCGGACTGAAGGTCGACCCCCCAGGGCGTGACCACCCGGGCGGGTCGGCGCGAGGCCAGCAGCGACAGCAGACCCGCCATCCCCACCGAGTGCACGTGCAGCACGTCGGGGCGGGCCTCGCGCGTCTGCCGGCGCAGCCACCAGCCGGCGGCGGCGAGCTGCCACACCGCCCCCCACCGCCCGTTGCGGGTCCGGCCGGTCCCGGGCGCCACGCGCAGTTCGACGCCGTCGATCGGCTCCGCGTCGATCCAGCTGACGGCGATGACCGGATGACCGCGTTCCGCCAGCGCGACCGCCCACTTGCGGGCGTGCAGCGAGCTCGCGCCGCAGAGCAACATCACGGACGGAAGGACGGGGGCGGCGGCCGAGCCCGGGACGGCCCGCTGCCGGCGCGGCTGGTCGTGGCTGTCGACCCTCGGTGTGTCGGGACGCGTCGCGGTCACCTTCGTCTCCTTCATGATCACGTCAGGACCTTGTCGGCGGTGGACCGTCCGCGGCGCACGCCGTAGCCGCTCTGGCCGGGCGTCCAGGCCGGTCGGGTCCGCACGGAGTGCTTCGGTCCGGCGGGACGCCTGTCGGTCGCGGGCTCCGGCTCGGCCTGCGAGCGGGCTGTGGCAACGGCCAGGAGGAGCACGAACGGGATGAGCACCGGCAGGGTGAGCAGCGGCTCCCCGAAGAGGCTGCATCCCCCGATCGCGGCCATGCCGAGCACTGCCGCCTCCGCGGTCTGGTCGCCGGCGAGCAGGCGTCGGCGGGCCTGGCGGATCACGATGAACAGGAGGCCGCCCACCAGGAGGACGCCGACCAACCCGGTCTGGGCCAGCACCGTGAGGTAGGTGTTGTGGGCGTGGTTGAGGCTGTCGAGCTGGACGTCGACAGCGGCCACCGTGACCTCGGGCTGGAAGTACTCGGGCAGGTGGGCCCGGAAGTTCTGGAAGCCCACGCCGGCGAGAGGGTGGTCGGCGGCCATCCGCAGGGCACTGAGCCACAGGTCGAGACGTACGCTGCTGGAGCTGTCCAGTCGGCCGTCCACAGTGGTGTACGCGATCCGCTCGGCCACCTGATCCGGCACCAGTTGAACCCCGGTCAGGCCGATGGTGAGGACGGCGACCATGCCGGTGAGGGCCAGGGCCACCGTGCGTCGTCGCTGGATCACGAAGCAGAGCAGGAGCAGCGCTCCGCCGATGTACGTCGAACGGCTGTATGACAGCACCACGCTGACGACAACGGCGGCGATCCCCGCGACCGTCAACACGCGGGCCGTGCCCGACACGCCCGGTCGCAGCCTGGCCAGCAACACCGCCAGCGCCAGCAGCAACATTGGCCCCCACGCGTTGTGGTTCAGGCTGCTCAGGGATTCGGCGAGGGCCGGGTTCTCCTCGGCAAGCACCGGTGTACCGATCAGGGCGAGTGCGGCATGGAACAGGCCGACGCCGGTCGCCGCGACCGCGAACACGAGCAGGACGGACCGTGAGCGGGCTCGGGCGGTGTCGATCAGCGGTATGCAGGCCAGGGGTATCGCGATCGCGGCGACCGACCGGAAGGCCTGGTTGGGTTGGCCACCGACCGTCACGCCGAGAGCGAGGACGCAGGTCAGGCCAGCCACGATGAGGACGGCGGGGGTGCTGCGGCGGGTCGTACGGCCGCGGAGCAACGTGCCGAGCAGGGTGCAGAGGATCAGCGCCAGCAACGGTGTGGTGCTGCTTGCCGCCGGGGCGATGGGCAGTTGCGACGCGGGCACCGCCAGCGCGATGCAGTAGAGGCCGAAGCCGGGCAGGGTGATGACGAGCACCACCACGGCGAGAGCGGCCAGCCGAAGCAGGAGCGACGTGTCCTGCACCGCCACCACACCGGCCGTCACGCCGGCGACGAGCACGCCGGCTGCTCTTCCCCACGCCGGCAGCAGGGAGTCGCGGTCCCGTGTCGTTGGCCTCGAGTGCCGGCCGCCGCGTTCAGTCGTCATTGTGGTCGGACCGTTTCTCCGGCCCTGGACAGGCCGGTGATCGAGGAAGGCCCAGCCGACGACCAGGCCGTAGAGGACGTATCCGGCCGACACGGCGAGGCCCGCGCCGAGCGTGCCGAAGCGTGGGATCAGGACGACCATGGCGAGCAGCCCGCCGATGGCGGCGCTCACGGCAGCCAGGGTCGGCGGCCCCGGACGGTCGACGGCCGTCAGGTAGCTCTGCGCGGTGCGGGCTACCGCGAGCACGACGAGGCCGGGCAGCATCGCCCAGAGCACCGGTACGGCCTCGGCGAACTGCGGGCCGAAGAGCAGCGGGAAGGCCAGCGGCGCGACAGCTGCCAGCAGTCCCGCCCCGACGGCGGTGATGAGCAGTGTCTGCACCGACATCCGACGGACCGTGTGCCAGTCGGCACCGCCGTGTGCGAGCGCCGGCACCAGGATGAGGCTGAGCGCCACCGGGAGCACCAGGAGCATCTCGGCGAACGGCACCGCCACCGAGTAGACGCCGACGGCGCCCGCACCGGCCACCAGGTGGATGGCGGGAACCTGGCTGCGCACCATCGCGAACTGGGCCAGGTTGGGTGCGTACACCCGGCGGGCGAACGCCCGGTAGGCGGCCGAGTCCTGGGGTGTGCCGGGGTCGCGGCTCAACGGCAGAGCGCGGACGAGCAGCACCGTCGCGGCGCACACCTGGCCCACGAGGTACGCGCCGATGACGGTGTCGGTGTCCGCGCGGTCGGTCACCGTCAGGGCGACGAGCAGCAGGCCGTAGACGAGCAGTCCTCCGATGACTGTCCAGTTGTAGACCGAGGCGCGACTGCGGCCGATCTCGGCCGTGCCGAGCAGCGAGGAGAGCAGCACCACGGGGCCGAGGCTGAGCGCGAGGGCGAAGGTGACCGGGTCGAGCCCGACCCGAACGGTTGGCCCGACCACCAGCGCCAGCGCCCCCCAGGCGGCTGCCACGCCGACTCCCACCGTTGCGACGTGGCGCAGACTCCACCACACGGTTCGCCGATGGGCGGCGACCGAAGCCCCCGCGTAGCGGAGGTTGGCCGTCTCCATTCCCACTGTGAGGAGCGCTCCGAAGATCGCCGCGCAGGCGAGCACGACCGCCACCACGCCCCGGTCGTGCGGGCCGAGGACCCGGGCCGCCAACACGCCGGTCGCCAGGCTGATGGCCAGGAGCACGACCCTGGTCCCGACGGACCCGGCGGCGGCGGCCGACACACTCTGCTCCGAGACCCGCGCCGAAGCGCCCGGATCGGTGGTGGGTCGGCCGCTGTCGGCGAGGTCCCGGCCGCTGGTCACCGCCGGCCCGGCGTCCGCACCGGGGCTGGCGCCCGGACCGAGGGGCGGCGTCGCGGCCGTCACCGGGCCGCCTCGGGCAAACGTCCGGCCTGCGGCAGTGGACGACGGTCGAGCGCCGCCCGGTAGATCGCCTCGACGTCGGCGACCGTCCGTTCGATGTCGAACAGGTCCAGACAGCGGCTGCGCCCGAGCCGAGCCATGGCAGCCCGCCGCTGAGGGTCCTCCAACAGGTCGGCGACGGCGTCGGCCAGCGCGTCCGGGTCCGCCGGAGGCACCAACAGGCCGCTCTCGCCATGTTGCACGGTGTCGGGCAACCCGCCGACGTCGCTGGCCACCACGCCCCGCTCCATCAGCAGCGCCTCGATGGTGGCGTACGACGCGGACTCCTCGAGCGACGGTGTGACCGCCACGTCGAGACCGGCCAGAACGGTCTGCACGTCACTCCGGCGACCGGTGAAGTGCACGCGCTCGGCCACTCCCAGCCGGACGGCGCGTTCCTCCAGCTCACGCCGGTAGCCCACGTCACCGGTGAACTCGTCGCCGACGACGAAGAGGTGGGCGGCCGGCACCCGGTCCAGCAGGCGCGGGGCCGCGTCGAGGAAGACCTCGTGGCCCTTGAAACCAATGTCCTGGAACGCCTGGAGTCGGCTGCGGTACATGTGCGCGAGCATTCCGACGGTGGGGGTGCCGGCGGCCAGCCCGAACTCCGCCCGGAAGGACTCCCCACTCGCTGTCGGGTCGAGCCGGTGCACGTCGCACCCGTAGTGACTGACCGTCACCGCCCGCGCACCCAAGCGTCGGTACTGTTCGGCGAACGCGTGGCACGACCCGATCAGGACGTCCACCCGGCGCACTGTCGCGCGGTCGATGCGGTTGAACATCGGGCTGCGCAGGTGGACGACGCCAGCGATCTGGTTGACCAGCAGCGGTCGGCGGGCGGCCAGACTGGCCAACCGGCAGAAGATGTTCGCCTTCACCAGATGGCCGTGCACCACATCGGGGTCGAAGCGCCGGACCAGGCGGACGAGACGCAGTTGTGCCGCCGCGACCCGGGGGAGCTGCCCCGGGCGCCAACCTGACATCGACACGATCTCGGTGCGGACCCCGGCCGTCCGGAGGCGGTCGGTGAGCGGACCTTCGCCCGGTACGACAGCGCAGACGTCGTGCCCCAGCCGCGCCAACCCGGTCACCTGGTCGTAGAACCAGTCACCGCCGACGGCTGTGCTCGTCACCTGGAGAACGCGCAGTGGCCTGTTGCTGGCACCGCGGCGGTTTGTGCTCACGTCCTGCTCCTCGTGCCGGACCACAGGGGCGCGCGGCGTCGGTGTCGATCCCGTCTGGTCTCGGTCAGTGCTGGTCAGCGCGCTGGTACGCCCTTGACCACGGCATCGGCGGGAACGTCTCTGGTCACGCAGGCGCCCGCGCCGACGGTGGCGTCGCGACCGATCCGCAGCCCCTGGAGCACCGCGGCGGTGGTGCCGATCAGCACTGCCTCGCCGAGGTGGCAGTCGCCCGATACGGCAGCGAGTGGATTCACCGAGACGAAGTCGGCGAGAGCGCTGTCGTGGCCGACCGTCGCGTTCTGGTTGAGATGCACGTGCCGGCCGATGGCCACGTTGGTGGTGACCCGGGCCCCGGCGAACGCCACGAACCCGCTGCCGTGTTCCGTGTCCGGCCCGACCGTCGCGGCCGGGTGGATGAGGCTGGTCGCCGGCGTGCCGTAGGCGTCGACGCGCTGGGCCACTGCCCGTCGGGTCCGAGGGTCCCCGATGCCGATGACGTGATGGGTGTCGGCAGGGGCGTCGCGCAGCCACGGCAGCCCGCCGAGGTACGCGACGTCCAGTTTCTGCACCCGTTTGAGGTTCTCCTCGCTGGGTCGGTCGTCGACGAAGCCGACCAGGTGCCATCGCGGCCGGCCCGCGGCGGCGTTCATCGCTCGGGCGATGCTCAGCGCCTCGCGTCCGTGGCCACCGCAGCCGACGATCACCAGTGGAGTCGTCATGCCGCCCGCACCCCGCTGTGGCTGGTCAGGAACTCGTCGATCGCCTCGAAGACGCGCCCGACCTGGTGCTCGGTCAGGGCGCTGCCACTGGGCAGGGCGAGCCCGTGGGTGAAGAGTCGGTCGGAGGCCCCGGTGAGCAGACTCTCGGCGTCGGCGAAGACGGGCTGGCGATGCATCGGATTCCAGACGGGCCGCGTCTCGATGCTCCGCCCCGCGAGGTGGGCTGCCAGGTCGGCGGCCCGCCAGCCGCAGTGCTCCTCGTCCACTGTGATGACGGTGAGCCAGCAGTTCGAGTCGGTGTCCTCGACGCCGACCAACTCGACACCGGGCACCGGTGCGAACACCTTGGCGTACTGGTCACGTAGCTGACGGCGGCGGGCGATCATCCCGTCCAGCCGGACCAACTGGGCCCGGCCGAGCGCGGCCAGGAGGTTGCTCAGCCGGTAGTTGTAGCCGGTCTCGCGGTGCTCGTAGTGCGGCGTCGGTTCCCGCGCCTGCGTGGCGAGGTGGCGGGCCTTGGCGAGCAGTGCCGCGTCGTCGGAGACGAGCATCCCACCGCCGGAGGTGGTCATGATCTTGTTGCCGTTGAAGGAAAGCGCCGCGACCTGCCCGAAGGACCCGGCCGGGCGGCCTCGATGGTGCGAGCCGAGCGCCTCGGCAGCGTCCTCGACCAGCGGGATACCGGCCTCGGCGCAGAGCGGGACGAGTCGGGTGTAGTCGACGCAGCTGCCGAACATGTCGACCGGCACGACAGCGCCGACCCGCTCGCCGCGGGACCGCAGCCGTCGCACCAGGTCGTCGACGAGACCCACGTCGACGTTGCCGGTGCGGGGGTCACAGTCGACGAAGACCGGCCGGGCCCCGGTGTAGCGGACCGCGTTGGCGGTGGCGATGAAGGTCAGCGTGGGCACGATGACCACGTCGCCTGGTCCGACGCCGACGCCGAGCAGCGCCAGGTGCAGGGCGGCCGTCCCGGAGTTGACGGCGACGGCCCCGCCGGTGCCCACCCGCTCGGCGACATCATGTTCGAACGCCTGGAGATCGGGGCCGACCGGGGCAACCCACCCCGAGCGGAGGGCGGCGACCAGGTACGACTCCTCCAGCGGCCCGACGTCCGGCGGGGACAGGTAGACGGTTTCACTCATCGGGCGCCGCCCGAGCCTGTGGTCGCGGTGTTCGAGTCGCTGCGTGGGGGCGGCGACCAGTGCGACGTACCCATGAACTCGGGAGCCGTGACGAACCCCGCCGCGGAGATCCCCTCGCGACGCAGCACGGTCCGCACTGTCGCGGCGAGAATCGACAGATCGGTTCTCATGTTGTGGCTGTCCACGTACCGCACGTCGAAGTCCAGCTTCTCGTCCCAGCTGAGGCTGTTGCGTCCTCGCACCTGGGCCAACCCGGTGATGCCGGGCCGCACCTCGTGTCGTCGGGCCTGGTGGGGCGAGTAGCGACCGAGGTACTCGGGCAGCAGTGGCCGTGGGCCGACCAGGCTCATGTCGCCACGCAGCACGTTCCAGAGCGTGGGCAGTTCGTCCAGGCTGCTGGCGCGCAGCCAGCGTCCGAGCGGGGTGAGTCGGTCCCGGTCGCCGAGCAGACCGAGGCTCAGGTTGGGTGGCCGCATGGTGCGGAACTTGACCATCTCGAAGGGCTGGCCGTGCAGTCCGGCGCGGCACTGGCGGAACAGCACCGGGCGACCGAGGCCCACCGCGACCAGCACCGTCACCACGATCAACGCCGGTGACGCCAGGATGAGAAGGACCGCCGCCACGACGACGTCGATGATTCGCTTACCCCGCTCCGGGCTGGTCCGGGGCAGCGACAGGTCGGCGTCGACGAGACCAGGCACCGGCACGTTGTGACCTCCCACGCGATATTTCAAAAAGGTATGTATTCGTCATACCAGGACAGACCGTGCGCCGATGCTGAATAGCGACGGTCGGTCCGCATTCCCCCGATCAACCCCGAAACCCCGTAGTCGGACACGGCCAGATCCGCGGCCTTGTGCAGCTCTTGCGGCCAATAGACCGAGCGGTAGAGTCGCGGCGGCCGGTCGGGCGAGGGAAGAACTGGCCGGTCGGGCGAGGGGGAATGACGTGTTGCACCTGAGGGTGATCGCCCCGGTGGACCGGTCGGCGGAGGTCGTCGACCTGCTCACCGCGGAGGCCGGGGTGACCCATCTGGCCGTGCTGCCCGGTGCTGCCCGGCAGCCATCGGGCGACCTGATCCTCTGTGACGTGGTGCGGGAGAGCGCCGACCGCGTACTGCGGCAGTTGCAGCGGATCGGCGTGGACACCAGCGGCGGCATCGCCGCCGAGGACGTCGAGTTGACCATCTCCGCGTCGGCCGACCGGGCGGCGGACAGGGCACCGGGCAGCGGCGCGGACGCGGTGGTCTGGGACGAGATCGCCGCGAAGACCGGCGAGCAGACCGAACTGTCCGGCACCTACCTCGTGCTGATCGTGGTGGCCACCATGATCGCCGGCATCGGTGTGCTGCTGGACCAGCCGATCCTCATCGTCGGGGCGATGGTGGTCGGCCCGGAGTTCGGCCCACTCGCCGCGCTGTGCGTGGCGCTGCTGCGCCGCGAACTCGGGGTGGTCGGCCGCTCGGTGCAGGCTCTCGCGGTCGGCTTCCTGACGGCCATGGTGGCGACCGTGCTGAGCACCTGGGCGCTGACGGCCGTCGGCCTGGTCAGTCGGGAGATGCTGCTCGCCGAACGCCCGCTCACCGACTTCATCTGGCGGCCGGACGCGCTGTCCTGGGTGGTCGGGTTACTCGCCGGTGTCGCCGGCATGCTCTCGCTGACGTCGAAGAAGTCCGGCAGCCTGGTCGGCGTGCTGATCTCGGTCACCACGGTTCCGGCGGCGGCGAACGTGGCGGTAGCGGCCGCCTACGGAGTGTGGGACGAAGCGGGCGGCTCGGCGCTGCAACTGGTGATCAACCTGTCCGCGATCGTCCTTGCCGGCCTGCTCACCCTCGTGGTGCAGCAGGCGTGGTGGTGGAGCCTGGCCCGGCGGGCCCGTCGCCCAGCAGCCGGGTGAGCAGCGTCCGCAGCGGGATCGACTCACCGTCGCGGCCTCCCGCTCCGACGACCAACGGCGCCGGACTGGGCTGCGGATCGACGCCGAACAGCCGAGCCCGCAGACCGCCCGGCACGGTCAGCAGATGGAACCGGCCAGCGACGTCCACCGCCCGGGTCTCGGCCCGGTCGACGTACCAGCCGGTCAACCCGGTCCGGTAGCGCCCACGCCCGTCGTACCCCCGGGCGACCAGCCGGGTGGTGCGCAGCCCCCGCCGGGTCGCCTCGGCCACGAACCAGGCCACCAGCTCCGCCGCCTCCGCGTGCTCGGCGGCCCGCCGCCGCGCGTCCGCGTCGGCGTGCGCCCGCACCGCCTGCCGCTGCCGATCCCGCCACTCCCCGGCGTCTCGCTCACCCACGACGCCGACGGTACGCGAGCCGACTCAGTCGAGCACGGCCCGCAGCGTGTGCCGGGCGATGCCGGCCATCACCGGGTTGGTCTCGACGTAGTAGTGCAGGGCGTTGATCGCCTGCTCCAGGGCCCAGCCGCGCCCCCGCTCCCACGTCGCGTCGTCCACGCCCAGCGCCCGCCGGTACGTCTCGCGGGAACCCGCGTCGAGCAGGTTCCACGCCGGCATCAGGTCCACCGCGGGGTCGCCCACGCCGACCGCGCCCAGATCGATGACGGCGGCCAGCCGGCCGTCACGGACCAGCAGGTTGCCCGGCATCAGGTCGCCGTGGATCCACACGTCGGCGAGGTCGTCGCGGCGTGCGTCCCGGCACCGCTCCCACACCTCGCTGAGCGCGGTCGTGTTGGTGAGCGCGCCACTGAGCGCGAGCGCGGCCCGCACGCTGTCGTCCTCGGCGGCCAGCCGCCCGCCGCGCCCGTCCCCGGACCAGACCCGCCCGCCGGTGTCGATGCCGCGCAGGGCGGTCACCACGCCGGCCAGGTCCCGCGCGAAGACGTCGAGGTTGGCGATCCGGTCGGGCTGGGCCGTCTCGCCCGGAATGAACTGGTACGCCGTCCACGGCCCGGGGTAGCCGTCGCCCGGCTCGCCGAGGCCGAGCGGCTCGGGCACCGCGACCGGCAGGTTCCCGCCGAGCAGCACGGCGTGCGCCTGCTCGCGCCGCAGCTCGGCGCGCAGCTCGGGATCGGTCGAGGGGAGCAGCGGAAACCGCAGCACGATGTCCCGGCCGAGCCGGAACAGGGCGTTCACCGTGCCGGTCGAGGGGAGCGGCCGGACCGGCAGGCCCCGCCACAGCGGAAACTGCTCGGCCACCAGCGCGGAAACCACGTCCACGCTCACGTCCACCTGATCGGCGTGCATCCTCACCGCGAGATCATCACCCCGAACCTCGCGGCCAAGCGAGCGGTTTTCCCACCGCCCCCACCGCCCACGCGGGCCACCGCCCGCGGTTGGCCCGGTCGGGCTGGGTCAGGGGGTGCGGCACCCGCGCCGATCTTGCACTTTCGGTCGTCGAAATAGGCGGAATGCCAACTTATGTCGGGACAGTAAATGCAAGATCGACGGGGAAGGGCGGATCGGCTTCGTCGATCATGGAGTTGTGGTGCCTGGGCTTGGTCTTATTCGGGCGATTTGTCGCCCGACCACAACTCCATGATCGACGGGACGGGACGGGGTTTACGTGCCGAACGGGGTCAGGCCAGTCCGGCGCGGCGCAGGGCTTCGGCCATCGCGTCATTGGCTGGCGCCGGCGCGCCCTGCCGCTGCTGCCCGCCGCGACCTCCCTGCTGCCCGCCGCCACGACCGCCCTGCTGGCCTCCGCGACCGCCCTGGCCGCCACCGCGACCGTCCTGCTGTCCGGTGCCGCGACCACCCTGCGGGCCAGCGGATGCGCCCTGCCCACCGCGACCACCCTGCGGCGCACGCTGCGCCGGGCCGCCACGTCCCTCCTGGTCGGTCCGGCTACCACCACCGCCGGCCGCGGGCTCGTCGTCCAGGCGCAGGGTCAGCGAGATCCGCTTGCGGGGTACGTCCACGTCGAGCACCCGGACCTTGACCACGTCGCCGGACTTCACCACCTCGCGAGGGTCCTTCACGAAGGTCCGGGACATCGCCGAGACGTGCACCAGACCGTCCTGGTGCACCCCGACGTCGACGAACGCGCCGAACGCGGCGACGTTGGTGACCACGCCCTCCAGCACCATCCCCGTCGTCAGGTCGCTGATCTTCTCCACCCCCTCGACGAAGGTGGCGGTGCGGAACTCCGGGCGGGGGTCCCGGCCCGGCTTCTCCAACTCGGCGAGGATGTCGGTGACGGTGGGGAGGCCGAACCGGTCGTCGACGAAGTCGGTGGCCCGCAGCCCGCGCAGAATGCCGCTCTTGCCGATCACCGAGCGCAGGTCCTGCCCGGTGGTGGAGAGGATGCGGCGCACCACCGGGTACGCCTCGGGGTGCACGCTGGAGGAGTCCAGTGGGTCGTCGCCACCGGGGATGCGCAGGAAGCCGGCGCACTGCTCGAACGCCTTCGGCCCGAGCCGGGCCACCTTCTTCAGCTCGGTACGCGTACGGAACGGCCCGTTGGCGTCCCGGTGCAGCACGATGTTCTCGGCCAGGCCGGCGCCGATCCCGGAGACCCGGGTCAGCAGCGGCGCGGAGGCGGTGTTGACGTCCACTCCGACCGCGTTCACGCAGTCTTCCACTACCGCGTCCAGGGAACGGGACAGCTTCACCTCGGACAGGTCGTGCTGGTACTGGCCGACGCCGATCGAGCGCGGGTCGATCTTGACCAGCTCCGCGAGGGGGTCCTGGAGGCGGCGGGCGATGGAGACCGCGCCGCGCAGCGACACGTCCATCCCGGGCAACTCCTGCGAGGCGTACGCGGAGGCGGAGTAGACCGACGCGCCGGCCTCGGAGACCATCACCTTGGTCAGGTTGAGCTGCGGATGCCGAGCGATCAGCTCACCGGCGAGCTTGTCGGTCTCACGGGAGGCCGTGCCGTTACCGATCGCGATCAGCTCCACCCCGTGCGCCCCGGCCAGCCGGGCGAGGGTCTCCACCGACGCGTCCCACTGCCGGCGCGGCTCGTGCGGATAGATCGTGTCGGTGGCGAGCACCTTGCCGGTGGCGTCCACCACTGCCACCTTCACGCCGGTCCGCAGGCCCGGGTCCAGGCCCATCGTGGGTCGGGTGCCGGCCGGCGCGGCGAGCAGCAGGTCCCGCAGGTTGGTGGCGAAGACCCGGACGGCCTCCTCCTCGGCCGCCTGCCACAGCCGCATCCGCAGGTCCGCGCCGAGGTGGATGAGGATCCGGGTACGCCACGCCCAGCGGACCGTGTCGGTCAGCCAACGATCGGCCGGGCGGCCCGCGTCGGACACCCCGAACCGGCCGGCGATGGCCGCTTCGTACCGGGTCGGGCCGGTCGGTACGGCGTCCGCCTCGCCCGCCTCCTCCGACTCCATGGTCAGGTCGAGCACGCCTTCCTTTTCGCCCCGGAACATCGCCAGGATCCGGTGCGAGGGCAGCTTCGGGTACGGCTCGGAGAACTCGAAGTAGTCGGCGAACTTCGCGCCGGCCGTCTCCTGACCCTCGCGTACCCGGGATACCAGCCGGCCCCGCGACCACATCTGCTCGCGCAGCGTGCCGATCAGGTCGGCGTCCTCCGCGAAGGTCTCGATGAGGATGGCCCGAGCGCCCTCCAGTGCGGCGGCGGCGTCGGCGACGCCCTTGTCCTCATCGACGAAGCCGGCGGCGGTGGCCCGCGGGTCCTGACTCGGGTCGGCCAGCAGCGTCTCGGCCAACGGCGCCAACCCGGCCTCGCGGGCGATCTGCGCACGGGTCCGCCGCTTCGGTTTGTACGGGAGGTAGATGTCCTCCAGCCGGGACTTCGAGTCGGCGGCCATGATCTGCGCTTCCAGGGCCTCGTCCAGCTTGCCCTGGCCGCGGATCGACTCCAGCACCGCGGCCCGCCGCTCGTCCAGCTCGCGCAGGTAGCGCAGCCGCTCCTCCAGGGTGCGCAGCTGGGTGTCGTCGAGCAGGCCGGTGGCCTCCTTGCGGTAGCGGGCGATGAACGGCACTGTGGCGCCGCCGTCGAGCAGCTCCACGGCCGCCCGCACCTGACGCTCGGCCACGCCGAGCTCGTCGGCGATCCGCTGATGAACAGACTGGGTCACGATCTCGATCCGCCTTCGGGAGTGGGTACTCCTGCATTCTGCCGGGCGCGCCCGGGTGCTGTCGCCGCGCCCGGCCGGGGCGGGGGAGCGAACCGTGGCGCCCGGCCGGGGTGACCGGCGGCGGTCCCGTCGGGCCTGCGCTAGCGTGGCGATCATGGAATCTGCTGCGGAGCCGCGCGCCCGGCGGCTCTTCGGCGGCAGCGCCCGGGCCCTCGGCGACCTCACGGCCAACCCGTTTCGTGCCGACCGGGACCGGATCGTCGGCTCGCCGTTCTTCGCCCGCCTCGGTGGTGTCACCCAGGTGATCAGCCCGGTCGGTTCGGGGCTGCTGGTGCACAACCGGCTCACCCACAGCCTCAAGGTCGCCCAGGTGGCCCGGGCGGTCGCCGAGCGGTTGAGCGCCGACGAACGGTGGCGTGACCTGCTGGACAAGCTCGGCGGCTGCGACCCCGACGTGGTGGAGGCGGCGGCGCTCGCCCACGACCTCGGCCACCCACCGTTCGGGCACCTGGGCGAGCGGGTGCTGGACCGGCTGGCCCGACAGCGTCTCGGCCTCTCCGACGGGTTCGAGGGCAACGCGCAGTCGTACCGCATCGTCACCAGCACCGAGATCCGCGGCGCGGCCACCACCGGGTTGGACCTGACCGCGGCGGTCCGCGCGGCCATGCTGAAGTACCCGTGGACCCGGCTGGATCACCCCGATCCGCACCCTCGCGCCATGGACCCGCCGCCGCGCGGCGCCACCCCGCCGCCGGACGACCCCGAGAGCGGCTCCTCGAAGTTCGGCGCGTACCGGACCGAGCTGGACGACCTGCGGCAGGCCCGAGCCCCGTTCGCCGGTCGCATCCCGGACTGGCAGCAGACGGTGGAGGCGTCCGTGATGGACACCGCCGACGACATCGCGTACGCCATCCACGACGTGGAGGACTTCTACCGGGTCGGGGTGCTCCAGCAGGGCTCGGTCTCCGCTGAGTTGATGGCCTGGCAGCGCGAGAGCGGGCAACTGCGGGCGATCACCGACGCGGCGTTGGCCACGGCTGCCCGGCGACCGGGGGCGGCGATCGAGCGGCTACGCCGGCAACTGCACCGCAAGGACGCCTGGATCGCCGACGACGACGCGTTCGCCGCCGCCGTCGAGCACGTCCGCGAGGAATTGGTGGACGGGCTGCTCGCGATGCCGTTCGACGGCTCGATCGAGGCCGAGCAGTACGTGGCCCGGTTCTCTGCCCGCTGGTCCACCCGCTTCGTCGAGGCGATAACGGTCACCGAACAGCCGTCGGTGCGCTCCGGGCACGTGCTGCTGGGCTGCGCCCAGTGGCACGAGGTGCAGGTGCTCAAGTTCGTCCACCACCGGTTCGTGCTGGCCCGCCCGGACCTCGCCCTGCACCAGCGCGGCCAGGCCCGACTGCTGGGCACCCTGGTCGAGGCGCTCTGGGAGTGGCTGCTGGACCCGGAGGAGGAGTCCCGCCTCCCCCGGCGGTTGCACGATCTGGTCGAGTTGGCCGAGGCAGAGCTGCACCCGCGTACCTCGGACCGGATCGGTCGTGCCCGGGGCCGAGCCATCGTGGACTTCGTCGCGCAGCTCACCGACGGTCAGGCGGTGGCCATGCTGGACGCGCTCTCCGGCCGGTCCGGCGCGCTCTGGACCGACGCGTTCGTGCTCTGACCCGAGGCCAGGCGACGGCCCGAGGTCAGGCGACGCGTGCTCGGCCTGACTCAGGCGACGGCCTGCCACCAACCGTCGACGGCGGGCGGCTCGTCGACCACCACCCGTTCGCCCGGCCGGGGCACGGCGAGCCGCACGTCGCGGGCCTTCGCCTCGGCCCACAGCCGGTCGACGGGCTCGGACCAGTCGTGCAGGGCCAGGTTGAACGTCGCCCAGTGCACCGGCACGAACAGCCCGCCGCGCAGGTCGAGGTGGGCGTCGACCGCCTCCTCCGGGAACATGTGGATCGTCGGCCAGGCCCTGTCGTACGCGCCGATCTGCATCAGCGTCACGTCGAACGGCCCGTGCTCGGCGCCGATCTCGGCGTACCCGTCGAAGTAGCCGGAGTCGCCGGTGTAGAAGACCTTGCGACGCGCCCCGGCCACGACCCACGAACTCCAGAGCGTGCCGTCGCGGCGTAGTCCTCGGCCGGAGAAGTGCTGGGCGGCGGTGGCGGTGATCTCCAGGCCGGCCACCCGGTGCGACTCGGACCAGTCCAGCTCGATGATCCGTTCGGTGGGTACGCCCCAGCGGTCCAGGTGCGCGCCCACGCCGAGTGGCACCAGGAACGGCGCGGACTGCCCGGCGAGCAGGGCCCGCACGGTGGCCATGTCGAGGTGGTCGTAGTGGTCGTGCGAGATCAGGATGGCGTCCAGCGGGGGCAGTTCGTCGATGCCCACCGGTGGCTCGTGCAGCCGGCGTGGGCCGACGAGACCCGAGGGGGAGCACCGCTCGCTCCAGACCGGGTCGAGCAGCACCCGCCGGCCCTCGATCTCGATCAGGGTCGAGGCGTGGCCGTACCAGACGATGTTGAGCTCGTCGGCGCTGTCGGCGGCCTCCGGTCCGCCGGCGCTGGGGCGCAGCAGCGGGACGGCTGTGGTGGGACGCCGCTTCTGCTTGCCGAAGATCAGCTCGCGGACCAGGTTGCGCCCCGGTTCGGCGATCATCGTGCGGGTGCCGGCCCGGTTGTGGAAGGTCCCCTCGCGGAACTGCGGCGAGCGGGCCGCCCGCTCGGCCCGCGCCCCGCTGAGCCGGCCACCCAGCGCCGCCGGCACATCCCGGGCGACCCAGGCCAGGCCGGCCAGCGCGGCCAGGCCAGCGGCGCCCCGCATCCGCCGCCCGAGCGACCGTTCGACGTCCGTGTTCTGCGCTCGTGCCATTGCCGTCCCTCCGACGTGTCCGCCCTACACGGTAGTCACCCGGACCGACCCGTGCCTCGGTGGTCGCCACGCCGGGTCGGTCGCCGGCAGCGGCGACCGACCCGGGACGCGCTCAGCGGGTGCCCTAGCCGCCGTTGCTGGGGCGTCGGGCGGTGATCCGGAACGTCTTGCCCACGCCCGCGATCCGGTCCACGGCGGCCAGGAACTTCGGGCCCATGGCGGCCCGGGCCTGCACCGCCGGGTGGGTCGCGCCGAAGTCCTCCGGGTTGGCCTGCCCGTCGGCGAAGAGGGCGTAGGTGAGCACCGCCGCGCCGGAGCGGTCGAAGATCACGCCGGCCTCGTGCCGGGCGTCGGCGTACCAACCGGCCTTGGTGGCGATCCGGGCCCGCTCGTCGGAGGACATGGTGCGCCGGATGCCGTCGGTGAATGCCACCGGGGAGCGCAGGATGCCCAACAGGTACGTCGTCGAGGCGGGGGAGAGCAGCGTGCCAGCGACCAGGGCGCGCAGCAGGTCGTGCGTCTCCCGGGGGGTGCTGGTGCCGAGGAAGAACCGGTTCGGGTTGGCCACCGGCTGCACCTGGGTGTTCGGGAAGCCCTTGGCGACCAGGATGGAGTTGATCTCGGCGGCCGGGGCGACCAGCCCGCACAGCCGCACCGCCGTGTCGTCCGAGACGGTCAGCAGGTTGGCCAGCACGTGCCCGATGGTCACCAGGCTCGGGTACGCGCCGTCCAGGCTGAAGATGCCGTCACCGCCCGGTACGACGATCGCCGCGCTCACCTCGACCTGCTGGTCCAGGGTGAGCAGCCCCCGGTCGACCTTGTCGAGCACCGCCGTGGCGACGGCGATCTTGTTGACGCTGTACGCCTCGATCCGCCGGTCCGCGTCAGCCTCGACCGCGACCACCGGCGCACCGGCCGGGTCGGCGACGCTGACGTACGCCTGCCAGTTTCCGCCGGCCGCGACGCTGTGCTTGGTGAAGACGGAGGCGACCCGAAGGGCGGCCCGAGCAGGGGTGGTCGGCGACGCCTCGGTGGTCTCGGCGGCGCTCGCCGGGGCAGCGGCGCCCAGCACCGTGCCGGCGGTGGCCACCGTGCCCAGTCCGAGTGCCGTTCTGCGGTTCAGTCGCATGGTCAATCGTCTCCCCGATCGTGGTGTGCCTGAGCGCTTGCTGGCCCACCACCCTAGGCGAGTTGATCGACGCACGATGCCCCCGAATATGTCCCGAACAGTCCCGAACAGGTCAACCGAACCGTCGGCGCAGTGCGGCGTGCACAGCTCCGACCGGTCCGAACAGGAGTTGCCGCAGGTCGGGCAGGTGACCGCCACGGACGGCCTCACCGGAGGGGTTCGGAGCGAAGACCGAGCCGTCGTGCGCGGCGACTGACTGTCCACTCAGTCCCGCCGCCCGCATCAGCGGGCCGACGAGGACGTCGTAGACCCCCGGCAGCACTGTGAAGCCGGCCCGCAGCACCACGTTGAGCCGGCCCACCGAGACCTCCCGGCGGGGTCGGTCCACGCAGTCCACGATGGCCCGCGCCACCCGCTGCGGGCCGGCGACCGGCGGCGGAGGCCGCCCGATCCGGCCCAGATAGTTGGCCGCCTGCTGGTACACCGGTGTGTCCACGCTGCCCGGGTTGACCAGACACAGCCGGATCTCCGGGCTGTCACGCAACTCCTGCTGGACCGTCCGGACCAGACCCTGCAACCCCCACTTGCTCGCCACGTACGCGCTCATGTACGGCGCGGTGATGTGCCCGAGCACCGAACCGGTGAGGATCACCGTGCCGGCCCCGGTGGCCCGAAAGTGCCGCAGCGCCACCCGCGCCGAGCCGGCCGCGCCGAGCAGATCCGTCCGTACCACCTGGTCGAAGACCCGTTCCGGCAGCTCGTCGAAGCGCCCGTAGGCCATCACCGCCGCCGTGTGCACCCACACGTCGATGCGGCCGAAGCGGTCGACAGCGGCGCCCGCGAGCGCGTCCAGCGCGTCCGGCTCGGTCACGTCCGTCGGCACGGTCAGCACGTCGACGTCGGCGCACTCCGCGCGTACCTCGGCCAGGGTCGTGGTGGCGCGAGCGGCGAGGACCAGGCGGTCGCCGCGCTCGGCGAACGCCCGGGCCGTCGCCCGGCCGATCCCGCTGCTCGCGCCAACGATCACGACCACCCGGCTCACGGTGCCACTTGAATTCGTGACTGCGGGGCTCGCAACCCCGGCTCACTCCTCGCACTCATGGTTCGAGGACGACCTTGATGCAGCCGTCCTCCTTCTTCTGGAACATCTCGTACGCCTGCGGCGCCCGGGCCAGCGGCACCCGGTGGGTACGCAGGTCCTCCACGCCCAGCGGGTCGTCGTCGCCGGAGAGCAGCGGCAGGATCTCGTCAGTCCACCGGCGCACGTGGCACTGGCCCATCCGCAACTGGATGCCCCTGTCGAACATCTCCATCAGCGGCATCGGGTCCGCCTCGCCGCCGTACACCCCGGAGAGCGACACCGTGCCGCCGCGACGAACCGCCTTGAGCGCGGCGTGCAGCACTGACAACCGGTCCACGCCCGCCCGGTCGGTCATCGTCTGGGCCAGCTTGTCCGGCAACAGCCCGGCGGCGGTCTGGGCCAACTTCCCCGCCGGCGAACCGTGCGCCTCCATCCCGACCGCGTCGATCACCGCGTCCGGGCCGCGCCCGTCGACCAGATCGATCAACGCGCCCGGCACGTCGGACAGCTGGCTCACGTCGAGCACCTCGATGCCGTGCCGGCGGGCCAACTCCAGCCGCTCGGGAACCAGGTCCAGCCCGATCACCCGGCCCGCGCCGAGGTGACGGCCGATCCGGGCACAGAACTGCCCGACCGGGCCCAGGCCGAAGACGGCCAGGGTGCCACCCGGTGGGGTGTCCGCGTACTTCACCGCCTGCCAGGCGGTGGGCAGAATGTCGGACAGGTAGAGGTAGCGCTCGTCCGCGCCGGTCTGCGGGATCTTGATCGGCCCGAAGTGGGCCTGCGGGACGCGCAGGTACTCGGCCTGCCCGCCCGGCACCGAACCGTAGAGCGACGTGTAGCCGAACAGGGACGCGCCCTTGCCCTCGCTGGTGACCTGGGTGGTCTCGCACTGCGCGTAGAGCTGGCGCTGGCACATCCAGCAACTGCCGCAGGCGATGTTGAACGGCACCACCACCCGGTCGCCCGGCTTGAGCCCGGTCACCTCCGAACCGACCTCCTCGACGATGCCCATCGGCTCGTGTCCGAGCACGTCACCCGGCTTCAGGTACGGCCCGAGCACCTCGTACAGGTGCAGGTCGGAACCGCAGATCGCAGTCGAGGTGATCTTCACGATCGCATCGGTCGGCTCCTCGATCCGAGGGTCCGGGACCTCCTCGACCCGTACGTCTCGCTTGCCCTGCCAGGTGAGCGCCTTCATGTCCCTCATCCCTTCTCACTGCCGTCTCGTAAGACTGCTACCCGGGCTCAGGCACTTGAACCGGCCGCCCGTCGCTGGCCTGTGAGTGGTTGCGGTGAGGGCTGGAGGGCGACCTCTTGTCGGTTGCGGTGGGGGTCTGGGGGGCGACCGTCCCCGGCTTCGGGCGGTCAGGCTTGATCCCTACGCCGGGGACGGTCGCCCCCCAGACCGTGGGTGGCCACTGCCCGTAGCCGGCTCGACCCCATCCCGCGGTGTGCCCCGTGTCTCGGTCTGGCTCGCGTCTCGGTCTGGCTCGCGTCTCGGTCTGGCTCGCGTCTCGGTCTGGCTCGCGTCTCGGTCTGGCTCGCGTCTCGGTCTGGCTCGCGTCTCGGTCTGGCTCGTGTCTCGGTGTGCCCTTGCCCGGTGTGCCCCGTGCCTCGGAGCGAGCCCAACGCGGTGCGCCCGCCGCATCTCCCAAGCGGCACATGATCCACTCGGGTTTCAGGAAATCGGCCTATCAACGCGCCTCGGATACCGCGACTTCAAGAAACGCGAGTCGATCAACCCCGTGCGCTCCGCGGCCCGGTCTGTGGCCCGGTTCGTGGCCTTGTCGTGGCCCGGTCTGTGGCCCGGTCTGTGGCCCTGTCCGTGGGCCGGTTTGTGGGCCGGGTTCGGGCCTGTGGCTTGGGTGCATGGATGGCTATTGCTTGTGCGCTTCGCCGGGGGAGTCAACGAGCCGCGCATCGAGGCGGCGATATGCGCGCCTTAACGGTCTTTGTCGCGCTGCGGTACGGCTCGTCCGGGCCGAGATCGAGCTGATCCACTCGCGTTCCTTGAAGTCGCGGTATCCGGCGCCCGGCAACAGGCCGATTTCCTGAAACCCGAGTGGATCACGCGAGGCGAGGTGAGGCGAGGTGAGGTGAGGCGAGGCGCGGTGAGATGCGGTGCAGTGAGGCGAGGCGCGGTGCGGCCGTGCGTGGCCATGCGCGCGGCAAGCGCGGCAAGCGCAGCGATGCGAGACGAGGCGAGATAAGGCGAGGGGGCCGGTGGTGCGGACGAGCCGTGACCAGGGTCAGGGCTGGGGCGACCGTCCCCGGCGGAGGGATCAAGCCTGACCGCCCGGAGCCGGGGACGGTCGCCCCAGCCCCCACCGCAACCAAAGCCAAAGCCAAAGAGCCAGAGCCGAACGCCAAACCGCCGTACCCCTGGGAAAGCGGGATACGGCGGTCGGTACGGCGGACGTCAGGAACCGGGGGTGTTGTTGGCTCCCTTGGCGGTGGCCGCGAGGTAGTCGCGGTTGAGCCGGCCGATGGTGTTCAGCGGGATGCCCTTCGGGCAGGCCGGGGTGCATTCGCCGGCGTTGGTGCAGCCGCCGAAGCCGGCCTCGTCATGCGCGTCGACCATGCCGATCACCCGGGTGTAGCGCTCGGGCTGGCCCTGCGGCAGCAGCGAGAGCTGGGTGAGCTTGGCGGCGGTGAAGAGCATGCCGGAGCCGTTGGGGCAGGCTGCCACGCAGGCGCCGCAGCCGATGCAGGCGGCGGACTCGAAGGCGGCGTCGGCGTTGGCCTTGGCCACCGGGGTGGAGTGGGCTTCCGGCGCGCTGCCGGTCGGCGCGGTGACGTAACCGCCGGCCGCGATGATCTTGTCGAAGGCGCTCCGGTTGACGACCAGGTCCTTGACCACCGGGAAGGCGCTGGCCCGCCACGGCTCGATGTCGATCGTCTCGCCGTCGGTGAACTGCCGCATGTGCAGCTGGCACGCGGTGGTGCCGCGCTGCGGCCCGTGCGCGTCGCCGTTGATCATCAGGCCGCACATGCCGCAGATGCCCTCGCGGCAGTCGTGGTCGAACGCCACCGGGTCCTCGCCCGCGAGGATCAGCCGTTCGTTGAGCACGTCGAGCATCTCCAGGAACGACATGTCCGGGGACACGTCGTCGACCGGGTAGGTCACCATCCGACCCTTGTCCTCAGGGCCCTTCTGGCGCCAGATGCGCAGGGTCAGGTTCACTTGTAGCTCCGCTGCGTGGGGTGGACGTATTCGAACTTCAGGTCTTCCTTGTGCAGCACCGAGGGCTCGCCGTCGGCGGTGAACTCCCAGGCCGCCACGTACGCGAACCGGTCGTCGTCGCGCTGCGCCTCACCGTCGGGGGTCTGGTGCTCGGCCCGGAAGTGGCCGCCGCAGGACTCCTCGCGGTGCAGGGCGTCGATGCACATCAGCTCGGCCAGTTCGAAGAAGTCGGCCACCCGGCCGGCCTTCTCCAGCGACTGGTTGAGTTCCTCGCCGGTGCCGGACACCTTGACCCGCTGCCAGAACTGCTCGCGCAGGGCACGGATCTCGTCGATCGCCTTGCGCAGCCCGGCCTCGCTGCGCTCCATGCCGCAGTGTTCCCACATGATCTGGCCCAGTTCCCGGTGGAACGAGTCCACGGTCCGGTCGCCGTCGACGGCGAGCAGCCGCTGGACGCGGTCCTCGACGTCGGTGCGCGCCTCGACGGCCGCCGGGTGGCTGGCGTCGACCTTCTCCAGCGGACCGGAGGCCAGGTAGTTGGCGATGGTGGTGGGCAGCACGAAGTAGCCGTCGGCGAGGCCCTGCATCAGCGCCGAGGCGCCGAGCCGGTTCGCGCCGTGGTCGGAGAAGTTCGCCTCGCCGATCACGAACAGGCCGGGGATGTTCGACTGGAGGTCGTAGTCGACCCACAGGCCGCCCATCGTGTAGTGCACGGCGGGGTAGATGCGCATCGGCACCTCGTACGGGTCCTCGCCGGTGATCCGCTCGTACATCTCGAAGAGGTTGCCGTACTTGGCTTCGATGGCCTTGCGGCCCAGCCGGCCGATCGCGTCGGCGAAGTCGAGGTAGACGCCGAGCTTCGTCGGCCCGACGCCCCGACCCTCGTCGCACACGTTCTTCGCGGCGCGGGAGGCGATGTCGCGGGGGACCAGGTTGCCGAAGGAGGGGTAGATCCGCTCCAGGTAGTAGTCCCGCTCGTCCTCCGGAATGTCCTTCGGGCTGCGGTCGTCGCCCTTGGTCTTCGGCACCCAGACCCGGCCGTCGTTGCGCAGCGACTCGCTCATCAGGGTCAGCTTCGACTGGTGGTCGCCGGAGACCGGGATGCAGGTCGGGTGGATCTGCGTGTAGCAGGGGTTGGCGAAGTACGCGCCCTTGCGGTGCGCCCGCCAGGTGGCGGTGACGTTGCAGCCCTTGGCGTTCGTGGAGAGGTAGAAGACGTTGCCGTAGCCGCCGGAGGCGAGCACCACGGCGTCGGCCATCTCGGTGCTGATCTCGCCGGTCACCATGTCCCGGACGACGATGCCCCGGGCCTTGTCGTCGACGAGGACCAGCTCCAGCATCTCGTGCCGGGTGTTCATCTCGACGTTGCCCAGGCCGATCTGCCGCTCCAGGGCCTGGTACGCGCCGAGTAGCAACTGCTGGCCCGTCTGGCCCCGCGCGTAGAAGGTGCGCTGCACCTGGGCGCCACCGAAGGAGCGAGTGTCCAGCAGGCCGCCGTACTCGCGGGCGAACGGCACTCCCTGGGCGACGCACTGGTCGATGATGTTGACCGACACCTCGGCGAGCCGGTGCACGTTCGATTCCCGGGAGCGGAAGTCGCCGCCCTTGACGGTGTCGTAGAAGAGCCGGTGCACGGAGTCGCCGTCGTTGCGGTAGTTCTTCGCCGCGTTGATGCCGCCCTGTGCCGCGATGGAGTGCGCCCGGCGCGGGCTGTCCTGGTAGCAGTAGGACTTGACGTGGTAGCCCTGCTCGGCCAGGGTCGCGGCGGCCGAGCCGCCGGCCAGCCCGGTGCCGACCACGATCACCGTCATCTTGCGGCGGTTGGCGGGGTTGACCAGCTTGGCCTCGAAGCGCCGGGTCTCCCAACGCTTCTCGACCGGGCCGGCGGGAGCCTTGGTGTCGGCGATCGGGTCGCCCTCGGTGAAGAGTTCCATGTCAGGACACCAATCCGGTGAGTACGGCGAACGGGACCACCAGGTACCCGGCGCAGAGCAGCACGGCGAAGATCAGAGCCGCGGTACGCGCCCTGCGCTCGCCGCGCGGCGTCTGCTGGCCGAGGCTGCGGAACGCGCTGAACGCGCCGTGGCGCAGGTGGAAGCCCACCGTGAGGATGGCCAGCGTGTAGAAGAGCGTGACGTACCAGCGCTCCGGGGCGAAGTCGGCGACGACGTTGCCGTACGGCTTGCTCTCGTTGCCGACCGGGTTCAGCGTGCCGGTGGTCAGGTCCAGCAGGTGGTAGATCACGAAGAGCAGGATGATCACTCCACCCCAGCGCATCGTGCGGGCCGCGTAGCTGCCGTTGACCTTCTTGCGGTGGGCGTACTTGACCGGGCGGGCGGCGCGGGCCCGCCGGGCCAGCACGGTGGCGGCCACGATGTGGGCGACGACCGCCACGACCAGCACGGTGCGCAGGATCCACAGGAACCAGACGCCGGGCAGCAGTGGCTTGCCGATGTCGCGCAGCCAGTGCGCGTAGTGGTCGAACGAGGTTTCCCCCGTGAACACCTTCAGGTTGCCGAGCATGTGGGCGATGAGGAACAGCGCCAGCAGGATGCCCGTCACCGCCATGACGGCTTTGAGGCCGACGTTCGAGCGGATGGGCGACCGAGTCTTCGTGATTACCACAGGACCGACGCTAGGAGCACTTCGACCAGTCGTCCAATGCATCAAACTCGCAGTGTTGATAGCCGTAGGCTATGTAGATGCAGCTCCATCAGCTTCGGTACTTCGTCGCGGTGGCCGAAGTACGACATTTCACCCAAGCCGCCGACCTGGTCGGCATCACTCAGCCTTCTCTCAGTAAGCAAATTCACGCTCTGGAGGCCGACCTCGGCGCACCACTGTTCGAGCGGGTAAGGGGCAACATCGCCCTCACCGCGGCGGGTGAGGTGCTGCTGCCGTTGGCCACCCGCATCCTCGCCGACGTGGAGACCGCGACCCGGGAGGTCCAGGAACTGGTCGGGCTGCGCCGGGGCCGGGTGCGGCTCGGCGCCACCCCCAGTCTGGCCACCTCGCTCGCCCCGCCGGTGCTGCGCCGGTTCCGCGACGCGCACCCCACAGTCGATCTCAAGGTCGAGGAGGGTGGCTCGCAGGACCTGGTGCGCGACCTGCTCCGCGGCGATCTCGACCTGGCCCTCATCATCATGCCGGCGCAAGGGGCCGACCCGGGGCTGCGGGTCGACCCGATCCTGCGGGAGAGCCTGGTGGTGGCCTCGGTGGGGGAGGTGCCCACCGCGTCGACGACCGGGGAGCTGCGCATCACCGACCTGCGGGACCAGCCGATGGTGATGTTCCGCGAGGGGTACGACCTGCGCGACGCGACAATCCAGGCGTGTCGGGAGGCGGGCTTCGAACCCACCTTCGCTGTGGACGGCGGCGAGATGGACGCTGTGCTCAGCTTCGTCGAGGCGGGGCTCGGCATCGCTCTCGTGCCCGGCATCGTGCTGGCTCGCCGGCCGGGCGTGCGGATCACACCACTCGCCCCGCCCGGGGTGCGGCGGACCATCGCGGTGGCCCGTCGGCGCGACGTCGTACCCACCCACGCCGGTCGGGAGCTTCGGCGCATCCTGCTCGACTACATCCAGTCGGCGATCGACCTCGGCGAACTGCCCCCGGGCGTCGAGCCCTTGACCTGACCCGCCGGGGCCCGCCGGCCGCGAAGAGGCCAGCCGGGGCCGCTGCCGCGAAGAGGCCGGCAGCGGCCCGGCCGTCGGCTCAGCGGCCCTCGGCGTCGTCCATCGCCCGGTAGATCCGCTGTTCGGAGACGGGGTACGGAGTGCCCAGCGCCTGGGCGAAGACGTTCACCCGCAACTCCTCGATCATCCAGCGGATCTGCCGGACGGCCGACTCCTGACGGCGGGCCGGCGACAGGTTGGCGAGCAGGTCGGCGTACTCCTTCTGCACCACGGCGATCCGGTCCTGCTGCTGGCGGTCCCGCTGCGGGTTGCCGCCCAGCCGCTCCAGCCGACGTTCGATGGCGGTGAGGTAGCGCAGCAGGTCGGGCAGGCGCGCGTACCCGGTCTCGGTGATGAAACCGGCGTGCACCAGCCCGGCGAGCTGGTTGCGGATGTCGGCCAGCGCCGCCACCACGGCGAGGTTGCGGGTCGCACCGAGCCGCTGCTCGACGGCGTACGCGGCGGCGAGGACCTTGCGGACCCGGTCCATCACCTCGACGACGGTGTCGACCAGGTCGGCGCGTACCTTCTCGCGCAGGGCAGCGAAGCCGTCGGCGTCCCACGCCGGCCCGCCGGCCACACCGATCAGCCGGTCGATGGCAGCGCCCGCCGCGTCTTCGATCAGCTCCTGCACGCCGCCGTGCGGGTTGCGACTCAACGCCAGCTTCGCCTCGTTGTCCAGCCGCCCCTGCAGGAACCGCGCCGGGGACGGCACGGTGAGCCGCAGCAGCCGGCGGGTGCCGGCCCAGTGCGCCGCCTCCGCCTCGGCGGGGGAGTCGAACACCCTCACCCCGACCGTGGCGCCCTCGTCGACCAGCGCCGGGTACGCGGTGACCGCGTAACCGGCGCGGACCTGCTCGATGGTCCGGGGCAGCGTGCCGATGCTCCACTCGCGCAACCCGGTGCGGGCCACCTCCGGTGCGGCGGCCGCCACCACCTGGCGTACCTCCTGGCGGAGTTGGCGTTGCAGGGCCGGCAGGTCCTTGCCCTCGGCGACCGGCTTCTCGTCGTCGCCGAGGACCCGGAAGGTCACCCGCAGGTGCGCCGGGAGCTTGCCCGGCTCCCAGGCGTCGCGGGGCACTGTCACCCCGGTCATCCGCCGCAGCTGCCGGGTGAGCGCGTCCAGCAGCGACTCCTCGCCGGGGGTGATCGCCGCCAGCGCGGCCCGGGCGTAGTCCGGCACCGGAACGAAGTTGCGGCGGATCGCCTTGGGCAGCGAGCGGATCAGCGCGATCACCGTCTCCTCGCGCAGCCCCGGCACCTGCCAGTCGAAGGTCTCCGCCGGCACCTGGTTGAGCAGCGGCAGCGGGATGTCCACCGTGACGCCGTCGTCCGGCGTGCCCGGCTCGAACCGGTAGGTCAGCGGCAGGCTCACCCCGTCGGCCTGCCACTCGTCCGGGTAGTCGTCCTCGTCCACCCCGGGCCGGCCGTCGTTGATCAGCAGGTCGCGGGTGAAGGTGAGCAGGTCGGGTTGTTCGCGGCGGGTCTTCTTCCACCAGCTGTCGAAGTGCCGGCCGGAGGACACGTCGGCCGGGATCCGCTGGTCGTAGAAGCCGAAGATGGTCTCGTCGTCGACCAGGATGTCCCGGCGCCGGGCCCTGCTCTCCAACTCCTCGATCTCGGCGAGCAGCCGCTTGTTGTCCGTCCAGAACTGGTGGTGGGTCTGCCAGTCGCCCTCGACGAGGGCGTGCCGGATGAACAGCTCCCGGCTCAGCGTCGGGTCGATCCGCCCGAAGTTGACCTTGCGGGAGCTGACCAGCGGGACGCCGTACAGGGTGACCTTCTCGTAGGCCATCACCGCGGCCTGCTTCTTCTCCCAGTGCGGTTCGCTGTAGCTGCGCTTGACCAGGTGCTGCGCCAGCGGCTCGACCCACTCCGGCTCGACCCGGCCGGCGATGCGCCCCCACAGCCGGGAGGTCTCCACCAGCTCGGCGGCCATCACCCAGCGCGGCGGCTTCTTGAACAACGCCGACCCGGGGAAGAGCGCGAACTTGGCGCCCCGCGCCCCCAGGTACTCGTGTTTCTGGGCGTCCTTGAGGCCGATGTGCGACAACAGGCCGGGCAGCAGCGACTGGTGCACCTTCGGGGTGTCGATCTCCTCCGGCAGGTCCGCGCCACCCCGGCGGCCCCGGCCGGCGTCCGCGTCGTCCGAGCTGTCGCGTGCCGGCCGCCCGCCACGCCGGTCGCCCTCAGACGGGGTACGCAGCACCTGGCGCAGCTGGCTGACGATGTCCTGCCACTCGCGGATGCGCAGGTAGTTCAGGTACTCCGCCTTGCACATCCGACGGAACGCGCTGGAGGAGAGCTCCCGCTGCTGCTCGCGCAGGTAGCGCCACAGGTTGAGGAAGGCGACGAAGTCCGACTCCTTGTCGGCGAACCGGGCGTGCGCCTGGTCCGCCTGGGCCTGCTTCTCGGCCGGCCGCTCCCGCGGGTCCTGGATGGACAGCGCGGCGGCGATCACCAGCACCTCGGTGGCGGCGCCGTTGCGTTCGCCCTCGACCACCATCCGGGCCAGGCGCGGGTCGACAGGCAACTGGGCCAACCGCCGGCCGAGCGCGGTGAGCCGCTTCGCCGGGTCGGCCTCGGTCGGGTCCAACGCGCCCAGCTCGTGCAGCAGGTTGACGCCATCGGCGATGTTGCGCTTGTCCGGTGGGTCGATGAACGGGAACGCGGCGAGGTCGCCGAGCCCGATCGCTGTCATCTGGAGGATGACCGACGCCAGGTTGGTCCGCAGGATCTCCGGATCGGTGAACTCGGGGCGGGAGAGGAAGTCCTGCTCGTCGTAGAGGCGGATGCAGATGCCGTCCGACGTACGGCCGCAGCGGCCCTTGCGCTGGTTGGCCGACGCCTGGGAGATCGGCTCGATCGGCAACCGCTGCACCTTGAGCCGGCTGGAGTAGCGGGAGATGCGGGCGGTGCCCGGGTCCACCACGTACTTGATGCCGGGCACTGTCAGCGAGGTCTCCGCGACGTTGGTGGCGAGCACCACCCGGCGCGAGGAGTGCGCGGCGAAGACCCGGTGCTGCTCGGCGGAGGAGAGTCGCGCGTACAACGGCAGGATCTCGGTGCCGAGCAGCGAGCGCTTCTTCTGCACCAGTTTGCCCAACGCGTCGGCGGTGTCCCGGATCTCCCGCTCGCCGCTGAGAAAGACCAGGATGTCGCCGGGGCCCTCGGCGGCCAGCTCCTCGACGGCGTCGCCGATCGCCTGGATCTGGTCGCGGACGTTCTCGTCGTCGCCGTCGCCGTCCTCCTCGCCCTCGGCCAGCTCGACGAGGGGCCGGTAGCGCACCTCCACCGGGTAGGTGCGACCCGACACCTCGACCACCGGCGCGGGTACGCCCTCCGGCTCGTCGGCGGTGGGTGGACCGGCGACGTGCCTGGCGAACCGGTCGGTCTCGATGGTCGCCGAGGTGATGATGACCTTGAGGTCGGGCCTGCGGGGCAGCAGTTCCCGCAGGTACCCGAGGATGAAGTCGATGTTGAGGCTGCGCTCGTGTGCCTCGTCGATGATCAGCGTGTCGTACTGGCGCAGCATCCGGTCGGTCTGCAACTCGGCCAGCAGGATGCCGTCGGTCATCAGCTTCACCAGGCTGCGCTCGCTGACCTGGTCGGTGAAGCGCACCTTGTAGCCGACCACGTCGCCCAACTCGGTGCCCAGCTCGTCGGCGATCCGGTCGGCCACCGTCCGGGCGGCCAACCGGCGGGGCTGCGTGTGCCCGATCAGGCCGTGCACCCCGCGCCCCAACTCCAGACAGATCTTGGGAATCTGGGTGGTCTTGCCGGAGCCGGTCTCGCCGGCCACGATCACCACCTGGTGGTCGCGGATGGCGGCGGCGATGTCGTCCTTGCGCTCACTGACCGGCAAGCCCACCGGGTACGTGATCACGGGCACCGCCGCCTGTCGGGCGGCGAGCCGCTGCTCGGCCCGGACCAGGTCAGCCGTTATCTCGGTCAGCGCCGCCTCCCGACGCTGCGGGTCGCGCAGTTTGCGGGCACCGTCCAGTCGCCGCTGGAGCCGGCGCTGGTCGCGGAACATCAGAGGTGTGAGGCGGCGGTGCAGCTCGCGAACGGGGTCGGACGCGACGGAGGCGGTTGGATTCTGCATGTCGTGCCCAAGGATAGGCAGCCCGGCGGCGCACCGCTCCTGGGTTACCGAGCGGCCGGCTCTCCGACGGCCACCTCCGGTCCGTTGACGGCCACGAGCGGGCCCTAGAGTTGGCGGCCGACGTCGAGCGCTGGGGGAGCCGGATGGAGATGCGCGACACCGACCGTGCGTTGGTGCAGGCCGCCACCGCGGTCTCCAAGCTGCGTTGCCGCAGCCAGCACCACACTGTCGCGTCGGCGGCCCGTACCGCTGACGGGCGGGTCTTCACCGGCGTGAACGTCCAGCACGCCACCGGAGGGGCCTGCGCCGAGCTTGTCGTGATCGGCACGGCCGCCACGCAGGGCGTCACCGCGCTGGAGACGATCGTCACTGTCGCCGACCGTGGCCGCGAGGTCGTCGCGCCCTGTGACCGGTGCCAGCAGGTGCTGCGGGACTACTTCCCCGAGCTGCGGGTGATCGTCGGCCCGATGGACGCCCTGCGGGTGGTCCCGCTCGGTGAGTTGCCGGCGGAGACCGGCAGCGAATCGGCCGGCTGACCGGGCCCGGGGTCAGTCCCCGGAGGCCGCCTCCAGCATCGACTGCGGCACCGGCACGCTCTCGAACCGCAGGGTGCCCTCCGGAAGCAGCCACGACGTGACCCGCGCGACCAGGCGACCGGCCCGCACGGCGGGGTCGTTGGCGAACAGCGCGCGGGCCTCGTCCGGGGCGATGGACAACACCACGAAGCCCCGCAGCTGCTCGTCGTCGGGGTGCAGAAACGGCCCGGCCGCGAGCACCAGCCCCTGCTGCACGAGGCCCGCCTGGTGGGCCAGGTGCGCGTCCCGCAACCGGTCGATCGCGTCCTGCGGCAACTCCGGCGGATCCGACGGCCGGGTCAGCAGGACGACCGTGTGCTGGTCGAATCGCATGAGCCAACAGTAGGCGCGCGGCTCTCTTCGCGCGGGCGTCTGCCCTGCTCAGCCTCCTGCGGATCGATGAGCGCCAGTTAGGTGACCCTCAACTGAGCGGCTAAGGTTAGGCGAACCTAAGCGTGAACGTGCAGGAGACTCGTGACCACCCTCGCCACCCGGCCGACCCCGGCCCGCAACCGGTCCGGCACCCGCACCGGCCGCCGGGTGGCCGTCACCGTCGCGGCCGCGCTGGTGCTGCTGCTCACCGTGCTGGCCAGCTTCGCGCTCGGCAGCCGACAACTCGGCGTCGACCAGGTCTGGCACGCGCTCGTCGCGCCGGACGGCGGCGACGCCAGCACCATCGTCCGTGAGCTGCGGATGCCCCGGACCGCCCTCGGCCTCGCTGTCGGGCTCGCGCTCGCCGTGGCCGGGGTGCTGTTCCAGGCGCTCACCCGCAACCCCCTCGCCGAGCCGCGCATCCTCGGCATCAGCGCGGGCGCGTCGTTCGGGGTGGTGCTCGCGATCTCCGTCTTCGGCGTCGGCACGCTCGCCGGGTACGTCTGGTTCGGCATCGCCGGGGCCCTGATCGCCGGACTGCTGGTCTTCGCCATCGCCACCCGCGCCCGCGAGGGCGCCAGCCCGGTCACCCTCGCGTTGGTCGGCGCGGCGCTCGACGCCAGCCTGGCCTCCGGGGTGTACGCCCTGCTCAGCATCGACGCCCGCACCTTCGAGGAGTACCGCTTCTGGGTGGTCGGCGGGCTGGCCGGACGGGACCTGTCGGTCGCCGCGCAGGTGCTGCCGTTCGTCCTCGTCGGGTTGGTGCTGGCCGCCCTGGTCGCCCGGGGCCTGGACGCGCTGGCCCTCGGCGACGACGTGGCCCGTGGTCTCGGCCACCGGATCGGCCTGGTCCGCCTCGGTGGTGGCCTCGCCGCCGTGCTGCTGACCGGCGCCGCGGTGGCCGCCGCCGGACCTGTCGCGTTCGTCGGGCTGGCCGTGCCGCACCTGGCCCGCGCCCTGGTCGGCGCGGACCACCGCTGGACCCTCGCCGTCTCCGCCCTGCTCGGACCGGCGCTGCTGCTCGCCGCCGACATCGTCGGTCGGCTCGTCGCCCCGCCCGGCGAGATCCCGGCCGGGATCGTCACCGCGCTGATCGGCGCGCCACTGCTGGCCGTGCTGGTCCGCCGCGCCCGGGTGGTGACCGCGTGACGACCACGCAGCGCGCGGGCACGCCTCGTGCCGATGCGGCTCGGCTGCCCGGACGGTCGCTGCTGCGGATCGGCCCGGTCAGCCTGCTGATCCGCCGCCGCTCGGTGCTGGTGGCCGCCGCGCTGACAGTGCTGCTCCTGCTGGCCGTCGTGCTCAGCCTCTCGCTGGGCACCCCGTACGTCGCCCCGGCCGACGTGCTGCGCGCCCTCTCCGGAGCGGGCACCCCGTACGACCTCGTGGTCTTTGATCTTCGGCTGCCGCGGGTGGTGCTGGCGGCCGTGGCCGGCGCCGCCTTCGGCGTGGCCGGCACGCTGATCCAGAGCGTGGCCCGCAACCCCCTCGCCAGCCCGGACGTCATCGGCATCACCCAGGGCGCCGGCCTCGCCGCGACAGTGGCCCTGACCAGCGGAATGGCCGCGGTGCTGGTGGCGCCCACCGCGCTGGTGGGCGGGCTGCTCGCGGCGGTGCTGCTGTTCGCTCTCGGTGCTCGGCACGGGCTGGCCGCGCAGCGGTTCGTGCTCGCCGGGGTGGCGGTCGCGTTCGGCTTCCGGGCGCTCACCGAGGTGGTCATGCTGACCGCCGATCCGATCGACGGTCTGCGCGCGCAGATCTGGCTGATCGGCACGCTGGCCGGCAAGGGCTGGACCGAGGCCGCCTGGATCGCCGGCACGCTGCTGGTGCTGCTGCCGGTGCTGGCCTGGGCCGGCTGGGCGCTGAATAGCAGCGCCCTGGACGACGACACCGCCCGGGGCGTCGGGCTGCGCCCGGTGGCCCGCCGGATCGGCCTCGCCGGCACCGGCGTACTCGTCGCCGCGATGGTCACCGCCCAGGTCGGCGCCGTCGACTTCGTGGCGCTGGTCGCCCCGCAGGTGGCCCGTCGCCTGGTACGCGCCGAACGACCACCGCTGGTCTGCGCGGCGCTGCTCGGCGCACTCCTGCTGGTGCTGGCCGACCTGGCCGGCCGGCGCCTGTTCGCACCCACCCAACTACCCGCCGGTGTGCTGACCGCCGCGATCGGCGGCCCGTACCTGATCTTCCTGCTGCTGCGTGGCCGGCGGCGGTCGTCGTGACGCCTCAAGGAGTCGTGTGATGCTCTCCACCCGCGACCTGGTCGCCGGCTACGACGAGCGGACCGTGCTCGACGGGCTCGACCTCGACCTGCCCACCGACGCGTTCACAGTGATCGTCGGGCCCAACGCGTGCGGCAAGTCCACACTGCTGCGCACGATGGCCCGGCTGCTCACCCCCCGCCGCGGCACGGTGCTGCTGGACGGCACCGCCATCCGCGACCTGCCGACCCGGGAGGTAGCCCGCCGCCTCGGCGTCCTGCCGCAGAGCCCGCTGGTGCCCGAGGGCGTCACCGTGGCGGACCTGGTCGGGCGCGGCCGACAGCCCTACCAGCGGTGGTGGCGGCAGTGGTCGTCGGAGGACGGCGCGGCGGTGGACCAGGCGATGGCCCTCGCCGACGTCACCGACCTGGCCGACCGACCGGTGGACAGCCTCTCCGGCGGTCAGCGGCAACGGGTGTGGATCGCCATGACCCTCGCCCAGGACACCGACGCCCTGCTGCTGGACGAGCCGACCACCTTCCTCGACCTGGCCCACCAGGTGGAGGTGCTGGACCTTCTGCACCGGCTGCGCTCCGAGCGGGGCCGCACCGTGGTCGCCGTCCTGCACGACCTGAACCAGGCCGCCCGCTACGCCGACCACCTGGTCGCCATGCGCGCCGGCGCGGTGGTCGCCGCCGGCCCGCCCCGGGAGATCCTCACCGCCGACCTGGTCCGCGACGTCTTCGGGCTGGCCTGCGTGGTCGTGCCCTGCCCGGTGACCGGCGCGCCGCTGGTGGTGCCCGCGTACACCGGCGGCAACGCTCCAGTTCCCGTTGTCGCGTCGGGTGGCCCGGTCGCTTCCTCGGGTGGCCCGGCCGTTGCGCCCGCCGGCGCGAAAGACCCCGATTCGTCGACGGCGTCCGTACCGGACGCCCGACCCGCCACCGGCGACGCGGCCAACCCGCTCGCCGGCTCGCACCCCTCGAAAGGACTCTGATGCGTCGTCTCGTCGCAGCTCTCGCCGCGGCCGTCGCCCTCGGCGCCGGCCTCACCGCCTGCGGTGAGAGCGACCCGGTCGCCGGCTCCACCACCGGGGACACCCGGGAGATCACCCACGCCATGGGCACCACCAAGGTCCCAGCCGAGCCCAAGCGCGTCGTCGTGCTCGACACCGACAAGATCGACACGGCGCTCTCCCTGGGCATCACGCCCGTCGGCGCGGCCACCGCCGGTGAGGCGAAGAGCTGGCCCACGTACTTCGGCGCGGACAAGCTCGCCGGCATCAAGGAGGTCGGGGTGCTCACCGAGCCCGACCTGGAGGCGATCAACGCGCTGAAGCCGGACCTCATCCTCGGCAGCAAGTTCCGCCAGGAGAAGTTCTACGACGAGCTGGCCGCCATCGCGCCGACCGTGTTCACCGAGAAGGTGGGCATCACCTGGAAGGACAACCTCCTCCTCGACGGCAAGGCGCTCGGCCGCGAGCAGCAGGCCAAGGATCTGCTCGCCACGTACGAGAAGCGGGCCAAGGACTTCGGCGCGACGCTCGGCGACGCCGCCGCGCGCAAGGTCTCCATCGTGCGGTTCCTGCCCGGCAACATCCGGGTATACGGCCCCGACTCGTTCTCCGGCATCGTCATCGGCGACACCGGCCTGGGCCGCCCCGAGCGGCAGCTGCTCGCCAACAAGGAGGACAAGCGCTTCGACCTGGTCAGCCCCGAGCGGGTCAACGAGGTCGACGGTGACGTCATCTTCGTGACCGCGTACGGCGACAAGGCCGCCGCCGAGCAGACCAAGGTCGCCGGTGGGACGCTGTGGAAGGGCCTCGGCGCGGTCAAGGCCGGCAAGGCGTACCCCGTCTCCGACGAGGTCTGGATGACCGGCATCGGCGTCGGCGCCGCCAACAAGATCCTCGACGACCTGGCCAAGTACCTCCCCGCCGCCTGACACCCCACCAGCACCGCCCGCGCGAAGTCATCCGCCCCCGCGCACCCGCGCGAAGTCATCCGCCCCCGCGCACCCGCGCTGGGCACGCACCACCGCGCCGGCTCATGATCGTGCTCGATCCAGGAAGTAGTGGCCTCCTCGTCCAGGGAGGCCACTACTTCCATGTTCGAGCGCGATCATCGTCACCGGGGGGAGCGCGAGCGTGCCCCCAGGGCGGCTCGGACCTCGGCGAGGAACCCGTCGAAGTCGTCCCGGAGGCGCTTGGCGGTCAGATGCAGCACGATCCAGTCGCCGCCAAGGAGCCGGTTGAGGCGTTGGCGGTCCCGATGGAACTGCTCAGGGTCGTCGTGCCAGAGCCCGTCGTACTCCACCGCGACCTTGAACTGCGGCCAGGCCAGGTCCAGGCGGGCCACGAATCGGCCCTGCTCGGCCACGACCCACTGCGTCTCCGGCCTCGGCAGGCCGGCGAGCACCAGCCCGACCCGGGTGCGGGACTCCTGCGGGGACTCCGCGCCCGCGTCGGCCAGGTCGACCGCGCGTAGCAGCGACCGCCAGCCGCGTCGACCGGCCCGGCTCAGCGCGTACTCGCGCAGGGCTGGAGCGGTTGTGAGCCGGCGAGCCAGCATGGCGTCGATGACGACCACCGCCTCGATCACATCGAGCCACCGGGCCAGGTCCCAGCAGGTACGCGCCGGGCTGGTCACAGTGATCCCGGCCCGGTCCACGGTGTCGCCGGGGTCGATCTCCCCGTGGTGGACCCGGATGCCGGCGGTCGGGCCGATCCGAGTGGCGGCGGGAACGAGGACGTCGACGGGCTCGCTCGCGCTGGGCTCAGCGCAGCCGTAGAGGCCGGCGGCAGCGCGTCCCGCGATGGACGCACCGGGTGGGACAAGCCACCGTCCGACGGCGGTGCATCTGATGGCGTGGGTGACTGCGAGCTGGGCATCGGCGTAGACGTCGCGGAAGAGCGGTCGCCACGCCGAGCTGCGTAGCTCATTGCGGGTCAGTAGGCCCCGAGAGACGGCGGTCGAGCCACGGAAGACCCGACCCCGCAACTGCGGCGGCCGACGAGGAACTTTCGGCATGTGCCTCAGGCTGACCGAACCTCGTCGCGTCACGCTGCCCCTGTGGATAACCACAGCTCCCCACACCGGCGCCGATGCGCGTCGTTATCCCCATGATCGCGCTCGAACATGGATGTAGTGGCCTCCCGAGAAGCGGAGGCCACTACATCCTGGATCGAGCGCGATCTTGCCGGGCGGGTGGGCGCGGGGTGCGCGGGGTCCTCGGGGTGCGTGGGGTGCGTGGGTGGGGGCGTGGAGGGTGGGGGTGGGTTAGGCGGCGGTGGACCAGATGGCGCGGAAGGCGGCGGCTTCGCCGGAGAGCCATCGTTCGATCTGGTCGGGCTTGGCGTCGGTGGGCATGCGGTGGGCCAGGCCGCGGCGGACGTCGACCAGGACCGGCTCGGCGTGCGGAAGCACCGCGTCCATGTGTCGGGCCATCAGGTGCAGGGTGGCGAGCACCGATTCCTCGCTCGGTGGGGCCTCGTCGAAGTGCAGGCGGACCGCTTCGGCGCGGCCGTCGGCGTGGCGTACTCCGAAGTGGGGGTTGATCTTGACGGGCAGATCGCCCAGCATCGCCAGGGCGTCGCGGGTCTGGGCGAGATCGACGGCGGCCGGCTCGCCGAGGGAGTGCAGCCAGGTAGTGGCGCCGGGGACGAGCGTCTGATAGAGCGGGCGCCATCGTGGCTTGACGATGTCAGCCACCCCGGCCAGGTGGGTGCCGCCGGTGTGGAAGGCGATGTCGGCCTTGAGCGCCTTGACGAACTGGCCGTGCGGGTTGAAGCCGGACCGGCTGGCGCGCTGCTTGCGCAGCCCGCCGACGAAGGTCGCCTTGGTGGGGCCGGTGCGGTCGACGTAGCGGGTGAAACCGAGCAGTGTCGCGTAGGGGGTGAGGGGCGTCGAGGCGGGCGCGGTCACGGGCGTCCTCCCAGGTCAGGATCTTTATTAGTACATACATTCTAATCGACGGGTCTGACATTGCCCAGCGAAGTTGAGAGGGTGTGCCGCCTCCTGGCAACCGGACGAACCGCCCGGCTGGGTGAGCGTCGTGGGGCGCCGCCGGTCGCTCGTCGCTGACGGATCTGGTTCACCGTCTGGCATCCGTCGGCCTGCCGGTCGGGGAGGCTGGCTGATCAGAGGAACAGCCGCCCGGAGGGCGGAACGCTGTCTTGCTCGCGTTCGCGATGCTGCGTTATTTGTCGTACTTGTGGCGTTATTGTGCGTTGTGGTCATCGATGAGGCGTCCAGGGTTGTCATCCCTGGCAGGGGTACGGCGGTGCGGACCGTCCAGGCCGCCGACCCCGCAGCCGACCGGGACCGCTACCTGGACCTGCTGCGGACGATCGCCCTCGTCCGCGTCGTGATCTTCCACGTCACCGGTTGGATCTGGCTGAGCCTGCTGGTGCCGGCGATGGGTCTGATGTTCGGCATCGCCGGTTCGTTGATGGCGGCGTCACTGGACCGGCACGGCGCATCGGCCGTGCGCCGACGGCTGCGCCGGCTGCTGCTGCCGTACTGGGCGTTCGGCGCGATCGCACTGGCGGTGCTCTCCGTCGGGTGGCGTCCACTGCCGAGTGGCGTGGCCGGCTGGGCTGAACTGCTCTGGTGGGTGCTACCCCTGCGGGTGCCGCCGGTGGGTGGGCAGTCCTGGGCCTGGGCGTTCCACATCGGGCTCTGGTACGTCGTCACCTATCTGTGGTTGGTGCTGCTCTCGCCGGTGCTGCTGTGGCTGTTCCGCCGCTGGCCGTGGCCCAGCATCGGTGTTGCCACCGCGCTGCCGGTCGGGATGCATCTGACCGGTGCGCACGCCGGCTACTTCGTCGCCGCCTACCTGTCCTGCTGGCTGATGGGCTTCGCCCACCATGATCGGCTGCTGCACCGTGTCCCGTGGCGCTGGTATGGGTGCCTCGTGGCCGGCCTCGCCGGGGTGGGCGGCGCCTGGGTGGTGGCCGCCATGGTGACCGGCCGGGCCGTCGACCTCAACCACATCGCGGGCGGCACCACACTGTGGTCGATGGCGCTCGTGGCAGTGCTGCTGAGAGTGCAGCCCCGGCTTGTCGGCCGGGTGCCGCTGGGCGCCGTGCTCCGGCTGGTCAACGCCCGAGCGGTCACCATCTACCTCTGGCACATCCCGGCCAGCCTCGGGATGTTCCTCCTGCTCGCGCCGGTGCTCCCGTACAACTCGGTGGCCTCGATCGCGCTGCGACTGACCGGGGTGTGCCTACTGACCGCCGGGGCGGTGCTGCTGTTCGGCTGGATCGAGGACGTGGCCGCCCGGCGTACGCCGGCACTGTTGGGTCCTCGGCCGAGCGCCGCCGGTCGGCACCGCGCCGATCGACAGGTCAGAGCTGGCCGACGTCGGTGATCCGCACGACCGCCGCGCCGACCTCGTCCGAGGCCGCCAGGTCGATCTCGGCGCTGATGCCCCAGTCGTGGTCGCCGTTGGGGTCGTCGAAGCTCTGGCGGACGGTCCACCGTTCCCGCCCCTGCTCGATCATGAGCAGCGCCGGCCCTCGCGCGTCCGGCCCGACGCCGATCGAGTCGTACTCCTCGAAGTACGGCGCCAGGGCATCGGCCCACGCGTCGTAGTCCCAGCCGTCCTCGGCGTCCAACTCGGCGAGCAGGTCCCAGCGGCGAAGCGCTGCCAACTCGACGCGTCGGAACAGCGCGTTGCGCACCAACACCCGGAACGCCCGCGCGTTGCGGGTCACCGCCGGTGGCCGGTCGGTCAGTGCGGCGTGCGCCTGGGCGACCTCGGCCACGTCGGACGGGTTGCGCAGTCGTTCCCACTCGTCGATGAGGCTGGAGTCGACCTGGCGGACCAGCTCGCCCAACCACTCGATGAGGTCGATCAGCTCCTCGGTCTTGGCGTCCTCGGGCACTGTCTGACGCAGCGTCTTGTACGCGTCGGCCAGGTAACGCAGGACGAGACCTTCCGAGCGGGTCAGCCCGTAGAACTGCACGTACTCGGTGAAGGTCATGGCCCGCTCGTACATGTCGCGGACGACGGCCTTGGGGGAGAGCTGGTGGTCGGCGACCCAGGGGTGCCCCTGCCGGTACATCTCGTACGCGGCCTCCAGCAGCTCGGCCAGGGGCTTCGGGTGGGTCACCTCGTCGAGCAGTTCGAGACGCGCCTCGTACTCGATGCCCTCGGCCTTCATGGCGGCGACCGCCTCGCCGCGCGCCTTGAACTGCTGCGCGGAGAGGATCTGCCGGGGGTCGTCGAGGATCGACTCGATCACGCTCAGCACGTCGAGCGCGTACGACGGGGACTCGGCGTCGAGCAGTTCGATGGTGGCCAGCGCGAGGGGGGAGAGCGGCTGGTTGAGGGCGAAGTCGAGCTGGAGGTCGACGGTGAGCCGGATCCGCCGGCCGGTCTCGTCCGGCTCGGGCAGCTCCTCGACGACCCCGCCGGCACGCAGAGCCCGGTAGATGGCGATCGCGCGGCGGATGTGCCGGCGCTGCGCGGTGGGCTCCTCGTGGTTGTCGGTGAGCAGGTGCCGCATCGCGGTGAACGCGTCCCCGGGCCGACCGATGACGTTGAGCAGCATCGAGTGGCTGACCTGGAAGCTGGACGTCAGTGGCTCCGGCTCGGCGTCGACGAGTCGGTCGAAGGTGGGTTGGCCCCAGCCGATCGAGCCCTCCGGCGGCTTCTTGCGGACCACCTTGCGTCGCTTCTTCGGGTCGTCACCGGCCTTGGCGAGGGCCTTCTCGTTGTCGATGACGTGCTCGGGGGCCTGCACGACGACCCGGCCGATGGTGTCGTAGCCGGCCCGGCCGGCCCGCCCGGCGATCTGGTGGAACTCGCGGTTCTTCAGCAGCCGGGTACGGACCCCGTCGTACTTCGACAGGCCGGTGAACAGCACGGTGCGGATCGGCACGTTGATGCCGACGCCGAGGGTGTCGGTGCCGCAGATGACCTTGAGCAGGCCGGCCTGGGCGAGGGTCTCCACCAGGCGGCGGTACTTGGGCAGCATGCCGGCGTGGTGCACGCCGATGCCGTGCCGGACCAGTCGGGACAGCGTCTTGCCGAAGCCGGCGGTGAACCGGAAACCACCGATCGCCTCGGCGATCATGTCTTTCTCGGCGCGGGTGCAGACGTTGACGCTGGTCAGCGCCTGGGCGCGTTCCAGCGCGGCGGCCTGGGTGAAGTGCACCACGTACACCGGGGCCTGCTTGGTCTCCAGCAGCTCCTCAAGCGTCTCGTGCAGCGGCGTCATCGCGTACGAGAAGATGAGCGGGACCGGCCGCTCCGCAGTGCGCACGACGGCGGTGGGCCGCCCGGTGCGCCGGGTCAGGTCGTCGACGAAGCGGGTGGTGTCCCCCAGGGTGGCGGACATCAGGATGAACTGGGCCTGCGGCAGCTCGATGATCGGCACCTGCCACGCCCAGCCCCGGTCGGGCTCGGCGTAGAAGTGGAACTCATCCATGATCACCTGGCCGACGTCGGCCTTCGTGCCCTCGCGCAGCGCCAGGTTCGCCAGGATCTCCGCGGTGCAGCAGATGATCGGGGCGTCGGCGTTGACGCTGGCGTCGCCGGTGAGCATGCCGACGTTCTCGGCGCCGAAGACCTCGCAGAGCGCGAAGAACTTCTCCGACACCAACGCCTTGATCGGCGCGGTGTAGAAGGTCGTCCGGCTGTCGGCGAGGGCCGCGAAGTGCGCGGCGATCGCCACCAGGCTCTTCCCCGAGCCGGTGGGCGTGTTCATGATCAGGTTGGCGCCGGAGACGATCTCGATGACCGCCTCTTCCTGGTGGGGGTAGAGGTCGAGGCCGCGCTCCTTCGCCCAGCCGGCGAACGCGTCGAAGAGGGTGTCGGGGTCGGCGCTTGTCGGCAGCGCGGCGGTGAGCGTCATAGCCTGTCCATGGTGCCTGGATCATGCCCCGGTACGCCAACCCGGCCCGCACCGGACCCCCGTCCGGGCATCCCGAACGCCCCGCCGCGTTCCGGTTCGGGCGTTTCGTCGGTCACCGTCGGCGGTACAACAGGTCCGCGACCGGCCGACCGGCCGTGATCGCCCGACGCTCGAACTTCGTCACCGGCCGGTGCGCCGGTCTCGGCGCGAAGCCGCCGTACGTGTCCACCAGCTCCGGGTCGGCCTCCAGCGTCTCCCGCATCGCCTCGGCGTACTCGGCCCAGTCGGTAGCGCAGTGCAGCACGCCGCCGGGGCGCAGCCGGGACCGCAGCAGCGCCACGTGCGTCGGCTGGATGATCCGCCGCTTGTGGTGGCGGGACTTCGGCCACGGGTCCGGGAAGAAGACGTGCACGGCGTCCAACACGCCCTCGGGCAAGCCTTTGACCAGGGACAACGCGTCGCCCTCCGCCACCCGTACGTTGCGCAGGCCCTCGCGCTCCACCAGGTGGAGCAGGTTCGCGATTCCCGGCGTGTGCACCTCGACCGCCAGATAATCTCGATCCGGGTCGGCGGCAGCCATCGCAGCGGTGCTGTCGCCCATGCCCGAGCCGATCTCCAGCACCACTGGCGCCCGGCGACCGAACAGGTCGGCCAGGTCGACGGGCACGACAGGTCCGTCCGGCACGTCCAGGCCGTACGTGGGCCAGAGCCGGCTCAGCGCGTCGGTCTGCCGGTCGCTCATCCGACCCCGGCGGGGGTGGAACGTGCGGATCGTCCGGCTCGCGGGCGGGACGGCGGGGTCATGGTCGGTGGCGGTCACAGCGACCCGAGCGTACGCGACGCCGCCGGCGGATCGGATGTGATGTGCGACCGGAAATGAGAGGATCCAACTGGTACGGCAGGTCGGGTGCTCCACCGCCCGACCCGGCCGCACGGCGTCGAGAGGGGGCATCGTGGCAATGACCCGCGGCGTCGTGACCCTGTCGCTGGTGACCGTGCTGGCCGGCCCCCTGCTGGCCACCACACCCGCCCTCGCGGCGCCCGAGCGGGCTGTCGCCGTCGCGCCGGCACCGCAGCCCGGAGGGCCGCCCGGCGGAGCGCCCCAACCGACGCCGGCGGTGGACATCTTCGTCGAGGTGAGCCCCAGCACGGTGCAGCCCGGCTACCTGGTCGGCATCCGGGCCAGTTGTCGGGACAACTCGGTGGGCGCCACGGTGGTCTCCGACGCCTTCGGGGCGGTCGGCGTGCAGCCGCAGCGCGGGGTGCTCACCGCCGCGCCGATGGTCCGCGAGCGCACCCGCCCCGGCAACTACCGGGTCAAGCTGGAGTGCCGCGACGGCGAGACCGCCTCGACGATGCTCCAGGTGGTCAAGAAGATCCCCAACCAGCCGAGTCGGGGTCCGGCGACCGGGTTCGGTGGGAGCAGCGGCGGGATCACCGGCAAGCTGCTGCTGCCCGGCGGCGCGGCACTGATCATCAGCGGGCTGATCCTCGCTGTGATGGCGATGCGCCGCCCCCGAGCCGCCGCGCGTCGCTGAGCCCGCCATGACGATCTTCCGCCCCACGCCGCCGCCGGCCGGTTCACGCCCGCCGTCGCCCGGTCGTCCCGCCTCGCCGCCGGACGCTGCCCGCCAGCCGTTCGCCGGCCGTCCCGCCTTGCCGCCCGATGACGTTCGGCTGCCGGTGGACGACGGTTGGCCGGGCTCCGACCGTCCGTCAGGTCCCGAACGCTCGTCGCGTTCCCAGCGCCCGCCGGATCCCGACCGCCCCTCGGTGGCAGCGCGTCCGGCGACCGCCGTCGCCCCCCGGCGTAGTCGTCCCTCCGGCCGCAGCCCCTGGTCCGTACCGTTGGCAGTGGTGTTGGTGTTGGCCGGGGTCTTCGCCACCGGGGCGGGGCTGGGCCGTTCGGTGGGCCCGTTCGACCTGGCCCCGACCGGCGGTGACCGACCGGCCCGCAGTGAGTCGGTCGGGTTGTCGGCCAGTCGCCCGGTGCGCCTCTCCGTGCCAGCGATCAAGGTGACCGCGCCGGTGGCACCCGTCGGGCAGGCGCGCGACGGCTCGATCGCCGTACCGCCGCTGGAACGGCACAACGAGACCGGCTGGTACGACCGTGGGCCCACCCCCGGTGAGCCTGGCCCGGCGGTGATCGTCGGGCACGTGGACACGAAGACCGGCCCGTCGGTCTTCTACGACCTGGGCAAGCTGCACCCCGGCGACCTGATCGAGGTGGCGCGGGCGGACGAGTCGGTGGTGGTGTTCCGGGTCGACACCGTGGAGCACTTCCCGAAGGACCAGTTGCCCGCCGAGCGGATCTACGGCAACGACGGGCCACCCGGGCTGCGGTTGATCACCTGCGGTGGGCAGTTCATCGGGGGCCGCACCGGCTACGCCGACAACGTCATCGCCTTCGCCACCCTCCAGTCCTCCCGCAAGCCCTGAGATCGACCCCGTCTCTGCGTCAGCGGGTGCCTGGAGTGCCGCGGTCGCAACGACTGTCCGCAGCTTGACTGGGCTATCGAGCTGACCGCGGAAATCGTCTCAGTCATTTTTCAGAAGCGGTGACTGTCAAGCCGCCAGGGCAGGCCCGCCCTGGCGGGCACCCCACTGCGTCGCCGGGTCCGGTCAAGGTCGTGCTCGAACAAGGATGTAGTGGCCTCGCGGTGGAGAGGAGGGGACTAGATCCAGGATCGAGCGCGATCAAGGCGCCGGATGCCGCTCGATACCCGCTTCGACGCGCCCGAACCGCCCCGACCCCGTCGCGGCATGGCCAAGATCCGCGTACTTCCGGTGAAACTGCTGCCTGACGATGTGTCGAGGCGGGGAAATTCGTCCGGTTTTGAGAGGCCGGCCGCGAGGCCTGCTAGGGCTGGGGGACGTGCAGGGCCACCTCGAACTCCAGCAGGCTGGCGCCGGTGGAGACCGGAGGGCGGGGTTTGTCGCCGGGGGCGGCGGCGTGGGCGGCGCGCGACGGGCCGGCGGCCCACGCCTGGAACGCCTCTTCGCTCTCCCACTTGGTGTAGACGAAGTAGCGGGTCTCGCCGGCCACCGGGCGGAGCAGTTCGAAGCCGAGGAAGCCGGGGGAGTTCTCCACAGTGCCGGCCCGGGCGGCGAACCGCTTCTCCAACTCCGCGCCGCCGCCGGGCGGAACGTCGATTGCGTTGATCTTCACGACTGCCATCTGCCCACCCTAGCCAGCGGACGCGGCACCGGGGCGGCCGCCCGTGGCATCGGACCGGCAGTGGGAACGACCGGGTGGGCTCAGAACGTCTCCACCGCCGGGACCAGGTCCACGTCGACCACGATCGGCGCGTGGTCGGAGGGACCCTTGCCCTTGCGGGCCTCGCGGTCCACGTACGCGGAGCGGACCGCTCGGGCGAACGGTGCGGACGCGTACACCAGGTCGATTCTCATGCCCTTGTTCTGGTGGAACATGCCGGCCCGGTAGTCCCAGTAGGTGAAGGGGTGCGGACCCTTCATCGGGGTCGGGACGACGTCACTGAGGCCCAGGTCGCGCAGCGCCGCGAGGGCTGCCCGCTCGGCCGGGGTGACATGTGTGGAGTGGGTGAAGACCGCCGGGTCCCAGACGTCGGCGTCGGTCGGGGCGACGTTGAAGTCGCCGCAGACCGCCAGCGGCAAGCCGCCCGCCAGTTCGGTGTCCAGTGCGTCGCGCAGCGCCGCGAACCAGGCCAACTTGTACGCGTAGTGCGGGTCGTCCGGCGTCCGGCCGTTGGGCACGTACACCGACCAGACCCGTACCCCGTCGCAGGTGGCGGAGATGGCTCGGGCCTCGGGCTCGGGGAAGCCGGGCTCGTCGGCGAACCCGACCCGGACGTCGCCCAGCCCGACCCGGGACAGGATGGCCACCCCGTTCCACCGGCCGTCGCTGTGGCTGGCCACGGTGTAGCCCAGCGCGCCCACCTCGGTTACCGGGAAGGCGCCGTCGGGGCATTTCGTCTCCTGGAGGCAGACGACGTCCGGCCCGGTGTCGGCCAGCCAGTCCAGCAGCCGGGGTAGGCGGGCCTTCACCGAGTTGACGTTCCAGGTCGCCAGGCGCATGCCCCCAGCCTGCCGTATCCGCCGCCGCGACGCCCGGTCAGCTGCCCGGGGTGTCGCCGGGACGGGTTTGTTCGGCCAGGAACCGTTCCAGTTCGGCGCCGAGTTCGTCGGCCGTGGGCAGCGGGCCGGCATCCGGGGCGAGCAGGCTCTTCTCGCCCCGACCTCGGGCGAACGCGTCGTACTGCTCCTCCAGGGCCTGGACCAGGGCCGCGGCGTCCTCGGTCTGCGCGACCTGACGGTCGATCTCCACCCGGACCACCTCGGCGGCCGAGCGCAGCCCGTCGCCGGGCAGCAGGAGGCCGGTGCTGCGCGACACCGAGGTGAGCAGCACCTCGGCCGCCGCCGGGTATTCGGTCTGGGCCACGTAGTGCGGCACGTGGGCGGCGAAGCCCAGCGCGTCGCGGCCCTGCTCGCCGAGGCGGAACTCCAGGAGGTGACCGACGCTGCCGGGCACCTGGACGCGTTGCAACCAGGGCTCGTAGCCGGCGATCAGCTCGGGGCGGGTGGCGTGCGCTGTCACCCCGGTCGGCCGGGTGTGGGGGACCGCCATCGGGATCGAGTTGAGCCCCACTGTGAGCCGGACGTCCAGCCGGGCGGCGAGCCCGGCGACGGCGGCCACGAAACGCTCCCACTGCAGGTCCGGTTCGGGGCCGGTGAGCAGTAGGAACGGGGTCTCGTCGTCGTCCTGCAGGAGGTGCAGCTCCAGCTTGGGCGCGTCGACGCTCTCCCAGTGGTCCTCGACGAAGGTCATCACCGGTCGTCGCGATCGGTAGTCGAAGAGCTGGTCGACGTCGAACGTGGCGATCGGCCGACCCTCCAGCGAGGTGAGTAGCTGCTCACGCGCCAGTCGGCTGGCGTTTCCGGCGTCCACGAACCCGGTGAGGGCCTGGATGAGAACCGGCTGCCCGAGGTCGGGCAGATCGTCGGTGAGCTGGTAGAGCTCGTGTGGGTCGAGCACCGGTGCGGACCTCCCTGAAATGTGCCTGCGGGGCGCCGTCGCGACGGAGGGCACCCGTTCGGGCAACGTACCCGCCATCCTGGTGCATTCCTGCGCCGGGCGATCCGTTGGCCGGAGGGCGGGCGTGACCGGACTAATCGTCTGTTTGCGCCGCCAGGCCGAGCCCCTGTGGCCGATCGGCCGAGGGGCCGTTCGGCCCAAAGGCCGAGTTTGTCGATCATGTCAGGCTCGGAGGTCGGATGTCCGGCCCTGTCCCGGGCCGTGCCGGCCCGCGTGCCCCGCCAGCTTCATCCGGTACGCGAGGTTCGTTCCCCGGGCGGGTCGAGCCGCCCGGGTCGTCCACCAGTACGGGGCGAATCTGTGTCGAGCACCACGTGATCACCGTGCGTGATCGGGGTTTCCATCTGCCTAGCCTCGGTTGATGCGTGACGACGGCACCCTCGACGACCCGTACGCCCCGAGCAGGCCCACTGCCGATACGGAGGATGGCACCTCAACCGAACGGACAACCACCGCGAGCCGGCTCCGGGCGTACGCCCGGGACCTGACCGGTCGACGCCGGGCACAGCTGGCGCTGGCCACCGGTGTGGTGTGCTGCCTCGGTCTGACCGCCGTCGTCCAGGTTCGCAACGAGGACGCCGACGCCGCGACCCGGAGTGGATCGCTCTCCAGCTCCGAGTTGGCGCAGCGCGCCGAGCAGCAGCGCGCCTCCCGTTCCCTCGACCGCACGGCTGCCCCGAGCACCTCCGCCTCCGCCGCCCAGTCCGCCGCGGCGAGCCCCGCCGATCCGGACACCAGCCCGCCGGCCCGCAAGGTCGCCCCGGCTCGCCCAACCGACCCGGCGCCCGTCGCCGGGCTGGACGACGACCAGATGGAGAACGCCGAGGCGATCGTCCGTACCGGCCGCAAAATGGGTGTGCCGCGTCGGGGTCTGGTGATCGCGGTGGCCACCGCCATGCAGGAGAGCAACCTCTACAACGTGGCCAGCGGTGTGCTGCCCGAGTCGCAGGACTATCCGCACCAGGGCGTCGGCTGGGACCACGACTCGGTCGGGTTGTTCCAACAGCGTTCCAGCAGCGGCTGGGGCCCGGTGGGGCGGCTGATGGACCCCGAGTTCGCCACCCGGCAGTTCCTCAGCGCGCTGGAGCAGGTGCCCGGCTGGCAGCGGATGCGGCTCACCGACGCCGCCCAGGCGGTGCAGGTCTCCGCGTACCCCGAGCACTACCAGCAGCACGAGTGGCGGGCCACCCGGGTCGTTGACGCCATCGTGCCGGCGGGGCGGTAACCTACCGCCCACTATGGACGGTCAGGGTTGAGGCTGTCGCATCCCGGGTACATCTGTTGCGGGTTCGGGGTACACATGAGTACGGGACCATCGACAGGAGGACGCCATGTCACTGATGCAGCGGATCACCACGTTCCTGAGATCGCCGAAGGGCCAGCAGTTGGTCGAGCGAGGTCGTCGAGAGATGGCCAAGCCGGGCAACCAGCAGAAGCTGAAGGGGTTGGCGGCTCGGCTGTCCAACCGCCGGCGCTGACCGCTCCATCGGCCGCCCTGTCCACCGTTTCCACCCCTGGGGAGACCTGGTGACCGACACTCCGCCCGTCGGCGGTCAGCCCGCCGCCCCTACTCCGCAGCCGTCCGCCGACCTGCCGGCCGGGCCGGTGGACGCCCCCGAGGGTCCGCCGGCCCGGCTCTGGGACCGGATGCGTGACGACCCGCAGTACGCGCCGGAGCACCTTGCCCTGGAGGCGGTGCGCCGCCTCGGGCCGGAAGCCGTGCAGTGGGCCGCCCGTGCCCGGGCCGAGCAGCCCGGGGTTTCCACCGACGTCCTGGCCGACCAGGCGGCCCGCAAGTTCGTCAATCTGGCTCGACTGTCCGGCGCGGTCTCCGGCGCGGCCGGGCTGCCCGGCGCCGTGATCGACGTGGGCGTGCTGGCCTGGACCCAGGCGCGGATGGTGCTGCACATCGCCGCCGCGTACGACGTCGACCCCCTGCACAATGACCGGGCCACCGACCTGCTGGTGCTTCAGCGGGTGCACAAGGTCGCCGAGAGCGCCCGGCTGGCGCTCGGCGTGGCCGCCGGGCGGGAACGCGCCGACGCGCTCTTCGGCCTGGGCGGCCAGCGTCCGCTCGGTCGGGTCATGCTGCAACTCGGCATCCGGCTGGCCCAGATGGCCGGCGTCCGGGCCGCGAAGCGGATGGTCGCCAAGATCGTCCCCGGTGCGGCCATCGTGCTCGGCACCTGGGCCAACTCGTCGGCTACAAAGGACCTCGCCCAGCGATCCCGGGCCCTCTATGGCTCCCGCGGCAACGCCGTCCCCGAGCCGCGTCGACCCTGAGGGTCGGTCGAAGCCGTCAGTTGGCCAGGCCGGAGGAGCGCCACGTCACCTCGGCGATGCGGCCCTGGCCGGTGGCGTTGGGGTGGAACCAGTCCAGCGGGTTGAGCAGGTCCAGGGTGAACCGGACCTTGTGCAACGCGCCGCCGTCGTGCCGGCACCGTGATCCGTACGCCCGGCAGGCCGCCTTCAACTCGGCGTTGTACGCGTCGATCCGGTCCCGGACGGCGGCCCGGCGCGCCCGGTCGGCGGGTGCGGTCGAGGTCGCCTCGGCCAGCAGGGCCGGGCAGATGCCCCGCCGCCACGCGCGGGTCGCCCGGGCGTCGTCGTGCCCGACCTCCCAGAGCCGGTACAGGTCGGGGATGCTCACCACCAGCACCCGTGCCTTCGGCCGGCCGGTCCGCAGGACCCGCAGCCCCCGGTCGACGTCGGCCCGGAACCGCGCCACCGGCGTCATCGCGTCCACCCCGCCCCGACAGGCGTCGTTGGCGCCGATCAGCACCGTGACGTAGTCGACGCGGTCGCGTACCGCCGCCTCGGCCTGACCGGCGAGGGCGTCCGCGCGGGCACCGGGACGGGCATGGTTGTACGTCCGGTCGCGGATCGCCGGGTTCTGTTCGAGCAGCCGCCGGTAGTGGCTCTGCACCCGCAGCCCGTCCCCGGTCGACCAGGAGTTGCGTTCGCAGGAGGTGAGCACCAGGCAGGAGGCGAAGCCGGTGCTGATCGAGTCGCCGAGGGCGGCGATGCCGCCGGGCCCGCTCGACGGCCTGGCGCTCGTGGTGGGGCGGGGTTCCGCGGAGTTGCCGCCCTCGCAGGCCAGTGCGACGAGCGCCGCGAGACAGGCCAGTGCGGCGACCCAGCGTCGAGGCATGACGTCTCTCCCGTTCCCGCAGCACAGAGCGACAGCGCGGTAACTCTATGCGCAGGATGTGGTGGGTCGGGAAGTTGCTGTCGGGTATGCGGCAGAGTGCCGACGCGGAAGCCGTCGGGGTGCTATGCGTCCCGCCACGGTGCCCGCTGACCGTGCAGCCACCAGTGCAACACCCGGGTGATCCGGGGCAGCACTAGATAGGTCATCAGCGGGGTCAGGCAGAGCGTCATCAGCAGCACCCGGGCCGCCAGCGGCACCGCGTCGAGGAAGCGGCTCGTCAGCAGGGTGGCGGTCAGGCTCAGGGGGAAGAACGCCAGCCAGATGGTCACCGCCTGCTTCCAGCGGGGCGGCGAGGCGGGCGGGGCCGGCTCCACCGGGTCCACCGAGTGCTCCAGCGGCGGATCGAACCAGCCCTCGATCCCGGTGCGCCGCTCGACCCGGGTGTGCTCGACGATGCCCTGCGCCGAACTGAGCCACCAGTGCCGCTGCGGCGACTCTTCCCACCGGCGCAGCGTCTCGGCGTCGGCGAAGCGGTAGAGCATGTGCCACTCCGGCGAACCGGGGCCGCTCTGCACCCAGCCGGCGCCGAGAAATCCGGGGAACGCCTCGGCCAGCGCGGTGCCGGCCCGCATCCAGGCCACCATCTCGCTGGCCCGGCCGGGATCGACGCGGCGGGCGATGGAGACGGTCACCGGTACGGCGAGGGTCATTGACATGCGCCCATCCTGCGGTCGACGAGGCCGCGGCGCGAACGGATGTGCCGGAGCACACCGGCGGGGGGCGGGTGCACAGGCGCGCGGTACCGGTTAATCCGGCCGATCGGGGGTAGATCGGTGGGTATGACGAGATCGCAGCCCCGGCGCGCCCGTGGCACGGTCGGCCACGCGAACAGCGCGTTGAACCTTCGGCTCACCCTCGCCAGCTTCGGGCTGGTGATCATGGTGCTCTTCGCGGTGCTGGCGTTCTGGGCCGGCATCGCCTGGCTCGGCGTACTCTGCGCGATCTTCGCCGTGGTCGCCGTGGTCGACCTGGTCGTGATCCAGCGCCGCCGCGCCGCTCGCCGCCGCGAGGAGCCGGGCGTACGACACTCGTTGTTCGAGTGACAGGAGGACGGAATGCCGCACATCGCCACCACCAACCCCGCCACCGGACAGGTGCTCAAGACCTATGAGGCGATGTCCACCGAGCAACTCGACGACGCCATCGAACGCACCGACCTCGCGTTCCACCAGCTGCGGGCGACGACCGTCGGCCAGCGCGCCCAGTGGATGAACGCCGCGGCCGACCTGCTGGACGCCGAGCGCGACGAGATCGCCCGGATCATGACCACGGAGATGGGCAAGACGTACGTCGCGGCGCAGGCCGAGGTGACCAAGTGCGCCTCCGCCGCCCGCTTCTACGCCGACAAGGCCCCCGCGTTCCTCGCCGACGAGCCCGCCGACGCCGACGCCGTGAAGGCCATCCGGGCGTTCATCCGCTACCAGCCGATCGGCGTGGTGCTCGCGGTCATGCCGTGGAACTTCCCGCTCTGGCAGGTGATGCGCTTCGCCGCCCCGGCGCTGATGGCCGGCAACACCGGCCTGCTCAAGCACGCCTCGAACGTGCCGCAGACCGCGCTGCTGCTGGAGGACGTGTTCCGACGAGCAGGCTTCCCCGAGGGGGCCTTCACCACGGTGCTGGTCGACTCGGAGGCCGTCGACCACATCCTCAGCGACCCCCGGGTACGCGCCGCGACGCTCACCGGCAGCGAACCCGCCGGCCGGTCCATCGCGCAGATCGCCGGGCGGGAGCTGAAGAAGACCGTCCTCGAACTCGGCGGCAGTGACCCCTTCGTGGTGATGCCCTCGGCCGACGTGGACCGGGCCGCCGAGGTGGCCACCACCGCACGCTGCCAGAACAACGGCCAGTCCTGCATCGCGGCGAAGCGGTTCATCGTGCACACCGACGTGTTCGACGCCTTCGCCGAGAAGTTCGCCGCCAACATGGCCGCGCTGCGCGTCGGCGACCCGATGGACCCGAACACCGACGTCGGGCCGCTGGCCAGCGAGCGTGGCCGCGACGAGGTGCACGCCCAGGTCCGCGACGCTGTCGACAACGGCGCGACAGTGCTCTGCGGCGGCGAGCCGCCGAGCGGCGACGGCTGGTTCTACCCGCCGACAGTGGTCACCGACCTCACCCCGCGGATGCGGATGTGGTCCGAGGAGGTCTTCGGCCCGGTCGCCGGCCTGTTCCGGGTCTCGTCGTACGAGGAGGCGATCGAGGTCGCCAACGGCACCAGCTTCGGGCTCGGCTCGAACGCCTGGACGCGGGACCCGGCCGAGCAGGAGCGCTTCGCCACCGACCTGGACGCCGGCAACGTCTTCATCAACGGGATGACCACCTCGTACCCGGAGTTGCCGTTCGGGGGTGTGAAGAACTCCGGGTACGGGCGGGAGTTGTCGGCGCTGGGCATGCGGGAGTTCTGCAACACCAAGACGGTCTGGGTGGGCGAGGGCGCCGCCTCGGCCGGCGCTGGCGCGCACGCGGAGTAGTTCGGGGCGCGGCACGCGTCAGCCGGTGCCGTCGTGGGTAGGAGGTGTGCCCATGACGTCGTTCGGTTTTCACGCCTCGCATGAGCAGATCGGTCCACGCGCCCTCCTGGAGGCGGTGATCCACGCCGAGCGGGCCGGCTTCGACGCCGCCATGTGCTCCGACCACTTCTCCCCGTGGAGCGCCCGGCAGGGCGAGTCCGGCTTCGCCTGGTCCTGGCTGGGCTCGGCGTTGCAGGCCACCGGCATGCCGTTCGGCGTTGTCAACGCGCCCGGTCAGCGGTACCACCCGGCGATCATCGCGCAGGCGATCGGCACCCTGGGCGCGATGTACCCGGGCCGGTTCTGGGCGGCCCTGGGCACCGGCGAGGCCAGCAACGAGCACATCACCGGCGACCCGTGGCCTCGCAAGGACGTGCGCGCCGCCCGGCTGCGCGAGTGCGTGGACGTGATCCGGGCACTGCTGGCCGGCGAGGAGGTCAGCCACGACGGCCTGGTCCGGGTGGATCGGGCCCGGCTGTGGACCCGCCCCGAGCAGCCGCCCGCGCTGGTCGGGGCCGCCGTCAGTGTGGCCACCGCCCGCTGGTGCGCCGAATGGGCGGACGGGCTGATCACCGTGAACGCCCCGGTGGCGCACCTGCGCGAGATGATCGACGCGTACCGGGACGCGGGCGGACGTGGGCCGCTGCACCTCCAGGTGCACGTCTCCTGGGCGAGGGAGCAGGCCGAGGCCGAGGCGCTCGCGTACGACCAGTGGCGCAGCAACGTCTTCGCCCCGCCGGTCTGTTGGGACCTGGAGACCGTCGAACACTTCGACGTGGTCTCCGCCGACGTGCCAGCGCGGCGGGTCGCCGAGGTGGTGAACGTGTCGGCGGACCTGGGTCGGCACGTCGGCTGGCTGGAGGAGTACGCGCAGCTCGGCTTCGACCAGATCGCCCTGCACCACGTCGGGCAGGAGCAGCGCGGCTTCATCGACGCGTTCGGCGCGGAGGTGCTGCCGAAGCTGCGCCCGGGCGGCTGATCGAACAGGCGTACCCCTAGGCTCGTACCCCATGGAAAGCCTGTTTCCGGTCGTCGTCTTCCTGGCGATCGCCACCCTGGGCGCCGCGTTGGCCCGCCGGCTCGGTCTGCTCGCGCCGATCGTGCTGGTCGTCCTCGGCCTGGCGCTCTCGTTCGTGCCAGGCTTCCCGCAGGTGGAACTCGACCCAGAGTTGGTGCTGGTCGGCATCCTGCCGCCGCTGCTCTACGTGGCCGCGCTGGAGACCTCGGTGCCGGCGTTCAAGAACAACATCCGGCCGATCCTGCTGCTCGCGGTCGGCCTGGTGTTGTTCACCGCGTTCGTGGTCGGGTTGGTGCTGCACCTGCTCTTGCCGCAGCTGCCGTTCGCGATCTGCCTCGCCCTCGGCGCGGTGGTCGCCCCGCCGGATGCCGTGGCCGCCACGGCCGTCGCCCGCCGGGTCGGGCTGCCCCGCCGGGTCGTCACCATCCTGGAGGGCGAGAGCCTGGTCAACGACGCTACCGCGCTCGTGCTGCTGCGGGTCGCGACGATGGCCACCGTCGGCTCGGCCGTCGGCGCCGACAAGATCGCCATCGAGGTATTGCGGTCCACCGGCGGCGGCATCCTGATCGGGGCGCTCGGGGCGCTGGTGTTCGGCTTCCTGCACCGGCGGATCACCGACCCGCTGCTGGACAACGCGCTGTCGCTGATCATTCCGTTCGCTGTGGTGTTCACCGCCGAACACCTGCACGCCTCCGGTGTGGTCGCCGTGGTCGTCACCGGCCTGGTGCTCGGGCACAAGCTGCCCCAGCTGCTGTCGGCGGCGTCCCGGTTGCAGATCGGCGCGTTCTGGCGGCTGGTCCGTTTCCTGCTGGAGGGCCTGGTCTTCCTGTTGGTCGGGCTCCAACTGCGGGAGGTGCTGCGCGATCTCGACGAGCCGATCGGCTCGCTCATCCTGATCACCTTCGCGGTGCTCGCCACCGTCTTCCTGACCCGCTTCGTCTGGCTCTTCCCGGCCACCTACCTGGCCCGGTTGGTCCCCCGGGTCCGCCGCCGTGACGAGCGGCCGTCACCGAAGTTCCCGATCATCATCGGCTGGGCGGGCATGCGAGGCGTGGTGACCCTGGCCGCCGCGCTGGCCCTGCCGCTGACCCTGGCCGGCGACGAGCCGTACCCCAGGGCGTTGTTGATCTGGCTGGCCTTCGCCGTGATCGTTTTCACCCTGGTCGGCCAGGGCGCCACCCTGCCGCTGGTCGCCCGCCGGTTGAAGCTGCCGCAGGACGACCCGGTGCAGGACGCGCTCTCCGCGGCCGCCGTGCAGCAGCAGGCCAGCAAGGCCGCGCAGGACCGCCTCGACGAGTTGGCAGACAGCGCACCGGATGCGGTGGTGGACCGGCTGCGCCGAGCGGTGGAAGACCGCACCAACATGGCGTGGGAACGACTCGGCGGCGACGAGCGGGAGACCCCGTCGCAGGCGTACGGTCGGCTGCGGCAGGAGATGATCGACGCCGAGCGGGACGTGTTCCGGGCGGCCCGGGACTCCGGTCGGATCCCTGAGGAAGTCTTGGTGCGGGCCTACCGTGACCTGGACCTGGAAGAGTCGTTGCTGCGAGAGGTTGAGAAGTGAGCTGTCAGCACCTGACCGAGGCCGGTGCCGCCGAGCCGCGTACCCCCGACGAGTGCGCGGACTGCGTCGCCACCGGCGACACCTACTGGGTGCACCTGCGCACCTGTCTGAGCTGCGGGCAGGTCGGCTGCTGTGACTCGTCGCCGAACCAGCACGCGAGCAAGCACTTCGCGTCCACCGGCCACCCGGTGATCCGCTCGGCGCAGCCGGGCGAGGCCTGGCGCTGGTGCTTCGTCGACGAGGAGATCGGCTGATCGTTGGCCGACGTCGGGTCGCCGCACCGTTCGGTGAGCGGTAGCAGCACGTGGGGCCGTGGCGCGACGTAAGCGGCGGCTCAGCCAGGGGGTGGCCAACCGATCGCGCCGCCGTCGGTCGCTCGCTCTGGTCACGTCCGTCGGTGGTACTGGTTGCGGCGGGGGAGCTGTTCGGGGTCTAGCCAGGCCGGCGGAATGAACTCGGGGTGGCCGTCACCGCCGAGCCGGACGGTCCATTCGCCACGGTGGACGTGTCGGTGATGGTGGCCGCAGAGCAGCACGGCGTTGGTCAGGCTGGTGTCGCCGCCGTCGGCCCAGTGCCGGATGTGGTGGGCGTCGCACCAGCGCGGTGGGCGGTCGCAGCCGGGGAGGGCGCAGCCTCGGTCACGCAGCACCAGGGCGCGGCGTAGCGGGCCGGTGATGAGCCGGCGTTGTCGCCCGACGTCGAGTGGCTGGCTCGCGCCGCCAAGGACGGCGGGGAGGACGGCGGCGTCGCACGCGAGCCGGCGCACGGCCTCGGGAGTGAGATGCAGGCCGGTGTCGAGAGCGGCGGTGCCGAGCTGCCGCGCCAACCCGTCGTAGCTGGTGGTGACGACGAGTTGGGCAGGATCGCCTCCGTGCTCGGGCAACTCGCCGGTGCGTAGGGCAAGCCGACAAAGGTCGGCGAACGCGTCGTGCCGGCGTTGCCCGGGAGAACGCGGATCGTCTGGGCCGGACGGTGCGGTCAGCGGGTCGATCGCGGCGCGCAGCAGGCCGGCCGCCTCGCCGTCGAGGATGCCGGACAGCCGTAGCCGGCCGTCCCGCAGCTCCGACAGCGTGACATGACGGTCTCGGCAGGCTCGGCGGGCCTCGGCCTCCATCGCCGCCTTGGCGGCGGCATCGGCGACCTCTGGGGCGACGTGGTCGAGGATCCGGGTGCCCAGCTTGCGCAGCAGGGTCGGCTCGAACTGCCCGGCCCACTCGACCAGGACGCCCACTGCCTTCTCGGCCGCCTCGGCGCCGGCGGCCGTGTGCACTGTGCTGACCGTGTCGGCGATGACCCGGACCTGCTCCACGTCGACCGCTCCGCCGGCCAGCGCGTCCCGCACACCGGCCGGGGCGGCATCGAGCGTCGCGGCCAACTCGACCAGACGGCGGGCGGCACCAACCCCGAGGCGCAACCGGTCCCGTAGCCACACGGCCGTCGAGGACGCGCCCTGCGCGGTCGCGATGCCTCGACCGTCCAGCTCCCGCACGAGGGCCAGCTTGACCGCGGCCAGGCGTTGCTCGAGTCGGTGCGTGGCGTCGAGTGCCGCGACGAGGTCGTGCTCCGGATCTTCGGAGGCGCCGGCGCGCCGGTTTCAGCGGCTGATGCCGTCGACGAGACGTTCGGTGGCGAGGCAGGAGACGAGACAGCGTTCCTTCGCGTCACCGCTCAGCCGGGCGGTCCAGTCGGTGAGGCCGCCGTCGCCGATCTCCAGGCTGCCGTCCAGGACGGTGATCCGCAGGGCACAGCCCGTGTAGTAGCCGCGACCGCGAGACCGCTCCGGTTCGTCCACGAGCGGCACCACACCTGCGTCGAGGGCCGGTCGGATGGTGTCGGCCAGCCGATCCCGGACGGCATCATCGTCGAAGGTGGTGACGTGCAGCTGCGGCGCGGCGGCCGGTGCCAGCTCGGCGAGGACGGTCCGCCAGTAGGTGAGGTGCCGGACCAGCAGCCGGGCCTGCGTGCCGCCCGAGCCGGTGTCCCGGGCGCTGGACACCAGGGCGAAGAGCCGGAAGTGCACCGACGCGTCGCCGCCGAAGTCCTGCGCCCGCAGCACCCGATGGGCGGCGGCCAGGTGCACCTCGCCCTGTCGGCGGCGACGTACGGCCGCCTCGATGGCGAGGGCGTTTGTGGGATCGCTCAGCACCTCGCTGGCGCGCATCGTGGTGACGATCCTGTTCTGGCTGACCGGTGCGATCGCCGAGCAGGCGCCGACCGGTACGACCGGCGACAACTCCACCCCGGCGACGTCGGCGGGCAACAGTTGCCACATCCGGGCCTCCACCCGTGCGAGCACGCGCGGATCGGCGCGGGCCGGGCGGACGAAGCGGTCCTCGCGCCAGCGGCGTACCACCTCGGAGGGGCGGATGGTCGCCGCCCGGTCGCGGGCCACGCTCAACAGCAGACTGCGCAGGTCCGCGCCGGACAGCCCGGCAAGAGCGGTCCGCGTCCCCGTCGGCATCTCCGCCCACACCCGACGCTCCGCGCCGGCCAGTTCGCCGCCATCCATGGCATGACCATGGCTCACCCGGAGCGTCGGATCCACCGAGTTTGGTAGCGAGCGGTGCATCGTCCACGGCATCAGCTCGAAAGCACCACCAGGAGACGGGTCGCCGTATCGGTCATCCGCGGTCGTCCGGCGGCAACTCGGGGCCTCACCATTGGGGTGATCGGCATCTATGATCCACCGACATCACGACGGTGACGGGGGATGCGACGTGATTGAGGCGATCTTCTTCGACGTTGGTGGGACCATTCTCGACGAGTCCCACGAGTTCGCTGCCTGGGCCGACTGGCTCGGCGTGCCCCGACACACCTTCTCGGCGGTCTTCGGTGCGGTGATCGCTCGGGGTCTGGACTATCAGGAGACGTTCCGGGTCTTTCGGCCCGACTTCGACCTCACCGTCGAGCTGGAGCGTCGGGCGGCTGCCGGCCAGCCGGAGTCGTTCGCCGAGGAGGATCTCTACCCGGACGCGCGGGGGTGCCTGGAGTCCTTGAAGGACCAGGGCATGTTGGTGGGCCTGGCCGGTAACCAGCCAGCTCATGCGGAGGCGACCCTGCGCGATCTCGACCTTCCGGTGGACGTGATCGGCACGTCGCACGGGTGGGGCGTGGCGAAGCCGGCACCGGCGTTCTTCGAGCGGGTCGTCGCAGCGGGCGGCGGTGTCGCGTCGTCGATCCTGTACGTCGGCGACCGGCCCGACAACGACGTGCGCCCGGCCCTGGAGGCGGGCATGAAGACGTGCCTGATCCGACGCGGTCCGTGGGGGCACATCCTCGACCCCTCCACGGTGGCCGAGCGGTGCCTGTTCCGGATCGACTCACTGGACGAACTCCCGAGCCTGGTGGCGAAGCACAACGCGGCCGGCGGTTGACCCGCCGGCCGCGCGTCGTGCGGTCCTGGTGACCGCCCCTCCCCGGGCGGGCACCAGGACGTCGGTCAGGTCAGTGAGCAGGCCGCTCCGTTGACAGTGACCAGGCCGGGGCCCGGGTTGGCGCCGCCGCCCGTCGTCGCGTTGAAACCGAACGTCACAGTGCCGCCGGGTGCGATCTTGGCGTTGTACGACTCGTTGCGCGCGGTCACCGTCGCGCCGGACTGGGCGACCTTCGCCAGCCACGCCTCGCGTACCCGCTGGTCACCGGTGAACGCGAAGCGCACGCTCCAGCCGTTGATGGCCGCGGTGCCCGTGTTCTGGATGGTCAGCTGCCCGGTGAACCCGGTGCCGCCCTGCCAGGCGCCGTAGTTGGTGTAGCGCGCCGTGCAGGTGGTGGCCGGCACCGCGCCGGCGTCACCCTGGTCGGCCAGGAACGAGGAGATCCAGGTCAGCGCCGAGTTCCAGTTGATCGCCACCTCGTTTGTCGAGTACGAGTTGATGTCGTCGACGTAGCAGAACATCGGCTCGCAACCGGCCAGCAGTTGTGCCACGAACGGGTCCTGGAGGGCCGCGTTCGGGCCACCGGCGAGGGAGCCGGCGGGCGGTCGGGGCAGGTTCGGGTCGAGCTGGTGGCCGAAGATCCGACTGTGCTGGTTCTGCGCGGCGTGCTCTCCCCACCCGGTGACGTAGGAGATGTTCAGGGCGTTGCGACCGAGGATGTAGTCCATGGCCTGTACGGCGCCGTCGCGGTAGACGGGGTTGCGGGTCAGGTCGAACGCGGTGGCCAGCACGACGGCGTTGTTGATGACGTTGCTGTTGCCGCCCCAGAAGTAGCTGTTGGCGTCACCGGGCATCGGCAGCCCGTACGCCTGCCGGCGCAGCTCGACGAGGTACGTGTCGGCGGCGGCGGTGACCGAGGCGCGGACCCGGGCCAGGTCGGCGGCGGGTAGCCCGTTCGGCACAGTGGCCAGGTCGAGGCGGCCCAGCGCGGCCACGCTCTGCCAGCCGAAGCCCCGTGCGTCGAACACGTTTCCGGTGTGGTGCGGTGAGGCGGTCAGGTCGGCCAGGTAGTTCTGCGCACCGGTGGTCAGGTACAGCTCGGCAGCCGCCCAGTAGAACTCGTCGGTGACGTTGCTGTCGTCGTACGCGCCGCCGCCGGTGCCGTCGGTCGGGCTGGCGTACACCGCCGGGTGGGCCTTGGCCGCGGCGTAGGCGGTCTTCGCGGCAGTGCCGCAGCGGGTCGCGAACGCCGCGTCGTACGGTGCGAAGAGCCGGGCGCACTGGGCGGCGGTCGCGGCCAGGTTGAGGGTGGCCGCTGTCGACGGTGGGTGCAGCTCGCGCGGCTGCGGGTCGTCCTGCGGCGAGAGGGGCAGCCCGGTCCAGTTCTGATCGTGGATCTTGTGGTGGACCATGCCGGCGAGCGGCTTGCCGGCGGGCACCTGCATGCGCAGCAGGAACTCCAGCTCCCAGCGCGCCTCGTCGAGGATGTCCGGCACCCCGTTGTCGCGCTCGGGCACCCGCAGCGTTCCGTCGGCGAGTTCCGCGCCGCCGTTGGCGGTGGCCGCCGTCCTGGTCCGCTCGAAGGTGTTCAGCAGTTGGTAGGTGGCGATGCCGCCGTTGACCACGTACTTGCCGTGGTCGCCGGCGTCGTACCAACCGCCGCGCACGTCCAGGGAGTAGTCGCAGACACCCGGCTGGCAGGGCACGTTGGTGTCGCCTTGGTTGGGGGCGACGCCGAGGTGGCCGGCGGGCCGGGCGTACTCGTCGCCGATCAGGTCACCGTCGATGGCGATGCCGCTGCGCTGGGCGTAGAAGAACTGCAACGAGTCGGAGCGCAGCTGGTCGTAGAGGGCGCCGGAGATGTCGAACGGGTGGCTCGTCTCGCCGTCCACGGTGAGCGTGAGCCCGCTGCCGGGGGTGCGGTAGCTGGAGAAGTCGACAGTCTGCACGTTCTGCCCGGAGGCGGCGTCGACACCGCGAGCGGTGGTGGTGCCACTGGCCACGACGGCACCGGCGGCGCTGCGCAGCTGCCAGGGCAGCGCTTCGGTGGCCTCGGTGACGACAGTGGCGTTCTTCGGGCCGCCGGGAAGGTAGCCGACCTGGTTGACGCGCACCCGTGGCCCGGTGTCCGGCTCGTACGGCTCGGGCGGCTCGCCGCCGCGCAGCGAGACGTCGTCCAGGCAGATGGTCTGCGCCTGGGCGGAACCGCCGACCTGGAAGATGAGTTGGGCGCTGGGGTTGTCGTCCGGGACGGTGAAGGTCTGCTCGACCCGCTGGAGGGTGCCGGTCGCTGTGGCGTCCACTGCCGCGTACGTGGTGTACGGGGCGCTGCCGAGCTGCAACACGGCCTTGACCGCGGCGCCGGGGGTGGCGGAGACCGCGAAGCCGAGGGTGTATTCGGCGCCGGCGATCAGCGGGACGCCGTCCTGGCCGATGCCGGCGTCCCACGGGTTGGCCAGCCCGCCCGCGACTGTGGTGCAGAGCTGGCCGTCGGTGACCGCCAGCTCGCCGGTGCCGAAGGAGAACCAGGGGCTCACCCCGGCGCTGAAGTCGCCGTTGTCGATTTGTTCGGGGGCGTCCGGTGGTGGGTCGGCGTGGGCCGCGCCGGCGCCCGCGCCGGTGAGGGCCAGAGTGGTCGCCGCAGCCAACAGGAGGCGGCGTCGGGATGGCGTCACGGGGAGTCCTTCCGGGACGGAAAGTGGGACGTTGGTGGTGGCAGGGTGATGCGACGGAAGCTGGGAGCGCTCCCAGGTATCGGCTCGATGTTTCCAGTGCCGGTACGTCATGTCAATTGATCTGGTTGGATGGGTTTCCGCATCCGACGAGGGCGGTCAGCCCGAGCGGGCACCCTGACGCGCCCCCACCCGGACGTGAGATTGGCCGCGCCACGCGCCGTCGTCCTGATCTCCTAGAGACAACTGCGCCCTTCGCCTGGCAGGCTGCCTCCCATGACCCTGAAGCTGCGTTCCGTGGGAACGAGCGACCGTGGGCTGATCCGCAGCGGAAACCAGGACGCCCTGCACGCCGGCACCTGGCTCGTCGCCGTCGCCGACGGCATGGGCGGAATGGCCGCCGGCGACCTGGCCAGCGCCCTCACCATCGACGCGTTCGCCCCGCTGGACGTGGAGACACCCGAGGACGCCCTGGTGGCCGCGCTCGAAGGTGGCATCGCGCTGGCCACCTCCCGGATCCGACAGGCGGTCGCCGAGGATTCCGAGCGCCAGGGCATGGGCACCACGCTGACCGCCCTGCTCTTCGCCCGTACCGGCAGCTGCCTGGCGCTCGCGCACGTCGGCGACTCCCGGGCCTACCTGTTCCGCGAGGGCGTGCTCAAGCAGGTCACCAGGGACGACACGTTCGTCCAGATGCTGGTGGACCAGGGCGTGATCACCGCGGACCAGGCCAGCAGCCACCCGCGCCGGGCCGTTGTCACCCAGGCGTTGCAGGGCGAAGAGGTCTCACCGTCGTACGCGACAATGGTGCCCCGGGCCGGCGACCGGTGGCTGCTGTGCAGCGACGGCCTCTCCAACGTGGTCCGCCCGGACACCCTCACCGAGGTGCTCAGCGGCTATCCGGACCGGGACGCCTGCGCCGCCAAGCTGATCGACCTGGCCCTGCACGCCGGCGCGCCGGACAACGTCACAGTCGTGGTGGCCGACGTCGTCGAGGAGTAGGCCGGCGCTCAGCGCCGACGTGGAGTGGCGTGCCGGGTGGGTGTCGCCGTTCCCGGATCCTCCGGCCACGGGTGCCGGGGATAGCGCCCGCGTAGCTCGGAGCGGACCTGCGGATAACCGGTACGCCAGAACGACGCCAGGTCGGCGGTGACCGCCACCGGCCGGCCGGCGGGGGAGAGCAGGTGCAGCAGCACCGGCACCCGACCGTCGGCGATGCGGGGGGCCGCCGGCCAGCCGAACGTCTCCTGGAGCTTCACGGCGAGCACCGGCGCGGCCGGGTCGCCGTAGTCCAGCCGGATCCGAGAACCACTCGGCACCTCGATCCGCTCCGGGGCCAGCTCGTCGAGGCGGGCGGCCTGTGCCCAGGGCAGCAGCCGACGCAGCGCCGACGACACGTCCACTCGCGCCAGGTCGGCCCGGCGTCGCCCGGCGGCCAGCTCCGGGCCCAACCACGTCGGCGCGGCGTCGAGCAACGAGTCGTCCCCGACCTCCGGCCACGGCTCGCCCAGGTGGTGCCGGAGGAACGCGAGCCGCTCGCGCAGCGCCCGTGCCGCCGGTGTCCAGGGCACCAGCCCCAGCCCCTCCTGGCGCAGGCCGGTCAGCAGCGCGGCGGCCACCTCCGCCCGGTCCGGCCGGTCCAGCCGTCGCTGCACCAGCTCGATGGCGCCCAGCCGGGTCACCTCCCGGGCCACCACGTCCCCGTCCGACCAGCCGACCTCGCGGTCGGTTCGCAGCAACGGACCGGCCGCCTCCCGGGCCGTCGCCTCGTCCACCGGGGAGGCCCGGCGGATGCGGGCCGACGGCGCGCCGGGGGTGCGGTCCGCGACCGCCACCGCCAGCCAGTCGGACCCGGTCAGCCCCGAGCCGGCCGCCAGCTCCGCGGCGGTCCCGCCGGTCATCAGGTACGCCGAACCGCCCGCCCGCCGCACCCTGGCCAACCGTTCCGGGTACGCCAGACCGACGAGCAGCCCGGCGGCGAGATCGTCGCTCAGTCCACCCGAGTTGGTGCGGCCGGTGGCGTCAGCGCGGCCCTTCGGCGGGGCGCCGGCAGGCAGCGCGGCCCGCAGCCGGCGTACCTCGGTGCGCCAACGGGCCGTCGCGCCCGCGTCCACGCCGGCGCGCAGCCGACGCCAACCGGCGACCAGATCGTCACCGGGGCCGGCCGCGCTCTCCTCGGCGAGCAGGGCGACCACCTCGGCGGCCCGGTCGGCACCGACCCGGCCGGCCCCGTCGAGCAGCGCCCGGGCCAGCCGTGGGTGCGCCCCGGCGGCCGCGATCGACCGCCCCCGCGCCGTGATCCGACCGTCGGCGTCGACAGCGCCCAGGGTCTCCAGGGTTTCCCGGGCCACTGTCATCGCGGCCGTCGGCGGCGCGTCGGGCAACGCGAGCCCGACGCCGTCCGGCCGGCCCCAGGCGGCCAGCTCCAACGCGAAGCCGGTCAGGTCGGCGGTGGCGATCTCCGGCTCGGCACGAGCGGGCAGCCGCTCGTGGGTCGCCGCCGACCAGCACCGGTAGACGTACCCGGGGGCCTCCCGACCGGCCCGGCCGGCCCGCTGGGTGGCGGCGGCGCGGGAGACCGGCACGGTGACCAGCGCGCCCAGCCCGCGAGCCAGGTCGATCCGGGGCACCCGGGACAGCCCGGCGTCCACCACGATCCGCACACCCGGCACTGTCAGACTGGTCTCGGCCAGCGCGGTGGCCAGCACCACCCGCCGCCGGTCCGCGCGACGCAGCGCCGCGTCCTGCTCGGCGCCGCGTTGACGACCGTGCAGCGGCAGCAGCGCGACCACCTCCCGCAGGTCGGCCAGCCGGCCGGTGACCGCCGCGATCTCGCCGGCCCCGGGCAGGAAGACGAGCACGTCGCCGTCGTGCTCGCGCAGCGCCCGCCGGACGGTGGCGGCCACGTGGTCGAGCAGGGCCCGGTCCACCGGCCCGGCCCCGGGCGGGGCGATCGGGCGCGCCGGAGGCATCCAGATCCGCTCCACCGGGTGCAAAGCCGAGTCGGCCCGTACCACAGGGGCCGGGGTGGGCCCGCCCAGCAGCGCGGCGAACCGGTCGGTGTCCGGGGTCGCCGACATCGCCAGCAGCCACAGGTCCGGCCGGAGAGTGGCGCGCGCCTCCACTGTGAAGGCCAGCGCGAGGTCGGCGTCGAGTTGGCGCTCGTGGCACTCGTCGAGCAGCACGGCACCCGTGCCGGGAAGCTCCGGGTCGTGGTGCAGCCGGCGGACCAGCAGGCCGGTGGTGACCACCTCGATCCGGGTGGCCGGGCCGACCCGGCGCTCGCCGCGTACCGCGTAGCCGACCCGCTCACCGACCCGCTCGCCGAGCAGCTCGGCCATGCGCCGGGCGGCGGCACGGGCCGCCACCCGGCGGGGTTGGGCGATCACCACCCGACCGGTCACCCGGTCGGCCACGGCCAGCGGCGCGAGGGTGGTCTTGCCGGTGCCCGGCGGGGCCACCAGCACACCGGCGCCGGCCGCGTCGAGTGCCGCGACAAGCGCCGGCAGCACCGGACGGACCGGCAGGTCAACTGTTACGTCGGAGAGCACGGCCCAGTCTCGCACCGGGACGGGTGCGTCAGGAGCGACGGACCTCGCCGACGCCGAGCACGAACGCCCGCCAGGCCGTCGCACCGAAGGCGAGCACCGGGCCGGAGCGGTCCTTGCTGTCCCGGACGGCGACCTGACCGTCGACTGTCGCGACCTCCACGCAGTTGCCGTTGCCGCTGCTGCGCGTGCTGGTGCGCCAGTCCGCTCGGGTCAGGTCGTACGCCGTCATCCGCGGTACCTCTCGTCTGCGTCGGCGTGCCGCAGAAGCGGTCACGCAAAGTTACGAGAAGCATGCTCAAGACGGGTCAACGACGCCGTCGGATCGAGCGCCATCCGGCACAGCTCCTCGTGCAGAAGGCTATACCCGAGCACATGATCGGCTTCCTCCAGAGCCAGCCCCATCGTGAGGTTATCCAGGTAAACCACTGACGCGTCGGCGGCATCGGCGAAGTTGAGGATCACGTACGGGGTGCTCATCGCGGGATGCCCGCCAGCGGTGAAGGGAAGTACCTGGATTGTCACGTTGGGTAGCTGCGCGATCCGGCTCATGTGGACCAGTTGTTCGGCCATCACGGCGGCGCCGCCGACCGGGCGCAGGAGCACCGCCTCGTTGAGGATCACCGACAGATCGACCGGGTCCTCGCGGCGCAGCACCTCCTGCCGGCGCAGCCGGGCGGCGATCTTGCGCTCCAGACCGTCCTCGCCGGCGGTGCGCCGGAAGATCTCCCGGGCGTACGCCTCGGTCTGCAACAGCCCGGGCACCGACTCGGCCTCGTACGTGCGCAGCGCCGCCGCCTCGGCCTCCAGCCCGACGTAGAACTCGAACCACTCCGGGAGCACGTCGCTGTAGTTCTGCCACCAGCCGCGCTGCTGTGCTCCCCGGGCGATCTCGATCAGCGCCTCGGCATCCGAACCGGTCACCTGGTACAGCGCGAGAGCCGCTCGGACGTCACGCGGTTTGATGCCGATCTGCGCGGTCTCGATGCGGGAGAGGTTGCTCTTCGACATGTCGAGCTGACGGGCCGCCACATCGAGTGTCATGCCCGCGCGTTCCCGAAGTTGGCGGAGTTCCCGGGCGATGCGGCGTCGCCGCACTGTGGGGCTGGCGGCGGGCCGAATGGCGGGAGTGGCGGTCACCGTCCGAGTCTGCCACGACAAGATCCGCAGGTCGCATATGCACGGAGTGCAACTTTCGAATCTGGGAGTTGCGTTGCAGTAGCTGTCGGTGCATCCTTTCCCGGTCGCGATCACTGTGGACACACCTGTGCGGGAGGACCGTTGCTCATCGCCGACGAGTTCTTCCTGATCGCACACAACGACAGTCGCGGCAAGGCCAAGCTGCACCCGGCGGCGACCGGGCTGGGGCTGGCCGGCGGGCTCCTCGGTGAGCTGATCCTCTATGGACATATCACCGTCACGGCCGGGCACATCACCGTCATCGACCGGCGTCCGCCGGCCGATGCCCTGGCGCACACGGTGCTGGACCAGTTGGTCGGTGAGTCCCAGCACCGGGAGCTGCGCACCTGGCTGAGCTTCCTGGCGCAGAGCGCCACGACCTCGGTGGGGGAGCGGTTGGCCCGCGCCGGGGTGCTGCGCCGCCAGGAGAGTCGCCGGCTGCTGCGTACCTCGGTCAGTTACCTGCCGATCGACCTCAACGCGGTGGCCTGGCCGGCCACCCGGCTGCGGGCCCTGCTGGACCGGCCGGACCCGCCGGGCGTGCCGGACGCCCTGCTGCTCGGCCTGGTGGTGGCCGCGGGACTGACCCGCGAGGTGCTGTGGAGCGCCGGCCCCCGCGCGCACCACCGGCTGAACGTCCTCATCCCCGCGCTGCCGGCGCCACTCAAGGAACTCGTCGGGCACACCGAGGCAGCCGTCGGCGCCGCCGTGCTGCGCGGCATTCCCTGATCTCCCTCCGGTAACCCCCAACCCTCCCCTCGTCAATCGGAGTAGTCGTATGCCCCCGACATCGACAGTCGACCGACCCAGCAACGTCTCCGAAGCCCTGGCCCGAGGCCGCCTCGGCATCCCCTCGGTGATCTTCTTCGTCCTCTCCGCCGCCGCGCCGCTGACAGTGGTGGCCGGCGTCGTCACCACCGGCTACGGCGTCATCGGGGTGACCGGCATCCCGCTGGCCTTCCTGCTGATCGCCGCGGTGCTCGCGCTCTTCTCGGTGGGTTACGTGGCGATGTCCCGTCGGGTGGAGAACGCCGGCGCCTTCTACGCCTACATCTCCCGTGGCCTCGGCCGACCGGCCGGCGTGGGCGCCGCCTGGGTGGCGCTGATCGCGTACAACGCGTTGCAGGTCGGGCTGTACGGCACCATCGGCGTGGCGGCCGAGCCGGTGCTCGACCGGCTCTTCGGCGGGCACCCGCACTGGGCGGTAGTGGCCCTGGTGGCGTGGGCGTTGGTCGGCCTGCTCGGCCTGCTCCGGGTCGACCTCAACGGCATGGTCCTGGCCGCGCTGCTGGTCGCCGAGATCGTGGTGGTCCTCGTCTTCGACCTGGGACAGCTCGGCAACCCGGCCGACGGCGGGGTCAGCTTCGCCCCGTTCTCGCCGGACAACCTCTTCGTGCCGGGTGTCGGCGCGGTGCTGGTGCTCGCCGTCCTCGGCTTCGTCGGCTTCGAGTCGGCGGTGGTCTTCAGCGAGGAGAGCAAGGACCCGAAGCGGACGGTGCCGTTGGCCACCTACCTCTCGGTGGCGATCATCGCTGGGCTGTACGCGCTGTCGTCCTGGACCATGACCGTCGCTGTCGGGCAGGACCAGATCGTCGCCGAGGCCGGCGAACAGAGCGTCGGGCTCATCTTCAACCTGGCCGCCGCGCACCTCGGCGACACCGCGGTCACCATCGGGCAGGTGCTCTTCCTGACCTCGGTGCTCGCCGCGATGATCTCGTTCCACAACACCACGGCCCGTTACACCTTCGCGCTCGGTCGGGAGCGGGTGCTGCCGGCGGTGTTCGGGCAGACCTCGGCCCGTACCGGGGCGCCGCGGGCCGCCTCGGTGGCGCAGAGCGTCCTCGGGCTGCTGGTCATCCTGCTGTACGCGATCAACGGCTGGGATCCGGTGGTCCAGCTCTTCTTCTGGGTCGGCACCACCGGCGGCTTCGGTGTCCTGCTGCTGATCGCCACCACCTCGGTGGCGGTGATCGCCTACTTCGCCCGCTCCGCCGGGGGCGAGAACCTCTGGCGACGGGCCATCGCGCCCGGCCTGGCCACCATCGCGCTCTTCGTGATCATCTGGTTGGCCGTGTCGAACTTCGCCAACCTGCTCGGCGTCGCGCCGGACTCGACGCTGCGCTGGGCGCTGCCCGCCGCGTACCCGGTGGCCGCCCTGCTGGGCATCGGCTGGGCCCTGCTGCTGCGCAGCAACCGCCCGGACACGTACGCCCGGATCGGCCTGGGTGCGGCGAGCGCCGCGGCCGCCGTCAAGCCGGAGGCGCCGGCCGCCGTGGAGGTGACCCGATGAGCGTGGTCATCGAGCAACTCGGGCCGGAGGAGACCACCCTCGTGGCGGGTCGGATCGCCGAGGCGTTCACCGTCCTGGAGGTGACGTACTGGCTGGTCCCCGACCCGAGCAAGCGGGAGGCGGTACTGGCCGGCGACTTCGAGATCCTGGTCGGGCACGCGATGCGGCACGGCATCGTCCACGCCACAGCCGACCGGACCTCGGTCGCGGTCTGGTTTCCGTCGGTCGGTGAGCCGGCGCCGCCGCCGGCGGACTACGACGCCCGACTGGCCGCCGCCTGCGGCGAGTGGACCGACCGGTTCCAGCACCTCGACGAGCTGTTCGCGGCGAACCACCCGCATCCGGATCACCACCACCTCGCGTTCCTGGCGACCCGGCCGGACCGGCAGGGGCAGGGCTTGGGGAGCGCGCTGATGCGCCACCACCACGCCTGGCTGGACGCCAACGGGATGCCGGCGTACCTGGAGGCGAGCAGCCCGCGCAGTCGGGACCTGTACGCGAAGCACGGCTACCTGGCCGGCGAGCCGTTCCGGGTGCCCGACGGGACGCCGTTCTGGCCGATGTGGCGGGAGCCGGTCGGGCACTGAGCCGGTCGGTAGACGCGACCAGCACGTCCTGTGGTCGCACTGTCACGCTCGCGTGACAGCACTGACAAAAGCGGAGGGCCGGGTCCAATGGACCCGGCCCTCCGCTCGTCACCTAATCAGTACGTGCCGTCGAGCTGGCCGCGCAGCTTGGTCAGCGCCCGGGTCAGCAGCCGCGATACGTGCATCTGCGAGACACCGATCTGGTCGGCGATCTGCGACTGGGTCAGGTTGCCGTAGAAGCGCAGCGTGAGGATCTTCTGCTCGCGCTCGTCGAGGGTGGCCAGCGCCGGGCCGAGGGCCACGCGCAGCTCAGCCAGCTCGAACTCGCTGTCCTCGCCGCCGAGCATGTCGCCCAGCTCGGTGGCGCGCTCGCCGTCGCCGGTCGGGGTGGACAGCGACACCGCGTTGTACGCGCGGGCGCCTTCCAGGCCCTCCAGCACCTCTTCCTCGGTGAGCTTGAGGTGCGCGGCGATGTCGGCGACCGTCGGCGAGCGGCCGAGGGTCTGCAGGAGCGAGCTGTTGGCGTCGGAGATGGCCAGCCGCAGCTCCTGGAGCCGGCGGGGCACCCGGATGTCCCAGGTGCGGTCCCGGAAGTGCCGCTTGAGCTCGCCGATGATGGTGGGGATCGCGTAACCGGCGAAGTCGACACCGCGCTCGGGGTCGAACTTGTCGATGGCCTTGATCAGACCGATAGCGGCGGTCTGCGCCAGGTCGTCGTTCGGCTCGCCGCGCCCGCTGTAGCGGTGGGCCAGGTGGTTGGCGAGCGGCAGCCAGGCCTCGATCGCCCGGTCCCGCAGAGCGGCGCGCGACGGGTGGTTGGCGGGCAGCGCCGCCATCGCGTTGAGCAGGTCGGCGGCGCTGTCGGTGAGAGCGCGCGGGTCGAGCTTGGTGGTGGCCTTGACGGCGGCGCTCGGCTGCTCGGTGATCGTTGGCGCGGTCATGGGTGGTCCTCCCTGCACCTCGTCCGCTGACTAAAAAGACGTGACGCTTTGGTTTAGCTTCCAATAGGCCGTTCGGGAGTCACCTTAACCTGATCGTCTCGCAGAAATCTAGCCGAAAGGTTGATGTACTTAAGGTATGTTCGACCATAAAACGGGCATATGGCGCGGAAGTTGGGGTGACTGTGAGGATCCTTACCCGTTGTTCACGCCGCAGCCGCTGCCCAATCGGCCGGCCGCTCCGGCTGATCGGCCCACGGCTCGCGTCGACTGGTCAACAGGAAATCCGACAAGTCGCCAGGAGTGTCGACTATCCGTCCTTGTCCCGCTGGTGGGACCGGCCGTAGCGTCGCGTGTACACACCCGGTTCGGAGGCACCGTGCTCGATCCAGCCGCTCCCCAGCTTGTCGTGAACAGCCGCACCCTCTACTTCAGCTGGCTGCCGGCGGATCCCGACGCGGTCGCCGCGCTGGTCCCGCCGGGGCTCTGCCCCCGTCCCGACCGGCAGGTCTTCCTGAATCAGTACATCGTCGACGACGAGACGCAGACCTCCGGCTTCGGCGCGTACTCACTGACCTACCTCGGCGTCTCGCTGCTGGGCGTCGACGCGCCGGGCGGCCTCAACGCCGGTGGTTGGTGGACCCACTACGTGGCCTCCAGCCGGCGGGTCCGTGAGTACGCCGTCGCTCGCGGCGCCCCGGTGCTCGCCGGGCGCACCCGGATCGACGTCAACGGCGAGGACCTGCTCTCCGAGACGGAGATCGACGGCACGCCGTTGGTCCGGGCCCGGTGTCGGGTGGGGGAGACCGGTCACGTCATCAGCAGTGGGCACCACCGATACTTCACCCGGCGCGACGGCCAGCTGCTCAGCTCGGCCTACCCGTTCGTCGCCGAGCCGGTCGCCCCGTTCGAGATCGAGTCGGTCGAGTTCCTCCAGCCCGGCCACCCGCTGTACGCGCTGCGCCCGGCCAACCCGCTCACCATCGGCTTCGGCTACTACTCACCGCGCTCGTCGTTCGCCTACCCCGGCGGGCTGAACGTGTACGCGGTCGCCGCGTCGGACCCGGCCCGACCGCATCACCAGGTGCCGGCCAGCCTCGCCCGCAGCGGCCTGCCGTCCGGGTCGTAGACCAGCCGGTACATCGGCAGCGCCCAGGCCCGGGTGTACCACGGCAGCCGCTCGGGGCGGTGCGGGCGCAGCCGCCCGGGCGGCCGTTCTCCCACCTGGCCGTCGTCGTACCACTGCTGTAGCGCGTCGGCGGCGGCCGTGACGGCCGCGACGGCGTCCGCCGGGTCCAACAGGTCGGCGTCGTCCGTGCCGTCCGGGTCGCGGTCCAGGTGCTCGCGCCACAGCCGCAGTCGCAGGTCCCGGGCGAAGCTCCGCGCGCCGTCGCCCCGCCCGGCGGGGTCGGTGGGCTCCCGCTGGTCCGGGGTGTCGTCGAGCACGGCGCAGGACAACTCGCTGTCGTGCGTCCAGGACCGCCGGTTGAAGTTGTCGCTGCCCACGCTGGCCCACACGTCGTCGACCACGCAGACCTTCGCGTGCACGTAGACCGGGTCGCCGGCGTGGTTCTCCACGTCGAACACGTGCACCCGGTCCGGTGCGGCCCGCTCGCACAGCGACAGCGCCTGCTCGCGCCCGACCATGTTCGGCGGCAACGCCAGCTTGCCGTCCACGTCCGGGTGGCGGGGGACGACGGCGATCAGGTGCAGGTCCGGGTTGTCCCGCAGAGCGTGCGCGAAGAGGTCCGCGACCTCGGCCGACCAGAGGTACTGGTCCTCCAAATAGATGAGCCGGCGGGCCCGGCGTACCGCCTTGGTGTAACCCCGGGCCACGGTCCGCTCCCCGTGCGGTGCGAACGAGTAGCGCGGGCGGACGGCGGGGTAGGTGCGCAGCACCTGGATCTGGTGCGGACCGCAGGGCGGCGGATCGGCCGGCTGTTCGGGCAGCGGGTCGGGGCGCAGGTCCGAGCCGCGCAGCCGGTCCCGCAGGTAGGCCATCGGGTTCTCCGAGTCCAGCGGCATCGGGTCGGTCCAGCGTTCCCGAAACAGGGTGTCCAACGCGCCGACCACCGGGCCGCGCACCGCGAGCTGCACGTCGTGCCAGGGCGGATTGGGTCCGTACCGGGGCGACATCTGCACCGGTTGCGGGTCGCCGTGGTGCGCGGCGTCGTCGCGACGGCTGTGACACAGGTCGATCCCACCGGCGAAGGCGATGTCCCGCTCTGGCGCGCCCTGGTGCCGCAGCACCACGAGCTTCTGATGGTGCGAGCCGCCGCGCCGGACCCGTTGGTCCAGCAGCACCTCGCCACCGGCGGCCGAGATCGTCTCGCTGAGGTCGCGGTTCTCGGCCTCGCTGTAGGCCAGGACGTCGAGGTGCGAGCGCCAGATCAACCCTTTGACCACCACACCGCGCTGAGCGGCCTGGGCGAAGAGCTGGACCACTGTCGGACCGTCCGGGCGCAGTCGCTGGTCCGGGTCACCCCGCCAGTCGGTGAAGAACAGGTGGTCGCCGGGGCCCAGGGCCTCGACCTCGTCGACCAGTCGGTCGAAGTACGCGACACCGTGAATCAACGGCTCGGCGAGGTTTCCCGTGGTCCATACGGGTATGCCAGAGACCGGGTTGGCGCGTTCCTCGGCGGTGAGGAACCAGTCCTGCAACGGCACCGTCCAGCCCCCCTGGAGGTCGGCAACGTCCTCACGGTAGGACCCCGGAAGCGGGTCCGCACGCCAGGCCCCCAGACCGGTGACCTGGCCGACGCCATCGAAAGCGACGCGACAACAGCCGAGGAGGCCACACTATGCCCCGCGACACGACGAATCCCGTGACCGAGAACCGCGAGCCGGCGGTGGAGAGCGAACGGGGTGCGCTGGTAGCGGTGTTGGTGATGGTGATTCTGGGCGTTGCCGGGATCTTTGCGGTCTCCTGAGGCGGCGCCGACGCCCCCGGGTGAACCGGAGGCGTCGGCGCCGAACTCAGCGGTCGGCGGTGGTCAGGGCCGGGTGCCCTGGCCGCCGGTGTGCGGGAGCCGCTCGGTGGGGATCACGCCGAGGCGGCCGGCCTGGAAGTCCTCGAACGCCTTGAGCAGCTCGTCCCGGGTGTTCATCACGAACGGGCCGTACTGTGCCACCGGCTCCCGGATCGGCTGACCGCCCATGATGTAGAGGTCCAGTGCCGGGGTGTTGCTGTCCTGCGTGGTGTCGGCGCTGAACCGCAGCGCGTCACCCGGGCCGTGCACCGCGAGCTGACCGGTACGCACCGGCCGCCGGTCGGTGCCGACCGTGCCGCGACCGCCCAGCACGTACACCAGGGCGTTGAAGTCGGGTCGCCACGGCAGGTCGACCTGCGCGCCTGGCTGCACCGTGACGTGCGTGATGGTGATCGGGGTGAAGGTCGAACCCGGGCCACGGTGCCCGGCGACCTCGCCGGCGATGACCCGGATCAGCGCGCCACCGTCGGGCGTGGTGAGCAGCGCCGACTCCCGACCTCGGATGTCCTGGTAGCGGGGCGGGTTCATCTTGGCCGAGCGGGGCAGGTTGACCCACAGTTGGGTGCCGTGGAAGAGCCCGCCGCTCATCACCAGGTGCTCCGGCGGCGCCTCGATGTGCAGCAGGCCGCTGCCTGCCGTCATCCACTGGGTGTCGCCGTCGGTGATGGTGCCGCCACCGCCGTTGGAGTCCTGGTGGTCGAAGACGCCGTCGATGATGTACGTGACGGTCTCGAAGCCGCGGTGCGGGTGCCACGGGGTGCCTTTTGGCTCGCCCGGCGCGTAGTCGACCTCGCCCATCTGGTCGAGGTGGATGAACGGGTCCAGGTCGGTGGTCGACACCCCGGCGAAGGCGCGACGGACCGGGAAGCCCTCACCCTCGAAGCCGCTGGGCGCCGTGGTCACGGTGCGGACCGGGCGGATCGTGGTGGCCTCGTCGAGCTGGGGCAGGCGGGGCAGGACGAGGACGTTGTCGACGGTGATCGCGGGCATGTCGAGGCTCCTAGCGTGAGGCGGGGGTGGTCGAGCTGACCCGCGATGCCCGCAGGCGCTCGCCGAGCCGGTCGAAGACCCGGGTGAGGCAGGCGACCTCGGCATCGTCGAGGTTGTCCATGAGATGGGTGCGCACCGACGCCAGATGGTGGGGTGCGGCTTCCCGCAGGGCGAGCAGCCCGGCGGCGGTGAGCACCGCCTCGCTGCCGCGCCGGTCGTCCGGGCAGGGCTCCTTGCTGACCAGGCCACGACGCTGCATGGAGGAGACCTGGTAGGTGAGGCGGCTGGGCGAGAAGATCAACCGGCCGGCCAGCTCGCCCATCCGTAGCCGCTGCCCGGGTGCCTCGGAGAGCAGGACCAGCACGTGGTAGTCGGCGAAGCTGAGGTCGCTGTCGACCCGCAGGTCCTCTTCCAACTGGGTGTAGAGACGCTGGCTGGCCTCGATGTAGGCGCGCCAGGCGGCCTCTCGGGTGCTGTCCAGGCTCTCGGTCATGCCCACGACGATAGCACCCTTTCAAAATTTAAGTACCGACGTTGAAGGTCGTCTGCGTCACTTCCTGGCGTCCGAGCGGCGGATCGTGCAGCTTTGAAGGAAACCTGCGTTAATCCGGCGGCGCGCAGGTCTTGGGTTGTGCCAGACTCCGGCCTCGTGGAACACGTGGAACTCTCCGCCGCCGACCTGTTGCTGCGCCCCTGGCGGGACGAGGACGCCCCGGCGGTGCGCGACGCCCTCCGGGACCCGGCGATCGCCCAGTGGAACCCGCAGGGCGGCGACCCGATCGACGACGAGGTCGCGCTGCTCTGGGTGCGTCGCCGGGCCGACTGGTCCACCGGTGGTCATGCCTCGATGGCGGTCACCGCGGCGGCCGACGGCAAGCTGCTCGGCTCGGTGTCGCTGCACCGCATCCACGACGGCGACGCGTCCATCGGCTACTGGACGGTGCCCGCGGCGCGGGGCCGTCAGGTGGCGGTGCGCGCCGTCGTCCGGCTCACCGACTGGGCGTTCGCGGATCTCGGGCTGCACCGGGTGGAACTGTGTCACGCGGTCGCCAACCCGGCGTCCTGCCGGGTCGCCGACCGCGCTGGCTATCCGGCCGAGGGGACCCTGCGCGAGTCGTACCGGTACGGCGACGGCCGCCGCTACGACGAGCACCTGCACGCCCGCCTGGCCACCGACCGCTAGCCGGAGGCGGGCCGGAGCCCGAACACGCTCCGGCCCCGGCCGCCCAGGTCGTGTCGAACCGTCACTCGGTGACCTTGCGCAGGAATGCCGCGAGGGCGGTCCTGACGCGGTCGATCCGCTCCGGCAGTGGCAGCGGCTCGGGCGCGGGGGGTCCGGCGTGCTTCTTCCCCCGCAGATACAGCGAGCAGGCCAGGTCGGAGCACAGGTACGTGCCCACGGAGTCGCCCTGCCGTCCGCTCGGACCGGCCTTGGGGGCGGTCATCAACGAGACGCCGCCACCGAGGTGCGTGGTCAGGCAGAACGAGCACATGCTGTGCCGCACGCGCCCCGTCTGGTGCGTCGCGGCCCGCAGCACCACCCCGGCCAACGTGCCGTCGGTCTCGGCGACCAGGTAGGCCCGCTGCGGCGCGGAGGGATCCCGCCAGCCGAGGAAGTCGAGGTCGTCCCACTGCCGCATTTCAAGATCGTTCGGTACGGCCAGCCGCTTCGCCTCGCCCTTGCTGCAATTGACGAAGGACGCGCGGATGACGGATTCGGTAAGGACCAACATAGGTAGTAGCCTAGCCCTCCTAGGCAAGCGATTATTACGGCTAGGTTTGGAGTGTGCTGCATGGCACGTGCCGGGGTGACCGTCGAGCGCCTGACACTGGCGGCGGCCGAGCTGGCCGACGAGGTGGGCGTGGAGAACGTCACAGTCGCCGCGCTCGCACGCCAGTTCGGGGTGAAGGACGCCAGCCTGTACTTCCACCTCAAGAACGCGCACGACCTGCGGGTCAGGATCGCCCTGCTGGCGCTGGCGGAGCTGGCCGACCGGGTCGCCGCCGCGCTCGCCGGCCGGGCCGGCAAGGACGCGCTGGTGGCCTTCGCCAACGCGTACCGCGACTACGCGCGGGAGCACCCGGGCCGCTACGCCGCCATGCAGATCGACCTCGACCCGGAGACCGCCGCGGCGAGCGCGGGCGTCCGGCACGCCGAGATGACCCGGGCGATCCTGCGCGGCTACCGGCTCTCCGAGCCCGACCAGACCGACGCGGTGCGGATGATGCACAGCACGTTCCACGGGTTCGTGAGCCTGGAGAAGACCGGCGGCTTCCGGCACACGCCGCGCCCCACTGACGACTCCTGGTCCCGCACCCTGGACGCCCTCGACGCCGTCCTCACCACCTGGCCGTCGCGCTGAGCTGCCGCAGCACCGGGGCATAGGCTCGGTGGCGTGGATGATCTGGAGCTGGCCGACTGGCGCGAGCGGGTGGCCCGGCTGTACCTGTCCGACGTCGACCTAACCGGCTTCCGGGCCGGCCGCGACGAACTCTTCGCCACCCACCCGCAGAGCCCGATCCCCGTGGCGGAGCGGCAGGACTTCGCCGGCGTGCGCTACTTCCCGCCCAACCCGGAGGCCGTGGTCGAGGCGTCCCTGCGACCGGCCAGCGGTGAGCTGCGCATCGACACCGGCGGCCCGGACGGGGTGATCGCGTACCGGCGGGTGGCGGTTGCCGAGACGTCCTGGGGGCCGCTGACCCTGTGGTGGATCGAGGCGTACGGGGGCGGGTTGTTCGTTCCGCTGCGCGACGGCACCTGCGGGCGGGAGAGCTACGGGGGAGGCCGGTACCTCACCGACACGGTGAAGGGCACCTTCGGTCGGGGCGTGCAGCTGCTGCCCGGCGACCGGGTCCGGCTGGACGCCAACTACCTCTACAACCCGAGCTGTGCCTACGACGACCGCTGGGCCTGCCCGCTGGCGCCACCGGAGAACCGGGTCGACGTGCCGCTGCGGGCCGGCGAGCTGGCGTACAAAACCTACTGACCGGCTCGATCCCCGTGCGTCGCGCGGCTTGACCTCAAGTCCCGTTCAACGCCTACGGTCGACGTCACCGATCCGTGCGGGGGAGTGGTCTGATGACTGTCAGCTGGGCGTACATCTACGAGCACCCGGGCAGCGACCCCGTCGCCGACCGGGTCGTGCTGGACCGCGACGGCCAACGCACCTACCTCGTGCCCGTGCCCGACCCGGTGATGGCCCCCACCGTGGCGGTGGACCTGCTGGCCGAGGGGGTCGCGCTGATCGAGCTGTGCGGCGGTTTCGCGCTGGCGGCAGCGGCACGGGTGGCCGAGGCCGTCGGCGGGCGGGTGCCGGTCGGGCACGTCACGTTCGCTGTGGACTCGGTGCGCGGCGCCACCCGGTACGGCGAACTGTTCGAGGCTCAGCCCGACTGAACGACGAAACGGCCGCCCGCCCCGGAGTGCTGCCGGGACGGGCGGTCGGTCGTCGGTCAGCGGGCGTTCGCCGCCGAGGTGGGCATCTGCATCCGACCGAGTAGCTGTCGCGCCTGGTCGGCGAGCTGCGCGTCGACGGTCACCGCGTACTGGCCGGCGCGCAGTGAGCTGGCCGAGGTGAAGTCGCGCTGCCCGCCCGTCATGGCGTGCGCGACCGCGCCGAACACGGCACCCCAGATCGCACCGATGACCAGCCCGACCAGGATCACCGCCAGCCAGTTGCCGACGGTGAAGATGCCGAACAACAGGCCGATGAAGAGCCCGAACCAGGCGCCGGTACCGGCGCCGAGCAGACCGGCTCGACCGGTGGTCATTCGCCCGAGCACCGTTTCCACAAGGGCGAGGTTGGTGCCGACGATGGCGCTGTGCTCCACCGGAAAGCGGTTGTCGGCCAGGTAGTCGACGACCCGCTGCGCGGTCGGATAGTCCGGGTACGAGCCGATCGTCACGGTCGGCGGACCAGCCTCCGGCCCGTGGCCGTCCCCGGCCGGTGTCGACAGGCGGCCGGCCGGCCCGGATGGAAGCAGGTCGCCACCCTGTGTGCCGGACCGCCAGGCGGCGGTCGGCCCCGAAGCTGACGTCATGAGCATCCTCCCTCGTCAGCTCGCCGGGTTCCCGTCCAGGCCGACCGGTAACGCGGTCTGCACCGTCGGACAGGAGGGGAATGGGCGCGGGCTGCCCGGGTAGGCAGTCAGGTGGAGAGCGGACAGATCAGCGACTACGGGTTCCTCGCCGACGGCCGCACCGCGGCGCTGGTGGACGCCTCGGGCTCGGTGAACTGGTGGTGCCCCGGCCGGTTCGACGCCCCGTCGGTGTTCGGGCGGCTGCTCGACGACGGTGCGGGGCACTGGTCGATCCGGCCGGAGGCCGATTTCACTGTCGAACGGACCTACCTGAAGGACACCCTGGTGTTGCGGACCGTCTTCCGCACCGCGCAGGGGGAGGTCGCGCTCACCGACGCGCTCGCCTTCGAGCCCGGCTCGCGAGGTCACGACATCGGGATGCACCCACCGCAGGTGCTGGTCCGTAGCGTGCAGGGACTCTCCGGTGCGGTGCCGATGCGGGTGCACTACCGTCCGCGCTTCGAGTACGGGCGCACCATCGCGTACCTGGTCGAGCGTGAGGACATGCTCGAGGCCATCGCCGGGGCCGCGCGGCTCACCTTCCGCAGCAGCGTGCGGTTGGCGTGCGGCGACGACGGCGATGCCGCAGCGACGTTCACCGTCCGCGCCGGCGCGACCCACAACTTCAGTCTCGGGTACGCCCCGACCTACGACGCCCCACTGCCGGAGGTGCCGGACGCCGACCAGACGATCGCCGACACCGTCGCCGGCTGGCGGTCCTGGGCCGCCGAGCACGAGTACCAGGGCCTCTACGCCGAGGAGGTGCGGCGCAGCGGCCTCATTGTGCAGGGCATGACGTACCGGCCCAGCGGTGCGGTGGTGGCCTCGGTGACCACCTCGCTGCCGGAGAAGCTCGGCGGGGACCGCAACTACGACTACCGCTACGTCTGGGTGCGCGACTTCAGCCACACCCTGCGGGCGCTGTGGCGGTCGGCGTGCTTCGACGAGGTGCGGCGGCAGTTCGCCTGGTTGGGCCGGGCGATGGGCCGAATAGGCGACCAGCCGGTGCCCATCATGTACGGGGTGCTGGGGGAGCGGGACCTCACCGAGCACCGGCTGGACCAGCTCGGCGGTTACCGCGACAGCCCGCCGGTGGTGACCGGCAACGACGCGTGGCGGCAGCGACAGAACGACATCTACGGCGCGGCCATGGACGCCGCCTGGCTGATGCGCGACCAGCTCGAACCGTTCGACCCGGACGTCTACCACCTGCTCCGGGTGCTCGCCGATCAGGCCGAGCAGGACTGGAAACAGCCGGACGCGGGGATGTGGGAGGAGCGTGGAGTGCAACACCACCACGTGTCCTCGAAGGTGGAGTGCTGGGTGGCGCTGGATCGGGCGGTCCGCTTCGGCGACCAGCTCGGCGGGCCGCAGGACCTGGCGCGCTGGACGGCTGCCCGCGACGAGGTGCGCGCGGCGATCCTCGAGCGGGGGTGGAGCGACAGGCTCCAGTCGTACACAGGGATTTTTGATTCCGACGAGCTGGACGCGTCGGTGCTGGTGATGCCGCTGGTGGGATTTGTGCGGGCCGACGACCCTCGGATGCGCTCGACGGTCCGCGCGGTGGAGCGGCGACTGTCACACGACGGCCTGCTGCGGCGCTGGGACGGCGATCCCGCGGGCTTCGTCATCTGTTCGTTCTGGCTGGTGAGTTGCCTGGCGTTGGCCGGCGAGCGGGACCGGGCGCACGAGTTGTTTCGCGATCTGGCTGGTCGGGTCAACGACCTGGGCCTGTACGCCGAGCAGATCGACCAGCTGACCGGGGAGCAGTTGGGCAACTTCCCACAGGCGTTCTCGCACATCGGCCTCATCAATGCCGCCGGTGTGCTCACCGACGTCGAGCAGGACCCGACGTTGCGCGACTGCGGGATGCCCCCGGCGCACTTCACCCCGGCGCGTCGCTGAGGCTGTACTTTCGTGTAAATCTTGACAACTTTCGATCCAATGACGTGAAGTTCTATCGCCTTCCAGTGAAAGACGTTAATGTCCGGGAAACACCGCGGTGCTCCTCCAGTCGGCGGGAGCGGCACCGAGATCCCCCGGACAGCTGGAGGTCTCGTGTCCCGCAATCTGCGTCGACGGCTCGTCAGCGCCACCACACTGCTCACCGTCCTGGTCGCCCTCTGCCTCGTCCCGCAGGCGAGCGTCCTACCGGCAGCCGCGTCCCCGGTCCAGGCCGCCGCCCTCGCGCCGCCCGCCACGGTCGGTTTCGAGAAGGTAGCCCTCGACGGCGGCCTGTCCATGGGTGAACCGATCGAACTGGCCGTCGCACCCGATGGCAAGGTCTTCTACATCAACCGGGGCACCAGTGCCGCCGGTGGGCAGGTCCGCCTCTACAACCCGGAGACCAGGTCCACCACGGTGGCCCTGACCCTGGCGCTGGACGCCCGTTTCGAGGACGGCCTGATCGGCATCACGCTGCACCCGAGCTTCGCGACCAACCGCTGGGTCTACCTCTTCTACTCGCCGAAGGTCACCCCACTGGTCAATCGGATCAGTCGGTTCACCTTCAACCCGTCCACCCTGCTGCTCGACGCGGGCAGCGAGGACGTGCTCATCGAGTGGCCCACCGAACGCGATCTCTGCTGCCACTCGGCCGGCTCGATGAGCTGGGACACCGCCGGCAACCTGTACTTCGCCGTCGGCGACAACACCAACTCCGGCGGCGACTCCGCCGGGATGGCCCCGATCGACGAGCGGACGAACCGCAACGCCCAGTACGACGCCCAGCGCACCTCGGGCAACACCAACGACCTGCGCGGCAAGATCAACCGGATCCACCCGGAGAGCGACGGCAGCTACACCGTCCCCGTCGGCAACCTCTTCGCCGCCGGCACCGCGCGCACCCGCCCGGAGATCTACGTGATGGGCGTGCGCAACCCGTACCGGATCTGGGTGGACCGCACCGCCAACAACACCCTCTACTGGGGGGAGGTCGGCCCGGATGCCGGCACCGACCTCGCCAACCGCGGCCCGGCGGCCTACGACGAGTTCAACCGGGCCAACGAGCCCGGCAACTACGGCTGGCCGTACTGTGGCGGCCCCAACGTCGCCTACAACGACTGGGACTTCGCCACCGCCACACCGCGCGGGTGGTTCCCCTGCGGCGGCTCGACCGGACCGGTCAACAACTCACCCCGCAACACTGGCGTCCAGCAGCTTCCGCCGACGAAACCGGCACTGGTCTGGGAGCAGCACGGCGGCAGTGAGGACTGGCCGGCGCTGGACAACCCGGGTGGGTGCGGATCGCCCAACCACGTCGAGGTCTACCACTACGATCCGAACCTCGTCTCGGACGTGAAGTGGCCGGCCTACTACGACAACAAGTGGCTGATCTCCGAGTACTGCCGCAACTGGATCAAGGAGGTCCAGTTCGACAACGGCAACCCGTCCACCGGGTCGCCGACCGTCATCGAGCCGGTGCTCGCCGGCATGAAACTCGTCCACCCGATCGACTGGCAGTTCGGCCCGGACGGTTCGCTCTACCTGCTGGAATACGGCAGCGGCTACTTCTCCGGCGCTGTCGACGCCGGTCTCTACAAGATCAACTATGTCCAGGGTGGCCGGTCGCCGGCTGCCAAGGCCACAGTCAACCGGGACAACGGCCTGGCCCCCCTCTCGGTGACCTTCTCCAGCGCCGGCAGCTCGGACCCGGACGGCGACCCGCTGACGTACGCGTGGGACTTCACCAACAACGGCAGCACCGACTCGACCGCCGCGAACCCGTCCTTCACGTACTCCGCCAACGGCAGCTACAGCGCCCGGCTCACCGTCAACGACGGCACCGGCCGCAGCGCCACCACAGTGGTGTCGGTGGTGGTCGGCAACAACCGGCCGACCGTCACGTTGACCGGCCTACCCGCCGGCGGGCTCTTCGACTGGGGGCAGGACCTGGCGGTGGGCGCCACGGCCAGTGACCCGCAGGACGGCACGCCGGCCTGCTCGGCGGTGGTCGTCCGGGCCGCGCTGGGCCACCAGGAGCACGCCCACGAGGAGGGGGAGGGGACCGGCTGCGGCGCGACCTTCAACACCGGCCCGGTACACGCCGGCCCCGACTCGGTGCTGTTCTTCGTCCTGCGGGGCAGCTACACCGATCGCGGCGCGACCGGCTCGGCCGCGCTCACCGGTGAGCAGGAGATCAGCCTCTACCCGAAACAGTGGCAGGCCGAGCACTTCGTCCAGCTCAACGGCCCCAAGGTGATCGACCAGGCGGCGGCCGAGGGTGGCAAGCGGCTGGGTGACGTCCAGAACGGCGAGAGCGTCCGGCACCACGCGGTGAGCCTCAAGGGAATCACCGGCGTCCGGGCTCGCGTTTCCTCCGGCGGCCCCGGCGGCACCCTCTCCTTCCGGTACGACTCACCGACCGGCACCGAGGTCGCCCGGATCGCGGTGCCGAACACCGGCGGCTGGGACAACTACACCGAACTGAGCGCCACGGTGACCAAGCCCGACGACGGCACCCACGACCTGTACCTGGTCGTCACCGGCGGCAGCGGGGCGTTGCTGGACGTGGACAGCTACACCTTCACCGGCCCGGGCGTCGGCACCGGCGGGGCGCGCACCGGTGAGGTCAAGGCCCTCGGCAAGTGCGCGGACATCGCCTCCAGCCAGACCGCGAACGGCACCAGGGTGCAGACCTGGACCTGCAACGGCACCGCCGCCCAGCGCTGGACCCTGCCCGGCGACGGCACGGTGCGGGGGCTCGCCAAGTGCCTGGACGTGAAGGCGAGCGGCACCACCGACGGCACCCTCGTGCAGCTCTACGACTGCAACGGCAGCGGGGCCCAGCAGTGGGCCGCCCAGTCGGACGGCAGCCTGCGCAACCCCCAGTCCGGTCGTTGCCTGGACATCCCCAACTCGGATCTCACCGACGGTCGGCAACTGCGGATCTGGACCTGCAACGGCACCGGGGCGCAACGCTGGACCCTGCCGTGACCGCCCCCTGACCGGCTCGGCTCCCGTACCCGAGCGTCGATGACGCACGGGGCCGGGCGGCGGAGGCGGAGCCCGGCCGCCCACCCACGTCCCCCGGGTGGGCGGCCGGGACTCGGGGCACAATGCCGGTATGCGGCTGGTGCTCACGGCGGACACCCACGTACCGAAGCGGGCCCGGGACCTACCCGGGCCCCTCTGGGCTGCCATCGAAGCGGCCGACGTGGTGGTGCACGCCGGCGACTGGGTGGACGAGGCGTTGCTCGACGCCATGACAGCGCGGTCGCGCCGACTGATCGGGGTGTACGGCAACAACGACGGCCCGGCGCTGCGCGCCCGGCTGCCGGAGGTGGCCCGGGTGGAGCTGGACGGCCTGCGGATGGCGGTGGTGCACGAGACCGGTCAACGGACCGGCCGGGAAAAGCGGTGCGCGGCCCGCTTTCCCGACGTGGACCTGCTGGTGTTCGGGCATTCGCACATCCCCTGGGACACCGAGGCGCCCGGTGGGCTGCGCCTGCTCAACCCCGGCTCACCCACCGACCGCCGCTCCCAACCCCACGCCACCTACCTCACCGCCGAGGTGCACACCGGCACCCTCACCAAGGTCCACCTACACCACCTACCCCGCCCCTGACCCGCCCCGGCCTGCGGCCCCGCCCCGGCCTGCGGCCCCGCCCCGGCCTGCGGCCCCGCCCCGCCCGGCCCCGCCCCGCCCCGCCCCGCCCCGCCCCGCCCCGGCGATCTTGCACTTGCTGTCGTCGAATTGCACCTTGTGTGTCGTTTCGTCGCGACAGAAAGTGCAAGATCGACGGGGCGGGTCCTACTGGCCTCGGCCCGTTTCGGCCTGGAGCTCGTCGATGCGCTTGGACGCCTCGGCCTTGGTCAGGTCGTCCGGGAGGTCGGCATGGGCTTCCCGGGCCAGCGTGCTCAGGTACGACTCCTGGGCGGCGGTCGGCGGCTCGTCCCCGGTGACCCACTCGTCCGGGTCCTTGATCGCGGGGTTCTGGTCGGCCTGCTCGGTACGGCGGTCCGTCATCATCATCACCCTTCCTTTCGAACAGGTGTGCCAGTACCCCGATCGTCGGTGGTTCATGCCCGAACGCCGCCACCTACGATCATCTGATGACGGAGGACCGGTCGAGCGTGGTGGTGGTCGGGGCGGGCATCGCCGGGGTGGCCTGTGCGGTCGAGTTGACCCGGGCCGGGGTGCCGGTGCAGGTCCGGGAGCGGGGGCACGTCCGCGGTGGCCGGATGGCCAGCAAACGCTTCCAGGGCCGGCCCGCGGACATCGGCGCCGCCTACTTCACCGCCACCGACCCGGACTTCGCCGCGCTGGTCGAGCAGTGGCGTGCCGCCGGGCTGGTCCGCGAATGGACCGACACCTTCCAGGCGTACGACCGGAGTGGGAACCACGAGGTGCCCGGGCCGATGCGCTTCGCCGCCCCCGGTGGGCTGCGCTCGTTGGTCGAGCACCTGGCCGACGCGGTACCGGTGACCGTCGACAGGCTGGTGCTCACGGTGGAACCCGGCCCGGTCGTCGACGGGCAGCCGTGTGCGGCGGTCGCCCTGGCCATGCCGGGTCCGCAGGCCGCCCTACTGCTCGACCCGGCCCTGACCGACGCCACCCGGGTCGTGCAGGCGCAACGCTGGTCGCCGTCGCTGGCCGCGGTACTGCGCTTCCCGACCCGGCGCTGGCCGGACTTCCGGGGCGCGTTCGTCAACGAGCACCCGGTCGTCAACCTCGTCTGCGACGACGGCGACCGGCGCGGTGACGGCGCGCCGGTGCTGGTCGCGCACACCGTGCCGGAGTTCGCGGCCGGGCACCTGGCCCAACCCACCGGGGCCGGCCCGGCGATCGAGCAGGCCGTCCGGGACCTGCTCGGGCTGCCCGAGCAGGCCGTCGACGTGCACGTGCACCGCTGGACGTACGCGAAGCCGACCACCGACGCCGGCGGCGCCACCCACCACCTCGACGCCGACGGGATCGGCCTGGCCGGCGACGCGTTCGGCAAGCCCCGGGTGCAGAGCGCCTGGCGCTCCGGCCGGGACCTGGGCCGTGCGCTGGCCGCCCGCCTGGCCTGAGTCACCCACTCAGGCATGCCCGCTCGGCCCGGGGCCACCCGCTCAGGTGTGACCGGCGGCCGCGACGGGGCGGGCGTCGGCGTCGCGCTCGGCCGGGTCGGAGGTCCGCTCTCCCTCCCGGTCCAGCAGTTGCATGACCGGGGTCGCCGTGATGCCGTGCACCACGACGGAGACGAGCACCACCAGCCCGACGGTCGCCCAGAGCAGCTCGGCCTGCGGGAAGTCGGCCTTGGTGGTGGCGTACGCGAGGTAGTAGAACGAGCCGACGCCACGAATGCCGAACAAGGAGATGACCCAGTGCTCGGCCGGGCGTCCGGGAGCGCCACGCAACGACAACCAGCCGATCAGCGGCCGCACCAGGAACACCAGCGCCAGCCCGACGGCGGCCGCCGGCCAGGTCAGCGGGCTCAGCAGGCCACCCACTATCGCGCCGCCCAGCAGCAGCAACAGCACCAGGGTGAGCAGCCGTTCGACCTGCTCGGCGAAGTCGTGCAGCACCGAGTGGAACTCGTGGGTCCGTTCGGCGGCCCGAATGGCCCGGGCGGCCACGAACACCGCCAGGAAGCCGTACCCGCCGACCACCTCCACCAGCCCGTACGCCAGGAACGTGGCAGCCAGCGCCAGGAAGCCCTCGGCGTGCCGGGCCAGCCGCAGCTCGCTGGGCGCGCGGAAGAACAGCTTGCCGAGCAGCCAGCCGATGAGCAGGCCACCGCCGACGCCGATGCTGATCTTCCAGAGGACGTCCACCGTGAACCACTCGGCCAACCAGTCGCTCGGGGCGAGGCTGGTCGAGGCGATGGCGATGGCCGCGTAGACGAACGGGAACGCCAGCCCGTCGTTCAGGCCGGCCTCGGAGGTCAACGCGAATCGGACCTCGTCCTCGGAATCCTCCACGTCGGTCGGCTCACCGACCTGCACGTCGGCGGCGAGCACCGGGTCGGTGGGTGCCAGCGCGGCGCCCAACAACAGCGCGGCGGCCGGCACCAGCCCCGCCCACCACCAGCCGAGCAGGGCCACCGCCGCGATGCACAGGGGCATCGCGATCGCCAGCAGCCGCCAGGTGGACGACCACCGCCGCCAACTCAACGGCCGGTCGATCTTCAACCCGGCACCCATCAGCGCGACGATCACCCCGATCTCGGTGAGGTGAGTGGTCAGCTCCGGGTGGGCCAGGGGGTCCGGCGACGGCAGCCCGACCGGCAGAAGGAACACCAGCATGCCGAGGGCGAGGAAGGCGATGGGCATGGACAGCGGGCGCCTATCCAGCACCCGCGGCAGGATGCCCGCGAGCAGGGCGCCCAGGCCCACCAGCGCGAACGCCACATCTACCGGCTCCACGGCACCACCTTTCCGGCCGCACCCGCGAGGTGCGGGCAGGTGGTGACAGTCCTTGCCCCGCAAGGGCTCCGGCTATGCGCGTCAGTGCCGGCGGACCCGAGTGATTCTCACCGGGGTCGGGCGAGCGGCGAGTCCGCCAACTCGTGCAGCAGCGCGGCCGGGTCGTCGTACACCGCCACGGCACCCGCGCCGGCGAGCTCGCCGCGGCTGGTGCCACCGCAGGTCAGGCCCACGCACGGAATGTTCAGCTTGCCGGCCGCGGCGACGTCCCACACCGAGTCGCCGACGAAGACCACCCGCTCGGCGGCCAACCCGGACTGCTCCAAGGCGGCGATGAGGATGTCCGGGGCCGGCTTGCTCTGCTGGGCGTCCGCGGAGGAGGTGATCGTGTCGATCACGTCATCGGCGGCCAGCGCCCGACGAAGCGCGCCCACCTCGGGTTCCGAGGCGGAGGTGGCCAGCACGACCCGCAACCCCCGATCGGCGCAGGCCCCCAACAGGTCGGCCGCCCGGGGTAGCGGTGTGAGCCGTTCCCAGTACTCGGCGTAGAGGGTGTCGTGCGCGTCGCGTAGCTTCGAGTCGGCGTCGCGGTCCCGCTCCGGGCCGAGGAGATGATCCAGGAGTTTGTCCGAACCCATCCCGATCGAACGGTGCACCACCGCCATCGGCACCGGTTGATCGGTCTGGCGTAACGCCTCCCACCAGCTCACCGTGTGCAGGTAGGTGGTGTCGACAAGGGTGCCGTCGACATCGAAGAGGACCCCGGCGGGCCGGTCGGTAGCCATGGGCGTCCTCCTACCCTCGGGCGGCTCAGGGATGCGCGGCCGGCGGCGTGAGGATCTCGAACCAGACCGTGGAGCCCCGGACCGACGGGTCGGTGCCCCAGGCGTCGCTGAGCTCCTCGATCAGGCCGAGGCCGCGCCCGCGACTGCTCAACGTGTCGGTACGGGCCCGGGTCACGGTCCCTCGGGTGCCGGAATCCGCTACCGAGACGAGCAGCCGTTCGGCGCTGAGGTCGATCTCCACGCGGGCGGCCGTGCCGGCGTGCAGCAACGCGTTGGTGGTCAGCTCGCTGGTGCAGAGCACCGCCGCCCCGATCACCGACTCGGGCACCTGCCACTCGGTGAGCTGGCCGGTCAGCCAGTGCCGGACCCGGCTCGGCGCTGTCGGCTCGGCGGGCACCTCCATGCTCGCCGAACGACTCGGTTTGAGCGCGTGCTCGACCGCCAGCACTGCCACGTCGTCCTCCGTGCCGCCCGGGACCGCCGCGGTGGCCACCGCGCAGAGCGCGCGGGGGTCGCCGCTGCCGGCCTTCGCGATGGCGTCGCTCAGCGTGGCCAGCCCGGCGCTCAGGCTCTGCCGGCGACGCTCCACCACCCCGTCGCTGAACAGCAGCAGGGTGTCGCCGGGGCGGAACGGGACGGTCGTGGTGCCCGGCCGGCCGCCCAACCCCAGCGGCGGCCCGGCCGGGACGTCGACGTACTCGGCGTGGAACCGACCATCCGGGTCACCGCGGCGGATCAACGGCGCGGGGTGACCGGCGCTGGACAGGGTCAGCTCCCGCCGCTCCGCGTCGATCACCCCGAACGCCACAGTGACGAACAGCTCGTGGGTGCCGGCCTCCGCGCCGAGGCTGGTCACCAGCCGGTCCAGGCCGGCCAGGACCGCGTCGGGCGTCGGGTCGGCCAGGGCCAGAGCGCGCAACGCCGCCCGGACCTGCCCCATCCGCGCGGCGGCCTGCACGTCGTGCCCGGCGACGTCGCCCAGCACCACGCCGAGTGAGCCGTCGGGCAGCAGGAACGCGTCGTAGAAGTCACCGCCGGCCGCGTTGCCGTCCACGCCCGGGTCGTAGCGCGCCGCGATCCGCAACCGGGGTAGATCCGGCAGGTGCTCCGGCAACATGCTGCGCTGCAACAGTTGGGCAGTGCCGTGCTGCGTCTCGAACCGGCGGGCCCGCTCGGCGGCCTGGCCGATCAGCTCGGCCGAGGCGGCCAGCAGCGCCCGCTCGGCGGGGGACCAGGTGTGCGGAACCTGGTAGCCGACCGCCAGCCCGCCGCGGACCACCGAGGTGCCCAGCGGCAGGGCCGCCACCGCGCGGACCTTCTGGTCGTGGCGGTCCACGGCGGTGTCCCGCAGCGGCTGCCCGTCGCGGGTGAACGACGGGGCGCCGGAGCGGGCCGCCTGCACCACCGGGGCCGACCAGTCCGCCGGTGCGCGCCGCCAGAGCGGGGGAAGCCGCTCGTCGGCCTCGTCCAACAACTCGCCACGGACCCGACGCACCATGCGCCAGCCGCCGCCGCCCTCGTCGACAGCGAACGAGGCCTGGTCGGGGTCGAACGTGGTGATCGCGTACCGCAGCGCCACCCGGGCCACGTCGTCGAGGGTGAGGGTGCCGGCGAGCGCCGCGGCCACCTCGCTGAGGCTCTGCAACTGCTCGGTGACGTGGGTGGTCTCGGCCGCGACAGTCAGCACGCCGACGATCTGCCCGGCGCTGTCGCGCACCGGTGAGTAGCCCCGGGTGAAGACCGCCTGCTCCACCGTCGCGGAGTGCCCACGGACCAGCGGCAGGGTGGACTCCTTCTCCAGGAAGGGCTCGCCCTGCCGGTAGCAGCGCTCGATCACCGCGCCGACGCCGGGCAGCGCCCAGATCTCCGCGAACACCTCGGCGGCCGGACGGCCGAGGGCGCTCGGGTGCTTGGTGCCCAGCAGTTCGGCGTAGCCGGCGTTGTAGAGCAGGACGAGATCGTCGCCGTACGCCAGGGCCATCGGCATCGGCGAGGCGAGGACCAGCTCCACCACTGCCTGGAGGGCGACGTCCCAGTCGTCGGCCGGGCCCAGCGGGGTGTTGGCCCAGTCGTGGGCGAGCACGCCGACGGCCGGGCCGGACCCGGTGGGTCTGCCCGGGCCCGGAGTTGCTGGTGTGGGGACCCGCCCGACCGTTCCTGGCATGTTCGCAGCCTAGTCGGCCGACCGGAAAAGGCATCCGACCACGGCGTCCGGCCGTCGCCGAGTCCCTCGCGGTGGCCGTTCGGGCAGTTCAGGGCCCCTGTCCGGAGGTCTGTCGGGAAAAACGCCGCGCGCTGCGCGGAGTGCCGGACCGGTTGCCGGGTATGCGCCCGGCGCAGTCCATGCGACAGGAGGGACATCATGCTGAAAACCCTCGCGGTCCGGCAGGCCGACATCGGCGATGCCATCGCCGACACCTGGAGGTCGGTGCTGCTCTTCATCCCGAAGGCAGTGGCCTTCATCGTCATCCTCGTGGTCGGCTGGCTCATCGCCAGAGCCGTCCTCAAAATCGTGGATACGGTGCTGGAACGGGTGCGCTTCGACCAGGCGGTCGAACGCGGTGGCATCAAACGGGCCCTGGAGAGAACGAAGTACGACGCCAGCGACATCCTGGCCAGACTGGCGTACTACGCCGTACTGCTGTTCACGCTGCAGTTCGCCTTCGGAGTCTGGGGACCCAACGCGATCAGTGACCTGATCAGCGGCGTGGTGGCCTGGCTGCCGCGGGCGTTCATCGCGATCGTCATCGTGGTGGTGGCGGCCGCGATCGCCAACGCTGTCCGGGATCTGGTCACCGGGGCGCTGGGAGGGCTCTCGTACGGCAAGGTCCTGGCCGATCTGACGGCGATCTTCATCATCGCGCTCGGTGTGATCGCCGCCCTCAACCAGGTGGGTATCGCCACCACGGTGACGACTCCGGTGCTGATCGCGGTGCTCGCCACGGTGGCCGGCATCCTGATCGTCGGCGTCGGCGGTGGTCTCGTGAAGCCGATGCAGAACCGCTGGGACGGCTGGTTGCAGCGGGCGGCCCAGGAGGCTCGGGCGGTGCAGCAGCAACGTCAGGCCGCGTCGGCCGGGCGTAGCGACGTGGAGCGGCAGATGGCCGACCGCGGGGGTGACCGCACCCAGGCCATGCCTCGGGTGGACGAAGCCCAGCAGTACCGCTCGTAGCGGGCGGAACGGCACGACGGGTGGGGAGGGTGTTCCGCGTACGACGCGGGGTGCCCTCCCCTCGCGTGTCAGTGCCGATCGAGTGCGCGAGCCAGCGCGCAGACCGCGACGAGGCGGGTGAGCAGCCACTCCGGCTGGCTCCAGTCCACCGACCCGCTGGGTGGCGTCCACCCGTGCTCCAGGGCGGCGGCGCGCACCCCCTCGGCGTAGCCGGCGAGCGCCGCGGCGCTCAGCGGCGTGCGGTCGCCGTCGAGGCTGTCCCGGACGGCCGCCGCATGCTGGTCGACGAGGGCCAGCAGGCCCGGGCGCGCGGCGGCGGCGGCGAGCCCGACAGTGCCCACGGAGACGGTGAGGGCGGCCAGGGTGGACCGCGCCGAGTCGACGGCGGTACGGGAGGCGACCCGGTTGAACGGCACACGCATGGTGACCGAGGCTAACCGACCAGTGACCGTGTCGACCTCGTCCGCTCGGCGGATGTCGGGTGCGCCACTGAGGCGGTCGACGCTGGCCTGGGGGATTGATCCGGCACAGACGGGGCAGCAGGAGAACACCCAGGAATGACGGCACCCGGCACGGAGGCACGGATGGGACAGCAGGCGGACGGACCCGACGAGCGGCACCGGCGGCCGGACGGCGTCAGCGACGCGACGGTCGCCGCGCTCGGCAAGCTCAGCGAGGCGCTGGAATGTGTGGAGCGGGCCCGGGGGCACCTCTACTCGGTGCACCAGTTGATCGGCCACGCCGACCTGATGCTCGACGACGCGGTGGAGCAGTTTCGCGCCGCCGGGCATCCGCACCTCGCCGACCGGATCGCCACTGAGCTACGCGGCCGCAACGTCATCGCCGGACGGTGGACGTTTCAGATCGTCGAGGACTTCGACGACGGCTACCACGCGCTGTTCCGCGAGTTGGACCAGCAGGCCCGCGACGAGTTGGTGGGTGGGCGGCGCCACCTCTACGAGGCGGAGATGAAGGAACGCCGCCGGAGCCGGGGCCGGCCGGGCCACGAGGCCCGGCCGGGTGGCGAGGGCTAGTCGCTTGTCGCGTCGGCCGGGCGACGCCGTGCCGCGTCGTCAGCGATGATCACGGTGGCCACCATCAGCGCGACGCAGAGGCTGAACAGCCACGACTCGTCGGCGACGAGCCAGGCGGACACGGGTGCCTGGAGCGCGGCGAGCAGGAAGCCGAGCCAGGCGAGTTTGCGCTGACGCGTGGAGAGGATTCCGGAGCCTTGATGCATCCCGAAATTCTTACGCGAACCGGCCGGCTTGCCGTCCTCCGATCGGCCGATTCTGGATGAGCTGTCCGTTTTCTCGACCGTACGGACACGACTTCTTTGCGCCGCGAGCGATCGGGTGCCGACGGCGCTAGGGTGCCCCTGCGGCAGGATGGTGTCTCGTGTCCACCGCGCCCGCGCGTCCCCGCGCCGCACTGCTCCTGCTGTCCTACCTCGCGTTCGTCAGTCTCGGCCTGCCCGACGGCCTGCTCGGCGTCAGCTGGCCCTCGATCCGAGGCGACTTCGACGTACCGACCGAGGCCGTCGGGTGGGTGCTCACCGCCGGCACCGTCGGCTATCTCACCTCCAGCGTGCTGGCCGGCTTCACGCTGGCCCGGGTCGGCGTGGGCGCCCTGCTCGCCGGCAGCACCCTGGTGGCCAGCCTGGCGCTGACGGGCTACTCGGTGAGCCCCGTGCTGGCGGTGCTGGTGGGCTGCGCGCTGCTGCTCGGGCTCGGCTCCGGCGCTGTCGACTCCGGGCTCAACGCGTACGCCGCCGGGGCCTTCGGGCCCCGCCACATGAACTGGTTGCACGCCTTCTTCGGCCTCGGCGTGGCCATCGGCCCGCTGATCATGACCGCGGTGCTGAGCGCCGGGCTGGCCTGGCGCTGGGGGTACGGCATCGTGGCCGCCGCCCAACTCGTCCTCGCCGTCGCGTTCGTGCTCACCGCGCGGGCCTGGCGCCGTGACGCCCCAGCCGGCACCGAAGCGGGCGCGGCTGTCCAGGGCGTGCCCGGCGCCACGGATTCCGGGCCGGCGTCGACCGTCCAGGTTCCGGTTCGGGACACGCTGCGGTTGCCGGCGGTCTGGTCGGGGTTGCTCGCCTTCGCGCTGTACGTGGCCATCGAGGTGTCCGCCGGCCTGTGGGCGTTCCTGCTGCTGACCGAGGGGCGCGGGCTCAGCGCGGCGTTGGCCGGCGGCTGTGTCTCCGCGTACTGGGGCAGTCTCTTCGTCGGCCGGGTCGTGCAGGGTCTGGTGGCCGAGCGCTTGGGGGCGGGGTTGGTGTTGCGGGCCAGCCTGGCCGGAATGGCCGTCGGCGCGGCGCTGATCGCCGTTCCCGGCCCGGCCGCCCTGGCGGTGCTCGGCCTTGTCGTTGTCGGTTTCGCCGCCGCGCCGGTGTTTCCGCTGCTCACCCTCACCACCGCCGAACGGGTCGGCGCGGCGCACGCGGACCGGGCCATCGGGATGCAGATCGGCGCCTCGGGCGTCGGCGCTGCGCTTGTCCCGGCCGGGCTGGGCGTGCTGATCGGCAACACGTCGGTGCAGGTGCTGGGCGCGGCTCTGCTGGTGCTCGCGCTGGCGCTGATCGCGCTCTACGAGTGGGGTGCCCGTCGCTCGCCCGGCCGGCCCACCGGGCGGCCGGCGCCCAGTCAGCCCGGCGGGGAGGGTCAGCCCGCGTCCGGGCCGGTCCGCCCGGTGGTGGACGGGCGGTAGCGGCGCTCCGGATCGGTGTCCTCCCGGCTGTTGCCCTGGGCCTGCCCCTTACGGTCGTCCGCTGCCGGCCCGTGCCCGAACGTCGCCTCTTCCCCCGCGTCGTTGCCGGTCACGTCGTCGGCCTGCCCGTCGAGGCTGGAGCCGGCCACGGCCTGCTCCAGCTCTTCCAACGGAAGCCGTTCCTCGTCCCGCCACACCCTGATGTTGTCGTCGGTCATGTCTTCAGCGGTACCCGGGCGCGATGATCGCAAACGGTGGTGTGCGACAAGGCTCGGATACGGCGATGGCCGCCGGGAATCCCGGCGGCCATCGCAGGTCACTGCTCACCGTCACGGCTGCGGACGGTCCACCTGTCCGCGCCAGGCGCCGGTCTCCTGACCACGCCGCTCGATGTAGGTCTTGAACCGTTCCAGGTCGCCCTTGGCCCGTCGGTCGACGATGCCGAGCTTGTCGCCGGCCTGCTCGACCACGCCGTGCGGCTCGAACTCGAGCTGCAGGGTGACCCGCGTCTTGTCCTGGTCCAGTCGGTGGAAGGTCACCACGCCGGCCTGCTGGGTGCCGTCGGTCGAGCGCCAGGCGACCCGCTCGTCGGGGAGCTGTTCGGTGATCTCCGCGTCGAACTCGCGCTTCACACCGGCGATGTCAACGGTCCAGTGGGTCATCGTGTCGGAGAGCTGCCGGACCTCCTGCACACCCTCCATGAACTCGGGGAACTGTTCGAACTGCGTCCACTGGTCGTACGCGGTGCGTACGGGTACGGAAACGTCCACATGTTCGGTAACGCCACTCATCGGGGAACCTCCTTCAGCCACTGGTGGATTGCCGGATCGGGGGCGATCCTGGTCACCAGCGAGTTGTCTCGTTCTTGTTGCCCAGCGCCGCCCACACCTCGGAGACCGTCTGGTAGACGGTGCCCTCGGGCAGCCGTTCCAGCGACGCCACGATGTCGTCCGGCGCCTCGTTCTCACGGGCGCTGGCAATGAGCACCAGACGGTCGCCCGGCAGCGCGCTCATCGAGATGAACCGGCCGAGCCGGCTGCGCTGCTCGACGTCCGTAGAGCTCATGCCCTGCGGGGTGCCGGTGCGCAGGTCGCCGGCCGGGGCGGTGGTCGTCTCCGGCTGGTCCTCGCCAGCCGGTTCCGGCACCCGCGACTCGTCGACCCGAGAGCCACCGGTCCCCGGCCCCTGTACGAGGCCGCTGACCTCCTGACTCATCTGTTCGTCGATCCTCGGTCCGTGCTTGCTGTTGCCACGCTCCATGCCTTCTGCGCTACCCGGCACCTCACCCGATAAACCGGCACCGGGCCACGAACCGGCCCTCGGTTCGGCGGCGAACCGGACACCGCCGCCGAACGGAGGCCTACTCGTCGGCGGGCTTGCGGGGCGGCAGCACCGGCTCGTCCGGGTCCGGGTCGCCGGCCTGCAACTGCCGCCCGCGCTGCACCTCGGCGTTGATCTGCACGCCCAGCATCAGCGCCGAGTTGGACAGGTAGAGCCAGACCAGGAACGCGATGGCCGCCCCGAGGCTGCCGTAGGTGGTGTTGTACGAGCTGAAGTTGGCCACGTAGAGGCCGAAGCCGAAGGAGGCCGCCGCCCAGGAGATCAGGGCCACCGCGCCGCCGGGGGTGAGCCAGCGAAACCGGGGCTGGCGCACGTTCGGCGCGATCCAGAACAGCAGGGACAGCAGCGCCATCATGATCATGGCGAGGACCGGCCACTTCGCCACGCTCCACGTCGTGCGGGCCAGGCCGCCGGCATTGACCAGGTCGCCGACCGCATCGGTGACCGGCCCACTGACGATCAGGCCCAGGGCGACGACCGCGAGCAGCACCAGCGTGACCGCCGCCAGACCGATCTGTAGCGGCCGAAGCTTCCACACCGGGCGGCCCTCGGTCACCCCGTAGACGGCATTGGAGGCGCGGGTGAAGGCGCCGATGAAACCCGACGCGGACCAGAGCGCGCCGAGCAGGCCGAAGCTCAGCAGCAGCTTGGGGTTGCTCTGGTCGAGCACCACGGTCTGGAGCACGCCGACCACGCCGCCCTCGTCGTTGGTCAGCACCGAACCGGCGCCCACCTGGTTGGCAAGGTCGACCACAGTGTCCAGGGTCCGCTCCCCGTCAGAGACCAGACCGACCAGCGCCACCACCACGATGGCGGACGGAAAGAGCGCCAGCACCCCGTAGTAGGTCAGCGCCGCGGCCCAGTCGGAGCAGTTGTCGTTGACGAAGTTCTGGACGCTGCGGACCAGCACCCCGCGCCAGGTCCGCCAGCTCAACTGCCGCATCCGTCGGGGCACCCCCCGGGTGCCCGGTGTGCCGTCGAGCGTCGTACCGGGCTCCGTGGTCGTCATGCCCGCTCCCTGCGCCCCGGCCGCCGGATGACCGGTCGTCCGGTCTGGCCTGGCCCGGCGGTACCCGGATGGTGAAATCGACAAACCCACCCGGTACCCGACCGCCGCCGCTATGGTTTGCCGCCCGGTCACCGGGGAACGGTCACAGTGACCCTGTCGACACGGAGGAGGACGAGATGCCCGGGCGCGAAGACCTGCCCAGCACGCTGCGGCGCTCCCCGGAGAAGGCGCAGCGCACCTGGGAAAAGACGCACGACTCGGCGGTCGAGACCTACGGCGAGGGGGAGCGGTCGCACCGCACCGCCTTCGCCGCCGTGAAGCATCAGTTCGAGAAGGTGGGCGACCACTGGGAGCCGAAGGGCCGCAAGGGCCCCAGCGACCAGCAGGCCGCCGGCGGCGGGCCGGAACGACGGGCGCCCACCGCCGGTGGCGTGGACGCCAACGCCACCAAGGACCACCTGATGTCGGTGGCCCGCAAACTCGACGTGCCCGGTCGGTCGAGCATGACCAAACCGGAGCTGGTCACGGCCATCGAGAAGGCCAACGACCGCGCGACCCGCAAGGCCCGCGGCGACTGATCGCCGCCGCACCGGAGCACAACCGACGCGGTACGGGCGGACGCGCCACCCCTGCGTCCGCCCGCGCCGTTCACCAGTGCCCGCCCCCCGGCGCCTCGATGTGCACCGCCTTCGTGGCGGTGAACTCGTCCAGCAGTTCCGGGCCGTACCCGAAGCCCTGTCCGCTGGCCCGGCGCGGGTGCGCGGCACCCCCCGGCGCACCCCCGAACACCGCGTTGACCTTGACCGTGCCCACCGGCAGCTCCCGCCAGGCCCGCTGCGCGTGACTCATCGACGGGGTCAACACAGTGGCGGCCAGTCCGTACGGGGAGTCCGCCGCGCAGCGCAGCGCCTCGTCGAACGAGTCGACGACCACCACCGGGGCGACCGGCCCGAAGGTTTCCTCCCGGACCAGCGGCATGTCGTGGCGGCAGTCGGTGACGACGGTGGCCGGGTAGAACGCCCCCGGCCCGTCCGGGACCTCACCGCCCACCAGCACCCGTGCGCCGTCCGCCAGCGCGGCCGCCACCTGCCCGTGCACGTGGTCCCGGTGCCGCCGGTCGACCAGCGGGCCCAGCTCGGTGTCCGGAGCCCGGCCCGGCCCGACCCGCAGCGCCGCGGCGCGTCGGACCAGCGCGGCCACGAAGTCGTCGGCCACCTCCCGGTGCACGTAGAGCCGCTCCACCGCCACGCAGATCTGCCCGGCGTTGGCGAACGCGCCGAGCGCGACCTGCTCCGCCGCCCACTCCGGGTCGACGCCCGCGTCCACGATCAACGGGTCGCTGCCGCCGTTCTCCAGGAGCACCTTCGCGCCGGTCCGGGCCGCCGCGGCGGCGATCGCCCGCCCGGTCGCTGTGGAACCCACGTGGGCCACCACGTCGACGTCCTGCGCCGCCAGCGCCGCACCCACCTCCGGGCCGCCGGTGAGCAGTGACAACACCCCGGCCGGCAGTGCCTGGTCCAGCGCCCGGGCCAACAGCCAACCCGTCGCCGGTGTCCGTTCGCTCGGCTTGTAGAGCACCACGTTCCCGGTCACCAGGGCAGCGCCGAGCAGTCCACAGGAGACCGCCACCGGGTCGTTCCAGGGGGTGATCGCCGCGACCACGCCGCGTGGCTGTGGGGTGAGGAAGTCCAGCGCGTCGGTGTCGCCGTTCAGCGTGCGCCCGCCGCGCAGCGGCGCCAGTTCCGCATACTGTCGCAGGGTGCCGATCCCCGCCTCGACGCCGCCGCGGGCGTCCGCCAACGGCTTGCCCATCTCCGCGGTGACCGCAGCCGCCAACTCCTCGATCACCGCCTCCACCGCGTCCGCGGCCCGGTGCAGCGCCGCCGCCCGTTCCGCCGGGGCGGTCGCCGCCCACTGGGACGCCGCGTTGCGGGCCGCCTGGGTCGCCTTGCCCACCTCGTCGGCAGTGGCCACCGGCACCGTGCTCACCGGCGCGTCGTCCGCCGGATCACGCACGACCAGTTCGCCGCCGTCGCCGCCCGCACCCCACACCCCGCCCACCAGCTGCGCAACCGTGTACATGCGGCGCTGGATGCCCCGGCCCCGACGAGGCAAACGCGTTTCGCCCGGTTGCGCGCCGGGTAGGCGGATCCGATGACAACCACCACCGCGCAGAGCGCGGACGCCGTCATCGTCGGCGCCGGGCACAACGGCCTGGTGGCGGCGAACCTGCTGGCCGACGCCGGCTGGGACGTGGTGGTGCTGGAGGCGACAGCGGTGCCCGGCGGCGCGGTCCGCTCCGCCGAGGTCACCGCGCCCGGCTACCTCAGCGACCTCTACAGCTCGTTCTACCCCCTCGGGTACGCCTCACCGGTGCTGGGCGGCCTGGACCTGGGTCGACACGGGCTGTCCTGGCGGCACTCGCCGGACGTGCTGGCGCACCTGCTGCCGGACGGTCGAGCCGCGGTGGTCAACCGGGATCCGGACGTCACGGCCGCGTCGCTGGAGCAGTTCGCCCCCGGGGACGGTAAGCGCTGGCTCAACGCGTACACCGACTGGCTCGACGTGGCCGAGCCGATGCTGGAGGCGATCACCTCGCCGTTCCCGCCGGTACGCGGCGGGCTGGGTCTCCTGCGTCGGTTGCGCGTCGCCGGCGCGCTGCGACTCGCGCGGCGCCTGGTCGTACCGGTCCGCAAGCTCGGCGACGAACTCTTCGACGGTCCCGGCGGGCCGGCCCTGCTGGCCGGCTGTGCCCTGCACACCGACCTCTCCCCGGAGGAGGCCGGCTCCGGGGTGTACGGCTGGCTGCTGGCCATGCTCGGCCAGCAGGTCGGCTGGCCGGTCCCAGACGGCGGCGCCCAGCGGATCACCAACGCGCTGGTGGATCGGCTACAGGCGCGCGGCGGGACGATCATCTACGGTGCCCGGGCCGATCGGGTGCTCACCGCCCGGGGCCGGGCGATGGGGGTCCGGACCGTCGGCGGCGCGCTGTGGCGGGCCAGGCGGGCAGTGCTCGCCGACGTGCCGGCGCCGGCGCTCTACCTCGACCTGGTCGGCGCGGCGGCACTGCCGTCCCGGCTGGTGGAGGACCTGGCGCACTTCCGGTGGGACGGCTCCACGCTGAAGGTGGACTGGGCGCTCTCCGCGCCGGTGCCCTGGACGAACCGGCAGTTGGCCGGCGCCGGCACCGTGCACCTCGGCGCGGACCTGAACGGACTCACCCACTACGCCAGCGAGTTGGCCCGTGGCGAGCTGCCCCGCGACCCGTTCCTGCTGGTGGGGCAGATGTCGGTGGCGGACCCGAGCCACTCCCCGCCGGGTACCGAGTCACTCTGGTCGTACACCCATCTGCCGTTCCGGCGAAACTGGCGGGCCGAGGAGGTAGCCGGGCACGTGCAGCGGATGGAGGACGTGCTGGAGGCGGCGGCCCCGGGTTTCCGAAGCCTGATCGTGGGCCGACACGTGGCCGGACCGGCCGACCTGGAGAAGGGCAACCCGAGCCTGGTCGGTGGCACGCTCGGCGGCGGGACCGCCGCCGCGTACCAGCAGCTCTTCCTGCGCCCGATCCCTGGCCTGGGCCGGGCGGACACTCCGGTGGACCGGCTCTTCCTGGCCAGCGCGTCGGCGCACCCCGGCGGCGGTGTGCACGGCGCGCCGGGCGCGAACGCGGCCCGCGCCGCGCTGGCCCGCGACCGCGCGCTCACCGGCCGCGCCTACGCCGCTGCCATTTCCACCGCCCACCGCGCCATCTACCCCGACCAACCCACCGCCCCGCCCCCGCCTGGCTCTCGGTGATCAAGAGATTTGCGTCAGATCTGCCGGCGCTGACGACGCAAACCTCTTGATCACCCGGGTGGGGAGGGGAGGGGGAGGGGGGTGGGGTGGGGTTTGGGGTTAGCGGGTGATGTTGCGGTGTTTGCTGCGGAGGCGGAAGGGCATGAGCGCGCTCTCGACCTTGGTCGCGGTGGTCATCTTGGAGACACCGTCGCGCCGCTCCTCGAAGCGGATCGGCACCTCCAGGATGGTGTGCCCCAGCTTGGTGGCGAGGTAGTGCATCTCCACCTGAAAGCTGTAGCCGTTGGACTGCACGCGCTCCAGGTCGATGTCGCGCAGGGCCTCGGCCTGCCAGATCTTGAAGCCGGCGGTGAGGTCCCGGATGCGTACCCGCAGCAGGGTGTGTACGTAGAGGTTGGCCCAGCCACTGAGCGCCCGGCGGTAGAGCGGCCAGTTCTCGTCCAGCTCGCCGCCGGGCACGTACCGGGAACCGATCACCACGCTGGCCTGGGTGGAGAGCAGCGCGCCGAGCATCCCCGGCAGCGCCTCGGGCGGGTGCGAGAGGTCGGCGTCCATCTGCGCCACGTACTCGGCGCCGCCCTCGATCGCCCGGGTCATCCCGTCCACGTACGCCCGGCCGAGGCCCTCCTTGCCGGCGCGGTGCACGACCTCGATCCGGTCGGGGTGCTCGATGGCCAGCTTGTCGGCCACCTCCCCGGTGCCGTCAGGGGAGTTGTCGTCGGCGACGAGGATGCGCAGCCCCGGCAGCGGCAGTGCGAGCAGTCGCTCGACCAGCGTCGGGAGGTTGCCCGCCTCGTTGTACGTGGGCACGACGACGGTCAGGCGTGCGTCCCGCCACGGCGACGGCAACTGCACCGGCTTGATCATGTCGGTCATCCTCGGTTTGCGGACAAGGGTCATGGAAAGGGTATCTAGTTCCCGGATTCGGTCCGAGGGAGGCACCCCTTTCGGGCGTTGCGGACCCTCGCCGCCTACCGGGCGCGGGTGTCTAGGCCCTGGTCAAGGGCTTGTGCTGGTCAGCGCCGTCGGCGAGCGACAGCGCTGAGGGCGAGCGCCGCGACGGCGAGCGCGACACCGGAGAGCGCCGGTTTGTGCGTGCCGACCCAGAGCGCCGCAGAATGGTCACGCGCCTGTTCGCGGAAAACACCCGCCGTGCCCCGGTCCGTGTCCGCGTCGCCGGGGTGATCCAGATTGTCCCGCCAGGTCGCTGGATCGATCTTCTGGCCGGTCTGCTGGCTGTCGTAACCGTCGCGGGCCAGCTTGCGGTCCAGCAGGCCGGGGAACAGGGCGTCGCCCACCCGGGCCTGCCAGGTCGGGCCACCGACGTTCAGCTCCCTGGTGCCACGGTCGGCGGCCCAGAGGATGGCCCGAGCGGCCAGTTCCGGCGTGAAGATCGGCGGCACCGGCTGCGGATGCCGGGGCAGCCGGGTGCGGACCCAGGAGAACTGCGGCGTGTTGACGGCGGGTAGCTGCACCATCGACAACTTCACCGCCGGGCAGTCGTGCAGCAGCTCGGCACGCAGCGAGTCGTTGAACCCCTGGACGGCGTGCTTGCTGGCGCAGTACGCCGACTGGAGCGGGATTCCCCGGTAGGCCAACGCCGAGCCCACCTGCACGATCGTGCCCCGCCCGTGCGCCCGCATGTGCCGCAGCGCGGCGAGGGTGCCGTGCACGGTGCCCAGGTAGGTGACCTCGGTGACCCGACGGAACTCCCTCGCCGGAATCTCCCAGGCCGGCGCGAACACCGACGCCATCGCGTTGTTGATCCACACGTCGATGCCGCCCCAGCGGTGCACCACGTCGTCGGCGGCCTGCTGCACCGCGCCCGCGTCGGCCACGTCCACCCGGTACACCCGAACGTCGGTCGCGCCGCGCAGCCGGCACTCCCGCTCGGCGGCGGCCAGACCCGCCTCGCCCCGAGCCAGCAGCGCCAACCGGGCGCCGCGTGCCGCGTACGCGTGGGCGACGGCCCGGCCCACGCCGGCGCTCGCGCCGGTCACCACGACGGTCCGGGTCACGGGGCCCCCTTCTGTCGGGTGGCGATGTCGGCGAGCCGGTCCAGCGTCTCCCGGTTCCGGAGGTGCAGCACCAGGTCGTTGATCTTGTTGTGGACCCACCGCAGCGGGCCAGCCGCGAAGTCCTCCCCGAGGCGCACCCGGGTGGCGCCGTCGCCGACCGGCTCCAGGGTGAAGGCCACTATCGCCTCGCCCGCCGGCCAGAGCCCGGCCTTGAGCACGAGCCGGTGCGGCGGCTCGCAGACCAGCACCGTCGAGGCGTCCTGCAAGGAGAGCGGCCACGGCCCGGCACGGTGGTGCAGTTGGCTGCCCACCCGGGGCCAGGCGTCGTCCACGTCCCGCATGTGCGCCGTGCCGACCACCCAGTCGCTGTACGTCCATCCGTCCGCGAGCACGTCGAACACCTGCTGGGGGGAAGCGTCGATCACTTTCTCCACAATCGCCACCGGGATCCCATACCCGGAGCACGGCACGGGCTAACAGCTGACCGGGTTAGCTTCTCTCAGACGGCGGGTAAGGCCGACCCGGGGCATCGCTGGCGGCGCTGGCCCACCCCCTCGACGACGACGTTTACTCCTCGGGGCGCAGGGAACCCGCCGGCTGTGCGACAGGACCAGGAGGATCCGTATCAGCGCAGGTCAGCCCAGGTGTACGCCGCTGCTGACCGCGCCGGTTCCGGGTCTGTCGCAAGCCCGCGAGCGGTGCTCTACGACGCGGTGCTGCTGGACCGCGACGGCACCCTGATCGAGGACGTGCCGTACAACGGCGACCCGGAGAAGGTGCGGCCGGTGCCGGGCGCGCGGGCGGCGCTGGACCGGCTGCGCGCGGCGGGGCTGCGGCTGGCGGTCGTCACGAACCAGTCGGGCCTGGCCCGCGGTTACTTCACCGGTGAGCAGATGCGGGCGGTGCACGCCCGCGTCGAGGAGCTGCTGGGGCGGTTCGACGCGTGGCTGGTCTGCCCACACGACGACGCCGACGGCTGTGGCTGCCGCAAGCCGGCGCCGGGCCTGGTGTACGCCGCCGCCCGCGAGCTGGGGACGACGCCGTCCCGTTGCGTACTCGTGGGCGACATCGGCCGGGACGTCGGCGCCGCCATGGCCGCCGGGGCCGCCGGGGTGCTGGTGCCCACCCCGGTGACCCGGCCGGAGGAGGTCGCCGCCGCCGGATGGGTGGCCACCGATCTGCCGGCGGCGGTGGCGGAGATCCTGCGCCGCCAACAGGCCGTGCAGCCCTCGAACCCGCCCACCGAACCGGTGCGGACGGCACTCGTGGTCCGCTCGGACTCGGCCGGTGACGTGCTGGTCACCGGCCCGGCGATCCGCGCCGTCGCGGCCGGAGCGGAGCGGGTGGTGCTGCTGTGCGGGCCGCGCGGTCGGGCCGCCGCCAACCTGTTGCCCGGCGTCGACGAGATCATCGAGCATCCGCTGCCGTGGATCGACCCCGACCCGGGGCCGGTCGACCCGGAGGCGATGCGGAGCCTGTCCGCGCGGCTGGGCGCGGTCGGCGCGGACCAGGCGGTGGTGTTCACCTCGTTCCACCAGTCCGCCCTGCCGCTGGCGCTGCTGTTGCGGATGGCGGGGATCGACCGGATCGCGGCGATCAGCGACGACTATCCGGGCTCGCTGCTGGACATTCGGCACCGGGTGCCGGTGGGCGTGCCCGAACCCGAACGTGCCCTCTCCCTGGCCGCTGCCGCGGGCCACCGGCTGCCCGACGGCGACGAACCGGTCCTGCGGCTCCGCCGGGACGCCGTGCCGCCGCGCCCGGCCGACCTCGGCGATCCGGGGTACGTGGTGCTGCACCCCGGGTCGGCCGCGTCGAGCCGCGCCTGCCCGCCGGAGGTGGCCACCCGGATCGTCGGGGCGCTGGCCGACGCCGGGCACCGGGTGCTGGTCACCGGCGGCCCGCACGAACGCGCGGTCACCGCGCGGGTCGCCGCGGCCGGCGGCACCGACCTGGGCGGCCGCACCGACCTGGCCGGGCTGGCCGCGATCGTCGCGGACGCCAGCGCGGTAGTGGTCGGCAACACCGGGCCCGCGCACCTGGCGGCCGCCGCCGGTGTGCCGGTGGTGAGTCTCTTCGCGCCGACCGTCCCGTTCGGCCAGTGGGGGCCCTACCGGGTGCCCACAGTCCGGCTCGGCGACGCCGCCGCTCCGTGCCGGGACACCCGGGCGGCCAGTTGCCCGGTCCCCGGGCACCCCTGCCTCAGCGGCGTCGACCCGGGCGACGTGGTCGACGCGCTCCGGACCCTCGCCGTCAGTGGTGGTGGCGGCCGATGAACATCCTGCTCTGGCACGTGCACGGCTCCTGGACCACGTCGTTCGTGCACGGCGGCCATCGCTACCTGATTCCCACCACACCCGACCGTGGCCCGTACGGCCTCGGCCGGGCCCGCACCTACCCGTGGCCGGACAGCGCGGTCGAGGTCAGCCCGGAGGAACTGCCCAGCGCTGACGTCGACATGGTCATCCTGCAACGCCCCGAGGAGATCGACCGGGCCGAGCAGTGGCTTCGCCGCCGCCCCGGCCGCGACCTTCCCGCGATCTACGTTGAGCACAACACTCCCAAGGGCGACGTGCCGAACACCCGCCACCCGATGGCCGACCGCGACGACCTGCTCATCGCCCACGTCACCGGGTTCAACCAGATCTTCTGGGACACCGGCGCCACCCGCACCACAGTGGTCGACCACGGCATCGTCGCCCCCTCCGCGTCCTACACCGGCGAGCTGGACCGACTCGCCGTGGTGATCAACGAGCCGGTACGGCGAGGTCGGGTCACCGGCACCGACCTGCTGCCCCAGTTCGCCGAGATCGCGCCGCTGGACGTGTTCGGCATGGGTGTCGCCGGCCTGGCCGACCACCTCGGACTGCCCGCCGACCGGCTGACCAGCCACGACGACGTGCCCCAGGAGCGGATGCACGCCGAACTGGCCCGTCGGCGGGCGTACCTGCACCTGTGCCGGTGGACCTCCCTCGGGCTGAGCCTCATCGAGGCGATGTCGATCGGCATGCCGGTCGTCGCGCTCGCCACCACCGAGGCGGTGACGGCGGTGCCCCCGGAGGCGGGGGCGCTCGCCACCCGGACCGACACCCTGCTCGACGCCGCCCGCCGGTTCATCGCCGAACCGGCCACCGCGCGGCAGGCCGGAGCGGCGGCGCGAACCGCCGCGCGCGACAGGTACGGCCTCGACCGTTTCCTCGCTGACTGGGACCGGCTGCTGGAGGAGGAAGTATGCGGATCGCGATGATCTCGGAGCACGCCAGCCCGCTCGCCGTCCTCGGAGGGGAGGATGCCGGCGGCCAGAACACGCACGTCGCGGAGCTGTCCGCCGCGCTCGCCGCCGCCGGGCACGAGGTGCGGGTCTACACCCGCCGCGACGCGCCCGACCTGCCGGTGACCGTTCGCAGCCCGGACGGGTACGACGTGGTGCACGTGCCGGCCGGCCCGGCCGAGCCGGTGGCCAAGGACGCGCTGCTGCCGCACATGCGGGAGTTCAGCACCTGGCTGATCGAGCGCTGGCGCGGCGGCGACTGGGTGCCCGAGGTGATCCACGCGCACTTCTGGATGAGCGGTCTGGCCGGGCTGACCGCCGGCCGGCAGGCCGGGGTGCCGGTGGTGCAGACGTACCACGCGCTGGGCACTGTGAAGCGCCGCTACCAGGGGGTACAGGACACCAGCCCGGCCCGACGGGTCTCCTACGAGCGGGAGCTGGGCCGCTCGGTGGACCGGATCGTCGCGCAGTGCCGCGACGAGGTGGGCGAGCTGGTCCGGATGGGTGTGCCCCGGTCCCGGATGACAGTGGTGCCCTCGGGGGTCAACCTCGCCACCTTCGCCCCGCTCGGGCCGGCAGCCGACCGGGAACCGGGACGGCCCCGCATCCTCACAGTGGGTCGGCTGGTCGAGCGCAAGGGCTTCCAGACCGTGATCCGCGCGATGGCGCTGGTCCCGGACGCCGAGTGCCTGGTCGTCGGCGGCCCACCCGAGGGGCTGTTGGAGACCGATCCGTACGCCCGCCGGCTGCGGGCCCTCGCCGAGTCGTGCGGGGTGGCCGACCGGGTGCACCTGGTCGGCGCGGTGCCCCGGGAGGAGATGGGCCGCTGGTACCGCTCGGCGGACCTGCTGGTGGCGGCGCCCTGGTACGAGCCGTTCGGGTTGACCCCGCTGGAGGCGATGGCCTGTGGGGTGCCGGTCGTCGGCACTGCCGTGGGCGGCATCCGGGACACAGTTGTCGACGGGACGACAGGTGACCTCGTGCCGGCCCGGGACCCGCGCGCGCTGGCCACCGCGATCCAGGGGCTGCTCGACGACCGGATCAGGCGTTTCGCGTACGCGACGGCGGCGCGGGAGCGGGCCCGGGAGCGGTACTCGTGGGCGGCCACCGCCGAGCGGCTGGTCGAGGTCTACAGCGAGGTGGCCGCAGTGCGCCGGCCGACCCGGGTGGTGGCCTGATGCCGACGGGCAGCCTGCTCGACACCCACCTGACGAATCTCGCGGCGGCGCTGGTGCCGTACCGACTGTGTGAGCGACAGTTGGCGCGCTGGGGGGCGGACCTGGCCCACCGGCTGGCGGCCGGGGGGCGCCTGCTGGTGGCCGGCAACGGCGGCAGCGCCGCCGAGGCCCAGCACCTCACCGCCGAGCTGGTCGGCAAGCTGCACGACGACCGTCAGCCGTTGTCCGCGATCGCGTTGCACGCCGAGACGAGCGCGCTCACCGCCATCGCCAACGACTACGGCTACACCGACGTGTACGCCCGCCAGGTGCGCGCCCACGGCCGCCCGGGCGACGTCCTGCTCTTGCTGAGCACCAGCGGAACCAGCCCCAACCTGGTCGCCGCCGCGCAGGCGGCCCGCGATGTCGGGGTGACCACCTGGGCGCTCACCGGCGCCGCCCCCAATCCGCTCGCCGACGCCTGCGACGACGTGCTGGCCGTCGCGTCCCCGGACACCCAGGTCGTCCAGGAGCTGCACCTGGTGACCAGTCATCTGCTCTGCGAGTACCTCGAACAGGAGTTGCCCGCCGCGCTGGCGGCGGTCGCCGATCCGGCGGTCGTCCACCCCGTGCCCGGGGAGCCCGCACCGGCCGGTCGGCTGCCTGCCGCGCCGGTACGCACCGGGGTCGAGGTGGTGCTCGACGGCGGGCCCGGACAGCAGGTCGACGCGTGAGCCGGACAGCAGGTCGACGCGTGAGGATGAGGAGGCAAGCGTGAGGGGACCGGTGGTGGTGCTCGGGGACACCCTGCTCGACCGGGATGTGGAAGGTGTGGTGAACCGGCTCTGCCCGGACTCCCCGGTGCCGGTGCTCGACGAGACCGTGGCCACCGACCGACCGGGGGGCGCCGGGCTGGCGGCGGTGTTCGCCGCCGCGCAGGGCGCCGAGGTGGTGCTGGTGACCGCGCTCGCCGACGACGCCGGCGGGGCCCGGCTGAGCGCTCTGCTCGCCGCCGCCGGGGTGCAGGTGTACCCACTGGCCCTCTCCGGCGCGACGCCGGAGAAGATCCGGCTGCGGGCCCGGGGGCGGGTGCTGCTGCGCCACGACCGGGGCGGCACGTCCGGGGAGCCGGGTCAGCCCTCCGACGAGGTGCTCCGGGTGATCGCCGCGGCGTCGGCGGTGCTGGTCAGCGACTACGGCCGAGGGGTGGCCCGGCAGCCCGCGCTGCGCGAGGCGTTGGCCGCCACCCGCGCGCCGGTGGTGTGGGACCCGCATCCGCGCGGCCCGGCGGCCGTGCCCGGCGTACACCTGGCCACCCCGAACGAGTCCGAGGTGCGCGAGCTGGTCCCCGCGCTGCCCGGCGCCTCCCGACTGGCCACCGCGTCTCGGGGCGCCCAGGGGCTACGGCGGCGCTGGCGGGCCGGCGCTGTCGCCGTGACGCTGGGCGGTGACGGCGCGCTGCTCTGCCACGCCGGGTCGACGCCGCTGGTGGTGCCGACGCCGGGTAGCGCCGAGGGGGACACCTGCGGCGCCGGCGACCGGTTCGCTGCGGCGGCCAGCCTCGCGCTGGCCCAGGGCGCGCTGGTCTCCGAGGCGGTGCAGGTGGCGGTCGCCGAGGCGTCCGCGTACGTGGCCGGTGGGGGAGTGGCCACGGCGCTGCCTCCGTCGGCGCCTACGGTGCGGGCCAGGAGCGCGCCGGGGCCGCGAGCCCTCCAGCCGGTACCACGAGGTGCTGCGCTGGCCGACCGGGTGGGAGTCGCCGCCGTGGCCACGCTCCTGGGTGAGGTACGCGCCGCGGGTGGCACTGTGGTGGCGACCGGCGGTTGCTTCGACCTGCTGCACGCCGGGCACGTGGCCACCCTGGAGGCGGCCCGGCAGCTCGGCGACTGCCTGATCGTCTGCCTGAACTCCGACGCCAGCGTGGCCGGGTTGAAGGGGCCGGATCGGCCGGTGCAGTCCGAAGGCGACCGGGCCCGGCTGTTGGCCGCCCTGAGCTGCGTCGACGCGGTCCTCATCTTCGACGAGCCGACCCCGGAGACGGCGTTGTCCTGGGTACGCCCCGACGTGTGGGTCAAGGGCGGCGACTACGCCACCGGCGGTGGGGACGAGAGCGCCACGCTGCCGGAGGCGGAGGTCCTGCGCCGCTGGGGTGGGAACACGGTGGTGGTGCCCTATCTGGACGGTCGTTCCACCACCGACCTGATCGTCCGCACGCTCGCGGAGCGGACCCGATGACCGCCACGCGGCCCGGCGCCGGGCCCACCGTCCTGGTCACCGGCGGCGCCAGCGGCCTCGGCGCAGCGGTGGTCGCCGCGGTGGCCGCCTCCGGTGGCCGACCGCTCGTGCTGGACCGGCAGCCGCCGGCCGACGGGGTGTCCTGGACCGAGTGCGACCTGGCCGACACGCGAGCCGCCGAGGTGGCCACCCAGCACCTCGCCGAGCAGGCCGGTGGTCTGGACGCCGTGGTGACCGCCGCCGGCACCGACGTGCCGGGCCGACTCGCCGACCTGCCCGGGGAGACCTGGGACCGGATCGTCGCCGTCGACCTGCTGGCCACCGCGGCGGTGATCCGGGCCGCGCTGCCGTTCCTGCTGACCTCCCGGGGCCGCATCGTCACCGTCGCCTCCACCCTGGGCGTCAAGGCGGTCAGCGACGCCACCGCGTACTGCGCGGCGAAGTTCGGCGTGGTGGGGTTCACCCGAGCCCTCGCCGCCGAGCTGGCCGGTCAGGTCGGCGTCACCCTGCTCATCCCGGGTGGGATGCGCACCGCGTTCTTCGACGAACGTGACCCGCAGTACAAGCCGGGGCCGGACGCGAACCTCAACGAGCCCGCCGACACCGCCGCCGCGATCATGTTCGCGCTCAACCAGCCGCCCGGTTGCGCGGTGCGCGAGATGGTGGTCTGCGCCGAGCAGGAGACCTCGTACCCGTGATCCTCGTGCTGCGCGCCCTCGGCGTCGGCGATCTGGTGACCGCGGTGCCCGCGCTGCGGGCGCTGCGGGCCGCGTACCCGTCGCGGGAGCTGACGCTCGCCGCGCCCGGCTGGCTGGCCCCGCTTGTCGACCTGGTCGGTGGCGTCGACCGGCTGGTGGACACCGCAGGGCTGGATCACCCTCTCCGGGTGGGGTCGGCCCCGCGGGTCGCTGTCAACCTGCACGGGCGCGGCCCGCAGTCGCACCGGTTGCTCGCGGCCACACGGCCCGGTCGGCTGCTCGCCTTCGCCAGCCCGGACGCCGGCTGCGCCGACGGTCCGCGCTGGGCCGCCGACGAGCACGAGGTGGACCGGTGGTGCCGGCTGCTGTCCTGGTACGACATCCCGGCCGACCGCGCCGACCTCAGCCTGCGTCGACCCGCTTCGGCAGGGCTGCCCAGTGGTGTCACAGTGCTGCACCCGGGCAGCAAGATCCCGGCCAAGCGGTGGCCCGCCGAGCGGTTCGCCGCGTTGGCCCGGGCACTGACCGACAAAGGACACCGGGTGCTGCTCACCGGCTCGGCCGACGAACGGGCGTTGGCGGCCCGGGTGGCCGAGGCGGCGGGCCTGAGTTCGGAGACCGTGCTGGCCGGCCGGACCGACCTCGGCGCGCTCGCCGCGCTGGTGGCCGACGCCCGGCTGGTGGTCAGCGGGGACACCGGGGTCGCCCACCTGGCCACCGGGTACGGCACCCCGTCGGTCGTCCTCTTCGGGCCGGTGCCACCGGCGCACTGGGGGCCACCACCGGACCGGCCACGACACCGCGTGCTCTGGGCCGGCGAGGCGGATTGGCCCAGGTGGGATGGGGTAGGAAGCCACCCGACACTGGCGGCTCTGCACCTCGACGAGGTGCTGGCCGCCGTGGCCGAGGTGGAGAGGGTGGTGCGGGTCTCCGGTGCGGTTGCGGCGTAGCGACCCGGGTCGACCGGGGTACGGACGGCGTCGGCGCGGACGGGGTTGGCTCTTCGTCGACCCGTCCGGGGCTCCGGTGCGGGATCCGGATGTCCTGACCCGGCTGCGGGAGTTGGTCATCCCGCCGGCCTGGCAGGACGTGTGGATCGCGCCGCACCCGAACGGGCACATCCAGGCGATCGGGATCGACGCGGCCGGACGCAAGCAGTACGTCTACCACCCGCGGTGGCGGGAGAAGCAGGACGAGGCGAAGTTCGACCACATGCTGGAGGTGGCCCGGCGGCTGCCGGCGCTGCGTGAACGGGTGGGGCGCGACCTGGACGGCCGTGGACTGGGCCGGGACCGGGTGCTGGCGACGGTGACCCGCCTGCTGGACATGGGGATGTTCCGGGTCGGCAGTGACCAGTACGCCAACGGCGACGACCCGACGTACGGAGTGTCCACCCTGCGCCCCGAGCATGCCCGGTCCCGGCGCGGCTGCGTGGTGTTCGTGTTTCCCGCGAAGGGGGGCATCGAGCAGGTACGCCGGATCGAGGACCCGGAGCTGTGCCAGGTGCTGGTGAATCTGCGCCGTCGCCGGCGATGGGCGGACCGGCTGTTCGGCTACTGGGACGGTCGGGAGTGGCGCGACGTGCGCAGCGACGAGGTCAACGGATACCTGCGCGACGCCAGCGGTGGGGAGATGACCGCGAAGGACTTCCGTACCTGGCACGCCACTGTGCTCGCGGCCACCGAGTTGGCCACCGCCGGTCCGGCCCGCTCGGTGACCGCCCGGCGTAAGGCGGTGGTCGCCGTGATGCGTGAGGTGGCGGAGCTGCTGGGCAACACACCGACGGTGGCGCGGGCGTCCTACGTGGACCCACGGGTGGTCGACCTCTACCACGACGGGGTGGTGGCGTCGGTGGATCCGCAGACGCCTCGCGAGGAGGCGGAACAGGTCGTCCTGAAGCTGCTGGAGGGGGCCTGACCGGCCCCGTCGGCGGTCCTGGGGGGAAGCGCGACGGGGCCGGAGCCTCGGGCGTCAGCGGGGTGCCACCGGGCGGCCGCCCGCCGCTCGCGCGGCGGGCGCCTCGCCACGGCCCCCGTTGGCGGCAGACCAGTGACGGCCGGCCGCGTTGGGTGTCAGTCTGCCGGCAGCGAGTTGACAGTGGACGCCTGGCGGTTGACGATCCGCGCCAAATCCGAGCCACCGTCGCGGTGTTCCTGCGGGGTGGTGCCGTACGCGGCCCGGAATGCCCGGCTGAAGTGGGCCTTGTCGGGGAACCCCCACCGCGCCGCGACGGTCTGCACGGGCTGATTGCGCAGCGCCGGGTCGGTCAGGTCGCGCCGGCACCGGGCGAGCCGCAGATCCCGGATGTACGACGCCACAGTGGCGTCCTCGGCCTCGAACAACCGGTGCAGGGACCGCACCGAGATGTGGTGGGCGTCGGCGACGACCTGCGGGCCGAGCGTCGCGTCGCCGAGGTGGCGGTGGATGTACGACTGCACCTGGGTGAGCAGCGCGCGGCGGCGGACCTCGGTGGGTACGGCGTCCTCGGCGACGAGGTGCCGGCCGAGCATGGTGGTGGCCAGGTCGAGCCCCACCGCGCCGAGCCGGCTGGCGTCGGCGGCATGGTACTGCTCGGGGTGCCCTGTCACCTGGAGCAGGAACTGCGCCAGCAGCGCCCCGATCCCCTCGCTGCCGGACATCTGGCCCCCGTAGAGCGCGGCCATCCGCTGTGGTGGCAGTGGCAGGGCGGAGTGCGGGATCATCGTGACGATCGAGCTGGCCTGGTCCCGGTCGGGCTCGGTGGCGTGGTGACAGACGTCGTGCGGCCGGGACGCGTCGTAGAAGGTGAAGTTGCCGGCCAGAATCTCGCTGCGGCGGCCGTCCTGGCTGGACGTGCCGATGCCGCCGGTGGTGAGGGCGAGAATGTACAGCTCCGGGTCGGCCTGACGGACCAGCTTCGGGGGCCGGGTGGCATCCAGGGACGGGTATTCGTACTGCACCAACTGGATCGGGCCGAGCGCTATGAAGTCGGCGCGGGCGGCGAAGTCGTCGGTGTGCGCGGACTGCATGCGCAGCGGCACCGAGGTGCGCGCCACCAGGTCCAGCCACATGCCGAACCGTTCGCCCGGTGGCAGGACCCTGGTGTCGATGGTGTCTCTCGGCAGCATGGAACTCCCTCAGCCCGTCCGGCGGCGGATCAGCGCCTCGACGCCGTCGAGGATCCGGTCCAGGCCGAAGGTGAACTCGTCGTCGGGGTCGTCGTCCTGGGCGAGTACGCCGGCGCTCAGCACCCGGTGTAGCGCGGGGAAGCGGGCCGGGTCGATGAGTCGGGCCACCAGCCGGCCGTACGCCGGCATCATCTCGCTGGGCTCGACGCCGGCCGCCCGGCTGCCCTCGGCGACCTGCGAGGTGAGGGTGGCCTCGTTGCGGACGTACCCGGTGATCAGCAGGAGCACCGACATCTTCTCGCCCTCGCCGAGCGCGGTGCCGTCGAGGCAGCGCAGCCCGTCCTCCATCCAGCCGAGCTGCTGCGGGGTGATCGGTGGGCCGCTGATCGGCACGTGCAGCAGCCAGGACCGTTGCCGCAGTGCCTCGTGCTCGGCCCAGGCCCACCGGGTGAGGGCGGCGCGCCAGTCGTCCTCCGGCGCGGGCGGTCCGGGGGGTGGGCCGTACCCGGTGTCCACCATGAGCATGAGCAGTTCGTCCTTCGAGCCGACGTACCGGTAGAGGGCCATGGTCGCGGCGCCCAACTCCTTGGCCACGCGGCTCATCGAGACGGCCGCCAAGCCGTCGGCGTCGGCCACGCGTACGGCGGCGTCCACGATGGTGGGCACGCTCATTCCCGGCCGGGGGCCCTTGGGTGGTCGCTCCCGTAGCCCCCACGCGCTCTCGATGGACGCCGGGAGCACGGGCCCGCTGTCGTCTGTCTTCGCCGCCACATTTCCTCCTTGCCCCGCCATCCTAGTTCTGCGTATGGTCTACGCATAACAGCGTACGACATACGCAGAAGGGGAAGTGACCATGATGATCACCACCACACCGGCACCGCGAGCGGGCCGGCGGGAGTGGATCGGGCTCACGGTGCTGATGCTGCCGCTGCTCCTGGTCTCGATGGACGTGTCGGTGCTCTACTTCGCCGTCCCGTTCATCAGCGCGGAGTTGCGCCCCACCGCCACCGAGCAACTGTGGATCTTCGACATCTACGGCTTCGTGCTGGCCGGGCTGCTCATCACCATGGGCGCCCTGGGTGACCGGATCGGCCGACGCCGGCTCCTGCTGATCGGCGCCATCGCGTTCGGGGCGGCGTCGCTGCTGGCCGCGTACGCCGACAGCACCGCGACGCTGATCGCCGCGCGTGCCGTGCTCGGCGTCGGTGGGGCCACCCTGATGCCCTCGACGCTCGCCCTGGTGCGCAACATGTTCCACGACGCCAAGCAGCGCGGCACCGCCATCGCCATCTGGACCGCCACCCTCACCGGCGGCATCGCGATCGGCCCGGTGCTCAGCGGCATCCTGCTGGAGCACTTCTGGTGGGGCTCGATCTTCCTCATCAACATCCCGGCGATGCTGATGCTGCTCCTGCTCGCCCCGCTCCTGGTGCCCGAGTTCCGCAACCCGGCGACCGGGCGGTTCGACCTGGTCAGCGCCGCACTGTCGCTCGGCGCCCTGCTGCCGGTGATCTACGGCATCAAGGAGATGGCCCGCGACGGCCTCAGCCCGGTGCGGGTGCTCGCCATCGTCGGCGGTCTGCTGGTGGGGGCGCTGTTCCTGCACCGGCAGCGGACCCGGGCGTACCCGATGGTCGACCTCGCGCTGTTCCGCCGTCGCGGCTTCGCCGGGTCGCTCGCTGTCAACCTGCTGGCGATGTTCGCCATCGTCGGCTTTGCCATCTTCACCACCCAGCACCTCCAGTTGGTGCTCGGCCTGAGCCCGCTGCGGGCGGCGCTGTGGAGCCTCGTGCCGTCCCTCGCCGTGGGTGGAATCGTGCCGGCCGCCGCCGCACTCGCCCAGCGCGTCGAACGGGCGTACCTGATCGGTGCGGGGTTCGGGATCGCCGTGGTCGGCTTCGTGGTCCTGACCCGGGTCACGCCGGAGACGCCGCTGTGGCTGCTGCTCGTCGGCGCCAGTGTCTACGCGGGTGGCCTGGTGATGGTGATGTCCCTCGTCACCGAGCTGGTCCTCGGCGCGGCGCCGCCGGAGCAGGCCGGTGTCGCGTCGGCGCTGACCGAGTCCAGCAGCGAGCTGGGCGGTGCGCTGGGAATGGCGATCCTGGGCAGCGTGGGCGCGGCGGTCTACCGCCGCGAGGTCGTCGACGGCCTGCCGGCCGGACTGCCCGCCGACGCCGGAGCCGCGGCCGAGGAGACCCTGGCCGGTGCGCTCGCGGTCGCCCAGGGGCTGCCGGCGGAGCTGGCCGACGCCGTGCGGCACGCCGCCGCTGTCGCGTTCACCGACGGGCTGCACCTCGCCGCGTACGCCGCCATGGCGGTGATGCTGCTGGGCGCGGTCACCGCGCTGGTCGGGCTGCGCGGCGTCCGACCGGCCGACTCCACGGCGCTCGCCGTCGAGCCGACCGGTCCGGCCGACACGTCGCTGTCGTCGGTCAGTCGATGAGTACGTGCGCGAGCCGGTCGCGGAAACGCCGCTCGGAGTCGCTGACCGACTCGCCGCCGATGCCCAGCAGCCCACCGCTGGACGCGGCGCCCACCACCTGCTCGGCGATCTTCACGAGCCAGTGCTTGTACGCGCCGGCCTCGCCCTCGTCGACCCGCGCGGCCAGCAACGCGCCGGCCTCGCCGGCCCGCAGCAGCACGTCGTCGATGTACGCCCCGGGGTCGGCGGGCGCGATGGCCGGCAACTCCTCGCCGGTGTCCGGGTCACCGACCCGGGTGACGATCTCGCCGGCCACGGCGGCGACCAGCGGGCTGGCCGACTCCCGGCCAGCGGCGATGGTCTCCAGCCCGGCCGCGTTCTCCGCCATGGTCCGGCGGGTGCCGTCGGACTCGGCGGCGCTCGCCGCGGTCAGCACCGACTGCGGCAGGCCGACCAGCAACCCCCACTCCTCGTCGGAGAAACCGAACCCGGTGTACGCCGGCTGCTCGATCACGACAACGCCCCTTCCGCCCTGCTCTGCTTGGTCAATCGATGCTCTGGTTGGTCGATCCACCGGGCCCGAAACCGGCGCCCGGGTCAGGCTAGTCCAGGGTCAGCAGGCCCTGTTCGGACACCACGCGCACCGACAACGTCTTGTACCCGACCTCCTCGAAGAGGACCATCATCTTGTCCTCCTCGTAGGAGAGCACCATGCCGGACCCCCACTCCGGGTGCCGCACCTGGCTGTGCACCGGGAACGGACCCACAGCGCCCTGGTCGGCCACGCTGGTGCCGTTGTGGCAGTTGTCGCAGTGGCCGCAGACCTGCGTCATCTGCTCGCCGAAGTAGGCCAGCAGGGTCTGCCCCCGGCAGGCCCGGGTCTCGGCGAAGGCCCGCATCATGTCGGTGCGCGACCGGGTCACTGTCTGCTGGCGCTCCGCCTCGGCCAGCGCCGCGGCGGCGGCGTCGGTCGGGGTGGGGGAGTAACGGGGCGCGCCGATGCGCTGTCGTGCGCGCGGTTCGGCCGCCCCGACCTGCTCCAACAGGGAGAGGTACTGGCCCAGCTTGCGTGGCCCGAGGCCGGTGGTCTCGCGCAGTTCGGTCTTGGTGGCCGGCTTGCGGCGCAGCAGCGCGGCGAGGTCGCGCAGCTCGTCGACGTCGGGCAGGCCGCCGCTGAAGAACCGTTGCAGGCCCACGTCCTCGGCCTGCCAGAGCAGCAGCACCCGGGCCGGTTGCCCGTCGCGGCCGGCCCGGCCGATCTCCTGGAAGTAGCTGTCCGGCGAGTCGGGCAGCGCCATGTGCACCACCCAGGCGATGTTCGGCTTGTCGATGCCCATGCCGAACGCCGAGGTCGCCACCATGATGGGGACCTCGTCGGCGAGGAACGCCTCGTGCAGTTCGTGGCGTGCGCCGGCCGCCATCCCACCGTGGTAGAACTGCGTCGGGTAGCCGGCGTCGGTCAACCGGGTGGCCAACTCCTCGGCGGCGCGACGGGTCGGCACGTAGATGATCCCAGGCCGCTCGTCGTCGCTCAGCAGCGCGATCAGTCGCCGCCACCGGTAGTCCTCGGTGGGGCAGTGCGCTACCTCGACGAACAGGTTCGGCCGGTCCAGCCCGGAGACCACCACCTCCGGGTCGCGCAGCCGCAGCCGGGCGACGATGTCGTCGCGTACCGGAGGGGAGGCGGTGGCGGTCAGCGCGACCACCGGCGGTCGGCCGATGCCGTCGATGAGGTGCCCGAGGGCCAGGTAGTCGGGGCGGAAGTCGTGCCCCCACGCGGAGATGCAGTGCGCCTCGTCGATCGCCACCAGGGCCGGCTTCAGCGCGGCGACCTCGGCCATCCGGTCCGGGTTGCTGAGCTGTTCCGGGGTGATGAAGAGGAACTCCGCCCGCCCCTCGCGGATCTCGGTGATCGCCTCCGCCTGCTGGGTGGGCGACTCGTTCGAGCTGATCCGCACCGCCCGCAGCTCCGGGCGTTGCCGCTCGTTGAGGGAGGCGATCTGGTCCTGCTGGAGGGCCAGCAGCGGGGAGATCACCACTGTGGGGCCGGGGATCAGGCTGGCCGGGATCTGGTAGATCGCCGACTTGCCGGCGCCGGTGGGCAACACCACCAGGGCGTCGCGTCGCTTCATCACGGCCCGCATGGCGGCCAGTTGGTTGGGCCGTAGCGCCTTCCAGCCGAAAAGGCTGCGGGCCGCGCGGCGCAACGTCATCGAGTGCGTGGACAGTTTCATCGAGGGCCGGAGGTACCCGAGCCCATGACCGCCGAAACGCATTCGGACGATCATGGGCCCGTTGATCGTCGGCTCAACGCAGGCGGGGCAGGACCTCGCGCTGGTAGAGGTCGAACAGGCCCTGGTAGTGCGGGCCGGTGTTGGCCACGTACACCTCGTCGAAGCCGGCCTTGGCGTACTGGTCGATCATCTCCAGGTGCGCGTCGACGCTGTTGCCGCAGACGAACGCCTCCTTCAGCATCTCCGGCTTGACCAGCTCGGCGGCCTGCTCGAAGTGCCGCGGCGAGGGGAGCACCTGGGACAGCTCACCCGGCACCCCCGCGTTGGGCCAGCGCTCGTACGCGATGCGCATGCCCTCGTCCTCGCTGTCCGCGTACGCCGCCTTGAAGCCGGCCTGGCACGGCTTGTCGCCGCCGCCGTTCTCGCGGAAGCGCCGGACCATCTCGCCGTCGGGCATCGTGCTCACGTAGCCGTCACCGATCCGGGCGGCCAGGTCGATGGCCTTCGGGCCGAAGCCGGAGACGTAGATCGACGGTGGGGTGTCGGGCAGCGTGTAGATCCGCGCGTTCTCCACTCTGTAGTGCTTGCCGTGGTGATTGACGAAGCCGCCGTCCCACAGGGCGCGCAGCACCTCGACGGCCTCCTCCAGCATCTCCAGCCGGACGTCGGCCTGCGGCCAGGCGTCGCCGAAGATGTGCTCGTTGAGCGCCTCGCCGGTGCCGACGCCGAGCACGAAGCGCCCACCGTGCAGCACCGCGCTGGTCGCCGCCGCCTGCGCGATCACGGCCGGGTGGATCCGCACGGTGGGGCAGGTCACCGCAGTGGTCACCGGCAGCGAGCAGACCTGGCTGAGCGCGCCGATCATCGACCAGACGAACGGGCTCTGGCCCTGAGCGTCCACCCACGGGTGGTAGTGGTCGGAGATCCACAGCGCCTCGAAGCCGGCCCGTTCGGCACCGCGCGCCTGCTCCAGCAACTCGGCTGGCGTGAACTCCTCACTGGACAGGAAATATCCGATCTTCATGGCTTACCCCTTCGGCACGCGGACCTGCTGATGGGGAGAGCCGTACCCCGGTCACGGTCGGCCACACCCGGCCGGTCGGGCCCGGGTCGGCCGGGCTCGCTCAGCGTCGACCGAACATCGCCCGGATCGCGGCGAGGAGCAGCAGGGCGCCGACCACCAGGCCGAGCAGGCGTACGCCGGGGATGTCGGCCGGGCTCGTCGCGTCGGCCAGCAGGACGGGATCCATCCCCGCACTCTCCCCGGGGAGCGGGCCGCCAGGCAACTGTAAGGTTTATTGACTATTGAATCGCTCAGTGTGACCATGGCAGGACCGCCTGCCGGTGGCGGTGCGCCGAGGGCGCGCGAGAGATGGGGTACGGGGGCCGCATGAGCGAGCGCAACCAGCGGATCGACGGGGGCGCACCGTCGCCGGTGATCGACACCGATCACTGCGAGGGGGCGGCGTGACACCGACGACCGGACACCTCCCGGCGCTCGCCGCCGCTGTCCTGCAACCCGGCTTCGTCGGCACCACCCCACCACCATGGGTGTGCCGCTGGCTCGGCGAGGGTCTCGGCTCGGTGGTGCTCTTCGCCCGCAACGTCGTCGACACCGAGCAGGTGGCCGCCCTCACCGCGACGCTGCGCGCGGAACTGCCGGACGTCATAGTGGCCATCGACGAGGAGGCCGGCGACGTCACCCGACTGGAGTCGGTGCACGGCAGCTCCCGGCCCGGCAACTTCGCCCTCGGCGCGGTCGACGACCCGGAGCTGACCGAGGCCGTCGCCCGGGACCTCGGCGCCGAGCTGGCCGCGGCGGGGATCACCCTCAACTACGCCCCGGACGCCGACGTCAACTCCAACCCCGCGAACCCGGTGATCGGCGTCCGATCCTTCGGCGCCGACCCGGCGCTGGTCGCGCGACACACCGCCGCCTGGGTCCGCGGGCTCCAGGCCGGCGGCGTCGCGGCCTGCGCCAAACACTTCCCCGGGCACGGCGACACCAGGGTCGACTCACACCACGACCTGCCCCGGATCACCGCCGACCGGGACCGGCTGGACGCCTGCGAACTGGCCCCGTTCCGCGCCGCCGTGGCCGCCGGGGTGCAGGCGGTGATGACCGGTCACCTGCTGGTGCCCGCGCTCGACCCGCACCTGCCGGCGACGCTGAGTCAGCGAATCCTGGGCGGGTTGCTCCGCGATGAGCTGGGCTTCTCCGGCGTGGTGGTCACCGACGCGATGGAGATGCGCGCGGTCGCCGACCGGTACGGCTTCGCCGGGGCGACGGTCCGCGCCCTCGCCGCCGGGGCCGACGCCATCTGCATCGGTGGCGAACGGGCCGACGAGCAGGCCGCCCGCGAGCTGCGCGACGCCATCGTCGCCGCCGTCATCTCCGGTGAGCTGCCCGAGGAACGTCTCGCAGAGGCCGCCAAGCGCGTCGGTCAACTCGCCGCCTGGACGGTGGCCGCCCGCAGCGCCGGCTCGGCCGGAGCGCGCGCCGCCGCCGACGTCGGCCTGGTCGCCGCCCGCCGGGCCGTCCGGGTCACCGCCGCCCCGGGCACGACCGTCGCGCTGCCCCTGACCCGCGCGGCACACGTCGTCGAGTTCGAGCCGCCGCGCAACATCGCCATCGGCGCCGAGACCCCGTGGGGCATCGGCGGACCGCTGACCGAGCTGCTGCCCGGCACCAGCACGGTCCGCTACGCCGAACCCGACGTGCCGGCGGACCCGGGCGCCGGGGCGGGCAGCCGTCCCCTGGTCCTAGTCGTCCGCGACCAGCACCGGCACGACTGGATGCGCGACGCCGTGCACCGCGCGTTGGCAGCCCGGCCGGACGCCGTCGTGGTCGAGTTGGGCGTGCCCGAGCTGGTCACCGGGGCGGTGCACCTGGCCACCCACGGCGCCACCCGGGCCAGCGGGCAGGCCGCCGCCGAGGTGCTCACCGGCGCCCGCTGACGGCCCGCGCTACGGAAGGTCGGCGACCAGGTCGGCGTACTCGGGGTGCTTGTCGATGAACGCGGCCATGAAGGGGCACTGCGGCACCAGTGTCGTGCCGCGTGCCCGGAGCTGGTCCAGGGTGCCGCGGATCAGCGTGCCGCCCACCCCCTTGCCCTGAAAGCCCCGGTCCACCTCGGTGTGGGTGAAGACCAGGACCTCCCCGCGCGGCAGGTACGCGGTGAAGCCGGCCAGCGCGTCGTCGACAAGGATCTCGAAGCGGTGCTTCGCCGGGTTGTCCTCGACCAGGGTGCTCATCCGGCCATTCTCCCCGCCCGCTCGGCCAGCGCGTCGAGTTCGCCGAGCAACCGATCCACCTCGTCGGCCGTGTTGTAGTGGTAGATGCTGGCCCGCACCGCGCCGCCGCTGTCGCGCAGACCCATCAGCTGGAAGTACTCGTAGGCGTAGTAGTCGCCGACCGAGAGGCAGAACCCGGCGGCGCCCAACGCCTCCTGGGTGGCCGCCGGGGACATCCCGGCGACCCGGAACGAGACGGTCGGGCAGCGCCGCGCCGGCGAGCCGTAGACGGTGATCGACGGCCGCTGGGCCAGCCCGGCGAGCAGCCGGTCCAGCAGTGCCTCCTCGTGCGCCTGGGCGGCGGCCAGCCCGGCCCCCACCCGGGCCCGCCGGTCCCCGACCGCGTCCGGGTCCAGCCCCGCCAGGTGATCCACCGCCGCGGCCACCCCGGCCAGCAGCGGGAAGCTCGGCGTGCCGTACTCGAACCGGTCCGGCACCGCGTCGGAGGACGGCACCAGCTTCGCCGGGCGCAACGCCGCCCACCGGTCCGGGTCCGCCACCATCGCCGCCAGGTGCGGGCCGGACCACTTGTACGCGCTGGTGACCAGCACGTCGGCGCCGAGCGAGGCCAGGTCGGTCGGCCCGTGCGGCACCGAGTGCACCCCGTCGACGTGGACCAGGGCGCCGACCGCGTGCGCTGTCTTGGCGATCGCCGACACGTCCGGCATGGTGCCGATGGCGTTGCTGCCGGCGGTCACCGCGACCAGGCGGGTCCGCTCACCCACCAGGTCCGCGTACTGGGCCGCGGGCAGCTCACCGGTCTGCCGGTCGACCTCGGCCCAGCGCACCGTCGCGCCGGCCGCCTCGGCGGCCTGCACCCACGGCCGCACGTTCGCGTCGTGGTCGAGCCGGGAGACCACCACCTCGTCACCCGGGCGCCAGGCCGCGCCGAGCGTGCGAGCCAGGGTGTACGTCAGCGCGGTAGCGCTCGGCCCGAGCACCACCCCGGCCGGGTCGGCGCCGAGCAGGTCGGCCACCGCCGAGCGGGCCTCGGCGACCAGCTCCAACGACCGGCGGCCCGGGAGGAAGGCGGCGCTGCGGTTGCCGACCGCCGACCGCATGGCATCGGTGACCGCGTCGATCACGCCGGCAGCGGTCTGGGTGCCGCCGGCACCGTCGAAGTGGACGAAGCCCTCGGTCAGAGCGGGGTACGCGGCCCGGGTGCGGGCGATGTCGAACGGCATGTCCCGGACCCTAGCCGGTGCTCCTCGTGCCCTTCCCGGCCGCCAGGTGATCACCGTTCGCGGGCTACCTCGCAGATGTCTCGTACCCTTGGCGAGGTGACGAACCGACCCGCCACCATGCCCATTCCCCCCGTCCGCCGCGCCGCCGGTCTCTTCGCCGGTCTGGCGCTCGGCCTCGCCGTGCTCGCCGGGTGCAGCTCCCAGGGCGCCTCCACCGACTGTTCGGTGGACGCCTGCACCGTCACCTTCGAGCGGGGTGTCGACGCGAGGACCACCATCCTGGGCGTCGAGGCCAAGTTGGTCGGCGCCGAGGGTGACCAGGTGACCGTCGAGGTCGCCGGTGAGCAGCTCACCCTCACCACCGGGCAGCAGGCCGCCGAGGCTGGGGGCTTCGCTGTCACGCTGGACAGCGTGACCGACCAGCAGGTCAAGATTCGCGTATCGCGCAACCCGGGCAGCTGACCTGGGCGGGCGGCGGTGGCCGACGTTTGGGAATCTTCAGAATCGGAGATTGTGACGCCATGTCACTCACCCGTAGCGCCGAAGCCACCGCCTCCCGTACGGCGGACAGCCGGTGGCTGGAACTCCTCGCCCGGGCCGGCTTCATCGGCTACGGCATCGTCCACCTCCTCTTCGCCTGGTTGGCGTTGCAGATCGCGTTCGGCACGTCGTCCGACGACGGCGACCAGTCCGGCGCGCTGCGTACCCTCTCCGCACAGCCCCTCGGCAAGTTCCTGGTCATCGCCGTCGCTGTCGGCCTGCTCGCGATGGCGATCTGGCAGGCGCTGGAGGCAGCGGTCGGGCACCGCGCCGAGCACGGCAAGGAGCGGGTCATGGAACGGCTCGCCTCGGCCGGCCGGACCATCGTCTACCTCTACTTCGCCTGGACCGCCTTCAAGGTCTTCAAGGACGCGGGGTCGAACAGCGCCGACCAGCAGGAGGCGTTGACCGGCAAGCTGATGACCTCCAGCGGTGGCCGCTGGCTGGTCGGCCTGGCCGGGCTGGTCGTCGCCGCGATCGGCATCGGTCTGGTGATCTACGGTGCCCGCAAGAAGTTCGAGAAGCACCTCAAGACCGGCGAGATGAGCCCGAAGACCCGCCAGCTCGCCCGCCGGCTGGGCATGGCCGGATACATCGCCAAGGGCGTCGCGTACGGCATCGCCGGTCTGCTGGTCATCGTGGCGGCGGTGAACTACGACCCGGAGAAGGCCCGTGGTCTGGACGCCGCGCTGCACACCCTGCGTGAGCAGTCCTACGGCATGTTCCTGCTGACCCTTGTCGCCCTCGGCATCGCCGCCTTCGGCGTCTACTGCTTCCTCCAGTCCCGGTACCGCAAGGTCTGAACTGGTCGATTCCCGGGCCGTCGGGCACTCTTGGGCTTTTGCCCGAAGTGCCCGACGCCTGGTCGAAGGGGAGCACCGAAGCCGTGCAGAACTATCTCGAAACGGCCGTCGCCGCGCTCGTCGCGGCGGCGGTCGCCCTGTTCCTGGTCGAGATCGTCCACCGGATGACCCGGCGGTTCGGCCGCCGGTCACTGCTGTTGACCGAGTTGACCGACCACGCGCACCGCCCGTTCCAGGTCGCCGGAACGGTCCTCGCCGTGCAGTTCGCCGTCCGCTTCACCACCGGGTACGCGGTCGGCGAGAGCTGGCGGCGGCTGCTGCTGCACCTGCTCATCCTCGGCGTCATCGCCACCCTCGCCTGGCTGGTCGCCTGCCTCCTGGTCGTCGTGGAGGACACCGCGCTGGCCCGGTTCCGGGTCGACGTACCCGACAACCGGCACGCCCGGCGGGTCCGGACCCAGGTGGTGATGCTGCGCCGACTGACCATCGCGGTGATCGTCATCCTGACCGTCGGCGTGATGCTGATGACGTTCCCCAGCGTGCGGGGCATCGGCGCCGGTGTGCTGACCTCGGCCGGTGTGGTCGGTGTGGTGGCCGCGCTCGCCGCGCAGAGCCTGCTCGGCAACGTCTTCGCCGGCGTCCAGCTCGCCTTCAGCGACGCCGTCCGGCTCGACGACGTCGTCGTCGTCGAGGGGGAGTGGGGTCGCATCGAGGAGCTGACCCTCAGCTACGTCGTGGTGCAGATCTGGGACGACCGCCGGCTGATCCTGCCCACCTCGTACTTCACCAGCAAGCCGTTCCAGAACTGGACCCGGACGGAGGCGGCGGTGCTCGGCACCGCCGAGTTCGACGTCGACTGGGCGGTGCCCGTGCAGACCATGCGCGAGGAGCTGCGCCGCCTCGTCGAGGGCACCGAGCTGTGGGACGGGCGGGTCTGCGTCCTGCAGGTCACCGACGCCACCGGCGGGACGGTCCGGTTGCGCGCGCTGGTCAGCGCCGCCGACGCGGGCAGCCTGTGGGACCTGCGCTGCCTCGTCCGGGAGCACCTGGTCGCCTGGATCCGGGACAACCGCCCCACCGCGATGCCCCGGCTACGCGCCGAGTTGGGCGACTCCAGCAGCAACCTGTCCTGGCAGTGGGTGCAGCCGAGGCGGCCGGGCCGCCGCCCGTCCGACACCGAGGCGCCCGACGACGCCCGTGTCTTCGGCGGCAGCGACGACGGCGACGCCCGCAGCGAAGCCTTCGTAGGCCCCGAAGAAACCCGCCCCCAATAGCCCTCGCCCGGCCCGGCCCCGCCCCCGCGTCGCCCTCGCCCGTCCTCGCCTCGCCCCGTCCCGCCCCGTCCCGCCCCGTCCCGCCCCGTCCCGCCCCGTCCCGTCCCGCCCCGCCCCGCCCCGTCCCGTCCCGCCCCGTCCCGCCCCGTCCCGCCTCGCCCCGCAAGATCGTGCAACTTCCTGGTTGTAGTGGCTTCCGTCCGCGTCGAGGCCACTACAACCAGGATCGAGCGCGATCTCGGGCGGTGGACCCCGACGATCATTGACTTGACCGGTGATTTCGCCCGGATTGTCCCCGCCAACCTCATGATCACCGCTGCGGTGGCGGGGAGCGCGGGCGGGCCGGGGGCCGACGGCCGGGAGCCGGGGCCGAGGTCCGGGGGCCGGGGGCCGGGAGCCGGGGGCGGGGGCCGGGGCGGGGGAGGGCGAGTGCGGAGGTTTGGTCGGGCTTGGGTGGGGGATGTGCTGCCGGACGTCTCTGGCGTGATCGCGGCGGCTGGCCGCGTATCGGCGGCGCGGCGTCCGGACAACGGGGACGGTGAGCTGCTTGGCGCGCTTTAGGATTGACGAGCGGCGACTTCGGGCATACAGCGCGGTGATGAGGAAAGGAGGACAGCATGGCTGACGTGGCGAAAGCCCGCACATCCCAGAACGGGAGCGAGCCCTCCACCGCCGAGTTGGTGCAGCGGGCCACTGAGCAGATCTCCCGCCTCGTACGGGACGAACTGACGCTGGCCCGAGCGGAGTTGACCCAGAAGGGTAAGCACGCGGGCATCGGGATCGGCCTGTTCGGCGGCGGTGGCGCGCTCGCGTTCTTCGGTCTGGGTGCGCTGGTCGCCACGGCGATCCTGCTGCTCGACCTGGTGTTGCCCGCCTGGGCCGCGGCGCTGATCGTGGCGGTCGCCTGTTTCCTGGTGGCCGGCATCCTCGCCCTGGTGGGCAAGAAACAGGTCAGCCGTGCCGTCCCGCCGGTGCCGGCGGCCACGGTCCGTAGCCTCCGGGCAGACATGGACACCGTCACCGCCGCGGTGAAGGACAGGGGGCGGCAATGACCGGTAACGGGACCGGCGACACGGAGGCCCTCCGCGAGGAGATCCGTCGCACCCGGGTCGAGTTGGGCGAGACGATGGAGGCGTTGGCCGCCAAGGCCGACGTCAAGGCGCGTCTGAAGGAGTCCGCCGAGCAGGCCAAGGAGCGGATGCGGGAGCAGGCGGCGCAGACCGTCGCCCGGGTCCGTGGGCAGGCCGCGCGTGGCGCCGGGATGGCGCGGGCGCAGGCGTACGAAAAGGGCGAGCTGGTACGCGCGCAGGCGTACGACAAGGGCGAGTTGGTGCGCCGCAACCCGGTGCCGTGGGCGGCCATCGCGGCCGGCGCGGTGGCCACAGTGGTGGTGCTGATGATCGTGCGGGGGAGGCGTAGGTGAGTAAGAGCATCGGCAGGGTCGCGTACCGGCCGGTCGGCGTGTTGTTGGGTATCGCCGCGGGCACGGTGGCCGGGGCGATCTTCCGGCAGGTCTGGAAGGTGACCGCGGGCGACGGTGAGGCGCCCAACGCGACCGACGAGGATCGAGGCTGGGGCGAGATCCTGGCCGCCGCGGCGTTGCAGGGCGCCATCTTCGCGGTCGTCCGGGCCGCCGTGGACCGGGGCGGCGCGGTCGGCGTCCGCCGGATGACCGGCAGCTGGCCGGACTGACCAGCAGCGACTTCAGCCCCCTTCCCGCATCGATGGGAAGGGGGCTTTCGCATGGCATCGCACGCCGGCCAGCGCGCCTGAGGCATCCGTCAGGTCACATGTCGGAGAAATTCGTCGGAGAGGTCGTGACAGACTTTTTACGTCCGTGATTTGCTGGTCCCCGCTGTTGCGAGATGGCGTGGGTTGAGAGAAGTCTCCTTCGTGGGGCTGCCTCAGGCGCCGCTGCTCAAAAACGGCCAATCGGCCGGACGGCGTGCACGGCCGCCAGTTTTTAGAGGGAGAAACACATGGCTCAGGGAACCGTGAAGTGGTTCAACGCTGACAAGGGCTTCGGCTTCATCACCGTCGATGGTGGGGGTGCTGACGTGTTCGTCCACTTCTCGGCCATCCAGACCAGCGGCTACCGCTCGCTGGAGGAGAACCAGCGGGTGGAGTTCGAGATCGCTCAGGGTCAGAAGGGCCCGCAGGCTGAGCAGGTCCGTCCCATCTGAGTAGGACGGCCGGCCCCCGCCGGCCAGTGGGACGATCCGGCTCAAGGGTCACGGTAAAGCCCCGCATCCCGGTTGGGATGCGGGGCTTTCGCCTGCTCGGGTTCGCGGTGCGGCGAGCGGTCAGCCTCAGGCTCGCCGGTGCAGCGGGCGGGTCAGCGTCGACGCGAGCGCAGGCCGAGCCAGAGCACCACCAGCCCGGCCGCTGTCACGAGCGGGCCGATCACCGCCCAGATCTTCTCGTCGGTCATCACGCTGCCGCTGACGTAGCCGAGACCCTGGACCGTCCACACCGCACCGATCACCACGGCCAGTAGGCCGAGGGTGAGCGGAAGCCAACCCCTCATCGCGTCCCCTCTCCGCCGCCCGGGGCGGCGCGCCGCCGTCCAGCATCGCCGGCCGGGCGGCGTGAGGCGAGCACCTCGGGCGCGCGGGTCACCACCGGTCGTGCACCTGCGGGCGGATCAGCTCGTCATAGGTCTCGCGGACGGCTGCCAACTGCTCGTCGGTGAGCGGGGACAGGGCCGCCGCGGCGGCGTTGCGCCGGGCCTGGTCGGCGTCGCGGGCGCCGGGGATGACCACTGTGACGCCCGCCTGGTCCAACACCCAGCGCAGGGCGAACTGCGCCATCGTGCGGTCCGCGTCGACGAGCGGGGCCAGCCGGCGTACGGCGGCCAGACCTCGGTCGAAGTCGACTCCGGAGAACGTCTCGCCGACGTCGAAGGCCGCGCCGTGCCGGTTGTAGTTGCGGTGGTCGTCGGCGGGGAACTCGGTGTGCTCGTCGTAGCGACCGGAAAGCAGGCCACTGGCGAGCGGCACGCGGGCGATGATGCCGACACCGGCTGCGGCCGCGGCCGGGAGCACCCGCTCCAGGGGCTTGTGGCGGACCGCGTTGAGGATGATCTGGACGCTCGCCACCCCCGGTCGGGCGATCGCGGTGAGGGCCTGGTCGCAGGTCTCGACGCTGACTCCGTACCCGGCGATGGCCTTCTCGGCGACGAGGGTGTCCAGACCGTCGAAGACCTCGTCGGAGGAGAAGACCTCGGTGGGCGGGCAGTGCAACTGGACCAGGTCCAGGGTGTCCATGCCCAGGTTGGCCCGGGAGCGGTCGGTCCACTGCCGGAAGTTGGCCAGGGTGTACGCCTCCGGGCGCTGCTCGACGCGGCGGCCCATCTTGGTGGCGACGGTCAGCCCGGCGTCGGGTCGGGTGCGCAGGAAGCGGCCGATCAGCTGCTCGCTGCGGCCGTCGCCGTACACGTCGGCGGTGTCGAGGAAGGTGACCCCGGCGTTCACGGCGGCGGCGAGCACCGCCATCGCGTCGTCCTCGCTGACGGTGCCCCAGTCGGCGCCGAGTTGCCACGCGCCCAGGCCGACCGCGCCAACGGTCCGGCCGAGCCGGTTGAAGCTGCGCTGTTCCATGACCCGAGCCTAGTGATCGGGTTGCCACCCTGCCACGCGAGCCGTACGGTTAGCAGTACGGACGTACGGTTTGGAGGCGACCATGTGGGACCCGACGACCTACCTGCGCTTCGGCGACGAGCGATCCCGGCCGTTTCACGACCTCCTCGCCCGGATCCCGGCCGAGCGACCCCGGGCGGTGGTCGACCTCGGCTGCGGCCCCGGCCAGCTCACCGCCGTGCTCGCCGAACGCTGGCCGACCAGCCGGGTGCGCGGCCTCGACTCCTCGCCCGAGATGATCGAGCGGGCGGAGGCCCTCGGCGCGCCGGTCGACTTCGCGGTCGCCGACCTGCGCGACTGGTGCCCGGCCGGCGACGAGGACGTGGTGGTCAGCAACGCGGCCCTGCAGTGGGTTCCCGGCCACCAGCAGCTGCTGCGCCGCTGGGCCACCGAGTTGCCCGCCGGCGCCTGGCTCGCCATGCAGGTCCCCGGCAACTTCGCCGCCGACTCGCACCGTGCCCTGTGGGAGGTCGCCAACCGGCCGGCCTGGCGGGCCGAGGTCGCCCCGCTGCTGCGTGCGGACCCGGTCGACGACCCGGCCGACTACGCGGAGCTGCTGACCGCCGCCGGCTGCGCGGTGGACGCCTGGGAGACTACCTACGTGCACCTGCTGCCGGCTCGACCCGCCGCCGAGCACCCGGTGCTGGCCTGGATGGAGGGCACCGCGCTGCGCCCGGTCCGGGCCGCACTGGACGCCGCCGGCTGGTCCGCCTTCCGCTCCGAGCTGGGAGTACGGCTCACCGTGGCGTACCCGGTGCGGCAGGGTCAGGTGTACTTCCCGTTCCGCCGCGTCTTCGTCGTCGCCCGCACCGGCGACCATGCCCAGGAGAACCAGTGACCGACCTGTCCACCTTCATCGCCGGCCTGCCCAAGGTGGAGCTGCACGTGCACCACGTCGGCTCCGCCCTGCCCCGGATCGTCGCCGAGTTGGCGGCCCGCCACGAGGGGCGCACCCCCGTGCCGGCCGACCCGGACGCGCTCGCCAACTACTTCGAGTTCCGCGACTTCGCGCACTTCATCGAGGTCTACCTGAGCGTCGTGGATCTCATCCGCGACCCGGAGGACGTCTGGATCCTCACCCACGAGGTGGCCCGCGAACTGGCCCGCCAACAGGTCCGGTACGCGGAGCTGACCATCACGCCGTACTCGCACGTCCGACGGGGCATTCCCGCGCCGGCGTTCTGCGAGGCCATCGAGGACGCCCGCAAGCGCGCCCTGGCCGACTTCGGCATCGAGCTGCGCTGGTGCTTCGACATCCCCGGCGAGGCCGGCCTGCCGGCGGCCGAGGAGACGCTGCGCATCGCGCTGGACGAGCGCCCGGACGGGCTGGTCAGTTTCGGTCTGGGCGGTCCGGAGATCGGCGTACCCCGACCGCAGTTCCGGCAGTACTTCGACCAGGCCCGCGCCGCCGGGCTGCGCTCGGTGCCGCACGCCGGGGAGACCACGGGGCCGCAGACCGTTTGGGACGCGCTGAACGAGTTGGGTGCCGAGCGGATCGGGCACGGCATCTCCGCCGCGCAGGATCCCCAGTTGCTCGCGTACCTGGCCGAGCGGCAGATCGGGATGGAGGTCTGCCCGACGTCCAACGTCCGTACCCGGGCGGTGGCCACCCTCGACGAGCACCCGCTGCCCCGGCTGGTCGAGGCCGGGCTGCTGGTCACCATCAACTCCGACGACCCGCCGATGTTCGGCACCACCCTCAACGACGAGTACGCGGTGGCCGCCCGCCTGCTCGGCGTCGGTGCCGAGGGGCTGGCCGGGCTGGCCCGCAACGCCGTGACCGCGTCCTTCCTGGACGCCGCCGGCCAGCAGCGGATCCTCGCCGAGATCGACGCGTACCTCGCCACCGCCGGCTGACCTGATCGGCCGGCTGGGCTGGTCGCCGCTCGGGCGACCGGTTGGCCGGTTGGTTGAGCAGGGCGCGCGGCGGGAGCGTGGGTGTGGGGGGACCTGTGACTCCCGCCGCGCGCGCGGCTCCACCGGCCGTGGGTGCGTGGTGCGCTCGGCCGGTGGAACTGGTGGGTTCGTGCTGTGATCCTGTCAGCCCGCAGCCGATCCAACGCGGTCGTTAACCGCGATCTAAGGAAGACTTGCGCCGGCGCACAGCCCCGGGTTCGGCCGGGTCAGTCGTCGGTGGGGCGCTGGCGGGGCCAGCGACGTCCGGTGGCCTTCGTGTCGCGGGCGTCGCGGGCCATCCGACCGACCAGACCGAAGCGGCTGACCTGCCGGGGCGTCGCCTCCGGGTCGGCGAGCAGCATCACCACGCTGGCGCCGCCCAGCCGGGCACGGTCGATGCTCACCGAGCCGTTGGCCTGCAACGCGACCCGCTTGGCGATGTCCAGCCCGAGCCCGGTCGAGCCCTGGTCACTGGTGCCCCGGCGCAGCGCCCGGTCCGGGTTGGCGATGCCGGGGCCGGCGTCGTCGATCCGGATCGCCACGTAACCGTCGCGCCGGGACACCGCCACCTCGAACGCGGTGCCCTGCGGGGTGTAGCGGAAGACGTTGCCGATCACCGCGTCCAGCGCGGCGGCCAGTTCGGCCCGCGGCACCGGCGCCGGGATCCGCAGCTGGGCGCCGTTGACCCGGTGCGGCCGGTTCTGGTCGCCGGCCAACGCCGCCCAGAACACCATCCGGTCCCGGACCACCTCGCTGACGTCGCACATCGCCGGCCCGGCCTCGAGCGCCACCGTCTTACGGGTGGTCTTGATCAGCACGTCGATCTCACCCTCCAGGGTGACGATCGCCTGCCGGATCCGCCGGATCCCGCGCAGCCTGTCCAACTCCGCCGGGCTGAACGAACCCACGCTGGTGTCGTCGGACTCCAACGCCTCCGCGTCCAACCGCAGCACCGTCAACGGGGTACGCAGACGATGCGACAGGTCGGCCACGAGCTCCCGCTCGTCGGTGCGGGCGGCGTCCAGGCGGTCGGCCATCCGGTTGAAGGCGTACCCGGCCTCGGCCAGCTCGCGCGGACCGGTCGGCTCGACGCGTACGCCGAGGTCGCCGTCGCCGATGGAGAGCGCGGCCTTGACCAGACCGCGGGTGGAGTCCACCGCGCGAGCGGCGACCCGGTCGACCACCAGCACCGCCGCGCCGGCCATCGCCGCACCGACAGCGAACAGCAGCAACCAGGTGCCGCCGGCGCCCTCGCCCAGCGTCGACTCCGGAAGGAAAACCTCGACCACTGCCGTCCGGTCACCGAGGACGACCGGGTCGAGCCGGGCCACACCCCCGTCGACGTCGACGACCAACGACTGGCGCTCGGAGCGGGCCCGGTCCAGGTCGCTGCCGCTGGCCCGACCAGCGGACTCGTCCAGCCCCAACCCGTGGACCACGGGCCGGGTGGGGGCGCCCTCCGCGCTGGCCACCACGGCACGCTCGACGACCGCCGGGTCGGTGCTCACCGCCAGCGCGCCGGTTACCAGCGCGCTGCGCCGCGCCGCGTCGGCGATCGCCTCGTCCCGGCTCTGCTCCCGCAGGCTGAGCCCGAGCGGGATCAGGAACGCGAGCGCCACGAGACTGCACATGCCGGCCGTGAGCAGGGCCAGCGCCGTCCTCAGTCCGGTGCCACCAGCCGGAATCCGACCCCCCGCACGGTGCGCAGGTAGCGCGGCTTCGCCGCGGACTCGCCCATCTTTCTGCGGAGCCAGTACAGGTGAACGTCGATGGTCTGATCCTCGCCGACCGATGGCTGCCGCCATACCTCCTCCAAGAGTTCCCGGCGGGACACTACCCGCCCAGGTCGTGCGGCGAGATACGCCAACAGGTCGAATTCCTTGCGGGTCAGCGCCAGCGGCTCCCCGTCGAGCTGGGCGCTGCGCTCGCCCACGTCCACCCGCAGCCCGCCGACGCTGTGCACCGCGGGTTGCACGGACCGACTGGCCCGGCCGGCCCGGCGCAGCACTGTGGTGATCCGGGCGTCCAGGTGCGCCCCGGTGAACGGCTTGACCATGTAGTCGTCGGCGCCGGCGCGCAGCAGTTTGACCACCGACTGCTCGTCGTCGCGGGCGGTGGCGATGATGATCGGAACGTCGGTGATGCCGCGCAACATCCGCAGCGCGTCCGAGCCGTCCAGGTCGGGTAGGCCGAGGTCGAGCACCACCAGGTCGGGTGTCTCCGCGGCGACCCGACGCAGGGCGTCCAACGCCGTACCCACGGCGTGCACGGCATGCCCCCGGTCGGTGAGGGACCGCAGCATCGCGCCGCGTACGACGTGATCGTCTTCGACCAGGAGCACGGAGGCCACGACAAGACCGTACTTGGCCTGGCAAGTTGATCGCGTTGCGGCGTGCCTGGCGACCGGGCAAGCTGGTACGACGATGTCGTTCACCCTGTTCGCCGATGCCCGCCTGGCGCTCGCCCGGGACAGCCTCGCCGGTCTCTCCACCGGCGACGCGCTCGGCGCGCAGTACTTCCTGCCGGGGCCGGCGCCAGTGGATCTCGCCGCCGACGCGCTGCCGCCGGCGCCCTGGGAATGGACCGACGACACCGAGATGGCCTGCTCGGTCCTCGCCCAGTTGGCCGACTCCGGTGGCATCGACCGGGACCGGCTGGCCCTCTCCTTCGCCGAGCGACGCACTGAGCGCAGAGGCTACGGCGCGGGCGCGATGCTCATCCTGGGGCTGATCCGTGACGGCACCCCGTGGCCGCTGGCCGCCGCCTCCGCCTTCGACGGGCAGGGCTCCTGCGGCAACGGCGCGGCGATGCGGGTCGGCCCGCTGGGCGCGTACTTCGCCGACTCGACAGCGCGCGCCGCGGCACAGGCCCGCGCGTCCGCCGAGGTGACGCACGCGCACCCGGAGGGGATCGCCGGCGCGATCGCCGTCGCCGTCGCCGCCGCGCTGGCCTCCCGGGCCCGCCTCGACGGGCACCGGCCGGCCCCGGAGCGGCTGCTCGCCGGGATCGCCGCCGCACTCGACCCGGGCACCGAGGTGCACCGCTGCGTACACCGGGCTGCCGGGCTGCTCGGCCGGCCGTTGCCCCGGGTGGTGGAGGCGCTCGGCAACGGCTCCCGGGTGACCGCCCAGGACACCGTCGCGTTCACCCTCTGGGTGGCCGCCACCCACCTCGACGACTATCCGGCGGCCATCGAGACGTGCGTACGGGCCGGCGGGGACGTGGACACCACCGCCGCCATCGCCGGAGCGGTGGTGGCGGCGCACACCGGCATCGGCACCCCGGGTGGGGTGCCCGAACAGTGGCTGGCCGCCCGCGAGCCGCTACCTACCTGGCTCCCCTGACGCCCCTGGCTACCTGGCTCCCCTGACGCCTCGGGCTGCCTGGCTCCCCTGACGCCTCGGGCTGCCCTGCCTGCGTCGGGGCTGCCTTGCACCTGCGCTGGGCATGATCGACTCGGCTTCCCGCAAATCGGGTCATCCGGGCGACGGGGACGCCGCGGTTCCCTGAAAGCCGAGTGGATCACCGCGATGCTGCGGGAACAGCGGGCTGCGGGTCGCTGGGCTGCGGGTCGCTGGCCTGCGGGTCGGCGGATTGCGGGTCGCTGGGCGTCGGGTCTGGCGTCGCGGTGTCGTTCCCGCGGCCGGTTATCTCGGCCAGCGTCGCGGCCTCGTCCGGGCCGCCGGTCACCTCGGCGAGCGCGCTGGCCTCGTCCGGGTCGCGTCGGCGCCAACGGCTGACCAGCCAGCCGATCGCCGCGCCGCCACCGAGCCCGGCCAGCAGGCCGGCGGCCAACATCCCGTCGGCGCTGCCCTCGTCGGCACTGCCCGATCGGGCCGGCGGCGCGGCGTCCACGCCGTTCTGCGCGGCGGGCGGCGCGCCGGCCGCCGGGCCGGCATGCCCGCCGTGTGCGGCCGGACCCGCCGCGCCGGGCGCCGCCGGCAGCAGGGCGAGCGTCGGGGCCCGGTGCGGGCCGGTGGCGTCCGCCCACCGGACCACGGTGCCATCGGCGTACGTCTGGACGACCTCGAAGGTGAGCCGCTCGGCCTGCGGCATCGGCCCCATGGAGAGCGCCAGCCGAGCCGGGCCGGGGTCACTCTCACCGACCCGGACCCAGGTCACCGCTGTCGTCACGGTGCTCACCCCGGAGGAGTGGATACCGGCCACCGGCTTGTCCAGGGTGCGGGAGCTGATTCGGGGTGCCCAGCCGTTCACCGACATGGGGTAGACCTCGGCGATCGGCGCGTCGGCCGGCAGCCGGACCTCGATCTGGTTGGTCTTCGTGCCCGCCCGTTCCTCCGGAACGCTGAGCTCCAGCCGTACCGCCTCGCCCTGCCGGGCCTCGGTCGGGGTGGTCGTCACGTCCGCCGCGTACGCCGTGCCAGGCCAGAGCAGCAGCCCAGCGGCGGTCACCGCGGTCGCCGCCACGATCCGCCGCAGACGGCCACCGCCGTACGTGCTCGCCATCTCGTGCCCCCATCCGTGTCGACGCGGCCGGCACCGGTTTCCGGCCACACCTTCTAGTTCGGCTGCGAGGCGCGAAAGGTTCAACGTCGGCGGTAAGGAGGTGCCCTTCCCGGTCGCGGGCGGGGCGACCGATAGCATCGGCAGGAGCCGAGGATCGGCACCGTTTCGTACCACTTGGAGGAGTCACCGTGTCCGCACCCCGTACCCCCGCCGTGGCCGACCCCGTCGTCGTCGCCGCCGGGACCACGGCGGCCGACGCGGTGGCCGCGGCCGGACTGCCCGCGAACGGCCCCAAGGCGATCGTCGTGGTCCGCGACCCCGAGGGTCAGCTGCGCGACCTGGACTGGGCGCCGGCCGAGGAGACCGTTGTCGAGCCGGTCAGCCTGGATTCGCCCGACGGGCTCAACGTGCTGCGCCACTCCACCGCGCACGTCCTCGCCCAGGCCGTGCAGGACATCTTCCCCGAGGCCAAGCTGGGCATCGGTCCGCCCATCGAGAACGGCTTCTACTACGACTTCGACGTCGAGAAGCCGTTCCAGCCCGATGACCTCAGCAAGCTCGAAAAGCGCATGCAGGAGATCATCAAGTCCGGGCAGCGGTTCCGTCGCCGCCGCTTCGGCAGCCTGGACGAGGCGCGCTCGGAGCTGGCCGACGAGCCGTTCAAGCTGGAGTTGATCGAGGTCAAGGGCGAGGGCCTGGACACCGACGAGGTAATGGAGGTGGGCGGCGGCGAGCTGACCATCTACGACAACCTCGACGCCAAGGAGGACAAGGTCTGCTGGTCGGACCTGTGCCGGGGTCCGCACCTGCCGACCACCCGACTGATCGGCGCGTTCAAGCTCATGCGCTCCGCCGCCGCGTACTGGCGGGGGTCGGAGAAGAACCCCCAACTGCAGCGGGTGTACGGCACCGCGTGGCCGACCCGCGACGAGCTCAAGGCGTACCTGAAGCTGTTGGAGGAGGCCGCCCGGCGCGACCACCGCAAGCTCGGCGCGGACCTCGATCTGTTCAGCTTCCCCGACGAGATCGGCTCCGGCCTGGCGGTCTTCCACCCCAAGGGCGGCATCATCCGCCGCGAGATGGAGCACTACTCGCGCCAGCGGCACGAGGCGGCGGGGTACGAGTTCGTCAACACCCCGCACATCACCAAGGCGCAGCTGTTCCAGACCTCCGGTCACCTGCCGTACTACGCGGACACCATGTTCCCGCCCATGCAGCTGGAGGGCGCGGACTACTACCTCAAGGCGATGAACTGCCCGATGCACAACCTGATCTTCAGGTCGCGCGGGCGTTCGTACCGGGAGCTGCCGCTGCGGATGTTCGAGTTCGGCACTGTCTACCGGTACGAGAAGTCCGGGGTCGTGCACGGCCTCACCCGGGTCCGCGGCCTGACCCAGGACGACTCGCACATCTACTGCACCCGTGAGCAGATGGCCGGCGAGCTGTCCACGCTGCTCAGCTTCGTGCTCGACCTGCTGCGCGACTACGGCCTGGACGACTTCTACCTGGAGCTGTCGACCCGGGACGACTCGCCCAAGTTCATCGGGGCCGAGGAGGACTGGGCCGAGGCCACCGAAGCGCTGCGGACCGCCGCGGCGACCTCCGGTCTGGACCTGGTGCCCGACCCGGGCGGCGCGGCGTTCTACGGGCCGAAGATCTCCGTGCAGGCCCGTGACGCCATCGGCCGGACCTGGCAGATGTCCACCATCCAGGTCGACTTCAACCAGCCGGAGCGGTTCGCGTTGGAGTACCAGGCCGCCGACGGCAGCCGGCAGCGGCCCGTGATGATCCACCGTGCGTTGTTCGGGTCGATCGAGCGGTTCTTCGGGGTGCTCACCGAGCACTACGCGGGTGCCTTCCCGGCCTGGCTGGCGCCGGTGCAGGTGGTGGGTATCCCGATTCGCGAGGACCACACCGACTACCTGCACGGGTTCGTCGCGGCGCTGCGCGCCGAGGGCATCCGGGCGCAGGTGGACGCGGGTGACGACCGGATGCAGAAGAAGATCCGGACGGCGCAGCAGCAGAAGATCCCGTTCATGGTGATCGCCGGCGACGACGACGTGGCCGCCGGCACTGTCTCCTTCCGCTACCGCGACGGCTCCCAGCGCAACGGGGTGCCGGTCGCCGAGGCGGTGACCCACGTGCTGGACGTGGTCAGCTCACGGACCAACATCGGTCCGTCCGCCGCCGCCGAGTAGCGGAGTCCCCCCGCGCTCCGCGTGCCGCGGCCTGCTCGCCGCATGATCGTGCTCGATCCAGGAAGTAGTGGCCTCCCCGGTGCTGGAGGCCACTACTTCCATGTTCGAGCGCGATCTTCGCCAGGAGGCCCGCGCGGGAGGGACCGGCGCCGCGAGGCCCGCGCGCGGGGTGTCAGATGCCGCAGTTGGGCGCTGACCAGCCTCCGACCGCCGCCACGTGGGTGTGGTCGTTGTGGTCGGGGTAGCCGGGGCCGAGGATCTGCCCGAAGCCGTGGTTGCGGGCCTGCTGCGCCAGCCGGCAGAAGGACGGGGAGCCGACCAGGTCCACCCCGTCGCCGTACAGGTGTCTGCTGTTCGACGCGCCGCCCACGGCGCTGTTGCAGGCGTAGCTGCGGAAGCTGCTGCTGATCGCGATGGACACGTCGCCGAGGGCGTGCCGCATGGCCTGGAGCTTCCACATCGAGACGAGCGCGTTGAACCGGGCGGTGCTCGCCGAGACCGCGCCGCCGGACCAGTCGCTGTTGCACTTGTTCAGTTCGGGGTAGCTGAAGTTGGCCGGGGTGCAGTCGTCGTCCTGGAGGGCGTAGAGCCGGTTGAACGTCTGGGGGCCGGCGATGCCGTCGGCGGGCAGCCCGTACGCCTGCTGGAAGCGGATCACCGCCGATCGGGTGGCCGGGCCGTACGCGCCGTCGAGGGTGAGCACCGCGCCGTAGCCGGGGTAGCCGGCGACCCGGATCTGGAGTTGTCGGACATCCTCGCCGGACGCCCCCTGGGACAGGGTGCGTCCCCAGGTGTAGCAGCCGTCCGCCTGGGCCGCGCCGGCAGTGAGGGTGACGCCGGCCACTGTGGTGGCGGCGGTCAACGCCAGTGCCGCGAGGAACCTGCCGAGCCGTCGGAACATGGAGCCCTCCATCAATGCATGGAAGTACGTGGATGCATGGAAGTTTCACGCTTCGGTTTTGATCCGTCAAGAACTTGCAGTCCCGGGTTTCCCGAAGGCGGGTGTCGCGGCGTGCCCGCGGGGCTCCGTAGGATCGGCTCGTGACAGGGGCGGAACGGCACACGGACAGTGACGGCATGGCGGACGGCCTGGAGCGGCTCTGGACGCCGCACCGGATGACCTACATCTCCGGTGAGGACCGCCCGGCCGAGGGCTACGAGAAGCCGACCGGGTGCCCCTTCTGCCGGGGGCCGAAGCTGCCCCCGGAGGAGAGCCTGGTGGTGGCCCGGGGCGAGCACGTCTTCGTGGTGCTCAACCTCTACCCGTACAACCCGGGGCACCTGTTGGTGTGCCCCTACCGGCACGTCGCCGACTACACCGACCTGGACGTGCCGGAGACCACCGAGCTGGCGTCGTACACCCAGACCGCCATGCGGGTGATCCGCAAGGTCAGCAACGCCCACGGCTTCAACCTGGGCATGAACCAGGGCGGGGTGGCCGGCGCCGGCATCGCCGCGCACCTGCACCAGCACGTGGTGCCACGCTGGGGCGGCGACGCGAACTTCATGCCGGTGATCGGCCGCACCAAGGTCCTGCCGCAGCTGCTCGGCGACACCCGCGACCTGCTCGCCCGCGCCTGGCCGTCCTGACCGCCGCCGGCCGCGCCGCGCCGGTCGCGCGGCCTCCACACCGGTCCGGCTAGTCGGCGCGCAACAGCGGGGTCAGCTCCGACCAGCTCTCCACCCGGCGTACGCGGGGCAGCAGCGCGGCGTGTGCCGCGACCTCGGCCTTGCGGGGCCGGAACAGGAAGCGGTGCGGCACCGTGTCGAGATAGCCGAGCACCTCCAGCTTGTCGTCCACGAAGTGGGTCAGGCCGAGGCGCCCGGCGATCGGCGCCTTGTCCGGTCGGGTGCGGCAGAAGTGCACCCGCTCGACCTGAATGCCGGTGCGGGCCGGAAAGTCGTGGTGGGCCAGCCACTCCCGGGTACGCCGCTCGGTGGCCTCCCCGCACTTGGACACCAGGTGTACCTCGTCGAACGCCGGGCCGAGCGCCGCGAGCGCGTCGAACGCCCCGACGACGGCCGGGGTACGCAGGTAGTGCGCGCCGAAGAACGACGTGTCCGCGTCGTCGTCGGCCGGCTCGATGATCACTCCACCGATGTCCACCCCGAGCCGTCGCATGGCGTTGATCATGCCGCACCGTTACCGTCTCCGTGCACCCCCGTGTCCGCCCGCGGATCTGCTACGCCCCGGCCCGCCGAAGGTGGCACGATCGGCCGATGGCAGTCACGACACGGGTGTTGGGGCGCAGCGGCATCGAGGTCAGCGCCCTCGGCATGGGGTGCTGGGCGATCGGCGGGCCCTGGGCGGAGGGCACCCAGCCGCTGGGCTGGGGTGCGGTCGACGACGACGAGTCGGTGCGGGCGGTACGCCGGGCACTCGACCTGGGCATCACGTTGTTCGACACCGCCGACACGTACGGGGCAGGGCACGGTGAGCGGGTGCTCGGTCGTGCGCTCGCCGGTCGCCGCGACGACGCCGTGATCGCGACCAAGTGGGGTTACACCTTCGACGAGGCCGGCCGGCAGGCCACCGGCGAGGACGCCTCGCCCGCGTACCTGCGCAGTGCCGTGACCGCCTCACTGCGTCGGTTGGACACCGACCGGATCGACCTCTATCAGCTGCACCTGGCCGACCTGTCGGTGCCGAGGGCGCAGGCGCTGATCGGGACCTGCGAGGACCTGGTGGCCGAGGGCCTCATCCGCGCGTACGGGTGGAGCACCGACCGCCCCGACCGGGCCGCCGCGTTCGGGCACGCCGCCGCCGGCGCCACCGCCGTGCAACACGCCCTGTCGGTGCTGCGCGACGCCCCCGAGCTGCTCGCCGTCTGCGACAAGTACGACCTGGCCAGCGTCAACACCGGTCCACTCGGGATGGGGCTGCTCACCGGCAAGTACACGGCCGCGTCGACGCTGCCCCGCGACGACGTACGTGGGCTGGCCCCGGGCTGGTTGGAGTGGTTCCGGGGCGGCCGGCCGGCACCGGAGTGGCTGCGCCGGGTCGGCGCGGTCCGTGCCGCGCTCACCGCCGACGGGCGCACCCTCGCCCAGGGCGCGTTGGGCTGGATCTGGGCGCGCAGCGGCCGCACCATCCCGATCCCGGGCTGCCGTACGGTCGCCCAGGTCGAGGAGAACGCCGCAGCCCTGCACCGGGGCCCGCTGCCGGCGGACCAGTTCGTCGAGGTGGAGCGTCAGCTCGCCGCCGTCCGCACCGCGGCCCTGCGCGACGCCGACCGCCCCCACTGGCCCCGCCCGACCCACCCCACCGTCCACCCCTGAGAGCTGTACGGGCCGGAGCTTTGCGGGCGCCGCGAAGGCCGGATGGCAGCCGGGTTGAGGTCGTCGCCTGCCCGGTCCGATGGCCGTCCCGGCCATCGGACGCAAGCGCAGGAAATTAGATCCCATCGGTCATTCCCGATCGACCATCGGGCATCCATGACCTTGGCGCAATCCTGCATCTACCTGAAATCGGCAAGGATGTATGTCACATCTAGAGAACTGGAGCATGCGTGTCTTCGATGAACAGAAGGAAGCTGATCGCGCTCGGCGCCGGCGCGGTCGCCGCAGTGGCGACCGGCACCGCGGCACAGGCCGCACCGTCCACCGACGGTGCGCAGGCCGCCGCCCCGGCCGCCGCCGACCTCGCAGCCACCCTTCCGGGGGGGTTCACGAGCAGGTACGCGGAGGTCAACGGAGTCCGGCTGCACTATGTCGCCGGTGGGCGTGGGGCGCCCTTGATCCTGCTGCACGGCTGGCCGCAGACCTGGTGGGAGTACCACAAGGTGATGCCGGCGCTGGCCACCCGATACCGCGTGATCGCCGTGGACCTGCGCGGTGCCGGCGGCTCCAGCAAGCCGGCGTCCGGGTACGACAAGAAGACCTTGGCCGCGGACATCGCGGCGCTGGCCAGGGCGCTGGGCTACACCAAGGTGAACGTCGTGGGTCACGACATGGGGTCGATGGTCGCCTACAGCATGGCGGCGAACCACCCCACGGTCGTCAACAAGATCGCCATGCTGGACGTGGAACACCCGAACAGCAACTACTACGAGTTCCGGATGCTGCCGGCGCCGGGTGCCCCGTTCCACCCCTGGTGGTTCGCCTTCAATCAGGTGTCACAGCTGCCGGAGCAGCTCATCACGGGCCGGTCCCGCTTCCTCGTCGACTGGATGTTCGACAACCTCCTGGTCAACAAGCAAGCCATAAGCGATTTCGACAGGGCCGTCTACGCCCAGGCATATTCAACTCCGGACGCCATCCGGGGCGGCAACGGCTGGTACAAGGCGCTGGGCCAGGACATCGTCGACAACGAGACGTACGCGCCGGTGACCGTCCCGGTCCTAGGTATCGCCCACGACATCTTCTACCCGAGCTTTGCCGCGACGCTCAGCCAGCAGGCCACCAACGTGCAGCTGGTACAGATCGCCAACACCGGGCACTACTTCGTGGAGGAGCAGCCCCAGGTGCTCATCCAGCACCTGAGGTCGTTCTTCGGCTGAGCGGGCCGAGCTGAGGTTCCGGGCGGGCCGGGTGGGCGACGGCCGATCGAGCTGTCTCCCACCCGGCCCGCACTCCGCCGAATGCTGTTCGCGGCACGGCGTGGGGGTCAGGCGGTGTGTTCCTTGCGGGTCTGGTCGGCCAGGTGGGCGGGCATGGGGTCGTGGCGGACGAAGTGACGGCGGAAGGTGCCGGTGCCGGCCGTCATGGAGCGCAGCTCGACGGCGTACCGAAGCAGCTCGGTGGCCGGCACCTCGGCGCGGACGAGGGTGCGGCCCTCGGTGTCCGGGTCCGGTTCGGTGCCGAGCACCCGGCCGCGTCGGCCGGACAGGTCGCCCATCACCGTGCCCACCGAGCCGTCCGGAACCCGGATGGTGACCTCGTCGATCGGCTCCAGCAGGGCCGGCTGGCCACGCTCGGCGGCGTCACGCAGCGCCAGCGCGCCGGCGGTCTGGAAGGCCGCGTCGGAGGAGTCGACACTGTGCGACTTACCGTCGACCAGGGTCACCCGCAGGTCCACCACTGGGTGCCCGGCGACCAGCCCGCGCTCCAGTTGGGCACGGACGCCCTTCTCCACGGATGGGATGTAGGTGTGCGGCACCGCGCCGCCGACCACCCGGTCGACGAACTCGAAGCCACTGCCGCGGGGTAGCGGCTCGACCTCGATGTCGCAGACCGCGTACTGGCCGTGGCCGCCGGACTGCTTGACGTGGCGACCGTGCCCCTTCGCGGGCACCGTCAGCGTCTCGCGCAGCGACACCTTGACCGGCTCGGTGTCCAGCTCGACGCCGCCGGCGCGCAGCCGGTCGAGCACCACGTCCGCGTGTGCCTCGCCCATGCACCAGAGCACCAGTTGATGGGTCTCCGGGTTGCGCTCCAGCCGCAGCGTGGGGTCGCCGGCGACCAGGCGGGCGAGGTTGCGGGCCAGGGCGTCCTCGTCGGCGCGGCTGCGGGCGGCGATCGCCACCGGCAGCAGCGGCTCCGGCATCTCCCAGGGGGCGATCAGCAGCGGGTCGTCAGTGGTCGAGACGGTGTCGCCGGTCTCGGCGCTGCCCGACTTGGTGATCGCGCAGATGTCACCGGCCACGCAGAGCGACACCTCCCGCAGTGTGGCGCCCAGCGGGGTGAAGATGTGCCCGACCCGCTCGTCGGCGTCGTGGTCGGGGTGCCCGCGTTCGGCCATTCCGTGCCCGGAGACGTGCACCCTCTGGTCGGGGCGCAGCGTGCCGGAGAAGACGCGGACCAGCGAGACCCGGCCGACGTGGCGGTCGATGGTGGTCTTGACGACCTCGGCGACCAGCGGCCCGGCCGGGTCGCAGCTCAGCGGCGGACGCGGCGAGCCGTCCACGCCGGTCACCGCCGGCAGCTCGTGCTCCAGCGGCGACGGGAACGCGGCGGTCAGCACCTCCAGCAGCACGTCCAGCCCGACACCGGTCTGGGCGCAGACCGGCACCACCGGGTAGAAGTGGCCCCGGGCGACGGCCTTCTCCAGGTCGTCGATGAGCACCTCGTCGCCGATCTCCTCGCCGTCGAGGTAGCGGTCCATGAGGGTCTCGTCCTCGCTCTCGGCGATGATCCCCTCGATCAGCTCGTCGCGGGACTCGTCGATGGCCCGCTGGTGCTCCGGGTCCGGGTCGCGGACGTCGGCGGGCAGCCCGGCGCTGTAGTCGAAGACCCGACGGGTGATCAGGCCGAGCAGCCCCTCGGTGGAGACCCCGTCGTCGCCGAGCATCGGCAGGTAGAGCGGCATCACGTTGTCGCCGAAGAGGCGTTGGCAGAGCGCCACCGTCTCGTCGACGTCGGCGCGGGGCTGGTCCAGTCGGGCCACCGCGACCGCGCGGGGCATGTCGACGGCGGCGCACTCCTCCCAGAGCGCCACGGTGGCCGCGTCCATGCCGCCCGCGGCGGAGACCACGAAGAGCGCGGCGTCGGCGGCTCGCAGCCCGGCGCGCAGCTCGCCGACGAAGTCGGCGTACCCGGGGGTGTCCAGCAGGTTGACCTTGATGCCGTTGTGCAGCAGCGGCGCGCAGGACAGGCTGACCGAGCGCTGCTGACGTACGGCGGCGGGGTCGTGGTCGCCCACTGTGGTGCCGTCGACGACGGTGCCGGCGCGGCCGATCGTGCCGGTCGCGGCGAGCAGGGCCTCGACCAGTGTGGTCTTGCCCGCCCCGGAGTGCCCGACGAGCACCACGTTGCGAACCCGCTCGGGCTCGGTGACCACCGGCGTGCCGCCGGTGGAACCCTTCTCGTGACTCTTCTGCGCCATGGGGCGCACCTCCCTCAGCCGGTGGTGGTGGCGACCGCCGCGCGACGGGTAGCGGCCCGGGGCGAGTGCGCGGCGATATCCTCCGGTGGTCTGCTGCACAGCGGGAACGGGACGGGCGGACGGGTGAGCTGGCTCACCTCCCGGCTCGATCTCACACCCGTTGCCGGGTAGGCACAAGCCTCCCCCGGGCGGGTCGGCGGTACCGTCCGTATCGCCGGAGCTGGGCGGACCGTTATCGTGGGGACCGCCATGGCGAAGATCTTCCAAGTGTCGGCCCGCGCGGGGATGACCCGCGTCGTCGAGCCGATTGCCCGCGCCCTGCTGCGCGCGGGCGTCACCCCCAATGCCGTCACCGTCGCGGGCACCGTTGGTGTGCTCGTCGGCGCGCTCGGCTTCGGTGCCCGCGGCCACCTGGTCGCGGGCGCGTTGATCGTCACCCTGTTCGCGCTCACCGACCTGCTCGACGGGACGATGGCCCGGATGAGCGGCGGCTCCACCAAGTTCGGCGCGTTCCTCGACTCAAGCATGGACCGGGTCGCCGACAGCGCCGTCTTCGGCGCGGTCGCGTACTGGCTGGCCACGCAGGGCAACTACTCCGGCGTGGCCGCCGCGTTGGTGTGCCTGGCTGCCGGCAGCCTGGTGTCCTACGTCAAGGCCCGTGCCGAGGGGCTCGGGATGACCTGCAACGTGGGCATCGCCGAACGCACCGAGCGACTGCTCATCGTCGGGGTCGGCGGGATCCTCACCGGTGTCGGTGTCGATCCGGCCCTGGAGATCGCGCTCTGGCTGCTCGCCGCCGTGTCGATCTTCACGGTGGGGCAGCGGATGACGCACGTCTACCGCCAGGCCCAGCAGCTCCAGCCGGACGGCCAGGCGTGAGTGGCGTGCCGGCGACCCGGCGTCGAACGACCGGCGGCCAAGTCGCGTGAACCTCACCGAGCTGGGCTACATCGCCGGGTGGCGGGTGGTCCGCGCGCTACCCCGGCCGTTGGTGGCGGCGGCGTTCCAGGCGGGCGCGGACCGCGCCCACCGCGCCGGCGGCGGGGGTACGGCCCGACTGCGCGCGAACCTGCGTCGGGTGGTCGGCCCGGAGCTGCCCGACGCCGAGTTGGACGATCTCGTCAAGCGCGGGTTGCGCTCGTACGCCCGGTACTGGATGGAGGCGTTCCGGCTGCCCGCCCTGAGCCGGTCGCAGATCCTGTCCGGTTTCCGGCTCGACGGCGCCGAGTTGCTCGCCGCCGACGTGGCCGCCGGTCGGGGCGCGGTGGTGGCCCTGCCGCACGCCGGTAACTGGGATGCCGCGGGCGCCTGGGTGGCGGCCACCGGTTGGCCGATCACCACTGTGATGGAGCGGCTCAAGCCGGAGGGCGTCTACAAGCGTTTCCTGGCCTTCCGGGCGAGTCTGGGGATGGAGATCCTGCCGACCCACGGGGGGCCGCGTCCGGCGTTCGACGTGCTGCTGGACCGGGTGCGGGCCGGTGCTGTGGTGCCGCTGCTGGCTGACCGGGACCTCTCCGCCCGCGGGGTGGAGGTGGACTTCTTCGGCGGGAAGACCCGGATGCCCGCCGGGCCGGCGCTGCTCGCGCTGCACACCGGCGCGCCGCTCTACGTGGCCTCGCTGTGGTACGAACCGGACGCCGCCCGCGCCTCGCTGGCTGGTCCGTTGCCGGTGCCGGGCCCCGAGGCGGGACCGCTGGACCAGCGGGTCCGGTCGCTGACCCAGCTGATCGCCGACGGTCTGGCGGCGGGTATCGCCCGCCATCCGGAAGACTGGCACATGTTGCAGCGGATGTGGCTGGACCAGGCGAGGTCGGGGGAGGGCGCGGCGCTGCCCTCGTCGGCCTCCGGCCCGGCCTGAGGAGGTGGGCTGACGGATGCGGATCGGCATCGTGTGCCCGTACTCCTTCGACGTGCCCGGTGGGGTGCAGAACCACGTCATGGACCTCGCCGAGGCGCTGATCGCGCTGGGCCACGAGGTCAGCGTGCTCGCGCCGGCCGACGAGGACTCGCCGCTGCCGGAGTACGTGGTGTCCGCCGGGCGGGCCGTCCCGCTGCCGTACAACGGTTCGGTGGCCCGGATCGCGTTCGGCCCGGTGTCGACCGCCCGGGTGCGGCGGTGGATCACCAACGGCGACTTCGACGTGCTGCACGTGCACGAGCCGCTCACGCTGAGTCTGTCGCTGCTGGCCGTGCTCTCCGCCCGTGGCCCGGTGGTGGCCACGTTCCACACCGCGATGACCCGGTCACGGGTCCTCGCCGCCGCGCAGGGTGTGCTCCAGATCGTGTTGGAGCGGATCACGGCCCGGATCGCGGTGAGCGCGCTGGCCCGCAAGGTGCAGGTCGAGCACATGGACGGCGGTGCGGTGGAGATCCCCAACGGGGTGGCGGTGGCCAAGTTCGCCGACGCCGAGCCGTTGCCGGGCTGGCCGGGGGAGTGCGCGGTCGGCACCGGCGGCACGCTCGGCTTCCTGGGCCGGTTCACCGAGGCGCGCAAGGGCTTCCCGGTGCTGCGCGACGCTTTCGTGGCGCTGGCCGCCACCCGGCCTGGTCTGCGGTTGCTCGTCGCCGGCCCGGGTGACCCCGACGACCTGTTCGACCAGTTCCCCGTCGAACTGCACGAGCAGATCACGTTCCTCGGCCTGGTCAGCGAAGCGGACAAGGCGCGCATGCTGCGCAGTGTGCACCTCTACGTCGCGCCGAACACCGGCGGTGAGTCGTTCGGCATGATCCTCACCGAGGCCCTCGCCGCGGGTACGACTGTCATCGCCAGTGACCTGGACGCGTTCCGGCGGGTCCTCGACGGTGGGCGGGCGGGTCGGCTGTTCCCCACTGGCGACCCGGTGGGGCTGCGTGACGTGCTGGCCGAGCTGCTGGACGACCCGGCCGCGCGGGCCACGCTGAGTGCCTGCGGCGATCAGGTGGTCGCGAATTTCGACTGGCCGGTGGTTGCCCGCCGCGTTCTGGAGGTATACGCAGCGGCGATCGAGGCAACCGACGGGCGGGTCATCGACCAGGAATGGGTGGGGCTGAGCTGAGCCGGTGTGACGGATGGTGCGGCGGTGACCGGCGGGACCGGTCCGGCCGCGCCCAATCGGACGAAACGGAGCAGCACTACGATGCCGCACATGTGGTGGGTGGTGGCCGCGAGCGTGGTCGTGGGGCTGGTCGCGGCGTACCTCATCTGGACCGCCGGCCGGGTGGAGCGACTACAGGCTCGCGCGGAGCTGGCGGCGCGGGCTCTCGACGCCCACCTGCTGCGCCGCGCGGCGGCAGCCGCGGTCCTGGCTGAGCGGCGTTTCGGCGTCGAGCTGTACGCGGCGGCCCGGATCGCCCTGGACGCCAGCCCGGACGAGCGGGAGGCGGCCGAGAACGACCTCACCCGCCAGTTGCGCGGCGTCCAGTTGGACCCGGGCGACCCGGACTGCGTGGCGGTCATCGCCGCGAGTCGTCGGCTCGCGTTGTCCCGGCAGGTGCACACGGATCTGGTCCGGGACGCCCGCTCGGCGCGCAGCCGGCCGCTGGTGCGCCTGTTGCGGATGGGGCGGGGCCGGGATTGGCCGCGCTACTTCGACATCGACGACCCGACCCTCGTCGTGCCGGCGGACGTCCCCGCCGCCTGACTTCCTGCTCCCGGATGGGCGCGGGCGAGCCGGTGACCAGCGCCACAGGGCAGGCCACCGGGGGTCTGATTGGCTGTCGGTGCGGCGTTGACCCACGCGTAGCATTTCCGCTGCCACCCCCAGGAGCCCCTTCAAGGAGCGATGACCCGTGCCCGAAAACACCGCCTCGAACACCGGTACCGCCCCCGTCGTCGGCACCGCCCGCGTGAAGCGCGGCATGGCCGAGATGCTCAAGGGCGGCGTGATCATGGACGTGGTCAACGCCGAGCAGGCCAAGATCGCTGAGGACGCCGGCGCCGTCGCGGTGATGGCCCTGGAGCGGGTGCCCGCCGACATCCGCGCGCAGGGTGGGGTGTCCCGGATGAGCGACCCCGACATGATCGACGGGATCATCGAGGCGGTCTCCATCCCGGTGATGGCCAAGGCCCGCATCGGTCACTTCGTGGAGGCGCGGATCCTCCAGTCGCTCGGCGTGGACTACGTCGACGAGTCCGAGGTGCTGACCCCGGCCGACTACGCGAACCACATCGACAAGTGGGCGTTCACGGTGCCCTTCGTCTGCGGCGCGACCAACCTGGGCGAGGCGCTGCGCCGGATCACTGAGGGGGCGGCCATGATCCGTTCCAAGGGTGAGGCAGGCACCGGTGACGTCTCCAACGCCACCACCCACATGCGGAAGATCCGCCAGGAGATCGCCCGGCTGTCCTCGCTGCCGGCCGACGAGCTGTACGTCGCGGCCAAGGAGTTGCAGGCCCCGTACGAGCTGGTCAAGGAGGTCGCCGAGAGCGGCAAGCTGCCGGTGGTGCTGTTCACCGCGGGTGGGATCGCCACGCCGGCCGACGCGGCGATGATGATGCAGCTCGGCGCGGAGGGTGTCTTCGTCGGTTCCGGCATCTTCAAGGCGGGCAACCCGGCTCAGCGGGCCGCCGCGATCGTCAAGGCGACCACGTTCCACGACGACCCGGACGTGCTGGCCAAGGTCTCCCGGGGCCTCGGCGAGGCGATGGTCGGCATCAACGTCGACGAGATCCCGCAGCCGCACCGCCTGGCCGAGCGCGGTTGGTGACTGTCGGCCCGTCAGGGCCGAGGACGGTCGACGCGCCCCGCCGCGGCGGCGTGACACGGAGAGGAACAGTGCGATCATGACGGCACCCGTGATCGGTGTGCTCGCGCTCCAGGGCGACGTTCGTGAGCACGTGGCGGCGCTGGCCGCGGCTGGCGCGGACGCTCGCCCGGTCCGCCGTCCGGCGGAGCTGGCCGCTGTCGGCGGTCTGGTCATCCCTGGCGGCGAGTCCACCACCATGAGCAAGCTCGCCGACATCTTCGAGATGCGCGAGCCGATCGACAAGCGGATCGCCGACGGCATGCCGGTGTACGGCTCCTGCGCCGGGATGATCATGTTGGCGACCGAGGTGCTCGACGGCCGACCCGATCAGCGCGGTTTCGCCGGCATCGACATGACCGTCCGGCGAAACGCGTTCGGCCGGCAGGTCGACTCGTTCGAGGCGCCGGTGACCGTCGTCGGGGTGCCGGGCGAGCCGTTCCACGCGGTGTTCATCCGCGCGCCGTGGGTCGAGCGCGTCGGTGCCGGCGTCGAGGTCATCGGGGTGGTGTCCGACGGCCCGGCCGCCGACCGGATCGTTGCGGTGCGACAGGGCAACCTGGTGGCCACCTCGTTCCACCCGGAGCTCACCGGTGACCTGCGGGTGCACGCGTACTTCGTGGACCTGGTCCGCGCCGCCTGCTGAATGGCGGCCGACCGCGTCGGGCTGTCCATGATGCTCGCCGCTGTCGTTTCCCGGATCCGGGTTTTTTGTCCCGTCTGCCCTGGTCCGCCGGGGCCGGGCGGTAGTGCCGTGCGCGGTGCATGACAGGGACCCGGGGGACGTCGGTAGGATTGCGGAGATTCGGCAGGGCCATCTGCCCGCCACGGCTTCCACCAGAGCTGACCGGCACCTCCGCGTGCGCCGGCGGGAGCGGGGCGTGTGCGGTGCGGTCGATGCAGACGGCGGGTAGCAACGGAGGTAGAAGATGTCCGGCCACTCAAAGTGGGCGACGACCAAGCACAAGAAGGCCGTCATCGACGCCAAGCGCGGCAAGATGTTCGCCAAGCTGATCAAGAACGTCGAGGTGGCCGCGCGGATCGGCGGCGGCGACCCCACCGGCAATCCGACGCTCTTCGACGCCATCCAGAAGGCGAAGAAGAGTTCGGTGCCGAACGACAACATCGATCGCGCCGTCAAGCGTGGCTCCGGCCTGGAGGCCGGCGGCGCCGACTGGCAGACGATCATGTATGAGGGGTACGGCCCGAGCGGCGTGGCCATGCTCATCGAGTGCCTCACCGACAACCGCAACCGGGCGGCGACCGAGGTTCGGACCGCGCTGACCCGCAACGGCGGCTCGCTCGCCGATGCCGGCTCGGTGTCGTACATGTTCTCCCGCAAGGGCGTGGTGATCGTCCCCAAGGAGGGCACCAGCGAGGACGACGTGATGCTGGCCGTCCTGGACGCCGGCGCCGAAGAGGTCAACGACATCGGCGAGGCGTACGAGGTGGTCTCCGAGCCGACCGACCTGGTCCCGGTGCGCACGGCGTTGCAGGACGCCGGCATCGAGTACGAGTCGGCCGAGTCCTCCCTGATCCCCAGCGTCAACGTGCCGCTGGACGAAGAGGGCGCGCGCAAGATCTTCAAGCTGATCGACGTCCTGGAGGACTGCGACGACGTCCAGAACGTCTACGCCAACTTCGACGTCAGTGACGACGTGATGGCGGCGGTCGACGCCTGACTTCACCCCGTCCCCGCCTCACCCCGCCGCGATCTTGCACTTTCTGACCCGACAGCCCGGGTCACGTGGCGCATATCGTCAACAGGAAGTGCAAGATCGCGGCGAGGGAGGGGTGCGGGGTGGTGGAACGGTTCGCGGTTGGCGACACAGTGGTACGGCGCGAGGTGCTGCGGGGTGAGGTCTGGTTCGGCTGCCCGACGATCTGCGTCGAGGACTCGCCTGACCTGCTCGCCCTCTACCTCCCCTCGGGGGCCGAGTTCGGCTTTCCGGACACTGGCGTCTTCCCGTGCGGGCGGCACCCGTGGGAGGCCGCCGGGCACCGCTCCTGGTCCGGGCACGGCAAGCTGATGCTGCAACGCCCCGGTGAGGCGCACTCGATCGACGTGTTCTGGACCGGGCCGGGGCGCGACTTCGCCGGCTGGTACTTCAACCTCCAGGACCCGGTGCGGCGCACCCCGATCGGGGTGGACACCCTGGACCACGAACTGGACCTGTGGTGGGCCGCGGACGCTGACCGCTACGTCTGGAAGGACGTGGAGATGTTCGCCCAGCGCCTCGTCGAGGGGCGCTACCCGGGCATGGGAGACGCCATCCAGGCCGAGGGTGACCGGATCGCCGCCCTGCTCGACGGGGGTGAGCGCTGGTGGGACCCGTCGTGGGCCACCTGGCAGCCCGACCCCGCCTGGACGGCGCCCCCACTGCCCGCCGGCTGGGATCAGGTGCCACCCGCGCGCTGAGCGACGCCGACGTCAGTTCCCGGGCAGCGAGTTGACGAGGAACACCTGATCCGAGCCGCCGGTGCACGGCTCGACCAGCGCCGCGTCGGACACGTCGCTGTCGTCGTCGCGCAGGCCGACGCACAACTCGCTACGGTCGGGCCGGATGCGGTACGCGCCGGGCGTCGCCCCGGCCGGTTCGAAGTGGAACACCTGCTTCGGCCTGTCCGCGCTGCAATCCTTCTCGTTCCAGGGTTCGAGCAGGTCCCGGCCGGGATCCTCCTCGCGGATGGTGAGGCAGCCCTTCCCGAGCACCGGGTGGACCCAGTGGATGAAGAACATTCCGTCGGCCACCGGTTCCAGCGAGGTGTCCGGTGGGGTGGCCTCCGAGCAGGGCCGCTGGACCGCTATCTCCTTGGTGTACCTGCCGGTGCGGTCGCGACCCTCGGTGAGGCAGAGGTGCGGGCTGCGGACGGGGCGGATCTGGCTGAGCCCCGCGCTCGGAAAACGGGCACCGTCACCCGCCGATGCGGGGGCCTTTCCTTGCTCGTCGTCGCGTCGCTCGATCCAGAAGCCCACGCCGAGCGTGGCCAGCACGGCGGCGACGACGAGCAGCGCCAGCGGCGCGGGCCGCGCGAACCAACGTGGGCGGGCCGGGCCAGAGTGTGCCGGGGCCACTGTCGTGACAGCGTCGGCCGGCGGCGGGTCCGCCGCCGGCGACAGCGGGGCCAACTGACCAGCTGTGAGGCGGTGCCGGGCCCGTAACCACGTCTCGACCTGATCTCCCGCGCCGCAGGCCCGCACGAACGCGGCCACCACCTCGGGGCGCGGCAGTGTGGACCGGCGCAGGATGTCCGCCGCGGTGCTGCGGGCCAGCACGTCGCCCGTCGACGCGGCACGCTGCTCCAGTTGCCGGTAGGTGAGCCCCGACCGGTCCTTGAGCTGGCGCAGCATCTCGACGAATTCGGCCGGGTCGGACGCGTCGTCCGGGCGTAGCTCCCCCGTGGTCATCGCCCGATTCTCCAGACACCGCGCACGCGAGGGCAAATCGGCTCCCGGCGACTGTCCGAGATGGTCGGACAACATTCGGACATGCTGCCCTGAGCTGCCCGGACAGCCCGGCGCGGCGACCAGGGCATTGTCCTGGCCGACCGGGTTACCTAGCGTCTTTCCTCGAGGGCCGCGCCGCTGACCGGTGTACGGCCGATGGGCTCGCGCCGGCACGGGATCGGGCTCGACCACACCAACGACACGGGGAGATTCGATGGATGACGCTGTCCGGGATCCGGTGCCGCAGGCGGCCACGGCGGGGGAGTACGTGGCGTTGCTCAGGGAGGTGCGGCGGCGTTCCGGTCTGACCTATCGGGAGCTCGCCCGGCGAGCCTCGGCGGCCGGACACTGGCTGCCGCCGAGCACCCTCGCGACGATGCTGGGCCGGACGACGCTGCCTCGGGAACGCACGGTCGTCGCGCTGCTGGCCGCCTGCGGCACCCCGACGGTCGAGATCGGCAGGTGGCTGGAGACACGGCGGGACCTCGAGGCCCGCCTCGGCGAGCAGGGTCGAGGGGACACTGACGCGGCACCGACCCCTGCCGGCGCGTCCACTACCGTCGCTGCGGACATCCGGCCGAGCGTCGGCTCGGTTCCGCCGCGACCCCAAGCGCCGTGGCCGGCCCGTCGCTGGCTTCGGCTGGCGCTGCTGGCGGTGTTCGGCGTCCTGACGGTCGGGGCGACCGGGGCGCTGCGACCCCTCGTCCCTCCCACGGTGGGCAGCTCGCCGACCGTCGGATGCCCGGAGGTGCTGCGCCAGGGCATGTACGGCCCCTGCGTGCTGAGCCTCCAGGAGCACCTGGTGGCCGACGGACTCACCATCCCGGTCGACGGCTGGTTCGGCCCGGACACCACCAGCCGGGTGATGGTGGCCCAGGCGTTTGGCAGCCTGCCGGTCAGCGGCACCGCTGACGAGCGGTTGCTCGACGAGTTGGCGGGCGATCGCAAGGTGCCCGCCAGCTGGTCGGAGGACCGGATCGGCAAACATCTGCGGCGGACGTTCCCGGAGGACCCGGCCGGGGCGGTGCAGGTGGCGCGCTGCCTGTCCGGGCTGGACCCGTACCGGGTGGAGGTCGTCGAGGACGGATCGCGGCGCTGGGGGTTGTTCCAGTTCAGCGACATGGAGGTGTCCCGGTTCGGCGTCGACCGCCAGACGGCGCTGGACGCGGCCTGGAACATCAGGACGGCACGGGAGGTGTGGTCTCGTACCGGCGACTTCAGCCACTGGAACTGTGCCGCGTAGCGGTCACGCGTGACGCTCCCCGCCCGGTCCGCGAACCGGACGGGGAGCCCCCCGTTATCCCGACTGACGACTCACTGTCGCAGTCGGTTGGCGAAGACGTACGCGCCCACGGAACGGCCGGTGGCGAGCCCGGCGTCCGCGTCGAACCGATAGTGCACGCCGAGGTAGATCCGGCTCAGCGCGTTCTCCTCGGCGGCGTCGTCGAAGCCGGTCATGTGCCGGACCACACCCATGGCGTGCGGATCGTCAGTGGTGGCGTCGAAGGCGATCGCATCGGTGCCGAAGTACCTCTTCATCACCGCGGACCAGGCCCCCGCGAAGGTGGCGTGCCCGGAGATGTAGGCCGGGAACGCCGGCGTGTACGGCACGCCCTCGCGGGTCTTCGACAGCGGCTGCCAACCCTTGCCCTCCGTCGCCTCGATCGCCGTCACCGGCCGCCACAGGTCGATGGGCGTCTGGTATTTGGCGTCCCAGGCGGCGATGGCGGCGTCGGCGAGGGCGAGGGCGACCAGCCCGAAGAGCCGGGCGTTGGCCAGGATGCCGAGCTGACGCTGCTCCGACACGATCCGGGTGTGTGAGAAGAGTTGACCCGGTGGCTTGTACGTGCCCCCCAGGTCGTTGGCCCAGAAGAACGCGATCTGCGTCTGCTCCGGGGTCCGCAGCACCGACCCCTGACCGCCGTAGTCGCGGATCTCCTGCACCTGGGCGCGGTACTCCTGCTTGCCGAGCAGGTCGGCGTACCCGGTGGCGCCGGCCGGTAGGCCGGGCCGGAACTGCTGGCCCGAGGTGAGCGCGAACGGGGTCACCAGTCCCCAGTTCGGGCTGACCGCCGCCTTGCCGTTGGTCGGCCGCCACGCGCCGGGCACGTTCTCCTGCACCGGGTACGCGGTGTCGTTGCCGGAGCCGTCGTTGGCGCGGGCCTGGAGGTTGGCGGCCGCCGCCGCCGCGCCGACGGTGTCACCGCGCGCCTCCTCGGCGTCGTTCACGCCGGACGGCCGGCGCTCGACGGCACCGTTGAGGGCATCGGTGAAGGAACGACCGTGCCGGGTGTACAGGGCGGTCAGCACGTCGTACGCCGCCCGGTCGATGGCCGCGTGCAGGGACGGCGCCACGACGTTGTCCATGGTGCCCGGGTAGCTGACCGGCACTCGTACCCGGTAGGGGTTGCCGACCCCGGTGACCGAGACGGCGGCGTCGTGCATCGCCGCGTGCAGGATGGCGGCCTCGCGGGACGAGGAGGTGGGTGGCAGGTCCAGTGCCTTGTAGGTGGACAGCAGGACACCGTTCCAGTACAGGATCGGGTCGGCGGCCGGGTTCACGGCCAGCGGGGTGAGCGAGATGTTGTCCAACCGGACCGTCGAGGCGGTCTGCCCGCCGAAGTGGAACAGCAGCACCGCCTTCGGGTCGCCGAACGGGGACACGAAGTCGAAGGTGAACCGGCCCATCGAGGACGTCAGCGGGACGCTCTGGTCGACGGCGGAGGTGAAGGGCGTGTCCGCCCGGGAGACCGAGACGCGCAGGGAACGGCTGACGTCGGCCGCGGCGTCGAACTGCAACCGGTACGACTGCGCGGCCGTCACCCCGAACTCGAAGTGACCGACCAGGTCCTCCCAGACGGGCTTGCCCACCGTGGCGCTGGTGCGGACGCGCAGTTGCCCGGCGTTGACAGTGGTGCTGGTCGAGGCGAGCCGGGTCCACCAGGGTTGCGTGCTGCCGTTGTCGAACGTGCCGTTGAGGATGAGGTCACCCGGGGCCGCGGTGGCCGGCGCGGGGCGGACGAGGGCGGTGAGGGTGCTGGCGAGGGCGACCGCGAGCACGACGCTGAGCAGACGGCGCAGGTGCCGTGCGTTGATCGGTGGGGACATCGAGAGCCTTTCCGGTCCGGAAACCGGCGACGACCAGGTCGTTGCCGTGAGGATCGGCTCAACGTAGGAGTGTTCGCGCTGTTCACGGCCACCGAACAGCGCTCGGAACGGTGCCGTACGGCAGCGGGCGCCGGCGTCCGATCAGGACACCGACGCCCGCGCGGGGCCGAGGGCTGGCTCAGCCGATCGTCTCCCGCTCCCGCCAGGCGGTACGCAGCGAGGTCCGACCGTTGGTGCGCAGGAGCGACCCCTCGTACACCCGGGCCCCGGCGAGGAGGAACGCGCCGGCGGCGAGCACCAGGAGGACCAGTGAGACGATCGGCTCCCAACCGGCCGCGTCGCCGGTGAAGAGCCGCAGCGGCATGGCAGTGGGCGACGAGAACGGCAGGTACGACAGCACCCGCATCGCCGTGGCGTTGTCGTTCAGGAAGATCACCGCGAAGAACGGCAGCATGACGGCGAGCTGCACCGGCGTCGAGACGGCGGCGATGTCCTCCTGCCGGTTGGCCAGCGCGCCGGCCGCGGCCCACATGGCGGCGAGCAGCACGAAACCGATCAGGAAGAACGGCACGAACCAGCCGATCGCCGGGGCGAGCAGGCTGAGCAGACTTCCGCTGTCGCCGATCTGCAACCCGATCACCGCCACCACCGCGATCAGGGCGATCTGCGCGAACGCCAGGATGGCCCCGGCCACCACCTTCCCGGCCAGCAGGGCCCGGACCGGCACGGCGGCGACCAGGATCTCCACGATCCGGGTCTGCTTCTCCTCGATGACGCTCTGCGCGATCTGCACACCGAACGTCTGCGAGGTGATGAAGAAGACGAACGCGAAGACGAACGGCACCAGGAACGCCACCACCGGGTCGACCGCGTCCGGGTCGAGCAGACGGACCGTCGGCTGGGTGCTCAGGGCCTTCACCACGTCGTCCGGGGCGTCGTCCATGGCCAGGACGGCCGGTCCGGTGACCACCGCGGCGTCCACGTCGTCGTCGCGGACGGCCTGCTCGGCGGCCCGGTCGTCGGGGACGACCCGGACGTCCAGCCCGGCGGCGCGCAGCGGCGCGGCCAAGCTCTCGGTCACCGCCACCGTGGACGGCCCGCCGGAGAACAGCGGCGGCAGGATGGTGCCGGCCGCGGCGATCAACAGGAAGAACAGCGTGCCGAACAGGAAGGTGCGGTCGCGCAACTTGACCCGGATCTCGCGTTCGGCGACCAGCCGGGTGGCCTGGGTGACGTTCACTGGGTGACCTCTCGGAAGATCTCGGTGAGCGAGGGGCTGACCGGGCGGAAGGCGCGGACCGGGCCGCGCGCGAGGGCCGCCCGCAGCACTGGCTGTTCGTCGGTGCCGGCCGGCAGGTCGAAGACCACCCGCGCGCCGTCCAACTCGACCAGTGTCACGCCGGGGTGGTCGCGTACCCAGCCGGCGTCGTGCTCCACGACCAACTCGAAGCGGGGCACCGTGTACGAGTCGCGCAGCTGCTGCCGGCTGCCGGCGGCCCGGATCACCCCGTCCCCGATGATGACCAGGTCGTCGCAGAGGCGCTCGACGACGTCGAGCTGATGACTGGAGAAGAGCACCGGCGCGCCGGCCGAGGCCCGTTCCCGCAGCACGGCCACGACGGTCTCCACTGCCAGCGGGTCGAGGCCGGAGAACGGCTCGTCGAGCACCAGCACCTCGGGGTCGTGCACCAGCGCGGCGGCGATCTGGGCGCGCTGCTGGTTGCCCAGCGACAGCGTCTCCAGCAGGTCGTCGCCGCGCTCGCCGAGCCCGACCCGGTCCAGCAGCGCGTCGGTGGAACGTCGTGCCGCGGCGGCGTCCAGCCCGTGCAGCCGGCCCAGGTAGGCCACCTGCTCACGGGTGGTCATCTTGGGGTAGAGGCCCCGCTCCTCCGGCATGTAGCCGAAGCGCCGGCGGTCCTGCCGGGTCAGCGTGGTGCCGCCCCAGCTCACCTCACCCGCGTCGGGGGCGAGCACACCCAGGATGATCCGCATGGTGGTGGTCTTGCCGGCGCCGTTGGCGCCCACGAAACCGGTCATCCGGCCGGCGGACACCTCGAAGGACACGTTCCTGAGCACCTGACGGTCGCCGAAGCTGCGGTCGACGCCGTCGAGGCGAAGCGTTCTGGTCACGCACCCACGCTAGATCGATGACGCCGCCACGCCGTCCGCCCGACGGGTGAGCGGGCGGGTCCACCTCGCGGTGGACGCCGTCACCCGCCGGGGCGGACCACCCCGTTCTCGTACGCGAACACCACGGCCTGCACCCGGTCGCGCAGGCCCAGCTTGGCCAGTACCCGACTCACGTGCGTCTTCACCGTCGCCTCGCCCAGGTGGATGGCCGAGGCGATCTCCGCGTTGCTCGACCCGGCGGCGAGCAGCATCAGCACCTCCCGTTCGCGCGGGGTCAGCTCGGCCAGCGCGGCATCGGCGTCCGGGCCCCGGTGGGCGGTGCCCGCCGGGTCGCCGGGTCGGGCGAAGGTGGAGATCACCCGACGGGTGATCTCCGGGGCGAGCAGACCATCGCCCCTGGCCAGCACCCGGATCGCCTCGATGAGCTCCTCCGGCGTGCCGTTCTTGAGCAGGAAGCCGCTGGCCCCGGCCCGCAGCGCGGCGAACAGGTAGTCGTCGCGGTCGAATGTGGTGAGGATCAGCACCGCGGGCGCCCCGGGGCCGTCGGCGACGATCTGCCGGGTGGCCTCCAGGCCGTCCATCCCGGGCATTTCCACATCCATGAGTACGACGTCGGGGCGGGTGGCTCGGGTCATGGTGACGGCCCGTTCGCCGTCGGCGGCCTCACCGACCACCTCGATGTCGTCCTCCACCTCCAGGATGACCCGGAAGCCGGTACGGACGAGGTGCTGGTCGTCGGCGAGCAGCACCCGCACCGTCGGCCCGGCATCGGGCGTCTGTTGGGCTGCCGCGCTCATGCCGACGGCTCCGCGCCGGCCGCCGCCTGCTGCCTGTCGCTCGGCTCCCGCTGTGGGCCCACCGGCAGGTCCGCCGACGCCCCCAGGGGGAAGCGGGCGCGTACCCGCCAGCCGCCGCCGGCCCGCGGCCCGGCCTCCAGGTCGCCGTCGTGGGCGGTGACCCGTTCGCGCATGCCGATCAGGCCCAACCCGACGGTGTCGGTCCGGCCGCCGCCCCGCCCGTCGTCGGTCACGTCGACCTCCACCTCCCGGGCCAGGTACCGGACCCGCACGTCGAGCAGGGCCGCCTCGGCGTGCTTCAGGGTGTTGGTCACCGCCTCCTGCGTCACCCGGTAGGCAGTCTGGGAGACCGATTCGGGCAACGCGACGGGGTCGCCGTACACCCCGAGGGTGGCCGTCAGCCCGGCGGCCCGTGCCCGCTCGACCAGCTCGTCGATCCGTTCGACGCCGCCGGCCGTCGGCGGCGCGGCGTCGGTGCCGGCGGAGGTCCGCAGCACGCCGAGCATCCGACGCAGCTCGTCGACGGCGGTACGGGCGCTCTGCTCGATGGCGGTCAGCGCGGTGCGGGCCTTGCCCGGGTCGCGGTCGAACACCCGGCGGCAGGCGGATGCCTGCACGCCCATCACCGACACGTGGTGGGCGACCACGTCGTGCAGCTCGCGGGCGATCCGGACGCGTTCGCCGAGCACCGCCCGTTCCCGGGCCTCGGCCTGCGACCGGCGCAGGTCCTCGGCCTGGGCGCGCAGCTCGTGCTCACGGCGCGCGGCCACCCACGCGGTCTCACCGAAGAAGTACGCGAAACCGAAGACCAGCACGTTGAGCAGCACACCGTTGACCATCGCGGCGAGCACCGGTGGCACCGGCCCGACCGCGTCGGCGAAGGTGTCCGCCGGAATGTGGTCGATCATCACCGCGTAGTAGATCCCCAGCCAGGCGAACATCGTGGCGATCACGCCGATCCGCAGCCGGCGGGACAGTTGGCGGTCCTGCCCCCACGCGCCGACGGTGTAGAGGGCGCAGAACAGGGCCCAGGAGGAGAACTGGCTCTCCGGGGCCGAGCGGGCCTGCGCGGCAATGAACGCCACCGCGACGATGAGCACTGTCGCGGTCGGCCAGCGTCGTCGCCAGATCAACGGGAGGGTCACCGCGACGGTCCAGAACAGCTGCTCCGGCCCGGACGGCGGTGGGCCCAGCAGGAACGCGCCGGTGCTGCGGGCCAGGGTCAAACTGACCAGTGCCAGCCCGGTCATGCCCAGGCCGATCCAGAGGTCGTTTCGGCGCTGCTCTGCCGTTGGACCCGGACGACGCCATTCCGGTCGCGGTGCCACTGTCATCCCGGAACGATGCCACGCCGCCCACCAGGCCCGTCGACCGGGCACGCCGCCACGGCCACGCCGACGGGCGGCGGCCCGGCGCGGGGTACGCGCCGGGCCGCCTCCTCTGGTGTCGCTCATGCGGTCGTCTGCCGGCGGGCCTTCCGAGCGGTGTCGACCAGGTCCCAGACCGCGATCGCGGCGGCGCCCACCGCGATGGCCAGGCCGAGGGAGTTCCGGTTGCCTGCCTCCGCCACCCAGCTCAGGCGCTCGCCCAGGGCCGGGTTGAGCAGTCGGTCGGAGAGCGCCAGCCACGCCAGCGGCACCGAGAAGGCCAGGTTGAGCAGCGCCTTCATGCCGAACAGGGCCCAGGTCCAGCGGTCGATCCGGTACTTGACGACTTCGAAGATCACGCTGAGCGCCAGCACCACGATCAGCGCCGGGAGCCAGAACGACCAGAGCGCCGGGTCGAGGATCGGGATGTTCTCGCCGTCGGTGCCACGCACCCAGGAGTGGTAGTGCTGGAACGGCAGGTACGCGATGGTCAGCACCAGCATGATCACCGATGCGATGGTGTCGGCGAGGGGGATGCCTCGTCGCACCGGCGCGTCGGGCAGTTGGTCGACCGTCCACTCCGGCACGTCCACGGCCGTCTGGGTGCGCTCGATGATGGCGAAGGTCACTGTGAGCCAGAAGGTGATCTGCACGGCCACCTGCATCGCCGCGACGATGCCCGGCCCGATCGCCCCGAAGCCCTTTCCTTCGGCCGCCTCGACCACTGTGACGACGGTGCCGACCAGCGCCGGGATGAAGCTGAGCAGCAGCTTCAGCAGTCGCAGCCAGAGCAGGTAGTAGGTAGGGCCGATGAGCTGCAGCCGGCGGTCGGCGTACCGGGCGGCCAGGACGTCCGGGTTGCCCAGCTCGGTGAGCACCTCCCGCTCGGCGGTGGTCGCGTCCTGTCCTCCATCGGTCCGGCCCTCGATCATGTCGTCGATGGAGGCCCGCAGCTCGTTGGCGATCTCGTCGCGGCGCTGGGTGGGCACCGATCGCAGGGTGGCGGCGAGGTAGCGGTCGGTCAGGGTGTTCATCGGTCCACTCCTTGGATCAGCCCGGTGATGGAGGTCTGCACGGCGGCGAGGTCGTCGAGGAGCCGGTTCAGCATCGACTCGCCCTCGTCGCTGGTCCGGTAGAACTTGCGCGGTCGGCTCTCTTCGGTGTTCCACTCGCTGGTCAGCAACCCCTGGTCCTCCAGGCGGCGCAGCAGCGGGTAGAGGGTGTTGGCGTCGACCGGGAAGCCGTGGTCGCTGAGCCGTTGCAGCAGTGCGTAGCCGTAGTCCGGTCGGCGTAGCGCGACCAGGCTGGCCACCACGACGGTGCCTCGACGCAACTCCTGTAGGTGCGTCCGTAGAACGTCCTCGCTAACCATGTGTCACACCATACTGTGTGGCACACAGTGTTGTCTACGCCGACATCATCGTGTCCGCCTAACCTCCGTCCGGACCGACACGACGTACGGGGCGCCCGGTCGATACCGGACGCCCCGCACCTGGGAAAAGTCAGCAGGCCGCGCCGTGGCGGAAGTTCCGCTCGACGAAGCTGGCCGGGCCGACCTGGAAGTAGCCGACCCCCGGCCGGATCGGATGCCCGGTGAACAGCTCCACCCGCGAACCGACCCGGACCAGGTACGCCTCGGCGTCCCCCGCGTCGTTGCGGATCAGCGACCCCCGCCGGCCGTAGATCGCCTCCAGTTCGTCGAAGGACATGCCGACAGTGGCGCCGGCGGGAGAGCGCGGTGGCGCGGTGGCCGTACCGACCTCCACCAGTCGCCCGTCGCGGAAGGCCAGCAGGATCACGCCCGCCCAGGAACCGGTCGCGCCGGCGTGCACCACTCCGCCGCAGGTCGGCACGGTCCAGCCGAGGTGCCCATTGGTGGTGAGCGACGCCAGGCTGGCGCCGATGCGGTACACGCCGACGCCACGAACGCCGAGCACCTGCGGGTGGGTGTGCCCGGCGGCGGCGAGCGGACCGCGGGCCGAGGCGGGCGCGGCGCCGCCGGCCAGCGGTGCTGCCGCCGCCGGGCCGGCGACGGACGCCGGGACGAGGGTGCCGAGCGCCAACGCAGCTGTGGTGAGGAGGATCGCGGGACGGTTCATGGTGGCTCCTTCGGTGATGGGTCTCCTGCCCTCTTAGTCACCGCGCCGGGGCCAACGGTTCGTCGGAATCACGACCGGCCCGGTCTACTCTGCAGAGAAACGCCGGCCGGGGGTGACACCGTGACGGCTCCACTGCGGATCGGGCCCTACGCCGTCGAGCGGCTGCTCGGCGTCGGTTCGTTCGCGACGGTGTGGCTGGGCTACGACCGGGCGCTCGACGCGCACGTGGCGATCAAGGTGCTGGCCGAGAACTGGAGCCACGACCTACGGGTGCGGGAACGCTTCCTCGACGAGGCCCGGTTGCTGCGCCGGTTGGAGCACGAGCGGTTGATCCGGGTGCACGCCGTCGGTGAGCTGCCCGACGGCCGCCCGTACGCGGTCCTGGCCTGGGCGGACGGCGGCAGCCTGCGGGACCGGTTGGCCGCTGGCGAGATCCCCGCGCCGACGGCGCTGCGGCTGCTCGGCGAGATCTGCGCCGGGGTCGCCGTGCTGCACCGCCACGGCGTCGTGCACCGTGATCTCACCCCGGGCAACATCCTGTTCCGCTCCGCCGGCCCCGACGGCGCGGAACAGGTGCTGATCGCCGACCTCGGCCTCGCCAAGGCGCTCGCCGCCGCCTCCGGACTGACCGCCCGGGCCGGCACCCCGGGCTACATGGCCCCCGAGCAGGACGATCCGGGCGCGGTGATCGACACCCGCGCCGACGTGTACGGGCTCGGCCGGCTCGGCATCCGACTGCTGGCCGCCGACCCCACCGGCGCGAACCCGACCAGATCAGATCCGCCTCGGCACCCACCGGAACTCCGACTGCGGGACGACGTGCCCCCGGCGGTCGCGGCGGTGCTCGCCCGGGCCACCGCCCACCGCCCGGCCGACCGTTACCCCGACGCCGCGACGGTGCACGCCGCGTTGGTCCGCGCGAGCGCCCCGGCTGCGGCGGCCGGTCCCGTGCGGCGACAGCCGTCACCCCGGGTGAGGGCGCGCCGCCGGTTGCGGCTGGCCGGGGCCGCCGTGGTGGCCGTCGCCGCGGTGGGTGCGGTGGGCGCCGAGGCAGATGGCGTCGGGTCTGCTGGGCCAGTCATCGGCACGTACACGGCCGGGCCGTTGACAGTGGCGTTGCCGCCCGGCTGGTCCGCCACGGGTGCCACCTGGGCCGGTCAGTACGGTGCCGACGGTGATCCCGAACCGGCGCTGGTGATGTCACCGCAACCCCGCCGGTGGGCCACCGACCCCCGCCTGCCCGGCGCGTTCGTGGGCCTCTCCGCCAGCACGGCGGCACGCACCACGCCGGCCGGGTTCCTGGCCGAGCGCACCCACGGTGACTGCACGTCCGCGCCGCCCCGAATCACCTGGCAGGCGGGCGTCGAGTGGACAGTGGTGGCGTACCGCTGCGACCGGGGTCGTCCGCAGATCATCGAGTCGGCAGCCCTGCACCCCGGCCGACCCGCCCTGGTGTACGTGCAGATCGCCCCGCCCGCGGACGGCGGACCCGCCTTCGTGGACACCCTGCTCGCCGGAGTGCGCCTGCGGTAGGTGCGGCGAACCGGCCCGGCGGTGACCCAGCCGCCGCTGATCCTGGGCACCATGTTCGGCCTGATGCTGTTGGCCGCCGCGCTGCTCACGGCGTTCGGTGACCACGGGTTGATCTTCAGCGGTACCTGGGTCCCACCCGGCCCGGCTGGCGTCGCCGCCGGTCTGGTGCTGCTGGGGGTCGCCGCCGCCGAGTTCCTCCGCGCCCGGCGTCGATCCCGGCTAGCGGACCACCACTGTGATGGTGTGCTCCCGGCCGTCCTTGGGGATCGTGACGGCGACGGTGCCGGCGCGGACGAAGCGGATGTCCACCACGCCCGCCTCGTACTGCTGGGAGACCAATTCCGGGCGGTCGACGGTGACGAGCCCCGGCCCGATGCCCTGGATGCGCAGCACCGCACCGGTGGCGAAGCAAAGCGATTTCAGCAGCTCGATCTCGGTCTCGGCGAGCGGCAGGTCGTAGCGGACAGCGCCCTGACAGGCCGGCGTCGCGTCGGTCGGCGGGGGAGTCGTTCGGGGCGTACCCAGTGTTCTGGTGGGTGCGGGCGGTGCCGGGCGCGCGCTGGCCGGCGGCGGTCGGGATGGCGACCCGGTGGGCGCGGGGATCGGGAGAACCGCGGAGGGGGACGGCGGCGAGAGGGTCGGGGTCGAGAGGGTCGGGCCGGCCGGTTGGACGGGCAGGGGCGAGACGGCGTCGGCGCCGCAGGCGGCGACCCCCACGGTGGCCGCGAGGACGACGACGACCCGGCGGAACGACCTGCGGTTCATTCCGCGCCGAGCCGCTGCCGGACCTGGCGCCGGGCCAGGTGCAACCGGGACTTCACAGTGCCCAGCGGCACGTCGAGCAGGGCGGCGATCTCGGGGTAGCTCAGCCCCAGGACATCGCGAAGGGCGACCACCTCGGCGAGATCGGGATGCACCGAGTCGAAGGCGTCGAGCAGGTCGAGGCGGGTGCCCGCGACCACGCTGGTCCGTCGGGGGTCGGCCTGGTCGGGCAGCGGCACGCCCTCGGCCTCCAGTCGGCAGCGGCGGCGCAGCGTGCGGTACGTGGAGCGGGCCCGGTTGACGGTCAGCCGGTGCAGCCAGGTGCGGAACGAGGAGCGCCCCTCGAACCGGGTGATGCCGCCGGCCAGCGCCAACAACGTGTCCTGGCAGGCCTCCTCGGCGTCCTCCCGGTTGGGCAGAAACCGGGCGCACAGCCGCAACACCTCTGGGCGCACCGCGACCAGCAGGGCGTTGAGCGCGGCCGGGTCGCCGTGCGCGGCGGACCGGGCCAGGGCGTCGATGTCGTCCGCGTCGGGCATGCCGGGTGTCCAATGCTCGCCGGTGCCGATCCCTGAGCGTATGACAGGTGCCGCGGCGGCGGCCCCGTACCGTCCGGCACCCGACCCGAAACCGGCGCGCTACCGAAATGCGAGCTAGTGCACTGCCCTTCAGCCGGGTAGATCGGTTCTTCCCGTCGACCCGTATGTGCTCGGACTGCGGCCGGATCAACGACAAGATGGCGCTCAACGTCCGGACGTGGGGCTGCCCATGCGGCAGCCTGCACGTCCGAGACGTGAACGCCGCCAGAAACATCAGGGCCGCCGGACGGGCGGACCTCAGCGACCGTGGAGCGCAGGTAAGACCGGCACCCGTGCCGGCACCGCGCAGCGAAGCGGTAACTCGCCGGGAGCGTGCCCCTTCGGGGGTGCAGCAGACCGGAATCTCCGCCCTTCAGGGTGGAGAGGGCGTCAATCGAAGCGGGACACGTCCCCGGCGCCCCGGCGCAGGATCTCCGGCTCGGGCCCGGACAGGTCGATCACTGTCGTCGGCTCCTTGCCGCAGTCGCCGGCGTCGAGCACCGCGTCGAGCTGGTGGTCGAGCCGTTCCTTGATCTCCCAGCCCTGGGTCATCGGCTCCTCGTCGCCGGGCAGGACCAGCGTGCTGGACACCAGCGGCTCGGCCAGCTCGGCCAGCAGCGCCTGGGTGACGGTGTGCCGGGGTACCCGAACGCCGACGGTCCGCTTCTTCGGGTGCAGCATCCGGCGGGGCACCTCCTTGGTGGCCGGCAGGATGAACGTGTAGCTGCCCGGGGTGGACGCCTTGACCAGGCGGAAGACCGAGTTGCTGATCTGGACGAACTGGCCGAGCTGCGCGAAGTCCCGGCAGACGAGCGTGAAGTGGTGCCGGTCGTCGAGGTGGCGGATCTGCCGGATCCGGTCCAGCCCGTCCTGGTTGCCCAGCTGGATGCCGAGCGCGTAGCAGGAGTCCGTCGGGTAGGCGACCAGCCCACCACTGCGGATCAGGTCGGCGACCTGGCCGATGATCCGGGGCTGGGGGTTCTCCGGGTGTACGTCGTAGTACCTCGCCATCCTCCGAGCCTAGGCCCACGCGGGGGCGATCAGGAGACGAGGGCCACGACCGTCGGCGCGGACGGTGGAGCCGCCGAGATCACCTCGGTAGGGTAGGTCCCGGTCGGCTCCGACCAACAAGATCCACACCGCCGGGGGGCGCCACGCATGGCCGATTCGTTCGCGCATCTGCACGTGCACACCGAGTACTCGATGCTCGACGGAGCGGCCCGGCTGAAGGACCTGTTCGCCGAGGCCAAGCGGCTGGGCATGTCCGCTGTGGCGATCACCGATCACGGCAACATGCATGGCGCGAACGACTTCTACAACCAGGCGATGGCCGCCGGGATCACCCCGATCCTGGGCGTCGAGGCGTACGTGGCGCCGGAGTCGCGCTACCACAAGGCGCGGGTCAAGTGGGGTCGGCCGGAGCAGAAGAGCGACGACATCTCCGGTAACGGCGCGATCACCCACAAGACGATGTGGGCGAAGGACGCGCGGGGCCTGAAGAACCTGTTCACCCTCAACTCGCGCGCGTCCATGGAGGGGCACTACGTCAAGTGGCCCCGGATGGACATGGAGCTGATCGCCGAGCACGCCGAGGGGATCATGGCCACCACCGGCTGCCCGTCCGGCGCGGTGCAGACCCGGCTGCGCCTGGGCCAGTTCGACGAGGCGCTCAAGGTTGCCGCGAGCTACCAGGACATCTTCGGCAAGGACAACTACTTCCTGGAGATCATGGATCACGGCCTCTCCATCGAGAGCCGGGTCCGCGAGGGGCTCACCGAGATCGCCCGCAAGCTGGACATCCCGCCAGTGGTCACGAACGACTCCCACTACACCCACGAGGCGCAGGCCACCGCCCACGACGTGCTGCTCTGCGTGCAGACCGGCAGCAACATCGACGACCCCAACCGGTTCCGGTTCGAGGGTGGCGGCTACTTCATCAAGAGCGCCGACCAGATGCGCGCTGTGGACTCGTCCGAGCTGTGGCAGGAGGGCTGCCGCAACACCCTGCTGGTGGCCGAGAAGGTCGACCCGAAGGGCATGTTCGAGTTCCACAACCTGATGCCGCGCTTCCCGGTGCCCGAGGGCGAGACCGAGGAGTCCTGGTTCCGCAAGGAGACCTTCGCCGGCCTGGCCCGCCGCTATCCGAACGGCATCCCGGAGGGGCACGTCGTCCAGGCCGAGTACGAGCTGGGCGTCATCAACCAGATGGGCTTCCCGTCCTACTTCCTCGTGGTCGCCGACTTCATCCAGTGGGCCAAGAACCAGGGCATCGCCGTGGGTCCGGGCCGTGGTTCGGCCGCCGGGTCGCTCGTCGCGTACGCGCTGGGCATCACCGACCTGGACCCGATCCAGCACGGTCTGATCTTCGAGCGGTTCCTCAACCCCGAGCGGGTCTCGATGCCGGATGTCGACATCGACTTCGACGAGCGTCGGCGCGGCGAGGTGATCAAGTACGTCACCGACAAGTGGGGCGAGGACAAGGTCGCCCAGATCGCCACCTTCGGCACGATCAAGGCGAAGGCCGCGATCAAGGACTCCGCCCGGGTTCTCGGCTTCCCGTACGCGGTCGGCGACCGGATCACCAAGGCCATGCCACCGGCGGTGATGGGCAAGGACATCCCGCTCACCGGCATCTTCGACAACAAGCACCCCCGCTACGCCGAGGCGGGCGAGATCCGCGGTCTGTACGACTCCGACCCGGACGTCCGCAAGGTGATCGACACGGCCAAGGGCATCGAGGGGCTGATCCGGCAGACCGGTGTGCACGCCGCCGGCGTCATCATGTCCGCCGAGCCGATCATCGAGCACATCCCGTTGACGCGCCGCGACGCCGACGGGGCGATCATCACGCAGTTCGACTACCCGACCTGCGAGTCGCTCGGGCTGCTGAAGATGGACTTCCTCGGCCTGCGCAACCTGACGATCATCGACGACGCGGTCAAGAACATCGAGCTGAACCACGGCCGGAAGCTCGACCTGCTGGGCCTGCCGCTGGACGACAAGGCCGCGTACGAGCTGCTGGCCCGCGGTGACACCCTGGGCGTGTTCCAACTCGACGGCGGGCCGATGCGGTCGCTGCTGCGGTTGATGAAGCCGGACAACTTCGAGGACATCTCCGCCGTCCTGGCCCTGTACCGACCCGGCCCGATGGGCGTCGACTCGCACACCAACTACGCGCTGCGCAAGAACGGCCTCCAGGAGATCACGCCGATCCACCCGGAGCTGGAGGAGCCGCTGCGGGAGATCCTGGAGCCCACCCACGGCCTGATCGTCTACCAGGAGCAGGTGCAGCGCGCCGCGCAGATCCTCGCCGGCTACACCCTCGGTCAGGCGGACCTGCTGCGCCGGGCCATGGGTAAGAAGAAGAAGGAGATCCTCGACAAGGAGTTCATCCCGTTCCGGGACGGCTGCCGCGAGCGCGGCTACTCCGACGAGGCGATCCAGGCGGTGTGGGATGTCCTGGTGCCGTTCGCCGGGTACGCCTTCAACAAGGCGCACTCCGCCGCGTACGGTCTGGTCTCCTACTGGACCGCGTACCTGAAGGCGCACTACCCGGCCGAGTACATGGCCGGGTTGCTGACCAGCGTCGGTGACGACAAGGACAAGATGGCGCTCTACCTGGCCGAGTGTCGCCGGATGCGCATCCAGGTGCTGCCGCCGGACGTGAACACCTCGGCCGGGCCGTTCACCCCGGTCGGCAAGGACATCCGCTTCGGGCTCGCCGCCGTCCGCAACGTCGGGGCGAACGTGGTCGCCTCGATCATGCGCTGCCGGGAGGAGAAGGGCGAGTACGCCGACTTCTACGACTTCCTGTCCAAGGTGGACGCGGTGGTCTGCAACAAGAAGACGATCGAATCGTTGATCAAGGCGGGGGCTTTCGACTCCCTCGACCACCCCCGCAAGGGCCTGCTCGCGGTGCACGCCGACGCGATCGACGCGTACGCCGACGTCAAGCGCAAGGAGGCCGTCGGCCAGTACGACCTGTTCGGCGCCGGCTTCGGTGACGCGGACACCGGCAGCACCACCGTGATGCCGACCATCGGCGACAGCGAGTGGGACAAGCGCGACAAGTTGGCCTTCGAGCGGGAGATGCTCGGCCTGTACGTCTCCGACCACCCGCTGTTCGGTCTGGAGCACATCCTCAACGCGGCAGCCGACACCACCATCGCGTCCCTTGCCGAGGAGGGCGGGGTGCCCGACGGGGCGGTCGTCACCCTCGCCGGCATCCTCTCCGGGGTGCAGCGCCGGGTCACCAAGCAGGGCCGGGCCTGGGCGTCGGCCACCCTGGAGGACCTGGCCGGTGGGGTGGAGGCGCTGTTCTTCCCCAACACCTACGAGGTGATCGGGCAGTACATCGCCGAGGACGCCATCGTCGTGGTCAAGGGTCGGGTGGACCGCCGCGACGACACCCCACGCATCATGGCGATGGACATGTCCATGCCGGACGTCAGCACCAGCGCCACCAACAAGCCGGTCACCCTCACCATCCCTGTGCACCGCTGCACACCACCGCTGGTGGAGAAACTCAAGGAAACCCTGGTGCTGCACCCCGGCGACACCGAGGTGCACGTCAAGCTCCAGAACGGCGGGCGCACCACCACGCTGCGGCTGGGTCCGTTCCGGGTGGCGGCCACGACCGCGCTGATGGGTGACCTGAAGAGCGTCCTCGGCCCGGCCAACGTGAGCTGAGCCGGCCTCGGTCCGGCCGGCGTACGCCGGCCGGACCGCAGGGCTCAGACCCGCTCGGGGGCGCTGATCTCGCGCAGTTGGCCGTCGGCCAACCGCAACCACCGCTGCACGCCGATCTCGGCGAGGAACCGTTCGTCGTGGCTGACCACCACGAACGCCCCCTGGTACGCCGACAGCGCGCTCTCCAACTGACCCACGCTGACCAGGTCAAGGTTGTTCGTCGGCTCGTCGAGCAGCAGCAGTTGCGGCGCCGGCTCGGCGCAGAGCACACAGGCGAGGGTGGCGCGCAGCCGTTCACCGCCGGAGAGCACCCCGACCGGCAGGTTCACCCGGGCGCCCCGGAACAGGAACCGGGCCAGCAGGTTCATCCGCTTGGCGTCCGGCAGGCTCGGCGCGTACGCGGCGAAGTTCTCCGCCACCGTGCGGTCGAGGTCCAGCAGGTCCAGCCGCTGCGACAGGTACGCGATCCGCCCCTCGCCGCGCTTCAGCTCACCGCCGGACGGTTGCAGGTCACCGTTGACCAGGCGCAGCAGGGTCGACTTGCCGACGCCGTTCGCCCCGGTCAGCGCGATCCGTTCCGGCCCCCGGATCACCAGGTCGGCGCCGTCGCCGCCGAACAGGTCCCGGTCGTCGAAGTGGGCCCGCATCCCCTGGCCGGAGAAGACCGTGCGCCCGCCCGGGACTGTGGTGTCGGGCAGGTCCACGACGATGCGGTCCTCGTCGCGTACCGCCCGGCCGGCCTCGTCGAGTCGGGCCTTGGCCTGACCGAGCCGGGACGAGTGCGTCTCCTGCGCCTTGCCCGCCGACTCCTGCGCGCTGCGCTTGAGCCCACCGGCGACGATCCGGGCCAGGCCGGCGTTCTTCAGGTTCTTCGAGGCGTTGCTGGCCCGCCGGTCGGCCCGCTCCCGGGCCTGCTGCATCTCCCGCTTCTCCCGCTTGACCTCCTGCTCGGCGTTGCGCAGGTTGCTCTCGGCCACCTCCCGCGCCGCCTGCACCGCCTCGGTGTACGCGGTGAAGTTGCCCCCGTACCAGCGGATCTCGCCCTGGTCCAGCTCGGCGATGCGGTCCATCCGGTCGAGCAGTTCCCGGTCGTGGCTGACCAGCAGCAGGCACCCGGACCAATCGGTGAGGACGTCGTAGAGCTTGTGCCGGGCCTCCAGGTCCAGGTTGTTCGTCGGCTCGTCGAGCAGCAGCACGTCCGGGCGGCGCAGCAGTTGCGCCGCCAGGCCGAGGGAGACCACCTGGCCGCCGCTGAGGGTGTGCAGCCGACGGTCGAGCGACAGCTCACCCAGGCCGAGCCGGTCCAGCTCGGAGCGGGTGCGCTCCTCGATGTCCCAGTCGTCGCCGATGGTGGCGAAGTGCTCCTCGCTGGCGTCGCCGGCCTCGATGACGTGCAACGCCGCGATCCGCTCGGCCACGCCCAGCACCTGCGCCACGCTCAGGTCGCCGACCAGCGGCAGCGTCTGCGGGAGGTAGCCGAGCACACCGTCGACGGTGACGCTGCCGCCGCTGGGCCGCAGCTCCCCGGCGATCAGCCGCAGCAGGGTGCTCTTGCCGGCGCCGTTGGGCGCGACCAGGCCGGTGCGACCGCCGGGGACGGTGAAGGACAGCTCCGAGAAGACCGGGGTGTCGTCCGGCCAGGAGAAGGACAGGTTCGAGCAGACAATGAACGCATCAGACATGCGAGTGACCTCAAAGGGTGGGGTGGGCGCGCCTCAGCCGCCCGACGACAAGGGGACCGGTGGAACGACGTCATGGCCACGGCGGCTGCGCCTACGCGCGCCGAACCGGTGGCCGAACATGTCCGGTCTCACCCGGAGATGTCGTCGTCACCCGCCATGTCTGGTCTCCCTGGTCGTACCGCTAACCCAACCCGATGAGTCTAACAACGGATCTCCGCCCCGCCACCGCAATAGGGTGCAACGCGCGGTGTATAGGCCAGGCCATAGTTGGTCCATGTCTCATGAGCCGCCACGTGGCTAGGCGATCAAGACGACAACGGATGTCCGCGACTGGCTGCGGGAGGGCTGCTGGGCGACTTCCATGACTGGAACCACATCCGGGCTGAGCTGCATGACGGGGACGATGAAGCGCTCGACGCAGAGCGTGCTCGTACCGAGGCGTGGATCAGTGACGTTCCACCTTGCCGAAGAGCGGAAGCGGTTGGGCCTGACCCAGCGGCAGGTGGCCGAGCTGATGGGTGTCACGCCCGGCAGGGTCAGCCAGATCGAGAACGGTGACCTGGAGGCCAACGAGGTCGCGACGCTGAGCCGATACGCACGAGCGCTCGGCGCCCGGATGCGGATCATCTTCGACTACGGTGACGACCTCCGTCAGATCGCCTGACGTACTCGGCGTGGTGCCGGCCTCGCCCCCAATGCGTTCGTCGATCTTGCACTTACTGTTGTGAGAATGTCGCTTTTGGGGTCAATCGTCGCCACAGAAGATGCAAGATCGACGCGGTGGGGCGTCAGCGGGGGCGGTACTCGACCTCGGGGCGGCCGGGGGTGCCGTAGCGGGGGGTGCGGGCGGCGCGTTCGACGGTCACCAGGTACTCCAGGTAGCGGCGGGCGGTCACCCGGGAGATGCCGGTCAGCGCGCTCACCTCGGTCGCGGACAGACCGACCTCCGGGCGGGTGCCGTCGGTGAGCGCGGCGCGTACCCGGTCGAGGGTCTGCGCGTCGAGCCCCTTGGGCAGGCTGTGCCCGGCGGTGCCGCGCAGGGTGGCGAACATCTGGTCCACCTCGTGCTGGGCGGCGACCTCGCCGTCGGCGAGCGCCTGGGCGCGGTAGTCGGCGTACCGCTCCAGCTTGTCGCGGAACGCGGCGAACGTGAACGGCTTGAGCAGGTAGTGGGTCACCCCGAGGGACACCGCGGTGCGTACCACCGCCAGGTCCCGCGCGGACGTCACCGCGAGCACGTCGACGCTGCTGCCGGCCGCGCGCAGCGCCCGGCAGACGTCCAGGCCGTGCAGGTCGGGCAACCGAAAATCAAGGAGTACGAGGTCCACGTCGCCGCCGGCGTTGGCGCGCAGGGCCGCCATCGCCGCCCGCGCGGAGTGCGCCACCCCGACCACCACGAAACCGGGAACCCGTTCGGTGTACGCGCTGTGCGCCTCGGCCAGCAGCGGCTCGTCCTCGACGACCAGCACCCGGATGGCGGTCATGACCCCTCGATCCTGCCCGGCAGCCGGACGGTGAACAGGCTGCCGCCGTCATCCGAGCGACAGACCTCGGCGCTGCCGCCGTGGCGGCGTACCACCTGGCCGACCAGCGCCAGGCCGAGGCCGCGGCCGGTGCTCTTGGTGGACCAGCCGCGCCGGAACGCGTCGGCGACCCGCTCCGGCGCCAGACCGGGGCCGCTGTCGGCTACCCGGACCACCAGCCCGTCGTCTGTAGCGCCGACGAACACCCGCACCCGGCGCGGCGGCGGCGTACCGGCCACCGCCTCCAGGGCGTTGTCGACCAGGTTGCCGACCACTGTGAGCAGGTCACCGGTCGGCAGCGGACTGTCGTCGAGGCGGCAGTCCGGCTCGATGACCAGATCCACCCCGCGCTCGCCGGCCTGTGCGGACTTGCCGAGCAGCAGGGCGGCCAACGCCGGCTCGGTCACCGCGCCGACCACCCGGTCGGTGAGCTGTTGGGCGAGCGTCAGGTCCCGGGTGCCGAGCCGGACGGCCTCGTCGGCGCGGCCCAACTCCACCAGGGTCAGCACCGTGTGCAGCCGATTGGCCGACTCGTGGGTCTGCGCCTGCAACGCCTCGGTCAACGCGCGCACCGAATCCAGCTCGCTGGCCAGGGTGCGCAGCTCGGTCTGGTCGCGAAGGGTCAGCACGGTGCCGAGCACCGCGCCCTCGAAGCGGGTGGTCCGCTGGTTGGCGACGAGCACCCGGTCACCGGCGACGATCGGCTCGTCGCGGGCGTCCCGCCCGGAGTCGAGCAACTCGGCCGCCGCGGGCGGCAGGTCGATCCCGGCCACCGGCTGGTCGATCACCGCCGTGTCCGCGTCGAGCCCCAACAGCCGGCGGCCCTCGTCGTTCACCAGCGCCACCCGACGATCGGTGGTCAGCACGACGAGACCCTCGCGCACCGAGTGCAGAACGGCGTCGTAGTACTCGTACATCCGGGTCATCTGGGCCGGCCCCAGACCGTGCGTCTGGCGACGGAGCCGGCGGCTGAGCAGCCAGGAGCCCGTCGCGGCGAGCGCCAGAGCCGGCGCGACCACACCGAACAGCACCGGCAACTGGCCGAGCAGCTTCTTGTCGATCTCGCGGGTGGTGATGCCCACCGAGACCAGACCGACGAGGCGTCGCTGCTCGTCGTACACCGGAACGACAGCGCGCACCGACTCGCCGAGCGTCCCGACATTGGTGGTGGTGAACGCGCGGCCCGCCAGAGCGGGCCCGATCTCACCGACGAACGGCTCGCCGATCCGGTCCTGGGTCGGGTGCGAGAAACGGGTGCGGTCGGGGGCCATCACCACCACGAAGTCGGTGCCCGTGGCCTGCCGAGTCGATTCGGCGTACGGCTGGAGGACCGTCGCGGGATCGGCTGTCGTGAGGGCCGCGCGGACGTCGGGGGAGCCGGCCACGGTCTGCGCCACCGCGAGCACCTCCTCCTGCGCGGCCTGGCGGGAGTCGCTGCGGGCCAGCCAGACGGCGCCCGCCGCGCCGGCCAGCACGAGCAGCGTCACCACCATCGCCTGGAGGGCGAAGAGTTGCCCCGCGATGCTCCACTGGCGTCGGGCCACCTCCACCACCTCCCTCGCCGCGCCACCGTTTCTGCCAACGCGGTGAACAGAATGACCGCAAGGCTGTCAACGGGTGAGACGCGGTTCACATTGTCGACATGGACACCACCACACCCGCCACCACCCCGGCACCGGCGGTCCGCCGGGACCGTACCCGTTACCTGTATCTGGCCGTCATCGTGGCCGTGGTCGCCGGCATCGTGGTTGGCCTGGTCGCCCCCGATTTCGGCAAGGAACTCAAGCCGATCGGCACCGGCTTCGTCAACCTGATCAAGATGATGATCAGCCCGGTCATCTTCTGCACCATCGTGCTCGGCGTCGGCTCCGTCCGGCAGGCAGCGAAGGTCGGCAAGGTCGGCGGCCTGGCCCTCGGCTACTTCCTGACCATGTCGACAGTCGCGCTCGCCATCGGCCTGGTCGTCGGCAACCTCATCCACCCCGGCTCGGGTCTGAACCTCGGCCCGGACCTCGTCGGCTCCGGCAAGGCCGCCGCCGGTGACGAGGCCGCCGGAACGGCCGACTTCCTACTCGGGATCATCCCGACGACGCTGCTCTCCTCGCTCACCGAGGGCAAGGTGCTCCAGACGCTGCTGGTCGCCCTGCTGGTCGGCTTCGCCGTCCAGGCCATGGGCCGGCGGGGTGAGCCGGTGCTCAGCGCCATCACCGTCATCCAGCGGGTCGTCTTCAAGGTCCTCGCCATGATCATGTGGCTGGCGCCGATCGGCGCGTTCGGCGCGATGGCCGCCGTGGTCGGCGCGACAGGCGTGGACGCCCTCAAGAGCCTCGCCCAGATCATGGTGGGCTTCTACGCCACCTGTCTGATCTTCGTGCTGGTCTTCCTGGGCGCGCTGCTCTGGTTTGTGGCCCGGATCTCGATCTTCTCGCTGCTGCGCTACCTGGGCCGGGAGTTCCTGCTGATCCTGTCGACCTCGTCGTCGGAGTCGGCGCTGCCGCGGCTGATCGCCAAGATGGAGCACTTCGGCGTGAGCAAGCCGGTCGTCGGCATCACGGTGCCGACCGGCTACTCGTTCAACCTGGACGGCACGGCGATCTACCTGACCATGGCGTCGCTGTTCATCGCCGACGCGCTGGGCAAACCGCTGGCCATCGGCGAGCAGATCTCGCTGCTGCTGTTCATGATCATCGCGTCGAAGGGCGCTGCCGGGGTCACCGGCGCGGGGCTGGCCACGCTGGCCGGCGGCCTCCAGTCGCACCGGCCGGACCTCGTCGACGGCGTCGGGCTGATCGTCGGCATCGACAGGTTCATGTCCGAGGCTCGGGCGCTGACCAACTTCGCCGGCAACGCGGTCGCGACAGTGCTGGTGGGAACCTGGACCGGCGAGTTCGACCGGGAGCGGGCGACAGCGGTGCTGAGCGGCAACGACCCGTTCGACGAGGCCACCATGGTCGACGAGCACCCCGACGACGAGGCGGCGACGCCCCGCGCCGCCGAAAAAGCGGCCGCGCCGGCCTGATTACCGAGCCGTGGTCGCGGTGGCCGGGTGCCGCCGCGGCCTCGGCCCGCATTGATCCACTCCGCTCCCTGGAAATCGGGGTATGCGAGCGGTTGGGATAGTGCGAATTACCTCAAGCCGGGTCAATCCTCGGGCTACCGTCGACCCGTCGATACCGTGCCGAGGGTGAAGTGGTAACCGCCGCTAACCGGGTTGGCGATCTAATCGTGAGGTCTCCTCGGAGAACTATGGATGATCATTCCAGTGCTAGTGGATACCTGCGAAGGGATCAGTCGGCTGCGGGGGCAGTCCCTCGTACAAGAACATTGTCGAAGGCGCAGCGCACCCAGATCGGCCGACTTTTCGATTGAGCGGCCAACCTCAGCGAGCCGTTAGCGATAGTCAGGTCACCCAATTTCTTGACGGTTCGTCCGTTCAGGAACATCGTAAGATCTCGTCCGACCTTTAAGACCGTTAGCTTGTTCGGTTTATCCTGCCTTAGTGGCTTTACGTCATCTGGATCGTAGATATACCTATGCGGTAAGGATCCGGGATTTTGGGTGACCGTCAAGGATCTTCTGCCGAAGACGACAGCCCACCATTGCTCATCCTTCTCATAGCCGAACATGAAGCCACAGTAACCGTCAGAAGGGCCCTGGATGTATTCGATATCTGCTTCGAGGAAGAAGTCCTGTAGATTGTCGGACTTGCCTTCGTTGTTCAAGAGGGCTGGTTGTGTCGCATCTCGTGTGGAGCTGATGCCAACAAGGTGTCGACCAGCTTCGTAAGCTATGAAACTTTCACCAAATTTGCTAGGAAACTGCTTGCTCCATGGCTCCGCCTCGTAGTCGTGCTTAGCAACGACGGGCCATTTCTCCGATGCTTCAACAGCGCTCCTGTAGTTGGAGGTCGTTAGCACGAGGGTAGAGCCCTGAATTGTAGCGTAGAAAAGGAACGCGAAGAGGGTTGCTGCTGCTGCCTCCGTGAGGAGGTGACGGTTGTTCAAAAGTGCAGAAGCTACCACTGATCCGAACAGTACAGCACCCCCTGCGAGCGCTGTTGCCGCTGCCACATCGTCCCGCCAGAGAACGTCGGGGGCTGGTTTCGCCAGCATGTAGATGCTAATGCCCAGAACGGCCGCCGCGGACGCGGAGGTAAGTCCATAATCGCGAGGCCGGTAATCCTTTCGTCCTTCCTCCGAGGAGCTTGAGGTCATTGGTACTGCACTCCAGCTTCGTGATTGTCGGACGGGTGGATCGGGTCGATGAGGTCGATGATTAACTCGGTCCTCGATAATCGGGCAGTTTGCGCTGCAAGGCTTGCTTCGGTCGGATATCTGACCGATGCCAACGATCAAAATCTTGACGAAGTGAAGACCGGTCGTTATGTGCCGTTTCGACCAATTCTGGAGGTGTCCGTGGGACCACTCCTGCTTAGCAGGCCTGTTGTCACCGTGTCCATCTTCGATAAGGCAACGTGACCCCACTCCATACCATGGGTCCCGTATTGGCTGATTCCCGCCAAGGATGCAAGGAAGCCTCGGCGGTCGTCAACGAGCGTTGGCCGATGGAGCTGCGGCACCGGTCGGCGGCTCTACCCCCACGCGTCCGTGGGAGTCGCGCTGACCGCCTTTCTAGGGCATCTGACGTGCTTGCGTCGGCGAGTGATCCTGGTGAGTGCCCTTCCCCCGGTGGCGGCAAGATGCGGCGGCGCGGTGAGTCGATACTGAGCCGATGACGGAGGAACAGTCGACAGAGCTGACGCGGTGGACCATCCACGGTGAGCGTGTCGTCGACGACACTCGCCGGGCGCGACTGAGCATCGCCGATGTGGAGTTGCCCGATGGTGTGCGGTTCGAGCAGTACGTGATCCGGGCGCCCCGATCGGCCATGGTCGCGGTCCTCGACGAGCAGCAGCGGCTGCTGCTCATGCGGCGGCACCGGTTCGTGTTCGACCGGTGGGTGTGGGAGTTGCCCGGCGGCTACGTCGATGGGCAGGAATCGCCCGAGCTGTGTGCGGTACGCGAGGTGGAAGAGGAGACCGGCTGGCGTCCGCATCAGGTCGAGCCGCTGCTGTCGTTCCAGCCCTGGGTGGGCACGGCGGACGCCGAGAACCTGCTCTTCCTCGCCCGAGAGGCAGAGCACACGGGCGGCCTGGTCGATGTGAACGAGGCTGAGCAGGTCGCCTGGATCCCGTTGGTCGAGGCGCACCAACTGATAACGCAAGGCGAGATCGTCGGGGCCGGAACGGTGATCGCCGTGCTGGAACTGGTCGCACGACAGGCACGTGGGAAGTTGTAGACGTCAGCGTCGAGTGCCGAGGGCAGCGGGCTGTGGTGGCTGCGACCGCCCGTGGCCATGCCGCACCCGGCAGGATGAGTTACGGGAGGAGTTCGAGGGAGCTCCGCTGTCGCTGGCTCTGTACATGGGCGCGCAACTGGTCCGCGCGTCGGCGGACCTGAGGTGGGCCCCGGCCGGCACCCTGCACCGGCGCTTTCTCGGCTGGGTGCGGTGAGCACAGTCAGGTACGTGGAATCTCAGCGTCGACGTGCTCGCCACATCGTGTGTTCCCGGGAGATCGCCGTCTCCGTGTCGTTGACGAACCGCGACAGTTCGGCCTCCGAGCCGATCCGGGTGGCGAGGGATCCGATGGCGGCGAGTTCCTGACTTGCCAGGGCGTAGGCGGTCGCCACCGCGCCGTGTTGCCGGGTCTGCGTCCAGGCCGCGCCGGCCGCGACCGCAGCGGCGGCCACGCCGAGCAGGTCGAGGTCGGTCAGCCCGGCAGCCCGCGATACGGCCAGGGTCACCCCGATGATCTCCAGCACGAGCATGCTGACCGACCAGCGGGTCGCCCGCGCCCGATTCGACAGTGATCGCTCGGCGTACCAGGCTCGCTGGGCCTCGAGACGGCCGGTCAGGTACGCGGCGCGGCGCTCCGCGAGGGAGGCGGCGCGCAGTGTCCGCATTCCCTCCGTGATTTGTTGCCCAGCCACCGCGGGTGCCGCCAAACCGGCGGCCGACATGTCCCGGGTCAAGCCCAACAGTCGGAGGGTGAATTCCTCGGCGCTGTCCGAGTCGCTTCGCCCTTGTGGAAAAGGGTCAGCCGCGGTGGTGAATCGCCAGGTGAGCGACTTGATGGATTCGGAGAGGGCTCTGCCGACGTACCACCGTTCACTGGGGCGATTGGTGAGGAGGAAGACCTCGACGATCGAGGTGGCGGCGAAGGCGCCCGCCGCGAGCGCCGGGCCCGGGGCGAAATTGTCGAGCTTCCACGTGGCGACTCCCGCGATCGCGGCCACCAGGAGCAGGGACAGCCGCAGCGCGATCAGGGTGGCGTACACGCGTTGGCCGCGCTGCGACTCGTAGGACACGGCTCGCTGAAACGGGGGAAGATCCTCGGCCTTCAGCATGTCGTTGACCTCTCGACAGAACGTCCAGGGCGTCGGCGGGGCTGAGCAGCGTTCCCGGCGAACAATCGGTACGTCGGCGGTGTAGACAGTAGACCCAGCCGTCCACCCGGACCCGTCCGACCGGGTGGGGCTAGGGCGTGGCGGTCTTGTCGCAGGGGACGCCGATGCCGAGGTTGACGCGATCGTTCTTCCCGTTCGACGTCACGATGAGCGGTACGCAGCCGGCCCGCGCGACCCAGGTGCCCCCGACGAAGGCCATCCACTGAGCCTGCCCACCCTCCGGCGCGCAGGCGTGCACGGTGACGGTCGGCGCGGGCGGGCGGGTGCCGCCCCAGCCGAGCCGGGCCTTGTCCTGCCAGCCTGGTGCCACCCGCAGGTCGACGACCATGCCGGCGCGGACGACGAGTCCCCATTTGGCGAACAGTCGTGCAGCCGGATCGGCCTCTCCGGAACCTTCCGCCGCCAGCACCGGGGCGTCAGGCACCGCCACGTCCTCGCCCACCAACCGGTAGCCCGCCGGCGGTGCTGACAGCGTGTCGACCGGTGGCGTGCACGGCGGCCCACCAACGCTGGCGCCCGTCGACGGCGCCGCGCTGTCGGCCGGCGGCGTGGCGTGCTGGCGCGAGTCACCTGCCGGCGTGCACGCGGACAGGACCACCACCAGGCACAGGAAGCCCAACCCGGCGATCGGCGTGGTCCGGCTGCCCGTCCCGGGCTCCGGGAGAGCCGGGGCTGGCGGAGGCCGGGTCGCACCGGCATGGGCACTCACCCGAATATTCATAGCTGGTGGCCGGATCCGGCGCGACCCTGGACAGCGGGGGTCCGCCGCGGATCCGACCACCGCACCCGGGGCCTCGACTCGACGTGGCGGGCCGACTGAGCGCTGACGGCAGGGGCTGAGGTGGTTACGGTCGTGGATGCCGAGGTTCCCGACCGTTCGAGGAGTGATCGCATGGCCCCCTCTCCGTCCCGGCTCTTCGCCGAGATAGCGACGGCCGAACCACCCGCCGAGACCAGAGTTGTCATGCGACGGGCGGTGGTGCTCGGTGGCAGCATGGCCGGGTTGCTGGCGGCCCGGGTGTTGAGCGACCACGCCGAGGAAGTGCTGATCATCGAACGGGATCCGTCCGATGTCGACGCCGGGCCACGGCCGGGTGTGCCCCAGGGCAGTCAGGTGCACGCGCTGCTGCCCGCCGGTCAGGTCCAGTTGGAGCGCTGGTTTCCCGGCATCGCCGACGAGGCGCTCGCGCTCGGCGCCCCTCCGCCACCGCGCGACCCGGGCACGGCGAAGGTCTACGTGAACGGCATGTTGGGTCTGCCGCCCGCAGCGACCGGCACCGGGCCGGCGCTGATCACCACGCGTCCGTTCCTGGAGGCGCTGGTCCGCCGACGCACCCTCGCCGTCGACAACATCCGCATGGCGTACGGCCGGGCGGAGGGTCTGGTCTTCGACGAGCGGCGGGTCACCGGCGCCCGGTACGTGCCCGACGGTGGCACCGAGCCCATTGTCGAAGCGGCGGATCTGGTGGTCGACGCGATGGGGCGGTCCAGCCGGTTGAGCGACTGGCTGGCCGAGCACGGGTGGCCGCGCCCGCCGCTGCACCGCATGCCGATCAAGCTGAACTACGCCACGGCGCTCTTCACACGCGACGAGAAGGTCAGCGACGCCTGGGTGGCGGTCTTCCACACCATGGCGGGCAAGGGGCGAACCGCCCGGATCGGTGGGATCAACTCGGTCGAGGGGGACCGCTGGATCATGCTGGTGGCCGGGTACGACGGGGACCGGCCCAGCCGCGACGTCGCCGACTTCACCGCCCGTTGCCGGGAGCACTACCCGCAGATGTTCGGAGACATCGCCGAACAGGGGGAGATGCTCGGCGGGGTGGTCACGTACCACCAGGCGGACAGCCGACGCCGCGACTTCCACAAGCTCGACCGCCTGCCCGCCGGGTTGGTCGCCGCCGGCGACGCGGTCGCCTCCTTCAACCCGGTGTACGGCCAGGGCATGACCTCCGCGACACTGCACGCCTCCTGCCTGTCGAAGTGGCTGCGTTCCGGTCCGAAGCCGCACGACGAACCCGCGCGCGCGTACTTCGACCAGGTCCGCGTGGTGGTCGACGCCGCCTGGCAGATCTCCACCACCGCCGACATCGAGCTGCCGCACGTCGACGGGCCGTACCCGCCCGGCTACAAGGTCACCAAGTGGTTCGGGGACCTGCTCTTCCGGGCCTCCCTGACCGACCCGGTGCTCAACGCCCGGCTGGGGCGGGTCACCACGATGCTCGACCACCCGGCCGCCCTGAGCCGCCCCGGCACCCTGTTCCGGGCCCTCCGGCTCGGCCTGCTCGGCGGCTCCCGGCGGTGATTCGTCGCCAAACCCGCCGCCCAGCGCGGGGCGCGGTGAAGAATGGTGGGCCGGGGAGGGGTGCTGCGACGAACCGGGGGAGCGGTAGTGCTCGGAACCAGCCTCCTTGGCCGGCTTCGCCGCCGTGACCCGGGTGACGCCGTCCTGCGCCGCGCGGCCCGGCTGACGCTCGTCGCGTCCGTCGTCTTCTACGGCTGCCGGTACGGCGCGGGCAGCTCGACGCTCGCCACGTACGGGTTGTTCGGCACGATAGCCGCCGGGTCGTTCGCGCAGCTACCTGGTCCGGCGCCGCAACGGGCGCGGATCCTCGTGCTGTCGCTGCCGGTGGTGTGGGCGCTGATCGCGGCGGGCTCGCTGCTGGCGTGGAGCACCTGGGCGGCCGCCGGTGGCATGCTGGTCGTCGGCTTCGTGGTGGCGTTCGCCGGGGTCGGCAATCCGCGTCTGGTGGGGTTGGCGAGCGCGTTCCAGCTCTTCTACATCCTGGCGTCGTTCCCCCCGTACCAGCCGGGCGCCCTGCCGGAGCGACTCGGTGGGGTGACCCTCGCCGTCGTGCTGCTCGCCGCGGCCGAGGTGTTTCTCTGGCCCGACCCGGTGCCGGTCTCCTACCGGCAGCGCCTGGCCGAGGCGGCGGACGGCGTCGCCGCCTTCCTCGACGCCGCCGCCGGGCGGTTGACCGACCCGCACGCCGCTGCGGGTGATCGGGACAGGCGGCGCGAGCGGGCGTACGACGTGGTGGCGGCGATCGAGTTGAACCGCAGCCCTCCGGCGTGGGCGCCCACCGCGGCGGGCGCTCAGGATCGGGCGTTGCGGATCTGCGCTGCCGCGTTACGGGAGGTGCTCGCCGAGGCGGACCGGTTGGCGGCGGACGCCCCACCGGAGCCGATCCCGGACCTGGCGGCGGCGCGTCTGCTGCGCTCGTGCGCGGACACCACCCGCGCGGCCGGCCGGAGCCTGTCACCGGGTGCCCCGGCGGTGGCCCCGGCCGACGTGGACGTGGCGGTCGGACGAGCCGAGGCGGCGTACCCGATGGGATCCGGCCAGGTCCGTGACGCGCCGGACGTAACCCGGTTGTGCCGGGACGCGACCGCGCTGGCCCTCGCGGACCAGGTGCGGGTCTTCGTCGTCGGTTCCCGGGTGGCCACCGGGGCGCGGCTCGGCGACGACGACGTCTCCTCGGAGCTGTTCGAGTACGCCCGGCGCGGCCCGTGGACGCTGTACTGGTGGCAGTTCCGCTCTCACCTGGCGCCGCGCTCCGCCCACCTGCACAGCTCGTTGCGGCTGGCCGTGGCGCTCGCCATCGCCCGGGTGGCCGCCGGGGTGTTGCAGCTGACCCACGGCTTCTGGGTGCTGCTGGCCACCCTCACGGTCCTGCGCACGTCGGCCGCCGACACCCGCACGGCGCTGCGGCCGGCCGTGCTGGGCACGATCGTCGGTGCGGTCGTCAGCGGCGGGGTGATGCTCGTCGTCGACGAGCCGATCGTGTACGCCGTCGTCCTGCCGATCACCCTGCTGCTGGCCTTCGGCGTCGGCCGCCTGCTCGGTCCGGTGTGGCAGCAGGCGCTGTTCACAGTGCTGCTGACGGTCGTCTTCGCCCAGCTCAGCCCGGAGGGGTGGCGGCTCGCCGAGGCCCGCCTCGTCGACGTGCTGCTCGGCGCGGTGATCGGCGTGCTCGCCGGGGTGGCGATCTGGCCGCGCGGCGCGGGCCACGACCTGCGGCACAACGCCACCCGCTACCTGGCGGCCAGCGCGGACGCTGTCGAACAGACGGTCCAGTCGATGCTCGGCGATGCTCCGCCACCCGCGCGTGCCCTCGCCCGGGTCCGTCGCCGGATGGTCCTGATCGACTCGTCGTACTGCCAGTGCCACTCGGAGCGGCACGACCCGCACCGTCAACAGGTGAACTGGGACGCTGTGCTGAGCGCCGGGCACCACGTCGTGCCCGGCGCGGAGTCGCTGCTGCGCCGCAACCCGCCCGGCTGCCTCGCCGGTTGGCCCGGGGCGGCGGCGCTGCTGGGGGACTCCGCCGGGCGCCTGCGATCGGCGTACGACGCCCTCGCCGACGAGGTCGCCCACGGCCGGACATCGCACCGGGCGCCGGTCTCGAGCACCTGCGTCGACCAGTTGGACCGGATCCGTCCGCTCCTCGGCGAGGCCGACCATCAGTCGGTCCGGCACCTGGTGGAGGTCGACAGGTGGCTCGCAGCCCTCGCCGACAGCCTCGCCCGGATCCGCCCGCCCGTTGTCGGCGGGCCGACCGGCCACCGCGACTAGCAATTACGGTGGCCCGGTACACCGAGGCGCGTGCACCCTCGTCTGCGCTCTTCACGCCCTTGAGCGCAACGGGCTGGGGTTGCGCGCCCGGAACCGTCGATCGACGACATCCTGCGCATGATCTCCGGCGTCAGCACGGTCTCTCACGTTGACGACGCCCAGCGCGACCGCGTCCCCGGGCTGACCATCGACTGACCGCGAGCTGCCTCTGCTCACTGAGCAACCCATCCGGCCCGGCAGGGTGCTCGTGAGCGTGATGACTGAGAGTCATACCGATGCCTCACCGTCATCACGCTCTTCAGGGACTGATGCCTGCTGACGCGCCTCGGAGCCCTGGGAGCGCCACAGGTCGCGGATTGGCCGTGCCCGTCGCGCGTCGTGCGGCCTAGCGTCGACGGCATGGAGATCGAGCAGGCGCAGAAGCTGTGGCAGCCGGAGCCTGGCTGGTTGAACACCGCCAGCTACGGGTTGCCGCCGGAGCCGGCGTGGGCGGCGTTGCAGGAGGCTCTCGCGGCCTGGCGGGTTGGTCGGACGTCGTGGGAGGGCTGGGGCGAGTCGGTGCACCGGTCCCGTGCGGCGTTCGCCGACCTGATCGGGGTGCCGGTCGGTGACGTGGCGGTCGGCGCGGCGGTGTCGCAGCTCCTCGCGCCGGTCGCGGCGGCGCTGCCGGCCGGTGCCACTGTGGTGGTCCCCGAGGTCGAGTTCACCTCGAACCTCTTCCCCTGGCTGGTGCAGGAGGAGCGTGGCGTCACGGTTCGCACGGTGCCGCTGGAGTCGCTGGTCGACGCCATCGACGCCGGTACCGACCTGGTGGCGTTCAGCCTGGTCCAGTCGGCCGACGGGGCGGTCGCGGCGTACGACGAGATCGTGGCCGCGGCCCGCGCGCACGACGCGTTGGTGGCGGTGGACGCGACCCAGGCGTGCGGCTGGCTGCCGTTCGACGGCAGCCGGGCCGACGTGGTGGCGGTGGGCGGCTACAAGTGGCTGATGAATCCTCGCGGGACCGCGTACGCCTATCTGGCCCCCGGGTTGCGTCAGCGGCTGCGCCCCGACGCGGCGGGCTGGTACGCGGGCCGCGACCCGCACGCCTCCTACTACGGCCCGCCGCTGCGGCTGGCCGACGACGCCCGCCGGTTCGACATCTCACCGGCCTGGTTCAGCTGGGTCGGTGCGACACCCGCCCTGGAGGTGGTCGCCGAGATCGGCGTGTCGGCGATCGGGGCGCACAACGTGGCGTTGGCCAACCGGTTCCTGGCCGGGCTGGGCCGGGCGCCGGGGGAGAGCGCCATCGTCAGCGTGGACGTGCCGGACGCGGAGCAGCGCCTCGCGGCGGCCGGCATCCGGGCGGCGGTGCGCGCCGGAAGGGTCCGGGCCTCGTTCCACATCTACTCCACCGAGGCCGACGTGGACGCCGCGCTCACGGCGTTGACCGGCTGAACCCGGCGCCGAGGACGGCCGGCCGCGCGGCCGGCCGTCCTCAGCGGCATCAGGAGCAGACGCCGAAGGTCGCCGCGGTGTACGAGAGGGGTCGCCACTCCAGGTCGACCCCGAGGCTCATGTCCCACGTGCCGTTGGCGAGGCGCCCGAAGTAGATGAAGTTGCTGCCGAGCCCGTCGTAGTAGAACCAGCTGTCGCCCTCGTACGTGCTGAGGCGGGTTGCTGCCCTGGCTAGGGTCTTGGGACCGACGACGCCGTCGCTCACGAGGCCCCTGTCGCTCTGCCACCGCCTGGTGGCGGCCGTCGTCACCGCACCGAACCTGCAATCGACGCCGGAGGCGGCAAGGTAACCGTCGGCAACCAGGATCTTCTGCCACATGGCGACGACGTTGTTGTACGACCGGGTCGACGCGGAGATGGGCCCTTCGTCGTTCCAGTCGTCGGTCCAGGTGCCCGAGCCCGCGACGTACCCCTGGCTGACGTTGGCCGACGCCGGCGCGGCCGGGATGGCGATGGCGCCGACCGTGGCGACGACGATCGCCGTCGCCACGGCCCTGATTCGTAGGTGCATGGAACATCCCCCTTTTGCTGAGTGGCAGCTGTCATGGGGGTAGATGGCCGGCGGACCTACTTTGTTCACGACGGGCGGACATTCGACGTCAGGCCAGGTGGCCACCGATCTTCGTGTAGCCGCGCAGTAGGTCCCGCGAGATGATCAGCCGCTGCATCTCGTCGGTGCCCTCGAAGATCCGGTAGAGCCGGACCTGCCGGTACCACCGTTCGATCGGCAGTTCTCGGGTGTAGCCCATGCCGCCGTGGATCTGGAGCACCCGGTCGACCACCCGGTTGACCATGCCGGCCCCGTAGAGCTTGCCCATCGACGAGGCGTGCCGGGGGTCCAGGCCCGCGTCGACAGTCCACGCCGAGCGCAGCACCAACCAGCGGGCCGCCTCCAACTCCGTCTCGGAGTCGGCGATCATCCATTGGATGGCCTGGTTGGCGCCGATCTTCGTGCCGAAGGTTTCCCGGGTGTTGGCGTACTCGATGGCCATCTGCAACACCCGCTCGGCGATGCCGATGGCGTGCGACGGGATGGTGTAGCGCCCCTTGCCGATCCACTCCATGCCGAGCGTGAAGCCCTGCCCGATCTCACCGAGGATGTTGCGGTGCGGCACGCGTACGCCGTCGAAGATGAGTGACGCGGGCCCGCCCTCGCCCATCGTCTGGATGAACTCCGAGCGCCAGCCCATCGACCGGTCCACCAGGAACGCGGTGGCGCCGCCGTTGCGGGCGCCCTTCTCCCGGTCGGTCACGGCGACCACGATGGCGAAGTCGGCGTCGTGGCCGCCGGTGATGAAGGTCTTCTCGCCGTCGAGGATCCAGTCGTCGCCGTCGCGGCGGGCGGACAGCCGGATGTTCGCCGCGTCGGATCCGGCGCCCGGTTCGGTGATGGCGAAGCAGGAGCGTCGCTCGCCCTCGATGGTCGGGATGAGGAACTCCCGCTTCTGCTCCTCGGTGGCGTGGAACAGGATGTTGTCCGCCTCGCCGCCGAAGCGGAACGGCACGAACGTGCGGCCCAGTTCGGTCCAGATCAACGACTGGAGTACGGCTGGCAGGTTCATTCCGCCGTACTCCTCGGGGGTGGCCAGGCCCCAGAAGCCGAACTTGCGCGCCTTGAGTTGCAGTTCGCGCACCTCGGAGTGGTCGAGGCCCGGCTGGTGCGCCCGTTCCCGGCGGAGCACCTCCGCTTCCAGGGGCATCACCTCGCGGGTGATGAACGCGCGCACGGTGTCTCGGACGGCGCGTTCCTCGTCGGACAGTGCGAAGTCCACGGTTCCCCCTCGGTCGGCGTGGTGGTGCGCCGCCACGGACGGTGGCGGTCCCTCATAAACTAGCGGTGTAAGTTTTCATTCGTCCAGACCCCTTCTCCGGCCGACGTGGTGACGCCTGCCCGCAGGCGGTCCCCGATAGGGTGCGTGAACAGGTGGTTCCCACGGGGAGGGACACCGCAGACCGAGGAGTTCCGACGTGCCCCGACCTCGACGGCCTCTGCTCACCCGCGACGGGATCGTCGAGACGGCGCTCGCGCTGATCGACGCCGACGGGCTCGGCGCGCTCTCCACCCGCCGACTCGCCGCCGCGCTCGGCGTGCAGGGTCCCTCGCTCTACAACCACTTCGCCACCAAGGACGAGATCCTCGACGCGGTCGCCGACACTGTCACCGGTGCCGTCGACACCAGCGGCTTCGCCAGCCGGGACTGGCTCACCGCGCTGCGGGACTGGGCCTGGTCGTACCGGCGGGCGCTCACCGCGCACCCGAACATCGTGCCGTACCTGGCGCAGGGGCCGGGTCGTCGGCCGGCAGCCCTCGCCATGGCCGACGCGGTCTACGGCGGGCTGGTCCGGGCCGGTTGGCCGCCGGCCCGCGCCACCCACATCGGCGCGGCGCTGCGGTACTTCGTGGCCGGGTCGGCGCTCGGCTCGTTCGCCCGTGGTTTCGTCGAGGATCCGGAGCTGTACGCGGCGCACTACCCGCACCTGCGTCAGGCCCACCGGCTCGCCGAACACCAGCAGAGCGTGGACGAGGGTGCCTTCGCCCTCGGCCTGGACGCCCTGCTGCACGGTCTGGCCGCCGAGTACACCCGCACCGTCGAGACGGTGGAGTCCGCCCGGCCCAACGGGTAGCGTCCAAACTCCCAGCGCTAGTTTCATCGCCCGTCGCGACCCCACCGCCCACCCCTCGAAGGGACGACATGGACCTCGCCGCCCCGCCGTCGTTGTTGCCCGACTCCCTGCGCCTCCGGCGCCACCTGCACGTCGGCGGGGAGTGGACGCCCCCCGCCGACGCCGGTCTCATCGACGTGGAGAATCCGAGCACCGGGGAGCTGATCGGGCAGGTGCCGGCCGGCACCCCGGCCGACGTGGATCGTGCCGTGGCCGCGGCGCGGGCCGCGTTCCCCGGCTGGTCGGCCGCGACCCCCGCCGAGCGCTCCGCCCACCTCGACCGGCTGCACGCGGCGCTCACCGCCCGCGCCGACGACCTCGCCCGCACCATCGCCGTGGAGCTGGGCTCGCCGCTCAAGCTCGCCACCCGGGTGCAGGTCGGGCTTCCACTGACAGTGCTGCGCGACCACGTCGCGCTCGCCGCCCGCGCGCCGGTCGACGAGAGCATCGGCAACTCCCTCGTCGTCCGCGAGCCGGTCGGCGTGGTCGGCGCGATCACCCCGTGGAACTACCCACTGCACCAGGTGATGGCGAAGCTCGCACCCGCCCTGGCCGCCGGCTGCACCGTGGTGCTCAAGCCCAGCGAGCTGACCCCGTTGACCGCGTACCTGCTCTTCGACGCGGTCACCGAAGCCGGCCTGCCGCCGGGCGTGCTCAACCTGGTTCCCGGCACCGGGCCGGTGGTCGGTGAGGCGCTCGCCGGGCACCCCGACGTCGACCTGGTCTCGTTCACCGGCTCCACCGCCACCGGCGCGCGGATCATGCGGCTCGCCGCCGACCGGATCGCCCGGGTCGCGTTGGAGCTGGGCGGCAAGTCCGCCAACGTGATCCTCCCCGACGCCGACCTGGGCACCGCGGTCAAGGTGGGCGTCGGCAACGCCCTGCTCAACTCCGGGCAGACCTGCACCGCCTGGACCCGGATGCTGGTGCACAGCGACCGGTACGACGAGGCGCTGCACCTGATCGCCACGGCAGTGGCCGGCTACCGCCTCGGCGACCCGTTCGACCCGGCGACCCGGCTCGGCCCGCTGGTCTCCGGCGCCCAGGCCGAGCGGGTTCGTGGCCACATCGACCGAGCCCTCGCCGACGGTGCCCGGCTTGTCGCCGGCGGTCCCGACGCCCCGGTGCCGACCCGGGGGCACTTCGTCGCCCCGACCGTCTTCGCCGACGTGCGCCCCGACAGCGCGCTCGCCCAGGAGGAGGTCTTCGGCCCGGTGCTCGCCGTGATCCCGTTCGCCGACACCGATGAGGCGGTCGACATCGCCAACAACTCGAAGTACGGGCTGGCCGGCGCGGTCTGGTCCGCCGACACCGACGCGGCGCTCGCTGTGGCCCGGCGGCTGCGCACCGGCGCCGTCGACATCAACGGCGCGCCGTTCAACCCGCTCGCCCCGTTCGGCGGCTACAAGCAGTCCGGCCTGGGCCGGGAGTTGGGCGTGCACGGGCTGGCCGAGTTCTGCGAGCTGAAGGCGATCCAGCGATGACCGATCCCGAGCTGTCCCCGACCGTGCCCGCGGGCCGGCCCGAGCTGTCCTCGTCCGCGCCGGGTGGAGGCGCCGAGCCGGCGTCCGCGCCGGTCATCGTCCGCGCGCTGGTCGCGCGCGGGTCCGGCGCCGAGCTGCGGGTCGAGCGGGTACGCCTGCCCGCGCCCGGCCCCGGCGAGGTGCGGGTGACGATCAGGGCGGCCGGTGTCTGCCACTCCGACCTGTCCATGGTCAACGGCACCCTCGCCGCGAGGTTCCCGCTGGTGCTCGGGCACGAGGCGACCGGTGTGGTGGCCGAGGTCGGGCCGGGCTGTCAGCTGACGGTCGGCACGCCGGTAGTGCTCAACTGGGCACCGGCCTGCCGGGCCTGCTGGTGGTGTCGGCGCGGCGAACCGTGGCTCTGCGCCGACACCACGGCCCCGACAGTGCCGCGCGGTGAGACCGACGACGGGGTCCCGCTGCACCTGACCCTCGGCCTCGGCGCGCTCGCCGAGGCGGTGGTGGTACCCGAGCGGGCCGTCATTCCGATCCCCGCCGGGCTGCCGCCCGAGCAGGCCGCACTGCTCGGCTGTGCCGTGCTCACCGGCGTCGGAGCGGTCCGGAACACCGCCCGGGTGGCACCCGGCGAGTCGGTAGCGGTCGTCGGGCTCGGTGGGGTCGGGCTCGCCGTGCTCAGCGCGGCCCGCCGGGCCGGTGCCACGACGATCCTGGCCATCGACGTCGCCGAGGCGAAGCGGGACCTGGCGCTCGCCGCCGGGGCGACCGACTTCCTGCTCTCCGACGACCGGCTCTCCAAGGAGGTACGGGCGCGCACCGAGAGCCGGGGCGTCGACCACGCCTTCGAGTGCGTTGGTCGGGCCGCCACCATCCGCGCCGCCTGGCGGCTGACCCGGCGCGGGGGAGCGGTGACAGTGGTCGGCATGGGCGCCAAGGACGACATGGTCAGCCTGGGCGCGCTGGACATCTTCCACTCCGCGCGCACGCTGCGCTCCTCGGTGTACGGCTCGTCCGATCCGGACCGGGAGGTGCCGGTGCTGGCCGCCGAGTTGGCCGACAGCGCACTGGATCTGGGTGTGCTGGTCAGCGGGACGGTTCCGTTGGACGAGGCGCCCGCGGCGTTCGACCGGTTGGCGCGGGGCGAGGGCGCTCGCTGGGTGGTCACCCTGGACTGACGCCGGTCACAGCCGGGGACTCAGCGCGTCGCCTACGCGCAGTGTCGCCCGTTCCTGGTGGGCGACGACGACTTCGACCTCCGGCACGACGGCCATTGTCGCGTCACGACCATCGCCATCCCAGCGATTTGTCGGAGGCGACTGGCGCGGTTGGCCAGGTGCCCTGGGTCGACCCGGGAAGGGCCAACCCTGGGCACCCGGGCGACGAGAGCCGGGCGACTGGTCAGAAGGGTGGGGCGTCCTCGCCCATCAGCGCCAGCACGACGCCGCCCTTGCCGCTCTTGAGGCCCTGGACGACGACCTTGCCGGTGCTGCCGTCGGGCAGCTCCAAGGTGAAGGTCTTGCCGACCGCGTTCTTGGGGCCGTTGCCGGCGCTGTTGGCGGGCCGGAAGTCGCCTGCCCAGGGCGGAATCCCGCCCCTACGGGCCGGCTCGGCGAAGAGCGCGGCGGTGCCGGGGGTCCTGGTGCCGTCTGAGGAAAGGAGCACTGAGGCGCTGCGAAAGGTAGCCATATGCGCCAAGGCTAACCCGGACCACGCCGTTCGCGGCACCACAGCTGCCCGTAACGGCGATTCGGGCGCCCTCTCGTCCCGGACGTTGCGCCAGGAGCGATACCTAGCAGTACTATGCATCGTACCTCTAGGTTTGGGAGCGGGAGGCTTCGTGAAGGTCGCCAAGGATCTGGTCGCCGCCTCGGCGACGCCGATGGTGCTCGGCATCCTGGCGGAGGGTGAGAGCTACGGCTACGCCATCCTCCGGCGGATCAACGAGCTGTCCGGGGGTGAGCTGGACTGGACCGAAGGGCTGCTCTACCCGTTGCTGCACCGGCTCGAGCGCCTCGGTCACCTGGAGTCGAGCTGGCAGGCGGTCGCCGGCGAGCGCAAGCGCAAGTACTACCGCATCACCGACCGGGGTCTCGCCGAGCTGGCCGAGCAGCGCCGGCAGTGGGACACCGTGGTGGGCGCGCTCAGGGAAATCTGGCACGACCGCGCGCCGCTGACGGTGCACCCGTTGGACGGCCTGGCATGACGGCGCGCGAGGAACCGCAGGAGTTGGAAGCGCAGTTCGAGCAGTGGCGTCAGTACGTGCTGCGTCGCCGGGAACTGCAAGCGGTGGACGCCGACGAGCTGGAAGACCACCTTCGTGGCTCCGTCGACGAACTCGTCGCCGCCGGCCTGAGCCCGGACGAGGCGTTCCTGGTCGCCGTGAAACGGATGGGCAGCCTCGACGACCTCTCCCGCGAGTTCGCCCGGGAACACTCCGAACGGTTATGGAAGCAGTTGGTGCTGACCGGCGACCACGGCAGCGCGGTCGGCGGCACGCGCTCCCGCCGGGACCTGTGGGTCATGCTCGGCTGTGCGGCGGGTGCTGTGGTGTCCGTCAAGGTGCCGGCGCTGTTCGGGCTGAGCTTCGCCGACGACGGCTCGTTCTACGCGCGCAACTTCACACTGTTCGCGCTGCCCTGGCTGGCGGCGTACCTGGCCTGGCGCCGGGGAGCCCGACGGACGGTGATCGCGGCACTGGCGGTGCTCTTCGTCCTCGGCGCCGTGGCGGCCAACGCCTACCCCCTGGCGGACGATTCGCAGTCAGTGGTCGTCACCAGCATCCACCTGCCCATCGCCCTGTGGCTGGTGGTCGGCCTGGCCTACGTCGCCGACGACTGGCGCTCTTCCCGTCGACGCATGGACTTCGTCCGGTTCACCGGTGAGTGGTTCATCTACCTGGTGCTGATGGCCCTCGGCGGCGGCGTGCTCTCCGCGTTCCTGTTCAACACCTTCGCGGCCATCGGAATCGTCCCGGAGGCGTTCATCTCGCAGTGGCTGCTGCCCGGTGGCGCCGCTGCCGCGGTCGTGGTGGCCGGGTGGCTCGTCGAGGCCAAGCAGAGTGTCGTCGAGAACATCGCGCCGGTCCTCACCCGGCTGTTCACCCCGCTCTTCACCGCCGCCCTGCTCGCCTTCCTCGTCGCTGTCGTCTGGACCAGCCATGGCATCGACGTCGAGCGGGAGGCGCTGCTCCTGTTCGACCTTCTGCTGGTCGTGGTGCTGGGGCTGCTGCTCTACTCACTCTCGGCCCGTGACCCGCTGGCCCCGCCCGGTCCGTTCGACAAACTCCAACTCGCGCTGGTGGTCAGTGCGCTGGCCATCGACGTGCTGGTGCTGCTGGAGATCACCGGGCGCATCACCGACGAGTACGGCGGTACGCCGAACCGGGCGGCAGCGCTCGGCGAGAACGTGATCCTGCTGGTCAACCTCGCGTGGTCGGCGTGGCTGCTGCTGTCCTTCATCCGTCGGCGTACACCGTTCGCGACGCTCGAACGGTGGCAGACCGGCTACCTGCCGGTGTACGCCGCGTGGGCCTGGATCGTGGTCCTCGTCTTCCCGCCGCTGTTCAGCTTCGCCTAGGCGGGTAATTCTCGACGGCGTCCACCGTGCGCTCGGCTGGCTCGCCATGGCGATCTGCCGGGGAGCGGTATACCTCAGAGGCATAAACATGCCTCTGAGGTATACCGCTTGATGCCGCATCCGCCCCGACGAAGGTGACCGACGGCGATCGCCCTGGGGCTGCGGGTCACTTGCCGGTGACGATGCCCGGGTTGATGCAGAGGCCCGGGTTCGCGCCGTTCTTCTCCGCGATCTCCAGACAACGGGTCACCTTGTCGACAGTGGCGTTGGTCTCGGTGATCTGCTTGGAGATCTCGGCGTTCTTGCGGTCCTGCTCCAGGTTGCGGGTTTGCGCCAGCTTGTCCTGGAACGCCTTGATGTTGCCCTCGGTCTTGTCGTCGTGGTTCACCCGGGTGATGGTCACCGAGAGGATGTCCACGTCGGTGGCGAGGCGGGTCTCCGCGCTGGTCTTGATGTTCGCGGCGAACGGCTTCAGGTCGACGTTGAGGTCGCCGGTCTGGGCGTCGATCTTCTCCAGCGGGTTGTACGCGGCGAAGGCGTCGTTGACCGCGCTGTCGAGCTGCACACCCACCCGCTGACCCCGGAAGCTGCCGAAGTCGCCCTTGTAGTCCATGAACTGCTTCGGCGCGTTCTCCGGCTTGACCTGCCATTCGACGAGCACCTCGACGCAGGCATCGGCGAGGGTGCCGGTGCGCACGCGTACGCAGTTGTCGCCGCCGATGTGGTCGTACTTCTGTCGGCCCGCGTCCCACTCGCCGACCTTCTGCCAGGGCGCCACCCACTTCAGGCCCGAGCCGGTCACCTCGCCGGTGGGCTTGCCGAAGCTGGTGACGATGCCGACCGAGCGGATGGGCACCGAGTGGGCGCTGGAGGCGATGCCGACCACCAGCGTGAGGGCGAGGAAACCGAGCGCCGCGAGGGCGGCCATCCGCTTGAGCGGCCGTGCGGGGGCGACGAGAGCGACGACGGCGCTGACGGCCAGGGCGACGGCGAAGACGATCGCCATGGTGAAGCCGACGGGCATGGGGTGGGGGCCTTTCGGTGGGCTGTGTGGATCATCAACCTAGGGGGTCCGGTCAAGTCGACGGCGCCGGGGAGTGGAGTTCACGCACGTCAACCGCGGGTCGAATATGGAGTCCATCGACATGGTTCGACTCCAGCGGCCCGCCGTAGGTTTCGTCCACGCGACGGGCCTGTGACCACGGTCACCGAACCGACCGTCGCCGCGACGTGCGGAGGATGAGGCGATGGCCGGGCAAGCGCTCCTGTCGGCCCGTGGGCTGACCCGCGACTTCCGGGGCTTCCGGGCGGTCGACGACGTCGACCTCGACGTGGCGTCGGACAGCGTGCACGCGCTGGTCGGCCCGAACGGCGCGGGCAAGACCACCCTGTTCAACCTGCTCACCGGCTTCCTGCGACCCAGTGGTGGCCGGATCGAGCTGGCCGGGCGGGACGTCACCGGGCTGCCCCCCGAGCAGGTGGCCCGGCTCGGCGTGGCCCGTTCGTTCCAGATCACCAGCCTCTTCCCCCAACTGTCCGCACGCGAGCACGTCGCGCTGGCATTGCAGTCACCCAGCGGGCTGGGCTGGCGGTTCTGGCGGTCGGCGAAGCTGATGGGCCGCTACACCGAACGGGCCGACGAACTGCTGGCCATGGTGGGGCTCGCCGAGTTGGCGCACGCCCCCTCGGCGTCCCTGGCGTACGGCCGCAAACGCGCCCTGGAGCTGGCCATCGCGCTGGCGCTGGACCCGAAGGTGCTGCTGCTCGACGAGCCGACGGCGGGCATGGGCCTGGAGGACGTCGACCGCACCGTCGAGCTGATCGGTCGGGTCCGCCAGGGCCGGACCGTGGTGATGGTCGAGCACAACATGAGCGTGGTCGGCCGTCTCGCCGACACCGTCACAGTGCTCCAGGCCGGCAAGGTCCTCGTCGAGGGCCCGTACGAGCAGGTCCGCGCCGACGAGCGCGTGATCACCGCCTACCTGGGAGCCGCCGATGCTGCGCATTGAGAACCTGTCCGCCTCCTACGGCGAGGCGCAGGTGCTGCGCGACGTCAGCCTCGAGGTCTCCGCCGGTGAGGTGGTCACCCTGGTCGGCCGCAACGGTGCCGGCAAGTCCACACTGCTGCGCTGCGTGATGGGGCTGCACACCGGTCAGCGCGGCACCGTGGAGTTGGACGGGCGGGACATCACCAGGCTGCCGGCGCACAAGCGGGCCCGCCTGGGTCTGGGCTGGGTGCCCGACGACCGGGGCAGCTACGCCACGTTGACAGTCACCGAGAACCTCACGCTGCCGCCCACCGTCGGCCCTGACCCGTGGTCGCTGGAGCGGGTGTACGAGGCGTTTCCGGCCCTGTACACCCGACGGGACTCGGCGGCCACCATGCTCTCCGGCGGCGAGCAGCAGATGCTCGCGCTGGCCCGGGTGCTGCGGATGGGCGCCCGGTTGCTGCTCTGCGACGAGCCCACCGAAGGGCTGTCGCCACTGCTGGTGCAGCAGGTCGGCGATCTGCTGCGCGAGGCCAAACGGCACGGCGTGACAGTGCTGCTTGTCGAACAGAACCTGCACTTCGCCACCGGTGTCGCCGACCGGCACTACCTGCTGGCCGAGGGCCGGGTCGCCGAGGCGATGGACAACTCCGAGGTGCGTTCGCGCGAACGCGAACTGCTCGCGTACCTCGGGATCTGAATTTTCCCAACGACGACCCGCGCGACGCCGCGCGGAATGGATGGAGTGGGCATGCGCAGGACGATGGGTGTGGCCGCGGCGTCGGCCGTGGTGGTGCTGGCCGCCGGATGCGGCGGCGGTGGCCCCCAGTCGAGTGGCGACCAGAAGCTGACCGGCGACAAGATCGTGCTGGGCGTGCTCAACGACCAGTCCGGGGCGTACTCGGAGTTGTCCGGAAAGAACTCGGTGGCGGCGGTGGAGATGGCCATCGCCGACTTCACCGCGAAGCACGGTGACAAGGCGGTGACCACAGACATCACTGTGGAGACCGCCGACCACCAGAACAAGCCGGACGTGGCCAACTCCAAGGCCCAGGAGATGTACGACCGCAAGGGCGTCGACCTGATCCTGGACGTGCCCACCTCGTCGGCCGCGCTGAAGGTCGCCGACGTGGCGAAGGAGAAGAAGAAGCTCTACTTCAACATCGGTGCGGCGACCACCGACCTGACCGGCAAGAGCTGCAACAAGTACACCTTCCACTACGCGTACGACACGTACATGCTGGCCAACGGCACCGGAAAGACCACCACCGAGCAGATCGGCAAGAACTGGTACATCCTCTACCCGAACTACGCCTTCGGTCAGGACATGGAGAAGAGCTTCTCCACGGCGATCACGGCGGCCGGTGGCACTGTCGTCGGCAAGGACGGGGCGCCGTTCCCGAACACCAGCGGTGACTTCTCCACCTTCCTGCTCAAGGCGCCGAACCTGAACCCGAAGCCGGACGTGCTGGGCACCATGCAGGCCGGCGCCGAGCTGGTCAACGTGGTGAAGCAGTACAACGAGTTCAAGCTGCGGGACAAGGGCGTCGGCCTGGCGGTGGGGCTGATGTTCCTCACCGACATCCACTCGCTCACCCCGGCGGCGCTGGCCGGCACCACGTACACCGACGCCTGGTACTGGAACTTCGACGCGAAGAACCGGGAGTTCGCCGACCGCTTCCAGCAGAAGGCCGGCACCCGGCCGACCTTCGCGCACGCCGCCAACTACTCCGCGGCGTTGCAGTACCTGGAGGCGGTGCAGGCCGCCGGCACCGACGACGCGGACGCCGTGGTCAAGGGCCTGGAGGGCAAGACGGTCGAGGACGTCTTCCTGCGCAACGGGAAGATCCGCGCCGAGGACCACCGGGTGGTGCACGACGCGTACCTGGCCCAGGTGAAGCCGCAGTCCGAGGTCGCCGAGCCGTGGGACTACGTGAAGGTGCTCAAGACGATCCCCGCCGGGGAGGCGTTCCGCGCGCCCTCGGCGGACTGCAAGCTGTGAGCGCGAGGGCGCTGTGAGCGGATTCGCGCAGAACACGTTCAACGGGTTGGTGAGTGGGGCGTTCTACGCCCTGCTCGCCCTCGGGCTGGCAGTCATCTTCGGCATGCTGCGAGTCGTCAACTTCGCCCACGGCGCGTTCTACATGCTCGGCGCGTTCGGGGCGTACGTGCTGCTCAGCGAGGCGGGCGTGCCGTTCTGGGCCGCCCTGGTGATCATGCCGGTGGGGTTGGGTCTGCTCGGCATGGCGTTGGAACGCGCGGTGATCCATCGGCTGACCAAACTGGACCCGCTCTACAACTTCCTGCTCACCTTCGGTCTGACGCTGATCCTTCAGGACCTGGTGAAACTGCGCTACGGCGTGCAGTCCAGCCCGTACGAGACGCCGTCGCTGTTGAGCGGGTCGGTCGACTTCGGGCTGTTCGACTTCCCGACGTACCGGGTGTTCATCCTCGGCTTCGCGGTGCTGCTCTGCGTCGCGGTGTGGTGGGTGCTGACCCGGACCCGGATCGGCATGGTGGTCCGTGCGGCCACCGAACGGCCGGACCTGACCCGTGCCTTCGGCATCGACGTCGGACGGTGGGTGACGCCGGTCTTCGGCTTCGGCATCGGGCTGGCCGGCCTCGCCGGTGTGCTGGCCGCACCGATGCGCGCGGTCAACCCGCTGATGGGCGCCGACCTGATCATCGTGGTGTTCGCGGTGGTGGTGATCGGCGGGCTGGGCTCGATCTTCGGGTCGGTCGCCGCCGGCTTCGGCATCGGACTCGTGCAGGCGTGGGGTGAGGCGTACCTCTCCAACTTCCCGCTCGTCTCACAGACGATCGTCTTCGTGGTCATGGCCGGCGTGCTGCTCTGGCGCCCGGCCGGCCTGTTCGGTCGGGAGGAGGCCCCCGCATGACCAACACAGTGGACACTCCTACCGACGCGTCCCGCTCGACGCCACCGTCCGGGCTGATCGCTGTGGCCCGGGCCCCCGGCTGGGTCCGGTACGCGCTGCTCGCCGTCGGCCTGGCCGTCGCGGCGTGGCTGCCCAACGGCCTCTACCCGGCGGTCGCTGTGGACATCCTCTGCTGGGCGCTGTTCGCCGTGGCGGTGGACCTGCTGCTCGGCTTCACCGGGCTGATGTCCTTCGGTCACGCCGCGTTCTGGGGCACCTCCGCGTACGTCACCGGGCTGGTGGCCATCCACGTCGGCCTGCCGTTTCCCCTCGCGGTGCTGGCCGGGGCCCTCGCCGCGGCCGTGCTGGCGGTGCCGATCGGGTACCTGGCGGTCAAGCGGACCGGCATCTACTTCGCCATGGTGACCCTGGCCTTCGCGCAGATGGTCTACTACGTCGCCAACGAGTGGCGGTCGGTGACCCAGGGCGAGAACGGCCTCCAGGGGGTGCCCCGCGAGCTGTTCGGCCTCGACCTCACCGACGACTACTTCTTCTACTACGCGATCCTGCCGATCGTGCTGCTCGGGCTCGCCGCCGCCTGGCGGATCGTGCACTCACCGTTCGGTCGGGTGCTGGTCGGCATCCGGGACAACCCGGCGCGGGCGCGGGCGCTGGGCTACCCGGTGCACCGCTACAAGCTCACCGCGTTCGTGCTGTCCGGGTTCATCGCCGGCCTCGGCGGCGGGTTGTTCGCTGTCGGCCACCGGTTCGTCTCGCTGGACGTGCTGCACTGGACCACCTCCGGCAAGGCGGTCATCGTGGTGGTGCTCGGCGGGATCGGCACCCTCTGGGGTGGGGTGCTCGGCGCCGCCCTCGTGGTCCGGCTGGAGGACTGGCTGTCGTTCTCCGGGTTCGAGGCGATCGGCCTGGTGACCGGCGGCATCTTCGTCCTCGTCGTGGTGCTGTTCCGGCGCGGCATCTGGGGCAGCGTCGCCGCGCTGGTCCACCGGCTGGCGGCCCGCCGCCGCTGAAAATCCCACGGCGGCGCATCCGCCACGCGCCCTTCGAGCGAACCCCCGGGTAGAGAACGTCTACCCGGGGGTACGTCTGGTGCTGACCGATCCGATGCCGGCGGAGGCCGTGGAGATCGCGCACAAGCAGGTTTCGCTGGCGGCCGAGGACCTGGACGCCAACGCTGTCGCGACGCTGGTGCTGGAGGTGGTCGAGGCGTGGGGCGTGCCGGCGCTCTGGGAGCAGGTCTGCCGGCCGCTGCTGGCCCGGCTGTCGGGGCGTAGCGCCGCCGAGATCGTCGTCGAGCACGCGCTCTTCGAGGGCGTCCGGGTCGGGTTGGACGCGTACCGCCGGGAGCCGGGTCGGCCACTGCCCACCGGCGGGATGCTGCTGGCCGGCGCCGAGAAGGAGGCGCACAGCCTGGGTCTGCTGGCGCTCGCCGCCGCGTTGCGCGAGCAGGGCCGCGGCTGTCTGAACCTCGGCCCGGCGCTGCCCTGGTCGGCGCTCACCAGCGCGGTGTACCGGGCCCGCCCGCGCACCGTCGTGCTCTGGTCGCAGACGCCGCTCACCGGCCGCGGGTACCGCCTGGTGCGCTTCGCCCGGGACTTTCCGCTCCTTCGGGTGTACGGCGCGGGGCCCGGCTGGATCGAGCCGCTCGGCGGTCCGGCGGTCCGTCTCGGCACGTTGACGGAGGCCGTCGACGCCTGCCTGGCGGTCGCGCCCGGGCGTGATGCCCACCACATACGATACGGATCGGTGCCGTATCGTTAATACCCGTCGTAGGCTGACCCACGTTACGAGTCTGACCCGTATCGTATTTCGTCGCGGGTGACCAGCGTGGGGGGAAAGCACGGCATGGAGCTGCACAACAACACCGGACACCCGAGGCGGTGGGCGATCCTGGGGGTGCTGGTGATCAGCCTCCTCGTGGTCGTCCTCGACAACACGATCCTCAACGTCGCCCTGCGCACCCTGGCCGACCCGGTGCACGGTCTCGGCGCCAGCCAGGGCGAGCTGGAGTGGTCCATCAACTCCTACACGCTCGTCTTCGCCGGGCTGCTGTTCACCTTCGGGGTGCTCGGCGACCGCGCCGGTCGCAAGCGCTTCCTGATGATCGGTCTGGTGCTGTTCGGCCTGGCGTCGCTGCTCTCCGCGTACGCCCAGAGCCCCGGACAGCTCATCGCGGCCCGCGCCCTGATGGGGGTCGGCGGCGCGGCCATCATGCCGGTGACCTTGTCGATCATCTCCAACGTCTTCGACCCGCGCGAGCGTGGTCGGGCCATCGGGGTCTGGGCCGGCGCTGTCGGTCTCGCCGTGGCGATCGGCCCGATCCTCGGCGGCGCGCTGCTGGAGCACTTCTGGTGGGGCTCGGTCTTCCTGATCAACGTGCCGGTGGTCGTCGCCGGCGTGGTTCTGGTCGCGCTGCTGGTCCCCGAGTCGCGTGACCCGCGGCCCGGTCGGATCGACGTGCTCGGCGTGCTGCTCTCCGTGGTCGGCCTGGTCGCCCTCTCCTACGGCATCATCGACGGCGGCGAGCACGGCTTCGGCCGCCCGGTGGCCTGGGGCTCGATCCTGCTCGGCGTCGCGGTGCTGGCCTGGTTCGTCCAGCACGAGCGGCGCAGCGACCACCCGTCGCTGGACGTCCGACTGTTCAAGGTGCCCCGGTTCGCCGCGCCGGTCGCCATCGTCGGCCTGGTGTTCTTCGCCGCGATGGGCTCGATGTTCTTCGGCTCGTTCTACCTGCAACTCGTGCGCGACTACAGCCCGTTGCAGACCGGCCTGCTCTTCCTGCCCTTCGCCGGCGCCCAGCTGGTCTTCGCGCCGCGCAGCGCGGCGATGGTCCGTCGCTACGGCGGCAAGGCCGTCGCCACCGTCGGGTTGGTGCTGACAGTGGTGTCACTCGGCGCGTTCGTCTTCATCGGCGCCTCCACCCCGATCTGGATCGTGCTGCTCGTCTTCCTCATCCAGGGCGCCGGGATGGCCAACATCATGCCGCCGGCCACCGAGTCGATCATGTCGGCGCTGCCCCGGGAGAAGGCCGGGGTGGGCTCCGCGGTCAGCAACACCATCCGCCAGGTGGCCGGCGCACTCGGCGTGGCCATCCTCGGCTCGGTGCTCTCCGCCGTCTACCGCAGCGACATCGGTGACGCGCTGACCGGTCTGCCCACGCAGGCCCAGGACGCGGCCAACGAGTCGATCTCCGGTGCGTACGCGGCGGCGGGCCAGCTCGGGCCGGCGGCGCCGGCGCTGATCTCGGCGGCCAACGACGCCTTCGTCACCGCCATGCACTGGGCGGCCGGGCTCTCCGCGGTGATCGCCGCACTCGGGATCATCGTGGTGCTGCGCTGGATGCCGGGCAAGGAGGACACGAGCGTCGCCCCGGCGGTGCCGGTCGCCGAGCCTGAGCTGGCCGGCACGGCATAGGTTCGGGGAGGATGGCGGACATGACGTCCACTGCCGATGCTCCGCGGTCGCCCGGTCGACCGCGGAGCCTCCGCGCCGACGAGGCGATCATCGAGGCCACCCTCGACCTGCTCGCCGAGGGCAGCACCATCGAGGCGCTCTCGATCGAGGCGATCGCCACCCGGGCCGGGGTCGGCAAGGCCACCATCTACCGCCGCTGGGCCGGCAAGGACGCGTTGCTGCTGGACGCGTTGCGCCGCCTCAAGGGCGTCCTGGCCCAGCCGGCGGGCCACTCCGTCCGCGACGACCTGGTGCTGCTGGTCGGCGCGATCGGCAAGAACGTCGACCCGCGAGCGGCCAAGATCATGCCCTGCCTGGCGCCCGCAGTGAACCGCAGCGCCGACCAGTTCCAGCTCTACCAGAACATCATCTCGCCCCGCCGGCAGTTGATGCGCGAGGTGCTGCGGCGCGGCATCGACGAGGGGGTGCTCCGGGCCGACATCGACGTCGAGGTGACGATGGCGCTGCTCACCGGGCCGATGCTGATCCAGCGGGTGCTCCAGTGGAACCCGGACCTGGACGAGCAGACCCTCCCCGAGCGGGTCGTCGACGCCGTGCTGGAAGGCATCCAGGCCCGCTGACGCCGAGTGCCCGGTCGGCGGCGTTCGTGCCGCCGGCCGGCTTCGGTCAGCCGGCCGGTGCCCGCAGTCGGTGCAGGCGCAGCGCGAGCTGCACCTCCAGCGCCCGCTCGGGCCGCTGCCAGTCGACGCCGAGCAACTGCCCGACCCGCTCCAACCGCTGGGTCACCGTGTTGACGTGCACGTGCAGTTGCTCGGCGGCCCGGGCCAGGCTGCCGCCCACCCCGAAGTACGCCTCCAGGGTCTTCACCAGAGCCGTGCCGCGCCGGGCGTCGTAGTCGAGGACCGGCCCGACGGTGGCGCCGAGGAACTCGGTCACGTCCTTCTCACCCCGGTCACCGACAGTGCCCAGCAACAACCCGACGAAGCCCAACTCCACAGTGCTCGCGCCCTGCCCGGCGCGGCCCAGCGCGCCCAACGCCGTCAGGCACCGGTCCGCCTCCTGGAACGTCCGGGCCAGCGCCGCCGGTGTGTCCGACGGGCCACTCGCCCCGGCGGTCACCGGTCGACCTGTCACCCGGGACAGGTCCCGGGCCACCGCGCGGGCGCTGCCGCCCGCGTCCAACCCCGGCAACATCAAAACCACCCGGCCGTCGCGCGCCGCGGCCAGCCCGCCGCGCGCCGACGCGTACGTGGTGGCCCAGGAGAGCACCCGCTGCCGAGCCGAGCCGGTCGCGGCGATCGCGTCGTCGCCCACCGCCACCAGCACGTGCGGCGCGTCCAGGTCCACCCCGAGCCGGCGGGCCCGACTGCGCAGCGCGTCGGTGTCGCGCAGCGGGCGGGCGATCAGGTCGTCCAGCAACTCGCCACGCACCCGCCCCTCCGCCTCCGCGACCGTCCGGCGGAACAGCAGCAGCAGCGCTGTCACCAACGCCGCCCGCTCCAGGATGCGCTGGTCGGCGTCGACCAACTCGTCGTCCGGGCGCAGCACCAGGGCACCCAAATTCTCCGCGCCGGCCACCACCGCCGCGTACCAGAGCGGACCCCGGCGTACGCTGCGCCCCTCCGTCCGGGACGCGGCCACCGCCTCGACGATGTCCGCGCGGTCCGGCTCCTCGATCTCACCCACCCGGGCCAGCAGGCGACCCTCGGCGTCCAACGCCAGCAGCGCGCCGCCCAGCACCTCGGTCACCGCGGCCGCCACGTCCTCCACGCCACCGCCGCGCAGCACCAGCGCTGTCATCCGGTCGTGTGCCGCCGCGGCCCGCTCCACCGAGCTGCTGTGCGCCCGGATGGTGGTGTTCGCCGCCGACAACTCGGCCAACGCCGAACGGGTCTCGGTCAGCAGCCGGGCGGTGTCGATCGCCACCGCGGCGTGCGCGGCCAGCGACACCAGCAGCGCCACCTCCTCCCGGACGAACGGCCGGGCCGAACGGTTGGCCGCGTAGAGCACCCCGATCGAGGTCGAGCCGAGCCGCAGCGGCACCCCCAGGATCGCCACCAGACCCTCCTCGCCCACCCCGGCGTCGATCTCACCGGTGTGGTGGAAGCGCGCGTCCTCGCCGTAGTTGGCGGTGACGTACGGGGCGCCGGACTGGGCCACCAGGCCACCGAGACCAGCGCCCATCGGCAGGCGCAGCCGCTGGAAACGGGCCGAGACCGAGCCGTCGGTCACCCGCATGTAGGTGTCGCCACGTTCGTCGTCGTTGAGCGTCATGTACGCCACGTCCGCGCCGAGCAGGTGACGGGCCCGGTGCACGATCGCCCGCAACACGTCGTCCAGATCGCGCAGCCCAGCCAGGTCGCTGACAGTGTCGTACAGGCCGGACAGCTCGCTCTCCCGGCGGCGGCGACGCTCCAGCAGCGCCCGGACCCGCAACGCCACCGACTTGGCCTGCTCCAACTCGGCCAGCCGGTCCGGCGGCAGCCCGGCGGCCCGCGCGGCCACCAGCGGCCCCTCGAACTCGACCGCCGCGGCCTCTCGGGCGAGCAGCTCCAGGAACTCCACCGGCGAAGACATGGTCGACATTGTGCTCAGCCCCACTAGTTGGCCGTCCAGCCCCCGTCGAGGGCGATCGACGCCCCGGTGATGAACGCCGCCGGCGGCGAGCAGAGGTACGCCAGCAGCTCGGCCACCTCCTCCGGCTCGATCAACCGTTTGATCGCGGCCCGGGCCAGCATGATCTTCTCGATCACCTCGGCCTCGTCGATGCCGTGACTGGCAGCCTGGTCGGCGATCTGGCTCTCCACCAGCGCGGTACGCACGTACGCCGGGTTGATGCAGTTGGCGGTGACCCCGTGCGCGGCGCCCTCCAACGCGACCACCTTCGACAGCCCCTCCAGGGCGTGCTTCGCCGAGACGTAGGCCGCCTTGTAGGGCGAGGCACGCAACCCGTGCACCGAGGAGATGTTGACGATCCGCCCCCAGCCCCGGGCGTACATGTGCGGCAGCGCCCGGCGGATCAGCAGGAACGGCGCCTCCACCATCACCCGCTGGATGTACTCGAAACGCTCGACGGGAAAGTCCTGCAACGGCGCGACGTGCTGGAGCCCCGCGTTGTTCACCACGATGTCCACGTCCACGTCGAGCGAATCCACCGCCGCGGCGTCGGACAGGTCCACGCCCTCGGCCCGGCCACCCGCCTCGGCGGCCACCGCCTTGGCCGCCTCCAGGTTGCGGTCCACCACGAGCACCTTGGCGCCGGCCGCGCCCAGCCGCAGGGCGCACGCCCGCCCGATGCCGCCGCCGCCCCCGGTCACCAGGGCGGTCCGACCGGAGAGGTCGACCTGTACGACGTGGGGGACCACCACGGGTTCTGCCGTCATGGCGCAAGAAGTTACGAGCTGTGTGCTCCCCGGCACATGGGCCAGCGACACATACTCCGTACCAAAGCTGTGTGGCCCCACCCGCCCCGCCACCCGCTCCGCTCCCACCCCGCCGTCGCTCCCGCCCCACCCCGCTCCCGCCCCACCGCTGCGCCGCGGTCCCACCACTCCTGGTGCCGCCGCGCCTCGCGCTGCAAGATCGCGCAACATCCTGGATGTAGTGGCATCCCGGCTAGTCGTGGCCACTACATCCAGGATCGAGCGTGACCTTGACGGCCGAGGGCGCCGTGGGGCGTGGGGGCGGGGTGCGGAGGGCGTGTCCCGTGGGGCTGGTGGGAACGGCGCCGGTTAGGGTGTCGAACACACGTACTGCTGACGGCTGGGGAGGGGGCGGCGTGCGCGTGCTCGGTGTGGACCCGGGGTTGACCCGGTGTGGGGTGGGCGTGGTCGAGGGTGTGCCCGGCCGGCCCTGCACCCTGGTCGCCTACTACGTGGTCTACACCGACCCGGCCGACGACCTGGCGTTGCGCCTGTTGCACCTGGACCGGTCGCTGAACAAGCTGGTCGCCGAGCATCAACCGGAGAGCGTCGCCGTCGAGCGGGTGTTCAGCCAGCACAACGTTCGTACCGTGATGGGCACCGCGCAGGCCAGTGGCATCGCCGTGCTGGCCGGGGCGCGGGCCGGGCTGCCGGTGCAGACGTACACCCCGAGCGAGGTGAAGGCCGCCGTGACCGGGTCCGGTCAGGCCGACAAGGCGCAGATGACCGCCATGGTGACCCGGTTGTTGCGACTGGCCGAGCCGCCGAAGCCGGCCGACGCCGCCGACGCGCTGGCTCTGGCCATCTGCCACGTGTGGCGCGGCGGGACCCGGTCCAAGATCGCCGCCGCGGCGGACCGGGCACGACGAGGAGGAGCGCGATGATCGCCAGCGTGCGCGGCACGGTGACCGCGACGGGTCCGGACCAGGCCGTGATCGAGGTCGGCGGGGTCGGTCTCGCTGTGCACTGCGCCCCGGGAACCCTCGCGGAGCTGCGGGTCGGCCAGGTCGCCCGGCTCGCCACCAGCTTGATCGTGCGGGAAGACTCGCTGACCCTCTACGGCTTCGCGGACGACGACGCCAAGTCACTGTTCGAGCTGCTCCAGACCGCCAGTGGGGTCGGCCCGCGGCTGGCCCAGGCGGTGCTGGCGGTGCACACCCCGGACGCGGTGCGCAAGGCGATCGCCAACGCCGACACGGCCGCCCTGACCCGCGTACCCGGGATCGGCAAGAAGGGCGCGGAACGCCTGGTGCTGGAGCTACGCGACCGGATCGGCCCGGTGCCGATCGGCGCCGACGGGGCGGCCGGGGTGACCCGCGGCAGCTGGCCCGACCAGGTCCGGCAGGCGCTGGTGGGGCTGGGCTGGACGGCCGGGCAGGCCGATCAGGCTGTCGCCGCGGTGGCGGAGTCGATCGAGGGTGAGACCCCGCCGGTGCCGGTCCTGCTCAAGCAGGCCATCCGACTGCTGGGCCGTACCCGATGACCGCCCGGCCGCGACGGGCGGCGGGGCGATGAGCGCGAGGAGTGAGCCGGATTTGCGAGCCTCGCAGTCGCGAATGAAGAGGGCACGATGAGCGAGACCGAGGGGCTCGTCTCGGCGTACGTCAGCGACGCCGACCGGGACGCGGAGGCCACGGTACGGCCGAGGCGGCTGGCCGAGTTCATCGCCCAGGACCGGGTGCGCGACCAGCTCGACCTGTTGTTGCAGGGCGCGATGCGGCGGGGGTCGCCGCCGGATCACATCCTGCTCTCCGGCCCGCCCGGGTTGGGTAAGACGAGCCTGGCCAACATCGTCGCCGCCGAGCTGGGCGCGGGCATCAGGGTGACCAGCGGCCCGGCGATCGAGCGTTCCGGCGATCTGGCGGCGATCCTGACCAGCCTCGCCGAGGGCGACGTGCTCTTCATCGACGAGATCCACCGGATCGCGCGGCCGGCCGAGGAGTTGCTGTACAGCGCGATGGAGGACTTCCGGGTCGACGTGGTGGTGGGCAAGGGGCCGGGGGCGACGGCGATCCCGCTGGACGTCGAGCCGTTCACCCTCGTCGGCGCGACGACCCGCTCGGGCCTGTTGACCGGGCCGATGCGGGACCGGTTCGGCTTCGTGGCGCACCTCGACTTCTACGCCCCGGCGGATCTGGAGACGCTGCTGCACCGTTCGGCGCGGATCCTGGGGGTGCCGATCACCCCGGAGGGCGCTGTCGAGATCGCCGGTCGGTCCCGGGGCACGCCACGGATCGCGAACCGGCTGCTGCGCCGGGTCCGCGACTACGCCGAGGTCCGGGCGGACGGGGTGGTCGACCTCGACACCGCCCGCGCGGCCCTGATCGTGTACGACGTGGACGCGCTCGGCCTGGACCGGCTGGACCGCGCGGTGTTGACCGCGTTGGTCGACTCGTTCCGGGGCGGTCCGGTCGGGTTGTCCACCCTCGCCGTGGCGGTGGGGGAGCAGCCGGACACTGTCGAGGAGGTCTGCGAGCCGTTCCTGGTGCGGGCCGGGCTGTTGGCCCGTACGCCCAGGGGTCGGGTGGCGACCGAGGCCGCCTGGCGGCATCTGGGGCGCACGCCGCCGAATGGTACATTTGGTGCGGATAGTCCGCCTGTGCCCGACTTGTTCTCCTTGGATGTCGATCAGCCGTGATGTGAACGTGATCTGTGCCGCATTCGGCGTTCTCAGGTGCAGGGTTTAGACTTCGCCGCGGTCTGTACAGGACGTGAGAATCCGCCTCCGCTCCGGCACCCCGGTGCCGGGCAGGTGGCCAATGGGAAGGTCAGTAACCGTGCAATTGGCAGCAGCGGGTGGCGGGGCCGGCGGTATCACGCCGATCCTGATGATCGCCCTGCTCTTCGGTGTCATGTACTTCATGATGATCCGGCCCCAGCAGAAGCGCCGCAAAGAGGCGGAGGCGATGCAGTCCAACCTCGGCCCTGGCGACGAGGTCGTGACCATCGGTGGGCTCTACGGCACGGTCACCGGCATCGAGGACGACACCGTCCTGATCGAGGTCGCCCCGGGCGTGCAGACCCGCTACGCCCGTCCGGCCATCGCGCGGGTGGTCACCCGCGCGGAGCTGCCGAGCGAGCCGGTCACCGAGGACGCGGACACCGTCAAGGACTGACCCCTCCCCTCGGGAGCGGCGATTGCGGCGTACGGCCGGTCGGCCGACTTCCGGGTCGTCGCGCCCGAACGGGGCAGCGGGCGAGACGTGAAAACTGGATAGTTGGGTCGACGCCGGGCGTCGGCACGTTCCCGTGACCGTCGGCGTTCCGCGCCGGGGTGCCCGGTCCTCGTGTCGGCACTCCGTCGGCTCAAGGCAGACCCCGTCGGGCAGGACCCCCGGCCCGACACCGCCGCCGCTGCGACAGCGGCGCGACCGTACAGGGAGACAGGACAGCCGTGGCACCACCTCAGGGACAGATGCGCCCCGGGCGGCAGCTCGCCGTGCTCGGGTTCATCTTCGTGGTCCTCTATCTTTTGGTGTTCTTCGCTGGCGCCAGCGGCAGCTGGAAGGACCGGCTCGAGCCCAAGCTCGGCCTGGACCTCATCGGCGGCACGCGGGTGACACTGGAGGCGACCAACAGCGTCGACGGCAAGCCCCCGACGGCGGAGAACCTCGAGGAGGCCCGCGAGATCATCGAGAGCCGGGTCAACGCGTTCGGCGTGGCCGAGGCCGAGGTGGTCACCGAGGGCAACCGCAACATCGTCATCTCCCTGCCCGGTGAGAACCGGAACCTCGACGACGTGGGCGAAGCGGCTGAGCTGCGCTTCCGCAAGGTGCTCAAGGGCGCCGACGGCAGTGGGACGGCCGCCGTGCCGCCCGCCGCCACGCCGGCCCCGTCCGGTAGCGCGACCCCGACCGGCAGCGCGACCCCGACCCCGACGGGCAGCGCCTCGCCGAAGGTGACCTCGTCGCCCAGCGGCGGTCAGGGCGGAATGGCCCCGGCGTCGCCCAGCGCCACACCGACCCCCTCCGCGTCCGCCACGGCCTCGCCGAGCGCCGCCGCGCCCAGCGCCAGCGCCGAACCGGTGCCGGCCAGTGTCGAGCAGCAGCGCAAGGTCGTCGAGCAGAAGGTCGGCGCCGCCGCGTGGCAGGCCGCCAACGGGTTGCAGGCCCCGGCCGATCTGACCGCCGACCCGTCGCTGGCCGAGAAGCTCAAGCCGTTCGGCACGCTGTCTCCGCAGGAGGTGGCGGTGCTGCCGGCGCAGATGCAGTTCAACGTGCCGACGATCGGCTGCACGCAGCTCGACCAGCGCCCCCCGGCGTCGATCTCCGACCCGAAGCAGCAGGTGGTCTCCTGCGAGGACGGCGCGTCGAAGTACCTGCTCGACCAGGCCAAGGTCGAGGGCACCGACGTGTCCGACGCCGACGCGGTGCTCGACCAGACCAACGCCTGGGTGGTCAGCCTGGACTTCACCGGCGACGGCCAGGGCAAGTGGACCTCGCTGACCCGTGAGGCGTTCAACAACGAGGGCCAGGCCTGCGACGCGACAGCGCTGGGCCAGGACGGCAAGTGCCGAGTGGCCGTCGTACTGGACAACAAGATCGTCTCCTCCCCGGAGATCCAGGGCGTGCTGACCGGCAACTCCCAGATCACCGGCACCTTCACCCAGAAGGACGCCAGCACCCTCGCCGGTCAGCTCCGCTACGGCGCACTGCCGGTGACCTTCGAGCAGCAGGAGGCGCAGAACGTCACCGCCACGCTGGGTGCCAGCCACCTGCGCGCCGGTCTGCTCGCGGCGGGCATCGGCATGCTGCTGGTCATCATCTACGCGTTCTTCTACTACCGGCTGCTCGGCTCGGTGATCTTCCTGAGCCTCATCCTCTCCGCGCTGCTGGTCTTCGGCGCGCTGGTGGTGCTCGGCCGGCAGATCGGCTTCACGCTCACCCTCGCCGGCATCGCCGGAATGATCGTCTCGCTCGGTGTGGCGGCGGACTCGTTCGTCATCTACTTCGAACGACTGAAAGACGAGATCCGGGAGGGTCGCAGCCCGCGTAGCGCGGTGCCCCGCGCCTGGATCCGGGCCCGTCGGACGATCATCTCGGCCAACGCGATCACCCTGCTCTCCGCTGTGGTGCTCTACGTGGTCTCGGTCGGCACGGTCAAGGGCTTCGCGTTCGCGCTGGGCCTGGCCACCGTGCTGGACCTGGTGGTGGTCTTCCTCTTCCGGCACCCGATCATGACGATGTTCGCCCGGACCCAGGCGTTCCTGTCCCCGCGGGTCAGCGGTCTGGGCCGGGCACTGCCGGCCCGCAACCAGCCGACTCAGCCCCGCAACCCGCGCGCCAAGGAGGCCTGAGATGGCTGAAAACGGTCTGGCGAGCCGCCTCTACAACGGCGAGGCCGGTCTCAACATCGTCGGTCGACGCAAGCTCTGGTTCGGCGTCGCCGGGCTCCTGGTCCTGATCGCGATCCTCAGCTTCTCGATCCGTGGGTTCAGCCTGGGCATCGAGTTCGCCGGCGGTAACTCGTTCCAGGTGCCGGCCAGCGTCGGCACCCTGGACGACGCCGAGCGTGAGGTCAACTCGGCCCTCGCCGCCGAGAACACCGGCGTCACGGTGGCCACCACGCAGAAGGTCGGCGGCCCGGGCGGCGACTCCTACGAGCTGCGCACGCCGCAGCTCACCGCCGAGCAGGCCACCGCGGTCAAGGCCCAGATCGCCGAGGACCTCGGCATCAGCGCCGACCAGATCAGCGACAACCAGGTCAGTGAGGCCTGGGGCAGCCAGGTGACCGAGCGTGCCGTACTCGGTCTGGTCATCTTCATCGCGCTGGTGATGGTCTACCTGATCCTGCGCTTCGAGTGGCGGATGGCAGTGGCCGCTGTCGCCTCGCTGATCACCAACCTGATCCTCACCGCCGGCATCTACTCGCTGGTCGGCTTCGAGGTCACCCCGTCGACGATCATCGGCTTCCTCACCATCCTGGGCTTCGCGCTCTACGACGTGGTGGTGGTCTTCGACAAGGTCCAGGAGAACACCCGGGGCATCACCGCCAACAACAACCAGACGTACGCCGAGGCGTCCAACCTGGCCATCAACCAGAGCCTGATGCGGTCGTTGAACACCTCGGTGGTCGCCCTGCTGCCGGTCGGCGGTCTGCTCTTCATCGGTGCCGGCCTGCTCGGCGCCGGCACGCTGAAGGACCTCGGTCTGGTGCTGTTCGTCGGTATGGCGGTGGCGTTCCTGACCTCCATCCTGGTGGCCACCCCGCTGCTGGCGCTGCTGAAGAACTACGACCCGCGGATCCAGGCGCACAACAAGCGCGTCCTGACCCGGCGGGGCGCTGTCGGCCGCGGCGAGGTCACCGGTAAGGGTGCTGCCGCGAGCCCGGTGGCCCAGGCCGACGCGACCGACGAGCCGGTCGACCAGGACGCCGCCGCGTTGGCCGGTGCCGCCCCCAAGGTGGGCGCTCGGCCGACGGGCAAGCGGCCCACCGGCGCCCGGGGCGGTCGCCCGGGTGGCGGCGGCAACCGGCCGGGTGGCGCCAAGCGGCGCTGACCCGACAGGAAACACCCGAACGGCGTCCGGCATGCTGTTGCCGGACGCCGTTCGTCGTCGAAGGAGAGCGAAACAGCCGTGACGGAGACCCACAGCACCGCAGCGCGCGGGGACAGTGGCCCGGAGGTCGCCCGACTGGTCGCCAGTCGGGTGCTGGACGTGCCCGACTTCCCCAAGCCCGGCGTCATGTTCAAGGACCTGATGCCACTGTTCGCCGACGGCAAGGTCTTCCGTGAGGTGATCGACGGGATCGTCGCGTACCACGGGCGGGACGCCTTCGACGTGGTGGTCGGCATCGAGGCGCGCGGGTTCGTCGTGGCGGCGGCCATCGCGTACGCGACCGGGGTGGGCGTGGTGCCGGTGCGGAAGGCCGGCAAGCTGCCCCGCCCGGCGCACTCGGTCTCCTACGAGCTGGAGTACGGCGAGGCCACCCTCGAAGTGCACGAGGACGCCTTCACCGCCGGGCACCGGGTCCTGGTGGTCGACGACGTGCTGGCCACCGGTGGCACCGCCGAGGCGACACTGGACCTGGTCGAGCGGGCCGGCGGCACCGTCACCGGCTTCACGGTGCTGTTGGAGCTCGGCTTTCTGGGCGGGCGCGAGCGACTGGCGCCGCGTCCCGTGCACGCCCTGTTGACCGTTTGAACCGGTCGATACTCTGCTGACCGTTTGATCCGGGACCCGTCGGATGGACCCGGCGCCGACCGTCCGGCGGAGCGGCAGGGGGCCGTCCGTGCGGGTAGCATTGCCCTTTGCTGACGCCGGCGGTATCCCGTCCGGCGAGCGAGACCAGGCCGGCCGATCTTCGGCCGGCGTGTTTCCGGCGAGCGGTGAGGAGGCCGGTGTCCCACGATGTCGTCCCTCCGGCGGAGGGCACGGTGCACCCGACAGGCGACGCTGACGGCTCGGTGACCGACCGGACAGGCGACGCGCCGGCCCGGGTGACGGGCACCGGCAACGGCTCCGGCCGGGCTCCCGGCGAGAGCGCGGTGCGTCCGACCAGCGGCCCGCCGAGCGCCGAGGCGTCCCCCGGCGCCGATGGCGTCGTGGTGCCGTTCCCGACCGACGCGGGCATCGACCCGTCGCCCAGCGGTGGCTTCGGGCTGTCCAACGCGCCCACCGGTCGGCGGGTCCGGGCCAGGCTGGCCCGGTTCAACGCGCCCTGGCAGACCTCCCAGGTCAGCGAGGTGCTGGAGCCGCTCATCGCCAGCCACCGGGACAACCACCCCAAGGCGGACGCCCGGCTGCTCCAGCGCGCCTTCGACACGGCAGCGCGGTGGCACTCCGGGCAGTACCGCAAGTCCGGTGACCCCTACATCACCCACCCACTCGCGGTGGCGACCATCCTCGGCAACCTGGGGATGGACACCACCACGCTGGTCGCCGCGCTGCTGCACGACACCATCGAGGACACCGAGTACACCCTCGACCAGATGCGGGCCGACTTCGGCGGCGAGGTCGCCCTGCTGGTCGACGGCGTCACCAAGCTCGACAAGGTCAAGCTGGGCGACGCGGCGAAGGCCGAGACGATCCGCAAGATGGTCGTGGCCATGGCCAAGGACCCGCGGGTGCTGGTGATCAAGCTGGCCGACCGGTTGCACAACATGCGCACCCTGACCTTCCTGCCCCGCCCCAAGCAGGAGCAGAAGGCCAAGGAGACGCTGGAGATCCTGGCGCCGCTGGCGCACCGGCTCGGTATGAACACGATCAAGTGGGAGCTGGAGGACCTGTCCTTCGGCACGCTCTTCCCGAAGCGCTACGAGGAGATCAACCGGCTGATCGGGGAGCACCAGCCGCAGCGTGAGGCGCTGCTGCGGCAGGTGACGCAGAAGGTGCAGACCGACCTGAAGGCCGCCAAGATCAAGGCGGAGACAACCGGGCGGCCGAAGCACCTCTACTCGATCTACCAGAAGATGATCGTGCGGGGTCGCGACTTCAACGACATCTACGACCTGGTCGGTGTGCGGATCCTGGTCGACACGGTTCGCGACTGCTACGCGGCGCTGGGGGTCATCCACGCCAACTGGCAGCCGGTGCCGGGCCGGTTCAAGGACTACATCGCGATGCCCAAGTTCAACATGTACCAGTCGTTGCACACGACTGTCATCGGGCCCACCGGCAAGCCGGTGGAGATGCAGATCCGCACGTACGCGATGCACCGCACCGCGGAGTTCGGCATCGCCGCGCACTGGAAGTACAAGGAGCACAAGGGCACTCAGATCGTCGGCCCGCCCGCGCACATCGACGAGATGACCTGGCTGCGGCAGTTGCTCGACTGGCAACGGGAGGCGGCCGACCCGAGCGAGTTCCTCGACGCGCTGCGCTTCGACCTGTCCAGCCAGGAGGTGTACGTCTTCACCCCGAAGGGTGACGTCATCCCGCTGCCGACCGGGTCGACACCCGTGGACTTCGCGTACGCGGTGCACACCGAGGTCGGGCACAAGTGCATCGGGGCGCGGGTCAACGGCAAGCTGGTGCCGCTGGAGTCGACGCTGTCCAACGGCGACGTGATCGAGATCTTCACGTCGAAGTCCGAGACGGCCGGCCCCACACAGGACTGGCTGGGCTTCGTCAAGAGCCCGCGCGCCCGGACGAAGATCCGGCAGTACTTCAACAAGGAGCGGCGCGAGGAGGCGATCGAGGCCGGCAAGGACGCGATCGTCAAGGCGATGCGCAAGCAGGGCATGCCGTTGCAGCGGATGCTCACCTCCGACGCGCTCATGTCGATCGCCCGCGACCTGCACCTGGCCGATGTGGCCTCGCTCTACGCGGCGGTCGGCGACAGCCAGGTCTCCGCGCAGTCGGTGGTGCAGAAGCTGATGGCCGCGTACGGCGGCGAGGAGGGCGCGGCGGAGGACATCGCCGAGACCGCCGTCGCCACCCGACCGCCGCGCAGCCGGCAGAGCAGCAGCGACCCGGGCGTGGTGGTCCGGGGCGTCAGCGACGTCTGGATCAAGCTGGCCCGCTGCTGCACACCGGTCCCACCGGACTCGGTGTTCGGCTTCGTCACCCGCTCCGGCGGGGTGAGCGTGCACCGCGACGACTGCGCCAACGCCGAGGACCTGCGCGCGCAGAGCGAGCGGGTCGTCGAGGTGAGTTGGAAGCTCACCTCCGCCTCGACGTTCCTGGTCGCCATCCAGGTCGAGGCCCTGGACCGGCACAAGCTGCTGGCCGACGTCACCCGGGTGCTCTCCGACGAGCGGGTCAACATCCTCTCCGCCACCGTCACCACCACCCGTGACCGGGTGGCCGTGAGCCGGTTCAGCTTCGAGATGGCCGACCCGAAGCACCTCGGCCACCTGCTGGCCACGGTTCGCAAGGTCGACGGCGTCTTCGACGCCTACCGGGTCACCTCCGGGGCCTGACACCCACCGGGTCAGATCCGCGGCTCGACGCGTACCCCGAGAACGCGACAGCGCCCGCCGGCTCAGCCGGCGGGCGCTTCGTCGTGCGCGCGGGGGGTCAGCCCTGCGGGTTGCTCATCGTGAGGTCCTTGATGATGACCTCCTTCTTCGGGTGGCCGCCGCCGGCCTGCTGGGCGAACGCCCCGTCGTCGCCGGCCTTGGCCACGTCCTTGACCAGGTCCAGGCCGCCAGTGATGGTGCCCAGCACCGTGTACGCCGGGTCCAGGGGCGAGTCGCCGTAGACGATGAAGAACTGGCTGCCGGTGCTGCCCGGCTGACCGGAGTTGGCCATCGCGATGACACCCTCCGGGTACGGCGGGCGCTTGTCGGTGGGCAGGTTCTCCTCGGGCAGGCGGTAGCTCGGGCCGCCCTGGCCGTCGGTGGGGCGCCAGCCGTTGCCGGTGGCGCTGGGGTCACCGCACTGCAACACCTTGATGCCCTCGGTCACCAGGCGGTGGCACTTGGTGTTGTCGAAGAAGTTCTTCTCCGCGAGGTGGGTGAAGCTGCCCGCCGTGCACGGCACCAGCGACCTGTCGACCTTGGCGGTGATCGGGCCGAGGTTGGTGTCGATCGTCATGGTCTGGACGCCCTTGGCGGACTGCTGGTTGCTCGGCGAACCCACGTCCTTGATCTGCGGGGGCCGCTGCTCGGTGGGCACCGCGTTGTACACGCACTCGGCCGCGCCCGCCGCCGGCGCGGCGGTGTCGCTCTTGTCGTCGTCGTCGCCGCCAAGGCTCACCGCCAGCCAGACGGTGCCGGCGACCACGAGCACCAGCGCGGCAGCCGCGCTGACGATCGCCGTCGTCTGCCGGCGCTTGCGGGCCTTGGCCGCACGCTCGGCCATCTCCTTCTCGAGCCGGGCGCGTGCCGCCGCGCGCTGCCGCTCTCTGGTGGACGTCACGCCTGGATCCTCCTGGCTGTTTGCTGCTGGGTGCCGCTTGGGGTGGGTGGTGGCGTCCGGTCAGCCGGCGCTCGGGCTGCTGGCCGGGGTGCCGGAGGCCGAGGGAGCCGGTGCCGCACCGGTGACCGGCTCACCGACCGTGAGGCTCTGGATCGTCACATCGGTGCTGGGCTTGATCTTCGCCCCGGTCCCATTGTCCACGGTCGGGAGGGCGCCGATCTTCTCCACCACGTCCAGCCCGCCGGTCACCCGGCCGATGACCGGGTACTTCGGGTCGGCGGTGGTGAAGTCCTTGAAGAAGATCAGGAACTGGCTGCCGTTGCTGCCCGGCGGGTTGGAGACCATCGTCACCGTGCCCTTCGGGTAGGTCGGGGGCTGCCCGGGGGCCGGACTGGCCGACGGCGACGCCGACGGCACGGTCGGCACCTCCTCGTCGTAGAACGAGTAGGTCGGCCCGCCAAGACCCGTGCCGCTGGGGTCGCCGCAACGCAGCGCGCCCTCGGCGGTGATCTCGTGGCACTTGGTGTTGTCGTAGAACGACCTGCTCGCCAGGTGGGCGATGCTCGCCGCCGCGCACGGAGAGTTGGTCAGGTTCAGTTCCGTGGTGATCGGAGCGCCCTGGTTGGTGGTCACCGTCATCGCCCGGGTGCCGTCGGTGGGCAGATCCTTGGTGGCCGGAGTGCCGACGTCCTTGAGATTGGTGTTTGCCGTCGCGTCCTGCGGCGTCCAGAGGCAGGTGTCCTCCGCGGCCGTGTTCTGCTTCGGGTCGGAGTCGAACGCCCCGAGCGCCCAGGCTGAGCCGGCCACTACCAACACGAGGATCAGAGCGGCGCCAACTCCGGCCTGGATCTGCCGTCGGCGCCGCGTCGAGGCGGCCCGGCGAGCCAACTGCCGGTCGAGCTTGGCCCGCGCCAGTTTGCGCTGCCGGTCCCTGCTGGAAGCCACCCGTGCTCCCCTTTCCTCTACCTGGTCGTCGCCGGCGGCCGGTCGCCCCGGCCCGTCCGGGCGTCACGTGTGCCGCGCCACACGCCCGCCAGAGTGTACGGCTAGTCACTGAGAATGTGGTGTACGAGGTCCACCCCGTTCCGAGCAGCGCTTATCGGAGGTTGTCACTGTGCCGTGCGGGACGCGTGGGACGGACGCGGCAAACTCGCTCGGCGCGCCCGATAGGCTGCTGTGCAGGACGACAGCTGCTCGACGGAAAGGACAGCGCCCGTGCTCGTGGCCGGCTTTCCCGCGGACGCCTTCGGCACCAACTGCTACGTGGTTGCCACCGCGCCGGGGGAGCAGTGCGTGGTGGTCGACCCCGGCATCGGGGTGCTCGACCAGCTCGACGCGCTGCTCGCCGAGCACCGCCTGCATCCGGCCGCCGTGCTGCTCACCCACGGCCACCTCGACCACACCTTCTCGGTCGCGCCGGTCTGCGGTGCGCGCGGCATCACCGCGTACGTGCACCCCGGTGACCGGGAGATGCTGGCCGACCCGTCCAAGGGCCTCTCGACCGATCTGACGTCGCTCTTCGGCGGCCGGTTGAGCTACACCGAGCCGGAGGACGTGGCGGAGTTGACCGACGGCGCCACCCTCACGCTCGCCGGCCTGGAGATCGCCGTCGACCATGCCCCGGGCCATACCGGCGGGTCGGTGCTGTTCCGGCTGCCGGGCGCCGGGTCGAGCTGGGAGGCTGACGAGCTGTGCCTCTCCGGTGACGTCCTCTTCGCCGGGTCGATCGGCCGCACCGACCTGCCGGGCGGGAGTATGCCGGCCATGCTCACCAGCCTGCGCGACAAGATTCTTCCGCTGGCCGACGACACCGTCGTGCTGCCCGGCCACGGCCCCAGCACCACCATCGGCCGCGAGCGCGCCAGCAACCCGTACCTCATCGAGGTGGCTGGCACGTCGCCGGCCGCTCCCACCCGGGGCCTCTAGATCTTCCGTCCGCGCCGCGCGCGGACCCACGACACCACCGCGCCACGGCGCGGCACCGCAAGGAGTACGCCGATGAGCAAGCCCACGCCCATCTCCGGCTTCCCGGAGTGGACCCCCGGCCAGCGGATGATCGAGCAGTTCGTGCTCGACAAGATCCGGGCCACCTTCGAGCTGTACGGTTTCGCGCCGCTGGAGACCCGCGCCGTGGAGCCGCTGGACCAGCTGCTGCGCAAGGGCGAGACCTCGAAGGAGGTCTACGTGATCCGGCGGCTGCACGCCGACGCCGAGGGTGCCGGTGGTGACGACCAGCTCGGCCTGCACTTCGACCTGACAGTGCCGTTCGCCCGGTACGTGTTGGAGAACGCCGGCAAGCTGAGCTTCCCGTTCCGCCGCTACCAGATCCAGAAGGTGTGGCGGGGCGAGCGGCCGCAGGAGGGCCGTTACCGGGAGTTCGTCCAGGCCGACATCGACATCGTCGACCGGGACACCCTGGCCGCGCACCACGAGGCGGAGATGCCGCTGGTCATCGGGGACGCGCTGCGCTCGTTGCCGATCCCACCGGTGACGATCCAGGTCAACAACCGCAAGATCTGCGAGGGCTTCTACCGGGGCATCGGGCTGACCGACCCGGAGGCGGCGCTGCGGGCCGTCGACAAGCTCGACAAGATCGGCCCGGCGAAGGTGGCCGAGTTGCTGGCCCAGACCGCCGGGGCGAGCGAGGCGCAGGCCAAGGCGTGCCTGGCGTTGGCCGAGATCTCCGCCCCGGACGCCTCGTTCGCCGACGCCGTCCGGGCGCTCGGGGTGAGCGACCCGCTGCTCGACGAGGGCATCGAGGAACTGGTCCGGGTGGTGGACACCGCCGCGGAGCACTCGCCCGGCCTCTGCGTGGCGGACCTGCGCATCGCCCGTGGGCTGGATTACTACACGGGCACCGTCTACGAGACCCAACTGCGCGGCTACGAGCGCTTCGGCTCGATCTGCTCCGGCGGCCGGTACGACAACCTGGCCAGCGCCGGCGCCGTCTCGTACCCGGGGGTGGGGATCTCGATCGGCGTGACCCGGCTGCTCGGGCTGCTCTTCGGGGCGGGGGAGCTGTCGGTCTCGCGGGAGGTGCCGACCGCCGTGCTCGTCGCGGTGACCAGCGAGGAGCACCGCACTGCCAGCAACCGGGTGGCCGAGGCGCTGCGGCGGCGCGGGGTGCCGACCGAGGTGTCGCCGAGCGCGGCGAAGTTCGGCAAGCAGATCCGCTACGCCGAGCGGCGCGGCATCCCGTACGTCTGGTTCCCCGGTGCCGACGGAGCGCCGGACGAGGTGAAGGACATCCGCTCCGGTGAGCAGGTCACGGCCGGTGCGGGGGAGTGGACGCCACCCCTGGGAGACCTCAAACCCACTGTCGGTTGAGTGTCCCCACTGGCGCTGACGGCCGCGGGGACCTACGGTAGCGTAAGTTACGCCACCGTAGGGAGTTTCTCGTGACCGTCAGCACCACAGTGAGCCAGACCGCGCTGCTCGTCGAGTTGGAGCCGGTTGTCGCACGCAACCTGGACCGCCACCTCTCGCTCGCCAAGGAGTGGTTCCCGCACGAGTACGTGCCGTGGAGCGAGGGGCGGACCTTCGACGGGCCGCTCGGCGGCGAGGCGTGGTCACCGACCGACTCCACCATCCCGGACGTGGCCCGCACCGCGCTGATCGTGAACCTGCTGACCGAGGACAATCTGCCCTCGTACCACCACGAGATCGCCACCCTGTTCGGTCGCGACGGCGCGTGGGGCACCTGGGTGCACCGGTGGACCGCCGAGGAGGGTCGGCACGGCGTCGCGATCCGCGACTACCTGACCGTCAGCCGGGCTGTCGACCCGGTGGCGTTGGAGCGGGCCCGGATGACGCACATGTCGGAGGGCTACACCAACGCCCACGGCGACGAGGTGCTGCACTCGCTGGCGTACGTCTCGTTCCAGGAGTTGGCCACCCGGATCTCGCACCGCAACACCGGCAAGGCCACCGGCGACCCCACCTGCGAGGCGCTGCTGGCCCGGGTGGCCGCCGACGAGAACCTGCACATGGTCTTCTACCGCAACCTGCTCGCGGCCGCGTTCGAGCTGGCTCCGAGCCAGGCCATGCGGGCCGTCGCCGACGTGGTGGCCGACTTCCAGATGCCCGGCAGCGGCATCGACGGGTTCGCCCGCAAGTCGGTGGCGATCGCCCTGGCCGGCATCTACGACCTGCGCCAGCACCGCGACGAGGTGCTGCAGCCGGTCCTGCGTCAGTGGGACGTCTTCAACGTGACCGGCCTCAACGCCGACGGCGAGGCCGCCCGCGAGCAACTCGCCGCCCAGCTGGAGAACCTGGACCGCGCCGCGAGCCGCTTCGAGGAGAAGCGCGACGCCCGAGCCGCCCGCCTAGCCCTCCGCTAACCCACCCTGCGCTCCGTCACCCTCACCCTCACCCCACCCTCACCTTGTCGATCATGAAGTTATTGCCACTCGCGTCGGCGTGTCGGGGCAATAACTTCATGATCAACCCAGAGGGGCGGGGCGGGGGCGGGGCGGGAGTCGGGGTTAGGGGAGGGGTGGGGGGAGGGGGAACAGGAGGCAGGTGCTGGTGGCGTGGGCTATCAGGCGGTCGGTGGTGTCGGTGATGCGGGCCTCGGCCAGCGCCGTACGGCGGCCGCGTTGCAGCACCGTCCCCTCGCAGCGCAGGGTGCCGCTGTCGACGGTGACCGGGCGGAGGAACTTCACGTTGAGGTCCAGCGAGGTGTAGCCGACGCCGGCGGGCAGCGTGGTGTGCACGGCGCACCCCGCGGCGGTGTCCAGCACTGTCGAGAGCACGCCACCGTGGACGCTGCCGAGCGGGTTGTAGTGGAACTCCTGTGGAGTCAGCTCGACGACGACCCGGCCCTCGTCGGCTTCCATCCTGCTCATGTCGAGAAGGTGCATCACCGGCGGCGCGGCAAGCTCGCCGGCGATCATCGCCCGGAGCATGTCCAGGCCGCTGCGTCGACCGACCTGGGCGGCGTTGACCGACGGGTCCGCCCAGGTGAAGGTACGGCTGCGCACTGGTTCCTGCGTCTGCGTCATGGACGCAGCCTGGCAGCAGGTTGCTGAGTCTGTCAACGAGATCTAGCCTGGTCGGATGCGACCCGCGGCTCTGGACTGGTCAGTGGAGAACTGCACCATCGCCCGCGCGATGGAGATCCTCGGTGAGCGGTGGACCCTGGTGGTGCTCCGCGAGGTGTTCACCGGCGTACGCCGCTTCGACGACATGCGGGTGCGCACCGGTATTCCGCGCCAGGTGCTGACCAACCGGCTCGCCAGCCTGGTGGAGCAGGGAGTGCTGAGTCGCGCGCCGTACCGGGAGCCCGGCAGTCGGCTGCGCCACGAGTACCGGCTCACGGAGAAGGGCTTGGATCTGTGGCCGGTGCTGGTCGCCGTCCTCGGTTGGGGTGACCGGTACCTCGCCGACGCGGAGGGCCCGCCGCTCAGTGTCACGCACCGCGACTGCGGCGCGGAGGTGCGCGCCGAACTGCGCTGCGCCGACGGGCACGACGTGGGTCGGCCCCGCGACGTGGTGCCCAGTCCGGGCCCCGGCGCCCGTCGCCGTACCTCCTGATCCGAGCCCGCCGCACTCCCTGACGCGCGGCGGCCGCCGCACGCTCCGGCCCGGCCGTGCCCTTCGGCGCGCGGCGGTACACCCGACACCCGGACCGGGAAGACATCGATGACCGTGCGCGTCGAAAGTGTGGCGGGTGTCGGTTGGGTGTGACGGTGGCTGTTCACCAGCGTGTCGGGGGTGTTGCGGCCGTGCGACCAACCGACATCGGTGAATCCGGGCGAATCCAAGCCTTGTTAATGATCTTAAGTATGTGAATACTTCAGTTTCACCAGGCCGGTTTCCCCAGATCGGCCGGGTTGCCCTCGGGTCAGCCGCCCCCGGCAGACCCGCTCCCCCGCCCAGGAGGTTTGTTACATGCGACCCACGAGGTCCTCATTCCGCGTTGCGGCCACAGTCGCCGTTTCCGGAACCCTGGTTGTCGGCTCGCTCATCGGCGCGCCGGCTCAGGCCGCTCCCGCCGCGTCGCCCGACAGCGCCGCCGCGATCTCCGCGGAACTCGGCGACCGCTCCGCCGGCTCGTACATCGACGCCAGCGGCAAATCCGTCGTCACCGTGACCGACGCGGCCGCCGCCAGCAAGGCGAGCAAGGCCGGCGCCGTCGTCCGCTACGTCACCCGCGGCGCCGCCGAGCTCAACCGGGCCACGGCCGAGCTGGAGCGCTCCGCCAAGATCCCGGGCACCGCCTGGTGGAGCGACCCGGTCACCAACCAGGTCGTCGTCTCCGTCGACAGCACCGTCACCGGCGCCAAGCTGGAGCGGGTCAAGGCCGCCGCCGCGCGGGCCAACGGAGCGGTCCGGGTCGAGGCCGAGGCGGGCGTGCTGAGCACCCGGATCTCCGGCGGCCAGGCCATCTACGCCGGCGGGGGCGGGCGTTGCTCGCTCGGCTTCAACGTGCGCAGTGGCAGCACCTACTACTTCCTGACGGCCGGGCACTGCACCAACATCTCGGCCAGCTGGTACTCGAACTCCGCCCAGACCTCGCTGCTCGGCTCCCGTACCGGCACCAGCTTCCCGGGCAACGACTACGGCATCGTGCGGCACAACAACTCGGCCAACGCCGCCGGTAACGTCTCCCTCTACAACGGCAGCTTCCGGGACATCACCGGCGCCGGCAACGCCTCCGTGGGCCAGTCGGTGCAGCGCTCCGGCAGCACCACCGGCCTGCGCAGCGGCTCGGTGAACGCGACCAACGCCACTGTGAACTACGCCGAGGGCTCGGTCTCCGGTCTGATCCGCACCAACGTCTGCGCCGAGCCGGGCGACAGCGGCGGCTCGCTGTTCGCCGGCGGCACCGCCCTGGGTCTGACCTCCGGTGGTAGCGGCAACTGCCGCACCGGTGGCACGACCTTCTTCCAGCCGGTCACCGAGGCGCTCAGCCGCTACGGCGTCAGCGTCTTCTGATCCACGCACCGCTCGCGGGCCGCCGGAACTCTCCGGCGGCCCGCGTCGTGTTGACAGCCGCCGGACACCGAGCGAACGCGACGACGCTCAGCCGGGCCCGGACGATAACGGTCGCCGCCGGGAGGCCAGCACGGCAGCCAGCGGTACGCCCGCCTCGGCGGCCGCCGCCAGCCGCTCGGTCAGCCCGATCCACGCCCCGCCTGTGAAGAACTCGACGGCGAACCAGCCGACCAGCGCGAGGAGGGCCACCGCCGCCGCGAGTGCCAGCCGGCGTACGAAAGCCGGCGGGTGGCGGTGCTCCCGGTCGAGGGACGGCCTCGCGCGACGGGGCACCGCCAGGGCCGGCCAGACCGCCAACGCTCCGAACGCCACACCGGCGGCCACGGCGTGTGTCGTCGAGTCACCGGTCGGGCGCTGCGGGAACGCGACCAGGACCAGGGTCGCCAGCCCGCCCAGCGCGAGTAGCGCTCGGCCCGACGGCGCGGCGCTGACCAGGCCGAGCGCGGTCGTCAGGTGACAGAGGCCCAGGCCGGCCAGCCCGACCGTCATGATCCAGCGATGGTCCGCACCCGTGGCGGCGAGCGCGCTGATGGTCTGCCGCACTGGGTCGAATCCGTCGGACTGGGCCGCCTGCGCCACTGTCCACCCGCCGACGAGGAACAGGGGTGCGCCACCGGCCGACAGCAGGGCCCAACGGGGAACGGCAGACATCGGGCGATCGTAACGATCCGGCCGGCGTGGTTTGCGGGCCGCGTGTTCGGGCGGACCGGCCGACGGTGCGGACGCCGGAGCGGGCGAGGGAGACGAGGAGTTCAGGTGGGACGACGACTCACGGCAGCAGGTCGGGGCGTCCGGGTGTTGGCCCGCTCGGTGGTCCGAGCGGGTCCGGGGGTACGACGCCGATGGTCGGCAGGTCCGGGCCGACGCGTACGGTGCCGCCGGTCGACCAGGCGAGGTGCGCCCGCCGGGCGGAGAGGACAGCCAACAGCGGCCACAGGGAGACGGCCACCGCCGTCACCCGCTCGGCCAGCCCGGTGCGGGACCCACTGGTCACCTCGAACGCGCACCAGCCGAAGAGCGCGAGCAGCACGAGCGTGGCGCTCAGCCCGACCGCCCGTCGGAACGCCCAGGGCGGCTCCGGTCGGGTGGGGTGCTCGGTGTCGTGACCGCGCGGCAGTCGCAGTGCCGAGCCGGCCGGCCAGAGCACCAGGGCGAGGACGGCCACCGTCGCCGCGACGCCGTGGCTGAGCGAACCGCCGACCGGCGGCCGGGGAAAGGCGACCAGCGCGATGGTGGCCACGCCACCGATCGCGAGCAGGAAGCGGCTGGGAAGCCCGGCCGCGTGCAGGACGGCGGCGACCGACAGGTAACAGCAGCCGAGCAGCACCAGGGCCACCACCATGATCCAGGCGTCGGTGGCGTCCTGTCCTGCCAGCTCGCTGATGGTGTCCCGGACCGGGTCGTACCCGACGGGCTGTCGGGACTCCGCCACCGTCCAACCGGCCACCAGCAGCACGGGCGCCGCCGCCGCCGTGGCGACGGCCCAGTTCGGTACGGGCCGCATTTCGCCACGTTAACCGGCGCGGCCGCCGGGGGAGTCGGGTTCGCCGGTCCACCCCACCAGCGAATCGTGCCGGCCTGCCGGGTGCCCGGAGGCGGGGCGGTCACCCCTGACAGAATGCGGGTGAGGACTGTTCCACGATGAGGAGTTGCCAGCCGTGATCCGTACCCACAATGCCGGAAGCCTGCGCGCCGCGGACGCCGGCTCGACGGTGACGCTCGCCGGCTGGGTGGCCCGCCGCCGCGACCACGGCGGGGTCATCTTCGTCGACCTGCGCGACGGTTCCGGTGTTGTCCAGGTGGTGTTCCGCGAGGAAGATGCGCACGCGCTGCGCAACGAGTTCTGCGTGAAGGTCGTCGGCGAGGTGACCCGCCGCCCGGCCGGCAACGAGAACCCGGAGCTGCCCACCGGCGAGGTCGAGGTGACAGTCGTCGAGCTGGAGGTGCTCTCCGAGGCGGCGCCGCTGCCGCTGCCGGTGGACGACCAGATCGAGGCCGGCGACGACATCCGACTCCGGTACCGCTACCTGGACCTGCGCCGCAGCGGCCCGGCGAACGCGCTGCGGCTGCGCTCGCGCGCCAGCCAGCTCGCCCGGGGTGTGCTGCACGAGCGGGACTTCCTGGAGATCGAGACGCCGACGCTGACCCGCTCGACGCCGGAGGGCGCCCGCGACTTCCTGGTGCCGGTGCGGCTTCAGCCCGGCAGCTGGTACGCGCTGCCGCAGTCGCCGCAGCTGTTCAAGCAGCTGCTGATGGTCGGCGGCATGGAGCGGTACTACCAGATCGCCCGCTGCTACCGCGACGAGGACTTCCGCGCCGACCGGCAGCCGGAGTTCACCCAGCTCGACATCGAGATGTCGTTCGTCACCGAGGACGACGTGATCGACCTCGGTGAGGCGATCGTCTCGACGCTGTGGAAGGACCTGGCCGGGCACGAGATCTCCGGGCCGATCCCACGGATCACCTGGCACGACGCGATGGCCCGGTACGGCTCGGACAAGCCGGACCTGCGGTACGGCGTCGAGTTGACCGAGCTGACCGAGTACCTGCGCGGCACCGAGTTCCGGGTCTTCGCCGGGGCGATCGACGCGGGCGGCTACGTCGGCGCTGTGGTGATGCCGGGCGGCGCGGCGCAGAGCCGCAAGGAGCTGGACGGCTGGCAGGACTGGGCGAAGGCGCGTGGCGCGCGCGGCCTGGCGTACGTGGTGCTGGACGCCGAGACCGGCGAGGCGCGCGGCCCGGTGGCGAAGAATCTCTCCGCCGAGCACCTGGGCGGGCTGGCCGACGCGGTCGGCGCCAAGCCGGGTGACGCGGTCTTCTTCGCCGCGAGCGCCACCAGCCGCGAGGCGCAGGAGCTGCTCGGGGCGGCCCGCGTCGAGATCGCCAAGCGGTCCGGCCTGATCGACGAGAGCGCCTGGGCGTTCTGCTGGGTGGTCGACGCGCCGATGTTCGAGCGCACGGACGAGGGCGGTTGGACGGCCGTGCACCACCCGTTCACCTCGCCGAATTCGGAGTGGGTCGACCGGTTCGAGGAGGCTCCGGACCGGGCCCTGGCGTACGCGTACGACATCGTCTGCAACGGCAACGAGATCGGCGGCGGGTCGATCCGTATCCACCGGGGTGACGTGCAGAAGCGGGTCTTCGACCTGCTCGGCATCACCCCGGAGGAGGCGCAGGACAAGTTCGGCTTCCTGCTGGAGGCGTTCAAGTACGGCGCCCCGCCGCACGGCGGCATCGCCTTCGGCTGGGACCGGGTCTGCATGCTGCTCGCCGGTGCCGACTCGATCCGTGAGGTCATCGCCTTCCCGAAGACCCGGGGTGGCTTCGACCCGCTGACCAGCGCACCCACCCCGATCACCGCCCAGCAGCGCACCGAGGCCGGCATCGACGCCAAGCCCAAGCCCGCCGCAACGGCCCACACCGGAACGGCCGGCCCCGCCGCCCCGGTGGCAGACCCGGTCTGACCCGCCCGCTCCTGCTTGGTTGATCAAGAGGTTTGCGTCATCATCGCCCCGCGAGATGACGCAAACCTCTTGATCGTCAGTGGGGGAGTGGGCGGGGATGCGGGTGCTTGTTGTCGGGGGTAGTGGGCTACTCGGGCGGTCGGTCTGTCGGCGGGGCCTCGGGGCCGGGTGGTCGGTTGTGGGGACGTTCCACTCCGGTGAGATCGCCGTGCCGGGGGTCGCGGCGCGCCGGCTGGACGTGACCGACCGGTCCGCCGTGCGCGCGCTGGTCGCCGAGGTGCGGCCGGACGCCGTGGTCGGGACCCCCTATCGGTACGGGGACTGGGCGGTCACCGCCGACGGGGCGGCGCACGTGGCGCTCGCCGCCGCCGAGGTGGGTGCCCGGCTGGTGCACGTGTCCAGCGACGCGCTGCACGCCGGACGACCCGTGCCGTACGCCGACGACGAACCACCCACGCCGGTGCACGCCTACGGTGCCGCGAAGGCGGCGGCCGAGACCGCCGTACGGGCGATCGACCCGGGCGCCGCGCTGGTGCGGACCTCCCTGATCGTGGGGGAGGGCAGTAAGCAGATCCAGCTCTGCCGGGACGCCCTCGCCGGCCGGGCCACCCTGTTCAGCGACGAACTGCGCTGCCCGATCGACGTCACCGACCTGGCTGACCCGTGCTGGAGCTGGTCGCCTCGACGTACGCCGGTGTGCTCAACGTGGCCGGCCCGGACGCGTCAGCCGTGCCGAGCTGGGGCTGCTGGTCGCCGAGCGGTACGGCCTGGACCCGGCCGGGTTGAGGACCACCACCAGCGCGGCCACCGGTCTGGTCCGTCCCCTGGACGTACGCCTGGATTCCGCGCGCGCCGCCGCCCTGCTGCGCACCCGGCTGCGCGGGGTACGCGAACTCCTCGCCCACTGAACGACGCATGCACACTTCTTGTGCATAACTCTTGTGCACAAGAAGTGTGCAGAGATAGTGTGCAGTCATGGAGACCCCTTCACCCAGCGGTCCGGTCGAACCGCGCCGGGTCCATCTGGACAACAAGCAGGTCCGCACACTGGCCCACCCGCTGCGGATGAGACTGCTCGGTTCTCTTCGGGTCGACGGCCCAGCGACCGCCACCGCCCTGGCCGAGAAGCTCGGCACCAACACCGGCGCCACGAGTTACCACCTGCGGCAGCTCGCCGAGGTGGGGCTCGTGACCGAGGACCCCGACCGGGGCACCAGCCGACAGCGCTGGTGGCAGGCGGCACACGACATCAGCGACTTCGAGCCCACCGACTTCGACGACGATCCGGACGCCCGCGCAGCCGTGCAGTGGATCCAAGCCGACCAGGTGCGGGTGATGGCCGACCTGGCCGAACGGTGGCTGGCCGTCGAGCACCACCATTCCCAGGAGTGGCGGGACGCAGCCGGCATGAGTGACCTGGTGCTGCCGCTCGATCCGGCCCGGCTGAGGGCCCTCAACGACGAGCTGTGGACGGTGCTGATGCGCTACCGCGACGAAGCCGTGACCGATGCCCCGGACGTCAAACCCGTGCACGTGTTCCTGGCCGGCATCCCGCGTCTGGACGAGCGCTGGTGAGCGCGAGGAGTGAGCCGGGTTTGCGAGCCCCGCAGTCGCGAACGGAGGTGTCGTCGTGAGCGCGAGGAGTGAGCCGGGTTTGCGAGCCCCGCGGTCGCGAACGGAGGTGTCGTCGTGAGCGCGCTGACCGTACGCCAGGTTCGGCGTCGTTACCTCACGCTCTACGGTCTGCGCTGGCTGCCCACGGGTCTGATGATCCCGGTGATGATCCTGCTGATGCAGGAGCGCGGCCTGTCGCTGCCGCAGATCGGCCTGGTCTCCACGGCGCAGGGGCTGCTGGTGCTGGCACTGGAGTTGCCCACCGGCGGGCTCGCCGACGCCCTCGGTCGTCGACCGGTGCTGCTCGCCGCCGGGGTGCTGAATCTCGCCTCGCTGGCGCTGTTCGCGGTGGCCGACTCGTTCTGGCTGTTCTTCGTGGTCTGGGCTCTGCAGGGCATCTACCGGGCGTTGGACAGCGGCCCGTTGGAGTCCTGGTACGTCGACGCCACCCTGGCCGCCGACCCGGAGGCCGAGTACGAGCGCGGTCTCGGTTACGCCGGCACCGTCATCGGTGGGGCCATCGCCGGTGGCGCGTTGCTCAGCGGTGGTCTCATCGCGCTCGGCCCGATCGGGCGGGTCAGCGCGCTCACGGTGCCCGTGTTGGCCGCCATCGTCGCGCAGGCGGCGGCGCTCGTCGCGCTGGTCGTGCTGCTGGTCGAGGAGCGCCCGGCCACGGGGTTCGCGGCGCTGCGGGCCTCGGTGGTCCAGGCGCCCCGGATGATCGGCCAGGCCGTCGGCCTGCTGCGTCGTTCCCGGGTGCTGCTGGCGTTGGTGGCCGTCGAGCTGTTCTGGGGCTTCGGCATGGTCACCTTCGAGTCACTGCTGCCGGTGCGGCTCGCCGAGGTGATCGGCGACCCGGAACGCGCCGCGGCGCTGCTCGGGCCGGCGAACTCGGCCGCCTGGCTCGCCTCGGCCGCCGGCGCGGCACTGACCCCACTGCTGCTGCGCTGGCTCGGCGCCGCACCGGGTGCGGCAGTGCTGCGCATCCTCCAGGGCGTGACGGTGGTCGGGATGGGGTTGTTCGCCGGGCCGGTCGGCGTGCTGGTGGCCTACCTGGCCTGCTACGCCGTGCACGGCGCGTCCAACCCGTTGCACAGTGGCCTGCTGCACCGGCAGGTCGACGGCCCGTACCGGACCAGCGTGCTCTCGCTGAACTCGATGATGGCGGCACCGGCCGGCGCGCTCGGCGGGGTGGTGCTCACCGCGCTCGCCGCCGCCACCAGCGTCAGCACCGCGATGGTGGTCGGCGGTGTGGTGTTGGCCGTCGCCGCCCCGCTCTACCTGCCCGCCTGGCTGGCCGGCCGTCGGGCCGCCCCGGCCGTCGAGCCGACCGCTGTTCCGGTACCCGCCGCCGACCGTTGAGGAGTGGGCTCCTGGTCCGCACGGGGCCCACTCCGCGTCAGGCGAGGCGGATCGTGCTGAGCGGGAGGGTGGTGGTGTAGCCGAGCCGGCGGTAGAGCCGCGCCGCGCCGACATTGTGCGTGTAGACGCCGAGCCCCACCATGTCGTGGCGCGCCAGTAGCGCCCGGGTCATCCCCGCGGTCAGGGACGCGCCCAGCCCTCGACCTCGTTGGTCGGGGGCGACGGTCAGGCCGGCGAGGAAGCCGATGTCACCTTGGCTGCGGTCCGCGCCGCACGCCACCAACCGGTCGCCGGCCCGGATGCCGTACCAGTCGACCACCCGTGGGTCGCCCGGGCGGGAGGTGCTGCTGGGGAACGACTCCTGCACGAGCGCCGCCAGCGCCGGCTGGTCGGCGTCGGTGAGACGTACGACCGGCTGCTCGTCCGGCTGCTCCGGCGGCGCCGTGTCGGTCCAGTGGAAGTCCCAGTCGCTGTGCTCGGCCACCGCCAGTCGGTCGACCAGCAGACTGCGATCGTGTCGCGGCAGGTGCAGCGGCTGTCCGGGCTGGAGGATCCCGTCGGCGGCGAGCGCGACACAGATCTCCAGCGCCGATTCGGCCGGGCCGATCGCGCAACCGGCCGGTCCGTACGCCGGCGGGATCAACCACAGCACGGCGCCATCACGTCGGTACGCGTGCGCCGGCGTGGCTCGCCCGAGCGCGTGCCGGGCGAACGGGTGATGCCCGACGGCGGCCAGGATGGCGCTCCGGTCGTGGAGCACCCGGTCGTCGATGATCATGCGGTCCAGCCTAGGAGCCGACTGGCGAATGCCTCCGGCGGACCCTCGTGGCGTAGCCGTCTCCACCGTGGAGATTGGCGAGTCGACCGATTGGGTACATCACGCGCCGACCTACTGGGAACCCCCACCGGAGGACCGACATGCTCGCCATTCTCGCGGCCATCGTCTTTGGCTTTGCCCTGCTGCTCGACCTGCTCGACACCGACTTCGGCGCACCCGACCTGTTCAACTGGAACACCCTCGTGCTCATCGGGTTGCTCCTCCTCTCGCTCTACCTGGGCGGCGTGGGCAGCGGCCCGCGCGGCGGCGGCGGCGGTGGCGGCGGCCGTTGGTACCGGGGCCGTCGCCCCGGGCGTGGCTGACCGGAACCGATCACCGGTGGCGGGTCCGCGGCGCGATTCCGGCGTCGTGGGCCCGGCCCGGTACTGTCTTCGTGATGGAGTCCGACGCCCTCTTCTCCCTCGGTGAACCCGCCGGGTCGCGCAGCGCGCCCGACGGTCCCGCCGGTGTCGACGGCTTCACCGCGGTGGCCGACGATTCGCCCCTGCCCGTCCGGATGCGCCCGGTGACCCTCGACGAGCTGGTCGGGCAGGAACACCTGCTCGCTCCCGGCGCACCCCTGCGGCAACTGGTCTCCGGCGGCGCTCCGATGTCGGTGATCCTCTGGGGCCCGCCGGGCAGCGGCAAGACCACCATCGCGCACCTGGTCGCCGGGGCCACCGACCGCCGCTTCGTGGCCATGTCGGCGCTCTCCGCCGGCGTGAAGGACGTCCGGGCGGTGATCGAGGCGGCGCGCCGCCAGCGCCGTTCCGGCGGCCCGCAGACAGTGCTCTTCATCGACGAGGTGCACCGGTTCAGCAAGACCCAACAGGATTCCCTGCTCGCCGCCGTCGAGGACCGCACTGTCACCCTGCTGGCGGCCACCACCGAGAACCCGTACTTCTCGGTCATCTCACCGCTGCTGTCGCGGTGCGTGCTGCTCACCCTGCAACCGTTGAACGACGAGGCGGTGCGAGGGCTGCTGCGCCGCGCGGCCGCCGACAAGCGTGGCCTGGACGGCGCACTGGCCCTGACCACCGAGGCCGAGGACCACCTGGTCCGGCTGGCCGCCGGTGACGTCCGCAAGGCACTCACCGCCCTGGAGGCGGCGGCGGCCTCCGCCACGGCCCTCGGCGGCGGCCGGATCGACCTCGCCACCGCCGAGCAGGCCGTCGACGTGGCGGCGGTGCGCTACGACCGCGACGGCGACGCCCACTACGACGTGGTCAGCGCCTTCATCAAGAGCATGCGCGGCTCGGACGTGGACGCGGCGGTGCACTGGCTGGCCCGCATGCTGGTCGCCGGTGAGGACGCCCGGTTCATCGCCCGTCGTCTGGTCATCTTCGCCAGCGAGGACGTGGGCATGGCCGATCCCGGGGCCTTGAGCGTGGCGACGGCCGCCGCGCACGCGGTCGAGTACGTCGGGTTACCCGAAGCGCAGCTCAACCTCGCCCAGGCGGTGATCCACCTGGCCACCGCGCCCAAGTCGAACTCGGCCACCACCGCCATCGGCGCCGCCATCGCCGACGTCCGGGCCGGTCGCGGTGGCCCGGTGCCGCGAGGACTGCGCGACGCGCACTACGCCGGTGCCCGAGGGTTGGGCCACGGGACCGGCTACCGCTACCCGCACGACGACCAGCGCGGCGTGGTCACCCAGCAGTACGTCCCGGACGACCTGGTGGGCACCGACTACTACCAGCCCAGCCCGCACGGCGCGGAGCGGTCGGTGGCCAGCCGGTTGCCGCTGCTGCGCCGGATCGTGCGTGGTCTGCCGGCTCCGCCCGCCCGCCCGCAGACGCCGACGGCCGAGCCGTCCGTAACGGCGCAGACCGCGCCAGCGCTATCCCCGGGGGCCGCCCGTCCGACGACGGGCACGGGTGCCGCCGGCACGATGCAGGACAGCGGCACCGACGCCGCAGGAGAGGGTCAACAGTGAGATCGCGTGGTGGGGACCGCCCGGACGAGGGCCCGGACGAGCGGCGCGATCCCCGCGCCAAGACCCGCCGTTGGGGTCGCGGCCGGCCGGCTGAGCCCGAGCCGGAGGAGCCGGTCGCCGGCGAGGAGTTCGGCTGGATCGACGACCTGCGCTCGGCCAAGCAGCAACGGACCGAGCTCGGCCCGGACGGTGCGCCGGCGGAACCGAACCGGCCCCGTGGGGGCATGCCGCCGGCAGAGCCGCCGGCACAACCCACCCCGCGTACGCCGGGGGAGCCGGCCGGTGCGCGCGGTAGCGCGCCGGAGTCCTCGGCTCCGCCGGCTCCGCACCAGAGTGAACCGGGCGGTGCCGCCGCCCGTCGACCGGTCGACGGGCCCTGGCCCGGGGAGACGCCGCCAGCGGGTCGTCGCCCGGACAACCGGCCACCCGCCGCCAACCCCGCACCCGGGCAGCCGCCGCGCCGCGGCGTGCAGCCGGCGCCCGGCGCCCGCGCCGCCGTGCCACAGTCGCCACCCGCCGCTCGCCCGGGCGGGGTGACCCGGCCGGCCCGCAGGGGCCTCGTCCGGCACCCGACGCGCCCGGCGGCCCGGCCCGTCCGCGCGGTGCGGCAACCCCTCCCGGCCCACCCGTGGGCCCACCGACCGCAGGCCCCCCGGCCGGGCGTCGTCCGGACGCCCCCGCTTCGCCGGCCCGCCGTCCGGACGCCGCTGTTCCGCCGGGCCGTCACCAGGACCCCGCCGCACCCGGCGGTCATCCCGACGCCATGCCGCCGCTGCGCCGTCCGGATGCCGGTCCGCCGGTCCGCCGACCCGGCCCGGAGCAACCTGTCGAACCCGGCCGTGCCCGGCCGCCCGCCGCCGACGGCACGCCCGCCGGTCGCCGCGCCGCAGGCTCGGCACCCGACCCGACGCGGGCCGCCGCAGCATCCGCCGCCCCCGGGCCGGCCCGCTTCGACGGCGCGCCGGCTGGCGTCGTGCCGCCGACCGCGGACGGCCTGCGGCCCGACCCCGCCATCGACCGTGACCCGCGTACCGCCCGGCGTCGTCCGGGCCCGGCCGACCCCGGTGCGCCCGAGCCCGCCGGGCGCGCGCCCGAGGGGCCTCGTCCGGCAGCCGGCGGGCGTCGCCGCGCCGCGGAACCCGACGAGCCGGTGGTGCCCCGCTCGGGTAACGCGCCACCAGTGCCCCGCTCAGGGAACGCGTCGTCGGTGCCCGAGGCGACCGGCGCGCACAGCGGCGCCCTGCCCACCACCGGCCCCGCCGACGGCACCGGTCGCCGCCGGATCGTCTCCGACCAACCGGAACGCCGAACGCCGCCCGGCGGCGAACCCCGCCCGGACCGGCCGGACCGCCCGGAGCGGCCCGCGGACTGGCTCCGCCAGGCCGGCCGCCTGCCACACACCGACCCCGGCCTGCCGGTCGTCAACCGCCGAGACGGCGGTTCGCCGGCCGGAGGTCGCCGTCCGGCGCCGCCCGCCGGGGCGGGAGACCTCACCGACCAGGCGTCGGGTCGGCTCGCCGTGCCCGACCCGGCCGCGGAACGCACCGCCGCCCGCCGGCCCGCCGGCCCGCCGGTCGACCCGGGCGCGGACGCACCGACCGGTCGTCGCGCCGTCCGGCCCGACGCGTCGGGATCCACCGGAGAGCAGGCCCTGACCTACCCCCCACCGCCCGGTGACCGGCCCGCCCGTGGGCGGGGCGCTGCGGCGGTACCCACTCCGGACCCCACCGGCCAGCGCGGCCGTGCCGTGGCGGCACCCGGCCCGGACGCACCGCCCGCCCCGGATCCGACCGGTCGACGACGGCGTGGACCGGCCGAGCCCGGCCCCGACGGTACGGCTGCCCCCGGTCGACAGGGACCCGCGAGCGACCACGGCGACGACCCGTACGCCGGCGGTCGACCCGGCGCCGGTCCCGCTGCTCGGGGCGCTGCCCGCTCCGCCCCACCCGGCCGGGCCCGACCCATCCCCGGCGACGCGCCGGCACCCGGCACCGGGCGCCGTGGCGCCGACGGCCCACTGCGACCCGGCCCGAGTGGCGAGGCGGCACCCCGGGACGCGACCCGTCCGGATGGTCCGGCTCGCGCGGTGGTGCCGCCGGGTGTGGACGGCCCGCCACGTTCGCGTCCGGACGGTCCGGCTCGCGCGGTGGTGGCGCCGGGTGTGGACGGCCCGCCGCGTCCGCGTCCGGATGGTCCGGCTCGCGCCGCCGTCCGTCCACCCGGCGGGCAGCCGCCAACCGACGACCGGACGACCGGTGAGCCCGGACCGGCCCGTGGTGCCGCGCCGGCCGGGCGAGCCGCGCCGGCCGACCGTGCCGCCGGACGTGCCCTGCCTCCGAATCGGGAACCCGGCCGTGCCGAGCCGAGCGGTGTCGCGCCCGTGCCGCCGCCCGGACGCGCCGGCGAGCCCGTCGGCGTGGCCCGCGCCGCCGCCGCGGTCCCCGCCGGGTCCGGCCCGGTGGACCGGCCGGAAACGGAGCCCTCCGACGGGCCGGCGCTGCGCTCGGCCGGTCAGGACGCGCCGGACGACGACGCCGCGCCGGGTGCCCGTTCCGAGGAACGCCGGCAGACCCGTGAACGACGCCGTCTGCGCGCGGCGGTGTTGGTGCTGGTCAGCGTCGTGCTGCTCGGCGCGGTGCCGCTCTTCTTCGGCATCCGGACGCTGAGCCGTGACCCGGTCTTCGACAACCTGGACCAGCTCGGCGTGCCCGCCTGGGCGGCCGCGAAGACTGTCGACGACGTCAGCGGCAGCCGCTGGTGCCTGCTCGACTGCCGGCTGCGCGAGCGCACCGTCACCTCGGAGAAGGCGCCCACGGAGACGGCGCAGGTCTACGAGGACGCGCTGCGCCGCGACGGGTGGCAGCCGTGGAAGGTGAGCCGCTGCCCGGAGCAGCAGACGAAGGGCAGCTACACCTGCTGGCGTCGCGACGAGTTGACCCTCGACCTGTGGGTACGCGACCCGACCTGTGTGCCGCCGCCGGTGGACGGCGAGCCGGCGGTGGTGCCGTCCGGCGACCCGTCGGCCGCTGCGACCGAGTGCACCGGCTCGTTGGTGTCGGTGAAGGTGCGCAATGCGATCGACGACGAGCGGACCAGGCCGCAGCCGACCACCGACCCGTCACTGACCGGTGAGGATCCGTTCCCGACGGTCAGTGCGGATCCGTTGGGCGAGCTGACACCCTCACCGTCCTGAGCCGGTCTCCATCACGGACGGTAGGGTCTGGGGCTGGCGGGCACTCCCGCTACCGGTGACCGCCGACGGTTCGGCGGCCGGTACGGGTGGCATGGTTGTGCGTTCCGGGGACGTCGGGTCCTGCGGAACTCTGCTTGAGGAGGACAGGCGTGGGCGACTTTGGAGCGATCGCGGCGCTGATCGCGGCATCCGCGTTCGCGGTGCTGGTGCTCATCCTGACGCTGCCCATCCTGCGGCTGCGGCACACGGTTGACGCCACCACCCGCATGATCAACGACCTGAACGATCGGACCGCGCCGCTGCTCGGTGACGTGAACACCACTGTGAAGAACGTCAACACCGCGCTGGAGCAGGTGCAGACCTCGCTCGACGGTGTGAACCTCCAACTGGCGAAGGTCGACACCATGACCAGCCACGCGCAGAACGTCACCGCCAACGTCGCCAACCTGGCCACCGTCGTCTCCGCCGCGGCCGCAAACCCCCTGGTCAAGGTGGCCGCGTTCGGTTACGGCGTGCGTAAGGCCGCCGCCGGCCGCCGGCACGCCGAGACCGAGCGCGAGGTGCGCGACACCATCAAGCAGCAGCGACGGGCCGCGCGACGCGGCAACAGCTGACCGACCCGGCGCACCAGGAGGTAGCGGGACATGAGGCGCTTGTTCTGGCTCGGCATCGGGGTGGCCGTCGGTGTGATCGTGGTCCGCAAGGCGACCCGGACCGCGCAGGCGTACACGCCGGCGGGCATCGCCAGCTCGCTGACGGAATCCGCTGGCGGGCTCGTCGAGTCGCTGCGTAGTTTCGTGGAGGACGTCCGGGTCGGGATGGCCGAACGCGAGCAGGAGATCCACCACGCGTTCGCCCAGGGCGAGGCGTTCGACGACAAGTTCGCCGACCTGCGGGAAGACCCGCGAATCGGCGATCGAGAAATCTTTCCGGAGGAACACCAGCGATGAAGACGGCGGAGATCAAGCGGCGGTACCTCGCCCACTTCGAGGCGAATGGCCACACCGTGGTGCCGTCCGCTCCGCTGCCCGCCATCAGCGACCCGAACCTGCTGTTCGTCAACGCCGGCATGGTGCAGTTCGTCCCGTACTTCCTGGGTCAGCAGACGCCCGCGTACCAGCGGGCGGTCAGCGTGCAGAAGTGCATCCGTACCCCGGACATCGACGAGGTCGGTAAGACCAGCCGGCACGGCACGTTCTTCCAGATGAACGGCAACTTCTCCTTCGGGGACTACTTCAAGGCCGGCGCGATCCCGCTGGCCTGGGAGCTGTCCACGAAGCCGATCGCCGAGGGTGGTTACGGGCTGGATCCGGAGCGGATCTGGCCGACGGTCTACCTCGACGACGACGAGGCGTACGAGATTTGGCGATCGGTTGGCGTGCCGGCCGAGCGGATCGTGCGCCGGGGCAAGGCGGACAACTTCTGGTCGATGGGCATTCCCGGGCCGTGCGGTCCGTCGTCGGAGCTGTTCTACGACCGGGGCCCGGAGTACGGCCGCGAGGGCGGCCCGGCGGTCGACGAGGACCGGTACATGGAGTACTGGAACCTCGTCTTCATGCAGTTCGAGCGGGGTCCGGGCACCACCAAGGAGGACTACCCGATCCTGGGCGACCTGCCGGCGAAGAACATCGACACCGGCATGGGCCTGGAGCGGATGGCCTCGATCCTGCAGGGTGTCGACAACCTGTACGAGATCGACGAGGTTCGGCCGATCCTGGCCCGGGCGGCCGAGCTGACCGGTAAGCGCTACGGCGCGCACTCCGGGCATGTGGCCAGCGAGTCGCACCCGGACGACGTTCGGCTGCGGGTGATCGCGGATCACGTGCGCACCGCGCTGATGCTGATCGGCGACGGCGTGACCCCGTCCAACGAGGGTCGCGGGTACGTGCTGCGTCGGATCATGCGCCGGGCGATCCGGTCGATCCGGCTGTTGGGTTGGCAGGACCGGGCGCTGCCCGAGCTGCTGCCGGTGGCCCGGGACTGCATGGCGCCGTCGTACCCGGAGCTGGCGACCGACTTCGACCGGATCGCGGATTACGCGTACGCGGAGGAGGAGGCGTTCCTGTCCACTCTGCGGGCCGGCACCACGATCCTGGACACCGCGATCGCGGAGACCCGTACGGCGGGCGGCTCGGCGCTGTCCGGGGCGAAGGCGTTCCAGCTGCACGACACCTACGGTTTCCCGATCGATCTGACCCTGGAGATCGCCGCGGAGCAGGGTCTCACCGTCGACGACGAGGGGTTCCGGCGGCTGATGGCCGACCAGCGGACCCGGGCGAAGGCGGACGCGCAGGCCCGCAAGACGGGGCACGTCGACCTGTCGGCGTACCGGTCGGTGCTCGACGCGGGTGGTCCGGTGACGTTCACCGGGTACAGCGAGGTGTCCCGCGAGTCGACGGTGCGGGCGCTGCTCGGCGTCGACGGCCCGCGTCAGGCGGCGACCGAGGGCGACACCATCGAGCTGGTGCTGGACACCACCCCGTTCTATGCCGAGGGCGGTGGGCAGCAGCCCGACCAGGGCATGATCACTGTTGGTGGCGGGCAGGTCGAGGTCCTCGACGTGCAGCAGCCGGTGCCCGGTCTGATCGTGCACCGCGCCCGGGTCATCCGGGGCGAGGTACGCGCCGGTGAGGCCGGCTTCGCCGAGATCGACACGACCCGGCGTCGGGCGATCTCCCGGTCGCACACCGCCACGCACCTGGTGCACCAGACCATGCGCAACTTCCTTGGTGAGTCGGCCACGCAGGCGGGGTCGCTGAACGCCCCCGGTCGGCTCCGGTTCGACTTCAACACCCCGACCGGGGTGTCGCCGAGCGTTCTGCGCGACGTGGAGCAGCAGGTCAACGAGGTGCTCCTGGCCGACCTGGAGGTGCACGCCTTCATCACCTCGTTGGAGGAGGCGCGGCGCATCGGCGCGATGGCGCTCTTCGGCGAGAAGTACGGCGAGGAGGTGCGGGTCGTCGAGGTGGGTGACTACGCCCGGGAGCTGTGCGGCGGCACGCACGTGGCTCGCTCGGCCCAGCTCGGCCTCGTGAAGATCCTCTCCGAGTCGTCGATCGGCTCCGGTGTCCGCCGGGTCGAGGCGCTGGTCGGCATGGACGCCTTCGGCTTCCTGGCCAAGGAGCACCTGTTGGTCTCCCGGCTGGCCGAGCTGTACCGGGTGCCAAACGATCAGGTCGCCGACCGGGTGGAGCAGACAGTCACCCAGCTTCGGGACGCCGAGAAGGAGCTGGAGAAGCTGCGGGCCCAGCTGGTGCTGGGTGGTGCGGCGGCGCTCGCGGCGCAGGCCAAGGACGTGCGCGGGGTCGCGTACGTGGGCACCGAGGCGCCGGAGGGCGCGGCCGGCAACGACGTGCGCACCCTGGCCCAGGAGATCCGCGGCAAGATCGACCCGGCGCGGCCGGCGGTCGTCGCGGTGGCGGCTCGGTCGAACGGCAAGGCGTCACTGGTGGTGGCGGTCAACGCGGCGGCGCGCAGCCGGGGCCTGGCCGCGTCGGATCTGGTGAAGGCGGCGTTCTCCGGGCGCGGAGGAGGCAGCCCCGATCTGGCCCAGGGCGGCGGGCTGCCCGCGGCCGAGGCGCCGAACCTGCTGCTCACCGTCGAGAAGGCGATCACTGAAGCGTGATAGATCATCACTGTGAGTCAGGGCGGGCCAATTGGTCCGCCCTGGTTCGTACCCGGCCGGTGGTGACCGTCGGTGGCTGAACTGACGCGCGGTGTGCGGATCGGCGTGGATGTCGGTCAGGTGCGGGTGGGTGTCTCCCGCTCGGACCCCGACGGGATCTTGGCAACGCCGCTGGTCACCCTGGCCCGCGATCTCACGGCGGCGCCGGACGCGGTGCCGAGCGACCTCGCCGAGCTGGCCGCGTTGGTGGCCGAGCACGAGGCCGTCGGGGTTGTCGTCGGTCTTCCGGTCAATCTCGCCGGCAAGCATGGTCCTGCGGCCGTCCATGTGAAGGCGTACGCTGACCGACTGGTCGATGTGATAGCGCCTGTCCCGGTAACGCTCACTGACGAGAGGATGTCGACGGTGGTCGCTTCTCGTAGGCTTGCCGAGCGTGGCGTCAGAGGTAAACGTCAACGTGCGGTTGTCGATCAGGCGGCCGCGGTGGAGATCCTGCAGAGCTGGCTGGACGCGCAGCGGAGGCGGACGTAATGATCGACGATCTGGATCTTGGGTTCGACGAGCCGGAGCGGGGGGAGAAGGGTCGGCACCGGCGCGGCTTCCGCAAGGGCAAGGGCAAGGGCGGGTCCGGCGGCGGCCGGGGCAAGACATTCCTGGCTCTGCTGATGGCCCTGCTCCTGTTGGGCGGCATCGGCGGCGGCGCGTTCTACGGCTTCGACCGCATCCAGAACTACTTCGTCACCCCCGACTACGACGGCAGCGGGACCGGTGAGATCACCGTCGAGATCAAGAACGGCGCGCTGCTCGCCGACATGGCCGACGCCCTGGTGGCGGCCGACGTGGTGAAGAGCCAGAAGGCGTTCATCGAGGCGGCCGACGCCAACTCGCGCAGCAAGAACATCCAGCCGGGCACGTACAAGCTGCGCAAGCAGATGAGCGGCGCGAACGCCGTGACAGCGATGCTCGACCTGAAGAACAAGATCGTCAACGGGCTGACCATCCCCGAGGGCCGCACGAGCTTCAACATCTACAAGCTGCTCTCCGAGAAGACCAAGATCCCGGTCAAGGACTTCCAGGCCGCCGCGAAGGACCCGGAAGGGCTCGGCGTCCCGGACTGGTGGTTCAAGCGCGGCGACGGCAAGAAGAGCGTCAAGTCCGTCGAGGGCTTCCTCTTCCCGGACACCTACGAGATCCCGCCGAAGTCCACCGCCGAGAGCATCCTCAAGCTGATGGTGAACCGCTTCCTGTCGGTGACAGGGGAGATGAAGTTCGCCGACCGGGTGCAGGAGGAACGCAAGGTCAGCCCGTACGAGGCGCTGATCGTGGCCTCGCTGGCCCAGGCCGAGGCGGGCAACAAGGACGACCTCGGCAAGGTCGCGCGGGTGGCCTACAACCGCGCGTACGGCGAGTTCGACTGCAACTGCCTGGAGATGGACGTCACTGTCAACTACTACCTGGAGTCGATCGGTAAGCCGACCAAGTCGTCCAAGCAGATGACGGCGGCCGAGCTGGACGACCAGAAGAACCCGTACAACCGCAAGCTGCGGGGCATGATCCCCACCCCGATCAACAACCCGGGTAAGCAGGCCCTGGAAGGGGCGATGGACACGCCGACCGGCAAGTGGCTCTACTTCGTGGCCATCGACGACAAGGGTCACTCCGCCTTCGCTGAAACGTACGAGCAGCACCAGCGCAACGAGGCCAAGGCTCGCGAGGCGGGCATCATCTGATTGGTCGGGTCACGCCGTAAAAGGCTCCCTTCCCATTGCGACCGCAATTATGGTCGCTGTCGGAAAGGGAGCCTTTACGGTTCAGCGTTGACGCGCAATTACCGCGTCATTGTCAGTGACTGGTGCCGGTCCAGGTGCCGGTGCGCGGGTTGAGGAACGTCCACACGCCGTTGCTGTTCTGCTTGCGCAGACCGAACGTGCGGTTGTAGCCGTAGTAGAAGTACCCGGTCTGGGTGCTCGTGTCGAAGCCGGTGTTGCGGTTGACAGCGCCGTACGCCTTACCCCAGGTCTGCGGCCCGACCGACCCGTCGATGCCGACGTTCATCACGTCCTGCCAGGTCCTGGTCTTGGCAGCGGTGTTGGAGCCGAACTCGCCGTCGATGAAGCTCGTGCCGACGTTGCCGCTCAGGTCGTCGGCCCAGACGATGGCCTGCCAGAGCCGCACGATGTTGCCGCTCCGGACGCAGGAGCTGGACTGGCACAGCTGGTGGTTGTCGGACCAGCTGTTAGCTGCGGCGTCCGCCCGCGCGGGTGCGGCGGTCATCAGCGAAAGACTGAAAACCGCAGCAATCGCGATAAGGGCACGGAGAATGCTTTTGTTCAAGGTTTCCCCTTTTTCGATCGGCGCTTCCGTCCCCGGAATGCTTTCACCAACGTCGATGCGGGTCAAGCGATAGCCCGTTCGCCCGGGGTGGCCGCGGAGACGGTTCCCTGGTGCCCGGGCCGGGGTGCTGGGTACTGTCGATTCCGACGTGCGCGGGAGGGCGGGGAAGTGATGTCGACAGTGATCGGGCCACCGGCCGCGACTGGCGGTGACCGTGTCGACCCGTAGGGCGGCGGTGCTGGGCAAGCCGATCGCGCACTCCCTCTCCCCGGTGATCCACACCGCCGGTTACGTCGCCGCTGGGCTGACCGGGTGGTCGTACACCCGGATCGAGTGCGCGGCGGCGGAGCTGCCGGATCTGGTCGCCGGCCTGGGCCCGGAGTGGGCCGGGTTGTCGGTGACCATGCCGGGCAAGGAGGCGGCGCTCGCCGTGGCCGACGCCGCGTCGCCGGTCGCCGCCGCCGTCGGCGCGGCCAACACGTTGGTACGCCGTCCGGACGGCTCCTGGTACGCGGACAACACCGACGTCGCCGGCATGGTGCGGGTGCTTACCGACGCCGGTGTGACCGCCGGTGCCGCCGTGACGGTGCTCGGCGCCGGCGGGACGGCCCGCGCCGCGCTCGCCGCCGCCGCGCAGCTCGCCTGCTCGGCGGTGACGGTGGTGGCCCGCCGGCCCGAGGCGATCGACGAACTGCGCCCGGTGGCCGACGCGGTGGGTGTCGCCCTGACGCCCGCGCCGTGGGCCGACGCGCCCCGGCAGCTCGCCACCGCCGACGTGGTCGTCTCCACGGTGCCGAAGGGGGTCGCCGACCCGTTGGCCGGCGCGGTGGCCTGGCGGTCGGGCGCGGTGTTCTTCGACGCGCTCTACGACCCGTGGCCGACCCCGCTGGCGACGGCCGCCGACGCGGCCGGTTGCCGGATCGTCTCCGGCCTGGACCTGCTGCTGGCCCAGGCCGTCGGGCAGTTCGAGCAGTTCACCGGCGTCACCGCGCCGAGGGCGGCGATGGCCGCCGCGCTGACTGCCGCTCGCGCCGGCTGACGGACCGGTCAGGCGGTCCGGCCGGGGTCACCGATGGTCGCCACCCGTTCCGGAAGCGCTTGCGACGCGCCCGTTGACTCCGCGCGTGCTGCCCGGGCAAGGTGTGTGGCGGGCTTCGGTCGTGTCTGCGGCCAGAGGCCCTGTTTTCCCGGAGGCGGTTCCTTAGCTGATGGTTAAGACGCGCTTACGGAAAACTGTCCTACCTGCCACATGTCCTGGTCATCGATACGCTGCTCACCGTTACGGACGCAGACACAGGGAGTTTCCTTGACCAGGCACGGACTGCACCGCATCACCCGGTTCCGTTCTGGACCCCGGCGCAAGGCGATTGCCATCGGCGTGGTCGGCGGTTCGGTGGTGGCCGGCATCGTGGCGACCATGATGCCGCTGCTGGCCAGCGACGACCTGTCGATCCGGGCGGCGGCCGACACCACCGCCACCGCGGTGTCGCAGGACGGTGACAACGCGGCCAAGTCGACACTGGCCACCTGCGCGACGCGCTGCGACGGCAACCCGCGCGGTGGCCGCGAGGCGGTCATCGAGTTCGCGGTGACCACGGTGCCGTCCACAGCGGTCAACATCCGGGCGACGCTGCGGGTGCACGCCTGGCAGCAGTTCGCCGCCACGGTGACGGCGCACGCCTCGCCGCTGAGCGCCCGCGAGTCGCGGCCGCCACTGACGTCGACCGGTGCCGCACTGGACAGCGTGACCAGCGTGTCCAAGGGCGTCAACGAGTGGGACGTCTCCAAGCTGGTCACCGGCAACGGCACCTGGACGGTCTCGTTGGCGCAGAGCGGCCTGGAGAGCCGGGTCTACTGGGCGTCGGTCGAGAACCGTAACCCGGACCTTCGACCCAGCCTGCTGATCAGCTACGACCTCGGGGCCCGGCCTTCGCCGGTGACGCCCACCCGGCCGGCGCCGCCGCCGTCTCCGAGCGCGTCGCCGACCACCGCCGCGCCGAAGCCGTCGCCGACCATCGCTCCGACCCGGACGGCGACCCCGAGCGCCAGCGGCACCCTCCCGTCCGGCAAGTGTGGCTCCGTCTCGGACAAGCTCGTCCCGTCCTGTGGCGCCTGGTGGGGCATGTACTCGCCCGCCGGGGCGGCCGGCGGCTGGGACCACGGCAAGGCCGTCACCGACGTGGAGACGCAGGTCGGGCGCAAGTTCGACATCGTGCACCGCTACCACGACTTCTCCAACGCCGGCAGCAACGGTGCCTTCCCCGACGTGTACGAGTCGCAGCAGATGCGCGAAGGCCGGTTGATGTTCTTCGCCTGGGAGTCGCGTGACTTCTCCGCCGGCACCACCCTCAAGTGGTCGGACGTCTACGGCGGCAAGCAGGACGACACCATCGACGCGGTAGCGGGCCGGATCCGCGCCGCCGGCGTCCCGGTCTTCATCGGCTTCGACCACGAGCCGGAGGACGAGCCGGCCAAGGGCAGCGACGCCGACTTCGTCCGGGCCTGGCGCTACGTCCACGAGCGGTTCGCCAACGCCGGCGCGACAAACGCGGTCTGGGTCTGGACGATGATGGGTTGGTCCGGGCACTACTCCCGGTACGCCGGCCTGTACCCCGGTGACCAGTACGTCGACTGGGTGGCCTACGACCCGTACAACTTCCACGTCTGCAACGGCAGCACCGTGTGGAAGAGCCCGAGCACGACGGTCGGTGGCTTCTACCGGTGGCTGGACGACAACGGGATCGGCGCGGGCAAGCCCCGGATGCTCGCCGAGTTCGGCACCAACTTCAACTCCGCCGACCTGGGTGCCAAGCAGCGCTGGTTCCAGGAGTTCCCGGCGGCGCTGAAGGCGCACCCGAAGATCAAGGCGGCGATCTACTTCAACTCGGCCGGTATGACCAGCCGCACGTCGACCTGCGACATGACGATGAACCACGACGCGTCGGCGGTGGCCGGCTTCGCGCAGGCCGGACAGGACCCCTACCTGCGGCAACCCACCGGAGGTAAGCGCTGACGTTCGAAACGGGCTGACCGGACGGCGTTCGTCGGGGGGTCGGACATCCGATCCTCCGGCGTTCTGTCGGCTTGCGGATTCATGCACCGCCCAATCGGCGGATTTTGTTAACCAGGCTGGACGAGGCACGCTACCTCGGGTTCTCATCCAATCTGGAGGCGCAGCGTGCCCAAACTCTCGCACTTGTGGCGTTTTGCAGGACGACGTCGTACTCGGGCGGGGATGGTCGCGTTGGCGATCATCGCCGCAGCTCTGGGCGTGCCCACGACCGCGTCGGCCGCAGTGGTACCGGCCCCGGCCACGGCGACCCTGGTGTCGGCGAACCCCGCCGACGCGACCCCGCACGCCCGAGACGGTGAGACCCGTGCCTTCGCGCAGGTGGGCAACACGGTCTTCGTCGGCGGCAGCTTCACCCAGCTTCGGCAGACCGCCAGTTCCGCGTGGGTCACGCAGCGCTACCTCTTCGCGTACGACCGGACCACCGGCACCATGTCGACCACGTTCCTGCCGGTGCTCGACGGCGCGGTCAACACGCTTCTCGCCGGCCCCGGCGGCACGCTGATCGTCGGCGGCACCTTCAAGAACGTCAACGGCGTCTCCCGGAAGAACCTGGTGGCGCTCAACCCGTCGACCGGCGCGATCATCGACAGCTGGGTCGGGCGTTCCGACGGCGGCACGGTCCGTGACCTGGCGCTGCACGGCAACTGGCTGTACGTGGCAGGTGCGTTCAACTGGCTCAACGGCACCGCGCACGCCGGTCTGGGCCGGCTCAACGCGACCACCGGCGCGATCGACCCGAGCTTCAGCATCGACGCCACGGTGGGACGGCACGGCACCACGTCGTACGTCTGGACCATCGACGTCGCGCCGGACGGCGGCACCCTGGTCGTCGGCGGCAACTTCACGCTCGTCAACGACCTGCCGCGCAACCAGATGGCGTTGGTGGACGTCTCCGGGACTCCCACGCTGCTCGACTGGAGCACCGAAAAGTTCGTCGCGCCGTGCGCCTCGCCGACGACCTTCGTGCACTACGTGCAGGACGTGAAGTTCGGTGGCGACGGCAGCTGGTTCGTGGTCGGCACCAACGGCGGCGCCGGCTGGCCGGCCGCGTACTGCGACGCCCTGGTGCGCTTCGAGACCGCCGCGCGGGGCTCTGGCCTGCTCGCCACCTGGGTCGACTACACCGGTAACGACACCATCACCTCGGTCGAGGTGGCGGACAACGTCATCTACCTGGGCGGGCACTTCCGGTGGGTCAACAACCCGAACGCCAGCGACAACGCCGGCCCGGGCGCTGTCGACCGGCTCGGCATCGCCGCCGTCACTCCGGCGACCGGCATGCCGGTGAACTGGAACCCGCGCCGTAGCGGCAGCGCCTCGATGCCGTCGGGCACCAGCAACTGGGGTTCGTCGGTGCCGGTGCTCTGGCGCGGCTCGGACGGCCTCTACTTCGGGCACAACTCCGATGGCATGGGCGAGGAGTACCACGGCCGGCTGGGCATGTTCCCGCTCGCCGGTGGACGCACCTTCACCCCGAAGAACCCGCCGTCGGCCACCACCGGCAACCTCTACCTCGGCACCGCCTCGGGCACCGTGGCGAAGGTGCCGTTCGACGGCACCGCGCTGGGCACCGCGACCAGTGTCAGCCAGCCCGCGTACACGGCGGCCGGCGCGACCTGGCGGGTGGACGACCGGATCTACTGGTCGCACTCGGTGGCCGGCACGCCCACCGGCAGTCGGATCGACATCTCGCTCTTCAACGGTGGCGCGATCGGCTCGCCGTGGGAGGCGTCCGGCTACAACGACTGGTACAACCCGGCGTTGCTGACCGGCGCCTTCTTCCTCGACGGCCGGCTCTACTACACCCGTACCGGGGCGAACGGCCTCTACTACCGCTACTTCGAGATCGACGGCAACTACCTGGGCGCCACCGAGTTCGCCCTGCCGACGACGGGAGTGACCTGGTCGACGGTGCGGGGCATGGCCTGGGTGGGCGGCCGGATCGTCTACGGCTCCACCGACGGCGCGCTGCGGAGTGTGCCGTTCGACCCGACTGCCGCGCCGAGCGCGGCGGTCGACGGCACCACGGCGACGGTCATCAGCAGCGCAACGCCCGAGTTGTCCTGGTCTACCCCATCGACGTTCTTCTCCGTACAGTAAGGGTCAACCGTTCGTAACGGAGCATCGGTAGATTGTTCACGTTGGGCCGGTGGCGGTACCCACCGCCGCCGGCCCGCGACGGTGGGGGAGGATCGTTGCTCGGCGCCGCTGGCATCCGAACGAGACGCGTGGTGCGTCTGGTCTTCGCGGTCAAACGCGGCTGGTATCAGCTCCGTTACCGACAGTTGACGCTCGGTCGGGACGTGGAGATCCGTGGCCGGATCCGGTTGCGGCGCGGTGTGCGGGTGACCATTGGTGACCGCACCCGCCTGAACAAACTCGTCCGCTTCGCCGGCCCCGGCGAGGTGCGCGTCGGCGCGGACTGTCTGCTCAACGCCACCTGGATCGGCACCTGGACGTCGGTCACCGTGGGGGACCGGTGCCTCCTGTCGGACTGCGAGTTGCTCGACAACGACTTCCACAACCTGCCCCCCGAGCAGCGGCACGCACCGCCCGGCCCGCTCACCCGTGCCCCGATCGTTCTCGAGGACAACGTCTGGGTCGGTGCGCACGCCCTGGTCCTGAAGGGCGTGCGGGTCGGTCGGGACAGCGTCGTCGGCGCGGCGACGGTGGTCCGCACCGACGTACCACCCGGCGTCGTGGTCGTCGGTAATCCTCAACAGACGGTGAAGAAGTTCCATGACTGATGCAGCGCCCGCCCCCTGGCCCACGGACGGCCCGTCCTCCGGGACCTCGCGTGCCGTGACACTGACCGACCTGCTGCGGGTGCCGATGCACCGGTTGCGGTTGGTGGCGGCGGTCGCCATGGTCGGTCTGCTCGCCGCGCTCGGCTACGTGCTGCTGGTGCCGGCGGCGCTGTCGGCGAGCGCCGTGGTAGCGGTCCGGCCGGTGGTGACCGACGCCTTCACCCCCAGCGGCGCGGGCGCCGACCGCGCTGTCAACATGAACGTGGAGAGCGGCATCGCCACCGGCACCGAGGTGGTGCAGCGCCTCGCCGACTCGGCCGGCGGCGACCCCCGTGACATCCGTGACGCGCTCGAGGTCGAGGTGCCCACCGGTGGGCAGATCCTGCGCTTCACCTACCAGGCGCGCGAGTCACAGCGGGCCGTGCAGAGCGCCAACATGGCCGCCGAGGCCTACCTGAGCGTGCGCAGGGCCATGTACGAGCAGCAGCGCGCCGAGATGCTGCGCTCCTACGACGCCAGCATCACCAAGGTCGCCGCCCAGCAGACCGCGTTGCAGAGGCGGGCGAACACCGCCAAGGACACCGCCGCCGGTGACGCGCTGGTGGCCGAGCTGGCCGGCATCAACAACCAGCTCACCCAGCTCAACGCCGCCCGTACCGAGATCGCGGCTGTCGACGTCAACCCCGGCTGGGTCACCCAGACCGCCGAGAAGGCGCTGGTCACCTCCGCCGGGCACCGGCCGCTCTACCTGGTCGCGGGCCTGCTCGGTGGCGCGCTGATCGGCATCGTGCTCGCGTACCTCTGGGAGTCGACCGACCGGCGGGTCCGCTCGGTCGCCGACGGCCGGGAGGCCTCCGGCCTTCCACTGCTCGGCACCGTACGCCGGCCGGGGTTCCGGGGTAGCCCCCGGGCCGTCGACGCCGACGTCCGGTACGTGGCGATGGCGGTCGCCGAGCGGGTCCGGCAGCCGGCCCGGGTGGCGCTGGTCACCGCCCGGGAGGACGCCACAGTGCTCACCGCCGGGCTCGCCGTGGCGCTCGCCGTGGACGGCCGGGAGGTCTTCGTCGCCGACGACAGCGGACGGATCGAACGGCTACGGGCCATCGTTCTCGCCGACCGGGGACGGCTGCCCATCGACCCGTCCCGGCCGCTGGTGCCCAAGCCCCGGCCGGCAGGCAGCACACCGGCCACCGCTGCCACCACGGAGAGCACACCCGCCCGTCGGCCCTCCCCGCACCCGCCCGGCGCCCGCCCGTCGACCGACCCCGACGCCACCCTGACGCTGCCGAGGGTGTCGTCCGCCCGCCCGGAGAACAGTCGCGTCGTCACCCCCGACGAGGTTGTCGTGGGTGTGGGCACTGTCCGGTTCGGCACCTGGCGGCAGGGCGCGGACCACGGCCTGGTCCTGTTCAACGCCCCGCCGGCCGAGTCCGACGAGCGTGGCGTGGCAGTGGCCCGGCAGGGCAGCGCGGTGGTGGTCGTGGAGCGCGACCGCACCCGGCAGAGTGACCTGCGACGCCTGGTGGAGCGGCTGCGCGCCGCCGGCGTCACCCCGCTGGGCTTCGTGCTCACCCGAAACGGTCGGGCCTGAGCGTGTCGGTGACCCGCGCCCCGGCGACCGAACCACCACCCGGAGGCGCTCCGCAGGAGGTCGCTCCGGTGCCGCCGTCCGCGCCGCCGCAACTGCCGCTCTGGCCGCTGTCGATGATGTTCGGCCTGGTGCCGCTCTGGTGGCTGTTCGGTGCGTTCTACCTCGGCTGGCCGCTGCTGGGTGCGCTGCTGTTCGCGTTGCTGCTCACCCGGGGGCGCGTGCCACTGCCGCCGGCGGCCGGCATCTGGCTGCTCTTCCTCGCCATCGTGGTGGTCAGCGCCACCCAGTTGTCGTCGCCCGCCTCGCTGCTCACGTTCGCCCTGCGGCTGGCCTTCTACCTGACCGCGCTGGTGGTCGGTGTCTACGTCTACGCGGCCGCCCGGGAACGCGCCAGCCTGGTTGCGGTGCTCACCCCGCTCTGCGCGTTCTGGTTCGGGCTGGTGGCGCTGGGCTGGCTCGGGGTGCTGATGCCCCGGCTGGCCATGACGACCCCGATGGAGGTGCTGCTGCCGGGCGGGGTGGCCGGCACCCCGTTCATCCAGGACATGGTGCACCTCACCACCGCTGAGTACAGCGCCCGCTCGCTCAACCCGATCTATCGGCCGGCCGCGCCGTTCGCGTACACCAACAACTACGGCAGCGCGTACGCGATGACCCTGCCCTGCGTGGTGGCCTTCGCGATGCTGCGCCGGCAGGGGCTGCTGCGCTGGGCGCTGCTGGCGTCGCTGCCGCTGTCGCTGGCGCCGGCGTTCCTCACCCTCAACCGGGCGATGTTCCTCAGCCTCGGCGCCGGGCTGGCGGTGCTCGGGGTGCGGGCCAGCCTGCGCGGCAACGTCCGGGTGGCCGCGTCCATCGTCGGGGTGGTGGTGATCGGCGGGTTGGCCACGCTGTTCATCCCGATCACCGAGCTGATCAGCAGGCGGGTCGACTCCAGCGACACCAACACCGACCGCCTCTCGCTCTACACCGAGGTGATCCGCCGCGTGCAGGAGTCGCCCTGGTTGGGCTACGGCGCTCCGGTGAACGTCGACACCGTGTCGGCGGCCGCGCCGATCGGCACCCAGGGGCAGCTGTGGATGGTGCTGTTCAGCCACGGCGTACCCGCGCTCATCTGTTTCCTGGCGTGGTTCGTCGCCGCGGCGGTGATCTGCGCGCGGGCGACGTCGGCGGCCGGGCAGTGGCTGGCGGTGGTGCCGGTGGTCTGCCTCGTGCAGGTCCCGTTCTACGGCATGGCCAACCAGAATCTCGCTGTCGCGTTCTTCGCTGTCGCCTTCGCGATGGCGCTCACCGAACGCGAACGGCTGACCCGGTTGGCCGGGGCGTCGCCGACGCCCGCGCGGACCGCGCCGGTGCCCGCGTGACCGCCGCGACCCGACCGTCGGCCGGTGCCGACGAGGGCCGGCCCACGTCCACTCCTGCCGAGGATCAGGCCGCGCCGTCGGCCGCCGAGGACAGCGGCTCGGCCGAGACCCGCCGCAGCGCGCGCAGCGGCGTGGCCGGGCTGCTCGGCGCGGCCACCAGCGGTTTGTTCGGGTTCGTGCTGGCGGTCGTGATCACCCGAAGCTACGGTCCGGCCGGCGCTGGCGCGTTCTTCGCCGCGATCGGGGTCGTCACGGTGGCCACCGCGATCTGCACGCTCGGCGCGGAGACCGGTCTGATGTGGGCGTTGCCCCGCCGCCGCGCCGGTGTGCGCGGTGACGCCGCCCGGGTGCTCCCGGTGGCGCTGATCCCGCCGCTGGTGACCGGGCTGTTGGTCGCCGGTGCGGGCGTGCTGGCCGCCGACGCCCTCGCGCCCCGGCTGCTGGGCGGCTCCGGCGCGAGCGGGGACGCCCTGCTCACCGTCACGTTCGCCGCGGTGCCGGTGGTGGTCGCGATGACCCTGCTGCTGGCCACGCTGCGCTGCGTGCGGCCCATCCGGGCGTACGTCGGGGTGCAGTTCCTGCTCCTGCCTGTCGCCCGCCCGGTGCTGGTCGGCGCGGCCGCCCTGGCGGGTGGTGGTCTGCTCGCCGGGATGACCGGCTGGTTGGTGCCGGCGGCGTTGGCGCTGCTGGCCTGTCTCACCCTCGTCGCCGGCCCGCTCGGGCTGGGCCGGGGGGCGACGCTGCGTCCGCAGCGCGCCGACTGGTCCACGTTCTGGCGCTTCGCGCTGCCCCGGGCCGCCTCGGCGGCCATCGACGCCGGCAGCATGTGGGTGGGTGTGCTGCTCACCTCGGTGCTGGCCGGGCCGGCGGACGCCGGTGTGTTCGGCGCCGTCGGCCGGTACGTGCTGGCCGGTCAGTTGGCCATGCAGGGGCTGCGGGTGGCGGTGTCGCCGCAGCTGTCCCGGCTGCTCGGGCGCGGCGAGCGGGCCGCGGCGGCGGCCGTGCACCGACAGTTGACCACCTGGGGGCTGGTGCTGTCCTGGCCGGTGTACCTGCTGCTGGCGGTCTTCGCGCTGGCCTTCCTCCAACTGTTCGGACCGGAGTTCACCGCTGGTGTGCCGGCGATGACTGTGCTGGCGCTGGCGATGCTGGTCAACACCGGGGTGGGCAACGTGCAGAGCCTGCTCCTGATGGGCGGGCGCAGCGGTCTGCACCTGGTCGCCACAGTTGCCGGGTTGACGGTGACCGTCTCGCTGGGTCTCTGGCTGATCCCCCACTATGGCGCGACGGGAGCGGCGGTGGCCTGGGCGGCCGGCATCGCCACCGAGAACCTCACCGCCGCGGGGTTCGCCCGGTCGGTGGTTCGGGAGCCGCTGTTCGACGCCGCGATGGTGCGTGCCGCGGCGGCCACGATCGCCGGCGTGGGCCTGGCCGCCGGGGCCGGCGTGCTGGTGGGCGGTCGCGGCCTGCCCGGCCTCGCGGTGGCGCTTGCGGTGCTGCTGACCGGCTGCGTCGGCATGTTGACGTTGCCCCGGGTGCGCGCCGGCATCCGGGGGACCATGAGGCAGATCCGTGGAGGGGACAGCGCGGCCACGGCCGCCGAGCCCACCCCGGCATCGACGAGAGGTAGGTGAGGTTCGTCGTGGTGTCCATCCGTAACCGGGTCAAGCAGTTGGTTCCGACCCAGGTGACCACCCGGGTGAAGGAGTCGCTCGTCGACTACGGCGTTCGCACCAGCGACCGCCGGCCGCTGCCGGACTTCCTGATCATCGGGACCAAACGGGGTGGCACCACCTCCCTGTGGAACTACCTCATCCAGCACCCGTTGGTGCCCCGGCTCTTTCCCGCGTGGAACACCAAGTCGGCGCACTACTTCGAGGAGCACTGGGGCCGCGGCGAAGCCTGGTACCGGTCGCATTTCCCGACCGATCGGCAGCGCGAGGCCCTGGCCAAGCGGCACGGTGGGCCGGTCCGGGTCGGTGAGGCCGCCCCGCTGTACATGTTCCATCCGCTCGCCGCGCAGCGGGTCGCCACGCTGATGCCGTCGGTGAAGCTCATCGTGCTGCTGCGGGACCCGGTGGAGCGGGCGTACTCGCACTGGAAGGAACGCCGCACCCACGGCATCGAACCACTGGACTTCGCCGCCGCGCTCGCGGCCGAGCCGGAACGCACGGCGGGGGAGCGGGAGCGGTTGATCGCCGAGCCGGAGTCGTTCAGCGAGCCGTACGACTGGTACACGTACCGGGCCCGGGGGCGTTACCTGGAGCACCTGGAGCCGTGGTTGGAGCGCTTCGCCCGGGAGCAGATCCTCTTCCTGCCCAGCGAGGACCTGTACCGCGACTCGCGGGCGACCTACCGACGGACCTTGGACTTCCTCGGTCTGCCGGCGTACGACCTGCCCAACTTCAAGGTCTACAACGATCGGCGCTCGGCACCGCTGGAGCCGAGCGTGCGCGCTGAGCTGACCGACTACTACCGGCCGTACAACGACGCGTTGCGTCACCGGCTCGGGCTGGACCTCGACTGGGCGGACCGGGCCGCGTGACGACCCGGGTGGGCCCGGCCGCCGACCCGCGTTCACGGGTGGACGGCCTGGGTTGGGTGAGCCGCGCGGTCTTCCCGGACGACCGGGTCGGTCTGACAGTGGACGGCGCCCCGCCTGCCGGTCACCGGGCGGTGGCCCGGTACGCGGTGGTGCCGTCGGTCGCCCGGGCCCGGTTCCTGGTGCCGTTGGGCGCGCCCCGGGCCGGGGTGGCGTCCCTGTTGGCGTACAACGCCCTGCGGCCACCGAAGGTGCGCGCGCTGCGGGCGGTGCTCGGTGGGCTGGCCCGGTTCGGTCGGGTGGGGCTCGCGCCCTTTCCCACGTTGACCGTCTCGGTGCCGGCCGGGGTGCCGGCCGCGGAGTTGCTGCTGAGCGAGCGGCTCTCCGCCGACCTGGGTGACACGCCGCTGCTGGCCGCGTTCGGGGTCCGCCCGCCCGACCCGAACGGCAAGCCCACACTGCAACTCTTCAGTGCCGACGGGCGTCCGCGCGGCTACGCGAAGATCGGCTGGAACGACGCGACCCGTGCGCTGGTCAGCGCGGAGGCGGCGGCGCTGCGGGCGTTGCGCGAGGTGGTCGGCGTCGCCGACCACCCGACGCCGCCGCGGCTGCTCACCGAGACGTCGTGGGCCGGCCAGGTGGTCGCGGTGATCGAGCCGTTGCCCCCGGCGGTACGCGGTGTGCCGGTGGACGACCCGCCCCGGATCGCGGCGCTGCTCGCGGTCGCCCGGCGGGGCGGCCCGGCGGGCACACCTCGACCGCTGGTCGACTCGACCTTCCTGCGCCGGCTGGCCGATCAGGCCGGCCGGGCCGCCGCGACCGAGCCGGCCGGTGCGCGGGCGGTCGCCGCGGTTTCGGCGTTGGCCCGCCGGCATGGCGACACCAGCGTCGAGTTCGGTCACTGGCATGGTGACTGGGTGCCGTGGAACCTGGGCTGGCACGCCGACCGGTTGGTCGCCTGGGACTGGGAGCACAGCGGGCCGGACGTGCCGGTCGGCTTCGACCTGGCGCACGACGCGTTCCAGCGGGCCCTCGTCCTGCGTGGGGAGCCGGCCGACGCCGCCGCCTCGGCAGTGGACGGATATCTGAGCCGGCACGGTGAGCGGCTCGGCCTCGACGCCGCGCAGCGCCGGCTTGTCGCCGACGCGTACCTGGTGGAGATGTGGTTGCGGACGTGGCGGCTGGCCGACGCGGGCGCGGGCTGGAACGGCGCCCTGCATCCCGCACTCTTGGACGTCATCGAGAAAAGACATAGCGGCTGATCTGGAGGAATCGCGGCGACGACGGTGCGCCGCAGAGTGACGACATAATCGCAGGTGGTGATGACGATCGATGGACCTCGGACGTTCGGTGTACCGCACCGCCCGCTGTGGAGATCGTCATCTCGACCGGTCGCGCTATTCAACGACCGGGGATCGTGTGATCTGCTTCTGCCTGGCGTGAACTGAAATTCCAAGCGAACTTGTGGGGAGTCGCGTGGACACGAACAACGACGACAGTGGGGCGCCGGTGCTGCTGCTGGTCGGCTCCAGCGGCGGCCATCTGGCCCAACTACTGGCCCTGCGGCCCTGGTACGAACAGTGGCGGCGCTGCTGGGTCACCTTCGACACCCCGGAGGCGGTGTCACTGCTGGCCGGCGAGGACCTGGTACCGGCGCACCACCCGACCACCCGCAACGTGCCGAACCTGCTGCGCAACGCGCTGCTGGCCTGGCGGGTGCTGCGGGCGCGGCGGGTAGCCGCCGTGGTCACCACCGGTGCCGGTGTGGCGGTGCCGTTCGTGGTGCTGGCCCGGCTGCGGCGCATCCCAACCGTCTACATCGAGGTGTACGACCGGATCGACACCCCGACGTTGACCGCTCGGCTCTGCCGGCCTTTCCTGTCCGCGATGCTCGTGCAGTGGGACGAGCAGCGCCGGCAGTACCCCGAGGCGACAGTCGTCGGGACGCTGCTGTGACGGGGGAGACGGGCACCGCCCGGCGTCCGCAACCCCGGCCGGTCACCGAGGCGGCCCGCCTGCCGCGCCAGCGCGACAGCTCGGCCGTCGCCCAGCTCCGGCTGCTGGTCGCGGTGGGCACGGACAAGCACCCTTTCGACAGGCTCGTCGACTGGTTGGCGCAATGGCACGCGCATGCCTCCGGCCCGATCGGGCTGACCATGCAGCACGGGCATACCGCAGCGCCCCAGCTGAGCGGCGCGGTGCCGTTCCTCGGCCACGACGCGTTGCAACAGGCGATGATCGATGCGGACCTGGTGGTCTGCCACGGTGGCCCGGCGACCATCCTGGAGGCCCGCCGGCACGGTCACCTGCCCATCGTGGTGCCCCGCGATCCGGCTCGCGGTGAGCACGTCGACAACCACCAGCTCCTCTTCGCCCGTCGGCTCGGCGCCGCCGGGCTGGTGGCGCTCTGCGAGACCCGGGAGGCCCTGCACGACGCGTTGGCCGCCGGGGTGGCCGACCCGTCCCGGTACGCGGTGGCCGCCGACCCGGAGGCACACGAGGCACGACGGGCGGCGGTGGCCCGGGTCGGGCAGATCGTCGACGACCTGGTGGCCCGTTCGACCCCGCGCCCACCCCGGTGGCGGGCCTGGTCCCGGCCGCGCCCGGGTACGAAGGAGATTCGATGACCCAGCAGCCGACCGTCAGCGTCGTGGTGCCCACCCGGGACCGCCCCGAGCTGCTGCGGGCCGCGGTGCGCGCGATCCTGGCACAGGACTACCCGGCCCTGATCGAGGTCGTCGTGGTGTTCGACCAGTCCGCGCCGGACGAGTCGCTGACCGAGCTGGGGAGCGGCCCGGCCCGCGTGGTGCGGGTGATCCGCAACGCGCGTACCCCCGGGTTGGCCGGTGCGCGCAACAGCGGCACCCTCGCGGCGGAGGGCGAGCTGGTCGCGTTCTGCGACGACGACGACGAGTGGCTGCCCGGCAAGCTGGCCGCCCAGGTCGACGCGCTGGTCGGCGACCCGGCCGCCGAGTTCGTCTGCTGCGGCATCCGGGTCAACTACGACGGGCACACCGTCGACCGGGTGCTCGACAAGGACCGGATCACCCTGGACGACCTGCTTCGCGACCGGATGACGGAGCTGCACCCGTCGACCTTCCTGATCCGCGCCACCGCGTTGCGCAACGGGTTCGGGCTGGTCGACGAGGAGATCCCGGGCAGCTACGCGGAGGACTACGAGTTCCTGCTGCGGGCCGCGCGCAGCGCGCCGCTGATCAACCTGCGGACGCCGTCGGTGCTGGTCCGCTGGCACAAGCGTTCGTACTTCGCGCAGCGTTGGGACACCATCTCGGAGGCGTTGCAGTGGTTGCTGCGGCGCTACCCGGAGTTCGCCAGTCAACCGGCCGGCGAGGCCCGGGTGGCTGGGCAGATCGCGTTTGCCCAGGCCGCCTCCGGCGACCGCCGGGGCGCGCTGCGCTGGGCCCGGCGCACCCTGCGGAGCAACCCCCGCGAGCCGCGCGCCTACCTGGCCCTCGCCGTCGCCGGTCGGGTGGTCCGGGCCGACGCGGTGCTGCGCACCCTGCACAAGCGCGGTCGGGGGATCTGAGCCGCCGCCCGCGTGAGCGGGCGGCGGCGTCCGCTGGGCGGGACGCGACGGGGAGCGCGCCGCGGCGGTGGCCCGCCGTGACAGACTGACCGCTGTGTTGCGCTGGCTGACTGCAGGTGAATCGCACGGTCCCGCCCTCGTCGCGATGTTGGAGGGGGTGCCGGCCGGCATCGAGGTGACCACCACCGAGATCGCCGACGAGCTGGCCCGTCGACGGCTGGGCTACGGGCGGGGTGCCCGGATGTCGTTCGAGCGGGACGAGGTCGAGCTGCTCGGCGGCCTGCGGCACGGCGTGACCCTGGGCAGCCCGGTGGCGATCCGGGTCGGCAACTCCGAGTGGCCGAAGTGGCAGACCGTGATGGCCGCCGACCCGGTCGACCCCGACGAGCTGGCCCGGCAGGCCCGCAACGCCCCGCTGACCCGCCCCCGGCCCGGCCACGCGGACCTGGCCGGCATGCAGAAGTACGGCCACACCGACGCTCGGCCGATCCTGGAGCGCGCCAGCGCACGGGAGACCGCCGCGCGGGTGGCCGTCGGCACTGTCGCCAAGGCGCTGATCCGTCAGGCGCTCGGTATCGAGATCGTCTCGCACGTCGTCGAGCTGGGCCCGGTGGCCGCGAAGCCCGGCCTGCGTCCCACGCCGTCCGACACGGCCCGGATCGACGCCGACCCGCTGCGCTGCCTCGACCCGGAGGCCAGCGCCCTGATGGTCGCCGAGGTCGATGCCGCGAAGAAGGCCGCTGACACCCTCGGGGGTGTGGTCGAGGTGCTGGCGTACGGGGTGCCACCGGGGCTGGGCAGCCACGTGCAGTGGGACCGCAAGCTCGACGCCCGGCTGGCCACCGCGCTGATGTCCATTCAGGCGATCAAGGGCGTGGAGATCGGCGACGGCTGGCAGCAGGCCCGCTCGCGCGGTTCGGAGGCGCACGACGAGATCATCCCGTCGGCCACCGGCGTCCGCCGGGTCACCGACCGGGCCGGCGGCCTGGAGGGTGGCATCACCACCGGTGAGCCGCTGCGGGTCCGCGCCGCCATGAAGCCGATCTCCTCGCTGAACCGGGCGCTGGCCACCGTGGACGTCACCACGGGCGAGCCGGCCACCGCGATCAACCAGCGCTCCGACGTCTGCGCGGTGCCCGCCGCGGCGGTGGTCGCCGAGGCGATGGTGGCGCTGGTGCTGGCCGAGGCGGCCACCGAGAAGTTCGGTGGAGACTCGATCGCCGAGATCCGCCGCAACCTGGCCGGGTACCTCGACGCGTTGGTGATCCGCTGATGGCACCGGTCGTCGTGCTGGTCGGCGCGCCCGGGTGCGGCAAGACCACCGTCGGGCGGGCGCTCGCCGCCACGCTCGGGGTGGAGTTCCGCGACACCGACACCGACATCGAGCAGATGGCCGGCAAGCCGATTCCGGAGATCTTCATCGACGAGGGTGAGGCCCACTTCCGTACCTTGGAACGGGCCGCCGTGGCCGCGGCGCTGGCTGGCGGCACGGGCGTGCTCGCCCTCGGCGGCGGCGCGGTGCTGGCCGAGGAGACCCGGGCGGCCCTGATCGGGCACCGGGTGGTGCACCTCTCGGTCGAGCTGCCCGACGCGGTGCGGCGGGTCGGGCTCGGCGCCGGCCGGCCGCTGCTGGCGATCAACCCACGGGCGACCCTCAAGCACCTGCTGGACCAGCGCAAGCCGCTCTACGCCGAGGTCGCCACCGAGACGGTGGTCACCGATGGCCGGGCCCCGGCGCAGGTCGTCGCCGACGTCGCCGCTCTGCTTCCGCGCTGACGCGGACCTGTCGCGCCGATCTTGCACTTACCGTTCCGACGTAGGGGGCGTTTCCCCCCATCTCGGCAACCGGAACCGCAAGATCGGCGCAGAGGGGTGGTCCTCAGCTGCGGGCGATCAGGTCGAGGACGTCGGCCAGAGCCTTCGGCTCGCTGAGCATCGGCCAGTGCCCGGTGGGCAGCTCATGCAGCTGGCCGTCGGCCAGGCCGGTGAAGAACGGATGCTCCTGTTGGATCATCTGCCGCACCACGTCGAGCGGGAACGTGCTGGCGACCAGCGCGGTCGGCACCGGGCGCCCACCGGTGCGTCGGACCGGGTCGGTGGCGGCCCGTAGCGGCTGCGGGGTGGCCCGGGTACGCAGCAGCGCGAGCGTCGGCTCGTCCAGGCCGGCCAGGTTGGTCGGGTCGGCGGCCGGATCCCAGGCCGGCGGCGGCAGCAGGTGTCCGGTGCCGATCGCGGCCCGCAGCCGCTGCTGCTCCTCCGGCGGCAGCGTGTCGAACTGCGCCGTGCCGTCCGGCAACGGCCCGCTCTCCACGTAGACGATCCGGGCGATCCGGTCCGGGATGCGGTCCACCGCCTGGGCCGCCGGCATCCCCCCGCCGGAGTGACCGACCAGCAGTACGTCGCGCAGGTCCTCGACCTCGATCAGTCGGACGATGTCGGTGGTGTGCGTGTCCAGGCTGACCTCCGGCCCGGCGAGATGGTCGCGTTCGCCCACCCCGGTCAGCGTCATCGGATAGACCTCGTGCCCCTGCGACCGCAGCGCGACGGTCACGTCCCGCCACGCCCAGGCACCCAGCCAGAATCCCGGCACCAGCACGAATGTCGCCATCTGTGGCTCCTTCTCTCGGCTACCGACAGACCGTACGATCTATTCCGGACAGGATCCGCCCGGTTTTGAGGAGTGGCCCGTGTCACATCCCGCAGGACGGGTGCTGGCCCTGCTCGAACTGCTGCAGACCCGGCACCGGTCGACGGCCGCCGAACTCGCCGGCCGCCTCGGTGTGGACGAGCGGACCGTGCGCCGGTACGCCACCACGCTTGTCGAACTGGGCATCCCCGTCACCGCCGACCGGGGCCGATACGGCGGCTACCGGCTGCACTCCGGCTACAAGCTGCCCCCGCTGATGCTCACCGACGACGAGGCGGTGGCCGTGCTGCTCGGCCTCGTCGTCGCCGAACGGGTCGGGCTCGCCACCGAACAGCCCGCCACCGCCACCGCCCTGGCGAAGATCCGCCGGGTGCTGCCGGCGGCGCTCGCCGACCGGCTCGCCGCCGTCCAGGAGCACCTGGGCTTCACCCTGCGTCGTCCGGAGCCGGAACGCGGACCGGCGTCGGGCACCCTGCTCGCGCTGGCCTCGGCCACCCGGCACCGACAGCGGGTGGCGCTGGACTACCGCTCCTGGCGCGGCGAGCAGTCGCACCGCGAGCTCGACCCGTACGGGCTGGTCTTCCACTCCGGCCGTTGGTATGTCACCGGCCACGACCACCGACGCGGGGAGATCCGCACCTTCCGACTGGACCGGATCGGCACGGTGACGCCCGGCGCGGCGACGTTCACAGTGCCGGACGGCTTCGAGGCGGTGGCCTGGGTGACCCGGTCGCTGGCCGGCGTGCCGTACACGCACGAGGTGGAGGTCGTGCTGGAGACCGACCTGGTCGCCGCCCGCCGCCGCATCCCGCCCAGCGTCGCCGAGTTGACCGCCACCACCGACGGGGTGCTCCTGCGGGCCCGAGCGGAGAGCCTGCCCGGGATGGCGGCGCTCCTCGCCGGACTGGGGTGTCCGTTCACAGTGCGGCATCCGGACGCGCTGCGCGCCGCGGTGGCCGAGCACGCCCGCCGGTTGGCGGACTGGGCCGCTCGGCCAGCAGGTGGACAGCCGCCCTCGCCGCGCCGCCCGCTGGACTAGGCTGCCGGCGATGGACGAGGTGACCCGAATTCCGGTCGGCGGCGAGCGGCCGTACGACGTCTTGGTGGGACGTGACCTGCTGGGTGCGCTGCCCGGCCTGCTGCCCGGCGCGACCCGGGTTGCGGTGTTGCACGCGCCTCCGCTCAAGGCCCTCGCGGACGCGCTCGGCGAACGCCTGCGCGCCGCCGGCGTCGAGCCACTGCCGATCGAGGTGCCCGACGCCGAGTCGGGAAAGCACATCGAGGTGGCCGCGTCCTGCTGGGACCGGCTCGGAGCGGCCGGCTTCACCCGTACCGACGCGGTGGTCGGGGTGGGCGGCGGCGCGGTGACCGACCTGGCCGGCTTCGTCGCGGCCTGCTGGTTGCGGGGGGTGCGCTGGGTGCCGGTGGCGACCTCGCTGCTGGGCATGGTCGACGCCGCGGTGGGCGGCAAGACGGGCATCAACACGGCCGCCGGCAAGAACCTGGTGGGCGCGTTCCACCCGCCGGTCGGGGTGTTAGCCGACCTGGCCACTCTGGACAGCCTGCCCGCTGTCGACCTGGCGGCCGGGCTGGCCGAGGTCGTCAAGTGCGGTTTCATCGCCGACCCGACGATCCTGCATCTCATCGAGGACGACCCGGAGGCCGCCACCGACCCCCGAGGACCGGTGAGCCGGGAGCTGATCGAGCGGGCCATCCGGGTCAAGGCCGACGTGGTCGCCGGCGACCTGCGCGAGTCGGGCCTGCGGGAGGTGCTCAACTACGGGCACACCCTGGCCCACGCCATCGAGCAGAACGAGGGCTACCGCTGGCGGCACGGCCACGCCGTCGCCGTCGGTCTGGTGTACGCGGCCACCCTCGCCCGGCTCGCCGGGCGGCTGGACGCGCCGACCGCCGACCGACACCGGGTCACACTGAGCGCGCTGGGCCTGCCGGTGAGCTACCCGGCCGACGCCTGGCCGCAGCTGTTGGCCGCGATGCGGGTGGACAAGAAGACCCGGGGCAGTCGGCTGCGCTTCGTGGTGCTCGACGGGCTGGCCCGCCCGGCGATGTTGGAGGGCCCCGACGACGCGTTGCTGGAGGCCGCCTACCGCGAGGTGGCAACCGCGTGAAGGTCTACGTCTTGAACGGGCCGAACCTGGGCCGGCTGGGCACCCGCGAGCCCGATGTGTACGGCGCGACCAGCTACGCGGACCTGGTGGCGCTCTGCGAGAGCACCGCTCGGGAGCTGGGGCTGGCGGTGACGGTCCGGCAGACCGACGCGGAGCACGAGCTGCTCGGCTGGCTGCACACGGCGGCCGACGAGGGCGCCGCTGTCGTGCTCAACCCGGCCGCCTGGTCGCACTACTCGTACGCGGTGCGGGACGCCTGCGCCATGCTGCGGGGGCCGCTGCTGGAGGTGCACATCTCCAACATCCACACCCGTGAGGAATTCCGGCACCACTCGGTGGTCTCGGCGGTGGCGACCGGGGTGATCTGCGGTCTCGGTATCGACGGCTATCGTCTCGCTCTGCAGCATCTGGCCACCCGCTGAGGGCCCACCGACCGGGCGCTCCGAACGGGGGACCGTCCGATTCGACGCAGCTTGTAGACTTGCCAGGTCTGTCCGCCAATTGATGATCAAGGCAGGAAATGGCCTCCACCAACGACCTCAAAAACGGCCTGGTACTCAACCTGGACGGCGAGCTCTGGGCCGTCGTCGAGTTCCAGCACGTCAAGCCCGGTAAGGGTGGTGCCTTCGTGCGCACCACGCTGAAGAACGTGCTGTCCGGGAAGGTGGTCGACAAGACCTTCAACGCGGGCACCAAGGTCGAAACCGCGACCGTTGACAAGCGCACGATGCAGTACCTGTACGCCGACGGTGAGGACTTCGTCTTCATGGATCTGGAGACCTTCGACCAGATCACCGTGCCCGGTGGCACCGTCGGTGAGGCAGCCAACTACCTGCTGCCCGAGGCGGAGGCGACAGTCGCCCAGCACGAGGGTGTGCCGCTCTACATCGAGCTGCCCACCAGCGTCGTGCTGGAGGTCACCTACACCGAGCCGGGCCTGCAGGGCGACCGTTCGACCGGCGGCACCAAGCCGGCGACAGTGGAGACCGGCGCCACAGTGCCGGTTCCGCTGTTCATCACCACCGGCGAGAAGATCAAGGTCGACACCCGCGACGGCCGTTACCTCGGCCGCGCCTGATGGCTGAGGGTTCCAAGCAGCAGATGCCGGCGCGCCGCAAGGCGCGCAAGCGGGCGCTGGATGTCCTTTACGAGGCCGACCTTCGGGACAAGCCTCCGGTAGAGGTGCTCGCCGGCTACGTGCAGCGCATCGAGCAGCCCCGACCGGAGCATCTCGGCTACGCGGTGGGCCTGGTCGAGGGGGTCGCCGAGCACCTCGACCGGATCGACGAGCTGATCGCCAGCTACGCCGAGGGTTGGACGCTGGAGCGGATGCCGGTCGTCGACCGTAATCTGGCCCGGATCGCCGTCTACGAGTTGCTCTACGTCGACGAGATCGACGACGCGGTGGCGATCAGCGAGGCAGTGGAGCTGGCTCGGCAGATGTCGACTGACGATTCGCCGCGCTTCCTCAACGGGGTGCTCGGCCGGATCGCCGAGTACGCCACCCGCTGAGCGTCCCACCGAACACCGCACATCCGAAAAGGGCCCGTGCCAGTTGGCACGGGCCCTTTCGGTGGAGCGGCAGATCAGGTGGAGCGGCAGATCAGGAGGCGAAGAACGCCCGGGGGTCGGCCACCAGCACGCCGTGCTCGGTGAGCCGCTCGATCAGGCCCGACGGTGAGGCGTCGTACACGATCGCGAGCGCCCGCAGGTCGTCGGCGCGGATGGAGAGCACCCGGCCGTTGTAGTCGCCGCGCTGCTGCTGGATGGCGCGGGCGTAGCGGGCGACGTAGGCCAGGTCCTCGGAGGCCTCGTCGTAGAGCCGCTCCAGGTCCAGGACAATCTTGCTGGTGGGCTCGTGGCGGACGCCACTGCCGTCAGGCAGCAGCTCCGAGACGGGTACGCGGTAGAACTCGGCCAACTCGGCCAGACGGGACACCGTCACGGCCCGGTCGCCACGCTCGTACGAGCCGACCACCACGGCCTTCCACCGCCCGTTCGACTTCTCCTCCACACCCTGCAGGGAAAGACCCTGCTGCTGGCGGATGGAGCGCAGGCGGGCGCCCAGAGACTTGGCGTATTCAGAGGGCATTCGGACACTCCCAGTGCTGCTCGGGGTTCTCCCGTCGATCGCTACGGAGCGTGACGGTACGGGGAATGCGACACGTGGTCAAGTGGTCGTGCCCCTCCCGTTGCGGAGCGTCCGGGGAGTTTTCCCCTTTTCCGGTACCTGACCCGGTGGTCAGCGGCCGCCGTCCATCACCCCGGTGACCACTGGTAACGTGGCGGAAGCCCCGGCCCAGGTCTGCTGAGCGGTCCGGCCGGAGGTGCCCGACATCCTTTAACGACCCGTCCCGTGAGGCGGGGAAGGAGGTCCGCCGTGGCATACCCACCGGCTGCCCGCTCGTCACCACCGCAACAACCCTCGGTGAAGGTGATCCTCGCCAGCGCCGACGTGCAACGCGTGGTCGACCGCATCGCCCACCAGATCCTGGAGAAGACCCAGGGCGCCGCCAACACGGTGCTGCTCGGGATTCCCACCCGGGGCACCCCCCTCGCCCGGCGGCTCGCGGACCGGATCAGCACCTTCGAGGACGTCGCCGTTCCGGTCGGTGTGCTCGACATCACCCTGTACCGCGACGACCTCCGTCGGCACGCCACCCGCGCGGTGGGTCCGACCGAGCTTCCCGCCGACGGGATCGACGGCAAACGGGTCATCCTGGTCGACGACGTGCTCTTCTCCGGTCGCACCGTCCGGGCCGCGCTCGACGCGCTCAACGACGTGGGCCGCCCGGCCTCGGTGCAGCTCGCCGTGCTGGTCGACCGGGGCCACCGGGAGTTGCCGATCCGCGCCGACTACGTCGGCAAGAACATCCCGACCTCGCTCGCCGAGAGCGTCAAGGTGACGCTCGCCGAGATCGACGGGACGGACGAGGTCAAGCTCTACGGGGGAACTGCCTCATGATCAAACACTTGCTCTCCGGCGGGGACCTGGACGCCGACACCGCCACCGAGATCCTGGACACCGCCGCCGAGATGGCCACCGTCGCCGGCCGGGAGATCAAGAAGCTTCCCGCGCTGCGCGGACGGACGGTGGTGAACCTCTTCTACGAGGACTCCACGCGTACCCGGATCTCGTTCGAGGCGGCGGCGAAGCGACTCAGCGCCGACGTGATCAACTTTTCCGCGAAGGGGTCCAGCGTCACCAAGGGTGAGAGCCTGAAGGACACCGCGTTGACCCTGCAGGCCATGGGCGCGGACGCCGTCGTCATCCGACACCCCGCCTCCGGCGCGCCGCACCGCCTGGCCAACTGGGTGGACGGGTCGGTCGTCAACGCCGGCGACGGCACCCACGAGCACCCCACCCAGGCGCTGCTGGACGCGTACACCATGCGGGCCCGGCTGGGCCGGCTCGCCGGCCTGTCTGTCGCTGTGGTCGGGGACGTGCTGCACTCCCGGGTGGCCCGCTCCAACGTGCTGCTGCTCTCCACCCTCGGCGCCAAGGTCACCCTGGTCGGCCCGCCGACCCTCATCCCGGTCGACATCGCGGGCGCCCTCGCGCCCGGCACCGACGTCTCCTACGACCTCGACGCCGTCCTGCCGAACGTGGACGTGGTGATGATGCTGCGGGTGCAGCGGGAGCGGATGAACGACTCCTACTTCCCCTCCGCGCGCGAGTACGCCCGCCGCTACGGCCTGGACGGGCCGCGGATGCGTCGGCTGCCCGAGCACGCGATCGTCATGCACCCCGGCCCGATGAACCGGGGGATGGAGATCACCCCCGAGGTCGCCGACTCACCCCGCTCCACCATCGTCGAACAGGTCACCAACGGGGTTTCCGTGCGGATGGCTGTCCTTTACCTGCTGCTCGGAGGGAACAACCGGTGACCGCGTACCTGATCACCAGCGTGAGTGTCGTCGGCGCCGCGCCGACCGACCTGCTGATCCGCGACGGCGTGATCGCCGAGGTCGGTCCCGGCCTGACCGCGCCGGACGCCACAGTCGTCGACGGCACCGGCCTGGTCGCCCTGCCCGGCCTCGTCGACCTGCACACCCACCTGCGCGAGCCCGGCCGGGAGGACGCCGAGACCGTCGAGTCCGGTTCCCGGGCGGCGGCGCTGGGCGGCTACACGGCGGTCTGCGCGATGGCCAACACCTCCCCGGTGGCGGACACCGCCGGCGTTGTCGAGCAGGTCTGGCGGCTCGGCCGCGAGGCCGGCCTGGTCGACGTGCAGCCGATCGGCGCGGTCACCGTCGGGCTGGCCGGCGAGCGGCTGGCCGAACTGGGCGCGATGGCCGACTCGGCGGCCCGGGTGCGGATCTTCTCCGACGACGGGCACTGCGTCGCCGACCCGAAGTTGATGCGCCGAGCCCTGGAGTACGTCAAGGCGTTCGACGGGATCATCGCCCAGCACGCCGAGGAGCCCCGGCTCACCGAGGGCGCCCAGATGCACGAGGGCGAGGTCTCCACCCGGCTCGGCCTGATCGGCTGGCCGGCGGTCGCCGAGGAGGCGATCATCGCCCGCGACGTGCTGCTCGCCGAGCACGTGGGCAGCCGACTGCACGTCTGCCACGTCTCCACCGCCGGCAGCGTCGAGGTGCTGCGCCAGGCAAAGGCACGTGGGGTACGCGTGACCGCCGAGGTGACCCCGCACCACCTGCTGCTCACCGACGAACGGGCGGAAACCTACGACCCGGTCTACAAGGTGAACCCGCCGCTGCGTACCGCCGCGGACATCGCCGCGCTGCGTGCCGCCCTCGCCGACGGGGTGATCGACGTGATCGCCACCGACCACGCCCCGCACGCGGTGGAGGACAAGGAGTGCGAGTGGGCGTACGCCCGACCGGGGATGCTCGGTCTGGAGACGGCCCTCTCCATCGCGCTGGACGTGCTCGGCCCCGAGTGGGACCTGATCGCCGAGCGGATGTCGCGCACCCCCGCACGGATCGCCGGCCTCACCGGGCACGGCGTCGACCCCGCGCCGGGTGTCCCGGCCAACCTGACCCTGATCGACCCGGCCGTCCGCCGCACCATCGAGCCGACGGAGCTGGCCAGTCGCAGTCGCAACACCCCGTACGCCCGCATGACGCTGCCAGGTCGCATCGTGGCGACCTTCCTGCGCGGCGAGCCGACGGTCCTGGACGGAAAGGCTGTCAAGTAATGGTCAAGCGCAGACCCGCAATCCTGGTGCTGGAGGACGGGCGCACGTTCCCCGGCGAGGCGTACGGCAGCGTCGGAGAGACCTTCGGCGAGGCGGTCTTCAACACCGGCATGACCGGTTACCAGGAGACCCTCACCGACCCGTCGTACCACCGTCAGGTGGTGGTGCAGACCGCGCCGCACATCGGCAACACCGGCGTCAACGGCGAGGACGACGAGTCCGGTCGGATCTGGGTGGCCGGCTACGTCGTGCGCGACCCGGCCCGGATCGGCTCGAACTGGCGGGCCACCGGTGGTCTCGAGGACCGCCTCGCCACCGAGGGTGTGGTGGGAATCAGCGGGGTGGACACCCGGGCGCTGACCCGGCACCTGCGCGAGCGGGGCGCCATGCGGGTGGGTATCTCCAGCATCGACAACGACCCGCAGAGCCTGCTGGCCCGGGTCCGCCAGGCGCCGCAGATGGTCGGCGCGGACCTGTCCTCCGAGGTGAGCACCGCCGAACCGTACGTCGTCGAGGCCCTGGGCGAGCACCGGTTCACAGTGGCCGCGCTGGACCTGGGCATCAAGCGCAACGTGCCGCGTCGGCTGGCCACCCGCGGGGTGACCACCCACGTGCTGCCGGCGTCGTCGAGCATCGACCAGATGCTCGCCACCGGCGCCGACGCGATCTTCCTGTCGCCCGGCCCGGGCGATCCGGCTACCGCCGACGCCCCGGTGGAGCTGGCCCGCGAGGCGCTGCGGCGGCAGGTGCCCCTGTTCGGCATCTGCTTCGGCAGCCAGATCCTCGGTCGGGCGCTCGGCTTCGGCACCTACAAGCTGGGCTACGGCCACCGGGGGATCAACCAGCCGGTGCTCGACCGGGTCACCGGCAAGGTCGAGGTGACCAGCCACAACCATGGCTTCGCCGTGCAGGTCCCCGGCTCGGGCAACGGCGCTGTCGTCCCCGACCAGGTGATCGACACCGACTTCGGGGGCGTACGGGTGTCGCACGTCTGCCTCAATGACAACGTGGTCGAGGGGCTGCGGGCGGTGGACCTGCCCGCGTTCACCGTCCAGTACCACCCGGAGGCGGCGGCCGGTCCGCACGACGCGGACTACCTCTTCGACCGATTCGCCGACTTGATCGAAGGCCGGACCCACAGCAAGGGGCGCAGCAATGCCTAAGCGGACCGATCTCAAGCACATCCTCGTGATCGGCTCCGGGCCGATCGTCATCGGGCAGGCCTGCGAGTTCGACTACTCCGGCACCCAGGCGTGCCGGGTGCTGCGCAGCGAGGGGATCCGGGTCAGCCTGGTCAACTCCAACCCGGCGACGATCATGACGGACCCGGAGTTCGCCGACGCGACCTACGTCGAGCCGATCACCCCGGAGTTCGTGGAGCTGGTCATCGCCAAGGAGCGCCCGGACGCGATCCTGGCGACCCTCGGCGGGCAGACCGCGCTGAACACTGCCGTCGCCCTGCACGAGGCCGGCGTGCTGGAGAAGTACGGCGTGGAGCTGATCGGCGCGAACATCGACGCCATCAACCGCGGCGAGGACCGGCAGCTGTTCAAGGAGATCGTGGCGAAGGCCGGCGTACGCCTCGGTGTCGACGACCCGACCGGGCTGGTGCCCCGCTCGCGGGTCTGCCACTCGATGGACGAGGTCGAGGCGACAGTCGCCGAGCTGGGCCTGCCGGTGGTGATCCGGCCGTCGTTCACGATGGGTGGCCTGGGCTCCGGCATGGCGCACACCCCCGAGGACCTGGCCCGTATCGCCGGCGACGGCCTGTCGGCCAGCCCGGTGCACGAGGTGCTCATCGAGGAGAGCGTGCTCGGCTGGAAGGAGTACGAGCTCGAGCTGATGCGCGACCGGCACGACAACGTGGTGGTGGTCTGCTCGATCGAGAACATCGACCCGATGGGTGTGCACACCGGCGACAGCGTCACTGTGGCCCCGGCCATGACGCTCACCGACCGGGAGTACCAGCGCCTGCGTGACCTGGGCATCGCCGTGCTGCGCGAGGTCGGGGTGGACACCGGCGGCTGCAACATCCAGTTCGCGGTCAACCCGGTCGACGGCCGGATCGTCGTGATCGAGATGAACCCCCGGGTGTCGCGGTCCTCGGCGCTGGCGTCCAAGGCGACCGGCTTCCCGATCGCGAAGATCGCCGCGAAGCTGGCCATCGGCTACACCCTCGACGAGATCCCCAACGACATCACCCTGAAGACCCCGGCGGCGTTCGAGCCGACCCTCGACTACGTGGTGGTGAAGATCCCCCGGTTCGCGTTCGAGAAGTTCCCCGGCGCGGACCCGGAGCTGACCACCACTATGAAGTCGGTGGGTGAGGCGATGAGCCTCGGGCGCAACTTCACCGAGGCGCTGAACAAGGCGATGCGCTCGATGGAAACGAAGTCGGCCGGTTTCTGGAGTGTGCCGGACCCGGCGGGCGTCACCCTGGCCGACACTCTCGCGGCGCTGCGGATCCCGCACGACGGTCGGCTGTACACGGTGGAGCGGGCGCTGCGGCTCGGGGCGTCGATCGCCGAGGTGGCCGAGGCGTCCGGCGGGATCGACCCGTGGTTCCTGGACCAGATCGCCGCGCTGATCGAGCTACGCGCCGAGATCGTCGACGCGCCGGTGCTCGACGCCGACCTGCTGCGTCGTGCCAAGCGGGCCGGTCTGTCCGACCGACAGCTCGCCGCGCTGCGTCCGGAGTTGGCCGCCGAGGACGGCGTACGGACCCTGCGCCACCGCCTGGACGTGCGCCCGGTCTACAAGACAGTGGACACCTGCGCGGCCGAGTTCGAGGCGACCACGCCGTACCACTACTCGACGTACGACCTGGAGACCGAGGTCGTGCCGTCGGACCGGCCGAAGGTGCTGATCCTGGGCTCCGGCCCGAACCGGATCGGGCAGGGCATCGAGTTCGACTACTCCTGCGTGCACGCCGTGCAGGCGTTGCGGTCGGCCGGTTACGAGACCGTGATGGTCAACTGCAACCCGGAGACGGTCTCCACCGACTACGACACCGCCGACCGGCTCTACTTCGAGCCGTTGACCTTCGAGGACGTCCTGGAGGTCTGGCACGCCGAGGACTCGTCCGGTCGGGCGGCCGGCGGTCCGGGTGTGGTCGGGGTGGTCGTCCAGCTCGGCGGGCAGACCCCGCTGGGGCTGGCGCAGCGGCTGAAGAACGCCGGCGTGCCGATCGTCGGCACCTCCCCGGAGTCGATCCACCTGGCCGAGGAGCGCGGCGCGTTCGGCGCGGTGCTGGCCCGCGCCGGACTGCGCGCGCCGGCGCACGGCATGGCCACCTCGTACGACGAGGCCAAGACGATCGCCGACGAGATCGGCTACCCGGTGCTGGTCCGACCGTCGTACGTGCTGGGCGGGCGGGGCATGGAGATCGTCTACGACGACCCGACGCTGCGCGACTACATCGGCCGGGCCACCGACATCTCCGGCGACCACCCGGTGCTGGTGGACCGGTTCCTCGACGACGCCATCGAGATCGACGTGGACGCGCTGTGCGACGCCGACGGCGAGGTCTACATCGGCGGCGTGATGGAGCACATCGAGGAGGCGGGCATCCACTCCGGCGACTCGTCCTGCGCGCTCCCGCCGATCACCCTGGCGGGCTCGCACCTGGTCGAGGTCCGCCGCTACACCGAGGCCATCGCGCGTGGCGTCGGGGTCCGTGGCCTGCTCAACGTGCAGTACGCCCTCAAGGACGACGTGCTCTACGTGCTGGAGGCCAACCCGCGCGCGTCGCGGACCGTCCCGTTCGTCTCCAAGGCCACGGCGGTGCCGCTGGCCAAGGCGGCGGCCCGGATCGCGCTTGGAGCGAGCATCGCCGAGCTGCGCGCCGAGGGCCTGCTGCCGGCGACGGGGGACGGGGGCACGATGCCCGCCGACGCGCCGGTCGCGGTCAAGGAGGCGGTGCTGCCGTTCAAGCGTTTCCGGACCCGCGCGGGCAAGGGGATCGACTCGCTGCTCGGGCCGGAGATGAAGTCGACCGGCGAGGTGATGGGCATCGACACCAACTTCGGGCATGCCTTCGCCAAGAGCCAGTCGGCCGCGTACGGGTCGCTGCCGACCGCCGGGAAGATCTTCGTCTCGGTGGCCAACCGGGACAAGCGCGGCATGATCTTCCCGATCAAGCGGCTGGCCGATCTGGGCTTCGAGATCGTCGCCACCGCCGGCACGGCCGAGGTGCTGCGCCGGCACGGCATCGCCTGTGAGCAGATCCGTAAGCACTACCAGGCCGGTGCGGGCGACGACGCGGTGTCGCTGATCGGCGGCGGCCACGTGGCGCTGGTGATCAACACGCCGCAGGGCTCGGGTGCCAGCGCCCGCTCCGACGGCTACGAGATCCGCAGCGCCGCGGTCACCGCGGACATCCCCTGCATCACCACGGTCCCCGGCGCCGCCGCGGCGGTGATGGGCATCGAGGCGCGGATCCGCGGCGACATGCAGGTACGCCCTCTGCAGGACCTGCACGCCATCCTGCGGGCGGCCCAGTGACAGTGTTCGAGCAGGCGGTACGGCCGTTGTTGTTCCGGCTCGGGGGCGGGGACGCCGAGGCGGCGCACGAGTGGACGCTGCGGCGGTTGGCGGCCCTGTCGCGGCGGCCGGCCGCGCTCGCCGCGCTGCGGGCCCGCTACGCGGTCGACGCGCCGCGCACCGTGTTCGGGGTGCGGTTTCCCAACCCGGTCGGGTTGGCCGCCGGTATGGACAAGGACGGCGCGGCGCTGCCGGCCTGGCCGGCGCTCGGCTTCGGTTTCGTGGAGGTCGGCACCGTCACCGCGCACGCCCAGCCGGGCAACCCCCGGCCGCGGCTGTTCCGGCTGCCGGCCAGCGAGGCGGTGGTCAACCGGATGGGCTTCAACAACGCCGGGGCCGCCGCGCTGGCCGCCCGGTTGGCGGCGCTGCCGCGCCCGCTCGGGGTGCCGCTGGGCATCTCGCTGGGCAAGTCCAAGGTGACCCCGCTGGACGAGGCGGTCGAGGACTACCTCGCCTCGTACCGGGCGTTGCGCGGGCACGGCGACTACTTCGCGGTGAACGTGTCCTCACCGAACACCCCGGGTCTGCGGTCGTTGCAGGACCGTGCCCACCTGGACGCGCTGCTCGGCGCGCTGGTGGGGGAGAAGCCGGTGCTGGTCAAGATCGCACCGGACCTGACCGAGGCGGCGATCGCCGAGCTGCTGGAGGTCTGCCTGGCCCGGGGCGCCGCCGGGGTGATCGCCACCAACACCACCCTGTCCCGGGACGGCCTCGCGGGCGTCGACGTCGAGCGCGGCGGGCAGGCCGGCGGCCTCTCCGGTCGGCCGCTCACCGGGCGGGCCCGCGACGTGGTCGCCTTCGTCCACTCCGAGACCGGCGGGCGGCTGCCGATCGTCGGCGTCGGCGGGGTACTGGATCCGGACGACGCGGCGCGGATGTTCGATGCCGGCGCCGCCCTGGTGCAGCTCTACACCGGCTTCATCTACCGGGGACCGGCCCTGGTCCGCGCCGCCGCCCGCGCGGCGGCCGCAACGGCGGCACCGGACCCCGTCGCCGGCCGGTGACCGCCCTCGGCCCGGTGCCGGCCCGGCGCGACCTGGTGCCGAGCCCGCTCCGCGTCGAGGAGCACACGCCCGTTGTTGCCCCTTTGCTCTGCACCCGCGGGTGCACCACCCGGTGCGCGACACCCGGCCACCGGGTGTCGCGTCCGCGGGTGCAGAGCAAAGGCGACGGCGGAGAGGTTCGACCCGGCCGCAGGACGTCCGCCGTCCGGACCGCTTGAGGCGCAGAGGAGTACGCGTGACACCCGAGGAGATCCTGGCCGCTGACCGGGCGCACGTCTGGCACCCGTACGCCGCGCTGCCGCCGGCCAACTCGCCGTACGTGGTGCGCGGCGCCGAGGGGGTACGGCTCACCCTGGCCGACGGGCGGGAGCTGGTGGACGGGATGTCGTCCTGGTGGGCGGCGATTCACGGGTACCGGCACCCGGTGCTGGACGCGGCGGTGACCGACCAGCTCGGCCGGATGAGCCACGTGATGTTCGGCGGGCTCACCCACGAGCCGGCGGTGCGGCTGGCCCGGACCCTTGTCGAGCTGACCCCGGATGGCCTGGAGCACGTGTTCCTGGCCGACTCCGGCTCGGTCAGCGTCGAGGTGGCGGTGAAGATGTGCCTGCAGTACCAGCGGGCCGTCGGGCGCCCCCAGCGGCGCCGGTTGGCGACCTGGCGGGGTGGCTACCACGGCGACACGTTCCACCCGATGAGCGTCTGCGACCCGGAGGGCGGGATGCACCACCTGTGGGGCGACGTGCTGCCCCGGCAGGTGTTCGCCCCGGTGCCGCCGGGCGGCTTCACCGATCCGCCCGACGACGCGTACGTGGCGGCGTTGGTGGAGACCGTCGAGCGGCACGCCGACGAGTTGGCCGCCGTGATCGTCGAGCCCGTCGTCCAGGGCGCCGGCGGGATGCGCTTCCACCACCCGGGTTACCTGCGGGTGCTGCGCGAGGTGACCCGCGCGCACGGAATCCTGCTGATCTTCGACGAGATCGCCACCGGGTTCGGCCGTACCGGCGAGATGTTCGCCGCCGAGCACGCCGGGGTGACGCCGGACGTGCTCTGTGTGGGCAAGGCGTTGACCGGCGGGTACCTGACCCTCGCGGCGACAGTGTGCACCGCGGAGGTCGCCCGGGGCATCTCGGCGACCGGCGTGCTGGCGCACGGGCCCACGTTCATGGGCAACCCGTTGGCCTGCGCGGTGGCGAACGCCTCCATCGGGCTTCTGCGGGCCGGAGACTGGGCCGGCCAGGTCGCCAGGGTCGGCGCGGGCCTGCGCGCCGGTCTGGAGCCCCTGCGCGGCACACCGGGCGTGGCCGACGTACGGGTCCTCGGCGCGATCGGTGTGGTCCAGCTCGATCACGAGGTCGACCTCGGCGCCGCGACCGCTGCCGCTGTCGCCCAGGGGGTGTGGCTGCGTCCGTTCCGCGACCTGATCTACACGATGCCGCCGTACGTCACCGACGACGTCGACCTGGCCCGGATCGCGGCCGGGGTGGCGGCGGCGGTGTCTGCGGGCTGAGTCGGCCCGGCCACCGGGTCGACGGGTTACCCGGGCGGGTCGGCCGCCCGGACGAGAAGAGGGGAACACTCCGATGGAGAGCTTCGGTACCCGGCTGCACCGGGCGATCACCGAGCGGGGCCCACTCTGTGTGGGCATCGACCCGCATCCCGGTCTGCTGGCTCAGTGGGGCCTCCCGGACGACGTTCAGGGGCTCGACCGGTTCAGCCGGACCGTGGTGGAGGCCCTCGGTGACCGGGTTGCGGTAGTCAAGCCTCAGTCGGCCTTTTTCGAGCGGTTCGGGTCCCGAGGTGTGGCGATTCTTGAGTCAACTATCCGACAGTTACGAGATGCTGGCTCGCTCGTGCTGCTCGACGTCAAGCGCGGCGACATCGGCTCGACGGTGAGCGCGTACGCCGCCGCGTACCTTGATCCATCCAGCCCTGTGTATGTCGACGCGGTCACCGCGAGCCCTTACCTCGGGGTCGGTTCGCTGGCGCCGATGTTCGAGCTGGCCGCCGAGCACGGCGGCGGGGTGTTCGTGCTGGCCCTCACCTCCAACCCCGAGGGTGCGGCCGTCCAGCGGGCCGTCACGGCCGACGGCCGCACCGTGGCGCAAACCGTGATCGACGAGATTTCCCAGCTCAACAGGGGTGCGTCACCGCTCGGGAGCTTCGGTCTGGTGGTCGGCGCGACCATCGGTGACACCGGTCACGACCTCTCCGGTGTGGGCGGCCCACTGCTCGCTCCGGGGCTCGGCGCGCAGGGTGCCGGCGCCGCCGATCTGCGTACCGTCTTCGGTTCCAGCCTCGCCTCGGTGCTCCCGTCGTACTCCCGGGAAGTGCTCTCGGCAGGCCCTGATGTGGCCGCGCTGCGGGCCGCCGCGGACCGCGTGTTGGTCGACTGCCGGGCCGTCCTGCCTGCCCGGTGACTGACTGACGGGTCGGTCACTCTACGGTGATCATGCGGCCCCCACGTTGCCGAAAGCTCCGTTGGCCGCTAGTTTTCCCCGCGCTGGGAACCATGGACCCCTTGGTTCACAGCGACACCACGTTTCACAGATGCGGCGGTGCGCCCCGCCCGCCGCGATAGGGACCTGAGGAGAACTGGTGCCGCTCCCGTCACTGACCCCCGAACAACGCGCTGCCGCGCTCGAGAAGGCCGCGGAGATCCGCAAGGCCCGTGCTCAGCTGAAGGAGCAGCTCAAGCAGGGCAAGACCACCCTCGGTGCCGTCCTCGAGCGGGCCGAGAGCGACGACGTCGTTGGCAAGCTCAAGGTGTCGGCCGTCCTGCAGGCCATGCCGGGCATCGGCAAGATCCGGGCTACCCAGATCATGGAGAAGCTCAAGATCGCCGACAGCCGTCGCCTGCGTGGCCTCGGCGAGCAGCAGCGCAAGGCACTGCTTGGAGAGTTCGCCGCCAACTAAACCTGGCAGCGTGTAGAAACAAGCAGTGAGCACGGATGACGAGGCGCGCCCGGCGACTCGGCTCACTGTCCTGGCTGGACCTTCGGGTTCCGGCAGGGAGAGTGTCGTCGAGCTCGTCCGGGCGCGTTCTCCGTCCGTGTGGATCCCGGTCGCGGCGACCACCAGGCCGCGCCGGGAGTCGGAGATCGACGGGGTGGACCGCGTCTTCCTCGCCCCCGCCGAGTTCGATCGACGGATCGTCGACGGCGAGCTGCTGGAGTGGTCCCGGATCGGATCGCACCGCCGGGGCACCCCGTACCCGCCGCTGCGCGCCCGGCTCGACGCCGGGCAGCCGGTGCTGCTCCCGCTCGATCTGCGCGGCGTCCCACTGGTCCGGGCGCGCCTGCCTGATGCCCGGCTGGTGTTGCTGAGCCCACCCGGGTACGCGCCCGACGCCACGGTGGCAGCCACCGTCGAGCACGCGCTGGCCCACGACCACACCGAACGGGTGGTCGAGGAGCTGGTAGGCTTACTCGGTTCTTCTTATCCGGATCCGACCTGGTCGCGCCTGCGTGGCTGACGGTCGGCCGCCGTTGAGACTCAGCACCGCGTCCGCGCGGCTCGAAAGACGCAGAGGTTAATTCGTGGGATCCATCGCCAACCCCGAAGGCATCACCAACCCGCCGATCGACGAGCTCCTCGAGAAGACGACGTCGAAGTACGCGCTGGTCATCTTCGCCGCCAAGCGCGCGCGCCAGGTCAACGCCTACTACAGCCAGCTCGGTGAGGGTCTGCTGGAGTACGTCGGCCCGCTCGTCGAGACCACCCCGCAGGAGAAGCCCCTCTCCATCGCCATGCGCGAGATCAACTCGGGCCTGCTCACCGCCGAGCCGACCGACCAGCCGTAAGCCCCCGCTGGCCGATGTCCGCCTCGATCGTCCTCGGGGTCGGTGGCGGCATCGCCGCCTACAAGGCGTGCGAGCTGCTGCGACTCTTCACCGAATCGGGTCACCGGGTTCGGGTCGTGCCAACCGCGTCGGCGCTCCGCTTCGTTGGAGCGCCGACCTGGGCCGCGCTCTCCGGTCAACCGGTCGCCGACGACGTCTGGACCGACGTCCACGAGGTGCCGCACGTCCGCCTCGGTAAGCAGGCCGACCTGGTGGTGGTCGCGCCGACCACCACCGACCTGCTCGCCAAGGCCGCCCACGGCCTCGCCGACGACCTGCTGACCAACACACTGCTGACCGCCCGCTGCCCGGTCCTGCTGGCCCCGGCCATGCACACCGAGATGTGGGAGCACCCGGCCACCGTGGCCAACGTCGCCACGTTGCGCTCCCGGGGGGTCCGGGTCATCGAGCCCGCCGTCGGCCGGCTCACGGGCGCCGACACCGGCAAGGGTCGGCTGCCCGACCCGGCGGAGATCTTCGCCGTCGCCGGTCGGCTCCTGGCCCGCGGCGACTCCGCCCCCGCCGACCTGGCCGGTCGCCGGGTGGTCGTCACGGCCGGCGGCACCCGCGAGCCCCTCGACCCGGTGCGTTTCCTGGGCAACCGCTCGTCGGGCAAGCAGGGGTACGCGTTCGCCCGCGCGGCGGTCGCGCGGGGTGCCCGGGTCACGGTGATCTCGGCAAACGTCGGCCTCGCCGACCCGGCCGGGGTCGACCTGATCCGGGTGGGCACCACCGCCGAGTTGCGGGAGGCGACAGTCAAGGCCGCCGTCGAGGCCGACGCGGTGGTGATGGCGGCGGCTCCGGCCGATTTCCGGCCCGCGACGTACGCGACTGGCAAAATCAAGAAGTCGGACGACGGTGTCGCACCCACCATCGAGCTCGTCACGAACCCGGACATCGCGGCGGAGCTCGGCCAGCGCAAGAGACCAGGGCAGGTGCTGGTGGTGTTCGCTGCCGAGACCGGCGATGCCGAGGCCAACGGCCGGGCGAAACTCGCCCGGAAGCGGGCCGACCTGATCGTGGTCAACGAGGTCGGTCCAAACCTGGTCTTCGGTGCCGACACCAACACGGTGACGGTCATCGGCGCGGACGGCTCGGTCAGTCGGCTGCCCGAGCAGGCCAAGGAAGCCGTGGCCGACGCCGTGTGGGATCTCGTCGTGGCGCGGCTGCCTGGCCGCTCCTGACGGGTGGAACAGGGCGCGACCGATCCCGACACCGGCCGCAGTGGTGATTAGACTGCCGCGGAACGACCTCATACGCTTAGGAGTGCCGTGACACGCCGTCTCTTCACGTCCGAATCGGTCACGGAAGGCCACCCGGACAAGATCGCTGACCAGATCAGCGATGGCATCCTCGACGCGCTGCTGACCGAGGATCCCCACAGCCGTGTGGCAGTGGAGACCATGATCACCACCGGTCAGGTGCACATCGCCGGCGAGGTGACCACCAAGGCGTACGCCGACATCCCGACGATCGTCCGCCGGACCATCCTCGACATCGGTTACGACTCGTCGAAGAAGGGCTTCGACGGCGCCTCCTGCGGGGTCAGCGTCTCCATCGGCGCGCAGTCCGAGGACATCGCGCAGGGTGTGGACAACGCCTTCGAGCTGCGCACCGGGGCGTCGGAGAGCGCGCTGGACGCGCAGGGCGCCGGCGACCAGGGCATGATGTTCGGCTTCGCCTGCTCGGAGACGCCCGAGCTGATGCCGCTGCCGATCGCGCTCGCGCACCGGTTGGCCCGTCGCCTCTCGGCGGTGCGCAAGGACGGCACGATCCCGTACCTGCGGCCGGACGGCAAGACCCAGGTCACCATCGAGTACGAGGGGCTGCGCCCGGTCCGGCTGAACACCGTTGTGGTGTCCAGCCAGCACGCCGCCGACATCTCGTTGGACTCGCTGCTCACTCCGGACGTGCGCGACCACGTGATCGCCCCGGAGCTGGAGAGCCTCGGCCTGGACACCGACGGCTACCGCCTGCTGGTCAACCCGACCGGCCGGTTCGAGATCGGCGGCCCGATGGGCGACGCCGGGCTGACCGGCCGCAAGATCATTGTTGACACCTACGGCGGGTACGCCCGCCACGGTGGCGGCGCGTTCTCCGGCAAGGACCCGTCGAAGGTGGACCGCTCGGCCGCGTACGCGATGCGCTGGGTTGCCAAGAACGTGGTCGCCGCCGGCCTGGCCGAGCGGTGCGAGGCGCAGGTCGCCTACGCCATCGGCAAGGCGCACCCGGTGAGCCTGTTCATCGAGACGTTCGGCACCGAGACCGTGCCCGTCTCCTCGATCGAGAAGGCCGTCACCGAGGTGTTCGACCTGCGTCCGGCCGCGATCATCCGGGACCTCAATCTGCTCCGCCCGATCTACCAGCAGACCGCCGCGTACGGCCACTTCGGCCGGGAGCTGCCGGACCTGACCTGGGAGAGCACCGACCGGGCCGCCGACCTCAAGTCGGCCGCGGGAGCCTGACCGCCACCAAGCGCAGCGACCGGCGACCCGCGGACGGGTCGCCGGTCGCGCGCGTCTGCGTGGACGTTCCACTGGCGCACCTGGACCGGCCGTTCGACTACCTGGTGCCGGCCGAGCTGGACGAGGTGGCGGTGCCCGGTACCCGGGTGAAGGTGCGCTTCGCCGGGCAACTCGTCGACGGGTGGTTGCTGTCGCGCGCCGACGACTCCGGGCACACCGGCCGCCTCGCGTACCTGGAGAAGGTGGTCTCCCCGGAGCCGGTGCTGGCCCCCGAGGTCGCCCGGCTCGCCCGGGCGGTCGCCGACCGGTACGCGGGCAGCCTCGCCGACGTGCTCCGGCTCGCCGTGCCACCGCGGCACGCGCGGGTGGAGCAGGAGCCCCACGACGAGCCGCCCGCCCCGGCGGCCCCCACCGGGGCGGTCGATCCGCGCGGGTGGCGCGACTACCCGACCGGTCCGGCGCTGCTGCGGGCGCTCGCCGACGGCCGGGCGCCCCGCGCGGTCTGGTCGGCGCTGCCCGGTGAGGACTGGGCGGCCCGTTACGCCGACGCGGTGGCGGCCACCGTCGCCAGTGGTCGCGGCGCGGTGGTCGTGGTGCCCGACGCGCGTGACCTCGACCGCCTCGACGCGGCGCTCACCGGCGTGCTCGGCCCGGGGCGGCACGTCAGCCTCTCCGCCGCGCTCGGCCCGGCCCGGCGGTACCGGGCGTTCCTCGCTGCTCGCCGTGACCAGGTGCCGGTGGTGATCGGCACCCGGGCGGCCATGTTCGCCCCGGTGGCCCGGCTCGGCCTCGTCGCCGTCTGGGACGACGGTGACGACCTGCACTCCGAGCCCCGGGCGCCCTACCCGCACGCCCGCGACGTGCTGCTCACCCGCGCCCACCTCGCCGAGGCCGGCGCGCTGGTCGGCGGGTACGCGCGCACGGCCGAGGCGCAGCTGCTGGTGGAGACGGGCTGGGCCCCGGAGGTGGTCGCCGACCGAGCCACGGTGCGGGCGCGGATCCCGGCCATCGCGCCGACCGGGGACGACCCGCAACTGGCCCGCGACCCCGGGGCCGCCACCGCCCGGCTGCCCAGCCTGGCCTGGACGGCTGCCCGCGACGCGCTCCGCCAGGACCTGCCGGTGCTGGTGCAGGTGCCCCGTCGCGGTTACCTCCCGTCGATCTCCTGCGCCGAGTGCCGCACGCCGGCCCGCTGCGCGCACTGCGCCGGCCCGCTCGCGCTGCCCTCGGCCGGGGGCACCCCGGCCTGCCGGTGGTGCGCCCGGGTGGCTGCCGCGTACGCCTGCCCGGAGTGCGGTGGGCGGCGGCTGCGGGCCGCGGTGACCGGCGCCCGGCGGACCGCCGAGGAGCTGGGCCGGGCGTTCCCCGACGTGCCGGTGCGCACCTCGGGGCGCGAGGAGGTGCTGACCGACGTGCCCGGCGGCGCGGCCCTGGTGGTGGCCACCCCGGGCGCCGAGCCGGTCGCCGAGGGCGGTTACGGCGCGGTGCTGCTGCTCGACTCGTGGGCCCTGCTGACCCGGGCCGACCTGCGCGCCGGCGAGGAGGCGCTGCGCCGCTGGCTGGCGGCGGCGGCGCTGGCCCGCCCGGCGCCGGCCGGCCGGGTGGTGGTGGTCGCCGACGGCGCGCTCGCCCCCGTGCAGGCGCTGCTGCGCTGGGACGCCGGCTGGTTCGCCGGTCGGGAGCTGGCCGAGCGCCGTGAGCTGGGCTTCCCTCCGGCCGTGCGGATGGCGAGCGTCACCGGGGCGGCCGAGGCGGTGGCGGACCTGCTGGCGGCGGCCCGGCTGCCGGACGACGCCGAGGTGCTCGGGCCGGTGCCGGCCGAGGAGGGCCGAGAGCGGATGTTGGTCCGGGTGCCCCGGGCCCGGGCCGCCGCGCTCGCCGAGGCGTTGCACTCGGCCGCTGGCGTCCGGGCCGCTCGCAAGGCGGCCGATCCGGTTCGTCTCCAGGTCGATCCGCTGAGCCTGTTCTGAGGCGTTTCGGCCGGTGCCGACGGTCACGGTCCTCGCCTGCTGCCAGGGGCCCTCGCACACCGCGTCCGGCAAAGCGGTGGCGCCCGAGTGGTAGCATCGCCCGTCATGCCAAGGCGTACGACGGGCTCCAGGTTACGAGGGGGCGTCAGCCGCGCCGAGCTGGAGCCGCCGCGGGATGGCGCGACGATGGCGGAAACGCGTCGGTCGGGCGCGAGGTCGATGATGTCAATGAGCCGGTGATCAGGGGTGGACCAGTCGTGACCGTTGGACAATCGATCGTCTTCAACGGCGACCTCGGCAGCGGCAAGAGCACCGTGTCGGTCGAGATCGCCAAGCGGCTCGGCATGCGCCGGGTCAGCGTGGGGGACCTCTACCGGGAGATGGCGCAGCAGCGGCAGATGACCGCGCTGCAGCTCAACCTGCACGCCGAGCTCGACCAGGCCGTCGACGGATACGTCGACCAGCTCCAGCGGGACATCGCCGCCTCCGGTGAGCGCCTCATCATGGACTCCCGGCTGGCCTGGCATTTCTTCACCGACGCGCTCAAGGTGCACATGATCACCGAGCCGGGTGAGGCGGCCCGCCGGGTGCTCGCCCGCCCCTCCGGGCCAGCGGAGAGCTACGCCTCCCTGGACGAGGCCAAGGCCAAGCTCCGGGAGCGCAGCGCCAGCGAGCGCAGCCGGTTCATCATCCGGTACGGGGTGGACAAGGCCCGGCTGCGCAACTACGACCTGATCTGCGACACCACCCGGGCGTCCGCCAGCGAGGTGATCGAGCACATCGTGGCCGCGTACGAGGGCACGCTCGGCGCCGAGGTGCTGCGCGACGCGCCGCCGCTGCTGCTGCTGGACCCGGCCCGGGTCTACCCGACCGAGGACATCGCCACCCTGCGCGGTCTGTGGGACACCGACTTCGTCGGTGGGGTGGCCGAGGCCGGCGACGAGGCCCTCGAACCGCTGAAGATCGGGTTCACCGGCGAGTACTTCTTCGTCGTCGACGGTCACCGCCGCCTCAGCGCCGCTCTGCAGAACGGGTTCTCGATGGTGCCCGCCCAACTGGTCGCCGAGGTCGACGAGCCGGTAGTGGGCGGGATGAGCGCTATCGACTACTTCGCCGCTCAGGTGCGCCCCGGCCTGATCTACGACTGGGAGGCGGCTCACAAGATCCAACTGCCGCTGCCCGAGCCCGCGCTGCTCCGCGGCGACGCGGTGCTCGCGGGGGACCCGGGCGCCAGCGTCTGAACCCAGCGTGAGGCCGGGCCCACGCGCGGGTGTGCGCGCCGTCTCGGCCACCGAGTCCTACGGCGGTCGCCGAGACGGTTCAGCCGAGGATGACGCCTGAGGCTCAGACTCCGGCCATGCCCTCGTCGTACATCCGCCAGGCCCAGACCCGACGGGCGGCCACGTCGCCGGTACCGGCGACGTGGAACTGTCATACATTGGCAGCCGTCTATCGAGCCGTGACGGCCCGGAATTACCCTGCCCGTGCGCATCCGGGGGGCCGGATGACCGGGGTGGGGGTCGCATGTCTGAGCAGTGGATACCTTCCGGCACTCATCAGACGTCACACGGGTCGCCCGAGCTGGCCCGCGCCGGCACCGAGGTGCGGACACTGCCCGAGTTGGCCGGGTTGCTGCGTCAGCTACGCCGCCGCGAAGCCCGTCAGCAGGGCGAGACCCTGCTGACGTACCGGCAGTTGGCCGCGAAGACCGGCTGGTCGCGAGGGATCATCGGGGAGTACTTCGCCGGCAACGTCCTGCCGCCGCCGGAGCGGTTCGACGCCCTCATCCGACTGCTCGGGGCCACCCCCGCCGAACAGGGAGTGCTGGCCACCGCGCGGGACCGGGTCGAGGAACGACGTCGACGCCCGAACCGCGACCATGCCACCACCGGGCGGGCGGTGGCACGGGCCAGGGCCGGCGGCCCACGCGCCGGCGCCACGTCCCTCCGGTTCCCGATACCCCGCCAACTACCCCCGGGGCTGCCCGGCTTCGTCGGACGGGCAGCTCAACTCGCCCAGCTCGATGCCGAATGCGCTCGCGTCGTGGCACCCGGGGACGACGGCGCGGCGTCAGTCACCGTCATGACGTTGTCCGGTACGGCCGGGGTCGGCAAGACGACCCTCGCGGTCACCTTCGCGCACCGGGTCGCCGATCGCTTCCCGGACGGGCAGCTCTACGTCGACCTGCGTGGGTTCGACTCCACCGGAACGGTGGTGACGGCCGTCGAGGCGATCCGAGGCTTCCTGGAGGCCCTCGAGGTACCACCCGAACGCATCCCCACCCACCTGCCCGCGCAGGTGGGCCTCTACCGCAGCCTGCTCGCCGGCCGCCGGATGCTGGTGCTGCTGGACAACGCCCGCGACGCCGACCAGATCCGACCGCTGCTGGTCGGCAGCCCGCACTGCCTGGTCCTGGTGACCAGCCGCAATCGGCTCGCCGGGCTGATCGCCGCCGAAGGCGCCCGGCCGATCGGCGTCGACCTGCTCAGCACCCCGGAGGCCTGGCAACTGTTGGCCCGGCGGCTCGGCACGGACCGGTTGACGGCCGAACCGCAGGCGGTGGACGAAATCATCGAGCGGTGTGCGCGGCTGCCGCTGGCGCTGGCCGTGCTCGCCGCGAGAGGTGCGGAGAAGCCGACGTTCCCGCTGGCCACCCTCGCGGCCGAACTGCGGGCGGCGCCGCGACCGCTGGACTCGTTCGACGGAGGGGACGCCGGCACCGACGTGCAGGCCGTCTTCTCCTGGTCGTACCGGAGCCTGACCCCGGCGGCGGCCCGCCTGTTCCGGCTCTTCGGCTGCCATCCCGGACCGGACATCGGGTTCGCCGCAGCGGCCAGTCTGGCCGGGCTGCCCCGGGCCCGGGTGCCCCGGCTGCTGGCCGAGCTGGCCCACGCGCACCTCGTCACCGAGCACACCCCCGGCCGGTTCGGCGCCCACGACCTGCTCCGGGCGTACGCGGCCGAGCAGGTCGAACGTCTCGAACCGGAGCACGCCCGGCGGGCCGCGATCCGGCGCGGGCTGGACCACTACCTGCACACCGCCCACGCGGCGGCGCTGCTGCTGCAACCGGGACGGGACCCGGTCACCCTCACCGCCGCCGCGCCGGGTGTGCTGCCCGAGGAGATCAGCGACCTCGGTCAGGCGCTCGCCTGGTTCGGCGTCGAGTATCCGGTGCTGCTGGCGGCGGTCGCCCACGCGAGGCGGGCCGGGTTCGACGGCCACGCGTGGCAGCTGGCCTGGACCCTGGTGGACTTCCTGCAACGCCGGGGACGGTGGCCGGACCTGGCCGTGGCCCAGCGCAACGCCCTGGCCGGGGCGCAGCGGGCCGGCGACCGACCCGGGCAGGCGAACGCCCACCGCGACCTCGCCCGGGTGCTGTCCCGGCTGGGTCGGGTGAACGAGGCGGCGAGGAACTACCGGCAAGCCCTGGCGATCTTCGCCGAGCTGGGCGACCACACCGGGCAGGCGCGCACCCACCGGGCGTTCGGCGCGATGCTCGACGGGCTCGACCGGCACGCCGAGTCGCTGGAGCAGAGCGAGCGGGCCCTGGCGCTGTACCGGGCCGCCGGGCACGTCGCCGGGGAGGCCAGCGCCCGCAACGCGGTGGGGTGGGCGTACGCCCAGCTCGGCCGGTACGAACCGGCGCTCGGGCACTGCCGGGAGGCGTTGGCGCTGCTGCGGACGACAGGCGACCGGCACGGCGAGGCGAACACCTGGGACAGCCTCGGCTTCATCCACGCCCGACTGGCCGACCACCGAGCGGCGATCCGTTGCTTCCAGCGTGCGATCGGGCTGTACCGGCGGGTCAGCGACCGCTACGACGAGGCGGACACCCTGTCCCGGCTCGGCGAGAGCCGGCAGGCGGTGGGGGACGCGGTCGGCGCCGCGCGTACCTGGCGGCGGGCCCTGGTCATCCTCGACGATCTCGGCCACCCGGACGCCGAGCGGGTACGGGAGCTGTTGACCGGGGAGCCCGGCGGTGACGCTGGGCACACCGTCGGCGGTTGAGCGAGGTGCGCCGCCCGGCGCCCGGCCGGGCACTCCGTAGACTGGTACGGCACCGCTCGTCCGCCCGAAGAAGGAGCCGTCCCGCGTGACCGTCCAGCCCATCCGTCTGTTTGGGGATCCGGTGCTGCGCACGCCGGCCGATCCGGTCGTCGACTTCGACGCCGAGCTACGTCGGCTGGTCGCCGACCTCACCGACACGATGCGTGAGCAGAACGGCGCCGGCCTGGCCGCGCCGCAGCTCGGTGTGAGCCTGCGGGTGTTCACCTTCGACGTCGACGACGTCCTCGGGCACCTGATCAACCCGGTGCTGGAGTTTCCCGACGAGGAGGAGCAGGACGGCCCGGAGGGCTGCCTGTCCATCCCCGGGCTCTACTTCGACACCAAGCGTCGGCAGAACGTCGTCGCCAAGGGCTTCAGCTCGTTCGGCGACCCGATGCAGATCGTCGGCACCGGCCTGATGGCGCGCTGTGTGCAGCACGAGACCGACCACCTCGACGGGGTGCTCTTCCTGGACCGACTGGACCCGGAGGGGCGCAAGGAAGCCATGAAGGCGATCCGCCAGGCCGAGTGGTACGACGCGGCGGCCCCGCCGACTGTCAAGCTCAGCCCGCACATCAGCGACCCCTTCGGTCTGGGGCGCTGACCCGGATGCGCGTGATCTTCGCCGGTACGCCGGCCGTCGCCGTTCCCGCCCTGGCCGCCGTCGCCGCCTCCCGACACGAGCTGGTGGCAGTGGTCACCCGGCCCGACGCGCCCGCCGGGCGTGGGCGGGGCCTGTCCCGCTCGCCGGTCGGCGCGTGGGCCGACGAGCACGGCGTCGAGGTGCTCACGCCTGCCCGCCCCCGCGAGCCGGAGTTCCTCGACCGGCTGCGCGAGCTGGAGCCGGCCTGCGTTCCGGTGGTCGCCTACGGCGCGCTGGTGCCGCCGGCGGCCCTGGAGATCCCCCAGCACGGCTGGATCAACCTGCACTTCTCCCTGCTGCCCGCGTGGCGCGGCGCCGCACCCGTGCAGCACGCCGTGCTGCACGGCGACGAGCTGACCGGGGCCAGCGTCTTCCAGCTGGAGGAGGGCCTGGACACCGGCCCGGTCTACGGCACGCTGACCGACGAGATCCGCGCCACCGACACCTCCGGTGACCTGCTGGGTCGGCTCGCCGACTCCGGTGCCGGGCTGCTGGTGGCGGTGCTCGACGCGATCGCCGACGGCACCGCCCGCGCCGAGCCGCAGCCGGCCGACGGGGTGTCGCTGGCGCCGAAGCTGACAGTGGACGACGCGCGGGTGCGCTGGAGCGACCCGGCCTTCGCCGTGGACCGGCGGATCCGGGCCTGCACGCCCGCGCCGGGTGGCTGGACCACGTTCCGCGACGAGCGGGTGAAGCTCGGCCCGGTCGTCCCGGTGCCCGACGGCCCCGAGCTGAAGCCGGGGGAGTTGCTGGTGGAGAAGTCCCGGGTGCTGGCCGGCACGGCGACAGTGCCGGTACGTCTCGGCGAGGTCCGCGCCGCGGGCAAACGGGCGATGGACGCGACCGACTGGGCGCGCGGCGTCCGGGTCGGCACTGGAGAGGACTTCGCGTGACGGCACCGGAGGGAACCCGACCGACGCGCTCCGGCCCGTCGACCGGCCGTGGCGGGGATCGCCGCCCGGTCCGACCACCGCTGGACCGACCGCGTCGCGCCGCGTACGAGGCGGTGGCGGCGGTGCATCGGGACGACGCGTTCGCCAACCTGGTGTTGCCCATCATCCTGCGGGAAGAGGGGCTGTTCGGTCGGGATGCGGCCTTCGCCACCGAGCTGACCTACGGCACCCTGCGCCACCTGGGCACGTTGGACGCGATCCTGACCGACGCGGCCGGCCGGGACGTGGCCCGGATCGACCCGCCGGTACGCGACGCGCTGCGGCTCGGGGCGTACCAACTCCTGCACACCCGGGTGCCGCCGCACGCCGCGGTCTCGTCGACTGTGGACCTGGTCCGTTCGGTCGCACCGGGCGCTACCGGTTTCGCCAACGCGGTGCTGCGCGAGGTGTCCACCCGTGACGCGGACGCCTGGGTGGCGAAGCTCGCCCCACCGATGGAGACCGACCCGGTCGGGCACCTCTCGTTGGCGTACAGCCACCCGCAGTGGATCGTGCGGGCCTTCTCCGAGGCGCTCGGCGGCGATCTGGGCGAGACGGAGCGCCTCCTGATCGAGGACAATGAGCGCCCTCCGGTGCACCTGTGTGCCCGGCCCGGCCTGATCGACCCGGTCGAGCTGGCCGACCAGGTCGGCGGTGCGCCCGGTGCCTTCTCGCCGTACGCCGTCTATCTGCCCGGCGGGTCGCCGGGCGACATCCCGGCGGTGGTCGACGGCCGGGCCCACGTCCAGGACGAGGGCTCCCAACTGGTGGCCACCGCGCTCGCCGACGCACCGCTGGACGGCCCGGACGGACGCTGGCTGGACCTGTGCGCCGGCCCGGGTGGCAAGGCCGGGCTGCTCGGCGCGCTGGCCGCGCAGCGGGGTGCCCGGGTGACAGCGGTGGAGGTGGCCGAGCACCGCGCCCGGCTGGTCTCCCTGGCGACCCGGGACCTGCCGGTGGCGGTGTTGACGATGGACGGCCGTGAGGTCGGCGGCGACCCGAAACTGCCGGAGCAGCACTTCGACCGGGTGCTGGTCGACGCACCGTGCACCGGGCTGGGGTCGCTGCGTCGTCGGCCGGAGTCGCGCTGGCGTCGCCAACCGTCGGACCTGCCGCCGCTGACCCGGCTGCAACGGGAACTGCTCGGCGCGGCGCTGCGGGCGGTCCGCCCGGGTGGCCTGGTCGCCTATGTCACCTGTTCGCCGCACACCGTCGAGACGCACGTGACGGTGACCGAGGCGGCCCGCCGTAGCGGGGTCGCTGTGGACTTCGTGGACGCCCGCCCGCTGCTGCCGGCCGGCATGCCCGGTCTCGGTGACGGGCCGACCGTGCAGCTCTGGCCACACCGCCACGGCACCGACGCGATGTTCCTCGCCGTCCTGCGCCGAGGCTGATCCGCTCCACGCGTCCGGCCGGTCAGCTGACCGGCCGGACGCGGTGCACCACGCTGGGCTCGACCGACACGCCCTAGGTGACCGGGAGGCCCTTGGTGCCGGCGTTCTTCATCGAGCGGGTCAGGTTCCGGTCGGAGATCCAGAGGAAGCACTGCACGCCCCGGTTCCCGTTGCGCCACTCCTCCTCGTACGGCTGGTAGTAGATCGTGCCGGCGCGGAAGTCGAGCTGGGAGTTGTCCGGGACCTTGGCGTACTTGGCGATCATCGTCTGGCAGGCCCGGTGGGTCCGCTTGGTGCTGCGGGTGAACTCGGCGTAGCTGGTGTTCGGCGCCTGCCAGACGCCGACGAACTCGGCGTGGTGCTTGGCGGTGCAGGAGACCGGGGCCATCTCGTCGATGTCGTCCTTGACCAGCTTCGGGTTGAAGCAGCGGTACGCCAGCGGGGCCGCTCCGGACAGCGCGCCCTTGAGGCTGCCGGTGCGCAGGTCGACGGCGGTGTCGTCGATGCTGGCGATCTCGGTGACGTCGCAGCGGTACCAGCGGGCCCCGCCCGACCAGGCCTGCGGCGACGGCAGCACGACGGTCAGGCCGAGCCGCCCGGAACGCCAGTCGGCTCCCACCGCCTTGTTGACCGCCGTGTCGCACCCGGTCTGCGCGGCTCGCATGCCGGGCGAGCCGGGCTGCGGGGGCGTGCCACCCTCGGCACCCGGGCCGGTGAGGGTGCCGACGTGCATGGTCTCCACCCGGTGCGCCTCCGTGCACGCCGTCGGGTTGTAGCCGGTCAGGAAGCCGACCTGCTGGGAGCTCTGGTGGCAGACGTCGGCAGCGGGGACGAACTGCTGCGCCGCGACGGGCGCCGGCCAGTCGTCGATGAGGTCACTGTCGACTCCGGCGGGCGCGCCGCACCCGGCCAGCGCCAGGGCCAGCGCCCCACCCCCGGCGAACGCCGCCAACCACCGTCGCATCCCGACCTCCCGCCGCTGCCGGCCCCCGACCGGACCCAGCCGGTCGATAGCGCCACGGCGCAGCAGCATACGGCAACGATGCTCAGATCGCGGGCAGTCCCTCAGGACCGGCGCCGCGCATCGAGCGGGTGAGTTTGCGGTCGTCGCTCCACAGGAAACAGCGCACTCCACGGTCGCCCTCCTCCCACTCCCGTTGCGACGGCGGGTAGTAGATGGACCCGGCCCGGTACGGCAGTTCGCTGTTGTTGGGCACCGCCGCGTACGCGGCGATCAGCGCCATGCAGCGTCGGTGCGCCTGCTCGGCGGACCTGGCGAACTCCGCCCAGCTCATGTCCCGCTCCTCGTAGACGCCCACGAACTCGGCGCGGTGCGGCTCGGTGCAGAGCACCGGCGCCATGTAGTTGAGGTTGTCGCCGATCAGTTTGGGGTCGAAGCAGCGGTGCGTCAGGGGCGTGTCGCCGATCAACGCGCCGCGCAGGCTGCCGGTGCGGTTCACCGGGCGGGTGTTGTCGATGCTGCCGGTCTCGCTGAGGTCGCAGCGGAACCAGCGGGCGCCGCCGGCCCAGGCGGGCGCGGACGGCAACGCGAGGGACAGCGCGAGTCGGGCCGTGTGCCAGTCGCCGCCGAGCACCTCCCGGGCCCGCTGGTCGCACTCGGCGCGAGCCGTGCGCAGCGCCGACGATCCGGGTTCCGGTCGGGCCTCGGTCAGCGCGTCGGGCCCGACGAAGGTGCCGACGTGGATGCTCTCGGCCAGGTGGTTGCGCGCGCAGTCCACCGTCTCGTACGTGCTGGCCTGCACGACAGTGGCGATCCGCGGCAGGCAGGTGTCGGTGGCGGGGGTGAACGGCTTCGGAACCCGCAGGGTCGGCCAGTCGTCGGTGAGATCACCGTCCGCGCCTCGCGCCGGCGCGCAGCCGGCCAGCAGCATCGTCGTGACGCTGGCCAGCACCAGCGCTGGAAGCCACCGTCGCATCGTCCGCCCTCCCGGGAGCTGGCGGCCGGTCGCCGCGCCCCGCGGCGAGACCCCGGCGGGCGTGCAGCCTACGGCACCGTCCCGGTTGGAGTGTCGTCGCGTTTCCGTCGATCGGCCAGTGGCTGATGTCTGTTCGTCCGGATTCGGGGGTCCGGAGCGTCCAATTCTGCACCAATGGTCACTGCTGGGTCACAGCGCGTCCCCAAAGGTGGCGCGATGCGGGTGGCGGGTGGCCACGTTCGTACACTGGCCCCGTGACCGTACCGCCGCCGATCGTCGCGCCGAGCATCCTGGCCGCCGATTTCGCCCGCCTCGCCGAAGAAGTCCGCGCCGTCGAGGACGCCGCGGACTGGTTGCACGTCGACGTGATGGACAACCACTTCGTGCCGAACCTGACCATTGGGCTGCCCGTGGTGCAGAGCCTGCGGGCCGTCACGGCGATGCCCTTCGACGTGCACCTGATGATCGAGGACCCGCGCCGGTGGGCCCCCGGGTACGCCGACGCCGGGGCGTACAACGTCACCTTCCACGCGGAGGCGTCCGACGACCCGGTGGCGCTCGCCAAGGACCTGCGTTCGGCCGGCGCGAAGGCGGGCCTGGCCATCGACCGGGACACCCCGATCGAGCCCTACCTGGACCTGCTGCCCAGCTTCGACACCCTGCTGATCATGACGATCAAGGCGGGCTTCGGTGGGCAGCGGTTCATTCCGCAGCTCCTGGAGAAGGTGCGGACGGCCCGGCGGCACGCGTCGGCCGGGCACCTGGAGCTGCGCATCGAGGTGGACGGCGGGATCGCCGCCGACACCATCGAGCAGGCGGCCGCGGCCGGCGCCGACGCGTTCGTGGCCGGCACCGCCGTCTACGGGGCCGCCGACCCGGCGGAGGCGGTACGGCACCTGCGGGCCCTGGCGGAACGCGCGGCGCCCGGGGCCTGAGGTGGAGCCCGAGGCCGACCGCAAGGACATCATTCTCGTCGTGGACGACGACGAGGACATCGCTCGGTTCGTCGAGTTCAACCTGCGGCTGCACGGCTTCGAGGTGATCCACGCCAGCGACGGCCAGGAGGCCCTGGAGGTCATCGAGCGCCAGCGGCCGGACCTGGCGGTGGTCGACCTCATGATGCCCCGGATCGACGGGCTGGAGCTGACCCGCCGGCTGCGCGCCGACCCGATGACGTCCGCCCTTCCGGTGATCATGCTGACCGCCAAGGGAATGACAGTCGACAAGGTGCACGGGCTCAGCGCCGGCGCGGACGACTACCTGGTCAAGCCGTTCGACACCGCCGAGCTGGTGGCCCGGGTCTCGTCCACGCTGCGCCGCAACAAGGAGTTCCGGGAGGTCTCCCCGCTGACCGGGCTGCCCGGCAACAGCCGGATTCGTCGGGAGATCAGCGATCGGGTCCGAAACGGCGTGGACTACGCCGTCGGCTACGTCGACATCGACCGGTTCAAGAGCGTCAACGACCGGTACGGCTTCGTGCGCGGCGACGACTTCATCTCCGCGCTGGCCCGCAGCCTGCACCGGGCGGTGGTGGGCGTGGGGCTGCCACCGGCCTTCCTCGGTCACGTCGGCGGTGACGACTTCGTCATCGTCTGCGCCCCGGACCAGGTGCGCCCACTGACGTCCCGGGCGGTCGTCGACTTCGAGAACGCCGCCGACACGCTCTACGACCAGACCGACCGGGAGCGCGGCTTCGTCGAGTTGAAGGATCGACGTGGCAACATCCGGCGGGCGGCCCTGGTCACGCTCTCCATCGGGGTGTCCCTCTCCGACGCCGGCAAGCGGTTCACCGACCCGCTCGAAGCGATCGCGGTGGCCTCGGAGATGAAGACGGTGGCCAAGAGTCAACCGGGCTCGTACGTGGCGGTGGACCGGCGTCGCGGCGTCACCTGAGCGTGATAACGCTGTGAAGTAGCTCGCCTAGGTGGCGACGGAGCCGGATCGGCGTGTAAGACTTTCCGGGTACCCACCACGCGCTGGCGGGACTCGGTGAAATTCCGAACCGGCGGTGATCCACGGTCCAACCGTGGTCAGCCCGCGACCCGGACGGCTCTGCCGTCCGGTGGACCTGGTGAAAATCCGGGGCCGACGGTTGGGGGCGGTTCGTCCGCGCCCAGACAGTCCGGATGGGAGACAGCGCGCGGGACGGACGGGTCCGAGCCGGCCGCTGGCTTCAGCGTGCCGTGCCGACCCCCCGGGGGCGGCTGTGCCGTTCCCGGAATCCGCCACCGCCTGCCAGTGGCCCCATGGCCACCGCCTCCCTGACCGCCCGCGCGCGGACCGGGCGAGTGAGAGGGCAGGGGCAGCGCGATGGCCAGCGTCTCCGTTGATGAGGCGATGCGGCGTGCGATCGAGTTGGCAGCGCGCGGGCTCGGCACCACCAGCCCCAACCCCGTGGTCGGGTGCGTGCTCCTCGACGAGGACGGCGAGGTCGTGGGCGAGGGCTTCCACGCGTACGCCGGGGGGCCGCACGCCGAGATCGTCGCCCTGGCGCAGGCCGGGCGGCGGGCCAAGGGCGGCACCGCTGTCGTCACCCTGGAACCCTGTGACCACACCGGCCGCACCGGCCCCTGTAGTTCCGCGCTCGTCCAGGCCGGGGTGGGCCGTGTGGTCATCGCCGTACCTGACCCGAACCCTGTCGCTTCCGGGGGCGCCGCCACCTTGCGCGCCGCCGGGGTCCGGGTGGATCTGGGGGTACGCGGCGAGGAGGCCGAGGCCGGCAACGTCGCGTGGCTGACCTCGATGCGCCGGGGCTGGCCGTACGTGATCTGGAAGTACGCCGCCACGCTCGACGGGCGCTCCGCCGCGGCGGACGGCACCAGCATGTGGATCACCTCGGAGGCGGCCCGGATCGACGTGCACGCGCTGCGCGGCACTGTCGACGCGGTCATCGCCGGGGTGGGCACCGTGCTCGCCGACGATCCCCGGTTGACCGCCCGCAACCTGCGCGACGGCAGCCTGGCCATCCGGCAGCCGCTGCGGGTGGTGGTGGACAGCTCGGGGCGTACCCCGGCTGACGCCAAGGTCCGCGACGGCGCCGCACGCACGTGGATCGCGACCGCCGACGAGGTCGGCGCCGGCCCGGACGGCCGGGTCGACCTGTCGGCGCTGCTCGCGGCGCTGCACCTGCGCGGGGTCCGCGCGGTGCTGTTGGAGGGCGGCCCCCGGCTGGCCGGCGCGTTCCTGAACGCCGGCCTGGTCGACAAGATCGTCGGGTACGTCGCGCCGCGGCTGCTCGGCGCCGGCCCGACCGCGCTGGTCGACGCGGGAGTGACCACCATCGCCGAGGCCATCGATCTGGAGTTCGTCGACGTTACGCAGATCGGTCCGGATCTCCGGATCACCGCTTTGCCCCGCAAAAGGGAGGGCTGAGATGTTCACCGGCATTATCGAGGAATTGGGCGAGATCGTCCGGGTGGAGCCGACGGCAGGCGATTCGGCGCTGGTGGGCGTACGCGGCCCACTGGTCACCTCCGACGCCCGGCACGGCGACTCGATCGCCGTCAACGGTGTCTGCCTGACGGTCGTGGAGGTGGCCGACGGTGTCTTCACCGCCGACGTGATGGGGGAGACGCTGCGCCGCTCCGCGCTGGGCGCGCTGCGCCCCGGCGACCCGGTCAACCTGGAGCGGGCCGCCGCGCTCGGTAGCCGCCTCGGCGGGCACCTGGTGCAGGGGCACGTCGACGGCGTCGGTGAACTCATCTCCCGGGAGCCGGCCGAGCAGTGGGAGACCGTCCGGTTCCGGCTGCCCGCCGCCCTGTCCCGGTACGTGGTCGAGAAGGGCTCGATCACCATCGACGGTGTCTCGTTGACTGTCGCCGCCGTCGGCGCGGACGAGTTCGCCGTCGGGCTGATCCCCACCACGCTCAAGCTGACCACGCTCGGCGCGAAGGGCGTCGGCGACCCGGTCAACCTGGAGGTCGACGTGCTGGCCAAGTACGTCGAGCGGCTGCTCGGCGACCGGCTCACCGACGCCGACGCCAGCGGGCTGGCCGCGAACCCGGGTGGGGTGGCCTGATGGGCCCGCTCAGTTGGCTGCTGGACGCGCAGGTGCATGTCGCCGGCTCGCCGGTGCTGGCCAGGGAGATCGTCGGCAACGCGTTCGGGCTGGTCTCGGCGCTGCTCGGGTTGCGCCGGCTGGTCTGGGCGTGGCCGGTCGGCATGATCGGTAACGCGCTGCTCCTCACCGTCTTCCTCGGCGGGGTGTTCGCCACCCCGCAGGAGCACGACCTGTACGGGCAGGCCGGCCGGCAGGTGTTCTTCTTCGCTGTCAGCGTCTACGGCTGGTGGCGCTGGCAGCGCAACCGTCGCGCCGACGGTGGGCAGGCTGCGGTCGTTCCGCGCTGGGCCACCGGACGGGAGCGACTGATGCTGCTGGTGGCCGCCGTGATCGGCACCGCCGCGGCGTACCCGCTGCTCAAGGCCCTGGGCTCGTGGGGCCCGCTGCCCGACGCCTGGATCCTCACCGGCAGCCTGCTGGCCACGTACGGCATGGCCCGCGGCTGGGTGGAGTTCTGGCTGCTCTGGATCGCCGTGGACGCGGTCGGGGTGCCGCTGCTGCTGCGCGGCGGGTTCTACCCGTCGGCCGTCATGTACCTGATCTACGGCGCCCTCTGCGTCTGGGGCTTCGCCGCCTGGTGGCGCACCTCGCGCGCCGCGGCCACCGTCCGTACGCCCATCTACCGGGAGGCCGTCGCATGACCAGCTTCGGAAGCATTGAGCAGGCGATCGCGGACATCGCGGCCGGCCGGCCGGTCGTCGTGGTCGACGACGCGGACCGGGAGAACGAGGGCGACCTGATCTTCGCGGCCGAGTTGGCCACGCAGGAGCTGATGGCGTTCATGGTGCGCTACACCTCCGGCTACGTCTGCGTGGCGCTGACCGAGAGCGAAGCCGACCGGCTCGACCTGCCGCCGATGCACCACACCAACCAGGACCGGCGCGGCACCGCGTACACGGTGACGGTGGACGCCCGCGAGGGGGTCAGCACCGGCATCTCGGCGGCCGACCGCGCGCACACCAGCCGGCTGCTCGCCGACGCGGCGACCGACCCGACCGACCTGGCCCGCCCCGGGCACGTGGTGCCGCTGCGCGCTCGCGAGGGTGGGGTGCTGCGCCGACCGGGACACACCGAGGCGGGGATCGACCTGACCCGGCTGGCCGGGCTGCGCCCGGCCGGCGTGCTCTGCGAGCTGGTCAACGACGACGGCACCATGATGCGCCTGCCGGACCTGGAGAAGTTCTCCGCCGAGCACGGCCTCACGCTGGTCACCATCGCCGACCTGATCGCCTACCGTCGGCGTACCGAGAAGCAGGTCGAGCTGGTCGCCGACGCCCGGATGCCGACGAAGCACGGGGTGTTCCGGGCGCTCGGCTACCGCGCCGAGCACGACCCGGCCGAGCATGTCGCGATGGTGCTGGGTGACCTCGGTGACGGCCAGGACGTGCTGGTCCGGGTGCACTCCGAGTGCCTGACCGGGGACGTGTTCGGCTCGTTGCGCTGCGACTGTGGGCCGCAGCTGGACGCCGCGCTGGCGCGGGTCGGGCAGGAGGGCCGGGGCGTGGTGCTCTACGTGCGTGGGCACGAGGGGCGCGGCATCGGGTTGCTGCACAAGCTGCAGGCGTACCAGTTGCAGGATCTGGGCCGCGACACCGTCGACGCCAACCTCGACCTGGGCCTGCCGGCCGATGCCCGCGACTACGGCACCGGCGCGCAGATCCTCTACGACCTGGGCGTGCGGTCGATGCGGTTGCTGACCAACAATCCGGCCAAGCGGGCCGGGCTGGAGGGGTACGGGTTGACCATCACCGGCCGTGAGGGGCTGCCGGTCGGCGCGCACCCGGAGAACATGCGCTACCTGCGCACCAAGCGGGACCGGATGGGTCACCTGCTGGACGAGTTGGACGAGGTGTCCGAGGCGCCGCTGGGGCGCCCGGTCGCCAACGACGAGATCGGAGCATGACGATGGCGGGTTTCGGTGAGCCGGGAGTCGAGGCGGTCGACGCAGCGGGCCTGACCGTCGGGGTCGTTGCCGCCCGGTGGCACGGCGAGCTGACCGACCACATGCTGGAGCGTGCGGTGGCCGCCGCCGAGGCGTGCGGCGCGCGTTCCGTGGTCGCCCGGGTCGCCGGCTCGGTCGAGCTGCCGGTGGTCGCGCAGGCCCTCGCCCGCCGCTGCGACGTGGTGGTCGCCCTCGGCGTGGTGGTCCGCGGGTCCACCGCCCACTTCGACTACGTGTGCCGTTCGGTCACCGACGGGCTGACCCGGGTGGCGCTGGACGAGGGCAAGCCGGTGGCGCACGGGGTGTTGACGGTGGAGACCATCGAGCAGGCCCGCGACCGCGCCGGTCTGCCCGGCTCGGCGGAGGACAAGGGCTGGTCCGCCACAGTGGCGGCGCTCGACGCGGCGCTGGCCGTACGGACGGTGGCTGCGGGCAACGCCCAGCGGGTCGGCTTCGGCGGTTGACGCCTCGGCCGTCTCCGAAGGCCCGCCTTCAGAGACGGCCGGCCTCGATGATCCGGCGCAGGAACTGCCGGGTACGAGGCTGCGTCGGCTCGCCGAGCACCTGCTCGGGCGGGCCGCTCTCGACGACCCGTCCGGCGTCGAGGAAGCACACCTCGTCGGCGACCTCCCGGGCGAAGCCCATCTCGTGGGTGGCCAGCACCATTGTCATGCCGTCGGCCTTCAGGTCGCGGATCATCGCCAGCACCTCGCCGACCAGCTCCGGGTCGAGCGCGGAGGTGACCTCGTCGAGCAGCATCAGTCGCGGTGAGTTGGCCAGCGCCCGGACGATCGCCACCCGCTGCTGCTGCCCGCCGGAGAGCCGGTCCGGGTAGGCGTCCGCCTTGGCGCCGAGCCCCACCCGGTCGAGCAGTTCCCGGGCCTGCGCCTCGGCCTCCGCCCGGCCCCGCCGGTGTACGCGGCGCGGCGCGAGGGTGATGTTGTCCAACACGCTCAGGTGCGGAAAGAGGTTGTACGCCTGGAACACCATGCCGATCCGCCGCCGGACCTGGTCCGGGTCCACCCGGGGATCGGAGATGTCCTCCCCGTCCAACTCGATGGTGCCGTCGTCCAACTCGTCCAGCAGGTTGACGCAGCGCAGCAGTGTCGACTTGCCGGACCCGGACGCGCCGATCAGTGCCACCACCTGATGCTCGGCGACGGTCAGATCGAGGTGGTCGAGCACGGCGTGCCCGCCGTACTCCTTGCGCAGACCCCGACAGCGCAGCAACGCCATGGGTCAGCCTCCCGACTGTCGGCGGGCCGCGCGCAGCGTCACCCAGTCGGTGACCGCGATCAGCGGGATGGCGAGCAGCACGAAGAGCACCCCCGCCACGACGTACGGCGTGTAGTTGAAGGTTTGGGCGGTGGCGATCTGCGCGGCACGGACCGCGTCGATCGGCCCCGCGAGGGAGACCAGCCCCACGTCCTTCTGCAACGCCACCACGTCGTTGAGCAGGGGTGGCGCCACCCGCCGGACGGCCTGCGGCAGGACCACGTGCCGCATCGTCTGCCGGTGGCTCAGGCCCAACGAGCGGGCCGCGGCGAGTTGGCTGGAGTGCACCGACTCGATGCCGGCCCGGAACACCTCGGCGAGGTAGCCGCCGTAGGTGAGGACCAACGCGATCCCACCCAGCACCAGCACCGGCGGCATGCCCTGCAACCGCAGGCCGGGCACGCCGAGGGTGAGCAGGTACAGCACGATGATCAGCGGTAGGCCGCGGAAGGTGTAGGTGTAGCCGGCGGCCAGCGCGCGGACCGGGAAGAAGACCGGCCCGCGCAGCGTCCGCAGCACGGCGATCACCAGCCCGAGCAGCAGCGCGCCGACCGCACAGCAGACCAGCAGCCGTATGTTGAGCCAGAGCCCGCTCAGCACCGTCGGCAGCGCGTCGCGGGCGATCTCCGGATCCAGGAACGACTGCCGGACCCGGTCCCAGCCCGGCGCCCCGGTCACCGCGATCACCAGCAGCGTGCCGAGCGCCGCCGTCGAGGACGCCGCGACGAGCACGCTGTAGACGGTCTGCCGACGCCGGTACGCCGACCGGCGCAGTTGCGCCTCCGAGGGCACATGATCCAGTAGCGTCACCGCAGCTCGGCCGCCCCCGCCACCTGCGCGAGCCACTTCTGTTCCAGCTCCTTCAGCGTGCCCGCCGTGGTGAGCTGACCGACCGCCCCGCTCACGCAGGAGGTCAGTGGGGAGTTCTTGTCCAGCAGCAACCCGAACGCCTCGGGCGTACCGACCTGCGGCACCTGCCCGACGATCGTCGCGTCGGTGATCTCCGCGCCGGTGATGTAGAAGGCGGTTGGAAGATCCACCACGAGACCGTCCAGCTGCCCGTTCTGAAGGGCCTTCTTGGCATCGTCGTTGCTGTTGTAGACCTGCGGCTTGGCGGTCGGCTTGATCACGTCGGTGATCGCCTGGTAGCTGGTGGTGCCGACCTGCGCGCCGAGCCGGGCGTCCCGCAGGTCGGCCAGCGACTTCCGGCCGGCGATCTTCGAGGACTTCAACGCGATGACTGTCTGCCGCACCAGGTAGTACGGCGCGGAGAAGTCGACAGCCTGCTTGCGCTCGTCGGTGATGGAGAACTGGTTGATGTCGAAGTCGAAGCCCTTCGGCCCCGGCGCGATGGCGGTGTCGAACTTGACCCTGGTCCAGGTGACGTCGGCGCGGGCGTAGCCGAGCTTCTCGGCCACCGCGTACGCGACGGCGGATTCGAAGCCCTCGCCGCTGTCCGGCTTGTCCTTGGCGAACCACGGTTCGTACGCGGGCTGGTCGGTGGCGATGGTCAGCTTGCCCGGCGTACGCGTGGGCAGGCTGTCCTTGGCGCAGGACGGCGGGGCGGTGACAGTGGGGGTGGGTTTCTCGTCCTGTGGCGCGCATCCGGCGGTGGCTACGACGACGGCGCCGGCGAAGGTGAGCGCGAGGAGACGTGAGCGGCTGGCCATGGCGGACAGCGTAGAGCTCCATGGGCATCGATAGGCAATTGTCCCACCATGTTGGTAGGGAATTGTCCGCTTGCTGGATTCCGACGGACCCGGACGTGGGGTGCCGCGCGGGTGGCTGGAAGAATCGTTCCCCGTGAAGACGTTCGAGGAGTTGTTCGCCGAGCTGCAGGCCAAGGCCGCCGCCGGCACCCCGGGGTCGGGCACCGTCGCCGCGCTGGACAAGGGCGTGCACTTCATCGGCAAGAAGGTCGTCGAGGAGGCGGCCGAGTCGTGGATGGCCGCCGAGCACGAGGGGCCGGAGCGCACCGCCGAGGAGATCTCCCAACTGCTCTACCAGGTCCAGGTGCTGATGCTCGCCAGTGGTCTCGAGCTCAAGGACGTCTACCGACATCTGTGAGTGCCCCCACCCCTGTTGATCGCCAACCGGATCGAAGGAGCACTCCGTCATGCTGCGTGTCGCCATTCCCAACAAGGGCACCCTGGCCGAACCGGCCGCCCAGATGCTGCGTGAGGCGGGCTACCGCCAGCGCACCGACCCCAAGGACCTCGTCTGCCGCGACGAGGCCAACGACGTCGAATTCTTCTACCTGCGTCCGAAGGACATCGCCACCTACGTCGGCTCCGGTGACCTCGACCTCGGGATCACCGGCCGGGACCTGCTGATCGACTCGGCCGCGCCGGCCGAGGAGGTCGTCGACCTCGCCTTCGGCCGGGCCACCTTCCGCTTCGCCGCCCGCCCCGACGACATCGCCTCCGTCCAGGAGCTGGGCGGTCACCGCATCGCCACCGCGTACCCGGGGCTGGTCGAACGGCACCTCGGCGAGGTGGGCGTCAAGGCCGACGTGATCCGCCTCGACGGCGCCGTGGAGAACGCCGTACGCCTCGGTGTCGCTGACGTGATCGCGGACGTGGTGGAGACCGGCGCGACCCTGCGCCAGGCGGGCCTCGTGGTCTTCGGTGAGCCGCTGCTGCGCTCGTCGGCGGTGCTGGTCCGGCGTGCCGGCGCGCCCGCGCAACCGCAGGCCGAGCAGTTGCTGCGCCGCCTGCACGGTGTGCTGGTGGCCCGCCGCTACGTGATGCTCGCCTACGACGTGCCGGCCGGTCTGCTGGACCGGGCCAGCGGGCTCACTCCGGGCATCGAGTCGCCCACGGTGTCGCCGCTGCACCGCGAGGGCTGGGTGGCGGTGCAGGCCATGGTGCTCCGCGACGACGTGCACCGCATCATGGACGAGCTGTACGAACTGGGCGCCCGCGCCATCCTCGTCACCAACATCCACGCCTGCCGCCTCTGACCGTCCCCGGCCGGTGCGGCCCGGCGCACGCGGGACCCGTCCCGCGGCCCCGCCCGGACCGGGAAGATCGCGCTCGATCATGGAAATAGTGGCCTCCAGCTCGGCGGAGGCCACTGGATCCTGGATCGAGCACGATCTTGGGGCGGCTGGCCGCCACAGGACTCGGGGTGGTGGCTCGGCGGGTGGTGCGTTCGATGACCGAGTGCGGGTGGCAGACTGGTGGGGTGAGTGAAACCGAACTGGTCCGCCTGAAGCCCCGCCGCATCCGCGTGGTCTGCTGGTCGGCGGCGGCCGCCCTGGTGGTGGTGTTCGGTCTGGTCGCTACCTCGCTGAGTGGCCCGACCGGCGATGGTTACGGCAGTTTCCAGCGCGGCGACCAGATCGCCATGATCGGCCTCGGCATCTTCGGTGCGCTGGGCTTCCTGCTGTTCACCCGTCCCCGGGTGGAGGCGGACGCCCGGAGCATCCGGGTCCGTAACGTCATCAGCTCCTACGAGCTGCCCTGGGAGGTTGTCCGGGGCGTCCGCTTCGACCGGGGCGCGCCGTGGGCCAGCCTGGAGCTGCACGACGACGACCTGCTGCCGATGGTCGCGTTGCAGGCCGCCGACAAGGAGTTGGCCGTCGACGGGGTCCGCGCGCTGCGCCGGCTGCACGAGGCCCACCAGGTCCGCCTCGCCGAACGCGCCGTCGGCCGCTGACCCAGCGCGGCCGACCTGCCGACCTGCCGGGCGTCTTTGAACAGCAGGTCGTGCCCGGTTTGGGGGTCGCCGGGGCGCCGGTGTAGTGTTATCGAGTCGACCAGGCTGTCTCCGCGTGCGAGCAGGCAGCCTTGAAAGCGGAGCGCCTGCTCCCACCCGAGTCGCCGCTACGGTGGCCGGGTCCGGTCACCGGTTCCGGGCATGTCCCGGTGCCGGGTGCGCGATCCTGGTAATCGCGCTGACCGGTCGAGCGGGCCCTGGCATGCGCCGGGGCCTTCTGCTTTTCGGGTCGGTTCCCTCCCGGGAGCCGCAGGGGTCGGCGAGTGAGCAGAAACGACTCGAGGAGGCCCCATCAGCGTCGAACCACGCGTGAACGAGCAGATCCGGGCACGTGAGGTCCGACTGGTCGGCCCAGAGGGTGAGCAGGTGGGCATCGTCCCGCTGGAGCGCGCTCTTCAGCTGGCCGCGGACGTCGATCTGGACCTGGTCGAGGTTGCGCCGATGGCGCGCCCGCCGGTGTGCAAGCTCATGGACTTCGGCAAGTTCAAGTACGAGAGCGCACTCAAGGCGCGCGAAGCGCGGCGTAATCAGCAGCAGACCGTCATCAAGGAAATGAAGCTTCGGCCGAAGATCGACCCGCACGACTACGAGACCAAAAAGGGTCACGTGGTGCGGTTCCTCAAGGCGGGCGACAAGGTCAAGGTGACGATCATGTTCCGCGGTCGCGAGCAGAGCCGTCCGGAGCTGGGTTACCGGCTCCTGCGCCGGCTCGAATCCGAGATCACGGAACTGGGATACGTCGAGGCCGCTCCGAAGCAGGACGGCCGAAACATGATCATGGTTCTCGCCCCGCATCGGGCCGTCAAGGCCTCCGCGGTCGCCGCTACGGCGTCTCGCGGCGGACCTCGGGACCGGGCAGGGGACGAGTCCGCCGCTCCGGAAGCCGATGAGACCGCAGCGGTCAGCGAGACCGCAGCAGCCGGTGACACCGGCCTCGCCGCCGACACCAGCAGCGAGTAACAGGGGAGAAGACGTTCCACATGCCGAAGATGAAGAGCCACACGGGTATGGGTAAGCGGGTCAAGGTGACCGGCAAGGGCAAGATCGTTGCCCAGCAGGCCGGCCTCCGCCACAACCTGGAGAAGAAGCCCTCCACCCAGACCCGCCGGCTGACCGGCACGGTCGTGCTGGCCAAGGCCGACGTCAAGCGCATCAAGAAGCTGCTCGGCCGCTGACGCGCGCCACCTTTACGTAATTAGGAGTTGAGATGGCACGCGTCAAGCGGGCTGTAAACGCCCAGAAGAAGCGTCGTACCCTGCTGGAGTCCGCGAGTGGTTACCGCGGTCAGCGCTCCCGCCTGTACCGCAAGGCCAAGGAGCAGGTGCTGCACTCGATGCAGTACGCCTACCGGGACCGTCGCGACCGCAAGGGCGACTTCCGGCAGCTGTGGATTCAGCGGATCAACGCGGGCGCCCGGGCCAACGGGATGACCTACAACCGTCTGATCCAGGGCCTGCGTCTGGCCGGCATCGAGGTCGACCGCAAGATCCTGGCCGACATGGCTGTCAACGACGCCGCCTCTTTCGCGGCGATCGTCGAGCTGGCCCGGGCCGCGGTCACGGCCGAGGGCACCGGCGGCGCAGCGGCTCAGGCCGCCTGATCCCCACGCACCAGAGCGAGGCGTCTCCCGTGTCGGCACCGCCGTCCGGGGGGCGCCTCAATCGTGCCGGAGGAGCGCACACCATGGCTTTCACCCCGCGTACCCCCAGGGTCGTCGCCGCCCGCCGCCTGCAACGCCGCCGGGACCGCGACGCCACAGGCCGTTTCCTGGCCGAGGGCCCGCAGGCGGTCCGCGAGGCCCTCGCGCGGCCGGAGGTGGTCACCGAACTGTTCGGTACGACCACCGCGCTCGACAGGTATCCGGAGTTGGCCGCCACGGCGGCCCGCGCCGACGTGCCGGTCTCCGAGGTGACCGACGATGCCCTCGCGGCGCTGACCGAGACCGTCGCCCCACAGGGGTTGGTCGCCGTCTGCCGGCACCTGGACGTCCCACTGGAGCAGGCCCTCGCGGGTGCGCCCCGGCTGGTGGCGGTGCTCGCCGAGATCCGCGACCCGGGCAACGCCGGCACCGTGCTGCGCACCGCCGACGCGGCCGGCGCGGGTGCGGTGATCTTCGCCGGAGACGCCGTCGACCCGTACAACGGCAAGTGTGTGCGGGCCTCTGCCGGCAGCCTCTTCCACGTCGACGTGGTGCGCGCCCCCGACCCGGTCGCGGTGGTCGACGCGCTGCGCGCCGCCGGGCTGTCGATCTTCGCCACCACCGGGTACGGCGACAACGACCTGGACGACCTGACCGACTACGGCCGGCTCGTCGGGCCCACCGCCTGGCTGTTCGGCTCGGAGGCGCACGGCCTGCCCGAGGAGTTGACCGCCGCCGCCGACACCACGGTGCGGGTGCCGCTGTACGGGCGCGCGGAGAGCCTCAACCTGGCTGCCGCCGCGGCGGTCTGCCTGTACGCTTCAGCGAGAGCGCAGCGCTGAGGGTGATTGCCTCCGGCGCGACTGACAGCAGGGGAGAGCGTCCGTCCATGAACGCGACACGGCGTTCGTTTAGCCAGCCCGCCGGTGTCGGCGGGCGGCGGGCCTGACCTGCTCCCTGCGCAACTCCTACCGGCGGGCTGCGGCACAGCCGCGCGTCCGTAGACTCGCCTAGCCGCCCCGGTGAGGGCTGGCGCCGCCGTGAGGGAGTGCCCGTACGCCATGAGCTACCGCAACGATCCGTACGACCCGAAGCAGGTCGCCCTGCTCGACCCCGCCGCCCTGGCCGAGGCCATCACGGACGCCACGAAGGCGTTCGAGGCCGCCGCCGACCCGGACGCGCTGAGCGCGCTGCGCTCGGTGCACCTGGGTGACCGGTCACCGGTCTCCCTCGCGCGCCGGGAGATCGGCGCGTTGCCGCCGGCCGCGAAGTCCGACGCCGGCAAGCGGGTCAACGAGGCCCGCCGGGCGATCGAGTCCGCGTACGCCGAGCGCGCCGAGGTGGTCGAGCGCGAGCAGGCCGAGCGGGTGCTGGTCGAGGAGCGGGTGGACGTCACCCTGCCCTACGACCGGCGTCCGCGCGGCGCTCGGCACCCGTTGAGCACCCTGATGGAGTCGATCAGCGACCTCTTCGTCGGGATGGGCTACGAGGTGGCCGAGGGGCCCGAGGTCGACCTGGAGTGGGTCAACTTCGACGCGTTGAACATCCCCGCCGACCACCCGGCGCGCGGGCTGATGGACACCTTCCACATCGCACCGGAGGGTTCCGGCCTGGTCCTGCGGACGCACACCTCGACGGTGCAGACCCGCACGATGCTCAGCCGCAAGCCGCCGATCTACGTGATCGTGCCGGGTCGCGTCTACCGCACCGACGAGATCGACGCCACCCACAGCCCGGTGTTCCACCAGGCCGAGGGCCTGGTGGTCGACAAGGGCATCACGATGGCCCACCTGCGGGGCACGCTTGACCACTTCGCCCGCGCGATGTTCGGCCCCGAGGCGAAGACCCGGTGGCGGCCGCACTACTTCCCGTTCACCGAGCCGTCGGCGGAGTTCGACGTGTGGTTCCCGGAGCACCGGGACGGCCCACAGTGGGTCGAGTGGGGTGGCTGCGGCATGGTCAACCCCCGGGTGCTGCGCGCCTGCGGCGTCGACCCGGAGGTCTACTCCGGATTCGCCTTCGGCATGGGCATCGACCGGACCCTGATGGTCCGGCACGGGGTCAGCGACATCCGCCATCTCTTCGAGGGCGACGTGCGGTTCAGCCGCGCGCTCGGGACCGGGGCGTAGGCGATGCGGGTACGAGACACGGGAACGGTGGTCTGAAGTCATGCGAGTTTCTGTCAGTTGGCTGCGGGAGTACGTCGACCTCCCCGCCGACCTGCCCACCGGTGACCTGGAGCAGGCCCTGGTCGACCTCGGCATCGAGGTCGAGTCCGCTGTGGACCTGGCCGAGACCGTCACCGGTCAACTGGTCGTCGGTGAGGTCCGCGAGATCGAGGAGCTCACCGGCTTCAAGAAGCCGATCCGGTTCTGCCGGGTCGACGTGGGTGCCGCCAACGGCACCGGTGAGCCGCAGGAGATCGTCTGCGGTGCCCGTAACTTCGCCCCGGGTGACCGGGTGGTGGTGATCCTGCCCGGCGGCGTGCTGCCCGGCGGCTTCGCCATCGGCGCCCGCAAGACGTACGGGCACAACTCGGCGGGCATGATCTGCTCGGCCAAGGAACTGGGCCTGGGCGACGACCACTCCGGCATCATCGTGCTGGGGCCGGACGTGACGGCCAAGCCGGGCGACGACGCGCGCCCGGTGGTGGGTCTCGACGACGTCGTCCTCGATCTGGAGATCACCCCTGACCGGGGGTACGCGCTGAGCCTGCGCGGCCTGGCCCGGGAGCTGTCGCACGCGTTCGACGTGCCGCTGCGCGACCCGGCCCTCACGCCGGCCCCGGGCGGCACCGAGACGCCCGCGTACCCGGTGGAGGTCCGCGACACTGTCGGCTGCGACCGGTTCACGGCCCGCCTGGTCCGCGGGGTCGACCCGACCGCGCCCACACCGTCCTGGATGCAGCAGCGGCTCGTCACCGCCGGCATCCGCAGCATCTCGCTGCCCGTCGACATCACCAACTACGTGATGGTGGAGCTGGGCCAGCCGATGCACGCCTTCGACGCCGACCGGATCGCCGGGCCGCTGGTGGTCCGTCGCGCCGAGGCGGGGGAGAAGCTGACCACCCTCGACGGGGTCAACCGGGTGCTCACCGCCGACGACATGGTGATCTGCGATGACACCGGGCCGATCTCCCTGGCGGCGGTGATGGGCGGCGAGACCAGCGAGGTCGTCGCCGGCACCACCACAGTGCTCTTCGAGGCGGCGCACTGGGACCCGGCGATGGTCGGGCGCACCGCCCGCCGGCACAAGCTGTTCAGCGAGGCCGCGAAGCGCTGGGAGCGGGGTGTCGACCCGGCCGTGGCGCTGGTCGCGCTGGAGCGTGCCGTGCGCCTGCTCACCGAGCACGGTGGGGGCACGCCGAGCGCGGAGATCCTGGACATCGACCACGTCCGGCCGCGTACCCCGATCAGTCTTCCGACGGACCTGCCGACCCGGCGGGTCGGCGTCGAGTACCCGCCGGCGCGGGTTGTCGCCCTGCTGGAGAGGGTCGGCTGCACTGTCGCGCAGGGCGCGGACCGGTTGTCCGAGGACCCGGGCGCGGTCGGCGTGGCCAGCGGCGTCGGGACGGTGCTGAGCGTCACCCCGCCGACCTGGCGGCCCGACCTGACCGACCCGGCCGACCTGGTCGAGGAGGTCGTCCGCCTCGACGGGTACGACCGGGTGCCGTCGGTGCTGCCCACCGCGCCCCCCGGGCGTGGTCTGACGCCGCGGCAGCGTCGCCGCCGGGCCGTCGCCGGTTCGCTGGCCGAGCGGGGGTACGTGGAGGTGCTCGCGCACCCGTTCGTGTCGCCGGAGCTGGCCGACCAGCTCGGCCTGCCGGCCGACGACCCGCGCCGGCCCGCGGTGCGGCTGGCCAACCCCCTGTCCGAGGAGGAGCCGCTGCTGCGCACCACGCTGCTCGGCCCGCTGCTCGGCATCCTCAAGCGCAACCTCGGCCGGGGTCACCGCGACCTCGCCCTCTACGAGATCGGTGCGGTCTTCCACCCGCGCGTCGGCGCCGGCAGCCCGCCGGCGATGGGCGTGGACCGGCGCCCCACCGACGAGGAGTTCGCCGCCGCCGACGCGGTGGTGCCGGCGCAGCCGGTGCACGTCGCGGTGGTGCTCTCCGGCGACCTGGACCCGGCCGGCTGGTGGGGGCCGGGTCGACCGGCCGGCTGGGCGGACGCGATCGAGGCGGCCCGTGACGTGCTGGCCGCCGCCGGGATCCCCGACGAGCGGGTCGAGGTGCGCGCCGCCGAGTACGCCCCGTGGCACCCGGGTCGCTGCGCCGAGTTGCGGGTCGACGGCTCGGTCGTCGGACACGCCGGCGAGCTGCACCCGGTGGTGGTCGCGGCGTTGGAGCTGCCCCGCCGCACCAGCGCGATGGAGCTGAACCTCGACACGCTGCCGCCGACCCCGGTGACGCCGGCGCCGACGGTCTCCGGCTTCCCGCCGGCGCTGATCGACGTGGCCCTCGTGGTGGACGACTCGGTGCCGGCGGAGCAGGTGCGCCGGGCGCTGGAGGCGGGCGCCGGTGAACTGCTGGAGGACGTGCGGCTCTTCGACGTGTACTCCGGCGCGCAGCTCGGCGCCGGCCGCCGCTCGCTGGCGTACAAGCTGACCTTCCGGGCACCGGACCGGACGCTCACCGTCGAGGAGGCGGTCGCGGCACGGGACGCGGCGGTCGCCGTCGCGGCGGAACGCCTCGGCGCCACCCTGCGCGGCGCGTAACCGGATCGGCTCGTCCCTGCCCCGCGATCTCTTGGTCCGCGGGTCCGGGGTCCGAGTCGCTGGCGGGGCACCTGCGATCAAAGGCCCTGGCCTGGTGATTTCTCACCAGGCCAGGGCCTTTACAGGCGGTGGATTGAATACGACACCCGACGGAGGTTCTCGTGGGTACCTGCGTGGACGGACTGGCTGGAATGTGTTCGGGTGACCATGGACAAGTGACGCCGCACGGAAGCCCGTTCTCGATGTCATGGCACCGGCAGTTGGTGCCGTGACCAGGGAGATTAGGAGACGTCTCGTAACTCCCAGCGCGGTTCGCCGCCGGATGCGATCCTGGGGGCATGACGGGCCCAGGCCAGGATGACGCCGAGGTGGCATACCTGCGGGAGGTCACCGAGGTCGAAGGTGATCTCGACGACGAGGGGGGTAAGCGTCGTTCTCCCGTCGTGAGAGGCGCGAACGGGAGTCGGGTGAGGTCGATCACGCCGACACCGGGCTCCACACACATTCGCCTCGTGTTGGCCTACGCCTTACCATGCGACGCGCGCGCCGTAGCCCTTCCCACGGCCCGCATTCACCGGTGAGGTCCGCCCCAGCTGCCCCCGCCGGTCGCAGCGGCTGAGGGGCTCTGAGAAGAGGTCTGCCTCGGAGCCTGACATCTTCCTGGCCTGCGTCGTCATATTGGTGAGGGCGGCGACCGGTGCCCCGGGGACGGAGTGAAAAATGAAGATTTTCATCGCTGGTGGGCGCGGCCGTGTCGGCTCCCCCCTTGCTGACAAGCTGGAGGCCAGGGGCATCGAGGTGGTCTCGGGAGGACTTGATGACGGGATCGACGTGATCTCTGGCGAGGGGCTCGCCGAGGCCCTGGTCGGAGTCGACACCATCGTGAACGTCCTGAACACCCCCCGCTTTGATGCGGAGGGGGCCATTTCGTTCTTCGAGGGAGCGATCAACAATCTGAATGCGGAGGGCAAGCGGGCAGGTGTGCGTCACCACGTCCTGCTCTCCATCGTCGGCGTCGGACAAGGAGACGCGTCTGAGGTTGGGTACTACCTCGGCAAGGTGGCGCAGGAGAAGGCCGCACGATCCGGTTCGATCCCCGCAACCATCATTCGAGCCACTCAGTTCCAGAGCTACCTTCCCATCCTCATTGACCAGCACTCTGTGGACGGAAAGGTTTTCGCTCCCAGGTCGGTCATCCAGCCTGTCGAGCTGGACGAGGTCATCGAGCTGCTCGCCGAGGCTGCCACGACATTGGAGCCGGGAAGCGAGGTCGAGATCGCTGGACCCGACCGCTTCTACCACGATGACCTCTTCCGTGCCACGCTGGCTGATCGCGGAGACGACCGCGAGGTTGTGACCGTGGAGGCGGAAGGGGCACCCGATGCGATGGTTCCACGTGGCGCTCACCGGGTAGGCACTGTGAGGTACCCCATTTCAGGAATCCCCCTCGCCTGAAACCACAATAAGGGGACGATGGGACGCTCGGCCGTCAGAGGATAGTTGAGGCATGCCGCGCTCAGGTCGGAAAGGGTGCCCAATGTCGGAAGACTTTCCTGCCAAATCCATAGGGTTTGGAGGAGCCGAGCGTGATGAATCGCGGATTCTCGATTCCGTCGCTGCCGAGCGACACCGTTTGATGTCGCTGGCCTTTCGTATGATGGGCACCCTGGCCGATGCTGAAGATGTTGTGCAAGAGACGTATGTCAGATGGTACCGCCTTGGGGCCGAGGAACGCGAAGCGATTGCCACGCCCGCTGCATGGTTGATGCGAGTTGCGAGCCGTATCTCACTCGACATGCTGGGCTCCGCGCGGGCACGACGGGAGACGTACGTCGGACAATGGCTACCGGAGCCAGTCCCATCTGACCTCTTTGCGGACGCAGCGAAGGAGCCAACGAGCTCCAGTCATATCGCCGCCGATCCGCTCGATCGCGTTTCCCTCGATGATACGGTCAGTATGGCTTTGTTGACGGTCCTCGAGTCCATGACCCCAGCGGAGCGAGTGACGTTCGTACTGCATGACGTATTCGGCGTGCCGTTTGGCGAGATTGCCAGTGTTGTAGGCCGTTCACCAGGAGCCGTAAGGCAATTGGCGACGTCCGCACGTCGGCACGTTCGAGGAGGAAGGCGAGCACAAGTTTCTCCTCAACAGCATGATGGAGTTGTTCGGGCATTCCGCGACGCAACGGTTGGAGGGAATATTGAAGACCTGTTGCGCGTATTGGCCCCAGATGTCGAACTGCGAGTAGATGGCGGCGGATTCGTCAATGCCGCACCTCAGGTTATCCGTGGTTCGGATCATGTGGCGCGGTGGCTCGTGGGAGTGATGCGTAAGCAACCCGCTCTTCGTTTTGAGCGACGAGACACGGCTGACGGTCTCGGATACATGCTGAGGAATGGGGAGCATCGATATGGGATGGCCACCTTCGACGTCAGTGCTGACTGTGTCACGAACGTGTGGCTGATGCTTAATCCACTGAAACTGACGAATTGGCCACTCGACTAAGGGATTGCAGATCATTAACACGTTGTTTTGATCTTGTTGTCCTCGCCGGTCTGTGCCTGGACCCGGTCCTGGAGGGCGGCGAGGGTCGTGGGCGGAGTTGTCGCCGGTGCGATGGTGATGCCGTGTGCCGCGAGCAGTCGCGGGTTCTTCAGGAGGGTGCGGTGCATAGCGCTGCGGCTGGTGCCGAACAGCACGGCGAGGGGTTCCGCGGCCAGGGTGGCCCGCAGGTGGAGCACGGTGGCCAGGACCTGATCGGTCACGGGTCTCGTCCGGGATGCGCATGCCAGACCAACGAGCCTCAGATCGGGAAGCGATCGGTCGCTTGGCCGGCCCGCCCGATGCACCCGCCCCTACCGGATGACTGAGATCGGCTCTCCACAGCCCGGGGAGCCAAAGCATGATCGTCGGCTGGGGGACACGCCGCCGTACAGTGGATCTGTTCATTACCATGCAGTGTGCTGCATGAACTTGCACTCGTGAGTCGTCCTTGTTAATCTTCGCTGCATAGTCATGCGGAGGTGAGTATGGGGATCCGAGTCGCGGTCGCCGGAGCGAGCGGGTACGCCGGAGGCGAGCTGCTGCGCCTGATCGCCGGGCACCCGCAGTTCGACCTGGTCGCCGCCACCGCGCACAGCCAGGCCGGGCACCGCGTCGACGTGGTGCACCCGCAGCTCACCGGGCTCGACCTGGTGCTCGGCGAGACCGACCCGACGATCCTGGCCGATGCGGACCTGGTCTTCCTGGCCCTGCCGCACGGCCAGTCGGCGGCTCTCGCGGCCCAGCTTCCGGCCGAGGTGCGGATTGTCGACCTGGGTGCCGACCACCGGCTGGCCGACCCGTACGCCTGGGCGCAGTACTACGGCGGCACGCACGCCGGGCAGTGGACCTACGGCCTGCCCGAGTTGCCCGGTCAGCGGGAGCTGATCGCCGGCTCCACCCGGGTGGCGAACACCGGCTGCTACGCCGCCGCGATCACCCTGGCGCTCGCGCCGCTGATCGCCGACGGCGCGGCCAGCCCCGCCGACGTGGTGGTGGTCGCCGCCTCCGGCACCTCCGGCGCCGGCCGGGCGACCAAGCCGCACCTGTTGGCCAGCGAGGTGATGGGCGACCTGTCGCCGTACCGGGTGGGCACCCACCAGCACGTACCGGAGATCAAGCAGGCCACGGGCGCGACCGGCCTGTCGCTCACCCCGGTCCTGGCGCCGATGCCGCGCGGCATCCTGGCCACCGTCACCGCGGTGCCGGCGCGCGGCGTCGACCCGCAGGAGGTGCTGGCGCGGGCGTACGCGGACGCGCCGTTCGTGCACGTGCTGCCGGAGGGCCGTTGGCCGCACACCGCCGCCACCCTCGGCTCCAACTCGTGTCACCTACAGGCCACCGTCGACGTCGACTCGGGTCGTCTGATCGTGCTCAGCGCGTTGGACAACCTGGGCAAGGGCGCGGCCGGTCAGGCCGTCCAGAACGCCAACCTGATGCTCGGCCTGCCGGAGACGACGGGCCTGTCGATCTGGGGAGTCACCCCGTGAGCGCGAGGAGTGCAGCGCAGCGGAGCCCCGCAGTCGCGAACGAGAGGCAGGCGCCGTGAGCGTCACCACCCCTCGGGGGTTCCGGGCGGCCGGTGTGGCCGCCGGCCTCAAGGCCAGCGGCGGCGCGGACGTCGCCCTGGTGGTCAACGACGGTCCGGACGCCGGCGTGGCCGGTGTCTTCACCACCAACCGGGTCAAGGCCGCGCCGGTGCGCTGGACCCAGCAGGTGGTGCAGGGCGGTGTGGTCCGCGCGGTGGTGCTCAACTCCGGTGGCGCGAACGCCTGCACCGGTCCGGCCGGCTTCCAGGACACGCACGCCACCGCCGAGCACACCGCCGCCGCGCTGACCTCGGTCAGCCCTCGGCTGATCCTCGGCGCCGGTGAGGTCGCGGTCTGCTCGACCGGCCTGATCGGTGAGCGGCTGCCGATGCCCAAGCTGCTGCCGGGCGTCCGCTCGGCGATCCGCGGGCTGTCCCGCGACGGTGGCCCGGCCGCCGCCGAGGCGATCATGACCACGGACACCCGGCCGAAGACCACTGTGGCCCGGGGGAGCGGCTGGACGGTCGGCGGCATGGCCAAGGGTGCCGGGATGCTCGCGCCCGGGATGGCCACCATGCTCTGCGTGTTGACCACCGATGCGGTGGCCGGGCCGGCGACGCTGGACGAGGCGTTGCGGGCGGCCACCCGGGTCAGCTTCGACCGGGTCGACTCCGACGGTTGCATGTCCACAAACGACACCGTGCTGCTGCTGGCCAGCGGCGCGAGCGGCATCGAGCCGACACCGGCCGAGCTGGCGGCCGCCGTCACCGCGGCCTGTCACGACCTGGCCCAGCAATTGGTGGCCGACGCCGAGGGCGCCACCAAGCAGATAGCCATCGACGTGGTCGGCGCGGCGGACGAGGACGAGGCGGTCGAGGTGGGCCGTACGGTGGCCCGCAACAACCTGGTCAAGACGGCGTTGTTCGGCAACGACCCGAACTGGGGCCGGATCCTCGCCGCCGTCGGCACCACCGCCGCCGCGTTCGAGCCGGACGAGGTGGACGTGGCGGTCAACGGGGTGTGGGTGTGCCGGGGTGGCGCCGCCGCCGAGGACCGCTCGAAGGTCGACCTGACCGGGCGGGACGTGACCATCCGGATCGACCTGCACGCGGGTACGTCGGCCGCCACGATCTGGACCAACGATCTGTCCCACGCGTACGTGCACGAGAACTCGGCGTACTCGACGTGAGCGCGAGGAACGCAGCGCAGCGGAGTCCCGCAGTCGCGAACGAAAGGCCGACACGGTGAGTCTCAGCAGCGATTTGGCTCGCGCCCAGGTCAAGGCGGAGACGTTGATCGAGGCGCTGCCCTGGTTGGCGCGCTTCACCGGCTCGACGGTGGTGGTCAAGTACGGCGGCAACGCGATGACCGATCCGGAGTTGCAGCGGGCGTTCGCGGCCGACATGGTCTTCCTGCGCTATGCCGGCCTGAAGCCCGTGGTGGTGCACGGCGGTGGTCCGCAGATCTCCGCGATGCTGGGTCGCCTCGGCATCGCCAGCGAGTTCCGGGGTGGTCTGCGGGTGACCACGGCCGAGGCGATGGACGTGGTCCGGATGGTGCTGGTCGGTCAGGTGGGCCGGGAGCTGGTCGGTCTGATCAACTCGCACGGTCCGTACGCCGTCGGCCTCTCCGGCGAGGACGCCCGGCTGTTCACGGCGGTGCGGCGTCCGGCGTACGTGGACGGGGTGCCGGTCGACGTGGGCCAGGTCGGGGACGTCGAGTCGGTCGACGTGTCAGCGGTGACCGACCTGATCGAGGCCGGCCGGATTCCGGTGATCTCCACGGTGGCGCCGGACGTGGAGGGTGTGCTGCACAACCTCAACGCGGACACCGCCGCCGCGGCGCTGGCCATCGCGTTGCGGGCCCGCAAACTGGTCGTGCTCACCGACGTGGCCGGCCTGTACGCGGACTGGCCGGACACCACCAGCCTGGTCTCCGAGATCGCCGCGGACGACCTGGCCAAGCTGCTGCCCAGCCTGGAGTCGGGGATGGTGCCGAAGATGGAGGCCTGCCTGCGGGCGGTGCGTGGGGGAGTGCCCGCCGCGCACGTCGTCGACGGCCGGGTGGCGCACTCGACGTTGCTTGAGGTGTTCACCTCGGAAGGGTTCGGAACGATGGTGGTGCCGGGAGACGGGACGGACGCGACATGAGCACGTTGGCGCAGCGGTGGAAGCAGTCCATGATGGACAACTACGGCACACCGCCGATGGCGTTGGTCTCCGGTCACGGTGCCGTCGTGGTCGACGACGCCGGTCGGGAATACCTGGACCTGGTGGGTGGCATCGCTGTCAACGCCCTCGGTCACGCCCACCCGGCGGTGGTGGCGGCGGTGTCGAAGCAGGTCGCGACCCTTGGGCACGTCTCCAACCTCTACGTGGCCGAGCCGCCGGTCGCCCTCGCCGAGCTGCTGTTGGCGCTCGCCGGCCGACCGGGGCGGGTGTTCTTCGCCAACTCGGGTGCGGAGGCGAACGAGGCGGCGTTCAAGCTGTCCCGGCGCACCGGCCGCACCCAGGTGGTGGCCACCAGGGGTGGCTTCCACGGCCGCACCATGGGCGCCCTCGCGCTGACCGGTCAGCCGGCCAAGGCTGACCCGTTCCGGCCGCTGCCCGGCGAGGTGACCCACGTCGACTACGGCGATGTCGCCGCCCTCGACGCGGCCGTCTCCGAGGCCACCGCCATGGTGATCCTGGAACCCGTCCAGGGTGAGAATGGTGTGCTGGTCCCGCCGGCCGGCTATCTCGCCGCGGCCCGTCGGATCACCGCCCGGCACGGCGCGCTGCTGGTCCTCGACGAGGTGCAGACCGGCGTCGGGCGTACCGGGCACTGGTTCGCGCACCAGGCCGAGGGTGTGGAGCCGGACGTGGTCACCCTGGCCAAGGGGCTGGGTGGCGGGCTGCCGATCGGCGCGACGCTGGCCTTCGGCCCCGCCGCGGACCTGCTCACCCCCGGCTCGCACGGCACCACGTTCGGCGGCAACCCGGTCAGTTGCGCGGCGGCGCTCGCCGTGGTGGCGACCATCGCCAACGAGGGCCTGCTCGACAACGTCAAGCGGGTCGGTGAGCGGTTGCGTCGCGGCATCGAGGCGCTGGGCCACCCGCTGATCGGCGAAGTCCGCGGCGCCGGTCTGCTGCTCGGCGTGGCGCTCACCGCGCCGGTCGCCTCGGTGCTGGCCGAGGCGCTGCGGGAGGCCGGTTTCCTGGTCAACCCGGTGCAGCCGGGTGTGATCCGGCTGGCCCCACCGCTGATCCTCACCGCCACCCAGGCGGACACCTTCCTCGCGGCGCTGCCCGCCGCACTGGACGCGACGGCCCCGGCCGCCGCCGGCGCGCAGAGCGCACCAGCCACAGTGACCACCACGACGGGAACGACTCGATGACCCGGCACTTCCTGCGCGACGACGACCTCTCGCCGGTCGAACAGTCAGCGGTCCTCGACCTGGCGGCGCTGATGAAGGCGGACCGGTTCGGCCACCGGCCGCTGGTCGGCCCCCGCTCGGTGGCGGTGCTCTTCGACAAGCAGAGCCTGCGGACCAGGATCTCGTTCGACGCCGGCATCGCGGAGCTGGGTGGGCACCCCCTGGTGGTGGACACGCAGGTCACCCACTTCGGTCGTGGTGAGTCGCTCGCCGACGCGGGGCGGGTGCTGTCCCGCTACGTCGCGGCGATCGTGCTGCGGACCCACGGTGACGAGCGGATCGCCGAGGTGGCGGCGGGCGCGACGGTGCCGGTGGTCAACGCGCTCACCGACGGTTTCCATCCGTGCCAGCTGCTGGCCGACCTGCTCACCATCCGGGAGCGGTGCGGTGGCACGGCCGGGCGCACCCTGGCGTACGTGGGGGACGGCGCGAACAACATGGCGCAGTCGTACCTGCTGGCCGGGGCGACCGCCGGGATGCACGTGCGGGTCGCCGGCCCGGCCGGGTTCGCGCCGGACGCCGCCGTTGTGGAACGGGCCACCCAGATCGCCGCGGAGACCGGCGGGTCGGTGCGGGTGCTGACCGACCCGGCCCAGGCGGTCCGCGACGCCGACGTGCTGGCCACCGACACCTGGACGTCGATGGGGCAGGAGTCCGACGGGTTGGACCGGATCACCCCGTTCCTGCCGTACCAGGTCAACAAGGAGCTGCTCGGTCAGGCCGCACCGGACGCGATAGTGCTGCACTGCCTGCCCGCACACCGCGGTGAGGAGATCACCGACGAGGTGCTCGACGGGCCGCAGAGCGCGGTCTTCGACCAGGCGGAGAACCGGCTGCACGTGCAGAAGGCGCTGCTGACGTTCCTGCTGGGGGGAACCGCGACGGGAGGCGCCGCGACCGGCGATGCCGCCACCGGGGGGCCGCGATGACCGCGCCGCTGACTCGCGCGGCCCGGCACGCCCGGATCGTGGAGCTGATCCGCGATCGGTCGATCCGGTCGCAGACCGAGCTGGCCGACCTGCTCGCCGCCGACGGGGTCGGCGTCACCCAGGCCACCCTCTCGCGGGACCTGGAGGAGTTGGGCGCGGTCAAGGTGCGCGGTGGCGACGGTCCGGCCATCTACCTGATCCCCGAGGACGGGCAGCGACCGTTGCGCGACGCCGAGGCCGCGCCGGCCCGGCTGGTACGGCTGCTGCGCGAGCTGCTCAACGGGGTCGACTCCAGCGGCAACATCGCCGTGCTGCGGACACCGCCGGGCGCGGCCCAGTACCTGGCCAGCGCGTTGGACAGGGCGGGCCTGCCCGAGATCGTCGGCACCATCGCCGGCGACGACACCATCCTGGTCGTGGCCCGTGAGGCCGCCGGCGGGGCTGCGCTCGGGGACAAGCTCGCCGGCTGGGCCCGCCGGGACGACACCGCTGAAGGGAACACCACGTCATGACCGAGCGGGTCGTGCTCGCGTACTCCGGCGGGTTGGACACCTCCGTCGCCATTCCGTACCTGTCCGAGCAGACCGGCGCGGAGGTGATCGCTGTCGCTGTCGACGTCGGGCAGGGCGGCGAGGATCTCGACGCCATCCGTCAGCGTGCCCTGGACTGTGGCGCCGCCGAGTCCGAGGTGGTGGACGCGCGCGACGAGTTCGCCGCCGACTACTGCCTGCCGGCGATCCGGGCCAACGCGCTCTACATGGACCGCTACCCCCTGGTGTCGGCGCTGTCCCGGCCGCTGATCGTCAAGCACCTGGTGGCGGCGGCGCGCAAGCACGGCGGCACGATCGTGTCGCATGGCTGCACCGGCAAGGGCAACGACCAGGTCCGGTTCGAGGTGGGCCTGAACGCGCTCGCCCCCGACCTGAAGATCATCGCGCCGGCCCGGGACTTCGCCTGGACCCGGGACAAGGCGATCGCCTTCGCCGAGGAGAAGGGGCTGCCGATCGACGTGTCGGCCAAGTCGCCGTACTCGATCGACCAGAACCTGTGGGGTCGCGCGGTGGAGACCGGCTTCCTGGAGGACATCTGGAACGCCCCCGTCGAGGACCTCTACTCGTACACCTCCGACCCGACCCAGGAGCGCGACCCCGACGAGGTCGTGGTCACCTTCGACGGCGGCGTGCCGGTGGCGATCGACGGTGAGACGGTCACCCCGTACCAGGCGATCCTGGAGCTCAACCGGCGCGCCGGCGCTCAGGGCGTGGGCCGGCTCGACATGGTCGAGGACCGCCTGGTCGGCATCAAGAGCCGGGAGGTGTACGAGGCGCCCGGCGCCATCGCGCTGATCACCGCCCACCAGGAGCTGGAGGCGGTGACAGTCGAGCGGGACCTGGCCCGGTTCAAGAAGGGCGTCGACCAGCGCTGGGGCGAACTCGTCTACGACGGGCTGTGGTTCTCGCCGCTGAAGGCGTCGCTGGACGCGTTCATCGACGACGCGCAGCGGCACGTGAGCGGCGAGGTGCGGATGATCCTGCACGGCGGCCGGGCCACTGTGACCGGCCGGCGCTCCGAGGCGAGCCTCTACGACTTCGGGATGGCCACCTACGACACCGGCGACACCTTCGACCAGTCCCTGGCCAAGGGCTTCGTGCAGCTGTGGGGGCTGCCGAGCCGGATGGCCGCCGCTCGGGACGCCCGGTTGGGCGGTGGCGGACAGTGACAGGTGTGAGCGCGAAGACCGAGCAAGCGCGGCGAGCGGGCCCCGCAGTCGCGAGCGAGAGGCAACCAACGCAATGATGGGCGACGTGGACGACAAGAGCCTGACCGAGAACAGTGCCGCCACCAACCGGACCAGCCTCTGGGGTGGCCGGTTCGCGGGTGGCCCCGCCGAGGCGCTCGCCCGACTGTCGGTGAGCGTGCAGTTCGACTGGCGCCTGGCCCCGTACGACATCGCCGGTTCCCGGGCGCACGCCCGGGTCCTGGCCGGCGCCGGCCTGCTCGATCCGGAGGAGCTGGGCCGGATGCTGGCCGCGCTGGACGACCTGGAGGCCGCCTGCGCCTCCGGAACGTTCCGCCCCACCATCGACGACGAGGACGTGCACACCGCGCTGGAGCGCGGCCTGCTGGAGCGTCTCGGCAGCCTCGGTGGCAAGCTGCGCGCCGGCCGGTCCCGCAACGACCAGGTCGCCACCGACCTGCGGCTCTACCTGCGCGACCACGCCCGGGGCGTGGCCAGCCGCCTGGTCGAGTTGGCGGAGGCGCTGGTCGAGCAGGCCGAGCGGCACATCGACACCGCCGCGCCGGGCATGACCCACCTCCAGCACGCCCAGCCGGTCACCTTCGGGCACTGGCTGCTCGCCCACGTGCAGCCGCTGCTGCGTGACCTCGAGCGGCTGCGTGACTGGGACCACCGGGCGGCGATCAGTCCGCTCGGCGCGGGCGCACTGGCCGGTTCCGGGCTTCCACTGGACCCGGTGGCGGTGGCCAAGGAGCTGGGCTTCCGTACGTCGTTCGCCAACTCGATGGACGCCGTCGCCGACCGGGACTTCGTGGCGGAGTTCCTCTTCACCACCGCCCTGATCGGGGTGCACCTGTCCCGGCTCGGCGAGGAGGTGGTGCTCTGGACGTCGCACGAGTTCGGCTGGGTGGAGCTGGACGACTCCTTCGCCACCGGCTCGTCGATCATGCCGCAGAAGAAGAACGCGGACATCGCCGAGCTGGCCCGGGGCAAGTCGGGGCGTCTGGTTGGCGGTCTGATGACGGTGCTCACCATGCTCAAGGGCCTGCCGATGACCTACGACCGGGACATGCAGGAGGACAAGGAGCCGGCGTTCGACGCGGTCGACACCCTGGAGCTGCTGCTTCCGGCCCTGGCGGGAATGATCTCCACGATGACGGTGCGGGTGGACCGCCTCGTCGCCGCCGCCCCGGTCGGCTTCTCCCTCGCCACCGAGGTCGCCGACTGGTTGGTCCGACGCAACGTGCCGTTCCGCGACGCGCACGAGATCACCGGTCAGCTGGTGGCGCTCTGCGCGGCTCGGGAGTGCGAGCTGAACGACGTCTCCGACGAGGACCTGGCCGCGATCAGCGGGCACCTCGACCCGTCGGTGCGCGACGTGCTCTCGGTCCGTTCGGCTCTCGCCGCCCGGACCACCCCCGGTTCCACCGGCCCCGGCCCGGTCGCCGACCAGCTCGCCGACGCGGCGGACCGGCTGACCAGCTGGCGGGAGTGGGCTTCCGAGCGGGTCGTTCCGCGCTGAGCTGTGCCGTGGCGTCGGCGCTGGCCGTCGGCGCCGCGGCGGTTCAGGCCGTCGGGCGCTCCCGCTTGGGGAGCTTGGCCACCACCATGTCGTACGACGAGTCGACGGCCTCGGTCAGCTCCTCGTCGTCGATTCCGCCGTCCAGGCGCAGCGTGTTCCACCCGGACCGGCCGATGTAGGGCATCACGCTGGCGTCGCCGGGGTGTCGGTGCAGCCACTCGTCGGCCACCTCCCGGGTCGCCCCGCACTTGATGCCGACCGTCGGTTTGCCCTCGGCGCTGCCGAGGAAGGCGAAGATCCGGCCGCCCACCTTCACCACCTCGTCGCCCTCCCACGGTTGGTCCAGCCACGCTCCCGGCTTGGCCAGGCAGTACGCCAGCATCTCCGCGCGCTCCATGGGTGCCTCCTCGTCGTGCGCACAGTGTGCCCGCCCGGACGCCGTCGCAAGCGCGGCGTGCCGATCGTCGTCAGGGGGTCTGCTCGGCCGAGCGGGCGGCGACCCGCTCGTAGCGCTGCCGGGCCGCCTGTGCGCTGCCCAACCCCAGCCCGTACGCGATCGCCTGCCAGGTCAGCCCCCGGTCGCGGGCCAGCGTCAGCAGGCCGGCCTCCAGGGCGTCCAGCTCGGCGCGGACGTGGGGTAGCAGGGTCAGCGCGGCGGTGAGGTCGGCGGCGTCGATCGGCTCCTCCGCGGGTTCGCGCTCGGCCCCGCCGGCGGCCAGCGCGGTGACCAGGGCGACCGCCTCCCACGGGTCGAGCACGTACGGGTGGGCCCACCGGCCCCGCCGCGTGTCGGTGCCGGCGTGCCGCTCGCTGATCCGCTGTAACGCCTCGTGGGTGCGGTGGGCGCGGGCCCGGCCGGGGTCCGGCGCGGTGAAGATGTCCTCGGTCGTCATACCCCCGAGCACACCGCATGAACGCCTGATTGTCAACAGACTGTTGAAACCTGGCGGCACGGGCAATGCCGTGCCGCCAGGCGATCTCTCAGAGCGCCAGGTTGAACTTGCGCTCGTCGTGCATCGGTGTGCAGTACGGGTCACAGGGGTTCGCGGTCAGCACGCCGAACGCGACGCCCGCCGCGAACGGACGCTCGACCGGGACCACAGCGATCCGCACCTGCTGGGTGCCCTCCGCGCAGGTGACCCTCCGAACCGTCGTGCCCGCGCGCATGGTCTGGCCGACCGCCTGCGCGACCTTGACCGTGAGGTCGAAGTCGATGGCCTTCGAGCAGGTCACGGTGACCGGCACGATCGCCGCCGCGCCGTTCGCCTCGATCTTGCCCGTCGCGCCGACCACGAACGAGGTCACTGACGCGTTGTCGGCCTGCGCCGCGGCCCGCAGCGGGACGCTCGCGCTGGCCGACGGTGTGAAGGCCAGGCTCGCTGCTGCCGCGACGAGACCGGTGGCGATCAGTGGTCGCCGGATGCTCCGTACGGTCATGGTGATGTCCTCCCGTGATGTCGTCGCTCCCTGCGACGACATCGGGAACACCCCCGAGCCGACGGTCCGGTTTCGCTGTTCGGCCGGCTGTCCGATGTGCGACGTGAGTCTTGTTCGGGCCGGCGCTCAGTGGTCGGCGCGCCCGGCCGGGTGCCGCGGAGGCGGGATGGGTACCGTCGGGGACATGGCCCTGTCGTCCGGTGATCGCAGCTTCGACACCGACCTGGCGGCGCTGGCGGACCTGCTCGCCGGTCCACTGCTGCCGGCGGCGCGCGGGCTGCTGGGCTGCCGGCTGCACGCCGGCGGGGTCACCGTCCGGATCACCGAGGTCGAGGCGTACGCGGGAAGTGGCGGCGATCCCGCCTCGCACGCCCATCGGGGCCGCACCCCGCGCAACGCCGTGATGTTCGGCCCCGCCGGGTACGCCTACGTCTACTTCACCTACGGCATGCACTGGTGCATGAACGTGGTCACCGGGGTCGAGGGGGAGGCCTCCGCCGTGCTGGTGCGCGCCGGTGAGGTGGTCGACGGGCTGGCCACGGCACGGGAGCGCCGGCCGGCCATCCGGCGGGACGTTGACCTGGCCCGCGGGCCCGCCCGGCTCTGCTCCGCGCTCGGCATCGACCGGGAGGCGTACGGGGCGTACCTGCTCGGCGACGGCCCGGTCCGGCTGCGCCTTCCGGCCCGACCGGTGCCGCCGGAGACGGTGGTGGCCGGTCCCCGGGTCGGCGTGACCGGCGCCCACGATCTGCCCTGGCGGTTCTGGCTGGACGCCGACCCTACGGTCAGCGCGTACCGCCGGCACGTGCCGCGCGTCCGCGGCTGAGCGCGTCGTCCGGCGTGTAGGCGCCGGAGCCTGTCGGAGGGTGTGGCCATAATCACCGGACCTGCTCACCGACGGTTCGGAGGACGCCATGGCGACACTGCTCGCGATCGGCACAGCGAAGGGATTGTTCCTTGCCACCAGCACCGACGACCGGCGCAGTTGGGAGATCACCGGTCCGCACTTTCCGATGACCGGTGTCTACGCGGTCGCTGTCGACACCCGTCGTTCCACCCCGCGGCTGCTCGCCGGCATGAGCAGCTCACACTTCGGCCCCAGCGTCGCCACCAGCGACGACCTCGGCGCTTCCTGGGACGAGCCCGACGAGGCGCCGGTCGCGTTTCCGGCCGACACCGGCGTCTCCCTCGGCCGGGTCTGGCAGTTGGTGCCGGCCGGCCCCGACGAGCCGGACGTCGTCTGGGCCGGCACGGAGCCCTCGGCGTTGTTCAGGTCCACCGACGGTGGTCGCAGCTTCGAGTTGGTCCGTTCCCTCTGGGATCACCCGCACCGCCCGCAGTGGGAGGCCGGCTTCGGTGGTCAGGCCGTGCACACGGTGCTGCCCCACCCGCGTGACCCGGCTCGGCTGCTGGTCGCGATGTCCACCGGCGGGGTCTACCGCTCGGAGGACGCCGGGGCGAGTTGGGCGCCGGGCAACACCGGCATCCGCGCCTACTTCATGCCCGACGAGTGGCCGGAGTTCGGTCAGTGCGTGCACAAGGTCGCCCGGGACGCCGGCAACCCCGAGCGGCTGTACGCGCAGAACCACCACGGCGTCTACCGCTCCGACGACGACGGCCGCACCTGGTCCTCGATCGCCGACGGGCTGCCCAGCGACTTCGGCTTCCCGATGGTGGCCCACCCCGGGCGTGGCGGCACGGTGTGGACCTTCCCGTTGGTGGCCGACGGCGAGCGGTTCCCGACCGACCACCGCTGTCGGGTGTTCCGCTCGGTCGACGCCGGCGGCAAGTGGGAGCCGCTGTCGGTGGGGCTGCCCGAGGGGCCGTTCTATCCGGCGGTGCTGCGCGACGCGATGTGCGCCGACGACTCCACCCCCGGTGGGGTCTACTTCGGCACCCGCTCCGGCTCGGTCTTCGCCAGCCGCGACGAGGGCGACTCCTGGTCGACTGTCGCGGCGCACCTGCCCGACGTGCTCTGCGTTCGGGCAGCGGAGGTCTGAGCGTGGTGACCGTGCTGCTGCCCGGCCCGCTGCGCGGCGAGGCCGGGGGCGCGAGTCGGCTGAACGTCACCGCCGCCGGGACGCTGCGGGCGGTCCTCGACGAGATGGCCGTCGCGCACCCCCGGCTGGCCCGGCGCATCCGCGACGAGCGCGGTGAGCTGCGCCGCTACGTCAACGTCTTCGTCGACGGGGAAGACTGCCGGCACTCCGGCGGTCTGGCCACCCCGGTCGAGGACGGCGCGGAGGTGCAGGTGCTGCCCTCGGTGGCGGGCGGCTGACCGGGCCGACACCGAGGGGTTCCCGACCCGCTGTCCGGTTGCGGGGGTGACCGGCGCCACTGCGAGGCGTCCCGCCGCCGGAATAGTTGCGTCGTCAAATAAGTTGAGAGCTGCGTCCGGGTACCACGACGGCACCCGGTTGACACGCGAGGAGCTGGTCATGCAGTTCGGAATCTTCACCGTCGGTGACGTCACCGTCGATCCGACCACCGGGCGGGAGCCGGCCGAGCATGAGCGGATCAAGGCGATGGTCGCGATCGCGTTGAAGGCCGAGGAGGTCGGCCTGGACGTCTTCGCCACCGGCGAGCACCACAACCCGCCGTTCGTGCCGTCGTCACCGACCACCATGCTCGGCTACATCGCGGCGCGTACCGAGCGGCTGCTGCTGTCCACCGCGACCACGCTGATCACCACCAACGACCCGGTGAAGATCGCCGAGGACTACGCGATGCTCCAGCACCTCTCCGACGGCCGGGTGGACCTGATGATGGGTCGCGGCAACACCGGCCCGGTCTACCCGTGGTTCGGCAAGGACATCCGCGCCGGCATCCCCCTGGCCGTCGAGAACTACGACCTGCTGCACCGGCTGTGGCGCGAGGACGTGGTCGACTGGAAGGGCAAGTACCGCACCCCGCTGCAGTCGTTCACCTCGACGCCGCGCCCGCTCGACGGGGTGCCCCCGTTCGTCTGGCACGGCTCGATCCGCAGCCCGGAGATCGCCGAGCAGGCCGCGTACTACGGTGACGGCTTCTTCGCCAACCACATCTTCTGGCCCAAGGAGCACACCCAGCGGATGATCGCGCTCTACCGCCAGCGGTACGCGCACTACGGCCACGGCTCCGCCGACCAGGCCATCGTCGGCCTCGGTGGGCAGGTGTTCATGCGGCGCAACTCGCAGGACGCGGTTCGGGAGTTCCGGCCCTACTTCGACAACGCCCCGGTCTACGGGCACGGGCCGTCGCTGGAGGAGTTCACTCGGGAGACCCCGCTGACAGTGGGTAGCCCGCAGCAGGTCATCGACCGCACGCTCGGCTTCCGGGATTACGTCGGTGACTACCAGCGGCAGCTGTTCCTGATGGACCACGCCGGCCTGCCGCTGAAGACCGTCCTGGAGCAGCTCGACCTGCTCGGCGAGGAGGTCGTGCCGGTGCTGCGCAAGGAGTTCGCGGCGCTGCGTCCGGCGCACGTGCCGGCGGCGCCGACGCACGCCTCGCTGGTCGCCGCCGCGGGCGGTGCGAAGGACAGCACCGTGCACGCCGTCGACGACGTGACGGGCAAGGCGCCGGAGGGGGCGACCCGATGACCCGCCGCACCCTGGCCGTGGTCTCGGCGGGGCTGAGTCAGCCCTCGTCGACCCGGCTGCTCGCCGACCAGCTCGCCGCGGCCACCCGCGACGAGTTGGTCCGGCGCGGCTCCGACGTGGAGCTGCACGTCGTCGACCTGCGCGAGTACGCCCACGACGTGGTGAACAACATGCTCACCGGGTTCGCGCCGGCGGCGCTGCGCGAGGTCATCGACACGGTGACCGGGGCGGACGGGCTCATCGCCGTCACCCCGATCTTCAGCGCCTCGTACAACGGGCTGTTCAAGTCCTTCTTCGACGTGCTGGATTCCGAGTCGCTGGTCGACCGGCCGGTGCTGATCGGCGCGACCGGCGGCACCGCCCGGCATTCGCTGGCTCTGGAGCACGCCGTCCGCCCGATGTTCGCCTACCTTCGGTCGGTGGTCGTCCCGACCGCGGTCTTCGCCGCCCCGGAGGACTGGTCCGACGGCACCGCCGATGGCGCGTTGCGCGCGCGGATCCGGCGCGCCGCCGGAGAGTTGGCCGACCAGATCGAGCGCCGGCCACCGGCCACCGGGCCGGCCGACCCGTTCGCCCTCACCACCGACTTCCTGCAGATGCTCGGGCGAGGCGACGGCGGCGCACCGGTCAGCTGACCGGGTGGGCGACCAGCACCGGGCAGTGCGCGTGCTGGATCGCCGCCTGACTGACCGACCCGAGCAGCAGCCCGGTGAACCCGGCCCGGCCCCGGGTGCCCACGACCAGCAGCGACGCCGTGCCGCTGGCCTCGATGAGCCCCTGGGCCGCGCCGGCCGCCCGCACCGGATGCTCCCGCACCACCAGGTCAGGGTGTTCGGCGCGCACCACGGCGGAGGCGTCGGCCAGGAGCCGCACCGCCTCCGCCTGGTACGCGGCCTGCGACTCCTCGATCTCCTCCGGCACGGTCCGGTCCCCGTCCGGAGGGCCGACGTGCGCCAGCACCAGCGGCACGTCCCGCAGCGCCGCCTCGTCGGCGCCCACGCCCACGGCGAGCCGTGACGACTCGGACCCGTCCACGCCGACCAGCACCGGGCCGTCCACCGGGATCGGCTGCTCGTCCGGGCGGACCACCAGCACCGGGCAGTGGGCGTGCGCGGCGACCTGCGCGCCGACCGAGCCGAGCAGCAGCCCGGTGAACCCGCCCAGGCCACGGCTGCCCACCACGACCAGTTCCGCCCGGCGGGACTCCTCGATCATGGTGGCCCCCGGGCCCCCGAGGACCTGACGCACCTCGACGGCGAGGCCCGGCCACCGGCCGGTCAGCTCGGCCGCCGTGCGCTCCAACATCTGCTGCGCCTCCTCGGAGGGCGCCGGCACCCCGAGGTCGTACGGGTTGAGCGGCACGCCGTAGCCGGACGGATGCAGGTAGCCGTGCACCAGGAGCAGCGGGCGGGACCGGAGCACGGCGGCCCGCGCCGCGTGTTCGGCGGCGACAAGGCTGGACGGCGATCCGTCCACGCCCACCACGACAGGTCGGTTCATCGGCGCTCCCTGGGTCGGTCAGGTCATTGTCGACCCGCTGAGCGTGCCGGAAGGGCCGGACGCGCCGGTCTCGGCGGTGGGTCGATTCGCACTTGCACGTAACTACGTATGTTCGTAGTATCGTCGCATGAACACCGTGGAAGATCGACTCGCCGCGCTGGAGGCACAGGTTGCCGCGTTGAGCGAACGGCTCGCCGCCGCGCCGCCACCACCACCCGCGCCCGAGGGCACCTTCTGGGCGCTCGACGGCCTCAAGCAGCGCCTGCCATCCGACGGGTCGGGCGCGGTGCTCTACACCGGCACCGTCCGCCTCGCCGGCCAGCACTACGACTGGCAGTACGGCCGCACCGTCGACGACCTGCTCGCCGCCGACTGGGAGGAGCTGCCCGGCACCCTCTCCGCGTTGGCCCACCCGGTGCGGCTGCGGCTACTGCGCGAGATCCTCGGCGGCCGGCAGAGCACCAGCGAGCTGGCCGAGATCGAGGAGTTGGGCACCACCGGCCAACTGCACCACCACCTGCGCCAGATCACCGCCGCCGGTTGGCTGCGCAGCGCCGGCCGAGGCCGGTACGAGGTCCCCGCCGAACGCGTGGTGCCGCTGCTGGCCATCCTCACCGCCGCCGGCCGCTGACCAGACGCGGGCTCGGCCACCCATCCGATCACCACACGAAGGAACCACAATGCGCCGGACGACCGTCACCGTCCTCCTCGTCGCGCTGATCGCCGGCCTGGTCGGGGTGGCGTTGATGCCCCGGGTGCCCCGACTCGGCCCCCAGACCACCGGCGATCACGACCTGGCCGCTGCCGCCCGCTCGGCCACGCCCGACCCGTCGGGGCACCGCGGGCTCGCCGTCGCCCTGGTCGAGAACGGCCGGATCCGCACCGCCGGACTGGGTGACCGAGACCTCGACGCTCGACCCGTGGAACCCGGCACCCCGTTCGAGATCGGCTCGGTCACCAAGGCGCTCACCGGCATGCTCCTCGCCGACCAGGTCGCCGCCGGCGTCGTCGGCCCCGACGACCGCCTCGGCGCCACCTGGCCCGAGGTCACCGGCCCCGCCCGCGACGTCACACTCGCCGAACTCGCCAGCCACCGCGCCGGCCTGCCCCGGCTCGCCCCCGGCTCCCCGCTGGGGTGGGCGCGCATCCTCTGGTCCAACGTCTCCGGCGGAAACCCCTACGCCTGGCAGGGCGTCGACGCCATCCACAGCGCCACCGACCGGGTCCGCACCGACGACGACGAGCGCGGCGAGGTCCACTACTCCAACCTCGGGCCGTCGGTGCTCGGCCACGCGCTCGCCGCGAAGGCCGGCGTCGCGTACACCGAGCTGCTGCACGACCGGCTGCTACGGCCGCTCGGCATGACGGCCACCGTCGTCGCCACCCGCGACGACGACCTGCCGGCCGATCGCGCCCAGGGCAGCCGGGCGGGCGGCCGACCGCTCGATCCGTGGGCAGGAGCCGGTTACGCGCCGGCCGGCGCCGGCCCCTGGTCCACGGCCGAGGACCTCGGCCGGCTGCTCGCCGCGACCCTCGCCGGCACCGCACCAGGTGCCGACGCCGCCACCGCGCGCTTCCGCGAGGACGACGACACCCACATCGGGTACGGCTGGTTCACCACCCGGCACGGCGATCGCGAGGTGGTCTGGCACAACGGCGCCACCGGCGGGTTCCGGTCCTACGTCGGCCTCGAGCGGGCAACTGGCCGGGCGGTGGTGGTGCTCGGCAACACCGACAAGGGCGTCGAGCCGATCGGGCTGCGGCTGCTCGGGGTGCCGCCGAAGGAGGCCGACTCGGCGACGTCGATGGTGCTGCCGTGGATCGGCGCCGGCCTCGCGGTTGTCCTCACCTTCCTCGGCGGCCTCTCCCTGCTCGGCACCGCCCGCCGTCGCCAACTGGACCAGGTGACGCTGCTGGCGGCGGCGGTCTGGGCGTTCGCCTATCTCGGGCTGGGGCACCGGATGGGGGACTGGTCGATGGTGCCGGCCTGGCTGTGGCCGCTCGGCGCCGGCCTGTCGGCGGCGGGGGTGGCCCTGGCGGCGACCCGGTGGCGCGCCCTGCCGGTGGTCGACGCGCGGGTGCCGTGGCGTCGACTGCTGTCGGTGGCGAGCTCCGTGGGCGCCGCCGTGCTGGCGGTCGTAGCCGTCGCCGGCTGACTCCGCGCCGCCGCCTCGCGTCACAGCCGTTGCGTACCCTCGGCCGATGACCTCCGATCTGCTGCTGCGTCCGGTCCGTGAGGACGACCTCGTCGAGTTCTTCCTGCACCAGCAGGACCCGGAGGCCAACCGGATGGCAGCTTTCGGCCCCAAGGACCCGACCGACCGGCGGGAGTTCGCCGCACACTGGGCCCGGGTGCTCACCAACCCGGCGAACCTGGTCCGCACCGCCGAGGTCGACGGCGAGGTGGTCGGCTACGTGAGCGCCTGGCCGGCCGAGGGGCAGACCGAGGTCAGCTACTGGATCGACAGGGCGCGCTGGGGTCGGGGCCACGCCACGGCGGCCCTGGCCGCCCTGCTGCGCGAGCTGCCCAGGCCGGTGCACGCCCGCGCCGCCAAGGACAACACCGCCTCCCTCGCGGTGCTCCGCAAGTGCGGCTTCGTGGTGGTCGGCGAAGACTCGGGGTACGCCAACGGCCGCGGCGAAGACGTCGAGGAGTGGCTGCTGGAGCTGCCCGCCGACGGCCCTGACCTGGGCGGGCACTAGTCTCGCGGCGTGAACTGGTTGGATCTCGTCGGCTGGGCCGGCTCCGCGGTGCTGGTCTGGTCGCTGCTGCAGTCGCGCATCCTGCGGTTGCGGGCGCTCAACCTCATCGGCTGCTTCGTGCTGATCGGCTACAACGCCGCGATCGAGGTCTGGCCCGGCGTCGGGCTCAACGTCGTGCTCGCGGTGATCAACATCTGGTACCTGCGCGGCATGCTCGCCACCCGGCACGACGAGAAGACCTACCAGGTGGTGGAGGTCGGCGTCGGCGACCAGTTCCTCGCGCACACGCTGCGGGTGCACGCCGCCGACATCGCCCGGTTCAACCCCGGCTTCCACTGGGACCCGGACGCGTCGGGGCGCTCGGCGTTCCTCGTGGTCACGGCCGACGAGGTGGTCGGCGTGGTCCTGTCGCACGCCGAGGCGCCCGGCGTCGCCCAGATCGACCTGGACTACGTGACCCCGAAGTTCCGCGACTTCACCCCGGGCGAGTTCGTCTACCGGCGCAGCCACCTGTTCACCGAAAGGGGCTTCCACCGGGTGGTCAGCCCGCCCCGGATGGTGGCCCCGTACTACCACCGGCTCGGCTTCCGCCCAGAGGGTGACTCGTACGTCCTCGACCTACCGGCGTCACCGACGCCCCAGTCGGCCTAACTCACCGTCGCTCCAGCCGGCGTTGCGTCACCGACGCCCCGGCCGGCGTTGCGTCACCGTCGCCCCACCCGGCGTAGCCTCACCTCGTCCGATTCGGCGTAGCCTCGCCGGGGCAGGATTCGGCCGGCACCGGACGGGGCAAAGACACGCCTACGCCGGGCGGGCTCGCCGACCGGCGGGTGCCGCGCGTAGCGGCCGGTGCCACCACCACGAGGGAGCGAACCGGGCGTGCAGAGCTACGGGAGCCAACTGGCCCTGGTCGGAGTCCTGGTCGTGATCAACGCGCTCTTCGCGGGCAGCGAGATGGCGTTGGTGTCGCTGCGAGACAGCCAGATCCAGCGGCTGGAGCGCACCAGTCGGGCCGGGCGGGTGCTGGCCCGGCTCGCCAAGGACCCGAACCGCTTCCTGGCCACCATCCAGATCGGCATCACCCTCGCCGGCTTCCTGGCCTCCGCCGCCGCGGCGGTCTCGCTGGCCAAACCCCTGGTGCCGCTGCTCGGCATGTTCGGCGGCGGCGCCGAGACGGTGGCGATCGTGGCGGTCACCCTCGCGCTGACCTTCGTCACCCTGGTCTTCGGTGAGCTGGCGCCCAAGCGGATCGCCATGCAGTCCGCCGAGCGGTGGGCGCTGCTGGTGGCCCGTCCGCTCGACCTGCTCGCCAGCCTCACCCGGCCGGCCGTCTGGGCGCTCGGCGCCACCAGCGACATCGTGGTCCGCCTGGTCGGGCTCAACCCCAAACACCAGCCGGAGGAGATCGGCCCGGACGAGCTGCGCGACATCGTCGCCGGCAACCACGGCTTCACCAAGGAACAGCGCACCATCATCGCGGGTGCCGTGGAGATCGCCGACCGGCGGTTGCGGGCTGTCCTCGTACCCCGGTTGCAGGTCTTCACGCTCGACAGCGGGACCACCGCGGAGGCCGCGCGGCTCGTGCTGGCCGCCACCGGGCACTCCCGGGCTCCGGTCGTGCGCCACGGCGGCCTGGACGACACGGCCGGAGTGATCCACCTGCGCGACCTGGTGGGAGTACCCGACGACCGCCCGGTAGACGAGATCGCCCGACCGCCGATGCTGCTGCCCGACTCGCTACCGGTCGTGGACGCGCTGCGCCAGTTCAAGGCCGAGCGTCAGCACATCGCGCTCGTCGTGGACGAGCGCGGCGCCGTCGACGGCATCGTGACGCTGGAGGACATCCTCGAGGAGATCGTCGGCGAGATCTACGACGAGACCGACCGGGATGTGCGCTCGGTGCGGCGCGACCCCGACGGTGCGCTGCTGCTGCCCGGCACCTTCCCGGTGCACGACCTGCCGGACATCGGCGTCGAGCTGCCGTCGCGCCCGGCCGGTGACTACACCACAGTCGCCGGGCTGGTGCTGACCCGACTCGGGCACATCCCGACCGTCGCCGGGGAGGACGTCACGCTCGACGGTTGGGTGCTGGTGGTGGCCGGCATCGACCACCGGGCGATCACCGAGGTACGGCTCAGCCGCGTACCCGATGAAGCCGACGGCGACGGCGACACCGACACCGACCAGGCCGCGGAGCCGATGTTGGACGAGGCCCGCAGCTGACCGGTCTGGCGAATGCCGTCGCTCAGGCGGGCGTGAGGTTCTGCAGCCGGACCTGACCACGGGCGACCAGCCGCTCGTTGGCGTCGGTGATCTCCACCTGCCAGAGCTGCTGGCTGCGGCCCCGGTGCACCGGCGTGCCGACAGCGGTCAGCTCGCCGTCCCGGACGGCCCGCAGGAAATCGGTCTGGTTCGACACCCCGACCACGGTGCCCCGGTCGGCCAGCCAGAGGGAGCCACCCACGCTGGCCGCGGTCTCCACGACCGAGCAGTACACCCCGCCGTGCTGGATGCCGGACGGCTGGTGCAGCTCCGGGCGGACCCGCCAGCTGATGACCACCCGGTCGGCGCTGGCCTCCTCGAACTTGAGGCCGAGCAGGGCGACGAAACCGCCCGTCAGATCCGGAATCTCCATGGCAAAGCCCTCCTCGATCAACGGGCGCAAGCCTAGCCGGGGCGGGTTGCGACAAACCCGGTACGGGTTGGTGCCGGCGATGGGGGAGAATCGGTGACCGTGACCGACAGCAACTCTCCGCCGCCCGGGCGGGACTCCCTGACCGACGACCTGCTCTGGCGTGGCCTGATACAGGACTCGACCGGCCTCGACGAGCTGCGCGAGCTGCTCGACGGTGGGAAGTCCGCCACGTACTACGTGGGCTTCGACCCCACCGCGGCGAGCCTGCACGTCGGCTCGCTCATGCAGGTCACCATGGCCCGCCGGCTGCAACTCGCCGGCCACCGCCCGTTGCTGCTGGTCGGCGGGGCGACCGGGCAGATCGGTGACCCGAAGGAGAGCGCCGAGCGGACCCTCAACCCGCCCGACGTGATCGCCGGATGGGTCGAGCGCATCCGTGACCAGCTGGCGCCGTTCGTGTCGTACTCCGGCGACACCGCGGCGCAGCTGGTCAACAACCTGGAGTGGACCGGCGAGATGTCGATCGTCGAGTTCCTGCGCGACGTGGGCAAGCACTTCCCGGTGAACAAGATGCTCGCGCGGGAGGTGGTGCGCGCCCGCCTGGAGACCGGCATCAGCTTCACCGAGTTCAGCTACCAGCTCTTGCAGGCCAACGACTTCTTCGAGCTGCACCGCCGGCACGGCTGTCAGCTCCAGTTCGGCGGCTCCGATCAGTGGGGCAACATCACCGCCGGCGTCGACTACGTCCGCCGACGGGGCGCCGGGCCGGTGCAGGCGTTCACCACGCCGCTCGTCACCAAGTCCGACGGCACGAAGTTCGGCAAGACCGAGGGCGGTGCCGTCTGGCTCGACCCCACGATGACCAGCCCGTACGCCTTCTACCAGTTCTGGCTCAACGTCGAGGACCAGGAGGTCGACCGCTACCTGCGGTACTTCAGCTTCCGCACCCGCGACGAGCTGGAAGAGCTGGCCAAGGCCACCGCCGAACGACCGGCGGCGCGCCTGGCGCAGCGGGCGCTCGCCGAGGAACTGACCACCCTGGTGCACGGCGCCGACGAGACCCGACAGGCGATCGCCGCCAGTCAGGCGCTCTTCGGCCGCGGATCGTTGGACGAGCTGGCGCCGGAGACTCTGCGCGCGGCCCTGACCGAGGCGGGTCTCGTACGCCTCACCGGCGAATTGCCGGATGTGGCGGGTCTGCTGCGGGACTCCGGTCTGGTGAGTGGCCTCAAGGAGGCCCGGCGGGTGATCGCCGAAGGCGGGGCCTACGTCAACAACAACCGGGTGACCGCTGTGGACGCCACGGTGTCTCCGGCCGACCTGCTGCACGGGCGATACCTGGTGCTGCGCCGGGGGAAGCGTTCGTTCGCGGGCGTTGAGCTGGGTGAATAGCCACCTGTCGACGATGTGACGGGGGACGCGTCCGGCGGATTTGACGATCATCCCGCCGGACGCGTAACTTTCTCTCTGCCAGCGCGGAACGGACGAAACAGGCGAAAGCCTGAAGCGGCCGGAGCGCCGGCCAACGGCCTGGGGGTCGGGTGGGCACGCCCACCGGAGCCCCAACCGGGAGGTGCCGCCAGAAACGCCGCGAGGCGGATTTGGCGCCGCGAAACCGACCGGGTATGGTTACGAACCGGCAGGGCACCGGGCGGGTCGCGAGAAATCGCGACGGCCGGCCTGCCGAATCCATGACGAGAGCGGCGCAAGCCGGTTGCGACATGGTGCCCGCGTTATCGGGTTGAAGCATGACGAACCGCGAAATATCGGTTTGACACGGCGGAAACGAGCGGGTAACGTAGTAAAAGTGCCTGGCGCTGAAAGCGCCGGGGATGTAGAGCGGGAAATACCCCGGTTGGGGTTCCACGTGGTGGGGCTTCTGGTCGGTGTGTGGTTGTTCTTTGAGAACTCAACAGGGTGCTTGTAAAGCCAGTGCCAATTATGATTTATACCCCGGACTGGTCAGTTTTTGCTGGCTGGTTGGGATTCCTTTGGCAACATTTGTTTGTTGTCAGGATGCTGTTCAACTAATTTTTTGTTGGAGAGTTTGATCCTGGCTCAGGACGAACGCTGGCGGCGTGCTTAACACATGCAAGTCGAGCGGAAAGGCCCTTCGGGGTACTCGAGCGGCGAACGGGTGAGTAACACGTGAGCAACCTGCCCCAAGCTTTGGGATAACCCTCGGAAACGGGGGCTAATACCGAATATTACTTCTGGCCGCATGGCTGGTGGTGGAAAGTTTTTCGGCTTGGGATGGGCTCGCGGCCTATCAGCTTGTTGGTGGGGTGATGGCCTACCAAGGCGACGACGGGTAGCCGGCCTGAGAGGGCGACCGGCCACACTGGGACTGAGACACGGCCCAGACTCCTACGGGAGGCAGCAGTGGGGAATATTGCACAATGGGCGGAAGCCTGATGCAGCGACGCCGCGTGAGGGATGACGGCCTTCGGGTTGTAAACCTCTTTCAGCAGGGACGAAGCGAGAGTGACGGTACCTGCAGAAGAAGCACCGGCCAACTACGTGCCAGCAGCCGCGGTAAGACGTAGGGTGCGAGCGTTGTCCGGATTTATTGGGCGTAAAGAGCTCGTAGGCGGCTTGTCGCGTCGACCGTGAAAACTTGGGGCTCAACCCCAAGCCTGCGGTCGATACGGGCAGGCTAGAGTTCGGTAGGGGAGACTGGAATTCCTGGTGTAGCGGTGAAATGCGCAGATATCAGGAGGAACACCGGTGGCGAAGGCGGGTCTCTGGGCCGATACTGACGCTGAGGAGCGAAAGCGTGGGGAGCGAACAGGATTAGATACCCTGGTAGTCCACGCTGTAAACGTTGGGCGCTAGGTGTGGGGGGCCTCTCCGGTTCCCTGTGCCGCAGCTAACGCATTAAGCGCCCCGCCTGGGGAGTACGGCCGCAAGGCTAAAACTCAAAGGAATTGACGGGGGCCCGCACAAGCGGCGGAGCATGCGGATTAATTCGATGCAACGCGAAGAACCTTACCTGGGTTTGACATGGCCGCAAAACTCACAGAGATGTGAGGTCCTTCGGGGGCGGTCACAGGTGGTGCATGGCTGTCGTCAGCTCGTGTCGTGAGATGTTGGGTTAAGTCCCGCAACGAGCGCAACCCTCGTTCGATGTTGCCAGCGCGTTATGGCGGGGACTCATCGAAGACTGCCGGGGTCAACTCGGAGGAAGGTGGGGATGACGTCAAGTCATCATGCCCCTTATGTCCAGGGCTTCACGCATGCTACAATGGCCGGTACAATGGGCTGCGATACCGCGAGGTGGAGCGAATCCCAAAAAGCCGGTCTCAGTTCGGATCGGGGTCTGCAACTCGACCCCGTGAAGTCGGAGTCGCTAGTAATCGCAGATCAGCAACGCTGCGGTGAATACGTTCCCGGGCCTTGTACACACCGCCCGTCACGTCACGAAAGTCGGCAACACCCGAAGCCGGTGGCCCAACCCTTGTGGAGGGAGCCGTCGAAGGTGGGGCTGGCGATTGGGACGAAGTCGTAACAAGGTAGCCGTACCGGAAGGTGCGGCTGGATCACCTCCTTTCTAAGGAGCACCTTCACCCGAAAGGGTGCAAGGAGCCCGCGGCCCACGAATGTTGGGTCGGGGTGCTCAGATGGCGGAGACACTGGCAAGTTTTGCCCTGGCAACGGCCGGCGGCGCCTAGTACAGCTACTTCGGTGGTGGGAACGGTGGCTTCTGGTGCGGCTGGGGGAGAATGTGAGCACCCTGTTGGGTCCTGAAGGAACAACCTCTGGTTGTTGTTTCAGAGACGCGCCGGCCTCCTGTGTGGGGGCTGGAAGTCTGCCAGGCATGGCCTGGCCCCACATACCGTTGGTCCTGAGAGGGGCTGGGTTTGGTGTGGGGCGGATCGGGTTGTGGGTTGGTCGTTTGTTGAGAATTGCACAGTGGACGCGAGCATCTTTGTGGTCAAGTTGTCAAGGGCGAACGGTGAATGCCTTGGCACCAGGAGCCGATGAAGGACGTGGGAGGCCGCGATAGGCCTGGGGGAGCTGTCAACCAAGCTGTGATCCCAGGGTGTCCGAATGGGGAAACCTGGCACCAGTCATGTGGTGTCACCCACACCTGAACACATAGGGTGTGTGGAGGGAACGCGGGGAAGTGAAACATCTCAGTACCCGTAGGAAGAGAAAACAATTTAGTGATTCCGTGAGTAGTGGCGAGCGAAAGCGGATCGAGGCTAAACCGGCTGCGTGTGATACCTGTCAGGGGTTGCGTGGTCGGGGTTGTGGGACCCTGCTGAACAAGCTGACACTTGTTCGAGAAGTTACAAAGTCAGTGGCTAGTCGAACAGTCTGGAATGGCTGACCGTAGACGGTGAGAGTCCGGTAGGTGAAAGTTGCTGACCTTCTGTGGGTGTTCCCGAGTAGCGGCGGACCCCTGAAATCTGCCGTGAATCTGCCAGGACCACCTGGTAAGCCTAAATACTTCCTGGTGACCGATAGCGGACAAGTACCGTGAGGGAATGGTGAAAAGTACCCCGGGAGGGGAGTGAAATAGTACCTGAAACCGTTCGCCTACAATCCGTCGGAGCCTTGCGGGGTGACGGCGTGCCTTTTGAAGAATGAGCCTGCGAGTTAGTGGCATGTGGCGAGGTTAACCCGTGTGGGGGAGCCGTAGCGAAAGCGAGTCTGAATAGGGCGATTCAGTCGCGTGTCCTAGACCCGAAGCGGAGTGATCTAGCCATGGGCAGGCTGAAGCGCGGGTAAGACCGCGTGGAGGGCCGAACCCACCAATGTTGAAAAATTGGGGGATGACCTGTGGTTAGGGGTGAAAGGCCAATCAAACTCCGTGATAGCTGGTTCTCCCCGAAATGCATTTAGGTGCAGCGTCGCGTGTTTCTTGCCGGAGGTAGAGCACTGGATGGTCTAGGGGGCCCACAAGCTTACCGAAATCAGCCAAACTCCGAATGCCGGTAAGTGAGAGCGCGGCAGTGAGACTGCGGGGGATAAGCTTCGTAGTCGAGAGGGAAACAGCCCAGATCACCAGCTAAGGCCCCTAAGCGTGTGCTAAGTGGAAAAGGATGTGGGGTCGCATAGACAACCAGGAGGTTGGCTTAGAAGCAGCCACCCTTTAAAGAGTGCGTAATAGCTCACTGGTCAAGTGGTTCCGCGCCGACAATGTAGCGGGGCTCAAGCACACCGCCGAAGCTGTGGCATTCACATTTTATCCTCGCTTGGACTTGATTCCTTGTGCAGGTGTGTGGATGGGTAGGGGAGCGTCGTGCCGCGAGTGAAGCAGCGGGGTGACCCAGTTGTGGACGCGGCACGAGTGAGAATGCAGGCATGAGTAGCGAAAGAAGGGTGAGAAACCCTTCCGCCGGATGACCAAGGGTTCCAGGGCCAGGCTAATCCGCCCTGGGTGAGTCGGGACCTAAGGCGAGGCCGAGAGGCGTAGTCGATGGACAACGGGTTGATATTCCCGTACCCGCGAAAGAGCGTCCCTGATGAACCTCGTTGTGCTAACCACCCGAACTTGGTGAGGTCTTCGGACTGAGCTGAGGGAGCGTGGGAACCTGATGGGTAGTAGTCAAGCGATGGGGTGACGCAGGAAGGTAGCTGAGCCCGGCCGGTGGTTGTGCCGGGGTAAGCGTGTAGGCCGTGTTGTAGGCAAATCCGCAACACATGAAGGCTGAGACGTGATGCCGAGCCGATTCAGGTGAAGTCAGTGATCCTATGCTGCCGAGAAAAGCCTCTAGCGAGTTCTTAGCGGCCCGTACCCCAAACCGACACAGGTGGTCAGGTAGAGAATACCGAGGCGATCGGGCGAACTGTGGTTAAGGAACTCGGCAAATTGCCCCCGTAACTTAGGGAGAAGGGGGGCCGGAGACGTGAAGCCCCGCGCGGGTGGAGCGTTGTATGGCCGCAGAGAGCAGGGGGAAGCGACTGTTTACTAAAAACACAGGTCCATGCGAAGAAGTAATTCGATGTATATGGACTGACGCCTGCCCGGTGCTGGAACGTTAAGGGGACCTGTTAGCTCTTCGGGGCGAAGCGGAGAACTTAAGCGCCAGTAAACGGCGGTGGTAACTATAACCATCCTAAGGTAGCGAAATTCCTTGTCGGGTAAGTTCCGACCTGCACGAATGGCGTAACGACTTCCCCACTGTCTCAACCACAGGCCCGGCGAAATTGCAGTACGAGTAAAGATGCTCGTTACGCGCGGCAGGACGGAAAGACCCCGGGACCTTTACTATAGCTTGACATTGGTACTCGAATTAGCTTGTGTAGGATAGGTGGGAGCCGGTGAAGTCCATACGCCAGTATGGGTGGAGGCAATCTTGAAATACCACTCTGGTTGATTTGGGTATCTAACTTCGGACCGTTATCCGGTTCAGGGACAGTGTCTGGTGGGTAGTTTAACTGGGGCGGTTGCCTCCTAAAAGGTAACGGAGGCGCCCAAAGGTTCCCTCAGCCTGGTTGGCAATCAGGTGTTGAGTGCAAGTACACAAGGGAGCTTGACTGTGAGACTGACAGGTCGAGCAGGGACGAAAGTCGGGACTAGTGATCCGGCACTTGCGAGTGGAAGCGGTGTCGCTCAACGGATAAAAGGTACCCCGGGGATAACAGGCTGATCTTCCCCAAGAGTCCATATCGACGGGATGGTTTGGCACCTCGATGTCGGCTCGTCGCATCCTGGGGCTGTAGCAGGTCCCAAGGGTTGGGCTGTTCGCCCATTAAAGCGGTACGCGAGCTGGGTTTAGAACGTCGTGAGACAGTTCGGTCCCTATCCGCCGTGCGCGTAGGATACTTGAGAAGGGCTGTCCCTAGTACGAGAGGACCGGGACGGACGAACCTCTGGTGTGCCAGTTGTCCTGCCAAGGGCACGGCTGGTTAGCTACGTTCGGAAGGGATAACCGCTGAAAGCATCTAAGCGGGAAGCCTGCTTCAAGATGAGGTATCCCACCCACTTTGTGGGGTAAGGCCCCCAGCTAGACGACTGGGTTGATAGGCCGGAAATGTAAGCCCGGTAACGGGTTCAGTTGACCGGTACTAATAGGCCGAGGACTTGACTACTAAGCTGCTACGCGTCCACTGTGCAACTCTGAACAAGCGAACACCCGTGAGTGTGTGCCGGGGTTGTTTGATATGTTCATAGAGTTACGGCGGTCATGGCGGAGGGGAAACGCCCGGTTACATTCCGAACCCGGAAGCTAAGCCCTCCAGCGCCGATGGTACTGCACTCGTGAGGGTGTGGGAGAGTAGGACGCCGCCGGACAATCTTCCAGTCGAGGGCCGCCCCATCCGGGTCGGCCCTCGACTGCGTAGCGCCATTGGTGGCGCAATCAGGAAGGATGTACCTGTGAGTTCAGGACCGCAGGGCGGAGACCGTCCCCGTCGTTACGAAGACCGTACTGACGGTGCGGGCGGAAACGACCGCGGCCCGCGCCGCGATGACAAAGGCCGGCCCCCGTACCGGGGAGACCGCGACAGCGGCGGCGCCCGAGGCGGATACGCCGGCGGCCGCGACTCTGGCTCCCGTGGTGGTGACCGGGACAGCTCGCGCTCCAGCGCCCCCCGTGAGGGCGGCTACCGCGGCGGCGACCGTCGCGAGGGTGGTTTCCGTGGCGGTGACCGCGACGGTTCGCGGTCCAGCGCTCCGCGCGAAGGCGGCTACCGTGGCGGCGACCGTGATGGGTCCCGCTCGGGTGCCCCGCGTGAGGGCGGTTTCCGGTCCGGCGCTCCCCGCGAGGGTGGCTACCGTGGCGGCGACCGGGACGGTTCGCGTTCCAGCGCACCGCGCGAAGGTGGCTACCGGGGCGGCGACCGCGACGGTGGCTTCCGTGGCGGCGACCGGGACGGTTCGCGTTCCAGCGCACCGCGTGAGGGTGGTTTCCGTGGCGGCGACCGCGACGGTTCGCGTTCCAGCGCGCCCCGTGAGGGTGGCTACCGGGGTGGCGATCGGGACGGTTCGCGTTCCAGCGCTCCCCGTGAGGGTGGTTTCCGTGGTGGTGACCGTCGTGAGGGCGGTTACCAGGGTGGTGACCGCACTCGCTCCGGCCCGCCGCGTGAGGGTGGCTTCCGTGGTGGTGACCGCGACGGTGGTTTCCGTGGCGGCGATCGCCGCGAAGGTGGCTTCCGGGGCGGCGACCGGGACGGTTCGCGTTCCAGCGCACCCCGTGAGGGTGGCTACCGTGGCGGCGACCGGGACGGCTCGCGTTCCAGCGCTCCCCGCGAGGGTGGCTTCCGGGGCGGCGACCGGGACGGTTCGCGTTCCAGCGCCCCCCGTGAGGGTGGCTTCCGTGGTGGTGACCGCGACGGTGGTTTCCGTGGCGGCGATCGCCGCGAAGGCGGTTTCCGCGGTGGCGACCGTGAGGGTGGCTTCCGTGGCGGCGACCGGGACGGCTCGCGTTCCAGCGCGCCTCGTGAGGGCGGTTTCCGCGGTGGTGACCGCGACGGTGGCTTCCGTGGCGGCGATCGCCGCGAAGGCGGTTTCCGGGGCGGCGACCGGGACGGTTCGCGTTCCAGCGCTCCCCGTGAGGGCGGTTTCCGCGGTGGTGACCGCGACGGTGGTTTCCGTGGTGGTGACCGTCGCGAAGGCGGTTACCAGGGTGGTGACCGCACTCGCTCCGGCCCGCCGCGTGAGGGTGGCTTCCGTGGTGGTGACCGCGACGGTGGTTTCCGTGGCGGCGATCGCCGCGAAGGTGGCTTCCGGGGCGGCGACCGGGACAGCTCGCGTTCCAGCGCTCCCCGCGAGGGTGGTTTCCGGGGCGGCGACCGCGACGGCTCGCGTTCCAGCGCCCCCCGTGAGGGTGGCTTCCGCGGTGGTGACCGCGACGGTGGTTTCCGTGGTGGTGATCGCCGCGAGGGCGGTTACCAGGGTGGTGACCGCACTCGCTCCGGCCCGCCGCGTGAGGGTGGCTTCCGGGGTGGCGATCGGGACGGTTCGCGTTCCAGCGCTCCCCGTGAGGGTGGCTTCCGGGGTGGCGACCGGGACGGTTCGCGTTCCAGCGCTCCCCGTGAGGGCGGCTTCCGGGGTGGCGACCGGGACGGTTCGCGTTCCAGCGCTCCCCGTGAGGGCGGCTTCCGGGGCGGCGACCGGGACGGTTCGCGCTCGGGCGCTCCGCGTGAGGGTGGTTTCCGTGGCGGTGACCGCGAGGGCGGCTACCGGGGCGGAGAGCGTACCGGGGGTTTCCGGTCCGACGAGCGGCCGCGTCGCGAGGGGGAGTTCCGTCGCGATGACCGCGCGGGTGGCTCCGAGTCGTCCGAGGGCGGGCGTAGCTCGGCCCCGGCGCTGCCGGACGACATTGTCGCGACTGACCTCGACAAGGACGTCCGCGCTGAGCTGCTCTCGCTGAACAAGCCGGTCGCCGAGACGGTGGCCCGGCACCTGGTCGCCACTGGGCAGCTGATCGACGAGGACCCGGCCGAGGCGTTGGCGCACGCGCTTGCCGCCCGGCGGCTCGCGTCGCGCATCTCCGCTGTCCGTGAGGCGGTCGGCCTGGCCGCGTACCGCGCGGGGGAGTGGCAGTCGGCGATCGCCGAGCTGCGCACGTACCACCGGATGAGCGGACTGCAGAGCCACCTGGCCGTGCTCGCGGACTGCGAGCGGGCTCTCGGCCGGCCGGAGCGGGCCATTGACCTGTTCCGTGGCGCGGACCGGGAGAAGCTGGACCAGGCCGTGGCGATCGAACTGCTGATCGTCGCCGCTGGCGCGCGGGGTGACCTCGGGCAGAAGGACGCGGCGGTCGCGATGCTCCAGGTCCCGGACCTCACCAACGAGGCCACCGTGCCGTGGACGGCCCGGCTGCGGTACGCGTACGCCGACGCGCTGCTCGCTGTCGGTCGGCGCGAGGAGGCCCGCGAATGGTTCTCCCGCGCTGCCGACGTGGACACCGAGGGCGAGACCGACGCCGCCGAGCGGCTGCTCGAACTCGACGGCGTCGTCATCGAGGGTGACGAGGAGGACGAGGCCGCCGAGGAGATCGCCGCTGGCCCGGGCGCTCCCGGCGCGGTGCCTGCCCGACCCGACGCTGACCTGGCCAGCGACACGAACGACGACGACGATGTCGACGATGTCGACGACGACGATGTCGATGACGACGATGTCGATGACGACGACGATGTCGATGACGACGATGACGACGATGACGACGACGATGACGACGATGACGACGACGACGACGACGAGGACTTCGACGACGACGAGGAGGACGACGCTGTCGGCCCTCCCGCTGACGACGAAGGCTTCGACGACGAGGACGAGGACCGTCACCCCACCGGAACCGGCAACGCCGACGCTGCCACCACTGGCGACAGCGGCGTGACGGACGGGGACGCGGCGAACGCCGACGGGACCGTCCCGGCCCGGGATGACGAGTCGGGGTCGACGCAGCGGTGAGCGCGGGCGTGGGGGAACGGCTGGTCGACGGGTACACCCTGGTCGTCTTCGACCTGGACGGCGTGATCTACCTGATCGACCGGCCGATCCCCGGCGCCGTCGACGCGGTGGCCCGGCTGCACGCCGAGGGACGGGCGGTGGCGTACGCCACCAACAACGCGTCCCGCCGGTCCAGCGAGGTCGCGGACCTGCTGACCGGTATGGGCGTGCCGGCCCGACCGGAGGAGGTCCTCACCTCCGCCGCCGCCTCGGCCGAGGTGTTGCGCGACCGGCTGCCCGCCGGCGCGTCGGTGCTGGTGGTCGGCGCGGAGGCGCTGCGCGCGGAGCTGCGCGCGGTCGGGCTGAACCCGGTCACCCAGGCCGATGAGAAGCCGGCGGCGGTCGTGCAGGGGTACGGCCCGCAGGTCGGCTGGGCCGAGCTGGCCGAAGCGTCGGTAGCCGTACGTGCGGGTGCGATCTGGATCGCCACCAACACCGATCGGACCCTGCCCAGTGGGCGGGGACCGCTGCCCGGCAACGGGTCGCTGGTCGCCGTGCTGCGGACGGCACTGGAGCGGGACCCCGACGTGGTGGTCGGCAAGCCGGAGCCCGCGCTGTTCGAGACCGCCGCCAAGCGCAGCGGCGGTGGGCGCAGCCTGGTGGTGGGTGACCGGCTGGACACCGACATCGAGGGCGCCCGCCGGGCCGGGCTGGACAGCCTGCTCGTGCTCACCGGCGTCAGCGGAGTACCGGAACTGCTGGCCGCGGAGCCGCAGCGACGTCCCACGTACGTCGCGAAAGACCTGGCGGGGCTCTTCGACCCGGCTGCCGCCGTGCGGGTCCCGGGCCCGGCGGACGCTGGCGGCTGGTCCGTGACCGACCGGGACGGCACGCTGGAGCTGGCCGGGGCCGGTCGACCGCTGGACGCCCTCGCGGCGCTCTGCGCGGTGGCCTGGTCGGCGCCGGTTCCGGTGCTGCCGAAGATCCGCCCGGTGGGCCCGGACGCGGCCCACGCGGTGGAGAGTTTCGGTTTGACCTCGGCGGCGTGAGCCGGGCGGTCGTCAGAGCAGCTTGCGCAGCTTGAGCAGGTCGAACGGGTTGGCCTTGATCGACACCCGGCGGGAGGTCACCGCGCTGGTGACGTCCAGGTCGCCACGGACCAGGGCGAGTAGGTCGTCGCTGGACGTGCTCAGCGCGATCTTGGCCTTGGGGTCGTCGCCGTCGGTCAGCTCGACCAGTCGGCCGCCGGTGATCCGGCCGTGGAACGCGGTGTCCAGGTCGGTGATGCGGCAGGCCAGCGTCCGGTCCAGGTCGATCCGTTCGCGTACCGTCTCGGCGTTGCGATCCAACCGGGCGGCCAGCTCCTGCAACGCCTGCCGGCACTCGTCCACGCTGGCCACATCTCCCCCTCGCTGATCGCCACGCCGTCCTCGGCACCGTACCGCACGGGTCGGTCGGGGGTGCCCGGTAGCGTGACACCTGCACACCCCGCCCCGTGGAAGGACTCAGGCATGCAGGACGCGTGGCGCGCCTACCTCGAGCTGGCCATGGGCCTTGCGGAGGCGCCCCGGAAGAAGGCCCAGGACGTGGCACGTCGCCTCGTCGGCTCCGGCGGCGCGACCGCCGCCCAACTCCAGGCCCTCGGCGAGGAACTGGTCACTACCGGCGCCGCCAACCGGGAGGCGCTGACCAAGCTGGTCCGCTTCGAGGTCGACCGGGCCCTCGGCGCGGTCGGTCTGGCCACCGCCGACGAGGTGGCCGAGCTGACCCGGCGGGTGCACGACCTGGAGCGGCAGCTGCGGGAGGCGCGGTCCACCGAGCCGGCCGACGCGGCGACCGCCGGCCCCACGCCACAACCCGACCCCACCGTCGCCGCGCAGCCCGGCACCGGTCTCGTGCCGTCCGACGCCTCGGCCGGTGCCCCGGTCTCCGCGCCGGTGGCGAAGAAGGCCGTCGCTAAGAAGGCCGTGGCGAAGAAGGCTGTCGCCAAGAAGCCGCCGGCGACGATCAGCCCGACGGCCGACGAGGACGTCCCGACGCCGGCCGTGATGCCCGCCAAGAAGGCGGCGATTCGCAGGCAGCGGCCGGACGACGCCGAATGACCCGGCCCGGTCCGCCGCCCGGTGGGTCGTTCCCGGCCCGGCCCGGTCCGCCGGCTGGCGGGTCGTTCCCGGCCCGGCCCGGTCCGCCGGTGGGTGTCCGCCCCGCGCCGCCGCCGGATCTCGGGGACGACGAGACACGGCATCCGGCGGTGGACGCCGCCGTGCGGGCCATCGCCAACGCGGCGACGCTCGCGCCCGCCGACCAGATCGCCCAGTACGAGGCGGCCTACGAGACGCTGCGGGAAACCCTCGCCACCATCGACCAGACCTGAGCGGGACGACCAGGCCTGAGCAGACCGGAGAACCACACGCATGGCACGTCGTAACCGGCTGGACGCCGAACTCGTCCGGCGCGGTCTGGCCCGCTCCCGTGAGCAGGCCGCCGCGTTGGTGGAGGCCGGCCGGGTCCAACTGCGGGGGGTGGTCGCCCGCAAGGCGGCCGCGATGGTCGACCCTGCCGACCCGCTCCTGGTGACCGGTGCGGACCCGGCCGAGGAGTACGTCTCCCGAGGCGGGCACAAGCTTGCCGGCGCGCTGGCCGCGTTCGCCCCCGGTGGGCTGCACGTGGCCGGGCGGCGTTGCCTGGACGCGGGAGCGTCGACCGGTGGGTTCACCGACGTGCTGCTGCGCGCCGACGCGGCCGAGGTGGTGGCCGTGGACGTCGGCTACGGGCAGCTCGCCTGGCCGCTGCGTACCAACGAGCGGGTCCGCGTCCTGGAGCGCACGAATGTCCGTACCCTCGATGCTGACGCGATCGGCGGTCAGGTCGACCTGACGGTGGCCGACCTGTCGTTCATCTCGCTGCGACTGGTGCTGCCGGCGTTGGCCGGCTGCACGCGCGACGACGGTGACCTGGCGCTGATGGTCAAGCCGCAGTTCGAGGTCGGCAAGGACCGGGTCGGCGCCGGCGGTGTGGTCCGCGATCCGGAGCTGCGCGCCGAAGCGGTGCTGGACGTGGCCGCGGCGGCCGGGCGGCTCGGTCTCGGACTGGCTGACGTGGCGGCCAGCCCGCTGCCCGGGCCGAGCGGCAACGTGGAGTTCTTCGTATGGTTGCGCCGGGGCGCACCAGCGGCCGACCCGGAGCGGGTGCGGGCCGTGGTGGCGGCCGGGCCGGACGGCTCGACGACGGCCGGCGAAGTGCCGGACGTGGCGGCGGAGGAGGTCGCAGGGTGAACGCGCGCAGTGAGGGTGTCGCAACGGGCCGCACGGTGACACGTGGCCGTGCCGAGGTGGCGGCGCCGGTGGCGCGACGCCGCCCGGTCCGACGTGGGCGGGCGGCCCGATGAGCCGGACCGCGCTGCTGGTGACCCACACCGGCCGTCGGCGCAGCACGGAACACGCCCGGTCGGTCGCCGCCGACCTGATCGACGCCGGTTTCGAGGTACGCGTGGTCGCCGACGAGGCCGACGACCTCGACCTGCCCGGCGTGGTGCCGGTCGCCGGCCCGCAGGCCGCCGAGGGCGCTGAGATCGTCTTCGCGCTCGGTGGGGACGGCACCTTCCTGCGCGCCGCCGAGCTGGCCCGGCCCGCGAAGGCGCCGCTGCTCGGCATCAACCTCGGCAAGGTGGGCTTCCTGGCGGAGGCGGAGATCGACGATCTGGACACCGCCGTCCGGGACGTCGTCGGCCGCAACTACACCGTCGACGAGCGGCTGACCCTGGACGTCACGGCCGAGTTCGACGGTGGGCCGACCATCGAGTCCTGGGCGCTCAACGAGATCAGCATCGAGAAGGGCGAGCGGGCCCAGATGCTCGAGCTGCTCGTCGACGTGGACGGCCGGCCGCTGTCGCGTTATGGCTGCGACGGTGTCGTCTGTGCCACCCCCACCGGCTCCACCGCGTACGCGTTCTCCGGTGGCGGCCCGGTGGTCTGGCCGGAGGTGGAGGCGCTGCTGCTGGTGCCGATCAGCGCGCACGCGTTGTTCAGCCGCCCGTTGGTCACGGCCCCGACGTCGACCTTCGTGATCACCGTCGACCCGTTCACCACCCTCGCCGTGCTCTCCTGCGACGGCCGGCGCGTCTACGACCTGCCACCCGGGGCGCGGGTGACGGTGCGTCGGGGCGCCCTGCCGGTACGCATCGTGCGGCTGCGCCCCCGCCCGTTCACCGACCGGCTGGTGGCCAAGTTCGGCCTCCCCGTTCACGGTTGGCGTGGCAGCCGCCGGTGACCGTGGCGCACACGGTCGGTGGATGTCAGTTGTCCACCTGACGACATGTCGCCGCTGCGGCGGCGGGCGACTAGTGACCTGGTGACACGCTCCGACGCAGACTCCGATCGGCCCTCATCTACGGATGGCGGCCTGGAGGAGTAGAGGAGCCCATCGCATGCACTGGTCCCCACGCTGGCTCGCCGTCGGCGCGGTCGGCGCGTTGGTGGTCGGCGTCGCCGCACCGGCGTCCGCCGACCCGCCCGCCCGGCCCACCGGCCCGACGTCGGGCACGCCCGCCCAGCACGCACCCGTCCGCATCACCCTGATCACCGGCGACCAGGTCGAGCTCGCGCCCGCGGCGCCGGGCCGGGTCGCCGCCACTGTCCGCCCGGGACCCGGGCGCGAGCGCGTCATCTTCCAGACCCTGGAGGTCGACGGCCGGCTGCGGGTGCTGCCCAGCGACGCCCTGCCCTACGTTTCGAGTGGGGTCCTCGACGCCAACCTGTTCGACGTGCAGGAGTTGGCCGCCGACGGATACGGCGACGCCGCGCAGGGCGCGTTGCCACTGATCGTGCGCTACCAGGAGCAGGCGGCCGGGCGGGTCAAGCCGCTTGCCGGTGCCACCGACGCCCGGCCGCTGGAGAGCATCAACGGCGCGGCGCTGCGGGTCGGCAAGGGGGCCCTCGGCAACCTGTGGACCACGCTCGCCGGTACGCCGGCCAGCCGGACCACGACTGCCGCCGCGCCCCGGCTGGGCGCTGGCATCGCCCGTATCTGGTTGGACGGGAAGGTCCGCCCGGCGCTGGAGCACAGCGTGCCGCAGATCGGCGCCCCGACGGCCTGGGCGGCCGGGCGCGACGGTGCCGGCGTGACGGTGGCGGTGCTCGACACCGGCGTCGACGCCACCCACCCCGACCTGGCCGGTCGGATCGCCGAGGCGCAGGACTTCTCCGGCAGCGGCAGCGCCCGCGACGGGCACGGCCACGGCACCCACGTGGCCGCCACCATCGCCGGCAGCGGGGCGGCGTCCGACGGGTTGCGCAAGGGCGTCGCCCCGGGCGCGCGGTTGCTGGTCGGCAAGGTGCTCGACGACGGTGGCTCCGGCTACAGCTCGTCCATCATCGCGGGCATGGAGTGGGCGGCCCACTCCGGCGCGAAGGTGGTCAGCATGAGCCTCGGCGGCGACCCCACCGACGGCACCGACCCGATGAGCCAGGCGGTGAACGACCTGACCGCTGAGACCGGTGCGCTGTTCGTGGTCGCCGCTGGCAACTCGGGCGCCGCGCGTACCGTCGGCGCGCCCGGCGCGGCCGCGGCGGCGCTCACCGTCGGTGCGGTGGACCGTGCCGACAACCTGGCGGAGTTCTCCAGCCGGGGCCCGCGTCTCGGCGACAACGGCCTTAAGCCCGAGATCACCGCGCCGGGCGTCGGGATCGTCGCCGCCCGGGCCGCCGGCACCGCCATGGGTACGCCGGTGGACGACGCGTACACGACCGCGTCCGGCACCTCGATGGCCACGCCGCACGTGGCCGGAGCGGCGGCGATCCTCGCCCAGGAACACCCGGACTGGCCGGCCGGGAAGCTCAAGGACGCGCTGGTCAGCACCACGAAGGCGAACCCGGCGCTGACCGTGTTCGAGCAGGGTGGTGGTCGGGTCGACGTGGCGCGGGCGCTCGGCCAGCGGGTGTACGCCTCGGCCACCGCGGACTTCGGTCGGATCTCCACCGGCGGTGCGGCGGTCGAGCGGACCGTGACGTACACCAACGGCGGCACGGCCCCGCAGACCCTGCGGTTGGCCCTGGAGCTGCGCAACCTGGACACCCGTGCGGCCGAGACCGACGGGGTCGCGGTCGGCGGCGCCGAGGTGACAGTGCCGGCCGGCGGCAGCGTCGCCGTGGCGCTGCGGGCGGACCCGGCGAAGCTCGACCGGGGTGTGCACAGTGGCTGGCTGGTGGCGACAGGCGCGGACGGCGTCGCGGTGCGCACCGCGGTCGGGCTCACCGTCAGCGGTCCCGTGCACCACCTCACCATCAAGCTGCTGGACCGGCAGGGTCAGCCGGGCCTCTCGCCGGGGTTGACCGTCTTCGGTGAGCAGCCCGAGTCGGACTTCTGGGGCATGTGGGGTGGCGAGGGCACCCTGGACGTCGAGGAGGGCACGTACGTGCTGACCGCGCTGATGACGCACGGCGTTCCCCTGGACGAGCAGATGACCCAGATGATCGAGCCGGAGGTGACAGTCGACCGGGACCTGACAGTGGTGCTCGACGCGCGCAGGGGCACGCCGGTGCGGATCGAGACGCCGAAGCCCAGCGAGCAGCGGGCCACGCTCAGCTACTACGTGCACCGGGTGCTGGGCAATGGCCGGCAGATCGACCACGGCGTGATGGCCTACAGCACCGTTGAGCGGGTCAACGTCACGCCGACCCGCCAGGTGCGCCAGGGCGAGTTCGAGTTCGCCTCGCGGTGGCAGCTCGTCGCGCCCATGGTGGACGCGACGATCAGCGGGGTGTCCGGTCCGTCGGACATCAACCTGCTGGGCACGTCGCCGGCGCCGACCGGTCGGCGGAAGCTGCCGCTGCTCTGGGCCGGCACCGGCGCCCCCGCCGAACTGACCCGGGTGCGGGGCGCCGCCGTGCTGCTCGGCGCCGACCCGAACCGCTCGGAGGAGGAACAGGTGGCCGCCGCCGCGGCGGCCGGCGCCGCCGCGGTGCTGGTCGTCCGGCCGGAGGACCAGAGCGCGTGGACGGTCTGGCGGCCCACCGGAGAGCGGCTGCCGATCCCGTCGATGGTGGTCGCGTACGACGACGGGCAGCGGCTGATCGCGGCGGCGCGCAAGGGTCGGGCGACGCTGGACCTGACGCTGACAGTGGACAGCCCCTACCTGTACGACGTGTGGCAGGTGTCGAAGGGCCGGGTGCCGGAGCGTGTCGTGCACACGGTGACCGCGGAGAACACCGCCGAGGTGACAGCGAGCTACGGCGACCTGGGTGCGGGCTGGGCCACCGAGGAGCGGTTCGGCTGGCGTCCGTGGCAGGAGTACGCCTGGAACGACGACCAGCGGATGGTCCGCAACGGCACCACCCGGCAGGAGTTCGTCAGCTCCGGAGACTCCTGGTGGCAGCAACGGGTGCTGCACAAGCAGATGTTCATGCAGTGGGGGCAGCTGGCCGGTGGTCTGACCCAGCAGCCCCGGCGCTACGCCGCCGACGACCGGGTGACCGAGATCTGGCACGCGCCGGTGCTCCGCCCGGCCGTCCCGGCCCGAGGGGCGCCGGCGCCCACCCGCACCGGCGACATCCTGGAGTTGCGGGTGCCCGAGTTCGTCGACGCCGACGGGCACTACAGCGTGGCCGGCGAGAGCGAGGAGTCGGACACCGTCACGGCGCGGGTCAGCCGCAACGGGCAGCAGATCGCGGACCTCTCCGACGGCTGGGCGTCGGTGCCCACGACCGCCGAAGCCGCCCGCTACCGGCTGGACGTGAGCACCCAGCGGTCCTCGGCCGAGTGGCGTTACGGCACCCGGACCGACACGGCCTGGGAGTTCACCTCGGCCCGACCGGCGGGCGACGCCGCCACGGCGTTGTCGTTGCTCCAGGTGGACTACCGGGTGCCGGCCGACCTGGGCGGCACGGTCCGCGGCAACCGGCCGCACCAGCTCGGGCTGACCCTGCGGCAGCCGGCCGGGGTGCCGGCGCCGAGGGGTGCCGGCGTCCGGATGCAGGTCTCCTTCGACGGGGGCGTCACCTGGCGCAACGCGCCGACCACGGGGTCGGGCACCCGGTACACCGCTACCGTGCCGGCGGGGCGCGGAACGGTGTCGCTGCGGGTGCGCGCCGCCGACCGGGCCGGGAACACCGTCGAGCAGACGGTGCTCCAGGCGTACGGGCTGCGCTGATCGGGCGGGGCGGGGCGGCCTGGCCGTCCCGCCCTGCCGGTCGAGGGTCCGCCGTCGGTCGACGGCGGGCTCTCACGCGTCAGAGCCAGCCGCGTCGGGCCACCTGGAACGCCAACCCGGGTCGGGTGTCCACGCCGGCGGCGGCCATCAGGTCGGCGATGCGCCGTTGCACGGTGCGCCGGCTCACCCCGAGCTGGGAGGCGATGGACTTGTCCGGTACGCCCGCCACGAACAGCGACAGCAGCCGGGCTTCGTCGGCGTCGGGCTGGTAGCCGTCGCCCGGCTGGTCAGCGGGCTCGGGCCGTCGATTTTCGGGGGCCGCGACGGCGAGGGGGTCGTCGAGGCGCAGCCGGGTGGCCACCCGCCAGTGGCTCTCGAAGAGGGCGAGTAGCGCGTCGAGCAGTTGACTGCGGCCGATCACGGCGGCGCTCGGTTCGCCGCCGTCGCGGTCGGGCACCAGCGGGCAGATGGCGGTGCGGGCGTCCACGATGGCCAGTCGGACCGGCAGCCGGTCCAGGACGCGGGCCTGCTCCCCGGCGGCGACCCCCTTGGCCAGGTCGGCCAACGCGCCCGGCTCCAGTAGCAGGTCACGTTCGTAGATGGCCCGGTAGCTGACCCCACGGGCCAGCGCGTCGAACTCCTCGAGATTCTCCGGGCCGGCCATGGCGAGAGGATTGGCCCGGCAGAACCAGAGCACCTCGGTCCGGGCCGAGTTCTGCAGGTCGCGAAGCCGGTCCCGAAGAACCCGGGCGCCGGTGATCACCTCGACCAGGTGGTCGACGTGGTGTCGGCGCAGTCCGGAGCGGTATTCCTCGGCCAGTTGGGTGACCAGTCGGCGGGCCGACTCCAGGTCCTCCTGACGCCGCAGCAGCGTCGCGCCGAGGGCGACGTCCGGGGCGGTCGGGCGCAGCGGGGCGTCCGGGTCGTTGTCGCTGCGCTGCACGAGGCCCTTGCCCCGCAGTGCCTCGACCTGGGCGATGACCTGCTCACGGGGTCGGTGCAGGCGACCGGCCAACTCGTCGATGCGGGCGGTGGTGAGCTGGAGCAGGCAGCGGTAGAGCTCCTCCTCAGCCGAGGTCAGGCCGATCACGTCCAACACGGGGCAGAACTGTACGTCGGCCGGGTACGGGCCGTACCCGGGCCCGTCGGCTGGTCAAGTGTCGGGCCTCGCGTCTACTGTCGGTGGCTGTGCTGGAAGAGCTGCGCATCACCGGACTGGGCGTCATCGAAGACACCACGCTGCCGTTGACCGGCGGCATGAACGTCATCACCGGCGAGACCGGTGCGGGCAAGACGATGGTGGTCACCGGCCTCGGCCTGCTCTTCGGCGGCCGGGCCGACGCCGGGCGGGTCCGCGCCCAACCCGGTCGTGCGGTGGTGGAGGGGCGGCTGCGGCTGCACGGGCGGGTCGCCGACGCGGTGCACGCGCGGATCATCGAGGCGGGCGGCGAACCCGACGAGGACGGCTCGGTGCTGTTGAGCCGCACGGTGACGGTGGAGGGGCGTTCGCGAGCGCACGTCGGCGGCCGGAGCATGCCGGTGTCGATGCTCGGTGAGGTCGGCGAGCAGGCGGTCGCGGTGCACGGTCAGTCCGACCAGCTGCGGTTGCTGCGCCCGGCCGAGCAGCGGGCCGCACTGGACCGGTTCGCCGGCCCGGCGCACGAGAAGCTGCTCGACGCGCTGCGTGAGGCGTACACGGGGTGGCGTCGGGTCGTCGACGACCTGGCCGACCGTCGGCGCAACGCCCGCGAGCGCAACCAGGAGGCCGACCTGCTGCGGTTGGGCCTCGACGAGATCACCCGGGTCGATCCGCAGCCCGGTGAGGACGACGAGCTGAAGACCGAGGCGCAGCGGTTGGAGCACGCCGAGGGCCTGCGGACGGCCGCGCAGATCGCCCAGCAGTGCGTGGCCGGTGGCGCGGAGGCCGCCGAGGAGACCCCGGACGCGGCGGCGCTGCTCGGCACCGCCCGGCGGACCCTGGAGGCGCAGTCCGGCACCGATCCGGCGCTCGGTGAGCTGGCGGCCCGCCTGGAGGAGGCGGCCACGCTGGTCACCGACGTGTCGGCGGAGCTGTCGGCGTACCTGGCGACGCTGGACGCGGACCCGGCCCGGTTGCAGCACGTCTACGAGCGGCGGGCGGCGCTGCGCGCGTTGACCCGCAAGTACGCCGACGACGTCGACGGGGTGATCGCCTGGGCCGACCGGGCGCGTACCCGACTGTCCGACCTGGACATGTCCGACGACGTTCTCGACGAGTTGGAGCGGGAGGGTCAGCGGCTCGCCGTGGAGGTGGCCGACCTGGCCGGGCGGGTGTCCACGTCCCGGCAGGAGGCGGCGGTCCGCTTCGCCGACCAGGTCACCGTCGAGCTGGCCGGGCTGGCGATGCCGCACGCGCGGATCGAGGTGGCGGTGCTGCCCCGTCCGGCCGGGCGTGCCGAGCCGACGCTTGCGGTCAACGGCGTGGAGGTGGGTGTCACGTCGGACGGCGGTGACGAGGTGGAGCTGCGGTTGCTGGCCCACCCTGGCGCGCCGTCGCTGCCGTTGCAGCGCGGCGCCTCCGGTGGTGAGTTGTCCCGGGTGATGCTCGCCATCGAGGTCGTGTTCGCCGGCTCCGGTGGCCCGCCGACGTTGGTCTTCGACGAGGTCGACGCGGGGGTCGGCGGGCAGGCGGCGGTGGAGATCGGTCGCCGGTTGGCCCGACTGGCCCGCAGCCATCAGGTGCTGGTGGTCACGCACCTGCCGCAGGTGGCGGCGTTCGCCGACCGGCACCTGGTGGTGGCGAAGGACACCGGCGGCGCGGTGACGACCAGTGGGGTGCGGGTGGTGGAGGACACCGAGCGGGCTCGGGAGTTGGCGCGCATGCTGGCGGGTTTGCCCGATTCGGATCTGGGTATCGCTCACGCCGAGGAGCTTTTGGCAGTGGCCGCCAAGGAAAGGCGGTTGTGACGCCGCGTATTGTGAGCGCAAGCACACCGGCTTGTGCCGGTGTGTGCTTCCCTGGGTAGGCGGCCCTGCTCAGGCATGTCGCGACAGAAAAGCCTGCCTCACATGCCAGGATGGTCACGATGCGTCTACCCACGTTGCGCCGGAACCGGAACTCCGAACCGGGCAGAGTCCTCGGCACCGCGCGCCTTGATCGCCGGACGAAACGCCTGGTCGGTCGGCTGCGCCCCGGTGACATCGCGGTCATCGACCACGTCGACCTGGACCGGGTGGCGGCCGACTCACTCGTCGCCGTCGGGGTCGCGGCGGTGCTCAACGCGAAGCCCTCGGTCTCCGGTCGTTACCCGAACCTCGGCCCGGAGGTGTTGATCGCCGCCGGCATTCCGCTCCTCGACGACCTGGGGGAGGGCGTCTTCGAGCGCATCCGCGAGGGCGACCAGGTGCGCATCGAGGGCAACACGGTCTTCGCCGGTGACGAGCCGGTGGCGCACGGCAGCCTTCAGGACGCCGAGTCGGTCGGTAAGGCGATGGCGGACGCCCGGGAGGGTCTGTCGGTGCAGTTGGAGGCGTTCGCCGCCAACACGATGGACTACCTGCGTCAGGAACGCGACCTGCTGCTCGACGGTGTCGGGGTGCCGGACATCGAGACCCAGATGCAGGGTCGGCACTGCCTGATCGTGGTGCGCGGCTACGACTACAAGGCCGACCTGGACGTGTTGCGCCCGTACATCCGGGAGTTCAAGCCGGTGCTCATCGGCGTCGACGGCGGCGCGGACGCCCTGGTCGAGGCCGGCTACACCCCTGACATGATCATCGGGGACATGGATTCGGTCACCGACGACGTGCTGCGCTGCGGCGCCGAGGTGATCGTGCACGCGTACCCGGACGGGCGCGCGCCCGGCCTGCCCCGGGTCAACGGCCTCGGTGTGCCGGCGATCACCTTCCCGGCTGCGGCGACCAGCGAGGATCTGGCCATGCTGCTCGCCGACGAGAAGGGCGCCTCGCTGCTGGTCGCGGTCGGCACCCACGCCACCCTCGTCGAGTTCCTCGACAAGGGCCGCGGCGGGATGGCCTCGACGTTCCTGACCCGGTTGAAGGTCGGTGGCAAGCTTGTCGACGCCAAGGGGGTGAGCCGGCTCTACCGGCAGAGCATCTCCGGTTCGTCGCTGCTGCTGCTGGTGCTGTCGGCGATCGCGGCGATGGCGTCCGCGGTGGCCGTGTCGACAGTCGGGAAGGCGTACCTGGGCGTGGTCGCCGAGTGGTGGGACAATTTCGTGTTCCAGCTGTACCGGCTTTTCTAGTTCCCGACCGATCAAGAGGCTGCAAGCGTGATCAACTTCCGCTACCACGTGGTGTCCCTCACCGCGGTCTTCCTGGCTCTGGCGATCGGCCTGGTGGTCGGCACAGCCGCCCTCAACGGCCCGGTCGCCGACTCGCTCAAGGAGCAGGTCACCGGGCTGCGCAAGGACAACCAGCAGTGGCGTCAGACGGTCAGCAACATGGAGAAGCAACTCGCGCTGGAAGAGGAGTTCGCCGAGCAGACCTCCCAGCTCCTCCTGCCCGGCACCCTCACCGCGCGTCGGGTCGCGGTGCTCAGCCTGCCCAACGGGCGTGACCACACCGAGAGCGTGCTCAAGAAGCTCCAGCAGGCCGGGGCCACCATCACCGGCCAGATCGACCTGCAGGACAAGTTCATCAACCCGGACAACAACTCCAACCTGCTGGAGTTGGCCGTCACCGCCGCCCGCCCGACCGCGCAGACCACCGGCCTGCCCGGCAACGGGCACGGCGTGGAGACCTCCAGCGCGCTGCTGGCCAGTGTCCTGCTGGACCGGCCCCAGGGCGTCGCGCCGGTCAGTGACGCCGACCGTCGGGCGGTGCTCGCCGCCTACAACAACGCCGGCTACCTGACCACCGACAGCAACAAGGTCACCGCCTCGGCGGAGGCGGTCGTCGTGGTCAGCGGTCAGCCGTACGTCGACAAGGACTCCGACAAGCGGGACGAATCGGTGGTCAAGATCGCCGAGCAGTTCGACCGCACCGGGGCGATCGTGGTGGCCGGCAACGGTTCCGTCGGCGGCAACCTGGTCGGTGTGGTGCGCGGCGACCCGGTGCTCGCCCAGACCATCTCCACGGTCGACAACGCCAACACCGTGCAGGGTCAGGTGGTCACCACCCTCGCCCTGGTGCAGCAGCTCACCGAGAAGAAGGCCGGGCAGTACGGCGTCGGCGACAACGCCGCCTCCGGCCTGTTGCCTAGACTGCCCCAGTGAGCGAACGACGTACCCCCGTGTCCGGATCCGACCAGGTGGCGCGTGACCGCGCCAGCGAGGTGACGGCGTGAGCGCCCTGGGCCGGCTGTTGATCGCCGGCGCGGGCGCCGCGGCGGCCCGCTACGTGCTGCGTGAGGCGCGTACCTCGCCGGCCGGGCCCGCGTTGGACCGCACCAACTTCCGTGGCCGCACGGTGAGCCTGGCCGCCGGGCCGGCGCTCGCCGCGGGCGCGGCCGCCGCCGGCGCGTTCGGTGCCACCGGCGGCGCCGCCGGTGGGGCCGCCCTGGTCGCCGGTCTCGGCGCGGGCGGCGTCGGCCTGTACGACGACGTGGTCGGCGCGCGGCCGGAGCAGAAGGCGGCCAAGGGCTTCGCCGGGCACCTCGCCGCGCTGCGCGAGGGGCGGGTCACCGCCGGTCTGGTCAAGGTCGTGGGGGTGGGCGCCGCCGGGCTGGGCGCCGCCGCGCTGCTCGCCGCCGACCCGCGGGTCGCCGCGCACCCGCGCCGGCAGCGGCATCGTGCGTTCGGCCGGGGTGTCGACGTGCTGCTCGGCGCCGGCGTGATCGCCGGCACGGCCAACCTGCTGAATCTGCTCGACCTGCGGCCGGGCCGCGCCCTCAAGTCCGGGCTGCTGCTCGCGGCGCCGCTGACCGGCGGCCCGCAGGGCGGGATCGCCGCGGGCGCTGCCGGCGCCGCCGCCGGCCTGCTCCGCGACGACCTGGCCGAGGACGTGATGCTCGGCGACAGTGGCGCGAACGCGCTCGGGGCGGTGCTCGGTGTCGCGCTCGCCGCCCGTACCGGCCCGCTGGGCCGGGCCGGTCTGCTCGCCGTCCTGGCCGGGCTCACCGCCGCCAGCGAGAAGGTCAGCTTCACCGCGGTGATCCAGCGGACCCCGGGGCTCCGCGACCTCGACGCACTGGGCCGACGCGCCGACTGACGTGACCAGACCGGCACCCCTCGCCGGCGCCGGCCGGCTGGCCGGGGCAGCCGCGCTCATCGCCGTCCTCACCGTGGCCAGCCGACTCGCCGGCTTCGGCCGCACCGCCGTGTTCACCTGGGTGGTCGAGCAGAGCGACCTGGGCGGCATGTACGTCATCGCCAACACGGTGCCGAACATCGTCTTCGAGATCGTCGCGGGCGGGGCGTTGGCCAGCCTGGTTGTGCCACTGCTGGCCGGGGCGGTCGCGGCGGACGACCGGCGGACGGTGGCGGCGACCACCGGGGCCTTGCTCACCTGGACGGTGAGTCTGCTGGTTCCCCTCGCCGTGCTCGTCGTCGTGTTCGCCGACCCGATCATCTCGGTGATCAGCGAGGGACGATCGGCGTCGGAACTCGCCTCCGGCGCCCGGATGCTGCGCGTGTTCGCCCCGCAGTTGCCGCTCTACGGGATCGGCATCGTGCTCACCGGCGTCCTCCAGGCACACCGACGCTTCGCCTGGCCAGTCATCGCGCCGCTGCTGTCCAGCCTCACCGTGGTCGTCGTCTACGTGGCCTTCGGGGCCGCTCAGGGTCGAGGCGTGTCCGTGGCCCAGGTCGGCCGCAGCGGCGAACTGCTCCTCTCCGGCGGCACCACCCTGGGCGTCGTCGTGCTGTCGCTCTCGCTGCTGATCCCGCTGCGGCGGTTGCGGCTACGGCCCCGGTTCGGGTACGCCTTCACCGCCGACGCGCGGGCGCGGATCGGCGGCCTCGCCACTGCCGGCGCGGTGACGGTGGCCGCACAGCAGATCGCGCTCCTGGTGGTCTTGAACCGGGTCTCCGGCGGCCCCACCGGCTCCCCCCAGGTGTTCAACCTGGCCCAGGCGATCTACCTGCTGCCGTGGGCGGTCCTGGCCGTGCCGCTGGCGGTGGCGTCCTATCCCACCCTGGCCACCGCCAGCGCCGCCGGTGACGAGGACGGTTATCGACGGACCCTCTCCGGCGCGGTGCGTGGGGTGCTGCTTTTCAGTTGCCTGGGCGTCGCGGCGTTGATCGGTACCGCGCAGCCGATCGCCGCCCTCTTCTACCCGGACAATCCGGAGTCCACCGCGGCGGCCATCAGCGGGTTCGCGCCGGGTCTGCTCGGCTACGGCCTGTTCGCGATCCTGTCCCGCGCGCTCTACGCGCGCGGCGACACGCGGTCGGCGACGGTGGCGATCACCCTCGGCTGGCTGGTCGTCCCGGCCGTGGCGCTGCCGTTGACGGTGCTGCTCCCCACCGCCGACCGGGTGCTCGCTGTGACCGCCGCGAACTCGGTGGGGATGCTGGTGCTCGGCGCCCTGCTGCTCGTGGCGGTGTTGCGCAGCGCCGGCCGTCCCGCCCTCGCGGGAGCGGCACGGGCCGGAGCGGCCGGTGGCCTCGCCGGTGTGCTGGCCGGGCTCGCCGGGTTGGGCCTCAGCCGTTGGCTCGACCAGTCGGACGGCGGCACCCCGACGACGGCGGCGGCGTTCGGTCAGGGCATGCTGTCCGGGGTTCTGGTTGGGGTGGTGTTCCTCGCCGTGGTCTGGTTCGTCGACCGGCGGGACGTGCAGCCACTGCTCGCCGGGGTGCTGCGGCGTCTGGGCCGGCGGGGGCCGTCCGGCGGTGCGCCGACACCGGGCGCGGGCTCCGCGCAGCGGGGCGACGGGAAGGAGACGGCGACGCATGACTGAGCCAGCTCTGCCTGCCGGCTGGTCGGGCACCGTCGCGTTGGTGCTCGCGTCCAGCACCGGCGGGGTCGGCCAGCACGTCCGTTCGGTGGCTCGTGGCCTCGTCGCGGGCGGCACCACGGTCCTGGTCTGCGGGCCCGCCGCCACCCAGGAGCAGTTCGACTTCACCGGTGTGGGTGCGCGGTTCGAGCCGGTGGAGATCCCGGCCAGCCCGACGCCGGCCGACGCGCGGGCGGTGCTCGCGCTGCGCCGGGCGCTCGCGGCCGCTCACGTCGACGTGGTGCACGCGCACGGCCTGCGGGCCGGGTTGGTCGCCGTGCTGGCCCGTCCGGCCGCCCCGGTGATCGTCACCTGGCACAACGCGGTGCTCGCCGGGGGGCTGCGGGGCGGGGTGTCCCGGCTCGTCGAACGGGTGGTCGCCCGGGGCGTGCGGGTGGCGCTCGGCGCCTCGGAGGACCTGGTGCGACGGGCCGCCGAGGTGGGTGCCGCCGACGCCCGGCTGGCCCCGGTCGCCGCGCCGGCGCTGCCCGCGCCGCGTCGACGCCCGGCGGCGGTACGCGCCGAGTTCGGCGTCCGCCCGGACCAGCCGTTGATCGTCTCGGTCGGTCGGTTGCACCCGCAGAAGCGCTACGACGTGCTGATCGACGCGGCGGCCCGCTGGCGTACGCGTACCCCGCCGCCGGTCGTGGTGATCGCGGGCAGCGGGCCGGCGTATCTGCCGCTCGCCGCGCGGACCTCCGCCGCCCGCGCACCGGTGACCCTGCTGGGGCACCGCACCGACGTGGCCGACCTGCTCGCCGGCGCCGACCTGGCGGTGGTGACCAGCGACTGGGAGGCGCGACAGCTCTTCGCCCAGGAGGCGCTGCGCGCTGGCGTGCCACTGGTGGCCACCGCTGTCGGCGGGCTCCCGGGCCTGGTCGGCGACGCGGCCACGCTGGTCCCCGCCGGTGACGTGGACGCTGTCGACGCGGCCGTACGCGCGTTGCTGGACGACCCGGCGGCGCGGGCGGAGTTGGGCCGGCGTGGCGCCGAACGGGCGGCGACGTGGCCGACCGAGGCGGACACCGTCGCCACGCTTGCTGCCCTCTACGCCGAGCTGGCCGGGAACCCCGGCGGTCCGGCGGCCGCCCCGGGCTCCGACGCCCCGAGAACGGGACACCGGTGATGCTGCGCCGAATCGCCCCCGCCCTGCTGACAGTGCTCGTGGTGGCGCTGGGTGTCACCGCGCTCGCCGCCCGCCCACCCCAGGGCACCCCGCAACGCACCGCCGACTTCGTGGTGCTCGCCGGGATCGCCGGGCTGCGCTGGGATGACGTGGATCCGCAGAGCACCCCGACGCTGTGGCGGATGGCCCAGGACGGCTCGATCGGCTCACTGTCGGTGCGTTCCGCGCACCGGCCGACCTGCCCGGTGGACGGCTGGCTGACGTTGGGCGCGGGAAGCTTCGCCGCGTGGAACGGCAGCCGGTCGGTCGACGGTTGCCCGTCGGCGGCGGTGACGGTGGAACAGCCGGACGGCATCGGCGCGAACCTGCCCGACCAGGAGAGCGTGGTCCAGTACAACCAGCAGCGGCTGCCCTGGGGCGCCATGCCCGGCTCGTTGTCCGAGTCGGTGCGGTGCTCCGTCGCCGTCGGCCCGGGCGCGGCGGTGGCCGCCGCCCGACCGTTCGGCCGCGTCGACCGGTACGCCTCGGGGCTGCCGGCCGATCCGCGGCCGCTGCTCGGCTCGTGTGTGCTGAGCATCGTCGACCTCGGCACCGTCAAGGGGGCCGACCCGGCCACCCGCGCCGAGGAGGCCCGCGCGGCGGACGCCGAGCTGGCCCGGGTGCTGGCGGCGCGACCCCCACGGTCGTTGGTGCTGGTCGCGGGGATCTCCGACACCACCCAGCCGGCCCGGCTGCACGTGGCGGTCGCCGACGGGCCGGGCTGGGAGCGGGGGTGGCTCACCTCGGCCAGCACCGGCCGGGACGGGTACCTGCAACTTGTCGACCTCGCGCCGACCGCCCTGGCCGCGTTGGGCCGGCCCATGCCGGAGCGGCTCTTCCTCGGCCGTCCGGCGGTCAGCACCGGCGGCCGTCCCGCCGACCTGACCGAGGCCATCAACGCGCCGGCGAACGCCGACCGGGAGGCGGCCGCCCAGCGCTCCGTCTCCGGGGTGTTCTTCGCGCTGCTCGCCGGGGTGCAGGTGCTGCTGGCCCTCGCGATCCTGCCGCTGCTGCGCCGGGCCCGTCCGCACGCCGGCCCGGCCGGCCCGACGCCCGTCTCCGGGCGGATCGTGGCGGTGATGGAGTTGCTGCTGGTCGCCGCGGCGTTGACAGTGCCGGCGGCGCTGCTGACCGACGCGGTGCCCTGGTGGCGCGGTGAGCACCCGGGGTGGATCTTCGCCGGGGTGACCGCGTTGCTGGTGGCCGCCGGCACCGCGGCGGTGCGGTTCGCCCCCGGGTACGCGAACACGCTCGGGCCGCTCGGCGCGGTGGCCGGCCTCACCACGCTCGTGGTGGGGCTGGACGTGCTCACCGGGGCCCGCCTGCAGCTCAACGGCGTGGTCGGCTACTCCGCGTTGCAGGGCGGCCGGTACGCCGGGCTGAGCACCGTGGGGCTGGGAGTGTTCCTCGCCGGTGCGCTGGTCACCGCCGGTTGGTTCGCCCAACGGGTGCACCGTGGCTGGCGGCCGGCGGTGATGGTGGCGGTGGGTGGCCTCGCCGTGGTGGTGGTCGGCAGCCCGTACCTGGGCGCCGACCCGGTCGGCGCGATCGCGCTCACCGCCGGGGTGAGCGTCGCCGCCGTGATCAGCGCCGGCGGCTGGTTGACGATCAGCCGGCTGGCCTGGGCCGCCATGGCCGCGCTGGCGGTCGGTATCGGGTTCGCCGTGGTGGACCTGCGGCGTCCTGCGGCGGAGCGGGGCAGCCTGGGTCGGTTCCTTTCCGCGCTCGGTGACGGCACTGGCGGGTTCGCCGTGCACCGGTCCAGCACGGAGAACTTCGAGACGTTGGTCAACAGCCCGCTGACGGTGCTGGCGTTGGCCGGCGGGTTGCTGGTGTGGTTCGCCCTGTTGCAGCCGTGGGGCGGGCTGATGCGGCTGTTCGGCATCTACCCGGCGGTCCGGGCCGCGATGGCCGGCACTGTGGTCGCCGCGGTGCTCGGTGGTGTGCTCGACGGCGCGGCCCTGGACGTGATGGGCGCTGCCGCCGCCCTGGTGGTGCCGATGGCCGCCCTGGCGTCGCTGCGGGTGCTCGGGCACGCCGCGGACCGGACCCGTCCGGCAGCGGACCGCTCCCGCGCCAACGGCGCCGACGACGACTCGGGGTCCGGCGGGGTCGGCCCGGTCGGTGGGGGCGACGGTCCGACGGGCGGCGGCGGGCCACTGGGTGCCGTGCATCCCCGTCCGATCACCGGGCCGACCCCGAGCGCGCCGGCGAAGGTCGCCCGACCGGCGTCGGACCCTGCGGACGAGCGCCGCGGGGACGCCGACGAACCGGCCGAGCCGACCGCGAGCGGGTCGACGCCGGACGCCGCGCCGACGGTGCCCGTAGCGCCCCGGCAGGTCTCCCGGTCATCGACGGAGGTTGCCGCGTCCTGAGCGCCGGGCCTCGTCCGGATGGCCCGGAGGTGTCGCAGCCGGGGTGCGGCCTGCGGGTACCCGCCCGGGAGGTGTTACCGTCAAATCCCGTGGATCGCGTGATCACTTTGCTGATCAAGCACGGCGGTCTGCATGACCGCGACAGACGACACGGGAGCAGGCCTTGGCCCCATCAGCACGGACGACCAGGCACATTTTCGTCACCGGGGGCGTCGCCTCCTCGCTGGGTAAGGGCCTCACCGCCTCCAGCCTCGGCAACCTGCTGACAGCGCGCGGGTTGCGCGTGGTGATGCAGAAGCTCGACCCCTACCTGAACGTCGACCCGGGGACGATGAACCCGTTCCAGCACGGTGAGGTCTTCGTCACCGAGGACGGCGCCGAGACCGACCTCGACGTCGGGCACTACGAGCGGTTCCTCGACCGGGCGCTGTCCGGCAAGGCGAACGTCACCACCGGTCAGATCTACTCCGACGTGATCGCCAAGGAGCGGCGCGGCGAGTACCTGGGCGACACCGTTCAGGTCATCCCGCACATCACCAACGAGATCAAGTCGCGGATCCTGGCGATGGCCGACCCGGACGAGGACGGCCAGGTCCCCGACGTGGTGATCACCGAGGTCGGTGGCACTGTCGGCGACATCGAGTCGCTGCCGTTCCTGGAGGCGATCCGTCAGGTCCGCCACGACCTGGGCCGCGACAACTGCTTCTACCTGCACGTCTCGCTGGTGCCGTACCTGGCGCCCTCGGGTGAGCTGAAGACCAAGCCGACGCAGCACTCGGTGGCGCAGCTGCGCAACATCGGTATCCAGCCGGACGCGATAGTGCTCCGCTGTGACCGGGAGATCCCGGTGAAGCTCAAGGAGAAGCTGTCGCTCTACTGCGACGTGGACGCCGAGGCGGTCGTCGCCGCCCCGGACGCGCCGAGCATCTACGACATCCCGAAGGTGCTGCACCGGGAGGGGCTCGACGCGTACGTGGTGCGCCGGCTCGGCCTTTCCTTCCGGGACGTGGACTGGGCCAGTTGGGACGATCTGCTGGAGCGGGTGCACCGTCCCCGGCACACCGTCACCGTCGCGGTGGTCGGCAAGTACGTCGACCTGCCCGATGCGTACCTGTCGGTGAGTGAAGCGATCCGGGCGGCGGGCTTCGGCCACCGGGCCCGGGTGCAGCTGCGCTGGGTGCCCAGCGACGAGTGCGTCACCCCGGCCGGCGCCGCCGCGGCGTTGGCCGGGGTGGACGGCATCCTCATCCCCGGCGGGTTCGGCGTCCGCGGCATCGAGGGCAAGATCGGCACCGCCCGGTACGCCCGTGAGGCCGGCATTCCGCTGCTGGGCCTGTGCCTCGGCCTGCAGTGCATGACCATCGAGGTGGCCCGGCACCTGGCCGACCTGGACGGCGCCAACTCGTTGGAGTTCGACGAGCAGGCGGCCCACCCGGTCATCGCCACGATGGCCGACCAGGAGGACATCGTCGCCGGTCGCGGTGACCTGGGCGGCACCATGCGGCTGGGCGCGTACCCGGCGACGTTGACCGAGGGTTCGATCGTCGCCGAGGCGTACGGCAGCACCGAGATCAGCGAGCGGCACCGGCACCGGTACGAGGTGAACAACGCCTACCGGGACGCGCTGACGAAGGCGGGCCTGCACATTTCCGGCACCTCGCCGGACGGCCGGCTGGTCGAGTTCATCGAACTGGACCGGAGCCTGCACCCGTTCTTCGTGGCCACCCAGGCGCACCCCGAGTTGAAGAGCCGCCCGACGCGCCCGCACCCGCTGTTCGCCTCGTTCGTCAAGGCGGCGGTGGCGTACTCGCAGGCCGACCAGCTGCCCGTCGACCTGGACGCGGCGGCGGAGGCCCCGACGACGCGTAAGGCCGCCCGCAACGGCGCCGCGACGAAGGCGTCGTCGGCCTCGTGAGCAACCTTGAGCACCGCTACGAGGTGCGTTCCCGGGAGGAGCGGTACCGGGGGCGGATCTTCGACGTGGTCACCGAGGAGGTGACCATGCCGGGCGGTGGGACCGCGCTGCGGGACCTCGTCCGGCACGTCGGGGCGGTGGCAGTGGTGGCGCTCGACGACGCCGGCCAGGTGGTGCTGATCCGGCAGTACCGGCACCCGGTCGGGCGGCACCTGTGGGAGCTGCCGGCCGGTCTGATGGACGTCTCCGGCGAGGAGTTGCCGGTGGCCGCGCTGCGGGAGTTGGCCGAGGAGGCCGACCTCACCGCCGGGCGGGTCGACGTGCTGGTGGACCTGCACAGCTCGCCGGGGTTCACCAACGAGATCGTGCGGGTGTTCCTGGCCCGCGACCTCGCCGATGTGCCGGCCGACGAGCGGCATGAGCGCCACGACGAGGAGGCCGACCTCCAGGTCGTCCGGATCGACCTGGACGAGGCGGTCGCCATGGTCCTGGCCGGTGAGATCACCAACGCGTCAGCGGTGGCCGGGCTGCTGGCCGCGGCCCGCGCCCGGGACACCGGTTTCGCGCAGCTGCGTCGGGCGGACGCGCCGCTGCCGCGCTGAGCGTCGCCGCCGGTCCAGCCCGGTGGGGGAGTACGCACGAGAAGGGGCCCCGCGGTCAGCCGCGGGGCCCCTTCCGTTTGTTGGTCTAGGAGTCGCGCAGCGGACGTCCCTGCGCGTCCGTTCCGCCGTTGACCAGGATGAGAATGCCGTCGACGAGGCCCCAGAGAGCGCCGACGCCGCAGGTCACCAGGCTCACGACGAGCTGGAGAACGGCGATCTTGGTGTGTCCGGTGTAGAACCGACCGGCACCGAAGGTGCCGAGCAGGATGCCGAGGATGCCCGCGACGATCTTGCTCTTGTCGGAGACGCCCTGGGGGTGCCCCGGCTGGGGGTAACCGGGCTGGTAAGGAGGAGTGGTCATGGGCGGACACATTAGTGATCCACTCGCCGGCTGTCCGCACCGCCGCCCGGCAGATGGGACGATAATGGTGAAACATTGTCCTGTTGGCTGAGGTGACGCTCGACCGCCGAATGCCGGCGGTGCCCTGACACATCGTCAGGACACCCGGGCACCGGGTGCCACTGTGCTGGCTCGCGGCGGTGCCGGGCGCGCCTAGACTGCCGCCGCAGGACCGGTGTACCGCGATGGCAAAGGGGCCGTCGTGGCACCGAGCAGTCGGGGGAGAGCAGCCCCGAAGAGAGGTGTCTGCATCGTGAAGGTCGGAATCCCACGCGAGGTCAAGAACCACGAGTACCGCGTGGCGATCACGCCAGCGGGTGTCAACGAGTTCACCCGCAGCGGCCACCAGGTCTTCGTCGAGTCCGGCGCCGGGGTTGGCTCCAGCATCACCGACGAGGAGTTCGCCACCGCTGGCGCGACGATCCTCGCCACCGCCGACGAGGTGTGGGAGACCGCCGAGCTGGTGCTCAAGGTCAAGGAGCCGATCGCCGAGGAGTACCACCGGATGCGTGAGGGGCAGGTGCTCTTCACCTATCTGCACCTGGCCGCCTCCAAGGAGTGCACCGACGCGCTGATCGACCGCCGGGTGACCGGCATCGCGTACGAGACCGTCGAGCTGCCCGACCGGTCGCTGCCGCTGCTCGCCCCGATGTCCGAGGTGGCCGGCCGGCTCGCCCCGCAGATGGGCGCCTTCTACATGATGCGCACCGGTGGTGGGCGCGGTGTGCTGCCCGGCGGTGTCTCCGGCGTGTACGCGGCCAAGACCGTGGTCATCGGCGCGGGCGTCTCCGGCATGAACGCCGCCGCCATCGCGCTGGGCCTGCAGTCCGAGGTGCTGCTGCTGGACAAGAACGTCGCCCGGCTGCGGCAGGCCGACGCCATCTACCGGGGCCACCTGCAGACCGTCGCCTCCAACGCCTACGAGGTCGAGCGCGCCGTGCTCGACGCCGACCTGGTCATCGGCGCGGTGCTGGTGCCCGGCACGAAGGCCCCGACGCTGATCTCCAACGAGCTGGTCTCCCGGATGAAGCCGGGCAGCGTGCTTGTCGACATCGCCATCGACCAGGGCGGCTGCTTCGAGGACTCGCGCCCCACCACGCACGCCGACCCGGTCTACAAGGTGCACGAGTCGATCTTCTACTGCGTCGCGAACATGCCCGGCGCGGTGCCGAACACCAGCACCTACGCCCTGACCAACGTCACCCTGCCGTACGCCCTGGAACTGGCGAACCAGGGCTGGCGCGAGGCGCTGCGCAACGACCCGGCGCTGGCGCTGGGCCTCAACACCCACGCCGGGCAGGTCACCTACGGCCCGGTCGCCGAGGCGCACGGCATGGACGTGCTCCCGCTGGCCGACGCCCTGGCCTGAACGGTGGCGGGCTGAGCGGCGGCAGGGACTCCGCCGGCGTGGGCACCGCACCCACGCCGGCGCTGCGCCGTGCCGTTCGCGGTTACCTCGACCACCTGACCGTCGAACGTGGCCTGTCCGCGAACACGCTCGCCTCGTACCGCCGGGATCTGGACCGCTATCTCGCCACCCTGGCCGATGCCGGCGTCACCGACCTCGCGTCGGTCGGCGCCGGCCTCGTCGAGTCGCACCTGGCGCGGCTGCGCGCCGGCGACGACGCGCACCCGCCCCTCGCCGTCTCCTCCGCCGCCCGCGCGGCCAGCGCGGTGCGGGGCCTGCACCGCTTCGCGGTGCGTGAGGGCCTGGCCGGCGCCGATCCGAGCCGCGACGTCCGCCCGCCCACGCCGCCCCGGCGGCTGCCCCGGGCGCTACCGGTCGACGACGTGGTCCGGCTGCTGGAGACCGCCGGCCCGATCACCGCGACCGGTGACGACGCGCCCCTCGCGCTGCGCGACCGGGCGCTGCTGGAGTTCCTGTACGGCACCGGCGCGCGCATCTCCGAAGCGGTCGGCGCCGCCGTGGACGACCTCGACACCGACGACGGCACGGCGCTGCTGCGCGGCAAGGGCGGCCGGGTGCGGCTGGTGCCCATCGGCGGGTACGCCGTCGACGCCGTGCGCGCCTACCTGGTCCGGGCCCGTCCCGGGCTGGCCGCCGCCGGCCGGGGCACCCCGGCGGTGTTCCTCAACGCCCGCGGCGGCGCGTTGTCCCGCCAGGGCGCCTGGGGCATCCTGCGCCGCGCCGCCGACCGGGCCGGGCTGCCCGTCGACGGGCCGGCCGCGGTCTCCCCGCACACCCTGCGCCACTCCTACGCCACCCATCTGCTCGACGGCGGCGCCGACGTCCGGGTGGTCCAGGAACTGCTCGGCCACGCGTCGGTGACCACCACCCAGGTCTACACGTTGGTCACCGTGGAGCGGTTGCGCGAGGTGTACGCGACCGCGCATCCCCGCGCCCAGGGCTGAACCGGTCGCTGTCGACGCCGACACGCCGGGCCGGTGCCGAACCCCCTGCTGGTCGGTGGCGTACAGTCGGCATCGGCGCGGACCTCCTGGAGCGACACGACCGGGGTGCGCAGCGGCGCCGCGAAGGACGTCGGACGGCTCCGACGCCGGGTGGGTCGTCGGGAGGGGGCAACGAGCACATGGCTGGCAACGGTGACCGTGCCGAGACCTGGACGTCGGAGCTCCGCGAGCAGCAGGCCACGCTCGGCGCGGACCTGGGTCCTGCGGACCCGGCTGCCTACACGATGCGCAAGCCCATCCCGGAGCCGATGCCGACCGATCGGCACGGCCCCGCGCGCATCATCGCGATGGCCAACCAGAAGGGTGGCGTCGGTAAGACGACGACCACGATCAACCTGGGCGCCGCGCTCGCGGAATACGGCCGCAAGGTGCTGCTCGTCGACTTCGACCCGCAGGGCGCGCTCTCGGTGGGCCTCGGCGTCAACCCGCACAACCTCGACCTGTCCATCTACAACCTGCTCATGCAGGACGACATCATCGCCGAGGACGTCGTCATCAAGACCGACGTCGCGGGGCTGCACCTGCTGCCGGCCAACATCGACCTCTCCGCCGCCGAGATCCAGCTCGTCAACGAGGTCGCCCGGGAGATGGCCCTGGCCCGGGTCCTGCGCACGGTCCGCAAGGAGTACGACTACATCCTGATCGACTGCCAGCCGTCACTCGGCCTGCTGGCGATCAACGCGCTGACCGTCGCGCACGGCGTGCTCATCCCGCTGGAGTGCGAGTTCTTCAGCCTGCGCGGTGTGGCACTGCTGCTGGACACCATCGACAAGGTGCGCGAGCGGCTCAACTTCGACCTGGAGCTCGAAGGCATCCTCGCGACCATGTACGACAGCCGCACCACGCACTGCCGCCAGGTCCTCCAGCGGGTGGTGGAGGCGTTCGGCGACAAGGTCTACCAGACGGTCATCACCAAGACGGTGAAGTTCCCCGAGTCCACCGTGGCCGGTGCACCCATCACGACGATGGACCCGGCCTCCTCCGGGGCACGTAACTACCGTCAACTGGCTCGCGAGGTGATCGCCGCCCAGTCGGAGCGGTAGCCGGAACGCCCATTGCCCGCCTCGTGGACTACGGTCGTCCGGTGACCGCGCCACCCCTCGACCCACCCCAGACCGCCGACGCGGCAGTGGTCGGCGGTGTGCAGCCCGCTGACCCGGCTGCCACCGGGTTCACGGTGCGGTTGGCCAACTTCACCGGCCCGTTCGACCTGCTGCTGCAACTGATCGGCAAGCACAAACTCGACGTCACCGAGGTGGCCCTGCACACGGTTACCGACGAGTTCATCGCCTACATCAGGGCGATGGGTGACGACTGGGACCTGGACGAGGCCAGCGAGTTCCTGCTCATCGCCGCGACCCTGCTCGATCTGAAGGCGGCCCGGCTGCTGCCCGCCGCCGAGGTGGAGGACGAGGCCGACCTCGCCCTGCTGGAGGCACGGGACCTGCTCTTCGCCCGGCTGTTGCAGTACAAGGCGTACAAGGAGGCGGCGGCGCACATCGCCGAGCTGGAGGCCGTCGGCGGCCGACGGTATCCGCGTGCCGTGAGCCTGGAGGCCCGCTACGCCGAGGCGCTGCCCGATCTGGTGCTCGGCATCGGCCCCCAGCGGCTGCTGAAGCTGGCCGTGAAGGCGATGACCCCGAAGCCGGTGCCGGAGGTTTCCATCGCCCATGTGCACATGGTCCGGGTCAGTGTCCGGGAACACGCGGCGATCCTCGCCGCCCGGCTGCGCCGGGCCGGCACCGCCACGTTCTCGCTGCTCTGCGCGGACTGCGAGGCCACCCTGGAGGTGGTGGCCCGGTTCCTTGCGCTGCTGGAGCTGTACCGGGAGGGCCTGGTGTCGTTCGTGCAGGAGCAGGCCCTGGAGGAGCTGACAGTGCGCTGGACCGGCCCGGTCGACGGCGACACCGAACTGCACGTCGACGAGTACGCCGGCACCCCGGCCGACCCGGAGTCACCGGAGCCCGAGCCGGAACTGGCGGGGGCTGAGGCTGAGCCGCCGGGGGCTGAGCTTGAGCCGGCGGGGTCTGAGCGTGCCGGGAGTGCGCCTGAGCCGGCGGTGGCAGAACCTGGGCCGGCGGGGGCTGACCCTGTGCCGACGCGGGAGGCCGGCGGGCCGGACGGGACGGGAACGACGGAGGGTGCGCGGGATGAGTGACGAGCAACGTCGGGACTCGCTGGCCGACCAGGCCGCCGCCTGGGTCCCCCCGTGGGACCGCCCCCGCCCGCCCGCCGCCGACAGCCCCACGGAGCCGGACGAGTCAGCCGCCCCACCGGAGGCCGAAGCACCCGAGGCGGCAGCGCCTCGCCCGGAGCCAGAAGCCGCGCCCGATTCCGTCGAACCGGACGTGGTCGCGTCGGCGTCCGCGCAGGTTGACCCGGATGGGCGGGGCCCGGTCGACGTGAGCCCGGGTGGACCGGGCCCTGTCGAGGTGGCCGCAGACGGGCCAGGCCCTGGTGAGGTCGCCCCGGGTGGGCCCGATCCCGTTGGGGTGGCCGCGGGTGGGCCCGATTCCCCCGGGGTGCCCTCGGACGAGGTGGGCCAGGGTGAGCCAGATCGCGGTGAGGCGGCCCCGGACGGGGTGGGTTCGACGGGGCCGAACCTCGGTGCGGTGACGGACGCCACGGTGGGGGAGTCGGGTGGCGCTGGGGACGTACCCCGGCGGCAGCTGGCGGGGCGGCGGCGGGCGACTGTCGCGCCGGAGCCCGCGCCCGAGCTGTCCGACCCCGAGCTACGCGGCGCGTTGGAGGCGATCCTGCTGGTCGTCGACGAGCCGGTCAGCGAACTGGTGCTGGCACAGGTGCTGGAGCAACCCGCCGAACGGGTCGGGCCGATACTCGACGAGATCGCCGCCGGTTACACGGCGGCCGGGCACGGGTTCGAGCTGCGCCGGGCGGCCGGCGGGTGGCGGCTGTACACCCGGCCGGAATACGCTACGTACGTTGAGCGGTTCGTGTTGGACGGGCAGTCCGTGCGGCTGACCCAGGCGGCGCTGGAGACGCTCGCCGTGGTTGCGTACAAGCAGCCGGTGACCCGTTCGCGAATCTCAGCCATCCGGGGTGTGAACTGCGACGGGGTCATCCGTACGCTGGTCACCCGTGGCCTCATCGAGGAGTGCGGCACCGAAACGGACAGCGGGGCGTTCCTCTACCGGACCACCACGTTGTTCCTGGAGAAGCTCGGGCTGAACACGGTCGCCGAGCTGCCGCCCCTCGCACCCTTCCTGCCCGACGACGTAGAAGAGCTTGCTGATGCGACCCGATAATCGTTCCCCCAAAGCCGACGCGCCCGTCTACGAGGGGGCTGAGCGCCTGCAGAAGGTGCTCGCCGCCGCCGGCGTGGGTTCCCGGCGTGCCTGCGAAGACCTGATCTTCCGCCGCCGGGTCACGGTGGACGGGCGGGTCGCCAAGCTCGGTGACAAGGTCGACCCGGCCACCTCCGTGATCCACGTGGACGGGGAGCGCCTCCAGGTCGACATTCGCCTGGTCTACGTGGCGATGAACAAGCCGCGTGGGGTGGTTACCACCATGGCGGACGAAAAGGGACGCAACGAGCTGGCCGACTTCATCGGCGCCCGGCTGGAGCAGCGGGTCTACCACGTCGGGCGGCTCGACGCGGACAGCGAGGGCCTGCTGCTGCTCACCAACGACGGCACCCTCGCGCACAAGCTCATGCACCCCTCGTACCAGGTGCTCAAGACGTACCTCGCCGAGGTGGTCGGGCCGATCCCGCGCAACCTGAGCAAGCGGCTGCTGGCCGGCGTCGAGCTGGAGGACGGGCCGGTCAAGGTCGACTCGTTCAAGGTGGTCGACACTCTCGGCAAATCCGCCCAGGTGGAGCTGAGCCTGCACGAGGGGCGCAAGCACATCGTCCGGCGGCTGATGGATGAGGTCGGTCACCCGGTCACCCGGCTGGTCCGTACCTCGATCGGGCCGATCCGGCTCGGTGACCTGCGGACCGGGCGGATCCGGCGGCTGACCAACGCCGAGGTCGCCGCCCTGTTCAACGTGGTGGGTGACTGACCCCCGAGTTCGGGGTACGGCAGCCGGTAGGCTCCACCGATGGCCGGGACGCGGCCGCCCCGGGTGGCGTGGGTCGCCTCCGGCGGCGTCGCGCGCGGGTCCGCCAATGGACCCGGGCATGATTGATGACGATTGACAACCGCTTGCGGCGCCAGATCACCGGGCGATCCGTGAGGTACGGGCTGAGGAGGACACGGTGGAGGAAAACGTACGGACCGGGCGATGTGTGGTCGCTGTGGACGGGCCGTCCGGTTCGGGTAAGTCCACCGTGTCGCGGCGGCTCGCCGTCGCGATCGGTGCGCGCTACCTGGACACCGGGGCGATGTACCGGGCGATCACGTTTGCCGTGTTGCGCTCCGGCGTGGACCTCGCCGACGCCGCGTCGGTGGCCAAGGTCGCCAGCGAGGTCAAGCTGCACATCGGCACCCACCCGCAGGGGTACGCCGTGACCGTCGACGGCGTGGGCGTGGACGCGGATATCCGGGGCCCGGAGGTGACCGGGGCGGTATCCGCCGTCGCCGCCGTGCCGGCTGTCCGCGAGCTGCTCGTCGCCCGGCAACGCGAGATGATCGCCAACGCTCGTCGGATGGTGGTCGAGGGCCGCGACATCGGCTCGGTCGTCGCGCCGGACGCCGACCTGAAGGTCTTCCTGACCGCCTCCGAGGCGGCCCGTGCCGCCCGGCGCAGCGCCGAGGACGCCGCCGACGTGGCGGCCACGGCCGCGGATCTGGCCCGGCGGGACCGCCTCGACTCGACCCGCAAGGTCAACCCGCTCGCCCAGGCGCCCGACGCGGTGGTGCTGGACACCACCGAGCTGGGCATCGACGAGGTCGTCGCGCGGCTGCGCGACATGCTCACCGAGCGGGGCGTGGCATGAGTAGCGATGGTGGTGGGTGGGTCGAGCTGCGGGAGCCCGACGTCATCGTCGAGGAACCGAGCGGCCCCCAGCCGGTGGTCGCCGTCGTCGGCCGCCCCAACGTGGGCAAGTCCACTCTGGTCAACCGGATCATCGGCCGCCGTCAGGCGGTCGTCGAGGACGTCCCTGGCGTGACCCGCGACCGGGTCCCGTACGACGCGCAGTGGAACGGCCGGGCGTTCACAGTCGTGGACACCGGCGGTTGGGAACCGGACGCGAAGGACCGGGCCGCGGCCATCGCGGCGCAGGCCGAGACGGCGGTCGTCACCGCCGACGTGGTGCTCTTCGTGGTCGACGCGATGGTGGGCTCCACCGACGTGGACGAGGCCGCGGTGAAGATGCTGCGGCGCAGCGCCAAGCCGGTGATCCTGGTCGCCAACAAGGCCGACAACAACTCCATCGAGATGGAGGCCACCTCGCTGTGGTCGCTCGGTCTCGGTGAGCCGTTCCCGGTGTCCGCGCTGCACGGACGCGGCTCCGGCGACCTGCTGGACGCCATCCTCGCCGCGCTGCCGGAGGCCCCGGCGATCGTGGAGAACCGTCCGCGCGGACCGCGCCGGGTGGCGCTGGTCGGGCGGCCGAACGTCGGCAAGTCCAGCCTGCTCAACCGGTTCTCCGGCGAGGAGCGGGCGGTCGTCGACTCGGTGGCGGGCACCACCGTGGACCCGGTGGACAGCCTGGTCGAGATCGGCGGTCAGACCTGGCAACTGGTCGACACGGCCGGGCTGCGCAAGCGGGTCGGCAAGGCCAGCGGCACCGAGTACTACGCCAGCCTGCGGACCGCCGGCGCGATCGAGGCCGCCGAGGTGGCCGTGGTGCTGCTGGACTCCAGCGAACCGATCAGCGAGCAGGACCAGCGGATCCTGTCGATGGTGACCGAGTCGGGCCGCGCGCTGGTCATCGCGTTCAACAAGTGGGACCTGGTCGACGCCGACCGTCGGTACTACCTGGACAAGGAGATCGACCGGGAGCTGCGCCGCATCCCCTGGGCGATCAGGCTGAACCTGTCGGCGATGACCGGCCGCGCCGTGGACAAGCTGGCACCGGCACTGAACAAGGCGCTGGCCAGCTGGGAAACCCGGGTGCCGACCGCGCACCTCAACCAGTGGCTGACCGCGCTGGTGCAGGCCACCCCGCACCCGGTGCGGGGTGGGCGGGCGCCGCGGATCCTGTTCGCGACGCAGGCCGGTGTGGCGCCGCCCCGGTTCGTGCTCTTCACCACCGGCCCGCTGGACGCCGGCTACCAGCGCTTCGTCGAGCGCAAGCTCCGCGAGGAATTCGGGTACGAGGGCAGCCCGATCGAGATCTCGGTCCGCCCGCGTAAGAAGCTCGGCCCCGGCGGCCGAGGCAAGGCGCACGGCTGACGCGGTCCAGTTCTGTCAAATGCCGGATGGGCGCCCCGCCCATCCGGCATTTCCCTATCCAACCCCACCCTCCTAGGACGCTTTAGGGGTTGTGCGGTGGCTCCCTGTGGGGTGGTTCGGATGCGCCGCGACGCCGGTGGGGCCTGTGCGGACGGGCCGCAGCTGCTGCGCTAAGCTGTACCGGCTGCCGCGGGGGAAACCACGCGGGGGCGGGACGTGGCGCAGCTTGGTAGCGCACTTGACTGGGGGTCAAGGGGTCGTCGGTTCGAATCCGGCCGTCCCGACGCATCTGACCAGGGGATATGCCGACGAAGGCATATCCCCTGCGATCGTTTCACGGCTATTTTGTCGCGCTGCTGTCGCATTCACGCACGGATCTTGCAATGGTGCTCAGTCGGCCCGGGCGTCGGCCGCGTCGAGGGCCGCGCAGGTGGCGCTCACGCCGTCGGCGGCGGCATCGCGGGTGAGGTGGCCGTAGATGTCGATGGTGGTGGCCACGTTCTTGTGGCGCAACGTCTTGGACACCAACGGCGATCGGCACCCCTTGGTTGATCATTATCGTGGCGGCGATGTGTCGCAGGTCGTGCACCCGAATCGCCGGGAGCCCGGCGTCGGCGGTGAGGCGGCGCAGGTGGTCGAGCACGTACTGCGGCCGTAGGGGTTGCCCATCGGGTCTGGCGAACACAAGGTCGAGATTGTCGTGATGGCGGGCGGTCACCTGTTGCCGACATTGGCGGCGGCGTTGCCGCTGCAACGCGTCGACGGCCCGGGCGGACAGGGCGACCCAGGCCCGGCTGCCGCGGGTCTTGGGCGCGTTCAACATGCTGCGGCTGTTGTCGACGCTGACCAACGTCCAGCGCACGAACAGTGCCCGCGCCTCGAGGTCCACATCGGCCCAGTGCAGGCCCAGAGTCTCGCCCTTGCGCATCCCGGTGCAGACCATCAACTCGAACAGGTCCGCGAGCGGATCCTCAACGGCGTGGCAATGCCGCAGGAACGCGCTTGTCTGGCTGGTGCTCCAGCAGGTGAGCTCGGGCTCCGGCGGTCGGGGGATCATGGCGAAGCGCGCGGCGTTGTGGGGCAGCCGGTGGTTGCGGCGGGCGTCGTTGAGCGCGCTCGACAGGGTCGTCACGCAGCGGCGCAGGGTGACTGGGCCGCGGCCGGCGGTGAGCTCACGCCGGATGAACTGGGTGACGTGGTCGTGAGTGAGCCGCTCCAAGGGCACGGCGCCGAGCGCGGGGATGAGGTCGTTGTGGATGTAGGCGGTGTAGCGGTTCACGGTGTTCGTCTTGAGGCTCGGGGACTTGGTCTCAAGCCAGCAGGTGAGGTAGCGGGCGACCGTCTCGCTGTCGTCGAGGCTGACACCGGCCCGCTCGCACTCAAGCACATGAGAGTGGGCCGCGGAGGCCGCCGCCTTGGTGGCGAAACCGGTACGGCGCATGGTGCTGCGCTTGTTCAGGCTCGGCAGGTCGACGGCGAACGCCCAGCCGCCGTGCCGCGCCTTGGACAGCTTGGGGCACCGGGGGCCGAGTAGTCGGCCGGTGCTGTCACGACAGGCGCAGCAGCGGTAGACGCGGCCCCGGTTCGGGTTCTGTCTCATGACGTCCTCCTCGGTAGAGGTGAGCTTCTGCCACCTCTACCGTTGCCCCGTTCGGCTGCGACAGCATCGCGACAACCCCGCATGTCCTCCCTGCGTGTGACGGTCCTACTTGTCGATCCGTCAAGGGTGAATCACTCCCCTGGCGAGTGGCAGGGGAGGAAGTGGTGGGCGATGGTCCCGCGGGCCGCCGCCGTATGAGCGGCCGGCGAGGTGTCATGGCCAGCAGGGACGAAGGACCGGAGTTCGACGCGCTTCTACTGTTCTGAGGGCAACCCGGTCGGGGCAGTGGTGTGGCGGCCTCTTCGCGGCCGGACCCTGGGTCAGCGCTAGGTGCCGGGCCGGCAGCTAGCCGATATCACCAACCCTTCGGCAGGCGTCGGCACTAACGTCCGTAGCAGGTCCGCAGGTACCAGCTGGCTGACCCCTGAGCGAGGTTGGATCGATGACGTCCGTGTCACCGAGCACGACCCCGCCGCATCCCAAACCGCAGTGCTGTCCGACCCTGACCCCCGCGCCGAGCAGCACCGCATCTGTCAGCCCTCCATCGCTGCGACGAGCCGCCGGAGGCCGGCGTGTTCTCGGCGGTTCTCGTGGGTGATCCATTCCTTGCCTTCGGCAGCGATGCCCTCCAGCACGTGCAGGGTGCGTTCGAGGCCCGAGGCGTCCAGGGAGACCTGGGAGGCGATGCGGTCGTCGTCGCCGAGTTCCGGCATGCCTGGCCACTCACCGGTGATCGTCAGCTCGTCCCGGGGATTGTTCGTCAGGGTAAGGGAGAGCTTTTTCTCGCCGTTGCGGGCATCGACGACGTGCGCCGCCACGACCGAGTTGTACTGGTAGGTGAGACGCTGCTGATCGCCGAGTTCCATGGTTTCGAAGTCGAGGGTGACCGTGACCTGGCGGACGCCGTCCTTGGTGAGCAGGAAGAGGAGAAGTTTGTATCGTGAGTAGCGCCAGGGTCCCTTGCTGACCCGGGCCCGCTTGCACCCGGGCACGGGCGCCTCGATGAAGGCGTGCGCTATGACGTCCTGCGCGGCCACGCGGTAGTGCCGCAGCGTGTCCTCGACCAGGATCTTGCGGTCGCAGTCGAGCCAGTGCGCCATCTCCGCGTCGGTCGGCTTCGATTCCAACTTGCGCACCCACCGGTCGTACGCCGCGCGCCGGTCCTCGTAGTCGTGCCGGACCCGGTCGATGTCGTCCCGGTAGCGGTGGCCCTCGAGGAGGATCGCGAGCCAGCCCTGGATGGCGAGCCGGGTCCCGGCAACGATTCCGGCCGTCGCGATCACCGTCGTGAACGGCGCCTCGGCGAGGGCCTGCCACAGCAGCAGCGGCCCGGTAACCACCAGGGCGAACACCGCGGTGCCGAAGGCGGTCCGCGTCGAGGATGGCACTCGGGAGTCCTCGGGATCCGCGGTCAGCTCACCGCTGAGCCACTGCCGCTTGACATCGCTGGCGAGGAATCTCACTAGCCAGGCGACACGCTTGGCGTCGACCGGTTGCTCCCGGTATAGCTCGACCAACTCGTTACGGAGGGTCTGCCGGATGCCCGCCGTCTCTGCCAGCCACGTCTCCCGGGCTATGTCCGGCGGCAGGTAACGGCCGAAGTGGCGGTCGAACAGGGAGTCCATCGCTGAAGCGAACCGGTCGGACTGTGTGGGAGCACGCCGGGGTGTGAAGGTGAGACGCTGGCGGGCTGCTCGGCGTCGATGCCGAGCCAGCCTGATCCTGAATCCGGCCCGGACCGCGACGACGACGGCTCCAAGAGCCACTATCAGGTAGCCGGCTGAGCGAAGCCATGAGTGGGCCCAGGCGTACTGGACCACCGCGAGGCCCGTGACGAGGAGCAGTGCCGAGCCGCCGAGGGCGCGTAGATAGTCCGCCGCCTCGGTACGGATCGGGGGCGGCGGAACCGGCCGGGGAGGGATCGGCTTGGGCTGGAAGAACTTCCAGACCCGCTCCACCCGGTCGTTGGCCGTCTTGTCCCGCCGGGCGGTCGCGAACGTCTTCTGCCAGGTCCAGTCCTGGTGCGGGCCGGCCAAGAAGACCTCAAGGTGGTTGAGGATGCTTTCCTGCAGGGGCGCGTTGAGCGATTCGAACTCCTTGACCACCACACCGATCGCGGCCGGGTCGGGAGTCTCCGCCGTGGTCTGCGGCAGCGAGTCCAGCAGCGAGCCGACGGCGTTGATGCCCCGGGCCCAGGGATCTTCGGAGCGCTGCGCCGCCCAGCGGCGGACGTATGCCAGCTGCGCGAGTTCCTGGTCTGTCAGGCTCTGCAGGGTACGGCGGCTCAACAGTGCGAGCGCCAGATAGAAGTAGGCGCGGGAGTTCTGGTAGCCCCGGGTGATCGCTTTCATGATTAGCTCTCTCGCCTCGGGCGGGGCGCTGATCTCCAGGTAGCGGAGGCCGACCTCGAACTGCCGCTCCGGCGGGTCGTCGTCGCTGACGTGGTATCCGCCCTCGATGTGGACCTCCTGGGCCTGGAAGCCCACGTGGGCTTTACCGTCCGCGACGTTGGTGAACGTCTTTTCCTGCGGTCCGGCGCTCATGACAGATCCCGCAGAGCCGACATGAGCCCCGTGACCCGTGTGGCGAGGTCCGTCCAGTCCAGCAGCAGGCCGCGCAGCTTCCGCAGAGCTGTGGTCGCGCGGCTCCGTGCCTCGTCGTCGGCCGGGGGCACGTCGGCGGCGGCGGCGTCCAGCTCCTGCTCCGCCGCGCGGTAGGTGACCGCGTCCACGTCACCCGCCTCATGGAACTTACGGAGCGAGGCGCGCAAGTCCGCGAGCTGGTCGTGGAATGTCTCCCCGCCCGCACCGCCCGGCCCGCCGTAGACGGTCGCGTGGTGAACGGTGTGTGCTTGAAATCCGACGTGAGCGTTGCCCTTGGCGACGTTTCTGACTGAGCCGGACATCGACGCATCACCTGCTTCTTTCCGAGGGCGGCGAGAGGAGGAGCCATACTGCGCCCCGAGCTCCTGAGCGAGCGCGAGGGCGAAGGCCGCGGCGTTGGCGGCGGCCCGCAGCTGCCAGTTATCGCCGTCGGTGACGACCTTGGTCCCGTCGGCACGGTCGCTGATGCCACGGACGACGACGGCCGGCAGAGAGCGGTTCAGGTGGGCGGCCTGGGCGACCCCGGCCGACTCCATCTCCACCGCCAACGCGTCGTTGTAATGATCACGAATGCGCGCCGCCTCAGGCGAGGACGCCGAGTCGAGGACGACCTCCCCGGCGGCGATTGGGCCGAACCGCACCTTGGGCACTCCTCCGGCGAGGCCCCGCGCCCAGCCTCGCTCCCGCTCAAGATGCCGGGCGAGCTGATCACAGGCATGGGGGATCTCCCACACGCGAGGCCGGGTGCGAAAAGCGTCGCTCTCGCTAGTGCCGCCGTGATAGGCGTACACGTGGGTGGCCACGACGACGTCGCCGAGGCCGACGGAGGGCCAGAGCGCCCCGGCCACGCCGGCGAAAATGACCGCTTCCGGGTCGAACTCGGTCATGGCGCGCTCGGCGATGACGGCGGAGGGGTGGTTGCCCTTGCCGACAAGGCCGAGAACGATTTCACAGGAGCCTCCGGTCACGGTGCCACGCTCGAAGCGCGTGCCCATCGGATGTACGTGCGGTTCGACTTTCGTGAGACGTTCGCGGACTGCGTTGTACTCGAGGTCCAGTGCGGTGAGCACGACCACGGGTCTGGTCATCTCTCGTCTCCTCCGGCTGCGACGGTCGGAACCGTGCGGATCATGGGTGGGTAGAGGTTCCGGCGCGGACCAGCGCGGTAGACGCGGGCCGGGCGGCCGGTGCCCGTGGCGCGGGGCGGACCGGCGGGGACCACGAAGCCCTTCGTGCCCTGGACCTTGCGGTAGAAGTTGCGGGGATCGAGCGGCGTGCCCCAGACGGCCTCGTAGACCTGCTGTAGCTCCGTGAGGGTGAAGACCTCCGGGCAGAAGGCCGTCGCCAGGTCCGTGTGCTCCAGTTTGGAGCGAGCGCGCTCCACCCCGTCGACGACGATGCGCAAGTGGTCGAAGGCGAGCGGTACCCGCGCGGCCAGTACATCGTCGACCGGCGTCCACTCGGCGGCCGCGGCGTCGGTTCCGGCGATGGGCTCGGGAAGGCGCGGTACGACGGCGAGGTGGGCGACGGAGACCACGCGTCCACGAGGGTCACGGTCGGGGTCGCCGTATGTACCGAGCTGCTCCAGGTGCGGGATGTCGGTGAGCCCTGCCTCCTCCCGCAGCTCCCGGCGGGCGGCGCTGAGGATGTCCTCGCGCTCATCGGCGAGGAACCCACCAGGCAGCGCTGCCCGCCCGACGAACGGCTCAACACCGCGCCGCACGAGAAGCAGGTTTAGACGACCACCGCGCAGAGTGAGGATCACGAGATCGACAGCGAGCATGATCAGGGGTGGTTCCCAGGTGTCATCGGGCACTGCTCGACCATAGCTTTTTGTCGATACGACAAAAAGGGATCGGCGCTGTCGCAAGGCCGACACTTTGAGTAGTGGCTCGATCACCAAGAGGTGCCACGAGTGCGGTGGCACCGCCATACGCGGTAGCGGTGATGCCGGGAAGGGCGGTGTCTAGGCTAAGCGATCGATGAAGTGGGGTAGTGGGACAAAGCCGGCCGAGTGCCGCGCATGGCTCGGTAGCCACTTCACGGTTTCGGCGTAGCGCCTAATCACTTGCCGTGGTCGGTCCGGGCTGGCATCATCCCGGCCATGATCGAGAGAATCGAGCCCTCCGTCCGCTGGTGAGCGTGGCGACCGAGCCTGGATCGCTTGGACCCCAGACCGCCCTGTTCGAACACGCCCTGCGCCTGCATCAGCAAGATCCGGACTCGCCCCTGCCGCGTGATGGCGAGCCGTATCCGGACGACGAACTCCACCGCTGCCGGCGGCAGCGTCCGCAGACCCGGAAAGATCAGCGCCTCCGCGGCGTCGACGTTGCCGCCGTCCTCGACATGCACTTCGGCAAGGCCGATGCGCAACCGAGCGAACTCGCCGACGCGTTCTGCCAGGCTGACGTCCCGATCCATCACAACGAGCACATCGCTGCAGCGGCGCTGCGCGCCGACCGGCAGCGGGTGCGGCAGACCGGCCGGTGGCTGGTGCGGCACAGCACTGATCGATGCTCGGCCACTGTTGGGTTGGCCCTGATTGCCACGGATTGGGCGGAGGAGGACATCCCGCTGATCCAGACCATCGGCCTGCTGTCGGACAGGTTCGGGCCGTTGGCCGCCGAGGCGCTGCGACGTCGCCGCGGAGGCGAACATGCGTTGTTGTGGCTGGCCCAGCGTGTTGCTGGTTGGGGACGGGTCTACGTCATCGAGGCGCTCTGCCGGCACGTGGCAGACGCTTCGCGTCGATGGCTGCTGCGCCACGCCTGCGACGGTGATTTCCTCAACGGCTACTTTGCCGGCAAGGTCGCCACTGCAGCTCACCTGCACGAAGCGATCACCGGGACCGAGGCCGACGATGACCTGGTCGATCACACCGGTCGACTGTTGAAGGTCATGGCTGATTGCGGTGGCATGGGCATGACCCTCGAGCACTATCCGCCGGCACCTCATGTCCTCGCCGCGCATGCGGCTCATCTGGGCCGGCAGGCGCCAACCGCGAACAGGTACGTCGACGCTGCGGTGATTGCCGACCAATTGGCGGACAAGACTCCGCAGCGATCCGGATGCACCGATGAACAGCGAGACCACCTTTTGCAGCAGTATCTGGCCGTGCTTGATCGGCAGGACTGGTGTGACGCGGTTCGTGCTGGCCTTGATGCGGACAGCGACTTCTTCGCCTGGTTCGTCGGCAACCCTGCGGCGCGGCTGCATCTGCGTGCGTTCGCTGACCTGACGGGTGATGATCGATGAACGAGGCTGCCGATCAGCGCCTGGTCGACGCGGTGCAGGCTGGTGACGAGGTCGCCGTCGGGCAGGCGCTGGCCGACGGCGCGGACCCGAACGTCACGGTTGGCCGGTTCCGAGGTTCGGTGCTGGCTGAGGCTGCGCGCGGCGGCCGGCGGGGGATCGTGAGCCTGCTAATGGACGCCGGCGCCCGCATCGGTAACGCCGATCCCTACACCCCCTCGCCGCTGCGCGCCGCCGTACTCGAGGCGCACACGGAGGTTGTGGAGTCCCTCGTCGCCCACTGGGCGCTTACGGTGGAATCCGCCAGCAGGTCGAGCGTGCTGACCGAGGCCGTGTCTCACACCGCGTTCCGTCCGACGCCGGCAGCTTTTGCGACGCTGCGGGTCCTGCTGGAGGCGGGGGCGGCCACCGGCCCGAGCGAGGAGGCACCGCTCATCAAGGCGGTGATGCGATCCGTCGCCCCGGCGGTGCTGCGTCTTCTCCTCGCACACGGTGCGGACGCCGACCAACGGCGTTCCGACGACACCCCGGTGATAGTCGTGGCGGCCCGGCGCGGCGAATTACGCCGCGGTGGACGTGCTCCTGCAGGCGGGTGCCGACATGAACGCCCGCGACGCGCGGGGGCGGACGGCGTTGATGCACGCGGTCGAACGCGACGAGCAACGGGTCATTGCGGCCCTGCTGCTGGCTGGCGCCGCCATCGACGCGGTCAGCGCCGACGGCATGACTGCCCTGCAATTGGCCCGTGGCTGGCAGCGACAGAACGTGCAGTTCATGTTGGGCGAGCGCTGCGTCGGTCTGGACGACGTGCCGATTGTTCGCACCGCCGTCCGGGTCGTTCCGACCGGCGTCCGACTCGCCGGCGATCCGCAGATGCTCCACCTGTTGGCGGGCGTCCTCGGCATGGCTCTGGACGACCTCGGCGACGACGAGTGGGAGATTCGGACGGGCGCGGACGCCGATATGGCACGGGGGTTGCCGTGCGGCTGCGCGAGGAGGTCGTCCCCGCGGCCAACGCATCCTGGCATCAACTGGACGTCACCGCCGACGAGCTCGCCGCCGTGCGATCGGCTTTGGTCGAGCTCGCCTACGGCACCACGCGTGTCATGCCGGCCGGCGCCAGCCGACTGGAGATTATCGATGTGCTTGAAGAGCTCAACCGGCAGCTCGGCCGCTGAGGCGCGCCAGGGCTATACCTCTGCGGCGCGGATTCGTCAGTCGACAAGGCCGAAGGGATCTGCGGCGACGGTCGCTGGGACGATCGACGCGCGTGCTCACTTCGGCAGGCAGGAAGACGAGGGTAAGGGAAAGCGCGGGCGGGAATGGTCAGCAGACGCGGTCGAAGGACAGCTTGCTGTGGGCGGGCCTAACGGTCAGGGCGGCGTCCAACTGAAGGTGTCGCCCGGCCTCAACGACCGCGTCGTCACGCTGCGGGCCGACGGGTCGGAAGTAGAATCCGGTGTCCGACTGGTGGCCGCTTTCCAGAACGGCCAGACCGGCTGCATCGTCGAAGACCAACGTGAGGTCCACCTGCCAGTAGTCCGGCTGCGGATCGCCACTGCCGCTCGGCACCGCCAGCTGACGGGTGAATGAGACGCATTGTCGCCCTCCCTGCCAGGAGTAGCGGCCCCATTGGACGATGAAGCCGTCGACGTCTGGCTCGGGGACGAGACCCTCGATCTCCACGTCAAGGAACTCACGGAACGCTCGCCACGCCGCCGCAACGTCGGTCACGGCTGTCGGCTCCTGACCGTGTTTGCGCAGGATCCGCGTGAACTCATCCGCGCTGCGACGCCATGGCATACCCATACCCGTCCCCAAGCCCTCGGCCCCTTCGGCAGCGATGGCGGCGTGCCGCCGGACGCTGCCACCAGCCGTCCCTACGCCGTCAGGACTCTGCGCAGGTTGCGGACGGCGTCGAAGGCTGGGTTGGCGTCCCCTGCGGCGGCGTCCTGCCAGAGGTCGCGCCATTCGGAGTCCGCGGCCATGATCCGGTCGAGGGCCCTTGCCGCGAATGCCGCCAGGTCGTCTGGCAGATCGAGCTGGCCGCCGTCGCGTAGGAAGTCCGGCGCGTACGGGGAAGAGATCGGTTGCCCGCCGGGCTCCTGCGCGGCCACGATCGCGGCTGCGGCGATCGCCTCGCAAGCGACGTCGGCATCGAGGTAGCTATCCTCGCCGGCAGCCCGGCTCAGCGCCTCGCGGACCAGCACCGGGCGCTCGGCCACGTCGGCGTCGTCGAGGTCACCACACCAGTCAGCGGCGGTGTCGTTGTCGAACGGTCCGCTGTCCCAGGTCCCCACGTAACCTCCCAAGATCGGTTGCGCGGCATTCTCGCACCCGCCGCCGACAGGACTCCACCGAACAACAAGGCGGCTATTGCGGTACCCGGGTGGCGATCGACGGGTCGGAACGGCGACGGTGGGCGCGCCGGCTGCCGAGCTCGTTGCGGGAACAGGCAGCCGTTCGTGTAGCTCGCGCTCGTTAGGTCGGTGTTGGCCGCGGCTGGGTGGATACGTTTGCGCCTGAACGCTGCGCAGGGAATCTCGCTGGTGCTGGTTCGCTCGGTACGGCAAGCTTCGTGCTTGTGGTAGGTGAGATCGGGCGGCTTATCAGGCTGCTGGACGACGACTCGTCCGAGATCGCCGAGGACGCAAAGGCTGAGCTGATCTCGATCGGGGGCGATGTGGTTCAGCCGTTGGCGGCCGCCGTCGGAACGCTGGAACGATTCGGCCAGTTGTCCGCGATTGAGGTCTTCGAGCACCTCGGCGATGCCGCTGCGGGGCCCGCGCTGATCGACCTGCTCAGCAGCGAGCACGAGACAGTGCGGGAGTGGTCGGCTTTGGCTATCGCTGAGCTCGGCCTTCGAGAGGCGGTGCCGAAGCTGCGGGACGCATACCGGCGGCAGCGCGGCAGCGGCGACGGGCCGGACTGGACCGAGGCGGTTGCGATCCGTCACGCGCTGACGGTGCTGGGAGCGCGGCAGGAGGTCCTGCCTCCGTTGACGGCATCGTTACCGACGACGGCCGGCAGCATCCAGCGGGCCTGGCCGTCTGCCCGGCTTGTGGACGTCATCAATGACCTGGCTGACCACGATCAGGCGGTGCTGTACCTCCAGCTGTGGGCAGTCACGGACGGTCGCACGTTCTGGAACGACCACGAGCGGCTCGACAAGCCACTCGACTTCGGCAAGCCGTGGCAGCAGGTCGTCGAGGATGCGCGGGAGTCCGCACTAATTGAGGCGGCGTTCGTGGTTGCCCGGCCCAACCTGTTCGCGACAGTCGAATGGATCGATTGTGCGGATGCCTGAAGGCGACGGACGTCAAGTTGAGGGACCGCACGGGCCGATGGCCGGCAACGCTGTGGACGCCGCCGCACTTTCGCGGCTGTGGGATGAGCGGTGGCCGGGCTGTTCGAAGCTGCCGTACGAACTTCGAGCCGTGCGGGACCGGTGGGTGCGGTTCCACACTCTGCCGGGCTCCAAGCGCTATCCCGACACGGAGGACGAGTACGCGGTCGTTCCCGACACGGAGGACGAGTACGCGGTCGTTCTGGCCAGGCACAACACCGTCCTCGCTGAACTGGTTACCGATCCCGAACTTCTGGTCGTCACCGCGGGCTACTCCGATACACCTAAGCCACGGAAGCCCTGCCGGCCACCGGAAACCGTGGCGGCGCACCCGGATGCCACGTACTGGACGAGCGTCTGCATGGACGACGAGCTGGGCTTCGAGAGCTGGATGCACCTGTATGCCAGCCAGTTTGCGTGGTCGGCCGGCTGTCTCGATGGGCTGTTGCGGCAGGTCGCCGATGATGTGATCGCCAACGCGATCATCGCCGACGTCGGTCTGCGGTGGCTGTATCACCCCTACGACGGCGGCATGGACGTGATCCTGTCCTCGTCGGCTGAACGGGACGCGTTGCGCGAGCGGCATTGCGGCTGGCTGTCCACACACCCGGCCGGGTTGTAGCGCCCATGGTCAGCACCAGGTGTGTGGCGGCGCGCGCCGGCGGTCGGGCGGCCCGTTACCGCCACCTGATGAGGTAGATGCCTTGCCCGGTGGTGGCGAAATGCCCGTCCGCGGGGTGCACTGTCGCGGAGTGGTAGGTGTCGGGATGGCCGAGGTCGGGTCGCCAGAGCGCCATGTCTAGGACGTACCGGGCTGTGCGCCGGAACGCGACAGCGTTGCCGGCCATGAACACGGTGTGCGTGTGCAGGCGCTGGTGGAACCTGTCTATGTGGGAGGAACACCGGCGGGCTCGCCGGTTGAGTTCGTGGACCTCGTCCCAGGTGGGGACGTCGTTCGGATTCCAGGCGATGGTGTGCTGCGCCCCAGCTCCCAAGCGATGGCGTGGCTGCTTCCACCGGTTCGGGGCGAACTGCAGGTCGCGATGGCCGAGTACCAGATTGAGCTCACCGACGGCTACGGTGGCGAGGGATGGCTCCGGTGGCGTATTGCCCCGCAACGGTAGATGGATCAGCGTGTGGCGTGACCGGGCGGCCAGCATCCACAGGCCCGTGATGGTGAACGCGGCGTCGGCGTTGAGTTCCAAAACGAACCAGGGGTTGCTGTCGCCCAGTACGGCGCCGGTCACCGGCTTGGCTGGACGGATGACGCGGAACTGTTCGGCGCCGAGTCGTCCCTGATGTACGCGGACCTTGAGGTTCATCCGTTGGGAAGCTGCGCGCGGGCGTGCATCAGCGCGAAGCCGAGAAGGTTGCGGCCGCGCCATTGGGCGGGATCGAGTGCGCGTGGGTCCGTGGCGGACAGGCCGATGCCCCAGACTCGATCTACCGGGCTGGCTTCCACCAGGATCCGATTGCCCGTACGTGACAGGTACCGCCCGAGGTCGGGGTGCTGGCTGAACTTGGCCACGTTGCCGGCGACGACCTGGTCGAAGGAGTGCGTATTCCAGGTGGCCTGGTCGAAGTCGCGGACCTTCCGGCCCAGGGCCTTGACCGTACCCGCGTGCGATGCCGTAAGCATCTGCGCGACGATCGCATCGTCGCCGGATAGACGTGCCTTGCCGATCATCATGTAGTGCTCAGCGGTGGCGTACCGGACCCAGTCCACGACGAACGGCGCCGGCCACCATTGGCTCAGGCAGCCCGGTCCGATGCCGCCGTCCGACTGGGGCTGATGCCCCCAAAAGAACAGGTACTTGACCCGCCCGCCCGAAGCGGCGAGCGCCCGCAGCTCGCGCAGGCTGCGCGGCGGGAGCGCGGTGTCGGGCATGTTCGGCAGACTGCCAGAACCGTATGTCACGCGCCATCGGGTTTGCCTGCCGTGCGTGGTGAGCCGCGCATCGCTTCCGCGATAGCGGATCTCTCTCCGGTGGCGGTGGCCAACTGCTCGTGGTGCTGGAATCACCCGTCCGCCCCTGATCATGGTTTCGGACCGCATGCCGTCGGGATCCTAGGGTCGACGGCTGCGTAGCCGCCGAGAGGCGCTGGCTAACGATCTCCAGCGCCTCTCCCAAGCCCGGGACCGCCGTGATATCTCACAACCGTCTCACGGAAGGCCCGGGACGGCCCGGTAAGGCTCGATGTGGGTCGGACCGTCGCTTGTCCGTTGACCTGCATGTTCGACATGGGCCGGTACCGTCCGGCAGACGCCGGTAGGCCCGCTAGTTCACTGGGGTTCAAGGGGTCGTCGGTTCGAATCCGGCCGTCCCGACAGCGAGAGGGTTTCCACAGGTCAGAGCCTGTGGGAACCCTCTTTTTCGTGTTCATGGTGGTTCGTCGAGGTCGAGCACGCCGCTTATCGACCCCTTGACTCGACGGGTGACCGACATGGCTCTACTGGACCTCACCAAGCTCACGACCGACCTGTCCTCGACCTGGGCGGGATACCTGCGCGACTGGGACCGGACGCTGCGGGCGGGCAACTACCCGGAGACGACGCGGTACAACTACCTCCTCGCCGCCGCGCAGTTGGCCCGCTACCTGGCCGAGCATTCGCCCGACCCTGATGCCGTCGACGCCGCGGAGGACCCCACCGAGGTGACCCGGGGACATGCGGAGGCGTTTCAGGCGTGGATGATCGAGACCCGGTCGGCGTCGACGGCGTTGAACAAGCACAAAGGTCTGCAGCAGTTCTTCAAGTGGTTGCTGGTCGAGGAGGACATCGACCGCTCTCCAATGGACCGGGTGCGACAGCCCAAGACGCCACAGAAGCTGATCCCGATCATCCGCGACGAGGACACGAAGAAGCTCCTCGACGCCTGCAAGGGCAAGACCTTCCCGCACCTGCGTGACGAGGCGATCATCCGCCTGTACTACAACACCGGAGCGCGTCTGTCGGAGGTCGGCAACCTGCTGCTCGACGACGTCGACCTCAACACGGAGTCGGTCCACTACCACGGCAAGGGCGCCAAGGACCGACGGGTCCGATTCGGGCCGAAGACGGCCCGGGCCATCAGCCGCTACCTAGGCGCGCGGGTCAAGCACAAGGGATCGGAGCTGCCGGATCTGTGGCTCGCCGACCGTGGCGGCCGGAGGTTGGCGGCCAACGGCATCAAGATTCGTCTGAAGCGGTTGGGTCTCGCCGCTGGTGTGGCGAATGTGCACGCCCACCGCTGGCGGCATAACTTCGCCCACGAGTGGAAGCGTGCCGGCGGAAATACCGGTGACCTGATGCTGTTGTTGGGCTGGACCTCGGAGGACATGCCTCGCCACTACGGCGCCAGCGCGGCGGCCGAACGGGCGCAGGAGATCCAGGTGCAACTGGGCATCGGGGAAGGGGTGTAGACGCGGGCAACACGGTCGGCTGGGCCGGGAGTCGGCCCGGCCGACCGTGTTGCTCTTGTCGTCGATCGGCGGACCTGAGTCGAGTGGGGCTGGGTGCGGCCCACTTGCTCCGGTGCAGATTCCGGTACGACTTGTCGTACAGAGCTGCATCGGGGTAGCTGGCCTCCCGCTGATCGCTTGATCGGCATTCGTGACGCCTGGAGGACCGGCGGACGTTCCGATTGGTGACGTTGCTTAACGGATGGTCTGCCAGCGACGCGCGGCTCGGTGTTCGGATGCCGATGATCACAGATCCGGAAGGGGGAGCCGCTCCTCGCTGACTCGTGCGGGGGATGACAACGATTCCTGTGCGGCCATATCGTGCACTCGATGATCCGACCCGCGTTCCTGGATGCTGCCGAGGCCGCCCTAGCCCTGTTGCGCAATCCGATACTGGCCGAGCAATGGTCCTCGCCCAGCGCCCTGCCGGACTTCTCCACCGGCGGCCTCGCCCGCCATCTGGCCAACCAGGTCACTCAGACCGTGACGCTCCTCGCCGCGCCACCAGGAAAATCGGCGATCTCGGTGCTGGAGCACTTCACCGGCAACGCCTGGGTGACTTCAGGCATGGACAGTGCCGACAACATCGACATCCGGCGCCGCAGCGAGCAGACAGCTACAGCGACGAGCCCCAGGGAACTGGCGGACGCGGTCGATACGGCATTGACCGACCTGGGTGCCACGGTGACAGCGCAACCGCCCGACCGCATCGTGGACCTCGGCGACTGGGGCCTGGAAGTCGACGACTTCCTGCTGACCCGGGTCATGGAGCTGGTCGTGCACACCGACGACCTAGCAGTCAGCCTCGGCTTGCCGACCCCACCGATGCCGCAGACAGCGACTGAAGCGACAATCCACCTGCTGAGCAGCCTCGCGGCCTGGCGACACGGCTCCCTGAACGTGATACGCGCGCTAGCTCGGCAAGAACGAGCTCCCACCTCCATCTCCGCCCTCTAGCTGGTGGAGCGCTCGCTCTGCACGGTCCTTATCTGCCGCTGTCGCGCGTTGGTAGCGCCTGGAGCCGTGCGCTGTCATGCCGATGACAGTGCATTCGCAGATTCGCCGGATGGGCCCAAGTGACAATCTCTCGGCAGGACGTCACCGGATGTGGCCGGGACGCCCGCCCGACAGCGTTGGCTTCGGCGAAACCGCAGCTGACGCGCTGGGTATCGCACCGCGGTGGGCCGGTGGACTGTCTTGTTAATGGGTCGCCGGTGACGACGCCTACGGCGACGACCGACAACTGGCAGGACGGCCTGCCCTTCGCCCAGTGGCGTGCGCTTGCCGCTCTCGTTGTCGTCGACTAGGGATCGATCATGTCTCAGGGAACGCCGGCGGGCGGCTGGGGCTCAGCTGCCCGGCCGCTCGACGAGCCCGACATGCTCGAAGGCGTCCCACAGTTGCGGATCCTGAATGGTGTGGCCGCGTTCTAGACTCTTGATCTGGACGGTGGCGATGTGCGGCAAGTTGTCGATGTGGAGGGTCTCCCAGCCGCGGCACTTCGCGCATCGCTGGCGGATAAGGAACGGGCGAAGCAGATGCAGACGGCCGTCGTCGGTCGCCAGGTAGAGGCTTCCGGCTTCCAGGTCACTAGACCCGTAGGTCCGCTCCCGCACCGGGACCAGCACGTTGTCTCCGGTCAGTTCCTCGAACTCCACCCGTGCGACCTTGCGGAGAGAGTCCCAGTGAATGCGATTGACATGGACGAGGGGAAGATCGGCGAGGAACGACGCCCGTTGCAGGAGGGTGGTCAGGTCGGCGTGGGCGTCGGCGATGGCGGCGGGCAGATCCTCGACCTCGAGCGCGCAATAGCAGAGCAGGACCTCGGCCGTTTCCAGGATGGCGTAGTTCGCCGACCCGTCGGCGCCGTTTGAGAGCAGGACCTGTGCCCTGCTCCAGCGGTAGGCGACGGGGTGCGGGTAGCGGGTTCGTACCTGGTGGCTGAAGTCGTCCAGGAGGCCGGCGGCGTCGGCGCGCATCCGCAGCAGCCGGCCGGACTGCATGACGCGCCGTCTGGCGTCGGCAGCGTTCTCGTCCGTCCGTTGCTCCAGCGTGCGGCTTGCGCAGCGGGGTGCCCGTGTCAGCCGTCGAAACCGCCACCGCCCTGGCCACCCATCGCACTTCGCTGCCAAGCCGGACGAGCTGAATAAACCCAACGGCGTGCGGATGGACCGGCAAACCGCCTCGCACCCGCGTAAGCACCTGGCCCAGCCCGCAGGAATCCGGGTGCTGAGGATGCGTACACATGCTGCGCTACACCTTCGCGGCTATGGCAGACGAGATCGGCTCCACCGGGACGGCAATAACCTGTCCCAACACGGGTTGACTGTCGCTGCTCTCGGTTACCGCACGTAGTCGGCGATGGTGCTACGAGCGGCGTTCGAAGCCGCCCCGCGCGTTGTCTGCGGCATGACCGGATGTTCAATGCCGACATTGGACTGCATCCTCATTCAGTCCGGGGCAGCGTGGGCGATAGCGCGGCTGGGTTCCCGGTGAGTTGGGAGCCTGGCGATGTTGAGCATGAAGCCCGTCCAACCCGCCCCCGTAAGACGATCCGCTACCGGACACGGTGTGCGGTTCACGACGCAGCTCGGAGGGTATCGAGCCGGCGCAGGTCGTCGTCGGACAGGCTTAGGTCGGCCGCGGCGACGTTGGAACGCAGGTGGCGGACGCTGGTGGTCCCCGGGATCGGGATGACCGGCACACCGTGTGCCTGCTGCCGGTGGTGCACCCAGGCCAGTGCGACTTGCCCGCTCGTAGTGTCGTGTCTACTGGCGATTTCGCCCAGTGCGGCGCGTAGGCCGCTCGCTACTTGCTCGTCGGCTGTGCTCGGAGGCTGGTGGAGGAGTCCATGACCGTTTGGGGAGTGGGCCACGATGACCACCCCGAGGTCAACCGCGGTAGGCAGCAGCTCCTGCTCGATGTCGCTCTGCACCAGTGACCACTGCTCCTGTAGCGCCGCGATCGGGTGGACGGCGTGTGCGCGGCGTAGGTCGTCCGCCGTCACGTTGGACAGGCCAAGGGCGCGTATCTTCCCCTGGTTGACCAGTTCGGCCATGGCTTCGACGGTCTCCTCGATCGGGACCGTTTCACTGCGATGGTGCAGGTAGTAGAGGTCGATGACGTCGACACCGAGCCGTCGCAGGCTCGCCTCGCTCGCCTGCCGCACGTACGACCGGTCAGCCCGTACGTCGAAGCCACCGGCGAGTTCACCTCGCCATACCAACCCGAATTTGCTGGCCAGCAGCACCTCATCACGGCGCCCTCGGATTGCCCGGCCGACCAGCTCTTCATTCTGGTAGGCATCTGCGGTGTCCACCATCGTGACGCCCGCATCAAGGGCGGCGTGGACGACCGCCACCGGGTCACGGTCGGTGCCGTCGGCGGTTCCATCGCGCAACCTCATCGCGCCGAATCCCTGGTGGCCGAAAGTATCGCGACCCATGGATAAACGCGTTCCCATCTCGGCACTTGGCATGACCCACACCCTAAAACCTCAACCGCAATTGAGGTCCAGTCCGTTAGCGGTGCCCGGTCTGCGCCATCGGGACCAAGGAACCTCATACGGGACGCCACAGCTCAGATGGCCTGTGCGCGGCAGGACCCGTCCGGTGAGCATTCCCGCACAGGGCCGCCATCCGGGACCCCTACGCTCATTGGCGGCCCAGGGGCGCCGACCGTTCGTCTGGCGTGGCGTGAGAGTCGACGTGTCGGCGGCAGCACTAGGGCGCGTTTCAGATGTCAGCGGCGGCGGAGTAGGCGCCAGCGGCCAAGAGCAGATTGGCCGTCTGTGAGTGGTCGCCTCGTAGCGCCCAGTCCAGGGGTGAGTAGCCGGTTCCTCGGTCTTCGCGAAGGTTCGGGTCTGCGTCGTGGGCGAGAAGTTCTTGCACGACGTCGGTATGTCCCCAGGCCGCCGCAGCGCAGAGGGGCGTGCCCTCCCGGCCGTGCCCGCTTTCGGTGTCCGGCGCAGCGCCAGCGGCAAGAAGGAGCCGCACGAGATCGACCGCGCCGTGCACGGAAGCCTGGTAGAGCGGGGTCGTGCCCTCTCGGTCGGCCGCGTTGGGGTCCGCTCCGACGCGCAGGGCGGCGTTGGCGATCGCTGCGTCTTCGCGGAGCACCGCCTCCATCAGGCGATTGATGAGTTTCTTTCGCTGTCGCTTGTTCACGGTCCTCAGGGTAGGCAAGTTTTGCAGTCCAGCGGGTGGCACCTTCAGAGCCATTCGTTGATCGCGGCGACGTGGAGCGTGGCCTGGTAGCGCACAGCGAGTTTGTCGAATCTGGTGGCCATAGCTCGGTGGCGTTTGAGCTGGTTGATGCCGCACTCGACGGCGTGACGCTGGCGGTAGGCGATGGGGTCGATGGTCGGTGGCCGGCCGCCCTTCGCACCTTTCCTGCGCCGGCTGGCGGCCTGGTCGATCTTGATCGGGATGGTCGCCGGGATGCCACGTCGGCGTAGTTCCGCCCGGGTTGCCGCGTGAGCTGTATGCCTTGTCCGCCAAGACTCGATCGGGTCGGGTGCGGGGTCGGCCGCCGCCTGCCCGAGGGACCCGGATGCAGGCCAGGACCCGGCTGAACTGCGGGCTGTCGCCGCGCTGCCCGCCGGTCACCAGCATCGCCAGGGGTTTGCGGCCCTGCTCGCAGGCCAGGTGCACCTTCGTGGTCCAGCCGCCGCGCGACCGGCCCAGGGCGTGATCAGCGGGCTCGTCCTCGACTCCGCCGGGTGGTTCCTTCTGCCGCTCGGGTTGGGTGCGGGCGCCTGCGGCGTGCTGATGCGCCCGCGCGATGGTCGAGTCGACGCTGACATCCCAGCCGATCAGACCGGCCGCGTCGGCGCGGGTCTGCAGCCCGGCGACGATCCGCTGCCACACCCCGGCGCGTTGCCAGCGACGGAACAGTCCGTAGACCGTCTGCCAAGGTCCGTAGCACTGAGGCACGTCCCGCCATGGCGAGCCCACCCGCACTCGCCACCGGATCCCATCAATGAACTGCCGTTTACTCCACTTCGGCGGCCGACCGGCCTCTTACCCCTGGGAAGCAGCGGCACAAGCGCCGCCCACTGAGCGTCGGTCAGGTCGTGCCGCCTCGTCACCGGTATGGTGGCCACGAGGTCATCCCACTGGTGTGAAATCAGGCGACCCGACGGCCTGCCGGTGTTCGGCCGGGCTGAGACCGCGTACCCGTTTGAAGGCCGCGCTGAGTGCGAATGAGCTGCCGTAGCCGACCTGGCGGGCCACCGCGCCGACGGTGGCGTCCGGTTCGCGTAACAGATCGGCGGCCAGCGTGAGCCGCCAGTTGGTGAGGTACGCCATCGGAGGCTCGCCGACCAGTTCGGTGAACCGGCGGGCCAGCACCGCCCGCGAGATACCGGTGCCGGCCGCGAGGGTGGCCACCGTCCAGGGCTTTGCCGGCTGGTCGTGCAGCAGCCGCAACGCCCTGCCGACCACCGGATCGGCGTGCGCTCGGTACCAGGCGGGCGCCGCCGCCTCCGGCCGGGAGAACCAGGCCCGGAGTGCGGCGATGAGCAGTAGGTCGAGCAGGCGGTCCAGGACCACCTCCTGCCCCGGCTCGTCCTTGGTCATCTCGTCGCTGAGCAACGGGATGAGCGGGCTGTCCAGTGCACCGGCCGGCAGCACCAGGAGATGTGGCAGGACCCGCAGCAGCCGTTGGCTGACCTCGCCCTGCAACTGGTACGTGCCATTGAGCAGCACCGCGGTTCCGTCAGCGCGTTCGCCCCAGGTCCGGATACCCAGGTCCATCATTTCGCACAACTCGTCCCCGGCGGGCGTGGTGGTGCGCTCTCCGGGATGGATCACTGCCTGCGGTGCCGTGGCGGGGTCGTCGGCGATCGTGTACGGCTCCGGGCCACGGATGATCGCGACATCGCCGGGTTGCAGCGGCACCGGAGCACCCCGGTCCGGCACCACCCACGCCGTGCCGCGCAGCATGGTGACCAGGGTGAGGGGCGCGCGATCCTGGATCCGTACCGACCAGGGCGGGTCGAACACCGACCGCATCAGGAACGCACCACGCGCCCTCGGCCCGTTCAGCAGCCCCGCGAGCGCATCCATGCGCTCAGGTTAGCCCTGTGACGTGGGCGGTCGAGACGCCGGGACATGCGATCGAGAGTCTCGCCCATTCCCGGTGCGCTCGCCCTCGACTTGACTGGTTGGCATGACAAAGAACGTTGATGAGCAGCCAATCCTCGTACTGGGCGGCACCGGCAAGACCGGCCGGCGGGTGGTGGACCGGCTCGCCGAACTCGGCCGGCCGGTGCGGGTCGGCTCCCGCGTCGGCGAGCCGCCGTTCGACTGGACCGACCAGCGCACCTGGGCGCCCGTACTGGACGGGGTTTCGTCGGTCTACCTGGTGTACTACCCGGACCTGGTCGCGCCGGACGCCCTCGCGACGATCCGCTCGTTCACCGAACAAGCGGTGTCCGGCGGGATCGAACGGATGGTTCTGCTGTCCGGCCGGGGCGAGGAGGAGGCCAAACTCAGCGAGCGGGTGGTCCAGGACTCCGGAGTGGACTGGACGATAGTGCGGGCGAGCTGGTTCAGCCAGAACTTCAGCGAGGACTTCCTGACCGACTCGATCCGCGGCGGCGAGGTCATCCTCCCGGCCGGGAACGTGCCGGAGCCGTTCGTCGACGCCGACGACATCGCTGACATCGTGGTCGCGGCGCTGACCGGCGACGGGCATGCGGGGCGGCTCTACGAGGTGACCGGCCCGCGGCTTCTCACCTTCGCCGAGGCGACGTCGGAGATCGGCAACGCGCTCGGGCGGGAGATCCGCTACCGATCGGTTTCGCCCGAGGAGTACGCCGCCGTGATGGCCGGGTACGACGTGCCGGCGGAGCTCGCGGCGGTGCTGACCGAGCTGTTCGGCAAGGTGTTGGACGGCCGCAACGCACAGCTCGCCGATGGTGTGCAACGGGCGCTGGGCCGCGGGCCGCGCGACTTCACCGACTATGCCCGCGACGCCGCCACCGCTGGTGCATGGGACACGTCACCCGGTGGAGACTGGGCATGAACGCCACCCTGGCCGCCTGGTCGGCGGCGGCGACCCTGGCGGTGACGGGTGCGATCACCGGTGTGTACTACGCCTTTTCGGTGGCGGTGATGCCCGGTCTGAACGCCGCCGACGCCGGCACCGCGATCCGGGCCATGACGAGCATCAACCAGAGGATCCAGAATCCGCTGTTCTTCGTCACGTTCTTCGGCCCGCTCGTCGCCGCCACGGTGACCGGTGTGTTCCTGTTGATCCTCGGGAAGCGGTCTGCGGGTGTGCTGTTCCTGGTGGCCGCGGGGGTGTACCTGGTGGGCGCGTTCATCCCGACGGTGGTCGTTAACGTGCCGATGAACGAGACGCTCGACGCCGCAGGCGTGCCTACCGATCCTGCGGAGGCGGTCCGGATGTGGGCTTCCTACTCGTCCGCCTGGACGTGGTGGAACTCGGTACGCGCCGGTGCCAGCCTGATCAGCCTGTTGCTGGCTGGTCTCGGGGTCCACCTCTCGGGCACGTCCCGATGACGTCGCCGTCCGGTGCGGGCAGGGTGGCCAGTTCCGGGCACCCGGGGGTGTCCCTATGGGTTTCATGAAGGGGGTCACCACTGTGCGTCTAGCTCGGCAAGGCGTCGGCGGAGTTGGCGGGCGTCGTGCCGAGGCGCGGACAATCGCCCGATGTCGCGAACGCTGACAGACGAGGCCGGACGACCTGCACAGGGCTTGTGGGCGTCACGACGACAGTCAGCGCTTGCCCGCTGCGCGGCGGTGGCGTCAGAGCGGTTCGGCGGACTTGTAGCAGGCGGAGTGGACCAGGAGCAGGAGGGCTGTCGGGTTTCTGGTGCCACTCACGGTGAGGGAGTAGTCGTCAGGGGTGGTCGTGGCGGTGATTGTGCCCTCGCTGCCGTTGGGGAAAGTGCGGTCCTCGGTAATGGTCCACCCTTGGGAGCGCCATTGGTCGCGGAAGCGGGCGAGGGTTTCGCACGGCGCGGAGCTGGCGGCGGGATTGGCGAGGGTGCTGCCCGTGGCGGCTGCTACTTGGCCGGCGTATTCGTTCACCCGGCGAGTGATGTCGGCTTCGCTCGCGGTCTGCATGTCGCTCGCCTGGTGACGGCACGCCCCCGATGGTGGGGGAGCGGGGCGCGGTGGAACCCAGCGCTGTCCTGTCGGCCGGCCCCCGTTTACCCCCCGAAAACCCCCGCCTGCCGTTGACAATCAGTGACAAGAAGCGACCATTGCATGATCGTGTCTGTGCAGCTCAACGCCTGCTCTTGACAATCAATGACAAGCTCGATTTGGTTACGGATGGTAACAAGGGGTTTTGACAAGCAATGACAAGCCTTGACGAGGCTCGACGTGAGGTTCTACTGGGTTCGAATCTCCTCGTTCCCCACGAGGGTGGCCTGGCGAAAACCCCGCGGTCACGGTAGCCGATACGTGCAGGAGGAGTCTGGAGGCGTGGAACCGGCGGCTGTAGAAGTCGCAGGTTTCGTGCTGGTAGAGCTTTGTGCGGTAGACGTTCGACGACCAGTGAGTCGTTCGGCGGGGGTGACTGTCTCACTGTTCGGCGGAGCGTATGTGGCTGCGGCGGTCACGACAATTGTCGTACGCCCTCTCACTGGAGACGCCGTGCAGCAGACACCCGATTCGTTGGAGCCATCCGCTCAGCACCCGCCCGGAGTCGACGCGTCGCCGTCTGCTGGGCGGCCCTCGGTGCAGCCGGTGGTCCCGGGGGCCCAGCTTCGGGCGGGCGTGAGGGTGGGAATCGTCCTGTCAGTGGTAGTCGTTGGTGGACTCTTCATGTGCTGTGTCGGTGTGAGCGCTCTTGCCGCTGTCGGTTTGATCATCGGCGAGGCATCACCTTCTCAATCCGCTCCGACTGTCTCTGCCGCCGGACCGACGCCGTCACCAGCTATCCGAACACCTGAGCCGGCTCGCACCACCGCTCTACCTAGCCAACCGGCCACGCCGTCGGCACAGCCGACTCGCCTACCGACGCCTGGACAGCGCCAACCCGTCTACGACACCTTTGAGCGTCGGGACGTCAGCTCGGGATCCGGCGCTCGCCGTCTGGCCTTGCGGGTCGAGCTACGCGTCTTTCCCGTCGACAGTCGGCAGGTCATCGACGTGGCGACGCAGATCGTGGAGAGCCATCGCGGGCAGGGGTGGCAGGCGTTGTCAATCGTTGTCACGTACGACCGGCGTGAGGTGGTGCCCAGCTACGCGGTGTTCGAATGGGCGTCCGAGGGGCGCTGGACGGACGCCGCCGATGGCGACCCCGCGTCCTGGCGGGCCTACCGGCTGCATCAGGCCGTCGTTCGCGACAAGCTGTCGCAGCCTGATGAGTGCCAGGTGCCGTCGGAGCAGGCCTATGTGCTCAACGCCGAGTTCAACCAGGCAACCGAGGACAACGTCGACGTCAGAGAAGAAGCAGTGCTCGCGGATATCGCCGAACGGCACAGCATCTCGGCTGCCGGCGCTGAAGAACTGGTCCTGGCTGTCGAGGACTGGACAATGTGCTGAGCCCCAACACGCAGGCCGAGTCCACCCGGCCCTTTAGGGCATCGGTCGATCCCGCGGGCGGGCCGAGCACGAAGATCCACCTCGCGGTCGACGGACGCGGCCGACCGTTGTCGGTCCTGCGGCGCGATGATCTGGTCGGTCAACTGGGACGTGACGAACGGCAACCGCTTCGCCAACACGGTCGGCCCGCACCTGGACGCGCTGCCCTGAGACCGGCACCGCCGGCACGGATCCCGCAACGGGATCCGTGCCGGGTGGGCCGATCAGATGAACGCGAGCGAGCTGAAGAACGCCGGGTAGCAGTCGACATAGATGTCGTAGACGCCGGGCGGCACGTGCACGGGGCCCAGGGTGGCCCCGTTGGAGCACCGGGCGCTGACCGCGGTCGTCGGCTGGCCGGTGAGGGTGCAGCCCTGGAACACGATCAGCCACGGGTCGACGTACTGCCCGGCGTACGGGCAGGAGCCCGACATCACCGAGAAACCGCCGCCCTTCGCCGGTGAGGCGGCGGCCGCCGTCGACGTCGTGACGCTCAACGTGCCGGCGGAGCTCGCCGATGCCCGCTCGGCTCCGATGGCGGCGACAGCCGCGTCGCCGCTCGGCGCGGGTGCCGCGACCGCCGCGGACGGTGCGGCCATGAACGCGGCGAGCATCGCCGTCGCGGCCAACAGCAGACTGGATGCGCGGAGGATGCCGGATCGTGCTCCGGCGGAGGGTCGACTACGCCATGTCATAACCAGAACCACCTCTCGATTGCTGTGCGATCTGCGGATGCCGGGGCGCGTACCTGGTCGCGCCCGACCCGGCCGGGCCGTCGTCCGACGTCCATGGCGAAGCGTTCCAGGGTGCCGGTGGCCGGGTCTTCGTGACAGAGCGAGAACCGGGTCGCCGGCGTACCCCGGTTCTTGCGAATGTCCGCAAGGCTGTCCGGTCCGCGTCAACCGGGCGGCGTGGCCGGAACGCATCGATTACCGTTGACCGGCATGGGCGGTCTGTTCAGCCTCTGGCGGCAGCGAGTGGCCGACAACGCCCACCGGGCGGTGGACGCCTACCAGGAGGAGCTGCTGGAATACCGCAACCTCGCGGCCATGCCGCAGGTGCGGTCGGAGATGCTCGATTTCGCGGTCTTCCTCCGTCAGCGCACGGTCGACCTCGCGGCGGACAGCGCGCCGTTCCACGTGCAGGATCTGGACCTGATGGCCGCGATGGGCCGCCAGCGCGGCGAGAAGGGACTCACCCTGACCGCGCAGCGGCAGGTGCTGCTCGTGCACACCCGGCTGACGCTGCGCGAGGTGTACGAGGCGGCCGGCCCGAACGACATCGCCGCGACGATGCACACGCTCGCCTGGCTGGCTCCCGCGGGACTGGCCGCCCAGGGCGCGTACACCCGGGGCTGGATCGAGGGGCAGCGGCGCGCGCTGGCGACCGTCGCCCAGGTGCGGCTGCTGACGGTGATGCTGCTGGCCGGCGACGACAGCGCGACCGAGCTGGCGCGCGGCCTGCACATGCCGGTCCCCGACCACGTCGTCGCGACGGTGGTCCGGGTGGCCGGCGGGTCGCCCGGGCCGGACCAGGCGGCGCGGGACGAGTTCGCCGGCGCGCTGCTGAAGACGCACTGGATGCCGCTGAGCTGGCCGGAGCCGCACGAGGTGGTCGCGCTGATCCCCAGTTCGCCGGGCGGCCGGCAGCCGGCGGTCGAGCGCGGGCTCGCGCTGGCCCGCGACGTGGCCTCGATGACCGGCCGGCCGTGCGCGGCCGGCACCGCGCCTGGGCGGGTGCGCGCGTTCGGCGACGCCGTGGCGCTGGCCCGGCAGGTCAGCGAGGTCGCACCGGTGCGGGCCGTGCCGCGCCACGCGTACACGGTCACCGACGTCTTCGCCGAGCTGGGCGCCGCCCGACTGGCGGAGGTCGGGCAGTGGCTCCAGGTGGTCGGAGCGCAACTCGACGCCGGCCCCGACCTGGTCGCCACGCTGGACGCCTACTACCAGCACGACATGAACCGGCTCGACACCGCGGCCGCGCTGTGCATCCACCCGCGCACGCTCGACTACCGGCTGACCCGGGTGCGCGACCTGACCGGGCTGGAGGCGGGCTCGACCCGCGGCGTACGCGTGCTGAGCACCGCCGTCGCCCGGATCCTCGCCGGCTAGGTGAGCAGCCGGGTGAGCTCCATGTTCTTCATACTGATGTAGCTCAGCTTGTTACCGAGACGCATCGAAACCTGTAGCGAGCTGATCATGCCGGACGTCCTGTGGGGCTCGAGAATTGGGTTACGCCGGCTGAGCTGCAGTTCGCTCGACATCGACCTGGCCGACACGATGAAGGCCATGAGCACATCGCTGATGTACCTGCTGCTTCGCCAGGTTCTACAGACGTTGTCCCAGCTCGCCTGCGATGGTGGGGCCAAGGACGTGTAAATCCTGGTACTCCGGCATCAGGTGGCGGTGCTGCGCCGACAGGTGCACCGCCCAGATCTTCAACCCGCCGACCGGGTGGTGTTGGCGGTGTTGTCGCGGCTGCTGCCCCGCCCGCGCTGGTCGGCGTTCTTCGTCACCCCAGCGACACTGCTTCGGTGGCATCGGGAGCTGGTCGCCCGACGATGGACCTACCCGCATGCCCGGCCGGGCCGGCCGCCCGTCGACAACCGGGTCCGTGGGCTGGTGCTGCGCTTGGCGGCGGAGAACCGACACCGTGCTGTTCAAGCGGGTCTACGTGCTGGTCTTCGTCGAGATCGCCACCCGCCAGGTCCACGTCGTCGGGGTGACCGCCCATCCGAACAACGCCTGGGTAGCGCAGCAGGCGCGCAACCTGCTGATGGACCTCGACCAGCGGGTGGCCGAACTGCGGTTCCTGCTCCGCGACCGGGACACGACATTTACGGCGGCCTTCGACGCGGTGGTCACCGCCGCGCGACTCGGTCGATCGGGATCAGGGTGCCGTCCAGGATCGCGTACGCGATCCTGGCGATGCGCCGCATGGCCGCGTTCAGGTCCTCGGCCCGCGTGGCGAGCAAGTCGATGGCTTCTCGGACGTACCGCCAGACCGTGGTGACGCTGACCGCGAAGCCGCAGGCCAGTCGAGCGATGGTGTCACCGTTACGCAGATGGGCCAGGGTGAGCAGGGCCTGCCGGCATCAAGACGTCGCCACCGGCCGCGGCGGCGGGTGCGTTCGGCGCGGATGAGGTCAGCCAGGTGGTTCAGAGTGCGGCTGGACAGCGCGACCGCAGACGGTAAGACAGCACAGCGAGGCTCCCGGTTGGGGCATCGGGTCTTGGTCGACGGCTGTCTTACCGGGAGCCTCGTCCAATGTCGACACACGCTGCCTGCCACCCATCGCGACCAGACCCATCACGATGAAGAGCCCTCAATGCCTGACCCGCGCCATAACATCGCAACGCCGCCATATCGACGCCAAGCTATCGTGGTCTGACCCCTGCAGCGACAGCACGAAGGTGAGTCATGGACGTAGTCAGCACCACCGAGGTCCCGGTTGAAGACGGGTTCGCCTTCTGGCGCGAGGTAAACTCGAAGCTCTGGGTGCCCTACGATTTACGCTGTGAATCGCAGTGGGAGCCCGGATTTCGGGCTCAGGTCGGAATCAGCGAGTTCGGTCCCGTGCAGGCGACATTAATGACCACGATGCCGCACTCGGTCCACCGTACTCCCAAGCTCATTCGGCAGGCCGATCCCGAGGTGTTCAAGCTGGGTTGCCTTGTGCGCGGTGGCGGCATGATCACGCAAGACGGCCAGCGCACAGATTTCGGCGTGGGGGACCTGATACTGTATGACACCTCCCGGCCCTACGTAGCCGAATTCACCCCGGATGCGCCAGTTAGTCAGCTGCTGCTCCTGCGCTTCCCGCGCTCGTTACTGCCGTTGCCGCCTCGGGAGTTGCGACGCCTGAGCGCAGTTCGCATCCCTGGCGCCCAAGGCATCGGCGCGTTATCTTCGCAATTCCTGCTGCGCCTTGCCCGGCACATGGACGAACTCAGCCCGTCGGACGCCGCCCGGCTGTCCACCCTCACCATTGACGTGTTGACAGCGGCACTGGCCAACGCGCTGGACGTCCAAAGCGCGGTGCCCTCCCACACCCAGCGGCGAGCGTTGATGGCTCAGATTTACGCCTTCGTCCGAGAGAATCTGGGCGATCCGCGCCTGACACCGGACGCGATCGCCGCAGCGCATCACATCTCGTTGCGATACCTGCACAAGCTGTTCCACGAGGACGGGCGCACGGTCGCCGGCTGGGTCCGCGAGCGTCGCCTGGAGCAGTGCCGACGCGACCTCGCCAACCCCCAACTAGGCGCGCGCCCGATCCACACGATCGCCGCCCAGTGGGGGTTCACCAGCCCGGCGCATTTCAGCCAGGCGTTCCGCAGCGCCTACGGCCTTTCGCCACGCCAGTTCCGCGAGCAGTGCGCGAGAGTACGCGCAGACTAAAGACTTGTGCGCTTACCAGTAACGACAGACCCGGCTGTGGCGTGCACTCTTATCTTAGGAAGTCCGCTCAGTCAGGGTTGAATCTGATTCCGCCTTACGGAAGAAGGTTCACTTGAGCGTGTTACATCGGTCCGTGTTTTCGCGATGGAAGGAGCGCGAGGAAGTACATCGATCACTTCATGCAGCCAGCACCATCATCTAGGCCGCAGCGGCGGCTGACAGGAGACCATTGTGAAAATGTGGTACAGAACGGCGTTTCGGATCTCGGCAGTGACCGCGATCCTCGGCGCACTCACCCTGTCCGGGACCGTGGCACAGGCAAGTCCGGGCGCCGGCTCCCGCCTGTCCCAACCCGAAACCACCGCGGTTTCGGAGCAGGCCAAGCCCGGCAGCGAGGACGTCGCCGCGCAGGTTTGCGGCTACTACGAAGACGCGGTGACGGCCTGGTACAACCACTGCGGGAACACCCATGTGCTCATCTACGTCGACGCGACGTGGCCCCGCGACGACTGGACCTGGTGCATCGGCCCGGGAACGTGGGACATCGGCGGCGCCAACGCCGTATCCAACGCCTGGTACTCGGGTCAAACTTGTTGAACCGCCAGCCAAGCGCTGCGCCATTCTCCACCTGCGTTCGGTGGTTGCGGATCAGGTCAGCGAGGCAAATGAGGGTGCGGTCGGACAGGGGAATCGCGGCAGGGTAGGACAACAGCGAGGCTTCCGGTTGGGGCATCGGATCTTGGTCGACTGCTGCCTTGCCGGGAGCCTCGCCCTACGTCGATCCCTGCCCCCACCCCACCGCCGTGACCAGCCCCGTCACGATGAAAAGGGCTCATTGGACCAGCAGCCACCGAGTCGGCCGCCGAAGGTCGTAGACCTGACCACCGCCCGGGTCCAGCGACGCCCAATCCTCGGTGGCCTGATCAACCAGTATTCGCCGGCGGCGTAGCCGAAGCCCGATTTCCGAGCCCGACAGTCACCGACCGGTCGACGACGACCTTGCGCACATCGTCACGTACCGCGTCGGCGTCCCACTTCGCCCGGTAGAGCAGCCGCTGCATCGCGTCCGGACGACCATGCCCGGCCTGCTCGGCCAACTGCCAGCATGTCTTGACTTCGAGGTCGGAGAGGAGGCCGGCAATCTTCGCGCACCATGGTGCGCCTCGAAGACGGCGCCGTGTTGCTTACCTGAAAAATTCGGCGTCGGCAATCAGGATGGCTGGCGGTGCGGCGCAGGCTGGAGGGTGCGGACGCCCGTACCCTCGATTTGTCCGTATCAACAGCCAGGCGGTCAGCCGGCTGCCTTGAGCCAACGTCGCCAACTCGTGCGGGTGGTCCGTTGCTCGCGGTGTGTGGCCACCTGCAGAACAAACTGCGCTCGGATCCGGACCGAGGGGTCATCGGCCGAAGCCAGCATCTCCACCCCGTGGAAGAACAACGGGTCGTCGAGGTGGCGGACCAGGCAGGCGTACATCCAGTCCTTGCACCGATACGGGCGCCGCAACGCGGCAAGGATCAACTCAGCGATTTCCGGCTGGATGTTCTTCGGGCAACCGGCGCGATCGAAACGGCGAAGAACGGCCTCCTTGGTTCCCCAGCGGGACCACATCCACGACTCCGGCGCTCCCCACTCATCGGGATATTCCGCCTCCCACCGCAGGGACAGGGCGGCGATCGGTGCCCACAGCGCGCGGGTGGCATCGTCACCGTCCGCGGCGTCCCGGAAGGCGTGGAGGGGCCCGTAGATTGTCTGTTCCTGGTGCCACCGGAAATCGGCGCTCGCCTGGTCCAATGCCGCGCCCAGGCGGGTCTGGCTGGATCTCGACCGGTAATGAGCTGCCCACAGAGCATTCGAGCGGTGCAGCGCGCCGTTCGCCGCGGCGAGCAACGCCTGGTGGCGGGCAAGCGCAAGGTGGCGGATGACCGGATCGGTCGCCACCAGGTCGAACAGCCAGGAGTAGTCGCTGCGCGGCTCTGCAGACACCACAGCAGCCTGCCACTTCGCCCGGGCGTACGCCGACACCAGCCGGCCTGCGGCAGAAGACCTCCTGTTACACGCACGCGGCCCTGCCCTGACGAGTCACCGGTGTGTTGTGCGGAGCGTTCAGCGGAGGCTTCCTCCTGGTCATTCCGCCGACGAGCCACGTCGAGCAGACGGCCGTCGGTCCGGGCCTGACGCTCACCGACGGCACCCGGGTCGATGTCCGGGCATAGATCGGGTGACTGCTGAGCCTGCGACGGTGCCTCACGAGCCGCTCGTCCGCGCCGAGGCGGCCCGAATCCGGCCTCCGACAGCGGGGACATGGAAGCCGATGGTCAGCACAATTGCAGGTTTCAGTAGCAATTCTGATCATGTAGTTGGGGTTCATCTCGCCCCACCGACACGACCCCCATGCCTGCGGCCAGCGTGTAGCGAATGGGTAGGAGGCGCACTGCTCCCTTGGTGACGAGCGTTCTGCTGATGGAGGAGCGGGACGCGGTGGACTGGCGACGCCTCTGTCGGCCCCCCGTTTACCCCCGAAAACCCCCGCGCATGGTTGACAACCAGTGACAAGTGACGATCATTGCCTGATCACGTCTGCGCAGCTCAATGTCTACTTCTGATAGTCAATGACAAGGGCAGGATGGCTACGGATTGTAACAAGGGGTCGTCGGTTCGAATCCGGCCGTCCCGACGCAGGTCAGAGGGCTGATCCGGAGATCGGGTCGGCCCTTTCGCCGTCTGGGGGACCAAGATCAGTCAAGTTGGAGCGTGCCTAGCTCTGCTTGACCGGTAGTCAAGTCTCAAGTGTCAAGCCGGAATGGCTGCCGAATCGTTCGCTCTCTGGACCAAGGAGCCGTGCAACTGCGGCGCCGCCCGCGGCCTGCTCGCCGGGCGGCCTTCGGCCGTCTCCGGGCGGCCGCAGCGCTACATGCTGTCGTCCCGAAGGCGGTAAGCGGCGGCGAGGTTGTTCCGTGACGTGAGCGTGTTCGGGTGCTCGTCACCCAGCACTCGTTCGTAGGCGGCCAGCGTCGCCTCGTACAACGGGATCGCCTCACCCAGCCGGCCCGCTGCCTGATAGGCGTAGGCCAGGTTGTTCCGCGACATCAGCGTGTCCGGGTGCTCGTCACCTAGCACTCGCTCACGTACGGAGAGCGTCGCCTCGTACAACGGGATCGCCTCACCCAGCCGGCCTGCTGCCTGATAGGCGTAGGCCAGGTTGTTCCGCGACGTCAGCGTGTCCGGGTGCTCGTCACCCAGCACTCGTTCGTACGCGGCCAGCGTCGCCTCGTACAACGGAATCGCCCCATCCAGCCGGCCTGCTGCCTGATATGCGGCAGCCAGGTTGTTCCGCGACGTGAGCGTGTTCGGATGCTCGTCACCCAGCACTCGTTCGCACGCGGCCAGCGTCGCCTCGTACAACGGAATCGCCTCACCCAGCCGGCCCGCTGCCTGATAGGCGTAGGCCAGGTTGTTCCGCGACATCAGCGTGTCCGGATGCTCGTCACCCAGCACTCGCTCACGCACGGAAAGCGTCGCCTCGTACAACGGGATCGCCTCACCCAGCCGCCCCGCGGCCCTGTAGGCAGCAGCCAGGTTGTTCCGCGACAACAGCGTGTCCGGATGCTCGTCACCTAGCACTCGCTCACGTACGGAAAGCGTCGCCTCGTGCAACGGGATCGCCTCACCCAGCCGCCCCGCTGCCTGGTAGGCGGCAGCCAGGTTGTTCCGTGACGTGAGCGTGTCCGGGTGCTCGTCACCTAGCACTCGCTCACGTACGGAGAGCGTCGCCTCGTGCAACGGGATTGCCTCACCCAGCCGGCCCGCCGCGTTGTAGATGGTGGCGAGGTTGTTCCGCGACGTCAGCGTGTTCGGGTGCTCGTCACCCAGCACTCGTTCGTAGGCGGCCAGCGTCGCCTCGTACAACGGGATCGCCTCACCCAGCCGGCCTGCTGCCTGATAGGCGTAGGCCAGGTTGTTCCGCGACGTGAGCGTGTCCGGGTGCTCGTCACCTAGCACTCGCTCACGTACGGAAAGTGTCGCCTCGTACAACGGGATCGCCTCACCCAGCCGCCCCGCTGCCTGGGAGGCGTAGGCCAGGTTGTTCCGCGACGTGAGCGTGTCCGGGTGCTCGTCACCTAGCACTCGCTCACGTACGGAGAGCGTCGCCTCGTACAACGGGATCGCCTCACCCAGCCGGCCTGCTGCCTGATAGGCGTAGGCCAGGTTGTTCCGCGACGTCAGCGTGTTCGGATGCTCGTCACCCAGCACTCGTTCGTACGCGGCCAGCGTCGCCTCGTACAACGGAATCGCCTCACCCAGCCGGCCTGCTGCCTGATAGGCGGCAGCCAGGTTGTTCCGCGACATCAGCGTGTCCGGATGCTCGTCACCCAGCACTCGCTCACGCACGGAAAGCGTCGCCTCGTACAACGGGATCGCCTCACCCAACCGCCCCGCGGCCCTGTAGGCGGCAGCCAGGTTGTTCCGCGACATCAGCGTGTCCGGGTGCTCGTCACCCATTCTTGCGACGGCAGCGGCGACGACGTCTTCGCCTTGGTCGATAGCCGCCGGATACGAACCGTGAGCGGTGTAATGGTACGTCAAACCATTGTTGACACCGACCACACGGGCAATCAGGTCTTCGCTCATCTCGGCGATCACACCGAGCGCTACTCTCGCGTGCGGGGCGACCACCTGCCACCCGTTCCAGTCGGCAGGATCAGCCGGATTCAACCGTGCGCTCGCGGCCACGACCATTCCGGCCGCCGCCGCCATCAGCGACGATCGTTGCCCGTCGCGCGCGGCTCGCCATCGGCACACCTCGGCCACCAGCGGATGCACTATCAGTCCATCGCCAGAACCATCCACCCCGGCTGGTGCCCCGTCGACAAGGCCCACCGCCCGCAGGCCCGCCAACCCGGCCGCCATCTCCGCGCGGCCCTCATCCCCATCGGGTAGCAGCCCCGCCTCCGACAACACCGAGGGGTTCAGCATCGGCATCGGCACCACCGAGCCCGGTCCCAGGAACGACAACACGCGCAACAGGGTGCGCGCCCGTACGCGGCCTTGCCGCTCCAAGGCGTCCAACGAGATCTCCCACGTCGACATGATCAGCCGACGCGGATCCTGTTCCCCCCACCCAGGCGCGCCCTCATCCACCACGCTCAGCGAGCGATCCGTCAACAGATGCAGGTAGCCGTCCAGCCCTACCACTGCCATGCCCGAACCCAGATACGACCCCGCCAGGTGCACTGCCAACGGCAGCCGGCCTAACCGATCCGCCACCGCCGTCGCCGCCTCAATCAGCTCGGGCTCGTCCGCACGGCCCATCCGGTCCAGCAGCATCAACGCCGCCGCCTGCTGATCCAACTCACCCAGCAAGAACCACCCTGCCCGATGCCCCCACACCGCCCGATCAGTCACTCGGGTGGTCACCACAACGACCCCGGCACCGGCAGACCTCAACCAACCGCTACCACCCGCCACACTCGTACCGCCCGGGGCCAACACTTCAGGCGCATCGGCATTGTCAATGACCAACAACCAGTGGCCGGACAGTCGATTGAGCTGCCCCCATACCACCCCCGCTAACGCCAAATCCGAATCGGCGCTGGTCACCTCCTCTGCCGACGCCCCCGCCTCCCGCGCCACGGCCGACATGCCGGCCACCAATGTCGCCCTGTCCACCGCCGACACCCACCACACCCGCCAGCCGGACGCCTGAGCCTCCCGCGCCGCCGCCAACGCCACAGTGGTCTTCCCGCAACCACCCATCCCCACCAAGACCCGAACCTGCGGCGAATAGGCGCCAGGCGGTGCCACGAGGTCACTGACTACACCGTCGCGTCCCCGGACGACGACCGGCAGTTCCCCTAGCGGTGCACCTATCACACCGGTACCGCTGGGTGGCCCACCGTCCCCTGAGGCCGGCGAGGCATCGACAATGGACGTGACCAGGGCTGAAGCGCCAGTGGTACGAGCTTCCCGCTCGCGCGGCACCGACACCACCATGATGCTCAACATCGCGAGTACCACCGTCAGGACCAACACCGAAGGGAACGGGTAGTCCTGGATCATGTGCAGGCCCCACGGCCACCGCCGCTCGTCACTGCTCGCCGCGTTGACCGCCAACGCCACCGCCGTGGTCACAACCGCCATCAGAATGAACAACAGGGCCACAAACCACCGCGACCACGGCTGGCCCCGAAAGCTCACCGTCACTCCCCGACACGACCGGATCACCAAAAGCTGACCGCTCATTGAACCGCATCTCTGAGCAATGACCCATCCGCCAGCAGACCTAGCGAAACCCGCCCAACGGCCGACCACCACAAGCCAGACGTTGCCGCGCCGCGTCGCGGCTTGTTGCCGACAACCAGGGTGCATGCGCGGAGAGCCGGTCACACGGCTTACCGCCCCAGCCCCGAGAAGCCGGGGGCGGTAAGCCGCTTAGCATTCAGGGGCCAGGCGGGGACCACACGGCATGCGCGATGACAGCCGGCAGCCACACGGCCTGATCTTCGGGATAGCGCACGTGACGTGCGGGAACGCTTACCAAGACGTCCTGGGGGTCAAGGGGTCGTCGGTTCGAATCCGGCCGTCCCGACAGACAAGGCCCTGACCAGCGGAACGCTGGTCAGGTCTTTAAGTTTGTCTATGAGGTTTTGAACCGCCCCGAAAACTCCCCATTTACCGGGGTCGGCAACCAGGTTCGTCATCCCTGCGCATCGTTTGGCTTCGCGGGTGCGGCCCTGACCCAACCAGGCCGCGGCTTCCGCCCCAGCCGACGGCTCGGACCGCATCTTGCGTCGAGCCGTAGGTGTTCAGCATCGTCATCGGCGGTGGGGCAAATCGGTCGTGTCGCCCTGCCAATACAGTCCGCGCGCACCGTGAGCGAACCGTGCTGCGGGATGCAGATGGCAGGCGACGATTGACCACGGTCCTGGCGTGCGCCATGATCTCCCTCAACTTGATACTGATGCCTGTCGCTCGCCCATCCAATGCTGGTGCGGGGCGGCGGTCGCGCGTCGGCGTCTCACGGGGGAGATCGTTGCCGAATGACCATGTCCAGATTCAGGCCTGCCACCACGTCGGAATTCCGGGCGCAGGCGGCCGAGGGCGACACACCGAATGATCGGCCGCTGACCGTTGGTCGTCGCCGCCTGCTCACCGGTGGGTCCCTCGTCGCCGCGTCGCTGGTGGGCCAGAGCCTCGTCGGCAGCGCCGCACGGGGTGCGACGGGCACCGAGCTGTCAGTCGGGAAGGTGGAGATCACTCCACCGGCGGGCACGTACCTGGCCGGTTACGGCGTCGACGTGCCCCGCAAGGCGACCGGGGCCGCTGCGCCGTTGTTCGCGCGGTGCACGATCCTTTGGCACGCGGGGGTGCCCCACGTCATCGTCACCGTCGACGTCCTCGGTTTCGCGCGTGGCCTGCACCGGTCGATCCGCAGCCAGGTGGTCGCTCTTGGGCTGGCGTCGGAGAACTTCGCGCTGACGGCCACGCACACGCACAACGGCCCGGTGCTCCCCGACAAACTCGACCCGTTCATCTCGTACGCGATGGACTCGGCCCAGCAGGCACAGGTGCGTGCCTACGGCGACCAGTTGGCCGCGCGGATCGTGCAACTGGTCCGAGACACGCTCGACGGTCCGCGGACGCCGTGCACGCTCGACTACCAGGTCGTCGACCAGCACTTCTCGTACAACCGGGAAAGTCTGCCGTACGTCGAGTCGGACGTGCCTGTCCTCACGGCTCGTACGCCGGGTGGTGAGCCGCTGGCCGTGCTGTTCAGCTACGGGTGCCACCCGGTGGTGGCGGGGTCGCAGACCATGTTCGACCCGGACTACCCGGGGGACGCGGTCACCCGGATCGAGAAGGCGACCGGCGCCTTCGCCCAGTTCCTTCTCGGGCCGGCCGGTGACCAGAACCCTGCCGGTGCGCGGGGTTGGGCCCAGCGGAGCCTGCGGGGCGCCGAACTCGCTCAGGCCGTCACGACGGCGTTGCTGCGGCCAGGTCGGCCGGTCGCCGGCCCGACGACGACCCATTACCGGGAGGTGAGCCTGCCGCTGGATGTGACGCTGACCGCGGGCAATCTTCGGAACGTGTCCGCGGCCTACACCGTGCGGTCGAACAATGTCTCCCTGCCGGGTTACTACCGGCGGCACGCGCGGCAGATGATCGCGCAGATCGACGCCGGCACGTTCGCGACGTCGATCCCGGTGCCCGTCCAGTCCTGGAGGTTCACCGGCAGCCCGGACCTCCGGCTTCTGCTGGCCGGCGGCGAGATCGTTTCCGGATACGCCGTCTACTTCCGGGCGCGATACGGCACGTCGAGCCGGCTGCTGTTCGCCGGCTACGCAAACGAGGTAGGCGCGTACCTCCCCAGTGATGAACTGTTGCGGAGAACGTCGACGTACGCCGGCGGGATCGACAGCGACTTCCCGGGCATCGCCGGCGGCTCGATGACGGTCTACGGCTGGTTGGGGCACCTCAAAGGAAAACCGACAGCAACATCCCCCGACGGCATGGAGCAGATCCTCATCAGCGCGATCGACGCGGCACTGTCGGCGTAGCAGACCTTCGGTCGGGCAAGCGCCCGGATGTGCGAGCCGTCGATCACCGCCCTCGACATGTCCAGCTGATCGGTGGCCCGCAGCTTGCCGAGCAGGATCTCGTGCAGTCGTTGCCATGCTCCGGCGTCGTTCCAGTCCCGCAACCCCCGCCAGCAGGTCTTCCCAAAGCCGAACCCCGACTCCTGAGGCAGGAACCTTCACGGAATCGCGGTGTGAAGCATGGACAGGATTCCGCACAACACTCTGCGGTCGTCGAGGCGCTTACGCCCGGGGAACCGGTGCCGGCGTGGTGGTCGGGGTGGCAACAGTGGTTCGATCTCGGCCCAGAGTTCGTCCGAGACGATCCACGGCGGCTGCTCACCCCTCCTCACGTTCAGACAGAACGATCCTCGTGTCCCGAGGACACGCCCAACAGCGTTTCGTTAGGGGTTCTTGGTGTTGGTGTCGATGGTGAAAACCACGTCTGGCCCGACGTCATGGCGGGTGATGCCGGGTACGTCGGGGACGTCAAGCAGTGGTTCGTACGGGGTACCGTAGACCCGGTCGCGCAGCAGGACGACGCTGCGGATGCCGAGCTGGTGCAACCGATCCAAGGCCGGCTTGCTGGGGAAGGTCGCCATAACGTCGCGGATCGCCTGACGGTTGGGTGTGGTGTAGCTGGCCGCACCGTTGACCATGGTGGGAAAACCGTCGGTCGACCAAAGGAGGACGTGGAGATCGATTCCGTCGTTGGACGGCAATACCATGATGGGAGCGTGCGCGGAGGCTAGCGCCATCGCGGCCGGTTTGGCTGGGGTTTGGGGGTGGTCCAGGTCAGGTAGGCCCTCAGCTAGCACGAGGACCAGCAACGGAACGGTCAGTAGCCGTGGCGCTCTCACCGACCATTCCGGCGTGGCGTCCCTGCGAGCCACCTCGGCCAGGTGGCTGACCAGGCCGGCCGCGAGGATGGCCAGGCAGAGAGTGGGCCACAAGATCAAGCGGCCTGGTGTACGGGATCCATCGAACCCGGGCACGTAAAGATAGAGCAGGCGGTAGATCGGCCCGTTCGTGCCCAGCGCGAACAACACTCCGACGACCGCCCCCAACAGCAGCAGAAGCCGTTGCACCGGTGACCAGCGGGATAGGAACAGGCCGGCGAAGGCCAGTAGATACAGCGCGTACCCGCATAGCAGCACTTTCTCAGTCGGTACGTTACCGAGAGCGGTGCGGGCGTCGTTGTGCAGGGTGCCCCAGGGCAGCGAGGACTGCGGCGCCACGAGAAGTCCGCGCAGTGTCGGGGAGAAATGCGCAACGTAGTCCCAGTCCCGGGTGACCTGTGGGTTGAGCTCGCGCACGTGTTGGTACGCGTACGCGAAGTATCCGGTCACCGCGGTGAAGATCAGCCCGCCGATCAGATCACTGACGATCAGCCGGAGGCTAAGGCGTGGGCGGTGGATCAGCCAGGCTGTCAGTGTGATCAGGCAGAGGGCGGCGAGGACGTATACGAATCCCAGCCCCACGCCGAAGCCTAGGCTGACCTGCCAGGCCGCGACCAGCCAGCCAGCGAACGCCCACCCCGGCCGGACTCGTTCGGCAAGGTAGCCGCGGGTGAACGAGAGTCCGTGGCCGCGCGCCAGCATCGCCAGGGCCAGAGTGATACCACCGGTGGAGAGAATGTTCAGATGTCCGTCGTGGCCGTAGCGCCAGGGCGCGTAGGCGAGGGCGGCCCCGGCTACCGCGGCGGCGACCTTATTCGCGCCAAGTTGGCGCAGGAGCGCGTAGCCGCCGAGGAAGGCGAGCGCGAATGCCAGCACGAACAGGATGTTGTAGCGCAGCACGGCGCCGACTACACCATTGCCTATCAGCCCTGCCGGGGCATAGCCGAGCAGGCTGTCGTTCAGGGCTAGGCCGTACGTGTCGGGATAGAAAGCGTTGGTATCCCACAGGCCACGCAGACGGTGGGTGAGCGCGTGGCCACCCCATCCCACCAGCCATGCTTGGGCCGTCGGGTCACCCACGTCACCGACGATGGTGTGGGCCGGGTCGGCGATCGGCACAGTCCTGGCGCCGGCAGTCAGCATGCGAATCGCGTACGGCGGAATCAGCCAGATCATCGCGACAGCGAGGAGCACCGAACCGAGGCTCGCGATACTCAGTTCCCGCCGATGGGCCCTACGTGTCAGCCAGTCCCTCGTGCCTCGACCGGCGCGCGCGAGTCGGCCATTTTTTCCTAGCTCGCTGAGAGTGACGGCTGATGTGGGGCCTCCTGCCGGTGGTTCTCCCTGCGTCATCACATTGACCCTCACTGTTGAACGGCCGCAGTAAATCATGAGCAGGGCGGCGTATAGAGTCAAGACATCGATCAATACCGTTCCGGTAGCCGGGACTGCTTGCGATCGCGGCGGTGGTTTCGGGATCGAGCCGCGTCGTGCTGACGGAACATCACCCTCCCCTTCGGACCGGCCTCGCTATCTGGATGTTGGGCGCGCAACACCCTGCCGCGCGCCCCGCTGATCGCGACCTTCGTCCATGCCTGCGGCCTGGACCATGACACTGCGGACCGGTATCCCTGGACTCGGGCAATGCAACAGCCGCGACCTGGGCCACGGGCATCGTCACGACCGTGGTCGTGAACGTGCCGATCAACCTGTCCACACTGCGCTGGGGCAAGGATTTCCCTCCGGAGCGCCGGCAAGAGCGCCGTAACCGCTGGGAGTGGTTTGCGACCGGCTTGCCGACGGTCAGTCGCGGCCAGTACCCGCCTGGCTTCGGATGCGGTGCCCGTGGGACGAGGTGGCGTGGCCTTCGTGGTCGTCGTCTACCTCGTAATCTTCCGTACCAGGACGGCCTGTCATAAGGCGCCTCCTGACACGTCAGCTCAGGAGTTCGCGGGCCAGGACCTCGGTCCACCAGCGTTCGACTTGATCGGGTTGCCAGCCGCGTTCGTCGGTCAGTGTGGTGTAGACGTCGATGTTGCAGATCGCCGCGTAGATGTCGACGGCCGACGGGATGTCCAATCCTTGCCGGAGAACGCCGCCCGGCCACGACGAGAACACCTGGATCCTGGTCTCGTCCCCCCGCTGACGGCCGTCGCGGTAGGCCGTCGCCAGCTCGGGCTCGGTGCGGCCCGCCTCGCGCACGAGCGCGATGATGTCACCGGCGCGCTCGTAGAGGCGCCGGTCGTAGCCGGCCATCGCCGCGAGTTGCCGCACCGGATCGTTCTCGGCCCCATCCAGTTCGGCGAGCGACTGCGATGGATCCGCGGCGATGTCTGCCGCGTCGGCCAGGGCCTGGATCAGCCCGGTCTTGTTCCCGTACACCGCGTAGACGGTCGGCACCGAGACCCCGGCCTCCCGCGCCACGTCACGTACCGTGGTCGCCGCCCAGCCGCGGGAGAGGAACAGTCGACGAGCGGCGCTGGAGATCTCACCCCTGGTCTCTGCCGCTTGCGCCGCCCGGCGCAGTGATTCGTACCTGCGCCTGCCTGTCTCGGCGGTCATGACTTGCCCCTTTCGGTTTTCGTGCCTTATATTGAATACATGTCGCGTAAACTTGGCGTCGGAAGCACCTGGACGTTCTCGCGGATCGCCGGACTCGCCGGACTCGGCTTCGCCATCCTCATCGTCTCCATCAACGCCTTCCTGGTGCCAGCCGGCCTGCCCCACACCGGTGCGGAGACCAACGACGTTGTCCAGTTCTTCACCACCCAACAGGACACCGTCGGCCTCGCGTCAGCACTCGCACCGATCGCCTGGGTGCTGGCCACCCTCTTCGGCGCCGGCGCGGTCTCCGTGCTGTGGCGAACCGACCGCGAGCAAGGCACAGCCTGGTCCCTGGTCGGATTCGCCGGGGTGATCCTGCAGAACATAACCTTCACCGGCGTGATGGCCGCGCGGCTCGCGCTCGCGTCAACGACCGCGCAGGACAGCAGCACGATCGCCGGACTCTGGGCACTGCACAACGCGCTGTTCATCTTCAACGGCACCTTCTTGGCACTGGCCATGACCGGCCTGTCCATCAGCGGCCGACGCGCCGGCCTGATCCGCCGCTGGCACGGCGGGATCGGCCTGCTGGCCGCCGCGCTCCAGTTCGGCTCGGCCGTGCTGAGCCCCCTGGTCATCGACGACCCCGGTCCGGTCGGTCTCCTCGGCCTTGTCGGCTGGCTGATCTGGGTCGTGTGGATCGTCGCCTACAGCATCACCCTGATCCGCCTGACATCCGCTCCCACCCAGGCGATACCGAATGACCGACGCACCGGTCCCGTTGAGTCATTTCGATCAGACCATCGGCAGGCCGATCTGCCCAATGGCCAGCGTCGCCATCCAGCACAGCAGCGCGTCGAACCGCCGGAGAGCGCGCAGGCATAGACATCCGCTCATCGGCGTGAGCGCGCACCGCGTCGCCTCGCGGAGGCGCCTCCGGCGGAGAGGGCTCGTGACAAAGACGGGTTCCGAACGCCTGGCGCCGGACCGAGGTGGGCTGATCGTCAGCTGAGCGGGATGGCGCCGATTAGGCGTATCCCACGTCGGGCGTCGGTCCGTGGCGGCCCACCGAGACGAACCCCTTGCCCGGGGTAGGCGAGTCGCGACGGGCGGGCGCACGCTGTTTTCTGGTGACGGCACGACCCCGATGGCGGGGGAGCGGGGCGCGGTGGGACCCAGCAACAGGGCTCTACGTCCTTGGGTTACACCTGAGGGCTGGGGACCACATGGGGACCAGTGGGCGGTGGCGCGGACTCGAATGATCGTTTGAGCTAAAAGTCGCCCCGTCGCCACCCGCCTGCAGCGCGACCGACGCCGGTCACGGGAAATCGTCGGGGCTGGTACCGGGCAGCGTGGCCAGCAGCTGCCCGGCCAACCAGCGGACGGTGTCATCGTCTTCCTGATGGGCGAGGCGTACGAGCACGGTGCGGGTCCGGGGGTCCGCACCGTTGTGGCGCGCCATCGCGAGCAGCGCAGTCCGGCGGATCTCCCAGTCGTCGTGGTCCACCAGCCGAATCAGCAGCTCGCGACCCTCCAGCCAGTCGGTCAGCATGGTCGCCAGCTGCTCCACGGTCCGGCGTCGGACATCGAGGTCCGGGTCGTCGCGGATCAGCCCCACGAGCAGCATGCGCACCGCGGGATCGGTCCCGAAGTGTTCGCCGAGCGCGGCGGCGGTGCGGGCGCGGACGGCCGGGTCGTCGTCGGCCAGGCGGCGCATCAGCCGCGTCCTGACCGCCGCGGCCATTGGCGCCAGGTCCGGCTGGGTCAGACGGTGCAGCGCCGCGTCGATCACGGCCGGCTCCGTGTCGGTCTCGATGCACTCCAATAGCACGTCGGTCACCGCGTCAGGGCTCCCGTCCGTGCAGAGGGCCTGCACTGCGGCCAGCCGACTGCCTGCGTAGCTGTCCCTGCGGGCCCGCCGGCACAGCGTCGCCACCAGGCCGTCGGTGTCGCCGTGGCCGGCGAGGGCCTGTGCGGCCGCGCGCAGCACGTTGGGGTCGGGGTCCCGGCGGACCTGCTCGGCGAGGCATTCCCGCACCTCAGGGTCCGGTGGGTCGGCGAGACGGGCCAGGCTACGGGTGACCCGCAGCCGGACGATCGGGTCCCGCTCCTGGGAGGCTCGGCTGATGAGCAGATCTCGGGTCGCGTGACCGAACAGCGGTCGCCCGGTGAGCAGGTCGACCGCAGCGAGCCGGACGCTCGCGGTCGGATCGCTGCGGGCGCTCTCCAGCAGCAGTTCCCCGGTGCGGTGGTCGGGGTAGGCCTTGGCCAGCGCGCGCACCGCGGCGAGGCGTACCGTCGCGTCCTCGTCGACGTGAGCCGTGCGGGCCACCACGGTCCACCCGGTGTCGTCGGCGCGGTCCCGGTCGATCAGAGCCGCGACCGCGGCGGCCCGCACGGAGGACTCCCCGTCCTGCTCGATCTGGTCGATCAATCGGGCCCGGCAGCGCCCCTGCGAGTCGGGTACGAGCGCCAACCGCCGCACGGCCACCGCGCGGACCCGCGCGGACGTGTCCGACCAGGCCAGCTTCAGCAACAGCTCGGTGTTCTCCGGGCCGGGTCGCTCCGGCAGCAGCTCGGTCAGAATGCAGCATCGGACCTCGTCCGGGGAATGGCCGTTGACCCGCAGCAACGCCGTGGCTCCTGCGGTCTCGGCGTATTGCGGCAGAACCAACAGACCCTTCAGCACGCACTGCACCACACCGGGGTCGGTGTCGGTGGCCAGCAGCCGCTGCATCATCTCGGGTACGCCCGGCAGGTCGGGCCGCGCGGCGAGTATCTCCGCAGCGGCCCGCCGTACCGTTGCGTCCCGGTCCTCGGTGGCACGCGCCAGTAGCAACTGGCGGATGTCCTCGGACGATTCGACCCCGCCGAGGGACTGGACGGCGATCGCGCGTACCGCCGGGTCAGGTGAATCGGCGAGGCCGCGGAGCATGTCGATGAGGTCGGGGTCGGCGCTGAAGTGGGCGACCAATGCCCGTACCGCGGCTTGCCGTACCGCCGTGGAGGCCTCTGCCCGTGCCTGGACGAGCAGTTGGTCCCGACAGTACCGGCGGCCGCGGCTCGTGGTGTCCAGCTGGCCAGCCGCCTCGGCCAGCCCGGCGACCAGTGTGACGCCAGCCTGTCGATCGGGGCTCTGCCCGAGTTCCCTGACCAGCAGCTCCTCCATTTGCTCCTTGGTGGTGGACAGCACCGCGGCGATCCGCGTGGCGAAGGGAGAGCCGGATCGCCAACTGGTCCGGACCCCGCGGCGGCGGTACCAGTGCAGGAAGATCTCCCGGCCGGGCCAACTCGGGCCGAGCGCCCGGATCGGGGACAGCAGCTCCTGCTCAGTGAGGTCCACCAGGTTCGGGTCGTCGGCGGAGATGCCATGCTCGATGAGACGCACGACCTGGCGCAGCACGGCGGTGCCCGCGCCGGCCAGTTCGGCGGGCTGCGGCGCCTCGGCCACGCACTGCGCAGCCAGCACCAGGTTCCACGGCGGCCCGGTCAGGTTCAGCGGCGGCCACGGTTGAGTGGCCTCGGTGGCGAGCAGGGTGACCAGCTTGTTGACGGTCTGGGCGGGCAGGGCACTGGCGACCAGTCGAAGCACCTCCCGCCACGACGGATCGGCCCAGTGTTCGCGGAACAGCGAACGCAGACGATCGAGGTCCCAGGTGGTCGGGTCCTGCTCGCATCTGTCCACGATCTCCTCGGCACAGAAGAACTCCAGGAACGCGCGGTGCACGAACCCGAACAGTCGCAGTCCGTATCGTTCCAGGATGAAGCTCCGCTGCCGCAATTTGTCGATCATCGAGTAGGCCATGGCGAGCGCCCGCTCATTCTCGAAACCGTAGAACGCGACGAGGTGGTCCCGGGAGATGCGCGCGAGTTCGTCGGATTCAATGTAGTTTCCGGCGGGGCCGGACTCGCGGAACTGCATCCAATACGCCAGGTGACGCAGCAGTCGACGCTTCGCCTGCAGGTCCAGCGACGGCACGTCGCCGTGGCTCTCGCGCAGTTGCTTGGTCACATCCCACTCGGAGATCAGTACGTCGGTGACGTGCGCGTAGAGCCGGCGTCGGTTGCGGGGCAGCGGGTGACCCCGGCCGACGATCGCCATGAGCATCAGCAGCAGGGGGTTGCCGGCGATCTCGCGCATCGCTCGAGAACTGCCCACCACGTCGAGGATCTGCCGCCGCTGCCGCTCTGCCTCGACAGCCGGCGTGGGCATCACATGGCGGTACCAGTTGCCGAGGAACCTCGCGATCTGCTCGTCGTCGAGATCCTCCAGGGTGAAATGGTCGAAGCCCGCGTTGGCAAAGGTGTGCCGCTGGTAGCCGACCGCCCGTGAGGTGACCACTGCCAGCACCCCCGGGTACTCGTTGGCGAACGTGGCGATCTGCGCGGCCACCTCTTCCCGCTGCGCCGGGTCGAACACCTCGTCCAAGCCGTCGAACAGGAACAACGCCTGGCCGCCCTGGCGCAGGTACGCCTCCAGCACGTCCTGGTCGAAACCGGCGAGCCCTTGCTGGTGGCGGTGGCCGACGTAGTCGAGCAAGCCGTCGCACCGGCCGTCCCCGTGATGGGTGGCGTAGGAGCGCAGCTCGATCAGGACGGGTAAATACCGGTCCAGCGCGCTCAGTCGAGGCTCGACGCAGACGCCGGCCAACGTCAGCGTCAGGTACCGCGCGGCCGCGGACTTGCCGGAACCGGCGTCGCCCAGCAGCACGATCGTGCGCCTGCCCGGGTCGGACACCACGTCGAACAGCGACAGCTCGTCCTTGGCCGCGTATTCGTCCCAGAGCCGCTCCACATCTTCCGGGTCCACCACGCCGGGCAGCCCACCAGCATCGCCGTCGGATGTGGAGCTGGCCCAGCGCCACCAGGCGAGGGGCATCTCCGGCCGGGCATCCTCGTGCACCCGTGGTTCCACGAACACCTCGGGCAGCCCGACGGTGAGGTAGCCGCTGGTGGGCCGCGGTGAGACGGCGTCCAAGTGCATCGCCCGGTACCTCATCGCCAACTGCTGGTAGTACTGGCTGCGTAGGGCCTGCGGCAGGTGGGTGTCCGGGTCGGCGGACTCGCGGCCCGGAGGTCGATGCCTGCGTACGTCGGCCAGTGCGACGGTCACCTTGGCGGCGAGGTCGTCCACGTTGGAAAAGAAGGCGCAGAGATGGCGCTCCTGGAGCTCGCGGCGCAACGCGATGATCCGCTGCCAGTCGGCATCCCGGTCGATCATGTCGACCGGCCAGGGCGTGTCCTCCGCGAGCAGGAAGATCAGGCAGGGCTTGCCGGCGGCGATTGCCTCCCGATACTCGAGTTCGGTGATGGAGGATTCCTGGCCTGGCGGGCGGTACCCGTACCGCCAGGCGAACAGCCCTACGTAGACGTCGCTGCGTCGTACGTCGGCGAGGCAGCGTTCCAGGGGTGACTGGACTTGGGTGCCGTACGCCTCCATGGCCACATCGTCGATCGCCAAACGCCGAGCCGCTGTGTGCACGGCGGCCCGATGGTCCAGTAGGTCCTTCTGGGTAGCCGAAATGTAGACCTTGATCGACGACGCACCCCTGCCGTGCAGGTCGGCCAGCGCGCCCGTCAGCCTGACCGCGGAGTCGTCCGGAAACACGGTCGAGCCGAGCGGGGCAGACGGAAAGATCTTGACCGTGACCGCCTCCCCGGAACGAGCCACGATCGGCCCGGCGGCGCCCTGCTGGCGGCAATCCGCGACCGCCCGGGGAATTCCGGCCCCTTCGCTCTCTACCAACTTGTTCCAGCTCAGCACATGCGCTAGCCAGAAGTTGCGCTGCCGCGACTCGCTGCGCAGCTCGCTGAGCGGGCATTGCTCGTCGTCGGCCAACTCGGCTCCCGCCCAGGTGCCTGGGCTGGTCACCTCGATCCGGTCGGAAAAGACCCGGACGTGTACGCACATCTCGCGCTGCTGGTAGTCGCGGTGGGCGAGCGCGTTTGCGATGATCTCGCGGACGGCAATCATCGGGTAGCGGTAGACCGGCTCGGTGACGGCCGCGCCCGTAGTTGGCACCTCGCCGAGTCGAGCGAGTTCAGCGACGAAGTCACGGGCCTGCTTGATCTGCTCGGGAATCGTCCCTCCCAAGGTGCGCTTGTCCATCGGCGCGTCCTTGCCGGGGCCGTGGTAATGGGTGCACTGGACAGTGGCGGTGGGTACCACCGCGGTCGGATCCTCGCCGAACAGCAGCGCACCGGCCCGGGTCAGCCGGCCCTCGCGCATCAGAAGGGCGGCCCGCATGAAGTCGGCGGCCGACCCGCGACGCGGCACGGAGCGGCCCACATCCTTGCGCATGGCCGCACGGAACCGACTTACCCGCCGCGGGCTGAGGACGGTGGCGGTAGTCGTACCATCCAGGAACGGGTGATCCGAGTCCTCGGGGGGCGTCGAAAGTCGCTCGGCTTCACTGCGCCCGTCGGGCAGGTCGGCGGCGACTGACACGGGCCGCCGGGCGATCGGCACGTTGCCGAACCCGTCGAAGCGGTGCCGAGGCTCCGACGAGCCTCGCACGGCGGCTTGCAGGTACTCATACAGATCAGCGAGATCCACCATGCCGTCGCCGTCCTTGTCGTCGGCGCCGTGCAGCAGTCCGTCGACCAGTGCGTTGGTGAACGGGCTCGGCAGGTCCTCACCATCGGCGTCAGCAGCCGTCTCTGATGCGGCGGTGGCGGTGAGCACGAACCGGCCCTTGCCGGCTAGCAGCCGCTCGACGGCGACCGGACCCTTGAACGCACCGCTGTGGCAGCAGTCCAAGACGATCACCTTCGCTCGGGCCAATGAATCGCCGATGATGTCGTTGAGCGTGTCGTTGGAGACAGCGGTACCGGGCAGCAGGCTGGACGTTGTGTCCCGGGCACAGAGATAGAGTTTCTGGTTTCGGCTGCGGCCGTGCCCGCTGAAGTAGAAGAGCAGCACGTCGTCCGGCTCGGCGTCGCTGAAGAACCGGTTGGCCGCCTCAGCGATCTCGGCGCGTGAGGCATCAAAGAGGATCGATACGTGCTCTGAGGCGAACACGCCCATCTCGTCGTCGGTCAACGCGGCGCTGAGCAAACGTCCGTCGATGCGGGGGCCGTGCAGGGCATGCAGCTTCGGGTCGGCCTCGTACAGGGAGTTGCACACGAGAAGTGCCCGATACATCGGCGGCTCCTGGCCCACGTTCCTGCGGTGAGTGCCTTACCCTACGGCTAGCTACCGACCGACCACAGTAGCAAGTCCGGAGGTCTCTTTATGCCATCCGCTCGAATCGTGCTGCTTCCCGGCCTGTCCACACTCACACCCGATGACGAGCCGCTGCAAGCGGCGAGCGCCGAATTGGTAATGGATCTGCGCGAGGTGGACGGCCTGCGGGCGACCGAGGAGGGCACCCCGGTGGTCGGCCGCAAGGGTCAGTGGACGGAGCTGGTGATCGCGCTCGGTGGGCCGAGCGTGGTGGCGGGAGCGGTGACCGCGATGCGACTGTGGCTCAGCCGGGACCGGCGCCGGTCGCTTACGCTCACCGCGTCGCGGGCCGGCGAGGATCCGCTGCGGATCGAGATCAGCGGTGACAACGTCGCGGAGAGGACGGTACACGAGGCGGTCCAACGGCTGCTCTTCGCGACGGGCGCTGCCCTCGGCGACTCGCCGGACGAGAGCCCGAACGCCGGCCCTGACCCGTCGGTGCCCCCAGCGATCACACAGTGACGGATGTCCCGTGACGGGACACCCGCGCCAGCAGTGCCCCCGCGAGAGCTTCCTGTACGGGAGGTCTCGCAGTCTCAGGTCTAGCGACGTCGTACTTCGGTTGATGCGGTACACGTTGACTCCGCTTGGGATCCGCGGTCCCCGAGCCGCTGGCGACCGACTTCGAACCTCTGGACGAAGACGCGGATGCGTCAACATTCGCTTCTAGCCGACGAGCGAGCGGCGATCGAATTCCTCCTGGCGGCCGTCGACATTGGGGCACCGCAAATCGCTTGACTGGTGCAGTCCGCCCGCTATTGGGTGGCGCCGTGAGCAAATTGTGGACCGCACCGGAGGACGACCCCAGAACCTTCGGTCAACCCGTCGGCGAAAAGGCGACCTACCGGGAGTACCTCGGCAACTACCGTCTGACCATAGAGATGAAGTGCGACGGACTGGACGCCGAGCAACTCGGCCGACGCCCGATACCGCCCAGCACCCTGAGCTTGCTCGGCCTGGTGCGCCATTTGGCTCAGGTGGAGAACCACTGGTTCCAGCGTGTGCTGCAAGGGCGGACCGACGCACCGCTCCTCTACCAGCACGAGGACGACCCGGGTGGGGACTTCGGGGGCGCGGTCCCCGACCCAGCAATGGTGAAGGACGCCTTCGCAACCTGGAAGGCCGAGATCGCCAAGGCCGACGAATGGCTCGACGCCCTCGAGGAGGCCGACCTGGGCCGCGAGGTGCCGGTCGACGGTGGCAGCCACGGCACACGCGACGTGCTTGTCCACGTGCTCGAGGAGTATGCGCGGCACGCCGGCCACGCCGACCTCCTGCGCGAGTGCATCGACGGGCGAACCGGCCTGTGACCCTGTCGTAGCTGAAGGCGTTGCCGCAGCCGCCGCCGGGGACACCGAGGCTGCCTCGCGCGGCGCGGTAGAAGCCGTCGCGAGCCTCATCGGCCGGCCGAACCAGTTCCGTAGCGTCAGCGGGCGGACGTCGGTGACCGGTCCACTGAGAGGACCGCGCTGCGAGTCGATGGTGAGACCAAGCGATCGGGCTCAGCAGCGCGGTCACACTCGTTGTGGCAGGGTCACGCGGAGTTGCGCCACTTGCGGCCGTGCCGGCCGATGAGCCGGTCGGCGTCGGTCGGGCCCCAGGAGGCGGCCTCGTAGGTGGGGATCGGCGAGTTGTCCTTCTCCCAGTTGTCGATGATCGGGTCGACGATCCGCCAGCACTGCTGCACCTCGTCGCTGCGGATGAATAGCGACGCGTCACCGATCAGCGCGTCCAGGAGCAGACGCTCGTACGCCTCCGGGGACTCCTCGACGAACGTCTGGTCGTAGGAGAACTCCATCGTGGCGGTGCGGACCCGGAAGGAGTGGCCCGGCACTTTGGCGCCGAAGCGCAGCGAGATGCCCTCGTTCGGCTGGATCCGCAGGATCAGCGCGTCAGCGTCGAGGCCGGTGAGCTGGTCGGTCGGGATCGGCAGGTGCGGCGGCCGCTGGAACTGCAGCGCCACCTCGGTGAGCCGGGCCGGCAGGCGCTTGCCGGTGCGGACGTAGAACGGCACTCCGGCCCACCGCCAGTTGTCCACGTTGAGCCGCATCGCGGCGTAGGTCTCGGTCCGCGACAGGGGGTCGACGCCGGGCTCCTCGCGGTAGCCGGCCATCAGCTCCTCGCGGGTGCCGCCCCGGGTGTACTGGCCCCGGACCGCGGCCTCGGCGATGTCCCGGTCGGTGGGGAGCCGGATCGCCTGCAGCAGCTTCACCTTCTCGTTGCGCAGGCCCTCAGCCTCGAATGAGGCCGGTGGCTCCATCAGTGCCAGCGCGAGGACCTGGAGCACGTGGTTCTGCACGATGTCCCGCATCGCGCCGGCGTCCTCGTAGAAGCCGCCGCGGCTGCCGACGCCGAGGGTCTCGGCGACGGTGATCTGCACGTGGTCGACCCAGGAGCGATCCCAGATGGGCTGGAAGATCGAGTTCGCGAAGCGCAGCGCCAGCACGTTCTGGACGGTGTCCTTGCCCAGATAGTGATCAATGCGAAAGACCTGGTGCTCGTCGAACGCGCTGTGCACGACGCCGTCGAGCTCGCGGGCCGTGACCAGGTCGCGCCCGTACGGCTTCTCGATGACCAGGCGGGAGAAGGAGCCTTCGCGTGGCTGGTTGAGCCCGACAGCGGCCAGTCCGTTGATCACCGGCTCGAAGGCCCCGGCCGGGGTGGACAGGTAGAAGAGGCGGTTGCCGGACGTGCCCCGTTGTGCGTCCAACTCGTCGAGGGTCTCCACGAGCCGCTTGTAGGTCTCCGGGTCGTCGTAGCCGCCGGCCACGTACCGCACGCCGCCCAGGAGCTGCCGCTTGCTGGCGAGGGTGCGTTCGCCGAGGGCGCTCTCGGCGAACTGCTCGTCGGTCATCGACGTACGGGCGACGCCGACCACCGCGAACTGGTCCGGGAGCCGCTCATGCCGAGCCAGGCTCTCGATGGCGGGCAGCAGCTTACGCCGGGTCAGGTCACCGGAGGCGCCGAAGATCACCAGCGTGGCCGGCGGGGCACTCCGCTCCTGGATGAGCTGAGATGCGTGGTCCATGGTCTGCGTTCCTCCGGGCACAAGGGGTGTGGGATCGGGGGCGGTGCTGTCCTGCCAGGGATAGCGCGGGCTGTGGCGGTAGTGTCCGGGGCCACGCGGCGTGCCCCGTTGGTCACGGAGCTTGAGCGTCCCATGCTCGGCTGATGGGTAGGCGATCCGGTGCGGTCTGTCGGCGTACGTGATGGTGGTACGAATGATCGTGGCCAGATAGCCCGCGGAGGTCAACGGTCTCGCCGACGGCGGCGCCGCGGACCGCCAGCGGGCGGTTGCGGCGTTGCGCTGGTCTGGTGGTGGTGGCCCATCCTGATGCCGGTCTCATTGAAGGGCTGTTCGTATCCGCCTGTGACCGGAATATGACCGGCAGAGTGCTCGCCCCGCAGCACCAGGCCGCAGCGGATTCTTGAGGTGCCCAACGCGAGCGGGAGCGGCGTCGGTGGGCGGTGGGGGACCTCATGCTCGCTGCGTCAGCCAGCTCCACCGCAGCGGTTTTGCCTGCGGCTCTCATCTCGGAATGGGGCGTAGCTCATCATCCGCGGTCTGCTGGTCCTCGCTCGGCGTCCCAGCGCCCGCCGGATCCTCTGGGACTCTGCGACTGGCCCGCGGTTCTACGGCAGCAGCGGCAGGTGGGGACGTGACGATTGTCAGTCCCCACCGTCATCGCCGTACTCGGAGAATGGAGCGATTCTGCCGGCGTCAGCGCCCGGTGGACACGATGTTTGAGGATTGCCCGTTCTGCTCGTCGCGCTTCAGGCGCTTCGCAGTCTGCTTCTCCTTGATCGTCTTGCCCTTCTTCTTGACGTTCGCCTTGCTCGTCGAGTCCTTGGACATGATCGAACCTCCTGGAGCAGGTCGGTGAACGTGCAGCGTGGTACTCGCCTGATCGCGGCGGCAGGTGACAGGAGACCCGCGGCGGGCGCGAAGTCCTTCTCTGCACGCCGACCCTACGCTGTTCCAGCTCTTGCCGACGTTGGGAAGCGCATCGACGATCGTGGGGCGATAGTTCGTGCCGCCTCACCGCTGCGGTAGGCGGGTCGCGATAGCGCGGCCGGCGCGGCGTCCTCGCCCACAGGGGCGTATTCCCCGGCTGCCTCCGCCGGGGCGCTCAGGCTGCGGGGATGGGTGGCCATCCCGTCGACCCTCGACCAGGCAGCAGCAGAGCAGACCTGCCTGCGGTGACAAGCGCATTCGTCCGGTAGGGGCGCTCCAGCCTGTCACCGCAGGGCAGGCCCGCTCCACGGTGTGTGGGTCAGCGGTGGACGGGCGGCACGGCCTCAGCCTGCGGCCGCAGCGGTGATGTAGGTGTGGAACGCCGCTACTTGTTCATCAGTGACAACTGGTTCGAAGTCCAGGTGCTCGCTCGGAACGATGCTGGTACCGGTACCGGTGACTGTTACGAACCAGGCGCCTTCGTGGCCGAACCAGCGCGCCTGCGCCAGGACACCGATGTCGGCGCTCTCGGAGGGGTCATCCGAATCCTCCACGAAGACGATGCGAACCCACTGCCCGTCCTGGCCGTAGGGCGGCTGGGGGACGTGCAGGGTGAGGTTGTCCGCGCCGAGGCTTTCACCGAATAGGCGAGCTGCACCGGCCTGGGCCAGTGCCCAGAGATCTGCTGTCTTACCCGTGCGGCCTACCTCCACCTCGCCGTCCGGACCCTCGACCAGTACGGCGTATGAGCGGTCAGGCTCGTGCCGCACCCGTGCTCGCACCTGCATCCTGGAGTCGCTCATCAGTCAATGATGCGGCAGTCCCCCCAACGGCAGCGCGCCGCCGTGCAGCTTCTTTGCAGCCATGCCGGTCGACGCTTGCCGGCGGAGGGCGCTATCGGCCGGCGACCGAGCCGCCCAGGAGCACCCGGCCGTAGTTGGTGCCGGTGGACGCTCTCGGTCACGATCGTGCCGGCGTGTCCGCAGTGGTCTTACCGTGGTGCCGGTGGACATCCACCCCCTCGCCTCGGGGGTATGCCTTGCGCGCGTCTGCGATCGTTGGCGGCGGATGTGCGGCAGAGGTTGAGTGACGATCGTGGCGGGTCTTGCGGGTCCGCGGCAGGTTTGGATGGTCGATGGTTGTCCTTGCCCAGCAGCTTCCAGCGCTAGTCGGCGTGATCGTGGGAGCCCTCGCCTCTTACCTTGTCAGCAGCGCGGGGGAGCGAGCACGATGGCGGCGCAGCCAGCGGGTCCGTTGGGACGAGAGCCGCATGCGGGTGTATGCCGAATATGGCGGCTCCGTCAAGCGGTGGGCCTACCTGTCGTGTCGCATCGCGGCAGCGCGAGGGTTCGACCACTCCGCGGCCCACCTGACCCCGGAAGAGGGGCTCCCGCTCTTGGCCGCGGCGGAGGACGATCGTGGAGCGCGGTGGGAATCGATGCTGCTATTGGGCAGCCCGGAGGTTGTTGCTGCTGCACGTGATTGGCATCAAGCTGTCCACCGTCTCGATTGGTACGCACGTGGTCGGTTGACGGATGCCGAGCAGTGGCTGCCGGCGATTCGGGAGATGGAGAAGTACCGCGACAAGTACTACGAATGCGCCCGGAACGATCTTGGTGTAGGTGGCGGAACGCTACCGCCGCCGGCATGGCCTCCTGCATGGGTTCCCAAGACCGGGACATGATCCAGCATCCCTAGGCTGGATTGCCGGGAAGGCTTCACCCGAGGAGGGTTGCGACGTCGGGCGCGATGGCGTGGCCGAGCATTCCGACACCCAGAGTGGGGCAGGGAACTCGTCGTCATGTGGAGGAGCTGTCTCTGCTTGGAGTCAGGGCGTGTCGGGTCCGGTCCCCGGTCCAGGCCGCTTCGAGGATCGCGGCCAGGCTGGCGGTGTCGGTCGGGCCCGGATGGTTCTGGATCAGGCGGGTGACGCCACTGGCCATCTCCGCGAAGCGCGGGAGGTCGGCGCGTGCCACGCCGATGTCCGCCAGGGTGCGAGGGATGCCGATGTCGGCAAGGAGCTCATCGAGCCAGGTGAGGAACGTGTCTGCGGCCTCGGCGTCGGAGGCGTCGGTCACGTCGAGCCCGCACACCCGGGCGAGGATGGCCAGCCGGTCGCTGATCGCATCCCTGGCCGCGTCCAGCGCGTAGGGCAGGAGCAGCCCGACGCCCACGCCGTGCGGCGTGTGCGTGGCTGCGCCGATGGGGTATTGGAGAGCGTGCGGGGCCGCGTTGCCCGCGTGGGAGAAGGCGAGCCCGGCGAGCATGGACCCGTAGGACATGTCAGCGCGCGCGTCCGTGTCGCCTCCGTCAGTGACAGCACGGCGCAAGCTACGGGCGATTCGCTCCGCGGCGCGGAGCGCGTAGTGGTCGGTGATCGGGTTGCGGCCGAGGAACACCTGCTCCACCGGGTCGCGCGGTCCGTGGGCCCGGGGTCGCGCGGTGTAGCTCTCCACGGCGTGACAGAAGGCGTCGATGCCGGAGTGGGCGGTGACGGTCGCCGGGCAGGTGTAGGTGAGTTCGGGGTCGACGATGGCGAAGTCGGGCACGATGTGGACGCTGGAAACCCCCACCTTCAGCTCGCGGTCCGGGTCGGTCAACACCGAGACGGGTGTCAGCTCGGAGCCGGTGCCTGACGTCGTCGGGACCGCGACGAGAGGAATCGTCGGTCCCGGCACTCTCGATTCGCCGTAGAAATCGCGGGGGCTTCCACCGTGGCGGCGAATGACGCCGACGATCTTGGCGAGGTCGATCACCGTGCCACCCCCGATGGCGAGGATCACGTCGGCGTCCACCTCGGCGGCGGCCGAGACGGCCACCGCGACGTCGGAGAGTGGTACGTCCGGAGTCGCGTCGGCGAACACCTCGACGACAGTGACCTTCTCCCGCACGGCGGCCACGATCTCGGCCACGCCCGGCTGCCCCAGAAGAATCTGGTCGGTCACGATGAGGACTCGCGAGCCGCTTTCGGCAACCACTCGTGGGATGTTCTGTGCGACCCCTTCGCCCACTATCAGCTGGCGTGGTCCGCGGACGGTCTCAAGCATGTCGGTGCCTCTCCGGAACGTCGGCGGCGATGAGCGGGGCGGACGTCCAGGTCACCTGCGAGACCGGGACGGCGTCGGCGAGGTTGGCGGCCCGGGTGGCGCAGGCGCGCGCGGCGGGCGCCCGGAGCGGCAGGCCGGTCACGGGAGGTCGATCGCCACGTAGGTGAGGTCGAGGTATTCGAGGATGCCCTCGTGCGACCCCTCCTTGCCGATCCCGGACTGCTTCACGCCGCCGAACGGAGCTGACGGGTCCGATATCAGGCCACGGTTGATGCCGAGCATCCCCGTGTCCAGGCCTTCGGTGAACCGGAGCGCCCGCTGGAGGTCACGGGTGAAGACGTATCCGGCCAGGCCGTGCTCGGTGTCGTTGGCCTTCGCCATCACCTCGTCGTCGGACGTGAACGAGATGATCGGCGCCACCGGGCCGAAGATCTCCGCCTTCAGCATCCGCGCGTCGTCGGGCACGTCGACGAGGACCGTGGGCGGGTAGAAGTGGCCCGGCCCATCCGGACGTTCGCCGCCCACCAGGACCCGGGCGCCGCGATCGACCGCATCGGCGACGAGTTCGTCGATCTTGGTGACCGAGGCCTCGTCGATCAACGCCCCGACGTTCACGCCGTCGTCGAGACCATGGCCCACCGAAAGCGCGCCCATCCGCTCGGCGAAGCGCGCCGCGAACTCCTCGCGTATCGGCTCCTCGACGTAGATCCGGTTGGCGGCGATGCAGGATTCCCCGATGTTGCGCATCTTGGCCACCATGGCACCGTCGAGCGCGACGTCGAGGTCAGCGTCGGCACACACGATCAGGGCCGCGTTGCCGCCCAGTTCCATGGACGTGCGCAGCACGTTGTCCGCAGCCTGTCGAAGCAGTACGCGCCCGACCTCGGTCGACCCGGTGAACGAGAGCTTGCGGGTCCGACTGTCGGCCAGCAGTGCGGAGACCACCTCGCCGGAACGCTTGGTGGTCACCACGTTGACGACGCCCGGGGGAACGCCGACCTCCTCCATGATGCGGGCCAGGAACAGCATGGTGAGTGGCGTCTGGCCTGCTGGCTTGGTGATCGTCGTGCAGCCCGCGGCCAGCGCAGGAGCGATCTTGCGGGCACCCATGGCCAACGGGAAGTTCCAGGGCGTCACGAAGACGCACGGTCCGACCGGCTTCGGCACGGTGAGGATGCGGTATCCACCTGAGGGAGCGGTGCTGTAGCGACCCTCGACGCGGACCGCCTCCTCGGCGAACCAACGGAAGAACTCGGCGCCGTAGGCCACCTCTCCACGAGCCTCGGCGAGCGGCTTGCCCATCTCGAGCGTGATGAGTCGGGCAACATCCTCGGATCGCTCGGTCAGTGCCCGGTACGTCGCGGTCAACAACTCTGACCGTTTCCGCGGCGGGGTCGCCGCCCACTCCGCCATCGCCGTGCTCGCCGCGTCCACTGCGGCGAGCCCGTCAACGACGTCGGCGTCCGCCACCTCGGCGATGGTCTTGCCGGTGGCCGGGTCCTCGACGGCAAAGGTTGCTCCGCTCGCGGCGTCGCGCCAGGCGTCGCCGATCCGCAGCCGCCGGTGCTCGGGGGCCAGCACGTTCATCGGGTCACTCATCGCGTCGCCTCCTGTGATCTTCTTCGTGATGTCCGGCGTGCCTTTAGCGATCGCGCTGTGTGCGTAGACGGACGGGTCACACGCCCTCGTCGGGGGAGAGGTTGCTGGGCGGGGCGAAGCCCGCGCCGCCGATCGCCTTCGCGGGCCACTGTCGTCCCAGCGTCGTCAGGCCGTGCTCGCTGGTGAGGGTCCACAGCGGCTCGACCACCGGGTGCGGGCGCATGTCGCCGTCGCCGCCGGATGCCGTTACCGCCCCGCCTCGGACAGCGACAGCCCGGTGCCCGCATCGAACAGGTGCGCCCGATCCAGGTCGACAGTGACGAGCAGCCGTTCGCCCGGCGTACCGGTGACGGTGGGTCGTGCCTTGACCTTGAGGATCTCCGTCCCCACTCGGACGTCGACCACCGTTCGGTCACCGAGTGGCTCAAGCCCGTAGAGCTCACCCGACAACGACGCGTGCCCACGTTGCTCGACGGACAGGTCCTCCGCCCGCAGGCCCAGCAGCAGCTCACGACCGTCCTCGGCCGTGGTCCAGCGGGGCCGCGGTAGCGTCCAGCCTGCCGCACCGACCAGACGATCTCCCTCGGCGTGGCAGGCGAGCAGGCTGATCGGCGGGCTCCCGACGAATCCCGCGACCCACTGGTTGGCGGGACGCTCGTACACCTCGGTCGGCGTTCCGACCTGTTGCACCTCTCCCTCCTTGAGGACCGCGACCTGGTCGGCCATGGACAGGGCTTCGACCTGGTCGTTCGTCACGTAGACGAAGGTCGCTCCGAGGCTCCGGTGGATGCGGGTGAGCTCGGTGCGCATCTCGACACGGAGCTTGAGGTCGAGGTTCGTCAGCGGTTCGTCCATGAGAAACGCGCGCGGGCGACGGACCAGCGCCCGGGCCAGGGCGACGCGCTGCATCTCACCGCCCGACAACTGGGCGGGACGACGCTGCAGCAGACGTTCGATGTGCAGCAGGCTCGACATCTGCTCCACGGCGGCGGCGATCTCACTTGACGAGCAGCGGCGTGCCCGCAGCGGCGAGGCGATGTTCTCGTACACCGTGTGTCGCGGGTAGAGGGCGTAGCTCTGGAAGACCATGGCCAGGTCGCGGGCGGCCGGGGTGTCACCGGTCGCGTCCCGGCCGTCCAGATGCACCGACCCGGCGTCAAGCTTGTCGAGGCCGGCTATCGCTCGTAGGGTCGTCGTCTTGCCTGCCCCGGAGGGCCCGAGTACGACGAAGAACGAGCCGTCCGGCACGTCCAGCGTCACCCCGTCGAGTGCCTGGACTTTTCCGAAGGACTTGCGCAGCCCGCGCGCGGCAACGGTTCCCATCAGGCCACCAGCTCTTCCGTGCTCACGTCGTAGACCGCCGGGTTCCCGCCGGTGTGCCGCAGCCCGACCGTTGCGTCAGCGGCGAAACGGACAGTCGGTGGCATCCGAACCCGTACGTCGCGCTGGCCGCCGTGGTCGACCACGTAGATGATTTCGTCGCCCAGCCACTCCGCCGAGACCACGCGGGCCGGGACCGACTGTTCCGCCCCTGGTGCGGTGACTTCCAGCGCCTCCGGCCGGACGCCTGCGATCAGGCGACGGTCGCGCGGCAGGCCTGGCGGTGGCGTGAGGGCCAGTCCGCCCTCACCGCGCAGCTTCCCGTCGGCCACCTCCACCTCGATCAGGTTCATCGGCGGGGAGCCGATGAATGCGGCGCAGAAGAGACTCGCGGGACGGTCGTAGACCTCCAGCGGCGTGCCGATCTGCTCGACACGGCCCTTGTTGAGGATGGCGATTCGGTGACCGAGCGACATCGCCTCGACCTGATCGTGGGTGACGTAGACCATCGTCGCCCCCAGCTCCCCCTGCAGGTGCTTGATCTCGGTGCGCATGTCCGCCCTCAGTTCAGCGTCCAGATTGGTGAGCGGTTCATCCATGAGGAAGGCGCGCGGTCGTCGCACCAGGGCGCGAGCGAGCGCGACGCGCTGCTGCTCCCCGCCGGACAGCTGGCGGGGTCGCCGGTCCAGGAGCGGACCAAGCCGCATCAGCCGGGCGGCCTCGGTGACCCGCTCGTGCACCTCCGGCTTGGGCAGTCCCTCTGCCCGCAGCGGGAACGCCAGGTTGTCGCGGGTCTTCAGATGCGGGTAGAGGGCGTAGAACTGGAACACCATGGCGATGTCGCGCTCGGCGGGCGGCAGGTCGTTGACCAGCGTGTCGCCGATGCGGATGTCGCCCGTCGTCTGCTTCTCCAGGCCGGCTATGGCCCGCAGCGTGGTCGTCTTGCCGCAACCCGAGGGCCCGAGCATCACGAACAGCTCGCCGTGGCCGATCGACAGATCCACGTGTTCAACCGCTACCGTCCCGTCCGGGTAGCGCTTGTGCAGGGCGGTCACCTCGATGCCCGCCATCAGCGTCGCACCGCCCCGAGCGTCACACCGGCGATGAGGTGCTTGCGCACCAGGTACGCGAAGACGAGCACCGGCAGGGCGAACACCACGGAGGCGGCGGCCACGAGACCCCAGTCCGTCGTGGTGCCGCCGATGAGGCCGGCGATCGCGGGTGGGGCCGTCCGGACGTCGTCGCTGGAGGTGAGGAAGGTGGCGAACACGAACTCGTTCCACGAGAAGATGAGTGCGAAGACCGCCGTCGCGGCGATGCCGGGCACGAGCAGGGGAAGGGTGAATCGCCGGAACGCCTGCAAACGGGTGTAGCCGTCGAGCATGGCGGCATCCTCGTACTCCGCGGGCACCTCGTCGACGAAGCCCTTCATCATCCAGATCGTGAACGGGACGTTGAACGCGGTGTAGATGAGAATCAGGCCGAGCTTGTTGTCGATGAGTCCGACCTGGCGGTACATGAGGAAGATCGGGACCACGACCACCACGGGCGGCATGAAGCGCGTGGACAGGATGAAGAACAGTTGGTCCTTCTTGGCCTTCACGGCGAAGCGTGAGTAGGCCCAGGCCGCCGGGACCCCCAGCACGGTGGCCAGCACCGTGGAGACCCCGGCGACCACGACGGAGTTGAGGAACGCGACGGACAAGGCTGAGCGACCGCCGCCGGGGTCGACGAACACGTCCTTGTAATGTTCCAGAGTGATCTTGAAGTCGAAGAACTTGGCGGGGATGGCGTAGACGTCCCGGTTCTCCTTGATGGACGTCTCGATCATCCACAGCACCGGAAAGAGCATCACGACGGCCAGCACGGTCAGCAGCGTGACCTCCAGCACGGAGCGACCTCGGCCGCCCAGGCGGCGCGCGGGGGGCGTGTGGTCCCGGGCAGGACCTGTGGACACGGCCTCGTCGACGGAGACGGCCATCAGCCCTCCTTGAGCTTGTTCAGGTAGCGCAGGTAGAACTGCGTGAGGACGATGACGACGAGGACCATGAGGATTCCGTACGCCGAAGCGGTTCCGGTGTTGAAGCCCAGGAACGCGACCTTGTAGATGTGGAACGACAACGTCTCGGTGGAGACACCCGGGCCGCCGTTGGTGAGGATGTAGACGAGGTCGAACAGCCGGAATGCCTCGATGGCCCTGAACATCACGGCAATGAGAAGCAGCGGCCATACCAGCGGAAGGGTGATGGTGCGAAACCGGAACCACTCGGAGGCCCGGTCGATCGAGGCGGCCTCGTAGAGATACTTGGGTACCGCGGTCAGGCCCGCGAGTGCGATGAGCATGATGAACGGCGTCCATTGCCAGGTGTCGACCACGATCAGGGACAGCAGTGCCGTCCGCTGCCGGGTGAGCCACTCCACCTGCCCCAGGCCGAGCGAGCCGAGCATGCTGTTGACCACGCCGAACTGCGCGTCGAGCATGAAGCGCCAGAACAGCCCGACCACGACCGGCGACAGCATCATCGGAACCAGGAACAGCGTGGTCAGCGCTCCTCGCCCGTGCGTGCGCCGTGAGATCAGGTAGGCGATGCCGAATCCGAGCACTGTCTGCAGGCCGACCGCGCCGACCACGTAGATCAACGTCGTCAGGGCCCTCGTGTGGACCTGCGCCGACGTCAGGATGGCGGTGTAGTTGCCGAACCCGATGACAGTGGCGGGCCCCCCGCGGGTGGCCGAGTAGTCGGTGAACGACAGGTACAACGCCCACAGCAACGGGAACACCGACATGGCGAGCAGCAGCAGCATCGCGGGAGAGATGAAGGCCACGGCGAGCCCGCGGTCGCTCAGCCGAGGGGACCGACGCCGGGCAGGCGGCCTTGCGGACGCCACCTGCCCGGGATCGTCGGTCGTCAGAGGGACGGGGTCACTCACAGTCCGCCGCCACCCTTGCGGTTGCTCGAGTCGAGCACGCCCTGCTGCTCCTTGGCGATGTCGTCGAGCGCATCCTTCGGCTTCTTCGCGCCGTTGAGAGCCGCGTTCACGTTGGTGTTCTCGATATCGACGAGGCGTGCGTACTCGGGCACGTTCCACATGTCCCGCATCCGCGGAACCGAGTCGGTGTACACCTGGTTGAACGGCCCGGCATTGAGGAACTCGGGCGACTCCAGGGCGTCCGTCCGCGATGGCACGCCACCGGCCGCGGCCCACTTCTTCTGGACGTCAGCCCGCTCGAACCACTTCATGAAGTTCAGGGCCTCGGTCTGGTTTGCCGTGGCGGAGTAGGCCGACACGTGCATCCCCATACCGCCGAGAGGGACCAGGTTCGTCTTCTGGCTCGGCAGGGTGGCAAAACCCAGCTTGTCGAGGATCTGCTCCCGGGTGGTGCCGAGCGTCGACTGCTTCGGATCGAGCAGACCGCCGCTCGCGGCGATCCAGTTGAACGCGATGCAGGCCTTGCCCTGGGCGACGGCCGCGTTCACCTCGTCGATGAACCAGTTGCCGGAGCCCTTGGCGGTCAGCGGCTTCATCTTGTTGACCAGGACGTCCATCGCCTCCTGGCCGGCAGCGTCGTTGATGACGCCATCGATCTTGCGCGTCTTGGAGTCCCAGAGGTTGCCGCCGTAGACGCCGTTGACAGTGTTGTAGGTGACGGCCGCGGCGTCGGAGCCGTTGGCCTGGTGGAAAGCCAGCCCGCTGACGCCGGGGTTGTCCCTCTGGCACTTCTCGGCGGCTGCGATCATCTGGTCCCAGGTCTGCGGCGGCTTGTCGCCGATCAGGTCCTTGCGGTAGATCATCGTCCAGGTGTCGCCGAGCAGCGGCAGTCCGTACAGGCTGGCGTTCTCGTCGCGTTTGCCGGTCTCCGCCTGGGGGAACTGGCCGTAGGCCGCCAGGAGGTACGGGTTGTAGGCCGCGACGTCGATGTTTTCCTTGACGAAGTCGGTGAGGTCGAGGATGTTGCCGTTCGTCACGGCCTCGCCGATGTGTTGCGAGTCCAGGATCGCGATGTCGAAGTCGGTCTTGCGCGCCGCGAACTGGGTGAACATCGCGTCGTGCCAGTTCGCGTTCGGCACAGTGTTGACCTTGACGGTCGCGTTCGGCCGTTCCTTCTTGTACTCCGCGTTCGCGAAGGCTTCCAGTGCCTTGGCGGGCGGCCAGTCGAACCAGATGAAGCTGAGGGTCAGCGGATCCGTGGTGAGCTCCGGGATGGTCGCCGGCGCCTTGGGGGCGCTCGCCTTCTCGCCGTCGTCCTTGCCCTCGCCGCAAGCCGTCATGGTCGTGGCCACCAGCAGCATGGCCGCCGTCGCCAGCCGTACCTTTCGGCCGGGGGTGGAAATTCTTCCTATTCGCTTCGGATGGCGCATCTCTAAGCCTGCTTTCTCGGTGGGGACTTCTAGAACCTCGCTATGTGCTTCGCCGAGCAGTTGCTGGGTTGTTCAGGCGTGTCGCCGGGTTGACGCGGGGCCGACCCGCGGGCCGGCGTCACGAGTACGCAGCGGTGTACCGGGGCTCCCTGCCGTTGAGAAGTCCTTCGGGCCAGCTGCGGGCTGGTGACGAACCGGGCAGGACGTGGAGCATGATCATGGGAGCTCCAGGTGATCGAAGTGGAGCGATGGCGGGCGGTTCCGCGATCGTGCCGGACGGCGAGCATCCGGCACTTTTCCTATACGATCGAGTTGGGGCGTCAGCATGTCGCAGCCTTGTGACTGATGTCAACAGATTCCCGAAGGTGCAAGAAGGGACCTCACGTCACGATGGACGACGACGCGATGATCGCTCGGGGCCGCAGGGCCGTGACGGGCGCAACGCTGCCGGGAAAAGCTGGCGGCCGGCTTGCCGACGAGGTGTACGACACGCTGCTCGAACAGCTCATGTCGCTACGGATCGAGCCTGGCTCCCGCGTCACGATCGACGTCCTGGCGCGGGAGTTGGGGGTCTCACAGACGCCGATCCGAGACGCTCTGAACCGCATGGAGGCCGAGGGCCTGGTCGTGCGCGTACCCCATGCCGGCTACCGCATTCCTCCCCAAATCACCCGTCACCGATTCGAGGACATGCTCGAGGTCCGCCTGCTCCTCGAGCCGGCCGCGGCGCGCAGGTCCGCCGAACGCGCATCCTCGGAGCAGGTGGCCGGTCTGCGACGGATGTTGGAGGAGATGGCGGAGCTGGAGGGAGGCAACGGGCTCATGGCCTATGGCGCCTTCGGTTTACGCGACGCCGCTTTTCACGATCTCGTCGCCCTGAGCGCGGAGAACCAGGTCATCCGTGAGGCGCTGGCTCGCCTGCACAGCCACGTGCACCTTTTCCGGCTTCACCACGACACCCAGGTCACTCACCTGGCCATGGCCGAGCACGAGGAAGTTGTGGCCGCGATCGCCGCGCGTGACCCTGACGCCGCCGCCTACGCGATGCGTCGGCACATCCTGCGGTCCGGCGAGCGTTTTCGACGGTTGTTCGACGAGATCGAGGGCGCGGGCGCAATGGCGGTAGAGGCTTGACGGGCGCGCTGGGCCCAGGAATGCTAACTCAATCCTGATCGGATCGGATTGGATCCACCTCACCCGCCCCCATACGCGAGGAGAAGCAGGTGCCCAGAGCGCTGCTCCTGACCGGCGACGCCGCCGAGGAGCTCGACACCATGTATCCCTACTACCGAGTGCAGGAGGGCGGCTGGGACGTCGACGTCTCGTCACGGACGATGCGCGACGTGCAACTGGTCATCCACGAGTTCGACCCCAACTCCGACGCCTACGTGGAGAAGAACGGCCGCAAGCTGCCGGTCGACGTGCCCTGGTCCCAGGTCGACGTCGAGCGCTACGACGCCCTCATCATTCCCGGGGGACGTGCCCCCGAGTGGATCCGCGTCGACGCCGACGTCAGGCGCATCACCGAGCACTTCTTCGCGCGCAACCTCCCCATCGCGCTGGTGTGCCACGGCGCGCAGGTTCCAGCGGTGTACGGGCTGCTGAAGGGTCGGAAGACGGCGTGCTTCCCCCCCATCACCGGTGACATGGAGAACGCGGGCGCGACGGTCATCGACGCTCCCGACGTCGTGGACGGCAACCTCGTCTCCTGCCGGGGGTGGCCCGACATGCCGCAATTCGGCAGGGCGATGATGGAACTCTTCTCGAAGTCCGTCGACCCCGCGTCGGCATGAGCACACCGGGCCTGCCCTGGTGACCGCACTTCGGACCATCGCAGTCGACGGCTGCCCCGTCCACGTCCTGGAGAGCGGCACGGGACCCGCGGTGCTGATGCTGCACGGCTCCGGACCCGGCACGACCGGGTCCGGAGCCTGGGCAACGACGGCGCAGGCGCTGGACGGGTCCTGGCACCTGATCGCTCCCGACCAGGCGGGGTTCGGCCGTACACCCATCCCGGCGGGCTCCCGGGGTGGGCTGCGACTGTGGACGGAGCAGGCCGCGGGCCTGATGGATGCTCTCGGTATCGAGGACTACGCCGTGGTGGGTCACTCGATGGGCGGTGCTGTGGCGCTGGCGTTGGCGGCCGCGCGCCCTGAGCAGGTCACCCGTGTCGTGGCGGTCTCGACGATGGGCGCCCCCGGGGCGCCGCTGTCCGCCGACCTCGACGCGGTCTGGGCCGCCCCCGCCGGCCCGATCGGGGCACGAGACATGCTGAGTCGCCTCGTCCTCGACCAATCACTCGTGACCGATTCGGCCGTCGACGCCCGTGCGGCCGCGATGCGAGCGGGGGCGGCCGCATTCGCGTCGTTGTTTCCGCCACCCAGGGCACGATGGGTCGACGAGCTCACCCTCTCGGCGCAAACACTGGCAGCGGTGCGCGCGCCCGTGCTGCTCGTCCACGGCGCCGAGGACCGGGTCACCCCGCTCAAAACGGCAGCCCAGCCCCTGCTCGACCACCTGGCCGACGTCCGTCTGCACGTGTTCGGCCGATGCGGGCACGTGCCGGCGATCGAGCACCCGCACGAGTTCAGGCAACTGCTGTCGTGCTTCCTCCACCCGGACCGAGGTTACTGAATGTCGCGGCAGGCCGCGCGACCTCAGGGCCGAGTGCTCTTGCGCGCCAGGGCGACGACCGTGCGGAGTCACGGCAGGTCATGAGGGCGAGCCCGTGCCCCGCCGACCTGAGATCGACGGGGCACCGTTGGTGCGGGGAGTAGATCAGGCGACGAAGCGGGTCCTGCGGCGGCGAACCGCCACGAAGACCGCAGCCCCGGCGGCGAGCAGTACGCCACCGATGCCGGCGGTCAGACCGGCCTTGGCGCCGGTGATCGGCAGCGAGCCATCGGTGTCCCCGCCTCCCTGGCCGTCATCCCCACCGGGATCCTCGCTCCCGCCGTCAGCGCTCGCGATGATGGTGATCGTCGCGCTGTCGTTGGCTGGGTTGGGATCCACGCCCGCGTCGAAGGTCAGCCGCACCTGGGCGGCCCGGGTGCCGGCCTCGTCGAGGCGCAGCTCGAACTCGTACTCGATCTTCTCGCCCCGCGCCAGGCGTGTGTGCTCGGTGCAGCGGTACTTCTCGGCGCCGAGCTTTCCGGGCACCCAGTCCCCGTAGCTCGAGCAGGTCATCGGAACGCGTACGGCCGTGACGCCACTCGGCAGCGAGAGCACGGTACGGGCCCGGAGATCCTTGGCTCCGTCGACGTTGACGGACGCCGGGCCGTTGTTGATGTAGCCGACCTTCAACGGCACCGTGGCGCCGACCCTTCCGGTCGCGGTCGTCGGCGTCCCGAGCGCCGCCACCTCAGCCCCCTGGTCACCGCTGACCTGGAGTCTCATCACCGTCGTGCCGTTCTGGTCGTTGACGTCTGTCTGCCGCGACCTGCTGTGCGGGCCAACCGGCTCAAGCCTCAGCTCCCCCTCGGTGCCCTGCTGCCCAAGTCGCACTGGGTTGAAGGACTGGGACTCCTCCCAGTCTGCCGGCGTGAACCAGCGCGCCACGCCCGTGTGACCGTTCGGGGCCGGGTCGTCGGCCGGCACGGTGAAACCGAAGCTGGAGTCCAGCCGTGCGGCGCCGCCCGGCTCGATGGTGTTGGGGAACCGACAGGCAAAGGCATGGCGGAAGGAGTCGGCGGGGCTGTACTCGCAGTTCTTGTACCGCTTCGACGGACCGAAACCGTAGCCGCCTTCGAAGAACAGCACCACGCTGTTGACGGCCTTCTCGCCGCGGTTCGTCACTGTGAGCGGGACGCCGAGTGTGCCGCCGAGGGCGCCTGTCAGCTGGAGCCCCTGCTCGATGCCGGCGAGATCCACGCCCTCACCGATGCTGACGCTCGAGTGGTAGGTGGCCGAACCGCCGTCGCCATCGGTGACGGTGAACTTGATGTCGCCCTGCTGGTCGGGCGTGGCGCTCTTCTTCGCCCGCACGACCAGGTTGACCATGGTCATGTACGTGTAATAGTCGTTCTCCTTTGCCACCACCTTGCAGGTGAGGATCGCACCAGACTCGGTGCAGGAGTCAGTACTGCCGTCGATCCTCACGTCGGCGAAGCCAGCGACCTTGCTCCGGTCCACCTTGACTGTGTATTCGCCCCACTCCATCGTGCTGGTGCGGGTGCGGGCAAAGAGGTTCGATCCTTTTGCAGGGCCGTCGGGGGCGACAACCACATCCCTGGCGTAGAAGTCGAGGTCCTTGGCGGCAGGGGCGGCGAAGGCGGGGATGGCGGAGGCGGCGATGAGCGCGCCTACTACCGCGATCCCGGCAAGCCAGCGCCGGGCGAGTTGCTTGGGCATTACCGGGTTCCTCCGTGGGATTGATCAGTAGAGCCCGTGGAGCTTATGAGGCCGTCAGGGCTGATGCCGCCCCGCTCGGGCGCCACCGGCGGATACGGGCCGAACGGAGGGCCGGCACCTCCGTGAGGTCGGGTGCCGCACCAGGGCGATTGCCGTTTTTCTGATCCTCCGGGGTCGAGCCCCTAACATGGCGTCATGACCGTAGATCTGTTCGCGGGCATCCCCGTTCGCGACTACGACGCCGCGGCGGCCTGGTACGAGCAACTCCTCGGCGCCCCGCCGTCGTTCCTACCGAACGACACCGAGGCGGTGTGGGAACTCGCCGAGCACCGGTACGTGTTCATCGAGGTGCGGCCCGACCATGCCGGACACGCCATGCACACCGTCTTCGTCAGCGACTTCGACGCCCGCATCGCCCAGATCGTCGAGCGCGGCCTGGAGCCGGCCGTGCGTGAGACCTACGACAACGGCGTCCGCAAGGCCACCTTCCGCGACCCGGACGGCAACGAGATCGGCATCGGCGGGGAGCCGGTCTGACGGAGGTCCGCGCGGTTCACCACCACGACCAGGCCGTGCCGGCGGGCCACCAGCGAACCGCACCCAGGTTGCCGAAGCGATCGCCGGATACCGGAAGTCACACGCGGCGCGGCGCGGTGTCGTCCTGCCAGCGGTAGAGGTCGCGCAGCAGGGAGATCTCGGCGCCGTGATGGATCAGCTCCCTGTTGACGTGCAGGACGATGCCCTCCATGGGAAACCGTTCGGGACCCACAGTGGGCGGATTCTCCAGGTCGGCGTCCGAGAGTCCGCGGACTCCCGCGTTCCATCTCCCGTACATCTCGTCGAGCTGTCTCAGCGCCTCGTCGGCGGTCCCCGCGTAGGCGAACGTCTGGGAGTCGACGTCCTGGCCGCCGAAGTGCCATCCGACCCGGTAGCCCAGGCAGGAGACGATGATGTGCGCCAGACGCCAGGCAATCGTGGTCACCGGAGCCGGCACCGGGTCAGGGGATGCGAAGTCCATCGTCCATTCCCCTGAACCCGCCGACATCGGTGCGGCCGACGTGCCACGTGGGCGGATGCTCCAGCAGCCCCGCACCGGCTCCCAGAAGTACTCCTCATCGGCGAGACCGTGCAACCGCGGCCGCAGGTTCCTGTGCCAGTGCCGGTCCAACTGGTCCGCGATTCGCTCGCTCCTTGTCATTTCCCGCACGTTACCTACAGCAGAGCGCTGGCTGCGTCCCTCGCGGACGCCGTCAACGGCCGTGGGCCGCGAGCGCATACCGCACCAGGGGATGACGCTGGGGCCGCTGTGCCCTTCGGGCCGCGCCGCGTGAGTGACTGTTGACATTGACAACCCGGCTGGCTGGGTCGGGTTTCCCTGACCCAGGTGTGCCAGTCTCGACCGATGACGCGCATGGCAGACCTGGGAGCGGTCGATTGGCCGCCTGCTCCGATCAGGACCGAGAGGCTCGTGCTCCGTGCGCCCGAGGCCCGGGACGGTGCTGCGTTCATCGAGCTGCTGGCGTCGCCAAAGGTGAACACCTACCTCGGTGGTCCGCGCCTGCCTGGCGAGCTTGAGCGCGAGATGCCCGGAGTGCCCGAGCGGTGGCCCGGGAGCTTTGTCGTTGATCTCGACGGGGCGATGATCGGCCAGATCCTGCTCAGAAGAGCAACGGGCCACCATCGCCCGGCTGCCATGGGGAAGGTCGACCTCGGTTACCTGTTCCTGCCACAGGCGTGGGGATTCGGGTACGCCGCCGAGGCGTGCGCGGCGGCACTCGACTGGCTCGACGGCGTCCTCCCCGGCGATCCGGTGGTGCTCACCACCCAAACCGCCAACGTCGGCTCGATGCGCCTTGCGGCAAAGCTCGGGTTCGTGGAGGTGGAGCGGTTCCACGCCTGGGACGCCGAGCAGTGGCTCGGCCTGCTTGCAACAGAGGCGCGTGAGCCTGCATCGGAGTGAGCCTGGGGACGGCCGCCGAACGCGGCCGTCCCCAGAGGTAGCGCGGGTGTCACCCGAGGTTCAGCGGATCGCCGCCCCGCCGGTGGGGGTCGGCTGGACCCGCTCGAACCGCACCTTGCTCAGCCACCCCGGGAGGTCACTGAGCACGTACAGCTCGCCGTTCACATCGGCGCCGAACGCCGTCGGCTGGGTGGGGAAGGTGCCGATCTCGGCGGTCTCGTAGCCGCCCGTGGACTTGGGACGCACGGCGAAAGCGCGGGTCGAGCAGTAGTCGCTAGCGATGTAGGTGCCCCGCGCCTCCGGGGTGACCGACCCCCGGTACACCAGGCCACCGATGATGGAGCAGTTCTCCGTCATGTAGTGGTCGTACTCGACGATCGGGTCGGTGAGCCGCACGCCCGGCCGGCACTGCGTCTCGTCGAAGACCGGCGTGCCCTCTCGGCAGGACCAGCCGAGGTTCGCGCCACGCTGCGACGGGCGGACGTGGTTGATCTCCTCGATCAGGCCCTGACCGACATCACCGATCCACAGCGAGTTGTCGGCCGGGTCGATGGAGAACTTCCACGGGTTGCGCAGCCCGTAGACCCAGATTTCCGGCCGCGCGCCCGCCGTGCGGACGAACGGGTTGTCGTAGGGCACGCAGTAGGGCTTTCCCCCGCAGCTGCGGTTGACGTCGATTCGCAGGATCTTGCCGAGCAGGGTGCCGAGGTTCTGGCCGCTCTTGAACGGGTCGTTCGCGAAGCCACCGTCGCCGAGGGACCAGTAGAGGTAGCCGTCGCGGCCGAAGGCCACCTGTCCGCCGTTGTGGTTGCCGTACTCGGCGTGCGCCTGGGTGAGCAGCACCTGCACCCGATCAGGAGCGTTGATGGACACTCGCGCCAGGGTCAGCGCGCCGGCCGGCAGGCTCGTGTAGGCCACGTAGAGCATGCCGGTCCGCGCGAAGTTCGGCGCCGGAGTGATGCCGAGAAGGCCGCGCTCGTTGTCCGACGCGTCGATCCGGGCGGTCAGGTCGATCACCGGGTCGGGTGCCAGGCCGGTGTCGGGGTGGTAGGCGCGGACGGTGCCGTTCTTCTCCGCGATCAGCATCCGGCCGTCCGGCAGCCCGGTGATCGCGATCGGACGCTGCAGACCGAAAGCGACCCGTTCGGAGACCACGGTCAGCTCAGCGAGTGCCACAGCACGGGGTTTGGATGGGCCGGCCGCGGCGGTGCCGGCCACCGGCGATGGTGGCGACAAAGACGCAGCCAGGGCCAGAACGAGCAACCCGGCCAGCATGGCGGCCGGGCGACGACGTCGTCGTGACATGTTCAGCTCCTCGAGCAGGTGGGTGGTGGACGCGGTCTGGGAGCGTTCCCACGATACATTGGCTCGAATCGATATCCAACCGACGTCTGCGTGTTCCGTAGCTGGCCGTCCCGCGACTCCCGGGGGAGGGCCACAACGGGCGGTAGGGTGAGTCACCGATCGATGCGAACGGTGGTGCCGGTGAGTCTGATCCAGGCGGGTGTCACCGCGACGACGACAATGTTGGCCGTCCTGATCGGTGGGTGGCTCACCGTCCGGGCTCAGGATCGGCTGTGGCGGCGCGACCAGGATCGACAGTGGCGAGACATCCGGCTGAACGCGTACACCGACTTCATCGGCGCCGTCCGGGAGTACGTGGCCCACGTCCTCAACCCGGCGGCGCGTATCACCGCGGTGCCGCGCCCGCGCGATCCGGGTGATCTCATGCCGTTCTTCGACGACGAGGGCAGCCGCTACCGGGAGCGACTGGAGAGCACCAAGACCGCGCTTCGGCTGGTGGCCGGCAACGTCGAGGTGGTGAGCGGCTCGTCGGAGCTGGTGCGCCAGGCCCGGCTCCTGGCGGCCACACGAGCGGGTAGCGAGGCCCAGGCGTTGCCCGCGGATCGGTTCGACGCCCTGTGGGAGGCCGAGCGCCGATTCATCGAGGTGGCCCGAGCCGAACTCGGGCTGCCCTCCGCCTTCGTGCCCTGACCGGTCAACGCCCGCCCCGTCACGGTCACGCCAGACGCGCCGCCGTCATTCCAGGCCGAAGTCGGCGGGGCTGTCAGCAGCTCTGGCTCTGAACGCAGTCGCCAGGGGCTCGCCTCGGGGGCCGAGGAGGGTCTCCAGGTCGTCGTCCCGGGAATCGGCGTGGTCACCGTCCAGGTCGTGCTCGATGACGTCTGCTAGCAGCTCGGCGAGTTGCGCCAAACCGAAGTACCGCATCGCGTCCACGGCTCGTCTCAACCGGAAGGGCTCGTTCACCTCAACAGCGAAGCCCAGGCCACCACCCATCACCGAGTTGTAGACGCGTAGCAGGTACGACAGCTGCACGATCCCGGGTGGAGTGCCGTCGGGAGCCTCGCCGTCAGCGCCGTAGTCAGCGGCCCGGTTCCAGATGATGGTCAGGTCATCCAGCTCGGCGTGCGTCCACACCTCCTCCACCTCATCCACCGCGCACCCGGGTCCCCTGCGAGCGGTTTGTGTCATGAGGTGGAGGTCGAAGCACAGACGCAGGGTATCGAGCAGGCAACCCGTCTGGCGGCGCACGTGCCCTCGCTCAGCCGCACGATCTGCGTGTCAGAGACAACAGCCACCGTGCCACCCAGACACCACGTGAGCGTTGTCGCAACTCCGCTGGCGTCCAGCTCGTTGGTAGTCAGGGGCGGACGGAGGCGGACGATGGCGGCGGGGCGGGGTGCCGAGCTGCTGCGCCCTCCAAGGAGTTCGGGTCGGGCGACGTTCCTGGAGCTGTTCTTCGATCTGGCCTTCGTTGTGGCCCTCACCCGGGTCTCGCAACGATTCGCCGGCTTGGGCGATGACACCGGGTGGACGCTCGTCATGGGGTTCGGGCGTACCCTGCTGCTCTTTCTGGCTCTCTGGTTGATCTGGTCGCACACCGCCTGGATCACCAGCCGGTACGAACCGGAGCAGCCGATCATCCAGGCCGTTGTGGTCGGCACCATGTTCGCCGGCCTGATCATGGCGGTGACGCTGCCCCGCGCCATGGAGGAGCGAGCGCTGCCGTTCGCTGTCGCGTACCTGATGGTGATGGTGGTGCGGCCGCTCGTGGTCGCCGTCGCGCTGCGTGGCCATCCGCGACGGCTGGTGCCCTTCCGGCTTGTCGTGTGGGCTCTGGCGAGCGCGCCGCTGTGGCTGGTCGGCGCGTTGGGCCCGGATCACCTCCGCCTGCCGCTGTGGGTCGTCGCCCTGGCTGTCGACTACCTCGCCTGGACATTGGGCTGGCCGCTACCGTGGCTCGGGGTCTCGAAGGTAGGTCGGTGGCGGATCGCCGGCACCCATCTCGCGGACCGTTACCAGCAGATGGTCCTCATCGCGCTCGGTGAGTCGATTCTGGTTATCGGCGTGGTCTTCAGCGGCGCGGACTACTCCGCCGAGCGGGCAGCCGCCTTCGCGGTCGCGTTCGCCACCAGCGCGCTGCTCTGGCGGATCTACTTCCACCGCGCCGGTCTGCTGCTGACGGAGGCGTTCGACCGGGCGGGTATGCCCGGCCGTCTGGGCGCGGTCTCGGAACGGACGCATATGCTGATCGTGCTCAGCGTGCTCGTCACGGCGGTCGGCTACGAACTGGTAATCGATCATCCGTTCGGGCAGCCTCGACCCAGTTGGCTGCTGTTCGTGGTGGGCGGTCCGATGCTCTTCCTCGTCGCCCGTATGCGGCTGGAATACGAGATCTTCGGCCATGCCTCCCGATCCCAGCTCATCGGCTTGGCCGCCCTGCTGCTGTTCACGCCGTTGTTGGCCCGTTGGACGCCGATGGCCGGGCTGAGCGTGGTGGCCGGAGCGCTGGCCCTGGTCGCGCTCCTGGACGCGCTGCGAAGGCGGGGCCGGCCGCTGGAGGTTTCCGCCTCGCCGATCGGTCGGGAGACGTCCGGAGAGCGCGACTCCGAGGCGTGACGCGGCGGTCGGTGGCCCCGATCACCCGTTGGGTCGCGTAAGCGCCCGGACAGGCACGCACCGCACGGACATGTCGAACCCGGTACTTCTTTACCCGGGCAGCAGCGAACGCCACCCCGCCAATCGCCACTTCTAGATAGAACGGTCGGTCTTGACGGCGGCAAACTGAGCGGGTACGGTTCTCACAGACAGAACGTTCGTTCCACCTGGTGCCAGTCGGGTGGACGGTTGTGCCTGAAGGAGAGCGCCGTGCCCACCAAGATCACCCTCGTCATCGGTAACCCCGCAGACCCCGACGAGTTCGAGAAGGTCTTCGCAGACGTACGCCGAGCCGCCGAGACGTTCCCGAAGCTTCAGCGGGTCGAGTCGGCCAAGGTGTGGCCGAAGGAGGACGGCACGCCCACTCCCGCGTACCGGACGCTCGACCTGTACTTCGCCAGCTACGAGGACGCCTCTGCCGCAGTCGCGACGCCCGCCGCCGGTGCCGTCTTCGGTGGGCTCCAGGGCGCCCAGGTGGAGATCACGGGGCTGTTCTCCAACATCGAGTAGCACCGCACTTCCCCTCCCGGCGGCGGCCCCACCCCCGCTGGGCGGCCCTTCACGCTCTGGAATCACCGAGAGGATGACCATGACCACCCTTGCCGTTCCCGGCATCTCGACGACGGCCGCTGCCCTGCGGCGGTTGTACTTCGGTCGCTTCGCCTTCGCCATCGTCTGGGCTGCCGTGACGTTCCCCCTCGCCACGCACCTCAACCCCCTCACCGCCGCGCTGCTCGTGCTTTACCCGCTGTTCGACGTGGCCGCCGCCATCGTCGACGTCCGCGCGTCGCGGGCCACCGGCTCGCCCACCCTGCTGTACGTGAACGTCGCGATCAGCCTGCTCGCCGCGGTGGGCCTGGGCGTCGCCAGCGCGTCCGGTATTCCTGCGGTCCTGCGCGTCTGGGGCGCCTGGGCGGTCGTGGCCGGACTGGTCCAGCTGATCGTGGCCGTCAGCCGCCGCGCGATGGGTGGCCAATGGCCGATGATCATCAGCGGTGGCATCTCCGTTCTCGCCGGTGGGTCGTTCGTCGCGGCCGCCTCCGCGGACAACCCGGCACTGACCAACGCGATCGGCTACGCCATTCCCGGCGCCATCTTCTTCCTCATCGCGGCCATCCGCCTCGGCCGCGCCGCGAAGGGAAACTGACGTGGACAACGCCACGTACGACGTCATTGTCATCGGCGCGGGGCCGGTGGGGGAGAACGTCGCCGACCGCGTCGTGCAGGGCGGCCTGACCGCCGCGATCGTCGAGCGGGAACTGGTGGGTGGTGAGTGCTCGTACTGGGCCTGCATGCCGACCAAGGCGTTGCTGCGCAGTCAGACCGCGCTCCGGGCGGCTCGTCAGCTGCCTGGAGCGCGCGAGGCGGTAACCGGCGAGTTGGACGCGGCGGCCGTGCTGCGCCGCCGGGACGACTTTGCCTCGCACTGGAAGGACGACGGTCAGGTGTCCTGGCTGAACTCCGCGGGCATCGCCCTGCATCGGGGCCAGGGGCGGATCGGCGCCGACCGAATCGTCGAGGTGACCGGCGCGAACGGCGTCACCACCTCGCTCACCGCCCGACACGCGGTCGTCATCGCGACCGGAAGTAGCGCACTGGTGCCGGACATCGCCGGTCTGCGCGAGGCGGCACCGTGGACCAGCCGTGAGGCAGCCGCCGCGAGCGAGGTTCCCGGCCGGCTCGCCATCATCGGTGGTGGCGTGGTGGCCACGGAGATGGCGACCGCGTACGCCGGCCTCGGATCGGCGGTGACGGTGCTCGTGCGCGACGGAGTGCTCACGGCGGCCGAGCCGTTCGTCGGCGAGCGGGTCACGCAGTCCCTGCGAGAAGCTGGCGTGTCGGTGCATCTCGGTGCCGAGGTCACCTCGGTGAACCGTGACGGGGACGGCACGGTGCACATCACGCTCACCGACGGCGAACAGGTCGAGGCCGACGAGATCCTCGTCGCGATCGGCCGTACGCCGAACACGCACGACGTCGGCCTCGACCGGATCGGCCTGAAGCCGGGCGCCTGGCTCACTGTCGACGACACCCTGCGGGTGGTCGACGGTGCCGGCGGGTTGACCGGCGACGGATGGCTGTACGCGGCCGGGGACGTCAACCGGCGTGTGCTCCTGACCCACCAGGGCAAGTACCAGGCTCGCGCGGTGGGCGACGTGATCGTGGCGCGGGCCCGGGGCGAAGCGGCAGACGACCGCCCGTGGGGTCGGCACGTCGCCACGGCCGACGAGCGTGCTGTGCCGCAGGTCGTCTTCACCGACCCGGAGGTCGCGTCGGTGGGGCTGACCGCAGCCGCCGCCGAGGCCGCTGGACTGCGGATCCGGGTCGTCGACTACGACCTGGCCGCCGTCGCCGGGGCCGCGCTGCACGCCGACGGCTACCAGGGGCAGGCCCGGATGGTCGTGGACGAGGACCGGCGGGTGATCGTCGGCCTCACCCTCGTGGGCCCGGACGTCGCGGAGCTGATCCACGCCGCGACGATCGCCATCGTCGGTGAGGTCCCACTGGAGCGGCTGTGGCACGCCGTGCCCGCGTACCCGACCGTCAGCGAGGTCTGGCTGCGCCTGCTGGAGGCGTACGGCCGCTGACCTGAGCCGTGCCGCCGTCCGCGCCATCGCCGATGAGCTGGGTCATCCCTCACCCGGGGTGGCCCAGCTCTTGTCGTGTGGGCTGGTCGCGCAGGGGCTAACCGGCTGACTCCGCCGACTGACGCTCCGAGTTGATTCTGAGGAGCCCTTCCACACCGCGCAGGAAGGTCTCGGACACCAATGTGGGGTCGGAGAGACATCCGGCCGCCATGGCGCCGTCGCGGAGCATGACGAAGTGGCGCGCTGCGGGATCCGCCGTTCCCTCGTGGACCTGTGCCATGAGCGTGGTGATGGTTTCCAGGAACCATTGCCGGTGGGCCATGAGTTCTTGGTGTACGGGATGGTTCGTGTCCGGATATTCCGCCGCGGCGTTCAGGAACGCGCACCCACGGAACCCGGGGGACTGGATGTTCTGGGCGATGGAAGTGGTGATGGCGAGGAGCGGATCGACCGGCGATCGGTTGGCGGCGAGGGCCTCGTCGACCATGCCGCGCTCCAGCTGATGCACCTCCCGCAGGTAGGCCAGGATGAGGTCGTCCTTGCTGGGGAAGTGACGGTAGAAAGTAGCCCTGGTCACCTTCGCCTCGGCAATGATCCGGTCGACGCCGACGGCGTGGATGCCCTCCGCGTAGAAGATCCTGGTCGCCGTCCGGAGAAGCTTGAGGCGTGCCTCAGAGGGCCGGGCAGTGGGTTCGTCGCTCGCCATCCACCTATCTTAGCGACAGAACGTTCGGTCTGATCTGTGCCGGCGGCATTGGGCGCGTCACTCAATTGCCGCGCACCGTGCGGCTCATCTTCTGTCCGAGTCAGATGCCAGCCGGGCGTTTGGCGCTTCGTTCTGCGATCTCGCTGACAGTGGCCTGATCAGTGCCGGATTCTGGATGCTGCAACCCCTTTGGAGCTGGGATCGCGCGGGTTGATTCGCGGTGCCGGGGAAATGCTCCGTCGACCGTCCTCGTCGGTCCGGTCTGCAACCCGCAGGCAGCCGGTCGCGGGCCTCTCGAAAGGAACTCCAGATGAGCGCTGCTTCTGACATGTCTGCCCAGGAGATGCCGACAGTTGTGCTGATCCACGGAGCATTCGCCGGCTCGTCGAGTTGGAATGGGGTGATTGCCGACCTCAAACGTCGCGGGTACCCGGTCATCGCCGTCGCCAACCCGCTGCGCGGTGTGCAGAAGGACGCCGCGTACGTTCGGGCTCTTCTGGACAGCTTGCCCGGACCGGTCGTGATGGCCGCCCATTCCTACGGCGGGCTGGTCATGACCGAGGCCGCGGCCGGTGCCGCCAACGTCAAGGCCCTGGTGTACGTCGCCAGCGTGAGCCCGGACGTAGGCGAAAGTGTGATCGGGTTGCTCACCAAGTACCCCGGAAGTCAGCTCGCCACCAGCATCAACATGGTGCCGATCCCCTCCGACGACGGCGGCACGACAATGGATCAGTACATCTTCCAGGACAAGTTCCCCGAGGTGTTCGCCGCCGATGTCGACCCCGAAACCGCCAAAATCATGGCGGCGACGCAGCGACCCGCCTCGGCGAGCGCCCAGGAGGAGGGCGTGACCAAGGCCGCCTGGAAGACGATTCCCTCCTGGACCTTGATCACCACCCAGGACCAGGGCATTCCGCCGGACCTGCAGCGCTTCCTGGCCGACCGGGCGGGTTCCACGGCAGTGGAGATCGCCGCTTCCCACGCCGTGGCGGTCTCGCAACCCGGCCCGGTCGCAGACCTCATCGACACTGCCGCCCGCGCCACCGCCCGCTCGATGCAGATGTCCAAGAGTCGTCAAGGTTGACGAGGGTTTGCCGAAGCTGCGATGAGCCGTCGGTGAGTCAGTCAGCAGGATTGACGGTGGCGGGCACGCCCGGCCGGCTGGGCGCGGTGTCGGATCAGTGCGGGAAGGCGCGGGGGAGGCGTGCGCCGAGAAGCTCGTCGCGGAACGCTTGGATGCGTGTGATGACCTGGCGTCTGCCGATGGTGTTCTCGATGCGGTCGAGGTAGAGGCATCGGGCGTCGAGCGCGGCGAGGTTCTCCAGCACCTCGACATGGTTGACGCCGTCGTAGGCGTCGATGCCGAAGCCCAGGCTGGTCAGGAGCTTGACCGGTACGTCCAGCGCGGCCACGGCGGCCAACGGCCAACCCTTCTGCCTACGCGGCTAAGCCGCACAGCCTGATCGCTGCGTAAGTGTGAGCTGTCCGAGTTCCTGGGTGCATCGGGTGAGCGCGACGTAGAGGCCGTTCCAGCCGCGCGGTTCGGCGGCGATGCCCTGAGGGTCGATGAGGAGCGTCGCGTCCCATTCCAGTCCCTTGGACTGGGCTGCGGTGAGCACTGGCACATCTCTCAAAACCGCTTGGAGTGTGGCGATGCGGTCCGCGGGGGCGATGACGCCGACAGTGCCGCCGTGCCACCGTTGCCGCAACTGCCGCACTGCTTCCACGGCGGCGTCGGCGAGCTCAGCCGGTGTGATCGTGCGCTCCCAGGGGGCGATGCCGGAGGAGCGTACCGCTCGTGGCGGGGTGTTGTGGCTGCCAGCCTTCGTCAGGACCGGTTCGGTGAGGTCCATGACCTCGCGGGGGGTCCGGTAGCAGATGGTGAGTTCCGCGGCGGTCCAACGGTCGCCGAAGGCAGCCCGTACCGCTTGTGCCCAACTGGTGTGCCGGTGGGCTGCCTCGGCCTGGTCGATGTCGCCGACGGCGGTGATGGAGCGACTGGGACAGCGCCGGAGGACCATCTGCCACTGCATTTCGGACAGTTCCTGCGCTTCATCGACGACGACGTGGCCGTACACCCAGGCGCGCTGGCGGCGAGCGCGTTCGGCGAGGAACTCGCCCTGTGGTTGCGGGGTGTCGACCTCGCCGAGCAGGTCGGCGAGCGCGTCAAGCAGGGGGATGTCGCTTGATGCCCATGGGGTGGGCTCGGCCGCGACGGCGGTGATCTCGTCGGGGGACAGTTGCGGGGCGAACCTGGCCAGCAGGGTGCGGTCGGTCAGGAGGTCACCCAGCAGGGCTTCGGCGTCGAGGGTGGGCCACCATGCCTCGATGAACCGGGCGATGGTGGCGTTCTCGGCGATACGACAACGAAGCTGCTCGACTTCCTCCTCGGAGAGCAACCCGTCGATGTCGCTGCCGGTGGACGTCCGGGTGGAGGAGTGGTCATGCCCCATGCCCTTGTCGACGCGGGCGAGGATGTCCTCGAAGCCTTCCTCCATCTCCGCCATCAGCGCCTCGCGCTGCTCGGCGACGACATCGGCAAGGAGGTGGTGCACCTGCTCGGCGAACGCCGCGCGGGCGCGGTGGTACGGGCGTCCCTGCACCGCCGAGGCGAGCGCCTGCGCCACGGTCGCGGCTGGAACGACGTAGAACTCGCCCTCCCAGCGCAGCTTCAGCTCGCGCGGTCGGGGGAGCAGCGACGCGACGTAGCCTTCGAGCGTGGGCTGCCAGAGAGCGCGACCCTTGATTTCGGCGAGAAGCCGGCTCTCGTCGCGGCCCACCTGAACGTCGGCCAGCAGGGTGTCGCAGGTCGCCGAGACGACGGCGGTCTCACCGAGCGCGGGCAGCACCTGGGCGATGTACTGCAGGAACCGCGGCGAGGGGCCCAGGACCAGGACCGCCTGGTCGGCCATCTTTCGGTGGGTGAACAGCAGGTACGCGACGCGGTGCAGGGCAACCACTGTCTTACCCGTGCCGGGACCACCCTGGACGATTAACGGGCCGGTCGCCTCCGCCCGGACGATGTCGTCCTGTTCGCGTTGCAGGGTGGAGATCGCTGTCGACATGCGACCGGTGCGCCGCTGGTCGAGGGCGGCCAGGAGAGCGCCTTCGCCGACGAGTTCCGCCGTTGCGCTCCCGTCCAGAGGCTCGTCGTCCACGCCGACGACGGCCGATCCCGTCGTACGGATGTGCCGGCGCCGCGCCTGACCCTGTGGGTCGACAGCCGTCGCGGTGTAGAACGGCCGAGCCGCGGGAGCGCGCCAGTCCACCAGCAGTGGCTCAGTGTCGTCGCCGTCATCACGGAGACCGACACGGCCCACGTGGCGCACTGTGCCGTCGAGGCCGTCGAGGCGGCCGAAGACCAACCCCTCATCTGCTCGCCGTAGCTCGTCGTACTGCTGCCGGAGCATGCGCTGCCGGGCCCGCTCCAACGCGTCCATGGGCTCCGACGAAAGTTCGACCTGTAGGTGATCGGCCAGCCTGTCGCGCCGGGCCGTGGCCAAGTCCAGAAACGCCTGTTCCTCGGCGACCGCGGACCGGGGCGCGGCACCCTCTGCGGTAGAGGCCGGCAGTTGGCCGTCAGGTGCTACTTCGCCAACGCCGGCGGTGCCGTTGCTCGGGGCAGACTTCCGGTGCATTCGCAAATCCTTGTATCGGGGTAACCCTCGGCCCGGATGAGCCGCAGCGCATTCGGCGGCAAGCATAGAGTTGGTTCCCCTCAACGGCCACGAAATCCGCCGGCAGAGATCGGAATCTCAATGCCTTGCAGTTCCGGGGATGCTTATGGCCTCACCGGTGCCATTTTCTTATTGACAGTCGAGCCTTTTTCTGTTCTGCGGATGCTTTCCGAGCGGTGAGGCGCTCTTCGGCCTCAGGCCGGGGGTTGGGTTGTTCTCAGCCGGACTCCGGGCGGAGTCGGCTGTCGCATCAGGGGCGGTGAGGGCCGTTCCGCGCAGGTCAGCTCAATGTGAAGGACACGTCGTCGACGTCGAAGGCGGTGACGCCGTTGCCAGCCGTCTCGCTGGCGAGGAAGCTGGCCGTCGCGGTGCGCTCGGTAGTGCCCGTTCCGCTCGACATGACGTACTGCCGCCACTGCGCCCCGCCGTCGAAGGCCAGCGAGAACCTCGTCTTCGGGGGTATCCCGGTGACCGCCAGTCCGACGTTCAGGTAGTCGCCGCGGCGGGTCTCCGTGGTGGTGGTCCGCACCCAGAAGCGGACCGTCAGGTCGCAGTTGGCCGGCACTGTGACGGTGGTGCGCAGCAGGTCGGCACGCGTCACGTCCAGCCCGGCGAAGGTGGCGTACGCACGGTCGGTGTGTGCGGGTCGGGTCGCGTCGCCGAGCACGACGATGCGGGGGCCGGCCGTCCAGTCGGCGGTGCCGCGTTCGAACCCCGGGTTCGGGTGGATCTGCCCGCTGCAGGGCGGGTCGGCCGCTGGCTGGCCGTGGGATGCGCCGCCCGTGGCCAGGAGCAGCACTGCCGCAACCGAGATGGTGGTGACGAATGCCTTCATCGGTTCCCCCAGCGTCCATACATTCGAGACGGTCTATGTCTATCGACCATGCGCGATGGACATGGGCGCGTCAAGCCCTTCCCGCCGTCGGCTCCGCCCCGGCGGCGGCTGACCGGACCATGCTGGCGCTACCGGCGGCGGCGGGCGTCGGCCTCGGTGTCGAGAAGGTCGTTGAGCGTCAGCGCCGAGTTGATCAGTGAGAGATGGCTGAACGCCTGGGGATAGTTGCCGATCTGCTCCCCGGTCGCGGCGATCTCCTCGGCATAGAGGCCGAGGTGGTTGCTGAAGGTGAACATCTTCTCGAACGTGAGTCGGGCGTCGTCGAGGCGCCCGGAACGGGCCAGCGCCTCGACGTACCAGAAGGTGCACATGTTGAAGGTGCCCTCGTGGCCCGGGAGGCCGTCGGGGGAGTGGACCGGGTCGTACCGGTGGACCAGGCTGTCGGAAACCAGCTCGCGTTCGATCGCCTGCAGGGTGGACTGCCACAGCGGATCGCTCGGCGTGACGAAACCGACCGCCGGCATGGCGAGCAGCGCCGCGTCCAGCACGTTCTCGTCGTACGCCTGCACGAAGGTGCCGCGGGCCCGGTCGTATCCGCGCTCCATGACCTGGTTGTAGATGCGGTTGCGTTGCTCGGTCCAGCAGGTCATGTCCCCGGGGCGGCCGGTGCGGGTGGCCAGCCGGATGGCCCGGTCCAACGCGACCCAGGACATCACCCGACCGAAGGTGTAGTTGCGGGGGTGGTGGCGGCTCTCCCAGATGCCGGCGTCAGGTTGGTCCCAGTTGTGGCAGAGCCAGTCGACCAGCCGGACGGTGCTCTTCCACACCTGGTGCGAGACGCGGATGCCCTGCTCGTCGGCTAGGTGCATGGCGTAGAGGGCCTCGCCGTGGATGTCGAGCTGGAGTTGGTCGGCGGCGCCGTTGCCGATCCGCACCGGCCGGGAGCCTCGGTAGCCCTCCAGGTGGTCCAGCACCTCCTCGTGCAGGTCGGAGGAGCCGTCCACCCGGTACATGATCTTCAGCGGGTCCTGGTGGTCGCCGGCCTCGCGGATCCGCTCGTCGAGCCAGTTCATGTACCGGCTGACCTCCTCGGTGAAGCCGAGGCCGAGCAGTGCGTGCACGGAGAACGACGTGTCGCGTACCCAGGTGTAGCGGTAGTCCCAGTTGCGGGTCCCGCCGACCAGTTCGGGCAGCGCGGCGGTGGGTGCGGCGATCATCGCGCCGGTCGGCGCGTACGTCATGAGTTTGAGCGTGATGGCCGAACGCTCGACCATCTCCCGCCAGCGGCCGGTGTAGCGGGAACGTTCGAGCCAGCGCCGCCAGTAGTCCCGGGTCCACTCGAACATGCCCTGGATCTCTTCCGGCGCGAAGATGCGCGGCTCGGTTCCGCCCGTCTCCAGGACCACCCCGCCGGTGTCGCCCTCGTTCAGCGTGCCGTACGCGACCAGGTCGCCGCCCTCAAGGTGGACGTCACCCTGTTCGGAGATCAGCCGCCGCACGGGGTCGACCGGGTTGAACGTCAGCGTCGCCGACCGGCTGCGGAAGACGTAACCGTTGTGGTGGCGCTCGAGCTGATGCTCTTCGCGGGCGTAGTCGAAGCGCGGGCGGCACTCCACCCGGAAACGCATGCTGCCCCGGACCATGGTGACGGTGCGGACCAGCCGATGCGCGTCGGTGGCCCGCTCGCCGGTGACCGGCATGAAGTCCATCACCTCGGCCACCCCGTCGGCGCTAATGAACCGGGTGATCAGGATGGGCGTGCCGGGGAGGTAGAGCTGCTTGGTCACGTACCGCACGTCGTGCGGCGCGATCTGGAAGTAGCCGCCCTTCTCCTTGTCCAACAGGGCGGCGAAGATGCTCGGCGAGTCGAACCGCGGCGCGCAGAACCAGTCGACGGTCCCGTCACACGTCACCAGCGCGGCGGTCTGCAGGTCGCCGATGAGCCCGTGATCCTCGATCGCCGGATAGCTGTCCACGTCTCTCCCCGGTTCGGCTGCGTCCTGCGCACCGAACCTAGGGGAGGAATTGTCGACTTAGGTGAGATTCACGTTCCGCCACCCTGTCGCGTGCTCCCACGTCCCACGGCGACGGCCGGGGTGCTGCGCCGCCTGGCCCCGGACGTCAGTGCAGCGGGCGGCAGGAGGAACGGATGACCAGCTCGGTGGGGAGCCGGATGTGGGTGTCGCGTTCGACGCCGGCGATCAGGTCGACGAGCAGGCGCAACGCCTCGGCGCCCATCCGTTGCAACGGCTGCATGATGGTCGTCAGCGGCGGGTTGACCAGCGCGGACTCCGGCACGTTGTCGAAGCCGATCACTGACAGGTCGTCGGGCACCGACAGGCCCATGTCGCGGGCCACTGTCATCGTGGAGATAGCGGAGAGGTCGTTGCCCGCGAAGATCGCGCTCGGCCGGTCGGTGAGGGCGAGCAGCTCCGCGGCGGTGCCGGCGGCACTCTCGATCCGGAACCCGCCGACGCGGACGAGCCGCTCGTCCACCGGCACGCCGGCCTCGGCCATCGCACTGCGGAAGCCGGCCTCGCGCAGCTGCGCGGACTTGAGGTCGGTGCGTCCACTGATGTGCCCGATCCGCGTGTGGCCGAGGGACAGCAGGTAGTTGGTCGCCAGCACCGCGCCGGCGAAGTTGTCCGAGTCGACGGTGGGCAGGTCGGACGGCCCGGTGTGGGGGTCGACGGCCACGACGTGGAAGCTGTGTTCGGTCTCGACCACTGTCGGTGTGACGATCACGGCGCCGTCGATGAGTGTGCCGGAGAGCCGGGCGAGCGAGCGCCGTTCCCACCCCACGGCGGCGCCCTCGCCGTCCCCGCTGGAGTAGGCAAGCAGTTGGTATCCGCTCCCGGCGACCTCCTGCGACGCCCCCTTGAGCAGTTCGGTGGAGAACGGCTCGAACTCGGCGACCAGGATGCCGAGCACGTTGGTGCGGTGGCTGCGCAGGCTCTGCGCCCCCAGGCTCGCCTCGTAGCCGAGCTCATGGATGACCCGCTGGACGCGCTCCACGGTCGCCTGGGCCACGCCGTAGCGGCCGTTGACGACCTTCGACACGGTCGCGACCGAGACGCCGGCAGTACGTGCCACATCCGACATCTTGACGCGCTGCTGAAACACCACGTCGATGATGATAGGGCCCTGCCGGGGGCCCGTCGTCAGCGACTCGAAAACGTTATCGATACCGATTGACATCAAGTTACATGACTGTAAAACTTCGCCGCAGGCCGAGTACCGCGACTGACTAGTCGAGGAGACATCGATGGCAACGAAGCGGCGTGCGAGTGCCGTTCTGGCACTGTTAATGACAAGTGTTGTCGTCCTCGCCGGGTGTTCCGGCGGCGGCGAAGAGGCGGCCCCTCAGAGCGAGCTGTACAAGGACCCGGTGACCCTGAGCTGGTGGCACAACGCCTCACAGGACGGGCCCGGCAAGACCTACTGGGAGAAGGTCGCCAAGGACTTCTCCGCACTTCACCCCACCGTCAAGATCGAGATCGAGGCGATCGAGACGAACCAGCTCCAGCGCACCCGGCTCCCTGCCGCGCTGCTGAGCAGCGACCCGCCGGACATCTTCCAGGCCTGGGGCGGCGGCGAGATGACCGAGCAGGTGGAGGCCGACTACCTCAAGGAGATCACCGACCAGACCAAGACCGAGGTCGGCGACATCGGCAGCGCCGCGGAGATCTGGCAGGTCAAGGGCAAGCAGTACGGCCTGCCGTTCCGGATGGGCATCGAGGGCGTCTGGTACAACAAGGAAATGTTCGCCAGGGCGGGCATCGCGGCTCCGCCGACCACCTTCGAGGAGCTCAACACCGCGGTCACCAAGCTCAAGGCGATCAACGTCATTCCGATCGCCGTGGGTGCCGGTGACAAGTGGCCGGCCGCGCACTGGTGGTACAACATGGCGCTGCGCGCCTGCTCGGTCGACGCCCTCAAGAAGGCCTCCGCGGAGAAGAACTTCGACGATCCGTGCTTCGTGAAGGCCGGCCAGGACCTGAAGGCGTTCATCGACACCAAGCCGTTCCAGCCCAACTTCATCGCCACGCCGGGCCAGAACGACCCGACCAGCGCCAACGGCATGCTCGCCAACGGCAAGGCCGCGATGGAGCTCATGGGTGACTGGAACCGCGGCACGCTGGACACCGTCACCACGGACAAGGCGAAGCTCGCGTCGTTCCTCGGCTGGTTCCCGGTGCCGGCGATCTCCGGTTCCCCGGGCGACCCGAAGGCGGCTCTCGGCGGTGGCGACGGGTTCTCCTGCGCCAAGAACGCCCCGGCGGAGTGCGTCGAGTTCCTCAAGTACCTCGTGAGCCCCGAGGTGCAGAGGGGCTACGCCGAGACCGGCACCGGCCTGCCTGTCGTCAAGGGCGCGGCGGACGCCGTGAAGGACCCCGCGCTGAAGTCCATCCTGGAGGCCACCTCCGGGGCGAGCTACGTCCAGCTCTGGCTGGACACGGCGTACGGCAGCACGGTCGGCAACGCGATGAACGACGCGATCGTCGCCATCTTCGCCGGCAACGGGACGCCTGAGAAGGTCGTCTCGGCAATGAAGGCGGCCGCAAGCAAGTGACCTCCGCCAACCAGATCCGTATGCCCGCCGGCGGCGCTTCCGCGTCGCCGGCGGGCCCCCACAAGGCCGGGCGCGACTCCGCCCGCCGAGCCGACAACCGCCGCAAGTGGTACGAGATCATCGGGCTCACCACGCCGGCCGTCCTGATCTACGTGATGTTCGTGCTGGTGCCGATGGGCTTCGCGGTCTACTACAGCCTGTTCCGGTGGCGCGGGGTCGGCCCTCCCACCGAGTTCGTCGGTCTGCGGAACTACACCCTCGCCTTCCAGGATCCGATCTTCCTCGACGCGTTGCGCAACAACGCGATCATCGTCTTCGGGTCGCTGCTGATCCAGGGCCCGATCGCCCTGGGCGTCGCCCTGCTGCTCAACCGTCGCTTCCGTGGGCGGGCAGTGTTCCGCCTGCTGGTGTTCGTGCCGTACGTGCTGGCTGAGGTCACCGTCGGCATCATGTGGAAGCTGCTGCTGACCGGCGAAGGCACTGTCGACGCGCTGCTGCGGTCCCTGGGTATGGGCGGCCTGGTGCAAGCCTGGCTGGCGGACCTGGATGTTGTCATCTGGACCCTGCTGGCCATCCTCACCTGGAAATACGTCGGCTTCGCCATCATCCTGCTCCTCGCCGGACTGTCCAATGTGCCCGACGAGCTGACCGAGGCGGCGGCCATCGACGGCGCGAGCTGGTGGCAGATCCAACGGCACGTCACGATCCCGCTGCTCGGCCCGACGATCCGGATCTGGATGTTCCTGTCCATGATCGGCTCGCTGCAGATCTTCGACATGATCTGGGTGACCTCGGTGCCCGCGGTGCGATCCCTCGGCGCATCGGCCACCATGGCGACGTACATGGTGGACAACGGGTTCTTCGCCCGGCTGTGGGGCTACGGCAACGCTGTGGCGGTAATCCTGTTCGTCATCTCCTTCGTGGCGGCGCTGCTGTTCCAGCGGTTCCTGCTCCGCCGCGACATCGAGGGCGCCATCACCGGAAGGGCGAAGTGACGATGGCCGTGAACTCGGTTCTCCCCCCGTCCACCGGACGCCGTCAGGTCTCCTGGGGCACGCCGCTCACCTACGCGCTCGCCCTCGCGATCGCGGCGGTGTCGATCGCCCCGGTCATCTACGTGGTCATCGGAGGCTTCCGCACCACCCCGCAGATCGTCGCGGACCCGGCCGGCCTGCCCGACCCGTTCGTCTGGGACAACTACGCCAGGGTGCTGACCCAGAGCAACTTCTGGCAACAGGCGTTCAACAGCGCGGTCATCGCCCTGGGAACCACGCTGGCCGTGGTCGTGCTCGGACTGGCCGCCGCGTTCGTGCTCGCCCGCTACAGCTTCCGCGGGCGGGAAGGGCTCTACACCTTCTTCACCCTCGGTCTGCTGTTTCCGGCCGGGGCGGCGATCCTGCCGCTCTACCTCATGCTGCGTGACCTGAACCTGATCAACTCCTACTACGCGGTGATCCTTCCGCAGGTCGCCTTCTCCCTGCCACTGACGATCGTGATCCTGCGTCCCTTCCTCTCGGCCATCCCGCGAGAGTTGGAGGACGCAGCCGCCATCGATGGCGCGAGTCGACTCGGCTTCCTCTGGCGCGTCGCGATGCCGTTGTCGCGGCCCGCGCTCGTCACCGTTGGCGTCCTGGCGTTCGTGGCGAGCTGGAACTCGTTCCTGCTGCCGCTGCTCGTGCTCAGCGACGTCAACCTGCACACCCTGCCGCTGGGCGTGCAGAACTTCTCCAGCCAGTACACCACCGACACGGCAGGCGTCCTCGCCTTCACCTCGCTGGCGATGCTGCCGGCACTGCTCTTCTTCACGCTCGCGGAGAAGCAGATCGTCGGAGGCCTGCAGGGCGCGGTCAAGGGCTGAGCGGCAGCGGCACGAGCACAACCACAGGAAGGCACAGCATGACTGAGGTCCACACGGTAGTGGGCGGGCCGACGCCGGCTCAGACAGGGCCCGAGCACGGACGACCGGACGCTCGCGACGGCGAGGCCCGCGTCCGCGATCTCCTCGGCCGAATGACGATCGAGGAGAAAATCGCCCAGCTCGTCGGCTTCTGGGAGAAGGAAGACGGCGAGGCGGTGGCCCCTATGCAGGGGGAGTTCGGCGGGAACGCCAAGCTCGAAGAGTTCTCCCGGCACGGGCTCGGTCACCTCACCCGCACCTACGGCACCCGCCCCGTGGACGCGGCCGAACACGCGCCCTGGTTGTGGAAGTTCCAGCGCGACCTGGTCACCGGAACCCGGCTCGGCATCCCGGCGATCGTCCACGAGGAGTGCCTCACCGGGCTGTCCGCGTGGAAAGCAGCCACCTTCCCCACCCCGCTGGCCTGGGGTGCCGCGTTCGACCCCGAACTGGTCACCGAGATGGCCGCGGCGATCGGCGCCTCGATGCGGGCCCTGGGCATCCACCAGGGGCTCTCTCCGGTGCTCGACGTAATCCGTGACCCCCGCTGGGGCCGGGTGGACGAGTGCATCGCCGAAGACCCGTACCTGGTCGGCACCATCGGCACGTCGTACGTGCGCGGTCTGCAGTCGCAGGGCGTGCACGCCACCCTCAAGCACTTCGCCGGTTACTCCGCCTCGCGCGCCGGGCGCAACTTCGGCCCGGTGCACATCGGCCGCCGGGAACTGGCCGACGTCCTGCTCCCTCCGTTCGAGATGGCGATCATCGACGGTGACGCCCGCAGCGTCATGCACTCGTACACCGAGATCGACGGGATGCCCGTCGCCGCCGACCCGACCATGCTGACCGGCATCCTGCGCGACCAGTGGGGCTTCGACGGCACGGTGGTGGCCGACTACTACGGGGTCGCGTTCCTGAACCTGTTGCACCACGTGGCGAGCGATCACGCGGAGGCGGCCGGGCAGGCGCTGACCGCCGGCCTCGACGTCGAACTGCCGACCGGCGACGCCTATCTGACCCTGGGGGAGTCGGTGCGGGCGGGCGCCCTCGACGAGGCGCTCATCGACCGCGCGGTGCTGCGGGTACTGCGCCAGAAGCTGGACCTGGGTCTGCTCGACGCGACCTTCGACGACGAGCCGCCCCAGGCGATCGACCTCGACTCGCCGGAGCACCGGTCGATCGCCCGCCGGCTCGCCGAGGAATCGATAGTGCTGGTCGCCAACCAGGACGCGCTGCCGCTGCCGTCGGGGCGTCGGGTGGCCCTCATCGGCCCGAACGCCGACCGGCAGAGCGCGCTCTTCGGGTGCTACTCGTTCCTCAACCACGTCCTCGTCCAGCACGCCGGCGTGGAGACCGGCATCGAGGTGTCGACAGTGCTCGACGCCGTGCGGGCCGAGTTCGGCGGCGATCTCGTCACCTGGGCCCGCGGCTGCGACGTGGACACCGACGACCGGTCCGGCTTCGACGAGGCCGTCACCACGGCCTCCGACGCGGACGTCGCCGTCCTGGTCGTCGGCGACCACGCCGGCCTCTTCGGGCGCGGCACCGTCGGCGAAGGCTGCGACCGGGACGACCTGGAACTGCCGGGCGTCCAACGCGAACTGGTCGAGTCGGTGCTGGCGACCGGCACACCTGTCGTCCTCGTGCTGCTCACCGGCCGGCCGTACGCGATCGGCTGGGCGCTCTCACGCTGCGCGGCGGTGGTGCAGGCGTTCTTCCCGGGTGAGGAGGGCGCCGGGGCGATCGCGGGAGTGCTCTCCGGGCGAGTCAACCCGTCGGGCCGGCTGCCGGTCAGCCTGCCCGGGTCGGCCGGCGCGCAGCCGTACTCCTACCTGCACCCAACCCTCGGCGCGGGGAACGCGGGGACCAACCTGCTGGCGACGCCCGTGGCGCCGTTCGGCCACGGCCTGTCCTACACGACGTTCGCGTACAGCCAGCTCACAGTGCCCGCCACGGTGCCCACCGACGCGGCGATAGGGGTGACGGTGCGGGTGACGAACACCGGCGCGGTCGCCGGCGACGACGTGGTCCAGCTCTACGGTCGCGACCTGGTCGCCTCGGTGACCCGGCCGGTGGCGCAGCTGCTCGGCTACCGGCGAGTCCATCTGGAACCGGGCCAGTCCGTCACTGTCGAGCTGACCGTGCCCACCACCCGTCTGGCCTTCTCCGGCCGCACGTTCACCCGCGTGGTGGAGCCCGGCGACGTCGAGCTGTGGGTCGGCACCAGCGCGCGGCGGGACACCCAGACGGTGACCACGCTGGTCGGTGACACCGTCCCGGTCACCACCGCCTCCCCACGCTGGACCACCACCGACGTCCGCTGACAGCCGGTCCGCCGACTGTCCCCAGCGGGCAGTCGGCGGACCGGTCCCACTCGCACGCCGATCTGCGCGCTGACCTCACACGGGCAGCGCAGGGCCCGGCGCGTGCGAGCCGGCGACGCCAGCACCACGAGGTGTCACTCGGGCACGCGGTCCTGGTGGGGGCCGAGCTGGCTGATCTCGTACCCGTCGGGATAGCTCTTGGCTGTGATCCCGTCGGCGAACAACGCGGTCGTCCGCGGCGCACCGAACCATCGCTGCAACCGCGAGCGCGTCCGCAAGGCCAGGTGCAACCCCGCCCGGACCGGCCAGACCGGCGTGTCGACCCGCGTCGCGCCCCGCAGCGGCGCGTCGTACAGGGCGCTGACCAGTGCGTTTCCCAGTGGGGCGAGCATTCGGGGGATCCGGGTGAGCATCAGCATGCGGGTGGCGCGTTCGATGGCCGCCGCGTCGTCGTTGGGTTGCAGGTGAGCGGCGTCGTACGCGTCGAACCAGGTCTCGAACTCGTCGTACGACCCGGGGATGTCGGTGATGCCCATCCGTCGGCCGAGCTCCCGATAGAACAGGTGCGTGGCGTGACGTTCGTGGCAGCAGGGTGGGCGCCAGCCGTACTCCTGCAACCACCGGGTGGGGATCACGACCAGGCAGCCGAGGACGTAGCGGAAGTCGTCGTTGCTGATGTCGTACCGGCCGTGGATCTGGTTGACGCGCCGCAACGCCTCGCGGCCCCGAGGCTGGTGGAAGCCGTTGAGCACCATCTCGTACATCAGCAGGCCGGTGTCGTCGATCCGCTTCTGGGTGCGTTCGGTCAGCTCGCCCGTGGCGGTGTGCACCGTGGCGATGGCGGGGATGGAGAACGACCGGTTGAAGGCGAGGTTGAGCCCCAGCTTCATGTCCCACGGAAACTCGTAGCGCAGCATGGTCTGGTAGATGACCAGGTGGTCGCGCTCCGGGTCGAGAGCACGGGTGCGGGTCAGGTTGTCGTAGCGGCCTCTCATCGGCGGACCCCCGGGTTCTGGTCATCCATCCAGGTGACGGTTGTCAGCGGGCTGCCACGGGCGGTGCGCCATCAACCGAGTGTACGGGTGGCGGAGTGGGTCAGGTCGGCTCGCCGGTGGTCGGTAGCACCGCGATCAGGTCGAGCACCTCGACGGCGTTGGCCGGGCCGACGGTGTCGGTGAGGATGGCGGTGAACGCCTCGTCGCCGAGCCCGGCCCGCAGCTCGCGCAGCGCGTTGAGGTCCAGCGCCGCGTTCGTCGACCCGATCTGCCGGTCGATGCTCAGTGCCTCGACGATCAGTGGGATGCCCTCCGCCGGGTGGCCCTGCTCGACGCGCAGCTGCCCGATCGCCACCTGGTCCAGTGCCACCTCCTCCCAGTTGCCCTGCTCACGGTCGATCCGCAGGCAGGTCCGGTAGCACCGTTCGGCCAGGACCCGGTCGCCGCGCAGACCGGCCACCCGGCCGAGGTGGAAGGTGCTGTTGGAAACGCCCGACAGGTTCCCGAGCCGCTTCTTGATCGCGATGGAGCGGCGGTAGAACTCATCCGCGTCGGCGAGGTCCTCCTGCTCCTCACAGACCCGGCCGAGCTGGTGCAGGACGATGGCCTGGTTGGGCTCGTGGCGCAGCACGCGGTAGACCTGCAGCGCCTGCTCGTAGCGGGACCGGGCTTCGGCCAGCCGGCGGGTCTCCAGGCCCACCCGGCCGAGGTCCTCGTGGCACTTGGCGACCCCCGCCTGGTAGCCGGCGGCGGCGCAGATCGGCAACGCCCGCAGCAGGCACATCCGGGCGGTGCCGAACTCACCCGCCTGGGCGGCGGTGATGGCGAGCAGGACGTAGCCACTGCCGAGCGGCGTCGGGTGGGAGCCGTCGAACCGGAACCGCAGGTACGCCTCGACCCACTCGGCCCGCTGCGCCGCCTGCCGCCGGTCGAGGTGCCGGGCCAGCAGGTCGGAGAAGGCTCGCGCGCCCAGTTCCAGGCGCTGCACGGCCAGCCATTCCAGTGCCGCCTGGAGCGGCGGCTCGTCGTCCCCGCCGATCGCGTTGAGGGTGTGCGGCACCGCCTCGGCGGCCCGGCCGAGGACTGTTCGGACGCCGCCGAGCAGTTCGTCGCAGCGGCGCAGCAGCGGGTCTTCGCCGAGGGCCGCGACGATCGTCCGGGCGCGGGCGAAACAGCTCTCGGCGAATTCGAGGTCGTCGAGGTCGCGGGAGAGGTGACCGAGCAGCAGCGAGCACTCCGCGATGTGACCGTTGCTGCCGACCTCCTCGAAGATCTTCAGGGCGGCGCGGACCCGCTCCTCGGCGGTCTCGTACGCGAACCTGGCGAGGTCGATCCGCCCGAGCATGACCAGCCCGCTGCCCTGCTGGACCCGGACGCCCAACCGTCCGTAGGCGGTGATCGCCACCTGGATGCACTGCTCGGCCTTCACGAGGTCGCGGGCCTCGAAGGCGAGTACGCCGATCTGGTGGTGGCTCGCCGCGATCCCCTCCAGGTCGTCGAGGTCCCGGGCGATCGCCAGCTCCTCCAGGTAACGCGACATGGCCAGCTTGGCGTCGCCGTTGCCGCGGGCGATGCCGGCGAGCTGGTGCAGGGTCCGGGAGACCGCCGAGCGGTCGTCGAGCCGGCTCAGGATCGTCAACGCCTCCTGGAACAGCCGGTCCGCGGTTGCCCGGTCACCCCGGTTGTCGGCGACCAGGCCCAACTGGTGCAGGAGTTTGCCGACCCCGCTGTCGTCGCCGAGATCCCGGTAGACGGCAAGCGCCGCCTCGTAGCGCTGCGTCGCCTGCGGGTACTCGCCCCGGCTGAGGTGCACGTCGCCGAGTCCCTTCAGGAAGCTCGCCCCGCGCGCCGAGCCGGGGGGCGCCATCGGCAGCAGCTCCCGCCAGATCTTCTCCTCCCACGCCCAGTGCCCGGCCGCGTGCAACTCCTGGCAGGCCAGTTCGGAGTAGGTGACGACCTCGTCGGTGTCACCCGCCACCAGGTGGTGGTACCGCGCCTCGACGGCCCGGCGGATGTAGTCGTGCTGGTCGGTGCTGGACCGGGCCCGCCAGCCCCAGTAGCGGCCCGCCCGGCGATGCGCGTCCACCACCGCGTCGCGGCCGGCGATCCGCAGCAAACTCGCCGCCGTCCACCGGTGCACCAGGTGGCCCCCGGTCACCGGGGCGAGCAGCCCCAGCTGCGACAGCGTCTCGACCGACTCGTCCAGTCCCGCCGGTTCCGGTGGTGGGTCGTCGCCGTCCGTCGGGTCGGCGAGCTGCCAGGCGAGGCCGGTCCGGTCCGCCGGGGTGCGGTACACCGCCGCGCCGAGCAGCAACCGACGGGCCGCCGGGACGGCCTCCAGGCGGGCGAGCAGCCGGGGCAGCAGCACATCCTCGGCGGCCAGCGCGCCGGCCTCGGCCAGCGGCGTGCCGGCCTCGGCCAGCGGCGTGCCGACCTCGGCCGGCCCGGCGTCCCGGCCACCGCCGGCCGCGGCCAGGCGGCCGGCCACCTCGTCGGATCGCGCGTTGCCGCCGTGCAGCAGGCCGTCGAGGTATTCCAGCGCGCGCGGGTGACCACCCAGCCGGTGCCACATCCGTTGCTGTTCGGCCGGCGCCAGTTGGCCGACGCCCGGCAGCCGCCAGAGCAGCTTGCGGGTCTCCTGCCAGGAGAGCGGACCGAGGTGACAGGTTTCCAGACCGGCGACCGGGAACGGGTGCCGGCTGGTCACGACCAGCTCGTGGCGGGACGCCCAGGCGGCGAGGAACGCGGCCAGGTCCGCGTCGGCCAACCGGTGCTCGGCGTCCAGGGCGTCCTCGGCGTTGTCGAGGACGAGCAGCAGTGCCGGGCCGCCGGTGCCGATCGCGTCCAATCGTCGCCGCCAGTCCTGGCCCGGCGCGGCGAGGGCGACGAGCCATCGCCGCAGCGGGTCGTCCGGTGCCGCCCGGGCGCACCGGCTCTCCACCTGACGGCGCAGCTCGTCGAGGATCCCGTCGACTGCGGCGTCGCCGTGGGTCGCCACGACGATGCCGCCCGTGTCGCGGAACCGCCGCGCGAGTTCCGCGGCGAGACTCGTCTTGCCGATCCCGCCGATGCCGTGGACGAGCACCCGAAGCTTTCCCCGCGACAGCCGACGCAGGATCTCCCGGCGGCCCACGAAGTCCGTGGGCGCGCGCACCACGCCGTCCCCGACGATCGACTGGACGGGCGGCGCGGCGACGGCAGCGCCGCCCCGTCCGCCGGCCAGCCGCAGCCCGGGATCGGCCAGGAACAGCGTCGGCACCCACCACTCGGCGGCGGTCGGGGCCAGCTCGCGGCGTACGGCGGAGACCTCCGCCAACAGCTCCGGCTCGCTGCTGGCAGCCAACCGCTCGTAGAGCCGAGCGCAGAACTCGATGGTGTACCCGTCGCTGACCGTCCCGTTCATCGCCAGCACCGCCGGCGCGCCGTGGGTCAGCAGCGCGCCGGCCAGTCCGGGCAGCTCCCGTTGATCCTGCCGGGCGGTGGAGCAGCCGGCCAGCACGATCAACGGTACGGTCCGGCCCGGCGGCAGCACCTCGGCCAGGAACCGCGCGGCGTCCACGCGGTCCTCCGTGCCGGTGGAGGTCTCCAGCAGCAGCGCGCCGGGGCGCGCGTGACTGGAGACGTGCAGGACGTGGAAGGGCTCCTCGGCGAGGGCGGCCCGGATCGCGGCGGCGCTGCCCCACTCCAGGACGCGCACCCTCACCCCGTGCCGATGCCCCGGCTCCACAGCGCCGAGGATCCGACCGAGCTCCCGCTCGTGGTCCAGCAGCGGGTGGGTCGAGTCGTCCGGGCTCGCGATCGCCGCGAGCATCCGCAGCGGGCCGTCCACCCGGACCGTGGGTGCCGGTATGTCGGGGCCGATCCGGCAGACGTCGACGTCGGGGCGCAGTGCCAGCGGCAGTTCCTCGCCGGGCAGCACCAGGGTCTCCCAGGGCAGGTCGGCCAGGGCCGGGTCGGCGACCTCGATGCCGAGCCGGTGCCGGCCGGGGCGGTCCAGCTCGGCGCGCAGGGCCGGGCCGGGGGCGTCGAGGAAGCGGCGGCCGAGCACGACGCCGACCTCGTACGACAGCTCCACCGAGGGGCCGCCGCGCAGTCGCCAGAGCAGGTCGGCGCTACGTTGGTCGGCGGGGCCCACCGGGTGTCGACGCCGGTCGGCCCGAACGGCCAGGACAACGTCGGTCGCGCTGACTGTCAACCGGATCACGAAGGCCCCCCTGCGGTCGCCCGGCGGACGACCCGACGCCGAAGTGGATTGCCGGGCTGACCGATACTGTATCCATGGCTGACGATCCTGAGGAGATTGCGCACGTCAACGCCGTGCGGATCAACGACAGCGGCGAGCTGGAGTTCTTCGACGGCCAGCGCTGGGTGCCGTACACCGATCTGCCCGACGACGAGAACGGTCCGCTGGGTGTCGTCTTCCGCGACGACAGCCGATGACCGGGGAGTCGCCGACGGGCGGCGCGGGACTGGACGCGCTGCCGTCCCCGTTGGACTCCGTCGCTGACAGTCGGGCGGCGGCTCGGTGGATCATCTCCTCGGCCGGCGCGGTGGGCGCGCTGCTGCTCGGCGGCGGCCCGCTGATCGCCGCCGGCAAGGTCACCGACTGGGCCCACGCGGCGTGGGCGGGCGGCGGTCTGCTGGTGACGCTGCTCGGCGTGGCCTGGGCGATCTGGCGGACCAGCGAGGTGCTCGTCCCGCCGATGACCACGCCGGCGACGCTCAGCGGGCCGGAGCTGCGCGGCCTGCGCGAGCGGCTGGAGGCCGAGCCCTGGTACCACTTCGGCGGGTACGCCGTCGACGTCGACGGTCTGCTGCGTCATCGCCGCATCGCTGCGGAGATCACCCGCCGCCTGTCGACGGTCCCGCCGCAGGAGCGGGCCGCACTCCGGGCGGGGCTCGCCACCGCGCGCCGCAACATCGCCCGGACCGATCCGTACCTGCGCTGGCTGCTCGCCACTGCGCATGCCTGGCAGGTCCGGGAGGCGTTGCGCCGGGCCCGACGGCAGACCTTCCTGGCCGCCGCGCTGGTGGTGGTCGGGGCGGTGGTGTTCATCGCCGCGACCACCGGATAGCGCGCCGCTTTCGTCGGGCTACGACGACAGCGGCGCGCCATCCAGCCGTCGGTCAGTACGGATATCCGGGAACGTTCAGTCGCACGCTGTACAGCCCGGAGTCGCCCCACCGGCCCGACGTGACGAAGAGGGTCTGCCGGTCGGGGCCGCCGAACGCCACATTGGTGGTGCCGGAGTTGCCGGACCGGATCGTGCCGAGCTGGGTGCCCGCGGGGGAGTAGACGTGGACCAGGGAGTCCCCGCCCGAGGTCCAGTACACGTTGCCGGCGCAGTCGATCGTGCCGCCGTCCGGGCCGCCGATGTAGTTCACGAAGACGCTGCGGGCGCCGATGCTGCCGTCGGGCTGGACCGCGTACTTGTAGATCTTGTTCTCGGAGTAGGCGCCCACGTACAGCGCGGTTCCGTCCGGTGAGAGCGAGATGCCGTTGGGTTGGCGCAACCGGTCGTCGACCAGCGACACCTGCCCGTTGGAGACGCGGAAGACGCTGGTACGCCCGCTCATCTGGTCCGGGCGGTTGCCGCGCTGGAAGTTGGGGTCGGTGAAGTAGACGACGCCGTCGGAACGGACCGCGACGTCGTTCGGCGAGTTGAAGGCCCGGCCCTGGTAGTTCGGCGCGACGGTGCTGCGGGCCCGGTCGCTCAGCCGGTACGCGGACACGCTGCGCTGGTCGTGGGTGGCCGCGACGAGCTGCTGGCCGTCGGCGCTGAGGGCCAGGCCGTTGCTGCCGGCGTCGGCGATGAACGTGTCGAAGCTCGCCGGCGGGGTGAACCGGCGGATCGTCGACGGCTGGACGTTGTACGGCCCGGTGCCGGCGGTCATGTCGGAGAACAGCAGGTAGCCGCCGTCGGCGACCCAGACCGGCCCTTCGAGGAACGTGAACCCACCCTGGATTCGCGGGGCCGTCACGGTGCTGGCCGGCAGCGGCGGGCCGTAACTGGCCCCCGTCGGGCAGGCCCCGGGCGGTGCGCCGGGCGGACCGGCGAGCGCGGCGTGAGCGCTGACATGCGTGGCGGCGACGGCAGCACCGGCGGACAGGGGGGTGGCGGTGACCGCCAGGCACAGGCCGGCCAGTGCGGCAATGGTTGGACGCCAGGTCATCGAATACTCCAATCGGCGTCGAGGGTGGCGATGGCCGGCGTGCGAGGTCGGTGGCTGGCACGGCGTGAGGGCGGGCCGTCGATGTGGGTATTCGGGAGCCTAGGTGATGAGCTGGCAACCCGCAGCAATCTTTCGGCGTTGATTCCGAGCGGCACGAGGGCCAAAAACACAAAGACGCTGGTCAATGTCATAACGGTCTCCGGAAATCTTTCCGGTACAACCACAGTGGACAGCTCAGTGATGGCGGGACACCCCCGGGCCCGGCCGAGCGGTAGGGCTTCCGACCGTTCTTCGACGGGGACGCAACCTGATCACCGTCCGGTCCCGTCGAGCATGCGGAGGAGGGAGCCTCGATGGTGGAAGCCGAGGGTGAGTTCGTGGAGTACGTCTCCGCGCGACTGCCGAGCCTGCATCGGACCGCGTTCCTGATGTGCGGTGACGCCCATCTGGCCGACGACGTGGTGCAGCAGACGGTGACGGCGCTCTACGTGAACTGGCGCCGGGTCAGCCGGGCCGACAACGTCGACGCGTACGTACACCGGATGCTGGTGCACAAGCTCGTCGATGAGAAGCGGTTGAACTGGGCGAAGGTTCGCCTGCTGGGGTCGGTGCCGGTGCCGGAGCGCTCACCGGTGACGCCGCACGACGACCTGGCCGAGCGAGACAACCTGCTCGCCGCGCTCGCCAGCCTCCCGCGCGGCCAGCGCACCGTGCTGGTCCTGCGGTTCCTGTGCGACCTGTCGTTGACCGACACGGCCGCCGCGATGGGCTGCTCGGAGGGCAACGTGAAGTCGCAGACGGCTCGAGCGTTGGCGGCCGTCCGCCAGGTGCTCGACGTGACCGAGATGTCAGTGAGGAGTCCGAGATGACCACCGTGGACGAGCAGCGGATCGCCGAGCTGCTGCGGGCGGCGCCGGTGCCGGAGCCTCGGGTCGACCTGAGCCGGGCGGTCCGCGACGGTCGGCGGCGCCGACGGCGTCGCCGAGTCGGTGGGATCGCCGCGCTGGTGGTGCTGGCCGGGGTCGGTGTCGTGGGTGCCGTTCAGGTCGGTGCGACCACCGGCCCGCCGGGTCCGACCCCGCCCGCGCTCGCGGTGACACCGGAGAACACCGGGTCGATCGCCCCGCGCCCGCCGGTCACCTGCCAGGCGTCGTGGTTGCCGCAGCCGGTCAAGGGTCCGGTCGCGGTGGCCAAAAGCGTTGATCCCACCGGGCGGCACATCGTCGGCGACATCGGCACCGGGCAGGAGGACGGACGGGTAGTGCTGTGGACCGACGGCCGGCCGGTCGTCCTGCCGGCGACCGCGCGGCACGCGGCCGCGGTCAACACCCGTGGCTATGTGGTGGGCACCAACGGAGACGGCACCGGATGGCTGTACCGGGACGGGAAGCTGCGTTTCCTGGCCACGCCGCCCGGCTACGACACGGTGCTCGTGCACGCCATCAACGGCCGGGGCGACATCGTGGGCACCGCCGACCGGTCCGACGACTCGCACCAGGCTGTGCGCTGGTCGACGGACCACCCCCAGAAGTACCGGTTGGTCGGCCAGCGGGGGTCGTCCGCGACCGGGATCACGGAGGACGGCACGATCGTCGGCACCGTGGGCGAACAGCCCTACCGGTGGACGCCGCAGGGCGTCGGGGCGGCGTTGGCGGTGCCCGACGGCTACCCGCGGGCGTCGGTCGAGTCGGCGCGGGGCGAATGGGCGATCGGCATGGTTCCCGGCGACCAACGCAGCGGCGCCGTGCAGATGCTGCCGGTGCGGTGGAATCTCACCACGGGAGCGGTGAGCCTGTTGCCCTTCCCGGGGGCGAGCGCCATCGCCGGCAGTGGTGACGTGCTGGTCGCCGACGGTGCGCCGCTGGTCGTCGCCCCGGACGGCACCTCCCGCCGATTGGCGGGCAGACCGGAGGTACGGGCGACCGAGGCGGGCACCTACACGGCCGAGGCGATCAGCGACGACGGTCTGACGGTGGTCGGGGCCGTCTACGAGAACCGGGCGTATCGGCCGCTGGTATGGCGGTGCACGCGCTGAAAGGGTGAGCAGCCCAATCTGAGCTCCGGCGTGGGGGCGTGCCGTCCGGACCGTTTCAACCGAGCCGGTCCGTGGGTACGCTCCCACCGCTGATCACCCGACCGACGGAGACTCCCGTGATTATGGCTCTGCTGCTCGACCTCGCCAACATCGTCGGTGGCTTCCTGCTCGCCGTTGCGGTGCTGCGGCTGCTGCCGCGCGTCGGCGACGACCTGGGCCGCCTCGCCGGTCGGGCCGCCCCGATCGCGTGGGTGGTCGGCCTCGTGGCCCTGGTGACCGGCGGCTACTACCTCATCGTCCATTTGGTGTCCGGGCCCCGGGTGTTCCACTTCGAGGTGGTGGGGATCGGTGTGGGGCTCGCCCTGCTGTGGGACCGGTTGACCGGGCGGTCGACGCCGCGCGACGAGCGGTCGGACGGCGCCACCGGCGTCCGGCTGTTGCTCGCGATCTTCGGCCTCATCGCGATCGTCGTCGGCGTCCAGGGGCTGTTCACCCCCGACGGCTGACAGCCAGTCACCCGGTCAGATGGTGGACGGTCGCGGCGCCCGGGTACCCGCGGCGCTGGCGATCAGGAGTATCACCGCTGGTAGGAACGCGACGCCGATGCCCAGCCCGAGCAGCAGACCCCATCCCGTGAGGACGAGCGCGGCCACCAGATCGGCGACCACGGTCAGCCGACCGACCCGTTGCGCGAGGACGGGCAGCAACGCCGCGACGACGGGAACGCCGAGCAGGTAGCCGGCCGCCGCGCCCGAGTCGTCCACGGTGAAGGGAACCAGCACGGCGGCCACCAGCACGGTGATCGCCAGGGCCGACCATCTGAGCACCGACCGGGTGTTGGCCGGCTTACGGATCAGGACCACGAGACCGACGAGCAGGACACCCACGATTGCGCCGACGGTCGCCAGACCAGTCATAAATGCCCTCCTCGACCGCAGCGGGTGGCGTTTAATCGAAGACGGCGGATCGTCGCCCCCGCGTCTCACGATACGGCTGGTCGGCCAGCCGCACGAGATTCAGCGTCGAGCAAGGAGGTCCTGGCATGCCTCTCCTGCGAATCCACCTCGGCACCGACCGGGGCACCGCCCGCCGGGTGTTGCAACTGCATCAGCAGGGCAGGGCCCATCATGAGTCGCGGGAGGCGGCCCGGGAACAGGCGTGGCGTCAGGGCCGCACCCCGGCCGGTGACCCGGTCTTCGTCGGCGTCACCAACGGCCGCCGCGACGTGCAGTTGCTCTACGACGTCGAGGTCTACTCCGAGGCGACCGGTTGAGCGGACGTCAGCCCGCGTCCAGCACCTCCCGCAGCCGCGCGGCGAACTCCTCGGGCTTGCCCGCGTAGCCGAACTCGCCGCCGAGGAACCCGCCGTGGTGGCTCGGGAACACCACGGCCTCCTGGCCGAGCAGCGCCGCGAGGCCCAGGGCGGTGCGGGCGGTGTACGTGCCGGCCGACTCCTCGCCGACAGCGACAACGATCCGGGTGGGCGCGGCGGTGAGCACGCTCGCGTCGGGACGGTAGTCGGTGATCGCCCACGAGTTCTGCGACAGCAGCGGGTCGTCGCGGCTGCCATCGTCGTCGGCGGCCATGCCGAACATCGCCGGGTCGGGAGCGGGCTGGGCGAAGTAGGCATCGGTGAACTCGCCCTGCCATGACGTCATGGCGATGAACGCGGCCATCCCCGCCCCCGAGCCCTTCGCCTGGTACGCCTCGTAGAAGCCGGCTCGGGCGCGCTCGGCGGCCGTGGCGTCGGGGAGCACAGCGTTGATCGGCGGTTCGTGCGCCACCAGGGTGGCGACGTCGTCGGGTTGGGTGGCGACCAGTTCGAGTGCTGTCACCGCGCCGCCGCTACTGGCGAACACGTCGACCGGACCGACGTCCAGCGCCTGGATGAGCGCGTGCAGGTCGGCGGCCTGCTGCTGCGGCGTGTGGTCGGACCGACCGTCCTTGCGGACGCTGCGGCCCAGACCACGCGGGTCGTAGGTGAGCACCGTGCGGTCCGTGAAGTGCGGCGCGAGCTGCACGAAGCCCTCGGCCGCCATCGGCTGGCCGATCATGAGCAGCGCGCGATGGGCGCCAGCGGGAGGTAGCGGGCCGCGGACGTCGTAGACCAGGTCGACGCCGGGAATGGCCAGGGTGTGCGTCTGGGTGTCCTGCATTCGATGAGACTACGGACGGCCGACCTGTGTCGGGGTGCCTTGCGGGCGGCGAGCCGTCGGGTTCTTGGGGACGGCGCTCGCGCGTCGGGTGCTACCGATCGGTGGTACGGCGGATGGCCGCGGCCATCTGCGACGAGTCGTGGCCCGGCTCGACTCCGTCGACGAGAATCACCTCGCCGGTGAGGTGCCTCGTCCGCAGGGGCTTGATCTCCTGATAGGCGCTGGACCGGTACCAGGAGCGGGCCCGGCTCAGGTCGGGGAACTCGATGACGATCACGTCGCCGGGCCAGTCGCCCTCCAGGACGTCGACGGCGCCGCCGTGGACGATGAACCGGCCCGCGAAAGGCGCGAGGGTGGCGTCGATTCGCTCCAGGTACGTCAGTACCTCGGCGTGGACGGGTGCCTTACGGAGGTGTGCGAGCGCGTACGCGGTCATGGTTGTCGGTCCTTCGCGTTGTGTTTTCTCAGGTGGGAGTCGATTTTTTCAGTGTCGTGGTGGGCTGTCGATTACCTCGCAGGTAATGGCTCGGCGGTCGGTGCGGAACTAGGGTCGGTGAGTGAGGATCTCGACCCGACACGGGCGACCAGTGGGGGAGCTGCTGCGCGACTGGCGCCGGGCTCGCGGAATGAGCCAGCTCGACCTGTCGATCGAGGCGGGAGTGTCGGCCCGGCACCTGAGCTTCGTCGAGACCGGGCGGTCCCGGCCGAGCCCCGACCTCATCCTGCGGCTGGCCGAACACCTGGAGATGCCGCTGGCCGAGCGCAACACGATGCTGCTGGCCGGCGGTTACGCGCCCGCCTTCCCGCGCCACGAACTGGGCGACCCCGAGCTGACACCCGTCCGGGCCGCCGTACGGCGGATCCTCGATGGTCACAGCCCGTACCCCGCGCTGCTCGTCGACCAGCACTGGCACCTCGTCGACGCCAACCCTGCCGTCGCCCTGTTCACCATGGACGCGCAGCCCCACCTGCTCACTCCACCGATCAACGTGTTGCGCCTCAGCCTGCACCCCGACGGTCTGGCACCGCGCATCGTGAACCTGCCCGAGTGGCGCGCCCACCTGCTGAAACGGCTGCACCAGCAGGCGGCGACAACCAACGACCCGATCCTGTACGACCTGCACGAGGAGCTTCGCGGTTATCCCGGTGGCGACGTCGAGACGACACCGCCAGGCGATGCCCTCTCACGTGTTCTCGTCCCGCTGCGCTACCGGCACGGTGACCAGGAGTTGTCCTTCGTCAGCACCACGACCCTCTTCGGTACGCCGCGGGAGGTCACAGTCGCCGGGTTGGCCGTCGAGGCGTTTTTTCCCGCTGACTCGGCGACCACGCAGACCCTCCGGGCCCGTGCCGATCATGACTCGGCTGCCCGTCATCCTGCGGGAGCGGGCGGCGGCTGACGGAGCGCGTCGCCGATGATGCCGGGCATCCGCCGGGCCACTCCCGCAAGGAGATCCGCTACCTGCACTCGCGGATCGTCTCGGGAGTCGACCATCACCAGCCCCGCCAGCGGCGACACCCCGTTCGGCAACGTCCCAGCCCGGTCGACGCCGGCCGCCGACGCGTAGCCGTCGGCCAACACCCGCTGCAGGCGGGTCAGTCGGTCGGCCGTCAGGGCGCTCTGCTCGTCGTGGGTCACCAGCACCTGCCGCCGGCCGCCGCTCCAGGACAGGACCGTCTCCGCCAGCGCCGGCAGCAGCGGTTCCAGTGGGGGAGGGACCGTGCGGTCGTCGACGTCGAGCCTGGCCACCACGGCCCGCACGTGACTCGGGCGGAGCCCGTCGAGGACGGCGTCGGCCACCGTGCCGAGGCCGTGGCGTCGCAGCGCGTCCCGGGCCTGGAAGAACCGCCGCACGGTCTGGTCGACCGGAAGTCGCCGCTTCATCCGGACCAGATCGACGAACGCCGAGAGGAAGGCGGCCCAGTCGCCGTCGGTCGAGCGTCCGGCCTCGTGCAGGGCGAGAGCCGCCGGATGGTGCTCGCGCGCCAGGCGGGTACCCGCCGCGTACGACGGCTCGGTGAGCAGGAAGTCCACGATCCGGGTGACGAGGAAGAACTCCTTGTCGATGAGGTGGACGTGCGCGCGGCCGGCCAGCGCAGCCAGGAACCACTCCAGTGCCTCGTCCGCGCCCGAGCCGCGCAGGAACCGGCCTGACTTGAGCTCGTGCGGCGCGAACCGGAACCCGGACCGCAGGGCGGTGATGAGCGCGACCGCCTCGTCGACGGTCAGGTCGACGCTCGCGTGCGTGATCACCGGGGCGGTCGAGTGCAGCAGGTTCGTACCCGAGAATCCCGACTCGTCGCAGGCGATCTCCACGACGGCCCCGACCACCACCGCGCCGCCGGGCGGCAGTCCACCTTGCAGAGGCGATCTCACCCCCGAACTCCCGCCATGCCGCCCATGGTCACCCGTGCGCCGGCAGAGAACAACCCGATTGCGTACGGGAGTCGCAGTCCGCGATGTGCGCTGCGGTGTGCAGACCATCGCGGACGCCCTGTGCTCGCTGCCGGCCGGGCGCGTCGACGCCACCTGCTCAGTGGTCGCGGCAACCGACCTGGTCGCCGATCTCCGCCGGGATGCCGAACGGGGTGCATTCGAGTGCGCTGCCTTCGCCCAGCTTCTGCCATCTGCCGTCCGAGTGCTTGAACAGCAGCACACCGTCGCCCTGCATCCCGGGGTCGACGGCGATCACACCGGCCGTGGCCCACTGCCTCGCGCACTTGATGTGGGCGGGATCGATCCGTAGGGCGTTGCTCAGCCCCGATGCGCGTTGCAGGGTGGCGGCGCTCACCGGACAGGCGGTCGGGGTGGCGGTGCCAGACGACGTGCTGCGGGTCGGGGTCATCGTTCCTCCGGTGCGACATCGATCGGGTTTCCCACTACACGTCCGTGGACCCGCCGGGGTTGCGCTGCCGCTTCGGGGTGCCCACGGATGCTGGTGCAACGGCCAGCTCGGCTGCCCTCCTTCGTACATCTGATGTATGTCCGTCTGACTGGGTGGTCGTCGGCGTGATTCTGGCGGGTCGCCGTGCTGTGCCGCGTCGGGCCGCCGCTGCTCACCCGCCCGTTCGCTCCGCTGACCGGCCAGAGCCGTGCCACCTCTGTCCATCGATCGACCGTTGCCTATTCTGTGGCCCCGGAGTAACCTTCCCGAAACACATCAGATGTCTGGCTCGCCAAGGCCCGGCGTCGGCCTGCTCAGGCAGGGTCCCGGTTGGCGCCACCAAGCGGATCCCCATGTCGAGTCCCATAGTTGTCACGCTTCGGGGTGGCCGGACTGGTCACCGTTTGGAGGATCGATGTCAGACCTGACCCGACGGCAGGCCCTCAAGGTCGGCGCGGCCGGCGCGGGCGGTGCTCTCCTGCCGGTGCCCTGGACCGCCGTGGCACGAGCGGATTCGGCGGCACCGCCACAGGTGTTGGCCGCCGGGGACCTCGCCCTCTGGTACGACGAAGGGGCCGGGACCGACTGGCTGCGGGCGCTGCCGATCGGCAACGGCCGGCTCGGCGCCATGGTCTACGGCAACGTCGACACCGAGCGACTTCAGCTCAATGAGGACACCGTCTGGGCCGGTGGGCCGCACGATCCCAGCAACCCCAGAGGCGCGGGAGCACTCGCGGAGATCCGCCGGTTGGTCAACGCGAACCAGTGGACCCAGGCCCAGGATCTGATCAACCAGACCATGATGGGCAACCCCGGCGGCCAGCTTGCCTACCAGACCGTCGGCAATCTCCGGCTCGCCTTCGGTTCCGCCAGCGGAGCGTCACAGTACGACCGGACGCTCGACCTCACCACCGCCACCGTCACGACCTCGTACGTGCTGAACGGGGTTCGTCACCAGCGGGAGGTGTTCGCCAGCGCGCCCGACCAGGTCATCGCGATGCGACTGACCGCCGACCGGACCGGCTCGATCAGCTTCACCGCCACCTTCGACAGCCCGCAGCGCACAACGGTGTCCAGCCCGGACGGCACCACGATCGGCCTCGACGGCGTCTCCGGGAACATGGAGGGCGTCACCGGTGCGGTCCGCTTCCTGGCCCTGGCCAACGCGACAGTCAGCGGCGGCAGCGTGTCCAGCTCCGGCGGCACCCTGCGGGTGACAAACGCCAACAGCGTGACCCTGTTGATCTCCATCGGCTCCAGCTACGTCAACTACCGCAACGTCGGCGGCGACTACCAGGGCATCGCCCGGCAGCGCCTCACCGCCGCGCGGGCCAGCAGCTACGACCAGTTGCGCAGCCGGCACGTGGCCGACTACCAGGCGCTGTTCGGCCGGGTCACTCTCGATCTGGGCCGCACGTCCGCGGCCGACCAGACGACGGATGTCCGGATCGCCCAGCACAACAGCGTCAACGACCCGCAGTTCTCCACGCTGCTGTTCCAGTACGGGCGCTACCTGCTGATCTCGTCGTCGCGGCCCGGCACTCAGCCGGCCAACCTCCAGGGCATCTGGAACGACTCGCTGGCCCCGGCGTGGGACTCGAAATACACGATCAACGCCAACCTGCCGATGAACTACTGGCCGGCCAACACCACGAACCTGGCCGAGTGCCACAACCCGGTCTTCGACATGGTCAGGGATCTCGCCGTCGCCGGAGCGCGGACCGCCCAGGTGCAGTACGGCGCCGCCAGCGGCTGGGTCACCCACCACAACACCGACGCGTGGCGGGCCACCGCTGTGGTGGACGGCGCGTTCTGGGGCATGTGGCAGACCGGCGGCGCCTGGCTGTCCACGTTGATCTGGGACCACTACCTGTTCAACGGCGACATCGAGTTCCTACGGACGAACTACCCGGCCATGAAGGGCGCGGCGCAGTTCTTCCTCAACACCCTGGTGACCGAGCCGACCCTCGGTTACCTGGTGACCAACCCGTCGAACTCGCCGGAGCTGAGCCACCACGCGAACGCCAGCGTGTGTGCCGGGCCGACAATGGACAACCAGATCCTGCGGGACCTGTTCGACGCGTGCGCCCGGGCCAGCGAGATCCTCAACGTGGACAGCACCTTCCGCGCGCAGGTTCGCGCCACCCGGGACCGGCTCCCGCCCATGAAGGTCGGCTCGCGCGGCAACATCATGGAGTGGCTCTACGACTGGGTGGAGACCGAGCCCAACCACCGGCACATCTCGCACCTCTACGGTCTGGCCCCCAGCAACCAGATCACCAAGCGCGGCACCCCGCAGCTGTTCGAGGCCGCCCGGCGGACCCTGGCGCTGCGCGGCGACGACGGCACGGGCTGGTCGCTGGCCTGGAAAATCAACTTCTGGGCTCGGATGGAGGAGGGCAAGCGGGCCCACGACCTGATCCGCTACCTCGCCACCACCGCGCGGCTCGCGCCGAACATGTTCGACCTGCACCCGCCGTTCCAGATCGACGGCAACTTCGGCGCCACCGCCGGCATCGCCGAGATGCTGTTGCAGAGCCACACCGGCGAGCTGCATGTCCTGCCCGCGCTGCCGCCGGCCTGGCCGAGCGGGCGGGTGACCGGCCTGCGCGGTCGGGGTGGGCACACCGTCGGCATCACCTGGGCGAGCGGTGTGGCCACCGAGATCCTCATCCGGCCGGACCGGGCCGGCACCGTCCGCCTGCGCTCCCGGATCCTGACCGGCACCGTCACTGTGGTCGACACCGCCGACGGTACGGCGGCCCGGACCACCCGGATCGAGTCCGACCTGATCGACGTCACAGTGCAGGCCGGACGCACCTACCGGGTCACCAGTTCCGGTGCCACCACGCCGACGCTGGAGCAGAGCTTCAGCAACGTCGGCATCACCAGCGACAGCAACACCAACGTCGGGAACTTCGACGGCGGCGGGGCCTCGCTCTCCGCGCAGGCCCTGGCGCAGGCCGGTGCCAGCCCGGGTGGCACGGTGAGCCGCAACGGGGTCAACTTCCGCTGGCCCAACGTCAGCTCCGGGGCCGCCGACAACGCCATCGCCTCGGGCCAGACCATCGGCGTGACCGGCACCGGCAGCACGCTCGGCTTCCTGCTGACCGGCACCTACGGCGCGGTGTCGGGAACAGGCACCGTGGTCTACGCCGACGGCACCCGCCAGACGTTCACGTTGAGCACGCCGGACTGGTACGGCGGGCCGCACTCCGGGGGCACCGCGGCCATCGTGTCCGCGTACCAGAACCGGCCCAACAACGGCCGTCAGGCCACAGCGGCCTGCGTCTACTACGTGGGTGTCGCGTTGCAGAGCAAGGCGGTGGCCTCGGTCGTGCTGCCCAACATCAGCGCCCGGCCCGCCACGAACGTGCCGACCATGCACATCTTCGCCATCGCGATCGGGGGCTGACGGCAACGAATCCTGCTCGGGGGAGCACGACCGGGCCCGTCCCCACTGGGGGACGGGCCCGGTCGCGGCTTGCGGTGCTGCGGTGGTCCTGACCGTCGGTCGCCGTCGTCGGGCGGACGCGGTATTGAGCGGTATACCTCAGAGGTATGACTATGACTCTGAGGTATACCGCTCAACAGCACATCGACGTGCTGGTTCAGCGGATGCGCTCGCCGCGGCTCTCGATCCGGAAGTAGTCGAAGGCGACGTCGAGGTCGGTGGAGGTGCCGGCCCGGTTGAAGGCCAGCAGCCCGGCCTTCGTCGGCTCGACGTTCAGCGTGGTGGAGCCGACGTAGCGGTACACGCTTCCGTCGGTGGAGTAGTAGGCGCGGTAGCTGTCCCCGATCTTGGTCAGTCGTAGCCAGATGGCGCCGTCGGCCCCGACGATGCGCTGGGCGTCGGCTCCGGTGATCTCCAAGGTGGACGCCGTGCCGTTCTGCTCGCGCAGGAAGACGATCCGGGTCTTGTTGACCGCCGCGGTGGCGTTGCCCATCTCCCAGGCGAGCTTCACGTAGTTGTTGTCATCCGCGTACCCGAGCAGACCGCCCTGCTCGTTGTTGGCGGCCAGTGGGCGGGAGAAGACGACCCGGGACTCGGCGGTCCAGTCGCCGTCGACGTCCTGCAGGGCCAGGTTCCTGGCGGTGTTGGCGTTGCCCTGGAGGTCGCCCTGCTGGGCCGTGATGACCAGGGACCCGTCGGCCAGACGCCGGCTGCTCTCATCCGGCCGGACCCACTGCCACTGCGGGCCGAGCTGGGCCGAGGCGAACTCGTCGCTGCCGGTGATGGTGGTGTTCAGGTCAACTGTGTAGACCGACGAGGCGCCGCCGTTGGTGACGGTGACCCGAGCCTGCCCGGTGGGGCTCGTCGCCTGCTCGACAGCGACACTGGCGGCGGAGTCGGCGGCGCTGGCGGTGACCGTCGGCACGGTAGTGGTGCCGGCCGGCGTGAGGGCGTTGTAGCGCAGCACCGTCGGCGCGAAGGACGCCAGACGTGTGCCGTTGACGCGCACTGCCGTCAGCGTCGTGTCGGGCACCAGGTTGAAGACGTAGTTCTTCACCAGGGGGCCGAAGAAGCTCTCGGTCGTGACCTTGACGACCGCCTGACCGGGTACGCCGGCGGCCTGGGAGATGATCTCGTAGCGGGCCTTCCGGTCGGCCGTGCGCACCTTGGTGATGGTCGGCGACGCCCCGGCCGGCACCGGAATGGTGTACGAGGCGTCCGACAGGTTGAAGCCGCCGAACCTCTTCCCGTTCACCACGATCGTCGCCGACAGCGGCGCGTCGTCGACGGGGATGTCCCGCCCGCTGAACTCCTTCCAGTAGTTCACCGAGGTGTCCCGCCAGTCGGCGGCGTCCGCCTCGTGCACCGCCAGCTTGGCGCGTACCTCGGCGAACCGGCGTGCGTCGATGTCGGGTTGGAGCGCGTCCCAGGTCTCCCGCATCCAGGTCACGTACTGCACGCCCATCTGGTAGCGGTAGACCAGCTCGTCCCAGAACGTCCGGCCGCTGTCCATCCGATGGCCCCACGGCACGTGGTGGAACCACATCAGCAGGTTCTCCGGGACCGATTTGATGTTCCCGTAGCGCTGCTGCAGCCGGGGGAAGTACTGGGCGGCCAGGTTGCTGCCGGTGGGGGAGCGGTCGAAGCCCAGACCGACGCTGTCGGCCTTGTTGTAGTAGATCGGGCTCCAGTCGTCGCGGCCCGCCCAGTCGGCGGGGTCGGGGCGGTAGTGGACGCCCTCGGCGAACTGGTGGCCGATGCCCAGCGGCGTCTGGTAGCTCACCAGCGACTCCCACGAGCCCATCATCATCCGGTGGATGGTGTCGACGACGCGCCGGTCGTTGCTCCAGGTCATCCGCGTCCAGTCGGTCGCGATGTCCGCCGACTCCAGCGTCCAGTCCCACGCCTGACGTCCGAAGGCGAAGAGGTTCGCCTGGGCGAAGTGGTGCCCGGTCAGGTTGTCCGCGTTGCCGAGGTTGGCGACACCCACGATGGCGGTGTCCGGGTGGTGCTGGGCGGTCCCGTCGACGATGTTGCCGACCAGGCGCTTCTTGAGCAGCTGCCCGTTCGCGTCGGTCGCGTACGTGTCGGTCTTGAGGATCTCCTCGTACATCGGGCCGAGGTAGGCCAGCATCCAGTTCTGGCCGGTGTACTCCTGCGTGATCTGGAGTTCCAGGGCCTGGTTGGTGTTCTCCATCCGGCCGAACATCGGGTGGATGGGCTCCCGGGCCTGGAAGTCCAGTGGCCCGTTCTTGGTCTGGAGGAACACGTTGTCGGCGAAGCGCCCCCGGCTGCCGTCCGGCTGGACCTCGTCGTCGATCGGCCCGAACTCCAGGTAGGCCCGCTTGAGTCGGTCGTTGTCGACCTCGGCGTTGTAGACGAACGTCCGCCAGTGCACCGTCATCCCGAGCGGCGCCACCGCGGCGGCGATGGCGTTGGCGCCGTCACCGTGGTCGTACCCGAAGTCCTGTGGCCCCGGCTGGCCCTCGGAGTTGGCCTTGACGGTGAGGCCCATGAAGTCCGGGATCGCGGCCTGGATCTGCTGGGCCCGGCGGTGCCACCAGCCCCGGAAATCCGCGCCGTACGGATCGAGTTGGCTGTTGGTCAGCGTGTCGGGGGCGAACCGGCTGTCGGTGGGCGCGGTGTAGCGGATCGACAGGCCCAGCTTGATCCCGTACGGACGCAGCGCGTCGGCGAGGGCCGCCTCCTGCGCGATGCGGGTGCTCGTCAGGTACGCGTTGTCGGCGTTGACGTTGTTGATGGTGATGCCGTTGATGCCCAGCGACGCCAACGCGCGGGCCATGACGAGGTAGCGGTCGAGGATGACGGGCAGGTTCCGGCCGGCGCTGGCACCGGTGGCGGCGAAGTTGAAGATCGCCCCGCTCTCCCCGTTCAGCCCGCCGATTCCGGAGGCGTTGTTGCCCGCGTAGAGACGTTCGGTCTCCCAGTTGTTCAGCAACCGATGCTTGATCTTCGGTGACTCCGCGACGCGGAGGTGGTCGATGGGTTTCTGGGTCTGCAGCAGCCGGAGGAAGGCGAAGGTGCCGTACAGCGCGCCGAGGTCGCTGTTGCCGGCGATGACGGTGAAGCGTGCCCCGCCCCTCGACACCGACCGGACGAGGTAGCCCTCGTCGCCCACTTTGGCCAGGTCGCGGGTCGCGATGGTGCGGCCCACGAGCGGCGAACTCGTCGGCGTGCCCACCACTACCGCGCCGTCGGGGACCGTGCCGCCGTCGACAGTCGCCGTGGGTGTCGGTTGGCCGAGCAGCCCGCCCAGACCGCGGACCAGTTCGTCCCGGGCGGCGCCCAGCGTGGTCTCGACGAGCTTCTCGCTCGAACCGGGGGCCATGGCGAGGTCCGTCGTGTGCCGGTGGACCTTCGTGGCGTCGGCGTTCTCGACCACGATCGCCGTGACCGCGCTGCGGTAGTCACGCAGCAGCTTCGCGTCGTCGACCGGCACGTACCGCAGCCACAGGTCGGAGCCGTTGTAGTCGTCCGGCGACGGGGCCGCGGCGACCGGCGTGGTGGTGGCGACGGTGAGGGTGGCCGCGACGGTGGCCAGTGCCGTGCCCAGCACGATGAGGGTTCGCCGTAGCCGGGGTACCGAAGCTCGGTTCATCGCCATCTCCTCGTTCGTTCGCTGGGACGCCGTTCGGCCCGTCCCGCGAGCGCAACGACGTTGCTGGATGGATGCGCGTCGATCCTTCCCGGCGTGGCTCCGCCCCGGCAACGAGTTGTCGTTTCTTGTCGCGGGGCCGCGCGGCCCTCACGGCAGGCGGACCGCCGGGCCCGGAACGGGCCGCTGCCGCACCCACCCCGGTCGGGCCCGACCGGGGCTCGGGTTGCGCGCGGCCGTCGAGTCGCGGACCACGAGGCGTACCGGCAGGACCATCGGCCGGCCGGTGTGCCCGGGCGCTCCCTCGATCATCGTGAGCAGGTGCCGGGTAGCGGCCGAGCCCTCCGCGTAGAGCGGTGCCGCGACGGTGGTGAGCCCGGGGGTGACGATGTCGGCGGCGAGGATGTTGTCGAAGCCCACGACGCTGACGTCGCCCGGAACGTTGACGCCCATCCGGCTGAGACCGCGGATGATCCCGATGGCCATCTGGTCGTTGAAGGCCAGGACCGCCGTCGCGGGACGCGCGCACAGCTCCTGCGCGGCCCGCTCACCGCCGGCCAGGGTGGGGCTGAACGGCCCGATCTGGCGAACCTTGATCTCCAGCTCCATGCCGGCTTCGAGCAGCGAACGCCAGCGCACACCGTTGGGCCAGGACGCCTGCGGCCCCGCGACGTAGGTGATGTGGTCGTGTCCCAACTCGCCGAGGTGCTCGGCGGCCCGCCGCACGCCGCGCGGGTCGTCAGTGACGACGCACGGCACGTCGGCGAGGGCGCGGTTGAGGACCACCACCGGCCGCTGCTTGGCGACCATCCGGATGGCCGAGTCGGACATCCGGCTGCTGGCCAGCACGATGCCGTCGACTGTCGACATGGTGCGTTCGACCGCCGCCCGTTCCAGCCGGTCGGACTCCTGGGCGTCGATCAGCACCGTGGTGTACTCGCCGTCGGCCGCCACCTCCTGCGCGCCGCGCACGATCTCGGCGTACACCGGGTTGGTGATGTCGGCGATGACCAGCGCGATCATCTGCGTCCGCGACGTGGTGAGGGCGCGAGCGAGAGGGTTGGTCCGGTAGCCCAACCGCTCGGCGACCTGCCGGATCCGTTCGGCGGTCTCGGAGTTGACCCGACTCGGTCGGGAGAAGGCGCGGGACACGGTGGACGGCGAGACGTCCGCATCGAGGGCGACGTCGTAGATCGTGACTCGCCTTCCCGGCGGCCTGGTGTGGTCGGGCATCTGCATGCTCCTCCCGGCTAGGCGCCGTGATCATGCTATGGCGGCCGTGAATACTCGGCAATGCCCCCGCAACAATCCAGCGGTCCGATCACATTCGCGCGAGGCAATACATGGCAACCCGTTGCCGCCGCGGCGCGCCGGCTGCCTCAATCAGCACTGATGACACCTGGCGGAGGGAACGGCTCATGGGTATCACGCGGCGCGGCGCTCTCCTGGTCACGGCATCGTCGCTCCTGGTGGGCACTGTCGGGTGCGGGGCACCCGAGGCCCCCGGCGACAACACTGGCGACAGCACCGGCGAGGTGCCACAGCGGCCCGGCAAGGCCGTCACGCTCAACGTCCTCGACGTGGCGGGCAACCTCCAGCTGACCCAGGGGATGATCGACGAGTTCGTCTCGAAGAACCCCGACGTGATCTCCCGGGTGACCTACTCGAAGGCGCCGGCGCCCGAGCTGGCCGGGAAGATCAAGGCCCAGCAGGGGGCGGACCGGGTGGACATCGGCCTCGTGCTGACCGGCGTCGACGGCTTGGCCGCCGGCATCGAGCAGGGGCTCTGGATCGACCTGCTGCCGACCTTCCAGGACCGCCTCGGCGGCATGAGCAACTACCTGGAGCCGGCCGCCGCGATGCAGAAGCTCGCCGGCAACGCGGGCGTCACCGTCACCTACTACCCGTCGGGTCCGCTGCTCGAATATCTGCCGTCCCGCCTGGCGACGCCACCCACCAGCGCGGACGCGCTGCTCGCCTGGGCCAGAGCCAACCCCCGGAAATTCCAGTACGCCCGGCCGGCCAACTCCGGCCCGGGGCGCACGTTCCTGATGGGTCTGCCCTACATCCTGGGCGACTCGAACCCCAAGGACCCCACAGCGGGCTGGGACAAGACGTGGGCCTTCCTCAAGGAACTGGGCCAGTACGTCGACTACTACCCGTCCGGCACCACCGAGACGATGAAGAACCTCGCCAACGGCACCGCGCACCTGATCGTCAGCACGACCGGTTGGGACATCAACCCGCGGGTGCTCGGCACGGTGCCCAAGGAGGCCAGGATCACCCCGATCGACGGCTTCCACTGGGTCACCGACGCGCACTACGCCGTCCTGCCCAAGGGCGTGTCGACCGACACCCAGGCCGCCGTGCTGGCCCTGCTGGCGTTCATGCTCACCCCTGAACAGCAGGCGAAGGCGTACGACGAGGGGTACTTCTACCCCGGCCCGGCCATCAAGGAGGTCCAGCTCTCGTCGGCGCCGCAGAAGAGCCAGGACGCGATCCGGGAGTTCGGTCGCCCCGAGTACGACGCGCTGATCGCCGGCAACCCGACCGAGGTCCCGCTCGACGCGAAGAGCCTGGTGGCGGCGTTCAGCCGCTGGGACCGCGAGATCGGCGGCGGCAAGGTCAAGCAGGGATGAGCGCCTTCACCCAGCTGCGGCTGGACGGGGTGTCCCGCCGATTCGGCGGCCAGGCCGCGCTCACCGAACTGGACCTGACGATCGAGGCGGGGGAGTTCATCGCCCTGCTCGGCCCGTCCGGCTGCGGCAAGTCGACGGCGTTGAACTGCCTGGCCGGGCTGCTGCCGTTGACGGAGGGGAGCATCTGGCAGGACGAGCGCCGGATCGACACGCTCCCGCCGGAGCGGCGCGGCTTCGGCATGGTGTTCCAGAGCTACGCCCTCTTTCCGCACCTGACGGTCCGGGCGAACATCGCCTTCGGGCTGCGGATGCGGCGGCTGCCCAAGGAGGAGACGCGCCGGCGTACGGAGGAGGCGGTGCGGCTGGTACGACTGGAAGACCACGTCGACAAGCTGCCCGGTCAGCTCTCGGGTGGCCAGCAGCAACGCGTGGCCATCGCCCGCGCCGTCGTGTTCGAGCCGTCCCTGGTGTTGATGGACGAGCCGTTGAGCAACCTCGACGCCAAACTGCGCCTGGAGATGCGGACCGAGATCCGCCGGCTGCACCAGTCGTTGGGGCTCACCACCGTCTACGTGACCCACGACCAGGAGGAGGCGCTCTCCCTGGCCGACCGGCTGGTGGTGCTGCGGGAGGGGCGGGTGCAGCAGATCGGCTCGCCGCGTGAGCTGCATACCCGACCGGCGAACTGGCACGTCGCCGACTTCATGGGCTACCGCAACCTGTGGCGGGGGCAGGTGGAGCAGCTCGACGGGCCCCGCGCCACCGTCGAGTCGTCCGGTCACCGCCTGATCGGCGAGGTGGTGGGGGATCTTCAGCCCCGGGCGGACGCCATGGTCGCGGTACGCCCCGAGGACATCCGCGTCGACGGCCCCGGCGAGACCCGCAACGCCATGTCGGCGACGGTCGAGGTGGTGGAGTACCAGGGCCGCGAGTTGGCGGCCGAGGCCCGCACCGACACCGGGCTGCTGCTGCACCTGCGGACCGAGCAGCGGATCGCCCCGGGCGACCAGGTCAAGCTCGCCGTCGACCCGCAGCGGCTGCTCGTCTATCCCGCCGACGCGGCGCGGGAGACCGACCGCCTCCCGGAGGCTGCGGGGACGACCCGGTGAGCGGGCCCGGGAGGCCGCTGGCGCACTGGCAGCACCGTCTCGCCGAGCGGGGCGTCGACCGTCAGCTCTGGTTACTGGTCCCGGCCCTGGTCTTCGTCATCGCCCTGTTCCTCTATCCGTTCTTCTACGGGCTGACGCTCTCGTTCCAGCCGACCAACGGTGGGCCGTTCAGCGACTACGCCCGGTTCTTCTCCGACTCCTACGAGCGGGGCACGATCTGGATCACGCTGCGGATCGCGTTGCCCGCCGCGCTCCTGAACGTCCTCGCCGCGGTGCCGATCGCCTATCGGATGCGCGGCCGGTTCCGGGGCAAGCGGCTGGTCACCACGCTGCTGGTAGTGCCGATCACGCTCGGCACGGTCCTCACCGCACAGGGTTTGCTGAACTTCCTCGGCCCGACCGGCTGGTTCAACCGGATCCTGCTGGCCAGCAACCTCGTCGACGAGCCGGTGCGGCTGACCCACAACTACTGGGGCGTGTTCTTCTCGCTGGTCATCACCGGCTTTCCGTTCGCGTTCCTGCTGGTGCTCTCGTACCTGTCCGGCATCGACCCGACCCTGGAACGCGCGGCCGCGACGTTGGGCGCGGACTGGCGTCGCCGGTTCACCCGGATCACCCTGCCGCTGCTGATGCCCGGCCTGGCCACGACCTTCTGCCTGACGTTCGTCCTGGCGTTCAGCGTGTTCCCGTCTGCCGTACTGGTCGGCAACCCGGCCGGGGAGACCCGGGTCATCTCCCTCGCCGCCTACCAGGCGGCCTACGAGCAGTACGACTACCCGTACGCGTCGGCGATCGCCATGATCATGGGCTTCGTCGAGCTGGTCATCATCGCTGTGGTGCTGGCCGCTCGTAGCCGCTTCTACACCGGCTCCACCGGAGGCAAGGGCTGATGGCAACGACCACCCAGGCCCCACCAGCGCGGCCCGCCGCCACCAGCACCGACCGGCGACGGCGCATCGTCGCCCGCCCGGCCGCCTGGATCGTGTGGGGCGTCGTCATCTTCTTCTTCCTCAACCTGCTGGGCGTCGTGGCGTCCGTGCTGGTCAGCTCGTTCGGCCAGCGCTGGTTCGACACCTGGCTCCCGGACGGCTACACCACCAGTTGGTACGCCCGAGCCTGGGACGAGTTCGCGCTCCTCCAGGTCATCGTCGTGACGCTGGAGGTCTCCGTACTCGTCGTGGGTCTCTCGCTGGTGATCGGCGTGCCGGCCGCCTACGCCCTCGCCCGGCGCTCCTTCCCGGGCAAACGGCTGATCTTCCTGGTGTTCCTGCTGCCCATCCTGATGCCCCCGATCACCTACGGCATCCCGCTGGCGACAGTCCTCTACAAGTTCGGCCTGGCCGGGCACATGTCCGGGGTGGTGCTCGCCAACCTCGTGCCGTCGGTGCCCTTCGTCATCCTGACCATGACCCCGTTCATCGAGCAGATCGACCCGAAGATCGAGAGCGCGGCGCGCATGTGCGGCGCGGGCCTGCGCACGGTGTTCCTCCGGGTCCTCACGCCGCTGCTCGTGCCGGGCATCCTCGCCTCCGCGATCCTCGTACTCGTGCGGACCGTGGGCATGTTCGAGCTCACCTTCCTGACCGCGGGGCCGGACTCGCAGACCCTGGTGGTGGCGCTCTACTACTCGATGTCCGCGTCCGGGATCAGGGCTCAGCAGTCGGTCGACGCCATGGCGGTCATCTACACCTCGATGATGCTGGTCCTCCTCGTCGTCGCGCTGCGCTACGTCAATCCGACCCAACTGGTGGCGCGGGTCAAGGACGAACCGGAGCACTGAGGCCGGCGCCGGCGTCGAGGATCTCGCCCAGGCGACCCGCGACGCTGAGGAGCGCGGGCAGCCTCGCCCGCAGACCGCGATAGGCGGCGGCGACAGCCGGGTCCACAGCGACGGGCTCGCCGCCGGCGACGCCGGGATCGAGCTGGCTGACCGCCTGCTGAAGATCGGAGGTGTGACCGGTCGCGAAGAGCCCGAGGGCCGCCGCCCCTAGGGTGACCTGGTCGGCCACACCCGCGACGCGGACCGGGCAGTCCAGCACCGCCGCCATCACCTCACGCCACAGCGGAGACCCGAAGGCGCCACCGGTCAGGCGGACGCTGTGGATCGGCGTCAGCTCGGCCAGCCGGTCACGGACACCAGCGAGTTGCAGGCAGACACCCTCCACGGCGGCCCGGACCAGGTGCCCGCGCGAGTGCTCGCTGCGCAGGCCCAGGAACGCGCCCGGCGGGGCGCAGCCCCGCGGCGGGGCCTCGTCGGCCCGCAGGTAGGGCAGCATCACGAGCCCGTCACTGCCCGGTGCGATCCGCTCGGCGAGTTCCAGGAGCGCGGGCGCCGCACCGTCGTCACCGAGGACGCGTCCCGCCCACCGTACGACGTTGCCGCCGTTGCTGAGCGCACCGCCGACAACCCACGCGTCGTCGGTCAACGCACCGCAGGAGAAGGTCTCCGACGGGTCGGTGAGGGGAGCCTCGACGACAGTCCGCAGCGCCCCGGTGGCCCCGAGCGTCAGGCCACCCACGGCGGGGTCGATCGCCCCCGCGCCCAGACTCCGCAACGGGCCGTCTCCCGCGCCGACGACCACCGGTGTGCCGGAGGGTAGGCCGACCGCGCGCCCGGCCGTCGGCGACAACCGCAACACCGCCGTCGTGGGCAGCACCGGGGGTAGCTGACTCTCGGACACCCCGGCAAGATCGAGTACGACGGAACTCCACAGCCGACGGTGCACGTCGAACATTCCGGTGCCGGATGCCGAGGACAACTCCGTCACCAACATTCCGGTGAGCCGATGGACGACGTAGTCCTTGAGGCCGATCCACCATCGCGTCGCCGTGCAGAGATACGGCTCGTGGCGGGCGAACCACAGCAGCTTGCAGAGCGGGTTCATCGGGTGCACGGGTGTGCCCGTCAACCGGTGCAGCTCCCGGCTCTGGCCCGACGACCGCAACTCACGGGCCGCCTCCGACGACCGCGTGTCGCGCTGGGTCAGCAGTGGCGTCACCGGCGTCATGGCCGAGTCCAGCCCGATCAGGCCGTACCTGGCGGAGCTGAGCGCGACGGCTACCACCTCCGCACCGGCGGTGCCGGCCACACACGCGGACATCGCCGCCACTGTGGCCGCCATCAGCACGTCGGGCTTCTGCACCTGCCAGCCGGGCACCGGTTCAAGCAGTGGGTACTCCCGCGTCGCGACATGTCGTGCGGTGCCGTCCAGTGCGAACGCGACAGCCCGCACGGCAGTGGTGCCCACGTCGACACCGACGATCACCCGACGCTCCGGCCCCATCCGCACATGGTCGAGCGGTGTTCACCGGGCCGGCAAGCTGTTGCGCGCAGTTGTCGTCACCGCGGGCTCGCCGGGCTCAGACCAGGAACTCCTCGCGCATCCGCGCGCCCAGGTTGATCCCGCCAACCGCCCGAGGGCCGGCCGGATCGTGCACGGCGACGGTGTTGTTACGACGCATCAGCTCCCGGACCGCGGGCGGCAGCCGCGGCGGGTCGTCCATGGCCGCGAGGACCCGCCCGGCACTGACGATCAGCCGATCGGCCAGGGTGGCGGCGTCGGTGTCCACCCGCACCCGGCCGTACTCCCAGCCGGAGGTGGTCAGGTCGAGCACCTCGAACACGCGGGTCACCAGCGGGTTCGGGTCGGTCACCCGGTCGAGCCGGGGCGCCCGGCTGCCGACCACTGTGACGGCGGCGGCCACCTGCGCGTACGGGTGGAAGCCGCACGGCAACGCGAACAGCGGCCAGCGCAGGTTGGGCCCCGCCTCCTTCCACAGCGGCCGGTAGTTACGGCGGTGCACCAGCAGTCGCCGGCCCGTTCGCCGGTGGATCTCCTGGGCCTGGGCCTGAAGGTCCACGTGGGCCTCGTCGGCGACCTGACTCACGATCCGGGTCGCCACCACCAGGCCGTCGTCACTGTCGAGCGAACCGGTGAGCGCGTCGACCTGCTCGGTGAACCGGATCCGCGCGTGGGGGCCGTACCGGGACTGGACGTCGTGCAGCAGCGCCTGCTGGCGTCCCGGGTCGAGCTGGACTCGCCTACCGCCCAGCAATCGACGGAGCCAACGCATGTCGCCTCGATTCAGCAGAGCCGTCGCGGACGGCGGCAATGCTAGTGCGTCGACTCTCCCTCATGTTCCCAAGGGGGGGGCTGATCCACTGCTGCCTCGGGGGCGGCGATCACCGCCGACGCGGCGTGATCAGCCCCGACTCGTACGCCCACACGACCAGCTGGGCCCGGTCACGGCAGTGCAGCTTCGTCATCGCCCTGTTGACGTGTGTCTTGGCGGTCAGCGGGCTGATCACCATGCGCGCGGCGATCTCGTCGTTGGTCAACCCACGGGCGACCAGCTCGACGATCTCCTGCTCCCGGGCGGTCAGCACGTCACGTCCGGCCGTCGGCACGGCAGGCGGTGGGCCGGCCACGAACTCACTGATCAGTGTGCGGGTGACGGTCGGCGCGAGCAGCGCGTCGCCGCGCGCGACGACGGTGACGGCGTGCAGCAGGTCGGCGGGGTCGGCGTCCTTGAGGAGAAAGCCGCTGGCGCCCGCGCGAAGGGCGGCGAACACATAGGAGTCGAGCCCGTAGTTGGTGAGGATGAGAACGCGGATCGCGGCCAGGTCGGGATCAGCGGTGATGCGCCGGGTGGCTTCGATGCCGTCGAGGCCGGGCATCTGCACGTCCATCAGGACGACGTCCGGGCGCAGACACCGTGACAGGTGGACAGCCGAGGTGCCGTCGGTCGCCTCACCGACGACCTCCAGGTGGTCCTCGGCGTCGAGCAGTGCCCGGAAGCCGGCTCGCATCAGCGCCTGGTCGTCGGCGATCAGCACCCGGATCATTCCGGCTCCCGTAGCGGGAAGGTGGCCCGGACGGTGAACCCGTGGTCGTCGTGCGCGGCGGTCCGCAGCGTGCCGCCCAGGGCACTGACCCGTTCCCGCATGCCGCGCAGTCCCACGCCCGGGGTCAGCGGCTCAGCCGGCGACGCCTGACCGTCGTCGGTGACCGCGACGGTCAGCCCCGCCGGGGCGTACTCCACCTGGATGTGCGCGGTCGCGGGCCCAGCGTGGCGGGCCACGTTGGTGAGGGCCTCCTGGATGACCCGGTACCCGGCCTGGTCGACCTCGTCGGGCAGGTCCCCGCGTTGACCGGTGACGGTCACCTGCACCGGTACGCCGACCGCCCGGGTGCGCTCGGCCAGCTCGTCCACCCGGGCCAGCCCGACCCGATCGCCGTCGGTTGGCGCGCGGAGGACGTCCAGGGTCGTACGGAGTTCGCGCATCGCGGCGCCGCTGGCCTCCTGGATCGCCAGCAGCGTGGCCGACGGCTCCTCGCCGTGTTTGCGGGCCAGGTGCACGGCGATCCCCGCCTGCACCTTGATCACCGAGATGCTGTGGGTCAGGGAGTCGTGCAGGTCGCGGGCGATGCGCAGCCGCTCCTCCCCGGCGCGCCGCAACGCCATCTCCTCGCGGGTGCGTTCGGCCTCGAAGGCCCGCTGCTCGACCTGCTCCAGGTACGCCCGGCGCTGCCGCGCGACGAGCCCGGCGACGTTGGCCGCCACGAACCAGCCGAGCAGCAAGGCCGTCCGCTCGGCGACCAGTTGACCTGGCCGGTTGGCCGGCGCCATCGAGATGTCGCGGGCCAGGAAGCTACCGAGAAAAGCGAGGCTGGCCACGGCGGCGGCCGACCGGTGTCCCTGCCAGGCGCTGACGTAGACCGCGCAGAGGACGGGGAACGCGGCGGACACCCCGGGGTGCACCCGGACGTGAACGGCCAGCATGGCGACGGTGACCACGCCCAGCGCCACCACCGGGTAGCGCCGGCACGCCGCCAGCGCCACCACAGTGGCCAGGACCAGGGCGACGTCGAGCACCTCGACCGGCGCGGCGTCCGGGGTGAGCACAGCGTTGCCGAGCAGGAGGACGCCGAGGGCGAGACCGCCGAGGGCGTACGGGAGGTCACGGCGCATGGACGCACTGTAGAACGGCCGTCGTCGGTGCAGCATCCCGCGCGCGTGGTACCTGCGGCGTACCACGGTCGCGGTATGAGCGGCGGGGCAAGTGTCTGCGGCGGCACGACGTTTTCCCGGCCCGCCGCCGCAAGCATCGAGCTCATGACATACCGCTTCTTCACCCCCACGCCCCCGAGGGCGGCCACCGGCCGCACCGCGGCGGTCTACCAACAGTTACGCGACGACTTCCTCGGGCCGTTGCCGACCTTCCAGGCGCTCTCGGCAGTGCCGGAGGTGCTGGCCGCGACCTGGGCGCTGATGCGGGAGGCGCTGCTCGCCGGGGACGCGCCCCGGGTCGACCGCGAACTCGTCGCGGCGACGGTGTCCCGGGCCAACCGCTGTCAGTTCTGCGTCGACGCCCACGTGCTGCTGCTGCACGCGCTGGGCGTACCGAAGCTGGCCGAGGCCGTCGCCCGGGGCGAGACGCCCCCCGAGCCGAGGCACGCCGTGCTCGTCGGTTGGGCGCAGGCGAGCCGCAGCCCCAGAGCCGCCGACTGGACCAGCACCCACGGCCCGGAGATCACCGGCACCCTGCTCGCCTTCCACTTCATCAACCGGGTCGTGTCCGCGTTGCTCGACCCCGATCTGCTCCCCGGCGGCCTGCAACGCTCCCCGCTGGTGCGCTCGGTCGGGGGCCGGCTCTACGCCAAGGCGGCCCGGGAGTCGAAGGAGCCCGGCGCAAGCCTTCCGCTCCTCGACGCCGACCCGGCGGCATCACCTCCCGCCTGGGCGGGGGACAGCCCGGTGGGCGTCGCCTACGCGTCGCTGCGGGACGCCGCCGTGCGGGGTGGGGATCTGCTGCTGGGCGACGTGGCGCGCGAGACCGTCACGGCCACCGTGCGCTGGGAGGACGGGCGGTTCCCGGCCCGGCCCGCGGACTGGGCCGTCGACCTGGTCCGGGACGTGCCGGGCACGGACCGCATCGGGACGCGGATCGCGTTGCTGGCGGCGTTCGCGCCCAGCGCCATCAGCCCGGGCGACGTCGCTCTCTGGCGGCTCTCCCACCCCGCCGACGCCGACCTCGTGCGGTTGGTCGCGTACGGGGCGATCACGGCCACCGATCACGTCGCCCGGGCTCTCGCCTCGGCGCGCCTCTAGGAGGTAACCCATGCGCAAGGCTCTCGTCATCGTCAGCGCCGTGTTGCTCGTCGCGTTCGCCGTGCAGTTCGTCCTCGCCGCCGTGGGCGCGTTCACCAGACCCGCAGGCGAGGACGCGTACGCGCTGCACAGCGTCAACGGCATGGCGGTCATCCCGATTCTCACAGTGCTCACCGCGGTGTTCGCGGCGCTGGCGAAGGCGCCGGGAAAGGTCATCGGACTGGCGATCCTGCCGATCGGCCTCGTCGTCCTCCAGCCGATCATCGCCATGCTGGCCGAGGCGTCCACCGACGCGTCGGGTGTCAGCACCCCGCTCGGCCTGACCATCGGCGGGTTGCACGCGCTCAACGGAATCATCGCGGTGCACGTCGTGGTCGGCGTCCATCGGGCGGCGCGACAGCTGACCGCTCCGGCTCCCGCCGAAGCGGCCCGGCTGGTCACCCGGGAAGGAGAGCCGGCGTGACCACCGGCTCGCTGCTCGTGGCCGACCTCGTGATCGCGGTCCTCGCGGCCGCCGCCTGGCTGGGCGGTGGCGCCGCGTCCGCCGTCCGCCGCCGCCCGCTCGCACTGGGACTGGCGGCCGTCGCGCTGCTCGCCACGCTCGCCCGCGCGATCACGGTCACCGCCCTCGCCCGCGCCGGCTGGTGGTTCGCCGCGGAGAAGGTCCTCATCGCGGCCCCACTGTCGCTCGCGGCGGTGGGCGTCGCCGGTCCGCGGTTGCTGCGGGCCCCGGGTGACATCCGGGCCGTCGCGGTTCCGCTGCTCTTCGCCGGGTACGCCACGAGCAGCGCCCTGCTCCTGACGGTCCTGCACGGCTATCCGGCGTCGGCAGGGGCGGGGCTGCTCGCGGTCGCCGGGGTCGTGGCGGCGACGGTGATCTCGGCGCGTGCGCTCGGTGCCCGCCCGTCCCGGACGGTGTCCCGGGTGGCCCTCGTGGTGGCGGTCGCGGCGCTGCTGACCGGAACCGGGCTGACCGTCGCCCCGGGCGCCGCGCCCGCCGTACCGCATGATCATGGTCTTGCGGCGGCCCGGATCGCCGACGAACCCACCCGGCGGTTCACACTGACCGCCGCAACCGCCACCGTGGACGCGGGCGGCCGGAACGTCGCGGCCTGGGCGTTCAACGGGCAGGTCCCCGGACCGGAGCTGACCGCTACCGTCGGCGACGTCCTGGAGGTGACGCTGCGCAACCGGGACATCGGGCGCGGGGTCACCCTGCACTGGCACGGGTACGACGTGCCGAACGATCAGGACGGGGTGCCCGGGGTGACGCAGGCGGCGGTGCGGCCCGGGCAGGAGTTCGTCTACCGGTTCCGCGCCGACCAGGCCGGCACGTACTGGTACCACACGCACTCGGCCTCCGATGTCGGCGTGCGGATGGGTCTCTACGGGGTGCTGGTGGTGCGACCGGGCCCGGTGACCGGCCTCGACGTCACAGTGCCGGTGCACACCCTGGCGGGCCGTCCGTTGCCCGCGCCGAGAGTGGAGAAGCTCGACGGCGGCGTGCCGGTGCGGTTGCGGCTGATCAACACCGACAGCACGACGCACCGGTACGCGGTGGCCGGGACCGCGTTCCGGGTGGCCGCGATCGACGGCGTCGACCTGCGCGGCCCGACGCCGCTGGTGGACACCGCCGTGCTGATCCCGGCCGGGGGACGCTACGACCTGGTCTTCGACGCGCCGGCGACCCCGGTGGCGCTGTTCGTCGACGGGCGGGCGGTCTACTCGACCGGCCCGGTGTCGACGGCGACCGGCGCCTGGCCGGTGCTCGATCCGCTCGGCTACGGCGCGACCGCCCCGGTGCCCTGGTCCCGGTTCGACAAGACGTTCACCCTCGTCCTCGATCGCGGCCTCGACCTGCGAGGACTGCTTCCCCGGTACGCCCACACCGTCAACGGCGCGGCCGACCCGGACATCCCGCCGCAGGTCGTACGCCTGGGCGACGTCGTACGGTTCACCATCGTCAACAGGTCGCAGGTCGTGCACCCGTGGCACCTGCACGGCCACCACGTCCTGGTGCTGGCCCGCGATGGCGAGCCGGTGGCCGGGAGCCCGCTGTGGCTGGACTCCTTCGACGTCCGTCCAGGCGAGGTGTGGGAGGTGGCGTTCCGGGCCGACAACCCGGGGATGTGGGCCAATCACTGCCACAACCTGGCGCACGCCGATGCCGGGATGACGCTGCATCTCATGTACTCGTGATCACGGAGGCCTGTAGTTTTCTGTCATGACCGATGACACCTTCCGTTCGGTGGCGATCGAGCGCACCAGCCTGGGCAACTACGTCGTGCGGAACTCCCGTGGCGGGTCGGTGTCGTTGGGCACGGGCGAGGACGGCAGTTTCACGCCGGTGGAGTTGCTGCTGGCCGCCATCGGCGGCTGCACCGCTGTCGACGTGGACCACATCACCAGTCGTCGTGCCGAGCCGACCGGGTTCGCCGTCGCCGTCACCGGTGACAAGATCCGCGACGAGGCCGGCGGCAACCGGATGCGGAACCTGCGGGTCGAGTTCACAGTCACATTCCCCGAGGGTGCGGAGGGCGACGCGGCCCGCGCGGCGCTGCCCCGGTCGTTGCAGCAGTCGCACGATCGGTTGTGCACTGTCTCCCGTACCGTTGAGCTCGGCACTCCCGTCGCGATCGCCGAGGGCCCCGCGCCCACCGGAGATTGACCGGCGCTGAGCACTGCTACTCAGGCCTGTGCGGTTCGTTGGTGTAAGGGTGACGGCATGCGTCGACTACTGGTGCCACTGCTGATCGTCCTCACCGCGGTGGTGGCCTGCGCCGACCCGAACGCCCAGTCAGGTCGCTCGGACCCGACGGTCGCGGAGCCGGCGCCCACCGAGCTGCTCGCCGACGGCAGCGCGCCCTGGGCCGATCTGAAGATCACCGGCGAGGACCTCAACGGCCGCCCCGCCGCGCCGAGAACGCCGGCCGCCGGCAGCGAACCGTGCCGGGCAGAGCAGCTGACCGGCCGGCTCACCACCTGGACGCGGCCCGGCACCGGCGGTGAGACGCCTCGGGGTTTCGACGCCGCCATCGGCAAGCTCATCGGCGAGGTGGACGTGCGGAACTCGTCGACTGTCGAGTGCACGCTGCAGGGCGAGGTACCCACGACCATGCTCGCCGGTGGCCGTGAGATCCCGATGCTCTACACCCACGGCATCGACGAGGAGGGCCGTACCCGGGTGGTCGCCGTGCCGGCCGGCGGCAACGCCAGCCTGCGCCTGGACTGGTCCGGGCCGTTCTGTCAGCCCGTGAAGGGGTCGTTGGAGCTCGCGATCGAGCTGCCGCACGACGGCGGCAGGTTGCGCGCACCGGTCACCGCCGACGAGCGTCCGGGCTGTCCGCAGGGGGAGAGGGTGCACCCCCGCGCGCGGGGGACGCTGTCCGCGAGCGGGTTCACCGAGCCGGTGACGGTGTCGAAGCCCCCGTCCTCGCCGCTCGAGAAGCTCACCGTCGCTGTTCAGGGGCCGGCGACCGCCGCCGCCGGGTCGCGGCTCTCCTTCCGGGTGACGCTGGGCAACCCGACCGGCGGCCCCCTCGTGCTGGACCCTTGCCCGGGCTACCTGATGGAACGGTTCTCTCTCGGCGACGCGACGAACGACGCGGTGAACTCGGCCCAGCTGTACCGGCTGAACTGCCGCGCGCTCCCGCAGATCCCCGCCGGCGGCAGTGCCGTGTTCGAAATGGTCGCCGAGGTGCCGGCCTCGATGCGGGCCGGGCGCGAGCTGAGCGTGACGTGGAAGCTCTATCTGCCGCACTACGTGCAGCGGAGTAACCAGTTTGGTGTCCTCACCCTCACCGTCGTCTGAGGAAGGTCGCTGCCGGGCCCGCCGCACCGGTGAAGTCGACGTAGGTGAGAACGGGAGATAGATACTGTTGAGTGCATGGGAGCGCTCCCGTACCATACCTGACGCGGCCTGTTAACGTTCACAATCGGTCACCGCGCAGCGACCACCACCAATGCATAGGCCGCCGTCCCGCGAGGAGGGTGCTATATGACCAGATCCAGAGCCACCAATGTTGGTCTGGTTGCGGCCGGCGTCGGCTTACTGGTGTCGTCGACAGTTGTCGGGGCCCTGCCGGCCGGTGCCGCAGCCGAGGGTTGTTCGGTGAACTACGCCGTGTCGTCGCAGTGGCAGGGCGGCTTCGGCGCCAACGTGGCGATCACGAACCTGGGTGACCCGTTGAGCAGTTGGACGCTGACCTGGTCGTACGGCGCCGGTCAGACGGTGACGCAGGCCTGGAACACGTCGCTGACGCAGAGCGGGTCGGCGGTGACGGCGAAGAACGTGAGCTACAACGCTGCGGTCCCGACCAACGGCACTGTGTCGTTCGGGTTCAACGGGTCGTGGACGAGCAGCAATCCAGCACCGACGAGCTTCGCCCTGAACGGTGTCACCTGCACCGGTGACACGACGCCGACCGATCCGCCCACCGATCCGCCCACCGATCCGCCCACCGATCCGCCGACCAACCCGCCGACGTGCAACCTTCCGTCGACGTACCGGTGGTCCTCGACGGGAGCGCTGGCGCAGCCGAAGTCCGGCTGGGTGTCGCTCAAGGACTTCACCGTGGCCCCCTACAACGGCCAGCAACTCGTCTACGCCACCACCCACGACAACGGCACCCGGTGGGGCTCGATGAACTTCGGCCTCTTCACCAACTACTCGCAGATGGCCTCCGCCAGCCAGAACGCGATGAACTCCGGCACTGTCGCGCCGTCGCTGTTCTACTTCGCGCCGAAGAACATCTGGGTGCTCGCCTACCAGTGGGGTGGGCCCGCGTTCTCGTACCGGACCTCGACCAACCCGACCAACCCGAACGGCTGGTCCGCGGCACAGACGCTGTTCAGCGGAAGCATCACCGGTTCGGGCACCGGCCCGATCGACCAGGCAGTCATCGGTGACGACCAGAACATGTACCTGTTCTTTGCCGGGGACAACGGCAAGATCTACCGGGCCAGCATGCCGATCGGCAACTTCCCGGGCAGTTTCGGCTCCAACTACACGACCATCATGAGCGACACCACCAACAACCTCTTCGAGGCCGTTCAGGTCTACAAGCTCCAGGGCCAGACCCGCTATCTCATGATCGTCGAGGCGATCGGTTCGCAGGGTCGCTACTTCCGCTCGTTCACGGCCACCAGCCTGGGCGGCTCGTGGACGCCGCAGGCCACCAGCGAGAGCAACCCGTTCGCCGGCAAGGCCAACAGCGGTGCCACCTGGACCAACGACATCAGCCACGGTGAGCTGCTGCGCACCAACGCCGACCAGACGATGACCGTCGACGCCTGCAACCTGCAACTGCTCTACCAGGGCCGTTCCCCCAACTCCGGCGGCGACTACGGCCTGCTGCCGTACCGGCCGGGTCTGCTGACCCTGCAGCGCCCGGTGTGATCACGCTCGACTGACCACCAACGGGCGGGCACGGCATCCTGCCGGGCCCGCCCGCACCACGCCACTTGGGTTCATGGAAGTCGCGGTATCCCGGTCGTCCTGACGCCGCGACCGTCGTGAACGCGAGTCGACCCCGCACCAAGCGGGGGGTACGACACGCACCATGGGGGCGGCCTGTGGCCGACGAGTTTGGGACGATGCGCCGGTCGACCTACCGACATCACCCGACTCGAAGGGACCCCGCGATGGCAACTGTCATCTCCACGCTGTTCATCTCGGCCGACGGCGTGGCCGAGATCGACCCGGACTGGCACTTCCCGTACTTCGACGAGAACATGGGCCGCGCCGTCACCGAGGACTACGACGCCGCCAACGTGCTGCTCATCGGCCGCGAGACGTACGACAGCTTCGCCGGAGCCTGGCCCGACCGGGAGGCCGCCGGTGGCGAGGACGCGCCGTTCGCCAAGCAGCTCGGCGACATGCGCAAGGTCGTCGCCTCGCGCCAGCCCCTGGAGTTCTCCTGGCGCAACTCCGAGCTGATCGACGGGGACCTCATCGACGCCGTCACCGCGCTCAAGGCCGAGGCCGACGTCCGGGGAATCCTCATCCCCGGCTCGATCTCCGTGGTGCAGCAACTGCTCGCCGCCGGCCTGGTCGACGAGCTGCGTCTGCTGGTGCATCCGGTGGCCGCGCGCAAGGGCCGCAAGCTGTTCGACGAGGGAGACGCGGCGTACCACCTGCGACTGGTGGCGTCGGAGGCGTTCCCGACCGGCGTCCTTCGCGTGATCTACGCCCCGGGCGCGGCACCGACTCCGGTCGGATACGACGAGATCAAGGACCAGGTGCCGGCCGGAAACTAGGCGCGCTTCGGGGAAGCAGTCCCGGCGGATCGGGGCCACCGGTGCCCAGTGGTACGCACCGCTGGATTGACCACCACCGATTCATCCCACACTTCGGACCGGCTTTTAGTGAGGGCTATCGATATTGACGATTGGCGGCTGCGGCGACAGGATCTCGGGCACCACCACCCTGATCCCCCTCCTGGGAGGCGCCATGACCCGTCCCCGCCTGCCCCGCCTGCGGGCAGCCACCCGGTTGGCCGCACTCGCCCTCGCCACCGCCGGCGTGCTGCTCACCGTTGCCACCCCGGCCAGCGCCGCCGTGCCCACCGGCCGTTACGTCGCGCTGGGCGACTCGTACACCGCAGGTCCGCTGATCCCGACCCAGGTCGACCTCAACTGCCTACGGTCCAACCGCAACTACCCGTCGTTGGTGGCGGCGTCCGCGGGCTCGTCGTCGTTCGCCGACGTGAGCTGCTCCGGCGCCACCACTGACGACATCCTCTACGGCGGTAGCGGCCAACTGGGCATCGCGTTGCCGCCGCAGCTCAACGCGGTCACGTCGAACACGTCGCTGGTGACGGTGCAGATCGGCGGCAACGACATCGGCTTCTCCGGCATCATCGGCGACTGCGCGGAGGCGAGCGTCAGCAGCCCGCTCGGATCTCCGTGCAAGAACCGGTACACCGCCGGAGGTGTCGACCAGTTGCAGGCGCGGATCGTCGCCGCCACGCCGAAGATCACCGCCGTGGTCCAGGCGGTCCGGCAGGCCGCGCCGGGGGCGCGGGTCGTGGTGCTCGGCTATCCGGCGATCCTGCCGGACAGCGGTTACGGCTGCTGGCCGGTCGTTCCGATCGCCTACCAGGACGTGCCGTACCTGCGTGGCGTCGAGAAGTCGCTCAACGCGATGCTGGCCAGCGTCGCGAGCGCCAACGGCGCCACCTACGCCGATGTCTACACGCCGTCGATCGGCCGTGACGCGTGCAAGGGCAGCGGCACCCGGTGGGTCGAGGGTCTGGTGCCGCAGAACTCGGCCGCGCCGTTCCACCCCAACGCCCGAGGTGAGCAGGGCATGGCCACCGCCCTGATCGCCAGGCTGAACAGCTGACCGGGCCGTAGACGGCCGAGCCCGCCCCGCCGGCAGCGGCGGGGCGGGTTTCTCCTGCGGTGCGCCGACGCGGCGCGGTGCCCAGCCTCGCCGTGCTTGAGATCGGGTAGTCCGGGGTACCGAAAGCTATGCCGAATGTGGGGCAAGTCGTCGGAGACCGTTACCGCCTGGTCGAAAGCATCGCCAGCGGCGGAATGGGTGACGTGTGGCGGGCGGTCGACGAAACCCTCGACCGCTGCGTGGCGGTCAAGATGCTGCAACCACGGTTGGTTACCGACGGCGGCTTCGGTGAGCGGTTCCGGCGCGAGGCGCGGGCGATGGCGGCCCTGCGTCATCCGGGTGTCGCCCAGGTCTACGACTACGGTGAGGTGTCCCAGTCCGGAGCGCTGGCCCTCGCCTACATCGTGATGGAATGCGTGCAGGGGCAGCCCCTGTCGGAGCGGATCGCCGAGGTCGGCCGGCTGGACGTGGCCGAGACGATGTCGATCGCCGCGCAGACCGCCCGTGCGTTGCAGGCCGCGCATGACGCCGGTGTCGTCCATCGTGACGTCAAACCCAGCAATCTGATCATCGAGCCGGACGGGCACGTCGTACTCGTCGATTTCGGTGTTGCGGTGACGCAGGAAGCGGCGAGCCTGACCGGAGCGAACCAGATCGTCGGCACTGCCCTGTACATGGCACCCGAGCAGGTAGCGAAGAACGAGATCACACCGGCGATAGACATCTATGCGCTGGGGGCTGTCGTCTACCACTGCCTTGCCGGTCGGCCGCCGCACGAGGGCGAGAATGCCGTCGCGGTGGCGCTGCGGCATCTCGAAGAGGAACCGTCGCCGCTGCCCGAGGACGTTCCGGCGGAGGTCCGGCGTGTGGTCGCCACCGCGATGGCCAAGGATCCCGCCCACCGCTTTCCGACGGCGGAGGCCATGGCGAGGGCGGCGCAGACGCTCGCGGACCCGTCTGACCACCTGCCGGCCACCGCGACCGGGGCGACCGAGGTCGGGGTGCGAACCGAGGTCACGGCTGCCCGGCGGTCGGCCGTCGGCGGCACTGCGGGCCGGGCCGTCACTCCCGGGCCCAGAGCGCTCGCGGTGCTTCTCGGATCGTTGGCCGCTGCGGCTGCCGTCCTGGTGCTCGCCGATCCCATCGGGATCATGCCCGGCCCGACCGGGCGACCGTCGACGCCTCCCGTGGTGCCGCCAGCGGTGTCGCCAACGGTGCCGCCCGAGCGGGAACCGGGCCCCGGCGTCGGCGGCGGTGAACCGGCCACCCGCAGTTCGGCGGGCATGCCGGTCCGGGCGCCCGGCTCTCCGACTCCGACGCCGACTCCGACGCGGGGCGAGGGGACGGTGGATCCGTCGACGCCGTCCGGTGGGAGCACTACGGACGCGCCCGGTCCCACCGCGTCCGAGAGCGCTCCCGCCGAGCCGACGAAAGCCCCGACGGCAGCCCCGACAGACGGAACGACAGCGCCGCCGACCTCGGGGACGACGGAGAACCCCGCGGCGGACCCCACCTTGCAACCGTCGGCGGAGGATTCGACGGCCGGAGGAGAGACCGCGGCGCCGCAGGCGTAGCGGACGGCGGTGACGCCCATGGTCTCGCGGCTGGACCGTGCCGCAAGAGCCGCCCTTTGCTCTGCACCCGCGGAAGCGCCATGCAGCGGTAGGCCGGCGGTGCCTCGGCGGGTGCAGAGCAAAGGGCACGTCGAGCGGGGCCGGCCCGACGCCGTCATGGACGGTAGGCGGGCGAGAGGTTGCCCGCGCAACGCAGTCTGGCGTGGCGACCGAAGCCGCCACGCCAGTGATGCGATGTGTCAGGAACCTCTCGGGGTCAACTGGTGCGACAGGTGACCGTCGGCCAGTTCCAGTTGCCGTTGGCCATGATCGTTAGGCCGAAGTTGTTGCCGTTGCCGTTCGGCGTCGCGGTGACGGTGCCACTGTTGCCGTTGACGGCGGCGTTCCAACTGTTCTGAACGCTCTGGCCGCCACCGAGGCCGAGGCTGACGACCCAGTTGTTGGTGCCGCTGACCGCGACATTGAGGTTGAACCGGTCACCCCACTGCTGGCCGGCGGAGATCGTCGCGTTGCAGTTGCCGGTCCCCGGGTTGCCGGTGGGGGGAGGGGTGGTCGGGTTGCCGCCGCCGCTGCCCTCCCGGACGGTGATGTCGGAGCTTCCGCTGCTCTGGTAACCCTCGGTGGCCATGACCTGGTAGCTGTGGTTGGTGCCGAGGTTCAAGCCGGCCCGGGCCCACGCGTCGAAGTGGTTGGCGGTGGTGATGGTGCCACTCGAGCGCTTCTGCTGGCGGACGCTCCAGAACTGGTAGAACGTCTGGTTGCCGTCGATCGACGGGGCGTTGACCCGCTGGCTGCGGAGGATGTCGTAGGTGCCGCCGTCGGTGGTGACAGTGCCCATCCGCTGCGCGCCACTGCTCGGGTTGTAGGTGCCGAAGTTCTCCACCACGTAATACTCGATGAGCGGGTTGCGCGTCCATCCGTACAGGGCGAGGTAGGTGTTGTTGTTGCCCGGGTTGTAGCTGCCCGAGTAGGTGACCGTCCGTCGGTTGCCGGTGGCCCAACCCTTGCCGCCGACCCAGTTGTTGGTGCTCCGGTCCCAACTGCTGGTGTACCGGCCGTCGGCGCGCAGCGTCATGCTGGCGTTGCCGCTGTCCTTCCAGAACGAGAAGTAGTACCCGTTGTGCGTGCCGGTGAGGTTCGACGTGAGGGTCCGGTCGGCCTCGGCGTACGCGTTGGTGGCCGTCATCGTGCCGGCGACGGCCACGACGGCGGCGCATGCGGCGCCCAGGAGCAGCCGCATGCGGCCGCGACCTCTCGGTTTGGTGTGGCTGGTGTCGGTCATGGAACTGTTGCCTCCTCTGACGGCTGGCGGGGGCCAGCGGCGCGGTACGCCTCGGCAGGCTGCCGGTGGTCGGGTAAGGGCCACGGCGTCGTACCGCTCGGTGGTGGTGGGCCGGTCGTCCTGCACGACGATCGGAGAAGTGGGTCGTGGTGGCCGGTGCTGACGACAATCGAGCGCCGTCGATGGCGACCGTATTAACCCAGCCGTCGCCTTGTCAACAATTTTCGGAAACAGGGTGGCAACACCGCTGTCGTCACCGGAGCGACATCCATCCAGGTCAGTAGTCGATCAGAGTCCGGGGCCGTCACTGCGGCGTCGCAACACCTGAACATCGGTCGGGGTGGGGGTTGCCGAAAGTTCCGGAGACTTTCCGGACCAGGTGCCCCGGCCGTGGCGAGGGGCGCGGGCAGCCGCTGCCGTTGCCCGCGGGGTCAGCGACGCAGCAGGGCGTTGAGCCGGGCGGACTGGCGGGTCAGGTGGTCGCGTTCGGCGAGGTTGGGAGCCTGCTGGGCGGCTTCGGCGTACAGCCGCGCCGCCGTTGCCAGGTCGCCGTCGCGCTCGTGCAGGTACGCCGCCACCGCCGTGTACCGGGGCAGTGCGTCGTCCACCGCCGCGAGTGCCTTCAGCCCGGCCCGGGGGCCGTCGGCCTCACCGACCGCCACCGCGCGGTTGAGTCGGACGACCGGGTTCGCGGTCAGGCGCGCCAGCTCGTCGTACCACTCCACGATCTGCACCCAGTCGGTCTCGGCGGCGGTCGGCGCGTCCGCGTGCAGCGCCGCGATGGCCGCCTGGGCCTGGAACTCACCCAGTTGGTCGCGGGCCAGCGCCGCCTGCAGGATCTCGACGCCCTCGGCGATCGACCGGGTGTCCCATCGGCGGCGGTCCTGCTCGGCGAGCGGCACCAGGCTGCCGTCGGGCCCGGTCCGGGCGGCGCGCCGGGCGTGGTGCAACAGCATGAGGGCGAGCAGCCCCGCCACCTCGGGGTGGTCGATCGCGGCCGCGAGCTGCCGGGTGAGCCGGATGGCCTCGGCGGCGAGATCCACGTCACCGGAGTAGCCCTCGTTGAAGACCAGGTAGAGGACGCGCAGCACGGTGGCGACGTCACCGGGTCGGTCGAACCGCAGCCCGGACACGGTGCGCTTGGCCCTGCTGATGCGCTGCGCCATGGTCGCCTCGGGCACCAGGTAGGCGTGGGCGATCTGCCGGGTGGTCAGCCCGCCGACGGCGCGCAGCGTGAGCGCGACAGCGGACGACGGCGTCAGCGACGGGTGGGCGCACAGGAAGTAGAGCTGGAGCGTGTCGTCGACCGTGAGGGCCGGCCCTGGCCCCGGTTCCTCGTCGACGAGATCCTCGCGCCGACGGCGAGCGGTGTCGGCTCGGGCCGCGTCGAGGAACCGTCGCCACGCCACAGTGGTCAGCCAGCCCAACGGGTCGCGCGGCGGGTCGGCCGGCCAGACCCGGACCGCCTCGACCAGGGCGTCCTGCACGGCGTCCTCGGCCGCCGCGAAGTCGATTCCGCGGCGGACGAGGATCCCGAGGACGCTCGGCGTGAGGCTGCGCAGCAGCGTCTCGTCCATCGAAGCCGTCACTCAGTGATGGTGGGGGGCTCGCTCAGGAACGGGCGCAGCTCCAGCCACTCGTGGATCGGCTTCCCGCCCGCCCCGGGAGCTGCCGACAGCTCCCCGGCCAGCTCGACGGCCCGGTCGTGACTGTCGACGTCGATCACCATCCAGCCGGCGATGAGATCCTTGGTCTCGGCGAACGGGCCGTCGGTGACCGGCGGGCGGCCCTCGCCGTCGTACCGGACGAACGTCCCCTCCGGGGCGAGGGCCTGGGCGTCGACGAACTCCCCGGTGCCCTCGAGTCGGGCCGCGAAGTCGCGCATGTACTGCACGTGGTCCGAGATCTCCGCCGGTGTCCACTGGTCCATCGGCACGTCGTTCACCGTGGCCGGGGTGCCCCGGTAGTGCTTGAGCAGCAGGTACTTCGCCATCGTGGTGCTCCTCGGTGCTGGCTGCGACCCATTGTGGTCGCGTTCACTGCGGGGACGAAGCCGGTAGGCGCTTCTCGACATCGCTGTCCGGTTTTTTTCCTCCCGCAGGTTAATCTCGGGTGAATCGTCCGCCGTTGGGGCACCTCGGAGGGCGCAAAACTTGATTCGTTCCAAAATAGTGAGCTAGTGTTCGTACTCGTGATGTCCGACTTCGAGGCGCAGCTGCGGGCCGTCTCATTGCGCGTGACCCGGCCCCGGTTGGCGGTGCTCGCGGCGCTGCGCGACCACCCGCACGTCGGCACCGACGCGGTGATCGCGCTGGTCCGCGCGGAGCAGCCCACTGTCTCCCACCAGGCGGTGTACGACGTGCTGCGCGTGCTCACCGACGCCGGCCTGGTGCGGCGCATCCAGCCGGCCGGGGCGACGGCCCGCTACGAGTCCCGGATCGCGGACAACCACCACCATGTCGTGTGCCGCTCCTGCGGCGCCATCGCCGACGTCGACTGCGCCGTCGGTCACGCCCCCTGTCTCACCGCCTCGGGCGACCACGGGTTCACGGTCGACGAGGCGGAGGTCGTCTACTGGGGCACCTGCCCCGACTGCGCGACCGACCGCACGCCCCAGAGATCCGCAAGCTCGGAAGGAAGTACATGAGCGACACCCAGGACAACGGCCCCGTCAGTGCGCAGGGCGTGGACCAGAAGGCAGCGGCCGGCTGCCCGGTCGCGCACGACTCGGTGACCGCGCACGGCAGCGAGAGTGAGAACCCGGCGATCGACTCGCCGACCCCGAAGACCGGTGGTCGCCCGCGCACCAACCGGGACTGGTGGCCCAACCAGCTCGACCTGTCGGTGCTGCACGCCCACTCGTCCAAGGGCAACCCGCTGGGCGAGAACTTCAGCTACGCCAAGGAGTTCGCGAAGCTCGACGTCGAGGCCCTCAAGCGCGACATCGTCGAGGTCCTCACCACCTCGCAGGACTGGTGGCCGGCCGACTTCGGCCACTACGGCGGCCTGATGATCCGGATGAGCTGGCACGCCGCCGGCACGTACCGCATCGAGGACGGCCGCGGCGGCGCCGGCGACGGTGGGCAGCGGTTCGCCCCGCTCAACAGCTGGCCGGACAACGCCAACCTGGACAAGGCCCGCCGGCTGCTCTGGCCGGTCAAGCAGAAGTACGGCCAGCAGATCTCCTGGGCCGACCTGCTCGTGCTCGCCGGCAACGTCGCCCTGGAGTCGATGGGCTTCAAGACCTTCGGCTTCGGCTTCGGTCGCGAGGACGTCTGGGAGCCCGAGGAGATCTTCTGGGGTCCGGAGGACACCTGGCTGGGCGACGAGCGCTACGCCTCCGAGAAGGAGATGGCGGCCGGCGTCGGCTCGACCGAGATGGGGCTCATCTACGTCAACCCGGAGGGCCCGCGCGGTAACGCGGACCCGGCCGCGGCGGCGCACTTCATCCGGGAGACCTTCGGCCGGATGGCGATGAACGACGAGGAGACCGTCGCCCTCATCGCCGGTGGTCACACCTTCGGTAAGACCCACGGTGCCGGCGTCGCCGACAACCACGTAGGCGCGGAGCCCGAGGGCGCTCCACTGGAGGCGCAGGGCCTGGGTTGGCTGAGCACCCACGGCAGCGGCAAGGGCGCCGACACGATCACCAGTGGTCTCGAGGTGACGTGGACCGACGTGCCGACGCAGTGGAGCAACCGCTTCTTCGAGATCCTCTTCGGCTACGAGTGGGAGCTCACCACCAGCCCCGGCGGTGCGAAGCAGTGGGTCGCCAAGGACGCCGAGGCGATCATCCCGGATCCCTTCGACCCGGCGAAGAAGCACCGGCCGACGATGCTCACGACCGACCTGTCGCTGCGCGTCGACCCGGCGTACGAGAAGATCTCCCGCCGCTTCCTGGAGAACCCCGACCAGTTCGCGCTGGCCTTCGCCAAGGCGTGGTACAAGCTGCTGCACCGCGACATGGGCCCGATCGAGCGCTTCCTCGGACCGTGGGTGGCCGAGCCGCAGCTCTGGCAGGACCCGGTGCCGGCCGTCGACCACGAGCTGGTGGGCGACGCCGACATCACCGCGCTCAAGGCGAAGGTCCTGGAGTCCGGTCTCACGATCGACCAGCTGGTCTCCACCGCCTGGGCCTCTGCCGCGAGCTTCCGGCACACCGACAAGCGCGGCGGCGCCAACGGCGCGCGCATTCGCCTCGAGCCGCAGCGCAGCTGGGAGGTCAACCAGCCCGAGCAGCTGGCCACCGTCCTCACCACCCTTGAGGGCATCCAGCAGGAGTTCAACGCTGCCGGCGGGGCGACCATCTCGCTCGCCGACCTGATCGTGCTGGCCGGTTCGGCCGCCGTCGAGAAGGCGGCGCGGGACGCCGGCGTCGAGGTGACAGTGCCGTTCCGGGCGGGCCGCACCGACGCGACCCAGGAGCAGACCGACACCGATTCCTTCCGGGTCCTCGAGCCGCGCGCCGACGGTTTCCGCAACTACCTGCGCGCTGGCGAGAAGACCCAGCCGGAGGTGCTGCTGGTCGACCGTGCCTACATGCTCAACCTGACCGCGCCCGAGATGACCGTCCTCATCGGCGGCCTGCGCTCCCTCGGTGCCAACGTCGGCGGCAGCCAGCACGGTGTGCTCACCGACCGGCCCGGCGTGCTCAGCAACGACTTCTTCGCCAACCTGCTCTCCCCGGGCACCCGGTGGAGCGCGTCGAAGTCCGACGAGCACGTGTACGAGATCCGCGACCTGGCCACCGACGAGGTGAAGTGGACCGCCACCGCGGTCGACCTCATCTTCGGGTCCAACTCGCAGCTGCGCGCCCTCGCCGAGGTCTACGCCAGCCAGGACGCCCGCGACAAGTTCGTGGCCGACTTCGTGGCCGCCTGGACCAAGGTCATGGAGCTCGACCGGTTCGATCTCGCCTGACAGGTACCACCGACGAGCCCCGGCCGATCCGCACGTGATCGACCGGGGCTCGTCGCCCTTTGCGTGCCGTTCGACGCGGCACCGGCGCCGTCCACCTCGATGTCACCCCGGTGCCATTCCCTTCGCGACGAATCCCATGGATGATTTTCCTGTCTCATTGATCAGCTGGCGGACGGGCCCATCCATGGCAAGGTGTTGACCCTGCCCGGGCGGCGGGCGCGGACCTAGTCACGCAGGGAGTCAACGTGGCCCATCCCGACCTGCAGGCCGAGGACGTGGACCAGCACGCCGAAAGCCCTGCGATACCCCGGCAGCGGGTGGTCCCCGCCCGGCGGTCCCGAGCGGGCGTCGCCGACACCGGCACCGTCTGGCGGCCGCTGCGGATCGCGATGATCGGCCAGAAGGGGATACCGGCGACCTACGGCGGGATCGAACGGCACGTGGAGGAGATGGCCAGCCGGCTCGCCAGCTACGGCCACGAGGTCACCGTCTACTGCCGCCGGAGCTACGGCGAGACACCCGCCGACGGCTACCGGGGCGTACGGCTGCGCCAGACCCACACGATCTCGAGTAAACACCTCGACGCCATCGTGCACGCGGCGACCTCGACCATGGCGGCGGTGGCCGCGCGGCCCGACATCGTGCACTACCACGGGCTCGGGCCGGCCCTGGTCGCCCCACTTCCGCGTGCCCTGTCCCGGGCACGCGTGGTGCTGACAGTGCACGGTCTGGACAACCAGCGGAGCAAATGGGGGCTCGCCGCGCGGGCGGTGCTGGGCAGCGCCCACTGGTTCAGCGGGTACGTTCCGCACCAGCGGGTGGCGGTCTCCCAGGGGCTCGCCGCCCACTATGACGCCCGGTTCGGCCGCCCGACGACCTACATCCCCAACGGCGTGAACCCGGCCCGACCGGCGCGGACCCGTCAGATCCAGGACCGGTTCGGGCTGACCCCCGGCGGCTACCTGCTGCTGGTCGGTCGGCTGGTGCCGGAGAAGGCGGCCGACCTGCTGATCCGGGCCTTCCGCCGGACCGAGACCCCGCTGCGCCTGGCGATCGTCGGCGGGTCGTCGTTCACCGACGACTTCGTGGACCGGCTGCGCCGGGAAGCCGGGGCGGACGACAGGATCGTCTTCACCGGGTTCGCCTACGGTGACCTGCTCGCCGAGCTGTACGCCGGTGCCGCCGGCTTCGTTCAACCGTCCCGGTTGGAGGGACTGCCGTTGACGTTGCTGGAGGCCGCCGCGTACGGGCTGCCGGTGGTCGCCAGCGACATCGCGCCGCACGTCGAGGTGCTCACGTCCGACACCGCCGGCGGGCGGTTGTTCCGCGACGGCGACGAGGACGACCTGGTCCGGGTGTTGACGTCGCTGCTCGCCGACCTGCCGGGCGAACGGGCCGGTGCGGTGGCGCTGGGTGAGCGGATCACCAGCAGGTACAGCTGGGACACCGCCGCCCGCGAGTTGGAGCAGCTCTATCTCCGGCTGGCTCCGGAGCCGGGCCGCCGGGGCAGCGCGCGACCCACGGGGGCCGCCGACTGACCGGACGGCGTCGGCCGGTGGGGTGTCGGATCAGCCCCCCGGGGGACGGAGCAGTCGGTGCAACGGCCCCTTCTGCCGTCGGGGTGACAGGACTAGATTGAACCGATCTTGTGCCGGGAGGACATCGGTTGGCCGCGCCCGGCAGCGGCCGGGCAGCGCCGATTCAGTTCAGTGGGATCAGTGGAACAACACACGCAGCAGGTCACTCCGCTCATGACCAAGCGGCTCGACCCGACCCGCCTGCTCACCGGCGGCGCGGCGCTGGCCGCCGCGGTCGTGGCGGTGGTCGCGGGCGTCTCCATGGCGGCCGGTGACCGCAGGGGCATGGTGCTGCCGCTCGCCGCGGTAGCGGGGATCGCCGTGGCCGTCCTCGCGCTGACCCGGTTCACCGGGTACGTGCTGCTGATGCTCGCGGTGCGCTCCTGCGTCGACCTGTTCAAGCTGACCGGCCCGAGCGCCGGCCAGGCCGACTCCGCCGGAACGGCCCGGGCGGTGGACCCCTCCACACTGCTCGCTGTGCTGTTCCTCCTCGCCGCCGGGCTCTGGCTGGCCGCACAGCTCAGCCGTCACGGGCGGCTACGCGGCTCCCCGCTCAGCTGGGCCATGCTGCTCGTCGGCGCCAGCAGCGTGGTCAGCGCCCTCGGTGCCAGCCGGCCGGCGAACAGCCTGCTGGAGGCGCTGCGGATCCTCACCGTGGTGGTGATGTTCGTGGTACTGGAACAGCTCATGCCGGACACCGCGGCGATCCGTCGGGTCCTGCTCGCCTGCTACGCCTCCCTGGTGCTGGCGCTGGGCTACACCGTCGTGCTGTCGCTGCTCGGCAACCCGCCGGCCGAGGTGAAGGGCGACTTCACCCGGATCAGCGGCACGTTCAGCCAGTCGACCACGTTCGGCCGCTACCTGATGTTCATGGTGATCTTCGGGTTCGCGGTGTACCGCTTCCTGGATCGTCGACTGCGGGTGTCCCTCGCGGTGCTGCTCGCCCTCTCACTGCTGTTCCTGCTGCTCACCAACACCCGCAGCGCCCTGCTCGGCGCGGCGATCGGGCTGGTGGTGGTCGCGGCGCTGCATCGCAGCAAGCGGATGCTGGTCACTCTCTGCGTGGTGGCGGTCGCCGGGGTGGCACTGGTGCCCGCCGTCGGCGAACGCTTCGCCCAACTCGGTACGTCCCGCGCTGTCGGCGGAGACCCGACCGGAAACACCCTGGCCTGGCGGATCGACTACTGGACCGAGATCGTCACGCTCGCCGACCGGAACCCGGTGACCGGGATCGGGCCGAACATGACCCAGCGTGAGACCGACGAGGCGAAGAAGCCGCACAACGACTTCCTGCGGGCGTACGTGGAGACCGGGCTGCTCGGTCTCGGGGCGTACCTGCTGATGCTGTTCGCTTTTCTGCACACCGCCCGGACCGCGCTGCGGCGCGCGCCTCCGGGCAGCTTCGAGCGTGGCGTCGCTGTCGGATTCACCGGCTGCGCCGCCGCGTTCCTGGCGGTCAGCGCCGCCTCCAACGTCATTTCCAACGTGGTCACCCTCTGGTACTTCGTCGCGTTCGCGGCGGCGGCCAGCGTGATCGCCCGCCAACCGGCTCCGAACCTGACCGGCGAGCAGCCACGAGGCACGTCCGTCCCGGTTTGACTGAACGACAGCATTGGGGAAAAAGTGGAGATCGTCGACTACCTGCGGGTCGCCCGGCGGCGCCTCTGGGTACTCGTGGGGGTGCCGGTGCTCGCCACCGGCGCCGCGGCCGCCATCGTCCTGTTCGCGCCGCAGCAGTTCAGCGGGACCGCGTACGTGGCGGCGCCGGCCCTGGTGGGCGGCGCGGCCGGCACGCAGTACACCGGCACGCAGGCGGCGAACCAGTTCGTCGCGGCGTTCGGCGCGGCGGTCACCTCGCCCCGCGTCCTCGCCGACGTGGCCGCCGACACCGGGGTGCCGCCGGAGCGGCTGCGCGACGGGCTCGCCGTCAGCCAGGTCGGCGCGAGCAGCCAGTTGGAGGTGACGTACACCGCCGGCGACCGGGCGACTGTCGCGCCGGTGCTGACCGCGACCACCACCCGGGCGCTTGCCTTCCTCTTCTCCTCCCAGGTTGGCATCGCCACCGGTGAGGTCGAGGCGGCCAACGCCGACGTCACAGCGGCGACCAAGGCCATCGGTGAGTGGGAGAAGGCGAACAAGGTCTCCCAGCCGGACCGGATCTACCAGGCCACGCTGGGTGAGCTGACCAGCCTGCGCCAGCAGCAGCTCTCCATGCAGGCGGTCGGCAACGGCCGGGGTGTCGACGCGGCGACCGCCGCGATCACCGCCGCCCAGAGGAAGCTCGACGAGCTGGGGCCGAAGCTCCCCGACTACCAGGCCCTGCTCGCCCAGCGCGACGCGGCGACCAACGCCCTGTCCCAGGCGCGGGAGGGGTTGCAGGCGGCGCGTGCGCAGGCCCAGGCCGCCGATCCCAAGCAGGTCACCAGCATCGGCGAGGCGCACGAGGTGAGCCGGATGACCGAGCTGGTGCGCACCGCCCTGCCGGTGGGCGGTGCGGGTCTGCTGCTCGGGGTGCTGCTGGTGGGCGTACTCGAACTGCTCTCCCGGGGTCGTGCCGCCACCCGGCCGGTGGCCCCGGTGGCGACCACCGCGGCCCCTTCGGCGCCGGCGGAGACCGTGACCGCGGCACGGCCGTGACCGTCGCGGAACGAGCCGCCGGGTGCGCGAGGTGACCGGCCGGTCGCCGGCCGCGCCGGAGGCCGGCGACCAGCAGGTACGCGGCATGGCCCGCGGCGGTGTGCTGAACCTGGGCGGCGCCGTGCTCAGCCAGGTGGCGCTCTTCCTGGTCATGCTGCTGCTGGCCCGGGTCCTGGGTGTACGCGAACTCGGCCGGTACGCCCAGGTCTACGCCGTGCTGTCGCTGCTGGGGCTGCTCTCGCTCTCCGGTTTCCGGGCCGGGCTGACCCGGTTCGTGGCGGTGCACCTCGCCGACGACGAACCGGCCGCCCTCCGGGGCGCGGTCCGGCTCGGGCTCGGCATCTCGGCCGTGGCGTCCACAGTGATCGCCCTCGCTCTGGCGGTCGGCGCGCCGTGGCTCGCCGACGCCCTGCACGACCCGCAGCTCACCACCGGGCTGCGGTTGGCGGCGCTCTGCCTACCCGCCACCACCGTCTGCGAGGCCGCGCTCGCGGCCACCCGGGGGTGGCGCACACAGCGGGCCTACGCGCTCATCGGTCAGGTCTACGAGCCGGCCGCCCGGCTGGTGCTCACCGCGCTGGCGCTGGCCCTCGGAGTGGGCCTGACCGGTGCGTTCTGGGCGCTGGTGGTGGCGAGCTGGAGCGCGGCCGGGCTCGCCCTCGTGGCGCTCGCCCGGATGGTGCGCCGGGTGCCCGCCGCCCGGCCCGCGTACCGGCCGGGCGAGCTGTTCCGGTTCTCCACCGTCAGCTGGGTCTCGTCGCTGTCGTCCACCGGGCTGATCTGGGTGGACGCGCTGCTGCTCGGCTTCTTCGACTACGGTCCCGACGCGATCGGCGTCTACCACGTGGCGACCCGGCTGGTCACTATCGCGGTGTTCGTGCTGGCGCCGGTGAACGCCTCGTTCGGTCCGCACCTGGCGCACCTCTACCATCAGGGTCGACTGGACGAGGTCCGCCGGATCTACCGGGTCGCCACCGGTTGGGTGCTCCGGCTGTCGTTGCCGGCCTTCGTGGCGCTGCTGGTCTTCCCGGAGCAGTTGCTGCGCCTGGTCGGTGGGCCGGGCCTGGCCGGCGGCGCGGCGGTGACTGTGGTGCTGGCGCTCGGCCAACTCGTCAACGCCGCCACCGGGCCCTGCGGGACGCTGCTGAACATGTCCGGCCGGGTCTCGGTCAACATGCTGGACAACCTCGCGGCCCTGCTGCTCAACGTCCTGCTCAACCTCTGGCTCATCCCGGCGTACGGCATTCTCGGCGCGGCGGTGGCCTGGGCGGTGTCGTTGGCGGCGGTGAACGTCGCCCGGGTCTGGCAGGTGCGCGCGCAGGTGCACACCGTGCCGGTGACGGCGGGCATGGTCAAGGGCCTGGTCGCCGCGCTGGTCGCGATGGGCGTCGGGTTCGGTGTGCGGTGGCTGGTCGGGGGCGGGATCGGGCAGCTCGTGGTCGGTCTGGCCGCGATCGTGGTGGCGTACCTCGCCGTGGTGCTCGCCCTCGGGCTCAGCCGGGAGGACGTCATGGTGTTGCGTTCGGTGACCCGCCGAGGTGGTCGACGCGCCGCCGCCGACCCCGCCGCCGACCCCGCCGACGGCGCCGGTGTGGGCGCCGGCCGCCCCGTGGTCCGCTCGTGACCGGCATCGTGCGGCGTCAGGTCACCGACCGGCTGCGTCGGGGCGTACGCGCGGCACGGGCGTGGGGGCGCGCGGCCCGGCCGGGAGAGCCCGGTCCGCTGCCCGACTTCCTGGTGATCGGTGGGCAGCGCTGCGGCACCACGTCGCTGTACCACCACCTCGCCGCGCACCCCCAGGTCCGGGTGGCCAGCGGTAAGGAGTTGCAGTACTTCAGCGTCCACCACGGTCGGGGGGTGCGGTGGTACCGGGGGCACTTCCCACGCCTCGCCCCGGGTGAGCGCACGTTCGAGGCGAGCCCCTACTACCTGTTCCATCCGAGCGTGCCGGCCCGGGTCGCGGCGACCCTGCCGCAGGCCCGCTTCGTCGTCCTGCTGCGCGATCCGGTGCAGCGGGCCTACTCGCACTACCTGCACACCCGCTCGTACGGCGTCGAGCCGCTGTCCTTCGCCGACGCGCTCGACGCGGAGGAGGAGCGGCTGGACCGGGCAACGCGCGGCGGCCCGGACAGCGCCGCCGCGCACCGGGCGTTGCGCAATTATTCGTACGCGGCCCGGGGCTGCTACGCCGAGCAGTTGGACCGGTGGTTCGCGCAGGTCCCGCGAGAGCGGATCCACGTCGCCCGGACCGAAGACCTGCACACCGACCCGGCCGGCACGTACGGCGACATGCTGCGCTTCCTCGGCCTGCCGGCCTTCACCCCCGAGGCGTTCACCCGGCACACCCGTCGCGTCGACAACGGCGTATCGCAGCTGACCCCTGCTCTGCGCGAGCGACTCGACGCGTACTTCGCGCCGCACAACGCCCGCCTGAGCGCTCTGCTCGACTGGCCCGACCCCTGGCCGGCCCGTTAGCGGACGGCGGCGAGGATCCGGTCCACCGGCTGGTCGGCGCGGAGCAGGACGGGGACGTCGGTCACTGTGGTGCCGTCGCCGGCCGCGCCCAGCGGGGAACCCACCACCCCGGTCTTTCCGCCCGGTGTCGCCGGCACTGTCACCGGCGCGTTCGACGCCGACCAGAGCACCAGCGTGCTCGACCCGCCCCGGACGAACGCGACCCCGTGCAGCCTGCCGGCCACCGGGGCGGGCAGCGGGGTGACTGTGGCGTCCCGGGCCGCGTCGGCCAGGGCGGCCAGCATTCGGCCGGCGTCCCGTTCGGCGCCGTCCGGTTCGAGCAGGCCGTAGCGGACCTCGCTGCCGGCGGCGTTGTTCGGGTTGTACGCCAACGGCAGCCAACTGATCTCGCCGATCCCGCCGGCGACCAGCAGGGTGACCGTCTTGACCATCTCCGCCGCCCGGCTGGCCGGGTCACCGTCGCCGTCGCGCCAGAACTGCCCGACCTCCCACGCCTGGATCGGCACATCCGGCGGTGTGGTGGCGCGCAGGTAGTCCAGCAGCGGGGGCACCCCGTTGAAGTGCTCGTAGAAATGCACCTGACGGACGTCGACGGTGCGGTCGGTCAGCAGCGACTCGGTCACCGCCAGGAAGCGCAGGCTGCGGCTGTTGGTCTCGGTGCCGAGCGCCCGGCGTAGTTGCGCCTCTCCGGTCACCGCCGGGATCTGCTGCCCCCGGGTGCCGACCCGACGGTGGAAGTACGCCTGGTAGGCGGCGATGGCCTCGGGCATCCGCCCGGCGCGTACCAGCCGGTCGGCGACACCCATGCCGTACGCGACGCTGCTGATCCCGGAGTCGACCACCCGCGCCTTCGGGTCGGTCGCGCGGATCGTCTCGGCGGCGGCCCGGACCAGCCGCGCGTACTCCTCGGGACTGCCGGCCCAGTAGCTCGGCGCGTTGACCTCGTTCTCGATGGCGTACTCCCGCACCCCGTACGGGCCGTAGCGCTGCACCACGGAGCGGACGAACCGCTGGTACGCACCGAGGTCGGTGGGCATCGCCGACTCGGTCTTCTTCGCCGCGCCCCGGGTGTAGCGGGCGGTGCCACCGGTCGCCCAGCACACGCCCGTGCGGATCTTCAGGTGCAGTGTGATGCCCAGCTCCCGGCTGCGCGAGGCGATCTCGTCGAGCCCGGCCCAGTCGGCCTGCCCCGAGGTCCGTTCGATCTCGCACCAGGAGATCTCCTCGTACGTCGCCGAACCGGCGAGCCGGCGCAGGTACGGCTCGAACTGCTGGTACCGCGACCAGTCCCAGTGCGCGCCGAACGGGTTGCTCACCTGGCCGGCGGTGCGCCCCGGCGTGCCGACTCCGGGCGCCGCCGTCGCGGAGGGGGTGGCGGCCGGCGGCGGATCGTCACCACCGGCGGTGCAGCCGGCGGTGAGCAGGAACGTGACGGCGACGGCGGCGGCGACCGCGCGCAGCCGGCCCGGGCGGGTCACCGGTAGCCCAGCGTGCGCAGGGTCCGACCGGAGAAGACCCAGACCAGCAGACGGAGGAACGGGTCGAGTTCTCGGCGGTAGCTGCCCACCCGGGAGCCGTAGATCGGCGCGGTGTCGCCCACCGCCGCGCGTCGTCGCTCCGCCTCGGTGGTGTACTTCTGGGCCACGTCGTGCTGCTTGCTGTCGTAGTCGAGGATGCCGTCCTCCCAGGGCTCGCCGAGGAACTCGAAGAGACCCCGCATCGCCTTCTCCGGCTCGCTGACCGCCTGCTCGTACCGCAGCTCGTAGTAGCGGTCCGCCGGCAGGGTCGCGCCGACCGCCCGCGCGGCGCGGATGTAGCGCGGCCACTTCACCACGCACTTCACCGCCGACCAGTAGCCGAACCGTTTGCGGTGCGAGACCACCACGTCGCGTCCGTCCCGGATGAGGTGCACGATCTGGGCGTCCGGGAAGACCTCGGTGACGAAGTCGAGCGACATCGCGTACAGCGGGGTCTTGTCCGCCCACCGGGTCTTGCCCCGCGCGGCGGCGTAGTCGGCGTGCACACCGCCGAAGAAATCCCGGATCCGGCGCAGCCAGTCCTCACGCGGAAAACCGAAGCGGGCCAGTCGTTCCCAGTCCCGGCCGACGATCCGTCGCAGGTCCGGCAGGAACCGGGTCTCCGGGCCGCAACTGATCCGCGAATGCGAGTCCAGGACCAGGCGCACCATCGTGGTGCCCGACCGCTGACAGCCGACCAGGAAGATCGGCGCCGTACTGGTTCCGGTCTCAGCCACGATCGACCGCCTTCGTCGTCTCGGATCGGGCGTCGGCCGCGGCGCGGTCGAGCCGGTCGGTCAGCTCGTCGCAGCGGGCCCGGACGCGCCTGTCGATCGGTAGCCGTCGGTCGCTCGCCGCGCAGTGCGACGTGCGCGGGGCGATGTGCGCGTGCAGCCGGGGATGGTAGGGGAAGTCGAGGAAGGCGCAGAGCCGTCGGAGCTGCGCGGCGGGCTCCGCGACCAGGCTGTCGTAGCGGCAAAGCAGCACGTCGGCCCGCCGGTCCAGGCCGAGCTGGAAGAACAGCGCGTTGCGGACGTACCAGAACAGGGCCGCGCCGCTGTGCGGATCCAACCCCTGCGGGTCGTGGGCCCGGATCAGCTCGATCGTGTCGGCGTCGAGGCGTTGCCCCTGCCACCGGCGGCCGATGCTGCCGTCGGCGATCGCGCGCAGGGCCCGCAGGTTCGCGTCACCGAACTTGGCGACCTCGGAGCGGGCCCGGTCGTCGACGTCGCGGTAGACCCAGAGCGCGCGCCCCGGCGTCACCCCCGGCAGGGCCAGCAACTCGTCCACGCGGTGGCTCTCGCAGAGCGGCTTGACCAGGACGTACGCGTGCCGGCTGCGGTGGAGGGCGGCGGTCAGCACCGGGTCGGGGCGCAGTTGGAAGCGGTGGAAGACAGTGCTGTCGTTCTCGTTGCGGACCTCGACCTCGGGCGCGGCGTCCAGGCCCCGGACCAGCATGTTCGTGCCGGAGCGTTGCAGACCGACCAGGTAGACCGGCATCGCCGAGCCGGGCGTCCGGCCGGCCCGCCGTCGCCAGCGTCGTTTCGCCAGGGCGGTGCCGATCCGGTCGATCGGGTTGAGGCGGTCCTCCTCGATCAGCCGTCCGATCCCCTCGGTACGCGCCCAGCGCAGATGCCGCCGGACCCGCCGCGCGGTGTACGCGAGCGCGGAGACCTCGTCGTCGGCTGCCACGGTCCTCCTCGTCGGACACCGGCCCGGCCCTACATCCGAGCGGGTGCGACCGGCGGCAGCCAGGCTATCGGGAGATCATGGCGGGAGGCCAGGCCGCGGACCGCACGGGCAGACGAAGATCACCCGTTCAGCCACATGCCAAACGTGAGCTGGACTCGCCGACCAGCCCTGCATACCGTGGGCCCTGGCCGGGGCGGGCAGACCCCGGTCATCACCTCCGGGCCCGGATCGCCCGATCGACGTGAGCAGGGCGAGTCGATGCGCGTGCTGCATGTGAACAAGTTCCTCTACCGCCGCGGCGGCGCGGAGGGGTATCTGCTCGATCTCGCCGACCTGCAGCGGGCTGCCGGCGACACCGTCGCCTACTTCGGCATGAGCCACCCGGAGAACGAGTCGCCCCTGCCGTACGCCGCGCGGTTCCCGTCCGAAGTGGAGTTGGAGCCGACGCCGAGCGGGGTACGGCCCCGCGCGGTGGCCGTCGGCCGGATGCTGTGGTCACCGACGAGCCGCCGTGGGCTGGCCCGGGTGATCGACGACTTTCGGCCGGACGTGCTGCACCTGCACAACATCTACCACCAGCTCTCCCCGTCGGTGCTCGCCGCGGCCCGGGCCGCCGGTGTGCCGTGCGTGCTGACCATGCACGACTACAAGCTCGCCTGCCCGAGCTACCAACTGCTGGACCGGGGTCGCCCCTGCCAGGCGTGCGTCACCGGTGGCCCGTTGCAGGCGGCCCGTCGCCGCTGCAAGGACGGATCGCTGTCGCGCAGTGGCCTGCTCGCCGTCGAGTCCTGGTTGCACAGGCAGTTCGACGCGTACGACCCGGTGCAGCTCTTCGTGAGCCCGAGCGGGTTCCTGGCCGACGTGATGCGCCGCGCTGGCGTCTACCCGGACCGGCTGCGGGTGGTCAACCACTTCGTCGACCTGACCGGCGTCGCGGCCAAGCAGACGCCCGGCGGCGGTGTCGTCTTCGCCGGCCGACTCGCGCCGGAGAAGGGTGTCGACGTGCTGATCGAGGCGACCGCCGCGCTGCCGGACGGGGTCAGCGTGGACATCGCCGGAGACGGCCCGGCCCGCCCGGAGTTGGAGGCGCTCGCCGCGCGGCGGGTGCCCGGCCGGGTCCGGTTCCACGGCCGTCTGGACAAGCCGCGCCTGCACGAGCTGATCCGGTCGGCGGCGGTGGTCGCCGTTCCGTCCCGGTGGCACGAGAACCAACCGATGGCGGTGCTGGAGGCGTTCGCCTGCGGTGTGCCGGTGGTCGCCACCGACCTGGGCGGTCTTCCCGAACTGGTCGAGCCCGAGGTGGATGGCCGCGTCGTCGCCGCCGACGCGCCGACGGCCCTCGGCGACGCGCTCAACGACCTCCTGGCCGACCCGGAGCGGGCGTACCGGATGGGCCGGGCCGGCCGGGCGAAGATCGCCGCCCAGTTCGCCCCGGACCGGCACCTGGACCGGATCCGTGGGCTGTACGCGGAGGCCGCCGAGGCGCTGCCGTCGCGGCGGCGGGCCGCCCGGGGCACCGCCGGTGGGGGAGCGGTCCGATGAGCCCGGTACGGGTGCTCTACCTCGCCGGCAGTGGTCGCAGTGGCAGCACACTGGTGACCACGGTCCTGGGACAGTTGCCGGGCTTCTTCGCGGCGGGCGAGCTGCGGTACCTGTGGCGGCGCGGGATCCTGGAGAACCGGCAGTGCGGCTGCGGATCCCCGGTCGCCGACTGCCCGCTCTGGGCCCGGGTGCGCGCCGACCTGACCGACGCCGACCCGGCCGGGATCGCCGCCCGGTTGGCCCAGCGGCTGCGGCTGCGCGGGCTGCCCGCACTGCTGCGCCGCCAGCGTCGGGGGCAGCCGCCGGTAGCGGGCCACCCCGACGACACGCAGCTGGCCCGGCTCTACGCCTCGATCGCCGAACACGGCCTGGCCGGCCGGCCGGACGGCGTCATCGTCGACTCCTCCAAGCTGCCGCCGTACGGGGCCCTGCTCAGCAGCCTGCCCGGCATCGACCTGTACGTCCTGCACGTGGTGCGCGACCCGCGCGCCACCGCGTACTCCTGGCGTCGCCGACGCCCGCTGGACGGGCGCGCCGACGATGAGCTGATGAGCCGGCCACCGGTCGGCAAGGCCGCGCTGCTCTGGCTGGTCTGGAACACCGCGACGGTACGGCTGTGGGGCGACCGCCGTCGTGCGCCGGGCCGCTACCTGCGGGTGCGGTACGAGGACTTCGTGGCCGATCCGGCTGGCGTCACCGCCCGGATCGCCGGCTTCGTCGGCGCGCCCCCCGACGAGCTTCCGTTTCCGACACCGGCCACGGTGCGGCTCGCCCCCACCCACTCGGTGGCCGGCAATCCGTCGCGGCACCGCACCGGACTTGTCGACGTGGTCGCCGACACCGAGTGGCTGACCGGGCTACCCACCCGCGCGTACGCCGTGGTGACCGGGCTGACCGCCGTGGTCTTGCCCCGGTTCGGCTACCCGTTGCGTCGCCCGGCGGCCACCTCTCCCGCCGCCCGCCTCGCCGCGGAACCGGCTGTCTCTCCGTCACCCGCCACCCGGCAGGAAGGCTGAACGATGCTCTCACTGGTGGTGGGCACCGGTCGCTGCGGTTCGACACTGGTCCAGGAGTTGCTCTCCCGGCATCCCGCTGTCGGCTTCGTCTCCGGCCTGGACGACAAACTGGCCCGGCTCAACCCCAAGGGCAGGTTCAACGGCGCGCTCTACCGGCGTTCGGCGCCCCGCCCGGCGGGGATGACCTCGCTGCGTCACAGTCGACGACTGCTGGAGCGGGGTCGGCTGCGGGTGGCGCCGTCGGAGGCGTACCACCTGCTCGACCGGCAGGTGCTTGCCGGCTTCTCCCGGCCGTGTCGGGACCTGGTCGCCGAGGACCTGACCCCGTTCGTGACCCGGCGGCTGCGGGCCTTCTTCGACGAGCGGATCGCACGGCAGGGCTGCCAGCAGTTGGTGCACCACCTCACCGGATGGCCACGGACCGGCCTGCTGCACGCCGCGTACCCGGACCTGCGGGTGGTCAACGTGGTGCGCGACGGCCGGGCGGTGGCCAATTCGTGGCTCCAGATGGGCTGGTGGGACGGGTGGCGTGGGCCGGACAACTGGATCTACGGCCCGCTCCCGTCCGACCTGCGCGAGGAGTGGGCCGAGTCCGGTCGCTCCTTCCAGGTGCTCGCCGCGCTGGGCTGGAAGATGCTGATGGACGCCTTCGCGCAGGCCCGGCTGCGTCACCCGGTCGACCAGTGGTTGGACGTGCGCTACGAGGACCTGGTCGAGCAGCCGCGCGAGCAGGTCGGCCGGATGCTCGACTTCCTCGGGCTGAGCTGGTCGACAGCCTTCGAGAAGGGCTTCTCCCGCTACGACTTCACTGTGGGCCGGGCGGAGGCGTACCGGGACGAACTCAGCCCGGCGCAGCTCGCCGCTATCGAACGGGTGCTGGAGAAGCCGCTGGCCGAGTGGGGCTACCCGGCCTACGGCACGCTGCAGGAGTAGAGCACAGCCGTCAGCATGCTGACCGTGCCGGTGACCGGGGTCGACGTCCAGCCGCCCGGGCCGTTCGCCACCAGGTTGAAGGTGCCGCTCCCGATGGACAGCAGCGCCCCGGAGAGGGTGATCGAGGTGGCGCTGGGGCCGAGAGTGCCGCCGCCGGTGAAGCCGCCCGACAGCGACCAGGTGAAGCCGCTGCGCGTCAGGCCGCCGACCGGCAGGGTCCAGGTGAAGGTCGGCGGGGTGAGCAGACCCGCTGTGCACTGCAGGTTGGTCGGTGGGTTGACGGTGCCGGCCTGCAGCGAGCCGCGGCCGTACTCGGTGTCGGTCCAGGCGGCCAGCGTCGACTGCGGCGGTGGGAGCACGACGGCGGTGCCGGCGAGCAGCAGGGCCGTGGCACCGGCGAGCCAGCGCCGCCGGACGTGACCGGTTCGCTGCCGGGTCGGCAGAGCGCGGATGCGTGCACGTCTCACGGCCGCCCCACGGGGATGCGGTGCCGGCGCGCGGCGCGCACGAGCAGCAGACCGGTGAAGAGCGCACCGCCTCCGGCCAGCAGCGGTGTCCACAGGTTGGTTCCGGTGCGCGGCAGCGGGCCGACAGTGCCGCCCGCCGATGCGCTGTCGCCGAACCCGGTCGCCGTGACGATCAGGTCCGCCGACCCCGAGGCCACCGAGTTGGCGAGCAGGCTCGCGGTGACGAGCACCCAACGCTGCTGGTCGGCGCGCATCGAGCTGATGATGATCGGGTGTGCGGCCAGTCTGGTGGCAGGACCGTCGGCGAGGACCTGCTCACCCTGGCCGGTGGGGCAGGCACCCTTCACCCACCGGATGGCGCAGACGGCGACCTTCACCTGGAGTCCGTCCGGTCGGACGGTGAGGGGGCCCGACGCCGAGAGCGAGATGGTCACCTCACCGGGCTGCCTCGCGTGTGCCGATACGCCCACCTGCCAGGGCACGGGCTGGTCCGGCGCCAGGTTCGTCATGCGATCGTTGTCGCCGATCGAGACCAGTGTGAGGTGCCTGCTCCGGATGACCTCCTCGGTGGTGTCCGCACGGGCCTGGCCCGGCGTCGCCAGGACCGCGGCGGCGACGCCCGGCAGTACCGCCAGCACCACCAACATGCGCCCCAGCGTCGAGTCGCCGTGCGCTCCCGGACCGCTCGGCTGGGTGCCGATCTCCGGCACTGCCCCCGCGTCGTCCGGCACCGCCGAATCCGGTCGCCGGCGTCGCCGGGTCCCCTGCTCGCCCCCGCGCGGCCAGAACGCCCACGTGACGATCGCGGCGGCCCCGATCGTGATCAGACTCGTGGCGTACACGTTCGACACGGCTCGCACCGCGTACCCGAGCCTGGGCACCGACCACTCCACGAGCCGTACGTGGCTCACCGCGTGCGGTGCGGCGTCGTTGGTCGCGTTCGCGTCCCCCCGCAGGGTGAGCAGGCGGGTGGGCCCGCCGCCGTTGGCGATGTCGACGACCCGGTGAGTGATCGGTGCCAGCGGCGTGCGGTCGACGGTGACGACGTCTCCCACGTGGACCTCGGACGCGGGGATCTCCCGCACCACGGCCAGTGACCCGGCGGGAATGGTCGGGCCCATCGACCCGGTCTTGAACAGGATGAGCGAGATGTCGAAGAAGAACGCCAGCGGGACGAGGACGACGCAGGCCGTCCCACCGACGGCGAGCACTGTCAGCACCAGGTCGCCGATCCGGGCGAGGGTGCCGTGCCGTCGACGTTCGCGTCCCACCATCTGCAGATCCTTTACGTAGACGTGGCAGTGAACACCCAGGTGACGATCCCGGTCGTGCCCTGGTACGCGTTGCTGGCGCCGGCCTGGACCCGGACCTCGAAGCAGAACCGCAGCTGCGGCGTCGCGCCGCTCGGCACGGTGATGGGGGACGACACCGGCGAGCCGGGAACCGCGGTGATGGCGGAGTAACCGGGCCCGACGATCCAGGTGGGTGAACCGGAGAAGGCTGCGGCGGCACACGTGGTGCTGGTGGTGGCGGTCCGCACCGCCCGGTACTCGAGCGCGGGCAACAGGGCGCCGGAGTTGTTCGACGAACTCGTCAGCGCGACAGTGCCGCCGACGTTCGTCGTCGAGGTCGTCCGGATGTCGATGAAGGCGTAGAACGACACCGAGGGGGACATCGCCGTCGCGTTGAACGCCAGCGCCGCGGCGTTCGCCACCGGGGTGTGGCTGGCCCAGGTACTGGAGGCGGTCTGCGATTCGGTGCCGAAGACGCTCGCGCCGAACGACCCGGTGCCGTACTCGCTGTCGGTCCACGCGGCGAGCGTGGACGTCGTCCCCAGGCCGAGAACGAGGGCGCCAGCGAGTACGGCACGGGTCCGGCGAAGCCGTGGTGTTCCGGCCGGCGTCCGACGGTTGACCACGGCCACCACCTAGACGGACTCGGCCAGGAGCTGCCAGGTTTCCGTTACCGACGTGCCCTGCACCAGAGTGCCCCCCGCCGTGACGACGAAGCAGAGGTTCACCGGAGCGCCCGGCGTCGTGGGAGGGGTGCCCTGCGTCAGGTTGAACGGCACCGCGCCGGCCACCGAGTTGAGCGGAGTGCCCTGCGCCACGATCCAGGTCGGGGTGGTGGGTGTCGCGCTGCAGTCGGCGAAGGCCGGGACGGTCGCGATCCCGTAGGTGAGGCCGACGAAGGCGGGTGGAGCGGGGGTCGCTGACGCCACAGTGACTGTCGCGTCGTACGTCGTGGCGGCGGTCAGCCGGACGGCGAACGGTGCCGCGACCACGTCACCGGGGCTGATGTCGTCGAAGCCGGTGCTGAAGGTCAACGCTGCCGCCGTGCCGGCGGTGTTGTGCTCGGCGTAGGTGGTGCCGTTGGTGCTGCCCTCCATGCTGAAGGTGCCCGCCGTGAACGTGCCGGTGGCGTACTCCGAGTCGTTCCAGGCGGCGAGGGTGATCGTGGCACCGAGGCCGAGGACGATTCCTCCGGCCAGGATGGCCTTCAGCTTGCGGCGGCGGCCTCGACTGCTCGGTTTCTCCACTGCCACCCCTGTCGGTTCGCTCAATGTGTCCTCCTCGGTGCTGGGCGGTTGGTTGTCGTGGGCCGGTGCCAGCGGCGCAAGGATCACGATAAGCACCAGACATGGACAAAACACCCAAAGCACTCAAGTCGGCACGAGAGGGTACAGGCGGGCGGCCGGACCCACCGGTCGGCACTATCGACGGACGTCACGGGGCCGGTTAATCTTTGGCCCCACACCATCGATGTGAGGAGATCCGATGGCGCGCCGTACCGGCCGACCCTCCTACCAGCTGGACAAGGCCGACGTGCGCCGCCAGCGAACAGTGCGCTCGGTAGCCGTCGCGGGGGTGATCGCACTGGTCACCGCGCTGCTGGGTGGGTTGATCGGCTACCAGGTGGGCCGTCCGGACGCCACCGAGGCGACCATCGCGAGCATCAAGCAGGACGAGGCGAAGCGGGACGCTCAGCAGATCGTGGAGCTGATCGAGACGGCCCGACGGGTCCGCGACCAGGTCGCCCCGGTCCTGACCGCCATCAAGACGGAGACGACCGGCGGACGTGCGCCGGATCCGGCGAAGGCACGCCAGTGGCAGGAGGTCATGCGCCAGGCGGCCGAGCCGTTCGCCGACCCGCCGTCGGGGGCCACCGCCACCAACGTGGCGCGCGGAGGATTGCGCGGAGCTGTCCAGCAGGCGTCGCTGGCCGTCGACGCCTACGCTCTGGCGGCCGGCGTTCCGGTCGCGCAACGGGCGGCCCTGCTGGACGTCACCGCGCGGCAGGCGGCCGAGGCCGCGACGATCTGGTCGGTCGCGGCGACCCAGCTCGATCAGATCAGCGTCGATTCCGGCCAGGGCCACCAGCACGTGTTCCTGGACACAGACCCCCACGAAGGGGCCCTCACCCCCGACGGGGCGGCCGAGGGAACCGGTGGCTGAGGCACGTTGCGGGGCAAGTGTCGGGTTTGCCGGCGGAGGTGGCCGGGCGGGGTCGACCGAGCGGTCCCGGTGTGATCTGGGGGCGACGCGCCGGATCGGGTACGGTCGCTTATCGCAAAGTCTATGAACCAGATTGGCTTTCTGTGCAATGGAAGCCGAATCGGAGGGACACAGCCGTGAGGTTCCCCAACGCCGTCCGTCAGGCCGGCCTCGTCGTGGCCGTCGCCGCCCTCGCGCTGACCGCCGGTTGCGCGAAGAAGGACGACAGCGAGGTCCAGGCGAGCGGCGTCAAGCTGGTCGCGGCGGGCAAGCTGACCGTCTGCACCCACCTGCCGTACCCGCCGTTCCAGTCCAAGGACGCCAGCGGCAAGGTGACCGGCTTCGACGTCGAGATCATGGACCTGGTCGCCAAGGAGCTCGGCGTCGAGCAGACGATCATCGACACCCCGTTCGAGGGAATCAAGTCCGGCCAGGACCTCAACACCGGCAAGTGCGACGCGGCAGCCGCCGGCATGACCATCACCGAGGAGCGGCGGAAGGTCGTCGACTTCTCCGACCCCTACTTCGACGCCACCCAGGCGATGCTGGTGAAGACCGGCAAGACGTACAAGTCGCTCGACGACCTCAAGGGCAAGAACCTCGGCGTCCAGGCGGCCACCACGGGTCGTGACTACGCCAAGAAGCTCGAGGCGGAGAAGGGCCTGAAGCTCGTCGAGTTCGAGGACCTCGCCGCCCTCCAGCAGGCCGTCTCCAACGGCCAGGTCGAGGCCGCCATCAACGACCTGCCGGTCTGGACCGAGTACCTGAAGAAGAACCCGGGCGGGTTCGAGGTGGCCGCCGAGTTCGACACCGGCGAGCAGTACGGCTTCCCCGTGAAGAAGGACGCCAACCCGGAGTTGCTCAAGAAGATCAACGAGGTGCTGGCCAAGGCCAAGCAGGACGGCACGTACAACACGATCTACGAGAAGTGGATCGGTAAGCGGCCGAGCGCCTGAGCCGCACAGCGGCCGAGCGCCTGAGCCGCGCATAGCGGCCGAGCGCCTGAGCGCCGCGTAGTACCGGAGGGCGCGCGTCCCGCGCGCCCTCCGACGTCGGTAACCTCCGGGAAGGCAACGAGCGAACGTGAAGCTGCGACGCCGCCAGCGGGAGCGGCTGTCTCTCGGGCTCCAGTACCTGGTCTTCATCGCCATCATCGCCACGGTGCTCGTCGCCGCGGACTGGGACAGGTTGGCCGACGCGTTCTTCCGCGTCGACATCATCAAGTCGATGTTCCCGACGATCATCACCGTCGCGCTGCGCAACACCATTCTCTACACGCTGGGCGCGTTCGCCTTCGGCCTCGTGTTCGGCACCATCCTGGCGCTGATGCGCCTGTCCCGGGTGGCCCCGTACCGCTGGGTGGCGACGGCGTACATCGAGCTGTTCCGGGGTCTGCCCGCGCTGCTGGTGCTCTTCCTCGTCGGGTACGGCATCCCGATCGCCTTCCCGGAGCGCGAGATTCCGGGCGGGGTGTTCGGTTCGATCGCGATCGGCCTCGGGTTGACCGCCGCGGCGTACATGGCGGAGACGATCCGGGCCGGCATCCAGGCCGTGCCGAAGGGGCAGATGGAGGCGGCGCGGACCCTCGGCATGTCGCACTTCACCGCCATGCGCACGATCGTCATCCCGCAGGCGTTCCGGATCGTGATCCCGCCGCTGACGAACGAGCTCATCCTGCTCACCAAGGACTCGTCGCTGGCCTACGTGCTCGGGGTGACGGCGCAGACGATCGAGATCACGAAGTTCGGTCGGGACATGCTCAACGACCGGGTGAACGCGACGCCGCTGCTGGTGGCCGGCCTCGCCTACCTGGTGATCACCCTGCCGCTGTCGCAGGTGGTACGACGCCTCGAACTCCGCTACGCCAAGGCCCGGTGACCCCGATGACGACCACCCCATCCCGCCCCGCCGTGGAGATCCGCGACCTGCACAAGTCCTTCGGGCCGCTCAAGGTGCTCAAGGGCATCGACTTCGAGGTCGGCCAGGGTGAGGTGGTCTGCGTCATCGGGCCGTCCGGCTCCGGCAAGTCGACCCTGCTGCGTTGCGTCGACCTGCTGGAGGAGCCGACCGCCGGCAAGATCTGGGTGAACGGGGTCGAGATGACCGACCCCGACGTCGAGATCGACGCGGTCCGCCGCGGCATCGGCATGGTGTTCCAGTCGTTCAACCTGTTTCCGCACCTGACCGTCCTGAACAACCTCACCATCGCCCAGCGTCGGGTGCTTCGGCGAGGTCGGGCCGAGGCCGAGGGGATCGCTCGGGCCAACCTGGAGCGCGTCGGGCTCACCGACAAGGCCGACGCCTTCCCGGCGCAGCTCTCCGGTGGGCAGCAGCAGCGGGCGGCCATCGCCCGGTCGCTGTCGATGGAGCCGAAGCTGATGCTCTTCGACGAGCCGACCTCCGCGCTCGACCCGGAACTCGTCGGCGACGTGCTCACCGTCATGCGCAAGCTGGCCGAGGACGGCATGACGATGATGGTGGTCACCCACGAGATGGCGTTCGCCCGCGACGTGGCCGACCGGGTCGTCTTCATGGACGGCGGTGTGGTGGTCGAGCAGGGGCCGCCGCAGGACGTGCTGGGCGCGCCGAAGCACGAACGGACCCGCGCGTTCCTCGCCCGGGTCCTGGACCCGACCCGCGTCGCGCAGCTCGGTCAGCCGGACCAGGCGTCCGCGCCGCCGCAGACCCCCAGCCTGCCGGCGGACGATCGCCACCACCTCTGACAGCACCTCCCGTACGTCCCCGCCGGGCTGCCTCATCGAGGGCAGCCCGGCGTTCCTCTGTGCGCTGCCCGGGAGGGGCGGCGGCGTCCGCCCCGCCACCGACCAGGTCGACGGGCTCCGTGTCAGCTTCATGTCAATCGACGGACGTCGTGATGTCAAGGTAATCTTTTTGCAATCAGACCTGTACTTTCGTCGATGGATTACATAAGTTGCTGTCATCCATCGAAAGTTCTGAGTCTTCCGAGCAAAGCCCGCGACGAGCCTCACCCTCAGTCGTGCCACCGCCCGTGCTCGGCGGTCAATGCACCCTGCCCTCGTCGCGTCTTCGCCCGGTCGGGAACGGAGACCCATGGACGATCACGCTGGTGGCCCTCACCGCCACCTGTCCCGCAGATCGCTGATCGCCACCGGCGCGCTCGCCGCCGGGGCGTTGGGCGCGTCCGCCCCAACGATCGGCACCGCGTTCGGCGGCAGCCCCGCCCGGGCCGCCGCCGGTGTCACCAAGAAGATCACCATCTACGCCGAGCAGTTGCCCGGCAACCTGTTCGGGTACGGCCTGGCACCCGGTCAGGCCACCGTCCCGGGCCCGATCCTGGAGATGTACGAGGGTGACACGCTGGAGATCACCCTGGTCAACACCACCAACCAGCGGCTGTCCATCCATCCGCACGGGGTGGACTACAGCACCGAGTCCGACGGCAGCCCGTTCAACGCCTCGTTCAACAACCCGGGTGAGACGCGGACGTACGTCTGGCGCTCCCACGAGATGGTGGCCGCGGCGGGTCGGCGGTACATGCCGGGCAGTGCCGGCTACTGGCACTACCACGATCACGCGATGGGCACCGACCACGGCACCGGCGGTGTCGCGAAAGGACTGTACGGCGCGCTGATCGTCCGACGGCGTGGCGACATCCTGCCGTCGAAGCAGTTCACTGCGGTGTTCCACGACATGATGATCAACAACAAGATGGCTCCGGCGACCCCGATGTTCGAGGCGAACCTGGGCGAGCGCGTCGAGTGGATCGCCATCGGCCACGGCAACCTGTTCCACACCTTCCACCTGCACGCGCACCGCTGGGCGGACAACCGCACCGGGATGTTGGAGGGGCCGAGCGACCCGAGCCTGGTGGTCGACAACAAGGACCTCAACCCCGGCAGCTCGTTCGGTTTCCAGGTGCTGGCCGGGGAGGGCGTGGGACCCGGCGCGTGGATGTACCACTGCCACGTGCAGACGCACTCCGACGGCGGCATGGCCGGGATCTTCCTGGTGCGCAACGCCGACGGCAGCATGCCGCCGGGCGCCGAGGAGGCGATCCACCGGTTCCAGGGCCACACCCACACGCACGGAAGCTGACCGAACCGAAAGTGGGGACGGGCATGACCAGAAAACTACGACGAACCCTTGCCGCGGTAGCGGCCTTGGCGACACTGCTCCCGGCGACGACGGCGGCTGCGGCCGCACCACGAACGGCGGCCGCCCCGCAGGCGGCGGCGCCGCAGCAGACAGCGGTCCTGGTGTTCCACGGCCCCGTGGCCGAGCAACAGGACCCGGTCGCACGCGCGGTGGACACCATCAAACAGCTTGGTGCCCTCCATGACATCGATGTCACGGCCACCACGGACCCGGGCGCCTTCACCGCGGCCGGCCTGTCCGCGTACCGCAGCGTGGTCTTTCTCTCCGCGACGGGCGCCGCACTGAACCGCGACCAGGAGTCGGCGCTGCAGAACTACGTCAAGGCCGGCGGCGGTTTCGTCGGCATCGCCGACGCCGCCCGCGCCCAGGTCGACTCCACCTGGTTCACCGGGCTGATCGGCACCCGCCCGGCCGGCGCGATCCCGGTCGCCGAGCCGGTGACCCGGGTGACCGCCAGCGGCGAGAACCCGCCCAACGAGACCAAGGAGAAACTGACCGACGGCGACGCCAACACGAAGTGGCTCGTCCGCACGCCGACCGCCTGGGTGGCGTACGAGTTGAGCGCACCGAAGAAGATCACCGGGTACGCGCTCACGTCGGCCAACGACTCCTCAGGTCGGGACCCGAAGGACTGGACCCTGCAGGGCTCCACCGACGGTCAGAGCTGGACCGACCTGGACCGCCGCACCGGGCAGACCTTCCCGGACCGGTACCAGACCCGGCGGTTCGACATCGCCGCGCCGCAGGAGTTCACGCGCTACCGGCTCAACGTCACAGCGAACAGCGGTGAACCGCTGGTCCAACTCGCCGACCTGCGCCTGTTCACCGGCAGCACCACCGCCCCGGAGCCACCCGCGGTGAACCGCGCGGTGGTGAACATCCTGGACCGCAAGCACCCGGCCACCGCGTCGCTGCCGATGACCCTCACCCGGTCCGACCGCTGGGAGAACTGGGACCCGAATCCGATCGGGACCGTGCACACGCTCGCCCAGGTCGAGGAGCGGCACTACAACCCGGGGGCGGCCGCCAACGGCGCCTTCCACCCGGTGTCCTGGTGCCGGGACTACGACGGCGGCCGGTCGTTCTACACCGGCATGGGCCACACCGAGGGCAGCTACGGCGAGGAGGCGTTCCGCACGCACCTCGTCGGCGCCCTCAACTGGACCACAGGTCGGGTACGCGGCGACTGCCAGGCCACCATCGCCGCGAACTACAAGGTGGAGCGACTCACCGCCGCCAACCAGACCGGGCAGCTGGACCAGATCGGCGAGCCGCACGGGCTCACCATCGCGCCGGACGGCACTGTCTTCTACGTCGGCAAGGCGGCCTGCCCGAGCGGCCCGATCGCGGACTGGAACAACCCGAAGGTCGGCTTGGGTTGCGGCACCATCCACTCCTTTGACCCGCGAACCAAGCAGGTCAAGCTGCTCACCACCCTGGAGGTGATGGGCAACCGGGGCAGCGGCTCCGAGTTGGTCAAGAACGAGGAGGGTCTGCTCGGCATCGTGCCCGACCCCGCGTTCGCCGAGAACGGCTGGCTCTACGTCTACTGGATGCCACACGACTCGGTCGACCGGGTGAAGCGGGTCGGTCAGCGGACCGTCTCGCGGTTCACCTACGACCGGCAGGCGCAGAGCGTCGACCAGGCGACGCGCAAGGACCTGTTGCAGTTCCCGGTGCAGATCCACAGCTGCTGCCACGCCGGCGGCGGCATGGCGTTCGACGCCAAGGGCAACCTCTACGTCGGCTCCGGCGACAACAACTCCTCCGAGGGGTCGCAGGGCTACGCCGGCAACAACTGGACCCAGGAGTACGAGGGGATCTCGTTCCAGGACGCCCGCCGCACGTCGGGCAACACCAACGACCTCGCCGGCAAGATCATCCGGATTCACCCGGAGCCAGACGGCACGTACACCATCCCGGAGGGCAACCTGTTCCCACCGGGCACCGAGAAGACCCGGCCGGAAATCTACGTGATGGGCGTTCGCAACATCGCCCGCCTCCAGATCGACCCGGTGCACCAGTGGCTGACCGCCGGCTGGGTCGGCCCGGACGCCTCGTCGCCCAGCCCCACCCTGGGCCCGGCGAAGTACGAGACGGCCACCATCATCACCTCCGCCGGCAACCAGGGCTGGCCGTACTGCATGGGCAACCGGCAGCCGTACCGCGACCGCAGCAACACCGACGCGACGGTGCTGACCGGCTGGTACGACTGCGACAACCTGAAGAACACCTCGCCACGCAACACCGGACTGGAGGACATCCCGGCGGCCCGGGATAACATGATCTGGTACTCGCCCGACGGTGGCGGCCCGGTGTTCCCGAAGCGGACCGACGGCAGCGGCCTGCCGACCTACGTGGCGGCCGACGCCACCTACACGCAGCCGTACCTGCGCGGCGGCGGACAGGCCATCATGTCCGGCCCGACGTACCACCGGAGCCTCGTTGACACCACCAGCGGCGTGGCGTGGCCGGAGCACTGGGACGGCAAGTGGTTCATCGGCGACCAGTCGAACGCCGCCAACCGGGTCGCGGTCACCGTCGACCCGGCCGGCGTGCCGCAGGCCGCCCCACCGGTGTACGCCGAGTCGCTGCGGGCCATCATCCCCGGTGGCAACGGCGACAACCGGCTGCAGAGCTGGATGGACGCGAAGTTCGGCCCGGACGGCGCGCTCTACCTGCTCGACTACGGCGGCGGCTTCTTCAGCCTGCACGCGAACCAGAAGCTGATCCGGGTCACCTACACCGGCGGGGCGCCCACCCCGGCACCGGCGGCGACCTCGGTCGCCGTGCAGAACAAGCCACTGACCATCGCCTTCACCGGTTCCCGCTCCGGCGGCGTCAGCCACCGCTGGGAGTTCGGCGACGGCGCCACGTCGACCGAGGCGGACCCCCGGCACACCTACGCCACTGTCGGCACCTACACGGCGAAGCTCACCGTCACGTACGCCGACGGTCAGACGGCGACGGTGCAGACCACTGTGACGGTGGGCTGCGCGGTGCCCGACGACCGGTCGACGGTGTGGCTCGGCGACACCGACACCGGGGTGCCCAGTCGCACTGTCGGGCAGGGCTGCACGGCCAACGACCTCATCGACGACGAGAGCACCTGGGCCGACCACAACGGGTTCGTCCGGCACGTCACAGCGGTCGCCCGCACGTTGCAGGACGACGACCTGCTCAGCACCCGCGAAGCCGGCACCCTCACCCGCCTGGCCGCCGCGTCGCAGATCGGCCGGGACGGGCACACCGGGTACGAGCCGCTCTTCGACGGCACCACCGAGTCGCTGCGCGGTTGGCAGCAGGCGCCGTCGGGACAGTTCGGCATCCAGCCGGACGGGTCACTGCGCTCCAGCGGCGGCCTGGGCATGCTCTGGCACACCAAGGAGCTGGGCGACTTCTCGCTGAAGTTGCAGTTCCGGGACATCGCGCCAGGCACCGGCCGGGCCAACACCGGAGTCTTCATCCGGTTCCCGGACCTGCGAACACCCCTCGACCAGCGGCCACCGGACAGCTGCGGCACTGTCGGGTCGGCGCGGACCTCGGCGGCCTGGATGGCGATCTACTGCGGACACGAGATCCAGATCTACGACGGTGACACCGGTGAGCCGCAGAAGACCGGCTCGGTCTACAACTTCGACCCGGTGCCGCTGGCCCAGGCCGGCGTGACGCCGAAGAACGAGTGGAACGACTACGAGATCCGCGCCGTCGGTCAGCACTACACGATGATCCGCAACGGCGTGGTGATCAACGAGTTCGACAACACGCCCGGCAAGCAGTCGTCGCGAGCCGGCGACCCGCCGACCGACCTGCGGCAGTTCCTGCGCGGCTTCATCGGCCTGCAGAACCACGGTGACAACGACCTGACCGAGTTCCGCAACATCCGTGCGCGGGAACTCTAGGAGTGACGATGACCCGACGACTGACGGCCGCGCTGGCGGCGCTCCTGCTCACGGTGATCCCGTTGGCAGTGGCGCCCGCCTCCGCCGCCCCGCGCGTCGCCGCCGACCAGGTGTTGACCTGGACCGCCGACGACAGCATCACCCAGTACAAGTCCGCGCCCACCACGGCGGTGGCCGGAGCGACAACGATCATCTGGGAGAACAGCGCGGCCACCGGCAACACCACCGGGATGCCGCACACGCTGACCTTCGACACCAGCACCGAGGGCTACAACCACGACGTCACACTCAACATCCTGGCCAGCCCGTTCGACGCCAACGACGGCCGCCACCAGGCGACAGTGACGCTGACGCCGGGCCGGTACCGGTACTTCTGCTCGATCCCCGGCCACAGCTCGATGGTCGGTGAGCTGGTGGTCACCGACGGCGGTGGCGGTGGCGACACCACCGCGCCGACAGTGACCGCCGCGGTCTCCGGCGACCAGGACCAGGACGGCAACTACCTCGGCGCGGCCACCGTGACAGTGACGGCCACCGACGCCGACTCGGGGGTGCAGACCGTCGAGTACCAGGTCGACGACACCAGCTTCCTGCCGTACACCGAGCCGGTGCGGGTGACAGCGATCGGCGACCACGCGGTGCAGTTCCGCGCTACCGACCAGGCCGGCAACACCAGCGCCGTCGGCTCGGTGGCGTTCCGGATCGTCGAGCCGGGGGAGGACGACACCACAGCGCCGGTGGTCGCGATCGCGCTGGCCGGCGACCGCGACGACGACGGCAACTACATCGGTACGGCCACCGCCACGTTGACCGCCACCGACAGCGGTTCCGGCGTCGCCACCATCGAGTACGCCCTGGACGGGGCGGCCTTCGCCGCGTACACGAACCCGATCGTGGTGAACGCGGCCGGGATGCACATGCTGCACTACCGGGCCACCGACGTCGCCGGCAACACGTCGGCGGAGCAGATGTCCCACTTCACAGTGGTCGAACCGCAGGCGGAGGACACGACTCCACCCACTGTCGCCGCCACTGTGGCCGGTGACCGCAACGACGACGGCGGGTACGTCGGCGGCGCGACAGTCACCGTCACCGCCACCGACACCGAGTCCGGCGTGGCGAAGATCGAGTACGCGCTCGACGCCGGGGCCTGGACGGCGTACACCGCTCCGGTCGCCGTCCGCGCACCCGGCGCGCACACAGTGCGGTACCGGGCGACCGACGCGGCCGGGAACTCCTCCACCGAGCAGTCGACGTCGTTCACAGTGGTGGTCGACGGCACCGACCGTTGCCCCGACTCGGACACCCGGGCCACCGTGATCATCGACGGCGGCGACACCGGTGTGGCCAACGCGGACACCGGCGACGGCTGCACCATCAACGATCTGATCGACGAACACGCCGACTACCCCGGCCACGCCGAGTTCGTCCGACACGTCGAAGCGGTCACCGCCGCGCTCGTGACCGGCGGCACGCTCGACCGGCGGCAGCAGGGCGCCATCGTCCGGGCCGCGGCCCGATCGGACGTCGGCGCATGAGTCCTCGAACCTCACCGACAGGGAGAACCACGATGCCCGGACGTACCGTCGCCAAGCTCGCCACCGTGAGCGCCGTCATCGCGGCCTCGGTGCTGGCCGTGGCGCCCACCGCACACGCCGACCTGGTCACCCACTGCATCGGCACCGGTGGCGCGGTGACAGTGCCCAACGACCTGCTCGTGCCCGCCGGCGAGTCCTGCGCGCTCACCGGCACCACGATCACCGGCAACGTCACCGTCGCGGCCGGCGGCAACCTGGTGGTGACCGGTGGCCGGGTCAGCGGCGAGGTACGCGTGTCCGCGGACGGCTACCTCGACGCCACCGACACCACAGTCGACGGGCAGGTGGTGCTGGCCGCCGGCGGGTACGGCATCTTCCTCTCCAACGCCCAGACCGGCAACGTGACAGTGCGACCGAAGGGCAGCGCGACCATCGACAGCTTCCTGTTCGCCGAGGGGTCGACGGTCGCCGGGACCGTCACCGTCGGCGCCGGTGAGGTCCGGCTCGACGGTGGCACCCAGGTGCAGCGCAACCTCAGCAGCACCGGCACCTACTACACCGACCTGCACGACTCGTTCGTGGACGGCACGCTGTCGGTGCTCAACAGCGCCACCGGCAGCGTCGTGTGCGGCAGCGCGGTGCGCGGCAAGGCCACGTTCGCCGGCAACCTGGGCGGCGTGCAGGTGGGCCCGAACGGCACGCTCGACAGCTGTGCCTCCGGTGGCTACTGGGGCGGGGACGTGAGCATCACCAGCACCACCGGCGGCGTCACCGTCGACGACAACATCATCAACGGCCAGTTGACGGTGACCGACAACAACCCGGCCGCCCAGGTGGCCGCCAACAACCGGATCCGCGGCGGGGTGACCGGCGACCAGGCGGCCACGACCACCAACCGGTCGGCCCGGGTGGCCGGCCCGGATCGGGAGGACGCCGGCGACCAGCGGGCCGAGGTCCGCCGTACCTCGGCGGTGCAGGAGGCCACCGAGGCGGGCGCCGCCCGGCTCTAGACGAGTGAGTCCAACCCTGGCTGGGGCGTGGGCGCGCAGCCGGCGGCCGGCGGTGACCGTCGGTCACCTCCGTCGGGGCGGATGCGGCAGTGAGGGGTATACCTCAGGGGCATATTCATACCTCTGAGGTATACCGCTCATCAGCACATGGAGAGGGTGGGCTAGCCAAAGCGCCGCCCTCAGCCCCAGAGTCAGCACGAGTGCGAGGCACACGCGAGAGCGGCCGGTCGCCCCCAGGGGGTGACCGGCCGCCACCGTCGGGCCTCGTCGACTAGAAGTTACCGGCCGAGTTGCACTTGACGCCCTGGTCGAGGCAGTTGCGCACCCGTGCGGCGAGCGCCTCGTCCTTCCACGCGTTGAAGAAGTCCGCGTGCATGGAGAACGACGTGCCGGACGCGAGCGTGATGCCGTCCGTGTTCGCGCTCAACGGGTACGAGATCACGAAGGACACCGAGGGGACGGGCACCGGGTGGCTCTTGGGGCACGCCCCGGTGTGGTCCCCGTTGGCCATGTGCGCCTTGTGGTCGGGGCTGTCGAGGTGCTTGCCGTCCCAGCAGTCCGGGAAGGTGATCTGCCGGACGATGTTCGCGGTCTTGGCGCAGACCGGGAACGTCTTGTCGGCGCTGCGGCCGATCTCGCCGCCGATGCCGGCGCACCAGAAGTGGTTGCCCTGCTTGTCCGGGGTGTCGACCTGGTTCTTGGCGTTACCGGTGATCATTCGCAGGCCGAACGGGAACGGCTGGGTCTTGCTCGGGTCCTTCAGGCGGGAACCGTAGTAGACGGTCACCTCCTTCGGGTCCACGACCTTGCCGTTCTGGTACATCGTCGGCACCCAGTAGGCGGACTGGTCGTCCGGTGAGTTGCAGGTGGTCGCCTTGGACGCCCGCAGCGATTCCGCTGTCGAGTTGGCATCGGTCGACCTGTTGCCCCAGAACGTGTGGTTGTGCGAGCCGCCCACCAGTTTCGGCAGCACGATCGGGTCGTCGCTGTTGTGGTGGCTGGTCGTACAGCCGACGTTGAATTCGGGCACCTTGACGGGGTTGCCGGTCACCGGCTTGGGCTTACGCGCGAAGAACGCCTTCGTCGCGGCGGCCTGAGCGGCGGCGTCGATGGTGATCCAGCCGCCGGACGCGGTGGGCGGGGCGGCGCTGGTCGCCGGCGTTCCCGGCTTGCCCGGCGCGGACGGGGTGGCCGAGGTGCCCGGGGCGCTCGGCGTGGCCGACGGGCCGCCAGGGGCGGTGGCCGTCGGCGCATCCGGGCCGGGCGAGCCGATGCCGGTGTCGCTGGACGGGCCGGACGCGCCGGGCGTGCCCGGCGCCTCCTTGCATCCGCCGGCGAGCGCCACGCTCACCAGCAGCAGCGCGGTGACTGAACGGCGGCGTCGAGGGGTGGATCGGAGATTCATCAACGGGGGCGCACCTTTCTTCCGAGCACGAAGAATACGAGTCGGCCCCCTGCTCGTTTCCCACTGAAACGATTAATTCTCCCTTAAATAGCGCTCAGCGATTGCCTGGTCAGCTCTGCGGAGCCGCCGCGATGTCGACTCAATCTCAATTCTTTGATTTTCCTCTAAAAACCGTAATCGACGGCTGCGGCGGCACTCTGCTTCTCTGCTGGGTCCCCGCGACCGCCGTCCTGCTCAACACTTGTCCCGTGCCTTGCGCAGGAAGGTCTCCCGGGACACGACAGTCGTCGAGTCCTGTCCGCGCGGCGCCAGCACCTGGTCCGGGCCGATCCGTGGGAGGTCCGCGAGGGTGAAGTCCACCGGGATGGCGTCACGGCGGCTCGACCCGCTGACGGTGTAGGTGACCCCGGGCAGAAATTCGGTGAGCGGCTCGACGTCCGGATCGATGCCCGCCTCGGCCGCTGGGGTACCGACAACGCCGGCGACCTCCCAGCCCTCCGGCGGCTGACCCAACAGGGCGACTTCCACGATCTCGCTCGCGGGCGGGCCGTCGATGCTCCACCTGATCAGGGTTCGTTTGCCCGGTTCACCCTGATGGTTGTTCTCGAATACCGCGAGGCGCGCAACCCTGTCCTCGCAGGTGACCAGGACGCCGACCGGCCGGCCGTCCTGGACGGCGAGGGCGACGATCGGCTCATCCGGTGGGGTGCAGGCGGTCAGGAGGAGGAGGGGCAGCGGGAGCAGAATCCACTGACGTCGTCTTCTGCGCATGTCGGCCAGCATTCCACGGCGGCATCACGCTTCGATGCCCCGAGGATCACGAAAGGGAAGCGCAACGGACGGACCCGGACCGCGTGCCGTGCCGAACGTTCCCACCTTCGTTGCGTGATTTCCGGAAACAGCACAGGGCACCGTCGGCGCGGAGAGAATTGCCGCCACGGAGCACGCGGAAGCCGGGGGACGTTCGATGGGTTTGCGAAGGCGTATGGCGCTCGTTGCGGTGACCGTCGCGGCGACACCGCTGGTCCTCGGTGGGTGCACCACCGAGCGAAAGGCCGCCGTGCGTCCCGCCGAGCAGGTGGTGCCCTCGCCCGAACTGACCCTCACGCCCGCCGATCTCTCCCGGGACGTGCCGCTCAGCGCCGAGGTGGCTCCGCTCGTCACGGGCGGGAAGATCACCGCCGTGCGCATCGTCGACGACACCGGCGCGCTGGTCCGGGCGGAGCCACGCGAGGACGGCTCGGCCTGGGTGCCGAGCGCTGCGTTGCGCCCGCAGCAGACCTACACCGTGGCGGTGACGGCCACCGGCGACTCCGGGCGGACGACCACCCGCACCACCACCTTCACCACCGCGGCGGCGTCGACGAAGCCGCAGGTGAGCAGCACCCTGTACTTCGCCGACAAGCAGACGTACGGCACCGCGATGCCGGTGACCATCGGTTTCGATCCGCCCATCGCCAGGGCGGCCCGGGCCGACGTGCAGCGTCGGCTGTTCGTCACCACGAACCCGCCGCAGCCGGGTGCCTGGTCCTGGGTGGACGACGGCAGCCAGGTCTATTACCGGGCTCCCGACTTGTGGCGGCCCGGCACGACAATCAGTGTCCGGGCTGGCCTGGCGGGGCTGCCGATCGGCAAGAACCACGTCGGTGACGCCGACCGCACCGCGACGTCCCGGATCGGACGGCAGGTGGCGCTCGAAGTCGACAACGCCACCAAGCAGATGCGCGTGCTGCGCGACGGCAAGCTGATCCGCAGGATCCCGGTCAGCCTGGGCAAGCGCAGTACCCCCACGTCCAGCGGCAAGATGGTGATCATGGAGAAGCACCAGTACACCACGTTCGACACGCGCGGCGAGCCGAACGGCGGCTACGTGGTGAACGTCGAGGACGCGCAACGGCTCACCTGGGGCGGCGAGTTCATCCACGGGGCACCCTGGTCCGTGTCGGATCAGGGACACCGCAACGTCTCACACGGCTGCACGAACATCTCGGCGGCCAACGCCGACTGGTTGATGGGCGTCACCCGGGTCGGTGACCTGGTCACCTTCACCGGCACCGAGGTCCGGCTCCAGTCGGGCAACGGCTGGACAGCCTGGAACACCAGTTGGGGCCAGTTCGTCAAGGGCAGCGCGCTGCCCGTACCCGCGGATCTGCGACCGGCCCCGGCGTCGGCGCCGCCCGCCCGCGCGGTCGCCGGTGGCGTGCCGACGCCGGGGCCGTCCGCCTCCGGAGGCTGAACCACCGGGCGCCCGGCGGGCTCTCGCCGCTGGCCCGGCGGCCCTACCCTCCGGGTCATGACGTACGAGCCGATGATGGTTCCCGCCCCGAGGCCCAACCGGACGCTTCGTACGGTCCTGCTCGTCGTCGGCGCCCTCCTGGCGTTGTGCTGCGTGGTTGGCACCTGCGTCGGCCTCTGGCTCTACCGCTCGGTCAAGGAGTCCGTCGAACCGGTCCGGGTGGCCGCGACGGCCTACCTCGACGACGTGCGGGCCGGCAACTACGCGAGCGCGTACGGGCGGCTGTGCGACCGGGTGCGCGACACCATGACGCAGGAGGACTTCGCCCGGATCCAGAGCGCGCAGTTGACGATCAGCAGTTACGAGATCACCGGCGTGAACGTCAACAACTACAACGGGCGGGTCACCGGGACCGTCCAGGTCGAGGCGGTCCAGGCGGCCACCGGTGCGAGGTTCACGCAGGGGGTGGCGCTGGTCAAGGAGAACGGCGACTGGCGCGTCTGCCAGTGAGTCACCGTGCCGTGCAGGGAAGTCGGTACGCGAGCTACGGTAAAACCTGACGTTCGCGTGAGGGAGAGCTGTGTGGCTGGGCGTCACCGGCTGGGGGAGGGGTCGATGCGGATCGGGGAACTCGCCACCAAGACCGGGGTGTCGGTACGCGCCCTGCGCTACTACGAGGAGCAGGGCCTGCTGGCTGCCACACGGAGCAGCGGCGGTCAGCGCCACTACCTCGACGACGCTGTCGACCGGGTGTATCTGATCCAGATGCTGTACGCCGCCGGCCTGTCCAGCCGAACCATCCTGGACCTGCTGCCCTGCGTCGACGCGAAGGTCAACACACCGCAGTCGCGGGCCATGCTCCGCGCCGAACGCGACCGCATCGACCGGCAGATCACCCAGCTCCGGCAGGCGCGCAAGCGGCTCGACGAGGTCATCGCGCTCAGCGAGAGCCCGACCAACGGTTGCACCCGAACGGACACCGACGCCGCGGTGGCGTAGCGACGCGGCGAGCCCCCGTCGCAGGCATCTGAGCTCGCGGCGATCGGTGGCAGCGCAGCAGGGCGCCGTTCGGCGTGTCGAGCTGCTCAACTGCCAACGATCAGGGGATGAGCCAACTCCGGGATGCCGTAGTGCTGGTCGAGAACCTGCATGGCGGCGCCCGCGGCGATCACGTCCGCGCCGAGACTGGACAGGGCCACAGTGGTGCTGAGCCAGTCCGCGCGCCGGGCGTCCGCCCCGACGGCCTCGGTGACCGCCGCGAGATAGGTCTGCGGGTGCCGGAGGAGGTCCGCGCCCGCCAGCACCACGTGGGCGAGGTCGAGGGTCTGAAGCAGGTTGACGACGCCGACGGCCAGCACGCGGGCGGCGTGTGCGGTGTCTCCGGCCTCGGTGGCCCGGTGGTGCACGATCTCCAGGCACCCGTGCCGGCCACAGACGCAGCGGGGCCCGGTCAGGTCGACGACCGTGTGGCCGAACTCGCCCGCGTTGGTGTGCGCCCCCCGGTGGGCCGCACCGCCCAGCCAGAAGCCTCCACCGATGCCGGACTCGACCATGATGAGGGCCGCGTCGCCGAACGTCGCGCCGTGCCGCCAGGCCTCCGCCGTGATCCCCGCCGTGACGTCCTTGTCCAGGTGGACGGGGAGGCCGAGGTGCTTCTCGGCGATCTCGCGCAGCGGTACGTCGTGCCAGTGCCGCAGACCGTGGGCGTCGCGGACCAGGCCGTTGGCGTGGTCGAGCGGGCCGATCATGCCGATGCCCAGCCCGGTGAGCCGGCTCCGCAGGTCGCCGATGCCGGCCATCGTGTCGATGCCGGCGCTCAGGGCGTCGAGGAGCTGCTCCGGGGTGAAGTCGCGGGGCAGTGGGCTGACCGCCGAGTGGTGCACGGCGCCGGCCAGGTCGACCAGGACGAGCCGCAGCGTGCGTCGGGCCACGTGGGCGCCGATCGCGTACCGGCTGTCCGGGACGAGTTCGTAGACGACAGCGGGCTTGCCGATGCCTGGACGTCGCACGCCGGCGGGGCGGATCAGGCCGTCGGCGGTCAGCCGGGCGATGACCTTGGAGACCGCCTGTGGCGTCAGGCCGGTGGCCTCGACCACCGTCGCGCGCTCGAACGTGCGATTCGTGCGCCCCACCGCCATGACCAGTGCCTGGTTGTAGCCGCGTAGGAAGGTGACGTCGGCAGTGACGCGAGTCATCTCACCACCCTATTACGCAACGCTGTTGCTAAATTTTTTCGGTGATCGAGTTGAGTAGACGTCGACGGTTGGCGGCGCTGGCCGCCCTGGCACTGGGCGGCGTCGCGGTCGGCCTGACCGAGTTCGTGGCGATGGGGCTGCTGCCCGACATCGCCCGTGGTCTGCTTCCGCACGAGTACGCGCAGTCGTCGTCGGACGCCGTCGCCCGAGCGGGCTGGATGATCACCGCGTACGCGCTCGGTGTGGTCGTCGGCGCGCCGCTGATCGCCGCGTTGAGCGCACGCCTGCCCCGCAAGAAGCTCGTCCTCGGGCTGCTCGTGCTGTTCGCCGTCGGCACCGTCGCGTCGGCGCTCGCCCCCACCTTCGACCTGGTGCTGGTGGCCCGGTTCGTGGCGGCGCTGCCGCACGGCGCGTACTTCGGTGCGGCCGGTCTGCTCGCGGCGACCCTGATGGGCCCCGGTAACGAGGCCCGTGGTTTCGCCACGGTGCTCGGCGGTCTGACAGTGAGCAACCTGGTTGGCGTACCCCTCATCACGCGGCTCGGGCAGGCGGTCGACTGGCGGGTCGCGTACCTGGTCATCGCCGGCTTCTTCGTGCTCACCCTGCTGGCGGTGCTGGCGGTCGTTCCGGAGGTCGCCGCGGCGGTCGACGGCTCGCCGGCCGCCGAGTTGCGGGCGCTGCGGACCTCGCAGGTCTGGCTGGTCGCCGCGACCGGCGCGGTGGGTTTCGCCGGGTTCTTCGCGGTGAACACCTACATCGCTCCGGTCACCACCGACGTCACCGGCCTCTCCGCCGCGACGGTGCCGTGGACGTTGGTCGCTGTGGGCCTCGGCATGACCGTCGGCAACGCCCTGGGCGGCTGGCTGGCGGACCGCGACCTCCAGCGGAGCATGGTCATCGGCTTCGTGGCGATGATCGTGAGTATCGCCGTGTTCAGCCTCGTGGCGTCGACCCGCGTCGGCCTGTTCGTCGGCGCGTTCCTGGTCGGTGCGACCAGCCTGTATCTCGGTCCGGTCCTGCAGGCACGACTGATCACCGTCGCCCCGGGAGCGCAACTGATGGGTGCGGCGGTCAACCAGTCGGCCATGAACATCGCGAACAGCCTGGGCGCCGCGCTGGGCAGCGTCGCCATCGCCGCCGGATTCGGCTACCTCGCGCCGGCCCGGGTGGGCGTCGTTCTGGCGGTCATCGGGTTGATCCTGGGGCTGGTCAGTTTCGCCGTCGGGCGACGAGTGCGCGAGCGGGTCCCGGCCACGGTCTGACGAGTGCGAGCGGTCCCGGCCACCTGAGGCGGCCGGGCCGTCCGCGAGACGCGGTCAGAAGTCGTCCACGCTGACCGTCACCCGATCGGTGCTCGATCTCCAGTTGGGCACGTTGATCACCTCGTGGCCGCCGCCGCGTTGGCCCACGGTGATCCGTACCAGGCCGAGGTGTGCCGGCGTCGCCGGGATGAAGACGTCCATGCCGGTGATGAAGGTCTGGCTGAAGAACTCCGGCAACGGGGCCGTCAGGTCGGTGACGCCGTCGCTGCCGTCGTCGAAGGCGAAGATGCCGATCGTCCGCTTGACGCGCGGTGCGTTCGCCGTGTTCAGGACATCCCTGCCGTTGATCCAGAGGTGGTCGCCGGCGTCGCCCTGGTCGCCCCACCACTCCTTCTGCCGTTGGATGGTGAGCGCCGTGTGCCGGTCGCTGGTCTCGACCAGGCCGCTGAGGCCCTCGCCCGGCTCGCTGGTCGCCAAGCGCAGGAACGAGTCCGAGCGGAGGAACGGCTGGAAGTAGAAGTGGTGCGTCGCGGCGCCCGGGCGCACGATGGCGAACTCGTAGCGGGCCGTCGCGAGCACCGGGAGGGGGCCGAACGAGCCGTCGCCGCCGAGCGGCAGCCGGTGTGCGGGCCGGTGTGACAGTCGGCCGCCGGTCAACGGGCTGACCGGGTAGACCTCGATGGTCGCACCGGTGACACCGACGTTGCTCGGGAAGAGCACGGCGCGGCCGGAGACCCGGGCGGTGCCGAAGAGTTGCGGCACGATCCGCGTCGTGTGCGGCGCGTGGCCCCGGAGGAAGCCGAACATCTCGGTGAACGACTCCGCCGACGACACGGTCTGGGTATGCGACTGGTTCGGCAGGTGCACGTTTGTCGCGCCGACGACGGTGCGGGCCGGGTCACCCTCGCCCCAGATGGCGAGCGTGGGCACACCACCCGGCGGGGAAGTGGCGGTGCGCCCGTCCAGGTTGACGTAGTGCGCGACCCGGGCGGCACGCACCGGCGAGCTGGTGAGATAGCCCTGGGAGACGAAGGTGCCCAGCGAGTGCGCGACGAGGTCGACCCGGTCCGCGCCGGTGGCCGCCAGCAGGCGGGAGATCCGTGCGTCGAGTCCCGCGTACACCTGGGGCAGGATCGTCGCGATGCTCGGGGAGTCGTACTCGTGGGCTTCGATGATGTCGATCGGGTACCCGTTGCTGGCCAGCCGTTTGGCCTGGGTCTCGAACTGCGCCGCCGATCCCGCGCTGCCGTGTACGAAGATCACTGGACGGTGCGTCGGTGTGGCGGTGGCTTCGGCGGCGCGTGGAACGGCGACGGCGGACAGGCTGGCCACGAGGGCGATCCCGGCCACCACGGAGAGCAGGCTCCGGCGAGATGTGTGCATCGATCCTCCACCTGGACGGACGAAGTATTTGCACTACTAGCGCAAGTATCGTGTCAGGGTGGGACGCGATGGTCCACACCTTCCGGTCAGTTGACCTTCGTGGCGAGCAGGTCGCCGACGGCGGCGCGGACCGGGTCGGGGTTCGACCAGCTCCAGTTGGGGTGCGCGCGGTTGGTGAGCAGCGCCAGGACGAGTCTGCGGTCGGGCGCGACCACCAGCGAGGGGCCGGCGAATCCGGTGTGGCCGAAGGTCCGGGCCGAGGTGAGCTTCCCCATGAACCAGCTCTGGTTGAGCACGACGCCGAGGCCGTGCGCCGAGGTCCGGTTGGGGCGCTCGGGGTCGATGGCGGGTTTGCCGGCGTTGTGGTTGGTGAGCATCCGGCGCACCGTCGCCGCGGCGAGGATCCGCTCACCCCGGTGGATGCCCTCGTCGAGGAGCAGCTGGCCGATGGCCGCGAGATCGGTCGCGGAGGCGAAGATGCCGGCGTGACCGGCGATGCCACCGAGGTGATTGGCGACGTCGTCGTGGACGACGCCACGGAGCAGCCCCCGGGACGAGCGGGCGTCGGTGGCGACCAGCCGGCTGGCCTTCGCGGCGGGCGACAGCCAGCTGTTCGGGTTGAAGCCGGTGTCGCGCAGGCCGAGCGGGTCGGTCAGGTGGGTCTTGAGCGCCTGGTCGAGCCGCTGGCCGGTGACCTTCTCGACGATCTTGCCGGCGACCATGAGCCCGACGCTGGAATAGCGGAACGTCTTTCCCGGCACGGCGCCGGAGACCAGCGGCGTACCGAGCACGGCGTTCCAGCGGGCCGCGTTGTCGCGAAGGCCGGTGACCCTGGCGCCGACGGGAAGGCCGCTGGTGTGGGTGAGCAGCATCTCGACAGTGATCCGCTCCTTGCCCGCGCCGGTGAAGGCGGGCAGGTAGTCGCGCACCGGAGCGCCGAGGTCGACACGTCCCTTGTCGACCTGCTGCAACAGCAGGATGGCCGTGTACACCTTGGTGACCGAGGCGAGGTCGAAGATGGAGTCCGGGCGCATCGCGACGCGCTGGTTCGCCGCGAGCAGCTTCGGGCCCGCCGAATACCGCAACGCCTCACCGACAGCAGTGTGCACGGTCACCTTCCCGCCCACCAGGACGAGAGCGACCGCACCGGGAAAACCCTTGTGTTGCACGGTCTGCGGGGTCGCGGGCAGGTGTCGCCGGAGCAGGGCGGTCACGTCCTGCCCGTAGGGGGCCGGACGGACCGGTGGGTTGCCGCCGACCGGTGCGTCCGGGGCCCTGAGCGGCGGCCCGGCGTCTCCCGCCGGACCAAATCCGACCCGGCTGCCGGTGGCGCCCTTCCCGGTCGCCGCGTCGCCAGAGCCGGCCGAACCGGGGTTCGGCGCGCCGGTGGCACCGCAACCGGTGAGGGCGGAGGTCGCGGCGGCCAGGCCGATCCCGAGCAGAGTTCGACGTGCGACGGGCATGCCGGAGATCGTGACAGCCGGCCAGGACACGCGCCACCTGACCCGTCCGAACGTCGGACCCGTCCGGCCCATTGGTCAACAGGTCGTCATCTGGCGGACACAGCCGGTTGCCGTTCAGGTGGTTGTGCGACGATCGGCGGGCAAAACGTCGAATGACCGTCCACCGGTCTGTCCGCGCACGGTCGCGGACAGTAACCGGGGAGGGCACACACCCCGTTACCCCCTTGGAGAGCACGATGTCCCTCTCCCCGTCCCGGGTCTTCGCAGAGCTGAATGCGGATCGACCCCCTGACCAGCCGTCCCCGACGATGGGCACGGCCGTCGTGGTCGGCGGCAGCGTCGCCGGTCTCCTGGCCGCCCGGGTGCTGTCCGACCACGCCGACACCGTCGTCATCATCGACCGGGACGACCCGCAGGTGACCGGCGCGCGGCCCGGCGTACCCCAGGGGACGCAGCTGCACGCGCTGCTGCCCGGCGGCCTCTTCCAGCTGGAGCGGCTGTTTCCCGGATTCCGCGACGAGGCACTGGCGCGCGGAGCGGTCGAGGCGCCGCCCGCGGCCCGGCGCAACTACCTCGACGGGCGTCTGAAGGTCGTCGTCCCCGACGACGCCGACAGTCTGGCCGGCAGTCGGCCGCTGCTGGAAGGGCTGATCCGCCAGCAGGTGCTCCGACTGCCCAACGTCAAGACGATCACCGCCCGCGCCACCGGCCTCGTGTTCGACGGCACCACGGTCACCGGCGTCCGTTGTGAGGTCGGTGGGGTGCCCGGTGTCGAACGCGCTGACCTCGTGGTGGACGCCATGGGGCGGTCCAGCCGACTCTCGGACTGGCTGGAGCAGGCCGACTGGGACCGGCCGGTCACCCGGCGGATGACAGTGCACCTCAACTACGCGACAGCCCTGTTCCGCCGCCCGGAGGTCACCCCGCCCTCGACTGTCGTCCTGGCCCTGAACACGCCGAGGACGGCGACGGACGTGGCAGGGGCCGCGTTCTTCGCCATCGAGGACGGCCGGTGGATGGCCATGATGGCCGGTTACGGCAACGACCGTCCGGGGCGTACCGCTGACGACTTCGTCCGCCGCCTGCGCGAGCAGTTCCCACCGGAGTTCGGCGAGGTCGCCGACCAGGAGATGATCGGCGACGTCCAGACCTACCACCACGCCGACAGTCGGCGACGGGACTTCCACGCGCTCAAGCGGTTCCCGGCCGGCCTGATCAGCGTCGGTGACGCCGTCGCGTCGTTCAACCCGGTGTACGGGCAGGGCATGACCGCGTCGGCCCTGCACGCGGCCTGCCTGTCGACGTACCTTCGGTCCGGCCCGGACCTGCGGGCGCCCGCGCGCCACTACCTCGCGCTCCAGAAGGTAGTGGTCGACGCCGCCTGGTCGCTCTCCACCTCGGCGGACCTGGCGTTGCCCCACGTCGACGGGCCCTACCCGCGCGGCTACCGGTTCTCCCGCTGGGCCAGCGGCCAGGTCATCGCCGCGACCGTCACGGACGTGGCGACCGCGCGGCGGTTCAACGACGTGGTCTCCATGCGCGAACACCCGCACTCGCTGGCCCGCCCCGGCGTGCTCCTGGGCGCCCTGCGCGCCAACCGGCGCACACGCTGAGCGCGTGACCCGGCGGCCTCGCCTGCGAGGCCGCCGGGAACGCGCTCTAGCGGGGGAGCTTGCGGAGGATGTCGACCACGAAACGGTGGTCGTCCAGCTGCGGCAGCCCGGAGACACCGACCCAGCCCACCACGCCGGTGCCGCGTACGCGCAACGGCACCGCGCCCCCGGCCGCCGCGTACCGCGAGGCCGGCAGGCCGAACCGCTCGGCCAGCGTCACCTGCCTGTCCTGGCACAGCCGCGCCATGTAGAGCGAGGAGTGCTCGAACCGCATCACCACCCGACCCTTGCGGCGCAGCCACGCGTCGTTGTCCGCCGTCGACCCCGGCAGGCCACAGTGGAACAGCTGCCGCCCGGCCCGCCACACGCCCACCGAGACCGGCAGTCGCTGCTCGGTCGCGGCGGTGACGGCGAGCATCCCCAGCTCGTACGCGTCGGTCTCGGACAGGCCCGCGAGCTCCAGCTCGTTCTCCTCGCGCAGCAGCTCGTCCAGCGTCGGCCACGATTCACGGTCAGCTGACATGTTCTTCTCCTTCTTGGTGCGGGCGATCATCCTCGTCCTGCGGGGCGATCACCAGGCGCAGGGCGCGTAGTCCTTCAGGAAACAGCCGTACAGGTCCTCGCCCTGTTCGCCACGGACGATCGGGTCGTACACCCGGGCCGCGCCGTCGACCAGGTCGAGTGGGGCGTGGAAGCCCTCGTCGGCCAGCCGCATCTTCGTCGGGTGGGGGCGCTCGTCGGTGATCCAGCCGGTGTCGACGCTGGTCATCAGGATGCCGTCGGTCAACATCTCCTCGGCGCTGGTGCGGGTCAGCATGTTCAGCGCCGCCTTGGCCATGTTGGTGTGCGGATGCCCCGGCCCCTTGTACCCGCGGCCGAACTGGCCCTCCATCGCCGACACGTTCACCACGTACTTGCGGCGGGCCGACGCGGCGGCCATCACCGGACGCAACCGGCTGACCAGCACGAACGGTGCGGTGACGTTGCACAGCTGCACTTCGAGCAGCTCGACCGGGTCCACCTCCTGGACCCGTTGGACCCAACTGTTCACCGAGTCGAGGTCGGGCACGAGACCCCCGGCGTCGATGGCAGTGGACGCCGCGATCCGTTCCGGCGAGGCCGAGCCGCTGGTCAGTGCCAGCGCGGTGAGCGCGTGCGGGGTGAGCGCCGTCGACTGTGGCCCGGCGGTCAGGCTGCCCACCGGGCCGCTCTGCCCGTCCGACTTGGCGAACGTGATCAGCTCCGGCAGCGGGCCGTCCGGCAGGGCCGCGGCCTCGGCGGCGATGAGCTGCGCGTACGCCCCGGGGGACCGGCGGACGGTCTGCGCCGCGTTGTTGATCAGGATGTCGAGGGGGCCCTGACTGCTGACGTCGTCGGCGAGGGCGATCACCTGGGCGGGGTCGCGCAGGTCGATCCCGACGATCCGCAGTCGGTGCAGCCAGTCCGCGCTGTCGGGCATCGCGGCGAAGCGGCGTACCGCGTCGTGCGGGAACCGGGTCGTCACCGTCGTGTGCGCGCCGTCGCGCAGCAGCCGCAGCGCGATGTACATGCCGATCTTGGCCCGGCCGCCGGTGAGCAGCGCACGCCGGCCCGTCAGGTCGGTGCGGGCGTCGCGGCGCTCCCGGTTCAGCGCGGCGCAGGACGGGCAGAGCTGGTGGTAGAAGGCGTCCACCTCGCGGTAGCGCTGCTTGCAGACGTAGCAGCCGCGCGGATTGTGCAGGAAGCCGGCCGTCTCGCCCGCGACGGAGGACGCGAGCGGAATGCCCTGCGTCTCGTCGTCGATCCGCCCCGGAGCGCCGGTGGCGGTGGCTTCCGTCACCGCCCGGTCGGCGGCGAGGATGGCGTCGCGCCGCTCCTCCCGCCGCCGCTGCTTGATCACCTTGTAGAGCCGGGCGGTGGCCCGCTGCACCTGCACCACGTCGGGATGGTCGGAGGGCAGCGCCTCCAACGCCTCGAAGACGCTGAGGCAGGCCTCCAGCCGGCTTCGGTCAATACCCTCTTGACCGTTTTCGGTAATGTTGTCCACCGTCATGCGTCGTTGTCTCGTCCCGTATCCCGTGCCGGCTCCAGCCGACCCGCCCCAAGTCCGACCCGAAACGGTACGCGCCTCACGGCCTCCGACGCACCTCGCGGCCGTCCGGCGTGGTGCGCCTCGCGGCGCTGTCAGTCGGCGTCGACGTGACCGAGACGCCAGTAGCCCATGAAGGCCACCGCCCGCCGGTCCAGACCCCGCTCGGCGACCAGGTGCCGGCGCAGGTTACGGATGACACCGGCCTCCCCGGCCAGCCACGCGTAGAGCGGCGCCGAGGCCACCTGCTCGGGCACCTCCCACAGGATCTCGGTGTCCACGTCGACGTCCGACACGGGTTGGGCGGCTTCCGACACGCCGGGGGCCAGCAGTTCCCCGGCCGCCGCGACGACGGCGGGCACCAGCCGGCTGCCGTAGCCGTCGGCGCCCCGGGCCAGCCAGCGGACCTCGACTCCGGGCGGCGCGAGCAGCGGCAGCACGTCGGCGGCGTCGGGCACCTCCAGCACGACAGTGCCCCGAGCGTCGAGGGGGAGCCGCTCGCAGATGCTGCTGATCGCCGGCACGGCGGTCTCGTCCCCGGCCAGCAGCAGCGTGCCGCCGGTGGACTGTCGAAACTCGACCCCGCCGTGGTTGCCGTCGAAGCCGGCATCCGGCCCGACCAGCGCGATCTCGTCGCCGACGCTGGCCCGCCGAGCCCAGCGCGTCGCCGGGCCACTGTCGCCGTGCAGCACCAGGTCGACGTCCACCTCGGCCAGGTGCGGGCGGACCGCACGCACCGTGTAGGTGCGTATCGGGTTGCGCAGGTGCTCGGGCAGGGCCCGCCACGTCGCGTACCAGTCCGCGCCGTCCGGCAGGGTCGCCCGGTCCTGACCGGGCAGCGGCATCGCCAACTTGATCCGCTGGTCGTAACCGTTGTCGGCGAAGCGGTCCAGGTCCGCCCCGGTGAAGGTCACCCGGGTGAAGGACGGGCTCAGGCGGCGTACCGCCCGGACGGTGACGGTGAACACGCGCCACGGGGCGATGGGCAGGGTCTCGGTCATGGTGCCTCTCTCGACTCGGGCGGCTCTACCGGGTGGTGCTCGCCACGGCGCGGGAGCGCCACAGCAGCCAGACGAAGTACGGGGTGCCGATCATGGCGGTGACCAGGCCGGCGGGGATCTGGGCCGGCGCGATGACCGTCCGACCGAAGGTGTCGGCGATGCTGACCAGCGCCGCGCCGAGCAGGGCAGCCACCGGGAGCACCCGGGAGTGCCGGCCCCCGACGAGCGCCCGCGCGGCGTGCGGGGCGACCAGACCGACGAAACCGATGACCCCGACGGCCGAGACGGCGGTGGAGGTGAGCAGCGCCGCCGCGCCGAGCGCGATCAACCGGGTGCGTTCCAGCCGGACGCCGAGCACGCGGGGGGTGTCGTCGTCCAGCGCCATCAGGTCGAGCTCCCGGCGGGCGGCGACCACGGCCGGCGTGAGCACCAGCAGGGCGATCAGCACCGGCAGCACCTGGGTGGGCATCCGGCCGTAGGTGGAGCCGGACAGCCAGGTCAACGCCTTCCCGGTGTTCCACGGGTCGAAGGCCACGACCAGGTAGGTGATGACCGCCATGCCGCCCTGCCACGCACCGAAACCGATCAGCACCAGTCGGTCGGAGCTCAGTCCGCCGCGCCAGGCCAGGCCGTAGACCAGGGCGAACGCCAGCATCGCGCCGAGCCCGGCGACGCCGGAAACGGCCCACACCCCGGCCAGTGGCACGAAGGTGAGCAGGGAGACCGCGCCGAGGCCGGCACCGGCGGTGATGCCGAGGATGCCGGGTTCGGCCAGCGGATTGCGGCAGACCGCCTGCACCGTGGTGCCGGCGACCGCGAGCGCCGCGCCGGCCAGGACCGCCGCGGCGACGCGCGGCCACCGCTGGTCCAGCACAAAGGTGTACGCGGGCCCGGTGGTGCCGTTGACCCAGTTGACCACGTCACCGAGCAGCACCCAGGTGTCACCGGCGAGCATGCCGACCGCCACTGCGCAGACGGCCAGGGTGGCGGTGACGGCGACGACGCCGCGGTGGAAGGCGGCGGAGCGGACGGCCGCGTGCCCGCCGGGCGGACGACGGGTGGGGCCGGCGTCGCGGTGCCGGCGGGCCAGCCAGATGAGGATCGCCGCGCCGAACAGGGTGGTGACCACGCCGGTGGGAATGTCGACCCCGGCCTGCCCGCCCATCACGGCCCGCAGCAGCACGTCGGATCCGAGCACGATGATGACCCCGGCGATGCCGGACAACGGCAGCAGGACGCGGTGCCGGTGCACCCCCGGCACCACGGGGGCGAGTAGCCGGACGATCACCGGTGCGCACAGGCCGACGAAGCCGACCGGGCCGGTGAGGGTGACTGCCGCGGCGGAGAGCAGCACGGCCAGCACCATGACGGTCAGCCGGGTGCGCCGCACGTCGAGGCCGAGCACTGTGGCGGTGTCGTCGCCGAGGGCGAGGATGTCGAGGCGGTGCCCGAGCAGCACGAGCACGATGGCGGCGCCGACGATCACCGGAGCGAGTTGGGTCAGCGCGGTCAGGTCGCTCTGCACCAGCGAGCCGTTGCCCCAGGCGAACAGTCCGATGGTGGCCTGTTCGAACAGGAGCAGCAGCACTGTGGTCACCGACCCGAGCGCCAGCGCGGTCGCCGAGCCGGCGAGGATCAGCCGGGTGGTGCCGGCCTGCCCACCGGAGGACATCGCCATCACCAGGCCGGCGGCGGCCAGCCCGCCGCAGAGGGCGAGGCCACCGGCCGGCAGCGCGGGCAGCGAGACGCCGAACGCGGCGACGGCGACGATCGCCAGGTGGGCGCCCGCGTTGACAGCGAGGGTGTCGGGGGACGCGAGCGGGTTGCGGGCGATCGACTGCAGCGCCGCCCCGGCGAACCCGAGCGCCACGCCGATGGCGAGCCCGGCGAGCAGCCGGGGCAGGCGGGACGCGATCAGGACGCGGGCCGCCTCGTCGTCGGCGCCGGTTGCGAGCCGCAGCAGGTCGAGGGCGCCGACGGTCGAGGTGCCCTGGGTGAGGTGCACCGCGCCGACCACGAGCAGCAGCAGGATCGCGGCGACGAAGACGACGGCGATGCGGGGCACGGCCGGGCGTCCGCCCGGAGCCGGCAGGGTGGCCGGCTCCGGGCGTGGGGGCGCGTTCAGCACGCTCACACCGCGTACGTCTTGACGAGTTCGTCGATGTACTGCTTGCCGGAGAGTGGACCGCCGAAGGTCCAGATGCCGTTGGGCATCTTGTGCAGGTTGCCCTTCTGCACGAAGGGCAGCGACTTCCAGATGGCGTTGCCGGCGAGACCGTCGGCGAAGACGTCGTCGCCGTCGGAGGCGTTGTAGAAGAGGTGCGTGTTCGGGTCCTTGAGGACCGTCATGCCCTCGACGTCGGTCTGGCCCAGGCCCCACACCTCGTCGGTCTTGCCGGTCCAGGCGTTGGTGAGGCCGAGTTGGATGCCGATCTGGGAGACCAGCGCGCCAGTGCCGAACATCCGGATGCTGACGGTGCTGCCCTCCTTCCAGCCGTCGGCGATGGCGAACGGTCGGCCGGCGGCACCCGCGTCGGCGATCTTCTTCTTGCCGTCGGCGATGGCGGCGTCGAAGTCGGCGAGCAGCTTCTCCGCCTCGGTGGTCTTGCCGACCGCCTTCGCGATCATGTTGAGGTCGGTGCGCATCCGGCCGAGGTTGTCGGTGGCGTCACTGCCCTTGGCGACCACGACGGGTACGAACTTCTCCAGCTGACTGACGATGTTGGCGCCCCGGTCGTCCTCCATCACGACGAGGTCGGGTTGGAGGGCGACGATCGCGTCGACGCTGGGCTCCCCGCGGACCCCGACGTCCTTGACGCCCGGGTCGAGCTTCGCGGAGGTGACCCAGGTGCCGTAGCCCTTGGGGTCGGCGACACCGACGGGCATGACGCCCAGGCTGACCAGCAGCTCGACCTCGCCCCACTCAAGCCCGACGACCTTGGTCGCCGGCGCCTTGAGGGTGATCTCCTTGCCCCGGCTGTCGGTGACGGTGACCGGGCCGCCGGACGCCGAGGCGGAGGTGTCGGGGGCCGCGGCGTTCTCGGTGGTGCCGCAGGCGCCGAGCGTCAGCGCGGCCACGACGGCGATGAGGGCGGTGAAACGGGTACGGGTCATGACGGTCTTTCTCTGCTGTGGATGGGGGTGTTCAGACCAGGGCGCGGATCTGGTGCCGCCCGACGGGGCGGGTGGTGACCAATCCGCTGACCGGATCGGTGGTCACCTCGATGCGGATCCCGTAGGTCTCGGTGAGGGCGTTCTCGGTGAACACCGTTGCCGGGGTGCCGGTGGCGCGGACCCGGCCCTGCTGCAACAGGACCACCTCGTCCGCCACGGCGGCTGCCTGGTTGAGGTCGTGCAGCACGACGCCGACGGCGACGCCGTGATCGTCCGCGAGGTCACGGACCAGGTCGAGGATCTCCACCTGGTAGCGCAGGTCGAGAAACGTGGTGGGCTCGTCGAGGAGCAGAACCGGGGTGTCCTGGGCGAGGCAGGTGGCCAACCAGACCCGCTGCAACTCGCCTCCGGAGAGTTCGTCGACGGGGCGGTCGGCCATCGCGGCGACGCCGGTGACGTCCATGGCGCGTGCGATGGCGGCGGGACCGTCCGGGTCCTCGGTGCGCCAGCGCCCCCGGTAGGGGTGGCGGCCGTAGCCGACGACGTCGCGGACGGTGACACCGCTGGGCACCGGCCGGCTCTGAGCGAGCAGGGTGACCCGCCGGGCGAACTCCCGGGCCGCGAGGCTGGCGGCCGTGACACCGTCGGCGAGGTGCACGATGCCGGCTTCGATCGGGTGCAGCCGGGCCAGGGCCCGCAGCAGTGTGGACTTGCCGCTGCCGTTGGGCCCCACCAGTGCGGTGACGGCACCCGCGCGGAGATCGATCCCGGCGCCGTGCACCACCGGCACACCGTGATAGCCCAGACGGAGGTCGACGCCGGACAGGCTGCGCTCCCCGTTGACCGACGCCAACTCGCTCTGCATGAGGTTAGGCTAACCTAACCGAACGACGGCCTGTCAAGCCGGCCTCGGGGCTCCGACCGGCCTGGCGGGCGGTGGTCGTCGGGTCGGTGCGCGCGTGGGGGATGCTGGGTCCGTGCAGATCGCGACCCTCGGCCCACTCGCCGTCGACGGCCAGCCCGTTCGGGGTGAACGGCTCGCGGCGGTGCTCCGCGCGCTCGTCGACGCGCGGGGGCGGGCGGTCTCCGTGAGCCTGCTCGTGGACGCCGTCTGGGACGGCGCGCCACCGGACGACGCGACAGGCGCCGTCCAGGCGCTCGTGTCCCGGGTACGCCGTCTCGGGCTGCCCGTGGTCGCGGTGCCGGGCGGATACCGGCTGCCCGCCGAGGAGATCACCGTCGACGCGGTCGAGGCGCGCGCGCTCGTCGATCAGGCGGGCACCGTGCTCCGGTGCGGTGATGTCCGTGCCGCCCGCGACCTGGCCGATCAGGCACGGGCCCTGTTCCCCGTGGTGCCGGAGTTTGTCAGCGCCGAGGACAGCCGCCTGTTCGCGGAGGTCGCCGCGCTGCGCGCGCAGGCGGCACTCGCCGGCGTGGGCCCCTTCGACGAGGTCGACCTGGGCCGACTCGTCGCGCGGACACCGCCGGACGAGCCGTCCGCCGCCCTGCTCGTCCGGGTGCTCGCCGCGCAGGGACGAGAGGCGGAGGCGTTGGAGGTGGTCGAGCGGCTGCGCGCCGAGCTGGCCGACCGCTACGGCACCGACCCGTCGCCCGTGATCACGAGCGTCCACCTGGCGTTGCTGCGCGGTGAACTCACCGCACCGCCCGTCGCGGCGCCGCCCCGGCAACAGGCCCGGATCACGCTGCCCGCCGCGTGGCGCCGCCCCATGGCCGGCCTCGTCGGGCGGGAGCGGGACGTCAAGGCCGTCACCGACGCGCTCGCCGAGACACCCGTCGTGACGATCGTGGCGACCGGCGGGGCGGGCAAGACCCGGCTCGCCGCCGAGGTGGCCAGGCGTACGGCAGCGGGTGGGCGCGCGGTTCGCGTGATCGAACTCGCTGGTCTGCGCTCGCCCGACGAGGTGCTGCCCACTGTGCTCGCCGCGCTCGGCGGCGCGGACACCACGGCGACCGGCGGCAACCTGGGTCTGGAACGGCGGGTCCTGAGCCCCGAGGAGCGGCTGCGCGCCGTGGCGCCGGACCTCGACGGGTTGGTGGTGCTGGACAACTGCGAGCACGTGCTCGACGCGGTGGCCGTCGTCGTCGCGGACCTGGTCGCGGCTGCCTCGCCGGAGGTCGCGGTGCTCGCGACGAGCCGCGCCCCACTGGGCCTGGTCGGCGAGTTGGTGCACCGGCTGACCGCGTTGCCGGACGCCGACGCGCTCGCGCTGGTCGAGTCCCGGGCGCGGGCCGGCGGCGCCGTACCGACCTGGGACACCGAGCGGGCGCTCGCCCTGTGCCACCGGCTCGACAACCTGCCGTTGGCGCTCGAACTGGCCGCCGCGCGACTGCGGCACATGCCGATCGACGACGTGCTGGCCGGGCTGACCGACCGGTTCGCGCTGCTCGACGACGCCCTGCGCGGCCTGCCTGAGCGGCACGCGAGCCTGTGGGCGCTTGTCGACTGGAGCAGGGAACTGCTCGCCGAGGCCGACCGCGACCTGCTCCAGCGGGTCGCGGTCATTCCCGCGCCGTTCACAGCGGACCTCGCCGCCGCCGTCGCGCAGGCCCCGGACGTGCGTCGCGGCCTGGCGACCCTCGTCGAACAGTCCCTGTTGACGCTGGTCGAGGGGGACGGTCCGCCGCGCTACCGCATGCTCGAAACGGTCCGTGAGTACGGCGAGGCCCGGCTGGACGCGGCCGGTGCCCGGGATCAGGCCATGGCCGGCCTGGTCAGGTGGGCGCGGGAGCAGGCCGTGGCGCTGGCCGCCCGCTTCATCGGCCCCGGCCAGGTCGAGGCGCTGCACCGTTGCGCCGCCGAGCAGGACAACCTGGTCGCGGGCCTGCGGTGGGCAATGGCAGCGGACGACGAGCCCGCCTCCGTCGACGTCGCCACCGCGCTGTTCCACCTCTGGTCGGTGCGGGGCCTGCACCTGGAGGTCCTCGCCTGGGCGCGCGGGCTGTTGCACATCGACGACCCGCAGCGGCGGCTGCGATCGGCGATCCTGCGCGGCGCGGCCAGCGGCCGGCCACTTCCCAACGCCGACCGGCTGGCCTGGACCTGCGTGGTGATCAGCGTGAACGCCGGCGTCAGCGCGGACCTGCGGCCCGCCGTGCTCGCCCGGCGGGCGCTGCGGACGCTCCTGATCGAACGTCCCGGCGAGGTGTCGTCCCGGTTGACCGCTCTCACGTCGGCACTGCCCGGTTTCGACGCCGCCGACGTGGAGCAGAGCCTGAAGAGCGCTACCGAGATGGTCGCGCACCCGGACCCGTACGTGCAGGGGCTGGGGCTGTTCGCGCGCGCGGCGGTACGGGAGAACGGCGGCCTGCCGGAAGCGTCGATCAGCGACGCCGAGCAGGCTTACCACCGCTTCGAGGCCGCCGGCGACCACTGGGGCATGGCGATGGCGGCGGGTGCGGTCGGGCAGTTCCTGGTTCCGGGCGGGGATGCCCGGTCGGCCGAGTGGCTGACCCGCAGCGTCCGGCACATGGAGTTGGTCGGCGCCACGCAGGACGCCAGGTCGATCCGGGTACGGCTGGACGTGCAGCTCGCCCTGACCGGCGACGCGGAGGCGGAGCGGCGACTGGGTGAGACGGCCGCGCTGGGCCAGGCCGAGCAGATCGACGCCGCGCAGGCGCTACTGGGCCTGGCGCACCTCGCCTGGCAGCGTGAGCGGTACGACGAGGCACTCGCCCACGCCGACGAGGTGACGCGGGTCCTCGCCGGCTGGGTCGGGCCGCAGCCACAGCCGCGCGTGATGCTCCGGGCCACGGCGGCCATCATCTACCTGCGGGTGGCCCAGGTTGGGCGGGTGTCGGGCACCGACGCCACCATCCAGGCGGCCGCGATGCTGTCGCTCGCCCGCGAGGACGCGCTGACCTCACGGGACCTGCCGGTGATCGGGGCGTGGGCGTCGGGCGGCGCGGAGTTCGCGGCGTACCGGGGTGACGTCGACGCCGCCCGCGAACTGGCCGTACTCGCGAAGCGGATCGGCACCCAGATCGAGATGTTCTTCCCCTTCGAAAACGGCGAACGGCTCAACGCCATCCTCGGGAACGAGGAGCAGCGTGAGCCGTTGCTTGCCGCGTGGCGCGAGCGGCCACCCGCCGCGGCCGTCAGCCGGATCCGCGAGCTGATGGACGACCTGCTCGCGTAGGTCAGATCTTCTTGCGGTACGCCCGCAGCGCCAGCGGCATGAACACCGCGACGAAGCCGGCGCACCAGGCGAGCGTCCACCACACGTGGTTGCCCAGCGGGGTGCCGAGGAACAGCCCGCGCACCGACGCCACCAGGTGGGTCATCGGGTTGACGTCCACGAACGCCTGCATCCAGCCCGGCAGGGTGTCGGCGCCGACGAACACATTGGACGCGAAGCTCAGCGGCATGATCAACGCGAACATCACACCCTGCACGGCACCCGCGGTCCGCACCTTCATCGACACCAGCACCGGCAGCCAGCTCAGGCAGAGCGCGAACAGCACAGCGAGCAGACACCCGGCGATCGCCCGGAACGGGTCGGTGTCGATCCGGAAACCCATCACGTAGCCGATCGCGAGGGTCGACACGGTGACGATGACGTACCGGACGACATCGCCGAGGACCGCGCCGACCAGAGGTGCGGAACGGGGGATCGGCAACGACCGGAACCTGTCGAAGATGCCCTTGGCGATGTCGGTGTTGAGGTTGACGCCGATCGCGATGGCGCCGGTCGCGATCGTCTGCGCCAGGATGCCGGGCAGCAGGAACTGAAGGTAGTCGTGGGTCGATCCGGCGACGGCGCCGCCGAAGACGTACACGAAGATGATGAGGAACAGCACCGGCTGCAGGGTGACGTCGATGAGCGCTTCGGGCGTACGCCAGGTCTTGATGAGGCTGCGCTTGGCGAGCGCCAACGAGTGCCGCACCAGCCGGAACGGCCGAGGGTTCGGCGCCGTTGTCGAGAGTGCGCGGCTTCGCGTGGGCGCGGTGTCGGTCAGAGTGCTCATGCCGCGACCTCCGTGGGGCGGGTGGTGTCGTCCTCAGATGCCGTACGCCCGGTGAGGGTGAAGAACACCTCGTCGAGGCTCGGCAGGTGCAGGGAGAGTTCGGTGACCGCGATGCCGGCCGTGGCGAACCGCGCGACGCTCTCGGTCAGGGCCGCGTCGTCGGTGACCGGCACCGCGAGCACGCCCTTGCGGATCTCGTCGGCCTGCGCGCCGGAGCCGACCTGGGTCAGGATCTCCGCGGTGCGGGGCAGCTGAGCCGGATCGGACGGCCGGACCTCCAGGGTCTGACCGCCGACGACCCGCTTGAGCCCTTCGGGGGTGTCGTGCGCGATGACCCGGCCGTGGTCGATCACCGTGATCGCGTCGGCGAGCGCGTCGGCCTCCTCCAGGTACTGGGTGGTCAGCAGCACCGTCGAACCGTTGTTGACCAGCGAACGGACGACGTCCCACATGTCCTCGCGCTTGGCCGGGTCGAGCCCGGTCGTCGGCTCGTCCAGGAAGATCACGTCGGGGGAGCCGACCAGGCTGGCGGCCAGGTCCAGCCGTCGCCGCATGCCACCGGAGTAGGTCTTGGCCTGACGGTTCGCGGCATCGGACAGGTCGAACCAGTCGAGCAGTTCGGCGGCCCGTCGCCGGGCGCCGGCACGCCCCAGCTCCAGCAGGGTGCCGAACAGCTCCAGGTTCTGCCGCCCGGTCAGGTCCTCGTCGACCGAGGCGTACTGGCCGGTGAGGCCGATACTCTGCCGAACGCGTTCGGCGTCCCGTACCACGTCGAAACCGCTGATTCGGGCGGTCCCGCCGTCCGGGGTGAGCAGTGTGGAAAGGATGCGCACGGCGGTGGTCTTGCCGGCGCCGTTGGGCCCGAGCACCCCGAGCACCGTCCCACGGGGCACGGCGAGGTCCACGCCCTGTAGCGCCCTCGTCTTCCCAAACGTCTTCACGAGGCCCTCGGCCTCGATCACCAGGTCAGCTGTCATGCTCCCAGTCTGCGCGCGCCCGCTGACACCGCCCCGACACGCCACCGACACCGACCGACACCGGTGCCGAGAGCGCCGCGTCCGCGCCGATCTTGCAGTTTCGGTTGCCGAAACGCGCGAAATGCGCCCTTTGCTGGGACAGTAAGTGCAAGATCGCGGGGCTGGGCGAGGCACCACGGACGCGGGCCGGCCGGGCTCCCTCGCGGGGAGCCCGGCCGGTGCGGTCGACGCCGTCGTAGAGCTGTCCGGAGCGCAGCGGGGGGAGGGGCTGCGGCGGGAGAGGTACGGACGGCGTGACCGCGCTCCGCGCGGTGGTCCACCTGCTCAGCTCGGTCGGCGGCCCCGCGTGGAGACGAAGTGGTACGACATGACGGCGAACCCCGGGTCGCGGAGCAGCCGCCGGAAGGCGTGCAGTTGCTGGGGCGACAGCCCGGCCGCCAGCAGGTCCGGTTCCAACTGGCGGGAGTTGGTCTCGTAGAGCGACGTTCCGGTCGATCCGCCGGCCCAGCTCTGCGAGTGGGTGATGGTGTCCAGGTCGGTCAGACCGGCGAGGGCCATCTCGGTGTGTACGTCCTGCGCCCATCCCAGGTCGGCGCCGTGGTCCTCCAGGACACCCATCATGGCGTCCATCACCTGCGCGAAGAGCTTCGCGGCGTCGTCGGTTGGGGCGGTCAGCACCCGCTGCGGCGCGGTGCAGTCGAACTCCTCGACCACCAGCCACCCGCCGGGTGCCAGCGCGCCGCTGAGCGTGCGCAGGACCCGTCGTCGATCGGGGAGGTGCAGCAGCACCAGCCGGGCGTGGATCAGGTCGAACGCGTCCCCCGGTGGCGGTTCGGTGCGCACGTCGTGCTGGCGTACGTGCAGGTTGGCCTCGGCCACCAGGTGGGTGGGGTCGATGTCGGTGGCCAGCACGTGCCCGTCGTCGCCGACCGCGCGGGCCATCCGCCGGGCCATCGAGCCGCCACCTGCCCCGACCTCCCAGCAGGTCGCACCCGGTTCCAGCACCGGACGGGCCAGCCGACGCGTCGTGATCGGATCCAGGAAGGACTCCAGCGCGTGCATCTGGGGAACGGCGTCCGGTGCGCCGTTGTCGAACGTGTACCTGTCATCGCTCGTAGCGGTTGTCATCGGTGTCTACCTCTCCGTGAAGGGTCGGGTGACTCGAGAATGTTCGGGTGACTACGGGGTGTCGGCCCAGAGCCGAGGGGTCGATCGGTTGGCCGGGGGCGGCGCAACGGCGGCGACGCTCAACATCGCCGCCAGTGGGGCCGGGTCGCGGCGGGCCTCCGCGGTCGGCCGGTCGTAGACCACCCGGCCGTACTCCAGCACCGCCACCCGGTCCGCGAGCTCGATGGCGTGCTGGAGTTGCTGCTCCACGAGCAGCACGGTGAGGCCGTCGGCGGCGAGACGGTTGACGAGTTCGCGGACCCGCGCCGCCAGATCGGGCGAGAGCCCCTCGCATGGTTCGTCGAGCAGCAGCACCCGGGGTTGGCCGAGCAGCGCACGGGCTATCGCCAGCATCTGCTGCTCGCCCCCGGAGAGTTCGCAGCCGCGGTGTCGCAGCCGTACCGCCAGCCTCGGCAGCAGTTCCAGGGTCCGGGCGACCGTCCAGCCCTCGCCGCCGGAGGTGCGGGCCCGCCACGGCGCGGCCGCCAGGTGCAGGTGCTCGGCGACTGTCAACCGGGAGAAGACCCGTCGGCCCTGCGGGACGAGACCGACGCCGGACTGGGCGATGCGATGTGGTTGCCGGCCGGCGACGTGCACGCCGCCGATCTCGACGCGACCGCTGGCCGCCCGCACCAGCCCGGCGATGGTGTGCACGAGCGTGCTCTTGCCCGCCCCGTTGCGGCCCACCACGGCCTGGATGCTGCCCGGGCGCACCCGCAGGCTGACCTCGTGCAGGACGATTCCCCCGCCGTAGCCGGCGCAGAGGCGATCCACTGTGAGCATCAGGCCACCCCGTCGGCGTAGGCCTGCCGCACCAGCGGCGAGGTGCGGATCTCGTCCGGTGTGCCGGCGGCCAACGTCTGACCGTCGCGCAGCACCGTGACCGTGTCGGAGAGGGCGTACACCAGGTCCAGTCGGTGTTCGACAAGCAACACGGCGACCGCCCTGGGCAGCGCCTGGAGCAACTCCACCAGCCGGCCGACCTCGATGGCGGACAGCCCGGCCGCCGGTTCGTCGAGGAGCAGCAGGCGGGGGCGACCGGCCAGGGCCATCGCGATCTCCAACTGGCGTCGTTGCCCGTGCGCGAGGTGCCCGGCGGGCACCGCTGCGACGGCGCTGAGCCCCATCTGGTCCAGCAACGGGTCGGCCAGTTGCCGTGCGGCGCGGCGGCGTCCGCCCGGCCACCACCGGTGGCCCGGGATGACCCGTGGCAGTGCGGCCACCACGACGTTCTCCGTCGCGGTGAGCGTCGGAAAGACAGCGGGTCGTTGGTGGATGCGGTTGATGCCCCGCCGGGCCCGGGCTGCCGGGCCGAGCCGACCGACGTCCCGTCCGTCGAACCGCACGGTGCCGCGTTGCGGCCTGGTGGACCCGCCGAGCACGTTGAGCAGTGTCGTCTTGCCGGCCCCGTTCGGGCCGATCAGCGCGTGCCGTTGGCCGTCGTGGATGCGCAGGTCCACGCCGTCGAGTGCGGCGAGCGAGCCGTAGCGCACGGTGATCTCCTGGGCTTCCAGCAGGCCGGTCATCGGTGCAACTCCGCGACGGTGGCCTGATCATGGGCGGCTGGCCGGTCCGGCTGTCGTGCCGGGACGCCGGGCAGGCGCAGCCGACCCCGGGCCCGGTTGACGCCGGTCGGCAACAGGTAGACAGTCGCCACGAACAGCGCGCCCAGCACCAGCGGCGCGTGGCCGGGCAGCACCCCGAACAGCCAGTCCCGGACGGCGATGACCAACGCCGCACCCACCAGGGCGCCACCCACCGAGGCGGTGCCACCGATGACGACACCGAGCAGCAGCAGCGCGGACGTGTCGAAGCCGAAATCGGCGGGGGAGATGTACTGCTGGGCGACGACCAGCAGCGAGCCGGCGGCACCGGCGATCGCCCCGGCCGCGATGTGCGCGCCGGACAGGTGCAGCGCCACCCGGTGACCGCTGGCCCGCAACCGCGTCTCGTCGTCGCGGCCGGCACGCAGCACCAACCCGGCCCGGGTACGCAACAGCACCAGCACCGCGCCGACCAGCGTGGCCACGACGACCAGGGCGTACAGGTAACGGGCCTGATCGTTGGCCAGCGCCGGGAGCCCCCAGAACGGGCGGACCGCGGGGATGCCGGCCAGCCCGTCCGTGCCACCGGTCACCGACCGCCACCGCCCGAGGACGATGACGACGAGTTCACCGATCGCCAGGGTGATCATCAGGACGATCACCCCTCGGGCGTGCACGACGAGCGGCACGGTGAGCGCGGCCAGCAACGCCCCGGCGGCCGCCGCGACGACGAGCTGCACGACACCGACGTCGGAGACTCGGCTGCCGACCACGGCGCAGGCGTAGGCGCCGGCCGCGTACGGCGCCGTCTGACCGAGGGTGGGCATGCCGGCGACGCCGGTGAGCAGGGCCACGCTCACCCCGACCAGGGCCAGCGCCAGCGTCCGGGCGAGGACCGACGTGGTGTAGTCGTCGACCACCCAGGGCGCCACGACCAGACCGACCAGGACGAGCGCCGCGATGCCGCCCCGAACGCGCCGGATCACCTCACCCCTCATGCCGCCCTCCACCTGCCGGCCAGGCCACGCGCCCGCACGGCCAGCACGGCCGCCATCGCGGCGAACAGCAGAAACGGCGCGGCGGACGGCAGCAACGCCACCCCCAGCGTCTGGATCTCGCCGATCGCGAGCGCGGCCAGCAGGGTGCCCGCCATCGACCCGAGGCCACCGAGGACGACCACCACCAGGGACAGCAGCAGCACCGTGTCGGCGGTGCCCGTGCCGGGGCCGATGATGGGCGCGCCCAGGACACCGGCCGCGCCGGCCAGCGCACCGGCGGCGGCGAGCACACCAGCCCGGATCCGTGCCGGACTCACGCCCAGACAGGCGACCATCTCCGGGTCGTCGACGGCCGCCCGGACCAGCATGCCGGCCCTGGTGCGTCGCACCACCAGGTAGAGGGCGGCGGCGAGCACCGCCGCGACGACGATGAAGACCAACCGGTACGCGGCGTAGCGGTGACCGGCGACCATCACCGACCCCTCCAGGGCTGCGGGCACCTGGACCTGCGGGTTGTCGGGCCCGAAGCCGGCGACGAGCAGGCTGCCGCCGGCCAGCGCCACCCCGAACGTCAGCAGCGCCTGACTCAGGTGATTGCCGGTGGCGACCGGTGTGAGCAGGCCGGCCAGGAGCACCCCCGCCGCGGCGGCGGCCAGCACACCGACGGCGAGGGCCAACGCCAGGCTCGCCCAGCCGCCGTCGAGCACCGCCGCGGCGGTGTACCCGCCGATCGCGTAGAGCAGGCCGTGCGCCAGGTTGAGGATGTTGGCGACGCCGAAACAGAAGACCAGGCCCGACGCGGCGACGAACACGAGCAGCCCGTAGGCGACCCCGTCCAACGCCGGGATCAGGTACGGGTCGATCCGGTTCGTGCCGGCCGCCACCGCTATCACCGGCCGACGGTCGCGAGGTCGCCCACGACGGTGTTGGACAGCGCCCGGCCGTCCTGGCGGACCTGCCGCAGATACCACTTCTGCACGGGGGAGTGCGTGGTGGTGGAGAACTGCCAGGTGCCGCGCGGGCTGGCGATCTGGCCGAGTTGGCCGATGGCCGTGTTGATGGCCTCGGGGGTCGGGTCGCTGCCGGCGGCGCCGATCGCCCGGTCGAGCACCGCCGCCGCGTCGTACGAGGCCAGCGCGTAGGTCGTCGGCGAACCGTCGTGCTTCGCCTTCCACGCGGCCACGAAGGCGCGGTTCTCGGCGTTGTCGAGGTCGGGCGAGTAGTTGAGCACCGAGTAGATGTCCCGGGCGGCCTCGCCCTGAGCGTTGAGCACGCCGCCCTCGGTGAGGAACCCGGCCGCGTACAACGGGATGTCCTTGATCTCCGACTGCGCGTACTGCTTTACGAAGTCGACGGCGGCGCTGCCGGCGTAGAAGGTGTAGACGGCCGCCGCGCCGGAGGCCTTGATGCGGGCGAAGTACGGGAGGAAGTTGGTGGTGGCCGGGAACGGCGTGAAGGTCGTCTTGCCGTCGGCGTTCGCGAGCTTCCCGCCGATCTTGCCGAACGCGTCGGTGAAGCCGCGCAGCTCGTCCCAACCGCCCTGGTAGTCCGGGCCGATCGCGTACACGGAGCCCTTCACGTTGTCGCGGACGTGCTGGGCGATCGCCGCCCCGGGCTCGTCGGAGAGGTACGAGGTGTGCCAGACCCGGGACACGTCCTTGAGCTCCGGCCGACCGTTGGAGCCGACCAGTGGCACCTTGGTCTCGTTGAGCACGGGGGTGACTCCGGCGACCGAGCCGCCACCGACGATGCCGGTCAGCGCGGACACCCGGTCCTGCTTGAGCAGCTTGGTCGCCGCCGGAACAGCGGTCTGGGCGCCGTTGCCCTCGTCCGCGACGATGAGGTCGACCTGCCGGCCGCCCAACTTGCCGTCGTGGGTGTCCAGGTAGAGCTGGAAGCCGTCGCGGATCTCCGTACCGACCGCCTGGTACGTCCCGGACAGCGACGCGAGCAGGCCGATCTTTATCGAGCCGCCGGCGCTCGTGCCCGGAGCGTCGTCGCCGCAGGCCGTGCTGGTGGTCAGCACGGCGGCGAGCAGCGCGGCGGTGAGGGCACGGCTGCGCCAAGGCGTGGTGAGAGGCATGTCTAACTCCAGAGGAAGGGGAAGGGGTCTCCGGCGTGGGGGCGCCGGGGTGGTCAGCGGCTGCGGGCGAGCGCCGCTCGGGCAGCGGGGGTCAGCGCGTCCCCGATGCGGTTGGCCAGCTCGGTCATCTCGTAGGAGACCTTGCCCACGTCGCACTCGGGCGCGGCGAGCACCAGCAGCGAGGCGCCGTCGTTGAAGGCCATGGAGAACATGAATCCACCCTCGAGCTGGGTGACGTTGGAGATCACCGCGCCGGCGTCGAAGAAGGCCGCCGCCCCCCGCAGCAGGCTGACCAGCCCGCTACCCGTGGCGGCCAACTGGTCGGCCCGATCCGGTGGCAGGTCGCGGGTGGCGGCCACCATCAGGCCGTCGCTGGAAATGGCGATCGCGTGGCTGACCTCGGTCGCGCGCGCCGCGAAGTTGTCCAGCAGCCAGCCGAGATCCTGTTGGTCGGTCACGTGCTCTCCTGTCGCGTCATTTGTTACCGAGGTTGATCGGGGTGCGCCGTCGGTTCGCCACGCCGCGCGCGTACGCGGCCATCGCCGTGGCCACCTGCGCCGGGTCGCGGTACTCGGACCGTTGCTGCTGTTGCGGCACCGTCACACCGCCGGGCACGAGGTGCCGTTGCGGCTGTCGTTTGGGCAGGCCGGAATTGGTGGTCGTGGCGACCTCGGGGGTGTGCGCCTGGGCGGCCGTACGCCAGGCGTCGTCGGCGGGGCTGGACCACTGCTGACCGTTCTGGCCGTTCTGGCCGTCGACGACATCGCTCTGGAACCAGTGGTTGACCTGTTCGAAGATGAGCAACTCCTCGGTGGGCGCGTCACCCCGATCCGGGGACGGGGGAGCCGGTCGGAAGACCGGCGCGGCCGGCAGGGTCCGTTCGGTCGGCTGGCGTCCGGCGGTGGGTTCGGGGCGCGGCTGGTACGGCGGCGGAGGGCTGGGCGTCCGCGCCGCCCGCCGCGACAGCCGGCCGGGTGCGAGCAGGTACTCCTCCGGCGGCAGCGACCGGATGATCGCCGCGGGCAGTGTCGCCTCGGCGAGGATGCCGCGTCGGGGGCCGCGCCGTAGTTGGACGGTGGCGCCCAGCCGGGCCGCGAGCTGGCCCACGACGACCAGCCCCATCGCCCGTACGGCGGCCACGTCGATCGCCGGCGGACGGGCCAGCAACTCGTTGAGTTGCTGCATCCTCTGCGTGGACAGCCCCACACCCTCGTCGCTGATCTGGACGATGACGCGGTCTCCCAGGCTCCGGCCGCTCACCCAGGTCTCGCTGCCCGGCGGCGAGTACGTCGTGGCGTTGTCCATGAGTTCGGCGAGCAGGTGCACGACCTCGTCGACGGTCTTGGCGGCCACCGCGACGTCCCCGTCGATCATGCCGAGCCGGACCCGTGCGTAGTGCTCGATCTGGGACAGCGCCGCCTGGAGCACCTGTTGCAGCGGAACGTCGCGCTGGCGTACGCGACCCACGCCGACACCGCCGAGCACCAGCAGGCTGGCGTTGATCCGGCCCATCCGGGTGGCCAGGTTGTCCAGTGTGTACAACTGGTCGAGCCGGTCGGGGTCGGTTTCGTCCCGCTCGACCAGGTCGACCTGGGCCAGGACGGCGTCGACCAGTCGCTGTTCGCGGCGGCTGAGGTGGATGAAGATGTCGGCGGTGTTGGCGCGCATGACGGCCTGTTCGGCGGCGGTCCGCACGGCGGCCTGGTGCACGGCGCTGAACGCCTGACCCAGCTCGCCGATCTCGTCGTCGCTGGACGGTTCGAGGGCGGCACTGGACTGCTGGTGGGCCAGTTTCTGTGGGTCGACGGCGGCGCTGCCGGGCTGTTGGAGCTGGGCCACCACGGCGGGGAGCTGTTCGAAGGCAACGGCGTTGGCAGCGTCGCGCAGCCGGCGCAGCCGTCGGGTGATCTGCCGTGCGACGGCCCAGGTCACCAACGCGGTCAGGATCAGGGCCAGGAGGACGCTGGCCGCCTCGGCCACGGCCCGGCGGCGCTGGTCGGCGTGGGCGGCCCGAACGTCGTCGCGGACCGCGTCGTCGACCCGGGCGCGCAGGTCGGCCAGCCGGGCGGCGCGGGTCTGGGTGGTGGACACCCAGGCGTCGGTCTCCAGTTTCAGCCGCGACCCCGGCTGGGCCCGGGACACCTCGTCCTGCATCCGTTGCAGGGCCAGCGCCTCCTTGCCGGTGCCGGCCTGCTCCCACCAGATGCTCCACTCGGGTGGGGCCAGGGCCAGGAACGACAGGCTCGACTCGGTGTAGCTGGTGCGGGCCGCGGTGATGTCCTGCTGCATGGCCGGGGTCAGTTCCCCGCCCGCGACGGCACGCAGCACGGCCACCTGTTGCTGACCAATGGCTTCGGCCGTCTTCGACAGCGCAGCCGAGGCCCGGATCCCGTCGGCGAGTGGGGCGTCCACCACGCCGTGTGAGACGTTCTCCCGGAGGTTGATGAGGTCGGCGATCGCGATGCGGTAGCTGAAGGTCATCGCCGACACCGACGCGTGCGTGGCGGTGCGCACCTGGGTACGCAGCGGGGCGAGGCCGTCCAGAGCAGCATCGATGCGCCGCAGGAGAGCGGAGCTGGTGCCGTTGTCGGTGGACAGTCGGTCACGCTGTCCGCGGTAGCGGGCGACGGCGGAATCGGTGGCGGCCATCTCCACGCTGAAGGCGTCCTGCTGCTCCGGCCGGGCGTAGGTGAGCAGGTCGGCGGCGGCGATGCGCTCGCGTTGCAGGCGGTAGGCCAGGTCGCCGGCCTCGGCACCGACCTGCGCCAGGATCTGCAGGTCGCCGGCGCGGGCCGTCTGGCGTGCGCTCTCGGTCAGTGCGAGACCGGCGAAGCCGATCACTGCGACGAGCGGGGCCGCGACGATGAGGCGCATCCGGCCGGCGATCTTCCAACCGCGTCGGCGGGTCGGGTAGGGTCTGGCCGCGTGGGACCGGGTGCTCGACGCCAAGATTGACTCCCACGACTCGTCGATGACGGTCTATCCGCACGTTGCCGAATGCAAGTCCCATTCGGCCGGAAGCCGCGCTCGTAGACCAGACCTGGCCGTGGTACAAACTGCCGGTACCAGCATCTGTACCCAACGTCAGCGACCGGTGACGCCGCGAGGTCGGGTCGGATCCGTCAGGTCAGCGCTGGTTGTCGAGGGGTTCGGCCGACGGGTGCCGCCGCCCCGGTTCATCCGGTTCGGGTTGGCCGTTGAGCACCTGACCGATCAGCTCACGCAGCTCGTCGATCGCGTCCACCACGGCGCCCGGGTCGCGCGCGTCACGCCGTCCACGCTGACGCGGCACCTGTCGATCCAGTCGAGGCGGCTCCGGCGCGCGAGGGCCTCGGCGACCGTCTGCCGCCAACTGCTCGGCCGCGACGTGCGGCCACAGTGCGGCCAGCCGGCCGCCGGTGTCGAGCACGTCATCGCAGCGCAGCGCGAACTCGTGGCTGCCGAACCGGCGACCTGACTCGACCGCCGCGACCGTCTCCCGGCTGAACCGCACCAGGTCCGCCAGGGCTCGTTGGGTCAGGCCCTGTTGGACGCGGGAGTCGCGTAACTCCCGTCGGAACCGCTGACTGGCCGCAGAGTGAGCCGAGCTCGACGGGGACGTGTGCTCCATGCGCTCACCTTCGTGGAACGGGCATTCAGCGGCGGACGCCAGATCGAGATTGGCCGATGAGTCGAACATTCGCAGAGGGCAATTCTTAACCCAGGAAGCGATGGGTGTGAAGACGTTCACCGGTATGGATCGTCGGGAAAAGCGGGAAAGGTGCACGCCGGACCCGGTGCCGGCACCGACGTGCCCGGGTGGAACGGGTCGACGCCGGCCCACCCCACCCTCGGCCCGCCCGCAGGTCAGCACCGCTGGCGCCAGTGCCCGCTCAGGCGGCGTGCACTTCGGCCGTCGCGCCCTCCCGTCCCGCCGGCACGTCCACGGGCGCCGGAACATCGATTATCGCGAGCAGCGTGCGGTGCGCGCGAAACGCGACATTGGGTTTGTACGAGCGATGTTGCTCCGGTGACAATCTCAGCCCGGGAATGGCTTCGGCGAGCCGGCTGAGGGCGATTCCGGCTTCCAGTCGCGCCAATCCCGCACCGATGCAGAAATGTGGACCGTGGCCGAACGACAGGTGATTGCCCACATCGGCCCGGTGTGGGTCGAACCGGTCCGGGTCATGGAACGCCGCCGGGTCCCGGTTCGCCGCTCCGATCAACAGCAGGCACCGTGCGCCGGCGGGGATCGTCACGGCACCCACCGTGACATCCCGGGTGGTCACCCGCAGCCAGCCGTCGATGGCGGGCGCGAACCGGAGCGTCTCGCCCACGAAGGCGGGGACGAGCCCCGGGTCCACGGTGATCGCCGACCAGCGCTGGGGAGCGGACAGGGCCTGGTCGAGGGCGTGCGCGAGCAAACCGGCGGTGGTCTCGTGGCCCGCGACCAGGAGATTGAAGGCGAGGCTCGCCACCTCGGGCACCGTCAGCACGCTGTCGTCGTCGTCCCGGTAGTCCAGGGCACGGCTGATGAAGTCCTCGCCCCGGTGTCCACTGTCCACCCGCTGGCGGACCAGGTCCTCGCAGTAGTGCCAGAACTCCAGCAGGCCCTGGGCCAGGCGTACCTGCTCGGCCGGGTCCGGCTGCCCCCAGATGAGGGCTATCTGCCCGTCCGCCCAACTCCGGATCCGCCCGATGTCGGCGTCGGGCACCCCGAGGATGTCCAGGACCACCAGCAGGGGAAGCTCGGTCGCGAACTCCGGGATCAGATCGACCTGATCGCCCTGGCGGGTGGCGAGACGGGACACCAGTTGGTCGACCCGGCGTCGGATGATCGCCCCGTACTCGGCCTCGACCCGCTCGGCGGTGTTCGCGAAGGTCGCCCGTAGGGCCCGCCGGGTGCGCGGGTGCGCCGGTGGGTCCGCGGCGGCCGTCGTGGGTGGCGCGTCGATCTGCATGATGACGTTCAGTGCCGGTGGGCACACCTCGTAGACCGGGGCGAGGGTGAGGGCGTTGGCGAATGTCGTGGCGTCGGCGAGGGCCCGCCGGACGTCCGCGTGCCGGCTGATCAACCACAGGCCCAGATCCTCGGCGTAGTGCACCCCGTCAGGATCGTCGAGAATACGCCGCCACATGCTCGCCGGATCGGTGAGATAGACCCCGGTAAACGGATTCAACCGCATGGAAAGCCTCCTGATGCACGCGGCGCGAAACCGGCAGCGCCCCCATTTGGCGATCCACTTCAGCCGGGCCGATAATGGCGTGCATCTGCCTCTGGCTCTTTACGGTGCGCTGGCCGGCCGTACAAGTCAAGATTGGTTCTTGTCTATTTATTGGTCGGCGTAATTGCGTGTTGCAACAGCCGAGTGAACCTGGCCAGATGCAAGTTGCGGCGCGGTCCTTGCCGTGAAGTCGACCCAGCCGGACGGTGCGATCAACTCGCCGCTTTCGCTCATGACCGGGGAAACGACGCCCGAGACGACGAGTGACGCCGGGGTCCGGTCACCGACCGCGACGGAAACGCCGGCGCTGGCGGAAGGACCGAGCCCCGGGGCGATGCGGCGGAGCCGGCCCCGCCGCATCGCCCGCGCGTCGCGGGGGTTCCGGACCATGCCGGAACCCCCGCGCGTCTTCTTCGTGGAGCGGCTCGGTCAGCGCGCAGCGGTCAGGGTGCCCACGGTGCGGCGATGTTCCAGGTGCTGTCGGCGGTCCACGACGTCGGCGTGTTGTACGCGTCGCCGCCGGCGCCGTTGCTGAGCCAGACCTCGGCGTTGTAATGCCGCAGGTACCTACCTCGGAAGTTGTACGACTCCAGCGACACGCCGGTGCCGGTCAGTCCGGTGCGGGCGCACCAGGTGGCGTCGGCGCGCAGCAGCGCGGAGCCGTCGTCCGGCGAGTTGCGGACCCGGGAGTTCTGGTGGCGCAGGTACTGCCCGGGAAAGTTGACCGACTCGAACGAGTAGCAACCGGCACCGGCCAGACCGGGCCGGATGGTGTACGTGGCGTCGGCCTTGAGCAGGCTGGAACTCGCCGCGTCGACCACCTCCGTGTAGGCCAGGCTGTCCTGGTGGCGTAGGTAACGGTTGGTGAAGCCGGGCGTGGTCACCTGCAATGACCGGCGGGTGTTGGCCGGCAGGGCGACGGGTGCCGAACTGCCGATGGTCTTCGAGGCGTTGACCAGGGCGGTGTTGGCGGCGCGTACGCGCGCCTGGTCCATCTTGATCACTTGTCGGTCGTAGGTGAGGAACCCGTTCAGCTCACCCTCCAGGTCGGTGATCTCCGTGTAGATCGAGGCGCTGAGCCCCTTGCCGAGCATCAGGTTCTGGGTGCCCTGCACCAGCCCCACGTACCGGTCGGTGAGGGCGAGCGAGCTGGACTGCCACTCGTACGCGAAGAAGCTGCCGCTAGGGCTGTACTCGTGGCCCGGCGTGTGCAGACCAAGTCCGCCGAACTCACCGAGCACCGCGATCCGGCTGCTCGACGGGACGGGGGAGTCCGGACCGAGGTAGACGTGCCAGTCGTCGATGTCGCCGTTGCCGGGGTTGCCGAGGGACTGGCAGCAGTTGTGGCCGCTGTGCGGGTTGACCAGACGTGTCGGGTCCTGGTTCTTGATGTTCTGCGCGACCCGCCGGGTGTCGGCGAGGGAGCGCTCGCCCCAGCCCTCGTTGTAGGGCGTGTACGCGATCACGGCGGGTGAACTGCGGTGCTCGTCGACGATCTCGCGTGCCTCGGCCTCGAACTGCGCCTGCTGGGCGTCGGTGGGGTCGACGTCCTGTGCGGTCAGCGACGGGATGTCCTGCCAGACCAGTAGGCCGAGCCGGTCGGCGTGGTAGAACCAGCGCTGCGGCTCGACCTTGATGTGCTTGCGCACCATGTTGAAGCCCAGGTCCTTGTGCTTCTGCAGATCGAAGGCGAGGGCGGCGTCGGTCGGCGCGGTGTAGAGCCCGTCCGGCCAGTAGCCCTGGTCGAGGGTGCCGACCTGGAACACGAACTGGCCGTTGAGCTTGGGGCGCAGCACCCCGTTGACCAGGCCGGTGGTGATCTCCCGCATGCCGAAGTAGTGAGTGGTCCGGTCCACCGTGGTCGTCGAGCCGTTGCGCAGGGTGACCCGGAGGTTGTAGAGGAACGGGTCGTCGGGTGACCAGCGGCGGGCGTTGGGCACCGGCACGCTGAAGTCGGTGAAGCCGCCGGTGGCCGATCCGACCACTGTGGCACCGTTCAACGCCTCGGCGAGGACGCTGTGCCCGCTCACGTCGCCCCGGGTGAAGACCCGGACCCGCAGTGTGTTGTTGCTCAGGTTCGGGTAGACGTCCACGCTGCTGATCGAGGCGGCGGGCACCGGCTCCATCCACACCGTCTGCCAGATGCCGGAGCTGGGGGTGTAGAAGATCCCACTGGGTGTCTTGGTCTGCTTGCCGATGGCGGGCAGGCTGCCGTTCTGCCGGGTGTCGGTGGGATCCCAGACCTTGACCACGATCTCGTTCGTCCCGGTGGTGAGCTGGGGCGTCACGTCGAAGGTGAAGGCGTCGTAGCCGCCGGTGTGCGCGCCGACCCGCACACCGTTGACCCAGACGGTGCTCTGCCAGTCGACTGCGCCGAAGTGCAGCAGGGTGCGCCGGCCCGACCAGTTCGCCGGGACGGTGACGGTGCGTCGGTAGAACAGGTAGTTGCGGTTGTCGTTGGCGGCCCGCTGGATGCCGGACAGGGCGCTCTCCACCGGGAAGGGCACGTTGACCCGCTCGGGCAGGTTGGTGCCGAACTGCGGCGCGTCGTCGGTCGTCGACTGGCGTAGCTGCCACTCGCCGTTGAGGTTGAGCCAGTCCGGCCGCGTCATCTGGGGCCGCGGGTACTCGGGCAGTGGCGTGCCGTTCAGGGCCTGGCTGGTCCACGGGGTGGCCAGGGGTGGTGTCTTGGCCGGTGCGGCGTGCGCCGACGGGGCGGGCGCGGCGAGAACGCCGGCGACCAGGGCGATGATGAGCAGTAGTGGCAGTGCGGGGCGGATGGGGACGTGACGTGTCATGCCGTCTCCGGGGGGCGAGTCGCCGCGGGCGGTGCAGCCAGGCCCGAAGCGCGTGGATGGTGGGCATCGGGTGGTCATTGACGGGGGACGGGCGTCAGCGACGGATGTCGGTGGGATCTCCACACGCCAACGGTGACCGGCATATTGACATCCATCATCACCTGTATAACGTTATAGAGCCGCGCCGACCCTCCCGTCAATGCTTGTTCATCAATGTCCGGTCGGCCCGCCCGTCGAATTCGCGAAAGGTGGGGGATGGGCGTCAACCTGAAGGACATCGCCCAGCGCGCCGGTGTCTCCCTGGCCACGGTCTCGAATGTGGTGAATGGGTACCGGCCGGTGGGGGAGCGGACCCGACAACGGGTGCAGCAGGCGATCGACGAACTCGGCTACAGCCCCAACCTCGGCGCCCGGCATCTCCGTCGGGGCCGTACCGGCCTGATCGCCCTGGCCGTCCCGGAACTGACCAACCCGTACTTCGCCGAACTCGCCGAGATCGCCATCTCCGAGGCCGCCGCGCTCGGCTACACGCTCGTCATGGAGAACACCGCAGCGGACCGGGAGGCGGAACTGGCGCTCCTCGACGGCTCGCGACAGCGCATCATCGACGGCCTGATCCTCAGCCCGGTGCGCATCGGGCGGGAGGAGGTGCTGGCCCGCACGGCCGGCAGCCCGCTCGTGCTGATCGGCGAGGGCGTCTACGACGTGCCACACGACCACATCGCCATCGACAACGTCGCCGCCAGCCACGCGGCGATCCGGCATCTCGTGGCCATCGGCCGCCGCCGGATCGCGTTCATCGGCGCCACCCCGGGCGGTGACCGGCAATCGGCCCACCTTCGAGTCCGGGGTTACCGGGAGGCCCTGGCGGCCGCCGGCCTGCCGTGCCGACCACGGTTGGTCGCCCCCACCGACGCGTTCGGTCGGCGCGACGGCATGCGCGCCATGTGTGACCTGCTCGCCCTCGGTGAACCGCCGGACGCGGTCTTCGGATACAACGACCTGGTCGCCATCGGCGCGCTGCGGGCGCTGGCCGAGGCCGGTCACCGGGTGCCCGAGGACGTCGCGGTGGTCGGGATCGACGACATCGAGGAGGGGCGGTTCACCGCCCCGACCCTCACCACGATCGCCCCGGACAAGAGGGAGATCGGCCGTCTCGCGGTGCGCCGCCTCGTCGCGCGCATCGAGGGCGCGGAGGTCGCGGGCCCGCTGACAGTGCAGACACCGTTCCGGCTTCTCCGCCGCGAGAGCACCGGCACACCGGACGCCTGACCACCGGTCGCCGACAAGCCCCGCGCCGCGTGATCCATACCGCCGGTGATACGACCCAGAGAGGATGACCCGCTAGATCCATAAACCTCAATATGATGACCGCTATCTCGACTGCGGTGCGCTCACGAGGCGTGCCATCCCGATGCGGAGGAATGCATGGTTCGCTGGCGTACCCTCACTGGCCTGCTGGCCACCGCGTTGGCCGCGGTGACCGCGGCCAGCCTCACCCTCACCGCGCCGGCCGCCGCGGCCGACAGCCCCGTGACGCCGAACGTCGTCGGCGGCACCCGCGCCGCCCAGGGCGAGTTCCCGTTCATGGTCCGTCTCTCAATGGGCTGCGGCGGGGCGCTGTACAGCGCACGGCTGGTGCTCACCGCGGCGCACTGCGTGGGCGCGACCGGCACCAACACCAGCATCACCGCGACGCTCGGGACGGTCGACCTCCAGTCGTCCAGCCGGATCACCGTCCGGTCCAACTACGTCTACCGTGCCCCCGGCTACAACGGCGCCGGCCGCGACTGGGCGCTGATCCGGCTGGCCAGCCCCGTCACCGGGCTGAGCACGCTGCCGATCGCCAGCACCACCGCGTACGACAGCGGCACCTTCACCGTGGCCGGTTGGGGCGCCGCGCGTGAAGGTGGCGGCCAGCAGCGGTACCTGCTCAAGGCGACGGTGCCGTTCGTCAGCGACTCCACCTGCAACGCCAACTACGGCGGGGACCTCATCCCCGCCCAGGAGATCTGCGCCGGCTACGCCAGCGGCGGCACTGACACCTGCCAGGGTGACTCGGGCGGCCCGATGTTCCGCCGCGACGCCTCCAACGCCTGGATCCAGGTCGGCATCGTCAGTTGGGGCAACGGCTGCGCCCGGCCCAACTACCCGGGTGTCTACACCCAGGTGAGCTACTTCGCCTCGTCGATCGCCTCGGCCGCGGCGAGCCTCGGCGGCTGACCGTACGACGGGACGGCCAACCAGCGCATCGGTCGCCCCGCCACCGCTCGGGCGGCCCGGACGACACGGTCCGGGTCGCCCGTTCGTGCCGTCCCGGGTGGGCGGCGAGTGGGGCACCCGACAGAAACGGCGGGCCGTCGGTGCGCCGCCGGCCGCAGCGGCGATGATGGGCCGGTGAAGATCCTGTCCATCCAGTCGTCGGTCGCCTACGGACACGTGGGCAACTCGGCGGCGGCCTTTCCGTTGCAACGCCTCGGGCACGAGGTCTGGCCGGTCCTGACTGTGCACTTCTCCAACCACACCGGGTACGGCGCGTGGCGGGGACCCTTGCTCCCGGCGGCGGACGTGGCGGAGGTGATCGCGGGCATCGAGGACCGCGGGGTCCTCGGCAGCGCCGACGCGGTGCTCTCCGGCTACCAGGGCGACCCGGCGATGGGCGCGGTGATCCTGGACGCGGTGGCGACGGTGAAGGCGACCAACCCGGCCGCTGTGTACTGCTGCGACCCGGTGATGGGCGACGCCGGCCGGGGCATGTTCGTCCGGCTCGGAATTCCGGAGTACCTACGGGACACCGTCGTGCCCCGTGCGGACATCATCACGCCGAACCACTTCGAGCTGGACTTCCTCGCCGGTCGCACCACGAACTCGCTGGCCGAGGTGCTCGACGCGGTCGACGTGGTGCGCGCGACCGGGCCACGGCACGTCCTCGTGACCAGCGTGCTCCACGGCGACCTGCCGCCGGACTCGCTGGAGGTGGTGGCGGTCTCCGACGAGGGCGCCTGGGCGGTGACCACGCCGCTGCTGCCGATCAACCCGAACGGTGGGGGCGACGTCACCGCGGCGCTGTACCTGGCCCACCTGTGGACGACCGGCTCACCCGCGACCGCGCTGGAACGCACCATCGCTTCCGTCTACGCCGTGCTCGAGGCCACTCTCGCGGCGGGCACCCGGGAGATCCAGCTGATCGCGGCGCAGGACGTGATCGCCGACCCGCCGGCCCGGTTCACCGCCCGCCGACTGCGTTGACGGCGGGCGCGGACCGGCTGCGTTGACGACGGTCGCGGTCCGCTGACCGGTGGCGGTCAGCGACCCTCGGGAACGGCCATTTCGCCGAGCAGCGACCAGTCCTCCTGCGGCACCGTGGCGTTCACGATCCGCGGCGTCTCGGCCAGGTACGGCGGCAGGGTCTCCTGGGCCGTGCGGAAATGCGCGGACTGGACGTGGGCCCCGCCGGCCTGGTCGTCGCGGAACGCCTCGACCAGCACGTACTCGGTGGGATCGTCGAGGCTGCGGGACCAGTCGAACCACAGGCAGCCCGGCTCCGCCCGGGTCGCCTCGGTGAACTCGGCGGCGATCTGCGGCCACCGGTCGGCGTGCTCGGCCAGGACCCGGAACTTGGCGGTAATGAAGATCATGGCCCCAGGCTACCCAGCCGGGCGGGCGCGGGCGACGACCTCCTCGGGGGTCAACGGCGCCTTCGGGTGGTGCGTCAGGCACAGCGGGGTACGGACCTTGACGAACGAGAACCCCTCCCCGGCCGCGTAGAACTCACCGCTGTTCAGCAGACCGATGTCCGGCAGCCGCCCGCCCTTGGCCTCGGCGAGCTGCCGGGCCGCGTCGATCTGCGCCGGCGCGTTGAGCAGCCCGAAGAACTGCGTCGTCGCGTTGCCGGAGATCTGGTTGTGCAGACCCTTGGGCGCCTGGGTGGCGAAGACCAGCCCGAGCCCGTACTTGCGGGCCTGCGAGGCCAGCGCGATCGTGCTGGCGGTGCAGGCAGTGGTGCCGGTCGACGGCGCGAGCGTCTGCGCCTCGTCCATCACGAACAGCCCGCCCAGCGGTCGGTCACCGGCGGGGTGCCGCTTGATCCACGCGAAGAGCGCCATCTGCAACTGGTTGACGAAGCTCTGCCGCTCCTGATCCGAGGTGAGGCCGACGAAGCTGATCACCGACACCCGGGCCCGCCGTCCGGCCGACGGCGTCAGCAGCAGCCCCGGGTCGGCCGGCGCGCCGACCCCGCCGAAGAGCGGATCGGTGACCATCGCCGCCTTGAGCGCCTCGGCCAACTCCTCGGCGAGCTTCCCCGCGCGGGCCAGCCGACTGACCCCCTCGGGCAGGTCGGTGAGGAAATCGGTGAAGCCGGGCAGGCCCACCATCCCGCTGCGCGCGTACGCCTGCAGGGCCTCGGTCAGGACAGCCTTGCCCTGCTGGGCGAGCCGGCTGGAGCGGTCCACGCCCGCCCGTGGCGCGAGCGCCTCCACGGCGGAGCGGACGGCCTGGTCGAACTCGTCGGGCCAGTCCCGCAGCGAGGTGAAGTCGGGCAGCGGCTGGAAGCTCAGCGGCCGACCGGCGGTGACCCGGGGCGTCCACACCACCACCTCGGTGTGTGCGAGGTAGTCGGCGGCGCGTTCGGCGTCGCCGGGGCCCCAGCCGCCCGGCGGGTCGGGCCACGGGTCGCCGAGCCGGGCCAGGTCGTTGTTGGGGTCGAGCACGATCGCGGAGACTCCCTCGCGGGCACACTCCTCGACCAGCCGGCGGATCAGCACGGTCTTGCCCGAGCCGGACCCGGCGAACACGACCGCGTGGCGGCGCAGCGACTCCAGGGGAACCGTGAAGGGGTGACCACCGTCGACGGTCCGCCCCAGCCCGACGGCCCGACCGCCCACGCCGACGACGAGGTCCGCCGGGTCAGCGGGTACGGGCTCGGCCGCCGCACCGGCGGGGACGTCGGCCTCCGACACGGTCGCCGGGTCGGATTCGGGACCACCCGACGGTGGCTCGTCGTCGTCGGGCGTCGGCGGCTGGGCATCGCCGCGCGTCCCGTCGGGCCCGGGCAGGACCGCGCGGAACAGCTCGGTGCCGCTGGCCGGACGGCGGGCCACCAGCCACTCCTGCAAGGCCGTGGACGGTTCGGCCGCCATCACCCGCAGCGCAGCGAAGACCCGCAGGTCCGCCTCCGGTACGGCACACCGCAGGCCGCCGGCCGCGTCGAAGCCCGTCAACACCTCGGTCGTACGCTTCCCGGTCGGCCACGGACCGTTGCGCAGCAGGATCAGCCGCCGTTGTGGCAGGTCCCGGTCCAACCCTGCGAGGGTGCAGGCGGCCTTGACCCGGGCGGTGACGGCGACGGCATTGGGGTGCGCGACGGCCCGGAAGCACCAGTGCGCCTCGTTCTCGGTGGCCTCGTCGAGCACCTCGATGAGCCGCCCGTGCAGCGCGGGCTTGCGCCCCGGCGGCGGGTCGTACTTGTAGGTGGCGCCGGTCGGCGCCTGCTCGGCGATCCAGGCGGCCAGGCCGGCGGCGAGCAGCGGCGGCATGTGCTCGTCCTCGCCCGTCGGGTTGACGGCGGCGGACACGTCCGCGGCCTCGACCAGTTCCGCGAACCGTGCGTCCAACTCGTGCAGGCGGCGCTCGTCAGTCGTCGCCTCGGCGGAAGCGCTACGGGCGGTGCTGGCCGTCGGCGTCGAGTCGGTGCCGTCGATGAGCCGGTCGAGCTCGACCACCTCGTCGCGGTCACGGCACCAGGCGATGTGGCGGTCCACCCGGCGGAGCAGAGCGCGGGGCGTCAGGGTGGGTGCGTCGGCGAAGGCGGCGGGGGCGATCGGCCAGGTGGGGTGCGGTGGCCCGAAGTACATGCCCGCGAACGCGGCGGAGAGGCGCTTCGCCACGATCGCCTGCCCGATCTCCGGCGTGGGGATCCGGTCCGGCAGGGCCGCCGTACGGAAACGGTCAGCGACCGGGGTGGGCGCGGTGCGGGTCAGCAGCACCCAGGTGTCCGGCAGGCACGAGACGACGACCAGCGTGCGGCGGGTGATGTCGCGGAGCTTGAGCAGGCCGTCGGCGATCGGGCCGAGCACCTTGGCCTGGCCGTCCTCCAGACCCTGATGCTGGTTGAGCAGTGAGGTGCTGGTCTGGGCGAACAACGTGTCGAGCTGGTCCACGGCGATGACGGTGGGGTCCAGGGTCAGGGCCATCAGCCGGGAGATGTCCTGCACGACCTGCTGGGGGGTGCGGATCGCGGTGCTCAGACCCCACGCCGCCCGCGAGGCCGGGTCACCCGGCTCGGAGATCAGGTGGGCGTAACCGACGTCCTGTGCCTCGAAGTCGACGGCGCCGTGCAGGACGAGCGCCCGAGCGGTGTCCTGGGCGTCCCGCCCGACCTCCCGATCGCGCTCGCGCAGCGCCCAGATGAAGGTGTCGAGCTGCGCACGGGTCACCGGTCGGGCGCCGGCTACCGCGTCGCGGACCTCCACCGGCAGGCCGAGCTGGGGGGTGAGTCGACGCAGGAAGGTCTTCAACTGGGTGCCCCAGCCGACGTGGGGGCGGCCCATTCCCTCCACCAGGGCCAGGGCCACGCTTTCCCAGAACGTCTTGCCACTGACCATGTCGACAAGGAAGAAGTAGCCGCCGTCGCCCTGGATCCGTTCGCGGACCGCCCCGAGCAGGTGCGTCTTGCCGGCACCCGCGCGGCCCTGCATGGCCACGCCGAGCGGCATGCTCGTGTCGTCGGTGCGGGCCCGCGCCACCCCGCGCAGGATCTCCGCGGCCACCTTCTCGTGCAGCTCCGGCACGTTGTGCGCGCTGGGTCGCCAGACGTCGTCCGGGGTGACCGCCGGGTTGAGGCTGACCACTTCCAGCGCGGCCCGCTGGTCGTCCGAGATCATGCCGGGCCGATCGCCAGGGCGTGGTTGTCCTCGTTCCCGATGCGGACGGCCGCGGCCCGGTCCCGTGCGGTCAGTGACTTGGTGTTCGCCACCGGGATGATGCGGACGTCCTCCCGGCCGACCATCGCCCGCAACGCCGCGTCGAGGGTGGCCCGGTCGGTGTCGGCGAGCCGGTCGCGGACGTCGGCGAGGCCGACCCAGGCGCCCGGCGCGGCGGCTAGATCCCGGTACGCCGAGCGAACCAGTGCCTCCACCTGCACCGCGGACACCGGTGCCGCCGCCGCTGCCGCCGGTGCCGCCGCCGTCGCAGGCGCCGCGGGTGCCGGTGCTTCCCGTAGCGGCTCGCTGGTCGCCGGGGCGGCCGTAGCCTCGGTCTGCTTGAAGAAATCGCCGTGGCTGACCCGGAGCCGGTCCAGCGAACGGTGCAGGTTGGACAGGACGACGAACAGGGACCGGGTCGTCGAGCCACCCTGCTTCGGCGGCGCGGCGGTGTGCAGCTGACGTGCCACCCGCCAGCCCTGCTCGGTCAGCTCGTGGGCGAAGGGCCGGTGCGTCCGATCGGTGTCCACCAGGCCCAGGTCGACGAGCTTCGTGTTGTCCTTGCCGGTCAGCGTGAAACCGGCGAGTTCTTTCAGCTCGACGTTGGTGAGTCGGCGTGCCTCGACCATCAGCACCACGAGGGCGTTGATCTGGTTCGGCGTCAGGTGCGGGACGTCCGCCGGGCTCGTCATGATGTCTCATCTCCGTGGGGGTGCGTGCCGCCCGCGCGTCGCCGGGCCAGCAGCCGACGGATCCCGTCGACCACCGCCGGCGCGTCGGTGAGCACCTGCTCGTTGGTGAAGCGGAGCACGTCCAGCCCAAGGAGTTGCAGCTGTACGTCTCTCCGCCGGTCGTTGGCGAAAGCGATTCGCCCACGATGCTCCGGGCCGTCCACCTCGACCGCAAGACCCTCAGTGGGCCAAAACAGATCCAGACGGTACGCCGTGGCCAGGACGTGCCACTCGTAGGTCTGGTTCCACCGCCGGCCCCGCGCCCAGTCGTGCGGCGCGAGCGCACGTTCCAACGCCTGCTCGGCGGCGCTGTCACCGCGGGGCACACCCGCGATCGGCGGCCACGCCAGCACCGTCGACTCCGGCTCGGCGGCGAGGGCCGGAATCCGTTCGGTCGTGCTGGCGAGCTGGGCGAATCGGGCCGGCAGAGGCATGCGCACCGAGCGCACCCGGTCGGCGTGGCGCAGCGGCCCGCCGGCCAACCACACAGTGAAGCCGCCGTGCCGCACGAGCCACTCGGCGGCGGCCACCAGCGTCCGCTCGGCTTCGGCGTCCAGGTCGGGCAGGGCCACGACGAGTACACAGCTCTCCCGGTCGTACGCGTCGGCGATCACCCGGGCGAGCCCGGCGGCGCGTACCCCCGGGGCGAAGCGGGACCGGCCGCCGGGGCGGCGCGGGCCACGCAGCCCTCGCTCGGCGAGGTCGGCCAGGAACGGGCCGAAGTGCCGGGAGCGGGCGGCGGTACGGGCCGCGAGTGCCCGTACCGCCGCGACGCCGAGAGTGCCCTCGCTGTCGAACTGGTCGGCCCCCGTCAGCCAGCGGGGGAACATCGTGAGGGCCGCGGCGTCCAGTTGGTCGAGCACCACGTCCACGAGGTCACCGAGCGGACGCGTCACAGTGGGCCGGTAGTGCACGATCGCGGGTGCTGCCGGTGGCAGCGGGTCGAGTGCCACCCGCAGCAGCTCCGGGTCGATGCCCGGCAGGTGACTGACCCGCCGTGCCGGCGGGGCAGCCCACCAGGCCCTGCTGGCGTCGCCGTTGGCCCGGACGGGGTGCGCCATGGCGGCACCCTACGACACGGACGGGCGCGACCGGGGACCCCTGGGTAGCGAGGCGGAGCGCCCGCCGCTCAGCGCAGCCGGCGGATGTCGCCGTACGCGCGGTAGTAACCGCCGCGGCTGGATTCGCGCACCTCGGTCACCAGGTAGCGGGCGCCCGGCTCGCGGATCCCCTTGGGGAACTGCACCGACCAGTCGCGCCGGTAACCGTCGGAGAGCACCTGAACCCGCAGCCGCCCCCGATCGTCCAGGCACTGCACGACCACGCCCGCGCCCGAGTCGCTGGTCACCTCGACGATCGTCGGCTGCACCGGCTGGGGCGCCTGGCGGGGGGCCTTGACGTCGCGTACCTGGGGCACGTTGCCGGCCTGCGCCGCGCGGATCGCCGGCTCGCTCGCGTCGATGCAGGCCAGATGGCCGCCGGTGGTGACGACGTAGAGCCGGTCGTCGTGGTACTGCATGGAGTACGCCGAGCCGCAGCCCGTGCCGAGCTTCCACAGCCGGGTGCCCGCCGCGTCGAAGCAGTAGATCGAGGACTGGCTGTCACCGGCGAAGACGTACTCGCCGCCCTCGGCGGTGGCGCAGGAGAAGACCGGGGCGTCGCACAGATAGGTGCGTTCGTGGCGACCCGACTTGGACAGCCGCACCACCTCGCGGCTGCTGGTGCCGGCGAACACACTGCCGTGCTCCTGCCAGCCGAAGAGCACCGAACCGGTATTGGTGTGCCACAGCTCGCTGCCGGTCCGCCACTCGTAGCCGGTCACGCCCTGCGAGTGGCCGTGGTAGATGGCATCGTCGTCGCACCGCACCATCCAGGCCGAACGCCCCCGCCCGGGCCGACGCCACAGGAACTCGTCCTCGTGGTCGACGGCGGTGATCCCGCCGTCGGCGTCGGAGACGCCGAGGACGCCGTCGTGGATGTCCAGCCAGTAGATGTCGATCTCCGGGGCGATCGCGTACGCCACGCGGGGCACCTTGCCGGACAGGTCGTAGACGTTGCCGTCGTCGCAGCCGGCGTAGATCCAGGCGTCGTCGGCGACGATGCACTTCACCCCGTCGGGAAGGCGGACCTGGCTGCGCACCTGGGCGTCGTGGTCGAGCGTGGTGATGACACCGTGCTCGTTGCCGACCATGCAGTGCTGCCCGTCGACGAAGATGCCGAAGGCGGGGGCGCCGGAGTCGTAGCGCCAGAGCACCGGGGCGGTGTGGGCGGTGGAGCGGGTGCTCACGATCTGCCGCCGCGACACGGTGCGCTTCTGGCGGACGCCGGGGACCGCCGGGGCGTAGCCCTTGCGGACCTTCTCCCCGATCTTCTTCGCCGCGGCGGCCCGGGCCCGGGCGTTGTCCGGATAGGCACTCGCCTTCACCTGCCCCTGGTCGCCGATCCGGCCGTAGCGCACCGTCAGCGTGGTGTTGTCGACGATGACCTCGTAGAACTTGTGCGCACCGTCCACTTCGGACAGTTCGAGGTAGGTCGTCTCCTGGGACATGGGGGGCCTCCGAGGGTCAGCGAGCGGCGCGATCCGGCCGGCGCGGCGACAGTGACCACACGGTAGCGGTGCCCCCCGACAGGATCGGCTGCCGCTGACGGCTGGGCCCGAGCGGCGCGTCGGTCCGGTCCGCGACCCCTGCCGGGCCCCGTCGAGGACGGGCTCAGCCCACCCCGGGTCAGCCCTGGCGCAGGACGCGCGCGATGGCTGTCGCGACGGCTGTGGTCAATACCCATCCCGACAGGACCAGGCCCCAGGCCACCCATCGGGCGCCGCTGTCGAAGCGCCAGGTCGAGTCCTGCCCGAGGCTCACCACCGGAATCAGGAGGTCCACCGAGTAGACGAGTGAGTGGAACTGCGGTGGCTTCTCCACGGCGGCGATGGCGCTGTCACCGATCGGCGTGAAGATGGACCACCCCAGAGCCGTCAGCCCGATCAGCCAGATCGACGCGAGCCACGTGCGATAGCCGTAGCCCACGGTGGCCCACAGGATCCCCGACCAGATTCTTGAGATCCCTCTGACCTCCTTCGCGCGGGCGTGTTGCTTCCGGTACCCGACGACGCGCGCCTCGTGCTCCTGCCCGGCTTGCCGGTACGCCGCGATCAGTTGTTCGTACGGCTGCGGGCGGTAGGTGGCGTCGCCCCTGGTGAGCCACCTGATCCTCTCGTGGACGGTGACCGGTTGGGGCGAGCTCAGTCGGTCGTACGCGAACCCGTCGAGCACGATGGCTGCAGGCCAGGTGCTCGGGTTGTCCGTCACCACCCGGGCAGACACGTTCGTCATGTCGAGCGTCGCCGGGGGTTGTGCGAAGTCGAGGTCGACCATTCCGGCAGACGTCCCGGACAGGTCGACCAGGCTCGGGTCCGCCGCTGAGTCAGCCGCACCGGGAGCGAACGCCGCCGTGTCGAACGAGACCGCCCCCTCCACGCTGGCGTAACACAGACCGATCGCCCCGTCCGACCGAAACGCCTGGTCACACCTGATGTCCCTGGTCACCTTGAGCCCGTACGCCTGCAGGCTGGTGGGGCGGTCCTTCAGCCGCTTGCGCGTCGACCCCCGATGCGGGTGGGTCAGTGCGACGCCACTCAACAGGATGGACCCACCGACCTTGGCGTTGTCGAGAATGATCCGTCCCTCGACGGTGGCCGCTCGTCGTGTGGCGTCCGCGTCGAACCAGAGGCCCTCATCAATTTCCGTACGCTCGGCCTGCAGGCACACGTTGCCCGGATTGTGCAGCTCCGCACCGCGGAAGATGGCGGCTCCGCCGATCTGGGCGCCGATCATGCGAATCTGACCGGTGACGGCGGTCTTGGCGAAGGACACGTTACTTCCGACGGCCATCTGGCTCGCGCGGACCGCGTGCGAGGAACTACGGAGATCGCACTCCCGAAAGTGCAGCACGCCGTCGATCTGGGCGTAGCGCAGATCGATCGTGTCGGTACTGGTGACCCGAACCATGCTGACCGAGCCTCGGACCCTCAATCCGGTGGCGTCGAGCCCGGGGATCGTCGAGTCGGTGAGGGACAGGCTCAGCAGGTTGGCGTCGCAGAGCCGGGGAGCCTGGTCGAATTCGCACTCGTCGAAAGTCAGCGGGTAGCCGATGTCGAGGCCGGTCAGGACCAGTTCACCGACGATGGACGCTCCGATGAGGTGGATCGTACGGATCTCGCCCGCCAATTCCTTGACCTGACCGGTGACGAGCCGCTCGAGAAAATCCGCGCGGACCGTTTTATCGGCGACCGACCCTGCGTCGGCGGGCGTGCGGCTTGTGCAGACGGCCAGTATCAGCCGCTCCATCGGAGAAACGTCGGCGTCCGGTCCGTCACTTGTGGAACGTGGCTGGGGCACATCCATTCCCAGCATTCTTGTGACGGTGACATGAGACGGCAATGACCCATCAATGCCTCAACCGTGGCTGATCGTCCGGTTGCTGTCGCCGAACGTCCGTCCGGCGCGACTCTGTGAGAGCATCTCATGCAGCCGTCATGCCGCGAAGGGATCAGACAATGGGCGTCGACCTGGATGCTGTCAACCACGCCACCCGGGTGGTGCTCGACGCCGTTCACCCTGTTCGCTACGCCCACTACATCACGCCCACCAACCTGGCACAGGTGCGCGCGGAGTTTCTGGACGCGTACAACGCCGGCCGTGCCGTGGATCCACTATTCGAATACCCGCCGATACCCGGCCAGCTCGCGGCCGCGCTCGACGCGGCGCGGGCCGCGTCGACGGGGGCGGGGCCGTGGCGAGAGACCCTGGACCGAGAGCTGACATACGCGCGGGCAGGTCTCGCGGCACTGCGTTCTCGTGACCCGGAGGCGATGACGAGCTACTCGCAGAGCCAGTTCGGCGACGTTGCCGCCGCTGCGGTGGCGGGCGCGCGCCGACGCCTGGCAGAGCAGCCACCGACCGTCGACACCGAAGCGACGTGGAGCTCCGATCGGGTGGCAGCCGTCATGGGCCGGGTCCTGGCCGAGCTGGGCCTGGACGATTGGACCATTGATCACAATGACCGCATGGCAGCGCGGATGAGTGTGGTCGGCCGGCGGCGTCAGGTGCGAGTCAAGCGTGGCGTCACTTTCACCGCCGCGACGGTACGGCGACTGATCGTGCACGAGGTCGGTACCCACGTGCTGCGCACGGCCAACGGCATGCGGCAGCCACTGCATCTCCTGGCGCACGGAATCCCCGGCTACCTGGGGACCGAGGAGGGCCTCGCGGTCTGGCACGAGCAGCAGGCGGGGATGACAGATCCCGGTGTCATGCGGCGGTACGCGCTGCGGGTAATTGCCTGTGATACGGCGCTGCGGGCCGGCTTTCGAACCGTTTTCGATGCTGTTCTTCCGCATACCACTGCCGACGAGGCCTTCGATCTCACGCTCCGCGTGAAGCGGGGGCTACTCGACACGTCCGTGCCTGGCGGTTACATCAAGGACCACATCTACCTTGGCGGCTTCATCGAGGTCACTAATCATCTGGAGCGCAACCCAGGTGATCACGATCTGTTGATGGCCTGCAAGTGGCCACTGTCGGAGGTGCCGCTGTTGCGGACACTTCTCGACGACCGGTCGTCGATCCCGCCGCACCATCGGGTCGACAAGGTGGTCGACCTGATTCGGACAGTTGTCGCCGAGGGTTGAGGTGTGAGGCCGCCGTTACTCTGTCTTGAGGACCTCCCACTTGTGATAGAAGGCGGAAATCATCTCGAAAAGCTCCCGAGCGCTCCGCGTCTCGGGACTCTCCGGCCCCCGAAGGAACTTCAGCGATACAGAGTAGATGTTCCACTGCATCAGTGGTTCGACGAGCGCTGTGTAGAGATTCCCGGTGGCTCCGATGAGGACGAAGAAGCTGACGACGGCGTTGAGGGTCTCGACGATTTCCGGCCCGGCCGCCGCAGGGTCGATCTCCCCGGCGTCCACCTGTTGCTGCAGAAAGCCCACCCGCTCCAGCGCGGCACCGGCGTCATCCTTTGACTCGATCGTGACCGGCACTGTGCCTCCTGATCGGTTGTGGAAACCCGGAGCCAGATTAGATGCCATAACGTGAGAATGGTCCGCACTGACCGTTAGCCGACACGCTCGCCTCTGGTGAGGGGACCGCCCGCCCTGGGGGGTTCGGCGTAGCGTTCTTGGTCACCGATCTGGCCAGCGCAGCGCGTCGTCGCGGAGCACCGCGTGCGCGCCGACGATCTGGTTGACGATCTGCGTCACTCGCACGTCGACAGCGATGCTGGCCAGCGCCGCCGCGTCCGCGCGGCTGAGGCCGTGCAGTCGCTGCATCAGTGTCAGCATCGAGTTCAGGGCGGTGAACGTGGCGTCGTCGAGGGAGTCGCCGACACCCAGGGTCAGCCATGCGTCGGGGGTGCGGGCCACCGGGCCGGTGACCGGAAAGTCGTCGCGTACGTCGAAGGTCAACGTCACCTCGTCCATCGGACACTCGATCGCGGTGCCGCCGACCTCGCCGTCACCCTGGGCGGCGTGCCCGTCCCCGACGGAGAACAGCGCGTCGTCCACCGGGATCGGCAGCAGGAGGGTGCTGCCGGCGGTGAGGTCCCGACAGTCCAGATTGCCGCCCGAGGGGCGCGGAGGAGTCGTCGAGTGAAGCCCCGGCTCCGCGGGTGGCATGCCGAGCACTCCCATGAAGGGCCGCAGCGCGATCGTGTGGCCGTGCTGGTTGCGGCCGGTCATCGTCACCGGGTTCAGCGCCCAGGCGTGCACCACCTGTTGGTCCTGCACGCCGTAGCGCTGGTTGAACGCACTCGGCCAGCCGCCGGCCACTGTGGTTCCCCAGCGGCCCGGGACGACCGCGTCGACGCGTACCGCGAGGGTCTGGCCGGCGCGCGCACCGCGGACCGCGACCGGACCGATCAACGCGTGGCCGTGGTCGGGCCGGTGCTGCGCGACCCGGGGTCGGTCCCGGTTCGGCCCGCCCGGGTACGGGCCGGCGGACCACCAGCAGTCCAGGGTGCGATAGGTGACGGTGTCGCCGGGGTCGATGGTGAGCACCGGCGGGAAGTCGGGGGAGAAGTGGCCGTGCAGGCTGTCATCCCCGGGCGTGAGGGTGTGTCGCATCAGTGCAGGCTAGTGGCCAGGTGCGGCGGGCAGGCAGGTGCGCGGTGGGTGCCGGGCGCACCCACCGCGCACGTCTCAACCTGGGCGATGTCAACCCGAGGTGCAGGAGCGGATCTGTGGGCGGGCGCTGCTGTTGCCGTTGGTCATCGTGGTGAAGCCGAAGGTGTTGCCGCTGCCGTTGGACCGCATGGTCATGACTGTCCCGCTGCTGTCCCAGGTGGCGGTGCCGTTCCAGATGGTGGTGACTCGCTGCGGCGAGGTGATGGCAACGACCACCGTCCACGTGCTGGCGCCGCTGACCGTCACCGACGTGTTGTACCGGTCGCCCCAGACGTTGGGGGTCGTGGCGGTCGCGGTGCAGGTGCCGCCGGCGGGCGGCGGGGTGGTGGTGGGCGGCGGGGTGGTGCCGTCCGGCGCGACGGCGCGGCCGGTGGACGGCGAGATCATGCCGGGGCACAGGTTGCGGCTGGTCAGGTTCGCCATGATCTGGGGGATGGCGTCGCGGGTGTTCTGGATCCCGTCGTGCATCAGGATGACCTGACCGGCTTGGAGTCGGCTCGCGTTGGCCACGATCTGGCTGACGCTGGCGCCGTTCCAGTCCTGGGAGTCCACGTCCCAGAGCACCTGGCGCATGCCCAGTGACGACGCGACGGACTGCAACGTGGAGTTGGTCTCGCCGTACGGCGGCCGGAACAGCACCGGTCGGCTGCCGGTGGCCGACTGGATCGCCGAGCTGGTCTGGGAGAGGTCCGACTGCATCTGAGCCTGGCTCATCGAGGTCATGTGGGCGTGGTTCCAGCTGTGGTTGGCCACCCACATGCCGGCGGCCACCTGTGCCTGCGCGGCCGACCGGTTGTTCTGGACGTTCTGCCCGACGTTGAACATGGTGGCTCGTACGCCGTTGGCGCGCAGCACGTTCAGCAGGGAGCTGGTGCTGCCGGTCGGACCGTCGTCGAAGGTGAGGCCGACGTAGCCGTTGCAGGCGGCGGCGCTCGACGGGGTGGAGGTGGCCGCGATGACGACGCCGCACATGGCGACGGCGGTGGCCAGGACGGCGAGCGCCGCGCGCAACCGCCTGGACCACAAGGCCGTGCGGGGGAAGAGCCTGCTCATCTGGTGCCCCTTCGCGCAGGCCCGGACGCGCCCCGGGGCGGGCAGCACGGTCCGGACAGGTGTGGACAAGTGGGTAGGTGGAGCGGAAACCGCAACGAAGCCGATCGCATTGACCTCAGTGGATCGGAGTATTACAGCGAGAATTCCAACGCGTCAACAAGTTCCGGAACATCCTCGGAACAACTCAGGAGGCTGTGCGGCGGTCGGTGCAGGAAGGCCCCGGTCGTCGCTGGAGCTCCGACGCCCTCTCGATCACGTCATTCGGCGGATCTGCCGGTTACGTGATCCGGAAAGTGGCCGGAACTATCGATCGCCGAGCGCCGGGTCCACCGTCGCGCCCGTCGCGCCCGTCGCGCCTAATAGTAAAGATTGTGAACAGAAGATGTTACAGTCATCCCGGTCGATATCCGCTCGGGTTTCGGCCGATGAGGTCCCAGAAAGGAGTGATCACATGGCGAGACTGCGCGCGCTGGTCGCGCTGGCGGCACTGATCGTCGCCGGTGGGCTGGTCGCTGTCATCCCGGCCACCGCCGCCTCGGCGGCGGCCTGCTCGGCTTCGTGGCAGGCCTCGGCCGTCTACTGGGGAGACGCCCAGGTCTCCCACAACGGCCGCAACTACCGGGCGAAGTGGTGGACCCAGAACGAGGCGCCGCCGGGAACGACCGGTGTCTGGGAGGATCTCGGCGCGTGCGGCGGGGGCACCACGCCGCCCACCGGGGGGACGTGCAGCTACCCGAACTGGACCGCCGGGACCTGGTACGCCACCGGGGCGATCGTGCGGTACACGAACGGTTCCTACTACATCGCCGAGCACGACAATCCGGGGTACGACCCCATCGTGAGCACCTGGTACTGGGAGCCCTACACCTGTGGCGGTCAGCCACCGACCACCCCGCCGCCCACCAACCCGGGCGGCTTCGTGGTCACCGAGGCCCAGTTCAACCAGATGTTCCCAGGCCGCAACTCCTTCTACACGTACTCCGGGCTCGTCGCCGCGCTCAGCGCCTACCCGGCGTTCGCGCGCACCGGCAGTGCCACGGTCCAGCGTCAGGAGGCCGCGGCCTTCCTGGCGAACGTCTACCACGAGACCGGCGGGCTCGTGCACGTGGTCGAGCAGAACACCGCGAACTACCCGCACTACTGCGACTACGGCCAGCCGTACGGCTGCCCCGCCGGGCAGGCCGCCTACTACGGGCGGGGGCCGATCCAGCTCAGTTGGAACTTCAACTACAACGCCGCGGGCAACGCCCTCAACCTGCCGCTGCTGACCAACCCGTGGCTGGTGCAGACCGACGCCGCGGTGGCCTGGAAGACCGGTATCTGGTACTGGATGACCCAGAACGGGCCGGGCACGATGACCGCCCACAATGCGATGGTCAACGGCGCCGGGTTCGGCCAGACGATCCGCAGCATCAACGGCTCGATCGAGTGCAACGGCGGAAACCCCGCCCAGGTGCAGAGTCGCGTCACCCGTTACCAGCAGTTCGTCGGCATCCTCGGGGTGTCCGCCGGAGCCAACCTCTACTGCTGAACAGTGGCCGGGCCTCGGCGGACGGCGTCGAGGCCCGGCATCTCGGCCGCCGAGGCCCGGTGAGGGCGGCGGCCGTATCGGCGCGATCAACCCGTTGACACGGCCGTGCTGCGCCCGGAACTATCAGCGGCAGTCCACCCGTCCTGGCTCCCGTTGCTCACGAACTCTCATGACAACGATGTCAGGGCTCCGACCCGCCACCCGATCCACACTGCCCAGACGTTCGACGTACTCGACCCGGTTCGAGTCGAAAGGCTCCGTCCCTCATGTCGCACACCCCCCTTGCGCGCTCCCTCTCACCCCGCCTGATCGCGGCGACGACAGCCGCCCTGCTACCGCTGGGCCTGCTCGTCGCCGCGCCCCTGGCGAACGCCGCCCCCAATCCCGCACAGCCGGGCAACTTCACCTCCTCGTTCGAGTCCGGCGACCCGCAGCCCGCCACCAGCACCGCGGAGGTCGGCCCGAACGGAAAGCCGGTCCAGGCCAACCTGAGCGGCACTGTCGCCACGCTGCCCGGCAGCCTGCTCGGCCAGGTCAGCGCCGTGACCGCGAGCGACGAGAACCCGCCGCGAGAGATCGCCGCGAACCTCACTGACGACGATCCGTCGACCAAGTGGCTCGTGTTCGCGTCCACCGGCTGGGTGACCTACCAACTCGCCAAGCCGGCGACGGTGGCGCGCTACTCGCTGACCGCGGCCGACGACGCACCGACCCGGGACCCGAAGGACTTCGTCATCCAGGGGTCGAACGACGGCAGCACCTGGACCGACCTGGACAAGCGTGCCGGCGAAAAATTCGGCGGGCGCTTCGCCACCAAGACGTACAGCATCACCAACCCGAACGCCTACGGCTTCTACCGGCTCAACATCACCGCCAACTCCGGTGACTCGCTCGTGCAGCTCGCCGACTGGAACATCAGCGACGGCTCAGACGTCCGCCCGCCGGCCACCCCCATGGTCAGCGAGGCGACCGCAGGCCCGAACGGCGGCTACACCACGAAGCCGGACGTCGGGTTCACCGGACTGGCCGCGCTGCGCTACTCCGGCGGTGCCGAGGGCAACGGCCGGTCGTACGCGACGAACAAGCTCTTCGACGTCACCATCCCGGTCGGGCCGGAGACCCGACTGTCGTACAAGCTCTTCCCCGAGTTCACCAGTGGAGACGGCCGGTACCCGTCCACCTACGCCGCCGTCGACCTGCACTTCACCGACGGCAGTTACCTCAGTGGTCGATCGCCCGTCGACCAGCACGGCTACCCGCTCACGGGCGCCGGTCAGGGCGCCTCGAAGGTGCTCTTCGCCGACCAGTGGAACCTGGTGCAGGCCGACCTGGGCGCCGTCGCGCGCGGCAAGGCGATCGACCGCATCCTGCTCGCCTACGACAATCCGCAGGCCACCGGGGCTACCCGCTTCCAGGGTTGGCTCGACGACATCGAGCTGACGGCCGCGCCGGCGTCCATCGACGGCTCGAAGCTGACCAACTACGTCGACACCCGACGGGGCACCAACTCGACGGGCGGCTTCTCGCGCGGGAACAACCTGCCGATCACCGCAGTGCCGAACGGGTTCAACTTCTTCACCCCGGTGACCGACGCGACCTCCGACTCGTGGGAGTACGAGTACCACCGGATCAACAACGAGGCCAACCTGCCCATGCTCCAGGGCCTCGCGATCTCCCACGAGCCCAGCCCCTGGATGGGTGACCGCAACCAGATGTCCGTCATGCCGGTCGTCGGTGGCGGTCCGCTCACCGGTCAGCCAGCCAGTCGTGCGCTCGCCTTCAGTCACGACGACGAGACGGCGCAGCCGGACCTCTACCGCGTCACGCTCCAGAACGGCCTGGTCGCGGAAATGTCGCCCACCGACCACGCCGGGATCATGCGGTTCACCTTCCCCACCGGGCAGGCGACCGGAAGCCTCGTCTTCCACAACGGCACGTTCACCATCGGCACGGACGGCACGTTGACCGGTTGGGTCGACAACGGAAGCGGCCTGTCGGCCGGTCGTAGCCGGATGTTCGTCTCCGGCGCCTTCGACCGGGCGCCGACGGCGTCCGCCGCGACCTCTGCCACCTTCGACATCTCCGGCTCGCGGGAGGTGACGATGCGTCTCGCCACGTCGTTCCTCTCCGTCGACCAGGCGCGCCGCAACCTCGATCTGGAGGTCACCGGCAAGAGCTTCGACCAGATCCACGCCGAGGCGACGGCCGCGTGGAAGGACCGGCTCGGCCGGGTCGAGCTGCGCGGCGCCACCGAGTCGCAGTTGGTCACGATGTTCTCGAACCTGTACCGGCTGAACCTCTACCCGAACTCACAGTCGGAGAACACCGGCACCGCCGCCGCGCCGCGCTGGCAGTACGCGAGCCCGGTCTCGGCGCCGACCGGCGCGTCGACCCCCACCCGGACCGGCGCGAAGGTCGTCGACGGGCAGATCTACGTCAACAACGGCTTCTGGGACACCTACCGCACCGTGTGGCCCGCCTACGCGCTGCTGTACCCGGACGTCGCCGCGAAGATCTCCGACGGCTTCGTCCAGCACTACCGCGACGGCGGCTGGATCGCCCGCTGGTCGTCCCCCGGCTACGCCGACCTGATGACCGGCACCAGCGCGAACGTGGCGCTGGCCCAGGCGTACCTCACCGGGGTCAAGCTGCCCGACCCGCTCGCGGCGTACGACGCGGCCGTCAAGGACGCGACCGTCGCGTCCGGGCGCAGCGCGGTCGGGCGTAAGGGCATCGAGAGCTCCCTGTTCCTCGGCTATACGCCGACGTCCACCGGGGAGTCGGTGTCCTGGGCGCTGGAGGGCTACATCAACGACTTCGGCATCGGCAACATGGGTGCGGCGCTCGCCAAGGACCCGGCCACGCCCAAGTCGGAGCGCGCCCGGCTCAAGGAGGAGTCCCGGTACTTCCTGGAGCGGGCCCGCAACTACGTCCACCTCTTCGACCCGAAGACGAAGCTCTTCCAGGGTCGCGACGCCGCCGGCAACTTCCTCGCCGGTGACCCGCTGGACTGGGGCGGCGTCTACACCGAGACCAACGGGTGGAACTTCGCGTTCACCGCTCAGCAGGACGGCCAGGGTCTGATCAACCTGTACGGCGGGCAGAAGGCGCTGCGGGACAAGCTCGACGCGTTCTTCACCACCCCGGAGAACGCCGACCGCCCCGGTGGGTACGGCGGCGTCATCCACGAGATGCTCGAAGCGCGCGCGGTGCGGATGGGTCAACTCGGCATGAGCAACCAGCCGTCGCACCACATCCCGTACATGTACAACGTGGCCGGCGCGCCCGCCAGGACCCAGGAGACCGTGCGGGAGATCCTGCGGCGTCTCTACGTCGGCAGTGAGATCGGCCAGGGCTACCTGGGCGACGAGGACAACGGCGAGATGTCGTCCTGGTACATCCTCAGCTCGCTGGGCATCTACCCGTTGCAGGCCGGGTCGTCCGAGTGGGCGATCGGCTCGCCGCAGTTCACCAGGATGACAGTGCGCCGCAGCAGCGGCGACATCGTCGTCAACGCGCCGAACAACAGCACGGCGAACGTCTACGTGCAGGACGTGAAGGTCAACGGCAAGAAGCAGCGCGGGCTTTCCCTGGATGTCGCGACGCTCGCCAAGGGCGGCACCATCGACTTCCAGATGGGCCCCAAGCCGTCGTCGTGGGGCACCGGCAGGAACGACGCGCCGCCGTCGCTGACAAAGGGTGACGAGGCGCCGAAGCCGTTGCAGGACGTCACCGGCCCCGGTCTCGGCACCGCGACCGCGACCGGCGCTCAGGACGCGTCGAAGCTGTTCGACGACTCGTCGACCACGCAGCTGACCTTCACCTCGGCGACCCCGCAGATCACCTGGGCCTTCCGTGGTGGCAAGCAGAAGCCGAAGTACTACACGGTCACGTCCGGGGCCGCTGCCGGCGATCCGGCGGACTGGCGCCTGCAGGGCTCCAACGACGGCCTCACCTGGACCACTGTTGACTCCCGCGCCGGCCAGGTGTTCCCCTGGCGCAACCAGACCCGCCCGTACTCGATCGACAGGTCGGGACGGTTCGCCCAGTTCCGCCTCGCCGTCACGAAGACTGTCGGCGCCGCGCAGACCAACCTCGCCGAGGTCGAGCTGCTCGCCGGAGGTGACCTCGACCTCGGTGGCGGCGACATCATCGTCACCGCCGCGGACGGCGTGCACGCGACCACCGGCGTACCCGTCTCGGTGCCGCTGGCCACCGTCACCGGCGGCGACGCCAGCGGCTACCAGGCCACCATCGACTGGGGTGACGGCACGCCGGTCACCGCGGGCACCGTGACGTTGAGCTCGCGGGCCGTCTACCGCATCGCCGGGTCGCACACCTACGCCACGCCCGGCTACCACCAGGCGAACGTCACGGTGACCGACGGCGAGAGCCAGAGCTCCGCGACTGTCGGCGTCGAGGTGGCGTACGCCCCGGCCTCCGGTCTCACCGCCGCGTTCGACAACGTCTGCGTCGGTGACGAAGGGGTCCTGGCGGCGGACTGTGACGCCAAGTCGTGGGCGTACTCGCGGGCCGCCCTGGCGGCCGGTGGTGCCACCCAGGGCCAGGCACATCAGGTCCCCGGAACGGCGCTGCGGTTCACCCTGCCGGTGATTCCGGCCGGGCAGCCGGACAACGCCACCGGCAACGGGGCGACAGTCGTCCTCGACCTTCCGCAGGACGCGAAGAGCATCTCGTTCATCGGCGCCGGAACGCAGGGCAACCAGAACACCACCGGCACGGCGACGTTCAGTGACGGCAGCACGGCCAGCATTCCGATCCAGTTGAGCGACTGGACGCTGGGCGGCAACGCCAACGGCACCCCGTCCTACGGCAACATCGTCGTGGCCCGGACGGCGTACCGATTGCAGGGCACGAGTCGCGACGGCGCCCAGCCGTTCCTCTTCGCCACCGCGCCGTACCAGATCCCGGCAGGCAAGACGCTGGTGTCGGTGACCCTGCCGACGCAGACCGGTGACCCTCGCTCGGCGGGTCGGATTCACGTGTTCGCCGTGGCCAACGACGGCACGCCCGCCCCGGCGCTGACGACCGCCGCCCCGAAGAACCAGACGGCCACCGCCGGGCAGGCCCTCGCGGCGAACCTCGGTGCGGTGACCGGCGGCGTTCCCGGTACGACGGGCTACCGCGCCCGCGTCCAGTGGGGTGACGGCACGGTTCCGGACGACGTGACGATCGGCGCGTCCGGCGCGATGAGCGGCCAGCACACCTACGCACGGGAGGGCACCTACACGGTGCGCGTCACCGCGTGGGACACGTTGTCGAGCAGCACCGAGTCCTTCACCGTGACAGTGGCTCGGGGCGGATCGCAGCCGGCGATCGCCCTGTCCGCGTCCGGCGCCGTCGCCACCGGTGGCGCGATCACCGTCACCGGCAGCGGCTTCGCCGCCGGCGAGCAGGTGACCGTCAGCGTCGGCACCGACCCGGGTCGGATCATGAAGGTCGCGGCCTCCGCGACGGGAACGGTCCGCGCCTCGGTGCCGACCTCCGGTGACGCGCAACCCGGCCGGTACGCCGTCACCGCGACGGGCACGTCCTCGCGTACGCCGGCCACGGCCACCGTCCAGGTGACCGGGGAGCCAGAGGCGCGAACCTACCAGCCGCGGGTGGCGCTGTTGACCACCTCGGGCCCGCGCGGCACGTCGATCATGGTCGACGGTTCCGGGTTCGCGCCGAATGAGGTGGTCACGATCGCCTTCGGGACCGGACTGGCGGTCAGCACCGTGCGCGCGAACGGTGACGGCGTCATCTCTGGCGCGACGGTCAGCGTTCCGGGTGCGGCGAAGGCGGGCGCGACCAGCGTCACGCTGAACGGCGCCACGTCGGCGACGAAGGTGTCCCGACCGTTCACCGTCACCGGCTAGCACCGAGCCGGGGACAGTACAGCCGCGTGGGGCGGGCCGTGATCACGGCCCGCCCCACGCGCTCGTCGTGCAATCCACTGTTAGCGTCGTCTGCCATGGCCGATCACGCGCTGCTCGCCTCGGGGCGCGACGCCGACGTCTACGCGCTCGACGCGTCTCGGGTGCTGCGCCGCTACCGCCAGGGCGGGGACAGCGCGCCCGAGGCGGCGTTGATGGCGTACGTCGCGGCCGCCGGCTACCCGGTGCCCATGGTGTACGACGCCCAGGGACCCGACCTGGTGCTCGAACGCCTCGACGGCGAAACTCTCCTGGCGTCGACGCTCGCCGGGCGCACCGGCATCGGCGCGGCCGCCGACCTGCTCGTGGGCCTGCACGACCGCCTTCACAGCATGCCGGTCCGGTTCAGCGCCGACCCGGCGGACCGCGTCCTGCACCTCGACCTGCATCCACAGAACATCATGGTGACCTCACGCGGGCCGGTGGTCATCGATTGGCGCAACGCGACCGAAGGGCCGGCCGACCTGGACGTGGCCATGACCGCTCTCATCCTCGCCGAGGTGGCGATCAGCACGGACCCGCAGCTCGCCGATCCAGCTCGGGAGGGCCTCGATGCCTTTCAGCGACGCGCCGAGCCGCCCCGGGCCAGCCAACTACGGCACGCCGTGGGTCTGCGTCGGGTCGACCCCGCGCTGTCCGCCGACGAGAAGGCCGCCCTGGGTCGCGCCGCCGCCCTGGTCCACACCCGCGTCGGCTGAGGCAGAGCCGAGCCCCCGGCCGGGCTCAGCGCCACGTTGACGCCCGCGCCGTCGGCGATGTCCCGGACGGTGGTGGCCGCGTAGCCGTCCCGGGCGAAGCGCTGGCGAGCGGCGTCGAGCAGCAACTGCCGGGTCTCGGCCGCGTCCCGACGGCGACGCTGGGCCGGTTCGCCGGCGGTGTGGCTGGTCGCGAGGACAGGCGGTTCTGCTGCTGTCACGACGCGTTCTGCAAGGGCTGCCCACCGACGCGGCGTTCGGTTCGACCTCAACCTGCTCGCGGCGCGCCCAGTCGGAGCTGCCAGCGCGTGCCCTGACTGGTGAGCCGGACGACGGCCAGGGGCTCCACGTCCACCTGCCGGTACGTCGCCACCGGAAGACCGAGGGCGTGCACCACAGCGACCCGGATCACCAGTGGGTGGGTGACCGCTATGACGCGTCCGCCGGCTCGGTGCTGCTCGTCCAACCAGCTTCCGACCCGATCCCGCACGGCCGTGACGGACTCACCGCCGTGCGGCGCGGAGTCCGGAGCGGACAGCCAGTCGTGCAGCGCCTGTGGCTGCGATTCAGCGATCTCCTCAAGCGTCCGTCCGGACCAGATCCCGTAGTCACAGTCGGCCAACGCCGTCTCGATCGTCGGCAGCAGGCCGAAGGCGTCGGCGGTCTGTCGGGCGGCCACCGCGGGACTGGACAGGCAGGTGGCGTTCACGCCGAGGAGCCCACGCCGGTCAGCGCCCGCCTGAGCCTGGGCGAGGGCGGCACGCAGGCCACCCTCGTCCAGGCCGTCGTCGACGCCGCCGAAGCGGGCGCGGCGCAGCGCGACGGTGTGACCGTGGGCGACCAGCCGGAGGCTGGTGCCGGTCACGTGCTCGGCAGTGCGATGCCGGCCCGGCGACGCCGCTCGTGGTGCATCAGGGCCGCGAACAGCAGGCCGATGCCGGTCCAGAGCACGACCTGGGTGCCGAGCGAGGCCAGTCGGAAACTCCACAGCAGGGTCGCCGGGAAGTCCGCCGGAACCTCCTGGAAGGACGGCATCACCACGTACGACACTGCCGTGACCAAGAGGAACCCGCCCACGGCCGCGGCCGCGCGCAACCACGTCGGCGCCTGGGCGCCGACCGACCGGTAGCCCAGCGACCCGGCCCACACGGCCACCAGCCCTAGCACCACCATCAACAGATAGGTGACGGTCCGTTGGTTGATGGTGGCCGGGTCGCCGACCGCCGGTGGGTTCGCCGGGTACTTGAGGAACGGCACGATCACCGCGCCGAGCAGCGCCGCGCCGGCCAGCAGCAGACCCGACCGTCCGTCGTCGTCGCCGCGCCGCCGACGGGACAGCAGGACGTACGCCGTGGCCAGCAGGCCACCCATCGCGGCCCCGAACAGGCCGGTGGCCAGGAACAGCCCGCCGCGCTGACCCGTCCGGCCGACCAGGGCGTCCTCGTGATCGTGCGCACCAGCGGCGGGCTCGGCGTGCGCCGCCGCCTCCTCGATGGCGATGGCCGCCTCGACGTGCGGTTCGCCGGCGACGTACGCGAACGCACCGGCCAGCAGGCCGGCGATCAGGCCAGCCAGCAGCCCGCGGACGAGGACGGCGAGGAACGGGGGAGCGGCGGTGGTGTTCAGTGGCACGGGACGCCCAGCAGGTGCCGGCCGTCGTGCATCAACTCGTGCAGGTACATCCCGCTGCGCGACACCGCGCCCTGGTCGAAGGCGACGAGATACGCCAGCAGGGTGAGTGCGGCAACGGTCGCCAGAGCTGTCCACAGCAGACGGGCACTGCCAGCGGGGTGCACCACCGGCTGGCTGGAAGCGGAGCTAGACATGAATACACGAACCTCCCCAGGGATGACGCGTCCCCATCGCAAGGCTGCGGACGACCGAGCGTCCTGGCTCGCGGCCCCCAGGTGTGGTTGGGGAACCGCTCACAGTGGCGCGACCGCGCCGGATTCACACCGGCTTCCCTCGCGTCGCCGCAGATAGTGGGTCGACGGTATCGGTGCCGCCTCAGGCGGTCAACCCGGGCCCCGCGCCCCGAACGCGTCCACATACCGGTACGCCGACGAGGCGGATCGGCCGCAGGTGCCAGTGGATTCGTCAGACCAAAAGGCGACACTGCCGGAAGCCGGTCGTGACGCGCGTTCCGGGACTCAACAACAGACTGTTACCGCTAACATGGTCAACCTGCCAGATCGACTCTGTGGCTCCGGGTTGACCCGGAGGGCTCGATCAGCGGCTGGGCGGGGTGTGGGGTGGACGAGAACGCGCCAGGGCGGGTCCCGTGACGACCGGTGACGTCGCGCGACGACCGGGCATCGTCGACGCGCATCATCACCTCTGGGTCCGGGCGCGGCACCCACAGCCCTGGATCGATCCGCGCACCATGGCCGCGATCGACGACGACTTCACGCCGCTCGAGCTCGCCCCGGCGACCCGGGCCGCAGGGGTCACCCAGACCGTTGTCGTTCAGTCCGTCGCCGTCCGGTCGGAGACGCCCGAGTTGCTCGGCATCGCGGCCGACGACCCGCTCATCGCCGGGGTCGTCGGCTGGGTCGACCTGAGCGCCGCCGATGTCGACCGCCGCCTTGCCCGACTCCGCAGGGCGCGCGGCGGCGAACGACTGGTCGGGATCCGGCACCTGGTCCAGTCCGAACCCGACCCGACCTATCTCGACCGTCCCGACGTGCGGCAGGGCATCGCCGCGGTCGGTGCCGCCGGCCTCGCCTTCGACCTCCTGGTTCGCCACAGTCAGCTGCCGGCGGCCGTCCGGCTCGTCCGCGACATGCCCCAGGTGCGGTTCGTCCTGGACCACCTCGGCAAGCCCCCGCTCGGGCGTGCCGATCTCGGTGACTGGCAGCGCGACCTGCGGGCGCTCGCGGCCGAGGCCAACACCACGGCGAAGCTCTCCGGCCTGGTGACCGAGGTGGACGGCGGGTCCTGGACGGCGTCCGACCTGCGGCCCGCGGTCGAGTACGCCCTCGACGTGTTCGGGCCGGATCGGCTGATGTTCGGCTCGGACTGGCCGGTGTGCCTGCTCGCCACCTCGTACACCCGCTGGGTCGCCGTTCTGGGTGATCTGCTGGATCCGCTTTCCGACGATGAGCGGGCCGCGGTCTGGCGTCAGACCGCCGGCCGGGTCTACCGGCTGGCCCCGTCCTGAGACGGCAGCGCCCTTTTCGACCTGGGGACATAGCATGTTATCGATAACATGCTAGCGGCGGCAGTCGATGTCGATTTGGTCTGACGTATGGCTTCGATGGCGCAGGTAACGATGGCAAAACATGCTCGCAAGACCTTGGCAACATACGTGAATGCGTGGCAAGGTAACGCCTGATCGTGGGAAACATCCGACCTATCTCCAAGGGGTGTGCGGGCGCCTAGCCGCACCGCCGTCCGAGCGGGGTCGGTCGCTCACAGGCGTTCGGCTCGTCGGCGGGTCCCCGTCGGACGCCGGCGCCACGCTTGGGGAGGTCAGGTCCGACGATGAGTAGCGCCGAGGCAACCGCCGGCACGCAGCGCGGCGAACTCAGCGACTGGTTCCGGGAACGGATCTCCCACGCCGTCTCCGAGTTTACCGCCGCGACCGCGCTGGTCGTCCTGTTCATCGCCCTGTCCTTCGCGAGTCCCTACTTCCTGACAGCCGACAACCTCTTCAACATCGGGGCCCAGACGGCGGTGATCGCCATCATCGCCACGGCCCAGACGATGGTCATCATCACGAAGGGCATCGACCTGTCGGTGGGATCGGTCGCCGCGCTCGCCGGCGTGTTGGGCGCGATGGTCGTGCGCGACCTCGGCTTCTCGCTCTGGGCGGCCACGGCTGTCGCCATCGGCGTCGGCGCGTTGGCCGGGCTGTTGAACGGGCTGCTCGTCACGGTGGCCCGGATTCCGCCGTTCATCGCGACGTTGGGGACGATGTCCGTGGGCCGCGGCCTCGTCTTCATCATCACCGGAGCCGTCGGCGTCTACGGCCTGCCCCGATCCTTCCAACTGCTCGGCAACGGGCAGATCCTCGGCATCCCGTTCGCCGTGGTGATCACCGTCCTGGTTGCCGTCGGGGTCGCCTTTCTGCTCTCCCAGACCCGCTTCGGTCAGTACACCTACGCGATGGGCTCCAATCTGGAGGCAGCCCGCCGCTCCGGCATCCGGGTCGGGCGGCACCTCACCGGGGTGTACGTGCTGGCCGGCGTGCTGGTCGGGCTGGGCGGCATGATCGCCGCGTCCCGGGTCAACTCCGGCCAGCCCAACTACGGGATCTCGCTGGAACTCGACGTCATCGCCGCCGCCGTCATCGGCGGAGCCAGCCTGTTCGGTGGGCAGGGCCGGATCGTCGGAACCATCATCGGCGCGTTCCTCATCGCCCTGGTCCGCAACGGCGCCGTCCTGCTCGACATCAGCATCCACTACCAGCAGGTGATCGTCGGCGTGATCATCTGGGCCGCCGTCTACTTCGACCAGTACCGCCGCCGGCGGCTGGAATCACGGGGTTGACATGCCATTCCGAGAGTCCGAACGAGGAAGGACACACACCATGGCACACACCACCACCAGCCGGCGGACGCGAGGACGACTCCTGCGCGCGCAGGCGATCCTGGCCGCGGCTGCGGCGACCGCCCTGCTCAGCGCCTGCGGCGGGGTCGAGGTCCGGGACGGCGGCGACGGCGCGACCAAGGACGCGAGCGGCCCGTTGAAGCTCGCCGTCGTACCCAAGGCGGTCGGAGCCGACTACTGGAACACGGTCAAGGCCGGCGCCGAGTGCGCCGCGCAGCGCGCCGGGGACGTCACCGTCCAGTGGGACGGGGTGACCACCGAGACCGACGTCGAGGGCCAGGTCAACCTGATCCAGAACTTCGTCACCAAGAAGGTCGACGGCATCGTCTACGCGGCGACCGACTCCAGCGCGCTGGCACCGGCGACCGACAAGGCGCTCAGCGCCAACATCCCGGTCGCCATGATCGACTCCGGCACCAGCCCGCAGCCGTCGAACGTGCCCCTCTTCGCCACCGACAACCGCGCATCGGCGACCGAGGCGGCGAAGCTGCTCGCCACCGAACTCGGCCCCGGCAACCACGAGGTGGCGCTCGTCGAGTTCCAGCCCGGATCCCAGACCAACACCGAGCGGGTCGACGGCTTCAAGGCCGGTCTCGCCCAGTACCCCAACCTGAAGCTGGTCGGCCAGCAGCCGAGCCGCAGTGACGTCAACGAAGCCCGACGCGTCACCGAGAACATCCTCACCGCCAACCCCAAGCTCGCCGGCGTCTTCGCCGCCAACGAGCCGAGCGTGCTCGGTGCCGCGCAGGCCATCCAGGCCGCCGGCAAGTCCGGCAAGGTGGTCATCATCGGCTGGGACGCCGCCCCGGACGAGATCGCCGGAGTGCGCAACGGCCAGATCTCGGCGCTCGTCGTGCAGAACCCGTTCAAGATGGGCTACTTCGGCGTCGACAAGATGGTCAAGCACCTCCGGGACAAGGCGCCGCTGGCATCGGCCGACACCGGCGTCACGTTCGTCACCAAGGAGAACATCGACTCGGCGGAGATCAAGGCGGTGCTCGAGCCCAGCTGCGCCAACCCGCCGGTGCAGTGATGGGTGGCACTCCAACGGCCACCGCCGACAGCGACCAGCAACCCACCGAGACGGAACCGCCGGTCCTCGAGGCACGCGGCATCGTCAAGCGGTTCGGGCACGTCGAGGCGTTGCGGGGCGCCGACTTCACGGTCCGCCGCGGTGAGGTCGTCGCGTTGATCGGTGACAACGGCGCCGGCAAGAGCACCCTGATCAAGACCCTGTCCGGTGTGCATCCGCCGGACGAGGGCGAGATCCGGGTCGGCGGCCGTCCGGTCCAGTTCTCCACCCCGGTCGATGCCCGACGGGCCGGGGTGGAGACCGTCTACCAGGACCTCGCCGTCGCCGACGACCTCAGCGTGGCCGCCAACCTGTATCTCGGCCGGGAGATCCTCCGCTCCGGACCACTCGGCCGGCTCGGACTGTTGGACAAACGCGCCATGCGCCACGGCGCCGCCGCCGCCCTCGACGAACTCGGCGTACGGATCCCCCGGGTCACCACCCCGATCGCGATGCTCTCCGGTGGGCAGCGGCAGTGCGTGGCGGTGGCCCGGGCCATCATCTGGGCGACAAACGTGGTCATCCTCGACGAGCCCACAGCGGCCCTGGGTGTGGTCCAGACCGGGCGGGTGCTCGACGTCGTCCGGCGTGCCCGCGACGCCGGCATGTCGGTGGTGCTGGTGAGCCACAACATGCCTCAGGTGCTCGAGATCGCCGACCGGGTCGAGGTCCTGCGCCTCGGTCGACGCGCTGCCCAACTCCGCGCCGACGAGGTCACCACCGACGATCTGGTCGCGGCGATGACCGGCAGCACCAGCGTGGATCGGGACGAGCGGTGACGGCTGCCGTCCAGCGGGGCGCGCAGGATCCCGGCCGTCGGGCGACCTCGAACGCCGTCGGGTCGCCGTTGCGGCTGAGCCCACTGGGCTTCGGCGCCTCGCAGGGCGGCAATCTCTACCGGGCGACGTCGGACGAGCAGTTCGCCGCCGCCGTGGACACCGCGTGGGCGGGCGGCATCCGATACTTCGACACGGCGCCGCACTACGGGCTGGGCCTGTCCGAACGACGCCTGGGCGCGGCCCTGCGCTTACGCCCGCGCGGCGAGTACGTGGTGTCGACGAAGGTCGGCCGGCTGCTCGTGCCGTCCCCGGAGACGGCACACCGGCGGGATCCGGAGGGGTTCGACGTCCCCGCCGACCATCGCCGGGTCTGGGACTTCAGCCGCGACGGCGTACGCCGTTCCCTGGAGGCGAGCCTTCGGCGCACCGGCCTGGACCGGATCGACGTGGTGTACCTGCACGACCCGGACGAGCACTGGGAGCAGGCCGCCCGCGAGGCGATCCCGGCGTTGGTGGAGCTGCGGGAGCAGGGCGTCATCGGTGCCGTCGGGGCGGGGATGAACCAGTCCGCGATGCTGGCCCGTTTCGTGGCGGAGACCGACGTGGACGTGGTGATGTGCGCCGGCCGGTACACCCTGTTGGAGCAGGGCGCGTTGACCGACCTGCTGCCCGTCGCGCAGACCCACGACGTCGGTGTGGTGGTCGCCGGGGTCTACAACTCCGGGCTGCTGGCCCGGGACATGCCGCCGCCCGACGCCGTCTACGACTACCAGCAGGCGCCGGCAGAGGTGATCGACCAGGCCCGCCGGATAGCGCGGGTCTGTCAGATGTACGGCGTCACGCTGCCTCAGGCGGCGTTGGCGTTCGTCCGTCGTCACCCGGCCGTCGTCTCGACAGTGGTCGGCATGCGGGACGAGGCACAGGTGACCGAGACCCTGCGTCGAGCCGGTGTCGACGTCCCAGATCAGCTCTGGACGGCGTTGTACGACGAAGGGCTGCTCGACGTGCAGCCGTGAGGGGCGGCCGTCACGACCGGGCCGTCACGATGCTCGCGTCGGCGTCGTCGGGTAACCCCTGCAACGACTCCTCCACGCCGATCAGGTGGTTGGCCATCCGGGTGCGCGCCCGCTCCGGGTCGCGCGCCACGAGGGCCTTCAGGATCGCCACGTGTTCGTGATGGGTGCGCAGGTCCGCGCCCTCCTCGTGCAGACTCCGCCAGAGCCGGCCACGGATGGTGCGCCCGGCGAACGCTTCGATCAGGCCGACGAGCACCGGATTCTCGGCGTGCACCGAGATGATCCGGTGGAAGGCGATGTCGATCTCCATGATCCGCTCGTGGTCCGGCGGTGACTGGCCGATCAACCGGGCCGCCTCGTCGAGCAGGTCACCCGCCTGGGCCAGGGCCTCGTCGGTGATCCTGGTCGCCGCCAGGCAGGCGGCCTCGCACTCCAGCAGCCGGCGAACGGTGTGGATGTGCCGGGGGTCGCCCTGGCCCTGGAAGTCCACCACGAAACCCATCGGCGCCAGCAGTTGTGGCGCGTCGAGGTTGGTGACGTAGGTGCCGTCGCCCTGGCGGATGTTGACGATGCCCAGAATCGACAGGGCCGACATCCCCTCGCGCAGAGACCCACGCGAGACACCGAGCTGCTCGGCGAGGTCCTTCTCGATGGGCAACCGGTCCCCGGGCCTGAACTGCCCTTCGAGGATCATCCGCTTGATGCCGTTGACCACTTCGTCAGTGCGAGACATGATCCCCCTAGCGGCCGGCGGGGGTGGCCTTCCCACCCGCAGTCACGTACGCCGCCTCCGGAGATGACACGGTAGTCGGGTCTGTCGCCGCCCAGTAGTGGCCGTCGGGAAAGCGGTAGAGCGCTACCGACTCCTGACGCATCCGGGTGGAGTAGCCGGGCTGGCTGGGCAGGACGTATCCGCTGCCGGAGCCGGTGTCCCGGATGATGCAGGGATCGGTGAAGTGCTCGTGCAGGTGGTCGACGAACTCGGTGACCCGGTTGGTGAGGTCTCCCGAGACCGCGACGTAGTCGAGCACCGACACGTGTTGGACCATCTCGCACAGGCCGACACCGCCGGCGTGTGGGCACACCGGGACGTCGAACTTCGCGGCGAGCAGCAGCACGGCGACGATCTCGTTGATGCTGGCCAACCGGCCGGTGTCGAGCTGGCAGAAGTCGATGGCCTCGGCCTGGAACAGCTGCTTGAACATCACCCGGTTGTGGCAGTGTTCGCCGGTGGCGACGCCGATCGGAGCGACGGCGCGGCGGACGGCGGCGTGGCCCAGGATGTCGTCGGGGCTGGTCGGCTCCTCGATCCACAGTGGCGTGAACTGCGCGAGGGCGGTGACCCAGTCGATGGCCTGACCGACGTCCCACACCTGGTTGGCGTCGATCATCAGGTTGCGATCCGGCCCGAGGATCTCGCGTGCGATAGCGCATCGGCGGATGTCGTCGTCGAGGTTGGCGCCCACCTTGAGCTTGACGTAGCCGTAGCCGGTGTCCACCGCCTCCTGGCACAGCCGGCGCAGCTTGTCGTCGCCGTAGCCGAGCCAACCCGCGGAGGTGGTGTAGGCGGGGTAGCCGGTCCGGTCGAGCTCGGCGAGGCGGGCGGCCTTCGTGCCCTCCTTGGCCCGCAGGATGGCCAGTGCCTCGTCGCGGGTCAGCGCGTCGGACAGGTAGCGCAGGTCCGCGATGTCGACGAGTTGCTCGGGGGACATGTCGACGAGCAGCCGCCACAGCGGCTTGTCGGCGAGTCGGGCGACCAGGTCCCACGACGCGTTCAACACGGCGGCCAGGGACAGATGGACGACACCCTTCTCCGGGCCGAGCCAGCGCAGTTGCGAGTCGGAGGTGAGGAGGCGGTAGACAGCGCCCATGTCCGCTGCCATCGTCGCCACGTCCAGGCCCACCAGGAGCTGTGCCTGGTGGACCGCCGCCGCCGCGACGATGTCGTTGCCTCGGCCGATGGTGAAGGTCAGGCCGTGCCCCGCGAGTGGCGCGCCCGCGCCGTCGACGCCGTCGGTGTGCAGGACGACGTAGGCCGCCGAGTAGTCGCCGTCCTTGTTCATGGCGTCTGACCCGTCAGCGGTCAGGGAGGTGGGGAAGCGGACGTCTTCGACGGTGACGGCGGTGATCTGCGGCATGCGCTCCTCGCCCGGCTCGGCTAAAGATCAGATGATCACTGGGAGTATACGGAGGGCTTCTCCAGCCCGTCAACGATGTCGATCACCGTAGGCCCACAGACGTATGATGTTTGCGCCGCAGGGTCGTTCCGCCTTATCGCCCATCGTGCCGGTAGACGGGCGAAGGTGGCGGGGGTGGCGGGTTGTGGAGATTGGATGTTCCCCCTCGCGCCAAGGCATTGACGTCGACGCATGGGAGCACTCTACGGTGCCGTGGCCTCGATACATCAAATCTTTGTCGACTGTCGACACGCGCGTGGAGAGTCCGGTCTCTGGTGCCCGGCCTCGGTCGGCGTGGGGTGGTCGGCCGGGGTGGTGACGGTGGTCACCGAGTGAGTCGCCGACACGCCCGAGACCGACATGTGGGGTGTGACAACGGCTGTGTCCCTATATATGGTGTCGAGCGCAGCTGGTTCGGCCGCTCATCCGGGGCGGTCGAGGCAACAGGGAACCCGGTGGAAATCCGGGACTGTCCCGCAGCGGTGAGTGGGAACGACCGCCGTCATCAGCACTGGGCCACCAATCGGCCTGGGAAGCGACGGCCAGTAGGAGACCGGCGGAGTCCGGTCGTGCCCGCGAGTCCGAAGACCTGCCAGCGCGCCGCGTACCCGCACCCGGGTGCGCGGCGGTCCGAGGCCGCGTGGGACGGCCGACGCCACCTGACCCACGCCGTGCCGGCGTGGCGTCCGCCGGTGTCTGTCTCCTCGCGTCCGGACCACCAGGTCTCGAACTCCGAGGAGCGAGTGGTGACAGTCACCGAGGTAGTCCCGGCCAGCGGCGACGCGATCCTGCGGCGGACGCCGATGCAGGTCCGCAAGCGCGACGGCGGCACCGAACCCGTGGACGTGAACAAGATCGTCCGGGCGGTCGAGCGGTGGGCCGACGATCTGACCGACGTCGACCCGATGCGGGTGGCCACCCGCACCATCAGCGGCCTCTACGACGGCGCGACCACTGCCGAACTGGACCGGCTGTCCATCCAGACCGCTGCCGAGATGATCGGTGAGGAGCCGCAGTACTCGCGTCTCGCCGCGCGGCTGCTGGCCGGCTACGTCGACAAGGAGGTGCGTCGACAGGGCATCACCTCGTTCAGCGCGGCGATCCGGGCCGGCCACGCCGAGGGCCTGATCGGTGACGACACCGCCGCGTTCGTCGACGCACACGCCGCGACGCTCGACCACGCCATCGACCCGGACGGCGACCGCCGGTTCGAGTACTTCGGCCTGCGTACCGTGTCCGACCGCTACCTGCTGCGCCACCCCACCAGCCGGCTGGTGCTGGAGACCCCGCAGTACTGGCTGCTGCGGGTGGCCTGCGGCCTGGCCCGGACGGCGGACGAGGCGGTCGGCTTCTACCGGCTGATGTCCAGCCTGGCCTACCTGCCCAGCTCACCGACCTTGTTCAACTCCGGGACGCGGCACACCCAGATGTCCTCCTGCTACCTGGTCGACTCCCCGCTCGACGAGCTGGACTCCATCTACCAGCGGTACGCCCAGGTTGCCAACCTGTCCAAGTTCGCCGGTGGCATCGGCATCGCGTACTCCCGGGTCCGCTCCCGCGGCGCGTTGATCCGGGGCACGAACGGGCAGTCCAACGGGATCGTGCCGTGGCTGCGCACGCTGGACGCGAGCGTCGCCGCGGTGAACCAGGGTGGCCGGCGCAAGGGCGCGGCCTGCGTCTACCTGGAGCCGTGGCACCCGGACATCGAGGAGTTCCTGCAACTGCGGGACAACACCGGCGAGGACGCCCGGCGTACCCACAACCTCAACCTGGCCAACTGGGTTCCGGACGAGTTCATGCGCCGGGTCGAGGCCGACGAGCTGTGGTCGCTGTTCGACCCGAACGAGGTGCCCGATCTGCCCGACCTGTGGGGGGAGCGGTTCGACGCCGCGTACCGGGAGGCCGAGGCGCACGGCCGCTACGTGCGGCAGGTTCCGGCACGGGAGCTGTACGGGAAGATGATGCGGACCCTCGCCCAGACCGGCAACGGCTGGATGACCTTCAAGGACGCCGCCAACCGGCTCTGCAACCAGACCGCCGAGCCGGGCAACGTGGTGCACCTGTCGAACCTCTGCACCGAGATCGTCGAGGTGTCCAGTGACGCCGAGACCGCCGTGTGCAACCTCGGCTCGGTGAACCTCGCCGCACACCTCACCGACGGCGGCATCGACTGGGAGCGGCTGCGCGCCACGGTGCGGACCGCGGTGACCTTCCTCGACCGGGTCATCGACATCAACTACTACCCGACCGCGCAGGCGGCGGCGAGCAACCCCCGCTGGCGGCCGGTCGGGCTCGGGCTGATGGGCCTACAGGACGTGTTCTTCGCGCTGCGGCTGCCGTTCGACTCGCCGGCCGCCCGCGAGCTGTCCACCCGGATCAGCGAGGAGCTGTACCTGACCGCGCTGGAGACCTCCGCCGACCTGGCGCGCGACTTCGGCGCGCACCCGGCGTACCCGCAGACCCGGGCCGCGCGAGGCCAGCTCCAGCCCGACCTGTGGGGTGTCGAGGGTACGCAGACCGCGCGGTGGGACGCGCTGCGCGAGCGGGTCGAGGCGTACGGGCTGCGCAACTCGCTGCTCGTGGCGGTCGCACCGACCGCGACCATCGCCTCGATCGCCGGGTGCTACGAGTGCATCGAGCCGCAGGTGTCCAACCTGTTCAAGCGCGAGACCCTGTCGGGGGAGTTCCTCCAGGTCAACACCGCTCTGGTACGCGAGCTGAAGGCCCGCGGTCTGTGGACCGAGCGGATTCGTTCGGCGATCAAGCGGGCGGAGGGGTCGGTGCAGGACATCGCCGAGCTGCCGGCCGGCGTACGGGAGTTGTTCCGCACCGCGTGGGAGCTGCCGCAGCGGGCGCTGATCGACCTGGCTGCCGCCCGCGCCCCGTTCATCGACCAGTCCCAGTCGTTGAACCTGTTCCTGGCCGCGCCGACCATCGGCAAGCTCTCCTCGATGTACCTGTACGCGTGGAAGGCCGGGCTGAAGACCACCTACTACCTGCGCTCGCGCCCCGCGACGCGGATCCAGCAGGCCACCGTCAGCGCCGTCGCACCCGTCGTCGTCGACGCGGAGGCGCTGGCCTGCTCGCTGGAGAACCCCGAGTCGTGCGAGGCCTGCCAGTGACTCCCGCCGACGCCGCCACCACCGATGCCAGCACCACCGACACGAGGACCACGCACATGCTGCTCGACCCCGGGATGGACCTGACTCTCCGCCCGATGCGCTACCCGCACTTCTTCGACCGGTTCCGCGACGCGATCCGCAACACCTGGACGGTCGAGGAGGTCGACCTGCACGCCGACCTCGCCGACCTGGACAAGCTGTCGCCGGCCGAACGGCACCTGGTCAGCCGCCTGGTGGCGTTCTTCGCCACCGGTGACACGATCGTCGCCAACAACCTGGTGCTCAACCTCTACCAGCACGTCAACAGCCCGGAGGGTCGCCTCTACCTGTCCCGCCAGCTGTTCGAGGAGGCCGTGCACGTCCAGTTCTATCTCAACCTGCTCGACACGTACGTGCCCGACGAGACCGAACGCTTCGAGGCCTTCGCGGCCATCGAGAACATCCCCTCGATCCGTCGTAAGGCCGAGTTCTGCTTCCGGTGGATCGACTCCCTGACCGACCTGCGGGAGCTGCGGTCCCGCGAGGACCGGCGCACGTTCCTGCTCAACCTCATCTGCTTCGCCGCCTGCATCGAGGGTCTGTTCTTCTACGGCGCGTTCGCGTACGTCTACTTCCTGCGCTCCCGCGGCCTGCTGCACGGCCTCGCCTCGGGCACCAACTGGGTGTTCCGCGACGAGTCCATGCACATGGCGTTCGCGTTCGACGTCGTCGACACCGTCCGCGCCGAGGAGCCGGACCTGTTCGACGACGACCTCGCCGACCAGGTTCGCCGGATGCTCACCGAGGCGGTCGAGTGTGAGGTGCAGTTCGCCGAGGACCTGGTGGGCCACGGTGTGCCCGGTCTGACGTTGGCCGACATGCGGGAGTACCTCCAGCACGTCGCCGACCGCCGCCTCGCCCAGCTCGGCATCACGCCGCACTACGGTTCGAGCAACCCGTTCGGCTTCATGGAGTTGCAGGACGTGCAGGAGCTGTCCAACTTCTTCGAGCGGCGGGTGTCGGCGTACCAGGTCGGGGTGACCGGCACCGTCGCCTTCGACGACGACTTCTAGGCGGCGACCTCGGCCCACGCGTTGCCCGTCAGGACCGCCCCGTCCGCGCCGATCTTGCAGTTTCGGTCGCCGGTATGCGCGCAATGCCCTGTTATGTCGCGACAGGAAGTGCAAGATCGCGGGGGAAGGGGCGGTCCGGTCTCGTCGATCATGGAGTTATGGTGCCTGATTGGTGTTGTGCGGGCACTTTGTCGCCCACCACAACTCCATGATCGACGAGGTAGCGCGGGGTTGGCGAACAGCCAGTCCGTCTAAACGCGACGGTGCTGGGCTACTTCTCATCAATCGATCAAGGAAGCGGCGCGCTCAGCTCTGGGCTTCTGCGACGTAGACACCTTTGCCTGGATGGCCCTCGACCAGCTCGCGGTCTTTGAGAAATCTCGTTGGCGATCCGCCGCATCGATCATGTTGCAGAAGTAACTGTGGACGGTGAGTGGTGCGGCGCGTTCGACGACGACTTCTAGGCGGCGACCGATCCGGGGGCCTGGCGTCGCTTGGTGAGCCACCGCATCACGTGCAGGGGGTGCGACGCCGGGTCCGGGATCGGGTGGAAGACGTGTTCGACAGCACCGCCGGCGACGATTAAGGTCAGCCGCTCGTAGAGCGTCATGTCGCCGGCGGCGCGGGTCGGCAGCCGCAGCGCCTCGGCCAGGGTCAGTCTCGGGTCGGGGATCAGCGGGTAGGGCAGACGCAGCCGGTGGGCGAGTTCCCGCTGGTACCCGGTCGACTGCGCGGACAGGCCGTACACCCGGGCGGCGCCGGCCGCGCGGAGTTCCGCGTGGTGGTCGCGGAACCAGGCGGCCTGCTCGGTGCTGCCGCGGGCACCGTGGATCTCCAGCAGGCCGTTGGGCAGGTCCACACCCGGTCGTCCGGTCAGTGGGTAGACGAAGATGACGCTGCGCCCGGCCCCGAGCGCGCCGAGATCGACCGGGCGGCCGTCGGTGCCGTAGAAGGACAGCGGTGGCAACCTGACGCCGACCAGCGCGGTGGGGTCGGCGCCTTCGGCGGGACTGCCGGGTACGACCTGGGTCGCGGCGGCGTCCAGGCGTGCGTCCAGCGCGTCCCGCTGGGCGGTCAACCTGCCGATCCGTTCCTGGAGGTTCGTGATGGTGCTGCGGTACGTGGCCACCGCCGCCGCGCACACGTCGGTGTCGTCGGAACCATCGGCGATCGACTCGACGAACGGGCGGGTCTCCTCGACGGTGAGGCCGAGCGCCATCAGCTCGCGGATCTGCGCCACCAGCCGCACCGCGATCGGGTCGTACTCCCGGTAGCCGTTGCTCAGCCGCCGGGGTACGACCAGCCCGGCCGACTCGTAGTAACGCAGTGCCCGGACCGTGGTTCCGGTCCGGCGTGCCAACTCACCCACCCGCATCCCGCGACCCTAAACCCGCACCCCGGGGTACGGGTCAACGTGTCCATCGTCGCGGTGTCAGGGCCGCCGTTTCCTGCCAGTCTGGCTGCGAAAAGGCAGCTTGAACAGGGAGTGTGCGATGACGGCAATCAGTCGGGTGTGGGCTCGGCAGATCCTCGACAGCAGGGGCAACCCGACGGTGGAGGCCGACGTGGTCCTCGCCGACGGGTCAACCGGCCGGGCGGCCGTGCCGTCCGGCGCGTCGACGGGGGCGAACGAGGCGGTCGAGCTGCGTGACGGGGACCTGACGCGTTTTCACGGCAAGGGCGTGAGCACTGCCGTCGCCGCTGTCAACGGCGAGATCGCCGACGCGGTGCTCGGGCTCGACGCGGAGGACCAGGCCCTGATCGACGAGACGATGATCGCGCTCGACGGTTCCAAGGACAAGGGTCGACTGGGTGCCAACGCGATCCTGGCGGTGTCCCTGGCGACCGCGAAGGCGGCGGCGTTGGCCCACCGGCAGCCGCTGTACCGCTACGTCGGCGGCGTCGGCGCCCGCCTGCTGCCGGTGCCGATGATGAACATCATCAACGGTGGAGCGCACGCCGACAATCCGCTCGACTTCCAGGAGTTCATGATCGCCCCGGTCGGAGCGCGGACGTTCGCCGAGGCGGTCCGGATGGGCGCGGAGGTCTTCCACACCCTCAAGGCGTCCCTGGCCGCGGCCGGGCACAACACCAACGTCGGTGACGAGGGCGGCTTCGCGCCGAACGTCACGGACGCCGACGAGGCGCTGCGGTTCGTGCTGCGCGCCATCGAGGACACCGGTTACCAGCCCGGCGTCGACGTGCGGATCTGCCTCGACCCGGCCAGCTCGGAGTTCTTCCGCGCGGGTGTCTACGACTACGTCGGCGAGGGACGCCAGCGCAGCGTCGAGGAGCACATCGACTACCTGCTCGACCTGCTCTCCCGGTACCCGATCAGCTCGATCGAGGACCCGATGGCCGAGGACGACATCACCGGCTGGAAGCGGCTGACGGCGGTGGCGGGGGAGCGCGTGCAGTTGGTCGGCGACGACGTCTTCTGCACCGACGTCGACCGGCTGCGCGACGGGATCGACGGCGGCTACGCCAACGCGATCCTGGTCAAGGTCAACCAGATCGGCACCCTCACCGAGACCCTGGCGACGGTCGACGCCGCGCACAAGGCGGGGTACCGGGTGGTGATGTCGCACCGATCCGGGGAGACCGAGGACACCACCATCGCCGACCTGGCAGTGGCCGTCGGCTGCGGTCAGATCAAGACCGGCTCGCTGTCGCGCTCCGACCGCACGGCCAAGTACAACCAGCTCATCCGCATCGAGGAAGAGCTCGGCGAGCGCGCCAGCTACGCCGGAGGCCGTTGAGGGCTGCGCTCCGGTCGGGTGGCGAGGTTCAGCTCGGCGAGGAGCTTCTCCACCCGACCCCGGATCTCGTCACGGATCGGGCGGACGGCGTCGACTCCCTTGCCGGCCGGGTCGTCGAGCGTCCAGTCCTCGTAGCGCTTGCCGGGGAAGACCGGGCAGGTGTCGCCGCAGCCCATGGTCACGATGACGTCGGAGGACTCCGCTGTCGCGTACTCCAGAAGTTTGGGGGTCTGGTCGGTGATGTCGATGCCGACCTCGCGCATGGCCTGCACGGCGGCGGGGTTGATCGTCTCGGCCGGCGCGGAGCCGGCGGAGCGAACCTCGACGGTGTCGCCGGCGAGGTGGCGCAGCCAGCCGGCGGCCATCTGGGAACGGCCGGCGTTGTGGACGCAGACGAACAGGACGCTGGGTCTGTCGCTCATGTCGGGGTTGCCTTCCGGTTACGCGGTCGCGGATTGCGGGGGAGTGAAGAAGCGGCGGCGGGCCCACAGCGAGACGTAGACCAGCCCGACCAGGACGGGTACCTCGATCAACGGGCCGACGACCCCGGCGAGGGCTTGGCCGGAGGTGACTCCGAAGGTGCCGATCGCGACGGCGATCGCCAGTTCGAAGTTGTTCCCGGCGGCGGTGAACGCCAGCGTGGTGGTGCGTTGGTAGCCGAGGCCGATGGCCCGGCCGAGGGCGTAGGAGCCGGCCCACATGAGCGCGAAGTACACCAGCAGGGGCAGGGCGATGCGGACGACGTCCAGGGGTCGGCTGGTGATGGCGTCGCCTTGCAGGGCGAACAGGATCACGATGGTGAACAGCAGCCCGTAGAGGGCGGCCGGGCCGATGCGGGGCAGGAAGCGTGCCTCGTACCAGGCGCGGCCCTTGGCGCGTTCGCCGAGGCGGCGGGTGAGGTAGCCGGCGAGCAGCGGGATGCCGAGGAAGATGAGCACGTTACCGGCGATGTCCCACGCGGAGACGTTCAGCTCGGCGCCGGAGAGCCCCAGCCACTGGGGGAGCACGGCGAGGTAGAACCAGCCGAGCAGGCCGAAGGCGACGACCTGGAAGACCGAGTTGAGGGCGACCAGGACGGCGGCGGCCTCCCGGTCGCCGCAGGCGAGGTCGTTCCAGATGATGACCATGGCGATGCAGCGGGCCAGGCCGACGATGATCAGCCCGGTGCGGTAGGCGGGTTGGTCGGCCAGGAAGATCCAGGCCAGGGCGAACATCACGGCGGGGCCGACGATCCAGTTGAGGACCAGCGAGGAGATCAGCAGCCGGCGGTCGCCGGTGACGGTGTCGAGCCGGTCGTAGCGGACCTTCGCCAGCACCGGGTACATCATGATCAGCAGGCCGACCGCGATGGGTAGCGAGATCCCGCCGATCTGCACCGCGTCCAAGGCGCTGTTCAGCCCGGGGATCAGCCGACCGAGGAGCAGGCCGGCGGCCATCGCGAGCCCGATCCACACGGGTAGGAACTGGTCGAGTCGGGACAGGCGGCCGACGACCGCGCTCTCGGCCGAGTCGCTCTGGAGGGTCGTCGTCATGTCGCCGGCGCCACGGTGAGCAGCGCGGCGAGCTGGCGCAGGATGGCCGGTCGAGCGCGGTAGTAGACCCAGGTGCCACGGCGTTCGGCGTCGACCAGCCCCGCCTCGCGCAGCGTCTTGAGGTGGTGCGAGATGGTCGGACCGGTCAGGTCGAACGCGGGGGTCAGGTCACAGACGCAGATCTCCCCGGTCTCGGCGGAGGCGATCATCGACAGCAGTTGCAGCCGCACCGGGTCGCCGAGGGCCTTGAACGCGGGCGCGAGCACAGCGGCGGCCTCGGCCGGTACGCGTCGCTTGGCCAGCGGGACGCAGCACGACACGTCCATGGTCGGACCTGCTTGATTCGACATTCCTCTAGGTTGACACTTCTCTAATCAGTGTGCAACTGTCTGTTTCGACGGACGTCGAGACAGGCATCTGATCTCTTCCGGAAGGCAACCCGCTGATGGCCGACATCACCGTGCGCACCATGACCGACGACGACGCCGACCGGGTCCTGGCGATCTACCAGGCCGGTCTGGACGCCGGCAATGCCAGCTTCGAGATCACCGCCCCGACCTGGGCGGCGTTCGACGCCGCGCGCCTGAGCGCGCACCGCTTCGTGGCCGTCGACAGCGACGGGGTGGTGCTCGGCTGGATCGCCGTCTCGCCGACCTCGACCCGCACGGTCTACGCCGGTGTGGTCGAACACTCCGTCTACGTCGACCCGGCCACCCAGGGCCGGGGCATCGCCCGGCTGCTGCTGACCGCGCTGGTCGCCTCCACCGAGGCCGCCGGCATCTGGACCATCCAGTCCGGAGTCTTCCCGGAGAACACCGCCAGCCTCACCCTGCACCAGCGTGCCGGCTTCCGGGTCATCGGCGTACGCGAGCGGGTCGGCCGCCATCACGACCGCTGGCGCGACGTCGTCCTGCTGGAACGTCGCAGCCCCACCATCACCTGACCAGCCGTGGCCCTCAAGACGGGCCAGGCCACCACACCGAGGAGCCACTGATGAACGCTCTGGACGACAGTCCCACCATCATCATCGGCGCCGGCCCGACCGGTCTCGCCGCCGCCGCGCACCTGCACGAACGCGGGCTGCCCTTCACCGTCCTCGAAGCCGGCGACATTCCCGGTGCCGCCGTACGCCAGTGGGGGCACGTGCGGGTCTTCTCGCCGTGGCGTTACAACATCGACCCGGCTGCCCGTCGGCTCCTCGACGAGGCCGGTTGGGTCGCCCCCGACCCGGGGGCACTGCCCACCGGCGCGGAGCTGGTCGACGACTACCTCCGGCCCCTCGCGCAGCTGCCGCAACTGAAGCCACACGTGCGGTACGGAGCACGCGTCGAGGCGATCAGCCGGCTCGGCCTCGACCGGTTGCGTACCGCCGGGCGCGACACCGCACCGTTCCTGCTCCGCCTCGCCGACGGCGACGAACTGGTCGCCCGCGCCGTCATCGACGCCTCCGGCACCTGGGGCACGCCGAACGTCCTCGGCGCGTCCGGTCTGCGCGCGCGGGGGGAGGCCGATGCGGCGGCGTACCTGGAGCACGCGCTGCCAGACGTCCTCGGCGCCGACCGGGGCCGGTTCGCCGGACGGCACACAGTGGTGGTCGGCGCCGGTCACTCGGCCGCGAACACCCTGCTGTCCCTCGCGGAGCTGGCCGCCGTCGAGCCCGACACCGAGGTGACCTGGGCTATCCGGGCCGCCGCGCCGACGCGTACCTACGGCGGCGGGGACGCCGACGCCCTACCGGCGCGAGGCGCGCTCGGCGCACGGCTGCGTTCGCACGTCGACGCTGGCCGGATCCGGCTGCTCACCGGCTTCTCCGTGCAGGCGCTCACCCCGACGGACGGTCGGGTGAGGGTGGTCCTGCGGCACGGCGACGGCACCGTCGAGTCGATCACCGTCGACCGTGTTGTCGCGGCCACGGGCTTCCGCCCCGACCACGGCATCGCCGCCGAGTTGCGGCTGGACCTCGACCCGGTGCTGGGCGCCACCCGTGCCCTGGCCCCGCTGATCGACCCCAACGAGCACTCCTGCGGCACCGTGCCGCCGCACGGCGTGGACGTGCTCGCCCACCCCGAGCAGGGCTACTACGCCGTCGGCATGAAGTCCTACGGCCGAGCGCCGACGTTCCTCATGGCCACCGGCTACGAGCAGGTCCGCTCCGTGGTCGCCGCGCTGGCCGGTGACTGGACCGCCGCCCGCGACGTCCAACTCGACCTGCCCGCGACCGGTGTGTGCAACAGCAACCCTGCCGACTCGGTGGGCGGCGACGACTGCTGTGGGCCGCAACCGACGGGGCGTGGACTGTCCACCGGCATCTCCGGAGGGCTGCGGTCCGCTCCGATCAGCCTCATCGCCCTCGGCGCCGCGCCGGCAGCAGGTTGTTGCGCCAGCTGATCACCGGATACGACGGTGCCCGCCGCCGCCTGCCTCGCCCGGCGGCTACCCGGCCGCCCCCATGCCGCCGTCCGGGCAGCCCGTGCAGTCGGACGGTCCCCCTCAGTGAGGTGCGGTCGGGCGGACTACCGCCGAGGCAGGCAGGCGCCGTCACCGCCGGCTGGCACAGGCGACACACGTACGCGCGGACGGGCGGGCGACGAGCCGGTCGGCGGGAATCGGACGGGCGCACCGTTCGCACACGCCGTAGCTGCCGTCGTCGACCCGTCGCAGCGCGACGTCCAGCTCCGCCAGGCGTCGGCGGGTGGCGTCCAGGACGGCGGTGAGCTGCGCGCGTTCGAAGGCGATCGTGCTGCCCTCGGGGTCGTGTTCGTCGTCGGCGTTGGACGACCGGGACGCCTCGAAGAGGCTCCGCAGGTCACCGTCCAAGGCAGTGGCCTGAGCCTCGGTCTGCTCGCGAAGCCGCAGCAACGCCTCACGGATCGCGCTGGAATCCCTGTTCATGACCGTTTCAGAGTACTGGGGGATGACCGTGGTCACATCATTGGCATTCCGAGACGACCGGTCATATCGTGGTGTCCGTCAGTCAGCCGGAACCACGGACGAGAGGAGTGCCACGAGATGCCACGATCGAAGTCGCCGGCCTCCGCCGGGACCCGGCAACGGCTGTCCGACGCGGCGCTGGACCTGTTCCACCTGCGCGGCTACAACGGCACGAGCGTCCAGGACATCGTCGCCGCGGCCGGGGCGCCCAAGGGCACCTTCTACAACCACTTCGCCAGCAAGGAAGACCTCGCTCTCGACTCGGTGGCGAGATACTCCGCGGCGATGGGGCTGGAGATGCTCGACGAGAAGCAGGGCGGAACCCCGCTGGAGCGGATCACCGGGCATCTGAGATACATCACCGGCCTCGGCGACACCATGGGCGACCGTGGCTGCCTGCTCGGCAACTTCGCCACCGAGATCCCGGCACACAGCGACGTTCTGCGCAACGCCGTCGACGCCGGCTTCGGCCGCTGGGTCGCCGCGCTCGCCACGGCGATCGAGCAGGCGCGGGCCGCCGGTGAACTGCACGGCGACGAACCGGCCACCGACCTCGCCGGCTTTGTCGTCTCCAGCTACGAGGGCGCGGCAGCGCGGGCGAAGGCATCCGGCGACCCGGCCGCTCTCCAGGAGTTCTTCACGATCACCACGGCCCGGATCCTCACCTGATCCGCGTCCGACCCCAGCGGTAACAGCTCGCGTCGCCCCCATCCGGCGCCAGCGCGTAACCAATTCAAGACGACCGGTCGTACGCCTTCGGCCGGGAGGCAGAACCCCGCAACTGAGGAGTGAGACATGAGCACCTACCTGATCAACCACCTGCGTATCCCGGGCGGAGTGCCGACCGAGGAGTCCCTGCGTTACCTGGAGCAGGTCCAGGCCACCACCGAGGCGTACGGCGCCACGTGGCTCGTCCTGGATGCCGAGGTGCAGGTCCTCGAGGGCAGCTGGCCCGGTTCGGTCGTGCTGATCGAGTTCCCGGACGCGGAAACCGCCAAGACCTGGTACAACTCGCCCGAGTACCAGGCGATCCTGTCGCTGCGCGTCGATCACACCATCAACGACCTGGTCCTGGTGGACTCCGTCGGCCCGGACTTCACGGTGGCCGGCTACGCGCGTCAGATCCGGACCCTGCTCGGCCAGTGACCAGCGCTCGCTGACCTGCCCTGCCGCGATCCCCGCGCACGCCACGCCGTGCGCGGGGATCGGCTACATGAAGTTGCGGGTGTGCAGGGCGGAGAGCGCCGCCGCCTCGTCCGGCCGGAAACCCAGGCGAACGAGGCGGCGCTGACGGCCCTGATCCATGGCGTGTTGCAGAGCCTGCACCCGGTCGAAGCCGGCGGAAACGTCGTCCGGATGCCAACCACCCGCCGCGAGCAGCACCAGCGCGTCGAAGACATCCGCGTTGAGCCCGGCGGTGTCGACAAGCGCGTCGTGACGGCGGTGGATGGCCGCCCGCAGCCGGTCCCGCAGCAGCGGATCCAGCTGCGCCTGATGCTCCAGGTGTGCCATGCCGAACACCACGTGCCGGCGCTCGTCCTGCATGGCGAGCCAACAGATCCGACGCGTCACCGGGTCCGGTGCGTTCTCGTGCAGAAACGAGAGCAGATCGACGAAGCTACCCTCGCCGAGCACGGAGAGCAGGAACGACGCCAACGCGAAGTCCGACTCCGCGACGAGGGTGAACAGCGACTGCCGACCCCCGGCGGACGACGTGCCCATCTCGGCGCCGCGCAGCAGTGCCCGCCGGCTGAAGACCTCCATGTGCCGGGCCTCGTCGGCCATCTGCACGGCGAGCAGTTGCACCACCTCCCGAAAGTGCGGGTGGATGCGCCCCACGAACCGGGCCGGCACGACGAGGGCGGCCTGCTCGTTCTCGACCAGGTAGGTCATCACCTGCACCACCGCCGCCTCGACGTCGGCCGGCAGCGCGAACGGGTCGTCCCACGGCACCGCGGTCTGCGGGTCCCACTGTCGGGCGGCGGCCTGCGCGTACAGGTTTGGGGCGATGTCGGCCCAGACCAGGTCGCGGTCGTCCAGGTCGAATCGCGCCTCCGGACCACCGGCTTCGAGGAGCGCGCCCCGGGCGCCGAGCCCCCACCGCGCGGGTGGGCGGCTGCTGAGCGCCGACGGCAGGGCCGGCCCGGCCCGCTCCGCCCCGAACCAGCGGTCGTCATCCGCCGACCCCCGGACCACCACCGCCACCAGCTCGCTCGCCTCGCCCCGGTCCGGCCATTCGACCCGATGGCCCCGGCCACGACACCAGGCGGGCAGGTGGACGCGCAGCGCCGGGTCGCGCCCGGAGACCGCCAACCGGCCGCCGGGCGGCAACCCGGCCAGGGCGCGCTGCACCAGCAGGTGCGCGCCCCGGCCGAAACCCAGATCACCCAGGTCGACCTCGGCGACCGGTGCCGCGCTCACGGCCGGTAGTCCGTGGCCGTCACCCGCCCGTCGGGGGAGTAGAAACCGTTGGCGTCGACCGCGTCCGCGAGGGCGTCATACCCCGTGGTGCGGCCCTCCCGCCAGGCCTTCAACCCCTCCAAATCGAGCAGCGGACGCACCTGCGGATCGGCGTACGACATGCCGAGCAGCAGCCTGCCGAAGAGCCGGACGCCGTCGGACTCCGCCGCGCGGACCGTCATGTTGCAGTGGTCGTAGCGTGCGGTCTGCGCCACGACGCGGGTGCCTTCCGGCGGTAGCGTGCCCTCCTGGACGAACGCCAGGTGGTTGGCGTCGATCATGCAGGCGGCGTCGACCTCCCCGGCCACCAGGGCGCGGGCCGCGTCGCGCTCGCCGCCGATGTGGTCGCCGTGCAGGCCGACACCCACGTCGAAGCGGCGTACGTCGACAGTGACCCCGGCCGCCGCGAGGTGACCCAGTGGAATCAGCGTCGCCTGTGGACTGTCGACCGCCCCGACGGCGACCACCCGTCCGGCGAGGTCCGCGATCCGGCGCACCGGCGAGTCCTCGCGGACCACCACGACGGAGGTGAGGTCCTGGTCGGTGTCGCGCATGGTGAGCGCGCGGACGGCCGTGCCGGTGGCGGCCGCCAACCGCTCAGCCCGCAGCCAGGCCAGGGGAGAGTTCCAGGCCGCGTCGATCCGCCCGGCGAGGAGGTCCTCGACCTGTCGTTCGTAGTGGGAGTAGAGGACGAAGTCGAAGTCCAGGCCCTGCCCGCGCAGCCAGGCGCGGAAGCCCTCCCAGATGGTCACCACCTTGGGGTCGTACGCGACCGCGCCCAGCAGAACGGTTGGCGCGGGCATCAGCGGTTGGCCTCGCCGAGCAGCGGCAGCCCGGTGGCGAGCCGACCGACGAAATCGTGCAGCGCGTCGGTGGTCGGCGCCATCACCCGGGCCGCGCGGGCGTCCCGGAAACGGCGCTCAAGGCCCAACTCCTTGCGGAAGGCGCTGCCGCCGCAGAGCTGCATCGCGCCATCGGTCACGTCGGCGACGGTCTCGCCGGCGAGCGCCTTGACCTGGAGCACCCGCAGCATCGCGTCCTCGCGGCCGGTCTCCAGTGCGGTCAGCGTGTCACCCAGGAAGGCGCGCAACGCGTCGGTGCGGATCATCAGCCGGGCGAGGTCGCGTCGGGTGACGGGCGCGTCGCGCAGGGCGGCGCCGGTGTGCGCGAGCGTGGTCCTGGTGAGATGTCGGCCCGCCTCGGCCACCGCGCTGTCGGCGAGACCGAGGCAGAAGGCGGCGTTGAGCACCAGGAACCAGGGCAGGACCGCACCGAGCGCGGTGTCGAGCCCAGCCCCGTCGGCCGCCATCCTCGCCGTCGCCGGAACCCGGAGCCCGTCGGCGGTCATCGGCCGAGAGCCGTTGCCCCGCAGACCCAGCCCGTCGAAGTCGCCGGTCACGCTCAGGCCGGCGCTGTCGGCCGGCACCAGCCACAGCGTCATCGGGCCGGTGTCGCGGGTCAGCGGAAGGCTCGACCAGACGTAGCTGTTGGCCTCGCCGGCCGAGGTGACCCAGCTCTTACGCGCGTCGAGGCGGACGGTGTCGTCGGCGGCGGCTGTCGCGGTGCCGGTCGGCGACCAGAAGTGGCTGCGCGAGCCGTACTCGGAGAAGGCCAACGTGGTGAGGTGATCGCCGGTGGCGATGGCCGCGCGGACGTCGTGCGGGCCGTGCGCCTCGATGACGGCGGTGGCCGCGTAGTGCATGAGCACCACCATCGCCGTGGACCCGCACTCGGCGGCCAGCCGCTCGATCACCTCGGCGACCGCCCGCAGGCCGTGGCCGGCGCCTCCGACGTCGGTCGAGGAGGCCAGGCCGAGCAGGCCGGCTGCGGCGAGAGCGTCGACACCCGGACGGGGGAAGGTCCCATCCCGGTCGACGATCGGCGCCTGCGGGCGGATCACGTCGTCGATCACCGTGTCGAGCGTGTCCGGGGGATCGGTGGCGGTCTGGGCATTGTCGACACTGGTCGTCATGCTCGGAACCCCTCACGGCAGGCCGATGGGACCGCCGCCGACACTATCCGAACTCGTGGACGCAGCGCGAGCGTCGGATCACCGTCTGGCGCGGGCCTTGTCCCGGTGGGGTCGGCCGTGCCCGTCGTCCCGGTCGATGCGCAGCTCGCGCTCCAACTCGGTGATGACCGCGCGCAGGTCGTCCAGCCGTTGGGTGAGCGCGATCCGGTCCACCTCGTCCGGTACGCCGTCGCCGTCCTCGTCGTACCCGGGAGCCAGTCGCTCGGTCATCTCCAACCGGCGGGCCTCCTCCATGGAGTTCACGATGACAGCGATGAGGATGTTGAGCAGCAGGTTGACGGTGATGACCACGTAGCTGACGTAGTAGAGCAGCGTCCATGGTGAGATCGCCATGCCCTGCTCGATGAGGTCCGGCAGAGTCTCCAGCGACAGCAGCACGAACAACGTCAGCAGCGAGCGGCCGATGTCGCCGTACTCCTCCGGGTACCTGTTGCCGAAGATCAGCCAGCCGGCCATGCCGTACACGTAGAGCGTCACCACGGCCAGGGCGAGGAACCCGGTGACTCCCGGCAGGCTGCGCCACAGTGCGGAGACGATGGTCCGCAGACCCGGTGAGAACCGCACCAGGCGGACCATGCGGGCGACCCGGACGACCCGCAGCAGCGCCGGGTCGCCGTGCAGGCCCGGGATGAAGATCGCCGCGATCACCACGAAGTCGAAGACGTTCCAGCCGTGCCGGAAGAAGTCCTGTGGGCGTCTGCCGTAGGCGGCCAGCCGGACGGCGATCTCGACGACGAAGACGGCCCGGAAGAACAGCTCCAGGCCGTGCAGCGCGGTGCCCGCCGGGCTCAGATCGTCGTACGTCTCCAGGCCGAGAACGATGCCGTTGGCGAGGATGACCACGACGATGGCGATCTCGAAGGGCCGTGACCGGGCGAGCCGGTCGCAACGGCCGGTCCATCCGGAGCGGTGCGACGGCGGTGTGGACGGACCGCCCCGCTGGGCGGGCACGGGTGCGTCGGTCACCAGTCGGCCGGCTCGATGAGGCGTGCCGGGGCCGGGGCCCACCTCCGGCCGTCGTCGTGGCGGTGCGGATGGTGTGCGGGCATGCCCACCACCCTAGCCAAGATCAATGACGCTGCGCGACAGTGCCGTGAGTGCAGCGTGACGTGTTCGCTGCGCGCCGACGCGATCCGTGCGGCAACGATACAAATCGGAACGCTGTTGGCGATTTACAGTAGATCAGTGAGTGACACAGCCGCGAGCGACCCCGACCGGCAGCCGATCTGGAGCAGGCCCGAACGCGGCAGCCGTGGCCCCGCTCCCGCGCACAGCCGGGAGGCCATCGTCGTGGCCGCCATCGCCCTGGCCGACACCGAAGGGCTGGCCGCGGTGTCGATGCGCGCCGTGGCCGCCACGCTCGGCACCGGCGCCGGATCCCTCTACCGCTATTTGTCGTCCCGCGATGACCTGCTGGACCTGATGACCGACCGGGCGGTGGGGGAGCTGCGCCCGTACCCGCAGGTGGAGGGCGACTGGTTGGAGACGATGGTGCTGCTGGGCCGCCGGCAGTTGGCACTGTTCGGCGCCCACCCGTGGCTGCTCGACGTGATCCACCGGCCCTCCGGCATCGGCCCGCAGAGCCTGGCCTGGTTCGACAACTGCATCCGGATCCTGGAACCAGTGCGCTGCCCTGCCGCCGCCAAGTTCGAGACCATCGCGATGATGACCGGCGTGGTGAGCCTCTTTGCCCGCCGCGAGTCCGCCGCCGGGGCGTTCAGCTTCGCCGGGGTGGACCTCGCGGCGTACCCGCACCTGGTCGCGGCGTTCCGTCAGCCCTCCGGACCGGCACCCCGGGCGGACCTCGTCGAACGGACAGTGCGCAGTCTGCTGACCGGCCTGCTGCTCGCGGAGTCGACCGAGGCGGGCTGACCCGCCTCGCCTCGGCCGGGACGCGGGAGCGCCCGCAGCCGGCGTCACGTCGCGGCGGTGAGATATCGACGGTAACCGAGAGCGGACTGCGCGAACCCGATGGACGCGTAGAACCGGTGGGCGTCGGTGCGCGCGGCGTTCGACACCAGTTGAACCTTGTAGCAGCCGGCCGCCGTCGCCTCGTCGAGCGCCGCCAGCATGAGGGCCCGGGCGACTCCGCGACGGCGCCAGCCGGGCGCGACCACCACGTTCTCCACCAGCATGTACGGTCGCGCGCCGTGGGTGAGGTTGGGGGCTACGAGGGTGTCCAGGGTGCCCACGAAGGTGTCCCCGGCGACGGCCAGCAGGAGGCGGCGGCCGGCTTGGGCGTGCAGGTCGCGCCAGGCGGTGGCGAGCCGGGCGGTGTCCGGCCGTGCGTCGTCGGGGGCGAGTTGCCACAGCACGTCGAAGACCAGCTCGGGGTCATCCTGCGCCACGGCGGAGCGGACGACGAAGTCGCCGCCGCTCACCGGGCCGACGCCGGAGTGTCCAGGTCGGACCGCACGGCGTGCCGACATGGCGGCCCGACGGGCCGGGCGAGTTGCTCATCGACGTGCCTCACCATGTCGTCGAGGATACGTGCGCGGCTTCACGGCGTGGCGGGCGACGGCGACCGGAGGCCCCGCCGCCCGCTTCGGCGATGGATCGGGTTCAGGCCCGAGCGGCGCGGATGGCGTCGTGCAGCGGGGTGCTCGGCCGGCCGAGCAACCGGCTGAGGTCGTCGCTGTCGGTTGCCAGCTCGCCGTTGGCGATCGAGTGGTCGAGCGCGGCGACGAAACCGGCGGTGCCCGCATCCAGGCCGACGTTCTCCAGGGCCGAGGCCAGGTCGGCGGCGGACATGTCCTGGTGGACGACTGTGGTGCCGGTGACCTCGGTGACGGCCTCGGCCAGCTCGTCGAAGGTGAACGCGGTGCCGCCCAGTTCGTAGACGGCGTTGCCGTCCTCTTCCCGGGTCAGCGCGGCCACGGCCGCCCCCGCGTAGTCGGCCCGGGTGGCGGCGGAGATCTTGCTGCCGCCGGTGGCGCCGAGGATCGTGCCGGACCCCAGGTACTGCGGGAGCTGGTCGGTGTAGTTCTCGGTGTACCAGCTGTTGCGCAGCACGGTGTAGGTCAGACCGGACGCGGCGAGGACCTCCTCGGTGGCCTTGTGCTCCGGGGCCAGCGGGTTCGCTGTGGTGTCGGCCTTGAGGATGCTGGTGTAGACGAGACGCTCCACCCCGGCGAGCTTGGCGGCGTCGATGACCGCTGTGTGCTGCGCGACGCGCTGACCGGGGGTGTCGCCGGAGATGAGCAGCAGGCGGCGTACGCCGGCCACGGCGCCGGGCAGTGTCGACGGGTCGTCGTAGTTGGCCTTGCGGATCTCGACCCCGTGCGCGGCCAGGTCGGCGGCCTTCTCCGGGCTGCGGACGATGGCGGCGATCTCGGCGGCGGGTACGCCGCTGTCGAGCAACTGCTCGATCACCAGGCGGCCCAGCCGGCCGGTGGCGCCGGTGACGGCATAGGTGGGCATGGGAACCTCCGGAGGGTAGGGGTCGATCAGTAAGCACTTACGAATCTACAGCACTAACTGATGGGCGGCATGGGATAGGCTGGTGAGGTGAGCGACATGCCGGCCCAGGACCCGGCGGGGCCTACCCAGGAATTCGTCAGCGATGTGTTCGCGCGGGGTTGCACCTCCCGTGCGGCCTTCGAGGATGTCACCTCGAAGTGGGCCTCGCTGGCCCTGTTGGCGCTCGGCGAGGGCCGCTACCGGTTCAACGCGCTGCGGCGCCGCATCGACGGGGTCAGCGAGCGGATGCTGTCCCAGACCCTGCAGACCCTCGAACGCGACGGGATGCTGACCCGCGAGGTGCTCACCGCGATCCCACCGCGCGTCGAATACTCGTTGACCCCGCTCGGCGCCCGGGTCGCCGAGCAACTGCGTGGCCTCGCCGACCTGCTGGAGGCCTCGGTGCCCGAGTTGCAGACCGCCCGCGACAGCCGCGAGCGCGACCGGGGCTAGCGCGATCTCGCGCCGGCCTCGCGTCGCGCCACCACCGTCCGTGGGCTCTGGCGGATGCGCTGGGTCGCCACGACGCATCCCAGCACCACCAGCGCCGCCGCGATCGAGGCGGGGGAGACCACCTCGCCGAGCAGCAGCGCCGACCACCCCAGGGTCAGCACCGGCTGGGCGAGTTGGACCTGGCCCACCTGCGCGATACCGCCCCGGGCCAGGCCCGCGTACCAGGCGAAGAAGCCCAGGAACATCGAGACCCCGGTGAGATAGCCGAACGCCGACCAGCCGAGAGCATCGGCCCGCGGCGGACCGGCTGCGGCGGCAACGACAGTGACGGGAACGGTGACGGGCAGCGAGAGCAGCAATGCCCAGCAAATCGTCCGAGCGCCGCCCAACTCGCGGGCAAGTGCGCCGCCCTCGGCGTAGCCGAGGCCGCAGAGCACTACCGCCGCGAGCAGGAACAGGTCGGGCAGGGTGAAGGCACCGCGTACCGCGCCGCTGGCGCCGAGAAAAGCGAGAACCGCCAGCAGTCCGCCCGCGCTCACGATCCAGAACAGCGGCGGTGGGCGCTCGCCGGCCCGCAGCACCGCGAACACGGCCGTCATCGCGGGCAGTGCGGCGATGACGACAGCGCTGTGCGCGGAGGTCTGGGTGAGAAGCGCCATCGAGGTGAACAACGGAAAGCCGACGATGACTCCGAGCGCGACGATCGGCAGCCGTTGCCACTGACCGCGGGTGGGCCACCGTGCGCCGGTGAGACACAGGTACGCCCATGCCAGCAGACCCGCGCCGACAGCCCGGCCGAAGGCGACGAACCACGGGTCGAGCTGCTGCACGGCGATCCGGGTGGCCGGTAGCGACAAGCTGAAGCCGAGCACGCCCAGGGCGCCGAGGCCGAGCCCGACGATCCGATCCGCTGTTACCGTGGTTCCGGCAGTAGCGCTACTCTTGTCCCTCATGGAAAACGGTAACGCAGCCCAACGCGTTATCCAAGATCTGCGGGGTCTCGCGGCCGCCGCCGGTCCCGGTGCCCGGCTGCCCTCGGTACGCGAGCTGACGGCCCGACATCAGGCCTCGCCGGTGACCGTCGCCGAGGCGATCCGCCAGCTGGCGGCCGAGGGGCTGATCGAGGCGCGACCCGGCCGAGGCACCTTTGTGGCCACTGAGCCGGACCAGCCGGGCGTACCCGACCTGTCCTGGCAGACCGTCGCGCTCGGGCCCCGCCGGTTCGGTCAGGACGAGATGCGGGCGCTGTTGGCGCTGACGCCGGCCGGCACGATCCCGCTGTCCGGTGGCTACCTCCACGCGGACCTCCAGCCCGCCGCCGCGCTCGGCGCCGCCCTCACCCGAGCCGCCCGCCAGCCCGCGAGCTGGCAGCGTGGGCCCGTCGAGGGGCGCGCGGACCTGCGCGCCTGGTTCGCCCGCGAGGCCGGGGCAGGGCTGCACGCCGAGGACATGGTGATCTGCCCCGGTGGACAGGCCGCCCTGTCGTCCGCGCTGCGGGCGCTCACCACGCCCGGCGACGCCCTGCTCGTCGAGTCGCCGACCTACCTGGGTGCGTTGGCCGCCGCCCGCTCGGCCGGGCTGCGGGTGGTGCCCGTGCCGGCCGACGCCGACGGGGTACGACCCGACCAACTCGCCGCCGCGTTCGCCCGCACCGACGCCCGGCTCTTCTACTGCCAGCCCCTGTACGCCAACCCGCACGGCGCGACGCTGGCGGAGCACCGCCGGGCGCAGGTCGCCGAGGCCGTACGCGACGCCGGGGCGTTCCTGATCGAGGACGACTACGCCCGTGACCTCACCATCGACGATCCGGCCCCGCCACCACTGGCCAGCGATGATCCCGACGGCCACGTCATCTACCTGCGCTCGCTGACCAAGTCGACCGCCCCCGGGCTGCGCGTCGCCGCCATCGGAGCCCGTGGTCCGGCCGGGGCGCGACTGCGCGATGCCCGGCTGCTCGACGACTTCTTCGTCGCCGGACCACTGCAACAGGCGGCGATCGACTTCCTCACCTCTCCGGCGTGGTCGCGGCATCGCCGGGCACTGCGCACGGCCCTCCGGACACGTCGTGACGCGTTGCTGACCGCGCTACGCCGGCACCTGCCAAGCCTCACTCCACAGTCGATCCCACGTGGCGGCATGCACCTCTGGGTACGCCTCCCCGCCGGCACCGACGACGCGGCGCTGGCCGCTGCCGCGGCGGGCGAAGGCGTCGCCGTCTTCCCGGGCCGGCCCTGGTACGCGGCTGAACCCCCGGCCCCGCACCTGCGCCTCACCTACGCGGCAGCCGCACCCGAACTCATGGACGAGGCCGTGCGACGCCTTGCCCGCGTCCTTCGCTGAACACCGGGCGCCTGGCTGGTTGGCGTCCGTGCGGGTCTCAGGTGTTCAGCGTCTCGCGCGGCGGCACCCCGAAGCTGGCGTGGTATCGCGCGGTGAACCTGCTGTGGCTGGCGAATCCCCACCGACTGGCGATTGCCGAGACCGTCTCCTGGCGCGGGTCGGCGCGTACCAGGTCGTGGTGTGCCCGGACGAGCCGGACCCGACGCAGGTAGGCCATGGGGGTGGTGCCGAGGTGACGGCGGAAGGCGAGTTGCACCGCCCGGAGGGAGACCCCGGCGGCGCCGGCGATGTCGGCCGCGCTGATGTCCCGCTCGGCGTGCTCCTCAAGAAACGTGATCGCGCGTCGCAGCGTGGCGGTGGTGGCGTCGTTCCGGTCGGCGGCGGTCGGTTCGGTGAACGCGGTGTTGGGGAAGACCGCGAGCGCGGCCGCGGCCAGCATCCGGGCGGCGTTGCCGATCACCAGCGACTGTGCCCCGGCGGCCGGGCTGTTCAACACGACGTCGCGGACGAAGCTTGTGGTGTTGCGCCACTGCCGGGCGAGGGCCGTGCTCGCGGCACCCAGCTCGGTGAACTCGATCCGACCGGGCCGGCGGGCCGGCGCGGTGGTGGCCACCTGTGCCAGCACCGACAGGTCCAGTACGCAGAGCTCCACCTCACCGGGATGCCAGCGGACGGCGCACGGCTCCTCCGGCCTGGTGACGAGGAAGACCTCGCCGGGGCCGAACCGGTGGGCGGATCCGGCGCAGGAGCGATCGACGTGTGCGGTGCGGGTGCGACCGATGACCAGCCCGCCGAGTGTGCTGGCATCGATCTCGAGGTGCCCGGTCTGGCGGGTGGTCGCGATGGCGAAGGGGCCGGTGTCGACGCGGTGGTGGGTGAGCCGGTATCCGTTCCTGCTCTGAATGCGCAGTTTCGGGTCGTACGCGGCGGACAGGAATTCCTGGATGGCCGCCGGGTCACGGCTGTCGAACTGGTGGGTCTGCACTGGCGATGACGTCATCCGCTGTCTCCGTCCGGTGGAGGTGCCGCCGGGTGCTGGAACGGGTGCCGACGGCAGGTTCGGGACGTGCCGGGGTGCTCGGCGGTGACCCGGCACGTCGTTGGCCGGCGGTGCGGTGGGATGGAACGTCGCGAGCGGGACGGCAGCGACCGGTTGAGCGTGTCGGATCTGGTCTGACCATTCACTGACGCTGAGGCGCAATATCTGTAGATGGGAATGTCACCATACGACAATCACCGACGTGCCGTCCCGCGAATCACCGCGACGTGTCGGCAGCTCGACTTCGTTTTCCGACTAGCGCGCCACATGGTTCTGCGTCTGCTGTCCTAGCCACCCTCGTGGCCGACAGCGAAATCTTGTTCATGATTCGTCGGAGGATGACCGGGTCACTGCCGGGAGGCCGACCCACGGAGGGGGAAACGTTGGACAGTACCGATCCTGACCGCGTCGTTCGGCTGGCCGTCGCCGAGGCGCTGGCCCGGGTGGCGGACGAGGACAGCCTGGGTCTGGGCGAGGGGGACGCGCTGGAGAGGCTCGGGCGTGGGCTCCGCGAGGTGCTGCGCCGCGCGCTCGACGACCGGGTGCCACTGACCACGCCGGAGTTCGTCGACCTCTGCCGCGACCTGCGTCTGCACCGTGACGCCTTCGACCTGCTGGGGCACTATCTGATGACCGCGTTGCTGACCCAGCACGTCGGACCGGACGCCCTGATCCGCGTCGGCGTGCTCTTCGGCACCGTCGGGCGTTACCTGCCCGGTGCCCGTCCGGTGGCCCACCGCAACGAAGGGCCCGCGGCACGGCGACGTGACGTGCGCTCGGACAACAGCGTCGTCGGTCGGTACCGCCGCGCCAAGCTGCCCGAGCACCTCCCCAACCCACCGAGCTGGACCTGCACGGGATGTGGCCGCGAGTGGCCCTGCGCCACCAAGCAGAGCCAACTGCTCGCCGAGTTCGGTGGAGCGCGCGCCTCCCTCGCGGTCTATCTCGGCTCCTGCCTCGTCGCCGCCGCTCAGGACCTGCCCACGATGCCGTTGCCCCGGGTCCGGCTCCGCTTTCTGGGCTGGCTGCCGCGCGCCCGGATCTGAGCGGACCGTCGGCAGGGCACCGGTCGTCCGGTGTCCTGACCCGGACACGTCGTACGGGTCCCGACTGGGCGCTGTGCGAGCACGGGGTGACCCGCTGCTGCCCCACCCGACGATGCGCGCAGGCCGGGGCAGGGTGTTCATCGTGCGCACCAGCTGCGTACGGCGGCTGTTCACCGCCCTCTCCGAGGCTCCTTGATCGAAAGAGCATTCGCTTGATCGAGGAGAGGCTCTCAGGTGAGAGACAGACATCCCGAAGAGACCGAGCACGCGCAGCTGTCCCGGCGCAAGCTGGTCAAGTACGCGGGCGTCGGCGCGACGCTGGCCGCGGCCAGCCCACTGGTCGGTTCCGGCGCGGCCTGGGCCGACGAGACCCGTCGACCGGGTGACGACGACAAGACCGACCGGGGCAACTCCAAGAACCGGGCGTGGCGTGCGGGCGACCACCACATCCACTCCGAGTACAGCGGCGAGTTCGACACCACGAAGTCCCCGATCGTCTTCCACAAGGGCGCGGACGCGGTCTACCCGATCGTCACCAACGCCATCATGGCGAAGAACTTCGGCCTGACCTGGGCGATGTGCACCGACCACGGTGGACCGACCCACTCGAAGGTGAACATCGAGCAGGCGTACCCCGACCTGCTGCGGTCCCGCAAGCTGGTCCCCGAGGTGCTCCAGTTCTGGGGCATGGAGTTCGACGCGCCCTCGCTGGACCACCACACGCTGATGATCCCGCGTCACGAGGACGAGGCGAAGCAGCTCTTCGAGCTGGAGAGCCGGTTCGCCAAGTACGACGCGTTCCCCACCGACCCGGCCCGCGACACCGAGGCCAAGATGGTGGAGTTCCTCAAGGTGGCCCGGGGCATGCCGCACAAGCCGCTGGTGATCGCCCACCACGCGTCTCGTTCCGCGCCCGGTCTCGGCGTCTACGGTCAGGACACCCCGCGCGAGTTCCGCAACGGCAACAATGCCGCGCCGGACGTCTACATCGGCTTCGAGGGCGCGCCCGGTCACCAGGCCGGCCCGCTCAACGGCGGCAAGCGGGGCGGCTACGGCAACCACCCCACCTACGGCGGCTTCGACCAGATGACCGCCCGGGTCGGCGGCCTGTGGGACTCACTGCTCGGCGAGGGCCGGCGCTGGTGGATCACCGCGACCTCGGACTCACACGTGCACTGGACCCGGGGCGGCTCCGACTTCTGGCCGGGCGAGTACAGCAAGACGTACGTGCACGCCCGCCAGGACTACGGCGACATCATGGACGGCCTGCGCAACGGCCGGATCTGGGTCACCACCGGTGACCTGATCCGCAGCCTCGACGTCACCGCCACGTCCCAGGGCCGGACCGCCGAGGTGGGCGAGACGATCACGGTGAGCCGTCGTAGCCGCACCGATGTCGAGATCGAGATCACCTTCCGCCCGCTGGGTGGGGTGAACGCGAACGGTGACCGGCCCGAGGTCCGCCGGGTCGACCTGATCGTCGGCCAGATCACCGGCCCGAGCGCCAGCCTGGACGCCGACACCAACCCCACGACCACTGTGGCGGCCCGGTTCGGCCCGCGGGACTGGCGTCGGCACGGCGACAGCTACGTCATCCGGCACACCTTGCGCAACGTGGAGGCGGACACCTACGCGCGGGTGCGGGGCACCAGCACCGACGAGGCCGAGCCGCTCGCCGACGGGCTGGAGAGCCCGTGGGACGACCTGTGGTTCTACTCGAACCCGGTCTTCGTGCACGTGCGCTGACCGAGTGCGGTAGCGACATCGCGGGCCTGTCCGGCACCGCTCGACTGACGACGTCGGGCGGTGTGGGGCAGGCCCGCCCGCGGTTTCCGCAGGTCAGTCGGGCCTGCTGCGGCGGGCTCGGGGGGTGGCGGTCCGCCCGCTCCGCGCCGCCGCGGCGCCGGTCCGGCGCGCAGCGGGTGCCGCCGTCGTAGTCTCGGCCTGCACCTGGGTGACCACCTCGCAGAGGTCGCGCAACGGGTCCACCGCCTGCGCCGAGCAGGCGACCTTCTGCAGCAGTGACCGCAGCGTCGCCGACTCGGTCGACGTGAGCGCCCCCAGCAGGTGCGATTCGACCTGCCGCAGTGCCAACCGCCGCTGCTCCCAGGCGGCACGACCGGCGTCGGTGACCTCGATCAGCCGGTTGCGCCGGTCGGCCGGGTCCGCGCGCCGGGCGACGAACCCGGGCCGCTCCAGGTCGTCGATGAGGTACGTGAGGACAGTGCGGTCGATGCCGATCTCCTCGGCGATGGCGCCCTGGTTCCGGGCCGGCCCGTTGCTGGCCGCGGTGAGCAGTTGGTAGCCGCGCGGGCCACCGGGAAAGTCGGTGAGCGCGTGCTCGGCCGCCCGGACGTAGCCGCGGAAGACGATCCCGAGCATCCAGCCCAGGTCGTCGTCGAGCGGATCGGGCCGGTCCGGCCGGTGAGTGGCACCCGTCATGCCCCGACAATAGCGCAGTGAGTAAGACCTTGTTGGCAGAAGATGTTCTGTGTGGCATAAGGTTAAGGTTGCGACGCATCGTCCGAGGCGTCGAGGAAATCGGGAGGCTCGCAGATGAGCGACTACGGCCACGACCTGGTCTTCGGCTCCTTCGTCACGCCCAGCGCTGACAACCCGGACCGCGCGGTCGGTGTCGCCGTCCTGGCCGAGCAGGTCGGGTTGGACCTGGTCACCTTCCAGGATCACCCGTACCAGCCGGCGTTCCTCGACACCTGGACGCTGCTGAGCTTCGTCGCGGCCCGCACCAACCGGGTGCACCTGGCGGCGAACGTGACCAACCTGCCACTGCGCCCGCCGGCGGTCCTCGCCCGCAGCGTGGCCAGCCTGGACCGGCTCAGCGGTGGCCGGATCAGCCTCGGCCTCGGGGCGGGGGCGTTCTGGGATGCCATCGAGGCGATGGGCGGCCGACGGCTGACCCCCGGCCAGGGCGTACGAGCGCTGGAGGAGGCCATCGAGGTCGTCCGTCAGCTCTGGGACGTCGAGACGCGCGGCGGCGTGCGGGTCGACGGCGAGTTCTACCGGGTGGTGGGCGCCAAGCGCGGTCCCGCTCCGGCCCACGCGGTGCCGATCTGGCTGGGTGCGTACAAGCCCCGGATGCTCCAGCTCACCGGTCGTCGGGCCGACGGTTGGCTGCCCACGCTGGGCTACCTCCAGCCCGGTGATCTGACCAAGGGCAACGCGATCATCGACGACGCCGCGCAGCAGGCCGGCCGGTCCCCGCAGGACGTGCGTCGGCTGCTCAACATCGCAGGAGAGTTCTCGACCGTCGGGCGCGGCCCGCTGAACGGGCCCGCCGAGCAGTGGGCCGAGGAGCTGGCCGAACTGGCGCTGGAGGAGGGTGTCGGCACCTTCATCCTGGGCAGCGACGACCCCGACGACCTGCGCCGCTTCGCCGGCGAGGTGGCCCCCGCCGTCCGCGAGCTGGTCGCCGCCGAACGTGACCGGGACGCGGCCCCGGAGCCGGAGCCGGAGCCCGTCGCTGCGCCGCCCGCGCGGGCTAGCCGCGCCACCGCGACCGGTGGTGCGTTCGCCGTGGTGCCGACCCCGGACGACGGCGTACGGCGAAGCGAGCAGCAGGTGTGGGACGAGTCGGCCCGGCCGACCGGGCCAACGCCCGACCCGGAGCGCACCTACACCCCGCAGGAGCAGGCCACCGGCGCGCACCTCGTGCAGATCCACGACGGCCTGCGCGCCGAACTGGCCCAGATCCACGACCTGATCGAGCAGGTGGCGGCGGGCGAGATCGACGCCGGCGCGGCCCGCTCCCACATCAACACGATGACCATGCGGCAGAACCGGTGGACGCTCGGCGTCTACTGCGAGTCGTACTGCCGCATCGTCACCACCCACCACACGATCGAGGACCAGTCGCTCTTTCCCCGGTTGCGGGCGCGGGACCCCCGACTCGGCCCCGTGGTCGACCGGCTGGAGCAGGAGCATCACGCCATCCACGACGTGCTGGAAGGTGTCGATCGTGCGCTGGTCGCGTACGTCGGGTCTCCGGACGGCATCGCCGAGCTGCGCGCTGCGGTGGACCTGCTGACCGACGCCCTGCTGTCGCACCTCAGCTACGAGGAGCGGGAGCTGGTGGAGCCGCTGGCGCGGCTGGGCATCGCCTGATCACCGCGCCGCTGCGGCGGCTCGGGGTTGCCCCGATCTAATCTGAGAGACTACTCTCGAAACATGTCTCTCAAGAATCCGTACGGGGATTTCGAGATCACCGAGCCGCAGGCGCTGCGGGCGCTGGCCCACCCGGTACGCCTGGCGATCCTCGAACACCTTCAGCGGCACGGCCCGGCCACGGCAACCGGGCTCTCACCGCACGTCGGCGCCACGCCGTCGGTGGTCAGCTGGCACCTGCGGCACCTCGCGACGTTCGGCCTGGTCCATGACTGGGACGGCGCCACCAGCAAGCGGGAACGCTGGTGGCAGGCCGTCGCCCGAGGCTTCCGGTTCACCGCCCCCGAGGGCACCGAGGGGCAGTCCGCCGTCCAGCAGCTCCGCGCGGAGATGTTCGCCCGCAACGCCGACGCACCCCAGCAGTGGCTGCTGCATGAGGAGCCCCGACTGCACCCCGAGTGGCGCGCGCTGGCCGGCATGGCCGACACCCGGTTCGTGGCCACCGCCGACGAACTGCGGCAACTGGAGGAGTCCATTGAAGAGCTGATTGCCCCGTACGTGCGACGCAAAGAGGAGTCGGCCCCGGCCGACGCGCGGATCGTCCGGATGCTGCGCTACCTGCTGCCCGAGCCGGCGGACGAAGCCCCGGCCGAGCCCAGCGACGACGACGCGGCCACGTCGTGACCGCCGCCATCGACGCCTCCGCCGACACCGGGCCCCCGCCGACCCTGCACCGAGACCGGCGGTTCCGCACCTTCTGGGTCAGCGAGACGATCTCCCATTTCGGCGATCGGATCAGCGAACTGGCTCTACCGCTGATCGCCGTCACCCTGCTCACCGCCACACCCGTGCAGGTCAGCGTTCTCACCGCGCTGATCTGGCTGCCCAACCTGCTGGGCCTGTTCCTGGGCGCCTGGGTGGACCAGCGCACCCACAAGCGGCGACTGCTGATCATCGCCGATGTGATCCGCGCCGCGGTGCTGCTCAGCCTGCCCGTGGCCTACCTGTTCGACGCGATCACCCTCACCCAGCTCTACCTGGTGGCACTGCTCACCGGCTTCGGAGCGGTGCTCTTCGCCATGGCGCGGCAGGCGTTCTTCGTCGGCCTGGTGCCGCGATCGGCGTACGTGGACGCGAACAGCAAGATGAGCATGAGCCGGTCGCTCTCCTTCATCGCCGGCCCGGCCGTCGGCGGTGGCCTCGTTCAGGCGCTCAGCGCGCCGGTCGCGATCGTCGTCGACGCGGTCTCCTTCCTCGGCTCCGCGCTGCTGCTCAGCCGCATCCCGGTGACCGAGCCCTCGCCGCCGCCGCGTCGAACGTCCACTCTCGGCCTGGTCCGCGAAGGGCTCGTGCTGGTACTGCGGCACCCGGTGCTGCGGGCCGCCCTCGGCTGCACCAGCACTGTCAACTTCTTCACCTTCATCGCCGGCGCGCTGCTGGTGCTCTACGCCAGCCGCGAACTCGACCTGTCGGCCGGCGCGATCGGCATCGCCCTCGGCTTCGGGGCGATCGGCGGATTCATCGGCGCGGCGCTCGCGCCGCGTGTCTCACGCGCCATCGGACTGGGCCGTACCGCCATGATCGGCGCGGTGCTCTTCCCCGCGCCGCTGGCGCTGACCGCCCTGGTGTCCGGACCCACCTGGACGAAGGTGGCCATGCTGGCGGCCATCGAGCTGGTCTCCAGCATCGGGGTGATGCTGATGGACGTGAATCTCAACGCCCTCCTCATCGCCGTGACACCCGCCGACGCGCTCGGACGCCGGGCCGGCGCCTACAGCGCCGTCAACTACGGCATCCGACCACTCGGCGCGCTGGTCGGCGGCGCGTTGGGCACCACCATCGGGCTGCGGCCCACCCTGGCCATCGCCGGCCTGGGTGGCGTGCTCGCCGTGCTGTGGCTGCTCGCGTCACCGGTGCGCCACATCCAGACCATCGACACGGCCTGAGGGCTGCCGGCGTACGGCCGACCTGGCTCTGCGGCCTTCGCAAGCGAAGCTCAGCCGGCCTCCGCCAACAGAATCCGAGCCAGCTCGGCGGGCTGGGAGAACATCGGCCAGTGGCCGGTGTTCATGGTGACCAGTCGCCAGTGGTCGCTGGTCAGCAGTTTCGCCACCGTGTCGTTGGGCTCAGGCCCGTCGAGCAGGCACTTGACGTACGTCGCCGGCAGCTCACCCAACGGCCGGGTCAGCACGGCCGGCTCGGTCAGCGTGGCCCCGGGATGCGGCGTGGAGCCCTCGATCAGCCGGGCGACCTGCTCGTCGGTGAGACCCTGACCGTCGACGTCGGCCGGGCCGAGCGGAGCCCAGTAACCGTTGTTGTCGGCGATCTGCGCCTCGAAGGCGGCCTGCCCCTGCCACCAGCCGGAGGCGAACGACCCACCGTCGACCGGCACCTCAGAATCCACGAAGACCACCCGGCTCAACCGTTCGCCGATCCGCTCGGCGGCCTGACCCACCGGAATGCCCGAGTAGCTGTGCCCGACCAGCACCACGTCGTGCAGGTCGCCGCGCTCGATCTCGTCGACGATGTCCTGAACGTGGGTCTGCTGCCCGGCGGGCACATTCCGCCGGTCGGCGAGGCCGGAGAGGGTCAGCGGGTGGGTGCCGTGGCCGGCCGCCCGCAGTGGTGCCACCACCTCGTCCCATGCCGAGGATCCCAGCCACGCACCCGCCACCAACACGAAATCAGCCATGGGCGGACCCTAGCGGCACCCTCCGACAGCCCCGATACGTCGCTACCAGGCGCGGGCCGGGACCGGTGATCGCGAACGGTCAGCCGGTGGCGTCGAGGTGGGCAGCGATCTGCCTCGGCAGCGGATAGCTTCGTTCGGCCGGCAGGTGGTCCGTGGCCGCCCGCACGTCATCGGCCCGCACCAGTTCCCGTACGCGGTGGACAGCGGGGGTGATGTCCGTGACGCTGACCGTCCAGTCGTCGACGTACCGGGCGACGGCTTCGCCGGACAGCCCGACCTGCAACGACCGGTAGGGCAACGCGCTCAGGTGCAGTGTCCGTTCCGGATCCCACTGCACCCGGACCGGGCTGGCCTTGAGTTGCCGCGACCACGTCGCCCGGTCACCGTGCAGGCCCTTGTCGTAGTGACTCAGACAGGCTCGCGCCAGCGCCCACTCGAAGCCCTCCCGCGTGATGTCGATGGACAGCACGCGCTCCTGCCCGGGCTTGGTGGCCCAACCGCAGCGGTACATCATCCACAGGAACGACGGCTTGATCCAGGTCATCCGGTCGCGCTTGAAGGGGGCCACGAAGCGACCGGCGGCCACCGCCGGCAGCGCGATCTCCGGTGGGTACGCCTGGTACACGGTGATCGTGTCGGCCGAGAAACGAGCACGGATCTGACGGGCAGGAACAGACACCCTGCGATCTTCGCCCACCGGACCGCGCCTTTCCACCGGGTTTTCGTAGCCGGGCCGGGGAGACCCGTTGTGGACCGCCGGATTGAGCACTCAGGCGTGGTCTTGGGCGGGCGGCCCGATCTCAACGGGCATCCGATAGATCTGGACCGGGTAGTCGACGGCCGAGACCCCGCCGTTGAGCCCGGCGGTCAGATGCAGTTGGGCCGCCGGCATCCACAGCCGGGCATCGGCGTCGAGCCACATCGCGTCCACCCAGGCCAGCCGGGGGTCGGCGACGAGCGTCCGTACGCTGCGGTCGGGAGCGAGGACCAGGACGCGTCGCCGCTCCAGGTCGCTGAGGTAGATGGTGCCGGTGGCGTCGATGGCAGTGCCGCCGGTGCTGGGTGTGTCACACCAGCGTTCGATCCTCCGGGCCAGCTCCACAGCGGACACCGACGGGTCGTCCAACCAGCGGGTGGCGATCCGGGACATCCCGCCGGAGGCCGGCTGGTAGTAGAGCCAGCGACCGTCCGGCGACACCTCCAACTGGTCCACGTGCAGGCGTACCTCGGCGCCGTCCGGGTCACGCAGCACGCGCCCGTCGGCGACCACCGGGCCGCCCGCCGTGCTCGGATGCCCGTCCAACACCCGCCTCGACCGACCCGAGTCGAGGTCGAGCACGATGAGGCCGGCCGCCCCGGCGTCGCTGAGATAGGCCATCCGGCCATTGAATCGGACGTCGTCGACGTAGCTGCCCGGGTGCACTGCCTCGTCGAGGTCGTAGACCCGCTCTACCTGGTCGTCGTCCGGGTCGACAGCGATCAGCCGAGCGCCGCCCGGCACCTGCGCGCCGCCGAACCGCGGCGAACCCGAGTCGACGATCCACAACCGGCCGTCCGGGCCGGCGCGCAATCCGTTGACGTGTACGAACGCCCCGCTCGGCGGCTGGTCGGCACGATTCCACGCGGCGTCGGGGTAGGGGACACGACGGCCGTCCGGCAGCGCCTCCACCACCTGTACGCCGGGCCGATCCGCCGACGGGTAGCTCAGGAACACCCGCTCGCCCACTGTGGACACGCCCGTGCACACTCGGTCCTCCTGGAACACCGGTGTCAACCGGTGATCCTCCTCGGTGGGCAGCGACGACATGGACCTGCTCCTCACCCCTTCGGCGGCGCCTCGGCTTCAGCCGGTAACCGACGTCGGCGGCCGTCCGGTTAGCCGGCAACGAACGGCCACTGCCGCCCGGCGCGGTATCCCCGGAGCGTGCCGGCCGAAACCGCCGGTCGCAGGACACCGACGCTCAACCGGCGGCAGGGCGCCCCGGCGCTCACCCAATCGGCGGTGCCGGGGGGCCGACCCGGGCGGCGAGCCGCTTCGGGGCCATCACGCAGTAGCTCTCGGTGAGCAACTCACCCACCTCCTCCCAGTCGGTGTTCTCGTCCAGGACCATGCCCATCACGTTCGGACTCCAGTCCGGTTTGTAGAAGGGGTGCCCCGTGGCGAGGAGCCCGGCGATCTCGTCGAGTGGCGACCGGAAGGTCAGCAGGCAGGCGGGCTGATCGAGTGCGGCAGCCCGTGCGTGCACCGGCTGGCGATCGGGGTCGACGGTGAGCACGTGGGCGATGGTCCGCTTGCGGATCCGCCAGCGGGTGCCCACCCATGCCGGCTCCTCGTAGGTTTCCGGCAGCCCGAGACAGATCGGCCGCAGCCGGTCGAGAACCTCGGGCGGGACGTCTCCGGGTGCGGTCACGGACAACGACGCTAACCGGTCGGTGTGACAAGTTCCGCTCGTCGAACCCCACCCGGGCCGGTGGTGCGCGCCCCGTCGATCCGCCAGGATGGGCGGGGCGACAGTGGGCCGTCGCCCCGGCCCGACCCGCCCCCGTGCCCGCTGAGGAGTGCCGTGCCGTCCACCCTGCTCTCCCGCCGTGACCTCGACTTCCTGCTGCACGAGTGGCTGCGGGTGTCCGAGCTCGTCGAGCGCCCCCGCTACGCCGAGCACTCCCGGGAGACCTTCGACGACGCCCTGGATCTCGCCGAGCGGGTGGCCACCGAGCAGTTCGCCCCGCACAACCGCGCCGCCGACCTGGCCGAGCCCACCTTCGACGGGCAGCGGGTGCGGCTGATCCCGCAGGTCCGCGCGGCGTTGGACAGCTTCGCCGAGACGGGCCTGCTCACTGCCGGGCTGGACGCCACGGTCGGCGGCCTGCAACTGCCGCACGCCGTAGCGGCTGCGTGCTTCACCTGGTTCCAGGCCGCCAACGTGGCCACCTCGGCGTACCCGTTCCTCACCCTGGGCAACGCCAACCTGCTGCTGGCGCACGGCAGCCCCGAGCAGGTGGACACCTACGTCCGGCCCATGCTGGACGGCCGGTTCTTCGGCACCATGTGCCTGTCCGAGCCGCACGCCGGCAGCTCGCTGGCCGACATCACGACCCGCGCCGAGCCGCAGGCGGACGGCACGTACCGGCTCTTCGGCACCAAGATGTGGATCTCCGGTGGCGACCACGAGTTGGCCGAGAACATCGTCCACCTGGTGCTGGCGCGCATCCCGGGCGCACCGCCCGGCGTCAAGGGCATCTCGCTGTTCATCGTGCCGAAGGTGCTGGTCGGCCCGGACGGGTCGCTCGGTGAGCGCAACGACGTGGCGTTGGCCGGCCTCAACCACAAGATGGGGTTCCGGGGCACCACGAACACCCTGCTCAGCTTCGGCGACGGCGCGCACACCCCGGCTGGTCGCGCCGGAGCGGTCGGGCACCTGGTCGGCGCGCCGCATCAGGGTCTGGCGCAGATGTTCCACATGATGAACGAGGCCCGGATCGGGGTCGGGGCGGGCGCCACCGCGCTGGGCTACACCGGCTATCTCAAGAGCCTGGCGTACGCGAAGGAGAGGCCGCAGGGCCGGCCGGTCGGCGCGAAGGACCCGGCCGCCGCGCAGGTGCCGATCATCGACCACCCTGACGTACGACGGATGCTGCTGGCCCAGAAGAGCTACGTGGAGGGGGCACTGGCGCTGGTGCTCTACTGCGCGCGGCTGCTCGACGAGCAGAAGACCGCACCGGCCGAGGCCGACCGCGAGCGCGCGCACCTGCTACTGGATGTGCTCACCCCGATCACCAAGAGTTGGCCGTCGCAGTGGTGCCTCGCCGCCAACGACCTGGCGATCCAGGTGCTCGGAGGTGCCGGCTACACCCGCGACCACGACGTGGAGCAGCACTACCGGGACAACCGGCTCAACCCGATCCACGAGGGCACCCACGGCATCCAGGCACTGGATCTGCTCGGGCGCAAGATGACCATGCAGGGCGGCGCTGGTCTCGCCCTGCTGACCACGACGATCGGTGACACTGTCGAGCGGGCCCGCAAGGTCGGGGGAGAGGCGTCCGAGCTGGCGGACCGGCTGGCCGCCGCGGTGGACCGGGTCAGCGCTGTCACCCGTCGACTGTGGGCCGACGGTGACCCGGTGCTCGCGCTGGCCAACGCCAGCGCCTACCTGGAGGCCGTCGGGCACGTGGTGATCGCATGGATGTGGTTGGAGCAGGTGCTGGCGCTGCCGGCGGAGGGTGCCGGCGACGCGTTCCACGCTGGCAAGAGGCAGGCCGCCCGCTACTTCTTCGCCGTCGAGTTGCCCCGGACCGGCCCGCAGTTCGACCTGCTGGAGAGCCGGGACCGGACCACGCTCGACATGCGCCCGGACTGGTTCTGACCGGTCCCGCCGCCGTTCACCGTCGGCGGGACTGGTGGCTCACGGCCTGCCGCCCCTTGACGACGCCCCAGACGATCACGATCACCAGCGCGATCACACCGATGATGATCAGCCAGCGGACCGCCTCGAGAATCAACCCGAGCAGGATCAGCACGCCGGCGACCACGCCGACAACCCAGAGCAGCGCGCGCATGTCGACCTCCCGTAACCGGCCGCGCCTGGTGCGGCCGGCCCCGGCTCCTCGTTCCCCGTCCGGCCGACACCATGCACGCGCCGCATACCGAAGTCGATCAGGGGCCGGTACGCGCCACGTAGACGGTGTTCGCCGACTCCCCGCCGGTCAGCGGATTGGCGAACGGCACGACATGCGCGCGTACGCTCGCGAACACCTCGGTGAGAGCTGCGGTGAACTCGGCGTCCGGCGGGTCGTCCGACCAGAGCGCGAAGACGCCCTCGGGGCGTAGCAGGGCGGCCAGGCGACGCAACCCGGCCGGCGGGTAGAACGCCGCATGGCTCGGGTGCAGGACGTTGCGCGGGGAGTGGTCGACGTCGAGCAGCACCGCGTCGAACCGCCGGCCGGGCACCTCGGCGTCGAAGCCGGTGTCACCGGCCACCGCCGCGAAGAAGTCGGCCTGCACGAAGCGGGTCCGGGGGTCCTCGGCGAGCCCCGCCGCGAACGGCAGCAGCCCTCGTTGGTGCCAGTCGATCACGTCCTCGATCGCCTCCACCACGAACAGCGAGCGCACCCGGGGGTCGCCCAGCGCCGCACAGGCGGTGTAGCCCAGCCCGAGACCGCCCACCACCACGTCGAGCGAGTCACCGGCCACCTCGGCGAGCCCGAGCCGGGCCAGCTCGATCTCCGCGACCGGGAAGAGGCTGGACATCAGATACTCGTCGTCGAGCTTGACCTCGTACACCTCGACCTGGAGTGCCGGGTCCCGGCGTCGGCGCAGACTGATCGCGCCGATCGGGGTCTCCCGCCAGGCCAGCTCTTCGAAACGCGCGCCCACGGGTGCCCTCTCGCCGCCGGATTCGTCCACGGATGGTAGCGGTTGCCCCGCGACGGGCGGCCACGCAGGGTCCACCGGACATCGACGCAGCGCATATCCTGTGCCCGGCCGATCCACCGGAGGGGAAGTAACTGCTGGCGTTCTGACGGTCAGGAGTGTTCAGTGGTCGTCTAGAGGGGCGGTGTGAACTTGAAGGAGTGGGCGGCGGCTACCGGCGTCTCGTACGCGACGGCGGTACGAGTCCGGGACGTTGCCTGTTCCCGCGTACCGGCTCGCCGCGCGGCCGAGGTGGTCATCGAGGATCCGACGTGAAGACGATCCAGGCTTACCGGTTCGCTCTCGACCTCACCCCTGGTCAGGAACGCGCCGTGAGGGCGCATGTGGGGGCCGCGCGAGTGGCGCACAACTGGGCGCTGGCCCGGGTCAAGGCGGTCATGGACCAGCGCGCGGCGGAGCGCTCCTATGGGGTGCCGGATGAGTTGCTGACGCCGTCGCTGCCGTGGTCGCTCGCCGGGCTGCGCAAGGCGTGGAACGCTGCGAAGGCCGATGCGGCGCCGTGGTGGGGTGAGGTGTCGAAAGAGGCGTTCAACACCGGCCTGGATGCTCTCGCCCGTGGCTTGAAGAACTGGGCTGCTTCCCGTCAGGGCGGGCGGGGCGGCAGGCGGGTCGGTTTCCCTCGCTTCAAGTCCCGCCGCCGTGGGACACCGTCGGTGCGGTTCACCACAGGCGCGATTCGGGTCGAGCCCGATCGTAGGCATGTGGTGGTGGGGGTGGATGTCGGAATCAAACATCTTGCGGTGTTGTCCACCGGCGAGCGGGTCGACAACCCGCGGCACCTCGTCGCCGCGCAGGCCCGACTGCGGGCGCTCGGTCGGGTGTTGTCGCGGAAGTCTGGGCCCCACCGGCGCACCGGCTGCCGCCCCTCGAACCGCTGGCAACGCGCGTCGAGGCGACTTGGTCGGGCCCATGCGCGGGTTGCGAACCTGCGCCGCGACGGGCTGCACAAGCTCACCACGAGGCTGACACGCGAACACGGCACCATCGTTGTCGAAGACCTGAACGTCGCGGGCATGCTGCGCAACCGGCGGCTGGCCCGGCACATCGCTGATGCCGGGTTCGCCGAGATCCGCCGTCAGCTGGCATACAAAACGAGGTGGAACGGCGGCCGGTTGCTCGTGGCCGACCGCTGGTATCCGTCCTCGAAAACCTGCTCGGGTTGTGGCGCGGTGAAAGCCAAGCTCGCCCTGCACGAGCGTGAGTACGACTGTGAGGCGTGCGGCCTGGTCATCGACCGTGACCACAACGCCGCACTCCGCCGGCAAGACCGGGACCGCCCCCACCGCAAGGCGGGGCAACCAATCACGCGCTCACTAGAGCGCACCGAAAGGTAACGGACTCATGCCGTCGCGGCAGGACCAGCTGCACTCCTACCAGTTCAGCGTCCAGCGGGCGGTCGCCGCCCTGGTCATGCGGGAGACCGACCCCGCCCAGTCGCCGTTTCGGCGGCTGGCCGGCGCCGGCCTGGCCAGCGTCCTGGTCGCGGCGATCGGGCTCGGTGGTTTCGCCCTCTACGGCCTGTTCGCCGGTGGTGGCAAGGGGTGGCGCGACCCGGGCGCGGTGATCGTGGAGAAGGAATCCGGCGCCCGGTTCGTCTACCGCGAGCAGAAGCTGCACCCGGTGCTCAACTACGCCTCGGCGCTGCTCATCGTCGGCGCCGACCGCTCGAAGACCGTCCTGGTGTCCCGACGCACTATCGACGGGGTGCCGCGCGGGCTGCCGTTGGGCATCGCCGACGCACCCGACTCGCTGCCCGCCCCGGGCCGGCTGGCCGCCACGGCGTGGACGGTCTGCTCGACGGTCCCGGCCGGCACGGGCGTCGAGGCGCCCCGCTCGGCGCTGCTGATCGGCACCGAGCCCGACGGCGGTCGGCCGTTGGGCGACGACGCGCTGCTGCTGCGCCACCCCGACGGCGGGCTGCACCTGGTCTGGCACCAGCGCCGCTACCTCGTCCGTGACCCGAGCCGGGTGCTGGCGGCGCTCGCCACCACCCGGGCCCAGGCGGTTCGGGTGGCGCCGGCGCTGCTCAACTCGCTGCCCGCCGGCACCGACCTCGCCCCACTCGATCTGCCCGCGCTGGGCCGACCCGCCACCCGGGTGCCGGGTGCGGCGATCGGCACTGTCTACCTGGTGAGCAACTCCGGTGGCGGCCGGCAGTACGCGGTGGCGCTCGACGCCGGCCTGGCCGGCATCACCGAGTTGCAGGCGGGGTTGTTGCTGGCCCGCACCGGGCAGGTCGAGCCGGTGCCGATGACGTTGGGTCGGTTCGCCGCGCTGCCCACTGTGCCTGATCTCGCTCCGACCGGCCCGAACGCCCCGCCACCGAGCCCTCCCCGGCTCGCGGCCGGCGACGGTGGGGCGCTCTGCACCCGCATCGGCGACGACGGCGGGGTTGGTGAGGTGCGCTGGGGCGTACCGCTGGGGGACCTGACGGCGGTGCCCCGCACCGCGCCGACCGGCGGCGCGGTGCTGGCCGACCACGTCGTGGTGGAGCCGGGCCGCGGTGCGGTGGTCGAGGCCGCCGCGGCGCCCGGCGCGACCGGCGGCGCGGTCTCCGTGGTCACCGACCTGGGCCGACGGTACGTGCTGGCCGACCGCGAGGTGCTCCCGATGCTGGGCTACCGCGACGTGCGGCCGGTGCGGCTGCCGGCCGGGCTGGTCAGCCTGGTACCCGCCGGCGCCACCCTCGACCCGGCCGCCGCCCGCGCCGTCGCCGCCCCAGACTGAGGATGACCCGCCCCGTCGACGGGGCGGCGGTGATCAAGAGGTTTGCGTCAGAAATTGGCGCGAGCCTGACGGAAATCTCTTGATCACCGGGAGGCACCGGGAGGCACCGGGAGGCACCGGGAGGCACCGGGAGGCACCGGGAGGCACCGGGAGGCACCGGGAGGCACCGGGAGGCACCGGGAGGCACCGGGAGGCGGACGGTGGTCAGTCGGCCGGGCGGCGCAGGACGGTGACCGCGAACGGGGCGTCGTCGCGCCACGGGCGCAGGTCCCAGGTGGCGAAGCGCTGCTCCACGCGCAGCCCGGCGGCCACCGCGTCGGCGTCGAACGCGGTCAGCGGGTAGCCGCGCTCGGTGCCGAAGCCCACTGTCAGCACCCCGTCGGGTCGCAGGTGCGCTGCCACCCGGCGCAGCACCTCCGGTTCGGTGCCGACGGCGACGAAGGCGAGCACGTTGCCGGCCAGCACTGCCGCGTCGAACGGCTCGGCCTCACCCAGCGCCGGTAGATCCAGCTCGGCGAGGTCGGCGACCAGCCACGTCGGGCCGGGATAGTCGGCGCGGGCGGCATCCACCAGCGCGGGATCGGCGTCCACCCCGACCACCGTGTGCCCCCGCTCGGCCAGCGCGGCACCGACGCGGCCGGTGCCGCTGCCGGCGTCGAGAATGCGGGAGCCGGGCGCGACGAGGGCGTCCACCAGTCGGGCCTCGCCGGCCAGGTCCGCACCCTCGGCCACGAGCTTGCGGAACCGGTCGATATACCACTGTGAGTGCTCGGGACCGGTGTCGGTAGCCCAGCGGGTCGGGTTGGCCATGAGGCCACCGTATCCGGGCCGGTGGGGCCCGGGCGGGCGACCCGGACGAGACCATCATCCCTTCTCCGCGCCGCTGGTCAGTCCCTCGGTGAGCAGCCGTTCGCTGGCGAAGAAGAGGATCACGATGGGCAGGGTGAGCACTACCGACCCGGCCATCAGCACGGTCTTGGGGACCTCCACCCCGTCGGCGAGCAGGGACAACCCCAGTGACACCGTCCACCGGTCGGGTTTGTCGACCAGGAACAGCAGGGCGAAGAGGAACTCGTTCCAGGCGATCATGAAGTCGTAGAGCGCGACCGCCATGATCGACGGCATCGCCAGGGGCAGGCTGACACGGCGGATGATGCCGAGCCGGCCGGCGCCGTCGATCGCGGCGGACTCCTCCAGACTGACCGGGATGGTCTCGAAGTAGTTCTTCAGCATGTAGACCGACACCGGCAACGTCTGCGAGATGTAGACCAGCACCAGACCGAACAGCGAGCCGCGCAGCCCGGCCCGGGTGAAGACCACGAACAACGGGATCGCGATGACGATCGACGGGAACAGGTAGACCGCCAGGAACAGGAAGTCCACCTGCCTCCGGCCGAAGAACCGCAGCCGGGCCACCGCGTAGGCGCCAGGGATCGCGACCAGGAGAGTGAGCACTGTCGCCGCGACGGCGACCAGCCCGCTGTTGCGGATGAAGGTGAGGAAACCCTGGCCGCCGTCGTCGGTGGCCTTGAGCACCTCGGCGTACGTGGCAACTGTCAGCTCACCGAAGCCGACCACCAGCGCCCCGGGGTCCAGCAGCAGCCGCTCGATGGGGCGCACCGAGAGCACCAGCATGTAGTAGAAGGGGAAGACCGTGATCACCAGGAACACGGCGATCACCAGGCGGCGCAGCCAACGCAGGCTCACCGTCTCGACCACGTCCCGGTCCATCAACCCACCCTCCGTCCGAAGAAGCGCAGATAGATCAGCACGAACACGATGAGCACCACGGCCAGCACGACCGCCTGGGCGGCCGCGGCCCCGATGTCGGTACGGGCGGTGAGGAACTCGTACACCCGCACACTGACCACCTCGGTGCCGGCCGCACCGCCGGTGAGCAGGTAGACGTCGTCGAACTTGTTGAACGTCATGATGAAGCGCAGCACGCCCAGCAGGGCGATCACCGGCAGCAGTTGCGGCAGCAGGATGTGCCGGAACCGTTGGGTGGGGGTGGCGCCGTCGACCCGGGCGGCCTCCTCCAACTCGCCGGGCACCGCCTGGAGCCGGGCCAGCAGGAACAGGAACGCGAACGGGAAGTACCGCCACGCCTCGAAGACGATCACCGTGGCCAGCGCAGTCGACTCCTGGGTGAGGAACGGCACCGGCGCGTCCCAGCCGAGCAGGCGTTGACCCCACGCGTTGACGATGCCGAGCTGTGGGTCGAGCATCACCTGCCAGACGAACGTCACGGCGACCACCGGTGCCACGTACGGCAGCAGCATGGACGCCCGGACCAGGGTGCGACCCCGGAACGGCCGGCGGACGACCAGTGCGGCCACCAGGCCGAGCAGTATCGACCCGACGGTGCCGCCGATGCTGTAGATCAGCGTGACCCACAGCGTCTCGGCGAAGCCGGGTGTGTTCAGCACCCGGTCGATGTTGTCCATGGTGAACTCGCCGAACAGACCGGTCTTGCGCAGCGTGGCCAGCCGGACCCGCTGGAAGGCGAGCACCACCGTCCACACGATCGGGATGCCGATGACAGCGATGGTGACGAGCAGGGTCGGTGCGACCAGCGCGAGCCCGGCCCGGGATTCGCGGCGGCGCAGGGTCAGTGGTCGGCGCCGGGGTGGCCCCGGCCGCTCCCGGGTGGGGGAGCGGCCGGGGCCGGGCGCTGTGGTGGTCAATTGACGCCCGCCTTGATGGCGTCCACGTCCTTCGTGGCGCGGTTGGCGGTGGCCGCCGCGTCGGACTTGCCGGAGACGAGGTCGCCCAGCACCTTGGGCACCGGCAACTCGCCGAGCATGGCGCCGACGAGTTTGCCCTGCCCCTGGCTGAGGCCCCAGCGCCCGAAGGTGTCCGGGCTGCGGCGCAGCGTGGCCAGCACCTCGTCGCCGTACACATCGGTGAGGGGCTTCTTCGCGTCCACGCCCGCCTGGCTGGTGTTCCAGGCGGTCAGGTACGCCTCCGGCTCGGTGGGGGTGCCCTTGCGCACCGGGAAGCGGCCCTCCGGGGACATGCCGAACCAGCGCGGGTAGCCGTCACCGAGCATGTACTCCACGAAGGACTTCGCCGGGTCGGTCACCGCGCCGTCGAGAACCGCCCACGAGCTGATCTCGCCGTACTGGGCCGGCTCGGTGCCGTTGGGGCCCTTGATCGCGGTGACGAACCCGCTGTTCTTCGCGAGGAACGCCGGATCCGCCTGGCATTGGGGGCAGGTCGGCTTGGCGTCGTTGCGCAGTCCGGCCAGCTCGTCGAGGATGAACGGCGACCAGATCACCATGGCCGCCTTGCCCGCGAAGTAGGTGGCCCGGGTGGTGTCCACGTCCTGGGCGCCCTTGACCGAGCTGGTGCGGATCAGGTCACCGTAGAAGCGGAACGCCTCGACGCACTGGGGCGAATCCAGTGTCACCTTCCCCGAGTCGTCGGTGAGCTGACAGCCGTTGGCCAGCGCCAGGTGCTCGAAGGTCTGTTGGGTGAACACGTCGCTGGGGGCGGTCGCCGCGGTGATGCCGGCGACCCCGCCGGTGTTCAGTCGGGCCGCGGCGGCGGTGATCCGCTCATACGTGTCGGGGGCGGGCAGGCCGGCCGCGGCGAACAGGTCCTTGCGGTAGACGAGCAGCTGCCCCCAGCCGTCGCTGGGCACGGAGAGCTGTTTGCCGTCGTCGGAGGTGAGCTCCAGCGCTCGGGGAGAGAACGTCTGCTTGCCCAGCTTGTCGACGACCTCCGCGTTCGCCGAGGCGTGCAGCAGCTCGTTGCCGGCGAGCGTACGGATGCCGGCGAGGGAGACCGAACCGACCACGTCGGGCAGGTCGCCTGCGGCGGCGTTGGCGGCGATCAGTGAGGGGAACTGGTCCTCGTTGACGGTCACGAGATCGACCTGGATCCCGGTCTTGGCGGTGAAGTCGGCGATGATCGCCTTGGTGGCGGTGACCCGGTCGGCGACGTCCTCCAGGCTCCACACGGTGATCTTCTTGCTGTTGCTGTCGGGTTCGTCGTCGCCGCAGGCCAGCAGGGTGGACGTGGTCAGTGCCAGGATCAGGGTGGTGGCGAGTATCCGCCTCGGAGGTGCAGACATCGATGGCACTCCTCTCGAAGGGTACAAGAAGGATCCAACACCTTCGATTGATCAATAGCAAGACATATCGCGATTTTTTGCTATCCTGGAACCCAGTGCTACCGGGATGTGACACATGGGCAACTGGGTGGTCTCTCTCGCCGGGCCTCGACGCATCAGCCTCGAGCCCTGCCCGCCGGATCCGCTCGGCCCCGGCCAGGTCCGAGTCCGCACCTGCTACTCGGGCATCTCCGCCGGCACCGAGCTGACCCTCTACCGGGGCAGCAATCCCCGGCTCAGCAAGGACTGGGACGACGCCGCCCGGATGTTCGTCCCCCGACAGACGCCGGTGCCCTACCCGTTGATCGGCTTCGGCTACGAAGAGGTCGGGGAAATCATCGAGGTCGCCTCGGAGGTCACCGACCGGCATCCGGGGCAGCTCGTCTGGGGCATCTGGGGGCACCGGGCCGAGGCCGTGCTCGCCGCCGACGCGGTCCGTGCGCTCCCCACCGGGCTGGATCCGCTCGCCGCGGTCTTCGCCCGCCCCGGCGCCATCGCGCTGACCGCCGTGCTCGCCGGCGACCTGCACCTCGGTGACTGGGTCGGCGTCTTCGGCCAGGGGGTCATCGGGCTGCTCGCCACTCGGCTCGCGGTGCTCTCCGGGGCCCGGGTGGTGGCCGTCGACCCGGTCCCCGACCGGCTGGAGCACGCCGCCCGATACGGCGCGCGATCCACTGTGGACGCCACTGTCACCTCCGCCGCCGCCGTGTTGCGCCAGGCCACCGACGGCCGGGGGGCCGACGTCTGCCTGGAGTTGTCCGGCGCGTACCCGGCGCTGCACGAGGCGATCCGCTCCACCGCCCACGCCGGCCGGGTCGTGGCCGCAGGCTTCTACCAGGGCCAGGCCGACGCGCTCGGCCTCGGCGAGGAGTTCCATCACAACCGCATCCAGTTGGTGGCCGCCCAGGTCTCCGGGCCCACCCCCGCGCCGAGCATGGCCGGCCGGTGGACCGGAGATCGGGTCGCGCAGACCTTCATGGACCTGGTGGCCGACCGCAGCGTCGACCCGCTGCCGCTGGTCAGCCACATCGTCGACGCCAGCGCGGTCGCCGACGCCCTCGCGCTGCTCGACCGCGGCGCCGGTGACGTCCTCCAAGTCGTGCTGAGGTTCTCATGACCACCATCGCGCTGGCCTGTCAGGAACAACTCCTGCCGGGCACCAACCTGATCCAGAAGTACGCCCTCGCGGCCGCCCTCGGCTACCAGGGCATCGAACTACGCGGCCGCGGCGACCTGGCGTTCGCCCGCCGGCTGCCCGAGCTGCGCCGGGCCCGCGCCGCCGGGGTGGTGATGCCCACCGTCTGCGTCGAGATGGACCACTTCATCGGCGACTTCGACCCGGCCCGGTCCGCCGACGCCGTCCGCAACCTGCGCTCCCAGCTCTCGGTGATCGCCGAGCTGGGTGGCGTCGGGGTGATGACCCCGGCCGCCTGGGGGATGTTCTCCCGACGACTGCCGCCGTTCGAGCCGCCCCGGGCCCCCGACGGCGACCGGCAGGTGCTCCTCGACGCCCTCGGCGAGCTGGGCGAACACGCCCGGGCCGAGGGGGTCACCCTCTTCCTGGAACCCCTCAACCGGTACGAGGACCACATGGTCAACCGTCTCGACGAGGCGGTGGCGCTCTGCGCCGCGCTCGGACTGCCGTCGGTCCGGGTGGTCGCCGACACCTTCCACATGAACATCGAGGAGGACGACGTGCACCGCGCGCTGCGCGCCGCCGCGCCGTACCTCGGGCACGTCCAGGTCAGCGACTCCAACCGGTACCAGCCCGGCGCCGGGCACCTGGACTGGCCGGCGCTGGTGCGTACCCTGCTGGAGCTGGACTACCGGGGCTGGCTGGCCCTGGAGTGCCGGCTCCGCGGCGACCCGGTCCGGGCCCTGCAACAGGCCGCCACGGTGCTGCGGCACGCACTGCCCCGGCGGGCCGCCGCGTGACCGCCGACGCGAGGCTGACCAGCGTCGGCGCTTCCGCCGACGCCGAGCCGATTAACGTCGGCGAGCCCGCCGACGCCGGAGCGACGCGCGCCGACGCCGCCGGCACGGGTGGCCCGGCCGACGCGGCCGGGCTGCGCCGGCTCGCTGTCGACACGCTCGACGCCAACTGGGAGCACGACCACACGGTGCCGTCGCGCACGCTCTACCCGCATCAGTGGAGCTGGGACTCCGCGTTCATCGCGATCGGGTTGGCCCAGGTCCGCCCCGACCGCGCCTGGCGCGAGCTGGCCAGCCTGTTCCGGGCGCAGTGGGCCGACGGACGGGTGCCGCACATCGTGTTCAACCCGGCACTGCGGGTCGGCGCGTACTTCCCGGGGCCGGAGATGTGGCGATCGGCCGACGTGCCGGGAGCACCGACGGTGGCCACCTCCGGCCTGGTCCAGCCGCCGGTGCACGCGCTCGCCGCGTTGCTGGCGTACCGGCGGGCGCCCGATCCCACCGGCCTGACCGCGCTGCGCCGGCTCTATCCCGCGCTGGTCGCCCAACAGCGTTACCTGGCCGACCGGCGGGACGTGGCCGGTGACGGGCTGGTCTGCATCGTGCACCCGTGGGAGTCCGGATTGGACAACAGCCCGGCCTGGGACGAGCCGATGGCCGCGGTGCCGGCCGAGGCGGCAGTCATGCGGGCGTACCGTCGGCACGACACCACGCACGCCGACGCCGCGCACCGCCCCACGGACCTGGACTACGCGCGTTACCTGGCGATCGTCGCCGCCTACCGCGACCACTGCTACTCCGACCGCGACCTGGCCGCCGGGCACCCGTTCCTGGTGGAGTGCCCGCTGTTCAACGCGGCGTTCGGGGCCGCCGAACACGCCCTCGCCGAGATCGCCGCGCTCGTCGGCGACGATCCCGGACCGCACCGGGCCCGCGCGGCCCGGGTCACCGAAGCCCTCCTGCGCCGGTTGTACGACCCGGACACCGGCACGTTCCAGCCCCGTGACCTGCGCACCGACCGCCTGGTGAGCGCCCGTACCGTGCTCGGGCTGACCCCCCTGATCCTGCCCGACCTGCCGACCCGGCAGGTCGACGCGCTGGTCGTCGAGGCCCGGTCGGCGCGCTTCGGGGTGGCCCGTCGGATGGACCGGCCGCTGCCCACCTACGACCGCACCGCGCCCGACTTCGAGCCGCTGCGTTACTGGCGTGGGCCGAGCTGGCTCAACATCGGCTGGCTCGTCCGGCGTGGGCTGATCGAGCACGGGCACCCGGAACTGGCCGCCGGGCTGGGTCGCTCGATGATCGGTCTGGTCGCCGGCGCGGGCTGTCACGAGTACTTCCACCCGGACACCGGCGCCGGGCTGGGCTCACCGGCGTTCAGCTGGACCGCCGCGCTGCTGCTCGACCTGCTCGCCGACTGAGCGCGCTGCCGGGTGGTAGCGTCCCCGATCCCGGTGGCGGCAAAAGGAGCATCGTGCGCGAGATCGACAAGGTGGCCTGGATCCTCGTCGAGGACGGTCGGGTGTTGAGCACCCGGTCGGTGGGCAAGGACGTCTGGTACCTGCCGGGCGGAAAGCGCGAGTCGGGCGAAACCGACCTGCAGACCCTGCGTCGGGAGATCGACGAGGAGTTGAGCGTGGAGGTCGTCGTGCCCGGCGCCGTGCACCTGGGCACCTTCACCGCGCAGGCGCACGGCCACTCGACCGGCATCACCGTGCGGATGACCTGCTACCGGGCCGACTATCGGGGAGAGCTGCGGCCGGCCAGCGAGATCGCCGAGATGGCCTGGCTCGGGTACGCGGACCGACACCGCACCTCGCCCGTCGACCAGATCATCTTCGACCACCTGCGGGCCGAGGGTCTGCTGGCCTAGCAGCAGTTTGTCGCGGCCGGCCAGGGGTAACCGGCCGAGCGTGACCGACGGCGACGGGTTCCCGTACTTCATCGACGCGGTGTCCCAACGGTCCGGCCTGCCGGCCGAGGAGGCCGCCGTGCTCGCCCGCGCCGTGCTCCAGACGTTGGCCGAGCGGGTGACCGGCGACGCGTCCGGCGACGTCGTCGGGCACCTTCCGAACGAGGTCGACGGCTACCTGAGTGGCCCGGCCCCGGATCCGGCCGGGGCCTCCGGTCCGGCCCCGGATGCGGCCGCGACTGCCCTTCCGGCCGGGGCCCTCGGCCCGGATGCTGGCGCCGATGGGTTGACCAGCGGGGTGGGCCTGGAGGTCGGCGGTGCCGGCGCGACCCCGATGGAGGCCGGCCCGACGGAGTTCCTTCGTCGGGTGGAACAGCGCGCCGGGGTGGACCCGGCCACCGCCCGGGCCGGAACGGGCGCCGTCTTCGCCACGTTGCGAACGGCGATGACGGTGCGGGAGTTCCGGGAGATGGTGGCGCGACTGCCGCGCGACGGCGGGTTCTGACCCGACCCGGCGGGATCAGCCCAGGAGGGCCCTTGTGACGTCGGCCCGGTTGAGGGCCGCCACGCACCAGGCGAAGTGGCCGTCCTGACCCGTCGGGTCGTAGGCGTTCGCCGTGATCAGCGAGTAGGCGGCCCGGTAGACGAGCAGCGCCCCGCGGTCGTAGCCCAACCGCGCCTCGATCCGGTCGAGGAGGTCGCGTTCGATTTGCGCCGCCTCAGGCCCGTACATGTCGAAGATCGCGGCGGTGACCGCCGCGTCGAACGCCGGGTCACCCTCGGTGGTCAGAAAGCCCCAGTCCAGCACCGCGCTCGGTCGACCCGAGGCGTCGACCAGGATGTTCCCCGGAATCAGGTCACCGTGCAGCACCGCCCGCCGGCCACTGTCCACCTCGACCAGACGGCTGGTGAGCGCCGCGGCTTTCCGGTCGAAGTCGGCGACGCCCCGCTCAGCACCTGTCGGAAACGCTCGACCCGGCGTTCGGCGAGGCGCGCGAGGGCGACCGGAAAGCCCTCCCCGGTGTTGAACAGCGGGGCAACCTCGCCCAGCACGGCCAGCTCACGGGCCGCCGGGAGACCACCGCCGGCCGCGAGCGCGGCCACGATGTCGACGACGATCGTGTACGCGGCCTCGCGGGACACCGCGCCGGCCGCGAGCGCGGCGGCCACTGTCGTGCCGGTCAGCCGCCGCTCGATGGTGACGACTCGGCCTCCCACCGATTCCACCTGCGTGATCCGCGGCACCTGGAACGGCAGCGGCTTCGCGGCTAGTGCGTCGTAGAACGCTGCCGCCCGGCGGGACGACTCGACCGAACCGGCGAACCAGATTTTCGCCACCCGCGAGTCGTCGACCTCGAAGACCGCGCCCTCCATGCCCTCGCCCAGCAGCTTCGGGGTGGTCGTGCCGATCCACTGCCGGAGCACAGCGGCCACCTGGTCCTCCGCGAGGTGACTCACGCCTCGGACACCTCCTCGGGCTCGGCGACCCAGGCGGAGAAGACCGGCACCCCGTGCCACGGGCCGGTGACGCCGTCGGCTCGGGCGTCGGTGGCGACGGCCACCACCGCGTACGGGTGGCCGAAGCGCAGCTCGGCGGTGCGGGCCACGCCCTCCGGCGGCATGCTGGTGATCCCGGCCATGCCGGTCACCGCCGCCGCCTCGAAGCCGTACCTGTCGAACCGGGCCACCGCCGTCTGCCATGCCTCGAAGCGCTCCACCGGCAGCGCCAGCGCCGTCGCGAGCGTGTCCACCGCGGCGGCGAAGCCGAGCGCCGGGGCGGTCAGGTCATGGTCGTTCCGAGCGGACCAGCAGGGCAGGACGGCGGTGTGCCGCTCTTCGCGGCCGTCGCGCGCCCAGGTGTGTACCCGTTCCTCGGTCAGCGTCCACAGCGGAGTCTCGCCGAGCGGCAGGTCGAACAGCGCGCGGCTGCCCGCCGGTGGCGCGCCGTCGGCCGCGCCGGCGCTCAGGTCGTACGCAGTGGCCAGCACCTCGGCCGGTGGCACCTGCGGCGCGGCGGCGACCGAGAGGACGACCAGCCCCGCGCCGTCGGTCGTCTGGGCGGGTGCGGCGTGCACGATCACGTCACCGGCCCGTGCTGTGGACACGATGGCGCAGTGGTGGCCATGGCTCGGGCTGCGTAGTGCCCGCCGTAGTTGGCCGGCCCACGGGCTGTTGGCGCCGAGCGCGCGTGCGTCGGCGACGTCGAACGGGTTCGCCCAGGACACCCGGGTGGCCAACGCGCTGGCCAGGATGAACACCACGTCCCAATCGACCTCCAGGGGGAACGTCTCGATCAGGCCGAGGGTGTGCTCGCGCGCCCAGGCGTCCAACCCGGCCTGATCGGGCAGTGCGCCGACCTCGGTCGTGCTGGGCAGCGCGGCCCGCCACGCCGCCGGCCCGCCGTCGGCCTGCCCCGTTCGGTGCCAGAGCGCGGTGGCGGACCCGACCAGCGGGTGCGGCGCCTCCAACAGTGTTCGGGCCACCTCGGCCGCGCTCGGCAGGTCGGTGCCCAGCGCCTGCGCCAGCTTCGCGGCGGCTCTGTCCGCTACGGCCGGATCGCTGTCGGCCGTGGTGGCAGTGACAGCGAGCAGCAGCCAGGCACCGAGCGGGGAGGCGACGTGGTGTCCGTCGCCGGCCGTGGCGTGCAGCCGCGCGGCGTACGCGGAGAGCGGCCCGTGCAGATCGGTCCTCATGTCCCCACTCTGCCCGCCGGCCCCGCTCATGACCACAGCTCGAACGGCTCGTCGATCTCCGTGCCGGCGAGGAACGGGGTGATCAGCCGGGGGAGCTGCCCGGGATAGAACCGTTCCCGACTGGCGACCACCGCCGGCAAAGGCCACCAGCGGAAGCCGAAGTAGTCCTCCCGCTCGTAGTCGAGCCGGTGCGCCTCGTCCACGTCCGGGCCGGGGCCGGCCAGCCGTACGGCGACGACAACCTCGTCCTGGACCTGCCGCAACTGGCGGTGCAGGAAGCTCGCCCGCCGCCGCCAGTTCGGCGCACCAACCTCGTCGGCGGTGATCACGATGCCGGTCTCCTCCCGCAGCTCCCGCACCGCCGTGTCGCGATAGGTCTCACCGGGATCCATGCCCCCGCCCGGCAGCTCCCACCAGGTGCCCAGCCGGGCGTGGTCCGGGTCGCGGGTGTGAAACAGCAACACCCGGTCGGCACCGTCGGTGACCACCACCCGCACCGCGCGTCGCTCCAGGATCGGCAGGTCACGGGGCAGCTCGTTCATGGAGCCAGTCTGTCGTACCGCCCTCTTCGGCGGCGGGTAGGCTGCCCGCCGTGGCTGGTCTGTTGAGGAATGTCGCGGCGCGTATCTCCCGGGTCGGTGCGGTGATCCCGTCGCCCCGGCGTACCGGGCCGGCGCCCGCGCAGGTGGCCCGCCGCCGCCAGGTGAGCGCCCTGCAGCGTCGGGAGCTGACCTACGCTCCGGAGCGGGACGGTCAGGCCGACCCGGGCGAGATCGTCTGGACGTGGGTGCCGTACGAGGACGACCCCCGCCAGGGCAAGGACCGGCCGGTGCTGGTTGTCGGGCGGCACAGCCGGACCCTGTTCGGGCTGATGCTGTCCAGCCAGAGCGAGCGGGACGGGCAGCGGCACTGGTTCGCGCTCGGGCCGGGTGAGTGGGACCGCGACAACCGGCCGAGCTGGGTCCGGCTGGACCGGGTGCTCACCATGCGCGAGGACAGCATCCGCCGGGAGGGCGCCGTGTTGGACCGGCCCCGCTTCGACCGCGTCGGGCAGGCGTTGCGCGCCGGCTACGGCTGGCGCTGACCGCGCGGCGAGCAACCCCGGCAGTGGGGTAGCCCCACAGTGACGCACCTGGCGGCGAGATCTATTCGCGGCTCGGCCCGACCGCGGCACCCTTCGTGTCCGGCGGCGGGTACGGCTGGTCGGCGAGGAGTCGGGCCAGGTGTGCGGTGTTGAGCGCCAGGGCCTTCGTGGTGCGGCCGGTGGTGTCGGGCTTGGGGCCGGCGTCGCGGTAGTCCACGGTCTGCAGTGCCTCCCCGACCCAGTAGGTCGCGGCGGCGGCGGCGATGGTGAACCCGACCTCGTTGAGCGCCTGCTGCACCTCGCCGATGGTGTGGTGGGCGCCGTCCTCGTTGCCGACAACCGCGACGCCGGCCACCTTGCCGTAGGTGAGGAGTCGGCCCTCGGCGTCGGTCTCGGAGAGTTCGGCGTCGAGGCGTTCGAGGACCATCTTGCAGACGCTGGAGGGTTGGCCGAGCCAGATCGGCGTGGCGATGACGAGCACCTGGGCTGCCATCAGCTTGTCGCGGATCGCCGGCCAACCGTCGCCGTCGCCCTCGTCCGTGGACACCCCGAAACGCACGTCGTGATCGACGACGCGGATCATCTCGCCCTCCACGCCCTGCGCTGCCAACTCGGCGAGCACTTCCCGACCGAGTTGCTCGGCGCTCGACGGCGTCGGTGACGGCTTGAGGGTGCAGTTGAGTACGAGGGCGCTGATGGTCGCCACGTCGGTTCCTCTCGGCGGTCGTGATTCGGGTACTGGTTTCCCATACCCGGATAGGACGCCTCAGAACGCCCTGGTGACCGGCAAAAGCGGTGGGCCGGTCGCCGGTGCGCTGGCATGGTGTTCCGCATGGTGCAGGACGTCGCACGGCAGGTGGCCGAACAGGTACGGGCGGGCTTCGGCCTGCGCCTGTCCACGATGGAGCCGGTCACCTCCGGGGCGGACCAGCACGCCCGACTTGCCGGGCATCACCGCGCCACTGCGGGCCGACGACGGCCACCGCCTCTTCAGGGCGGCCACGATGCGGTGCGGGGCTGAACGGTCAGCGCTCGCCGAGGAACGCGCTGTCGACCAGTTGGCGGGGCGATCGGGTGCCACCGAGGCTCTTCGCCTGGTACATGGCCGCGTCGGCGCGGCTGAGCGCGTCGGTGAGCTGGGCCGGGCCGCTCACCGGGGCGAGCCCGACGGACGCGGTGACCCGGACGCTGCACCCGCTCAGCCGGATCGGCGCGGCGACGGTCTCGCTGAGCCGGCGGGTGGAGTGCTCGATCCAGCGCCGGTCGACGGTGGGGCTGGAGAGCAGCCCGGCGAACTCGTCGCCGCCGAGGCGCGCCACGAGGTTGTCCCCGGCAAAGCCGGCGAGGCGTTCGGCAACGCTGATCAGCACCTGGTCGCCGGCGGCGTGCCCGTACCGGTCGTTGATCTGCTTGAAGTCGTCCAGGTCGAGCACCACGGCGATCAGCGGCTGGCCGGCGGCGTCGGTGAGCAGGGCGGCTGCCAGACGGTAGAAGGCGCGTCGATTGGGCAGCCCGGTGAGCGGGTCGTGACTGGCGGCGTGCCGTTCGGCGGCAAGCTCTGCCTGGAGGTGACCGATCTCGGCCTCGGCGCGCACCGCCCGTCGGCGTAGTTGCCAGGAGGAGAGCAGCGCGCCCGCCGCGCAGACGCCGGAGGCGACACTCATCGGATCCGGCACGAACCCTCCCATCGCCGCGACCGCCTCCAGCCTTCGGTTGACGCGGCACGCCGCGTCGGGCCCAGTTTTGCCTGATCGTTGCCCGTGTGGGGGTAACACAAAGTGAACGGATGGGCACCGATCATGTGCGTTATCATGCTCGCCGTCGGATGCAGATGCAATAGCAGATGCACGTGCAGAACCGTCCAATGTCGATACCGCACCTCCTCGCCGTCACCGCTCCTCCCACGGCCACCGGCGGGCTCGTAACAGAAAGACGCCCCCATGCAGCAGCCACCCAATGGCGTACCGATCCACCAGTTGCCTCCGCTGAGCTGGCAGAAGAGTCGCCGCAGCAACCCCAGCGGCAACTGCGTCGAACTGGCCGAACTGCCCGAGGGAGCGGGCATCGCGGTCCGCAACTCACGACACCCGGAAGGGCCGGCGCTGATCTACACGGTGGATGAGATCGCCGCCTTCGTTCTCGGTGCGCGGGACGGAGATTTCGACCACCTGATCAACTGACCGTCCGGGGGTGGGTCGTCCCGGCGACGGGACTTATTCACCGGCGCGGAGGAGTTCACCTCACTGTCGGTCCATGGCATGCTTACACGTCGGCCGGGCCGGGGCGCCCGGCCGTCGTGGGTCGGTGTCCGGAGGTCCGCACGTGACGATGGTTCCCGCCGAGGGTGGCCCGACAACCGGGCCGACCGTGCTGCGCATGCTGCTCGGCGCCCAACTGCGCCGCCTTCGGGAGTCCAGCGGGGTGACCCGGGAGGGCGCCGGCTGGGAGATCCGCTCCTCCGAATCCAAGATCAGTCGAATGGAGCTGGGTCGGGTCGGCTTCAAGGAGCGCGACGTCGCCGACCTACTGACCCTCTACGGCGTCACCGAGGACCACGAGCGTGACGCGCTGCTCAAGCTCGCGCGGGACGCCAACAGCCCCGGCTGGTGGCACCGCTACGGCGACGTGCTGCCCTCCTGGTTCCAGTCGTACCTGGGCCTGGAAGCGGCCGCCGCGCTGATCCGCAGCTACGAGGTGCAGTTCGTGCCCGGCCTCCTGCAGACCCGGGAGTACGCCCGGGCGGTCGTGCTGCTCGGGCACGGCGCGGCCGGTCCGGGCGAGATCGACAGACGCGTCGCGCTGCGGATGCAGCGTCAGCAGTTGCTCCACCGGCAGAACCCGCCGCAGCTCTGGGCCGTGGTGGACGAGGCGGCCCTGCGCCGGCCCATCGGTGGCGCCGAGGTAATGCGCGGTCAGCTCACCGCGCTCATCGAGGCGACCAAGTCGCCCCACATCCGGTTGCAGGTCATCCCGTTCGCCGCTGGTGGCCACGCCGCCGCTGGCGGCGCCTTCACCATCCTGCGCTTCGGCGACCAGGAGCTTCCGGACATCGTCTACATCGAACAGCTCACCAGCGCCATCTACCTGGACAAGCGCGACGATCTGGATTACTACGCGGTGGCCATGGAGCGGCTCTGCGTCGAGGCCGAGCCGCCGGAGCGTACGGCGGAGATCCTCGGCGACCTGCTGGACGACCTCTACCCGGCCTGACTGCCGACCGCGACGGCCCTGGCCTGGTCAATGACCGTGGACAGTGGGCCGGAGTCAGCCCGCCTGCCCTGACCGCTCGAGCCCTCAGCGGAAGACTCTCAGCGCGCGTATTGACCGACGCCGACCGGCCGAGCTAGTCTCTGTATCGATACAGACTGGATCGATGCAGAGAGGTGCCGGTGAAGCCAACACTGCAAGCCGTGGCCGACGCCGTCGGTGTCTCGCGCAGCACCGTGTCCAACGCCTACAGCCGCCCCGACCAACTCTCCGCCGCCCTGCGCGAGCGAATCCTGGACGCCGCCCGGCAACTCGGGTACCCCGGCCCCAACCCCACCGCGCGCTCCCTGCGCCGAGGTTTCGTCGGGTCGATCGGGGTGCTGTTCACCTCGCAACTGTCGTACGCCTTCACCGACCCGTTCGCGGTCCGCTTCCTGGCCGGCGTCGGCGCGGCGGCCGAGCGGCACGGCACCAGCATGCTGCTGGTGCCGCTGCCCCCGGCGGTGACCGACGCCCGACAGGCGGTGGAGAACGCCGCCGTCGACGGGTTCTGCGTCTACTGCGTCGCCGACGAGGACTGGGCATTGGACGTGATTCGCCAACGCGGGCTGCCGTTCGTCAGCACGGCCGCCCGCGACGACGCCAGCGACGACGAACGGTTCGTCGGCATCGACGAGCGGGCCGCCGCACGCAGCGCCGCCGCGCACGTCGCAGGGCTCGGGCACCGTCGGGTGGCGCTGCTCGCCGACTCCGTGCTGCCCGACGCGCCGGCCGGCCCGCTCACAGTGACCGGGGTCGACCAGGTGCCGCATCCGACCACCCGAGGTCGGCTCAGCGGGTTCGCCGACGCCTTCGCCGAGGTCGGCGTCGGCTGGGCCGAGCTGACGCTGGTCAACGTCCCCGGCAACAGTCGCCCGGCGGCAGCCGCGGCCATCGCCGGGCTGTTCGACCAACCCACGCCGCCGACCGCCGTGCTGGCCGGCTCCGACGTCCTCGCGCTCGGTGTGCTGGACGCCCTGGCCGCACGGCCGGCCCATGATCGTCCAACCGTCTCGGTGACCGGCTTCGACGACGTCCCCGAGGCCGCCGCGGCCGGTCTCACCACCGTCCGGCAACCGGCCGAGGAGAAGGGCCGGATCGCCGCCGAACTGCTGCTCGACCCGCCCGCTGACGTCGCGGCCGGTCACGTACTGCTGCCCACCGCACTCATTGTCCGGGACTCCACCGGACCTGTCCCGAGGAGTTGACCATGGAACTTCCCACCGGATACATCACCGCGCTCGACGCCATGAACCGGCACGTCAACTCGGCCCGACCGGACGCTCCGGTCCAGGTCGAACACCCCCGCCGGGCCCTGCTCGCCCCGACCCGGCAGGCCACCGCCCTCGCCCTGCGCCGGCTCGCCGACCGCATCCAGCCACGACCGCTGCCCGCCACCCCGCGCTGCTCCTGACCCGCACCAATCCCATTCCGGTACGCACGGGACGAACAGTGCGGGTCCGGGCACGCAGAGTGGTCGACGGCGGTGTTGCCAGGCAGACTGGTGAAGCCATGTCACCGCTCACGCCCACTCTCCGCCTCCACGACCGCTACGTACTGCACGAGCGGATCGGTCTCGGTGGCATGTCCGAGGTGTGGCGGGGCGACGACGAGGTGCTCGGGCGGCCGGTCGCGATCAAGGTGCTCGCCGGGCAGTTCGCCACCGACCCACAGCTGCGGGCCACCATCCAACGCGAGGCCCGTGCGGCCGCCCGGCTGACCCACCCACACGTGACCCAGGTGTACGACTACGCCGAGGCGACCCTGGCCGGCGGCGTCGTGGTCCCGTACCTGGTGATGGAACTCGTCGACGGTCACAACCTGGCCGACCGGCTGCGGACCGGGCCCCTGCCCTGGCCGGAGGCGGTCCGGGTGGCAGGGCAAATCGCCGCCGCGCTGGCCGCCGCGCACCGCATCGGCGTCGTGCACCGCGACGTCAAGCCCGGCAACGTCATGCTCACCGACACCGGCGCCAAGGTGCTCGACTTCGGCATCGCCGCGCTCGGCGGCCTCGACAGCCAGTCCGGCGAACCCCTGATGGGCACCCCCGCCTACTTCGCCCCGGAACGGCTGACCGCCGGCCCGCCCGACCCGGCGAGCGACGTGTACGCCCTCGGCGCACTGCTCTACCGCACCCTCACCGGGCGGGCGCCACTGCCCGTGCAGAGCTGGGAGGACGCGCTGGAAGTGCACCGGCGCGGCACCCCGGTGCCGCCGCTGCGGGTGCCCGGCCTTCCCGCCGACATCGCCGAGCTGACCGTCGCCAGCCTGGCCGCCAACCCGGCCGACCGGCCGAGCGCCGCGCACCTGGCCCGCCGCTTCGGTGCCGGTCAGCCGGTCGAGCCACCCACCGAGCTGCTGCGCATCCGACCGGCCGCCCACCCGCCCACCCTGATCGACCGGTCGATGGTGGCCCGCCCCGTCCCGGCACCCGCCGCACCGGCCCGACGCCGGTCGCGTCGGCCTCTCGCCGTGCTCGCCGCGGCCGTGCTGGCCGTACTGATCGGCGTCGGCGTCCTGTTCGTGGAGAATCCGCTCGGCAACCCGGGCACACCCGACCCGGCCGAGATCGCGGCCGCGCCGTCGACCTCCGCCCCGGCCCCCGCGCCCACGACACACTCGCCGACGCCGGCCGCACCGTCGCCAACACGCCCCACCGCCAGCACCGCGCCCCCGACCATCGGGCAGCAGCTACCGGTCAGCTTCCGGGAGGTGAGCAGCGAGTTCGCCGCCGTCCTCGCCACCGCTGTCGCCCGCGGTGACGTCGACCCGAAGACCGCCGAAGATCTGCGTGACGACCTGGCCGACCTCAACCGCCGCACCAGGGACCGCGCCAAGCGCGTCGGCGACCTACGGGACCACATCGCCGAGCTGGTGCGGCGGGACCGTCTACCAGCGCAGACGGGCGCGAAACTGGACGCTTTGCTCAGCCGGGCCGACGCCTTCTCCACCAGCCGTACGGACGACTGATACTGCCGTCGATACCGCTGGCATGATGTCCCGATGCGGACACGTCTGATCTTCGTGCGACACGGCGAGTCGGTCCACCAGCTCGAAGGAATCATCGGTGGGCCACGTGGCTGTCGGGGCCTCACCGCCCTCGGCCACGAGCAGGCACACGACCTGGCCAACCGGCTCACCGGCGAGGTCGCCGTCGACGGGCCGGTGGCGGTCTACTCGTCCGTGCTGCGCAGGGCCGTCGAGACCGCGCAACCGATCGGTGCGGCGTTCGGCGTCCGGCCAGTGGCCGACTGTGGTCTCTGCACCTGGCACACACCCCCGTACGCCGACGGCCTGCCGACCGCCCTCTTCCGCACCGACCACGCGGTGGCGGGCGGCGGTGTGTTCCGACCCTTCGAGGAGGGCAACGAGAGCTGGGCCGAGCTGGTGGTCCGCGTCAGCCGCGCGATCATGGAGATCGCCCACCGGCACCGGGGCTCCACAGTGGTCCTGGTCGGCCACAGCGAGACCGTCGAGGGCGCGTTCCACGCGCTCGCCGCGCAGCCGGTCTTCCGGGCGTTCGACCTGGACGTGCCCCCGGCCTCGATCACCGAATGGACCACCGACCACGACCCCGGCGGTTGGCCGCCGGCCCGCTGGACGCTGCGCCGCTTCGCCGACACCGGCGGGTGGGCCAGGGGATGATCCGGGCCGCACCGGGCGCGACCAGCTTGGGCATGCGGTGGCGCTAGTCGGCGGCCAGGATCTGCTCGCGCAGGATCTCCGCGTGCCCGCAGTGCTGGGCGAACTCGCGCAGCACGTGCAGGTAGACCCAGCGCAGCGGCAGCGGGCCGCGCCGGTTGCCGCGAAGCAGGTCGTCGAGGCCCAGGCTGGACGTGGCGCGGCGGGAGGCTTCGCAGGCTTCCTGGTGCGTGCGCTGGACGGTGGCGATCGTGTCGCCGTCGTCGAGGATGAACGACTCGTCCGGCGTGGCGGGGATGCCGATCTCCGAGCGGGGTCGACAGGTGACGGCCTCGTCGAACCAGACCTTCTCCACGAACGCGGCGTGCTTCACCAGACCCAGCAGCGTCGTCCGGGACGGCACCAACGACCGGCGCGCCTGCTCCTCGGTCAGCCCGTCCAGGTAGCCGTTGAGCGCCCTGCGGTGCTCGTCGATGAACGCCTCGAACTGCGCCTGAGCCGACTGGCCGACCACATCATCGGCGAAGGTCGGAGGAAAGGAGGTCATCCCGGAAGCATTTCAAGGTCATCGCCGCTGCGCAAACAGCACCCGCAGCCACAGGAGGCAGGAGCGGCGCGGGCACGCGTCGCCGTTCAGTCGGCGCGGCCGGAGAAATGGTCGGCAAGCACCGGTGCCAGCACGTCAACCGAAACACCGTGCCACTCGCCGGGCAGCGTCCGGTGCCGCCCCGCTGGCAGCGCTTCGGCCACCCCCTGTGCCCAGCCGTGCAGCCGTGCGTCGCTCTGCGCGCTATCGAGCACCAACGTCGGGATCGTGAGTGTGGTCAGTGCCTTGGCAGGTAGGGCCGTGAGCAGGGTGAGGTCGTACACCAGGGTGTGCGCCAAGGCCTCCATGGTCGGCCAGCCCGGCCCGTCGCGCATCCCGTCGACGAACTCGGCGGGCACACCGATGCTGCGCTGGAAATGCAGCATCGCATCGCCCGGACGGCCGGCGGCGACCAGCTCGGTGATGTCCGCGGCCAGGCCCGGATCGCCAGTCGACTGCTCGTCCTGTGTGAACGGCGGCTCCAGGAGGGCCAGCCGGGTGACCGACAGGCCGCCGGTCGCGGCGAGGAGCGCCAGCACCGCCCCCGAGGAGAAACCGTAGAGGGCTGCCGAACCGCCGGACGCGCCCTCGATAAGGGCCCGTAGATCCTCGACCTCCCGCTGTGGCGCGTACGGAGACGTGTCGGAACTCTGCCCCCGGCCCCGCCGGTCATAGGCCAGCACTGTGAACTCCTCGGCCAGGTGGGCAGCCAGCGACCTCATCGGGCCCATCTCGCGGAACCCGCCAGCCGCATCCACCAGGATCACCGCGGGACCGGCGCCGCTGCGCTCGTAGGCGATGGTGGTGCCGTCCGCCGAGCGGACCGTGCCGGTCGTCGTGGCCTCGGCCATGCGCTCCTCCTCGTGTCGGTGACACTGCCGCACGCTAGGGGATGGGTCCGACGTCGACCGCCCAGTCACCCGATGCTGACGCTGAGCGACTCGCCCGGTCCAGTGTCCGCGCGGGCGTACACCTCGCCGTCCGGCGTCCAGACACCCGAGCGCCCCGCCGCCTCGGTGTAGCCACCGCCGGTCGACCCGGCGAAGCTCGCCACCGCCACCCAGACCCGGTGCGCCGTGGCGATCCGCTGCGCCCGCTGGTCTATCACGGCGGCGTCGCGGGCCGATTCCAGGACGCCCGCCGCGTACACGTCGATCCCGAGCGCCGCCGTCCGGTCCGCATGCGCGGCCACGCCGGTGTCCTTGCAGATCGCCAGCCCCAGCCGCCAACCGTCCACATCGAGCACGACCGGCGCGTCGCCGGGCCGGAAGCGACGGGCCTCCGCGTCCCCCAGCCACATCTTCCGGTACGCCACCGTCGCACCGCCGCCGGTAACCGCCAGCATCGCGATGTGGTCACCGGTGACCGGCGCACCGACCAGGGCCAGCGCACCCGCCTCGGCGCACGCCTCGACCAGCGGCGCCAACCGCGGGTCGTCGACCGACACGACCGGCGCGTCCAACTCGTACCCGGTCAGCGACAGCTCCGGAAAGACCACCACTCGGGCGCGCGCCGCGCGGACCGCGGCGGCGTGCGCCCGCGCGTTTACCGCGACATCCAGGGGTACGCACGGCGGCTGGACCACGGCGAGCCGCAGCGGGGTGCGGCTCTCCACACCCCCACCGGTGTGGTCGACCCGCGCGGTCGGGCGGTCGGCCCCATGGTCGGCTCTCAGGATGACTTCGTAACGTGGGCGCATGATTCGAACGTCCCACGCCGTGTTCGCCACCGGAACCCCCGCCGCCGCAGCGGAGCCACCACAGGACGGGATCGTCGGCTACGTCACTGACCTGGTGGAACGACTCGGCGGGCCGGGTGCCGGCCTGGCGGTGGCGTTGGAGAACCTCTTCCCGCCGATCCCCAGTGAGGTGATCCTGCCGCTGGCCGGGTTCGTCGCCGCGCAGGGACGGATGAGTCTGGCCGGTGCGATCTTCTGGACCACGCTGGGTTCGGTGGTGGGCGCGCTCGCGCTCTACCTGATCGGCGCGGCCCTGGGGCGCGACCGGATGCGCGCCATCGTTTCCCGGCTTCCGCTGGTCAAGCTCAGCGACGTGGACCGGACCGAGGCGTGGTTCCTGCGGCACGGTGTGAAGGCAGTCTTCTTCGGCCGGATGATCCCGATCTTCCGGAGCCTGATCTCCATCCCGGCGGGCGTGGAGCGGATGCCGGTGACCACGTTCCTGCTCTACACCACGCTGGGCAGCCTGATCTGGAACACCACATTCGTGCTCGCCGGCTACCTGCTGGGCGACAACTGGCACCTCGTCGAGGGCTACGTCGGCACGCTTCAGAAAGTGGTGATCGTGGTCTGCGTGGCGGCGGCCGTCTGGTTCGTCGGGTCCCGCGTGCTGAAAGCCCGCCGCGCCGCCCGCAACCCCGAGCCGACCGAACCCGAGCAGAGCGAACTGGACGGGATGCCCGACCCGGGGGGTCGCGGCACCCTCTACCGAAGCGGCTCGTGGGCCTCGGACGAGCGATAGCCCCCTCTTCTTCTCCTCCACCCCACGCGCCACACCCCGGGGTCGCGTGCGGGCGGGTCAGATGACGCAGAGCAGGAGAAGAGGCGTGGTGCGGAAGGCGGGCGAGATGGTGGGGGAGCGGCGGACCGGCAGGCGGTGGCTTCGGCTGCCGCTCGGCGTCGCCGTCGGCATCGCGACGGCCGCCGTCGAGTTCGCCTTCCTCGCCGTCGCGGCCGCCGCATCCAGCGTGCGCGCTGTCGCGCCTGCGGCCGGCCATCGGGTTGCCGGCCTGACCGACCGGTACGGGGGGCGGCTGGTGCGGATGGAACATCGCCGCCTCGTCGGGCTGCTCGCCGCGGAGGATCTGCCCGCGCCGATCACCGTGGCGACCCGGCGGCATCTCGGCTACCTGGCCGCCCGGCTGCTACCCGGCACGCTCGGCCTGCTGGCGTACGCCGTGCTCGGCGTCGGCGTGGTGCTGGCCGGGATCGTGCTGCGCGCGGCGGTGCGCGGAGAGCTGACAGTCCTCGACGCCCTGTCCCAGATCGGCGTCGGGGCGGTGCTGTTGCTGCTCAACGTTCAGGCCGTTGCCAGCATCGCCGCGCTGGACATCCGGCTGGCCCGACGACTGCTCGGGCCGGGAAGTCGGGCGGAGCTGACGCGGCGGGTCCACGAGCTGACCACCAGTCGGGCCGGGGTCATCGCCGCGGTCGACGCCGAACGGCAGCGCATCGAACGTGACCTGCACGACGGCCTCCAACAGCGGCTGGTGGCCCTCGGCATGCTGCTCGGCAGAGCCCGGCGCGCCCGCGACGCCGACCGCACACACGCACTGCTCGCCCAGGCGCACGAGGACGTGCAGCGGGCCATCGAAGAGTTGCGCGAGGTGGCGTGGCGGGTCTACCCGTCAGCACTGGACGACAGCGATCTGGGCGAGGTCCTGGCCATCGTCGCCCGCGGATCCGAGGTGCCCGTGCGGATCCGCTGCGAGCTGCCCGTCCGCCCCGAGCGGCAGGTCGAGACGGTGCTGTACTTCGTGGCCTGCGAGGCGCTCACCAACGCCGCGAAACACGCCGCCGCTACCCTGGTCACTGTCGACATCGGAGTACGGGATGGGTGGATCCGGATGCGCGTACACGACGACGGCATCGGCGGGGCGGAACCGACCGGACGCGGGTTGTCCGGACTGGCGCGACGGGTCGCCGCGCTGGACGGCCGGCTGCTGGTGACCAGCCCCGCCGGCGGTCCGACGACAGTGCTGGCGCAGCTGCCGTGCGGCTAGTCCTCGCCGAAGACTCGACGCTGCTCCGGGAGGGCCTGACGCGGCTACTCGCCGACGAGGAGCACGAGGTACTCGCGGCGGTCGCGACCGCCGACCAGCTTGTCGAGGCGGTCGGACGATCCCGTCCCGACGTGGTCGTCACCGACGTCCGAATGCCACCCAACCACACCGATGACGGGCTACGGGCCGCCCTGGAGATCCGTCGTCGGTGGCCCGACACCGGAGTCCTCGTGCTCTCCCAGTACGTGGAGCGGCGTTACGCCGGACGGCTGCTCGCGGACCGTCCCGAGGGAGTCGGCTACCTGCTCAAGGACCGGGTCGCCCAGGTGGACGACTTCCTCGACGCACTCGACCGGGTCGCCGCCGGAGGCACCGCCCTCGATCCGGAGGTGGTCCGTCAGGTGGTGGCCGGCTCGGACCGACCCGACCCGTTCGGTCGGCTCACACCGCGGGAACGGGACGTGTTGCACGAGATGGCACAGGGGCACACGAACCTTGCCATCGCCCAGCGGCTGCATGTATCGCAGAGCGCAGTCGAGAAGCATGTCAACGCCATCTTCGACAAACTCGACCTCGTACACACAACGGGCTACAGCCGACGAATCCTGGCAATCCTGCGCTACCTGGGCTCGTAGGCCGGGCACCCTCGTAGTCCGGGCATCCTCGTAGTCCGGGCGCGGCGGCCGGTCCAGCCTGCGGAATCAGGGGCCGTGCAGGCGCGGACCAGGCAAGCCATGCGGGATCGGACGCCGGGCACGCGGGGGCCGGGCCCGGCATGATCGACTCGGGTTCCTTGATGTCGGGGTGTCCCGGCGTCCGGGATGCCCCGCCTTCCGTGAACCCGAGTGGATCAAGCGGGTGAGGGGCGATTAGACGCCAGGGGTTTCGGTGGGTGTGGGTGGTTTGGTCGTTGGTGGGGGTTTGTGGGGTGTGGTCGGGCGCACTCGTGGGCCGGAATCATGGCCGGGCCGGGGTCGTTACACACCCTGACGATCGCAGCACCACCGACCGGCCGCCCGACCCCGAGGGCTGGTCGCGCCGGGTTGGAATGCCGATCCGCGCTCGGTCGTTACGACCCCCACGAACGACCGCAGGCGCCGCCGCGATGAGGGTGCCGACGGGTGGGCCGATCCCGGAATGACCCCGGCCCCCAGGTCGTTGCAGTCCCCACGAACGACCGACAGGCACCGCCACGACGAGGGTGCCAGCAAAGTGGGCCAACCCCGGAATGACCCCGGCCCCCCGGTCGTTACACATGAACCCGGCGCCACGAGCCCCCGCTCGCCAGGTCGCCGACCCCGACACCCCGACACGGTGTCACCCCCTCAGACTTTTCCCGTTGTTTGTTGCAGCGCCGGACGAGGTGCTCACACCCATCAACCGCCGTTCCCCCTTTTTTGGCGGTGTGGGTGTTCTACCCCCGAAGGAGCTACCCCCATGAACACGATCTTCCGTAAGAGCATGTTGTCTGTTGCTGGTCTCGCGTTCGCCGGTGGTGTGTTCGCCGGCCCGATCGCCGCCCACGCCAACCCGGTGGATTCCAAGCCGGTCGCGGTGGCTGTGCAGTCGGCGGCGCCGAAGCCGCAGGGCGATCAGTCCCGCATCAGCCTGAATGACGAGCAGACCGCGAACGTGAAGGCGATCATCGCCGCTACGAAGAAGGCCGGTCTGCCGGAGCGGGCCGCGGTCATCTCGATCGCGACGAGCCTGCAGGAGTCGAAGCTGGAGAACCTGGGTCACCTGGGCGACATGAACGACCACGACTCGCTGGGCCTGTTCCAACAGCGCCCGTCCAGTGGTTGGGGCACGCCGGAGCAGATCACCGACCCCGAGTACTCCACCACCGCGTTCCTCAAGGGCCTCAAGCAGGTCGACGGGTGGCAGGACATGGCCTTGACCGACGCCGCGCAGACCGTGCAGGTGTCGGCGTACCCGGACGCCTACGCCCAGTGGGAGCAGCAGGCCGCTGACCTGGTTGGCCAGCACTGGAACAGCTGACCCGCACCACAGCACCACACCACAAGCACCCAGCACCGCACCGCACCGCACCACGGCACGGCACGGCAAGATGACACCAGGACAGCGACCGCTGGCCGGCACCCGCAACCCGGGTGCCGGCCAGCGGCACTTCCGTCTCCGTGTGCGGCAGACACATACTCGCTGGTCGCGGATCGCCGCGCCGCCCGGTGCCGCCGGAAGCGGATGCCGCGCTGCCAGAAGCGGATGGCGCGGTCCGGTCGGGGGCCACCAGCAGATCTTGGACAGTTTCCGTTCTGCCGTAACTATTCAGTCCCATGACATCTGTCAGTGTTGAAGTCCCGATACATGTGTCACTTGGTGGGGATCTTGGGCGTGCTGGTCCATGGTGCCGGGCATGGCTTCTCGGCGGCATGTCATGAATCTGCTCGATGCGCAGTTGGCTGCTGGAGTGCGGATCAACGCGGCCGAGTTCGCGCGTGAGCATGGGGTGTCGGTCCGTACCGTGTACCGGCATCAGGCGCGGATCCGGGACGTGGGCGAGTGGCATGAGCGGTCCCGGCGGCCGCGGAGCAGTCCGCGGGTGACGCCACCGGAGTTGGACGCCTGGATCTGCAAGCTGCGCGTCGAACTCGGCCTGGACAACGGGGCTGACTTCATCCGCGATGCCCTGATCGAGGTGCATGCCGCTACCGGTGCGGTGTGGCGGGTGCCGTCAAGGTCGACGATCAACCGGGTCCTGGCCCGGCATGACCTGCTGGAGCGGAACCCGGCGAAACGGCCGCGCAGCTCGTTTCGGCGGTTCGTCTACGCCCGGCCCCGGGACTGCTACCAGATCGACGCCACGAACGTTCGGCTCGCCGACGGCAGCCTCGCCGCGGTCTTCGACGTCCTGGACGACTGCACCCGAACCCTCGTCGGCTGTTACACGACGATCGCGGAGACCGCCGAAGGCGCGGTCACCGCGGTCAGGCAGGCGTTCGACGAGTACGGCGCCCCGGCGATCGTGTTGTCCGACAACGGCACCGCGTTCACCAGCCGACTGACCCGGCCCGGATCGATCTCCACATTCGTCCAGTGCCTCCTGGACCACAATGTCCGGCCGATCAATTCCAGCCCCTACCATCCGCAAACCTGCGGCAAGGTCGAACGCCACCACCAAACCCTCAAGAAATGGTTGAGCACCCAACCCACCCCCAGCACCCGCGCGGAGCTGCAGAACCTGCTGGACGTCTACCGCCGCTACTACAACACCCAACGACGCCACAGCGCCCTGCCACAACGCGCCACCCCCGCCCAGGCATGGACAGACGCGCCCAGCCTCGGCGGGCCAGCCAGCCTCCCGATGCAGACCGACGCCACCCTGCACCGCTGCCGGGTCGGCAGCACCGGCGCCATCACCGTCGCCGGACACCGCACCAGCGTCGGCACCACCCACGCCGGCGCCACCGTCACCGCCATCCGCGACCAAAACCGGATCACCATCTACCACCACGACGGCCAACCCCTCGGCCACTTCCACCTCGCCCCCGACCGGACCTACATCAGCCTCACCCGAGCAGCCTGATCAACAACACCTGACACATCTATCGGGACTTCCCCTTGACACATGTCTCGGGACAGCACAGTTCTGCCGTAACGGAAACTGTCCAAGATCTCGTGGGTTCTACCCGAAGGGTGGCGCGTTGGCGGGTGTTGTGGTCGTGAGGCGACCGCTGTCCAGCGATGGGACCCGGCGGCGGGGCGGCCCGACAGCGATGGGCCCGGCGGCGATGGGACCCGGCGGCGATGGGACCCGGCGGGGCAGTGTTACCGCCACGCGGCGGGACGGCCGGGCGAGGATCGGATGGGTGGAGCCGGGGAACAACGCGGGGTGCGGGCTGGTTGTGGAGGGTGTCGGTGTGACTCAGTGTCCCCGGGCCTCACCTAATATCGCCTTCGCGGAATACCGTTCGGCTGGAGCCGCGTCGTGCCACTCGCCGAGAGGCGACCTGCACACCGACACCAGCGCCGCCCCCGGCCCACCGGCTGGGGGCGGCGCTGTCTGTGCTCATCCGTCAGAGCGTCGCGGCACAATGTCCGGATGACTGACGCCCAGCCGTGGTCCGAGCAGTCGGGCGTACTCGTGCTCCCCAGTGGGGCGACGGTGCGCGGACGCCGCGTCGCTGACGCGGCTCCGCCCGCCGACTTCGCCGTGCTGCTGGCACCTGGTCCGGAGCCGGCCTGGCCGCACCGACGGATCCGGTGGCCCGATTTCTGGGTGCCGCTCGACCGTGCCGAAGCCCTCGACGTCCTGCGGGAGGCGCTGCGACGGGCCCACGACGGTGAACGTGTCGAGGTGGCCTGTCGGGGTGGGGTGGGTCGTACCGGAACGGCCCTGGCCGCACTGGCGATCCTCGACGGTCTGCCGGTCGAGCGGGCGGTGCCGTGGGTGCGGGCCGGCTACCACCCGAAGGCGGTGGAGACCCCCTGGCAGCGGCGCTGGCTGCGCCACGTCACCTGACACCGCCGCCGCCGGTGCGCCGCCGCCGGTGCGCCGCCGCCGGTGCGCCGCCGGCGGTGTCAGCCCTGGCCGACCACCGCCGGGTTGACGTACTCGCGGAGGTGCTTGGCGGTGAGGGTGTCGCCGGTGGCGACCAGTTCGGCCGGTGTGCCGGTGAAGACGATGCGGCCACCGTCGTGACCGGCGCCGGGGCCGAGGTCGATGAGCCAGTCGGCGTGTGCCATGACCGCCTGGTGGTGCTCGATGACGATCACCGTGTTTCCGGCGTCGACCATCCGGTCGAGCAGGGCCAACAGTTGATCCACGTCAGCCAGGTGCAGGCCGGTGGTCGGCTCGTCCAGGACGTACGTGGTGGTTTTCTCGGCCAGGTGGATGGCGAGCTTGAGTCGTTGCCGCTCCCCGCCGGACAGGGTGGTCAGCGGCTGGCCGAGGCTGAGGTAGCCCAGCCCGACGTCGACCAGCCGACCGAGGATGACGTGCGGGAAGTACGCGTACGCCTCGGTGACCGACATGGTCAGCACCTCGTGAATGTTCTTGCCGCGCAGCGTGTACGTGAGCACCTCGTCGGTGAAGCGTCGCCCCTCGCACCGTTCGCAGACGCTCGCGACGCCGGCCATCATCGCCAGGTCGGTGTAGATGAGCCCGATTCCCTTGCAGGTCGGGCAGGCGCCCTCGGAGTTGGCGCTGAACAGCGCGGCCTTGACCCCGTTGGCCTTGGCGAAGGCGGTGCGGATCGGGTCGAGCAGCCCGCTGTAGGTGGCGGGGTTGCTGCGTCGCGAGCCGCGGATCGGGGACTGGTCGACGATGACGACCCCGGACCGGCCGCGCAGCGACCCGTGGATCAGTGAGCTCTTGCCGGAGCCGGCCACGCCGGTGACCACTGTGAGGACCCCGAGCGGGATGTCCACGTCCACGTCGTGCAGGTTGTGCAGGTCGGCCTGGCGGATGGCGAGTTGCCCGGTCGGCCGGCGCACGTCGGAGCGCAGTGTCACCCGGTGGTCCAGGTGCCGCCCGGTGAGCGTGTCGGAGCGGCGCAGGCCGGGGATGTCGCCGGTGAAGCAGATCCGACCACCGTCGGTGCCGGCGCCCGGTCCGAGGTCGACCACGTGGTCGGCGATGGCGATGGTCTCCGGTTTGTGTTCCACCACCAGCACGGTGTTGCCCTTGTCGCGCAGCCGCAGCAGCAGGTCGTTCATCCGGGCGATGTCGTGCGGGTGCAGGCCGACCGTGGGTTCGTCGAAGACGTACGTGACGTCGGAGAGGCTGGAGCCGAGGTGCCGGACCATCTTCACCCGTTGCGCCTCGCCGCCGGAGAGGGTTGCCGACTCGCGGTCCAGGCTGAGGTAGCCCAGACCGATCTCGACCAGGGAGTCCAGCAGGTCGCGGAGGTTGGCGACCAGTGGCGCGGCCCCGGGGTCGTCGACGGTGCGGGCGAACGCGGCCAGGTCGCTGATCTGCATGGCCGAGCAGTCGGCGATGGTGAGCCCGGCGATCCGTGATGACAGGGCCGCCGCGTTGAGTCGGGTGCCGCCGCAGTCGCCGCAGCTGGTGAAGGTGACCGCCCGGTCGACGAAGGCGCGGATGTGGGGTTGCATCGACTCGCGGTCCTTGCTCAGAAGGAGCCGCTTGACCTTGACCGCCAGCCCCTCGTACGTCCAGTTGTTGCTACCCACCTTGATCTTGGTGGCCGGCTTGTGCAGGAAGTCCTCCCACTGTTGCGGGGTGAAGTCCTGGAGTTTGACGTCCGGGTCGAACAGGCCGGAGCCGACGATGGTCTGCCAGTACCAGGAGTCGACAGCGAAGTTGGGCACGGTGATCGCGCCGTCGTTGAGGGAGCGCTCGACGTCGACCAGCTCGTTGACGTCGAGGTCGGAGACCCGGCCCAGCCCCTCGCAGGTGGGGCACATGCCCTCGGGCAGGTTGAAGCTGAACGCACCGGCGCCGCCGATGGACGGCTGGCCGAGGCGGCTGAAGAGGATCCGCAGCATGGCGTACGCGTCGGTGGCGGTGCCGACGGTGGAGCGGGAGTTGACCCCCATCCGTTCCTGGTCGACGACGATGGCCGCGCTGAGGTTGCGCAGCGAGTCGACGTCCGGCCGGTTGAGGTTCGGCATGAACGACTGGAGGAACGCGCTGTAGGTCTCGTTGATCATGCGCTGGGACTCGGCGGCGATGGTGCCGAAGACCAGCGACGACTTGCCCGACCCGGAGACGCCGGTGAAGACGGTCAGCCGGCGTTTGGGGATGTCGACCGAGACGTCGGCGAGATTGTTCTCCCGCGCTCCGCGTACCTCGATCATGTCGTGGCTGTCGGCGGCGGACCATGCTGGCTGCGACATACGAACCCTTCACGGAATCGTGGCGGGACTTTGCCCCGCCGGGCACTGGCGGGTTCCATTGTCTCATTCATCCCCATGTAGACAGTTCTGGTGAACTCCGAGCGCGCACCGAAGCACTACGCCCCGTAAAGTCTCAAATCACGTCGTAAGCGGTACGGTGGCTCGCGTGGACGTCGCCTCGAAGGATCGGCTGCGCGCCGTGGACCTGGCGGCCACCGTCGGGATCTCGGTGCAGCAGGTGCGCAACTACGTCGAGTTGGGGGTCCTGCCTCCGGTGCGCCGCACCGCCAGCGGCTACCGGATCTTCACCACCGAGCACGCCCGAGCGCTGACAGTGGCGCGGCGGTTGGCCGAGGGGCACGGCTGGAGCCGTACCCGGGAGATCATGGCGGCGGTGCACACGGGTGACCTGCCGGCGGCCCTGGCGGCGCTCGACGGCGGCCATGCCGAGCTGGACCGGGAACGCGCCGAGATCCGACGGGTGCTCGGCGCCTTCGAGACCGTGCTGGCCAGCCCACCCGCGGCCCGGCCCGCGCCACGCCACGGCGTCCGCATCGGCGAGGTCGCCGCCCTGGTCGGGGTCCGGACCTCACAGCTGCGGCTGTGGGAGGAGCGCGAGCTGCTGCGGCCGGGCCGCACCCCGGGCACCAACTACCGGGTGTACGACGAGGCGGAGCTGCGCGCGGCGCAGGTCATCGCGTTGCTGCGCCGGGGCGCGTACCCGTTCGAGATCATCGCCGCGGTGCTGGGCGAGCTGCGGACCACCGGGAGCGCCCAGCGGGTCCGCGCCGAGTTGGGCCGCCGCGAGCAGGAGCTGCACACCCGCAGCCTGCGCCGGCTGCGGGGTAGCGCCGCGCTGCACGACTACCTATGCGGTCGCGGCGACGCGAGTTGACCGGCATCCCGTCCCGCCGGGCGATCTTCCTGACTAGGGTCGGGCACATGAGAGCTGCGCTGCTGGCGGCCACGACGTCCGCCGTCCTGCTCGCTCCCGTGCCGGTCGGTGCGACGGGAGCGTCCGCCGCGCCGACGGTGCGCTGCCCCCGGGTCCCGGCGCCAGCGGCGTCCCGCCCACCCCGGCCGTCGCCTCCACCCGCCGTTCCCGAGCAACGGACGATCGGCGGCGCGGCGCTGGACACGGCCGGCCTGGTCGTGCCGGCCGGCGTCGTCGCGCCACCCAGGGTCACCGCCACGTCGTGGCTGGTCGCCGACCTGGACAGCGGCCAGGTGCTCGGCGGCTGCGGCCCCCACGAGTACGGCACACCGGCGAGCGTGCAGAAGCTCCTGCTGGCGGCCACGATGATGCCCAAGCTCGACCCGAGGCAGACGGTCACCGTCACCGACGCGGACATGAACATCGAACCCGGCTCCTCGGCCGTGGGCCTGGTCGCGGGCGGCCGGTACACCATCGAGACCATCTGGCTCGGGTTGCTGCTCAACTCCGGCAACGAGGCCGCCAACGCGCTGGCCCGACTCGGCAGCGGGACGGACAGCGCCGCCGGCGTGCGCGCCATGAACGAGCAGGCGCACCACCTCGGCGCCCTCCAGACGCACGCGGTCACCCCGTCCGGGCTGGACGGCGAGGGGCAGTTCACCAGCGCGTACGACCTGGCGCTGATCGCCCGATCCTGCTTCGCCGAGCCGAACTTCCGTCGGTACGCGCTGACCGAGCAGACGTCGATTCCGCCCCAACCGGCGCAACGCACCAAGGGCTTCGAGATCCAGAACGAGAACCAGCTCATCTACCGGTACCCGGGGGCGCTCGGCGGCAAGACCGGCTTCACCGATCTGGCCCGGCACACCTACGTGGGGGCGGCGGAACGCGGCGGGCGGCGGCTGGTGGTGACACTGCTGGGCGCCGAATCGGCACCGGTACGCGGCTGGGAGCAGGGTGCGGCCCTGCTGGACTGGGGTTTCACAGTGCCCCGGGACGCCGCCGTGGGTCGGCTGGTCGAGCCCGGCGAGCTGACCGCCACCCCCTCGGCGGCGCCGTCCGCGCTGGCGGCACCCGGCGCGCCCCGGCCGGCGGCGGCCAGTGGGCCCGCGCGTACCGGCTCGGAGTGGCTCTGGTCGGTGACCGCGGTGAGCGGCGCGACGGTGGTGGCGTTGTTGGGCGGCCTGCTGTGGCGGCGTCGCCGCCGGATGCTCTGACGGATCGACATCGGGCGCTGCCGTCCATAGACTCCGGTCTTTCTGGCACCACCAGTCCAGGAGGATCCCTGTGTCGAGTGAACTCGAACCGCGCCCCGCAATGGCGGCACCCCGCCGGCCGGTGCGCGCCCTGACCCGCCTCGCGGGGGTGACAGCGCTCGCCGGGGCGCTGGTCGTCGGCTCGTCCGCCACCGCGCTCGCCGCCCCGGGCCCGTCGGCCGACTCGGCGGGCATCTCCGCCGCGCCGCTCGTGACTGTCGACGCCGCCACCCGACCGCCGCGCACCACCCACGGCCCGTGCGCGTACACCGAGACCCCGGACGAACCCGCCGCCCGGCCGGTGCCGCTGCCGCCCGACCCGCGACGCACCCCGTCTCGGGGCAGTGTCCGGGTGACACTGGCGACCAATCACGGGCCGATCGGGTTGACACTGGACCGGGCCGCCGCGCCGTGCACGGTGCAGAGCTTCTTGCACCTGGTGAGCAAGCGGTTCTACGACCGCACCCCGTGCCACCGGCTCACCGCCTACCCGACGCTGAGCGTGCTGCAGTGCGGTGACCCGTCCGGCACCGGCGAGGGCGGCCCGGGCTACCGCTATCGCGACGAGTTGCCGACCGACCTGCCGCCCGCGCCCACCGACCCGACCGGGGAGCGCCGGGTGTACGCCCGGGGGTTGCTGGCCATGGCCAACGCCGGGCCGGACACCAACGGCAGCCAGTTCTTCCTGGTCTACGCCAACTCCGCGCTGCGTCCCCACTACACGATCTTCGGCGAGGTCGATGGTGCCGGCCTGGCCGCGTTGGACCGGATCGCCGCCGGGGGAGTGGCGCCGACCGCCGAAGACCCGGCGCCGGTCGACGGCGCGCCCGCACTGCCGGTGACCATCCGCAAGGCCGTCCGCTGGCACCACCACTGACAGCGCGGCGCGGTGGGTGACCGTCGGTTGCTCACCGCGCCCGCCGTGGGTGGCGCTCGGTCGGGCAGGACCTCGCCGGAATTTTCGGGAACGGACCGGAACCGGTCCAACCGGTTTCCGACGCAGTTCCGGCCGTCACGTCGAGGCGGGCGACCCGGTCAGCGGGGCGGCGGTGCTGTCCCGGACGACCAACTCGGTGGCGAGTTCCACCCGGGGCGAGTCAATGCCCTCGCCCTGGGCCAGGCGCAGAACGGTCCGGGCCGCCAACCGTCCCATCTCGACCAACGGTTGGCGCACTGTGGTCAGTGGCGGTGAGGCCCAGCGGGCTTCCGGCAGGTCGTCGAACCCCACCACGCTCACGTCGTCCGGCACGCGCAGCCCGCGGCGCCGGATGGCCTCGTAGACGCCGAAGGCCATCTGGTCGCTGGAGGCGAAGATGCCGGTCGGCGGGTCGGCGAGGTTGAGCAGCGCGGTCCCGCCGGCAAAACCGGAGGCGTGGTAGAAGTCGCCCGGGTAGATCAGCGCGTCGTCCACCGGCACCCCGGCGGCCTCCAGCCCGGCCCGGTAACCGTCGAGCCGGGCCCGGCTGCACAGCAGGTGCGTCGGCCCGGCCACGAAACCGATGCGCCGGTGCCCGATCGCGAGCAGATGTTCGGTCGCGGCGAGCCCGCCGGCCCAGTTGGTGGCGCCAATCGTCGGCACGTCCATGGCCGGCACCCCGGCCGGGTCCACGACCACCACTGGCACGTTGAGGCGACGCAGCTGCGCGTGCAGCGGCGGGCTCAGATGCGAGGTCACGAAGATGACGCCGTCGGTGGCCCGGGTGCGCAGGTTCTGCAACCACTGCCGAGCCGCTGTGGGCTGCCGGTGGATCGCGGAGACCACGGTGCCGACGCCCGCACCGTGCCCGACATCCTCCACCCCCCGGATGATCTCCACGGCCCAGGGGCTGTCCAGGTCGTTGAAGACCAGGTCGACGAGACCGGCACGGCGAACGCTGCGACTGGTGCGACGCCGGTAGCCGTGGTGGCGCAACAACTCCTCGACCCGCTCCCGGGTGTCCGGGGCCACATCGGAGCGCCCGTTGAGCACCCGTGACACGGTCGGCACCGACACCCCGGCCTCCCGTGCGATCGCGGTGATGGTCACCCTGCGTCCGTCGTCCGCGCCCACCCGCGTCTCCTTCACCGAGCCGGAGGAACGACCACCAGGCGTCGCCCACCGTGTGTCCCGAAACGGCGTGCCCGTTCCACGCGTCATCTTGCCTCACCGACGGGGGTTGACGACATGCCAGGTCGATCGAAGCTTCGCTTGAGTTGCGGAAAAGTTCCGGACTTTTTCCGGTCACTTTCGCTCGACGGACCACAGGGATCCTGGGATGGTGACCCTGGCCGGGCTGATAGACAGGACTCGTGCGCTACCGCCTGGCCGTCGTGTTCGCGCTCGCCGCGCTGCTCGGCGGCTGCTCGCGGCCGGAGCCCCGCCCCGCGCCGGCCGCGCCGCAGCCGACGTCGGCGAGCCCCACACCCACTCCCGCGCCGACCCCGTCCACCTCCGTGGCGGCCGCGCTGCCGGGGTTCGTGGTGCTGACCGACCTCGACCCGCGCATTCACGCCGACATCCGGTACGCCACACCGCACAACTTCGTCGGCCGACCGATCACCGGCTACCGCGAGCCGCTGTGCCTGCTCACCCGGCAGGCGGCCGAGGCGTTGCGCCGCGTACAGGACGCCGCGCTGACCGGTGGGCACAGCCTCAAGGTGTACGACTGCTACCGCCCGCAACCGGCGGTGGACGACTTCGTCGCCTGGTCGAAGCGCCCCGACGAGCAGCAGACCAAGGCCGAGTTCTACCCGGGCCTGGCCAAGAACCGGCTCTTCGCCGACGGTTACATCGGCGCGCCCACCGCGCACAGCCGCGGCAGCACCCTGGACCTGACACTGGTCGACGAGCCCGCCGCCAGCCAACCTCCGTACCGGGTCGGGCAGCCGCTGGTCGCCTGCACGGCCCCGCGCGGGCAGCGCTTCGCTGACAACAGCATCGACATGGGTACGGGCTTCGACTGCTTCGACTCGCGGGCGCACACCGCCGACCCCCGCGTCACCGGGACGGCGCGGGACAACCGCCGGTTGTTGCAGCGGCTGATGACCGACGCCGGGTTCGTCAACTACGACCGCGAGTGGTGGCACTACAGCCTGCGCGACGAGCCGTACCCGGACACGTTCTTCGCCGCCCCGGTCGCCCGCTCCTCGGTCGGCTGACCCGCCCTGGGCCCGAGGTCAGGTCCAGTAGAGGATTCGGCAGGCGGGCACGCGGGCTGTCAGTTCGGCGGTGAACCAGTCGCGCAGCTCGGTCATCTGCTCACGCGGGTAGACGTACTTCACCGCGCCGAACTTGCCGTGCTTACGGGTGCGGGACTCCTCGTCCATCTCCAGTCGGGTGCGCGGGTACCAGCCGAGCAGCACCTCCTTGCTGCCCGGCGTGAACCGGTGGGTGATCAGCTCGGCGGTCAGATCCAGGTCCGGCACCCCGTCGACCGCCGCGCGGACGTGATCGAGCAGTTCGCCGTAGTGTTCCCGCCAGTCCGGCAGCGCGATGATCGGCGCGATGGTCAGCCCGACCGGGTAGCCGTCGAGGGCGAGCCGGCGCAGCGCGGCGAGGCGGTCCGGCACCCGGGCGGTGCCACCCTCGAACCGCTCGCTGACCGGGGCGCAGTTGACGCTGAAGCGGACCCGGGTCCGGCCGGCGTGCGGCAGCCCCACGAAGGTGTCCACGTCGGCGTACTTGGTGGTCCAGCGCAGTTGTACGGGGGCGTCCCAGTCGGCGAAGTGCTGCACCGCGCGCCGCCAACTGCCGGTCAGGTGCTCGAGGGCGAGCGGGTCGGTGTAGCAGGACGCCTCGAAGGTGGTGCCCTCGTCGGCGCGCCGCGCGTTGCGGCTGGTCACCGTGCCACGTCCGGCGTACGCGGCCAGCCCGGTGAGGATGTCGTCGAGGTCCGCGTACACCCGGGTCACCGGCGGCCCGGACAGGGATCCGGCGAGGTAGCAGTACTGGCAGTGCGCGGGGCAGCCCTCGGCCAGGTCGACCCGCCAGTCGGCGCTGGGGGCGATGGGTTGCAGGACGCGCCGCGAGGGTGGGCTCACCACGATCGCCATCGTCGACTTGGCCCGGGCGTAGGTCTCCCGGTCGGTCTGCCCGCGTACCCCGGTGAGCCGGTTGGCGCGCAGGTGTTCCACCTCGATGCCGAGTGCCCGCACCCGCTCGACGATCCGTTGGCCGTGTGGGTGGTCGAGCGCGGCGGGGGTGGCCACCACCCGGCTCGGGGTCCAGCGGCGTGCCGACCGGGCCGGCGGCGCGAGGCCGGCCAGATCGCGGGTCGGCACACGTTCGCCGCTGGCGTCGTGCGGCGCGGCGGGTACGTCCACTGCGAGCGGCTGGTCGACGTCGACGGCGTCCGGGCTGGTCATCCGGCCGGGGTACCCGTTGCCGCAGGAATCCCACCCGATCGGTCGCCCCGCGATTGACTCCGCCCAACCGGAGCGCATAACCTTCCATCTATCTGTAAACCTTGTGAACAGATGCACATCGACGCGGCGGCGCGCGTCCCGACCGAAGGGACGATCAGGTGATCGCAGAACTCTCCTCCCGTACCAGACGGATCCTGTCGTTGTTCGTCGCAGTGGTCGTCGCGTTGACCGCCGGTCTCGCGGTCAACGCCTCACGCAGCGCCCAGGCCGCCCCGACGTTCAAGGTCCTGGCCTTCTACAACGGCACCTGGGACGCCGCGCACATCGACTTCGTCAAGGACGCCCGAGCCTGGTTCCCGCAGGCCGCCGCCCAACACGGGTTCTCGTGGGAGGCCACCAACAACTGGGGCCTGCTGAACACCGCCAACCTGGCCCAGTACAAGGTCGTCATGTTCCTGGACGACGCGCCGCCCGCCGCGCAGCGCGCCGCGTTCCAGCAGTACGTGCAGAACGGCGGGGGGTGGTTCGGCTTCCACGTCAGCGCGTTCACCACCAACCCGTCGAGCTGGAGCTGGTACTACAACACCTTCCTCGGCACCGGCTCGTTCCAGACGAACACCTGGGGACCCACCCGGGTCACGATGCGCGCCGACAACCGCACCCACGCCGCCACCCGGAACCTCCCGGCGACGTTCCCGTCGTCGATCAGCGAGTGGTACTCCTGGAGCAACGACCTGCGGCAGAACCCCAACATCGACATCCTCGCCTCGGTCGACCCGTCCAGCTTCCCGGTCGGCACGGACCCCAACCAGTCCTGGTACGGGGGTTACTACCCGCTCGTCTGGAGCAACCGGCAGTACAAGATGCTCTACGCCAACTTCGGCCACAACGAGATGAACTACAGCACCAACACCGGGCTGTCGTCGACGTTCGACAGCGCGCAGCAGAACCAGTTGCTGATCGACGGGCTGCACTGGTTGGCAGGCGTCGGCACCGTCCCGCCGACCACGCCCCCGCCGTCCGACGGCATCTCGCCGACCGCCTGGCACACAGCGGTCAACCGGGCCAGCGGCAAGTGCGTGGACGCCCGGGCCGCGGCCAGCGCGAACGGCACCGCCATCCAGCAGTACGCGTGCAACAGCAGCACCGCGCAGCAGTACCAGTTCGTGCCGACCAGCGGCGGGTACCTGCGGGTGAACAACCGCAACAACAGCGCCCAGGTGCTCGACGTGACGAACCGGTCGACCGCCGACTCGGCGCCGATTCAGCTCTGGTCCTACAGCGGCGGCAACAACCAGCAGTGGCGGGCCGAGCCCGAGGGGGGCGGCTACTACCGCCTGGTCAACCGCTCCAGCGGCAAGTGTCTCGACGTCCCGGGTGCGTCCACCGCGGACAGCGTCCAACTCATCCAATACACCTGCAACGGCACCGCGGCGCAGTCCTTCCGGCTGGTGCCGCAGGCATAGATCTACTGCCGTAGCCTCTCGGCCATGGCGATTCCCGACCTGGTGCCGATCGCGCACGAGCCCGACTACCGCACCAGCACGATCGGCCACTACGACAAGGGTCAGTTCTTCGGCTCCGTCACCGCCACCCTTGAGGACGGTGCCGGAGCCGAAGACGACTGGTACCGCCACAAGCGCTGGTACGCGGTGCTGCACCGGTTCGACGCCGACGGTGTGCACACCGACTCCGACATCTGGTTCGCCGGCACCAGCGAGGACGAGGAAGCCTCGATTGATCGGGCGGAGGCTCGCCTCGCCGAGTGGCTGGACGCCCTGCCCGGCCGGGTCTTCGCTGACATCGCCATCCGGCTGTTCCAGGTCGAGGTCGACGGGCACGTCTTCGGGCTGGTCGACTGGTCCCACGAGTACGACGGCGCGGACCACGCCGAGTTCCTCCCCGACGACCTGGGGTTCGATCCGCCCTGGGACGGGGTCTACGACACCTGAGCGGCGCGAGCGAACCGGGCGGCGACGTCCCGGACGACGGTGCGCAGCTCCGGTGGGTCGAGCACGTCGAAGTCGACAGCCAGCGTGCTGAGGAAGGCGGCGAGATTGCCCAGCGACTCGCCGCCGGTGTGCAGCAGGCAGGCGCGTTCGTCGATCGCCTCCAGCAGGCCCGCCGTGGTGGGGATCCGTTGCGCCATCGCCTCGGCCGACGCGTGCAGGCGTACCCGGGCGGGGTGTGGCCAGGCCGTGGAGCCGACGCCGCGCAGCACGTGCGCGACCGCGTCGCCACCTGGCGGCTCCCGCGGCGCGAAGCGTGGGCCGGTCGGCACCCGGGGTTGGATCCGGTCGGCGCGGAACGTCCGCCAGTCGGCCCGGTCGGTGTCCCACCCCAGCAGGTACCACCGCCGCCCGGTGTAGACCAGACGGTACGGCTCGACGTCGCGCACGCTGACCGTGCCGTCGTGGCCGGCGTAGTCGAACCGCAGCCGCTCCCGACGGTGCGCGGCCGTGGAGACGGCGGTGAGTGTGTCGGCGTCCACTGTCGGGCCACCGCCCGCGGCGGAGACCGTCGCCGAGCGTAGGGCGTCCACTCGGTGCCGCAGCCGTGACGGCAACGACTGCTCCAGCTTGGCCAACGCCCGCAGCGAGGTCTCCTCGATGCCGGTCACCGAGCCGCCGGCTGCCGCTCGCAGCCCGACGGCCACCGCCACTGCCTCGTCGTCGTCGAGCAGCAGCGGTGGCAGCGCCGACCCGGCACCGAGCCGGTAGCCGCCGGCGACCCCCGGGTGTGACTCGATCTGGTAGCCCAGCACCCGCAGCCGCTCCACGTCCGTGCGTACCGTGCGGGTGGTGACCGCGAGCCGCTCGGCCAGCTCGGCGCCGGACCACTCCCGGCGCACCTGCAGGAGAGTCAGCAGCCGCAGCAGGCGCACGGAGGTCTCCACCATGTTCGCGAGTCTGCCCTACGGCTAGCGGGGATATCCATTGCGGACGTGCCGTGGCCCTCCTAGTCTCGTCGGTGCAAGGCCAACCGATGACACCCGAGGGGAGTACGCCATGTCGCGACGCGTCCGCACCGACGCCCGCTGGTGCCTGCTCTCCGCCGGCACCCCTTTGCAGATCACCGCCAAAACCCGTGCCTACCGCCCATCGCGGCGCAACGAGCCGGGGTGGCGCGACTGACGCCGACGCTGACGCGTCCGCCGGCCGCCCATCCCACCGGGATCGGGCGGCCCTTTCGTATCCGCGCACCGCCGCTGGCCGCCAAATATGATCATTAACGGTCACCGCACGACAGAAGGAGACCACGATGGGATTCACCCCCCTCGCCGGTACCCGGGCACCGGTCCGGGTCTGGACCGACCCGTACGCCATCGAGGCGCAGGCCGCCAAGCAGCTGCGCAACATCGGCGCGCTGCCCTGGGTGCAGGGTGTCGCCGTCATGCCCGACGTGCACTTCGGCAAGGGCGCCACGGTCGGCTCGGTGATCGCGATGCGGCAGGCCGTCTCGCCGGCCGCGGTCGGCGTCGACATCGGCTGCGGGATGTCGGCGGTCCGTACCTCGCTGACCGCTGCCGACCTGCCGGACGACCTGGCCGGGCTGCGCGCCGCGATCGAGGCCACCATTCCGGTCGGCTTCGCCCAGCGCAAGGACTCGGTCGACACCCGTCGGATCCGGGGCCTGGAGCAGGCCGGCTGGAACGACTTCTGGGGCCGGTTCGCCGGCCTGGACCGGCGGGTGGCGCAGCTGGAGACGCGGGCGCAGCGGCAGATCGGCACCCTCGGCGGGGGCAACCACTTCATCGAGGTCTGCCTGGAGCAGGGCGGCCCCGACGAGGGGCGGGTCTGGCTGATGCTGCACTCCGGGTCCCGCAACATCGGCAAGGAACTGGCCGAGCGGCACATCGGGGTGGCCCGGGGGCTGCCGCACAACGCCGACCTTCCGGACCGGGACCTGGCCGTGTTCCTCGCCGGGACGCCGGAGATGGACGCGTACCGGCGGGATCTCTGGTGGGCGCAGGAGTACGCGCGGCGCAACCGGGCGGTCATGCTGGCCCTGCTCTGCGGCGTGGTGCGTGAGCACTTCCCGCAGGTGTCCTTCGACGAGTCGATCTCGTGTCACCACAACTACGTGTCCGAGGAGAGCTACGACGGGGTGGACGTGCTGGTGACCCGCAAGGGCGCCATCCGGGCCGGCCGGGGTGACCTGGGCATCATCCCCGGGTCGATGGGCACCGGGTCGTACATCGTGCGGGGACGGGGAAACGCCGACGCGTACTGCTCGGCGTCGCACGGGGCAGGGCGTCGGATGTCTCGGGCGCAGGCCAAGCGGACCTTCAGCACCGAGGACCTGGCCGCGCAGACCGCCGGGGTGGAGTGCCGCAAGGACGCCGGGGTGGTCGACGAGATCCCCGGCGCGTACAAGGACATCACCGAGGTGATGGCCCAGCAGGAGGACCTGGTCGAGGTGGTCGCGCACCTCAAGCAGGTGGTCTGCGTGAAGGGCTGACGTGCCGTGCGGGCCGGGGAAACCGGCCCGCACGGCCGCTGGTCAGAAGCCGACGAAGACCCGGCGCAGGTCGTCGAGGGTCACCGAGCCGGTCACCTGCACCCCGTCGGGGGTGTGCTGGGGACCGAGCCGTCCGGTGGCCAGCCGCAGCCATGCCTCGGCCGGGGCCACCAGCTCCCCGTCGGGGCGCTCCGGCGCGTCGACGATCTCGACCTTCTCGCCCAGCCGCAGCCCGAACGTCCGCTCGGGCGCGTGCAGCCGGACCAGCACCGTGGCCTCCCGGCCGGCCAGCTCCCGGGGTCGGCTGGTCCAGGCCAGCATGCCGCCGATCTGGTCGAGCAGCAGCGGCACCGCTCCCGGCGTCACCGCCGCGAACCCGTTGAACGCCACCTCGGCGTCCCACTGGTGCAGGGCGAACTCGCTGAGCCGGAACCGGGCCGCGGTGGCCACGTCGACCGGCTCCGGCAGGAAGCCGAGGTCGATCCGCATCGAGGCCCGGGTCTCGGCGTCCAGCGCCTCGTACGCCTCGACCAGCCGTTCGTTCGTGGCGAGGAACCCGGCGGCGTGCTCGGCCGGGGCCATCGCGTCCCAGCGTGCCCAGACGCCACGGTTGAAGTCCCCGTCCGGGCCGGGCGCGCCGGAACGGGCGGCGTCCAGCGTCGCCAGGTTGATCTCGGCGCCGCTGCCCAGGTGGCTCAGCACCTGGGAGACCTGCCACTCGCTGGCCCCCGACGGCCGGAGCAGGTCGTCCTCCCTGAGGTCCCGTACGAGCGCGGCGAGCTCCTCGTGGCCCGCGCGCAGAGCTGTGATGATCTGGTCAGCAGGGGTCGACATGGATCTCCTCAAACGGATTTTCGACGATGGTCGGGACGCTACCGGACGTGGCCGCCGGCCGGCCCGCCCCGGTGTCGGGGCGCTCCGGCCGGCGGCCACGTCGCTCAGGCTCAGCCCATGTGCACGGTGTTGCCGGTCGGGATGTCCTCCTTGCGGACCTTCACCAGGACCAGGGTGGCCAGTCCGGCGAGCACGATCAGCGCAGCGCCCCAGGCGAAGGCCACCCGGTAGCCGTGCACCAGCGCCTCGACCTGGTTGACCGGGTTCGGTGCCCGTCCGACCAGGTAGGCGGCGACCGCGCTGGTGTAGAAGGTGTTCAGCAGCGCGGTGCCGAGCGAGCCACCAATCTGCTGGGTGGCGTTGAGCGTCGCGCTGGCCGCGCCGGCGTCGTGCTCCGGCACCCCGACCAGGGCGAGGCTGGACAGCGGGACGAAGGTGAAGCCCAGCCCCAGGCCCAGGACGACCTGCGCGGGCAGCAGGTGGGTGAGGAACGAGGTGTCCACGTCGATCTGGGTCAGCACCAGCATGCCCACGGCGGCGAGCGCCGAACCGGCGACCATCAGCGGCTTGGCACCCAACCGGGGCATGAGCTGGCTGGCGCCGCCCGCGGCGATCAGCACGCCGGCGGTGACCGGCAGGGACGCGAGACCGGCTTCGAGGGGCTTGTACTCCAGCACCACCTGGAAGTAGAAGGTCAGGAAGAGGAACGCCCCGAACAGGCCGGCGCCGATCAGCGTCGAGGTGAGGAACGCGCCGCCCCGGTTGCGGTCCAGCAGGATCCGCAGCGGCAGCAGCGGGTGGCTGGAGCGCAGCTCGATCACCACGAAGGCGGCGAGCAGCACCACGCCCGCGCCGATGAAACCGAGCGTCGCGGTGGCGTCCCAGCCGTCCTCGGCGGCCTTGGTGAAGCCGTAGACCAGGGAAACCAGGCCGGCGGTCACCACGATCGCCCCGGGCACGTCGTAGCGGGTGTTGCCGTGGGCCCGGCTCTCCGGCACCAGCGGCAGCGCGAACGCGATGGCGATGGCTGCCACTGGGATGTTGACCAGCAGGCACCAGCGCCAGTCGGCGTACTCGGTGAGCACCCCGCCGAGCAGCAGGCCGACCGCCGACCCACCGCCGGCGATCGCGCCGTACACCGCGAAGGCCTTGGCCCGCTCGGTGGCCTCGGTGAACAGGACGGTGAGCAGCGCCAGCGCGGCCGGGGCGAGTAGCGCGCCGAAGGCGCCCTGCAACGCGCGGGCGGCGAAGAGCATCTCACCGGTGGTGGCCAGACCGCCCAGGGCGGAGGCGAGCGCGAAACCGGTCATGCCGACCAGGAAGGTGCGCTTACGCCCCCAGTAGTCGGCGATGCGACCGCCGAGCAGCAGCAGACCACCGAAGGCCAGCGTGTAGGCGGTGATCACCCACTGCCGGTTCGCGTCGGTGATCCCCAGGTCGGCCTGGGCCTGCGGCAGCGCGATGTTCACGATCGTGGCGTCCAGGACGACCATCAGCTGTGAGACCGCGATGACCGCCAGCGCGATCCAGCGCCGCGGGTGCGGTGCGCCTGTCGACGCCCCGGCGTTGGGCGCGCCGGGCGCGGTCGAGGTGGTTCCGGGCATGGTGAAGCCTTCCGTGTTGCGAATATCGGTGAATCAGGCCGGCGACGGACGGTCGTGCTGATAGCGGAGTACCGGGATCAGCACCTGGTCGACGACCTGGGTGAGGAACGCGTCATCGGCGGGTAGGCCGTGCGCGACGATGCGGGACATGGTGAGCGCGGGCGCCAGATCGTGGAACAACTCCCGCTCGCCGGCCTCTGGCGGGATCTCCCCGCGGGCGGCGGCCCGGACCAGGATGGCGGTGCTTGCCACCCGCCCGGCCGGCAGTACCTGGTGACGCACCAGGCGTTCCAGCTCGGGGTTGGTCCGCATGGCGAAGGTCAACGCCTGCATGAGGTCGCAGTCGGCAGTGCAGATCGCGGCCGTGGCCTTCAGCAACTCGATCAGGTCCCCGCGGAGGGAGCCGGTGTCGGGCGGGTTGTGGACACCCACGTGCCGGTCGCGCAGGGCGGCGACGACCAGCTCGGCCTTGCCGTCCCAGCGTCGGTAGATGGTGGCCTTGCTGACGTGGGCGCGGGCGGCCACGGCGTCGATGGTCATCCGGTCGAAGCCGACCTCGCGCAGGGTGTCGATGACGACGGTGAACAGGTCGCTGTCGGTGCAGCGCGGGGCCCGGGCTGCCGGCACCCCGGCACCCGCGCCCACCTGCTGACCACCCAGCATCCCGACCCCCCGCGAAACGATGTCGTACTGACACTAGTTCGCGGTTGGCTGATCGTGCAGGGATTCGTGAGTTGCCTCGCATCCAGCCGGCGAAACGGTCACGTTTCACGGGGAGTCGGCCCGGGTGTCAGGATCGGCACGGGTCGCGTGGTCAGGAACCCAGCGCCACTTCCACCTTCTTGCGGGTTCCCCAGCCGGTGCGCCAGCAGGTGGCGACGCCGTACCAGCGGATCGCGCGCAGCACGACCAGGGCGAACACCACGGCGACGGGCGTGAGGAGCCAGGTGCCCCACTGGTAGGCCGTCGACTGGTCCGATCGTCGCACCGTCATGTAGCGGAGCGCCTGCCCGTACCCGACGATCAACGGCACGGCCACCAGCCACGGAATCGCCCTCGGATCGGGGTCGATGATCGGCGACAGGATCGCCACCGCCACGAACAGCACCGTCGCGACCACAGTCGCCGCCCAGCGCAGCAGATGCAGCCACCACGCGATCGACAGCAACGACAGGTACCGGACCCGCCACCAGGTCCTGATGAAGCTGCCGCGCATCCACCGCAGGAACATCCGGCAGAAGTGCCCGGCGTTCTCCGGCATGAGGGAGAACGCGAACGCCGACGGCTGCTGGACGGTACGTCCCCTGACCATCGCGAAGAGGGTGAGGAGGGAGTCGTCGGAGAAGGGCACCCGTTGGCCGAAGAACGTCTCCGTCAGATACGCGCCGAGGTTGTCGCGAACCACCTCCGCGCGGTAGGCGGCGATCGGGCCCGAGTTCACCCACACGCACCCGAACACCGACAGTGACGACCGGTCGGTGAGCTGCCCGGTCACCAGCCACAGGTCGGTGAACCGGGTGAGGAAGCTGCTGCGCACGTTCGCGGCCATCACCACCCCCGCGACGGACTGCACCGCCGGGTCGGCGAAGGGCTTCAACAACTCGTCGAGGGCGTTCGGGTCCGAGATGGTGTCCGAGTCCACCGTCCAGTAGACGTCGGCTGCCGGTGTCGACCGCACCGCGGCGGCCTGGGCGTGCCGTTTCCCGGCGTTGGGTTGGATGTGCCAGGCGGCGATGATCCCGTGTACGGGGGCGACGTCGAGAAACCACCTCTTGATCGGTTGGTAGCCCTCGGTCAGCTTCGACCCGTCGTCCACCACGTAGATGGTGTTTGGTTTGCGTGTTTGGAAGATCATGGATTCGAGGCAGGCCCGCAGCGCGCCCGGATCCTCGTTGTACGCCGGCACGATGCCCACCACGTGCAGACCGTCGAGGTGCCCCTGCATCCGGTCGGTGACCACTGCGGGCTTCTCCAGATAGGAGGTGCCGAGCTGCCAGATCAGCAGCAGAAACATGGCGGCGTACGCGAAGGTGAAGCGGTGACCGCCTCCGTCGATGGCGCCGATCACGGCGAGGACGTGATGGGCGGTCCACGCCGCCGCGGCGGCCAGGACGACCGCCGCGGCGAACAGGACACGACCCTTCGTGACACTCGCGGTCACTGGCCGACCGACTGCTTACGACGGAACGTCATCCGGATCATGATGAAGCCGACGAGGACGGCTGTCGCTCCGGTGAGGGCGATGGTGAGCGGCAGGGGGAGGGCGTAGCTGCCGATCCCGGCCGCGCCGCCGATCGTGACGACGCCCATACCGGTACGGGGAAGGCTGCCACCGGACATGATGTATCTCCGCTCTGTGAGGGATGGCGAGGCTGTCGCGGCGACCGGTACGACTTCCTGAGTCGCCCGGCCGGCACGGTGCTGAACAGCGAATATGACTGTGTGCAATGACGCGCTCACGTTGGCAAACATGTCTACCCAGGTCAATCTCGAAGGTCACGTGAACGGCCGTCCGGCCAAGCCCGACGAGCCTTCGCGCTGCCGGCGTGTCGGAGACGTTCCCACCGGCTCCACGGCATCTGGCCTGCGGTTTCATCGCGTGGCCGCGCCGGCCCGGGAAATGCCGGCGAGGATCTGCGCTGTCGGGTAGACGTCAGCGCCGCACGTCGCCGTCGACAAATGGATGACGCATCGGGTTAACACCCTCTGGGGCGAGGTGGTCAGTCGCGGGCCGCGAGGACCACCGGCACCGCCATCGTGTTGATCCGCGTGCCGTTCTCGGCGGACACCTCGTACACCTCGACAGTGCCCTTCTGTTCGCGGACCGTGCGCCAGCCGACCGCCACGCGGTAGCCGCCCCGGCAGCCGCTGCCGCAACTGGCGGTGCCGAAACCGGTGGCCACCTCCCGGCCGGCGGCGTCCAGCACCCGGACGCTCACAGTGGCCTCGAACACGGTGGCGGTGCCGGTGACGACGAGCGGAGCGGAGACGCGCTCCCCGGGGATCGGGCCGGTGACCACGATCGGTGGCAGCAGGTCCGCGTAGTCCGTCCGGCCGACCGGGGCGGCGTCGTCGAGGCGGACCTGACGCACGCTGGGGAACTGGGTGAGCGTCCACACCACCTGCGCCTCGCGCAGCCGCCGGGTGGCCGGGTCACCGACGGACGGCACCCACAGCGTCGCCACGCCGTCGGCGATGCGGGTGACCTCGACGCCGGTCGGAAGCAGGGTGATCATCCCGGTGGCGGCCTCGGCCGGGCTCGGCCCGGCGGCCAGTTCGGTCAGCGCCAGCCGGGACGTCGCGACAGTGGCCGGCCGGGTGCGCCGGGTCGGCACGAGCAGCCCGGCGCGGACGTACCACAGCTCGATGGTCACCGGATCCGGCCGGCGCGTGCCGGTGGACGCCGCCGTCGAGGGACCCGGCGGCCGGTTCGCGGGCGGTGGCGTCGGTGCCACGGCCCGGGTCGCTGTGGGTTCCGGGCGGTCGGTGAGTGCGACGCTCGGCGGCGGCGCGGTGGGCGCCGGGCCGAGATCACCGGAGCGGGGAGTGCCGCAGCCGCCGAGTAGGAGCGACGCGACCAGCGCCGATGCGCCCAGCCCGACCGCGCCGCGGCCGGTCACCCCACACCGCCCGGCGTGCCTGCGGTACGCCCAACCGGACCCGGGCGGGCACTGTCGTTCGGGGGCGACAGGTCGTCACCGTGGGGGCCGGCGGGACCGGCGATGGGCAACTCCAGCCGGAACCGGGTGCCCTCGCCTGGTTCGCTGCGCACGCTCAGCGCGCCGCCGAGCAGCTCGGCGTGCTCCCGGGCGATGGCCAGCCCGAGCCCGCTGCCCGGCGCGGAGCGGGACGGATCGACCTGGTGGAACCGGTCGAACACGCGGGACAGGTGCTCGGCCGGGATCCCCGGCCCCTCGTCGGTGACCTCGAAGGCGACCAGGGTGCCCGCGCCCGCCACGCTGGCCGTGATCTCGCCGCCGCCGTGCTCGACCGCGTTGGCGACCAGGTTGGCCAGCACGCGCTCCAGCCGACGCCTGTCGGTGCGCGCCGTGACCGGATCACCGGCGACCCGCACCCGCGGCGACCAGCCGCGCGCCGCGACGATGCTGTGCAGCAGCGCCAACGCGTCGACCGGCCCGACGGCCAACTGCTCCCGTCCGGCGTCCAGCCGGGAGATCTCCATCAGATCCTCCACCAACCGGCGCAGCCGGACCACGTCGCCGACCAGCAGCCGGGCCGCCGGTCGGGCGTCGTCGGGCAGTTGGTCGAGGTGCTCGCGCAGCAGCGACGCCGCGGCCACCAACGCGGTCACCGGGGTACGCAGCTCGTGCGCGACGTCGGCGGTGAACCGCCGCTCGCGGGCCTGCGCGGCCGACAGCGCCGCGATCTTCGACTCCAGTGCCTCGGCCATCTCGTTGAACGTCGCCGCCCAGACGCTGAACTCGTCGCGCCCGCGTACCGGCAGGCGAGTGGCGAGCAGGCCCTCGGTGAGGGCTCGGGCGGCCCGGCTGGCCCGGCCCACCGGCTCCAACGTGCGACGGGCCAACGCGTGCCCCACCGCGGCGGCGAGCAACACCACGAGCACCCAGCCGGCCACCAGCGCGGTGCGGAGTTGACCCAGGTCGGTAGCGACGTCGTCCTCCACGGTCAGGACGTACAACTCGGCGGCCGAGCCGGGGATGCGCCCACCGATCACCAGCAGCCGAGGACGCTCCGCCGGCGCGGAGCGCTGATAACCGAGCCGCCCGTCCGCGACGACGGCCCGCAACCGGGTGCCCAGCACCGGGACGTACGCGGGGTGCGAGGCGCGGGTCGGGCCGTCGACGAGCAGCACGTGCCGACCGCTGGCCTCGAAGCTGGTGAGCAGTTCGGTGCTGCGCTGCTCGGTCAGCGGCAGGAACTGCCCAGCGAGAACGAGTTGGTAGCGGGCATCGGCGGCGGCCTCGTGCAGCGACGCGTCCAACCAGGACTGGCGCAGCAGCAGCCCGGTCCCGCCGGCGAGCAGTCCGGCCGAGACGCCGGCGACCAGGACGAACGCGATCGTCAGCCGGCGCCGCAGGCGCCCGGGGAACACCCCGCGTCCGGCCATCGCCGCCCCCGTCAGCCCGTCGACAGTTTGTAGCCGGCGCCGCGCACGGTCCGGATCAGCAGTGGCTGCGTCGGGTCGTCCTCGATCTTGGCCCGTAGCCGCTGCACCGCCACGTCGACCAGTCGGGAGTCGCCGAGGAAGTCGTGGTTCCAGACCAGGTCCAGCAGCAGGTCCCGGGTGAAGACCTGACCGGGCCGGCGGGCCAGCTCCAGTAACAGGCGGAACTCGGTGGCGGTGAGCGCCACCTCTTGGCCGTGCCGGCGAACCACGAAGCCGCCCGGGTCGATCTCCAGGCCGCCGACCTCGATGACTGACGAGGGGGCCGACACGTTCATCCGGCGCAGCACCGAACGAACCCGGGCCACCAGCTCGGGCAGGTCGAAGGGCTTACGCAGATAGTCGTCCGCGCCGCACTCCAGCCCGACCACCACGTCGATGGTGTCGGTGCGCGCGGTCAGCATCAGGATCGGCACCTGGCTGGTCCGCCGGATCTCCCGGCAGACCTCCAGACCGTCCAGGCCCGGCAGCATGATGTCGAGCACGATGAGGTCGACGGGGTGGGCGCGGAACGCGGCCAGGGCCTGCCGCCCGTCGACGGCGGTGTCGACCCGGAAGCCGGCGCGGCGCAGACCGAGGGCGGTGACCTCCCGGATCGAGAAATCGTCCTCGACCACCAGCACGCGGCCCTCCATCACCCGAGGGTAGACCCGGCGCCACAGTGCGTAGTCCTGGCGGAACGGCCGACATCGGCGGCCGGCTGGCCCCCTCCGGGCGCTGCCCAACCGCTACGTTCAGGTGCCTTCGGCACCCCTGGAACAGCTCACACGAAAGGGCACGACGTGAAACGTCATGGCTGCGTGATCCGACTCCGCCCCGAGCAGCGGGAGACCTACCTGCGGTTGCATGCCGCCGTCTGGCCGAGCGTGGAGAAGACGCTGCGCGAGGCGAACTTCCGCAACTACACCATCTTCCTCCACGACGATCTGCTCTTCGGCTACTACGAGTACGTGGGCGACGACTACGAGGCCGACCTGCGGCTGATCGCGGCGGACCCGCAGACGCAGGAGTGGTGGAAGCTGACCGACCCGTGTCAGGAGTCGATCGCCGAGCCCGGCTCGGGGGACTTCTGGGCCCCGATGCGCGAGGTCTGGCACCTGGCCGACGAGGCTTAGGTCAATGTCGATCATGGAGTTGTGGTGCCCGTCGTGGCGACTGTCGGTCGCCTTGTCACCCACCACAACTCCATGATCGGCGGGACGGGAGTTCGCCGCCGCACTGATCACCACGCCGACCGTGACGCTACCGGCGTCGCCTGCGGCTGCTGGCGAGCGGTGACGGTCGAGTTCCCGCCCGGGTCACCACTGGTGGGCGACGTCGAGCACCACCCGGCTGTGGGTGCCGGGACCGGCGAGCACGAGCACCCGGAACGGCAAGCGCGCCCGTACGCCGACGGCGAAGGTGCTGTAGCCCTCGAAGCTGCCGCCGAACACCACGTCGCGCAGCGTCGGGTAGCGCAGCAAGTTCGCCGCGTGCTCGCCGACCGCGTAGGGCACGGTGCCCAGGTGGTCGTCGTCGTACGCCGGGGCCCGCAGGGAGACCCGCAGCAGCGCCCCGCCGGCGGTGTACGGCGACAGTGCCAGCCCTTCGCCCTCGGTCCACGTCTCGCCGTAGCCGATCGCGTAACCGTCGACCGGACCGTTGAACTCGAACACGACCCGGTCGTAGCAGTCGTCCCGGCCGGTCCGCACGCCCATCAGCGGTGCGTCGCTCAGTGTGCCGGCCGCCTTCTCCGCGCTGCCCCAGGTGATCCCGCAGTACGCCGCTCCCGTCGTGGTGCCCGCGGCGGTGCTGCTGCCGGCGCTGGCGACCAGCCCGGCGAGGACGACCGCCAACGCGGTCAGTGCGCTCCTGATCCTCATTGTGGTTTCTCCGTTCGGTATGGGGGTCACGTCGCGGCGGCGCTGCCGGTGACCCTCTGCCGTCACCGTCGTCCTGCCCCGGCACGGGAGCTTCGCCGCGACGTAACCGCTGGGTAACAGCCTGCACGTCGCCGGTATGACGCTTCCGCTATGCCGAACATCGGCCGCCGTCACATTAATATCGGCATGTATCGATGGACCGGTGGCGACGGTCGCCGGACGACCGCAGGGAGTACCCGATGTTCCGAGGACAACTGAGACGCGCGGCGCTGGCCATGCTGGTGGCGATCCTGGCGGCGGCCGGGATACAGCTTGCCACCGGTACGCCGGCCGCCGCCGTCCGGACCGTCTACTACGACGCGAGCCGGACCGGCGAGTTCCGCACCAACTTCGACCAGGCGGCGCAGATCTGGAACAGCCGGGTCAGCAACGTCCGACTCCTGGCCGGTACCCCGGCCAGCATCACCATCTACGTCGACGAAGGCTGGCCCCGCGCGCAGCCGACCGGCCTCGGCTCGGGCCGGATCTGGATGGGCCGCACGGCCGTCAACCAGGGCTACGACCGCACCCGCATCGCCACCCACGAAGTCGGCCACATCCTGGGTCTGCCGGACCGGCGCACCGGCCTCTGCTCCGATCTGATGTCCGGCAGCAGCGCACCGGTCTCCTGCCGCAACGCGAACCCCAGCGCCGCCGAGGCGAGCCGGGTGAACTCGCTGTTCGCCGGCTCCCTGGCCGCGCCGGCCAGCACGACGTACACCTGGAATGGCGACTCCGACATCAGCCCGCTGGTGGTCGGCGGCCGGCCGGCCACGGAGAACTACCCCTTCATGGTGTACGTCTCCGGCTGCACGGGCACGCTGATCAAGGGCAACTGGGCGGTCACCGCCAAGCACTGTTCGACGCCGTCCTCGGTGCGGGTGGGCAGCATCAACCGTTCCAGCGGCGGGACCGTGGTGCGGGTGACCCGGGCGGTCAACCACCCGAGCGTCGACGTCAAGCTGCTGCAACTGGCCAGCTCGGTCACGTATGCGCCGGCCCCGATCCCGAGCACCTCCGGCGCGGTCGGCACCGCCACCCGGATCATCGGCTGGGGTCAGACCTGCGCCCCGCGGGGCTGCGGTTCGGCTCCGGCCGTGGCCAACGAGCTCGACACGTCCATCGTGGCCGACAGCCGGTGCTCCGGCATCAACGGCCCGTACGAGATCTGCACCAACAACACCAACGGCAACTCCGGCGCCTGCTACGGCGACTCGGGTGGTCCGCAGGTGCGCCGGGTCAACGGAGTGTGGAACCTGATCGGCGCCACGAGTCGGGCCGGCAACAACAACTCCACCTGTGCCACCGGCCCGTCCATCTACGTCGACCTGCCGTCGATCCGATCGTGGATCTCCACTCAGGTGGGTGGCCTGCCGGTCTGACCATCAGCGACATCGCGGGCGGGGGCGAGCACCACACGCGCCCCCGCCCCGGTGTGCCGGTGCCACCCACGCCATCCCACGATGCGATACGGTGCGTGGCATATCCGGCACATCGGAGGTGGCGTCATGCCTACCGTCGTCGTCCTCGCGCTGACCCTCGCCCTCGCGCCAGCGCCGTCCCCGTCGGCCACCCCGGATCCGCTCGGCGACATCATCGGCGGCGTCGGCCAGATCGTCGACGACCTGCTCAACGGTGACACGCCTAGCACCGCTCCGCCGCCGAGCGCCACCCCCACCGGGGCGGCCACGCCGAGTCGGCCGCCGGCCGCCGGTCAGCCCAGCCCAGCGGAGGCCACAGCGATCCCGGTGCCCGCCGGCTCGACCGGGGGCCGCCCCGCACCCACCGCCCCCGATCGCCGCACCACTGGCGAGGGCACCGCCACCCGTGAGGCCGCAGTGCCCGGGCGCGACGGCGACGCCCCCGCACCCACCGCACCGCCGGTCCTCGCCAGCCCCACCCGGAATGCCTGGCCGCCCGCGTCGTACCTGCTGGTCGTGGCCGTCCTCGCGGTGCTGGCGCTGCTGCTCGTGCGCCGTCGGGCCGCGGTCCCCGCCGCCACACCCGACCTCGACCCCGCACCAGGCGCCGGCCCGGCACCGGATCCCGGCCCGGTGCCGGAGAACGTCAGCCGGTTGCCGACCAGCCTCAACGCCATCTACGAGATGGGCCGCCAGGATGAGCGACTCGACCAGGAGCGCCGTCGGCGTACCTGAGGGAACGCTGTCCTCACGATGCCGAGTAGGCGCCCTCACGCCTGGGGATCGCGTCGTCGTACGCCCCGACCGGCCCGCTGTAGCGGGCCTTGCCCTTCGGGTACGGCCAGGCGTTCGCGGTGCAGCCGTGCAGGCCCAGCGTCTGCTGCTGCATCACCGGCGCCGGCCGACCCCGCCCGGGGCACCGCTCGTGGCCGTGTCCGAGTTTGTGCCCCACCTCGTGGTTGACCATGTACTGCCGGTAGGACTCCACTGTCGCGCCGTAACCCGGCACCCCCTTGACCCAGCGCGCCACGTTGAGCACCACCCGGCCACCGTTGCGGCAGGAGGTGTAGGCGTCCGGCACGTCCTGGCAGAGGGTGTCGCGGGTGCCGGGGGTCGCCAGGTAGATGGTGAAGTCGGTCGGTTCGCCGGCACCGACCCGGCGCAGCCGCCACGCTCCACCCGCCATCCACCCGCGTGGGTCGTTCAACGTCGCGGTGATCGCCGTGGCGATGTCAGTCGCCGGCAGGCCCCGGATGTCGCGCTCCACGGCGACCCGGTAGCGCAGCAACCGGCCGGCCGTCGCGCGCCCGGGGGTCGTCTCGCCGGGCGCCACCGACCAGCGGTTACCACCGGTGGCGGGATAGCTGACCGCGATGACCGGTGCGGAACTGGTTCGGACCTCGGTGGCTCCGGTCGGCCGACCGGTAGGTGTCGCCGCATCGCTGGGCGGCGGCCCGGCGACGACCGGGTCGGTGGCGGGTTGCCCGGCGGCGGGCAGGCCGCACCCGGTGAGCAGCGCCACCACCAAGAATGACGCCATCGAGGCGGTACCCCAGCGGCGGGTAACCTTCGTCGACATGTCTCTCCCCTCGCGCGTCGCTCGGCGGCGGCGCGGAGGAGAAGACGGGCGACAGTGCCGAAAAGTTGATGTGACCCAGGGCTCAACCTTTTGCCGGCCTCGCCCGTCTCTAGCTCTGTGGCACGGGGAGGGTTCGCGGTGGCGCGGGGTGACGCCGATTTCGTCGAGTTCGCGCGCGCAGCGTCCGCGCGACTGGTGCACGCCGCGTACCTGATGACCGGTGACCACCACCAGGCCGAGGACGCCGCGCAGACCGCGCTCGTGCGCACCTACGCGTCGTGGTCGCGGATCCACGACGACGACGCCTACGGGTACGCCCGCCGCACGCTGGTCAACCATCTGGTCGACGGGTGGCGACGGCCGATGCGGGAGTACCCGACCGACGAGGTGCCGGAGCAGCGGCGTGGCGACGTGGCCGACGACGTGGCCACCCGGCGCTGGTTGATCAGCATCCTCGGTGCGCTCAGCCCCCGGGAGCGCGCCATCGTCGTCCTGCGCTACTACTTCGACCTGCCGGAGGCGCAGGTGGCCCGGGAACTCTCCGTATCCGTCGGCACGGTCAAGAGCACCAGCTCGCGAGCTCTGGAGAAGCTGCGCACCGCCGCGCCCCGCGCGGCCGACGAGAGGGCGCACCGATGAGCGAGCTGGATCGGCTCCGCCACGCGATGCGGGCGACCGAGCGTTCCGACGCCGTGCTCGATCTGGACTCCGTGATGCGCGAGGGACGTCGGTTGCGGACCCGTCGACGCGTCGCCGGAGCCGGGGCGGCGACTCTCGCGACCGGCCTGGCCGCGGCGGTCGTCGTGGTGGCGGTCGGCGTGTCCGGGTCGGGCGATCCGGCGCCGACCGAGCACCCGCCGCCGGTCGCCGTCGCTCCACCGCCGGTCGGTGTCTCGCCGTGGGCGGAGAAGTCGCTGGGCTCCACGCCGCCGCCGACTGTGGGCCGCGACGAGCCGCCACCGAAGCCCCTGGGCCAGATCGTGGACAGCGGGGTGCGGCACGGCGCCGAGCGTCGGGTCTACTACGTCGTCGCGGTGTCAGTGCCCGGTGAGCCCAAGGTGTCCATCGGACTGGCCGCCGGTCGCCAGGCTCCGGACGGCTCGTTGAGCACCGACATCCTGGTCAACGACGTCTACGGCAGCGACCGCAGCGCCGGGTTCCATCAGATCGGCTACGACGAGGGCTTCGCCGCGCCGGTGCCCACCTTCGGCTACTTCGTCGGCCCCGCCAAGCGGATCGTCGGCACCGTCGACGGTCGGCAGGTCGACGCCCGAGTGGCGCCATGGAGTGGCGACAAGCAGGTGCTGATCTTCTGGTTCGACCCGGCGCGGCTCACTCCGGGCGAGCGGCTGGACGGCATCATCGCCCGCGACGCCAGCGGCCGCCGACTCTGACGCGCCGCCGGCACTCAGGCCAGTCGACGCTCGATGGTCACCGTCGTCCCCTCGGCGGTGGAGACCAGCCGCACGTCACCGTAGGCGTTCATCAGCAGCGCTCCGCGTCCCCGGTCCATCGCCGGCCGGCGGTCCCGCCAGGTGCCGAAGTCCCGTACCGAGATCCGGATCAGTCCGCCACCCACCTGGACGCGCACCCGTACCTCCGGACGGCTGGGTCGCTGCGCGTGCTCGACGGCGTTGTTGACGGCCTCGGAGGCGGCGAGCAGGAGATCTTCCAGCACGTCCGGGTCGACGTCCAGCTCGCCCAACGCACCCCGGACGTCGCGACGCATCGCGGCGGCGGAGGTGGGCACGGACGGGTACGTCCACTCGACGTCCAGGAGGTCGCCCAGCCCGTCCGGCTCGGGCGGCGCCTCCACCACCACTGACGCGTCGCGGACGGTTTCGACCGCCGGGGTCGGCGCGACGGGGCCGGTCGGGGCGGTTCGCGCCGGGGGAGCTGCGGCAGCGACAGTCGCCGGGTCGCCGACGACGGCAACGGCAGGGGCGCGGTCGCGGGCTCGGCGGATGCTGGCCCGGATCCGGGCGATCAACTCGGCCGCGGCGAACGGTTTGACCAGGTAGTCGTCGGCGCCCAGGCTCAGGCCCTCCACGCTGGCCTCCCCGCCGGCACGGGCGGAGAGCACCAGCACCGGCAGCGTCCGGGTCGTCGGGTCGGCGCGTAGTCGGCGCACCAGGTCGAAGCCGTCCAGCACCGGCATCATCACGTCGGTCAGGACCAGGTCGGGCAGATCACTGTGGATCTCGTCGAGGGCCTGCCGGCCGTCGGTGACGGCCCGCACCCGCCAGCCCTGACCGGTGAGCAGCCGGGTGAGGTACGCCCGCATGTCGGCGTTGTCGTCGGCGAGCAGGATCCGGGCGCCGGTCAGCTCGTCAGTGGCCGCCCCGCACGCGGGATCGGGCTCGGTCAGCGCGTCGTCCGGTTCGGTGAGCCAGCCCATCGCCTCCTCGACGGCGGCGCGGGCCGCGTCACCCCGCCCGTCCACCGCCGGCCCGGTGACCGCGGTGCGGTGCGCCGCCGACCAGGGCAGCGTCACGGTGAACCTGCTGCCGACGCCCACCTGGCTGGTCACCCGCACGTCGCCGCCCTCCAGCCGGGCCAACTCGTGCACCAGGGCCAGGCCGATGCCAGTGCCCTCGTGACTGCGCGAGCGGGCGCCTCGCACCCGGTGGAAGCGTTCGAAGAGTTTCGGCAGGTCCCGTTCCGCGATGCCGATGCCGGTGTCCGCGACGGTGAGGCGCACCTCCTCGTCATCGGCGTCGAGGGTGACCCGGATGCGGCCGATGAACGTGTACTTCAGCGCGTTGGAGAGCAGGTTCGTGACGATGCGTTCCCAGTTGACCGGGTCGACAGCGACCGGCCGGGGCAGCGGTGGGCAGCTCACCTCGAGGGTCAGCCCGGCCCGCTCGACGGCGGCCCGGAACACCCCGGCGAGCTCGGCGGTCAGCGCGGCCAGGTCCACCACCCGGGCGTCGCTGCGCGCCCGCCCGGCCTCCAGGCTGGAGAAGGTGAGCAGGCTGTTGACAAGCGTCAACAGTCGGGTGGCGTTACGCCAGCCAGTCTCCACCCGCTCCCGCTGCACCGCCGCCAACGGCGCGGTGGCGTCGGTGAGGGCGTCGGTCAGCGGACCGAGGATGAGGGTCAACGGGGTACGGAACTCGTGGCTGACGTTGGCGAAGAAGTCGGTCTTGACCCGGTCCAGTTCCGCCATCGCCTCGACCCGGCGCCGCTCCTCCTCGTACTCCTGGGCGTTGCGCACCGCCACGGAGATCTGCTGGGCGAGCAGCTGGTGGAAGGAGCGGTACGCCTCGTCGAGCCCTCGGCTGGGGCTGACCCCGGCGAGCAGGACGCCGAGCGGCTGGTCCTCGTCGGCGGAGGGCAGCGGCAGCGCCAGCGCGGTGCGGACCGGGTCGTTCCACGGGCCGGCGGGCAGCGGCAGCCGGTCGGTGACGTCGGTCACCTGGGTTGCCCGGCCCTCGGCGGCGTCCGCCAGCCCCCAGGCGTACGCGGGCGGGCCCGGGTCGGTCAGCTCGACGGCGTCCGGCAGGGCCTGGGCGTGCCCCTGGTCGCTGCCGGTGCAGGCGACCCGGCGCAGCGCCGTGCCGTCGCGCAGGTAGATGGCGGCGAACGGCACGTCCAAGGGGTGGCCGTCGATCACGTCGATCAGCCGAGCGCCGGTGGCGTCCACGTCGACGGTGCGCCCGTCGCCGAGCACGGACAGGTCGCGCAGGAGACGGAGCCGGCGTTCACCGACCACCTGCTGGGTGACCTCGCTGCACACGGTCAGTACGCCGACGGTGCGGCCGTCGTCGTCGCGGGCGGGGGCGTGCGAGACGCTGAAGTACGCCTCCTCGCGATAGCCGGACCGTTCCAGCAGCAGTTGCAGGGCGGGGACCCAGCTGGCCACCCCGGTCGCCATGGCCTTTTCGATCAGCGGGGCGAGCACGTGCCAGCCCTCGGCCAGCGTCACTCGTACGTCGTCGCCGAGCGCGGCGGGGTGCTTGTCGCCGATCAGCGCTGAGTACGCGTCGTTGTAGAGCTGCGAGTAGCTCTCGCCCCAGAGCAGCAGCATGGGATAGCGGGAGGAGAGCACCACCCGGACGGCGGCGCGCAGACTCTGCGGCCAAGCGTCGACCGGGCCCAGCGGGGTGCCGGCCCAGTCCAGCTGTGCCATCAACCGCCCGGTCTCGCCGCCGAGGAACAGGTCAGTGCTGGGTCGTGTCACGCTCGATCCGACCCCATCGCAAGCCCCCGTTCCGGGCCCGACGACCCCTGCCGCGTTACCTACCCATCCTGACACCTCTACTCACCTGTGCCGACGCCGGTACCCACCGTCGAACCGGCGGCGGTTCGGGACGAACGACCGATGCTCAGGAAATAGATATCTGTAAGTGTCTCGGGTATCTCTCCAACCCCGAGGAGCCCCCATGAGAGGCAGAACGCTGAGCGCGGGAATCGCGCTCGCCGTGTTCGCCGGGATGACGGTGCCGTTGGCCGCCCAAACGGCGACCGCGTCACCTCCGACCGCCACGACGGTGACCCGGCCGATCGCCGCGTCCGCCGCCGCGTTGGCCGCGCCGGACATCTCCATCACCAACGTCCAGGCGCACCTGACCCAGTTCAACGCCATCGCCACCAGCAACGGTGGCAACCGACGGGCCGGCTCGGCCGGCTACACCGCCTCGCTCAACTACGTCAAGACCAGGCTCCAGTCGGCCGGCTACACCGTCAGCGAGCAGTACTGCTCCAGCTGCCGGTACCCCTCGAACAACCTCATCGCCGAGTGGCCCGGCGGCCCGGCCGACCAGGTGGTCATGTTCGGCGCGCACCTCGACGGCGTCGCGGCCGGTCCGGGCATCAACGACAACGCCACCGGCTCGTCGACCCTGCTGGAGAACGCGCTGGTCCTGGCCGCGCAGAACCCGACGGTGACCAAACGGGTGCGGTTCGCCTGGTGGACCGACGAGGAGCAGGGGCTCAACGGCTCCCGGTTCTACGTCAACTCGCTCAGCGCCACCCAGCGCGGCTACATCAAGGGTTACTACAACTTCGACATGGTCGGCTCGACCAACGGCGGCTACTTCATCAACCGGGTCAGCTCGACCACGGCCGCGCCACTGAAGGCGTACTGGGACTCGTTGGGCCTGCAGCCGGAGGAGAACGTCGAGGGCCAGGGTCGCTCCGACGACTACTACTTCCAGCAGGCCGGCATCCCCACCTCGGGCTACGCCGCCGGCGCCAGCGCCCGCAAGACCAGCGCCCAGGCCGCCAAGTGGGGCGGTACCGCCAACTCCGCGTACGACCCGTGCTACCACCGGTCCTGCGACACCACCGCCAACGTCAGCGCCACAGTGCTGAACCGGGCGGCCGACGGTGTCGCGTACGCGCTGTGGCAGCTCGCCGTGGGCGGCGGCACCCCGACGTGCACCGGCGGTCAGGTGGTCGGAAACGGTGGCTTCGAGAGCGGCAGCACGCCGTGGACCGCGTCCTCGGGCGTGATCACCAACGCCAGCGGCCAGCCGGCCCGGACCGGGTCGTACAAGGCGTGGCTCAACGGGTTCGGCAGCACCCGCACCGAGAGCCTGTCGCAGTCGGTGACACTGCCGGCCGGCTGCGCCACGTACACGCTGTCGTTCTGGCTGCACATCGACACCGCCGAGACCACCAGCTCCACGGCGTACGACCGGCTCACGGTGCAGGCGGGTTCGGCCACCCTGGCGACGTACTCGAACCTCAACGCCGCGACCGGTTACGTGCAGCGCAGCCTCAACGTCGCCGCGTTCGCCGGGCAGACGGTGACGCTGCGGTTCACCGGCACCGAGGACTCGTCGTTGCAGACCACCTTCGTGATCGATGACGTGACGTTGCAGGCGAGCTGACCGCGTACCCGAGAAGGGCCGCCACCGGTTTCTCCGGTGGCGGCCCGTCGCGTGGTGGGTCACCCGTCGCGTGGTGGGTCAGGGGAGCTGCGGGTAGAGCGCGGCGACGCCGCCGGCCAGTCCGGCCTGCACCTGGCGGCTGAGGTCGTCGGCGACGATCTCGTACGCGTCGGCCTCGACGCCGTCCACACCGATGCGGGCGATTGCCGCCGGGTCGGACTTCGGGCCGATGATGTCAGCGGCCATGTCGGTGTCCAGGTATCCGACGTGCAGGCCGGCGACCCGGACGCCCCGGTCGGCCAGTTGGACGCGCAGCACGTTGGTCATCGCCCACTCGGCGGACTTGGCGGCGCTGTAGGCCGCGTGGGTCGGGGAGCCGAACCAGGACAGGACCGAGAGCACGTTGAGGATCGTTCCGCCGCCGTTGCCGGCGATGACCGGCGCGAACGCCCGGATCGTCGACAGGGTGCCGATGTAGTGGGTCTCCAACTCCAGCCGGACGAGGTCCAGGTCGCCGTCGAGCAGGTCGGTCCGGGTGTCGATGCCCGCGTTGTTGATCAGCAGGTTCACGCCGCCGGCCAGCTCGGCGGCGGCGGCCACCGAGGCCGGGTCGGTGATGTCGAGGCGGACCGGCGTCACGCCGGGTAGGTCGACGCTGTCGGGGTTGCGGGCGCCGGCGTAGACGGTGGCGCCCCGGGCGAGGAGTTCGGCGGCAAGGTGCCGGCCGAGGCCACGGTTGGCGCCGGTGACGAGGGCGGTGCTTCCAGCGATCTTCATGGCCGTCACGCTATCCGACCTGACTTCTGTTGAGCAAAGTCAGCTATGTCACGGGGTCGGCCGCTCGGATCGGGAATACGACCCGGACGCGCCCACACCCCGACCGGTGACGACTCGTATCCTTTCCGCGAACCTTCGCACGAGCCGAGATGGGAGACGGTGTGAGCAACCAGGCCGAAACGTTGGAATTCCAGGCCGAGGCGCGTCAGCTCCTCCAGTTGGTGGTCCACTCGATCTACTCGAACAAGGACGTCTTCCTGCGGGAACTCATCTCGAACGCGTCCGACGCACTGGACAAGCTCCGGCTGGCCACCCTCGTCGACAAGGAACTCGTCGCCGACACCGACGACCTGCACGTCGCCCTGGAGATCGACAGCGACGCCCGCACCCTCACCGTGCGCGACAACGGCATCGGGATGACCCGCGACGAGGTCGTCCAGCTGATCGGCACAATCGCCAAGTCGGGCACCGCCGAGCTGCTGCGCCAACTGCGCGAGTCCGCCGACGCCCACGCCAAGCAGGACCTCATCGGCCAGTTCGGCGTCGGCTTCTACGCCGCGTTCATGGTCGCCGACCGGGTCACCCTGCTGACCCGCAAGGCCGGCGAGACCGGCGGCACCCGCTGGGAGTCCACCGGCGAGGGCACCTACTCGATCGAGACGGTCGACGAGGCGCCGCAGGGCACCACAGTGACGCTGCACCTCAAGCCGGCCGACACCGAGGACAACCTGCACGACTACACCGCCGAGTGGACCGTCCGCGAGATCGTCAAGCGCTACTCCGACTTCATCGCCTGGCCGATCCGGATGAGCGTCGAACGCCCCGGAGCCGACGGTGAGCCCGCCACCCGCGAGGTGCAGACCCTCAACTCGATGAAGGCACTCTGGGCGCGGCCCCGCGACGAGGTCGACGCCGCCGAGTACAACGAGTTCTACAAGCACGTCAGCCACGACTGGGCCGACCCGCTCGAGGTCGTGCACATGAAGGGCGAGGGCACCTTCGAGTACGAGGCGCTGCTCTTCCTGCCCAGCCACGCCCCACTGGACCTGTTCTCCCCGCAGGGCCGCCGAGGCGTCCAGCTCTACGTCAAGCGCGTCTTCATCATGGACGACTGCGAAGCGCTGGTCCCGACCTACCTGCGCTTCGTCAAGGGCGTGGTCGACGCGCACGACCTGTCGCTGAACATCTCCCGGGAGATCCTGCAGCAGGACCGGCAGATCCAGATCGTCCGCCGCCGCCTGGTCAAGAAGGTCCTCGCCACGGTCAAGGACCTCAAGGCCAACCACGCCGAGCGCTACCGCACCTTCTGGACCGAGTTCGGCGCCGTGGTCAAGGAAGGGCTGATCGACGACACCGACAACCGCGACACCCTGCTGGACATCCTGTCGGTGGCCACGACCAACGACCCGGCCGAGCCCACCGACCTGGCCGGCTACGTGTCGCGGATGAAGGACGGCCAGAACGACATCTGGTACGCCACCGGCGAGTCCCGGGCCGCGATCGAGAACTCTCCGCACCTGGAGGCGTTCCGGGCCAAGGGGCACGAGGTGCTGCTGCTCACCGACCAGGTCGACGAGGTGTGGGTCGAGCGGGTCGGCACGTACGACGGTCGGCCACTGCGCTCGATCGCCAAGGGCGAGATCGACCTGGACACCGACGAGGAGAAGCAGCAGGCCGAGGCCGAGCGCGAGCAGCAGCGACAGGAGTTCGCCGGGCTGCTCGACTGGCTGGGCACCACCCTCACGGACAGCGTCCGGGAGGTCCGCCTGTCGTCGCGGCTGACCACCTCACCGGCCTGCGTCGTCGGCGACGCCCACGACCTCACCCCGACCCTGGAGAAGATGTACCGGGCGATGGGGCACGAGATCCCCACCACCAAGCGGATCCTGGAGATCAACCCCGGTCACCCGCTGGTGTCCGGGCTGCGCAAGGCCCACGAGCAGGGCAGCGACACCGCCGCCCTGACCGAGACCGCCGAGCTGCTCTACGGCCTGGCGGTGCTCGCCGAGGGCGGTGAGCTGCCCGACCCGGCCCGCTTCACCCGGACGCTCGCCGACCGGCTGGCGCGCACCCTGTAGGCGTACCCCTTCGGCTGCGGGGTTCCCGGATCACCGGGAAGCCCGCAGCCGGCGGGCCGCTACCAGCGGTTCCAGTGGGCGAACGCGTCCGCGTCGGCCCGCGGACCGGGCTTGAAGTCGGTGCCGAGGGTGTACGCGACCGGGGTGAGGGCGACCTGCACGACGGTGTCGTAAGGGATGCCGAGCAGTTCGGCCATCTCCCGCTCGTAGCTGAGATGGCTGGTGGTCCAGGCGGTGCCGAGCCCGCGTTCCCGGGCGGCCAGCATGAAGCTCCAGAACGCCGGGATCACCGAACCCCAGGCTCCCGCCTGCCCGCGCACGCTGTCCAGTTCGGCGCGTGACTCGACGCGTAGACAGGGGATGAGCAGCAACGGGACCTCGTGCAGGTGGTCCGCCAGGTGCGCCAGACTGCCGGCGATCCGACCCCACTGCTCGGAGGCGAAGTCCATCCGGCTGAAAGCCGGCCCGGTGCCGCCCGACGCCGGTGGCGGCGCCATCAGGCCGCGTCGCCACAGTCGCGCGACGGCCGCCCGGGTCTCGCGGTCCTCGACGAAGATGAAGTCCCAGCGCTGCCTGTTGCGGCCACTGGGCGCCTGGAGCGCGATGCGCACACAGTCCTCGATCACGTCGCGGGGGACCGAACGCCTCAGGTCGAGACGTTTGCGGACGGCGCGGGTCGTGCTCAGGACCTCGTCGGCGGACAGACCCAGCGTGCTCGGCGGGTTCTTTCCGCCTGATGTGGCCTCGGTCATGCGGGCACTCCCACTCGCTCCGGCAGGTCAAGGTTGGCGAGGATCGCGGAAAGGATTCCCGGAAACCGGTGGTTGATCTCGTCGGCCCGCAATTCGTGGCGACGGAAACTGCCGTTCGGTGTGACACGGAGGACGCCGGCGGCCCGCAGGACCTTCAGGTGATGCGAGAGCGTGGACATGCTGACGTCGGACAGCGCGTCGAATTGGCCGCAGACGACACCGCCGGCCTGTGCCAACTGCCGTACGACGCTGAGGCGCACCGGGTCGGCCAGGGCGCCGAGCAGGGTGGCCAGGTCGACCGAGGTGAGATCGGGATGATGCAGGGCTCTCATGGACGCCATGCTAGCTTTCATTTCGTGATTTCGAAAATAATCCAAATGATGAACGGAGCACCGGCATGTCTGTCGACACCGTGATCTTCAGCGGGGAGGGCCCGCACGCCGACCCCTGGCACCCGCTGGCCGAAACCAGCGCCGCGCTGGCCCGGCTGATCGGCGACGAGGGTTCGGTAGCGATCGTGACAGCCGTCGACCAGCTCGAGGTCGCGCTCGGCGGCGCGCGCCTGCTGGTGGTGAACGCGAGCGCGGACCGCACAACCCCGATCCCCGAGGACGAGAACTTCGCCCGCGTCCTCGACGACTTCCTGGCCCGTGGCGGCGGCCTGCTCGCCGTGCACAGCGCCACGATCGCGTTTCCCCAGCTGGCAAGCTGGCGCTCCACCGTCGGCGCCGTCTGGGCCCACGGCCGGACCTTCCACCCGCCGATCGGCCCGAGTCTCATCCGGCGCAGCGGTGTGGAACACCCGATCAGCGCCGGGCTCGGGGACTTCGAGGTTCACGACGAGCGCTACACCGAGTTGGAGCTGGTCGACGGCCTGGACATCGAGCCCCTCTACGTCCACGACGAGGGCGGCGACACCCACCCGCTGGTCTGGGCGCGCACCGTCGGGAGCAGCCGGATCGTCTACGACGCACTCGGCCACGACGTCCGGTCGTACGAGTCGCCGGGGCATCAGGAGCTGCTGCGCCGCATCGTCACCTGGCTCCGCCACGACAGCTGAACGCTCGGCCGGACAACCGACCGAGCGCTCGCCTACGTGGTGCGGATCAGTGCAGGGGTTGGTGGCCCGTCACGCCGCGGAGGCGGCCTTCGACCCTCGGTGCGACGCCACCGGGCCGGCGTTCCAGCCCCAGCGGGGAGCCGGTACCGCCGCGCCCTGACGCCCATCCGTGTCGGCGTCGTCGCTGTCGGTCCCGTCGATGGTCACCTCGACCGAGGCGGGGGTGCTGCGGGCCAGCCGCAGTGAGTGCTCGGCGCCGGTGCGGGCCGCGCACGGCCAGGACTGCCCGGCGCACTGGAGGTTGCGGCACCGGCCCTCGTCGTCCGGCTCGTGGGCGCTCAGCACGTCGATCGCCAACTGCCACAGCAGCGGGTCGGTCACGTCGTGCGGACGCTCGGCGGTGCGACTCGGTCGGTTGCTGGTGTCGTCGGACATGGTGGGCCCCCCTCGTCAGGCTGTACCCCCCAAGGGTCACCCGTCAGCCGCCGGCTAAACCGCCGACCTGCTGTGATGTGTCTCTGATCGCAACTCGGCCGTGGACAGCGCACGCTTATCGGTCAGTCCGGCAGAAGTGGCATCTCCACTCTCGGCTCCCGGCCGAGCAATACCGCCCGAGTGAGCGCCGCTGATCCGAACCGGTCGCGGACCGCGTCGACCGCAGCGTCCAGATCGGACCCAGGGTCCGGCTGGAACGGCAGCTCAGGCTGGACCGGGTTGTCGCCGAGGTTGCCCACTGAGACACCGATCAGTGTGACTCCACGGCGATCGATCTCGGGCAGTGCCGCGCGTAGGAGCGCACGCGCGGCGACGAGCAGTGGCGTCGTGTCCGCCGTCGCCTTACCCACCGTGTGCGAGCGGGTCGCCCGGGTGTAGTCGCCGAAGCGCAGCCGCAACACCACTGTGCGGCCGGACCGCCCGGCCGCCCGCATCCGCCGGCTGACCCGGTCGACCAGGCCAGCGAGGATGGCGTCCAACTCCGTCGAGGCGTGCGGGCCGCGACTCAGCGCGTGTTGCGCGCCCATCGAACCGCGCCGCCGCCCCACCTGCACCGCCCGGGGGTCGTGGTTGTGCGCCAGCCCGTGCAGGTGCCGGCCGGCACCCGCCCCGAGCAGCGACACCAGCGCCGCCTCACCGAGGCGGGCCACCTCCCCGACGGTACGGATCCGGCGTTCGCGCAGCTTGGCGGCCGTGACCGGGCCGACGCCCCAGAGCCGTTCCACAGGCAGCGGGTGCAGGAACGCCAGCTCGGCGTCCGGTGCGACCACCAGCAGGCCGTCCGGTTTCGCCACGCCGCTGGCCACCTTGGCCAGGAACTTCGTGCGGGCCACCCCCACCGTGATCGGCAGGTGGACCCGCTCGCGGACCTCCCGGCGCAGTCGTTCGGCGATCTCGGCCGGTGGTCCGACCAGCCGCCGCAGCCCACCCACGTCGAGGAACGCCTCGTCGATGGAGAGCCCCTCGACCAGCGGTGTGGTCTGCCGGAAGATCTCGAAGACCGCGCGGCTCGCCGCCGTGTACGCCGACATCCGCGGCGGCACGACGATCGCGTCCGGGCAGAGCCTTCGCGCCTGCTGGCCGCCCATCGCGCTGCGGACGCCCCGCGCCTTCGCCTCGTAGCTGGCCGCCAGCACCACGCCGCCACCGACGATCACCGGCCGCCCACGCAGGCGCGGGTCGTCGCGCTGCTCGACCGACGCGTAGAACGCGTCCAGGTCGGCGTGCAGGATGCTGGCGCCGGACGACACGTACACATGTTCGCATGACGCCCGGCCAGTGCGGCGCTGAGCTGCGCGAACGCCGGTCAGTCGAGGCAGAACTCGTTGCCCTCGGGGTCGGCCATGATGAGATGACCGGCGCCCAACGGGGGAGTGGGCTCGTGCCGACTGAGCCGCCTGGCGCCATGTGAGGCGAGCCGCTCGGCCTCCGCCTCCAGGGCCGCCATCCGTTCGTCACCCTCCAGCCCGGGGGCCGCGCGTACGTCGAGATGGACGCGGTTCTTCACCTGCTTGTGCTCCGGCACCCGCTGGAAGAACAGCCGTGGTCGCGAGCCCTCGGGGTCGACCACCGCCGACGCGTCGTTGCGGTTCTCCGGCGGGACACCCATCGCCTCCAACGCCTGGTCCCAGGACTCGAAGTTCCCGGGTGGGGCCTGCACCTGATAGCCGAGCGCCTCGGCCCAGAACGTGGCCAACCCCGCCGGGTCGGCGCAGTCGAACGTGATCTGGACGTCGCGGGTCACGGCGGATCCCTGCTTCCTGTTCTGGTCGGTCATGATCCCAGCCTCTCGCTGATAGCGGACAGGGATGTTCCGCTATCAGTGCAACGATCGACTGGTGACCGTCGAGGCGACGACCGAGCGGGTGCTGCGCCTGCTGGCGCTGCTGCAACGACGTCTGTCCTGGACGGCCGCCGAACTCGCCGCCGAGCTGGGGGTCACCGGCCGCTGCGTGCGCCGCGACGTGCAGCGTCTGCGGACACTCGGCTACCCGGTGCACGCGGTGTCGGGCGTCGGCGGCGGCTACCAACTCGGTGCCGGCACCCGGCTGCCGCCGCTGCTCCTCGACGACGAGGAGGCAATCGCCACGGCGGTGTCTCTGCGGCTCGCCTCCGGGGGCACTGTCGCCGGGGCGAGCGAGGCCGCGCTGCGGGCCCTCGCGAAGCTCGACCAGGTGATGCCATCGCGGCTCCGCGCCGAGGTGCGGGCGGTGCACGGCTCCACCGACACCCTCATCGGCCCGGTCGCCGAGATCGACGCGGAGCTGCTGGTGACACTCGCCCGCGCCTGTCGGGACGGGGTACGCGTTCGATTCCACTATCCCGGCCGGGACGCTGGTGAGCGGGAACGGACGGTCGAGCCGATCCGGATGGTCACGACCGGCCGCCGCTGGTATCTGATGGCCTGGGACGTCGACCGCGCCGACTGGCGGACGTTCCGGCTGGACCGGATGCGGGCGGCGGTGGCGACGACCTGGCGTTTCGCGGCCCGCGAGCACCCGGATCCGGTCGCCTTCGTGCAGCGGGCCGTGACCGGTGCGCCGTACCGCTACCTCGCCCGGGTGCGGGTGCACGCCCAACCGGAGCGGTTGCGGGAGGTGGTTCCACCACAGGTGGGGCGGGTCGAGGACGACCGCGACGGATGGTGCGTGCTGGTCGTCGGCGGCGACGACCTGGACTGGCTCGCCGCGCACCTCGCCCGCCTGGATCACGAAATGGAGGTGCTGGAGCCTCCCGAGCTGCGCGAGGCCGCAGGCCGGCTCGCCCGTCGCCTCGCGGCGCTGGCCGGTGCGACGTCGGAGCCCGGCGCGCGGTGACGCAGGGTGTAGTGGCGCAGCGACACCGGGCTGCCGTCGGAAGCGGTCCATGGTGCCGTGCTGGTGCCGACACAGCGCCATCCTGCGCGCTCGTACAGCGCGGCGGCGGCGGTGCCACCGCCGGCCAACTCCAGCACCAGGTCCGTTGCGCGTTTGTCCGCCCACTGGCGGGCCCGGTCCAGCAGCGCGCTGCCCAGCGCCAACCCACGGGCTCTCGGCACCACGAAGAGACGAGCCACCTCGGCCGTCGGTCGGCCGGGCGGCCCGTCCACCTGATCGGGGATCCGGTGTACCGCGACGTGTCCGACGACGGCCGCGTCGGCGTCGACGGCGACCCAGGCTCGCGCCGGGTGCGGCTCGCGCAGCCAGCGGTGCGGGTCGGTGGGCCAGTTCATCGGGTACCCGTCGACCCGGTGAACCTCGGCGAGCGCCGCGACGCAGCCGTCCAGGTCGGTGGCACGCCGCCGACGGATAGCGGGTCGGTTCACAGGTCGTCGAACGGGCCGGCGTAGCGGAACTCGCCCCGGATCGACTCGCGCCACGCGTGCGACGGCCGAGCCATGAAGTACTGCGGCCCCCACGGCTGCGGCGGGGTGACGCCCAGCTCGACGGCCGGCCGGAACCCGAAGCGCGGGTAGTAGTCGGGATGCCCGAGCAGGACCACCAGGGGTTCGTCCCGCGCGTCGGCAGCGCCGAGCACGGCGTGCATCAACGCACTGCCGACCCCTCGTCGCTGCCAGCTGGGCAACACACCCAGCGGCCCCAGGCCCAACGCCACCGGCGCACCGCCCACCCGGCCGCGGGTGGCCACCACGTGCCCCACCACGTGGCCGTCCGAATCGGTCGCCACCAGGGAGTACGCGGGCAGCCAGCCCTCGTCGGCGCGCAGCGCGTCGACAAGGGTCGCCTCGACCGGCACGCCGTCACCGCCGTCGGCCTTGGCGAAGGCTGCGGAGTGCACCGCCCGAACGGCGTCGACGTCGGCGGGTGTCTCGCGTCTGATCAGCACCGCGCCACCATAGACGCGGCGTGTCGCCAGCTCCACGCGTTTATCGCGGCGCTTCGCGGACATGGCGGGAAAACGCTTGATGTCTGTGAGTCATCACGATGCCGCACGGTCATCAAGCCGATCCGCGATCGGGGCTTGCGACCCGAGCGACCGGTGGCCCGGCCGCCGGCATGCAGGCTGCCCCGGGCCTGGGACCCCTGTCCACGCTGGCTGGGCGGGCGCGATCTCAGCCGACGGCGGTGGCGGAGGGCGGGGCGCTGCCGCCCTGGGGTGCCTCCGGGGCCATCAGTCGGATGATCTCCGCCTGGTCGGCGGGTGAGGGCAGTCCCCATTCCGGCCGGTAGCCGTACACCTGGTGCAGTGGGGTGGAGCCGGTGCGGCCGTCCAGGATCTCCACGGCGTCGGTGCCGATCAGGCCGGGATGTTCGACGCCGCAGGCCTCGGCGACCTTGGTCAGGTCCCGGCGCAGCGTCCGCAGGTAGTTGGCTGCCCGGACCGACTTCAACGTCGGGTCCAGGCCCCGGGAGAGCCACGCGTTCTGGGTGGCGACGCCGGTCGGGCAGGTGTCGGTGTGGCACTTCTGCGCCTGGATGCAGCCGATCGCCAGCATCGCCTCCCGACCGACGTTGATCAGGTCACAGCCGAGCGCGAACGCCACTATGGCGTTGTCTGGCAGGCCGAGCTTGCCGCCGCCGACGAAGACCACCTGTTCGTGCAGGCCGTGCTCGGCGAAGATCTTGTAGACCCGGGAGAAGCCCTGCTGGAACGGGAGCGACACCGAGTCGGTGAAGATCAGTGGTGCGGCGCCGGTGCCGCCCTCGCCGCCGTCGATCGTCACGAAGTCCACACCCCGGCCGGTGTCCCGCATCAGGGTGGCCAACTCCTGCCAGAAGCTCAGGTCACCGACCGCCGACTTGATGCCGACGGGCAGTCCTGTCTCGGCGGCCAGCAGCTCCACCCAGTCGAGCAGGCTGTCGCAGTCGGAGAACTCGGCGTGCCGGGACGGGCTGACGCAGTCCTGACCGGCCGGGATGCCCCGGGTGGCGGCGATCTCGGCGGACACCTTCGCCCCGGGCAGCAGCCCACCGAGGCTCGGCTTGGCGCCCTGGCTCAGCTTGATCTCCAGCGCCCGCACCGGTGCGCCGGCGACCAGGTCCTTCAGCCGGTCGAGGCTGAACCGGCCGTGCTCGTCGCGGCAGCCGAAGTACGCGGTGCCGAGTTGGAAGACCAGCTCACCGCCGTTGCGGTGGTACGGCGACAGGCCACCCTCGCCGGTGTTCTGCAGACAGCCCGCGAGCGCCGCCCCCTTGTTGAGCGCGGTGATGGCGTTGCCGGAGAGCGAGCCGAAGCTCATCCCGGAGATGTTGACGACTGACTCCGGTCGGAACGCCCGGGCGCGTCCCCGTGCGGCGCCGAGCACCTTCGCGCTGGGCAACCGCACGTCGTGACCGGCGGTCGGTGACGACGACGGCACGGCACGGCCGAACGTACGGTGCTTGATGATCGGGTACCCGGGGGTGTACTCGATGTCGTTGTCAGTGCCGAAACCGAAGTAGTTGTTCTCCTGCTTGGCCGACGCGTACACCCAGCGGCGCTGGTCGCGGGTGAACGGCCGTTCCTCGTTGTTGCCGGCCACGATGTACTGCCGTAGCTCCGGCCCGATCGTCTCCAACAGGTAGCGGGCGCGGCCGAGGACCGGGAAGTTGCGCAGCAGCGCGTGGTCGCGCTGGATCAGGTCCCGCGCGGCGAGGGCCGCGACGGCGGCGGCGACAGCGGGTACGGCTCGACGGGCCCAGGTCATGCCCGGGGTTCTTTCCGCCCGAGCGGCGGATCAAACCGGTGAGCTGGCTGGTGGCGGTGCGGGTGCGCCCCGCACCGCCACCACGCGCTCAGCGGTGCCGGAACGACTCGCGGACCGATCCGCCGACGATCGTGCACCACGTGCTCGTGCTGAGCTTGCCGTTGCGGGGCAGACCGTGCAGCGCCTGAAGGTCCTGCACCGCCCTCCGGGTGGCGTGGTCGTACGCCCCGGTGACGGTGACTGCGTACCCCTTGGTGGCGAGGATTTCCTGCACGGCCGTGACCGGCGCTCCGGTGGCGTGCTGGTCCAGCTCCGGAGCGAGGGTCTCCCAGGTCGGCGTGGTGAGCGTGGCGTCCACGTCCACAGCGATGCCGTTGCGGGCCTGCCAGTCCTGCACCGCCGCGACGGTCGCGGCGTCGAACGTGCCGCTGACGGTCACCGGGTAGCCCCGGTAGGCGAGCAGGTGCTGCACCACCCGGACCGAGGGGGAGTTGACGAAACGCCACAGGTCCGGCCAGCGGCGCGCCGGCACGTCACCGAGCTTGGTGCCCAGGGCGGCGTGCACCCGCCGCCGCAGCTCGGGGAACTGCCGGTAGAAGGCCGCGCCCGGGCACTCGGTGGTGCGGAAGTCCCAGTGGCCAAAGATGTCGTGCGCGTGCAGCCCGTACTGCCGGCAGATCGCGACGCAGAGCTTGACCAGCGAGTCGGTCAACGCTTCGGGTGGCGTCTCGGTGACGTAGGTGCCCTCGTTCTCGATGCCGATGGCCCGGCCGTTCTCACCCGGGCAGTGCGCCGAGATCATCTGCCGGTCGCCGGCTTCGAGGCGCTCCAGGCTGCCCCGGCGACCCTCCAGCACGTACCCGCCACGGCTGACAGTGAAGTGCTGGCCGGTGTCCGACCAGCCGTTGCCGTCCATGTGCAGGTCCTGGCAGTCGTGGGCCAGCTTGACCGCCTGCTCGCGGGAGTAGTCGGTGACGTTCGGGAACGCCATGTGGTGCACGATGATCTTGTTGGTGGCGATGGCGCTCACCGACAGCGGGTCCTTCGGCGGGCGGGCGGCCCACTCGTCACAGCTGATGATCCAGTCCAGGTCGGTGCCCGGCGCGGCCTGCGCCGCGCCTGGGAAGGCGAGTTCGCTCCCGACGACGGCGACCGTGGCGGCGCCGAGACCGGCCCGCAGCAGCGTCCGGCGATCCACTTCGGAATGGTCGACGTGCATTGCATCTCCTCCTGCGGCCGACGGCGGGGGGATGAAAAGTAGCTCCAGTGGCCGCACGTACTCCGGAGAATATTGCCAAGACTCGCCCGCGCGCTAGAGGGCGCCCACCCCCAATGGGCAGCCGGAAAACCAGCCGGCGAAAAGATCAACGATCCGCTAACCTGGCCGCTGACTCGGGGGTGGAAGATGAAACTTGGTGAGGCGCTGACCGAACGCGCCGAGGCGGCACGACGGGTCGAGCAGCTGCGGACCCGGATCAACGGCAGCGCCCGGTACCAGGAGGGCGAGCTGCCTCCGGAGGACGCCACTGTGCTCATGGCCGAGCTGGACCAGGTCCTCGACAACCTGGAGACGCTGATCCGGCGCATCAACCGGACCAACGCCACGGTGTCGGTCGACGACCTCGGAACGCTCACCGACGCGTTGGCCCGGCGGGACGTCCTGCGACTGCGGCACGCGGCCATCACGGCGGCCGCCGACGCCGCCGCCGGTAGCGGCCGTGGTCACCCGGCCCGGCAGCTCCGCTCCGAGCTGAAGATGCTCGCCGCGTTGCCGGTCGCCGAGCTTCGGGAACGCGCCGACGGGCTCGCCGGGCAGCTCCGCGAGCTCGAGGTGCGGATCCAGCGCACCAACTGGGAGGCTGACCTGCTGGACTGAGTGACTCCAGCAGCGATGTGGAGCAGGTAGCCGTTGTGGAGGCGTGTACACACAGGTCCGGGCTGTAAACCCGGCACCCTTCTTGGCGCGCGGTGGGCAGCGCGGGGTTCGACTCCCCAAGCACAGTGCAGCCCAGCACCGAGGACAGGTAACACCGCAACACGCACACCTCATCACCACGTACAGATCCTCGACGGCGAGGGCGGGTTCGGGGCACTCCACATCCGCGCGGCCGCGTGCTGTTCGCTCACCAGCACTCCGGTCGTGAGGGGCGACCCCGCCTGGTCGGCGTTTCCGCGCGTCGGGTCGGGGGTAGGTCCGGGGCTGACCGTTCCGGCTGCCCCACTTAAGGAATGACCAGATGAGTGACAACGTCAGCGACGCGGTGGGCGACGCTCTCCGCTCGGTGATGCTCTTCCTGCCCAAGGCCGTCGCCTTCCTGGCGATCCTGGTGGCCGGATGGCTGATCGCCAAGGCCGTACTGAAGATCGTGGAGAAGGTCCTCGAACGGGTGGGTTTCGACCGCGCCGTCGAACGCGGCGGCATCCGCCGCGCGTTGAGCCGCTCCCGGTACGACGCCAGTGACATCGTCGCGAAGCTCGTCTACTACGCGGTGCTGCTGTTCACCCTTCAGCTCGCCTTCGGCATCTGGGGGCCGAACCCGATCTCCGACCTGCTCGGCGCGGTGATCGCGTGGCTGCCCCGCGCCTTCGTCGCGATCGTCATCGTCGTGGTCGCCGCAGCCATCGCCAACGCGGTCAAGGACATCATCAGCGGCGCGCTCGGTGGCCTGTCGTACGGCCGGGTGCTGGCCACCATCGCCTCGGTGTTCATCCTCGGTCTCGGTGTCATCGCGGCACTGAACCAGATCGGTGTGGCCACCGCGGTCACCACTCCGGTGCTGATCGCCGTGCTGGCCACGATCGGCGGCGTCCTCGTCGTCGGTGTCGGTGGCGGTCTGATCCGTCCGATGCAGAGCCGCTGGGAGTCGTGGCTGACCCGCGCCGAGCAGGAGTCGCAGCTGATCGCCGAGCACGCCCAGGCGTACCGCGCCGGTCGCCGCGACGCCGAGGCCGAGTTGGCCCGTCGGTCGGCCACCACCAGCGGCGCGGAGGCCACCCAGGTGGTGACCCGACCCGCCGACGCCGACGCCACCCAGGTGGTGACCCGGCCCACCGACCCGGAGGCCACCCAGGTCGTCCACTTCCCGGTCAGCTCCGATGCCACCCAGGCCGTCAATCGCGGTGCCCTCGACGACGTGACGCCGACGCCGGCCCGACCGTCCGCGACCGACGACACGACTCAGGTGGTCAGCGGCTCGGCCGACTCGGACGTCACGCAGGTGGTGGGCACCAACGTCGACCCCGACGCCACCCAGGTGGTCACGGGCGGCACCGATCACGCGGTGCCCGGGCAGCGCACCAGCGACGACAGTGAGACCACCACTGTCATCCCGCCGGTCGACCGGCGCTGACACCAGCGGTACGGCGGCGGGGCGGGATCGATCTGATCCCGCCCCGCCTCTCGTTGTCCGCCCCCGCCTCGCTCACCTGGCACGGTTCGCGCTGCTCGGCACGCCGAAAGCGCTGGCCGGGGCCGCGCGGGTTGTCTAGCATCGCGGGCATGACCTGGCGACATTGATCCAGCAGCGTCGGCCGATCCCGTGGGCCACCACGGGCACCGCACGTCCGGTGTCCGTCTCCACTCCCACGGGAAGGCCCCATGATCCTCATCGCTCCGCGCGTGCCCGAGCCGGCGGTCCGTCGGCTGACGGCGACCCTCTACGGGTACGCGTTCCTCAGTGACCTCGTCCTGCTCTACCCGCTGTACGTGGTGTTCTTCGCCGACACCGGGCTGTCGGTGGGGCAGATCGCGTCGCTCTTCGTCATCTGGTCCGCCGCCGGCATCCTGTTCGAGGTGCCCTCCGGCGCCTGGGCCGACGTGGTGTCCCGCCGGCTGCTGCTGTGCCTCGCCCCGCTGGTGGCCGCCGCCGGTTTCGCGCTCTGGGTGCTGCTGCCGTCGTACCCGGCGTTCGCTGTCGGTTTCCTGCTCTGGGGCGCTGGTGGCGCACTGGTCTCCGGTGCGTTGGAGGCGTTGGTCTGGACCGAGTTGGACCGGCTCGCCGCGGTCGGGCGGTACGCCCGGGTGCTCGGGCGGGCGCGGACAGCGGGTGTGCTGGGCGTGGTGGTCTCCGGAGTGCTCGCCGGCCCGGTGCTCGCCGTCGGCGGGTACCCGCTGGTCGGCGCGGCCAGCGTGCTCGCCTGCGTGCTCGCCACGATCGTCGCCACCCGCTTCCCGGAACACCGCGCGCCGGGCGCCGCAGCCGCCCCGGTCGCCGAGCCGGCGATGGCCGCCCGGCCGGTGGGCGCCGCACCACCGGGGCCGGACGAGCCGGACACCGCCCTGCCCGCGAGCCCGGACGACGATGGTGACCTGGGGTGGTGGGACACGCTGCGGGCCGGGGTGTCGCAGGTCCGCACCCGTCCGCCGGTACGGGCCGCCGTGCTGCTGGTGGCCGTGGTCGCCGCCGACTGGGGTGCCCTGGACGAGTACACCCCGCTGCTGGCCCTGGACACCGGCGTCGGGGCGCAGGCCGTACCCCTGCTGCTCCTGCTGCTCTGGGCCGGAGTGACAGTCGGCGGGCTGCTCGCCCCGGCGGGGGAGCGGATGGGCAGCCGAGGGTACGCCGCACTGCTGGGGCTGGTCGGCGTCGCGCTGGCCGGAGGCGCCCTGCTCCGGCACCCGGCGGGGTTCGTGCTGCTCGCGGTGGCCTTCGGCGCCGCGCAGTTGGCCACCGTGCTGGCCGACGCGCGGCTCCAGGCCCGGATCACCGGCACCAGCCGCGCCACCGTCACCTCCCTGGCCGGGATGGCCACCGACGTGCTGATCATCGTGACGTACGCCGGCTACGGTCTGCTCGCCACGACGGCCGGCAACGCGGTGGCGTTCGCGCTGACCGCCGGGGCGTACCTCGTGGTGGCGCTGGTGCTACTGACCCACCGCCGGCGCCGGACGGCCGTGCCCACCGGCGTGGCAGCGGCCGTGCCGGGCGGGGCGGACTGACCGCGGCCCGGCGGCGGTCCGAGGAGGCCGCCGCCGGGCCGCACTGTCAGCCGGCCAGGTGCAGGAACGACCACTGGTGGCCGTCGAGGTCGCGGAAGCCGCGCATGTACATCGGCCCGTTGGCCATCCCCGGCCCGAGCGACTCCCCGCCGGCGACCGCCGCCTGGTCGACGAGTTCGTCGACCTGCCGTCGGCTCGGCGCCGACAGCCCGACGATCACCTCCCGGCTGGTCGCCGTGTCCGGCGTGGCGACCCCGGTGTACGCCTCGAAGCCCGAACGGAGGTGCAGCACCAGCCGGGTGGTGTCGGAGATGGTGAGCACCATGCTGTCGCCGTCCGGCTCGGCCTGGTCGCTGGTGAAACCGATCGCCCGGTAGAACTCGGTAGCGGTGGTGAGGTCGCGCACCGGCAGGTTGATGAATGTCATGGTCATCGGTGGTCTCCATCCGTCTCGAGCAACACCTTCAGCACGGCGAGCCGGTCCCTCCAGTACGCCTTCAGCTCCGCGGCCTGCTCGGCTCCGGTCAGCTTCTCGTGCAGGACGCTGACCCGGGCCTTTGACTCGCCGACAGCGTCGATGCCGACGACGATCCTGGTGGGGCCCCCGGCCCAGTCGGCGCGGAAGCTGCGCGGCGCGGTGGCGGTGCGGACGCGTACCTCGACGTCGGGCAGCCAGCGGGCGCGTGCCGTCTCGTCGGCGAACGCCTCGAACAGTCGCAGTGCCGGCACGGCAACCGTCCGGCTCGCGCTGGCCTCGAAGCCACCGCCACGCCGTTGACCCGGCGCGCGCAGGCCGCGTGCCTGCTCGTACCCGACGGTGACGGTCTGTGCCCACCAGCCCGGCACCTCGTGTTCGGTGGCGAGGTGACGGGCGATCCGGGTGTGCGTCCACTCGGTGGCGGACGCGGCGTCGAGCACTGCGAACCACTCGTCCCAGCCACGGCCGGTCCGGGCGCGGATCAGGTCGTCGGCGATCCGCTCGGTCTGCGCGGCGGCAGCCGAGGCGGTCGGTTCGGTGGGTGCTGGAGGGGACGCGGCGGTGGACGCCGGCTCGACGGTCCGACTGATCAGGTGCCGGCGGGCGGTGGTGTAACTCTCGCCGGTCTTCTCCATCCGGGCACGGACCCGGGCCTTGAACGATCTCTGGGTGGTCATCACATGCTCCCGGTCAACGGCACGGTCACCGGGACTCACGCTCCCGCCGACCCCGCCGGAGTGGGGCATGTGGCACCACGTCCCGAGGGCTCACGGCCCCCTTTGCCTCCGCGTTGCCGACGGCGTGAGCGCCGGGAGGGAGGTGCGGCGCAGGACTACGCCGACGTCATCCTACGCCCGAACGGCCGTCAGGGTTGGTCACCGTCGAGGTAGACCCACCGGCCGTCCTCGCGGACGAACCGGCTGTGTTCGGTCAACGTGCCGGGCCGGCCCGCGTCCCGGTAGTGGGCGTGGAAGGTCACCGTGCCGGCGGCGTCGAGCAGGCCGCCCCGCTCGGTCTCCACGATCTCCAGTCGGGTCCACCGCTGCCCCGGGTCGAGCTCCAGGGAAGCGGGTCGGGTCGAGGAGTGCCAGCTGCGCAGCAGGTAACCGGTGTCGCCGAGGGCGAAGGCGCTGAACCGGGAGCGCATCAACGCCTCGGCCGTCGCGGGAGGTTCGCCGCCGTGCGCCGGCGCACAGCAGTCCGCGTACGCCCGGCCGGAACCGCACGGGCACACCCGCCCTGTCGTCGCGTTCGCCCGCCGACGTCCCGCACCCTTACCCACGTCGCCAATCCTGCCGCACCTGCTTCAGTCCAGTGGCACCGGCAGCGGCACCGGCCGCTTGGCCACCCGATCGTCGCCCGACGACTGGCCGCGCAGGTGCCGGACCACCCAGGGCAGCAGGTGTCGGCGGGTCCAGGCCAGCTCGGCGCCGAACACCTCACCGCGGCGCCGCCGTGGTGCCGGCGGCAACGGGCACGTCCAGGAGTCGTCGAACCCGGGTAGACCCGCCGTGTACGCCAGTGCGGCGGCGATCCGCTCATGCCCGGCGCTGTTGGCGTGCAGCCGGTCGTCGCTCCACAGCCGGGGATCGGAGGAGACCGGATGAGCGCCCAGGTCGAGGAGGGTGGCCCCGGTCCGCGCGGTGGCGGCCCGCAGCGCCTCGTTGAGCGCCAGCATGCGACCCCGCAACGGCCGGGCCAACGGCATCACGGGCGCCGGATCCGGCATCGTGAAGGTCAGCACGGTGGCCCCCTGCTCGACCAGTGCCTGCTGCATCGCCGCGACATCCCCAGCGACCTGGTCCGCGTCGAAGGAGGGGCGCAGCACGTCGTTCATGCCGGCGACCACCGTGGCCAGGTCGGGGGCCAGGTCGAGGGCGGGCTGGAGCTGCTCGGCGCGGATCAACGCGGTGGTCCGGCCACGGATGGCCAGGTTCGCGTATTCCAGACCGCCCTGGGCGCGGGCCACCGCCAGGGCGAACCGGTCGGCCCAGCCCCGGTAGCCGCCGACGCCGTCCGGGTCGTCGAGCCCTTCGGTGGTGCTGTCGCCGATCGCCACGTACCGCTGCCACATCACCCGCGCGAGGTTAGCCCTCCGTCAACTCAGGGGAACCGCCGGTCGGTCGAGAACGACAGTTGACGATCCTTCCTAGACTCGCGACATGACGCGAGCCCCTGCGGTGCCACTGGCCCCGAACGTCTGGCGTATCCCCACTGTGGGCCGCGCGGCCGTCAACTCGTACGCCTTCGTCGACGACGACGGCAGCGTCACGTTGGTCGACTGCGGGCTGGCCAAGGCACCGGCCCGGATCGTGCGCGGGCTCGCGGCGATGGGCAAGGTGCCGGCGGACGTCGTCCGTATCGTCCTCACCCACGCCCACCCCGATCACGCTGGCGGCGCTGCGGCACTGGCCCGCCGCACCGGGGCCCCGGTCGCGGCGCACGCCGCCGACGTGCCGTACGCGGAGGCGGGTCGCGCGCCGGTCAGCGACCCGACGGTGACCGGCGGCCGGCTGTTCGCCCGGCTCAACAGCGGCCGGTTTCCGGCGGTCGAGGTGGCCCAGCCGCTGGCCGACGGGGACCTGCTCGACGTCGGTGGTGGCCTGCGGGTGGTGCACACCCCCGGGCACTCGCCCGGGCACGTGTCGCTCCTGCACGAGCCGACCCGCCTGCTGATCACCGGGGACGCGTTGTTCAACGTGTTCGGCGTCCGGTGGCCGATGAAGTGGCTGTGCAGCGACTTCCAGATGACCCGGGAGACCGCGCACGTCCTCGGGGAGCTGGATTACGACCTCGCGGCCTTCACCCACGGCCCCGAGATGACCGACAAACCCCGCGACCGCATCCGCGCCTTCCTCTCCGCGTACCGTTGAGCAGCCCGTCGGCGGGGCCTCACAGCCAGCCGGAGCGCCGGAACAGCCGGTACAGGAACAGGGCCGCCGCCGCCATCAGGGTGAGGGCCCCGGCGTAGCCGTAGCGCCAGGCCAGCTCGGGCATGTGGTTGAAGTTCATGCCGTAGATGCCGGCGATGCCGGTCTGGGTGGCCGCGATGGCCGCCCAGGCGGCGATCTTGCGCATGTCGTTGTTCTGCTCGACGGCGAGCTGCGCCAGTCGCGACTGGACGATCGAGGTGAGCAGGTCGTCGTACGCGGCCACCCGATCCACCGCCCGGCTCAGCCGGCCGTCGACGTCGACGAACCAGCGGTGCAGGGCACGCGGCGGTCCGTCGGGTTCGAGCAGCGTACGCATCGGCGCCTGCAACGGCAGGACCGCCCGTTTGAACTCCACCACCTCGCGTTTGAGCTGGTAGATGTGCTGGATGTCGGCCCTGCGGTCGCGGGCGAACACGGCCTCCTCGACCCGCTCCAGGTCCCGTTCCACGTGCCCGGCCACCTCCAGGTAGGAGTCGACCATGCGGGCGCAGACCGCGTACGCCACCGCCCACGGACCGGCGGCCAGCAGCGAGGGGCGGCGCTCGATGTCGGCGCGGACGCTGCGCAGCGCACCGGCGGCGCCGTGCCGCACGGTGATGGCGAAGCGGTCACCGAGCAGCACCATGACGTCCCCGGTGTCGATCACCTCGGACGTGTCGGTCAGCTCGTCGTGCTCCACGTACCCGGCGGTGCGCAGGACCAGTAGCGTGACCGGCCCGTGGCGCTGCACTGTGGGCCGGTGCCCGTCGGCGAGCGCCTGTTCGACTGTCAGCTCGTCGAGGCCGAAGGTCTGGCCGACCGCGGCGAGCACCGCCGGGCCGGGATCGTGCAGTCCCAGCCACACGAAGGCGTCGCGGCCGTGCCGCGCCCGGGCGTACGCGTCGGCGTAGTGGGGCTGACCGGGTTCCCGGCGGCCGTTGACGTAGACGGCGCAGTCGACCACGGCGTCCGGGTTGGACCGGCGGGGGGTGGGGGAGTCGCCCTCGACCCGTCCGAGCAGTCGCCGGGCCAGGGCGCGTACGCCCCGACCGGTCCGGTCCCGTACCGGTCGCTGATCCACCGCGTGCCTCCCCGTCGCCGGCGCACCGTCCCGATCAGGGGATGGTGCCACCGCATTCTGCCGAGCGGGGTCCGGCTCCCGACAGCGGGGAGGCGGCGCGGGCTGCTCGGGCCAGCGGCTCGGTTCGGGCCTCTGGTCCGGATCGGGCGGGCGGCTCGGTTCAGGCGGTGCGGGTGGCGAAGACGACGACGTTGTCGACGTAGTTGCCGGTCGTCGCGTCGAACCGGCCGCCACAGGTGATCAGGCGCAGCCCGGCGGCGTCCGCCGGGCCGTAGACCAGGGTGGTGGGGAAGTGCTCCTTGGGGTACGCCCGGACGTCGTCGACCGTGAACGTGGCGACCCGTGCGTCTGCGCGGGTGACCTGCACCTGCTGCCCGGCGCGGAGCCGACCGAGGTCGAAGAAGACCGCCGGGCCGGACGGCGCGTCGACGTGTCCCACCAGGACGGCGTTGCCGGTCTCACCGGGGCTGACCCCGTGTCGATACCAGCCGGCGAGGGTGGGCCGGTCCAGTGGCGGCACCTCCAGCACCCCGGCGGCGTCGGCGCCGACGGGGACGATGTCGGCTCGTAGGTCGATGGCGGGGATCTGCACCCGGACCGGCGCGGCGGGTGGCAGCGGAGCGAGGTCCGGTGCGGGGTGGGTGCGGGTCGGCGCGTCGGCCGACGGTCGTGGTGGCCGCGCCGGGTCGGCGGTGAGGCCGACGGTGATCAGCCCGAGCCCGGTCACGCCGAGCAGGGCGACCACTGCCGGTAGGGTCCGCCGCCACCACACGTGTGCACCTCCGTACCGGATCGTCGGGGTGCCCGCACCGGTGTCACCGGCGCGGGCACCCGTCTCAGGGATGGAACGGTCGCCGATCAGGCGACAGTGGACACCGGACGACGCCGGCGGATCAGGATCACCGCGCCGGCGAGGGCGGTGCCGAGCAGCGTGCCGCCGGCGGCGAGAGCGCCGGTGTCACGGTTGTCGCCACCGGAGCCGGCCGGCGCGCCGCCGATCGGGGTGACGGCGAAGGTGGCGGTGCCGGCCGAGCTGCCGTCGCCGCAGGTCGCCGCCACCGTGTACGTGCCCAGGGTGAACCCGGCGGTGAAGAGCTCGGCGCTCAGCCCGCCGCCGGCGGCGGCCGTGGTGGATCGGACGTTCTGGTCGCGGTTGGGGCCGGTGACCCGGAAGAGGGCGTCACCCGACTTCGGGTTGCAGGTCGTCGCGGTGAGCACGACGGTCCCACCGACCGGGGTGGTGGCCGGTGACACGGTGGTGTCGGCCAGTGCGGCGCCTGGCAGCAGGAGCGTGCCGAGGCCCACGCCGAGCGCCGCCGAGCAGAGTGCTGTTGAGACCTTCATACGCGTCTTCCCTCACTTTTCGTCCGCTGACTGCGTGGGACGTCGTTCGGGTGGCCAACTCCGTGACTAGCACCGGTGTGCCCAACACTAGGTGGGTTGGGTCCTCGATCAGGTGAAAATGAGAAATCCTCGTTGCCGTCACGTGTCCACCCGAAGGCGGGGAGAGCTGCGGAAAGGCCCGGACGGCCCGACCGGCACCGGTGCTCCGATCGATGTCCATCCGGTCGGGCTGTCGTCGCTGTGTCGATGGCGAGGTATTGCCGCAGACGGCGGAAATGCACCGCCTGGCCGCCGCGATCGACCGTCCGGGCCGGTCCAAGATCCCCACAAGAACAGGGATGTAGGTGCCTCGCGCGGTCCGGGGGCCACTACATCCCGGAAGTTGTTCGGATCTTGGACCAGGGCCCGTCTCGGGTCAGCGGGTCTCGGTCGGGTCGGGCATCGGCTCGCCGGTCTCCAGCAGGGTCTTGAGGCTGGCCATCAGCTCCGGCCAGCCGCCGCTGCCGTCGAGCTGGCCGCTGATCGCCCGGTGCATCTCACTGTCGGGGGAGAAGTCGTCGTGGATGACGGTCAGCCGGACGGTCGACCCGCTGTGCGGCTCGATCTCGAAGGTCACCGTCGACCGGCGCTCACCGAGCCGGGCGGCCAGCTCCTCGGCGGTCCAGCCGAAGTGCTCGGCGTGCTCGGGTTGGAAGCCGTGCCAGCTGTAGGAGAGGCGACGGTACGGCTCGGCGACGAGCACCCGCTGGCCGAGGTCGCGCGGCTCGCCGTCCGGTGCGTCCTGCCACAGCACTGGTGACCCGACCTGCCAGTCCGAAACCAGAGCGACTCCACCCCAGTAGCGACGGGTGAACGCCGGATCGGTGAGCGCGGACCACAGTCGCTGTGCGGTGGTGGTGACGTAGGTGGTGTAGACGAAGGTCGGGCTCTCCATGGGTTGTCGCTCCAATGCGGTGGTCAGGTCGGCCAGGGTGGCAGCGCGCTCCCGGTCGTAGCGGCTGAGCCACCGGTCGGCGATGGCGTTGATCGGGGCGGCGTTGAGGTAGTGCAGCTTCTCTCGGCCGCGCCGCACGGTCGTGACGAGGTGGGCCGCCTCCAGCACCGAGAGGTGCTTGCTGACTGCCTGTCGGGTGCCGGCCAGCCCGTCGCACAGCTCCCGCAGGGTCTGGCCGTTGCGCTCGTTGAGCCGGTCCAGCAGTTGACGCCTGCTGGGGTCGGCCAGCGCCCGGAACGCGTCGTCCATCGACCCTCCCCGCAACAGGCAATCATTCGGTTGCCTGTCAAGTTATGCAACCAATGGGTTGCCTGTCAATCTGGCCGTCGGTGGCGGCAGGCGACCGGGTGCGATCGTGTGGCAGCGTGGTGCGGGTGACCGACTCCGCGCCGCTCGACGTCGACCTCGCGCTGCTCGGTGGCGGCGGCGCCGCGTCGTTGCTGCTCGCCGCACTGGACCGGCACGGTGTCCGGGATCTGCGGATCGCCATCGTCGACCCGGTGCGCCGACGCGGTCAGGACCGCACCTGGGCGTTCTGGGGCCACCCCGACAGCGACCTGGACCCGCTGCTCAGCGCGAGTTGGCAGCAGGTCGAGGTGGCGACGGCGGCGCGACGCCGCGTCCTGGACCTCACCCCGCTGCGGTACGCCATGCTCCGCTCCGGCCCGGTCTACGACCGGGCTGCCGACGCCGAACGTCGCCTCGACGCCACCCGGATCGTCGCGCCCGCCGAGACGGTGCGCGACGACGGTGACCGGGTGCTGGTAGGCACCGGCGACGGGCACGGCGTACGGGCCGGCTGGGTGCTCGACTCCCGTCCCCGCCCGCCGACGCGAGCGGGGCGTACCACCTGGTTGCAGCACTTCCGGGGGTGGTGGCTGGAGGCGGACCGGCCGGTGTTCGACCCGACGCGTGCGGTGCTGATGGACTTCCGTACCCCGCAGCCGCCCCGGGGCGTCTCCTTCGGGTATGTGCTGCCGGTGAGCGACCGCTACGCCCTTGTCGAGTACACCGAGTTCTCGCCCGACCTGCTGACCGACGCCGGGTACGACGCGGCGCTGGCCGGCTACCGGGATCTGCTCGGGCTGGATCCGACCGGGCTGCGGGTGCGTGAGGTGGAGAACGGGGTGATCCCGATGACCGACGCGCCGTTCCCGGCCCGGCCCACCCCCCGCGTGGTCCGGCTCGGCACGGCCGGTGGCGCGACCCGTCCCTCCACCGGCTTCACCTTCTCCGCCATGTACCGGCAGGCCGACCAGGTGGCCCGCGCCCTCGCCGCGGGTCGCGCGCCGGTGCCTGAGCCGGCGTACCCGCGCCGGCACCGCTGGATGGACGCGGTGGCGCTGCGGGCGCTGGACCGGGGCGGGGTGGGCGGTCCCGAGTTCTTCGACCGGCTCTTCGACCGCAACCCGGCCGAGCGGGTGCTGCGCTTCCTCGACGGCGGCACCACTGCGGCCGAGGAGGTCGCGATCATGAATTCGACCCGGCTGTTGCCGATGATCGCCGCGACCGCCGGTGACGCCGCACACCGCGTCCGCGACCGGCTACGCCCCACCCGGCCCGCGCCGGCCATCCCACCCGCTGTGGTGGGTTCGACGCCGACGGCTCGGCGCGCCGGCCCCCCGAGCGGGTAGGACGACGTCAGCGCCCGGTAGGTTGCCGGGCATGGTGGACGCGGCGGCCGGCAGGGGCGTGCAGATCTGGACCGACGGGGCGTGCAGCGGCAACCCCGGTCCGGGTGGTTGGGGTGCGCTGCTGCGCTACGGCGATCACGAGCGGGAGCTGTGCGGCGGCGAGGCCACGCCCACCACCAACAACCGGATGGAGCTGATGGCGGCCATCCAGGCGTTGGAGAGCCTGAACCGGCCGGTCACCGTGGAGCTGCACACCGACAGCACGTACGTGCGCAACGGGATCACCAGTTGGCTGGCGTCGTGGAAGCGCAACGGTTGGCGGACCGCCGCGAAGCAGCCGGTGAAGAACGCCGACCTGTGGCAGCGGCTGGAGGCGGCCTGCGAACGGCACGAGGTCACCTGGCTGTGGGTCAAGGGGCACAACGGCCACCCGGAGAACGAGCGGGCCGACGGGCTCGCCAACAAGGGCATGACCGAGGCCCGGGGCGCGCTGACCAGCCGCTGAGCCCCGGTCAGCGAGTGGAGTCGGGGTGCCCGGGCATGCTGGAACCTCCGCCGCTGCTGCCGGACGAACCACCGGCGACACCCGAGTTGTCGGGCTCGGTCACGATGTCCGGCCGGACGTCGGTGTCCGCCGGTGCGGGGACCTCGGTGTCCGCCTCGACCTGCACCAGTGGCGTCTGGCCGGCCTCGTCCTCGCTGTGCTGCGGGTCGCCCGGCTGCTCACCTTGACGATTTCGGTAGCCCACGCCGTGCCCCCCGTCGATGCCGGTCCGCGTCGGCGCTGGCTACCCGGCGTCGTCCCGGCCGAAACCTGACCCGCCGGCGGGGACCGCCGACTCGACCGTCTCGGCCTGCGGCGCAGCGGACGGCAGCCGCAGCGTCCGGCGGCGGCTGAGCGCGACGACCAGCGCCAGCGCGAGTGCGCCGACGACCACCAGGAACGCCCAGGTGTTACCGAGGTGGTCGTTGACCACGCCACTGGTCGCGGAGCCGGCGGCGATGCCGAGTTGCCCGGCCGTCTGCAACCATCCGTACGTCTCGGGTAGCCGGACCGCCGGGGTGGACCGGGCGAGGATCTCGTCGGTGACGGCGAGGAACGGTGCCAGCGCGAGACCGAAGACCGCCAGCGCGACGGCCATCTGCGGCACGCTGCGCGGCAGCAGCAGCGCCACCGAGGTGGCGGCCAGCGTGCCGAGCATCGTCAGGTACGCCGCCGCCGGGCTGCCGGGCCGCCCCCGGCTCGCCAGCAGCACGCCACCGGCCAGGCTGCCCACCGACCAGATGGTCACCAGCAGCCCGGCCTGGTCCGGGTGCCCGACGGTGGTGGCGAACGCGGGCACCAGCACCCACATCGCCCCGATGCCCATCATGTAGCCGACGTGGGTGCCGACGACGGTGCGGCGGGTGGCCTGGCCGGGCAGCGCGGATCCCTTCTCGCGAGGCTGCCGGTCGACCTCGCGCGGTGGCAGCACGGCGACCATGCCGAGCAGCCCGATGCTGCCGATCACCGCGAAGGCGAGCAGCGCGGCAGTGGGTCCGCTGATCAGCAGGCTCAGTGTCACCGCCAGGGGGCCGCCCACGTAGAGCACCTCCTGCCCGACGGCGTTGACCGCGTACGCGCGGGCCAGCGCGGCGGGGGCGACGAGCCGGGCGAGTTGGGCGCGTCCGCTGCCGACCGCCGGTGGCGTGCTGAGCCCGGCCGCGGTGGCCAGCGCCACGAACGCCACCGGTTCGGTGGTGGCGGCCAGGCCGAGCAGGGCGAGCAGGTGGGCGAGGCCGGTGGTGAGCAGCACCGGCCGGGCGCCGAGCCGGCCCAGGAGTCGGCCGACCAGCGGCGCGGTGACCGCCAGCCCGATCCCGCAGCCGGCGCTGGCCACGCCGGCGGTGGCGAAGCTGCCGGTGTTCTGGTGACCGAGCAGCACGACGAGCAGTTGCCGCAGCGCGACCGGGAGCTGCGCCACCGTCATCAACATGATGAGCAACATCGCCCGGCGAGGTACATTCACAAGTTATGAATTTACCTGAGGACGGCTCGCCGAACCTGCTCGGCGCACTCGCCCTGCACGTCGGTTCGCGGATGCGGTCGTCGGTCAGCGCGTCCGTCGGTGCCGGCGGCGCGCTCGCCGAGGCGCTCGTCGTCCTCAAGGACCAGCCGGGGGTGACCGCCGAGTGGTTGGGCCAGGTGCTGGGGCTGACCCAGCCCGGCGTCGCGCACCTGGTCCGGCGGCTTCGGGAACAGGGCTGGGTGGAGCGGCGTCCCGGCACCGACGCGCGCAGCCGCGCCCTGCACCTCACCACCGAGGGCACGGCGGCGGCCGCCCGGACCCTGCGCGCCCGACAGGAGGTGCTGACCGCGCTGCTCGCCCCGTTGACCGTCGAGCAGCGCGCCCAGCTCGCCGACATCGCCCGCGCCCTGCTGCACGACGAGGTGGCCGACGCCGGCAGCCTGGCCCACCTCTGCCGGCTCTGCGACCGCGCCCGCTGCCCACAGTGCCCGGTCCACGCCGGCTTCCAGGAGGTGACGGCAGCGTGCGGCGGTCGGGCCGTTCCTAGCGGCGACGACCCCGACGGGCGGGGGAGCGGGTCGGCTGACGGACCGGGGTGAGCGGCAGCGCCGTCCAGTGCGCCGGCCGGGTGAGCGTCTGCGGCAGCCCCGTGTGTGTGTCACCCCGGGCGGCGTCCAGCTGGGTCTGGTGCAGGAAGAGCGTGCGCCGCAGGTCCGCGCCCCGCAGGTCGGCCCCGCGCAGGTCGGCGCCGGTGACGTCGGCCAGTCCGAGGTCCACTCCGCGCAGGTCGACGCCGATGAGCAGCGCACCGCGCAGGTTGGCCCGGCGGAGGTCGACGCGGCGCAGGTCCACCCCGAGCAGGTGCGCACCCCGCCGGTCGGCGCCGCCGGGAGCGCGGGCCGCGTCGCTGGCCCGGGACAGCAGCGGGTTGACCCGGTTCCGGTGGTCGGCGACGTCCACCGCGCGAAGCCGCGCCGGGTCACCCTCGGTGAGCGTCAGCGTATCGGTGCGGGCGCGTTCCAGCTCGGCGCGCAGGTCGGCCGGCGGGCGCAGCGCCACCGCCTCGGTGAGGTACCAGAGCAGTTCGTGCAGCGGTCGCAGCACCGCGAACGCCTCCGCCATCGCCGGCAACGTCTCCGGCGCGTCCCGCCAGTCCCGCCCGCCGAAGGTCACCTGGGCGACCTGCTGCCCGGCGCCGAAGCAGTCGAACACCGTGCAGCCGGGAAAACCACGCTGTCGCAGCTCGGTGTGGATGCCGCAGCGGTGGTCGGAGCGCAGGTTGGGGCAGGGCGAGCCGGCCGGCTTGTCGATGGCGAAGTCCGCCGACGCGGCGAAGGCGGGCACCACGCAGCACAGCCCGAAGCAGCGTCCGCAGTCGGCGCGTAGCTGTGCCGCCCCGGACGGCGGTGCGGTGCGGTGCGACACGCCGACGGTCCTCCTGATGATCAGGCTGGACCACCATTGTTTCCTGTGCCGCGCCCACGGGTCGGTCGGGGGTCACCGTGCGTGCGTGTCACCGGCCGTCGCGGGGCGGGGCGCCGGCGTACGGGCATCGCCCGGTGGCGGCACCAGTCGGCGGACGTCCCGCTCGCCGTCGTCGTGCCCGTACTTCTGGTCGAAGTGCCGTTTCACCACGGCGACCGGCGTGCGGTCCCCGTCGGCGGGCTCGGCCAGCGCGAACACCCCGGGGGCCGCGCCCGGCGCGCGGGGCGGCAGCACGGCTCGCACGGTCAGCGGCCCGGTCACCCGGAACCCCCGGCAGTCGACGTAGTGCTGCCCGTCGACCGTCACGAACGGCACGCGTACCTCGACCACGTCCGACTCGTCGTGGCGCAGCGTGACCATGACCGACCAGTACCGCTCCAGGTCGAGGGTGGCCTGCTCGTGCTCCCACAGCTCCTCGAACCGGGCGTGCACGAACCCGCCCCACGGGCTGTCCATGTCCACCTCGAGCTGCGGCACGTTGAACGACAACTTCCCGATCGGGAAGAACGAGATCAGCGCCCGCCCGTCCCACTGGTAGAGCTGGATCGACGGGGACGCGTCGTAGAGCCGGACCTGGAGGCGGTGGCGCAGCCGCGCGTCGAGCGCGTCGGCGAACGCGGCCAAATGGCGCAGGTTGGTGCGGATCTGTCGGGGCACGTCCACCCGTTGCCGTTCCAGCTCCTCGGAGCGTTGCTGGGCGGCGGTGCAGTCGGGGTCGAGCAGGAGCAACTGCACCTGGGCGCCGTTGGCGAGCGCCGCTCGTACCGCGCTCAGGGTCTCTTCGCGGTGCCGTTGCTCGAGCAGGATCGTCCAGGTGTCGAGGATGCGCACCCGACGGCCGGAGCGGTGCAGCCGCGTTACGAACGCCTGCTGGTCGAAGCTGAGGTGCTCCTGCACCCGGGCCTTTCGGGCCTCCTCGAACAACGGGTCGAAGATGACGTACGAGATGGCCGCGAGGACCACGCTGGCCCCGAGGTTGAGCAGCAGGTCGCTGAGGAAGCCGGTGCTGCGCCACGCGGCCACCAGCATGACGACGGCGATCGCGAAGAGTGCCCCACCGACGACGAAGGCCCGTCGTTGCCGCCCGCCCCGACCAGCCCACCCGGGCATCCGGTCCCCTTCCGCCGTCGGTCGGCCCCACCGCCGCTTGCTGATCACCGGAGTTCGGAGGATACGTGCCCGCTTTGCTGGGCGCTGTCCCGTTCTCCGAGCGGCTGGTTCACCGCTCGGACCCGCTCCACCGCTCATAGGGTGACGGTAACGGAGTCGTGCGACCACGGAGGGTGGCGGGGTGGACGATAGCGAACGCGAGCAGGCGCTTCTCACCGTGCTGACCACCGAGCACTACGCGTTGCAGACGTCCCGCGCCGGCACCATCGCCGAGGCCACCGGCCGCGCCACCATCTTCCTGTCCGTCCTGTCGGCGGCACTGATCGGCCTCGGCTTCGTCGCCAGCAACGACAAGCTGGTGCGGCCGTACCTGGCCGCGGTGCTGCCGACGCTGGTCATCCTCGGGGTGCTGACGTTTCTGCGGCTGGTGGAGACCACCGTGGAGAACTCGTTGGACCTGCGGCGGATCCAACGCATCCGGGCCTACTACCAACACAAGCTCGCCGGCGAGCACGACTTCTTCGCCGACGCGGTGGTGGCCGACGACGCCATGAGCACGGCCTGGAACCTGGTCGGCACGCGACCGGGGCGGTGGGAGTTCCTGTTGACCACTGCCGCACTCGTGGGTGCGGTCAACGCGGTGCTGAGCGGGCTCGGCATCGCCCTGGTGGCCACGACCGTCGGGGCCGGGGGCGCGTTGACGGTAGTGGTCGGGGTGTTGGTAGCGGTGGTGGCGTTCGGTGTGCAGTTCGCGTACATCGTCCGGGCGTCGGCCGCACCGATGCGCTGACGGCGCTCGCCGGTGCCGCTCAGACCGTTCGCCAGTCGTCGTTCGTCAACGCCGCGGCCTGGGGACCCATCAGCAGCATGCCTCCGTCGACCGGCCACGAGGCGCCGGTGACGTAACTGGCGGCGGGGGAGGCGAGCAACGCGACAACGGCGGCCACCTCCCGGGCGTCGCCGGGCCGCCCCAGCGGCACGCCGGGCCGTTCGTGGGTGAACGGGTCGACATCCTCCTGACCGGTCATCGGCGTGGCGATCTCGCCCGGTGCGACGGCGTTGACGGTGATTCCGTCGGCGGCCAACTCCTGGGCCATCACGCGGGTCAGCAGCCCGAGCCCGCCCTTCGCGGCGCAGTACGCGGCGGAGCCGACCCGGGGCGCGTGCTCGTGGACGCTGGTGATGTTGATGATCCGCCCGCCGGCGCCGGTGGCCCGCATCCGTCGCGCGGCCCGCTGGGCGCACAGGAAGGGCGCGTCCAGGTCGACGGCGAGCACCTCGCGCCACTGCTCCCACCCGGTGTCCACGAACGGCGTCGAGGCCCCGGTGCCGGCGTTGTTGACAAGCACCCCGATGCCGCCCAGCCGGTCGGCCAACTCGTCCACCACCGCCGCCGCGTCCGGCAGCCGGGTCAGGTCCACCTCGGCGACCTCGCAACGCCGCCCTGTCGCGCGGACCTCGGTGGCCGTCCGCTCCGCGCCGTCGGGGTCGCCGTACCAGGTGATGCCGATCTCGAAGCCGGCACTGGCCAGCGCCACCGCGCAGGCCTTGCCGATGCCGGAGTCCGCGCCGGTGACGACGGCGATCCTCGGGTAGTTCTCGTATCGCTGAGGCATTCTGCCGCACTACCCCGGCGGGGCCGGTCCAACCGCCACGGGGGCCACGCTCGTCCGCCGGCGGCGTACGGTCGCCTGATGCGGATCACCCGGTTCACGCACGCCTGTGTCCGCGTCGAGCACGACGGCGGGGTGCTGGTCGTCGACCCGGGGACGTGGAGCGAGCCGCGAGCCCTGGTCGGTGCGGACGCCGTCCTGGTCACCCATGAGCACACCGACCACATTGACGTGTTGCGGCTCGCCGGTCTCGGTGTGCCCGTGTACGCGCCGGAGGGCGCCCGACTGCCGGATCTCGCCCCGCTGCCGGTGACCCGGGTCCGTGCGGGGCAGCGGTTCACGGCGGCCGGCATTCCGGTCAGCGCGCACGGTGGCCGGCACGCCGCGATCCACGGGGGGCAGCCCGACTGCCCGAACCTCGGCTACCTGATCGGCGGTGAGCTCTACCATCCGGGCGACGCCCTGCACGTGCCGGACGAGCCGGTGCGCACCCTGCTCGTCCCGGCCCAGGGGTCCTGGCTGCGCCTCGACGAGGCGATCCGGTTCGCCGGCGCCGTGGGCGCGGCGGCGGCGTACCCGATCCACGACGCGCAACTCAACGACCGTGGCCTGGCCAGTGTCGCGGGTTGGTTCGCCGAGACGATCCCCGGCTACCGTCACCTGCTGCCCGGCGACACCGCCTGACCCGTGTCGTCGTCCGCCGCCGGGGTGCGGAAACGGGGTGCGGCGGCGGTGAGCACCGCGGTGGCCGTCGGGGCGGACCACCCCTCGGCCAGCTCCGTCGCGAGGTCGGCGACCAGCCGGGTCACGGCCGGCCCGCCACCCGGGTGCAGCGCCTCGGCGACGATCAGCACCGACGACGTGCCCGCCCGCACTGCCGACCAGCCGCTCTGCCGGTTCGTCCACCGTCGGGCGTGTGCCCGACCGGCGGAGTCGACGAAGGTCACCTCGCCCGGCTCGGGATGCTCGGTGTCGCCCGCGAAACTCAGGTACGCCTCGTCGCCGTGTGCCGGCCGGACCACCAGGTCGCCGTCGACCCGGTCCAGGTCGAGCGCCGCGACCGGGATGGCGTACGCGGCCGAGATGGCGTTGCAGAGGTCGACGAGCGGGTGCACCCGGGGCAGCTCGCCGTCCAGCCGCAGCCGACGCAGCAGCGCCTCGGCCGCGCACCGGTACTTGGTAGGTCGCAGCCCCATCGCCGCGTACGCCCGCCGCCACGCCTGGATCTCCGGGAACCTGCTCTCGGCCCCACCGGCCAACCGCCGCCGGGCCTCGGCGAGATGAGCGGCAGTGCGTGCCGCCACGTCGGCGGTAGCGGTGATCCCGGCGACCTGCACCACACCGGCGACCAGGTCGGGGTACGCGTCGCGAAGCCGCGGAGAGTGTTCGAACCGCACTGTGGTCCTATCGTTCGGTGAGGGCGAGGGTCACGCCGAGCGCGACGAACGTGCCGGCGGCGGACCGGCGCAGCCAGTCGGTGACCCGGGGTCGGGTCAGCACCCGGTCGCGTACCCGGGCCGCGAAGATGCCGTAGCCGCTGAACACCACGAAGGTGAGCAGCATGAACACCGCACCGCAGCCGAGCATCGCCCGGGTCGAGCCCGGTGCCGTGGTGTCCACGAACTGCGGCAGGAACGCGACGAAGAACATCGTCGGCTTCGGGTTGAGCAGGTTGACGAGCACCCCGGAGACGATCACCCGGATCGCCGAGCGGGGTGGGGCGTCGGAGGCCACCGCGAACGCGTCGCGGTCCCGCGCCATGGACCAGGCCAGGTAGAGCAGGTAGCCGACGCCGAGGTACCGGACGGTCTCGAACGCCACCGCGCTGGTCTGCATCAGCGCGGCCAACCCGGTCATCGCGGCCAGCAGATGCGGCAACGTCCCCAGCGTGCAGGCGAACGCGGCCAGCACCCCGGCCCGCGCACCCCGCGACAGGCCGGCGGAGAGCGTGAAGATCACCCCGGTGCCGGGGGTGACCACCACGATCAGCGTGGTGATCAGGAACGGGATGGTCACGATCGTCCTCCGGCGGAGTTGGCAGGTCTGGCTCCTGTTCACTCTGCTGCCACAATGGTCCGATGGGCAGAGCCAAAGCGACTGCATCCGAGAGGTCCATATCGGCCGGGTCCGACTTCCTGCACCTGACCATCACCGACGCGACACCAGGCGGGCGCGCCGACTGGCTGACCGACCGGCTCCGGCACGCCATCGCCGAAGGACGGGTGCCGGTCGGTGACCGGCTGCCGCCGACCCGGGTGCTCGCCGCCGACCTCGGTGTCTCCCGGGGCGTGGTCACCGAGGCGTACCAGCGCCTGACCGAGGAGGGGCACATCGCCGGTCGGGGCCGGGCCGGCACTGTCGTCGTCGCCGCGCCGGCCGCGCCCACATCCACACCGGCCGCCGCGCCGGCACCGGTCACGACCTTCCCTCCGGCACCAGGCACCGACATCTTCGAGGCGCTACGCGCGGCGCACGCGACCATCGACCTGACGCCCGGCGTACCCGATCTGGCCGCCTTTCCTCGCGCGGACTGGCTACGCGCCGAACGGAGCGTGCTGCGCCGCCTCGCCGCGGCCGACCTTGGCTACGGCGACCCCTGTGGCACGCCCGTGCTGCGACAGGCCGTCGCCGCCTGGCTGGCCCGCAACCGCGGCATCAGCGTCGACCCCGCCGAGGTGATCATCGTGGCCGGCGTCTCCCAGGCGCTCGGGCTGCTCGCCCAGGCGCTCACCGCCGCCGGCGTCGACCGGATCGCCGTCGAGGACCCGGGCTCGCTCGGGGTGCGCCAGCACCTGAACAACTGGCGAATGGACACCCCACCGATCAGCGTCGACGACGCCGGGCTGCGGGTCGACGAGTTGACCGCCAGTGGCGCACCAGCCGTGATGCTCACCCCCGCCCACCAGTTCCCGACCGGCGTGGTGCTCGACGGGGACCGCCGCCGCCAACTCGTCGCCTGGGCGCGGGCCGGCGGTCTGATCATCGAGGACGACTACGACGCCGAGCACCGCTACGACCGTCCTCCGGTGCCGGCGCTGCGTGGTCTGCTGCCCGAGCAGGTCTGCTACGCCGGCAGCGTCTCCAAACTGCTCGCACCCGCCCTGCGGGTGGGCTGGCTGCTCGTGCCGGCGCGGCTGCGCGAGGCCGTGGTGGCCGCCAAGCGCAACGCCGACCTGGGCAACGCCGTGCTACCGCAACTGGTGCTGGCGGAGTTGATGACCTCCGGCGCCTTCGAGCGGCATCTGCGGCTGCTGCGTCGCCGCCACATCCGCCGGCGGGACGCCATGATTGCCGCGCTGGCCCGCGCGTTGCCACTGGCGACGGTGCACGGCGCCGCCGCCGGCCTGCACCTGATGATCACGCTGGACGACGCCGTGGTCGACACCGAGCTGGCGGCCGCGACGCTGGCGCGCGGGGTGAAGGTGCAACCGCTGTCCTGGCACTGCCAGCGTCCCTACCGGCCGGGCCTCGTGCTCGGCTACGCGGCCCGGACACCCACCGAGATCGCCGACGGCGTCGCCGCTGTCGCCGCCGCGCTCGGCCACCATTGACCATCGGCAGCGGCATGCTGGGGCTCAGCCCAGGAACAGTTGGACGAGGACCAGCACGGCGAGCAGCGCCGGCCCCCGTGACCCCTGACGCATCAGGTCGACCGGGATCATCCCGAACGGTGTGTTGACCGTCGCGCCGCCGTAGTCGATCGGCGGGCGGGTGCCGGCCCGGAATGCGGCGGCCACCACCCCCAGCGCCAGTGTCGGCGCCAGCCAGGCCGGCCCCGGGTCGACGGTCGGCAGGGTCAGCAACCACCACAGGCCCGCGCCGACAGCCGGCACCACCACGTGGATCCCGCGCAGCAGGTTGTCGCTGCCACCGAGCGCCCGGCGCAGCCCGGGCGAGCGGCTGACCGACCGCAGACCGCCGGTCAGCCGGTTGGCGGCGAGGTACGCGAACACCACCTGCGCGGCCCCGGCCAACCCGGGCAGGGCGAGCGCGGCAGCGTACTGAACCCCGATCAGCGCCGCCCAGATCAGCACGGCGCTCGGGTGGCGGCGCAACCGGCGTACGTCGGCCTGGAGCAGCGCCCACCAGCCGGGGCCGGGCCGGAACCGGCGGCTGCGAACCCGGCCGATCCGGCGCCAGCGGCGGCTCTCCACCAGGCCGGCGAGCAGGCTCGGGTCCAGCAGGATGGTGGCCGTGGCGGCGGCGTTGGCGAACTGCGCGCCGGTGGTCAGGGTGGCCCGGTCGACCCGGGGCAGTGCGCGTACCGCGAGGATCATGCCGAGGCCCGCGAGGGGCACCGCGGCGGCGAACAACGCGACGGTCGGCGTCGTCGTCGGCCGGGACAGCCCGTCGCCGAGGCGACCGACGAGCACCACCAAGGCGGTGATCGCGGCCGCCGCCACCATCGGCACCGCCCCGACCACCGTCGGCCAACGTCGCCCCGACCGGCTGCTCTGCGCGACGACGCTGAGCGCCAGCGCGGCCGCGCCCCACCCGCCGCCGGCCGCCGCCGCCCAACCCAGGGCGGACGGTTCGCTGACCCCACCGAGCGCCGCCACTGCCACTCCGAGCGCCGCGGTGCCGGCCGCCGCGCCCAGCAGCAACAGGACGAAACGCGGCGCCAGCCAGGCCCGCCGGTCGATGGGCGCGCTGGTCGCCCAACTCTGCGTCGCCGGGGTCACCAGCAGCGGGCCGAGTGCGCGCAGACCACGCCAGGCGAGCCCCGCGCCGGCCAGCAGCGCGGCGACCGCCAGCCACCACCGCACGCCCGGCTCGGCCTGCCCCACGGTGGGGGAGTCCAGCAGGTCGCGGCTTGCGCTGATCGCGAACCAGCCGTACATCCCCACGAACAGGACCATGACGTACGCGTCGCCGAGCACGTCACCGAGGGAATGGTCGTGGTGCCGGCTGCGGGCCTTGCGCAGGTGCGTCCGCACCTGCCGGGCGGTCGGCACCCCTACCGGCGCGTCGGCGATCGTGGCCGGCGCGGCGGTCACTTGCCGATCTCGATGCGCTCGTCGACCACCGCGTCGATCAGCTCCGGGTCGTGCGAGGCCAACAGCACGGCAGTGCCCGCCGCGCGTTCCCGCAGGAGTCGGTCGGCGAGCCACTGTCGGCCGCGGACGTCCAGCCGCTGCTCGGGCTCGTCCAGGATCAGCACCCGGCGGGGCCGGACGAAACAGGACGCCAACGCCAGCCGGCGGCGCTGCCCGCTGGACAGTGTCACCGGCAGTTGGTCGCGGGCCGGCTCCAGACCCAGCTCGGCGAGGACCTCCTCGACCGGTTCGGCGTCACCCCCGTGGGCGTACGCGACCAACTCCAGGTGCTCGACGACCGACAGGTCGGGGAAGAAGTCGATGTCGTCCAGGGCGGCCGCCACCAGCGCCCGCACCTGAGGATCGGTCTCATCGGCCCGGCGGCCCTGCACCAGCACCTCGCCCGCGTCCGGCCGGTCAGCGCCGACGACACAGCGCAGCAGAGTCGTCTTGCCGCTGCCATTCGGGCCCAGCACCACCGCGATCCGGCCCGCCGGGAGCGTGAAGCTCACCTCGTCGAGCACGACCAGGTTGCCGAAGTTGCGACTGAGTCCCCGTACCGAGAGCGCGTCCACGATCACACAGTCTCCCAGAGCCGCGCCACCGACCAACCCGAGCGACCTACGTCACCCGGGCCAGTCGGGCGTCGGCGGCGGCCAACCCCTGGGCGTCGGCGACCTCCTCGGCCACCGCCGCCGCGTCCGCCCAGTGCCGCCGCGCGTCGGCCTGGTCGCCCAGCGCGGCGCAGGCGTCACCCAGGTAGAGCAGGGTGCGCGCCAGCCCGGCGGTCGGCTGGGTCTCCTCGCGCAGCCGGCGGCTCTCGGCCAGCAGCTCGTACGCCGTCCGCGCCTGCCCCGGGGTGCTGCTCAGCAGCGTCGCCCCGGCGTTGAGCAGCGCCGTCGCCCGGCTGGTCGGGTCGTTGACCGACTCGTACTCGCGCAAAGCGGCCCGCCACGCCTGGGCGGCGTCCAGGTGCTCGCCGAGCGCCGCGTGCACCAGCACCAGGTTCGTCAGCGCCGCCGCGTACCCGCGCGCGTCGCCGACCGACCGGAACGTGTTGGCCGCCCGCACCAGGTGGTGGTGCGCGGTGTCCGGTTCGCCCCGGGCCAGCTGGGCCGCGCCCAGGCCCAACTCGGTGAGGGCGTGTCCGGCCCGGTCGGCGCCGGAGCGGTGTCGACGGGACATCTCCAGGTGCTCCACCGCGTCGTCGAGCTGCCCCAGGTCGAGCAGGGCGAGGCCGAGGTTCATCCGCGCCTGGGCGTTGCCCCGCCGCCCCCGCTCGTTGACCGCGAGGGTGAGCGCGGCCGCCGCCCCCTGCGGGTCGTGCCGGCGTCGACGCAGCACCCCCAACTCGTTGTGCGCCCATCCGGCGATCTCCGGACGGTCGTCGGCGGTCGGGGTGGCCAGCACGGTGCGGCAGACCTGCTCCCACTCGTCGAGCCGGTCGGCGTACGCCAGCCACCCGCACAGCGCCACTGCCAGCCGGAACCACCACCGACGGACCCGTCGGGGCAGTGTCTCCTTCGCGCCGGCCGGCACCCGAACCACCGCCAGCAGCAGCTCCTGGTGCAGGTCGAACCAGCCGTACGGGTCGTCGTCCAGCGGCAGCGACCACTCCCGGTCCCCCGGGGAGCCGAGCACCGCCAGGTTGGCCGCGTGCCGTTCGGCCCGGCGGGCCAGGTGCCGGGTCAGCCGGGCCTGCGCGGCGACCCGGGCCCGGACCGGATCGGCGTCGCGCAGGTGCAGTCGGGCGCTGCCGGCCAGCAGCGGGCGGATCTCGTACCGGTCGCCGGGCGCGCCGACCACGAACGCCGCCGCTGCCAACCGGTCGAGCAGCGCGGTCACCAGGTCGGGGTGCCGTCCGGCCAGCGCGGCGATGGTGGGCCGGTCCACCGGGGCGGGAACCAGCGACATCAGCCGGTACAACCGTCGGGCCTGGCGGGGCAACACCCGGTACGCGATGTCCCGTTCGGTGACCAGGCGGGCCGCCGGTGAGACGGCGAGCCGCTGGTGCGGTGGCGTCTGCACCGCGCGGCGCAGCGCGTCCAGCACGTCGGAGTGCCGCCAGCCGTGCTGAGCGGTGCGGTAACCGAGCGCGCGGACGGTACGCGGTTGCCGCCCGCACAGGTCGACGATCTCGCGTACCGCCGGATCGGTGCGCGGGTCGGCGCGACGGACCCGGGCGGCGGGTGCGGCCCCGCCCGCCGTCGCGAACAGCTCCACCGCCTCGGACGTGCCCGGTTCGGCGATCCAGTGCGCGACCACACCCTCCAGACCGACCAGCGCCGGACCGCCGGCAAGCAACAGGCGGCAGGTGCGCGCGGTGGGCGGCAACAGTGGCCGGACCTGGTCGGGACGGTCGACGTTGTCAAGCACCAGGACGATCTTGCGACCGTCGAGCTGGCCCCGCAGTGCGTCGGCGGCGGCGGCGAGCGCGTCCGGCCGGCCGGAGGTCGGCGGGGCGGTGCCCAGAATCCGGGCCAGCGCGGTGAGCACCTGCCGGGCCGAGCGGGGTCGGCCGCGCCGCCGCAGGTCGAGGTAGTACTGCCCGTCGGGGAAATCCTCCCGGCACTCGTTCGCGGCCTGCACCGCGCACGCCGAGGTGCCCACCGCGCGTCGACCCAGAACCGCCACCGCGTGTTCCCGGGTGAGCAGGCCGACCAGTGCCTCGACGTGCTCCTCACGGCCGGTGAACTCGGCCGTGTAGGGCAGGTTGGGCGCCCCGGCGGCGGGGGTGGTGAGCACCTCCGTCGGCTCGGGGTCGACCTCCCGGCCACCCCGGCGGCGGCGCACCTCGTACACCACGTAACCGACGACGCCGCCGGAGGCCAGGACGATGGTCACCGGCCCGAGCACGCTGGCCGCCAGCTCGGAGAGGACATTGCCGGCCAGGTTGCTGGCCACGTTGGCGAGGACGCTGCCGACCACGCCGCCGATCGCGATCAGCGCCGGCCAGCGTGAGCCACCACGCGATCCACCCGGCCCGGTCACCGCACGCCTCCGGAGACGAGCCCGGCGACCAGGTGCCGCCGCGAGAGGACCACCAGCACCACCGGCAGGACCGAGGCGAGCACCGAACTGGCGGCCAACGCCCCACTGTTGCTCACGAAGCTGCGGGTCTGTTCGGCCAGGAACGGCCCGAGCGGCGACGACCCGGGTCCACCGAACAGTCGCCCTACCACCAGGTCGTTCCAGACCTGGACGAACTCCAGCACGGAGACCGCCACCACCGCCGACAGGTTGTGCCGGGCCAACCGGCGCAGGGTGTGCCACCACCGACGCCCGCCCAACCGGGCGTCGCGGACCTGCTCCACCGGCAGGTCGGCGAACGCGTTGCGCAGCACCAGCACCGCGAACGGCACGCCCAGCGCGATGTGCACCAGGGCCAGGCCCTGGGCCGTGCCGGAGGAGAGCACCAGGCCCAGCACCTCGTTGACCGGCCCGGCGATGACCTGGATCGGCACGACGCTGGCAGCTAGCAGCAGCAGCCCGGTGGCCTGCGCGGCTGGCCCGGTCAACCAGGCCAACGGGTACGCGGCCAGCAGCGCGACCACCAGCACCGTGGCGGTCACCGCGGTGGCCAGCAGCAGGGTGAAGCCGAGCGTGCGCCACAGTTCGGTGCCGGTGACCAGGTCGCGGTAGGACTCGCCGTTCGGCGGCGCCGACCACCAGCCGCGCGCGGCGGCGTCCACTCGGCCGTGCGCCGACGTGGCGACCAGCACCGCCAGCGGCACCAGCCAGGCGATCGCGGCGCCCGCCGCGAGCAGCCGGAACACCCGCCGGGGCGGGGCGACCGGGGCGGGGTCGGGTGCGGCCTCGACGCGCGGTGGGGGCCAGGCCTGCCGGACGAAGAGCGCGGCCACCATGATCCCGCCGATCACCGCCACCAGCCACACCACGCCGAGCGCGGCGCCGTCGCCGGTGGTGGTGCCCCCGGACGTCTGCCAGATCCGCAGCGCCAGCACCGAGGCCTCGTCGCGGACCGAACCGGGGGTCATCACCAGGATGAGGTCGAACGTGCGGCTGGTGCCGACCGCCACCAACGCGAAGACCACTGCGGTCGTGCGCAGCAGCAGTGGCCGCCACTGGGCGTCCCACAGCACGTGGCGGCGCGTGCCGCCGTAGGCGCGGACCGCGTCGGCGAGGCTCGGCGGCACCGCGTCGAGCGCGGAGCGGAAGACCAGTACCGCCAACCCGACCCAGGCCCAGACGAACGCCGACATCAACGCGACGGTGACCATTCCCGGCCCGAGCAACTGCGGGGCGTCCTCCACCGAGCGGCCGGTCAGTCGGGTCGCGACCAGTGTGGCCAGTCCCCGACTCGGGTCCGGGTCGTACATCAGCCGGAAGGTGACCCCGGTGACGACCAGCGGCAACGCCACCGGCACCAGGAGGATCAACCGGACCAGGCCGCCCTCCTGGGAGCGGCGGGACGCGGCGGCGAGCAGATAGCCCAGCGCCGTCACCACCGCCGGCACCAGCAGGGCCCAGAGGACCGTCCGGCCGACCACCGCGCCGGTGCCCGGGGCGGCGAGCGCGGTCCGGAAGTGCGCGGCGCCGACCCAGCGACCGTCGGTGGTGACGCTGGCGTGCATGGTCCGCAGCACCGGCCACAGCACCAGCCCGCCGAGCAGCACCGCGGCCGGCAGCAGCAGGGCCGACGTGGCCCCCGCCGCCGGATAGGCCCGACCCCGCCGGGCTGGACCGACGTCGTCGAGGACCGCCAGCTCGCCGAGGACCCGCACCTGGCTCATCGGCCGCCCCCCGCGGTGCGGGCCGCCGCGGCGAGCAGGCCGGTGGCCCGGCGGATCGCCTCGCTGGCGCGGACCCCGTCGGTGACGTCGGCGAAGAAGCCCTGCATGATTCGCCAGATGCCGACCCCGTCCGAGCCGGTGAACGCGCCGGGCAACTGGTCGGAGAGGTCGAAACGCAGGGTGCCGGGCGCCCGCATCTCCTCGGCGAGACCCTGGCCGACGCGGTCCCGGTAGCTGTCGATCGCGACGGTGGTGTTGGGTGAGAGGTAACCGCCGGCGCGCAGCCACGGCTGGAACGAGTCGGCCCGGGTGAGCCACTCGACCAGCTCGACCCCACCCCGGGCGTCGGCGAACGCCACCGCCGCGTCCCCGCCGACGATCAGCGGGCCGCCGCCCGGCTGGGCGCCCGGGAACCGGAACGTGACAGGTGCCTCCGGGCCGCGCTGGAACGGGTCGGCGACATCGGCGGTGAAGTCGGCGCCGACGAGCATCACCGCCCGCTTCGTGTGCACCACCTGGATCACCGACTCCTCGTACTGGGTGAGCAGGGCACGACGGCCACCGCCGACGAACGCCCCGTTGATGCTCCACAGCCCGGCGAGCCGGTCCAGCGCCTCGCGCACCGGTCTGCCCTGCCAGTCGGCGTCCGGCCGGGCCAGGGCGTTGTAACTCTCGGGTGCCATGTCGGCCAGCACGTTCTCGAACCAGTCGGTGAGCACCCAGCCGTCCGCGGCGCCGATGGCCAGGGGCGCCGGCCCGCCGTCGCGCCGGGCGAGCGCACCGAGCTCCCGGGTCCGCCGGACCAGCGCGTCCCAGTTGGCCGGCTGCACGGGCAGCATCGAGGGCAGGTGCCAGACCAGCGACTTGTGCGCCGCCTTGACCCAGACGCCGTAGCGCTGGCCCTCGGCCGTCAGTAGCTCGCCCAACCCGGCGGGTACGGCGTACTCGGTGGACGCGCGCAGCGGGCTCAGCCAGCCGCGCTGGGCGTACTCGGTGACCAGGCCGGGGCGCGGCAGGATCGCCACGTCCGGGCTGGTGCCGGCCAGGTGTCGGGCGCGCAGGAACGCGTCGATGTCGTTGCCGGCGCTGATCACCTGCACCGGGGCGGGGTAGGCGGCGACGACCTCGCGGAACCGGTCCAGCTCGCTGGTGCTCCAGACCACAGCGACCTGCACGGACCGGGTTCCGTCGGAACAGCCGGCGGTCAGCGCGGTGGCGCCCGCGGCGGTGGCGCGCAGCAGCGTACGACGACTCACGCCGGTGGACGGCCTCATCGGGCCGCCTCGCTCGGCTCGGTGACCAGCTCGTGCCGCACCGGTATCTCGGCCAGGGTGGCCGGGTCGGCGGTGCAGACCAGCACCGCCACCCCGGGGGCGTCCGGCGGCGAGAGGCGAGGCATCAGGTCACCGAGGCGGCTGTCGCCCGCGGAACCGGCCGGCAGGTCGACCACCAGCACCTCGGGCAGGCAGGCCGCCGCTCGGGCGAGCGCCACCCGGAACCGCTGCGCGGCGGAGATCTGGTGCGGCAGCAGGGCGAGGGAGAGCCCCAACTCGAGCCGGTCGACGACGGTGGCCGTCCAGTCGTTGGCCACCTCGTGCACCCGTTCGCGTTTGCGCTGGCCGTACTCGATGTTGCGCCGCACGGTGAGCTGCGGCAGCAGCGCGCCACCGGCGGGCACGTAGCCGATCTGCCGGCGGGGCGGCGGCAGGCCGGTGACGTCCCGGTCGCCGACGAGGACGCGACCGGTCACCGGCGGGGCCAGCCCGGCCAGCACCCGGGCGACCGCCGTGCCGAACCGGGGCGGCGCCACCAGGGCGGCGAGCGTGCCGGCGGGAACGTCGAGGGTCACCGGCCCGGTGCCGGGGACGGCGACCAGTGCGCGTAGCCGTAACGTGGCCCTCACCTCCGGTGACCATTGATGACCGTCCCAGGGTGGCACACCGTGACGACAATCGACGCCCGCGACGCTTCCACTGTGGAGACGATCGGAGCTGTTCAGGCGGGGGAGTAGAGCGCCGCGAGCCCGGCCGCCGTGGCGGCAAGCCGTTCGCGCAGCGCCACCGGGGCCAGCACCTCGACGTCGGCACCGAGGCGCAGCAGCTCACCGTGGGCGTGGGTGAGCGACTCGATCGGCAGTACCGCTGTCACCCAACCCCGCGCGTCCGGTGGTCCGGCGCTGGTGTCCATCGCTGTCACCACCGGATCGCTGCCGACCTCGCGTAACCGCTCCCGCCCGGCGGGGGACAGCCGGACGTGGGCCTCGTCGCGGTGCAGCCGGGCCCGGAACTGCACCACGTGCGCCCGCCACCAGGACGGCAGGTCGAAGTCGGCCGGTCGGTCGAACTCCTGCGCCAGTGGGGTCAACGCGAGGATCTGGTTGACTCGGTAGGTCGCCGGGGCGCCCCGGCCGGGCTGGTCGGCCACCACGTACCAACGGCCGCCCTTGAGCACCAGGCCGTACGGCTCCAGGACCCGGGTCACCTCGCCGTTCCAGCCGCGGTAGCGCACCTCGACGCGGTGCTGCCGCCAGACCGCCTCGGCCGTGCGGGCCAGCTCAGGGGAGGCGTCGCCATCGGCGTACCACCCGGGAGTGTCCAGGTGGAAGCGTTGTTGCAGTCGGGTCGCCCGGTCGCGCAGCGGCGCGGGGAGCGCGGCGTGCAGCTTGAGTTGCAGCGCCGCCACCACGTCGCCGTAGCCCAACTCGTCGGCGGGGCCGGGCAGCCCGGCGAGGAACAGCCGGTCGGCCTCCTCGGCGGTCAGCCCGGTCAGCCGGGTCCGCCAGCCGTCGACCAGTTGGTAGCCGCCGGCGTGTCCGGCCTCGCCGTAGAGCGGGATGCCGGCGGCGTGCAGCGACTCGACGTCCCGGTAGATGGTGCGGGCGGAGACGGCCAACCGCTCGGCGAGCTGCGCGGCGGTCAACCGCCCGTGCGACTGGAGCAGCAGCAGGACGGAGAGAAGTCGAGAAGCCCGCACTTCACTGACACTAGTTGTCAGGGAACCCGTCCTACCGTCCCGGCATGGCATTTCGCGACAAGGAACTACGAACGCCCGGACCGGTGCTGATCGGCGGCCGGCAACTCAAGCGCTACCACATAGACCAGCCGGAGCGACCTATCGAACCCGAGGTGGAGAAGGCCGCGTACGACCTGCTGCCCGACCTGCTGGCCGACGTCGTCAACGACGGCACCCCGGCCGCCGGGTGGGTGGTGCTGCACCGGGGCGCGGACACCGGCGCCTATCTGCTGGCGTACACCTGGGTGTGGGACAACGCGGTGGAGGTCCGTGTCGCCGCGGCCGGGCAGCCGGCGCTGGACTGCCCCGACGACGACCCGGCACACTTCGTCCACCTACGCCGCCCGGCAGTGGGCTGTGTCTGGGAGTTGGCGGTTCTGGAACACGAGCGGGCCGCCTGGGTCCGGCACATGCTGCTGCCGGAGAGTCCGAATCTGACCGATTATCTGCGTGACACGCGAGCGGAAGGGCCGGTGGGCCGCTGATGGGCGACTTCGATTTCTTCATGGGCACCTGGAACGTCGTCAACCGGCGGCTGCGCAAGCGGCTGGTCGGCTCGGACGAGTGGGAGGAGTTCCCCGGGGTGTCGGTGGCGCACGGCTTCTTCGCCGGTGGCGGTCACTTCGACGAGATCACGTTCCCGACCAAGGGCTCCGCTGGTGCCACCGTCCGGATCTTCGACCCGGCTCGCGAGGAGTGGTCGATCTACTGGATGAGCAGCGTCGACGGGATCCTGGGACTGCCACCGATGGTGGGTCGCTTCGTCGACGGGGTGGGCCGCTTCTACGCCGACGACCAACACGAGGGGCGGCCGGTCCGGTGCCGGTTCATCTGGTCCGGCATCAGCGCGACCACCGCCCGCTGGGAGCAGGCGTTCTCGGTCGACGGCGAGCAGACCTGGGAGACCAACTGGATCATGACGTTCACCCGAGCGTCCTAGGGCTCCCGCGACGACTTCCGCCGTTCGGGTGCGGTGTTAGGGTCCGATCACCGCCCCGGATGGAGGAACGCGATGGCCTCCGACCACGTCGATGTGCTGATCATCGGCGCCGCTTCCGCCACCGGGTGTGACCGCAGTCAGGCCGGGTCGACCACCGCCGCGCTCGTGCCGACGTCGCCGCGGCGCAACACCACTGTCAGCGCTACCAGAGCGACCAGCAGTGCCGCGAGTACGTACGCCGGTGCCGGGCCGAGCGGCGCGAGCAGTGCCAGCAGCGCGACGGCCGGGAAGGCGACGACCACCGCGCCGTGCTGCTGCCGGCGTACGTGCAGCAACCAGACCGTGAGCAGGAAGACGGCGATCGGGACGCCCACCGCGTACCCGACGGTCCTCTCCGAGATGTGCGCGAGGTGTCGCTCGTAGTCCACCGACACGCTCAGGCCGGCGCCGACCGCGGCGATTGCCGCGAAGATCAGGTAGTGGCCATAACCCCAGATCAGGGAGTACGGCTGCCGGTCGGGAGCCTCGTTCGGCCGGTCGAAGTACAGCCACCAGAGCGCGAACACGATGACCGCGCCGGCCGCCGCGAGCGACCAGAGGTCGTGTTCCCCGGCGTCGAGCCCGTCCTGGATCGCCAACGAGACGGCCCCCACCGCCTCACCGAGCACGATCAGGGTGAACAGCCCGTACCGTTCGGTGATGTGCGCCGGGTGCCATGGGGTCATCCCGGGCCGTTCGGCCACCGCCGGCACCAGCAGGTCGGCCAGAGCGAGCAGCACGAACGACGCGATGCCCCACTCGGCGGGCAGCAGCAACCGCAACAGCCAGCCGAGTTGCACCACCGTCACGCCGATCGCGTAGCGGGTCGCCGCCGCCCGGTGCGCCGGGTCGCCGATCGCCGCTCGGCTCCAGTGCACGACGGCGGCCAGCCGCATCACCACGTACCCGTAGGTGATCACGGTGAAATCGCCGTCGGTGAACGCACTGGTCACCCCGGCGGCAATGATCAACGCCCCGGCGATCTGCACCAGCGTGGTGATTCGGTAGAGGTCGTCGTCGGTGTCGTAGGCCGAGGCGAACCAGGTGAAGTTCATCCACGACCACCAGATCGCGAAGAACACCATCAGGTACCTGCTCAGGGCGTGGCCGAGGTGTCCCTCGGAGATGTCGTGGTGCAGGTTGCCGGCGGCCTGCGCCACGGCCACCACGAAGCACAGGTCGAAGAAGAGTTCCAGCGGCGTGGCGGTGCGGTGCGGCTCGTCGCGACGATGTGGGCGCATCGGTCGGTAGAACGGCCGTACCGGCCGAGGTCGGGTCACCGCAGCTCCTCAGACCGCCCGCCGGGTCAGCGGCGCCGACGGCCGTGGGTCAGCCCCTCCAGCATCAGGGTCAGCCCCGCGCCGACCAGCCAGACGTCCTTGGCCAGCCCCGCGCCCTGCTGGGTCGGGCGGATGCTGCCGGGTTCGCGCATCCCCGGCGTCTTCAGGTACAGCTGCACCAGGCCCGCGCCGAACGCGGTCAGGCCGAGCCCGACCAGGGGCGCCGGGACGAACGGCGCGATCAGCGCGGCCCCCAGGGCGATCTCCGAGTACGACAGCAGCTTGGCGAATCGCGCCGGCTCCAGTTGATCGAGCTGGGGCATGGCGGCGACTGCCATGCCGTGCAAGCCCTCCGCGGCGGTGCCCTCCAGAGTGCGCTTGCCCAGACCCGAGTTGAGGAAGTACGCGCCGATGCTGACCCGTAGCGGCAGGTGCGCGAGTTTCATTGTCACTCCCGTTGGCCGTGGTCGAATGCGGCCCGCGTACCCCGCACCGCCCGCGATAACCCGCCGGGCCGGCTGGGCTGGCCGTGGTGGTCGCGGTAGGTTCGCCGGGGGCCCACCGCCGAGCCCGTGGCACACCCGCCCACCCCGGCGCCCGGCCCCGCCGCAGACCACCAGCAGGAGGCGAAGTGAGCCAGGAAGTCCGGGGAGTCATCTCCCGCAGCAAGGGCGCGCCGGTCGAGGTCACCACCATCGTGGTGCCCGATCCCGGGCCCGGTGAGGCGATCGTCCGGATTCAGTCGTGCGGGGTCTGCCACACCGACCTGCACTACCGCGAGGGTGGCATCAACGACGACTACCCCTTCCTGCTCGGTCACGAGGCGGCGGGCATCGTGGAGCAGGTCGGCGAGGGCGTCACCGACGTCGCCCCGGGCGATTTCGTGGTGCTCAACTGGCGGGCGGTCTGCGGGGTGTGCCGCGCCTGCCGTCGGGGGCGGCCCTGGTACTGCTTCAACACCCACAACGCCACCCAGCGGATGACCCTCACCGATGGCACCGAACTGGCCCCGGCGCTGGGCATCGGGGCGTTCGCCGAGAAGACCCTGGTGCACGCCGGGCAGTGCACAAAGGTCGACCCGGCGGCCCGACCCGCCGCCGTGGGTCTGCTGGGATGCGGGGTGATGGCCGGGCTGGGTGCGGCGATGAACACCGGAAACGTCACCCGGGGCGACTCGGTCGCGGTGATCGGCTGCGGCGGCGTCGGGGACGCGGCGGTCGCCGGCGCGGTCCTCGCCGGCGCCACCACGATCGTCGCTGTGGACACCGACAGCCGCAAGCTCGACTGGGCCCGCACGTTCGGCGCCACGCACACGGTGAACGCGTCCGAGACCGACCCGGTCGAGGCGATCCGTGCCGCCACCGGTGGCTTCGGCGCCGACGTGGTGATCGACGCGGTGGGCCGACCGGAGACCTGGAAGCAGGCCTTCTACGCCCGCGACCTGGCCGGCACTGTGGTGTTGGTCGGCGTACCGACCCCGCAGATGCAGATCGAGCTGCCGTTGCTGGACGTCTTCGGACGTGGCGGCGCCCTCAAGTCCAGTTGGTACGGCGACTGCCTGCCCAGCCGGGACTTCCCGATGCTCACCGAGCTGTACCTGCAGGGCCGGCTCGACCTCGACGCGTTCGTCACCGAGGAGATCGCGCTCGACCAGGTCGAGAACGCCTTCGACCGGATGCACCACGGCGACGTGCTCCGCTCGGTGGTGGTGTTCCCGTGACCGCCCGCGTCGACCACGCGGTCACCTCGGGCACGTTCTCCCTGGACGGGCAGACCTTCGACGTGGACAACAACGTCTGGGTGATCGGTGACGACCGCGAGTGCGTCGTCCTGGACGCGCCCCACGACGTGGCGGCGATTCTCGCCCTGGTGGGCGACCGGCAGGTCCGGGCGATCCTGGCCACCCACGCCCACGACGATCACGTCCGGGTGGCGCCCGAGCTGGCCGAGGCCACGGGCGCGCCGGTGCTGCTGCACGCCGCCGACCGGGTCCTCTGGGACATGGTCCACCCGCACCTGCCACCCAACGGCGAGCTGCACGACGGGCAGAGCATCGAGGTGGGCGGCACCACGCTGCGGGTGCTGCACACCCCCGGGCACAGCCCCGGGGCGTGCAGCTTCCACGCGCCGGAGCTGGGCGCAGTGTTCACCGGCGACACGCTCTTCGCCGGTGGGCCCGGCGCGACGGGCCGCTCGTACAGCGACTTCGACACCATCGTCCGGTCGATCCGCACCTGCTTGCTGACCCTTCCCGCGGACACGATCGTGCACACCGGCCACGGCGACGACACGACCATCGGCGCGGAGGCGCCGCACCTGCAGGAGTGGCTGGACCGCGGCCACTGACGCCCGCGGCGGCCCGCCCCACACCCGGTGGGGAGTCGCTCGCCCTTCAAGGCGAGGATCCACAACGCCCACCGGAAACCCGGTGGGCGTTAGTGGACACCGCACTAGGATCCCGCTCATGGCCGCCGACTCGCCCGCCCCTCCCGTCCGTCAGCTGCGCCTCGTGGTGGAGGCCACCGACCACGAGGCCGCCGTCGAGTTCTTCCGCGACGCGTTGGGCCTGCCGGAGGAGGCGGCGTTCAGCGGCGAGGGGGATGCGCGGGTGGTGATCCTGGACGCCGGCCGCGCCACTCTGGAAATCGCGAACTCCGCACAGAAACGCCTGGTCGACGAGGTCGAGGTGGGTCGGCAGGTCGCGCCGCGCATCCGGGTGGCCTTCGAGGTGGACGACACGGAGGCGACGACCGCCCGACTGGTGGCCGCCGGGGCGAGCGAGATCGCGCCGCCGACGCGTACGCCGTGGCAGTCGCTCAACTCCCGCCTCGCTGCCCCCGCCGACCTCCAGATCACCATCTTCCAGGAACTGCTCACGCCGGACGAGGGTGTCGGAACGCGGGGTGCGTCGTCCCACGGTGACGGCGACAGCTGAGTCGGGCAGCTTCCGGGCGTCACTCTCACCCCGGCGCCAACGGCGGGCGGTCGGGGTGCGCGGTCGTCGAGATCCTCCAACGCCGCCTGCCTCGCCACGCTCTCGGCCGCCAGGGCGAGCCGGACTGGCAACCTTCACCCACCGTGCTGGCCAAGGCGCCTACTCAGGGTAGCGACGAACCGCCAGCCGCCTGCCTCCCCCATCACCCTGTTTGGCCCTTTGCTCTGCTTACCTATATGCACCACGGCCCCCGAGCTGCGACTGGGCCCTTCGCGCCAGCCACGGAGGTCTCTCACCGGCGGTCACGAAGCGTAGCCGGTGCATATAGGTAAGCAGAGCAAAGGTTGGCGTTCCCACACTTGCCCCCGGGTCCGCAAACACCATCCGTCACGGCTGTCCGGCTTGCTGTCTCGCAAGCCCCACCTGCCCGAATCCGCGCCGTGACCGGGACCGCACCAGGCCGACCCTCGGGCATTTCCGGAATGCCCGACACGTGAACCCGGTTGTGTCCCCCGTACCGCCGGAGCCCAAACCCATTTCCGCGGTCATCTCCCGAGGAGTGTTCACCCCGGAGCGCTCCGCACGATCGAAAGGGCAACCATCGTGAAGGTCGACTTCACTCGATGGCTCCCCGCCATCGCTAAGGATTCGTACCGCAAGACCGCGCTGAGCGTGGCGGGTGTGGCAGCCCTCGGCGGTCTGGCTCTCGCGCCGACCGCGGTCGCCGCACCGGTCACCTCCGGACCGCACCAGGGCGCCGTCGCCGCCATCGACCGCGCCACCGGAAAGGCCGCCACCTCGGCCCGCCAGGACGACCAGCCCGTCGAGTCGGGCCTGACCACCGGCTCCGCCACCGGCAAGCCGCCGGCCGGCAAGCCGAGCCGAGCCCAGCTGATCCCGCACGGCATCGAGGGCGCGCAGTCGCGCGTACCGCTCGACGACGCCCAGTTGGCCAACGCCCGGGCCATCGTCGACGCCGCCAAGAAGACCGGCGTCGGTGACCGGGGCGCGGTGATCGGCATCGCCACCTCGCTGCAGGAGTCGAAGCTGTACAACCTCGGGCACCTCGGCGCGTACAACGACCACGACTCGCAGGGCCTGTTCCAGCAGCGTCCGTCGTCCGGTTGGGGCACGCCCGACCAGATCACCGACCCGGAGTACGCCGCCACGGCGTTCTTCACCGCACTCAAGAACGTCGGCGGCTGGCAGGACCTGCCGCTGACCGCCGCCGCGCAGACCGTGCAGGTCTCCGCCTTCCCGTACGCGTACGCGCAGTGGGAGGAGCAGGCGGCGGACATCGTCCAGCAGCTCTGGTGACAACCGCACACGAGGCCGGCCGGCTCCCTTCGACGGGAGCCGGCCGGTTCTTCGTGTCCGCGTACCTCAGCAGGCCGGGTAGAGGCGGCGGGTGCCGACCCCGGCCGCGTACGCGTCCCGGTCGCTGAACCGGCAGCCGTAGTCGGCTCGGGCCACCACCGCCGGGTCGGTCACGGTATCGCCGGCCGGGCGCTTGCCGGTGCGTACCCAGGACACCAGGTCGTCCCAGGCGGCGCCGGCCTCCGCCGGGGTGAACTCGCAGTGCTGCGTGGCCCGGATGGCCCGCTGAACCACCAGCTTGCCGCGACCGTTGCGCGCCACGTCGGTGGCGTACGCCTGCTCCATGCTGAACGGAACGAACAGGTCGCCGAGACCGTGCAGGCTGAGCACCGGCGCGGTGGGCCGACCGGCGATCCGCGGCACCTCGGTCAGCGTCGGCAGGAGCCGCTGCACGACGTTCTCCGGGGCGACCCGCTGCACTGTCGCGTTGACGTTCACCGGGCTGTTCGGGGCGTAGCGGGTGAGCAGGTTGGTGGACAGCTGACCGGGTCGCTGGGCGGGGGAGTTGCCGCTCCCGGTGGGCACGCTGATCGAGAAGAGGAAGTCCTTCCAGACCGCGAAAGCGGCCTCGGCGCCCGGACGCGGCCCGCCGGAACGGTTCACCGTGATCGCCCGCAGCTGCTTGCCCCGCTCCGTTGTGGTGTCCGGCCCGGTGGGGGTCAGCCCGGCCAGGCCGAGCGCCACCTGGATGCGGGGCACCGCGTTGGTCAGATAGTCAGCCGGCGTGGGATGGGCCGGCACCCCGGCGAGCGCCTGCGCGACCAGGTTGTAGTCCAGGTAGAAGTCGAGCAACGTCTGATCACCGAGCACACCGCACATCGGCATCGCGCCGTCGTAGAAGCCGGGGTACTGCTCCAGCGAACGACCGATGACGTACCCACCCATCGACACCCCGGCGACGTAGGTGTGCTGCGGTCGGCGGACAGTCCGCCCGAAGTGGTCGGCGAGATCCTTCGTCCCCAGCACCCCGGAGCGGATGTCGAAGCCGTTGCGGTCGTACGAGGACGACGCCCAGGCGTACCCCTGCTCCAAAAGGCGCTGGCGCAGCCCGAAGGCCGGCGGTTCCGGCGAGAGCACGGTGCCCTGGCCGCGGTAGCCGTGCGCCCACAACACCAGGTCGCCGTTCCACCGGGCGGGGACCTCGATGATGTACCCGGCGTGGCGGTGCACGCCCTGGCGTACCGCCGTCGGCTTGCCACCCACGACCAGCGGCGCCAACGGCGGATTCTCGATGGTGTAGCCGGGCAGCGGCTCGCCGCCCCTCGCGTCGCGACCGGTGGCGCTGGCCGGCGCGGCACCGGCCAACCCGACCGCGAGGGTCAGCGTCGCGGCGGCGGCCAGCAGGCGGCGGAGGGTACGAACGGGTGTGGACAGCATCGATGCTCCCCATCGGACGGTCGTCGCCCGGGGGCGACCAGCGGGACGGTTGCCTACCGGCCGGTAGCGTCCTGAACCTAGAACTGCCGTCGACCAGTGTCAATGGCTTCGCTGATCCGCCAGTCAACAGGCTGGTCCAGTCATACCCGGTCGTTCGGGCCGGTGGGCCGATCGGGTTGACTGGTCGTCGTGGACGAGTCGATCTGGGAGGCGGCCCGAGCGTCGCGCGGCTGGCTGGACGCGGCGAACGGCACCGGGCAGACCGAACTGACCTGCCGCATCCTCAAGCTCACCGAGGAAGCGGGGGAGGCTTCGGCTGCCTGGATCGGCCTGCTTGGGCAGAATCCGCGCAAGGGTGTCACCCACACCCGCGAGGACGTCGCGGCGGAGTTGGCCGACGTCGCCTTCACCGCGTTGGTGGCCATCGAAAGCCTCGGCCTGGACGCGCAGACGACTCTGGATGCCTGCGCCGCAAAAGTGCGCTCCCGCCTGACGGGCCAATAACCGCCCCTGGCGTCCGGCTGTTGCCGTCCCCTTCCCGGCGGTCGCCTGCCGGGCCTCTCTGAGAACTTTGCCGGCATTGGGTGGTATGCGCCGGTCGCTGTCATTCGTGATCGACTCGGGCTTCAGGAAGTCGGGGTGTCCGGGAATCCGGGATGCCCCGACTTCCGTGAAGGCGAGTGGATCACCCGGTGCGGGCCGGTTGGACGCCGTGGCCGGCTGCCGTGTGGGTCGGTTTGGCCGTCGGCGGGTGTTTGTGGGGTGTGGCCGGGCGCACTCGGGGGCCGGAATCATGGCCGGGCCGGGGTCGTTACATACCCTGACGATCGCAGCACCACCGACCGCCCGCCCGACCCCTGAAGGCTGGTCACGCAGGTTGGAATGCCAGCCTCCACCCGGTCGTTACAGTCCCCACGAACGACCGGAGGCACCGCCACGATGAGGGTGCCGGCAGGTGGGCCAACCCCGGAATGACCCCGGCCCCCCGGTCGTTACACAAGGACCCGGCGCCACGAGCCCCCGCTCGGCAGGTCGCCGACCTCGACGCCCTCCAGACTTTCCCCTTGTTAGTGCAGCGCCGGACGAGGTGCTCACACCTGCCGCCGTCCCCCTTGGCGGTTGGGTGTCCTACCCCCGAAGGAGCTACCCCCATGAACACGATCATGCGTAAGAGCGTTCTGTCCGTTGCTGGTCTCGCGTTCGCCGGTGGTGTCTTCGCCGGCCCCATCGCCCACGTGGCAAACCCGGTCGACGCCAAGCCCGTCGCAGTTGCGGTGCAGGCCGACAAGCCCGACACCAGCAAGCTGATCCCGCACGGCACCCAGGGCGACCAGTCGCGTATCAGCCTGAATGACGAGCAGACCGCGAACGTGAAGGCGATCATCGCCGCCACGAAGAAGGCCGGTCTGTCGGAGCGGGCCGCGGTCATCTCGATCGCGACGAGCCTGCAGGAGTCGAAGCTGGAGAACCTGGGTCACCTGGGCGACAGGAACGACCACGACTCGCTGGGCCTGTTCCAGCAGCGCCCGAGCTCGGGTTGGGGTACGCCGGAGCAGATCACCGACCCTGAGTACTCCACGACCGCGTTCCTCAAGGGTTTGAAGCAGGTCGACGGGTGGCAGGACATGGCCTTGACCGACGCCGCGCAGACGGTGCAGGTGTCGGCGTACCCGGACGCCTACGCCCAGTGGGAGCAGCAGGCCGCTGACCTGGTTGGTCAGTACTGGAACAGCTGACCCGCGTCACAGCACCACCGCAGAAGCACTGCGCCTCAGCACCACCGCACGACACCGACCGTTGGCCGGCACCCGCAACCCGGGGTGCCGGCCAGCGGCCTGTCTGCTCTAGCCGTTCGCCGTACACCAGTCGCCGCCAACGTTCACCGACCGCCGACCGCCGACCGCCGACCGCCGACCGCCGACCGCCGACCGCCGACCGCCGACCGCTGGGCCACGGGGCCGTTGGTCGTTGGTCATCGGGATGGGGACGCCGCCTTGCACACTCTGGGAGCAGATGACGTCGTCTGAATTGGCGGGTGTCCGTAGATCTTGGACAGTTTCCGTTCGCGCGGAACTATTCAGTCCCATGACATCTGTCAGTGTTGAAGTCCCGATACATGTGTCACTTGGTGGGGATCTTGGGCGTGCTGGTCCATGGTGCCGGGCATGGCTTCTCGGCGGCATGTCATGAATCTGCTCGATGCGCAGTTGGCTGCTGGAGTGCGGATCAACGCGGCCGAGTTCGCGCGTGAGCATGGGGTGTCGGTCCGTACCGTGTACCGGCATCAGGCGCGGATCCGGGACGTGGGCGAGTGGCATGAGCGGTCCCGGCGGCCGCGGAGCAGTCCGCGGGTGACGCCACCGGAGTTGGACGCCTGGATCTGCAAGCTGCGCGTCGAACTCGGCCTGGACAACGGGGCTGACTTCATCCGCGATGCCCTGATCGAGGTGCATGCCGCTACCGGTGCGGTGTGGCGGGTGCCGTCAAGGTCGACGATCAACCGGGTCCTGGCCCGGCATGACCTGCTGGAGCGGAACCCGGCGAAACGGCCGCGCAGCTCGTTTCGGCGGTTCGTCTACGCCCGGCCCCGGGACTGCTACCAGATCGACGCCACGAACGTTCGGCTCGCCGACGGCAGCCTCGCCGCGGTCTTCGACGTCCTGGACGACTGCACCCGAACCCTCGTCGGCTGTTACACGACGATCGCGGAGACCGCCGAAGGCGCGGTCACCGCGGTCAGGCAGGCGTTCGACGAGTACGGCGCCCCGGCGATCGTGTTGTCCGACAACGGCACCGCGTTCACCAGCCGACTGACCCGGCCCGGATCGATCTCCACATTCGTCCAGTGCCTCCTGGACCACAATGTCCGGCCGATCAATTCCAGCCCCTACCATCCGCAAACCTGCGGCAAGGTCGAACGCCACCACCAAACCCTCAAGAAATGGTTGAGCACCCAACCCACCCCCAGCACCCGCGCGGAGCTGCAGAACCTGCTGGACGTCTACCGCCGCTACTACAACACCCAACGACGCCACAGCGCCCTGCCACAACGCGCCACCCCCGCCCAGGCATGGACAGACGCGCCCAGCCTCGGCGGGCCAGCCAGCCTCCCGATGCAGACCGACGCCACCCTGCACCGCTGCCGGGTCGGCAGCACCGGCGCCATCACCGTCGCCGGACACCGCACCAGCGTCGGCACCACCCACGCCGGCGCCACCGTCACCGCCATCCGCGACCAAAACCGGATCACCATCTACCACCACGACGGCCAACCCCTCGGCCACTTCCACCTCGCCCCCGACCGGACCTACATCAGCCTCACCCGAGCAGCCTGATCAACAACACCTGACACATCTATCGGGACTTCCCCTTGACACATGTCTCGGGACAGCACAGTTCGCGCGGAACGGAAACTGTCCAAGATCTACGGTGGCGACGTAGCGGAGTGACGTGATCGGCGCCGAGTGATCCGATCGGCCGGCGGGTACGTACCCCTGGGCGGGGACCGGCGGAGGGAAGAGGCATGGCCGCAGTGGGGTACGGCGCGGGTCGCGAACCGGAGTCAGAGCCGGAACCGTCCGGTAAGGCCACACCGCGGCGGTGGTCCACCGGCGCTCGCCTGTTGGTGGCGGCTGCCGCCGTCGTGTTGCTCCTGGGTGCGGCAGCGGTGGCCGTGATCGTCGCCGATCCCGACCACCTTGGCATGACCTACTCCGGGCAATCCGACGGCACTCGCCCCGACGGCACTCGCCCCGACAGCACCGACCCCGGTAACGGCGCCCGCCCAGGTGGCGTCGTCGACCCGGACGCGGCTGAGGGTCGCCGCGGTGGTGCGGGTGCTGCTGCCGAGCGACCGTTGACAGCGCCGCTGGCGGGTTGGCAGAAGGGCACCTTCGTGCTCGCGGATGGGCTGTCCTCGTTCGAGCTGCGGGTGGCCGAGTTGGGCGATGACCTGTACCGGATCAGTACCCCGGCCGGCTCGGGTGTGGCGGGCCGACCGGCGGTGCGGGGGGAGACCGTGCGGCTCGACCTCGTGGAGTCCGGGACGCGCGGGCCACGGGCCGTGCGGGTGTTGCTCAACGAGCGGGTCGCCTGGCGCCTCCACCTCGTTGGCGGGGTGAGCAGTCAGGTGTTGGACCTGACCCGGGCTCGGCTGCTGGGGGTGGAACTCGCCGGAGGTTCCAGCCGTACCGAGATTCTCCTGCCACCGATCACCGCCGCCGGCACCGGCAACCCCACCGGCCCGCGCTCAGACCTGCCCTCCAGCATCCTGACCGTACGACTCACCGGTGGCACCAGCCAGCTCGACGTCCGGGTCCCGGGGGCGACTCCGGTACGGGTGCGGGCGGGAGCCGGTGCCGGCTCGGTGGTGGTACGCGGCGACCGCTGGGATGGGGTGGCTGCGGGCTCGGTGCTGGGTACGCCGGGGTGGGACCGGTCGGCGGAGCGCCTGTACCTGGACCTGGTCGCCGGCGCCAACAGCGTGCTGGTCTCCTCCAGCAACCGGTAAGCCCACGCCGGGCGAACCGGCCGTGAGAACCACGCGCTGGTGAACCCCGCCCGCCCCGCTTCAAAGCACAGCGGTCGCGAATGGGAGTGCGCGTACAGTCGGGCGGTGGAGCGTACTGAATCGATGCTGGCGCAGACCCGACCGCCTGGCGTGGCCGACGTCGATCCCGGCAGTGTGTTGTTGCCCGGCCACGACGTGCCGTTGGGTCGGTACACCACGGTGCGGCGGCTGCTTCCGCAGCGTGCCCGCCGGATGGTTGGCGCGTGGTGTTTCGTGGATCATTTCGGCCCGGACGATGTGGCGCAGCGGCCCGGCATGGAGGTGCCGCCGCACCCGCACACCGGGTTGCAGACGGTGACCTGGCTGCTCGACGGCGAGATTCTGCACCGGGACAGCCTCGGCAACGTGCAGCCGATCGTGCCCGGCCAACTGAACGTGATGACCTCCGGGAACGGCATCGCCCATTCGGAGCGCTCGCCGGCCACTCATCCGCCGGTGATGCACGGCGTGCAGCTCTGGGTGGCGCTGCCGGACCCGGCGCGGGCCGGAGCGGCCGACTTCGCGCACCACGCCGACCTGCCTCGCTGGCGGGACGGCGATCTGGACGTCACAGTGCTGGTCGGCGAGTTCGCCGGGGAGCGGTCACCGGCGGTGGTGCACACCCCGCTGGTGGGGGTGCAGTTGGAGCTGCGCGGCGAGGCGCCGGCGACGATGGCGTTGCGGCCCGATTTCGAGTACGCCGTGTTGGCGATGTCCGGGTCCGCGGAGGCGGCCGGGGTCGGGTTCGAGCCGGGGGCGCTGCTCTATCTGGGCTCGGGCCGCCGGGAGCTGACAGTGCGGGGCGGGGCCGGGGCCCGGTTGCTGTTGCTGGGCGGTACGCCGTTCGAGGAGCCGTTGGTGATGTGGTGGAACTTCGTGGGTCGGTCGCACGAGGAGATCGCCGCCGCCCGGGAGGACTGGATGGCCGGCGACGGGCGCTTCGGTGTGGTCGCCGACGATTCGGCGCCGCCGCTGCCGGCACCCGCCCTGCCCACGACCCGCCTCAAGGCCCGCGACCGCACCGGCGGCCTGCACGGCTGACGGGCACGTGCGGCCGGTGTGTGGCTGGCCGCCGGCGCGGGTAGTCGCCGGCATGGCGACCAGTCTGATCAATCCGGTGGAGGACCGTAAACGTCTGGCGCGCCGGCTCGCCGGTAGCGGGCGTGGCTTCGCCGAGCAGTACGGGTTCCGGGTGACGAACAACCCGGCGAGCCTGTTCCAGGTGTTGTACCTGTCGGTGCTGCTGGCCCGTCGTGGTGACTTCCGGCGGGCGTTGGACGGAGCGCGGGCGTTGCGCGACGAGGGGTGGGACAGCGCGGCCCGGCTGGCGCGTTCGCTGCACGAGGACCGGGTCCGGGTGCTGCGCGCCAGCGGCCAGCGCGGTGACGTGGACGCGCTGGCCGCGGTGCTGGGTGACCTGGCTCGGACGGTGATCGAGCGGTATCGGGGTGATCTGCGCCGGCTGCGGGCGGTGGCGCGCCACGACCCGGTCCGGGAGCGGGCGCTGCTGGCCGAGCTTCCGGGCGTGGACGAGCAGGTCGTCGTCCTGTTTCTCCGCGAGGCGCAGGCGTTGTGGCGGGAGGTGGCCCCGGTTGCCGATCGGCGGGCGCTGGCCGCCGCGCGTCGGCTCGGGCTGGGCAGGTCGGCGGACGACCTGGCCGGCCTGGCCACTGGCGAGTCCGAGCAGTTGGCCTGGCTGGTGGGGGCGTTGGCCCGGGTCGACCTGGAGCATCGGTACGCGGAGGTGACCGGTCGGCCGTGACGTGCCCTGGCCCACACTTCCCCAAATTCTGACCAAACGGAGGATGTTCTGCCGTATGGTTGGACCCGGCAGTGCTGGCCGCTCGGTTCGAGCGGACCTCCACCGCCTGGTGACCGCGACCGGTTCGGATGCGGTTCACCGCCTGGGCAGGCTTGCGTGGCGCCCTAGGTCGCGGTTCGTGACCAGGGGCGCCCGCCTGTCCCGGCCCTTCGATCGGCTCCCCCCGTGTCGCGCTCCGGGGGACTGCGGGGCCTGCGGCGTCAATAGCCGTCACCGCGCCAGACCCGCCAGCAGGTTCACGGTCACGGCGATGATGAACGCGCCGAACAGGTACGACACCATCGAGTGGCGCAGCACCGTACGACGCATCTCGTTGCTGGTCAGGTTGGTGTCGGAGATCTGGAACGTCGTCCCGATGGTGAACGCGACGTACGCGAAGTCGGAGTAGCGCGGCGGTTCCGGCTGGTTGAAGTTCACCCCGCCGTCTGGGCCGGTGTAGTAGATCCGGGCGTACCGGGCGGCGAACACGGTGTGCACCACGAACCAGGAGAGCACCACGCTGAGCACGCCCACGCCGCTGTGCAGCTCACGGGCCATCCCGGGGGGCGCGCTCTGTGCGCTGGCCACGACCAACCCGACGGCCAGCAGGCTGGCCAGGCAGGCGACGAGCAGCAGGGCGTCCCGGATCGCCCGGTTCGGGTCCTCGTGGACGGCCAGTTGGGCGGTCCGCTCGGCGTCCATCGGCCAGATCTTGTGCCAGACCAGCACGAGCCAGCTCAGCGCGCCCACGTCCCAGCCGGCCAGCGCGGCGAGCGGCAGTGGCAACAGCAGCGCGAAGACGCAGCCGGCGATGACGCCGACCACCGCCACGACGGCGAGCTGCTTCGCAGCCGGGAAACGCACGTCCGCTGGCCGGTCGGGACCGGTCTGGGTCATTCGGGACGCTCCCGGGTCGGGGTGGTGGGCGCCACCGCCGGGTCAGATGCCGCGCAGGTGCTGTGAGACCCGGTTGTGCTTCTTGTCCCGGGCCTGCTCGGCCCGCTGGGCGGGGCCGACCTCGGGCGCCGCCTCGATCCCGGCCGACCGGGCCACCTCGGTCCCGTTGGCGTAGTCGACCGGCGGCAGGGCGCGCAGCGCCTTCAGCACGTCCGGTGGGGCACCCTCCCGTTCGGCCTCGCGGACCACGTCGTCCTTCTCGGCCGGGTAATCCAGGCTCGACAGGTACTGCAGGACGTCGGCGTAGCTCGCCATGGCGTGGGCTCCCTCGGGCATCGATGTGGTGACGACCGGCGGCGGTTACCCGCCCGCCGGCCGGTCACGCCCGCCCGGTGCAGGATTCCGGCGCCGTTTCTCCTGGGCCACCGCGGGTACCCGCAGGCGCCGACGCGAGTCCAAGGGAGTACGCGATGAACTACGACACCTTCATCGACCAGGTTTCCCAGCGCACCGCCACGTCGTCCGAGCGGGCGGTCGAGCTGACCCGGGCCGTGTTGGAGACATTCGCCGAGCGGTTGACCGGCGGCGAGGTCCTGGACCTGGCCGCCCAGTTGCCCCAACCGCTGCAACTGGTACTCAAACCGAGCCCGAGCACCGAGCAGGCGGACCGGTTCGGCGCGGCGGAGTTCGTCGCCCGGGTCGCGTTGCGCGCCGGTGTGCCGGAGCCCGCCGCGGAGGACGCCGGTCGAGCGGTCTTCACCACCCTGCGCGAGGCGATCACCGGCGGTGAGTTCGATGACGTGGTGACCCAACTGCCACGCGACTATCGGGGCCTGGTCGAGCAGGCGATGGCCCCGGGCGCGACGTTGCGCCGCGGCTGACAGCACTCGCACCGGGCACACACAGCGGTTTACCAGGGCAACCATCGATGTCCCGCTTGGCGCGGCGATTCCGCCTGGCCTAACCTTGTCGTGCGAGGGGAGTACTTCCCACGAACCATTCCGGTCAGTACGGCGCGCCCGGCGCGCCTCGGGTGGTTGCCCACCAGGTGGTGGGTGAAGGAGACCTCGAACATGACGGTGTTCGAGGAGACCCCACATGAGTCAAGTGTCGTATCTGTCTGCCGCCAGTGACCTGTCGTCGGTGGGCACGCCCACGCTGTGGGCGGTCACCATCATCGGGGTCCTCCTGCTGTTGGTGCTGGACTTCCTGGTCACCCGTCGCCCGCACGAGGTGTCCATGCGGGAGGCCATCGGCTGGTCGGCCTTCTACATAGCGCTGCCGCTGGCGTTCGGCGGCTGGATCTGGTGGCGATTCGGCTCCCAGCAGGGCGTTGAATACCTGACCGGTTACCTGGTGGAAAAGTCGCTCTCGGTCGACAACCTCTTCGTCTTCATGTTGCTGTTGGCGGCGTTCGCGGTGCCGGCGGTGCTCGCCCAGCGGGTGCTGCTCTACGGCATCGCCGGCGCGCTGGTGCTGCGGGCCGTCTTCATCGCCCTCGGCGCGGCGGCGTTGCAGACCCTCGACTTCGCCTTCCTGCTCTTCGCGATCATCCTCATCGCCACCGCGGTGAAGCTGCTGCGTGATGCCATGTCCGGGCATCAGCAGGAAGTCGACATCAACAAGATGCGGTCGGTGAAGCTGCTGCGCAAGGTCATGCCGGTGGTCGACGACTACCACGGCACCAAGATGACCGTCCGGCAGGGCGCGAAGCGGGCACTCACGCCGTTCGCCCTGGTGGTGGTCGCGGTGCTGGCCACCGACATCGTCTTCGCTGTCGACTCGGTGCCGGCGGTCTACGGCATCACCGAGGACCCGTACCTGGTGTTCGCCACCAACGCGTTCGCCCTGCTCGGCCTGCGGGCGCTCTACTTCGTCCTGCACGCGGCGCTGAGCCGGCTGGTGCACCTCAGCTACGGCCTGGCCGTCATCCTGGCGTTCATCGGCCTCAAGCTGGGTCTGCACTGGGCGCACGGCATCTGGGACAGCGTCCCGCAGATCCCCACCCTGGCCTCGCTTGGCGTGATCATCGGGGTGCTGGTGGTGGTCACGGTGACCAGCCTGCGCGCCACCCGCGGTGGCGACCTCCCCGAGGACCGCAAGGTCGTCGCGGAGCGGCACTGACCGCGCCGCGCCGGCTGACGACACGGTACGCGGGAAAGCTTCCGCCCCCACCGGCGCGGGTGGTACGACTGTGCAATGGGAATCGTGTCACCGGGCTTTCAGGGTCGGCCCCGAACGCAGGAGCCGGCCCTGCCACCCGGTCAGTATCTGACCGAGGACTTTCCGGTGCTCTCGGCCGGCCCGACGCCCCGGGTGTCACTGGACACCTGGGAGTTCGTCATCTCCGCCGAGAACGGCAGCGAACACCGCTGGTCGTGGCAGGAGCTGATGGCCCTGCCGCAGGAGACGCCGATGGTGGACATCCACTGCGTCACCCGCTGGTCCAAGCTGGGCACCAACTGGCAGGGCGTCTCACTGGACACGCTGCTCGCCGACGTCGACACGGGGGCGCACTTCGCGCTGGCGCACTCCTACGGCGGGTACACCACCAACCTGCCGCTCGACGACCTGCGGGGCGGTCAGGCGTGGGTGGTGCACACCTTCGACGGCGCCCCGCTGCCAGCCGAGCACGGCGGGCCGGCGCGACTGCTGGTGCCGCACCTGTACTTCTGGAAGTCCGCCAAGTGGGTGCGCGGCCTCCGGCTCAAGACGATGGACGAGCCGGGGTTCTGGGAGACCGCCGGGTACCACGACTACGGCGACCCGTGGCGCGAACAGCGGTACCAGGGTGACTGAGCGCGCAGCGGCGACGAGCACCCAGCGTCGGACGCCGAACCGTTGGCAGGTTGGCCGCCTGGTGGAGCGCCGGGTGGAGACATCCACCGCGCAGACCCTGGTGCTGGAGGTGCCGGACTGGCCGGGGCACCTGCCCGGGCAGCACGTCGACCTGCGGCTCACCGCCCCGGACGGCTACCAGGCGGCACGGTCGTACTCGATCGCCGGCCCGGCCGTGGACGGGCCGGGAGGACCGCGCATCGAGGTGACAGTGCAGCGGGTGCACGACGGCGAGGTGTCGCCGTACCTCATTGATGTCTTTGGCGGCGGCGACCCGGTGGAGGTACGCGGACCGCTCGGTGGCTGGTTCATCTGGCGGCCCGAGGAGACCGCGCCGGTGCAACTCGTCGCGGGCGGCTCCGGCATCGTGCCGCTGATGGCGATGATCCGGGCCCGTCGGGCGGTGGGCAGCAAGGCGCCGTTCCGGCTGATCTACTCGGTGCGCACCCCCGGCGACGTGATCTACGCCGACGAGCTGCGCCGCCGGGTCCGCGACGACTTCGGGTTGGACGTCGCGTACGTCTACACCCGCGAGGCGCCCGAGGGCTGGCGCGGTGAGCCGCACCGGATCGGGCTGGCCGACGTCAACACGCACGGGTGGCCGCCGGACCTGGAACCACTCACCTACGTCTGCGGTCCGACAGCGTTCGTGGAGACCGTGGCCGACCTGCTGGTGGGCCTGGGTCACCCGTCGCGTCGCGTCAAGACCGAACGCTTCGGCCCCACCGGCTGACCACCCGCTCGCTCACGCAGTGCCGAGGAGAATTCGATGACCGAGATGTCGTACCTGGACGGCAACATGCTCGACGGCCCGATGCGTGAGCTGTTCACCGTCGACCTGAGCAGCGCGATGGGCCGCTGTGAGAACTGCGGGACGACCGGCTCCATGGCCAGCCTGCACGTCTACTCGAACGCTCCGGGCCTCGTCGCCCGCTGCCCCTCCTGCGAGGAGGTGATGGTGCGCCTGGTGCGCGGGCCGGACCGGGCCTGGCTGGACATGCGCGGCACCACCTACCTCCAGGTGCCGATGCCGATGGAACAGACGTTCCCCGGCCCGCTCTGACGGAACGCTTGCCCGGCTGAGGCAACATGGCCGGATGAGCACTGGTCGATGGCGTGGTGTGCCGCTCGCGGTCCGGTTCCACTAGGCGGTCTGGTCGGCGAGATCACCGGAGCGCTGTCGCAGGGCTGTCCACCGCAATTGTCGGCCGGACTCCCGGGTCAGCCGGCCACTGTCGCGAAGACTCACTGGGCGGTGCCCGCGAGCAGCCACCGCCGGACGGGGATCTCCAGCAGCGCCCGCTCACCGTCCGGGCCGACCTGCCGGCCGACGTCCCAGCCGTCGTACTTGCGCGCGAACGCCTCGACGACGGTGCTGGGGAATCCACTTCGGTGCACGTGGGCGTCACCCTCCGCCACCACTGGGGCGTCGCCGCTCTCCAAGGCCACTGACACCCGTGGGTCGGCCACGACGTTGCGGGCCTTGACGCTGCGGCTTTCGCAGCCGACCCAGAACGTCGCCGAGAGGTAGACGAACCAGACCGGCGTCAGGTGCGGGGACCCGTCGCGCCGCACCGTGCACAGCCAGACGTTCCGTTCCCGCGACAGTCGCTCTTGGACGTCGGCCGGGGGGATCGAGGGGGTTCGGCTCACCGGGCCAGTGGATCACAACGCCGTACGTCCCGACGACGGTCTTTCCACTGCTGCCGGGCCGCGTGCGGCGCGTCGAATCAGGCGGCGGAGGGTTCGTCGATGGCGGTACCGGTACGTGCGGCCCGCGCGGCGCCCCAGTCGTACAGGGCCTGCAACACCGGGGCCAGGCTGAGTCCTTCCTCGGTGAGCCGGTACTCGACGTGGGGTGGTGTGGTCTCGTGGTCGTGCCGCAGGACGAGCCCGTCGGCCTCCAACTCGCGCAGACGCTGCGTCAGCATCTTCTCGCTGACCCCTGGCATCCGGCGGCGTAGCTCGCCATAGCGGTGGACGCCCTCCTTGAGATGGGCCAGGATCACCGGTCGCCATTTCCCGCCGACGACGTCGACGGCGAGCTCCACCGGGCAGTGGTATCGCTTAGGCATCGTGGCCTCCCTCGGCACGTACCAAAAGGTGCGTACTTGATCATCACCGCTGCGGGTGTTGAGCTGTAGCCATGGTGATCGAGTACATCAGGTACCGCGTCCCGCAGGAACGGCTGGACGGTTTCGAGGCGGCGTACGAGCGGGCCGCCAGCGCGTTACGCGCCGCGCCGCAGTGTGTGGACTACGAGTTGAGCCGCTGCCTGGACGACCCCGCCTCCTACCTGCTGCGCATCACCTGGACATCGGTGGACGAGCACCTGAAGGGGTTTCGGGGTGGCCCGGTGTTCGGGCAGTTCTTCGCCGCGATCAAGCCGTACGTCGAGGACATCCAGGAGATGCGGCACTACGCCCGAACGTCGGTTGCCGGCCCCGGCGGCGCCGCGCCGCCGAGCTTGTACGAGTGGGCCGGCGGCACCGACGCGTTTCTGAGGCTCTGCGAGGCCTTCTACCGCCTGGTCCGCTCCGACGACCTGCTGGCGCCGATGTTCGCGCAGATGCACCCCGACCACCCCCGGCATGTAGCGGTATGGCTTGCCGAGGTCTTCGGTGGACCGGCCACCTACACGACGGAGCAGGGCGGCTACCGCCACATGCTCGGCAAGCACCTGGGCAGGGCGATCAGCGAGGCGCAGCGTCGGCGGTGGGTCAACCTGATGATGGACGCCGCCGACGAGGTCGGCCTACCCGATGATCCGGAGTTTCGCGCCGCCTTCGCGAGCTACCTCGAGTGGGGCACCCGGTTGGCGGTAGGCAATTCTCGACCGGACGCGGACCCGATCCGGCAGGCGCCGATCCCACGCTGGGGTTGGGGTGTAGCCCCGCCGTACCGGGGATGATCCGCCGAAACTCGGGTGCGGTCGACCTGGCACACCCCTAGGCTCCCGCTTCGACGGCCGGCACGGCGTCCGGCCCGACGGGAGATGAGCGCAGCGATGACCGCACACCTGTTCGCGATCAGTTTCGACGCGAGCGAGCCTCTGCGGCTCGCGCAGTTCTGGTCCGGGCTCCTGGGGCGGAACATCGCCGACGATCCGCACGAGGGCGTCCTGCTCCTACCCACCAACGACAACGAGTACCACATCCGCTTCGCCCCGAACCAGCAGCCGAAGGTGGTCCAGAATCGGATGCACTTCGATCTGACCAGCAGTTCGCTGGAGGACCAGCGGCAGACGGTGGCCAGGGCACTGGAACTTGGCGCGCGGCACGCGGACATCGGCCAGGGCCCGGAGATCGATCATGTGGTGCTGGCCGACCCGGAGGGCAACGAGTTCGACGTCATCGCACCGGGCAACAGGTTCCTCGCCGGCTGCGGCTTCGTCGGTGCGCTGGCCAGCGACGGGTCACAGAAGGTTGGCTATTTCTGGAGCCGGGCGCTGGGGTGGCCGCTGGTCTGGGACCAGGACGAGGAGACCGCGATCCAGTCGCCGCTCGGAGGCACGAAGATTTCCTGGGGCGGTCCGCCGTACATGCCGAACGGAGGCAGGGATCGGGTGCGTCTCGACCTCGCCCCGGCTGTCGGCGTCGATTGGCAGGCAGAGGTCGACCGTCTGCTCTCGCTCGGGGCGACCCGGGTCGACACCGACCAGGAGGGAACAGGCCGAGTCGTGCTGGCCGACCCCGACGGCCAGGAGTTCAGCCTGCTGACGTCCCGCTAGCCCGCGCCGCGACGCGTACGCGACGGCCGGTTGGACAACGGCGGCACCGGTCGGTCAGAGTGATCCGCCGTGAGATACCTGCGTACCGGTGGTCCCGCCGCGATCCGGCGACCCCGGCCCACCGACTCGGACGAGTTCGTCGCCGCCGCGCGGCGCAGTCGGGATCTGCACCACCCCTGGTTGGCCGCGCCGGCCAGCCCGGAGGAGTACGAGCTCTATCTGCGCCGGATCCGTCGCCGCGACAGCGCCGGCTACCTGATCTGCGACCGGGCCAGCGGCGAGATCGCCGGCTACGTGAACATCAGCGGGATCGTGCTCGGCGCGCTGCGTGGTGGCTACCTGGGGTACGCGGCGTTCCTGCCGTACAGCGGGACCGGGCACGCCTCGGCGGGCGTCTCCCTGGTGATCGACCATGCGTTCACCTCGGTCGGGTTGCACCGGCTGGAGGCGAACATCCAACCGGGCAACGAGCCGTCGCGGCGGGTGGCCCGCAAGCTGGGTTTCCGGTTGGAGGGTTTCTCCCCGGACTACCTGTTCATCGACGGCGCCTGGCGCGACCACGAGCGCTGGGCGATCACCGCACCAACCCCGGCCTGAGCGCGCCAGTGCGGCGGGCGCTGGTGGCCCGACCCGGACCGGGCACCTGCCTGACGGGTTCTGATGTGCCGCTGGCGAGGGTAGGGGTAACTCCCAACCCGACTGGGAGGTAGCAGGATCGAGCGAGATCCAGCAACCGTGGAAGCTCATTTCCATGACCACGCAGAAGATCTCCCGGTTCGATCGGGCCACCCTGGCCCTCGTCCTTCCCATCGCAGTGATTGCGGCAGTCGCCGGGTGTGATGGCTCGGCCGCGCCGAAGGCCGCGCCCACGGCCAGTTCGGTAGCCGCGGTTCCCTCGACCTCGACAAGCGCGGCCGGTCCGGCAAGTGCGGCCCCCGCAGCGGGCTTGCATATGATCGCCAACAACGGGCATCAGCTTGCCTTCCACGTCACGCCAGGAAGTTCTCCCACCATCGTTCTGGACGCCGGCGGTGGCGAGGACTCCTCGTACTGGGATGCCCTGGTGCCGCAGCTGTCGCAGGCCACCGGATCGCAGATCATCACCTACGACCGGGCCGGTCTGGGCGCCAGCGAGGAGGTGAAGGGCCCATGGGATCCCAAGGCCGCAGCCTCCGACCTGCAGGCCGGTCTGCGTGAACTCGGCGTCACCCAGAACGTGGTCCTCGCGGGCCACTCGCAGGCAGGAGAGGTGGCCCACTACTTCGTCCTCGCGAACCCCGGCGTTGTCTCCGGGGCGGTGCTCATCGATGCCAACGTTCCGCAATTCTTCACCGACACCCAGACCCAACGCCTCGTCGCGCTGACCACGCCGCAGATCGAAGAGCTCAAGAAGGCGCCGTCGACGAAGGCGAACCGCCAGCTCATCGCCACGGCCGACAACTTCGGTCCCACGCACCAGGCGTACCACAAGGTCTCCTGGCCCGACGGCGTTCCCGTCATCTATATCGTGTCGGACAAGACACCCTTTGATGGATCTCCGCAGGACGCTCAGGCCTGGCGCGACGCGGCAGCGGCGTTCACCAAGGCGGGGCCCGACCGCACACTCGTCATCGCCGAGGGAAGCTCGCACGACGTTCCCCAGGACAAGCCCGCCCTGGTGCTCAAGGAAATCGAACAGATGACCGCCACCCTCAAGTAGAGGCCGACGGCTGACAGGACCCCGCGAGCCTGGTTGACCGGGGCAGCGCCGTAGGCGAGCGCGACAAGCCACACGGTCCGGATCCCCGATGACGGCGAGGTGGTGGTCGAGATTCGGGGAGCGGGCCGGAACTGCGGACGCGATGGGTAGCGTGTGTGCGGGTGTCGATCGATCGAGCCGCCGATCGGCGATGCGAGCCTCCGTGGACCACGGACGGACACCACGGCCGCCGGATCCCACGCGACGTGGGGGACACCGACGTGGGGAAGCGCGGATCGCCGGCCACCATGAATCACCACCCCGGCTGTTCGGCACGATGCGCAATGAGGGAACGAGATGACCGATAACAGCGGAACCGCCCTGGCGCAGCGGATGAGCCTGCTGGGCTGGTCGCTGGTGCTGCTCCCGGGCGCGGCCGTCGGTGCCGTGCTGGCCACACTCTGGATCACCTCGATATCGATCGCCGCGCTTGGCGCCGGAATCCCACTGACCCTGCTCGCGACCGTACTGGTGCGCTGGTTCGCCGACCTGCATCGCCAGTGGGCCGCCGACCGGCTCGGCGAACCGGTGCCCGCCCGGCCCTATCAGCCGACGCCGGACGCCGGGTGGCCGGTGCGGCTCTGGACGATCCTGCGCGACCCGGCGACGTGGCGGGACTGGATCTGGTTGGTGGTCAACTCGATCACCATTTGGTTGAGTTGCGGACTGTCGCTGCTGTTCTTCGCCTTCGGAGTCGTATACCTGATCTATCCGCTCATCTATCAGCTGACGCCTTCTCAGGTGTTCCGCACTCCGATGGGGGAGGGCTTCCGGCTGCACAGCGTCGCGCAGTCGTTCGGGCTGGTACCGCTCGGTCCGGTTTTCCTTCTGCTCTGGTACGTCACTGCGGTGCGCCTCGCGAACCTCAACGCTCGGGTGATCCGCGCTCTGCTCGGCCCCACCGAACAGACGCGCCTGCGGGCTCGCGTCCAACAGTTGGCGACCTCGCGAGCTGAGACCGTCGACACCCAGGCCGGTGAACTGCGCCGAATCGAACGCGACCTGCACGACGGCGCGCAGGCCCGGCTGGTGTCGCTGGGTATGAGCCTGGGCTTGGCCGAACAGTTACTGCCCACCGATCCGCAGGCCGTCCAGCAGTTGCTGGCCGAGGCCCGCGAGTCGACCTCCACCGCCCTCACCGAGCTGCGCGACCTGGTACGAGGCATCCATCCGCCGGTACTGGCCGACCGTGGCCTGGATGGCGCACTCAAGGCCTTGGCCCTGGTCAATCCGATCCCGACCACTGTGGTAACTCGCCTACCCGGACGGCTGCCGGCCCCGATCGAGTCAGCGGCCTACTTCGCCGTCGCCGAGGCCCTGTCGAACGCCATCAAGCACGCCCAGGCCCAGCAGATCCGGATCACCGTGGAGTTCGCACCCCACCGGGGCGGCGCTGCCGGGGAACTGACGATGCTGGTGTCCGACGACGGCCGTGGGGGTGCTTCGATGGATTCCGGCACGGGCCTGCGTGGCATCGTCCGTCGCCTGGCGGCCTTCGACGGCACGCTGACCGTTGACAGCCCGCCGGGCGGACCTACCGAGGTGAGGATGTCGCTGCCGTGCGTATCGTGATAGCCGAGGACCTCGCGCTGCTCCGCGAGGGCCTGATCAGGATCCTGCGGGCCAACTCATTCGAGGTCGTGGAAGCCGTTGACAACGGCCCCGCGCTGATCCGGTCGCTGACGACGCACCGCCCCGACGTCGCCATCGTCGACGTGCGGTTGCCGCCGACCTTCACCGACGAGGGGCTGCGGTGCGCGATCGAGGCCCGCCGCCAGATCCCAGGGCTGCCCATCATGGTGCTATCGCAGTATGTCGAGCAGATCTACGCCAGGGAGCTGATGTCAGATCGCGCGGGCGCGGTGGGCTACCTGTTGAAGGACCGGGTTACGGACGTCGACCAATTCGTCGCCAGTGTCCGGCAGGTCGCTACCGGCAGCACCGTTATGGACCCCGACGTGGTGAGTGCGCTACTCACCCACCGCTCCACCGACCCCAAGCTCCTGGAGCTGAGCCCACGCGAGCATGAGGTCCTCACCCTGATGGCGCAGGGCCGCTCGAACGCTGCGATCGCCGCCCGGATGTTCGTCACCGAGAAAACCGTCAGCAAACACAGCAACAACATCTTCACCAAGCTCGGTCTCAAGCCCTCCGAGGACGACAACCGCCGCATCCTGGCGGTACTCGCCTACCTGGAAGGCTGAGTCCTTTGCCTGGTTCCAAGATCCGACGTTGCCGGCACGCCCTGGCGAGTTGCCGACACACGGGTTGCGATCTCGTTAGTTCGAGTACCGGACCTTTCACCCGGACCGGGTGATGACGCCCCGTACCCTGCTTCCTACGGTGGGTGCATGGCTGCCGTTCGCGCGACCCCTGCCAACCCCTTCCCCGGTTTGTCCGTCGCGGAGGCGGACAGCGCCGACCAGCGGGCCATCCCGCCCGAGTTGGGCCCCGACTCGCTAGCGGTGCTCAGCGGGCCCACGTTCCTGTACTCCAACGCGTGCGGGGACGTGCCGACGGGCAGCATCGGTGGGCTCGTCCACCTGGACACCCGCCTGATCAGCGGTTGGAGCCTGACCGTCAACGGCGGCGAGCTGCTGGTGCTGCGCGCCGAGACGATCGACCACTACTCGGCGCAGTACGTGCTCACCAACCCGGAGCTGCCCGGACTGCCGCCGAACACGCTGGGCCTGAGGCGCCTGCGCTACGTCGGCGACGGGTTTCACGAGCGCGTGGAACTGGTCTCCTTCCGGCTGGAGCCGGTCCGGGTGGAGCTGCGGCTGGCCGTCGCCGCCGACTTCGCCGACCTGTTCGAGGTCAAGTCGAGGGTCCGGGACCGCTCCGCCGAGATCAGCCGCGACCACGCCGCCGACGGGTCCGAGCTGTGCTTCTCCTATCAGCGTGGTGACTTCTCCGCGCAGACCCGGGTGTGTTGCGCGACCCCGGCCGACCGCATCGAGGGCGACGACCTGGTGTGGGACCTGGAGCTGGGCCCTCGCGAGGAGTGGAAGGTCGACCTGCACGTGCCATTGCCACCCGGGATGGGGGTGGTGGAGCCGGTCCGGGGCGACATCGCCGACGTCATCCACGGCCGAGCCGACGACCCGCTGCGCCGATGGCTGGAGGACCGGGCGGTGCTGCGCAGTGACAACGCGGCGTTGGAGCACACCGTGCGGCAGTCCCGCAACGACCTGGCGGCGTTGCGGCTCGACCTGGAGGTCAAGGGCCAGCGGATTCTCCTCCCCGGCGCCGGACTGCCCTGGTTCCTCGCCGTCTTCGGACGGGACACCCTGATCACCGCGTACCAGACGCTGGTCGCCGGGCCCGAGCTGGCGAAGGGCACCCTGCTCGCCCTGGCCCGGCTCCAGGGTGAGACGTGCGACGACTTCACCGACGAGGAGCCCGGCAAGATCCTGCACGAGGTGCGCAGCGGCGAGCTGACCCGCAGCGGCGAGAAACCGTTCGGGCCGTACTACGGCAGCGCCGACGCCACCCAGCTCTGGTTGGTCCTGCTCTCCGAGTACTGGCGCTGGACGGGCGACGACGACACCGTCCGGCACTTGCGGGACAACGCGGTGGCCGCGTTGCGCTGGATCGACGAGTACGGCGACCGGGACGGCGACGGCTATGTCGAGTACGCGACCCGTTCGCCCGAGGGGCTGGGCAACCAGTGCTGGCGGGACTCTCCGGACGGCGTCGTCTTCGCCGACGGTCGAATTCCGGTGCTCCCGCTGGCCACCTGCGACCTGCAGGGCTACACCTACGACGCCAAGATGCGACTGGCCGAGTTGTTCGACGGTCCGTTGGACAATCCCACCTTGGCGCGCCGGCTGCGCGACGAGGCCAACACCCTGCACGAGCGGTTCAACCAGGACTTCTGGATCGAGGACCGGGGCGGCTACTACGCGGTCGCCCTGGACGGCGACAAGAACCGTGTCGACTCCAAGACCTCCAACATGGGTCACCTGCTGTGGAGCGGAATCGTGCCACCGGAGCGGGCCGACGCGGTGGTGCGTCAACTCATGTCGCCGGAGATGTTCTCCGGTTGGGGCATTCGCACGCTGTCGCGGGAGGAGCGGCTCTACAACGCCCTCGGGTACCACCTGGGCACGGTCTGGCCGCACGACAACTCCATCGCCGCGCTCGGCCTGGCCCGGTACGGCTACCGGGCCGAATCGAACCGGATCAGCCTGGCGATGATCGAGGCGGCCGAACAGTTCGGTCACCGGCTGCCGGAGGCGCTCAGCGGGTTCGATCGGGAGCGACTGCTCTTCGCCGTGCCCTATCCGACCGCGTGCAGCCCGCAGGCGTGGGCGGCCGGCACACCGCTGGCCCTGATCCGCGCCATGCTCGGCGTCAACCCGGTCAACGGCCGGCTGGTCCTCGATCCGGACGTCCCGGAGGAACTGGGCCGGATCACCGCCGAGCGGGTCCGGGCGTTCGGCCAACAGTGGGAGTTGGAGGCGATCGGTCGCAGCGGCCACGTCCGGCTTCAGCCCAGCTGAGCACGGCTGGCGCGTAGGACGTTTGTCGCGGGCTTCGACGGGAAACGGCGCGCAATGACGAAACCTCGTGTGGTGATCGTGGGGGCCGGGTTCGCCGGTTACCACGCGGCGAAGACGTTGAGCCGGATCGCCCGGGATCGGGCCGAGATCGTGGTGCTGAACTCCACCGACTACTTCCTGTACCTGCCGCTGCTGCCCGAGGTGGCGGCCGGGGTGGTCGAGCCCAAACGGATCGCCGTGCCGCTGACCGGGACGCTCAAGGGCGTACGGGTGGTGGTCGGCGAGGCCGACCACGTCGACCTGCAGAACCGCTGGGTCGGCTTCACCCAGGCCGAGGGGGAGAAGAACCGGCTGGCGTACGACCGGTTGGTGCTCGCCGTGGGCAGCGTCAACAAGCTGCTGCCCATCCCGGGGGTGACCGAGTACGCGCATGGCTTCCGCGGCCTGCCCGAGGCCGTCTACCTGCATGATCACATCGTCCGGCAGATCGAGCTGGCCGAGCAGGCCGAGGACCCGGCCGAGCAGAAGGCCCGGTCCACGTTCGTTGTGGTCGGGGCGGGCTACACCGGCACCGAGGTCGCGGCGCACGGGCAGTTGTTCACCGACGCGTTGCACGCCCAGCGGCCCCGGCTCACCGTCCGACCCCGCTGGATGCTGCTCGACGTGGCGTCCCGGGTGCTGCCGGAGTTGGACAAGCGGATGTCGGACACCTCGCACAAGGTGCTCAACCGGCGTGGGGTGGACGTGCGGATGGGTACCTCGGTGGCCGAGGCGACGTGCGACGGGGTGAAGCTCACCGACGGCGAGTACGTGCCGACCTGCACCCTGGTGTGGTGTGTGGGGGTGCGTCCCGACCCGTTCGTCAACGAGCTGGGCCTGCGGACCGACCGGGGTCGACTGGTCACCGACGAGTTCCTCAACGTTCCCGGCTATCCAGAGGTCTTTGCCTGCGGTGACGCCGCCGCGGTGCCCGACCTCGTCAATCCGGGCAAGGTCTGCGGGATGACCGCCCAGCACGCGCAGCGGCAGGGCAAGCGCGCGGCGTACAACATCGCCGCGTCGTACGGTTTCGGCCGCCGCAAGCCGTACAAGCACCACGATCTGGGCTGGGTCGTCGACCTGGGTGGCAAGGACGCGGCGGCGAACCCGTTGCAGGTCAACCTCGCTGGGTTGCCGGCCAAGGCGGTCACCCGGGCGTACCACCTGATGGCGATGCCGGGAAACCGCACGCGGGTCAGCGCCGACTGGGCGTTGGACGCCGCGTTGACCCGGTCGGCGGTCCAGTTGGGGCTGGTGCCGGCCAACGCGGTGCCGCTGGAGAGCACCACACCCGAGGTCGCGACCCGGTCCCGCTGAGCGGGCACCGGCCAGGTCGTCGGGAGCAGGGCGGCCCGCCCGGCCAGGTCGTCGCAAGAGCAGGCCAGCCGCGACGGTCAGTCGGTGGAGCCGGCCGGCCGCGCGGCCCGCGCGGCCGGTGGGGCGGGCCGCAGCCGGCGCGGGCCGTACTCGCGCAGCAGGGTCTGGATGATGCCGGCGGCGGGGATGGCCAGCAGCGCGCCGAGCAGACCTGCCAGCTCCGCCGCGAGCAGCACACTGACCAGCACCGTCAACGGGTTCAGCCGGACCGCGCGGGAGAGGATGAGCGGCTGGAGCAGGTGATTCTCCACCTGTTGGTAGACCACGAAGAAGACCAGCACCACCACCCCGGCGGTGGGGGAGTGCAGGAAACCGGCACCGGCCGCGATCACCGCGCCGAGGGTCGCCCCGACCAGCGGTATCAGGTCGGCCACCGCCACCAGCAGGGCGATCACCGCCGCGAAGGGCACCCCGGTGAGGGTCAGCACCACGAAGGTCAACGCCCCGCAGATCACGCTGATCAGCAGGTTCCCGGTGAGATAGCCGGTGACGGTACGCGACACCTCCCGGCCCACCCGGCGCAGCCGCTCGCCCTGGCCGTCCCCGGCCGCCGCGAGTAGGCCGCGGGTGATCCGCGGCGACTCCAACACCATGAGGTACGCGAGCACGATGACAGTGACCAGCCCGGCGACCGACTCGACGACGCCGCGCAGCACACCGACAGCTGGTTGGCGCAGCCGGCTGCCGAGGTCGCGCAGTTGCTCGGAGTGCTCGCTGACGTAGCGACGTGCCCCGGTGCGCTCCAACGCCTGCCCCACCGGGCCCCGTCCGGCGCGGGCCTCCCGCAGCAGCTCGGGTGCCCGGTCGGCGAAGCGGCCCAACTCTCCGAACAACGGCACCAGGATGAGCGCCGCCAGGATCGCCAGCAGCACGAACGCGGCGAGGAACACCAGCAGGGTGGCCAGCGCCCGACGCCGGACGAAGCGACGTTGCAGCCGGTCGACGAGGGGTTTGAGCGCGACGGCGAAGAACGCGGCCACCACCGCCCAGACCAGCACCCGCCGGGTCGCGTACACGAACCCCAGCGCGAGCGCGGTGGCCAGCACCAGACCGATCACGATCAGAGTGCGGCGGCCGGTCGCCCGATCGTCGACGTCGCTCATCCGACCGGCCTTCCCCGCGCCCGCCGTCGGAAACCCGGCATTGCGGGCACAACGGTGATCAGTGGCGGGAATTGTCGTCCGCGTCGGTGACCGGGCGGGCACCGGCGACGAACGTGTCGAGCGCGGCGGCGTGCAGCAGCCCGCCGGGCACCGGGTCGCGCAGGGCGGCCACCGCCAGCCGGGCCACCGGAAGCCCACCGGGGCGGGAGGTCGCGGCCAGCACCAGGTTGCCGTACCTGCGGCCGCGCAACATCCGCCGGTCGCCGACCACGCACACGTCGGCGAAGACCGCCCGCAAGGTCGCCACCTGCACCCGGGTACCGACCAGCGGCGGCAGGTCGGTGACGTTGACCAGGTACGACCCGTCGGGCCGCAGGACGCGGGCCACCTCGGCGGCGAACTCGACAGTGCGCACGTGCCGGGGCATCCGGGCCGCGCGGTAGATGTCGGCGATCACCAGGTCGTACCGGCCGTCCGGGGCGCCGGTCAGAGCGTCGCGGGCATCGGCGACCTCCACCCGCACCTCCGGCGGCAGCGGCGGCAACTCCCGGGCCACCAGCTCGACCACCGCCGCGTCCCGCTCGACGACCCGTTGCGGGGAGCCGGGCCGGGTGGCGGCCAGCCAGCGGGGCAGCGTCAACGCGCCACCACCCAGGTGCAGGACGTTCAGCGGGGCGCCGGCCGGGGCCGCCACCTCCACCGCCGAGGCGATCCGCCGGACGTACTCGAAGTGCAGGTGCCGGGGATCCTCGACATCCACGTACGACTGCTCGACGCCGGCGGACAGCAGTGTCCGCCCGGTCCGGCGGACCGGGTCGGCGACCAGCTCCAGCCGGTCGGCGGCGCGATTCATGTCCGGCACGCTAGCCGAGCCCACTGTGCACCCGGCACGGCGGACGGGCCGGCGGAGCGGGGTCGCCCCCGGCCCGCCGGCCCGCCGATGTCGTGCTGGCCGGTCAGCTGCCGGCCATCCCGGCTCCCACCTCGTCGATCGCGTCGTCGATCTGGCGGGCGAGGTCCACGTCGAGCGCGGTGACCCCGTTGGCCTGGCTGGTCCGGACTGTCAACACGGCGGCGGTGTCGCCCGGACGCCCGATGCTCGGGCCGCGGCCATTGTCCTGGCGCAGCCGGTCAAGGCGGGCGAGCACACGGTCCAGGTTGTCGGGCGGCAGCGCTACCACCCGGTAGAGGCCCTGGCTGTCGCCGGCCCAGTAGGGCAGGTCGTCCAGCGCCGCGCTGATCTCGTCGGCGTCCAGCGTGGGTGTGGTGGTGGAGGCGCCCACCAGGCCGCCGCCCGCCTCCGGCGGGTTCAGCAGGTCGCGCAACCCGTCGGGTACGTGCAACGACTCGACCAGGTCGCCGTCCTGCTCGGCGAGCGCGGCGATCGTCGCCTCGGCCTGGTACCGGGCCTGCTCCGGGGTGTTGCCGCTGATCCGGCCCACCTCGGCCAGGAACCCGGGCAGGTCCTGGTGCCGTTCGATGCCGTCCACCGGCAGCACGTCGTGCAGCGACGCCGGCACCGCGGCGAGCAGCCGCTGCCGCTCGGCGGCCTCCAGGGCGAACGCGAGGACCAGAACGGTCGCCTCGGTGCCCACCTTGGCGGTCTTGAAGTCGACCCCGGCGCGACGACGGACCTCGTCGACCAGGTCGTGGTAACCCATGCTGGTCACACCGGCCGCGCCGCTCGGCGGGGACGGCTGCGGTCGCGGGTTGTCGGCGCTACCGACCGGCGGCGGTGCCGGCCCCCCGCGCGTGGTGTCCGACTTGCGCGCTCCAGCCGCCGGCGGGCCGGCCCGCTTACCCGCATCGAGGCTCGTGAGCTGCTTTGACGCGCTCAGGCTGGCGCCGGTCTCGCTGGGCTGGCGATTCTGTTCCCGGGCCTGCCGGGCCAGTGCCCGACGCCTCTGGTTGTCGCCCTCCATCTGCTTGCGCATGCTGGCATCCCTTCCGCTGGGGATCGTGGCTGCGCGAGTCGCCTTCCCGCCGTCCGGGAGAAGGAAACGGAGCCCGCCGGCCGGGTCGGAGCGGCCCGCGCCACGCTTCATCCGGCGGGGGTGAGGGGTGCTCACCCACCTGGGCCGCACGATCGGTTCAGGACCGGAGTTCTTCCGAGGTACGCGGAAGGAAGGTCGTCATGAAGGAAGTTGTCGAGATTGTCCCCGCCCGACCCGGCTGGTACGCCCGCTGGCAGCTCACACCCGAGATCACCAGGTGTTACCCGGTGAGCCTGTGGGCGCTGCTGGAGGAGGCCGACGGAACGGGCCGCGAGGTGATCGGGATGGACTGCATCGGTCAGTGGCCCGGCGCGGACGACAACGAGGCGGGTGGGCAGTTCGTCCGCTACCTGTACCAGACGCCCGATTCGGGAGAGCCCGAGGACGTGGACCCGACCCCGATCGGCGAGCTGCGTGAGGACGGCCCCCGGCTCCAGCCGATGACGGCACCCTAGACATTCCTCCGGCCCCCGACCCCAGGTCCCAGGGTCGGGGGCCACCCCGTCTCGCTTCCCCGGGGGTGGCCTACGGGTCAGCCGATGGCGCGCACGTCGTCGTCGGCGTACGCCTCGGCCAGCAACTCACTCAGGCCCGTGCGGTCCAGCATCCGCTGAAGCTGAGGGCTGACCCCGGTCAGGCGGATCGCCCCGGCGGCGCGGTGCACCACCAGCAGCGCGCTGAGCCCGGAGGAGTCGCAGAGGGTCACCCCGGTCAGGTCGACGAGAACCGGGGCGTCGTCGTCGCCGCGTAGCTCGGCCGCCGCGGCGATCAGCTCGGGCGCGCTGTCGTAGTCGAGCTCGCCGGTCAGCCGGAGTCGGACGTTCCCGGCGGCGAGCCGGGTTGTCTCGATGGTCAACAGCTGGTCGGGCATCCCACCATTCTCCTTGTCCAGCGACAAAACGCAAAGCAGGGGCGGCGACACGCTCCCGTGTGCCTCGTCGACGCCCTCGCGGTGGCGGTGCCCGCCACCTGCCGTGAGATGCCGCTTTCCGGGTTCGGGCGTAGGGTGGCTGGAGAGTTTTGACAGTGGACGCCGGTTCCGGCACGGGTTCGGTGAACGACAAGGAGTGAGGCTCAGCTGGTGACTGCTTCCGACGTCAGGGACTGGGACCCAGGCGACGGACGGCTTTCCACGCCGAGCACGACACGACCCTCGGCGTGGTCCGCCGACGTTCGCCGCCCCACCGCGGCCCTGCCGCCGCTGGCCCCCGACAGTGGGCAGGCCACGCCCGACTGGTTAGAGGTCGTCGAGCACTTCCGCGAGGGCCTGGTGGTCTGCGACGCCGATGGCGTCGTGCGGCACGTCAGCCCGGTGGCTGAGCGGTTGCTGCCCGAGGTGACGCCCGGCGAGGTGCTCGGCGCGGCCGGTGTGCCCGGGTTGAGCGAAGGCGTCCCCGGGAGCTTCACCCATCGCGGGCGCCGGCTCACCGCGCGCCCGGTGCCGCTCTCCGGTGACCGCTGCTGCTGGTACGTCGAGGACGTCACCGACAGCGTCAGCCGCGCCGACGCGCTGCTCGCCGAACGAGCCCGCTCGGCGTTCCTGGCCGTGGTCGGCGACAAGCTGGGCAACCCACTGCACCCCGACCGGGCGGCCGCCGCGGTCGTCCGACTCGCCGTGCCGACCCTGGCCGAGGTGGCGGTGCTGGTGCTCGCCCCGCGGGCCGGGCGCGCCCGCTGGTGGCGGGCCTCCCGCACCGACGACGAGGTGCCGACGGTGGACAGCGGCGTGCTGGCCGGCGGCGATCTACCGACCGCCATCGCCGACGGGTTGACCGGTGCCGAGCCGCACGCGGTGGACTGGCTGGTCGAGCAGGCGGTCGACGCCGGTTGGCTGCCGGGGCTCGCCGCGACGGACAGCGCCGCCCGGGTCGTCCCGCTGCCGGGGCGCGAGGCGCCGGTCGGGGTACTGCTGGTGGCCCGTCGCGCCACCCGCTGGTACGACGAGGACGACGTGGAGCTGGTTCGCGCCTTCGCGGCCCGCGCCGGCGCCGCGTTGACCACCGCGCTGCTCTATCGCGACCAGGCCGAGGTGGCCGACACCCTCCAGGCCAGCCTGCTGCCGGTCGAGCCGGTCGAGGCCGCCGGCGTGCAGTGGGGCACCGCGTACCGGCCCGCGCAGGCGGGGCTGCGCATCGGCGGCGACTTCTACGGCTCGCACCGGCTCACCGACGGTGGTTCGGTGTTCTTCCTCGGCGACGTGTCGGGCAAGGGAGTCGAAGCCGCCGTCTTCACCGGCCAACTGCGCCAGTGCCTCCAGGCGCTTCACCGCTTGGAGTCGAATCCGGCGCGGTTGCTGCGGCTGCTCAACGACGCGTTGCTGGAGACGACCCAGGCACACGGCCAGGGCCGCTTCGCCACGATCGTGCTCGGCGTGGCCCGCCCGGAGCGCGACGGTGGCCTCACCCTCACCATGGCCGGCGGCGGGCACCTGCCACCACTGGTGCTGCGCGCCTCCGGTGAGGTGGAGACGGTGCCGCTGCGCGGCATGCTGATCGGAGTGGTGCCCGACCCCCGCGTCGGGGAGGTGACAGTGCGGCTGGCACCGGGCGAGACCTGCCTGCTTTACAGCGACGGTGTGACCGAGGCCCGGGGCGGCCGGCGCGGCGACGAGCAGTTCGGCGCCGAGCGGCTGGTCAACGCGCTGACCGGCTGCCATCGGATGCCCGCGCCGGCCCTGGCCGAACGGGTCGAGCAAATCACCTGCGACTGGTTGGGGCAGGGCGACCACGACGACATCGCCGTGCTGGCGTTGCGGGCGGCCGGCCCGAGCGGGCGCAACGTGCGGCACCTGCACTCGGTGCCCGCCGGCATCGACCAGACCGAAAGGGACTGACGCGTGACCGCCGCCACGGCCATCACCAACTTCGGCGAGGCGTACTCCGGGTACCTGGGCCACCTCGCCGACGCCGACGAGTACGCCGCTACCGACCTGGCGATCGGCCTGCTCGACGCGGGCGTACCGGCGGAGCGGGTGCTGCTCGACCTGGTCGCGCCCGCCCAGGCAGAGGTGGGCGAGCGGTGGGCGCGCAACGAGTGGAGCGTCGCCCAGGAGCACGCCGCCACCCACATCAGCGAGCAGGTGGTGGCGGCTGTCTCCGCGCACGTCAAACCGCGGCCGACCGGCGGACGGATCGTGGTCGCCTGCATGGACGGCGAATGGCACGCGCTGCCACCACGGCTGGTGGCCGAGGTGCTGCGGTTACGCGGGTGGCAGGTGACGTTCCTGGGCGCCAGCGTCCCCGCAGCGCACCTCGTGTCGTACCTGCACCGCTACGACGCGCACGCGGTCGCGCTGGCGTGCGCGCTACCGATGCGCCTGCCGTACGCCCATCGGATGATCGAGGCCTGCCGCCGCTCGGACGTGCCGGTGGTGGTCGGCGGGCGTGGGTTCGGCACCGACGGCCGGTGGGCGCGCCGGCTCGGGGTGGCCTGGGCGCCGGACGCGCCGTCGGCGGCCGAGTTGATCGCCGACGAGCGGGCGCTGCGCGGGGCGCCGCCGGCGCGGCTGGGCCACCTGGCCGACGACGAGTACGCCGGCCTGGTTCGCCGTCGCGGTGAGCTGATCGACAGCGCGTTGGCGGAGCTGCGGGAGCGGGTGCCGGCGGCGCGTGCGTACACCGCCGCGCAGCTCGACGCGACAGTGAGCGACCTCGGCCACATAGTGGATTTCCTGGCCGCGGCGGTCTACGTCGACGACCCCTCGTTGTTCACCGAGTTCGTGGAGTGGCTGTCGGGGATTCTGGGCAGTCGTGGGGTGCCCGCCGGGGCTGTCGTCCTGCCGCTGGAGCACTACGCGACCGCGTTGCGGGACTTCCCCCGGGCGGCGAGGGCGCTGGCGCTGGGGCGCGCGGCGCTGCCCGGTGCCGCCCGCTGACCGACCCGCCGGTGGCATCCGGATCGATCACCGCGCTCGGCGGCCCACGAGTCAGCTCTGCGTATACTTGCCGGACTGCAAACGTCCCACCCCAGGGTGGAGCGAGGGGGAGAACGGTGACGTTCAGCGTCAACTACGTCGAGCGCGACGGTGGTGGCGCCTGCCTTCGGCTCAAGGGCGAGCTGGACCTGAGCACCGCCCCCGAGTTGACCGCCGCGATCGACCGGCTCACCGCGGCGGGCGAGACCCGGGTGCTGCTCGACCTGACCGACCTCACGTTCTGCGACTCCACCGGAATGGCCGTGTTCGTCAGGGGCGACAACCAGGCGGCGGCCGACGGGGGGTGGCTCCGGCTCACCGGCGCCAACGGGCGGGTCGAACGGGTGCTGCGCGTGACCGGCCTCGCCGACGTGTTGCGCTACGAACCGGAGTCGGTCGACCCCGCGTCCCGCAGCGCTTCCTGATGGGCTAGATTTCCCCGCCAGTATTTCCCCGCCAACGCGGTGACCGTCAGGGTCCCGTCCCCGCCGACTCCGAGGCAGGTAGTGATGGGCGTAGACAGCCCGCAGCCGGTACGCATCCTGGTGGTCGACGACGACCCGGGTGATGTGCTGATGATCGAGGAGGCGCTGGCGGACTCCGACGTCGAAAAGATCATCGACGTGGTGAGTGACGGCGAGGAGGCGATGGAGTTTCTCCGCGCCGAGGGCCGGCACGAGCAGGCCCGCCGACCGGACGTGATCCTGCTGGATCTGAACATGCCGCGGATGGACGGTCGGCAGGTGCTCGGCGCGGTCAAGCAGGACGAGGACCTGCGGACCATTCCGATCGTCGTGCTGACCACCTCCAACGCCGACACCGACATCGTCGGCAGTTACACGTTGCAGGCCAACGCGTACGTCACCAAGCCGATCGACCTGGACGACTTCAACGACGTGGTCCGCCGCATCGACGAGTTCTTCGGCCGGGTCGTCGTGCTGCCCAAGCGCGTCTGAGGTCCGCGCCACCTGCGCGCATGCTGAACATTTTTCCCGAACCCCCTCGGCGCGAGCGGTCGCGGCCGAGGATCCAGGTGGGGAAGTAACAGCAGCTGCCTGGGGGGCGACAGTATGAGGTTCTCCGTCGTTGAGACCGGTTATGACCAGCGGCAGGTGGATTACTGCCTGGACGAGTTGGCGATCCGGTTGTCCCGGCTCGCGGCGCGCGCCGAGGGCGCGGCCGGTGCGTCCCGGGAGTGGGACGAGATCCGCCAGGAGGCAGCCTGGCTCAGCGGGCTGCTGCATCGACTCGACCTGGGCGACACCTCCGCCCCCCGGCACGCCGGTGGCGTGGTGCGGCGCGAGGCCGCCGAGATCCTGGCCCAGGCCCGCGCCGAGCTCGACGAGGCCCGCGAGGAGGCACGGCGGGTGCGGGAGCGGGCGTACGCGGAGGCCGTGCAGGCCCGACGTGACGTCGAGGCGGCGCTGGACGCTCGCCGACGGCGCGAGGTGCGGGTGGACGAGATCCTCAGCCAGGTGACCGCCGACCAGGTGCCCGCCGACACCCCCACCGCAGCCGCCGGGGTGACGGAGAGCCGGGTCGGGGTCGGTGGCCCGGACGCGGGCGCGGAGCCACCGCCGGGCCGTCGCTGAGACGCGCGGGCGCGGGTGCCCGGCTCAGGCGGTGAGCGCCGCCGCGACAGTGGTCGCCCGGTCCTCGTGCTGGGCGTACGCGTCGGGGTACGCGGAGATCTGCACGGACTGGGCGGCGGCGGTGACGCTCATGTCCTGCCAGCCGGGGATCTCGTTGAGCGCCGAGTAGAAGGCCCGCGCGGCGTACGACGGGCGCATCAACTGGGCCACGGTGCCCCAGCCGCTGCTGGGCCGCTGCTGGAACAGCCCGACCGAGTCGTGGTCGGAGCCGCTGCCCTGGTTCGGGTACTCCGCCGACTCCGGGAGGACGGCGCTGGCCAGGTTGTAGAGGTTGCTCTCCTGCATGGCGGTGGACAGTGCCACCACCAGGGCGCGGCGCGGCATCTTCATCTCCAGGCCGACGTCCACGATGATCTTCGCGTTGTCCATCTGTGCCTGGTCGAGGCCGGCGACCGGCCGGGGGCGGCGGGGCTTGACCGGCTTCTTGGGCGCCTTGCGGACGGCGGTGGGAGTGGGCGTGGGCTTCGCCGTCGGGCTGGGCAGGATCCGGGCGGGGGCGGCGTCGCGGTCCAGCGACCGGGAGGCGCGCTCGTCGGCGATGGCGGCGCGGTCGGCCACCGCCTCGGCGAGCGGCTCGACCGTACGGGGGGTGTCGTGGTTGCCGCGCGCGGTGGCGACCGCGACGAGGCTGAGGCAGCAGGTGACACCGGTGGCCAGCGCCACCCGCACGGGGGTCGAGCCCAGCAGGGCACGCCGCGATGGTTCGGAAGCGCGGTGACGGCCGATCGTCCGTTCGGTTGATGCGGCGTCGTCCGAGGGGGTGGTCGGGGGCGCGTCGGTCAGCTTCTGGGCGGAGGGGTCGTCGGGATGCACCTGACGAGGCTAAAGAGCTGAATGCCCGATGCCACCAGCCCGTACGGTGGCATGCGCCACAATTTGCCCTGATCATGCTGACTCTACCGGTCATAACGACCGCGAAGCTGATCAACCTCGCGGATCACGCCAGACGGTTATTCCCGACTTGCCCGGCGAACACGGTCGCGTCGCCACTCCGCCCGCTGCACCCACCGCCACCGTCAGAACTACCCGATCAACCGAGGCGCCCCTCCACCAATCGGCCCAGCCCCACCTCGGCGATCTTGCACTTACTGCGGCGACATAGGGGGGCATTCCCCTCACATCGGCAACCGAAAGTGCAAGATCGGCGCGGTGGGGCGTGGCGTCAGTGTCGGCCGTTCTCGGCCGGGGTGACGGTCAGACGGTGTCGGCTGGTGTCGCTGCTGGAGAACGGCCAGAGCCGGTCGGCGTACTCGACCAGGTCGGCCAGTTGGTCTCGGCTCAGCCCGGCTGAGGAGATCTCCGCGTGGACGTCGGCCCGGTATCGGCCGTCGTTGTCCCGCCCGAGCTTCGCCTCCGCCCGGACCTGCACGGTGTGCGCCTCGTCGGTGATCTCCCCGGCCACCTCCACTGCCGCGTGATGCAGGCAGGAGGCGAAGGCCGCGGCCAGCAACTGTTCCGGGGTCAACCCGGTGCAGTGTGGCGCCAGCGGTGAGGCCAGCGCGGTGGAGAGCCCGCCATCGTCGGTGCGTACGTGACCGCCCTCGGCGGTCGCTGTGGCCTCACGCAGCCAGGAACTCTGATCCGGCATCGCGTTTCTCCCGTCGCTCACCAGGCCGGCTACCCCTTCGCCGCCCGGCGAAACGCCGCGGGGCGTCCGGTCAGCGCCCGGCGGGCAGGTTCGGCTCGTCCACCAGCGCCACGGCCTCGGTGGCTTCGGCGGCGGCCCGTTCGGTCCACGGCGACGTGGGGACCGGCCGGCGGGTCGTTGGGATCGTCATCGGCACGTACACCCGGGCGTCCACGGCCTCGGCCAGCAGCAGCGCGGCGACCAGGCTGGTCGGACGCTGCCCGGGGTCGTCGGCGAGGCAGGAGTGGCACAGCTCGGCGACCTCCGGCGGAAGCCCGGCGATGTCGGGCAGCGGCTCCGGTGGCCGACGGCGGCGTACGTCGAGCAGTTCCTTCGAGGTCGTCGCGCGGTACGGCAGGCGGGCGGTGAGGCTGTAGTAGAGCAGCACGCCGAGGGCGTACATGTCGGCCGCGGGGGTGGCGGGCGCCTCGTCCAGCTGCTCGGGCGCCAGGTACGCCGGGGTGCCCAGCACCATCCCGGTCGGCAACGGGTCCGGAGAGCCGGCGGCGATGGCGATGCCGAAGTCGAGCACCTTCACCCCGGCTGGGGTGAGCATGACGTTGGCCGGCTTGACGTCGCGGTGCACGATGCCCTCGGCGTGCGCGGCTGCCAGCGCGGCGGCGACCTCCGCGCAGACCCGCACCGCGATCTGCCACTCCAGCGGCCCGGCGCGCAGGTGCACGGCGAGCGTCTCACCCTCGGCCAGCTCCATGACGATGTAGGGCACCGGCCGGCCGGGCCACGTCGAGGAGGTGCCGAAGTCGTGGACGCTGGCCACGTTGGGGTGCTCCAGGCGGGCAGCCGACCGGGCCTCCGCCCGGATACGGTCCACCGGGCCGTCCCGGTTGTCGTGGCCGGGCGAGATGAGCTTCACCGCGACCGGCCGGTCCAGCACCTGGTCGTAGGCCCGCCACACCTCGGACATCCCACCCACACCGATGCGCTGTTCGAGCCGGTACCGCCCGTCCAGCATCCGCATCGACCGCTCCTCGCCCTCGCCCCGCCGACGGCGGGTGCTCAGGTGCCGGTACCCGAGCGCCGAGCTGGGCAAACCGTAGCCCGATTCGGGGTGGACGGCCCCGCGCACCTCGCTGCGCCACGGCGGTAGGTGCGGTAGCTTGCGAGCCAGAGCCGGTGTCACCGATTGTGCCGGCACGGTCACCCGAGGGGACGCCGCGATGGGCGAGGTCACCGTACGCTTCGTCGGTGGGCCCGCGGACGGCCTGGTCCGGCTGCTGCCGGCCGGGTCGGACGGCGCCCCGCCCCACCGTTGGATCATGCGTCATCCGGACGGCACGGGCCCGGTGCAGCCCGGTCCCGATCACCTCTACGAGCGCGACCGGCCCGACGAGGCCGGCGGCTGGAGCATGCGGTTCGTGCGCACCGACGCGTACGGGGTGTCCGAGTGACCACGAGGCGGGGCTGACCGGTGGTGTCGCCGGCGTCGCGTCGGCCCGGCCGCACAGCTCGCGCACAGCCTCCGCAGGGGCGCGGCACAGGCGCGGCGGCCACCATGGGGCCCATGGTCATGAACGGGCAGGTCGCGCCGAGCCGGATCGAGCTGCGTCGCCCCGACGGTGAACCCGTCCGGGTGCTGGTGGTCGACGACGAACCAACGCTCACCGACCTGCTGTCGATGGCCCTTCGCTACGAGGGTTGGCAGGTCCGCACCGCCGGCAACGGAATGGCGGCGTTGGGTACCGCCCGACAGTTCCAGCCGGACGCCGTGGTGCTCGACGTGATGCTGCCGGACCTGGACGGCTTCCAGGTGCTGCGCCGGCTGCGCGAGCACGCCCCCACCGTGCCGGTGCTCTTCCTGACCGCCCGCGACGCGGTCGAGGAGCGCATCGCCGGGTTGACCGTCGGCGGCGACGACTACGTCACCAAACCGTTCAGCCTGGAGGAGGTGATCGCCCGGCTGCGTGCGCTGCTGCGCCGCTCCGGGCTGGCGATCGCCGCCCGGGAGGAGGCGGTGCTGACCGTCGGTGACCTCAGCCTCGACGAGGACAGCCACGAGGTCCGCCGGGCCGGCCAGCTCGTCACCCTCACCGCGACCGAGTTCGAGCTGCTGCGTTACCTGATGCGCAACCCGCGCCGGGTGCTCAGCAAGGCGCAGATCCTCGACCGGGTGTGGAACTACGACTTCGGTGGCCAGGCCAACGTGGTGGAGCTGTACATCTCGTACCTGCGCAAGAAGATCGACGCCGGCCGCGCGCCGATGATCCACACGCTGCGTGGCGCGGGCTATGTCCTCAAACCCGCCGAGTAGACGCCGCCCGTTGCGCGCCGCCCGCGGGTGGCTGGCCGGGCGCTCCCTGCGTACCCGACTGGTGTTCGCCCTGCTCGCGCTACTGGCGTTGGTCAGCGTCGCCATCGGTGGCCTGACCACTGTGGCGCTGCGGCACTTCCTGATCGACCGGCTCGACGCGCAGTTGGCCCCCGCCACGGCCATGCGGGGCGACCGGCCGGGACGGCCGGCGTTTCCCGGCAACGGACCGGGCATCCCAGCCGGGCTACCGTCCGGCGCGGTGGTCGCCGAGATCACCGACGGCCGGGTGACCAGCGCCCGGACCCTCACCAAGAGCGTCTCCAGCGCCGATCCGTTCCCCGACGAGCAGTCCGTCCCGGTGGGGGAGGTCGCCGTGCTGGCGGACCTGCCGGTCGACACCAGACCACGCACCGTCGACCTCGGCGACCGTGGCGACTACCGGGCCGTGGTCCGGCAGTACTGGGATGGCCGGGTACGCGTCGTCGCGGTCCCCCTCTCCGGCGTCCAGGAGACCGTCTGGGCGCTGGTCGCCGCCCAGGCGGGGGTGGCCGCGGTCGGGTTGCTGCTCGCCGGTGTGGCGGGCGCGCTGATCGTGCGGGCGACCCTACGACCGCTCAACCGGGTGGCCGCCACCGCCACCCGCGTCACCGAGCTGCCCCTGGACCGGGGGGAGGTGGCGCTCGCCGTCCGGGTCCCGGTCGCCGACACCGACCCGCGCACGGAGGTCGGTCAGGTCGGCGCGGCGCTGAACCGGATGCTGGGCCACGTCGCCGACGCGCTCTCCGCCCGGCAGGCCAGCGAGACCCGGGTACGCCAGTTCGTCGCCGACGCCAGCCACGAACTGCGGACGCCTCTCGCGGCGATCCGCGGCTACGCCGAGGTGGCCCGGCGTGGCCGTGACGAGGTCCCCGCCGACGTGGCACACGCGCTGCGTCGGGTGGAGTCGGAGAGCACCCGGATGACCAGCCTCGTCGACGACCTGCTGCTGCTGGCCCGCCTCGACACCGGTCGGCCGCTCGCTGTCGAACCGGTGGACCTGACCGCCCTGGTGGTGGACGCGGTCAGTGACGCGCACGTCGCCGGTCCCGAGCACCGCTGGCAGCTCGCACTGCCCGAGGTGGCGATCCGGGTGCCCGGCGACGCCGCCCGACTGCACCAGGTGGTGGCGAACCTGCTCACCAACGCCCGGGTGCACACCCCGCCCGGCAGCACTGTCACCACCACGCTGGCCGTCGACGCCGCCAGTGCCGTGCTCACCGTCGCCGACGACGGGCCGGGGGTGCCGGTGGAGCTGCAACCGGAGATGTTCGAGCGGTTCGCCCGGGGCGACAGCTCCCGGTCTCGTGCGCACGGCAGCACCGGCCTCGGCCTCGCGATCGTCGCGGCGGTGGTGGAGGCCCACCACGGCACTGTCGGGGTGGACAGCCGTCCAGGTCGGACCCTGTTCACCGTCCGGTTGCCCCATCCCACAGCCGACCCGTAGTCGGCGCACGGCACACCGGCGCCGGTCAGCTGACCAGCATCTCGGTGAGGACCTCGACGACGCGTCGGGCGTGCCGCCCGTCGGGGTCCTCGTCGGTGTTCAGGTCGGTCACGCTCATCCCGAGCAGCCGGTCGGCGCGGGCCAACGGCGTGACCAGCGCGATCAGGTCCGCCCAGCGCGGGCCGTCCGGTTCGGGGTAGGTCACCGCGGGCAGGTCGCGCGGGTCCACCACGTCCAGGTCGAGGTGTAGCCAGGCGGGTCCGTCCCCGTCGGCGGCCAGGCTCGCGCCGACCGTCGCCGCGCCCCGGCGCCGCACCTCGGCGGCGTTGACCTGGTGGATCGCCGGGTCGATGCGGGCCGCCTCGACCCGGCTGCTCTCGTCGGTGGCCGGGCGGTGCCCGAGCAGGTGGACGCGGCCGGGCTCGATCAGCGCGCCGCCGGGGCCGACGGCGGCGGCGGGGCCGTTCCCGGTGACCACCGAGAGGTCCATGTCGGCGGCCTCACCGGTCGGTGAGGTAGTGCCGTCGAGGAAGTCCGGGTGGGCGTCGACGAACCACAGGTCGGTTGCCGGGGGTAGGGCCCGGCAGATGCCGGGCAGGATCGCGCAGTCGCCGCCGAGCACCAGTGGTCGGTGGCCGTCCGCGATCAGCGCGCCGACCCGCGCGGCGATGGCGCCGCCGGCCCGGACCAGGCCCGCCGCGCCGATCACCCCGCTGGCCGGGTCACGGTGGGGGTCGCGCAGTCGTGCCTCGTCGATCCGCCCGTCGTCGTCGGCGGCCAGGGCCTCGCGCAGGCCGGCGCGGCGCAGCGCGGCAGGGGCCCGCTCCTCGCCGCGCCCGGCCCCGGAGGAGTCCAGCGGCGCGTCCACGATCATCCAGCGCACGTCCGCAGCGTACCGGCGGAATCGGCCGGTCCCGGCCGCATTCTGTGGTGCGGCTGGGAGTACGCCGATGTGCCCGCGACAGCGACGACGACCGGCGTACGGTGAGGGACAAGTCCGGCTTTCTGGGTCAAAAGCCTCATCGGTGTACGCCCTGGGACGCCGGTGTCGAGGCGGCGAGGGCAAGGAGCGATCGGTGGAACATCTGGCCTACCTGGACGCGGGGTCCGGCAGCCTGATCGTGCAGGCGGTCGTCGGTGGGGTGGCTGGCGCCGCGGTCGCCGCGAAACTCTACTGGCGACGGCTGGTCGACCGGTTCCGCCGGCAACCCACCGACCAGCGCTGAGCGGGCCAGCCCCGACGATGGCGATCTCACCCACCGAGGTACGGCCCGAGCCGGCCTCCTTCCGCGACCCCGCCAACCGGGTCTTCCACGTCGGCGACGAGGTGCTGCGCGGGCTGGACCCCCAGGCCGCCGCGCACTGGCGGGCACTGACCGGCAGCACGTTCTTCCCGGCGCTCGTCGCCGCGCGCAAGGTCTGCGCCACCGAGGACGCCCCGCCCACCCTGGTGCCGGCCGCTAGCGGGGCACCGTGGGCGGCAGTGCTTCGCCACGAGCGCATCCCGTTCGTCTCCCACCCGTACGAGTGGTCGTTCAGCATGCTGCGCGACGCCGCCCTGCTGCACCTGGAGATCCTGACAGCCGCGCTCGGCGAGGGTTTCACCACGAAGGACGGCTCGGCGTACAACCTCCAGTGGCGCGGCGCGCAACCGGTCTTCATCGACATCGGCTCCTTCGAGCCGGTCCGCGACGGCGAACCGTGGGCCGGCTACCGGCAGTTCTGCCAGACAGTGCTCTATCCGCTGATGCTCACCGCCCACCTGGGCGTCGACTTCCAACCGTGGCTGCGCGCCCGGGTCGACGGCATCGAGGCCGACGAGCTACGGCCACTCTTCAACGGCGCCCGCCGGCTGCGCCCCGGCGTGCTGACCCATCTGCACCTGCACGGGGCCATGCAGCACCGCAACGCCGCCGCCAGCACCACCGAGGTACGCGACCAACTGCGCGCCGCCGGCTTCTCCCGGGAGCTGTTGCTCGCCACCGTACGCGGCATCGAGAAACTGGTCCGCAAGCTGGACCGCCGCCCGCCCGGGAGTCACTGGTCGGACTACCAACGCACCTGCGGCTACTCGGCCCGTGACCGGGTGGCGAAGGAGCAGTTCGTGGCCGTCGCGGTCGCCGCCGGCACCCGCCCCCGCCTGGTGCTCGACCTCGGCGCCAACGACGGCCGGTACTCCCGGCTGGCGGCCGGGCACGCCGACTACGTGGTCGCCGTCGAGCAGGACCCGACCGTCGTCGACGAGCTGTACCGACAGCTGCGCTCCGAGGGCCAGCGCCGCATCCTGCCGCTGGTGCTGGACCTGGCCGACCCCTCGCCGGGTGGCGGCTGGCGGAGCGTCGAGCGGGCCGGCTTCGCCGAGCGGGCGTCCGCCGACGTGGTGCTCGCCCTGGCCGTGGTGCACCACCTGGCGATCGGGCGCAACGTGCCGCTCTCGGAGGTCGTCGACTGGCTGGCCGGGCTGACCGCGCCGGGGGGCGCGGTGGTGGTGGAGTTCGTCCACCCGGAGGACCCGATGGCGACCCGGCTGCTGGCCAACAAGCCCGCCGGTCTCTTCCCGGACTACCGACGCGACACCTTCGAGACGTTGCTCGCCGCCCGGGGACGGATCACCGACCGTCTGGAACTGCCCTCGGGCACCCGCACGCTCTACCGGGCGGTGATGGGTGGTTGAACCGGCCTCCGTCGCCCCGCCGGCCCCGGAGCACCGCCCGCCGCCGGCCCCCGGACGGTGGGACCGGGGTTGGCGAGGTGAGCTGGGCCGGCTGCTGGAGATCGTCGCGCTGGTCGGTCTCGTGGTCACCCAGCCACTGCTGGACGTGCTCGGCCGCAGCCCCGACTTCTTCCTCTTCCACCGCGCCGACCCGGCCCAGATCCTGCTGCTGCTCGCCCTGGTGACGGTGCTCCCGACAGTCGCGGTGGCGCTGCTCGGCGCCCTCAGTCGACTGGCCGGCCGAACCGCCCGCGCCCTCACCCACACCGCCCTGGTCGGGCTGCTGGTCGTCGCCCTCGCCGTGCAGGTGGGCCGACACGTGACGCCACTTCGGGGCGTACCGCTGCTGCTGGTGGCAGTGCTGGCCGGAGTCGCCGGCGCGGCCACGCACCGGCGGTGGCGGGCGCCGGGCCGGGTGCTGCGACTGGCCGCCGCCGGTCCGGTGGCCTTCGTGGCGCTCTTCCTGTTCGCCTCACCCACCTCGGCAGTGGTCCTGCCGCGCGGCGACGGCGGCACTGCCGGCACCGCGCAGGGCTCGGCCGTGCACCCGCCGGTGGTCATGCTGATCCTCGACGAACTGCCGCTGGTCAGCCTGCTCGGCACGGACGGGAAGATCGACGCCGGGCGGTACCCGCACTTCGCCGAGCTGGCCGCCGGCTCCACCTGGTACCGCAACTCCACCGGCGTCAGCGGGTGGACGCCCAACGCGCTGCCGGCGATGCTCACCGGCCGCTACCCGGCCAAGCCGGTCGCCCCGCACTACTCGCAGTACCCGGACAACATCTTCACCGCCTTCGGCGGCCTGTACGACATCCGCGCCGAGGAGAGCATCACCCGGCTCTGCCCGCCCAGTCGCTGCGAGCAGCCGGTCACCCCGGAGCAGGGGCTCGGCGTGCTGGTCCGGGAGACCGGCAAGCTGCTCGGCCGGGTCGCCGGGCCGACGGAGAGCGCCGTCGACCCGGAGGACTCCTACCGCGAGCAGACCCGCGCCGAAGCCGGTCTGGACGCCGCCGAACCGGTGCCGGCCGACCCGACGTTCCGCTGGGACAGCCTGGACGACAACCAACCGGCCCGGTTCACCAGTTTCCTCGCCGGGCTGAAGCCGACGAACCGGCCCACCCTGCACTTCCTGCACCTGCTGATGCCGCACTCACCGTGGGCGTACCTGCCGTCCGGGGCGCGCTACGACGCCCCCGAGGACCTGCCCAACGACGGCGCCGGGTGGGTCGACCTGGCCCGGCAGCGGCACCTCGCCCAGCTCGGCTACACCGACCGGCTGATCGGCGAGACGCTGCGGACGCTGCGCGCCAACGGCCTCTACGAGCAGGCCCTCGTCGTGGTGACCGCCGACCACGGGGTCAGCTTCCGCCCCGGCGCGCAGGGTCGGGGCATGGACGCCATCAAGGCCGCAGCCGGCGAGGTCGCGTGGGTGCCGACGTTCGTCAAGGAACCCCGGCAACAGACCGGCCGGGTGGACGACCGCAACTGGGAACACGTCGACCTGCTGCCGACAGTGGCCGACGAGGCCGGCGTCCGGCTGCCCTGGCGGGTCGACGGGCGCTCCGCCCGGCAGACCCCCCGCACCGACGGTACGAAGCACTTCTACGACCGCCCCGGCGAACCGGTCACCTTCCCCGGTGGCGTGCCCGCGCCGCCACCCCTGCCGACACCGCACCCCCTGGTCGGCACCGAGGTACGCGCCGGCCCCGCCGCCGGCAGCGCACGGGTCGCCGACCTGGCCGCGTTCACCGCCACGGACCCGGACACCGGCACCCTCCCGGCGCTCGTCTGGGGCGACGTCCCGGACCGGATCCCGGACGGCACACTGCTCGCCGTCGCCGTCAACGGCCGCATCGGGGCCGTCGTCCCGGTGGTGCCCGCCGACCCCGGCGGACGCCGGTTCGCCGCGCTGCTCGCCGACGACAAACTCTTCCACGCCGGCACCAACCAGCTCGACGTCTTCCAGGTCGCGACAGACGGTACGCTGCGACGCCTCGCCCTGTCGTGACCTGGCTTCGGGGGTCGGTCCGGTCCGGTCCCGACTGTCGGGATGCCGGGTTTCCCGGCCGCCCGGTCGGGAATCGGGTGACGCATACCTCACCGCCGAACCACGGCGGACGTTGTCCCCCGAGCCGCAATTACGGTAGAAGCGAAGGCAATTCAACGTAGATCTGCCGGCGAAGCGAGGAACCACATGACGGAAGTCAAGCTCGATCACCCCGGTGGGCAGCTGTCGATGCCGGTGCATCCTGCGGTCGAGGGCCCCGCCGGTATCGGGGTGAGCAAGCTGCTGAAGGAAACCGGGATGACCACGTACGACCCCGGTTTCGTCAACACCGCCGCTGCCTCATCCGCGATCACCTACATCGACGGCGACGCGGGCATCCTGCGTTACCGGGGGTACCCGATCGAGCAGCTGGCCGAGAAGTCCTCCTTCCTGGAGGTCTCCTACCTGCTCATCTACGGTGAGCTGCCGACCGAGCAGCAGCTGACCGAGTTCACCGAGTGGATTCGGCGGCACTCGCTGCTGCACGAGGAGATGCGCCGCTTCTTCGACGGCTTCCCCCGGGACGCCCACCCGATGGCGGTGCTCTCGTCCGCGGTGAGCGCCCTGTCCACCTTCTACCAGGACAGCCTGGACCCGTTCGACTCCGAGCACGTGGAGATCTCCACGGTCCGGCTGATGGCGAAGGTTCCCACCATCGCCTCGTACGCGTACAAGAAGTCCATCGGTCAGCCGCTGCTGTACCCGGACAACTCGCTGGGGTACGTGGACAACCTGCTGCGGATGACGTTCGGCGTGCCGGCGGAGCCGTACGAGGTCGACCCGGTGATGTCGAAGGTGCTGGACATGCTCTTCGTCCTGCACGCCGACCACGAGCAGAACTGCTCCACGTCGACCGTCCGCCTGGTCGGTTCCAGCAACGCCAACCTGTTCGCCTCGGTCTCGGCCGGTGTGAACGCGCTGTTCGGCCCCCTGCACGGTGGCGCGAACCAGGCGGTGCTGGAGATGCTCCAGCAGATCCACGCCGGCGACGGCGACGTCCGGTCCTTCGTCCGCAAGGTCAAGGACAAGCAGGACGGCGTCAAGCTGATGGGCTTCGGCCACCGGGTCTACAAGAACTACGACCCGCGGGCGGCGATCGTCAAGAAGGCCGCGCAGGACGTGCTGGGCCGGATGGCCAAGCCCGACCCGCTGCTGGACATCGCCATGGAGCTGGAGGAGATCGCCCTCGCCGACGACTTCTTCGTCTCCCGTCGGCTCTACCCGAACGTGGACTTCTACACCGGCCTGATCTACAAGGCCATGGGTTTCCCGACCAAGATGTTCACGGTGCTCTTCGCGCTCGGCCGGCTCCCCGGCTGGATCGCCCAGTGGCGCGAGATGATCAACGACCCGGAGACCAAGATCGGCCGTCCGCGGCAGGTCTACGTCGGCTCCGCCGAGCGGGACTACGTCCCCTTCGGCGAGCGCTGACCCGCTCCTCGCTACACGAGCAGGCCGTCGACCCCTCCGGGTCGGCGGCCTGCCGCGTTTCCGCCCTCCGAGCTGCCCCGCCCCGGCATGATCGACTCGGGTTCCTTGAGGCACGGTGTCCGTGCTCCGCGCCGCCCCGCGTCGGTATGATCGACTCGGGTTCCTTGAAGGCGCGGTGTCCGTGGCGCCGGAACACCGCGCCCTTCAGGAAGCCGAGTCGATCACCCGCGGGGGCGGTCCCGGGCGGCGGATGATCACCGACGGGGCGGCCGGTCAGAAGGCGGAGATGTCCTGGGCCCGCTCGCTGCGGCTGAGCGCGCTGATCAGTGCGGACTGGCCACGGCGGCGCACGGCCAGTCGGACCAGCAGGTCGCGTACCGGGTCGAAGACGTCCGCCGGGAACTCCGGCGTAGGGACGCCGATGCTCACCGCGAGGTCGTCGGAGTGGACCACGATCTCGAGCTGACGGGTGAGCAGGAAGTCGCCGCGCCGCAGCGCCCAGCCTTGCCACGGGATCGGCACGACCTCACGGGCGGCACTCCGGGAGAGCAGGTCGCCGACCTCCGCCAAGGCCCGGGCGGAACGGGCGTGCAGGTCGGCCGGCCCGCGTGCGGCGTCGGCCTCGTCGGAGCCGGAGGCAACCGTTTTCTTGTCCGGAGACCCCTCGGAGACCCAGGCGGCCCGCTCGTAATGGTTGTCGGCCGCCTCCAACACCGGCAGGTCGGTCGGCGTCGGCAGTAGCTCCGCCGCCCGGACCGCCTGACGTCCCAGGTGGCACGCGAGGCCACCCACGGACAGGTGGGGCAGCGCACTCGGGTCTGACCACCGCTCGGTCACCTCGGGGCGTCGGATCAGGTCCAGTGCGATCGAGGCGGCGACCGGAAAGCTGGCATCCAGGGCGTCGACAGGGCGAGACATCCGCACATTCTGACAGCCCCGATCGACATCCACCGAGCTGTACGGCCCCGGTCAGGCGGTCAGGCGGTCAGGCGGCCCGACGGTCAGGCGGCCCGACGGCCCGACGGCCCGACACTGAGCGGTGCGGCCGGCGTCCAGCGGCGAGCTACCCGGCCGGCGCCCGCGCGCACCGCGCCCGGCACCGCAGCCCAACAGCCCAGCGCTGAGCGGTGCGCTGCGCTCCTCAGCGCATGATCGACTCGGCTTTCAGGAAGTCGGGGAGTCCCCAGCACCAGGACAACCCGATTTCAAGAAAGCCGAGTCGATCAACCGCAAGTCGGGGGGTCCCCAGCACCGGGACGCCCCGACTTCAAGAAAACCGAGTCGATCAACCCGGCCCGAACCCGGCCGGCCCGAACCCGGCCGGCCCGAACCCGGCCGGCCCGAACCCGGCCGGCCCGAACCCGGCCGGCCCGAACCCGGCCGGCCCGAACCCGGCCGGCCCGAACCCGGCCGGCCCGAACCCGGCCGGCCCGAACCCGGCCGGCCCGAACCCGGCCGGCCCGAACCCGGCCCGGCCCGAGTCCGAGTCCGAGCCCGGCCTAAGCCCGGCCCGAGTCCGAGCCCGGCCTGAGCCCGGCCCGAGTCCGAGCCCGGCCTGAGCCCGGCCTGAGCCCGGCCTGAGCCCGGCCTGAGTCCGAGCCCGGCCTGAGCCCGGCCCGAGTCCGAGCCCGGCCTGAGCCCGGCCTGAGCCCGGCCTGAGCCCGGCCTGAGCCCGGCCTGAGCCCGGCCTGAGCCCGGCCTGAGTCCGAGCCCGGCCTGAGCCTGAGCCCGAGCCGGAGTCGGGCCTGGAGGACGAAGGTCAGCGCAGGCCGGCGGCGGCGAGCAGGTTGCCCTCGGGAAGCGCCGGAAGGGCCCGGCCCTGCGACATCCGCTGCTCGGCGCGTTCGGCGGTGAACGCGGCGTCGTGGTGGATGGCGGCGGCGTAGCTGGCGGCGGTGCGTTGGGCGATCGCGGCCCAGCCGTACTGGTCGTGGACCATCCGGCGGGCGCGGCGGGCCATGACGCGGGAACGGTCGGCATCCGACAGCAGCGCGTCCACGGCGTCGGTGAGGCTGTCCGGGTCGTGCGGGCGGAAGGTCATCCCGGTGACGCCCGGCTCGACGATCTCGCCGAGGCCTCCGGTGGCGGCGACGGCCAGGGGAGCGCCGGCCGCGGCGCCTTCCAGGGCCACCATGCCGAACGGCTCGTAGATGCTCGGCACGACGAAGCAGTCGGACGCGGCCATCAGGGCCGGCAGGTCGGTGCCGCCCAGGAAGCCCGGCATGGTGACCATGCCGCCGAGGCCGCGGCGGTGCACCTCGGCCTCCAACTCGGCGCGGTACGGGCCGTCGCCCGCGATCACGGCACGCAGCCCGGGGTGCCGCTCGCGCAGCCGGGGGAGTGCCTCGATCAAGTGTTGGACGCCCTTCTCGTACACCAGGCGGCCGGCGAAGGTGACCAGCGGGCCGTCCGCGGCGAAGCGGGCGCGGGCGGCGGCCACGGCACGGGCGGGCACCCGCCAGCGGTGCGGCTCCACGCCGTTGGCGACGACGTCGACCCGTCCGGCCGGTACGCCGAACAGCGCGTTCACCTCGTCGCGCATGTACCCGGAGCAGACGATCACCCGGTTGGACTCGCTGCTGAGCCACTGCTCGACGCCGTGGATGGTGCGGTTCATCTCCTCCGGCAACCAGCCCTGGTGCCGACCGGCCTCGGTGGCGTGGATCGTGCTGACCAGCGGGATGTCCAGGTGGTCGCGCAACGTCATGGCGGTGTGCGCGACGAGCCAGTCGTGGGCGTGGATGACGTCGTACGAGCCGGCCTGGGTGGCGCGCAGGGCGGTGCGGGTGAGGGTGTGGTTGAAGGCCATCGTCCAGGCCAGCAGCGAGCCGGTGGCGAGCGGGAAGGCCACCGGGTCCTCGGGGGCCCGCAGGATGCGTACGCCGTCGGCGTACTCCTCCAGGGGCGCGCCCTCGGAGTGGCGGGTGACGACGGTGACCTCGTGGCCGGCGGCGGCGAGGGCGACGGAGAGCGCGTGCACGTGGCGACCGAGACCGCCGACGAGCACCGGCGGGTACTCCCAGGACAGCATGAGGATGCGGCGGGTCTGCGGGGGCACCCCGGGGCCGGACTGCGCCGGCACTGGCGTGCCGGGCTGCGTGGTGGGACCGGACTGCGCGGGGGGCCGGGAAGTCAGGGTGGGCCGGTGGGCCCGGTCCTTGGTGGCAGCGAGCTGCTCGTCGACCCGCAGTGTCACATCAATCTCCGTCCATGCATGGTGAGGCGCGCCGACGTCAGTGGCGGCGGAGCGAGAGGTGTAAGGGGTGGCAGATGGCCAGGCGGGCACGCGCGAACGCTTGTCCCCGGTCAAGGAAAGTGCATCGGACCCGAGAACGCATCTCGAAAAGGGTCATCGTGACGGAGGACACCCGAGTGGTGTAGCGCGCATCAGACGGGCGGTTTTCGCCCGTCGCCTGAAAGGATGGATTGGCGCGTCCGGGCCGGGGGCACTACCTGCGTGCGCGCGGGCGATCTCGGCCGGTGCGCACATAACCATGGTCTAAGGAGCGACATGCAGGTCTGGCCGGGCGAGCGGTACCCCCTGGGCGCCACCTACGACGGGATGGGCACCAACTTCGCCATCTTCTCCGAGGTGGCCGAGCGGATCGAGCTGTGCCTCTTCGACGAGTGGGACACCGGCGCGGAGCGCCGCGTCGAGCTGCGCGAGGTGGACGCCTACGTGTGGCACGCGTACCTGCCGGGCATCGAGCCGGGCCAGCGCTACGGCTACCGGGTGTACGGCCCGTACGACCAGGCGAACGGGCTGCGCTGCAACCCGCACAAGCTGCTGATCGACCCGTACGCCAAGGCCATCGACGGTGACGTGGAGTGGGACCCGGCGGTCTACGACTACGACCTGAACGAGCCGGAGCGGATGTCGGAGACCGACTCGGCGCCGTTCATGCCGAAGTCGGTGGTGGTCAACCCGTACTTCGACTGGGGCAACGACAAGCCGCCGCGCACCCCTTACCACCACTCGGTGATCTACGAGGCGCACGTGCGTGGGCTGACCATGCGCCACCCGGACATCCCGGAGGAGCTGCGCGGCACGTACGCGGGCATCGCCTCCCCGCCGATGATCGACTATCTGACCCGGCTCGGGGTGACGGCGATCGAGCTGATGCCGGTGCACCAGTTCATCCACGACAACCGGCTCGTCGACCTGGGGCTGCGCAACTACTGGGGTTACAACACCATCGGCTTCTTCGCCCCGCACCACGGCTACTCCGCGCTGGGCCGGACCGGCCAGCAGGTGCAGGAGTTCCGGGGCATGGTCAAGGCGCTGCACGCGGCCGGCATCGAGGTCATCCTCGACGTGGTCTACAACCACACCGCCGAGGGCAACCACCTCGGCCCGACGCTGAGCTTCAAGGGCGTCGACGCCCCGAGCTACTACCGGCTCAGCGAGGAGGACCGCCGCTACTTCGTCGACTACACCGGCACCGGCAACAGCCTCAACGTTCGCAGCCCGCACTCGCTGCAACTGATCATGGATTCGCTGCGCTACTGGGTGACCGAGATGCACGTCGACGGCTTCCGCTTCGACCTGGCGGCCACCCTGGCCCGCGAGTTCTACGAGGTGGACCGGCTCTCCACCTTCTTCGAGGTGGTGCAGCAGGACCCGGTGGTCAGCCAGGTCAAGCTCATCGCCGAACCGTGGGACGTCGGCCCCGGCGGCTACCAGGTGGGCAACTTCCCGCCGCTGTGGACGGAGTGGAACGGCAAGTACCGCGACACCGTAAGGGACTTCTGGCGCGGCGAGCCGGCCACCCTCGCCGAGTTCGCGTCCCGGATCTCCGGCTCCGCCGACCTCTACCAGGACGACGGCCGTCGACCGTTCCACAGCATCAACTTCGTCACCGTGCACGACGGGTTCACCCTCAACGACCTGGTGTCCTACAACGACAAGCACAACGAGGCCAACGGCGAGGAAAACCGCGACGGCGAGAGCCACAACCGGTCCTGGAACTGCGGGGTCGAGGGCGACACCGACGACGAGGCGGTCCTCGCGTTGCGGGCCAAGCAGCGGCGCAACTTCCTGGCCACCCTGATGCTGTCGCAGGGCGTGCCGATGATCGGCCACGGTGACGAGCTGGGCCGCACCCAGCACGGCAACAACAACGTCTACTGCCAGGACAGCGAGCTGGCCTGGGTCGACTGGGACAACGCCGACGAGCAACTGCTGGAGTTCGTGCAGACGCTCACCGCGTTCCGCAAGCGTCACCAGGTGTTCCGCCGTCGCCGGTTCTTCACCGGCCTGCCGGTGAACGGGCGCGGCATCGACGAGCCGCTGCCCGACCTGGCCTGGTACACCCCGGACGGGCGGGAGATGACCGGCGAGGACTGGGGTAACGACTTCGGCCGATCGGTGGCGCTCTTCGTCAACGGCGAAGGCATCCGCGAACGCGGCCAGTACGGCCAGAAGCACCACGACGCGTCGTTCCTGCTCTGCTTCAACGCCCACGACGCGCCGCTGGACTTCACCATGCCCGGCAGCGAGTACGGCCAGAAGTGGGAACGGGTGATCAGCACCGCCGAACCCGAGCCGGACGACGCCACGGTGATCAGCGCGGGCGGCACCATCCGGGTGCCGGACCGCTCCCTCGTCGTGCTGGAGAGGACGATCTGACATGACGGCCACCCCTCCCACTGCCACCTACCGGATCCAGGTCCGCCCCGGCTTCGACCTGGACGCCACCGCCGCGATCGTCGACTACCTGGACGACCTCGGCGTCAGCCACCTCTACAGCGCCCCGCTGCTCACCGCCACCCCCGGCTCCCAGCACGGCTACGACGTTGTCGACCACCGGGCCGTCAACCCGGAACTGGGCGGGGAGGCCGCCCGGCAGCGGCTGCTGGCCGCCCTGCGCGACAAGGATCTCGGCCTGGTCGTCGACATCGTGCCCAACCACGCCGGGGTCGCCGTCCCGGCCGCCAACCCGGCCTGGTGGGACGTGCTGCGCCGGGGGCGCGACTCGGCGTACGCCGACTGGTTCGACATCGACTGGGACCGGGGCCGGCTGCTACTGCCGGTGCTGGGCGACGACTCGGCCGCCCTCGACGACCTGAAGGTGGTCGACGGGGAGCTGCGCTACCACGAGCACCGCTTCCCGGTCGCCGACGGCACCGGCGACGGCAGCGCCCGCGAGGTGCACGACCGGCAGCACTACGAGCTGGTCTCCTGGCGGCGCGGTGACGCCGAGCTGACGTACCGCCGGTTCTTCGCCATCGCGGGCCTGGCGGGTCTGCGCGTGGAGGACCCGGCGGTCTTCGCCGCCACCCATGAGCTGATCCTGCGCTGGGCCGCCGCCGGGGAGGTCGACGGCATCCGCGTCGACCACCCGGACGGCCTGCGCGACCCGGCCGGCTACCTGGCCCGGTTGCGGGCCGCCGCGCCGGACGCCTGGCTCGTGGTGGAGAAGATCCTGGAGTACGGCGAGGAGCTGCCGGACTGGCCAGTGGACGGCACCACCGGCTACGACGCCCTGGCCGCTGTCGGCGGGCTCTTCGTCGACACCGACGCCGAGGGTGACTTCACCGCGCTGGACAACCGCCTCACCGGGCAGCACACCTCCTGGGAGGACCTGACCCACACCACCAAGCTGGCCGCCGCCACCCAACTGCTCGCCGCCGAGCTGACCCGGTTGGCCGCCCTCGCCCCCGAGGTGCCCACCGAGCGGGCCCGCGCGGCGCTCGCCGAGCTGGCCGCAGCCTTCGCCGTCTACCGGGGCTACCCGCCGCACGGCGCCCGGCACCTCGCCGCCGCCCGCTCCGAGGCCGGCCGCCGCCGCCCCGCCCTGGCCGGCGCCCTGGACGCTGTCACCCGCCGCCTGCGCAACCCCGACGACGAGCTGGCCCAACGGTTCCCGCAGCTCACCGGCGCGGTGATGGCCAAGGGCGTGGAGGACACCGCGTTCTACCGCTGGACCCGGTTCGTGGCGCTCAACGAGGTCGGCGACGACCCCTCCCACTTCGGGGTGCCGCCGGCGGAGTTCCACCGCTTCGCCAACGCCCAACAGGTCCGCTGGCCCGCCAGCATGACCACCCTCTCCACCCACGACACCAAACGCGGCGAGGACGTCCGCGCCCGCCTCGCCGTGCTCAGCGAACTGCCGGGCCGCTGGGCCGAGCAGGTCAAGACCTGGATGGAGTACGCGCCACTGCCCGACCCGGCGTTCGCCCACCTGCTCTGGCAGACCGCCGTCGGCGCGTGGCCGATCGAGCGGGAACGGCTGCACGCGTACGTCGAGAAGGCCGCCCGGGAGGCCGGGGCCTCGACCAGTTGGGCGGACCCCGACCCGGCCTTCGAACAGGCAGTGCACGCAGTGGTCGACCAGATGTACGACGACCCGAGCCTGCACGACGAGCTGACCGAACTCGCCGCCGCGATCGCCCCGGCCGGCTGGTGCAACTCGCTCGGGCAGAAGCTGATCCAACTCACCATGCCCGGTGTGCCGGACACCTACCAGGGCACCGAGCTGTGGGACAACTCCCTCGTCGACCCGGACAACCGCCGCCCGGTCGACTTCGACGTACGCCGAGAGCTGCTGGCACGCATCGACGGCGGCTGGCGTCCCCCGGTCGACACCGACGGAGCGGCGAAGCTGCTCGTCGTGTCGCGGACCCTGCGGCTGCGGCGGGCGCATCCCGAGCTGTTCACCACCTACCGGCCGGTGCCCGCGCACGGGCCGGTGGGCCGACACGTGGTGGCCTTCGACCGGGGCGGCGCGATCGCCGTGGCGACCCGGCTGCCGCTGGGCCTGGCACGCGCCGGTGGGTGGTGTGACACAGCTCTGTCACTTCCCGTTCACGAGATGAAGGACCTGTTCACCGGCCGGGTCTACAGTGGCGGGGAGACCCCTCTGGACGACCTTCTGGCCGACTATCCCGTGGCTCTGCTGACTCCTTCCACCACTTCCGTGGAGGCTGCGTGATGACCGAATTCAGCGTGTGGGCGCCGGACGCCGAGCGGGTGCGGCTGCGCCTCGCCGGCGACACCGACCACGAGATGCGCGCCGCCGCCGACGGCTGGTGGCGGGTCGAGGTGCCCGACGCCGGCCTCGACTACTCCTTTCTGCTGAACGACGACGAAACCCCACTGCCCGACCCCCGGTCACCGTGGCAGCCTGCGGGAGTGCACGGGCCGAGCCGCCGCTACGACCACGCCGACTTCGCGTGGTCCGACAGCGCGTGGACCGGCCGGCAACTGCCCGGGAGCATCCTCTACGAGCTGCACATCGGCACCTTCACCCCGGAAGGCACCTTCGACGCGGCCATCGACCGCCTCGACCACCTCGTGTCCCTGGGCGTCGACCTGATCGAACTGCTCCCGATCAACGCCTTCAACGGCGAACACAACTGGGGGTACGACGGCGTCTGCTGGTACGCCCCACACGAGCCCTACGGCGGCCCCGACGGCCTGAAACGGTTCGTCGACGCCGCCCACGCTCGCGGTCTGGGGGTGATCCTCGACGTTGTCTACAACCATTTCGGGCCCTCCGGGGCCTACGCGCCGCAGTTCGGGCCCTACCTCGCCGAGCAGAGCAACAGTTGGGGCCGCTCGATCAACCTGGACGGCCCGCACTCCGACGAGGTACGCCGCTACATCATCGACAGCGTGCTCATGTGGCTGCGCGACTACCACGTCGACGGCCTACGCCTGGACGCCGTCCACGCCCTGCACGACTCGCGGGCCGTTCCCATCCTGGAAGAGCTGGCGGTCTCCGTCGAGTCGTTGTCGACGCACCTGGGTCGGCCGCTGTCGCTGATCGCCGAGTCCGACCTCAACGACCCGCGGGTCATCACGCCGCGCGAGGCGGGTGGGTTCGGGCTGCACGCCCAGTGGAACGACGACGCGCACCACGCCCTGCACACGTTGCTGACGGGGGAGCGGCAGGGGTACTACGGGGACTTCGGGTCCCTGGAGACGCTGTCTGATGTGCTGACCGGCGGGTTCTTCCACGCTGGCACCTGGTCCAGCTTCCGGAACCGTCATCATGGGCGGCCTGTTGATCCTCGGGTGCCGGGGCACCGGTTCGTGGCCTACCTACAGAACCACGACCAGATCGGGAACCGGGCTACCGGGGATCGGATCTCGGCTTCTCTGTCGCCTTCGCTGCTGCGGGTGGGGGCTACGTTGCTGTTGACGGCGCCGTTCACTCCCATGCTGTTCATGGGGGAGGAGTGGGCTGCCTCAACGCCGTGGCAGTTCTTCACGTCGCATCCGGAGCCGGAGCTGGCCTCTGCGGTGCGGACCGGGCGTCGGCGGGAGTTTGCCTCGCACGGGTGGCCGGAGGGGGACGTTCCTGATCCGCAGGACCCGGAGACGTTCGTGCGGTCGCGGTTGGACTGGGCCGAGCTGGACAAGCCTGAGCATGCTTCGATGTTGGCGTTCTACCAGCGGTTGATCGGGCTGCGGCGGTCTCTTCCTGACCTGTCTGATCCTCGGTTGAACGCTGTTTCTGTGCAGCACGGGGACCAGTTCCTGGTGATGCGGCGGGGGGACACGCTTGTGGTGGCGAACCTGGCTGGGCGGGGGCAGGGGGTGTCGCTGCCCGGGGTTGCGCGGCGCGTGCTGCTGGCTACTGGGGAGGGGGTCACGGTGATGCGGGACCGGATCCAGCTGCCGGCGGAGACTGCGGCGATCGTGGCGCTTTGAGCAGACCTTTGGACGCGAGACTGCTTGGAGACTGTTTGCGGGGCGAACTAAATCATTTAGGCCATCTTTAGAATCGGAGCGCGGTATTCCTTTAACGCGGCGGCGTTGACTATCTGCCTCGAAACATCGTCCATGATGTAGAGAATTTCCTTTCGCAGGTCAACCCAATCTGTTAGAGCGATATAGTCGTCTTCGCCGTGCACAATCCGATTGCGAGATGCAAGCAGCTGCTCATCGATCAGGTCGCGGTAGGAAGCGTAACGACCGCAGTCGCAGCCAATTGAAACAAGTATGTCCTCTAGTCGGCTAAAATTTAAATTCGCCATGGTTCGAATGGCGTCCCGGTTGTCGGGAATCCGGGCCAGCTCTGCCGAGCCTTCACGCAGCTGGCGAACAATCTGTGCGTGAATGTGAGGACGATTCGTCTCGCCGAACTGAATCAACTCTCGGCGCATCGCTAATCCGACAATCTCGGGTCGGAGTTGATCCCACGTCAGGTTGAGTCGAGATAGGTAGCATAGGTAAGCGTGGGCCGAATTCTTGATGAATCCCTCCCAGTGAGCGTAAAGGAGAGATATCGCTCCGCGCAAGAGTGCGCGCTGGATGGCGCGATCAGCTTTCTGAACTTGGTTCCTAAATACGGAAAGTTCCTTCTTGCGCCAGGCCAGATCTGTGGTTATAGCCTCATCTAAGGCATCGAGAGTTCGAATTTTCACGGCTTGAAGTGGGACTTAGCCGCCGGAACGATGGCTGGAATGCGGGTTGTGCCCCGAACGCCACCTCGTGCCTTCGCCCGAAACGCTGGTAGGTCCCACAAGCTAATGACTTTTTCCCGCAACTTTTCGTTACGATCCTCTACCGCCGTCCATGAAGTTAGATTGTGGCGAAGGCCAGTGGTCACGGCCTCGAAAGCGGAAACTGATAGACCGCCGGTGAAGCGTCCTTTTGTTGCGTCGTAGCGACGGAATGATTCAGAGCCGAGTGCCTCGCTGAGCATCGAAAACATCACACGAAACTGGTCGGCCGTTGCCTGTCGGTCAAAGTCCGGATCAACGGCGGCTTTTAGCATCTTCTCAGTCAGGTAGGTATCTACCTCCGGCATGGCCTTAAGCTCAGCGCTGGTACTCTGAGATAGGGCGATGAAACGGCATACCAGTTCCAGGTCGTATTGTTCGTCGCCCTGTCGACTGGAAACAAGGGCGCAGTCGCGAAATCCCTCGTGCTCTTTAAGTTCAGAGAGCCATTGGAAGAATGTTCGATCCGCCATGATTAGCTGCACATTGCGGACCTCTTGCGGAGAGGCGCTTTCGCCACCTGAATTCAGCCGGTCGAAGAGTTCGTACTTTGCTTTATCATCACTTTCGGGCAATAGAATCTTGACGTCTATTTTGCTTCGCTTAATCGCAATTCTTTGTCCAGGGCTAAGGGTTGGCTCTTGCTCGGATTCAAACGCCATCCCCTGCAGAGAGCGCAAATATCTTGTGGCTGTCAGCCTACTGGCCGCGAACTGTTCACCGCTGGCCTCATTAATCAATTCTCCCATGAATTCCAGGATGGTTGATATGCGCTGGAGTCCATCGATTACCTCCCAGATTCCGTCGTGTCGCTGCATGACGAATATCGAAGGAAGGGGAATGCCTAGAAGGATACTTTCAATTAGGCGTGATTTCTTTTCCTGCGACCAGCGAAATAGCCTCTGATATTCCGGCCGGATGACCAATTCGCGGTTCTTGTATAGGTTGACCAATTCGCCAATCGACATTGAGAATGCGTCAGCCTTGACCGTGGACCTTCCTGCATCTATCTCTTCCTGCAGCACTACCATGCCCTGGCCCACCCCTATGTTGCCCAACTCCGCTGACTGGCCAAGGATAGTCTTAATTTTCACGCTGTGGTGTGACCACCCGTGTACTAGCAGAGCCGCGATGCGGAATGCCGGCCTTGTGGTCTTTGTCCCTCTTGGAGGGGGTTGCCGGTCCGCGCCGAGGGGTCGGCAGCGGTGTTCTAACGTCGCCGGCCGTCAGCCTCACCGGCGAAAGTGAACTTAGACGCCGCGACTCGTAGTGTCGTGGCGGTAAGGCAATGCCTGTCGCGGACAGCGCAGTATCACCGCTGCGACACTCTGACGGTGTAACGTGCAACGGCGCAGGGATAGCGGTTCAACGCCGCAATCCGCTCTCCTTGACCTTGGGGTGGGCGAAGGCAATGGTGAAGAAGCCGGACACCATCGGCGCCAGGATCCGGTACTGGCGGATGCGCCGTGGCGGGATGACCCAGGCCGTCCTCGCTGGGCTCGCTGGCGTCACCCAGTCGTACGTGTCGCAGGTCGAGTCGGGTCGGAGGACCATTGACCGCCGCTCCACTCTGGTCGCTCTCGCTGCCGCGCTTCAGGTCACGGTGGCCGACCTACTCGGCCAGGGAACCGAGTCCGGCGATCCGGCCCGTGAGAGCGCCGCCGAATGCGTGCCCGCGATCTGGTCGGCCCTGATCGAGATCGAGGACGGCGAGCGCCGCCCGTCGACCTACACAACGGAACGCCTGGCGACCGAGATCGCCCGCGCCGAGCAGCTTCGCACCTCGTGCAACTACCCGGCGATGGCTCGTATGCTGCCCAGTCTCCTGCTCGAAGCCGCCGCCGTGGGCGGCAGCGTGCTCGTCCAGGTCGCCTACCAGGCCGCCACCTGCCTGCGGAACCTCGGCTACCGCCACCTAGCCCTCAACGCCGCCCGGCTCGCCGGGGCGACCGCCGAAGATACCGAAGACCCGGCATGGATCGCGGCCTCCCGCTTCGCCTATGCGCAGAGCCTGCCGATCGAATCAGCACCGGTCGCGGCCAGAGCCGCCGATCGGTCACTAAGTGAGTTGCAAGCTGACGCCGCCGACGAGCGGGTGCGACAGATGCTCGGACAGCTCCACCTCTCGGCCGCGTTGACGTCGACCGTCAGTGGTCGACTGGACGTAGCTCGCGATCACCTTGCCGCGGCAGCGCGCGAGGCGGCAACGCTCGGGGATCCGGTCGACGGGGCCGGCTTTAACGGTTGTGGGTTCGGCCCAACCAACGTCGGGCTCTGGGAGATGTCAATCGCCGCCGAGCAAGGCGAGTCCGGCAGGGTCATTGAGCTGTCCCGGACGGTCCGACCGCAGGTGCTTGCAGCGTCGATCCGCCAGCAGTCCTACTGGCTCGACCTAGGTCGCGCACTTGCGGACGGCGGTCGCCGAGACGTTGAGGCGCTGGCCGCATTCGTCCGAGCCGAACGGGCCGCGCCGGTACCGTTCGCGATCAATCCCCTCGCCCGCGATGCCGTGGTGACCCTGGCCCAGCGCGCCCGGCGTCGAGCCATCCCCGACGAGCTGCGTCGCGCCCATTGTTGCCGATCGAGGCTCGGAAGCCGGCTGACCACGGAAGGTGCCAGACCGCCTTGACGACGTCGAGCGTCACCGATGCGGTGCTTTGCGGGTGTAGCGTCCAACCGTGCGGTCGTAGCGCTTCAACGCCGCAATCCGGTCCTCTAACTGGGGGTGGGCGTAGGCATGGTGATGAAGCCGGACACCATTGGCTCCAGGATCCGGTATTGGCGGATGCGCCGTGGCGGGATGACTCAGGCCGTCCTCGCTGGGCTCGCCGGCGTCACCCAGTCTTACGTGTCGCAGATCGAGTCCGGCCGGAAGCCGATCGACCGCCGCTCCACTCTGGTGGCTCTCGCCGCCGCGCTTCAGGTCACGGTGGCCGATCTGCTCGGCCAAGGCACCGAGTCCGGGGATCCGGCCCGGGAAAGTGCCGCCGAGTGTGTGCCGGCGGTCTGGTCGGCCCTGATCGAGATTGAGGACGGCGAGCGCCGTCCGTCGACCTACGCCGCGGATCACCTGGCGGCCGAGATCGCCCGCGCCGATCAGCTCCGCAATTCGTGCAACTACCCGGCCATGGCCCGCATGCTCCCGAGGCTGCTGCTCGAAGCCGCTGCCGTGGGCGGCACCGCGCTCGCTCAGGTCGCTTACCTGGCCTCCACCTGTCTTCGGCACCTCGGCTATCGCCACCTGGCCCTCAACGCCTCCCGGATATCCGTATCGGCTGCTGAGGACGTCGAAGATCGGGCGTGGATCGGTGCATCGCGGTTCATATATGCGCAGAGCCTGCCGATCGAGTCCGCGCGTTTGGCGGCCAGAGTCAGTAACCGCTCGCTGGTGGAGCTTCAGGGCGACGCATCCGATGTCCGGGTGCGGCAGATGCTCGGCCAGCTTCACCTCATGGCGGCACTGGCCTCGACCGTGGACGCTCGTCCGGACGTTGCCCGCGACCACCTCGCCGAGGCCGCACGGGAGGCGGCGAGTTTGGGAGATCCGGCCGACGGTGGCGGCTTCAACGGCTGCTGCTTTGGGCCAACCAATGTGGGGCTCTGGAAGATGTCCATCGCGGCTGAGCAGGGCGAATACGGCAAGATAGTCGAGCTGTCCCGCACAATCCGACCGCAGGTACTCAAGGCATCGAATCGCCAACTGTCGTATTGGCTCGACATTGGGCGAGCGTTCGCGGACGGCGGTCGTCGGGACTCCGAGGCCTTGGCAGCATTCATCCGGGCCGAGCAGGCTGCGCCGATCCCGTTCGCCATCAACCCGCTCGCCCGCGACGCCGTCGTGACCCTGGCGCAGCGCGCTCAGCGTCGAGCCATCCCCGACGACCTGCGCCTGCTCGCCGGCCGCATTGGCATCAACCTGGCCGCATAACTGCTAGTAATCACCGCATCACTAATCCGCCCTACTGTCCGGTTTGGGACGTGAGCACGTCCTGATGGCCTGGGACGGCGGCGGTTGATAGCGAGCCTTCCGGGCCTCTGACGGAGGAGGCGGGGATGAGCGGGCAGGACGACAGCGCTCCGGAAAACAAGGGCGAGGCGGCCGAGCGGGAGGCCGCCAAGCAGCGTCTCCTGGCCCAGGCCGAGGCGGAGCGCGTACCCGTGGAGGACACGACCCGCGCGGTCCCGGACCGGCGGTGGCGGCGTGACCAGCGATGACGTCCCGATCGGTCGGCGGGTGGCCCGTTGGCGGGTGCGGCGGTCGATGACGCAGCAGATGCTCGCGGACCGGTTGCGCAGGTCGAAGAGCTGGGTGGACAAGGTGGAGCGCGGCGTGCGCTCCCTGGACCATTACTCGGTGATCCAGGAGCTGGCCCACGTGCTGCGGGTCGACCCGGAGGTGCTGCTCGGCCAGCAGCCCAGCACTCCGGCGGGTACGCCGGACGGGGTGGACGACATCCGGGCCGCTCTCGCCCGCTACGACATCCCGCAAGCCCCACAGCAGACGACGGAAGAGCTAAGAAGACAGGTCGGGTACGCCTGGTTGAGCTACCAGCACGCGCACTACGGGCAGTTGGTGCGAGTCCTGCCGGGTCTGCTCGACGCCGTCCAGGCCACGCGGTCACCGGAGTTGCTGGTGCAGGCGTACCGGATCACCTCGTCGCTGCTGGTGAAGCTCGGCGAGGCCGACCTCGGCTGGCTGGCCGCCGACCGGGCGATGTCCGCCGCTGGCGACGACCCGATCATGGCGGCAACGGCGGCCATCTCGGTAGCCCAGGCGCTGCGCGCGTCGGGCCGCGACCGCCTGGCCCTGGCCGCGACGCTCGCCACCGCGAACCGCAGTACCTCAGGTCGGCAGCGGTCGACGGGGGAGCGGGCCGTGGGTGGGACCCTGCTGCTCCAGGCAGCCCTGGCCGCCGTCGGTTGCGGCGACACACGCCACGCCGACGAGCTGATCGACCGGGCCGTGGGGGTCGCCGCAGGGCTCAGGGGGTACGACGATGTGCACCGGACCAGCTTCGGGCCGATCGCCGTCGACGTGGCGCGGGTGGTCGTGGCGGCGCAACGGGGTGATGCCACCGAGGCGTTACAAAGGCACGGGACGGTGATTCGGCGGGAGACGTGGCGGCGGTTGCCGGCCGAGTATCGGGGCGCGTACCTGGTGGACGTTGCGCGGGCGTACCTGCAGATGGGTGACCTGCGCGGGGCCGCACGGGCCCTGGTCGACGCGGACAGTGTCGCGCCGGCTGAGGTTCGGTGTCGGCCTCTGGCGCGTACCGTGATCGCCGATGTTGCCCGCGCACAGCCGGCGCCGGCCGGCGTGGCGCGACTGGCGACGCTGGTCGGCCTCACCCGTTGACCGCACCTAGTCCAACTGGACTCGTGGCGAGTCGTCGTTAGCCCGTCGTTCGACTCGGAGCGAACCCGCATATTGCCGGAACCGATGAATAGGTGCATCAGGCTGGCGTCCGCGGTTGGGATCCGTTCGGACAGCGGGCATTCATCGAGAGTCGACAGCCGTGCCGATTTCAAGGTGCGGACCGGGCAGCAAGTTGGGCCAGATAGCTGACTTCCGGTGCCGTCGGGAGCCATTACGGTGATCATCCCGTTGTCGAGCATTGAGGACCTGCATGAGCATCGGCGTGGAGGTATCCGAGAGTGAGTTGGCTGTACCGATCGACTACGTGCCCGGCGCACGAGGCCACGCGGTTCTGGCCATCGGTCCGAACACCGGCGGCGGCGACGCCTTGGCGGTGTGGCGGCTTGGGCCCACCGGCCTAGCCGGCGGAGCATGGGTAGTTCCTTTCGACGAGATCGAACTGGACCCGGAGCGACTTCGTCGAATCATGTGGAATTTGCAGGACCGATGCCTGATCGGCTGGGACCGCGAGACACCCCTCGCCGTCCTGGCCAGGGTTGCTGGAGTCGTCCCGGCCGAACTGATCTCCAAGTTTGAGGGGACCATTCTCACCATCCCCGAGCTACTCGGTGAGATCAGTGAACATCGGGCCTCCTATTCGGCTGCGGTGGAGCAGCACAGGACGCACGTCAAATCAAAGATTGCACCGCTGGCTTGGCCCACGCAGATGCCCGACCAGGAGCAGCTCGTCACCTGGGCAGTCAAGGACCGGTTCGCCTCAGCCTCGCCGGTCGCGGCTACGGCGCTGGCGTTGACTGCTGCTGTCGCAAGAACGGCTCAGCTGTGGCAGGACACCGAGCAGGCGCGCTTCCGCCGCACCTACCTGCGATCGCTTGGGGAACCGCAGCCGCTGCCGCCGCAGTGGTTGGCGCAGCTGCGTAAGGCAGTTCACAACAACTCCTCGGCATCGGTGTAGGGGGCGTTCATGTACGCAGTCATCGACCTTGAAACCACGGGCCTCCGTACCAGTTGGCACGATCGGATCGTCGAAGTGGCCGTCGTGCACCTCGATGAGAGTGGCCGGACCACCGGCGAGTGGTGCAGCCTTGTCAACCCAAACCGCGATCTCGGGCCACAGCACATTCATGGCATCACGGCTGCGGAGGCGCGGACCGCACCCGGCTTCGACCAGGTTGCCGGATACCTCGCCAGCCTGCTGCGCGGCCGGGTCCTGGTCGCGCACAATCTGAACTTCGACGCGCCGTTTCTGCATGCTGAGTACCAGCGTGTTGGGATCAACGCGCCGATCCGCCATGCACCCGGCCTCTGCACCATGCAGTTGGCCTCGCATTTCCTACCATCGGCCAGCCGCAGTCTCGGTGACTGCTGTCGCCTCGCCGGACTGCCGCCGCACCAAGCGCACTCGGCCCTGCACGACGCCCGCGCCTCCGCGCAACTTTTGAGCTACTACCTCCGAGTGGCCGGTAGCCCGCCCCCATGGGCTGCCACCGCGACTGCAGCTGCCGGGCTCCGGTGGCCAACGATCTCCGCCGGCTCCGTTGTGGCCGTCCAGCGCCGCAAAGCGGGCCAACGGCAACAGCACTTCCTCGCGCGTTTGGTCGACCGCCTACCCCGGTTGCGCGAGCTTGAGGGAGACGCCTACCTGGCACTCCTCGATCAGGTTCTCCTCGACCGGCATATCTCGGCGACAGAAGCTGACGCGCTCGTCGCCACGGCGGAGACCCTGGGGCTCGCTCGCGTTGACATTGAGCACCTGCACCGAGGCTACTTGGCGAGTCTTGCGGGAGTGGCGCTCGAAGACGGTGTCCTGACCACAGCCGAACGGCACGACCTGGACGAGGTAGCCGAACTGCTCGGCCTGCAACGATCAGAAGTCGAGGCGGCGTTGGGCGCCGCAGCTACCGAGATTCCAGGCCAGCGCCGCTCCGACGAGTGGCGGCTTCAGCCGGGTGATCGGGTCGTTTTTACCGGTGCCATGGATCCGCCGCGCAGTGAGTGGCAGGAGGAGGCACGAGCGGCGGGCCTCCTCGTTGGCGACAACGTCACTAAGAAAACGCGGCTTCTCGTTGCGGCGGACCCGGACACCATGTCGGGCAAGGCCGCGGTGGCTCGCAAATACGGCATCCCGATCGTGCATCCCGCCGCCTACCAGAACATGCTGGCCGGGCTCGCCGTCGCAGCGGCTTAGGAGGACCCGAGGTTGTAGGCGACAAACGAGGCTCGGAGGCGGTCGTGTCGGCGCCGTTCAACGTGAGCCGATCTGGTTGAGCTGCCTGCCATAACTCAAACTGACCGACGGAGCATCGATGCGCTTGGCACATCAATTCGACCCAGTCCGCACCGAAGTGGGGATCACCAGGGAGTTCGTGCAGACCTGGAGCCGCCGATACGAGGTGAGCGAGCGGGAGAATGACGTCTTCGGCCGGGTTGGGCCCGCTGTGGCCGCGAGGGGGTACTACGACCGGAGCGACCTCCTGGAAGTAGTCCGCTGGAAGAGTCCGCGGTCAACGACGTACGTCGCCCGCAACAGTGACTGTGACATTGCGGACCTGACGCGCATGGCACTAGCAGCGCCTCAGCGGCTGCGACACAGGATCTTAGGTCTTCTCGACGGTGTCGGCGTGCCGATAGCGAGCGCCCTACTCACGGTCTGCGAACCATCAGTGTTCACGGTTATCGACTACCGGGCGATTGAGACGCTACGTGCCCATGGCGAGTTGGATAGCAGCCCGAGCTACACGCTGTATCTGCAGGTTTGCAGCGAACTGGCCCGCCGGGTAGGGGCCGACCTGCGAACTTTGGACAGGGCGTTGTGGCAGTGGAGCAAGATGCAAGGCGAGTACATCGGACTGGCCCATGATGGGGCGTAGCCCACCAGCGGAATGCCGCGCGGTCGAGGCGGCATCGGCAGACCCAATTTGTGCGGTGGGAGTCGTGGCGGCCCTTGCCGGCCGAGTATCGGGGCGCGTACCTGGTGGACGTCGCGCGGGCGTACCTGCAGATGGGTGACCTGCGCAGGGCTGCTCGCGCCCTGGTGGACGCGGACAGTGTCGCGCCGGCCGAGGTTCGGTGTCGGCCTCTGGCGCGTACCGTGATCGCCGATGTTGCCCGCGCACAGCCGGCACCGGCCGGCGTGGCGCGACTGGCGACGCTGGTCGGCCTCACCCGCTGACGGCCGCTGGCCTCGGCGTCGGACTCGCTCCGGGACTACCGGGCGTCGCGCCGACGACGTGCGCGCTCGAACTCGGCGACATCGGACATCCAGGGACCGTGCTGTTCGAGTGCGACGCAGCCGCCGCGGACGAAGGCGCTTACCAGCTTCCGGTACCCGCCGATCCCGTCGACCAGGCTGTACTCGACCTGGTACTCCGGGTCCGACCCGTCTTCCCCGTGTCGCACCGTTGTGATCCGGGCGATGGAGTCCGCGTAGAAGTGGAGTTGAATCCCCTCGCCCATCTCCTCGTCCTCGATGGTGAACACTTCGTTGTTCCCGGCAGAGCGATCGGCGACGAACTCCCAGAACTCGGCGGAGGCGGTGCGCGGCCCGTCCCGTACCCATTTCTTCTCGCCGCCCTTGTCATCGGTGAACGACAGGGCCGTCTTACCGTGGTCGCCGGCGGCCTCGTCGTCGTCTTCCACGGGCGTGCTCTTGGAGCGCTCCGCGGCCTCCGAGCACATCAGAAAGCTCACCGTCCGCACCGCGTCGTCGACGAGTTCGGGGTACGCGCGGCGCACGGCCTCGTCGACAGTCGCCGCCATCCGATCCCAGTCGCGCTTGTCAGTGGCCCGCTTTCCCCGCCGCGGATCGAGGCCGATTTGCATCCCGGCGCACGCCTGCTCCGCAGTCGCGATCACACGCATGACCTGGGGCAGCAGCGCGGGGTCGACGGCATCGGGGCTGCGCCGTGGAACCGTCGCACCATGCAGATACTGGCCCGTGTACCGCAGAATCTCAGTGTCGAGTGGCCCGAGTGCTACTCCGCGCTCGGCGCGACGGCGGTTTGCGTGATACTCCTGGGCACGTTTCGTGTTCGACAGTTCCGTCGCCGTGCGCATCGCCTCGCAGACCTGACCGCGCTCCAGTAGCTCGATGTCGGCGCCATGGGCGACGAGACGACTCCTGTCCCACCGGATGCGCCGAAAGAGCGCGTCGACGTCCGAGGGCGGGGAGAGCAGGACCTGGTCAAGGAGCGCGACGGCGGCCTCCTCGTCGAGCTGGCCCCGGGTTCCGGCGGCGTCGCACAGCGGAAGGACCGCACTCCACAGCAGCAGGTGTCTGGCCAGGTCCTCCCGGATCACCGCGAGGTGGGCTTCCCTGATCGGGAACGTGAACGTGCGAGGGTCATGGTTGGCGTCGGCCCCGGCGGCGAGCGTCAGCTTCAGCTCGCCGTCCTCGCGGACCACCTTCGGGATCCAGCCGCTGCGCGTGAAAACGATGTCTGTCATGTGTTCACGCCCACCGTGCACATTCGACTTCGAGGCGTGGGTCAGTGCGCACCCAGACTTCGCCCCCGGCGGCCTCGGCCGGGGCGTCGATCCGTTCGAGACCGAGGAATGCGATCAACTGGAGCAGTTCGGCTCGTTCGGCGCGGTCTTCGTCGACGTCATGCGAGTCGAAGAAGACGTAGTACGTGTCGCTCGGGTCGACGATTCCCGAATCCGCCCAGATCCGGCCGACCTCTTCGATTGCCGCTGCTTCCGTCGTGAACGTGGCGGCGCGGGCGGCACCGCGGGTCTCCGGTGACGCGTCGAGGTCGGAGAGGTCGGGGAACCACTGGCCGAAGTAGTCGAGGCCGGCGTATCCGTTCTCGAAGAACAGCATCGCGCTCGGAAGGTAGCGGTTGCCCCTGTCGACCTGGAGGTGTTCCGACCGAGGTTGGTCGGCATCCTCGATTCGGGAGATCACACCCCGACGGGGCCTGAGCACCAAACTCTGCTTCGCCGCCTCGTCAGTGATGGTGTAGGTGTCGGACTCTCGCCCCCGGAAGAACGCAGAGAACGCCACGTACGCCTCCTGGGGGTCGCCCACCGAGACGTGTTGATCGTTGCCATCACCGGCAGCGAAGACGAACAGCTTCGGTCCGGGACTGTAGGGGCGGGCCATGTGCGTCCTTCGTTCACGTGTGAAAGTTCCGCCAGCGTAGTGGACCGATCTGACACGCCCGCGGCCTGATCATCGGCCTGCTGCGCGCGTTGGCCCCCCGCGAGCAGACCAGCCGTTCGCAAGCCCTCAGCCAGACCGCGATCAGGCTGGGCACCGTAGCTGCCCACAACTACTCGGCTTCGACCTCGGTGCGGTAGACAGTCATGCCGCGTCGCTGATAGTTGCGGAGAGCATTCGGATGGTCCAACGAGCAGGTGTGCAGCCACACCCTGCGTACGGCCGGAGACTCCAGGGCCACCATGTCCCAGGCTTGCCGGATGGTCAGCGTCAGCGCATGGCCGCCGAGACCCTTCCCGACATACTCCGGCATCAGCCCGAAGGCGGTGATCTCCACCTCTCCGTCCGGGTGGGGTTCCACATTCGCCACCCCCACGATCTCGTCCTTCAGGGTGATGAACCGGTACTGGCGCAGCGGACGAGACCGCATCAGCTCCTGCCACTCTTCGCTCGTGCGAGACGCGCAACGCCACCCGTGGGGCGCACCGACCTGAGCATTGATGGCGTGCACGAGCGGCAGGCCAACGTCGACGCGCCGTAGGGAAAGTTCCGGCACGACCTTTCCCGGCCGCAGGTCCGTGGCGTTGTTCATCTCCAGGTACGTGACGACCTTTGCCATGCCGGCAGGCTACCCACCGTGCCGAGTGGGCCCAACACGAGCACTTCGGACGACGCGGATCCCCTCCGAGCGACTCCCATCGACGTTCCCGATGGCATCGCTTCGACACCACCCCGCGCCCGGTCGACGCCAGGACGGGGTTCCGGGAACGTGAGATTCGGGCATGTACCTGGGCACTGCTGGAGGGGAGAGACAGCAATGCTGGTAACTGGTTATCTCGGCGCGGTGCTCATCGGTGCCCTCGTCGGCCTGCTCGGCCGGCTCATCCTGCCGGGGAGGCAGCGGATCGGCTTCTTCGCCACGTTCGTCATCGGCGTCGGCTCGGCCGTGCTGGGCACAGTGGTCGCCAGAGCGCTTGGAATCGACGACGGAGCGGGCGTCAAGGTGTGGGTGCTGCGCTGGGACTGGGTAGTGCTCGCGATCCAGGTCGGCGTCGCGATCGTCGCCGTGGCGCTGGCGAACATGCTCACCTTCACCCGGCTCGCCGGCGGCGACGTCAAGCCCCGTGGGCGGGCTCGTCGCAGCAAGGCCAAGGGCTGACGAGCCGGTCGGCGGGTGAGCCGTCTTCGGTAGCCGCAGTGACGTCGCGAGCGGAGGTCAGGAACGGTCGGCGACCGGTGGCAGGTGACGGGCGAGTGCGGTACGCAGGACGCCCGTCGCCGGCCGAAGCAGTCCGACGTTGATCGTGTAGACAGGCTGACCGGCGCGAATCCCAGGACGAAGCGTCGTGGCGGATGGCGCGACCGCTTCTGGGCGCAGGATGACCTCAAGAACGGCGAACGGGCCAGGACGGCGGACCGTCGCCGACTGGATCGCCTGCCACGGGAGGACGGCCGTTCGCCCCTTCTCGGCGAGCGCCAGTGCCGGACCGGTGACGTCGACCGAGGACCAGTTCCTGCGATGCAGCACAAGCGTGAGCGCGCTGAAGACGACGGCGTAGAGGACGCCCGAAACGGCGATGCTCGTGTAGTCGGCCGCCGACCGCCCCGCGATGAGTGCCAGCACGGCTTGGACGACAACCCAGGCCAGCAAGCCCATCAGCAGCATGAACACGAAGGTGAGGCGGGCGGACGTACGGAACGTCGTCTGGTCGTTCTCGTTCATGAGGTTCCTTCCGTCGACAGTGCCGTCGACAGTAGGGCAGGCGGCAGGCCAAAGGGTTCAAGCGGTGCCGCAGCGTCGCGACCCGCTCCGACAAGACCGCAACGTCGTTCCAGGCCACGGTCACCATCGCCGCGCTACTCCAATGGTGGTGAACCTTTGAATACACGGCTCAGCACGAAGAGCGGACCGAGGATGCCGGAAGGGCAGGGTTCAGAGCGATTCTGACTGTCGGGTCAGCAACGTGAACATGAGCTTGACTCGATGTTCCCGCCCGGTGATGCTGGTGTCCGTCCTAAACATCGGCTTATGCGGACTGCGCCGTCATAAGCCGAGCTTTGCCGATTCCTCACGTTCGGAGTACCGGTGCGACTTTTTAGAGCGTCTATCGCGGCGCTGACAATCATCTGTGTGGGGGTGCTGCTGGGAGCGGCGCCGGTGCAGGCGGCCGGTTATCTCTATCGGCCTGGTGATCCGATGTACCCTAATGCCCCGGGCACCACGCCGGGGTCTTGCACCGGCGGCTACGCGGTCCGTGGGTCGAGTGGGATGTTTCTGGTCTCCGCAGGGCACTGCTGGGGTTACGGCCGGACCGGGGACATCGTGTACGGCAGCGATCGCCGATACGGCACGGTGATCCGCAACGACCGAGTCGGTGACATATACACAACGAACTCCTTTGATGGAGCACTGATTCGCATGGACGCCGGGGACGACGCCACACAAATCGTTGTGGACCCGGTGAGCGGACGCAGCCCAGGCAGGGTCGTGGGCTACTTCAACAACAGTGCCCTCAGTCCCGGCATGTTGGTCGGGAAGATGGGTCGGAGGACGGGCTGGACGGAAGGAAGAATCACCGAGTGGAGAACCGTTAACTACCCTGACGGTGTGCGTGACTACCTGCTGTGCACCACTGCGACGGTGGATGGCGGGGATAGCGGAGGGCCGGTGTGGCAGTCCGACGGGGCTGGCCACGTGTGGGCGGTGGGAATTGTCATCGCGAAGTCCGATGGGAAGATGTGCTTCAACCCCATCCAGAACGTACTCGCGCGGTTCGGCGCGACGCTGCCCGTCCATCCGTACACCAGAGGTGCGGGGCAGCAGCCCGCTCAGGTGACCGAGCGCTCCGGCGCGCCAATCCCGGTCAACCCTGATCCTGTTCCCGGGGCGCTGGTCTAGCTGGCACGGTTCGTCCGACGACGCCAGCAGCCAGGCGCCGACGAACGCCCACCGCGCCGATGGCGCCACGTCGCGCAATACCCGACGTCGTGCCGGAGGACCGCGACGACCAGCGGAGGGACCACCCGTCCGAGTGGTTCCCTCCGCTGCCCGTCCCATCGGACGGCGCCTACTCGCAGAAGACCCGCACTGTGGCATCGGGTGAATCCACCTCCACTGTGACCTCGTCGAGGTGCTCCACGAGCGCCTCCAACTGCTCGGGCTTGAGCTGCGTCAGGTCGATCGGCACCCCCGAGTCGCTGAGTGAGGCGTTGGCCTTGACCAGGGCCTGGGGCGGGATCAGCGCCGCCAGCCGTACACCGGCGCGCAGCAGTTGCAGTGGCACCCGCACGTTGACCCGCGACGGCTCGCCGTTGTCGGTGGCGTCCACCATCACCCGCAGGTACTTCACCTTGCCCTTCGGTCGGGCGTCGTGACTCGCCGTCGCCGGTGCCTGGTCCCGTTCGAGTGCGGCGATGAGCTGCTCCGCCTCCTCGGCGGTGATCTTGCCGGCGGCCAGCATGTCGAGGATGTCCTTGCGTTGTTCGGTCATTCGAACCTCTCCTTATCGGATGGCCACGAACACGGCCGTGTGGCCCTGCTCGATGTCGAAGCGGGCGCCGGGTAGCGCGGAGATGACACGCCAAGCGGCGTCGAGGGCCCGCACCACACCGATGCGGAACACGACGCAGGCCACGATCGCCGCCAACACGACCAGGACCACGACCGGGAAGAGCACGAGCGCCACGGGGAGCACCGGAACCCAGACGCGGACGGGCCGGCGGTCCGGGCGGTTGACCTTGACGGTCACCAACTGCGGCATCACGTCCGGCCGTCCAGCTCGGCCAACGCCTCCTGTGCGGTGATCTCACCGCGGCGCAACCGGTCGATGATGTCGGCTCGCGAGGGCGCCGGGTCGGTCTCGACGAAGTCGAGCATCTGTGTGATCCGGTTGAGTCGTGACTTGATCGTCGGGTAGCTCACCCCGAAGATGCGTTCCATCTCCTTGATCGAACCGTGGCAGCGCACGAACGCCGTGACGAAGACCTGGTCATCGACGTTGAGCTGAGCCAGTTGCGGTGGCTCGAACTCGCCCTCGATCGCGACGCCGTTGCTCGCCAGGCGCACCCGCTCGACGACGAACGGCTGCCCCCGCGTCAGGCTGGTCAGGTCCTGCCAGTCCATGGCCTGTTCTGTCATACCTAAAGTTGTATCTCAAGAATCTTCAACTTCCAAGAAGTTGACCTTAATTTTCTTAAGGTCGTCCTTGTGGGGCGGTCTCAAGAAGCCTGAGTCGACCTCGCCGCCTGCCGGGAATGCGCAACCGCGGCGGAACCCGAAGAGGTCCCGCGGGCTCACACGACGAGGCCGTCCAGATCTTCGCCGGGCACCCGCACCTGGGGCTGTTCGCCGGGAACTCGATAGCCGTCCTGGAGTGCCCGCCGCCGCCCAGCTGAGACGCGCGCCGTTCAGGTCGTTGCTGTCCGGCAGAGGAGGAAGCGCGCCGTGGCGTCGATGACGTCGTCGAAGTGCCCGCCGGTGCCGGGGTAGTGGAATCCGTGCTCGGCGTGCTCGTACTCAAGGAGCGTGCACTCGTTGCCGGCGCGGACCATCGCGTCCCGGAACTGCCGCACCGAGCCGATCGGCTCGATCTCGTCGCGGGTGCCGTGGTGGATCTGCGTCGGTGGATTGCCCGGTCGCACGAACTCGATCAGCGAGTACTCGATCAGTCTGTCAGCGGCGACACCGACCTGCTGTGCGAGGCGGCGCTGCGCGTTCGGCTCGAAGGAGCCCAGATCCAGTCCCGCAGGGTTGAGGGCCACCAGCGCCGTGATGCCGAACTCCGGTGCCGTGCTGGACGGGGTCATCGCCGCGAGCATCGCGAGATGAGCGCCGGCTGAGCTGCCACCCGAGGCCAGGTGCGGCGCGTCGAGCCCGCGCGACGCTGCCAACCGGCCGAACCGCTCGACCACGCGCCGTACGTCAGCGAGGCAGTCGTCGATGCCGGCCGCGCCCCGACCGAGCAGCCGGTAGCCGGCCGACACCGCGAGGATTCCCCGCGACGCCAGTGCTCGGCAGTGCGGGGCGAGCCCGTCGGGCGATCCCTCGCGGAGGGCGCCGCCATGGAACAGGACGATGCCAGCACGTGGCGGCGTGCCCTCGACCGGCTCGAAGACCAGCAGGGGCAGTTCGCTGCCGTCGGCGGCCCGGTAGAAGGTCGAGGATTCCCCACCAGCCCTCACCATGACGGCATCCGATCATTGGCGGTGTACGTCTGCAAGCTGATGGGGACGCGCCGTCATGCCGTGAGTGCGAGTCGCAGGCGGTAGGGCCGTGGCGGACGTCGTTCACCAAGGGGCCTTGCTGGAGAGGACTAGGGTGCCGGGCATGGCGGGGGTCGATGACGACGGGCGCCGGCTCGACGGCGGCCGTGGCTTGGCTCGGGTTTTGCCGACCCGCCGCTGGGCGCAGGTGGTGAGCGGCTTGACCGTCGCCGTGGTGGCCGCGATCGTGTTCACCGCCCTGTTCTGGGGGCTGCACGACTGGCTCATCGATCGGGGTCGGTTGGGCCTGCCGATCCTGCTCGCGGCGCGGGTCGCCTGCTTCGCGACGATTGGCTGGGGTTGTTGGCGGGCCTATCAGGGTTTCCGTCGAACCTGACCGTCCGGGCAGCCTTCCGCCCAACGACCAGGCTCGAGCTGTGCAAGACCGCAGTGGCTCGCGCCGGCACCTTCCGGATGGCCGCACGTCGGCCGCCGTTGGGCTCAGCCTATGCGAAAGACTTCTTGCGAAAACGGGCTCCACGGACGTATAACCGAAGGGAGTCTTTCGTTAAGGGGTGCTGATGGAGCAGAACGAGCCAGAACGTCGGGTGCGCGTCCAGGACGCCACGAAGCTGCGCGCACTCGCGCACCCGTTGCGCCTACGGCTGCTGCGCTATCTGCTGGCCGCCGGCCCGAGGACCGCCGCGCAGTGCGCCGAGGCCCTTGACGACACCGGATCGAACTGCAGCTACCACCTGCATCAACTAGCCCGGCACGGCCTCATCGAGCGGGTCCCCGCCGAGGGGGCCAACCGGCGTGACCGACCGTGGCGCGCCGCCGCCACCGGGCTCGAATTCCGCCCGGACCCCGACGATGCCGAGGGGCAGCAGATCAACGACGCGCTGACCGCCCTGGAGCTAGACGAGGTGTTCCGATCGTTGCAGCGCTACCAGAATCAGCAGCACAAACTGACCGACGAGTGGCGGGAGAGCGCCACCTTCCACAGCTACACTCTCTCGCTCACTCCGGAGGAGCTGCGGCATCTCGCCCTGACCCTGGACGCCGTCATCCGGCCGTACCTTCGCCCGTTGCGCACCGCGCCCCCGAGCGATGCCCGGCCCGTCACTCTCAACCTTCAGGCGTACCCCACGGCGGAGTTCATCTGAGATGGTGACCCTGCTGCGACACCGCGGATTCGTCCTGATCTGGGCTGCCGGGCTCTTCTCCAGCGTGGCGAGCTGGCTGTTGCTCACCGGGCTGCCGATCTACGTGTTCGGGGTGACCGGCTCGGCGCTCACCACCTCCGCGGTCTTCCTCGTCGAGCTGCTGTGCGGCATCACCCTGGGATCGTTCGCCGGTGCTCTGGCCGATCGTCTCGACCGGTTCCGGCTCATGAGCTGCGTCGCCGCGTTGCAGGCCGCTGTGATGCTCCCGCTGCTCGGTCAACCCGACCATCACCTATGGGTCATCTCCCTGGTTGCCGGGGCCCAAGCGGTGCTGACGCAGACGTTCGACTCCGCCCGCAACGCCGCGCTGCCCCGCCTCGTCGAGCCCGCGCACCTGGTACGCGCCAACAGCGTGATAGCGCTCAACACCAGCGTGGGACGGCTCATCGGAGGTTCGCTGGGCGGGTTCGCCATCACCCGCGACGGCACTCGCTACCTGGCCGTCGGCGCTGCCGTTGCCTTCGTGATCACGGCGGCCCTGATCGCCGCCGGGCGCCGGGCCGCCCACCAGGCAACTGCACAGCAGACGACCCCGGACCGTACGTCGTCGTTCTTCACCGCCTGGCGACACGGCCTCACGGCGGTGCTGCGCAACCGCGCCGTCCGGATGACGATCGTGAGTGTGGCGCTGGGCGGCATCGCGCAGGGCCTGTTCGTGGTGCTCTTCGTGGTGTTCGTCAGCCGCGCGCTGCACGCCGACGGCACTCTCACCGGTGTGCTGCGCGGCGTCCAGGCGATCGGCGGCGTGGCGGGTGGGCTCATCGTCGGCCTGCTGGGCGCCCGGCTCAGTCCTCGACTGCTGATGAGCCTCGGGGCGACCACCTTCGCACTGATCAGCCTGGTCATCTGGAACGGACCGACGGTCACCCGTCAACCCGAGTGGTACGTCGGGTTGTTCATCCTGGTCGGTGCGCCTGGCATCGCGTACGCCAGCGGAGCTTTCGCGCAGATTCAACAGAGCGTGCCCGACACCGAGCTGGGCCGCGCCTTCGGCGTCTACTTCGCCATCTTCAACGCCTCGCAGGGGCTGGGCATGGCGGCGGCCGGCCTGCTCGGCGACGTGCTCAGCGTCGTACTCATGCTCAACGTGCAGGCCCTGCTGTACCTGGCCTCGGGGGCGGTCGCCTACTTTGGCCTGCGCGCCGTGCGGCAGCAGCTGCGCCCCGCCGTACGGCAGCGCGCCACCGTCGACGTCGGGTAAGCCACGCTCGTCTCACCGACGACGACGGCCCAGCCGTGCGCCTGAAGGGTTGTACGCCACGTCCTCGCCCCCGGCAACGACCAGCCCTCGCTGTGCAGCAGCGGGTGCGGGAGTGATTCGAGCAGTGACGGGAGACGTCCGACTCAGGAGCGCGGCAGTATGCCCACGAGCGATGTGATGATGGCGACCCGTAGGGCTGTCCGTAGGTCGACATGGTGGACCGCGAGCGCTGGCTCGGACTCGTAGACGGCGAGCAGGCTCGGCGGCGGCGAGGTGTAGGCGGAGAGCGCGCCACCCATGATCAAGGCGTTCAGGCAGAACAGTTCGGAGTTGTCGCCGAGCTCGGGCAGGTGCCGCCGGACGAGGCCGGCCATCACCGCGAGGTTGCCCAGGGCGGCCCGCTTGTGCCGGCGGACCGCCTCGACCGAGACGTTGTGCTCGAGCACAGCGCCCTGCGCGCCGAACAGATCGCAGAGCACCGTCTGGGTGGCGAGCGACCGGCTGAGCACGTCGGCCGTCTGCTCCGCCCGTTCCATGGGGGACCGGCTCAGGTCGACATCGTGGGCCAGCTCCTGGTCCAGCTCGGCCAGCCAGGTCGTCGTCCGGTCGTCCAGCAGGTCGAGCAGGATCGCCTCGCGGGACTCGAAATAGCGCAGCACCGCCGTCTTGGCCAGGCCGACCCGCCGGCTCAGCTCGTTCAGGGTCACCTCGGCCACCGGCATCTCGTCGAGCATCGCCGAGGTCGTCTCCAGGATGGCCCGGCGCCGGACCTCACGCTGCTCCTCGCTGCGCGCCCGCTGGAAAGTCATGACACCAACCCTAGCTTAGGTACCGGCGGTCCCTTGACAGCGTACCGGCAGTACCTTACCGTTTCAGGTGTAAGTTACCGGCGGTACATAAGGAGCACGAGATGAAGTGGACCGAGCAGCAGATCCCGCGCCAGGACGGCCGGGTGGCAGTGGTGACCGGCGCCAACACCGGGCTGGGCTTCGAGACCGCCCGGCTGCTCGCCGAGCGCGGGGCGTCGGTCGTGCTGGCCGTACGCGACACGGAGAAGGGCAAGCTGGCCGCCGCCCGCATCAACGGCGACGTCTCCGTACGGGAACTGGACCTGACCTCGCTGGAATCGGTACGCGCCGCCGCGGCCGGCCTGCGCGCCACGCACCCGCGGATCGACCTGCTGATCAACAACGCCGGCGTGATGTACACCCCGAGGCAGACCACCCGCGACGGCTTCGAGATGCAGTTCGGCACCAACCACCTGGGCCACTTCGCGCTCACCGGCCTGGTGCTCGACCTGCTGCTGCCGGTGCCCGGCTCTCGGGTGGTCACCGTCAGCAGCGTCGGTCACCGCATCCGCGCCGCCATCCACTTCGACGACCTGCAGTGGCAACGGTCCTACGGCCGGGTCGCCGCCTACGGCCAGTCGAAGCTCGCCAACCTGATGTTCACCTACGAGTTGCAGCGCCGGCTCGCCGCGCACGGCACCACCGCCGCCGTAGCCGCACACCCCGGCATCTCCAACACCGAACTGACCCGCAACTCCCCGGCCGTCGTCCGCCGACCGCTCACCTGGCTCGCCCCGCTGGTCACCCAGCCCGCGGCGACGGGCGCGCTGCCCACCCTGCGGGCCGCCACCGACCCGTCCGTCCTCGGCGGGCAGTACTACGGCCCCGACGGCCCGGGTGAGGCGCGCGGCTACCCGAGGCTGGTCACGTCCAGCCCCGACTCCTACGACGTGAGCGTGCAGCAACGCCTCTGGGTCGTCTCGGAAGACCTCACCGGCGTGCGGTTCCCGGTGGGCAGGGCCGCCGTCGCGGCGTGACCGCGCCAGGGGGGCACGTGGTCCGGGCGCGGGCAGGGGTTGGCGACCGTGGTCGATCACAGACGGTGGCCCGGCGGGAGGCGCGGTGGCGGTCAGGTGGTCAGGGGGCTGTCGTCCCTGCCCTGCGCCGGGCCAGTGCGTCGCGGATGGTGAAGACGACGAGTGAGAGCGGCACGAAGACCCAGAGCTGGAGCACTGTGTAGCGGCGCAGTTCCCCGTTGGTGTCGACGCCGGCCAGTTCGGCGTCGAGGGCGCCGGGTCGCATCAGCATGAGCGCGTACATGGACAGCGGGGCGTAGTTGAGACCTGCGCCGGTCAGCCACAGGCCGAACGCTCGGCCGCTGAGGTCGTTCGAGGTCGACAGCAGCCAGGCGCCCCACGTCACCATGACAACAACGCCGACGAGGAATTCGGCCAGGATGATCCGCCGTCGGCGGGTGGTTCCTCGGCTGCCGTACATGTCGACGGCCGCCAAACGACGAACGTTCACGCACCGATGGTGCCACCGGCGGGCAACCCGTCGCAGAGCGATCGAGCACTCCTGCGCATTGATTGTTTCTCGGGAGGCGTGCCCGGCTCGGTGCTCGTGATCCGGGACGGAAGTCCGACGTTGTGTGTCTGCCCGCTCACGGATGGCTCAATCTGAAACCCGGCTCGCCGTCGGGCGGTCGGTACACAAGGGACTGTGGAGGCTCGGATGTTGGTCATCGCGGAGGAGCGGCACACCTACCCACCGGACGGTCAGATCCCCAACCTGGAGACCGATGAGAAGGCGTGCGGCGACATCCTGGCCAGGATCGAGCCGCTGTTGCCCACCGAGCTGCGGGGGGAGGTGGTCGGCGCGTTGGTGAGCTGGTCGGAAAGCACCCTGCTGGACGGTCAGAAATTCGGCACGTGGGCCGAGGCCATCACCGCCGCGACCAGCTACGCGCGGCGGGAGGCCCTGCGGGCCACCGATACCGGTCAACGGCATCGTGGCCAGGTCGTCGACGGTGACGAACTGGCGAAGCTCAACGCGGCGGTGGCGAGCACGGGGCGGACCGGCGACCCGCAGATCGTGTTGCGCGACGAGAGCCGACGGTGGGCCAACTGCGGCATAGCCGCGTTCCAGATCCGCAAGCAGTTGCATGACAAGGGCGGCGAGCCCGCCCGACTGTCGGGCGAGACCTATCGGGCTGGGCAGGGCGTCGAGCTCCGGGAGGCACTACTCGCGCGGCCTGCCAGCGCGGAGACCGTCCTGTTGCTCGACTGCCAGTTCCCGCAGGTGCACAACTTCGTCATCGAGGTGCACCGCGACAAATCCCGCTACCTCGCCCAGGGTTACCAGGGTGCCTACTTCGCCCACTGGTGGCTCGGGCTCAAGGGCGGCAGGTACTCCGGAACGCCCACCGCCGAGATCCTCGCCCTGCGTGAGCGATACGGGATGGGCCGCCCGATCAGCGAGCAGGACTACGAGAGCCTGCTCGACGGCCTGGTGGCGGCCATCTCGTCCGACTGGCAGGAGACCGCGAACCAGTGGAAGCTCCTGCCGTTCAACCCGGACCGGCAGGAGGTCGACTCGATCCGCCAACGGTCCGCATCGCCGACATTCCTCGTGGAGGTGTTCGAGCTGCGCAAGCCGGCGGCGGCTCGCGCCAAGCTCGGCGGTGACAGCGCCGCGTCCCTCAGTGAACTGGCGACCCGAGGGCTGACAACCGACTGACGCAGTGTCCGTGGTGGGCACGACGCCCTGCGCGGGGGACCCGGAGGGGGGTCCCGCCGCGCGGCTCAACGGCGTTGCTTAGTCCAGGCCCCAGGTGAAGGCCTGGTTGTTCGAGGTCGTGTAGCAGGTGAACTGCATCATGTCGGCCCCGTTCTGCGTCGAGTTGCCCTCCACCGCCATGCACTTGCCGGTGCCGCGGTTCTTCAGCTGGTAGTAGTCAGCGAACCCGGAGGTGAAGAGCTTGATCGGCAGCCACTGGTCGTTGAGACGGGCGTCGCCGCACCCCTGCGTGACGATCTTTTCCCGCTCGGTCTTCGACGCGTTGCGGACGGCCATACACTTTCCGCCGTTGCGATAGGAGATGTGGTAGTAGCCCGAGCTGGTAGTGGTGAAGTTCCAGTTGCGGAGCAGTCCTCTGTCGCAGAGATGCTGATCGATCACGGTCCCGCTCGCCGATGCGTACGCCTCGGGGTGGATGCAGTAGTCGTTCGTGAAGGGCTGGATCACCCACGGGCCGGTGGTGGCTGCCGCCGCCGGGCTGCCGGTGCCGACCAGCGTCGCCGCGATCATGGCGAGCGTCGCCACCAGGCCGGTCATCGTTCTGCGCTTCATGAGGGGCCTTTCCCTTGTCCAAAATGGAGAGTCGGGTAAGGCTAACGATCATGCTCGATGTGCGCCACTTGTCGGCGATCTGCGCCACCGGCCGGGAACGGGACCCCGGGAGGTCCCGCTTCCCGGCCGCGGGGCGTTGCTTACGACGGGGAGAACCAGGTGAAGGCCTGGTTGTTCGAGGTCGTGTAGCAGGTGAACTGCATCATGTCGGCGCCGCTCTGCACCGAGTTGCCCTCGACCGCCATGCACTTGCCGGTGTCGCGGTTCTTCAGCTGGTAGTAGTCGGAACCACCGGAGCCGAAGAGCTTGATCGGCAGCCACTGGTCGTTGAGGCGGGCGTCGCCGCACACCTGCGTGGCGATCTTCGCCCGCTCGGTGGTCACCGCGCCGCGGACGGCCATGCACCTTCCGCCGTTGCGGTAGGAGATGTGGTAGTAGCCCGAACTGGTCGTGGTGAAGATCCAGTTGCGGTTCAGTCCGCCCTCGCAGAGGCGCTGCTCGACGACGACGTTGAGCGCCGACGAGTAGCCCGCCGGGTGGAGGCAGTAGAGGTTCGTGAAGGGCTGGACAATCCACGGGCCGGAGGAGGCCGCCGCCGCCGGACTGCCGGTGCCGATCAGCGTCGCCGCGATCATGGCGAACATCGCCACCAGGCTGGTCATCATTCTGCGCTTCATGAATGGCCTTCCGTTGTCCAATGTGGAGGGACCGGTAAGGCTAGCGATCATGCTCGATGCACGCTACCCGAGCAGACCCGCGAGCGGCGAGATGCGCCCTCTGCGGGAGTGCGGCGTCGCCTCGTCAGCGACCCGACGGCTCAGGCAGGTTTTCGCGCGCCCACTCCGCGAACGTCGTGACGGGGATGCCGAGGGCGGAGGACGGCGTCGCCCAAGGTCGTCGTGTCGATGGGGCCACCACACGGAGTCGCCGATGGTGACGGGGCGCGAGCTCAGGTGGTGCGGTCGGGCACCGCACACCCGTCCGGGGCACACATGCCCTCGGCCGCACCGACCACCGGCAGCGGCTGTGGCGTCGGGTGGCTCTCGGTCCACGCCTTGTCGATGACCGCGAGCAGGTCGTCGAGGCCGATCGCTCCGGGGACGGCGAAGCGGCCGTCGAAGACGAGAAACGGCGCGCCGCGTGCCCCGAGGCGCTGTGCCTCGCGCTGGTCGGCCGCCACGCGGGCCCGGTAGCGGCGGCTTCGCAGGGCGTCGGCGGCCCCGGCGCTGTCCAGACCCACCTCGGCGGCGAAGTCGAGGACCTCCTCGACGGTCCACAGCTTGCGGGCCTGCCCGAAGTGCACGCGGAACATCGCCGTCCAGATCTCGGCGCCGCGCCCCTGGTCGGTCGCGTACGCGAGTAGTTCGTGGGCGAAATCTGTCGGCCCGAGCGTGCGGTCCACCGCGTGGTAGGGCGTCAAACCCTCCGCCTCGGCCGCCCGCTCGATGGGCCGCAGGATCCGGTCGACTGTCGTCGCGGGCGCCCCCGCCATCGTGATCAACTCCCGTTGACTGACACCCGCTCGGGGCAGGTCGGGATGTAGCTGGAACGACCGGTGGATCACCTGGACCTGATCGCCGTACGGGAGCCGGTCCAGGGTTTGGTGGAGCCGGTGGTCCATCAGCCCGCAGTACGGGCAGACGATGTCCGACCAGAACTCGATCTTCACGTTGCTCCTCCTCGATTCTCACTTCTTGTTCGTAGTGACATGATGCGTCAGAATCGGAGAGCCACAAAAGGTACATTCATGTGCGTAGCGCGGGCTGCGCGGAGGGGTGGCGAGGATGAGCGCAGGAGATTTCCGGCGCAGGCGCACCAACGTCCGGGGGAACGTCCGGGCCGCCCCGGGACCCTGCGCGCACTGGAACGACGAGGACGCCGACTTCATCAGGGAGGTCCTGGACCTCGTCGGCGACAAATGGAGCGTGCTGATCATCGGCACGCTGGCCGACGGCCCTGTCCGCTACTCGGACCTGGGCGACGCGATCCCCGGAATCTCCCAACGCATGCTCACGCTGACCCTGAAACACCTCCAGCGGACCGGCCTCGTCAGCCGGACGTCGTACCCCGAGGTGCCACCCCGCGTCGAGTACGCCCTTACCGACCTGGGCAGGTCACTGCTCTCCACCGTCCTGGCCCTGGCGGCCTGGTCCGCCGACCACCACGCCGAGATCCGTCGCCACCAGACGGCGTTCGACAGCGGCAGCGCGACCTGACCGACTCATGCTCCCAGTTGGGCGACGACCACCCGGGTGGCCTGGGCGATGAGGGCGTCGTCGGGGGTGGCGTCCTTCGTGTCGCGGCTGGACAGCACGGCGAGCACGATCGGGGCCCGGTCGGGCGGCCAGATCACCGCGATGTCGTTGCGGGTGCCGTACCCGCCGGTCCCGGTCTTGTCCCCGACCACCCAGCCGGCCGGCACCCCGGCGCGGACCAACGCCGCGCCGGTGGTGTTGCCCCGCAGCCAACCGCGCAGCACGTCGCGGTCCGCCGGTTCCAGGGCAACCCCCACTGTGTACGCCCGGAGGTCGCCAGCCAGGGCCCGCGCGGTGCTGGTGTCCCGCCTGTCGCCCGGTGTTCCCTCGTTCAGCGCGGTCTCGTAGCGGGCGACGTCGGTGACCGTGTCGCCGAGCGCGCGTAGCTTCGCCTCGAACCCCGCCGGCCCGCCGAGGTGGCGCAGCAGCAGGTTGCCGGCCGTGTTGTCGCTGTAGCGCACGGCGGCGTCGGCGAGGGCGCGCAGGCTCATGCCCTCGCCGACGTGCTTCTCGGTAATGGGGGAGTGCGCCACCAGGTCCCGCGCCGAGTACCGCACCACGCGATCCAGTTGGGCGTCGGTGGTGCCGTCGAGCACCTCGGCGGCAGCGAGGGCTTTCCACGTCGAGGCGTACGCGAACCGCTCGTCGGCGCGGTATTCCACAGTGCGGCCGGTGCCCGTGTCGACGGCGGAGATTCCCAGCCGAGCCCCGAACTGCTCCTCCAGCCGCCGGAACTCCTGATCGGCGGCTGGCGGCGAGGCGAGGGTCGCCTCCGTGCTCGGCGTCGTCCGCGCCTCTGTCGCGTCGTCGCCGCTGCCGCACCCCGCCAACGACACCAGCGTCGACGCCGTCGCTACCACGATCGCCAGCCGTCGGACCGAAACCGCCATCGTCGTTCCTCCTGAGGGTGCCGTCGGTCAGGGCAGGATCTCGACGTACCCGTCGCTGCCGTGCACGCGGATCCGCTGCCCGTCGCGAATCAGCCGGGTGGCGTCGAGCACGCTGACGACAGCCGGCAGGCCATACTCCCTCGCGATCACCGCGCCGTGCGTCATCAACCCGCCGACCTCCGTCACCAGCCCGGCGATACCGACGAACAGAGGCGTCCAGCTCGGGTCCGTGTGGGCAGTGACGAGGATGTCACCCGCTTCGAGGTCGGCCTGCGCCATGTCCAGGATGACGCGGGCGCGTCCTTCGACAGTCCCGGCGGACACCGGCACACCGGCCAGGGCGCCGGCCGGCACGTCGTCGCGTCGGTACGTCCCGGTGATCGCCTCGCCGTCGGAGGTCAGCACCCTCGGCGGGGTGAGCGTCTGGTACGACCGGAACGCGTCCCGGCGCTGCCGGATCAGCTCGTCGTCCACCCGGTGCGAGCGGACGACCTCGTGGAACTCCTGGAACGTGAGGTAGAAGACGTCTTCGGCCTCGGTGAGCACGCCGGCCCGCACCAGCCGCTTGGCCTCGGCCAACAGGGCCTGCTTGTAGACGAAGTAGCGGCTGATGATGTCGTACTTCGGGTACTCCCGGTAGCCGATGAAGGCCCGTACCCGGTCGATCATCCGCGCGGTCTCGTCGGCCTTCTGCTGCCCGTCCGGCAGCGCCCGCAGGCGCGTCAACACCTCCTGCGCCTGCTGCCGCGCCTGCTGTCGGCCCTGCTCGAAGCGGCGCCGGGCCGCGCCCGGCTCGAAGAGCTTGACGTTGTCCAGCAGCACGGGCACCAGCGTGCCGGGGCGTTCGCTCCACCGCGGCCTGGTGATGTCGATCTCGCCGACGCAGCGCATGCCGTACCGGTCGAGATACGCCTCGATGGCGGCGCGCGCCTCGGCCCCGCCCACGACCTTCGGCAACTCGTCGAGGAAGTCGTCCTGCGCGACGCCGTCGTGTGCGACGTCCTGGAGCAACGTCACCACCTCCGGATAGGGACGGACCACGTCGGCGACGTCGAGCAGCGCCAGCCCCATCTCCGATGTGACGTTGCCGGGAGCGGAGAGGGTGAGAGTGTCCGCGGCGCTCTTCTCGCCCAGCCACTCGTGCAGCCGGTCGTTGAGCCACCAGGTGGCCTCCATGCCGGCCATGATCGCCTGCATGTTCAGCGGATCACCGAGGACCCGCTTGTGCTCCTGGAAGGCCTCCAGCAGGAAGTCGAACAGCGCCGTACCGGTCACCGTCGCGATGTCGCGCCGCAGCGCGGCGATGGACGCCTCGCTGCGCTCGATCAGCTCGGTGACGACGGCCGGGTCGGTCTCGGTCGCGGTGGACGCGCCGCCGGTCGTCGGCCTGCCGGGAGCGCCGCCGTCCGGGAGCGTCGGAACGAAGTCCCCACGGTCGATCAGGGTCTCCAGCGCGTCCCTCATCAGCGGATCGTCGCGCCCCGCCATCGTGAGGAAGCCGGCGCGGCTGGCGGGTGAGGCCAACAGTCGGGTGGCGTCGACGAACAGCCTCCCGCCGGCCGCCAGCATCGGGGCCATGGCGGTCAACTGCCACATGGACAGCCCCAGCGGCCGCATCGCGTCGGTCATCATCTGCTGGTGACCGACCGAGAGGTAGACGTGGTTCTCCTGGTCATCGGCCGCCGGGATGGGGAACAGCGTGGTGATCGGCCGGCTCTGCACGATCTGGAAGTCGTCGTCGACCAGGCACCACTCGATGTCCTGCGGGCGGCCGAAGTGCGCCTCGATCCGTCGACCGAGCCGCACGAGTCGCACCACCTGAGCCGGCGTCAGCGCCGGCTGCTCCTGCCGCCGCCTGTCGATCTCCACTTCCCGCGTGCCGCCGCCGGGCAGCGCGGCGACGGCACGCTGCTTCGCGGCGACAGTGCCGGCGACGACCTCGCCGTCGCGCACCGTGAAGACGTCCGGGTTCACCAGGCCGGACACCAGGGCCTCGCCGAGGCCGAAGCTGGCGTCCACCGTCGCGACCTTCCGGTTGCCCGTCACCGGGTCCGCCGTGAACAGGATGCCGGAGGCATCCGGAAAAACCATCTGCTGTACGACGACAGCCATCTGGACGGTGCGGTGGTCGATGCCGTTGCGCAGGCGGTAGATGACGGCCCGCTCGGTGAACAGTGACGCCCAGCACCGGCTGACGTGCCGCAGGATCGCCTCCGGCCCTACCACGTTCAGGTAGGTGTCGTGCTGGCCGGCGAAGGACGCGGTGGGCGTGTCCTCCGCCGTCGCGCTGGACCGCACGGCGTAGGCGGCCTGCTCGCCGAACCGGGCGAGCGCGCCGGTGATCGCGGCGGCCAGGTCGCCCGGGATCGGGGTCTCCTCGACGCCGCGGCGGATCTGCGCGCTGAGCGTGCGAATCGCCTCCCGGTCGTCCGGGCTCAGGCGCGACAGCTGATCGAGCCGATCGTCGATCGCCGGGGTCCGCGCCATGATCCGCCGGAAGGCGGCCGTCGTCACGCAGAACCCCGCCGGCACCCGGATGTCGTCGATCCGGGACAGCGCGCCCAGGTGCGCGGCCTTGCCGCCGACGACCGACACCTGCGTCTCGTCGACCTCTCGAAGATCCAACAGCGGTGCCCGGTCGCCGTGATCCCCGTCCATCGACAACACACCCACGTCGCGCCCCCGTTACCTCGTTTGTGCTGGTCCGGCCGCCGATTCTGCGCCACGACCGGGGTCTTGCCGCAAGCCCCCGGGTGCGGTATACGTTAGAAGTGGCAGGGAGAGTGATCTCCTTGCCTTTTGTTGTTCTCCGGGGCTGCCGGGCCCCGCTCAGTCGTCGGGGAGCCGGCGCGGCTCGATTCTCAGCCCTCGACTGATTTGCCAGGAGGCGGTCGGCCAGGCCGCGATGAAGCCGGCTATCAGCCCGAGCTGACCGGCGAACCAGAACGTGGGGCTGTCGGGTCGCAGGGGCGGTTCCGGCAAGACCACGCGATGCGCGAGGGTCAGCCACAGGAACAGCGCCACCTCGAACGCGGTGATGGTCAGCAGCTCGATCCTGCCGACGTTCGACAGCGCGTGCCTGACCTTCGTCAGGCTGCGACCCGGCCCGGCGAAGTACCGGAAGAGCACGGCGATCGTCACCGCCATCAGGTAGTCCCCGGCGTAGTCGAGCCACAGCGGGTCCTCGGCCGGGTCGAATCTCACGGCGTACAGGGCGACCTCGGCGACGATGAACCCGAGAGCGCAGTGCGCGCCGCAGCGGGACACATGGGTGACGACGATGGCCCGGCGGGGCCGGCGCGGTTGCCCCTCCTGCCGCCGCCGAGAGAACGCCTCGGGCCTGCCCCAGTTCCAGTAGAGGCGGACGGCGGCCGGGCCGATGTAGAGGACGGTCACCAGCCAGACGATCTCCATGACTCGGACCGGCTGACGGTTTCCGCGGAGATAGGTGTCGGCCAGCACGACAGCGACGCTGACGACGCCGACCGCGAGCGAAGCCCACGAGAGCGCTACGAGCCAGGTTGGCTGCATCCCCGCCCCTTCCGCCAGCCGGGCGAGTCTTTCACGGCGTACTCGAACGGATCGGCGGATCGGACGTTCCCGCGTGCCGGCGCGGACTGTTTCACCCTCCCCGGCCCCACCCGGACGGTGGAGGGAACCAGCCGGTCGCTGCCGTACGGTGCGAGGGTGACGAGTGCCCCTCGCGAAGCGGAAGCGCGTGTCGGCCCGATCGGCGCGCTGCTCAGCCGAATCGTCTTCCTGGCCATCTGCCTACCCGGACCGGTCCTGCTCGTCGCCGCCGTGACACTGAACCCACCACGATCGTCCAGGGACTTCTGGGGTCTGCTGGTGGGTGGCGTCCTGGCGACAGCCATCGGTGTCGGGTTCGGCGTCTTCGGTTGGCGCGTGGTCGCCCGATCCCGTCGCGACACGCGTCGGCTGGCCGCGGCTGGCGTCGCCGCGACGGCAGAGGTTCTCCAGGTGGCGAACCACCTGGACGGCGAGAACCCCGGGCTGGAACTCCGCCTGCGGATCAGCGGGCCGGGGTTCACCCCGTTCGAGGCGGACACGATCCGCGCGGACGATCCGGCGCTCGTGCCGGGCGCGGTGCTGGCCGCCGTGGTGGACCCCACCGACCGCCTCTTCGCGATCATCTGAGTCGGTTCCGACGTGGACGGCGACGTCGTCCGGATCTCGGAACCGCACGTCAACGAACTACTGTCGGCGAACTTCTGGTGGTTGCGGGGCGACGATCGGGACATCGTGATCGACGCCGGGCTTGGCGTCGTCGCCCTGCGGGAGGCGATTCCGGGCCTGTTCGAGCGCGATCCGATGGTCGTGCTCACCCACGCGCACCTGGATCACGTCGGTGGGGCGGCGGAGTTCGGGGACCGGGCCGCCCACCCCGCCGAGGCGGGGATCTTGGCGGCGGGCGTACCGGCGAGCCTGTACGGCGCGGAACTCTTCGACAAACTCGGGATCGACGCCGCCGGAGAAGCTGTTCCGGAGCTCATGATCGACGTCCTGCCCGATCCCGCCTACGACCCGGCCGCCTACCGCGTCGCACCGATGACCCTGCACCGCCTGCTCGACGACGGCGACCGGATCGACCTGGGCGGGCGGGTGCTGACAGTGCTGCACCTTCCCGGCCACACGCCGGGAAGCATCGCCCTGCTCGAGGAGCACACCGGGACCCTGTACTCGGGCGACATCATCTACGAGGGCGCCCTGATCGACGATCTGCCGAACTCCGACGTGGCCGCATACCGGCGAAGCATGCAGGTCCTCGTCGACCTCGACGTGTCCCTCGTCCATCCCGGCCACGGGGGCAGCTTCGAGCGGACGCGCCTTCGCCAGTTGGCCGAGACCTACCTGCGCAGGACGGCCGTCGGCAGTACCGATAAGGAAAGCCGACATATAGCATAATTCGCGGGGTGCCTCCCCAAAGGGAAACCTCACGGCTTACCCGTAGCCCGGGCCGGTTGCTGGCCTTCAGCGACGGTGTCTTCGCGATCGCCGTGACGCTCCTCGTGCTGGAGATCCAACCGCCCCACGACTTCGGGCGCCTCGTCCAGGGGCTGGGTGAACTGTGGCCGTCGTACCTGGCGTACACGTTGAGCTTCCTGCTCATCGGGCAGGTGTGGGTGAATCACCACGTCATGTTCGACCGAGTCCGGCACGTCGACCGAGGGGTCCTGTTCCTCAACACCTTGCTCCTGATGGTCATCGCGTTCCTGCCGTTCTCCACGTCACTGCTCGCCGAGGCGTTGCGCGCGGAGCAGGGGCTACGCGCGTCGGTCGTCGTCTACGGCGGCACACTGTGGACGGCGGCGGCCCTCTTCAACATCGTGTGGGCGCACCTGCGGCGGGCCAAACTGCTGGACCCCGGCCTCGGTCCCTTCGGTGCGCGGGCCATCGGTCGCCGCTTCGCGCTCGCGCTGGTCTGGATCGGCTCCGGCATCCTCGTCGGCGCGTTCGTGCCGATCGCCGGTGTGGCCATCATCGCCGCGTTCCTGCCCGCCTACTACCTGCCCATCCGCGGCGAGTACGGCCAGGACGACACCGCCGCCGAGCAACCGGCCGACTAACTAGAGTCGGTGCCATGCGGATCAGGATCGACGGCAGCGATCTCCCAGGTCAGCGCCCCGGTGCGGAGGCCGACGCGCTGCGGCGGGGCAACGTGCACGTCGGGGTGCAGCGCAAGGCCGAGGTCGTCGATCAGGTGCCGGCCGACGCGGCCAACGCCACCTGGTCCTTCGAGGTGTCCAGCCGCGAGGTCGACGGTGCGCTCGACGTCGGTGGCCCCTGGGTGCACGGCCGCCCAGGGGCGCGGTTTCTCTATCTGAGCTGGGGCGCGGTGACCCACGACGGCTTCGCGATGTTCCGACGAGCGAAGTTGATGTTCACCGACGTACCGACCGAGCTGCTGCGCCGCCCACGAGGGCAACGGGACGCTGGTCGGCCGGGTCGGGTTGACCGATGCCGCCGGTGAGCCGATCTGCGCTCGGGTGCACCCGCCCGCCATCGCCTGGGCGGTGGAGTGAGTGTCGCCGGAGACTAGCTGCCGAAGTCGACGCCATTGAGGGAGACGGAGCGGTACGCGGCGAGGTGCTCGGCCTGCGCGGTGATGGCCTTACGCGTGGCGTCCGACAACCGCTGCCACGGCTGGACGGCGACAGTCAACGCCCTGCCGGACTTGCGGGGCCGCCAGGTGCCCACCAGCTCACCGTCGACCAGGACGGCGCCGGGGCGACCCAACACCGGCCACAGCTCCTTTGCATGGGCGGCGTCCGGCACCAGCGTGGCCCGGTCCTTGGCCTGGAGGAAAAGGTCGAACGGGCCGAGCAGTCGGGTGACAGCGCCGTCGGCGGACTCCAGCGACTCCTCGTCGGCGGCCAGCAGTGAGCGCACCTCGCGGTCGACAGTCACCTCGATCACGTCGTCGGGCCAGCGCGCCTTCACGTCCTTCACCGGGGCGTCGAGGTAGTCGGCGACCTGTTTCGGGGTGGCCGGACCGAGCAGGCGAAGATACGCGCGGATGAGGTCGAAGCGGTCACCCGCGGCGGCTGCTTTCCTGAACCCGGTGATGCGCCGCAGGACCGGGGGTGAGGTGTCGAGTTGCAACTCCAGTCCGGCCCGCAGGGCGGCGAGCCGGAACGGCATTTCGTAGAGGTGCGTGGCGTCGCACGGGCGGCAATACCGCAGGTAGGGCTCGGGCAGCATGGTGGCCAGGCGGCCGGAGACGTCCCCCTTGACCGTCGGCGTGCTGACGATGGCCCGCATCCGGTCGGCGATCTCGTCCAGGGCCGTGAGGGTGTCGATGCCGGCGGCCTTCAACGGTTTCGCGGCGTCGTAGATGCGCTTGCCCGCGTCGGCCGAGGAGTGGGGTTCGACGGCGGCCGCCACCGTCGCGACGTCGGCCCGGCGGTAGAGGTGGGGAGCGCCACGCACCGTCCACAGCAGGACCAGGTCGGTGTCGGACACCGCGGTCACGTCGACTCCGCGTACCGCCAGCGCCCACCGCCCGCCGTCCGGACCGGTGTTCTGCACCCCGAGGTCCAGGACGGCGGTGTCGGCGAGCGTGCCCTCGTCCCGGTCGAGCTGCTGGGCCCGGACCCGGAAGTTCATCACCTGGTGCCGATCGACCATGTCAGCACCCTAGTGGGGGCGGCGCGCCCGGTGGGACCAGGCGCGCAGCGCCCATTCGACGGGGCCGTAGCGGAACCGTCGCAACCACCACGAGCTGACCACCAGCTGCACCGCGACGATCACCAGGGCGATCAGCAGTGTCTGTGCCGGCGAGGTACGGCCGACCAGGCCCCACCCGACGCCGGTGAAGACGAGCACGCACACGAGCGACTGGGCCAGGTAGTTCGTGAGGGCCATCCGCCCAGCGGGCGCGAATGCGTCCGCGAGGCGCGGCCACCGCGTGAACAGGCGCAGCAGGGTCGCGGCGTAGGCGGCGGCCAGGAACGGGGCGGTGACGATGCTGACCATCAGTCCGGTCAGGTTCGCCGTGGAACCACCGACCGCGAACACGACGGCGCCGGCCAGACCGATCGGGTACCCCACCCGTTCGCACCGGCGTAGCAGGTCCTGGTGGGCGGGCACGGTGGCGAGCAGCCGGTGCTTGCCGGCGGCGAGGCCGACGAGGAACGCCGCGAACGCCAGCGGCCCCTGCACGGCGAGACCGCCGATCATCGCCGGCATCGACCGCAGGTGCTCCACGACGACATCGCCGAGGCCGCCACCCAGAGCCAGCGTGGAGCGCGCACCGGCGCTGAGCGCGGCGGCCTCGTCCGGAACCAGCGTGGCGCCGAGGACCGCGGCGACCCCGACCACCACGGCGATGCCGCCGATGATGGACGCCGCCGCGATCAGCGCGGTGCGGGGCTCGACCCGCCGGACCGCGAGCAGCACGAGACCGAGCAGCGCGTACGTGGCGAGGATGTCGCCGTGGAACAGCAGCACCGCGTGCAGCACGCCGAGGACGAACAACCCGGAGAGTCGGCGCAGGAACGCCGGGCGGAACGCCACTCCGCGCCGAGCCGCCGACTCGAGTTGCAGAGTGAAGCTGTAGCCGAACAGAAAGGCGAACAGCAGGTACGCCTTCATCGCGAAGAACAGCTCCACCGCGCCAGCGATCAGCAGGTCGACGGTGCCGCGCGCCGGATCGTCGACCAGGTGAAAGTCGTAGCCGGAGCTGAAGAACGCGATGTTCACCAGCAGGATGAGCAGCAGCGCGCTTCCGCGCAGTGCGTCCACGACGGTGATGCGGGCGAGGGAGTCCCCGGGCGAGGGCTGTGGGTGGCCGTCGTCCGGTCGGTCGAGCCGTGTCACATTCATGGTGTCCAGCCTCCGGAGCGCAGCCCGCTGCCGTGAAGTATTTCCGTCACACGAACTGTCGTGACGAAAAGACACCATCCCTACGGCGGGGGAGGCGATTTCCCTCCGCGCGGCGATCCGCTCGTCGCGCCGTTCGGCGACGGTGATCTCAGGGTGCCAACGCCCGCCGCTGATGGAGACGACGCCGTGACTCGAACACCACACACGAACGCCATGCCCGCCCCGCCGCCGCCCTGGGCCCGCCGAGCCGGACACGTGGCGTGGATCGCCCCCGTACTGGGGTTCATCCCGCTGCACGTGCCCTGGATTCTCGGCATCCCGCTGTTCGCCAATCCCGACCCGTTCCGCGAGTGGTACCACGGTCGCGGGCCCGGGGTGGGGGACCACCCCGTCGACGGGTTCCTGGGGCTGCCGGCCGGCGCGTTCTACCTGGGCCTCCTGTGCGTCCTCGCCGGGCTCGGCGGCGCGCTGGCGCTGGGGCTCATTCAGGACTGGGGCATGGTCTTCCCCCGGTGGGTGCCGTGGCTGCGCGGACGTCGGGTGCCACAGTGGGTGCCGCTGACGCCGACGGTGCTGGGATCCGCCCTGATGATCGGCTACTCGGCGACCCTGCCGTGGCAGTTCGCCGCGGACCTGCGGGAGTCCAGTGCGGAGGACATCTTCACCCCGACCGGCGTTCTGATCGGTCTCCCGCTTCTGCTGGCCTGGACGGTCGCGTTGCCGCTGGCCGGGTGGTCCTACTACCGCCGTACCCGTCCGGCGTGAGTCACAGCCAGCGAGGACGGGGTTGACCTTGACACAGTGACAAGGTCTTCACTGGGGGTGGAAAGGGGTGATTCCGATGACCACGCCGAAACAGGACATGAACGCGATGAGGGTTCTCCGAGGGCTGGAGAGCAGCGACTCGTCGGTGCGGCTGCGCACGGCACTGACGATCGGTACGACCCCTGACCCGCAGCTGGTCGACACGCTCATCGAGCGATGCGCGGTCGAGCCCGAGTTCTCCGTACGCGAGATGCTCAGCTGGGCACTCCTGCGCTACCCACCGGCACTGACCGTTGCGAAGCTCACCGATGAACTCCACTCGGAGCGCGCGCAGGCCCGAAGTCAGGCATTGCACACGCTGTCCAAGATCGGGGACCGGCGAGCCTGGCCGGCGATCACCCGAGCGCTGCTGACCGACGCCGACGGTGAGGTGGCGCGCAGCGCCTGGCGCGCGGCGGTCGCGCTCGTACCCTCCGGTGGGGAGCCCGAGTTGGCCACGGTGTTGTCGACGCAGCTCGGGCGGGGCGGGCCTGAGATGCAGTTGAGCCTCAGCCGGGCGCTGATCGCGCTCGGCGAGGTGATCATGCCGATCCTGCGCGCCGCGATGGCGGATCTCGACCCGCGCGTACGTGCCCACGCGGTGGCCACAGAACGTCTGACGCAGGACCCGGATGCCGGGTTCGAGTTCGCGATCGAGGCGGCGAAGCGTGTGCTCGCCCTCGGTCCGACGCACGAGAAGGGATGACGCCAGGTGTTGATCGGTGAGGTGGCGCGACGGTCCGGGGTCAGCGCCCGCATGCTGAGGCATTACGACGCGCTCGGGTTGATCCGGCCCACTGGTCGCACCGGTTCCGGCTATCGCGAGTACACCAGCGAGGACATCCGGCTGATCTTCCACGTCGAGAGCCTGCGGTCGTTGGGCCTGTCGCTACGTGACGTCCGCCGCGCGCTCGACGATCCCGGCTTCACCCCCGCCGAACTCGTCAACGACCTCATCCGGCGAACGCGACTGCGCATCGCGGATGAGACGGAGCTGCTCACCCGACTCCGTCGGATCGGTGCCGCAGACCCCTCCGACTGGGAGGACGTCCTTCAGGCCGTCACACTCCTGCGAGCACTGGGGTCGGAAAGCGCGGGCACCCGCCAACGCGCCGCCCTGTCCTCGGTCGGTGAGGGGCCGGTGCCGGTGGAGGCACTTGTCGAGGCGGTGCTGAGTGAGTCGGACCCGAACGTCGCCGGAGCTCTGCGCTGGGCGCTGGCGCAGTCCGGCGACGGCGGGTTGGCGTTGCTGGCCGAGGGTCTCGGCTCCCCGGAAGCCGAGGTACGCAGGCGTGCCGTTCAGTCCGTCGCCGAGATCCCGCACGCCGCGGCGACCGACGTGCTGCGGGACGCCCTCACGCACCCCGACGTCGTGGTCGGCGGGTACGCGGCTCTGGCGCTCGGGGCGCGCGGAGTGGCGGACGCGCTACCAACGTTGATCGACATGGTTGTCGAGGAGACCAAGGGCGTCGACGCCGCCGACGCGTTGAGCCTGCTGGCGGCCGATCCCGGGCTGGCAGACCAGATTGCGACCCGGCTCGTTGCCTGCCTCGGACGGAGCGGTGTCGCACCGTCCGCACGACGGCGGCTGACCGAGGCGTTGGCGGACATTCCGGGGAGCACGGCCGTACGCGCCCTCACGGACCTGTCGCACGACGAGGACCGCGCCGTCGCACTGACGGCGACCTCCATCCTCGCGCTCCGTGCGGCGGCTTCGCCCTGACCGAACACTGTGGAGCGGGCGAGGCGTCGAGCGGTTGATCATCCTTTGGACTTCGACTATCGTCCGCGTCCGTGAAATCTTCCCGCCTTGCCTCTGCCCTGTTGATCGTTGCCGTTACGACAGCCCTCGCCGCCTGCGGCGACGGTGACAAGGCGACGACCGCCGGACCCACCACGCCCGCTCCCACCTCCGCAGCCCCGTCCGCGGTGGCCACCTCCGCTGCCGCCACGCCGACCTCGTCTTCCGCGGCGGGCGCGGCGACCGACAAGCAGCTCTGCGAGGCGGTGAAGAAGGCCAGCGACGAGATGAGGACCGAGATGGTGAAGGTCGCCACGACTGGCGACGCGTCGGCGGCGGACTTCAAGAAGATCCTGACCGGGCTGGAGCAGAAGGTGACCACTGTCGCCTCGACCGGCGAGGGCAAGTTGGCCGACGCCCTGCGGACGTTCGCCGCCGAGGCGGCCAAGGCTGCGGCCGCGGCGGACCCGGCGACCGCCGCCGACAACCCGGCCTTCGAGAAGGCCGGCAAGGAGATCAGCGCCGCGTGCAAGGCCAACGGGGTCAGCATGGTTCTCTGACCGTCGCGGCCCGATCGGCTCGGGTGTGATGACCGACGGCCCCCACGCCTGAGCGTGGGGGCCGTCAGTCGACAGCGGAGGCGGTGGTCAGCCGCCGGCGAAGGTCGTGTCGACGCCACACTTGGCGTTCTGGTTGAGGCAGGACTTCACCAGGTCGCCGAGACGCTCCGGCTCCCAGGCGTTCATGAAGTCGCCGTGCATCGATGACGGCTTGCCGGAGGAGAGGCTGAGGCCGTCACCGCCCAGCGACTCGTAGTTGACCATGAAGGAGAGGTCCGGCACGGCCACCGGGTACTTGCCGGTGCAGACGCCGTTCACCGGGTCGCCCATGTGCGACTTGTGATCGGGTGAGTCGATGTTCTTGCCGTCCCAGCAATCCTTGAACACGAGCTGGAAGATGAGGTTGCCGCCGGGGGCGCACCTCGGCCAGTTGCCGTCGGCGCTGCGGCCGATCTCGGCGCTGCCCGCGCACCAGAACTGGTTGCTGCCGGCGTTCTTCGGAGTGTCGACCTGCCGCTTGGCGTCGCCTTCGACCACCACCAGGCCCGGCGGGAAGGGCTTGACGGTCGACGGGTCCTTGACCCGCGAGCCGTAGTAGATGCGCATGCTCTTGATCGGCACGGCCTTGCCGTCCTTGCGCAGCTCCGGGGTCCAGTAGGCGCTCTTGTCTCCCGGGGCGTTGCAGGTGTTCGCCGCGGCGAACAGCTTGTCCGTCGTGCTGAAGGCGTCGATCTTCGGGCCGAAGAAGGTGTGCATGTGCGAGGCGCCCGTGAGGCCCGGCAGGACGATCGGGTCGTCCGGGGCGGAATTCGCGACGCCGCAGTCGGTGTGGAACTCCGGCACCCGGGTGGTGCCCGGAGGCACCGCCTTCGGCTTGATGGCGTCGAAGGCGGCGAGTTCCTTGCTCCACTTGGCCTGGTCGACGGGCACCCAGCCGCCGGCCGGAGCGCTCGGCGGGACGGACGTCGACGTCGACGGGGACGCGGTGGCCGTGGAACTCGGCGTGGCCGAAGGGGCGGCCGACGTGCTCGGCGTGGCCGACGCGCTCGGCGACGTGCCCGTCGCGGGGCCGAACGTGAACCAGTTCACGTTCACGAAATCCGACGTCGAGGTGCTCGTCATGACCGCGAAGACGGTCTGCGCGCCGGCCGGCACAGCGGACGCCTTCGCGGTGACGGTCGTCCACTTCTGCCAGCCGCCGGTCTGGACGATCGGGAAGCTGGCCAGCAGTGGGCCGTTCTGCGCGCCGAGGCGCAACTCGACAGTGCCGCCGGCAGCGTTGTGCGAGGCGACCCGGGCCGTCAGGTCGACGCCAGTTACCGACACACCGTCGAAGCGCAGCCAGTCGCCGCCGGCGAGCCAGCCAACGTTCCGGCCGCCGTCGGCGTCGCCGGTGCCCTCGGTCTGCGCCCCCGACTGTGCCGCGAAGGCCTCTGCCTGCACCCGGCCGGGCACGACGACCTCTTCGGCCTGGGCGCCGGCGATGTAGATGCCGCTGCCGGCCAGCGCGGCGACGACAGCGGAGGCGAGCGTGATACGAGTGAGGCGACGGCGCTTTCGTGCCCGATCCGGCGGTGCGACGTGCGCGGGGGGAGTCCGCATTACCAGTGGTTTCCTTCGAGTCGACGATAAAGCTCTGTTGGAAGGAGTATGTGCACGTCAGGGGCCTGCATCAACTCGCAGGGAAAGAATTAAGGAGGCCGGTCGACACGTGCCCTGGCAGCCAGCGTGACGGCTCCGGATGACAATTTTTCGGTCGTACAGTCTTAAGTTTCCGTTAAGTCCCGTCGCCCCGTTCTGGTTCGATGATTACGAGTTTCGCGTAACGAATTGCTGTCGAATTCTCGACCTCAGTAGCTGACCGGTTCGACGCGGATGGTCGGCGACAGCGCGCGTAGGAAGTCGGCCGCGTCGAACATCTCACCGGCGGAGGCGACGCCGCTGGTCCTCGTCCGACCATCGAGGACGCGCCCGACCGCTTCCACGGCCAGGGGCGCGCTGACGGCGTAGATGTCGCGACCACTGGCCACGACACGGCGGCGCGCGTCGCCGCGACGCACGATGACGTCGACAGTGAACGTCTGCGCTGACCGGCCCCGCCCGTCGACCGCGACCGGCGGCGCCGCCGCGGCGGTCAGGTCGGTGGCGGCGTCGACGGTCATGTAGGTGCGGACCTCGGGGATGGCCAGGTGACGGGGGATGGTGACGACGTCGGCCATGGTGAACTCCCCGAGAACGGTGCGCCGGCCCAGCGGCGCGGGAAAGTCCCAGTCCAGCCTCGGCAGCTCCCCGCCGGACCGGTACTCCAACCGGCCACCGGTGTAGCGGACCCGGTGGCCTGCGCGACGCTCGCGGGAGACGACACCCGCGGCGACCGTTCCGGCCGTCGGGTGCCAGCTGTTCAGTCCGTACGCGACGTGCGCCTCGTCGGCCGACGTCCAGTCGCCCATCGCCGTCGTCGCGAGCAGGTCACCGAGCCCGCCGAAGAAGGCCATCGCGGGGACCACCGCGACACCGGCCACCCGGGCGCGCTCGGTGAAATGGGTGAACGTGTCGAGGTTGGCCTCGATCTCGGCCGCCACGTCCACGTACGGGATCCCGGCGCGCAGCGCGGCCTCGATCACACCGGCGGCGGTCGACGCGAACGGGCCGGCGCAGTTGATGACCGCGTCCACGCCGGTCAGCGCCGCGTCGAGCGAGGCCGGATCGTCGGCCGACGCCACCCGGTAGCCGAGCCCGAACGCCGCCAGCCGGCGCGGGTCACGGCCCACCGGCAGGGCTTCGAACCCGCGCTCGCTCAGCTCCGCCATCACGAACCGTCCAGTGTGCCCGTACGCTCCGAACACCGCCACGCTGTGGCCCATCGCTGCCTCCTTGAAGATCGACTGGACCCAGCCTCCCGCAGCGGCCGGCGACCGACCAGTGTCGGAAACGCCAACTCCCGTACAGTTTCGGACATGGCCCTTGTCGCGATCGCCGCCACCGACGGGATGCTGCACTTCGAGCTGGCCCTGGCCTGCGAGGTCTTCGCCCACGATCCCTCCGGCCTGGCCGACCCCTGGTACGACGTGGCGATCTGCGGTCCCGGCCCGGTCCGGATCGGCCGTTTCCTGCTGGCGCCCGACGACGGGTTGGACCGGCTCGCTCGCGCCGACACGGTGATCGTCCCGTCGGTCGAGGACGTCGACGCTGATGTACCCCCCGACCTGCTCGACGCGGTCCGCGCGGCCCACCGGGCGGGCGCCCGGATGGTCTCGCTGTGCACCGGCGCGTTCGTGCTGGCCGCCGCCGGGGTGCTCGACGGGTTGCGGGCCACCACGCACTGGGCGCACACCGAGGCGCTGGCCGCCCGCTTTCCCCGGGTACGGGTCGACCCGGACGTGCTCTACGTCGACAACGGCAGCGTGCTCGCCTCCGCCGGGAAGGCCGCCGCGATCGACCTGTGCCTGCACCTGATCCGCCGCGACCACGGCTCGACCGTCGCCAACGCCGTCGCCCGCCGCCTGGTCGTGCCTCCGCACCGCGCCGGTGGTCAGGCCCAGTACGTCACCACCCCGGTGCCCGCCCGTGACGACCACCCGCTGGCCACCCTGTTTCCCTGGGCGCTGGCCCGCCTGGACCGGCCGCTGACCGTCGAGGACCTGGCCCGGCAGGCGAACATGAGCGCACGCAACCTGGCCCGCCACTTCCGTTCGGTCACCGGCACCACACCACTGCTGTGGCTGTCGACGCAACGGGTCCGCCACGCCCAGGAGCTGCTGGAACGGACCGACGACAGCATCGACGCCGTCGCCGAGGCGGCCGGCATGGGCACCGCCGCGACGCTGCGTCGACACTTCCACCGCACCGTCGGCGTGCCCCCGGACGCGTACCGGCGCACCTTCCGCAGCGCCTGAGCGCACAGCCTCCCCGGCCGTCCACAGGACTGGACGGCCGGGGGAGGCCACCGGCAGGCCGACGGAGGCTGAATCGCTCAGACGGCGGTGCGGCCACCGTCGGCGTCCAGAATCACGCCGGTGACGAACCGTGCCTCGTCGCTGACGAGGAACGCGATGACGGCCGCGATGTCCTCGGGATCGGCGATGAAACCCAGCGGGGCCTGGGCCGCGAGCTGTTCCAGACCCTCGCCCAGGGCTTCGGATCCCGGAGTGCGGGTCGGGCCGGGACGCACGGAGTTCACGCGCACTCCCTGCGGGCCGAACTCAGCTGCCCAGCTCTTGGTCAGCAGGTCCAGGGCGGCTTTGCTCGCGCCGTAGACCGACAGTCCCGGAAGGGCGACTTCGGCGGCGAGGGTGGAGACGTTGACGATCGCTCCACCGCCTCGTGCCGCCATCGCGGGCGCAAGGTTCGCGACCAGATAGAACGGCGCCTTCAGGTTCGTGCCCAGCACCGCGTCGAAGGTCGACTCTTCGGTGCCCGCGGTCGGTCCGCCGGCTCCGATCGCCGCGTTGTTGACGAGGATGTCGAGGGTTCCGCCTGCGGACTCGGCGGCCTGGGTGGCCTTGGCCGCGAGTTCTCCAGCGGATTGCGCGTCGCGGAGATCGGCGGCGACAAAGTCGGCGTTGCCTCCCTCAGCGTGGATCTGCTCCACCACTGTCAGTCCTCGTTCGGCATTGCGCCCGGAGACGATGACACGGACACCAGCGCGAGCGAGCGTGAGTGCGGTGGCGCGGCCGATTCCACTCGTCGAGCCGGTGACGAGAGCGGTAGTGGTTTTCATGGGAACTCCTTGCCGGGCGGTCTCAAATGGGCTTGATGGGGAGACGATGCGGATACGTACAACGTACGTAAGCGTGACTCGCGTACGCTGTACGTGTCAAGTGACGTCGGGCACGTCGTCGGAGGAGCCAGCATGAGAGCCCGTTTCACACTCACCGACATCCAGCAGCACGCGCTGGTGATCGTCGACCGGGATGGCCTGGCCGGACTCACCATGCGATCCCTCGCGGCGTCCCTGAAGACCGGCGCCATGACCCTCTACAACTACGTCGACAGCCGCGAAGCCCTCGAGGAACTCGTGGTCGACGCCGTCTCGTCCCGCGTCCAGATCCCGGAGCCAACCGACGATTGGCTGGCCGACACGCGAGCCGTGGCCACCGCCATGTGGAGGACCTTCCGCGCACACCCGGCGGTCATCCCGCTCATCCTCACCCGTCGCACGTCCTCGCGAGCCAGCCTCGCTCCAGCCGAGGCGCTCGCGGCAGCCCTCGCTCGCGGAGGTCTGGACGGCCTCGACCTGTTCGTCGCGTTCCGCGCCGTCTCGGCGTTTGTCACTGGCATCGCGCAGAACGAGCTAGCCGGCGCGCTCAGCCACGAGCAGGATCCCGCCTCCGCCGCCCGTCGCATCGAAGCGCTGGCGCAAGGTGCTCTACCGACGCTCGCTGAACTAGCCCCGGTCGGGGCTGAGTTCACCGGCCAGGAATTCGAGCGTGGACTCACGCTCGTCCTCAACGGCATCACGCACACTCCCCGCCCGTTCAGCCCTCACGATCAGGCAGGTCGTTGACGCCGATCTCCTGCTGGGCGGACGTCGTGGTGGGACGCCGGGGCGTCGCCGACGCACCTGCGCGCCGAGTGGGAGGCCGACGAGCTGTGGGTGACCTGGCTCGACTGGCTCCGGGAGACGCGTAACCGCTGCGGCTTCACCGTCAGTTGAGCGTCTCCCTAGCGCTGGTCGGGTCGCTGGCGGGCGAACGCGTCGCGCTTGCCCCAACGGCCGGGGATGTCCAGGAGCGCGATCCGTCCGAAGGTGGCGGGTAGCGCCGGGTCCACGGCCAGGTGGTCTTCGTGCGGGTTGATACCGAGCATGGTGCGGATCAGCAGCATGGTGGCGCCGCTGGACCACGCCTGCGGACTGCCGGCGGTCGGGTACCGGATCGGGAACCGGGTGGTGTCGCGGTCGAACCCGCCGAACGCCTCGGGTAACCGACCCTCGAAGTAGGTGGCGGCGGAGAGGATGCCCTCGGCGATGCGGGCCGCCTCGTTGCCGAACCCGTAACGGCGCAGACCCCAGGCGATGAAGGAATTGTCGAACGGCCAGACCGTGCCGTTGTGGTAGCCGAGCGGGTTGTAGCGACGCTGCCCCTCGGCGAACGTCCGCACCCCCCAACCGGAGAAGAGAGCCGGCCCCATCAGGTGCTCGACCACCCGTTCAGCCCGCTCCGGAGGCACGATGCCGCTCCACAACAGATGCCCGATGTTGGACGACAGGCTGTCCACGGGAGTGCCGTCGTGGTCGAGCGCGAGGGCGTAGAAGCCGCGGTCCTCAAGCCAGAAGTCCCGGTTGAACCGGTCGTACAGGGCCGCCGCCTCGCTCTCCAACCGCTCGGCGTAGGCAGTGTCGCCCCAGAAGGTACGGGCCAGTCGTGCCCCCCGGATCTTCGCGTCGTAGGCGTACCCCTGAGTTTCGCAGGTGGCCCTCGGGAAGCCCGGCAGCCGGCCGTCGGCGTAGGAGATGCTGTCCCAGGAGTCCTTCCAGCACTGGTTGTCCAGGCCGGTGGCGCGGTTGCGTCGCTGGTACCAGACGTAGCCGGTGGAGGTCAGGTCCGCGTACCTGTCGATCCAGGCCAGGGCCGCGCGGACCTCCTGCTCCAACTCCATCACCAGCGCGATGTCGCCGCTCCACCGCTCGTACTCGTCGAGCAGCACCACGAACAACGGTGATGCGTCCACGGTGCCGTAGTAGGGGGAGTGCGGCTGCTCCTCGAACGCGGCCGACTCCCCGTAGCGCAACTCGTGCAGGATCCGGCCCGGGTCCTCCTCCAGCACGTCGTCGGTCCGCACGCCCTGCAACGACGCGAGGATCCGCAGTGTCGGTGGGGTCAGCGACGGGGTGACGGGCAGGGTCTGCAAGCAGGTCAGAATGCTGTCGCGGCCGAACAGGGTCATGAACCAGGGCAACCCGGCCGCGGGTACGCTCGCGCCGCTGAGCGAGAGCGGGGCGAAGCGCAGCGCCGCCAGGTCCACCAGGCTGCGGTGGTAGACCTGCTGGAGGCCGACGCTCTCGGTGTCCAGGGTCGGGGCCGCCGCGACCCAGGCACGCACGCTCGCGGGCAGGGTGGAGTCGTCCGGCCGTTGGGCGCGCAGGGCGGCGCGCAGGTCGACGCCGTCCGGACGCAACGCCAGCATGACGGCCTGCAACCGGGTCGACCACTGCTGCTCGGGGCGTAGCCGGACCGCGAACCGGAGGCCGCCCGAGTCGAACTCCGCGGGCTCGCTCGCCGACACGACGACCTCACGTCGGTAGGTGCCGCGCCGGTAGCCCAGGCGCAACTCGTTCGGGCCGACGTGCGTGTAGTGCTCGCCGGACTTGTCGCCGACGTCGAACTTGATCTCGAAGATGTCGGCGAAGTCGGCAGCCACCTCCAGACGTACGTCGAGCGTCATGTCCCGCTCGCCGTAATTGAAGATCGTCAGCGACTCGGTGAGGTCCGGGCCGATGCGCCTGCGCCGAATGGCCGACACGTCGGCCTCCACGTAGTCCACCGCCGCGCCCGGAACCGCGAAGAACGTGACCTCGAAGTACTGGCTGTCGTCCACCGACAGCGCGGTCATGCACTCGCCGTTGACGGTGAGCCGCCAGCGGGACAGGAAGCGCGTGTCAGCGGCGAAGAGGCCGACCGGGGTGCTCGGGGACGACTGCACGTCGCCGCTGGCGTCGGACACCATGAAGGTGTTCCCGTCGATGCACGCCACCGTGCCCGCGATGTCCCTCATCGGTCACGTCCCACGTCGGGATCCTCGCGCTGAAGCCGCCCGGGCTCTCGCGGAAACAGTCGCCCGATGCGCAACGCCAGAGCGAGATCACCGTCGACCATGATCTCGCCACGGGTGATCGCCGCCAGCCCGTTGACCTCGCCCCGCGCCATCGCCTCCGCGAGCTGCGCGGACACCTGGATCACAGTGGTGGCGGGGCCACCGCTTCGGGTCACCCGCATCCGGCCATGATCGATGTCGAGCAGCCACTGCTCCAGGTTGCCGTCGTCGCGGATGTCGAATCGCACGCTGCCGCAGACCTTGCTGAACCGTGGATCCTGGCCAGCGACCGTCAACCGCTCGAAGAAGGCGCTGGTCTCCGACATCCCCACCTCCTCCGGGCGCTGGTAAGAGCGGATGCCGGCTACCCGCTGCCACGCACTCCTAACGCCGGGTGGTGCCCCCTTGTTCACTTGCGAGCGAGAAACGGGCCCGGGAGAAGGTTCCGGTGACCGGCCAGAATCCGGTCAGTCGAGGTTGAAGTCCACCACGACCGGCGCCCGGCGGACCCGCACGGCAGTCGCGGCGTCGAAGCCGGCGGCGTCGTGGTGCCAGACCGACGGGGCGTACGCGCAGTCGCAGCGCAGCTTCACCCGCTGCCCCGGGAGCAGGCGCAGGGCGTAACCGTCACCCACGTCCGCCACGCCGGCCAGGTCCCCGGTGGCCGCGTCGAACGCGATCACCTGGCCGTAGGTGAGCAGCTCGTCGACCCGTACCGCCCCGGTGAGCGGTGTCCCGGCGGGCAGCGCCTGATTCAGCGTCGCCGTCTGCTGGGCGCGGACCCGCACCGGCCGCGCCTGCTGTCGAGCGCCCACCCCACCGGACCACACAGTGGCCAGCCCGGCGGCGACGAACTGCACCGGCCAGTGGTACGGGCCGAGGCCGGTGATCGTGTAACGGCCGTCCTCGTCGGTGGTCGGGCCGTGGTCGTCGTACTTCGGGTGTGGCACGTAGGGCACCACCATGACCAGCGCACGGGGGATCGGCGCGCCCGTCGCCGCGTTGGTCACCACTCCGACGACGGTGCCTGGCGGGTCGAGCCGGATGGTCGGCGCGCTGGTCACCACGCCGGGCCGCACCTGAATCACCTGTGCCCGCTCGCGTTCACCGGTGCCGCCGTGCCGGCCGACCCACTGCATGCCGTACGCCGCCCTGTCGTAGGGGCTCACCAGCAGCCGGTACCTCCCCGGGGCGACGTCCCCGGTCACCAGGACGCCCTGCTCGTCGGCGCAACCCCCGTACCGTCCGAGTTGGTCCTCACCGATGCCGACCGCCGACAACGCCGCGGCGTCCACCGGGACGAGCGCGGCGCAGGCCCGGGGGACCGGCGCGCCGGTGGCCGCGTCGCGCACCACGGTGCGGACGCCGCCGGGCGCGGTCGACCCGGGGGTACGCGCGGCGGCCGGTGCGGCGGCCTCCCCGACGAGCAGTGCGACGGCGACGGTGGCGGTGAGATAGCGCAGGAGAGCCCGGCTCATGGGGGTGTCCTTCCGGCGGCGCGGCGGGTTGGGCCGACGGTAACGGTGTTCATGTGATCCAAATCGGTCAATGTCGCGATGCCGACCGTCACGGCACCGCGTTCCCGCCCACACCGGCCGCAACGGATGTTCTGCCCCGAACCCGGCGCATCTGGCACCGGTACGACATAGCGTCACGGGGGCGGGGACCACGGCCGCCCCCGTCGACGAACCGGGCGGCGACGCCCACCGGAAGGGACCGGACATGAGTCGTGTCGACACTGTGCTCCTGCCGGAGCTGGACGGGCCGGTGCCGGCGACGCTGCCGAGCGCGCTCGGCCTGCTGAGCCTGGCCCTGGGAGTGGGCGCGCTGGTCGCGCCCGGACCCATCGCCCGGATGGCGGGGGTGGACGACTCCCCGGCCGCGCGCTCCGTGCTTCCGGCCATCGGCCTGCGCGAGCTGGGCAGCGCCGCCGGCCTGCTCAGCGGCCGTCGCCCGGCCGGCTGGGTTTGGAGCCGGGTGGCCGGCGACGCCATGGACCTCACACTGCTCGGGCGGGCCCTCGCTGACCGCGGCGGTGAACGGCGCCGCCGGGTCGCGCTGACCACCCTCGCCATCGCCGGCATCACCGCCGTCGACGTGCTCGCCGCCGTACGCGTCGGGCGCGCTCGACGGGCCCGCGCCCGGGTGATCAGGATGCAGATCGCGGTGACGGTGAACAGGTCGCCCGCCGAGGCGTACCGGTTCTGGCGGGACATGGAGAACCTGCCCCGGTTCATGGCGCACCTGGAGTCCGTCCGCGCCGACGACCTGCGCCGCTCGCACTGGATCGCCCGTGGTCCGGCCGGACGCCGCGTCGAGTGGGACGCCGAAATCATCGACGACCAGCCGAACAAGTCGATCACCTGGCGATCGCTGCCGGGGACCCGGGTGCCCAACGCCGGCCGGGTCCGGTTCGTGCCCGCACCCGGCGACCGGGGGACCGAGGTGCGGGTGGAGCTGCGCTACGCGCCGCCGGCCGGCGCGTTCGGCCGAGCGGTGGCGAAGCTCTTCGGTGAGGAACCCGAGCAGCAGGTCCGTGACGACCTGCGCCGGTTCAAGCAGGTGTTGGAGACCGGCGAGGTCGTTCGCTCCGAGGGCAGCCCCAACGGCATCTCCGTACGCCAACAGGCCATGCAGCGACCCGCCCAGCCGCTGCCGGCGTCCCGTCGCTGACCGTCCGAGCTCTCCGAAAGGGACCGAGAATGAAGGCCACCGCCTGGATGGGCGCCGACAGCGTCAAGGTCATCGACGTACCCGACCCGAAGATCATGAACGCCCGGGACGCGATCGTCCGGATCAGCACCACAGCGATCTGCGGCTCCGACCTGCACCTCTACCACGGCTACATCCCCGCGATGCGCAAGGGCGACATCCTCGGCCACGAGTTCATGGGCGAGGTGGTGGAGGTGGGCCCGCAGGTTCGCAACCTCGCTCCCGGCGACCGGGTGGTGGTGCCCTTCCCGATCGCCTGCGGGCACTGCTCGTCCTGCCAGCGCGGCCTCTACTCGGTCTGCGAGAACTCCAACCCGAACGCCGGCATCGCCGAGAAGATCATGGGGCACTCGCCGGCCGGCATCTTCGGCTACTCGCACCTGCTCGGCGGCTACGCCGGTGGCCAGGCCGAGTACGCCCGGGTGCCGTTCGCCGACGTCGGCCCGGTCAAGGTGCCCGACGAGATCAGCGACGACCAGGCGGTCATGCTGGCCGACGTGTTCCCCACCGGCTACATGGGCGCCGAGATGTGCGACATCAAACCCGGGCAGGTGATCGCCGTCTGGGGTGCCGGGCCGGTCGGGCTGCTCGCCGCGGCCAGCGCCCGGCTGCTCGGCGCGGAGCGGGTGATCGTCATCGACCGGTTCCCGTACCGGCTGCGGTTGGCCGAGGAGCACATCGACGCCGAGACGATCAACTACGAGGAAGCCGACGTGCTGGACACCCTCAACGAGATGACCGCCGGCCGGGGCCCCGACGCGTGCATCGACGCGGTGGGCCTGGAGGGCCACCACGGCAACGCCGCCATGTACGCGTACGACAGGGCCAAGCAGGCCGCGCGAGTCGAGACGGAACGGCCGTTCGCGCTGCGGCAGGCGATCCTCGCCTGCCGCTCCGGCGGGGTGGTCTCGGTCGTCGGCGCGTACGGCGGCTTCGTCGACAAGTTCCCGATGGGCGCGTTCATGAACCGCTCGCTGATCATGCGGACCGGTCAGTGCCACGTCCAGCGCTACACCCGACCGCTACTGGAGCGAATCCAGCGCGGCGAGATCGACCCGAGCTTCATCGTCAGCCACCGGATGCCGCTACGCGACGCGCCCAAGGGCTACAAGATCTTCCAGAAGAAGCAGGACGACTGCACGAAGGTGCTGCTCAAGGTGTGACCGGCGGCCAGGTCTGCCGGCGGGGGAGTGCGTCGCGCGCTGCCTGTGGAGTTGATGTCGCAAACGATTCAGCTCCACAGGAGCCGACCACCACCCCGGGTCGCACTGCGCGAGGGCGGCCTACCAGCCCGACCACCGTTGCGATCAATGCACTAGTCGGGACCAACCAGGAGGACGAAGGCGCGTGCCAGGCCGAAACGGTCGGTACGCGGCCAGTCCAGGGCGGCGAGCGCCGCAGCGGACGGTTCGTGCCGCTGGCCGTTGATCCGGACCTCGCACTCGGTGGAGTCACCGCCCTGGCCGAGGAGCATGCGAACGCCGTTGAGGTACGGGCGGTCGAGCCCGGCCGCGATCACCGGCGCCAGGGTGGACCACGGCATCGCCTCGGCGAACCACTCCTGCTTAGCCTGCGATCCGTCAACGGACCACCCGGTCACGCTGCCGACTATCGCGTGCCAGCCGGCGAAGCCGCCCTGGTCACCGGACCTGAAGTGGTTCGCCAGTCGCCCTTGCTGCTCGATCATCTCCAGGACCGTCACCAGGCAGGTCTCAATCCACGCCTGGATCGCCTGACGGGCCGCCTCGACCGGATCAGCCGCGAGGCCAAGCGTGCAGTCGACGACCGTTGGCACGTCCGGCCGGTCGACGTTCAGCAGGATCTCCAGGTCCAGGTGGCGGTAGTCGTCACTGTCCGACGGAAGAACCCGGACACCCAACGATCCCGACCGCAGCATCGGCCCTTCGGTCAGCAGCCACTCGCCACCGACCTCGGCAAGCATCGGCGCGGCAAGCTCCAGCACACGCTCGGCAGGGAGGGGCTGTGGGGTCGGCCGCTGGTCGATCATGGATGCACAGTACCGGGCCGGCTGCGGCCGGTTGCCGAGCCCGACCCGGCGCGACGGCTACCCGCACAGCCGGTTGCGCGACGACCCGCCCCCCGGGGACCCCACGCCGCTGGTCTGAGGCCTAGCGCGGGCGGACCCCCGGCTCCACCGTCAGGGTCCCTGCCGTGGCGTCGATAGTGGCGCGCGAGCCCAGCGGAACGGTGAGCTGCCCGTTGCCGTGCCCCAGCCGTAGCCCGCCCAGGACCGGCACGCCAAGGTCGTACAGGCGGTCCTTGAGCACCGCCGCCGCGTCCCACTCGCCCGGTTCACCGACACTGTTGGTGATCTGGCCGATGACCACACCGGCGACCCTGTGCAGCACGCCCACCCGGCGCAGCTCGGTCAGCATGCTGTCGATGCTGTACGGAGCCTCGTCCACGTCCTCGAAGAAGAGGATCGCGCCGTCGAACTTCGGCGAGTCCTCCGCGCCGAGCGAGGTGGAGATCAGCGTCAGGCAGCCGCCGAGCAGGGGCCCCGATGCCCGCCCCGGCACCACCACGGAAGCGGCAGTCTCGGCCGGGTCCCGGGAGATCGTGACCGGTGCGTTGGTCATCACCGCCCTGCGGAGCGCCTCGGCCGACTCGGGGCCGGTGCGGGCGTCACTCCAGTTGACCATGGGGCCGTAGAAGGTCACCAGGCCGGTGTCGCGCCAGAGCTTGCCGTGGATGCTGGTGATGTCGCTGAAGCCGACGACCACCCGAGGGTCCCGGCGCAGAACGGAGACGTCGATGCGGTCGACGATCCGCTGGGTGCCGTAACCGCCGCGGGCGGCGAAGACGGCCCGGATGCCCGGGTCGGTGAGGGCGGCGTTCAGGTCGGCCAGCCGCTGCGCGTCGGTGCCGGCCAGATAGCCGTACTTGGTGAAGACGTGCTTGCCCAGCTCGACCTCCAGGCCCCAGCTGCGCAGGATCTCGATGCCGCGGGCCATGTTCGTGGGGTCGGGCGTGCTGCCGGGCGAGACGACCCGGACCCGGTCGCCGGCTGCCAGCGCCGGTGCCCGCAGGACGCGCTTCGCGCCAGCCGGCGCAGCCTGCGCGGACGTGGCCTCCGCCGAGCCGACGAGCACCGCGCCACCGGCCGCCGCCGCTCCCATCCGCAGCATGTGTCGACGGGACAGGGGCGCCCGCGCGGGCCCCTGGATAGCGGCTGGGTCTGTTCCAGAAGTGGCCACCGGCGTCCCCTCATCGTGATCAGACGATGCGTGCGAGCTGCCACAGCCTACGACGATCGCCGATCCCGATGGGGGTCCACAAGGGACACTTCCAGCCGACCGAGTACGCGTGCCCCTGCGGCAGCGGGCCGGGCTTCCGACCTGGCCCGATCTGACTCAGCTCGCGACCCGAGTGACGTGACTGGCATGTTTGTGCGGCCCCGCCCACCGATGGCGAAAAGTCCGGATCCGCCCGTGACCCCGTTTGTCGCCAGGGAGCCTGGGAACTCGCCCCGTTCGTCCGCAGGCAGGCCTGACGGCTGGCCGACGAGACCGAAGGAGCGGGGCATGGAGTACGAGCAGATGATCGCCACGGTACGACAGCGCGCGGGCCTCGGTGAGAACGAGGCCGTACGGTCCATACAGGCCGTCCTGTCGGTGCTCGGTGAGAGGCTCGCCGGACAGGAGGCGGACCACCTGGCGGCACAGCTACCGGAGCGCCTGAACGGGTCCGTCACCCGCAACGCGCAGGGCCGCCGGTGGGACGTCGGCGAGTTTCTGAAGCACGTCGGGGACCGCGAACAGGTCGCGAACGCGGACCAGGTGCGTCAACACGCCCAGGCGGTGTTGCGTACCGTCGCCGAGGCGCTGAACGACGACGAGCGGCACGACCTGCTCGCCCAGCTTCCCGACGGCATCATCGATCTCTTCGGTGTTCCCACCCCGCGAGGCTGAGCCCCGCGCCGATCGAGCCGACCGTCCGGTGTGCTCACGGGATCGGCCACTCGTGCACCGGCCGGTTGCTGTGCATCAGGTCGACGTAGTGTCGAACCACCTCGCGCAGCGCCTCCGGCCGGTCCAGGTGGTCGGCCGACTCCAACCGGTGCAGCGTCTCCACCTGCCAGGTCGCGCCGTTGCGGCCAGTCAGGCAGCGCTGCTCGATGATGCCGAGTAACCGGTCACGCTCGGTCGGGTCGAGCCCCCACCGGTCCAGGCCGTGATGCGCCATCGGCAGCAACCGGCGCAACACCAACTCGGTAACGGGCAGGTAGCCGAGACCGGGCCAGAAGACCTGCGCGTCGATGCCGTGCCGGGCGCAGCTGGTGAAGTTCTCCTCGGCGGCGCTGAACGACATCTGCGACCACAGTGGCCGGTCCGACTCGGCGAGGGCACGCACCAACCCGAAGTAGAAGGCGCCGTTGGCGATGGTGTCCAACACGGTCGGGCCGGCGGGCAGCACCCGATTCTCCACCCGCAGGTGCGGCCGGCCCCGTGACACGTCGTACACCGGGCGGTTCCACCGGTAGACGGTGCCGTTGTGCAGGCGCAACTCGGCCAGATTGGGCACCTCACCGGCCGCCAGGGCCTGCGCCGGGTCCTCCGGATCGCAGACCGGCAGCAGCGCCGGGAAGTAGCGCACGTTCTCCTCGAACAGGTCGAACACGCTGGTGATCCAACGTTCGCCGAACCAGACCCGGGGGCGTACCCCCTGGGCTTTGATCTCCTCCGACCGGGTGTCGGTGGCCTGCTGGAACAGCGGAATGCGGGTCTCGCGCCACAACTCCCGCCCGAAGAACAGCGGCGAGTTCGCGCCGACCGCGACCTGGATGCCGGCCACCGCCTGGGCGGCGTTCCAGTAGTCGGCGAACTGGGCCGGACTGACCTGGAGATGGAACTGGGTGCTGGTGCAGGCCGCCTCCGGGGTGATCGTGTCGGCGGTCACCGCCAAACGTTCCACCCCGCTGATGGCGATCGGCAGATCCTCGCCGCGGGCCGCGAAGATCTGCTCGTTGAGCAGCTTGTAGCGGGGATTGGCCGACAGCGTCTCGGCGGTCAGGTGCTCGGGGCGCAGCGTCGGCAGGATGCCGATCATGACCATGTGCGCGCCAATCGCCCGGGCCTTCACCTCGGCGGCGTTGAGGCTGGCCCGCACGTACTCCTCGAAGTCGGCGGTGCCGGTGCCGGTCAGCCGGCGCGGCGGCACGTTGATCTCGACGTTGAACTGGCCCAGCTCGGTCTGGAAGCTCGGGTCGGCGATGGCCGCCAGCACGTCGGCGTTGCGCATCGCCGGATTCGACGCCTCATCGACCAGGTTCAGCTCGATCTCCACGCCGGTCATCGGCCGGTCGAGGTCGAAACGGGACTCGCGCAGCATCTCGGCGAAGACATCCAGGCAGCGGCGGACCTTGTCGCGGTAGCGGGCTCGATCCTCTCGACTGAAGGTTCGTACGCCGACGTCCTCGCCCATGGTCACCACCCCGTCACCGCTGGTCCCCCTAACCTCGCACGTGATCGGCGGGCGGGGGAAGACCCGAGGACCCTTTCCTACCCAACTGCCCGCCCCGTTAGCCCAGCCAGAGCGGACCGATAGCATTGCGGGCCGAGAGGTGGTGGCGTGCGGATGCGCGAGAAGGTGACCCGGCTGTTCGTCGCGGCGGCGATCGCCGAGGCCTGCTCCTGGCTGGCCCTGCTGGTCGGCATGCTGGTCAAGTACGGCCCGCCGGACAACGAGCTGGGCGTCAAGATCTTCGGGCCGATCCACGGCGGCCTGTTCGTCGCGTACGTCCTGCTGGTGCTTGCCGTGGCCCGGCTGCACCGGTGGAGCCTGCTGGCCACCGCGGTGGCCTTGGCCAGCGCGGTGCCGCCGTTCGCCACCCTGGCCTTCGAGCGCTGGGCCCGCCGCCGGGGCATGCTCGGCGTCGACCGGCAGCCGGCCCGCGAGCCCGCCCCGGTCGGCTGAACTCGCCGACCCGTCGGCGCACCCCGTTGAGCTGAACCGTCGGGGCCGATCAGGTCAGCGCGGAGCAGGCCACGATGCCGGCCACCAGCAGCGTGCCCAGGAACGCCTGCAACAGCAGTGGCGGCCCGAGATGCGACCAGAGCGTCGCCGTGCGTGGCGTCAGCAGCTGCCCGGTGGTGAGATTGACGATCCGCTCGATCCGGGGCGGTAGCTCCGGGTCGCGTTGCGCGCGCAGGGTGAGCTGCACCTGGTCCGCCGGGTGTAGGGCGCTCTGCGGCAGGTGACCGTGCAGCTCCACCTCGCAGAGCTGACCGGCGGTGTTGCGGAGCCGCACCGGGGTGACCAGGTACTCCGGACCCTGCTTCAGCTCCTTCCAGCGACGGCGGGTGCCGCCGCCGCCGAACGAGAAGAGCGAGCGCAGCAGCAGGGCGGGTAGCCGGGCGAAGGCCGCCGCCGCGAGCACCGCCACCAGCACCGGCTGACCGATTCGTACCTCACGGGTGTAGCCGTCGAGCAGGCGGATCAGCCGCCCGGTGACGATTCGTTCCGTCGGGTGCACGATCCGTCGGGTATCAAGTCCGCTGTCCATCTCCACCACCGAGAGTCCGCTTGCGTTCACAGATCGTATCGACGTCCTCGGTTGAACGACGTGAATGAAACCTGGTCACGGGCTCACGGCCGCGAGGTGACATCCCCGGCGACCCGGGTAAGCGGGGGGCCGAGCTGGAAAGGGGTCGAGCATGCAGCTGTCCTTCCTGCGCCCGCTCTACGACCGTCCCGGGCCGTGGTGCTCGGTGTATCTGGACGCCTCCGCGGACACGGAGGACGCCCATCCCGCGTTGGATCTACGCTGGCGTGCCCTGGAACGCAGCCTGGCCGAACAGGGGGCGGACGAGGCGAGCATCGCCGCGCTGGACCGGGTGGTCCGAGGTCATGATCCGATGGTCGGGGACTACGGCCTGGCGCTCTTCGCAAGCCATGGACAGGTGGTGCTCTCCGAGTACCTGTCCGCGCCGCCACTGCGGGACCTGGCCCACGTCGGCCCGTTGCCGCACGTGATGCCGCTGCTCGCCCAGCGCGGCGAGCAGGTCGCCTGGGTGCGTGTGGTCGCCGACCGGCTCGGCGCCGACGCGATGGCGGTCAGCGCCGGCGGGGTGCCCCGACGAGCGCACGTCGCCGGCCGGGACGAGTACCCGCTGCGACGGGCGAAGCCCGGCGGCTGGTCCCAGTCGCGCTACCAGCGGGCGGCCATGGAGGCGTGGCACCAGAACGCCGGCGACGTCACCGCGGCGACAGTGCAGCTGGCCGACCGGGTTGGCGCGGACGTGGTGGTGGTCGCCGGTGACGTCCGGGCCACCGGAATGATCGCCGCCCAGATGCCGGAGCGCTGGCAGGACCTGGTGGTCCGTACCGATGCCGGGTCACGGGCCGGCGGCGCCGACCAGACGATGCTGGACGACCTCACGGTGCAGACCATCGCGGAGATCGCCGACCAGCGGATCAGCGACGCGCTGGACAAGTTCGGCGTGCAGGAGGACGTGGGCGGCGGGCTTGACGCCGTCGTCTCGGCCCTGCAACGCAACCAGGTCGACATGATGCTCATCGTGGACGACCCGTCGGCCAACGGTGAGCTGTGGATCGGCGCGCAACCCACCGAGATCGCCGTCGACCCGGGGCAGCTGGCCGCCATGTCGGTGGCCGACCCGCAGAAGGTACGCGCCGACGCGGCGCTCGTCCGGGCGCTCGTCGGCACGGACGCGGCACTGACAGTGCTCGGCGCCGACGAGGCGCCCGACCTCACCGACGGCGTCGGCGCGGTACTGCGCTACGTCGACCCCAGCACACCGGGGCGGGGCAATGGTTGACCGAACGGTTGCGGATGTCGTGGTGGAGCGGTTGCTGGCCTGGCGGGTGCCCCGCGCCTTCGGGTACCCGGGCGAGGCGATCGCTCCATTGGTCGACGCGCTGGACCGCACCGGCGGCGAGCCGGCGTTCATCCCGGCCCGACACGAGGAGACCGCCTCGTTCATGGCCACCGGGCACGCCAAGTTCACCGGCGGCATCGGGGTCTGCCTCGCCACCCAGGGGCCCAGCGCCGTCCAGCTGCTCAACGGCCTCTACGACGCCAAGCTGGACAGCAAGCCGGTGGTGGCCATCGTCGGGGAGGACATCTCCGGGCCGCTCGGCGGCGCGCACCAGGAAATCGGGCTGAGCCGGCTCTTCGGGGACGTGTGCAACCAGTTCGTCCGGTACGGCCGCAGCCCCGATGAGGTGGGGGCGCTGCTCGACCAGGCCTTCCGGACGGCGGCGGCGACCCGCAGCCCGACGTGCGTGGTGCTGCCCCGGCAGTTGCAGGAGGCGCTGGTGCCCGACCTGCAGTCGTACGGTGCCGGGGTGATCACGGCGACCCCGGGCGAACCGCTGGCCCGGGTCCTGCCGCACGAGGTGGACCTGGACGCCGCCGCGCAGCTGCTCGGCGGCGGCCAGCGGACGGCGATCCTGGTGGGCCAGGGTGGTCGGGACGCGGCCGCCGAGATCATCGAGATCGCCGACCGGCTGGGCGCCGGGGTGGCCACCTCGCTGCTCGGCAAGCCGGTGCTCGACGAGCGGTTGCCGTTCCACACCGGGGTGCTCGGCGAGGTCGGCACCCCGGCGGCGGCCGAGCTGATGGGTGGTTGCGACACACTGCTGATGGTCGGCACCAACGACCCGTGGACCGACTACTTCCCGATGCCCGAGCAGGCGCGCACGGTGCAGATCGACATCGACGGTCGCCGGATCGGCACCCGCTACCCGGCCGACGTGCCGCTGGTCGGTGATGCCGCCGAGACGCTGCGGGCGCTGCTGAGCCGACTGCGCGGGCGGCCCGAACAGCAGTGGCGCGCCACAGTGGAGAGTTCGGTGGACCGCTGGCGGGAGGTCGCCGCCGAGCGCGCGGCCGCCGCCGCGGACCCGGTCAACCCGCAGCTCGTCCTGCAGGAGTTGTCGGCCCGGATGCCGGGCACCGGCGCGGTCGCCGTCGACGTCGGCTCGGTCCTCTACTGGTACGCCCGGCACCTCACCCTGCCGCCGGGGGTCAACGCGCAGCTGTGCGGAACCCTCGGCTCGATGGGCTGCGCGCTGCCGTACGCGGTGGCGGCCAAACTCGCCGCGCCCGACCAGCCGGTGGTCGCGCTGGTCGGTGACGGGGCGATGCAGCTCAACGGCCTCGCCGAACTGATCACCGTCTCGCACCTCTGGCAGCAGTGGCACGACCCACGGCTGGTGGTGCTGGTGCTCAACAACCGGGACCAGAACGGCATGGGCGGCGGGCGACAACCGTCGTCCGACCCGACCCACCGCCGCCCCGACGTGCCGTACGCCGGGTGGGCCCGGCTGCTGGGGCTGCACGGGGTGCGGGTGGACCGTCCGGAGCTCGTCGGCGCGGCCTGGGACGAGGCCCTCGCCGCGGACCGTCCCTGCGTACTGGAGGCGGTCGTCGACCCTGCGGTGTCGCTGGCGCCGCCGGAGCCCGCCTTCGCCGACCTGCGGGGCCTGTACGCCGAGGGCGCTCCGGCCCGGAAGGTCCGCGAGCAGGTGGAGGTCACCGCGAACGCCGACGACCTCGTTTAACCACCCTGGACCAGGGCATCAGTAGCGGCCCGACGACGCTGGAGGTCCTATGTCCGAGCCCGCCGACCGCCGCTACGGTCCCGCGACCCTGCCGACGGCCCGGGGTCCGCTCTCCGCGGCGGTCGTGGCGGCTCTGCGGCACCCGCCGCATGACCTGCCGGTCGATCTCGGCGTTGACCTCTACCCGTCGGACCCGTTCACCGACGAGGACCTGCAGCTGACGCTGTTCCTCTGCTACGAGCTGCACTACCGGAGCTGGCGCGGGGTGGACGAGTCGTGGGAGTGGCAGCCGACGCTGCTGGCGCTGCGGGCCCGCTGCGAACGGGTCTTCGAGGCGGCGCTGCGTCGGCTGGTCGGCGCGCCGTCGGTGCCCGCCGCCGGGGTGGCGGCCGGCCTGGCCGAGCTGGTCGCGGCCGACGACGGGCCGTCGCTGGCCGCGACGCTGCAACGCCGCGCCGACCTCACCCAGTTCCGCGAGTTCGTCACCCACCGCTCCGTCTACCACCTGCGGGAGGCGGACCCGCACAGCTGGGCGCTGCCCCGCCTCGGCGGTCCGGCCAAGGCCGCGCTCGTGGAGATCCAGACCGACGAGTACGGCAACGGGCGGCTGGACCGGATGCACGCCGAGCTGTTCCGGGGCACCCTCGACCGGCTGGGCCTGGACACCGCCTACGGCGCCCACGTCGACGTGGCGCCGGCGGTGACGTTGGCGACCAACAACCTGATGTCGCTGTTCGGGCTGCACCGACGGTTGCGCGGTGCGCTGCTCGGGCACCTGGCCGCGTTCGAGATGACCTCCTCGCTGCCGAACCGTCGCTACGGCAACGGGTTGCGCCGGCTCGGCTTCGACGAGGTGGCCACCCGCTTCTACGACGAGCACGTCGAGGCCGACGCGGTGCACGAGCAGATCGCCGCGCACGACATGTGCGGTGGCCTGGTCCGCGTCGAGCCGGCCCTCGCCCCCGATGTGCTCTTCGGCGCGGCGGCGGGGCTCGCCGTGGACCGGCTGTTCGCCGTGCACCTGCTGAACAGCTGGGCCGCCGGCCGTAGTTCGCTGCACGCACCCGCAACGCCGGCCGTGCCGCCCACGGTCTCGATTGTCGCGTCGCCCGAGGTGGCCCCGCCCGCGCTCGTCTGATCCGAGGGGCTCGTCGCATCCGGGAAGCCCTTCGGATCACGCGCGGGCGTGTGGGGTCGGCAGGCATAGACGACCGGCTGTCGGGCGGGGCGTGCCGTGCCCGGTCCGTCCTTTGCTCTGCACCCGCCCGCGCACCACGCACGGTCCGTAACTGGCGCATGGGCGGGTGCAGAGCAAAGGGGACGTGCCTCTGGTGTGGCCCCTCCGCGTCCTCCCGCACGGTGCCGCGGCGACGTGGGGTCAGCCCTCGCGGGTGGTGCCCGCGCGGAAGTTGATCGCCTTGTGGGTGCCGTCGCAGAACGGCTTGAGCGCCGACTTTCCGCACCGGCACAACGCCACGGTGCCCCGTCGCGCGTCGATCTGCTCCCCGTCCGGGGTGACCAACGCGAAGTCGCCACGGACCAGCAGCGGTCCGTCCTCGTACGGGGTGATCGTGGCGGCGGCTGGCTCGCTGGTGTCGTCGGTGCGCATGGCCCCGGAAGTGCCCGTCCTGACCCTGGCGAAACCCGCGCCGCCGAACGCCGGTGATGACCGGGGCACCCCGCTGACCAGCGGAATGTGCCGCCGGGTGGGTGATGCCCCGTTTGAACCCCATCGGGACGGGAAGCCGGGCCGCGTGGTGAGCGAACGAGGCAAGGTGGGGCCGGTGCACAAGGTGCACAAGGGGCTCACGGCCGATGGCGCCGGTCTCGCCGGCGACCGGGTCGTGGCCGCGGGCAGCTCCGCCCGGGTGCTGGTCGCCGCCACCGCCCGGGCGCTGCGCGGGGTCGATTGCGCCGACCTTGGGCACACCGGGCCGACGTCGCGGTTCCCCGGCGCCCCCGAGCCGGTACGCCGTGCCGCGGTCACCCGCGCCGCCGGCCGCGTCGCGCTCACAGTGGCCCAGATCGACGAGGTGGACGCCGCGAGGGTGGCCCGCTGGTTCGTCGACCAGTACCCCCGTCGCCGCTACCCCGGGGTGCTGATCGGCTCTCCGCACGGCGCGGCCGCGCACCTCGCGGTGGCCCTCGGCGTGCCGTGGCTGCCGGCGGGCTTCGAGATGACGGCGCACTGGTCCGACGGCGGGGTGGACCGCCCGGCGGACGCCGCGGAGCATGGCGCGGCACTCGCCACCCGGTTGCTCGCCGGCAACGCCGACCTGCACCTGCGCCAGGTGCACTGCCCGGCCAGCCGGGGCGCGCTGACCGGGGCGACCGTGTCGCTGACCGCCGCGTGGAGGGCCCTACCGGCCGCGTACGCGCGGTTCCTGGCCGACCTGCTGCTGCCGGGTGCCCCCGTGCTGCTGGTCCGCGACGCGCGCACCTGGCCGGTGCTGGAGCGTGGACCGGGGCACAGCTTCCAGGTCGGCTGCCCGGGCAGTGGGCTGGACCCGGTGGACTTCCACCCGGACAGCCACGCGTTGCGGCAGGTGCTGCGCTCCGTCGGCGGCGACGCGACCCGGTGGGAGCCGCCGGAGGTGACAGTGCCCTCCGCGTACGCCGAGCACGGCGTCGACTCGGGCTTCGAACTGGCCGCGCGGGACTGGTCCACCCGGCACCAGCACCCGCTGCACCGGGTGTTGGTGCCCCGGCCGGCGGCGCTGAGCGCGGGCGTGGCCGACCTGTACCGGCGGTGGCTGCGGCGCGCCGGCAAGACCGGTGACCGGTTGGTGGTGGAGTGCGGTCGACTGCTCGACCCGTGGCAGGTGGTGCGGGCGGGGCTGGTGCCGTACTGGTGTGAGAACGCCACCCGCCGCAACGTCGACGAGGCCGAGTGGTGGCTCGCCGGCAGCGAGGCGTTCAGCTCGGTGGACGTGCTGCCCGAGCCGCCCGGGGTGCGCTCACCCGCGCTGGCCGGGCTGCCGCAGTGGCTGGCCGTGGCCGGGTTCGGCCGGCGGCGTCGGGCGCTGGACCGCACCACCGCCCGGGGTTACCCGGTCACCTCGGTGCCCACCCGCCGGGCCACCGAGGTGCTGCGCGCCCAGCCGTACGACCTGCCCGCGCCGCCCCCGATGGGGGTCGCCGAGGCACTGGCCGTGCTCCGGGACAGCGGCGGCCACCAGGGGTTGTTGGTCTCCTGAGACGGAGCACGCCGAAACATCCTCGCGAACCCGGGGTCCCGTGATTGAGTACCTACGGAGCGGGAACATCGCTGGCTGCGACGGCCTGATTGCGCTGCGCACATGCGGTGTCGCCCGCTGGCATCCCAGTCACTGACCCACTTTCCGGCCCGGTGCGTGGCTCGACCACGCGCACGACCGGTTTCCCGATCCGGGCGGGGGACCTTCCTGAGGGAGGCGCGGATGTTCGGACAGACGAGCACGACCACGACCACGACCCCACCACCACCCAACGATCGAGGTCTGGAGGATCTCGACGCGGCGGCGATGGCGTACGCGGCGCGGATCGCCGGGCTGCCGCCGGAGCGGCGGGGGGAGGCCCGGGACGACCTGGTGCGCTTCGCGCTGCCGTTCGCCGGCCGGCTGGCACGCCGCTACCGGGGACGCGGGGAGCCGCTGGAGGACCTGGAGCAGGTGGCCCGGCTGGGGCTCGTCAACGCCGTCGACCGCTATGACCCGGAACGGGGCTCGTTCACCGCGTACGCCGCGATCACCATCGTGGGCGAGATCAAACGGCACTTCCGGGACCGCACCTGGGGTGTGCACGTGCCCCGCCGACTGCGGGACCTGATCCTCGAGGTGGGGCAGGCCACCGCCGCCCTCACGAGCGAGCTGTCCCGGGCCCCGTCGGTGGCCGAGCTGTCGGCCCGACTGGAGACTCCGCAGGAGGAGATCCTCGCCGCCCTGGAGTCGGCGGCCGGCTACAGCCCGGCCTCCCTGAACGCGCCGGTGGGTGGGGAGAGCTCCGCCGAGTTCGGGGACCTGGTCGGCGAGTCGGACAACGCCCTCGAATCCGTCGACGACCGGGTGACGGTGAGCGGCCTGCTGCACCGACTGCCCTGGCGTGAACGCCGGATCCTCGCGATGCGCTTCTACGGCAACCAGACCCAGGCGGAGATCGCCGCCCGGTTCGGGATCTCGCAGATGCACGTGTCCCGGCTGCTGTCGCGGGCACTCACCTGGCTGCGCCAGGCGATGCTCGCCGACGCGCCGCCGCCCTGGCAGAACGGCGCCGCCGAACCCGACCCGGGCAAGACCCGGATCTCGGTCAAACAGAACGGCGACTCCGTGGTGGTCGAAGTCGGCGGCGAGATCGACCGCGACGGCGCGGACCAACTGCGCCGGGCCATGCTGGAGGCGGTCACCGGCCAGCCCAGCGAAGTGGTCGTCGACCTGGTCGGCGCGGGTGGCTTCGACGCCGGTGGGATCGCCGCGCTGATGGCCGGTCGGGACGCGGCGGAGCGGACCGGGGTGCCGCTGCGGCTGACCCGGGTCCAGCCCGCGGTACGCCGCTCGCTCACCGCCGCCGGCCTGTCGCCGGCCCGGGACTGACGCACACGGACAAGCGAAGGGCCGACACCCCGCTGGGTGTCGGCCCTTCCGCGCGTACCCCCGGTCAGTGCTCTTCGGGGTTGCCGTCGCTGTGCGGGTGGCGCCAGCGCTCGTGCGGCTTCGGCGCGTCCTCGGCGTCCTGCGGTGGGTCGCTCTGCTCGAAGCTCGGCCGGCGAACGCCCTCGGGCTCCGGCACGTCCACCGGCCGGGCGCCGGAGCGCGGCGCCGGCTGGTAGTCGACAGCGTCGCGGGCGCCGTGCGCGCCCTCGGCGGACGGCGACTCCGGGGCGTGGTGCTCCATCCGGAACTCCTCGGCGAACTGCTGTGGCGGCTTGGTGGTGCGCTGCGGCAGGTCGCGGCCCAGATCGGCGACGAGCGGGCCGTACTTCAGGTCGAAGGCGGGGCGCTCGGAGCGGATCCGGGGCATCCGGTCGAAGTTGCGCAGCGGCGGCGGGCAACTGGTGGCCCATTCGAGGGAGTTGCCGAAGCCCCACGGGTCGTCCACCGTCACCACCGCCCCGTACCGCCAGGACTTCCAGGCGTTGTAGATGAAGAAGAGGGTGGACAGGCCGAGGATGAACGCGAAGATGCTGGAGATCGTGTTCAGGGTGGTGAAACCGTCGGTGGGCAGGTAGTCGGCGTACCGACGCGGCATGCCCTCGCTGCCCAGCCAGTGGTGCACCAGGAAGGTGCCGTGGAAGCCGATGAACATGGTCCAGAAGTGCGCCTTGCCGAGCCGCTCGTCGAGCAGGCGCCCGGTCATCTTCGGCCACCAGAAGTAGTAGCCGCCGAACAGGGCGAAGACCACTGTGCCGAACACCACGTAGTGGAAGTGCGCCACCACGAAGTAGCTGTCGTGGGTGTGCCAGTCGACCGGCGGGCTGGCCAGCAGGACGCCGGTGAGGCCACCGAGCAGGAAGGTGACCAGGAAGCCGATGGCGAACAGCATCGGCGTCTCGAAGGTGAGCTGGCCCTTCCACATGGTGCCGATCCAGTTGAAGAACTTCACACCAGTGGGCACCGCGATCAGGTAGCTCAGGATGCTGAAGAACGGCAGCAGCACCTGGCCGGTGGCGAACATGTGGTGCGCCCAGACCGTCATGGACAGCACGGTGATGGCGATGGTGGCCAGCACGATCCCCGTGTAGCCGAAGAGCGGCTTGCGGGAGAAGACCGGGATGATCTCGGTGATGATGCCGAAGAACGGCAACGCGATGATGTAGACCTCGGGGTGGCCGAAGAACCAGAACAGGTGCTGCCAGAGCATCGGGCCGCCGGTGGCCGCGTCGTACACGTGCGCGTTGAGCAACCGGTCGGCCGAGAGCGCCAGCAGAGCGGCGGCCAGCAGCGGGAAGACGAGGATCACCAGCACGCTGGTGAACAGCATGTTCCAGGTGAAGATCGGCATCCGGAACATGGTCATGCCGGGCGCGCGCAGGGTGAGGATCGTGGTGATCAGGTTGACCGCGCCGAGGATGGTGCCGAGCCCGGAGACGACCAGGCCGAGCACCCACATGTTCGCACCCACGCCGGGGCTGTTCTCGACGCTGCTCAGCGGGACGTACGCGGTCCAGCCGAAGTCCGCCGAGCCGCCCGGGGCGAGGAACCCGCCGACGACCATGAGGCCGCCGAAGAGGTACAGCCAGTAGGCGAGCGCGTTGAGGCGGGGGAACGACACGTCCGGCGCGCCGATCTGGATCGGCACGATGTAGTTGGCGAACCCGAACGCCGCCGGCGTGGCGAACAGCAGCAGCATCACCGCGCCGTGCGAGGTGAAGAGCTGGTTGTACTGCTCGGAGGAGAGGAACTGCATCCCCGGGCGGGCCAGTTCGGCCCGGATCAGCATCGCCTCCAGACCGGCCAGCAGGAAGAACCCGAAGGAGGTCAGCAGATACAGCAGGCCGATCTGCTTGTGGTCGGTGGTGGCGAGGAACTTGATCAGGGAGTTGCCGGGGATCGGCGCCCGTACCGCTCCCGGGAAGCCCCCGAAACGTGCCGGTGCCAGGATCGCCGGGCCCCGATCGCGACCGGGTTCCGTGGTTACCCGCTTGGGCATGGCTGCTCACCCCGTCGTGACGGCAGAAAGGACGGGCGTGCCTACCCGACCCTCGCACCATGTAACCAGGCCAGAGCGGTAAATTCGGTCAGAACGCTGGTACCGGGCGCAAGCGCCTCGAACGCTCAGGTTGCCGGCAGCATCGCCCAGACGGCCTTGCCCTGACCGGCCGGCACGCTGCCCCACCGCTGGGTCAGCTCCCGGACCAGCATCAACCCTCGCCCACCCTCGGCGTGCAGGTCCGTCCCGCCCGCACGGGCCTGGGCGCTGCTGCCGTCCACCACCGCCAGGTGCAGATACGGCCGGCGCAGGGTCACCGTCACGTGCATCGGCGTGCCGGCGTGGCGCACCACGTTGCCCACCAGCTCACTGAGCACCAACGCGGCCGGGCCGGACGCGTCCGGCAGGTTCCACCGAGCACACGCCTCGGTGACCAGCTCCCGGGCCCGTCGGCAGGCCCCGGCTACCGGCTCCAGCCGGGCCCGCATCCGCAACGTGGACGTCGTGCCGGCCAACCGGGTCGCCTCCGCGCAATCCGCGGAGACCGAAAGCACCCGGCACGCGGTCGACTCGGCCAGCCATCGTGCGGCGACCGGCGACGGGGAGCAGAGCAGCACCGGCACCGCCGGCCACTCCTCGGCCCGGCGGGCGGTCGCGGCGAACACGGACAGCGCCAACCGGTCCTCCACGCTCACCCCGGCCATGTCGACGACCAGCGCCTCCGGCTGGTCGACCAGCGCGTCGCTGAGCGCCCGGTGCACCGAGCGCATCGTGCCCAGGTGCAGCGGGCCGGTGAGCCGGACGACCGCCACCGGTGCCGTGGTACGCACCTCGCAGGTGATCCCGCTCGACATCGGCGCCTCAATTCGCTGCTGGGTCGGGATCTGCCAACTACCCGAGGCCGCTCCCGACGAAACCGGGACCGACGGCGGGGCGACGCAGGTCACGGTGCGCAACACCCAGGTCACGGACGCGATCGGCCGGTCCGGCAGGGGCTCGGCGGTCAGCGACGGGGCCGGCCGGTCAGGAGGCCCAGTGCGATCATCCCGACGCCGAGACCCAGGTGCAGCCAGCCGTCGGCGTCGTTGACCGGAAGCACGTTCGCCCCGGTGTCGTGATCCACCGCCAGCCCGTAGAGCCACAGCACCAGGTAGACCGCGCCGCCGCCGATCAGGAACGCCCGAGCGCCGGTGACCGTCCGGGCCAACAGCAGACCCACCACCCCGTACGCCAGGTGCACCAGGTTGTGCAGCACCGACACTTGGAAGACGCCGAAGAGGAACGCGCCCGAGTCGTGGCCGGCGAAGCGCAGCGCGTCCATGCCGGTGGTGATCCCCGGCACGAAGCCGAGCACGCCGACCAGCAGGAACAGCACCCCTACCGTCGCCGCCGCGCGACGGACCGGCGGTTTGCCGTCGGCAGGGTTCGGTCGGGCCCGCGAGTGCGCCATCGGTCCGACCATTCCCGGCTCCTCGTCGCGCGGCGGGCATGAGCGCTGCCGGCTACCCGCTGGCGCGACCGGCAAACCGGCCGGCTCCGCCGTCGGTCAGGCCGGCAGCAACCTCGGCGCGCTCGCCGACTGCCGGACCCGCTCGTACAGCTCGACGTAACGCTGCGCCATGACCGCGGGCGTGAAACGCTGCGCGGCCACCCGCCGGCACTCGTCGGGGTCGAGCAACTCGGCGGCGAGGACGAGGTCGCCCAACTCCTCCTCGTCGGTGGTGAGCAGCCCGGTGCGGCCGTGCTCGATCAGCTCCGGCAGGCAACCCCGGGCGGTGGCCACCACCGGCGTACCCAGGGCCAGCGACTCGACGACCGCAGTGCCGCCCGGCTCTTCCCACCGCAGCGGGAACAACGACGCGCGGGCGCTGGCGAGCAGGTCGTCGCGCTCCTGGCCGGCCACGGTGCCGACCCAGCGGACCAGGTCACCGTCGACGTGCGGTGCCACCTCGTCGAGGAAGAACCGCACGTCCGGGTTCTGCCGGGCCTCGTCGCCGGCCGCGGCCAGGTCGGCCGGCCGATGGTACGGCCCGACGGGGCCGGCCAGCACCAGCGGAATACCGACCCGGTGCGCGAGCCGGGCGCCCACGTCCTGCCCCTTGCCCGGGTTGATCCGGCCCAGGATGAGCAGGTGCTCGCCCTTGTCCGGTCGGGGCCGCCGGTCGGCGTCGACGGCGAGCGGCGTGGACAGGTGCACGTGCCCCACCGAGTGCTCCCGCAGCGCCAGTGGGGCGCGAGCCAGCTGCGACGCGGAGACGCCGTTGACCCGGACCCGGTCGCCGCCGTCCAGGCTGCCGTAGAGCGCCGGATGCTTGGCCAGGTCCCAGTGCAGGGTGTGCAGGGTCGGCGGTCCGGCCGGCCCCATCGCGGCGAGGGTGGCCAGGCCGACCGCCTCGACGTGATCGTGCACCAGGTCGATGTCGTCGCGGGAGTGCAGCTCCCGGACCACCCCGGCCAGGTGCGCCTGGGCGATCCCGCAGACCTGGTTGTACGGCCGCTGCAACGCGGCGAACTGCCCGTCGGCGAACACCGAGAGCTGCTCGTCCACCGGCAGGGTGCTGCTGCCCACCGAGGCGAGCACCACCCGTACGCCGAGTCGCCGCAGCTCCGGCACCAGCGTGGCGATGACGTTCTCGATGCCCCCGTAGCCGGGCGGTGGCACCGACAGCCACGGGCCGGCGTTCATCAGCACGGTGAGGCTCGTCGCGCTCACGCGGCGGCCACCCGGCGGCGGGGCACCCGGTGGCGCAGTTCGGCCAACGGCGGACGCTCCTCGATCGACACGTCGCTGACCACGATCTCGCGGTCCAGGTTGGGCAGGGTGTCCGAACCACCGCGACGGAACTGGGTCAGCAACGCCTCCGGCGTGAACCCGGGGGTCGCCCACCCGCGCCGCTGCAGCCGGGACCAGGCGGTCAACATGATCTGCGCGGACATCCGACCCAGGGCGGCGGTGTCCTGGTGGCGGTGCTTGCGCTCACCGAGGTCGACCTGCGCCAGCGCGTCCAGACCGACCAGGTCCAGCAGGTCGATCATCATGGCCGTCTCCACCCCGTACCCGGAGACGAACGGCACCTGGGCCAGCACGTCCCGGCGAGCCGCGTACTCACCGGCGAGCGGCTGCACGAAGCCGGCCAGCTCGGGCCAGAAGAGGTTGAGCAGCGGCCGGGCCATCAACTCGGTCACCCGGCCTCCGCCGTCCTGCTCCACGCTGGCGGTGCCCACCAGGGGCCGGTGGTAGAAGCCCTTCACGAAATCGACCGACGGGTCGGTCAGCAGCGGGCCGAGCAGCCCGCTCACGAAGTGCGGTCGGAACTCCCGCAGGTCGGCGTCGATGAACGCCACCACGTCTCCCTCGGCGGCGGCCAGCCCGGCCCAGAGCGCGTCGCCCTTGCCGGTGAGCCGGGGCAACCCCCGGGTCATCGCGTCCTGACTGACCACCTCCGCGCCGGCGGCGCGGGCCACCTGGGCGGTCCGGTCCGTCGAGCGGGAATCCACCACGATCAGCTCGTCGACCAGGGCCACCCGATCCATCAGGTGCTCCCGGATGGTCGACACGATCGCGCCGACCGTGGCCTCCTCGTTGCGCGCCGGCAGCACCACGCTGACCCGGGTCTCACCCTTGGCGCGCATCAGCCGACGGGTCGGCCAGTCCGCCGCGGATGTCGTCCGGTACGTGGCCCACGCCTCCACCACCGGCGACACACTCGATGTCATATCCCGCACGGGCACCCCTCCGTTCGTGCGTGGAAAAACCGAATTTGGTTGTTCCCATTTCTCGTCACGCGCTAACCGCATTCTCGGCAACAGCTTGATCACAGAGGTGACGACAATTCGTTCCCGGGGGATGAACGTTTGATTGCGCACAGCCCAGGGGACTGCTCCCATCGCACATGAAACGTCTTCGAAGGGGTGTCGGGATGCGGAAATGCCGGGTGGGTCTGGTCGGGGCCGGCGGCGTGGCACAGCGTCACGCGCGGGTGCTGACCGGGTTCGACGACGTCGAGCTGGTCGGGGTCACCGACGTCGCGCCGGAGGCCGCGTCCGCGCTGGCCGCACAGCACGGTGGGCGGGCCTGCGCCGACGTCGCCGAGCTGCTGGCCGTCGATCTGGACGCCGTGTACGTCTGCGTGCCACCGTTCGCGCACGGTCCGGCTGAGGAGGCGGTGATCGAGGCCGGGCTGCCGATGTTCGTGGAGAAGCCCGTCGCTGTCGACCTGAGCACCGCCGAGCGGATCGCCGACCTGGTCGCGCGGCGTGGGCTGCGCACCGCCGTCGGCCACCACTGGCGCTATCTGAGCGTGCTCGACCAGGCCCGCGACCTGCTCGCCGACCGTCCGGTACGGATGGTCAGCGGCGCCTGGCTCGACAAGGTGCCGCCGGTGGCGTGGTGGTCGCGGCGGGACCGCTCCGGCGGGCCCGTGGTCGAGCAGGCCGCGCACGTGCTCGACCTGATCCGCGTGCTGGCCGGAGAGGTCACCGAGGTCACCGCGTACGGCAACGGCACCCCACCGCCGGTCGACGGCGCCGACATCGACTCGGTGACCACCGCCGCGCTGCGCTTCGCCGACGGCGCGGTCGGCACGCTCAGCGCCGCCTGCGTCCTGGGCTGGAAGCACCGCGCCGGCCTGGAGATCCTCGCCGACGGGCTGGCCCTCGCGATCACCGAGGACGGGCTGTCGATCCGCGACGCCGACGGCGAACGACACGTCCCGGCCGACCCCGAAGCCGCCCGGGTGGCGGTGGACCGCGCCTTCGTCGACGCCGTCCGCGGCATCGGCGACGACGTGCGAGTCCCGTACGCCGAGGCCCTCGCCACCCAGCGCCTGGCCCTCGCGGTGTCCGACTCGGCCCGTACCGGCACCACGGTGCGGCTCGCCACCGCGACCGCGCCGGCGGCGCTCGCGACGGGGGTGTCAGTCGATGCGTGACAAGGTCGTGGTGGTCACCGGCCCCGGCCGGGTCGACCTCGTCGAGCAGGACGCCGCCCCGCTGCGCCCCGGCACGTTCCGGGTCGAGACGCTGTTCAGTGGTGTCTCCGCCGGCACCGAGCTGAGCTACGTCAAGGGCACGAACCCCTACCTGAACGTCACCTGGAACGCCGACCTGGGCCTGTTCCAGCCGGGCGCGGCCAGCACGCCCTACCCGGTCACCCGACTCGGCTACATGCAGGTCGGCCGGGTGGTGGAGAGCGAGACCCCGGCCGTCGCGGTGGGAACTGTCGGCGCGATGACGTATGGGCACCGCACCGGCTGGCTGGCCGACCCGGTCGCCGAACGGTTCGTGGCGCTGCCCGACGACCTGGACCCGCTGCTCGGCGTCTACGTCGCGCACATGGGGCCGATCTGCGCCAACGGTCTGCTGCACGCCGCCGCCGACCTGCACGGCACCGACGTCCGCACGCTCGGCGACGGGGTACGCGGCCGACGGGTCGCCGTCGTCGGCGCCGGTGTCGTGGCGCTGCTGACGGCGTTGTTCGCCCGGCGTAACGGCGCAGCGTCGGTGGTGGTGCTCGACCCCACCCCACACCGCCGCCAGGTCGCCGAGGCGCTCGGCCTGGAAACCCTCGACCCCGACGCTGACGACCCGGCGGTGGTGCTCAAGACCCGTTGGGCGCACACCGCCGGCGACCGGGGCGCCGACGTGGTGTTCCAGTGCCGGGGGCAGGCGTGGGCGCTGCACCTCGCCCTGCGGCTGCTGCGGCCCCAGGGCACCGTCATCGACCTCGCCTTCTACCAGGGCGGCGCGGACGCGGTCCGCCTCGGTGAGGAGTTCCACCACAACGGGCTGTCGCTGCGCTGTGCCCAGATCGGCCGGGTTCCGCGCGGGCTCGCACCCACCTGGGACCGCGAACGGCTCTCCGCCGAGACCGTCGACCTGCTCAGGACGTACGGCGATGGGATCCGCAAGCACCTCGTCTCGGCGGTGGTGCCGTTCGACGAGGCGCCCGCCCTCCTGACCGGCCTGGCCGACCGTCGTCGCCAGGAGCTTCAGGTGGTGCTCGCCGTCTGACCCGCCGTCGCCGCGTGCCGGGGGCGGCTACCGTTCGCGACATGAGCACCGTGCAGGACCGGCCGGTTCCCGGCGACACCTCGACCGACCGACCGGCCGGCGACAGGCCCGCGGACCGGTCGGTCGGCCTGGCCGCGTTGCTGCCGTACCTGCGGGAGCATCGCGGCACCCTGGTGGTGGTGGGCGCGCTGTCGCTGATCGGCTCGGCGGCGTCGTTGGCGCAACCGCTGCTCACCCGCTCGGTGCTCGAGCGGATCGGCGCCGAGCAGGGCGTGGCCCGGCTGGTGGCGGTGCTGGTGGCCCTGGTGGTGCTCGGCGCGGCGATCGGTGGGCTGCGCGACTACCTGCTGCAACGCACCGCCGAGGGAGTGGTGCTGGGCACCCGGCGTCGGCTCGCCGGTCACCTGCTGCGGCTGCCCATCGCCGAGTACGACCGCCGACGTACCGGCGACCTGCTCTCCCGGGTCGGCTCGGACACCACACTGCTGCGCGCCGTCGTCACCTCCGGGCTGTTCGAGACGGTCACCGGGGCGGTGACGGTGGTCGGCGCCGGCACGGCCATGGTGCTGCTCGACCCGCTGCTGTTCGGCGTCACCCTGCTCGGGGTGGCGCTGGGGTTGGTCTTCGCCGCCACCTTCGCCCGCCGGGTCCGGGCGCTGGCCCGGGTCGCGCAGGAGCGGATCGGCGAGATGACCTCGGCGGTGGAGCGGGCCATCTCGGCGGCCCGGACCATCCGCGCCAGCCGCGCCGAGAGCCGGGAGACGGAGACCGTCACCGGCAGCGCGCGGGAGGCCTACGCGGCGGGGCTGCGGGTGGCCCGGGTGCAGGCGCTGGTCGGCCCGATCGGCTCGGTAACCGTGCAGGGCGCGTTCCTGCTGGTGCTCGGCATCGGTGGGGCGCGGGTCGCCGCCGGGGCGATCTCCGTCGGGGACCTGGTCGCGTTCGTCATGTACCTGTTCCTGCTGGCGCTGCCGTTGGGTCAGGTGCTGCGGGCGTACACCCAGTTGCAGTCCGGCCTGGGCGCCCTCCAGCGGATCGAGGAGATCCTCGACGTGCCCGCGGAGGGCGCTGACGACCGCCCGGCGTCCGCCGCCGCGACGGCGACCCCGCGCCGTCCGACCCCGATGATCGAGTTCGACCGGGTCGGCTTCGGCTACCCGGGCGGTGAGCCGGTGCTGCACGAGGTCAGCTTCGCGGTCCCCGCCGGCACCCGGACCGCCCTCGTCGGTCCCTCCGGCGCCGGCAAATCCACACTGCTGGCCCTGGTCGAACGCTTCTACGAGGTGAGCGCCGGCGCGGTCCGACTCGACGGCACCGACGTACGGGACCTGCCCCGCGACGCGCTGCGGGCCCGCCTCGGCTACGTCGAGCAGGAGGCTCCCGTGCTGGCCGGCACGCTGCGGGAGAACCTGCTGATCACCACCCCGGACGCCACCGACGACCGGTTGCGCGACGTCCTCGACGAGGTCAACCTGGGCCACCTGGCGCAGCGCACCGCGCTGGGCCTGGACGTGCAGGTGGGTGAGGGCGGCGTGCTGCTCTCCGGAGGTGAACGGCAGCGCCTGGCCATCGCCCGCGCGCTGCTCGCCGGCCCGCCGGTGCTGCTGCTCGACGAGCCGACCAGCAACCTCGACTCCCGCAACGAGGTCGCGCTGCGCCGCGCCATCGACGCCGTGGCCGTTCGCCGGACCCTGTTGATCGTGGCGCACCGGCTCGCCACGGTGGTCGACGCCGACCAGATCGTCGTCCTCGACGGCGGCCGGGTGGTGGCCGTGGGCACCCACGCCGAACTGACCGCCACCGACCCGCTGTACCGGGAACTCGCCAGCCACCAGCTGCTGGTCGGCTGACCGCGCCCCAGGAAGGCCGACTTGCCGGGCGGCCGGGCCGCGCGCGCCGCCCGGAATCGCGTACCGTTGCCGCTCATGGGTGTGTCGCAACGGTTCAAGAGCAAGTTCCGGCGGTTCCTCCAGCGCCCCGGCTCGACCGTGGATCTTGCTCCACTGGAGAAACTGCTCCCGGCGATCGAGGCGCGCGAGGCTGAGCTCACCGCGCTCGACGACGCCGAGCTGACCTCGGCCGCGGGTGCCGCCGTCGGTTACGAGGAGATCTGCGCCGTCGGCCGTGAGGCCGCCCGCCGTGGCCTCGACCAGCGGCCGTACGACGTGCAGCTGCTCGGCGCGATGTCGCTGCTCTCCGGCAAGGTCGCCGAGATGGCCACCGGTGAGGGCAAGACACTGACCGCCACTGTCGCCGCGTACGGGCACGTCCGGCTCGGCAACGGCCCGGTGCACGTGCTCACCATCAACGACTACCTCGCCCGCCGCGACGCCCAGTGGATGGAGCCGGTCTACACCCTGCTCGGTCTCACCGTCGGCTGGGTCAACGAGGCCTCCACCCCGCAGGAGCGGCGCGACGCGTACGCCTGCGACGTCACCTACGTCTCGGTCAGCGAGGCGGGCTTCGACTACCTGCGCGACCAGCTGGTCACCGACGTGGAAGACCGGGTGCAGCCCGCGCTGACCACCGCCATCGTCGACGAGGCCGACTCGATCATGATCGACGAGGCCCGGGTGCCGATGGTCCTGGCCGGCGCCGTGCCGGGCGAGCAGGACCCGGTGCACGCCGCCGCCGCGCTCGTGCGCGGCCTGCGCAAGGACAAGCACTACACGGTCGCCGAGGACGGGCGCAGCGTGGCGTTCACCTCCGCCGGCCTGGCCGCCATGGAGGCCAAGCTCGGCATCGACCTGTACGACGAGGAGCACGTCGCGCAGCTCTCCGCGGTCAACGTGGCGCTGCACGCGCACGCCCTGCTGCACCGTGACGTGGATTACATCGTCCGGGACGGCTCCGTCGAACTGGTCGACGAGATGCGCGGCCGGGTGGCCCAGCGCCGCCGTTGGCCGGACGGTCTCCAAGCCGCCGTCGAGGCCAAGGAGGGGCTGGACGCCACCGCCGAGGGCGAGGTGCTCGGCACCATCGCCATGCAGGCGTACATCGCGCTCTACCCGAAGGTCTGCGGGATGACCGCCACCGCGGTGCTGGTCGGCGACCAGTTGCGGGAGTTCTTCGACCTCGAGGTCGCGGTGATCCCGCCGAACACCCCGTGCATCCGCGAGGACGAGCCGGACCGCATCTACGCCACCCGGGCGGAGAAGGACGAGGCGCTGATCGACGAGATCCAGCGTTGGCACGCCAAGGGGCGGCCGGTGCTGGTCGGCACCCTGGACGTCAAGGAGTCCGAGGGGTTGGCCGCCGGGCTGAACGCCGCCGGGGTGCCCTGCGTCGTGCTGAACGCCAAGAACGACGACGAAGAGGCCGCGATCATCGCCGAGGCCGGCGCGTACGGCGCCGTGACCGTCTCCACCCAGATGGCCGGCCGGGGCGTCGACATCCGCCTCGGCGGCAGCGACCAGACCGACCAGGAACGGGTCGCCGAGCTGGGCGGGCTCTACGTGATCGGCAGCGGCCGGCACGACAGCCGCCGGGTGGACGACCAGCTGCGCGGTCGGGCCGGCCGGCAGGGCGACCCGGGCGGCTCGGTCTTCTTCGTCAGCCTGGAGGACGACCTCGTCGTCCGGCACGCCGCCGACTCGGTGCCGGCCTCGCCGCGGATGAACGCCGACGGTCTGGTGACCGACGAGCAGGTCGACTACGCCGTGGAGCACGCCCAGCGTGTCGCCGAGGGCGTCAACCACGAGATCCACCGCAACACCTGGCGCTACAGCGTGGTGATCGAGCAGCAGCGTAAGGCGCTCGCCGCGCGCCGCGAGCGGTTGCTGACCAGTGACGTGGCCGCGGTGATGCTGCTGGAGAAGGAGCCCGAGAAGGCCGGCGAGATGGACGAGGACCTGCTCGCCCGTGCCGCCCGGTCGATCGCGCTCTACCACCTGGACCGGCTCTGGGCCGAGCACCTGGCCGAGCTGTCGGAGGTCCGCGAGGGCGTGCACCTGCGCGCGCTGGGCCGGCTCGACCCGCTGGACGAGTTCCACCGGGCCGCGGTGCCGGCGTTCAACGACCTGATCCCGGAGATCGAGGCCCGCACCATTGCCACCTTCACCGAGACCGAATTCGATGAGGACTGGCAGCCCGACGACGGCACCCTGGTCCGGCCCACCGCCACCTGGACGTACCTGGTGCACGACAACCCGTTCGGGTCCGAGCTCGACCGTCTGATCGCGTCGATCGGGCGGCGGCTCAGCGGCGCCTCGCGCTGACGTATGGACCATCGGGGCCCCGACCGCGCCTCCGCGGGCGACCGGGGCCCCGATTTACGCCGTTTCGACCCAGGTTTCCCAGGGTAGTAGGGCTGGTCGGTCGAGTCGGGAGAGAGCAGACGATGACACAGGTGACGATGCGTGCCGGGCAGGCGCGAGACGGCACGGAGGCTGCGAACCGGTGAATCTCGACACGCGCGAACCGGTGGTGCACACCCTCGGCGTCCTGGAAGCAGCCGCGCTGTTACGGGAGCTGACCGCCGGGCTGATCGCCCTGACCGACTTTGATGAGGCGCTGCTGGCCCTGGTCCGGGTCACCCGGGACGCCGTCGCCGGGGTGCGCTGGTGCGGGTTCACCGCCCTGCGGGCCGGCGAGCCGGCCGGGGTGGCCGCCTCCGACGAGGGGCTGGCCGGCCTGGACGACCTTCGACACGGGCCGGACACGCCCGCGCTGAGCGCGATCCACCGCCGCGAGATGATCCTCGCCGCCGACCTGACCGGTGAGCCCCGCTGGCCGGCCTGGACGGCGCACGCCCGCGACCTCGGCGTACGCGGGGTGATCTCCGCACCCGTCGACATCGACGACCAGGTCATCGGGGCGATCAACCTGTACGCCGCCGCGCCGGACCTGTTGACCCCGCAACACCAGTTGACCGCCATGCTGCTCGCCGAACACGCCGGCCTGCTGCTCGCCGCCGTCCGCGACCGCAACCGACAGCTCACCCTCGCCGGTGAACGGGACGCGTCACTCCTGCACGACGGGGTGGTGGGCCAGGCCGTCGGCGTGATCATGACGCAGCGCGGATGCCCACCAGCCGAGGCCCTCGACGTGCTGCGTACCGCCGCCTCGTCGCTGGACATCCCGCTGCGCGAGGTAGCCGAGCGCCTGGTCCGGACGGTCTCCCGCCAACGCGACAACTGACCCCGGCGGCGTCCTTCCCGTGGCCCCCGTCGGCCGGTCGGCCCGTCGGCCCGCCGGCCGCGTAGGCCCCGTGGGCCCCGTGGGCCCTTGAGTCGCGTCGACGGGGTGACCGACTCGGTTTTCAGCAAGTCGGGGTGTCACGGGCCGACGGACGCCCACGCCCCGACGTCCTGAAACCCGAATCGACTGCCCCTCCCGCTGGCCCCACCCTGAACGGTTGACCATGAAGTTATTGCCCTCCGCTGCGGCGAGTCGCGGCAATAACTTCATGATCAACGGGGTAGGGGTGGGGGGTGACCTTTCCGGAGACGTTTACAGCTATCGGTCTGGCCGTCCGGCCTTGGCAGGCGGCCGTGGTGCCCGTTCTCCCTGCCGGCGGCGAGTCGGGCGGCATCGTTTCGCCTCAACCGGCCCCGGGTAGCACTCTGGTCAGGTGAGCTGCGCCGACCCGGGGGAGGACCGATGCAGAGCCGGCTGCGGGTGCAGGGGCAACCGATCCAACCGATGCTGGTGACGTTCCCGCTCGGGCTCTTCGTCAGCGCCACCGTCTTCGACCTCACCGACGTGATCGGGGGGCCCGCGTTCCTCGGGGAGGTCGGCTACTGGACCGGCGTCGCCGCCCTCGTCGCCGCCGCGCTGACCGCCGTGGCCGGCATGGTCGACCTGTGGGACGTGCCGGGCGACCGTACCCGCCGCACCGCTGTCGCCTTCAACCTGGTGAACGCGGTGATGGCCGCGATGTTCCTGCTCACCTGCCTGGTCCGGTCGCACTCCCCGCAGCGCGGCGCGTCGGTCGCGATCCTGGTCACCGAGCTGGTCGCGCTGGCCGTCGGCGGGGTCGGCGTGCACCTGGGTGCCCGACTCATGCGTCAGTTCGACAGCAGCCGCGCCGAGACCGGCGGCCTGGAGGCGCTGGCCGGCTCCACCGGCGAGATCGCCCGCCCCTGACCGACCTGCCGCCCGACCTGCCGCCCTGGCCCGACGCGCCCGCAGGGCCTGCTCGACCCGTGAGCCGGGCGGTCGGCCGGTCGGCGGGCCTGGTGCGCGGGGCCGGTATCCGTGCGACTGGTCGGTTTACCATCCCCGGATGACCTCCTCTCTGGACACGCTTCCGAAGGTCGGCGCGCCCGCCACCCGGGCCCTGCACGGCGCCGGCTACACCGCGCTGCGCCAGCTCGCGGGCGTTCCTCGGACGGACCTGGCCGCGCTGCACGGCATGGGCCCGAAGGCGCTCGGGATCCTCCAGGCGGCCCTCGAGGAGCACGGGCTCGGCCTCGGCTGAGATCCACCGCGGACGCCCCGGCCGGACGCAGGCAAATGGGTTGCCGGCCGGGTGAGCGGCCGCAAGGCTGAGCGCCATGACCGCTGAGCGTGACGCAGAGGACGTGATCGCGGAGGCCGCCGCCGCGCCCGTCGATGGTTGGGGCTTCGGCTGGCTGGCCGGCCGGGCCACCGAGGAGCGTCCACAGTGGGGGTACGCCCGGCTGGTCGCCGACCGGATGGCGCGGGCCGACGCGGCGCTGGACGTCGACACCGGCGGCGGGGAGGTGCTCGCCGAGGTGCCTCGTCCACCGAAGCTGCTGACGGCGACCGAGGCGTGGCCGCCGAACGTGGAGGTCGCCCGACGAACCCTGCGCCGGGTCGGCGCGTCGGTGGTCGCGGTCGCGCCGGACGGGCCGCTGCCGTTTCGTGACGCCTCATTCGACCTGGTGGTCAGTCGGCATCCGGTGCGTACCGACTGGGTTCAGACGGCGCGGGTGCTGCGGCCGGGCGGGACGTTCCTGTCGCAGCAAATCGGGGCCGGCACCATGCGGGAGCTGAGTGAGGCGATCCTCGGGCCGCTGCCGCCTCCGACCCAGCGGCACCCCGAGCACGCGGTCGCCGCCGCCGAGGCCGCTGGCCTGCGGGTGGTCGACCTGCGTCGGGCCACGCTGCGGGCGACCTTCGCCGACATCGGCGCGGTGGTCTGGTTCCTGCGCAAGGTGATCTGGACGGTGCCCGGGTTCACTGTCGACCGCTACCGCGCACCACTGCGCGACCTCCACCACCGCATCGTCAACGAGGGCCCCTTCGTCGCCCACGCCCAGCGCTTCCTCATCGAGGCCACCCGCCCCTGACGGCCCGCCCCCACCCGTCGATCTTGCACTTTCGGCACTCGCAAAAGCCGCCGAACTGGGCAATTCGACAACCGAAACTGCAAGATCGGCGGGGTGAGGGCGGGGCTGGGGTGAGGGCGGGGGTGAGGCGGGGTTAGTGGGGGTGGGTTTGGTGGTGGGTTGCTAGGACGTCGGCGCCGAAGTCGCTGGCGGGGCGGCGCAGCACGGTGTGGGCGTGGTTGCCGTCCGCGGTGGTGTTGTCGTACTCGATCAGCAGGTCGTCGCCCTGCACCCGGTAGTAGTGCCGCCGCCCGGGGTGGGTCGGGCCGGCCCAGGCGAAGTGCAGCGGGCCGGCGTCCAGTCGGGTCGCCTCCCGGATGGCCAGCTCGGGCGGCAGCCGGTCGAGGTAGAGGGCAACCACCTGGTCGAGTAGCGCGCGGCCGGTCGGTCCCAGCCGCTCCGCCGGTACGCCGAGGGGCTCCAACGGCGCGTCGACCCGCCCACGGGTGGCGCTGATGATGTCCGCCGGCGCCTCGTCGGCGATGATCGCGGCGGCCCGCTCGGCGGGGCCCAGCGCGTCGAGCAGGGCGCGGGCCAGGTCCTCCTCCACACCGAGTGGGCGGGAAACCGGCCGGCCGGCGTAGCGGACCGCGGCCGGGTTGGCGCCGAAGAAGATCGGCGCGGGGGAGACCTGGCCGTCCACCACTGTCATGTTCACCGACAGGTGGTGCCCTTCGAGTCGCCACGCCCAACGGTCGTCGCGCGCCGGGTCACCGAACACGGCCACCCAGTAGTCGGCACTGTGCCGCCCGCGCTGCCAGCCCTCGGCCCGGTCCAGCACCTCCTCCAGCGAGATGATCGCCATCGCCTGTGCGTACGCCGAGGAGCTGAGTGCGGTGGCCAGCAGCCGGTGGGCGGCCTTGCGGGCGGTGACGTCGAGCTCGGCGAGGCAGACGCCCGGTCGGGGTCGGGGCCGGTATTCCAGCCAGCGTCGGGCCGCCTCGTCGTCGAACGCGTGCACGGCGCTCTCGCGGGCGGCGGGGTCGAGCGCGGTCAGCAGCGCGGTCGCGGCGGCCCGCATCTGCTCCGGCAGAGGATCTTCCACCGACCCTGTATACCGGCCGGCCGTGCCGGTGTCAGCCGACGCGCAGCAGCTCTGTCATCTCCGGCAGGTCGAAGAAGCGCGCGGTCTCGACGGCCGACGGGTTGCCGTGTGCCGGATCCGCGCCGGCGGCGAGGAGCGCGCGGACCGCTTCGGTGCTGCTGCGGAAGACTGCCGCCGCCAACGCTGTCTGACCTCGGTCGTTGGCCCGGGTGTGGTCGGCGCCGCGGCTGAGCAGGGCGGCCACCGTATCCGGCTGGGAGTGGTACGAGGCCAGGATGAGCAGTGTGTCGCCCTTGTCGTTGGTGAGGTTTACCGGCAGGCCGGCGTCGATCTGCGCCGCCAGTTCGTCGGTGGCGCCGGCTCGGGCCAGGTCGAACATCCGGTGCGCGAACGCCAGCGTCTCGGCGTCGAGGTTCTCGGTCACCGGTCCAGGATAGGACGTGTCTTTCGGATCTTCGCCGGCCTACGACGGGCCCGGACGACGCCGTCCAGCCGCCTTGCCGGATCGCCGTCGGGGCCTCGTCTCGGCGCGACGAGATCCGGGAGACACGCCCCAGCCACACCGGTCCTGATAGGTTGCTCGGCCGGTGCGCTGGGGGAGGGTCCGATGGGTGAGACGGTGTATGTGGGCAACGCGGGCGTCGACGGCGCCACCAACGCTGGTTGGTTGCTCGGGCACTTCGCGCCGCCGGGGGAGATCCGGCACAGCACCGACGTCGAGGTGAAGTGGGGCGTGCATCCGCCCGGGCAGGCCCGGGCGCGGTGGGCGACCGGTGAGGTGCGCACCACTCTGCTCGTACTCGTCGAGGGGTGTTTCCGGGTGGAGTTGCCGGACCGGACGGTGCGGCTGGCCGCGCCGGGCGACTACGTGGTGTGGGCCCGTGGGGTGGACCATTCCTGGTTCGCCGAGCGGGCGTCGGTGGTGTTGACGGTGCGTTGGCCCTCGTTGCCGGGTTACCGCGCGGACCCACCGGTGCTGCGCTGATTCACCCGAGCGGCTGACCCTGCGTCCCACCAGACGGAATTACCTACTAAACCTATAGGCTTTGCCGTCTAGAGTACGAGGGCACCCCGCCGAACGACCCGCGAGGAACCGCCATGACGCACCACCGTCCGGAGCCCGACCTGCTCACCGTTGCCGCCGGATGGGCCGAACCGGCTTGCTGGCCGGTCGCGCTGCGTTTCGACCCCGCCGAGCGTTGGTACGCCCGCCTCGCCGTCAGCGACGAGCACGAGGTGTGGGCGCTGAGCTGGCTGCCCGGGCAGGGCACCGACCTGCACGACCACGGCGGCTCCTCCGGGGCGTTCCGGGTGGTCAACGGCGCGCTCACCGAGGAGACGGTCAGCGCCGGTCGACTACGCCCCCGACTGCTGCCGGCCGGCGCGGGCCGCCGCTTCGGCCCCCGGCACGTGCACCGGGTGACCAACCGAGGCGTCGATCCGGCGGTCAGCGTGCACGTCTACCGGCCGGCGCTGCTGCGGATGACCCGCTATCACCTCCTCGGCGGGCGGCTGCGGGTCGCCGAGGTCGCCGAGGCCGGCCGGTCCTGGTAGCCCGCGCGCACCGAGAACCCCTGTCACCGGAAGGAACCGATAATGCAGACAACCGCCGAGCACTGTCCCGCCCCAGTGCCGCCACCGGGCTCCCGGGGCATCGACGAGATCCTGGCCGCCGCGCGGGCCCGGCTGCGCCGGCTGGACCCCGAGCGGGCGCACCTGGCGTACCGGGCCGGAGCGCTGCTGGTCGACATCCGCCCCGCAGCGCAACGGGCCGCGCACGGCGTGGTGCCGGGCTCGCTCATCGTCGAGCGCAACGTGTTGGAGTGGCGCTTCGACCCACGCTGCGCGGCCCGGCTGCCGCAGGCAGTCGACTACGACGTGCCGGTGGTGATCCTCTGCCAGGAGGGCTACACCTCGTCGTTGGCAGCCGCCGCGTTGCAGGACGTCGGCCTGCACCGGGCCACCGATGTGGTCGGTGGGTTCGCGGCCTGGCGGATCGCCGGCCTGCCGGCCCTCGGCCCGACCCCACTGCACCACCCCTCTTCCCTCGCGTCCCCGGTCAACGCCGGCTGGGCGCGCCGCTGACCGTCACGCCACACCCGGCGTGGCGCGCGTACCGCCACTCAGGAGGCACCATGTCCGTCGTCGCCATCCCCACGCGCCGCCACCCCGGCGTGCGCCCGCCGGCCCGTCCGCGCACCAGCCCGACCCTGACCATCACCCTCGACCTCGTCCCCGGGCCGCTGAGCCCCCGGCTGGCCCGGCTGGTGCAGCTGCTCGGCGAGCTGGCCGAGTCGGGGGAGGGCCAACTGCGTGCCGTCGAGGACCCCGCGTCGGGGCCGCGACCGTCCCCGCGCCCCGCCGCGCCGCCCGCCGCACCGGACCACGTCCGCATCCTGGCCGGCTCGCGGATGGTCCGCCAAGGCGACCAGGTCATCGCGCTGACCCGCATCGAGTACGAGCTGCTGCTGTTCCTGGCCGAGCGGCCCCGCCGGGTCTTCACCCGCCTGCAACTGCTCTCCAGCGTCTGGGGCTACGAGCACGCGGTGGCCCGGACGGTGGACGTGCACGTCCGCCGGCTGCGGGCCAAGCTGGCCGGCTCGGAGGTGGTCACCACCGTCTACGGCGTCGGCTACCGGCTGGCCGACGAGGCGCCGATCAGCGTGGATCACAGCAGCTGAGCCCTGGTCCGGCGGCGATGTGACCGCCTGGTGAACCGGTCGGGGACCCCCGTAACGGGGCATCTCGACGACTCTGCTGTAATCATCAGGCCTCGTACGCAGAGCGAGCATTCGGCTCCGATGTGTTCGTCAATTGTCACATTCATGCAACGCAGCCGCCTCTTGACCCTCGCCCAGGCGCCGGGAAGCATCGATGAAGCGGCGTCCCGGGCCGTGGGGAGATACCCGGACCAGCCCAAGGAGGACCATGTCGGTCAGCCCCGCCTCGTCGCGCGCCGGATGGCATACGTCCCAACCCGCGGTGCCCGGTCGACCTCCCGGCGGCCAGCGTCGCCCGGCGAACACCGCAGCGCCCGTGCTCACCGTGACGCTGTCCATCCCACTGGCCTGTGAGGAGTCGCTGACCCCGGCGGCGCGCCGGCTGTTGGAGGCCGCTCGCGAGATGCTCGAGCGCGGCGAAGGCGTGATCATCGGCTCGGTCCCGGCCGAACGCCGCCCCGACCAGGCGCCCGCCAACCGGTCGCCGTCCCGCCCGATCAGCCCGACCATTCCCGCCCTGCACATCCTCGCCTCGTCGCGCTCGGTGCTGCGTGACGAGGAGCCGCTGCCGCTGACCCGGCTGGAGTTCGACCTGCTGCTGCACCTGGTCGCCCACCCGCGCCGGGTGTTCACCCGGCTGCAACTGCTCAACGCCGTCTGGGGCTACGAGCACGCCGGCGTGCGTACCGTCGACGTGCACGTGCGTCGGCTTCGCGGCAAGGTCGGCGTGGACGTCCCGCTGGTCACCACCGTCTACGGCGTGGGCTACCGGCTGGCCGACGACGCGCGGGTCACCATCGACCGCAGCGGCTGACCGGCGGCACCGCCGTACCCGGGCGCGGGGCAGGATGGTGCGGTGCGCATCCGCCCCATCTCGCCCGACCTGCTCGTCACCGAGCTGACCGGCCGGCTGGCCGACGCGGCGACCCGCGCCGCCGCCGGTCCCGCGCGGCTGCGGGTGGCAGTGGACGGCGCCCCGGCCGCCGGCGTCGACGACCTGGCCGCGGCGCTGGTCGACCCGCTGCGCGCCCAGGGTCACCCGGTGCTGCACGTCCGCGCCACCGACTTCCTGCGCCCCGCGTCGCTGCGCTTCGAGTTGGGGCGCACCAACCCGGACTCCTTCTACGAGGCCTGGGTCGACGAGGCCGGGCTGCGCCGGGAGGTGCTCGACCCGGCCGGTCCGGGCGGCAGCGGCCGGCTACTTCCGTCGCTCTGGGACGCCGACGCCGACCGGGCCAGCCGCGCCCGCTACGTCGACCTGGCCCCCGGCGGTGTCGTCCTGGTCAGCGGCTCGCTGCTGCTCGGCGGTGGCCTGCCCTTCGACGTGACCGTCCACCTGGAGGTGTCCCCGGCGGCGCTGCGCCGGCGCACCGAGCCGGCCCAGCAGTGGGCGCTGCCGGCCTTCGACAGGTACGCCGAGGAGGTCGTCCCGGCGAGCTTCGCCGACGTCGTGGTACGCGCCGACGACCCCCGCCGACCGGCGCTCGTGGAGCCCGGCGGGAACGACTGACAACAACCGAGAATTTGTCGGTTTGCACGGCTGATTCGGCGGGTACTCGCCCGGCTCACAGAGCGCGGGTGACCGCCCGCGCACCGAACGCGACAGTGACCGGGGCCCCGCGCCGCCGGCACCCGGTTCACCTTGAGCCACAGGCCCAGGAAAGGCAGGCAGCGATGCTCGTCCACGACACGGTCGGTACGACCCGGTCCCAGACGGAGATCGATCAGATCCGACAGTCGCTCCAGGCGCGCTACGACGAGCTGACCGCGGAGTACGACCAGGCGGTGCTCCAGAGCCAGGTGCTGCGGCTGGTGGAGGTCGGCGACACCGCCGGCGACGACCAGGCCGACAGCGGCACCAAGACCGCCGAGCGGGACACCGCCCAGTCCCTGTTGCGGACCATCCTCGACCGCCGCGCCCAGTACGAGCACGCCCTCGGCCGGCTCGAGGAGGGCACCTACGGCTGGTGCGAGGGCTGCTCGGCGGCGATTCCGGTGGAGCGGCTGGAGATCTTCCCGTCCGCCACCACCTGTGTGACGTGCAAGCAGACTCGCGAGCGGCGGGCGGCCTGAGCCACCCCAGCGGTTGCCGGTCGGTCCGCGACGCGATGGACTTCAGCCATGGGTGACATCCTCGTGGGCACCGCGTCCTGGACCGACCGCACACTGCTGGACTCGGGGTGGTATCCGCAGACCGCCGACACCCCGGAGAAGCGGCTGGCCTACTACGCCAAGCAGTTCCCGCTGGTCGAAGTGGACGCCACCTACTACTCGCCGCCCGCCGAGGCGACCGCGCGGCTGTGGGCCGAGCGCACCCCGGCCGGCTTCACCTTCAACATCAAGGCGTTCAGCCTGCTGACCGGGCATCCCACCCGGGTCAGCGCGCTCTACAAGGACCTGCGCCCGGAGACCGACAAGAAGAACGTCTACCCCGACGACCTGCCCGCGCAGTCGTACGAGGAGGTGTGGACGCGCTTCCTGTCGGCGCTGGACCCGCTGGTCGAGGCCGGCAAGCTGGGCGCGCTGCTGTTCCAGTTCCCACCCTGGTTCACCATCAAGCGGGCCAACAAGCAGTACCTGCTGGAGGTGGCGAAGCGCTGCGCGCCGCTGCGCCCGGTGTACGAGTTCCGGCACGCCTCCTGGTTCGACGGCGACAACGCCGACGAGACCCTGGCCTTCCTGCGCGAGCACAAACTGCCGTACGTCTGCGTGGACATGCCGCAGGGCCACCGCTCGTCGCTGCCTCCGGTGCTGGCCGCCACCGCGGACCTCGCGGTCATGCGCTTCCACGGGCACAGCGACAAGTGGACCAGCAAGGACATCCACGAGAAGTTCGGCTACCACTACTCCAAGCGGGAGTTGGCCGACTGGGCGCCGAAGCTGCGCGAGCTGGCTGACGAGGCCGGGCAGACCCACGTGCTCATGAACAACTGCTACCGCGACTACGCGCAGACCAACGCGAAGACCCTCGCGGGCCTCCTCGACGCCAACTGACCTCACCCGATCCGGGTGGGGCCGCCTCACCCGCTGCGCGGGCATGGTGGACGCGGTGGGTACGGCCGTCCGTCGACGGCCGACGCCGGAGACGACACGGAGGTGACGGGGATGACGGCTCGAGTGGTGACGGATCGACGGCGTGGTGCCGTCCTGCACGTGGTCGGCACGGCCGACAACGCCCGGCGCGCCCCGCAGGGCAGCCCGGTGCGGGCCCGCCGTGGGCCGGTGGGGCCGCCCCGCCGCGCCGACGACCGACGGTGGGACACCACGGAACGGGGGTCGACCGATGGCTGACGCGATGATCTCGGCGTTCGAGTCCTCGCTGGACAAGACGAACCTCATTCTCAAGGACATCGAGAACGCCTACGGCTGGCCGAAGGAACGGCGCAACCAGTCGTACGCGGCGCTGCGCACGGTGCTGCACCTGCTGCGCGACCGGCTGCCGGTGGACGAGAGCGTGGAGTTCGCCCAGCAGTTGCCGGTGCTGGTGCGGGGCATCTACTTCGACGGCTGGGTGCCGTCGGACGTGCCGATCAAGCTCAACCGCGACGACTTCCTCTACGAGGTGCGGCAGGGCTTCCCGTACGACGCGGAGGGTGGCCCGGAGCGGGTGACGCAGGTGGTGCTGGACACGCTGCGCCGCCACGTCACCCAGGGTGAGTGGCAGGACGTGAAGGACACCATGCCCAAGGACCTCGCCACGATGATGCCGTGACAGCCCGACACCGCGAGCCCGCCCGACCGACGTCGGGCGGGCTCAGTCGTCATCGGCGACGGTCGTGGGCACCCGCGACACCGGGTGCCCGGCCTGCCGGGCCAGCGCGGCGAACGCCACGGCGTCCACGATCGCGGCGCCGCCCGGATCGTTGTTGAAATAGACGTACGTCGGCTCGTCCGCGCCAAAGGCGTCGGTCAGCCGACCGACCCACGACCGCAGCGCGGCCCGACCGTAACGCGGCCACGGCCGTGCCCGCCCCTCGTGCAGCCGCAGGTAGCCGAAGTCGGTGGTGCGCCATCGCGGGGCGATCGGGCGGCCCAGCCGGTCCGCCCAGACCAGCGCGGCCCGACGCCGCTCCAGCACCGCCCGGGTGGCGTCGGTCCACCAGGAGGGATGCCGGGGCTCGACCGCTACCCGCACCTGCGCCGGGAACAGTCGCAGCGTCGCGTCCAGCGCCTCGACGTCCGCCCGCAGGTTCGGTGGCAGTTGCAGCAGCACCGGGCCGAGCCGGTCACCGAGCGCGGTGGCGCGGCCGAGGAACCGGGCCACCGGCTCCGCCGGGTCACGCAGTCGCTTGATGTGGGTGAGGTAGCGGCTCATCTTCACCGCCACGCAGAAATCCGCCGGGGTGCGTGCCCGCCAGGCGGCGAAGGTGTCCCGCTCGGGCAGCCGGTAGAAGGCGTTGTTGACCTCGACAGTGGCGAACCCGGCCGCGAAGTGCTCCAGCCAGAGCCGCTGCGGCAGCCCCTGCGGGTAGAAGCGGCCGCGCCAGTCCCGGTACTGCCAGCCGGACGTGCCCACCAGGATCACCACCCCATCCTGGCACTCTCCGCCGCCGCCCGCGAACTGCCCGTGTCGCCCCGGTTCGGCGTCTACGGTGAGGGTTAGAGAAGATCGCGCGTGGGGTACCACCCGCAGCACGACGGACCCCGGCGTACGGCGGGGCGGCACACCCGAGGGAGTACCGATGGCACTCAACGATGACGACATGCAGACCACCGGCGGCGGCGGCGCGGAGGGCCCGGCCGACGGCGGCGCGACGCCCGGTCAGCACGACGGTGGCGCCGATGGTGGCGCGGAGGGTCCCGCCGACGGTGGTGCCACCCCGGGTCAGCACGATGGTGGCGCCGACGGCAGCGCGGAGGGTCCCGCCGACGGCGGTGCCACCCCCGGTCAGCACGACGGTGGCGCCGATGGTGGCGCGGAGGGTCCCGCCGACGGTGGTGCCACCCCGGGCCAGCAGGACGGCGGCGCTGACGGCAGCGCCCGGTAGCGGCTCGCCATGACCTACCTCGACCCGCCGGGCGGCCACCACGGCCGCCCGGCGGTTCCGTCCCCCGAGGCCACCGCGGCGCTGGCCCGCTGCGTCTCGGTCGAACCGGCCAAGTTCGCCGCCGCGCACTGGGGGCACACCCCGTTGCTGTCCCGAGCCGCCGAACTACCCGACCCGGCCGGCTTCACCGACCTGCTCAGCCCCGCCGACGCCGACGAGTTGCTGAGCCGGCGCGGCCTGCGTACCCCGTTCCTGCGCGTCGCCAAGGACGGCCAGTTGGTCGCGGCGTCGCGCTGGACCGGCGGCGGTGGCGCGGGCGCCGAGATCGGCGACCAGGTGCTCGACGAGCGGGTCCTGGAGCAGTACGCGTCCGGGGCGACCCTGGTGTTGCAGGGGCTGCACCGGATCTGGCCGCCGCTCGTCGACTTCGCCCGCGACCTGGGCCTCGCGCTCAACCAGCCGTTGCAGATCAACGCCTACCTGACCCCGGCCGGCAGCCAGGGCTTCGCCACCCACTACGACACCCACGACGTGTTCGTGCTCCAGGTCGACGGCCGCAAGCACTGGCGGATCCACCAGCCGGTGCTGCCCGACCCGCTGGAGAAGCAGCAGTGGGGTGGGCGCGCCGACGAGGTCGGTGCCACCGCGCAGGGCCCGGCCGCGCTGGACGTGGTGCTCGCCCCCGGTGACGCCCTCTACCTGCCCCGGGGGTGGCTGCACAGCGCGCAGGCGCAGGACGCCAGCTCGTTGCACCTGACAGTGGGCATCCGCGCGCTCACCCGTTACGCCCTGGTCGAGGAGTTGTTGACGCTGGCCGCCGAGGACCAGCGGCTGCGGGCCAGCCTGCCGTTCGGCACCGACGTCGCCGACCCGGACGCCATCGAGCCGGAGCTGACCGAGACCGTGGAGGCGTTGCGGGACTGGCTGCTGCGCGCCGACCCGGCCGCCGTCGCCGCGCGACTGCGGCAGCGGGCCTGGCCGGCCGCCCGCCCGGCGCCGATCCGACCGCTCGCACAGGCCGACGCGCTGGCCACCCTGGACGCCGACACCCGGGTCGCCCTGCGTCCCGGCCTGCGCTGGCAGTTGGTGCCGCACGACTCGGACACGGTGGCGCTGCGGCTCTTCGACCGCACCATCACCCTTCCGGCGACCTGCGAGCCGGCCGCCCGCGCAGTGCTCACCGGCACTGTCACCCGGGTCGGTGACCTGCCCGGCCTGCCCGACGACGCCGACCGGGTCACCCTGGCCCGCCGACTGCTCCGCGAGGCTGTCCTGGTTCCGGCCTGAGCTACCCGGCGGTGGCCGCGACCAGCTCGATCCTGAGCGTGTTCGTGATCTCGTCGGTCAGCTCGCCCTCGGCGCCGACCGAGATCGTGCCCTGCTCGGTGACCCCGAAGACGAGTTCCACAGCGCCGGCCTTCAGCACCAGCGGGTCGTCACCGCCGCTGCCGGCGGCGACCACCGCGCGGATCGTGGTGATCGCGTCCACCAGGGTCGCCGCGACCGCGCTGTGCCGCAGCTCGTGCCGATCCTGGAGGTCCTCCGCGACGAGCGTGATGTCGATCGTGTGGGTCTTCTGGTGGGAGCGGCTGCCACCCACCTTCACCTTCCAGCCGATCACCGGGACCCGGAAGTCCACGCCACCGCCGGCCTTCGTGGTGACGACCGCGCTCAGGATCAGCTGAACGGAGGCGACCCGAAGATCCCGGCCCTCGTCGGTCGTGGAGATGCCGGCCTGCTCCACCGCGTACTTCACCGCCGACACCAGTTCCCCGACGGGCACGCTGTAGTCGGTCACGTCCATGCCGCAACACCCTTCTGCACGAGTTGACTTGCCGGCCGCTCAGACGGCGGCGGTGGCGAACGGGTCGCCGTACACGGTGTAGGCCAGCCAGGTCGGGTCGAGCGGGTCGTCCTGCTGCTCGATCCGTGCGGCGAGGGCGGCCGCCCCGAGCGTGGCGCCGTCGGCGAGGGAGCGGTAGAACGCTGTCGCGAAGCGCGCCGAGCTGTCCGAGCGCACCGCCCAGAGCGTGCCGACGAAAGCGCCCGCTCCGGACGACATGAACTGCTGCGCCCAGCCGAGCATCTTGGTGTACGTCGGGGCCACGCCCGCGCTCCGGCACGCGTTGATGAACACGAGGGGACCGGTCTCCGCCAGCAGTTTGCGAATGCTGGCCTCGGCGAGCAGGGTCGGCTTGAACCGGCCGCCGTCCATGTCGATGTATGAGCCGTCCGCCGAGAAGGTGTTGTGGCAGGCGAAGTGGGTCGCTCCCAGCGCCCCCGAATTGATCAGGGTGAGGAGTTCGTCGGCCCTGGTGATGGGCTCGCTGTGGGCCGCGCCGAGGATGGCGCGGATCGCGGTGACCTCCTCGTGCGCGCCGGTGGGAGCCTTCGCCGGCACGACGAAACGCGGGTTGCGCAGGCCGACCTTCGCGTTCCGGTGTTGACCGTAGGTGCGACGGACCACGGGGACCTGCTCGACCAGGAAACCGGCATCGCGTTGGGCGCTGAGCGGATAGAGCAGTTCCCACGGGACCACGTCGTGGTCGGTGGCGATCGTGAAGGCGCTCATGTCGCCGCCGACCTGCCAGAACTGGTCCTGCACATCGGCCGGCACCAACTCCGACCACAGCTGGATCCCCGCCGACCGGATGACCTCGCGGGTCATCGCCGCGGTGTAGCGGGAACCACCGCCGGCCAACTGCTGCATCTCTCGGATGGCGTTCTCCACCGCGGCGTTGGGCGTGTTCGTGACCGACTCGACGACAGGGGCGAACAGCGCCGCGTCGGACCGCAACTGGAACGTGTACCGGCTGCCGTCGAACCGGACCTCCATGGTGACCTCGCCCGGCCGTGCCCGCGGGGCACCCAGCGGCGCGACCTTCGGTTGTCCGTCGCGGAACGGCCCACCGTCGGCGACCGAGACCTCGACCGAAACCTCGGTGAGGAACGTGCCGCCGGCCCAGGCGGTCACGTCGACGCGATGCAACCCTGGGGTACGCGCCCCGAAACCGAACCGGATCGGGTCCGGATCGTCGTCCGGCGTGACCAGCACGGTCTGCTGGAGTGGGCCCTCGGCGTGCAGGCCGGCGGGAGCGTGGACGGTCACGGTCACCGGTGTGCCGGCCTCGGCGACGAGGAAACTCCGCATCCGTGCCGCCACGGCGTCTGCGGGAACCGATCGTCCCTCGGTGACGAGCCGGACCTCGACGCTCAGATCCTGCCCCGCCGGGACCTGCGTGGGTGCGCGTGCCACCAACAGCCGCTCTGCTTTCGGAATGGTCTCCGAGGAGGGAGGTCTCGCCCCTGGCTCCGATCCCACGCTCTGCCAGGGCGCGCCGCTGCCGGCCGTGTGGGGCAAGGTCGGTGGTCCGGTGAACGTCGGTGTCGCCCCGATTTCGACGTTCACCGCACGGTCCGCCTGGACATTCGCCCAGAGGCTCAGCCTCCGCGCCTCCCATCGCTCCAAGGGGTGCTCGGCGCGTTCGCGCATGGCGTCTGTTTGCCGCTTCGACGTGCGCTCGCGCACATAGCGACTGGTGCGATCGTCGAGGGACAGCCGGGTGCTGCTCAGGTGGAGGGTGATGCCGCCGAGCGTCGAGGCGTCGTCGGTGAGCCGTCGGTCCAGGGCGGTCTGGGCCGCGAAAATCTCGTCGATGGCGTACTGCGCACTGATCGGCCGGCAGGTGTCCAGCAGGAACTCGCGGACCAGGACCCCGGCGTCCGTGATCGCGTGTCGGACGATCAGCGCCGGGTCGGTCACCCGGAGGCCGACGGTGATCGACGCCTCGAAGTGGTACGCGGCGGTCCCGGCCGGGAGCCGGAGGTTGACGACGATGGAGTGGTCACTGGTGTCCACCTCGTAGCGCGTCGAGTAGTGGGCCACGAACCCGGGGTGCCACCACCTCAGCCGGTCACTGTCGGCGGCCTCCAGATCACCCGTGCGGGTCGAGTAGACGATCGCCGCCGAGGGCCCGTGGCTGGGGGGCGGCATGAACCCTCGCACCGGCTCTACGCTGAGGATCAGCGGGATCGCGGGCCCGGCCGGTGCGGCCTCCCGACCGAAGGCCGTCGCGAGGTCGTCGACCAGGTGGTCGATGTCCGCTTGGACGCTGCTCGTATGGATCCGCCGGTAGTGCTGCTGGCCGAGCGGTCTGCGCGCTTCGGGCAGGGGCCCCGCGGATGGCAGTTCGGCGTCGTCCACAAGCACCGGAATGACCGGAACCTGCTGTCTGAAGGCGGCGGCGATCGTCCGGCGGCTGAAGCCCGGTAGGCGCTCCACGCGGCCTGCCGACTCGCCGGGCGAGGGAGTTTCGATCACGACGATGAGCGCCGCCGAGGCGGACAGGCGGCGCCCAAGCTCGGCGAAGGGCAGGATCACGCGGGGATCGTCGCGAACGACACTGTCGCTGCCGAATCGAGTGGTCAGCACGTCATCGAGCAGGCGCGCGACGGGGTGATCGTCGTCGGAGCGGTAACTCATGAAGAAGCTGACCATTTGACGTACCGTATCGAAGATCGCGCCCTGATTTTCGCCGCGCCGACGGTCGGCTTCTCGACAACCCTCTGTGGACGCTCCGACCGGCTCAGCGGCCGAGTGCCAGCAGCAACGCGGTGGTCAGCAGGCCCGCCCCGAGCACCACGGTGATCGGTCGGGGGCCGAGCACCGCGTGCCGGCGGTCGGCCAGCACCCGCGCCGGCGCCAGCCCGACCAACGGCCCGAACAGGGTCACCACCAGCGCCAGCACCGGCAGTCCGACCGCCAGGTCGCCGCCGTACCCGACGCCCAACGCCCGCGCCCCGACCCCCAGCGCGTACGCGAGCACCGCGCCGCCCACACCGCAGAGCGCCAGCAGGGGATTTACCGAGCCCGGCAGCTCGCCCGGTTGCCCGGCCCGGTCGAGCAGGTCACGGGCCTTGGCGAGCAGCGGCACAGCGTCGGTGGCGCCCACCCCGTTCGCCGGTGCGGGCGGGCCGCCGAGGCGGCGGGCACCGAGGCGCGAGCGGACCTGCTGCCACAGGTGCGCCACCTCGGCGTCGACCCGTTCCTGCTGCTCCCGGGCGGCGACGAGCTCCTCCTCGGCGCTCTGGAGCTGCTCGACCGCGTCGGCGACGGCCCGCTCGGCGGCGGCGCACTGCCGCTCGTGCCAGGTGTGCGCCTCGGCACGCTGCTCACCCACCCGCGCCGTCAGCTCGGCCAGTCGCCGCAACTGCGCCGCGTACGTCTCACTGGCCACCGGTTCGTTCATCGCGTCGGTCCATAAGGGATGATCACCTGTCCGGTGCGGTGCACCGCCCGGTCGAAGAAGAGCCCCCGCCAGGGGCGGGGATACCAGTCCGGGCCGCCGGTGCCCGGGTAGAGCGACGAGCCCAGCTCGCCGCCGTGCGCGTCCAGGGCCACCCAGGCGCCGATCTGGTCGGTACGGGCGGCCGGCCCACCGAGATCGGCGCGCATCCGTGCCACACCCCGCCACCAGGCCAGCACGTGGGTGCGTCGTTCCGGGCCGTCGTGCATGATCCGGCGCAGCTGCTCCAGCCCGGTACGCCGACCCGCGCGGGCGGCCAGCGCACCCGCTGCCGCGTCGACAGCGAAGAGCAGCAGGTAGTGCGGGCTTCCCGGGCCGCCGAGCCCGTCGGCCGTCTCGGCCATCAGCTCGCCGACGGTCTCCTCGTCGTACCAGGCGGCGTCGTCGGCCAGGTCGTCGTAGAGGGCGCGGGCGATCGGGTCGGCGTCCGGGTCGAGGCAGGCGATGGAGAACCGGGCGGTGCCCGGCGGGTGCTGACGGGCCAGCGACCGGGCCGCCGCGTCGAGCACCGCGCACGCCTCGTCGACGCGGGTGCCGAGCACAGCGAGGTTGCGGCCCGGTGCGCGCGGCAGCCGCAGTGACGCCGAGCGGGACTGCACGTCGATGATCTCGCCGAGCAGGGCCACCGGGTTGCGCGGCACGGTCCCGTCCGGCGGTACGGCAAGCGCCCGATAGTCCGGGGCGTCGGCCAGTCGGGGGATCGCGTCACCGTCGAAGAGCCGGGCCGGTGCCGCGTCGGGGGCTCGCATCCGCCACAGCCGGTGCTGCAACCCGCTCCAGGTCTCCCAGTCGCTGGCCGACGGGATGCGGGCCACCTCGTTGCCCTCGACCATTCCCGACTCGGCGTTGACCACCGCGTGCCAGCGCGGCAGCGACTGCGCCGCGTCGTTGCGCTCGGCGAGGATGCGCAGCGCCTTGGGCAACGCGATGCGGAGGGTGAACTGGGCGACGAGCGCGGGGCGGCCCCACAGCGCCTCGATGCCCCGCACGTCCTGCGAGGCCAGGACCAGGTGGATGCCCTGGGACCGGCCGCGGCGGGCCAGGTCCTCCAGCAGGTCGGCCGCCTCGCGGGCTACCACGTCCCGGCCGGCCAGCAACATCTGGAACTCGTCCACCACGGCGACGATGCGTGGCCAGTGCCCGGTCGGGTCGACCGCCCGCAGCTCGGCCAGCTTGGTCACCTCGTGTTTCTTGGCCGCGTCGGCGCGTCGGCGCAACTCGTCGGTGAGGAAGCGCAGCAGCGCCAGCCCGAACTCCCGGTCGGTGTTGACGTTGATGCCGACCAGCCGCATGTGCGGCAGCCAACTCGGGTCACGCCGGCCCTGCGCGAACCGCGCGAAGGAGACCCCCTCCTTGAAGTCCAGCAGGTAGAACTCCAGCTCGGCGGGGGAGTAGCGGGCGGCGAGGGCGCCGATCCACGCGAAGATCAGATTGGTCTTGCCGGTGCCGGACGGCCCGCCGATCAGCGCGTGCGGTGGGTAGTCGCCGAGCGTCAACCGCACCGGCCGGCCCTGTGGGCCCTCGCCGATCGGCGCGGTCAGCCCGTCGGCGGAGTCCTCCCGCCACATCAACTCGGGCGGGGGCAGCAGGTCGGTGAAGGGGGTCGGCGGCGGGCCCGCGTTCACCCGGGCGGCGACGTCCCGGCAGGTTTCGGTGACCAGCGCCGCCGGTGGCTGTGGGTCCAGTCGGACCGGCAGCCCGGCCGAACCGCCGATCCGCGCGCCGGACACCCCGGCCACCACCCGGGTCACCGTCGGATCCTCCGGCAACGGCACACCGTGCACCACAAGGTGTACGCCGCAGGCGGCGCCGGCCCGCACCACCCGGTCCAGTTGCCCGCGCTCGTGCCGGTTCAGCTCCTCCCCGCCGAGCAGCACCGCCACCCGCCACGGCTCGGGTCGTCGGCCGGTCGCCGCCGCCAGTTCGCGCAGTGACGCGTACTCGCCGGCGAGGACCGTCTCGTTGATACGGCGGATCTGCTCCACCAGGTCGTCCAGCAGTGGGCCCAGTCCGCCCGGGCCGACGAAGGTGAGCAGCCCGGCAGTGCCCAACGGGGCGAACCCGGCCAGTCCGCCGCCGAGTTGGTCCGGGTCGTACCCGATGAGTCGTACCGCCCCGGGGTTGGCCCGGCCGACGGCCCGCAGCAGCAACGCGGAGACCACCGCGTCGCAGCCGGCGCGGTCGTCCCCGGAGAGGTGGACGTGCCCGGCGTCGAGCAGCGGCACCAGCGCGGGCACCGGGTCCACGCCGTCGATCCCGACCGTGCCGACCCGCAGCGCGCCGGGCGGCTCGGCCCGGCGGGCGGGCGTCGGCGCCCACCCGGCCCAGTCGGCCCCCGCGCAGCCGGGCGCCTCCTGCCGGGCCGCGTCGGCGGCCCTCCGGGCCAGCTCGGCGATACGGGTGGAGTAGCGGGCGTCGATCTCGGCGATGCGGCGGTCCCGTTGGGCGCCCACCCGCTCCGGCACGGCGGCCGCGGCCCGCTGGACCCGGGCCAGTCTTTCCCGCCCGGCGGTCAGGTCGGCCTGGGCGGCGGACAGCCGGGTACGGGTGGCGCCCAACGCCTCGGCGAGGGTGTCCCGGACACGGCTGGCCAGTTGACCGCGCCGGTCAGCCATCGGAGCCCCGACGCGTCGGCGCGTCCCGCCAGGGGCTGCCCGAGCGCGGCGGCAGCCCACCGGGGCGCGGCGGCAGCCCATCCGAGCGCGGCGGCGGCAGGCCACCGGAGCGCTGCGTGGTGGCGGTGCCCGGCCGCTGTGCCACACCGCCTGCGCGGGGAGCCGTGCTCGGCCGCCCGGCCCCGCCCGGTTGCTGAGCGCCCGCCGGTTGCCCGGCCCGCGCCGGCTTTCCCGCGTCGCCACGCTGCCCCGAGCCCGCCGGTTCTCCCGCTCCCGCTGGTTCTCCCGCGCCGCCGGCCGGCAGGTCCCGGCCGAGGCGGGCGAGCAGCAGCCCGGTCGCCACCCCGGCGGTCACCGCGGAGTCGGCGGCGTGCGGTGGTTCCCCGGAGGCGCGTGGCGGCGGCATCCGGCACACCCGGGTCAGCAGCGTCTCCAGTACCGGCGGCGGCAACCCGGGCAGCAGGTCGCGGACGCGTCCGTCCAACTCGCCGCGCAGCCGCCCGAGGTCGGTGGCGCGCGGCGGGTGCCCGAGCAGCTCGCCGGCCAGTTCGCGCAGCAGCGGCGGCGCCAGCGCCGCCATGCCCAGCCCGACGTCGGCCGGGGCCCGGCGCAGCTCCTTGCGGAGCCGGTCCCGGTCGCCGGAGCGGACACCACCCACCACTCGGCGCAGCAGTTCCTGGGAGTCGTCCACCCGCTCGTCGGGTTCGTCGTCGGCACCCTCGCGCCCGCCGGTCAGCTCGGCCACCCGCACCGACCACCAGCGGCGCATTCGCACCTGCTCGGCCGGCTCCGGCGCGACCTCGGCGGGCCCGGACGCCGGTGGCGTGTCGTGTCGGGGTGCGCGTTGCTCAGGGCGGGGCGCCGGGCCGCCGTCCGCGCCGAGGCCGATCGCCGTCAGGTAGGCCGACAACTGCTCCTGTGCCACCCGCAGCGCGTAGCCGGCGCTCTCGGCGTGCTCGGTGGCGGCGGACAGCTCGGGCACCCCCATGGGGTTGGCCGACTCCTGTCGTACCCAGCGCAGCCGCTCCGCGGCCAGGCCGAACTTCTCCAGCGCCTGCCCGAGCAGCGCCACCGGGAACTCCTCGGTGGCGGCACGGACCTGCCCGCCGACATCCTCGATGATGGACATGGCGGCCTACAGGGTGGAGACGTAGAGCTGCGCCTGCTCCACCGCGACAAGTGTCGCGGCGAGACACTCCTCCAGCTCCTGGCTGGCCTGGGTCAGCGACGCCTGGGCCGCCTCCACCGTCTCGTGGCCGCTGCCCTCCAACGCCCCGGCCAGGGTCTGCTGTGCCTCGGAGAGCTTCTCGCCGGCCGCCTGCACGGCTGTCTGCCCGTCTCCGATCTGTTGGAGGGCGACATCGATGGCAGCCTTCAACTCGGCGACGCTCGCCACGGCGGAACCTCCTGGGGGCGGGGAGATCTCCATTAGAGCCTATCGGCGGTTCCGAAAGAACATCCGCCCTGTCGGTGTTCCTGCCCGCCTGTCCGGAAGGCCCTCGGAAGTGCCGGGAGTCCGATCTGTGGGAGTCCCAGTGCGAGAATTTCTCAGTTGCTGGTCGGATTCTCGCGGAGCCAGCGCGGGCCGTACACCTCGGCGCCCAGCGCCGTCACCCGCCCGCGCAACTCCCGGTCGGCGGTGACCACCAGCCGCCGACGCCGCGGCGCGCCCTCCACCAGCTCGACCACCGTGTCGTCGCCGGAGCCGGCGGCGGAGACCACCCGGACCCCGTCGGTGCCCGGCACGTCCCGCGCGGCCCCCTCGACCACCAGGACCACCTCCACCGGGGCGGTCAGCCGGGCCGGCAACCCGATGGTCGCCACCGGGGCGAGCGAGTCGCGCAACCGGGCCGCAGCGCCGGCACGGTCACGCCACCACCCGTTCGGGCGCGAGCCCACCACGTTGGCGCCATCCACGATCAGCAGCGGGGTCTCATCCATCCCGTCAGCCTGCCACCATCGCCCGGCCCTGACCCGACGCCACTCCCGGAATGCCGGTCCTCCGCCACCTGCGGCGTTTGTCGGGGCGCGCGCCGGGTAGCCCCTGCCGACCGTGCCGAGCCCTACTGCGGAGGACAGACATGATGGGACCCGGTGACATCGGCTCCGACCCGTGGGACGAATTCCTGGCCAGGTACTTCGGCCGGGGCGAGGGAGGGCGCCGACCGCCGCACCGGGTCGACATCACCCGACTGATGACGGCCGACGCCCGGGAGATGCTCGCCGACGCGGCCCGGCGCGCCGCGCAACGGCAGAGCAGCGACCTGGACACCGACCATTTGCTCTGGGCGGCGCTGCAACGCGAGCCGCTGCGTGATCTGGTACGCCGGGCCGGTGCCGACCCGGACACCCTGCTCAACGCCCTGGGCGGAAAGGGCGACGGCGCGCCGCGCGGGGAGGTGCCGCCGAACCTGTCGTTGACCCCCGCCGCCAAGCGGGCGCTGCTCGACGCCCATCAGCTGTCCCGGGCGATGGGCGCGAACTACATCGGCCCCGAGCACATCCTGATGGCGCTGCCGCTCAACCCGGAGTCGCCGGCCGGGCGGATGCTGGCCGCCGGCCGGATCCAACCCGAGTCGTTGCAGGCCGCCAACGCCGAGCGCGGGCCGATGACCGGGCCGAAGCCGGACCGGGGCACCCCCACCCTGGACCAGTACGGGCAGGACCTCACCGACCTGGCCCGCAACGACCAGATCGACCCGGTGATCGGGCGGGCCGACGAGATCGAGCAGGCAGTGGAGATTCTGTCCCGGCGGACCAAGAACAACCCGGTGCTGATCGGCGAGGCCGGCGTCGGCAAGACCGCCATCGTCGAGGGGCTGGCCGAACGGATCTGCGACGGCGATGTACCGCAGACCCTGCTCGGCAAGCGGGTCGTCCAGCTCGACCTGGCCGGTCTGGTCGCCGGCACCCGTTACCGGGGCGACTTCGAGGAACGGCTGAAGAAGGTGATCGACGAGATCCGGGCGCACCGGGACGAGCTGATCATCTTCATGGACGAGATCCACACCCTGGTCGGGGCCGGTGGCGCCGGCAGCGAGGGCGGGATGGACGCGTCCAACATGCTCAAGCCCGCTCTCGCTCGCGGCGAGCTGCGGGTGATCGGCGCGACGACGCTGGACGAGTACCGCAAGAGCATCGAGAAGGACGCAGCCCTGGCCCGGCGCTTCCAGCCGGTGCTGGTGCCCGAGCCCAGCGTCGACGACACCATCGCCATCCTGCGCGGGCTGCGCGACCGGTACGAGGCCCACCACCAGGTGCGCTTCACCGACGAGGCGCTGGTCTCGGCCGCCGAGCTGTCCGACCGGTACGTCACCGACCGCTTCCTGCCGGACAAGGCCATCGACCTCATCGACCAGGCCGGCGCCCGGGTGCGGCTACGGACCCGCACCCCCGCGTCCGACGTGCGCGAGCTGGAGCAGGAACTCGACGAGGTACGCCGGGACAAGGAACAGGCCGTCACCGACGAGCAGTACGAGCGGGCCTCCGCGCTGCGCGACCGGATCTCCGAGCTGGAGGAGGACATCCGACGCGCGAACGGCGACGACGGCTCTTCCGGATCCCAGGTGCCCGAGGTGGGCCCCAAGGAGATCGCCGAGGTGGTCTCCCGGGCCACCGGTATCCCGGTCAGCCAGCTCACCGAGGAGGAACGCGACCGGCTGCTGCGTCTGGAGGGTCACCTGCACCAGAAGGTGGTCGGCCAGGACGACGCGGTCACCGCCGTCGCCGAGGCCGTGCGCCGTTCCCGGGCCGGGTTGGCCGACCCGGAGCGGCCGATGGGCAGCTTCCTGTTCCTCGGCCCGACCGGTGTCGGCAAGACCGAGTTGGCGCGGGCCCTCGCCGAGGCGTTGTTCGGCGAGGCGGACCGGATGGTCCGGGTGGACATGAGCGAGTTCCAGGAGCGGCACACCGTCAGCCGGCTGGTCGGCGCGCCGCCCGGATACGTCGGCTACGAGGAAGCCGGTCAGCTTACCGAGGCGGTGCGTCGCCGCCCGTACGCGGTGGTGCTGCTCGACGAGATCGAGAAGGCCCACCCGGACGTGTTCAACATCCTGCTCCAGGTGCTGGACGACGGCCGGCTGACCGACAGCCAGGGCCGCACTGTGAACTTCAAGAACACCGTCCTGATCATGACGAGCAACCTCGGTTCCGAGCTGATCACCGGCGCCCAGCGCTCGGTCGGCTTCGGCACCGGGGACGTGGGCAGCGAGCAGGAGAGCAACGAGCTGCGGGAGCGGCTCATGCGTCGCCTGCAGGAGAACTTCCGCCCGGAGTTCCTCAACCGCATCGACGAGGTCATCATCTTCCGCCGGCTGGAGGCCGAGCAGCTGCGCGACATCACCGCGCTGCTGCTGGAGGAGACCCGCCGCCGGATGCACGCCCAGGACCTCCAGGTCGAGTTCACCACCGCCGGCATCGACTGGCTCGCCGAGCACGGCTACCAGCCGGAGTTCGGTGCCCGCCCGCTGCGCCGGGTGATCCAGCGGGAGGTGGACAACCACCTGTCCCGGATGCTGCTGGAGTCGGCGATCTCGCCGGGGCAGAAGGTCACTGTGGACGTCCGCGACGGCGCGCTCACCTTCGACGTGACAGCGGGCGAGCGGGGGTACACCGCCGCCACGACCACACACCCGCGATGAGCGGGCCGGCGCGAAGGGACGAACACGAGGACCCGCACCAGCACGCGGAGTCCGCGAAACCCCGGGACGAGGACGACCATCCCGACCCGATCCTGGCGCCGCCCACCGCGAACCCCCGCCGCACGCGGGTCCCCGCGGAGGGCCTGCATCCGAAGACCGACCAGGACGACCCGGAGACGTCCGGGCCGCCGCCCGGAGAGGAGACCTGATGGTACGCGAAGCGCGGCTCGACCCCGAGGTGGAAGTGCTCTGGGAGGACTTCCACGCCGAGGTCAACGTCCCGTCGGAGCAGTTGCGGACGTGGCTGCTGACCAGAGGTTCGGGGGAGGAGTCGTTCAGCCCGAACCCGAACCTCGACCTGCCCCAGCCCGGCCGGGAGATCCTCAAGGTGCTCAACAAGCGCAAGGTGGACCTCACCCCGGAGGACATCGAGGTGATGCGGGAGGCGGTCGAGCGGATCCGCGAGCTGATGGACGCCAAGCCGTCGCGCGGCAACGCCGACGACAGCTGGCGGCACTCCCTGCTGGACCTGGGTCACGACCCGCTCGTCGAACGCTGAGCGACCGCACGACGGTGCCGTCCCGGGCAGGGACGGCACCGTTCGGCGTTCCGCTACTGGCCCTTGTCGGGTTCCAGGCTCGCGATGGTCAGACCCGCCGCGTCGGCGGCGGCGTCCCGGTCGCCGCGGGTCTGGTCCTCCCGGGTGAGCAGGTTCGCGTACTCGGTCACGTCGGCCGGGTCGGGCACCGTCGGCAGCCGGCGCAGGAACGCCTCCACCTCTCGGGTGGCGGCGGTGTGCGCGGCGGCCGCCTGGCGCAGCAGTTCGCGGTCGTCGGCGGGCGGGTAGAGGTCGGTCATGTCCGCCAGATACCCGGCCCACGGCGGTTCGCACCGCCAACGGCCGGGAATACCGGCCGCTCAGCCGGGCCGGACCCCGGTGGGGTGCCGGACGCCGAATCCCGGGTTGCGGGGCAGCCAGGCCAGGTACGCCGGGTGCGGCACCAACGAGTCGACGTACGCCGCCTTGGCCGTTCCCAGCACCAGCTCCGCGCCCTGGGCGGCGGGGGAGTCCGGATGCCAGCCGAGCAGCAGCCGCCAGCGCAGCGGCGTCCCGGCGAGCTGACGGGTGACCAGACCGCTCACCGGGCGGAACGTCGCCTGGCACAGGGCCACCGCCACGCCGGCTTCCACCAGGTCGACGCAGCCGCGGATGTCGGTCTCGTACACCTTGCGGGGGGTGAACCCGGCGCGGGCGCACGCGGCGGCGAAGCAGTCGGCGAAGCAGCCGTCACCCGGCGCGGCGACCCACTGCTCGTGGCGCAGATCGGCCAGGCGGACCTCGTCCTGCGCCGCGAGGGGATGGGTCTCCGGCAACAGCACCAGCACCGGGTCGACGGCCACCTCCTGCCAGCTCAACCCGAACCCGGCCGACGGACTGGCGTCGCCGCACACCCCGGCCAGCGCGAAGTCCAACCGACCGCCGGCCACCAACTGCGCCAACTCGTCCACCGACCAGGACGCAAACGTGGTGATCTGGGCGGGTGGCTGCTCGGCCGCCAACCGGTGCACCAGCCGACCCAGGATCGGGCTGTTCACCCCACCGAACCGGTAACACGGCGGCGTGTCGCCCGCCCCGGCCAGCCGGGCGGCCTCGTCCTGCAGCCCCTTCATCGCCGGCAGCAGCACCCGGGCGCGGGCCAGCACCAGCTCACCGAGCGCGGTAGGTCGAGCCCCGCGCCGGTCCCGGTCGAACAGCGGGCCGCCCAGCGTCCGTTCGATGCGTTGGAGCTGGGCGGTGAGCGCCGGCTGAGCCAGGCCGAGCGCCGAGGCCGCCTTCGTCACACTTCCCGTCTCCGCGATCGCGCAGACCACCCGCAGGTGACGCAGCTCCAGGTTCATAGGGTGACGGTAGGACTACGCGTCTGCTGGCGGAATAGCCCAAGCGGATCGGTGATAATGAATGCATTGCCGCCGGTCGCCGGTCACCGGTCGCGCGGGGGCTCCGGCAGGTCCGTCAGGTACGTCGGCCGCCGGGTCACCGCGTCGAGGACCTTGTCCACCACCCCCACCGCCGGCTCCACGATCCGGTTCCACGGAGGGGTGGCCGGCGTGCCCGGGTGCGGTCGTGTCGGCGCGGCCTCCTCGGCGATCTCCAACCGGTTGCCCAGCCGGATCAGCTCCTCCTCGGTCGCGACAGCGCGCAGCTCGGTGACCAGCGCGCCCACCCCCTCGACATGCCGCCGGACCCGCTCGGCGACATCGGTCAGCGCCTCATCCGTCAGCCCCTTCAGAGCGCTCAGCAGGGCCGCGTCGGCGTTGATCTCCGCATCCACCCGCTCGGTGGCCGCCGGCAGCGCCGCGCGGGCCGCCGGCAGCAGGTACTGCTCCTCGGCGGACAGGTGCCGCGACAGCGCTGCGGTGAGCACCGCCAACCCCTCCTGCGGCGTGGTCTCCGGGCCGGAGAACTGGTCCAGCAGCTCCAGCAGTTGCCGGTGCTCCCGGTCGACGATGTCGGCGATGCTGCGACCGGCGGGTCGGTAACCCTCCTCGGGTGCGGGCGCGGGCGGCAGCGGCGGCAGGGGAACAGCGGACATGGTGCCCTCCTCGACTGGCGGGCGGAAGCTCCGGCAGGGACGTACGGTCGTGGGCGGCGGTACCCGAACGCGGCAACGGCGAAACCGACCCTCGCCGGGGCTGCCAGTTCGGTCTCGACGAACGGCAGTGGCGCGCTCGGTCGGGCGCCGAGACTCCCTTCCGGAACAACGGAAGGTCAGGTGCCGCAGCCACAGATCCGCAGCGCCTTGGCGAGGTCGGTGGCGGTGACCTCCCGGACTCCGCGGCCCGACAGGTTGTGCAGGGTGACGGCGGCCGCGCGACGGAGATCGGGCGACGCCGTCGTGGTGTCGATGGTGGAACGCAGATCCGCGACGACCGCGCGCCGCACCGCCTCGCTCGCGTTGGCGGTGTCCGTGAGGGCCCTCTCGTGGGTGTTCCCCTGGAGCAGTTCGGTGAGCAGAGCGGCCCGCGCCGTCGACTGCTGACGCCTGGCCGTGAGGGCCGACAGGGTGTTCTGCGCGGCGGTGACGGCCTGCCGCGCCTGATCGGCGTAACGGCCGGCGATGGCGGGGATGTCGATCGTCGCCGTGAGGTCGCGCACCGCCGTGCTCATGGCCGCCTGCAACTCGCCCGACCGGGCCGAGATCTTCCTGACGAGCGGCGGCACCTGGGCTCGCAGCCGGTCCTGCACCTGGGTGTCGAACGCTTCGGCGACGGCGTCGATCAGTGGCTTGGCCGCCGGGTGGTGGTCCTGGGCCCAATCGCCCAGTCGCTTCCACGCTGCCAGTTCGGTCGCGACCTTCGGCATCTGTACGAGGACTTCCTTGCCCCCGGCAGTGGCGACGCTGGTCGCCGCGACCGGCGTCGCCGTATCCGCCCAGCGTCGCGCCGTCTCGGCGTCCTCGCCGGTCAGATCGCCGGGAGTCGGCAGCGCCGGGGCGTCACCGGAGACGGTGATGACCGACTGGTCCGACAGGCCGCCCCGGCGGGCGACACGATCCTCCTCGGTGGCGACGACCGGGTCGTCGCGGGACCGGTCGCCGTCGGCCGCCCGGATCCGCTCCAGCTCGCTGATCACCTGGGCTGAGACGGTGCCGGCGAGCACCTGCTGGTAGTCCGTCGGCAACTGCTCGCGCAGCGCGCGGACCACCTGGTCGAGGACCTGGCCGGCCAGCCGCTCCTCCACCGCCGCGGCGGCGTGCCGGTAGTCGTCCGTCGTCCACTCGGCGGCCAGTTGTACCCGTCCACGGAGGGTGGCCACGGTGCCGGTGAGCAGGGTGAACACTGACAGCGCGGTAACCGTGGCAACCGCCGGCCCGCTGTAGCGTCCGTAGCCGCGGACGATCCCGTTGAGCCAAGCCCCCGCTGCACCGGGAGTGCCGGCCGCCGTCAGCAGGGAGGTCAGCAGCCACGCCCCGAGCAGCACCAGGGCCAAGCCCCACTCGGGCAGTTTCAGCCTGCCGACCATGTCGGCGGCGTCGTCCAGGACGTTCTGCGTGGCCAGGATCGTGTCCTGCGTCGCGGTCGGAACGATGAGCGACCCGAGCACCGCCGCGGCCACGAGGTACAACGCGAGCACCGCGCCCAGCGGCAACAGGTACAGTCGGGCGGTGCCGGCCAGGTTGTCGCGCAGCGCGGCCGCGAAGCCGCGCCGCACCGCCGGATCGAACCGGTCGACGTCGTGCAACCGGGCGTGCGCGCCGCTGACCGCCAGCGCCGCGCAGATCAGTGCCAGCGCGAACGCGTACAGCCACGCCTCCGCGATCAGACCGGCCAGCACGCAGAGCGCGGCCAGGGCGTAGCGCCACCGCCAGTCGGGCACTGTGATCCGGACCAGTTGCTCGTCCGGCCAGTCGCGGCCCGGATGCTTCTTCTCGAGAGCCGCCCGGGTCAGTCGGAGCGATCTCCGGCGGGACGCGCCACCCGGGGGGATGTCGCACCGGACGACGAGGGTGGCGCCGCCGACGTCGGTGACCGCGACGCGGTGGCCCCGGACGCCAGCCCGAGCCTGGTCACGGGTGAGAACGGTGTGGGTTCGGGGGCGGCGCGGCGCGGACTCTGTCACATCGCATCCCTGCGTAGAGCGGCGGAGAGGCAGGCGCATCCAGTCGTCGCCAGAGCCTCGACTGTACGGTTCGTCAGTGGCTGAGCCGAGGTCCACACGGCGGCTCTTGCGACGTGTTTCCGACTGAGGTCCGAGGCGGTCGCGCGGAGCGGGGCCGGGAACACCTGTCGATGCGTCAGCCGAGGGGCGCGGGCGCGCCGGTCCGGCCGCACACCCGCGCCAGACCGTCCGCGTCGGTGCGCCGGCCCGTCGACCACCTCGGGCTGGTATGAAGAGGCGATGACGAGCGATGCCGCCTCCGCCCTTCCCGACCCCACCGCAGAGGTCGTGGACCTCTGCCGCGACCTGCTGCGCATCGACACCACCAACACCGGTGACAACGACACCAGCGTCGGCGAGCGCCGCGCGGCCGAGTACGTGGCGGAGAAGCTCGCCGAGGTGGGCGTGGAGTCCGTCCTGCACGAGTCCGCGCCGGGCCGGGCGAACGTGGTGGCCCGCATCCCCGGCACCGACCCGAGCCGGGGCGCGCTGCTGGTGCACGGCCACCTGGACGTGGTGCCCGCCGACGCCGACGAGTGGTCGGTCGGCCCGTTCTCCGGCGAGCTGCGCGACGGCTACCTCTGGGGCCGGGGCGCCATCGACATGAAGGACTTCGACGCGATGGTGCTCGCCGTGGTGCGGCACTGGCAGCGCACCGGCGTACGGCCCCCGCGCGACATCGTGCTCGCGTACACCGCCGACGAGGAGGCGGGCAGCGACTACGGCGCGCGCTTCCTGGTGGACAACCACCGGGGCCTCTTCGACGGCTGCACCGAGGCGATCGGTGAGGTCGGCGGCTTCTCCTACTCGGTCAACGACAGCCAGCGGCTCTACCTCATCGAGACCGCCGAGAAGGGCATCGACTGGCTGCGGCTGCACGCCAAGGGCCGCCCCGGCCACGGCTCGATGATGCACGACGACAACGCCGTCACCGCGCTCGCCGAGGCGGTCGCCCGGATCGGTCGGCACCGCTTCCCGGTGGTGGTCACCGACACCGTGCGGGCCTTCCTGACCGAGGTCTCCGACCTGCTCGGCATCGAGTTGGACCCGGACGACCCGGAGACGGCCATCGCGAAGCTCGGCCCCATCGCCAACATCATCGGCGCGACCATCCGCAACACCGCCAACCCGACCCGGTTGAGCGCCGGCTACAAGGACAACGTCATCCCCGGCCGGGCCACCGCCACCATCGACTGCCGCAGCCTGCCCGGCCAGTCCGAACTGCTGGAGCGGCAGCTGCGCGAGCTGGTCGGCCCGGACATCGCGATCGAGTACGTCCAGCGGCAGCCGGCGCTGGAGACCACCTTCGACGGTGACCTGGTCGAGGCCATGTCGGCGGCCCTGCGCGCGGAGGACCCGGGGGCGCGACCCGTCCCCTACATGCTCTCCGGGGGCACCGACGCCAAGGCGTTCTCGCAGCTCGGCATCCGCTGTTTCGGGTTCGCCCCGCTGCGGCTGCCCGCCGACCTGAACTTCTCGGCGTTGTTCCACGGCATCGACGAGCGCGTTCCGGTGGACGGACTACAGTTCGGCGTGCGGGTTCTCGACCGGTTCCTCCGCACCTGCTAGTCGTGTCCGGCGGTGGCCGCCGGCGCGCAACCTCCCAACGTGAAGGGACTGCCCCACATGACCGACCAGCATGGTGAGCTGGACGCCGCTCTCGAGCGGGTGATCGAAGCGGCCCGCCACCACCTGGCCGCCGTACGCGCCGCGCAGGGCCGCGTCGACGACGACGACGTCTGGCAGGCGTACGTGGCGTTGAACAACGCCTCCTTCGCGTACGACGAGCGGCTGCTCGACGCCTTCGGCGAGGTGACGCCGTGGGATGTCGACTCGATCGACCCGGACGAGGCCGACGAGCGTTTCGGCGGCGGCGAGGGCGCCGAGGCCAGCGACCCGCACCCCAGGGTGATCTCGGTGCGTCAGCGTCGTGACTACCGGGTGCCGAGCGTCGCCGCGCTGCTGCGGGTGGCCGAGGCTGCCCGCCGCGAAGGCACCCCGGAAGACGACGAGCCGGCGCCGGTGGAGGGCGTGGGCGAGGCGGTGCTGGAGCTGCTGCAGAGCGGTGACGGCTCGCTCGGCGCGTTGGACGTCCCCGAGTTGGAGCCGCTCGACGGGGTGGTCATGGTCAGCGAGGTGGGCACCCCGGTCGACCTTGAGTCGTTCGACGACGACGACGCGGTCGGCCCGTTCCAGCCGGCTGCCGACGACCGGCTGGTCGGTCGGCTCGACGAGCACCCGTTCCTGGAGCTCGACGACGACCACGACCACGCCGGGCACCAGCACTAGGCCGGGTGCCGCCCAAGGCCGACTCCGGCCCTGGGCGGCACCGCCCGGTCGTCAGTACGACAGACCCGGCTGCGGCTGGTTGACCCGCCGACGACGCAGCACCACCTGCCGCGTGCCGTCCCGGTACAGCCGCACCCGGGCCAACTCCCATCCGGAGAACTCCGCCTGGATCGCCAACTGCGCCGTGGCGGTCAACCGGTCGACGTTCGGCGGCAGCCGCAGTGGCGCGTACTCGTAGTCCATGCCTCCATGCTGCCCAGCCCAGCGGCCGTTCGCCACCCCCTCCGGAGTGACCAACGACGCCACCGCGGGCGGTTCGTGCCGCCCCGTGCCCCGTCGCGCCGATCTCGCGTTTCGGTCGCCGAGATGCCCCAGGTGGGAGGGCAGATCCTGAAGATGCCGGCCCAGTCGGGTCGATCATGGAGTTTTGGTGCCTGATTTGGCCCTGTTGCGGCGACCTTGTCGCTCACCACACCTCCGTGATCGACGAGGGGGTGCCGTGCGCTTCGTCGTCGCCCCGCCTTGGCGCGAACTCAGCCCGCGGGGGCGTTGGCCGTCAGCAGGGCGGCGAGGGCCGGGGCGGCCAGGGCGACCGCTCGGGCGCTGCCCGGGTCGACCGCCAGCCCCCAGGACGGGTCCGGCCAGTCCTCGAACAGCTCCGCGCAGGGCAGCGCGACGAACGGCACCCCGTCTCCGCTGAACGCGGCGAGCGCCCCCGGCGAGGTAAAGACTGGCAGCAGCGGCGCACCGGTCGCGTCGCCGACCACCGTCCACGGGAAGTCGGCGTCCGGCGTCGGCTCCCCGGCCAGGGGGACGCACACCGTGGTGCCGGCCAGCGCTCCGAGGTAGCCGGGCAGGTCGCGCCGGCCGACGGCCGCCGCGAGCACCGCCACCACCGCCGGCTCCGCGTCGACGGCGGACGCCGATCCAGGTCGCGTAGCCGGCACCGCTGGTCCAGGCTGAGTGGCCGGCACCGCTGGTCCAGGCTGAGTGGCCGGCGCGGTCGTTCTGGGCCGCGCGGCTGGTGGCAGCGCCCGGCAGGAGAGCCTTCCCGGCTCGTCGGTCAAGACCTCGGCGGCGGTACGGGTCACGAACACACTGAGCCGCTGCACCTGCTCCGGAGTGCGCTCCGCCTCGTACCACCAGCCCTCGTCACCGGTCGGGCGGTGCCAGCCGAGCGCGGCCAGGCGTGCCTCGTCGTGGCCGGGGCAGATCACCCGCACCACCCGGCGGCGCACCAGCAGCCGGATCCCACGTGGGCCGGTGGAGAGCTCTAGGTCGGTGTCCCGGTCGCAGCGGGCGACGGTGTCCCGCAGTCGAGCGGCGATCTCCGGCCAGGTCGGCGACGGCGACGTCACGCCGGCGCGCCCGGCAGGCGGTCGTCCAGCCGCCCGAGCCGGGCCACGGTCTCCTCCAGCCGGCCCAGCGCCGAGAAGTCCCCCGGCGTCCCGAACAGGTCGCCGAGCCCCGCGCCGAGCGCGACGTCCAACCCCTCGGTGTGCTCGTCGACGTGCCCGGAGGCGACCTCCCGAGCCCGCCGGTACGCGTCGAGCACCAGCTCGGCCACCCCCTCCGTGCCGACGCGCAGGGCGGCGGGCGCGAGGGTGAGGCCGGTCAGCGCGCCGGTGGCATCGACGGTCGCCGAGACCAGCCCGCTCTCGTCGACAGCGGTGCCGGACAGCTCGGCCAGGTCGTCGCGGAGGCCCGCGAACCGGCGTTCGATGTCGGCGATCCGCCCGGCGAGCGCGTCGAACGCGGACGTCGGGTCCGTCATGAGATCCCTCCCCGTGGATGGTGCGACCGGGTGGTGCCCGGCGGCCGGGAGATCGTATCGTCGGTGCGCTCGACTCATGGGGGAGGAACGGCATGCCACCGGATATCGATGTCGACGTGCAGGCGGTCCGTCGACTGGAGACAGCCGCCAAGCAGGTCACCAGCTCGCTGGCCGCGCTGGAGCGGCAGATCGTCTCGGCCGGCGACGTGCCGTCGGACGCCTTCGGTCACCTGCCGTTCGCCAGCGACATGCTCCGCGACAAGTACGCCGAGCAGGTCACCGGCGGCAAGGAGTTGTTCGCCACCGCGAACGCCGCGTTCGGCCGGGTCGCCACGGCGCTGGCCGACACTGTCGAGGCGTACGAGCACAACGAACGGGATCTCGACGCCGGGTTCAAGGCCATCCAGTCGGGCCTGCCCGGATGAGCGGTCCGGCCGGCAGCGCCGTCCAACTGTGGAACGGCCTGGACAGCGCGCTCTCCGGGGTGCAGGACGCCGTCGACAGTGTCTGCCGGACCCTTGCCTGGCCACTGATCCAGCTCGTCGACATGGTCGACGGCGAGCCCGCCGTGCTGCGCGCGAAGGCCGCCGAGTGGGACGCGTTGGCCGCGCAGGTGCGCGACCTGGCCCAGGGGCACCGCGGCGCCAGGGAGTCCGCGCAGGCCGGCTGGCGCTCACCGTCCGGTGTGGCGTACGGCCAGCGGTTGGCCGAGGTGGAGCAACAACTCCTCGACGTCGCCGAGCAGTTCGCCGCGACCGCGGAATACCTGCGCGGTGTCGCCGACGGCCTGCTGACCGTGCACGACGTGCTCGTGGACCTCTGCGTGGAGTTCGTGAACTTCCTCCTGGTGACGCTGGTGACGGCGTTGCTGATGGCTCCGGTGACCATGGGGGCGTCCTGGGCGGTCGGCGTGGGCGTGACAGTGGCCAGGGCCCTGGTCGTCGTCACCCGGATGCTGAAGGTCATCCGGCCACTGGCGGCGCACCTGCAGAAGGTCATCCGCCTGCTCCAGCGGGTCATGCTGGCCCTGCGCAAGCTGCAGGCACACCTCGACAAGCTGGTCACGTTGCAGGACAAGCTGCGTACCGGCAAGAAGTACGCCGACAAGCGGCACGCCGCCGGCAAGGCCGACAAGTGGTTCCACAAGATTTTCGACCCCACGAAGGGCACCTACAAGCTGGGCAAGTCCGGTGCCCCGTTCGACATGGGCGCCCTCGAACGGGCCGCCGCGCTGCGGGCGCACGGGGTCGCCGACGGGGCCCGGGTGATCGCCCGGGACTGGGCGACGAACCTGCCGTGGAACGTGCCGAACTCCGTCGTGCACGGTGTCACCTGGGGGACTGTCGCGTTGACCAGTGGGCTTTCCGTTCCCGGTAGCGAACAGGTCGGCGACCAGATCGACCAGGCGGTGCAGGGCGGGGCAGACTGGATCGACCAGAATGTCTTCGGGCAGCCGCCGGCGGGTCAGCCGGCGGGCCGGTAGAGAGGAACCCGTGATGTCAGGGGAGCGAGGCCGGCTCGGTCGGTTCACCGACGCGATGCTCGGCGGCGCGCGGGCCGCCCGGGACAAGGCCCGTGAGCTGCGCGACGAGTTCCGCACCAGCGACGAACCCGAACGCGCTCTCGTCGCACCGCTGCTGCCCGGGCAGGAGCTGCGCTATGTGGGGCTCGGCCCGGTCCGCGTCCCGCAGACCCACAAGGCAGGTCGGCAGCTCGCCGATGTGATGGCCGACGAGTTCGTCGACTCCCTCGACCCGAAGGTGCTGTTCGGGCTCCTCAACATCGTCAACCCGGTGGTCTGGGTGGACGCGGTGCTGACGCCGGTACGGCTGGCCGCTGGCGTGCTGCTGCTGCCCGGCGAGGCCGGTGCCATCGCCACCGGTGTGCCGGAGGCGGCCGAACCGGAGCAGGCCCCACCACACCAGCGGGTGCAGCGGGATCCCATCCCGCTCACCGAGGAGCAGGAGGCGTTCCGCGCCCTGTTCCGGCTCAGCCTGTACCGCCCGCTGGCCGAGCAACTCGCCGAGATCGCCTACCGTCGCCGGTTCGTCTTCAGCGGCGACCTCGCCACCCTCGCCGGCAGCCTGCTGCTCTTTCTGGAGCGTTACAACGGCACCCCGCTGGCGGTGACCGACACCCACCTGCACCTGCTGCGGATGGGCCCTCGTCCGGACGCCGACCGGCCCGACCGACGGCAGCCGCGGGTGCTGTGGAGTGTGCGACGCGACCGGGTGGCCCGGGTCGATTCGGAGCGCGGCGCGACCGGGCTCGTGCAGCTGACGTCCACGATCGTCTTCGACGACGGCTCGTGGATCCGGCTCACCCAGCCCGCGCTCCGCGACGACCAGTCGCGCTTCCTGACCGCGATCCACGACCTCCCCGGGCAGCGCCCTCAACCATGACCCGGCGCGCCGGGCCAGCCGTGACCGAGCATGCGGGGCCAGCCGTATCCCGGCGTGCGGGGCCACCCGCGACCCGGCCGGCCGGTCAGCCGTCGCGTTCGGGGTAGCCGACCGGCACCGCGGAGACATCGTCCAGCGCGGTGGTGATCTCCTCGGGCAGGGTTATCCGCTCCACTGTGAGAGCGCCGAGCAACTGCCCGACCGTCCGCGCGCCGAGGATCGGCGCGGTCACCCCGGGCCGGTCCCGGATCCAGGCCAACGCCACCTCCAGCGGCGACACCCCCAGCCCACCGGCCGCGGTCGCCACCGCCTCCACGATGCTGGAGCAGCGCGGCTCCAGGTAGGTCGAGACGAACCGTTCGAAGTGCGGCGACGCGGCCCGGGAATCGGCCGGACGGCCGTGCCGGTACTTGCCGGTGAGCACGCCCCGGCCCAGCGGCGACCAGGGCAGCACGCCGAGGCCGAGCGCGTCGCAAGCGGGCAGCACCTCCCGCTCCACGCCCCGCTCCAGCAGCGAATACTCCACCTGGGACGCGACCACCGGCGCCCGCCCCGGCCAGGCGGTCTGCCAGGCGGCGGCCCGCGCGGTCTGCCAACCGGAGAAGTTCGACACCCCGACGTAGCGGACCTTGCCGCTGGCCACCGCGTGATCCAGGGCGGCCAGGGTCTCCTCCAGGGGGGTGTCCGGGTCGTACCCGTGCACCTGGAACAGGTCGACGTGGTCGGTGCCGAGCCGGCGCAGCGACGCGTCCAACGTGCGCAGCAGGTGCCCCCGGGAGCCGTCCCGACGTCGGCCACTGCCCGGGCGCAACCCGGCCTTGGTGGCGATCAGCAGCTCCTCACGGGGGACGAGGGAGCCCAGCAGCGAGCCGATCACCGACTCGGCGTCGCCGTCGCCGTACACGTCGGCGGTGTCGATCAGGTTGCCGCCCGCGTCGAGGTAACTCTTCAGCTGAGCGGCCGCATCGTCGGCGTCGGTGTCCCGGCCCCAGGTCATGGTGCCGAGCGCGAGCCGGGAAACCGCCAGCCCGCTTCGGCCGAGCGGTCGCTGTTGCATGGGTGAACCTTATTTCGAACCTGCCGCCACGGATATCCTCGCTCCCGTATCTCTGCCGGTTCTGCCGGTTCCGCCGCCCCGGGCTGCCCCGATGGAGGGGGGATCAAAGGGGTCGAGCCGGTGATCGAGTCCGTTATCGGCATTGCGTAACCTGGGGCGACCTGTGCCACGGATGGGGGAGGACCAGTGCGACTCGGGCTCAGTCTCGGATACCAGACGGCGTGGAGCACACCGGCCGACCACCTGGCGCTGGCCCAGGAGGCGGACCGGCTGGGCTATTCGGTGGTGTGGGCGGCGGAGGCATACGGCTCCGACTCGCCCAGCATGCTCGCCTGGATGGCCGGCCAGACCGAACGGATCGACGTCGGCGCCGCGGTGATGCAGATCCCCGCCCGTACGCCGGCGGCCACCGCCATGACCGCCGCCACGATCGACGCGCTCTCCGGCGGCCGGTTCCGGCTCGGCCTGGGTGTCTCCGGCCCGCAGGTGTCCGAGGGCTGGCACGGCGTGCGCTTCGCGAAGCCGCTCGCCCGGACCCGCGAGTTCGTCGACATCGTCAAGCTGGCCATCGCCCGCAAGGAGGTGGCGTACGACGGCGAGCACTACACGCTGCCGCTGCCGGACGGCCCGGGCAAGGCCCTGCGGCTGGGCTTCCACCCGCCCCGCGAGCACATTCCGATCTACCTGGCCGCTGTCGGCCCGAAGAACCTGGAGCTGGCCGGCGAGATCGCCGACGGCTGGCTGGCCGTGTTCTACGCCCCGGAGTTCGCCGAGGAGCAACTCGCCTCGGTGCAAGCCGGGCGGGCCAAGGTCGGCAAGGAGCTGGCCGGGTTCGACGTGGTGCCGTCGGTGCCCGTGGTGATCGGCGACGACGTGGCCTCCTGCGCCGAACTCGTCCGCTGGTACGCCGCGCTCTACGTCGGTGGCATGGGCAGCCGGCAGCAGAACTTCTACAACCAGCTCGCCACCCGGATGGGCTACGGCGACGCCGCCCGCGAGGTGCAGGACCTGTACCTGGCCAAGCGGCAGCGCGACGCCGCAGCCGCCGTACCCATGGAGTTCATCGACCGCACCTCGCTGCTCGGCCCGAAGGAGCGCATCGCCGAGCGGATACGGGAGTACGCCGCGGCCGGCGTCACCACGCTGTCGGTGACCCTCTTCGTGGCCGACCGGGACAGCGGTGTGCAGACCCTGCGTACCGTCGCCGAGGCTCTCGACCTCTCGGGAGTCGGCGAGTGACCTGGGTCGAGGCCATCGTCCTGGGCATCGTCCAGGGACTGACCGAGTTCCTTCCGGTCAGCTCGTCGGGGCATCTGCGGATCACCTCGGCGATCTTCTTCGACCGGGACGCCGGCGCGTCGTTCACCGCGGTCACCCAGCTCGGCACCGAAGCGGCAGTGCTGATCTACTTCGCCAAGGACATCTGGCGGATCACCCGGACCTGGCTCGTGGGCATCCGGGACACGTCGGTCCGCTCCAGCCTCGACTACCGGATGGGCTGGTACGTGATCGTCGGCTCGATCCCGATCGGGCTGTTCGGTTTCGTGTTCAAGGACCAGATCAAGACCGCCGGGCGCAACCTGTGGGTGGTGGCGACCACGCTGATCGTGTTCGCCTTCGTGTTGGCGTTCGCCGAGTACTGGGGGCGGCAGACCCGCACCCTGGAGAACTTCCGGATGAAGGACGGCATCGTGATGGGCTTCGCCCAGGCGATGGCGCTGGTCCCCGGGGTGTCCCGCTCCGGCGGCACGCTCACCGCCGGCCTGCTGCTCAACCTGACCCGCGAGGCGGCGGCACGGTACTCGTTCCTGCTGGCCATCCCGGCGGTGGTGATGTCCGGTGTGTTCAGCCTCGGGGACGTCTTCGAACCGTCCGCCCCGGGCACGTCGGTGCCCACCGTGGCCCAGACGATCGTGGCCACCCTCATCGCCTTCGGCATCGGCTACGCGGCCATCGCCTGGCTGCTGCGCTACGTGGCCCACCACACCCTGTACGTCTTCGTGCTGTACCGGGTCGCGCTGGGCACCCTGGTCCTGGCGCTGCTGCTGACCGGCACCATCGACGCCACCTGACCGCTCTGCCGCCGGCCCCCGGCTCCGCCCACGGGCGGAGCCGGGGGCCGCAGTCGTCAGGTCGCCGCCCACGACGGCCCGGCGCGGCGCCCAGGTCATAGGGTGGTCCCGTGGCGACCCTTCTTCTTCTGCGACACGGCCGAACCACGGCGAACGCCGATGGCGGCCTGGCCGGTCGGCAACCGGTCGAGTTGGACGACACCGGGCGCGCCCAGGCCACAGCGGTCGGCGAGCGGTTGCGGGCGGTACCGCTGGCCGCCGTGGTGACCAGCCCGCTCATCCGCTGCCGGCAGACGCTGGAGCTGGCGCTCCCGCAGGCCGCCCCGGTCGTCGAGGACGGGTTGATCGAGTGCGACTACGGCAGCTGGGAGGGTCAGCCGCTGAAGAAGCTCGCCAAGGAGCCGCTCTGGCCGGTCGTCCAGCAGCACCCCAGCGCGGCGGTCTTCCCTGGTGGGGAGGCGATGGCGGCGATGGCGGCGCGTGCCGTGGCGGCGGTGCGTTCCTGGGACGCCCGGGTGAACGCCGAGCACGGGCCCGAGGCGGTCTGGTTGGCGTGCAGCCACGGCGATGTGATCAAGGCCATCGTGGCGGACGCGCTCGGCGTACACCTGGATGCCTTTCAGCGGATCGTGGCCGACCCGGCGTCGGTGACGGCGATCCGGTTCACGCCGTTGCGTCCTTTTCTGGTGCGACTCAACGACACCGGTGGTGACCTGGCGGCGCTGGTGCCGCCGCCGGCCAAGCGGCGTCGGCGCGCGAACCGCGTGGCCGACTCGGACGCGGCAGTCGGTGGTGGGGCGGGTGCGTCGCGGTGAGGCGCGTCACGACACCTCCTGCGCTCGGCGCGTCAGCGCACGCCGGAAAGGCCGCCACGCCCGGGTATAGCCCCTGGTACGCCGGGCGCGCCGCCGCTGCGGCGATTCGCGTCGGTGGGGTGCGCGACGCCGAGGCGGGCCGGATAGGGTCGTGGGTATGACCCACCAGGTGCACGCCTTCGAACCGCCGGAGCGGTTCGTCGCCGGGACTGTCGGGCCGCCGGGGGAGCGCACGTTCTTCCTGCAGGCCCGCGGCGGCGGCAGGCTGGTCAGCGTCGCGCTGGAGAAGGTCCAGGTGTCCCTACTCGCCGAGAAGCTCGAGGAGCTGCTCACCGAGGCGCAGCGTCGCTTCGGGGTGGACCTGCCCGAGCTGGCGCCGGTGATCGGCGACAACGAGCCGTTGGACACTCCCGTCGACGAGGAGTTCCGGGTCGGGACTCTCGGGCTGGCCTTCGACGTGGACACCGCGACAGTGGTGATCGAGGCGATCGCGGCGGGCGAGGTGGAGCCCGAGGTCGAGCTCGGCGACGAGGACGACGACGAAGACGACGACGAGGACGACGAGCCGGACGAGGACCTGGATCGGCTCCGGGTCCGGCTCACCCCGCAGGCGACCCGCCAGTTCATCGAGCGGGCCCGGCGAGTGGTCAACGCGGGCCGGCCACCGTGCCCGCTCTGCGGCCAACCGTTGGACCCCGCCGGGCACCTCTGCCCGCGGCACAACGGTTATCACCGGTGACCTCGTCCGGCCTCCAGCCTCGCCAGGACGGCGACGCCGCGCTGCGGCTGCTGCGTGACGGCGTCCTCGACCTGGAGGGTCGGCTGGTCGACGCGTCGAACACGACGCTGCGCGGCATCCTGACCCTGGACGGGTTGACCGCCCGGTGCGTCTACAAGCCGGTCCGTGGCGAGCGCCCCCTCTGGGACTTCCCCGACGGCACCCTGGCCGGTCGGGAGGTCTCGGCGTACCTGGTCTCCCGGGCCACCGGCTGGGACCTGGTGCCGCCCACAGTGCTGCGGGACGGCCCGTTCGGCCCCGGTTCCTGCCAGCTGTGGATCGACGAGCCGGAGGACGCCGAACCGCTTGTCGGTTTCCTGCCCGCCGGGGAGTTGCCGCCGCGCTGGATCCCGATCGCCGCGGCCCGCGACGACGACGGCGCCGCGTACGCCCTCGCCCACGCCGACGACCCGCGGCTGGCCCGGCTCGCGGTGCTCGACGCGGTGCTCAACAACGCCGACCGTAAGGGCGGTCACGTGCTCGTCGGTGCCGACGACCGGATCTATGGCGTGGACCACGGGGTGAGCTTCCACGTGGAGGACAAGCTGCGCACTGTGCTCTGGGGTTGGGCCGGTAAGCGGCTACCCGCGGACGCCGTGGAGATGCTCGACGCGCTGGCCGGGCAGGTCGCCGGTGCGCTCGGTGCCGAGTTGGCCGACCATCTGACGATCAGCGAGGTGGCCGAGGTGGCCGCCCGGGTCGGCCGGCTGCGCGAGACCGGCTGCTTCCCTCAGCCTCCGGAGGACTGGCCGGCGATGCCCTGGCCGCCCATGTGACCCGCTGTCATCTTGATCACCCGTGGGGTGCTCCGGCGTTGTCGCCGGGCTGGCTAGGCTGATCCCATGGAGTCTTGGGCGGGACACGAGGTGCCACGGCTGCCGGGCAGGGGCGAGCCACTGGCGTTGTACGACTCGGCGCGGCAGGGCGTCCACCCGAGTGAGCCGGCCGACGCGGGCAGCATGTACGTCTGCGGCATCACCCCGTACGACGCGACCCACCTCGGCCACGCCGCCACCATGATCACGTTCGACCTGGTGCAGCGGATGTGGCGCGACGCCGGCCGCCCGGTGCGCTACGTGCAGAACGTCACCGACATCGACGACCCGCTGCTGGAGCGCGCCGCCCGCGACGGCGAGGACTGGGTGGTCCTGGCGATGCGCGAGACGGCGCTGTTCCGGGAGGACATGGAGGCGCTGCGGATCATCCCGCCGGCGCACTACGTGGGCGCTGTCGAGTCGATCCCGGACATCGCCGACAAGGTCGAGGTGCTCCTCAAGGACGGCGCCGCGTACCGGCTCGACGACGGCACCGGCGACGTCTACTTCGACATCTCCGCCACGCCCCGCTTCGGCTACGAGTCGAACCTGACCCGTGAGCAGATGCTGGAGATCTTCCCCGAGCGCGGCGGCGACCCCGACCGGGCCGGCAAACGGGACCCACTGGACCCGCTGCTGTGGCGCGGCGCCCGCGAGGGCGAGCCGTCCTGGCCGGGCGGCGACCTGGGCCCGGGCCGCCCCGGCTGGCACATCGAGTGCGCGGTGATCGCGCTCAACCTGCTCGGCGACCGGATCGACGTCCAGGGCGGCGGTAACGACCTGCTGTTCCCGCACCACGAGGCCTCCGCCGCGCACGCCGAGCGGCTCACCGGCCAGGCGCCGTTCGCCGAGCACTACGTCCACGCCGGCATGATCGGTCTGGACGGCGAGAAGATGTCCAAGTCCCGCGGCAACCTGGTCTTCGTGTCCCGGCTGCGCGCCGACAAGGTCGACCCGATGGCGGTCCGGCTGGCGCTGATCTCCGGGCACTACCGCAGCGACCGCACCTGGACCGACGACCTGCTCACCGCCGCACACGAGCGCCTGGACCGTTGGCGGCGGGCCGCCGCCGCGCCCGCCGGGCCGTCCGGGGCTGAGCTGCTGGCCGAGGTACGCGCACGCCTGGCCGACGACCTGGACACCCCCGGAGCCCTGGCCGTAGCCGACCGCTGGGCCGAGGCGACCCTCGCGGGTGCCACCGACGACCCCGAAGCGCCCGCCCTCTTCGCGAACACTGTCGACGCCCTCCTGGGCATCCGCCTCTGACAGCCCACGGGCGGCGTGCCGTGCGCCGTTGACCGACTCGGTTTCCAGGAAGTCGCGGTGTCCGGAGCCCTGCGATACCCCGACTTCCAGGAAGCCGAGTCGATCAAAAGGCTCGGCCCGGGCGCGCCCTCGATCGGGTCAGATGAACGCCACCTCGGGGAAGGACCGGCTCGGACCGTTCAGTAGGTGGCCGCCCCGGTGCCTCAGGTGCAGGTCGAAGAACGCCAGCGGGTACGCCTGCCCGATGCGGACCGCGCGGGCGGGGTCGAGCGTGCCGACCCAACCGAGGAGATCCTCGTCGCTCATGCCGATGAGCTTTGCCAGTTGCGGCACGAGCCACTGGTTGTCGCCGTAGGACGAGTGGACCGCTTCGGCGGCCTGGATGTTGAGTCGCCATCCGCGTAGGTGCGTGAAGAACTCGGCGACGGCCGGCTCCGCTGCCCGGGTGAACTCCGCCGTCATCAGCATGAACGGCCGGTACAGGTCGGCGGAGGGCATCGGCTGCGACAGCATCGGGGCGTCCAGGCTCAGCCCCGCCCGGACCCGTCGGTCGGTGCCCATGGTCAGGGCCGTCGCGGTGCCGCCCTTCGACCAGCCGAACATGCCGATCCGGCTCAGGTCGAGGGCGGCGCCCAGCCCGGTCGGCAGCAGCGCCTGGTCGACGTCGGGGTTGCCCCCGGCGGCGAGGTCGGAGATCTGATCGAGGACGAATCGGACGTCCCGGGTGTAGGTCCACGGGGTCGAATCGACGTCTTCCTCCTGGACGGTGACTCGGCCGTCGGGGAATTCGCCGAACCCGTCGTACGTGTGGTCCACGGTGACCACCGCGTACCCGTGGCTGGCGAGTTCCTGCACCACGATGGTGGTGTCCGAACGGTGGCTGCCCGCGCCGTGCGAGTACAGCACCACCGGCAACCGCCGGCCCGGATGCCGCACCGGGGCGCCCTCGTGCCCGGCCGTCAACGGCGCCAGCGCGGCGTGGGGGTCGAAGCCGGCGGATTCCAGCAGCATGCGCATCGAGGCGGCGGTCATCCACTCGGAGCGCGGGTAGCGCCGCTCGTTCCGGGCGGGATACCAGACGCTGACCATCAGTTCCCGATACCGCCCCGGCCCGGCCAGCGGTTCCGGCCTCGACCGGTCGACCAGATGCAGCGGCACCACACCCACGCGGTACGGCCCGGTCGGCCGGGGGAGAGTGAGCCGGACCGGACCCGAACGGGCCGCTGCCGCCCGGGCGCGGCCGGCGATGCCCATCGGTACACCGGCCCCGACCGCCAACGCGGCTCCGACAAGGCCACGGCGCGTGATCCCCCGTGCGCCAACAGGTCTCACGGTTGGCATTGATCCTCCAGTGGGTTGCTCGACGCCGGAACCGGGCCGCCCGACCATCGATATACCCGCAGTATATATACCGAGTGTATAGATGCAACGGTGGTGGCGCGCTTCGACATCGGAGAATTCGCAGGGGTCGCCCTGGCCCGCCCATCGCCCCGCGATCTTGCAGTTTCTGTCCCAGCGAAAGGCGCAAAAACGGACGTAAGTACGACCGAAAGCGCAAGATCGCCGGGCCGGGCCGGGCTGGGCCGGGCAGGGCAGGGCCGGGCAGGGCAGGGCCGGGCAGGGCAGGGCAGGGCAGGGCAGGGCAGGGCAGGGGCGGGGGGCGAGGGCTAGCCCAGGACCAGGCCGGGGTCGGGTTCCGGATCGGGGGTCGGGCCGGGGATCTTGTACTCCTCGGTGAGGGTGGTCATGGGGCCGGGCCAGGTCGCCTGGGACACCTCGATCGGCTTGCGGTGCGCGTCGTACGCGACGTGCAGCAGGTGCAGCACCGGTGTGTCCGGCCGGATCTGGAGGGTTTCGGCCTCCTCTCGGCTCGGTTGGCGGGCGCTGATCGTGTCGGTGGCCGAGACGTACCGTCGTCCGGTCGCTTCCTCGGCCTCCTGGTAGAGCGGCCGGCCGAACGCCTCGGTGCGCTCCAGCGAGGTGCCGGCGGCGTCGCGCGGCAGGAACCAGGAGGCGCCCACCTCGACGGGGGAGTCGTCGGTGCGGACGAGGTGCCGCCGGCAGAGCAGGTTGGTGCCGTCGGACACGCCGAAGGCGTCGGCCACCTCGGCGGGGGCGGGGGCGTGCCCCACGGAGACGAGCTGTTGACGGTATCGGGCGGCCAGGTCGGTGTGGTAGCCGCGGAAGCCGCCGTACCGGCCTCGGGAGAGGCGGTTGAGGCGGCGGCGGGTGCCGCGGACGTACGTACCGGAGCCGGGCTTGGTGATCAGGATGCCCTCGACCCGCAGCTGGTCGACGGCGCGTTGCACTGTCTGCTTGGCGACGCCGAACATCTCGGCGATGGCCGGGATGGACGGCAGCCGCTCGCCCGGCCCCCAGTCCCCACGGCGAACCTGGGCCTTGAGCTGCGCGGCGATCTGTCGGTGCGGGAACTCGGCGGCCCCGGGATTGATCTGCACACCCGCCTCCTTGATCACATCTAGGTTCCTAGGATGCCCCAGCGAGTGTGACGACGCCACCCCGGACACGCGAAAACGGGCCCCCGGACCAGAAAAGGTCCGAAGGCCCGCAGCGAAACAGTGCTACCAGGAACCGGCGGTGGGGCCGGCCGAACCGCCTCGGCGGCGCAGGTACTTCTCGAACTCCTGGGCGATCTCGTCACCGGTCAACGGGGTGATCCCCTCGTCGCCGACCCGTTCCTCCAGCTCGCGGACGTACTCGCCCAGCTCGGCGTCCTGCTCGGCGGCGCTGCGGACCCGCTGCTCCCACTCGGCGGACTCCTCGGCCAGGTCGGCCATCGGCACCGGCAGGTCGACGACCTCCTCGACCCGGTGCAGCAGGGCGAGGGTGGCCTTCGGGCAGGGCGGGTTGTTGGCGTAGTGCGGCACGTGCACCCAGAACGAGACGGCGTCCACCTCGGCGCGGGTGCAGGCGTCGTGCAGCACGCCGACGATGCCGGTCGGCCCGTCGTAGCGGGTGGGGGTGAGCTGGTAGCGCTCCGCGGCCTGCGCGTCGGAGGCGCTGCCGCTGATCGGCAGCGGCCGGGTGTACGGAACGTCGGCCAGCAACGCGCCGAGCAGCACCACCCGTTCCACCTCCAGGCTGTGGCAGATCTCCAGCACCTGCTCGCAGAACGTCCGCCAGCGCATGCTCGGCTCGATGCCGCGGATCAGCACCACGTCACGGTCGGTGCCCTCCGGGCTGGCCACCATGAACCGGGTCGTCGGCCACTCCACCCGCCGGGTCTCCCCGTCGGCCATGGTGATGGTGGGTCGGCTGACCTGGAAGTCGTAGAAGTCCTCCGGATCCAGCTCGGCGATCTGCCGGGCGTTCCAGACCTGCTCGAGGTGCTCGACCGCGGCGGTGGACGCGTCGGCGGCGTCATTCCAGCCCTCGAACGCGGCGATCGCCACCGGGGACCGCAGTACCGGCAGTCCGTCGAACTCGGTCACGCCGTCACCTCACCCTGCTCGTCGCGGCTGGCGCCGGGACCGCGCCCGGTCGTCATACCGTGTGGCACGGCGGCGTCCCTGTTGTCCTTCACGTCCGTCAGCCTACGTGCAGGGCGAGGGTGCGGCCCGTCGGCCGCGCCGGTCGGCCGCTCCGGCAGCAGGTCATACCCGAACGAACCAGACAGGGTGATCCCCGTGACACAATAGGGGATCGCTCGAGGAGAGTCGTGGAGTCCGGCCGAATCGCACTAACCTGAACGGGTGCGGACTTCATTGATGGATGTGCTGGCTGATCGCATTCTCATCGCCGACGGGGCGATGGGCACGATGCTTCAGGCCGCGGACCTCACGCTCGACGACTTCGACGGGCTGGAGGGGTGCAACGAGATCCTCAACGTCACCCGCCCGGACGTGGTGCGCGGGGTGCACGACGCCTACCTGGCCGTCGGTGCCGACTGCGTCGAGACCAACACCTTCGGGGCCAACCTCGCCAACCTCGCCGAGTACGACATCCCGCACCGCATCCGCGAGTTGTCCGAGGCGGGCGCCCGGATCGCCCGGGAGGCCGCCGACGCGGCCAGCACCCCGGAGCGGCCCCGGTTCGTGCTCGGCTCGATCGGGCCGGGCACGAAGCTGCCCACCCTCGGCCACGCCGCCTACTCGACCCTGCGCGACGCCTACCAGGAGAACGCCGCGGGTCTGATCGTCGGCGGCGCGGACGCGCTGATCATCGAGACCTGCCAGGACCTGCTCCAGGTCAAGGCGGCAGTGGTCGGGTCGAAGCGGGCCATGGCCGAGCTGGGCCAGTCGGTGCCGATCATCTGTCACGTGGCGGTGGAGACCACCGGCACCATGCTGGTCGGCAGCGAGATCGGGGCGGCCCTCGCCGCGATCGAGCCGCTCGGCGTGGACCTGATCGGGCTCAACTGCTCGACCGGCCCGGCCGAGATGAGCGAGCACCTGCGCTACCTGTCGCAGCACTCCCGCATCCCGCTGTCGGTGATGCCGAACGCCGGCCTGCCGGTGCTGACCGCCGACGGGGCGTACTTCCCGCTGACTCCCGTGGAGCTGGCCGAGGCCCTGGAGCGGTTCATCACCGAGTACGGCGTGGGGCTGGTCGGCGGCTGCTGCGGCACCACCCCGGAACACATCCGGGTGCTGTCCGAGCGGCTGCACGGGGTCACCGCCCCGGCCCGCGAGCCCCGGCACGAGGCGGGCGTCTCCTCGGTCTACCACCCGGTGCCGTTCGCTCAGGACGCGTCGGTGCTGATGGTGGGGGAGCGGACCAACGCCAACGGCTCGAAGGCGTTCCGGGAGGCGATGCTCGCCGGCGACTGGCGGGCCTGTGTGGAGATCGCCCGCAGTCAGGCGCGCGACGGCTCGCACCTGCTCGACCTGTGTGTGGACTACGTCGGCCGCGACGGCACGCAGGACATGCGCGAGTTGGCCGGCCGGTTCGCCACCGCGTCGACCCTGCCGATCATGTTGGACTCCACCGAGCCGGCGGTGATCGAGGCCGGGCTGGAGATGCTCGGTGGCCGGTGCGTGGTCAACTCGGTGAACTTCGAGGATGGCGACGGCCCCGAGTCCCGGTACGGGCGGGTGATGCCGGTGATCCGGGAGCACGGTGCCGCAGTAGTCGTGATGTGCATCGACGAGGAAGGGCAGGCGCGCACCGCGGCGGACAAGGTCCGCATCGCCTCGCGCACCATCGACGACCTGACCGGCCGGTGGGGGATGGACCTGTCCGACATCCTGATCGACACGCTGACCTTCCCGATCGCCACCGGGCAGGAGGAGACCCGCCGCGACGGCCTGGAGACCATCGAGGCGATCCGGGAAATCGCCCGGCGTTACCCAGGGATCAACTTCACCCTCGGCATCTCGAACATCTCCTTCGGGCTCAACCCGGCGGCTCGGCAGGTGCTCAACTCGGTGTTCCTGCACGAGTGCGTGCAGGCCGGCCTGACCTCCGCGATCGTGCACGCCAGCAAGATCCTGCCGATGGCGAAGATTCCCGACGAGCAGCGCGAGGTCGCTCTGGACATGGTCTACGACCGGCGTCGCGAGGGCTATGACCCGTTGCAGCGCTTCCTGGAGCTCTTCGAGGGCGTCGACGTGACCAGCGCCCGAGCCAGCCGGGCACAGGAGTTGGCCGCGCTGCCGTTGGACGAGCGGCTCAAGCGGCGGATCATCGACGGTGAGCGCAACGGCCTGGAGGCCGACCTCGACGAGGCGATGGCCGGCGGCCGGTCCCCACTGTCGATCATCAACGACATCCTGCTGGACGGTATGAAGGTGGTCGGCGAGCTGTTCGGCTCCGGCCAGATGCAGCTGCCGTTCGTGCTCCAGTCCGCCGAGGTGATGAAGACCGCGGTGGCCTACCTCGAGCCGCACATGGAGACCATCGAGGACGGCGGCAAGGGCCGCATCGTGCTCGCCACAGTGCGCGGCGACGTACACGACATCGGCAAGAACCTTGTCGACATCATTCTGTCCAACAACGGCTACGAGGTGGTGAACATCGGCATCAAGCAGCCGATCAGCGCCATCCTGGACGCCGCCGAGCAGCACCGCGCCGACGCGATCGGCATGTCCGGGCTGCTGGTCAAGAGCACTGTCATCATGAAGGAGAACCTGGCCGAGATGGCCACGCGCGGGGTCGCCGAGCGCTGGCCGGTCCTGCTGGGTGGGGCGGCGCTGACCCGCGCGTACGTCGAGGACGACCTGCGGTCGACGTTCCCCGGGCAGGTGCACTACGCGCGGGACGCGTTCGAGGGTCTGTCTCTGATGGACAAGGTGATGACCGCCAAGCGCGGTGGCGCCCCGGTGATCGACCCGGAGCGGGAGGCGGCTCTCGCGGCCCGGCGGGCGCGCCGGGAACGGCAGCGCTCGATGGTCTCCACGTCGCTGCCGGAGCTGCACGACTCGTCGGTCCGCTCCGACGTGGCCGCCGACGTGTCGGTGCCCACCCCGCCGTTCTTCGGCACCCGGGTCGTCAAGGGCGTGCCGATGGCCGACTACGCGGCGCTGCTCGACGAGCGGGCCACCTTCTCCGGGCAGTGGGGGCTGCGTGGCGTCCGGGGTGGCAGTGGACCCTCCTACGAGGAGCTGGTCGAAACCGAGGGCCGACCGCGGCTGCGGTACTGGCTGGACCGGCTGATCGCCGACCAGGTCCTTGAGGCAGCCGTGGTGTACGGCTACTTCCCCGCGTACTCCGAAGGCAACGACCTGGTGGTGCTCGACGAGAACGGGCACGCCGAGCGCGCCCGGTTCTCCTTCCCCCGGCAACGGCAGGAGCGGCGGCTCTGCCTGGCGGACTTCTTCAGGCCCCAGGGCGACCAGCTCGATGTGGTCGCGTTGCAACTGGTCACCGTCGGCCAACCGGTCAGCGAGTACGCGGCGAAGCTGTTCGCCCGCAACGAGTACCGCGACTACCTGGAGGTGCACGGTCTCTCCGTGCAGCTCACCGAGGCCCTGGCCGAATACTGGCACCAGCGCATCCGCGCCGAGATGACCCTGCCCGACGGTCGTCCGCTGGGGCACGACGACCCGGCGGACCTGGCCGGCATCCTGCACAACGACTACCGGGGCTGCCGGTACGCGTTCGGCTACCCGGCCTGCCCCGACCTGGAAGACCGGGCGAAGATCATGGATCTGCTCGGCGCGGATCGGATCGGGGTCGAGCTGTCCGAGGAGTTCCAGCTCATGCCGGAGCAGGCCACCGACGCGATAGTGGTCCACCACCCGGAGGCCAACTACTTCAACGCCAAGTAACGGCGGCAGGCCCCCGAGCTGCACCTCAGGCCGTCGGCGGCCCGGACCAGGCCGTCAGCTGCCTCCGAGCTGTGCCCGGTGGCCTGGTCCGCATGGGTTGAGCCGAGGTCGGGCTCCACCGTGGCCAGTCCACGAGCGCCCGCTGGGGTGTGGTCCCGACGGTGCGCGCGTCGAACGCCTCGGCTGAGATCAGGAGCACGTCGCCGACGGTGGTCCAGCTCATGAGCGACAAAGCTAGGAATGACACCGCGGGGCGTCAAGCGTCGTGGTTGTTGCCCGGGGTCAAGGGGTCGCCGGGCTACCCGGGCACCGGCAAGATTGTCGTGTGAAGACCGAGGCCGTCAAGGCAGGCAGGGCGGAGTTGGTGGACGCCCTGGAGGCTTGCCCGGGAGTTCCGACGGCTGTCGAGTTGCCCTGACGTTGGCATCTCCCGTCTTCCTTCGTGCCGGCGACGTCTGGTGGGTTGAGGGTGAGGTGCTGTACGTCCAGCGTGGAGACGTCCCGGCCGTGGCGTATTGGGGTGCCCTCGAATGGCGTCGGCAGTGGTAGCCGCGGGAGCCGGGACTCAGGGCCTGTCTTGAAGTCGATTGTCAGGGCTGGCCGCATCGATGAACATCTGACAGGTCGCTGAGCTCTGACGGATGGGCAGTGGGTGCGTTCCCGCTACGGTCTCGTCATGTCTCGATTCAGCATGATGGCTCGCGTGGACATCCCTCATGAGGTGGCCGACGCCGAGAGTTGGATCGCGCGATATCGCGGGTCGTTGACGTCGATCGCGGAGACCGGCTGCGGCTGCTGCGTACGTGCGTGGCAGATCGAAGGACCGCAAGAGCTGGCCGACACCATCCCGCTCGTGCTCAGCGCTTCGACGGAGTGGGACCGGGACTGATCATTCGCACAGCGCGGCCCGCTCAACCAGCGGACGACGGAGGACGCGACTGCCAGCAACGGCTGCGGACTTAGCGGAAAAGCTCAAGCCCCGCCAGCGCGTCGATCGCTATCACCACGTCGGCCATGCTGAACGCCGCAACCCCAAGCAGCCACAGCCGGAACGACGATAGCCGAACCCACCAGGGTTGGTTGTCTCCGAGACGCTCGCGTACAGCCGAGTGCGGTGGCAGCCCAAGCATCTGGTCCAAGCCCAGCTGTTGCTCGATCCGCTCCAACAGCCGGCTGTCGGACAACTCCAGGCGCCGGTACTTGATCATGAGTTGGGCGGACAGGCCGGTCAAGGCGGCAGCCAGGGTGGCCGCCACCGCTTGGGCCGGACGCGCCGTCTCCGGACCGAGCGCGAGCGTCAGAAGGAACGCCTGAGCCGCGGTGGCCAGGGCGGGTACCTGCCACGTCATTGTGTCGAAAGCGGTCCGGCGAGCTGCGACGACCGCATAGGTTGCCGTGAGCACCTGTTCGGAGATCTGAGTCTCGTCCGGCCTCGCATCTGGGCTTGGCACCATGACGTCATGGTGTCAACGCGTCGCAACGCGGACGAGTGGAGCGCAGCCCGAGGCCGCGAGCAGCCACCGAAGCCATCGGGTGCCCGATGCATGCCCAGTCAGCAGGGGGCAACAAGGGCCAAGGACGATGCCGTTGCCAGGCCTCCGTGACAAGGGCAGGATTGAGTACGTGGGACCGGTCGGTAGCCCGTGGTGGCAGACAGCGAAGACACCCAAGCAGGGGTTCATCCTGGAGGGCTTCTGCCGTGCTGGCAGCACTGCTTGGCGTTGGCTACCTGGTGACGGCCGTGCTGCTGCGCCGACGCCAACGCTCACAGATGACACGCTGGATGGATGCGACAGGTCACAGTGCTCGGCAGTTCCGGTGCCTTTCCCGAGCCAGGTCGGGCCTGTAGCGGCTTCGCGGTGGACTGGGATGGCTTCCGCGTAGTGCTTGACCTGGGCTACGCCACACTGCCGCGGTTGCTCAGGCACTGGCCCGACGGTGCGGTGGACGCTGTCGTCATCACCCACGAGCACCCGGATCACTGCGTCGACCTGCACGGTCTGTTCAGGATGCGGTTCTACGGTCAATCGGGGGGACCACGGCTGCCGTTGTTCTGCCCGCCCGGCGTGCTCGACCGGCTCAGCGGCGTGGAGCCCGATGTCGACCTGCACGCGGTCTTCGACCTGTACCCACTACCCGGCAGCTACCGGGTCGGGCCGTTCGACCTCACCGGGCTGTCCCTGCCGCACTTCGTGCCCAACGCAGGCATCCGGCTGCAGGCCGACGGAATTGCCCTGGCCTATTCCGGGGACACGGGGCCGACTCCCGCGTTGGCCGAACTGGGCCGTGGCGCCGACCTGTTCATCGTCGAGGCGACGGACCACGACGGCGAGACCAGCCGTCCCACCCGTAACCTCATGACCTCCACCGAAGCCGGTCTGTGGGCTCGCCGCGCGGGTGCCCGCCGCCTGATGCTCACCCACTTCTGGCCAGGTAACGACCGGGCAGCCGCGGTGGCCGCCGCGCAGGTGGAGTTCGACGGTGCCGTACTGGCGGCTGAGGAAGGGCTCACCCTGATGCTTGGGGCACCAGACAGCTGATCTCCCTCACTCGACGAATGTGCCGTCCGGATTCATGATCTCGTCTCGCACCAGCGGTACGAAGGCCGACCAGGTCCCGTCATCCACGGCGACTGACATGCGGATGCGCCCATCGCCGTCGTCAAGGGCGTAGCTGACCACGCGGTACCGCCTGCCGTCATCGCCGGTGGCGTGGCGTGCATCCTTGTCATCGAGCATCGCGCGCCAGTCGCCGTAGTTGACGCGTCGCCACTCAGCCAGGCGCGCCTCGGCGAGCCCTGCCGCCGACTCGTTCTTCAGCCTCACCTGCTCAACCTTCCAGCCGCCGTGCGGCCGACGCTAGGGCGGTGGAGGAAGCGTCTGCAAGCTTTGACGGAAGGCCGGCTCCGGCCACGTGGGCGCGGTCAACAGGAGGACGAAATCCGGCAACGCGCATGGTGAGGGGTCCCCAGTCGGTGCCCGCGAGTCCGGCTCGCTCTCCCAGTCGATGAGGTTGACCGTCACCGCGTAACGGCCGGCGGGCGCGGCCACGTGTCGGGCCTTTTCGTCCGGGATTGCGGAGACGTCTTCCAGTCCGCTCAGGTAGAGCGACCCGGCTGAGGTGATGAGGTACGGCTCCGATGCGACGACGAGACGATCTTGCTCGCGCTCTGTCAGGTCCGCAGCCTGCTGGGAGTCGCCGACACGGACCACGAACTGGAACGCCGAGTCCCCCAGGTTGATCGGCACGAGCACGCCGGCCAGGACGTGCTGGAGGATGTCATCGTCGTTGAGCAACGAGCGTTCCCATGAGTCGTCGTCGACGATCGAGGCGAAGCCCTCGGGGTTCCAGAGCACCTGCATGCCAGCATCAGTCATGACGGGTCCCGTCACCTCGAACATCCGGCCTCCTACACGTCCCTGGCCCGTCGCCGGGCCGTCGAAGGCTAGCCAATGGCGACCAGCGACGACCAACGCCCGCGCCGCGGTCACCGTGCCCGCCGAAGTGCGGACGCTGATGGATGGCTAGCGGGCCCGTCACGCGAAAAGGCAGTCCGCTCTGGATGTCGAGAACGGCTGAGCGGCTCCGTCCTCGGGGAGGATGCGGTCACCGTGACCGCACCAGAGCAGGGAGATCCAGCATGGCGATCCAGCGGATGGACAACGTCCTCATCGTTGTCGAGGACCTCGACGCGGTCATCGCGTTCTTCGTCGAACTCGGCATGGAGTTGGAGGGGCGAGGACCGGTCGAGGGGCGGTGGGTGGAGCGTGTCATCGGGATCGACGACGTCCGGCAGGAGGTCGCGATGCTGCGGACCCCGGACGGCCACGGCAAGGTCGAGTTGGCGATGTTCCACCGGCCGACGGCGATCGGCGGGGAACCGAAGAACGCGCCGGCGAACACGCTGGGCATCCGGCGGATCATGTTCGCCGTCGACGACATCGAGGACGTGATCACCCGGCTGCGTGGCCACGGCGCCGAACTCGTGGGGGAGTTGGAGCGGTATGAGGACGTCTACCGGCTCTGCTACGTCCGCGGCCCCGAGGGAATCATCGTCGGCCTGGCCGAACAGCTCCGCTGACGGCCGCCGCCGGCCCGTCCCGCCCGCAACTTCAGGGATGTAGGGGCCTCGCGAGCGGTGGAGGCCACTACATCCCTGAAGTAGCGCGGATCTTGGGGCGCGCTAGGCCCCCGCGTCGCGCGGGAAGGTCTCGCGTAGGGCCGGATCCAGCGGTCGACCGCTCGTCGGTTCGATGAACAGGTCGGCGAGCAGGAGGTCGGCGAGGTAGCTGGGGTTCACCCCCGACTCCTTGCGGCCGAGGGTCTGCGCCAAGCCGCCGAGTCGCAGCGCGGCCTTCGCTGCGCCGGACGGCATCCGCGCGACCCGGCGGTGTCGGCCCACCGCGTCGGCGATGCGCCCGATCATGTCGTGCCAGGTGAGGTTCTCGTCGGCGACCGGGATGTCCGCGCCGCTGGCCTGCTCCAGGGCATCGACCGCGACCTCGGCCACGCTGCGGGCGGAGGCCGCGGCGCTGCCGCCGGTCGGGGCGACCAGCGGGGTACGCGAGCGGGCCCACCGGTCCAGCGGACCGGCCCAGTTGGGCAGTCGGTCGCCGGCCCGACCGAAGACGAAGGGCAGTTCGAGTACGGCGACCGGCAGGCCCTCGCCGGCGGCCGCCCGCCCCTCCCGGGCCTGCTCCAGGCGGCACCGGATGTACGTGTGCCGTTCGGCGAGGCGCCACTGCGGGTGGAGTCGGTCGAAGTAGGTGTAGTAGGAGCCCATCACGACGCCCCGGGTGAGACCTTCGAGGCGGGCGGCGGTGAACAGGCGTACCACCGGGTCGACGTTGTCGCGGCGGAACTCGGGATAGATGGGTTTGGGCAGCGGCCGTTGCTCCTCGGTGCGGGTCGCGTACACGACGCCATCGTGACCGGCGAGCAAAGACCGCAGTTGCTCGATCGAGGCGCCCCCGACATCGAGCAGATGGTCGATGCCCGGCTGGGCGGTTCGCGCCACAGTGGTCGCGGCATGGCCACGCTCCCGAAGCACGTTCGCGACGTGAGCGCCGATCAGGCCACTGCCACCCACCACAAGAATTCGCACGGTGCATCGTCCACTCTGGAACCCGCCCTTTGTCAAGCCGCTGCCGCTGTGGCGAGGGCGTCGAGGGGTTGCTGGTCCAGCATGAGCGCGTGCTGCGCCTCGGCGGCCGGCTGTTGTACGACCGCATCGACGACCCGGACGAGCCTCTGCGCGTGTACGCCGACCTGGCCGGGCATCCCTTCCGCGTCTTCGTCGGCTGAGCGGGGTGCCGCCACCTCGCCGGAGCGCAGGTTGACAGCGGGCGAGGATGGCGTCGGCAGCCCCGACGTTGGCCTAGGTTCGAGGTAGGGAACGCCATCGCTGTGAAACGGGGTTGAGGATGCCGGAATCGCGCGCCTTCTGGCTGGACGAGCAGTTCGACCGTGAGCACGGCACCGACGGGAGCGGCCGGTACGAGGCCGAGGTGTTTCGTCGGATCGACGAGTTCGCCGACACCTGGGGTGACTTCGCGCCCGTGGCGTTCGCGGTGACCTCCTGGCGGCTGGCCACCGAGCTGTCGCCGGGCTTCGTCCGGTGGCATCGGCGGATCATCTCGGCGACGTGCGCGCGCAGCCCGTGGGACGGCAGCCTGGTCTGCGCGGTGACAGTGGCCTCCCGCTGGCCGGCCGAGCTGACCTGGACCAAGCAGTGGCAGCGCGACCGTGGTTGGCAGGACTGGCCCGAGCTGTTCGGCCAGTTCACCACACCCACCGAGCAGGACCAGACGCGCCGCCCGCATCTGCGCGCGTTGCTCCAGGTGGAGGCGCCGGTCCCGCTGGACGACCTGCCGCCAACGCCCGACGGTCCGGACGGCGAGGTCGCCGCGGCGGCACGCCGGGCCGTGGCGGTGGTGGCCCGGGAGCTCAACGACCTCCTCGCGCCCATGATCGGGCAGCTCGACGCCGGGGTGCCTGCGGACTCCTGAGAAGCCCGTCGGCCGGTATGGTCGTCGGCGTGGATCTGGACGACACCGCCGCCCGGCTCGGGGTGCCCGTCGAGGAGGTCGACCGCGTGCACCGGCTCGCCGGTGACGGGCCGTCAGCTCCGTTGCCAGCCAAGGCCGACGCCCCCGCGCTCCTCGACCAGCTCGCCGTGCCGCCGGACGACGCCGCCGAGATCATGGCGGGCTGGCCCGACCCCGACTCCCCGCTCTGGACTCCGGAGCTGCGCTGGCTGCTCGACCGCTCGACCGCCCTGGTCCGCGCCGACCTCGCGGGCCACGAATGGCTGTCGCCCGGCCCGGAGCTGCCCCGAGAGCGAGGCCCTGCCTGGCGCCATCTCTACGTGTACGCGTACCTGGCTTTGGTCGACGTGGTGCGCGGGTACCACAGCGACCACGGCATCCCCGACGCCGTGACCTGGGTGACCCTGGCCGACCTGGGCCGCAACCTCGCCATCGACCGGCGGATGCGCGGCGAGGGCTGGCCGATCATGCAGAGCTGGCTGACGCTGCACTCACGCGGCAGCGTCTACGAGCTGGGCCGGCTACAGCACCAGCGTGGCGACGGCGCCATCGGCCTGCACGTCCCCGATTCGGGGCCGTTGACCCCGGAGGCGGTCGAGGCGTCCCTCGACGAGGCCCGCGCGTTCTTTCCCAGGCATTTCCCCGACGAGCGCTACACCGCGTTCTCCTGCGCCTCGTGGCTGCTCGACCCGCAACTGCGGCAGTACCTTCCGGAGGACTCCAACATCGTGCGGTTCCAGCGCCGGTTCGAGCTGGCGCCCTACGACGAGTCGGCGGGGCTGGACGCCGACATCGAGGTGTTGCGGTTCGGGTTCCGGACCCTGACCACGCCGCTCGACGAGCTGCCGCGCCGCACGGTGCTCCAACGCGCGATCATCGACCACCTCCGGGCGGGCGGCCACTGGCACTGGCGCCACGGCCGCTTCCCGATCTAGGCACCCGCGTCCCACCAGGCGCCGTTGGCGGCGGTGTGGGCCGCCGGTTCGATGACTTCCCACACCTCCGCGATCAGTCCGTCGGCGACCCGCAGGATGTCGACGACCACGATCTGCGGCCCTCCATTGGGGAGTCGGCGTCGCGAGTGCACCACGACGTGGTCACCGTCGGCCAGTAGGTGCAGGATGTCGACCCGCATGCCGGCGGTCGGGCCCAGCGCGGCGCGGACCGCGGCGAGCCACTGCGCCCTGGTCGAGGTCGTCGAATCCGACCGGTGATGGGTGAAGTCCTCGCTCAGGTACGACGCGAGCGTGTCGACGTCGCCGGTGTCGACCAGCCCCGCCAACGCCCGCCCGACGATGCTCTTGTTCTCGGTGGTCATGGCCGCAAGTGTTTCCCCGGCCTCGTGCGCTTGTCGATGACATCGCACTTCATGGCGTCCCGGGCGACGTTGAGTAGGCTCATGATCGTGTATGCGGTCGGGGAACTCCTGCGCCAGTGGCGCAAGCGTCGAGGGCTCAGCCAACTCGACCTGGCGATCGCCGCGGATGTCTCGGCTCGGCACGTCAGCCTGGTCGAGACCGGCAAGTCCACGCCGAGCGCCGACATGGTCCTCCGGCTCGCCGAGCAACTCCACGTGCCACTGCGTGATCGCAACCAGCTGTTGCTCGCCGCCGGATTCGCGCCCCGGTACGCGCAGCGCCCGCTCGACGACGCCGCCCTGTCGGGTGCCCTCGACGCGGTCCGCAGGGTGCTCCGGGCGCACGAGCCGTATCCGGCGCTGGTCTTCGACCGCCGGTGGAACATCGTGCTGACCAACCGCGCGGTCGACCCGTTCTTCGCCTACGCGGCACCCGACCTGTTGCGGCCACCGGTCAACCTGGTTCGGCTGGGCCTGCACCCGCGCGGGCTCGCCCCTCTGGTCGTCAACCTGGCCGACGTACGGGCGGTGTTCCGCAGCCGGATCTCGCGCCAGCTCGCCGCCGCGCCCGATCCGGAACTCACGGCGCTCTACGAAGAACTGCTGAGCCCGCTGCCCGAGGAGCCGCCGGACGAACGGGTCGACGCCGACGTGGTGATCCCGATGATCCTGCGGATCGGTGGACGCGAGCTGCGGCTGTTCTCGACCATCACCACGTTCGGCACCCCGATGGACATCACCGTCGAGGAGATCGCTGTCGAGTCCTACTACCCCGCGGACCAGCAGAGCGCCGCCTACTTCACACGGTAGGGCCCGGCCTGGTAACCGCCCAGGCCGGGCCCATCACATGCTGGTCAGCCGGTGGTCAGGACGAACCTCTCCCAGGACCCGACCGACGTCCGGTTGGCGATCAGTGATCCGGCCCCGGCGTTCTCGGCGGCCACGATCTGGTTGTTGGCCAGAGCCCGCAGACCGACAGTCCCGTCGGAGTTGTTGATGATCTGGAACGTCTCCCATGGTCCGATCGTCGTGCGGTTTGCGATCAACGGATTGGCGCCGGCGTTGTCGGCGCAGACGTACAGCCCGTTGGCGCGCGACCGCAGGGCGATGTTGCCGTTGCCGGCGTCCACCCGATCGAACTGCTCGGACGTCGAGACGCTCGCCTTGTTGGCGATCAGCGGGTTGGTGCCGACGGCCGACACGTACTGGTTGTTGACCTGCGCCCGCAGCGTGATCCCTCCGCTGGGGGTGCTGGTACCGGTGGTGAAGGTGAACGCGTCGACGTCGAACAGGTTGCCCGAGCCACCCTTGAAGACCAGGTACAGAGTGGTCGACGCGCTCGGCGGGTTGCTGATGGCGGTGGAGACGTCGACGAAGGTCTCCCAGCTACCGGTCACCGGCACCGTGGCGGTGCCCAGCAGGGACCCGGTGGCCGACCCGGCGCGAACCTCGATGGTGCCGCCGGCGCCGGCCGACGAGACCCGCGCGGTGAACCGGTTCGCGTTGGACAGGTTGTACGGCTGGTAGGAGATCCAGTCGTTGTTCTCGATGAACCCGGCCGTGCGGCCACCCTCGGCATTGGTGTGGTCGGTGGCCTGGACACCGGACTGGGCGCTGAAGTGCTCACCCTGACGGTGTTTCGGTTGCAGCGTCTTGATGCTGTGCGTGGTGAGCCCACCGTTGTCGGTGTACGCGGCGTCGAAGACCCCGTAGATGTTGGCCGCCGAGTCGTGCTCACCGTCGGTCGGGACGGTGATCGTGCCGCTGCACCCGGTCTTCGAGGTGATCTGGTGGGCGTGGCTGTCGTGGCCCAGCGCGTACGTCAGGCTCACCTTGGAGCAGTCGATGGTGCCGTCCTGCGGGTCGCTCACCGAGATCTGGTACGGCACGGTGTCACCGAAGGTGAACAGCTGGCCGTCGGTGGGCGCGGTGAGGGACACCGTGGGTGCGGTGTTGCCCACTGTGACGATCAGGCTCGCCGTGCCGGACAGGCCGGTCGGGTCGGTGACCTTCAGGGTGGGGCTGTACGAGCCGTTCGTGGTGTACGTCTTGGTGGGGTTGGCCGCCGTCGACGTGGTGCCGTCGCCGAAGGTCCACAGGTAGCTGAGCGCGCCACCCTCGGGGTCGGAGCTGCCGGCCGACGAGAAGTTGACGGTCAACGGGTTGGCCCCCGACGTGGGGTTCGCCGAGGCGACAGCGATCGGGCTGCGGTTGCCACCACCGATGTACTCGATCCGGAAGAGCGCCTGGTTGTTCGAGCCGGTGCCGTAGTCCAGCACGTACAGGGCGCCGTCCGGGCCGAAGGTCATGTCCATGACCTGGGTGCCGGTCCACGGGAAGTTGGAGATCTCCCCGCGCGAGCCGTCGGAGTTGACAGCGATGGCCTTGATCCAGCGGCGGCCGTACTCACCGGCGAAGAACTGACCGTTCAGCGAGGCCGGGAACTTGATGCTGGAGTTGAGCGAGGCATCGTACCGGTAGACCGGCCCACCCATCGGCGACTCCGAGCCGCTGCCGAACTCCGACGGTGAACCGGAGTCGCCCGCGTACTTGATCCAGGCCGGCTTCGCCGCAGGCAGCGTGCCGAGCCCGGTGTTGCGGAACGAGTTGTTGGTCGGCCCACCCGAGCAGTTGTACTTGGACTGCGACGGCCCGGACGGGAAGGTGTATTCATTGTATGTTTCCGTGCTGGTGTTGCTGCCGGTGCAGTACGGCCAGCCGTAGTTGCCGGGCGCCGCGATGCGGTTGAACTCGACCTGACCGGAGGGGCCACGGCTCGAGTTCGTGGACCCGGCGTCGGGGCCGTAGTCCCCGAGGTAGACGACACCGGTCGCCTTGTCGACGCTCATCCGGAACGGGTTGCGCAGACCCATCGCGTAGATCTCCGGGCGGGTGCCCGAGGTGCCGGGCGCGAACATGTTGCCCGACGGGATCGTGTACGTGCCGTCCGCCTGCGGTTTGATCCGCAGCACCTTGCCCCGCAGGTCGTTGGTGTTGCCCGCCGAGCGTTGGGCGTCGAACTGCGGGTTGCGGTTGGTCCGTTCGTCAAGTGGCGCGTAGCCGGACGACTCGAACGGGTTGGTGTCGTCGCCGGTGGTCAGGTACAGGTTACCGGCGGCGTCGAAGTCCAGGTCACCGCCGACGTGGCAGCACTGCCCACGGTCGTTGGCGACCTGAAGCACGATCTTCTCGGTGCCCAGGTTGAGCGTGTCGTCGCTGTTGAGAGTGAACCGCGACAACCGCAGGTGCCCCTTCCACCGGTCCCAGTCGGACTGTGAGCCGGTGGTCGGGGCGTCTCCGGACGGGGTGCTCAGCGTGGGGGAGTAGTACAGGTAGATCCACCGGTTGCTGGCGAAGTTGGGGTCGACGGCGACGCCCTGCAACCCCTCCTCGTCGTGGGTGTAGACCGACAGGGTGCCGGAGACCTTGGTGTTGCCGGCCACGTCGGTCACCCGCAGGACACCGTTGCGAGCGGTGTGCAGCACCGAGCGGTTCGGCAGGACGGCCAGGGACATGGCCTCACCGAGTTCGCCCGAGCCGGTGGCGAGCTTGACCTGCTGATAGTCGGAGGCGGGGATCACCGCCGCCTGGGCGGTGGACGGTGCAGCCACAGCGAGGGCCGCGCTCGCGACGGTGAGGACCGCCGCGAAGAGCGCCCGGGGCCAGCGCCGGGGGTACGAGAGCATGATCGTCCTTTCTCGACGACCGGTGGACGGGCGCGCGGGGGCGCACCACGACCAGGTGGGGTGGTGGAGACGAGCGGGGGGACCAGGTCAGTTGGTGGTGACCAGGTCGAACTTCTCCCACTGACCGATGGAGGTCCGGTTGGCGATCAGCGGGGACCCGCCACCGTTGTCAGCGGCGACGTAACGGTTGTTCACGGTGGCCCGCAGGCTCACCGTGCCGTCGGAGTTGCGGACCAGCTGGAAGGTCTCCCAGGAGCCGGCGGTGGCCCGGTTGGCGATCAGCGCGGCGGCACCGGCGTTCTCGGCGGCGACGAACTGCCCGTTGCCCTTGGCGCGCAGCGCCACGTTGCCGTTGGCGAGATTCACCAGGTCGAACCGCTCGGTGGTGCCCACCGAGGTCTTGTTGGCGATCAGCGCGGTGGTGGCGTTGGGGGAGCTGACGTACTGGTTGTTGGCGCGGGCCCGCAGGGTGGAGCCGCTGGCGGTGGGAGGCGGGGTCGTGGTGCGCGGCGAGCAGTCGGCAGTCACGGAGCCCGCGGCGACCTGGAGGCCGCCGAGCAGCATCCGGGTGAAGTTCGGGTCGGTGTACGACGCCTCGGTGTGGCCGAGGCCCGTGTACCAGGCACGCCCGCCGCCGTACGCCTTGCACCAGGTGATCGGGTGGTCGCCGCTCATGTTGCCGCCGCTGTAGGACGACTCGTCGAGGCTGGCCAGCACCCGGGCGCTGGACCGGGGGTTGGTGCGGTAGTTGTACCACTCGTCGGAGCGGACCCAGGTGGTGCCGAGGTGGGCGGTCGAGGGGTTGGTCTGGTCCTCGATCTTCACTGTGGCGTTCTGGATCGCCGGGTGCGAGTCGAACCATGCTCCGACCAGCGAGCCGTACCACGGCCAGCTGTACTCGGTGTCGGCTGCGGCGTGCACGCCGACGTAGCCACCACCGGCGGCGATGTACGACTCGAACGCGCTCTGCTGGCTGGCGTTGAGGACGTCGCCGGTGGTCGACATGAAGACCACCGCCTGGTACTGGGCCAGGTTGGAGGTGGTGAACTGGGCGGCGTCCTCGGTCGAGGTCACTGTGAAGCCGTTGGCCGAGCCGAGCTGCTGGATCGCGGCGATGCCGTTGGGGATGGACGAGTGCCGGAAGCCGGCGGTCTTGCTGAACACCAGGACCTTGGTCAGGGGTGCCGCCGAGGCGGGGGTCGGCAGTGCGACCAGGCTGGCCAGCATGACGGCCAGGCCGGTGACGAGTGCCAACAGGCGGGGACGGGAACGCATGGTCTTGCTCCTCTGCTGAGCGTCGACCTCAGGCTGTGCACACGGGCAGGCCGGGGCCGCGATGGCGGTGGTGCGGAAGCCGGGCCGCCGATGCTCGGCTGAGGTGGTGCGGGATGGTGGGGGTGCGGGGGTGGGCTTGCTGAAACCAGCCGATGACGGAGACCACCCACATTGGACGATCAGAATTCATCGACTGGCATCGTTGACGCAGTAAACCTCCGATGTCTACGCCCCGTCAAGCCCAGGCGCTTCGGGCCGAGCGCGCCCGCGCACGGCCGACGGCACTGCTGAGGTGAGACGTATGACGTATGGTCGGTGTATGGCCGCCGACGAAGATCGAGAACGGCTCGCCGGGCACCTCGTGGCGCTGCCGGCTGGCCGTCGCGCGTCCGACCGCTGCGGCCCTACGCGGGACTGCGGGTGCCGCGGGTCGCCATCAGGATGAGGTCGGCGATCGTCTCCGGGTGCGTGACCATGGCCAGATGCGATGATTCGACCTCGATGGTCGTGGCGTTCATCCGATCGGCCAGAAACCGCTCCAGCTCCGGCGCTGTAGTGCGGTCCTGAGTGGAGATCGAGTAAAAGCACTGCCGATCCCGCCAGGCGGCCGTGGTCGTGCGGCCCTGGAAGAGGTCCTTGGCGATCGGGCCCTGCACCGCGTACAGGGCGCGGGCGCGGGCCTCCTCGATTCCACCGGCGAAGTCGGCCAGGAAGGCGCTCTCGCTGAGCTGCGCGTACCCGTCGTGGTGCACGAGGCCGGCGTTCGCCGGCGGCGTGGGATATTTCGCCGCGAGCGCGTTGTAGTCCTCGCCGGCGTCCGGCGCGCGGGCCGCCACGTACACCAGGGCGGTGACCCTCGGGTGGTTGCCGGCCTCGCTGATGATCGTGCCGGCCCAGGAATGGCCCACCAGCACCGTCGGGCCGTCCTGGCGGTCGAGGGCGCGGTTGGTGGCCGCGACGTCGTCGGCCAGGGAGGTCAGCGGGTTCTGCACCGCGGTGACCGTCAGCCCGGCCCGCTGTAGCAGCGGGATGACGTCGGACCAGGACGAGCCGTCGGCGTACGCGCCGTGGACCAGGACCACGTTGCGGGCGGGCGTGGCCGAAGACGTGTCGCTCATCCGAAGAACCTCCGCACGACGCCGTGCCGTCGCTCGCTGGTCGACGACAGCTCTCGCCCGCCACTCTTCCCCACGCCGGTCGGGGCGGTGGGCCAAACGCCCAGGCTTCAGCCCTTCAACGCACCGGCTCGGGTGCAGGGCGCGCCAGTTCAGGCGGTCCCGGTAGTGGTGTCGCAGGACCAACCAGCTGACTGAGAACGGGATGGCCCCCATGGCCACCACGCCCAGGACGTCCGCGCCGACCACGTCGAAGACCGCCCCGACGTCGCCGAACAGCTGAGCGACAGTTTGGAACGCGACGTGCAGGCCGATGCCGGCCCAGATGTCGCCGGTGGCGGCGCGGAAGGCGCCCAGCAGCAGCGCGAAGACGAAGAAGAGCGCCAGTCGGTCGACGGATCTCGCCGCCCCGACGAGGAACCCGAACACTGTGAACAGCAGCGCCTGCCCGACGGCGGCCTGCCAGGCGGGCAGCCGGGTGGCGAGGTTGTGTTGCAGGTACCCGCGGAAGATCAGCTCCTCTGGCAGCGCCTCCTTCAGGAAGACCAGCACGACCAGCAGCGCCGCCACCCGCAGCACGTCCCCGACGGACGTCCGGACACTGATCTCAACCCAGCCGAGACCGAGGCAGAGCGCGAACCCCACCGCGGCGGGCACGAGCCAGCAGGCCATGCCGAACAGCAGACGCCGCCAGCCGGCGCGCAGCGACGGCATCCCGAGGCCGGCCCACGGCCGCCGGTCCAGGACGCGACGGGCGACGACCACCAGGGGTACGACGACAACTGTGGTGAGGACAGCCCCGATCGCATGGGTGGGCCGGTCGTAGTCACGATCGAGCAGGACGCCCAGGAACAACCACACCAGCACGGCGGCGGTGGCCACGACGAGGATCCGCCAGGGCAGGGCGAGACGAGATCCGGCGCTCACCACGCGCAGCGTAGCCAGCGGCGTCAACTGCGGACGGTCAGCGGCGTCAACTGCGGACGGTCAGCGGCCGAGGACGAGGTAACCGAGGCCGAGGACACCCCGGTAACCGCCGACGTACTGGCGCAACCGGTCGTCGAGTTCCGCCCGGACCTCCGGCACACGGGGATCCTCCGGGTACGCCAGCAGCCACTCCTGCCGGCCGGCGAGCCAGGTGGACTCGAAGTCGTCCCATTCCCGCTGGTCGGCGGTGCTCAGGTGCAACAACCGCCAGCCCCGCTCGCGGGCGGCCTCGACCAGCCCGGCAAGGGTCGGCACCTCCGGGCCGAAGACCTCGGCGATCTCCGTGCTGGGGGACCGCTCCCAGTACGCGTCACCGAACAGCAGCCGCCCACCGGGCCGGACCACTGCGGCGAGGGCGTCGAGGGCGGCCTCGGTGCCACCGAAGGCGTGTGCCGAGCCGATGCAGAGGACCCGGTCGGCCGGCTCCTGCCAGGCCGCCGCTTCCCCCATCACGAAGGCGACGTGCCGGTTCAGTGACCGCCCCGCGGCCAGCCGCCGTCCTCGGGCGAGCGCTGCCTCGTCGGTGTCGACGCCGACGCCGCGCGTCGCGACCGGGCCGGAGACACCGCCGGCGGCGACCGCCCGCAGCAGCAGCTCACCCCAGCCGCAGCCGAGGTCGAGCACCCGCGCGCCGGGGCGGACGTCGAGCCGTTGCAGCAGCAACGCGGCGTGCTCCGGCGAGAGCGGAGTGTTCCAGCGCATCCGCGAGTAACGGCTGGCGGCGAGGTGGTCGGTTGACTGCATCCGTTGAGGGTCCCAAGCCGTGTGTCGGGTCCGGCACCGGGGCTTACGGCAGGATCGGTGGGGTGGACGCGGAGCGTGCGGGGCCGGCGCGACGGCCGACCCCGCAGGAGGTGGCGGCGGCGGCCGGCCGGGGTCTGCCGGACATCATCGGACCCGGGCTGCGCGTGCTGTTCTGCGGCTACAACCCGGGCCTCTACTCGGCCGCCGTGGGGGAGCCGTTCGCCCGCCGGGGCAGCCGATTCTGGCCAGCCCTGCACGGAGCCGGGTTCACCGACCGCCAGCTGCACTCGTGGGAACGCGACGAGCTGCTGCGGCAGGGCCTGGGCATCACCAGCCTGAGTAACCGGGCCACCGCCCGCGCCGCCGAGCTGACCCCGGAGGAACTGGTGGCCGGTGTGACCGGGTTGGCGGTGAAGGCCGAGCGATACCGGCCGCGCTGGGTGGCGATCCTCGGGGTGACCGCGTACCGGATCGCCTTCGCCCGACCGCAGGCGGCGCTGGGCCCGCGACCGGACCGGCTGGGGCCGGCCCGGGTCTGGGTGCTGCCGAACCCCAGCGGCCTGAACGCGCACTTCCCGCTGCCGGCGTTGACCGCCGAGTTCGCCAAGCTGCGGCGGGCCCTCGATCCCTAGCCGGCCGTGGCGACCAGCCCCTGGTAGTAGGGCTGCATCGCCGGGTGGTAGTCGTCGAACTCCGGGCGGGGCGAACCGTCCCGGGAGGCGACGAGCATGTCCAGGTAGTACTCCCAGCCGGCGCCGACCTCGGCGATGCCCTCCACGCTGGTGAGGTGCTGGACGAACCGCAGCTCGGTGGTGCCGTCGGTCTCGGTCAGCGACAGCTCCAGCAGCCAGCTGCCGTAGTCGTCGACCATCGACACGGCGAGGCGCTGCTGCGGTTCGCACGCGTCGATGCGCATCTCGCACCAGGGCTGCTGCTCCTCGTACGCCATCTGGACCCGGATGGTCCGTCCGGGCCCGGCGTCGCCCTCCCACGGGCCGAACCAGCGGGCCGTACGCTCCGGATCGGTCAGGCTGGCCCAGACGTCCGCCGCCGGAGCGCGGAAGGTCCGGGTGAGGACGAGATCGTGGCCGGTGTCGGTCTGAAACAGGCGTCCGGCGGGTGTGCGGGTCATGCCGTGTGCTCCCTTCGGTGCTCCGCCGGGCCGCGGCTGCGGCGCTCTCGGCGGGTGCGATAGACCTCGGTCTCCAACGCGTCGAGGTGCCGGCCCCACCTGTCGACTGTGGTGAGCCCGGTGAGCCAGTCGAGCAGCGGGGCGATCGGGCCCGGGTCGAGCCGGTAGATCCTCCGCCGTCCGACCAGCTCGTCACGGACCAACCCGCTGTCGCGCAGCACCCGCAGGTGGCGGCTGATGGCGGGTCGGCTGATCGTGAACCGCTTGGCGATCTCGCCGGCGGAGAGGGGTTCGGCGCGCAACATGGTCAGGATGTGCCGCCGTACCGGGTCCGCGATCGCGACGGCCACCTCATCCACCCCTGAAGCGTAACCCATAAGTTACGGGTTTTGCCGCTGTGGACCACCGCCACCCCGCACCGATGCGTCGATGGTGGGCACATGATCACCTGACCTGGCACCCTGTACGGCATGGCCGCCCTGCTTCGCTCCCGCCTGACCGACTGGACCTTCGCCGTACCCGTGCTCGCTGTCCTGGTGTTGATCGTGACCTGGGGGCGGAACCTGCCCGGCCCGATCATCGTGGTGGTCGCGGTGCTGCTGGGGGGTGCCGTGCTCGCGGCCGTGCACCACGCGGAGGTGGTCGCCCACCGGGTGGGGGAGCCGTACGGGTCTCTGGTGCTCGCCGTCGCGGTCACCGTGATCGAGGTCGCCCTCATCGTCACGCTGATGATCAGCGGGCCGGAGAAGACCCAGTCGCTCGCCCGGGACACCGTCTTCGCCGCCGTCATGATCACCTGTAACGGGATCCTCGGCCTGTCCCTGCTGCTCGGGGCGTTGCGCCGTCGCGTCGCGGTGTTCAACCCGGAGGGCACCGGCGGGGCTCTGGCCACCGTGATCACCCTGGCCACCCTGAGTCTGGTCATCCCGACCTTCACCACCGCCCGGCCAGGCCCGGAGTTCAGCCCGGCCCAGCTCGCCTTCGCCGCCGTCGCCTCGCTGGCGCTCTACGGGTTGTTCGTGCTCGTGCAGACCGGCCGACACCGTGACTACTTCCTGCCGGTCGACAGCCGGGGCCAGGTGATCGACGCCGAGGAGCACGCCAAGCCGCCCACCACCCGCGCGGCGCTGATGAGCCTGGGGCTGCTGCTGGTGGCGCTGGTCGCGGTGGTCGGCGACGCCAAGACCGTCTCGCCGACCATCGAGGCCGGTGTCGCCGCGGCGAACCTGCCGCACGCCTTCGTCGGCGTGATCATCGCCCTGCTGGTGCTGCTGCCGGAAACCCTGGCCGCCGCCCGCGCCGCCCGCCGCGACCGCGTGCAGATCAGCCTGAACCTCGCGCTCGGCTCGGCGATGGCCAGCATCGGCCTGACCATCCCGGCCATAGCGATCGCCTCGATCTGGCTGGACGGCCCACTGCTGCTCGGCCTCGGCGGCACCCAGCTCGCCCTGCTCGCGCTCACCGCCGTGACCGCCGTGCTCACCGTGGTGCCCGGCCGGGCCAACGTGCTGCAGGGCGGCGTACACCTGGTGCTGATGGCCGCCTTCGTCTTCCTGGCCGCCAGCCCGTGACCCGCACGGGCCTGCGGCTCCGGCCCTGATCCGCACGGCCCCTGCGGATCAGCCGGCGGGCGGCGGGTCGCCCGCCAGGCGCTCCGCGCGGGCGTTCAGGTAGCGCTGCTGCGCCAGGTTCGTCGAGCGCGCCGCCGCCATCCGGTACGCCTCCCGCGCGGTGACCCGCTCACCCTCCAGCTCCCACAGGTGGGCGCGGGCGGCCGGCAGTCGCGGGTCGTCGGCGAGACGAGGGTCGTCGGCCAGGTCGGCGAGCAGCGCCAACCCGGCCGGCGCGCCCCGGCTCATGGCCACCGCCACCGCGTGGTTGAGCGCCACCACCGGGTTGTCGGACATCCCGAGGAGCACCTCGTACAGGGCCGTGATCTGCGCCCAGTCGGTGGCCGCCGCGCTGGGCGCCTCGTCGTGCACGGCCGCGATGGCCGCCTGGAGCTGGTACGCCCCGACCACGCCGCGCGGCAGGGCCCCGGTGATCAGCTCGACCCCCTCGGCGATCTGGTCGGCTCGCCACCGGGAGCGGTCCTGCTCGGCCATCGGCACCAGCTCGCCGTTCGGACCGATCCGCGCCGGCGCTCGGGCATCAGTGAGCAGCATCAACGCGAGCAGCCCGGTGACCTCGGGGTCCTCGGGCACCAGCCGGCGCACCAGACGGGTCAGTCGGATCGCCTCGGCGGTCAGGTCGGCGCGCACCAACCCCGGCCCGGCGGTGCGCGCGTACCCCTCCGTGAAGATCAGGTAGAGCACGTGCAGCACGGCGGCGAGCCGGTCAGCCCGCTCCGGGCCGGTGGGCAGCGCGAACCGCGGCCCACTGTCACGGATCCGCTGCTTACCCCGACTGATCCGCCGGGTCATCGTCGCCTCCGGCACCAGGAACGCACGCGCCACCTCGGCGGTGCTCAGGCCGCCCACCGCCCGCAGGGTGAGCGCGATCTGCGACGCCGCCGACAACGCCGGGTGGCAGCACAGGAACAACAGGATGAGCGTGTCGTCGGCGTCCGCCGACGGACGGTCGGCGGCGGGGGCACGCCACTGCTCCGGGAGCACCCACCGGGCCACCGTGTCCTCCCGCCGCATCCGGGCCTGGTCGCGACGCAGCAGGTCGGTCAGCCGACGGGACGCCACGGTGATCAGCCAGCCACGCGGATTCTCCGGTACGCCATCGCGCGGCCAACCCTCCGCCGCGGCGATCAGCGCCTCCTGCACCGCGTCCTCGGCCGTGTCGAAGTGCCCGTAGCGGCGGACCAGCGCGCCGAGGACCTGCGGCGCCAGCTCGCGCAGCAGGTCCTCGGCGGGAGTCTCCGGCACCGCGTCAGCCGGCCAGGTCCTCGACACCGTCGAGCACCGGCCGCACGTCCACGTACCCACCGGGGGCGTCCGGGTCGACCAGGCCGGCGGCGATCTCGGTGGCCCGGTCGAAGCTGGCGCACTCCACGATGGTGTAACCGGCGAGGACCTCCTGCGTCTCCGGGTACGGGCCGTCGGTGACCACCGGCGCCCCCTCGCGCACCTGCACCCGACGGGCGTGCACCGGCTCGCTCAGGCCCCGGGCATCGACCAACTCGCCGGACTCGGCCAGCGCCTGGTGGAAGGTCTCCATGTGCTTGTGCATCGCCGCGATCTGCTCGGCCGACATCGCCGGCCGGTCGGAAGCCCGCCCCGACAACACGTCGTAGTCCTGCTGCGACCCGTAGAGCAAAATCATGTACTTCATGGTTCTTCCCCTCCTCCTGCGAGGACACCACCCCGGCGCCCCACAGGAAACGTCGAACCCCAACTCCCCACCCGGACACCCCACCCACGCCGGGTCCTCCCTCCACCCGAACCGGTGATCATGAAGTTAGCGTCACGACACGCCGAGTGGGATGACACCAACTTCATGATCATCGGGGACCAGGGGTGGTGGGCGCGGCCTAGGGTGGCCGGATGACGGTGGTGTGGGTGGTGGTGGGGATCTTCGTCGTCGTGGCGGGGGTGGCGTTTGGCGTTGTGGTGCGGCGGGGGCGCGTCGGTGAGGTCGGGGGCGACGACTCCCGGGCTGGGCGGGACGCTCGCGTGCGGCAGCACCGGTACGAGGCCGACCGGCACGGCGACCAAGGCGACACGTGGCATCGCGGTCGGGAGTCGGCTGGTTGAGCGACCCTACTGGCCATACGAGCGGCGCAGCCGGCCGTTGATCAGGTAGTTGAGGCGGTGGCGTAGGTGGCCGAGGGTGCTCTCGCACGGCAGTTCCCCGTCGGTGGTGAGCGTCCAGCGCAGCGTGCAGTCCCCGCCGGGCAGCCCGGGAGTCAGGTCGAAGCGGATCCGGTCCAACGGTCGGCGTGGCCACAGCGACGACCACACGAGCAGCATCGGCGCGTAGCCCGCCACCACCCGGGGCGGTACCTCGTCGTCGCGCAACTCCAACCAGGGCCGGCTGCCGGCCTCGTACGGGTAGCGCAGCGACCGCCACACGACGTGCGCCGGCGCCGGTTGACGTCGGCTGCGACTGCCAAGCTCGTGCACCAGAGCCTCTCCTGTCCTGGGCGGCGACACCCGCCCCGGAGCATTGTGGCGGCCCCGCAGCGGCGCCCCGCGCCCGCCGTGCGACACCACCCAGCCAACCGGGCCCGCTGCGCCGCAGCCCATCCGCCCCGCAGCACCCGGTCCAGATCCGCCTCGATCGGCGCGCCCGGGTCCGGTGAACCGTCCGGCCGTGCCGTACGTGAAACCGGTGACGGGCGTTTCGGTCCTCTCGTCGGGGTACTACCAGCCTGAGCACCGATGTCTGGGGAGGCACAGTGGGGGCACGGTTCGGTCGCGACGCGCGGGGCCCGCTGGCGGGTCTGCTGATCGCCGCCCTCGTCTCCCTCGCCTGCGCCGGCGGTGGACTGGCCGAGCCGGAGGCCGAGCGCCCCGGGGCGAACCCGTCGGCCGCATCACCGGGCCCGAGAACCACCCGGGCCGACAGCACCACCAGCGTCGCCGAGTTCGAGCAGGACGTCGCCGACGCGCAGGCGATCGCCGAGCGGTACTGGGCGGCCCAGTTCAAGGAATCCGGGCAGCGGTTCCGACCGATCCGGCGGATCATCCCGTACCAGCGCGACGGCGAGGTGTCCTGCGGCGGCCAGTCGTTGCCCCGCAACAACGCCGTCTACTGCTCGCAGGGCGACTTCATCGCGTACGACGTCGCCTGGTCGGTGGCGGCGTTCCGCCAGGTCGGCGACGCGTTCGTGTTCTACCTGCTCGGGCACGAGTACGCGCACGCCATCCAGGTGCGGCTCGGCATCAACTACAGCTTCACCATCCAGCAGGAGTTGCAGGCCGACTGCATGGCCGGGGCGTACCTCGGCGACTCGGTGCGCTCGGGGACCCTGACCCTCGCCGAGGGCGACCTGGACGAGTTCCGGGAGGGGGTGGCGGCGGTCGGCGACGACCCGGACCAGCCGTGGTTCGCGGAAGGTGCACACGGCACCGCCGAGCAGCGCACCGACATGTTCTTCCGGGGTTACGAGGGTTCCCTGAAGGAGTGCGACCTCGGCTGAACGGGGTTGCCCGGATCACCCTGGCGCCCGTTGCCGCCACCGGCCTTGGCGGCTGCTGGCAGGATCGCCCGTGTCGGTCACGACCCTGGAGGTTCCGCTGAGCAGCCATCACCCCGCCGCTGTGCTCTTCGACATGGACGGCACGCTGGTCGACAGCGAGAAGCTGTGGGACGTCGCGTTGCAGGAACTCGCCAAGGAGTACGGCGGGGAACTCTCCGTCGAGGCCCGCCAGTCGATCATCGGTACCGCCATGGCCGAGTCGATGCGCATCCTGCACGACGACCTGGGGCAGCCCGAACGGGATCCGGAGATCAGCGCGGCATGGATCAACGCCCGGATCCTCGAGCTGTTCCGCACCGGTCTGCGCTGGCGGCCGGGCGCGTTCGACCTGTTGCGCGCGGTCCGGGCGGCGGGAATCCCCACCGCGCTGGTCACGTCAAGCCCTCGGGCGTTGGTCGAGATCGCGCTGGACACCCTCGGTCGGGACAACTTCGACACGGTGGTCGCCGGCGACGAGGTGGTGGCGGCCAAGCCACACCCCGAGCCCTACCTGACCGCCGCCCGGCTGCTGGGTGTGCCGATCGAGCGCTGCGTGGCGATCGAGGACTCACCGACCGGGGTGGCCAGCGCGCTCGCCTCGGGCGCGGCGGTCCTGGCCGTACCGGCGGAGGTGGCGTTGCCGAGCACTGTCGGCGTACACCAGGTGGAAAGCCTGACCGGCGTGGACCTGGCGCTGCTCGCGGCGCTGCTGACCGATCGGGCAGCGGCGACCGGCTGACCCGCCCGGCGCGGGTCGGCGCCGCTCGGCTCCCGACCGGCCGGGGTCACCGGCGCTCGGCGAAGACCGCGGCGACCACCTGGTAGCTGTCGAACGCCCGTGCCGCCCCCGCGTACGCGGCCAGGTGGATGAACAGCTCGACGATCTCCTCCCGGCTCACCCCCGAGGTCAGCGCGATGCGCAGCTGCCCGCGCAGCGGTTCGTGGGTGCCGAGGGCGGCGGCGATCGCCACCGAGACCAGACACCGGCTGCGCAGGTCCAGGCCCTCCCGGGGCCAGGCCGCGCCGAAGGTCTGCACTGTGGCGAGACGACGGAAGTCGTGCCCCACCTCCGGCTCACCCTCGCCGAGCGGCAGAACCAACGGCTGCCCGAGCAGCCGCTCGGCGTTGTCGAGTGCCAGCTGGTACGCGTCCTGATCGGTCATGTCACCGGCCCCGGATCTCCGGCCGCCCGGCTCGCGGGCGGGCCGGCGCCCTGCCGGCAGCACCAGCCTGGCAGTCGCGCACGGGTGGCCGAGGGCGAATGGGACAGGCCGAGGCCCCCGGCGCGGCGACCGGGGGCCTCGGAAGTGCCGATCAGTCGTGGGCGATGGCACCCAGGACGTTGATCCGGGCCGCCCGGACGGCCGGGAGCACCGCGGCCACCACGCCGATGATGGCGGCGAGACCGAGGAAGACACCCATCTGCCCCCACGGCAGGATCAGGTCGGTGATGCCCTCGTCCTTGAGGGCCTCGACCACAGCGGCGCCGAGGCCGGTGCCCACCACCACGCCGAGCAGCGCGCCGAACACCGAGATCACCACCGCCTCCACGGTGATCATCCCCATGGTCTGGGACCGGCGCAGGCCGATGGCCCGCAGCAGACCCAACTCGCGGGTCCGCTCCAGCACCGACAGGGCAAGGGTGTTGATGATGCCCAGCACGGCGATCACGATTGCCAGCGCGAGCAGGATCTGGATCATCGTGAGCAGCCCGTCGAGCGAACTGGTCTGCTGCTTGATGAACGCGTCCCGGTCCGCCACCGACACCTCGGGGCTGTCCGCGAGCAACGCCTCCACCTGCGGCTGCACGTCGGACACGCGGGTGCCCGGGTCCAGCTGGATGAAGCCCTGGATGGGCTGCGGGATGGCGAAGTCCTTCGCCGCGGTCGCCGGCAGCGTCACCGGGTTGGTCAGCTGCGACGACTCGTAGATGCCGCTGATCGTGTAGGTGCGTGCCTCGCCCCGGGTCAGCTGCACGTTGACAGTGGAGCCCACCGACCAGCCACGGGACGTGGCAGTGTCCGAGCTGGCCAGCATCTGGGTCGGCCCGAGCCGGTCGATGTCACCGGCGGTCGGCTTCGCGCCGAAGATCTGCCGCAGCGACGCGATGTCGCTGCTCGCCGCCACCCAGGTGCTCTCGCCGTCGATCCGCCCCATGTCGCCGTACTCGCCGTCGACCAACCGCACACCGGGCAGGGCCTTTGCCTGGTCCAGCACACCCGGGTCGAAGGTCGGCGGACGCGGGCCGCCCTGCTGCCCGGCGATCACCAGCTCGGCCTTGATGGTGTCCTGGGCGAGCGCGCTGATGCTGCCCTTGGCCGAGTCGAGGATCACCGTGACGCCGGTGACCAGCGCGATGCCGACCATCAGCGCGGCGGCCGTGATCGCCGTGCGACGCGGGTTGCGCCCGGAGTTGAGCCGGCCCAGCTTGCCCGGCACCGACCAGGAGAAGATCGCGCCGAGCAGGCTCACCACCGGCCGGCTGATCAACGGGGTCAGCAGCGCCACCCCGATGAAGGCGAACAGCACGCCACCGAGGATGGTCGACAGCGTCTGACCGCCGGCGTTGCCGCTGAGCCCGAGGAACAGCAGCACCGCGCCGACGCCGGTGACCAGCGACCCGGCCACCGTGATCTTGGTCAACGGCCGGTCCGGGGTGGCCACGTCCTGCATGGCCGCGATCGGCGGGATCCGGGACGCCCGCAGCGCCGGCAGCAACGCCGCCACCACGGTGATCACCAGACCGACGGCGAACGAACCGATCACCGCGGCCGCCGGCACGCCGATCCCGGCCAAGGTGAGCCCACCGGCGAGCTTGCCGAACAGGAACGCCAGCAGCGCGCCCACCCCGATACCGGCGGCGAGGCCGAGCACCGACGCGATCAACCCCACCGCGATGGCCTCCAGCACCACCGAACCGATGATCTGCCGGCCGCTGGCCCCGATGGCGCGCATGAGCGCCAACTCCCGGGTCCGCTGCGCCACGATGATCGAGAAGGTGTTGAGGATCAGGAAGGTGCCCACCAGCAGTGCCACCGCGGCGAAGCCGAGCAGGATCTTGTTGAAGAAGGACAGGCCCTCCTTCAGGCTGGCCGAGGCGTCCGCGGCCACCTGCTCGCCGGTCTTCACCTCGAAGTCAGCGCCCAGGGTGCGGGCAACGTCGTCGCGCAGCTTCTCGTCCGAGACCCCGTCGGCGGCCTGCACGGTGATGCTGTTGAACACATCCGGCTCGCCCAGCATCAGCCGCTGCGCCACCGGAGTGGTGAAGAAGACCTCGTTGACCCCGCCGATCGAGTCCCGGTCACCGCTGTAACCGAAGACGCCGACCAGTGTGAAGTCCCGCTTCTTCGACTCGAACGCGGTGAGCACGCCAACCTTCTGGCCGACCTGCACCTTCGCGGCCGTGGCCAGCGCCTTGTTGATGACGATCTCGTCCTCGGCCTGCGGCGCGCGCCCCTCGCGCAGCTTCAGCAACTCGCTCTCGCCGGTCCAGTTCTCGCCCAACTGCGGCGGACCGAACGAGGTGACGACCTTGCCGTTGCTGCCGATCACCCGGGCGCCGTCGGCGTTGACCACACCGGTCGCCGAGGCCGCCCCCGGCACCTGCTTCACCCGGTCCACCAGCGCGGCCGGCAGCGGGGCGACCGTCTGCTCGCCCTCCATCTCGTTGACCTGCACCTTCGGCTTCGCCGCGACGTTCACGTCGATCTCGGAGAAACCGTCGGCGAAGACCGAGTCGAAGGAGCGACCCAGCGTGTCGGTGAGCACGAACGCGCCGGAGACGAACATCACCCCGAGCACCACCGCCAGGCCGGACAGGATCAGCCGGACCTTACGGGCCAGCAGACTCTTCAGCGTCGCGCGGAACATCAGTTGCCCACCTCGGCCGCGGTGTCCAGCTTCTTCATGGTGTCCAGCACCGTCTCGGCGGTCGGCTCGATCAACTCCGAGACGATCTCGCCGTCGGCGAGGAAGACCACCCGGTCGGCGTACGCGGCGGCCGTCGGGTCGTGGGTGACCATCACGATGGTCTGGCCGTGCTCCCGGACCGAGTTACGCAGGAAGTTGAGCACCTCCGCGCCGGAACGTGAGTCCAGGTTGCCGGTCGGCTCGTCCGCGAAGATCACCTCGGGGCGGGAGACCAGCGCCCGGGCGCACGCCACCCGCTGCTGCTGCCCACCGGAGAGCTGCGCCGGCCGGTGGTCCAGCCGATCCTTCAGACCCACCGTCTCGATCACCGTGTCGTACCAGGCCGGGTCCGGCTTGCGCCCGGCGATCGACAGCGGCAGCAGGATGTTCTCCTTGGCCGTCAACGTCGGCAGCAGGTTGAACTGCTGGAAGATGAAACCCACCTTGTCGCGGCGCAGCTTCGTCAGCCCCGCGTCGCCCAGCCCCGTGACCGTCGTCTCACCGATCGACACCGTCCCCCGGGTCACCGAGTCCAGGCCGGCCAGGCAGTGCATCAGCGTCGACTTACCGGAACCCGACGGGCCCATGATCGCGGTGAAGCGGCCACGTTCGAACTCCGCGCTGACCCCCCGCAGCGCGATGACCTGAGCCTCGCCGCTGCCGTACACCTTCCACACGTCGTTCGCCCGGGCCGCGGCCTGCGCCTGCTGGCCTACCGTCGCGGTCACGTCATCTACCTCTTCCGTCTGTCCGAAAACGCACGCCGCCCCCCGATGGTCCGGCGCGACTGTTCAATCATCGGTGCTGACTACGCCCGCCCCGTCCGACCCTGGGGGGACCCGGCGCGGATTTCCCGCTGCGGGTGCACCCCCATGCCGCATCAGGGTTGCCCCTGAGTCGACGGCCGGTCGACCGTTTTTCCCCATGGCGGCGGGCGGCAGCACCGACACTTGCACCTGACGCCACAGGAGGGTCAACCGAACCAAGCCATCTCCGGTCACGGTAGGTGACGACGGCAACGGCAGCCGTCCCCCCACGGAGGGATCTTCGAGTACGCCGGGTGAGGTACCCGGGCCGGCGGAACTACGCCCGGGGGCGGACCAGCCCCGACTCGTACGCCAGCACCACCGCCTGCACCCGGTCGCGCAGCCGCAGCTTGGTCAGCACATGCCCGACGTGCGTCTTGATGGTGGTTTCGCTCACCGACAGGACCGTCGCGATCTCGGCGTTGGACAGCCCTCGGGCGACCTGCACGAGCACCTCGCGCTCCCGGTCGGTGAGCGCGTTGAGCGCCGCCGACGGCGTCGCCTCCGGGTCGGGCAGCAGTTCGGCGAAGCGGTCCAGCAGTCGCCGCAGAATCCGAGGTGACACCACCGCGTCCCCGCCGGCGACAGTGCGGATCGCCGCGATCAGATCCTCGGCCGGCACGTCCTTGGCCAGGAACCCGCTGGCGCCGGCCCGCAACGCGCCCACCACGTACTCGTCCAGGTCGAAGGTGGTGAGCACCAGCACCCGTACCGGTAGCCGGGCGTCGACGATGGCCCGGGTCGCCGCCACCCCGTCCATCCGGGGCATCCGGATGTCCATCAGCACGACGTCGGGCAGCAGCCGGCGGGACAGCTCCACCGCCTCCACGCCGTCACCGGCTTCCGCCACCACGTCCAGGTCGCTCTCGGCGCCCAGCACCATCCGGAACCCGGTCCGCAGCAGCGGCTGGTCGTCGGCGAGCAGGATCCGCACCGGCCGCGCCGAGGGCGCCTGATCGTTCATGTCGTCTCCCGTCCCGCCGACGTCGTGGCGCGCACCGGTCATCCTCGCGTAGCGGAGCCGGTGCGTTGCGGATCACCGTAGAGGCCCGCCGGTCGCCCTGTCCCGACCGCTGCGGCACCGCTGCGGTCGGGTCCTCGGCGGCGGCGTGCGGGAGGCGGTCCCCGGCGGCCTGCATCGCCGTGCGGGGCGTACGCGTCGCTCAGGAGGCCGTCACTCGTCGGCGCCCGGCGCCACCGCAGTGGCCCGGGAGTCACGCAGCGGGTCGGCGTTCGCCGCGGCGACCGGGAACGGCGGCGGGGTGCCGCCGAAGCTGGGACAGAGCGCCTGGTGGCTGCACCAGTCGCAGAGCCGGCTCGGCCGCGGTCGGAAATCCTGCCGGGCGGTGGCCTGCTCGATGGCCCGCCACAGCGCCACCACTGTGCGCTCGAAGCGGACCAGCTCGTCGGCGTCCGGGGTGTAATCCAACACCTCGGCGTCGCGCAGGTAGAGCAGCCGCAGCACCCGGGGCACCACCCCCCGGGTGCGCCACAGCACCAGGGCGTAGAACTTCAGCTGGAACAGCGCCCGCGCCTCGAACGCCTCCCGTGGAGCGCCCCCGGTCTTGTAGTCGACCACCCGCAGCGCGCCGTCCGGAGCGACGTCGAGCCGGTCGAGGTAACCCCGGATCAGCAACTCCTCGTCGACGACCGCGGAGATCAGGCTCTCGCGTTCGGCGGGCTCCAGCCGGGTCGGATCCTCCACCGCGAAGTAACCCTGCAACAGCCCGGCGGCGGAGCGGAGGAACTCCACCGGGCCGGCCGGCTCCGCGCCGTCGAAGATCCCCGCCAGCTCGGGCTGCTCGGTGACCAGCCGGTCCCACTGGGGGGCCACCAGGTCGCCGGCCGCCTCCGGTGTGCGGCCGGTGGCCGGCAGGTCGAACAGGCGCTCCAGCACGGCGTGCACCAATGTGCCCCGGGCCTGCTCGATGGTGGTGCGCTCCGGCAGCCGGTCGATGCTGCGGAACCGGTAGAGCAGCGGGCAGGTCTTGAAATCCGCCGCCCGCGACGGGGACAGCGAGGCCCGCACCGTCGGCGGCGCCTGCGCCGCGGGGGAGGGCTGGGAGGTGGTGACCGATTCCGCCGTCATGTCGGCAAAGGTTAGGGCACCGGTGTGACACCGACCGCCGCCCGCCCCACACAGCGACGGTCCGTAGCATCGTGGCGATGGAGCAGACAACCAGGCCGCCGCGCCGACCGGACCGACGCCTCGGCCTGAACGTCGGCAAGGTGTTCGGGGTGCCGCTGTACCTCAACGGCTCCATGGTCCTGCTCGCGGTGCTCATCGCGGTGCTGTACGGCGAATTCGCCCGGCGACAACTGGACCTGCCGCAGCTCAGCGGCTACCTGATCGGCTTCGGGTTCGTCGTGTCGCTGCTCGGCTCGGTGCTGCTGCACGAGCTGGGCCACGCCCTCACCGCCCGGCGGTACGGCATCGGTGTGCGCGGGATCACCCTGGAGCTGCTCGGCGGTTACACCGAGATGGACCGGGACGCCCCGTCGCCCCGCGTCGACCTGCTGGTCTCGCTGGCCGGCCCGGCGGTCTCCGCTGTGCTCGGCGTCCTGGCGGTCGCCGCCACGCTCGCCCTGCCCGAGGGGACCGTGGCGCACCAGCTCGCCTTCCAGCTCGCGGTCAGCAACGTCATCGTTGCCCTGTTCAACAGCCTGCCCGGGCTGCCGCTCGACGGCGGCCGGGCGCTGCGCGCCGCCGTGTGGGGGCTGACCCGTGACCGGCACCTCGGCACCGAGGTCGCCGGGTGGGCCGGCCGGGTCGTCGCCGTCGGCACCGCGGCCCTGGTCCTGCTGCTCACCGTCGAGCGGCGGCTGGCGCCACTGGCGCTGCCGCTGATGCTGCTGGTCGCCGTCACCCTCTGGCGTGGCGCCGGGCAGTCGATCCGGGCCGCCCGGGTCAGCCGCCGGTTCCCGCTGATCGACCTCACCCGGCTGGCCCGTCCGGTCTGGCCGGTGGCGACCGGTACGCCGCTGGCCGAGGCTCAGCGCCGACGCGCCGAGAGCGGGCAGCCCGCCGCCGCGCTGGTGGTCACCGACTCCACCGGGCGACCGGTGGCGCTGGTCGACCCGGCCGCCGCCGACGCGGTGCCGGTCGAGCGCCGACCGTGGCTGGCGGTGGACGCCGTCGCCCGGTCGTTGGGCACCCTTCCCACGTTGTCGGTCGGGTGGGACGGCGAGCGGGTGATGGAGGCCGTACAGACCTACCCGGGCGCACAGTACGTGGTGACGTCAGGCGAAGATGTCGTCGGCATTCTGCACATCGCGGACCTGGCACAGCTCCTCGAACCCAACCGGAAGATGACACCGTGACCGCAACTCCCTCCACCGTCGCCGCCGACCCCGCCAACCCGGCGCTGACACCCGTGCACCGCGGGCCGTTCCGGCCCGGCGACCGGGTCCAGCTGACCGACCCCAAGGGGCGGATGCACACAGTGACGCTGGAGCCCGGCAAGGAGTTCCACACCCACCGCGGCATCCTGGCGCACGACACGCTGATCGGGCTCCCCGACGGCAGCGTGGTGACCACCTCCGGCGGCGGCACCGCGTTCCTGGCCCTGCGGCCGCTCCTGTCGGACTACGTGCTGTCCATGCCGCGCGGCGCCCAGGTGATCTACCCGAAGGACTCGGCGCAGATCGTGGCGATGGGCGACATCTTCCCCGGCGCGAAGGTCCTCGAGGCCGGCGCCGGCTCCGGCGCGCTGAGCTGCTCCCTGTTGCGCGCCGTCGGCACCGAGGGCGAGCTGCACTCGTTCGAACTGCGCGACGACTTCGCCCAGATCGCCAAGCGCAACGTCGAGGCGTTCTTCAACGGGCCGCACCCCTCGTGGAACCTGCACGTCGGCGACGTCGCGCAGTGCCAGGAAACCGGCTTCGACCGGATCATCCTGGACATGCTGACCCCGTGGGAGACCCTCGACATGGTCGAGAGGGCGCTGGTGCCCGGTGGGGTGTTCATCGGCTACGTCGCCACCACACCGCAGCTCTCCGAGCTGGTGGAGGCGCTGCGCGAGCGCGGCGGCTGGACCGAGCCGCGGGCCTGGGAGTCCCTGGTGCGCGACTGGCACGCCGAGGGCCTCGCCGTGCGTCCGGACCACCGGATGATCGCGCACACCGCCTTCCTGGTGTCCGCCCGCAAGCTGGCCCCGGGGGTCACCGCGCCGCCGCGCCGACGCAAGCCCAGCAAGGGCACCGAGGCGTACGCGCAGCGCCGCCAGGACCTGCGCGAGGCGGAGGCGGCCCGACAGGCCGCCGCCGCCGCGCAGGCGGCAGGCGCGCAACCCAACGGTGCGGGGGAGATGGACAGGCCGTGACCATCGAGCTGGGTGTCGGCAGCGCCGAGCACGGGGAGACGCTGGCATGAGCCGACCGGGCTACGGCGGTGGAGACCTCCCCGCGGTCTTTCCCGACTGGTCGCCCTATCAGGACCTGGAGTCGGCGGCGCGGGCCTACCTGCGCGACCCGGACGTCGCCCTGGAGGCGCTCGGCGGCGTGCTGCGCGGCGCGTCGGTGCTCGGCTTCACCCTGGAACGCTTCGTCAACGAGGTCAACGGGGTGTGGCAGGAGGTAGTGGTCTGCGACGGCAGCCGGCTCATCCTCTGGCACGGCGAGGACGTGCCGCCGGAGGAGGGCCCGCCGGGCTCGATGACCTCGTCGCTGCGGGTGGTACCGGTCTCCACAGTCACCGAGGTCGGCTGCCGGCGGCGACTCAACCGTGCCGAGAGCGGCGAGATCCGGGTCGACAGCATCGACGTCTACCTGCTGCTCACCTCGTTGGACGAGGCGCCGCCGAGCGAGGAGATGGCCGGCACACCCCGGCACGACGCGTTGCGCTTCGGCAAGACCCTCGACGACGGCGGGGCCGGGCAGATCGCCCGGTTGGAGGAGTTCGCGCGGTTGGTCGCCTCGGTGGTCGGCCGTCCGATGCTCTGAGGCGTACCCCGTTTGGTGCCGGCCGGGCCTTCGCGGCCCGGCCGGTGGGTCAGTCTTCCTCGGCGTCCGGGCCGGCGACCTCGACGCCGTCGCCACGCACCACGTGGATGCAGTCGCCCGGGCACTCCTTCGCGGAGTCGATCACCTCGAGCCGCAGGTGCGCGGGGACGTCGACCCGGCTGCCCGGTGCCATCTTCAGCTCACCGTCGACGCCCTTGACGTAGGCCAGGCCGTCGATGTCGAACTCGAACACCTCTGGCGCGTACTGCACGCAGAGCCCGTCGCCCGTGCAGAGGTCCTGGTCGACCCAGACCTGCAATTCGTCGGTCGCGACCTCGGCCACCTGTGCACCCCCCATGTTCTCCCGTGCCACGCTCCGACGGTACCCGAACGCCGGTAACGGCCCGTCAGGCCACCCTTGGCGATCAAGGTTCGGTGACGAGGGTGTTGCGTGGGACCGAATCGGCCTCATAGCGGCTAGTGTTAGGGCAGAACGTTCAAGCCCCCCGGGGAGGTGGGACGTGGCAGCACGTAGCGACGACGCGGACTCGCGCGCCGCACGGTGGGAGAAGGAAGCCCACGATCTCTCCACGCAGGTCGCGTTCCTGCAAGAGGAACTCGCCCTGGTGCGGCGTAAGTTGACCGAAAGCCCCCGACACGTCCGGCAGCTCGAAGAGCGGCTGGCGGCCACCCAGGCACAGTTGGCGCGGCTGACCGAGAACAACGACCGGCTGGTGAGCACCCTCAAGGAAGCTCGCACGCAGATCGTGACGCTCAAAGAGGAGATCGACCGGCTCGCGCAACCGCCGAGCGGTTACGGAGTCTTCCTGGCCAAGCACGAGGACGGCACGGTGGACGTCTTCACCGGTGGCCGCAAACTGCGGGTCGCGGTCTCACCCTCGCTCGATGTGGGTGACCTGCGGCGTGGCCAGGAGGTCCTGCTCAACGACGCGCTCAACATCGTCGACGCGTTCGGTTACGAGCGGGTTGGCGAAGTGGTGATGCTCAAGGAGATCCTGGAGGGACCGAACGGCGGGCCGGGCGACCGGGCGCTGGTGGTCTCCCACTCCGACGAGGAGCGCATCGTGCACCTCGCCGAGACGCTCATCGGCTCGGCGATCCGGGCCGGCGACTCGCTCATGATCGAGCCCCGTTCGGCGTACGCGTACGAGCGGATCCCGAAGAGCGAAGTCGAGGAGCTGGTCCTGGAGGAGGTGCCCGACGTCGACTACGGCGACATCGGTGGCCTCCAGTCGCAGATCGAGCAGATCCGCGACGCGGTGGAGTTGCCGTTCCTGCACGCGGACCTGTTCCGTGAGCACCAGCTCCGCCCGCCCAAGGGCATCCTGCTCTACGGCCCACCGGGCTGTGGCAAGACGCTCATCGCCAAGGCGGTGGCCAACTCGCTGGCCAAGAAGATCGCCGAGCGGCAGGGCAAGGAGAAGCACACCAGCTTCTTCCTCAACATCAAGGGCCCGGAGCTGCTCAACAAGTACGTCGGTGAGACCGAGCGGCACATCCGGCTGATCTTCCAGCGCGCCCGGGAGAAGGCCGGCGAGGGCACGCCGGTGATCGTGTTCTTCGACGAGATGGACTCGATCTTCCGGACCCGCGGCTCCGGTGTCTCCTCCGACGTGGAGAACACGATCGTCCCGCAGCTGCTCAGCGAGATCGACGGCGTGGAGGGGCTGGAGAACGTCATCGTCATCGGCGCCTCCAACCGGGAAGACATGATCGACCCGGCGATCCTGCGCCCCGGTCGCCTCGACGTGAAGATCAAGATCGAGCGACCGGACGCCGAGGCGGCCAAGGACATCTTCTCCAAGTACATCCTCTCCGGGCTGCCCCTGCACCCGGACGACCTGGCCGAACACGGCACCGATCCCCAGGCCACCGTCGCGGCGATGATCGACGCCGTGGTGCTGCGGATGTACTCGGAAACCGAGGAGAACCGATTCCTCGAGGTCACCTATGCCAACGGTGACAAGGAAGTCCTCTACTTCAAGGACTTCAACTCCGGCGCGATGATCCAGAACATCGTCGACCGGAGCAAGAAGATGGCCATCAAGGAGTTCCTCACCTCGGGTCGCAAGGGGCTGCGCCTGCAGCACCTGCTCGACGCCTGCGTCGACGAGTTCCGCGAGAACGAAGACCTCCCCAACACCACCAACCCCGACGACTGGGCGCGCATCTCCGGCAAGAAGGGTGAGCGGATCGTCTACATCCGCACGCTCGTCTCCGGCGGCAAGGGCGCCGAGGCCGGCCGGTCCATCGAGACCGCCAGCAACACCGGCCAGTACCTCTGACCCCAACAGCGAGGGTGCCCACCATCCGGTGGGCACCCTCGCTGCGGGTATGCCAGGGCGTCGGTCAGGCGGCGAAGATCCACCGCTTCGACACCACGTAGTTCGCCGCAGACAGCGACGCCGTCACCAGTAGCTTCGCCAGCAGGTACGGCGTGCCCGCCCAGGTCAACGCGGATACCAGCACCACGTTGGCGGTCAGGTTGGCGAGGACCAGCGCGAAGTAGCGCCCCACCTGCGGCACCATCTGGGCGGACGAGCCGAACGACCACGCCCGGTTCAGCCCGAAATTGACCCAGAACGAGGTCAGGAACGACATGCCGGCGGCAACCGGCAGGACAATCCGGAGAACTCCGTGGTACACGAAGAGTGATCCCGTGTCCACGGCAACGCTCAGACCCCCGACGACCAGGAACCGCACAGCGCTGTGTCGGGACAGGTGGCGGACGGAATCGGCAACAGGTGACAGCAAAGAGTTCTCCAAGGGGGGACCCGGAGCGGTGAGGACGACGAGGGAGTCTATCGTCTGTCCATCCACCCAGCGGGGCCTGCCCGCGCGAGCCGCGAGGTTGACGTGCCTGATCCCGGAAGAGTGACGCCGCCGGCCACCGGCGGAAGCCCGGCGGCCACCATGAACACAGGCCGACGACACTGGGCCCTCGCCTTCGCCGCGTTCTTCCTGATCATCTTCGCCTGGTCGATGGCCACCCCCTACGACGGCACCCCGGACGAGCGGGAGCACATCGTCCGAGCGGCCGGCGTCGCCGCCGGGCAGATCGCGCCCCCGCCCGCCGACGCGAAGAAGGGCACGGGCGCCTTCCAGACCGTTCCCGGCGGTCTCGTCCGCGAGCAGTGCTGGCAGTTCAAGAAGGAAGTCTCGGCGGCCTGCGCCCAGCCCCCCGGCAGCGACGACACACCGACCCGCGCCGGCACCGGGGCCGGTCGTTACTTCCCCGCCTACTACGCCCTCGTCGGCGCACCCACAGTGCTCTGGCCCGGCTGGTCCGGCGTCCTGCTCGCCCGCATGATCAGCGCCCTGTGCTGTGCTGCGCTGCTCGCCTGCGCGTACGTCGTGATCCGCAACCGATCCCGCCGCGGCCTCATGATGGGCGCCCTGCTCGTCGTCACCACCCCGATGGCCGTGCACATGGCCAGCGCGGTCAACCCGAACGGCCTGGAGATCGCCGCGGGCATCGCCTTCTTCAGCGCGGTCATCCCCCTGCTGCTCGGCCCACCCGGTCCACGGCGCGGTCTCATCGTCCTCGTCGGGATCAGCGCGCTGCTCCTCGCGGTGCTGCGCCAGACCGGCCCGCTCTGGCTGGCGACAGCCTTCATCGCGTTCGCCTTCCCGCTGCGCCGCAGCAACCTCCTCGGCCTTCTGCGGGACCGGGCCGCGCAGCTCTGGGCAGGTGGCATCGTGCTGTCCATCCTCGCCGTGCTCGCCTGGTCCGTCCGCCAACAGACCTCCGACCTCGGCAACTACTCCGCCGACCGGCTCACCTACGGGCAGGCGGCCCTGCGCGAGGCCGACCGGTGGCGGGGCTACCTCGACCAGATCGTCGGGGTCACCTCCTGGCTGGACACCCGGATGCCAGCCCCGCCGTACGTGATCTGGCAGCTCGTCGCCGGGGCGCTGCTGCTCATCGGGGTCGTCTGGGGCAGCAGGCTCGACCGGTGGCGCCTGCTCGTGCTGCTCGGCGGCGGCGTGGCCGTCCCCTCCCTCATGCAGATCGCCCTGGTCAACGAGAGCGGCTTCGTCACCCAGGGCCGCTACATGCTGCCCATGTTGGTCGGCGTCCTGCTCTACGCCGCGTGGGTCGCCGAACAACGCGGCTTCGAGGTCGCCCGGGCCCGCTCGTTCACCCGACTCGCCGTGCTGCTCCTTCTGCCGATCCAGCTGTTCTGCCTGGCGTACACGATGGTCCGCTGGCAGAACGGCCTGCCCGCCAACATCGGGCTGAGCAGCCTCAATCCCCTCGCCGGCGACTGGCACCCGGTGGTCGGCTCGGTGATCCCGCTGCTGAGCGCCAGCCTCGGCCTGGTGCTGTTCGGGTGGCTCGTCTGGACCACCCGCTCCGCCGCGACCGACGACCCGACGCCGCCCGCTGAGCATTCCGACACCGAATCCACCGAACTGTTCCGGCCCGCCGGCACTCACCTGCAGAGTGCAGGTGCTCAGGGCGGACTACGCTCGACCTGACGGGGGACCGGGTCGGGCGAGCGAAGCGGGTAGGTCGATGAGCGTAAGACGGATCATGGGCACCGAGGTCGAATACGGCATCTCCGTGCCCGGGCAGGCCGGAGCCAACCCGATGGTCACCTCATCGCAGGTGGTCAACGCCTACGGGGCGCGCCCGGAACTCAACCGGGGCGGCCGGGCCCGGTGGGACTACGAGGAGGAGTCGCCGCTGCGCGACGCCCGCGGCTTCACCTACTCCGGCGCCGCGTACGACCCCGCCGAGGCCCTCGCGGACGAAGACCTCGGCCTGGCCAACGTGATACTCACCAACGGCGCACGGCTCTACGTGGACCATGCCCACCCCGAATACTCCACCCCCGAGGTCACCACCCCCAGGGACATCGTGCGCTGGGACAAGGCCGGCGAGCGGGTGATGGCCGAGGCGTCCCGCCGGGCCGCGACCATCCCGGGCACCCAACCGATCCACCTCTACAAGAACAACACCGACAACAAGGGCGCCAGCTACGGCGCCCACGAGAACTACCTGATGCGCCGGCAGACGCCGTTCGCCGACATCGTGGCGTACCTGACGCCGTTCTTCGTCACCCGGCAGATCGTCTGTGGCGCCGGCCGGGTCGGCATCGGCCAGGACGGCGGCCAAAGCGGCTTCCAGATCTCCCAGCGTGCCGACTTCTTCGAGGTCGAGGTTGGCCTGGAGACCACCCTCAAGCGGCCGATCATCAACACCCGCGACGAGCCGCACGCCGACGCCGACAAGTACCGCCGGCTGCACGTCATCATCGGCGATGCCAACCTCTCCGAGATCTCCACCTACCTCAAGGTGGGCACCACCGCGCTGATCCTCACCATGATCGAGGAGAAGGCCCTCGGCGCCGACCTCGGCATCGCCGACCCGGTCAGTGAGCTGCGTGCCGTCAGCCACGACCCCGCCCTGACGCACCGCATGCGACTGCGTGATGGCCGCAAACTCACGGCCCTCGACCTGCAGTGGGCGTACCTGGAGCGGGTCCGGTCCTTTGTCGACGACCGGTACGGCACCGACGCCGACGAGCAGACCATCGACGTGCTCGACCGCTGGGAGAGCGTCCTGGACCGGCTCGGCCGGGATCCGATGCTCTGCGCCGACGAGCTGGACTGGGTGGCCAAGCTGCGGCTGCTGGAGGGCTACCGGGAGCGGGAGAAGCTCGGTTGGGGCTCGCACAAGCTCCAGCTCGTCGACCTTCAATATTCCGACGTCCGGCCGGAGAAGGGCCTCTACCACCGCCTGGTCAGCCGGGGGGCGATGAAGACGCTGCTCACCGACGACGAGACGCGCAGCGCGATGACCGAGCCACCGGAGGACACGCGGGCCTACTTCCGCGGCCGCTGCCTCGCTCAGTACGCCTCCGAGGTGGTCGCCGCGAGCTGGGACTCGGTGATCTTCGACGTGGGCCGGGAGTCGTTGGTCCGAGTGCCGATGATGGAACCCGAGCGGGGCACCCGCGCGCACGTCGGGGCGTTGTTCGATCGCTGCGCCAGCGCCAAGGACCTGTTGGAGACGTTGACCGGGGGCTGAGGCCCGGTGCCTCCACCGGGAATCACTCTGGCATGCCAGGCCGTCCCCGAGCCTTCACCGTCGTCCTGGCGTTCCTGTCCCGGCATCTGGTGGAGAAGCAGGTGTTGCGGTTCAAGGAGTGGACGCCCCGCCTGCGGCGCGGGGCACCAGTGGCGGAGGCGTCGGAAAAGGGGGCAGCCCGAGCCCGAGCCGGTGCCGGTCCCGGGCCTGGCCGACGCGTCGGCTCCCCGGAGCTGACCGCTTTACCGCAATCGGGCGCCCCCGAGCCGAACACGACGGACGTGAGGGCTTTCTGTCGCCTGCGCGGGGTAGATTTCATCCCAGACGATCGTGGAGGAGACAGCCATGGCCACTCATGACAGCGGCGGTCAGTCGCAGTCCGGCAAGTCCCGTCAGGGCGAGGAAATCGAGGACGTCACCACCGAGGCCAACCCCGAGGTGGCCGAGCGGCACGCCGAGATCACCGAGGACGTCGACGACCTCCTCGACGAGATCGACTCCGTCCTGGAAGAAAACGCAGAGGAATTTGTGAGAGGCTATGTTCAAAAAGGGGGGGAATAGGGGCATATGTCCGATTCGGTGTACCCCTCGGACAAGGTGTGCCCGCAATGCAAGAGAGCGCTGGCCAGTACGGAATTCCACCGTGATCGGCGGCGGGCAGACGGCCTCGCTTTCTACTGCAAAGCATGCGCCGCCATTCGGTCGGAGGCGAGCCGACGCAAGCGGGGTGTCGCTCCGCAGAAGAAGTCGCCAACGCTCGTAGGTGAGGGTCTCAAGTGGTGTCCGGACTGCGAGCAGATCAAGTCGCTCGACGATTTTCCTACCACGACGACCAAAGCCAGCGGCCGGCACAGCTACTGCAAACCCTGCCATAATGCCCGTGGCAAGGAGACAGCGCAGCGACTCTACGGTGGAACTCGCGAGTACCACCTGCGGCGGCGGTACGGCGTGGGTGAGAAGGAGTTTCAGGAGCTCCTGGCCGAGCAGGGCGGGGTCTGCGCGATCTGTGGCGGCGCCGACCCGCAACATCTGGACCACGATCATCGCACCGGATGGGTGCGCGGGATACTCTGCTTCAACTGCAACGGTGGTCTTGGCCAGTTCCGTGACAGTCCCATGAGGCTGGCCAGGGCGATCACGTACCTGAGAGGAACCACGTGGCAGCGGGCTTTGATCCATCCGGGCGTCTTCCAGATGTGTTCACCAACGCGGGGACGTCCTCCTTCACGACGTTTCTGAGTCGGGTGGCCCCCGAGATGTTGCCCGGTCGGCGACCGCTGCCGCCGGGCATGGCCGCCGACCTGGCGCCGCACGCGACCACCATCGTGGCCATCGCGGCCGCCGAGGGTGTGGTGATGGCGGGCGACCGACGGGCCACCATGGGCAACCTGATCGCGCAGCGCGACATCGAGAAGGTGCACCCCGCCGACGCGTACTCGTTGGTCGGCATCGCGGGCACCGCCGGCATCGGCATCGAGCTGATGCGACTGTTCCAGGTGGAGCTGGAGCACTACGAGAAGATCGAGGGCGCGATGCTCTCGTTGGACGGTAAGGCCAACCGGTTGGCCTCGATGATCCGGGGCAATCTGGGGGCGGCCATGCAGGGGTTGGCCGTGGTGCCGCTCTTCGCCGGGTTCGACCTGGCCGCCGCCGATCCGGCGCGAGCCGGCCGGATCTTCAGCTTCGACGTGACCGGTGGCCCGTACGAGGAGACCGGCTACGACGCGATCGGGTCCGGGTCGCTGTTCGCGAAGTCCGCGTTGAAGAAGCGGTTCCGGGCTGGGTTGTCCGTGGACGACGCGACGCGGCTGGCGGTCGAGGCGCTCTACGACGCCGCCGACGACGACACCGCGACCGGTGGGCCGGATCTGACCCGCCGGATCTACCCCGTGGTGATGACCGCGACCGCCGAGGGCACCCGCCGGTTGACCGACACCGAGACGGCGGCGATCGCCGAGGGTGTGGTTGCCGGCCGGATGGAGAACCCGGGCGGTTGAGACCCGCACCTCACCAGTCAGCAGTCGTCAGCACAGCGCCGTAAGGAGAACCGCCGACGTGGCCATGCAGTTCTACGCCTCTCCCGAACAGATCATGCGCGACCGCTCCGAGTTGGCCCGCAAGGGCATCGCTCGGGGCCGCAGCGCGGTGGTCCTCAGCTACTCCGGCGGGGTCCTCTTCGTCGCGGAGAACCTTTCCAGCGCCCTGCACAAGGTCAGCGAGATTTACGACCGGATCGGGTTCGCCGCGGTCGGCCGGTACAACGAGTTCGAGAACCTGCGCCGCGCCGGTGTCCGGATGGCCGACCTGAATGGGCTCAGCTACGACCGGCGTGACGTCACTGGTCGCGCCCTGGCCAACGCTTTCGCGCAGACCCTGGGTGCGATCTTCACCGAGCAGTCGAAGCCGTTCGAGGTGGAGATCTGCGTGGCGGAGGTCGGTGCCACCCCGGAGGCGGACGAGTTGTACCGGCTGACCTATGACGGTTCGGTGAACGACGAGCCGGGGCGGATGGCCATGGGTGGTCAGGCCGAGGCGATCACCGGCGTGTTGAAGTCGCAGCATCGGGCGGACATGTCCCTGGGCGAGGCGGTCAGGGTGGCGGTGCAGGCGCTGAGCACCGTCGGTGGTGAGGGCGGTGCCGCCCGGACGATCGCCGCGAACCAGCTCGAGGTGGCGGTCCTGGACCGTCAGCGGATCGGACGGACGTTCCGGCGGATCACCGGTGCCGCGCTGACGGCTCTGTTGGACGGGGACGCTGCGGCCGAGGGGCAGTCGGCGGAGTCGGCGGGCGGTCCCGCCGAGCCGGTCGTGCCGACCACGGAGGGGCACAAGCCGACGAGTTCGGCCGGCTCCGCGGACCTGGAGGACCGGCCCGCGGAGGGCGGCGAGCGCTAGGGTCTTGCCCGCTGGTGCCGGGCCCGTGTCCGGGGCCGGCACCAGCGGTCATCCTCGGCGCAGCAGGGGCCGGGCCAGGGCCCAGTAACCCCCGGCGACGGCGTTGAACGCGCCCAGGCCGGGTGCGGTCGGCACACCGGAGGGCGTGACTCGACCGGTCATCAGCTCCGCGATGACCCCGTCCGGCACCCGGCGTTCGGCCTGTAGCTGCCGTCGACGGCCGCGAACCCAGTTGCGGTTGCGCCACAACCAGCCCCAACCCCGCAGCTTCTGCCGGGACCAGCCGCCGACGACCGAGGCGGTGAGCATGGCGGCCTCGGTGAGTAGCAGCGCTGGGGCGAGCACCACGAGTGTCCGCGCCTCGTAGGCGGTGAGCAGGGTGACCAGTCGGTTCCGCTCGACCAGGTAGAGCTTCAGGGCGTTGCGGGAGAACTCGTAGTGGTGACGCACGACGGCGTCCGGCACGTACTCCAGTCGTAGTCCGCGCTGCCACAGTCGCAGGCTGAGTTCGGTGTCCTCGTGGTAGGCGAAGTATTCGGCGGCGAAGCCGTCGAGCTCACGCCAGAGCTGCCGGCTGATCACGAAGCAGCAGCCGCTGAGGGAGGCTACGGCCCGCCGCTCGGCGTGGTTCCTGGCCGGCTCGCCGTTGCCGCCGGCCCAGGAGAGGCCGGTGAAGTGCAGCGGGTTACCGCTGGTGTTGATCAGCTCGGGGGTGTCGGCCAACCGGATGGACGCCATGGCCGCGCCTACGCCCGCTTCAGCGGCTACGGCGGTGGTCTTGGCCAGGGCGTCGGGTGCGACGACGGCATCGGAGTTGACGAACGCGAGCCAGTCACCGGTGGCCTCGGCCGCGCCGACCCGGCAGCCGCCGGAATAGCCGGTGTTCTCCTCCGGTCGGATCACCCGCACCCCGGGGAGGCCCTTGACGATGTCGATGCCGTCCCCGGTGCAGCCGTTGTCCACGACGATGAGGTCGATCTCGACGTCGGTGCTGGCCAGCACCGCCCGTGCGGCGTCGACGAGGTAGGGCTCCGGGCCGTAGGCGAGCATGACGGCGCTCACCCGGGGTCGGGTCATCGGATGCCTCCGGATGCGGCAGGGGCGACGGCCTCGGCGAGCGGCCGGGTGGGGGTGGTGGGTCGGCGGACGCCGCCGCGCAGCAGCAGGGCCATGGTGGCGGCCACGATGACGGAGCCGATGGTGTACGCCAGCTCGACTCGCAGGGTGACCGGAGCCGGGATCAGCGTCACGGCGATCAGGGCGGCGACGCCGGCGGTCCAGGCAAGCGCCTGGGCGCGGTGCCGGTCGAGGGCGAGCAGGGCTTGGCCGAGCACCATCGCCCACAGGTAGGCGAGCGTGGCGGCGGCCAACCAGGCGAAGTCGCCGTGGCCGAGAACGCCGGGTGCGTCGAAGAGGGTGCCGACCAGCCATGGGCCGAGCAGTACGGCGCCCAGGGCGCCGGTGAGGCCGAGCGCGGTGACGATGCCGAGCGCCCGGCGCAGCAGGCTGTGGAAGCCGGCCTGGTCGCCGGTGGTGGCGGTGGTGGCCAGGCCGGGCAGCAGTGACGCCTGCAGGGAGCCGAAGACGAACAGGGGGATGCGGACCAGCACGAGGGCGGAGAGTAGTGCGCCGGCGGCTGCCGCGTCGGAGGGGGAGAGTAGCTGCACGTTGATCACGCCGATGTTCACCACGACCTGGGAGAGCAGGCTGGAGGCGGTGAGCAGGCCGAGGCCGCGGAGCAGGGTGGCCCAGGCCACCGGCGGGCCTCCGCCGATGGCGCGCAGCACCGGTGGCAGTGTGAGCAGGACGCTGACCAGTGGGGCGGCGACGAGCACGAGCCCGTACCAGACGGGCGACGTCACTCCGGCCAGCCCGAGCAGGGCGACCATGATGATCCGCAGGCCGCCGTCGATCCCGAGTTGAGCGCCGTACCAGGGGAACAGTTGCAGACCGGAGAGGACGCCGCGGGTGGCGTAGGCGACGGCCATCGCGGCAAGTGCGCCGATCAGCACGGTGACCAGGTTGCCGTCACCGGCGAAGAGCTTGTCGGCGAGCGGCTGACGGCCGATGGTGACGGCCAACACCAGCACCGCGAGCATCACGGCGGCGACGGTGACGCCGCGGGCCAGTACCGGCCCTGGGGGCAGCCCCTGGCTGTGTCGGGCGGCGACGACCCGGGCGACCTCCTGCTCGATCGGCATGAACACGCCGATGCCGAGGGTGAACACGATCGACCAGAGCACCGACAGGGACGAGTAGTCGGCCTGGCTGAGGCTGTGGCCGGCGACGGCGAGGTGAACGTAGGAGGCGAGCCCGAGAAGGGCCAGCCCGGCACCGACAGCGACGGTGCCGGGCGGGACCAGGCTCAGTAGCCGTCGGATCACCGGCGGATGAGCGCCAGCGTGAGAACGGCGAACGCGCGGCCGAGGTAGACCATCGCCTTGGCGGGGGAGTGGCTGGGTGTGCCCGCCATCCGCTTGCGCATGGCGACCGGCACCTGGCGGATGCGGTAGCCGCGGCGGGCGGTGTGCACCAGGGTCTCCACCGTGTCGCCGAGGTACTCGGCCGGGTACCAGCCGGCGAACATCTCGATGACCCGCCGGTTGGCGGCCCGGAAGCCGGAGGTGGTGTCGGTGAGCTTGGTGCGGGCGACCCGGGACAGCACGGCGGAGAGCATCACCATCGCCCAGCGGCGGGGGCCGCGGACGTTGTAGTCGCCCTCACCGGCGAAGCGGGCGCCGATGACCAGGTCGTTGTCGTCGAGCAGGTCGACGAGCTTCGGCACGTACCGGGGGTCGTGCTGGCCGTCGGCGTCGATCTGGATGGCGACCTCGTAGTCGTGGTCTCGGGCGTAGCGGTAGCCGAGGCGCATGGCGCCACCGACGCCGAGGTTGTACGGCAGTTTGGCGACCAGGGCGCCGGCGGCGGCGGCGACCGCGGCGGTGCGATCGGTGGAGCCGTCGTCGACGACGAGCACGTCGACGCCGGGCAGCTCGCCACGGACCTCGCCGACGACGTCGGCGATCGAGCCCGACTCGTTGAGAGCGGGGATGATGATCAATGTGCGCTTGCCGTTAACCATCGGTCGACACCAGTTCGTCTCGGGCTGCCCGGTCCGCGTCGATCTGAGCGCGGAGCAGGGCGAAGTCTTCGGCCAGGGTGCGGGTCTCTTCTTCCAGGGCGCTGACCTCCCAGCTGAGGTGTACGCACACCAGCAGCAGGAAGACGATGCCGAGGAAGAGCACCAGGCTGACACCGGAGGCGACGCCGAGGAGTTCGGCGACGTTGTCGAGCAGCCGGGGGAAAAGGGACAGCGGAATCACGATGATCAGTACGGCGAGCCAGAGCATGCCGTACTTCTCGCGCAGCTGACGGCGGCGCAACAGCTCGACGATGGTGCCGAGGAGCAGTAGGCCGGTCAGGCCGGTGACGAGGGTGAGCTTCATGCGACCTTCCACGGGGCGGGTGGAGCGGGGGAGTGGAACGCGTCAACCAGGGCGCTGTGCCAGTCTGGAAGCGGGGGTAGACCCACGGCTGCCCAGCGGCTGTGCCCTAGCACACTGTACGCAGGCCGTGGGGCGGGACGCGGATACCGGTCGCTGGTGGTGGGTCGGATCCGGTCCGGGTCCAGTCCGGCCAGCGTGAACGTGGCGCGCGCCAACCCGTACCAGGTCGTCTGACCGGCGCAGGTGCCGTGGTAGACGCCGGGCGCCGCGTGCCCGGCCAGCGCCGCGTCGGCGAGCGCGACGAGCCGCTCGGCGAGCGCGTACGACCAGGTGGGTTGGCCGTGTTGGTCGTCGACCACGTCGAGGTGGTCGCGCTGGGCGGCGAGTCGGAGCATGGTGGCCACGAAGTTCGGGCCGTGCGCGCCGTAGAGCCAGGCGGTGCGCACGACGTACCCGGTGTCGGGCAGCAGCCGCGCGACGGCCTGTTCGCCGACCAGTTTGCCGCGACCGTAGGCGTTGACCGGCGCGGTGGGCGCGTCCTCCGGGTACGGGGTGTCCGCGTTGCCGGCGAGGACGTAGTCGGTGGAGACCTGGATGAGCCGGGTTCCGTCGGTGGCGCACGCCGCGGCCAGGTTGGCCACGGCGTGGCCGTTGACGGCGGTCGCCGCGGCCTCGTCGGCCTCGGCGGCGTCGACGTTGGTCCACGCGGCCGCGTTGATCACCAGGTCGTGCCCGGCGACGGCGGCGTGGACCGCCGCGCGGTCGGTGACGTCCAGGTCGGCGCGGGTGGCGGCGGTCACCTTGAGGTCGGGCCGTGCACCCAGCACGGTGACCAGGTCCCGGCCGAGCATCCCGCCCGCGCCGGTAACGAGGAGTCGGGTCATGCGGTCGGCGCGGACTTGAGGGGTTCCCACCAGTTGCGGTTGTCCCGGTACCAGCGGACGGTGTCGGCGAGGCCCTGGTCGAGCGTGATGCTGGGGTGGTAGCCGAGCTCCTCGCTGATCTTGGTGATGTCGAGGGAGTACCGGCGGTCGTGGCCCTTGCGGTCGGTGACCGGGACGACCCGGTCCCACCCGGCGCCGCAGGCGTCCAGGAGCAGGCCGGTGAGTTCCTTGTTGGTCAACTCGGTGCCGCCGCCGATGTTGTAGACCTCACCGGCGCGTCCCTTCTGCTGGACGAGGGCGATGCCCCGGCAGTGGTCGTGCACGTGCAGCCAGTCACGGATGTTGCCGCCGTCGCCGTAGAGAGGGACGGTGCCACCGTCGAGCAGGTTGCTGACGAACAGCGGGATTACCTTCTCAGGGAACTGATAGGGGCCGTAGTTGTTGGAGCAGCGGGTGACGACCACGTCCATGCCGTGGGTGCGGTGGTACGACAGCGCGAGCAGGTCGGAGCCGGCCTTGGATGCCGAGTACGGCGAGTTGGGGGCAAGCGGCCAGGTCTCGGTCCAGGAGCCCTCGTCGATCGAGCCGTAGACCTCGTCGGTGGAGACGTGCACGAACCGCCTGGTGCCGTGGCGCAGCGCCGCGTCGAGCAGCGTCTGGGTGCCCAGCACGTTGGTGGTGACGAACGGCGCGGCGCCCGCGATCGAGCGGTCGACGTGTGACTCGGCGGCGAAGTGCACGATCACGTCGTGCTCGGCCACCACCTCGTCGACCACGACCGGGTCGCAGATGTCGCCCTGCACGAACCGCAGTCGCGGGTCGTCGCGGACGGGCTCGAGGTTGGCCAGGTTGCCCGAGTAGGTCAGTTTGTCCAGCACGGTCACGACGGCCGGCTCGAGCGGCGGCACGCCGTCCGCACTGCCGAGGGGCTTGCCCAGCAGTAGGCGAACGTACTCCGACCCGATGAATCCGGCTCCGCCGGTGACGAGGATCCTCACGGGTCCGGAAGTATACGCGACGGGCGGCGCGGCCCCTGGTATGCGACCCCCGCACAACGTTCACGGGTGCGGCTAGGCTTCCCCGATGCGCGGAATCCTACTTGCTGGCGGCACCGGGTCCCGGCTCTGGCCGATCACCCGGGCGGTCTCGAAGCAGCTGATGCCGGTCTTCGACAAGCCGATGATCTATTACCCGCTCTCCACCCTGGTGATGTCCGGGGTCCGGGAGATCCTGGTGATCACGACTCCGGACGACCAGGACCAGTTCCGTCGGCTGCTCGGCGACGGCAGCCAGTTCGGGCTGCGGCTGGAGTACGTCAGCCAGGAGCGCCCGGAGGGCATCGCGCAGGCGTTCATCCTCGGCGCGGACTTCATCGGCACCGAGTCGGTGGCGTTGGTCCTCGGCGACAACATCTTCCACGGCGTGGGTCTGGGTCGGCAGCTCGCCGACCACGGTGACCCGGTCGGTGGGCGCGTCTTCGCCTACCAGGTGGCCAACCCGCAGGAGTACGGCGTTGTCGACTTCGACGCCGATGGTCGGGTGCTCTCGATCGAGGAGAAGCCGGCCCGCCCGAAGTCCCGCTACGCGGTGCCCGGCCTCTACTTCTACGACAACCGGGTGGTGGACATCGCCCGCAAGCTCACCCCGAGCGCTCGTGGCGAGCTGGAGATCACGGCGGTCAACGAGGTGTACCGGGAGACCGGGGAGCTGGCGGTGACGGTGCTGGATCGGGGCACCGCCTGGCTGGACACCGGCACGTTCACCTCGATGATGCAGGCCGCCGAGTTCGTCCGGGTGGTCGAGGAGCGGCAGGGCCTCAAGATCGGTTGCGTCGAGGAGGTCGCCTGGCGGGCTGGCCTGATCGACGACGCGCAGCTGCGCGCGCTCGCCGAGCCGCTGACCAAGAGCGGTTACGGCAACTACCTGCTCGGTCTGCTCACCGATCAGGCCGGCAACGACGGGGGTTCCTGGTGAAGATCCGGGAGCTGAGCATCGAGGGCGCCTGGGAGATCAGCCCCCAGCAGCACGGTGACCCGCGCGGCATGTTCATGGAGTGGTACCGCTTCGACAAGCTCGCCGAGGTGGTGGGGCATCCGCTGCGGCTGGCCCAGGCCAACCTGTCGGTCTCCGCGCGTGGCGTGGTGCGCGGCGTCCACTTCGCCGACGTCCCGCCCGGGCAGGCCAAGTACGTCACGTGTGTGCGGGGCGCGGTCCTCGACGTGATCGTGGACCTGCGGGTGGGCTCGCCGACCTTCGGTCACTGGGAGGGCGTCCGGCTGGACGACACCGACCGCCGGGCGGTCTACCTCAGCGAGGGGCTGGGGCACGGGTTCTGCGCGTTGACCGACGACGCGACGTTGAGCTATCTCTGCTCGGCCACCTACAACCCGACCGGCGAGCACGCGGTGCACCCACTGGACGAAGAGTTGGGCATCGAGTGGCCCGCCGACGTTCCATTGCTGTCCGCGCGCGACGACGCGGCGCCGACTCTGGCGCAGGCCCGCGAGCGGGGCCTGCTTCCGGAGTACGACAGTTGCCGGCGGTTCGTGGCGAGCCTCGGTCCGGACGGAATGTCGCACTCAACCGGTATGTGACCGCGCTCGGAGCACGACCTGTGGTCTGACAGTGACGAACCGGGCCTCCGGGCGGCTAATGTCACACCATGGAGCGGCGAATCTTCGGCCTCGAGACCGAGTACGGCGTCACCTGCACCTATCGCGGGCAGCGGCGGCTGTCCCCGGACGAGGTCGCGCGGTATCTGTTCCGTCGCGTGGTGTCCTGGGGTCGGTCGAGCAATGTCTTCCTGCGCAATGGGGCCCGGCTCTACCTGGACGTCGGGTCGCATCCGGAGTACGCGACACCGGAGTGCGACTCGGTGACCGATCTCGTCGCCCACGACCGGGCCGGCGAGCGGATCCTGGAGGGCCTGCTCGTCGACGCGGAGAAGCGACTGCACGACGAGGGCATCGCGGGTGAGATCTACCTGTTCAAGAACAACACCGATTCGGCCGGCAACTCGTACGGCTGCCACGAGAACTACCTGGTCTCCCGGCACGGCGAGTTCGGCCGGCTCGCCGACGTGCTCATCCCGTTCCTGGTCACCCGGCAGTTGATCTGCGGGGCCGGCAAGGTCCTGCAAACCCCACGCGGCGCGGTCTACTGCCTCTCGCAGCGGGCCGAGCACATCTGGGAGGGCGTCTCCTCGGCGACCACCCGCAGCCGCCCGATCATCAACACCCGCGACGAGCCGCACGCTGACGCCGAGCGCTACCGGCGGCTGCACGTGATCGTCGGCGACTCCAACATGAACGAGGTCACCACGCTGCTCAAGGTCGGCACCGCCGACATCGTGCTGCGGATGATCGAGGCCGGGGTGGTGATGCGCGACCTGTCCCTGGAGAACCCGATCCGGGCCATCCGGGAGGTGTCGCACGACATCACCGGCCGGCGCAAGGTGCGGTTGGCCAACGGCAAGGAGGTCAGCGCCCTGGACATCCAGCAGGAATACCTGGCCAAGGCCACCGAGTTCGTCGAGCGACGCGGCGGCGACCAGGCCGCCAAGCGGGTCGTCGAGCTGTGGGGCCGGGTGCTCAACGCGGTGGAGAGCGGCGACCTGGAGCCGGTCTCCCGGGAGATCGACTGGGTCAGCAAGCTGCGGTTGATCGAGCGCTACCAGCGCAAGCACGACCTGCCGCTGTCGCACCCCCGGGTGGCGCAGATGGATCTGGCCTACCACGACGTGCGCCGCGGCCGGGGGCTCTACGGGCTCCTGGAGCGCCGTGGCGACGTCGACCGGGTGGCCACCGACCCGGAGATCTTCGAGGCCAAGGAGACCCCGCCGCAGACCACCCGGGCCCGGCTGCGGGGCGAATTCATTCGGCACGCCCAGGAGAAGCGTCGGGACTTCACAGTCGACTGGGTGCACCTGAAGCTCAACGACCAGGCGCAGCGCACCGTGCTCTGCAAGGACCCGTTCCGGGCGTACGACGAGCGGGTGGAGCGGCTGATCGCCAGCATGTGACCGGTTGCCGGCCCCGTCGGTGCGCTGCGCCGACGGGGCCGGTCAGCCCGACGCGCCGAGCGGTTAAGCTGAGCGCGCCATGACGACTTCTGGACCTTCCGACCGCCCTGAGCGCGGCACCGAGCGGCAGAACTGGATCGAACGCCGGCGGGAGAAGATCCGCGCCGAGATCGACCGTAACCGGCGCGGTGACTACACGGTGCCGACGTGGGTGCTGGCCCTGGCCCTGGCGCTCATCGTGGGCGGCTGGCTAGCCCTGATCTTCCTGGCCTGACCCACCCCCCCACCCCCGGGTGCCCTCCCACCCGTCCCACCCCGTCCCAGCTCGCGTTGATCATGAAGTTATTGCCATGACACGCCGGGGCGACGGGCAATAACTTCATGATCAACCGGGTCGGGGTTGGGGGTTGGGGTTGGGTCAGGGGAGGAGGGTTACCGCGTGGCGGCCGGCGGCGGCGGCCGCCAGGAAGTACGCGTGGTCGGCGTCGAGGCCACGGCCCATGGTGGACAGGGGCACGGCGCTGGCCCGCAGCGCGGCGTCCAGACCGTCGGTGAGCACCCGGACGATCCGGTGCCGGGCCGCCAGGGGCGCCAGCGCCGCGTGCACCTCGGCCGCGAGGGACGGCGTCAGATCCTCGGGCACCACCAGCTCCGCCGGGGCGAGCGCCACCCGGCCGTACGCGGTGAGGCTGTGGTGTGACACGCCCCGGTGTCGGGGGCGGGGGTCGGCGTCGGAGATGCGTAACGAGCCGACCGGCCTTCCGCCCAACGTGGCGATCGCGTTGACGGCCTCGCCGACGGCGATGCCGGAGAAACCCCACCGGGTGCCGGTGCCCAGGTTGCCCGGTCCCTGAGCCACGATCGCCACGTCCGCGTGGAGCACGTACCGGGCGGCGAGCAGACCGCCGTGCAGGGTGGTGGCCTCCAGGTCGCCACCGAACGCCTGCCCGACGGTGATCGTGCCGGCCAGTTCGGCCCGCAGCCCGGCGAGGGTGCGGGAGAACCAGGCGGGCAGCGCCCCGCCGTCGGTGAGCAGGTACGCCACCCGCGCCTGCGGGGCGTCGGCCCGGATACCGGCCAGGATCGCCGGGAGCGCCGAGTGCAGGTCGGCGGTGACCACCGGCAGGCCGCCCAGGTCGTCCGCGTCGGCCAGCACGTCGCGGTGCGGAGAGGCCTCCTCGTCGACACCGAGGAGGATCGGCTGCAACGGCGTGTAGCGGGCCTTGACCAGGTGCCCGGCGTCGCGGGTGTCGGCGACGTCTTGCGGGTCCGAGGGCAGCCGGTCCGGCAGGGCCACCACCAGGGCGTACCCGCCGGTGCCCAACCCCATCAGCAACGCGCCGGCGTTGAGCAGCACCCGGTCGCCGGGCTCGGGCGTGCCGACCAGCTCCGGGTAGGCCAGCGCCCGCATCCGCGTGCCGTCGGGCAGGTCGACGTCCAGCTCCACCGCCCCGGTCCACTGCCGTCGCAGCGTCGCCACCGTCCCCGTACGCCATCGCACCATGACGGGCACGCTAGCCGCGCGGGCCCGGCGGCCCGCGCCCGGGTGTGGGTCAGGTCGGCTCGGGGCCGCCGGCGTCCGGTGTCGGCCCGGCCTGGGTGTGCCGGGCGGTGCCGGTGGCGCCGGGCATCGAACGGGTCGGGTCGAGGAAGACGAACCGAATTTCCGGGTACCGGTCGGTGAGCCGCCGCTCGGCCTCGTCGGCGGTGGCCTCGATCTGCGCGCCGGTGGCCTCGTCGCGGAAGTCGACCTTCGCGGCGACCAGGATGTCCTGCGGGCCGAGCTGCATGGTCAACAGGGTGTCGATGCGCTCCACCTCGGGCAGCCCGGCCAGGTCCTGCTCGATCTCGTGGCGCAGCCGCTCCGGGACGGCTCGGCCGACCAGCAGCGACAGGTTGTTGGCGGCGAGGACCCCGGCGACAGTCAGCAGCAGGAGCCCGATCAGGATCGACGCGACGCCGTCCCACACCTCGTCGCCGGTGGCGTGCGACAGGCCGACGCCGAGCCCGGCCAGCACCAGACCGATCAGGGCCGCGCTGTCCTCCAGGAAGACCGCCTTGACTGTGGTGTCGGCGGTCAGCCGCAGGAACCGCCGAGGCGTGGTCCGCCAGCGTCGCGACTCGCGGCGGACCTGCCGCACCGCCCGGGCCAGTGAGATCGACTCGATGACGAACGACACCGCGAGCACGATGTACGAGATGAGGTAGTCGCCGCTGTGCTCGTGCACCAGGATCGTGGTGACGCCGTGGGTGACGGCGAAACCGGCGCCGGCGACGAATGTGAACATGGCCGCGAAGAACGCCCAGACGTAGCTTTCCTTGCCGTACCCGAAGGGGCGTCGCTGGTCGGCCGGGCGGGCGCCGCGGCGCAGCGCCTGGAAGAGCAGCACCTCGGTGGTGGTGTCGGCGACCGAGTGCGCCGCCTCGGAGAGCATCGCGGCTGATCCGGAGATCAGCCCGGCGATCAGCTTGGCCACCGCGATGGCGAGGTTGGCGACGCCGGCGACGACGACGGTGCCGACGCTTTCGCTCTCGGGCCTGGCCTCCGCTTGCGACATGAGAATCACCCTATGACCGCGGACGGCGGCGCGCCGGGGGAGGCCCGATCCGAACAAGTGTGCGGCACGCCCGCGTGGGTGCACGGTGTGGGCGGGTCGGCTGCTAGCGTCTACCGCGTGTCGCGGACCCGCACCGAACGCCTGGTCAACCTGGTGATCTGCCTCCTGTCCACGCGACGGTTCCTGACCGCCGCGCAGATCGCCGCGACCGTGCCCGGTTACGAGCACGATCCGGACGACGCGCGCGACCACGAGGCGTTCCAGCGCAAGTTCGAGCGGGACAAGGCCGAGCTGCGGGAGCTGGGCGTGCCACTGGAGACCGGCACGGCGAGCGCCTTCGACGCCGAGCCCGGCTACCGGATCGCCCACCGCGAATACGCGCTGCCCGACATCCTCCTCGAACCGGACGAGGCAGCAGCGGTCGGCATCGCCGCCCGGCTGTGGCAGCACGCCGGGCTGGCCGCCGCCGCGTCGTCGGGGCTGGCCAAGCTGCGTGCCGCCGGGGTGGACGTGGACCCGCAGGCGACCCTCGGCCTGGAGCCGATGGTCACTGTCGACCCGGCGTTCGCGCCGCTGACCGCCGCCGCCCGGGACCGCCGCGAGGTGGGGTTCGACTACCGGGTGCCCGACCGCGACGCGCCCAGCCGGCGACGGCTGCAACCGTGGGGCGTGGTCTGCTGGCGCGGCCGGTGGTACGTGGTCGGCCACGACCAGGACCGGGAGGCGACCCGCTGCTTCCGGCTGTCCCGTGTCGTCGGCGCGGTCCGGGTGACCGGCGCCCCCGGCGCGTACGAGCCGCCGGCCAACGTCGACCTGATCAGCCACGTGGCCCGCTGGTCGGGTCCGGTGGAGCGCACCGGTCGGGCCACCGTGCTGGTGGCGTCCGGGCGGGCCGCCGGGCTGCGCCGGTGGGCGGTGGAGGTGACCGCCGGGCCGGACGGCGACCTGCTGGTCCTGCCGTACGCCGACCCGGACGGGCTGGCCGGTCATCTCGTCGGCTACGGCCCGGACGTGCGGGTCCTCGACCCACCGGAGGTCCGCGAGGCGGTCATCCAACGACTCAAGGAGATCGCCGTGCGCCACGACGAGTTGGCCGTCAGCGGGGGTGCCGGGTGACCCGCCCGGCCGCCCGTAACGGCTCCCGCGCCTCCGCCGACCGGCTGGCCCGACTGCTCAACCTGGTGCCCTACCTGCTGGCCCGGCCCGGCATCGAGATCGCCGAGGCGGCCGGTGACCTGGGCGTCACCGAGCGCCAGCTCCGGGAGGACCTGGAGCTGCTCTGGGTGTGCGGGCTGCCCGGGTACGGCCCCGGTGACCTGATCGACATGGCGTTCGACGGCGACCGGGTGACCATCACCTACGACGCGGGCATCGACCGGCCGTTGCGGCTGACCCCCGACGAGGCACTGGCCCTCGTGGTGGCGCTGCGGATGCTGGCCGAGACGCCCGGGGTGGCCAACCGGGAGGCAGTCGAACGGGCCCTCGCCAAGATCGAGGCCGCCGGCGACCTGGTGGGCGCGCCGGTGGCGGTGCGGTTGCCCGGGGACACCCCGCGGGTCGAGGCGCTGCGCGCCGCCGTGGAGGGCGGCAAGGCCCTGCGGATCACCTACTACACGGCAGCCCGGGACGAGACCACCGAGCGCGTCATCGACCCGCTGCGGATGCTGATGGTCGGCGGCCGGGCGTACGTGGAGGCGTGGTGTCGGCGCGCGGAGGCCGTCCGGCTGTTCCGCGCCGACCGGATCGACGCGATCACCGAGCTGGACGAGCCGGCCATGGTGCCGCCGCAGGCCGTCCCGCACGACCTCACCGAGGGAGTGTTCCGCCCCTCGGCCGACCTTCCGTTGATCACCCTGCGCATCGGTCGGGGCGAGCGGTGGATCACCGAGTACTACCCGTGCGAGCGGGTGGAGGCCGGCGACGGCGACCAGTGGCTCGTCTCCCTGCGGGTCACCGACCTGGGGTGGGCCCGTCGGTTCGTGCTGGGCCTCGGCCCGGAGGTGGCGGTGGTCGCCCCGGTCGAGTTGGCCGAGCAGGTGCGGGCGACGGCGGCCGCCGCGCTGGACGCGTACGCCGTGCCCGCGCCCACGGCAGTGCCCCGGCCGCCCGAGAGCGTCCCGGCGCGTGCGCCGTCGGGTGACCCGGCGGTGGCCGGCCGCACCCAGTAGGCTGACCGCCGTGCTGATCTGGATCGTGCTCGCGGTGGTGCTGCTACCCCTCGTGGCGCTCGCGTTGGCTGTGCGCCCGGTGTTGGCCCGGCTGCCCCGACTGCGCCGCGCCGCCGTGGCGTTGCAGCGGCGGGCCGCCGAGGCTGAGGCGCTGCGGGAGACCGCCGAGGCGCTGCAACAGCGCGCCGAGGACGTCCAACGTCGGCTCGACACCACCTCCCAGCGACTCGCGGTGATCAGGGCCAAGCGCGGCTGATCGGGTACGCGCCCGGCGGTGGTTGACGGATCATCGCGGGTTGGTCAAGACTTCACCCTCCCGCCCAGACCACCACCACCCAGTGGGTGGCGGGCAGCCGATCCGCACGTACGATGGGCTGCGTACCACCCCCCGGACACAGAGCGACTGGAGCTTCTCATGGGTGCCCTCAAGCCGTGGCACATCGCTGTTCTCGTGGTTGTGCTGATCCTGCTCTTCGGTGCGAAGCGGCTCCCCGACGCGGCCCGTTCGCTGGGTCGGTCGCTGCGGATCATCAAGGCCGAGACCAAGAGCCTGCAGGACGACGACCGCGACCTCGCCGAGAAGGCCGACGCGCAGGCCGGCTACCAGCCGTTGCCGCCGCACGCCGGGCAGCAGGCGCCGTACGCTGGCCAGCCGCAGCAGGCCCCGTACCAGCAGACGCCGCCGCAGCAGCCGGTCGTCGACCCGGTGCACCGCGTCCGCGACAACTGACCGAAGGGCCCCACCACCGTGGCCTTCGCACTGCGTAAACGTGGCCCAAAGGCGTTCGAGCGGGCCGCCGACGGCTCGATGACGCTCATCGAGCACGTTCGGGAACTGCGCAACCGGCTGTTCCGCGCGTCGCTGGCGATCATGATCGGCTTCGGCTTCGGTATCTGGCTGGCCGAGCCGGTCCGGATCTTGCTATCGAAGCCGTACTGCGACCTGCCGGGGTCGATCGACCCGGAGACCAACAAGTGCCTCTTCGTTCAGCTCGGGCCGGCCGACCTCTTCCTGCTGAACCTGAAGATCGGCTTGTGGGTGGGCCTGATCATCGCGGCGCCGATCTGGCTCTACCAACTCTGGGCTTTCATCGCGCCTGGTCTGCATCGGCACGAGCGGCGTTACGCCTACGCCTTCACGGCCTTGGCGGCGCCGCTCTTCGCGGCCGGCGCGGTGCTGGCGTTCTTCGTCACCGCCAAGGGCCTCGAGTTCCTGATGAACGTGTCCGGCGATGACATCGCGACCACCCTGGAAGTCACCCGGTACATCTCGTTCGTCACCAACCTGATCCTGTTGTTCGGTGTGGCCTTCGAGTTCCCGCTCGTCGTGCTGATGCTCAACTTCGTGGGCATCGCCAGCGCGAAACGGTTGCTCAGTTGGTGGCGGGTGGCGATCTTCGTGTTCTTCGCCTTCTCCGCCGTGGTCACCCCGACACCGGACCCGTTCGGGATGACCGCGTTGGCGCTCTGTCTCTCCGCGCTCTACTTCGCCGCGGTCGGCGTCGCGTTCCTCAACGATCGGCGACGTGGGCGGGGCAAGGAGGTCTACGCCGGTATCGACGACGACGAGGTGTCGCCACTGGAGTTCGACGCGGACCCGGTCGTGGCCGGGCAGCGGGTCGACTCGACGGCGCCAATCGGCGTACCCGAACCGGTCGCGCCACCGGCGCCGATCGAACGCCGCTACGACGACATGACCTGACGGCCCCGCGCCGCCCGGTTCCACCGACGCCGTCCCCGTTTGCCGGGGGCGGCGTCGTCGCGTCACCTCGCGCGTTGGCGGCGGAACTGATGGTGACGGCGCCTGCCCCTGGTGAACGGCGGGTGTCCGACCGGTACGGTGCTGCCCGTGACCGCAGACGATCACCTGCCCGGCCCGGTCGCCGTGCTCGCCAACCCGACCGCCGGTCGTGGACGGCACCGCGCGTTGCTGCCCCGGTTGCTGGACGGCTTGTCCGCCGCCGGACGGCCGATCCGGTTGCTGCCGGCGTCCAGCCCCGCCGAGGCGGAGGCGGCGTGCCGGGCCGCCGTCGCCGAGGGCGCTGGCGCGCTGGTGGCGGTCGGCGGGGACGGCACAGTGCACCGGGCGTTGCAGGCTGTCGCCGGCACCGCCGTGCCGTTCGGCCCGATCCCGGCCGGCACCGGCAACGACTTCGCCCTGGACACCGGCTTCCCGGCCGACCCCCTCGCCGCGGCGACGGTGATCGCCGAGGCGGTGCGCGACGGCCGCAGTCAACCGGTCGACCTGGCCCGGATGGTCGGGGTCGACGGCGTCGAGCGCTGGTACGGAGCGGTCCTCGCGGCCGGGTTCGACGCGATCGTCAACGAGCGGGCCAACCGGATGCGCTGGCCGCGCGGCCCGCGCCGGTACGACCTGGCGATCCTGGTCGAGCTGGCCCGGCTGCGCCCACGCCGCTACACGCTGCGCCTGGACGGGGTGCCACACGACCTGGACGCGGTGCTGGTGGCGGTGGGCAACTGCCCCACGTACGGCGGTGGGATGCGGATCTGCCCGGACGCTGACCCGACCGACGGACTGCTCGACGTGGTGGTGGCGGGTCGGGTCAACCGGCGGACCCTGGTCCGGGTGAAGCCGCGCATCTACCAGGGCACCCACGTCAGCCACCCGCTGGTGCGCAGTTTCCGGGCCCGCACTGTGGAGTTGGCCGCCGAGGGCATCACCTCGTACGCCGACGGGGAACGCTCCCTGCGGCTGCCGGTGACGATCAGTGCCGTTCCGGGCGCCCTGCGGCTGCTGCGTTGACCCGTACCGCGCCGATGCTGGCGGCGATGACCAGCACGATGGCGGCGCATTCCAGCACTGTCAGCGCCTGCCGCAGCACCAGCCACCCGGCGAGCGTGGCGACGGCCGGGCCGAGGCTCATCAGCACCGCGAAGGTGGCGGTGGGCATCCGCCGTAGCGCCAGCAGCTCCAGGGTGTAGGGCAGCCCGGAGGCGAGCACCGCGAGGGCGGCGCCGAGCGCCAGCACCGGCGGGTCGAGCAGCACCGCGCCGCCGTCGACGATGCCCAGCGGCAGGGTGACCAGCGCGGCGACGGCCAGTGCCAGGGCCAGCCCGTCCGCGCCGGGAAAGCGGCCGCCGACCCGGGCGCTCAGCACGATGTACGCGGCCCACATGGCGCCCGCGCCGAACGCGAAGGCCACCCCGACCGGGTCCAGCCGGTCGAAGCCGCCCTGGCCGAGCAGCGCCACCCCGGCCAGGGCGAGACCCGCCCAGCCCCAGCTGGCCAGTCGGCGGGCGGAGAATACCGACAGGGCGAGGGGGCCGAGCACCTCCAGGGTCACCGCCGGGCCCAGCGGGATGCGTTCGATGGCCTGGTAGAACAGCGAGTTCATGCCGGCCAACGCCAGCCCGAACGCGCCGGCCGCGAGCCAGGCCGACCGGTCGTGTCCGCGCAGTCGGGGCCGGCACACCACGAGCAGCAGCACCGCCGAGATGGTCAGCCGCAGGGTCACCGCGCCGGCCACCCCGGTACGCGGGAAGAGCAGCGCGGCCACTGCGGAGCCGAACTGCACCGACAGGGCACCGCCGAGCACCAGCCCCACGGCGGCGACGCCACCGCGCCGGGCCGGTCGTGTCTCGCCCGACCGGGGCGTGGGCAGCAGGATCTCGGTCACGGGCACGACGGTAGGCGCTCAGCTCCGGCTACCTGGCGGCGGTGCCCACCGCTGTGACCAACGGTGGGCACAGCACGGACCGGGCGGTGTCGTTCAGGCTGGCAGGGCGAGGTCGAGCACCGCGCCCAGCCCGTTCTCCCGGCCCGGCTCGGCTGCCGGGAGCACCAGCACCGAGCAGCCGGCGGCCACCGCGCCCGCGTCCGCCGGGGTGTCACCGACCATCAGGGTCTGCTCCGGGTCGACGCCCAGCATGCCGCAGGCCCGCCAGAAGATCGCCGGGTCGGGTTTGCAGCGCCCTACCTCGTACGAGAGCACGAACGCGCCAACCAGGTCGGTCAGCCCCCAGGCGTCGAAGTGTGGCCGCAGGTCGAAGCCGATGTTGCTGACCACCGCCACCGGCACACCGGCGTCGCGCAGCGCGGTCAGCGTGGGGGTGGTGTCGGCGTACGGCAGCCAGCCCTCGGTGGTCAGCAACCGCTCGTAGAGCGCGTCGGCAAAGCCGTCGATGCCGGCGTCGACGGTCTCGGCCAATCCGGTGTACGCGCCCCGGTGAGCGTGTTGGTAGAGGTCCCGGTCGGCCCACAGTTCGGCGAGTCGGGGCGGCACCCGTGCCGGCAGTGGCCCGCCGGCGCGCCCGGCGGTCAGCAGCCGGTCGGCCAGCGAGGTGGCGCGCACCCGGTCCAGGGTCACACCGCACGCCGCCGCGGCCTCCAGCACCCACCGCTGGGGGTCCTCCACCTGGGCCAGGGTGCCGTGGAAGTCGAAGAGCACCGCCTTGACGGGGCGTCGGGACGCCCGGCGGGCGGCGGGCGCCTCAGCGGTGCCCGGCGGACTGGTCTGGGGCGGTTCGGCATGGTCCGGCACGCCGTGCACCCTACCGACCGCCCCCGACCGCGCCTCCGGACGGCCTTGTGGGGTGACATGACGCGGCACGCACTAATCTTGGTGCCATGTCGAGCCCCGCCGAGCGGTACGCAGCGGCGCGCCGCAAGGCCGCACAAGCCGCACAGTTTCCGGCGCTGGACGAGTTCGCCCTCGAGTTGGGGTTCGACCTCGACGACTTCCAGCGGGAGGCGTGTCAGTCGCTGGAGCGGGGCAGCGGTGTGCTGGTCTGCGCTCCCACCGGCGCCGGTAAGACGGTGGTGGGGGAGTTCGCCGTCCACCTGGCGTTGCGGGGGCGGCCCGACGACCCGGTGCCCGCTGCCGACGCGACGACCCCACCGGCGCGGCGCAAGTGCTTCTACACCACGCCGATCAAGGCGTTGTCCAACCAGAAGTACCACGACCTGGTCGCCCGGTACGGCGTCGAGCAGGTCGGCCTGCTGACCGGTGACAACGCGATCAACGGCGACGCGCCGGTGGTGGTGATGACCACCGAGGTGCTGCGCAACATGCTCTACGCGGGCTCCAGCACCCTCCAGGGCCTCGCGTACGTGGTGATGGACGAGGTGCACTACCTGGCCGACCGGTTCCGCGGTGGGGTCTGGGAAGAGGTGATCATCCACCTGCCCGCCTCGGTCACCCTGGTCTCGTTGTCGGCGACCGTCTCGAACGCCGAGGAGTTCGCCGACTGGCTGGTCACCGTGCGCGGCGAGACCGCGGTGGTGGTCAGCGAGCACCGGCCGGTGCCGTTGTGGCAGCACATGCTGGTCGGCAAGCGGATGTTCGACCTGTTCCACGACGCCGACGCCGCCCGCAAGCACGACGTGCACCCTGAGTTGCTCCGCTACACCCGGGAGACCGCGCGGCGGCTGGAGTTGGGTGAGGGGCGCAGCGCCGGGCCCGGTGCCGGCCGGCGCGGCCCGCGCTGGCGTGGCCCGTTGCGCCCGGACATCGTCGACCGACTGGACCGCGAGGGTCTGCTACCGGCGATCCTGTTCATCTTCAGCCGGGCCGGTTGCGCCGCCGCGGTGCAGCAGTGTCTCGCGGCCGGACTGCGGCTCACCTCGGCGGAGGAGCGGGCCGAAATCCGCCGGGTCGTCGAGTCGCGGGTCGCCGCCATTCCCGGCGAGGACCTGTCGGTCCTGGGCTACTGGGAGTGGCTGGACGGCCTGGAACGCGGCCTGGCCGCCCACCACGCCGGCATGCTGCCGGTGTTCAAGGAGATCGTCGAGGAGCTGTTCGTCCGCGGCCTGGTCAAGGCGGTCTTCGCCACCGAGACGCTGGCGTTGGGCATCAACATGCCGGCCCGCTGCGTGGTGCTGGAACGGCTGGTCAAGTACAACGGCGAGGCTCACGTCGACCTGACCCCGGGGGAGTACACCCAGCTCACCGGGCGCGCCGGCCGCCGGGGCATCGACGTGGAGGGGCACGCCGTCGTGGTGTGGTCCCCGGAGACCGACCCACGGCAGGTGGCCGGGCTCGCGTCCACCCGCACCTATCCGCTGCGCTCCAGCTTCCGGCCGTCGTACAACATGGCGGTGAACCTGGTCGGCACCGTCGGCGCGGAGCCGGCTCGGGCCCTGCTGGAGTCCTCGTTCGCCCAGTTTCAGGCGGACCGGTCGGTGGTCGGCCTGGCCCGGCAGGTGCAGCGCAACACCGAGACCATCGAGGCGTACGGCGCGGAGGCCGCCTGCCATCACGGCGACTTCGACGAGTACTTCGCGCTGCGGGTGGCGATCGCCGACCGGGAGAAGGCGATCGCCCGGCAGGGGCAGACCCAGCGCAAGGCCGCCGCGGTGGCCTCGTTGGAGCGGCTGCGGGTCGGCGACGTGATCCGGGTGCCGTCGGGCCGGCGGGCCGGGCTGGCCGTGGTGCTGGACCCGGCGACCGGTGGGTTCGGTGAGCCCCGGCCGCTGGTGCTCACCCAGGATCGTTGGGCCGGGCGGGTCAGCCCCGGCGACTTCACCACTCCGGCCGAGGTGTTGGCCCGGATCCGGGTGCCCAAGCACTTCAACCACCGGTCCCCGGGCGCCCGGCGGGATCTTGCCGCCGAGGTCAGCGGCACCGGTTTGGATCGGCACGGTGGTCGACGCGGGGGCCGTTCCCGGCAGGTGGCCGGCGAGGACCACCAGATCACCCAGCTCCGCACCGAGTTGCGTCACCACCCCTGCCACGCCTGCCCGGAGCGGGAGGAGCACGCCCGCTGGGCGGAGCGGCGTCGGCGGCTGGAGCGCGACACCGAGGAGCTGCGCGAGCGCGTCAGTGGTCGTACGGGGTCCCTCGCGCGAACGTTCGACCGGATCGTGGCGCTGCTGACCGAGCGTGGCTACCTCGCCCGCGACGGGGCGGTCACCGACGCCGGTCGGATGCTGGGCCGGATCTGGACCGAGGCGGATCTGCTGGTCGCCGAGTGCCTGCGCCGTGGGGTCTGGAACGGATTGTCCCCGGCCGAGCTGGCCGCCGCGGTGTCAGTGGTGGTGTTCGAGGCGCGCCGCGATGTCGACGAACGGGCGTCGCTGCCGCGCGGACCGGTGGCCGACGCGGTGGACGAGACGCTGAAGCTGTGGGGGGAGATCGAGGCCGACGAGGCGGCGCGGGGGCTGACGGCGACCCGGGAGCCAGATCTCGGTTTCGCCTGGCCCGTCTACCGGTGGGCTCGGGGTGAGGCGCTGGCGAAGGTGCTCGGCAGCGGTCACGAGATCGATGGTGAGATGCCCGCCGGTGACTTCGTCCGGTGGGCCCGACAGGTCGTCGACCTGCTCGGTCAGATTGCCGACTCTGGCGGTGCCACAACGGAGCTGCGGTCGACGGCTCGACAGGCTATAGCGGCCGTCAATCGAGGTGTCCTCGCGTACCACACGTCAGCGTGACAGTCACGCTCAGTCATTTTCGGCTGTCGAATCGACGCAGCGGACGGTTACCGCAACCGCACGCCTCGGATGGCCCGGGGGGCACTGTTGCGCCTGATCACGGCACCCCTGATCATTGCCGAAGCGTCTTGTTGACGCGTGGGTAACGAATGGGGAGAAAGCCGCCGTGGCGGAGATCAATCACTTTGAGTACGGGTGGATCACGCCCGCGCTGAGCTACGCGCTGTCCGTGCTCGGTTCGATCCTCGGTCTGGTGTGCGCCGGGCGCATCCGCACGGCCCGCACGAACGGTCAGCGGGCGTGGTGGGGTCTGCTGTCCGCCTGGGCGCTGGGCGGCACCGCCATCTGGGCGATGCACTTCATGGCCATGCTCGGCTTCGCCGTCGAGAACACCCGGATCCGCTACGACGTGCCGCTGACCGCGGCCAGCACGGCCATCGCCGTGGTGGCGGTCGGCATCGGCCTGGCCATCGTGGGCACCGGCCGGCTGAATCCGGTACGCCTGATCGCCGGCGGCATCTTCACCGGCGCCGGCGTGGCCTCCATGCACTACACCGGCATGGCCGCCATGCGCCTCAACGGCAGCCTCGGCTACGACACGGTCCGGGTCGTGCTCTCGGTGGTCATCGCCGTGGTGGCGTCCACCGTCGCGCTGTGGCTCGCCATGACCGTCCGGCGGGGGTTGGCGATCTTCGCCTCCGCGCTGGTCATGGGAATCGCCGTCAACGGGATGCACTTCACCGGCATGAGCGCCCTGTCGGTGCACCGCCACGAACGGACGGGCGAGGTGACCGGCGCCGGGGTGAGCACCCTGCTGGTGCCGATCGTGCTGGCGGTGATCTTCGGGGTCGTCGGTCTGCTCTACGCGCTGCTCGCCGCCCCGACCGACGACGACCGGGCTGCCACCGCGTACCTGGACGGGCGGCGGCTCTCGGAGCCGGCGGCCCCGGCGCCCGCCGCTGCTCCCGACCCGGTCGGGTTGCGCGCCCGCTCCACCCTCGGCCAGCCCGGTACTCCGTTCCCGTCCCGCCGGGACACACCGCCGCGCTGACGTCGTGCGGCCGGCCCGCGCCGTGTTGCTGACGGCCTTATAGATCCGGCCGCCTCCGCGCCCGCTCAGGAGGCGGATCAGGCCGGCGGCCGGCCGGATCGGCTGCCGTCGATCGTGAGGGTGACCAGCAGTCCGGGGTGGTCGGTCGTCCCGTGCATGGGCACCAGACTGCGGCAGCAGAGCGTGATGTCGGTGGTCGCCGTGACGTGTTGCAGTCGGCCGTCGTCGACCCGCTGGTGGCCCGGCGGGGTGCAGGACCGCACGTCGGGGTCCTGGCCGGCGCGCAGGTTGAGGTCGCCACCCAGCACGGTGGGCTCGTACCCGTCGTCGCGGCCGATCGTCGGCAGGATGGTGTCGAGCAGGTGCTCGCACTGGGTGAGCGCGACGCGGTAGCCGGTGGCCGACAGGTGCGTGGTGCAGGCGAGCAGGACTCTGTCGACGTCGACGCAGAGCCAGGCTCGTTCCTCGGGGTCCCCGAGGTCCTGCGTCGGGTGGGTTCCGGCGTACACGGTGCGCGGGGTGGTTGGCGTCCGCACGTGGGTCAGCAGCCCGATGCCGAACCGTTGGCCGTTACGGCAGCGGGTGTCGTCGCCGCTCGGGCGGTCACCGGCGGCCTGGAACGCGGCCACGACGGTCCGCCCTGGGTGAACGGTTTGGAACACGCTCTGCAGGTCGGACACGTCGCCGGCGCAGATTTCGTTGAGGGTGACCAGGTCGGGCGCCTCGATGCTGATCACCTCGGCGGCCCTGGCCATCGCTCGACCGCTGTAGCAGCCGGCGCGGCCACTGTTGCAGAGGTTCAGCTGGAGCATCCGTAGGACCGTGGGCTGCGCGGCGTCGGTGGGCGCGGCCGGGGAGGCGGTCGGCCGGTTGGCCGGGAGCGCGGCGGCGGCGAGTAGACAGACCACAGCCAGGGCTCGGCGCAGGAACCGGTACGGACGGGCGGCCACACGAACTCCGGGGTGCATGAGGTGACAGTCATCGCCGGGGCGCCAGTGATCCTACTGGCGGCCGAATCGGCGATTCAGATCAGAGCGGTGGGTCGAGGGGGTACGCGCCGGGCGCGTACCCCCTCGGTTCGCTCAGTGGGCGCGGACCGCGACGGCCGTGTACGGCGTGGTGGGGGTCGGCGGTGTGGTGAACCGGGCGTTGGGCAGGTAGAGCCGGCCGAGCGCCTTGGCCACAGTGGTGGGTACGTCGAAGTTCGGATCGGTGATGGTGCTGGTGAGCGCTCCGGCGGTGCCGGCGTGGTTCAGCCGGACCACCGCGATCTGGTTGAGGCGGTTCTGCACGACGTAGAGGGTGCGGCCGAGCAGGAGAAGTCCGTCGCCGTTGGTGAAGGTGTGGCCCGGCACGTCCACGACTGTGCTCGCGCCGGTCGCCGGGTCGACCCGGTACAGCGTGCCGGTGCTGGACTGGACGACGATCAGCGCCCGGCCGTCCGGTGTGGTGGTAATGCCGTTGAGGTTCACCCCCGTGCCGACCTGCTCGTACGCGCCGGTCAGTGTGATCGTGCTGAAGGCGTCGGCGGGCGGCAGCGCCCCACGGCGACCGAGCGGCAGCCGGTAGAGCACCGGCCGGTTCGAGTCGGTGAAGTATGCCGCGTCGCGGGTCAGCACGACGTCGTTGACGAACGTCGGGGCGGTGGCGAACTGGTAGCGGGCCAGCACCTCGCCGGTGCGGGTGTCGAGCACGCGAGCGTCGCCAGCCGTGCCACCGGAGACGAAGAGCCGGCCACGTGGGTCGACCTTGAGGCCGAGCGACGGCGTGCCGGTGGCCGCGCCGATCGTCGTGCCCCGGCCGGTGACCAGGTCGACGCGCTGGATGGCACCGGTGGCGCGGGAGCCGAAGTAGGCGTACCGGCCCGCGGTGGCGATGCCCTCGGGCTGGAACCCGTCGGGGAGGGCGAGGACGGTTGGCGGCCGGTCTACGGGGTGCGCCTGCGCCGGCGCGACGGCGACGGTGGCCAGCATGACGGCGGTCAACGCGCCGCCGAGCGTGGTGCGGAGGGGACGGTTCACTGTGCTCCTTCCGGGCGGAAGCGGCACGAGCCGACACGTCCGCCACGTTCACTGGGGCCAGGACCCTCCCCACTGTACGACCGCTGGCGGGCGCCCGCCCGGCGTCACCGGCGCGGCCTTCGGGTGACCGCGCCGGTGAGCCCGTTTGGCGGGACGGAGGTCAGGCGTTGCGGACCAGCCTCCACCGGTTGTCCGCGCTGCCGTTGTCCGAATCCTGCACGGCCTGTGCGCCCCAGGCGGTCGACGCGTTCAGGATGCCGAGCAGCTTGTTGCTGTTGACGTTGCGGATCTTGTAGGTCCCGTCGCCGTTGTCCACGAGGATCCACCGGTGGTCCGCGGTGCCGTTGTCCGCCCATTGCAGGACGCGAGCGTTGTCGGCGGTGGACATGTTCTCCACACCCAGCACCTTGCCGCTGTGGACGTTGCGGAACCGGACCGCGTTGCCGTCGGTCACGACCACCCAGTTGTGGTCGGCGGTGCCGCTGTCGCTCCACTGCACGGCCAGACCACCGTCGGCGGTGGACATGTTCTGGACACCGAGAACCAGGCCCGTGCCGACGTTCTGCAGGCGGTAGCTGCCGCCGCCGCCGCTACCGCTACCCGTGGTGTTCCAGTAGACCGTGTAGTTGTAGCCGTGGGCGTCGTAGAAGGGGGCGAGGTTCACGGTGGACCCGTTGGCGCTGGCGGTGAACGCGAGCGAGCTGGTGCTGGTCCGGGTGATCGAGGAGACGGTGAGGGTGGGCAGGGTGCTCAGGGCCGTGTTGCCGTAGTTGCCGGCCAGCACCGTGGGGCCGTAGGTGACCGCGCCGACGTTGGCGTTGTCGTTGGCGGCCTTGACGGCGATCTGCATCGGCAGCCGCACGGTGATGGTGTCGCCCGCGGCCCAGGTGCGCGTGACAGTGGCGTAGCTGCCCGGGGTGGTGGTGACGTTCTCCACGGTGCCGTTGACGGCGATCGTCGCACCGCTGGTCCAGGACGGGATCCGCACCCGGATGCTCCAGGAGCCGCTCATCGAGCCGCTCAGGGTCAGCGTGGTGGTGTCACTGACCGGGAAGCTGGTGGTCTGGGTGACGGTGATGCCGCGCTGCGTCCAGTTCAGCACCGACGGCGTGAACAGGTTCACGCTCAGCGTGGTGCCGTTGTAGAAGTAGATGGAGTCCATCAACCTCGTGTTGATCTCCAGGCCGGTGCCCTGGCAGCACCAGAACGAGTTGTAGTCGGTGCTCCACGTGCCGCCACCCCAGGCCGGGCCCACACCCCGACGGCCACCCGGCCGCAGCGGGGTGAAGTAGGTGATGTGGCCGCGGCTGTCGGCCGAGTTCTGCCCGCCGATCAGGTGGTTCATCAGCGCGCGCTCGTAGTAGTCGAAGTAGTCGGCCCGGTTCGGGTCGAGCAGCCACAGCTCCCGGGTCAGTTTGAGCATGTTGTACGTGTTGCACTGCTCACAGGTGTCGTTGGTGAGGTAGCCGGCGATCGCGTTGGGCGGCCGGAAGTGCTCCGCCTGGCTGTTGCCGCCGATGGCGTAGGTGTGCGCGCCGACGGTGATGTTCCACGCGTTGCTGGCGATGTTCCGGTAACGGGTGGTCCCGGTGGCCTTGAACTCCCGGGCCGCGCCGATCCACTTGGGCACCTGCGTGTTGGCGTGCTTGCCGTTGAGCTGGTCCTGGTTGTTGGCCAGCGGGTCGAACACGCCGGCGTGGTCGAACCGCTGCGCGGTGGCGAGCCACCGGCTGTCGCCGGTCTGCTGGTAGATGTCGGCGAGCACGTCGTTCATGCCCCCGAACTCGGTGCCCAGCATCGACTGCATCTGACTGGAGCTCAGTCGGCTCGTCCGGGTGTCGACCCAGCCGGCGAGGGACAGCAGCACCGTACGGGCCTGGGTGTTGCCGATGTAGCGCCAGACGTCGAGCAGACCGGCGAGGGTCTTGTGGATGCAGTAGTAGGGCACGTTGCCGTTGGACAGCGTCCGTGCCTCGAGGGCGGTGAAGTCGGACTCCGGGAAGCCGGAGAGGTAACCCGCGCCGAACCCGGCGGCCCCGTTGTTCGCCTGGCACTTGGCCAGCTCGGCCACCATGTAGTTGGCCTTGTCCCGGCAGGTGGTGTCGCCGAGCACCGCGTACGCGTACGCCCACGCGCTCAGGAAGTGGCCCTGCATGTGGGTCCGGAACGGGAAGTTCGGCGCGTCCCAGCCCCCGTTGGTGGCGGCGCCGTTCGTGGACAGCCGGTGGTTGGCGCGGAAGTTGTAGAGCATCCGGTCGACGTCGACGAACCGCAGGTAGTTGAGCGTCCGCGACTGGTTGTCCATCCAGCGGCCGGAGGTCAGCCGCACCTGACCGAGGTCGAACGCGTACGCCGAGACGCCGATGTCGGCCCGGGCCGGGGGCACGATGGCGGCGGAGGCGCTTCCGGGGGTGACGGCGGCGCCGGTCGCGGAGAGCACCACTGTGGCGCCGGTGGCCTGAAGCAGGTTGCGGCGGCTGAGGGGCGGGGGTGGCATGGGGAACCTCCAGGTGGCCGGGTACGTCGGGGCCGCCATCGATGGCGGCGGGGGCGGTCGGCCGCAACGGGGCCGACAACGGATGCGGTGTGGTGGGGAACGCGGTCGCCGTGGACGCTGGGTGCCCACCCAAGCGCTTATCGCGGCACATCGATGTGATCGCTAACATAGTTCGTCGTTAACACACCCGCAACCCCCGGGGCGCCTCGTTGACTCATCCCGCGACAAGCTGACCCGGGGCGCGGGGCCACCGGTGGCAGCTATGGTCCGAAACGGACACCTGCCCGGCTCGCGACCACCAAAATGTGACTGTGTGTGACGGATGGCGGTGGGTGCGGAGCGAGCGCCCTCCCGTTGACGCCCGCCCGGTCGCTCAGTACGGTGCATCGTAAATCTTGGATGTCAACGTCGATACATGAATGCTGCGATGTGGTTACGACGGACATCCCGCGCCGCACAAAAATCCAGGTCAGATGGGGGAGGAGGCGCCCGGGAAACGCTGTTAGCGCTAACACTGCTGCCGGTCGTACTGCTCGGCGTGTGGACGGCACGGCACGTTCGAGCGGCAGCCAGGACAGCGGTGGCTCGCCGAGTCAGACATCGCGCACGGCGCACTCTCTGTGGGAGTAATCGTGAAGGTGAAAGATCGAACCACAACCCGGGCCACCCACCGGGCCAGGCGCGCCATCGCCTGGCTGGCGAGCATGGCTTGCGTCCTCGCACTGATCCCGGGCACGGCCAAGGCCGACAACCCCATCGTCCAGAACATCTACACCGCCGACCCGGCGCCGATGGTGCACAACGGCCGGGTCTACGTCTACACCGGACATGACGAGGACGGGTCCACCAATTTCACAATGCGTGAGTGGCGGGTCTACTCGTCCGCCGACATGGTGAACTGGACCGATCACGGATCGCCGATGAATCTGGCGACGTTCGCGTGGGCGGACGCCAACGCGTGGGCCGGGCAGGTCGTTGCGCGTAACGGAAAGTTCTACTGGTACGTGCCGGTGCGCCAGCGCTCCAACGGGCAGATGGTCATCGGCGTCGGGGTGGCCGACAGCCCGACCGGGCCGTTTCGCGACGCACTCGGTCGACCCCTGGTCGGCAACAACGAAATCGACCCGCACGCGTTCATCGATGATGACGGGCAGGCGTATCTGTACTGGGGTAACCCGGGTCTGTGGTACGTGAAATTGAACCCGGACATGATTTCGTTCTCCGGCAGCGCGACACGCATCCCACTGACGACGGCGGGGTTCGGTACTCGTAACGGTAATGCGAGTCGGCCGACCCTGTACGAGGAGGGCCCGTGGGTGTTCAAGCGCAACGGGTTGTACTACAACGTGTTCGCGGCGGAATGCTGCTCGGAGTTCATCGCCTACTCCACCGCGACCGGGCCGACGGGGCCGTGGACCTACCGGGGAACGATCATGCCCCGACAGGGCGCCAGCTTCACCAATCACGCGGGTGTGATCGAATTCCAGGGTGGTTCGTATTTCTTCTATCACAACGGAGCATTGCCGGGTGGTAGTGGTTACACCCGCTCGGTCGCTGTGGAGAAGTTCAGCTATACCAGCAATGGCCTGTTCCCGACGATCACGATGACGAACACCGGTGCCCCACAGGTGGGCACGCTGAACCCGTACGTGCGACAGGAGGCCGAGACGATCGCGTGGGGCTCGGGAATCGAGACCGAGGCGTCGAGCGAGGGCGGGATGAACGTCGGTTGGATCGAGAACGGCGACTACATCAAGGTCAAGGGCGTCGCGTTCGGCGCGGGTGCGACCTCGTTCAGCGCCCGGGTCGCGTCGGCCACCAGCGGCGGCCGGATCGAGGTTCGTCTCGACAGCGCCACCGGCCCGACCGTTGGCACCTGCGCAGTGGGTGGCACCGGCGGCTGGCAGACCTGGACCACCAGCACCTGCGCGGTCAGCGGAGCGACCGGCACCCATGATCTCTACCTGCGCTTCGCCGGCGGCAGCGGCAACCTGTTCAACATCAACTGGTGGCAGTTCGGCGGCACCGGCGGCGGCAGCGCCACCAACCTGCTCACCAACGGCGACGTGGAGAACGGCACGACGGGCTGGGGTGTGCACGGCAGCGGCACCCTCGCCAGGAACACCACACTCGCGCACGGCGGCAGCGGATCGCTGTCGATCACCGGCCGGACCGGTGCCTGGAACGGCCCCAGTCAGGACGTGACCGCCAAGCTCACCAACGGCAAGAGCTACACCACAAACGCCTGGGTACGAGCACAGAGCGGCACCCCGTCGGCGAAGGCGACGCTGTCGCTGACCGCGAACGGCACGACGAACTACCTCCAGCTGACGCCGGCGGTCGGGGTGAACGTCAACGGCTGGACCCTGCTCACCGGCACCGCGACCGTGTCGTGGAGCGGCACGCTGACCAGCGCCGCCTTCTACGTGGAGACGGCTGAGGGCACCGACAGCCTCCTGGTCGACGACGCCTCGTTCCAGTGAGGGTGCTGCCGGAGCCGTGATCGTACGGCTCCGGCAGCGACAGCGTCCCATCGGAGCGACCCGTGTTCGGTACGTCTGGTTACGACTTGACGAACGGCATGTTATCGCTCACAGTCGATGGTTGAGGGCGGCCGCTCCTGTGGTTCACCGGGCGAACCCGCTGTGGCCCCTCGGATTTCGACGTCCGCCCAGGGCATGCCGGACGTCGAGTCAGGACTTCCCGCACTGCTGCCGTGACGGCGACAGGTGCTGCCGTCTCCGATCTCGCAGCAGATTCGGCGCCGCGCCCCCATCGCTGCACCACCACAGACAAGGAATCCGCATGAAACACAGAAGAGTTCTGCGGGCGGCGGTGACCGTCGCGGTCACCGGCGCCCTCGCCGCGGGTATGACGATGGCGCTGACCACCTCGGCCAGCGCCGGCACCACCCTGCGAGCGTCCGCGGCCGAGAAGGGCCGTTACTTCGGCGCCGCCGTCGCGACGGGCAAGCTGTCCACCAGCGCGTACGTGACCGTATTGAACCGTGAGTTCAACAGTGTCGTGGCCGAGAACGAGATGAAGTGGGACGCCACCGAGCCGCAGCAGGGCCAGTTCCGGTACACCGGTGGTGACCGTCTGGTCAGTCACGCGCAGGCCAATGGCATGAGCGTGCGGGGTCACGCGTTGCTGTGGTATCAGCAGCAGCCGGGCTGGGCGCAGAGCATGTCAGGCAGCGCGTTGCGCAGCGCGATGATCAACCACGTCACCCAGGTCGCCACGCATTTCCGGGGAAAGATCCACTCGTGGGATGTGGTGAACGAGGCGTTCGCTGACGGTAACTCCGGGGCGCGTCGGGATTCGAATCTGCAGCGCACCGGTAATGACTGGATCGAGGCGGCGTTCCGGGCGGCGCGGGCGGCGGATCCGGGTGCGAAGTTGTGTTACAACGACTACAACACCGACGGGATCAACGCGAAGTCGACGGGGATCTACAACATGGTGCGGGACTTCAAGTCCCGTGGCGTGCCGATCGACTGCGTGGGCTTCCAGTCGCACCTGGGCACCTCGTTGGCCGGTGACTACCAGGCCAACCTCCAGCGGTTCGCCGATCTCGGTGTGGATGTGCAGATCACCGAGCTGGACGTGATGACCGGTGGCAACCAGGCCAACATCTACGGCGCCGTCACCCGCGCCTGCATGAACGTCTCGCGCTGCACCGGTATCACGGTGTGGGGAGTGCGGGACTGCGACTCGTGGCGTGGCTCGGACAACGCACTGCTGTTCGACTGCAACGGCAACAAGAAGGCCGCGTACACGAACGTCCTGAACGCCCTCAACGCCGGCCCGGCCATCCCGACGGACCCGCCGACCGATCCGCCGACCGACCCTCCGACGGACCCGCCGACCGATCCGCCGACGGACCCACCGGCGGTTGGTTGTTCGGCGTCGGTGTCACTGAACTCGTGGACCGGTGGATTCGTGGCCTCCGTGAAGGTGACCGCCGGCTCCGCCGGCACGAGCGGGTGGAACGTCGGCTTCACGCTCCCGAGTGGTGCCAGCGTCACCAACACCTGGAGCGCGACGGCCAGTGGCTCCACCGGCACTGTGCGGTTCGCCAACGTGAACTACAACGGCCGGCTCGGCGCGGGCCAGGTCACCGAGTTCGGCTTCCAGGGCACCGGCAGCGCCTCCGGCGTCACGCCGACCTGCACCGCCTCGTGATCACCCGATGACCGACTGAACGACCGACGTCGGCCGGTGCGGAGGACCCCTCGTGGCCCTCCGCACCGGCCGACGTCATGTCGCGCCGTGCCTGTCGATCAGGAGTACGGGAGCCGCAGCACCGACTGGTTGCCGATGCCCACTGTGGTCGGGTTGTTGCCGATCGCCGACCAGACCTCCACCCGGACCCTGCCGTTGCTCAGCGCGCCCAGCGTGCCGGTGGCCGATGACAATCCGGCGCTCTGGGTGTAGTGCTCGTAGCCGGTGACCGGGTCGGTGGCGAAGTAGCGCCCCGTCTCCACCCGGTCCCAACTGCCGTTGCCGGTGAGGTCGTAGGAGATCCGCACCTGCACGCCGTTGCCGACCGCCGTCCCGGCGTCCACGAACAGGTCGAACGCCGTCTGCCCGCCCGCGTAGGCGAGGTTGAGGCCGGTCGCCGTGAAGACCTGGGCGTTGGTGGGCGTACCGTCGTGGTTGCCGTTCGCCGCAGCGACAGTCGTCGTGGCCGCGCTACCGGCGGCGCCCAACCCACCCCCGGGCAGCAGGTACCGCGTGGGTGTGCCCGGGGTCGTCGGCGGGTCGGTCGTCGGCGGGGGGTCCGTCGGCGTCGTCGGGGGGACTCCGCCGGCCGCGTTGCCACCACTCCAGGTGTACGCCCCGGTGGTGGCCGTCTTGCCGGCGCCCACGGCGAGCGTGGTGCCGTTGGAGAACGTCACAGTGATCGGCGTCGCCGTCGGGTTCGACGCCACGTAGGTGCGGGCCCCGTTGCGGGAGAAGACCGCGGACAGCGGATGGTTGCCGGTCACCGTCGTGTCGACGTTGCCGAGGGCGGCGAGGTTACGGATCCAGTGGAACGTGTGCGCCCGACTCTCGCCCTCCTCCGGGGTGTAGCCCGGGTTCGCGCGAAGGTTCGCCAGCGCCGCGTCGGGGTCGCCGAGGGCCTGGAACTGCCAGAGGATGTCCTGCCACACCGTCGGTTGTCCGCCGTTGTTACGGACCAGTTCGGCGTAGTTGGTCCGCACGTACGCCGGGTTGTTGCCCAGGTAGAGGTGACCGCCGGTGACCGGCAGCAGATTGATGCCCTGGATCATCTCCGGCTCGCCACTGAACCAGGTGGCGTACGCGCCGCCGTCGCCCCAGACCATCCCGACCGTGGAGTGCCCGAAGGCGGCGGGGAAGTTCTGGTCGCTGACGTCGAACCAGTACTCCTGGATGGCGGCGGCCTGGGTGGTGTAGAGGAAGACGCCCGCGTCACGGATGGCGGTGTTACCCGTCGTCTGCCCCCACTGGATGAGAGCGCTTGCGAAGTTCATCCCCTCCGACGAGGACTCCTGGTTGTTGCCGGAGCCGAACGAGCCGTGCCCGGACGCCCAGTCGTGGCCGGCGTAGATGTCGAAGTCCCGCAGATACGGGAACTGGCTGTCGCCGCGGCGGTAGTTGTTGGCGTCGCGGATCAGCAGGTCGACCATGCCGCCGTAGCGGCTGGTGGCCGCCCAGGCCGGGTCGAACTTCGCCAGCGTCGCCGCGGCGGCGATGTAGTAGCCGTAGTGGAAGTGGTGGTCGTTGAGCTCCTGGTCCGACCCGTACGACGCCGGGTAGCCGATCAGGGTGCCCCAGTTGTTGTCGTAGTAGAAGACCCGACTGGTCTTGCCGCTGGACGCGGTGAACCAGTCGGTGAGCGTGCTACGGATCGCGTTCAGCGCGCTGTCGCGCGTCGTGGTGTCGTTGACCTGGTCGGCGATCTCGGCGATCCGCGCGGCCCGGCCGAGCCCCTTGCCGGTCCAGTAGGTGTCGTTGCCGCGTTGGTCCATCGGGTTGGCGCGGGTGGCGGCCAGGTGCCCGGTGAGCGTCGACAGGTCACCACCGGTGCCGTCGCCGACCGCCGGCAGTTCCGGCAGGATGCCCTGGAACTTCATGGCGGTGCGGAACTGGTTGACGCCGGTGAGCACCTTCATCCGGCCACGCGCCGACGGGTAGGTCGGCGTGATCGCGGTGGACCCGCTCAGCGACTTCCACTGGTGCGGGTAGAGGCTGACCACCGTCTGCGTGGCGGTGCCCTCCCGGGCGGTAGTGGTGAACGCGTACGTGGTGGTCAGGCCGCTGGTCGCCGGGTTGTACGCGTACGAGAGCTGGGTGCCGGTCACGTGGGCGTGCGCGTACTGACCGTAGGTCGCTGCCAGCGCGGCGCGCTCGGTCGCGCTGGACGTCGGCGGCAGCAGGGCGACGGAGAAGTAGCCGCGACCGGCGAGGGTGGAGGAGATCCGGCCGGAGGCCACTGTCCAACTGGCGCCGCTGGGCGCGAAACCGACGTAGTCGTGGCCGTTGACCCGGAAGCCGATGGTGGCGCCGCTGTTGGACCAGACGTCGGGGGTGCCGGCGGTGCTGATCTGCGCGTTCCCGCCGGTGGTCTGGAAGTACGCGAAGGGCAGACCGTGGCCGATGGTCGCGCGCATGGTGCGCGTGCCGTCGCTCCAGTGCGGGCTGACCGTCCAGTCCGTCCAGCCGTCGACCTTCACCAGTGGTGCGGCGAGCCCGGCCACACCGACCCGGATGTCCTGCACGTACGGGTAGTGGAACTCGCCGACACCGGTGGCGGTGCCGCTGATGGCGGGCGTGGAGTTGGCGGAGAAGCCCAGCCCGTCGCCGAAGGTGTCGTACGAGATCGGGTGGGCGTGCAGCGGCTCACTGAACGAGCAGTCGGTGCGCTTCCACAGCAGTGAGGACCACCAGTCGTTGGTGGGGATCGGCCCGGCGGGCGCGTTGGCGGTTGCGAACTGCCGGGGGTTGCTGGACATCGCCCCGCAGCCGCTGGGGAGCGCGCCGACCGGGGTGGTGGTGTAGCTGCCGGCGCCGACGGGCGCGGCCTCGGCTGCGCGGGTGACCGGGATCGTGAGTCCGCCGACGACCAGGGCCAGCGCGGTGGCGGCGGCCAGGGCCCATCGGCGGTGGGGGACGGGAGGTTTCATCGTGCCTCCATCGCGCGCGCCGGGTGCGGCCCTTGCCGGGTCCAGCGCTATGCGTCTGAATTGGGGGGAAGGTCAGGTGAGAGAGCGCTCTCTCGGCCACGGTAATGGAGTACCGAGATCCCCGTCAATGTGTCCAACCCGTTGCGTGCTGATGTCGCTATTTGCCGGCGCCCGCACGGTCGCCCAGCGGTTCGCCCGCACTGTCGTTCAATGCTTCGCCTTCACTGTCGTTCAACAGCGCGTTCGGCACGCGCATCCGCCACGCGTCGGTCACCAGCTCGGTCAGCCGGTCCAGGTCGACCGCCGCCAGACGCAGCAGCACCAGGGGCAGGCCCTGGTAGCCAGGCGTGGTGAAGAAGATCTCGGGCTCCCCGAGCAGGAGAGCCTGCTTCTCGGCCTCGTCGCCGACGAACAGCACCGCGATGTCGAGCCGGATCACCCGAGGCTTGCCCGGCGTCCGCTCCGGATAGGACCAGACGAAGCCCTTGTCGGCCACCCGGAAGTCGAAGCCGTCACTGGGAATCTCCACCGCCTGCGGCAGGGCCAACGCCACCCGGCGTACGTCGTCCGCGTCAGCCACCGAACCGCCTCGCACCCCGCACCATCCGCATGGGCTGAGATTACGCGGTGGACAGCTCGATGGCCGTCGCGCCGACGATCGCCCGTTCGCCGCTCTCCTGGACGTAGCCGACCACGCTGGCGCTCCGCGGATCAAGACCAGGTGGTGTCGCCAGCTCCACCTGTCCCCGCTCGGCGTCCAGGCCCACCGACCTGAAGGCGCGTACGACGTTGTCCTGTCGCAGCGTCCGCCCGGCGTTCTCCCCCCGGGCGATCTCGCTGGTCAACTCCCGTTCCACGACCGCCACGTGCAACACCGCGCGCTCCGGCGGCTGTTCGGTCCGGTAGTCCACCATCACCCGGTCATTGCCCAGGTTGGCAATGGAGAGCGCCAGTGGTGTGGCGGCGGTCGAGGCCATGGCGGACATGATCGCGGCGGCCGCCCGGCGGCGATCGGAACCGACGAACTCCACGGTGCCGTTGACGACCATCTGCGGGGTGTACAGACCTCGGGTACCCAACGCGCGGGCGTACGCCTCCTGCCGCGCGGTGTACGCCGCGTCCGCGAACTGGTCGGGCCAGCCCAGGTCGTCCCAGTAGTCGACGTGGAACCCGAGGGCGAAGACGTTCTGGCCCCGGTCCCGGGCGTCGCGCTCGATCTCGCTCAGCAACTCCTCAGCGGGAGGGCAACTGTTGCAGCCCTGGGACGTGAACATCTCGACGACGGCGAAGCCGCCGTCCGTCGATGGATTCGTCATGGTGGCGTGTCCCCTCCCACGGTGTGCCCGGCGGCGTCGCGTACTCCCGGTGCCCGGCGTTGCGTTTCCCGTTTCGGCCGGGACAATGCGCGTGGGGTCGCGTCCCCTGCCGGCCTCGCAGCGAGCGCCGTCGGGCCGGGTGGTTGGATGGTCGGGTGCAGTTCACCGTGACAGACGCGCCGGCGCGGGAGCGTTTCGAGGCGCGCGACGAGGCGGGCGCGGTCGTCGGGTTCGTCACCTACCAGCTGACCGGCTCGATCATCGCCTACACGCACACCGAGGTCGATCCGGCGTACGAGGGCAAGGGCGTCGGGTCGACGCTGGCGCGGGCCGTGCTGGACGACGCGCGGAGCAGGAGCCGGACCGTCGTGCCGATCTGCCCGTTCATCGCCGACTGGGTGGTCAAGCACCCGGAGTACGAGAGCATCGTGGTCCGGTCCACCCGCAAGATCAAATAACCCCGCCCCGGTCGGGCTGGTGTCAGGCGTCCGGTAGGAGCCTGGCGGCGAGGGTGCGGGCCGTGGCGGTCAGGGTGTCGATGTCCAGCCCCGTCCGCCCCATGAACACCAGGCCCTGCTGTGCGGCGAGCAGTGCGCGCGCCGTCTCGACCGGGTCGACGTCGTGCGGCAGGTCGCCCTCGCCCTGGGCCCGTCGGACGCTCTCGGCGACCAGGGCGGTCGTCGCCTCGTAGGTGCGCCGCGCCTCGGCGAGGACGTCGGGGTCGCTGGTGGCGAGTTCGTACGTGCTGTTGGCCATGAGGCAGCCGCGCCGGGCGGCAGCACCACCCGGGTCGTTCACCGGCGCCATGACGAACGCGCGCAGCGCGTCCAGGGCGCGGGGAGCGGAGGCGAGCATCTCGCGCAGGTAGCCGCCGCTGGTGTCGGTGTATTCCCGCAGCGCCCGCAGGAACAGCCGGTGTTTGTCGCCGAAGGCCCCGTAGAGGCTGCCCTTGCCCAGCCCGCTGACGCGGACCAGGTCCTCCAGTGAGGTCGCCGCGTAGCCGGCGTCCCAGAACTGATCCCGGACGGCGCGGATCACCTGCTCCTCGTCGAACTGTCGTGGCCTGGCCATGTGACCAGCGTAGCGATTGTTGACCGGGCGGTCCACCAAACGTATGGTGGACCGATCGGTCAACAATCAGGCGACCCCGCCGAGACCGCCGCGGGCATCGCGTTCCTGGCCAGCCCCGCAGCCTCGTACATCACCGGCGCCGTGCTTGACTCCAACGGCGGACACACCGCCTGAGCCCGCCCTCCGCAGCCCGTCGGGAGATCACAACGATGACAGCCTCCACCTTCCGTGCCCTGCACCACGACCGCGCCGCCGGTGACCCGCTCGTTCTGCCGGGCCCCTGGGACGCGGCCAGCGCCCGGGTGCTGGCCGACGCCGGCTACCCGGCACTCGCGACCCCGAGCGCGGGTGTCGCCGCCTCGCTCGGCTACGAGGACGGCGCGACCCCGCCCGACGAGATGTTCGCGGCGGTCGCGCGCATCGTCCGCGCCGTGTCCGTTCCGGTGTCCGCCGACGTCGAGGGCGGTTACGGCCTCGCCCCCCGCGAGCTGGTCGGACGGCTGTTGGAGGCCGGCGCCGTCGGCTGCAATCTGGAGGACTCGGAGGGGGACGCCACCCTCAAGGACCCCCGGAGGCACGCCGACTGGCTGGCCGAAGTGCGCGCGGAGGCGGGTGACTCCCTGTTCATCAACGCCCGCGTCGACACCTTCCTGGTCGGAACGGGTGACCCGACCGAGGCGGTGGAACGCGCCCGCCTCTACGTGGCTGCCGGCGCCGACTGCGTCTACCCGATCCTGGCGCCACCGCAGGTGCTGCCGCAGTTGCGCGAGGGCATCTCCGGGCCGATCAACATGGCCGCCGGACCGGACCGGGAGTCCGTGGCCGAGCTGGGCCGGCAGGGCGCCACACGCATCACCTTCGGTCCAGGGATGCAGCGGTACGCGATGGCGTCGATCGGCGACCTCGCGGCCAAGCTGCGCGCCTGAGGCGGGCGTCACTCCCCGCGGTGCCGGCGCTCCGGCTCGGCAGCGTCGGATGCCGCCCGTAAGATCGCGCAACATCGTGGATGTAGTGGCCTTCGCCGCACCTGACACCACTACATCCAGGATCGAGCGCGATCTCGGGGGAGGCGCGCCGGTCTCCGTGCACGAACCGCCGTGCACGAACCGCCGTGTGCCGGTCGCTGTGCGCCGACGGCGCGGGTAAGCGGCTGCCGGCGGGCTGATCGACTCGAGTTCTGGACGTCGGGGCAACCCGCTCGGGCCGACCGCGGTTTCCTGAACGCCGAGTCGATCACTCGGCGCGGTGGGCGTCGGAGGATCTTCGGCAGCCACGGCCGAGCCCCCGGCGTGCCGTCGCGGTGGACGGCTGCCGGGGGCTCGAGTGCAGGCGGTCAGGCCTGATTGCCACTCGGCAGCACCGCTGCCATCTCGTCGCCGGCGCCGGCGAGCACGCGTGCCTGCTGCGGCCAACTGGCCAGCCCAGGTGCGGCGCGCAGGCCGGCGGCCCGGATCAGGTCGCGCAGTGCCGGCTCGTCCAACTCGCCGAGCTGGCCGTACGTGCGTACGCCGGCGTCCTGCAACGCAGCCGCCATCTTCGGCCCGATCCCCTGGATCCGGCGGAAGTCGTCGGCCGGGCCGGTCGGGTCGGCGTCGACGCCGCTGTTCGTCGTGTCCGCGGCCGAACGAACCGGAGGGGTCGCGGCGGCGGTCGGGCGGACCGGAGGCGCGGCCACCGCCGCCCGCTCGTCGACGGCAGCGGCAACCGCGGGCTCGGCGTTCACGGAGCCGGCCTGCACTGGCTCAGCGGTCACGGAGCCGGCCTGCACCGGCTCGGCGGTCACGGAGCCGGCCTGCACCGGCTCGGCGTCGGACGGTCCTGCGCTCGCCAACGTCTCTGCCGGCGTGGCATCGGCCGCAGTGGCCGTGGTCTCCACGTCGTCGGCCGGACCGACGGAGGCCGGCACATCGTCGGCCGGCGCATCGTCGATCAGCGTCGAGTCGATCGGCGTGCTGTTGACGGGCGCGGTCTCGACCGGCGCGTCGTCGGCGGGGGTGGTGTCGGCCGGGGTGGCCGCTACCGGCGCAGCGTCGATCGCCGCATCGTCGGCCGGCGTCGTGTCCAGCGGTGCCGCGTCGGCCGGCGGGAGATCATCCGCGGGCTGGCGGGGGGCGACCACGGCCGCCGGGGCGGGCTGGTCGTCGACAGTGACCGGCTCGGGGGTCGAGTCCACGCCCGGCTCCTGCCGCAGCTCAGCGGCGTCGGACTGCTCGGTGGCCGGCACCGGCGGCGGGTTCTCGGTCAGCGCCATGTCCGCCGGGTCGACGGCGCTCGGGGCGTCCGCCGGCACGGGCACCGGGGTGGGACCGTCCGGTTCGGTCAGCGCGGCGGGCGCGCTGACCGTGTCGACCGGCACCGGCTCGTCGGCGACCGCGGTGGGTGCCGGGTCGACGGCGGCCGCGGGCCGGGCCTCGTCGGTGGTGGCAGCCGGCGTGGGCGTGGTGATCACGGCCAGGCCGGCGACGGGGTCACCATCCACAATCGAATTGCCCTGTACGCCCCGTCGGCCGCGCAGCAGCCACCCGGCGGCCAAGCCCAGCAACAGTGCCAGTACCACTATCAGCGAGTGTCCGAAAGACCACGCCACGGCGAACCTCCCTCTCAGGTCGTTGGAAAAGTCACGAGAAAAACTCGCCGCAGCTTCGCACACGCGTATTGCCGACGACAGGCAGGATCGGCCGTCAGCGTTGCGGGTGGGACAGCCACCTCAGCCGGTGCCTGCCGGGTGACACAGCGTCGCCCGATCACCCGAAAAACCCGACCCGACGAGACCGGGTCGGGCATGGAGCGGGCAAGGCATGGATTGGTCGGGCAGAGCTCTCCGGAACGATGAGACCCGGGCCCGGCGCTGGACGCCGAGCCCGGGTCGGGCGATGCGGGGTTCAGTCCCGGTCGCCCTCGTAGGTGTGGAAGTCGTCGACGAATCGGCGACGGAGCCGTGGCACCCGGCTGGTCACTCCGAAGTAGCCGCGCGCGCCGAGCAGCGCGAGCCGACCCACCACCGGCCGGTACATCCGGTCGTCGCCGCTGGTGCCGCTGCGGTTCAGCGATTCGGCGACCCGGGCGAAGCCGTACGGCGCCATCACGGCCTCGTAGTCGGCGACCGCCTGGAGCAGCGTCTTTTCGCCGGCGGTGGCGCGGCTGAGCTGCGCGCAGAGCAGGCGGGCGTCGCGCAGCGCGGTGTTCGCGCCCACGCCCCGACCCGGGGTCATGGTGTGGATGGCGTCGCCGAGCATGGTGACGGTGCTGCTCTTCCAGGGCGGCACCGGCTCGGACGTGGACACTTTGATCGGTAGGGCGCTGGCCGGGTCCGCGTGGGCGAGCAGTTCCCGTAGGTGCGGGTGCCAGTTCGCGGTGAGGTCGAGGGCGACCTGCACCAGGTCCTCACCGCGGCGGTCCATGATGTCGGTCGGGAACCGGTTGGCCGCACTCCAGATGATCAGGTTGATGTTGTCGGTGGTGGTGTCGTGGGCCAGGCCGGGCCAGTCCCGGAGCACTGCGGCGTCGGGCTCGCTGACGCCGGGCTTGATCGCGCGTTCGGCGTCCCACTTGAACTCCATGACGTGCAGCACGCCCATCATGCCGCCGACGCCGAAGATCAGCGAGATGCCCTGCTGGACCCGCTCCGGAATGAGACCGCTGGTGTGCGGGGTCAGCGGGATCCGGGTGGCGATGTTGATCGTCCCGGCGTCGCGGGTGACGGCGTGCGGCAGGTACTGGCGGCGTACGGCGGAATGGGTGCCGTCGGCCGCCACCAGCAGGTCGCCGGTGGCGCTGGTGCCGTCGGCGAAGTGGGCGGTGACAGTGCCGTCGTCGCGCTGCTCGTACCGGGTGAAGGTCTTGTCGAAGTGCACCACGTCCTCCAGGCCGGTCAGCAGCACCTGGCGCAGCACCATCCGGGCCACCGAGTGTTCGGTGCGTACCGGGTCGGCGCTCGGCCGCAGCGCGAACGACGCGGTCTGACGGAGCCCCTGGGTGACGACGTTGAAGTAGTGCGGCGGCCGGGCGCAGGTGGCCAGGAAGGTGGCGAACAGCTCCGGAGGCAGACACTCCCGCAGCGCCCTGCTACCGGTGGGGCCGATGCCGACCCGATAGCCGAGCAGCCCCTCGGCGCGGTCGCGGTGCCGCTCGTAGACGGCGACGCTGATCCCGGCCCGGCGCAGGCCGTGCGCCAGGCACAGCCCGCCCGTGCCCGCGCCGATGATCAGGACGTGCGGCGGCGCGGCGGACATGTCAGCCGGCCGGGTGCGCGGCGGGCGCCTCGGTGACGGCCGGGCGTGGAGCGGGTGCGTCGGTGCCGGCCGGGCGCGCCGTGGGCGCCTCGACGGCGTCCCACCGGTAGAAGCAGCCGGCGATCGCGTCCCGGGGGGAACGCCAGGTCGGCAGGTACGGCGACGTGTGCGCGGAGAGCCGCTCGTTGACCTGTCGGAAGAGCGGGTGGTTGCGGGCCGCCGCGAGCGCGTCCGGGTCGACGTCGTCCGAGGTCTCCAGCAGGTGTACGCACAGGTCGTGCAGGCAGTACAGGGATCGGTGCGTGACGCCGGTCAGGCCGGGCAGGTCGGTGGCATCGGACTCGGCGAAGATCTGCGCGACCCGCCCCTCCGCTCCCGGGATGATCCGGCTGACGATCAGTAGACGACTCATGGGACCCCTTCCGCCGGTGGCCTGTCCGACCCCTCGGGGGCCGGTGCCACGTGCTCTGTGCGCCCACCGTGCCGCAGGGCCTGTCACATCACCGTCACGTACGCCGACCGGGCGGTGACGGGCGTCGCCGTCACGTACGCCGAACGGCGGGCGACGGGCGGTCGGTGAGGGCCTCGCGGCTGGCCTGGCGGATCGGGGCGAGGGTGTCGTCGAGCAGGGCGCTCATGGCGGGGCTCGGCTCCAACCGCAGTTCCCGGCGCAACAGGTCGCGGTAGACGTAGAAGGCGTGCACGGCTTCGAAGGCGTTGCCCTCGGCCAGGTGGATGCGGACGACCAGCCGGTGTGGTGTCTCGCGTAACGGCTCGGCGGCCATCGCCTCCAACGCGGCTTCGAGGGCCTCGCCGTGCCGTCCCGCGGCCAGGTGGTGCCCCGCCACCTGTTCCAGCATGTGCAGGCGGAGTTGGCGCAGGCGTTCCCGGTCCAGCAGCACCCAGTCGTCGTACCAGCCGGGCAGGAGGTCGTGCCGCCCGGCGGCGAGCGCCCCGGCCGCGGTGCGTGGGTCGTCGCCGTCCCGGACCCGGGCCGCGGTGCCGACCAGGTCGTCCACGTCGAGCCGAACCGCCGGGCCGAGGCGTACGGTGTCGCTGGCCACTGTCATCGGGCAGCAAGGGTCCTGTCGCAGCCGCCACAGGGCGGTACGCAGGGAGGACAGCGCCCGTTCCTCGGACGCGTCGGGCCAGAGCAGCCCGGCGAGCTGGCTGCGGGTGGCGCCGGGGCGGAGCCCGATCAGCGCGATCACCCGTTGCAGGCCGCGTGGCACCACCACCGGCACCGCCTCGCGGAGGAGTCGAAAACCTCCGAGCAGGTGCAGTGAGACGCCCTCCTCGGGCGGGTCTCCGGCGGTCGGCACGGACGGATCAGCGGCCACGGCGGCACCCCCTGCGGAACGCTCGTCCCGACTGTCTGCTGTGTCCCGGATCGGTTGCCCTCGACGCCACTGTCGACCCCGCCGATCACGGCGTGGCCGGGCGCGGCCCCGCCCGCCGAGGCCGCCGGACTGACCACGCTGAAGATTATCAATGATGGTCACGTTGCGTCAATGTCAGCGTGGACCTTCTCTTGCCGACAGTCAACCCGAGATCGGTTCTGAACTGCATAAACATTAGCGCATCAAGCGCAGCAGGCACATAGCTGATACACAGGTTGCGTCAACGCAGCGTCACCGCCATTCGTCGCTGGCCGACCCGGCGCGGTGACGCCGCCGTGACGAGGATCGGCGCATCGTGTCGGCAGTCGTCCAGCGCGTCCGGGGGCCACCCGTCGCCGGCCGGACGCTGTGGGGGGAGGCCCAACATGGACCGATCGCTGATCGTCGCGAAGGTCGATCCGACCGCCGAGGAGCGGGTCGCCGAGATCTTCGCCGAGTCGGACGCTACGGAGCTGCCGCGCCTGGTCGGTGTCCGACACCGCTCGCTGTACCGACTGCACGACCTCTACGTGCACCTTCTCGAGACCGCGCAGCCGGCGGAGGGCGCTGTGGAGGCCGCTCGTGACCACCCCGAGTTCATCCGGGTCAGCGACCGCCTACGCCCGTACGTGTCGCCGTACCTGTCGACCTGGCGCTCGCCGCGCGACGCCATGGCGCGGTGCTTCTACCGATTCGACGCCCCGGACGCCGGGCGGCGGTCGTGACGGCCACCGCGCCGCGCGAAGAGCAGCTCTGGTCCCGCTGCGCCGGCTGCGCCAGCCTGCTGTACCGCAAACGGCTGCGCCGCAACCTCGACGTCTGCCCGGAGTGCGGCGAACATGCCCGACTCGGCGCGCCGGAACGCCTGCGCCAACTGGTCGACCCGGGTTCCCTGCGCCTGCTGCCCGACCGGCTGCCGGAGGCGGACCCGCTCGACTTCGTCGACGTGCTGCCGTACCCGCACCGGCTCACCGGCGCACGGGCCAGCACCGGTCTTGCCGAGGGGGTCGTCTGCGCCACGGCCACCATCGGTGGGCACCCGGTGGCCCTGGCGGTGATGGACTTCCGTTTCCTCGGTGGCAGCCTGGGCTGCGCGGTGGGCGAGCTGATCACCCGGGCGGCCGAACGGGCGCTGGACGACCGCACGCCGCTCGTCCTGATCACCGCCTCCGGCGGGGCGCGGATGCAGGAGGGCGCGCTGTCGTTGATGCAGATGGCGACCGTCAGTCAGGCCATCGCCGCGTTGCGCGAGGCGGGGTTGCTCACCGTGAGCGTCCTCACCGACCCGACCTACGGCGGGGTGGCCGCCTCGTTCGCCACCAACACCGATCTGGTGCTCGCCGAGAGTGGCGCGCGGATGGGCTTCGCCGGCCCCCGGGTGATCCGCCAGATCACCGGGCGGGCCCTGCCGGAGGGCTTCCAGACCGCCGACTTCCTGCTCCGACACGGGCAGGTCGACATGGTGGTGCAACGGCGGTCGCTGCGCGGACGGCTGACGGCGCTGCTCGCCGCGACCCGCGCCGGCCGTCCGGCGCGTCCGCCCGTACCCCGGCAGGAGCCGGCCTCGCACCGCGAGCGCCTCGCCGACGACGGCGCGGTCCTGGCGCGGCCGACGGATGCGGCGGCCGAGGGAGACGCCGGTATCCCGGCGATACGCGACGCGTGGGACACCGTCCGGATGGCGCGGCATCCGGGGCGGCCCACCACACTGGACTACCTGGACTCGGTCTTCGACGGGTTCGTGGAGCTGCACGGCGATCGGCTCGGCGCGGACTGCCCGGCCATCGTGGGTGGGGTGGCCCGGCTGGCCGGCCGGCACGTCATGGTCATCGGTCACCAGAAGGGCCACACCACCGCCGAGTTGGTCGCCCGCAACTTCGGCATGGCCAGCCCGGCCGGGCACCGTAAGGCGCTGCGGCTCATGCGCCTCGCGGCCCGCCTCGGCCTGCCGGTGGTCACCCTGGTGGACACCCCCGGCGCCGACCCGGGGGTGAGCGCCGAGGAGCAGGGCCAGGCGGCGGCCATCGCCGAGAACATCCTCACCCTCACCGTGCTGCCCACCCCAGTGCTCGCGGTCATCACCGGCGAGGGCGGCAGCGGCGGCGCGTTGGCGCTGGCGGTGGCCGACCGGGTGCTGATGCTGGAGAACGCCGTCTACTCGGTGATCAGCCCCGAGGGGTGTGCGGCGATCCTCTGGCCGGACCGGTCCGCGGCGCCGCAGGCCGCCCGCGCGTTGCGACTGACCGCGCCCGACCTGCGCCGGCTCGGGGTGGTCGACGAGGTCGTGTCCGAGCCGTCGAGCGCCGCGCACGACGACCCGGCGGAGACCGCGCACCGGTTGCGCGCCGCGCTGCTGGCCAACCTCCTGCCGCTGCTCGACGTGCCGCCGGCCATGCTGGTCCGCCTGCGTCGGCAACGATTCCGACGGTTCGGCGCGAACCGCGTCGGCGTCCGGGCGGGCCTGCGATGACCGCCAGCGACCGGGCGCTGTCGACAGTCGACGCGTCCGACGACGTGGGGGTGGACGGCGAGGCGGCGCTGGCCGGACTGCGCCGGCAGGCGCAGCACCTGATCGCCGAGCTGGCCGGGCCGGTGCGCCGGATCCGGCTGCGCAGCGGGCCGGCGGTGCTGGAGGTCGAGTGGCACCCCGAGGACGTGACCCGACCGGACGTACCGCTGCCCCGCGCCGAGGCGGCACCGGCGGTCGGGCCGGCGCCCGGTGCCTCACCTTCGGTGCTCCGGCCGCCGGTGCCTGGGCGTGCCGCGGTGCGGGCACCGATCGTCGGCACCTTCTACCGGGCGCCGGAGCCCGGCGCGCGGCCGTTCGTCGCGGTGGGCGACCTGGTCCGCCCGGGCCAGCCGGTGGCCATCGTCGAGGCGATGAAGCTGATGAACGAGGTGACCGCCGACCGGGCCGGCCGGGTGGCCGCGATCCTCGTCGAGGACGGTCAGCCGGTCGAGTACGACCAGCCGATCGTCGAACTGGACCCGGCATGACGGCGCGGGGTGGTTGACCATGTTCGAGACCGTGCTGATCGCCAACCGGGGCGAGATCGCGCTGCGGGTGCTGCGTGCCTGCAAGGAGCTCGGCGTGCGAACGGCGGTGGTCTACTCCGCCGCCGACGCCGACTCGGCGGCGGTCCGCCTCGCCGACCAGGCCGTCCGGATCGGACCGGCGTCGAGTCGGCGCAGCTACCTCAACGCCGCCGCCATCGTGGAGGCGGCCCGGCAGGTGGGGGCGCAGGCCGTGCACCCGGGCTACGGCTTCCTCTCCGAGGACGCCGACTTCGCCGAGATCTGCGCCGACAACGGGCTGACGTTCATCGGCCCGCCGCCGGCGGTGATGGCCGCGCTGGCTGACAAGTCCTCGGCCCGGGCACTGATGAGCCGCGCCGGCCTGCCGCTGTCGCCGGGCAGTGTCGCGCCGGTGCCGACCGCCGCCGCGGCGGCCGAGGTGGCCGACGCCGTCGGCTACCCGGTGATCGTGAAGGCCGCCGCCGGTGGCGGGGGCCGGGGGATGACAGTGGTGCACAACCCGGGCGAGCTGCGTCGCGCGTACACCCGGACCCGGGCCGCCGCCCAGGCCGCCTTCGGCGACGACCGGGTGTACGTCGAGCGCTACCTCACCGAGGCGCGGCACGTCGAGGTGCAGGTGCTGTGCGACGCCCACGGCAACGGGGTGCACCTGGGCACCCGGGACTGCTCGGTGCAGCGCCGGCACCAGAAACTGGTCGAGGAGGCGCCCGCCCCGGCGCTGCCCGCCGCCGTTCTCGACACCATCGCCGAGACCGCCCTGCGGGGTGCGCTCCAGGTCGGCTTCGTCGGTGCCGGCACGCTGGAGTTCCTGGTCGACGCCGAGGAGAAGTTCCACTTCCTGGAGATCAACTGCCGGATCCAGGTGGAGCATCCGGTCACCGAGATGGTCACCGGGATCGACCTGGTGCACGAGCAACTCCACATTGCCGCCGGCGTACCGCTGCGGTGGCGGCAGGAGGAGATCCGCCTACACGGCGTCGCTGTGGAGTGTCGGGTCAACAGCGAGGACCCCGCGCGCGGCTTCGCCCCCACCCCCGGCCGGTTGGAGCGGTTCACCCCACCCGGTGGCCCGTTCACCCGGGTGGACACCCACGCCAGCGCCGGTTACCTGGTCGGCCCCTGGTACGACTCGCTGCTCGCCAAGGTGATCGTCTGGGCGCCCGACCGGGAGCTGGCCCTCAACCGGCTGGAACGTGCCCTCGACGAGTTCGACATCGCCGGTCCGGGCGTGCACACCACCATCCCGTTCGTCCGGCGGGTGCTCGACGACGCCGCATTCCGCAAAGGCCGCTACACCACCGGCCTGGTCGACCGTCTGCTCGCCGCGCCCGCGCCCGCGCCGGAGCCGACCGTCCCTCCCGCACCGCGCACCGCGCCCGCCGCAGATCCCGACGCAACCCACAGGAGGACCCGATGACCGTCACCCATGGTCGCCCGATGACCGCCGAGATCACCGACATCCTGGTGGCGCACTGCGGGCTGGACGCCGACGCCGCGGCCCGGGCGCCCGCCGCGTCTCTGGAGGAGCTGGGCATGGACTCGCTCGCCCTGCTGGAACTGTCGGCGGTCGTCGCCGACCGCTGGCAGGTGGTCATCCCCGAACAGGCCGGACAGTTGAGCATCCCGGCGGTGGCCGACCTGGTCGCCCGGCGCGCCGACCCGCCCGGGCACACCGAGAACAGCGTGGTCATCGACGCGCCGCTGGGGCTGGTCTGGGAGGTCACCAACGACGTGGCGAACTGGACCGAGCTGTTCACCGAGTACGCCGTGATGGAGATCCTGCACCGCGAGGGGCACACGGTGCGGTTCCGCCTCACCATGTACCCCGACGAGAACGGGGTGTCCTGGAGCTGGGTCAGCGAGCGCACCGCCGACCCGGTGACCAGGCAGGTCCGGGCGCACCGGGTGGAGACCGGGCCGTTCGAGTACATGCGCATCCACTGGCGCTACACCGAGGAGGCCGGTGGCACCCGGATGGCCTGGACGCAGGACTTCGCGATGAAGCCGACCGCGCCGGTCGACAACGTCGCGATGACCGAGCGGATCAACACCAACAGCGTGATCCAACTTGCGGTGATCAAGGACCGGGTGGAGCGGATCGCCTGGCAGCGCGCCGACCAGGGCGGCCCGACCGCCAGCGACGCACCGACGGGAGCCGACGATGAGTGACCTGAGCACCCGCCCGATCGCCGCCCGGGACGTACCCGCCGACCGCCGGCGCGGCGGTGAGCTGCGGGTGCTGCTCGGCCCCCGCACCGTCGGCAGCACCTCGGGTTTCCTCGGGGTGGCCACGCTCGAGCCGGGGGAGCGGATCGCCGAGCACTACCACCCGTACAGCGAGGAGTTCCTGTACCTGGTGCGGGGCGCGATCACAGTGGACCTGGACGACCAGCCGACGCTGCTGGCCGCCGGTGAGGGGCTGTTCGTGCCGGTGAATGTGCGGCACCGGCTGCGCAACACCGGCGTCGAGCCGGCCGAGGTGGTCTTCCACCTGGGCCCGCTCGCCCCCCGGCCCGAACTGGGCCACGTCGACACCGAGTTGGTCGAGCAACGGGGCGGGTCATGACCGGGCGCCGCACGGTGGTGACCGGAATCGGGGTGGTCGCCCCGGGCGGCGCCAGCCGGGACCGCTTCTGGAAGACCATCACCGAGGGGCGGACCGCCACCCGGCGGATCAGTTTCTTCGACCCGTCGGCGTTCCGGTCGCAGATCGCGGCGGAGTGCGACTTCGACCCGGTCGCGGCGGGGCTGAGCGAGGCCGAGCGACGCCGGGCCGACCGGTACGTGCAGTTCGCGCTGGCCTGTTCCGCCGAGGCGGTGGCCGACGCCCAGTTGGTGCTCACGGACGCGGAGCGGGATCGCGCCGGGGTGGTGCTGGGCACGGCGGTGGGCGGCACGATGGCGTTGGAGCAGGAGTACGTCACGGTGAGCGAGCACGGTCGACGGTGGCTGGTGGACGGGGCGCGCGGTGGCCCGTACCTCTATCAGGCGCTGGTGCCCAGCAGTCTCGCGGCGGACGTGGCCTGTCGACACGGGCTGCACGGCCCGGCGCAGGTGGTGTCCACCGGCTGCACCTCCGGCATCGACGCCATCGGGTACGCCCACCAGATGATCGTGGACGGTGAGGCGGACGTGATGCTGGCCGGCGCGTCCGACTCGCCGATCTCGCCGGTCACCGTCGCCTCGTTCGACGCGATCAAGGCGACCAGCCCGGACAACGACGACCCGGCGCACGCCTCCCGCCCGTTCGACGCCGACCGGCACGGGTTCGTGCTGGCCGAGGGCGGGGCGGTGCTGGTGCTGGAGGAGGCCGGACACGCCCGGCGGCGGGGAGCGCACATCTACTGCGAGGTGGCCGGCTACGCCAGTCGCAGCAACGGCTTCCACATGACCGGGCTGCGGCCGGACGGGCTGGAGATGGGTCTCGCCGTCACCGACGCGCTACGGCAGGGCCGGATCCTGCCTGAACAGGTCTCCTACATCAGCGCGCACGGCTCGGGCACCCGGCAGAACGACCGACACGAGACGGCCGCGTTCAAGCGGGCGCTGGGTCAGGCCGCGTACCGGATACCGATCAGCTCGATCAAGTCGATGGTCGGGCACTCGCTCGGCGCGATCGGGTCGATCGAGATGGCCGCGTGCGCCCTGGCCATCGAGTTCGGTGTGGTGCCGCCGACGGCGAACTGGAGCACCAGGGACCCGGAGTGCGACCTGGACTACGTACCCAATGAGGCACGGGAGGTCCCGGTGGACGTTGCCCTCTCGGTGGGCAGCGGGTTCGGCGGTTTCCAGTCGGCGATGGTCTTCCGTCGGATGCTCGGCGCGGTGGCGGCGTGAGCGCCGCTTCGCACGGTGCCGGCGCGACGGCCCGGGCGGTGGTGACCGGCATCGGGGTGGTCGCGCCGAGCGGCATCGGCGCGGACGCGCACTGGCGCACGGTCCTCGCCGGCACCCGCCGGACCGGGCCGATCACGTTGTTCGACCCGGCCGGCTATCCGACCCGCTTCGGCGGGGAGGTGCCCGGCTTCACCGCCGACTCCTACGCCGACAGTCGCCAGTTGGTGCAGACCGACCGGTGGACGCACCTCGGCTTCGCCGCCACCCGGCTGGCGCTGGCCGACGCCGGCCTGCCCGACCGGGCCCCCGACCCGTACGGCTACGCGGTGACCCTGGCCAGCTCGTCCGGGGGGAACCTGTTCGGTCAGCGGGAACTGCAACGGCTGTGGGGCGGCACGTCGCGGACCGTCGGGGCGTACCAGTCCATCGCCTGGTTCTACGCTGCCAGCGTCGGGCAGCTCTCCATCCACCACCAGTTCAAGGGCCCGAGCGGGGTGCTGGTCGCGGAGTCGGCCGGCGGGCTGGACAGCCTGGCGCACGCCGCCCGCGCGGTGCGCCGGGGCACCCCGGTCGTGATCGCGGGGGCCACCGAGTGCCCGTTGAGCCCGTACGCGCTCGCCTGCCAGCTGCGCTCGGGGCTGCTCAGTGACGTCGCCGACCCGGAGCGGGCGTACCGGCCGTTCGACGCCACGGCCAGCGGCTACCTGCCGGCCGAGGGTGGAGCCGTGTTCGTGGTGGAGGAGTTGGGGCACGCCCTGGCCCGGGGCGCCCGGGTCTACGGCGAGGTGAGCGGGTGGGGCTCCACCCACGACGCCGCGCACACCACGGCGGAGAGCAGCGGCGACCCGGGCCAGTACGCGCGGGCGATGCGGCTGGCCCTGGACCGCGCGGGCGTCGCCGCCGCCGGAATCGACGTGGTGCTGCCCGATGCTCTCGGCGTGCCCCGTTACGACCGCAGCGAGGCCGAGGCGCTGCGGGCCGTGTTCGCCGACCGGCCGCCCCCGGTGACCACGCAGAAACCGCTGACCGGTCGGGCGTACCAGGGCGGCTCGGCGTTGGACGTGGCCACCGCGCTGCTCGCCTTCGCCCATGACACGTTGCCCGCGTCGGCCGGACCGGACGAGGTGGCCGAGGGCTGCGAGCTGGACTTCCTGCGTGAGCACCGCCGACCGCGAAACCGACTCGCCCTGATCTGCGCGCGGGGCTTCGACGGGTTCAACAGCGCGCTGGTCCTGCGTGGGGCCGCGCCGATGAGGGGAGAGGCATGATGAGCGACAAACGGGCCCGGGTGGTCTTTCTGGTACGGGTGCCGGTACCGCGCACCGAGCAGTTCCTCGCCGCGTACGAACAGGTGCGGCACCTGGTCGCCGGCGGTGTGCCGGGGCACCTGGTCGACCAGGTGTGCCGGTCGTCGACCGACCCGGAGCAGTGGTTGATCACCAGTGAGTGGGCGAGCCTGGCCGACTTCGAAGACTGGGAACGCAGCCCGGAGCACCGGGACCTCGTGCGCCCGATGCGGGAGTGCTTCACCGACGCCCGTTCGCTGCGCTTCCACATCCACGCCCAAACCCCAGCCCTAGCCTGACGCTCCCCGCCCCGCCCCCGCCCCCGCCCGCTCTCCGCGATCTTGCACTTACTGTCGCGACATCATGGACATTCCACGCATCACAGCAACCGAAACTGCAAGATCGGCGCGGTGGGGCGGGCCGTATTTCTCGGGAGCGCGTAGGGTCCTGGAGCCATGAAGGTGCTGATCTCGGTGGACCTGGAAGGCATCTCGGGGGTCGTGCACCCCAGCGAGACGAACCCGGATCGGTACGACTACGAGCGGGGCCGGGCGTTGATGACGGCCGAGGCGAACGCGGTGATCGCCGGGGTCCTCGATGCCGAACCCGAGGCGGTGGTGTGGGTCGCCGACGCGCACGGAACGTTTCGCAACATCCTGCCGGAGGACCTCGACCGGCGTGCTCACCTCGTGCGGGGCAAACCCCGCCCGCTGGGCATGCTCGCGGGGCTGGACGAGCACACGGATGCCGTTCTGCTCGTCGGCTATCACGCTCGGGCCGGTGCCGGGCCCGCCGTCCTGGCCCACACGATAAGCGACGCCGTCCTCGACGTGCGGGTGGCCGGCCGGTCGTTGGGCGAGATCGGCCTCAACGTCGCCATGGCGGGCCACCTGGACGTGCCCGTCGTCCTGCTCAGCGGGGACGACACCGCCTGCGCGGAATTCCGTGAGCTGGTGCCCTCGGCGGTCACCGTCGCCGTCAAGCAGACCCTGGGGCAGGCCGCCGCGGTGGCAGTGCATCCGCAGGAGGCGCGGGAGCGGCTGCGCCGCGCCGCCGCCGACGCGATCGCCCGGCGCGCCTCGATTCCCCCGGCGACGATGGCCGGGCCGTTGGACGTCGAGATCGACCTCTACGGCCCGTACACGGTCGACCTCGCCGTCCTGGTGCCGGGTGCGGTCCGCGTCGGCGGCGGCCGGACTGTCGCCTTCCACGCCGTCGACGTGGCCGAGGCGTACCGGCTGGTTCAGCTGCTGGTCCACCTCGCCGGCATCAAACCCGCCTAGCGCCCGAGAGCCGTCGGGCTCGGCAGACAACCGGACGCCATCGGCCGTCCGGCTGACACCGGCCCGCCGGTTGTGCGAGGGGTCATGCCTCGGTGACGCTCCGCCAAGTCGGCCGCCCGATCCTGCCCGCCGAACGGGCTGTCGGCAATCCGGCTGGCCGCTGCTTTTGATCCATCCATTCGCATCTAGCAATGGCCTTGTGGGCGTCGTATGGTTCCCCGCAGCACCCCGACAAGCGTACGTGATGGGCGGATTCGCCCTCTTTCATGCTGGGCGGTGAACGGCAGTGACGGCAGAAGATCCTACGGCGACCGACCCCGGCTGGGTGGACGAAGTCCTCTTCGTCGGCCACCCGACCGACGTTTGTCTCCGTCTGCCCGAGCCCGTCGACCGGGCCACCCTGCACCGGCTGGTCACCGCCGCGCAGGACCGGTTGACCACCGCCGGACTGCGCCCCGGCGGTGCCGCGGCGCTGCGGTTGCCACCGTCGCTGGCGTACGTGGTGAACCTGCTCGCCACCTGGCGCGCCGGGGGGCAGGCGATCCTGCTCGACCACCGGCTCACCGACCACGAGGTGGACCGGGCGCTGGCCCGGTTGACTCCGCAGGTGGTGGTCGCTCCGGTGCGAACCGGTGGCGGCGCGCTGAAGATCTTCGTCGACGTCACCGAGGGCGTCACCCGGTACGCCGACCGCCCCGCGGTCAGCGGCCACGCCGTGATCCAGCTCAGCTCCGGCTCCACCGGCCCGTCCAAGGTGATCGGCCGCACCGCCGCCGACCTGGTCGCCGAGGTGCACCGCTACACCCGGATCGACGGGGTGGCGCTGCCCGGCGAGCGGATCATCCTGCTGCCCTCGATGGTGCACGTGCTCGGCCTGGTCGGTGGCCTGCTCTACGGGCTGCACGCCGGGGTCGAACTGGTGCCGCCGGAGCGGCTCAGCGGCGACGCCGTGCTGGCCGCGATCAGCGCCGGCACCACACCGGCCACGGTGCTCGGAGTGCCGTTCCACATCGGACTGCTCGCCTCCACCCGCCCGACCGGGCCACTGCCGCAGCTGCGGCGGATGACCACCGGGGGCGAGCTGGTCCCGGCCGCCGTCGCCCGGGCGTTCACCGACCGGTACGGGGTGCCGCTGGGCAACATGTACGGGATGACCGAGGTCGGGGTGATCGGCACCGACCTGCACGGGTCACACCGACCGTCGATCGCCCCCGCCCCCGGGATCGAGGTCCGCGAGTCCGGCGGTGAGCTGTGGGTGTCCTGCCCGGCGTCGCCGTACGTCGGCCTGAGCGACCCGACCCGCTGGTCCGACGGTTGGCTGCACACCCGCGACGCCGGCACCGTCGATGTGGACACCGGCCTGGTCACGGTGCGCGGTCGACTCGACTCGCAGGTCTCCGTCGGCGGGATGAAGGTCGACCTGACCGAGGTCGAGGCCACCGTCGCCGAGCTGACCGGGGTGGCCGCCGCCGTGGTGGTCTGGGACGACGGCATCACCGCGTACGTCCAACCCGACGGCCCGCTGTCGGAGGAGACGCTGGACAAGCTCCTCGCCGAGCGGCTGGCCGGCTACAAACGGCCCCGGGCGCTGCACCTGCTCGATCAGTTGCCCCGTACCACCACCGGCAAGCTGGTCCGCTCGACCGACGCGCTGCGTTCGGCGGTCACCCCGTGACCGGGCCGCTGCACCACCTCGACGTCGACCTGCGTGCTCGCCCGTATGGCGACCGCCAGGACGAGGCCCCCGCCCAGCCGCGGGTGACCGACCCGCAGGGGCTCGGCGCCGGGCACCTGTCGCAACGGCAGCCCCGGCGGCGGCATCAACCGGCGCAGCCCGCCGCCGCGCAACCCCCGCCCGAGCGCCTTGCCGACCGCCTCCTTGGCGGTCCACAACCGCAGGAAGTCCACCGTCCGGCCGGCCTCGGGCCGATCGCCCAACCAGGCCAGCTCGGTGGGCGGGAACCAGCGGCGGGCCAGCGCGAGCGCCGGCAGCGGGCGGATCCGCTCCACGTCCACCCCGACCGCGCCGGCCCGACTGGCGGCGACCACCACCAGCCCGGCGGTGCGGCTGACGCTGACCGCCAGCTCGACCGACCCGGTCACCTCGGCGACCCGGACGACCGGCCGTCCGTCGCGGTCGTGCGTCAGCACCAGCCCGGTCTCCGGGTGACCGAGCAGCAGAGCACCCGCTCGCCGCACCAGCACAGCGGCCCGATCCGGCTGACCGCCGGTGTCCCGGCCGACCCACACGTAGACGGTGTCCCGACCGGACACCGTCAGCTGAGCCACGCAGAGAGGGTATCCATGAGAGCCGAGGTCCGCGCCTTCGTCGTCGAGCAGCTCGCCGACATGAACTACGACGTCGAGGGGCTCGACGACGACACCACGCTCGGCCCGTCCGGCGTCGACCTGGAGTCTCTCGCCCTGGCCGACCTGTCCGTCCGGGTCGAGGACCGGTACGGCCTGACGTTCGCCGACGACGAGTCGGAGCAGCTCGCCCTCATGACTGTCGGCGAGTTCACCACGATGGTCGCCAATCGCGTCACCGAGGCGACGAGCGACAAAGGCTGATGAGCGGTCAGCCCGATCTGGGGCGAGCTGACCTGATGACCATGCTCGCCGAACTCACCGCGAAACCGGCTGCCGAGGTGTCCGACCGGATCGGCTCGATGGAGCTTGCCTGGCTGGTGCACCTCGTCGAGCAGCGCTACGAACGCCGGCTCGACCTCACCGACGACGAGCTGGCCGGCATCCGCACCGTCGACGACGCCCTGGTGGTGTTCCGGGCGTCGCTGACCGCCTCCGCAGATGGTTGAGGCGCGCGTCGCCCAGCTCACCGGTGTGTACGCGGTCAGCGCCCTGGGGCGGGGCGCCGACGCGCAGCTCGCCGGTGTGCTGGCCGGGGTGCCGGCGTTCGGACAGGTGCGACGATTCGACACCGCCGCCCGCCGGGTCACGGTGGCGGCCACAGTGCCCGAGGTCGGTCCGCTCGCGGACGAGCTGGTCGCCGCGATCGACACGGCCTGCCGTGCGGCCGGTCTTCACCGCGCGCAGCGCGCCGGGTGCGCCCTGCTGCTGGCCGTGCACGGCGGCCCGGCCGTGGGCCCGACGCCGGCAGTGCTCGCCGGTCAGCTCGCCGCCCGATGTGGACTGTCCGGTCACACCCGGGTCTACACCAGCGCCTGCGTGTCGGCGAGCACGGCGGTGGCCGACGCGACAGCCCGGATCACCAGGGGTGACGTCGAGCGGGTCGTGGTCGCGGCCGGCTACCTGGTGGAGCCGGACCAGTTCGCGCTCTTCGACGCCGGTCGTGCCCTCGCGGTCGACGGGGCGGTCCGCCCGTTCAGCGTCGGCCGCCGGGGGTTGCTGCTGGGCGACGGCGTGGCCGCTGTGGTGCTGGAGTCGAGCACCGTCCGACGACGCGGTGTCGATCCGGTGGCCACAGTGGTCGGTTGGGGGCGGGCCGGCGACGCGTTCCACCCCTGCCAGCCGGAACCCGGCGGCGCCGGGCTGGCCCGCGCGGTCGACGGCGCGCTGCGCCGGGCCGGGCTGCCACCGCAGGCCGTCGGCTACGTCAACGCCAACGCCACCGGTACCGCGCAGAGCGACGCCGCCGAGGCCGCCGCCCTGCGTCGGGCCCTCGGCGGGCACGCCACCCGGGTCCCGGTCAGCTCCACGAAGTCGGTGCACGGGCACGCGCTGGAGGCGTCCGGGTTGCTCGAACTGGTGGTCACCGCGCTCGCGCTGCGCCACGGCGAACTGCCGGTCAACGCCGGCTGGCTGGGCCCCGACGACTCCTGCCCCCTGAACGTCGTCAAGGACCGTCCGCAGAAGACGGAAGCCACCCATGCCCTGACCCTGAACGCCGCCTTCGGCGGCGCCAACACCGCTCTCCTGGTCGGCGTCGGATGACCGCCCCCCACTCCCCGCGATCGTGCACTTTCTGCCCCGACGAATCCGACCAACGACTCGAAACGACGACCGAAACCGCAAGATCGCCGGGGGAGCGGGCCGGGGAGCGGGCTCGGGCCTTCTGGCCTGAGGGTGGGGACGGTGGCGCGGCGGGGGTGCCGGGGTTTGTGCACTCGGACTTCGCGCCGGTGGTGGTGGCCGTCGCCGAGCGGTGTCTGCGGCGGGGGTACGGGTCGGCGGGAGTGCCCGCCGGAGTGCGGACGGGGATCGTGCTGGTCAGCGCCAGCGGTGATCTCGCCAGCGCCCGACACGTACGGGCCACCGTCGAGGCCGGCGGGCGGATCGGCCCGCTGTTCTTCTTCCAGTCCGTGCCCAACAGCGTCGCCGGGCACCTCGCGGCCCGCTGGGACCTGCGTGGGCCGGTGGTCTGCCTCTGCCCGACCGGCGACCCATACACCGACGGTGTCGCCGAGGCCGACCTGCTGCGCGATGACGGCGACGCCGACGAGGTGTTGCTGATCCTGATCGAACAGGCACCCGACGGGCCGACCGAGGCCGTCGCGGTGCTACTGGGGGGAGGAGCACGACAATGAGGACACGGGGACTGCGCGGCGCACTGGCCGCCGACACCGAGCTGGGTGCGGGCAACGTCCTGGCCCGGGTACTGGCGCACGGCGCCGACCCGGACGGGCCCGGCCTGACCTTCGACACCGCCGTCGACGGGCACCCCGCCGAGACGCCACTGACACTGGGGCGGCTCGACGAGCGGGTCGCCGCCCGCGCCGCCTGGCTGCACGAACACGGGGTACGCCCCCGCGACCCGGTCGCGGTCTGGGCCACCGCCGCCGCCGACATGGTGCTCAGTTACCTGGCGCTGGCCCGGCTCGGGGCGATCCCGGCGCTGATGAACGGCAAGCTCCGCCCGGAGATCGCCGCCGAGTACATCCGCCGCCTGCGGGGCGTCGGTGTGCTGGCCGACGGCGAGCACACCGCGCTGCTGGCCGGGCACGACCTGGGGGTACCAGTGCTCGGCACCCCCGCGCAGGCCGGCACGGGTGACCCGGACACGGCCCCGACGCACTACCGGCACCACCCGGACGACCCGATCGTGATCACCCACACCTCCGGGACGACCGGGGTGCCCAAGGCGGTGCTGCACTCGCACGCCAGCCTCTTCGCTGCCACCCGGCACCTGCTCACCATGCCGCAGGCGCAGGGCACCACCCGGATCCTCAACGCGCTGCCCGCACCGCACACCGCCACTGTGCTGATGGTCAACCAGGCGCTGGGCAACCGCGCGCAGATGTTCCTGCTCTCCGAGCAGGGCGGCGAGCGGGTGCTGGACGCCATCCAACGCTGGCGCCCCGACGGGGTGTTCGGTTTCTCGGTCACCTGGGCGGAGCTGGCCCGCTTCGACCTGTCCGGGTACGACCTGGACTCGGTGCGGCTGTGGTTCAACACCGGCGATGCCTCGCACGAGCCGCACATCCGCCGCCTCGTCGCTGTCGGTTGGCACGACACCGTCACCCGCGACGGGGTGGCGAAGGTGCCCGGTTCGGTCTTCATCGACGGGCTGGGCTCCAGCGAGATGGGGCACTCGATGTTCCACATCACCCACCGCGCCGACACCGACCGGTACGGCCGCTGCATCGGCCGCCCGTACCGGTTCGCCACTGTCGCCGTGCTCGACGCCGACGGCGAGCCGGTGCCGGTCGGCGAGGTGGGTTTCCTGGGCATCGACTCGCCGTCGCTGTTCCGGGGCTACTGGAACGACTCGGTCACCACCTACCGCTTCCGCCAGCGCGGCTGGTACCTCACCGGTGACCTGGTCCGCGCCGACGCCGACGGCCGCTACTACCACCTGGACCGGGCGGTGGACTCGGTCGACGCCGGTGACGGGCGGCGCTTCTACACCGCGCTGTCCGAGGAGCGCATCCTCGCCGCCTGCCCGGACGTCACCGACTGCACCGTGGTGATCGTCGCCGAGACCGGCGCGGTCGTCACCGACGTGCTGCTGGAGTTGGCCGCCGGCGCCGACGAGGCCGAGGACCGCACCGAGCGGGTCCGCGCCGCCCTCGGCCCGGACGTCGGCGCCACACTGCGCCGGGTCGTGCCGGTGCGCTCGGCCGACATCCCGGTAACCGTGACCGGCAAGGTCCGCAAGGTGGTCCTGCGCGAGCGCTACCTCACCGAGGCCAGCTCGTGACCGCGTTGATCACGGGGATGGGTCTGTTCACACCGGTCGGGCGGGGTGTCGAGGAAACCTTCGACGCGCTGACCACCGGTCGGTCCGGGCTGACCCGCCCGCCCGAGGGGCACCCGGCGAGCACGTCGCTGGACGTGGCGGGCCTGCTGCCCGACATCGACCCACGCACAGTCGCGTCCGGGCCGGAGACCCGGGTGCTGGACCGGATCGTCGTCCTCGCCCTGCTCGCCGCCGCCGACGCTCTCGCCGACGCCGGCATCGAGGTGGGCCGCGACGTCGACCCCGAGCGGATCGGTGTGATCGTCGGTGGGGTCGGCGGGATGGCCACACTGGAGTCGCAGGTGCTGGCCCGGGCGGCCCGGGGTCGGGCGGCGGTCAGCCCGTACCTGCTCACCGGGATCCTGCCGAACATGCCGGCGGCGCGGATCGCCATCGCGCACGGTATTCGGGGCTACAGCTCGTCGGTCGGCACCGCCTGCGCCTCCGGTGCCCAGGCGGTCGCCGACGGGGTGCGGCTCATCGCGACCGGAGAGGTCGACGTGGTGATCTGTGGAGCCAGCGAGGCGCCGCTCTTCCCGACCTTCGCCGACACCTTCGGCAACGCGCGGGCGTTGGCGCGCGCCGGCACCGACCCGGGCCGGGCGAGTCGCCCGTTCGACACCTCCCGCAGCGGGTTCGTGCTGTCCGAGGGTGCCGCGCTGCTGGTGCTCGAACGCGCCGAGCACGCCGCGGCGCGCGGCGTCGCCGGGTACGCCGAGGTGGCCGGCCACGGCGCGACGACGGACGCCTACCACCCGACCGCCCCCCGCCCGGACGGCACCGGAGCGGCGGCGTGCATCCGCCGGGCGCTGCGCAGCGCCGGTGTGCCGGCGGCGGCGGTCGGCTACGTCAACGCGCACGGCACCGGCACGAAGCTCGGCGACATCGCGGAGACCACCGCCCTGGCCGACGTCTTCGGCGTCGGCGGTGTGCCGGTCAGCTCCACCAAGGCGCTCACCGGTCACCTGCTCGGCGCGTCCGGGGTGCTGGAGGCGGCGGCCACCGCGTTGGCGCTCGGTCGGGGGCTGCTGCCGCCGACGTACCACCTCGACGATCCGGATCCGGCCTGCCCGGCGGACCACATCCGTGGCGCGCCGCGCAAGGCCGACCTGGAGTACGCGGTCACCAACTCGTTCGGGTTCGGCGGCCAGAACGTGAGCCTGCTGCTGGCGCGCGTCGCCGAGCCGAGGGGGTGATCGAGGCGGCAACCCGGGCGGGGTGTGCCCGGTCGGCAACACAGGGGGAATCGGGTGGGAAGGGTTTCAGGGGACATGGACATCCGTGGTATCGACCACATCGAACTCTATGTGGGGGACGCCCGACAGGCGGCCTTCTACTTCAGCACCGCCGTCGGCTTCGAGATCTGTGGCCAGGGTGGTCCGGAGACCGGGCTGGCGGGACAGCGCTCGCTGCTGCTCTGCCACGGCGACATCCGGTTGCTGCTCACCTCCGGGCTGAGCGCCGAGCATCCGGCGTCGCGGTACGTGCAACGCCACGGTGACGGCATCGGGGTCGTCGCCGTCGAGGTCGACGACGTGTCGGCCGCGTACGCCGAGCTGGTGGGTCGGGGCGCGATCGGGGTGACGCCGCCGACCACCCGCACCGGCGCGGACGCCGAGGTGGTGATCGCCGAGGTGGACGGCTTCGCCGACGTGCGGCACCGGCTGGTGCAGCGCCGGGGCGAGGGGGGCGAGTTCCTGCCCGGCGCGATCATCGCGGCGCCGTCCACGGCGGACGGCCACCCGCCGGTGCTCGCCGAGATCGACCACCTGGCGGTCTGCGTGCCACCGGGCCAGCTCGACGAGACGGTCCGGCACTTCGAGGCGCTGTTCGACTTCGCGCAGATCTTCGAGGAGCACATCGAGGTCGACGGGCAGGGAATGAACTCCAAGGTGGTGCAGAGCCCGTCCGGGCGGGTCACAGTGGTGCTGCTCGAACCGGACCGCACCCGGCGGCCCGGGCAGATCGACGCGTTCCTCGACCAGCACGCCGGTGGGGGAGTGCAGCACCTGGGGCTGCGCACCGACGACATCGTCGGCGCGGTCGAGGCGCTGGGCCGGCGCGGGGTGCGCTTCGCCGGCACCCCCGCCAGCTACTACGACGCCCTGGAGGCGCGGGTCGGTCGGATCGACGCCCCACTGGACCGGCTGCGCGAGCTGGGTGTGCTCGTCGACTCCGACCACGACGGCCAGCTGTTGCAGATCTTCGCCGAGTCGATGCACGTGCGTCGCACGCTCTTTCTGGAGCTGATCGAGCGGCGCGGCGCGCGGGGCTTCGGCAGCGGCAACATCAAGGCGCTCTACGAGGCCAAGGAGCGGGAACTGGCCGCCGTGGCGGCCACGCCACAGGGGGTGGGGGCGTGAGCGCGAGGAGTGAGCCGGGTTTGCGAGCCCCGCAGTCGCGAACCAAGGAGGCACAGTGACCGCGACCGAGTACGAGCCGACGTTGACCGCCGAGGAGCAGGCGCTGCTGCCGTCCGACGACGACGTGCGGCACTACGCCGAGCACGGCTGGTACCTGTCGAAAAAGGTGTTCACCGACGATGAGGTGGACGCCCTCGCCGCCGCCACGCAGCGCTACTACGACGGGGAGCGGGACCGGCGGCTGCCGGTACGACCACCGAAGCTGGCCTACTGGGAGCCTTCCAAGGGCCCCGTGCAGCGGCACAACGACTACGTCCACCACGAGCACGACGGGCTCGGCGCGATCCTGCGCAAGCCGCTGCTCGGCGCTGTCGCCGCTCGGCTCGCCCAGGTCGACGAGATCCGGGTCTTCCAGTCCACGCTGATCTACAAGCCGCCGATCTCCGGCGAGCCGAGCAACATCGTGCCCTGGCACTTCGACAAGCACTACTGGGCGTCCTCGTCGTCGGAGAAGATGCTCACCGCGTTCATCCCCTTGCACGACTGCGGGGAGGAGATGGGCACCATCACGATGGTCGACGGTTCGCACCGGTGGAGGGAGATCGGCGCGGACGACACCGTGGTGCGGCACTTCGCCGACCGGGACCACAGCCAGCTGGAGGAGATGCTGGCCGAGAACGCCGCGTACAACGGCGCGGAGATCCGCAAGATCCCGATGGTGATCCCCAAGGGACACGTGAGCTTCCACCACTGCCGCACCTACCACGGCAGCGGCCCCAACGTCAGCGGTCGCCCCCGACAGGCGATCTCGCTGCACCTGCAGGACGGCGACAACGCCTGGCGGGAGTATGCGCTCTCCGACGGCACGCTCGCCGCGTACAACCACGACGTGCTGGTCCGCCGCACCCACGACGGGCGGCCGGACTACGCGGACCCCGACTACTGCCCGGTCATCTGGCGCCACCGCGCCCAGCAGGGAGGCTGACATGTCACGGTACGACTGGGGTAAGACGCACCCGGGCATCGAGCGGTTGGAGCGGGCGGTGACCGACCGGCGCGACGCCGTGGTCAAGCACCCGCTCTACGCCAACCTCGACACCCACGAGGCGTTGGTCACCTTCATGCGGCACCACGTCTTCGCGGTCTGGGACTTCATGTCCCTGCTGAAGTCGCTGCAACGGCAACTGACCTGCGTCGCGGTGCCGTGGATCCCGACCGGCCCGACCGGCAGCCGCCGCCTCATCAACGACATCGTCATGGTCGAGGAGAGCGACGAACTGGGCGGCGGCTACATCAGCCACTTCGAGCTGTACGTGCAGGGCATGGCCGAGGCGGGCGCGGACACCACGGCGGTGAACGCGCTCATCGACCTGCTGCGCGCCGGCCGACCGGTCACCGAGGCGCTCGCCGAGGCCGGGGTGCCGGCCGCGTCGGCGAGGTTCGCGGCGACCACCTGGCAGATCATCGAGTCCACTCCGGTGCACTGCCAGGCGGCGGCCTTCGCGTTCGGCCGGGAGGACCTGATCCCGGACATGTTCACCCAGGTCGTCTCGGTCAACGAGCACAGCAACCGGCTGCACACGTTCGTCGACTACCTGGAGCGGCACATCGAGGTCGACGGCGAACAGCACACCCCGATGGCCATGCAGATGCTCGCCGACCTGTGCGGCGACGACGACACCAAGTGGCAGGAGTGCGCCGACACTGTCAACACCGCCCTCGCTGCCCGGGCCCGACTCTGGGACGACATCCTGGCCGCCATCAAGGGCCCGGCGTGACCGACGCCGACCCGGTCCGGCTCTACCGCACGGTCCGGCTGATCCGCCGGTTCGAGGAACGGGCGGTGGAGCTGGTCCACGGCGGGCAGATCGTCGGCGGCATCCACCCGTACCTCGGTCAGGAGGGGATCGCCGCCGGCGTCTGCGCCGCCCTGGGTGCCGACGACGTGCTCGCCGGCACCCACCGCGGCCACGGGCACGTCCTGGCCCGTGGGGCCGACCCGGCCCGGATGCTCGCCGAGTTGTGCGGCCGGGTCACCGGCCTCAACGCCGGCCGGGGCGGTTCGATGCACGCCGCCGACCTGAGCATCGGCGTGCTCGGCGCCAACGCGATAGTCGGCGCCTCCGGGGCGATCATCACGGGCGCGGTCTGGGCGCAGCGCCGCCGGGGCCGCGACACCGTCGGGGTGAGCTTCTTCGGCGACGGCGCGGTCAACGAGGGGATGCTGCTGGAGGCGTTCAACCTGGCCGCGCTGTGGCGGGTGCCGGTGCTGTTCGTCTGCGAGAACAACGGCTACGCCACCACCATGCCGGTCGCCGGCGCGGTGGCCGGCAGCATCGCCGGCCGGGCCGCCGCGTTCGACATCCCGGCCGTGCGGGTCGACGGCCAGGACCCCGAGACGGTACGCGTCGCCGCGTGCACCGCCGTCGACCGGATGCGCGCCGGCGGCGGCCCCGAGCTGATCGAGGCCCGGACCTACCGCTTCGACGTCCACCACACCTTCGAACACGCGGTACGCCTCGACTACCGGCCACCCGACGAGGTGACCCGTGGTCGGGCCCGGGACCCGGTGCGCATCCAGGGCGAACGCCTCACCGACACCGACCGCGCCACAGTGGACGCCGAGGTCGAGTCGACCCTCGACGCGGCGGTGCGGTTCGCCCTGGGCAGCCCGGAACCCGACCCGGCCGACGCGTTGACCTACCTGTACGCCAGCGGCCTGACCGCCCGCACCGGAGGTGGCTGAGGTGCCCCGACTGTCGTACCGCCGGGCGCTCACCCGGGCCCTCGCCGACGAGTTGGCCCGCGACGAGGCGGTGTTCCTGCTCGGCGAGGACGTCCAGGTCGGGGCGTCGCTGGTGACCACCGGGCTGGCCAAACGGTTCGGGACCGAACGGGTCCGTGACACCCCCCTGTCGGAGCAGGCGTTCACCAGCTTCGCCACCGGGGCGGCGCTGGCCGGGTTGCGGCCGGTGATCGAGTTCCAGATCCCGTCGCTGCTGTTCCTGGTCTTCGAGCAGATCGTCAACCACGCGCACAAGTTCCCGCTGATGACCGGCGGCCAGTGCAGTGTCCCCGTCACCTACCTGGTGCCCGGCTCCGGCTCGCGTACCGGGTGGGCCGGGCAGCACTCCGACCACCCGTACAGCCTCTTCGCCCACGTCGGCGTTGTCACTGTCGTGCCGGCCACCCCGGCCGACGCGTACGGGCTGCTGGTCACCGCGATCCGCCACGACGACCCGGTGGTGGTATTCGCGCCGGCTGGCGCGATGGACGTGCGTGACGACGTCGACGACCTGGCGCCGGTGCCGCTGGGCCGGGGCCGGATCCACCGCTTCGGTGACGACGTGACAGTGGTCGCGATCGGGCACCTGGTGCACGACGCGCTCGCCGTCGCCGAGGAGTTGGCCGACCAGGTCTCGGTGGAGGTGTTCGATCCGCGCACCCTGTACCCGTTCGACATCGACGGTCTCATCGAGTCGGTTGCCCGCACCGGACGCCTCGTGGTGCTCGACGACGGCAACCGTGCCTGCGGAATGGCCGCCGAGATCATCGCGAGCGTGGTGGAGCGGGTCCGGCTGCTCGCCCCGCCGCGCCGGGTCACCCGCCCGGACGGGGCGGTGCTGCCGTTCGCCCCGGCACTGGACCGGGCCGTCCAACCCGGCCGGGACCAGCTCGCCACCGCCATCCACCTGACACTGAAGGACGGATCATGATCGACCCGAACTATCCGTGGCCGGCTGCCGACCGGGCCTGGGCCGACCTTCCGGAGCCGGCCCGTCGGGCCATGGTGGCCAGTGGGGCGGCGGCCTGGGAGCAGGTCTTCCACGGCCGGGCCACCTACAACAAGCAGTGGCGGTTGGCCCGACCCCCGGTGCTCACCGCCGACGCCTGGCAGGAACTCAACGGGGTCTGCGACCGGCTCGCCCAGCTCATCCTCGACGCCTGCCGTCGGAGGGCCGACAGCGCCGGTGACCTGCGCCGGCTGCTCGGCGTACCGGCGGGGGAGACCCGGCTGCTGGACGAGGCCGAGCCGCTGACCGAGGCGCTGCTGGCCGCGTACCGCCCGGACGTGATCTTCTCCGCCGGGGTGCCGAAGTTCGTCGAGTACAACATCGACAGCAGCCTCGGCGGCGGGTTCGACGCCGACACCGTCATCCAGCGGTACGAGGGCCTCTATCGGGAGCACGGCATCCTCGACGGCCTGCCGGTGCGGGCCGCGCCGTCGCTGTTGGACCAGCGGTTCGTGGCGATCCGTGAGGAGCTGCGACTGCCCGACGGCGCCCGGGTGGCGCTGCTGATGGACTTCGACGGCGACTATCCGGGCCTCGACGACCCGCAGACGTTCATTCGGATCCTCGACCCCCTCGCCGTACGGGCCCGCGACTTCGGCATCGATCTGGTCATCGCCCCGGTCGCCACGGCCGCAGTGGACGCCGACAACCGCCTGGTCGTCGACGGCGCGCCGGTCGACGCGTTGTTCCGGTTGTTCGTGCCCAACCGGGTCACCCCGACCGCCGGCCTGGACGCGGTGACCGTGGCCCTCGCCGCCGGCACCCTACCGATGTTCGTGTCGGCGGCGGCCTGGCTGCTGGGCAACAAGACCACGTTCGCCTGGCTGTGGGAGGACGTGGACGGGCTGCCCGCCGACGACCAGACACTGATCCGCCGGCACGTGCCGTACACGGTGCCGTTGACCGCGGCGGTGCTCGACCGGGCCATCGCCGAGCAGGCCGCGCTGGTGGCGAAGCCGGCCGACGGTTCGGCCGGGCATGGTGTCCTGCTCGGCCCGGAGTTGAGCGCGGCGGACTGGGCCGACGGTGTGCGGGCCGCCGTCGACCAGGGCGGCGCCATCCTCCAGGAGTACCTGCCGACCGACCGGGTGTCGATGGACTTCGTCCAGATCGAGACGGGTGAGACGGTCACCGCCGACGTCCCGTACTCCCTGGCCCCATACCTGTTCGGTCGGCGCGCCTCTGGTGGCCTGGCGAGGGTCGGCTACCCCGGCTGCGACGGCATCCTCAACCTGGCCCACGGCGTCCTCCTCACCGGAATCCTCCTCACCGACTGACCGCGCCCCGGCCCGCCTGGCCATCGTTGACCATGAACTTATTGCCACGACACGCCGCCACGGAGGGCAACAACTTCATGATCAACGGCGTCGGTCGCGAAGGGGACGGTGGCCGGAGAGGGTGCGGAGGGTTTGGGCTGTCGCTATGGCGTCGCTGCGGGCGCTGCCGTGGCGGCCGTCGGTGCTGTAGAGGGTGGGGTCGGCCGTCAGAGGATGGTCGGTCAGGTGGACGTGGATCGTCCTCAGGCGTTCGGCGAGGGTGGCCGTGTGGGCGGACAGGCGGCGCATTCGCTCGCCCAGACCGCGCCGGAGGTGCTCGGGCACCGCCGGGCTGTGCGAGACGTCGAACATGCCCACCGTGATCACGTCGGCGCCAACGTCGCGCAGCGCGGTGATCATCGCGGTCAGCTCGGCGTCCACCGCCTCCGCGTCGTACGCCGGGTGAAAGGCGTTGTTGCCGCCGCAGACGACCAGCGCCAGGTCCGGTGCGAAGGCCAGCGCCGGGGCGAGCTGGGTGGCCCGCACCTGGTGCGCGCGCAGCCCGCGTCGACCCAGATTCCGGTACGCCAGCTCGGGGCTCACGGCCGTCAACTCGGCGGCGACCCGGTCGACCCACTGCACGTCCGGGTAGCCCGGTGTCGGCTCACACATGCCCTCCACGACGCTGTCACCGAGCGCCACGAACCGCCGCCACTGGTGCCCGTGCAGCAGTTCGGCGGCCTCCCCGGGGCGCAGACAGTACGGGTCAGTCGATTCGGTGGGCGTCGATGGCATGCCGGCACGCTAGCCGACCGCCGGGCTGCCCGGCCAGGCTCAGCCGGTCAGGCTGACCTCGGCCAGGTAGACACAGGTCCGCCCCTCGTGCAACGAGTAGTAACTCACCCACAGCAGGTCGTCGTGCCAGACCAGGCCGGGGTAGCTGGTGTCACCGCCGGACGGCAACGCGACCAGCTCGGTCAGCTCGCCCCGGCCCGGGTCGACGACGCAGATCGCGGTGCGGATCTCACCGTCGTGCAGGCGCACCCCGGCCAGCAGCAGCCCGTCGGGCAGTCGGAGCAGCGTCGGCCCGCCCACCTGGACACCCAGATCCGTCCAGGTCCAGTCCCGGTACGGCGGCACGGCCCGGCCGAGTTGTGCGGTCGCGCTGCCCGCGTCCCGCCGCAGTAGGCAGAGGGCGGTGCCGTCCGGCGTGAAGACCAGACCGGACTCGTTGGGGTACCCGTCCTCGAACAGCGTCGGCACCCAGGGACGCAGGTCAACGCCGTCCGTGCTGCGGTAGAGCCGGGCGAACCTCGGCTCCCGGGTGGCATAGCCGACGCCGTACATCGCGTCGTCGTGCCAGGCCGCCCGCCACACCCAGACGCCCGGATCGCCCACCGGGGTCGGATCGCCCCAGGTGTGCCCGTCGGTGGAGAGCCAGGTCACCGTCTGGAACGTCGTGGTGACCGTGCCGGTGGCGGCCGCCGCCAGCAGTTGCAGCCGCCCGTCGGGTCGCGTCACGAAGCGCGGATCACGCAGGTCGGCGCCGGCCTGCGCGATGACCGTCGCGGAGGTCCAGGCCCGGCCGTCGGTCGACGTCAGCACCCGGATCACGCCGTCGTCGCTGAGGTGGGTGCGGGCCTCCCGGAAGGCGCAGAACCAACGTCCGGCGTACCGGACGAGGTCGGTGAACGCGCTGTGCGGCGCGCTGTCGCCGATCCGGCGTACGGCGGTGACCTCGGCGGTGCGGCGGCGGGTGGGTGACGACGTCATGCGCGGCGGCCTCCAGGTGCGGTGACGACGACCGACGCTAGCCGTCCCCGGCCGACGCCCGCGCGGCCAGCAGCCGAACGTCCGACGAACAACGCGCGGACGCTGTCGGATAGGCGTCGTGGACGACGCGGCGTCGGCGCGCTGGTGTCGGCTGTTGGCACCCACCGCCCACCATGGGCGGTGGGCCGACCGTGGAATCCATCGGCGACGGAGGTGACCGCATGCTCGGTTCGTTCCTTCAGGCCCTCGCGTCGAAACTGGTCGAGGAGATCCTCAAGCTTCTCGTTCAGTGGCTGGCCCCGAAGGCGTTGCGGTCGGTGCCGCACCGCGCCTCGCCGAACTGCCCACGCTGCGGCGGGTACGGGGTCCGCCGCTGGGCGCCCGGCGGCATGTGGATGTTCCTGCCGTCCCTGCTGGCCTTCGCCTGGGGTTTCGGGTTCACACTGCTCGGCGTGCCGGTGGTCGTGCTCACCGTGGTCGCCGCGCTGGTCTCCGACGGCGTCGGTGGAGTGCCGGCCGCGCTGCTCGCGCCACTCGGCCTGTTGGTCCCCGCCGCGCTGATGGTCGCGGGCGCGTTCGGCCTGGCCCACTACCACAGCTACCCACCGAAGTGGTGCGTCCGCTGCCACGGCCGGTGGCCACGCCGGGAGCGGGACGAATACCTACGGGCGTCGGCCCCGGTGGTGACCTGCGGCTGCGGTCAGCGGCTCCGGGTGCCCCGCACGGCAGCCGGGACGCGACTGCGCTGCCCGCGCTGCCGTACCGAACACGCCACCCCGGCTGCCGCCGGCCGCTGACGGCCCGGGGCCTCTACGGGTTCAGCGCGCCACCTGTGCTCGGCGAGGAGTTCGCCGAGCACCCGCCCGGCCCACTCGGCCGTGGCCGGGTCCTCATCGTCCAGGGTGATCAGGGCCTTCCACAGGGCCCAGCCTCGTCCTCGGGCCCAGGTGGCGTCGTCGAGACCGAGCGCGGCGCGGAAGGCGGCGAGCGGTTTGCGCGGTGTCCGGAGGAGGGTGACAGCAGGGGTAGCGCAGGTCGGGTCAAATGGAGGTCGTGGCGACCATCCGCGCTCGACTAGCCGCCGTCCGCGCCGCCTGGCGTGCCGGTGCCCCCACCGCAGCCCCCGTTCGCCCAACCCGCGGTGGACGGCCTCGGCCAGCTACCGTCGCACCGCGCGCCCTGCACCCCCGCCGACCGTCGACAACCCGGCTGGAGTTGGCCCCGAGCGCCCCCCTGGAACTCAGACCGGACCCGTGGCAACGGTTGCTCGGCCTGGGGAGCATCCTGTCGGTGATCGTCCTCGCCGTCGGGCTGTACGTCACCAACGCCGCCAACCGTGCGCAACAGGAGGCCGACCGTGAGCAGCGACGCCTCACCGCGCAGGGGCAGATCACCGATCGTTTCACCGCGTCGATCGAACAGTTGGGGCAGCCCGGCGCCGAGAAGGTGGACGTGCGCCTGGGTGCCATCTACGCCCTGCGACGGATCATGCGCGATTCCGCGGCCGACCGTCCTGCCGTGGTGCAGATCCTGTCGGCGTTCGTCCGTGTCCACTCCACCGGCGGGGTGTCCGCTCCCACCCCGGCCCGCCGCGACAAGGCCGCGGGGGCGGCCGCCGTCGAGGACACCCTGGCACTGCCCCCGGTGGACATCCAGGCCGCTCTGGCCGCGCTGGGCGACAGTGACTCGATCGGCGGCCGGCCGGATCTGACCCGCGTCGACCTGTCCCGCACCGACCTGCGCCGGATGGACCTGGCCGGAATGGACCTGACTCTGGCGAATCTGGAAGGGGCGAACCTCTCCGACGCCGATCTGACCGACGCGGACCTGGCCGGCGCCAACCTGACCGACGTCGAACTGATCGGCACGGACGTGCGCGGCGCCAACCTCAGCGGGGTGGACCTGCAGCACGTGCAGATGGACCGGGCGCGACTGGACCACGCCACCCTCACCGGGTCGAGCCTGGTCGAGGCGAGCCTGCGTTCTGCCGTGCTGACCGACGCGGACCTGTCCAGTACCGACCTGACCGACGCGGACCTGACGGGCGCGGACCTGACGGGCGCGGACCTGTTCGGCGTCGACCTGCTCGGCGTCGATTTGACCGAGGCGAACGTCGAGCGGGCGAGACTGCTCTCGGATTGGAACATCCAGTGCGCTGTCGTGAACGGGCAGACGCGCCTGCCGCCCGGAGTGACCCGGCCGGCAGCCGACGCCGACCGCGACGACCCCGAGTGCCGGGCCCGTCGGGCAGAGCGGGCAGCGGTGCGGTAGGACCTCGCGAGGCAGGTCGGGGTCGGTCAGGGTGTGGTGACGGGGGTGGGCCGGGCCGGTGTCTCCGGGCCGGAGGCCCTGCTCAGCAGCGGGTACGCGGTGACCACCAGGCACGCCGCCGCCATGATCAGGAGGGCCGGGGTGAGTCCCAGCGCGTCCACCGACCAGCCGCCGAGCAGCGCGCCGACCGGCAACCCGACGAACGCCAACGAACCGGCGATGCCGATCACCCGGGTCTGCAACTCCGGCGGCACCCGCTCGTAGAGCGCCACCCCGAGCAGCGGGTTGACCGCCGCGATGCCGATTCCGGACAGGAACGTCACCACGAGCACCACAGGCAGTTCGTCGCTGATCGCCAGCGCCACCAGCCGGGGCGTGCCGGCGACCAGCGCGCCGACCAGGAACGTCAGCCGCCGGGGAAGCCGGGGCCCGAGCGCTGTGAACACCAGGTTGCCCAGCAGCGCACCCGCCGAGAACGCGGCCAGCACCAGGCCGAGACCGCTCGGGCCGGGCAGTTCCCGGGCGACCCAGACCGGGATGTAGACGGCCACGCTGGCGTTGGCCACCATGTTCAGGGCCGAGATGACGGCGAGCATGCCGAGCAGCGGCCGGTCCCGGCCCAGGTAACTGAAGCCACCCCGCAGGGCGCGCAGGTAACTCTCCGGTTGGGCGGGTTGCGTCGGGACGGCCGGCGGGCGGACCAGGAGACCGATGAGCAGCGCGCAGACCCCGAAGCTGGCCGCGTCGATGAGGATCGCCTCGGTCACCCCGAAGACGGCGATCAGCAGACCGCCCACTGCGGCGCCGAACAGTGTCACCACGCGGCTGAGCCCGTCGTACGCGGAGGTCAGCCGGATCAGCGGCACTCCGGCGGCCTCCGCGACCGGGCGGAACATCACGTGCTTCACCCGGTCCCCGATGCCCCGCAGCGCGCCGGCCACCGCGACGAGCGCCACCAGCGGGACGAAGCCCAACCACGGGGTCAGCGCCACGACGACCATCACCACCGCGCTGCCCGCGTCGCAGAGGATCGAGGTACGGCGCAGGCCGATCCGGTCCGCCCACGGCGTGCCCAACGCGCTGGACAGCAGGTACGGCAGGGTCTCGGCGAACGCGACAAGGCCCATCTTGGTGGGGCTGCCGGTGGTGACCAGCACCAGCCACGGAATGGTCACCACCGAGATGCGGGTGCCCAGGTTGGAGATCAGGTCGGCGCTGACCAGGACGACCAGTTGCCGGCGGGGGGTCACGCCCCGACCGCCGCCGCCCGACGGGCCGCGTACCGCGTGCGCAGCGCCCGCTTGTCCACCTTCATCGACCGGTTCACCGGAAGCCGGTCGAGGAACTCCACAGCGGCCGGCGCCCACATCTCGTTGAGTTCGGCGGTCACCAGGTCGATCAGTTCCGCCCCGGTGACCGTCGCGCCCGGCCCGAGCACCACGTACGCGTACGGCACCTCGCCGACCGTCTCGTCCGGCACGCCGATCACGGCGGCGGCCCGTACCTGGGGGTGCCCGACCAGCACGTCCTCGATGGGACGGCAAAAGATCGCCCAGTTCCGGCGATGCGTGACGATCATGTCGTGCGCCCGGTCGACGAGGTAGAGGTAGCCGTCGTCGTCGAGGTGGCCGATGTCGCGGGTACGCACCCACCCGTCGACGAGCGTCTGCGCGGTCAGCTCGGGCTGACCGTGGTAGCCGGCGAAGCTCAGTCGGGTCCGCACCCACACCTCGCCGTCGCGGCCGGTCGGCAGCACCGCGCCGTCGTCGTCGCGGATCTCGATGTGGACGTCGCCGTAGGGCCGCCCGCAGGAGCGCAACCGCTCCGGGTGCTCCGGATCGTCGGTCAGCCCGGGCAGCGCGGTGATCACGACCGCCTCGCTGAGGCCGTACACGATGCGCAGCACCGGGCCGAACCGCGCGATGGCCTGGCGCAGCCTGGCGGGCGCGGCGGGCCCCGCTCCCACGTTGAACATGAACATGGCGGAGAAGTCCGCGCCGACCAGCGCCGGGTGGTCCAACACCTCGTAGAGCATCGGCGGGGTGACGAAGGTGGAGTTGATCCGCTCCCGTTGCACGGTGTCCACGAAGGCCACCGGGTCCCAGTCGTCACGCAGGAACAGCACCCCGCCGGTGAACAGGTTGAACAGGGTGGTGATCTGCCCGCTGGCCAGCCACATCGGCGAGTGCGACAGGTGCCGCAGCAACGGGAACCCGGCGGCGCGGAAGTCGGCGGCCAGGGTGAGGATCTGGGCGTAGAAGCTCTCCCGGTGGTGCACCAGCTTGGGGCTGCCGGTGGTGCCGCTGGTCTGCAGGAACGACTCGGGCGCCGGCACGGACGCCGGCAGCTCCGCCACGTCGGCGTCACTGTCGGCGGTGAGGTCGGGGCCGGCGCCGCCCGCGCCCAGACAGCAGACCGGTGTGCCGGGCAGCGCGGCGGCCAGACCCGGGCCCAGACTGGCCCGGTCCCGGGCGTCGTAGACCAGGGCGTCCGGGCGGGCCAGGCGGATGAATTCGTCGACCTCCCGGCGCGCGGTCACCGGGGCGACCCACATCGTCCGGCAGCCGAGGAGGTGCAGGGCGAGTTGCAGCAGTGGACCCTCCACCGCGTTCGCGACGGTCACCAGCACCGCCGACCCGGGCCGTACGCCGTGCCGGGTCAACGTCGCGGCCATCGCCCGGACCCGCGCGGCGGCCTCGGTGTAGGTGAGTCGCCGATCGGCGCCGACCAACGCCTCCCGATCGCCGAATTCGGCGAAGAGGTCCAACACCCTGTGCACGTAGCTAGTGGTGTGCCCGGGTCCGTCAGTCATCCGGCAGCCCCCATCCGAGAAAGCGGCGGTCCCCGGGCAGCTCCCGGTGACGACGCGACGGTGGCGCGCTCGGGCGACCGCACCGCCGCCGCCTGGAAGCCTAGGCGGGAAACGGCTGGTCGGAACCGTGCCGACGGGCGGTCCGAGCGGCCCGCCGGACATTTGATCGCGTCGATCAGGTTGATTGACGCCCGTCAGCGGCGGCGGCTAGGTTTCTGGACCATCGTCCAGGCGGGCGCCGTCAGCGGACGGCCCTGGGCTGCCACACGATGGAGGTTCCATGGCAACGGCAACCCCGAAGAGATGGCCTGTCATCGCCGCCGCGGCCGCGCTGTTGGTCGCCGGCGCACCTGCCGTCGTCGCCAGCGCCGGCCCGTCCGGCACCGCCGCCAGCCGACCCGACCGCGCCGAGTGGGCGGGCAGTTGGGCCACCGCTGTCACCCGGGGCAACTCGGTCGGGTTGACCAACACCGGCCTCAACAACCAGAGCGTCCGGATGATCGTGCACGTCTCAGTGGGCGGCCCGGCGCTGCGGGTCCGCCTGAGCAACCTCTACGGCGAGCAGGCGGTCTCTGTCGGTCGCGCCACAGTCGCCCGGCCGAACACCGCGACCCCCGACGACCTCTCCGACATCGACGCCGCCTCGGTACGCCCGCTGACCTTCACCGGTGCCACCACGGCGACCATGAACCGGGGCGCCGAGCTGCTCAGCGACCCGTTGGCCTTCCCGGTCGCGGACGACAGCGACCTCGTGGTCACAGTGCACTTCCCGACGCCGACCGGCCCGACCACGTTCCACGGGCAGTCCCAGCAGGCCAACTTCATCGGCGCCGGGGATCTGACCGGGGTGGCCGAGGGCACGGGGTTCACCACCCGTCCCACCTGCTGCTGGTTCTTCCTCTCCGGGGTCGACGTGCAGCGCAAGGGCAGCCCTGGCGCGCTGGTGGTGCTCAGCGACTCCGTCGGTGACGGCAACGGCAGCACCGTCAACGCCAACCGGCGCTGGCCCGACCTGCTCTCCGACCGGCTGCTCGCCGACCGGCCCGACAAGCGCACCCCCGGCGTGCTCAACCTGAGCCTGGCCGGAAACCGGCTCAACCACGAGGGCACCGAGCCGGGCGACGGCAACTACCCGGGCTACTACCAGCTCGGCCCGAACGCGGCGGCCCGGCTCAACGAGGACGTGTTCGGCCAGACCGGGGTGCGTACCGTCGTCACCCACCTGGGCATCAACGACATCTGGATGTCGAACGACTCACCCGAGGCGATCATCGGCACGCTGCGGCAGATCAACCAGCAGCTCCAGCAGCGCGGGCTGACCAGTCTGGTGGCCACGCTGACGCCGTACGAGGGGCACGGCGCGCCGGGCGTGTGGACGCCGCAGAAGGAGGCCACCCGCCAGGCGGTGAACGCGTACCTGCGCGGCAGTCGGGAGTTCGACGGGCTGCTCGACTTCGACCGGGTGCTGCGCGACCCGGCACGGCCCAGCCAACTGCTGCCCGCGTACGACTCGGGGGACCACATCCACCCGAACGACGCCGGCAACCAGGCACTGGCGAACGCCGTGCCGCTGCGGCTGCTCGACCTGTGACACGGGCCGGGGCGGCGGGTGATCCCCGCCGCCCCCGGTCACCGACATCGGCGGGGGAGGAGTTGGCAGTGGACGTGGACGAGATACTCACCGGCCTGTACAGCGAGGAGGGCAGACAGGACCCGTACCCGTGGTACGCGGACCTGCACCGGCTCGGCCCGATCAGCGCGGTGCCGTCGCGCGCCGAGCACCGGACGGTGGCCGCCGTCGCTGTCGGCTACGACCTCGTCGACGGGTTGCTGCGCGATCCGGAGTGGACGAAACAGCCGCCGCCGGGCTGGGAGGCGCAGGAGATCCTGCGGACCTTCCAAACCTCGATGATGTTCGTCAACCCGCCCGATCACACTCGGATGCGGCACGTCTTCTCCCGTACCTTCACGCCGCGCCGGCTCGGCGCGCTGGAACCGGTGATCCTGCGGGTGGTCGACGAACTGCTGGACCGGATGGCGGACGCCGGGGAGGGCGTAGTCGACTTCGTGGCCGACTTCGCATACCCGATCCCGGCCCTGGTGATGGCCGAGTTCATCGGCATCCCGGCCGCCGAGTTGCAGTGGTACCGCGAGCGGGTGGAGTGGATCGACGAGTTCCTGGACGTGGCGGGGAAGACCCCGCAGCGGCTCGCCGCTGCCAACACCGCCGCGCGGGAGTTGCGGGCCTTCTACCGGGAGCTGCTCGGGCACCGCCGCCGGGTGCCCGGGGACGACCTGCTCAGCGCGTTGGTCGAGGCGCTCGACTCCGGGGAGGTGGAGCTGACCGAGGAGGAGCTGGTCAGCAACCTGATCGTGCTGTTCAACGCCAGCTTCGTCACCACCGTCTACATGTTCAGCAACGGGCTGCCGTTGCTGCTGGCCCACCCGGAGACCGTCGCGGCGCTGCCCACCGACGCCACGCTGGCGCAGGGTTGCGTCGACGAGGTGCTGCGGTTGGCGAGCCCTGTGCACTTCCTGGCCCGCGCCGCGCCGGCCGACACCGTGCTGCACGGCGTGCCGGTCGCCACTGACGACAACGTGCTCATCATGATCGGGGCCGCCAACCGCGACCCGGCCCGCTTCCCGGCGCCGGACACCTTCGACCCGACCCGTTCCGGCCCCCCGCCGCTGGCCTTCGGGGTGGGCCCGCACTTCTGCCTCGGCGCGGCGGTGTCGCGGTTGGAGGGCCGCCTCGCGCTGCCCCGGCTGTTCGCCCGGTTCCCCGCGCTGACGGTCACCGAGACGCCGACGTACAGCGGCAGCCTGTTTCTGCGCGGCATCGACACGTTGCTGGTCAGCACCGGTGGATAGGAGCGACATGGCAGTGCACCCGGAGGTGGCGGCCTACCGGGCGGCCCGTGCCGCGGCCGGCACCCCGCCGCTGTACGCACAGACCCTGTCCGAGGCGCGCGCCGCGGACCTGGCCGCGATCCGCGCCGGCAGCGGCGCGGTCGAGCCGGTGGCCGAGGTACGCGACGAGCGGATCCCCGGGCCCGCCGGTGAGCTGCGGCTGCGGGTGTACCGGCCGACGGGTTCGGGTCCGCTGCCCACAGTGCTGTACTTCTTCGGCGGCGGCTGGACGCTCGGCAGCATCGACACCGCCGACGGCATCTGCCGGCGCCTGGCCAACGCGGTGCCCTGTCAGGTGATCACCGTCGGCTACCGCCTCGCCCCGGAGCACCCCTTCCCGGCGGCGGTGCACGACTGCCACGCCGCCACCTCGTGGATCGCCAGGCACGCCGAGGAGCTGGGCGTGGACCCGACCCGGCTGGCGGTGGGGGGCGACAGTGCCGGCGGGAACCTGGCCGCCGCGGTCACCCTGCTCAGCCGTGGCGACGGGCCGCCGCTCGCCGCGCAGCTGCTGGTCTATCCGAACACCGACCAGAGCGGCGAACCGGCCGGGGACGACGACCCGGCGCTGTTCAACAGCCGTTCGGTCGCCTGGTACCGGAGGCTCTACCTGGCCGACCCGGCGCACGCCAAGAATCCGCTGGCCTCGCCGCTGCTCTCCGACGACCTGTCCGGGTTGCCGCCGGCGCTGGTGATCACCGCCGAACTGGATCCCCTGTGCGGCGAGGGACAGCGGTACGCCGAGCGGTTGCGCGACGCCGGTGTGTCCACCCGGTTGGAGCACTACCCGGGCATGATCCACGGATTCTTCGCCATGCCGGGCACCTTCACCGACGGGCGGCGCGCGCAGGAAAGCGCCGCGGCCTTCCTCCGCGAGCGCTTCGGGCTCCCGGCCAGGCCGAGCGGGGTGCGTGAGCCGGCCGAGCCGGATGCCGCGACGGGCCCGGGCGATGGGTGAGCGGGTGTTGGCCGACCTGCCGGCCGTGGCGCTCGCCGACTACGCCGAGCGCGCCCGGGCCGTGCTGCCGCCGGACGTGTGGGACTACCTGGCCGGCGGCAGCGCGTCGGAGGTGACCCTCGCCGCGAACCGTCGCGCGCTGGACCGGGTCGCGGTGCTGCCCCGGGTGCTGCGCGGGGTGGACACCGTCGACCTCGGCACCCACCTGCTCGGCCGTCGGTACGCCATGCCGGTCGGGGTGGCGCCGATGGCGTACCAGCGGTTGGTGCACCCGGACGGAGAGCTGGGTCTGGCGGCGGCGGCCGGCGCGGCCGGAATCCCGTACCTGGCCAGCACGCTGGGCAGCACCCCCATCGAACAGGTCACCGGGGCCGGCGCGGACGTCTGGTTCCAGCTCTACTGGCTGCGCGACCGGGCGCTCGTCCGCGACCTGCTGGACCGGGTCGTCGCGGCCGGGTGCCGGGCGCTGGTGGTCACGGTGGACGTCCCGGTGCTCGGCCGACGTCCCCGGGACCTGCGCAACGCGTTCCGGCTGCCGGCCGAGGTGGTCGCCGCGAACCTTCCCGACGGTCGCGACGCGCTGGCGCACTCCGGTGCCCCCGGGGTGTCCGCGATCGCCGCGCACACCGCCGCGTCGTTCGCGCCAGCGCTGCGCTGGGCCGACCTGGCGTGGCTGCGCGAGCAGGTCGACCTGCCGCTGGTGGTCAAGGGGCTGCTGGACCCGCGCGACGCGACCGAGGCGGTACGGGTCGGCGCGGACGCGGTGGTCGTCTCCAACCACGGCGGGCGGCAACTGGACGGCTCACCGGCGAGCGTCACCATGCTGCCGGAGGTTGTCGACGCGGTCGGGGACGACTGCCAGGTGCTGCTGGACAGCGGCATCCGGTGCGGCACCGACGTGCTGCGGGCGCTGGCGTTGGGCGCGGCCGGGGTGCTGGTCGGCCGGCCGCTGCTCTGGGCCCTCGCCGCCGGTGGCGAACCGGCCGCCCGGGACGCGTTGGGGCTGCTCGTCGCCGAGTTGACCGATGCGCTCACCCTGGCCGGCTGCGCCGACGTGGTGGCGGCCGGCGAGCTGCGCACCCTCGGGGTGGGCTGAGGGGTGAGCGCCCCCGAACCGGTCGACCTGACCGTCGCCGACCTGCACCCCGCGCTGGGCGATCCGGCGCTGACCTCGATGAACTTCCTCAACGAGGTGTCCGAGCGCTACCCGGCGGCGGTGTCCCTCGCGGCCGGACGGCCATACGAGGAGTTCTTCGACCTCGCGGCGGTGCACCGGCACCTGGACACCTTCCACCGGCACCTCGTCGACGACCTGGGGCACCGACCCGAGCAGGCCCGGCGGCTGCTGCTGCAGTACGGCCGGACCAAGGGCATCGTGCACCACCTGATCGCCCGCAACCTCGCGGTCGACGAGGGGATCACCGTCGACCCGGAGGACGTGGTGGTGACCGTCGGCTGCCAGGAGGCCATGTTCCTGGTGCTGCGGGCGTTGCGGGCCGGGCCGACCGATGTGCTGCTCGCTGTCGCCCCGACCTACGTCGGGCTGACCGGGGCGGCACGGCTGGTGGACCTGCCGGTGTGGCCGGTCGCCGGTGGGTCGGGCGGGGTCGACCTCGCCGACCTGGCCACCCAGGTGCACCGCGTCCGGGCGGCGGGGCTGCGTCCACGCGCCTGCTACCTCATGCCGGACTTCGCCAACCCCTCCGGGGTCAGCATCGACACCGCCGACCGGCAACGGCTGCTGGACCTGGCCGGGCAGGAGGATCTGCTGCTGCTGGAGGACAACCCGTACGGCCTGTTCCACAGCGACGACGGACCACGCCCGCCCACCCTGAAGGCGTTGGACACCGGCCGGCGGGTCGTCTACCTCGGCTCGTTCGCCAAGACCGTGCTCCCCGGCGCACGGGTGGGTTACGTCGTCGCCGACCAGCGGGTTGCCGGCCCGGACGGGCGGGTCGGCCCGCTCGCTGACCAACTCGCCATGATCAAGAGCATGGTCACCGTCAACACGTCGCCGATCGCGCAGGCGGTGATCGGCGGCCGGCTGCTGGAGCACGGATGCAGCCTGGTGGCCGCGAACACCCGGGAGCGGTCCGCGTACACACGGAATCTGCGCCACCTGGTGGCCGGGCTCACCCGGCGCTTTCCCGATCAGCCGGACCGGCCGGACCGACCCGCGGTGCGGTGGACGGTGCCGGCCGGCGGGTTCTTCGTGGTGGTGACAGTGCCGTTCCCGGTCGACGACGCGCTGCTGGACCGCTCGGGGCGCGACTACGGGGTGCTGTGGACGCCGATGGCGCACTTCTACGACGACAACGCGCCGGTCCACGCGTTGCGGTTGTCGGTCAGCGCTGTCACACCGGAACAGATCGACCTCGGGCTGGATCGGCTCGCGGCGCTGATCACCGACGAGGTGGCGCGCCGGGCGGGTTGACACACCGCGTTCATCGGATGGCAATGCGCGACGACCCGCGTGCCGCCGTCCTGGTTGGACGGTCATAATAAACCGCATGGTTGCCTGGGAGTACGCCCTGCTCGTCCGTCGCTATCAGGGACAGGGCCGCAATTTTCACGTCTCGTTCGTCTGGTACGCCCCGGACGGGTCACGCAAGGACATCACCGCCTACGGCGACACCGCCATCGCACACCTCAACCGCGCCGGCCGGGAGGGGTGGGAGCTGGTCTCCGCCGCCGAGGACGTCAACAACGTCCAGGGCAGCACCGAGGTCCACCGCTACCACCTGAAGCGCCCGATGGACTGAGGACTCCCCGCCCCCCGCGTCGATCATGGGATTGTGGTGGTGGACGACAGTCGTGCACCAACCCGGATCGGGCACCACAACTCCATGATCGACGCGGTCGAGGGGCTAGCTCAGGTCGATGCCGGGGTAGAGGGGGTACGTGGCCAGCAGATCGGTGGCCTGCCGGGCCACCTTGTCCGCCAGGCCGGCGTCCAGGTTGTACTTCGCCTTCGACGGGGTGCCGTCGGCGTTGGCGCCGGCGGTGGTCTGGGTCAGCACGGTGTGGATCAGCTCGGCGGTCTGGTCCATCTCGGCGGTGCCCAGGCCCCGAGTGGTCAGAGCCGGGGTGCCGATCCGGATGCCCGACGTGTACCAGGCGCCGTTCGGGTCCTGCGGGACCGAGTTGCGGTTGGTGACGATGCCCGAGTCGAGCAGGGCCTGCTCGGCCTGCCGGCCGGTCAGCCCGTAGCCGGACACGTCGATCAGCACCAGGTGGTTGTCGGTGCCGCCGGTGACCAGCGTGGCGCCCCGGCTCAGCAGCCCCTCGGCGAGCGCCTGCGCGTTGTCGACGATCCGCTGGGCGTAGTCGGCGAAGTCGGGCCGGCGGGCCTCGGCGAGCGCGACCGCCTTGGCCGCCATCACGTGCGGCAGCGGGCCGCCGAGCACCATCGGGCAGCCCCGGTCCACCTGGTCGGCCAACTCCGGCTGGCAGAGCACCATGCCGCCGCGCGGGCCGCGCAACGACTTGTGCGTGGTGGTCGTGACGATGTGCGCGTGCGGCACCGGGTCGAAGTCGCCGGTGAACACCTTGCCGGCCACCAGGCCCGCGAAGTGCGCCATGTCGACCATGAAGGTGGCGCCGACCGAGTCGGCGATCTCGCGCAGGATCCGGAAGTTCACCTTCCGGGGGTACGCCGAGTAGCCGCCCACCAGGATCAGCGGCTTGAACTCGCGGGCGGCCTCGGCCAGCCGGTCGTAGTCGATCAGGCCGGTCGCCGGGTCGGTGCCGTAGCTGCGCTGGTCGAACATCTTGCCGGAGATGTTCGGCCGGAAGCCGTGGGTGAGGTGGCCGCCGGCGTCCAGCGACATGCCGAGCATCCGCTGGTTGCCCAGTTCGCGGCGCAGCGCGAACCAGTCGGCCTCGGTGAGGTCGTTGACCTGGCGGACCTGGGCCTTCTTCAGGGCGGGAGATTCCACCCGGTCGGCCAGCACCGCCCAGAAGGCGACCAGGTTGGCGTCGATGCCCGAGTGCGGCTGCACGTACGCGTGCGCGGCGCCGAACAGCTCCCGGGCGTGCTCGGCGGCGAGCGCCTCGACGGTGTCGACGTTCTGGCAGCCGGCGTAGAAGCGGCGGCCGACGGTGCCCTCGGCGTACTTGTCGCTGAACCAGTTGCCCATGGCCAGCAGGGTCGCCGGGGAGGCGTAATTTTCGCTGGCGATCAGCTTGAGCGACTCCCGCTGGTCGGTCAGCTCGGCGCCGATGGCGTCGGCGACCCGCGGCTCGACAGCCCGGATCACCTCAAGGGCACTCCGGAATGCGGTGGATTCGGCGTTGCGGGACATGCGACCTCCAACAGACGTGCGGGAAGGCCCAGGCGCTCGGCAAACGTCCACGTGACGAGGCCGCTCCCCGATGGTTCTCCATCCCCACGCGCCAGTAACGGCCCGGAAGGATCCTACCGGGCCGGAACCGGCCGTTCGGGCCGCCCTCCGGGAGGCGACCCCGCCAACGTGATTGGGCGGTGCGTCGCGGGGCACACGGTAGGAGACCACCGCACCGTCACGGGTGCGGTCAGGGTTCGTACAGAAGGAGTCGAGAACATGACCACACCCACCTCCGACCGGCCGCTCGCCCTGGTGACCGGGGCCTCCAGCGGAATCGGGTACGAGCTCGCGGCGCAGTTCGTCGAGCACGGCTTCGACCTGGTGATCGCCGCCGAGGACGACGGCATCGAGGCGGCCGCGCAGAAGCTGCGCCGCGACGGGGGCCCGCAGATCTGGTCGGTCCGCGTCGACCTGGCCCGCGAGCAGGGCGTGACGGAACTCGTGGCCGCCGTCACCGCGACCGGACGGCCGCTGGACGCGCTGGCGCTCAACGCCGGTCGGGGCGCCGGTGGCGCCTTCGTCGGCGGCACGGACCTCGCCGACGAGCTGGAGATCGTCGACCTCAACGTGCGGTCGACGGTGCACCTGGCGAAGCGGCTGTTGCCCGGGATGGTCGAGCGGGGCACGGGCCGGGTCCTCTTCACCTCGTCGATCGCCTCCACCATGCCGGGGTCGTTCCAGGCGGTCTACAACGCGTCGAAGTCGTTCGTGCAGTCCTTCGCCGAGGCGCTGCGCAACGAGCTGAAGGACACCGGCGTCACGGTGACCTCGCTGATGCCCGGGCCGACCGACACGGAGTTCTTCGACCGGGCCGACATGGAGGACACCCGGGTGGGCTCGGGCAAGAAGGACGACCCGGCGAAGGTCGCCGAGCAGGGCTTCGAGGCGATGATGAGGGGTGATCAGACGATCACCGCCGGCTCGCTGATGAACAAGGTGCAGACGGCCGCCGGCAAGATCATTCCGGACAAGCTCAAGTCCGAGCAGCACCGCAGGATGGCCGAGCCGGGATCGGGCACCTGACCCGTGACGCACGACGAAGGGCCCGGCACGGTGCCGGGCCCTTCGGTGTGAGCGGGTGCCTCAGGCCGTCACCGCATCGAGCGCCTTCTTGATCGCCTTCGGCGCGGTGGGGGTCCGCGGCGCGTCCGCGCGCAAGGCGATCATCTTCTCGCCGATCTCCTGGAGCTGCTTGCGGCCCAGCGCGTCGCGGACCTTGGGGAACCACTCCTGCTCTTCCTCCTCGACGTGGTGGGTGACGTTCTCGATCAGCACCGTCGTCTTGGCGTTGAACCGCTCGTCGTCGGCGTCCATGCTGGCCAGCTCGGCGCAGAGCACATCGGCGACGTGGTGTTCCTCGTACGACTCGAGGATGTCGTCCTCGAGGTCGGGCAGCAACCGGCGAACCTCCGGATACATCACCTCGTTCTCCAGGTAGGTGTGCACGGTCAGTGCCTCCAGGATCTGGTCCACCAGCTTCTGCCGCTGGCTCGCCGGCCCCTCCTCGGCGTCCTGGAAGGCCTTGAACAGGCGGCGCATTTCCTTGTGGTCCTCTTTGAGCAGGACGATGGCATCGGTCGACACCGGTATGACCTCCCTGAAGAGTCTCGGCTGGTGGAGTTCCGGTACCCCGACGCCGATTGCGGAAACAGGTGAAACCGCCTCAGACCATCGCCAGGGTGCGGGGGATCTCGTCGAGCAACTCCCGAGCCAGAAAGCCGATCCGGCCGTAGCGCGGAATCAGCCGCTGGCCGCTCACCGAGTGCGCGAACGAGCCCCAGCAGGCCGCCTGCGCCGGGTCGGCGCCCCGCGACAGCAGCCCCGCCAGCAACCCGGCGAGCACGTCCCCGCTGCCGGAGGTGCCCAGCCCGGCGTCGCCGCTCTCCTCCCGCCAGCCCCGACCGTCCGGGGCGGCCACGTGCCCGTACAGCGACACGACCGCCTCGTACCGCGCGGCCAACTCGGCCGCCTCGGCGTCCAGGTCGTCGCCCGGCTCGCGCCCGAGCAGGTGCCCGGCCTCGGTCACGTTGGGGGTGAGCACCACGGGCCGACCCGAGCCGACCAGCAGGTCCGGTGCGTGGCTGAGCGCACCCAGGGCGTACGCGTCGAGCACCAGCGACGTGTCCGGACGGGCCGCCTCCAGAACCAGGCCCAGCAGGCGGTTGGTCTCGTCGATCGCCTTCAGACCGGGGCCGACCGCCACCACGTCGGCCTGCGCGACCAGGTCGCCGAGCTGGCCGTCGCGATCCGCGGCCACCGCGCCGTCGGCGGTCTCCGGCAGACCGATCACCAGCGCCTCGGGCACCTGGATGCTCAGCGCGGCGGCGGTGGACTCGGCGGCGGCCAACTGGAGCACCCCGGCACCGGCGCGCAACGCGGCCACCCCGGCGAGCAGCACCGCGCCCGGCGTGAAGCGGGAACCGCCGACCACCAGCACGGTGCCCCGGCTCTCCTTTCCCCCGACCGGCACCGGCAGCGCCCAGTCCCGCAACAACGCCGGGGTGATCACCTTCACCTCAGACCGGCTCGGCATGGATCTCGTCCTCCCTGGTCGGCTGGGCACCCTGCTGACGCAGGTGCGCGACATCGTTGAAGGCGGTGAGGGCCAGGCGGTCCTCGCCGTCCGCCGACCACTCGGTGATCGAACAGTTGGCGATCACGTCCTGCCGGGTCAGCGCCATCAGCTCGTCCTCGGTCAACCCCTCCAGCAGATAGCGAAGCAGGAAGACCAGCGCGTCGTGGCCGAAGAGCAGCACCCGACAACCCTCGTGGTCGCGGCGCAGGTCGCCCAGCAGCGTCCGCAGCCGCAACGCCACGTCCGTCCAGGACTCCCCGCCCGGCGGCCGGTAGTAGAACTTGCCCAACCGCTCCCGGCGCTCGGCCTCGTCCGGGTACCGTCGGCGCACCCCGTGCCCGGTCAGCCCGTCCAGGACGCCCAGCTCCCGGTCGCGCAGCCGCTCGTCGCGGTGCACGGGAATGTCGGTGCCGGCCAGCGCCAGCCGCGAGGTCTGCACCGCGCGCAGGTACGGCGACACCACCGCCACGTCCGGGCGCCTCGCGTCCGGAAGCTCGGCCAGCCAACGGCCGGTCGCCCGAGCCTGCTCCTCGCCGGTCGGGGACAGTGGCACGTCGGCGTCGCGGTGGGTGAGGTCGATCAGCTCCGCGCCCGACGCCTCGGCGTGCGTCGCCGCGACGTTCGCGGTGCTCTCGCCGTGCCGGACGATCCACAGGGTTGCCAGTTCCGCCATGCGGCCCCCCTACCCGGCACGAGCGTCCGGTAATCGGACCGCCGTCCGCCGCCTAGCGGCGGCTCTGCCAGGGACGCAGCCCTGCCTGGAGCGTCGACTCGTCGCGTCGGCGGAAGAGGTACGTGAAGGACTGGGCGGCGAGGGCCAGGAGTACCGCTCCCGTCCAGGCCCAGGGGACCATCGGAGCGGAGTGGCGTACCGCGAGGACGCCCAGCACCGGCGCGGCGGCGACGAAGACGGACAGCGCGGTTGTGCTGACGGTTTGTCGAAAGCGCGCCGAGATGGCGAAGGTCGACCTGTCGTAGACGAGCAGAGCGGCGCCGAAGAGGGCCGCGGCCGCCACTGCCACGCCCACCGAGGAGGTGATCTTCGCGAAGGTGACAGGTAGGGCGATGAGGAAGGGGAAGACACCGCCGAACTCCGACAGCACGTTGCCCCATTTGGTGTACCTGCCGAAGCTGTTGGTTCGCAGCCGGGCCAGCTCACCGGAGGTGTTGGCATAGATGATCAGCGACGCGGTGGTGGCCAGGGCCGAGCACATCAGCAGCACCCGGACCCCATCGGGATAGTTCGGGGAGGCGAACGACAGGCCGAGCACGAACGCGATCGAGGCGAGGATGCCGCTGGAGAAGGCGATCCCGGCGGCGCTCTCGTCGGACTGCAGGGCCGCGAAGTCCTCCTTCTCGAATCGGGACAGCTCCAGGGCCGGCCCGGCGGGCAGGTTCACCAGTCCGGTGATGACGTTCTGCTCGCTGGCCAGCAGGGTGGCGATCTGCGACGACGCGGCAACCGGGATCAGATAGCGCTCGTCGGCGTCGACGTACTCGACCCGTGACTTGTGCTGGCAGTAGTAGCGGTCGCGTCCCGGGCCGAAGTAGTCCGGCACGATGGTGCGCACAACGAACCCGCGAGACAGCAGGAGCCCGAGCATGGCCAGGTTCTCCGGGCTGGTCACCGTGGAGATGGTCGGGTGGGGCTGCACCCCGAACGCCCGCGCCCGGGCCACGAAGTCGTCGAGCAGTGCCGCACCCACACCGGTGCGCCGCCGATCCGGGTGCACCCCGAGCCCACTCAGGTAGAGGTGATGGGCGCTCGGCAACTCGTACTGGAGGAAGCCGACGATCTCCGTGCCGGCGCGGACCACCCGGACGTGCCCGGCCGCGACGCCGTTCTCGATCTCGCTCGGCGCCGCTGGCTCGTACGCCGGGTCGCCGGGCGGGAAACAGAGCGCGTCGAGGGCGAGCAGGGCGGGGATGTCCTCGGTCGACGCGTCGTCGATCCGGACGGTGGCTGCCCCGCCCGATCCGGTCTTCTGCTGGCGCACGACGCCATCCTGCCCGACCGGGTCAAGGAGTGCGATCGACGCCGGTCGGTGCCCGGGCGGCCGTCGGGTTCGGGACAGCGCAGCGACACCTCGATGGGGAACAATGTCCGCTGATCGCGGTTCGTGCGCTGCTGATCACCCGGCCGCCGCGTACTCTCGGGGCGTGGCCACGGCGGCGGAGGAGATCCAGGTGGGGGAGCGGCTCGTCCGCGTCTCCAGCCCCGACAAGCCGTACTTTCCCGAGCGCGGGCTGACCAAGCTGGACGTTGTCCGCTACTTCCTGGCGGTGGGCGACGGCATCCTGCGGGCGTTGCGGGATCGGCCGACCATGCTGGAACGCTGGCCGCGCGGTGTCTTCGAGGGCGCGACGATCGCTACCCGCCAGACCAACAGGGGCGACGCGTTCTACCAGAAGCGGCTGCCGGCCGGCGCGCCCGAGTGGGTACGGACCGCGCACATCACCTTCCCCAGTGGCCGTACCGCCGACGAGGTCGCGCCGAGCGAGTTGGCAGTGGTTATCTGGGCGGCCAACCTGGGCACACTACGGTTCCACCCGTGGCCGGTCACCGCCGCCGACGTGGAACGTCCCGACCAGCTGCGCATCGACCTGGACCCGATGCCCGGCGTGGGCTTCGACCAGGTGGTGCCGGTGGCGCACGAGGTGCGGGCGTTCCTCGCCGAGCTGGGCATGACCGGCTACCCGAAGACCACCGGCGGTCGCGGGCTGCACGTCTACCTGTCGATCGAGCCGCGGTGGAGCTTCGGTGAGTGCCGCCGGGCGGTGCTCGCGCTGGGTCGGGAGATGCAGCGCCGGCTGCCGGACCTGGTCACCACCACCTGGTGGCGCGAGCAGCGGGACCGGCCGGTCTTCGTCGACTACAACCAGATGGCCCGCGACCACACGGTGACCTCGGCGTACTCGATCCGGCCGACGCCGGCCGCGCTGGTGTCCGCGCCGCTGGACTGGTCGGAGCTGGACCAGGTCCGTCCGGAGGACTTCGACGTGCTCAGCATGCCGGCCCGGTTCGCCGAGCGCGGCGACCCGCACGCCGGCCTGGACGGTGACCGGCACTCGCTGGAACCGCTGCTGGAGCTGGCCGACCGCGACGGGCTGGAGGCCCCGCCGGAGCGCTGAGCCCGGCGCTCACGCCCAGGGGCTGCCGGCCCCGTCGAACTCCTCGAAGACCAGCCAGGTGCGGGTGGACAGCACCCCGGGAATGCTCTGCACCCGGCCCAGCACCACGTCGCGCAGCGCGGCGTTGTCCGGGGCGCGCACCAGCGCGAGCACGTCGTGGTCACCGCCGAGCAGCGCCGCGTGCTCGATGTAGCGCACCCGGGCCAGCTCGGCCGACACCTCCCGCCAGGTGTTCTGCTCGATGGTCAGGGCGATGTACGCCGAGGTGCCCAGCCCGGCCGCCTCGGGTGCCACCTGGGCCCGGAACCCGGTGATCACTCCGTCGCGGAGCAACCGCTCCACCCGCGCGTACGCGTTGGTGCGGGAGATGTGGATCCGTTCGGCGAGGGTGCGCACCGACGTCCGACCGTCGCGGACCAGCTCGTCGAGGATCCGCCGGTCGACCTCGTCCAGGGCTCGGGCCGATCGTCCCGATCCCGCGCCCCGGCTTGCTTCGTCGGCGGTCTCCTGGCTCACTGCTCGGCCCTCCGCATGCCAACCGTCCCGCCTTCCGTGTCGATCTTGAGTCAATCATCCACAAGCGGAAGCATAGGCTCACCACACGTCCCAGGAGGTTCCGCCGTGACGACCACTCCCCAGGCGGTCCGCAGGGCATCCCCGCGCGCCCGTCGAACGGTCACCCCGCCCGACCCGGCGCGCTCGTTGCTGCCAGACGCCGAGCCGGTCCGCCTGCTCGCCGAGAACGGCACGCCGCTGCCCGCCCGCGCCGACTACCCCGAACCACCCGCCGAGGTGCTGCGCGAGCTGTACCGCCGGATGGTGCTCGGCCGCCGCTTCGACACCCAGGCGACCGCCCTGACCAAGCAGGGCCGGCTCGCCGTCTACCCCTCCTCGCGGGGTCAGGAGGCGTGCCAGGTCGGCGCGGTCCTCGCGGTCCACGACACCGACTGGGTCTTCCCCACGTACCGCGAGTCGATGGCGCTGGTTGCCCGAGGCATCGACCCGGTCGAGGTGCTCACCCTGCTGCGCGGCGACTGGCACTGCGGCTACGACCCGACCGAGGTCCACACCGCGCCGCAGTGCACCCCCCTCGCCACCCAGTGCGTGCACGCCGCCGGGCTGGCGCACGGTGAGGCGTACCAGGGTCGCGACACCGTGGCGCTGGCCTTCATCGGCGACGGCGCCACCAGCGAGGGCGACTTCCACGAGGGGATCAACTTCGCCGCCGTGTTCAAGGCGCCGGTGGTCTTCTTCGTGCAGAACAACAAGTACGCCATCAGCGTCCCGCTGTCGCGGCAGACCGCCGCGCCGTCGTTGGCCTACAAGGGCGTCGGCTACGGCGTACCCAGCGAGCAGGTCGACGGCAACGACCCCGTCGCGGTGCTCGCCGTGCTCACCCGCGCGGTCGCCCACGCCCGGGCCGGCAAGGGACCGTTCCTGGTCGAGGCGCACACCTACCGGATGGAGCCGCACACCAACGCCGACGATGCCACCCGCTACCGCGACGGCGCCGAGGTCGACGCCTGGCGGGACCGGGACCCCGTCGCCCGCCTGGAGACCTACCTGCGCGCCCGCGGTGTGCTCGACGACGCGGCGGTCGCCGAGATCGCCGAGCAGGCCGAGGCGTACGCGGCGGACCTGCGGACCCGGATGAACGAACAGCCCACCGTCGACCCGCTGAGCCTCTTCGACCACGTCTACGCCGAGCCCACCCCGCAGCTGATCGAACAGCGTGAGCAGGTCCGCGCCGAACTGGCCGCCGCCCACGCCGAGGAGGGTGACGCCTGATGGCCACCACCATGGCGAAGGCGCTCAACACCGCGCTCGCCGACGCGCTCGCCGCCGACGACCGGGTCGTCGTCTTCGGTGAGGACGTCGGCGCGCTCGGCGGCGTCTTCCGGATCACCGACGGCCTCCAGGCCCGCTTCGGCGAGAACCGCTGCTTCGACACCCCCCTCGCCGAGGCCGGCATCGTCGGCTTCGCCGTCGGCATGGCCATGTCCGGCCTGCGCCCGGTGGTCGAGATGCAGTTCGACGCGTTCGCGTACCCGGCCTTCGAGCAGATCGCCTCGCACGTGGCGAAGCTGCGCAACCGCACCCGGGGCGCGCTGAGCGTGCCGATCGTCATCCGCGTGCCGTACGCGGGCGGGATCGGCGGAGTCGAGCACCACTGCGACTCGTCCGAGGCGTACTACGCGCACACCCCCGGGCTGAAGGTGGTCACCCCGGCGACCGTCGACGACGCGTACTCGCTGCTGCGCGAGGCGATCGAGGACCCCGACCCGGTGGTCTTCATGGAGCCCAAGAAGCTCTACTTCGCCAGCGCCGAGGCGTCTCTGCCGATCCGCAACGAGCCGTTCGGCCGGGCTGTCGTGCGCCGGCCCGGACGCGACGCCACCCTCGTGGCGTACGGGCCGGCGGTGCCGGTCGCCCTGGAGGCCGCCGAGGCCGCCCGGGAGGAGGGGTGGGACCTGGAGGTCGTCGACGTGCGCACCATCGTGCCGTTCGACGACGAGACCATCACCGCCTCGGTCCGCCGTACCGGCCGGTGCGTGGTGATCCAGGAGGCGCCCGGCTTCGCGGGCGTCGGCGCGGAGATCGCCGCCCGGGTGCAGGAGCGCTGCTTCCACGCGCTGCACGCCCCGGTGCTGCGGGTCGCCGGCCTGGACATCCCGTACCCGGCGCCGATGCTGGAGCACACCCACCTGCCCGGCGTGGACCGGGTGCTCGACGCGGTGGCCCGCCTCCAGTGGGACGACCAGCCGGACGCGCGTTGGGCGGCGGCATGACCATCGTCGAACGGACGCAGGTCTTCCTCCTACCCGACCTGGGCGAAGGGCTGAGCGAGGCCGAGATCGTCGAGTGGCGGGTCGCCGTGGGCGACGTGGTCACCGTCGACCAGAGCGTGGTCGAGGTGGAGACCGCCAAGGCCGTCGTCGACGTGCCCTGCCCGTACGCCGGGCGGGTTGTCACCCTGCACGGCGCGGCCGGTGAGGTACGCCCGGTCGGCCAGCCGTTGATCACCATCGCGCCGCTGGACGGGGGCGACGAGCCCGCCGGGCACGCCACCTACCGCGAGGAGGAGCGCGCCGGCTCCGGCAACGTGCTGATCGGGTACGGCACCGGCCACGGCTCCGCCACCCGCCGTCGGCGTCGGCCCCGACTGGCGGTGGCCCCCGAACCGGCCGACCTCGGCCCGACCAGCGCGGCTGCCGGCGCCGCGTCCGGCGCGGCTGGGGCGTCCGGCGACCCGGCACCGCCTGCTGCCGCCCTGGTCATCTCACCGATCGTGCGGCGGCTGGCCCGTGAGCACGGCGTCGACCTCGACACGGTGCGGGGCACCGGACCCGGGGGTGTGATCCGCCGCGCCGACGTGGAGGCCGCGATGACCGCGCCCGCCGCCCGGCTCGCCGCCGTGCCGGACCCGCAGGTCGGGTCGGCCCCGGTCGCGGACGGCGACGTCATCGTCCCGCTGACCGGCGTCCGCAAGGTGATCGCCGACAAGCTCTCCCGCAGCCGGCGGGAGATCCCGGAGGTGACCATCTGGGTCGACGTGGACGCCACCGGGCTACTGGAGACCCGCGCCGCGATCAACGCCGCGACACCCGACGCGCCGGTGAGCATCCTGGCCCTGCTGGCCCGGATCTGCCTCAGCGGACTGCGCCGGTTCCCGCAGCTCAACGCCCGGGTCGACACCGAGGCGCAACGCATCGTCCAGTCCGCCGGGGTGCACCTCGGCATCGCCGCGCAGACCGACCGGGGGCTCCTGGTGCCGGTGCTGCGCGACGCCCAGCGGCTCACCACCGCCGAGCTGGCCGCCGAACTGGCGGCGACCACCGCCGCCGCGCGGGCCGGCAGCCTGCCCCCGGCCCGGCTGACCGGTGGCACCTTCACGCTGAACAACTACGGGGTGTTCGGCGTCGACGGCTCCACGCCGATCATCAACCACCCCGAGGCGGCCCTGCTCGGGGTCGGGCGGATCGTGGACAAGCCGTGGGTGGTCGACGGGCAGCTCGCCGTCCGCAAGGTGACGCAGCTCAGCCTCACCTTCGACCACCGGGTCTGCGACGGCGGGGTGGCCGGCGGCTTCCTGCGGCACGTCGCCGACTGCGTGGAGCGACCGGCTCTGCTGATCGCCGCCGTCTGACGCGTACCCCCTCGGCCCCGGCGCCGCCCGTGCGGCGCCGGGGCCGGCGCACGTCCGGGGTTCCCCGCGGTGTCGTCGGGCCGGCGATTCCCGGCGGTGTCGTCGGGCCGGCGATTCCCGGCGGCGTCACCGGGCCGGGTTTCCCGGCGGCGTCACCGGGAAGTCGGCCCCGCCGGAGCGCACCGAACGCGTCGAAGGGAGCCCGCCCATGGCCGTGGCGAACGAGCTGCTACTGAACTCGGTCCGGGTACGACGGCCCGCCTCGGCCGGCGCGCCGCTGTACTGCGACGCGCTGGAGTACGGGCTCACCGGTGACGGCGCGACGAACGACCAGCCGGCGCTGGCCGCGCTCGTGGACCGCCTCGGCGCCGGGTACGCCTCGGACGGACGGGCCCGGGTCATCTACTGCCCGCCGGGCATCTACTCGATCCGGGACGCGGGCACTGTGTGGCGCAGCGGTGTGTCGCTGATCGGTGCCGGCCCGGCGGCGACCCGGTTCATGCTCAGCAACGAGGGCAACCGGGCCGACCCCACCCCGTTGGCCTTCTGGACCACAGTGCAGCACGGCGCCGACCGGGACCGGCACATCGCCGACTGCACCTTCTCCGACTTCCAGATCGACGGCTCCGGCGTCGCCATGGCCGAGTACAACTACCTGGCCAAGGGCCTCGGCATCCAGTACATGGTGCGGGGCGTCTTCCGCAACCTCTACATCCACCACACCGCCGCCACCGGGCTGGGCTGCGACTTCCTCCAGGACTCCCTGATCGACGGCGTGGTGGTGGTCGGCTGTGGCCGACTGGACAACGGCGAGCAGATGGGCGGCGCCGGCATCGGGATCGGCATCGGCGGCTGGGGGACGGTGGAGCGGCTGACCATCGCCAACTGCACCGCCCTGGCCAACGGCACCAACGGCATCTTCCTGGAGCTGCAGAAGGACTACTGGCCGCCGCCGCGCGGCTACCGCATCATCGGCTGCCACAGCCAGGGCAACCGCTTCGGCATCTCCGACTGGGGCGCCGACGGTCTGATCGTCTCCGCCTGCACCATGACCGGAAACCTGGAGACCGGCTTCGACGTGTCCGCGCAGGGCACCTCGTCGGTCGCCGGCCGAGGCGGGCTGCTCACCGACTGCGTCATCGACGGCAACATGTGCGACGGGGTCAGCATCGGCAACAGCCCCGGCCCGTACACCGTCCGGGGCAACCGGATCAGCGGCAACGGCCGGCACGGCTATCACTCGCACGACCTCGGGCGCGGTTACCGGGGCTCGATCCGGGACGTGGTGATCGAGAGCAACGAGTTCTGGGGCAACGGCCTCGACGCGATCCGGATCGACCACCAGATGACCGACGCGGTGGTCCTGAACAACCGGATCCGCAACAACGGACGGCAGTACGGCGAGGGCACCGGCGGTACCGGCGACGCCGTCCGTTACAGCGAGCGGTGCCTGGTCGACAGGTCGGCCAACTGGCCGCACGACGGGCACCGGGGCAAGGTCCTGCGGGTCGGGAAGGCAGTGGCCATGGTCGCCTCCAACACCGGCGACGAACTCACCCTCGCCCCGGTCCGCCCGGACGCGTTCAGCGCGTGGAGCGGGGACGTGCCACCGCCGGGATGCGGATACGAGTTGGCCGCCGCGCCGAAGCTGCGGGCCGGAATCACCATCGACGCGCCGTTCGACTCGGCCACCATCCGAGGTAACCGGGTCTGGGACAACCACGACAACCCGACCCAGACACACGGGCTGTGGATCACCGAGCGGGGCAGTTGCGTGGACTGCCGGGTCGAGGACAACGACCTGGCCGGCAACGCCGACGAGGGGATGCGACTGGACACCCCGCCGGTGGGCGGACGGTGGCGGGACAACCACGTGGACAGCGACTGGAGCTGACCGGCCGCCGTCTGTGATGCCCCGGCGATGGTGCCAGCGAGATCTGGAGCTGAACGACATGCGGCGGCGGCCGGAAGGATCCGGCCGCCGCCACTGTCATGGTTGAGCTGATCAGCCGGCCAGACCCGCCACCGGGGTCGGGTCGAGCACCACGGTCGCCGAAGCGGACTGGGCGGGTACGCCCGGGTCGGTCGGCGCGTCGGTGTACTCCGCGACGAACACCGCGGTCAGGTTGTCCGCGCCGCTGTGTCCACCGTCGAGGAAGGTGGGAATGGTCCCGGAGCAACCCGTCGAGGTGGAGAGCGGGTGCCCGTGCTCATCGTGCCCGAGCACGTAGGTGACCTTCACCCGGGAGCAGTCCACCGGCAGGTCGTCGGTGACCTTCACCTCGTACGCGACCGTCTGCCCGAACTGGAACGGCTGCCCGGCCTCCGGGGTGACGAACTCGACGATCGGCGCGGTCGGCCCGACCACCAGCGGCAGGGACGCCGAGGCGGACCGTCCGGTGCGGTCGGTGACCTTCAACGTCGGCGTGTACGAGCCGTTCTCCGGGAACGTCCAGCTCGCGTTCGGAGCGGTGCTGTCCACCGAGCCGTCCGCGTTGAAGTCCCACGCGTAGCTGAGCTTGTCGCCGTCCGGGTCGGTCGTGCCGGCGCTGGAGAACGCGACGGTCAGCGGGGCCTGCCCGACGGTCGGGGTGCCACTGATCTTCGGGATCGGCGTCCGGTTGCCCCGGACGAAGTCGATCCGGGACAGCTGGGCGTCCGGGTTCTCGGCGAAGTAACCGTCGCCGTACTCCAGGACGTAGAGCGCGCCGTCCGGGCCGAACTCCATGTCCATCGGGTTGTCCACCACCAGCGACGGCGCCACCGGACGGATGTCCGTCACGTCGCCGTCGGAGTCGAGGCGGAACTCCTTGATGTAGTCGCGGGACCACTCGTAGAACAGCGGCACCCCGTCGTAGTAGGCCGGCCAGCGGGTGCGCGACGTGCTGGTCCCGTCGTACTCGTACGCCGGGCCACCCATCGGAGAGATGCCGCCGGTGCCCAGCTGCGGGAACTCGGCCGAGGGGGCGGCCGCGTACCAGACCTCCGGCTGCTCGACCGGCGGCAGTACGCGCTTGCCGGTGTTGTTCGGCGAGTCGTTGACCGGGCGCTTGCAGTTGAACTTGGCGCCGGACTCGCCGGTGGCGAAGTCGTAGTCGCGGTAGGCGATCGTCGGCGTCACGCAGTACGGCCAGCCGTAGTTGGCCGGCTTGTCGACGAGCATCCACCGGCCGTGCCCGGCCGGCCCGCGCTCCGGGTTCGGGTTGGAGGCGTCCGGGGAGTAGTCGCCCACGTACACGTTGTCGGTACGCCTGTCGACGGCGAACCGGAACGCGTTGCGCAGCCCCATCGCGTAGATCTCCGGGCGGGTCTGCGCCGTGCCCGGCTTGAACAGGTTGCCGGCCGGCACCGTGTAACCACCACCGGCCTTCACCTTGATCCGCAGCAGCTTGCCGCGCAGGTCGTTGGTGTTGGCCGAGGTGCGCTGGGCGTCGTACGCCGGGTGGCGGTCGGCCCGCTCGTCGATCGGGATGTAGCCGTCGGAGGCGAACGGGTTGGTGTCGTCACCGGTCGACAGGTACAGGTTGCCCTTGCTGTCGAAGTCGATCTGGCCGCCGACGTGGCAGCAGATGCCCCGGTCGGTGGGCACGTCGATGATCTGCTGCTCGCTGGCGAGGTTCAGCTTCATCCCGTCCAGCTTGAACCGGGACAGCCGCAGCGCGCCCTTGAACCGCTGCCAGTCCGCCTCGGTGCCGGTCTCCGGCGCGTCCCCCTCGTTGACACCCGGGGTCGCCGGGTCGTCCACCGGAGTGTCCATCGGCGGCGAGTAGTAGAGGTACACCCACTTGTTCTGGGCGAAGTTCGGGTCGATGGCGACGCCCTGCAACCCCTCCTCGTCGTGCTCGTACACCGGAATGTCGGCGGCGAGGGTGTTCAGCCCGGTGCGCGGGTCGTGGATGCGGACCTCACCGGTGCGGGAGGTGTGCAGCACGCGCAGGTCGGGCAGGACGGCGAGGCTCATCGGCTCGCCCGGGAAGTCGTTCAGTGTCACTTTCTGGAAGCTGCTGTCCGGCGGCGCGGCTGGCGCTGCGGACGCTGCCGACTGTGGTACGACCAGACCGGCCGTCACCAACAGCAGGGCGGACGCGAATGCGGTCCTATTCATCAGGTGAGTCCCCCGGGGTGGTTTCAGTACCGAAGTGAAGCGAGATAGTCGAAGCCGACGCGAGCGGTGTCCAGGGCGTCGGCGGGGGAGCGGGGCGCGGTGCCCGCGTCGTCACGCTCCACGATGTACTCCTCGATGCCGGCCTCCCGCTCGTGGGCGAAGATGCGGCCGAAATCGATGACGCCGTCGCCGAGGTCGGCGAAACCACCCTCGACGTCGAGGTCCTTGACGTGCACCTGGCGGATCCGACCGCGGTTGGCCCGGATCACGTCGATCGGGTCATGGGCGCCCCGCCAGGTCCAGTAGAGGTCGAGCTCGAAGTGGACCAGCCGGGAATCGGTCTGCGAGCTGAGGATGTCGAACCCGGTCGAGCCGCCGGTCAGCGGCACGAACTCGAGTTGGTGGTTGTGGTAGCCGAAGTCCAACCCCGCGCGTTCGGCGAGCCGACCAGCGCGGTTCAGGTCCCGGGCCAGGGCACGGTAGACGGCGGGGTCCCGGATCGGCTGACCGCTCGCGTCCCGACCGAAGTACGGGTGGACGATCTTCTTGCAGCCCACCACGTTGGCGTCGGCGAGAGCCTGCTCCCAGGTGGCCGCGTCGAACGGCTGCGGGATGCCGACGTGACCGGAGGTGGAACGCAGCCCGGCCTCGTCGAGCGCGGCCCGGAACTGTGCGGCGGTGCGTCCGACGAAACCGGCGTGCTCCACTCGCCGGTAGCCGATCCGACGCAGCGCGTCCAGGGTGCCGGGCAGATCGGCGGCGAGCTGATCACGCAGCGTGTAGAGCTGAATGCTGATCCGGTCCACCGGCACCCGGCGGCGGCCCTGGGCCTGCCCGGTGGATGCGGCAGGCGCGGCGACGGCAGTGCCGCCGAGTAGACCGGCGGCGCCGACAGCGGCCGCGGAGACGGTCGCGGCGCGCAGCACTCCACGCCGGCTGACCGGCTCGGACGCCGGTGTCGGCCCCGGTCGGTTGAGTTGTTGATCCATGGTGGTGGTCCCTTCCTGACGGCTGGTACGCCGTCGGCGGCGGTCGACCTGACTGCCGTCCGCCGGGCGCGCCGAACCGGCCGGAGGCGGGCTCCGGCTGGACGGTGAGGACGGCGCGGGTGCGGCCCGGACCCATCGGGAGCGGAACGCGGCGACCCGGCAGAGGTGGCGGCAAGTTGATCGACGAATGGGCAACCCTCTATCTAGATCGAGACCTTACCCTTGCCTCCGGACGAAGGCAAAGCTTTGTCGCGTTCGCCGGAAGTTTCGCTTCAACTGACAAAAGTCCGCCCACGAGGTGCGCCACCCGGCCTGACCTTCTACTTCCCGTGCCCACCGCGCCGCGCGCGTTCCGCCCGGCCCGCCCCGGGACGTGATCCACTCGGGTTCCTGGACGTCGCTGGCGTCAGGGCGACCGGGATGCCACGACATCCGTGAAGGCGAGTCGATCATGAAGCGGGGCCGACAGTGCCGCCGTCCCCCGCCAACCGGACAGTCGACGTTGCGTCGCTCAAGCGGAGCAAAGCGCGTGACACAGGTCGGTTGAACCCCTGTTCCGGCCAAGCGGAGCATTGTCGGAAAATGCGTCGATAAATGCGCCGCCGATTATTTCCGAATGGCGCTAATGGCCCGCTGAAGCGGGCAAGAATGTGGCGGAGGGAAGTCGAAAACGGGGGGACTGAACATGACGTCTAGGCGGCGATTGACGCTGTTGGCGGTAACCATCGCGGCGGCACCACTCGTCCTGGGTGCGTGCACCGCCGACCGGGGTTCGGCGACCGGCTCGGCCAAGAAGCACGCCGCCCCACCGGAGCTCGCTGTGACGCCGGGGGACAAGGCCCGCGACGTCCCGGTCAGTGCCGAGGTGGGCACCGTGGTCACCGGCGGGCGGGTCACCGGCGTACGCCTCACCGACGACAAGGGCAAGCAGGTCAACGCCGAGCCTCGCGAGGACGGCTCCGGCTGGGTGCCGAGCGCCCCGCTGCTACCACGACGGACCTACACCGCCGAGGTGACAGCGACCGGTGACTCCGGTGCCACCACCACGCGCACCACCACGTTCACGACGATGGCCAAATCGACCAAACCGCAGATCACCAGCACTCTCTATTTCAACGGCAATCGGACGTACGGCACGGCGATGCCGGTAACGGTGGCGTTCGACCCAGGAATTCCGAAAGAGGCCAGAGCGGATGTCCAGCGGCGGTTGTTCGTAAAGACGAATCCGCCACAACCGGGTGCCTGGTCGTGGCTTGAGGATGGAAGTCAGGTCTATTACCGGGCCCCCGATTTCTGGAAGCCCGGGACCACGATCAGTGTCCGGGCCGGTCTGGAGGGTCTGCCGATCGGAAAGAAGCTGGTCGGCGACGCCGAGCGGACCGCGACGTCCAAGATCGGACGGCAGGTCTCACTGGAGATCGACAACGCCACCAAGCAGATGACGGTGCTGCGCGACGGCAAGCAGGTCCGCCGGATCCCGGTGAGCCTGGGTAAGTCGAGTACGCCGAGTTCCAGCGGCAAGATGGTGATCATGGAGAAGCACGAGCGGGTCACCTTCGACACCCGGGGTGAGCCGGACGGTGGCTACGTGGTCGACGTCGACGACGCCCAGCGCTACACCTGGGGCGGCGAGTTCATCCACTCCGCCCCCTGGTCGGAGGGGGACCAGGGCAACACCAACGTCTCGCACGGTTGCGCGAACGTCTCCGCCACCGCCGCCGACTGGTTGATGGGGGTGACGCAGGTTGGTGACCTGGTCACCGTCAAGGGCACCGAGGTGGAGCTACAGCCGGGCAACGGCTGGACCGCGTGGAACGTGAGCTGGGACGAGTTCGCCCGGGGCAGCGCCCTGCCGGTGCCGCCCGGGCTCAAGCCCGCTCCGGTCGCCCCGGCCCACCCGGGCGCGGTGGCCGGCGGCTCGCCCGCACCGGCGCCCTCGGTCAGCGGCCGCTGAGACACCACTGACGGCAGGACAGGGCCGGCCCGCCACCACGGCGGACCGGCCCCGTCGCCGCCCCGGCCATCACCCCACGGGCCGGACCGGCCCCTTGGCCATTTACCCCAGGGGTACGCGGGCCACCCCGCACCCGGTCAGGCTGCCCAGCCAGAGGTGGTCGCCGTGCTGGCGTACCCCGGTGATCATCGAGTAGTGCCCGTTCGGACCGTGCAGCGTCCGGCGGACCGTCCCCGCGTCGTCGACCAGCGCGACCAGCCCGTAGCGGCGTGGCTGCGGCTGCATCGCGTCGGGCAGCAGGGCGGCGATCTGGCGCAGCCGCGGATGGGGCAGCAGCCGTTCGGCGATCGGCACACGAGGGCTGGGCAGCGCGATCCAGTAGGTTCCGTCACCCACCGAGGCAAGATTGTCCGGGTACGCGGGCAGGTCGGCGAGGACCCGCACACCGCCGCCGAGCTCGACCCGCAGCAGACGGTGGGTGCTGGTCTCCACCAGCATCAGCGCCGACTCGTCCGGGGTCAGCGCTATCCCGTTGGGGAAGTACAGCCCGTCGGTCACCACCTCGGTGCGGCCGCTACCCGGATGATGGGCCAGCACCCGCCCGTTGGGACGGTGCTCCAGCAGGTCTCGCTTCCAGTGCGAGACCGGAAACCGGTCGGAGCTGTCGGTGAAGTAGATGGTGCCGTCACGGCCCACCGTCGCGTTGTTGGCCAGGTGCACCGGGGGTGCCGTGCCGGTCAGTTCGCGTACCGCGCCGTCCGGGGTGACCCGCAGCAGCCCGCGGTACGCGTCGCAGACCACCAGGGCCTCACCGGACGGGTCCAGCTCGATGCCGAGCGGCCGGCCCCCGGTCTCGGCCAGCAGGTGGGGTGGGGTGCCGGCCCGCGCGTCGACCGGCCACCACCAGAGCCGACCGTCCTCGTCGCCACTGATCACCCGCCCGGCGCCGTCGATCAGCACGTCCTCGGGGCCGACGGCGCCCGCCGGCAGGGGGAGCAACTCAGCCTCGTCGAGCCGGCGGTCGGTGGGGGCCCATGCGCCGGCCAGCGCCGGAGGGCTGGTCGCCGGCTCGCGGACGGGGCGGATCAGCCGGGGCGGCCGGGGCCGGGGGATCAGCATCGACCTATTCTCCACCCGAATGCCTGCCGACCCCCGGGTTCCGAGCACTCACGGCGCGCCGCGCGGGCTCGGACTCCACCCCCCGGAGAGGTCGGCGCGCCGCCCGGGCCCCTGACTCCACCCCGAGAGGGAGGTGGGGTACCTCGGGGTATGCCCCTGGGCGTACCCGGAATCACTCCGTGGAGGGGCGAAAGTGTCGGTGGTGGGGGCTAGATTTCTGAGCATGGAAGAGCACAGCGACCGGCTGGACGTGCAGGTCAGCGTGGGTGACCAGATGGTCCTCGTGCGGGTGGCGGGCGAGATCGACATCGCCACGGTGGCCGCGTTCCGGTCCGCGCTGTGGTCCGCGCCGGCCCGCCCGGTGCTTCAACTGGAGTTGTCCGGGCTGCGGCTGCTCTCCGCCGCCGGCATTCGCACGCTGCTCGCGGCGCATCTGCGCGTGCGGGCCCGTGGTGGCGAGCTGGTCCTTGTCGATCCGAGCCCGGTGGTGGCACGGGTGCTGCGCGTCAGCGGGCTGCACCGTGTGATGCCGATTCTGGAGCTGACCTCGCCGATCGAGGCGGCGCGTCGTCCGGTGGTCGCGACCACGGACCTGCAACTGGCCGCCTGACGCTGGTCGACGAGGTGGGCCCGCCGCCGTCGCACCCGGGGGCGGGGTCGCCGGCCTGGCCGGCGACCCCGACAATCGGTCAGCTCACGCCGAGCAGGTCGACGACGAAGACCAGCGTCTCACCCGGCTTGATGACGCCGCCGGCGCCCCGGTCGCCGTACCCCAGGTGCGGCGGAATGGTCAGGCGGCGGCGACCGCCGACGCGCATGCCGGCGACGCCCTGGTCCCAGCCGGCGATGACCTGACCGCCGCCGAGCGGAAAGTCGAACGCCTCGCCCCGGTTCCAGGACGAGTCGAACTCGCCGCCGGTGGAGTGCGACACGCCGACGTAGTGCACGCTGACCAGTTGGCCCGGCTCGGCCTGCGGGCCGTCGCCCACGGTGATGTCCTCGATCACGAGGTCGGCCGGCGGTGCACCCTCGATCGGACCAACCTCGGGCTTGCCCGACTGGGCGCCTGCTGCCTGGGTCATGCGGGGATCTCCTGCCGTGTTGGGTGATGTGTCCGGTCACCGTCGATCCTGCCGGATCACCCCTCACCGATGTACGGCGGACCCGCAACCTGCCTCGCCGCCCTATTCTCCGGTCGTGCACCGACTTCGTTCGACCGTCTGATGCCGGGTCGGGCGTTCACCTAGGCTCGGAAAGGGCCGGCCGGCCTGGTTGACGGGCGGTGCGCGGTGGTCGATGCGGAGGGCGTCGGTGGCTGAGGCGACGGTCGCGGTCCCGCTGTGGGCCTGGGCGGCGGTCGGCGCGGTGATCGCGGTGCTGCTCGCCGTGGATGTGCTCCTGCACAGGGACAACCATGTCATCGAGCTCCGCGAGGCGCTGCTGTGGAGCGCCGTCTGGATCGGCGCAGGTCTGCTGTTCGGGTTGGTCGTCTGGTGGGGCCTCGGCGGTGACCCGGCCATCGCGTACTACTCCGGTTACCTGCTGGAGAAGGCGCTCTCGGTGGACAACGTCTTCGTCTTCGCGCTGCTCTTCGCCTACTTCCAGGTGCCGTCGGGCTATCAGCACAAGGTGCTGTTCTGGGGTGTCGTGGGGGCACTCGTCTTCCGGCTGCTGTTCATCTTCGCCGGTGCCGAGTTGCTGGACCGGCTCGCCTGGGCCGGGTTCGTGCTGGGTGCGTTCCTGATCTGGACCGGCTGGCGGCTGGCCGTACGCGGAAAGCCGGACGTCGACCCGGAACGCAACGTCGTGGTCCGGCTGTTCCGACGGCTGGTGCCCACCGACGCCCGCTACCACGGCGACCGGTTCACGGCCCGGGTGGGCGGCCGACGGGTGGCGACGTTACTGCTTGTCGCGCTCGTCGCCATCGAGGCCACCGACGTGGTCTTCGCCATCGACTCGGTGGCGGCGATCCTTGCCATCACCACAAACACCTTCCTGGTCTGGACGGCCACGGCGTTCGCCGTCCTGGGGCTGCGCAGCCTCTACTTCTGCCTCGCCGGCCTGCTGCGCCACTTCGGCTACCTGCGGTACGGGTTGGCGCTGCTACTGGCCTTCGCCGGGCTGAAGCTGATTCTCGCCGAGACGCCGGTGGGCAAGCTGCCGGTCTGGTTGACCCTGGCCGTGGTGCTGCTGACCCTGGCCGTCTCCATCGGCGCCAGCACACTGGCCGCCCACCGTCGAACCGACGGCTGAGCCGCCGGGCCGTTGGTCGAGCCGCCGGGCCGTTGGTCGAGCCGCCGGGCCGTTGGCCGAGCCGCCGGGCCGTTGGCTGAGCCGCCGGGCCGCGTCCTCGGCCGTCGGGCGGCGGTCGGGGTCAGCCGACCAGCACCGGCCGGGACAGTTGGTCGGCGAGCAGCGCGGGCGCCTCGGCCAGGGACGGGCCGTACCAGGTGAGGTGCCGCCCGGAGAGCAGGGCGCACGGTACGCCGGGGAACGCCTCCGGCCCGTCGTCGGCGGTGAACCGGTACGGCTCGTCGGGCAGGACCACCAGGTCGGGCTCTCGTTCGCGGAGTTCGGTGAGGCTCGGGCGGGGATAGCGTTCGGGATGCTCGTCGTAGGCGTTGAGAACGCCGAGGCGGCGCAGCACGTCACCGGCGAACGTGTCGCCACCGAGCACCACCCACGGCCGACGCCAGACCGGCACCACAGCGCGGCGGGTCGGTGTCAGCCGCGGCGGTGTGGCCCACGCCCGCCGGGCGGCCCGCAGCCAGTCCGGTTCCGTCGGCGCACCCAGTTCGGTCAGCAGGTCGCCCAGCTCGGTCAACGCGCCGGGAACGGTCCGTGGGTAGGTGACCCGCACCGGTACGCCGGCCGCCCGTAGCGCCTCCGCGTCCGCCCGGCGGTTCTCCTCGACGTTCAGCAGCACCAGGTCCGGACGCAGCGCGCGCACCCGGTCCAGATCGGGGTACTTGCTGCCGCCGACCCGGGCCACGTCGAGACCGGTCGGGTGGCTGCACCAGTCGGTGGCCCCGACCAGCGCTCCCGGCACTGTCAGCGCCACCGCCTCGGTCAGGGACGGCACCAGCGACACCACTCGCACCCGTGTACCTCCGTTCGCCGCCGACACCGATCATGCCCCTCGGGTCGGCGTCGCGTCAGGTGCGGCCCGGCTCGATGCGGGCGGTCACGTCGAGGTGCGCGGGCTGGCAGTTGGTCGTCGCCGCGAATCGGCGGACCGCGGCGCGGACGTGCTCGCGTACGCCGGCGGTCGGCGCGTCGGCGGTGAGGTCCACCCGGATCCACACGTCGGGGTGCGGTGGCGCGCCGGTGAGCACCACCCGGGCCCGGCGCACCCCGGGGTTGCCGGTCAGGTCGCGTACCAGCGCGTCGACGAGGACGTCGGTGGCCAGCCGGGTTCGGCCCGGCCGACGTCCGGGGTGGCTCAGGGTGCCGCGCAGCGTGCCGTCCGGGCCCCGCAGCTCCCGGGTCAGTAGGCGTTGCCCGGCCAGCGCGAACAGCGCTCCGGCGACGGCCGCGGCCAGGGTGCTCCACGGCGCGGCGAACCGCCACCGGTCGACCAGCGCGACGCTGATCAGCACCGCCGCCGGGTCAGCACCGGGCAACGTGCCGAGGCTTGCCGTCAGCGCCGCCGCGCCGCCAGCGACCAGCAGCAGCGCGATGATGGTCCACAGCAGTCGGTGCCCTGCGTTGGTCACGCCGGCCGTCGCCGAGGCAGCAGCCGGACGTCGATCCGGGCCGGGCGGGGTGCGGTGAGGTGGCGCAACTCCTGGTGCACGGCGAACTCGACTTCCGCCCGGGCCGCCGGGTCGCCGGTCGCGCGAACCCGGGGGCGCCACTGGCCGCCGCGCCGTCGGACCCGGACCCGGGCGCGGCGGACGCCCGGCACCGCGCAGGCGGCGGCAGCGAGCCGCCGTTCCACACAGCGCCGGTGCAGGTACCAGCCGTCGCGCTCGTCGGCGGGCAGGCGGACCGGCGTCCAGCGGCGCAGTTGGGCGACGAGGATGAGCAGGCCCAGTAGGAGAGCCCCGCCGGCCACGACCCGGACGGTGGGGTCGTCCCACCGGGTGCCGCTCAGCGCGTCGAGCCAGCCGCTGGTGTCGAGCGGTGTCGGTCGGTGCGCTGTGAGCAGGAGCGCCTGGACGGCCACCGCCGCACCACCGAGAAGCAGGGCGGTGGCCAGCAGCAACGAGGCGACCCGGTTGGCGGTGCGCATCTCAGCCGTCCTCCGGTGTGGCGGTGCCGACGCCGGAGGAGTCGACGCCGGGGACGAGCAGATCGTCCACGGTGACGGTCACCACCGCCACGCTGAGCCCGGTCTGGGCGGCCACCCGCTCGGTGACGACCGCCCGCACCGTTTCGGCGATCGTCGGCACGCTGTGTCCGTACCAGGTGATCAGGTGCAGGTCGAGTGCGACGGACCGGTCATCCAGGCGCACCGCCGCCGGGCGGACGACGGAAACGCCCGGCACGAGGCTGGCCGCCTGCACCGCGATCCGCGCGACGTCCGCGGTGTCGCCCGCTGGGCGTTCCGCACCGGTCGCCCCGGCGACCAGTCCGGTGCCGGGGTTCGTCCTCGCGGACGGGCGGGTGGTCATCGGGGCCGCCGAGCGTCGGGGCGGCGGTCGCCGAGACCGGTCACCGCGAGGTCGCCGTCGAGCACCCGGACGACCAGCCAGCCGAGCAGGCCGGCGAGTACGGCGAGGGCGGCCACGCCGACGCCGGCGAGCGCCCAGACCGCCACGGCGAGGAACCCGGCGAGGAAGCCGAACTGCTGTCGCGACATGGTCACCTCCGGGCCGGTCCGGTACCGGCGGTCGCTGGATACACCCGGCGGCCATTCCTGGAACGTCGGCGCTACTGTGATCCGCGTCACAGGGCAAGTCGGTGGCCCATGATCGACCACCTAGACTCGGCCCGGCTCGACCGACCGGCGGATGGATCAGGCAGATGACGAGCATCGGGAGCGACGACCGCGGTTGGCTGCGGGCGATGCCCGCCGAGGCGGGGCGCGACGCGCTGCTTAGCCGCGCCGGCCATCGGGTCCTGGCGGCACGCCGGCTCAGCGATCTGCTCCAGGGCCGCCCGCCCGGCGTGACCGGCAGCCAGTGGACCTCGGCGAGCCGCACCAGCTTCGACTTCGTGGTCTACGCCGCCGACACCGGCCGTCCGGTCGTCGCCGTACAGATCGGCCCGGTGCCGTCTCCCGGCGCGGCGGAGCAGCGCGTGGAGCGACTCACGGACGCGGTGGGCGCGGCCGCCGGCCTGCCCGTTCTGCGGATCGGGTCGCCCACGTTGAACGCCGCCGATCATGGCCGCCGCCTGGTCGAGTACGTGATCGACGCGCGCGCCTACGCCGCGGGCGGGTCCACCGCCGCCGGGACCGAACCGGCACCGGTGGGCTTTCGGGACATCCTGGGCCGGCTGCCGGACGGGCGTACCGGGCCGGTCAACGACCTCGGCGCGCTGACCCGCGCGGCGGCGGTCGAGGCGTACGTGGCAGGGCAGGTGGCCGACCCGATCGTGCGAGGGCTGCACGTCCGCTGGGCTGACGGTCCGGCGCAGGGGTGGAGCTGGGTGCAGGTACGCCCCGACGCGTGCCTCATCGAGCAGGTATCGGTGACCGAGCACCGTTTCTCCTGCGGCATCGACGCGGCCCGACTGGCCGAGGATCTCGCCGCCGTCGCAGTGGGGGAACGACTGCGAGAGAACGCCGTCGCCGACCTGCTGTCGCGCGCCGAGTGGACCGCGCAGATCGCCGCGCTGAGCCAGCGCCGCCACGAACTGGTCGGCGGGTTCGCCTTCGATCACCTCTGCGCCGACTGACCAGCGCCCGTTTCACCTGCTGATCCCTGCTCCGCGCCGGCTCCCGTGTCGGGTCGCGGCAATTTCCTGTGCGTCTGTTGAACCTTCCCGGCCGCCGCCCCGTACTCCTGCGCGAATGAACAGGATCTCCCCATCCGCGTCCACCGGGCGCGGGAGACGGTGCGGAAAGGGCATCGTCGGCCATCGACGCATTACCTGGTAGGTCACGGTGGGTCGCCACCGCGGCGTGCCACCTCACATCCGTCGGTCCGCCGAGGGCAGAAATCCACTACCGGATCGAGAAGGAGAGCAATTCGATGCGCAGGTCCACTCGGGCGCGCCGGCCTTCCGGCAACGCGCGGAGCAAGCGTCTGCTGGCAGTTGTCGGCACGCTCGCGGTCTTCGGCGGAGTTGTCGCCGTGACTCAGATTTCGTCGGCCCAGGACCGGCGGACAAATAAGCCACGTCCGGCTTCCGGGCAGTGCGTGGAGCCGAGCCCGGGCGCGACCGCGCCGACCGGTGGCGGCTCGACCAGCCGGACCTGGCAGAACGGTCGGTGGGTGCGTAACCACTGGGGTGACGGACAGCAGTCGGTCCCCGAGTGCGAGGACGGCAAGGACGGCACTGTGGGTACCGGCACGGCCATCGCCTGTCCGGACGTGGCGGCCAAGCTGCCGCAGGTGCCGAACCGGGCGCGAGCCGAGGTGGACCGCAACCTCGCCCAGTTGCAGACCCAGATCGCCGAGGCGGACCGCCGGCTCGCCGCCGAGGGCAACAAGGGTGAGGCGTTCATCCGCAACGCGATCCTCCAGCCGTTGGCCGGCAAGCGCCGCGCCGTGCTGGACCGGATCACGACCGCCATCGACCGGGCCGGACCTCGGCCGCAGGGCCTCGCGCAGCTCGCCGAGTGCCAGGTGCAGCCCACCGGCGGCACGGGCGGCAACAACGGCGGCGGCACCACGCCCACCACCACCCCCGGTGGCGGCAACAACGGTGGCGGCAACAACGGCGGTGGCAACAACGGTGGCGGGAACAACGGCGGTGGCACCGCACCCGGCGCCGGGCTCGGCGTGCTCGCCAACGACTGCGACGAGAGCCGGCTCCAGCCGCACGACGGTTTCCAGAACGGCAACCGCTGCGTGAGCACCGAATTCGGTGAGGTCGGCGCGGCGGCCAACAACCCGTCGCTGCTGATCACGCAGTTCCCCGAGCAGGTCGGCCAGAACCAGCCCTTCACCCTGCGGGTCAGCACCCGCAACCTGGTCCGGGACCGATTCCTGGCCGCCGGTCAGGGTGGTTACTACGTGGAGAGCTCGCTCCTCAACGACCAGGGCCTGGTCCGCGGTCACTTCCACACCGCGTGCCGGATGCTGGACAGCCTGACCGCTCCGCCGGAGCCGCAGGAGGTGCCGGCGTTCTTCGTCGCGACCGAGGACGGCCGCGGTGGGGCCCAGCCCGACGAGGTGACGATCCAGATTCCGGGCCTGCCGGAGTCCGGTACCGCCCAGTGCTCCGTCTGGGCCGGTGACGGCTCGCACCGCCTGCCGATGATGGAGCGGGCCAACCAGACCCCCGCCTTCGACTCGGTGCGCATCGACGTCAACTGAGCTGACCTACCAACGGTGGCCGGCCACCCGGGGCGACAACCCGGGGTGGTCGGCCACCGCCTCACTTCGGGTGCCCGGACAAACGACGGGGCCCCGCCGTTTCCGGCGGGGCCCCGTCGAGTCGCGTCAGCGGCTCTTGTACGCCTCGACGACCTCAACCGGGATCCGGCCGCGCTCGGAAATCTTGTAGCCGTTCTTGACGGCCCATTCCCGGATGGCCCGGTTCTGCTCCCGATCCATTCCCGCGCCGGCGGGTCGCCCCGGTCGCCGGACTGAACGGGCGCTCTCCACCGGGCCGCGCCCGATCCGCCGACCCGCATTGATGTACGGATCGAGCGCCTTGCGCAGGACGCCGGCATTCTCGTCGGAGACATCGATCGTGTAGGCCACGCCGTCGAGACTGAACTCAACCGTTCGGTCGGCCTTCCCACCGTCGAGGTCGTCGGTCAGGACCGTGATTACTTTTCTCGCCATTGCCGATTACTCCCTGTGTGCGGCGGGATGTGTCCAAAGTCTGACCTACCACCCCGGTAATCCGCAACAATATGCCTTCCATTCATTCGGCGCGTCGCGATTCTGTTACCGAGCAAAACCGTGAATCGGTTCGGTGTCGAGGCGTCATTCCCCGAGGATGCCGCTGTGGCCGGCGACGGCAGCCGCCTCGGCCCGGTTCGAGACCCGCAACTTGCGCAGCAACGCGGCGGTCATCCGTTTCACCGTCCGTTCGGAGACGTGCAGTTCTTCGGCGATGTCGACGGTGCTGCGGCCGGACGCGATTCCCCGCAGCAGCCGCCGTTCCTCGCCGTCCAGGTCGACGGGCGGGGAGCGCGTGGGTCGTAGCATGGCGCGCAGCAGTTCGGCCGGCAGCACTGCCCAGCCGTCGAGGATCGCCAGCAGCGGTGGCAGCAGCTCCTCCGGTTCGCTGGTCTTGGGCAGGAACCCCTCCGCGCCGGCCCGCAGCGCCTCCACCGCTGGCCCGGCGTCGGCGGAACCGGACATCGCGACCACCCGTACCCGTGGGGTGGTCCGCCGGATCGCGGCCACCGCCCGGATGCCGCCCGGCGGCGGCATGTGCAGGTCGACCAGGGCCAGGTCGGGGCGGCAGTTGCTGACCAGGGCCGCCGCCGCGGCGGCGTCGCCGGTCGAGGCGATGACCTCGGCGCGGCCGTTTGTGGTGATCGGGAGCAGCAACTCCAGGCCGCGGACGAAAAGAGGGTGATCGTCCACGACGACGAGTCGCAAGGTGGAGGCTCCCGGCATGTCTGCGCCGTTCCCCAGCGGGTACCGATCATGCGGGTTCGCACCGAACGAGGGGAGTCGGGTGGATGCGCGTACGGCACGGTCTGCGGGACCTGCTGCGAGGGTTGCGCCCGATTGAGCCGACACCGGGCCGGAAACAACCGACGGCTGCCGATTCGGAGTTGCTGCTGCGGGTGTTGTGCCACGAGTTCCGGACGCCGATCAGCACCCTGACCTCGCTGACCCGCGCGTTGGCCGACGAGCGTCAGGAGCTGACCGGGGACGACCGGCGGGCGCTCACTGAGCTGGCCCGTGACCAGGCTGCCCACCTGCAGAGCCTGCTGCTTGACGCGGCTGCCGGCACCGGCGTGCTGACGCCGACTCCGCAACCGGAGCCGGCCGTCGCGCTGGCGGGCATCCTGCGGGAGGCCGCCGCGCTGGTGCCGGTCGGCCGCCGGCGGGCGCGGGCCACCCGGTGGGCGGCCTCCTGCCCGGTACCGGCCGGACGAACCCGTCAAGTCCTGGTCAACCTGGTGCAGAACGCGTTGCGGCACGGCCCGCCGGACGGACAGGTCGGGCTCTACGCGACAGTGCGCGGCCCCAGCCTGAGCATCCTGGTCACCGACGAGGGTCGGGTCGATGATGCGCTGCTGGTCGCGCTGCGGCGTCCGGCGCCGGCCGTCGGGATGTCCGGTCTGGGTCTGTGGATCGCGCGGCAGCTCCTCGCGACGGACGGGGGAGCGTTACGGGCGCACCGGCTACGGCCCCGTGGAGTGGCGTTGGAGGTGCTGCTGCCGGTGGCTCGCCCGGTGCGCTGACCCGAGCGGGACACCGGTTGGCCCGCTCGGGTCAGCGGGGCGGGAACGGCCTCGCTACCTGTTTCCGGTACCGAGGAGGTTGGATGTTCAGCCACGTCAAGGATCTGCAGTTCGAAGCCAAGCCGGACGGCCCGGACGCGGCGTTCGCCCGTCGTTTGCAGGAGGTGTTGGGCGGCAAGTGGGGCGAGATGACTGTCGCCAACCAGTATCTCTTCCAGGGTTGGAACTGCCGACTGCCCGGCAAGTACAAGGACCTGCTGCTCGACGTCGGCACGGAGGAGATGGGCCACGTCGAGATGATCGTCACGATGATCACCCGGCTGTTGGACAACGCGCCGCTGTCGCTGACCGAGGGGATCGCGGAGGACCCCGGAGGCGCCGCGACCTACGCCGGTGAGAACCCGGCGCACTTCATTCACGGTGGTGGTGGGGCCCTGCCCACCGATTCCAACGGGGTGCCGTGGAGCGGCGCGTTCATCACCGCCAGCGGCAACCTGTTGGCCGATTTTCAGCTCAACGTCACCGCCGAGGCGCAGGGTCGGCTCCAGGTCGCCCGGTTGTTCCACATGACCGACGACCCGGGCGTCAAGCAGATGCTGCGCTTCCTGCTGGCCCGCGACACGATGCACCAGAACATGTGGCTGGCGGCGATCGAGCAGCTCAAGGAGGACGGGCTGGAGGAGATGCCGGTGCCGGAGGCGTTCCCGGACTCGGGTGAGTTCACCGAGGAGTACGGCTACACCTACCTGGGTTTCTCCTCGGGCACCGACGCCGCCCAGGGGCGCTGGGCGTCCGGGCCCTCGCCGGACGGCAAGGGCGAGTTCCGGTACGACGACAACCCGCTGGCGAACGCGCCGGAACCGGTGCTGCCTCCGGGTGACCCTCGCCTGTACGGCACCAACCCCGGAGTGGCCGGCTCGGTGGTGAACGCGGTGAAGAGCAAGCTCACCTGAGGTGCTTGTCGGGTCGCCCGCCGGTCCCGGGCGACCCGACGGACCGGGAGAAGAGTGGTCTGGGTCACAGAGCGGAACAAGGGGAACGCTTTGTTACTTGAGTGAGACACGCTCAACTCAACGCGATGGCAGGTGTTCGATGGCAACTCTTCCGGTACTTCCCCTGACCGACGCCGTGCTGCTGCCCGGGATGGTCATCCCGGTGACCCTCGACCCCACCACCCAGGCCGCTATCGACGCGGCGCGTGCGACCGGCGACCGCAAGCTGCTGGCCGTGCCGCGCATCGACGGCGAATACGGCCCGGTGGGCGTGGTCGCCACCATCGAGAAGGTCGGCCGGCTGCCCGAGGGTGAGCCCGCCGCCGTCATCCGTGGCCTGTCCCGGGCCCGGATCGGCTCCGGCGTGCCCGGTCCCGGCGCCGCTCTCTGGGTCGAGGCGACCGAACTCGACGAACCCGCCCACGCCGGTCGGGCCCGGGAACTCGCCCGCGAGTACCGCGCCCTGGTGACCTCAGTGCTCCAACAGCGGGGCGCCTGGCAGGTCATCGACGCCGTGGAGCGGATGACCGACCTCTCCGAGCTGGCCGACTCGGCCGGTTACGCGCCCTGGCTGACGCTGGAGCAGAAGACCGAGCTGCTCGCCGCGCCGGACGTCACCGCCCGGCTGGAGCTGCTGGTCGGCTGGGTGAAGGACTACCTGGCCGAGCAGGAGGTCACCGAGCAGATCAACAGTGACGTCCGCGAGGGGCTGGAGAAGTCCCAGCGCGAGTTCCTTCTGCGCCAGCAACTCGCCGCGATCCGCAAGGAGCTGGGCGAGGACGAGCCGGACGGCTCCGCCGACTACCGGTCCCGCGTCGAGTCCGCCGAGCTGCCGGAGAAGGTACGCGAGGCTGCCATGCGCGAGGTCGGCAAGCTGGAGCGGGCCAGCGACGCCTCCCCGGAGGCGGGCTGGATCCGTACCTGGCTGGACACCGTGCTCGAGATGCCGTGGGGCACGCGTACCGAGGACAACACCGACCTGGCCGCGGCTCGGGCGGTGCTCGACGCCGACCACGCCGGCCTGTCCGACGTCAAGGACCGCATCCTGGAGTACCTGGCGGTGCGCAACCGGCGAGCCGAGCGCAACCTCGGTGTGGTCGGCGGTCGCGGCTCCGGCGCGGTGCTCGCCCTCGCCGGTCCTCCCGGGGTGGGTAAGACCAGCCTCGGCGAATCCGTGGCGCGGGCGCTCGGGCGCAACTTCGTCCGGGTCTCCCTCGGCGGCGTCCGCGACGAGGCGGAGATCCGCGGGCACCGGCGCACCTACGTGGGGGCGCTGCCCGGTCGGATCGTCCGCGCGTTGCGCGAGGCCGGTTCGATGAACCCGGTCGTGCTCCTCGACGAGGTGGACAAGCTGGCCGCCGGCTACGCCGGTGACCCGGCCGCCGCCCTGCTGGAGGTGCTCGACCCGGCCCAGAACCACACCTTCCGGGATCACTACCTGGAAGTCGACCTCGACCTGTCCGACGTGCTCTTCCTGGCCACCGCCAACGTGGTGGAGTCCATCCCCGGCCCCCTGCTGGACCGGATGGAGCTGGTCACCCTGGACGGGTACACCGAGGACGAGAAGGTCGCCATCGCCCGCGACCACCTGCTGCCCCGGCAGCGGGAGCGGGCCGGGCTGACCGTCGACGAGGTCAGCGTCGCCGACGAGGCTCTCGCGCTGATCGCGGGGGAGTACACCCGGGAGGCCGGCGTCCGGCAGCTCGAGCGGGCTCTGGCCAAGATCCTGCGCAAGGTGGCGGTGACGCTGGCGACGGACCCGACCCCGGCACGCGTGGGCACCGACAACCTCACCGGTTACCTGGGTCGGCCGAAGTTCACACCGGAATCGGCCGAGCGTACCGCCGTGCCCGGCGTGGCCACCGGTCTGGCCGTCACGGGCGCCGGTGGGGACGTGCTCTTCATCGAGGCGACGAGCATGGAGGGTGAGCCGGGGCTGACCCTGACCGGCCAGCTCGGTGACGTGATGAAGGAGTCGGCGCAGATCGCACTCTCCTACCTGCGCTCCAACGGGCGGCGGTTCGGCATCGACCCGAACGCTCTCGCGGGACGCCGGATCCACGTCCACTTCCCGGCGGGCGCGGTGCCCAAGGACGGTCCGAGCGCCGGCATCACCATGGTCACGGCCCTGGCGTCGCTGGTCACCGGTCGCCCGGTCCGCCCCGAGTTCGGGATGACCGGTGAGGTGACGCTCTCCGGTCGGGTGCTGCCGATCGGTGGGGTGAAGCAGAAGCTGCTCGCGGCGCACCGGGCCGGCCTCACCGAGGTGATCATCCCGGCGCGCAACGAGCCCGACCTGGACGACCTGCCGACCGAGGTGCGCGAGGCACTGACAGTGCACACCCTGGCCGACGTGGCCGACGTGCTCGCCCTGGCGTTGCGCCCGGCCGACGTGAAGACGCTGGACGGTCCGGCGCTCTTCGCGGTCTGACGCTCCGACCAATTGGGCCCCCTCCGTCTTCCGACGGCGGGGGCCCTTTCGGTACGCCGGGCAGGTCTACTGTCTCGTCTGCACCGTCAACCACCTCTCCGCCGCGAGGCGGCCCCCTGGAGGAACCCCCGTGAACGTGGTGCTCTGGATCATTCAGATCCTGCTCGCCGCCGTCTTCGCCGGCGTCGGGCTGGCCAAGCTGAGCCAGCCCAAGGACAAGCTGCGCGACGTGATGCGGTGGGTGGACCCGGTGCCGCCGTCACAGGTCAAGTCGCTCGGCGCGGTCGAGCTGCTGGCCGCCGCCGGGCTCGTACTGCCCGCTGCCACCGGCATCGCCACAGTGCTCACCCCACTCGCCGCCGTCGGGCTGGTCATCGTCATGATCGGCGGCATGCTGGTGCACCTGCGCGCCCGCAAACAGCAGGCCACCCAGGAGGGGCGTCGCACCGAGATCCAGGGCGCGGTCGCCTGCGCTGTGCTGCTCGTCCTCGCCGCCGTGGTGGCCTGGGGCCGTTTCGGCCCGTACGCCCTCTGATCCGTGCCGGCCGGCGCGCGACAATGCACAGTGGAGTCCGCCCGCCGCTCGAGGTGGCACTCAACGGGGGAGAGGCATGGAACCGATCGTGAGCGCACCTGATGCGGGACCGCCGGCAGTGCCACAACGGTCAGGTCCACCGGGCCGACGGTTGGGCCGGCGCTTGCTCTTCGCCGGCGGCGCGGGCGCCGCGGTGGCCACGACGGTGGCCACCCTCGCCGCTGCTGAACACGGCGGATCACCGCCCGTCACGACCGTGCGGGAGGCCCCGCTCAGCCTCCGGGACCCCAGGGTCGGCTGCCGGCTCGACGGCAGTGACGAGTCGGACAAGGTCACCACCGCGCTGAACCTGCTACCGGCCGGTGGTGGGGAGATCTTCCAACCGGTGGGCACCCTCGGTCTCGGGTCGGAGGTCCGCTTCCCGACGAGCGTGACCTGGACCGGCGAGAACATCGGCGCGGCGATCATCCAGCCGGCTCCGGGCTACACCGGTCGTCTGGTCTCGAGCGGCAAGTACAACCAAATCTCCAACGTGCACTTCTACGGCATGCGGACCTCCAACGTGCTGTTGACAGTCCGCGGCCCCCGGTCGACCTTCCACCACCTGCACTTCGGCAACTCGGGCAGCCACGCCATCGAGTTCCTCGGCACTGACGCGGACACCAGCGCCCACGCCAACAAGATCACCGATATCAACATCGAGGACTGCCTCGGCGTCGGCATCCTCGTGAACAAGGTCGCGTACGACAACGAGTTCCTCAACGTCTGGGTCGGTGAGTGCCAGACCGGGATGCGGCTACTGGACAGTGCCTGCTTCTTCGACAACCTGCATGTCTGGGGTTGTCGGGGCAACGGCGTAGAGCTGCGCGAATCCGCCCACCGAAACATCTTCCAGAACGTCTACCTGGAGTCGAACGGCACCAGTGGCACCGGCAGCGGCGCCGACCTGCGGCGGGTCTGGGGGACCCAGTTCATCGGCGGCCGGCTGTGGCGCAACGCCACCAACGGCATCGAGGTCTCCTCATCCGCACGTACCCGGATCATGGGGCTCGACATCCACGACAACGGCGCCAACGGGATCCTGGGCCGTGACGCCGGCCTGTGCCAGGTGATCGGCAACCAGTTCTACGACGACGCGACACCCCGCCGCCAGGACCGACCGATCGTCACTGTCGGCACCAGCAACAACTGGATCGTCACCAACAACGTGATGCGGGCGTACGACCACCGGTCCGGTGGCGCGTCGCTGGCCGGCGCCAACAACGTGGTCGACGGAAACATCGGCTAGCACCGGTGGGGCGGCGACTGCTCACGGTTCTCCCGCCGCCTCGCCGGACCTGTCGTCGGCGACCGTCGTGCTCCGGCGGTCGCCGACGGCGTGCTCAGCGCTCGTCGCCGCCGCGGTCGCGGCGCACTGTGGCCTTGCGGCCCTTGATCGTGCTGGAGCGCAACCCGGAGATGACCTCGTCGGCCACCCCCTGCGGCACCTCCACCAGTGAGAACCGGTCGGCGATCTCGATCGAGCCGATGTCCCGGCCGCGGATGCCGGTCTCCCCGGTGATCGCGCCGACCAGATCCTGCGGGCGTACCCCGGCGCGTCGACCCAGGCCGACGAAGACCTGGACGGTGTTGCCGCCGCCGGAGCGTGGCCGGCCCCCGCCCCGCCGGTCGCCGCCCCGGCCGCCGGCCTCCGGTCGACCCTCGCGCGGCCCACGGACCGGAACCTGCGGGATCTCCTCCTCGTCGTCGGAGCCCGGCGACGTCACCTCGTGGGCCAGCTTCACGGCAGCGAGGGCGACCTCCATCAGGTCGAACTCGTCGGTCAGCGTCTCCACGATCACCCGGAACGGGTCGAGGTCGTCCTCGAGGAGGCTCTCCCGCAGGGCTGCCTGGGTCAGTTCCAGCCGCCGGGTACGCATGTCGGCCACGGTGGGGATCTTGTCGATGGTGATCCGCTGGCCGGTCACCCGCTCGATGGTCTTGAGCATCCGGTGCTCACGCGGCTCGGCGAGGGTGATCGCCACGCCCTCGCGGCCAGCCCGACCGACCCGACCGATCCGGTGCACGTACGACTCCGGGGCGGACGGCACGTCGTAGTTGACCACGTGGGTCAGCTGCTCGACGTCCAGCCCACGGGCCGCCACATCGGTGGCCACCAGCAGGTCGGCGGTGCCCGCCCGCAGCCTGCCCATCACCCGGTCGCGCTGCTCCTGGCTCATGCCACCGTGCAGCGCCTCGGAGCGGTAGCCCCGACCGTTCATCGTCTCGGTCAACCGGTCGACCTCTTCCCGGCTGCGGCAGAACACGATCGCCGCGGTCGGCGACTCCACGTCCAACACCCGACCCAGCGCGGCCGGCTTGTGCGCCCGGGTCACGATGTACGCGCTCTGCCGCACCCGGGGCGCCTCACCCGCTACCTGCTGCTCCCGGCCGATCTCGATCCGCACCGGTTCGCGCAGGTGCTGGCGGGCCATCCCGTCGATGCGCGACGGCATGGTGGCCGAGAAGAGCACCGTCTGACGCTGCGCCGGAGCGTGCTCCAGGATTGCCTCGATGTCCTCGGCGAAGCCCATGTCGAGCATCTCGTCGGCCTCGTCGAGCACCACCGTGGCCAACCCACCGAGGCGCAGGGTGCCCCGGGCGATGTGATCGAGGGCCCGGCCCGGGGTGGCCACCACCACGTCGACACCGCTGTCCAATGCCCGCAACTGCCGCCCGATCGGCTGCCCACCGTAGATCGGCAGGACCCGCGCGCCCAGGTCCTTGCCGTAGCGGTGGAACGCCTCGGAGACCTGTACCGCAAGCTCCCGGGTCGGCACCAGCACCAGCGCCACCGGGTCGCCGCCCTGGCGGTGTGCCGCCATGAGGTTCAGCAGCGGCAGCGCGAACGCGGCCGTCTTGCCGGTGCCGGTGGCCGCCTGACCCAGCAGGTCCCGACCCTCCAGCAGCGGTGGGATAGCCTCCCGTTGGATGGGGGTCGGCTCCTCGTACCCGAGGGCGGCGAGGGCGCCCAGCAGCTCGGCGCGGAGCCCGAGCTCGGTGAAGGCGCTCACCTCGTCGGTGCCGTCGGGGGTGGCGTCGATCGGTGCGTCGTGCTGTGCAGGTGCGGAACTCATGTGCCAAGCCTTTCATCACGCCGTCCGGGCCGTTGCGGCGACCGCCACAAGAGCTGTCTTCGGGCTCGTGCTGCGGCTGTTCCACGATCCCGGCGGCGGCTTGGGTCAGGCGTCGGTGGTCAGGATGGCCAGCACCATCACCGCGGCGAGGGCCACGTCGAGCACCACGCAGAACTCGGCGTAGCCGCGCGGCACCACCCGGCGGTTGCGGTGGTGCACCACGTCCCAACCGGCGTGCGCCAACCACCCGAACGCCACCAGCCAGTCGGCGGTCCGCCCGCCGGCCAGCACCGCGACCAGCGTCAGGGTGACCCAGACGGCCAGACCGGCGAGTTGGGTGGCGAGCACGCCCCGCCCGCCCAGCGTGCGGCGAACCATGCCGATCAGCAGGTAGCCGCCGGGCAACACCAGCATCGTCCACGGGCTGAGCACACCGGGGTCGACCCACATGTCAACGGTCAGCAGCAGCGCCAACCCGGTCGGCCAGTGGCGAGCGAGCGCCACCACGATCCGGTGTCGGCGTACCGGCGCCGACGCCTCGTGTCGGTGTCGGACCGCCACCAGCACCATCGCGGGAATCATCAGCAGGTGACCGCCGAGCAGCAGCGCGTCGGCGTCGATAAGGCCGGCCCAGAACGGCACGAGCAGCAGCAGGAACGGGACGTACATCGCGGCGGCCATCTCGCCGACCGCGTGCCAGCGGTGCGCCCGGTAGCGCATCCCCACCGTCATCCCGACGGTCATGTTCGTGGCCATCACCAGTGCGGCGACCTCAGGCCGGGCCAGTGCGTCGCCGACGCCCAGAGCGGCGCCGGCCAGCTCCCACAACGGTGCCAGCAGCAGCATCCCGGCGACCATCGCCACTGCCATCTCACCCAGATGCCACAGCAGCCGGCGCCTGCTGCTGGCCGGTGCCGCGGCGGTCGGTGCCGGCGTGGGGGCCGAGGGGGTCGGCTCGTCGGTGGGCAGGGGCGCGGGCGACGGTACGGCGGTGAGGCTGTCCGCGTACATCCGGGTGTTTTCCATGCCTCGACCCTGCCGGTGCCCCCGGTGTGGCCGGCAGACCCGTTCGTCACGGGAAAACCGTGCGGGCCGCACGGCACGACCGTGACAGTTCGCACGGGTGGACAGTGCGCCGGGCGGTCCTAGGATCGGTGCGTGGCGAGCGAGGCGGTGACTCCCCGGGCGGACCGCCGGCTGCGCCGCGCCCGGCGGGCGACGCTGGTGTCACTGGCCACCGGCGTCTGGGCGAGCGTCCTGCTACCGGCGGTCGGCCTGACCCGCGAGCCCGACCCCGGCCGGGTGACTGTCGGCGCGGTCGGCATCCTCGCCTTCGTGATCGCCCAGACCGTCGTCCTGTACGCGGCCGTGACGCCGTGGCTCGACCCGCGCTGGCGGCGTCGGGCCGAGCTGAGCCTGGTCGGGGTGGCCGTGCTGACCGTTCCGCTGGTAGGCCCGGTGGCGGCCGGCAGCTGGCCGACGTGGGCCTGGCTCGGTGCGGCGCTGATCGGCATGACGCCGCTGCTGGTGCGGTGGCGCGCCGCGCTGGCGGTCGCGGTCGGCGTCCTGGCGGTGTCGGTGACGGTGGCCTTGTGGACCGGCGGTTCCGTTCCGCGCCACCTCGCCGTGACCGGTGGGATCGGCGCGGCGGTGGCCGCCGTCAACGGGCTCCAGGTCTGGTTCTGGGACCTGCTCGTGGAGGCCCGGCAGGGCCAGGCCGCCCAGGCCCGGCTGGCCGCCGCCGAGGAGCGGCTGCGCTTCGCCCGCGACGTTCACGACGTCCTGGGGCACCGCCTCACGGTGATCGCGTTGAAGGCCGAACTCGCCGCCCGGCTCGCCCCGGCGGACCCGGAACGGGCCGCGCGGGAGGCCGCCGAGGTGCAACGGTTGGCCGCCTCCGCGCTGAGCGAGGTACGGGAGACCGTGCACGGCTATCGGGCCGTCGATCTCGACGAACAGCTCACCGCGGTGGTGGGGGTGCTGCGCTCCTGCGGGGTGCGGTGCACGGTTCTGCCACTGCCGGTGGACCTGCCGCAGCCCGCCGCCATCGAGCTGGCGGCGGTGCTGCGCGAGGCGAGCACCAACGTGCTGCGGCACAGTCGGGCCGACTGGTGCCGGATCCGCATCGAACGGGAGGATGACGTGGCCAGGATGACGGTGGCCAACGACGGCGCCGACGACCGCGGCCCGGACGCGCACAGCCACGGCCTGCGCGGGCTGGCCGACCGGCTCGCCGCTGCCGGGGGCGAGTTGCGGGTACGCCGGGAGGACGCGATCTTCACCCTCGAAGCCACAGTGCCGGCGACGTCGTGATCCGCGTCCTGCTCGCCGACGACGAGGACCTGATCCGGGTCGCCGTCGCCGCGCTGCTCGCCCTGGAACCGGACATCGAGGTGGTGGCACACGCCGCTGACGGGTCCACAGCCGTCACCGCGGCGTTGGCGCACCGCCCGGACGTGGCAGTGGTGGACCTGGAGATGCCCGGCCTGGACGGCATCGCGGTAGCCGCCGAGCTGACCCGGGTCCGACCCGACTGCGCGGTGGTCGTGCTGACCGGGCACGGCCGCCCCGGGCACCTGCGCCAGGCGTTGACCGCCGGCGCCCGAGGGTTTCTGCCCAAGGGCTCGCCGGGTGGGGCGCTCGCCGACGTGATCCGCCGGGTGCACGCCGGAGGGCGTTACGTCGACCCGTCGCTGGCCGCCGACGCGTTGACCCTGCCCCCGTGCCCGCTGACCCCTCGGGAACTGGAGACGCTGCGGCTGGTGGAGGTCGGTGCCCCGGTCGCGGTGATCGCCCGTCGGGTGCACCTGTCCACCGGCACCGTGCGCAACCACCTCTCCGCCGCCGTGCAGAAGCTCGGCGCCGCCGACCGGGCCGAGGCCGTCCGTACCGCCCGGGACAACGGCTGGCTCTGACTTCGGTTGGCGTCCGCCGAGCAGGAGGGTCGCCGGCTAGCGTAGGCGCGTGCGTACGGTGGAACTGGTCTGCTCGCCCGGCCTGGAGGTCGCGGTCCGGGCGGTCTGGGGCCGGCTGGCCGCCGCCGGGTTGCCCAGCCTGGCCCGCAACATCCACCCGACCAACCGGCCGCACCTCACCCTCGCCGCAGTGGACGAGTTCCCGCCGGGGGTCGAGCACCGTCTGGCCGAGCTGTTCGACGCCGCGCTGCCGGTGCCGGTGACGCTCGACCGGGTCGTCGTCCTCGACGGCAGCGCCCCACTGGTCTGGCTCGTCCGACCCACTCCGGCGCTGACCGCGCTGCACGCCGCCGTCTGGGACGTTCTCGCCGAGGCCGACGGACACCGCCCGTGGCATGCGCCCGACACGTGGGTGCCGCACCTGAGCCTGGCCCTGCGGTTCCGCAACGCGGACCTGCGGTTGGCTCGTGCCGTCGCCGGTGGGCAGCGCCCGACGGGCGACTTCGACGCCGCTCGCAGCTACGACGGCACGGACCGCTCGGTGACCCCGCTGACCGGCCGCGGCTGAGGTCGTCTCGCGTCGTCCGGAGCCTCAGTTGCTGCCCCCACCGCCGCCTCCACCGTCGCCCCCGCCACTGAATTCGCCACCACCGCCGCCACCCGCACCGCCGGCGTGGCCGTGACGGCCGTCGAGGAAGGGCAGGTCGCCGCGAATGCCGGGTGGTTTGGGCCGCTTGCCCGGCCCCGCGAGGTGTTGCAGGCAGACCCGGCCGGAAACCGGGAAGCATTCGCCGCGACCTCCGCAGTCGGCCAGGTAGCGGTTGCCATCCTGGATGTCCAGTTCCTGGTCCACCCGGAAGAGCAGCGGAAGGCCGGTCGGGCCACAACCCTCGTCCCGGCGGCCGTAGCTCAGCGTCGCGAGCAGGAGAGGTCCACGATTGGCGGTGGTCGTGTCGCCGCTTGTCGCAGCCCTCGGCTGGGGGTGCGGAGGGCGCCCGAACGCGGCGTCGCAGAAGGTCGCGTAGTCCCGCGCGTGGAGGGTCAGCTCCTGCCACAGATCGTCCACGACCACCGACGGCAGCGACAGCTTCGCGTCGGGCTGGCGGGCGATGATCCGGAACCACTGCCGGGTCGCGGTTTCGACGAGAACGATGTCGTCGTCGCTGAGATGGGGATACCGGTTCCTGAGATGTTGACGTCCGCTGGCAGGAAACCGCAGGTCGGACACGGCACGGAGTCGGCGAGGGGTGCGGTCGCTTCTGAACTTCGTCCAGATCATCCGGTTACTTCTATCCGCCCGTGGTGCAGGCGCTAGGGCCCCGACTTGCCGAAGTGGCGCCGCGGCTCCTTCAGAGTAGGGCAGTGGGCAAGGAGGCCGGCCTGCCGTTTTCCTAGACTGGGGCGATGAGCGTTGGCACCGACGGTCGGGGGATGGCCGAGTTGGCCGCTCTGCTGGCCGACGGCACCCGGGCCAGCATCTGTGTCGCGCTGCTCGACGGGCGGGCGTGGACCGCCGGTGAGCTGGCCCGGCGCGCCGGTGTCGCCCCGTCGACGGCCAGCGACCACCTCACCCGACTCGTCCGCGGTGGCCTGCTCGTCGAGGAACGGCAGGGCCGCCACCGTTACCTGCGACTGGCCGGGCCGTCGGTGGCCCAACTGATCGAGGACCTGGCCGGGCACGCCCCGGCCACGCCCACACCGACCGGGTCGCTGCGCGCGGCGACCGCCACCGCCTCCCTGGCGTACGCCCGGACCTGCTACGACCACCTGGCCGGGCGGCTGGGGGTGCTGATGTACGACGCGCTGCTGGCCGAGCGCCGACTCGACCGGTCCAGCGGGTTGGCGCTCACGCCCGACGGGTGGGCCTGGGTGGCCGGGTTGGGCGTACCCGTCGACATGCTGCGCGCCGCGCGCCGCCCGGTGGTCCGCGACTGCCTGGACTGGACCGAACGCCGCCCGCACCTGGCCGGGGCGCTCGGCGCGGCGCTCTGCCGCCGCCTCACCGACCTTGGCTGGATCAGCCAGGGCGGCGGCCGCGCCGTCCGTCTCACTACCGCCGGCCGCCCCGGCCTGGCCGCGGCCCTGGCCATCCCCGAACACACCCTCGACGCGCCGGTGGGTTCGCCACCCACGAGCGGCCGCGCCTGACCGGCGAGCGGCGGGTGACCGCACCGGGATCGTTCGGTGTGGGGCGAACGGTTCGCGCTCTACGGTCGGGCGGTGACTGACGACTGGCCGCATATCGCGCCCGCTCCGGGAACACCGGCGTGTGGGCCACCCTCGTTCCAACCGGAGAGCGGCTGGTGGATGACCCGGCACGCCGACGTACGCGCGGCGCTGACCGACAGGGCGTTCCAGGTGCCAGCCGTCGACACCGGTCCGCCCGGCACCCTCGCCTGGCTGCGCGCCACTGTCAGCCGGTTCAGTCCACCGCGACGGCACGCCGACCGTCGAGCGGTAGCGGTGAGCGCACTGGCCCCGCTCGATCCGGACGACCTGCGACTGGATGCGGCGCGGCTGACAGTGGCCGTCCTCGACCGCGCCGACGACCGCGTCGACGTGATGCGGGAACTGGCCCGGCCGGTGCCGCTGCGGACGTTGGCCGATCGCCTCGGTTTCGCTGATCCGGCAGCCGCCGGGACGGCGGTCGCTGTCGTCGCGGCGGCGTACCACCCGGGGGTGGACCCGGCCTTGACCGCGCGCGCCGACCGGGCGGTGACGGCCCTGCTGGCCCTCGCGCCGCAGGGTCCGCCGGAGGTACTGGCGAACCTGATCGGTCTGCTGGTCCAGGCGTGCGACGCGACAGCCGGCCTGATCGGCGCCGCCACCCATCACCTGCTGAACCCGGCGGTTCCGCGAGCGGCGGGCACGGTACCGACCGCCGACCTGCTGGCCGAGGTGCTGCGCCTCGATCCACCGGTCCGGGCCACCCGACGGGTCACCGTCGACGGGGTACGGGTGGGCGGGCAGGATCTGCCGGCGGGCAGTCCGGTGCTGCTGCGCTTCGACGCGGCCAACCGTGACCCGCAGGCGTTCACCGAGCCCGCGACGTTCCGGCCCGGTCGGCCCGGTGCCGGGCTGTTGACCTTCGGGACGGGGGAGCGGGGTTGCCCCGGCGACCGGCACGCCCTGGCGCTGGCCAGCGGGGTGCTCGACGTGCTGCGGGAACGGTGCCGGCGCAGCCCGACCCTGGTGCGCCACGAACCGCACCCGACCCTGCGGGTGCCGACAACTCTGGAGGTGAGCGTCCGATGATCGAACGTTGTGCCGCGTTCCACGCCCTGCACCACGCCGGCCACCCCCTGCTGTTGCCCAACGCCTGGGACCACGCCTCGGCGGCGACGCTCGCCACGCGTGGACATCCGGCCATCGGCACCACCAGCCTCGGGGTTGCCGCGACCGCCGGCCTTCCCGACGGCACCGCGGCCACCGCGGGGGAGACCCTCGCCCTGGCCCGCCGGCTGGCTCGGCTGCCGGTGCTGCTCAGCGTGGACGTGGAGGCCGGGTTCAGCGACGACCCGGTCGAGGTCGCCGAGTACGTGGCGGAGTTGGCCGGGCTCGGCGTGGTCGGGATCAACCTGGAGGACGGGCGTGCCGATGGCAGCCTCGCCGACACCGAGGTCGCCGCTGCCAAGATCGTGGCAGTGAAGGCGGCGGTGCCGGAGCTGTTCGTCAACGCCCGCACCGACACCTGGTGGCTCGGGGTGGACGACCCGTTGCCGCGGACCCTCGCCCGTGCTCGTGCCTATCGGATGGCCGGTGCCGACGGGATCTTCGTGCCCGGGACTGTCGACCTGGAAACCCTGCGCGTCCTCACCGAGCGGATCGACGCTCCGGTGAACGCGCTGTACCAGCCCGGCGGCCCAGGGTTGGCTGAGTTGGGCGGCGCCGGGGTGGCCCGGGTCAGCACCGGCTCGCTGCTGTTCCGGGCCGCGCTGGGCGCCGCGCTCGCCGCCGCCGACGCCGTCCGCGACGGCGGGCCCACCACACCGGTGGGACTTCCGTCGTACGCCGAGGTGCAGGCCCTGGTGCCGACGGACGGCGACTGACGGTGGCTGCCGGCGGGCGGCGGTGGGTGGTGTGTTGGTTGGTGCCTTTGGAGCTGAATCGTTTGTGACATCACGGGCCTGACCGGGGCATCACGGCCCGCTTGCGAAGCCGGCGGCGTTGATTCGTTGACGACATCAGCTCCAGAGCGCCAAACCCAAGGATCACCTGGGGTACGTCGTCCACGCTCCGTTAGGGGGGAGATAGGAGGAATGTTCGGTCCGTTCCGGTCCCGATGATTACGGTGTGTTTCAGGGCGATCCACCCAGTGCCGTGACCGGAGAGAGGGACCCGTCATGCGAGTGCCCAGCCGTAGCCCGGGACAGCAGCCCGGCTCGCCTCCGTCGCCCACCGCTCCGGCCCGCCGTCGACCCTCCGGTGCGACCCCGCGCCGCGTTCCCGCTCCTGCCCCCGACCTGCCCGCTTACCGGGCCGCCGTCGCCGAACTGCTGATCGAGGTCGGCGCCCTGGCCGACGCGGCGAGCACCCGGGCCCGGCAGGTGCTCATCGACGAACGGCTGCGGGAGCCGGCACTCGCCGCGGTCCTCGACGCCACGCCCCAGGGGCTGATCGGCGCGCGCGAGACGTTGCTGCTGGAGATGGCCCGCTACCAACCGAACGACCGCACCTCGGCTACCGACCTCAGCGCGCTGGTCCGGATCTACCTGCTCTCCCGCATCGACGTGCTGTGGTGGCAGGACGCGCCGACCTTCGTCACCGACGACCAGGTCAACGGCAGCCCCGAGCTGGTCGACCTGGAGTGGCTGCGCCGCCGCGACCTGCTGCGCTTCCGCTACCAGGAGCAGCCCACCACGATGATGGGCCGGGCCGCCCGCGGGCTGCGTCGCCGGCTGCGACCCGACGCCACCCCGCGCACCGCCGGCCTGCTGTTCCGGCGCGCCCGGCGCGAGGTGGTGGCGCTGCTCAACGACATCGGACGGCAGTTCAGCGCCGTCGCGCCGCCGGCCACCCCGCCGCTCTGGGTGACCAGCCTGGTCCGCAGCGCCGAGCACCAGTACCGGCTGCGCCGCCTGGGCTACGCGGCGATGCTGCCCAGCGGGCACTGCCTCGGCTACTCGGCCGACGTCGAGCTGGCCTGGTTCGAGCGTTTCGGCGCGCGCGACGCCCTGGCAGAGCTGCTGCTGAGCCGGCAGGAGGCCGGTGAGCTGAACGTGATCGACGAGGGTCAGGCCTGGCACCTGTGCCTCGCGCCCACCGCCCGGCGTCGTCTCCGCCGGGCGTACGAGGCCGAGATGGGGGTCTGAGCCGGTGTGCGGCATCGCGTTGAGCATCGGCCCGGAGGCCGACCCGGCCACCTTCCGGCGGATGCTCGCCGTCCTGGCCCCGCGCGGTGAGGTCACCGAGACCCGGTCCGAGAGCGGGCTGCTCGCCGGCACCCGGCGGCTGCGGGTCGTCGACCGGGACCGGGCGGTGCAGCCCTGGACGTCGACCGACGAGCGTTGGCTGCTCTGCTTCAACGGCGAGATCTTCAACTACCGGGAGTTGCGGGCGCAGCTGACCCGCCTGGGGCAGGCCTTCCGCACCGAGAGCGACACCGAGGTGCTGCTCGCCGCGTTCCAGCAGTGGGGCGAGGCGGCGGTGACCCGGCTCCGCGGTGAGTACGCCTTCGCTGTCGTCGAACGGACCACCGGCCGGGCGTACCTGGCCCGCGACCCGCTCGGGGTCAAGCCGCTGTACTGGTCCCGTCGACCCGGCTGCCTGCACCTCGCCTCCGAGGTCAAGGCGCTCGTCGGGCACGGCGCCCCGATCGCCGAGGTGCCGCCGGGGCACCACGGCTGGGCGGAGGCGGACGGGCACGTGCGACTGAGCCCGTACGTCGACCTGCTCACCATCGGCGACGGCCTGCCGGTCATCGACGACCCGGACGAGGCCGCGCTGCTGGTCCGCGCCGCGCTCAGCGACGCGATCCGGATGCGGGTGGAGACCGACCTGACCGTCGGGGTGGTGCTCTCCGGTGGGCTGGACAGCTCGTTGACCCTGCGGCAGGTGCGCGACATCCACCCGGACTGCGTCGCGGTGACCGTCGGCGTCGCCGACAGCCCCGACGTGGCGTACGCCCGGCGGCTCGCCGCCGACCTCGACGTGCCGCACGTGGTGGTCGAGCTGAAGCCGCGTGACATCCGGCTCGCCGACGTCCGCGAAGCCATCCGCATCTCCGAACTGACCGAGTACGGCGACATCATCAACGCGGTCGTCTCGGTGCCGATCTTCCGGCGGCTCCGCGACCTCGGCATCAAGGTGGTGCTGACCGGTGACGGCTCCGACGAACTGTTCGGCGGGTACCCGATGTACCGCCAGGTCGCCCCGGCGGCGGCCCGCCGACTGTTCCTGCACCGGATCCGCAACCTGTGCCGCACCGAGTTGCAGCGCGTCGACCGCGCCGCCATGGCATACGGCGTGGAGGCCCGGGTGCCGTTCCTCGACCTCAGCGTGGTGGAACTGGCGATGCGGTTGCCGGTGGACCTGAAGCTGCGCCACGGGCAGGAGAAGTGGATCGTCAGGCGGGCGTTCGCCGACGTGCTGCCCGACTACATCCTCCGCCGTCCGAAGAACCCGATGTCGTACTCGTCGGGGTTGCACGAGCGGGTCCGGCTGTACAAGCCGCTCTTCGCCCGGTTGCACCGCTCCTTCGGCTACGACCTGCAGGAGCCGGTCCGTCGGGACTTCGACACCGTACTGAGCCGCTGCGGGAACGATCTGGACCGGGCCATCGCCGACGGGCTGACCCGACCCGACTACACGGTCCTGGAGCACGCCCGCGACCTGGTCGGCGCGGCCAAGTGGAACGCCGCTCCGATGGTCCGCCGGCTGGTCGGCCCGCGCCCCGCACGCCACTGACGGCCGTCCCGCACGCCACGCTTGACTCTGACACGGTGTCAGGGACGAGTGTGAGGGGACCATGTTCACCATCGGAGACTTCGCCAGACTCGGCCGGGTGTCGGTGCGGATGCTGCGCCACTACGACAGCATCGGCCTGCTGCCCCCCGCCAGCGTCGACCCGCACACCGGCTACCGCTTCTACCGCGCCGACCAGCTGCGCCGGCTCAACCGGGTGATCGCCCTCAAGGAGTTGGGCCTCACCCTCGAACAGGTGCGAGCGATCGTCGACGACGCGGTCGACGTGGCCGAGCTGCGCGGCATGCTGCGGCTGCGCCGGAGCCAGCTGGCGGAACAGTTGGCCGCCGACACGGCCCGGCTCACGGCTGTCGAGGCGCGGCTCCGAATGATCGAGTCGGAGGGTCGGATGACCACCCAGGACGTCGTCCTCAAGGAGATCGCGCCGGTTCGCGTCGCGGAGCTGACCGCCGTCGCGCCCAGCTACCAGGGCGAGGACATCGGCCCGGTGATCCAGCCGCTCTACCCGGAGTTGTTCCGTCGACTGGACGCCGCCGGAATCACGCCGACGGGTCCGGGCATCGCCTGGTACGAGCCCGCCGACTCGGGCGGCGACGCTGTCGTCGTACACGCCGGTGTGCTCGTCGACGCCGAGCCGTCCGCGGCGTCCGACGTCACGGTGCGCGATCTGCCGGAGCTGCGCAATGCTGCGACGATCATCCATCACGGTGCGATGGACGACGTCGAGCCGAGCATGCAGGCGCTCGCCCGGTGGATCGAGGAGAACGGCTACCGCACCGACGGCTTCGCCCGGGAGGTCTACCTCGACTACTGCCCGGACACCCCGGAGAAGGGCGTGACCGAACTTCAGGTCGCCGTGTACCGCGACTGAGCCCTCAGCTCACCAGCAGCAGCGCGCCGACCGCGGCGAGCGTCGCGGTGACCGCGAGCAGGGTGCTGGTCAGCACGAACCGGGCCACCGGCACCGCCACCCCGGCCGCCCGGCAGCGCTCGAACCACAACAGGGTGGCCAGTGACGCCCAGGGGGCGGCCAGCGGGCCGACGTTGGTGCCGATCAGCAGGGCCAGTAGGCGGGTGTGGTCACCGGTCGGCAGCACCGACTCGCCGGCCAGGTAGGCGGGCAGGTTGTTCACCGCGTTGGCGAGCAGCGCTCCGGTGCCACCGGCGCGCAGGGCGCCCAGCGCGCCACCGTCGGCGCCGACCAGGGTGCCGACCAGGTCGTCCAGGCCGTGCTGGCCGAGGGTCTGCACCACCAGGAACAGGCCGGTGACGAAGAACAGCAGGCGTACCGGGACCAGCCCCGGGCGCAGCGTGGCGGGGGAGCGGACCAGGAACCCGACCAGCACCAGGGCGAGCCCGACGGTGGAGGCGATCTCGATCTCCACGCCGGCGAGGATGCCGGCGACGAAGATCAGGCAACCGGCGAGCGCCGTACGGTGCAGCACCGGATCGGCCGGCACGTGCCGGGTCGGCGGGACGAAACGCCCGCCGGCGGGCCGCTCCCGGCGCCACCACCCGAACCAGAGCAGGGCCATGGTGACCGTCACGGCGGCGAGCTGCGGCAATGCCATCCGAGCCGCGTACGCCAGGGGCGCCAGCCCGACCCGGTCGGCGGCGAGCAGGTTGGTCAGGTTGGACACCGGCAGCAGCAGGCTCGCGGTGTTCGCCAGCCAGACCGTGGTGACGGCGAGCGGGGCGGCGGGGATCCGCAGGTTCCGGGCCAGCGCGAGCAGCACCGGGGTGAGCAGCACGGCGGTGGTGTCGAGGTTGAGCACGAGAGTGGTCAGCGTGGCGAGAGCACCGCAGAGCAGGAACAGTAGGGCCCACCTGCCCCGGGACGCGATAGCCAGTCGGCTGGCCAGCACGTCGAAGACACCGGCCACGGCGGTCAGCTCGGCGAGCACGATCACGGTGCCGAGGAACAACAGCAGCGGCAGGATCCGGTGCAGGGTGGCGGTGGTCTCCGCGCGGGGGAGCAGCCCGCTCAGTGCGCAGGCCGCCCCGACCACGGCGAGGACGGCCGCCACCAGGTCCAGCGGGTGGGGCCGCCGACGCGTGGTCGGTTCGGGCGGGGCGGCAACTGTCACGTCTGTTCACGTTGGCACAGCGTTTGGCCAGCCGGTTCGCAACCCCCGTCCTGGTGACGGGCCCCACCGTGCCCGCCCCCGACGAGTCTGGCGTGCAACGGTGCCGGGCCCGGCCTCCGACGATCGGAGACCGGGCCCGGTGTGGTGCGTGGCGCCTACCAGCCCAGGTAGCTGGGCTGGGTCTGCACGTTGAGCTCCTGGTAGCGGGTCAGCTTGGCCGACCAGGTACGCCAGTCGTTCAGCTCTAGGACGTCCAGGCCCTTCACCATGTCGTTGGAGTAGATGTGGCCGTTGTAGTAGTACGCGGACCAGGTGCCGCCGCCGACGAACGTGTCGGCCGAGAGCGGGCCGCGCTCCCAGAAGGCGATCTCCTTCGGGTTGGCCGAGTCGGTGAAGTCGAACACCGAGATGCCGCCCTGGTACCACGCCTGGACCATGATGTCCTTGCCGAGCACCGGGATGAGCGAGCCGTTGTGGGCCACGCAGTTCTCGGTGTCGGCGTTCGCCCGGGGGATCTTGTAGTAGCTGCGGAAGGTCATCGTCCGGGCGTTGCCGCGGCCGGCGATGTCGTAGATGGCGTCCGCGCCGCGGTTCGGGCCGACGGTCTCGTTGCAGGTCGCCGCCCCGCCGCCACCCAGCTCGTCGGTGAAGATCACCTTGGTGCCGGAGTTGTTGAAGGTGGCCGAGTGCCAGAACGCGAAGTTGACCTCGTCCCGAACCCTGTTGATGACCCGGGGAGCCTCGCGGTTCTTGATGTCGAGCAGGATGCCGTCACCCATGCAGGCGCCGGCGGCCAGGTCCTTCGACGGGTAGGCGGTGATGTCGTGGCAACCGGTGGTGGCCGAGCCGGTCTGGCTGCCGGGGAAGCCGCCGTCCGGGAAGAGGTTCGGCGTCGCGACCACTGCCGCGTCGGTCGGCTTCTTCACCGGCACCTTGATGATGGAGATGGAGTCGTGCGGCGGCTGGCAGTCCGGGAATTCGGCCCGCGGGCTGTACGACGACACGTACAGGTAGATGGCCTTGCGGTCCTTGCCCGGCACCAGGGTGTGGGTGTGGGAGCCGCAGGCCGTCTCGACGGACTTGATGTAGCGCGGGTTGGCCTTGTCCTTGATGTCGAAGACCTTGATGCCCTCCCACGAGCCCTTCACGTCCGCTCCCTGCGTGGTGCTGTTGCAGGAGTCGTCGCTGCGCGACGAGTCGGTGGAGAGGAAGAGCAGGTCACCGTGGACGGAGATGTCGTTCTGCGACCCCGGGCAGAGCACCCGGGCCTTGACCGTCGGCGCGCTGGGCCGCGAGATGTCGTAGATGACGAAGCCGTTGTAGTTGCCGGCGAACGCGTACTTGCCCTGGAAGGCGATGTCGCTGTTTGTCGCGTCCAGTGGGGCGACCTTGGGCACGTTGGCGATCTGGCGCAGGTTGGGGCTGCTCACGATCTCGTCGACGCCGGGGATCGTGTTGGTGAGCGCGGGGGCCGGGGCCGCCTGCGACACGGTCTGGGCGTTGCTGGCCGGAGCGACGAGGGCGCTGGCGACGAGGAGGCCGGTCGTGGCGAGAGCCACGACACGCAGTTGTCGTAACCGTGGCTTGTGGAATCTGATCATCGGCGGGGGCCCTTCGCAAGGGGGAGACGATGGTTGACACGTTACCGTTCGACGAAGAACGTCGATGTGAGCTGGATCACATGAAAGCGGGTTCTTCAATGGATAGCATCGCGGTGACCTCGACTGCAGGGAGTGGCCCATGACCAACCGGCGCGCACGCATCCTGGCGGTCGTCACACTGGCTCTCGTGTTGCCGCTCGTGGTGTTCATGGTGATCCGCCTCGACGGCGACACCGGTACGAGCGCACCGCGGCCGGTCTCCGCGCCCGCCACCTCCGCCGCGTCGCCGACGGCCAGCCCCGTTCCCACCGATCTGACCGTCATCGCGCCCGGCCGCCCGGGCGAGACGGCGGCTACCCGCCCGGCGCACGAGGTCCGCGACGCCGGTCCCGCCCCGCACAACTCGCTGGACGTCTGGTTCGTCCGGATGATGATCCCGCACCACGCGCAGGCCCTGGCGATGGCGGAGCTCGCCCCCGACCGGGCCGCCGACCCCGACGTCCGGGCCATCGCCGAGCGCATCCGGGCCAGCCAGGGGCCGGAGATGGGCATGATGCGCGGCTGGCTGCAGACCCGTGGCCTCCCGGCGGAGGTACAGGGCCACGACCACGGCACCATGCGCGGCATGCAGTCGCCAGAGGCGATGCGGCAGCTCGCCGCGGCCCGTGGCGCGGACTTCGACAGGCTCTTCATCCGGATGATGTCCGAGCACCACCAGGGCGCCATCGAGATGGCCACCAACCTGCTCACTGTCGGCTCCGACCTGACGCTCAACGAGTTCGCCAACGCCGTCGCCACCGAGCAGACCGTCGAGATCGACCGCATGCGCGAGGTCCTCGGCGGCTGAGCCCGGGCGCGAGGCACGAGGGCCGAGCGTCGCGGCACGTACGCTGGGTGACCGTGAGACGCACAGTGTTCGGTCGCCCGCTGCGCGGCGTCGCCTTCGACGTGGCCGTCGCCGCAATGGTGGTGCTCGTCTCCCTGGCCGCGGCGGTGAGCCAGCCGGGCGGTTGGGCGGCCACTGCTGTCGGCCTGGGGATGGCGGTGGCGTTGCTGTTCCGCCGCACCCATCCGAGCGCGGTGACGGTGGCGGTCGCGGTGCTCGCCCTGGTCCAGGTGATCGCCCGCTGGGGTCCGCTCATCTACGACGTGGCCGTCCTGATCGCGCTCTACAGCGTGGTGAAGTACGGCCGGCGGCTGCGCGACGGCGTACTGGCCGGAGCGGTCGCGGCCGTCGGCGTGCTGCTGGCCGCAGCGCAGACGCCCAACGTCATCCAGTGGTGGGTGACGGCGCTCTGGTATGCGCTGGTCACCGGGGCGGTGTGGCTGGTCGCGCTGAACGTGCGGACCCGCCGGCTCTACGTGCTCAGCCTCGAGGAGCGGGCCACCACCCTGGAACGCGAGCGGGAGGCCGAGTCCCGGGCGGCAGTTGCCGAGGAGCGCACCCGGATCGCCCGTGAGCTGCACGACGTGGTGGCCCACAGCATGGCCGTGATGATCGTCCAGGCGGACGGGGCCCGGTTCATGCTCGACCGGGACCCCGCCCAGGCGCGCACCGCCGTGAAGGTGGTCGCCGACACCGGCCGGCAGGCGCTGGAGGAGATGCGCCGCCTGGTCGGCGTTCTGCGCGACGCCGGCCCTGCCGGCGCGGACGGTGCCGACGGGCTGGCTGTGGCGGCCGATCCCGAGCACCGGCGTCTCGCGCTGGCCGAGCTGCCCGACCTGCTGGCCCGGTTCGACGACGCCGGTCTGCACGTGCGCAGCACCGTCACCGGTGCGCCACCGGCGCTGCCGCCGGGCCTGGAGCTGACCGTCTACCGGGTGGTGCAGGAGGCGCTGACCAACGCGCTCAAGCACGCGGGCGTCGGCGCCGGTGTGGAGGTCGTCCTGTCGTACACCGCCGAGGCCGTGGCGGTCCGGGTGGTCGACGACGGTCGCGGCCGCCCGCTGGTCAGCCCGGCGCCGTCCGGCGGTCACGGCCTGCTCGGCATGCGGGAGCGGGTGACCGTGTACGACGGCAGCCTCACCGCCGGTCCCCGACTGACCGGGGGCTGGCAGGTCGAGGTTCGGCTGCCGCTACCGTCTGAGCCGGCAACGGAGGTGATCGCGGCATGACGGTCCGGGTAGTGATCGTGGACGACCAGGCGCTGGTCCGCGCCGGGTTCCGGATGGTGCTGGAATCCCAGCCCGACCTGGAGGTCGTGGGGGAGGCGATCGACGGCGCGGACGCCCTGCGGGTGCTCGCCCGCACCGAGGCCGACGTGGTCGTGATGGACATCCGGATGCCCACCATGGACGGGGTGGAGGCGACCCGTCGACTCTGCGCCGAGCGGCCCGAGGGTGGCCCTCGGGTGCTGGTGCTGACCACCTTCGACACCGAGGCGGACGCGTTCGCGGCGCTGCAGGCCGGGGCGAGTGGCTTCCTGCTCAAGAACGTCCCGCCGGAGGAGCTGCTGGCTGCGATCCGGGTGGTGGCCCAGGGCGACTCGGTGGTGGCTCCGTCGATCACCCGGCGCCTGCTGGACCGGTTCGCCGGGCAGCTCGGCGCGGCCCCGAGCGCGGACCCTCGACTCGCGCAGCTCACCGAACGGGAACGGGAGGTGCTGCTGCTGGTCGCGCAGGGGCTGTCCAACGCGGAGATCGCCGCCCGGGTGCACGTGGCCGAGGCGACGGTGAAGACCCACGTCGGGCGGATCCTGGCGAAGCTCCAGCTGCGCGACCGGGTCCAGGCGGTGGTCCTGGCGTACGAGAGCGGGCTGGTCACGCCCGGCGGATGACACCGCGTACGACCTGGGTCGTAGCGACCGGCGGGCGCACCGCGACCCGGGGCGCACGCAGGTCGAGCGCGCAGGTGGAGATCGACAGACCGGTGCCGGCCATAGCGTCGGAGGGGTCCGATCCGCCACCTGCACCGGGAGCCCCGCATGATCCGCCTGACCCTGCGTTCGCTGCGCGCCGAGGCGCTGCGCATGCTGCTCTCGGCGCTCGCCGTCGTGCTCGGCGTCGCGTTCGTCGCCGGCACGATGATCTTCGTCGACGGGATGCGGACCGGGGCGTACGAGCGGGCCGGCACCTTCGACCGCCACACCGACCTGGGGGTCTACTCGGCCGGCCGGGAGGTGTTGCCCCCGGCACTGGTCGACCGGGTGCGGGCGGTCGACGGGGTGGCCGCCGCCGCCGGTGAGCTGACCAACACCGCCGGCATCGTCGGCGCCGACGGTCGGCCGGTGCTCGGCTTCACCATGCTCGTCGCCATCCCCACCGAGGACGCGCTGCGCTCGTACGACGTGGTGGCCGGCCGGTTGCCCGACCGGGCCGGGGAGGTGGTGCTCGACGCGCCGACGGCGGCCGAGCAGGGCTTCGGGCTCGGCACGGCGGTCCGGATCGGCGCCACCGGTGGGGCGGCCCGCCCGTACACCCTGGTGGGCACCGTCGACGTGGCCGGCACCGCCCGCGACGTCGGCGGTCCGTTCGTCGGCCTGGTCGGTCCGGACGCCCTGGCCCTCACCGGCGAGCGGGGCTACGGCCGGATCATGGTGGCGGCCCGACCGGGCGCCGACGTCGCGGCGCTGACCGAGAAGGTACGCGCCGTGTCCGGCGCCGAAGCCACTGTGAAGAGTCGCCAGCAGATCCTCGACGAGGCAGTGGAGGACGCGGTGCGCAACGTGGACCAGTTCCGCATGCTGCTGTTGATCTTCGTAGGGGTCGCGATCGTGGTGGCCGGCTTCGTGATCGCCAACACTTTCGCGATCGTGCTGGCCCAGCGCACCCGACGGACCGCGCTGCTGCGCCTGATCGGCGCCACCCGGGGACAGGTCTTCCGGTCCACAGTCCTGGAGTCGGCGGTGCTGGGGCTGGTCGCCTCCGCGCTCGGCGTGCTGCTCGGGGTGGCCCTCGCCGGCGGGTTGCGGCTGCTGCTGTCCCAACTGGACGTGCCGGTCACCGGAGGGCTGACAGTGACCGGTTCGACGGTGTTCACCGGACTCCTGCTCGGCACCGGGCTCACCGTGTGCGCCGCCCTGCTGCCCGCCTGGCGGGGGACGCGGATCGCCCCGGTGGCCGCGCTCACCGACGCCGCGGTGCAGCCCAGCCGGAGTGCTGGTCGGGTTCGGCTGAGCATCGGCGCGGTGGTCCTCGCGGTCGGTGTGGCAGCGCTGGCCGGCGCCGCTGGCGCCGGTCAGCTGCTCCTGGTGGCGCTCGGTGGGGTGCTCACCTTCTTCGGGATCGTGCTGTTCGGGCCGGTGCTCGTCCCCGCGTTGGCCCGGGTGTTCGGTTGGCCGGTCCGTCGAGTGCTCGGCACCATCGGTGAACTGGCTGTCAACAACACGGTGCGCAATCCACGGCGGGTCGCCGCGACGGCCACCGCGCTGGTGATCGGTATCGGACTGGTCTCGGCGTTCATGGTCGGCGCGCGCAGCACCAAGGACGGTATCGAACGCAGCGTGGACGCCCAGATCGGGACGGACTTCGTGGTCAGCGGAATCGGTCAGGACCTGCCGGCCGCGCTCGTCGGTGAACTCGCCTCCCGTCCCGAACTGGGTGTGGTGCACGAGCAGCGCAGCACTGTCGTCGACGACGTCGAGATCCGCGCGGCGCACCCGGCGCTGATCGGCCGGACGCTGAGCGGGGTGCTGGCCGGCGACGCCGAGCGGGTCGGGCCGGGACAGGTGCTGGTGCACAACGAGTTGGCGCGGGCCCGCGGCTGGCAGGTCGGCTCCCCGGTGACCGTCAGGGGGAAAGCGTTCCGGGTGGCCGCCGTGGTCACCGACGACACGCCCGGCGATGAGGTGCCCGCGGGTCACGTCATCGACCTGTCCGACCAGGACTTCGCCGCGCTCTTCCCCACCCAGCGCGGCTACCTGGCCGAGATCGACCCCGCCTCCGGGGTGAGCCCCGAGCGGGCCCGCGACGCGATCACCGCGGTGCTGGGCCGCTACCCGACGGTGAACCTGATGGACCAGGGCGCCTACAAGAAGATGCTCACCGGCACCGTGGACATGCTTCTCGCCTTCGTCACCGCGCTGCTCGGTCTGGCCGTGGTGATCGCCCTCGTCGGCGTGGCGAACACCCTGAGCCTGTCGGTGGTCGAACGGACCAGGGAGAACGCCGTCCTGCGGGCGGTCGGGCTCACCAGAGGGCGGATGCGGGCCGTGCTCGCCGTCGAGGCGGTGTTGATGGCGTTGGTCGGCGCGGTTCTCGGGGTCGGACTCGGCACCGCAGTCAGCGCGTCCACGATGGCCCTGCTGGACCGCCTCGGAGGGGACTTCCACGTGGTGCTGCCGCTCGGTCAGCTCGGGCTGATCCTCGGTGTCGCGGTGCTCGCCGCCCTGCTCGCCTCGGTGCTGCCGGCGCGCCGGGCGCTGTCCCGCCCGGTCGTCGAGGCGCTCGCCGACCAGTGAACCGGTCGCGGTCCGGACCGGCCGGGTCCAACCCTCGGCCACCGGACGGACATCCGCCGGCCGGTCCCGCCATCTTCCCCGGCGGCGGGACCGGCCAGCGGTGCCGGGTCTACAGGCGCTCGACCATCGGGCCGACGCACCGGTTGCGGGTGTCGAAGATGTAGCGGGCGTGCCTGACCACGAGGTCGTAGTCGAAGGTGTCATGGTCGGTGACCACCACCACCGCGTCGGCCGCCCGCACCTCGCGCTCGCTGAGCCCGACCACTGTGATCCCGGCGGGAATCTGGTGCGCCTCGGCGTACGGCTCGACGGCGTGCACCTCGGCGCCGAGGGCCTGCAACCGACGGGCCACGTCCACGGCGGGGGAGTCACGCATGTCGCCGGTGTTCTTCTTGTAGGCCAGACCGAGCAGCAACAGTCGGGCGCCGCTGACAGCCCGGCCGTCCCGGTTCAGCCCTCCCATGATCCGCTGCGCGACGTGTTCGGGCATCTCGTGGTTGACGTCATTGGCCAGCTCGATGAACCGGAACTGTCGCCCGAGGCGGCGCTTGACCTGCCAGGACAGGTAGCACGGGTCGATCGGCAGGCAGTGCCCGCCGACGCCGGGGCCGGGCCGGAACGGCATGAAGCCGAACGGTTTGGTCGAGGCGGCGTCGATCGCCTGCCAGACGTCGATGTCGAGGTGGTGCGAGAGCATGGTCAGCTCGTTGATCAGTGCGATGTTGACCTGGCGGAAGGTGTTCTCGATCAGCTTGGTCAGCTCGGCGACGCGCGTCGAGTCCACCGCTACGGTGCGTTCCACGAGGCGCTGGTAGAACTCGTCAACGCGGGCCAGCGCCGCCGGGTCCACACCGGAGACCACCTTCGGTGTGTTCTCCAGTCGCCAGGTCGGGTTGCCCGGGTCGATCCGCTCAGGGCTGTAGCCGAGGTGAAAGTCACCGGGGCTGGTCAGGCCGCTGGCCGACTCCAACAGCGGGCGCAGCAGCTCTTCGGTGGTGCCCGGGTAGGTGGTCGATTCCAAAATCACCGTGCAGCCCGGGCGTACGTACGGGCCGATACCGACGCCGGCCTGCTCGACGTAGCTCAGGTCCGGCGTCCCGTCACGCAGCGGGGTCGGCACCGTGATGACGCAGATGTCGAACCCGTCAGCGTCGGTGTACTCCGTGCTGGGGTGGTAACGGCCGCTGCCCAACGCGCGGCCCAGCCGGTCGGCCGGAATGTCCTCGACGAACGACTCGCCGGAGGCGAGCCGCTTCACCCGGTCGGCATCGACGTCGAGACCGACCACGTCGAGGCCCGCCTCGACGGCCCGCATGGCCAGCGGCAGTCCGACGTACCCCTGACCGATCACGACCAGCTTTTCAGCGCTCACCCAGGCTCCCGCGGCAGATGGTGTAAATAGCCTGCTGAGAGCCTAGAGGCGTCTTCGGCGTCGTAAGTCCGTTTTGGGGATATCGGTGCTGGTGGGACTGACCGGGGTCGGCGACAGCGGTCGGCTCAACCGCCCGCCGGCACCTCCGGATCGAGCGGCGGGCTGGAGGTGGCGGGTGGATCAGGAGGCGCGCTGGTCGGCGGCGGCGCGGCCGTCGTGGGCGCCGCGCTGGTCGGCGGTGCCGTGGTGACGCCCGCCGTCGGCGTCGGCGAGTTGGCGGTATCACTCGGCTGCACACTCCGTGTGGCGGAGACCGAGGCCGACGGGGAGTTGCCAGGGACGCGCGGCCGGTCCGGCCGGCCCGGCTCGACGCTGGTGATCTGCTCGTTCGCCGCGGGCAGGTCGACGGGACCGCTCGGCGCCACCGTCGGCGAGGTGGCCGGCAGATTGACCGCCGGGTTCTCACCGACGTGACGCGTCGCGGCCAGCGCCGCGCCGAGCCCGACCAACGCGACCAGCATGGCCGCCGCCGCGCCGACGAGCGGACCCCGCCGTCGCTGGCGCCCACGCGCCACCGCCGCGCCGGCCGGCACGTCCGTGCGGGTGCCCGGTCCGGCGTCGCGCAGCGCGACCGGCCCGACCATCGCCGTCGGCGGCTCGCCGCCGGTGACCGCCGTCCGAGCGGCCTCGGCCATCGCCGCTCCGCTGGTGAACCGCTCCATCGGATCCTTGGCCAGGGCCCGCGACACCAGGGCGCGGACCGCCTCCGGTATGTCGTGCGACAGCTCCGGCGGCTCATCGTCCAGGTGCCGCACGGCGACCTGGAGCGGATTGTCGCCGGTGAACGGCGGACTGCCGGTCAGGCAGCAGTAGGTGACCGCGCCCAGGGCGTAGATGTCGGTGGCACCGCTGACCGGCCGGCCGGCGGCCTGCTCGGGGGCCATGTAGAGGGCGGTGCCCGGCACCGCGTTGGTGCTGGTGATGCTGGTGATGTCGGTGGAGCGGGCCACGCCGAAGTCCACCAGGACGACAGTGCCGTCCTCCTGCACCAGCAGGTTGCTGGGCTTGACGTCGCGGTGCACGATGCCGCCGCGATGCGCCGCGTTGAGCGCTGCGGCCGCCTGGGCCACGATCGACATCGTCTCGGCCACGTCGAGCCGCCCGGCCGCCTCGATCCGCTTGGACAACGGCTCGCCGTCGACGAACTCCATGACGAGGTAGTCCGCCCGCCCGCCGTCGGGGAGGTCGTCCGCACCGCAGTCGAAGACCTGCACGATGCCGGGGTGCCGCAGCGCCGCCATGATCCGGGCCTCGGCGCGGAACCGGGCGATGAAATCGGGATCGGAGACCAGCGCCGGCAGGAGAACCTTGACCGCGACCTGCCGGCCGAGGATCAGGTCGGAGGCACGCCAAACGTCGCCCATGCCGCCCGTGGCGACACGTTCGTCCAAGCGGTAGCGACCGCTGAGCACGACCTCCGATGACAACACCGCATTACCGTACCCAGAGTGGCGCGGGGCGGCGCGCCGTGGCAGGGCCGCCGGGCGGCTGGTTCAGACTGGCTGATCCGGCCTGACCTGTGTGGACGCTCGCCCTTCGTGACGCTGTGGATGTGTGCTGTCACAAAAAGCGACTATTTCCGTCGCTCGGGTCGTCCATGGTGGCAAGAAACCGCCTCCAGGCCTGGTTGGCGTCTGTTGCGTACTGGCCGTTACGACGACGCGCCGTCGGGCCGGGTTGATAATTGTCACTCTTCCGTGACACGACGCCGACTTGTCGCGTCGTGAGCCCCCTCTTAGCGTTAGCCCGGCTCGGGCCCTCCCGGCTACCTCGGCGCGTAGCGCGCCGATCGACCACCCTGGCGTTGGCCCCGGACACGCCGCCCCGACAATCGTTGTCGCGGGCAGAATCAGAGCGGTGGAGGGCGGTGCGGTGCTGGTGCTGATCGGGCGGGCGACTCGTGCCGCGTGGTGTGCGCCAGCCCGGCTGGTCGGGCCGACACGCCTCGAACGATGCGTGGGCCGCGCATGACCGCCGACCTGTCGGAGGTGGTGACCGCCGCGCAGGCTGGGGACGAGGAGGCGTTCCGCTTCCTCTACCGCAGCCTCCAGCCCGGGCTACTGCGGTACCTGACCGCGCTCGTCGGGGCCGACGCCGAGGACGTCGCCTCCGAGACGTGGCTCCAGATCTCCCGTGACCTGCCCGGCTTCACCGGGGGCGAGTTCCGGGCCTGGGCGGTCACCATCGCCCGCAACCGCGCGATGGACCACCTGCGCCGGATGCGCCGCCGCCCCTCGCTCCCGGTCCCGGTGCAGGCGCTCGTCGAGCTCGCCAGCGACGCGGACACCGCCGAGCGGGCCAGCGAGACGATCGGTACCGAGACCGCCCTCGCGCTGATCTCCACCCTTCCGCCCCGCGAGGCCGAAGCAGTCCTGCTGCGGGCCGTGATCGGGCTGGACGCGGGCTCCGCCGGCCGGGTGCTGGGCCGACGGGCCGGCGCCGTGCGGACCGCCGCTCACCGTGGCCTACGCCGGCTCGCGGTCCTGCTGGAGCGGCAGAGCCCGGCCGAGTCCTCGTTCGGGACCGAGGGGGTGCCACCGCCGCGTGCGGGGAACGGCCCCGCAGTGCGGGCATCGCACGTCGAACCGGCGGACGGCTGACGTGAGGGGACTCCCGATGAACCCGTTCCGGCGGGCCGATCAGGCCGACACCGAGCGGCTGCTCGACGCGGCCCCTGCCCGGGTGGACGCCACGCTGGATCAGGCCCCCTCCGCCACGCCCACAGACGTGGACGCGCACTCACCTGAGGCGCGCCTGGGCGCCCGGAGCGAACCCCCGGCCGAGCCGGTGGCCGCGTTGCTCGCCGCGGCGGCCGGCCCCGTCCGTCCGGGCGAGTTGGCCGGGGAGGACGCCGCGGTGGCCGCGTTCCGGGCCGCCCGGGCCAACCCGTCGCCGGCCGTGCCGCAGCGGCCACGCCGTCGCCGGATGACCACCGGCGCGGTGGCCTGGATCGGCGCGGTGGCAGCTACCGCCACCGCGGGAGCCGCCTTCGCCGCGGTCACCCGGGATCGAGGGCCAGACCCGGTCGCACCCGCACCGTCGCGCCCGTCACCCTCGCCGCACCAGGGCGCATCCCGGTCGGCCGAGCCCGGCCGGTCGGTAGGCCCCGGCGTCCCGTCGTCTCCGGGTGCGCCGCCGTCCGTCACCGCCACGCCGCCGGCAAGTCCCACTGCCGTCGGCCAGGTGCACGGACTGTGCCGCGCGTGGCGGGCGAAGAAGCCCGAGCAGCGGGAGAAGGCGCTCCGCACGCCGGCCTTCCAGAAGCTGGTGACCGCCGCCGGCGGCCCGGCCGAGGTCGAGGCGTACTGCCAGCGGCTGGTGCCCGAGACGAAGCCGTCCGAGCCGGCGAAGGTCACGCCCTCCGAGTCGGCGAAGGGCAAGCCGTCCCCATCGGGGAAGGTCCCGCCGTCACCGCCGCGACCGGGCCACCCCGCCGACGGCTGACCGGTCGGTGGTGGGAGCGGTTTGGTTCCGCCCTGCTTCGGAAATTCGTCTGTTAGACAGAGGTTGGTGGCGCCGTGCACGCCCCCGACGGTGTCGGTGGGTGGGTTTACGGTGGCACAGTGTGCCGGACCCGGCACACGGAGAGGGGGCCCGACCCTTGGTGACGTCATCCGACCTGGACCGCAGCGCCATCTTGCGCGAGTCCGCAGCCGCAGTCCGACACCTCGCCCGGATCTGCTTCAAGACCGGCCCACCCACTCACACCGGCGTCGAACTGGAATGGACCGTGCACGACGCCGCCGATCCCGCCCACCCCGTCGACGCGGCGCGGCTGCGGGCGGCGCTGGGGCGGCACAGCCCCGCCACGCTGGATGCCACCAGCCCAGCCGAGCCGCTGCGACATGGCGGCCTGGTCACCCTGGAGCCGGGTGGCCAGTTGGAGATCTCCACCCCGCCCCGCCCCTCGGTCGCCGCGTTGATCCGCGCCACCGAAGCCGACATTGCCCAGGTCACCGACCTGCTGGCCGCCGCCGGGCTGATCCTCGGCAGCAGCGGCATCGACCCCCACCGACGGCCCCGCCCGGTGGTGGAAACCCCCCGTTACCGCGCGATGCGCGGAGCCTTCGACCGCCACGGCCCGGCCGGCCGCACGATGATGTACAGCACCGCCGGCCTGCAGATCTGCCTCGACGCCGGTGAGCCGGACCAGGTCGCCGACCGCTGGGCCGCGGCCCACGCGGTCGGGCCCCCACTGCTCGCGGCGTTCGCCTCCGCCGCTCGACACGCCGGGAGGCGCACCGGTTGGGCGTCCGCCCGAATGGCCGCCTGGCTGGCCATCGACCCGGCTCGGACCCGTCCGGTCTGGTCGCCCTCCCGGGCCGGGGACGATCCGACCGACACCTGGATCAGCTACGTGCTCGCCGCGCCGCTGCTCTGTCTGCGCCGGCGCGGCGCCGACTGGGCCGCGCCGCCCGGGGTGACCTTCGCCGACTGGCTCGACGGCGCGCTGCCACAACCGCCCACCACCGATGACCTCGACTACCACGTCAGCACCCTCTTTCCGCCGGTGCGGCCGCGCGGCTACCTGGAGCTGCGCTACCTGGACGCCCAACCCGGTCGCCGCTGGCGGCTGCCACTGGCGGTGCTGACCGCCCTGTTCGGTGACCCGGGCACCGTGCGCGAGGCGTACACGATCGCCACGCCGGTTGCGCACCGCTGGTCGGCCGCCGCTCGGCACGGCCTGGCCGACCCGGCGCTGGCCGCCGCCGCGGCGGCCCTGCTCGACCTGGCCTTGAGCACCATGCCCCGACTGGACTTGCCGGCCAGCACTCACGACGAGATCCGGCGAGGGATACGCCAGCGGCTGGCCGCCGCAGAGAGGAGAGACCAGTGAGCGCGAGGAGTGAGCCGGGGTTGCGAGCCTCGCAGTCGCGAACGGAGGACGGCCCAGTGAGCGCGAGGAGTGAGCCGGGGTTGCGAGCCTCGCAGTCGCGAACGGAGGACGGCCCAGTGAGCGCGAGGAGTGAGCCGGGGTTGCGAGCCTCGCAGTCGCGAACGGAGGACGGCCCAGTGAGCGCGAGGAGTGAGCCGGTTCGGCGAGCCTCGCGGGCGGGCCGGGTCGACGGCGAGCAGTTGCGCGACCACATCGCTGTGGAGTTGGCGCGGGCGCGCGCCCGTACCGCGTTGCTGACCGAGGTGGTCGACGACGTCGACCTGACGCGCCAGCACTCACCGCTGATGTCGCCGCTGGTCTGGGACCTTGCCCATGTCGGTAACCAGGAGGAGCTCTGGTTGGTGCGGGACGTCGGGGGCCGGGAACCGGTCCGGTGTGACATCGACGAGTTGTACGACGCGTTCAAGCAGCCGCGCCGGGACCGTCCCGCGCTGCCCCTGTTGCCGCCCGCGGAGGCGCGCGCCTACCTGGCCACCGTTCGGGACAAGGTGCACGACCTGCTCGACGCGGTGACTTTCACCGAGCGACCGCTGGTCGCCGACGGGTTCGCCTTCGGCATGATCGTGCAGCACGAGCAGCAGCACGACGAGACCATGCTCGCCACCCACCAGCTGCGCTCGGGGCCGGCGGTGCTGCACGCCCCGGCGCCGCCCGAGCCGTCGGTCCGGGTCGGCGCGGAGGTGCTGGTGCCGGCCGGCGAGTTCACCATGGGCACCGACACCGATCCGTGGGCGTTGGACAACGAACGTCCGGCGCACCGGGTCGACCTCCCGGCGTACGTCATCGATGCCGCCCCGGTGACCAACGGCCAGTACGCGGCCTTCATCGCCGACGGCGGCTACACCGAGCAGCGCTGGTGGAGCGCGGTCGGCTGGGAGCACCGGGTTCGGGAGCAGCTCAGCGCCCCGATGCACTGGCGTTCCGACGGCGACGACTGGTCGTATCGGCGCTTCGGTCAGTGGGCGCGGGTCCGCGCCGACGAGCCTGTGGTGCACGTGTGCTGGTACGAGGCGCAGGCGTACGCGGCGTGGGCCGGCAAGCGGCTGCCGACCGAGGCGGAGTGGGAGAAGGCGGCCCGGTGGGATCCGACGACCGGGCGGTCGCGCCGTTACCCCTGGGGGGACGACGACCCGACCGAGGCGCATGCCAACCTCGACCAGCGCCATCTGCGTCCGGCGCCGGTGGGCGCGTATCCGGCCGGCGCGTCGCCGTTGGGTGTGCACCAGCTCATCGGCGACGTCTGGGAGTGGACCTCGACCGCGTTCGACGGGCATCCGGGGTTCGCCGCGTTCCCCTATCGCGAATACTCGGAGGTCTTCTTCGGCGGCGACTACCGGGTGCTGCGCGGTGGCTCGTTCGGCACCGACCGCTCCGCCTGCCGGGGCACCTTCCGTAACTGGGACTATCCGATCCGCCGGCAGATCTTCAGTGGTTTCCGCTGCGCCAGGGACGCGCGACCGGACGAGTCGTACCGGTGAGTCGCCGCACGACCGGCGGCCCGGCGGCGGGCCGGGGGCGCTGATGTGTCGCCACCTGGCCTACCTCGGGCCGCCGGTCACCCTGGCCGAGCTGTTGTTCGACCCTCCGCACTCGCTGGTGCGGCAGTCCTGGGCGCCCCGTGACATGCGTGGCGGCGGCACGATCAACGCTGACGGGTTCGGTGTCGGCTGGTACCCGGGTGAGGGTGAGCCGGTGCGGTACCGGCGGGCGCAGCCGATCTGGAGCGACCCGACCATCGCCCAACTGGCGGCGGTGACCCGCAGCGCGGCGGTGGTGGCGGCGGTGCGCTCGGCCACTGTCGGAATGGCGGTGCTCGACGGCGCGGCGGCGCCCTTCGCCGAGGGGCGGTGGCTGTTCAGCCACAACGGTGTGGTCCGCGGCTGGCCGGACGCCGTGGTGCCGCTCGCCGCCGGTCTGCCGGTGCGTGACCTGCTCACTCTGGACGCCACCACCGACTCGGCGCTGCTCTGGGCGCTGGTGCGGCATCGGTTGCGCGCCGGTGCCGATGCGATCGAGGCGGTCGGGCGGACGGTGACGGACGTCGTCGCCGCAGCCCCCGGGTCGCGGCTCAACCTGCTGCTCACCGACGGGCACCTCGTGGTGGCGAGCGTGGCGGGGCACGCGTTGTCGGTCCGCCAGACGCCTGGTTCGGTGCTGCTCGCCTCCGAGCCACACGACGACGATCCCGGGTGGCGGTCGGTGCCGGAGGGGCACCTCGTCGTCGCCACCGCGGGTGAGGTGCTGGTACGTCCACTGCCGACCCCGGTGAGCCGCGCCGGGCAGGCACGCAATGGTTGATCGAACAGAGGAGCGAACCGATGACCGCAGAACCCCTGGAGATCTACCTCGAACAGGGTGACCTGGAGCGTGGCCTGCGCGACGACGTCCGGGCCGGGTTGAGCGCCGGGCAGAAGTGGCTGCCGCCGAAGTGGTTCTACGACGCTCGGGGCAGCGAACTCTTCGAGGAGATCACCCGACTGCCCGAGTACTACCCGACCCGGGCCGAGCGGGAGGTGCTGGCCGCGCACGCTCCCGACATCGCGACGTTGACCGGGGCCAAGACGCTCATCGAGTTGGGCTCCGGCTCGTCGGAGAAGACCCGGCTGCTGCTGGACGCCTTCACCCGCCGCGGTGGGCTGGGCACGTTTGTCCCTCTCGACGTGTCGGTCAGTGCGCTGCGTGGTTCCACCGCCCAGATCGCGGCCGACTATCCCCGCCTGCGGGTGCGGGGCATCGTGGGGGACTTCACCCGACAACTGGACCGGCTGCCCACCGGCGGTCGGCGGTTGGTGGTGTTCCTCGGCGGCACCATCGGCAACCTGTTGCCCGCCGAGCGGGCCGAGTTCCTGACGGCGATGCGCGCCGCGCTGGAGGTCGGCGACTGGTTGTTGCTCGGCACGGACCTGGTGAAGGACCCGTCGGTGATCGTGCCGGCGTACGACGACGCCGCCGGGGTCACTGCCGAGTTCAACCGCAACGTGCTGCACGTGATCAATCGGGAGTTGGGCGCCGATTTCGACCCGGCCGCGTTCGAGCATGTCGCCGTGTGGGATCCGGACCACGAGTGGATCGAGATGCGGTTGCGGGCGACCCGGCCGATGAGCGTGCGGGTGCTGGGGCTGACAGTCGATTTCGCGGCGGGGGAGGAGCTGCGTACCGAGGTCTCCGCGAAGTTCCACCGGGAGGGGATCGCCGCGGAGCTGGCTGCGGCCGGCTTCGCCACCGCGGAGTTCTGGACCGACCCGGACGCGCTCTTCGGCGTCACGCTGGCGCGGGCGCGGTGAGCCTGTTCACCCGGCTCGGCCGGGCCGGACGGTGATCCGATAGGCTGATCACGCGAAGGGGAGTAGCCCCCAATGTCGTGGTCGACATACTGGTGTGTTCCGCACCCGGCCACGCGGCCCTGGTTCTTCTCGGGGCGGGCGAGACCTTCGACTCAGGCTGTTGCAGCCGGGTCGAGGGCGCCCCTGTACCTCCTCCCGGCGTGAACGGGAAGGACGTCATGGAGGGATTTTTCGCCGCGCTGGTCGTCAGCTTCGGCGTCATCTTCGTCGCCGAGCTGGGGGACAAGTCCCAGCTGATGGCGCTGACCTTCGCCACGCGGTTCAAACCGATTCCGGTGCTGATCGGCATCACTGTCGCCACCGCGGTGGTGCATCTGGCGTCGGTCGCCATCGGCGCGGGCCTCGGGGCGGTGCTGCCGACCGAGTGGATCTCCCTGGTCGCCGGCGTGGCGTTCCTCGGGTTCGGTGCGTGGACGTTACGCGGGGACAAGCTCACCGAGGAGGAGAAGCGCAAGGCGGAGAAGACCAACAGGACCGTGCTGGTGGCGGTGTCGGTGGCGTTCTTCCTCGCCGAGTTGGGTGACAAGACGATGCTTGCCACGATCACGCTCGCCACCAAGTACGGCTGGTTCGGCACCTGGCTCGGCTCCACCCTCGGCATGGTGGCCGCGGACGCGCTGGCCATCCTGGTCGGCCGGATGCTCGGCCGGCGGCTGCCGGAGAAGACCATCAAGTACGGTGCCGCGATCCTTTTCGCCATCTCCGGTCTCTGGCTGATCCTGGAAGCGGTGAACGAGCTGACCTGAGCGCCGACTAGCTGCTCGGAGGGCGGGTAACGGCCCGGGGTGGAGCCGGCCGAGTTGTTGCGCCAGGGCGACCAGGTGCTGGTTGCCGTGGTCGAGGTGGCCGGCGCGCTGGTGATCTTCGTTGGCGCGGTGTGGGCGGCGGTGCGGTTCGTGGTCGAAGGGCTGCGACACCGCAGCGCCGCCCGCTTCACGCCGATCCGGCTCTCGCTCGGCCGCTTTCTGACCCTCGGCCTGGAATTCCAGCTGGCGGCCGACGTGCTGCGCACGGCGGTGTCCCCGTCCTTCACGCAGATCGGCCAACTGGCCGCCATCGCGACGATCCGAACGGCGTTGAACTACTTCCTGGGCCGCGAGATCCGCCAGGAGCAGCGTCAGGTGGCCGAGGGGGAGCGCCAATCGTGACGGGCATCCTGGTCACGGTGGTCACCGCCCTGGCGCTGGTCGCCGGGGTGCTCACCACACTCACCACCGGGGCGCTGCGCAGCGGGGTCCGGGTACTGCTGGACCTGCTCACCGCGGCCGGCCTGCTCCGGCTCGCCGGCGAACCGGGTTGGAACGGCCTGGCCGGCGCGGTGGCGATCATCGCCCTGCGTCAGCTGCTCGGGGCGGCGCTCAGCCACCCACCCCCATGGTCCGGCCGACAATCCCCGGCGCGCTGCGCCGAGGACGATCACCACCTACCGTTGGCCTCGACAGGTGAAACGGGAAAAGCGGGAGGATGACCACATGAGCCGGCACGACGAACCGAACGAATACGGCTACGCCGGCGGTGCCACCGCCCCGGAGCCGCCGCCCGGCGGGAAGCCCGACGAGCAGGATCGCGTCGAGGCGGTGGCGGTGCCGGGCGACGACCTCACCGCGCCGACGGCCGAGGCGCTGGTCGAGGAGACCGAGGACCTGCCGCCCGCCGACCGTCGCCACTGAGCCTTAACCCGCGCCAGTGGTGCGGTGGCGCGGCACGACGGCGAACCCGCGCTCGCCGCGCCGCGCCACCCCTCGACGCTCCGCGTCAACCCCGGCGCGTCGGCGCGTTCAGCGGGCGTCGGGGTGCTGGTAGACGTCGGGTACGCCATCCCCGTCAGCGTCCAGCCGCTCCTTCTCCGCCACCCTCCGGTACGCCGCGTTGCGGCGGCTGAGCACCGCGGCGGCCAACCCGGCGGAGATCACCGAGCCGAGCAGCACGGCCGCCTTGACCCGGTCGTCGATTGTGCTGCCCGCCCCGAACGCCAGGTCGCCGATGAGCAGCGAGACGGTGAAGCCGACGCCGGCCAGCAGGGCGATCCCGAGCAGGTCGGCCCAGGTGATGTCCTCGTCCAGTTCGGCGCGGGTGAACCGGGCCAGCAGGTACGTCGAGCCGAAGATGCCGATGCTCTTGCCGAACACCAGGGCGGCGACGATGGCGATCACGATCGGGTCGCTCAGCAGGGCGCCCAGGTCGGTGCCGCGCAGGGTGACCCCGGCGGCGAAGAGGGCGAAGATGGGCACCGCGAAGCCGGCCGACACCGGCCGCCAGCGGTGTTCCAGGCGGGCGGCGAGCCCACCCTCGCCCGCCTCCGCGCTCGCGGTGGCCGGCTGGCCAGCCGGCCGACGGGCGAGCACCGGGACCGTGAAGCCGAGCAGGACACCGGCGACAGTGGCGTGCACGCCCGAGGCGTGCATCAGTGTCCAGGCGGCGATCGCGAGCGGGATCAGCGCCCACCACCAGGTGCGTCCCCGCTGCACCAGCACCGCGAAGAGCGCGATCGGCGCGAACGCGGCGAGTAGCGGCACGGGGTGGAAATCGGCGGTGTAGAAGATCGCGATGATGGTGATCGCGAACAGGTCGTCGACCACCGCGAGGGTGAGCAGGAATGCGCGGAGGCCCTGGGGCAGATGTGAGCTGACCACAGCGAGCACGGCGAGCGCGAACGCGATGTCGGTGGCGGTCGGAATGGCCCACCCGCGCAGGCCCTCCCCGCCCCCGCTCAGCACCACCGCCACGTAGATCAGCGCCGGCAGCAGCATCCCGCCGAGCGCGGCAGCTATCGGCAGCGCGGCTCGGCGCGGGTCGCGGAGGTCACCGGCGACGAACTCCCGTTTGAGCTCCAGGCCCACCACGAAGAAGAAGATGGCCAGCAGGCCGTCCGCCGCCCAGGTGGCCAGATTCAGGTCGAGGTGCCAGGGCGCGCCGGGCCAGGGCACCACCTCACCGAGGCGGGCGTACGAGTCGGACCACGGGGAGTTCGCCCAGACCAGCGCGATCACGGCACCTGACAGCAGCAGCGCGCCACCGACGGTCTCGGTGCGCAGCACGTCGGCCAGGTGCCGGGCCTGTGGCCAGGACGATCGGGAGAACAGCCGGGTCTTCGGCGGACGTGCGCCGGACGGCGGGGTGGGGGTGGTCAATTTCGGGCTCACCTACAGGAGTCGGGACGGCAGGAATCCACTCGCCGACCAGACTTCCCGGCACACCGCTGTCGACCCTATCCGGCGGCGCGGTCGGCGGCGACCGCTGGGCCGATCGGACGCTGTCCGATCGCTCTTCGACTTTTCCCCGTTGTCGCCGCTGCCGATTGGACGTTTGTCGGGTTGGTCATGCGGGCGCACATCTCGCCGCCGGAATATAGGTAACTCCGGACATAAGCCGTATGAACGGCTTTAATGGTTTCACGAGTTTAGAGACGACCTTGGGGGTTTTCGTGAAGTTCTTTGCCGTAACCGGACCGGCACGGGGGCGCTCCTGATGGACCTGCTCCGCCAATTGCGCCACGTGCGTCGGCACTGGTGGGTCGCGCTGGTCACGGTCATGGTGGCTCTCGGCGTCTCGGCGTTCCTGACCGTACGGGCCCAACCCCGGTACGTCGCCTCGGTGACCTTCTTCGTCACCACCCCCAACACCGGCGTCACCGACGCCTACCAGGGCGGGCTCTTCCTCCAGCAGCGTGTCAAGTCGTACGCCGACCTGCTCAGCAGCGACCGGCTGGCGCAGAGCGTGGTGGCCGAGACCCCGGTTGGCCTCACCGCGGACGAGGTGCAGCGCCGGGTGAGCACCTCCACCGAGACCGGCACCGTTCTGCTGCGGGCATCGGTCACCGACACCGACCAGACTCGCGCGTTGCGCGTGACGGAGAGCCTCGCCAACAAGTTCGTCGAACTCGTACAGAAGGTGGAGACGACGCCGGAGGGCAAGGCGCCCATCAAGATCGAGGTGGTCAGTGGCCCGCGGGTCAGCGCCAACCCCGTCTCGCCGCAGCCGGTCCGCAACCTCACCCTCGGTGGGCTGGTCGGTCTGCTCCTCGGCATCGGTCTGGCGATCCTGCGCGGCGTCGCCGACGTCCGACTGCGCGACGCCGCCGGCCTGCAACGCGCCACCGGCAGCCCGCTGCTCGGTGAGATTCCGTTCGAGGCCAACGCGCGCAGCGCTCCGCTCATCGTGGGCGACGCCGCGACCTCGGCGCGCGCCGAGGCGGTGCGCAAGCTGCGGACCAACCTGCGCTTCGTGGACGTCCATGAGCCGGCCCGGGTCATCGCGGTGACCAGCGCCCTCCAGGGCGAGGGCAAGACCACGCTCTCCTGCAACCTGGCCATCGCGTTGGCCGAGGCGGGCTGGCGGGTGCTTCTTGTCGACGCCGATCTGCGCCGCCCGAAGGTCGACGACTACCTGGGCCTGGACGCCGGCGTCGGCCTCACCGACGTGCTGGTCGGCGACGTGAAGGTGGGCGACGTCGTACAGCGCTGGGGCGACAAGTCGCTGCTGGTGCTGCCCAGCGGGTCGGCCCCGCCGAACCCGAGTGAGCTGCTCGGCTCCAAGGCCATGTCGGACCTGCTGCTGGCGCTGCGCGAGTCGGCGGACATCGTGATCATCGACACCGCCCCGCTGCTCGCGGTGACCGACGGGGTGGTGGTGGCAGTGCAGGCTGACGGCGCGCTGCTGGTGACCCAGCAGGGTCGTACCTCGCGGACCCAGGTCGCCGCGGCGGCCCGGTCACTGCACTCGGTCTCGGTCCGGCTGCTCGGCTGCGTGCTGAACATGGCCAAGGTGGCCAAGGCCGAGGCGTACCAGTACGAGGCCTACCGTGTGGTGGCCTCGACGGCCGAGACGTCGGTGCCGGCCGACCGGGCCGCGTCCGGCCGGCACAGCGCGACCGCCGACGGGGTCAACGGCGTCCCCGACCACACCCAGGAACTCACCCGGCTGCCCCGATGAGCACGGCGAGGGGTCGCAGCGAGCGTTCGATCTCCTCGGCGCAGCGTCGGAAGTCGGCCGCGGTACCGCCGATCGGGTCCCGAAGGTCGTCTTCGTCAGGGGCGGCGGGTTGCAGCCGTCCCCGTGCCTGGGCGGCGGCGGCGATCGCCGCCCGCAGCGGGTCGTCGGCCGAGTCGGCGGGTGGCTCGGCCGCCGCGGCCAGCCGGCCGAACTGGCGCAGCGTGAACGTCCGGTGCAGCGCTCCCGGTGCCAACGCGGTGCAGACCGAGCGTTGGCGTCGGGTAGCGGTGAGCACGAGCGTCGCGTCGACCAGATACTCGGGGCGCAATCCCCGGGTCCGGAACGCCGCCGGGTCCGTGCCGCTCTCGGTCACGACCTCCAGCGCGTACGGGTGCATGGCCAACCCGTCGATCGCGTCGGTGCCGGCGCTGACCACCTCGACGGGTCGGTCGGCCAGCAGCCGGCGGGCCAGGTACTCGGCCATCGGTGACCGGCACAGGTTGGCGTGGCAGACGAACAACACGCGATCAGCCATCGGTGCCCCTCTCATCGGTACGGACACCGAAGCGCGCACCGCGGGGGCGGTGCGTCGACGCCGGTGGCCGCGCGGGGAGGGGTTGTCGGCATCGTACGCGCGCCGTACGCCGGCCGGTCGTGGTGCCGCGCCGATCGTCGGCGATCCCTGTGGGACGGGGGCGCACCGGTGAAGATCGGCATCCTGTCGTACCACTTTCCGCCCGAGCCGGCGTTCATCCCGGGGAGTCTCGCCGAGGAGCTGGCCGCGCGTGGGCACGAGGTACGGGTTCTCACCGGCTTTCCGGACTACCCCGGTGGCCACGTCTATCCCGGCTGGCGACAGCGGTGGCACCACGAGACGCACAGCCAACGGCTGAGTGTGCGACGGGTGCCCCGGTACCCCGGGGGTGCCGCGTCCGTCGGCGGCCGAATGGCCAGCTACCTCTCCTTCGCCGGCAGCGCGGGGCTGGTCGCCCGCCGGTTCCTGGGCGACGTGGACGCGCTCTACGTCTTTCAACTGCCGGCGACGACGTTCGCCGCCGCCGGGGTGCTTCGGTTGCTCGGGCGGGTGCCGGCGGTCCTGCACGTGCAGGACGTCTGGACCAGCGACGGCGCGGACGAGGGGGGCGAGGGGCGCTGGGCGGCGCGGATGGGCAGCACGATGACCCGGATCTACCGGACCGCGGCGCGAATCGCGGTCGCGGCGCCGTCGATGCGGGACCTGGTGGTCGCCGCCGGCGCCGACCCGACCCGGGTCCGGCTGGTGCTGAACTGGACCGACGAGCGGATCTTCTACCCGGCGACGCCAGGCGCGGCGGCCCGCCAGTTGGTCCGTCGCGACGGTCGGTGCGTGGTGATGCACGCCGGGACCATCGGGGCGCGACAGGGGCTGGAGACCGCGGTCCGTGCGGCCGCGGCACTGGACCGGACGATGGATCTCGTCCTGGTCGGTTCGGGCGCGGCGGAGCGGCGGGTGCGGGGGCTCGTCGCCGAGCTGGGCGCGGAGAACGTCCGTTTCCTGGAGCGGCGGTCGCCGGTCGACATGCCCGAGCTGTACGCCGCCGCCGACTATCAGCTGGTCATGTCGCGCGACCTTCCGGAGCTGCGCGGCACGGTCCCCGGCAAACTCCAGGCCGCGCTGTCCTGCGCCGCGCCGGTGATCGCCTCCGCCGGTGGGGACACCGCCGAGTTGGTCGAACGGGTTCGGGCTGGTTTGTCCTGCCCGCCCGAGGACTGGGCGGCGTTGGCCGACAGGTTCTGGTTGGCAGCCACTATTCCGCCGCCGAGCCGCACCGAGATGGGTCGCCGGGGGCGGGCCGCGTACCTGCGCGAGATGTCGCTGCCCGCGGGCGTGGACCAGATCGAACGGCTGCTGCACGAGGCGGCCGGGCGGGTCGCAGAGCCGGCCACGTAACTGCGAAGGAAACTCGCTTAAAGGACCAGAAATGCAATAACGGTACGAACTTCCCTCAGGCGTGTTAAGAACGTCAGGGAATCGACCTTCTGTCCGGTTCCGCGAATGGGAGTTAGGTGTGACGGTGAGCGAACGTCCGATCCGGCGGCGGAGCCGTTCCCGGCGTCGTCGGAGGGCCCGACTGCGACGGGCGCTCCTTGGCGCCCTGGTGGTCGGCTCGCTGCTACTGGCGACCGCCGGGTGGATCGGCTTCCGCGGCTGGCAGGCGCGCACTCACCTGCTCAACGCCGCTGGCCTGGCCCGAGAGTTGAGCGCCCAGATCGTCGGTGGGGACACCGACCGTGCCCTGCGGACGCTCGCCGCCCTTCAGGAGCAGGCCGGCGCGGCCCGTTCGGCAACGGCCGACCCGAGTTGGCAGCTCGGACGGCGTACGCCGATCGCCGGCGACGACCTCGACGCCGTCGCGCAGATCGCCGTCGCCATCGACGACCTGGCCCGGCACGCGTTCCCGACCCTGCTCCGGACGGACCTGGCCAGCCTGGTGCCGACCGGCGGCGGGGTGGACCTCGCCCGGCTCGCCGCCGTCTCCACGGAGCTGACCGGGGTGCACGAGTCCGTGCAACGGACCCGCCAGAACCTGGCGGCGGTGCCGGCCGACAGCCTGGTCAGCCAGATCCGGCAGGCGCTGAGCGACCTGCGCGACGAGATCGACCGGCTGGCCAGCCTCACCACGGCTGCCGACCAGGGCGCCCGCCTCCTCCCGCCGCTGCTCGGCGCGAACGGCCCTCGCCGCTACCTGCTCGTCTCGCAGAACCTCGCCGAGCTGCGCGCCACCGGCGGCATGTTCGGCGCGTACGCGATGATCGAGGCGGAAAACGGCAAGGTCAAGATGGGCAAGCAGGGCAGCACGTCCTCGCTCGGTCAGTTCACCCCGGCGCTGAAGGTGCCCGCCGAGACCCGGGCCCTCTGGACGGACCTGCCCGGCATCTACCCCGCCGACGTCAATCTGTCCCCGCACTTCCCGACCGCCGCCACGCTGTACCGCGAAATGTTCCGGCGCAAGACCGGCACCACTGTCGACGGCGTGCTCGCCGTCGATCCGGTGGTGCTGTCCTACCTGCTCAAGGCGACCGGTCCGGTGCTGGTGCCCGGCGGTGTCCCGCTCGCCAGCGAGAAGGTAGTGCAGACCCTGCTCAACGACAGCTACCAGCGCCTCGACGTCAAACAGCAGGACGAGTTCTTCGCGGCGTCGGCGTCGGCGGTGTTTGACGCCTTCTTCAAGAAGAATGTCAACCCGCGGGTGTTGTTGTCCGCATTTGACCGTGCTATCACTGAACGCCGGATATTGTTCTGGAGTGCCCGACCTGAGGAACAGCGGACATTCGGCGAGAGCCGGATGGCCGGGACGCTTCCGGAACAGGACACCGTGCCGACCGTCGGCGTGTTCCTCAACGACGGCAGCGGCGCGAAGCTCGGCTACTACCTGCGGCCGACGGCGAACCTGATGGTCGGCGAATGCCGGTCGGACGGTCGCCGTGAGCTTCGGCTACGGGTGACCCTGCGCTCAACGGCGCCGAAGTCCGGACTTAGCAAATCCGTGCTCGGCCTCGGCCTGGCCGGCGATCCGTACACCGCCCGCACGTTGGTGTCGATCTTCAGCCCGGCTGGTGGAGCGGTGCTGGAGGCCCGACTGGACGGGGCCGAGACGGCGCTTGGCAGCGGCACGGAACGCCGCCGCCAGGTGGCCACGGCCAGCGTCGACGTCGGCCCCGGCGCCGAGAGGGCGCTGGAGGTCACCGTGCTGACGGCCAAGACCGGCGTCGGACAGGCCGAGCTGTGGCTGACCCCCACCGCCAGCCCCTGGACCACCCAAGTTCATTCCGCACCAAGCTGTGATCAGTAGGAGGGAACCAATCATGCGGCTATCCCGCATCATCATGGCGCTCACGGTCGGCCTGGCCGTGGTGGCCGTGCCGACGGCAGCGGGGGCGGCACAGCCGCAGCCGCAGCCCACCGCGACCACCGATCCGCCGCAACCACCGCCGTACCCGCCGACCGCCGCGTCGCTGACCGTCAACCGCCCGACGATCTACCTCGGCGAGACGGTGGTGCTGACCGGCACCAACTTCGGCCCGAACGAGACCGTCGACATCAACGTGACCGTCACTCCGCAGGCCGCTCCGGCCGGCGGTGCGGCTCCGGCTCGCCGCAGCGACGGCAGCACCGTGGCCATGGCTCCGGTTGCCTACCAGGCGAGCGCGCCCCTGCACTTCACGGCGTACACCAACGGCCAGGGCCGCTTCACCAAGAGCTACAAGCCGTCGGTGACGGGTCTGCTGACCTTCACCGCCACGGGCCGGGAGTCCGGCCGTACCGCCACCACCGAGCTGCGGGTGCTGCACAAGAAGCAGCCGCTGCCCGTCACGGGTGACAGCCTCGGCACGCCCATGAAGCTCGGTGGCGGCCTGGTCGGCGCCGGAGCCGTGATGCTGCTGCTGACCCTGGCCTGGCGTCGCCGCCAGCGCTTCGGTGGTGCGGCGCACTAATCCACACCACCGGGCTGCGCCCGGACAGCACTCAAGCTGGCGCCCGTCGGAACACTCCGACGGGCGCCAGCCTGTTCAGAGAGAGGGCGGCCCGCCAACGCCGTTCATCGGGCCATGGTCGGTACGGCCATGCCCGCCGATGTCGACGTCGACACACCGCGGTACGGCCGACGCGGCGAGACTCAGCCCGGCCCGCGCCTCTTCACCGGCGACAGTCTCTTCCCGGGTGGGGTGGGTGACACCGGCGGACGGCCGTCAAGGCGATCACGGTGAGGGCCCCAGCCAAGGGCATGGTGTCCGTCTTTCGGCCTTCGCGTGCTCGGCCCGGTCGTGGTCCGCTCGGGTTTGCGGACGTCGGGGTGTGTTGGGTGTCCGGGATGGCCCGACTTGAGTGAACCCGAGTGGGTCCCGTAGGTGAGGGTCGGTTCGGCGCTGTCGGCCCGGTGGGTGTGGGTGGTTTGTCCGTTGGTGGGTGTTGGTGGGGTGTGGCCCGGGGCACTCGTGGGCCGGAATCATGGCCGGGCCGGGGTCGTTACATACCCTGACGATCGCAGTACCACCGACCTGCAGCCCGACCCCTGAGGGCAAGTCGGAATGACCCCGGCCCTCCGGTCGTTACAACCCCCACGAACGACCGTCGGGCACCGCCTCGATGAGGGTGCCGGTAGGTGGGCCGACCCCGGAATGACCGCGGCCCTCGGGTCGTTACACAGGGTCCCGGCGCCACGAGCCCCCCGGCTCGGCAGGTCGCCGACCCGACGCCCCACACGGCGTCCCCCAAGACTTTTTCCGCTTTGTTTGTTGCAGCGCCGGACGAGGTGCTCACACCCATCAACCGCCGTTCCCCCCTTTTTGGCGGTGTGGGTGTTCTACCCCCGAAGGAGCTACCCCTGATGAACACGATCTTCCGTAAGAGCATGTTGTCTGTTGCTGGTCTCGCGTTCGCTGGTGGTGTGTTCGCCGGCCCGATCGCCGCCCACGCCAACCCGGTGGATGCCAAGCCGGTCGCGGTCACCGTGCAGTCGGCGGCGCAGAAGCCGCAGGGCGACCAGTCCCACATCACCCTCAACGACGAGCAGACCGCGAACGTGAAGGCGATCATCGCCGCCACGAAGAAGGCCGGTCTCCCGGAGCGGGCCGCGGTCATCTCGATCGCGACGAGCCTGCAGGAGTCGAAGCTGGAGAACCTGGGTCACCTGGGCGACCTGAACGACCACGACTCGCTGGGCCTGTTCCAGCAGCGCCCGAGCTCGGGTTGGGGCACGCCGGAGCAGATCACCGACCCTGAGTACTCCACCACCGCGTTCCTCAAGGGTTTGAAGCAGGTCGACGGGTGGCAGGACATGGCCTTGACCGACGCCGCGCAGACCGTACAGGTCTCGGCCTACCCGGACGCCTACGCCCAGTGGGAGCAGCAGGCCACCGACCTGGTCGGCCAGCACTGGAACAGCTGACCCGCACCACACCATAAGCACCCAGCACCACCGCACCGCACGACAACACCACAGCACGACACCGACCGCTGGCCGGCACCCGCAACCCGGGGTGCCGGCCAGCGGCGTACCCCGATCAGGTTTTGTGGTTGTGGCTCCGCCAGATGTCGATCAGCGCGGTGATCAGCGCGAGCGCGATGATGCCGGTGGCGAGCATGAGGGACTGTTCGAAGGCGTTGGTCCAGTCCCCGCGGCTGTCGGCCAGCGTGGAGAAGAACAGCGAGCCGACGGCGGCGATGCCGGCGGCGGCGCCGATCCGCTGGCCGGTCTGGAGCATGCCGGCGCCGCTGCCCGCCTGCCCGACCGGCACCTCGGAGAGGGTGATCGTCTGGTTGGGGGCGATCACCAGCCCGCTGCCGATGCCGGCGACGAGCAGCGGGCCGGCGGTGACCCAGGGTGTCGGGGCGTCCGGGAAGAGGTGCAGTGCGATCACCGTGGCGGCCAGTCCGACCACCACGGTGAGCAGTCCGATGGCGACCAGTGGTCGGCCGAAGCGGTTGACGATGCGACCGCCGAGCACGGCGGCGGCGGCGGAGCCCAGGGCGAAGGGGGTGATGGCCAGGCCGGCGACGAGGGCGCTGTAGCCGAGGCCCATCTGTAGGAACAGGGTGAAGATGAAGAAGATCGCGGTGAAGCCGCCGAAGTAGACGAGCGCCAGGATCGACCCCAGGGTGTACGACTGGAAGCTGAACAGCCGGAGGTCGAACAGGGGTTGGTGGTGGCGTGCGTACCCTCGCTCCCAGAGCCCGAAGGCGACCAACACCGCCAGGCCGACCGGGATGAGCGCCCACTTCCAGGGGGTCTGCCACTGCTGCTCCTGTACCAGTGGCAGCAGGACCAGGACCACTCCGACGCCGAGCAGCAGGACGCCGACGGGGTCGAGTCGATGCCAGCCGGCTTGGCCGCTGGGGCGGCCGGGCAGCAGCCGCCAGCCGAGGATCACCGCGAGGACACCGACGGGCACGTTGACGAAGAACACCCAGCGCCAACCGTGTTCCTCGCCGCCGATGGCGATGAGCAGTCCGCCGAGCAGCGGCCCGACGGCGGTGGAGATGCCGATGGTGGCGCCGAGCAGCCCGAACGGGCGGGCGCGTTCGGGCCCACGGAACAGTTGCTGGATCAGCCCGATGACCTGGGGGTTGACGACGCCGGCGGCGGCGCCCTGCAGAAGTCGGGCGATGACCAGCCAGGTCGGGGAGGTGGCGAGCCCGGCGAGCGCGCTGGTGACGGTGAACAGCGCGATGCCGAAGACGAACGCGTTGCGCCGACCGCGGGCGTCGCCGAAGCGACCGGCGGGCACCAGCGCCAGTCCGAAGGTGAGCGCGTACCCGGAGAGGATCCACTGCAGGTCGCTCGACGACGCGTGCAGTGCCCGGTCGATCGAGGGCACGGCCACGTTGACGATGCTCACGTCGAGCAGCGTCATGAAGGCGGCGACGAGTCCGACGCCAACCGCCTGCCAGCGTCGTCGGTTCTCGGCCGCTGTCACCGGCTGCGGCGTCTGCGCCGCGCTCACCGCGCCCCCCGTCGACCCTCGGTCATGCATGGTTGACCGCTACCCGGGTCGTCGGGGGGCGAACCGTGCCGGCTGGTTCCGTCGGTCACGCCATCTGGCGGGCGCAGAACCGGGGACCGAAGTCGAGGCCGGCCATCGGTGAGTCCTCGCGGTGCAGCAGGCCCTTCTCGGTGAGCAGGTGCAGGGGGCTGCCCACCTGCTCCGCGGTCAGCCCGGATTCCTCGGCGATCAGGTCCGGGTAGGGCACCTGCCCGCGTGCCTCGAGGGTGGTGACCGCCTGGTACACCCGTTGCTCGGCCTCCGACAGTTGCACCTGCTGCATGGTTCCTCCTTGTGCTCGTCCGCCACTGCGGTGGCGGTTGCCGTGCGCCGGTTACCCCCTCGGTGCCCGAAGATGCACACCCGATCGGGCGGTCGCGACGGCGGGCGGGTCCGGCGGTCGGGTGGGGAAGGTGCCCTAGGCTGCTTCCGTGATCGTTTGGGATCTCGTCGTTGTCGGCGCTGGCCCCGCGGGGCTGTCCGCGGCGCACGCCGCTGCCCGTGCTGGCGTCTCCACCCTTGTCGTCGAGCGAGCAGTGCACCCGCGGTACAAGACCTGCGGTGGTGGACTGATCGGCACTTCGCTGGCGGCCGTTCAGGATCGGATCGAGGTGCCCGCGCACGACCGGGTGGACCGGGTGACGTTCACCCGCGACGGCCGTCGGGAGTTCACCCGCCGCAACGGCAGTCCGGTGGTGACCATGGTGCGCCGTGAGGAGTTCGACGACCGGCTGCGCGCGGCGGCGGTCGCCGCCGGCGCGCAACTGCGGGAGCGGGTCGCGGTCCGCGCGATCGAGCAGGACCCCGAGGGGGTACGCCTGCGGCTGGCCGACGGTACGACGATCGCGGCTCGTGCCGTGATCGGGGCGGACGGCTCGTCGGGGGTGACCGGGCGGCACGTCGGAGTGCGGTACCGGCAGGTGGATCTGGGTCTGGAGTTGGAGATTCCGGTGCCGCCCGCCGAGCAGGAGCGGTGGCGGGGCCGGCTGTTGTTGGACTGGGGCGACATGCCGGGCTCGTACGCCTGGGTCTTTCCCAAGGGCGACCGGCTGACCGTCGGCGTGATCGCCGCGCGGGGTGCGGGGGAGGGGACCCGCGACTACCTGCGGAGGTTCGTCGACCGGTTAGGTCTGACCGGGTTGCCGGCGGAGCACGACTCCGGTCACCTGACCCGTTGCCGCGCGGAGGATTCACCGTTGCGCAACGGCCGGGTGCTGGTCGTGGGGGATGCGGCGGGGTTGCTGGAGCCGTGGAGCCGGGAGGGCATCAGCTTCGCGTTGCGCTCCGGCGAGTTGGCCGGCGCTGCGGTCGCGGGTGGTGACCTGGCCGGGTACGAGCGGGCGGTGGCCGAGCGTCTGCTGCCGGAGATGCGGGCGGGGTTCCGGCTGCTCGACGTGTTCACCCGTCGCCCGGATGTGTTCCACGCCCTGTTGGCGACCCCACCGGGCTGGCGGATGTTCGTGCAGTTCTGCCAAGGGCGGGCGAGCTTCGACGAGATGCTGGGCCGCCGCCCGATCCGGGCGGCGCTCGCGGTGCTCGACCGGGTGTCCCATCCGTCGCGCCAGGCCACCACCCCTCACCCAGGATCCTAGGACGCCTTAGAGGGTGTGCGTCCGGCTACTGGTGTCGACCGGCGCGATCGCCGGACAATCACAACGGGAGCAGGGGAGGCGCTGATGACCGAGCAGCCGTTCACCGACGACGAGTACGAGTTTCTGCGCCACGCGCGGTTCGGGGAGTTGCCGCCCGCCGTCCGGCCCGACGAGCGGGTGGCCCTGACCGAGACCGATCCCGGGCGCGACCGGCCGGAGGAGTCCGAGGACCCGATCCGCTGGAACGTGCAGGGCTGAGAAACGCGAAACGGGCCGCGGGTGTCGCCACCCACGGCCCGTTCGTGATGCGCTGCGGTCAGAAGACCGGCACGCCCTCGCGTACGAGACGCCAGTTGGGCTGGAAGAAGTCGGCCGGGTCGATCGTCCCCTTGGCCTGCGCCCAGTCGATGAGCAGCTGACGGATCTCCTGCTGCGCGTTGTAGACCTGGGTCTTCACGATGCCGGGGAAGTTGCCGCCGCCGCTGCGCCGGTAGTTGTTCACCGCCACCACGAACTGCGCGTTGTCCGCCACCGGAGTGTCGGTGCCGGCCAGCACCAACCGGGTGATTCGCTGCCCGACCGGCTTGGAGATGTCGATGTCGTAGTCCAGGCCGGAGAAGACGTCGTAGTTGTAGTCCGGCACGGCCGGGTCGCTGATCTGCTCCGGGTCGACCGGGGCGCCCGGCGCGAACGTACGGAAGTACTTCGCCGAGTACTCCAGGTAGGCGCGCACCTCGGCGCCGCTGAGCACTACCGCCTCGAGGGTGTTGTCGTACACGTACAGGCCGGCCACGTCGCGAATCTTCACGTCGCCGGCCGGGAAGACGGCGGTCCGGCTGAACGGGGCCGCGATCGACAGCACCGGCAGGTCCGCGTACGCCGTGCCGGCCAGCGCCGCGCCGACCACCTCGGTCTGCACGTGGTTGATGAAGTCCAGGATCGGCGTGTCCTCGTAGCGCGACGCCGCCGCCGACAGTTCCACAGTGGACTGCGCGACCACCTGGTTGACGTACGCGATGGTCTTCTGGTGCTGGGCCCGCACGGCGGCGAGCACCTTCGGGTCCTCGACCACAGTGTTGGTGTTCAGCATGGTGGCGGCTTTCTTGGTGATCGCCCACCGTCCGCGCTCACGGGTGAGGGTGAAGTCCATCCGGGTGAGCCGCTGGCCCCACTTCGACGGCTCGGAGAGCAGCACCTGCGTGCCGGTGCGCTCGTTGGTCACGAACCGCTCGACCACCTCGTTGTGCGCGTGACCGAAGAGGATCGCGTCGATCCCCGGCACCTGCTGGGCGATCAGCGCCACCGGGTTCTCGTTCGGCAGCTCGGGGCCGTAGCTGGAGGTGCCGCTGTCGCCGCCGTGCGCCGAGATCAGAACGAGGTCCGCGCCGCGGGCCCGCATGATCGGCACCCACTTCGCGGCGGTCGCGATCATGTCGTCGAAACGCAGCTTTCCCTCGACGTTGCCCTTGTCCCAAATGGCCACACCGGGATTGGTCAACCCCAGGATGCCGACCCGCAGCGTCGGCGCGGCGAAACCGAGGGAGACCTTCTTGATGACGTACGGCAGGAAGGCCGGCTTGCCGGTCCTCGCGTTGACGGCGTTCGCGGCGAGCGCCGGGAAGCCGAGCTGACGGATCCACAGGTCCAGCAACGGCAGACCGTAGTTGAACTCGTGGTTGCCCAGCGTCACCGCGTCGTAGTCGATGACGTTCATGGCCCGTGCCATCGGGTGCTTCTCCCCGGTGGCGGTTATCGGCTCCTGCTTGGCGTAGTACGTGGCCAGCGGCGTGCCCTGGATCGTGTCGCCGGCGTCGAGCACCAGCGTCGCCTTGCCGCGCCGCTCCCGACGAATCTGATTGATCAGGGTCGCCAGCTTCGCCACGCCGATGTCGTTCTGCTTGCTGTCGTCGTACTCGGCGTCGCGGTAGTAGTCCCAGTTGTAGACGTTGCCGTGCGTGTCCGAGGTGCCCAGGAGGGTGAGGTCCCAGGTGCGCGGCCGGGCCGCGCCGGCCGCCTGCGCGGGCGCGGCGGCGATCAGCGGGGTGGTCGCCGCGGCCGCGGCGGCGACGAGCACCTGGCGGCGCGACGGGCCGGAGGGAGAGGTCATGACGTGCCTTTCCATGGGGTGGACGCGCCTCGTGAGCGCCTTGCGCACCATAACCAGCACCCGGCACTCCCGCCACGGCAGCCCCGATCGATGCAGCGGTTTCCGCAGGCCGACGCAGGGTAGGGCCGTCAGGGACGGCATTCGCGGGAAAGCCCCGCTTCCCGCGCGCAGCGAGGAGAGTTTCAGTGAGCGAGGACCAGCACACCCAGCAGGACCCGACCAGCCAGTACGGCCAGCAGTCCGGTCAACCCGCACAGCAGCAGTCAGCGCCCGGCTCGACGAGGGAGATGACCCCCAAGCCCGACCACGGGGAGGAGTCGTACCGGGGCAGCGGCAAGCTCGACGGCAAGCGGGCGCTGATCACCGGCGGTGACTCGGGGATCGGCCGGGCGGTCGCGATCGCCTTCGCCCGGGAGGGCGCGGACGTGCTCATCTCCTACCTCGGTGAGGAGGAGGACGCCGACGCCCGGGAGACCATCCGGCTGGTCGAGTCCGCCGGCCGGCGGGGCGTCGCGGTACGCGGTGACATCACCGACGAGGCGCACTGCCAGGAACTGGTCGACCGGGCGGTGCGCGACCTGGGCGGCCTCGACATCCTGGTGAACAACGCGGCGTACCAGATGTCGCAGGACAAGGGGATCCTCGGCATCAGCAGCGAGCAGTTCGACCGGGTGTTCAAGACCAACCTGTACGCGATGTTCTGGCTCTGCAAGGCCGCCATTCCGCACCTGGCCGAAGGGTCGGCGATCATCAACACGTCGTCGATCCAGGCGTTCGACCCGTCGCCGCAGCTGCTGGACTACGCCACCACCAAGGCGGGGATCGCCAACTTCACCAAGGCCCTCGCCGCCGACCTGGCCGAGCAGGGAATCCGCGTCAACGCTGTCGCACCGGGGCCGGTGTGGACGCCGCTGATCCCGTCGACCATGCCGGAGGAGAAGGTGAAGCAGTTCGGCACCGACACCCCGGAGGGGCGTCCCGGGCAGCCGGCTGAGCTTGCGCCCGCGTACGTCTTCTTCGCCTCGCAGGAGTCCAGCTACGTGACGGGCGAGATCCTGGGGGTCACGGGCGGTCGACCGACCAAGTGACAGGCCGGCGGGTGGGCGTCCGCTCGGGATGCCCACCCGGTCAGCGTGGCCAGGCGGCGAAGCGTTGCCGGATCTCGGCGACGTCGGCGCCGCCCAGGCCGTAGCGGCCGAAACGCTGGTCGGAGAGTCGGTCCAGGTAGCGGCCGGCGGCGCGGACGTCGTCCGGGTCCAGCGCCGGGTCGACCTGCCGTGCCAGCACCAACAGCTCGGTCACGTCGTAGTGGTCGAGAGCTGCGGCCACGTCGATGAAGTCGCGAACCTCCCGACGGTTGACCAACGCCGCGATCTTGTTCGCCACCAGGTCACGAACGTCCATCACCGGGCCGAGGTCCATCACCACCGGGCTCTGCTGGCGGTCCAACCGGGCGAGGCTGAGCCGGATCTGCCGTCCGTCGCGGCTCACCACGAAATCCTTCATGTCCTGCTCGTACCCGTCGAACAGTTCGGCCAGCTCGCTGTCCGGGTCGGCGTCGCTGACGATGAACCCGGCCCGCTCCAGGGCCACCCGCACCCCGGCGGACGCGGCCGCCGCGGCACCCTCCACGTCCGCGAAGAGGTCCACGTCCTCCGTCGGTCGGGCGACCAGCCCGTGCGCCGCCCAGGCCACCCCACCACCCAGCACGAACCGGTACGGCCCGGCGGCGGCAAGCGCCACCCGGGCCACCTCCCGGTAGAACTCGTGCAGATGAGGTTCGATCACGCCGCGCGCAGGCCGCGGTGCCGGCTCTCCCACGCCTGGCGTACGCCCCGAGGCAGGTTGAGCAGTCGCCACACCCGACGCAGTGTCCGCCCGTTGATCAGAGCGCGCAGATCCTCGGCCCGAGTGGTCTCGCGAAGCACGTTCTCGTACATCCAGAGCAGCTGGTCCGGGTCGCCGAGGTCGAAGGTGCGCTCGGCGTTCCACATCAGCCGTACCGGCAGCTCCACCACACCTCGGGTGGGGCCGGCAAGCTCGGCGAGCGTCCGCGCCACCACAGCGGGGCGACCCGGGCGGGCCAGAAAGGCCACGCCGGTCGCGGTGGGGGAGACGGCCTGCATGGTGTCAGGGTAACGCCCACCAGAGCCGGTGTCGCTCAGGTCGATCCCAACCCGCTGCGCCAGGCGCGCCGACATGGCCCTGCTCAGCCGCGAAGTCTGTCCGGTTTGTGTGTGCTTCGCGTGCTCGGCCCGGTCGTGATCGACTTGTGTTTGCGGCCGTCGGGGTGTGCTGGGTGTCCGGGATGGCCCGACTTGAGTGAACCTGAGTGGATCCCGTAGGTGAGGGTCGGTTCGGCGCTGTCGGCCCGGTGGTTGTGGGTGGTTTGTCCGTTCGTGGGTGGTGACTGGGCGCACCCTCAGGCCGGAATGATGGCCGGGCCGGGGTCGTTACATACCCTGACGATCGCAGTACCACCGGCCCGCGGCCCGACCCTGAGGGCTGGTCGCGCAGGTTGGAATGCCAGCCTCCACCCGGTCGTTGCAGTCCCCACGAACGACCGTCGGGCACCGCCACACGAGGGTGCCGGCAGGTGGGCCGACCCCGGAATGACCCCGGCCCCCGGGTCGTTACACAGGGTCCCGGCGCCACGAGCCCCCGCGCTCGGCAGGTCGCCGACCCGACGCCCCACACGGTGTCACCCCCAAGACTCTTTCCGCTTTGCATGTTGCAGCGCCGGACGAGGTGCTCACACCCATCAACCGCCGTTCCCCCCTTTGGCGGTGTGGGTGTTCTACCCCCGAAGGAGCTACCCCCATGAACACGATCTTCCGTAAGAGCATGCTGTCTGTTGCTGGTCTCGCGTTCGCCGGTGGTGTCTTCGCCGGCCCGATCGCCGCCCACGCCAACCCGGTGGATGCCAAGCCGGTCGCGGTCACCGTGCAGTCGGCGGCGCAGAAGCCGCAGGGCGACCAGTCCCACATCACCCTCAACGACGAGCAGACCGCGAACGTGAAGGCGATCATCGCCGCCACGAAGAAGGCCGGTCTCCCGGAGCGGGCCGCGGTCATCTCGATCGCGACGAGCCTGCAGGAGTCGAAGCTGGAGAACCTGGGTCACCTGGGCGACATGAACGACCACGACTCGCTGGGCCTGTTCCAGCAGCGCCCGAGCTCGGGTTGGGGCACGCCGGAGCAGATCACCGACCCTGAGTACTCCACCACCGCGTTCCTCAAGGGTTTGAAGCAGGTCGACGGGTGGCAGGACATGGCCTTGACCGACGCCGCGCAGACCGTACAGGTCTCGGCGTACCCGGACGCCTACGCCCAGTGGGAGCAGCAGGCCACCGACCTGGTCGCCCAGCACTGGAACAGCTGACCCGCACCACAGCACCACAGCACCACAGCACCACACCACAAGCACCCAGCACCGCACCACGGCACGGCACGGCACGGCACGGCACGGCAAGATGACACCAGGACACCGACCGCTGGCCGGCACCCGCAACCCGGGGTGCCGGCCAGCGGCACTTACGTTTCCGTGTGCGGCAGGCACCCGGCGTCGCGGACCGTCGCGACGCCGGGTGCCCGTTCAAAGCGGGCGCGACGCCGGGTGCCCCTCCGAAACGGATGGCGCAGTCCGGTCGATGGCTGCGAGCAGATCTTGGACAGTTTCCGTTCCGCGCGAACTGTGCTGTCCCGAGACATGTGTCAAGGGGAAGTCCCGATAGATGTGTCAGGTGTTGTTGATCAGGCTGCTCGGGTGAGGCTGATGTAGGTCCGGTCGGGGGCGAGGTGGAAGTGGCCGAGGGGTTGGCCGTCGTGGTGGTAGATGGTGATCCGGTTTTGGTCGCGGATGGCGGTGACGGTGGCGCCGGCGTGGGTGGTGCCGACGCTGGTGCGGTGTCCGGCGACGGTGATGGCGCCGGTGCTGCCGACCCGGCAGCGGTGCAGGGTGGCGTCGGTCTGCATCGGGAGGCTGGCTGGCCCGCCGAGGCTGGGCGCGTCTGTCCATGCCTGGGCGGGGGTGGCGCGTTGTGGCAGGGCGCTGTGGCGTCGTTGGGTGTTGTAGTAGCGGCGGTAGACGTCCAGCAGGTTCTGCAGCTCCGCGCGGGTGCTGGGGGTGGGTTGGGTGCTCAACCATTTCTTGAGGGTTTGGTGGTGGCGTTCGACCTTGCCGCAGGTTTGCGGATGGTAGGGGCTGGAATTGATCGGCCGGACATTGTGGTCCAGGAGGCACTGGACGAATGTGGAGATCGATCCGGGCCGGGTCAGTCGGCTGGTGAACGCGGTGCCGTTGTCGGACAACACGATCGCCGGGGCGCCGTACTCGTCGAACGCCTGCCTGACCGCGGTGACCGCGCCTTCGGCGGTCTCCGCGATCGTCGTGTAACAGCCGACGAGGGTTCGGGTGCAGTCGTCCAGGACGTCGAAGACCGCGGCGAGGCTGCCGTCGGCGAGCCGAACGTTCGTGGCGTCGATCTGGTAGCAGTCCCGGGGCCGGGCGTAGACGAACCGCCGAAACGAGCTGCGCGGCCGTTTCGCCGGGTTCCGCTCCAGCAGGTCATGCCGGGCCAGGACCCGGTTGATCGTCGACCTTGACGGCACCCGCCACACCGCACCGGTAGCGGCATGCACCTCGATCAGGGCATCGCGGATGAAGTCAGCCCCGTTGTCCAGGCCGAGTTCGACGCGCAGCTTGCAGATCCAGGCGTCCAACTCCGGTGGCGTCACCCGCGGACTGCTCCGCGGCCGCCGGGACCGCTCATGCCACTCGCCCACGTCCCGGATCCGCGCCTGATGCCGGTACACGGTACGGACCGACACCCCATGCTCACGCGCGAACTCGGCCGCGTTGATCCGCACTCCAGCAGCCAACTGCGCATCGAGCAGATTCATGACATGCCGCCGAGAAGCCATGCCCGGCACCATGGACCAGCACGCCCAAGATCCCCACCAAGTGACACATGTATCGGGACTTCAACACTGACAGATGTCATGGGACTGAATAGTTCCGCGCGAACGGAAACTGTCCAAGATCTCGTGGAACATGGCCGAAGCGCGCGGCGATGGCGGGTGTCGTGGTCGTGAGGCGACCGGCGTGCAGCCATGGAACCCGCCGGCGGGACGGCCCAGTGAGCGGCGGGCGCTGAGACCGGTCGACCCCCACCACGGCCGCCAGGCACCGACCGACGCCAGCCACTGGCCGACGCCAGCACGGACGCCAGCCACTGACCGTCGCCGGGCACTGACCGCAGCCGGGCACTGACCGCCGCCGGGCACCGGCCGCCGCCAGGCACTGACCGCCGCCAGCGACTGACCGCCGCCAGTCGGCGGTGCGGCGGGAGCGGCGTGGATCGGCCGTGGCCATCGGTGGGGCAGCACGGCACCACTGTGGGGCGGGGTGCGGTGTGATCGCCACCGGTGGGACGGCCGGGCGAGGATCGGATGGGTGGAGCCGGGGAACAACGCGGGGTGCGGGCTGGTTGTGGGGGGTGTCGGTGTGACTCAGTGTCCCCGGGCCTCACCTAATATCGCCTTCGCGGAATACCGTTCGGCTGGAGCCGCGTCGTGCCACTCGCCGAGAGGCGACCTGCACACCGACACCAGCGCCGCCCCCGGCCCACCGGCCGGGGGCGGCGCTGTCGTGCGTCCTCGGTTCGCGAACCTGTCTCAGTTGACCTATCTTCAGAGGGTCGCTCGCGTGGGAGGGGGTGTCGGGGTTGGGGTTACGGACCTTTATCGAGGGATGGCCGGTCTATCGCCAGCTCACCGGCACGGACCCGCTGGGCCGGGGTGCGGCGGCGAAGTCCGACGGGTCCCGCGCGCTCACCGCCCGCACCGATACCGCCGACAGCGTCGCCCGTTCGGTCTGCCCGTACTGCGCTGTTGGGTGTGGTCAGCGGGTGTTCGTGAAGGACGGGCAGGTCAGTCAGATCGAGGGTGATCCGGACAGCCCGATCTCGCGGGGTCGGCTCTGTCCGAAGGGTTCGGCGAGCAAGAGCCTGGTGACCAGCCCGCTGCGGCAGACCACGGTCCGCTACCGCCGGCCGTACTCGACCCAGTGGGAGGATCTGGAGCTCGACACCGCGATCGACATGATCGCCGACCGGATCCTCGCCGCCCGCGAGCAGACCTGGGAGGACGTCGACACGCAGGGCCGGCCGCTCAACCGGACGCTGGGTATCTCCAGTCTGGGTGGGGCGACGCTGGACAACGAGGAGAACTACCTCATCAAGAAGTTGTTCACCGCGATGGGGGCGCTCCAGATCGAGAACCAGGCCCGTATTTGACACTCCGCCACCGTCCCCGGTCTGGGGGCCAGCTTCGGTCGTGGCGGTGCGACGGATTTCCAGCAGGACATCGCCAACGCTGACGTGATCGTCATCCAGGGTTCGAACATGGCTGAGGCGCACCCGGTGGGTTTCCAGTGGGTGATGGAGGCCAAGCGCAAGGGTGCGAAGGTCTTCCACGTCGATCCACGGTTCACCAGGACGAGTGCGGTCGCGGATGAGTACCTGTCGATCCGGGCGGGCACGGACATCGCGCTGCTCGGCGGGGTGGTGCGCTACATCCTGGACAACGAGTTGGACTTCCGGGAGTACGTGCTCGCTTACACCAACGCGGCGACGATCGTCAGCGAAGAGTTCAGCGACACCGAGGACGGCGACGGCTTCTTCTCCGGCTTCGACCCCGAGACCGGCACCTACGTGCAGGACAGCTGGCAGCCCGAGGGGCACGAGGGTTCGTCGGGCAGTGGGCACACCGCCCAGGAGCGGGACAGCGCCGCGGGGTTGACGCACGAGTCGCACGGCGCGCCGGTGGGCGGGCAGACCCGGCGCGATGAGACGTTGCAGCATCCGCGCTGCGTCTATCAGATCCTCAAGCGACACTTCGCCCGTTACACCCCGGAGATGGTGGAGCGGGTCTGCGGTATTTCGCAGGCGCAGTTCCTGGAGTTGGCGCGGGCGTGGACGGCGAACTCCGGCCGGGACCGCACCGGCATGCTGATCTACTCTGTTGGCTGGACGCAGCACAGTGTGGGTGTGCAGTACATCCGCACCGGCGCGATCATCCAGCTCCTGCTGGGCAACATGGGTCGCCCGGGTGGCGGGGTCATGGCGCTTCGTGGCCACGCCAGCATTCAGGGCTCGACCGACATTCCGACGTTGTTCAACCTGCTACCCGGTTATCTGCCGATGCCGCACCACGCCGAACACCCGAGCTTCGACGAGTGGGTGGACAGCATTCGCCATCCGGGGCAGAAGGGGTTCTGGGGTAACGCGCGGTCCTTCGCCGCCAGCCTGCTCAAGGCGTACTGGGGTGACGCGGCGACGCCGGAGAACGACTTCTGCTACGGCTACCTTCCTCGGCTGACCGGTGATCACGGCACCTACCAGCAGGTGCTCAACATGATCGACGGGAAGATCAAGGGGTACTTCCTGCTCGGGCAGAACCCGGCGGTCGGCTCCGCGCACGGTCGTGCGCAGCGGCTCGGGATGGCCAACCTCGACTGGTTGGTGGTCCGGGACCTCTTCATGATCGAGAGCGCGACGTTCTGGCAGAACGGCCCGGAGGTCGCCACCGGGGAGATCGTGCCGGAGGAGTGCCGCACTGAGGTGTTCTTCCTGCCCGCCGCGTCGCATGTGGAGAAGGAGGGCACGTTCACCCAGACGCAGCGGTTGTTGCAGTGGCGGGAGAAGGCCGTCGAGCCGCCGGGCGACGCCCGCTCCGAGCTGTGGTTCTTCTATCACCTGGGCCGCAAACTGCGGGAGAAGCTGGCCGACTCGCCGCTGCCGCGTGACCGCGCGCTGCTCGACCTCACCTGGGACTACCCCACGCACGGTCCGTACGCGGAGCCGAGCGCCGAGGCGGTGCTGCGCGAGATCAACGGGTACGACGTGGCGACCGGCAGCCCGCTGTCCGGTTTCGCCGAGGCCCGCGCTGACGGCTCCACAGCGATCGGTTGTTGGATCTACAGCGGGGTGTACGCCGACGGGGTGAACCAGGCGGCCCGGCGCAAGTCCCGGCACGAGCAGGACTGGGTGGCCGCCGAGTGGGGTTGGGCGTGGCCGGCGAACCGGCGCATCCTCTACAACCGTGCGTCCGCCGACCCGGACGGCAACCCGTGGTCCGAGCGCAAGCGGTACGTGTGGTGGGACGCGGAGAAGTCCGAGTGGACCGGTTACGACGTGCCGGACTTCGAGAAGACCAAGCCACCGTCGTACCGGCCGCCGGCCGGCGCGTCCGGGCCGGAGGGCATCGCGGGCGACGACCCGTTCGTCATGCAGGGCGACGGCAAGGGCTGGCTGTACGCGCCCAGCGGTGTCCTGGACGGGCCGCTGCCGACGCACTACGAGCCGGTGGAGTCGCCGGTGCGTAACCCGCTCTACGGTCAGCAGGCCAACCCGACCCGCAAGATGTACGCGCACCCGGTGAACTCGGTGAACCCGAGCCCGCCGCAGGAGCACGGCCAGGTGTTCCCGTACGTGTTCACTGTCAGCCGGCTCACCGAGCACCACACCGCCGGTGCGATGAGTCGGACGGTGTCACCGCTGGCCGAGCTGCAACCGGAGATGTTCGTCGAGGTGTCCCCGGCCCTGGCCGGTGAGGTCGGGCTGACGCATCTGGGCTGGGCGCATCTGGTCAGCGGCCGTGCGGTGATCGAGGCGAAGGTGCTGGTGACCGACCGGCTCACCCCGCTGCGGGTGGACGGTCGGATCATCCACCAGGTGTGGTTGCCGTACCACTTCGGTTTCGAGGGTCTGGTCACCGGCGACTCGGCCAACGACCTGTTCGGCATCAGCCTGGACCCGAACGTGCTGATCCAGGAGAGCAAGGTCGGCACCTGCGACGTGCGGCCGGGCCGTCGTCCCACCGGCCCGGCGTTGCTTGAGCTGGTTGCCGACTACCAGCGGCGCGCCGGGATCGTCCCCGGCCAGCACGCGCCGGCAGTGACCACCGACGACGAGGGGAAGGAGCACGGTGCTTCCTGACCCGAACAGCCTGTACGGCCCGCTGGACCCGGCGCCCGAGGCAGGTTATGAGAACGCGCCGCCCCGGATGGGGTTCTTCACCGACACCAGCGTCTGCATCGGTTGCAAGGCCTGTGAGGTCGCCTGCAAGGAGTGGAACGGCGTCCCGGAGAGCGGCCTGGACCTGCTCGGCATGTCGTACGACAACACCGGCGCGTTGACCGCGAACTCGTGGCGACACGTCGCGTTCATCGAGCAGCCCCGCCCGGCCGGGCATGGCGCCGCACCGGCGGACGTCCTCGGCGCGCCGGTCGACGCCGGCCCTGCCCAGCCGGTCGGCGGGGGGCCGCAGTTCCTGGGGATGCCGGGGGTCCAGCCTCCGGGCCGGGGCACTGGCGTCGAGGAGCGCACGGATTTCCGCTGGTTGATGATGTCGGACGTCTGCAAGCACTGCACGCATGCGGCCTGCCTGGACGTGTGTCCGACGGGTTCGTTGTTCCGCACCGAGTTCGGCACGGTGGTGGTGCAGGAGGACATCTGCAACGGGTGTGGGTACTGCATCTCGGCGTGTCCGTACGGGGTGATCGATCAGCGTAAGGACGACGGTCGGGCGTGGAAGTGCACGCTGTGCTACGACCGGTTGGGCGCGGGGATGACTCCGGCGTGCGCGCAGGCGTGTCCGACCGAGTCGATCCAGTACGGGCCCCTGGAGGAGTTGCGTGAACGCGCCGCCGTGCGGGTGGCGACGCTGCACGACCGGGGGGTCCCCGAGGCCCGCCTGTACGGGCACGACCCGAACGATGGCGTGGGCGGTGACGGGGCGTTCTTCCTGCTCCTGGACGAACCCGAGGTGTACGGGCTGCCGCCCGACCCGGTCGTGACCACGCGTGACCTGCCGAAGATGTGGAAGCGCGCCGGCCTCGCCGCTCTCGCCATGGCGGCGGCGACCGTCGCCGCGTTCGTCGGAGGTTCCTCATGACCCCACCCGGCCCCGTGGGCGACCGGTTCCGTCGTTTCCGGGAGCGCCTCGCCGCCGAGGGCGGCGACCGCCCACGGGTGAGCGACGACCGCCCCCGCACCGCGAGCGGCGCGGCGGCCACGAGCGGTGGCGACCATCCGGACGACACGGGCACCGCCGCCAGCAGCAGCCGGGGCGACCTGACGCCGCGGCGAAGCACCGAAGCCGGGGGCCGGCAGGGCCGGCGGGGCAGGCGGCGCGGCGGCGGTGAGGAACTGCGGGTGCCGGAGGCCGAGTTCACGTCCTACTACGGTCGGCCCGTTCTGAAGGGGCCGGTCTGGAAGTGGGACATCGCCGCGTACCTGTTCACCGGCGGGTTGGCAGCCGGCTCGTCGCTGCTGGCAGCGGGCGGGCAGCTCACCGGCCGGCCCGCGTTGCGGCGCGCCGGTCGGGTCACCGCGTTGGCCGCCGTCAGCGCCAGCGCCGTCTTCCTGGTGAAGGACCTGGGCCGGCCGGCGCGGTTCCACCACATGCTGCGGGTGGCCAAGCCGACCTCGCCGATGTCGATGGGTACCTGGATTCTCACCGCGTACGGGCCGGCGGCGGGCCTCGCCGCGATCGCCGAGGCGGCCGGTGTGCTGCCCCGGCACGGTCTGCTCGGGCTGGCCGGCCGGGCGTTGCCGCCGATCGGGCACGCCGCTGGGCTGCTCGCTGCCGGCACCGCGCCGGCGCTGGCCACGTACACCGGGGTGTTGCTGGCCGACACGGCGGTGCCGTCCTGGCATGAGGCGTACCCCGAGCTGCCGGTGATCTTCGCGGGCAGCGCGTTGGCCAGCGGCGCCGGCGTCGGTCTGCTCGCCGCGCCGCCGGCCCAGGCCGGGCCGGCCCGCCGGATGGCGGTGGCCGGCGCGGCCCTGGAGCTGTACGGCGCACATCGGGTGGAGACCCGCCTCGGCCTGCTCAGCGAGCCCTACCGGTTGGGCCGGCCGGGTCGGTTGCTGCGCGCGGGGCGGCTGCTGACCGTCGGCGGGGTGACGGGTGCTCTGCTGGGCCGGCGCAGTCGGGTGGTCGGGGCGCTCTCGGGGACCGCGCTGCTGGCCGCGTCGGTGCTGACCCGGTTCGGCATCTTCTACGGTGGCGTCGCCTCGGCCCGCGACCCCCGGTACACGGTGGTGCCGCAGCGCGAACGGGTCGAGGCACGGCGAAACGGCATGGATCTTCCAGCTGACCGGGCGGTCCCGCCCGCGGTGTGATCGAATGTCCGGTGGAGGCGTTCAGGCGGCTGGTGCCCCTCCCGGTCTTCAAAACCGGAGTGGTCCGGGACCCGGGCCAGGCGGGTTCGATTCCCGTCCGTCTCCGCCACACCGCTCGCAGGAGATGACGTGATGGGCGACGGCCCGGTGGACCCGCGACGTCGGGTGCCCCGTACGGACACGCTGCTCGCCGACCCGGTGCTGGCCGCCGCCACCGTGACCCTCGGCCGGGAGCAGGTCAAGGCGATCGTCTCCCACGCGCAGGGCCGCGCCCGCCGCGGTGAGCTCAACCCCGACGAGGTACGCGACGCGGCGGTCGCCGCGTTGCCCACGCCCGGCCCCCGGGTGGTGCTCAACGCCACCGGTGTCGTGCTGCACACCAACCTGGGTCGGGCGCCGTTGTCGTCCGCCGCTGTCGCCGCGGTGGTGGCCGCCGCCGGACACACCGACGTCGAGTTGGACCTGGCCACCGGCCGGCGGGCCCGCCGCGGCCGGGGCGCGCTCGACGCGCTGGCCGCCGCGGTGCCCGACGCGGGCGCCGTGCACGTGGTGAACAACGGCGCGGCCGCGTTGGTGCTGGCCGCCACCGCGTTGGCCGCCGGTCGGGAGATCGTGGTCAGCCGCGGCGAACTGGTCGAGATCGGCGACGGTTTCCGCCTGCCCGACCTGCTGGAGAGCACCGGTGCGCGGCTGCGCGAGGTGGGCACCACCAACCGCACCACCCTCGCCGACTACGCCGCCGCGCTCGGCCCGCAGACCGGCTTCGTGCTCAAGGTGCACCCGTCGAACTTCCGGGTCACCGGCTTCACCTCCGCCGTCGGGGTACGGCAACTGGCCACACTCGGGGTGCCGGTGGTCGCGGACATCGGCTCCGGGCTGCTCGCCGCCGACCCGCTGTTGCCCGACGAACCGGACGCGGCCAGCACCCTGCGCGCGGGCGCCGCGCTGGTCACCGCCAGCGGCGACAAGCTGCTCGGTGGGCCGCAGGCGGGGCTGCTGCTGGGTGACGTCGAGGTGATCGAGCGGTTGCGTCGCCACCCACTGGCGCGGGCGCTGCGGGTGGACAAGCTCACCCTGGCCGCGCTGGCCGCCACAGTGCACCAACCGGCCACCCCGACCCAGGCGGCGCTGCACGCCGACCCGGGTGCCCTGCGGGAACGGGTCGAGCGGCTGCGGGACCGGCTCGGCGCGGACGGCCGCAAGGCGGAGGTGGTGCCGGCCGTCGCGGTGGTCGGCGGGGGCGGCGCCCCCGGGGTGGAGTTGGACTCGTGGGCGTTGAGCCTGCCCGAGCGGTACGCGGCACCCCTGCGCACCGGAGACCCGCCGGTCCTCGGTCGGGTGGTGCGCGGCCGGCTCCTGCTCGACCTGCGCTGTGTGCCCGCCGACGCGGACGAGGCCGTCCGTGAGGCCGTGCTGCGCGTACCCGGGGAGGACTGAGCGTGTTCGTCGTCGCGACCGCCGGGCACGTCGACCACGGCAAGTCGACACTGGTCCGGGCGTTGACCGGGATGGAACCCGACCGGTGGGCCGAGGAACGGCGCCGGGGGATGACAATCGACCTGGGTTTCGCCTGGACGACGCTGCCGTCCGGCGGCACCGTCGCCTTCGTCGACGTACCCGGGCACGAGCGGTTCGTGCCGAACATGCTCGCCGGGGTCGGCCCGGTTCCGGCGGCGCTGATCGTGGTGGCCGCCGACGAGGGCTGGATGCCGCAGTCCGCCGAGCACCTGGCCGCGCTCGACGCGCTCGGCGTCGCGTACGGACTGCTCGCGGTGACCCGCGCGGACCTTGCCGACCCGGGGCCGGCGACGGCCCGCGCCCGCGCCGAGATCGCCGAGACCAGCCTCGGCGCGGTGCCGGCGGTGGCGGTCAGTGGCCTGACCGGCGCCGGCCTGCCGCAGCTGCGGGCGGCCCTGGACCAGCTCGCCGCCCAACTGCCCGCGCCGATGGTGGACGGCCCGGTTCGGCTGTGGGTGGACCGTAGCTTCACAGTGCGGGGCAGCGGCACCGTCGTCACCGGCACCCTCGGCGCCGGCCGGCTGCGGGTGGGCGACGAACTGGAGCTGGCCGGCGGCGACGAACCCGTCCGGGTCCGTGGCCTGCACTCGCTGGGCGAGGCTCGACCGGAGGCGGCGGCGGTCGCCCGGGTGGCGGTCAACCTGCGCGGTACGCCCCGCGACCGGCTCGGCCGGGGCGACGCGTTGCTCACCCCGGGCCGGTTTCACCACACCGACCTGGTCGACGTCCGGCTCGCCGGCGACCCGGCCGCCGACCTGCCGGCCACCCTCACCCTGCACGTCGGGTCGGCGGCGGTGCCGGTACGGGTACGTCCACTCGGCCCGGACACCGTCCGGCTGCGGCTGGCCCGCCCACTGCCGTTGCTGGTGGGTGACCGGGCGCTGCTGCGGGACCCGGGCCGCCACCACGTCAGCGGCGGGGTACGGGTGCTGGACGTGGCACCTCCACCGCTGGGCCGACGGGGTGCGGCCGCCGCCCGCGCCCAGGTCCTCGCCGAGTTGGACGGTCGACCCGACCTGGCGGGGGAGCTGCGCCGTCGCCGGCTGATCCGGGCCGGCGCGTTGATCCGCATGGGTGTGCCGGTGCAAGACCTGCCGGTGCACGCCGAGCCGATGCGAGACGGGCCGGTATACGCCGAGCCGGTGGCCGGTGACTGGCTGGCCGACCCCGCACACTGGCGGCGGCTCGGTGAGCAGTTGACCGAGGAGGTCGCCCGGCACGCGCGGGAACACCCGTTGGAGGCCGGGATGCCAGTGGACGCGCTGCGTCAACGCCTCGCCCTGCCCGACCGGGTGCTGGTCGAGGCGCTGGTCCGGCCGCCGTTGCGGATTCACGCCGGTCGGGTCGGGGCGGCGAGCGCCAACGCGCTGCCTGAACCGGTGGCTCTGGCCGTGCAACGGGTCCGCGCCGAGTACGGCGACCGGCCGTTCCGCGCCCCCGAAGCGGACCGCCTCGTCGACCTCGGCCTGGGCCCCCGGGAGATCGGCGCCGCGGTGCGGGCCGGTGCCCTGCTGCGGCTGGCCGACAACGTGGTGCTGCTGCCCGACGTGCTCGACGACGCGGTCCGCGTGTTGGCCGGGTTGCCGCAGCCATTCACGCTGTCCGCGGCCCGGCAGGCGTTGGACACCACCCGCCGGGTGGCGGTGCCCCTGCTGGAGTTGCTGGACCGGCGGGGCGCGACCCGTCGGCTGCCCGACGACGCCCGCATCGTCGTCACCTGAGCGCGTACGCCTTCCGGGGCTGACAGGGTTGCGCTGAGGTGCGACCGTGGCGGAATGCTCGAGGTGTCCCCGTCCCCGTCCCCGTCGCGGCGTCTCGGTGGTGGGTGGCGTGCGGTCGTCCCGGTGGTGCTGCGCTGGGCGCTGCCGGTGCTGTGGGTGCTGTGGGCACCTCTGGCGTGGTGGGTCGAGCCCGGCGAGTCGACCGAGGCCCAGCTCGACCGGGATCTCGCGACTGGCCAGGTGGTGGCATTCCAGCGGGCGTCCGGCTGGGCGGACGCCGGCGCGCACTGGGGGAGCCGGCCCCGACCGCAGTATGCGACGAACGGCGGAATGCTCGTCTGGACCGTGCCGAACGGCCAGAGCCGGTACACCTTCGGCGCACCGCCTGCCGGGGATTCGTACCTCGCCGATCCAGACCCGTCGGTGGGCGCCGCGCCGAGCTGGCGGGACGCCCAGCTCGCCACGATCTCCGCCGCGGGCAGCGTGGACGGGGGCCCCGGGCAGCGGATCGGGAACGCTGCGGCTCTGCTCGCCGGTGTGCTGACCGTGCTGTGGCTGGGCCGGTTGATCGGTGGCGCGCCGCCGCTGGCGGGCACCCGGTGGTTCTGGTTCTGGGTGGGTCTGTTGCCGTTCGGGGTGGGTGTGCTGGCCTGGACGTACCGGGAGCTGTGGAGACCACCGCCGGTGCCGGTGCCCGGCCGGGGCTCGGGGTGGCGTGGCGTCGGCTGGCTGATCCTCGCCGCCGTCGGCATCAGCCTCCTGGTGTCCGTCGCCCGCATCGTGTTCGGGACGGGCGTGGTGCCGGGCTGAGCCGGTGCCCGGCCAACCGGCCCCGAGGTCGACGCCGGTCACCTACGGTGACGCCATGGACCCTTCAGCGGTCTGGCGGGACCGGCAGCACCGGTGGCGGATCGAGGCGTACCGCGCGCCGGACCTGCGCTTCGCCATCTACGCCACCAACGGCCCCACCGAGTCGGTGCCGCTGTGGCTGTTCGGGATGTCGGCGCTGGCCCGGTGGCTGATGACCCACGCCATCTCGCTGGACGACCTGGAGGTCGACTGAGCGGGGGCGCGGTCGCAAACCGGCCCGCGCCGCGCCGCGCTGCGGTTGAGTGACCTCAGGCGGCGGACGGGGGTACGCGATGGGCGGTCAGCTCGGGCAGTTGGCGTTGGTGGCCGTGCTGGTGCTGGTCAACGCCGCGCTCTCCGGCAGCGAGATGGCACTGGTGACCCTGCGGGAGGGGCAGTTGCGGCGGCTGGGTCGGCGCAGCCGCGCCGGCGACCGGTTGGTGCAGCTGTCCCGGGACCCGAACCGTTACCTGGCCACCATTCAGCTCGGCATCACCCTGGCGGGGTTCCTGGCCTCGGCGGCGGCCGCGGTGTCGTTGGCCTCTCCGCTGGTCGGGCCGTTGGGTTTCCTCGGCGGGGCGGCGCGTCCCGCCGCGGTGCTGCTCGTGACAGTTCTCCTGACGTTCGTCACGCTGGTGCTCGGGGAGTTGGCCCCGAAACGGCTGGCCATGCAGCGGGCCGAGCGTTGGGCGCTGCTGAGCGCCGGCCCGCTGGACCTGCTGGCTCGGGTGTCCCGGCCGGCGGTGTGGCTGCTCAGTCGGGCCACCGACACTGTCGTGCGACTCGCAGGTGGTGACCCGCGGGCCAACCGGGAGGAGATGACCGAGGAGGAGCTGCGGGAGATGCTGGCCAGCCAGCGCGGCCTGTCGGCCCAGCAGCGGGAGATCCTGACCGGCGCCTTCGACATCGCCGGCCGGACGCTGCGGGAGATCCTGGTGGCCCGGCGGGAGGTGACGACGCTGCCGGCCGCTCTGGCCGCCGATGAGGGGGTCCGACAGCTCGCCGCTGCCGGGCGGTCCCGCGCTCCCGTCACCGGGCCCGGCGGCCTGGACGAGGTGCTCGGGGTGGTGCACATCCGCGACCTGGTGCGGGCCGGCACCACTCCGGTGGGTGAGCGGGTCCGGGCGCCGCTGCTGCTGCCGGTGACCCTGCCGGTCGCCGACGCGATGCGTCAGCTGCGCCAGGAGCATCAGCAACTGGCCCTGGTGGTTGACGAGCACGGGGGCATCGACGGCATGGTCACCATGGAGGATCTGCTGGCCGAGGTGGTCGGCGAGTTGTACGACGAGACCGACCGGGACGTGCGCGGGGTCGTACGGGAACCGGACGGGTCGCTGCTGGTGCCCGGTGACTTCCCGCTGCACGACCTGCCCGACCTGGGGGTACGGCTGAGCTTTCCGTTGTCCCGGGATTACACGACGGTGGCTGGTCTGGTGCTGGCCCGACTGCGGCACCTGCCCGATGCCCCTGGTGAGACGGTGCGCCTGCCCGGGCTGACCCTGCAGGTGGTGGAGGTCGCCGACCGGGCGGTGCGCCGGGTGCGGCTCTGCGGGTTCGTCACCGAGCGTTGAGCGGTCACCCCAGAAGGCTGGCTGCTGAGCGGTCACCCAGAAGGCTGACAAAAGACCCAAATCGACGAAGCGGGGAACGCGGTACGCCTACGGTGCCAGACGTGAAGGACCGAGGGTTGCGTACGTTCGTCACGGTGCTGGCCGGCCTCGCGGTGATCTACTTCGGCAGCGCCGGCCGAAGCCCCGAGGAGGGCCGTGGCATCTCCGGCGGGGTGGTGGTCTTGGCGTTGCTCGCCGCTCTGCTGGTGTGGCACCTGACCCGTCCGGGGGACAAGACGGTCAAGTGAGCGCCTCAGCGGGCGGCGACGCGGGTGACCTCACCGGCGGACTCCTCACCCAGCGCCACCCGCACCAGCGCTGACGCGAGCCGGCCGAAGTCCGGTTCGTCGACGAGACCGGCGAGCCGATCCGGGGACCCCGGCAGACCCAGCCGCTTCGCCCCGGCCAAGGTCCGACGGTCGGCGTACGGGCGCACGTCCGACCAGACCGTCTGTGCCTCGCGCAGGTAGATGTCCGCGCCGGTGGGGCCGATGCCGGGAAACTCGGTGAGCCGTCGCCGCAGCCCGGCCGGGTCGCCCTGCGCCTCCCGGTGCAGGCGTCGCAGGTCACCGTGCCAGCGGTCCAGGCACAGTCGGGCGCCGGTGCCGAGCATGGTGGCGGTCCGCTCGTCGTAGCGGCGGTAGTGGCCCCGGCCCAGCGCGTCGACGCGCTCCTGCCAACTGGCCGCCTCCATGGCCTGTGGGGTGCGGTAGCCGGCGGCGAACAGCTCTCGCGCGGCGTCCACCGCTATGCACGCGCGGATCCGGGTGCTCAGCAGCGTGGTCAGCACCAGCAGCTGATACAGCGGTCCCGGCCGGTCGGCGAGCCGGATGCCGGCTTCCTCCGCGTACGTGCGGCCACGCCGGTCGAGCAGCACCCGCACCACACGTCGGTCATTGCCCACCCCGTCGGGTTACCCACTTGAGGACCCGCTAGCCGTCGTGCCGCTGACCGTGGCCGGAATGCCGTCGGGGCGGGCGGGTATGCCGAGGCGTGGAGGCGGTCGATGCCGCCCCCGTACCCGGAAGGGAGACACCCGTGGTCAATCCGCAGCAGGAAGAGTTCCGCCGCAACGCCAAGGGCGCCACCAGCCAGGACAGCAAGGGGCCTACGCCGACTGGACACCCGCTCAACAGTGGGTCCTCGCGTGGGGACGCCGGTCGACCGGTGCCCAAGGGGCAGGTGTCGCCGTACGGCCCGGCCGGTGAGCCGGTGGCCGAGGACGACAGCGACACCCGCTGACCGTTGGGTTAGCGACCGCGGACTGGCGGCCGCCGCAACCTGTTCCAGGTGGCGGCGGCCGCCAGTCCGTACGCGAGGTGCGGGATGATGTCGGAGATCCAGTCGGAGCGCCTCCACGTACGCGGGTCGCTGATCCCGAGCGCTGTGATCGACCCGTCGGTCATGGTCATCACGCCCGCGCCGAGCAGGCCGGTGGCCACCGGCAACGGCTGACGTCGTCCACCGGCGTAGAGCGCGAACCCGACGCCCGCGGCGACGCCCAGGCCGTAACCGATCAGCGGCCCGAGGCCCGAGCGGCGGTTGGCCGCCCGGCCGTCGGACCCAAGGCTGACGTGCGCGATCCCGGCCAGCCGGTCGACGGTCTCCTGGGGGACGTCGCTCTCCGGACGTCCCCGTAGCGCCATGTCGAGAAAGCTGACCACGTTCAACGCGGTACTGCCGACGGCGCCAGCGATGGCGCCGTCGGCCACGTCGACAGTCCTCACTTCGGGTCGCCCGGTTCGCGCTCGCTCTTCGGGCCGTACGTCCGCTCACCGCGCACCACGCCCCGTTGACCGCGATCCTCCTGGAGGATCCGGTTCGCGACCTGGTTGGCCTTGCCGTCGGGTACTCGGCGCCCGGAGTCGTCGATCGCGTTGCGCAACCGCGCGCGCTGCTTGTCGTACGCGTTACTGCCCGGCCGTGGTCCTGGCATCTGTGCCTCCTTCGTCGGTCTGGGCACCTGGTGCTGCCCACCGTCCGCTGGGCGTACCGCGGCCGTCTACCCGTCTGGCGGCGGACCAACCCCGGCACGCTACTGGGGAGCGCGGACCACTACCACCGGGCACTGCGCGTGGTGCAGCATCGACTGGCTCACCGACCCCAGCAGCAACCCGGTCACCTCGCCGCGCCCGCGCCCACCAACGACCGCCAGTTGGGCGGAGCGGGACGCCTCGGCGAGCACAGTGCCGGGTCGGCCATGCACCACCTGGCAGGTCAACCGCAGACCCCGGTGGTCGTCGGTGAGCCCGGTCAGCCACCCGCCGAGCATCCGCTCCTGTTCGCCGCGCAGCGTCGCCTCGTCGTACACCAGGGGTTGCATGTCGCCCGGGCCGCTGCTGCCGGGGTGTCGGTAGGCGTGCACCGCCACCAGCGGCACGCCGAGCGACACGGCGGTCTCGGCGGCGAAGTCCGCCGCCCGCCGGGAGGCGTCCGAGCCGTCCACCGCGACCAGGACCGGCTCGTCGGGTCGTCGCGTTCCGCGCGCGACCAGCACCGGGCAGTCGGCGTACGCGGCGACCTGCACCGCGACCGAGCCGACCAGCAGCGCGGAGAACCCACCCAGCCCGCGATCGCCGAGCACTATGAGCGCGGCCGTGGGGGACTCGCCCACCAGCACCGCGGCTGCCTCACCGTCGATGATCTCGCCGGAGATCGACAACCCGGGCACCGTCGCCTCGGCCTCGCCCACCGCGGCCTCGACGAGTTCCTCGGCCCGGTGGCGCAGCCCACCGCCGGGCGGCGCGTCCGGGGCGGGGGAGACCGGTACGTGCAGCAGCGGCCAGATGAAACCGTGCACGACCCGCAGCGGTCGGTGCCGGCGCGCCGCCTCGGCGGCGGCGAGGCGCACGGCGCGCAGCGCCGACTCCGAACCGTCGACGCCGACCACCACCGCCGCGTTGTTCGCCGAGTTCACCGCCCACCTCCGCTCGCGGCCAGTATCGCGGTCCCGGACGCCCTCGCGCCGCGATACCGCTGAGCGCGTCCCGGTCGGTAGGCTGGCGACGACCGGGGAGGGAGCGCCGCCGATGGGTGAACCAGACCAGCCGAGCACCGCTCGCATGATCGACTTTTGGCTCGCCGGGCACCATCACTTCCCCGTGGACGTGGCCGCCGCGAACGCGTTCGAGCAGGCGTACGGGCCGTGCGCGCCGGTGTTCCGTGAGCTGCGGGCGTTCCTGGGCCGGGCGGTGCGGGCCATGGCCGCCCACGACGTGGACGGGTTCCTGGTGTTCGGCGCCGGGGTGCCGACGATGGGCAACGTGCACGAGGTCGCCACCGACGCGACTGTGCTCTACACCGACGTCGACCCGGTCACCATCCGACTGGGACAGGGCATCCTCGCCGGCAGCGACCGGGCCGGCTACGGCTTCGGCGACGCGACCGACATCGGCACCATCGACCCGGCGCAGCTGCACCGCTTCGTGCCGGGCTGGGGTCGGCGGCCGGTCGGGGTGGTCTTCCTGGGGTTGGCCGCGTTCCTCGACGACGCCACACTGATCCACACCCTCGACGAGCTGTACACCGCCGCGGCGCCGGGCAGCCTGCTCGCAGTGGACTTCGACACCGAGGAACTCGCCGGCCACCCGCAGGCGCTGGCCATGATGGGTCCGCAGTTCCGGATGCGTCCACCGGCGGCGTTCGCGCCCCTGCTGGGTCGGTGGGCGCCGACGGCGGACGGGATCGTCCCGGTCGCCGAGTGGCGGCCGGACGGCCCGCCGGCACGGGTGCCCGACGCGTTCCATGGTGTGCTCGCGACCCGCGCGGCTGACTGACCGCGCCGATCACCCGTCCGGGGGCGTCCGTATGATGCTTGCCCTATAGCAAGCTTCTGGGGAGGACGACGAATGGTAGACGCGCCGGACATGGTGTCGCGCGCGTTGCGCGAGGCTCCGCCGGACCAGTTGGCGGAGGCGGCGGACCGGGCGATCCGGTCCGCGATGGGCGCGCTGCGCACCGACGTCTTCGTCGCCGACTACCGGATCAGCGGCCTCTGGCCGGTGCTGGACCCGGACCTGCCGGCGGGCGGCTTCCTGGCCTGCCACACCATGGCGCAGCGTTGCTTCAGCAGCCAGCAACCGGTCCGCGACGGTGAAGGCCCCTGCCGGCTCTACCTGCCCTTGACGGTGTGGGGGGAACGGCTGGGTGTGCTGCTGATCGAGCTTCCGACCGCACCGAACGCGACGGTCACCGGTCGGGCGACGGACATCGCCGGCACCCTGGCCGTGGCGATGCGCGCGGCGGACCGGGAGACCGACCGTTACCGGCGGGCCCGCCGTCGGGAGCGACTGACGATGGCCGCCGAGATGCAGTGGGACCTGCTGCCCGGTCGTGGTGTGTCCCACCACGCGTTCGATCTGGCCGGCCAGCTCGAACCGGCGTACACCGTCGGCGGCGACCACTTCGACTGGTCGTTGGACGGCGAACGTCTCACCGTGACAGTGCTCAACGGCGAGGGCAGTGGGCTGGCGGCGTCCCTGTTGACCGCCGTCACCGTCAACGCGATGCGCAACGCGCGTCGCTCCGGTGGCGGCCTGGTGGAGCAGGCCGAGCTGGCCTCGGACACGGTCTTCTACCAACACCGGGGCGCCCGATACGTGGCCACCCTGCTGCTGGAGGTGGACACCAGCCTCGGCATGGTGCGGGCGGTCGACGCGGGCTCTCCCCATCTGTTGCGGATGCGCGGGTCCACTGTCGAGCCGATGAAGCTGGATCAGCAGCTGCCGCTGGGCATGTTCGCCGAGACCCGCTACGAGCTTCAGGAGGTGCAACTCGCCCCGGGTGACCGGCTCTTCGTGGTCAGTGACGGGGTGTGGGCCGCCGAGCCGCCGGGTCAGGAGCCGTACGGGCAGCGGATGATGGCTCGGTCCATGCGCGCCACGCGCCTGCAGCCGCCGGCCGAGGCGGTTGGTACGGTGATGCGCGAACTGCACGCCTATCACGCGGATTCCGATCTGCACGACGACGCCGTCGTGGTCTGTCTGGACTGGCACGGTCCGCGCGAACGGGGCACGGGGTGAGGTTTGCCGCCGCGTTGCCGGGCGGGCACCAGCGCGACGACGGCAGGGGACATCAGGTGGAGCGACCTGCGGATCTCGCCGCGGCGATCGACGCGGCCGCCGGGACGCTGATCGCCGTGCTGGAGTCGGCCGCGTCGCGGCATCAGGTGCCGCCCACCCAGCTGAGGGTGCTCACGCTGATCTGCGGTCGTCCGGAGACGAACGTCAACGGGTTGGCGGAGCTACTGGACGTGGGGCCCTCGTCGGCGAGCCGCCTGTGTGACCGGTTGGAGGCGACCGGGCTGTTGCGTCGGGTGGCCGATCCGCGTGACCGGCGTGAGGTGCGGTTGGTGCCGACCGCCGCGGCGCTGACCCTGTTGGGGGAGTTGGCCGAGCGGCGGCAGCGCGCGGTGCAGGCGGTGTTGGACCGAATGCCGGCGCGGAAGCAGCACGAGCTGTTGTTGGCGCTGGCCGGGTTCGCTCGGGCGGCGACCTCGGCGCCCGAGCAGCACATCGATCCCGCCGTCCAGACGGCCTGAGCGTCGCCCCCTCTTCCACCAATATCCTAGGACGCTTTACGCGTGGTGATCCACGCCACAGTGCGGCACAGCCGCGCCGACAGCCCGCAGCGGCGCCCGGCCACGGAGAGGGAGCCCGATATAGTGGCAGCGCACCTACCCGGCCCGCGATCATCGAGATCGCGGGCCGCATCAGGGGAGGGGGCCCCGCCCGGGGCCGCAGGGGAGAGCCGGCGCTGGTCGGCCCGACAGCGCGTACGACCCTCAGCCGCGCCCGCCGCCGGCCGGGGGCCCGCGTGCCGTGGAGGAGGATCGGTGTCGCGTCGGCAGGCTCGGGCAGAGCAACCGCGGGACACCGGTGACGAGACTCCCGGCAACCAGGTGCTCACCCTGCCCAACCTGATCAGCTTCGGCCGGCTGCTGGGCGTGCCGCTCTTCCTCTACCTGTTCCTGGTGGCGCGGGCCGACGTGGCGGCGGTCGTGGTGCTGGCCATCGGCGGCACCACCGACTGGGTCGATGGCTGGATCGCCCGCCGCCTGCACCAGGTCAGCCGCCTGGGCGAGCTGCTCGACCCGCTCGCCGACCGGCTCTACATCCTCGCCACCCTGGTCGCCTTCACCGCGCGGGAGGTGGTGCCGTGGCAGTTCACCGCGGCGCTGCTGGCCCGTGAGGTCCTCCTGCTGGCCTCGCTGGCGGTGCTGCGTCGCTACGGGTACGGGCCGCCGCCGGTGCACTACGTGGGCAAGACCGCCACGTTCCTGCTGCTCGCGGCGTTCCCGGTGCTGTTGTTGGCGAGCGCGGCGAGCGACGTGGCGACGGCGGCGAGCGCCATCGGTTGGGCGTTGGCCTGGTGGGGGCTGGTGCTGTACTGGGTGGCCGGCGGGATGTACGTCGTGCAGGCGGCCCGGCTGGTGCGCGCGGCGCGGGGCCCGGGAGCGGCGGCGTGAGCGCGCCTCGGCTGGGAAAGCCCGGCCAGGACCGGGTGTACGCGCCGGATTTCCTCACCGAACTGTTTCGCAACCCGCTGGATCCGGGGTACGCGGACGCGGCTGCCGCCCGTCGACGCTCGGTGGGGTCGGCTCCGGCGCGCGGGTGGCGGGCCTTGCCGGCCCGGTCGGTGAGCCTGGTCGTGGTGGTGATGCTCGGTTTCCTGTTCGCTGTCGCGTACCGGCAGACGATGGCGGACGAGCCGGGGCGGAGCCAGGCCCGTTCGGGTCTGGTGGCGCAAATCAAGGAGCGGGAGAGCCAGACCGATCGGTTGTCCACGCAGGCGGACCAGCTGCGCGAGGAGGTCAGTCGGCAGCGGGACGCGGCGTTGAGCGGGTCGGCCGCCGCCCGGTTGCGCAACCTGGAGGCGAGCACCGGGCTGGGTCGGGTGCGCGGTGATGGTGTGGTGGTGCGGTTGGCGGATGCGCCGGACAAGGCGGATGCGGTCACCGGTGCCGGCGCTGGGCCGCCGCGGGTGCTCTACAGCGACCTGCAGGGTGTGGCGAACGCGTTGTGGAGTGCTGGCGCGGAGGCGATCGCCATCAACGGGCAGCGGTTGACGTCGACGTCGACGATCCGGTCGGCGGGTGAGGCGATGCTGGTGGATTTCCGGCCGGTGACCGGGCCGTACGAGGTGTCGGCGATCGGGCCGGGTTCGATGCGGCGCAAGTTCGAGGACAGCCGCAACGCGGCGCTGATGCGGAAGGTCGCGCAGGGGACGGGGTTGTCGTTCGGTGTGCGGGAGGCGGATGACCTCACCCTGCCGGCGGCGCCGGAGCCGCAGCTACGCTACGCCAAGCCGTCGGTCAGTCCGAGCCCTTCCGCGTCGGGTGTCCGTTCCGGCAGTCCCGGGTCGTCCGGTCCGGGGACGACTGTGAGCCCCTCCGGAGGTGGCCGATGATCGCGGTGTTGGCGTTGCTCGCCGGTGTGGTGCTGGGCGTGTGGCTTGATCCCACGGTGCCGGCGGCGTTGCAGCCGTACCTGCCGATCGCGGTGGTGGCCGCGTTGGACGCGGTGTTCGGTGGAGTGCGGGCGCGGTTGGACCGCATCTTCGACGACAAGCAGTTCGTGGTGTCGTTCATTTCCAACGTGCTGGTGGCTGGTCTGATCGTGTATCTGGGTGACCAGTTGGGGGTGGGTGGGCAGTTGTCCACGGGTGTGGTCGTTGTGTTGGGTGTGCGTATCTTCGGCAACGTGGCGGCGATCCGTCGGCACCTGTTCCGGGCGTAGGTTGGGTTGCGATGAGTGACGAGCAGACCGACACGGGGACCGGGTGGCCGCAGCCGGCGGGTCCGGTGCGGCCGGGTGGGCCGGCGGGTGAGCCGGATCCGCGGCCGGATGCGCCGGATCCGGATGAGTTGAGTCCGTTGGCGCCGCAGGGGCCGGCGCAGCCGTCGGATGACGAGCCGGTGGCGGTGCCGGGTGTGGAGCCGGTCGACGATGGTGCGACGGTGGACCTGAACGCGGTGTCGCGGTCGGGGGAGCGGCCGGTCGCGGGTTCTGACGGGTTGGCGGAGCCGGTGCAGGAGTCGGCGGCGCCGGTGGTGGCTGGTCGGTCCCGGTGGAGTGCGGCCGGGGTGATGATCGCCGCGCTGTTGGCGTTGCTGGGGTTCACGTTGGTCGTGCAGTTGAAGACGACGTCGACGGATCCGACGCTGGGGGCGACCCGGCAGGAGGACCTGGTCCGGATCCTGTCGGATCTGGATGCGCGGGAGAACCGCCTGCAGCAGGACATCCGGGCTCTGGAGGACAGTCAGCGGCAGTTGCGTTCGGGTGAGCAGGGTCGTCAGGCGGCGTTGGACGAGGCGACGCGGCGGGCGGACGAGTTGGGCATCCTGGCGGGGACGTTGCCGGCGGTGGGTCCCGGGTTGACTGTGCAGTTCGAGGCGGGTGTGGAGGCGATCTCGGCGAACCGGGTGTTGGACGCGGTGCAGGAGCTGCGTGGTGCGGGCGCCGAGGCGATGCAGATTTCCGGTGGGGATCGGGCGACGGTGCGGATCATCGCGTCGACGTACTTCCTCGATGACAACGGGTCGTTGATGGTGGAGGGGCGTCGGTTGTCGGGGCCGTACACGATCACGGTGATCGGTGATCCGGCGACGATGCGTACGGCGTTGAACATTCCTGGTGGGGTGGTGGCGTCGGTCCGGGGTGCCGGCGGTAACGTGACGTTTGGGGAGCGTGAGGTTGCCGAGGTTTCGGCGCTGCACGTGCCGATCAAGTTGGAACACGCCCGTCCGGTCTCCTGACCGGCGCGGCCGCGCCGGACCCGGGTGGTCCGGGGCACCGATGGATGAAGGACGCGTCTGGTGATTCCCGAGGATCTGCGATACACCGCTGAGCATGAGTGGGTGGCGGGTGACGGCACGGCTTCGGTCCGGGTCGGCATCACCCACTTCGCGCAGGACGCGCTCGGTGACATCGTGTACGTGCAGTTGCCCGAGGCGGGTGCGGTGGTCGCGGCCGGTGACTCGTTGGGTGAGATCGAGTCGACCAAGAGTGTGTCGGAGATCTACGCGCCGGTGGCCGGTACGGTGGCGGCGCGCAACGACGCGTTGGCTGACACTCCTGAGCTGATCAATACTGATCCGTACGGTGAGGGTTGGTTGGTGGAGATCACGCCGAATGATCCGACTGCGACTGATGGGTTGCTGACGGCGGCCGCGTATCAGAAGATCACCGAAGGCTGAGTGTGCTTGATCCGGTGCGTGGGATGTCTGCGCGCGTCCGGTTGCCCTGCATTTCGGCGCTGGCTAGGCTCGCCCAGTCGACCGAGAACCCAATAGTTGAGCGTTGCGGAATTGCCTTCCCGGGCACGGGGAGCCAGCCGCCGGGTGTTCAAGTGCCCGGCGGCCAGACCCGCCATTACCCGACGCCGACCGAACAGATCCGTGAGGTGGTCCCATGACGCGGCCAGACGACGAGTTCCCCCCACTCGACGTCACTTCGACGCTCAATCTCGGTTCGCTCGACGAAGTGCTGGAGGGGCCGGATACCGATGTGGTGCCGAGCCGGATGTCCGGTTCGTTGCCGCCGGGTATGGCGCTGCTGGTGGTTCGTCGAGGTCCGAATGCGGGTGCCCGGTTCTTGTTGGACCACGATGTGACGACCAGTGGCCGGCACCCGGACAGTGACATCTTCCTGGATGACGTGACGGTGTCGCGTCGGCATGCGGAGTTCCACCGTGATGGTGGGACGTTCACGGTGCGGGACGTGGGCAGCCTGAATGGCACGTACGTCAATCGTGAGCGGGTTGAGGCGGCCACGTTGAGCAATGGTGACGAGGTCCAGATCGGTAAGTTCCGGGTGGTGTTCATCGCCGGTCCGCGCCCGGAGGAGGAGGCCGGCCGGGGGTGAACGAGCCTGCGGCCTCCATGTCACCCGGGGCGGCTCGGTCTGAGCCGCTGATGAGCATCGGTGAGGTGCTTGGGCAGTTGCGGGTGGATTTTCCGGATACCACGATTTCGAAGCTGCGGTTTCTTGAGGCCGAGGGTTTGGTCGAGCCGCAGCGGACGGCGGCGGGTTACCGGAAGTACAGCTGGGACGATGTGGCGCGGTTGCGGTTCGTGTTGACCGCGCAGCGGGACAAGTACCTGCCGTTGCGGGTGATCCGGGAGCAGTTGGCCCAGTGGGATTCGTCCGGTGAGCAGCCGGGGCGGTCGCGGCCGGCGTTGGTGGCGGTTGGTCCCGATGGTGCGGTGCCGGGTCGTGAGTTGGCGGAGCCGGCCGAGTCGTCGCAGGTGCGGCTCGGCCGGGCGGATCTGGTGGCGCGCAGTGGGGTTGACGAGTCGACGTTGGTGGAGTTGGAGCGGCTCGGTGTGCTGGTGTCGGATCCGCCGGGTTGGTATGACGCGGATGCTCTGATCATCGCGTCGGCGGTGGCGGGGTTGGCGGCGTACGGGTTGGAGCCGCGGCACCTGCGGGGTTATCGGACGGCGGCGGACCGGGAGGTCGGTTTGTTCGCGCAGTTGGTGGCCCCGTTGGCGCGGCAGAGTGATCCGGCGGCGCGGGCGCGGGCGGCGGAGACGGCGCGGGAGTTGGTGGCGTTGTCGGAGCAGTTGCACGCGGCGTTGGTGCGGGTGGGGCTGCGGTCGACGTTGGGTCGGTGAGGGTGCCCGGTGGGTGGCGGCTGAGCGGAAAGATCTCTTCCGGGAAGCGTGCCGTAGGCTTGCCGGGGTAACCCCTTTTCGGCGCGGGCGTGGTGCTGTAGCGCATGGGACGGCCGTGTTGCGGTCCGTGTACCGTGCAGGGAAGGGCGCGGTGCGGCGTAGGTGACAACGACACGGAGGCGGCGGTGCGCGAGCTGAGCGTGGTCGGAGTTCGGGTGGAGCTGCCCAGCAACCAGCCGATCGTCCTGCTCAGGGAGGTCGAGGGGGACCGGTATCTGCCGATCTGGATCGGCGCGGTCGAGGCGACGGCTATCGCTTATGAGCAGCAGGGGGTCAAGCCGGCCCGGCCGTTGACGCATGATCTTCTGCGGGATGTGTTGGCGGCGTTGAAGGCGCCCTTGCAGGCGGTGGAGATCACCGAGCTGAAGGAGAACGTCTTCTACGCGGATCTGTTGATCGGTGATGGGGTGCGGGTGTCGGCGCGGCCGAGCGATTCGATCGCGTTGGCGTTGCGGGTTGGTGCGCCGATTCGTTGTGCGGAGCAGGTCCTCAGCGAGGCGGGGATCGTTATCCCTGATGAGCAGGAGGACGAGGTGGAGAAGTTCCGCGAGTTCCTGGAGCAGGTGCGTCCGGAGGATTTCGCGGGCTGAGGTGTGCCTGGGCTCGGTTGGTGATCTTTCTCGGTGGCTGCGCGGCGTGTCGCGTCGGTTCCTCCGTGGTAACCCCTGACGGTGGCGATAGGGTTTCCATGTCGAGGGGTGCGCGTCCCGGAAACGATGCGTCGCCACACTGACGGGGAGGTTGTCCGGATGCACGAGCCGCGGGATTCCGATCCGGGTGCAGAGTTCGACGAGTCGGGTGCCTCGTCGCCAGGTGTGGCGGCTGAGGGTGACGGTTCGGTTGGCTACCGGGGTGTGACGGCCTGCCACGCGGTGGGCATCAGTTACCGGCAGTTGGATTACTGGGCGCGGACGACGCTTGTGGTGCCGAGCGTTCGTGACGCTTCGGGTTCGGGGACGCAGCGGTTGTATTCGTTCCGGGACCTGGTGGTGTTGAAGGTCGTGAAGCGGTTGTTGGATGCGGGGGTGTCCCTGCAGAACATCCGTAAGGCGATCGAGGCGTTGCGGTCGCGTGGTGTGGAGGATCTGGCGGGGATCACCTTGATCTCGGATGGGACGACGGTGTACGAGTGCCGGTCTCCGGAGGAGGTGGTCGACCTGTTGCAGGGTGGCCAGGGGGTCTTCGGGATCGCGATCGGTGGGGCTTTCAAGGAGATCCAGGGGTCGTTGTCGCATCTGCCGGCGGAGCCGGCGACGAGTGGCCCGGTGGAGCCGTCGGTGGTGTCGGGCCCGGATCCGGTGGGTGACGAGTTGGCGGCGCGGCGAGCGCGTCGGCGCGCCGGCTGACGGTTCGGTCTTTCGGTTTTTTCCGGTTGTTTTCTCGCGACCGTCGGTGACGGTGGCGGGGGTCTGTCGGCCGTGTCGGTCCATTGTGGATACCGTGGGTGTCGTGTCGGTGGCCCATTGTGGAGATACCCATCGGTAGCGGTGACGCACCGTGTCGGCGTGTTGTCGGGAATCCGATATGGGGGCGCTGACCGGGGGCGGTTGACACGCTATGGTCCCTCACGGTTCTGGACCCTTCACCCCCCGGAAGGAACGACCGTGACGGTTACGGAAGAGACTGCTCCCGCCTCGCACTACGACCGCATTGGCGGTGCCAGTTCGGTCAAGGCGGCGGTTGAGCTGTTCTATGACAAGGTGCTCGCGGACCCGGAGTTGGCGGGCTATTTCGCCGGCGTGGACATGGCGGGTCAGCGGCGGCATCTGGCGTTGATGTTGACGGTGGTGCTGGGTGGCCCGAACGAGTACACGGGTCGTGGGTTGGCCGAGGCGCACCAGCCGTTGAACATCACTGTGGGGCACTTCGCGAAGGTGGGCGAGCACCTGACGGTGACGCTGACCGAGCTGGGGGTGCCGGCGGACATCATCGCCGAGGTGCAGACAGTGTTGGGGCAGGTGCAGGACCAGGTGGTGGCTGCCGGGAACAGGTCGGGCGTCTGAGCGTGGACGCGGCTCGCCTCAAGCAGAGCTGGTCGGTGGTCGCCGGTCACGGCGACCAGGTGCCGCTCTACTTCTACTCGACGTTGTTCCTCGCCCATCCCGAGACGCGGCAGATGTTCCCCACGAACATGGCTGGTCAGCGGGACCGCCTCGTGACCGCGTTGGGTCACATCGTGTCCAACGTGGACCAGGTGGATCGGTTGGTGGGTTTCCTGCAGGATCTCGGCGCGGATCACCGCAAGTTCGCGGTCCGCGCGGAGCACTATCCGGCGGTCGGTGAGGCGCTGGTGGCGACGTTGCAGCATTTCCTCGCCGAGCAGTGGACCGACGAGTTGGCTGCGGACTGGACGGCCGCGTACGGGTTGGTCGCCCAGGTGATGATGGAGGCCGCGCAGGCCGCTGAGTCGGTCAATCCGCCGTGGTGGGTGGCGGAGATCGTGGCGCATGAGCGGCGGGCGTTCGACGTGGCGGTGGTGACGGTGCGTCCGCAGTATCTGTTGCCGTTCACGCCGGGTCAGTCGATCGGGGTGTCGCACCCGTCGGTGCGGTCGTGGCGGTACTACTCGCCGGCGAACGCGCCGCGGGCGGACGGCACGTTGGAGTTGCATGTGCGGGCCGCGCCGGGTGGCGCGGTGTCGTCGCGGCTGGTGTACGGGTCGGCGGTGGGGGATCGGATCCACCTGGCGGCGCCGGTGGGGGACCGGTTGGGGTTGTGGTCGGCGGGCTCCAGTGACCTGTTGCTGTTGGTGTCGGGTACCGGCTGGGCGCCGGTGAAGGCGTTGGTGGAGCAGGTGGCCGCGGAGGGTTCTCGTCGGCGGGTGGACCTGTACGTGGGGGCCCGGTCCCGTAGCGAGTTCTACGACAGCGATGCGATCGACAAGTTGGCGTCGTCGTGTCCGTGGTTGACGGTGACGTACGTGGTCGGTGCCGACGTGCACCGGCCGGGGGAGTTCGTGCAGGCGGTGGACCGGGCGTTGGCCGACGGTGACTGGCGGTCCCGGCACGTGTTCGTGTGTGGGTCGGACGAGATGGTGTCGCACGCGGTGCGGACGTTGGTGCAGGCGGGTTACCACGAGGGTCAGGTGCACCACGAGGGCCTGGGCGCGCAGTGGTATGGCCCGGCGTGGCGGACGGCGGTGCAGCAGTCGGCTGCGGGTGACACCTCGGGAGGTGGGCACAGGTGAGTGCGACGCCGATCAGTCGGTATGACGGGATGCAGGTTTCCGGCGGTGTGCAGGTGCGGATGACCGCCGATCGGGTTCGGCGGTGGGAGTTCGGTGCGGCGTCGTTCGCGCGGCGTGGTTACGACAACGCTGACGTGGACCGGTTCCGGGTGCAGGTTGCTGACGAGTTGGACCTGTTGGCGACGCAGATCGCGACGTTGCGGGCGGAGAACGAGCGGCTGACCGACCGGGTGGAGTTGCACCGGCACGGGGTGATTCCGAGTACGGGGGCGGCGGCGAAGGTCCCGGCGGCGCGGGAGGTGAATCTGCTGTCGGCGGCGCAGCGGGAGGCCGAGCAGATCATCGCGCAGGCCCATGACTATGCGCGTCGGGTCGCCGAGTACGCCCGGGTGCAGTACGAGAGTTACCTGCACGCGGCGGAGGCGGAGGCGAAACAGGAGGCGGAGCGGGCGGTGGCGGAGTACCGCAGCGCGGCGGGGTCGAGCTTCGACGACACGGTGGCGACCCGGGAGGCGTTGCGGATCTTCGGCGAGATGATGGTGTCGCACATGCAGGCGGCGGCGCGGCATCTCGACGACGGCAGTGAGCAGTTGGCGCGCACGATGGATCGGATCGCGGCGGAGACGCCGGGGGCGCCGTTCGTGGGTGGCGTGGTGGGTCAGTCGGCGTTGCCTCGGCATCAGCAGCGCTGAGTCGCCGGGTGGGGTGCGCTGACGTGGACCCCACCCGGCGCGTTGGCGGCGGTGGCATAGTCGAAGGGGTCAGGCGGGGCTGACCCGTGGCCCGCCCCTGGGAGAGGCGCCGTCGTGTCGGTATCACCGTCCCCATCCGGCGGGTCAGCGGATCCGCTGGCCGCGTTGGAGGCGTCGGCGTGGGCGCTGGCGGCCGCGGTCGGCACCATGAGTGACGCCCTGTCGGCTCCGCTGTCCGAGGTCCTCGCGGCGTCGCCGCATCGCAGCGCGGTGCTGGAGGCCGCCGGTCTGTTGTCCTGGGACGGCGGGACGCCGGTCGCGCATCCGTCGCTGGTGCCTGCCGACGGGCCGACGGGGCGCAGCGCGGTGCAGGCGCGGTTGAGTTCGCTGCGGCAGGCGGTCGCCGCGGCGGCGCAGGAGCCCTCCGGTGGGGGTGGGGTCGGCTGGGCGCAGGTGGACGACGAGGTGTTGTTGCATCAGGGTCGGGCGTCGGCGGCGACCGGTCGGGCGTTGGCGACCCGGGTGGTGCCCGAGTTGGCGGGGCTGGCGGAGCGCTTGGACGCGGCGGACGCCCGGGTGCTGGACGTGGGCACTGGTGTGGCGGGGTTGGCTGTCGCCCTGGCCCGCGCGTTGCCCCGGGTGTCGGTGGTGGGTATCGACGTGCTGCAACGGGCGTTGGACCTCGCGGTCGGGGAGTTGGCCGAGGCGCGCGATGTCGCGGATCGGATCACGCTGCGCCTTCAGGACGTCGCGGAGGTGGCCGAGCCGGGCGGGTACGACCTGGTCTGGGTGCCGGCGCCGTTTCTTCCCCAGCAGACGTTGGCGCTCGCGCTGCCCCGGTTGGTGCAGGCGCTGCGACCTGGTGGTTGGCTGGTGGCTGGCACCAATCCGCCGGCGGGGGATCCGTTGCGGGCGGCCGTCGACCGGTGGAACGCCGTGCGCAACGGCGGCAACGCCTTCGACGCCGACCGGATGGCAGAGGTGCTGGCGGGGGCCGGGTTGGGTGACGTTCGGCGTTTTCCGACAGTCCCGGGCGGGCCGGTGTTGGTGGCCGCGCACCGCCCGGGCGGTTGAGGGCGACCGGCGGTGCGGCGGGTGGTCAGCTGAGCCGTTGTTCGAGGTGGAAGGTGACCTCGGTGCCGGCGGCGCTCTTACCGATGGTCTTGCACAGGGCGGCGCGGATGGGCAGCCAGTGAGGGCCGGCGCCGGAGGGCATGAGGGTGGCGTTGAACGGGTGCCCGTCGATGGTGCCGGTGACCTTGACGGCGCGTCGGGTGCCGAGCAGGTCCGCGGAGTCGGGCACTGTCACGTAGGTGGCGAACGCGCCGTCTTTCTCGATGGGTGCGGTGAAGCGGTAGTCCAGTGGTTGCGGGTCCATGGGTTCTCTCCTCGGCGCGGCGGGTCGGTCAGCGGGCGGCGGCGCGGATGGCCTCGGCGATCGGGGTGGGCCCGTCGACGAGCTCCAGTGTCGCGCCGGTGGTGCGCGGCTCGTCGAGCAGCGCGGCGAGGACGTGGGCGACGTCGGTGCGGCTGATCGCGCCACTGCCGGCGTGGGGGGTGAGGGTGACCCGCCCGGTGGGTGGGTCGTCGGTGAGCCGGCCGGGTCGCAGCACCGTCCAGGCCAGGTCGCGGCCGCGCAGGTCGTCCTCGGCGGCGCGTTTGGCGCGCAGGTACGCCGCCCACACGTCGTCGGTGCCGGGGGCGGGTGGTGTGTCCACGCCCATGGAGGAGACGAGCAGGTAGCGGTGGACGCCGGCGCGGGTGGCGGCGTCGGCGAGCAGCGCGGCGGCGGCCCGGTCGACGCTGTCCTTGCGGGCGGCGCCGCTGCCGGGGCCGGCGCCCGCGGCGAAGACCACCGCGTCGGCGCCGTGCAGGTGTTCGGCCACCTGTTCTGGCGGGGTGTGTTCCAGGTCGCAGACGACGGGGGTGGCGCCGGCGGCGCGCAGCGTCGCGGTCTGCTCGGGGTTGCGGATGAGGCCGACGGCGGTGTCGCCGCGCCCGACGAGGTGGCGTTGCAACAGTAGGGCGATCTTGCCGTGGCCTCCGGCGATGACGACGCGCATGCGCCCAACCTACCGGCGCCGTGGGTGCGGGCGGCGTCACCGGCTTGACCTTGACCTTCGGGTAACCCTGAGCCTGGTGGGTGCCGGTCGCCGTGACCGGCGCGAGGAGGATGTCGACGTGGGGCTGATGACCATCGGGGCGTTCGCCCGGGCGGCGAGGCTGACGCCGAAGGCGTTGCGCCTGTACGACCAGGTGGGGCTGCTGGTGCCGGCCGCTGTCGATCCGGAGTCCGGTTACCGGCTCTACGACCCGGTTCAGCTGCCGGTGGCGCGGCTGGTCGCCCAGTTGCGTCGGCTCGGTATGCCGCTGGCGACGATCCGGGTCGTGTGCGGCCTGGAGCCGGCGGCGGCGGCTGAGGCGGTCACCGCGTACTGGCGGCAGGTCAGCGCCGACACCGCGGCCCGCGCCCGGCTCGCCACCCTCCTCGTGGACCACCTGTCTGAAGGGGGCGCCACCATGTCTGACCCGAATCCCACAGTTGTCGTCCGCTGCGCCGCCGGTGGGGACACCGGCCTGGTGCGCGACAGCAACGAGGACACCGCGTACGCCGACGAGCGGTTGCTCGCCGTGGCCGACGGTATGCGGGGGCCCGGCGGCGCGGCCGCCAGCGCCGCCGCCGTTGACGCCCTGAAGCCGTTGGCGTTCGCCGACGTGCCGGCGGCCGACCTGCTGACGATGTTGGCGGGCGCGGTGAGCGACGCCGACCGCGCCGTGCACGCGTTGGCCACCGACACCGACCAGCCGGTCACCACGTTGACCGCGCTGCTGCTCAGCGGTTCCCGGCTGGCGTTGGTGCACGTCGGTGACACCCGGGCCTACCTGCTGCGCGGCGGTGAGCTGTCGCTGCTCACGCAGGACCACACGTGGGTGCAGGCCCAGGTCGATCAGGGCCGGCTCGACCGGGACCAGGCCGCGACGCATCCGCAGCGCGCGGTGCTGGTGCGTGCCCTCGGTGGCGGCCGGCAGGTCGAGGCGGACCTGGCGCTGCGGACCGCGTTGCCGGGTGACCGGTACCTGTTGTGCTCCGACGGGCTGTCCGCGGTCGTCGGCCGGGCCGAGTTGGGGTCGGCGTTGGCCGTGACGGACGATCCCGGGAACACGGTGCGGGCGCTGATCGATCTGGCGCGGGCCGAGGGCGCGCCGGACAACATCGCCTGCGTCGTCGCCGACGTCGTCGCGGTATAACCGTCGGCGGGCCCCGCCCCGGGTGGGGCCGCCACCCGGGGCGGGGCTCGGCGTTGGCGAGCCGGTTGAGGCAGCATGGAGAGGTGATGGAGAGCTTCGACGCGTTGGCCTCACTGGTAGCCGGTGGTGGGGTGGTGGTGCTCAGCGGCGCCGGCCTGTCCACCGAGTCGGGTATTCCGGACTACCGGGGGCCCAGCGGGGTGGCGCGGCGGCACACGCCGATGACCTTCCAGGCGTTCACCAGTGATCCCCTGGCCCGGCGGCGCTACTGGGCGCGCAGTCACCTGGGCTGGCGGTTGATCGCGGGCGCGGCGCCCAACGCCGGGCACCGTGCGGTGGCCGGGCTGCAACACGCCGGGCTGGTCGACACGGTGATCACCCAGAACGTCGACGGTCTGCACGGTGCGGCCGGTAGCCCGTCGGTGATCGAGCTGCACGGCCGCCTCGATGAGGTGACCTGTCTGGACTGCGGCAACCTGACCTCCCGGGAGGAGCTTCACCGGCGGCTGCGCGAGGCCAACCCGGAGTTCGTGGCCCGCGTCGCCGCGATCAACCCGGACGGTGATGTTGATCTCCCTGATGAGCAGGTGGCGGCGTTCCGGCCGGTGGACTGCGGGATCTGCGGCACCGGGATGCTGAAACCGGACGTGGTGTTCTTCGGTGAGACGGTGCCGGCGCAGCGGGTGGCGCGGTGTTTCGCGGCCGTGGAGCAGGCCCGCTCGTTGCTGGTGCTCGGGTCGTCGTTGACGGTGATGTCGGGGCGCCGGTTCGTGATTCGGGCCGCGAAACGGGGCATCCCGGTCGCGATCGTCAACCAGGGGTCGACCCGGGGTGACGGCCACGCCACAGTGTGCGTCGACGCGCCGCTGGGCGCGGTGCTGCCGCAGCTCGCCGCGCGGGTCGCCACTGGAGCCCCACTCAAGGTGTGACGGTGGGGCCCCGAGGGCCCGGGGGGGTAGGACATCCGCCGGAAACACCGACGCTGGTAGCGTTGAGCGCGCCGGTAACACCCACGTGGGAGAGACCGCCCGACAGCACGCAGGGCGGCGCCGAAGGGGCAAATCCTCCCCGGAACCTCTCAGGCAAAAGGACCTCGTGGGCAGGCACTGTGGAGCGCCCCTGTGGGTGCGACAGAGGGGGAGGCCGACACGTCGACCTCGCCCCGGGAGTGCCCCCTATGACCGTAGAGCAGTTCGCCACCCGTCACATCGGTCCCGGCCCCGACGATGAGCGTCGGATGCTGGAGGTCGTCGGGCACGACTCGATCGACGAGCTGATGGACGCCGCGATCCCCGAGGTGATCCGCTGGCACGGCACCCTCGACCTGCCCGACCCGGCCACCGAGGCCGAGACGATCGCCGAGCTGCGGGCCCTCGCGGCGCGCAACACCGTCGCCGTCTCCATGATCGGGTTGGGGTACCACGGCACGCACACCCCGGCCGTGATCCGCCGCAACGTGCTGGAGGACCCGGCCTGGTACACGGCGTACACGCCGTACCAGCCGGAGATCAGCCAGGGCCGCCTCGAGGCGCTGCTGAACTTCCAGACCATGGTCACCGACCTGACCGGGTTGGCCACCGCGAACGCCTCCATGCTCGACGAGGGCACCGCGGCGGCGGAGGCGATGACCCTGGCGCGGCGGGCCTCCAAGAGCAAGAGCCGGGTGTACGTCGTCGACGCCGACGCGTTGCCGCAGACCATCGCCGTGATCACCAGCCGGGCCGAGCCGCTCGGCATCGACGTGCGGGTCCTCGACGTGCAGCGCGACGAGTTGCCGGCGGAGTTCTTCGGCCTGCACCTGCAGTACCCGGGGGCGTCCGGGGCGGTGCGCGACCACGCCGGCCTCGTGGAGGCGGCGCACGCCGTCGGCGCCCTCGTGACCGTCGCGGCGGACCTGCTGGCATTGACGCTGCTGCGCGCCCCGGGGCAGATCGGCGCGGACATCGCCGCCGGCACCACCCAGCGTTTCGGCGTACCGATGGGCTTCGGTGGGCCGCACGCCGGTTACCTGGCGGTGCGCTCGGGCCTGGAGCGGATGCTGCCCGGACGCCTGGTCGGGGTGTCGCGCGACGCGGACGGCAACCCGGCCTACCGGTTGGCGTTGCAGACCCGTGAGCAGCACATCCGGCGGGAGAAGGCGACCAGCAACATCTGCACCGCGCAGGTGCTGCTCGCGGTGATGGCCGGCATGTACGCCGTGTACCACGGCCCCGACGGGCTGCGGGACATCGCGACGCGTACCCATGCGATGGCGGCCCGGCTCGCGGCCGGGTTGCGCGCCGGTGGGGTGGACGTCGCGGACGTCGCGTTCTTCGACACCGTCACCGCGACCGTGCCGGGCGCGGCTGCCGAGGTGGTGGCGGCCGCCGCGGACCGTGGTGTCAACCTGCGGCTGGTCGACGCCGACCGGGTGGGGGTGTCCTGCGACGAGACCACTACCGACGCGCACCTGGCGCAGGTGTGGGAGGCGTTCGGGGTGCCCGCGTTCGACGGCGACGCGGACGCGGCCCTGCCTGTCGACCTGCGGCGCGACAGCGACTTCCTCACCCACCCGGTGTTCCGCAGCCACCACTCGGAGACGGCGATGCTGCGCTACCTGCGGCGGTTGTCGGACTTCGACTACGCCCTGGACCGGGGCATGATCCCGCTCGGGTCGTGCACGATGAAGCTGAACGCGACGACCGAGATGGAGCCGGTCAGCTGGGCGGAGTTCGCGAACATCCACCCGTTCGCGCCGGACGCGCAGACCGCCGGGTACCGGGAGATGATCGGTCAGCTGGAGTCGTGGCTGGCCGAGGTGACCGGCTACGACGCGGTGAGCGTGCAGCCCAACGCCGGTTCGCAGGGTGAGCTGGCCGGGTTGCTGGCGATCCGCTCGTACCACGCGTCGCGGGGTGAGACGCACCGCGACGTGTGCCTGATCCCGTCGTCGGCGCACGGCACGAACGCGGCGTCGGCGGTGATGGCCGGCATGCGGGTCGTCGTGGTGGCCTGCGACGACGACGGCAACGTCGACCTCGTCGACCTGGACGCGAAGATCGAGAAGCACCGCGACGCGCTCGCCGCGATCATGGTGACGTACCCGTCGACGCACGGCGTGTACGAGACGGGCATCGCGTCGCTGTGCGCGAAGGTCCACGACGCCGGCGGTCAGGTGTACGTCGACGGGGCGAACCTCAACGCCCTGGTCGGGTTCGCCAAGCCCGGCAAGTTCGGCGCGGACGTGTCGCACCTGAACCTGCACAAGACGTTCTGCATCCCGCACGGCGGCGGTGGCCCCGGGGTGGGCCCGGTGGCGGTCCGCGCGCACCTGGCGCCGTTCCTGCCCGGTGACCCGCTGGGCGCCCACGTCGACGCCACGCCGGCGATCTCGGCGGCGAAGTACGGGTCGGCGGGGATCCTGCCGATCCCGTGGGCGTACCTGCGGATGATGGGTGCCGAGGGCCTGACCCGGGCCACCGGTGTGGCGGTCCTCGCGGCGAACTACGTGGCGGCGCGGCTGCGGGGGCACTTCCCGGTGCTGTACGCCGGCAACAAGGGCCTGGTGGCCCACGAGTGCATCCTCGACCTGCGGCCGTTGACGAAGGCGACCGGGGTGAGCGTCGACGACGTGGCGAAGCGGCTGATCGACTACGGCTTCCACGCGCCCACGATGTCGTTCCCGGTGGCGGGGACGCTGATGGTGGAGCCGACCGAGAGCGAGGACCTGGCCGAGCTGGACCGGTTCTGCGACGCGATGATCGCGATCCGCGCGGAGATCGAGCAGGTGGGTTCCGGGGCGTGGCCGCTCGGGGACAACCCCCTGGGCAACGCGCCGCACACCGCGGCGATGGTCAGCGGTGACGAGTGGTCGCACGCGTACCCGCGGTCGGTGGGCGCGTACCCGGCCGGGGTGGACCGGGCCGGCAAGTACTGGCCGCCGGTGCGGCGCATCGACGGCGCGTACGGCGACCGGAACCTGGTCTGCTCGTGCCCGTCGCCGGAGGCGTTCGAGGACTGACGACGGCGCGCCGGGGCGGGCGGTACGGCCTGCCCCGGCAGCCGCTGCGACCTGGGCGGGGACGTCCCTTACCGGGGGACTAGCCTGGGTCGACGGCGGCTAAACGGTGACGCTGAGTGGTCGGTCAGGCCACGAGGGCGTGGCGGGCGGGGCCGCGGTGCGGTGCGATGCTGCTGCCGTCGGGAAGCAGCTCGCCGGTGTCCTCGAAGACGATCACACCGTTGCAGAGCAGGCTCCAGCCCTGCTCACGGAAGCAGGCGAGGACCCGCGCGGCTTCCCGGTCGGTAGCTTCAGCGGAGGGGCAGGTCGGTTGGTGCTGGCACATCGGGTTCTCCGGACTGTGGGGGCACTGTGTCATGGTTCACATGACCAGTGACGCACAGTACCAAGCGAAAGTGTCCAGCATCGAGCAGGTGCCCGCCTGGTGCACGGGAAATCCACTGAACGGATGAGGAAGGTTGGACCGTACGGCGTGGAAACGCTCCCACACGTGGATGCCGCGGACAGCGGCCCGGCTATGGGGGCCACGGACAGCGGCCCGGCGGCATCGATCGATGTACCCGCCTCGCCGGCCGCGTGCCGGGGCGCGCTGACCGAACGCGCCCGCCTGCACTGGTCCCGCGGAGACGGCGGCGACCCCGCGGCCCTCGCCGAGGAGTTCCTCGCCGCCCACGGCCTGCCCCTGCACGACCTGACCCGACCCGCCACCGGCCAGCACGGCACCGGGGTCTGCGGCGCGGCGCTGTACCTGTCCGCCGCCGCCGGGGCGCTGCTGGCCGGCGCACCCACCGGGGCGCCGGAGCCCGCGCCGACCCTGCCCGACCTCGCCGTCGTCGTCTACCAGCACGGCCCCACCCGGGTCACCCGGCCCGGTCCACCGCCGCCGTGGTGGCTCGGCGAGTGGGCCGAGAGCTGGACCCCCGACCAGCACGCCGCCGCCGTCGACGCGGTCCGCGCCGCCATCGGCCGCGGCGACGTCTACCAGAGCAACATCGTCGGCCACGCCGCCGCCCCCTACACCGGCGACCCGCTGCCGGCCCTGCGCCGCCTCGGCGCGCTCCCCGGCGCCCGCTACGGCGGCGTCCTCACCGGCGACGGCTGGGCCATCGGCTGCGCCTCCCCGGAAACCCTCGTCGAGGTCACCGACGGGCAGGTGATCACCCGACCGATCAAGGGCACCCGCCCGGCCACCGCCACCGGCCGCGCCGAACTGCTCACCAGCGCGAAGGAACGCGCCGAACACATCATGATCGTCGACCTGGAACGCAACGACCTCGCCCGCATCGCCCGCACCGGCACCGTCACCGTCGACGAGTTGTTCGCCGTGCGCCGCTGGTGCGACCTGTGGCAGGCCGAGTCGACAGTCCGCGCCGCCGCCGCCGACGGCCTCGGCCTCGCCGACCTGCTGCGCGCCACCTGCCCCGGCGGCTCCGTCACCGGCGCCCCGAAACTCGCCGCCCTGACCCAGATCAGCGCCCTCGAACCGGTCGGGCGGGGCGCCAGCATGGGTGCGCTGGGCTGGGTCGCCCCGGGCCACGTCGACCTGGGCCTGACCATCCGCACCGCCGCCGCCGACGGCCAGCGGTTGCACACCTGGGCCGGCGGCGGCATCACCTGGGACAGCGACGCACGCGCCGAGGTCGCCGAGGCCGCCGCGAAGACCACCCCGGTCCGCGCCACCCTGGCCGGGCGCTGACCGCGGCACCGCACGGCGATACGCTGAACCCCATGACCATGCGGCCCATCCGGATCATCGGCGACCCAGTCCTGCGCACCGGATGCGAACCGGTCACCACCTTCGACGCCGAGCTGCGGGCCCTCGTCACCGACCTGATGGACACCCTGCTCGGCGCCCCCGGCCGCGCCGGCGTCGCCGCACCGCAGATCGGCGTCAGCGCCCAGGTGTTCGTCTACGACGCCGACGGGCACCGCGGCCACCTCATCAACCCCACCCTGGAGCTGTCCGACGAGCTGCAGGACGACGAGGAGGGCTGCCTGTCCATTCCCGGGCTGTACTTCCCGACCGTGCGGGCCCTGCACGCCACCGCCCACGGCGTCGACCAGCACGGCGAGCCGCTGACCATCGCCGGCAGCGGATTCCTGGCCCGCGCCCTGCAACACGAGACCGACCACCTCAACGGGCGGCTCTACGTCGACACCCTGCGCGGCGACACCCGCCGCCGGGCCCTGCGCGAGATCCGCGCCGGGCGCTTCGACTCACCCAGCCGCCTCGGCTAGCTCACCCACTGGTCGTGGCCCAGCTTCGCGACCAGGGCCACCACCACGACCAGCAACACCACCCGCACGAACCCGGAACCGCGGCGCAACGCCATCCGCGCCCCCAGCACCGCGCCGGCGATGTTGCACACCGCCATGCCCGCGCCCAGCAACCACCACACGTGCCCGGTCACCCCGAACACCACCAACGCGCCCAGGTTCGTCCCCGCGTTGACGACCTTCGCCATCGCCGAGCCGTGCACGAAATCCGCGCCCACCAGGGCGGTGAACGCCAACACCAGGAACGTGCCGGTGCCCGGACCGATCAACCCGTCGTACAGGGCGATCGCCACCCCGGCCACCGCGATCACCATCGCCACCCGCAGCGGGGTGCGCTTCGCCGGCACCGCCACCACCCCCATCCGGGGACGCAGCAGCACGAACACCGCCACCGACACCAGCACCACCAGCACGACCGGCCGGTACGCCGACGCCGGCACCGCCCCGGCCAGCGCCGCGCCCACACCCGCGCTGAGCACCGCGAACCCCGCCGCCGGGCCCGCCACCCGCCAGTCGACTGTCGTCCTGCGGGCGTACGTCGCCGCCGCCGTGGCCGTACCGAAGATCGCGGCCAACTTGTTCGTGCCCAACGCGGTGGCCACCGGCAACCCCGGGGCGGCCACCAACAACGCCGGCAGCAGCAACAACCCGCCACCACCGACCACGGCATCGACCCACCCGGCCATCGCGGCGGCGGCCAGCAGGGTACTCAGCGTCACGGCGTCCACGGGCAGCAAGTCTGCCCACCCGACGCGCCCCGGCGGCACCCGAGTGGCCAGCCTCACCCGGTCACCGACCCCGCGTACGCCGCAACCACACCCCCAACGCTCCGACCGCCACGAACACCAGCATCGAACACAGCAAGACCTTCACCACCGGGCAACCATGCCACGGGCACGTAAGGTGCAGGAGTGCGCCTGGCCACCTTCAACCTGCTGCACGGACGGTCCCTCACCGACGGGCTCGTCGACTCCGACCGACTCGCCGCCGCCATCGGGGCCCTCGACGCCGACGTGCTCGCCCTTCAGGAGGTCGACCGCGACCAACGCCGCAGCGGCCACCTCGACCTCACCGCCATCGCCGCCCGCGCCCTCGGCGCACCGCATCACCGCTTCGCCGCCGCCGTCGTCGGCACCCCCGGCGAACAGTTCCGCCCACTGCGCCACGACGACGACGGCCACGGCGAACCCTGCTACGGCATCGGGCTGATCAGCCGACACCCCGTACGCAGCTGGCAGGTCACCCGCCTCAAGCCGGCGCCGGTGCGCTCACCGGTCTACGTGCCCGGCCCCCGCGGCGGCCTGATCCTGCTGCACGACGAACCCCGCGTGGTCCTCGCCGCCGTCCTGGACACCCCGCACGGCCCCCTCACCGTCGCCGCGACCCACCTGTCCTTCGTGCCCGGCTGGAACGCCCGCCAACTACGTCAGACCGTCCGTGCCCTGCGCGCGCTACCCGGGCCCCGCGTCCTGCTCGGCGACCTCAACCTGCCCGCCGGCGCGGCCCGGCTCATCTCCGGCTGGCACCCCCTGGGCCGACGCCCCACCTACCCGTCCGGGCAGCCCCGCGTCCAACTCGACCACATCCTCGCCGACCGGCACGCCCTCGACCAGCTCCCACCCGTACGCGCTGTCACCGCGCCCGCGTCCACCATCTCCGACCACCGCCCCCTGCTGGTCGACCTCGGCTGAACATCATCGCCCAACCGGCCGCATCGCGGCTCACGAATGTCTAGGGTGGGCTCGCCGACACCACGCTGTCGCGCCATCGCCACCCCCGACACCACAGGGAGCTGACCATGAGCGACACGCCGGACACGATCGTCCTCATCCACGGGTTCTGGGTCACCCCCCGCAGCTGGGAACACTGGGTCACCCACTACCAGGACAAGGGCTTGCGGGTGCTCACTCCCACGTACCCCGGGCTGGAAGGCGAGGTCGAGGCGATCAACGCCGACCCCAGGCCGTTGGAGACGCTGACCGCACCACAGATCATCGCGCACCTGTCCGAGGTGCTCGACGCGCTGCCCACGCCACCCATCCTCATGGGCCACTCCGCCGGCGGGGCGTTCACCCAGGTGCTGCTCGACCGCGGCTACGGCGCCTCGGCGGTCGTGCTCAACTCGGCACCCACCGAAGGTGTCACGGTGACCCCCCTCTCACAGCTGCGCTCCACCTTCCCGGTGCTGCGCAACCCCGCCAACCGGCACCGGGCCGTCGGGTTCACCTTCGAACAGTGGAACTACGCGTTCACCAACACCTTCGACGAGCAGACCGCCCGCGCCCTGTACGAGCGCTACGCCATCCCCGCCGCCGGCGGCATCCTCTGGGACAGCGTCCTGGCCAACCTGCTGCCCGGCCCCCAGGACATCGCCGTCAACTACCGCAACGACCAGCGCGCGCCGCTGCTGTTCATCTCCGGCTCGGAAGACCACATCATGCCGCCCAGCGTGCAACGCGCCAACGCCGCTCACTACAAGGGCGACACCATCACCGAGGTCGAGCTCTTCGAGGGGTACGCGCACCTGCTGCCCGCCCAGCAGGGCTGGCAGCGCATCGCCGACGTCGCCCTCGACTGGGCTCTGCGCCACGCCCGCTGACCGCGACGCCTCACCGCGCCGACCGTTCGGCCTGCCGCTGCCCCGGCTTCCTGAACCGGCGCATCCCCGCGCCCCGGACACCGCGCCTTCCTGAAAGCCGAGTCGATCAAGGGTCGGCGGGGGAGCGGACCGCCAAGTCGCAAGATTCCCTCAAGATCATTGCATCGACGGACCTCGACAACCATGCTGGTCGACACGCGCCACGATCAACTCGTCGGAGGCCACATGAGACGCCAGCGACCCACCCTCATCGCCGTGTCCACCCTCATCGCCGTCACCCTCACCACCGCAGCCACCCCCGCCAACGCCCACAACGCCGCACCACCCGACCAGGTCACCGCCCTCACCGCACACCAGGCCGACGGATACACCACCCTCGCCTGGCAACCCGTCGACGGCGCCACCGACTACCAGATCGAACGCACCCCCGTCGACGCCGACAACACCCCCACCGGCACACCCACCATCGTCGGCATCTGGCGACCCAACCGCCAGATCAACCAACAGGCACCCACCTTCGCCGACGCCGGCTACAACCCCGGCGACACCTTCCAATGGCGCGTACGCGCCCGCACCGGCACCACCGAACAGCCCTACTCCGAACCAGTCACCGCCACCACCACCGCACCCTGGGGCAACCCCACCACCCCCGGCGAGCACCTACGCACCGGCTGGGAAACCACCCACGCCGCGCAGTACACCAGCGACACCGACGAGTACGCCTACACCGCAGCCATCGACGCCCTCAGCGACCGCGTACGCGTCGTCGAACTCGGCCGCACCGTCCAGAACCGACCCATCAACATGCTCGTCATCGGCCACCCCACCCCGGCGGCCACCCCGCAAGCCGTCGCCGCCACCGCACCCGTGGCCATCAACTGCAACGTGCACGGCAACGAACCCGGCGACCGCGAAGCCTGCCTCATCATGGCCCGCCAACTCGCCTTCAGCACCGACCCCCGCATCACCGACCTGCTCAGCCACACCACCGTCCTGATCGTCCCCACCATCAACGGAGACGGCCGCGCCAACAACACCCGCGGCAACTCCACCGGCCAGGACCTCAACCGCGACTACTCCCTGATCCGCCAACCCGAGACCACCGCGTACATCACAATGGTCCGCGACTACCGACCCGTCGCCGGCTACGACGGCCACGAGTTCGGCAACTCCCGCGCCGGCGACCTGCCGATGCTGCCCCCACGGCACCAGAACGTCGCCCAACCCATCTTCGACCAGTCCCAGGACATGATCGAAGGCCACATGTACGCCAAGGGCGCCGAAGCCGGCTGGTGGGCCTGCCCCTACGGTTGCGAAGGCGGCGGCAACGTCGGCCTCAGCGAAGAGACCATCCTGCGCAACACCCTCGGGCTCAAGAACGTCACCAACTCCCTGCTGGAACTGCGCAGCTCCGGCGGCCAGACCCGTCCCGACGAGGGCAACACCGCCAACAACCGACGCCGCAAGACCTACTCGGCCCTGTGGACGTTCCACCAGTTCCTCGACTACCACCGCGCCGACCGCGCCGACATCCTGAAGGCCCGCAGCGAAGCCATCGAATCCCAAGCCGCCAACACCGGCCGACTCGTCTTCCGCGGCTCCCGCCCCATCCCCGCCCACCCGGCACCGCACCCCGGCGACAGCCCACCACCACTCGACGCGCCCCCCGCCGACCTGATCCTCGACACCCCGCCCTGCGCCTACAAACTCACCGACGCGCAGTACAACGGCGCCCGCACCGACGGACCCGGTGGCATCGGCACCACAGTCGCCCAGCGCATCGCCGCCCACGGCTGGAAGGTCATCACGATCGGCGACGAGCACTACGTCCCCCTCAACCAACCCGAACGCGGCCTCATCCCCCTGCTCCTCGACGGCAAGGGCGTGGAGAAGCTGACCGACGGCGAACGCGTCTACCCCACCCTCACCGGCCGCCGCAACGGACCCCTGACCGTCACCGGCTTCACCTGCGCCGACGACGCCACCATCAACGGCCCGGTCACCGTCCGGGCCGGCGCGGCACTCGTCACGACAGCAACGACAATCAGCGGCCCACTCACCGCCACCAGGGCCGCCGGCATCCTGCTCGCCGACAGCACCATCAACGGCCCGGTCCGCATCGCCACCACCGACACGATCTCCATCATCGACGCCACCATCGCCGGCCCCGTCGACCTGTCCGGCAACACCACCGGCACCGACGCACCCGTGCTGGCCGGCACCACCATCCGCGGCCCGCTCAACTGCACCGCGAACAGCGCCACCCCGACCAACCTCGGCATCGCCAACACCGTGCACGGCCCCCGCACCAGCCAGTGCGCGGCACTGTGACCGACAAGTAGCGAGCCATCACGCCGGCGGCGCGGGCCCCACACCCGCGCCGCCGGCACCTCACCAGCAACCCCCGCACCCGTGGAGGCCGCCGTGTCGCACCCCGCCACCCCACAGCGACAACCCCGACGACCCCACGGCGCTCGGCGCGTCCGACGGACGCTCGGCCTGCTCGTGCCGACCCTGCTGCTCGCCGCCTGCACCGGCAACCCCGCAGCTCCCCACACGGATGCCGCGCCCGCGAGCACCGCACCCCAGCCCACCGGGCCACTCTGCGCCGCCCTGCCCACCGGCACCGACCCCGGCAACCCGAGCTTCCTCGCCGGGCAACCCGTCGACCAGGCGCTGCGCTGGATCCCCACCCTCACCACGTTCGAAGCGGCAGTGCGCACCAGCGGCGTCCTCACCGACCTGCCCGCCGCCGACGGCGTCACCCTCCTGGCCCCCTCCGACGACGCCTTCGCCGCCACGTTCTCCGAGGACAACTGGGACGACCTCATGACCCACCACACCGACCAGCTCCGCACCCTGCTGAAAGCCCACCTCATCACCGGAGCCCACCCGATCACCGACCTCACCACCGCCGGCACCGCCACCACCCTCGACGGCGTCACCGTCACCGTCACCCGCACCGGGCCCACCGCCCGCCTCGGCGACCGCGCCGACACGGTCTGCGCCGACTACCAGGCCACCAACGCCCGCATCCACATCATCAACGCCGTCCTCGGCCCCCTGCCCGTCACCGCCGACGGCACCGGCCACCGCGCACACTGACCACCCTCACCCGGGCGGCACCAGACCCGCCAACGCGCGGTTGGTCCGGTTGGCGCGGACCGCGTCACGCTGCTGCCCGGCCGTCACCTCGATGTACGTCTGCGACGACGCCAACGACGCGTGCCCCAACAACCGCATGATCTCCGCCGCGCTCGCACCGTCCTCCGCCAACCGGGTAGCGAAGGTGTGCCGCAGCGCGTGCAGCCGCGCACCACGCGGCACCCGGTCGCCGATGCCGGCCCGCCGGTAACACGACTCGACGAGATACTGCAGGCCACCACGGCGCAACGGCTCACCACGCCGATCCACCAGAAACGGCGAGTCGGGGCGTACCGACCGCGAACCGAAGCGCCGCACCCGACTGTCCAGGTAGTCCCGCAGCACCCGATCCAGATCCGCCTCGATCGGCACCACCCGAGGCCGCCCACCCTTGCCCGCCACCTCGACCCGCCGCTCACCGGCCCGGCCGCCCAGCGAGTCGACGCGCAACGCCAGCAGCTCCGACAGGCGCAGCCCGGCGCAGAGCGCCACCGCCAACACCGCCAGGTCGCGCTCCGGCCACGGGTCGCGTTGACGACCGTCCTCGCGCGCGGCGGACGCGAGCAGCACCTCGGGGGTGTCCGCGCCGCGCAGCGGCTTCGGCTGGGGGAGTAGCGCCCGGGGCCGCCCGACCGCCGGCATCGGGTTGCCCGCCACGAACCCGTCAGCGACCAGGAACGTGAAGAAACTGTTCCAGGTGGACCAGGCCCGATGCACCGACGCGGGTGCCCGGGGAGCGGCGAACCGGGCGAAGGCCGCCCGCATCACACGGGGGGAGAGGTCGGTGATCGACAGCGCGTCGAGGGGGAGGGGAGTGGCCTCCGCGACCAGGGCCGCGACTGCGTGCAGATCCCTGCGGTACGCGGCCAGGGTGTGGGGGGAGGGCTTACGGGTGGCCCGCGCGGTCAGGAACTCCTCGATCAGCACCACGAGCGATTCGTCCTGTTTGTCATGCATAAGGGATATTATGCAGCAATTTCGCGTATCCGGGAAGCGGTGAGCCAGGGGGAGAGGGGGACCTCATCCCGAACCGCCACGAGTACGGCTGGAGCTGACCGAGAAGCACGTAACGTGCGCGGCATGACGTCGCTCGCCGCCACGTGTCCCACCTGCGGTCGACCCGGCACACCCATCGTGTACCGGGACCTCGACGGTCCGACGGATCTGGTCTGCTCCGAGGGGCACCAGTGGCGGGCCGCTGGCCGAGCCGGGTGGGCTCCATACGCGTCACCCGCCGCCGTCGACAGCGGGACGCGGGACACAACGATCCCGACGGAGCCCAGGGACGTCAGCAAGGACGGGCGCAACTGGCGGCTCGGCACGGCCAGCGACGTCGCCTGGCTCGCCGGGCGCACCACGCAGGGTCTGTCGGTCACCACGGCGATCCCGCCGATATACGAGGCGTACGGCACGTTCCACCGGCCAGAGGATGTCGAGTTCCACGCCCACGAACGTGCGGTGATCGACGAACTGGTGTCGTGCACGTCGGATCAGCCCTGGTGGCTCGGCTTTCTCGACACCGGCGCCCACGACGTCGTCTTTCCGAGCGCCGCGAGGGTGTCCCTCTACGGGGACTGGTCCTACGTGTTGGTCCAGGCCGGACCGGAACAGGCTCTCGCCTGGCGTGTCGGTCACATGCGCGGCAGCGACGGTGCGCTGCCCGACCTGTTCTTTCCGGCGGATCGCTCCTGGCTCGTCTCGGCCCTGTGGGACGACACCTGGGCCGACGTCGGCGCCAGCCTTGCCGTGCTGACGATCCTGCGGCGCAACCCGCTGGTCAACGCGCGCCTCGTCGGGCCGGACGAGGACGCGTGTCCGCCCGGCCTGATGCGCGACTGACCCCTGTCGCCAGGCCGAGAGGGGACCCTCGGAACGCGCTACTTTACATAATGTGCATTATCGAATCGCGCCTCGGTGGGGTCGAAGCAGCCGAGCAGACTGATGTCAGTTCTCATTCGTCCTGCGCCACTCTCACCAGCTTGCTTCTGCACCACGGCAGCTGGGGCAAGGTCCTAGCATTGGCGGCGTGATCGAGGACTTCGCGGATCGACTCCTGTGCGACACGGCTGGCCTCGACCCCTGCACAGCGGTCGTCGACGCTGGCGAGCAGGATGTCGACGGGCTTACCGACTACGGCCCGGAGGGCCACCAGGCCCGCGCCGACCTCGCAGCCCGCGCCCTGCGCGAGCTGGAGAGCTTGGGCGATGCTCTTCCGGCTGCGGGCCCGTTGCACGCCCACCTCGCCGAGCGGCTGCGTACGCGTCTCGCCTTCCACGACGCTGGAGAGGACCTGCGCGAACTGCACGCCGCGGCCACCGGTCCGCTCCAGCTCATCCGCCAGGCCGTCGAGGCCGCGGTTCCCGTCCGCGGTGCCGAGGGCGCGGCCTTCGAGGAGGGTTGGGCTCGTGTCGGCGCACGTATGGCCGCGATCCCCGCAGCCCTGGACGGGTACGCCCGCAGCCTCCTACTCGCCGCGGAGCGCGGCAATGTGCCGGCACGGCGTCAGGTGGAGCTCGTCACGCAGCGCTGCCGCAACTGGATCGACGACGATGTCGCCCTGGTGGACCGCTACGGCGAGGGGCGTCAGCGGGCGTCGTTGCAGGCTGCAGCGACGGGCTCGCGAGAGGCGTACCAGAAACTGGTTGGGATGCTGACCGCGGACCTGGCACCGCGGGCCGTTGAGCAGGAAGCGTTCGGTCAGCAGCGGTACGCACTCTGGGTGCGTACCTTCCTCGCGGCCCAGCCTGATCTGCGCGAGCTGTACGACTGGGGCTGGGACGAGTTCAGAGCGACAGAGGCTGAATTGATCGCGGAGGCGAAGGCCCTGGGCGGGAGCGTGCCAGAGGCGCTTGCCCGGCTCAACAGCCCCGACGCACCCGGTGCCCTGCACAGCAGGGAGGCGTTCGCTGCGTGGCTGCAGGAGCTGTTGGAGGCCGCCACCGAGCGACTGGACGGTGTGTACTTCGACATCCCCGCCCCGCTTCGGCACATCGAGTCGCGGTTGACAACGTCGTCCGGCATTGCCTACACCGGGCCGTCGCGGGACCTGACCCGGCCGGGTCGGGTCTGGTGGTCCGTCCCCGAGGACGCAGCGAGTTTTCCCACCTGGTACGCCTACAGCACCGCCTATCACGAGGGAGTTCCTGGTCATCACCTCCACCTTGGCTCCGAGGTCTGCCGGGGTGGCCTGGGACAGCGACTCAACCTGCTCGGCGGCCTCTCCGGCAGCCAGGAGGGCTGGGCGCTGTACGCCGAGCGGTTCATGGATGAGCTTGGGCTCTACGAGCAGCCGGGTGCTCGAATGGGGTACCTGTACATGCGGCTGCTGCGTGCCGCGCGGGTCGTGCTCGACATCGGCCTGCACCTGCGACTGCCGATGCCCTTTGACGACGGAGCCGCGTGGACGGCGGACGCGGCGCTGAAGCTGTTGCGGGACCGCTGTCATCAGGGGCCGTACGCATCCGCCGAGCTCGCGCGTTACCTGGGCCGGCCAGGGCAGGCGCTGGCTTACAAGGTGGGTGAGCGCGTGTGGCTGGCCGGCCGGTCGTCCTTTCCCGGTGACCGGCGCGCATTCCATGGTCAGGCGCTGGAGTTGGGTTCGCTGGGCTTGGATCAGTTGACTGCCGCTCTTCAAGGTGAGCGTGCACCACTCACGCGTCGTGGTGAAACACGTCAGTGACCGCGCTGGTAGCGGCAGAGCGTTGGTGTCTGACCAGTCTGAACCAGTGCTGGACCCGCTCCCCCAGCTTGGGCAGTCAGGTCCGCGTGCGGCGTGGCCAGTCCTGGGTGAGTGATCGCAGCAGGGTGGGTTGTTCGTGCGCCAGGTGGTGCCCTGCCGTGTCGATCACGGTGTAGGTGCGAGGTTGGGCCGGGACGCCGGACATGAAACTGGTCTGCGTCATGGCCGTCCGGTGTCTACAGTGGTGCGCTCTGGCCGCCGCGCGTTCACCGCGAACCGCGGGGTCGCACATCATCACGGGGGAACACCTTGACGAGTAAGCCTGTCCGTATTGTGGTTGGCCTGGTCGCGACCGTCGGCCTCGTTGTGGGCTGCCAGCCTGCCGAGAAGGAGAGCGCGGGGGCCGGCGCGCCGTCGCCGACCGGGGCGCCCAGCCCGACCGTCGACGTGGCGGCGAACAGCAAGCAGGTCTGCGACGCGAGTCTCGATTTTGTCAAGAAGCACTACGTCGCGATGGCCGACGACGCGATCGCCGCGATCGACAAGCCGGTCAGTGCCAAGGAGGCGGGCGCGAAGGTTCGCGGCCACTACACCGCGCTGTTGCAGGACCTCAAGACGGCGGCGCCGACTGCTGCCGACGTGCAGGTGCGGACCGCGTTGGAGACCCTGGCCGCGGGCGTGGAGAAGCACCTGGCCGGTGCGAAGGCCACCGAGATCGAGGCGCCGGATCTCGACCCGCCGCTGAAGGCGTTGGACGCCGCCTGCGGTCGCTGAGGGTCGTGGGCGCCGGCCGACCCGGCCGGCGCCCACGATCAGCGTGCGACGGGGGTGCGGGTCAGATCCAGGGCACCTGCGGGGACGGGTAGAAGTCGACCTGTTGCAGTCGCCAGCGGGGTGCCTGCTCCCCCAGCCGGGTTCGGAACGATTCCCAGTCGTGGCTGGCGGTGGTGGACCAGCCGAGTTCGGCGATCGCGGGTAGGCGGGGGAAGGCCATGTATTCGATGTCGTCCAGGGTGCGTAGCGTCTCGGACCACAGTGGGGCCTCGACGCCGAGGATGGCGTTCTCGCCGACGCCGGTGACGCGGGTGGCGGGGTCCCAGCCGTAGGCGTCGGACACCTCGATCAGGCCGGCCCAGCGGAGGCCGAGGCGGGTGTTGGCGTCGTACTTCATGTCGAGGTAGGCCTTGTTCGCCGGCGACATGATGATCTTGTTGCCGCGGGCGGCGGCCGCGGCGAGGCTGGCGTTTGTGGTGCCGGTGCCCCAGAACTGGGCGACGGCGTCGGTGGGCAGGTCGGCCTGGGTGATCTCGTTCCATCCGGAGGCGCGCTTGCCGTACTTCGCGACCAGGGGCAGGACCCGGTTCATGAAGGTGCGGTAGTCCTCGTCGGTGGTGGCGTGGGCTTCGTCGCCGCCGACGTGCAGGAATGGTCCGGGGGTGATGGCGGCGAGTTCGCGGATGACGTCCTCGACGAAGCGGTAGGTGAGTTCGTCGTTGATGCACAGCGAGCTGTAGCCGACCGCGATGTCGGTGCGCGGGGGCGGTGCGACGCCGTCGCAGTTGAGTTCGGGGTATGTCGACTGGGCGGCGTTGGTGTGCCCGGGCATGTCGATCTCGGGGATGATCGTGATGTGTCGTGCGGCGGCGTAGGCGACGACGGCCTTGTAGTCGGCCTTGGTGAGGTATCCGGGGCCGACGCCGTCGACGCCGGTGCCGGGTCCGCCGCCGACGGTGGTGAGGCGGGGCCAGGAGTCGATCTGGATGCGCCAGCCCTGGTCGTCGGTGAGGTGCAGGTGCAGGTAGTTGATTTTGTACTGGCTGAGCAGGTCCACGTAGGCGGTGATGTCGTCGACGGTGTGGAAGTGGCGTGCGAGGTCGAGCATCGCGCCGCGGTAGGCGAAGCGTGGGTAGTCGATGATTCGTCCGCCGGGGACTGTCCAGGTGGTCCTCTGCCGGTCGGGTGCCTCGATGTCGGCGGGGAGCAGTTGGCGCAGGGTCTGGGTGCCGGCGAACAGCCCTTCGGGGGTGTTGGCGCGGATCGTGACGCTGCGGCGGGTGACGTCGAGTTGGTAGCCCTGTTGGCCGATGCGGTCGTCGGCGCCGCCGATGAGCAGGGCGATCTCGGGTAGCGGGGTGGAGCGTGCGGGCAGGACGGGCAGGGGGTGGCCGGTGGCGGGGCGCAGTGTGGTGGCGAGTTGGTGACCGATGCGCCGGGCGGCGGCTGAGCCTGGGGTGGTGCGGATGACGGTCAGGGGGGTGATCCGGAAGGTGTTGTGCGCGTCGGGGTGGGTTTCGACGGGTGCGGGGATGACGTCGCTGAGGTGTCGGGTTGGTGCGGTGGGTGTCGCGGCGGTGGCGGGCGCTGTGGGCAGGATGACTGGTAGCGCGAGGGCGGCTAGGGCCAGCAGCCGTGTGGTGGTGTGTCGGCGACGCACGGTACCTCCAGGCCTCATGGTGATCGACCTTCGTCGATTAGAGTCGCAGGCTACCGGCGTTTCGCCTGTACTGTAAACCTTCCTTAACATAAGGGCTTGTCGAGACAGTGTTGTCGCCGACCTCACGTACGCCGCACGCTGGGGAATTCCTGGAGTGGGTCGTGCCGTTGTCCGTTCGGAAGATCAGGCTCGGATGATCGAATGGGAAGTGCCATGCACGTGCGCTCAGACGCGGTAGTGCTGTTCGGCGTCACGGGAGACCTCGTCTCGAAGAAGCTGTTTCCGGCGCTGTACGAGTTGACCCGGCGCGACCGCCTCGACGTTCCGGTGATCGGCGTGGCCCGCTCCCCCTGGGATGATCAGCAGTTGGTCACCATGGCCCGCAAGTCGGTTGCCGAGGCCAATGACGAGATCGACGACGAGACCTTCGATCGGCTGGCGGACAACCTTTCGATGATCTCCGGCAACTACGCGGACCCGACGACCTACCAGCGGCTGGCTGAGCGGCTGCGCGACGCCGAGCGGCCGTTGTTCTACCTGGCGATACCTCCGGCGGTGTTCGGCTCCGTCGTCGAGGGCCTGGCGGCCGTGGGTCTGGCCGACCGGGGTCGGGTGATCGTGGAGAAGCCGTTCGGGCGTGACCTGGAGTCCTCCCGCGAGTTGGATCGCACCCTGGGCGCGGCCTTCGCGCCGGAGCGGGTGTTCCGCATCGACCACTACCTCGGCAAGGAAGCCGTCGAGAGCCTCTACGCCTTCCGGTTCGCCAACCGGCTGTTCGAGCCGCTGTGGAACAGCGAGCACATCGACAACATCCAGGTGACCCTCGCCGAGGGGTTCGGCACCCAGGGCCGGGCCGGGTTCTACGACACGGTGGGCGCGACCCGGGACGTGTTGCAGAACCACATCCTTCAGGTCGTGGCGCTCATCGCGATGGAGGCGCCGGCCAGCGAGGACACCGCGGCGTTCCGGGAGGCGGAGGCCGCGGTGCTGCGGCAGGTCGCGCCGCTGTCGCCGGAGTCCACCGTCCGGGGGCAGTACGCCGGCTACCGCGACGAGCCCGGTGTGGCGGCGGGCTCGAACACGGAGACGTTCGTGGCCACCCGGTTGACTGTCGACTCCCCCCGCTGGGCGGGCGTGCCGTTCTACCTGCGCACCGGCAAGTCCCTGCCGGGGACGGCGACGGAGGTCGTGGTCGAGTTCAAGCAGCCGCAGCGCTCGCTGATCCCCGCCGAGCGGGGCACGGCGAGGGCCGCGAACCTGCTGCGTTTCCGCCTGGGGCGCGGTGACGGCATCACCATGTCGATCCAGGCGAAGAGCCCGGGTGCCGAGGTGGCGAGCCGTCCGGTGGATCTGTCCGTCGACTTCGGCGCGGCTCTCGGTCGCCGGCAGGAGGCGTACGAGCGGCTGCTCGACGACGCGATGGACGGTGAGCACCTGCGCTTCGCGCGTGCCGAGACGATCGAGCAGGAGTGGCGCATCGTCGAGCCGATCCTGGATCTGCCGACGGCGGTGCAGTCGTACGAGAAGAGCAGTTGGGGTCCGGCGGACGCCGAGGCGTTGGCTGGCGGCTGGCACCTGCCGGACCTGCGGTAGCGGCGGGCCAGGGCCGGGCCGGTCACGCCCGCACCGCTGGTGAGCGGTGCGGGTGGGATCACCCGGTGGTGCGGGTCGCCGGGCGGATGCCGCGGATGCCGGCGACGGCGAACTCGATGCCCAGGTTGTAGTAGCCGTCCCGGTCGCCGCAGAGGGTGAGTGCGTCGGCGGCGGCGAGGATGTGCGGAAAGCGCTGCGGCGCCAACGCTTGCAGCGCGGCCCGCTTGGCGCGGATGGCGTCGGCGCGGGTGTCCGGGTCGGTGCTTCCCATGGCGCCGGGTTCGGTGGCGACGAGGGTCACCAGGGAGCAGAGGGCCTGGCTGCCGATCTCGGTGGCCTGCTCCGGGGGGTAGCCCGCCCCGTGGAGCAGGGCGAGGATGCGCTCCACCAGGATCAGGCCCGGCTCGGACAGCAGGATGCGGGTGGGGACGAGCCCGGCGACGGTGGGGTGTGGGCGTAGCGCGGCGAGGCAGGCGGCCAGGATGGCGCGGACCTGCTCGTCCCAGGGCGCGGTGGTCGGCTCGGGCAGGCGGATGTTGGCGAGCAGGCGTGCGGCGAGCGCGTCGAGCAGGTCGCCCTTGTCCCGGAAGTGCCGGTAGAGCGCCATCGGGGTGACGCCGTGCTCCTGGGCCAGCCGACGGATGGTGATCGCGGACAGGCCCTCGGCGTCGGCGATGCGCAGTGCGCTCGCGACGATCGCGGTGGGGTCGAGACGCTGCGGGGTGTCCTTGCTCATACTGACCACCAGCCCAGTGTACTACGTACACAAGGCGGTATACGTTGTAGATGTACGGCGTATACCGCGTCGTGCGACGCCCTCTCTCCGATGAGGTAGGCATGCGACGTAGTCCCTGGGCAACTCTGGCGGTGCTGTCGGTAGCGCAGTTCATCGTCATCCTCGACGTGACGATCGTGAACGTGGCGCTGCCCAACATCCAGGCCGATCTGAGTTTCACCGCTGACGACCTGCAATGGGTGATCAGCGCGTACACCCTGCTCTTCGGTGGTTTCCTGCTGCTGGGCGGTCGCGCCGCGGACCTGCTCGGCGCCCGCCGGATCTTCATCGTCGGTCTGGCGCTGTTCGGGGCCATGTCCCTGCTCGCCGGACTCGCTACCTCGCCCGGCCTGCTGATCGCCGCGCGCGCCGTGCAGGGCCTGGGCGGCGCGTTGCTCTCCCCCGCGGCGCTGGCCATCCTCACCGTCACGTTCGCGCACGGACGGGAACGCAACATCGCCATGGGCATCTGGGGCGCCCTCGCCGGGCTCGGCGGCACCCTGGGCGTGGTGGCCGGCGGCCTGCTCGTCGACGCGCTGAATTGGCGGTGGGTCTTCTTCGTCAACGTACCGATCGTCATCGCCCTCGTGGCGATCGTGCCGACCTTCGTGGCGGCCGTACGGCACTCCCAGCCCGGCCCCCGAACCTTCGACGCGCTCGGCGCGGTCCTCGGCACCACCGGTCTGCTCGCCGTCGTGTTCGGCGTGGTCCGGGCCGAGTCCGCCGGCTGGGGCTCGGCGCAGGTGCTCGCCACCCTCATCGGCGGGGTCGCGCTGCTGGCGGTCTTCGTCGGCGTCGAGGCGCGCTCGGCCGCGCCGCTGGTACCGCTGCGGCTGTTCCGCTCCCGGGCGCTGAGTGTCTCCAGTGGGGCGTTGGCGCTCAACGGCGCCGCGTTCCTGTCGATGTTCTTCCTCACCGCGATCTACCTGCAGCAGGTACGCGGCGCCTCGCCGCTGACCGCCGGCCTGCAGTTCCTGCCGATGGGCGCGACGGCCATCGCCGGCGCCGCCCTCGCCACCCAACTGGTACACCGCCTCGGCACCCGCACCCTGCAGATCATCGGCGCGCTGCTCAGCGTGATCGGCCTGCTGCTGCTCAGCGGGGCGAGCGCCACCGGCTCCTACGCCGGCGAGCTGCTGCCCGGCCTGCTGCTGTTCGGTCTGGGTATCACCACGCTGGGCGTACCCGCCCAGATCTCCGCGATCTCCGACGTCGAGCACCATGAGGCCGGCGCCGCGTCCGGTGTGGTCACCGCCGTGTACCAGGTCGGCGGCGCGCTGGGGTTGGCCATCGTCACGACGCTGTCGGTCACCCACGTCACCGACGCGCTCAGCCGCGGCGCCGGTCAGCAGCAGGCGCTGGTCGACGGGTTTCACCGTGGCCTGTTGATCGCCGCCGTCTTCGCGATCGTCAACCTGGCCATCTCGCTCGCCACCCCACAACTGCGCCCCGACGCCGAGCGGGTCGCCGAGGCGGCGGTCGCGGCCTGAGCCGGTGCGCCGCTGGAGGCCGGCCGCGCGCCGGCCTCCAACGGGCGCCCGTCGCGCGGACGCTGACTGACCGCTCAGCTCAGCGGAACGACCGTCCGGCGACGGTGAGGTTTGCCGCTTACGAGTGCTGTGGGCACGTTGGGGGCGACGTTTCTCGTCCTCATCGGAGAGGAAGCAGCGCATGCTTTCCGCACTCGATCGTCGGCACACCGTCGCGCCGCCCGGCTACAGCCGGTGGCTCATCCCCCCGGCGGCGTTGGCCATCCACCTCTGCATCGGTCAGGTCTACGCGACCAGCGTCTACAAGAACTCCCTGATCGCCCACTTCGACACCAGCCAGACGGCGATCGGGGTGATCTTCAGCATCGCGATCGTGATGCTCGGGTTGTCCGCCGCGGTCGCCGGGACCTGGGTGGAGGCGAACGGGCCGCGTAAGGCCATGTTCGTCTCGGCCTGTTTCTGGGCGGCGGGTTTCCTGGTGGGCTCGTTGGGCATCGCCACGAAGCAGCTGTGGCTGCTGTACCTGGGCTACGGGCTGCTCGGCGGCATCGGGCTGGGCATCGGCTACATCTCCCCCGTCTCCACCCTGATCAAGTGGTTCCCGGACCGGCCGGGGCTGGCCACCGGGTTGGCGATCATGGGGTTCGGTGGTGGGGCGATGGTCGCCTCTCCCCTGTCGCGGCAACTGCTGTCGTTCTACGACGCCGGCTACGACCCGGCCAACGCGGGGTCGACCGCGTCGGGCAGCGCCCTGGTGTGGCTGTTCGTGACCCTCGGCCTGGGCTACTTCGTCATCATGATGTTCGGGGTGGCGAACGTGCGGGTGCCGGCGCAGGATTGGCGGCCGGCCGGCTTCGACCCGGCCAGTGTGGCGGCGAAGCCGCTGGTCACGACGGCGAACGTGTCGGCGGCGAACGCGGTGAAGACCCGCTCGTTCTGGTTGCTGTGGGTCGTGCTGTTCTGCAACGTGACCGCCGGCATCGGCATCCTGGAACAGGCCAGCCCGATGATCCAGGACTTCTTCCGCGACAACGGCACCTCGGCGGTGACCGTCGCGGCGGCCGGCGGGTTCGTGGGTCTGCTGTCGCTGTTCAACATGGCCGGGCGGTTCGTGTGGTCGTCCACCTCGGACATCATCGGCCGCAAACCGATCTACCTGGTGTACCTGGGTGTCGGCATGGTGCTCTACGCGCTGCTGGCGCTCGTCGGGCAGACCTCTACGGCCCTGTTCGTGCTGTTGGCGTGCGTGATCCTGTCGTTCTACGGCGGTGGCTTCGCGACAGTGCCGGCGTACCTGCGGGACCTGTTCGGCACCTTCCAGGTCGGTGCGATCCACGGTCGGCTGCTGACCGCGTGGTCGGCGGCGGGGATCGCCGGCCCGCTGATCGTCAACGGGTTCCTCGACGCGCAGGGCGAGCCGGGCTCGCTGACGGCCGCGGCGTACCGCCCGGCGCTGTTCACGATGGTGGCTGTGCTGGCCGTGGGCTTCGTGGCGAACCTGCTGGTGCGGCCGGTCCCGCAGCGCTACCACGAACCGTCGACGGAGCAGAGGGCGCAACAGGGCGCCGATGAGGACGCGGATCGGGACGTGGACGGGGACATGACAACGCAGAGGAGTGGTACGCGATGAGTGAGGACAGCCGACCCGGGCAGCAGACCCGGTTGTGGATCTCCTGGTTGGTGGTGGCGGCGCTGCTCGGCTACGGGGTCGCCCAGACCGTGGTGACCGCGGCGAAGCTGTTCACCCACTGAGCCGGATCCGGCGGTCTCCGACGGCGTGGACGCCCGGCGGGTTTCCGACCGGGTGGACACGTGGTCAGAGGCCGCCGGAGACGCGCAGCACGGTCCCGGTGGCGTACGAGGCGTCCGGGCCGAGCAGCCAGGCGATGGCGGCGGCGATCTCGTCGGGTTCGCCGGCGCGGCCCAGCGGGATCCGACCGACGGCGGAGTCGGCGCGGTCGGGCACCCCGGAATCGGCGTGGATGTCGGTGCGCACGATGCCGGGGGCCACGGCGTTGACCCGGATGCCCTTCGGGGCGAGTTCCTTGGCCAGGCCGACGGTCAGGGTGTCGGTGGCGGCCTTCACGGCGGCGTAGTGCACGTACTCCCCCGGGCTGCCGAGGGTCGCGGCCGCCGACGAGACGTTGACGATCGCCCCGCCGTCGGTGAGCCGGCGGGCGGCCTGCTGGGCGCAGAGGACGTAGCCGACGAGGTTGACGTCGACGACCCGGCGCAGGTCCTCGACACGCAGCTCGGTGAACGGCCCGATCAGGCTGGTGACGCCGGCGTTGTTGACCAGGCCGGTGAGCGGGCCGAGCTGCGCGGCCGCGTCGAACAGGGTGTGCACCTGTTCGGGGTCGGTGGTGTCGGCGCGTACCGCGATGGCCTGTGCGCCGGCGGCCCGCAGGTCGGCCAGGACGGCGGTGGCGGCGGCCTCGTCGCGGCGGTAGCACAGGGCGACGTGGTGACCGGCGGCGGCGAGCCGGCGGGCGGTGGCCGCGCCGATGCCCCGGCCACCGCCGGTGACGAGGGTGACGGGTGCCACTGTGCCTCCCGGGGGGTCTGACCGCTGCGCGATGGTCGTGCCGACGCTACCGTGACCGGCGCGGGTCGGTCGTCGAGAGGAGGGTCACATGCAGCGGGCGTTGGTGCTCGGCGGTGGCGGGGTGACCGGGGTGGCCTGGGAGTTGGGGCTGCTGGCCGGGTTGGTCGAGCGGGGCGTGCCGGTCACCGAGGCGGATCTGGTGGTGGGCACGTCGGCGGGTTCGATGGTCGGCGCGCAGGTGTGCTCCGGGTTGCCCGTCGAGCGTTTCTACGCCGAGCAGTTGGCGCCGCCGTCGAGTGAGCTGGCGGCACGGTTGGGCTTCGCGACGCTGGCGCGGCTGATCTGGGCCGGTGGGCGGACCCGTGACGCGGTGCGTTCGCGGGCCCGCATCGGGGCGATGGCGGTGGCGGCGCGTACCCAGTCGGAGGCGTCGCGACGGGCGGTGATCGAGGCCCGTCTGCCGGACCGGGAGTGGCCGCGGCGGCGGCTGCTGGTCACGGCGGTGGACGCGTCGTCCGGTGAGTTCGTGGTGTTCGACAGCGACAGCGGGGTGTCCCTGGTGGACGCGGTGGGCGCGAGTTGCGCGGTGCCCGGGGTGTGGCCGCCGGTGACGATCGGCGCACGCCGCTTCGTCGACGGTGGAATGCGTTCGAGCGTGAACGCGGACCTGGCGGCGGACGCGCGCAGGGTGCTGGTGCTCGCGCCGACGTCGGCGGCGTTCGGGCCGATGCCACGACTGTCGGCGCAGGTGGACGCGTTGCGGGCGGCCGGGTCGCGGGTGGTGGTGCTGACGCCGGACGCGGCGGCGCGCACGGCGATCGGCCGCAACGTGCTGGACCCGGCTCGGCGCGCGGGCGCGGCGCGGGCCGGGCGGGCCCAGGCCGACGTGGTGGCCGACGAGGTGGCGGCGATCTGGGCGTGATCGCTTACGCTCACCGCGCTGTCGATCAGACGATGGAGGTGCGCGGTGGCGGGTGTGGGTGTCGGCGACGTGGTGCAGGATTTCGAGCTGCTGGATGAGACGGGCACGCCGCGGCGGCTGTCGGAGTTCGTGGCGGCCGGGCCGGTGGTGCTGTTCTTCTACCCGGCGGCGATGACCCGGGGGTGCACGGCGGAGAGTTGCCACTTCCGTGACCTCGCGGCGGAGTTCACGGCGTTGGGCGCGACGCGGGTGGGCATCAGCCGCGACCCGGTGGCGAAGCAGGCCGAGTTCTCGAAGCTGCACGGCTTCGACTATCCGCTGCTGTCGGACGCTGACGGCGCGGTGGCGCAGCAGTTCGGCGTCAAGCGGCGGGTGCCGCTGGGGCCGTTGAGCATGAAGCGGATGACGTTCGTCATCGGCACGGACCAGCGGGTCATCGAGGTGATCCACAGCGAGGTCAGCATGAACGAGCACGCCGACCGGGCGCTGCGGGCGCTGGGCGGCTGAGCGGGCGTGAGCCCCGTGCGGCGGGTGTCGCAGTCGGCTGGTATCAAGACAGCAATCAAACAGGTGTACGGAAGAGGGTTGTGATGGATGCCGGCCAGGGTTTGTCCACTAGCGAGGTGCAGAGCATCCGGGAGTCGTTGGCGGCCGGGCGTAAACCGCGGGTGGTGTTCACCGCGGCGGCGGGGCAGATCGCCGGTCAGGTCGGTCAGGTGATCGAGCTGACCGACCCGGAGGTGTCCGACGAGTTCGTGGTGGTGCGCTTCGGTCGCGACGAGTTGCCGTTCTCCCCCGCCGACCTGGCCGTGGCGCCCAAGGGCGTCACTCGCCGGGTGGTGGAGCCGAAGCCGGAGGCCGAGCCCGAGCCGCCGGCGGTGGCCGCGCCGGAGTTCGTGTTGGACATGCCGCGGGTGCCCGCGCAGCGACAGGAGGAGCCGAAGGTGGAGCAGACCGAGAAGCCGCCGGCGCGGCGGGCGGTCAAGGCCGTCAAGCCGAAGGGCCCCGCGGGCCTCACCGTGACCTTGGCGTACGCCGACGGTGAGTGGACCGTCGCCGCGCAGCAGGGCAGCAAGGCACTGGCGAAGCCGTACGTGGTGAAGCCGGCGGAGGCGTTGAAGATGGTGGCCCTGGTCGACGTGCCGGGGGTGCAGGAGGCGGTGGAGCAGATCCTGGGCACCGAGCGGGCCGAGGCGGAGCAGCAGGCCGACAAGCTACGCGCCGAGCTGGCCGAGATCGAGGCCCGGCTGGCGGAGCTACGCGAGGCCCGCTGAGACGGGTCAGTGCCGGCTGTGGTGGTGCAGCAGTCGGGTGAGCAGTCGCGTCAACTGCTCGCGTTCGGTGGCCGACAGCGGGGCCAGCAGGTCGGCTTGGACGCGTTCGAGGGTCACGCCCATCCGGCGGGCCTCGTCGGCGCCGGCGTCGGTGGCGCTGATGACGTTGCGGCGGCGATCGGCCGGGTCGGGGGCACGCACCACGAGCCCTCGGCCGGCCAGGTCGTTGATGGCGGCCACCACGTCGCTGCGGTCGATGCCGCAGCGGCGGCCGAGGTCGGCCTGGCTCGCGGGCCCATCCTGGGCCAGGGTGGCCAGCAGGCGGTAGTGGTAGCCGCGGAGGTCGTGCGCGGCGAAGCCCTCGCTGAGCAGGCGGGCGGCGTGTCCGGCGGTCTGGTTGAGTAGCCAGCTCGGGGTGGTGCTGAGCCCGGCGGGTGACTGCGGGGCCGCGTTGTCCATGGGGCGAAGCCTAGCAGTAATCGTTGGTGCGACCCACGATCGGGTGTTACGTTGGCGGGACCAACGTTGGTTCAGCCAACGTATCGAAGGAGGCGTCATGTCCACCATCCCCGCCCTCAACGGCCAGGTCATCGGCCACGCCCACTACGCCACCCGGGCCCTGCTCGAACGGGCCATCAGCCCCCTCGGCGTCACGTTCAACCAGGTGGTCGCGCTGCACGTCCTCGCCCAGGGCCCGGTCGAACGCGCACACCTCACGCACCGGGTCACCAACACGCTCAAGATCGACGAGTCGGCCGTGCGCCAGGTGGTCGACCAACTCGTCGACGCCGACCTCGCGCGGGCCGACGGCGCGGCCGGAGGCGACGAACCGCGGCTGACGCTCACCGACACCGGTCGCGCCACGCAGCGCGGCGTCGTCGCCGCCGTCGCCGACCTCAGCGCCCGGCTGTACGCGGAGATCCCCGCCGACGAGGCCAGGACGGCAGCGCGGGTGCTCACCATCGTCACCCAGCGCGCGAACGCCGAGCTGGCGGTGATCCCGGCCTGACCGCGCCGAGGCCGTGTTGGCGGTGACCGGCCTGACTGCACGCCGCAACCGGGCGACCGGCGCCCAGGACGGTGAGCCCTGGGGCCGGCCGCCCGGAGCACCTAGCGCGCCGGGCGCTGCCCGAGCTCCGACACCACGGCCCGTTGCAGCACCGCGGTCGTGCCCAGCACCGTTCCGGCCGGCCCGTCGTCGGTGTCCGCCACGAGATAGCTGCGCTCACCGAGGTAGTCGAAGGTCTGCTCGTCGAAGATCCACTCGTCGCGGCGGCTCCGCTCGGTGTGCGCGACCGCTATCCCCCGCCGCCCGGCCGCGTCGGCGACCCCGCGCACCACCTCGACCCCGGGGATCTTCGCCGCGGCCCGGTAGAGCGCGGCGCTCGTGACCGGCGGCACCAACGACTCGCGCAGGATGTCGCCGATCGCGGTGAACGCCGCGCCGTCACGGCTGTTGCCCCGGCCCCGCTGCTGGCGTTCCCGGTACAGCTTCGCCAGCAGGGCGTCCGGGTCCTCGGGCAGGTCGACCAGCGCCGCGTTCGGCGTCACGTCCGTGAGTGTCTCGCGCTGCGGGATCACACCGATGATCGGCGCGTGGAAGAACGGCTGCCGCAGCAGGCCGTCACCCCGCTCGTGCCGGGGGATCCAGATCTCCCGCTCGTGCACCGGTCGAAGCCGCGCCGGGCCGTCACCGAGCTCGGCGAACGCGCCCCGGCTCCTGATGTAGACGTACCCGCCCTCGCCGGAGGGTGGCCCCGGCTTGTCGGTGGCCACCGCGGCCATCCGGTTCAGCAGCAGTGACGCCCCGAGGCGTTCCCCCTGCTCGACCGGGACGATCAATGGCGCGCTGTCGGGCGACCACGGCTGGGCGATCATCCCGGCCGCGACGGCGACGGTCAGGACGCCCGCCACGGGCGCGAGCACCCTCATCCGTGGCCGCCTCGACGGCCGCCGGATCTCGGTCAACAGATGATGCCGCAGTGCCTGTCGGCGCATCGCCGGCAGGGCCGGCGCGGGCGGGGCGGTGGGCTCTGTCATCGGTACTCTCCCTGCTCGACGGGGGTCATCCGGGTGCCGGCCAGCTCCTGCTGCGCCAGTGCTCGCAGCCGGGTCCGGGCCCGTGACAGCCGGGAGCGCACGGTCCCGACGGGTACGCCCAGCGCCTCGGCCGCCGCCGCGTAGTCCAGTTGCGACCACACGCAGAGCAGGAACACCTCCCGGTCGGCGCGACGCAATGCCCGCAGTCCCGCCATCGCGGCGGCCACCTGGTCGGCGTCGTACATCCGGTCGACCACCGCGTCGGCGAAGTCCGGGACGGTGTCGCGTACCGGCAGCCGCCGCAACGCCTCCCGGTGCCGGCGCGCTGCCCGTCGGCGATTGCGCAGGACGTTGGTCGCGATCCCGAGCAGCCACGGCCGCAGGCTGTCCCCGTCCGGGCGCAGGGATTCGCGGATCCTCCACGCTTCGAGGAAGGTCAGCGACACCACGTCCTCGGCGTGCGCCGGATCGCTTCCGCTCCACAGCGCATGTCGATGAACCGCGTCGGCGTGCTCATCGAAGAGCTCGCCCAACGCATCGGTGTCTCCGGCCCGGATCCGGGCCCGCATCTCGGCTGTCACACCTGTATCTGTCCGCTGCCGACGTCGGGTTCCCACGTCGGAGGCGGAAACCGTCGGCAGCCGGTCAGAAGTAATCGAGCAACTGCGCGGGCCCGCCGGAGGCCAGGAGGTCGAGCGCGGCCGGGTCGACACCCGGGCTGTGGTGCAGCAGCCCGGCCTGCGCGACCGAGCGGGCCAGGGCGGCCCCGGCGTAGAGCAGGGCGAAACCGCGCACGTCCAACCGCAGGTCGGCCTCGCCGTCGACGCGGGTGAGCTCGGCGGCGCCGTCGGCGACGGTCAACCGCCAGGTGCCGCAGTTCCAGTCGGCGAGCGCGTCGGTGAGGCCGAAGTCGACAACACCCCGGGCGTGCGCGGGCCACCCCCGCGCGCTCACCGCGCGGGCGACGTCGACCGGTCGGTGCATCCACAGGTCCCGCTCGTGGTCACGGGCCGACTCCAACGGCAGGTGGACGCTGACCGCGTCCCCGTCGAGGGGGCACAGCCGCAGGGTCGGCGCGACGCTGGCCCAACTGCCAAGCACCCCGACGATCTCCCGGGCGGCCTCGGGGGTGACGGCCAGGGCCTCGTCGACGGTGAGCACGGAATTCGCGCCGTAACCCCGGCCCCGCTGCCAGGTGGCGTAGCCGACCAGGTCGCCGTCGGCCTCGACGAGGGTGAGACCGTCGCCGGGCAGACCCCCGTCGACGGCAAAGAAGTCGAACAGCTCACCCCGGCGGGTCAGCATGCCGTTGCGGTACCGGGCGACGCGCTCGTACAGGTCGGCGACGGCGGGCAGGTCGACCACCGTGCCGGCCCGCACGGTGAGGTGCGACGCGGGCCGGTGCCGGGGCAGAGCGGCGGTGCTCAGATCGACGGTGCGCAGCACCCCGGCGGTCTCCCATCCGCAGGCCCGGTACGGGGCGGCGACGGTCGGATAGAGCGCGCTCACCGCCGCGCCACGCGCGTGGGCCCCGCGCAGCAGGGCGGTGAGCAGGGCACGGCCCACGCCCCGGCCCCGGGCCTCGGGGGCGACCGCCACCCCGGCGACGTCGGCTGCCGACACCGCCCGGCCCGACCACCACTGGTCGTGGTGCAGGTCGACGGCCTTGCCGACGAGCCGACCGCTGTCGTCGAACGCGCCGTGACGGGTCAGGCCGGCGGGCGTGGCGGTGGCCTGCGCGGGCCGCTGCGGGTCGGAGCCGAACGCGAACCGGCCCAGCTCCCAGGCGGCGTCGAGGTCGTCGGCGGTGAGTTCGCGTACGTGCACGGTGGCGGGCATCGGCACACCGTAGCGAGACGGCCGCGCACCTAAGGCCGATTTACTCGCATCATGATCAACTAGCCACGCGATCTTGTAGTTCCTGTCGCGGCATGCGGGGCATTTCCACGCATCGCGGCGACCGAAACTGCAAGATCGGCGGGGTGTCGAGTCGGTCAGTGCTGCGGGATGTTGGCCACGCCGATGCGCTTGCGGAACACCCAGTACGTCCAGCCCTGGTAGGCCAGCACGATCGGAGTGAAGAACACCGCCACCCAGGTCATGATCTTCAGGGTGTACGGGGTGGACGCGGCGTTGGTGGCCGTCAGCGTGCCGGCCGTGTCCAGGGTGGAGGGCAGCACGTTCGGGAACAGCGCAGCGAACAGGGTCGCCACCGCCAGACCGATCGCCACGGCGGTGCCGGTGAAGGCCCAGCCCTCCCGCCGTACCCGGGCGGCGGCCAGAGCACCGAGCAGGGCGAGGGCCGCGCCGACGGCGAGCACGACGGCGGCCGCGCTGGAGCGGATGCTCAACGTCCAGGTCAGGAACCCGACCGAGAGCACGGCGGCACCCACACCCAGGCGTACGGCGAGCGCGCCCGCGCGCTCGCGGATGTCGCCGGTGGTCTTCAGGGCGAGGAACACCGCACCGTGGGTGAGGAACAGCGCGAGTGTGGTCGCGCCGCCCAACAGGGCGTACGGGTTGAGCAGGTTCAGCAGGCCGCCGACGTACTCGTGGTCGGCGTCCAGTGGCACGCCGCGCAGGATGTTGGCGAAGGCGACGCCCCACAGGATCGCCGGCAGCAGCGAGCCGACCACGATCGCCGCGTCCCACCGGCGCTTCCAGGACGCCTCGGGGCGCTTGTGCCGGTACTCGAACGCGACGCCCCGGGCGATCAGGGCCAGCAGGATCAGCAGCAGTGGCAGGTAGAAGCCGGAGAAGAGGGTCGCGTACCACTCGGGGAACGCGGCGAACATGGCGCCACCGGCGGTGATCAGCCACACCTCGTTGCCGTCCCAGACCGGGCCGATGGTGTTGATCAGGACGCGGCGTTCCCGGTCGTCGCGGCCGAGCACGGGCAGCAGCATGCCGACGCCGAAGTCGAAGCCCTCCAGGATGAAGTACCCGGTGAACAGCACGGCGACGAGGAGAAACCAGATGGTGGTCAGTTCCACGATGGGCTCCGGGATCAGTAGGCGAAGGCGAGCGGGCGCTCGGCGTCGTCGGTGTCGTCGGTGGGGGCCTGCTCGCTGACGTCCGGCACGCCGGCCTTGGCGTAGCGCAGCAGCAGCTTGACCTCGATCACGGCGAGGGTGGCGTAGATCAGCGTGAAGGCGGTGAACGAGGTGAGCACCTCGGCCAGCGAGACGCTGCGCGACACCCCGTTGCGGGTGAGCATCTCGCCGAAGACGATCCACGGCTGCCGGCCCATCTCGGTGAAGATCCAGCCGAAGGAGTTGGCCAGCAACGGCAGCACCGGCATGGCCAGCCCGGCGCGCAGCAGCCACGTGCTGCTCGGGGTGCGGCCCTTGCGCTGGCTCCAGAGCACCAGCAGGGCGATCGCGCCGGCCGCCATCCCAAAGGCGATCATGAAGCGGAAGCTCCAGTAGGTGACCGGGATGATCGGGGTGTAGCTGCCGGCGCCGTACTGGGTGGCGTACTGGGCCTGCAGGTCGTTGATGCCGTGCACCGTGCCGTTCGGGTCGCCGGTGCCCAGGTACGACAGCAGGTACGGGATCTTGATGGCGAACACCTCGCGGCTGCCGTCCAGGCTGCCGATGGTCAGCACGGAGAACGAGGCGGGGCTCTCGGTGGTGTAGAGGCCCTCCGCGGCGGCCATCTTCATCGGCTGCACGTCCGTCATGATCTTGCCTTGGATGTCGCCGGTGAACAGCACGGCGGCGGAGGCGACCAGAACCACCCAGGAGCCGAACTTGGTGGCGAAGCGGTACGCGCCGGCGTCGGCGGAGTCGCGGTTGCGGATGACGTGCCACAGGCCGACGGCGACGATCAGCGACCCGGCGACCAGGAACGAGCCGGCCAGGGTGTGCGGGAAGGTGATCAGGGCGACCTTGTTGGTCAGCACGGCCGGGAAGTCGGTCAGCTCGGCGCGCCCGCTGTCGGGGTTGATCCGGTAGCCGACCGGGTTCTGCATGAACGAGTTCGCCGCGAGGATGAAGTACGCGCTGAGGTTGGTGCCGATCGCGGCGGCCCAGATGCTGGCCAGGTGCGCCCGTTTGGGCAGCCGGTCCCAACCGAAGATCCACAGGCCGATGAAGGTGGATTCGAGGAAGAACGCGACGAGCGCCTCGATGGCCAGGGGTGCGCCGAAGACGTCACCGACGAAGCGGGAGTAGTCGCTCCAGTTCATGCCGAACTGGAACTCCTGCACGATGCCGGTGACCACGCCCATGGCGAAGTTGATCAGGAACAGCTTGCCGTAGAACTTGGTGAGTTTCAGGTACCGCTCGTTGCCGGTGCGGTGCCACATCGTCTGCAGGATGGCCACCAGCACGGACAGGCCGATGGTCAGCGGCACGAAGAGAAAGTGGTAGACGGTGGTGACACCGAACTGCCAGCGGGCAACGTCCAACGCGTCCACCTGAAAACCCCCAGCCATTCGTACTACGAGACGTAGTAAATACTACTGCTCGTCGTAGACGGTTGGGCGGCCCGCACCCTCCCGGGGCCAATGACCCTGATCACCCGACCCGCCCTCGCGGCCCCGCCGGCGCGTGCGACGATGGCGCGCTGATGGACACCGCACACACCGCCTGGCAGCCGCCGCTGATCTGGCGCGCAGCCCTGCTGCTGGCCCGGGGCCTGGTCGGCCTGCTCGCCCGCCTCGAGGTCACCGGCGACGTCCCGGCGCACCTGCGTCGCGGCCCGCTGGTGCTGGCCGCCAACCACATCAGCCCGTTCGACCCGGTGGTCATGGCCGCCGCCTGCCAGACTCGTGGCGTCGCGCCGCGGATCATGGCGACCGCCGGGCTGTTCCGCGTCCCGGTGTTCGGTGCCGCCATGCGCCACGCCGGACACATCCGGGTCGACCGGGGCACCAGTGCCGTGCACCGGGCCCTCGACGACGCCGCGGCGGCCGTCGCGCGCGGCTCGGTGATCCTCATCTACCCCGAGGGGCGCATCGGCCTGGACCCCGGCCTGTGGCCCGAACGCGGCAAGACCGGCGCCGCCCGCCTCGCCCTGGCCTGCGGCGCGCCGGTCGTCCCGGTCGCCCAGTGGGGCTCGCACGAGGTGTTGCCGTATCAGGCGCCGCGCGGAATGCTGCGCGGCATCGGCCGTTCGCTGTGGCGTCGACCGGTGATCCGGGTGCACTTCGGCACCCCCGTCGACCTGGGCGAGACGGCTGCCGCCAACCCCGGTGCGGCCCGCCGTGCCACCGACCGCATCATCGACGCGCTCACCGACACCCTCGCCCCGCTGCGCCCGGACGAGCCGGACCTGCCCCGCCACGTCGACCCCGGCCGTCCCAGCGACCTCACCCGGGCGCACCGCCGCCGCTCGACCTGACGTCCACCCCGCGAACGCGTTAGACAACTTTTGGAAAATCGTCTAATCTGTCTAACGTGAGCACAGTAGAAGCGTCTGTCGAGGACCCGAAGCGCGCCGCCGTCCTGGCGGCGGCGGTAGCGGTGTTCGGGCGCTACGGCTTCCAGAAGACGTCGATGGAGGCGGTCGCCAAGGCGGCGGGCATCTCCCGACCGGGCCTGTACCTGATGTTCCCCAACAAGGAGCAGTTGTACCGCGCCACCATGCAGGGCGTCATGGAGCGCGCCCAGCACGCCATGGAAGCCCGCCTCGCCGACCAGTCGACGAGCTTCGACGAGCGGGTCGTGGCCGGATTGGACGCCCTGATGGGCGCGTACATCGACACCCAGATGGCCCGCGATCTCAACGACCTGCTGGAGAACAGCGAGCCACAGTTGGGCTCGATGTTCCACGACTACCAGGTGCGAGCTCAAGCGGCCCTGCGAGCCCACATCGACGCCGTCGCCCCGGCCGGTCTGCTCGACGAGGGGCGGACCGCTGACGACGTCATGGACCTGCTCTTCTCCGCAGCGCTCACCTGGAAGTCGACCTCGACCTCCAGGGACGAGTTCCGCGACCGGCTGCGCCGGGCTCTGCGGCTGCTGCACCGCTGACACACCCCTCACCGAACCGCCACGATCTCGCGCCTCTGGAGGCCCGAAATGTCACGAATCATCACCCCGTACTCGGCCCAGTCGACCGCCGCTGAGGTGATCGACGGCATCGACCTCACCGGCCGACGAGCCATCGTCACCGGCGGCGCGTCCGGGATCGGCCTGGAGACCGCCCGAGCGCTGGCCGACGCCGGCGCCGAGGTGACGTTGGCCGTACGCGACACCGCCGCCGGTGAGCGCGCCGCCGCCGACATCACGGCCGGCGGGGCACCCGGCAAGGTCCGGGTCGACCACCTCGACCTGGCCGACCGCGCCTCCATCGACGCCTTCGTGGCCAGTTGGACAGGCCCACTGCACATCCTGGTGAACAACGCCGGCATCATGGCCGTGCCCGAGCTGACCAGGACAGCCGACGGCTGGGAGGCGCAGTTCGCCATCAACCACCTCGGTCACGCCGCACTGACCCTGGGTCTGCGCGACGCGCTGGTCGCCGCGCACGGCGCCCGCGTCGTCGTCGTCAGCTCGTCGGCCCACCAGCAGTCCCCGGTCGTCTTCGACGACATCCACTTCACCACCCGCCCCTACGAGGCGTGGTCGGCGTACGGCCAGTCGAAGACCGCCACCATCCTGTTCACTGTCGCCCTGGCCAGGAAATGGGCCGCCGACGGCATCACCGCCAACGCCCTGCACCCCGGCGGCATCATGACCAACCTGCAACGCCACCTCGACGACGCGCAACTGCGCTGGGTCGGCGCGCTCGACGAGCAGGGCAACCGCCTGGAGGTGCCGCCGGGCTGGAAGACCCCCCAGCAGGGCGCGGCCACCTCGGTCCTGCTGGCCGCCAGCCCCGAGGTCGAGGGCGTGACCGGCCGCTATTTCGAGGACGGCAACGAGGCCCCGGTCATCGCCGAGCGGGCCGACGGCCGCAGCGGCGTGCTCACGTACGCCCTCGATGACAGGGACGCCGACGTCCTCTGGGACGAGACGCTGCGGCTCCTGGGGCGCTGACCGGGTCGGCTCAGGTGCCCGGGCACCTGAGCCGACCCGGCGACGGGGACAATGATCACGTGTCGCGCCGCCCTCTCGTCCTCGTCGCAGTGGTACTCGTCGTCGTCGCCGGCATCGGCTACGCCGGGCTGCGGACGGCTCACCACCACGCCAAGGACCAGCGGGACCTCGCCGACCTGACGCGGTCGTCACCGTGGCCTCGCGATCAGCTGCTGATCCCCGACGAGGTGACCCGCTCCGGCGCCGTCGGCTGGCTGGAACGTGGCGGCCTGGACGTCGCCTACCCGCTGCGCACCGCCGACGGCCGCGCCGTGCCAGTGCTCTGGCGGTTGCGCGTGCCGCACCCCGCGAGCGGGCTACCCGACGGCGTCGACTGCGGCTCGCCACGGCTGCGCACCTGCACCGACCTGGGCGGCGGGAGCACGCTGATCGTGACCCACGAGACCGACAACAGTGACCCGTCCATCGCCCTCTACCGCACCGAGGGCGCCACCGTACGGGCGGTCGAGGTGCAGGGGCCGGACCCGGTCGGCGTCGACGAGTTGACCGCCGCGCTCACCCGCGCCCACCGGCCCAGCGACGCCGAACTGCTGGACCTGTTGCGCCACGACGGCCACCAGACCGACTGGAGCTGACCGCACCCTCTCGCGATCGTGCACTTGCTGTCCCGACACAAGGAACGTTCCACGCGTATCCGCGACCGAAACTGCAAGATCGGCGCGGTGGGGGTGGCAGCCGGCGCCACGGGCCTGATTTTCGCCGGCAGGCCATCCGCGCTCCACCAACCGAGGGCATACTGCGTCGCGTGTTGACCCGATTCGGTTACCTCGACGCGCCCGCGCCGCTGGCGTTCGCCCACCGTGGCGGCGCCGCCGAGGGCGACGAGAACACCACCGAGGCGTTCGCCCGGGCCATCGGGCTCGGCTACCGGTACGTGGAAACCGACGTGCACGCCACAGCGGACGGCGTCGCGGTGATCTTCCACGACCCGACGCTGCTCCGGGTCACCGGTGAGGCGGGCCGCATCGCCGACATGAGCTGGGCCGACCTCGCCTCCGTACGCGTCGGCGGCGCTGCCGTCGTACCCCGGCTCGACGAGGTGCTCGGCGCCTGGCCGCAGGTCCGCTTCAACATCGACGTGAAGGCCGACAGCGGCGTCGCGCCGACGGTCGCTACCGTGACCCGGGCCGGCGCCGCCGACCGGGTGCTGCTCGCCTCGTTCAGCGACGCCCGACTGACCCGGCTGCGCGCGCTCACCGACGGGCGCGTCGCCACCAGCCTCGGCATGCGTGGGGTCGCCCGGCTGCGGCTCGCCTCCCTGCACGGACGCCCGCTGCGACTGCCCCCGTCGGTGGTCGCCGCGCAGGTGCCGCCACGCTACGGGCGGGTGCCGGTGGTGGACCGCCGGTTCCTCGACTACTGCCACCGCATCGGCCTGCAGGTGCACGTCTGGACGATCGACGAACCAGCCCAGATGCACGACTTACTGGATCGTGGCGTGGATGGCATCATGACCGATCACGTCGGCGTGCTGCGCGACGTCTACCGCAGCCGCGGCCACTGGGCCGCCTGACCATCGAAGGACCCCCGATGGCCGAGACCGTGACCCCCACGGTGGACGACACCCCGCCTCCGGCGAGCACCCGCCGGGAACGCAGGGGCTGGTACATCTACGACTGGGCCAACTCCGCGTTCCAGACCACCGTGATCACCGTGTTCCTCGGCCCGTTCCTGACCACCGTCGCCGAGTTGGCGGCCGGCTGCGAACTCGGCGCGGACTCCTGCGACGGCTCCGTCTACCCGCTGGGCATCAAGATCGCCGCCGGGTCCTACTACCCGTACCTGATCTCGCTGTCGGTGTTCCTCACCGTGTTCGTGCTGCCGGTCATCGGGGCGATCGCCGACCGGTCGGCGCACAAGAAGCGGCTGCTCGGCGGCGCCGCGTTCACCGGCGCCGGCGCCACCATCGCGATGGCCTTCGTCACCGGCGACCGCTACCTGCTCGGCGGGGCGCTCTTCCTGGTCGCCAACATCTCCTTCGGCGCCGCGATCGTGGTCTACAACTCGTTCCTGCCGCAGCTCGGCGGCCCCGACGAACGCGACGGCATCTCCAGTCGCGGCTGGGCGCTGGGCTACCTCGGCGGCGGCCTGCTGCTGGCCCTCAACCTCGTCGCGATCACCCTGCTCGACGAGGGCGACAACCCGCAACGCACCCTGGACCTGGCCCGCTGGTCGATCGTGTCCGCCGGCGTGTGGTGGGCGTTGTTCACCCTGGTGCCGCTGCGGTGGCTGCGCGAGCGCCCCAGCGTCGCGGCCCTGGCCAGCGGCGGCAACGTGCTCACCGACGGGTTCCGGCAACTCGCCCGCACCATGCGCGAGGTCAAGGCGTACCCGCTGACGCTGTACTTCCTGCTGGCTTTCCTGGTCTACAACGACGGCATCCAGACCGTCATCACCCTGGCCAGCCAGTACGGCACCGAAGAGCTGCGCCTGGAGCAGAGCACCCTGATCATCACGATCCTGCTGGTGCAGTTCCTCGCCTTCGGCGGCGCGTTGAGCCTGGGCGCGCTGGCCAAGCGCATCGGCGCCTGGAAGACAGTGCTGCTCAGCCTGGTGCTCTGGACCGGTGTGATCATCGCCGCGTTCCGGCTTCCCGCCGAGGCGCCGCTGCCGTTCATGGTCCTCGGCGCGGCCATCGGCCTGGTCCTCGGCGGCAGCCAGGCGCTGAGCCGGTCGCTGTTCAGCCAGCTCATCCCGGCCGGCAAGGAAGGCGAGTACTACGGCTTCTACGAGATCAGCGACAAGGGCACCAGCTGGCTCGGGCCGCTCGCCTTCGGCCTGGTGTTCCAGCTCACCTCCTCCTACCGGGTGGGCCTGGTCTCACTGCTGATCTTCTTCGTGGTCGGTTTCCTGCTCCTCGCCGCCGTGCCGATCCGCCGGGCCATCGTGGCCGCGGGCAACACCCCACCCCGGGTGCTCTGAGCACGCGTCCCGCGCCCGACAGATCAGATGCGGTCGATCAGCTAGGCTGCCCGACCGTGACCGACGACGCCGCCACCGCCCCGACCTGCCTGGCCCACCCGTTCCCCGGCCAGCCGCACGCCCCGGCCGGGTGCGCGGCCGCGCGCGGGCTCGACGGACGTCCGGTGCACGCGGCGGCGTTGAAGTTCTTCTGGGGGCCGATGGACTGCGGCAAGTCCACGATGGCGTTGCAGATGAACTACAACCACGCCCGGCAGGGTCGGCGAGGGCTGGTCACCACCCGCATCGACCGGTCGCTGGGACCGCAGGTCACCACCCGCATCGGCCTGGCCCACGAGGCCATCGAGGTCACCGACGACCTGGACCTGCGGGCCCTGGTGCGCGGCCGGTGGGCCGACGGAGTACGCGTCGACTACCTGATCTGCGACGAGGCGTGCTTCTACACCGTCGAGCACGTCGAGCAGATGGCCGAGCTGGTCGACAGCTACGACGTCGACGTGTTCGCGTTCGGCCTGGCCACCGACTTCCGCTCGCGGCTGTTCCCCGCCGCGCAACGCCTGTTCGAGCTGGCCGACGAGGTGGCCCGCATCCAGGTCGAGGTGCTCTGCTGGTGCGGCCGCGAAGGGCTGCTCAACGCCCGCGTCGTCGACGGCCGGGTCGTCCGTGAGGGTGCCCAGGTCGTCATCGGCGACACCGTCGACACCGCCGAGGTGCGCTACCAGGTGCTCTGCCGCCGGCACTACCGCAGCGGCGACCTCGGCCCCCGCGACTGAGCGGCCCGCCGCGCCGACATTCGGTCAACCACGATCACCCCGACCGTGGTCAGCAGCGCCGCCCCGGCGGCCACCGCGATCGGCGCCCGCAACGCCACCGCCGCCGGGGACAGCGCGAGCAGCAGCAGCGTCGCCGCGACCCGGGCGACCACCCCGGCCTGACCGAGCGCCATCTCGTACGCGGCGTGACCGGCCAGAAACAACGCGGGACCGCCCAGGACGACCAGCGCGCTCGCCCAGCCCACAGGTTCCCCGGGATCGTGCAGCAGCCGCTCGTCACCGACTGCCGTGACGACGATGCCGCCCACCATCACCGGGTGCAGATAGTTGAACACCAGCCGGGAGAGCCGCCCGGCCCGTTCACCCGCGGCCGCCAACGCCGCCATGCTGGCCTGCGCCCGGTCGAAGTACACCCACCACAGGGCCACCGAACCCGCGAACGCGAGGAGGAACGCGGCGATGGTCACCCGGTCCAACCGCTGCGTCAGCGTCCCACCGGTGATCAGGAGCGACTCCCCCAGCGCGATGAGGATGAACGCCTGACAGCGTTCGGCCAGGTGCCCGCCCTCCACCCGCCAGTGCTCCGGCCTGCTGCGCCCCATCCCGGGCACCGGAAACCCGGTCGCCAGCCCGATCGAGTCGACGACGATCACCGCGATCCAGATCAGCTCCCGGGCCGGGGCGTCCACCAGCCCGCCGACGACCGCCAGCGTCCCGGTACCGGCGATCCAGACGAAACACTGCCGGAAGCTGTCGCCGAGCCAGGGCTCACCCCGGATCGCCCACAGGGAGAAGGCCGTGCGACCCACCTGCACCGCCGCGTACGCCAGGGCGAAGAGCAGACCGTTGTCGCCGAAGGCGGTGGGCAGCGCGGCGGCGAGCAGCAGGCTGCCCAGCGTCACCACCAGCAGCGTGGCCCGCACTGGTGTCCGGTCCGGGTGCAGCCAGTTGCCCGCCCACACCGTGTAGATCCAGACCAGCCAGATCAGGCTCAGCAGCACCGCTGTCCGTCCGACGCCCTGCCAGCTGAGGTTCTCGGCCAGGTAGTGCGACAGCTGGATGATCGTGAAGACGTAGACCAGGTCGAAGAACAGCTCGGTGGAGGTGGTCCGCTCCACGCCACGGCGCGGGCGCAGTAACTGCGGATGACGTGGACCGCGTCCTGGCGACGCGCCGGTCACCGCGCGGCCGCCAGTGACCGGAACCGGTCGGTCAGGATCACGGCGACAGTCACCGCCAACGCCACAGCGGCGCACACCGCGACGGGTGCCTCCAGCACCACACCGACCGGCATCAGCGCCAGCAGGACCACCACCGCAGTGACCCGACTGATCGGCAGGGTCCGCCACAACAGCGCCTTGTAGGCGGCGTGCCCGGTCAGGAACAGCGCGGGACCACCCAGGGTGAGCAGTACGTCGACAGTGGTGGCCGGTGCGCCGGGCTCCCGCAGCAACCGCTCGTCGGCCGCCGACGTGACGACGACACCGGCGACGATCACCGGGTGCAGGAAGTTGAACGCGACCCGGCTCAACGCCCCGGTGCGCTCCCCGGCGTGGGCGATGAACTCCGTGGCGGCCGGGGCCGAGCGGGCGAAGTACACCCACCACAGCGCCACCGAACCGCCGAACGCCAGCAGGAACGCCCCGGACGTCACCAGGTCCACGTGCGACGTGAGGGTGCTGCCGGTGACCAGGATCGACTCCCCCAGCGCGATCAGGACGAACGCCGCGCACCGTTCGGCCAGGTGCCCACCCTCCACCATCCACCGCTCGGGTCGGCTGCGCCCCCGTCGTGGCAACGGATAGCCGATCGACAGGCCGACCACCTCGATCACGATCACCGCCGTCCACACCGCGTCCCGGGCGGCACCGCCGACCAGGCCACCGATGACCACGAGCACCGACGTCCCGGTGATCCACGGCAGCGACTGCTGAAATCCGGCCACCAACCACGGGCTGCCCTGCACCGCCCACAACGCGAACACTGTGCGGCCCACCTGCACGGTGACGTAGACCAGCGCGAAGAGCAGGCCGGTGGAGCCGAACGCCTCCGGGATCGTCGCCGACAACAGCAGGCTGCCCAGCCCCACCCCGATCAGCATCGTCCGCACCGGCCCCTGGTCCGGTTGCAGCCAGTTGGTCAGCCAGGTGGTGTAGACCCAGACGAGCCACACCAGCGCCAGCAACAGGCCGGTACGCCCCGCGCCCCGCCAGTCCAGGTGCGCGAGCAGGTAGTGCGACAACTGGGTGATGCTGAAGATGAAGACGAGGTCGAAGAAGAGTTCCGTCGAGGTGGTCGGCTGCACCCCCTCGCGTGGGCGCAGCAGCTGTGGGCGTGTCGGGGCGGCGACCGGGGGCCTAGAAAGGGTCACCGCACACCCGCCAGTTCCCGTCCTCACGGACCACCGGCAGACGCCGTTCCTCGCTGAGCCCGCCGCTGCGGGTCACCTTCACTGTCACCGTGCCGTGCGGTCGGCCGCTGCGGGTGGCGACCGACACGTCGGTGATCTCGTAGTCGGTGACCATCGGTGGTGTCCGCACCCAACTGGTGAAGCCGATAGCGCTCCAGCGGCTGCGCGCGTCCTCGCAGAGCCGCTCGTACGCCCGGTCGCTGTCGCCGAGGGCCACCTCGCTGAGGAAACCGTCGGCGGTCTCCCGGATCGGGCCGGCGGCCTGCCGGACGGTCTGCAGGTTCCAGGCGCCCAATCCGGCCACCCCCACGCAGCACAGCGCCACGCCGAACCCGGCGAACGCCAACCCGGTGCGCATCGGGCGGTGACGCCGGGCCGGTCGGCTCCACGACTGGCCCGCACCCACGACTACCGACCGTAGAGAAGACGCTCACGCTGACGGGCGACAAGCCGGAAACTGGGTGCGCCCGATGGGCGGGTGTGCCCTGTTCGCGGCGGCCCCGCATCGTCTACCGTCGGCGCACACCCCCGAGCAGTGCCAGGAGCCGATCGATGAGCCGCTTCGTGCAGCCGGTACCACCCCCCGTCGACCCGTACGCCGGCGATGGCCTGCTGCGGTCCTGGCTGGAGCGTCACCTCGGCCCGGGCGGGCACGCCGCCGCGAAGGGCCGTCTCGCGGACCTGGCCGCCGACGTCATCGGGCCACTGCGCGCGGCGCACGCCGACGCGGAGGCGCACCCGCCGACGCTGGTCCGCTACGACCCGTGGGGTGCCCGGATCGACCGCATCGACACCTCCGCCGGTTGGCAGGCGCAACGCGCCGCCGCCGCCCGGCACGCCGTGGTGGCGCTGCCCTACCTGCCGGACGCCCGGGGCACCTGGGGTGCCGCCGCGCGGGTCGTGCAGCACGCCCTGCTGCACCTGTACGGGCCGGAGTCCGCGACGTTCTCCTGCCCGGTGGCGATGGCCGACGGGGCGGCGGCGCTGCTCAGCATGCCCGACGTCGACGCCACGGTCCGCGACGCGTGGCTGCCCCGGCTGATCTCCACGGACCCGGCCACGGCGATCACCAGCGGGCAGTGGATGACCGAGTCGCAGGGCGGCTCCGATCTGGGCCGCTCCAGCACGCTCGGCCGACCCGCGGCGGACGGTTCGTGGCGGCTGACCGGGGAGAAATGGTTCTGCTCCGCCGCCGACGCCGCGATGGCGGTGGCGCTGGCCCGGCCGGAGGGCGCCGGGCGGGGCAGCCGGGTGCTCGCCCCGTTCCTCGTTCCCCGGTACGCGGTCGACTCACCGCTGGCCGACGGCGCGGCGCCGGGCGCACCCGCGCCGGGTGTCACAGTGCACCGGCTCAAGGACAAGCTCGGCACCCGGGCGCTGCCCACCGCCGAGATCGGCCTGCGCGACGCGTACGCCCTCCCGCTGGGTGACCCGGCGGTGCCCGGTCTGGTTCGGGCGATGACCCTGGTCGTGGTGACCCGGGTGCACAACGCCGCGGCGGCGGCCGGCGGAATGCGACGGGGTCTCGCCTACGCCCGCGCGTACGCCGAGGTGCGGCACGTCGCCGGCGGCCCACTGGTGTCCTCGCCCCTGCACCGGGCCACCCTGGGCACCCTCGCCGTCGACGCTGCGGGCGCGTTCGCCCTCGCTGGGCACGCCTTCGCCCTGCTCGGGCGGGTCGAGGTCGGCGCCGACCCGGAGGCCGCGGCCGAGCTGCGCGTCGTGGCGCCGTTGGCGAAGCTGGCCACCGGCCGGCTGGCCGTCAGCTCCGCCAGCGAGTACGTGGAGAGCTTTGGCGGGGCCGGTTACGTGGAGGACACCGGCGTGCCCCGGTTGCTGCGCGACGCCCAGGTGCTGCCGATCTGGGAGGGCACCACCAATGTGCTGGCCCTGGATGTGCTGCGCGCGCTGACCCGGGAGGACGCCGGGGCGCCGCTGCTGAGCCGGCTGACCGCCGCCGTCGACCTGGCGCGGCCGCTGTCGCCGGTGTTGGCCGACACCCTGGCCGCCGCCGCCACGCAGTTGCGGGAGACCATCGCCGCGGTGACCGTCGACCCGGTTGCGTCGGCGGTGCTCGCGGGCGCCCGCGGTCTGGCGTTGCGCCTGGCGTACGCGCTGACCACCGCGTTGCTCGTCGAGCACGCCGCGTGGGGCGACGAGCAGGCGGAGTTGGCCGCCCGGCTGTGGGCGCGCCGCTGGCTGCGGCACGAGGAGATCGCCGAGGACGCCCACCACCACCTCGACCTGCTCTGCTGACCGGCCGGCGCGAGCGGACGGGTAAGCGCCCATGTCGGTGCTGATCGAGCTGGGTGACGACCGGGGCGCGCCCCTGGAGGAACACCCGCCTCCACCGCAGGTGTCCCGCCGGTGGTGGGTGGCGGTGCTGGTGGCGGCCTGTGTCCTGCTCGGTGGTTCCGCCCCGCCCGTGCGCCTGACGCCTCAGGTCGGGCCGGCGGTGCCCGCCCGGGCGACAGTGCTCGGCGCCGGGCCGCTGCTGCTGGTCGTCGACCCCGAACCGAACCCGCCGACGCTGAGCGCCTACGACTCGGCCGCGCCGGACGGCCCGCCGCGGTGGCGGGTCACAGTGCCGCCCGCCGCCGGGTGGTCCGCGGAGGTCGCCGGTGACCTGTTGCTGCTGGTCGAGCGTGACCAGGCGCTCGGGGCGCGGGTGACCACCGCGCGGTCGTTGCGTACCGGCCAGCCGGTGTGGCGGCGACCCGAGCGCGTGTACGCGGCCGGAAACGAAGCGGTCGCGGTGCGCGAGGTGCGCAGCGCCGCCGAACCGGGTCGGCGGGTCGAGGGCACGGTGCACGGCGTCGACCCGGGCACCGGCGCGACCCGGTGGTCGGTCCCGCTGCCCTCCACGGCGGTGCTGCGAGCGCTGCCCGGCGTGCCCGGGCGGGTGCTGCTGGTGCAGGACGACGGGTTGGTCCGGCTGCTCGACGCCCGTGACGGCACCGAACGTGGGCGGGGACAGCTGCCGCCGGCCGACTACGGCCCGGACAATCCGCAGCTCGTCGGCGCGCACCTGGTGCTACGCCACCCGAACGGCGGCGCGGTCGCGCTGACCGGCTACGACCTACCCGGGCTGATGCCGCGCTGGCGATCGCCGGTGCAGCCGGGTGAGCTGATCCTGCGGCCCTGCCAGGGTCTGCTCTGCGGGCAGGACGAGCAGGGACGCTGGGCGATCGACGCGGGCACCGGGGCGCGGGTGTGGACGTGGCCGGCCGGGGCGCGCTGGCGCACCGTGGGGGGCCCACGGGGCACCACGGAACCCCTGGTCGTGCTGGGTTTGGCGGCGGACGGCAGGCGCTCCCTGGTCGCGACGGTAGGGCGTGAGGGTCATCGGGTGTCCGCGGTGCTCCCGGCGGGTGTGACCGACTGCCGCCGGGTCGGCGCCGGGCTGATCTGCCGCGACGGCACGGCCCGCGTGACGTTCTGGCCCCTCGACGTCCCCTGACCTCTACTCGCGGGGCGAAGTTGTCGGGCCCCGCCGGCATACTGCCGGCGTGACAGCCTCTGCCGACCTCGCGATGGTCAACCTCGACAGTTCCGATCCCGCCGGCCACGCCGCGTTTTACCACGAGGCGCTGGGCTGGGAGGTCACCCACAGCCAACCCGAATACGCGATGATCAGCTCCGGTGGCGTCTCCATCGGCTTCGGGCTGGTCGAGGGATACCGACCACCCTCCTGGCCGGACCAGACCGGCGACAAGCGCTACCACCTGGATCTTTACGTCGACGACCTGGCCGCGGCGGAGGAGAGGTTCGTCGCCGCTGGGGCGTCGAAGCCGGCATTCCAGCCCGGCGGCGAGCGGTGGGTGGTGCTCCTCGACCCGATCGGGCAGCCGTTCTGCATCTGCCCCCGCCCGCAGAGCTGAGAAGAGCCCGCCACAACGACAGAAGGAATCAGCATGGCCGTCACTCTCGTCAACCCGGACGGGTTACCGAAACCGGACGTCTACCGCTGATCGACAACCCGACGTCGGGCGGGTAGCGCTCAGCCGCGACGACGTGACCGGGCCGCCCACACCGCGTAGGCCGGGTCGCGGTCGAGGTTGTGCCGGTCCCGGTCGTAGCGGCGGGTGGTGCGCGGGTCGGCGTGGCCCATGGCGTCCTGGACGTCCTCCAACGGCACGCCCTCCGAGCGGGCCGTGGTGGCGAAGGCGTGCCGCAGTGAGTGTGGGGACAGCTTCGCCCAGGCTGGGATGCCGGCGGCGCGGGCGAGCCGACGGACCATCCGGAACACCGAGTGCCGGTCCAGTCGGGCACCGCTGGCGGTGACCAGCAGCGGGCCGGTGAGCTGTGGCACCGGCACGCCGGTGGCGGCGGCCCGCTGGGCCAGGTAGGCGTCCAGGGCGTGCCCGGTGCCGGGGGTGAGGGCGCGGCGACGTTGTTTGCCGCCCTTGCCGATGAAGCGCACGCTGCGGTGGCCGCGTTCGGTGCCGAGGTCGGTCAGGTCCAGCGAGATCAGCTCCCCGACCCGCAGACCCAGGTCGGCGAGGAGCGCGAGCGCCGCCCGGTTGCGTACGGCGGTCGCGCCGGTGTCCGCGTCGGCGGCGCTGAGCAGGGCGTCCACCTCTTCGGGGGTGAGCCCGACGGTGGCGGAGTGGTCCCGGTCGACACGGGGGCGGTCGGCGCCGGAGACCGGGTTGGCCGGCACAGCGCTCAGTTTGACCAGGAAGTCGTACCAACTGGACAGCGCCGAGAGTCGACGCGCGACGGTCGCCGGGGTCAGTGGGCGGCCGCTGCGGGCGCCGACGCTGCTCTCCAGCGCGCGGGCGTACTCGTTGACGTGCAGGAACGTGGCCCGCAGCGGGTCCAGATCGTGATCGGCGCACCAGCGGAGCCAGCCGGTGACGTCGCGTCGGTAGGCGTCGCGGGTGTGCTCGGACAGCCGCCGGTTGCGCAGCCACGCCTCGGTGACCTCGACCGGCCCACTCGGCAGCGCCGGTGGCGCGGACGGGCGGGCGAGCACCGGAGCGTCGGAGAACACCATGTGAAAAAGGCTCTCAGTCTTGGGTGGGATCGGCCTGCAGGCGCGCCGGTCCCACCCGTCGCCGTGTCGAATCAGGCGTTGATCTCTCGCCGGGCGCCGCCGTTGGCCTGGATGGTCACCCGGCGGGGCTTGGCACGCTCGGCGACCGGGATGCGCAGTGTCAGCACCCCGTTCTCGTACCCGGCTTCCAGCTTGTCGGTGTCGAGCGTGTCGCCGAGGAACAGCTGTCGGGTGAAGGTGCCCATCGGGCGCTCGGCGGCGACCAGCTCGACGCCGTCGCCGACGGGCCGGCGACGCTCGGCGCGGACGGTGAGCACGTTGCGCTCGACAGTGCAGTCGATGGTGTCCGGATCGACGCCGGGCAGGTCGAACGCCGCGTAGAAGTGGTCACCGTCGCGGTAGGCGTCCAGGTGCATCGTCGCGGGACGTGCCGCCGTACCGAAGAACTGCTCGGCGAGCCGGTCGATCTCGCGGAACGGGTCGGTACGCATCAACATGGTCATGCCTCCTCGGTTCTCCTGGCCGAAGGTGATGAGTTGAGCCGGGTTGACTCAACTTCCTCTTCTTGTTTAGCGCGTCCGCGCGCCGACGTCAACCGCTCCGGACAGCCGCTTCTCAAACCAGTGTTCGGCGTAGGGGCCCCGCGAGTACGCCGGGATCTCGGCGTAGCCGTGCCGGGCGTACAGGGCGCGGGCCTCGACCAGGTCGTGCCGGGTGTCGAGCCGGATCCGGTCCGCCCCGGCCGCGAGGGCCTGCTCCTCGACGGCGGCCAGCAGCGCCGCGCCCCCACCGGCGCCGCGGTGCTCGGAGCGGATGAACACCCGGGTCAGCTCGGCCCAGCCCGAATGCCAGCGCAGCCCGGCGCAGCCAGCCAGGTCGGGGCCGTGGTGGGCGAGCAGGAGTAGCCCGCCCGGCGCGGTCAGGTCGTCGCTGGGCAACTCGGCCAACGCCGCGTCGACCTCGCCGGGCACTGCCGGGCGACGGTGATAGCGAACCACCATCTCGGTCATGTACTCGCGCAGCAGCAGCACCGCGTCGGGGTGCTCGGGCCGGCTGGTGCTGGTCGTCCAGGTGGGCCGGGCGGTAATGGTCACCTGTTGATCATCACCGCCCGGTCAACGGCTTTATCCGGTCGCCCCGGTTCGCGTACCCGGGGTCGCCGGGTCGCCGACCCGGAGCAGCGGCCAGTCGGCCAGGTCCCGCAGCAACTGCCGGTCGTGGGTGGCGACGACGACGGCGGCGCTCGTCGCGCGGATCGCGGCGGTCAGCTCGTCGGCCAGTGTCGACGACAGGTGGTTGGTCGGCTCGTCGAGCAGGATCAGCGTGGGCCGCCCGGCCAGCACCAGTGCCAGGTCGAGGCGGCGCTGCTGTCCCTGCGACAACCGCCCGACGGGCGTACGCGTCGCGGCGGAGTCCAGCAGCCCGAGCGATCCGAGCGACACGGCCTCGGCGGGGGGCAGCACCCCACGCGACACCAGTCGTCCCACCTGGCCGGCGTACACCTCGTCGGCGGTGAGATCGGAGGCCTGCCCGGCGGCCTCCTGGGTGAGCCGGGCGACCCGGGCCTCCCTCGCCGTCCAGGCGTACCCGTCGGTGGGTTCGAGCGCTCCGGCGAGCACCGCGAGCAGTGTGGACTTCCCTGCGCCGTTGGGCCCGGTGACGAGCAGCCGGTCGCCGCCGTCGATGGTGAGGTCGACCGGGTTGGCGAGCCGCCCGTCGACGGCGACGCCCTGCGCGCGTACCTGCGGCGCGCCCTGCCGTACGCCGAGGTCCGGCATTCGCAGCGTCTGCGGTGGTTGAGGTACGTCGATCCGGTGTGCCTGGAGCGCGTCCTGCTGCCGGTTCAGGGCCTGCACGACGCCCGGCGCGCGGGACTGGCGCTGGTGCTTGCCGGTCCCCTTGTCCGGCCGCCAGCCGGTGGAGAGGCGGTCGCGGGCCTTCGACACCGCGTCCTGGAGTCGTCGACGCTCGGTCTGTTGCTGCTCGTACTCCTGCTCCCAGTGCTCCCGATCGCGGCGCCGCGCGTCCTGCCAGGCGTCATAACCGCCGGCGTAGAGCCGTGCCTTCGCGTCGTGGGTGGGGTCGAGGTCGAGGAACCGGTCCGCGACGTCGCGCAGCAGCGCCCGGTCGTGGCTGACGATCGCGAGACCGCCGTCGTGCTCGCGGAGACGGCGGGTCAGGAAGTCCAAGCCGTCGGCGGCGAGGTGGTTGGTCGGCTCGTCGAGCAGCAGCACGTCGTGGCGCGCGCCGAGCAGGCACGCCAGCCGCACCCGGTAGCGCTGGCCCACCGACAAGGTCGCCAGGGGACGGTCGCGGTCGGTGCAGGCGCCGAGGGCCTCCAGTGCCACGTCGACGCGACGTTCGGCGTCCCACGCGTCGAGGCGGGTGGCCGCGTCGAGCGCGGCGGCGTAGCGGTCCTCGGCGCCCGGATCGCCAGCGGTCAGGGCGAGGGTCGCCTCGTCCAGCGCGGCGAGGGCGGTGAGCGACGCGGCCAGCGCCTCGGACGTGAGGGTGCGGACCGTCTCGCCGTCGCGGGTGGGCAGGTCCTGGCGGGCCAGGCCGATCGTGCCGGCCCGCTGCACGGTGCCGTCGTCCGGCGTGATCAGCCCGGCGAGGACGTGCAGCAGTGTCGTCTTGCCACGACCGTTCTCGCCGACGACCGCCACCCGCGACCGGGCGGAGACGGTGACCGAGACGTCGGTCAGGACGCGACGGGACCCCCGGGTCACTGTGACGTCGGTGGCGCGCACGTGTGCGCTGCCGGCCTCGACGGGCCGGGACATGGTTTCGGGGTTCGGGGTGAGGTTCAACGGTGCTCCGCAGCTCGCGATGGAGCCGGGCAGCAGCTGATGGCCGCCCGGCGGGAACCGGGACGGCGAGCGCGAATTCAGCAGAGGAAGGGCGCCGCCGTCAGCGGGCGGAGCGGACCTTCTGCGACCAGATACCTCGTGCCATGACGGCGATGCTAGCAACCTCGGCGCATCAACTCCCGAGGATATCGCCCACCCGGTGGTCAGCGCGACACGAGGTGGGCGGGGGGAATAGCAGCGGGCCGCCTACCGGCGCGGGCGGGGCCGCAGGGCGATCAACGCGACCGCCACTGCCACGTGCGTCGCGTCGAGGGCGAGCCTGGCGCCGCCGGTGCCCTCGACGCCGAGCACGGAGACGAAGGACAGCACGGTCGCGCGGCGGACGATCAGAGCAGCTGGTAGACGCCGTGCTCGCGGGTGAGCAACTGCTCGTCGATCAGATACCGGCGCAGCGTCGCGTGATCCGACCCGCCTGCGGCGCACCACGGCTTGAGCGCGTCGTCGACGGCCCGCTCCGGATAGCGGGTGCCCGGCTCGAACGACTGCTCGGCGATGTGCGCGAGCACGACCCGCCGTCGACCCCGCTGCGCCGGCAGACTCACCAGGACGCCCGCGCGCAGGAAGGTCCGCAGCACCGGGTCGACGCCGGGCTCGGCGTCGACGGCCGGGCCACTGTCGCGCGTGGCGGCCCGCAGCGACGCCTCGTCGGGCGCGAGCGCGCCGTCCGCGCCGGTGACGAGGCCCGCGTCGGTGAGCCGGCGGACCCCGGTGAGCACCACCCGCGCCGGCAGGCCGGTCCGCTCGGCGACCTCGGTCGCGCTGGTAGCACCCAGCACGATCGCCGCGAAGATCCGTCGCCGTCCGTCGTCGGCCAGGGCCCCGGCCAGCACATGCGCAGTCACGCCGGTCACCCTCGCATCAGCGGTACGCGGACCGCCAGGCGATTTTTGGCCCTCTCAGTCGGTCTGCGGCTGTTCGGCGACGAGCAGCACCCGGCGCAGCAGGTCGGAGAGGTGTCGCCGCTCGGTCGCGGTGAGCGCGCCGAGCAGGCGGTGCTCCTCGGCGCCCTGGACCTCCATCGCCCCGCGCCACGCGGCCCGACCCGCCTCGGTGAGTTCCACGTCGACGCGTCGACGGTCGACTGTCGACGGAATCCGGCGGACGAAGCCCCGCCGTAGCAGCGTGTCTACCCGCGCGGTGATCGAGGCGGGGGCCATCGTGAGGTCCGCGGCGAGGTCAGAAGGTGCGGCCCGGCCACCGCGACCGGCCAGGGCGTGCAGGGTGTCGTACTCGTGGGCCGGCAGGTCGAGGTCGACCAGGACCCGCTCCTTGACGGCCCGCAGATGCCGGGTCAGTCGGATCATCCTGGTCACCGCCCCCTCGACGTCCGCGTCGAGGTCGGGCACCACGGGCAGCCAACGCTCGATGTGCCGGTCGACGACGTCCGGAGTGGTGGTCACCGCGCCAGCTTACCTCAGCGCCGAAATATTCGTTGCCGAAATATTCGATGTCGAAGTATGTTGTGGGCATGGCTCACCCGCTGCGCAACCACTCCTTCCGGCTGCTGTTCCTGGGTCGCACCATCTCCGCTCTCGGCGACGCGGTGGTGCCCGCCGCGCTGGCGCTGGCCGTGCTGCGGGCCACCGGCTCCACCGGCGCGCTGGCCGTCGTCCTCGCCGCGGCGGTCGTCCCCAGGCTGGTCCTGCTGCCGTTCGGCGGCGTGGTGGCCGACCGGTTCGACGCCCGCCGGGTCGCCCTCCTGGCCGACCTGGTCCGCTGCGCGACGCAGCTCGCGGTCGGCGTGGAGCTGCTCGGCGGCGACCCGTCACTGACCGCCGTGGTGGTGGCGTCCGCGCTCGGCGGCACCGCCTCGGCGTTCGCCATTCCGACGGCGTCCCCGCTGGTCGCCGGCACCGTCGAACCGGCCGACCGGCAGCGGGCCAACGCCCTGATGGGGATCACCGCCAACACCAGCCGCCTCGCCGGCCCGGCGCTGGCCGGCGCGCTGGTCTGGGCCGCCGGACCCGGCTGGGCGTTCATCCTGGACGGCGCGTCATTCGCGCTCAGCGCCACGCTGCTCGCGCTGGTGCGGGTCCGCCACGTGCCGGTGCCCCGCCGTTCCGTCCTCGCTGACCTGCGACACGGCTTCGGCGAGGTACGCGCCCGCGACTGGTTCTGGACCAGCCTGCTCGGGCACGGCGTGTGGAACGGCGCCGCCGCCGTGTTGATGACCCTCGGGCCGGCCGTCGCCATCGACCGCCTGGGCGGCGAGACGACCTGGGTGCTGCTGTTGCAGGCCGGCGCGATCGGGATGCTCACCGGATCGCTGCTGGCCGGGCGGGTCCGGCTGCACCGGCCGGTGCTGCTGGCCAACCTCGGGCTGGCCTGCTACGCCGCCCCGCTGTTCCTGCTCGCCGTCGCCGCGCCCGCCCCTGCGGTGATCGCCGCCTACGCGGTCGCGCTGACCGCCCTCGGCTACCTCAACCCGGTGTGGGAGACCGTCGTGCAGCACCACTTTCCGCCGGAGGTCCTGGCCCGGGTCACCTCGTACGACTGGCTGGTGTCGCTGGGCGCCATGCCGCTGGGCTACGCCCTGGCGCCGTTGGCCGCCGACACGTTCGGCGCACCCGTCCCGCTGGCCGTCGCGGGCCTGCTGGTCCTCGCCGCCTGCGCGGGTACCGCCCTCGTGCCCGGCGTACGCCGACTCACCTGGCCGGCGACCCCGCAATCGCAACCGGCCGACCCCGCTGCCGTCCGTTGATCAGTTCGAATCTCGATGGGTGGGTGAGCGACGGCCGGGCCCATCCACGACAAAGGCTCCCGGCCAGCGCCGGGAGCCTTTGTGCGATGTGGTTGGTCAGCCGGCTTTGCGGGCCATCGCGACGAAGCCACGCCACGACCGTGGGCTGAACGTCAGCGTGCCGCCGTCGCGGTCCTTCGTGTCACGGACCAGGACCACGCCCGGAAGGTTGTCGGCAACCTCGACGCAGTCACCGCCGTTGCCGCCGCTCTTCGTGCTCTTCCGCCACCGCGCACCGGTCATGTCCATGATGCTGCCGCTTCTCTGAGAAGTTCCAACGAACGCCCTCGGGGCAGGGCCTCGCCGCGAATACGCTCCCACCGTCGTTCCAGGCTAACAAGATCCGACGTTTGATTGAGGATCTGCGCCTGTGCCGCGCTGTCGACGTGCGCGACCCGTGACCCGTCCGGCATGTCGGCGATGGTGAACGGTCCGTCGAGCCCGGGGTAGCTGGGCGCATCCGACGGGACGATGTGGAGCTGCACACTGCCCGTCTCGGCGTGCCCGAGCAGGCGCGCGAGTTGCACAGCCATCAAGGTGCGGTCGTCGCCGACACGCCGCCTCAACACCCCCTCGTCCAGCACGGCGATCAGCAGCGGACCGCCTCCCCGGCCGATGATCGCCTGCCGGTTGATCCGCGCCTCGGCGAACTCGGCGACCGCCTCCGGTGTCAGCACCCCACCGGCCAGGGTCGCCCGGGCGTACGCCTCGGTCTGCAGCAGCCCAGGCACCCACGCGAGTTGGAACGACCGCAGTGTCACAGCCTCACGTTCGAGGTCGACCCACGGCCGGAACCACACCGGCTCACGGCGACGGACCACGTCCGGCCACAGCGCGTCGGCGTCCTTTGCCAGCAGCCCCGCCACTGTCGCACGATGTCGGCTCTGGGGAATGTGCCCCGGGTTTGCCCACCTGGCGACGGTCTTCGGGTGCACACCGAGCTGACCTGCGAGGCTCTCGGCGGTGTGACCCGCCGCGGCCAGCGCCGCGACAAAGGCGTGGTTCATGCCGTCCCTCCCCTGGAACAAATCCGCTGCTCCGAGAAGATTAGTTAACGCTGTGTGTTTGTCCAGCAACCCCCGGCACAGTGCGGTGTAGACGGTGCTGCGACGAGGAGGAGAAGCTGTGCGGAACGAGGTACGAAGCGCTCTCAGAGCCGGAGACGTGGTCCTGTTGACCGCCGCCGCGAGCGTCCCCACACCGGTTCGACGGTGCGCGACAGTCGGGGTCGGCTGATGCCCGAGCGTCCGAAGCACTCCCCGTTGCGCCCGTCGTGGCGCTGCCCGGTCTGCGGCATCCTGTGGCCCTGCTCGGCAGCGAAGCTGCGCCTGCTCGGCGAGTACCGCGAGGATCGGCCGGGTCTGTTGATCCACCTGGCGAAGGTCCAGGAGGAAGCCACCGACGATCTCACCAAGCTCAACCCGGACGTCGCGCTGCCCGATCTGACCCCGCGTTTCGTCGGCTGGGCAGAGGCCCGCTGAGCTGTCGTCAACCACCTCCGCGGGTCGGTACGAGTCAGCACGATGCGGGAGACTGACGGCGTGACGACAGGCCCCGGGATGAGGCCGGCCCGATGAGCCGACCATTCAGGATCGTCGTCGCCGTGCTCGCCGCGGTGGGCGCCACCCTGATGTACCTGGGAGTCACCGCCGAGGTCAATTCCATGTCGGGGCCGATCACCGTCACGCGGACCGCCGTCGACTTCCGGACCCTCGTCGCGAAGGGGGTTGTCTTCTTCGCCCCCCTCGACCCCATGACCGCCCCGATGATGGACGCGGTGACGCCGCTGATCCGCTGGGTCGTGATTCTGCTGGTCGGGGTTTCGACGTACCTGGCCTGCGGCCTGGTCACCCGGCGGACGCACCCGTTCGTGGCGGCGATGGTCGGCGCGGCCGCGGCCCTCACCGCCACGGCGGTCGGGGACCTGCTCTGGTGGGCCACCCTCGTGGTCCGCGTCCACACCGCCCCCACCGGTTGGTACGCCAACGAGGCACTGGACCATTCCACGCTCCTCGCCAGCGCACACCTGACGCTGACCGGCTGGACGTCCGACGCCCTCTTTCTCGGCTGCCTGTTGGCGGGCACGAACGCCTCCCTGGTGGGCTGCGCCAGCCTGGCGATACTGCTGCTGGACCGGCTCAGGACAGAGACCGACGAAGGTGACGGCGAGGCTCAGGCCCCGGTTGTCGACAGCGCGCCAGCGGCCCGCGTTCCGCTGATCGGCGACGTGCGAGGACGCGGCCCGAACCTTGCCCTGGCCGGCGTCCTCCCGGTGCTGGTGCTCATGCTGATCAACGGCACCCAGGCGGTGTGGGACAGCTACTCGGGGAGAGGTTTCCTGGCGTTGCTCACTGTGTTCCTGTCCCGCCCCGCCCTGTCCCCGCCGCCACGCACACGCGATGACGTGGAGTACCGGCTGACCCACGAGATCGATCCGAATCCCCTGTCGATGGACCTCTGGGTGCACAGGTCGGTGCTCGCCCTCGCCCTGCTGGTGGTGCTGTGGCTCCTGCTCTGGGCGCTGGTCGGCGGCCTGCCGAATTCCGGGCACCGCCTCGGGCTCGTCGTGGTCTGTTGGGGTGCCACGATCACGGCGTCCGCGCTGACAGCGACGTCCGATGTCCTCGTCGGCTGCGCCATCTCGGACTCCCCTACCGGGTGTGCCCCCTGGGAGTCCCTGGGCCTGCAGTTGACCTCGGCGCTGCGGTTCGGCGCGGCCTGGGGCTGGCTCGTCGCGCTGCCCGTGCTGCTGGCCCGTCGGCTCCTCGACACCGACACGTCCATCGATACGCAGGAGACTCCGGCCCATGAGTCCACGTAACAAGCCCCCGCGTCGCCGTAAGGGTGTCACCGCGGCCGCGCCGCCCCCCGCGCCGGCAACCGTCGCCTGGTGGAAGCGTCCCGTCACCTGGCTGCTGACGATCGTGGTCGGTGCCGTCGCCACCTGGCTCGGCGCCGTCGTCCTCGGCGCGATCAACCAGTGGAAGCCCGCGAACGAGCTGGCCGAGCAGTTGGCTGGCCGGGGGCCGGTCGTCGTCCTGGACCTCAAACACGTTCCCTACCCACAGGAGGGCGCGCTCGACTACGTCTACCCCGCCGGCGCCGACCTGGCTCGCCTGGACGCCAAGCGGCCGGACGACCCGACCGTCGAGGCCGGCGCTGTCGACATCGAACGGAGCACCTGGGAAATCACCCTCGTCGGCACCCGGGACGAGGCCGCCGAGGCCGTCGACCTCCGGCCCGTCCTCGTCGAGCCCTGCCGTCCCCCACTCACCGGGATCCAGGAGCCCAACGAATCCCAGGGCGACTCCAAGAAGATCGTCCTCGTGACACACGTGGATCGGCCGAATCCCCGCATGCTCGTCGACGACCCGGATGGCGAGGACGCCGGTGCCCCGTTCTTCGCCAGCCACAAAATCACCTTGCCCAAGGGTGAGAAGAACGTCATCCAGGTACGAGCGCTCAGCGCCAAGCAGCACTGCCGATGGCGACTGGAGCTGGACTACCTGGCCGACGGACGACGCCAGACGATGGTGATCTCGGCGCCCGGCGACAAGCCGTTCGAGGTGACCGGGCGCGCTGACGACTCGGCCTACACCTGGGTCTACCTCAGTCCGTTCAACGGTTGTCGGGCCAAGGACGGCACCGAGACCGATCGGCTGCGCATCACCGGCCCCGAGTACGCGCAGATGGTGCGCGACGGGCGCAGCTGCCCGTACTGACCGCTGGCCGTCCACCACCCGCGCCACCCGGATCACCGGCCCTCCACCGGGTCCGACCGGGCGAAGTTGCCGGACCGGTAAACCTCGCGAGCCCACCTGGTGTCTTGCTGGTTGACGAGGCCGGGAGGTCAGATGAGGGATTCGCGCGGGGCGGAGTTCGACGACTTCGTTCGCTCACGGTCGGGGGTGCTGTTGCGGGTTGCCTTCCTGCTGACCGGAGACCGGCACGCGGCGGAGGACCTGCTTCAGGAGGTGCTGGAGCAGATGTACGTGCGTTGGCGTCGGGTGCAGAGCAGCCCGGAGGCGTACGCGCGACGTGCGCTGGTCAATCGGTCGATCAACCGGTGGCGGTGGCGTTCCCGGCGTCCGGAACAGTCGCTGGGCGACCACGACGGGGTTGCCCGGGACCACGCCGACGTGGTGGCGGTTCGCGAGCTGGTCGTCGGGGCGCTGCGGTCGTTGCCGGCTCGGCAGCGGGCCGCTGTCGTGCTCCGTTACCTGGAAGACCTGCCGGTCGTCGACGTCGCGGCGGCGATGGGCTGCTCCGAGGGCGCGGTGAAGAGTCACGCCTCCCGTGGGTTGGCTCGGCTGCGAGAGGCGCTGGCCGGATCGAACCTCGTCATGCCCATCACTGGACCCGGGAGTTCGCGATGACCATGAACGACAGTGACGTGCGCGGCATCCTGCACCGCGCGACGGATGACCTGGTCAGCCCACCGGGCCTGCTCGCTGAGGTGCGTCGGGGTGGGCGGCGGCGGGTGGTGCGCCGGCGAGCCGTGTTGGCGGCGGTCTGCGCGGTCGTGGTGGCCGTGCCCGTGGCTGGCGTCCTCGACCTGCCCGGCAACGCCGGAGATGCTCCTGTCGCGTCACCGCTGCTCGACCAGCCCACTCGCGGTGATCTGGCCGCCGACGAGGGATACCTGCGGCAGGTCCGCCAGGTGTGGCAGCGCCGGATCAAGGAGGTCGGAGATCGGACGCGCGGCGAGCCGCACGTGGTGTGGGCAGGAGGAACGCCTGCTGGCCCGGCCGCCTACGTCGCCCACGCCACCGCACACGGCACGACGGTGGGGTTCGTCGAACCCACAGCCGGCGGCCCGCGCGTCCGCACCCTGACGCAGGCCACCGACAGCGAAACAGACGGCCTCGAGCAGGCAGTACTGCTCGGACCGCAGCGCGACGTGCTCCTTGTGCTGGACTTCGGGCAACCGGTGCAGTTCTCCCCGCAACTGCGGTACAAGCCAGATGGCAAGGTCGAGCGAACCTTCGAGCCGGTGGCATTCCAGGACGGTGCGGCGGTGTTGTCGGTGTCGCCGCAGCGCACGAAGCTCACCGTCGCGCTCTCCAGGACTCCCGTTGGACGGCAGAACGTGATTCACATCGACGGCACGAGCGAGATCTACTTCCCCGACAACAAGGATCGGTCCGCACCACCGCTTCTTCGTCACACGTTGCCCGGCGCGGAGCAGGTCTGGGGCACCGACCCGGCTGCCAAAGAGGTGAACGCGCCGACGGAAGCCCTCGCCGAATACATCGACCCGGTCGGAGCGCACACGCACAACGGCTCTCCCCTCCTGTGGGTCTACGGGGCAACCCCCGATGGCCAACGGCTCCTCGTGGAAACCGTCCAGTACGACGACGACCCGTCCCGCGTCATCGCACTGCTCGCCCGCAAGTACCTTCCGTTCGAGGCGGTGGCCAGCACGACCGCGGACTGGTCGGCACCCCTACCCGTGCGGCTACGACTGCCCGACGACCAGGGCGTTCTCGTCGCCGCCGAGGGGTCAGCGCTGAGCTACCGGGTCGGCGACGGCCAGTGGCAGGACGCCGGCCGCAACGCGGCGCTCCTGCCCGCGACCGCGACCGAGGTACGGGTCACCAACGACAACGGGACCAGCACCAACGTCCCGGTCGCTTCCTGAATCAGCTCCCCGGCAACGGTAAATACCGCGCTCACCGACGCTGTGATGGCTACCTTCACCTACGGGCTGGTCGGTGAACGGTGTCACCCGGCGTGTGTATCGGCGGCACGACGCCTCACCGCAACCCTTGACGACAGGGGAAGGTCGAGATGTCCGGCGCAGCGTTCGCCACGGCAGGCGCTGCGCCGTTGCGTCCCACCCAGCTGCTTCGCCGCAACAGGCCGTTCCGAACGCTCTTCTCGGCACGGCTCGTCTCGTACGCGGGCGATTCACTCAGCCTTGTCGCACTGATCTTCCACGTCGCCGAGACGACGGGTAAGGGGCTGGCAGTCGCGCTTCTGCTCCTTGTCGGAGACTTCGCTCCGTCCCTGTTGGGTCCCTTCACCGGTGCCCTCGCCGATCGGCTCAATCTGCGACGGTTGATGGTCGTCTGCGAACTCATCCAAGCTGTGGTCCTGCTGGTCATCGTGCTGACGATGCCCTCGCTGCCGGTGCTGCTGGCACTCGTCGCGATTCGCGCCACCGCCTCGCAGCTCTTCCAACCGGCGTCTCGGGCGGCGGTGCCCGCACTGGTCGGTGACAGTGGCCTGGAAACCGCCAACTCCACCCTCGGGTTCGGCTCCAACGCGGCGGAGGCGGTCGGCCCCCTGCTCGCCGCAGCCCTGTTCCCGCTGGTCGGACTGCGTGGCGTGCTGCTCGTCGACGCCGTGTCGTTCCTGGTCTCGGCCGTGCTGCTCGCGACGCTCCCCTCACTTCCGCCGGCCACCGGCGATGGGCACCAGCCGTCCCTGCTGCGACAGGCCAGAGCGGGCATCGGTTATCTGTTGAGTGTTCCGACGGTGCGGGTGATCTTCCTTGGCTTCACCGCTGTGGTCGCCTTCAACGGGGTCGACGACGTGGCCCTGGTGCTGTTGGCCCAGAAGACCTTCCACGTCGGTGAATCCGCTGTCGGGCTGCTGCTGGGCGCTGTCGGTGTCGGACTGGTGGCCGGATACGCCATGTTGTCCAGATGGGGCTCGCGGGCATCGATGCCGCTGCTGCTGATCGCGGGCTTCGCCGTCAGCAGTGTCGGCAACCTGCTGACCGGGCTCGCCTGGGCCGTCGCCGCCGCGATCGGGCTGCAAGCCGTCCGTGGGTTCGGGTTGGCGGCCATGGACGTCGCCTCCAGCACGCTGCTGCAACGTACGGTGCCAGCGGGAATGCTCGGCAGGGTCTTCGGCAATCTGTACGGTGCGATCGGGGTCGCCGCCGCTACGTCCTACCTCGCCGGTGGTGTCCTGTTGGACGCCACGTCCGCCCCGGTGACCCTGATGGTCGCGGGCATCGGCGGACTGGTGGCTACCGGAGTCGTCGCGCTGCGACTGCCACGGGCGATCCGACGGGCCGACGAGGATGGTGCGACGCCGACGACGACGCCACCCGCGCCGACAATCTGATCAGATCGGGCCGTCGGTGCGCAGCCGTGCGTGCAGGTGCATGTCGTGCCAGCCGTCGGAGTGGCGGACCGACCCGCGGGCCACGCCCTCCTCGGCGAAGCCGGCCCGCGTGGCCACCCGGCACGACGCCGCATTGGCCGTCGAGTGCTCCAGGGCCAGCCGGTGCAGACCGGCCCGCGTGAAACTCCACCGGGTCAGGGCGAGCAGCGCCTCGGTGGCGAGACCCTGGCCGCGCGCGGCGGGCACCAACCAGTACGACAGCTGCGCCGACGCCTCGACCAGCAGCACGCCCCGCAACCCCACCTGACCCAACGGCCGGTCGTCGGCGTCGACGATCGCCCAACTGGCCGACGTCTCGTCACGCCAACGACCGACCCACTGCGCCGTCCACGCCCGCGCCTCGTCGTCGCCGTCCACGCGGCGGACGTGCCACCGCTGGATCCGCGGACAGTCGAAGGCGGCCCGGACGGCCGGAGCGTCGTCGTCGCGCCACGGCCGCAGGGCCAGCCCGGGTCGTACCGGAAGGTGGGGTTGCTCCTGGGCGGCGAGGCTCCCGGCGGGCAGGGCTGGTGCGACGAGCAGCGGCATCAGCCCATTATCGGGCCGACGGCCTCACTCACCGGTCGGGCCGCCCGCGAGTTCGGCGACGACGTCGAGGTGACCCAGGTGACGGGCGTACTCCTGCACCAGGTGGAACAGCACCCGCTCCAGCGACGCCGGGTCCGCGCCTCTCCAGCGCGGGCCCGGCGCGCCGATCTCGGCCAGGTCGTGCGCCGTCACCACGGCCGTGGTGTGCGCGCCCTGCGCCCGCAGCGCCGCCACCAGATCCGCCCGGGTCTCGTCAGGAGCGACGTACCAGCGGTCGTCGCGACGGTCGCCCCACGGCTCGGCGACGTCCCGGCCCTGGAAACCCCACTCGATCCAACGCAGCTCGACGTGGCGCAGGTGGGTGAGCAGCTCCAGTGGGGTCCACCCGGACGGCAGCCGACTGCGCCGCAGTTCCGGCTCGGCCAGCGCCGACACCTTGGCCACCGCGGACTCGCGGAAGTAGTCCAGGTAGCGCAGGAAGACCTCGGTGCGGCTGCCGGCCGGGTCGGTGGGCTCAGGGAACGAGGTCATGATCCCGCCGGCAGGTCACGGCCGCGCTGACGCACCCCGGCAGCGCCGTACGGGTAGTCGCCCACCAGCGGGGCGCTCGCCTCGTCCAGCAGCCGCATCTGCTCGGCGTCGAGGACCAGGTCGGCGGCGGTCAGGTTGTCGTCGAGCTGCTCGGTGGTCCGCGCGCCGAGGATCACCGAGGTGACCGCCGGTCGGGCCGCCAGCCAGGCCAGCGAGACCGCCGACATGGACACGCCACGGTCCTCGGCGATCTGGCGGACCGCGTCGAGCACCCGCCAGGTGCGCTCCTCGGCGTTGCGACCCGCGTACGCCTCGACGCCGCGCTGCGGGTTCTCGCCGAGCCGGGTCGCGCCGGTGGGCGTGCTGTCGCGCTGGTACTTGCCGGTCAGCCACCCGCCGCCCAGCGGTGACCACGGCAGGATGCCGATGCCCTCGTTCTCGCAGACCGGCACCAACTCGAACTCGATCTCCCGGGCCAGCAGGTTGTACTGCGGTTGCAGGGTCACGATCGGGGTGAGGTTGAGGTGCTGGGTGAGCAGGGCGGCCTTCTGCAACTGCCAGCCGGTGAAGTTGCTGACCCCCGCGTAGCGGATCTTGCCGGCGCTGACCGCGTCGTCGAAGAACCGCAGCGTCTCCGGCAGCGGGGTCAGCGGATCCCAGGCGTGCGCCTGGTAAAGGTCGACGGCCTCGACGCCGAGTCGGCGCAGGCTGGCGTCCAGGGCGCGGGTGAGGTGCACCCGGGACAGGCCGGCGTCGTTGGTCCCCGGGCCCATCGGGAACCGGCCCTTGGTGGCGATCACCAGGCGGTCACGCAGGTCGGGTCGGCTGCGCAGCCAGCGCCCGATGATGTCCTCGGAGACGCCGGTGGAGTAGACGTCAGCGGTGTCGATGAAGGTGCCGCCGGCCTCGACGAACCGGTCCAGTTGGGCGAAGCTGCCGGCCTCGTCGGTCTCCGCGCCGAAGGTCATCGTGCCCAGACACAGGGTGGACACCACGGTGCCGGTCTTGCCCAGAGTGCGATAGCGCATATCGTCCTTTCGGTCCGAGTGACAAAGCTGATCTTCGCACCCGCCTCGGCCACCCGCATTCGGGACAGTGCCGAACGCCGGTTGGGGCACCCACGCGGCGACGCCGCAGGTCATCATGAGCGGGTGAGCGAGCCCGCGATCGAGATCGACCGACCTCAGCGGCCGACCCAGTCGCCGCCGTCGGGGCGGGCGCCGGAGCCCGGCGCTCGTACCCGTGGCCCGTGGCTGGTGGCCGCCGCGACCACCGTGACGCTGCTGCTTCTCGCGGGCCGTTACGGCTATCACCGCGACGAGCTGTACTTCCTGCTCGCCGGTCGGCACCTCGACTGGGGCTACGTCGATCAGGGGCCCCTGGTCCCGGTGCTGGCCCGGCTGCTCGACACGATCGCCCCGGGCAACCTGGTGGTGCTGCGGACCCCGTCGGCGGTGCTGGCCGGCGCCGCGGTGCTGCTGGTCGCCGCCATCGCCCGGGAGCTGGGCGGTGGCCGGGTCGGGCAGCTCTTCGCGGCGGTGCTCGCCGCGCTCTCCGGCATCGTGCTCGCCAGTGGTCACCTGCTCAGCACCACCACCGTCGACCTGCTGGTCTGGTTGGCCGCGGCGTGGTGTGCGGTGCGGTTGCTGCGCACCGGTGACAGCCGGTGGGCGCTGGGCATCGGGCTGGCGCTCGGTGTGGGCATGCTCAGCAAGCTGCTGCCTGCACTGCTGGCCGTCGGCCTGGTCGCCGGAGTGCTCATCGCCGGGCCGCGTCGACTGCTGCGCGACCGGTGGGTGCTCGCCGCCGCCGGGATCACCGTGCTGCTGGCCGCGCCGAATCTGATCTGGCAGGCGACAAACGGGTTTCCGCAGCTCGGCGTCGCCGGGTCCATCTCCGACGGTGACAGCTCCTACAGTGGCCGCCTTGAGGCCTTCACCCTCCACTTCGTCATCATCAGCCCGTACGCCGTACCGATCTGGATCGCCGGCCTCGTCGCGCTGCTTCGCCGACCGGCGTGGCGGGCCTACCGGGCGGTGGGCTGGGCGTGGCTGGTGGTGGTCGGCGTCGTGCTGATCGCCGGCGGCAAGGGTTACTACGACGCGCCGTTGTTGCTGGTCCTCACCGGCGCCGGCGCGCTGGTCACCGTGGCGTGGGCGTCGCGCGGGTCGTTCTGGTGGCGTCGGGGGTTGCTCGCGCTGGGCGTGGTGCCGTTCCTGCTGCCCAACGTCGTGCTGCTGCTGCCGGTGCTGCCCGCCGACCGGTTGCCCGGTTTCGTGGTCGACGTCAACTACGACGCCGGCGAGACGATCGGTTGGCCCGAGTTCGCCGACTCTCTCGCGGTCGTCCATCGTGGCTTGCCGCCGCAGGAGCGTTCGCGGGCGGTCGTCCTCACCGGCAACTACGGAGAGGCCGGCGCGGTGGCCCGCTACGGGCCGGCCCGTGGTCTGCCCCGGGCGTACTCGGGGCACAACAGCATGGTCGACTTCGGTCGGCCGCCCGCCGACGCGGACGTGGTCGTCGCTGTCGGCTGGGAGCGCCCCGACCAGCTCACCACCTGGTTCGAGCAGTGCACCCTCGCCGGGCGGGTGGACCAGCGCGTCGAGGTCGACAACGACGAGAACGGCGGCCCGATCCACGTGTGCCGGGGGCTGCGGCGTCCGTGGGCGCAGATCTGGGACACCGAGGTACGCCACACCGGCTGACAGTGCTCACCCGGCTGCGCCGGGTCGGGGTCAGGCTCCGCCGGTCAGCCAGGCCTGGATGCCGACCAGGGCCTCGGGGCCGGAGGTGGCATCGACGTCGCGGGCGAGATCGGCGATCGTGACCGCGGCGAGCGCCTGGTGCCACGCGGCCTCGGCCGCCCACATGGCGCGGGACACCGGACACGGCGTGGTGCAGGCGTCGGCCGGTGTCGCGAACGGGCCGCGCTGGCGGATCTCGGTGCAGACGAAGGCCGGGCCGGGCCCGTCGACGGCCCGGACCACGTCGAGCAGGGTGATGCTCTCCGGTGCGCGGGTCAGCACGTAGCCGCCCGACTTGCCCTGCACGGAGTGGACCAGGCCGGCGCGAGCGAGCGCCTGGAGCTGCTTGGCGAGGTAACTGCTGGAGACGTCGTGCAGGTCCGCCAGCTTGGCCGCCGGAACGGGCGTGTGGCTGACGGTGAGCACCACGCAGCAGTGCAGCGCCCACTCGACCCCGCCGGACATCTTCATGACGTCACCCTAGTCACCCCGATACTCGGACTCGTTGTGTCCGAGTATAGTTACTCGGACAAGGAAGGTCCGAGTAACTGCTGAACCTCAGCAGTCGGACCACGCAGTCACGGGAAGGTGCATGACATGAAGATCGCCGTACTGGGCGGGACCGGCCTCATCGGGTCGCAGGTCGTCAAGATCCTGCAGGCCGCGGGGCACGAGGCGGTGCCGCTCTCGCCGTCCACCGGAGTGGACCTGCTCACCGGGCAGGGCCTGTCCGACGGGCTCGCTGGCGCCGAGGTCGTCGTCAACCTGACGAACTCGCCGACCTTCGACGAGGCCTCGCCCGCGTTCTTCCAGACGACCATGGACAACCTGCTGGCCGCAGCCGCTCGCGCGGGCGTCGGCCACGCGGTGATCCTCTCCATCGTCGGCGTCGACCAGGTGCCCGACCTGGACTACTACCGCGCCAAGAGCCTCCAGGAGGAGATCCTCACGGCCGGTCCGATTCCGTACTCGATCGTCCGCGCCACCCAGTTCTTCGAGTTCATCGAGTCGATCCTGTCCTGGACGGCCGACGACACCACCGTCCGCCTGCCCAGCACGCCGGTGCAGCCGATGGCCGCCGCCGACGTGGCGCAGGCCGTCGCCGAGGTCAGCATGGGCGCGCCGCTGCAGGGCATCCGCAACGTCGCCGGGCCCGATGTCTTCGCCCTCGACGAGCTCGGGCGGATCACGCTCGCCGCCGGCGGTGACCAGCGCACCGTCACCACCGACAACGGCGCGGGCATGTTCGCCGCCATGTCCGGCGACGTCCTCATCGCAGGCGACGACGCCGTCATCGCGCCCACCTCCTACCGGGAGTGGCTCGCGCGCCGGGCCTGAGTGGGCACACCCCGCGTCTCGCGGCGGCGATCGACCGCCGCCGCGACGCGCGGGTACGGCGATACCGTGCTCTCGGCCGTATCCAGTTACTGGCGCGTCCCACCCTGCGACGTGCTGGTCCCGGCCCGCCACTCGTGCGCCAGGATCGCGAAGACGAGCTGGTCGGCCCACTCCCCCCGAAACAGGTAACTCTCGACATGGCGTGCCTCCTGCCGCATGCCGAGTCGCGCCATCAGCCGGGCCGACGCCGTGTTGCGACAGTGGCAGCGCCCGTAGACCCGGTGCGCCGGTGTCCGTCGATCGGCGTCCGGGCGCCGGGGCAGCAGCAGCGGGCTCGCGAGGATCACCAGCCCCGCGACCGTGATCGCCGTACGTGGGCTGGTGGCCTGCGCGAGCAGCCCACCGAGCGCGCTGAGGCTGGCGATGGCCGCGCTGCTGCCGATCGACCAGGCAGAGAGGGTACGGACGATGCGATCCTTCGGAGTCTGTTGAAGGCGGTAGGTGGCGAGCACCGGGTTGTACAGGCTCATGCTGATGATGATCGCCAACTCGACGGCAATCACCGTGGCGAGACCGACCACGCCGGGTTGGACGAACGCGAGGCCGATCAGCCAGATCGCGCGCAGCGTGCCCACGGTGCGGATGATCCGGTGTTGGCCGTGCCGAGCCACCACCCGACGGGCCAGGCGTGACCCGATGAGGCCGCCGACGCAGGGTACGGCGAAGGCGAGGCCGTACTGCCAGGGCGGAAAGTCCAGCTCGCCGAGCAGGAGCACTGCCAGCAGCGGCTCGGTGGCCATGATCAGCCCGGCGACGAGCAACTGGTTGAGGTAGAGCGCCCGCAGACCGGGGTGGGTCAGCAGGTGCCGCCAGCCGTCGAACAGCTCACCGGCCCGGACCCGGCCTGCGCCGGTGCGCCGGGGGTGGTCTTCGTGGCCGCGGATGGCGGTGAGGCCCACCGCGGAGAGCAGGTAGCTGAGCGCGTCGGCCACGACGGTGACGACCGGCCCGAACAGTCCCACCGCCGCGCCGCCCAGCGGCGGCCCGAGCGCGATCGAACTCCAGGTCGTCGACTCGAAACGCGCGTTGGCCACCAGCAGGTCGTCCGGCCGCACGAGGGCCTTGAGGAAGGCGCCGCTGGCCGCGTTGAAGGCGATCTTGGTGGTGGCGAGCACGGCCGAGACGACCAGCAGCTGCCCGAAGCTGAGCCGGTCCAGCGCGTACGCGACGGGGATCGTCAGCAGGACCACGAACCGGGCCAGGTCCATCGCGATCATCACCCGCCGCTTGCGGTGGAACTCCACCCACGGCCCGAGCGGCCACGCGATCAGCGCGCCCACCGCCGGCCCCAGCGCGGCCAACACGGACACCTGGGCGGGGCTGGCCCGCAACACCAGCACGGCGATCAACGGCAACGCCCCGAATCCCAGCCCCGAGCCGTAGGCGCTGACCGCGTACGACGCCCACAACCAGCCGAACGGCCGGCCCAGGGAACGTCTCGTTGACAAGCCCACACCTCCCGCTCGCGACAACTCGTCGTTGACCGGTGTGATCACAGCAAGGCCGGCGACCATGGATCAAACAACCGCATGGGCGGCGAGCCACAACCAGACGTTGTGTCAGTAGGGTTCGGCGGGTGAATCTCGACGCCGTCCGCACCTTCGTCGCCGCCGTCGACGCCGGCCAGTTCCAGGACGCCGCCACGGCACTGTCGATCACCCAGCAGGCCGTCTCCAAGCGCATCGCCGCACTCGAGAAGGACCTCGGGGTACGGCTGTTCACCCGCACCGCGCGCGGCACCCACCTCACCGTCGACGGTCAGACGTTCCTGCCGCACGCCCGCGAGCTGCTGCGGGCCGAGGCACGCGCCGACGCCTCCGTACGCCCCGGCCGCCGGGCACTGCGCGTCGACGTGCACAGCCGACGGATCGCACCGGCGGTGCTGCTGCAGGACTTCCACCGCGCGCATCCCCGCATCGAGCTGGACGTCGTCACCCTCGACGCCGACGTCCACGCCGCGATGGCCGCCGTCGAGGCGGGAACTGTCGACGCCACCTTCCACGCCGTCACCGTCGCCGCACGCCACCTGCCGTCCGCCATCAGGACCACGCGCGTGATCGACGAGCACCACGAGTTGCTGGTCGGCCCCCGCCACGCGCTCGCCAACGCCCGCACCGTCACGCCCGCACAACTCGCCGACCACCGCATCTGGATGCCCGGCATGGCCCCCGGCACCGAATGGGCCGACTACTACGACGAACTCGCCGCCGCGTTCGGCCTCACCATCGACCTGGTCGGACCGGTCTTCGGCAACGAGGCGCTGCTGGCCGAGATCGCCGACTCCACGGAGCTGGCGACCCTCGCCGGCGAGCGCACCCGGTACCTCTGGCCGGACAGCTACGACCTCCGTCGCGTGCCGGTGCGCGACCCGGCCCCGATCTATCCCATGTCCCTCATCTGGCGCGACGACAACCCGCACCCCGCGCTGGCCGCGCTCCGCGACCACCTCGGCTCCCGACGGGTGCGGGCACCCGGCACCGAGGTCTGGCTACCGGCATGGGCGCACCTCAGCTAGCCAGGTCGGCGGCCACCTGATCGTCGTGACGGCGGCGGGCCCTACCAACCGCAGCCATGTGGTGCTCAGCCCAGGCGCGTACCGCTGCCAGCGGTGCGTCCAACGAGACACCCAGATCGGTCAGGGCGTAGTAGACGCGTGGGGGCACTGTCGGCTCGACGCGGCGGGTGACCAGGCCGTCACGGCGCAGGCTCTGCAAGGTCTGCGAGAGCATCTTGTGCGACACCCCGGGCGTCCGGCGGCGCAGCTCGGCGAACCCGAGTTCGCCCGGATGGACCTCAGCGAGCACCTTGATCAGCATCGACGTCCACTTGTCGCCGATTCGGTCGAGCAGCTCCCGGGTCGGGCAGGCCGGGCTGAAGAGATCCCCGGTTACCTCCAGCTCACCAGGTGTCGGTGAAGTGCCGTCTTGTCCGATCATTCGCCGCTCTCCATGATTGAGTAGGTAACCGATGGTAACCGGTGAGGATGAGATGGAAATACGACGGATCCCAACGAATGGCACCGAGCTGAATGTGGCGCTGGACGGTGCCGGCCCGCCGGTGCTGCTGATGCACGGTTGGCCGCACACCTGGCAGGTGTGGGGCTCCGTCCTGCCGCTGATCGCCAGCCGGCGGCGGGTCATCGCGCCCGACCTACGCGGGCTCGGCGACAGCGCCCACGCGGCAGCTGGCTTCGACGCCGCGACCGGTGCCGACGACATGCTCGGGCTGCTCGACGCACTCGGTTTGGACCGGGCGGATGTGGTGGCCCTCGACGCCGGCGTGCCCGCCGCCTTCCTGCTCGGCGTACGGCACCCGACCCGCGTCCGCCGACTGGTCCTCATGGAGGCTGTGCTGCCCGGCCTGCCGGGCGGATTCGCCACGCCGCCGTGGTGGTTCGGCTTCCACTCCGCCCCCGGGCTGGCCGAGACGGTGCTGGAGGGTCACGAGGGCGAATACCTGGACTGGTTCCTCACGGCGGGGACCTACGAGCGCCGGGGCGTGCCGCCGGAGATCCGGGACGCGTTCGTCCACGCGTACACCGGCCGCGAGGCGCTGCGCCGCGGTTTCGGCTACTACCGGGCGGCGGAGCAGAACGCGGCAGCGATCCTCGCGGCGGGACGGCTGACCGTGCCCACCCTCGCCGTCGGCGGCAACACGGTCGGCGACCTCCTGCACCACCAGTTGGCCCCGGTCACCGACGAGTTGACGGGAACGCTCGTCGCGCGCAGCGGCCATCTCGTTCCGCTCGACCGTCCAGACGCCGTCGCCGAGCTGATCCTCGCGTCCCACGGCGGTCAGCACGCTGTCTCGGCGTGTTGACACTCGTTCATCCGGCACTACATTTAACCTGTTGGTTAAGTGAGGTGGGAGGCTCTGGTGTCTGGCAGCGATCAACTCAGCGCGGTGTTCTCGGCGCTCGCCGACCCGACTCGACGGGCGATTCTCGCCGAGTTGGCCGACCGCGACGCCACGGTCACCGAGCTCACCGCTCCCCTCCCGATCTCGATGCCGGCGGTGTCGCGGCACCTGAAGGCGCTTGAGCGCGCTGGGCTCATCTCGCGCACCCGGTCGGGCAAGTTGCGGATGAGTCGCATCGAAGCCGCCCCGCTGCGCGAAGCGGCCGAGTGGATCGAGCGCTACCGCCGGCTCTGGGACACGTCCCTCACCCGCCTCGACGCCCACCTCGCGGCCGTGCAGGCCGTCAGTCGCGCAACGGACCGGCCGGTCCACGACCCGGCGGTCCCCCAACCCCTGAGTCAGGCTCACGACAAGGAGAATTGATGGACAGCGACAAGCCGCAGATCGTCATCTCACGCGTGGTGGACGCGCCACGGGAGCTGGTTTACCGAGCTTTCACCGACCCGGACCACCTGGCGGCGTGGTGGGGACCGATCGGCAACTCAATACCCCGCGAGGAGATGGACTTCGACGTCCGGCCCGGCGGCTACCAGCGGTGGACCGAGGTCTTCCCGACCCAACCCGGCCTTCGCGTCGACGTTCACATCGACCTCAGCGACGTCGCCGACGGTGAACTGCTCGACGGCGTCGCGCACGTCACCGGTCAGCTGCCGGAGGGCATTGAGCCGCACGAGACAAGGATGCGTGTCGAGTTCCACGACGAGGCCGATGGACGGACGCGCCTCGAGATCCGTCAGTGGCTCCCGGGACGGGTGGTTGGCCCCGCCGACCAGGGTTGGAACGAGGCCTTCTCCAAACTGGACACCACATTGCGGAATGCCCACCCCGTCGCAATCGACGTCGAGGTGTAGCGCCATGGCCAAGCTGATCTACGTGACGAACGTGTCCCTCGACGGTTACATCGAGGACGAACACGGCAGCTTCGACTGGACCCCACCCGACGACGAGTACCTCGCGTTGATCACTGATCTCGTCCGGCCCATGGGCACCTACCTCTACGGCCGACGCCTGTACGAGTCGATGGCCCTCTGGGAGACCGAACCCGCCCTGGCCGCACAGTCGAAGCTCACGGCCGACTTCGCCGACGTCTGGCAGACAGCGGACAAGGTCGTCTACTCCACCACGCTGGACGCGACCTCGACCGCCAATACTCGGATCGAAACGAGCTTCGACCCCGCCTCGGTACGCGCCATGAAAACCTCGGCCACCAAGGACCTCACCGTCGGGGGCGCACACCTCGCGGCGCAGGCATTCCGGGCCGGACTGGTCGACGAGTGTCACCTGCTGATCCACCCCATCCTCACCGGCGGAGGCAAGCCCGGGTTGCCCAGCGGCACCCGCCTCGGCCTGGAGCTACTGGACAGTCGCCGACTCAGCAGCGGCGTCGTCCACCTCCACTACCGCGTCCGCACCTGAGACGCGCGTCGGCGTCACCGACACACGTGCAGGTCGGTGACGCCGACGCGCGGGTTGCTGCTTCAGGGCGTCATGTGATGGTGGCGAGTTCGGTGAGAATCGGGCGTAGTCGACCGGCCAGGTTCGGGTCCGTACGAGTGAGTTCCTCGGCCAGGGCCGTTGCGGCGGCCCGGAGCGCGCGACGTAACTCGGTCTCGTCGGTGGAGCGGACCAGTGTCGTTTCGAGCGGCCCACTGATGTCGGCGGGTAGGAGGTGGGCGCCCTTGGCGTAGCTGGTGGGGAGGCCCAGACGGTGGCAGGCGAGCGCGATCGTCTGGGTGCGCATGGCGCTGATCCAGTGCTCCGCTTGCCAGTATCTGCCTCGCTCGATGCTGATCCGCGCGTGCAGAGCGTGGTGCCATGCCAGGCCGGCCATCTCGTCCTGGCCGCTCGTCCTGGCCGCTGGGGGTGGTGTGGATTGCCCGAACATGAGTCGCCAACTCGGGCCGCGCGGCCCGAACTCGGCTTCCGGGCTGAACGCGAGGTCGACTTCCAGGCAGCGAGGAAGCAGGAATACCCGGTAGATCGCGGACCCGGCCGTCAGGTCCCAGTGGTGCACCGCGGCGAAGTCCTGATACATCTGTCGCGTCCACCGACGCATGACGGCGTCGAGCGGGTCGCTGACTGCGAAGGCCAGATCGATGTCTGACCAGCGGTCCTCATCGTCAGTGGCGTGCGAGCCAGTGATGGCGGCGGCGACGATGGCGCTGTCGTGTTCCGCCAGGTGCAGCAGCCGCTGCCGGATCAGGTCGCGTTCCTCTACGGAGAACATGACAACCAAGGCCCGCCTGCGGCGAACATTCGTGCGGAGGCGTGTAGCGCGGTGACGACGGCTGCCACTGCCGGCAACTCGGCGGCGCCGCGGCGGTACCCGATCCGGGTGCGTCGTCGAGTCGGCGCGGCGATCAGCCGTACTCCCGTCTCCGGCGCGATCACCGCTAGTTCGGGCACCAGCGCGACCCCCTGTCCGGCCCTGACCAGGGCAAGCACTGCGGCGAAGTCATCAATGTGGTGCCGTGCACGCGGGGTGAACCCGGCGCCCTGGCACACCCGCAGAGCCACGTCATGGCACAGCGTGCCCGAGCTGGCCAGGATCCACGCGGTGTCGTGGGCATCGGCGAGCGTGGTGACCGGTGCGTCCGCCGCTACGGCGAGGTAGACGGCCTCGTGCAGCAGCGGGACCGACTCCAGCGACGGGTCCGTGACGGCCGGCACGACGTCGTAGTCATGTAGCAGGCCCACGTCCAGCCGGCGGTCGCGCAGCGCGCCGGGCACCGTGACCGGGTCGAGTTCGCTGACTGACAGTTCCAACCCCGGATGGTCGCGGCCGAGCGAGACCAGCGCCGCCGGCAGCACCGTGCGCACGGCGGTGGGATGGGCGCCGATGCGGATCGGCCCGGCAGGCTCGGAGCGTACGGCGGCGACCGCGGCGGTGGCCTCCTCCAGCGCGATGAGCACCGTCGCGGCATGACGTACGAGCACCCGGCCGGCGGCGGTGAACTCCACTCGGCGGCCGCTGCGCCGCAGCAGCGCGACACCCGCTTCGCGTTCCAGCACGGCCAGCTGCTGGGAGACTGCCGATGGTGAGTACGCATGGACGGCGGCGACGGCGGAGATCGTGCCGAGCCGATCCAGGTCACTGAGCAGCCGCAACCGGCGTCCATCGAGCATCAGCTCACCTTACGCATCAGCGCAGGAATCGGAACTGGATCTTACTGGTGCCGTCAGCCAGGCTGAATCCATGACGTTGAACGGCGTGTACGTTCCCTTGATCACTCCCTTCGACGAGGCCGGGGCGGTGGCCTTGGGCGTACTGGAAGAACTCGCGCACGACGTGCTGACCGCCGGTGCCGCCGGTCTGGTGGCACTGGGTACCACCGCCGAAGCCACCACATTGAGCGCCGCCGAACGTAACCAGGTGCTGGGGGTGCTGACCGGGGTCTGTATGAGGCGAGGTGCCCCGCTACTGGTCGGCGCCAACACCGCCGAGGAATTGCACGCGCTGGCCGCACGCCGATCGGTGGTCGCCGCGTTGTGTCTGGTGCCACCGTTCCTGCGCCCCGGCGAGGATGGCGTAGTGGCGCACTTCGACGCCCTCGCGGCGGCCAGCCCGGTGCCGCTCGTGGTCTACCACGTGCCGCACCGCACCGGACAAGACCTGTCGACAGGTGCGGTACGGCGGCTGGCGGCGATCGACGCGGTGATCGGTATCAAGTACGCGCCGGGCGCCATCGACGGCGACGCGGTCGATCTTCTCATCGACCCACCCCAAGGGTTCACCGTCCTCGCCGGGACCGACGAGTTGCTGGCGCCGATGCTGGCACTCGGCGCACACGGCGCCATCCTCGCCTCAGCACACGTGGCCACAGCACAATTCCGTGCGCTGGCCGCAGCCCTTCAGGCAGGGCAGGCGGATCAGGCGCGGCCGCTGGGACACCAGCTCAGGCGACTGTCCGCCGCCCTGTTCGCCGAGCCCAACCCCGCCGTGATCAAGGGGGTGCTACACACGCAAGGCCGCATCCCGACCCCGAGAGTACGGTTGCCGCTGCTGCCAGCGGCTGCGGCCAGCATCGACGCGGCGGTCCAGCACCTCGCGACGTCTGATCTTCAGTGAATGCGCCATCGTTGTAGAGAGGTGCCACTGCGACATCGATTCCTGCTTCTTGGAGGTCCGGGCCTTGAACGAGCTTTACCCGCCGATCGAGCCGTACGAGGCGGGCATGCTCGATGTCGGCGACGGCAACCTCGTGTACTGGGAGGTCTGTGGTAGCCCGGCCGGCAAGCCCGCGCTGGTCGTCCACGGCGGACCCGGGTCAGGGTGTGGGAGCGGCTGGCGCCGGCACTTCAATCCGGACCGGTACCGGATCGTCCTGTTCGACCAGCGTGGCTGTGGCCGCAGCACACCGCACGCGAGCGACCCGACGACTGACATGCGGCACAACACCACCTGGCATCTGATCGCCGACATGGAACGGCTGCGCGAGCACCTGGGCATCGACAGGTGGTTGCTGTACGGCGGTTCCTGGGGCTCCACGCTCATCCTGGCCTACGCGCAACAGCAACCCCGACGGGTGTCCGAGATCGTCATCGCCGCGGTCACGATGACCCGGCGGTCCGAGATCGACTGGCTCTACCGGGGCGTCGGCCGGTTCTTCCCCGAGCAGTGGGAGCGGTTCCTCGCTGGAGCCCCGGGCACACCACGCGACGGTGACGTCGTCGCGGCCTACGCCGTTCTCATGGAACATCCGGACCCCGCCGTGCGGGAGAAGGCCACGGCCGATTGGTGCGCCTGGGAGGACGCGGTGCTGTCCGGAGAGACCGGCGGGGCAGCAAATCCGTACGGCGACCGCCCTTCCGCGGCGCGGCTGGCCTTCGCGAGAATCTGCGCGCACTACTTCTCCCACGGGGCGTGGCTGGAGGAAGGCGTACTGCTGCACGATGCCGGTCGGCTGGCCGGCGTCGCAGGTGTCCTTATCCATGGTCGACTCGACCTGGGTGGGCCGCTGCAGACGGCGTGGGAACTGCACCGCGCCTGGCCCGGCGCGGAGTTGATCGTTGTCGAGAACGCGGGGCATCTCGGCACCGCCGAGACGCGTGAGCACGTCCTTCGAGCCCTCGACCGGTTCGCAGTCAACAGTTGACGTCTACGGCACCCACTCCGTCGCCGCGGCGCTGCTCAGGGCAGGGCGCCCGCCGGATCGGGGTACCAGCAGGTCGAAGGCGTCGGAGCACTGACCTAACCTGGTGAGATGCTGTCGCAGGTGAAGGGCTTGTCCCGACATTTCACTGAGGAGACCCTGCGGGCGTACCTCATCGATCGTTCGGTTCGTCGAGACGACGGCTGCCTGATCGTCTGCGGCTACGGTAGCCAGCGGGGCGTGTACCAGAAGGTCGCCGGGAGGGCTTGGGCCCACATCACGGCCTACGTTGTCTTCGTGGGCGGCTACGAACCGAGTTTGGACGTGCGCCACCTTTGTGGCGTGCCGGACTGCATCGAACCCACTCATCTGCAGCAGGTGACACACGCCGACAACTGCCGCAACCGCACCCAGCAGCCGCGCTGCCGCCGCGGGCACGAGCGTGAGATCGATCCCGTGAGTGGCCGCTACCGCAAGGTGTGTCGTGTGTGCAACAGCGAGTCCCAGCGAAGGTGGCGCGTCCGCCAGGCCGCCGAGGTTGCCGCAGCACGGGCGGCTTACGGGCGGCAGGCGGACTGAGTGCGTGCGGCGCCGTCTCCGGTCCGTCTCGGGCACCGAGTTCGCTGAGTAACCGGATCGGCGGGAACTCGTGAGCGTGCTGAATCGACTACGGTTTGCTGTCATGCCGGCGGAGTCGCGCGGGTTCGCGCAACGCGTCGCCCGGATTTCCCTCGCCGGGCTGTTCGGCGGGCCGGTCGCCGCCCTGCAAGAAGCCGGCGGGGTCGCCCTCGACCTGGCGTTCGGTGGCGCGACGCCGGACGCCCGGAAGCGGTTCGCGAGGGTCTCCGACCGGATCGAGGCCGGCCTGGTCGCATTCGCTCGTGGTGAGGGGATCGACGCCGCGGCCACCGCCCGGGCGCTGGAGAACGTGCGGCAGATCCTGACCGATCATCCACTGACCGTCGCCGACCTCACCGGCGCCGACCTCGACCCGGACCGGGCGGCCGCAGTCATGCGCCGCCGCGCCGAGCCCGCGTTGACCAGGCTCGACGACACCGATCGGCGGCTGACCGGAATGGCCCTCGACGCGGCCGTCGGTGCCCTCGCCGCCGAAGCGGCCGAGCTGCCGGATCTCACCCGCGAGTTCCAGGGTGCGGTGCTGTCTCGGCTCTCCGCGCAGGCCGCCGCCACCGACGAGCTGCGCGAGACCCAGGAGGTTCTCGAGGCGTCGGCGGTCCTGCACGACGCTGCGTGGCCCTGGTGGCGCGAGCAGTACCCGCCGAGCGCGCTGCTGCGGGCGCAGTACCGCATCGTGCCCTTCTTCGGCCGCGAACGGGCCCTGGAGGACCTCGTCGGCGGGCTCTCGGACGGACCGATGACGTCGCTGCGGATCTACACAGGGCCGGGCGGCATGGGCAAGACCCGCCTCCTGCTCGAAGCGTGTGCCCGCGCCCGCGACAACTCCTGGCGGGCCGGGTTCTTGCACCCAACTGTCGAACGTGTCACCGCCAGGCAGCTCGACCTGCTCGCCGCCGGGGCGGCCGGCGTGCTGGTCGCGGTCGACTACGCCGAAATCCGCCGGGGCGCGACCGCCGCCCTCATCGAGGCTGCGCTCGGCTGCCGCAGCCGGGTCCGGATCGTGCTGCTGGCCCGGTCGGCCGGCGACTGGTGGCTGGAGCTGCGGCACGCCCCGGGCCCGGTCGGCGACTTCGTCAACGGGCCCGCCGCGACCCGGCACGAGCTGGCGCCGCTGGCAAGCGATCCGGGCTCCCGCGCCGACATCCACCGTCAGGCGGTCGTCGCGTTCGGTGCCGCCCTCGACATGCCGGGCACGGTGCTCGGGGAACCGCTCGACTCGCCGCTGTACGACCGCGTGCTGTTCATCCACCTGCACGCGCTCGCCGCCGTCCTCGGCGACCCGGCCCAGACCCAGGACGGGCTGCTCGACTTCGCGCTGCGCCGCGAGCAGGGCTTCCTCGACCGCGCGATGCGCGACGCCGGTCTGCCGCAACTCGCCGGCCGTGCGGTGCGGCAGGCGGCTGCGCTGGTCACGATGGCCGGCGGGGCGGCCGGCCCGGCCGAGACAGTCGAGCTGCTGCGGCAGGCTCCGCTGCTCGGCGGCCAACCCGATGCCGCGCTGGCCGTCGTCGGCGAGGTGTTGCACTGTCTCTACCCCGCGGCGGCCTGGCTCGCGGGCGTCCAGCCGGACCTGCTCGGCGAGCACCTGGTCGCCGCGACGCTCGACGACGATCCGTTTCTGCTCGGGGCGTTCGGTGCCGTTCACTGAGGAGCAGGCCGTCCACGCCCTGACCGTGCTGACCCGGCTCGCGCAGCGTGAGCAGAACGTGGGGAGGTGGATCGTCGACGCGCTGCTGCGCGACCCAGCCCGGCTCGTCGGCCCGGCGATCAGGGTCGCGGTGGAGACCGGCCAGCCGATGGGGGTCCACCTCGACCGGGTCCTGCGCGAGACCGACCTGCCGACCGAGGTTCTCGTCGCGGCGCGGGCGAGCATCCCGCCGCACACGACGGTGCTTGGCTCGACCGATGCCGTCATCACCGGGATCCTGCTCGATCGTGGAGTCGGCGCCGGCACGCCGGAGCATGCGGGACTCGCCGTGCAGCACGCTGAGCGGCTCCTGGAGACCGGTGACCTCGCACGTGCGAGCGAGGTAGCGGCCACGGCGGTGGAGGCCGCACGGCTACACCCCGGACTACACCTGCTGGAAGCGCTCCGCGTACGCTCCGCGTGCCACACTGCGTCGGGCGAGCACCTGGCCGCGATCCGCACCGCCCAGGCGGCCGTCCACGCCTTGGCCGAGCTGGGCATCCGCTCCCCTGGCGTGGTCGCGACGACCTGGCACACCCTCAGCGTGCGGCTGCTCAACGCCGGCCGCGCGGGGTCAGCCGCCGCCGCGTCCGACCGCGCCGAGATCCACGCCCGGCTCGCCATCGACTCCGCCGCGGCCGAGCGGGGCGACATCGGCGGGGCCTACCACCTCCTCGGCCTGGTCTCTCTCGGCCGCGCCCAGGCCCTGATCGACGCGGACCGGCCGGAGGAGGCGCTGGACCCGGCGATGCGCGCGGTCACCATAATCCGGGAGCACGCGGTGCAGTCCCCGGACGGCCACGGCGTCGAGCACGCCCAGGCCATCCTCACCGCGGCCCGCGCACTGGCTGCCCGGCGCGAGGCCGCCGACGAGAGCGATCCGTTGGTGGCCGCTGCGCGCGGCGCCGTTGCCGAGGCGCTGCCCGCCGCCGTGATTGAGCTGTGCCGGGACAGGGGGCGCCGGCGGGACCTGAACGGCATGAGGGTGTACGCGACGTTCGCCGTCAACATCTTCACCAGGATCGGCGCGAAGGCGGCCGCCGTCCTCGTCGACGCCTTCGTCGACCTCGGGCTGTCCTGGCTGGACAATGTTGGCGGGCAGCCGGTCGAGCGGGTCGACGCGGCCGCCGTCGTCATCGAGGCCGCCGTCGCGGTCGGGCGGACCCTCGACGACAACGAGCGCCTTGCGTTCCAGCGGGCGCTGATAGCCCGCGGGCGCCTCCACGAGCGCCTCGCCGACGGTCCGGACACCGAGGCAGAGGCGGCGGCCCGGGAGGCGGTGCGGGTGGCGAGGGACGGGCCGTTGCTGGCGCGGGCGGTGGCGGCGAACAGCCTGGCGAACAGGCTGGCCAACGCGGGGCGGATCGAGGAGGCCGCCCGGGCCGAGGCCGATGCAGTGCGCGACCTTGCGGCCGTCTACCAACCGGACCGCGCGGACCAGGTCTTCGTGGCCGCCGCGTGGACCCGGCGGCTGTTCGCCCTCACCGAGCCCGGCGGTGGCCCGGACGACGACCTCCTCGGCTTCGCCGTCTCGCTGCTCACGTCCTACCGCCCGCACCGGGCCGCCGACACCGTCCTGGGAAACCTCACGGCGATCGGGTTCGAGGCCGTCATGGTGTACGTCCGGCGCGGCGACGCGGAGGGAGCGGCCCGGGCGCACCGAGCGCTCGGCGCGCTCGCCGACGCGACCGGGGACGAGGGCGTGCGGCGGGCGCGGGTGCTCGTCGCGTTCAGCGCGTTGTGCGGCCACCTGCGCGCCGGACGGGTTGATCTGGCCGTCGAGGCCCACGACGACGTCGCAGGCGTCCGGAGCGGCGACGAACAGGTCGTCCAGTGGGCCAAGTGCGCCAACGCGCTGATCAACGTCTACGTCGACACCAACTTCGCCGCAGCGCAGGAGTTGGCCATGCGGGCCGGGCCGGCGCTGCGCTCGCCGCAGTACCTTGCCGCGCTCCCGTCACTCGGTGAGAACGACCCTTCCGGTTACCTCGCGTGGCTCGACGAGATCGTCGCCGGACACGGCGTGATCCCCGGCGCCGACCGCGTCACGCTGGAGGCGCTCGAGGCCGATTATCGGGCGACCGTCGCCCAGCGCCGCCGCGACTTCGGCGAGCATCACGAGGCCACCCTCGCAACCCGCGTGAAATATGCCCAGATCCTGCACTGGCTCGGCCGTACCGCCGAGGCCCGCACCGAGCTCGGCGCCGCAGTCGAGGCGTCCCGCAGCCAGCGCGGCCCCGACCACGAGCAGACCCGCGCGCTGCAGGAACGCCTTGACGCCCTCGCTCCGGACAGTGGCTAAAGCAAGCCTGCGCGCCGAGAGCTCGCGACAGTCGAACAGACGCACTCACCAGTAGGGCAGGCCAGAGCCGTCAACACAACATCCTGATTCCTTACGCACAAGAACTGTCATTATGGTGCCTGTACGTTTCGCTCCTTTCGTCCCAGGTTATTAACGGATTATCGTTAATAACAATCCAGTATTTGGCTCCCCTGGCCCCGGCCACGAGCTTCAGCTCCGCCTCAAGAACGCGTTGGCTTCGCGGACCTCACGCGCTGAGGATGTGGGCATGGATGACCACGGCGCGAACGCGGCCGACGAGCAGGAGGAAGCGTTGCCCGGGGGCAACATGGGGGGTGCGACACGTGTCGGTGCCACTGTCCGGCGGACCGCCGGGGCTTGGAGCCCGACGATTCAACGCCTGCTACGACATCTGCGTGAGCACGGCGTCACCTGGGCTCCGCAGCCACTCGGGACCGATGAGCACGGACGCGACAGCGTCTCGTACCTGCCGGGCATCGTGCCGCGGTACCCGCTGCCGGACTGGATCTGGAGCGATGCCGTCCTCACCGATGCCGGTGCTTACCTCGCACAACTTCACCAGGCCAGCACCAGCTTCGACACCGTCGGCGAGGTGTGGCAGTTCCCGGTGCGGCAGCCAGCTGAGGTCGTCTGTCATAACGACTTCGCGCCGTACAACATGGTCTTCACCGACCGGCGGCTCACCGGAGTCATCGACTGGGACACGGCCTCGCCCGGTCCCCGGTCGTGGGATCTTGCCTACCTCGCCTACCGACTGGTGCCGCTGGCCCATCCCGACAACGGCGACGCAATCGCCAGTGACCTGGGCGAACGGGCACGTCGGCTGCGCCTGCTCTGCGATACCTACGGCTCGGCCCAAGACCCTGCTCACGTCCTCCAGGTCGCAGCCCTTCGGCTACACGACCTCGCCGCCTTCACCGAGGCGCGGGCTGATCAGGGCCAGGAGGACATTCGCGGTCACGTCGGGCTCTACCGACGCGACGCAATGTGGATCACCGCGAATGCCGATCGGCTGATCCTCGATGACACCTGATCAGATAGGCCGCCCAGCATCGACCTTGCGCGTGCGGCACCGCAGCCAGCATCGCCTGCGCCCGGACTCCTACCGAGCCACCCACGCCGTGTTCGTCGACGCCCGGGCCGACCTCCGCCCGGCGCGGCTGCTCGCAGTGGGCTGGCAGGTGGCCGCCGTCGATGGGACGCGCTTCGCATGCGGATCACGGTGGTGTTGACCGATCCGATGATCAAGATTTTGGGTCGTCGGCCCCAGGCCCGGGCAACAGATCGATGTCCGTAGCCCGCATGGGCTGTTCGCACTCCGAACACCGTAGTTCCACGTGACTGATCTTGCCGCAGGCGTGGTGGCGGTGGAGCACCGGCGGGCCGGCCTCGCCCGCCGTCCACCGGTCACCCCACCGCACCATGACGAGCAGCAGGTCACAGAGCTCCTGCCCCTTGTCGGTGAGCAGGTATTCGTGCCGGACCGGCCGGGCGGAATATTCACGCCGGGCCAGGACGCCCTGTTCGGCCAGCCAGTTCAGCCGCTCGGCGAGCACCTTGCGGGACATGCCGAGTCCGCGCTGGAGTTGTTCGAAGCGGTGCGTGCCGGCGTAGATGTCCCGCAGGACCAGCGGAGACCACGGCTCACCGATGACGTCGAGGGTGCGGGCGATCGAGCACGCCATGGCGCCGAACTGCGTTCGCTGCATGACGCCACGATACGCAAGATGGTTCCTTCAGGGAACTGACTCTGTTAGCGTCGCATCAGTCCATCTCCTTAAGGAACGGACTGGTCTATGCCCCCTCCACACGCGTCTGGAAGCCGAAAGAGGCCCGCATGAACCATCCGCCGATCGTGTCGACCGAGGACTGGCAAGAGGCAGTGAACACCTTGCGCGTCCACGAAAAGGCACTCACCCGCCAGCTCGACGCGGTAGCCGCGGCACGTCGCCGGCTGCCGATGACACCGGTCGAGCAGGAGTACGTGTTCGAGGGCCCGTCCGGGCCTGTCAGTCTGACCGACTTGTTTCAAGGCCGCCGTCAGCTCATCGTGTACACCTTCATGTGGCACGGCGTCGACGCTGTCTGCTCCGGCTGCTCGCTGTTCACCGACAACGTCGGGCACCCGGCCCACCTCAACGCCCGCGACGTCACCCTGGCGTTGACGTCCCATGGCCCACTGGACGACCTGCTGGCGCTGCGGCGGCGAATGGGTTGGACCCTGCCCTGGTACTCGTCACTGAACAACAGCTTCAACGCCGACATGGGAACCGGCGACGGATTCGCGCTGAACGTCTTCCTCCGTGCCGAGGACCGGATCTTCCGCACCTACACCACCACCGCCAGGGGCGTGGAACGCCTCGGCAGTAACTGGACCTTCCTCGACCTGACGCCATACGGCCGACAGGAGACCTGGGAGGACTCGCCGGAAGGCTGGCCGCAGACCCAGCCCTACCAGTGGTGGCGGCTGCACGACGAGTACGACACGACAAATGATGCGTCATGACAGTCGACACGCCAGTCGCTGAGCTTCTCTTCCGGCAGGACGATGCAACACCCTTCAACACCGACCTGGCGACACTCAAGCCCTGGAGCCAGGCATTGGCCTGTCTGGAGTCCGCGCACAAGTGTTGGCTGTCCACTGTCGGACCGGACGGCCGACCACATGCCGCGCCGGTGATGGTGGTGCTGGTGGATGGGGTGCCGCGCATCGCGAGCCGCCCGACCTCCCGCAAGAGCCGAAACCTGGCCCGCAACCCCCGTGCTGTCATCACGGTGAGCAGCGACGACCTCGACCTGGTGGTCAGCGGTGGAGCTCACCAGGTGTCGGGCGGCACCGCGCTGCGCCGGGTGGCCGCCGCCTTCGCGACAAAGTACGACTGGACGTTCGCCATCAGGGACGGACGAGTCCATGACGAGAGTCTGCCGGGATCGCCCGAGTATGCCTTCTACGAGGTCTCCCCCGTCCGGGCTTTCGGCTACGGCCCGGACGGGCTGACCGCGACCCGTTGGCGGTTCCACCAAACCTGAGTGACCGGGCTCGGGGCGTCGCCCCGAGCCCGTCCGCCGATGGTTGGTCTGGGCCACACTTTTCACCTCGATGTCGAGGCCGGTGGCCTGAGATCAGTGGGCGGGCTCCCCGAACCAGCGGGAAAGGTGGTCGTCCAGGTCCCGCTGGTCGTCGCCGATCCAGGCGACGTGGCCGTCGGGGCGGAGCAGGACACCCGGAACGTCCAGTGCCGCAGTCGAATCCGCGACGTGATCGACCCGGTCCGACCAGCCGCCGACGGTGAGGCGTTCGGTGCGGTCCAGCAGCAGGCCGCGGCCGCGGTGCAGCAGACCGTAGAGGTGGCCCTGTTTCACGTCCAGGTCGGGCAGACGGCGACCGAGCAGGTCGGGGCCGGGGCCGAAGTCGTAGCGGATACCGATGGCGGTGATCTTCTCCAGCAGATGGAGGTTCACCTCGTCGAAGTCCATCAACTCGATGAGCAGCCTGCGTACGGCCTGGGCACCCGGTTCGGTGGACAGCAGCTCCGTCTGGGCGCGGGTGTTGTCCAGCACCGCCTCGGCGACCGGACGGCGTTCGGCCTGGTAGGTGTCCAGCAGTGCCTCCGGCGCCCAGCCGCGGATCCGCGCGGCCAGTTTCCAGCCGAGGTTGAACGCGTCCTGGACGCCCAGGTTGAGGCCCTGTCCACCGATGGGCGGATGGATGTGCGCCGCGTCGCCGGCCAGCAACACCCGCCCGACCCGATACCTGTCGGCCAGCCGGGTGGCGTCGCCGAAGCGGGACAACCAGCGCGGGGAGTGCACGCCGAAGTCGGTCCCGGCGATGGCGCGCAGCTGGCGTTTGACGTCGTCGAGGGTGGGCGGTTCGGCGCGGTCGCTGACCCCGACGGCGGGAACCAGGACGCTGTAGACCCCGACGCCCGCGGGCCGGAGCCAGAACCGCTGGTGGGTCTCGCGGATCTCGGCCACATTCGCGGCGATCTCCTCCTGCGAAACGCCCACCTCCACTTCGCCCATCAAGCTCTCGGTCCGTGCGGGTTCGCCGGGAAAGCCGACGCCGAGGAGTTTGCGCACCGTGCTGCGCCCGCCGTCGCAGCCGATGAGGTAGCGCGAGCGCAGCTGTTCCCCGTCGGCCAGCTCGACTGTCACACCCTCGTCGTCCTGCTCGAACCCGGCCACCGCCCGACCGCGCCGAACCTGCGCGCCCAGGTCGATGGCGTGCTCTTCGAGCAGCCGTTCGATGACCGGCTGCGGGATACCCAGCAGGTAGGCGTACCGGGAATCCAGGCCAGTGGGCGCGGGCTTGGCGATGGCGGCGAAGTAGGCGCTGGCCGGACGCTGCCGCCCGTGCGGGAGGATGCGGTCCAGCAGCCCGCGCATCGCCATCAGCTCGAGACTGCGGATGTGCAGGCCGACGATCCGGACGGCCGACGCCGGTTCGGTCTCCTTCTCCAGGACGAGGACCCGCACGTCGTGCAGTCGTAGTTCGGCGGCGAGCACCGCACCGGTCGGCCCGCAGCCGGCAATGATCACGTCGTACGTGCGGGGCGTGCGATCGGTCGACGGGGGCTCGGCGCTGAATTGCGGAGGGTACATAGGTGTTGCCTTTCGGGAGTGCCGTGTTGGCAAGGCGCTCCCGGCGACACCTACGTCAATCGCCCGACCATGACGGTAAGGGGGAGTACCCACATCGCTACAACGTTCATGGGTCTCACCTCCTCGGGCGGTGTCACGGTCGACTGCAAGCTATCTCGCCAACGTGATCCCGTCGAGTCGTTTCCTCGCCAGGTGATCACGGCGTTGGGTGGGTCAGCGATCGGTGGAGCCACTCGGCCATCAGCGCGCGTTCGGCGTCGGTGAGCCCCGGGAGGTCGGGCAGCACCGTCGCGAAGGTCACCGCTACCGCGTTCGCGCTCGTGTCGGGTGTGGCCGGAGTTGTCGCCAGGATGCTGGTGAGCACGGCCTCGAGCATGGCCTCGACCAGGCCGAGGTCGCGCTGGTCGGCGGGCGTTCCCAGCAGGGTGAGGATAGTTCCGTTGCCCGCAGAGTGGATCATCAGTAGCGCCCGCTCCTCGTCGACCCGCAGGAGGCCGGCTGTGGCGAGTCGCCGGACCCGTCGCCGTAGCACGTCGAGGCCGGCGATCGTCGCCGGCGAGGGCGCGCCGCTCCCCCGGGTAGCGATCAGCGCGTACAGCTCGGGGTTTGTCAGGCCGAACGCCACGTGCGCGCGCCATCCGGCGCGCAGGTCCGCGACCGGATCACCCGTCGCGCCGTCCGCTGCGACCGATTTGCCGCTGACGTAGGTGGCCATGACGTGCTCGGCGACGGCGTCGATGAGGCCGTCCTTGTCGCCGAACAGGCGATAGATGGTCGGCGCCTGCACGCCTGCGGCCTGGGCGACGGCCCGCGTCGTCACCGCGTTCGCGCCCTTCTCCCGCAGCAGTTGGGTCGCCGCCGCGACGATGCCCGCGCGGACGTCGTCGCGGGTGTCCTGCGTCATCACCATGAACCGATGCTAACAGCATCTTGTTAGCTAAGGATTAGCGGTGCTAACTTGACTGGCGTAACACCGATAACAAGGAGTGTTCATCATGATCGTCGTTACCGGTGCCACGGGAAACCTCGGGTCCCAGATCGTCGAGCGGCTGCTCGACCGGCTACCGCCCGACGCGGTGGGCGTGAGCGTGCGCGACGTCGACAGGGCCGCCGGCCTCGCCGAGCGGGGGGTGCGGGTGCGCGCCGCGGACTTCACCGACCCGGCCACGCTGGGGCACGCCTTCGAGGGTGCCGACAAGGTCCTCATCGTCTCCGCCGCCATCCGCGGCCCCGGCGCGTTCGTCGCGAATCGCGCCGCCATCGACGCCGCCCGCGCCGCGGGAGCCGGTCGAATCCTCTACACCAGCCACCAGGCCGCCTCCCGGGACTCACTCTTCGCCGCCCAGCCCACGCACGCCGCGACCGAGGAACACCTGGCCGGACTGGGGGTTCCCTTCACCGCCCTGCGCAACGGGTTCTACGCGAGCACGCTCAGCTTCTCCATCGGCACGGCGTTGGAGACCGGGCAACTCGTGGCGCCGGCGGACGGCCCGGTGTCCTGGACCGCGCACGCCGACCTGGCCGAGGCCGCAGCCGTCGCCCTCACCGAGGACGGCGTACTCGACGGGGTCACGGCACCGCTGACCGCCTCGGAGATGCTCGACCTGGAAGCGGTGGCCGCTATCCTCAGCGACATCACGGGCCGCGTGGTCGAACGGGTCGTCGCGGACGACGACCAGTGGCGGGCGACCGCCATCGAGCGAGGCATGCCCGCGGCGGCGGCCGACTTCACGCTCGGCATGTACCGCGCGGCGCGAGGAAAGGAGTTCGCCGTGACCGATCCGACGCTGGAGACAGTCATCGGCCACCGCCCGACATCCGTCCGCTCAGTCCTCGAGGCCATCGTGGCCCGGCGGTGAGGGGTTGTCGGCGACACCGCGTGGCGGAACTCCATGTCGACGTCGGGATCGTCGAGTCCGAGTGTGGTGTGGCTCTGGCTCAGGCGGAACGACAATGGGTGACGGTTCGCGCGGTTGGGCGAAATCCGAGCCGCTGGTAAAGGTGTCCGGGCACGGGGGTAGACGACGGCGCGGGTGGCGCCGGCTGCCCGGAGCGCGTGCAGGCAGGCCAGGCTGACCGCGGCGCCGCGTTGCGCTGCCAGGCGAGGTCACCGATGTGCCATCGGCTCGCCGGTGTCCAGGAGCGTTGGACGGCACGCTGCATGGCGATCAGGTCCTCGGGTCCTGAGTAGTCTCGCCGCCGCATCTGCCTCCCTCCGCCGGGTAGAGAACACCCTGCTGACATGCAGGCGCAAGGTCAACTGGTTCGGCCAGCGTCGTCCGCCCGGCGGGTTGCGCGATCGACGCCGCGCTCCGCTCGGCCAGCCCGACTTTCGTCCGGAGTTGACCCTCGACCGGGTTGAGGCCCGACCATCGGCGACATGACCGACCAGGCGACCGTCGACCCGACCATGACCCGCATCATCGAGGCCGTGCAGCTCGGCCAGAGCGGCGCACCTGCCCGAGCCCGTGAGCTGCTCACCGTGTTGTGGGACGAACTCGGCCCCACCGGTGACGCCCTGCACCGCTGCACCCTGGCGCACTACCTCGCCGACCTGCAGGACACCACCGAGGCGGAGTTGGCCTGGGACGAACGTGCCCTGGCCGCCGTGTCCGACCTGACCGACGAACGCGCCCAGCGGTATCTGTCCTCGCTCCAGGTCCAGGCGTTCCTGCCGTCGCTGTACCTCAACCTGGCCGACTGCCACCGGCGTCTGGGCAACGTCGGCCCGGCCCGGGAGAACCTCGCCCTGGCCCGTGAACACCTAAAACGGCTACCGGACGACCCGTACGGCGAGAGCATCCGCGTCGCGGTCCGGGACTTCGTCGAGGACGATCCGACCGACCGTCGGCGGTAGCGGTCGGCGGGTCACCGATCTCGGCGAGCGACGCCCGTGCGGTATTCCTGGGGTGAACGTCCGTAGTGGGCACGGAAGAGGCGGCTGAAGTGGGCCTTGTCCGGGAAACCCCAACGGGCGGCGATGGACTGGATCGACTGCCGCAGCAGCGGGTTGCCGAGATCACGCCGGCACTGCTCCAGGCGCTTGGCGCGGATGAGTTCGGCAACCGTCGTCGACTCCGCCTCGAACAGGCGGTGCAGCGACCGCGGCGAGATGTGGTGGGCGGCGGCGACGCTGCGAGGGCTGAGCTCGTCACTGTCGAGGTGGCGGTCGATGAAGTCGACGACCCGGGCCCGCAGTGCGGTCTGCCGCGCCTCCGGTGACAGGGTGTCCTCGATGTCGAGGTACTGAGCGAGCGCGGCAGTGAGCAGGTCCACCGCCACCCCGCCCAGGATCTCGGCCTGGGCCGGCTCGAACTGCTCCGGGTGCGCCGCGATGCTGCGCAGGTGGTGGGCCAACAGCCCGCCGACGCCGAGGTGCGACGGCATCGGCGTGGCCAGCAGGCGGCGGAGCCGGTCCGGCGCCAGGGGCAGCGCCGCGTGCGGTATCTGCACGGTGATCGAGGTGGCGGGACCGGGACCGTCCGCGCGGTGACGGGCGACGTGCGGCCGTGCGGTGTCCAAGAGGGTGAAATGGTTCGCGGCTTCCAGCGTGGACTCGGTGCGGTCCTGGATCAGGGTGCTGCGACCCGTCAGTGGTAGCGCGAGTTGATACACGTTCCCCTCGGCTCGGCGGACCAGTGTCGTGGGCCGGATCGAGTCCAGCGACGGGTAACGCAGCGAGGTCATCCGGATGCGGCCGAGATCGATGGCCTGCGCGTAGGCCACGAAGTTGTCCAGATGGCCGCTGCTGATGTGCGCCGGCGCGGTCTCCTGGGCGACCAGGGCATACCAGAACGCGAAACGGTCCGCCGGGGGCAGCACCGTCGTGTCCACCACAAGGTTGGGCAACACTCCGTTCGCCTCCCCCCATATGCGAGGATGGATTCTTGCATGCTTCGACTGTCCCTACCCACAACGCGGTTTCCACGCCCGGTGCTGCCCGGAGGGTTGGCGAATGTCGGCGGTGACCGGCGCCGACATTCGGGAGGCGGCCGACGAGATGACCCGGGTGCTGCTGCCACACCGGGAACGCGACTGGTCGGTGCCGGCGGGCTCGCTGAGCTGGAGCTGCTGGACCACAGCGGCGCACGTCGCGCACGACCTCCTCGCGTACGCGGGCCAGGTCACCGGCCGCCCGGATGACGGCTATCTGCCGTACGACCTGCGGGTCTCCCCCGACGCGAGCCCGACGCAGGTGCTCACAGTGGTGCGGGCCTGCGCCGGTCTGCTCGCCGCGGCCGTCGACGCCGCCGGGCCGGAGGCGCGGGCCTGGCACTTCGGCGCGTGCGATCCGGCCGGCTTCGCCGCCATGGGCGTGGCCGAGACCGTGCTGCACACCCACGACGTCACCGTCGGTCTCGGCGTGCCGTGGCAGCCGCCGCAGCGGCTGAGCGCGCTGGTGCTGCGGCGACTCTTCCCGGACGCCCCGCCCGGGGCGGCGCCCGAGGTGCTGCTCTGGATGACCGGCCGCGGTGAGCTGCCCGGCCGGGCCCGGCGCACCTCCTGGAGCTGGCGGGCCGCGGTCGACTGACTCGCACCGACGGTGAGGGCCGGGTGGTCGCCTGCCGGGCGACCACCCGGTTGGAGCGTCAGGGTCAGGTCCAGCTGATGCCACGGTTGCGAACGCTGCGCATGCCCGTCTCCTCTCCCCTCGGTGACGGCCCCCGTGCCCGCCAGGTGACCTCAGCGTCGGCCACGGACTGCTTCGGCGGTACCGGTGTCGGCGTTCGGAGTCGTTCGGGCTTGTTCGACCGGAGACTCGGACGTGGCAGGTCTGGAGTCGGGTCGCCGCTGCCACAGCGGCACGACAGCGAGAACCGCCACCGCGCCCGCCAATCCGCTGAACCCGATCACCGTGGTGGCCGGCCACCGGTCGGCGCCCAGACCCGCGAGGACCATCGCCGTCCCCTGTAGCCCACTGAGACCGGTGATGGCCACCCCGAACGCGCGTCCCCGGTACTGCGTCGGCACCGCCCGGCCGAACAACGCGTTCAGAGGGATGGCGAAGGCGCTCGCGGCTCCGGCCAGCACCAACAACAGGAGCATCATCCACAGCGGAGGGACGAGCCACGCCACCGTCAGCACGCCGGCCGACATCGCGGCCAACGGCAGGATGAGCCGTGGCCAGGCCGCCGGTGGACAGAACCGGGTGAGCGCGACCCCGCCGAGGGACATCCCCAACGGCGCCGCCGCCAGCAACAGCCCGACGGTGGCGGCGCCGCCACCGTACTGTCGGGCCAGCGGCGCCATCAGCCCCTCGGCCGCGTAGGTGAAGGCGCTGGCCGTCCACAGGAGGAGAACGTAGGACCGCAGCCGGGGATCGGCGAAGATCACCCGCAGGCCAACCGCCCGGGCCTCACCGGTCGGGCTCGACCGCGGTCGGGGCGCGGGGCGGGAACGCACACCGATCCCGATCAGAAGTGCCGACACCAGAAACGTGCCGGCATCCACCAGCAGGGCACCGCGCAACGACAGCACCGCCACCAGGCTCCCCCCGACGGCGAAGCCGACCACCTGAACAACCTGGGCGCAGATGTTGTCCACGCCGTTGGCCACCGTGTAGCGGTCGTCGTCGAGCACCTCCGGCATCAACGCCGCCCGCGCCGCCACGAACGGTGGCCGCATCAGGTTGACCACGAAGAGGAGCACCACCAGGGCTGGCGCGGGGAGGTCCGGCAGCGCCGCCAGCGGGATGAGCGCCGCGCGGCCAAGGTCGCACGTGATCATCACGCTTCGCCGGGGGAACCGGTCGGCCAGGCCGGACAGCAGCGGTCCGCCGGTGAGCCAGGCCAGGTAGGAACTGGCGTACGCGGCCGCCGCCAGCGCGGCCGAGCCGGTTTCGCTGAAGACGAGATACGCCACGGTCACGGCCGTGAGCTGGTCACCGGCCAGGGACAGCAGGTACGCACCGAACAGGTGGCGGTACTCGCGTACCGCGAACACCTCGGCGTACGTCGCGGCGCGCTCGGTCACGTCGCCCCGTCCCTCCCGCGCCGGCGGTCATCTGGGCGCTCGGCCCCGACCGTATCCGCGTTCGCGTCGTCGAGGCCGGGAGCAGGCGTTCGGACCTGTTCGGATCCGTTCGTGACAGGTGCGGACGGTCGGCGCGGGCAGGTGATGCCCGGCTACCCGGTGTGCAGCGAGTGCCGGTGGCCGTCGAGTGGGAAGGGCGGCCGGGCCGGCAGCACCTCCTGGAACACGAAGCCGCACTTCTGCGCCACCCGGCAGGACGCGACGTTGTCCACCTGGTGCAGCAGGTCGAGACGCGTCACCTCGGGGAACCTGTCGAACGCCCAGCGGCTCAGCGCGGTGACCGCACGCGGGGCGACGCCGCGGCCGCGTGCCCACGACGCCGTCCAATAGCCGACCTCCGGGGCCGGACGCTGCGGCGTGACCCCCTTGAGCACCACGTTGCCCACCAGCGGGGCGCCGTCGGCCTGCTCGTCGAGGACGGCGAAGGTGTACCGCCGCCCGTCGGCCCAGTCGCGCAGCGCGCCGTCCAACCACCGTCGGGCCTCGGCGGGGGTGGTCACCGGAGCTCTGGTCCAGCGGCGCAGGACCGGATCCCGGTACGCCCGCACCAGCTCATCCAGGTCGTCGGCGCACCACTGCCGCAGGACGACACCCGGCGTCGAGGGCATGTCGGGTGACCGAGATTCGATCATCATCGGCACAGTCTGCCGTGGCAGTGGCCGGGGGGTCAGCCCCGACGGCGCCACCGACGCCACCAGCTACGGCGGGGCCGGCGCGTCGGCGGCAGAACGACCGCCGCTTCGGTGCCGGTCGTCGTCACCGTGGGGCGGGCACGTTCGGCGCGCCAACGGCGGACCACGTCCTCGGCGTTCACCGGGCGCACCGCGACCCGGGGGCCGTCGTCGGGGAAGCGCAGCCACGCCACGATCTGCCCGTTCAGCTGCCCCACGAAGTCGCGGACGGACTGTTCGGTGGGCAGGTCACGGACCTCGTCGGGGACCTGCTCGATGCGTCGGCGCAGTTGCAGCGACGTGGGCAGGAGCAGGTCGCTGGGGAGCGCCTCGCGCTCCAGGAAGCTCTTGATCCACCACGCCTCGTCGTACGGCGCCCCCCGACCGGGGATCGGCTTGCCCATGCCGGGCAGGTCGTCGAACTCGCCGCGCTGAACGGCGTCCTGGATCTTCGCCTCCACTGACGCTTCCCACGCCTCGGTCACCGTGCGGCACCTCCCTGGCCACCGTAACGCGCCGCCTCCGGCCGGCGACACGCACTTGCCAGGGGTCAGCACGTCCGCGACGGCGCGCATTCCCGCCGACTGTGGCGCCGTTGCGCCGAACGTGAGTAGATCACCACGGATCGCAGGCCACGGCCTGTCAGGTGGCCCTGGGGTGGGATGTTCATCCCGATTACGGTCGGTGTGGGGACTACCGAACGGGGGAAGCGTCGTGGTGAGTACTGGTGCACTGCTGGGTATCGCGTTGGTGGCGTTGGGGCTGGTGCTCACGCCCGGCCCGAACATGGTCTACCTGGTGTCCCGCTCGGTGGCGCAGGGCCGCCGAGCCGGTCTGGTCTCGCTGCTCGGGGTGGCCGCCGGCTTCGGCGTCTACCTGGCGGCGGCGGTCGCCGGCCTGGCCACCGTCTTCGTCCTGGTGCCGACGCTGTACGCGGTGGTGAAGCTGGCCGGCGCCGGCTACCTGCTCTGGCTGGCCTGGCGGACACTGCGTCCGGGTGGGCACTCGCCGTTCACGCCCGCGCCGCTGCCGCCGGACCCGCCCCGGCGGCTGTTCACCATGGGCCTGGTCACCAACCTGCTGAACCCGAAGATCGCGATCCTCTACGTGTCGTTGCTACCGCAGTTCATCGACCCGACGCGGGGGCATCTGGCCACGCAGAGCCTGCTGCTCGGTCTGACCCAGATCGTCGTGGCGCTGAGCGTGAACGCGCTGATCGTGCTCAGCGCCGGCTCGCTGGCCGGGTTCTTCGCCCGCCGGCCGGTGTGGTTGCGGGTGCAGCGGTGGGTGACCGGCACGGCGCTCGCGGCGCTGGCCGTGCGGATCGCCGCCGACCGGTCGCGCGCGGCCGTCGCCACGCCCTGACCCGGTGCTCAGTGCCCCCGTTGGCGGCCGAGCATCCCGGCGGCCAGTGGCGCGGCGTCCAGGTCACCGGCGGCGAGCCGGGCGGCGAGGGTGCGGCGGACCAGTCGGTCGGCCAGCGCGGGAGCGTGCCGGCCGACGGCCATCTCCAGCCGGCCGCGTGCGGTGGTCGCCACGTCCCGGGGTGCCCGTCGGGCGGTGGCGGTCCGCAGGATCGCCGCGACCACCCCTTCGACGGGTTCGGGGCGCGACACTCCTCGCAGGGACAGGCCGGCCTCGGCGGTGCTGTCGTGGATCGGGGAGGCGACCATGCTCGGGTAGACGACGCTGACCCCGACGTGGCTGCCCACCTCGTGGCGCAGCGCGTCGGCGTAGGCGACCAGGGCCCGTTTGCTCACCCCGTACGCGGCCGCGAGCGGCAGCGGCAGCACCGCCATCCGGCTGGACACGAAGATCACCCGCCCGCGTGCGGTGACCAGCGGGGGCAGCGCGGCGGCGGTGGTGCGCCAGGCGGCGAGCAGGTTGACCTCCAGTTGCCGGCGGACCACCTCGTCGGGCGGCAACTCGGCCGGAGCGGGACCACCGACCCCGGCGTTGTTGATCAGCAGGTCGAGCCCGCCGAGTCGGTCGACGGCGGCCCGCACCGCCGCCGGCACGGCGTCCGGGTCGGTCAGGTCGCAGCCCAGCACCGGAACGTCGTCGTCGGGACGGGCGTGCAGGTCGAGCCCCACCACCCGGGCGCCGGCCGCGCTCAGGGCGGCGCCGAGGTGGCGGCCGAAGGTCCCGCTCGCCCCGGTGACCAGCACCCGCCGACCGGCAAGTGTTCGGTCCCTCACCGGGGTGCCCCCACCGGGGGCGTCGCGCCGGAGCGGGCGCGGCGGGTCCCGGCGGTCAACTCCCTGGCCAGCTCGGCCAGGTAGACGTCGAAGTCCACCCGCATCGCCGGGCGGCGCTGACCCCAGCGGGCGGTCGCGGCCCGCAGTTCGGCCCGGCACGCGGCGCGCTGTCGCTCCGGGTCCGGCAGCGCGTACCGGCCGGCGAGGTGCGCCGCGATCAGCTTGGCCTGCGCCTCGACCAGGGGGAACGCGGAGCCGGTGGACTGCATCAACCCGACGAAGCTCAGCCCGGGGGCGTCGGGGTGGAACACGTGCCGGTACAACGGAAGGGTGTCGGCGCCTCCGGCGAGCAGCGCCGGGTCGAGGAACGGGACGTCCACCCGGTAGCCGGTGCACCAGATGATCAGATCGACGCTGTCGCTGCGGCCGTCGGTGAACTCCACCCGGTCGCCGTCGAGGGCGGCGACGCCGGGTCGGGCCTCGACGTCACCGTGGGTCAGCCGCGACAGCAACCCGTCGGAGAGCGTCGGGTGGTCCTGGAGGAAGCCGTGCGTCGGCGCGGGCAGCCCGTAGCGGGCGGGGTTGCCGACTGTGGTGCTCAGCATCGTCTGGCTGATGCGTTGGCGCAGACGCCACGGCAGCCGGCGGGCCAACGCCCCGTTGAGAGTGTCCGAAGGGCGCCCCAGCAGGTACTTCGGCACCACCCAGACGCCCCGGCGCAGCGACAGCAGGGTCCGGGTGGCGGCGTACGACGCGTCGACGGCGATGTCCATCGCGGAGTTGCCGCCGCCGACGACCAGGACCCGCCTGCCGACCAACTGCTCCGGGCCCCGGTAGTCGTGGCTGTGGATCTGCTCGGCGGTGCTGGTGCCGGGGTAGCCGGGGTCGGGCAGCCGGGGCACCCGGTTGTGCCCGTTGGCGACGACCACGGCGTCGACGGTGACCTCGACCGGGCCGCTCGGACCGCTGGCGGTGACCGTCCAGGTGCCGTCGGGGTGCTGGGTGACCCGCTCGACGGTGTGACGCAGCCGGATGGTGTCGGCCAGCCCGAAGCGGGTGGCGTAGTCGGCGAGGTAACCGGCGACACGACGGTGGTCGGGGTAGTCGGGCCAGTCGGTCGGCATCGGGTGGTCGGCGAACTGGGTACGACCACGGCTGGTGTTGAGGTGCAGCGTGCGGTACGCGGGTGAGTCGGGTGCCCCGTACACCCAGAGGCCACCGACCTGCTCGGCGGCCTCGAAGCCCACAGTTGGCACGTCGGCGTCGCGTAGTGCCTTGACCGCGGCGAGGCCGGCGGCGCCGGCCCCGATCACCGCCACCCGCTGTGGTACGCCCATTGCCGCCCCCATTAATCCAACGTCCGATGGATAATCGTCGCGTGGCGGCGGCCCGTCAAGGGGTCGGCGGTCCGTACAGCCCGTCGAGCAGGCGATGCACGAACGCCCGGAACTCGCGCCGTTCCCGAGCCCCGGGCGCGCCCGCGGCCAGCGCCACCACGTGCCCGTGCGTCGCCCACACCAGACTGCGCACGGTGATGTGCGGGGTCGGCTCGGCCAGCGCGCCGGTCGCCGCGGCGGCGGTGAGCAGCTCCGCGACCAGCCGGTACAACGGGTCGGCGTAGCGCTGGTCGAGTTCGGCGTGCCGCTGCGGTTCCAACCAGCGGCGCAGCCACAGCGCTGTGGTCTCGGGGCGGTCCTCCAGGAAGTCGACGAAGACGTCGACCAGCTCGTGCAGGGCCCGCCGCGCCGCGTCCGGACCCGCGTCGAGAGCGGCGCGGGCCTGCTCGGCGGCCTCGGTCAGCACGTCCCGCTCGGCGGCGAACACCCGGGCGAAGCACGCGTCGTAGAGCGCCGCCTTCGTACCCGTGTGGTGCGCGACAGTGGCGACGTCGACCCCGGCGGCGGCGGCGACCTCCCGCAGCCCGACGGCGTCGAAGCCCCGCTCGGCGAAGAGCGCGGTCGCCGCGGTGAGCACCACCTCGCGGGTCGGCCGGGTCTCGTCACGGCGGGGCCGACCCGGGCGGCGGCGGGGCATGGTCATGACCGCCATTCTGCCCCTAGAATCCAGCAACCGTTGGATTGCGGAGAGGATGCGGCGATGACCGGGCTGGACCGGCGGCCCGCGGCCGCCACCGACGCGACGCTGCCGCGCGGCCCCCTGGCGGGCTTCGCGGCCGGCTCGCTCGGCATGGGTGTCTGGGTGACGGTGCCCGGCCTGCTGCTGCTCTACTTCCTCACCGACGTGCTGGCCGTCGGACCGTGGCTGGCCGGCCTGGCGCTGCTGCTGCCGAAGATCGCCGACGTGCTGCTGCACCCCTGGGTGGGGCACCGCGCCGACGTCGAGCAGACCCGACGCGGCGACCGTCGTCGCCTGTTGCTGCTCGGCTGCGCCCTGCCTGTCGCGTTCGCCGCGCTCTTCGCGGTGCCCGGCGGCCTGACCGGCGCGTCGGCGGCGGCGTGGGTGGCGGTGTTCTTCATCGCCGGCAACCTGCTCTTCGCCGCCTACCAGGTCCCCTACCTGTCCACCCCGGCCGACCTGCGCATCGGCTATCACGAACGCACCCGGCTGATGGCGTTCCGGATGGTGGTGCTCACCCTGGGCATCCTGGTCTCCGGGCTGCTGGCCCCGCTGCTCACCGGCGGCGACGCGGCGACGCGGGACGGCTACCAGCGGATGGGCGTGGTCCTGGCCGTGGGGATGCTGGTGGCCATGCTGGTCGGTGTCGCCGGCATCGCCCGGCTGCGCGGGTCCGCGCCGGCCAGCGCCGCGTCCGGGCACGGTGGGTGGCGGGCGTTGCGCACGGCGCTGCGCGACAGGCAGTTCCGGTGGCTGGTCGCCGCGTACCTGGCGATGTCCACCACCACCCACCTGGTGCTCGCCGGGGTGCCCTACTACGCCGAGTACGAGCTGCGCGCCCCCGGCCTGACCACGGTGCTGGTGGCCGCGTTCGTGGCGCCGGCGCTGCTGGTCACCCCGGCCTGGCTGGTGGTGGCCCGACGCGTCGGCAAACAGCGGGCGCTGCTCGGCGCGCAGGGCGCGTTCGCGATCGGCTCGGTGGTGCTGGCGGTGGGCCGACCGGCCGGCCTGCCGGTGCTGGTCGCCGCGGTGGCGGTGCTCGGGGTGGCGTTCGCCGGCATGCAGCTGCTGCCGTTCTCGATGCTGCCCGACGTGATTCGCGCCGCCAGCAACGCCGGCAGCACCGGGGCCGGCACCTACACCGGGGTGTGGACGGCCACCGAGGCCACCGGCGCGGCCCTGGGCCCGTACGCGTACGCGCTGTGCCTGACAGTGGGTGGTTTCGTGGCGTCCACGGCCGGTGAGTCGCCGGTGCAGCCGGACGCCGCGCTCGCTGCGGTCCGCTACGGCTTCGGGTTGCTGCCGGCGGTGACGATGCTCGCGGCGCTGCTGCTGCAACGCCGCTACACCCTGGACGCCACAGCCCGGGCGGCGAGCTGATCGGGCGGCACTAGACTTCGCCCTCGATGGACGCCCAGCCCAGCACCACCGAGACCCGCCCGTGCGCCCACTGTGGAGCGCCGGTGCCGCAGCGTGTCGGCGCGGGCCGACCGTTTCGCTACTGCCGCGACAACGACGGCGCCTGCCAGCGCGCCTCCCGCAACAGCCGGATGCGCCACCGCAACGCCCCCGGTCTGCCCGGGCAGGTCGCCCGCACCTGGGAGGCGGTGGACCGACTCGACCAGATCGTCGAGACGTTGACCGAGTCGCTGCACGCCGAGTTGTCCCCGGTGGGTGTGCAGCGGCAGCTCGCGCAGGTCCGCGCGGAGGCCGCCACCGAGATCGCCGCGGCGCAGACCGAACGCGACGAGGCCCGCGACGACGCCGAGACCGTGGCGGCCGACGCGGCGCGCGCCCGCGAGCAGGCCCGCGAGGCCCGCGCCGAGGCCGACGACGCCCGCCAGCGCGCCGAGCTGGCGCAGCGGCAGGCCACCGCCGCCGACGAGCGGGCGCGGCACGCCGAGGCCGCCCGCGACCAGGCGCGCCACGATGCCAGCGCCGCCGAGGCACTGCGCGCCCAGGCCGAGCGCGACCGCGACCAGGCCCGCGTCGAGGCGCGGGACCTGCGCACCGAGCGCGACGCGCAACGGCAGCGGGTGGCCGACCTGGGCGTGGAACGCGACGCGCTACGCGCCGAGGCCGAACGGGCCGGCCGGGCCGCCGCCGAGGCGACCGAGCGGGCCGGTCGGTGGCAGGCCGAGGTGCACGACGTCCGCCGCCAGATCGAGCAGTCCCGCGCTGACGCGGCGCGGACCCGCGCCGAGGCCGCCGACGCCGCCCGGGCGCGCGAGCAGGCCGACCGGGCCCGCGACCGCGCCGAGGTCGCCGCCCGGCAGGCCGACGGCGCCCGGCAGGAGGCCGCCGAGTTGGCCGCGCGGCTGCGCGCGGAGGTAGCGGCCCTGGCCGCCCAGCGCGACACGCTCACCGCCGAGCTGAGCGTGGCCCGGCAGGCCGCGGCGACCGCCGAGGGTCACCGCACCGCCCTGACGGTACGACTCGACGCCGCCGAGACCGACCGGGACCTGGCCCAGCGGCGGGTGGCGCAGCTCGGTGACCAGGTCAGTGACCTGGCGTTGGCGCTGGCCCGCCTCGGCGCCGCCACTCCCGGCGACGCCACCTGATGATCGTGGCGCAACCTTCGGTAGGCTCGGGCGGTTAACCTCCCCGGTGGCAGCGGACACACACCGTTGTCCCGACCCGCCTGGGGATCACCTCACCGGGTGAGCGTCCCGGCCGGTTACCCTTGGTCCCGGCCCACCCGTGGACGCCTCACGCCCTCGGGCGGGAATGGCTCGACGGGGACGCACCGTTACACCCAGAAGACCAGCACCACGAACGAGGGGAAGTCGATCATGGGCGAGCGTATGCTGCGCGGAAGCCGCCTTGGCGCGGTGAGCTACGAATCCGACCGCAACACGGAGCTCGCGCCGCGTCAGACCCGCGAGTACCTCTGCGCCAAGGGCCACCAGTTCGAGGTGCCGTTCGCCGTCGACGCCGAGGTCCCGACGACCTGGGAATGCAAGTTCGACGGCAGCGTCGCCCGACTCGTCGACGGCAACGAGCCGGAGCAGAAGAAGGCCAAGCCGCCGCGTACCCACTGGGACATGCTTCTGGAGCGGCGTTCCATCGCCGAGCTGGAGGACATCCTGGAGGAGCGCCTGCAGGAGGTTCGGACCCGCCGCGGCCGCGCCTGAGCCGCACGACGCACGACGACGGCGCCCCCGGGGAAGACCCCGGGGGCGCCGTCGTGTCTGTCTTCAGCGGGGTAGCTGGCCTGGTCTCAGTGCCGGCCGGGTTCGACGATCTCGCCCTCGATGGCGCGACCGCCGTCGACCACCACCGGCTGTTCCGGCTGGGGAGTCGGCTGCGGGGTGGGTTGCGGCGCACCTTGGCGCACCCGCACCGTGCGGGGCCCGAACAGGTCACCGGCGACCATCGACGACACCCGCCGCTCGGTGGCGCGGCGCACCCCGGCGCGGGCCAGTCGACGCACCGGCGGCACCAGCAGCAGCAACCCGACCAACCCGCTGACCAGGCCGGGCACCGCCAGCAACAGCGCGCCGGCCAACCCGACGAGCCCATCGGTCACCTGCCCACCCGGTGGCTGCCCGGCCGCCGCGGCGGCGCGGAACCCACGCCAGGCGCGCATCCCCTCGCGGCGCAGCAGCACCAACCCCAGCAGGGACGCGGCGAACACCAGCAACACCGCCGCGCCGAACCCCAGCGCCCGCCCCACGCCGACGAACACCGCCAGCTCCAGCACCACCGCCAGCAACAGGGCCAACGGTACGAACCTCAGTCCTCGGCGCATCTCACCTCATCGCCATTCCTGCGGACACCACGGACGTGTTCCGCTCATCCAGCATGACACGGCCGCGCCCACGGCCACCGTGCCTGACCCGCTCACGGCCACCGTGCCTGGCCGGTGGCGGTGCCGTGCAGGCCCCGGCGCACCGCCTGGCGCCGGTCGCGCACCCCCCAGGCGGTGATCCGCCACAGCGCCTCGGCCACGATCTTCGGGCTCATCTTGCTGTCGCCGCGTTCCCGCTCGGCGAAGGTGATCGGCACCTCCACGATCCGCACCCCGGCCCGGTGCGCCAGCCGCGACAGCTCCACCTGGAACGAGTAGCCCTGCGAGGTCACCGACTCCAGGTCGATGGCGTCCAACGCGCTGATCCGGTACACCCGGTAACCGCCGGTGGCGTCCGAGACGGGCATGCCCAACGCCAGTCGCGCGTACAGGTTGCCGCCACGCGACAGCAACAGCCGCCGCAGCGGCCAGTTGAGCACCCGCGCGCCCCTGGTCCACCGGGACCCGATGACCACGTCGGCGTCGCGGGCGGCGTCCAGCAGCGCCGGCAGGTCCTCCGGGGCGTGCGAGCCGTCCGCGTCCATCTCCACGACCGCCTGGTAGCCACGCTCGCGCGCCCACCCGAACCCGGCCAGGTACGCCGCACCCAGGCCCTGCTTGCCCTGGCGGTGCATCACCTGCACGTGCGCGTCGCCGTCGGCGAGGGCGTCGGCGATCGCGCCGGTGCCGTCGGGGCTGTTGTCGTCGGCGATGAGGATCCGCACCGCCGGGGCGGCCCGCCGGACCCGGCCCACGATCACGGCGATGTTGTCGGCCTCGTTGTAGGTGGGGATCACCACCAGCACCCGGCCCACCCCGGGCACCTCGTCCGCGCGTCGGATCGTATCGGTCGCCTGGATCACGGTTCCTCCGCTCCCGCCGGCGTACCGGCTGTTGCTATCCGGGCCTGACCCGCTGCCGCCGGCGCAGCACCGCCGCGCCGACCAGGGCCGCCGCGGCCAGCGCGGCGAGCGCCACCTCGGGCCACCAGCCGAGGCGGGTGGCGAGGGTGCGTCCGTCGTCGAGCCGCAACTGCCGCACCACGACCTCCCGGGTGTTGAACCCGGTGGCATCGCTTACCCGCCCGTCGGGTGCGACGAACCCGGACACCCCGACCGTGGAGGCCATCAACGCCGGCCGTCCGTGCTCCACCGCCCGCAGCCGCACCATGGCCATCTGCTGGCGGGCCTCCGCCACGTCGAAGGTGGCGTTGTTGGTCTGCACCACCAGCAGTTGCGCCCCGCCGGTGACGGTGTCGCGGACCACCTCGTCGTAGGCGACCTCGAAGCAGATCACGTCACCGAGCACGGTGGGGCCGGCGCGTACCACGCCCGGGGTGCTTCCGGGTACGAAGTCGTTGCGGATCAGGTCGACCTTCTTGCTGACCATCCGGGCCACGTCGCGCAGCGGCACGTACTCGGCGAACGGCACCGGGTGGCGTTTGGTGTACAGCTGCCCAAGGTCCGCGCCGGTGCCGGGGCGCCACAGGATGCCCGCGTTGCGGACCTGCCCGGCGTCGGGACCCAGCAGGACCGCGCCGACCAGGATCGGCGCGCCGATGGTGTCGGCGGCCTGGGAGATCCGCGCACCGGCGGTGGGGTTGCGCAGCGGGTCGATGTCGCTGGAGTTCTCCGGCCACACCACCAGGTCGGGTCGCCGCTGCTGCCCGGCGGCGACCCGCTCGGCCAGTTCGATGGTGGCGTCGACGTGGTTGTTGAGCACCGCCTGCCGTTGGGCGTTGAAGTCCAGGCCCAGCCGGGGCACGTTGCCCTGCACGATCGCCACGGTGACGGTGTCGCCGGACCCGGCGGTGGCCACCGGCACCAGCAGGCCCCCGGCGGTCAGCGCGACGGCCACGACGGCCGGTACGACCACCGGCGTCCACGGCCGCGCCGACGCACCCCCGGGGCGTGCCGGGCCGTCCAGCGGGCCGTCAGCGCCCGGCGTGGCGTCGCCCGGCGCGGTGGTGGGCTCAGCTGCCCGGCGTCGGGCGGTGACCCAGCCCCGCCAGGCGGCGGTGACCAGCAACCCGCCGATGAGGGCCACGACGAAGGTGACCAGCGGGGCGCCGCCGAGCGCGGCCAGGCGCAGCAGCGGTGAGCCGTCCTGGCTGAACGCCAACCGCCCCCACGGGAACCCGCCGAACGGGGTGCGGTCGCGCAGCGCCTCCTGCCCGACCCACAGCAGCCCGGTCAGCGCCGGCCACGCCCAGCGGACGCGGTCGACCAGCGGCGACACCCAGGCGGTGGCCACCCCCAGCAACGCCAGGTAGCCGGCCTGCAGCAGCGACAGCAGCACCCACGGCAGGTAGCCGGTGTGCAGGTTCGTCCAGGCCAGCAGCGGGGCGAAGAACGCCACCCCGGTCAGGAAGCCCAGGCCGGCGCCGGCGCGTAACCGCCGCCGATGCGCGGCGGCGGCCAGCAACGCCACCCCGACGGGCGCGAGCGGCCACACCCCGTACGGGGGGAACGCCACCAGCAGGGCCAGCCCGGCGGCCACGGCCAGGGGCACGGCGACCCGCAGCGGCAGCGGCCGACCGGGAACGACCGGCCGGGGCAGCGCCGCCGGGGTGTGCGTCTCATCCCGGTCCAGGGTCGTCACCGCTTCACCTCGATCACGGGGCGAAGGTTACCTGGCTGGCGGGTGCACCGGACCGGTCGGGCCGTCGGGCACGAACCGCCCGGTGGACATGAAATCGGGGCGCGGCTCGCGCCGCGCCCCGATGCTCCCAGGCCCTTCCCGGCCGGTGTGGCGAGGATGGGGCACGACGACCTTCGGACCGACCGGACGTGGACTGGCTGCCCCCGCCGGGCCGTTGTCTACTGGCCGTGCACCTCACCCTGCCCGTACACCGGTAACCGCGGCCGGTTCGCGCCGCCCCGCCGACCCCCGCCCGCTGGACCTGGCCGCCGCGACGATGACGCTCAAAAATGTCGCTCGGCCAGCGGACGAAGGGACGAAGCGAACAACAGCCGCTTCCCGTGGTAGGACTCAAAGACGGTACGTGCCGACCCCCGTCGGTTGTCAACCCGCAGCCGGCCTGTCGTGTGTTGCGACACGGCGTGTCGGGTCGGCGAGTCTCAATGCGTCCGCAGATGCTGACGCAGCAGCGCCTGCGCCGCCCCCCGGTGCTCCTCGGCGAGCAGCCCTCCGGCGGCCAACACGTAGTCGGCGTCGACCACCGCCGCGGCGGCGCGCGGCAGCGCCCACCCGCCGGCGTGGTCGGCCAGGACCGCCGTCAGCACCTGCCCGGACACGTCCGGCGGCGAGTGTCGCAGCACCCCACCGGAGCCCACCAGCATCCGTACGTCGCGCAGGTCCCTCCCGGCCCGCTCACCGGTGGCGGCGCCCCGGGCGTGCCGGCGCAGCGCCACCGTCGCGGCGAGGGTGGCGATGCGCCGGTCCACGGCCCGCTCGACGTCGTCGACGGCCAGGAACGCCGGGTCGGCCGCCCGTCGCGCCGCGGCGGCACCCAGGTCGTCGGCCTCACCGTCGGTGAGCAGCCGCTCCTCCGCGGCGGCCCGCACCACCCCGGGGGCGCTCCACCGCATGCCCAGATCGCCCTCCACGGTGCGGGCCCGCCACAGGCTGCCGGCGACCTCCCGGCCCGGCCCGGTGGCCCGCTCGTCGGGCGTGAGCACCGAGTACACGTCGGTGGTGGCCCCACCCACGTCGACGACGGCCAGGTCACCGCCCAGGGTGTCGGCGAGCACCTCCACACCGGTGAGCACCGCGTCGGGGGTGGCCGCCCGCACCAGCCGCGCGAACCGGGCACCCCGCGACAGTCGTTTACCACCGATGACGTGGCGCAGGAACACCGCGCGGATCGCCGCCCGCGCCGACGCCGGGGCGAGCACCCCGATGCGCGGCAGGACGTTGTCGGCGTCGGTGACCGGCACCCCGGCGTCACGCAGCAGCCCGGTCACCTGCTCGCGCACGTCGGCGTTGCCCGCGTACACCACGGGCCGGCGCCACCGGGCCCGGGCCAGGCGGGTGGCGTTGTGGGTGACCGTGTCGGCGTCGCCGCCGTCGGTGCCGCCCACGAGCAGCACCACGTCCGGGCGGGCCGCCCGCAACGCCGTCAGGTCGGCGGCGCCGAGCCGTCCGGCCGCGACGTGCACCACGTGCGCGCCGGCGGACAACCCGACCCGCCGGCCGGCCTGCGCGGTGACCAGCGGCTCGTAGCCGATCACGGCCAGGCGCAGCCCACCACCGGCCGACGAGCACACGTACCACGGCACGTCGCGCGCGCCGAGCCCGGCGGTGGCCGCCGCGACCGCGGCGTCCAGGCCGTGCAACACGTCGGTGCCCACAGTGGTGGGCGCCGACGCCGCACCGGCCAGGACACCGGCGGCCAGGTCCACGACCGCCACCTTCGTGTACGTGGAACCGACGTCGGCGCAGACCGCCAGGCTCACGAGTTTTCCTGTTCGCGACTGCGGGGCTCGCAACCCCGGCTCACTCCTCGCGACTCACGCTGGCGGCGGGGACGACCACGGTGCCGGTCGCGGTGACCGCCACGATCGGCGGGTCGAGGACCTCCGCGGCGGACGCGGAGCGGTCCGGGCGACCCCGGCACACCACCGCGCACTCCAGTTCGAGGGTGCGGCTGCGGGTGCCCACCCGCGACACCCGCGCGGTGACCTCCACCACGTCCCCGGCGTGCACGGGCGCGTGGAAGCGCACATCGGCGTACCCGGCGAACAGGCCCTCGTCACCGTCGGTGCGGATGCACACCTCGGTGGCGACGTCGCCGAACAACCCCAGCGCGTACGCCCCGTCGACGAGGTTGCCGGCGTAGTGGGCGTGCGAGTACGGCACATACCGCCGGTGCGTCACCGTCAACCCGAGCCGTGCGTCGGTCATGCCATCGCCTTCCGTTGCGTGATCAGGGCGTGCACGAGGTAGCTGGCCACCTCGCCGGGCGTGGTGCCGCGACCGAAGATCCGGTCCACGCCCAACTCGTCGGTCATCGACTCGTCGAAGCGGGGACCACCGACGATCAGCAGCGGACGCCGCCCCGCCGGCATCGCCTCCCGGAACGCGGCGGACATCTCCCGGGTGTTGTGCAGGTGCGCGTCGCGTTGGGTGACCACCTGCGACACGAGCACCGCGTCGGCCTTCTCCGCCCGGGCGGTCTCCACCAACTCCGGCACGCTGACCTGCGCGCCCATGTTGGTGACCTTCAACTCCCGGTAGTACTCCAGGCCCTTCTCCCCCGCGATGCCCTTGACGTTGAGGATCGCGTCGATGCCCACCGTGTGCGCGTCGGTGCCGATGCACGCCCCGACCACTGACAGCTTGCGCCGCAACCGCTGCTTGATCACGGTGTTGACGTCCTTCGCCGACAGCAGCGCGAAGTCGCGTTCCACCACCTGCACGGCACCCAGGTCGACCAGGTGGTTGACCCGCCCGTAGACGACGAAGAACGTGAACCCGTCGCCCATCGGCCTGGCGTGCACCACCATCGCCGGGTCGATGCCCATCTTGTTGGCCAACTGCACCGCCGCGCCCTCGGCGCGCTTGTCGTGGGTCACCGGCAGGGTGAACGACACCTGCACCATCCCGTCACCGGTGGTGTCCCCGTACGGGCGCACGATCTGCTTGCTCACGCGGCGGCCTCCAGGATGTCGGTGGCCGGGTTGCAGTAGTCGGCCTCGTGCGCGGCGACCCCGGACAGGCCCTTGCCGCGGTCCGCGGGCCGCTTCATGATCCCGAAGGTGCCCTCGGCGATCGCCGTGAGCAGCGTCTGCTCCCCGATGCGCTCCAGCAGGTCCAGTGCCTCACCGAGGACCTGGTTGGCGCGGCGGCGGATGAACCCGCCCGGCGCCGGCACGAAGTCCTCGTGCAGCCCACCTGCCGCGCCGAGGACGTAACGCACGTTCTGCAGGGCGATGTCCCGGTCGGACAACCACGGCGTCACCACCGCCTCGGTCATCATCCCCACCAGCAGGATGCCCTGACCGGTCAGCGCGCCGGCCAGGTTGAAGAACCCGTCGAGCAGGTTGCCCCGGAACACGTCACCGGTCATGTGCTTCGTCGGCGGCATCCACTTCAACGGGGCGTCGGGGAACAACTCCCGGGCCAGCAACGCGTGCGCCAACTCCAACCGGAACGACTCCGGCACCTCCGGGTTGATCTCGAACGCGTGCCCCAACCCCAACTGCCAGTCCGCCAGCCCCGCCTCGTGGGCGAAGAACTCGTTGAGCAACTGCGACACCGTCACCGTGTGCGCCTCGTCGACAGCGTCGGCGGTGGTCAGGTAGTTGTCCTCACCGGTGTTGATGATGATCCCGGCGCGGGCGTGCACCTGCCGGGAGAACCGCTGGTCGACGAACGTGCGCACCGGGTTGATGTCGCGAAACAAAATCCCGTACATCGAGTCGTTCAACATCATGTCGAGGCGTTCCAACCCGGCCAGCGTCGCCATCTCCGGCATGCACAGCCCGGACGCGTAGTTGGTCAACCGCACGTAACGGCCCACCTCCTTCGACGACTCGTCCAACGCCGCGCGCATCAGCCGGAAGTTCTCCTGCGTGGCGTACGTGCCGGCGAACCCCTCCCGGGTCGCGCCCTCGGGCACGTAGTCCAGCAACGACTGCCCGGTGGACCGGATCACCGCGATCACGTCCGCGCCGGCGCGCGCCGCCGCCTGCGCCTGCGGAATGTCCTCGTAGATGTCGCCGGTGGCGACGATCAGGTAGATCCACGGCCGCTGCGCCGGGTCGCCGTGGCGCTTCACCAGCCGGTCCCGCTCGGCGCGCCGCCGGTCGATGCGCCGAATGCCCGCGCCGACCGCCTTGCGCGCCGCCGACCGGGCCGCCGTGGCCGCCCTCCCGGTGGGCAGGGCGAACCGCACCGACCCGGCGGCCGCCTTCTGCGCCAGCAACGTCACGTCGGTGCTGCCCTCACGGACCAGGGCGTCGAACACCGGCACCGCCACCCCGTGACCCAACCCCACGTCCGCGGCGACCGCGTCGACCAGCCGGTTCACCCACGGAATGCCATCCGGGTCGGCGCCGGTCACCCCGGCCAACCGCAGCACCGCCCGCTCCACCGACACCGTGGTGTGGCTGCGCGCCAGGTCCACCACCGGCTGCCCGGCCCGACGCGCCAACTCCCGCGCCCGCGCCACCAGCACCGGATCAAGATCAAGCTTTCCGGTCATGATGACCCTTCCTCGTAGATGACCTCACCGCGCAGCACCAGACGCCGGCACACCGGCAACGGCGTCGGATCGTCCGGACCCCGCGCCTCCGGGTCCTCGGCCTGCAACACCGGCAGACCCCGCTCGACCCCCGCCGGCGTCGACCACACCGCGAACGTCGCCGGCGCACCCAACGCCAGGACCCCCTCGACGTCCAGGTGCACCGCCCGCCACCCGCCCCGGGTATGCGCCGCGAACGCCGAGCGCACACCCATCCGCTGCGCCGGGTTGTGGTGCGCCACCGCCGCCCGCACCGAACCCCACGGGTCCAGCGCGGTCACCGGCGAATCCGACCCGAACGCCAACGCCACCCCCACCGAGTGCATCGCACCCATCGGGTTCGACTCCAACGCCCGGTCCAACCCCAACCGCGTCTCGTACATCCGGCCCGCGCCGCCCCACAACCGGTCGAACGCCGGCTGCATGCTCGCCACCACCCCGTACTCCACGAACCGCGCGATCAACGCCTTACTCATGATCTCCGCGTGTTCGATGCGGTGCCGGGCCGCGCGCAACCGCTCCACCCCCACCGTCCGCGCCGCCGCCGCGAACCCGTCCAGGACGGTGCCGATCGCCGCGTCACCGATGGCGTGGAAACCGCCCTGCATGCCGTGCGCCGCGCAGTCCAACAGGTGATCGCGCACCTGCTCGACCGACAGGTACCCGTGCCCGCAGCCATCACCGTCGCCGTACGGCCGAGACACGTGCGCCGTGCGCGAGCCCAACGCCCCGTCGGCGAACAGGTCCCCACCGGCGCCGACCGCGCCCAACTCCCGGGCCCGCGCCGCGCCACCCAACTCACCCCAGTACCCGTACACCTCCGGCAACCCCGCGCCGGAGATGCCCAGCAGACCGGTGAAGTCCTCCTCGTCGGAGATCTCCGGGCCACCACACTCGTGCACCGCCGCGATCCCCAACGACGCCGCGTGACCCAGGGCCACCCGCTGCGCCGCGACCCGCTGCGCCCGACTCACCGACGCCTGCGCCGCCGCCCGCACCACGTGGTGCGCGTCGCGCCGCAACCAGCCCGACGCGTCGTACCCGGCCGCCTGCGCCGCCTGCGGACACGCCGCCAGCAACGCCGACGACACCAACGCCGAGTGGATCGACGCCTGCGACAGGTACACCCGCCGACCACCGGCGGCCCGGTCCAGCGCCGCGGCGTCCGGCAACGTCGGATCCGACCAACCCGACTCGTCCCAGCCGTGCCCCAGCACCACCGCGTCCGCCGGCAGACCCGCCGCGAACCCCGCCACCGCGTCGAGCAGCTGCCCCGCCGAACGCACCCCGGACAACGCCAACCCGGACAACGCCAACCCGGTGTCGGTGGCGTGCACGTGCGCGTCGACGAACGCCGGCGTCACCAACGCCCCGCCCAGGTCCACCACCCGGTCGGCCGGCGGCGCGTCACCGTCGGTCCCCAACCAGGCAATCCGCCCACCGGACACCAGCAGCGCGGTGGCGCTCGGGTCGGCGGGGCAGTGCAGCACGCCGCCGCGATACAACGTCGAGGGGTTCGTCATGACCTCAGTCTGCCGCGACCCGCGCCGCGAACAGCTGACGCACCCCAGGCTCGGCCCGCAGCAGCCCCAACGCCAACTCCGCGTGCCCCGGCACGTACCCGTTGCCCACCAGCATCGTCACGTCCGCCGCCAACCCCTCCGCGCCCAACGCGGCCGCGGAGAAGCTCGTCGCCATCGAGAAGAAGATCACCGTCCCGCCGTCGGCGGTGGCCAGCACCGCCCCGTGCTCACACCCCGGCACGTCCACGCAGACCACCGTCACGTCCGCCGGCACCCCCAGCGCCGTGGTCACCGCGGTGGACAACCCCACCGGGTCACGTGCGTCGGCCAACGCCACCACCGACGCCAGACCGGCGGCCGTCAGCGCATCGCGCTCGGCCGCCACCGGCACCACCCCGACGGTACGCGCGGCGCCCGCCCGTCGCGCCGCCGCCAGTGACAGCGACCCGCTCTTACCCGCCCCACCGATCACCGCGACCCGCACCGGCGTCGGATCACCGCTACGCCGACGCTCCTCGACGTAGCGCGACACCACCCGGGCGGTCAGCGCGGGCGCCCCGCACACGTCCAGCACGGCGAGGGACAACTGCGGGTCCTCGCCGTCGGGCAGCACAGCGGCGATGGAGCGCGCGAACAGGATCGCCCACCCGTCGCAGGGCACCTGCTCGCTGCGCCCGTCCCAACGGGCCAACCCATCGGTGATCACCAGGGGCGTCAACGTCAACGACACCAGCGTCGCGACCTGCTGCCCCGCCCTCAGCCCCAGCGGAGACCGCCGACCGGCCTCCTCGACCGTGCCGATCAACATCCCGCCGGAACCGGTCACCGGGTTCTGCATCTTCCCCCGGGTCGCGATGATCTCCAGCACCTCGGCGCGGACCGCGTCACCGTCCCCGCCGTGCTTCTCGGACAACTGCCGGAAGCTCGCCGCGTCCAGGTTGAGCCGCTGCACCCGGATCCGCACCTCGTTCGGCGCGATCGCCGCCGACGTGTCCAGGCGCCAGGCCGCCTGCGGCAGCACCCCCGCCGGTTGCACGACGCGGTGCAGTCCCACCGGTGACGTCACGCCAACCTCCCCCTGACAGCCGTCCGAAGCCCCGGTCAAGGCTCGCGTAACGGGAAAACTTACGGCAGACTAGTTTCTGTACCGAATATTTTCCAGTAGCCTTCGGGCTCCGATGATCAGCCGTAACACCGAGGAGGGGCCGTGACCCAGACCATCCCGCACCCCCGTCACGTCCCGGCCGCCACACCGACCGCCGGGCAGCCCTACGAATACCACCGCCGCCCCCTGGTCGAACCCGACTGGACCCGCTTCCCCGGCTGGCGCCACGTCACCCGCGACCAGTGGGAATCCGCCCAGTGGCAGCGCGTCAACTGCGTGAAGAACATCAAGCAGCTCCGCGCCGTCTTCGGTGACCTGATCGACGAAACCTTCTACGCCGACCTCGAGGCCGACCAGTTGGCCCTGGCCACCATGTCCATGCTGGTGCCACCACAAATGATCAACACGATGGTGCCGTTCGCGACCCTCACCACCGAGGCGCTGCTCGCCGACCCCATCCGCCGCTACATGATCCCGGTCGCCTCCGACCGACGCACCGACTGGCCCTCACACCCCTACGCCAGCCGCGACAGCCTCCACGAGCACGACATGTGGGTCGCCGAAGGGCTCACCCACCGCTACCCGACCAAGGTCCTCGCCGAACTGCTCTCCACCTGCCCCCAGTACTGCGGGCACTGCACCCGCATGGACCTCGTCGGCAACTCCACCCCCGCCGTCGACAAACTCAAACTCACCCTCAAGCCCGTCGACCGCTACGACGCCCACATCGCCTACCTCAAGGCCCACCCCGGCGTCCGCGACGTGGTCGTCTCCGGCGGCGACGTGGCCAACGTCCCCTGGCGCAACCTCGAGTCGTACCTCATGCGCCTGCTGGAACTGGACACGGTCCGCGACATCCGGCTCGCCACCAAGGCCCTCATGGGCCTACCCCAACACTGGCTGCAGCCCGACGTCGTCGAGGGCCTGGAGCGGGTGGCCCGCACCGCCGCCCGCCGCGGCGTCAACCTCGCCATCCACACCCACGTCAACCACGCCCAGTCGCTCACCCCACTGGTCGCCAAGGCCGCCCAGACCGCCCTCGACGTCGGCGTCCGCGACGTCCGCAACCAGGGCGTGCTCATGCGCGGCGTCAACGCCACCACCCCGGAACTACTCGACCTCTGCTTCGCCCTCCAAGGCGAAGCCGGGATCCTGCCGTACTACTTCTACATGTGCGACATGATCCCCAACGCCGAACACTGGCGGGTCCCGGTCTGGCACGCCCAACAACTCCAACACGACATCATGGGCTACCTCCCCGGCTACGCCACCCCCCGCATCGTCTGCGACGTCCCCTTCGTCGGCAAGCGCTGGGTGCACATGCTCACCGACTACGACCGTGAGCGCGGCATCTCCTACTGGACGAAGAACTACCGCACCTCCATCGAATCCGCCGACCTGGAGGCGCTCAACAAGCGCTACGCCTACTACGACCCGATCGACACCCTGCCCGAGGGTGGCCAGCAGTGGTGGCACGACCACCGCGACGACTGACCCACCGACAGCGGCGCCCCCGGGGTGGTCTTCCCGGGGGCGCCGCTGTCTTCCGTCACTGGCAGCCCAAGCCCGGGACGTAGGAGGGTCGCAGGGTCCCAGCCGAAATCTCGTCGGCGTACTCCCAGAACACCTCCGGCCAGTCACCGGCCTTGTCCATGTCCCGCAGCACCCGCCACCCGTGACTGCTCCGCAACGCGTCGGCGGCCCGCCGCACCCCGGCCTCGTCCCCACTCGCCCTCGCCCGCTGCCACTCCGCGATCCACCCGCAGCCGACCCGGGACGTCACACCCACACCGAACTGGTACGAGTCACTCACGCCGATGTCCTCCAGCGCCGCGACGTCGAACCCGGGCGGCAGCGGCACATCGACGAGCACCTTCGCCGCCCTCTCCCCCACCGGCACGACCATCTCCGCCGGAAGCGCGGCCAACCACGTCCGCGCGTCCACCCGGACGATGTCCGCGAGAACCCTGTCCAGGTCCTCACGCGACCAGTTCCCGGAGGTGCTCATCTCCACCACCACGTCGTCGTGGGGACGCAACAGCACCGTGAAATCACCGTTGAGGTTCTGGAACAGATCACCCGGCCAACCAGCGACCCGCACCGACTTCGGAGGACCGTCGGCCAGCCGATCGGAATAGCGATACGTGTACACCCACGCCGAAAACCAGTTCATCTCCAACTCCCGCTCACCCCGGCGAAAACGGATCATGCCCAGCTCCTCGGTGAACCCCGACAGATCAGTCACCTTCCAGCCAGGCCGATCGATCAGCAGCCGCGGGTTCCGCTCCGCCGCCGCCAGCACCAACGGCGAAAAGACGACCCCCTCGGCCGGGGTGACAATCGGAGAAACCCCACCGCCCTCGGCCTGCCCCCGCAACACCATGGAGGCCGGCACGACGCTCATGAGCACCGCTGCCGCCGTCACCACGCCCGCGAAGCGACGCACCCGCAACCGCCGCCGCGCAATACCGGCACCGCCCTCGACCCCCGACTCGGACACGATCTCCTCCAAGAGGGCTCGCTTCACCCCTGCGAGGTCCCCGACGCCACCGAGCCCACCCGGGTCGGCATCCCGAACCAGCCGGTCAACACGCTCATCGCCGCTCATCAGTCCTCCGTACGGGTAGGCGCGGTCAACACATCCAGCACATGTCCGGGCGGCCCCGGGTCGTCACCGACCAGCCCCCGCAACCTCGCCCTCGCCCGCGACAACCGGGTCCGAACCACGGCGGAACCCACCCCCAGCACCGCAGCCACCTCATGCGGCCGCAGACCCTCCCACACGGTCAGCATCAGCACCTCCCGGTCCACCTCGGCCAGGCCCGCCAACGCCGCCCGAACCGCAAGCCGCTCCGGCACCTCACTCCCCGGATCGGCCACCGAAACCACGATCTGCTGGCGCAACCGCTCCCCGAGGCGCTGCCGCCGAACACCACCACGGTGCTGGTTGGCCAACACCCGCCGGGCCACCCCGTACAGCCACAGCCGAGCCTCACCGCCGTCCGGAATGTCCTGCCGGCGACGCCACGCCACCAGGAAGGTCTCCGCGACGACGTCAGCCGCATCCTCCGGATGCGCGACCCGACGCAACGCGTACGCCAACAGCGCCTCGAAGTCCTCGGCGTAGACCCGCCGGAAGCGGCCCTCGTCCTGCTCTGTCCCTGAGCTCACATCCAGTCCATGTCCGGTGCGACGACAACCGTGACAGCCCACACCAGTCAGGCGCGGAGACCGGCGAGCACCAGATCGGCGACCCTACCGATCACCCGGGAGCTCGTCGTAGCCGGCAACCGCCGTAGCGACGCGATGGCCAGCAGACCGGCCCGCACGTCGTCCACGTCGACGCCGTCGCGCAGCACACCCGCCGCCCGGGCCCGCCCGACCAGCACGTTCAACGCCTGCGCGTGCTCCCGCCGCTCCCGCTGAAACGCCGCACTCACCTCACCCGGCCCCAACAACGCCTCGTTGAGCGCCCGGTCGTGGATCTGCCGCTCGGCGAACTCGCGCACCACGCCGGACAACGCCCGCCACGGGTCCGGGTCGTCGAGCGCGCGGCGCATCCGCACACCGCAGTCGTCCACCCGCTCGGCCAGGACCGTCGCGACCAACTCCGTACGCGTCGGGAAGTGCCGGTACAGGGTCGCCACACCTACCCCCGCCCGTCGCGCCACCTCCCGCATGGGCACCTCGAGCCCCGCCGACGCGAACGCCTCCCGTGCCGCCGCCACCACCCGGTCACGGTTGAACCGGGCATCGGCACGCTGCATCTGAGACATCTCCGACCGCCCTCCCTCTCACTTGACCCCACAGCGGAACGGCCGCTCCGTTTCCGGCCTACGGTACGACCATCACCCCGTCTTCCCAGGCAGAGGAGCCCCTGATGTTCGCCGTGCAGTACGACCGGTTCGGCGGCCCCGAGGTACTGCACCTCGGGACCACTCACGCGCCACGGCCCCGGGCCGGCCAGATCCGCATCCGCGTCCAGGCCGCCGGCGTCTCCCCCGTCGACATCGGCCTCCGCTCCGGCCGCACCCCGATGAGCGCCCAACTGCCGCTGCCACACATCCCCGGCGTCGACGCGGCCGGCATCGTCGACGAGATCGGCGACGACGTCGACGGGGTCACCCTCGGCGACCATGTCTTCGGCATAGTCGAGCTGGCCAGACTCGGCGGCGCGAGCGCACAGTTCGCGGTACTACAGCTCTGGGCGCACAAGCCCACCGCCATGCCCTGGGCCCAGGCGGGCGCGGCGGGCACCAGCATCGAGACCGCCACCCGTGCCCTCGACCTGCTGGACCTACGGCCCGGCATGACGCTCCTCGTCGACGGCGCCGCCGGTGGCGTCGGCAGCACCGCCGTCCAACTCGCCACCGCCCGCGGCGTCCACGTCATCGGCACCGCCCGCGCCGACAACCACGACTTCCTCCGCCAGCTCGGGACGACACCGGTCACCTACGGCCCCGACCTCACAGGCCGCCTCGACGCCCTGGGCGTGACCCGGATCGACCGCGCCCTCGACGTCGCCGGCGCCGGGTCCCTGCCCGAACTGCTCCACCTCACCGGCGACCCGACAGCGGTGCTCACCCTGGCCGACTTCACCGCGCCCACCCACGGCGTCCGCCTGTCCATGGGGCAACTGGCCGGCGAACCCGACGGCCGCCACGGCCTGCCCGCCGCAGCCGAACTGTTCACCGAGGGCCGGTTCAGGGTGCCCATCGAAGCGACCTTCCCGCTCGAGAAGGCGGACGACGCGCACCAGACGGCCGAGCACGGATCCCGCCGCGGAAAGATCGTCCTGACCGTCGACGACGTGCAGGAAAGCTGAGCCTCAGCCCTCGGCCAGCACCTCGGACAACGGCGCCGGCACCAGCCCTCGCTCCCGTAACCCCGCCAGGATGTGCGGCAACGCCTCATCCGTCATCGCCGCGTTCGCCTCGGTCACATGCATGATCACGACTGAGCCGGGGCGTACGTGGTCCAACACCGCCCGCACCAACGGCTTCCACGCCGTCGCGAACGGATCGCCGCTCACCACGTCCCCGTCGACCACCGTCACACCCAGCGGCGCCAACGCGTCCAACGCCGCCGCGTCGTGGCACAACCCCGGAAACCGGAAGTACCGGGTCTGCCGACCCCCGTACGGCGCGATCACCTCGAACGTCTTCGCCACATCGCCGGCCAGCTCGTCGACCGGCAGCCGGGGCAGGTCGTAACAGTCGGCGGTGAACGCCGCGTGCCCGTAGGTGTGGTTGGCCAACTCGAAGCGCGGGTTGCCGGCGATCCGCCGGGTCACGTCCGGATACCGCTTGACCCACTTGCCGGTCAGGAAGAACGTCGCCGGCACCTGCTCGCGCTCCAGCAGGTCGAGGATGCGCAGGTTCGCGTACGACTTCACCCGGCCGGCCCGGAGGCTGGCCAACATCCCGTCGGTCATGTCCGCGTCGAAGGTCAGCGCGACAGTGGCGCCGGTACGCGGCCCGTGATCCACCACCGGCGCCCTGCTCCCCACCCGCGTCGCCCCCGGGACAGCAGCCGCAACCGTCGGCGTCGGGGCACTCTCTGGAGTGGCGGCAGCCGTCGGCGTCGGAACCGCCTGCGATGCGCCGGCCTGCGGCGCGGCCGCGGAGGCGGAGGCGGAGGCGGAGGCGGACGAGCCGACGAAGACCGGCCCCTCCGGCGGTGGAACCCGGGAGGCCGTGCACGCGACACTGCCGACAACGGCAGCCGCAACCAGTACGCCGCACCACAATGGGCGGAGGCGGGGTCGGATCACGCCGCAGATCATCGCAGACGCGAAAGCGCCTCACTGTCCCGCGCGCACCGTCCCGAACGCCGGCGGACGCACCTCGCCCACCTCGTCCAGAGCAGGCAGTGGCCCCTGGCGACGCGGGCCTTGCGCGCGTCGCGCGTCGGGGCGGTGCCGCTCCGGTAAGCGATATACCTCAGAGGCATAAATATGACTCCCAGGTATATGGCTCACCAAGGGTTCTCCCGCCCGAGAGGGTGCCGAGGCCGCCACCGCAGTTGGCCACGCAGAACTGCGCGGGGCGTTCATGGTGCCGCCACGCCGAGCAGGAAAAAGGGCCAACGCCGCCAGCACCAGGGAACGCAGCACGACGGGTCCCCGGGCGACGGTGCGCCCGGGGACCCATGGACCGCTCAGGTCACTTCGTGAACGAGTCCTTCACGTTGCGACCAGCGTCCTTGACGTTCTGACCGGCCTGCTTGGCGCGCGCGTCGCTCTGCTGGCTGGCGCCCTCGCCACGCATCCGCTCGTTGTCGGTCATGTCGCCGACGCGCTCCCTCGCGGCGCCGGCCATCTGCTCAACCTTGTTCTTTGCCTTCTCGGTGAAGCTCATCGCGCCTCCTCGGTCTGGCGGTTGTCCTGGCTCGCTTGCCCGGTCTCCGGGTGCCGAAACCGGCAGTGTCGGTCGGCACACCCGCTAAGGCATCCTAGGAAGATAGGTAGTGGGAGGGTCTCCTGTCGGCACCGCCCCACGATGGTTAACTGACCGCATGGGAGAGCTCCTGCTGATCCGGCACGGCGAGACCACCTGGAGCGCCAGCCTGCGGCACACCTCGTACACCGACCTGGAGCTGACACCCGACGGCGAGCGACAGGCGCGCACCCTGGCCGCGTTCCTGGCCGGCCGGCGCTTCGTCACAGTGCTGACCAGCCCCCGCTCCCGTGCGCTGCGCACCGCGCAGCTGGCCGGGCTCACCGTCGACGCCGTCGACGAGGACCTCAGCGAGTGGAACTACGGCGAGTACGAGGGCCGCACCACCGTCGACATCCACGACGACGATCCGCACTGGAACATCTGGACCGACGGCTGCCCCGGCGGCGAGTCCCCCGCGCAGGTGGGCGAACGGCTCGACCGGGTGCTGGCCCGCGTCACCCCCCTGCTCGACCGTGGCACCGTCGCGCTGGTCGGGCACGCGCACAGCCTGCGGGTGCTCGGCGCCCGCTGGATCGGCCTGCCCCCGTCCGCCGGTGGGCGGCTACGCCTGGACACCGCCACGGTCAGCGCGCTCGGTCACGAACACGGCCGGCAGGTCATCCTGCGGTGGAACCAGCCGGCTCCTCCGGCGCCCGGGACCGCGACCGACTCGGTGCCGCAGAGCTGATCTTCGGCGGCCGGTTCTCGTACGGCGTGGACAACACCACAGTCGTCCGGGTCGTGACGTTCGCCGAGGTGCGGATCTCCTGGAGCACCCGTTCCAGGTCGGTGGGGCTGGCCACCCGCACCAGCAGCAGGTAGAAGTCCTCCCCCGCCACCGAATAGCAGGAGTCGATCTCCGGCAGGTGGGCCAGTCGCTCCGGTGCGTCGTCCGGCTGCGACGGATCGAACGGCCGGATCGCCACGAACGCGGTCAGCGGCAGGTCCAGCGCCTCGAACGACACCCGGGCGGCGTACCCCTTGATCACCCCGCGCTGCTCCAGCCGACGGACCCGCTGGTGCACGGCGGACACCGACAGCCCCACCCGCTCGGCCAGGTCGGTGTACGACAGACGGCCGTCGGCGGTCAGCGCGGCGACGATAGCGCGGTCGATCTCCTCCACGGCGTGCAACCTACCGGGAAAACCGTCGCACGGCGACGAGGTACCCGAGTGGCGGACCGCGGTGGGCCGTGACGCACCCACCGCGGCCCCACCACCGCGTGCCGTCGTCAGCCCTTGGCCAGCGCCCGGGAGATCACCATCCGCTGGATCTGATTGGTGCCCTCCACGATCTGCAACACCTTCGCCTCACGCATGTACCGCTCCACCGGGTGGTCGGCCACGTAACCCGCGCCGCCGAGCACCTGCACCGCGTCGGTGGTCACCCGCATCGCCATGTCCGTGGCGAACAGCTTCGCCTTGGCCGCCTCGATCGAGTACGGGCGGCCGGCGTCACGCAGCCGGGCCGCCGCCAGGGTCAGCGCGCGGGCGGCGGAGATCTGGGTGGCCGCGTCGGCGAGGAGGAACCCCAACCCCTGAAAGTCGATGATGGAGCGCCCGAACTGCTGCCGCTCCCGGGCGTAGGAGACCGCGTAGTCCAGGGCGGCCTGGGCCAGCCCGACAGCGCACGCCGCGATGCCCAGGCGGCCGGAGTCCAGCGCGGACATCGCGATGGTGAAGCCCATCCCCTCACCGCCGATCAACCGGTCGGCCGGCACCCGCGCCTCGTCGAAGGCGATCTGCGCCACCGGGGAGGCGCGCAGCCCCATCGTCCGCTCGGCCGCCTGCGGGGCGATGCCGGCGGTGCCCGCGTCGGCGAGCAGGCAGGAGATCCCCTTCGGGCCGGGCCCTCCGGTGCGGCAGAAGACGTTGTAGAAGTCGGCGGCGTGGGCGTGGGTGATCCACGCCTTGGTGCCGGAGACCAGGTAGGCGTCCCCGTCACGATCCGCCCGGGTGGTCAGCGCCGCCGCGTCCGAGCCACCCTGCGGCTCGGAGAGGCAGTACGCGCCCAGCAACTCGCCACCGAGCATGTCCGGCAGCAGCTTGCGCTGCTCGTCGCTGCCGAAAGCCGCCACCGGGTAGCAGGACAGGGTGTGCACGCTGACCGCTTCGGCGACGGCGAGCCAGCGGCTGGCCAGGATCTCCAGCACCTGCAGGTACACCTCGTACGGTTGCGCCGCTCCGCCGTGCTCCTCGGGGTAGGGCAGGCCGAGCAGGCCGGCGCGGCCCAGCGTGCGCAGCACCTCGCGGGGGAACTCGGCGCGTTCCTCGAAGGCCGCGGCCTTCGGCGCGAGTTCGCCGTCGGCGAGCTCGGTGGCGAGACCCAGCAGGTCGTGGGCCTCGTCGGTGGGGAGGATCCGGTCGACAGTCATAGCGCGATGAGCTCCGTGGGGGTGGTGTTGAGCCGTTGCACGCCGTCCGTCGTGCAGACGACGATGTCCTCGATGCGGGCGCCGTGCCGGCCCGCCAGGTAGATGCCCGGTTCGATGGAGAACGCCAGGCCGGCGTCGAGTGGTCGGTCGTTGCCGGCCACCAGGTACGGCTCCTCGTGCCCGTCCAGGCCGATGCCGTGGCCGGTGCGGTGCAGGAACGCGGGACCGTAGCCGGCGGCGGCGATCGGCGTGCGGGCCGCGGCGTCGGCCGCCGCGGCGGTGATCCCGGGGCGCACCGCCTCGACGGCGGCGCGTTGGGCGTCGCGCAGCACCGCGTAGTAGTCCAGGAAGTCGGCTGGCGCCGACCCGCCGGCCAGGTAGGTGCGGGTGCAGTCCGAGCGGTAGCCCGATGCCATGGTGCCGCCGATGTCGACCACCACCGGCTCGCCGACGCCGATGGGACGGTTGGAGGTGCCGTGGTGCGGGCTGGCGCCGTTGGGCCCGGCCGCCACGATGACGAAGTCGACGGTGACGTGCCCGGCGGCGCGGATCGCCGCGGCGATGTCGGTGGCGACCTCGGCCTCGGTGCGACCGGGGCGCAGCCACTCGCCCATCCGCAGGTGCACCTCGTCGATCGCCGCGCCAGCATCGGCGAGCGCCGCGACCTCCGCCGGGGACTTGCGGATCCGCAACTCGCGCAGTACCTCCCCGGCGAGCCGTTGCGCGGCGTCGGGCAGCGCCGCGCGCAGGCCGAGGACCTGCTCGGCCCACATCCGGTCGGCGAGCCCGACCGCGGCGACCGGGCCGTCGAGGGCGGCGACGACCAGAGGGTACGGGTCGGTGCCGTCGACGTGGTCGACGATGCGCACTCCGGTCGCCGGCGCGGGGGACGCCTCGGCGGCCGGGCGTTCGAGCCGGGGCACGACGAGGGTCGGCTCACCCTCGGCGGGCAGCACCAGGCAGGTGAGCCGCTCCCCCGCGTGGGCGTCGTACCCGGTCAGATACCGCAGGTCGGAGCCGGGCGTGAGCAGGAGGGCGTCCAGGCCGGCGGCGGCAGTCGCGCGCTGCGCGGCGATCAACCGATCCGGCGGATACAGCTCGTCGAGTCCCACCCCGTCAGCTTAACGGTCGTTTGGGCAAACCCCATATCGACACCGATCGTCGGAAAAGCCATCGACGTTGATTGACGCGGACAGTTAACACTCTTTAAGATTTGGCTGCCTCGAGGCCCACCCGTCCCTGCGTCCCCGCACCCCCCGCCCGCGACAACCCTGCGCGGGCGGGTGTCGTCCCCCGCCCACGGGAAGGCCCCCGATGTCCTCACCACTGCGCCGCGCCCTCGCCGCCGGCCTGCTCGCGCTGGCCACCGCCGGCGCCACCCTCACCGTCACCAGCGCCCCCGCGCAGGCCGTGGTGCTGCCGAACAACTTCAAGAGCGTCGGCTACATGCCCTCCTGGGCCGGCAACATCAACACCATCCAGTACAACAAGCTCACCCACATCAACTACGCCTTCGTCCTGCCCAACAGCAACGGCACCCTGCAAGGGGTGGACGGGGCGCGGCTCTCCTCGCTGGTCTCGCAGGGGCACGCCAACAACGTCAAGGTCTCCATCGCCGTCGGCGGCTGGAACGACGGCAACGACTCGGCCTTCGAGACGCTCGCCGCCAACGCCACCAGCCGCACCAACTTCGTCAACAACCTGATCAACTTCGTCAACCAGTACAACCTCGACGGCGTCGACATGGACTGGGAGTACCCCGACCCGGGCGCCTCGGCCAACAACTACACGGCGCTCATGACGCAGCTCAGCAGCGCCCTGCACAGTCGCGGCAAGCTGCTCACCGCCGCCGTGGTCAGCGAGGGCGGCAGCGTCCAGGGCGTCCAGACGGCGGTGTTCAACCAGGTCGACTGGCTCAACATCATGGCGTACGACGGCGGCAGCCCGCACGCCAACTACGACTGGTCGATCAACAGCATCAACCTGTGGAAGGCCCGCGGCCTGCCAGCCAGCAAGGCAGTCCTCGGCATCCCGTTCTACAGCCGCCCCGTCTACTACAACTACTCGTACCTGGTCGGACTCGACCCGGCGAACGCCAACCGGGACTGCGCCACCATCGGCGGCAGCCAGCAGTGCTGGAACGGCATTCCGACAGTCAAGCGCAAGACGCAGTGGGCCCTCGCAAACGCCGGCGGCGTGATGAACTGGGAGCTGTCGCAGGACACCAGCGGCTCGACCTCACTGCTCAGCGCCATGTACGACACCATCATGGGCGGCACCACCCCGCCGCCGACCGGTCGTACCGGTCAGATCACCGGGATCGCCGGCAAGTGCGTCGACGTGGCCTCGGCGAGCACCGCCAACGGCGCCGCCGTCCAGCTCTGGGGCTGCAACGGCACCAACGCGCAGACCTGGACCGTGGCCAGCGACAGCACGCTGCGCGCCCTCGGCAAGTGCGCCGACATCACCAGCGGCTCCACCGCCAACGGCGCGAAGGTCCAACTCTGGGACTGCAACGGCAGCGGCGCGCAGGTCTGGCAGGCGCAGTCCAACGGCACGCTGCGCAACCCGCAGTCGAACAAGTGCCTCGACGCCAGCGACAACAGCTCCGCCGACGGCACCCGGTTGCAGATCTGGGACTGCTTCGCCGGCGCCAACCAGCGCTGGACGCTCCCGGCCTGACGGTAAGGGTTGAGGAAGGGCCTCTTGTTGAGTACGTACGTCAACAAGAGGCCCTTCCTCAACCGGCCCCGCGCTGGGGTTGCTGTCCCAGCTCGCCAATTACTTGATCATGGCGCGGTCAGTGTTCGGCGATGGTGGACCTGACAACAGACCCGGCGTTTCAGCCACCGGACGGTTCGCACCGGCCAGCGCCGGGGACCCGGTTCGCTGATCGGCGCCGTCGTCGTCCTTGCCCGCCGGCGATTCTGGCAAGTCGCGGCGAATGCGAAGGGGCGAGAGAAACACGGGCAGGAAGGCCACCGTCAGCACGGCACCCCCTACCCAGAGCGTGGCGTGCGCGGTGGCCAACTCGCCGATCAGTCCGGCCACGGCGGCGCCGATCGCGAGTGCGCCGGTGAGCAGGAAGCGGAAGGTGGCGTTCATCCTGCCGAGGAGGGAGTCCGGTGTCATCCGCTGTCGCAGGCTGACGCCGAGTACGTTGTCCATGCCCGTCTTGAACAGGGCGAGCAGCCATCCGGTCCCGGCGAGCCATAACCAGGGGCCCCGGTCGATGAGCGGTACGAGCAGTCCGGCGGGCGCCAGGCACAGGCCGACGAGACCGAGCGCGCGGCCGTAGCCGAGCCGTCCGGCGATGGGGCGAGCGCAGCGGGACCCCAGCAGCAGGCCGGCCCCGCCCACCGCCCAGAACAGACCCAGCGCGCCGGCCGGGAGGCCGAGTTCCCGGATGAACAGCACCGGAAGCATGGTATTGATGATCTGCGAACCGAGGTTGGACAGGGTTGCGGTGAGCGCGAGGGCCCGTAGTTCCGGGTTGTTGAAGACGTGCTGCAGCCCTTCGGCGATCTGTGTGCTCAACCGGGTCGCTTGCCCCGTCCCGGCCGACGCCGGGGTACGGCGAATGGCGGTGAGCCGAAGGGCCGAGGCCAGGTAGCCCACGGCCGCGCACGCCACCGCCACGGGCGCGCTGAGTAGCTGGACCAGCGCCCCGCCCGCGCCCCGCCCGGCTATGTTGCCGACCGCTATCAGGCTCACCACGGCGGCGTTCGCCTGGACCAGGCCGTCACGGCCGACGACTCGCGGCAACACGCTCTGCGCGCCGACATCGCTGAAGACGGTGGCGCAGCCGTTCAACAAGACGACCAGATACAACTGCCAGAGCGTGAGGGCGTCCCACCACCAGGCCAGCGGGATGAGGGCGAACAGCGCGGCTCGGGCCAGGTCAGCGGTGATCAGTACGCGCCGATGGCGCATCCGGTCCACCCAGGCCCCGGCGGGAAGACCGATGAGGAGGAAGGCGGCGGTGCTCAGGGTGGCCAGTGCCCCGACCTGGCCGGGACGGGCGTCGAGGGCAGACACGGCGATGAGCGGGACGGCGACGTACCCGACGTTGGTGCCGAGTTGGCTGAGGCTCGTCGCGGTGAACAGGGCGCGGAAGTCGGAGTTTCGCCACGGGGAGTTGGGTTGCATGATCCGTTCATCCGGTGTTTGGGTTCGCGGCACCGCCGTCATCCGGCAGCGGCCTTGCTGGTGGGGGCGGTATGGGTGCCGGGTGTCGCGGCATCCTCGCTGACCGATCGCGGCGGCTGCTGTCGCCGGGTCATCGCGACACCGAGGAACACGACGACCATCCCCGCGATGACGCGCAGACCGATTTGCTCATCGAGCACGATCGCCCCCAGCGCCACCGAGACGATCGGCAGCAGGTACCCGACGGTGGCGGCGCTGGTCGCCCCCTCGTCCGCGATCAGCCGGTAACTGAGGTAGAAGGTGAATCCGGTGCTGAGGATGCCGAGAAGGGCGACCGCGATCACGGCCTTCGGATTGAATTCCGGTGGTGCCATCCCGCCGGCTGGCAAGGCCAGCGCGCTCAGCGCGGTGGCGGTGAGAAGCTGGGCCGCGGCGAGGGCGATCGGGGCGGTGCCCCTCCCGGTGAGCTTTCGGGCCATGTAGGCGAAGGCGACGGCGTAGCTCGCCGCCGCGCCGAGTAGGGCAAGAGTGCCCCAGCTCAGCAGCCCGGCCGCATGCCAGGGGGCGAAGATCAGCAAGGTACCGGCGAAGCCGAGCAGCAGCCCGCCCAGGCGGATCGGGCCCAGGCCCCGTTCTGCCCCGATCCCGATGCCGATCAGCAGAGACCACAGCGGGGTGGTCGCGTTCAGCACGCCGGCCAGCCCGGAGTCGACGGTCTGCTCGCCGAGGCTGAAGAGGAAGAACGGCAGGGCGTTGCAGAAGAAGGCGGCCACGACGAGATGGCACCAGGTCGTCCGGTCCCGGGGCACTCGCTGGCGTGCGGACCAGGCCAGGCCCAGCAGGACCGCCGCGCCGAGCGCGGAGCGCGCGAAGGTGATCTGCAGGGGGGTCAGACCGTTGTTCAGGGCCAGCTTGATCCAGAGGAAGCCGGAGCCCCACAGCAGCGCGAGCACGGCCATCCGTCCCAACGCGCCACGTGCGCCAATGTTCACTTCTTGCCTCCCGGTCGAATCGACATGAACGCTGCCGGAGCGGACTCGACAGGACAAGTGAAAGGTTCTTCAGAGACCGTTAAGCTCAGCTACATGATTGACGTACGCCGCATGCAGGTCCTCCGCGCGGTGGTTGCCACGGGCTCGGTGACCGCAGCGGCGGCGGATCTCGGGTACACCCCGTCCGCGGTCAGCCAGCAGGTGGCGGCCCTCGAGAAGGAGGCCGGGATCGCGCTGTTGGAGCGCGTCGGCCGGGGCGTACGGCCGACGGCTGCCGGACGGCTGCTCACCGAACACGCGGCCATCATCGGCAAGCAACTGGCCGAGGCGGAGACGGCGCTGGCCGATCTGCGGGCCGGGCGTACCGGGCGGCTGGCGATCGGCTACTTTGCCACCGCCGGAGCCACCCTGATGGCACCCGCGCTCGCTCGGCTCCGGCAGGCGTACCCGGGCGTCCGGGTCGACCTCAGGATGACCGACCCCGCCGACCCGCTGCCGGCGGTGACGCAGGGCCGGATCGACCTGGCCATCGTGGTCAGATCCGCGGATCGGCCACCGGAGGGCGTCCACCTGGTCCACCTGCTCGACGACCCCTATCGCGCCGCCCTACCCAAGGGGCACCGGCTCGCCTCGAAGCGGGTCGTCGACCTGATCGATCTGGCTGGTGAGCCGTGGGTCGGCAGCGAGTGTCCCGGCCCGTGCCTCGATGTCATCCTCGACGGCTGCGCTGCGGCCGGCTTCCAGCCGAACGTGGTGGCGCGGAGCGAGGATTACGCCACCGCGCAGGGCTTTGTCGCCGCAGGCCTGGGCGTCAGTCTGATTCCGGAGTTGGGGCTGGCCAACCGGCACCCCGGCGTCGTGATGCGCAAGATCCGCAACCCGGAACCCGTACGGGCGATCCAGGCGGCGGTGCGGCAGACATCGCTGGGCCAGCCGGCGCTCGACGGATTGCTCGCCGCACTGCGGCACGCGGCAACCGACTGAGGGCCAATCTCGGGGGCGCGGCGGGACTGCCTGGGACAGCTACCCAAGTGGGGGGCTCACACCTGGTGCGCGCGGACCAGGGTGAGCATCTCGTCCACCGACCCCGCTGGGTCGGAGACCGGGAACTGCACGGCTCGGACCACCGCCTGCGGGTCGACCAGCAGGGTCAGCCGCTTGAACCGGGTCATCCCACCGGCGCGGAAGACGGGCAGCAGCAGCCCGGCGGCCAGCCGGCCGTCCTCATCGGACAGCAACGGGAAGGGCAGTTCGGCGTACGCGGCGAAATCGGCGAGCTGGTCGGGCCGCTGGGTGCTGATGCCGTAGACGCGCACGTCGGCGGTCACGAAGTCCGGGTGACGCTTGGCGTAGGTGGTCGACTCCAGGGTGCATCCCCGGGCGCCGGGAATCTCCGCCCAGCCGGGCGGATAGCCGTGCGTTCCCGGCGCGTACGCCCCGGGGAACAGGTAGAGGACCGTCCACGCACGCGTCGCGGCCACCGCCACCGGTTGCCCGTCGGCGGCGGTCAGGACGACATCGGGCAACCGTCGGCCGACCAGGTCGTGCGCTCGGCGCGCCTCGGCCGAACCCGCGTCGGCCGTCGCGGTCACGTCACCGTCGCCCATCAGATGCCTCGTCCCCCACTCCTGCAGCGCGATCAGCACCGGCAACAGCCCCTCGCCCCTCGCGGTGAGCAGGTAGTCGTAGCGCGGCGGGTGTCGTGAGTACGGGCGGCGCTCCAGCACACCGTGCTCGACAAGCGCGCCGAGGCGCTCGGTCAGCGCCCGCCGACTGACACCCAGCTCGCGTTGCAGCCCGTCGAAGCGGGTCGTCCCGCCGGCGACGTCACGCACGATGAGGAACGTCCACCAGTCCCCCAGTACGCCGAGCGCCTGCGCGATGCCGCAGTCCGCATCGGCGAGATCCTCTCGCCGCACCCGCTACCTCCATTGGTCCCGTCCGACTATAGTCCGTTCCAGATTGGAACGCGCCGGCTTGACGAACGGGGGACGGCGACATTCCCGTCGACGAACGGGCCGGGGCGGGGCGGGCATGCCCGTCGCCTCGGCCCTGAGGGCGGTTCGGGGGCAACCCCCGGGGGCGCACCGGTCACCACCGGTACGCCCGCCGGGGGTCGGCGTCTCAGCTCGCGGGCGTCACGTTCATCACGTACTGGCCTCCCATGTTTCCGGGCGGCGAGAAGTTGGCCACGATGAAGGTCTCCCACCATTTCGCGCCCTGGCCGGCGACCCGCCCCACGCCCAGCTTCGTGGTGTTCTTCCAGACCAGCGCGGTGAAGTGCCCGATGGCCTTCGTGGAGTCGATGGCCTTCCCCGTGGCGAAGTCGTAGTTGCTGATCTCGCTGTACCAGGAGTCGACGGCAGCGGTCCCGGAGCCTGCCGTCGGGCCAGTAGAGGCGCCCGCCCACGACCCGTTCTCACCGGTGTCCGGTCGCAGACCCTCGTGGGTGAGATTGCCCTTCTCGGCCATGAAGGACGCCCGCGACTTCGAGTACTCCACGAGCTCCAGGTCGAGGGTGAGCAACGACGATCCGTGCCGCGCCCGCAGTTCGTTGACCTTGCTCAGCACCTCTTGCAGGAACTCGTCGTTGGTTCGATCCGCGAATCCATCTCGCATGACGTGACACCTCTTCTGAAGAAGAACGGCGGAATGTCTGCCCCTGGTGGGCGGCTCGGCCCTCGACGGCTGACACAGCGGGTCGGATGGCCATCGACAGCCTTCCATCGGCAGACACGAAAGAGCCGTCACTGAAGGTGATGGATTGATGACAGAAGCGATAACACCGGCTTTCGCCGGTGAACCGACGCGGAGATGCCGCAGCGGGCCTGGCCGCACCGCCCCAGGTGGTGACCGGGGCACCCTGACGTGGACGCACCGTCAGCGGCACGCTGTCTGAGACCCGAACGACATCAGCGGCGTGACAGAGAATTTCCTCTTCTCTGTCACAACGGCGATTTCACACCCCGCCGTCGACCGGTGCCGTTCGCTGACGACATCGACGCTACGTCGCCACCCGATTGCCCACCTCGTCACGACTTCGGCACACCGGCCGGCAGGTGCTCCGCCTGCGTTTTCCGGCCCCGCGCGTCCCCGCGGCCCCTAGCCTGGGATCGGGACGCCCGCGCGGGCGACCCGACCGGGAGGACCGACGTGGCAGGGAACCAGGCGAACCGGGCGGCGACCCGCCGTCGCCGCCAACTGTGGGCCGGGGTCCTCGCACTCGTCGGCCTGGTCCTGCTGGTCATCGGCGTCACCGTCGCCGACGGCGTCGCGGCCTGGGTCGAGGTGGTGGTCGCCATCCTGCTGCTGGTGACCAGCTACGTCGTGCAGCGCCTGGCCCGACGGGAGACCGTCTACCGGCCCGACGAGCGACGCTGACACCACCGGCGGCCGGGCGTACACCAGATCGTCGGACGGTTGTGCCAGGCTGTCCGGCGTGGCACACCGACCCCCGATCCTGCTGATCGACGCAGCCAGCCTCTACTTCCGGGCCTACTTCGGCATACCGGAGTCCGCAGCAAAGGCTGAGGACGGCACCCCGGTCAACGCGGTGCGCGGCTTCCTCGACATGCTCGCCACCCTGATCCGGGTGCGGGGCGCCGACCGGATGATCTGCGCCCTGGACTACGACTGGCGCCCGGCGTGGCGGGTGGACCTGCTGCCGTCGTACAAGGCGCACCGGGTCGCCCCGCAGGGCGGCGAGATCGTTCCGGACACCCTCTCCCCGCAGGTGCCGATGATCCTGGAGGTGCTGACCGCTGTGGGCATCACCGCGGTCGGCGCGACCGGTTACGAGGCGGACGACGTGCTCGGCACCCTCTCGGTGACCCAGCCCGGCCCGGTGGAGGTGGTCTCCGGCGACCGGGACCTGTTCCAACTCGTCGACGACGCCCGACCGGTCCGGCTGCTCTACGTCGGGCGCGGCGTCGCCAAGCTCGACGACTGCGACGACGCCGCCGTACGGGCCCGCTACGGTGTGCCCGCCGACCGGTACGCCGACTTCGCCGCGCTACGCGGCGACCCGAGTGACGGGTTGCCCGGGGTGGCCGGCGTCGGCGACAAGACCGCCGCCCGGCTGATCGAACGCTACGGCAGCATCGCCGGCATCCTGGCCGCGCTCGACGACTCCGACTCGTCCTTCGCACCGGGCCTGCGCGCCAAGCTGGTCGCGGCCCGCGACTACCTGGGCGTCGCGCCGACGGTGGTCCGGGTCGCCCTGGACGTGCCCCTGCCGGAGCTGCCCACCGCGCTGCCGAGCGCGCCGGCCGACCCGGACCGGCTGCTCGAGCTCGCCCAACGATGGAACCTGGCCGGCTCGGCCCGCCGCCTCGTCGACGCCCTCGCCGCCCCTCGCGGCGGCGAGAAGCCCTCGACATCCCCGCAAGCGCGGTAACCACCCGACACGACCCGGTCGGGGGACGAGCGGGCGAACGCGGAATCCCGCGTTCGCCCGCTCGTTACCGTCCGTAGAGGTGGATCGGACAGGTCCATCGAGTCGAGCGGTTCCGCAGGAGATCCCGTGCACCTCGCCGCGCCGGAGCCCGGATCGCCACGGGCCAGCGGTCCGCCGGTGCGCGACCCGGAGGGCCCACGTCGGGTCACCCTCCTCGAACTCTTCTTCGACCTGGTGTACGTGGTCGCGCTGGCGCTCATCTCACGGGGAATGGTCGACCAGCTCGACTGGCACCGCGCCGCCGAGGCACTGATCATGCTGGCCGCCGTCTGGTGGACCTGGGCGATCACCACGCTGGTCACCGACCTGTACAACCCGGAACGCACCGAGATCAAGCTGCTGATCAGCGCGGTGATGTTCGGCGCGCTGCTGATGACCACGGCGATCCCGGAGGCGTTCAACGATCGGGGGCTCGTCTTCGCCGGCACCTACGTGGCGATCCACCTCGGGCGTGGCCTGTTCCTGATGCCGGCGGTACGCCGCGAACCGCAGACCCAGCGTCGGGCGGCCCGCATCTTCGTCTGGTTCGCAGTGTCGGCGATCCCGTGGCTCATCGGCGCCTTCGTCAGCGGGGACGCCCGGATCGCGTGCTGGGCCATCGCGCTCGTCATCGACTACACCGGCTTCCGCCTCGCGTACCCGGTGCCGGGGCTCGGGGTGGTGCCCGAGAAGCAGCGCAACGTCACCGCCGAGCATCTCTCCGAGCGCTACCAGCAGTTCTTCATCATCGCGCTCGGCGACGCCATCCTGACGATCGGCACCATGTTCAGCATGGAGCACAACGAGGCCGAGAACATCGGGGCCTTCGCTGTGGCGTTCCTGACCACGCTGCTGCTCTGGCGGATCTACGTGCACAAGTCCGGCGAGCTGCTGCCGACAGCGATCCAGGCAGCCCGGTCGCCCAGCAAGTTCCTGTTCAGCGCGCCGTACACCCACCTGTTGATGATCGCCGGCGTGGTCACCACGGCGGCCGGCTTCCACCTGGTGCTGCACGAGCCGACCGGGCGGACGCCGCCGGCCTGGCTGGCGGTGATCCTCGGTGGCCCGGCTCTGTTCCTGGCCGGCCGGGCCTCGTTCGAGTACGAGGTGTTCAGCCGGGTGTCGTGGTCGCGACCCGGTGGGGTGCTGGCGCTGCTGACCATCGCCCCCGGCGTGCTGTACCTGCCGCCGGTCTTCGCCTCCCTCGGCGGGCTGCTGGTGCTGGTCGGCGTGGCCTACGCGGACTTCCGGCGTAGCCACGGCAAGCCGCCGGAGGCCCCGTCACCCCCGCACTGAACCACACCCGCCCCTCACCGCGGAATCGGGCCGGCCAGCAGCCGGCCCGCGTCGGGAACGTACGGGTCGACACCCAGACCGGTGAGCAGTTGATGCACCGTCGCCGTCGCCGCGGTGAGCACCGGGCGACCGAGACTGGCCTCCACCTGAGGCACCACCGCCAGTGACGGCAACTGCACGCAGGCGGAGAGGACCACGGCGTCCACGCCGGTCACGTCCAGACGACCGGCCAGCTCGACCAGACGCTCCGCGGGGATGCGCCCTACCGCCACGTTGTCCGGCTCGCAGAGGCTCACCGCGTCGGTCACCCGCACGCCGTACGCGGCGAGGTAGGCGACGACGGTCGCTGTCAACGGCGGCAGGTACGGCGCGACCAGGGCCACCCGGCGGGCACCCAGCGCCCGCAGCCCCGCGACCAACGCGCCGGCACTGGTCACCACCGGCATGTCGTGCCCGGCGCGACCGGCCGCGCGGCCCAACCGCCGCTCGGCCCGCTCGTGCGCGCCGGCGCCCTCGCACATCACCGCCACCAGACAGGCGTACGCGAGCACGTCGCAGCGGGCGTCGGCCAGCTCGGCGGCACACCGCAGGGCGGAGCGGTTCATCCGGGCCAACTCGTCGGCGGTCACCTGACGCAGCCGTACCCGACTGGCGTGGGTGGTGAAGCGGACCGTCGGATCAACGGCCTCACGCCGGCGCAGCATCGCCGGGATCTCGGTTTCCATTGTGGTGTTGGAACTGGGCACCACCAGGCCGATGCGATAGCCGCTCACACCAGTGCCCCGGCGTACCCACGGACCTGCAATCGTTCCCGGGCACCTCCGGCCAGGCGCACCTGCAGGCCGAGCGGCGCGGCGGCGCGGCGGACGTCGTCCAGGTGCAGCGATCCGTGCCGGTCCACGGTGAGCACCGGCGGTTCTTCGAGGTCACCCTCCGGCGCGTGGAACGAAAGCAGGGTGACCGAGGTGGTGAGGTAGCCCGGGTACGCGGCGCGGGCCGCGGCCTCGTCCCGGTGGACCAGCACCACCAGATCGTCGAGATGGGCGAAGTCGGCGGCGAGGGCGCCCGCCTTCCAGTGCGCCGGTTCCTCGGCAGCGCCGGTGAGATGCCGGGAGCGGTTCGCCGAGGTGATGTAGAGGTGATCCGTTCCGGTCTCGGCGAGCGCCCGCTCGAAGAAGGCGTTGGACGGGCACGTCAGCCCTGGTGCGATCACCTGGGTGGTCCGCAAACCCTGGTCGACCTGGGTGAGGTGGTCGGGAAGCCGGTCCGCGGCCGGCCCGCGGAAGCCGAACGGCCCGGCCCCGTAGAGGGCGTCCATCAGCGCCCGCACCCGGCCGACCGGCAACCGCGGCGAGATCCGCGTCCAGTCGAACATCCCGGGGATCCGGCCGATCGCTGTGGTGATGCTGCCGACCTGCTGGACCGGTCGGCCCTTGGCCAGGTTGACCCGGCGCACGGTGGCCGCGTCGGGACGCGTCACGATGACGTAGAAGTTGGCGAACGCCGCCGCGACGATCGCGCCGCCGGCAAGCGCGCGGGCCGCGACCGCGACGTCCTCGGGGCGGTCGATGTAGAGGGGCGGTGTCGGGGCGTCCATGAGTCCTCCTCGGCGGGGCCGTGAGGCAGTTCTACGTCCACTCACCCGGATGACGGCGAGGTCGGTCGCCGATCCGATAGCCGACAGGCGCTACCCGGTGCGGGCGGCGGATGCCCGGGCGGTACACAACGGCGGACGGCATCGGCCGGATGGGGGATCCGCGGGGGGTCGTAGCACGCAACCGTTAGCCGCGCGACCCGATTGGGTACAACGGCTGCACCTCAGATCCACCACATACCTCAGGAGGCAGCGATGCGCGGCACCTCGATTCTCGGAGTCATCGTCGTGATCTGGTTGGTGATCGGCGCCATCGCCGGTGGCCAGCGCGGTTACTACAGCGGCGACGACACCAATTGCGCCGAGGCCGGCACCATCCTGGTCACCATCGTGGCCGGGCCGTTGAACTACATCGGCGCCAACCCGAAGGTCGACTGCAAGCTGCCCGAGCCTTCCAAGTAGACGACAGACGCACCACGGCCCGTGCCCCCGCAGTGGGGGCACGGGCCGGCGCGGTTTCGGCGAGGTCGCTCCGGAGCCCAAGGGCCTGTTTCATAAGGGCGGTCGAGCCGAGGCGGAGTCCGGGCGGCGATCCGGCAAGGCGCGGTTTCGTTCGGATACCGGTGTTGTATCCGGACGAAACCGCAACGCCGCCGGTCGTCGTTCGGGCCCGCCGCAGGCCGGCCAGTTCTCATGAAACAGGCCCTAGCCCGTCTCCTCCCCCGACCGCGCAACTGTCGACCGGTCGCGTCCCCAGGCGGCCAGCGGCTCGAGGGCCTCGTTGAGGCGAGTGCCGTCCTCGGTCAACGAGTACTCGACGCGGGGCGGCACCTCGTCGTAGGAGACGCGGTGCACGACGCCGTCCGCCTCCATCTCCCGTAGGTGTGAGGCCAGCACCTTCTCGGTGATCCCCGGAAGCAGTCGACGCAGCTCGCCGAAGCGACGCAGGGGGTGCTCGTGGAGCGCCCAGAGGATCAGCACCTTCCACTTGCCGCCGATCACCTCCATCGCGGTGTCGATACCGCACGCGTGTCCGTCCGCGGTGCCCGGCCGGTTCACCGTCGCCATAACCACCCCTCCGACGTGCTCGCTCACCCCCTGGTGAGTACGCACTCCGAAGTGCGTACTTGATCATCTGAGGGCCGATGACCAGCCTAATCGGCATGGAACAGAACACTGTGGAGAGACCCTCCGTCACGATGCTGGGACTCGGCGCGATGGGTACCGCGCTGGCCCGCGCCTGGCTTGCCGCCGGCTACCCGCTCACCGTCTGGAATCGCACTCCGGCCCGCGCAACAGCGCTCGCGTCCGACGGGGCGAGGGTCGCGGGCAGCGCCGCCGAGGCGGTAGCGGCGAGCACCCTGGTCGTCGTCTGCCTGTTGGACGACGGCTCGGTCGACGAGGTGCTGGCCGGTGTCGACCTGGTCGGCCGGGATCTGGTCAACCTGACCACCAGTACCCCTGCCCAGGCCCGCGCCCGCGCGGCCTGGGCCCATCGACAGGGCGCCCGCTACCTGGACGGTGGAATCATGGCTGTCCCGCCGATGATCGGCGTCCCGGAGGCCGGCGGCTACGTCTTCTACAGCGGCTCGCGAGCGCTGTTCGAACGGCACCGGGAGACGCTGGGCGTCCCGGTCGGCACCACCTACGTCGGCGAGGACGCGGGCTTCGCGGCCCTGCACGACGTGGCTCTGCTCAGCGCCATGTACGGGATGTTCGCCGGGGCCGCGCACGCCTTCGCCCTGATCCGTCGGGAGGACATCGACCCGGCGGCGTTCGCCCCACTGCTCGCCGACTGGCTCGTCGCGATGGTCCCGGCGGTGCACCAGACCGCCGACCAACTGCGCAGCGGGGACTACACCACTGAGGTCGTCTCCCCTCTCGCCATGCAGGTGGCCGGCACGCCGACCTTTCTGCGCACCGCCGAGCAGCAGGGCGTCAGCCCCGAACTGCTCCGCCCCTACTTCGACCTGATGCGCCGCCGCCTGGCGGAGGGCGGTGGCGAGGAGGACCTGACGGGCGTCATCGATCTGCTGGTGCGGTGAGATGCCCGGTGGCGGGAGGCGGTCCGTTGGTGCCTCCCGCCACCCACGGCACACCGCCTAAGGCATCCTAGGAGGCTGGTTTGCGACTTACCGGCGTTTGTCCGCGCCGAGGCCGGGAACCGCCGATGCCTCAGTCAGTGAACGGGATCGGGAGTGTGGGCATGCAGATCGGCTACAAGCTGGCCGCCGAGGGGTACGGCCCGCAGGACATCATCCGACAGGCCGTCCTGGCCGAGCGGGCCGGCTTCGACTTCGTCGAGATGAGCGACCACTTCCACCCGTGGCTGGACGCGCAGGGACACTCGTCCTTCACCTGGAGCGTGCTCGGCGCCATCGCGGCCAAGACCAGCACCCTGCGCCTGGCCACCGGGGTCACCTGCCCGACCGTCCGCTACCACCCGGCGATCATCGCGCAGGCCGCGGCGACCATGGCGCTGATCTCCGACGGCCGGTTCACCCTCGGGGTGGGCGCCGGAGAGCGGCTCAACGAGCACGTGGTCGGGCAGGGCTTCCCCAGCGTGCGCGGGCGACACGAGCGACTACGCGAGGCGCTGGAGATCATCCGGCTGCTCTGGCAGGGCGGCTACCAGTCGTACGAGGGCCGGCACCTGCAACTGGAGGACGCCCGGATCTTCGATCTGCCGGACACTCTGCCCGTGATCGCGGTGGCGGCCAGCGGTGAGGTGTCGGCACGGCTCGCCGCCGAGTTGGGCGACGGCCTGTTCGCCACCGAGCCGGACGCGTCGATCGTCGAGCACTACCGACGCGCCCAGGGTTCGGGCCCGCGCTACGCCGAGGTGCCACTGGCCTGGGCCACCGACGAGCAACAGGCGGTGCAGGCGGTGTTGCAGACGAGCCGATGGATGGTCACCGGCTGGAAGGTGATGAGCGAGCTGCCGAACCCGGTCAACTTCGACGCGGCCAGCGCGTACGTCGAGGAGAAGCACATCCGGCAGCTCTTCGCCATCGGCCCGGACCCGGAGCCGCACGTCGCCAAGGTCCGGTCGTACGTCGAGGCCGGCTTCGACCACATCGTCCTGCAGAACGCCGGCCCCGACCCGGACGGCTTCCTCGACTTCTTTGCCGGCGACCTCTCCGGCCGTCTGCGCGCGATGGGCTGAGAGCGGACCATCCGCTCGCCGACGAGCGGGCCAGGAGGCTGGTTTGGAGCATTCGCCGCCGGGCCGTCACCCGCACGACCATCAGCTCCACCCAGGGGTACAGCCGGCGCACCCGGCCCACTGGCGATCGGTCGATCGCTCCTGCGGGCCGGGTGCGTTCCGGACCGGTGTCCGCCACCCGGCGGGCCACCTTGCTGACGTGGTCAGCGGAAGCAGTGGGGAACCGGCGCCGTGCTGTCCAGGCAGTTGCTGGGCTCGTTGCCGCTGATCTCGGTCTCGTCATCGACCTTGGCCTGGGCCTTGTCCACGAAGAGGCCGCCAGGCCGCACGTCGGAGACGTTGTCGGCCACCCGGCTCTTGAACAGCGAGACCTGGCCCATGGTGACGAAGATGCCGCCCGCCTTCTTGTCGGCGTCGTTGCGGCCGACGGCGCTACGGCGCACCAGCAGGTTGGACTTCTCGGAGTAGATCCCACCACCGTCGCCTTCGGACGTGTTGTGCGTGATGGTGCTCTCGTCGAGCGGAAGCAGGCCCTGGAAGGTGGAGATGCCGCCGCCCTTGACCGTGGCGGTGTTGTCACGGATCGTCATGCCCCGCAGGTAGAGCACCGCGTCCGAGTTGGCGATGCCCCCGCCGACCTCGGCGGTGTTGCCGATCACCCGGACGTCCGAAACCTTGCTGCGCGCCGAGAAGCTGGCGAAGCCCCCGCCCTGCGCCGCCTTGTTGTCGGCGAACGTGCTCCGGTGGACCTCGGCCGCTCCCCGGTAGTTGCCGAGCCCACCGCCGTAGCTGGCGGCGGTGTTCTCGAAGAACTTCGACTTGTCCAGGGTGAGCACGCCACCGTTGAGCAGCCCTCCGCCCTTGCCCTCCTTGCCGATGGCGCGGTTGCCGACGAAGGTGCTGTCGCTGATCGTCATGTTGCCGTCGTTGAAGACCGCGCCACCGCCTCCCTCGGCGGAGCGGGAGGTGCTTCCGATGATCGTCGTGCGCCGCACGGCGGCGGCGGCTCCATGGACCACGTGGATGCTGCCCCCCTCGGCTGCCGACCGGCCGTTCTTGAGGACGACGTCACTCAGGTCCAGCTCACCACCATCGCGGACGGTGAAGAACCGGAACTCCTCGGCGTCTGGGTCGCGCCGGATGGTGGCGCCCTCCCCCCGGATGGTGATGGCGTGGTAGATGACAGGCAGACCGGCCTTGTCGTCCTTCGGATCGCGCGGGGGCGCTTCGGCGTCCCCGGGGTTCTCCGCGGTGTCGGCAGCCTCGCGGGCGTCCCGGATGCCGCCGTCGTAATCGTCGGGTTGCTGGAATGCCTCGGTGAGGGTGTAGGTGCACTTGCGCGCCAGACGAAGCTCGCCGCCACCCTCGGCGTTGGCACGGACGAGCGCCGCGATGAGCCGGTCGGAGTCGCAGGGCACCGTCACCCGGTCGGCCGCCGCAGCCGCCACGCCGGTCAGACCCGTCGTCGCCACCACCATGCCACCAGCCACCAGACCACCGGTTAAGAACCACCGGGACCGCCGCCTGGGCCGCGCTGGGCGTCGACTCGCTCGGTACGTGAACATAGAACTTCCCTGCCCCTCGTGCATCTGACACGGCCGCCCCCAAAACAGGCGCGGGGTGGCTAACGTCCCTAGCGCCACCGAAATGACGATACGACGGTCAAATGTGACAAGGCAGGCGAACGTGAATAACCTTGCGATTGCGCTTGGGCACCCCCTTCCGCCGCCCACCGCCGCAGCAGGGTCGAATCCGCCCGAAACAGCGGTTGGGGCCCGCTCCAGGGCCAGGGGCCAGCCCTTATGGCGGCCACGTCGGCGCCGAGCTCACCCGCCGACGTGGATGCCGGGTCGACGCAGCGGGTCCCGTTCGGTCCGGCGGATGATCTCCCGCACCACCGGCGGGGTGTCTCCCCGGCCCAGGATGAGATAGCGCGCCAGGTGCGCGATCGGGCTGCCCTCCGACCACTCGAAGTGCGCGTGCGGCCGGACTCCGGTGGCGTCCCGCAGGGCCAGCAGGATCGCGGCGATCGCGTTCGGCGCGGCCGGGCTGTTGGCCCGCAACACCCGGAAGCCGCCCACCTCGATCCCGTGCACGCGCAACACCTGACTGAACTCCGACGGATCGACCACGTCGATCTCCAGGAACAGCACGTCCGCGGCCCCGGGCACCGGATTCATCCCCCGCTGCGCACGCTCCTTGATCGTGTACTCCTTCACCGACCCCTTCTGGCGCTTGTTCGCGATCAGGTGCAACTGCCCGTCGTGCGCCAGCGACTCGGTGATGAACCGACGGGCCGCCTCGTCGAACTCGATCCGCTCGGCGCGCAGCTCGGTGGTCCGGGTGACCCGGGAGACCAACGAGACCACGATGATGCCGAGGATGAACAGCGCGGAGATCGTGATGCCGTCCGGCTGTTCGATGACGTTCTCCAGCAACGCGTACAGCAGCACCAGGGTCAGCACTGTGAAGCCGATCGCGGAGCCACGCCGGTGATGACGGGCCGCGGAGATCGTCACCGCCACCGCCCCGGACACCATCATGGCCAGGATCCCGGTGGCGTACGCACCGGCCTGGGCGTTGACGTCGGCGCGGAAGGCGATAGTGATGGCGACGCTGACGACGGTGTAGACGATCACCACGGGGCGTACCGCCCGCGCCCACTCCGGCGCCATGCCGTACGACGGCAGGTAGCGCGGCACGATGTTGATCAGCCCGGCCATCGCCGAGGCGCCGGCGAACCAGAGGATGAGCACGCTGCTCACGTCGTAGACGCTGCCGAACACCTCCCCCAGGTAGGTGTGCGCCAGGAACGCCAGCGCCCGCCCGTTCGCGCCGCCGCCCGGCCGGAACTCCTCCGCCGGAATGAGCGCCGTGGTCACGAAGGTCGTCGAGATCAGGTACACCGACATGATCAACGCGGCGGTGGTGAGCAGCCGACGTGTGTTACGGATCCGGGCGGCGAGCCGGGCCTGCTTGTCCGGGCCGTCGGCCGCCACCAGGGGCATCATGCTGACCCCGGTCTCGAAACCGGACAGCCCCAGCACCAGCAGCGGGAACGCCAACACGGCGGTGAGCAGCACCCCGCCCGGGCCGCCACCGGTCGAGGTCACCGCGGCCGTCCAGTTCGACACGATGCCCGGGTCCTCGACGATTCGGGCCACAGCGACCACGACGATCACCGCGTTGAGGACCAGGAAGACCGCGACCAGCGGGATGGCCACCACCACCGCCTCGCGGAACCCGAGCAGGAACACCCCACCGAGGATGAGCAGCAGCACCACAGTCACCACGACCGGCACCACGGACCCGTGCAGGACGTCCGGCAGGTACGGGTTCTCCAGCAGGTGCACTGTGGCGTCGGCCGAGGAGAGGGTGATCGTGATGATCCAGGAGGTGGCCACGAAGCCGAGCAGCACGAGGACGAAGATCTTGCCCCGCCAGAACGGCAGCAACCGCTCCAACATCGCCACCGAGCCCTGACCGTGCGGGCTCTCGTGGGCCACCCGCCGGTACATCGGCAGCATGCCGAACAGGGTGAGCACGACGATCAACAGGGTTGCCAGCGGGGAGAGCGCCCCGGCCGCCACCGCCGCGATGCCAGGCAGGTACGACAGCGTGGAGAAGTAGTCCACGCCCGTCAGGCACATCACCTGCCACCAGGCGTGCCGACGGTTCTGTCCCTCGGTCGCCTCGGGGCCGGGCGGCTGCACCTGGTGCTGGAAGAGCCACCGGCGCAGCGGGCTGGCCGGCGGCGCCGAGCGGGCCGGGGTGGCCACGCGTTCGGGCACCACGACGCCGTGCCGGCCGCCCCGGTGTGGGCGGGCCGGGTCGCGGGCCGCCCGCAGCGCCGGGTCCGGGCCGCTCGGCGCGTGGCGGCGCCCGTTCCAGCGCCGTGGTTTCGCCCGGTGCTCGTCAGCCATCGCCAGTCCCACCCTCACAGGTCCTGATCTGACGGTAGGCGGTGACCCGGCGCCTGATCGGCGGAACCGGGTACCTGTTGGGCCTGCTCAGGACAGGTCCGCGACGGCGAGCAGCCGGGCCAGCGCGGGTGGGTCGGCGACGGTCACCGTGGCCGCCGGGTGCCGGGGCCGCCCTCCGGGCACGAGCGCCGGCACCGGTACGCCGAAGCGCAGGCAGATCCCGCCGGCCGCGCTGCTGCCGAAGGTCGCACCGCCGTCGGCCAGCGACAGGTGTGGGCCGATCGCCCGCCACCAGCGGTACGGCCCGCTCAGCTCGACGGCGGTGACGTTGTCCCGGTCGGTCCGCAGCCGCCACGGCCCGTACCGGATCATCAGGTCCCGTTCGGTGACGGCGACCCAGGCCGTCGCCGGGCGGACCCCCAGCAGCGCCAGCACTGGGCGGAACACCGGGTCGAAGCGGAACGGAAACCGGGCCACGACGCCGGTCATCGGGCGCCGGGCCGAGCGGTGGGTCGCGACACCGGGCCGCCCGGCCGCAGGGGGCCGGGCCGCGCGGGCCGGGGGCGGGCGGCGGGCCGGCGCCGGGCCAGGACGGTCATGGCGCGGGCGTACCCGATCCGAGCCCGCCGACACCCCCGGATCCGCACACCGTGGAACTGATCCCCGTTCGGCGCTCCCCCACCGCCGGCCGGCACCCCCCGGGCCGGCCGACGGCGGCAGACGGTCGACACCCCCCGGGCCGACCGGCTGTCCCCCTGCGTGACCGGCCCGACCTCGGGCGGGCACGCTGGGGTGGAACTGGTGGGACGCGCCCCCGCGCTCCGCCGCCCCCCACGGGGCGGAGCGCGGAGGCCCCCCGTCCCGGCTACTGCAGGAACGCCCCGAGGGGCGAGAGCAGCAACCGGCCGAGCGCCGCGGCGTTGTCGTCCAACCGTGTGCGCTCACACTCGCGGGCGTCCGGATCGTGCCGGCACCGCCAGATCTTCTGCGCGTTGCGCCAGGCGACATCGCGGGTGTACTCGACCAGTTCCCCCTGGTACCAGTCGTCGATGTCGCCGTTGAGCATGTCGATGAGCAGCTGCCACCGCTCCAGGTAGCCCCGACGTAGGCCAGGGATCTTGTCCGCGAAGATGTTGTTGATCTCGAGGTAGTCGTGGTGCTGGTCGCTGCCGTCGACCGGCTCCGACTCCAGGTGGTCGAACGTGGTCACCAGGGCGAACGGCAGGTCGAAGTTGATGTGCGCGTTCACCCCGGCCGCCGCCGACGGCAGCGGGCGGGCATCAGGCCCCCGCATCCGCTCGAAGAGGCACGACCACGCCTTCGGGGTGCCGGGGCTGGAGTCGGTCCACAGCCGCATCGCGTCGAAGTACCGGGCGGCGAACTCGACGTCGAGCCGGGAGAGGAAGACCGGATCGACGAAGCGGTCGTCGTACAGCCCGTCCAGCACGCTGCTGGTGATGGTCAGGTAGAGCTTGTTGAAGTCGGCCAGGGGGCAACTGTCTTCCAACGGTGGCAACCGGACCAGCATGTCCTGGAGCTTGGTCAGATGATCGACCACGGCCGGCACGTCCGCGGGATGATCGGCGAGCAGGTCGACGATGTCCCGGTGAACGGGCCCCCAGACCGGTTCGATCATTTCTCCTCCATTGTGGTCGGCGGCATCCCCCGTGCCGTCGTCGACGCGGCCCAGCCTCTCAGCCGACACCCGCCCGCCGGATCAGTAAAACGACGTATCCCGGCGCGAACACGCGCCGGGATACGTACGCAGTGATGGGTCAGGCCCGTTGGTTGCGCAACTGGATCGCGCTGGCCTGCACGCGGGTACGGACCTGGAGTTTGTCGAAGATGTGCGACACGTGCACCCCGATGGTCCGCTCGCTGATGAACAGCCGCTGACCGATCTCCCTGTTGGTCAGCCCCTCGGCGACCAGGGCGAGCACTTCCCGCTCCCGGGCGGTGAGCGCCGCCAACTCGTCGTCGGACGCCTCGACCGGGACGCCGCGGGCACCGGTGCTGCTGTCGCGCTCGTCCAGCGACACCCGGGCCCGCCCGGCCAGCTCGCGGATCTCCGAGGTCAACGGCACCGCGCCCAAGCCCTGCGCCACCCGGTACGCCTCCCGCAGGAGCTTGCCGGCGGTGGCCACCCGGCTGCGCCGAGCCAGCAGCGCCTCGGCCTGCCGCAGCCGTGAGTAGGCCGCCGGATAGGGGTGATTGCGTCGATCCCACTCGGCCGCCGACGCGGCCCACAGCTCCGGATCGCTGCCGTCGAGGCGGCTGACCTCGGCGGCGCACAGCGCCAGGAAGCCCTCCACCACCGAGCGCACCGGCCGAGCGGCACCGGCGCTCTTGCGGGCCACCCGTTCGGCCACCTCCCGCAGCCGGCGTACCGCCGTGGGGTCCACCTCCACCGTGCGGCTGGCGTGCGCCTCGGCCTCGGCGCGCAGGCCGTGCCAGACCAGCGCCGAGAGGATCATCACGTCGTCGGAACGGCTCTCGGTGAGGCCGCGCTGCACCGCCTGCCGCGCCACATCGTGCCGGCCCTCCCACATGGCCAGCCCGGAGCGCAGGGTGAGCAACGGAATGACGTGTCGCGCCCCGCCGCCGGCGAGCAGGGTCGCCACCGCGTCGAGATCCCGACCGGCGGCCTCGATGTCGCCGTAGCCCACCGACAGCCGGCACCGGGCCAGCAGCAGTTCCACGGCGTCCGCACCGGACGGTCGGTGCCGCAGGGCCGCCGCCACCACCTTCTCCGCCTCGGCCCACTGGCCCACCCGGAACAGCCCGTTGATGGCGATGGCCAGCAGCCGGGTGCCCCAGGTGCGACCCAGCCCCAGCTCGGCCACCCGCTCGGCGCCCCGCCGGGCCACCACCACGCCCTCTTCGAGGACGTTCAGCGGCCCGGTCAGCAGCTCCGCCAGGTGCAGGTACGCGCAGGCCACGTCCTCGGGCTGACCGGCACGCTCGGCGGTGTCGAGGGCGTCGCGCATGACCGCCAGACCGGCGTCCGGGTCTTCCAGACAGGCGTCGCTGAAGCCCAACGCCGAACTGGCCAGCACCACCTCGGTTGCCGAGCCCGCCACGTTCTCGGCCAACGCGAGCGCCTCGCGGGCCCGCTCACCGGCGTCGGCGTAGCGACCCAGGTGCAGCAGTAGCTCGGCCAGGCGGGCGGCGGCGCTCGCCCGGTCCCGAGGGGAGCAGTCCCCCGCCTTCAGCGCCCGCTGGTATTCCTCCTCGGCCAGCGCGGAGCGACCGGCGGCGGCCAGGTAACGGGCCCGGCGGATGTGCAGCGCGCAGCTCGGCTCGCCACCCCGCAGCGTGGCCAACTCCTCCAGCAGGGCCAACGCGCGGGCGTGCTCCCCGCAGTGGTGGGCCGCCTCGGCGGCGTTCTCGAGCAACTCGACCCGGTCCACAGTCAGCGGGCCCGGCTCGGCGGCCAACTGCAACGCCGCCGACCAGTGCCGGTGCGCCTCGGCGTAACCGTGCAGCCGCTCGGCCTCCTGGGCGGCGGCCACCGCCGCCGGCAGAGCGCGCGCCGGCTCGCCGGCCAGCCGCCAGTGGTGCGCCAGCCGGGCCTGGTGCAGCTCACCCGGCGCCGTGGTCAGCGCCTCGGCGTAGCGGCGGTGCAGCCCGGAGCGCTCGGCCGGCAGGAGCTCGTGCGCCAGCACCTCGGCCACCAGGCGGTGCCGCAGCCGGTAACCCTCGTCGGCGCCGACAAGCAGCCGGTGCGCCACCGCGGCCCGCGCCGCGGCGATCAGCTCGTCCTCCGGCATCCGCAGCACCTCGGCCAGAAGCCAGTGCTGCACCGGCTCGACCCCGGCGGCCACCGCGTGCACCACGGCGTGCGCGTGCTGGGGCAGCGCGTCGACCCGGTCGAGGAAGATCTCCCGCAGGGTCTCGGACAGGCCGTCGCGGCCGTCGCGCAGATCCCGGGCCAACTCCTCGATGACGAACGGGTTGCCACCGCTCCGCTGCCACACCTGCTCGGCCGCGTCCGCGGTCAGCGTCCGGCCGACCACAGCGGCAGCGAGCGTCTCGGTGTCGGCCCGACCCAGCGGCGCCAGGTCGAGCACCCGCACCGTGCGGAGCCGACGCAGCTCGGTGAGCACCCGGCGCAACGGGTGCGCGCCCTGCAACGACTCGGCGCGCACCGCCGCCAACACCGACAACTGAAGATCACCCAAGCCGGCGAGCAGGTAGAGCAGGAGTTGCCGGGTGCTGCGGTCGACCCACTGGAGGTCGTCGAGGATCAGCACCAGCGGGCGACCCTCGGCGATCAGATGCAGGCCACGGGAGACCCGCTCCAGCAACGCGCCAGCGCCGTCCGGGCCGGCGGTCTCGTCGGCGAACATCTGCAGCAGACCTCGCACCGCCGAGGAGGTGCGGGCGGGCGAAGCGGACACCTCGGTGTCGAACCGGCGCAGCGCCTGCAACAGCGGGTGCAGCGGGGAGGCGTCGCCGATGTCCAGGCAGCTGCCGGTGAGCACGACGGCGCCCCGCTCCCGTAGGTGGTCGCCGATCTCGCCCAACAGCCGGGTCTTTCCCACACCGCTCTCGCCGGTCAGGAAGACCGCCGCGGTCTGCCCGTGCGCGGCGTCGCCGAGCAACGCGGACCGAACCGTCTGCACCAGCTCGGCCCGGCCCACGAGCGGTGCGGTGTCCACATCGCTGGCCATGCCACGCAGCCTAATCACAGTGCCCCTCACCGTTCTACGGCCGCCCATCGCTTGTGGTACTCCTCGCGTCGACTTTGCGACTAAAGGTTGCAGGTGGCCGACATACGTCGTTCGGCAGATCCCCCGTCGGCCCACTAATGCCAATCTCCGGAGGTGATCAGGCAACAGCGGGAAGAAAGGCCGGTGCGACACCCATGACCACCAGCATCATCGTCGACACGCAACGGACCGTCACCCCGCTCTGGCCGGTACCCCAGGAGAGGCGCGTCGTCACCGTCCTCTTCGCGGACATCGTCGGCTCCACGGCCCTGGTGGACCGTCTCGACCCCGAGGACGTCCGAGCGTTGCAGCGGGCCTACTTCGACACCGTCGCAGGTGTGCTGCACCGCTGGCACGGGGTGGTGGAGAAGTACATCGGCGACGCCGTGATGGCGCTCTTCGGCGCTCGGCACTCCGACGGCTTCGACGCGTACCGGGCGGTGCGCGCCGGGCTCGAGATCCAGGCCGCGCTGGACCGACGGCCCATGGTCGACGGCATCAGGCTGCGTGTCCGGGTCGGTGTCGCCACCGGCGAGGTCGTCGTCGACCTGGGCGACGTCGTCACCGGTGGGCACGGCGTGGCCAGCGGCGCGGTGATCACCACTGCGGCCCGCCTGCAGGAGTACGCCGCGCCCGGTGCCGTGGCGCTCTGCGCGGCCACCGCGCGCGCCACCGCCGGCCTGATCACCCAGCGTCAGCTGACGCCGGTGCCGGTCGCCGGTCGGGTGCCGCCGGTGCCGGTCTGGCACGCCGTCGGTCCGGTACGCCCCGGCGCCGACCGGCACGACGGCCCGTTGATCGGTCGACGCCGCGAACTGGCGACCATCCGCGACCAGTTGGGCGCGGCCATCCGAACCCGGACGCCGCGGTGGATCTCACTGGTCGGCCCCACCGGCAGCGGCCGCAGCCGGCTGCTGCACGAGCTGACCCGTGGGTTGACCACGGTGGACGGATTGTCGGTCCGCTGGTGCGTGGCGCACTGTCAGCCGTACCCCGATCAGGTGTTGGCGCCGGTCGCGCACCTGCTCCGCGGCCTCGCCGGGATCCGGCACAGCGACGGCCCGGCGGCGGTCCACGACCGGCTCGTCGCCGCCCTGACGCCGCTGTTCCCGCCGACCCGGGTGGCCACCGCGGTTCCGGCGCTCCAGCGGATGCTGACCACCCCGGACGGCTCGGCCGCCGCCCTCGCCGGCGCGTCGATCTGCCGCGAGGTCCTGCTGCGGCTGGCCGCCCACCGGCCGCTGATCGTGGCCGTCGACGACCTGGACCGGGCCGCACCCGCGGTGAGCCGTTTCCTGCACGCGCTGTTCGGCGCGGCGACGGAGCGCGGGCTGCCGCTGGCCCTGCTGACCGTGCACCAGCCGCAATGGGCCGACACCCGGCCCGGCCCGGCCCGTCAGATGACGATCGGACCACTGGCCACTGTGCAGTCCGGACGGCTGCTGCGCCATTTGCTCACCCGGGCCGGGCAGCCGGTGGCCCTGGTCGACCGGCTGCTGCCGCTGGTGGGAGGCCGCCCCGGGCACGCGGCGGCGTACGTCACGTCGCTGGTGGACGGCGCCGACCCGGCGGCGCTCCCGCTGCCCGAGGCGGTACGCCGGGCCGTCGGCGCGGAGCTGGACCACCTCGACGGTGAGCGGCGGGCGGTGCTGATGGCCGCCGGCACCCTCGGCGGCCTGATCTCCGCGGCGGCCGTGGACCGGGCACTCGGCTGGACGCCCGGCCGGTCCGCACCCGCGCTCCGCACGCTGGTCGCCGCCGGGCTGCTGCTCCCCCATCACGTCGACGGGTACGCGTTCGCCGCTCCAGCGCTGCGCCAGGTCGCCGCCGAGCGGTTGCCCCGCGCCCTGCGCGCCGTCTTCCAACACCGACTCGCAGGCGCGCCGCACCTCGACACCGTGCACCGGGACGCCAACCCGCCCGCTGGTGCGGTCAACGGCTCGGCGGCGAGGAGTGCCGAGATCGTGCGCCTCGACACCGTCGGCGCTCGGACCGGCCGCCTCGACGCGGTCTTCGCGGCGCTGGCCTCGACCGGGCCGGGCGGTGCCACCGGCCCGACCGCGCCGAGGCGAGGCAGCCCCATCCCGACGAAGGCCACCCGTCCCGCCGCGTCGGGTTCCGACACCAACCGTACGGAGGGCCCACGCCGGCTCCGAGCCGTCGCCTCGGCGGGCGACGTACCGCCGACGCCGGCGACCCGACCTCCGCGCGGTGCGGGCGGTGACCTGTCCCGGGACATCGGACGGGCCGCACCGCCGATCCGATCCGCGCCGACGAGTTCGGCTGGGCACTGGACACCCGCCGATGCCGGGGTGGTGCGGGCAGTACCCCGCCCACCGTTGATCCGCCCACTGGACGGCCTGCCCGCCTCTGCCTGACTGTGGGCATCGGGGCGGTTCAGGACAGGTCAGGACGGTCGCCCGCCGAACTGCCAGTTGTGCACCTCGATGTCGGCGTACCGGTCGGCCGTCAGGATGGCGCGCGCCGCGTCGGGGTTCGGCGCCCGGAGCAGCGCGGCGGTACCGAGCCAGGTGACGCCGTCGTCGGCCAGCAGCGGCCCGTACGCGATCAACTCGTCCGGGTCGGGCGGCACGGCCAGGTCGACGGCCTGCCCGGCGCCGAGCCCGAGCACCAGGTACCGGTTGCCACCGGTCCGGCCGCCGGGGAAGTCCCACATGGTGCGGCCCAGCGTGTTGCGCCACCGACGCAGCAGCACGTCCCGGTACACGCCGGCCTGGTAGTTCGGCTCCTCGAACGCGAATGCCCGCGCGGCGGCCCGGTCGGGCACGTCGACGATGTGCACGCTGCCGGTGGGCGTGTCCCCGACGAAGGTCGGGCCACGGGCGATCATTCCCGCCGCGTACCGGTCCATGTACGACCAGTGCTCGGGCAACAGTTCGTCGCGCAACGCCGCCGAGCCGGGCCGGTCACTGTGGTAACAGAGAAACTCCACGCCGCATTCTCGCCGGGTGCCCCTCGTCGACGGCGGACCGGGTGCCGCAGTGGCCGCTACGGTACGGACGCCGAGGCCAGCAGCGGGCGCCTGCCACGTGCTGGCTGCCGGGTGTCCCGTGGGAGCGGATGAGCCGCCCACCAGCGCGACTAGGATTGGTCCGTCATGCTGCTACGGGTGCTCGGGCCGCTTGAGGTCGAGGTCGACACAGGCGGGCCGGTCGACCTCGGCGGCCCCCGCCAACGCGCCGTGCTCGCACTGCTGCTCGCGGCCCGCGGTGAGGTCGTCTCCGTCGGGCAGATGATCGAGGATCTGTGGCGGGGTGACCCGCCACCCCGGGCGATCGCCTCCCTCCAGGCGTACGTCTCGCATCTGCGCCGCCTCCTGGAGCCGGCCCGCGAGCGACGAACGCCGGCCCGGGTCCTGGTCACCGCGCCACCGGGCTACGCGCTGCGGCTGCCGGCGGACGCCGTCGACGCCGGTCGGTTCGAGACGCTGCTGGCCGAGGCGCGTGCGGTCGGCCCCGTAGACCCGGGCCGGGCACGCCGGTTGCTCAGCGTCGGGCTCGATCTGTGGCGCGGTCGGGCGTACGCCGAATTCGCCGGTGAGCCGTGGGCGCAGCCGGAGGTGCTGCGGCTGGAGGAACTGCGGCTCGGCGCCCGGGAACTACTGCTCGACGTGACAGTGCGCTGCGGCGACGCGGCCGAGGCGGTGCCGGAGGCGGAGCTGTTGACCCGGCAGGCGCCGCTGCGGGAGGAGAGCTGGCGGCTGCTGGCGCTGGCGTTGTGGCGTACCGGTCGGCAGGGCGACGCGCTCGCCGCGCTGCGCCGGGCCCGGGCGACCCTGGCCGACCAGCTCGGACTGGACCCGGGCCCGGCGTTGGTCGAGGTGGAGTCCGCCATCCTGGGCCAGCGACTCGACCTGCTGCCACCGGTGGCGGCGACAGCGGTACGCGTTCAGCGGCAGGCGTCGGAGGAGGTCTTCGTCGGCCGGGAGGCCGAGCTGGAGGCGCTCCGGCAGACAGCCGCCGAGACGGTGGCGACCGGGCCGCGAGTCGCTCTGCTCAGCGGCGAGGCCGGGGCCGGCAAGACGAGCCTGCTCACCCGGTTTCGGGGCGAGCTCACCGCCCACGGCTGGCTGGTCGCCGTCGGCCGCTGCCCCGAGGTCGAGGGCGCCCCGCCGGCCTGGGCCTGGGTCGAGGCGCTGCGGCAACTCGCCGAGCAGGCACCCCCGGGTGACCGCGCACCGGCGCTCGCCCCGCTGCTCGGTGGGGGCGACGGCGAGCCCGGCGGCGACGTCACCGCCGGCCGGTTCCGGCTGCACCGCGCCGTCGGCGCCTGGTTGGACGCCGCAGCGGCCCGCAGACCGGTCACCGTGATCCTCGACGACCTGCACGCCGCCGACGCGGAGACGTTGCTGCTGTTGCAGAGCGTCACCGAGATGACCACCGGCACCGTCCTGTTCGTCGCGGCGGTGCGTCCCGCCGACAACACCGAGCGGCTCGCCGACACGATGGCCGTCCTGGCCCGCCGGTCACCACAGCGGATCCCGTTGGGCGGTCTGAGCACGTCCGAGGTCGAACGGCTGCTCGGCGCGCTGTCCCGCAGCACCGTCGACCCGGACACGGTCGCCGCGTTGGCCGAGCGGACCGGCGGCAACCCGTTCTACGTCCGGGAGTCGGCGCGACTGCTTGCCGCCGAGGGCACGCTCGTGGCCACCTCCGACGTGCCCGAGGGCGTACGCGACGTGCTGCGCCGACGACTCTCCCGCCTCCCGTCGACGGCCGTCTCGGTGCTGCGTCTCGCCTCGGCCGTGGGGCGGGAGGCCGAGGTGCGTACGCTCGTCGACGCCGCCGGCACCGACGAGGGCACCGTCCTGCGGGCGCTGGAAACCGGGTTGGCCGCCGGGTTGCTCACCGAACCGGCGCCCGGGCGGGTGCGGTTCGTGCACGGCTTGGTCTGCGACACCATCTACACCGACCTGCCACAACTGCGCCGCACCCGCCTGCACGCGCGGATCGCCGCCGCCACCCGTCGGCTGCGGCCCGACGACTACCCCGCCCTGGCCCACCAGTACGCCCGCGCCGCGTCGGCCGACACCGCGCCGCTCGCCGTCGACTACGCCATCCGGGCCGCCGAGCTGGCCGAGCGGCGGTACGCGTACGACGCCGCGATCGAGCTGCTCGGCAACGCTGTCGAGGCCGCCGCCACTGTCGCCGGGGACCGCGACGCGCTCCGGGTCGACCTGCTCGGGCGGCTGCTGCGCGCCCAGGCGCGGGCCGGCGCGGTGGCGGCCGCCCGGCAGACCCGCGCTCGGGCGGTCGACGTCGCCGCGGCGTCCGGCCGCGACGACCTGCTGGTCGCGGCGTTCACCGCGTGGACCGTCCCCACCCCGTGGCTGACCCACGAGTACGGCGTGGTGGACGACCGGGTCGTCGAACTGCTCACCCGACTGCTGCGCGCCGACGACCTGGACCCGGTCGCCCGCTGCCGACTGCTGGAGGCGCTGGCCACGGAGTTGGACGGCGAGTCCGATCCGCGAGGCGTGGCGGCCGGACGGGAGGCGCTGACTCTCTCGCAGCGGCTGGACGACCCCGAGCTGCGCGCTCTCGGGCTGGCCGCGCGGCTGCGCACCATGAGCTACGAGCGGGAGGCGCCGGACCGCCGGGCCTTCGCCCTGGAGCTGCGTGACCTCGCCGACGAGCACGGGCTGGTGACCTACCGCTCGGTCGCCGAGCAGGCGCTGGGCCACTGCGCTGCCGCGCTCAACGAGCCGGACGAACTGCGCCTCAGCGTCGCCCGGCAGGGGCGGCTGGCCGAGACGTACCAGCTGAACGAGGCGCAGACGATCAACCTGTGCTCGTTGGGCGCCCTCGCGCACATCGCCGGCGACTTCGACGCGGCGCGGCGGCACTACGACCAGGTCGCCGTGCAGATGCGGCGGCAGGGTTCGCTGCACGCCGAGGCCTTCCACTACTTCTCGACCGGCACCCTGCTGATCAGCCAGGGGCGGTTCGGTGAGCACCTGGAGGCGACGCGGCGGGTACGGGGGTCGTTGGGCCCGATCGTGGACGACCTGCTGGCGCTGGCGCTGATCGGGAGCGGACGCCTGGACGAGGCGCGGGCCATGCCGATCGGGCGGCACACCTACCGCCCGGACTATTTCGAGTCGGCGCTGCTCAGCGTGCGCGGGATGGTCGTCGTGGCGCTGGGTCGACGGGACCTGGCCCACCCCGTGATCGACGCGCTGCTCCCGGTACGCGACCAACTGGCCGGTTTCTCCACCACAGCGGCGGTGGTGCGGCCGGTCGCGCTGACCCTCGGTGAGCTGTTCCGGCTGGTGGGCCGCACCGAGGAGGCGACCCTGCACATCACTCTCGCCGCGCGGGTCGCCCGCCGGTGGGAGTCGCCGCACTGGCTGGCCGAGGCGACGGCGGCGATGGTCCGCTGACCGTCAGGGTTGGTGGATTCCAAGCCGGTTCCAAGTGGCACCGAGCATGATCAACAGATCTGTGCCAGTTGATCCCTCGGAAAGGTCACCGTTGAACCAGAACCACCGCGAAGCCATGGCCGACGTACGCGACATGTACATGGCGCACTCGGCGCTCCGTCGCGAGTTCAGCCTGCTGCCGCAGCTCGTCCGCGACGTCACCCCGGGCGACGCCACGCGCGCGGAGGTCGTCGGCGCCCACGCCGAGATGCTCTGCCACATCCTGCACCTGCACCACGAGGGCGAGGACCTGCTGCTCTGGCCCCTGCTGCTGGAGCGCGGCGGCGCGGAGGCCGCGGCGATCGTGCCCACCATGGAGGCGCAGCACCACGCCATCGAGGACGCCCACGCGGCGGTGGTCGGCCTCCTCCCCCAGTGGCGCCGCACCGCCCGCGGCGGTGAGCACCTCGCGGACGCCCTGGAGCAGCTACGCGCCGCGCTGATCGAGCACATGGCCCTGGAGGAGAGCGAGATCCTGCCGCTGGCGCAACGGCACGTCACCGCCCGGGAGTGGATGCAGCTCGGCGAGCACGGCATGAGCAAGTCCCCGAAGAAGCAGCTCCCGCTGGCCTTCGGCATTGCCATGTACGAGGGCGACCCGGAGGTGGTCAAGGCCGTGCTGGCGCACGCTCCGCTGCCGGCCCGGCTACTCATGCCGATCATCGCGCCCCGGCTGTTCGCCAGTCACGCCAAGCGGGTGCACGGCACCGCCACGCCCCCGCGCATCGGCGCCAGCGTCCGCTGAGCGAGGTCGGCGAAACTCCGCCTCACCCCTGCACATGATCGATCCGGTGACCCGGCCGGCCGGGATCCCAGCCGGCCGGGTCGCCGGGACTGCTAGCCCACTTGGCTGCCTCTGGATACCGACGCCGGCGGTGCCAACCGCGCCACGGGCGGGAGCGGCGAGATGTCCGGAGAGGCTTGGAACGCCGAGATGGCGAGCGCGGCGAAGCGCCGCGAGGCGCTGACCTGAGTAGTCGGTGAGGTCGCGTGGATACCGCTGTTGGCCATGAGCACGAGGATGACGTCGTCCAGGACGAAGTCGGGGCGGAGGCGACCGGCGTCCTTGGCGCGGCGGGCCAGCTCGTCGATCGCTCTGAGCGCGTATTCACGGCGCGCCTCGAAATCAACTGCTTTGGGAAAGGTCGATATGAGAGCTGCGGTAAAGCCTCGGTCGCGTGCGTGCAGTTCACACATTTTCTCGATCACGAGACAGAAACCGCGCCATGGATCCGAATCGGCAAGGCCCTCGTCGACAACGCCGCGACACGCGTACATCTGTTCTGTGAATGCCTCGGTGACCAGCATCTCCTTGGTCGGAAATCGGCGGTACAGGGTGGCGGGTGCGACTCCGGCCCGCCGGGCAACCTCCCGCATCGGCACGTCCAGGCCGTCAACGGCGAAGACCGCGCGGGCGGCGTCGAGGATGCGCTCGCGGTTGTCCAGGGCGTCGGAGCGAAGAGCGTGAGGCAAACGATCGGTCACGGCTCTCACTTTAGCGAGGCGGACAGCGGCGTGCGTTAGCGTCCGTCTGCATGAGGGCTTTGCAATTTTCGAAGTACGGTCCCGCGAGTGTCCTTGAGGTCTCGGAGGCACCGGAACCCCATGCCGGACCCGGCCAGATACGGGTGGCGGTTCGGGCGTCGGGTGTCAATCCGGCCGACACCTACGTTCGCGCCGGCCGATTCCAGCAGTGGATTCCGCTCCGCCTGCCGCACGTGCCCGGTGTCGACGCTGCCGGCGTGGTGGACGAGGTCGGTGACGGGGTGACCACGGCTCGGGTAGGCGACGAGGTTTTCGGGATCACGGACTACGCCCAGATGGGCGGAGCGAACGCCGAACACGCCGTCCTGGCCGCGTGGGCACGGAAGCCGGCCGCCCTGACCTGGGAGCAGGCCGGCGGCGCGGCGGGCAACATCGAGACGGCCACCCGAGTGCTCGACCTGCTGGGCGTCAAGGACGGCACCACGCTGTTGATCGAGGGCGCGGCCGGCGGGGTCGGTACGACCGCGATCCAGCTCGCTGTCGCTCGCGGGGCGGCCGTCATCGGCACGGCCAGCGACCGCAACCACGAGTTCGTCGCCTCGCTCGGGGCGATCCCGACCACCTACGGCCCCGGGCTGGCCGAGCGTGTCCACACTCTGGTGCCCGGCGGGGTGGATGTCGTACTCGACTGTGCCGGCTCCGGTTCGCTGCCAGACCTGGTCGGCTTGGTCGCGAGCCCGGACCGGGTGGTGAGCATCGCCGACATCAACGCCGCTGCCTACGGTGTGCACCTGTCGCGCGGCTCTGGCCCCGGCGCGGACACACCGGCACTCGACGGAATCGCCGCCGCCGGCGAACTCGCCGAGCGGGGTCGTTTCACAGTGCCGGTCGCGGCCATGTTCTCGCTGGAAGAGGCGGCCGCCGCCCACGAGCTGAGTGAGTCCCGCCATGCGCGAGGCAAGATCGTGCTGAAGCCGTAGGTGCTCCGCAACCTCTGTCCACCTGACCCGAGCACGCGCGGCCGACCATCCGCTGTGGTGGGCGAGCGGCACGCGAGCGCGGTCCGCGGGACGGGTGCTCAGCGGGCGGCCAGGAAGGCCAGCACGCGCGGCCAGACCGCCGCGGTGGCGTCCGGGGAGTACTCGGCCAGGTCCGGGTCGGTGAACAGGTGACCCACGCCGGGATAGCGGAAGACCGCCAGGTCGGCACCGGCGTCGGTCATGCCCTGCTGCCACTCGTCGACCTCGTCCGGCGCGTCGTACGGGTCGGGGTCGGCGAGGTGCAGGTGCATCGGCAACCCGGGTCGGACCGCGTCCGGGTCGCCGCCAGTGCCGTGCAGCAGGAGCAGACCGGCGGCGGCGGGGCGTTCGGCCAGCAGCGCCCCGGCCACCCCGGCGCCCATCGAGAAGCCGGCGAGCACAGTCTCCGGTGGCAGGTCACGCAGCGCGGCCCGGGCCCGGTCCAGAACCACCTCGTGGCCGATCTTGTCGAGCAGCGCGAAGCCGTCCTCGACAGTGTCGGCTGCCGGGACGCCGTACAGGTCGGGGGTGCTGACCTGGTGCCCGGCGGCGCGCAACCGGTCGGCGGCGGCGCGCACGGCGGGTCGCAGCCCGTACACGGAGTGGAACAGCACGACGTGTCGCATCCGGTCATCCTGCCGCAGCCGACCGGCCGTCCGGTGTGGGCACGCGGAGTGGGGCCATGATCGTGGTCGAGTCGTCGGGCAGCCACCCGGGGCTGATGGTGGCGGACGGTGCGCCGGATGGGCGACATCGGTAGCCGGCTGAGCTGCTCTACGGGGACGGAACGGTCGGGGGCAGGTCGTCGTCTCGGCCGGACTGAGGTAGCCCGGCCACAGCAGCGATGGCCTTGACGGCCTCGTTCAGTCCGGTGGTCTCGGGTAGGACGAGTTCATCGGGCCAGCCCAGGACGTCGTGGGCGGCGTACCAGCCGCTCATGTGCTCGGCGGTGAACTCACTGACCTGCGGGCGGGTGAGGTGCCGGCGCAGGGTCTCGGCCAGGGACACGTCGAGGTAGCAGAACAGGGACCGGCCGCGGTGGTCGTCCCGCAGGGAGGTCAGCACGCTGCGGTAGCGGCTGCTGTGCATGATGCCCTCCAGCACCACGTGGTAGCCGTGGTCGAGGGCGATCCGAACGGTCTGCGCGATCAACGCCGGTGCTGCCCCGCCGGGCTTGTCCCGCTCGCGCAACAGGATGCGGCGCAGGTAGTCCTGCTCGACCAGGGCGCAGCCCCGGCCGTGCCGGCGTCGTAGCTCGCGGGCGATGCTGCTCTTGCCGGAGCCGGAGTTGCCCCGGACGCAGACGAGGATCGTGTCCGGGCTGCCAGTGGGTTCAGCTAGCACGCTGCGCCCTCGACGAGGGCTTCGGTGAGGCCGCCGTCAAGGTCAGTCGTGGTGTCGAGGTCGTCCGGTTCGAGGTCCGGCAGCAGGACCTTCACGTCGCCGATCGTGGTGGTGCGCAGGTGTCCTCAACCTGTGTGGGCGCGGGGTGGGCACGCCACCACTGCGGTCCGTCGTCACGACGTCACCCGCGAATCAAGAGTCAGACCAGTGCCGCCAGCCGCGCGACCAGGGCCGTCGGTGGCGGCATCGCGGCGATCTCGCGGCTGACCTGCGCGGCAGCGGTCCGCAGGCGCTCGTCGGTGAGCAGCTGGGTCAGTGCCCGCGCGGTGATGTCCCGGGGACGCAGCGCCAGGCCGGCGCCCCGGCGAGCCACCAGCTCGGCGTTGTGCCGCCGGTCCCCCGGACCCGTGGTGGCCAGTTGGGGCCGGCCCGCGGCGAGGGCGCCGAAGGCGCTGCCCGCACCACCGTGGTGCACCAGCGCCGCGCTCGCCGGCAACGCCTCGTCGAGCGGAATCCAGCCGACCACCCGTACGTTGCCGGGCACCGAGCGGGCCGAGCGTTCGTCGGGGCGGACCAGCACGATCTCGGCGTCCACCTGGGCGGCGGCGGCCACCACGGCGGGCATCGGCCCCCGGTCGCCGGGGCCGGTGAGGGTGCTTCGGGTGACCAGGATCCGGGGGCGCTCACCCGGCTCACGCAGCCAGGCTGGCAGTTCCCCGCCGCCGACATAGGACGTGTAGCGCATCGGCCAGCCGCCCTGCGTGGCGACGCTGGGTGGGGCCACGGCGAGGGCGGCGGCCGGCGCGGGCAGCTCGGTGAGGCCGTGGCGGCGCAGCGCGGCGCCGAGTCGGGCGACTGTGGCGCGGACCAGGTCCCGGCCGTCGAAGAGGGCGTTCTCCTGACGTACGGCCGGCACGTCGAGCCGCGCGGCGGCCACCGCGCCGGCGACCGCGAACGGCTCGTACAGCACCAGATCCGGCCGCCACCGGGTGGCCAGCGCTACCACCGGGTCGACGAGCTGGTCGTTGAGCGCGCCGAACAGCAGGCCGGCGCCCCGGGTGCCGGCGGTGCCGGCCATTTCCGCCCGTGCGATCAGCGGATGGCGGGGGAAGACCCGCAGCGCGATCCGGCCGAATTCGAAGCCCGGCGCGATGTCGTGCACCGGCAGACCAGCGTCGGCGGCGGCCAGGGCTCCGCCGCCGGTGGCCACCAGCACGTCGTGGCCGGCGTCGCGGAGCGCAACAGCGAGCGGCACCAGCGGGAAGACGTGCCCGACGAGCGGGGCGGAAACCACCAGCACGCGCATGGGCACGATCCTATGTCGACCACTGCCACTGCCGAGGACCCGGAACGTCGGCAGCGACTAGCCGGACGGTCGCTGGTCGACGATGCGGCGCATCTTGCCCATCGACCGTTCCACGGTGTCCGGGGCAAGGACGTCGACCGCCACGCTTACGCCGATGGTGTTCTTCACCAACTGGACCAGCGCGTCGCCGGCCCGCTCGGCGGCGTCCACGTCGATGTCGGCCCGCCGCTCCACCCGCACCGTCAGGGTGTCCAGCCGACCGCGCCGGTCGAGGACGCACTGGAAGTGCGGTGACAGCTGCGGGGTGCGCAGGATCAGCTCCTCGATCTGGGTGGGGAAGATGTTCACCCCCCGCAGGATCATCATGTCGTCGGTGCGGCCGGTGATCTTCTCGATCCGGCGCATCGGGCGGGCGGTGCCGGGCAGCAGGCGGGTCAGGTCGCGGGTGCGGTAGCGCACGACCGGCATCGCCTCCTTTGTCAGGGAGGTCAACACCAGCTCACCCCGCTCGCCGTCGGGCAGCACCGCCCCGGTGACCGGGTCGATGATCTCCGGGTAGAAGTGGTCCTCCCAGAGGTGCAGCCCGTCCTTGGTCTCGACGCACTCGGTCGCCACGCCGGGGCCCATCACCTCGGACAGCCCGTAGATGTCGACGGCGTGGATGTCCAACTGCTGCTCGATCTCGCGGCGCATGTCCTCGGTCCACGGCTCGGCCCCGAAGATGCCCACCCGCAGTGAGGTGGCGCGTGGGTCGATGCCCTGGCGTCGCATCTCGTCGACGATGGCCAGTAGGTAGCTGGGCGTGACCATGATGACCTCGGGCTCGAAGTCGCGGATCAACATCACCTGACGCTCGGTCATGCCCCCGGAGACCGGGATGACGGTGCAGCCCAGCTCCTCGGCCCCGTAGTGCGCGCCCAGGCCGCCGGTGAAGAGCCCGTAGCCGTACGCGACGTGCACCCGGTCGCCGGGGCGGCCACCGGAGGCGCGGATCGAGCGGGCCATCAGGCGCGCCCAGGTGCGCAGGTCGTCGCGGGTGTAGCCGACCACCGTCGGCCGGCCGGTGGTGCCGGAGGAGGCGTGCAGGCGGGCGACCCGCTCCCGGGGTACGGCGAACATGCCGAATGGATAGTTCTCCCGCAGCTCCGCCTTGCCGGTGAACGGGAAGCGCGCCAGGTCGTCGAGATCCCGGCAGTCGTCAGGGTGCACCCCGGCCGCGTCGAACGCCTGCCGGTAGTGCGGCACGTTGTCGTACGCGTGCCGCAGCGACCAGCGCAGTCGGTCGCGTTGCAGGGCGCGCAGCTCGTCGATGCCGGCGCGCTCGATTGGCTCCAGCTCCTCGGGACGAGGGGTGCGGTCCTGCATCGGCTGCCTCCTTGGCGCGGCGGTCCCGGTGGGGCTGCGGGTACCGTACGCCCGCTGTCGCCGGGCCCGGCGGGGCGGTCAGCGGGTGGCCGGCAGCCGGTGCAGGGCGTCGACCAGCGGCGCCAGCTCGGGGGTGGCCTCCGCCTGGGCGAGCGCGTCGGTGAGCACCCGGTTGTGGGTGGGTCGGGTCTGGGCGAGCAGTTCGGAGCCGGCCGGGGTGAGCTCGGTGTAGATGCCGCGCCGGTCGTCGGCGCAGAGGATGCGGGTGAGCAGCCCTCGCTGTTCGAGGCGGGTGACCAGCCGGGTGGTGGCGCTGCCGGAGAGCGCGGCGGCGCGGGCGAGCTGGCTCATCCGCATGTGCCAGCCGTCCTGGCGGGAAAGCGCGTCGAGCACCGTGTATTCGACGACGGAGAGGTCGTGGTCGGCCTGTAGGGCCCGCTCCAGGGATGCCTCGATCAGCCCGTGCAGGGCGGCGAGGGTGCGCCAACCCTGCGCGCGGATCTCGACCGCGTCGTCGGCGATGCCCATGCCGGCCCTCCTCGGTGTGATCTGAACGGACCCCAGGTTACCACGCTTGCGCCGATATGAAGCGCGTGCAAGTATTTCGTTGCCGGCGCGCGTAGTTGCACGCGCCGCATATCTGACCCCTCCCGATGGGAAGACCATGTCCGTACGCCCACAGTCCCTGCCGCCCGGCCTGATCGCGCTGGCCATCGGCGCCTTCGGCATCGGGCTCACCGAGTTCGTGATCATGGGGCTGCTGCCCGAGGTGGCCGCCGACTTCGCGGTCACCGAGCCGGTGGCCGGCTGGTTGATCTCCGGCTACGCGCTCAGCGTGGCTGTCGGCGGCGTCGCTCTCACCGCGGCGGTCACCCGCCTACCGCGCAAACCCGTGCTGCTCGGCCTGATGGTGCTGTTCATCATCGGCAACCTGCTCTCCGCCGTCGCCGGCGACTACGCCGTGATGATGGCCGGCCGGATCGTCGCCGCGCTCTGCCACGGCGCGTTCTTCGGCATCGGCGCCGTCGTCGCCGCCGGCCTGGTCGCACCGGCCCGACGGGCGGGCGCCATCGCCATGATGTTCGCCGGCCTGACCATCGCCAACGTGCTCGGCGTGCCGTTCGGCACCTTCCTCGGGCAGCACTTCGGCTGGCGGTCGACGTTCTGGGCGATCACCGCCATCGGGGTGGTCGCCCTGATCGGGTTGGCCCTGCTGATCCCGGCGGCCGACACCGCCAACGCCGACCGCCCGGCCGGAGGGCTGCGCGGCGAGTTGCGGGCCTTCACCCACCCGCAGGTCTGGCTCTCCCTGGTGATCACCGTCCTGGGCTTCGGTGGGATGTTCGGCGCGTTCACCTACATCGCCTACACGTTGACCGAGGTCAGCGGCTTCGCCACCAGCACCGTGCCGTGGCTGCTCGTCCTCTTCGGCGTGGGGCTCTTCGCGGGCAACCTGCTCGGCGGCCGGGCGGCCGACAGGTCACTGTCGCGCACGCTGGTCACCGTCCTGGCGGTGCTTACAGTGGTGCTCGTCGGCTTCGCGCTGACCGCCACGAATCCGGTGCTGACCATCGTCGCGCTGGTGCTGATGGGCGGTTTCGGCTTCGCCACAGTGCCGCCGCTGCAAATGCGGATCATGCGGTACGCCCACCAGGCGCCGACCCTGGCGTCCGGGGCGAACATCGCCGCGTTCAACCTCGGCAACGCGTTGGGCGCCTGGATCGGTGGGGTGACCATCGCCGCCGGACTCGGCTACACCTCGCCGATCTGGGCCGGCGCCGCACTCACCCTCATCGGTCTGGGCGTGCTCCTCGGCGCGCTACGGCTGGCCCGCCGCGACGAGCCGTCCCGGGCCGACGCGAGCCTGGTGGACGCCCCGGTCTGACCTCGCCGGAAAGACGACGCCGGGCCGGGCGGATGCCCGACCCGGCGTCGCTCTGATCATCGCCCTGCCATCTTCTCGCAATTGCAAAACATGTGCAACAAGGTCTGGACAACGCGCTCGTGCCGTAACTAGCCTGATCGTCATGAGTCCTTACATCGTGGATCCCTGGGCCTGGCAGGAGAGCTGGGACCGCCAGCAGGAGGCCTACCTCCCGGACCGGGAACACCGGTTCACCGCCATGCTCGACACCGTCGACGCGGTCCTCGACGGCCGGCCGCCGCGCGTGCTCGACCTGGCCGGCGGCACCGGCAGCATCTCGCTGCGGACGCTGGCGCGCTTCCCCGCCGCCGAGACGACAGTGGTCGACCTCGACCCGGCGCTGCTCGCCATCGCCGGCGCCTCACTGGCCGAGCGGGCCACCATCATCACGGCCGACCTCGGCACCCCCGAGTGGCGCTCCACGCTCCCCCACCAGGAGTACGACGCCGTGCTCACCGCCACCGCCCTGCACTGGCTGCCGGCCGAGCGGCTCGGGCAGCTCTACGCCGAACTGCGCGACGTGCTGCGACCGGGCGGGGTCTTCGTCAACGCCGACCACATGCCCGACGACACCCTGCCGGAGCTGACCAAGCGGCTGATGGACCGGGCCCGGGACCGGCGCAACGCCCGGTACGCCGCCGGCTCGATGCTGTCCTGGTCGGACTGGTGGGAGCGGGCCGGCGCCGACCCGGCGCTCGCCCCGTTGGTCGCCCAACGACACGAGATCTACCCGACCGGGCACAGCCCCGAGTGGAACCCACCGGTCTCCTGGCACCTCGCCGCGCTCACCGCGGCGGGCTTCAGCGAGGTCGGCACGGTCTGGCGAGGCGGCCCGGACGCCGTTGTCGCGGCAGTGCGCTGACGCCACCCTCGTCAGCAGCGCGCTGACGCCGCCCTCACCGGGAGGTGACCGACGTCGCCGTCGCCGGCACTAGGCTGAGGAGCCGTGCCAGAGCCGTTCGAGCCGCGTACCGACCCCGACGTCGACCTGCGCGTCCCCGCCGACCGCCGCGAGCTGACGGCGCGCCCCGCGACGGTCCTCGCCGCGATCGCGGCCGGCGGGGTGCTCGGCGCGCTGGCCCGGGCCGGCCTGCAACACGCCGTTCCGCACCCACCGGCCGGCTTCGGTTGGGCCACGTTCACCATCAACACGTCCGGCTGTCTCCTGATCGGCGTGCTGATGGCGGTGCTCGGGCACCTCGACGGCGGCCCCCCGTTGGCTCGTCCGTTCCTCGGGGTCGGGGTGCTCGGTGGTTTCACCACCTTCTCCACCTATGCGGTCGACGTCCAGCAGGCGATCGTCGCGGGCGCACCGGGCACCGCGCTGGCGTACCTCGCCGCGACGGCGCTCGGGGCGCTCGTCGCGGTCGCCGTGGGCGACGCCGTCACCGCCGGGCTGCTGCGTCGGGTGACCCGATGACAGTGCTGCTCATCGCCCTGGGCGCGGCCGTCGGTGCGCCGTTGCGCTACCTCACCGACCGGGCCGTGCAGTCCCGGCACGGCTCGGCGTTCCCCTGGGGGACGCTGCTCGTCAACGTGTCCGGGTCGTTGCTGCTCGGCGTCCTGGTCGGGTGGCCGGCCAGCCCGTCCGTCAGCGCGTTGCTCGGCACCGGGTTCTGCGGCGCGCTGACCACCTACTCCACCTTCAGCTACGAGACGCTGCGGCTGACCACTGGCGGTCATCGGCTCCTCGCGCTGGCCAACGTGCTCGGCAGCGTGGCCGCCGGGCTCGCCGCGGCTACCGTCGGCTACGCGGTGGCCCGTGCCCTGATCGGCTGACCGCACACCAGCCGCAGCGCGCCCGTCTCCATCCCCAGCGAACGCCTGACCAGCGACGATCCACCACACACCGAGGGTATATACGCGAGGTATACCCTCGGTGTAGTCTGCTGGCATGAGCGTGCCACTGACCCTCCTCGGACTCCTCGAACGCGAGCCCAGCCACGGTTACGACCTGAAGCGCGACTACGACGCCTTCTTCGGCCGGGGCAAGCCACTGCCGTTCGGCCAGGTCTACTCCACCCTGAGCCGACTGGCCCGCGACGGCAAGGTGGTGATCAGCGACGTCGCCCCGGGCTCCGGCCCCGACCGCAAGCGCTACATCATCACCGACGTCGGCGCGACCGAGGTCGAGCAGTGGCTGACCCAACCGGTCGACCCGGAACCGCATTTGCAGACGGTGCTCTTCGCCAAGGTCGTGCTCGCGCTGATGCTGGACCGCCCGGCCGCCGAATACCTCGACACCCAGCGCAGCGCGCACCTGCACCGGATGCGGGAGCTGACCGAGATCAAGCGCGCCGGCAGCCTGGTCGACGCGCTGCTCGCCGACCACGGCCTCTACCACCTGGAGGCCGACCTCCGATGGATCGAGATGACCGGCGCCCGCCTGGACGCCCTGCGGAAAGAGGTACGGCCGTGAGCGTCGTGATCGAAGCGCGCGACGTCGAGTTCTCCTTCGGTCAGACGCCCGCCCTGCGCGGCGCCAGCGTCGCCGTGGAGGCGGGCGAGATCCTCGCCGTCATGGGCCCCAGCGGTTCGGGCAAGTCCACCCTGCTGCACTGCCTGGCCGGCATCCTGGTGCCCGACTCCGGCGAGATCCTCTTCGACGGGGCCCGGGTGCACGCCATGGCCGAGACCGAGCGCAGCAGCCTGCGCCGGGACCGGTTCGGCTTCGTGTTCCAGTTCGGTCAGCTCGTCCCCGAGCTGACCGCTGTGGAGAACGTCGCGCTGCCGCTGCTGCTCAGCGGCGTACACCGCAAGCAGGCGCTGCCCAGGGCGCGAGCCTGGTTCGCGCGCCTCGGGCTGGACGGCCTGGAGCAGCGGCGCTCGGGTGAGCTCTCCGGCGGGCAGGCGCAACGGGTCGCCCTGGCTCGCGGCCTGGTCGCCGAGCCGCAGGTGCTCTTCGCCGACGAGCCGACCGGCGCGCTCGACTCGCTCACCGGCGAGCAGGTGATGGACCTGCTGGTCGGGGCCGCCCGCGAGCAGGGCACCACCGTCATCCTGGTCACCCACGAGCCGAGGATCGCGGCGTACGCCGACCGCGAGGTCATGGTCCGCGACGGGCGCGTGAACGCGCCGGACCGGATCGCCTCGTGATCCGCTTCGGGCTCCGCCTCGCCGTGGCCGGCGGCCGTGAGGCGCTCACCCGCCTGATCGTCATCGCCGCCGCCGTCGCGGTCGGCAGCGGTCTGCTGCTGACCACTCTCGCCGGGGTCAACGCTGTCAACTCCCAGCTCACCCGGTACGCGTCGGTCTATCCCAACGCCTCGCCGGGCGGCGACGCCGATCCCCTGTGGTGGTCGACGCGCGAGGACTACTTCCACGGCAAGCAGATCATTCGGATCGACGTCGCGGCCACCGGGCCGAGCGCCCCCACTCCGACCGGCATCCCGAGCACGCCCGGCCCCGGGGAGTACTACGCCTCCCCCGCCCTGCGCGACCTGCTGGCCGCTCACCCGGCCGACGAACTCGGCGAGCGCTATCCGGGGCGCGCCGTCGGCACCGTCGGCCCGGCCGCACTTACCTCACCGGACACCCTGCTCGTCATCATGGGTCGCACCCCCGACGAAGTGGCCGCGCTGCCCGCCGCCACGAAGCTCACCCGCGTCGGCGACACCCCCGCGCTCCCCGAGACAACGATGAACCTCATCCTGGGCGTGATCGCCGGCGGGCTGCTGTTCCCGTTGCTGATCTTCGTCGGCACCGCCACCCGGCTCAGCGCGGCCCGCCGGGAGCAGCGCTTCGCCGCGATGCGCCTGGTCGGCGCCACCCCGAGGCAGACCTCGGTGGTCGCGGCGGTGGAGGCGACTACCGCTGCCGTCGTCGGCACCGCCGTCGGCTTCGGCCTGTTCTACGCCTTCCGCGGCCCGATGGCTGGCATCCCGTTCACGGGCATGCCGTTCTTCCCCAGCGACATGTCGCTGGGCCTGCTGGACGTCCTGCTCGTGGCGCTCGGCGTCCCGGCCGGCGCGGCCGTGGCGGCCCAGGTCTCGTTGCGCCGGGTACGGATCTCGCCGCTGGGCGTGACCCGCCGGGTCACTCCCCGCGCCCCGCGGGCGTACCGGCTGATCCCGATGGTGCTCGGCGTCGCCGTGCTGCTCTTCGCCATCGGCTTCCGGCCCGAGACGTCCGACGGCCAGGCCGCGGTGTTCCTGCCCGGGCTGCTGCTCATCATGGCCGGCCTGGTCTTCGCCGGCCCGTGGTTGACGATGGTCGGCGCCCGGGTGATGGCCCGGTACGCCAACCGCCCGGCCACGCTCATCGCCGCGCGTCGCCTCGCTGACAACCCGAAGGCCGGCTTCCGGGCGATCAGCGGCATCATGCTCGCGCTCTTCGTCACGAGCGTGTCCGTCGGCGTGATCACCACGATCGTCGCCAACCGCGGCCCGGCACCGGTCGGCTCGACCGAGGCGGGACAGGTGTCGATCTACCTTCCTGAGGATGCACCGGCGACGCCTGACTCGCTCTTCACCGACCTACGCTCGATGACCGGCGTGCGGTCGGCCTTCGCGGTGCGCGAGAACCCGGACTGGATGAGCGCCAGCGAGCCCGGCCTGATCGCGTGCGCCGAGATCCCGAGCGCGTACGGCCGGTGCGCCGAGGGCGCCACCGTCGCCGAGGTAGCGACGGGTCTCATCCCCTTCCGGGAGTCGGCGTCGTCCACCAGGGTCTGGCCCGCCGCATCGGTTCCACTCGGCGAACTCCAACAGCTGCCGGTGATGTCGATCGTCGTCGACACGGACGGTTCCGCCGCCACCATCGAGCGCTCGCGGACCGTGCTCGAGACCGCCCTGCCGGCCTTCCGGGTGGCGCCGAACGTGCCCGGTGACTTCGAGTCGGAGTTCGCCAACACGCTGCGCGGCTGGGAACAACTGGCAAACGTCATCATCATCGCCAGCCTCGCGCTCGGCGGGTGCAGCCTCGCGGTCAGCGTCATCGGCGGTCTCACCGAACGCCGACGCCCGTTCAGCCTGCTGCGCCTCAGCGGCGCTCCGGTGCGCGTCCTGCGCCGGGTGGTGGCGTTGGAGAGCGCCGTGCCGATGCTCGCCGTCGCCGCCGTCGCCATCGGCATGGGCCTCCTCGCCGCCCACCTGTTCCTCCGGGCACAGATGGGCTACACCCTCGTCGCGCCGCAGCCGGGCTTCTACGTGATCGTCGTGGTCGGGTTGGCAGCCTGCCTCGGCGTCATCGCCTCCACCCTGCCGCTGCTGGAACGCATCACCGGGCCGGAGACCGCCCGCAGCGAGTGATCGTCAGGCCGTCGGCCCGGTGGTGGTGAGGGCTACCACCGGGCCGAGGACGAAGACGGCAGGCGGGCCGACGCCCTCCCGGGCGGCGACCGCGCCGATCTCGTCCAGCCGGGCGCGCACCGATCGTTGGTCGGGCAGCCCGGCGTCCTGCACGGCCAGCACGGGGCTCTCCGGGGCGCGACCGTGCTCGATCAGCACGTTCGCGATCTTGGCGATGGTGTCGACCGCCATCAGCAGCACGACGGTGCCCCGGGCTCGGGCCAGCGCCGCCCAGTCGACGAGCGAGTCGGGGTGCCCGGGCGGCAGGTGCCCCGACACGACAGTGACGTCGTGCGCCACGCCCCGATGCGTCACCGGCACGCCCGCGAGAGCCGGAGCGGCGAGCGCACTGCTCACCCCGGGCACCACAGTCACCGGCACCCCGGCCGCCGCGCAGGCCTGCACCTCCTCGTGGCCGCGCCCGAAGACGTACGGGTCACCACCCTTGAGCCGGACCACCCGGCGACCGGCGCGGGCGTGCGACACCAGGGCCTCGTTGATCGCCTCCTGGGCCATCGACGGACCACGGGGCACCTTCGCCGCGTCGACCACCAGCACGTCGGGGCGCAGCCCCGCGAGCAGCCCCTGCGGGGCGAGGCGGTCGACCACCACGACGTCCGCCGCGTCGAGCAGCGCCTTTCCGCGTACCGTGATCAGGTCGTCGGGCCCCGGCCCGCCGCCGACCACGGCGACCGAGCCGTGGTCGTGCCCGTGGTGTGCGTGCCCGTGGTCGTGGTGGTCGTGCCCGTGATCGTGATGGTGGCCGACCGGGTCGTCGGGGTGGTCGTGCGGGCGTTGCGGGCGACCCACCTTGTCCGCGAAGCCGGGCATCAACACCCGGTAGGCGCAGGTGTCGCAGTTCATCCGGATGTCCCCGCCCAACGCCTCGGCGTACCGCTCCCCGACGAGGTCGGCGAGGGCGTCACAGTCGCCGATCACCTCGGCGACGCGGACGTCCAGGTCGGGGTGGGCGGCGGCGAACTCCGCCGACTGGGCGACGATCCGGTCCGGCAGCACCCCGGCGAACAGGAAGTAGGGAGCCACCACGATCCGCCGCGCGCCGAGACGGCGCAGACGCTCCAGCACGGCCGGCACCGACGGCTGCGCCAGGGAGATGAACCCCGGCTCCACGCCCGCGTAGCCGCGTCCCTCCCAGAGCAGGCGGGCGACCTTGGCGACCTCGGCGTTGGCGTCCGGGTCGGTGGACCCCCGACCGATCAACGCCACCCACGTGTCGGCCCGGCCGGCGCCGGACAGCTCCATGTCGGCCCGGCCGGCGCCGGACAGCTCCGTGTCGGCCCGGCCGGCGCCGGACAGTGCGGCGTCGATGCGCTGTTCGAGGGCTTCGTGCAGCAGCGGGTGGGGGCCGAGCGGGCGGCCGTAGCGGTAACTCAGCCCGGTGTGGCGCTGCTGCTCCCGGGCCATCGCGGCGGGGATGTCGCCCTTGCCGTGACCGGCGCCGGTGAGCACCAGCGGCAGCGCCACCAGCGCCCGGTGCCCCCGGGCGACGAGCGCGCCGACCGCGTCGGTCAGCGGTGGGCGGGACAGCTCGATGAAGCCGCCCTCGACGTCGCCGATGTCGCCGCGACCGCGGACCCGCTCGACGAGAGCGGCGAACTGCTCGACCCCGGCCGCGCTGCGCGTGCCGTGCCCGACGATGACCAATCCGGTCATGACTTCTCCTCGACGTAGAGCAGGGCGTTGAGGGCGGCGGCGGCGACCGCCGAGCCACCCTTCTCCCCCACGTTGGAAACGGCGGGCAGGCCGCTGGCCCGCAGCGCCGCCTTCGACTCGGCGGCGCCCACGAAGCCGACCGGCAGGCCGACGACGAGCGCCGGCGCGGCGTCCACTGTGAGCAGTTCGACGAGCGCCGTGGGCGCGCAGCCGACCACCCAGACCGCTCCGGTTCCGACCCGCTCCACTGCGATCCGGACGGCCGCCGCCGAGCGGGTGATGCCGGCCGAGCGGCCCAGCGCGGCGGCGGCCGGCTCGGCGACCGGGCAGACCAGTTCCAGGCCGGCGCGGGTGATTCCGGCGGCGACCATCGCCACGTCGGTGACCACTGGCGACCCGGCGCGCAGCGCCGCCAGCCCCGCTTCCAGGGCGGCCTCGTCGCAGACCAGCTCGTCGACGTACGCGAGGTCGGCGCTGGCGTGCACCACCCGCTCGGTCACCGCGCGGCTCAGCGGCGGCAGGTGCGACAGGTCGACGCGCTCGCGCAGGATGCGGTACGACTCGGCCTCGATGGGGTGCACCACCCGGCTCATCGGGCTCCTTCACAACGGTCGGGCTCGACGACGCGGATCGCGTCGACCGGGCAGATCTCCAGGCACTCCAGGCAGCCGGTGCACAGGTCGGCGCGGACCGTGAGGCCGCCGGCGACCGGGCGGATCGCGTGCGTGGGGCAGGTGAGCAGGCAGGCGCCGCAGCCCTGGCAGGCGTCGATCGTCACGAGCGCCATCGGTACCCCCGGGGTGTGACCATCCGGCCGGCGACCAACCGGGTGTCGCTGCTGCCCACGACCACGACGCTGTACATGTCGACGATGGCCGGGTCGAGCGTCGCCACGGTGGCGAGGTGCACCTGTTCGCCGGGGCGGCTGGCATTGCGCACCACGCCCACCGGGGTGTCCGGTGACCGGTGCGCGGCGAGGATGCCGAGCGCCTTGCCGAGCTGCCAGTCGCGGGCCCGGCTGCGCGGGTTGTAGAAGAGCGTCACGAAGTCACCCTCGGCGGCGGCGGTCACCCGCCGCTCGATGACGTCCCACGGGGTGTGCAGGTCGGACAGGCTCACATAGGCGTGGTCGTGGCCGAGCGGCGCGCCGAGCAGCGCCCCGGCGGCGAGGGCGGCGGTGACGCCGGGCACGCCCACCACGTCGATGCGCTCGTCGGCGTACTCCAGGGCGGGGCTGGCCATCGCGTACACCCCGGCGTCGCCGGAGCCGATCAGCGCTACCGCCCGGCCGGCGGCGGCCTCGGCAACGGCGGCGCGCGCCCGCGCCTCCTCCGCGCCCAGCCCGCTGGAGAGCACCCGGGTGCCGGGGCGGAGCACGTCGCGGACCTGCTCCAGGTACTGGTCGAGGCCGACCACCACGGCGGCGCGACGTAGCTCGGCCACCGCGCGGGGGGTACGCAGGTCGGCGGCGCCCGGCCCGAGGCCGACGACGGCGAGCCGGCCGCGTGGCGCGTGCCGGGCCACCGCGACGGTGGCCATCGCCGTCGCGGTCTTGCCCACCAGCAGCGTCGCGTCGTCGGCCCGGCCGTCCGGGCCGAGCAGGGCCGCGGCCTCCGCCACGCTCGGCGTGCCGACCGCGGCCCGGACCACCTCGCTGGGGTGCGGCACGTCGACCGCCGCCAGCCGCGCCGCCGGCCAGGTCACCAGGGGTACGCCGAGCGCGTCGGCGGTGCTGCGGATGCCCGCCTCGTCGGCCTTGATGTCGGCGGTGGCCAGGCAGCGCAGGCTCGCCGGGTCGAGGCCGGCCTCGGCCAGCACCCGGTGCAGCAGCTCCGCCACCTCGGCGGCGGGTACGCCCCGACTCGCCCCCACGCCGGCGACCAGCGACGGCGGCCGCAGCACGGCGGTCCGCTCGTCGGGTGACACGACCCGGTCGGTGACCAGCAGCCGGTACCCGGTGTCCGTCGAGTCCTCGTCAGCGGCGCGCACGTTCGGGGGCAGGGCGGGCAGCGGCCAGTCGGCGTCGGCGATCAGCCGGACCGGCTCGCCGTCCAGGATGGCCCGGGACACCGCGGCGACAGCGCCCTGCACGGGCCAGCCGAGGGTGTCCAGCCCCGGCAGGTCGACAGCGTCGGTGGCGGTGGTGATCACCGGTCGGGCGCCCAGCAGGGCGGCGACCTGCTCGGCGAGCGCGTTGCCCCCGCCGGCATGCCCACCGAGCAGCGCCACGGCGTGCCGGGCCGCCTCGTCGACGACCACCACCGCCGGATCGGTGCGCTTGTCGTCGAGCAGCGGCGCGACGATCCGCACCACAGCCCCGGTGGCCAGGAACGCGATGACCGCGTCACACCCGGCCCAGGCGGTCCGCAGCGCGTCGGCGACGGTCTGTCCCTCGACCAGCCGGGCGTGCGGCCAGGCGGCGGTCAGGATGTCGGCGTGCCGGCGGCCGGCGGCGGTGGCCGCCACCAGGCCGATCCGGGCGGGCGGGTTCTGGTCGGTCACTGGCGCTCCCCGGTGAGGACGACCACCGGGTTGGTGGCCGCGAGGCGGATCGACCCGCCGGGCAGGTCGGCGAGGCGGGCGGCGGAGAGCTGGCTGCCCTCGACCGTGTAGCCGGCGGCGCGCAGCAGGCCCACTGCCGGTGCGACCCGGTCCAGTGCGGCCAGGGTGAGCACCACCCGCTCGGGTTGGCGGGACACCACTGCGGTGAGGACGTCGACACCGCCACCGCCGACGAAGACCGCGTCGGGCTCGGGGAGGCCGGCCAGCGCCGCCGGTGCACGTCCGGTAACGAGCCGGACGTGTACGCCGTGAGCGGCGGCGTTGGTCTGGACGGTCGCGCCGGCCTCGGGGTCCTGTTCTACGGCGAGCACTGCCGCGCCGAGCAGCGCGCACTCGATGCCGACCGACCCGCTGCCCGCCCCGATGTCCCAGATCAGCCGACCCAGGCGGGGGCGCAGGCGGGCGACGACGAGGGCGCGCACCTCCGACTTCGTGATCATGGAGTCGCGGTGGGCGTACCGGGCCTCCGGCAGCGCCCAGCCTCCGGCTGGCGCGGCGGCGGGCTGGTTGTCCGACCGCATGCCACCGGGCGCGACCAGAGGAGCGGCGTCGGGTGCGGGGTCCGCTGCGTCGGGGGCGGGTTCGGTGGCGTCGGGGGCGGCGAGGCTGAGCAGGACGTGCGGGTCGGCCCAGGTCTCGGCGGCGGCCTGCTCGGGGGTGACCGCGCGGATCCGTTCGGCGGCGGTGCCCAGGTGCTCGGCGACCAGCAGACGGCGGGACCAGCCGACCAGGCCGGCGCCCAGTTCGGCCGCGCCGGCGCCGGGCGCGGTGAGCACCGCGACCAGTGGCAGCGCCCGACAGGCGTTCACTGCGGCTCGGGGGTCGCGCCCGTGCGCGCTGACCACCGCGGCGCCGTCCCAGGGCAGCCCGGCGCGGGCGAACGCTGTGGCCACACTGGACACCGCCGGCACCACCCGCAGCGGCAGTCCGGCCGCGCGCAGCCGCCGGACGATGCCGAACAGGCCGGGATCGCCGCTGGCCAGCACCACGGCCGGCACCCCGGCGTCGACGGCCTCGGCGAGGCGGCGCAGCGCGGGAGCGAGCGGCCCGAGGGCGACGGTGTCGGCGTCGGCCGGTACGGGCACCGCGGCCAGGTGCCGGGCGGCCCCGACCACCAGCCCGGCGGCGGCCAGCACCGGGGCGAGCGCGGGGTGCGGCGGTGCGCCCGCGGCGTCCAGGCCGACCACCGTCACGCCGCTCACCGGGGCCACCGGCCGGACGAGGCGACGACGTGGGCTCCGGCGAAGTCGACCATCGCCACGTCGACGGTGACCGTGGGCCCGGCGAAGCGCCGCAGCACCTGGCGGACCCGCTGGCAGAGCAGGTCGCCGGCCGGGGCGAGCAACCCGGCGGCCTCCCACAGCTCGTACGCGTGCCGCCCGGTGTTCGCCTCGGTCACGGCGGCGACCAGCGACGGGTCACCGCCGGCCTCCGCGGTCACCGCGCCGAGTAGGGAGAGGTCCACTGTGGAGCGGGTGTAGTGGGTCATCAGGATGCCGGCCGCCAGTTTGGCGAGCTTGCCGGCCATGCCGACGAAGACCACACCGGTCATGCCGTCGCCCACGGCGGCGGTCACCGCGGCCCCGGTGAAGTCGCCGACCTCGACGAAACAGACCTCGGGCAGGTCGGGCAGGAGCGCGCGGGCGGCCCGCTCGGTACGCCCGCCGGTGCAGAGCACCACTGTCGGCTCGCCCTGGGCGGCCATCACGTGCACGGCCTGCACGACGCTGGCCCGCCACGACGCGGTGGAGAAGGGACGGACGATGCCGGTGGTGCCGAGGATCGAGATGCCGCCGAGGATGCCGAGCCGACGGTTGGTGGTCTTGCGGGCCATGATCTCACCGCGGGGCACACTGATCACCACCCGGACTCCGACCTCGCTGAGGTCGACCACCTCGGCCACCGCCTCGCCGATCATCCGGCGGGGGGTGTCGTTGATCGCCGGGCCGCCGACCGCGAGCCCGAGGCCGGGCTTGGTGACGGTGCCGACGCCGGCACCGCCGGCCAGCCGCAGGCCGGGGACGTCGGTCCAGTTCACCGTGGCGGTCAGCTCGGCGCCGTGGGTGACGTCCGGGTCGTCCCCGGCGTCCTTGACCACCACCGCTTCGGCCCGGACCGGTGGGGTGCCGGTCACCTCGCAGCGTTCCACCGGGAAGCGCACCCGACGTCCGGCGGGCAGGCCGATCTCCACCTCCTGCTGGGGGGTGCCGGTGACCAGCGCGGTGACAGCGGCCTTGGCCGCCGCCGTGGCGCACGCACCGGTGGTCCAGCCGGTGCGCAGCGCGGTGGGCCGGACCTTCGCGGTACGCGGCAGGTCCGGCTCGCGCAGCGGCGGCTCGGCGTACGTCATGGTGTGTGCCCCGGTGTGGCTGTCCCCCCGGTACGGGCGCCGGCCTGGCGACGCAGTTCGGCGCGGGCGGCCGGCTCGGCCCGGCGGAAGGTGTGGAAGTGCCCGGGGTGGTAGAGGTGCGAGCGAGTGCCCTCGGCGGCGAGGGCCGGGCCGACCAGGAAGAGGGTGTGCTTCCACAGCTTGTGCTGCTTCACCGTCGCCTCCAGCGTGCCGACCGTGCATCGCACCACCAGTTCGTCGGGCCAGGTCGCCTGGTACGCCACCACGGCAGGGGTGTCCTCCGGGTAGCCGCCGGCCAGCAGCTCGGCCTGCACCTGCCCGGATCGGGCGGCGGACAGGAACAGCGCCATTGTGGTGCCGTGCCGGGCGAAGTCACGGACCCGCTCGCCGGGCGGCATCGGGGTCTTGCCACCTTCGAGGCGGGTGAGGATCACCGACTGGGCCACCTCGGGCACTGTCAGCTCGCGCCCGACGATCGCCGCGACGGCGGTGAACGAGGACACCCCGGGCACAATCTCGACGGCCAGGTCGAGCGCCCGGCACACGTCCAGTTGTTCCTGCACCGCGCCCCACAGGGCCGGGTCTCCGGAGTGGATCCGGGCCACGGTCAGCCCCTGCTCGGCGGCGCGCCGGTAGAGCGGCAGCACGCCCTCGATGGGCAACTGCGACGAGTCGACGATCTCCGCGCCGGGGCGGGCGTGGTCGAGCACGTCGGCGTGCACCAGGCTCGCCGCCCAGATCACGATGTCCGCCTCGGCGATGACCCGCGCGGCCCGCAGTGTCAGCAGGTCCGCGGCCCCCGGGCCGGCTCCGACGAACCACACCTTGCCGTCGCTGGTCACAGCTTTCCTCCTCGGTGCTCGCGGCGGGCCGGAACCAGCAGCGTCGACAGGTAGGGCAGGTCGTGCTCGGTGTCGCCGACCGGCCCGACGCGTTCACCGGGCAGCCCCAGGCTGCGTCCGAGCACGGCGTCGGCGAGGCGACCCTGCCGGCGCAGCTCGGCGAGCAGTTCCGGGTGCCGACGCCAGCCCTTGTAGGCGACGACGGTGCCCGGCCCGGCGAGGGCGTCGGCGAAGAGCGCCAGGCCGGCGGTGGCCGGCAGCAGGGTGAGCGGTTCGCGTCCCTCGCAGAGCGGGATGCCGCTGCGGGCCGCCAGCTCCTGCATGGCGGTGACGCCGGGCACCGTCGCCACCCGCACCGTCGGGCGCAGCGCGCGGACGCTCTGGGCCAGGTAACCGAAGGTGGAGTAGATGTTCGGGTCGCCGATGGTGGCGAACGCGACGGACCGCGCGCCCGCGTCGATCGCCTCGACCACCACCCGGGCGGCGTCGTCCCAGGCGGCCGCCCGACGCACGGTGACCCCACCCCGGTCGTCCAGCGCGAACGGCAGCCGGCGCAGCCGCTCCGGCGTGACGTGGGAGCGCACTGTCGCCTCGGCCCGCCCGACGTCCGCGCCCAGCGGCGTCGGGCCGGCGGTCACGGTGGGCGCGACCCGGTCCGCCATCACGGGTACGAAGACCACGTCGGCCTCGCGCAGCAGCCGCACCGCCTTGACGGTGAGCAGTTCCGGGTCGCCCGGGCCGACGCCGACCCCGGTGAGCGTGGCGTCGGCGCTCATCGGCACGCCTCGACCAGTCGACGGGCGGCGTCCGGGTGGCCGGCCCAGTGGGTGTGCAGGTAGGACGCGTGCACCCGACCGGTGACGAAGCCGTGCTCGGTGTCGTTCCAGCGCCACGCCGGCGCGTCACCGTGCCCCGGGTCGGTGGTGGTGCGGTGGAACTCGTGGCCGCGTACCGGCTCGCCGGCGCGCGCCACCGGGGAGTCGGTGACGGCGAGGGCCTCCCGGTAGCCGAGGGTGAGCCGGTCGGTCATCCGGGCGGTCAGGTCCAGCCGGCCGCACATCGGTACGCCGTCGAGGGACCGCCCGAGGTAGAGCAGTCCGGCGCACTCGGCCACGATCGGCCCGTCGAAGTCGGCCAGTTCGGCGCGGAGCGCGGTGTTGTCGGCCAGCGTCTGGGCGTACGCCTCGGGGAAGCCGCCGCCGATCACCACCGCCCGGGTGCCGGCGGGCAGCGCCGCGTCACGCAGCGGGTCGACGGTGACGACGTCCGCGCCGGCCGCGGCGAGCAGTTCGGCGGTCTCCGCGTACGAGAAGGTGAAGGCCGGACCACCGGCGAGGGCGACGCGTGGTCGCTCGACGCCGGCCGGCCCGCCGACTGCGGCGACCGGGTCCCAGGCCGGGGTGGTCAGCGGCGGGGCGGTCCGGGCCAGGTCGAGCACGGCGTCGAGGTCCACAGTGGCCTCGACGAGTTCGGCGAGCGCGGTGACGATCGCGACGGATTCGGGTGCCCGCTCGGCGACCGGCACCAATCCGAGGTGCCGGGCCGGCGCGGCCACCTCGGCGGCGCGGGTGACAGCGCCGAGCACTGGCACGTCCACCTCGGCGAGGGCGTCGCGCAGCAGCGTCTCGTGCCGGGGTGAGCCGACCCGGTTGAGGATCACCCCGCCGATCCGTACCGCCGGATCGAACGCGGCCATGCCGAGGGTGAGCGCGGCGGCCGACCGGCCCTGCGCGGTGGTGTCCAACACCAGCAGGACGGGTGCCTCGATCAGCCGGGCGACGTGCGCGGTGGAGGCGTAGTCGCGGCGGCCCACCGCACCGTCGTGCAGGCCCATGACGCCCTCGACCACGGCGATGTCGGCGGGCGTGGGGACGCTCGCGCCGTGTCGCAGCAGGGGGGCGATCCGGTCGGCCCCGACCAGGAACGGGTCGAGGTTGCGCCCGGGTCGGCCGGCGGCGAGGGCGTGGTAGCCCGGGTCGATGTAGTCGGGGCCGACCTTGTGCGGGCTGACCGTCAGGCCCCGTCGACGCAGCGCGGCGAGCAGCCCGGTGGCCACAGTCGTCTTGCCGTGGCCGCTGGCCGGGGCGGCGACCACCACCCGCGGCAGCGCCCAGTGCGCGCTCACCACTCGATGCCCTTCTGGCCCTTCTGGCCGGCGTCCATCGGATGCTTGACCTTGGTCAGCTCGGCGACCAGGTCGGCGGCGGCGACCAGGCGCGGGTCGGCGTCCCGGCCGGTGATCACGACGTGTTGGAAGCCGGGGCGGTCGGCCAGGGTGGCGACCACCTCGTCGACGTCCACCCAGCCCCACTTCATCGGGTAGGTGAACTCGTCCAGCACGTACAGCCCGTAGCGCTCGGCGGCCAGGTCACGCTGGATCTGCCGCCAACCCTCCAGGGCGTCGGCGGCGTGGTCGGCGTCGCCGCCGCGCTGGATCCAGGACCAGCCCTCGCCCATCTTGTGCCAGGCCACCGGCGCGCCCTGGCCGGTGCGCTCGTGCACCTCGCCGAGCGCCCGGAAGGCGTTCTCCTCCCCCACCCGCCACTTGGCGCTCTTGACGAACTGGAACACCCCGACCGGCAGCCCGGCGGTCCAGGCCCGCAACGCCAGCCCGAAGGCCGCCGTCGACTTCCCCTTCATCTGTCCCGTGTGGACGATCAGCAGTGGCCGGTGCCGCCGCTGCCGGGTCGTCAACCCGTCAGCGGGCACCGAACTCGGTTGTCCCTGCGGCATCAGCGGCCTCCCCGTCCCGCGGACACTCCCGCGATCTTGCGGTTTCTGTTGGTCATATGCGCTCTTGGTCCGTTATGCCGCGACAGGAAGTGCAAGATCGCGGGAGTGGGGGTGGGTGAGGGCTTCCAGGGGGGTTCTTGGGGCGTTCAGCTGGGTGGCCAGGCGGGCGGCCAGGTGCAGTCGGACCGGGCCGGATTCGCAGTCGACGACCACGCACGGAGCCCCCGTGGCGGCCAGGACGCCGGCCGCCGCCGCCGCCCGGTCCAGCGGGCGGGTGCCTGCCGTGGCTCTCCCGTCGGTGACGATGAGGACCAGTGGGCGGCGCTTCGGGTCGCGCAGGCGCTCCACCCGCAACAGGTCCGCGGCGGCGAGCAGCCCCTCGGCCAGCGGCGTACGCCCGCCGGTGGGCAGCTCGGCCAGCCGGGTCGAGGCGGCCAGCACCGACGAGGTCGCCGGCAGCAGGGTCCGGGCGCCGCCACCGCGGAACGCGATCACCGCAACCTTGTCCCGCCGCTGGTACGCGTCGGTGAGTAGGGCGAGCACCGCGTCCTTCACTGTGGTCATCCGCTGTCGGGCGCCCATCGAGCCGCTCGCGTCCACCACGAACAGCACCAGGTTGCCCTCGCGCCCCTCACGAACCGCCTCGCGCAGGTCGTCCCGGCGCAGTCGCAGCGGGCCGGCGACCCGGCCCCGGGCCGCCTGGTGGGGCGCGGCGGCGCGGATCGTGGCCGGCAGGTGCAGCGCGCCCACCCGGCCCGCCGGCACCCGGGCGCCGGTGGTGCGGCCCCGCCCGGTGCGGGCCCGCGACCGTCGGCCCGGCACCCCGTCACCCACGCCGGGCGCGGTGAGCACCCGCGCCTTCAAGCCACCCCGGGGTACGGCCACCGGCTGGGACTCCCCGCCGCCGGTCGGGTCGTCGGCACCGGTCGCCGATTGCCGGCCACCGCGCGGACGCGAGTTCTGGCCGCCGTCGCCCTGCTGGTGCTGCGGCCAGCCGCCGGTGTCGTCCGAGCCGTCGGTGCGCCCCTCGGGGCCGGCGCCGTTCCGCGCCGTCGAGTGCTCCGTCGACCCGGCTTCACCCTCGTCGACGCCGTTGCCGCCCTGCGGTCCGCCGCCACTCGGGCCGCCCCCGTTTGGGCCGCCCCCGTTTGGGCCTCCGTCACCCGCCGGGCCGCCGCCCTGCGGGCCGCCGCCGTCCGGGCCACTGTCGTCGGGGCCGGCGTCGTCCGGGTCGTCGGGGTGGGCGTCCTGGGCGCGCTGCAACGCCTCGTCGAGGCGCTTCTCGTCCAGCCCCGGGGTGTCGAACGGGTCGCGGCGGCGGCGGTGCGGCAGCGCCAGCCGGGCGGCCACCCGGACGTCGTCGATGGTGACCCGGTCCCGGCCGTGCCAGGCGGCGTGGGCGAGGGCGGTCCGGGCGGTGACGATGTCGGCCCGCATCCCGTCCACGTCGAACGCCGCACACACCTCGGCGATCTGCCGCAACGCGGCGTCCGGCAGTCGTACCCCGGGAAGTCGGCGGCGGGCGGCGGCCACCTGGCCGGCGATCTCCGCGTCGGCGTCGGCCCAGCGGGCGGCGAAGCCAACCGGGTCCGCGTCGGCGGCCAGCCGGCGGCGGACCACCTCGACCCGGATCTCCGGGTCCCGGCTGGCGCCCACCTCCACTGTGAGCCCGAACCGGTCGAGCAGCTGCGGGCGCAGCTCCCCCTCCTCCGGGTTCATCGTGCCGACCAGCAGGAACCGGGCCGCGTGGCTGACCGAGACGCCCTCCCGCTCGACGTGGCTGCGGCCCATCGCCGCCGCGTCGAGCAGCAGGTCGACGAGGTGGTCGTGCAGCAGGTTGACCTCGTCGACGTAGAGCACGCCCCGGTGCGCGGCGGCGAGCAGGCCCGGCTCGAAGGCGCGTACCCCCTCGCCGATCGCCTTCTCCAGGTCCAGCGCGCCAACCACCCGGTCCTCGGCGGCGCCCACCGGCAGCTCCACGAGGCGGGCCGGACGGGTCTCGGCGGCGGCGTCGGCGGGGTGAGGGCCGTCCGGGCAGGCCGGGTCGGGCTCGGCCGGGTCACAACCGAAACGGCAGCCGGCCACCCGCCGCACGGGCGGCAGCAGCGCGGCGAGCGCCCGCACGGCTGTGGACTTGGCGGTGCCCTTCTCACCACGGACCAGCACCCCGCCGATCGCCGGGGAGACCGCGTTGAGCAGCAACGCCAGCCGCATGTCGGCCATGCCGAGCACCGCGCTGAACGGGTAGATCGCGGTCATGCCCGGTCCTCCAGATCGCCCTCACTGGCCAGGTACGTGTCGCGCAGCCGGTCGAGGGTGGCCGGCTCCGGCTCGGCCCACAGCCCCCGGTCGGCGGCCTCCAACAGCCGCTCGGTGATGCCCCGCAACGCCCACGGGTTGGACTTCTCCAGGAACTCCCGGGTGGTGTCGTCGAAGAGGTACGCGGCGGCCAGGTGCTCGTACATCCAGTCGTCGACCACGCCGGCGGTGGCGTCGTAGCCGAACAGGTAGTCCACAGTGGCCGCCAGCTCGAACGCGCCCTTGTAGCCGTGCCGACGCATCGCGGCGATCCACTTCGGGTTGACCACCCGGGCGCGGAACACCCGCCGGGTCTCCTCGCCCAGCGTGCGGGTACGCACGTCGTGCGGCATCGCCGAGTCACCCACGTACGCCTGCGGTGACGTGCCGGTGAGATGGCGGACCATCGCCACCATCCCGCCGTGGTACTGGAAGTAATCGTCGGAGTCGACGATGTCGTGCTCGCGGGTGTCCTGGTTCTTCACCGCAACCGCGATCCGGGCGAACGAGCGCTCCATGTCGGCGCGCGCCTCCCGCCCGTCCAGGCCCCGGCCGTACGCGTAGCCGCCCCACACCGCGTACACCTCGGCCAGGTCGGCGTCGCTGCGCCAGGTACGGGCGTCGATCAGGGGCAGCAGCCCAGCGCCGTACGCGCCGGGCTTGGAGCCAAAGATCCGGGCGGTGGCCCGCCGCTCGTCGCCGTGCTCGGCGAGGTCGGCGGCGACGTGCGCGCGCAGGTAGTTCTCCTCGTCCGGCTCGTTGAGGGCGGCGACCCGCCGGACGGCGTCGTCGAGCAGCGCCACGACGTGCGGGAACGCGTCGCGGAAGAAGCCGGAGATGCGCACCGTGACGTCGACGCGGGGTCGGCCCAGCTCGGCGGTCGGCACCACCTCGATGCCGGTGACCCGCCGGGACCTGTCGTCCCAGACCGGCCGGCAGCCCAGCAGCGCGAGCACCTCGGCGATGTCGTCGCCCTGGGTCCGCATGGCGCTGGTGCCCCACACCGTCAAACCCACCGAGCGGGGGTACGCCCCGGTGTCGGCGAGGTGCCGGGCCAGCAGCGAGTCGGCGAGGGCCACCCCGACGTCCCAGGCGTTGCGGCTGGGGATGGCCTTCGGGTCGACGGAGTAGAAGTTGCGGCCGGTGGGCAGCACGTTGACCAGGCCCCGGGTGGGTGAGCCGGACGGGCCGGGCGGCACGAACCGTCCGTCGAGCGCGCCGAGGGTGTTTGTCAGCTCGTCGGTGGTGCGGTCCAGTCGGGGCACCAGTTCGGTGGCGGCGAAGTGCAGCACCGCGGCGACGTCCGGGATCGACCGACCGGTCACCTCGGCCACCACGGCGTCGACAGTGTCCACGGCCCAGTCCAGGGTCTCCATGCCGACGACCAGCCGCCGCGCGAGGGCCTCGATGAGGTCGATCGCGTCGGCGGCGGTGCCGGCCGGCCCGTCCACCACGTCGGTCAGCGCCGCGGGCAGCGCCAGTCGCTGTCCCGGCGACGCGAGCAGCTCCTGCTCGTCGAGGGAGTACGCGACGGCGAGTGCCTGTCGCAGGCCGGGCAGGGCCCGGGCGCCGCCCCAGATCTGCGGGGCGCGCAGCACCGCCAGGACCAGGTTGACCCGGGGCTCGCCGGTGGGCGCGTCGGCGAGGATGTGCAGCCCGTCGCGGATCTGGACGTCCTTGACCTCGCACAGGTACCCGTCGAGGTGCAGCACGAAGTCGTCGAAGTCGTCCGCGTCGGGCATCGCCTCGGCGTGCAGGTCGTGGTGCAGCTCGGCGGCGCGCACCAGGTCCCAGATCTGGGCCCGCACGGTGGGCACCTTGGCCGGGTCGAGGGCCTGCACTGTCGCGTACTCGTCGAGCAGTTGTTCGAGTTTGGCCAGGTCGCCGTAGGTCTCGGCGCGGGCCATCGGCGGGACCAGGTGGTCGACCACCACGGCGTGCGCTCGCCGCTTGGCCTGGGTGCCCTCGCCGGGGTCGTTGACGATGAACGGGTACACCAGCGGCAGGTCGCCGAGGACGGCGTCGGGCGCGCAGTCCGCGGCCAGGCCGAGGCCCTTGCCGGGCAGCCACTCCAGGGTGCCGTGCTTGCCCAGGTGCACCACGGCGTCCGCGCCGAAGCCACCGTCCGCGGCGGGCGCCGTCAGCCAGCGGTACGCGGCCAGGTAGTGGTGGCTGGGCGGCAGGTCCGGGTCGTGGTAGATGGCGATGGGGTTCTCCCCGAAGCCGCGGGGCGGCTGGATCAGCAGCACCACGTTGCCGAAGCGCAGCCCGGCGAGCACGATGTCGCCGCCCTCGGTGTACAGCTCGCCCGGCGGCTCACCCCAGTGCTCCCGCATCCGCTCCCGCAGCTCGGCCGGGACCTGGTCGAACCAGCGCCGGTACGTCGACCCCGGTATCCGGGCCTCGGCGGCGGCCAACTGCTCCGGGGTGAGCCACTCCACGTCGTGACCACCGGCGGCGATCAGCGCGTGGATCAGCGCGTCACCGTCGTCGGGCGGTGGCGCGTCACCCAGGTCGTAGCCGGCCTCGGCCAGCGCGGCGAACAGCCGGACCGCCGAGGCCGGCGTGTCCAATCCGACGGCATTGCCGACCCTGGAGTGCTTGGTGGGGTACGAGCTGAGCACCACGGCGACCCGCTTGTCGGCGTGCGGCACGTACCGCAGCCGGGCGTGGCGCACCGCGATCCCGGCGACCCGGGCGGCCCGCTCGGGGTCGGCGGCGTAGACCGAGAGCCCGTCGGCGTCGATCTGCTTGAACGAGAACGGCACCGTGACGATCCGGCCGTCGAACTCGGGGATGGCCACCTGCATGGCGGCGTCCAGCGGGGACAGGCCGGCGTCGCTGTCGGCCCACTGCGCGCGGGTGCTGGTGAGGCAGAGCGCCTGGATGACCGGCACGTCCAGGGCGGCCAGGGCGCCGACGTCCCAGGCGTCCTCGTCGCCGCCACCGGAGGCGTCGGCGGCGACCGCACCTCCGGCCGCGAGCACAGTGACCAGCAGCGCGTCACAGCGGGCGAAGAGCCCGAGTGGGCCGGCGCCCGCGGTCAGCCCGCGCAGCGAGCCGCAGAAGATCGGCAGCGGGTTACCGCCGGCTTTGTGGACCGCGTCCGCGAGCACGTCGACGAAGTCGGTGTTGCCGGCGAGGGCGTGTGCCCGGTAGAAGACGATTCCCACTGTGGGCCGGTCCGGGTCGGCGGGGTGTTCGCCGTGCACGCCGTACGCCGGGGTGGGCGCGGGTGCGGCGAATCCCTCGCCGGTGAGCAGCACCGTGTCGGAGAGGAACCGGGCCAACTGCCCGAGGTTGTCCGGACCGCCCTCCACGAGGTACGCCAGCGACTGGGTGACGACCCCGGACGGCACCGTGGAGATGGCCATCAGCTCGGCGTCGGGCAGCGCCTCGCCGCCGAGCACCACCGTCGGCACGCCGGTGGCGAGCACCGCGGCGAGGCCGTCCGCCCACGCCTGCCGACCGCCGAGCAGGCGTACGACGACGAGGGCGACCCCGTCGAGCAGGGCGGGCACCTCCTCGGCGGCGACTCGGGCGGGGTTGGCCAACCGGTAGTCGGCGCCGCTGGCGCGGGCGGCCAGCAGGTCGGTGTCGGCGGTGGACAGCAGCAGGATGCGCACGGCATGCTCCGGAAAGTGACGCCCTGGACCCTCACGGGGTGACCGGGGCGATGCGAGTGGGTACGGCGTCAGCCGGTACGACGGCCAGCGCGAACGGCGCCCCGACGCATGGGTCGGGGCCGGTCAGCGCCGGGCGATCAGCTCAGCGGTGCCGGTGGCCGGTGTCCTTGGAACGCACTGCCTGGAGCGCGATACGACGATAGTCGTCGATGAATGAGACGCCGTGCGTCATCGGGTCCTCCTCGGGTGTCCACGCCCTGGGGTACGTCCCGACGGCCGAAGTATCCTGGCTTCCGGATCGACGCTCTCCCCCGGCCTTCCAACCGCAGACACACGGCCGTGACTCACGAGGGGGGATCGCTCCCCGGTGACAGTGGCGGGACCGCGTCGGATTCGCACCGACTTCCTTCACTGCCGTCAGGCCGCGAATGCTGCCACACCGCCGCGCCGCCGGTCAACGCCGGTCCGACCCCGCCGGGCGGACGGGACTCATCGAGATTAAACGATTGGTGCGAGCGCGACTCTGCGCGACGGAATGCCTCAGATCAATGTGCGACGTCCTTTGCTCTGCTTACCTATGTGCACCAGACACGGAGCGTCACCGGCGCCTATAGGTAAGCAGAGCAAAGGTGGCCGGACGAGTCCTGACCTGCGCCGATCCTCCGGCAGGGCGGTGCCGGCCGACACCCTCACCTAGGATCGGCGAACGCCACACCAGTGTCCGCGATCAATCTCGGAGGTCGATCATCGTGGTCGCCCCGCAGTTCCACCGCCTGTCGGGCCGTGTTTGGCGGTATCCGGGCGATCCCGACCCGGAGGCGGTCCAGGCCGGTGTCGCCGTCGTCGCCGACGAACGCGGCAGTGTGATGATCGACGCCGGGCAGAGCCCCGCGCACGCCCGCGAGATCCAGGCCGCGCTGGCCGCCGCCGGGCTTCCGGAGCCGCGCTGGCTGGTCTACACCCACCATCACTGGGACCACGTGTGGGGTGCCTGCGCCTGGCCCGGCGTGGAGATCGTCGGGCACGAGACGGCCGTGTCGCTGCTGCGCGCCGAGGCCGCCCGGCCGTGGAGCCACCCCTACCTGCAGGAGCAGATACGCGCCGATGCCCGCCTCCGCCCGAGCTTTTCAGCCCGCGCACGCGCGATGGCGTCCTGGGAAGACTTCGCCATCCTGCCGCCGACCCGCACCTTCGTCGACGTGGACGAGCTGCCGGTCGGGGTCGAGCTACGCCACGTCGGCGGCGGGCACGCGCCGGATTCGACAGTGGTGCTGGTGCCCGACTCGGGGGTGATGCTGCTGGGCGACTGCTTCTACCCGCCGCCGGCCCATGTGCGCCGGCCGGAGGACGGCCTCGACCTCGACCTGGTCCGGCGACTGCTCGACGACGACTACCACTGGTACGTCTCCAGCCACGCCGAGCCGATGACGCTCGAGCAGGCCCGCTCGGCCGTCGAGGGCGCCTGATCCAGACGGCAGACGCTCTCCGGCACCGGGTGCGGGCACCTGACGCCGTGACCCTTCAGAACGATGAGGCCCCGGCTACCAGCGTCCGTGCCGCATCCGTCCACCAGTAGAGGACCTCCCGGCCTGACCGGCGCTTCTGGAGCAAACCGGCATCCGTCAGCACGCGCAGGTGACCACCGACGGTACCGAGCGGCAGCCCGGTCGCGGCGACCACGGCCGTGGTGCTGACCGGCTCAGCCGCCTGCACCAGAATCGTGCTCCGCGCGTTCCCGAGCAGGCGGCGCAGTGGATCCGGGGTGGTGAGAGCCGCCTCGGCGAAGATTCCCGTCACCGGATAGACGATCCCGAAGCGGTCGGGCAACCTCCAGGAGATCCAGCCTCCCCGGCAGTGGGCCGCGAAGAACGTCAGCGTCCCGCCGCGCACGTCGGACGGTGGGTAGGGCCGTTCCTCGACCTGCAGCCGGCCGTTGCCCAGCCAGCGCGTGCCGGGCCGCATGTCGTTGAGGACCCCGGACCATCCGTCCCGGCCCAGCCGGGAGATCCGGGACACCACGTCGGCGCGCAGCACCGACTGCCGGCGCGGCCAATCCGCCTCAATGGTGTGGTGCCAGACCCAGCGCAGGAGAGCGGCCGTCCGGCTCGCCAACCCCGAACCGCGCAGCTCCGCAGCCAGCGGAGAACGTACGTGGGCCAGATCGGCACGGATCCGGTCGTCCGGCAGCGATTCCAGCTCCACGAGTTCGTCGTCCAGCGTCATGTCCGGACGGGCGGGCGGCACCGTCAGGAAGTCGGCCATCCAGGAGGACGATATGGCGTGCGCCAGAATGGCCCGGGTCACCGGGTCACCGTCGAGATAGCCCCGGAAGGCATCGACGTGCTGGTCCCGCCAGACCCGATGCCACGGAAGCGGCTGAGCCCGGCGCAGGATATTCAGCGCCCCCAACGTCTCGGTGAGCTGCGAGGTGCCGAAACGCGCCCGCGCCATCACTTCGGCGTCGACCAGGAACACCGCCACTTTTCGCCTCCAGTCGAAACTCTAGGGAGGCGCCGCAGGATGTCGCAAGCTCCTGGCCATGCACAGCGACACCCAACCAGGCGACCCGACGACAGTGAGCACGCGGAACTTCAACGCCCTGTGGGCCGGTGCCGCCATCACCAACCTGGCTGACGGCGTCGTCAAGCTGACAGTGCCTCTGGTGGCCGTCTCGATGACGAACTCCCCTGCGCTGGTTGCCGGTGCCACCCTGGCCAACACCCTGCCCTGGTTGCTGTTCGCACTGCCCGCCGGTGCCCTCGCCGACCGGGTGGACCGCCGGCGCCTGATCATGACGATGGCCGCCGCGCGCGCCCTGCTCCTCGCCGTGCTCGTGGGCGCCGTCCTCGTGGACGCCCTCCCGCTGGCCGGCCTGTACGCGGGTGCGCTGCTCCTCGGCACCGCCGAGGTGTTCGCCGACACCACCCGGATGTCGGTCGTGCCGATGGTCATACCCCGCAGTCGCATGGAATCCGCGTTCGCGACGTTGACAGCGACCGAGACCGCGGCCAACGAGTTCATCGGGCCCCCGCTGGGTGGCCTGCTCGCCGCCGCCGGACTGGCCGTGGCACTCGGTGCCGGCGGCGTTGGTTACGCGGGCGCACTACTCGCACTGGCAGTCATGACCGGTCACTACCGCAGCAGCGGTCACCCCGGACCGAGGGCGAAGCTTCCGGGCCTCCGCGTCGACATCCGCGAGGGCATCCGGTACGTGTGGCAGGCAAGAATTCTGCGGTCCCTGCTGCTGGTGGCCGGTGCGGCGAGCGGGTGCTGGGCGGCCTGGATGGCGGTCATCGCCGTCTACGCGATCGCACCCGGACCGATGAACCTGAGCCACGCGGAATACGGCCTGCTGATCGGAGCCCTGGGGGTGGGCGGCGTGGTGGGAGCCTCCGCCGCACCCTTTCTCACCCGCCGCCTCGGACGGCGGGTCGTCCTCGCCGCGTCGATGGCGAGCTTCGCCGTCCTGCTGGCAGCACCGGCCATCACCTCGTCCCCCCGGCTGGTCGCCGCGGCGACCGTCCTGGGCGGCGCCGGCTCCGGCGCGTGGAACGTCACCTACAGCTCGCTGCGGGCACTCGTCGTGCCCGACGAGATGATGGGGCGCTACAGCGGGGTCAGCCGCCTGACCAGTTGGGGTTCCATGCCGCTCGGGGCCCTGGCCGCCGGCCTCACCGCCGAACTGGTCAGCGTCAGAGCGGTCTTCTGGGGCGCAGCAGCTCTCTGCGTCCTGGTGCTCACCGTGACGGTACGAACTGTCACCTCACCCGAATTCCGACTGGTGCAGGCCCGCGCTACCGCTCTCCACGAACCCGCGCCGGCCCAGCCGCACTGACCTGGCCTCAGCGGGCATGGCGCTCCGGGTGGGCCCGGCTCCAGGTCCGCATCCGTTCCGGGTAGCCGGTGCGCGCCGCCTCGTACAGCGGCACCGCGTGCTTGCGGGCGATGGACCCGGCCGCGCGCGGCGTTCCGGTACGGCGGCGGATCCACTCGCCGTCGTGCGCGATCGCCACCACAGTGGTGTCCGTCGCGGTCGTCTCCGGCTCCAGGTAGAACTCCACCCCGCGCCGGGTGGCCACGAACGCCTCCAGCGCCGCGAGGTCGTCGCGGGTCGCCTCCCGGTCCAGCTTCGTCGGGGTCGCCTCGGCACCCCGTGACCGGCGGTTGAACCAGCTCATGCCCCGCCCCTCTCCTCGACGTCCCTCCAGTGCAGCACCGGTTCCTGGCAATACGCTGCACGCCGGATGGGAGAGAGCTGACCCACGTCGGGAAATCCCCGTGGAACCCGCGGCGGGTGGGCGGTGTCCTGAGTGTGATCCGAACGGAGGCTCCCCTGGACGACGAGGCGCTCGTCACCCGCGCTCGGGCAGGTGACCTGGAGGCGTACAACCTCCTGGTCGCCCGGCACACCGCGTCCGCGTACCGGACCGCGGTGCTGCTCGGTGCCGGCTCGGACTCCGAGGACGTCATCCAGGAGGCGTTTGTGAAGGCGTACCGGAAGCTGTCCCGATACCGGGGTGACGCGTCCTTCCGGTCGTGGCTGCTAGCGATCGTCGCCAACGAGACCCGCAACCTGCACCGCTCCCGTGGCCGGCGCGACGGGCTCGTGCTGCGGGCGGCGGCAGCGGACCCGACGTCCGAGATCGCCGAGGACGACGCGGTCGGCGGGGTCCTCGCCGGTGAGCGCCGGGCGTCGCTGGTACAGGCGCTGCGACAACTGCCGGTACGGGACCGTGAGGTGATCGTCTGCCGGTTCTTCCTCGATCTCACCGAGGAGGAGACGGTGTCGGCTCTGGGCTGGCCCCGGGGCACTGTGAAGTCGCGTACGTCCCGGGCGCTGGCGAAGCTCCGTGGCCTGCTCGACAGTGCGGAGGTCCGGCATGGGTGACCTCGAACGGGAACTGCGCGACCTGTCCACCTGGCTGGACACGCCCGATCCGCCCGACGTGACCGCCCGCGTCCGCGTACGGCTCGGCACGCCGTCGCCCCGGCGGCGCCGGTGGCGGTCGCTCGCCGCGGTGGCGCTCGTCGCCCTGCTGGTGGCGGTGTTGCCGCCGACGCGGGCCGCGATCGCCGACGCCGTCACGGGGCTGCTGCGCTTCGCCGGGGTCAGCATCGCCACCTCGCCCGCCCCGACGCCGCCCGCCGGCGCCGCGTCGCCGTTGCCCGGGCAGCGGACCGTCGCCCTGGACGAGGCCCAACGGTCGGTACGGTTTCCGATCCGCCTGCCGGCGATGCTGGGCACGCCCGAACAGGTGCTGGTCGCCGACCCCGACGCCACGGGCCGGTACCGGGTGGCGACGCTGCTCTACGACGGGGGCGCGCTGCGCGTCGACGCGTTCGACGGTCACCTCGACCTGGCCTTCCACAAGGAGGTCAGCCCGCCGGGCGCGAACTGGGTCCAGGTCAACGGCGACTTCGCCGTCTGGGTCGACGGCCCGCACGCGTTGTCCTACGTGGACCAGGCGGGCGAGATCCGCCGGGAGACCGCCCGACTGGCCGGCTCGACCCTGATCTGGCAGGACGACCACGTGAGCTACCGGATTGAGGGCACCCTCACCAAGGCCGAGGCGATCGAGATCGCGCGCTCACTGGGCTAGGAACCCGACGGGCGTGGGCGGTGTCGGAAGGGTGGACGAGTCGTCGACGCGTACCGGAAGGGGCGAGATGGTTTCCTGGGGCAGGTTGACGCTGGCATCCTCGGTGGTCCTGCTGGCGGGGTGCACGACCACGACCAGCGGAGCGTCGCCGACGGCGGGTGCGGCCACCACGGCGAGCACCGCGACCGCCTGCGCGGCGCGGGTCGAGACGGGGTCCCTGCCGGACTGGGCGGACGCCGGGTTCAGCGGGGACGCGCGGGTTCCGCACGTCTTCGGCGCGAAGGGTGACATCGTGGCGGTGCTGTTCGCCCATCCGCTGCGGCAGGTCCGGACGGATGGCTCGAACAACAAGATCCTCTGGGTGGCCCGCGCCGCCACGACCTCGCCCGACCCGACCGCGCCGGCAACCCTTGTTATCACCGCGAGGCTGGACGGCACGGACACCCGGGTGATCCGGGAGGTCGCCGGTGGCCCCGGTCCGTCGATCATCGATTTGCCCGAGGCCGGCTGCTGGCGCTTAGACCTGCGCTGGTCCGGGCACGCCGACACGATGGACCTGGTCTACGCCCCCTGACAGCACCTCGGGCCGCCTAGGCTGCCGATCATGCCCATGGACGCGCGGGCGGCGGCGGCCCGCAACAACGCCGAATGGTGCGACATCGTCTGCGGCAGCCACGGGTTGGCCAGCCGTACCGACGCCGACGCCTGGTCGGTCCCCCACCGTTCGCCACAGTGGTACCCGGACGCGGTCACAGTGCGGCCGGGCGTCGACGCCGAGGCCGTTCTGGGCCGCATCGACGCGGGGCCCGGCGCATCGGTGAAGGACAGCTTCGCCGACCTCGACCTGTCCGGGTACGGGTTCCGGGTGCTCTTCGACGCCCAGTGGATCCACCGGCCAGCGTCGGCACCGCCTGTGGACACGCCGCTGACCCCGGTCACCACACCCGACGAGTTGGTGGCCTGGGCGGCGGCCCACGGCGGTGGAGAGCTGTTCCGCCCCGCGCTCCTGGCCGACCCCCGCGTACGGGTGCTCGCCCGCCACGACGACCGGGGTGTGATCACCGGAGGAGCGGTGCTCAGCGGCGACGGCCCGTACGGCGTCTCCAACCTGTTCACCCGCACCGACAACTCCCGGGACGTCTGGCGCGCGGTGTGTGCCACGATGCCCAACGCGCCGCTGGTCGGCTACGAAACCACAGCGGACCTGACGTCGGCGCTCTCCGCTGGCTTCACCACCACCGGCCCTCTCCGCGTCTGGCTACACGCCTAGCGCTCTGGCCACTGGCTCCGCGCACGGACAGCTATGCTGGGCGGCATCGGCACCGATCCGGCCATCACCGGGGAGCCTCCGGAAGAACGGGCAGTTCGACCGCCTCAGTAGAACCGGACGTCGCGGCACGTCACGTCGTGAAATTGAGCGGCGCCTGCACCATCGAGGCGCAAGCGGGGTGGTACCGCGGAGTCCTGGCCATACGCCCGGCGCTTCGTCCCCGCGTGGGCAGTGAGCAGATGCCCGCGCGAGCGGACGTGGAGTGTAGGGAGAACGTCGGTGCCGGACGGTCCGTCGAAGTCGCCATTCGTGCCACTACCCACCAAGATCGATCTTGGTGGGATGGACCGTGCGGTCATCGAGTGGTGGCAGGCAAACAACGTGTTCAACCGGAGTCTGGAGCAGACTGCCGACGGTCCGCCGTGGGTGTTCTACGAGGGTCCGCCGACCGCCAACGGCACGCCGGGCACCCACCACATCGAGGCGAGGGTCTTCAAGGACCTGTTCCCCCGGTACCGGACGATGCGGGGCTTCTCGGTGCCACGCCGTGCCGGGTGGGACTGCCACGGCCTGCCCGTTGAGCTCGCGGTGGAAAAGGAACTGGGGCTCAGCGGCAAGCCCGACATCGAGAAGATGGGCGTCGCGGAGTTCAACGCCCTGTGCCGCACCTCGGTGCTGCGGCACGTGGACGAGTTCGTCCAGCTCAGCGAGCGGATGGGTTACTGGATCGACCTGGAGCACCCGTACCAGACCATGTCCCCGGAGTACGTGGACAGCGTCTGGTGGTCACTGAAGCAGATCCACGACGGCGGGCGACTGGTGGAGGACTTCCGGGTCGCTCCGTACTGCACCCGCGACGGCACGACCCTGTCCGACCACGAGGTGGCGCAGGGGTACGAGACCGTCACCGACCCCTCCGTGTACGTGCGGTTTCCGTTGCGCGGGGAAGTGGCCGGTCACAGCGGTGTCGACCTGCTGATCTGGACCACCACCCCGTGGACCCTGGTATCCAACACCGCCGTCGCCGTACACCCCACTGTGACGTACGCCCTGGCCCGCACCGAGCGGGGCACGTTCGTCGTCGCCGAACCGCTGACCCGGCGGGTCCTCGGCGAGGAGGCGGAAATCCTGGCGACCGTACCGGGGTCGGCCCTTGAGGGTCTGCGGTACGAGCGGCCGTTCGACCTGGTGGACATCCCGGACGCGCACCGGGTGGTCCTCGCGGAGTACGTCACGACCGAGGACGGCACCGGCCTGGTGCACCAGGCGCCGGCCTTCGGCGCGGACGACCTCGCGGTCTGCCGCGCGTACGGGTTGCCGCTGGTGAACCCGGTCGCCCCGAACGGGAGGTTCAACGACGGCATCGACCTGGTCGGTGGGGTGTTCTTCAAGGACGCCGACGCGTTGCTCATCGACCGCCTCAAGAGGTCTGGTCGGTTGTTCCGGCACGAGCCGTTCGAGCACCCCTACCCGCACTGCTGGCGGTGCCACACCCCGCTGATGTACTACGCGCAGCCGTCCTGGTACATCCGGACGACCGAGGTCCGCGACGAGCTGACGCGGGAGAACGAGAACACCAACTGGTTCCCGGAGCACATCAAACACGGCCGCTACGGCGACTGGCTGAAGAACAACATCGACTGGGCGGTGTCTCGCTCCCGGTACTGGGGTACCCCGCTGCCGCTCTGGCGATGCCCGGACAACCACATCACCGCTGTTGGTTCCCGTACCGAGCTCGGGGAGCTGGCCGGCGCCGACCTGTCCGAGCTGGATCCGCACCGCCCGTACGTCGACGAGATCACCTTCGCCTGCCCGGACTGCGGCCAGGTCGCCACCCGGGTCCCCGAGGTGATCGACGCCTGGTACGACTCCGGGGCGATGCCGTTCGCGTCGTTGGGCTACCCCCACGTGCCGGGCAGCAGGGAGATCTTCGAGCGAACCTACCCGGCCCAGTACATCTGCGAGGCGATTGATCAGACGCGGGGGTGGTTCTACACGCTGATGGCGGTGGGCACGCTGGTCTTCGACCGGTCCCCGTACGAGAACGTCGTCTGCCTCGGGCACATCCTGGCCGAGGACGGCCGCAAGATGAGCAAGCACCTGGGCAACATCCTGCTGCCGATCCCGTTGATGGACACGCACGGCGCCGACGCGGTGCGCTGGTTCATGGCCTGCTCCGGCTCACCGTGGTCGCCGCGCCGGATCGGGCCCGGCCCACTCGACGAGATCGTCCGCAAGGTGTTGATGACCTACTGGAACACCGCGGCGTTCTTCTCCCTGTACGCGGCGAACTCGACGTGGGCGCCGCACCTGGCGCAGCCGGTCGCCCAGCGACCGGTGTTGGACCGGTGGATCGTCGGCGAGGTCCACGCCCTCGCGGCCGCCGTCGACGAACGGATGCAGAACTACGACACGGCGCGCGCCGGCCGACTGCTCGCCGACTTCATCGACGACCTGTCGAACTGGTACGTACGGCGGTCGCGGCAGCGTTTCTGGGAGGGCGATCCCAACGCCCTCACCACCCTGTACGAGTGCCTCGACATCCTCACCCGGCTACTGGCGCCGTTCATCCCCTTCGTCACGGAGGAGGTGTGGCAGCAGGTCGTCCGGCGCGGTGCCGAGTCGGCCCCCGAGTCGGTGCACCTGGCGACCTGGCCCACAGCCGACACGACAGTGATCAGCACGGAGTTGTCGTCCCAGGTGGCCACGGCGCGGGCATTGGCCGAGGCGGGCCGGTCCGCGCGTAAGGCGAGCGGCCTGCGGATCCGCCAGCCGTTGAGCCGGGCGCTCGTGGGTCTGCCGGCCGGCACCGTCCTCCCGCAGGCGTTGCTGGACGACATCGGCGACGAGTTGAACGTCAAGGTCCTCCAGCCGCTCGATGCCCAGAGCGGGGTCATCGACGTGCAGGTCAAAGCCAACTTCCGGACCCTGGGCCGCCGGTTCGGCAACCGCACCCAGCACGTCGCGAAGGCAATCGCCGGCGTGACCCCCCGGGACCTGGTCGACGGCGTCCGGGCGAACGGGACGTACCCACTGTCGGTCGACGGCGCGCAGGTCGAGGTGGGCCTGGACGACATCCTGATCACGGAGGTGCCGCGCACCGGTTGGGTAGTGGAGTCCCAGCGCGGCGCGACGATCGCGTTGGACACCGAGATCACCCCCGAACTGGCGGCCGAGGGCGTCGCACGGGACGTCGTCCGCATCATCCAGCAGGCCCGCCGCGACGCCGACTTCGAGGTCTCCGACCGGATCACGGTGTCGATCGCCGCCCCCGCGGACGTCGCGGCGGCGATCTCCACGCATCAGAAGCTCATCGCGCACGAGACCCTCGCGCTCCAACTGACGGTCGTGGACACGTTGTCGGAGGGGTTCCCCGGCACCGTGGGCGACGGTCAGGACATCGTCGTGCACGTCGTGCGGGCCTGAGCGGGCGACCGTAACCGGCGCGGGTGCGCGGCGCAGTCGGCCGCGCACCCGCTACCGCCCGGCGGCGAGGTGGGTCAGTTCTTAACCACCGACGGAGCGGTCTCAGCGGAGTGCGGCGGACGCAGCACCGGCACCAGCAGCAGGGTCGGCAGCAGCAACAGCGGCACCGCCAGCAGCGCGCGTAGGGTGCCGACCTCGTCGCCGACCAGCCCCAGCAACGGCGGGCCACCGAGGAACGCGGTGTAGCCGATCACCGCGACCACGCTCACCCGCACCGCCGCGTGCGCCTCGTCGTCGGCCGCCGCGCTCATCCCGACGGGGAAGCCCAGCGACGCACCCAGGCCCCACAGCGCGACGCCGATGACGGCCACCGGCCCGGAGCCCGCCAGCACGGCCAGGCCGGCGCCGACCACGGCAAGGCCGATGGTGCCGCTGAGCACCGGCACCCGACCCCACCGGTCCAACGCGATGGTGCCGACAGTGCGGCCGACGGTCATGCCGACCACGAAGACCGCGAAGACCGCCGCGCCGGCGGCCTCGCTCAAATCCCGTCCATCAATGAACGCCACGGCCAGCCAGTCGTTGGCGGCACCCTCGGTGAACGCCGCCACCAGCACGAACAGGCCGATCAGCAGGGTGCGCGGCTCCCGCCAGGCGGCGAGTTGCGCTCGGCGACGGGCGGCCGGGGTGGCGTCCGCCGGGTCGCCGGTGTGGTCGCTGCCCACGGGCAGGAACGTCCGGGCGGCGAGCGCGGTGCCGGCCAACACGACCACCGCCACCGCGACGAGATGCGCGCCGACCGACACGTCGAACCGGGCCGCCCCGGCGCCGAGCGCCGCTCCGGCCACCGAACCGAGACTCCACCCAGCGTGGAACCGGGGCATGATCGTGCGGCCCAGCCGCCGTTCCACCGCCGCGCCCTCGACGTTCATCGCCACGTCGCAGGCGCCGGAGCCGTAGCCGAGAGCGACCAGTCCCAGGGCGACGATGGCGAACGACCCGGTCATCGTGGCGCCCAACCCCGCCACGGTCAGGCCGACCGCGACCAGGACTGTGGCCATCGTGACGGTGCGGGCGGCACCGAACCGCTGGGCGAGCAGGCCGGAGGTGGGCATGGCGAGCAGCGCGCCGACGCTCATCGCCAGCAACAGCAACCCGAGTCGGCCGGCGGAGAGGTCCAACGCCTCCCGGACGGCCGGGACGCGGGAGAACCAACTGCCGACGGCCAGCCCGTTGAGGGTGAAGGTGACGGCGACGCCGTTGCGGGCGAGCCGCACCGCCCGCAGGGTCGGCGAGGCGTTGTCCGGGGCTACGGGTCGACTGGTGGGGGCGCTCACGAGGGTGGGTCCTCTTTCTCGGGGTGATCTCCTGGCACGATCGCACACCTGAGAGCGCTACCACCACAACCGGGAACCGCCCCTTACCGCTGCTGGTCCGGCCGGGGCATGATGTGAGCAGGCGTTGGTCCGACCGGACGGGCCGCCGCAGGAGGCGACGATGACGACAGCGGCACACCGACCGGCCACTCTCGAGGACGTGGCCCGGGTCGCCGGGGTGTCCCGGTCCACGGCGTCGCGGGTGATCGCCGGCACCGGGTTCGCCTCGCCGGCCGCCCGGAAACAGGTCACGGCAGCCGTCGACCAGCTCGGCTACGTGCCCAATCCGGCTGCCCGGGCGCTGGTCCGCGGCGGCGGCGTACGCCTGGTCGTGGCCGTCCAGGGGACCAGCGCGGCGGTGCTGGACGATCCGTACGTGCACCAGGTGGTCGGCTCGGCCGCCCGGGTGTGCACGCCCGCCGGTGTCGGTGTGGCACTGTACTGGCTGCCGTTCGGCGACCCCCGCAGCCTCGACCAACTCGACGGGGATCGCAGCGTGTGCGGGGTGATCCTGGTCAACACGACCGAGGAACTGCTGGAGGCGGTGCCCCGGTCGCTACGCGGTCGGGTGGTCTCGATCGGCGTCGGCTCGGCGACAGTGCCGTCATTCGACGTCGACAACGCCGCCGGCTCCGAAGAGGTGCTGCGCCATCTGTACGCCTCGGGTCGCCGCCGGATCGCCATGGTGACCGGCCCCCGCTGGCTGCCCTGCGCGCAACGCCCGGTGCGGACGTACCGCCGGCTCATGGCCGAGGCTGGCCTACCGGAGCGGATACTGCCCGGGGACTTCCGGGCGGCCCGCGGCCGTACGGCGGCCGGCGAGGCGCTCAACCGCTGGCCGGACATCGACGCGATCTACGCGATCAGCGACGACACCGCGCTCGGCGTGATCGCGGGCCTGCGGGACGCCGGTGCGCGGGTGCCCGGCGACGTCGCGGTGGCCGGCTTCGACGACATTCCGTTGGCCGGGATGACCGCCCCGGCGCTGACCACGGCGAGTCATCCGGTGGGGCGGATCGCCGTCGCCGCGGCCACCGCCCTGCTGGATGGGCGCCCGGCGGCTCCGGTGACCCTCTTCCCGTCCGCCCTGGTGGCGCGGGCCAGCGCCTGAGTCGACGCTCGATCGAACACGCCGACGGTTAACCCCGTACGGGCCGGGTAACCGCGTTGGACCTTTCGTCCACCGCGAGGAGCGCCGACCCGTGTCCGACTCCGCGCCGTCGCACTGGGACCCGGCGCCGAGCCCCCGGGACGGCCGGTTGACCGCCCGCCGCCACCCGCCGGTGGCGCCGGGCCGCACCGGGCTGGTGCCGATGGCCGGCCCCGATGGTGACCGGCTGGCCCTGGGGTACGCCCCAGAGCCCGCCAGCGACGGTTCGGCCTACCGGTTGGTGCTGCTCCTGCACGGTGCGGGCGGCTCGGCGCGACAGGGGCTGGACCTGCTGTTGCCGGTCGCCGACGCGCAGCACCTGCTGCTGGTCGCCCCGGACTCGTCAGCGGCCAGTTGGGACCTGATCGCCGGCGGCTTCGGGGCGGACGTGGGGCGCATCGACGGGCTGTTGGCGACCGTCTTCGACACCTACCCGGTGGCCGACGTGACGGTCGGCGGCTTCTCCGACGGCGCCTCGTACGCGCTGTCGCTGGGCCTGGCGAACGGGGATCTGGTCGACGCGGTGCTGGCCTTCTCCCCCGGTTTCGCCGCGCCACCGGTCACCCACGGTCGGCCACGGATCTTCATCTCGCACGGCGTCGACGACCGGGTGTTGCCCATCGACGTGTGTAGCCGTCGCCTCGTTCCCCACCTTCACGACCTCGGCTATGACGTGACCTACCAGGAGTTCCCCGGCGGCCACGAGATCCCCGCCCCGATCCGCGATTCCGCCATCGTCTGGCTCACCGCCCATCCCCCACGGGCAGGGAACCACAGTTGAGCGGTGCGGACGTCAAACCGGCGGGAGGCCCAGGGCGTCGTCGACGCGGGCGAGGACGGCGGCGTCGTCCTCCGGGTTGACGCCGCGCAGTAGGTCGATGGCCGTGGCCCGGACCTGACCGATGATCATCACTAGGGGCAGGGTCTGCGTGGGACCGAAGAGCTGCCCGGCGGCGTGTACCGCTGCCAACGCCGACTCGTCGGCCCGGGTGGCGTGTCGGTCGGCGGTCTCCTCCTGCCCGTTCAGGTCGGCGGCGAGGGCGGCACCGGCCTGACGGACCGCCTCGGCCAGTGACCGCAGGGCGGCACCCAGCTCAGGCGGGGCCGCAGTGTGCAGCCGGCTGAGGGTCACGCCCGCACGGGCCAGCACCCGGACGTTACGGACCGCGTAGTCGATCTGGCGGATCGACTCGTCCACCGAACGCAGCCGACCGATCTGCCGACGTCGACGGACGTTGAGCCGCAGCGCCTCACCGGCGGCCAGCACACCGTCGCGCAGTCCGTCCACCCGAGCGTCCATCCCCCGCGCCTGCCGCAGCGCGGCGACCGCCGCCGGCTCGTCGCGGTCGTCCAACGCGTCGGCGATCCCGCCGAGCAGCCCGGCCAACTCGTCGAAGGTCCGCCGCACCTCGGCGACCAGCGGCGCGAGGGGATGCCGGGCGTCGACCAGCAGGCTGGCCGCGAGGGCGACCGCGCCGCCGACCAGCGCGTCGACGAAGCGGAACGGCACCAACGAGCCGTCCGGCGGTGCGACCACCACCAGGTAGAGCGCGGAGACCGCCGCCTGCACCAGCGTCACGCCGGTGGCGCCGAAGGCCACCGCGAGGAGGACTGTGAGCAGGATGACGGTGAACACCGTCCAGGTGCTGCCCGGGCCGAGCGCCTGCACCACCAGGTCCGCGACGAGCACCCCGGCGGCGACCCCGAGGACGACCTCGACGGCCCGGCGGATGCGCTGCCCCCGGGCCTGCCCGAGGACGATCAGCGCGGCGGCTGGCGCGAAGAAGGGCTGCGGGTGCCCGAGCAACCGGGTCGCCAGCAGCCAGGCCACGGTCGCCGCGACGGTCGCTTCCAGCACCGGCCGCCAGCCGTGCCGCAACCGCCCGCCGGCCGTCCGCAGGCCGCTGAACCGCACCATCGCCCAACCTCCCCCACCCACCCACGCCGCCCGGCCCGCCGCCACGGCCCCGGCCCCGACCCCGGCCCCGGCCCCGACCCCGGCCCCGGCCCGGGCCCCGGCCCCAGCTCACCACACCCACCACCAGCTCACGCCGGCACACCGCCAGCTCACCGCAGCACCCTGTCCGCTCCCCCTTTGGAGCTGATGCCGTAGACGAATCAGGCGCGATGTCGCAAACGGTTCAGCTCCAAAGGGCCGGCCCACGACACCAAGCCGGCGGCCCACGGCATCAGGCGCGATGTCGTAAACGATTCAGCTCCACAGGGCCGGCCCACGACACCATGCCGGCGGCCCACGGCATCTCGGGGCGATCGTCTCCCATCACGCGGCGGACCTGATCACCGGGCTGCTCGCGACCCGCCCGGGTGTCAGCGCGCAGACGGGCCCACACCCAGCCAGGCCCGCACACCGTCGGGTCCGCACGCAGCCGGGCCCACACACCGTCATGCCCACACCGTCGGGCCTGACGGCCCACTCGCCGACCGGCGCCGGCCGGGTCAGCTTCCGGTGAGGGCGCGCAGCAGCGCACGGACGGCGGCGCTTAGGTCGGCCCGGCTGGCCGCGGTGCCGGGCGGTGGGGCGCTGAGCGCGCCCGCGCCGGCCAGCCGGTCGAAGAGCAGCCCGTCCACGAACGCCACGAACTGGTCGCCCTGCCGGTCGGGGTCGGTGGCCCCGGCCCGGGTCAGCAGGTCCCGGGCCTGCACCCGCAGGCCGGTGCCGTGTTGCAGGATGCCGCGCAGCTCGGGCCGGTGCACCGCCTCCAGCAGGCAGGCGTAGCGGGCGAGGCTTCGGCTGCGTCCGGTGCTCAGCCAGCGGTCGAGCACCTCGGCGACACCGCCCGCGAGGGCGTCGAGGTCGCCGCTGTCGAGCCGGGGGGCAGGCGTCGGGGGTGGCGGGCCGGTCGGCAGGTCGTACGCGGCCAGGTCGGCCCGGTCCCGTTCGGCGAGCCGTCCGACGACTGCCTCGATCAGCGTCTGTCGGGTCCGCAGGTACGCCGAGGTGGTGCCCGGCGGCATTCCGGCGCGGCCGTCGACCGCCCGGTGGGTCAGGGCTCGCATGCCACCGTCGGCGATCAGTTCGATGGCCGCGTCGGTCAGTGTCGCGATCCGGTTCTCCCGCGCCGTCATGGCACTCCTCCCTTCTGGTGGCCCGGAGGTAGTATCACTCTTCTACAGGTGTAGAAGGAGGATCGACATGGACGACTCACACGCGGTGGTGGTGGGTGCCGGCATCGGCGGGTTGAGCGCGGCGCTCGCCCTGCACCGGCAGGGGTGGCGGGTCACCGTGCTGGAGCGCGCCCCCGAAATGCGCGAGGTCGGCGCCGGCCTGAGTCTGATGGCCAACGCCGTGCGCGCGCTGGACGCCCTCGGCCTCGGCCCGGCCCTGCGCCGGGGTGGACACGGTGAGGCACCCGGTGGGATCCGCGACCGGCACGGGCGATGGTTGTCCCGGGTGGACGCCTCGGAGATGATCCGGCAGCTGGGCACCACGGCGCTCGGCGTGCACCGGGCCACGCTGCACCGCATCCTGCGCGAGGCCCTGCCGGCGTCGTCCCTGCACACAAACGCCGTGGTGGAGCACGTCGAGTCCGGCCCGGACCACGCCGAGGTGCGCTACCAGGGGCCGGACGGCCCCCACACTCTCACCGCCGATCTGGTGGTCGGTGCCGACGGCCTGCGTAGCCGGGTGCGCGCCCAGCTCTGGCCGCACCACCCCGGCCCGGTGTACGCCGGATCGACGACGTGGCGGGCGGCAATCGCCTTTCCCGATCCGATCCCGGCCGCCATCACCTGGGGGCCGGGAGCCGAGTTCGGCATGGTGCCGATCGGCGGCGGTCAGCTCTACTGGTACGGCGCGCTGAACGCCCCGCCCGGCGGCCACGCCCCCGACGAGCTGGCAGCCGTGCGGGAGCGCTTCGGCGACTGGCACGACCCCATCCCGGCGCTTCTCGCGGCAACCCCACCCGACGTCGTGCTGCGCAACGACATCAACTACCTGGCCGAGCCGCTGCCCTCGTACGTCCGGGGCCGGGTGGCGCTGCTCGGCGACGCCGCCCATCCGATGACACCCAACCTCGGGCAGGGCGCCGGGCAGGCCATCGAGGACGCGGTGGTGCTCGGAACGGTCTGCGCCGGCGGCGCCAAGGGAGTGCCGGCCGCCCTGGCCGCGTACGACGAGCAGCGTCGACCACGCAGTCAGTCCATTGCCCGCGCCTCCTACGTCGCCGGCCGGTTCGGACAGCAGCTGCACAACCCGATTGCCCTCACGATGCGGACCATCGCGTTGCGGCTCACCCCGGGCCGGGTCGCCCTGCGCAGCATGGCCCGTTACGCGGACTGGCGACCACCGGCGGGCTGAGCTGGCCCAGCGATCCGGCCGGTGGCCAGGGCGGCGTACTCCGCCGAGGCGAGGAACTCGGTCAACACCTCCACGGTGCCCGGCGTCCACTGACGACCGTCGAGCACCTCGGCGCCGGGGACGAAGAGCATCGCCGCGCCCTCGCCGAGCACCACGTCCTCCTGCCGGGCCCTGGTGCTGCCGAGGAAGTAGTGCTTCTCCCGGGCCAGCTCGGGCAGCGATTGCACGGCGACCGGTTGCAGTGGACCGTCGGCGCGCAGGCCGGTCTCCTCCAACAACTCCCGCTCGGCGGTCTGCTCCGGCGTCTCCCCCGGCTCGCCGTGGCCGCCGGGCAGCCCCCACACGTTCGGGTGGTGCGTCGCGTCGCCGTCGCGCAGTTGCAACAGCAGCTGCCCGTCGGGATCTACCAGCAGGACGCACGCGACAATTCTCATCGGACCAGACTACGGCCGACGAGGAACCATCGTTGCCCCAAAGCTCCAGAATAGTCATTCGGGTCCTCGTGGGGGCCAATCAAAGACGACAGCGCGCCGGTACAATCGGCGACTTCGTTGTGACCGATCGCTGACTGCTGATAGTGAAAGCGATCACACACACTGACCCCATGAACAGGAGAGTCAACCGCGGTAGGGCACTCCGCGTCGCGGTGTGCCTCGTTCTTCTCGCCGCGCTGAGCGGCTGCATGCAGCTCAACATGGGGTTGACCGTCAACGCCGACGACACGGTCGACGGGCAGCTCCTGCTGACGGCCCAGAAGTCCGTGCTGAGCGGTCGTAACAAGAACCTGCCGGTCGCCTTCGCCGAGCTGCGGCAGAACATCCCCGCCCTACCGGCGGGCGAGGAAACCCTTTACCAGGACGACACTTTCTACGGTTCCCAGATCAGTTACCGCAAGGCGCCGCTGGCCGGTTTCGACACCGAGAGCGTGAAACTGGTCAGGGATGGCGATCTCTACCGCTTCACGCTGCCGCTGGATCCGAAGAAATATGGCGGAAAGGTTGCGGAGCAGAATCCGCAAAACCAACAGGCGTTCCTCAAGCTCATGTCGTTCGAGATCTCGGTGACATTTCCCGGACGGGTGATCGACAGCAATGGCACCGTCAACGGCCGTTCGGTCAGTTGGAAGGTCGATCCCAACCAGGAGAAGCCAGCCGAACTGCGGGCGGTGGCCGAGGCGCCACCTCGACCGTCCACCTCGCCGGTTGCCGCCGGCGAGGAGGACGACGGCGGATTCCCCTGGCTGCTGGTCGTCGGCGGTGTCCTCCTCCTGCTGCTGCTCGCCGCGGTGGGCGTACTCCTGGTGCGCCGCCGTCACCCCGCGGCGCCGGTGGCGCCCGGTCCGACCCCGCCGCCGGGCCCGCCCGCCGGCGCCCCGGGGCCTGGCTGATCCATCTGGTGGCCGGCTCAGCCGGCCACGCCCGGCTCCGGCCGCCCCCGGAAACGACGGCGACCGGCCCCGGTGCTCCCCGTGGGGGGCACCGGACCTCACCACCACCACATCCCGGTCGCACCATCGCAGAAGGGGGATCGTCATGAACGATCTCTTCACCTGGGCAGCCCTGGGGACCATCGCCGGCGCGAGCGCCGCCACCCTGCTGGCCACCAACGTCATCGGCGGGCTGATCGGCCCGAGCGGCGACAAACTCCGCAAGTGGATCGCCATCGCCATCGCGCTGCTGCTGTCCTACCTGACAGCGGCGTTCGCCGACGACGCCGGCGCCGAGAAGTGGATCATCGCGTTCTTCAACGCGCTGGTCATCTTCTCCGCCGCGCTCGGCGTCAACCAGTTCCCGCCCGGCAACCGACAGGCGACGCCGACCCAGGTCGCGAGCGGTCGTGAGCCCCGAGTCTTCCGTTCCTGGGTCTGAGGGGTGTCGTCATGGTCTTCGGAATTCTCAGCGCAGCCATCCAGGTCGGCTTCGCCGCCCTGCTCGGCTTCCTCGCCGGTGGCTCGATCGGGCTGCTGATCGGCGCCGTCGTGGGCCTGGTGGTCGGCACGGTCTTCGGCTGGTCGGTGGCCTCCGCCGGGGTGTACGGCTCGGATGCCCGCGGCATCTTCCTCTTCGTCGTCGACCACACCTGGAGTCTGCTCAACACTGTCGTCGGCGCCATCTACCTGACCGTGCACCTGATCTTCGGGCACTCACTGGACCGGCCCACATCACTGAACAGCGGTCGGGTCAGCGTGGTGGAGGGGGTCTCGCCCCGTTACGCCACCACCATCGGCACCGTCTGCGCCGGCTCCAGCTCCGGCATCCAGCGGCACGAGGACGTGCACATCTTCCAGGGTCGCCTGCTCGGGCCGCTCTACATCCCCCTCGTCCTGGCCAACTACGTCCTGTTCACCATCGCGCCGGTGTGGCTGCTCTACCACGACCACACCAACGCGCCGATCAACCGCTTCACCCGGTACTTCGAGATCGGCGTCTACCCGCACGTGTGGAACGAGGCCATCGCGTACCGGATCCAGGGGACGCCGCCGCGATGACCACCCACGGGCGCGGACCGATCGAGACCGCCACCGCCGAGTTGGTCGCCTGGGTGACCAGCGCGGCGGGGCAACCGGTCCCGATCGGCCCGCCCCGCGCGTGCGACGACGCCGACGGACTCACCCTCTGGCCGATGGACCTGCGCCCGGCCCGGCAGACCCGCTCCAGCGGCGCGGTCCGCGAACCGTACCGGTTCACTGTCCGCCACCTGCTCTGCGTCACCGGTCCGGCCGGGTTGCCCCGGCTGGACCGGGTGCTCACCGCCGCGACCAGCGACGGCAACTACCCGGTCGTGCTGGAGGCCGGCGACCCACCACTGTGGACGGCGTTCGGTACGGCGCCCCGCCCGGCGCTGCTGATCGACGTGGCGGCACAGGTGGACCACCCGACTCCGGCCGCGCCGCCGGTGCTGCAACCGCTGCGGTTGCGGCAACTCGACGTGCGCAGCCTCGGTGGGCGGGTGATCGGCCCCCAGGAGCAGCCACTGGCCGCGATGCGGGTCGAGCTGCCCGCCACCGGGGCCGCCACCCACACCGACACCGAGGGCCGGTTCCTGATCGTCGGCGTTCCGCACGACCCCGAGCACCCGAGCCCGGTCCGGCTGCGGCTGACCGGACGCGGGCTCGTCCTCACCGCCGACGTCGACCCGACCGAGGACGACATCGTCATCGTCTGCGCGCCACCGACCCACTGACACCCACAGGCACAGGAGGACCGATGCCCAGTTACTTCTCCCCCGGCATCTACGTCGAGGAGGTCCCCAGCGGCGCCCGACCGATCGGGCCGGCGAGCACCAGCATCGCCGCCTTCGTCGGCGTCGCCCCGGACCGCTCCGCCCACCTGGGCAAGGCGGTGCCGGTCAACAACTGGACGGAGTTCCTGCGGCTCTTCGCCGGTGGGGAGCGGGTGGAGAGCACCCCGCTGGCTCGCGCGGTCTTCGGCTTCCTGGACAACGGGGGCGCGCGCTGCTGGGTGGTCAACGTCGGCGAGGGTGGCGCGATCACCGGCTCCGGGCAGCGGCGCGGTGGTCTGCAACTGCTGGAGGCCGTCGACGAGATCTCCATCATCGCCGCGCCCGGTTTCCACGACGTGGTGTCCCACGAGGCGCTGCTCAGCATGGCCGAGCGCACCCGCACCATGGTCGCGATCTGCGACCCGGCACCGGACATCGACGACATCTCCGCGTTGACCCGGGTGGCCACCCCGTCCTCCGGCAAACCGCCCAAGCCCGCCGAGGGTACGGGAGGCGGCGCGGCCGGCGGTCCCGGCGGCAGCGCGGCCCAGCCGGGCGGCTCCGGCGGCCACGAGGGGGCCGCCTACCGGCCGCGACAGTCCGAGTTCGGCGCGTTCTACTACCCCTGGCTACGGGTACGCGACCCGATCAGCGGCGAACTGGAACTCACCCCGCCGAGCGGGCACCTGGCCGGCATCTGGGCCCGCACCGACGCCCTGCGCGGAGTGCACAAGGCACCGGCCAACGAACCGGTGCGCGGCGCCGTCGACCTGGGCTACCTGGTCACCCGACCGGAACACGACGTGCTCAATCCCAAGGGCGTCAACGTGATCCGCTACTTCGCCGGTGAGGGCATCCGCGTCTGGGGCGCCCGTACGCTCGCCGCCGAAGCCAGCGAGTGGCGCTACCTCAACGTCCGACGCCTCAGCATCGCCATCGAGCAGGCAATCGCCAACGGCACCCGGTGGATGGTGTTCGAGCCCAACGACTTCACCCTCTGGCGTTCGATCCGACGCGACATCGGGGCGTTCCTCACCCGGGTGTGGCGCGACGGCGCGCTGCTGGGGCGCAGCCCGGAGGAGGCGTTCTTCGTCAAGTGCGACGAGGAGACCAACCCGCCGGACGTCCGCGACGCGGGCATGGTGATCGCCCACATCGGCATCGCGGTCGTCAAGCCCGCCGAATTCGTGGTGTTCAAGCTGAGCCAGTGGGCCGGCGGCACCGAGACCGAGACGATCGGAGGCTGACATGCCCACCACCGCCACCCCGCAACCCGGGGCCCCGGTCGACCCGTACCGGGCCTACAACTTCCGACTGCTCATCAACGGCGTCACCAACGGCCACTTCACCGAGATGACCGGGTTGGAGGTGAACATCCCCGGGCAGCCGTACCGGGAGCACGGCCTGGGTCGGATGCGGATGGTGCCCGGTCAGGCCGAGTACGAGCCGGTGACGCTGCACTTCGGCCTCACCGCCTCCCGAGAGTTGTGGGACTGGGTGAACGCCACCGCCCAGGGCACCCTCAACCGGCGCAACGTCTCGGTGGTGCTGCTCGACTCGGTCGGGACGGCCGAGGTGCTGCGCTGGAACCTGATCGACGCCTGGCCCACCCGGTGGCGCGGGGCACACCTCAACACCCTCAGCCACGAGATCGCCATCGCCTCGCTGACCCTGCGCTACGAGGGCCTGGAGCTGGAGACCGGCGGTGCCACCGCGCCGACGCCCGCGTAGCTGGCTGGCCGGCCGGTTGCGCTCGGCGGCCGGGGCGGTGCAGCGCCTCGCCGGGCGGGTCGAGCCCGCTGGCCAGCTTCCACCGTCGACGCAGACGCCCGTGGTGGCCCCACGCCGCTTCGGGGAGCCTCCGCGGCACTGGCTGGACCTGGTCGCCGCCCACGCGCCCGGCCTGCTGCATGACCTGGACCTCGACCCTTCCCCGACCGGCATCGCCGAGGTCGGGGCCCACAGCGACGGGCAGGGCGGATCCACCGGTCGGGTCGACGCCGACGGTGCGGACCCGGCCGCGAATGCCAGGCCCGGCAGGTCCAGCACGTCCGGCAGGTCCGACGGGTCCGGCAGGTCCAGCAGATCCGGCAGGCTCGGCAACGAGGGGGACGCGGGTGGTTCCGGTGCGAGCGGGACGCCGTCGTCCGGCTCGGACCTGACAACCCCGCCGGCCGAATCCACCCGGCCGGACGCGTCGCGCCCGCCGGCCGGATCCACCTGGCCGGTGAGACCGAGCGCGGAGGTGCCTCCGGAACGGCGGACGACCCGGCTCGACACCACGAACCCGGACACCACGAACCCCGACACCACAGCCCTCGACCCCACGGCCGCCGACGCGACCGAGCTGCCCCGGGCGGATGGACCCCGACAGCCGATCCCCTCCATGGTCTTCGGGCAGCACAGTTCGCCGAGCGGCCGCCCGCACCGGGCGAAGGCCGGAGCCACCCGAAGCACCTCACACCCGCCCCTGGACGCTCTGTGGTCCGGCGAGGTCGACCACTGGCGTTCCGCCGACTCGTCTCCCGTACGACCCACCGCCGACCGGCTCTCCGGTGGTCGCGACGGGTTCCGGGGCGACGGGGACGGTCAGCCCTCCCCCAGGGAGGACCCGAGCGGTCACCTGCGTGGCGATGCACCCAGCGCGGCCCGGTCGCCGGGAGTGGACGCGGTGGTCGCGCACCGCCCCGTGAGCAGGTCGAACCGGGACGGGATCGACCCGGCCTGGACCGGCTACACGGCGACGAGCGCCGGGAACCCGTCGACCTCTGCACACGGCGACCTGGATCGCCTCGCTGACGGTGGACCCTGGCTGGCCCTGCCCGGCGAACCGGCGCGACCCCGGCCACCGGCCCCGCCGCGCGACGCCGGTACGGGAACGGCCAGCGGCGGACGAGCGCCCGGCATCGACGGGCCGCCGCCCAGCGCGGTGGCGCGGAGCGTCGACCCGTGGCCGGCTCTGCCCGACGACACCGCGCTGTGGTCTGTCGCCGGCACGGCGGTGGACACCGCCCAGCTGACCCGACTGGACCGGGAACAGGCGGCTGACTGATGGAACGCGTCGCCTTCCTCATCGACTCCTCAGGCGTTCGGGTGGACTGCCTGCTCAACCCGGAGACCGTGCAGGTGACCCGGCTCGCCGGCGTACGCCAACGGGGTGCCGGCGGCGGGCAGCTCACCGGGGCCGGTCTGGCCGACGACCCGCTGGTCTTCACCGGCGGTGGCCGTACCGAGCTGGTGCTGGACCTGCTCTTCGACGTCGACTTCGTGGAGGCGCAACTGCGTCCGGCCGACGTCCGGGTGCTCACCCGTCCGCTGTGGATGCTGGCGGAGAACTCCACGGCCGAGCATGGTTGGCTGCGACCGCCGTTGGTCCGGTTGGTCTGGGGCAAGACCTGGAACGTGCCGGGTGTGATCATCGCGGTGGCGGAACGGTTCGACGCGTTCACCGGCACCGGGTCGCCACGCCGGTCCTGGCTGCGGCTGAAGCTGGTCCGCGCCGCCGAGACGGCCGATCAGGCCGAGGCCGGCTTCGCCGAGGAGTTGGCCGCCGCGAGCACCCCGACCGCCACGCCGGGCAGCGCGGTGATCGCCGCCGGTGACGGCGCGGCCGAGCCGGGTCGCTCCGGTGTGCGTTTCGACCTGCTGGCCAACGACGCGCTGGGCTCGCCGCTGCGCTGGCGGCTACTGGCCGACCACAACCGGATCACCGATCCGTTGGCCGTGCCGGCCGGCACCACCCTCGCCGTCCCACCACCCGGCGCGCCGAGCGGTGGATCGGTGGTGGGTGCGGTGACCGGCGCCGCGCGGGCGCTGGCCGGCGCGGCGGGTGCCGGCGCGTCGTTCGTCGGGGCCTCGATCGCCACCGCGCCCGCCGCCTGGGGCCCGTCGGGCCCCACGGCCACCAGCACCAACCCGGGGGGTACGCCATGACCAGCGTCGCGCCCCGGGCGTTGATCGTCCTGCTGGACGGCGCCGAGCTGGTCGGCGCGGCTCGTCAGCGGGTCCGCTCAGTGCGGGTCGCGGCCCGGCTCGACCAGCCCACCCAGGCCGAGCTGGTGCTCGCCACCACCGCCGGGACCGGCGCGTTCGACCCGGTGGTACGCCCCGGCACGGCGCTCGACGTACGGCTCGCCGACCACGCGGACGCCCTGTTCACCGGTGAGGTCACCTGCGTCGAGGTGGAGTACGCCGCCGACGGGGCGGCGGTGCTGCGGCTGCGGGCGTACGACCCGCTGCACCGGCTGCGTAAGCGGCAGGGGTTGCGGGTCTTCACCTCGGTGACCGCCGTCGAGCTGGCCCGGGAGCTGTGCGGCGCGGTGGGGCTGACGGTCGACGCCGAGGTCGACGGCCCTCGGTTGGAGCGGCTGCTTCAGCACCGGCACAGTGATCTGGAGCTGCTGCGCGAGGTGACCGGCCGGGCCGGGCTGCACCTGGCCGCCGACGGGGACACGGTCCGGCTGGTCACCCTCGCCGGCTACGGGGAGCCGGTCGCGTTGGCGCTCGGCGCGGGGGTGCACACGGTGCGCCTGTCCATGAACACCGACCAGGCCAGCGGTGCCAGCGCGGCCCTGGGCTGGCATCCGCAGCGGGCCGAGGTGATCAGCCAGCAGGTCGACGCGGCCCGCTGCGGGCGGCCCGCCGACGACCGCCCGGATCCGGCGGACGTGGGTGCCGACGGCGTTCGCACCGCCGTGAACCAGCCCGGCCGCAGCGACGACGAGTTGGCGGCGCTGGCCCAGGCCCGGCTGGACACCCGGGCGGCGGCGCTGGCCACGGCCGAGGGGGTGGCCGAGGGCGATCCGGCGTTACGGCCGGGCCGTCGCGTCGACCTCGGCGGGGTGCCCGACCCGGTCGCCGGGACGTACGTGCTGACCGAGGTGGTGCACACGGTGGACGGCAACGGGCACCTGACCCGTTTCTCCACGGTGCCGCCGGCCACCCCGACAACCCCGACCGGCGGCGCGGTGGTCACCCTCGGCAGCGTCACCGACGTCGCCGACCCGGACGGGCTGGGACGGGTCCGGTTGACCCTGCCGGCGTACGGGGACCTCGACGCCGGCTGGCTCGCCGTGCTCTGCCCCGGCGCCGGGCCGGGCAAGGGTCTGGTGGCGCTGCCCGATCCGGGCGACACCGTGCTGGTGGTGCTGCCGGGCGGCGAGCCGGCCTCGGGCATCGTGCTCGGTTCGCTGTTCGGCGCCGTCGAGCCGTACGACGCGGGCATCGACGACGGAAAGGCCCGCCGCTGGACGATGCGCACCGCCGGCGGGCAGTCGATCGTCGTCGACGACGTGCGGCGCAGCCTGCGGCTGGGCACCCAGGGAGGCAGCTTCCTGGAGCTGACCCCCGACCTGGCCACCCTGCACGCGGCGTCCGACCTGGTGATCTCCGCACCCGGCCGGGCCATGGTGGTGCGCGCCCGCAGCGTGGACTTCCTGCACGCCGAATCGACCGAGGACCCGACCACCGCGGCGGAGCAGGCCCGTTCGCTCGCCCGCGCCCACCATGAAGGAGGCGGCTGATGCGCTGGATCCACAGTGACTCCGTGATCACCTGCGATCACGACGGCCGGGTCGAGAACCGACCCTCGCGGCACTGGGTGACCGTCACCGGTGTGCCCGTGCTTGTCGACGACGACCCGGAGGGACGCAAGATAGTCGCCTGCCCGAACTACGGCCCGACCATCAAGCCGTGCACGACGACGCTGACCGTCCGCGTCGGCTACAGCGACTGGGTCCGCGTCGACGGGCACCGGGTGGTGCTGTCGCACCTGGAGGGGTTCACCAACGGCACACCGCCAGGGTTGGTCAAGCACACGGTGCGCGACCCCCGCCAGCAGTTCCTGGGGGCGGACCGATGAGGGCCTTCCGCTTCGTCGGCGCCGGCTTCGACGCCGGTCGCGCCGGCGGGTTGGCGCTCACCGCGGCCGGCGGCCTGGCGATGACCGAGGGCGACGAGAGCGTCCGGCAGGCGCTGTTCCTGCTCCTGTCGACCACGCCGGGCGAGCGGCTGATGCGACCCGGGTACGGCGCCCGGCTGCACCGGTTGATCTTCGCGCCCAACGACGACACCACTGCTGGTCTGGCCATCCACTACGTCCGGCAGGCCATCGCCCGCTGGGAGCCCCGGGTCGAGGTGATCGACGTGGACGCCGGGCCGGACTCCGACGACGCGTGGCGGTTGGTGATCCGGTTGGACTACCGGGTGCGGGCCAGCCTGACACCCGGGCAACTGGTCTTCTCAGTGGATCTACTCCCGGTCGACGAGCCCGCCCAGGGAGGAGCGTCATGACGCTGCCCGTGCCGCACCTGGACGATCGCGGCTTCCTCGACCTGGTCACCGAGGCCCGGGAACGGATCCGGCAATCCTGCCCAGCGTGGACCGACCTGTCGGCGCACGACCCCGGCATGGCGCTGGTGGAGACGTTCGCGCACCTCACCGAGGTGATGATCTACCGGTTGAACCAGTTGCCGGAGAAGGCGTACGTCTCGTTCCTGAACCTGCTCGGGGTCACCCGGCACGCGCCGACGGCGGCCTGGGCGGACGTCCGGTTCACCCGTACCGGCACCGACCGCGGCGCGGTCCGGATCCCGGCCGGGCTGCGGGTCGCCGCGGCCCGGGGCGCGGATCCCCGGCCGGTCGTTTTCGTCACCACCGAGCCGACGTCGCTGCCCGCCGACGAGACGTCGGTGACGGTACGGATGCACCACTGCGAACCGGTCGAGGCGGAGCTGCTCGGGGTGGGCACCGGCCAGCCGGGGCAGGTGCTGCGCGCGGCGCACGCGCCTCTGACACACACCGCCGAGGCGCTGGACCTGCTGCTCGGGGTGGAGGTGCCGGCCGGCACCGTCGAGCTCGGCGCGGCGGCCCGCGAGCACGACGGTCGCACGTTCGAGATCTGGCAGCCGGTGGACAGCTTCGCCGGGCTCGGCCCGCAGGCCAAGGCGTACCTGGTCGACCGGTGCTCCGGCACTGTCATCTTCGCCCCGGCCCTCGACCTGCGACCCCCCGCCGGGGCGACCCCGCCCGGCGAGGTCACCGCCGACGCGACCGCACCGACGAGCACCGTGCCGCCGGTGACCGTCGCGGCGGTGCCGCCGGCCGGACGGCAGATCCGGCTCTGGTACCGCGCCGGTGGCGGGCCCACCGGCAACGTGGCGGCGGGCACGCTGACCAGCCTGCGTGACCCACTACCGGGGGTACGCGTGGACAACCCCGCCCCGGCGGCCGGCGGTCGGGACATGGAGGCGCTCGAGTCGGTGCTGCTGCGCGGCCCGTACGAGTTCTTCGCCCAGCAGCGGGCGGTCACCGCCCGCGACTTCGAGGTCCTCGCGACCAGCTCCGGCGCGGTTGCTCGGGCGCGGGCGTTCACCCGCGCGGCGGTGTACAGCTTCGCCCGGCCGGGCGAGGTCGAGGTGGTGCTGGTGCCGTACGTGCCCGAGGCGGCCCGACCGGGCGGTCGGCTGCCGGTGGCGGTGCTGCGCGAGCACGAGGTGCCCGAGGCCCGGCACCGGGTCGAGGCGGACCTGGAGGAACGCCGGATGCTCGGCATCCGCTCCCGGGCCACCTGGGCGCGGTTCAAGGCGGTGTCCGTGCGGGCCCGGGTGGTGGTCCGCCGCGAGGAGGACGTGGACGCGGTCCGTCGCCGCATCCACGACCGGCTGCACCAGACGTTGAGTCCGCTGCCCACCGCGCTCAACCCGACCGGCTGGCCGTTCGGCGAGCCGCTGCGGGCGTCCAACGTGTACCGGCTGCTGGAGCACGCCGAGCCGGGGGTGCGCTACGTCGAGTCGGTGCGGTTCGTGGTCGACGAGGCCCCCGACGCCGGCGTCCGCGCCCTCGCCGTGGACCAGTACCAGCCGCGCACCTGGTACGCCGGGCGCGGCCCGGTGCTGTTCCGCTCCAGCAACGGCGGCGCGGGTTGGGAACCTGCCGGTCGCTTCGACGACGAGACGGTGCTGCGGGTGGCGCCCGCGCCCGCGCCGGTGCGGCCGGGCATCGTCGCGCGTCCCGGCTCGGTGGCAGTGGTGACGCTGCGCGCCTCGGGCGGCTCGCGGGTGCACCTGAGCACCGACCTGGGCGAGACGTGGTCGCTGCTCACCGACCTGGACTCGCGGATCTCCGACGTGGCCTGGCTGGACCGCGACGGCGCGGGCGCGCTGCTGGCCGCCACCGACACCGGCCTGTACGAGGTGTCGCTGCTGCCCGGGGCGGTGCCGTTGCAGATCCTGGTCGACCCGTCCGACGCCGACCGGGGCTTCTACGCGGTCCGCACGTTCGTCTCCGAGCGGGGCGCGCCGGGGGTGGCGGTGGCCGCGCAGGCCAGCTTCGGGGTGTACCTGTCGACCAGCGGCGGCCGACCCGGCAGCTTCACCCACGTCGGTCTGGCCAACGTGGACAACCGGGTCCTCGCCGTGCAGTACGACGGCCCGGCCACCCTGCTGTGGAGCGGCGCCGGCGAGCCGGATCCGAAGAAACCCGGCCAGGGCTGTCATCGCACCCGGCTGTTCGAGTCCGACGTGAAGTGGCAGTCGATGCAGGCGGGGTGGAGCGGCGGCACCTGCCGGGACCTCGCGTTCGCCGGTCAGCAGGCGGTGGCGGCCACGCAGAGCGGCGGGGTGCTGCGGCTGGACACCCTGGCCGCTCAGCCGCAGTGGCAGGCGGTGTCGGTCAACTGCGGGTTGCCGTTGCGGGACCGCACCCGGTTCGTGCCGGTCGACGCCATCGCGGTGAGCGGCCCGACGGCCGGGAGCGCCGCGCCCGGCACCGGCGCGGCGGAGCGGCTGATCCTGGCCAGCGGCGAACGCGGCGTGCACCGCAGCGCCGACGCCGTCACCTGGACGCCCAGCGCCAACCAGGCCACCGCCGACGTGGTGACAGTCCCCGATACCTGGCTGCTCTGCTCCGGCGAGCACGACATCGAGGTGGTGCGCCAGGATGCGACGTTCGGCGATTGAACGGCTGCTGCCCGCCGCCTATCAGCGGGCCTGCGTGCCGGGCAGCGTGCTCTGGGCGCTGCTGGACGTGATGGAGGGGCTGCACGCCCCGGACGAGGCGATCCTCGCCGAGGTGGACGCGCTGTTCGACCCGTACCGGGCGCCGGACGGGCTGGTCGTGCGGTTGACCCGCTGGGTGGCGATGGACCACGTGGTGGCCTCGCCCCGACCGGACACCCCGCTGCCGCTGCCGGTGGGTCGGCTGCGCGACCTGGTGGCCAACGCCGCCCTGCTGGCCCGATGGCGCGGCACCCCGTACGGGATGTGCCGGGCCCTGGAGCTGGCCACCGGGATGTCGGGCTTCGGCATCGACGAACCTGCCGACCAGCCGTTCCACGTCGTGGTGCGGGTGCCGGTCGCCGCCGCCGGTCAGCTCGCCGTGATCACCCGCATCGTCGAGGCGGAGAAACCCGCCTCGGCCACTGTCGAGATCGTCCTGGAAGAGGAGTCGTCATGACCACCGAGTGGGCGGTCGTCGCCGCCGCCGAGCAGTTCACAGTCGACCCGCGCAACAGCGGCGAGCTGACGTTCACCGTCTCCAACCCGGGCAACGCGCCGGACACCGTGGTGTTCGACGTGGCGCCCGGTGACGGCTCACAGCGGGCGTGGTTCACCGTCACCGAACCCCAACGGGTGGTACCCGGCCAGGGCTCGGTGTCGTTCCTGGTCAAGCTCGCCGTGCCGGCCGGCACCCCGCCTCGGCGCTACGACATGACCGGGTTCGCGTACTCGGCGAACACCGCGCCGGAGGAGAGTTCCCGCTCCAGCGGCCGGGTCACGTACGAGGTGCGGGCGGTCGCTCCGCCACGGCGTACCCCGTGGTTGTGGATCGCCGCCGCGGCGGCGTTGGTGCTGGTGGTGGTCGCCGTGGGGGTGGTGTTGCTGACCCGCGACGGCGAGCCGGCCCCCGGCGAGCCGCGGGTGGTCACCGTCGAGGCGGAGAGCCTGGTGCCAGGGGCGGTGGTGGACTCCCCGGCGAAGAACGGGGCGAAGGTGGAGGCGCAACCCAACTGCTGCGGAGTGACCTGGTCCGGCGACAGGCAGCTGTTCTTCCAAGGGCTTGCCATCGGCGACAAGGTCACCGTGACGGTGCAGATCCCGGCCGACGGCACCTGGCGTTTCGCAGCGGTACGCACCACCTCCCTCGACTACGCCAACACCGTCTTCGCCATCGACGGCAACCAGGTCGGCGGCACGTTCCTCGGTTTCACGCCGACAGTGCGCAAGACGGAGTTCCTGGACGTCGGCACGGTCCAGCTCGCCAAGGGCCCCCACCAGGTCACGCTTCTGGTGGTTGGTAAGACGCAGGGCACCAACCGCTACTTCGCGGGCATCGACGAGATCCGGTTCACCGAGATCGTGGCGAAGGCCGTGGCGCGATGAGTGGTCGGCAGAAGGCGCTGCTGGGGCTGTTCGCCGTCCTGCTGGTGGCGCTGTTCGTGGTCGCGGTCAGCACGGGTCGCAACCAGCCGGGTGATCCGGAGGCCCGGCACGGGTTGGTCGAGCGGTTGGGCGCCCTGGGCGGCGAGCGTTCCGCCGTGGATCCGGCGACGGTCAGCGCCGACTGCGCCGACGACGCAGGGCGGCTGACGTTCTCCGGCAGCTGCGTGGTGCGGATCGCGGACCCCGGCGGGCTGCACACCCTGATGCTGCGCAGCGCGGCGCGGTTCACAGTTGTCGCCCGGGCGCCCGGCGACGCCGACCTCACCATCCGCGACGAGGTCGAGCCGGCGGCGGACGGCACCGGCGCGGTGGCGAAGATCGCCGTCGACCAGGCCACCGAGGTGGGCCTGGTCTGCCCCGGCCTGGGCGGCTGCACTGTCGTCGTGGCCACGTCCTGACCCGACCCGGGCTGAGAGGAAGGTGCCGCCGTGGGTGACCTGCGCAAGCCGTTCCTGCTGCTGGCCATGCTCGCCATCGTCCTGGCGATCGGGGTGGAGCTCGGTGCCGGGCTGCTGCTCGGCGGCGCCGACGCCGGCGCGGCCCTCGCCGACACCGCCGGGGCGCTGGACGTGGAGATCGACGACGTGTCAGGGGTCAGCGAACCGTCCGGCCGGGGCACCGGCTACCTGGCGCTGGTCGACGCCGTGGCGGTCTGGAGCACCGGGCTGTTCTGCCTGGGCCTGCTGCTGCCCGAGCGCGTCCAGGGTCGGGTGCAGGGCGTCGCCAGCCTGATCTTCTCGATCATCCTGATCATCGTCGGGCTGGTCGCGCTGGTCGTCGCGTTCGTGGAGCTGTCCATCATGGTGTCGCTGTTCCTGGCCGTCCCGTTCGGCACGCTGGCGTACCTGGCGCTGTGGGGGTTCTTCCCGGTCGGCGAGGCGGCGGTGCTGCTCGGGCTGGTGCTGCTGCTCAAGCTGGTGTGGGCCGGGATGCTGGTGCTGGCCCAGCCGCGTTTCCTGCAGAACAAGGGTCTCGTCCTGCTGATCCTCACCACGCTGCTGTGCACCGTCGTGCTGGAGTTCCTGCACAACCTGGTGCCGGTGATCCTGGTCAGCATCGTCGACGACGTGGCGGCGTTGGTCTTCGCGATCATCGCGATCGTCTGGGGGCTGGTGCTGTTGATCGGCTCGATCCCGGCGATCGTCAAGGCCGTCCGAGTAACCGCAGCCCTACCGACCCGCACCAGCTCCTCGCCCCGTTGATCATGAAGTTGTTGCCACTCCGCCCGGCGTGTCGTGGCAATAACTTCATGGTCAACGAGGGGTGTTCGGGCTCGGAGCCCCGCTCAGCGTGGTCTTGGCACCGACGTGACCAGGGCCGCTGCCGCGTCCCGGTCGAGGGTTCCGTCGGCCACCCACACCTGGTACCGGCCGTGCCTGCTCCCACCGGCCGGCACCACCGCCGGGCGGTCGAACGCGAACGCCACACAGACCCCCGGATACATGCTGGTCCGCACGAACCACCGGTCGCCGCGGCCGAGGCCCGCGAAGACCAGTGTGTACGCCCCGCCACCCGACCCGGCGCCGGTCAGCGCGAGCCACGGCGCCGCGCTGCCGTTGACAGTCTCCTCCCCGGCCGCGTCGGCGGTGAACACCGCCGAATCGCCGTCGGCGGCGGCCCGCCAGAAGAACCCGCCGTAGCCGGCCCCGCCCGGGCGGCCGTTGGTGGCCGGGCTGCCCAACCGGATCTCACGGTGCTCCGGGGCGACGAGGACGGACTCCAGGTCGAGCCGCCAGGCGTCCGGCGCGACCACCGACGCGGCGAGCCACCTCCGCTCGGTCAGCAGCACCCCGCCAGCCCGGTCGCGCCACTCGACATCGTGCGCGTACCGGCCCGCGGACCGTTCGACCTCACCGGTGTGCGCGATGACGCCGTGGTCGTCGCGCCACGTGTAGCCCACGTCGCGGACGTAGGTGCGCCCGCCCCAGAGGTTGCTGCCGTCGACGTCCTGCACCGCGAGGGACGCCCCGAGGTGCCACACGTGGTCGGCGGGGAGCGCGTCGGTGACCACCGTTCCGCCGAGCGTGCGTACCGGGTGCAGGTACGGTCGGGGCCCGTGTCGCGCGTCCAGCGCCGGGTCGAGGATGTACTCGGCCACCTCAGTGGTCCCGACCGTCAACCGAACCGGCTCCCCGCTCACGGCAGCTCCCGACGGCCGGCGACGGCGACCGACACCCGCCGGCGGGCGTTAGGGTCGGCTGGTCTCTGCCGGCCGCCGACGACGGCGACCGACACCGGCCGGCGGACGGTGACGGCGTGCAGGGCGGCCACCGTGTAGCCGGCGAGGATCGGCACCGCGACCGGGGTGACCAGGACGGTGAGCAGCCCGGCCAGCGCGACGACCCCGGTGAGCGCCGCCCAGCGGGTGGGCACGTCGAGGCAGGCGCGGGCGGCGGAGCGGGCCGAGGCCCACCACCGCCCGCCCCCGTTGCCGCCCACCTCGACGACGACCAACCCGCCGTACCCGGCCAGGCCGGCCGCGATCAGCGCCGTCACGAGCAGCGCAGCCGGGCCGCCCGGCACCCGGCCGGTGGCCAGCGCCGCCAGGTCGGCGGCGAGCAGCACGGCGCTGGCGAGCGCGAGCAGGCTCACCGGGACACCGGGCAGCACCGCGCGGCCGAACCGGCGCAGTGTCGTGCGCGCCGACGGCCAACTGCCGGTACGCGTCCAGTCGTGCACCGCCGCGCTGGCCGTGCCCGCCGCCGCGGCGGCGGTGAGCAGGGGAACCGCCGCGAGGGTCAGCAGGATGCCCAGCAACGCCAGGTCGGCGGCGTCGCGGGCGACGTCGCGCCAGTCCCGCCTCCCGCCGGTGTCCACGGGTTCAGCCCTTGATGCCACTGGTGTTGATCCCCTCGACGAGCATCCGCTGGAACGCGACGAAGAACAGGAAGACCGGGAGCAGCGACAGCACCGACATGGCGAACATCGGGCCGACCGCGCTCTGGCTGGTCGAGTCGATGAACAGGGTCAGCGCGACCGGGACGGTGTAGTCCTCCAGTTGGGACAGGAAGACCAGCTGGCGGAAGAAGTCGTTCCAGGTCCAGATGAACGAGAAGATCGCCGTGGTGACCAGCGCCGGGCGGCTCAGCGGCAGGATGATGTGCCGGAAGATGCCGAACGGGCCGGCGCCGTCGATGCGCGCCGCCTCGTCCAGCTCCCGGGGGACGCCCCGCATGAACTGCACCATGAGGAAGACGAAGAACGCCTCGGTGGCCAGGAACTGCGGGATGAGCAGCGGCAGGTACGGCCAGTCGCCGCCGACCAGCCCGAGCGTGCGGAACAGGATGTACTGCGGAACGATCAGCACGTGCTGCGGCAGCAGCAGCGTGCCGATCATGACGGCGAACCACATGCCGCGCAGCCGAAACCGCAGCCGCGCGAAGGCGTACGCGGCCAGCAGGCAGGAGAGCCCGTTGCCGATGACGGTGAGCAGGCTGACCATGGCGCTGTTGAGGAAGAACCGACCGAAGCTGACGTCGAAGTTGGACCACCCGGCGGTGTAGTTGCCCGGGGTGAAACGCTCGGGCAGCAGCCCGACGTTGTTGACGATCTCCTCCTGGGACTTCAGCGAGGTGCCCACCATCCAGATCAGCGGGTAGAGCACCACGGCGACGATCGCCACCAGGATCAGCAGTCGCAGCACTGGCCGTCCGCCGGGTCGTCGGCGCGCGGTCGGCGCTGCGGTCGTCGGGGTCACCGTCACCATCACCGGTCCTCCCCGTCGGAGTAGTGCACCCAGAACCGTCCGGTGCTGAAGAAGATCGCGGTGATGACCGCGATGGCGAGCAGGAACACCCAGGCCATCGCCGAGGCGTAGCCCATGTTGAGGTCGGTGAAGCCGGTGATGTAGAGGTTCAGCGTGTACATCAGGGTGGAGTCGACAGGGCCGCCGGTGCCGTTGCTGAGCACGAACGCGGCGGTGAAGCCCTGGAAGCCGTTGATGGTCTCCAGCACCAGGTTGAAGAAGATGACCGGGGAGAGCATCGGCAGTGTGACGTTGCGGAACTGACGGAACCGGCCGGCCCCGTCGACCGACGCGGCCTCGTACAGCTCGGTGGGCACCTGCTTGAGCCCGGCCAAAAAGATCACCATGGGTGCGCCGAACTGCCAGATGGCCAGCACCATCAGTGTTTCGAGGGCCCAGTCGGGGTCGTTGACCCACGGCTTGCCGGTGATGCCGACGAGGCTCAGCAGCGAGTTGAACGCGCCGTCGCGGTTGAACATGTTGACCCAGACGATGGCCAGCGCGACGCTGCCGCCGAGCAGGGACGGCAGGTAGAACAGCCCGCGGAACAGCCCGACGCCGCGCCAGGCGCGGTTGAGCAGCAGCGCCACGCCGAGCGCCGCGGCCAGCTTCAGCGGTACGGCGATCAGCGCGAAGGTCAGTGTGACCCGCACCGCGTGCCAGTACGACGGGTCGGCGGTGAACATGCGTTCGTAGTTGGCCAGCCCCACCCACTCCACCTCGGAGAAGGGGGTGAGGATGTCGTAGTTGGTGAAGCTCAGGTAGAGCGAGAGCACCATGGGGATTGCCGTGACACCCATCAGGCCGATGAGCCACGGCGACAGGAAGACGTACCCCGCCAGACCTTCGCTGTGCCGGAAGCGTCCGGGCCCACGCCTCTCAGCGTGGGCCCGGTCGGATCCGGGGCCGCGTCGGGTCGGGTCGGGTGCCGTGGTCAACGCCACGAACAGCTCCTCTCCTCGCCTCGCGGCGCGGTCAGGCGATGGCGGACTTGCACGCCTCGATGAACTGGGCGGCGGCCTCGGCGGGGGTGGCCCGGCCGTACTGCGCGTTCTCGGCGGCCTTGATCAGCTCGGACTTCACCTTGCTGTGGCCCTTGATCGGCACCTGCGGTGACTTGCCGAACTTCTGGGTCAGCTCCGCCTCGACGGCGATGGACTGCTTCATGGCCGGGTCGGTGGTGTCGTCGCTGACCACGCGGCGCAGGTCGAGGTTGGACGGCAGACCGCGGTCGGTGCCGAGCAGTTTGACCGCCTCCTGGTCGTTGTTCAGGAAGTTGATCACGTCGACCGCGACGTCCTTGTTCTTGCTGCCCTTGAACACCGACCAGTACATCGAGGCTCGGGCCCACTGCGCGCTCGGATCACCGGGGTAGGCGATCACGCCCAGCTCGTCCTTGGTGTTCTTCTTCAGGTCCGGCATCTGGTTGGCCCAGACCCAGGAGGTCGCCGACTTGCCGGTGACCACCAGCTGCTTGGTGACGTCGCTGGAGTTGCCCTCGTGGATGACGTCGGCGCTCGGGGTGGCCTTGCGGTCCCGGGCGCCCTTCCACAGGTCGAACCACTTGGTCACGTCCTCGGCGGTGAAGCCCAGCTCCTTGCCCTTGTAGAGGTCCTTGCCCTGCTGGCGCAGCCAGACCCAGAACGCCTTGTAGTCGGCGCTCGGGTCCTGCGTGCCGGGCACCTTGGTCTTGGCGGTGACCTGCTCGGCCCAGGCGATGTGCTGCTCCCAGGTCATCCCGGTGGTCGGCTCGGGCAGGTTGTTAGTGGTCAACAGCGTCTTGTTGTAGACCAGGCCCTGGGTGTTCTCCCCGGCGGCCAGACCGGCGAGCTTGCCGTCGACCACGCCGTACTGCCAGAGGCTCTCCGGGAACTTGGACGTGTCCAGTTTTCCGGACTCCTGGTACGAGGTCAGGTCGAGCGTGGTGTTGCGGGCCGCGTACTCGGCGAGGTAGTTGTCGTCGATCTGGAACAGGTCCGGCGGGTTGCCGCCGGCGGTGAGGGTGGCCAGTTTGTCGAAGTAGCCCTGGTTGGCCTGCCAGGTCTTCTCGAAGGTCACGTTCGGGTGCTTCTTGGTGTAGAGGGCCAGGGCGTCCTCGGTCAGCTTGGCCCGGGCGTCGCCACCCCACCAGAAGATGGAGAGCTTGACCGGGGCGTTCGGGTCGGCGGCGCCTCCGTCGTCGTCTCCGCAGGCGGCGGCGCCGAACATCAGCGGTGCGGCGACAGTCACGGCGAGCAGGCCACGCAGCAGGCGCCGCCGAGGCAGCGGGGTACGGTGGGCGCGCCCGACGGGCGCGGCAGTGGTGGGGGGCGTTGCGGGGTGCATGTGCGCTCACTCCTCGGCATTAGGAGGCGACGGCGTCACCGGTGGCCGCAGTCGGGATGCCCGGGTCCGCAGGGCAATGCGGGCCCGGGCCACGTGGTGCGGCCAGGGGACGTGCCGGTCGGGCGTACGGGCCCGGGCCGGTCGAGTCGCGGATGACCAGGTCGGTCTGGAGCATTACCTGTGCGGTGGTACGACGGACGCCGAGCGCCGTGCCGGCACCGGACCCCCGCGCACCGCGCGGTGACTCGATGTCCTGTTGCAGCAGCATGTCGACGGCCGTCCGGCCGGCGGCCCCGGTGGGTGTGGCCACCGTCGTCAGTTTGGGGCGGGTCAGCCGGCTCAGGGTGATGTCGTCGACCCCGACGACGCTCACCTCCTGCGGCACCCGGACCCCGAGCGCGTCCAGCCCCTCGATCAGGCCGATCGCCATCAGGTCGTTGTAGGCGAGCACTGCCGACACCCCACTGCGTCGCACCTGCTCGGCGACGGCGGAACCGCCGACCTCGGTGGGCGCGTTGGGGCCGAGCATGGTCAGCTCCGCGCCGCCGGCTCGGGCGGCCGCGCCGGCGGCACGGCGCATCTCCCGGTTGGTCCACGAGCTGCGCGGGCCACCGAGCAGCGCGATGCTGCGGTGCCCCAGGCCCACCAGGTGCTCGATCGCCGAGCGGGCACCCTGCCCGACGTCCATCAGCACGCAGGGCAGGCCGGTCACCTGGCGGTTCACCACGACCAGCGGCACCTCGCGGCTGAGCTGCTCGATCAGGCTGTTGCTCATCCGAGGGCTGCACAGCAGCACCCCGTCCACCTGCTTGGCCAGCGCGTGGACCAGTTCTTCCTCGGCGGTCGGGTCCTCGTTGGTGTCGGCCACGAAGACGTGATAGTCGCGGTGTCGGGCCTGACTCTCCGCCGCCTTGATCAGCGGCGGGAAGAACGGGTTCGCGATGTCCGCGATGATCAGTCCGATGTTGTGCGTCCGCCCGGTGATCAGTGCCCGGGCGGCACGGTTGGGCCGATAGCCCAGATCTTCCGCGCAGGCCAGCACCCGGACCCGGGTCTCCGGGTTGACCAGGTGTGGAGCGGAGAAGGTGCGGGACACGGTGGAGATGTGCACACCGGACGCGCGGGCGACGTCCCGGATGGTGACTGGCACGGCGGCCCCTTCGTCCGATGTGGTGGCGGTCACGCAGGTGTGGCCCATTAATGCAAACGGTTGCGCCAGTGTCAACGGTCAATGATTACGGCTTCGTTGCACCCACACTCCTCTTGGTCACCTGCCGCCCCTCAAACACTGACAAATGACGCCGATCCCGCCGTCGTCGTTGACGCGAACGGATCGATCGTGATTACTTCATTGCAAACCTTTGCAGGATCACGGGAGGCGACCGCATGTCACCGAGAGCCGCCGGGCGAGTCCGGTACGCCGTCGTGGGCACCGGCGCGCGGGCAGAGATGTTCGTCCGGGCGCTGGTGCTCGACCACGCCGACACCACCGAGCTGGTCGCCTTCGCCGACGTCAACCAGGCCCGGATGGACGCGCACAACCGCTGGCTGGGCGAGCTGGGCCACCGCCCGGTGCCCACGTACCCGGCCGGTGACTTCGCGGCCATGCTGGACAAGGAGCGCGTCGACGTCGTCCTGGTCACCAGCGTGGACGTCACCCACGACGAGTACGTGGTGGCCGCGCTGCGCGCCGGTCGTGAGGTCGTCACCGAGAAGCCGATGACAGTGGACGTGGCCCGCTGCCGGCGGATCCTGGACACGGTCACCGAGACCGGTGGGCGGGTCACTGTCGCCTTCAACTACCGCTACAACCCGCTGCACGAACAGGTTCGCCGGCTGCTCGCCGAGGGCGCGGTCGGCGAGATCGGCTCGGTGCACTTCGAGTGGCTGCTCGACGTCCGCCACGGCGCCGACTACTTCCGCCGCTGGCACCGCGACAAGGCCACCTCCGGGGGGCTGATGGTGCACAAGGCCAGCCACCACTTCGACCTGGTCAACTGGTGGCTGGCCGCCACGCCCGTCGAGGTGTACGCGGCCGGCCGACTCTTCTTCTACGGCGAGGACGGTCGCCGGCACGGCTACGCCCGCGACTACGACCGGGCGCACGGCTCCCCCGCCGCCACCGACGACCCGTTCGCCCTGCGCCTGGACGCGCACCCCCGGCTGCGCGAGTTGTACCTCGACGCCGAGGCCGAGGACGGCTACCAGCGCGACCGCAACGTCTTCGCGCCCGGTGTGAGCATCGAGGACGACATGGCGGTGCTGGCCCGCTACTCCACCGGCGCCACGATGACCTACCACCTCACCGCGTACGCGCCCTGGGAGGGATACCGGGTGATGGTCAACGGCAGCCGGGGCCGACTGGAGCTGGACGTGGCCGAGAACGACTACGTCGACAGGGGCACCGCCGGCGCGGTCAAGGGCGCCGCCCTGCACGGCGCCGAGGCGCCGGCCGAGGGCGGTGGTGCGACGCTTACCCTGCGCCCGTTCTGGGCCCCGCCCCGGCAGATCCCGGTGGAGGGTCGCAGTCGGCACGGGCACGGCGGCGCCGACGCCCGGATGACCGGGGTGCTCCTCGGCGGTCAACCCGACCCGTTGGGCCGCGCCGCGACCGCCGACGACGGCGCGTTGGCACTGCTCACCGGTCTGGCCGCCAACCGGTCCTTCGAGACCGGCCAACCCGTCCGCGTCGCCGATCTGCTCACCCCCCGCTGACACAGGAGACGAGGAGCCCCACTCCGTGCCCACGTTCGACCACACCGACCTGCTCCTGCCGCCCGAGCCGGGCCAGCGCGCGCTGGCCCGGGAGCTGTACGCCCTGGCGGCGGAGCAGCCCATCATCTCGCCGCACGGGCACGTCGACCCGGCCCTGCTCGCCGAGGACCGCCCCTTCCCGGACCCGGCCCAGTTGCTCATCGTGCCCGACCACTACCTGACCCGGATGCTGCTCAGTCAGGGCGTACCCCCGGCGGATCTGGGTGTGCCCACCCGCGACGGCAGCCCGGTGGAGACCGACGGCCGGGTGATCTGGCGACGCTTCGCCGCGCACTGGCACCTGTTCCGGGGCACCCCGTCGCGACTCTGGCTGGAGCAGACCTTCCGCACCGTGTTCGGGGTGCACACCCCGCTTGGCCCGAGCACCGCCGACGCCCTCTACGACGAGATCGCGGCCCGGCTCGCCGAGCCGGACTTCCGGCCCCGGGCGCTGTTCGAGCGGTTCAACATCGAGGTCCTCGCCACCACCGAGTCGCCGCTGGACGATCTCGCGCAGCACGCCAAGCTCGCCGCCGACGGGTGGGGTGGGCCGGGCGGTCGGGTGGTCACCACGTTCCGCCCGGACGACGTAGTGGACATGGAGTTCGAGGGGTGGTCGACGAACGTGGACCGTCTCGGCGACCGGGCCGGTGAGGACACCGGCACGTACGCCGGCTACCTGGCGGCGCTACGGGCCCGACGCGCCGCGTTCATCGCCGCCGGCGCCACCTCCTCCGACCACGGCCACCCCACCGCGCACACCCTGGACCTGACCCCGGCCGAGGCCGAACGGCTCTACGACCGGGGCCGGCGCGGCGAGGCCGACGCCGCCGACGCGGAGGCGTTCCGGGCGCACATGCTCGTGGAGTTCGCCCGGATGTCGCTCGACGACGGCCTGGTCATGCAACTGCACCCCGGCGCGGTGCGCAACCACAACCGGTGGTTGCACGCCCGGCACGGCCGCGACGTCGGCGGCGACATCCCGCAGGCCACCGAGTACGTCCACGCGCTCGCCCCGCTGCTGGAGCGCTACGGCAACGACCCCCGGCTGCGACTGGTGCTCTACACCCTCGACGAGGACACCTTCACCCGCGAGTTGGCGCCCCTCGCGGGCGGATACGCCGCGCTGCTGCTCGGCGCGCCCTGGTGGTTCCTGGACTCCCCTGAGGTGCTGCGCCGGTTCCGGGAGACGGTGACCGAGAGCGCCGGCTTCTACAACACCACCGGGTTCGTCGACGACACCCGGGCGTTCTGTTCCATCCCGGTACGCCACGACGTGGCCCGCCGGGTGGACGCCGGCTTCCTGGCCCGGCTCGTCGCCGAGCACCGGCTGCCGATGGACGAGGCCGCCGAGACCATCGTCGACCTGGCGTACCGGCTGCCCAAGCGGGTCTTCAACTTCGGAGGACAGGCTCAATGACGGTCACCATCACCTCCGTCGAGGTGCACGACGTGCGGTTCCCCACCGCCGCCCGGGGCGACGGCTCCGACGCGATCAACCGGGGTGACTACTCGGCGACGTACGTGGAGCTGGGCACCGACGCCGGCCCGACCGGCGCCGGGTTCACCTTCACCAACGGCCGGGGCAACGAGATCACCTGCGCGGCGGTGCGTGCCCTGGCCCACCACGTCCAGGGCCGCACCATCGAGGAGATCACGGCCGAGCCGGTGGCGTTCTGGCGGTCGCTCAGCGCCGACGTGCAGCTGCGCTGGCTGGGCCCGGAGAAGGGCGTCATCCACATGGCGACCGGCGCGCTGGTCAACGCGGTGTGGGACCTGCGGGCAACCCTGGCCGGCAAGCCGATGTGGCGCTTCCTCGCCGACCTGCCCACCGACGACCTCGTGGCCAGCGTCGACTTCAAGCACATCACCGATGCGCTCACCCCGGACGAGGCAGCCGCCATCCTCGACAAGGGACGCGACGGGCTGGCCGACCGGTTGGCCACCCTCGACCGTGACGGTTTCCCGTCGTACACCACCTCGGTCGGGTGGCTCGGCTACCCGGACGACAAGGTGCGGGCGCTGACCCGGCAGGCGTACGCGGACGGCTGGCGGGCGATGAAGATGAAGGTCGGCGGCCCGCTCGCCGACGATCTGCGGCGGGCCCGGATCATCCGGGAGGAGATCGGCCCGGACGCGCTGTTGATGATGGACGCCAACCAGGTCTGGGACGTCGACGAGGCGATCGCCGCGATGGCGGCGCTGGCCGAGGTGGACCCGTACTGGATCGAGGAGCCCACCCACGCCGACGACATCCTCGGGCATGCCCGGATCGCCCGCGCGGTGACCGAGTTGACCGCTGGCCGGTGCCGGGTGGCCACCGGGGAGGTGGCCGCCAACCGAGTGATCTTCAAACAGTTGCTCCAGGCCGAGGCGATCGGGGTGATGCAGGTCGACGCCTGCCGGGTCGGCGGCGTCAACGAGGTCCTGGCCGAGCTGCTGCTGGCGGCGAAGTTCGGCGTGCCGGTCTGCCCGCACGCCGGCGGCGTGGGCCTCTGTGAGTACGTCCAGCACCTGGCGATCTTCGACTACCTGCGGGTGGGCACCGGTCTGGACGGTCGGATGATCGAATACGTCGACCATCTGCACGAACACTTCGTCGACCCGGTGCGGACCCGCGGTGGTCGCTACCTGCTGCCCGAACGGCCCGGTTACAGCGCCACCATGAAGCCCGCGTCGATCGCCGAGTTCCGCTTCCCGGACGGTCCGGCATGGCGGTGACCGTCGGGGCCTCCCGGCTCGGCATGGGCATGCTGCGCCGCCTGCCCGCCGAGGCCCGCCCGCTGATCCGGCCGGGCACCGTGCCGACCGGCGTCGTACACCTGGGGTTGGGCGCGTTCCACCGGGCCCACCAGGCCGTCTTCACCGAGGCGGCGGTCGGCGCGGCCGGGGGCGACTGGGGCATCGTGGCCGTCGCCCCGCGCAGCAGCGCCGTGGTCGAGGCGATCGCCGCGCAGGACAACCTGTTCAGCGTCAGCGCCCTCTCCGCGGCCGGCAGCTCCACCCGAGTGGTGGGCGCCCTCAGCGGTGTCCGGCACGCGCCCAGCGACCCGGACGCCGTGGTGGCGTTGCTCGCCGACCCGGCCGTCCGCGTGGTGACCCTGACCGTCACCGAGAAGGCGTACCAACTCGACCCGGTGACCGGCCGACTGTCCCCGGATTCGGCGCTCGCCGCGGACCTGGCCGGCGGCGCGTCGCCGACCACGGTGCCGGGGCTGCTGCTGCGCGGGCTGGCCGCCCGGGCCGCCGCGGACGCCGGGCCGGTGGCCCTGGTGAGCTGCGACAACCTGCCGGCCAACGGTCGACGACTGCGCGGCATGCTCGACCAGGCGGTCGGCCGGGCCGGCGGGGTGCCCGCCGGGCTTGTCGACTGGGTGGCCGGCAACGTCACCTGCCCCGGCACCATGGTGGACCGGATCGTGCCGGCCAGCACCCCGGAGACGATCGAGGCGGCCCGGCGGGCGCTCGGCGTGACCGACCTGGCCGCGGTGGCCGCCGAGCCGTACGCGCAGTGGGTGATCGAGGACGACTTCCCCGGCGGTCGGCCCGGCTGGGAGTTCGCCGGGGCGGTGCTCACCGACGACGCCGGCCCGTGGGAGCGGTTGAAGCTGCGCGCCCTCAACGGGGTGCACTCCGCCATCGCGTACCTCGGAGCGTTGGCCGGTCGGGAGACGATCGCCGACGCGCTGGAGATCCCGCACCTGCGTGACGTGCTGCGCCGGCTGATCGCCGAGGACGTGGCGGCCAGCTTCACCCCACCGGACGGGGTGCTGGTGGTCGACTACGGCGAGCAGGCCCTCGCCCGGTTCGGTAACCCGGCGATCCACCACCGCACCCTCCAGGTGGCGATCGACGGCTCCCAGAAGCTCCCGCAGCGCGTCCTGCACACCATCGCCGACCTGCGCGCGACCGGGCGGTCCGCGCGCTGGGGCGCGCTGGTCGTGGCGTCCTGGTTGCGCTTCGCGCTGGGGTACGCCGACGACGGCCGGCCGTTGCCGTTCCAGGACCCACTGGCCGGGCCGATCCGGGCCGCGCTGGACGCCGGGGCGCAGAGCCCGGCGGGCGCTGTCGACGCGGTCTTCGCGTTGCGCGACGTCATCCCGATGGAGGTGGCCGAGGACGACGAGGTCCGCGCCGACGTGATCGCCTGGCTGACCGCGTTGGAGCGGCACGGCGTCGAGGCCACACTGGCCGGTGCCCGGTGACCGGGTCCACCCGGACCGGTCGGCGGTGAGCGGGGCAACCCGGCCGCCCCGGGTGGCGGTGATCGGGGCGAACGGGCACGGTCGCTGGCACCGGCGGGTCATCGCGCCCCTGCACGACGCCGGTCGGTTGCGGTTGGTCGCCCTGGTCGACGTCCGACCGGTGGAGGACGACCCGGCCGCCCCGGTGCCGCCCGGGGTGGCGGTGTTCACCGACCACCGGGCGATGCTCGCCGCCACCCGACCGGAGGTGGTGGTGATCTGCACGCCGCCGCACACCCACCTGGCGATCGCCCGTGACGCCCTGGCCACCGGCGCGGACCTGCTGCTGGAGAAACCGCCGGTGCTGTCGTTGGCCGAGCACGAGGAGCTGACCTGGGCCCTCACCGCCGCCGGTCGGGTGGCCCAGGTCGGTTTCCAGGCGCTCGGCTCGGCGGCCCTCACCGCGCTGACCGACGCGCTGGCCGCCGGCCGGTTGGGCACTGTCACCGGCATCTCCACCATCGCCGCCTGGCAGCGGCCGGACGCCTACTACGCCCGCTCCCCCTGGGCCGGTCGACGAAGTGTGGACGGCCGCCCGGTGCTGGACGGCGCGCTCGTCAACCCGCTCGCGCACGCGGTGATGCAGTGCCTGGCGATCGCCGAGGCGCTCGCCGGGGCGACGCCGTGGCCGGTCGCGATCGAGGTGGAGCGCTATCGGGTCCGGCCGATCGAGGTGGAGGACACCGCAGTGCTGCGGGTCCGGTTCCGCGCCGGGCCGCCGGTGCTGGTGGCGGTGACCCTGGCCGCCGAGGAGTTCGTGGCGGGCGAGGTGGTGGTGACCGGTACGACGGGACAGGCGGTGCTGGAGTACCCGACCGACCGGCTGCGCCTGCCCGGGGACGTGGTGACCCGCCGGGTGCCGGGGCGGCTGGGCCTGCTGGAGAACCTGCTCGCCCACCGGCTCGACCCGTCGGGCGTGCCACTGATCGCACCGCTTGCCCGTACCGCGCCGTTCACCGCGCTGCTGGACGCGTTGCGGCCCGCGCCGGAGCCCCGACTGCTCGACGGCGAGTTGGTGACCACCCTCGGCGAGGGCGGGGAGCGGGTCCGCCACCTGCGTGGCGTCGTCGACGTGTTGCGCCGGGCGGCCGAGCGGGGGGCGCTGCCCAGCGAACTGGGGGTGCCGTGGGCGTCCGGCGCGTACCGCGCCGAGCTGGCCGGATAACGGCAGACACCACGTGGACGGACCTCCACCACATACGAACGGAGTGAGTCGATGCGCAGAATCCTCGGCGGCGCCACAGTCGTCGCCCTTCTCCTCGGCGCCGCGCCGGCCGCCGCCGCTGCCCGTCCGGACGTCCCGTCCGCCGACCGGCTCTCCTGGCTGGCCGACCACCTCGGCCGGCAGACGCTGCCCGAGCGCGACGGTTGGGCGGCCGACGGCCCCGGCACCACCGGCGGCTCGGCGGCCACCCCAGAGCGGACCCGGGTGGTCCACGACCGGGCCGAGCTGGTCGCCGCGCTGGGAGGCGACAACGCCGGCAACGCCGGCAACGCCACCCCGAAGCTCATCTACGTCGACGGCGCCATCGACGGCTTCGAAGGACCCGGTGGCACGCCGCTGAGCTGCGACGACCTGGCCGACCCGGCCTACCGGTTGGACGCCTACCTGGCCGCGTACGACCCGGCGGTGTGGGGACGGGTGCCACCGAGCGGGCCGCTGGAGGAGGCTCGGGTGCGCTCGGTGACCAACCAGACCCGGCAGACTCAGATCAACGTCGGCCCGAACACCACTATCGTCGGGCTGCGCGGCGCTCGACTGACCGGCCTCACCCTCATGATCGACCGGGCGTCGAACGTCATCGTGCGCAATCTGACCCTGGTCGACGCCCGGGACTGCTTCCCCGCCTGGTCGCCGACCGACGGTGACGCCGGCAACTGGAACAGCCAGTACGACCAGATCTCGGTACGCCGCAGCGAGAACGTCTGGGTCGACCACAACACCTTCACCGACGGCGACAACCCGGACAGCGCCCAGCCGGTGTACTTCGGTCGGCCGTACCAGGTGCACGACGGGTCGCTGGACGTCACACACACCGCCAGCCTGGTCACCGCCTCCTGGAACCGCTTCACGGGTCGGGACAAGCTGCTGTTGATCGGCTCGTCCAACACCGTCGGCCCGGACGTGGGCCGGCTGCGGGTCACACTGCACCACAACCTCTTCGACGGCGTCCTGCAACGGCTGCCCCGGGTGCGTTTCGGTCAGGTCGACATCTACAACAACCACTACCGAGTCGGCGGGGAGGACTTCCAGTACGCGCTCGGTGTCGGTGTCCAGTCAGCGATCTACGCGCAGAACAACTTCTTCACACTGGACGCGGCGGTCGACCCGGCGGACCTGCTCTACGACTGGGGCGGCACCGCGGTGACCGAGCGAGGCTCCTGGGTCCGCCAGGGCGGCGGGGCGGCCCGACCGGTCGACCTGCTGGCGGCGTACAACGCGAATCATGACCCCGACCTGGCCGGAGACGCGGGGTGGACGCCCACCCTGCGTCGCGACCCCGTGCTCCCGGCACCGCTGGTCCCCCTCCTGGTGAACCCGCTGGCCGGCGCCGACCGGCTGCCGATCTAACCCGCCGAACGGCTCCGCGATCTTGCACTTCCTGTCCCGACACACAGAACGATCCACTCATATCTACGACCGGAACTGCACGCTCGGGGCGGCGGCGCGCGGCGCGGTCGCGGTCGGGTCGGCGACGTACGGGCTCATCGATCAGGTGAAGATCGGCTATAAGTGACGCATGGAGTTCCCGCCGCACCTGGGCAGCATGCCGATGCACGCGATCACCGAGATCCACGGCGAACCGGGCCTGCTGGAACGTTTCCGGTTGGAGGTCCAGCAGTTCGACGACGCAGCCCGGGCGCGGTTGACCGCCGCGCTCGATCTCGCCGCCGAACTGCACCGCGACGATCGACGCGTGCGCGAGCCGTACCTGAACCACCTGCTGCGGGTGGCGATCAGACTGATGCACCACTACCAGGTGCGGGACGTCGACGTGATCGTCGCCGGTCTGCTGCACGACGCGGTGGAGGACCATCCGGTCGAGCTGGCCGACGGCGACCCGGGCACCGACCCGACCGGGGCCGCGCTGGCGGCGCTGGCCGCGCGGTTCGGGCCACGGGTGGCCACCCTGGTCGCCGCTGTCACCAATCCGGTGTACGACCCCGAGCGGGACCGCAACGCGCAGTACCGGGAGCATCTGGCGGTCAGCCTGGACCGGGAGCCCTGGGCCCGGGTGATCAAGGTGTCGGACTTCACCGACAACGGGGTGGGCGTGATCCACACGGTCGGGCCGAAGGTGATCTCGTCGGCCCGGAAGTACCGGCCGCTGGTGCCGCTGTTCCGGGACCTGATCGGCCGGCCGGACACCCCGTTGTCGCCTGCGGTGAAGCGGCACATCTTCGGCCAGCTGGACCTCGCCGAGGAGCGGTTCAGCGCCATCCTGGACCAGCCCGCCCCGCACTGACCCGGTCCCGGATCACCCGACCGGGTTCCGTGACAAGTTCTCAGATCCACTCGGAACCCTCGGGCCTTACGGTTGGTTTGCGCCAGATGAGAGGAAATGCCCCTCTCGGTTCACTTTTCGGGCGTGTCACCAATCGAGAGGATTCGGACCATGCGCGACCTTTCCCGTCGTGATCTGCTCAGGGCGACGGCCGTCGGCGCCGGAGCGGTCGCCATCCCGAGCGTGATCACCGGCAGTTCGGCCGTCGCGGCCGACGGTCCCGGTTGGCCTTCCGACACGAAGTTCCCGCCAGCGCGGCTGACCGGCCGGATCGTCCGCCCGCAGAGCCCCCACTACGCGGAGGCCAGCCTCGGCTGGGACGAGCTGTTCGTGCACTATCCGCTGGTCATCGTCTTCGCTCAGGAGACCCAGGACGTGGTCAACGCGCTCACCTGGGCGCGGCAGCACAACGTCGCGCTGCGGGTACGCAGTGGCCGGCACAACCTGGAAGGCTGGTCGAACGTCGACAACGGCATCGTGATCGACGTCAGCGAGCTGAAGGACGTCCACATCGACACCGCCACCCGCACGGCGAAGGTCGGCGCGGGGCTCACCCAGTCGGAGGCGGTGACCGCCCTCGGGGAGCACGACCTCGCGGCGACGACGGGCACGGAGGGGACAGTGGGCCTCTCCGGCGCCACCCTCGGCGGCGGTCTCGGTTTCTTCACCCGCTACCTCGGGATGGCCTGCGACAACCTGATCGGCGCGGAGATCGTCGTGGCGGCGGGCGCCGACGGGGCGAAGGTGCTCGAGGTCGACCCGTGGAACTACTCGGACCTGCTCTGGGCGCTGCGCGGAGCGGGCAACGGCAACTTCGGGATCGTCACCTCCCTGACCTACAAGGTCGCTCCGGTCACCAGCGTCGCGTACCTGCAGGTGACCTGGCCCGGTCTCGACGACCTGCACGAGGTCTTCGACACCTGGCAGCGCGTCGCACCCTTCACCGACCCGCGCCTCGGCAGCCAGGTCGAGGTCCACCCGACCGAGATCCTGTTCTTCGCGGTCCTGGCGGACGGATCCGAGGCGGAGGCCAGGGAGCTGCTGGCGCCGATCCTGTCGATCGGCAACCCCACTGTCACCGTGCAGACCGGCAACTGGGGCGACGTCTACGCCGGCTTCCAGACCCCGAGCGAGGACGACCCGGCGAACTGGAAGTTCTTCTCCCAGTTCACCCGCGAGCCGTTTCCGGAGAAGGCGGTCAGCATCGTCCGCGAGTTCATGGAGAAGGCGCCCTCGCCCGACAGTAACTTCTTCACCCAGGCCTTCGGCCGGGGAGCGCAACGACAGGAGCCCTTCGGCGGCTCGGCGTTCCCGCACCGCGACGCGCTCTTCTACTCGGAGCCCGGCGCGGGCTGGGGCAAACGAGGCGAACCCGACAGCGGCGATGCCATCACCCCGATCGCCCAGACCTGGATCGCCGAGTTCAGCCAGGCGCTGCGGCCCTACGTGGACGGCGCCTACGTCAACGTGCCGAACATCGGCATGGCCGAGTGGGAGAAGGCCTACTGGGGGCACAACTTCCCGCGGCTGCGCAAGATCAAGGCGAAGTACGACCCGCACAACGTCTTCCAGTACGAGCAGAGCATCCCGCCCGCGACGCACTGACCCGTGATGACCGGCGGTGCGGGTAGCACCCGCCCGCACCGCCGGGCACCGCCGCCGACGGCGGGCTCGAATCACCTGTCAGGAGGGCACCGCCTCGTCGAGGACGACGCGCAACGGGTGTGGGGCGCTGGTGGCGAGGTCGCCGAGCACGGCGAGCAGCCGACCGTACTGATCGGACGGCTCATCGACGAGCAGTTGACCGGCGTCGGTGATCAGCACCGTGAGCGGACCGGCGTCGAGCTGGTCCCGGAGGACGTCGGAGAGGGCGTCCCAGGTCTCCCCCAGGTACGCCGGCAGGGTCAGTACGGAGGCGAGCGCGGCGAACAACCCGGCCCTGGTCCGTGTCGTCGCTCCGGGCAACACCACAGCGCCGGGCACGTCGAGGCCGCCGTCGTGGCGAACGATCAGCCAATCGGGCACCCGACCCTCGTGCTCGGCGACCATCACGTTCCTCCTGATCTGATCGGTACGACGACCTGCGGCGGGGCCGACCGATTGCGGCCGGCCGGCCCCAGGTCGGTCAGAGCCGGTAGAAGTCGGTGTAGTGGTTGGGCGAGAACCAGGTGACCCCGGTGCTGCGGTTCACCACGATCCGGTACGCGTCCCGGGCGGCGCCCTGGGTGCGCGGGTAGACGTCGTACTCGTGGTAGGTGGCGTTGGTGGGCAGTTGACCCTCGTAGTTGTAGAACCGGCCGCCGGCGAAGTTGGACTTCCCGCCGCTCCAGGAGTACCAGCCTCGGCTGGTCGGGAACCCCTTGGCGGACCAGCCCGAACGGGCGGTGCGGGCGTCCGCGCAGCGGCTCATGGTGCAGGAGCTGTAGACCGCCGCCGAGGCCGGGTCGGTCAATCGAGGGGAGACCACGGACGGGCCGACCAGCGCGGCGGCGACCATGGCGAGGAGCAGTGCGAGGGTGGTGGTACGCCGGCGGATCGCGCCGAGCGTGGCCAGCGGGGACACGAGGGTGGACACAGGCTGCCTCCAGACCATCCAATCCATCGATCCGCATGATTGTCGGACCGAACCTAGTCTCACCGCTGCCGGTCGACGACAACACCCCTCGGCACCCCAACTGCTCCGCAATGGTGGGTGAACCCCGAATGATCACCAGTCTGGTTGGTGTCGATATGCCGTCTGCTCGGTGACGGCGTGGCGGCAGGCATATCGGGCACCGGTTGTTAGCGTGAAACGCGGATCCGTGACCGTGGAGGGGTGCCATGACGGACGCCCCCGACGGGAGGCCGAGGCCCGCGGACCGGTGGCGGCGCCGGGGTGTACGCGGGTTGACCATCGCCCGCGACGCCGGTGTGCGCGGTTGGCGGTGGTGGGCGCGTAGCTGGGATCGACTGGTCGCCGCGCTTCAGGACGAGGCACCCGTCGGCTCCGCTGCCGCGCCGTCGCCGTCCGGTCCACTCGTCGAACAACGCGACGCACCCCGGCTGATCGCGGTCCCCGCACGCGGGTACGTGTACTCGTTCTACATCCGCGCCACGTTCGCCTGGTCGTCACCGGCGAGCCTGCGGTCCGAGGTGCTGAGCTGGTACGTGCAGTACTTCCAACCGAACGCGATCCAGCGGCTGACCCGGCTGGCCGCCGACGCCGCCCGGGACCTGCCGCCGAACCGGGCAGCGGACCTGGAGGTGGCGTTGCAGCGGGCGCTCGCCGACGATCCCGTTTGGCGCTACCGGCGGGGCGAGGTCGTCATCACCTGCCGACCCGACGCCGCCGTCCGGCTCGACGACCGGATCCTGCCGGCACTCAAGCCGCACATCGACCGGCTGGTCAAGCTGGAGTACCAGTTCGACGAGCAGCTCCGGCAGGCCAGGTACGCCGAGGAGCTGAGCCGTCGGTGGACGGCGATCCTTAACGACCACGTCGATGAGACAGCTGACCAGGACATCACGGACGCCCGTGACCACATGCTCACCGCCCAGCAGGACGCCGCACGCTGGATCAACGAACTCCTCAGCCACCACCCCGACCCGACCCCCTCTGCCTCCGTCCCACCCCAACAGACTCGCTCGGCCCCTGATTCATCCCCTTCATGATCACTCGATGGTGGGTAGTTCGGTGGGGCTGTTGCGGCGTTTCGGGTCAGGTAGCGGGGAGGTAGGCCACTCGGGCGGGTCCCCCCGGAGCAGCGGGCAACAATCGGCAGAGGCACTGTCCGGTACATGTCATTGACAGGGCGTCACGAAGCTGACAAGACTTTGCATTCCCACGCCGCCGATCAGCCACAAGCCGACGGTCGCCCCTCGTGATCCGGTCACTCTGTGCGACCCGCGCTGCCACTACCGCCGCTGCGCTCGCCGATGGGCAGGCCATCGGCCAGCCACCTCAGCGCCCTCGAGCTCCGTCCAGAAGCGATGCGAAGTGCTGCGCCAAGTCCGGTGTGGACAGGTAGAGCAGAAGGGAGTTCTCGTGGAACCTCATCCCCGCGGCGCTGTTCGAGTTCCGCATCGGCGCGTACGGAAGCGGGCGGTGGGCTGATGCTCCGAATCATGTTGTGCGGTGCCCACGACACAGAGCGCTACCGCGAGGACTTCATCCACGTCGCCAACGGCTTTGACGCGGAGGTCTGGCACTACCTGTCCGGAGACATCCTGCACGTCAACCATGCGCAGGCAAGCTGGGAGACCAACTCGCGCGACACCGTGCAGCATGCACATGTGTGCGTGTTCGTCATCGTCGAGGCGTACGGAGAGATCACGTGGAGGACGGAGCTGCGGGAGGCGCTGGTCATCGGGAAGCCGACCCTGGTCTTCTGCCTGGATCGGACCTACCAGGTGTACAAGACTCTCACCAGAGAGGCCGCCGGAATCCTCGACCCGGACAAGCAGAAGCTTGTCGACATCCTCAGCGAGGTGGAGTCAGAGCGACGGCTGACCGTCATCCCGTTCTCGTACGGAGGCTTCAAGGACCGCTTCAAGAGTCAGCTGTCCAGACTGACGGAACTGGCCCTACGCCAGATGGAGGAACGCAACAAGCGGGCTGCGGTGGTCCGGCTGTTCAATGAGCGCACTCGGCTCAGCCGGTCCGAACTACTGGTCGGCGCTGAAATCGCTGTCGACGAGTTCGAGAACAAGATCGCCCGTAAGCAGGCGATCCGCGTGCTCGCCGCGCACCGTGCCGCGGACGAGGAGATCATCATCGCGCTGATGTCCAGCATGGAGCAGGGCGTACAGCGACTCGCGATCGAGCTGCTACCGCAGCTCTACGCACCCCGGCCCGCCGATCCGGACTTCTTCGCGCACTGCATCTCGGTGGCGAACCGGGCCGCTGACGTCGGCGTCGCCAGACGCCTCATCCCGGCGCTGGTCGACATCGATCTGCCCGCCGCCGTTCGCGCGATGGCCACGCTCGAACTTGTCGAGTCCGGTGCCCGCCGCCGGCTGGCCGAAACCCTCGAGACGTACGAGCAGCACATCAGCGATCCCGCGGTGGTCGACGGCGTGTGTTCCCTGCTCACGCGCTGCCTGACGAGCGAGGCGGAATTGGACTGGAAAAATCGCTGCCGCGCGTTCTACGAACGGCTGACCTCGGGTCGGCCCGGCGACCGCGGCCACTCCAGCCACAATGGCGATGGACAGCCGCAATGTCCGGACGACGGCAACCGAGCGGCCGATTGAGCCCACCGAAGCTCCACCGCAATTTCGTCCGAAAGTCGTCGTCGAATTGACAGATCTTGTATAGCGCGTGAATCAGGGGTTGCGGTTTCCCCGTAAGTGGAGTGCACTCACTTTTGCCCCGAACGATGGGCAGAAGGCCGGTGCGACCGAGCAATTAGTTCTGACGCATGAGCGCCTTCTCCGCCAAGAAACGGCATAGGAGGGTCAACATGGCGACTTGGGCCGACCTCAAATCCTACGTACGGTCGAACTACAAGATTTCCGATGACCAGCAGGACCTGATCAAGCTCGTCTTCGAGACCGGGAACCTCCGTTCGCAGGTGGTGCTGCTCTGGCATGTCACCCTGGCGGACGGGTCCGAGGAGTGGGTGCAGATCGAGTCGTCCTTCGGGGAGTTGCACTCGGTCAACGTGGTGCAGGCGCTGCGCGAGATCGGAAACACGGTCTGCGGCGGGATGTCCGTCCTGGGCGACATGGTGACGTTCCGCCACGCCGTGCCGCTGCTCAACCTGAACATCAACGAGTTCGAACGGCCACTGGCGCTCGTGACCTCGACCGCCGACCGCCTTGAGCAACTCCTCACCGGGGCCGACCGGTACTGAAGCGTGACGCGTCGGCTGGGCGGCTGCATCCAGCCGGAGGACGTCACTCGAAGGGCCGATAGGGTGCCTATTGTCGATCAGTATTCTGTGACGGCAGATAAAGGCGCGCTGCCCTCTGAACGACCATCCAACACTCGCACCCCTGGGCGCCGTCTCCGCTGAGAGCGTGTTCGAGAAGGTCCGTTGAAAACGGTGTGGCGGGATGACATCCGCCGGCGGCGAGATACCAGCCTGGAACGATTCGACGCCGACACGAAGCAGGCGTGGCGGCTGGTGTTCGAGAAGAACTGGCGCGGATGACGCGCGGCGAAGTGAAACAGGAGGCAACGATGGGCTGTGCATGCGTCAAGGCAGGCAAATCGAAGTGCGCGTGGTGCAAGGAGGCTGAAGGGCTCAGGCGGAAGCCCTCGGGCCACAACTGTCAATGGGGAACTTGTTCCTGACAACCGCCGAGCCGTAGATGCCCCTGGCCTGTCCGGCTGGCCAGGTCAGGGGCCTTCGGAACTGGGCGAACCTGCTCAGTATTCGTGAGCGACCGGCGTTGCCGGAGACCGAGTGAGTCGCACCTCTGCCTGCTGATCCACAGTCCTATACCGTCAACGGTGGTTGTGGTTGCCGGCGGCGGACTTGCCACCGACTCCGCGCCAGGTCGGGCAGGTTTCGTCGACGTGGTAAGCGTTGCCCCCGTCCAGGCGCGTACGCCGCACGACACCGGTGCCCCGGCAGGTCCCGTACTTCATGCAGTTGTCGCAGTTCGGGTCATAGCCAGGCATGGTTGCTCTGTCGTCAGATGCTCGGTCGGGGAAGCGGGATGTAGGGCTCCAGCTCTGCGCTCACCCAGTGGGGCGGTGACTGCAGCGCCAGGCCGACATTGACGAAGACTTCGTAGAGCGAGGCGGCCTGCTTCCACTGGCTGCGGGAGCGGGTCGGGTCCTCGTCGCTGTACCGCGCGTCGATCAGAGCGAGGTACGCCCCTGAGTCGTCCCGGCACACGTGGAGGGTGTTCGAATCGCGGTCGGCGGTCAGCGTGGCGACGTGGCGCACCTCGCCCGGTGCCAGCTCACGCAGCCCGGACCGCTCCGGCGGCGGCGGCGGGATCGTCGGGAGCCAGTTGGTGACATCGCCGCCGGTGTCGACCCACCGGTTCCACTCGTAACCACGCACCCGCAGCGGCGGGACGCCGTTCTGGCGCAGGAAACGGATTCCCCCGTCCAGCACGACCTTTGCGTCGTCACCCTCGAAGCCGAGGCCGAGCAGCTCGGCCACCACCCGACTCGCCCCGTACGCCGACCATCCGCCCTGTGGGGTCACCTCCCAGGCGAGCGCGGCAGTCAGGCCGGCCGGGTCGGACTGGCTCAGCGGCAGCAGCGTCGACAGCATCCCCCACGCCTGTTCGGGCCCGATGCCGCTGCGCTCGCCGTACCACTCGTAGCGGGCGAAGTCCGCCAGCATGGCGGCGGTGCCAGGCGGCAGTTTGCCCGGACGGCCGCGGTGATTCGACATACCCTGGTCCTCTTACATCCCGGCGGCGCGCCGACGCCGCTCCCTGGCCTTGTCGTTGAAGACAGTCCGTGGCTCCGGGCGACCCCGGGCAAGCCAGACAACAAAGCTGACCGGCCAGAACATCAGAGTCAGCAGGGACCCGACGAACCATTCCAGACCGACCCCGCCCTCACCAATGATCTTGATCCGGCCCTGCCCGAGACCCGCCCTGGCTCGCACGTAAATCAGGCCGATGAAGAAGCCGAGGAAATAGATCAGCGGCATGACACATTCCATTGGCGTGCTCCCATCGCACACAGGCCATCCGTGGTGGCCGAGGGGCTGAGACTGATCTTCTGTCGATCCATGCCGCATCGGCGCTGACGGTTGAGCCACGCTCACTGTGCGGCGGGTGGAGGCTCACCGTACGGAGCCTCACGCAGCGACATCAAGAACTTCGGATGAGTTACCGTCGGGTATGGCCGGTCCGGTCCCATCGACGAGACCGGACCGGACGGGGCAGGCGGGAGACGGCCATCAGGAACTGGCCGGTCGGCCGGGCACTTCACCTACCGGCCCGGCCGACCAGGCCGAATCGGTTGCTCAGGCCAGATCGCTGCGGTGGGCGTTGACCACCCAGGCGTCCGGCAAGCCGATCCACTCGTTGTCGCCCACCCGCACCACCGCACCGTCCAGCTTGGGCAGCAACACCGGGTCCTCCATCCGACAGAGCACCCACACGCCCCCCGCCCCACCGCGCGCCGCGTCGGCCAGCTCGTAGAGCCGGTCCATTGCCCGGTACCGCGCCAGCACCGCCGCGTCGTGCGGCAGCACCGGCCCAGTCGCGGTCGACAACGAGGCGCGCAGCGACGGCACGGTGAGCTGCCACGCCTGTTCGACGTACTCCCCGAGCTTGGCCAACTGCGGCGACTCGGCCGTCCGCCGGCTCGGCGCGGCGGTCACCGACGGCCGCCGCTGCAGGATCGACACCGACGACGAGGCGGCTTGCGGCGGCGGTGGGACGTACCTGTCGCGGTCCCAGCGCAGCTCGAAGCCGGCTTCGGCGAGCAGCCGGTCCAGCAGGGATGCCGCCGCCGGTCTGGTCGACCCGGCGGCGGCCGATGGGCCCGAGAGCGCCCGTCCGAGCAGCTACGCGCTAGGAGGTGAAGGTCCAGAGGAAGTAGAAGCCGGGGGCGTTGGGGCCGTACTGGCGGTACTCGCAGTAGTACCGGCTCCACAGGCCGGTCCGAACGCCCTCGCTGCCATAGCTGTTGCAGAACTGACCGTCGGAGTAGACGTTGCGCAACGTCCCGCCCGGCGGATCCGCCGCAGCCGGAGTAGCGCTGGCCCCGACCAATCCGCCCAATGTCAGCGCCACCGCCGTCACCAGGGTCGCCCATCTGCGTCCGCGCATGAAGCCTCCTCGTATCACTGTCCACAGTGCATAACGGCGCCACGCCGAGCCGAGACCAGGACATCGAAGTTCGTGAAAGTAGAGGCTCGCATGGGCGCGTGTGGTTCGACTCCCGACAACGGGCGGCGCTACCGCGACGATCCGCCAGCGATCTCCGTCGAATGGGCATCCGCCCTGAACACGCGTCAGCCGCCGTGCCACCTGGGGCGTCACGACGGACACCCTGCTAGTGGGGCAATCACCGAGCACCAGCCGGTCAGGTTGCAGAATGGTAGGTCATCTGAGAGCGGCGGTGGAGCAGGCGGCCCCCGAGCGGACGACCGCCCTTCCAGACCCACCACACGGACCTTCCGCGCTCCCGCCTGCCCTCAGAGAGGATTGTCGTGGCTCAGGTGTATCGAGGTGGCCAGCCCTATCCCGCCGGCCACCCAGGCAGGTAGACGCCGCACGAGGTGCGGGCCCCGGCATTCCGCCGCTTCAGCGAGATTCCTTAGCTGCCAGACGGGCCTGCGCGCCGTCCGCATCTATTGATGGTGTCGGATTGCTGATGGACGTGGCCGAAACGATCTGCAGGCCCGATGGCGACAAGCGCCTGGGCGATTCCGTCCCAGGGCTTACCGAAGGCGAAGATGCCGCGCGGGCGTTGCGAGCGGCGAGCGCTACCTCCTCGACAAGTCGGCGCTCGCCCTCTGGCGCTGGGACAGCCCGGTTGGTGCGTTCTCTCTGGGTCTAGCCGCCGAAGCTCAGCGCCCGCCGCAGATCCACGTCCAGGCTCTCGTTGTACTGCGGATCGGGCTCAGCCCCGGCAGCGCTAAGGACGGTGCTGAAAAAGCATCTGGCGCCAACGGCGAGGATCACGTGGAAGATGTCCGCGTCATCGAGACCGAGGCCGCGCAACCCCACGACGTCGGCCTCGGTGACGGAGTTCGCATCGGCCGCGACCTTTCCGGCGAAGGCGACGACTGCGACCTCCTGCGCGGAGAGACCGGCGCTGCCATGGTCTGACGCGATGGCGGCGACGGTTGGCGCGTCGAAGAACTTGTCGCGTAGGACCTTTCCATGTGCCAGGCCGCAGTAGGAGGATTTCAGGGCCCTGGCTGCGGCGAGGGTCGCCAACTCATATCGGCGCAGCTCCATCCCGGCCTTCACCGCACCGTTGAGCTGCTGCCAAGCCCTGTACACCGCCGGACTCTGGGCGAACAACCTGGTGTAGTTGGGAAGGTAGCCCATCGCCTTCGTGTCGGCCTCGAACAACCGCTCGGTGTCCAGCGACTGCTCTGCCTGCTGCAGGAAACTCATCCGACTCCTCCCATGCTTGACCCGGGACAGTACGCCGTTGGGACTACGGACGCTGTCGGGAAATCGGCGTGGGCGTCAATGCGATCCGCCTCCCGCGATGGACCCCAGCGCTGGTCTCCCCGTCCAGGCCCACATTTCCAGCGCATCCCGGTCGACGAGCGTGATGTTGAGCTGCCGGGCTATCTGAATACCGTCGCCCGCGGTGAAGAAACTGTTAGTCACGAGCATGCAGATCTCGCCACCGTGGATGTCCCGGCAGGTGCCGGCGAACCGCTGGATCGCGGCACTGCCGACCCGGTTGTTAGGGCTCTGCCGCTTGCACTGCACCACGACGCGTCGGCCGTCGGGGGCGATCGCCAGGACGTCCGCTCCCCGGTCGCCGGAACCACCGCACACCCTCACGTCCCGAAACCCGGACGCGACCAGGATCCGGGCGAACCACTGCTCGAACTCGGGTCCGCTCATCGTGTCCGTCACCGCGATCAGCCTGTCCCGCTGGGCCTGGTCGGCCCGTTCGCGGGCACGCTGCTTCGACACGACGAGACCCACAGTGGCCGCCGCCATGACGACGAGGCTCACCAGGAGAGCGGACCAGTATGGATGCCGCTGCACGAAATCGATGACCATGCGGAGGAGCACGAAAGCGACGACGGCACACAGCGCCAGAGCCCAGCCGTTGGCAGATCTGCCGCCACCGGCCACGCGGCGGACCGTCGATCTGCGCCGAACGCTGCCCGTGCGCCGTCTTCGGTAATGCGCCCGAACCCGTGCGCCACCCTTCCTGGTGTGGGACCTGACATACGGCACGAGGCACCTCCCCGGTCGGGAAAGCCTCAGTGTCGCGGTAGCGTGCGACAAACCCCCTGCACGGCCGTCGATGGTGTCCGGTACCCGTCGGTCGGCGTCCCATGCGGGAGCGCCCGCAGCGAGCCCCCGGCACCGCCGCGCTCAGTTGGCGGGCACCTCCGGCTTCGCGGTGGACCGGTCGACCAACGCCCGCCGCAGCGTCGCGGACTGCTCCACCGACCCCCCGTGCACCCCGAGACTGTGCCGGGCCGCCCGGTAGTAGCCGTCGCGGGCCTCGTCGACGCAGGTCAGCATTTCCGCCACGTCCGATGGCGGCTCGACGATTCCCCGGGCGAGCCGTTCGACCTGCCAGATCGCGTCCCGCCACCTGGCGGCGGCGGCGACAGTCGGCTCGTCGCCGAGCAGCAGCAGGTTCTCCCAGACGATGGTGCGCCGGGCGTCCGCCTCAGCGAGCCGGACCAGCCCCTCCTCGCGGTCGATGGGGTGGCTCCGCGATCCCGGCCGGTGCTCGGCCGTCAGTCGCAGCGCCACCGCGTGACTCTCCTTGAGGGCGTGCGCGTAGTCGACGTACGCGTCGAGCCGTCGCTCGTCCCAGCGGACGCTCTGGCTTCGCCGCCACCGGGCGCGGTCGGCGAGGGAGGTGGCGAGGATCGTACCCAGGGTGCCAACCAGGACGCCGAGGAGCGCCGGAAGCTGCGTCAGAAGGTCACTCACGCGGTCGAGGCTGCCAGCCCCAGGCAACCCCTCAGCCCCGACCCACGCCAGCGAGCTGTGCGGCCCTGGTTCCGGTTATCGGCGGCAGTTCAGCAAGGTCCAAGGATCCGGGCTCAGGACGGGACGTCGCGGTGGCGGAAGGCGGCCACGCCGACGGCGAGCAGGGCCGCGGCCACCGCCGCCAGCACCACCAGGGGAAGCACCGCCGGGTCGACAGCGGGCACGGCCGGCACGTGGGTGTACGGCGAGACGTTGAGCGCGGCCTGCGGCAGCTCCAGCACGGCGCCGAGCTGCCCGAGGAGCAGGAAGACCAACAGCGCCGTCCAGGACAGCACTACCGACCAGCGGGGCAGCAGCCCGAAGATCGCGGTCACCACGCCGGCGATCACGAGCAGGGCGGGTAGGCGCAGCAGCGCGGCGCCGCCCAGCTCGACGGCCTGGCCGAGCGGGTCTCCGGTGACGATGCCGTAGCCGAGGCCGGTGGTCACGCCGGCGAGCAGCAGCAGGGCGAGCGCGCCGAGTGTCGCGGCGAGCACCTGGGTGCCGAGCCAGCGGGTACGGCTGACCGCCGTGGCGAGGGCGGCCTCCAGCACCCCGTCGGCTTCGTCGCCGCGTACGCGCAGCAGGGCCTGCACGACGTACGCGCCGATGGTCAGGGCGAAGAGGCCGAGCATCGCCGCCAGGTACGCGTTGATCAGGTCGGCTCCGCCACCCATCGCGTTGATCGCTTCGGCGGCGGCGGGATTCGCGCCGATCATGTCGTTGAACTCGTCGCCGGCGACGCCCATGGAGAGGCCGAGCACTGCCACCCCGACAGCCCAGCCGAGCAGCGTGCCGCGCTGCGTCCGCCAGGCCAACCCGGTGGGGCTGAGCAGCCGTGGCGCTCCGGTGGCCGGGCCGCGTCGGGGGGCGATCAGCCCGGCGCCCTGGTCGCGTCGCTCGGCGAGGGCGTACGCCAGCGCCACTCCGGCGAGCAGCAGCGCGACGGGCAGGGCGAGCACCCACCAGCGTTCACCGTCGAAGGCTCGTACCTGGTTGCCCCAGCCGAGTGGGGAGATCCACGACGGCCAGGCGCTGCGCACGCGGGTGCCGTCGGCGCTCTGTTCGCCGAGGACGTCTCCGGCGGCGCGCAGGACGAAGGCGAGCCCGACGGTGGCGGCGGCGAGCGCGTTGGCGCCGCGCGAGGTGACGGAGAGCTGGGCGGTGACCGCGGCGATCGCGGTGAAGGCGACCCCGACGCCGCCGATCGCGGCCGCCGCCGCGACGGAGCCGGCGAGCGGCAGACCGGCGCCGACCAGCGCGACCGCGAGCAGCACGGCGGCCACCGTGTTCGCCGCGACGATGACGAGCAGCGCGGCGGTGAGCGGCGCGTAGCGGCCGACCACGTTGGCGCCGAGCAGTTCGGCCCGGCCGGTCTCCTCGTTCTGGCGGGTGTGCCGGGTCACCGCGAAGGTGCTCAGCAGCGCGACGATCAGGGCCAGCGTCACGTACGTCTCGGCGACGACCACGGCACCGAGGTCGGTGCCGTGGATGGGGCCGTTGAAGGCGCGGGCGACCAGACTGGACGCCGAGGTGGTGGCGTAACCCAGCCGGGCCTCCTGGTCCGGGTAGATGCCGGCGACGCTGCCGGCGAGGGCGTAACCGAGCAGGGGCGTGCCGAGGATCCAGATGGCGAGGCGGATCCGGTCGCGGCGCAGGACGAGCCGGGCCAGTCGGGTCGTGCCGGTGAGGGCGCTCACCGGGCACCGCCCTGCGAGGCGTGAGCCTGCAAGTCGGCGTCCGAGAAGCCGGCGGCGGGAGTACCAGATGCAGCAGCGGCGGGGTCGTCGCCGTAGTGGCGGAGGAAGAGCTGCTCCAGGGTGGGTGGTGTGCTGGTCAGCGCGCGGACGCCGAAGCGGATGAGCTGGCCGAGCAGCTCGTCGAGGTGGGCGGGCTCGACCTCCAGGTGGGTGCGGCCGTCGACCTCGTGCACGTCGTGCACGCCGGGCAGCGCGTCCAGGCCGCTGACCGGGCGGGCGGTCTCGACGGTCACCGCCGTGCGGGTGAGGTGGCGCAGCTCGGTGAGGGTTCCGGATTCGACGGTGCGGCCCTCGCGGATGATGCTGACCCGGTCGCAGAGCGCCTCGACCTCGGCGAGCACGTGACTGGAGAGCAGCACTGTGGCGCCGGCCTGCTTGACCCGCCGGACCTCGTCCTGGAACACCGCTTCCATGAGGGGGTCGAGGCCGGAGGTCGGCTCGTCGAGCACGTACAGCTCCACCGGGGAGGAGAAGGCGGCGACGATGGCGACCTTCTGCCGGTTGCCCTTGGAGTAGGTGCGGCAACGGCGGGTCGGGTCCAGGTCGAAGCGGTGCAGCAGCTCGTCGCGGCGACGCCGGTCGAGGCCGCCGCGCAGTTGACCGAGCAGATCGATGGCTTCCCCGCCGGTGAGGTTGGGCCAGAGGTTGACGTCGCCCGGCACGTACGCCAGCCGGCGGTGCAGGCGGACCGCGTCGCGCCATGGGTCGGCGCCGAGCACCTGGGCGTCACCGGAGTCGCGGCGGAGCAGCCCGAGCAGGATCCGGATGGTGGTGGACTTTCCGGAGCCGTTGGGCCCGAGGAAGCCGTGCACTTCCCCCTGCTCCACGCGCAGGTCCAACCCGTCGAGTGCCCGGATGGCGCCGAACGTCTTGACCAGGTTGCCGATCGCGATGACGGGCATGGCCCCTCCTGCCGTTGGCTACGTCGACCATCACCACTGTACTGACCAACGGTCAGTCGAATCAATGGTGATCGTGCCCACCGGTCAGGACGTCGCTAGGCTTGCCGGCATGACCGCCGATCCCGCGGACGACACCCGCACCCGGATCCTGCGCGCCGCGCTCGACCTGTTCGCCGAACACGGCTACCAGCGCACCTCGCTGCGCCAGATCGGCGAACGGCTGCGGCTCTCCAAGACCGCGATCCTGTACCACTTCCCCGCCAAGGAGCATCTGCTCGCCGCCCTGGTCGAGCCCTTGGTGGCGGACCTGGAGGCGCTGCTCGACTCGGCGCGGACAGAGCCCACCGAGCGGGCCCGGTGGACGGTGCTTGAGGGTTGGCTGGACATCATGCTCGCCCACCGTCGGCCGCTCGGCATGCTCTTCCACGACATCGCGCTGATCGGTCGGGGCGACACGTACCACCGCCTGATGGAGGTCGCGATGCGGGCCAATGACCTCATCGCCGGACCGAACGCTGGGCGCCGCGAGCGGGTCCTCGCGGTCCAGGCGGTGGGCGCGTGCAGCGATCCGGTCGTCTTCTTCACCGACGTGTCCGACGAGGTGTTGCGCGCCGACATGCTCGACGGCGCACGCCGACTACTGGCCCCGCTGCCCGCGGACAACGCGGCCGGCCCACCCGCGGACACGTCGGCCGGGCCACACGCGGGCACCTCGGCCGGGCCACACGCGGGCACCTCGGCCGGGCCACACGCAGACGCCGCAGCGAGGACACGCACGGACGCCACCGCCGGGTCACACACGGACGCCGCAGCCAGGCCACACGCAGGCGCCGCCGGGCGGAACTCAGACGCGACCCCGGGGAGCGCGACCGCGGCGATACCAGCGGGCACGGCCAGCGGGGCGGCGAGCCGACGTCGGCGGCCGGGACGGCCGCCCGCGCTGGGTCGGGAGCAGATCGAGGCGGCTCGGCGTATGCACGCGGCGGGCACCCACTCCGTGGACGCCATCGCCGCGGCGCTGGGTGTCTCGCGGGCCACCGTCTACCGCCACCTGACCGCGCCGTAACGAGACAGTTCCGAGACTGTTTCGAGACGGTTGTGATCCGGTGTTCAGGCCGCCAGCGTGGCGTAGCGGCCGTTGCGGTCCAGCAGGCTGGCGTGGGTGCCGGCCTCGACGATCCGACCGTGGTCGAGCACCGCGATCTGGTCGGCGTCGCGGACCGTGGAGAGCCGGTGGGCGATGGTGATCGTGGTGCGCCCCTGGGCGAGCACGTCGAAGGCCCGCTGTACGGCGCGTTCGGTCTCGGTGTCCAGTGCGCTGGTGGCCTCGTCGAGGACCAGGATGCGCGGGTCACGCAGCAGTGTCCGGGCGATGGCGAGGCGCTGCTTCTCACCGCCGGAGAACCGGTGCCCGCGTGAGCCGACCATGGTGTCGTACCCGTCGGGCAGCCCGGCGATCAGGTCGTGGATCTGGGCGGCACGAGCAGCGTCCTCGATCTCGGTGTCGGTGGCCCCCGGCCGGGCGTAGCGCAGATTCTCCCGGACGGTGGTGTGCAGCAGGTACGTCTCCTGGCTGACCACGCCGACGATCGCGGCCAGGTCGGCCAGGCGCAGGTCGCGCAGGTCGACGCCGTCGATGGTGATCCGGCCGGCGGTCGGGTCGTGCAGCCGGCTGACCAGCCCGGCGAGGGTGCTCTTGCCGGAGCCGGTCTCGCCGACCAGGGCGAGGCTGGTGCCGGCGGGCACGTCGAGGGTGATCCCGGCGAGGGCGGCGGTGTCGCTGCCCGGATAGCCGAAGGTGACGTCCTCCAGGCGCAGGTGGCCGCGTACCTGGGCGGGGTCGAGACGGACCGGCTCGGTGGGGTCGGCCACGTCGACCGGGAGGTCCAGGTATTCGAAGATCCGCGCGAAGAGCGCCAGCGAGGCGGTGAGCGAGACACCCACGTTGAGCAGGCCCATCAGCGGTCGGAACAGGCCGCCCTGCAGGGCCGTGAAGGCGACAAGGGTGCCGATGCTCAGCGTGCCGGCGGTGCCGGGCAGCCCGGCGGCGAGGTAGATGACCGCCGGTACGGCGGCGAAGATGATGCTCATCGAGGCCATCCGCCAGCGGCCGGCCAGCTCACTACGTAGCTCCAGGTCGACCAGGCGGGCCGAGGAGGCGCTGAACCGGTCGATCAGCGCGGGGCCGGTGCCGAGGGTCTTGGCCAGCTGTATGCCACTGATCGAGAGCCCCTCCTCCACCGTGACGTTGAGGTCGGCGAGTTCGCGTTGCCGTTGGGCGGTGATCTCGCGGCGCATCCGGGCGACCCGACGGGTCAGCCAGATGGCCGGCGGCAGCACCACGAGCGAGACCAGGGAGAGCTGCCAGGAGAGCGCGACCATGGCGACAGTGGTGGCGACCACTGTGGTGAGGTTGGCGGCGACGGCGGTGGCGGTGGAGGTGACCACCGACTGCATGCCGCCGATGTCGTTGGTGATCCGGGACTGCACCTCGCCGGTGCGGGTGCGGGTGAAGAAGCCGAGCGACTGGCGCTGGAGGTGGCTGAAGACGTCGGTGCGCAGCCGGTGCATGACCCGCTGGCCAACCTGGGTGGAGATCCAGGTCTGCACGACGCCGAGGGCGGAGGTCACCGCCGCGACGGCGACCATGCCGATGACCAGCCAGACCAGCAGCGTCACGTCGGCCTGCGGCAGGGCCCGGTCGATCACGGCACGCAGCAGGAACGGGGTGGCCATCGCGATGATCGAGGAGAGCACGATGATCGCGGTGACGGCGGCCAGGGCGGGCCGGTGGGGGGTGAACAGGCGACCGATGCGGCGCAGCGACACCTGACGGGCCTGCGTCTTCTCTTCGGCGCTGACGGTGCGGTGGCCGCGGTCGCGGCCCTTCGGGGTGGGTTCCAAGGGGGCACTACCTTTCGTCGACAATATTGCTGAGGTTACCTCATCATGAGGGAGCAACCACATATCCTGCTACCGTATTCCGGTGACCGAGCACACCGTCGAGAGCGCCGACGACGAGAGCCTGGCGGAGACGTTCTGGGCCGTGGCGTCCCGTCTGCGCCGGCAGAGCCGCGACTCACTGGCGCCCTGGGACGTCACCCCCAGCCAGTCCCGGGCCCTCGGCGTGCTGGCCCGGCACGGAGAGGTACGCCCCGGCACCCTCGCCGAGCACCTGCGCATCGCGCCCCGCTCGGCGACGGAGGTCGTCGACGACCTCCAGACCCGAGGGCTGGTCGAACGCCGACCCGACCCGGCCGACCGTCGGGCGACGCTGGTCGCGCTCACCGAGGAGGGCGACCGGGTCAGCACCGCCATCCGGGCCGCGCGCCGGGCCGAGGCCGACCGCTTCTTCGGCCACCTCAACGACACCGACCGCGCCGAGCTGGCCCGCATCCTGCGCACCCTGCGCGGCTGACGGGTTTGCTCCCCCCGCCCACGGGTAGCCAGCGGCCCCGTCCGGTCGGCGGGACCGGCCGACACCGGTCGGGGCGAGGTGACGGGAGGCCCGGCTGATGTGCGGGATCAGCGGGGAGGCGCGGTTCGACGGCCGCTCGCCCGACGCGGCGGCGGTCACCCGGATGACCGAGGCGATGCGCTCACGCGGCCCGGACGACGAGGGTCTGTTCGCCGACGGTTGGGTGACCCTGGGGCACCGCAGGCTGACCATCATCGACCTGTCCGACGCGGGCGGGCAGCCGATGGTCCGCGACGACCTGGGCCTGGCGTTGGTCTTCAACGGCTGCATCTACAACTACCCGGAACTGCGCGAGGAGTTGCGCCGCGCCCGGTACGCCTTCCACTCCACCAGCGACACCGAGGTGATCCTGGTGGCGTACGCCCACTGGGGTGAACGTTTCGTCGACCACCTGGTCGGCATGTTCGCGATCGGGCTGGTCGACCGGGTCCGGCGGCGGTTGATCCTGGCCCGCGACCGGCTCGGCATCAAACCGGTCTACCTCGCCGAGACACCTGGGCGGCTGCGGTTCGCCTCGACCCTGCCCGCGCTGTTGCGGGCCGGTGACGTCGACACCGGCATCGATCCGGTGGCGCTGCACCACTACCTGTCCTGGCACTCTATCGTGCCCGCGCCGCGGACGGTACTGCGTGGCGTGCGCAAGTTGCCACCGGCCACCCTGCGGGTCATCGAGGCAGACGGGAGCAGCCGCGAGGAGGTCTACTGGCGACCCGACTACGTGCGGGAGCCCGCCGACGCGGGGATGGACGCCGCCGACTGGCGGGCCGCGATCGGCGACGCGCTGCGCGCGGCGGTACGCCGACGGTTGGTCGCCGACGTGCCGGTGGGGGTTCTGCTCTCCGGCGGACTGGACTCCAGCCTCATCGTGGCGCTGCTCGCCGAGGCCGGCCAGCAACACCTGCGGACGTTCAGCATCGGCTTCGACAGCCGCGACGGCGAGTCCGGCGACGAGTTCCACTACTCCGACCTGGTGGCCCGCGCGTACGACACCGACCACCATCGGATCCGACTGGCCGACGACGACCTGGTGCCCGCCGTCCGACGGGCCGTGCTGGCGATGACCGAGCCGATGGGCAGCCACGACGTGGTCGCCTTCCACCTGCTGTCCGAGCAGGTGGCGCAACACGTGAAGGTGGCCCAGTCGGGTCAGGGCGCCGACGAGGTGTTCGCCGGCTACGGCTACCACCAGCCACTGGTCGAGGCGCCCCGGCACGGCGCCGCCGAGACGTTCGCCGCCGCGTTCTTCGACCGCGGTCACGACGAGCTGCGCCGCATAGTCGGCCCGGCGTACGCGCTGGAGCACGACGCCAGCCGGGACCTGCTCACCGGGCACCTCGCCGCGCCCGGGGCGCAGACCGCGCTGGACGCCGTGCTGCGCCTGGACACCCACCTGATGCTTCCCGACGACCCGGTCAAGCGGGTGGACAGCATGAGCATGGCGTGGGGTCTGGAGGTGCGTACGCCCTTCCTCGATCAGGACCTGGTCACCCTGGCCGCGCACTGCCCGCCGGAGCACAAGGTCAGCCAGGGCGGCAAGGGCGTGCTCAAGGAGGTCGCCCGTGAGGTGCTGCCCGCCGAGGTGATCGACCGACCCAAGGGCTACTTCCCGGTGCCGGCGCTGCGCAATGTGGACGGCCCGGTGCGCGAGCTGGTGGCCGAGGCGTTGCAGGCGCCGGCCGCGCGCGAGCGCGGGCTGTTCCGCCCGGAGTACGTGGCACATCTGCTGGCCGAGCCGGACCGGGCGGAGGCCGCGGCTGGCAGCAACAAGCTGTGGCAACTCGGCCTGCTGGAGCTGTGGCTACAGACCCACGACATCCGCTGACCCCGGTGGGCAGTGCCGGGGGTCAGCCGGCGGCGGTGCGGGCGACCAGGTCGTCGAGGACCGCGTGCAGGTCTCCGGCGCGCTCCAGCACTCGCCGCTGCCGGGCGGCGCCGGTGCCGTCGCGACGCAGTCGGGCGAGCTGCGCCAACACCTGTCCGAGGTCGCCGTGGCGCAGCAGGGCCGGGGCGATCACCGCCATCAGCTCGTCGACGAGTGCCCAGGCGGGGCGGGTCCCGCCGGCACGCAGGTCGATCAGCTCGCCGTCGAGACCGTCGTGGGCGGCCCGCCAGTGCGCCGCGGCGACCAGGCAGTCCCTGACGTTCGGGGCGCTCACCCCGGCACGTACGTCGTCGGCGAGGGTGGCCACGAGGGAGCGGACCAGCGCGGCGACCAGCACCGCGTCGTCCACCTCGGTGCAGACGTCACCGACCCGCACCTCCACCGTCGGGTAGGTCGACGACGGTCGGGCGTACCAGTAGACCATCGCCGCGTCGAGCATGATGCCGGCGGCGATCAGCTCGTCGACAGTGCGGTCGTAGTCGGCGACGGAGTCGAAGTACGGCGTCGGACCGATACTGGGCCAGCGTTCCAACTGCATCGAGCGCCAACTGGCGTGCCCGGTGTCGTACCCGTCGTGCAGCGGCGAGTTGGTGGTGATCGCCTGCACCACCGGCAGCCACACCCGCAGGTGGTTGCAGACCTGCACGGCCAGTTCCCGGTCGGGCAGCCCGACGTGCACGTGGCAGCCGCACACCGCCGGGTCGTGCGCCACCGGGCCGTACCGGCGCGACATCGCGTGGTAGCGCGGTTCGTCGGGGACCGTCCGGTGCGGTTCGGCCACCGGTGTGGCGCCGACCGCCACCAGTCGGGCGCCGGCCGCCGTGGCGGCCTCGGCGGCGGAGCGGCGCAGTGCCACCAGGTGCGCGCGCAGTTCGGTGAGGTCGGCGCAGACCGGGGTGACCATCTCCACCATGCTGTGCCGGAACTCCTGACGGCTCTGGTCCCGGGCGGGGCCGCGCAGCGCGGCTAGCACCTGGTCGGCGACAGGGAGGTTCCGGCCGCTGTCCGGGTCGAGCAGCAGGTACTCCTCCTCCACGCCCAGCGTGAGGGTGGACAGGTCGGGCGCGGTGTCGACGACTGTCGGTCGGTACGCCATGGCCCCTCCCCATCCCCCTGCTACGGCGGTGCCTCGGGTTCCCGGCCGGCCCTGCGGCAAACCGCCCTCAGGGCGTCGCCAGGGCCGTCGCGCGTGCGGTGAGGAAGGCCCGTTCGGCCGCGTTGTCCGTCAGGGCGACGGCCGTCCGGTACGCCTCGACGGCCTCGCCGCCCCGGCCGAGCCGAGCCAGCAGGTCGGCGCGGACCACGTGGTAGACGTGGAAGCCGACCAGGTCGAGGCGGTTCACCTCGGTCAGCGCGACCGCCGCACCGGACACCTCGGCGAGCGCGACGGCCCGGTTCAGCGCCACCACCGGGCTGGGGGCGACAACCCTCAGTTGGTCGTACAGCTGAAGGATCTGCGCCCAGTCGGTGTCGGCGGCGCTCCGCCCGGCCGTGTGCACGGCGGCGATCGCGGCCTGGATCTGGTACGGGCCGGGCCGGTCGCGGCGCAGGCAGCGGCGGACCAGGGCCTGACCTTCGGCGATCAAGGCGCTGTCCCACCCGCGCCGGTCCTGCTCGGCCAGCGGCACCAGCTCGCCGTCGGTGGTGGTCCGCGTCGCCCGGCGGGCTTCGGTCAGGAGCATCAGGGCGAGCAGGCCGAGCGCCTCCGGTTCGTCCGGCATCAGCTCCACCAGCAGCCTGGTCAACCGGATCGCCTCGGCGCACAACTCGGCGCGGACCAGGTGCGGGCCGGCGCTGGCCGTATATCCCTCGTTGAAGATCAGGTAGAGCACCGCGAGGACGCCGTCCAGCCGGTCGGGCAGGTCGGCGTCACGGGGCACCCGGTACGGGATCCCGGCGTTACGAATCTTCGACTTGGCGCGGACCAGCCGCTGCGCCATGGTCGGCTCCGGCACCAGGAAGGCTCGGGCGATCTCGGCGGTGCTCAGTCCGCCGAGCAGCCGCAGGGTGAGCGCGACCCGGGTGCCCGGGGCGAGCGCCGGATGGCAGCAGGTGAAGATTAGCCGTAGCCGGTCGTCGTGCACCGGTCCCTCCTCGGCGGGACTGTCGGCGGCGTACAGCAGGGCCGCCTGGGCGTGCCGGTCGACACGGGACGCGTCGCGGCGCAGCCGGTCGATCGCCCGGTTCCGGGCCGTGGTGATGATCCAGCCGGCCGGACTGGGCGGCAGGCCGGTTGTCGGCCAGCGCGCCGCCGCGACGACGAAAGCCTCCTGGACGGCCTCCTCGGCGAGGTCGATGTCGCCGAGGAGGCGAACCAGGACGGCAACCGCACGGCCGTACTCCGCGCGGAACACCGCCTCCACGTCGAGCACTGTCAGTCGCCGGCCCCGGCGTGGAAGGGGCGCACCTCGATCGGCAGGGTCGTGGCCAGCGCGTAGCGGCGACCCCAGTGCAGGGCGGCGTCCAGGTCCGGCACGTCGATGATCGTGATGCCGCCCAGGTACTCCTTGCCCTCCACGAACGGTCCGTCGGTGATGAGCACCTCGCCGTCGCGAGGCCGCAGCACGGTGGCGGTCTCCGGGCCGTGCAGGCCCTGCCCGAAGACCCACGACCCGGTGGACGCCAACTCGTCGCGCAGCTCGCCGAGCTGACGCATCACCCCGGCCAGGAACTCCGGCTCCGGCGGCAGCTCACCCTGCGGCTGGTGGATGCTGAGCAGGTAGCGCGTCATCGTTCCTCCTCACGGACGGCCGGCCCGTCGCCGACCTCTCATCCTCCACACGATCGGCCGCTGCCCGAATCGACAGGCCGGCGGAAAGTTTCTCGGTGGCCGGGCCGGCCCCGGCGTCGGCGTGCCCTTTGCTCTGCACCCGCCGACGCGACACTGCCCCGGCGGCCGACCCGGGCCCCGGCGTCGGGCTGCCCTTTGCTCTGCACCCGCGGAGGCGACGGTGCGCAGACACGGGTGGTGCCTCGGCGGGTGCAGAGCAAAGGACGCAGGACAGGCGCACGGTCCCTCAGTGCGGCGACCAGGCTGGTAGCCATGCCTGCGACGGTTGTGGGTAGACCCCGGTGTGGTCGACGGCTTGCGGGTGGTCGTGGTCGGCGCCGGCTTCTCCGGGCTCGCCGCCGCGCTGGCGCTCACCCGTGCCGGCGCCCAGGTGCGATTGTTGGAGGCCCGAGACCGGGTGGGCGGTCGGGTGCTGACCCGATGGCTGCCCGAGCTCACGCAACTCGACCTGGGGGCGCAGTGGATCGGGCCGACCCAGGACCGGATGTACGCGTTGGTCGCCGAGCACGGGTTGGCCACCTTCGCCTCGGCATCGGTCGGCGCGCCCACAGTGCTCTGGGCCGGTGCGCCCCGGGCCGAGCCGCCCGCACAGGTGGGCCGGGTGCTCGGTCTGCTCGACGAGTACGCCGCACGACTGGACCCGGCCGCACCCTGGGCGACGCCGGAGGCCGCACTGTGGGACCGGACGACCCTCGGCGGGTGGCTCGCCGCCACGGCCGGGGACGACGACACCGCCGACTACCTGGGGCGGGTGCTCGCCGGCGGGCTGCTGGCCACCGGCGCTGACGAGCTGTCCCTGTTGCACCTGCTGTTCTACCTGCGCAGCGCCGGCGGGACCGGGCCGTTGCTGGGGATGGCCGGCGGCGCGCAGCAGGACCGGATCGTGGGCGGGCCGCCGACGCTTGCCGAACGGATGGCCACCGCCCTGCCGCCCGGCGCGCTGACGCTGGCCGCGCCGGTGCGGGCCATCGAACAGACAGCCGCCGGCGCGACGGCGTGGACCGACACCGGGCGCGTCGACGGCGATGCCGTGGTGGTCGCGCTGGCCCCGGCACTGGCCGGCCGGATCCGGTACGACCCGCCGCTGCCCCCGTTGCGCGACGGGCTCACCCAGCGCATGCCGATGGGTTCGGCGCTGAAGGTGCACGCCGTCTACCCGGAGCCGTTCTGGCGTGCCGACGGGCGCTCCGGGGTGGCCACCACCAGCGCCGGTCCGCTCACCGAGACGGTCGACAACTCCACCCCCACCTCACCGACCGGGGTGCTGACCGGGTTCAGCTACTCCACCGACGCCGCCACGCTGCGCGGCATGTCCTCCGCGCGGCGTCGACGATGCCTGCTGGAGGCGTTCGCCAGCGTGGTCGGGCCGCGCGCCGAGGACCCGGTGGATCTCGTCGAGTACGACTGGTCGGCCGACGAGTGGACCCGGGGCTGTTTCTCCGGTGCGTTCACCCCGGGCACGTGGCGGACGTACGGCCCGCACCTGCGGACGCCGGTGGGGCGGGTGTACTGGGCGGGCACCGAGACGGCCACCCGCTGGAGTGGCTACCTGGAGGGCGCGGTGCTCGCCGGTGAACGGGCGGCGGCCGAGGTGCTGACCGGCTGAGCGGCACGACCGCGCCGGCCCGGTCTCGGCGGGACCGGGCCGGCCACGGCCCTGGGTGCTACCCGGCCGACCCGATCACAGAGGACCGGGCCGGCGCGGGCACCCCGGTCAGGGATAGGTGGTCAGGTACACCTGCTGGTTGGCCGCGTTCGCGGTGCCACCGGCGTTGTTGATCACCCGGTTGATGGTGCCGACGCCTCCGAGCGAGACGGTGACCATGTTCGTGAAGCGCACGTTCGGGTTGGTGGGCACCTCGAAGGCCCGCTCCTCCACGACGGCGGGGTTGACGTTGAAGTAGCTGTAGCTGCCCAGCCCGAACGCCTGGTGGCTGGTCACCGAATCGGCCACCTTGTACGCGGCGTAGCCCCGGGTCGACCCGTTCATCCAGGCCGCCTGGTTGGGCGGGTCGTAGGGCAGTTCGTTCTGGTAGAAGTACGTCCGCCCGCCGTTGCCGTTCCAGATGGTCTGGTACTTCTGGTAGTGCTCGACGAAGAGGCCGTACATGGTGACGTTGTCGCCGTTGACAGTGAGCCCGGTGTCGGCGGTGTTCAGCGTCCACCCGGTCGGTACGCCGCTGGCCGCGTGGTCGGCCCGCCACAGCCACATGTGGTCGCCGATCACGTTGTCGCTGTTGACGGTCAACGTGTTGGTGGCCTTGCCGACGTGGGGCCCGCCGATGCGGAAGAACACATCGTGCAGCGAGGTCGGGTTGCTGGCGTGGCTCGCGGACGAGCCGGACGGCCCGACCTCCATCAGCACCGGCGAGTTCGTCGTGCCGGCCTCGAACATGATGCCGGCCACCTTCACACCGTCCACATCGGCCACCCGCATGCCCACCGCGCCGTTGTCGGCCTGGATGGTGGCCAGGCCGAGACCGAGGACGACGGTGTCGGCCCGGTTGACCTGGATCGGCTCGGTGACGTGGTGCACGCCCGGGGTGAAGAGCAGGTGCCGCCCCTGGGCGAGGGCCGCGTTGATGGTGGCGGCGCTGGTGCCGGGCTGGACCACGAAGAACTGCGACAGCGAGATGGACGAGCCGGCCGGGGTCTTGTTGTACCAGCTGGTGCCTGTCGAGTTGGTGCGCAGCGCGGGCACGAAGACCCGGTACTCACCGGTGCCGTCGACGTAGAGGAACGGCTTCTCCCGTATCTGTGGGGTCTGCGGGATGACGGTGTGCGACGGGTTGGGAAAGCTCGGCGCGGGAGCGCCGTTGACGCCCTGGAAGACCATGTTCCACACCGAGCCGGTCCAGCCGTTACCGAACTCGCTGTTGCGGGAGTACCACTGCTGCTGCGAACCGGAGACGACCAGGCCGTCGATGCGGGTGTCGGCCATCAGGCCACCGCTGGACCAGCCGTCGCCGCCGTTCCAGAGCTGGATCTGGTTCTGCGCGCCGCGCAGGTGCATCCGCCGGTACGGCGCCGCCTGCGACACCGCCCACCGCTCCACGGTCTGCCCGGCGGGCAGGGTGACCGACAGGTTCTCGGCGGCCCGCCAGAAGTTCTGGGTGGCGTTGCCGCCGAACCAGAACGCCTCGGCACGCACGTGGCCGTTGAGGTTGACGTCGTCGGGGCTCATGCCGAGGCCGGCGACCTGGGTGAAGAAGCCGAGGTTGACGTCGGCGGTGTAGTTGCCGGGCTTGAACAGCACCGCGTGGCGCTGCGGGCCGAACTGGTTGGTCTCCTGCTGGGTGAAGAGGGTGTTCAGTCGACTCTGGATGGTCGACGTCGGCGTGCTCGGGTCGAAGACGTAGGTGTTCGGCCCGAGGTTGGGGTTGTACGGGTCGGTAGTGCCGACCGGGGGTTCACTGGTGCCGCCGGTCGTGTTCACCGCCAGCTCCCACAGCGAGTAGCCGTAGGCGGTGCCCCGGGCGGTGCCGTGCATCCGCAGGTAGCGCCCGCTGCCGGTGACGGTGAGGGACTGCGTGCCGCCGGTGGCCGTGGTGGTGGAGTAGATCGTCGTCCAGGTGGCCCCGTCGGCCGAGGTCTGGAGCTGGAAGGCCCGGGCGTACGCGGCCTCCCACGTGAGAACCACCCGGCAGATGGTGCGGGTGCTGCCGAGGTCGACGCGCAACCACTGCGGGTCGCTGGCGGTGCTGGCCCAGCGGGTGCCCGGGTTGCCGTCGACCGCTGCGGATGCCGCGAGGCCGGCGTCCTGGCTGGACGAGGCGGTCGCCGGGCCGCCCTGCGCGACGTTGGTGCTGCCGCAGGTCGGCGTGCTGCCGCCGGTCTCGCCGTACACCTGGAACTCCCAGAGCGAGTAGCCGTAGCCGGTGCCCCGGGCGGTGCCGTTCATGCGTACGTAGCGGCCGGCGCCGGTGACGGTGAGGTTCTGGGTGCCGCCGGTGCCGGTGGTGGTCGAGTAGATCGTCGTCCAGGTGGCACCGTCGTCGGAGGTCTGGAGCTGGAAGGCCCGGCCGTAGGCGCCCTCCCAGAGCAGGTTCACCTGACTGATGGTGGCCCGGGCGCCCAGGTCGACCTGGAGCCATTGTGGGTCGCTGAACGCGCTGGCCCAGCGGGTGCCGGTGTTGCCGTCGACGGCCGCGGAGGCCGGGGTGCCGGCGTTCTCGCTGGACGAGGCGGTGGCGGGGCGGCCCTGGGACAGCAGGGTGGGTGCGGCCTGCGCGGGAGCGGTGGCACCGGTCGGGGTGAGCGCCGCGACCAGGGCCACGGTGAGCCCGACCAGCAGATGCCGGACGACGCGTCGAGGACGCGGGCGTACGGATGTTGCACGAGATGTCATGACATCGCCTGTCGATAGGGGGCTACGAGGGGGTGCCGCGTGGATGGGATCGGCTCGCCCCGTGGCGCCGTGGGTGGTGCCGCCGATGCGGCGTCGCGGGTCGGAGAGCGCTCTCGTAGGAGTGTTGCGGCGAGATTGCGACGGCGTCAAGACATCGATCTATAACTTCGTTATTTATCCCGAGGATTCTTTTTGGGTAATTTGCCGACGGCGCAGCAGTCGTTCCCGCTCAGCGGCGGACGCCACCCTCGGTGAGGAAGCGGGCGATCGGGAGGGTTGCCGCGCCCAGCGCCACCGCGTCGACCCCGAGCCGGCACAGCTCGATCGACGCCTGCTCGTACGGCTGGCGCAGCGCCTGCCGACCGGCGGCCTCCCGCACGGCCGGCAGCAGGTCGCCGAGGGCCATCGCCGCCCAGCCGCCGAGCACCACGCGCTCCGGGTTGAACAGGTTGATCAGGTTGGCCACCCCGGCGCCGAGGTACCCGGCGGTGTCCTCCAGCACCCGTCGGGCGGTGGCCGAGGTCTCGGCGGCGGCGACCAGCGCGGCGATCTGAGACTCCTCATCGTCGCCCGGCACCGGTCGACCCCGGCGCGCCTCCCGGTAGCGGTCGATGATCGCCTCCGCGCCCACGTACGCCTCCAGGCACCCGCGCGCGCCGCACCGGCAGACCCGGCCGCCGTACACCAGGGTGGTGTGCCCCCACTCCCCCGCGCTGCTGGACGCGCCCCGGTAGGTGGCGCCGTTGGTCACCACCGACGCGCCCACCCCGGAGCCGACAAGCGCGAAGACGGCGTGCCGGGCGCCACGGCCGGCGCCGAACCACATCTCGGCCTGGCCGAGGGTCTTCGCGCCGTTGTCGATGTGCAGCGGAAGGTCGGTGCCAGCGCCGATCAGACGCTCCAGCGGCACCCGGTCCCAGCCGAGGGCCTGGGCGTGCACGACGGCCTCGGTGCCCTGCTCGACCACGCCGGAGACACCGATGCCGACGCCGAGCACGTCGCCGGGGGCCACCCCGGCCTGGCCGGTGACCGCCTCGATGCCGGCCAGCACGTGCCCGGCCACCAGGTCGGGCTCGGTGCGGGCCGGGTCGAGCGGGTACTCGACGCTGGCCAACAGGGTCATCGCGAAGTCGAACAGCTCCACCCGGACCCGGGTCTCGCCGACGTCCACGCCGATCAGGAAGGCGAAGCGGGGCGCGATCCGCAGCAGCATGCTGGGCCGGCCGCCGTCGGACTCGGCGGCGCCGACCTCGGCGACCAGCCCTTCGTCGATCATGTCGGCCACCACGTTGCTGACCGCGGGTTGGCTCAGCCCGGTGCTGCGCACCAGGTCCTGCCGGGTGAGCGGGCCGTCCAGGAAGAGCTTGGTCAGCAGGGCGGACCGGTTGCGCAACCGCACGCTGCGGTTGGTGGCACGCGCCAGCTCCACTCGTCACCTCGTTCCCGTCGGCCGTTCGAGGCGACTGTAACCGCCTCGTGCTTGACGACCCACCGGCCAGCAACTTTAATGACGACATAAATTAAGCCGTGATGTAACTCCCGGGAAACGCCGACGGACCCCGACGGCGCACCCCCGAACCCTGTCCGCAGCCGGCCCCCGTCGCCCGACCCCTATCGGTGACGAAGGCCGGCGGACCCCCACCACGCACCGGAAGGGCTGACCCGTGTCGAGACGACACCTCGGGATATTCACCGCCGCCGTACTGGCGGCCGCCTCGCTGACCGCCTGCGGAGGCTCCGGCGACGACTCCGCCGCATCGCCGAAGACGCTCACCTACTGGGCCAGCAACCAGGGCGCCAGCCTGGAGGCCGACAAGACCATTCTCCAGCCGGAGTTGGACAAGTTCGAGAAGCAGAGCGGGATCAAGGTCACCGTCGAGGTGGTCCCCTGGTCGGATCTGCTCAACCGCCTGCTGGCCGCCGCCGCCTCCGGCAAGGGCCCGGACGTGGTCAACATCGGCAACACCTGGTCGGCGTCGCTGCAGGCCACCGGCGCGCTGGTCGAGTTCGACGACGCCGCCCTGCAGGCCGTCGGAGGCAAGGACCGGATCGTGCCCGCCGCGCTCGCCGCCGCCGGCGCCCCCGGCAAGCCGCCGGCCGCCGTGCCGCTCTACAGCATGGCGTACAGCCTGTACTACAACAAGAAGTCGTTCGCCGACGCCGGCATCACCGCGCCGCCGACCACGTGGGAGCAGCTCGCCGAGTACGGCAAGAAGCTGAGCACCGGCGGCAAGTGGGGCCTGGCGATCGAGGGGGCCAACCCGTCGGAGAACGCCCACCACGCCTTCACCTTCAGCCAGCAGTACGGCGGCGAGTGGTTCGACTCGGCCGGCAAGCCGACCTTCGACACCCCGCAGAACGTCTCGGCGATCAAGCGGTACATCGACTTCATGGCCGCCGACAAGATCACCAACCCGAGCAACGCCGAGTACGCGCAGAACCAGTCGGTCTCCGACTTCGCCAACGGCAAGGCCGCCATGCTGCTGTGGCAGTCCGCCGGGTCGAACCTGAAGACGCAGAACATGCCCGCCGACGCGTACGGGGTGGCCCCGGTGCCGTTCCTGGCCAGCCCGCCGGCCGGCGGCAAGAAGGTCAACAGCATGGTCGCCGGGATCAACATGGCGGTCTTCAAGCACACCAAGAACAAAGACGGCGCGCTGAGCTTCGTGAAGTTCATGACCAGCGACGAGGAGCAGACGATCCTCAACAAGACGTACGGCTCGCTGCCGGCGGTGAAGACCGCTGCCTCCGACCCGGCGTTCAGCGCCACCGAGCAGAAGACCATCCAGGAGACCCTTGTCACCACCGCGGCTCCGCTGCCGCAGGTCCCCGATGAGAGCACCTTCGAGACCCTGGTCGGCACCGCGATGAAGGAGCTGTTCGCCGACGCGGCCAGCGGCAAGCCGGTCACCGAGGCGTCGGTGAAGGCCAAGCTGACCGACGCGCAGCAGAAGATGCGCTGACCCAGGCGTCACCGGTGGCCGTGGTCGGGCGCTGAGCCCGACCATGGCCACCGCCTCCGAGAGGACCCCGATGGCAACCAGCACCACCGCGCCGGACGCCGACCGACGCGAACCCCGGGCCGGCGACCCGGCCCGGCGGCCGGCCCGCCGGCCCCGCGGCCCCCGCCGCTCGCTCCTGCCGTACCTGCTGCTCGCACCGGCCGTCGTGCTGGAACTCGCCATCCACGTGATCCCGATGGTGGTCGGGGTCTGGATGAGCCTGCTGGAGCTGACCCAGTTCCACATCCGTGACTGGTCCACCGCGCCCTTCATCGGGCTGGAGAACTACCGGGCGACGCTCGACCTCAACAGCGCCGCCGGCAAGGAACTGCTGCACTCGTTCTGGATCACCCTGGCCTACAGCCTGCTCTCGGTCGGGTTCGCCTGGCTGCTCGGCATCTCGGCGGCGGTGGTCCTGCAACGGCCGTTCCGTGGACGCGCGATCCTGCGGGCGCTGTTCCTCACCCCGTACGCGCTGCCGGTCTACGCCGCCGTGATCACCTGGAGTTTCCTGCTCCAACGCGACACCGGCCTGGTCAACCACGTACTCGTGGACCAGCTCGGGCTGATGAACGAACGGCCGTTCTGGTTGATCGGCGACAACAGCTTCTGGTCGCTGCTGGTGGTGTCGGTCTGGCGCAACTGGCCGTTCGCGTTCCTGTGCCTCATGGCCGGGTTGCAGAACGTGCCCGGTGAGCTGTACGAAGCCGCCGCCATCGACGGCGCCGGGTTCTGGCGCCGACTGCGCTCGGTCACCCTGCCGATGCTGCGGCCGGTCAACCTGGTGCTGCTGCTGGTGCTGTTCCTGTGGACGTTCAACGACTTCAACACCCCGTTCGTGCTGTTCGGCGGTTCCGCGCCCGAGCAGGCAGACCTGATCTCCATCCACATCTACCGCAGCTCCTTCAAGACCTGGGACTTCGGCTCCGGGTCGGCGATGTCGGTGGCGCTGCTGCTGTTCCTGCTGGTCGTCTCGGCCGCGTACCTGCTGATCACCAACCGTCGGAGGGACGACCATGCGTGAGACCGCCGGTGAGCGTTGGGGCCGGCGCATCGTGCTGACCCTGCTCACCCTCTTCGTCGTCATCCCGCTCTACGTGATGGTCACCTCGGCGGCGAAGCCGTTGCAGGACGTGCAGAACGGCTTCACCTGGTGGCCCAGCCGGCCCACCCTGCAACCGTTCATCGACATGTGGAGCACCGTGCCGCTGGCCCGGTACCTGGTGAACAGCCTGGTGGTGTCCAGCATCGCGGCGATCTGCTCGGTGGCGGTGGCCATCTTCGCCGCGTTCGCGGTCAGCCGGTACCGGTTCCGCGGCCGGGGCCTCTTCTCGGTCACGGTGCTGTCCACGCAGATGTTCCCCGGCATCCTGTTCCTGCTGCCGCTGTTCCTCATCTACGTCAACCTGGGCAACGCCACAGGCATCGAGCTGTACGCCAGCCGCACCGGCCTGATCATCACGTACCTGACCTTCTCGCTGCCGTTCTCGATCTGGATGCTGGTCGGCTACTTCGACTCGATCCCCCGGGGTCTGGACGAGGCGGCGCAGGTCGACGGCGCAGGGCCGCTGCGCACCCTGTTCCAGGTCATCCTGCCGGCCGCCGTGCCCGGTGTCGTCGCGGTCACCGTGTACGCGTTCATGACCGCCTGGGGCGAGGTGCTCTTCGCCTCGGTGATGACCGACGAGGGCAGCCGCACCCTGGCCGTCGGCCTGCAGGGCTACTCCACCCAGTTCAACGTCTACTGGAACCAGATCATGGCCGCCTCGCTGGTGGTCAGCATCCCGGTCGTCGTCGGGTTCCTGGCCCTACAGCGCTACTTCGTCGCCGGCCTCACCGCCGGCGCTGTCAAGTGAGTCATCCACACCCAGAGGAGAACCGACCCGTGCCCGACCTGTCCAAGCTGCCACCCGACTTCCTCTGGGGTGTCGCCACGGCGGCGTACCAGATCGAGGGGGCCGTCGACGTCGACGGCCGGGCGCCGTCCATCTGGGACACCTTCTCGGCGACCCCCGGCAAGGTTGACAACGGCGACACCGGCGCGGTGGCGTGCGACCACTACCACCGGTGGCCGGAGGACCTGGCGCTGGCGCGCCGACTCGGCGTGGACGCGTACCGTTTCTCGGTGGCCTGGCCCCGGGTCATGCCCGACGGCGTCGGGCGGGTCAACGCCGCCGGGCTCGACTTCTACGACCGGCTCGTCGACACGTTGCTCACCGACGGGATCCGACCGTTCGTCACGCTCTACCACTGGGACCTGCCGCAGGTCCTGCAGGACCAGGGTGGTTGGCCGGAGCGCGCCACCGCCGAGGCGTTCGCCGACTACGCGGCGGTGGTGGCCGCCCGCCTCGGTGACCGGGTCGCCGACTGGTGCACCGTCAACGAGCCGCTCTGCGTGTGCTGGATCGGGCACCTGGAGGGCAACATGGCCCCCGGCGAGCGGGACCTTACCCGGGCGGTGCACGCCTCGCACCACGTGCTGCTCGGGCACGGCCTGGCCACCCAGGCGATCCGCGCCAACGCCGCCCGGCCGGCCTCGGTCGGTCTGGTGGTCAACCTCAGCCCGATCGAGGCGGCGACCGACCGACCCGAGGACGTCGCGGCGGCCCGCCGGGCGGACGGACACGTCAACAGGTGGTGGCTGGACCCGATCCACGGGCGTGGCTACCCGGCCGACATGATCGCCACCTACGGGGTCGAGCCGCCGGTACGTGGCGACGACCTGGCGGTGATCGCCACGCCGACGGACTTCCTCGGGGTGAACTACTACTTCCGTCAGCTGGTGGTCGACGACCCGACCGGCGCGGCCCCGTACGCCCGGCAGGTGCCGGTGCCCGGTTCGGTGGAGACCGCGATGGGCTGGGAAATGTACCCGGCGGGCCTGGAGCGGCTACTCGTCGACGTGCACGAGGAGTACCGGCCTAGCCGGATCATCGTCACCGAGAGTGGCTCGGCGTGGCCGGACGAGGTCACCCCGGACGGCACGGTGGAGGACAAGGAACGCACCGACCACCTGGAGCAGCACCTGGCGGCGTGCGCGGCGGCGGTGGCCCGAGGGGTTCCGCTGGACGGCTACTTCGTCTGGTCGTTGCTGGACAACTTCGAGTGGGCGTACGGCTACGACAAGCGCTTCGGGCTGGTGCACGTCGACTACACCACCCAGCGTCGGACGATGAAGGCCAGCGGTCTGCGCTACGCCGAGTTGATCCGCGCCCACCAGCGGCTCGCCCGCACCACCGGCACCGCGACTCCGGTGGCCTGAACGGGGGCGGTGCGAGCGGCCGCCCGGGGTGTCGCCCCCGGGCGGCCGCTCGGCTGCGCTCAGATCCGGGGCAGGTCGGCCGGGGTGTCCACGTCGACCGGGGACCCGACATCGTCACAGGGCACCTCGACCACCAGGTCCGGTCGGTCGCGCAGCAGGTCGCGAGCGCCCCGGTCGCCGACGGCGTACCCGTTCAGCAGCGGCCAGGTTCGTCGAGTCAGCAGGATCGGGTGTCCGCGCCGGCCGGCGTAGGTGGCGACCGCTATGACCGCACCGTCGGCGTACGCCGCGCGCACCCGGCGCACCGCGATCGGGCTGAGCAGCGGCTGGTCGACGAGGACCACGACGGCGGCCGGCGCGGCGGCTGGCAGCGAGGCCAGGCCCTTCAGCAGCGACGAGCCCAGTCCGTCGAACCAGCGATCGTGCCGGACCAGTACCGCGCCGGGCAGATCGGGCATCTGGTCGGCGCCCGCGCCGAGCACCACGTGCACGGGCCTGCAACCGCCGTCGCTGAGCAGCGTGATTCCGCGCCGCACCAGCGGCACGCCGTCCAGCTCGACCAGCGCCTTCGGGCGACCGTACCGCCGCCCGGCGCCGGCCGCCAGCAGCAGCCCGGCCGTCACCGGCATCACCCCCGTACGAAGGGCTTTGCGTTATTCGCCCTGGAATATACTGACAAAGCTAGTCTGGGCCGGTGCAGGGCGGAGGAGAGAACGCGACGACGATCGACGAGCGCCACTCGTCCCGGGTGACGGTCGAGGTCAACGGCGCGGCCCGCGAGGTGACCCTGGACAACCGCACCACCCTGCTCGACGCGCTGCGCGAGCACCTCGACCTGACCGGGGCGAAGAAGGGCTGCGACCACGGCCAGTGCGGCTCCTGCACGGTGCTCCTCGACGGCCGGCGGGTGAAGAGCTGCCTGGTCTTCGCGGTCACCGTGGACGGCCGGTCGGTGCTGACCGTCGAAGGGCTGGCCGGGCCGGACGAGCTGTCCCCGTTGCAGGCCGCTTTCATCGCGCACGACGCGTTCCAGTGCGGCTACTGCACCCCCGGGCAGCTCTGCTCCGCCCGAGGCATGCTCGACGAGGTCTCCCGAGGTTGGCCCAGCGCCGTCACCGACGACCTGAACACGGCCGCCGAGCTGACCGACGCGGAGATCCGCGAGCGGATGGCCGGCAACCTGTGCCGCTGCGCCGCGTACCCGCACATCGTCGCGGCCGTGCGCGAGACGGCGGCGTCCTCGTGAGGGCGTTCCGCTACCACCGGCCCGCCGACGTGGCCGAGGCGGTCGCCGTGCTGGCGGCCGAACCGCAGGCCGCCTACCTGGGCGGCGGAACCAACCTGGTGGACCTCATGAAGCTCGGGGTGCAACGCCCCGACGTGCTGGTCGACGTGACCCGGCTTCCGCTCGACACCGTCGAGGCGCTGCCCGACGGTGGGCTGCGGATCGGCGCGACGGTCCGCAACAGCGACCTCGCCGCCCACCCGGTGGTACGCCGCGACTATCCGGTGCTGGCCCGCGCCCTGCTCGCCGCCGCCTCCGGGCAGCTGCGCAACATGGCCACCACCGGCGGCAACCTGTTGCAGCGCACCCGCTGCGTCTACTTCCAGGACACCGGCAAGGCGTGCAACAAACGGGAGCCGGGCAGCGGTTGCGCCGCTCTGCACGGCCAGAACCGCGACCTGGCGGTGCTGGACTGGTCCGAGCAGTGTGTGGCCACCCACCCGTCCGACCTGGCCGTCGCGCTGGCCGCGCTCGACACGGTGGTGGAGGTGCACGACGCCGACGGCCCCCGTGACGTCCGGATCGCCGACTTCTACCGCTCCCCCGGCACCCATCCGGAACGGGAGACCACACTGGCCCGGGGCGCGCTGATCACGGCCGTGCGGCTGCCGCCCCTACCGGCCGCGCGCCGCTCGACGTACCTCAAGGTGCGCGACCGGGCCTCGTTCGCCTTCGCCGCCGGCTCGGTGGCCGCAGTGCTGGACCTCGACGGGGACGTGGTCCGCGACGTGCGTCTGGCGTACGGCGCGGTGGCGCACCGGCCGTGGCGGGCGTACCGGGCCGAGGAGGAGCTGCGCGGTCGTCCGTTCAGCCCGGAGCTGGCGGCCCGGGCCGCCGACGCGGAGCTGGCCGAGGCGCGCCCCTTACGGCACAACGGCTTCAAGCTGCCCCTGACCCGGGCCATCACCGTGCGGGCGCTCACCGAACTGGCGTCGTCGTGAGCACCGGGGCGGTCGGACGGGCGTACCCCCGCCTCGAAGGCCCGGCGAAGGTCACCGGCACGGCCCGGTACGCGGTGGAGTACCCGATCGACGGGGTCACCTACGGCTGGGCGGTGCCGTCGGCGGTGGTACGGGGGCGGATCACCCGGATCGACACGACCGAGGCGTTGGCCTCGCCCGGCGTGCTGGCCGTGGTGCACCACGGCAACGCGCCTCGGATGGCGCCCGGCCCGCAGCCGGAGCTGCGGCTGTTGCAGGAGCCGACTGTGCACTACCGGGGGCAGTACGTCGCCGTGGTGGTGGCCACCAGCCTGGAGGCGGCCCGCGAGGGCGCCCGACTGGTCCGGATCGACTACGACACCGGCCCGCACAGCACAGTGCTCACCGACGACCATCCCGGCCTGTACAAGCCGGACCAGGTCAACCCCAGCTATCCGACGGACACCGCCGAGGGCGACTTCGACGCCGGGTACGCGGCCGCCCCGGTGCGGGTGGACGTCACCTACCGGACGCCGGCGTACCACAACAACCCGATGGAACCGCACGCCACCACCGCGCAGTGGCGCGACGGGCGGCTCCTGGTGCACGACTCCACCCAGGGCGCGACACCGGTGCGCGCCACCCTCGCCGAGCTGTTCGAGTTGCCGCCGGAGTCGATCCGCGTCGTCGCCGAGCACGTCGGCGGGGGCTTCGGCAGCAAGGGGTACGCCAAGGCGTCGGTGGTGCTGGCCGCCCTCGCCGCCCGGCACGTGGACCGCCCGGTCAAGTTGGCGCTGACCCGCCAGCAACTGTTCGGGCCGGTCGGCTACCGCACCCCCACCATCCAGCGGGTCCGCCTCGCCGCCGACACCGACGGCCGGCTCACCGCCATCTGCCACGACGCGATCAGCCAGACCTCGACCATCCGGGAGTTCGCCGAGCAGACCGCCGTCTACACCCGCAGCATGTACGCCGCACCGCACCGCCGCACCACGCACCGGCTGGTCCGCCTCGACGTGCCCACGCCATTCTGGATGCGCGCCCCCGGTGAGTGCCCCGGCGCATACGCCCTGGAGTCCGCGGTGGACGAGCTGGCCATCGCCGTCGGCATGGACCCGGTGGAGCTGCGCATCCGTAACGACACCGCTGTCGACCCCGACCAGGGACGCCCGTTCACCAGCCGCAACCTGGTGGCCTGCCTGCGCGAGGGCGCACAGCGGTTCGGCTGGTCCGGCCGTGACCCGTCGCCCCGGTCCCGACGCGACGGACGCTGGCTGATCGGGACCGGGGTGGCCGGGTCGAGCTACCCGGCCCGAGCCCGGCCGTCAACGGCGACGGCCACCGCCCGGCCCGACGGGAGCTTCCTGGTCCAGATCAACGCCACCGACATCGGCACCGGCGCCCGGACGGCGATCTGGCAGGTGGCCGCCGACGCGCTCGGAGTGCCGCCGGAGCGGGTGGAGATCCGCATCGGGGACAGCGCGCTGCCGACGGCGCCGCTGGCCGGCGGCTCGATGGGGACCGCCAGCTGGAGCTGGGCGGTGATACGCGCCGCGCAGGCGCTGCGCGAGAAGCTGCGCGACGGCGGGCCACCGACCGGCGAGGTGACCGCCGAGGCGGACACCACCGAGGAGGTGGGCGGGCAACCCACGCTGCCCCGGTACGCGTACGGGGCGCAGTTCGTCGAGGTGCGGGTCGACGCGGACACCGGCGAGGTACGGCTGAACCGGATGCTCGGGGTGTTCGCGGCGGGGCGGGTGGTGAACCCGACGACGGCGCGCAGTCAGCTCATCGGCGGCATGACGATGGGGCTGTCGATGGCGCTGCACGAGGAGGGCCTGCTCGACGAGCGGTACGGCGACTGGGTCAACCACGACCTGGCCACGTACCACATCACCGGCTGCGCGGACGTGGAGTCCATCGAGGCGTACTGGCTGGACGAGCGCGACGACGAGCTGAACCCGGCCGGGGTGAAGGGCGTCGGCGAGATCGGCATCGTCGGCGCCGCGGCGGCGGTCGCCAACGCTGTGCACCACGCGACCGGCGTACGGATCCGGGAGCTGCCGATCCGGCTGGACAAGCTCATCGGAATATCAGACTTGGCTTAAATAAGCCGTCAGTGATACAACTGTCGTCGTGCACGCCTTCGACGTGCTGGGCGATCCGGTCCGGCGCCGCATCCTCGAACTGCTCGCCGGTGGCGAGCAGACCGCCGGCGCGGTCAGCGCGGTCATCCGCGAGGAGTTCGGCATCTCCCAGCCCGCCGTGTCCCAACACCTGAAAGTGCTGCGCGACAACGGCTTCGCCACAGTGCGGCCGGAGGGCGCCCGGCGGCTCTACGCGGTCGACCCACGCCCACTGCGCGAGGTCGACGGCTGGCTGGATCACTTCCGCCGGTTCTGGACCCCACCCCTGGCGGCACTCGCCACCGAGCTGGCCCGGGGCCGACGTGAGCGTCGGCTGCGCGGGCCCGCCGATCCACCCGATGAGAGGAACACCTGATGTTCGACGCCACCGAGCAGATCAACGCCGTCCAGCGGAAGGTCGGCAGCCGCAACCTTGAAGCCGGTGAGGCGCGGGTCACCACGATCAGCCAGACCTACCAGGCGACGGCCGAGGATCTGTGGGACGCCTGCACCAGCGCCGAGCGCATCCCGCGCTGGTTCCTGCCGATCTCCGGCGACCTGCGGCTGGGCGGCACGTACCAGCTCCAGGGCAACGCCCACGGCACCGTCGAGAGCTGCGAGCCGCCGCACCGCTTCACCGCCACCTGGGAAATGGGCGGCGAGGTGAGCTGGATCGAGGTGCGCGTCAGCCCGGTCGGTGACGAGCGGGCCCGCCTCGACCTGGACCACATCGCGCACGTCGACCAGGACCGGTGGGCCCAGTTCGGGCCGGGCGCGGTCGGTGTCGGCTGGGACCTCGGACTGCTCGGCCTCGCCTCGCACCTGGCCGCCGACGGCAGCGGGATCACCCCGGAACAGGGCGCCGAGTGGACCGCGTCCGCCGAGGGACGACGGGCCATGGAGCTGAGCAGCCAGCTGTGGTGCGAAGCGAGCATCGCCGCCGGCACCGACGCCGACGAGGCGAAGGCCGCCGCCGAACGCACCACCGCCTTCTACACGGGCGACCCGGCAGCCTGAGCGCGAGACGAGGCGGCGGCTCGGCAGGCGAGGCGGCGGCGGGCGGCGGCATGACGGGCTGGGCGGGGCGCGAGGCGGCGGCGCGACGGGCTGGGCGGGGATCGGAGTAACGTGCTGCGGCATGACCGGCACGCCGTACTCGCACTGCTCCTACTGCGGCGCCGCCTACCCGCCGGCCGCCGGATGGCCGCGAGTCTGCGCGGTCTGCGGCGAGACCGTCTGGCGCAACCCGCTGCCGGTGGCGGTCGCGGTGCTGCCGGTCCGCACCGCCGAGGGCCTGGGAGTGGTGGTAGTCCGCCGGGACATCGAGCCGGCCCGCGGCCTGCTCGCGCTGCCCGGCGGCTTCATCGAGTACGGCGAGGAGTGGTCCGACGCACTCGTGCGGGAGCTGCGGGAGGAGACCGGCCTCATCGCGGCGGCCGAGGACGCCCGCCTGTTCGCTGTGCACGGGGCGCCGGCGGGCGGCACGATGATGGTCTTCGGAGTGCTGCCCGAGCGGGCGGCCGAGGACCTGCCACCGTCGGCGCCGACCGAGGAGGCGACCGAGTGGCTGGTGCTCACCGACCCGGTCGAGCTGGCCTTCTCCACCCACACCCGGGTACTCGCCGACTTCCTCACCCCCGCCCACCACGCCTGACCCCACCGTCTGACCCCGCCAACCGCCCGATTCGCCGGCGGCCCAGCGGCGGAAGATCGTGCACGGTCCCTGTTGTAGTGGCATGAACGATCGCCGAGGCCACTACTTCCTGGATCGAGCACGATCTTGCGGGACGAAACGGGACGGGGTGTCTGGCTGTTATCGAGGGTGGACCTCGTCGGTGCCGGTCAGGTAGCCGCTGGCCTGGAGTTCGAACAGCTCCCGGTAGAGGCCGCCGGCCGCCATCAGCTCGTCGTGACTGCCCTGCTGGACGAGGCGGCCCCGCTCGAGCACGAAGATCCGGTCCGCGTGCCGGACGTTGGCCAACCGGTGGGTGATCAGGACGACCGCCCGGTCGGGGTGGCGGCGCAGGTGTTGGAACAGGGCGTGTTCGGCGCGGGCGTCCAGTGCCGCCGAGGGTTCGTCACAGATCAGCAGGGCCGCGTCGCGGTAGAGCCCCCGGGCGGCGACCAACCGCTGCCACTGCCCGCCGGACAGCTCATGGCCGTCCTTGAACTCGCGGTCGAGCAGGGTGTCGTAGCTGTGCGGCAAGCCAATGATCATGTCGTGCGCGGCGGCCGCGTCGGCCGCTTCCTGAACGGTGGGGCCGGAGCGCCCCGGTGGGCGGTCATGCCGTCCGACGCGGATGTTCTGACCAGCGGTGAAGGGGAACTTCCAGTACTCCTGGGTCATCACCGCCACCTGGGCGCCGAGAGCACGCGGGTCCAGCTCGGCGGCGTCAACGCCGTCCCACCGGATCACCCCACCGGTGGGCCGGTACAGCCCGGCGATCAGCTTGGCCAGGGTGGTCTTTCCGGAGCCGTTCTCACCGACGAGCGCGATCACCTCTCCGCGCCGGATGGTCAGGCTGACCCGGTCCACCGCCGGGGTGTCGGTGTCCGGGTAGCTCAGGCTCACCTCGTCCACCTCGATCACGTCGACGGCGTCGGCTACCCGGTCGCCGCCGACCGGCACCCGGGCATGGGCGCGGGCCAGGAAATCGCGGTAGTCCTGGTAGTAGAGGGCGTCCTCGTACAGTGAGTTCGTGGCGACGACCGCGACGCCCAGGCTGGTCCGCGCGGACTGCAGGGCGAGCAGGGCGGTCGCCGCGGCGGCGAGGGCGACCATTCCGCCCAGCAGGAGGCCGCCGAGGACCGCGTACACGCCGAAGGTGGCCAGCCCCGCCACCGTCGCGCCGACCACCCGCGTGCCGGTCTGTGCCCGCACCAGCCGCAGCTGGGCGCGGGTCTCGACGGCCATCACGCCGCGGTACTCGGCGAGCAGAAAGTCGCGCATCTGGTAGGCACGCACCTCGGCGGCGGTGTGCCGGTTGGCCATCAGGTGGGCGAGCATCCACATCCGCCGTCGGCGGGTGATCCGAGCCAGCATCGCCAGATACTCCCGGCGAGCCATCCGCACCGCCGTAATCCCCTGGGGCACCGCGGCGAGTAGCAGGCAGGGCAGCAGCAGCGGCTGGATGACGGTCACCGCCACGGCGGTGGCGAGCATGCCGACCACGCCGGTGACCAGGTTGACGGTGTGGTCGACGATCCACGCCGCCTCCCCCATCCCTCGATCGCGCACCCGGTCCATCTCCTCGGCGAACCCGGCGTCGTCGAACGCTGCCAGGTCGACTGCTGTGGTGGCCTCGAACAGCCGCAGCTCCACCTGGTAGTTGATCTGCGGGGTCAGCCGGGCCTGGGCCCAACCGGCCGCGATGGTGAGGCCGCCGCGCGCCGAGACGGCCGCTGCGGCCACGATCAGCGCCGGCAGGGCTGAACGCACCCGGTCCGGGGTGGGCCCGGCGGCGAACAGCTCCCGCAGCACGGAGGTCGTGGCGAGCAGGCCGAAGGTGGTCATCACCCCGGCGGCGACGTTCAGGCCGATGGAGGCGAGAGTGTCCATACGGTTGGTGGACCAGGCCAGCGCCACCGCCTCGCGAACCAGTCGGGGCAGCCGCCGGGCCACCGCCCAGAAGCTGGTGTGCGCGAAGGTGCTCGCGTGGTGCATCCAGGCGGCGTCCTCCAGCTCCGGCAGCACTGAGCTGCCACCGGCCGGGTCGATCGGTCGGTCGTCGTCCTCGGCAGCGGTGCGCTGGCGGGCCATCGACTCCACGGACCCTCCTCAAGACGGGGATCACGAACGCCGCCCGAGACTACTGCCCGCGACCATCCAATGTCTCTAGGTAGTCGGCGCGTCGCGTGGCCCGTCCGGTGGCCCCTCGGTGATCGGCAGCAGGACCCGGAAGGTGGTGCGGCCCGGCTCGGTCTCCACCCGGATGTCGCCGTGGTGTTTGTGCACCACGATCCGGTACGAGATGTCCAGCCCCAGACCGGTGCCCGCGCCGACCGGCTTGGTGGTGAAGAACGGCTCGAAGATGCGCGGACGCACCTCCGGCGGGATGCCCGGCCCGGTGTCGGTGATCTCCACAGTCAGTTGGTCGCCGACCCGTCCGGTGCGGACGGTCAGCACACCCTTCTCCCCCATCGCGCCCAACGCGTTGTCGATCAGGTTGGTCCATACCTGGTTCAGCTCGGCCGCGTACGCCGGGACGGGTGGGAGGTCCCTGTCGTACTCGCGGACCAGCTTGACCTCGGCGGGGATCTTGCCCTTGAACATCACCAGCGTGGCGTCGAGCAGGTCGTGCACGTCCACCACCCGGTGCGGCGCGCGGTCCAGCTGCGAGTACTGCTTGGCGGCGCCCACGAGCCCGGAGATCCGGGTGACCGCGTCGCCGATCTCGCGCATCAGCAGCTCGGTGTCGACGGTGTAGGTGAGCCAACGCACCGCCGCCTCCAGGTCCGCGGCGCCGACCGCTGCCTTGACCTGCGCCAGCCAGGCCGCGTCGAGCCCACCGCCGACCAGGATCGGCGCCAGGTCCCAGGCCCCGCCGACGCCATGGTCCTCCAACCAGTCGGTGAGGGTGTCCTCGGCGTCGGCGGTGGCCATCGGGGTCAACTTCGGCGCGGTGGCCACCCGGGCGACCGCCTCCTCCTGCAACGCGACCAGGCCGTGCAGGGCGCTCCCGTCGAGCCGCCCGTCGGCGATCATGGCGAGTTTGTGCCGCATCCCGGCGACCCGGTCCCGCAGAACCGACGTGGCCCGCACCGCCGCCGCGGCCGGATTGTTCAGCTCGTGGGTCAACCCCGCCGAAAGCGAACCGAGGGCCAGCAACCGCTCCCGCTCACCGACGATGGCCTGGCTGTCCCGCATCCCGAAGAACAGCCCCTCCAACAGGTGCATGGGCATCGGGAACCAGGACCGCAGGGCGTACGCGAAATCCTCCGCCGGCAGCACGAAGAACTCCGCGTCGGTCACCGCCCGCAGGCTGTTGCGGTAGATCTGCTCGACCTGGTCGCCCAGGTACGCCTGAGTGGCCCCGCCGTACACGCCGCGCTGGTCGGTCCGGCTGACCTCGACGTCGTCGCCGCGCACCAGGCGACTCAACGCCACCGCCCCGCGCACCAGCACGAAGAAGCAGGTCGCGGGCTCACCCTCGCCGTACACGAGGGTGCCGCCGGCGCGCTGCTCGACCCGGCCGTGCTCGGCCAGCCAGTCGAGCTGCCCGTCGTCGAGCGCCTCGAACAGGAACAGAGTGCGCAACTGCGCCGGTGTCAGCCGGTCAGACTCGGTGGTCACAGGGACTCCTTCGCTCGCGACTGCGGGGCTCGCAAACCCGGCTCACTCCTCGCGCTCACAGGGACTCCTTCGCTCGCGGAACCGGCTCATTGGGCCTCCAGGTAGCGGTGCACCAGAGACACCGCCATCGCACCCTCGCCGACGGCCGAGGCGACCCGCTTGACCGACTCGGCCCGCACGTCCCCGGCGGCGAACACGCCCGGCACGCTGGTCTCCAGGTGGTACGGGTCGCGCGACAGCGACCAGCCGGCCGGCCGCCGCCCTCCGGCGAGCAGATCCGGACCGGTCACGATGAAACCACGGTCGTCGCGGACCAGCACCCCGTCCAGCCAGTCGGTGCGGGGCTCCGCGCCGATGAAGATGAACAGCCAGGAGGCGTCGACCGAGCGGGCCTCCCCGGTACGGGTGTCGCACAGGGTGAGCCGTTCCAGGTGGTCCTCCCCCGCCCCACCGACAACAGCGGTGTGCGGGTGCACGGTGATCCGGTCGATCCGTTCCAACTGGTCGATCAGGTAACGCGACATCGATGCGGTCAGGTCCGCACCACGGATGAGCAGGTGCACCCTCGACGCGTACCGGGAGAAATGGACCGCCGCCTGGCCGGCGGAGTTGGCCCCGCCAACGATGTAGACGTCCTGCTCGACGCAGCTCGGCGCCTCGGTGGCGGCGGCGCCGTAGAACACCCCCCGCCCGGTGAAGTCGGCCAGCCCCGGAGCGTCGAGCACCCGGTACGACACGCCGGTGGCCAGCACCACCGTGTGCGCGGCGATCTCCGTGCCGTCACCGAAGCGCAGCAGTCGGGCACCACCGGCCTCGCTGAGACCGACCACCTCCCGGGCGCTGAGCAGCTCAGCGCCGAACTTGACCGCCTGCCGCCGAGCCCGATCGGTCAACTGCGCGCCGGAGACACCGTCCGGGAAGCCCAGGTAGTTCTCGATGCGGCTGCTCTGCCCGGCCTGACCGCCGGTCGCCCGTCGCTCCACGAGCACCGTGCGCAGTCCCTCCGACGCGCCGTACACGGCCGAACCGAGACCGGCAGGGCCGCCGCCGATCACCACCAGGTCGTAGAAGTCACACGCCGGCACCACCGTCAACCCGGCCAACGCGGCCAACTCGGCCTCGCTCGGGGCGACCAGTGCCTTGCCCTCCGCCGTCACCACCAGCGGGACGTCCGCCTCGGTGGCCCCGGCCGCGTCGAGCAACCGGACGCCCTCCGGATCGTCGGACAACAGCCACCGGTACGGCACCAGGTTGCGGGCCAGGAAGTCGCGGACCTTGAACGACGGCGCCGACCAGCGGTGCCCGACGACCCGGATCTCCGCGCTGGCCGCGTCCGGGGTGACCGCCCACGCCTCCAGCAGCCCGTCGACCACCGGGTACAGCTTCTCCTCCGGCGGGTGCCAGGGCTTGAGCAGGTAGTGGTCCAGGTCGACCACGTTGATGGCCTCGATCGCGGCGTCGGTGTCCGCGTAGGCGGTGAGCAACACCCGGCGGGCCGCCGGGAAGATGTCCATTGCCGCTTCCAGGAACTCGACGCCAGTCATCTCCGGCATCCGGTGGTCGGCCAGCAACAGCGCCACCTGTTCGCCGCGCAGTTTGACCTCGCGTAGGGCGTCCAGCGCCTCCGGCCCGGAGGACGCCCGCAACACCCGGTAGCGGTCGCCGTAGCGGCGCCGGATGTCCCGGGCCACCGCCCGGGACACCACGGGGTCGTCGTCGACGGTCAGGATCACCGGGTTCGCCATGGCGCCATGAAATCACCTGCCGAGGGTCGACCGCACCATCGCCGAGGCCCAGCGCACGGTTGACCGCCCCGCAGGCGGGTAAGCCGGGGAGCCGTGTGGGTGGCCGGCCATCGACGCCCGCCCGGCTGCCGCGCACACCTCGGGGGGCCCATGGCGGACGCGACACCGACCGGACCGACGACGTCACGCGGGATCGTGGAGCTGCGCGTGCACGGTGTCTCCGGCGCGGGAGCGGACCAGGTGTTGGACCGGCCGTACGTGCACCAGGTAGCCGGGGACCGCAGCGGAGGTTTCTACCGACCGCGCCCCGGCTATCCGGACTCCACCGGGACGGACGGGGTGACGCTGGAGGCGTACCGCTGGAGTGACCTGCCGTCCGGCACGGCCGTGCGGACGCTGTCGCTGGTCTTCCTGCTGCCGTTCATGCTCTGCAACGTGGCGCTCTGGATGCGCCCGGCGAACACCGTCTCGCAGCGTGGCTTCATGGCGCTGTGCCGGGTGCTCGCCCTGACCCTCACCATGCTCTACGTGCTCTCCATCGTCGGGGTGGCGCTGGACCTGATCGCCTGGCGCTGCATGGACACCCCATCGTGCCTGGCCGGCCGGAACTGGCTGTCCTGGCTCGGCGGGCGCCCGGCCGGGCTGCGCCTGGGTGTGCTGGCGCTCGTGCCGGTCGCCGCCATCGGGCTCGTCTGGTGGCTGGGCGCTCGCCCGGGCCATTCGTTCGACGCGTTCCGGACGCCGTCGACCCCGACGTCGAAACACCAGTTGAGCGCCGTCGGCCAGTGGGACGGCGAGCCGCTGGTGGGTCGACTGCGCTCGGTCCACGTCGCGGTGGCGTTCGCCACGCTGAGCGCCAGCCTGCTGGCCGCGCGAGCCAGCCAGCACCGCTCGTGGGTGATGGTGACCCTGCTGACGGCCACCGCGGCGGTGCTGCTGGCCTGCCTGGTCCTGGTCACCGTGGTGCCGAGCATCGACCGCACCGACCCGTCGCCCCGGGTGGACGGGGCCTTCCGCGGGCTACGCACCATCGCCTGCGGCCTGACGATGCTGGTGATCGTGCACGTCGTCATCAGCCCGGCACCCTGGCCACAAGGTGGTGCGCTACCCGGTTACGGCGCGATCGTGGCCTGGCTGTTCGTCAGCCAGACGGTGCTGGTGGTAGCGCTCGCCGCGCTGGTGATCTGGCGGCGGGGCGGCGGGCAGAGCCGGTCACCCATCCGCGCCTTGGGAGCACCGGTCTTCATGACGATCTCGGCCGGGCTCGCCGTGGCGTTCTCGGCCGAGCTGGTCTACCGGGTGGCGGACCTGCTCGATCGCGAGGGGACGACAGCGGACGGCCTGGAGACGAGCCCTCCCCTGGCGTACAAATGGGCGATCTTCGGGTTTTTCCTGGCCGTGGTGACCGCACTGCTGGTGGCCGGCCTGGTCACCAGGCTGACCCGGCGCGGGCGGCGACGGGCCGCGCGGGCGATCGTGGCCGCCGACTTCCCGGAGGCGCCGCCACGCGCGGCGGCCCGGCTGCGGCGGGTCGAGCAGGCCGTGGCCCGGGCCCGCTTCACCGAACGGTTGGAACCGCTCTCCGTGGTGTACGCCGGCCTGGCGGCGCTCGGCCTGGCCACCAGCGTGCTCGGCCTGCTCCAGCTCCCACCCGGCGACGTGGCGCAGCGCTACATCGGCGTGCCGGAAGGGATGGTCAACTTCCTGATCGGTTCGGGTAGCTACGTGATCGCCGCGATCCTGCTCGGCCTGGTGGTGGGCGGCATCTTCGCGTACCGGACGGCGCAGTTCCGCCGGTACGTGGGTGTGCTCTGGGATCTGGGCACCTTCTGGCCCCGGGCGGCGCACCCGTTCGCGCCGCCCTGCTACGCCGAGCGGGCCGTGCCGGAGCTGGCCAAGCGGATCACCTACCTGGTGGAACAGGGGCAGGGTGTGCTGCTGGCCGGGCACAGCCACGGCTCGGTGCTGCTCGCCGCCACGGTCCTGCAACTGCCCACCCGGATCACCGAGCGGGTGGCCCTGCTGACGTATGGGTCACCGCTGGGCCGGCTGTACTCCCGGCTGTTCCCCGCCTACGCCGACGAGCCGGCGCTGCGGGAGATCGGCGAACGGATCGGCTGGCGCTGGATCAACCTGTGGCGCGACACCGACCCGATCGGCGGCTGGATCTTCGCGTCCCACCGCCCGGGGGAGGCCGAGACGCTGACCGGTCCGCCGGCGACCGTGGACCGGAGGTTGACCGACCCGCAGGACGTGGTGCCGGCGCCCAGCGACAGCGTTCCACCACCGATCCTCGGGCACTGGCCGTGCGAGTCGCAGGATGCGTTCGGGGAGGCGGTACGCGACCTCAGCGCACGACTGCTCCCCGCACGCCCGGCACGCGACTGAGCCGGCCGGCACGACTGCTCCGGCGGCCGGATATCGTCGCCTGGTGACCCCGTCCACGCCACCCGCCCGCCGGTTGATCGCCTCGAACAAGAAGGCCCGGCACGAGTACACAGTGCTGCGCACGTACGAGGCGGGCATCGTGCTGGTCGGCACCGAGGTGAAGTCGCTGCGCGAGGGGCGGGCCTCGCTGGTCGACGCGTTCGCGCACGAGCGCGACGGCGAGATCGTGTTGTACGGCCTGCACATCGCCGAGTACACCTACGGCACGTGGACCAACCACGCCCCGCGCCGCAACCGCAAGCTGCTGCTGCACCGCGCCGAGATCGACCGGATCCTGGACAAGGTCCGCGAGGGCGGGGTGACCCTCGTTCCTCTGTCGATGTACTTCGAGAACGGCTACGCCAAGGTCGAATTGGCCCTCGCCAAGGGCAAGCGCTCCTACGACAAGCGGCAGACACTGGCCGAGCGCGACGCCAACCGGGAGATCGCCCGCGAGCTGGGCCGGCACCTCAAGGGCCACCCCCGCCGGCCCTGACGCCGCAACGGGTCCTCCGCGCGCTCTCAGCGTGGGGCGCGTTCGCAAGGCCCTTCGCGGGCTCTCGTCGCGAGCGCCGTCGCACGCGCTGCGAGCGGTCGCCTCCGCACGCATGCTCTCGCGGGCGCCTTCGCGTGCGCGCTCCCGCGGGCGCCTTCGCGCAGGCGCTTCGCAGGCGCGTTCGCATGTGCCTGCGTGCGGTCGCGGCGTGGCGCGCCGGGACATCGTTGACGTCGTCCGAGAGACGTGGTCTGCTCAGTCGACGCCGTTGTTGAAAACGGTAATCATTAGCTGAAGCGGAGGAGAACCATGTCACTCACCGTCCCGCCCGCCCTGCTCGACGCCGCCGAACGCGGCCCCATCGACGACGAGGCGTTCATCGCCTGCGTCCGCGACTCGCTGCCGTACGCCTGGGCCACCGTCAGCCGGGTGGTCGCCGAACTGCAGGCCGGCGACGCCGACCTGGCCGACAACGTCGTCCCGCCGCCCACCGACGCCGACCGGGGTCAACTGCTCCGCGCGCTGGCGAGCGACGCGATCCGCGGTGGCCTGGAGCGGCACTTCGGCGTACGCCTGGCCTTCCAGAACTGCCACCGCGTCGCCGCGTTCCGCCCGTCGGCCGTCGACAGCGAGCGCTACCGCCGCTTCGTGTCGACCCGTGGCCAACTGCTCAACCAGTCCCCCGAACTCCGCAACTGCTGACCGTAGAGGCGGGCGGGCTCACGCGAGCCCGCCCGCCACACACCCCCAGATCTGAGCAACTTCCCGGATGGTGCTGCCTTCGATGCGGGAGAGGCAGCAACATCCCTGATGTTGCGCGGATCTTGACGACGGACACCGGTCCCGACCGCCCGGGAGCGAGGTTTGGGCCACCCTGCGTCTCGCGTCTCGCGTCTCGCGCCTCGCGCCCCGCGCCCCGCGCCCCGCGCCCCGCGCCCCGCGCCCCGCGCCCCGCGCCCCGCGCCCCGCGCCCCGCGCCCCGCGCCCCGCGCCCCGCGCCCCGCGCCCCGCGCCCCGCGCCCCGCGCCCCGCGCCCCGCGCCCCGCGCCCCGCGCCCCGCGCCAAGATCGTGCTCGAACCAGGATGTAGTGGCCTCATCGACCGCCGACACCACTACTTCGTGGTTCGAGCGCGATCTTGCGGGCTCGCCCGAGGGGAGCCCGTGGCGTCCTTAGGCGCTCAGGAGGACGCAACTGCGTGCCTTGGCACGCCTGATCCACGCGATTGCTGCCTGTTCCGGGCTTCTGCCCTAGCAGATGCGGGCATTAGGGTGAGCGGGTGACGACCTACCGGATCGGGGAGGCGGCCGACCTGCTCGGCGTCAGCGCCGACACCATTCGCCGCTGGGTGGACGCCGGGCGCCTGACGGCCGCGCGCGACGAGCACGGCCACCGGGTCGTCGACGGCGTCGACCTGGCGGCGTTCGCTCGCGCTCAGGCCACCGACCCGGATGCGGGCGCCGAGTTCTCCTCGGCCCGCAACCGGTTGCGCGGCATCGTCGTCGACGTCCGTAAAGACACGGTGATGGCTCAGGTCGACATCCAGGCGGGCCCGTTCCGGGTCGTGTCGCTGATGAGCCGGGAGGCCGTCGACGAACTCGACCTGCGGGTCGGGTCGGTGGCCGTTGCGGTGATCAAGTCGACAACGGTCGTGGTGGAGCGGGCCGCGCCCGCCCCGGCGCGCGGACGGTCGGCCAGATGAAGGCGGAGACGATCGGCCAGATGAAGGCGGAGACGGTCGCGCGGGTGAACGCGGAGGCGGTTGCGCGAATGAACGCGCGGACGGTCGCGCGGAGCAGGCGTACGGCGGTGGCTGTCCTGGTGGCGACCGGCCTGGCGGTGACCGGCTGCGGCTCGGGCGACGGCCGGGCAACCGGCAGCGGTGGGGACGGCCGGGTGACCGGCCCGGTGACCGTGTTCGCGGCCGCCTCGCTGACCGAGTCGTTTACCCGCATCGGGAAGGACTTCGAGGCTGCCAACCCGGGCAGCCGGGTGACCCTCAACGTCGCCGGCAGTTCCGCCCTGGCCAACCAGATCACCCAGGGCGCGCCGGCGGACGTGTTCGCCTCGGCCGCCCCGGCGAACATGGCCCCTGTCATCGAGGCCGGCGACGCCGACGGCACGCCGAGCGTCTTCGCCCGCAACCAGCTGGTGATCGCGGTGCCCCTGGGTAACCCGAAGGCAGTGGCCGGCCTGGCCGATCTGACCAGCCCGGGTGTGAAGGTGGCGCTCTGCGCCAGTCAGGTGCCCTGCGGCGCTGCGGCCCGCACCGCAGTGGACGCGGCCGGCGTCGCGCTGACGCCGGTCACCCTGGAACGAGACGTCAAGGGTGCGCTCGCCAAGGTGAAGCTCGGCGAGGTCGACGCGGCGCTGGTCTACCGCACGGACACGCGGGCGGCGAGCGCCGACGTGACGGGTGTGGAGTTTCCCGAGTCGGCGCGGGCGGTCAACGACTACCCGATCGTCGCGTTGAAGGACGCACCGAATCCCAACGGGGCACGGGCCTTCGTCGCGTACGTCCGCTCGGCGCCGGCGCAGGCTGTCCTCGCCGAGGCGGGGTTCCAGGCGCCGTGAGGCAGGTCCACGACCACAACGCACCCCGCGATCGCCCGGCCACGCCTCGACGGCGGGGTCGCGTGCCGGCGGCGCTGCTGATCCCCGCCGGGCTGGGGTTGGTGTTCCTTGTCCTGCCGTTGGCGGGGCTGCTGATCCGGGCACCGTGGACGACCCTGCCGGAGCGGCTCACCGAGCCGGGCGCGTTGACCGCCCTGCGGCTGTCGGTGCAGACCGCCACCCTGGCCACCGCGTTCTGTCTGCTGCTCGGGGTGCCGCTCGCCTGGGTGCTGGCCCGGGTCGAGTTTCCCGGCCGTCGGCTGGTACGCGCGCTGGTCACCGTGCCGCTGGTGCTGCCGCCGGTGGTCGGTGGGGTGGCGCTGTTGCTGGTCTTCGGCCGGCGTGGCCTGGTCGGCGGCTGGCTCGACAGCACGTTCGGCATCACCCTGCCCTTCACCACCACGGGTGTCGTGCTGGCTGAGGCGTTCGTCGCCATGCCGTTCCTGGTGATCGCCGTGGAGGGTGCGCTACGCGCCGCCGACCACCGCTTCGAGGAGGCCGCGGCGACGTTGGGCGCCAGCCGGTGGACCACCTTCACCCACGTCACGCTGCCGCTGGTGGCGCCCGGTCTGGCCGCCGGGGCGGTGCTCTGCTGGGCGCGGGCGCTCGGCGAGTTCGGTGCCACCATCACCTTCGCCGGCAACTTCCCCGGTCGGACGCAGACCATGCCGCTCGCCGCCTACCTGGCGTTGGAGACGGATCTGGAGTCCGCGATCGTGCTCAGCCTGGTGCTGCTCGTCGTGTCGGTGGGCATCCTGGTGGCGCTGCGAGACCGCTGGATGACCAGCGCGTGAGCGACCGACTTCTCGACGCGCGCCTCGTCGTCGACCGGGGCGTCTTCCGGCTCGACGTGCCGCTGCGGGTCGCGCCGGGCGAGGTGGTGGCGCTGCTCGGCCCGAACGGCGCCGGCAAGACCACAGCACTGCGGGCGCTGGCCGGGCTGCATCCCCTCACCGATGGGCACGTCACCCTCGACGACGTCGACCTGGACCGCCCGGCGACCGGTGGCTGGGTGCCCACCGAACGCCGGTCGATCGGCGTGGTCTTCCAGGACTACCTGCTCTTCCCGCACCTCACCGCGGTGGACAACGTGGCCTTCGGGCCGCGCCGGCACGGCGTCCAGCGGCGGGCCGCCCGCGCCACGGCCCAGGAGTGGCTGGGCCGGGTGGGGCTTGACGCGCAGGCGCAGCGCAAGCCGCGGCAGCTCTCCGGCGGTCAGGCGCAACGGGTGGCGCTGGCGCGCGCGCTCGCCGTGGCACCGTCGCTGCTGCTGTTGGACGAGCCGCTCGCCGCGCTGGACGCCCGCACCCGGCTGGACACCCGCGCGGAGCTGCACCGGCACCTGTCCGCGCACGCGGGCGCGACGGTGCTGGTCACCCACGACCCGCTGGACGCGCTGGCGTTGGCCGACCGACTGGTCATCGTCGAGGGTGGCCGGGTGGTGCAGGAGGGCGACGGGCCGAGCGTCACCGCCCGCCCGCGCACTGACTACGTCGCCCGGCTGGTCGGGCTGAACCTGTACCGGGGTCGCGCCGACGGGCACGGGGTGCGGGTGTCGCCGGAGCTGACCCTCACTGTCGCCGACCGGTTGGACGGTGAGGCGTTCGTGGCGTTCCGCCCGGCCGCGGTGGCTCTGCACCCGGCCCAACCGGCGGGCAGCCCACGGAACACCTGGGCGGGCACAGTGGCCGGCGTCCAGCGTCACGGTGACAACGTGCGGGTGCAACTGGACGGCCCGATCGGGGTGGCCGCCGACGTCACGCCGGCCGCCGCCGCCCAGTTGCGGCTGATCCCCGGCCAGCGGGTCTGGGTGGCGGTCAAGGCGACCGAGACCCACGCGTACCCGGCCACCGGCTGACCCGACGACCGACGGCCCGCGCGGACGCCGGCCCGCGCGAACGCCGGCCCGCGCGAACGCCGGCCCGCAGCGGAGCGCAGACCCACGCGAACACCGACCCAGGCGGACGCCGACCCGCACGGACGCCGACCGGCTTGCCCGCCAGCGCGGACCCGTCAGCCGGCAGGATACGGCCGCACACCCGGCGCGGCACCCGCCTCAGCTGGTGCAGCCAACGCCACGCGGGCACCGCCAACGCCACGCGGGCGCAGCCAACGCCGCCGCGCCGGTGCGGACGCGAGTCAGCCGGCGAGCAGGTCGGCGTGTGCCGCGCGCAGCCGGGCCAGCGTCGGGTCGCTGCCCGGGACGACCCGGTTGTCCAGCTCGGCCCACACCTCGGCCAGCGCCGCACGGACCGCGCCAAGCTCGGCGGCGTGCCGCTGCGTGCTGCGTCGGTGCTGCTCCTCGAGGCGGCGGGCCCAGCCGGCGGTGACCGTCGCGAGCCGGTCGGCGTCGGCGCGGGCCTGGGCGCCGCTGCGGGCGGCTGCGGCGGGGACGATCGCGGCGACCGGGCGGGGATCGCCGTCGCGGGTGACGACGGTGACCGCGTCGGTCAGCTCGGCCAGCGCGACGAGCTGGCTGAACCGGGTGCGCGCCTCACGCAGCGGCACGGAACGCGGCGGGTCGGAATGAGGGGTGAGCGCGGGGACGGCCATGGATGCATGGTGCCGCGCGGGTATGACAACTATTCGCTGTCGTCAGTGGACGGTGCGTGGCGGGCGGACCACTCGTCGGCCAGCACCGACCAGACCTCGATGTCGATCCGACCGTGCGGACCCGGGCTGACCTGGCGCAGCGTGCCGTCGAGGCGCAGGCCGAGCCGGTCGGCGAGGGCCTTGCTGCGGGTGTTGTCGGCGGTGGTACGCCACTCCACCCGCTGGATGCCGCGCTCGCGCACCGCCCAGTCGACGATCCGGCGCACCGCCGGGGCGACCAGGCCCCTGCCCTGCGCCGCCGGCTCCACCCAGCAACCGACCTCGCACACGCCCCGGGTCACGTCGAACGACACGAACATGACCCCGCCGACGAGCGTGCCCCGCCACCACAGCCCCCAGATGCCACCGCTGTCGCCGGCCCAGAGGTCGGCGTACCGCTGCAACACCGCACGGGCCGACGGCAGGTCGGTGGCGACGAAGGACGGCGACACCCAGGGCTGGATGTGCTCGCGGGCCCGGTCGAGGTGGGCGAGGAACTCCTCGGCCCGCCACGGGTTCAACGGGCGCAGCTCGACGTCCTCGGTCAACGGCAGGGCGAACACCGGGCCTCCACTCAATGTGCTTCTCACGTCCGTAGGAGGCTCGCACAGGCCCCTCGGTCGAGGCACGGCCGCCCTCCGCGCTCACTGCGGCAGGTGGGTCCGCAGCGCGGCGAACTGGGCCACGGTCAGGTAGGAGGGGTTGGCGGCCTGCGGCTGACGGAACACCTCCAGGGCGACGAGCCGGTCATCGGCGCGCAACAGCAGCCGGGACACCCGGTCCCGTTCGGCGAGGATGGGCAGATCCAGCGGCACCGACCACGGTTGCCCCGGTGCGCCTGGCTCGGCCGCCCCGGTGACCCGCCCGACGCCCCACACCCCGTACGGCAGTCGGCCCCGGCTGCCGCTGGCCCAGAACACCACCGGCTGCCCGGCGCACATCAACCGCGCCCGGTAGCCGGGACGTACGCACCAGCTCGTCACCAGTGGCTCACTGGCGAACCGGGCGCTGAGGTCGACCAGGTCCGCGTTGCCCTTGATCAACCAGGCGCCCAGGTCGTCGAGGCGCACCCGTGGCTCGGTCATCGTGTACCTCTTGCCCGGCTGACGGCAGCGTCAATCAGATGATCATGTGGGTCCAGTAGCTGAGCCAGAGCACGAACAGCACGCCCTGCACCACTGCGAGCGCTGCGGTCAGCCACACGTCGACGCTGGTGTGGCGGGCCCAGCGGGCCAGCACCAGCGCCACCGGAAAGGCGGCTAGCAGATAGCGCAGGAGGCTCTTGTACACCGGTGGGCCCATCGACAGCGGCACCAGCACCATGAGGGCGCCGTACACCAGGTAGGCCAGCTCCCGGCGGCGGAAACCGGCGACCAGCACGGCGAGGACAGCCACCGCGAACCACGCCCGCGCGGCGTCGCGCGGCTCCCCGGTCAACCCGTCGAGCAGCACCGGAACGGGGTTCTGCACCTCGATGCCCCAACCGGTCTCCTGGGCGTGCTGGTAGGCGAACCAGTCCCCGCCCCGCCACCGGCAGTACGCCATGAAGGTGAACCACCCGGCGGGGAGCAGCAGCAACGGCCAGCCGATCCGGACGTAGCCGAGCAGGGCGCGCGGCCGGAGCCGCCAGTCGTGCTGCCGCAGCAGCACCAGGGCCAGCGGCAGCGCCACGAGCAGGCCGACGGAGCGACTCATCGCCAGGAAGTAGCCGATCACGCCGACCAGCAGCCACCGGTGTCGCTCGGCGTAGTAGAAGGTGGCCAGCGCGAGGCAGACGAAGAGCGACTCGGTCAGCGCGGCCTGGAACAGGAACGCGGTCGGCAGCAGCAGCAGGTACCGGGTGAACCGGCGGGCGGCGTACGCGTCGCCGAGGAGCAGCTCCGCCAGCCGGTAGCCGTACCAGAGCGCCAGCAGGAACGCCACGTTGCTGATCACCAACAGGGCCAGTGCGTTGTCGCCGCCGAGGACCGTCCCGAGGGGCCGGGCCAGGAACGGGTACAGCAGCGGGAATCCGAAGTCTCGCCACGGCCCGCTCAGGGGCAGCTCGCTCAGCCGCAGGTAGAGCAGCGAGTCCCAGGCGAACCAGAAGGAGATCCACCGGTGCCCGGAGATCTCCCGCTGCTGCGCCCACATCAACGCCTCGTCCGGCGGTGGGGCCCCGGGGACGCCGTCCCAGGCGTGAAGGACCAGGAGGCCGACCAGGGTGAGCAGCAGCTTCGCGCCGAGGAACAGGCCGATGACGTACGGCCAGGGCGCCGGCACCCGGCGGGCCAGGCGTGCTCCACCGCGACCGGCCGCGACCGCCCGCGCGGCAAGCGTCGCCGCGCCGCTGCGCCACCGGTCCATCCGCCCCACTTCCCTGCTCCCCCGGTCCGCCGGCCGCGCGGGGAAGTCGCTCTTCTCGTGGTACGCCGCAGCGCTCCCCGCCGAAGCGAGGACCAACTACCACCAAGTGTGACATTCTGCCCAGAGCGGGTGGACGCCGCGCCTCAACCATGGCGGTGAGCAGGGAGCGCGTCAGCATGAGCGAGCAGAACGGCACTGTGGTCATCGGTGCGGGGCCGGCCGGGCTCACCGCGGCGTACGAGTTGCTCCGGCACGGCCGGTCGGTGCAGGTGTTCGAGGCCGACGAGGTGGTCGGCGGGATCAGTCGGACGGTGGAGCGCGACGGGTGGCGGTTCGACATCGGCGGGCACCGGTTCTTCACCAAGGTGCCCCGGGTGGAGGCGTTCTGGCACGAGATCCTGCCGGACGAGGACTTCCTGACCCGGCCCCGGATGAGCCGCATCTTCTACCGGGGCGCCCTGTTCAACTACCCGCTCAGCGCCGTCAACGCGCTGCGCAACCTGGGTCTGCCGGAGGCCGTCCGCTGCCTTGGCTCGTACGCCCGCGCGCGACTGCGGCCGCCACGGGACCAGTCACACTTCGAGGGCTGGGTGTCGGCCCGGTTCGGCTGGCGGCTGTACTCGATCTTCTTCAAGACGTACACCGAGAAGGTCTGGGGCATGCCGGCGGACCGGTTGCAGGCCGACTGGGCGGCGCAGCGGATCAAGAACCTGTCGCTGGCCACGGCGATCCGCAACGCGCTGTTGCCCCGGCGTCGGCGCACCGATGTGACCAGCCTGATCGAGGAGTTCCAGTACCCGAAGTACGGGCCCGGGATGATGTGGGAGCGCTGCGCCGAGCAGGTCCGCGAGCGGGGCGGGCAGGTGTCCACCGGCAGTTGGGTCACCGCCGTGCACCGCGACCCGGCCCGCCGGCGGGCGATCAGCGTGACGGTCAACGGCGCGGGCGGGCAGCGTACCGAAGCAGCCGACCACGTGATCTCCTCCATGCCGATCTCGGAGCTGGTGACCGCGCTGCACCCGCCCGCGCCGCCGGAGGTGCTGGCCTGCGCGGCCGACCTGCGCTACCGCGACTTCCTGACGGTCGCCCTGGTCGTGCCGGCGGAGTTCTCGTTCCCTGACAACTGGATCTACGTGCACGACCCGGGGGTACGGGTGGGCCGGATCCAGAACTTCGGCTCCTGGTCGCCGTACCTCGTCAAGGACGGCCGCACCTGCCTGGGCCTGGAGTACTTCGTGTTCGAGGACGACGAGATGTGGCGTACCCCGGATGCCGACCTGGTGGCCCTCGCCACCGCGGAGCTGGAGCGGTTGGGGTTGGTTCGACAGGGCGTGGTGGAGGCCGGCTACGTCGTGCGCATGCCCAAGGCCTACCCGGTGTACGACGAGCGCTACCAGCACAACGTGGACGTGATCCGGGCCTGGCTGACCGAGGCGGTGCCGAACGTGCACCCGGTGGGTCGCAACGGCATGCACCGCTACAACAACCAGGACCACTCGATGCTGACCGCGATGCTCACCGCCGAGAACATCGCCACCGGGAGTACGCACGACGTCTGGTCGGTCAACGTGGAGCAGGATTACCACGAGGAATCCTCTGGCGGCGACAGCCGGCGGGGCACCGGCCGGGACGCGCCGGTGGTGCCCAGCCGAATCATCGCGGCGCCGATCACCCTGCCGGAGGGGTCGGACGACCGAGCCCCTGTCGCAGCTCCCCCGTCTCACGCCTGAAGCTGAGCACGCTCTGGCGGCACGGGCGGGTGCTCACCGCGGCAGGTGCGTGCAGTGGGCCACCGTGGCGTCGTCCGGGCTGTGCGCCTCCGCGCCACCGGTGGTCTGCGCCTCGGCCTGCCGGACGCGGGCGATGACGCCGGTCGGCCCGCTGGCCCGAAGCAGGTCCAGCATGCCCGGCCAGTCGGTCCGACCGTACGGGCTGACGATGCGGCTGGCACCGTTGCTGAGCAACGCGACACCGTTCAGGTCAGCGAGGGACCGGCTGCCGGTCACCGCCTCCCGCGCCGCGCGCGGGTCATCCTTGGCTATCCAGTAGCCGCCCGGCTGGTTTCGGCGGGCACGCAGCGCGGTGACGCAGGAGGCTCGCACCCGGTCGTACTCCGGCGTTTCCTGGGCAATGCCGGCCAGCGGCGCCGCGCATTCCCGCCGGGCGGTCATCTCGCGCTCATCGGTGATCACAAGCGGGCCGTCGTCGGCCTGGTCGATGACGAGGAAGGAGTCCGCGAGCAGGAGCCAGTCCAAGCGGTCCTGGTGCGCGCGGACCATCGCGACGGTGGCCTGCGGGCTGCCGGGGTCTGTGATGTCGCAGGTGTCGCCGTGCTCGGCGGCGATCTCGCCGATCGCGGTGCCGAGGATCGCGGCGAGATCTGGCCGGTCGCCGCGCGACAGGTGGCCGAGCAGCGCGCCGCCGAGGCGGTGCGTGTACCAGGCGACGCCGTGGGAGCAGAGCGATTCGGCGCCCGGAATGCCGGCGCCGTCGAGCAGAACGACAGCGTCGGGAACAGCACCGACGAAGTCCTCGTTCGGCCGATCGGCCCTGCCGGCGCTCGTCGCCAGGCTGACGTCCACTCGTGGGCTCCTGTCTGGACTGGTGAGCCGCTGGCCGCAGCGCACGGATCACGTCGAGCGTCGGCGGGTGATGCCGTCCAGGATGGTGGTCAGGTTGTGGTGAAAGGTCTCCTCGGCCTCGAGGTGGGCGCCGTCGATGACGAGCCGGGCCACTGTGGGGTACCTGCCGGTTGTCAACATGCGCGTCAGGTAGGGGCCGAGGCTGGCCTGGAAGGCGGCTTCGTCGGTGCCGGTGGAGCGTGCGGTGCGTCGTTCGGTGACCTCTCTGCGGACCGATCCGATGATGACGGCGTTGAGGGTGCCCACGGCCCGCTGGAGATCGTCGATGTCAACCACGCCGGGGGCCGCATTGAGCGCCGCGGCGGTGGCTTCGCCCACGGCGAGCGCGTGCGGCCCCAGGTGTGGCCGTCCGCCGAGCACGTCGGAGAACCACTCATGCTCAAGGGCGGCAGCGCGGGTCGCGTGGGCGATCGCCAGAACCGTGTCGCGCCACCCGGAGCGCTCGCCCACCTCGGCGATCCGGGAATAGACGACGTCGACCATGAGATCGAGCAGTTCCGACTTGTTGATCACGTAGTCGTAGAGCCGCATCGGACCGACACCGAGCTCTTTGGCGATCTTGCGCAGTGACAGCCCGTCGAGGCCGTGCGTGTCGGCAAGCCGGATCGCCGTAGCGGCGATCTTCTCGCGGCTCAACGGCACCGGCACCGCCCGAGGCTGAGGTTCGGGCCGCTCCCAAACGGGCAGCGGCTCGTTACCGTACGGTGTATTCACCAATACAGTGTACGGTAGCGCCGTGAGAACGCGAATTGCGATCGCCGGTGGCGGACTCGGCGGGTTGACGCTGGCTCGGATCCTGCACCGACACGGCATCGACGCCGTGGTGTACGACCGGGAAGCAAGCCGATCCGCCCGGCCCCAGGGCGGCGCCCTCGATCTGCACCCGGAGTCCGGACAACTGGCCCTGGCCGAGGCGGGTCTCGCCGGCCGGTTCCGGTCGGAGGCGCGGCCCGACGGCGAGGAACACCGCATCCTCGACCCGACCGGACGCACCCTGGTGCACCACGAACCGCAACCCGGCTCGTTCTCCGGACGTCCCGAGATCGACCGGAGCGCACTGCGTGACCTCCTCCTCGACTCCCTTCCCGGCGACACGGTCGCCTGGCGCCACCGGCTCGTCGCGGCGACCCCCCGACCCGACGAGGGCTGGGAACTGACATTCCACGACGGCCACCGAGCCAGCTGCGACATCCTCATCGGCGCGGACGGCGCGCGATCGGTCGTCCGGCCACTGCTGACCGACGTCGAACTGTCCTACGTGGCAACGCTCGTGGAGCTGAACGTCGCCGACGTCGACAGACGTCACCCCGATCTCGCCGAACTGGTCGGCCCCGGGAACCTGTGGTGCGTCGGGGTGAACCAGATTCTGGCAGCGCAACGTCTCGGCGACGGCAACCTCCGGGTCGGGATCTCGCTGCGCGAAAAGGACCGGCCCCTGGATACGTATCGCACCAAGGAGGCACTGCTGGACCTGTTCGCTGGCTGGAACCCCCGACTCACCGCACTCGTCAAGGCCGCCGAGAGCGCGCCGACGCCACGCGTGATCGAGGCGATGCCCATCGGTACGCGCTGGACCAGCCGGCCGGACGTCACCCTCATCGGCGACGCCGCGCACCTCATGCCACCGGTCGGCGAGGGAGCGAACCAGGCGATGCTCGACGCCGCAGAACTCGCCAGCCGGCTCGCCGCCCACCCCGCCGACCCGAATTCGGCGATTCGGACGTACGAGGAGTCGATGTTCAGCAGGATTCAGCCGATCGCCGAGATGTCCGCACGAGTCCAGGCGATGATGCTGTCCCCTACCGCGGCGGAAGACATCGTCCGCTTCTTCACCCGGCCGTCGGAGCCCGCGCGCACAGAATGACATCTGGCGCCGTCGACGCGGCTGGTGATAATCGTTTCATGACGACGGATGCGCACAGTGAGTCCGGTCTCCGGAAGGCCACCCTGACAGATCAGGACCTGGTGGAAACCTCGTGGGATTACTGCCGAATTCACGCGCTCGCCGTCACCCACGACGAGGGTCCGCTCGAAGATCCGACAGGGGACTATCGCGAGGACGACGACCTCGATCCCACCGCACCGTCGGCCTTGACGTTGCATCTCGACCTCGACTACATCGTGCGCCGGGTCGATCCGGGCCCGATGCGGCAAGTCCACTTCTGGGTAGCACCGGCCACGCTGATCTTCCACAATGTTTGGGACATCGTCGGCGGCTTGCACTCCATCTGTCTGCCGTTCGAGTTGAAGAACCTGCGCCAGGAGGCCCCCGCACAGTCAGGGGAGCCCTGCTGGCACCTGGAGGGGCGCGACCTGGACCTGAGGTTCCAGGCGTCGGGCTACACCCTCTACCTGCGCCAACCCCCGCGTTACGGCAATCGAGTGCTCCGGATGGCCGAACGGGGCGGCATCAGCTTCGACCCGAAGCCGTTTGCCTGACCCAGGAACGGCCCGGCCTGTGGCTCAACGCCCGACGCCCTGGCGGCGACACCCCGACGGCGACCGACGTGTCTTCGACCGGCTCCTGGCCTCAGATCCTGACGCGTAAGACGTGACCGTGCGCCCAGTGCGGCTCGGGCATCTCGGCACGACCGGTCAGGGCTTGCGGGCCACCGCGCCATAGATGGAGGCGTCGGCCAGGGGCGGACGCTGCTCCGGTGGCACCTGCGGCCGCCACTCGGTGACCGGGGCGATGCCCGGTTCGGCCAGCTCCAGCCCGGTGAAGAAGCGGGCGAACTCGGCGCGGTCGCGGGAGACGGCGTCCTGCTTCATCCGGCCCGCGGCGAACTCGGCCTCCATCCGCCTGACGATCTCGGCGGGGAGGTGGTCGGTGGTGAAGTGGGTCAGCGCCAGCCAGCTCCCCGACGGCAGCGCGTCGAGCAGGCGGGCGACCTGCTCGTGTGGGCGGTCGTCGTCGGTGAGGAAGTGCGTCACGGCGATCAGCACCAGCGCCACCGGTTGGGACAGGTCAAGGGTGGCGTGCAGTTGCGGGTCGGCGAGGATCTTGTCCGGATCGCGGAGGTCGGCGTCCAGGTAGGCGGTGGCGCCGGCCGGGTCGCTGGTCAGCAGCGCCCGGGCGTGGACCAGCACCATCGGGTCGTTGTCGACGTAGACCACCCGGGAGTCGGGGGCCACCGACTGGGCCACCTCGTGCGTGTTGTCGGCGCTCGGGATGCCGGTGCCGATGTCGAGGAACTGCCGAACGCCGACCTCCTCGGCGAGGAAGCGGACCGCCCGGCCGAGGAAGGCCCGGTTCTCCCGGGCGAGCGTGCGTACCCCTGGATAGACGGCCGCGATCTGGTCGCCGGACTCCCGGTCGACGGCGAAGTTGTCCTTGCCGCCGAGCCAGTAGTTGTAGCGGCGAGCCGGATGCACAGTCGTGGTGTCGATCCGGTCGGCACCACGGCCCTCGGGCAATTCCGACGTGGACGGCACCGTCACGAGACCTCCCCAGGTCGACGGGACACGCCGCATCCACACAGTCACCGGGCGCATCCAGAGGACATCTTAAGCCGTACCCATGGGCCTGCGGGGCCCGCCGACGCGCGGACGCCGCCGGAGCGGGAAACCGCTTACCAGGAGGCTATTGACGGTCATCACTGGCTGTCAGTACCGTGATGCGGGCAGCGAGAAAGCGCTTTCCGACCCCTCACCGTCCGACAGGGAGCGCCCCCATGCCCCGACACCTCCGTGCGTTCTGCCTGATCCTGCTCGCCATCGCCACAGTGGTGAGCACCACCACCGCCCTGCCCGCCGAGGCCGCCCCGCGCTTCCGGGTGCTGGTCTTCTCCAAGATCACCAACTTCTACCACGACTCGATCCCGGCCGGCATCGCCGCGATCCAGCAGCTCGGCGCCGCCCACAATTTCGAGGTCGTCGCCACCACCGACGCGGCTGCCTTCACCGACGCCAACCTCGCCACCTTCGACGCTCTCGTCTTCAACAACACCAACAGCCTTCCGACCTCGGGTGACCTGCTCAACGCCAGCCAGCGGGCCGCGTTGCAGACGTTCATCCGCAACGGCGGTGGTTGGGCCGGCCTGCACGCTGCCTCGGCCAGCGAACGCGACTGGCAGTGGTACGAGGGGCTGGTCGGCACGATCTTCGACTACCACCCCGACTTCTCGTCCACCGGCGGCACCTTCCCCGGCCGGGTCAAGGTGCTCGACCGGGCGCACCCCTCGACGCGCAACCTGCCGGAACTCTGGGAGCAGAGCGAGGAGTGGTACAACTGGCGGACCAACCCGACCGGCAACGTGCACACCCTCGCCCAGATCAAGGTGCGCGACGGGATCAACGGCCTGGACGAGGGCGTCGACCACGCGTACTCCTGGTGTCAGCGCTACGACGGCGGCCGGTCCTGGTTCACCGCCGGAGGGCACGCCAGCTCCCAGTTCAGCACCCCGACCTTCCTGGAACACCTGCGCTACGGCATCGAGTGGGCGGCCGGCGCGGTCGCCGGTGACTGCTCGGCCACCAAGACCAGCAACTTCGAACGGGTGGGGCTGGTCACCGAGAACCTGGCCGACCCCTTCGAGTTGGCCGTCGGCCCGGACCGGAAGGTCTACTACATCCAGCGCACCGGCGCGCTGAAGGTGGTCAACTCCGACACCCTCCAGGTCACCACGCTGCTGGACTTCGCCTACACCTCGGCGATGACCGACCAGTCCGACGGGCTACTCGGGATGACCCTGGACCGCAACTTCGCCAGCAACGGCTGGATCTACCTGCTCTGGTCGGACAAGACCCTCAAACAGCTCAACCTGTCCCGGTTCACCGTCGCCAACAACAGCGTCGCGCTCTCCTCGGAGAAACGCCTGCTGACCATCCCCACCTATCGGGGCGAGGGCCGGGCCAACTCGCACATGGGCGGGTCGTTGGCCATGGACGCGGCCGGACGGCTCTACGCGGCGATCGGCGACAACACCGACCCGTTCGCCTCCAGCGGCTACACCCCCGTCGACGAACGCGCCGGCCGCGCCGCCTGGGACGCCCAGGGCACCGCCGGCAACACCAACGACCTACGCGGCAAGATCCTGCGGATCACCCCACAATCCGACGGTACGTACACGGTGCCGAGCGGCAACCTCTTTCCCGCCGGCACCGCGAGGACCCGGCCGGAGATCTACGCGATGGGCATGCGCAACCCGTTCCGGATCACCATCGAACCGCAGACCAACGCGGTGCTGGTGGCCGACTACGGTCCCGACGCCCGCGCCGCCGACCCCAACCGTGGTCCGGAGGGGACCGTCGAGTTCAACCGGATCACCAGCGCCGGCAACTTCGGATGGCCCTACTGCGTGGGCAACAACATTCCCTTCAACGACTACAACTTCGCCACCAACACCTCGGGGGCGAAGTTCACCTGCGCCGCGCCGGTGAACAACTCACCCAACAACACCGGCCTGACCACCCTGCCGGCGGCGAAGTCCGCGCTGGTCTGGTACGCGTACTCCGCCTCCACCCAGTTCCCCGAGCTGGGCACCGGCGGTGGCGGGCCGATGAGCGGCCCGGTCTACGACTACGACCCGGCCAACACCCGCACCACAAAGTTCCCCGAGTACTTCGAGGGCAAGTGGATCACCTATGAGCTGACCCGCAGATGGTTCAAGACGCTGTCGATCCACAAGACGGCGCAGAGCTTCAGCAACGCGCGCTTCGGCCCGACCGCCGTGGGTGACCTCCAGTCGATCAACGGGATCTTCGGCAACATGAGCTGGATCCAGCCCTTCGAGGCGGAGTTCGGCCCGGACGGTTCGCTCTACGTCATCGACTTCGGCGAGGGCACCGGCAGTGGTCGCGGCGGCAGCAACGCCGGCGCGGGCATCTACCGGATCGACTACGTCGCCAACGGGCGGCCACCGACCGCGAAGATCGCCGCCACCCCGGACACCGGACGTACGCCGCTCGCTGTGACGTTCTCCTCGGCCGGGTCGTCCGCCGGTGACGGGTCGGCGCTCAGCTACGCCTGGGACTTCACAAACGACGGCAGCACCGACTCCACCGCCGCCAACCCGAGCCACACCTACTCGACGGCCGGGAAGCACACCGCCCGGCTGACAGTGCGCAACAGCGGCAACGGGTTGACCGCCACAGCGGTCACCGACGTGGTGGTCGGCAACACCCGACCGACGGTGACCATCACAGTGCCCGACGGCGGGTTCTTCGACTTCGGCGACAAGATCCCGTACACGGTGACGGTCACCGACCCGGAGGAGACGACCATCGACTGCGCCAAGGTGACGGTGCAGACGCAGCTCGGCCACGACTCGCACGCCCACCCGCTGGACGTCTACACCGGTTGCTCGGGCCTACTCGCCACCGAGGCCGACGCCGGTGACGGCCACGGACCGGGGCAGAACCTCTACACCCTGATCACCGCGCAGTACACCGACGGTGGCGCGACCGGCGGCGTACCGGCGCTGACCGGCTCGACCCGCGTGCAGTTGCAGCCCAAGAGCAAGGAGGCCGAGCACTTCAGCGCCCAGTCCGGCGTCACTGTCAACGACCGGGCCACTGCCCGCGCCGGCAAGCGGCTCGGCGAGGTCGACCACAACGACTGGGTGGCGTTCGGGCCGGCGGACCTGCGCAACGTCGGCTCGGTGACGCTCGGGGTGACCAATGGCGGGCTCGGCGGCGCCATCGAACTGCGCACCGGCTCGCCCACCGGCACGCTGATCGGCACGGCCACCATCGGCTCCACCGGCGGGTGGGACAACCTGGTCTCCCCCACCGTCACGCTGACCAACAAGCCCACCGGCACGACCACGCTGTACGCGAAGTTCGTCAACGCCGCCCAGGTCAATGGGACCCCGGACCTGCTCGCCCTGGACTGGCTGCGGTTCAACGGCGCCGGGGTCAAACAGGAGCCGGGCGGGACGTTGGCCCTGGCCGCCAACCCGACCGGCGGCGTCGCACCGCTGACCACCACGCTCACCGCCACGGCGACGGCGCCGTCCGGGCAGAGCATCACCGACTACGCGTGGGACTTCGGCGACAACAGCGCCATCACACACGGGGCGACACTACGGTCGACGTCGCACAGCTACCCCCGCAAGGGCACCTTCACCGCCCGGGTGACGGTCACCTACACCAGTGGGGAGACCCGCTCACTCAACCTGACCATCACGGTCACCTGACCCAGGTCGCCGGCGGGCGGGAGCGTCCCGCCCGCCGGCGCTACCACGCCGATCGCCCAGGCCCCGGAGTTCCTCGGCGCCGTCATCAGCCGCCGAGGAGCGCGTCACCTCGCCGCGGCAGATGCGTGCGCAGGGCGTCGGGCGCGAATCAGGGTCGGGCTGCGCCCTCGATGGAGGCGCTTGTTTGGGGACGGAGTGCGGTCAGGAGGCTGTCGAGTTGACCCCAGGCCCGCGCGCTCGCGATGGGGTCGATGTAATCTCTGGACTCGATGATGAGCCCATTGCGGATACGCATCACGAAGACGCAGGGCACCGTGAACGCCTCACCTGTCTCGGCTACCCGCCCCTGATAGGCGAATTCGGCGACGATCACCTCCGGGTCCGCAGTCTCATGAATCGTCACGTCGACTGGCTTACGGACCAGCGTCCGGGTGACGGGAGGCGGCGCGGTGAAATGCTCGTGCAGTTCGTTGCGGCTACGCAGCGACGGCGGGTTGAGCGGGTGGAACGGATGCGTGACGTGGGTTTGTTCGGCGTACAGGTCGGCCAAGTCCTCGTACGGACCGTCGCAGACTCCGTTCACCAGTCGGAGGAACGTCTCGCGTGGGCTGCTCATGGCGGGCTTCCTTCGAAATCGGTAGACGTCACCTGGGCCACGCCGAGGACTACCTCCGGGGTGGCCGGTGCCCCATCGACGGCACCCTACTGACCTGAACCTCGATGTGACTGTCCCGAAGCGCATTCGTCGTCCGTATCCAGTGCATCGTCATCGACAGAGGCGCGTGTCGTACCCGTGTGTGAGGCTGCGGGGCATGGCGACATTCGTTCTGATCCACGGCGGCGGGGGCAGCGCCTGGGACTGGCATCTCCTCGTCCCCGAGCTGACCAGCCGCGGCCACGACGTGGTCGTACCGGAGCTGCCGATCGAGGACAGATCCGCGGGGTTCACCGAGTTCTGCCAGACGGTCGTCGACGCGATCGGCGACCGGAGCGATCTCGTGGTCGTCGGGCACTCGTACGGTGCGTTCACCGCGCCGCTCATTGCCAACAAGCTGCCGGTGCGGCTGCTCGTCCTTCTCACACCGATGGTCCCCAAGCCCGGCGAGAGGCCCGGTGACTGGTGGGCCAACACCGGTTACCGCAGCGCCGAGGGGCTCAGTGAGGAGCAGCAGTTCTACAACGGTGTCCCGGCCGAGGTCATCGCCGAGGCAGCATCACACAGCCGGGACCAGGTCAGCGCCGAGGGCGACGAGCCGTGGCCCCTGGACGCCTGGCCAGACGTGCCGACGACGGTCCTCCTCGCCCGCGAGGACCGGTTCTTCCCGGCCGACTTCCAGCGCCGGGTTGCCGCCGACCGGCTCGGCGTCGTCCCGGACGAGATCGACGGAGGGCACTGCGTGCCGCTCAGCCACCCGAAGCAACTCGCCGACCGTCTCACCGCGTACCCGCTGCCCTGAGGTCGTGACCACGGCGTCACCGTCGGTGGGGCGGTGCACGTCGGCACCGCCCCACGCTCGGTTGAACGGTTACTGCCAGGAACTCTGCTGGGTGTAGACGAGGTTGCCGGGGACCACGGTGCCGTTGGTGCGGTACTCGGTGTACGCCCAGAAGTCACCCTCGGCCAGCGGCTTGTTGGGCTTCAGCGTGAAGTTGAAGCCCTGACCGCGCTCCGAGGTGGAGGGCAGCGTGAGGGTGGCACCCGAATACGTGGCGTTTCGGCCGATGATGGCGTGGCCCAGCTCGAAGTCGACGACGGGACCACCGGGGTACTGTGCGAACACGTACGCGGTGTAGCGCCCCGGCTCGGGCAGGAACTTGTACGCCTGCTCGGCGCTGGTCCAGAACCTGTCACTGCTGTAGACGAGGGTGTCGCCCTTGTACAGGTAGAGATCAAGGTTCGTGTTCGGATCGGCGGTGTTGGCCTCGACGACAATGCCTGCGGTGTTCGCCGGCACGGTGAAGTCGACAGTCTTCACTCCGGTGGCGCTCGGGTCGAACACGCCCCCGTAGACGCCGGCCGGCATCGAGTACGACGTGCGCCGCATCGGGGTGTAACCGGTGCTGCGACCGACGAGCGGGCCGGTGAAGCCCGGCTGGACCATGCCGAAGGCGCCGTTGGCCATCCGGGCGAACTCCTCGCCGTCGTCCGCGTACGGCCGGGCCGAGATGCCCCACGGACGGGCGGCGACCGGGATCCGGGCGCTGTGCGCCTTACCCTGCCAGGTGATCGACCCGGTCACGTACCGGTCCCAGGGCGCGCTGCCCCGACGCAGCGTGATGGTGACCGTCGCGGACGTGCCGGGCGCCAGGGTCACCGATGCCGGCGACACGGTGACCTTCATGCCGGGCAGACCGGACACCGACGAACGGTAGGTCTCCCGCGCCTTACCCACGTTGGTGAGGGTGCGGGTGAGGGTCACCGGGCGGGTCCCGTCGTACTCGCGCAACGAGATGGCCGGCAGGTTGAGGGCCTTGCCGTCGGGTTCGGTCGTCTCGCTGAACTCGATCAGCTCCGCCGCCGTGGGCTCGATGACCAGTCCCGGGTCGGTGGCCCGGGGAAGGTTGATGAAGCCGCTGCCCTGGTCGAGGGGGTTGCTGGTGCCGACGGTGTCGGTGGCGGTGGTGCGCAGCGCGGAGGCGACCGCGCCGGGTGACCAGTCCGGGTGCGTGGCGCGCAGGATCGCCGCCGCCCCGGCCACGTACGGCGAGGCCATCGAGGTGCCGGAGTACGCGTCGTACTGTCGCCCGAAGTTGCCCGCTGGTGAGACCGCGGCGATGATGTTCGACCCGGGGGCGACCAGGTCGGGCTTGAAGACGCCGAGGGTCACCTTGTCCGGGCCGGTGGAGGAGAAGTCGGCCACGCTCGGTATGCCCGGGACGCTGGAGCCGTCACCGCCGGTGCGCAACGACACGGTGGCGTCGGTGGGGTGGCGCATCAGGTAGTTGAACAGCGTGCCGGCCTGCTTCTCGGTCGGCAGGTAGACCACCGGGAAGTTGAAGATGGAGTTGATCCGGTAGTTGCCGACCGGGTCGAATACCATCATCGCCGCCCCGCCCTTGGCCTTGATCTCGGCGGCGGAGCCGAACATGTCGGACAGCGCGCAGGCGACCACCTTGCCCTTGATCTTGGCGGGGTCCAGGCTGCCGGGCTCGCAGTAGACCGCGCCCAGATCCGGCGAGCCGGCCTGATCGCCGAAGACCAGCGGCAGTGCGCCGCCGCCGGGCAGGGCGTCCAGCGAACCGCCGACCAGCTTCGTGCCGTCGCCCAGCTTGGCGGTGGCCTCGTCGAGCTTGGTCACCGCCGCGCCGACAGTGGTCACCCAGGGTGCCGCGTTGCTGATGGCCCCACTCACGATGCCGGTGTTGCCGGCCGACGCCGCGACGAAGACCCCGGCCAGCGAGGCGTTGAGGAACGCCATGCCGATGGGGGTGTTGGCCTCCCAGTCGCCGAGCTGCGACCCGATCGAGAAGTTCAGCACCTGCACGCCGTCGGCGACGGCCGCGTCGATGCCGGCGATGATGTCGGCGTCGTAGCCCATGCCACCCCAGAGCACCTTGTAGACGGCGATCTGAGCATCCGGCGCCACCCCGGAGACGGGACCGAAGCGGCGACCGTCGATCGTGACGTTCGAGATCGGCAGGCCGGCCGCCGTGGAGGCGGTGTGGGTGCCGTGCCCGGACGCGTCGCGGGGGGACAGGAACTCGCCCTCGGGCACCGAACCACCGCCGGCGAGCCACGAGTCGGCGAAGTACCGGGCACCGACGATCTTGCCGTTGCAGTGCTCGGCCACGAAGGCCACACCGGTCTGGCAGGTGCCGTGCCAGTTCGCGGGAGCGGGCATCGTCTTGGCGAACGACGCGCTCTCCGGCCAGATGCCGGTGTCCAGGACGCCGATCACCATGCCCGCGCCCGTGCCGGGGCCGGGCTTGGCCGGCCGGCCGGAGCGGTCCGTCGGCGCCGACTGGTCCGCGTCACTCGAGGTGGCGGGCGTCGGGTTGGCGGCGGTCGCGGTGGGCGCGGTGGGCGGCGCCGAGGGGGTGCCGAGGGCCCGCGAGGCGGTGACGGCGCGGACGCGCTTGTCCGCGCGCAACGTGCTCACCTGCTGGGCGGTCAGCTTCGCCGAAAACCCGTTGAAGGCGTTGGTGTAGACGGCGTTGACAGTGACTCCGGCTGCGGCGGCGACGGCGCCCCGCCGCGTGTCGAGGTGCCGGCGGTACGCCTGCGACGGCGTCGACGTCACGTCCAGCCGGTTACCCGCCGCGGGGCGGGTCCGCGCCAGACCGGACACCCCACCGGCGTACGTGGTCAACGGGTCCTCGGCCAACTCGACGACGTACATGCCGGAGCCGGTCTCGTCGACGGCTGCCTTCGGTGTTGCCGCACGGTTGCCGCCGGGTCGACGGTCGGCCCCGTCGGTCAGGGTGACCTTCCGGTCGGACCCGGCGGTGAAGTAGCCGGCGCCACTGCCGTTGCCCGGCGACCCAGCGGGTGCCGCCGACGCCGTTCCCGCGACACCGGTGGTACCGGTGATCAGGGCGACGACCAGCGTAGGTATCGCCAGTCTTCGCAGCCTGTTTCCGCTCGTGCCTGTAGCCACGAGGCTCCTTTCGATTGCTCCCTTGTGGAGCGTCGTTCATTGGTCGCGACCCGCACTGGGAGCGCTCCCCCACCCAAGTCCACGACGGTTAATCGAAGATTTGCGCGGTGTTACGGATCACTGGTGCGTATAAGATCACAACGCCTCGGCGAGGGCGCCCAGCCCCACGAGTCGGCTCCGCCACCACTGAGGCGCGCACCGGTCAGCCCGCCGGCCGCGTGATCATCTAGTATCAGCGGCCACCTGGCGTACGACATGGGGGTTCGGTGGCATGTGGTCATTCATCAAGCGGTCAAAGGCCCCGGCACTGGACCCGACCTATGGTGACCCGCACCGCAAGGCCCTGATCCGGGCGTTGGAGAAGCGCAGGTGGAAGTTCGCCCGGGAACTGCTCACCATGGCCGCCGATCCGGACGAGATGGCCTACCTCATGGAGGCGGTCGGCGGGGTCGACGGGATCCAGGACTGGATCGGCGACTGGATCGACGCCGAGCCCGAGTCGACGCTGCCCGTGCTGGTCGCCGGTTGTCACGCGGTGCACTGGGCGTGGGAGGCACGCGGCGGCAAGCGGGCCAAGTACACCGCCGCTGCCCAGTTCAAGGCGTTCCATGAGCGGTTGCACTACGCCGAAGCGTTGTTGGAGAAGGTGCTCGCCCAGGAACCCGACAACGTCACCGCACGAGCCTGGCTGGTCACCAGCGCACGGGGCCTGGGCATCGGGGCGGCGGAGGCTCAGCAGCGCTTCGAGGCGGTGACGCGACTCCACCCGGGGCACGTGGTCGCGCACGAGCAGCGGTTGCAGTATCTGTGCAAGAAGTGGTCCGGCAGCCACGAGGAGATGTTCGACTTCGCGCGGAGCGCCGCCGCGGCGGCCGGACCCAACAGCCTCCTGCACGAACTGGTGGCCGTCGCCCACTTCGAGAGGTGGGAGGCCACCGACGTGGAAGAGGGCAACGCGTACTTCGACTCGGACGAGGTCCGCGCCGAGCTTCTCACCGCCGCGGAAAACTCGATCTTCCACCCGGACTACATTCCCGCCGGTCCCGGCTGGGCGCCACGGCTGGCGATCTTCGCGCTGACCTTCGAACTGGCCGAGGAGTTCGACGCGGCCGCGCACGTGTTCGCGTTGCTCGACGGGATGGTCACCGAGTGGCCGTGGTCGGTCCTCGGCGACCCGGTCGAGAAGTTCACCGCCTCTCGCGACTGGGTGGCCACGAACCGGAGCGCCTAGCTAGCAGATGTCGAAGGACCGATCGATGTTGATGTCCAGGCACCGGACCCGGTAGCCCCGCTCGTGCCCATCCCCGTTCCATCGGATCCCCCTCCTCACCTACCGGGGTATTTACCGGGAACCTAGCAGCAGTAGTCCGAAATGCGAGCTTAGTATCGAATCACTGCTGATCCGACCGGCGATGGGGTGACGTGCGTGAACGGCGCGGAAGCACTGCTGCGGACGCTTGTCGACGGCGGGGTCGAGGTGCTCTTCACGAACCCCGGCACCACCGAGCTGCACCTGGTCGGAGCGCTGGAGTCGGTTCCCGAGCTGCACGGCGTGCTCGCTCTCTTCGAGGGCGTGGTCAGCGGCGCGGCCGACGGTTACGCCCGGATCGCCGGCAAGCCGGCGGCGACGCTGCTGCATCTCGGGCCCGGTCTCGCGTACGGCCTGACGAACCTGCACAACAGCCGCCGCGCCAACTCGCCGGTGGTGAACATCGTCGGGGACCACGCGACGTTCCACACCGCCTTCGACCCACCGTTGAACTCCGACATCGCCGCCCTCGCCGGATGGCTGCGCGGTCCCGTCCGCCGCCCCGAGGACGCCGCCGGCGCGGGCCCGGACGCCGCTGCCGCCCTCGCCGCCGTCCTGGAGCCACCCGGCCAGATCGCCACCGTGATCATGCCGGCGGACGTGTCCTGGTCCGACGGAGGCGCGGCCGGCGCTCCCGTGCGGCCCCGGCCGGCGCCGACCGTCGACCAGGGAACGATCACCCAGGTCGCTGAGGCTCTGCGGAGTGGCGAGACGACAGCACTGGTGATCGGCGGACCGGCTCTGCGGGAGGCGGGCCTGCTGGCAGCGGGCCGGATCGCCGCGGCGACTGGTGCACGCGTCTTCCAGGAGCTTTACTCCAACCGTGTCGAACGAGGGGCAGGCCTACCGGCGTTCCCCCGGCTCGGCTTCTATCCCGACCAGGTGCTCGACCAACTGAACGGGGCGCGGCACGTCGTCGTCGCGGGCACCAAGGCGCCGGTCTCGTTCTTCGCCTACCCCGACCAGCCGAGCCTCCTCGTACCCGAGGGCGCCCAGACGCACGTCCTGGCCGAGGTCGGTCAGGACGCCGTCGCCGCGCTGGTCCGGCTCGCCGACCTGGTGGCCCCGGACGCGACGGCCCAGGTCACCGACCCGCACCGACCGGCGCTACCCACCGGCGCACTCACAGTGCAGAACTGGGCCGACGTCATCGCGGCACTCCTGCCCGAACGGGCCATCATCATCGACGAGTCCGTGAGCTCCGGCACCGCCCTCGCCGCCGCCACCGCCGGCGCTCCCCGACACGACGTGCTCATGCAGACCGGTGGCGCCATGGGCGACGGCCTGCCCCTGGCCGTCGGCGCCGCCGTCGCCGCACCCGACCGGCCGGTGGTGGCGCTGGTGGCCGACGGCTGCGTCATGTACACCGCCACCGCGCTCTGGACCCAGGTGCGCGAACGGTTGAACATCACCAACGTGATCCTCAACAACCACGGGTACGCGATCCTGCGCCAGGAGTGGGGTTACTTCAGCAAGCAGCCGGGCTCTGTCGACCCCGACGCCAATCCGCTGTTCGACCTGACCAACCCTCAGATCGACTTCGTCGGGCTGGCGAACGCGTTCGGGATGCCCGCCACCCGCGCCACCACCGCCGAGCAACTCGCGGAGCAGTTCTCCGCGGCGCTGAACCAGCCGGGCCCGCACCTCATCGACGCCACCATCCCCGCTGCGGCCTAGGCTACGTCTCCTCGTCGCCGCCAGAGCACGGTGCACGCCGCGGCCAGGGCCAGTCCGAGCAGCGGGGCGACACCCACCCCGGCGAGCGTGCAGGCCACCGCGAGCAGCGCCGGTGGCATCCAGCACCAGGCGGGCACGGTACGCGGGACACGACCACGCCGACGGGCCGCGGCTTCCACTGCCATCGGCACCACCAGCACCGGTAACGCGGCGGCCAGCACTGTCAACCAGGGCAGCACCAGACGGTCGAACCGCGCCACCGCCAGCATCCCGCCGAGCACCGCAACGAGAAGCATCGCCGCCCGCGCCGGCAGGCGGGGAGCCAGACCGCGCAACGCCAGGGAACCGGAGTACGTGGTGGTCAGCGCCGCCGCGAAGACCGCCACCGCGACGAACAGATTCGCGTACGCGGCCAGCCCCGAGCCGGTGGCGAGCAGCGCGACCACGTCGGCCGAGCCGGTCCGCAGCCACAGGCCAGCCCCGGCGAGCACCCCGAGCAGCGCCGGCCCGATCAGCAGCCCCACGCACCAGGCCAGGTCCCGCCTTCGGGAGAGGCCCACGCTGAAATCCGGTGCGCGCAGCGCGAACACGGCCGCGTACCCGATCAGCGCGGCGGCGTCGGCGAGCCCGCCGCCGGCGAGGCGGACCGGCGCACCGGGTGGTGGCAGCACCGTCAGGCACCAGCCGACCAGCACCACCGCGCTGAGCGTGGTGACCACCGCGACCCGGTTGCCGAGCCGGGCCGGCGCCCAGGAGACGGCGAGGACCGCCACCTCCAGCAGCACCGGCCCGGCCCAGCCCGGCAGGTGGGTCAACGCGGCCAGCGAGGCCCCGCCGAGCCCGACGTTGAACCCGTTCCACCCGATCATCGACACGGCCAGCACCGCCGTCAGCAGCAGCCGCGAGGTGTCCCCCAGGTACGCGGGCAGCACCGCGGTCAACGTCCCGCCGTCGCCGAGCGGCCGGCGTAGCCCGATCCGGCCCTGCCCCCAGAGCAGGGCCGCCATCAGCGCCCCGCCGACCAGCAGCCCGGCCACCGGCACCGCACCGCCGTGTCGGGCGGCCATCGCCGCGCCGAGCACCAGCGTGGCGGGTGCGGTGCCGATGCCCAGCCAGGCGCCGACCGCCGCCGGCCAGCGCCGTTCGAGGACGTCAGGCAACGTGGCGTAGGTAGCCGGCGATCGCCGCGTCGAGCACCTCCGCGCCCGGACGCGCCCACACCTCGGCGGAGAAGACCTCCACCTCGATCGGGCCGACGTAGCCGGCCGCGTCCACCGCCTCGCGCAGCCGACGTAGCTCGATGCAGCCGTCACCGGGCAGCGCCCGGCCGAGCAGCACCCCCTCCGGTAGCGGGGTCACCCAGTCGCAGACCTGGAACGCCGCGATCCGGGCGGCGGCCCGCGCGATCTGCGCGTACACCGTGTCGTCCCACCAGACGTGGTACGCGTCGACGACCACGCCGACCACGGCCGGGTCGAACCGCTCGGCGATGTCCAGCGCCTGGCCGAGGCTGGCGATCACGCACCGGTCGGCGGCGAACATCGGGTGCAGCGGCTCGATGGCCAGCCGTACCCCGGCTGCCTCGGCGTGCGGGGCCAGCTCACCGATCGCGTCGGCGACCCGACGCCGGGCGCCGTCGATGTCCCGGCTGCCGGCGGGCAGCCCACCGGAGACCAGCACCAACTCCGGAGCGCCGAGGGCGGCGGCCTCCTCGATGGCGCGCAGGTTCTCCGTCCGCCAGTCGTCGGCGGAGAAGAACCCGCCCCGGCACAGCGACGTGACGGCGAGGCCGGCGTCGCGGACCAGTTTCGCCGAGCGGGCCATCCCGTACTCGGCCACCGGCTCCCGCCACAGGCCAATGCCCGGTACACCGGCCGCCACGCACCCGGCCACCACCTCGGGCAGCGGCCAGCGCTGGGCGGTGGCCTGGTTGAACGAGAACCGCGCGAGGCTCACTGGGCTGGTCTTCGCTCCCGACTGCGGGGCTCGCAAGGCCGGCTCACTCCTCGCGCTCACTGGGTCACCCCCGCGACGGTGAACAGCGCTCGGGCGCGGGCGGCGGCCAGGTCGGCGTCGGGCAGCAGCCCGGCCGCGTCGGCAAGGGTGAGCAGGGTGGCCAGGTGCGCCGGAGACCGACCGGACTGCGCGCCACCGACCATCGTGAAATGGTCCTGGTGCCCGGCCAACCAGGCCAGGAACACGATCCCCGTCTTGTAGTGCCAGGTCGGCGCCGCGAACAGGTGCCGGGCCAGCGGCACTGTGGGCCCGAAGAGCTCGTCGTACGCCGTCAGGTCCCCCCGGTCCAGGGCGGCCAGCGCGGCGGCGGCTGCTGGCGCGATGGCCGCGAACACCCCGAGCAGCGCGTCGGAGTGACCCACCTCGTCACCCCGGATCAGCTCCGGGTAGTGGAAGTCGTCGCCGGTGTAGAGGCGTACCCCGGCCGGCAGGCGGCGGCGCAACGCGACCTCCCGGTCGGCGTCCAGCAGCGACACCTTGATTCCATCCACACTGGACTCGTGTGCCTTGATCAGCTCGATGACCGTGTCGGTGGCCAGGTCCAGGTCGACAGCACCCCAGTAGCCGGTCAACGCCGGGTCGAACATCGGGCCCAGCCAGTGCAGCACCACCGGTTCGTCGGCGGCGCCCAGCAGCTCGTCGTACACCCGCAGGTAGTCGTCCGGACCGCGTGCGGCGGCGGCCAGGTGCCGGCTGCACATCAGCACCGGTCGGGCGCCGGCGGCGCGGACGTCGTCGAGCTGCTCGGCGTACGCGGCGGTGACCGCCGCCAGTGTGGCCGGGCCGACCGGCAGCTGGTCGGTGTTGACCCCGGCGACGATCCGCCCGCCGACCGCGCGGGCCTCGGCGGCGCTGCGCCGGATCAGCTCCCGGGTGGCCGGATAGTCCAGCCCCATCCCCCGCTGGGCGGTGTCCATCGCCTCGGCGACCCCCAGCCCGTACGACCAGAGATGCCGCCGGAAGGCGAGGGTGGTGTCCCAGTCCACCGCCGCCGGGGCGCCCGGCACGTTCTCCGCGCCCGGATCGGCGACCACGTGCGCGGCGGCGTACGCGATCCGGCTGGTCGCCGGCGCGTCCGGTCGGGTGAAGCCGCTCCCCCCGGCGAGCCGATGCCGCCGCCCACCGGGCAGCACCACCTCGGCGCTCATGAGCGCAGCTCCGGCACCTCGATGCGACCACCCTCGCGGGCGGAGCGCAGCCCCAGCTCGGCGAGCTGCACGCCGCGCGCGCCGGCCAGGAAGTCCCACCGGAACGGCTCGCCGGCCACCACGTGCCGCAGGTACGCCTCCCACTGCACCTTGAAGCCGTTGTCGAACTCCTCGTTGTCGGGCACCTCGGCCCACTGGGCGCGGAAGTCCTCGGTGGCCGGCAGGTCCGGGTTCCACACCGGCTTCGGAGTGACCGCCCGGTGCTGAACCCGGCAGTTGCGCAGGCCGGCGATCGCGCTGCCCTCCGTGCCGTCGACCTGGAACTCCACCAGCTCGTCGCGGTACACCCGCACGGCCCACGAGGAGTTGATCTGCGCGATCACCCCGCCGTCGAGTTCGAAGGTGGCGTACGCGGCGTCGTCGGCGGTGGCCGCGTACGCCTGACCGGCCTCGTCGACCCGTTCGGGCACGTGGGTGGCGGTCACGCAGGAGACGGCGGTGACCCGGCCGAACAGCTCCTCCAGCACGTAGTGCCAGTGCGGGAACATGTCGACCACGATGCCGCCGCCGTCCTCGGCCCGGTAGTTCCACGACGGCCGCTGAGCCGGCTGCCAGTCGCCTTCGAAGACCCAGTAGCCGAACTCGCCGCGCACCGAGAGGATCCGGCCGAAGAAGCCGCCGTCGATGAGGCGCTTGAGCTTGCGCAGGCCGGGCAGGAAGAGCTTGTCCTGCACGACACCGGTGCGGACACCGGCCGCGTCCGCCGCCCGGGCCAGGTCGAGAGCCGCCGCGGTGTCCTCGGCCAACGGCTTCTCCGTGTAGATGTGCTTGCCGGCCTCGATGGCCTGCCGGATCGCCTTCTCCCGTTGCTGGGTGACCTGCGCGTCGAAGTAGATCTCGACATCGTCGCGGGCCAGCGCCGAGGTCAGGTCGGTGGTCCAGTCGGTCAGCCCGTGCCGTTCGGCGAGTTCCCGGAGCTTCGTCTCGTTGCGCCCGACCAGGACCGGTTCCGGCCAGACGGTGGTGCCGTCGGCCAACGCCACACCGCCGGATTCGCGGATGGCCAGCAGCGACCGGACGAGGTGCTGCCGGTAGCCCATCCGTCCGGTCACGCCGTTGACGATGATGCCGATCGACCTGCGGGTCATGGTGTTCCTTCCGTCGTGCTGGTCGTGCCGATCCGCGCTCAGTGGTTGGCGGCCGCGCTGCCGAGCAACCCACGCAGGTCGGTGGCGAGCCGGTCGAAGCGGGGATCCGACATCACCTGCGCGTAGTCGCGGTGCGCCGGCAGCTCGACCGGGAAGGTGCGGATGATCCGGCCGGGCCGGGGACTCATCACCACGACCCGGGTGCCGAGGAAGACCGCCTCGGCGATGGAGTGGGTGACCAGCACCACAGTGGTTCCGGTCTCCCGCCAGATCCGGTGCAGTTCGGCGTTCATCTGCTCGCGGGTCAGTGCGTCCAGGGCGCCGAACGGTTCGTCCATCAACAGCACCGGCGGGGAGTGCAGCAGCGCGCGGCAGAGCGCCACCCGCTGCTGCATGCCGCCGGACAGCTCGTGTGGCAACGCCTTCTCGAAGCCGGTCAGGCCGGTCATCTCGATCAACTCGTCGGCGCGGCGGGCCGCCTGCGCCCGGTCCATGCCGCGCATCTCGGCCTGGAGCAGGATGTTGGCCCGGGCACCACGCCACTCCAGCAACGCGGCCTTCTGGAAGACGAAGCCGATCTCCTTCTGCGGGCCGCGCACCGGGCGTTCCAGCAGCGACACGTCACCGCTGGTCGGCTTGACCAACCCCGCGACGATCTTCAGGAGGGTGGACTTGCCGCAGCCGGACGGGCCGACGATAGTGACGAACTCGCCGGGCTCGATGTCCAGCGACACGTCGTCCAACGCTGTGGTCTGCGACCGTCGGGTGGTGAACCGGACGGTCAGCCCGGACATCCCGATGGCGGTGCCGGTGGCTGCCGGCGCGGCGGTCACCGGGTCACCCCTGCGCCGCGTACGAGGAGTCCCAGTACGCGCTGGGCGCTCCCGGGTCCTTCAGCTCGGCGTAGCGGGACATCAGGTCGATGGTCTCGGTCCACTGGGCCTCGGTGTTCACCCCGGGCGGGCCGTCCGCGCCGATCAGTGGCATGTTGAGCGTGAGCTGCTTGGTGAGCACCTCGGGCGCCGGCTCGTTCTCGGCCAGAGCCGACATCGCGCTCACCGCGCCGGCCGGGTCCCGGGCGGCGTCGGCCCAGGACTTCTGGGTGGCCCGGACGAACTTGCGGACCAGCTCCGGGTCCTTCTGCAGGGTCTGGGTGTTGGCGATCAGGCCAGTGCCGAGCAGGTTCATCCCGTAGTCGGCGAAGAGCAGCACGTCGACCTTCTTGCCGGTCTTGCTCTCGATGGTCGGCGCCTGGTCGTGGAAGAAGCCCATGATGGCGTCGACCTTGCCCTCGGCCAGGGCGGCGATCTTGCCGGCGGCGTCGACGTTGACCACCTTGACGTCGTCCTTCTTGAGCCCGTTCTTCTCCAGCCAGGCCGGGAAGGTCGCGTAGAGGGCGTCGCCGGGGGTGCCGCCGACGGTCTTGCCCTTGAGGTCTGCCGGGGTCTTGATGTTCTCCTCGGTGAAGAACTCCACCGAGGACGGACCCTTCTCCAGGTACGCGCCGAGGCTGCGTACCGGCATGCCGCTGGCCACCGACTTCAGCAGCACCGGGCTGTCCGCCCACCCGAAATCGGTCTGCTTCTGGGCGACCTGCTTGACGGTGTTGCCCGAGCCGTTGCCGGGCAGGATCTTCAGGTCGATGCCCTCGGCGGAGTAGTAACCCTTCTGCAGGCCGTAGTAGAAGGGCGCGTGCTCGCCGTAGGGCACCCAGTTGAGGGTGAGGGTGACCTGCTTGCTGCCGTCGGCGTTGGTGCTGCCGCCGGGGTCGTCCCCACCGCAGCCGGTGGCGGCGAGGAGCAGGGCGGCGGTGGCCAGGATGGTGGTGGCGGTGCGTTTCATCGGTGCCTCCGTGATGGGGTCGGTCAGGAGGTGGTGAGGGACACGCCGGCCCGTCGGCTGGCGTGCCACGGAATGAGCAGTGCCTCGGCGATCTCGACCAGGACGAACAGGACGATGCCGATGGCCGACATGAGGATCAGGTCGGCGAACAGGAGTGCGGAGTCGAGGTTGCCGTTGGCCAGCAACAGGACGTAGCCGAGCCCTTCGCTGGCGCCGACGAACTCGCCGACCACGGCGCCGACAACGGCGAGGGTGACGGCCACCTTCAGGCCGGCCATCAGGTGCGGCAACGCGTTCGGAAAGCGGATCTTGCGGAAGGTGCGCCACGGCCCGGCGCCCATCGTGGCGGCGAGGTCGAGCAGTTCCGGGTCGGTGGAGCGCAGTCCGGCCACGCCGGAGATGACCACCGGGAAGAACGCGATGAGCACCGCCAGGATGATCTTCGGGGTGAGGCCGAGGCCGAACCAGACCACCAGCAGCGGCGCGATGGCGATCTTCGGGATGACCTGTGCGAACAGGACGATCGGGTAGAGCGCCTTGTCCAGGGTGCGGGAGTAGGCGATGGCGACCGCCGTGGCCAGGCCCAACGCGGCGGCCAGCACGAAGCCGAGCACCGTCTCGTAGAGGGTCACCAGTGTGTGCCGGGCCAGCTCGGACCACTGGGTGGTCATCGTCTCCCACACCTGGCCGGGGGTGGGCACCAGGTAGTTCGGGACGTACTCGCGGGCCGCCACGAACCACCAGGCGGCGAAGAAGACCGCGAGCACCAACGCCGGGCGCCAGAGCGAGTCGGCGAAGGTCACGGCCCGGCGACCGAGCGTGGGCCGGGGTGGACGCCCGCCGCCGGGTGGCGTCGTCACGACAGTGGACGAAGCCCTTGCGTCGAGGCCGTCCGCACCGCCGCTGCCGGGCCCGGCAGCGGCTGCTCGCGCACCACTGGCCTGGTCGGCGGCGGCCTGCCGGCCCGCCGTGTCCAAAGAGTTCTCGGTCACGCGGAACCTCCTCGGGGCCCGGCACGACGCCCATGGACCGGGCCGGTCGGCGGATCAGGCAAACGCTTTCCTGGAGCGTAGGCGGCCCCCTCACGCCGGGCAAGGCCTTTCCTCGATCTGTTTCCACCGATGCCTGGGGACCACAGCGGCCGTCCCGAAGGGACGCTCAGCCGGCCGCCGGGTAGGTGTCGAGAAGGCCACACATACCCAGCCGGCCCCGCTCGACCGGCTCGTTGACCGCGAACACCCCGGCGTCGCCCAGGTGGCCGGGATCCCCCCGCTCCAGGGAGTCGAGCTGCGCGGCGGTGTCGGCGGCGGCACGGCCCGCGCCGGCCTCCCACCGCTGCCGCCACCGCGCCAGCAGCGGCTGGCGCAGGGCGACCGCGGCGGCGTGGAACGCGGCCAGCGCCGCCGGCCCACCGGAGCGCAGCGCCTGAAAGCCGGTCACCGCCAGATCACGACGGCGGTACGCCGCAAGCACGTCCGCGCCCGGCGCTCCCCCGTCGGGCAACGCCGCCGCCTCGGCGTACGCGGCCGGGTCGGCCAGCACCTCGGGTGGGAAGGTCAACACCGCGTCGCCGGCCTCGGGCAGGCCGCTGTTCTGCATCAGCACCACGATGCTGAGCCCACCACCGTTTACCAGTCGGTGCACGGTGCCCGGCTCGAACCAGACCACCGCCCCCGGCCGCAGCGGCGTCTCCCGGTAGCCGGCAGTGGTCAGGGTCTGCACCGCGCCCTCGCCACCGGTCACCACGTACCCCTCGGTGCAGCACAGGTGCACGTGCGGGGTGCCGCCGACCAGGCCGTCCGGGGCCACCGTGTCGTAGACGCGCAGCCGGGACACCCCGACCCCGCCGGGCAGCGGCGCCGACCGATCACGCATCGAAGTACTCGTCGGTGTCGTCCGCGGCCGGCAAGGACACCAGCAGCACTGTGAGGTCGCCGATGGCCCGGTGCCGGCAGCCCGGCTTGATCAGGAACGCGGACATCGGCCGAGCCGGGTGACGGACCCCGTCCAGCTCGATCTCGCCCTCACCGGCGAGCACGACGTAGTACTCGGTGGCGATCCGGTGGTGGTGCGTCACCGCGTCCTGCACCTGGAGCAGATGCACGCTGGCCTGGCCCTCGCTCTCGGCGATGAAACCCCGGCGGGTGGTCCCACACGAGCAGCGTCGGGCGGGAAGGTCGTCAAGTTGAAGTACCGCGAAGCGATCGGACACGGCCGGGCCTCCCTGCGGGAAAGGGCTTTCTCTGCGGTACGGTGACGCTAGCCGGCACGACGAAACGCCGTCAACAGATCGAGGGGGCGGGCCATGGCGACCCTGTCCGATGTGGCCCGCCGCGCGGGCGTCTCGCCCGCCACCGCCTCCCGCGTCATCAACGGCAGCAGCAAGCCGGTCACCGACGAGCTGCGCGAACGCGTGCTCGCCGCCGTCGCCGAGTTGCAGTACGTGCCGAACGCGCACGCCCAACTGCTGGCCCGCTCGCACCGCAGCGCTGTCGGCGTGATCGTGCACGACGTCTCCGACCCATACTTCGCCGAGATCACCCGAGGGCTGCAACGGGTCGCCACCGACCAGGGCCGGCTGCTGATGATCTGCAACAGCTACCGGGACCCGGACCGCGAGTTGGAGTACGTGGAGCTGCTGCGCGGCCACCAGGTGGCGGCGCTGATCCTGGCCGGCTCGGGCTACCACGACGAGGCGTTCACCCGACAACTCAACGAGAAGCTCGCCGCGTACGAGGCAACCGGCGGGCGGGTGGCGGTGATCGGCCGGCACGAGCACTCCGGCGACGCGGTGATGCCGGACAACCGGACCGGCGGCTACCTCGCCGGTCGGGAGCTGTGCGGTCTGGGGCACCGGGCGATCGGCGTGGTCGCCGGCCCGCGCATCCTGACCACCACCACCGACCGGCTCGCCGGCCTCCGGCAGGCCCTCACCGAGCAGGGGCGCGAGCTGCCCGAACGGCGCATCCGGTACGCGGAGTTCGACCGCGACGGTGGCGCCGAGGCCACCGCCCGGCTGCTCGACGCCGACCCGGAACTGACCGCGATCGTGGCGCTCAACGACTCGATGGCCATCGGCGCGCTCGCCACCCTGCGCGCGCGTGGGTTGGCAGTGCCGCAGCAGATCTCGGTGCTGGGTTTCGACGACATGCCGATCGCCCGGGATGTGACCCCGGCGCTGACCACAGTGCGGCTGCCCCTTGTCGACATGGGTGTGCGGGCGATGTCCCTGGTGCTCGGCGTCGGGGCCCCGACGCCCCGGGTCGAGGTGCTCCCCGCCGAACTGGTCCGCCGCGACACCGCCGGTCCCGTCCCACTGTCCACCCGCGCCACAGCGGCTTCCGCGCCACGCGCGCGGCGAGGTGACGCCACGTCGTGACCGGTGCCAGCCCGACCCAGCGCCGCCTCACGCGCGCCGATGTCGCGTACCTAGTCGGTGCGTCGTTCGGGCCACACACCCGGGTCCGGGACGCCGGTCCGCTGGCCGGCGGCGGGTACGCCACGGTCTGGTGGGCGCTGCTCGACGACGACAGTCGGGTGGTGCTGAAACTGGCTCCGCCGGTCGGAACGCCGCTTCTACGCTACGAGCGCGGGCTGTGCGCTGCCGAGGAGCGGTACTTCCGGCTCGTCGCGCAGCGGGCGCCGCAGGTGCCCGTCCCCCCGGTGCTCTGGCGCGGCGCCGACCCGGCGTACGGCGAGTGGTTGGTCACCGCGATGCTGCCCGGCCGGTCGCTGTCCGACCTGGCCGAGGCCGGTGTCGCGGTCCACGACGGCCCGGCGCGCTACGACCTCGGGGTGGCTCTCGCCGCGTTGCACCGGGTGACCGGTGAACGGTTCGGGTACGACGACGATCGGGCCGGCGGGCCGACCTGGCGGGCGGCGTTCACGGCGATGCTCGACGCGCTCCTGGCCGACGCGGCCGACTGGGGCGTCCGACTGCCGGTGACCCCGGAGCACCTGCGTGCGCTGGTGGGGCGGCACGCCGACGTGCTCGACGAGGTGCGCCGCCCGGTGCTGCTGCACTTCGACTGCTGGGACGGCAACGTGCTGGCGGCGCCCGACGCGGACGGCCGGTTGCGGTTGCGCGGCCTGGTGGACGGCGAGCGGTTCCTCTACGGCGACCCACTGCTGGACCTGGTCTCGCCGCTGCTCTTCCGACGCGTCGAGGACGAACCGGAGCACCCCCTGCTGCGCGGCTACCAGGCCAGCGCCGCCGAACCGTTGGTGCTGAACGCCTCGGCACGCCGCCGGCTCGGCCTCTACCGGTTGCACCTGTACCTGCTGATGACCGTGGAGATGCCCAGCCGCGGGATGACCGTGCGCAGCCATCCCGGGCGGTCCGCCCGGCTGGCGGCACTGCTCGACGAGGAACTCGCCGCGCTCGCCTCGGGCTGACGCCCCGGCGCGGGTGGCGTCCGGCACGTGGTCGGACGCCACCCTTCGGGGTCAGGGCAGGTCGATCGGGCGCAGCACCCGGTCCACGGCGTGCGCGATCTGCCGGTTGCCCTTGTTGACGTCGTAGGAGACGACGCGCGCGTCACGGTCGTCGGTGTCGGCGTCGACCAGCCGCACCTGACGGAAGAAGTACAGGTAGGTGCGCACGTCGACCTCGACTGTCGAACCGAGCGCGGTGGTCAGGTCCGTGCCGTCGGCCCGGACCGCCGTCTTGCGATCGATGGTGGCGCCCGGGACCACGTGGTAGAGCAGCACCGACTCGACGGTGTCGATGCCCAGCCCGGCCACGGCGGTGAAGGCGGCGCTCTCACTCGGCAGCTTCCGAGCCTGCGTGATCTCGCGGACCAACTGCTGGAACGCGGCGTCGGTGGGGATGAACGCGGTCAGCGCCACGGTGCCGTCGGTGAGCACCTTGACCGGAGAGTTCGGCTTGGCCTCCAACACGGCCAGCACGGCCGCCGTCAGCACGTCGAAGTCACCCGAGTTGCGGTCGAAGCCGCTGCTGTCGCGGGTGAGCACCTGGGCGAGTGACGTCGTGCCGAGCGGCTTGGGCTTGCCGGTGGCCAGAGCGGCCGGTACGGCGACAGCGGTGGTGGCCAGCGCGGTGGCCATGGCACCCACCGCCATCCGGGCGGCGATTCGTGCGATCTTCATCAGCGGGCCTTTCGTCGAAGCGACCGGATCCGTGACGTCTCGTCACGATCCATGCTTCGCACCGGGTAGGCCGCGCAGATGCACCAGCGGATAACGGATTGTCCGGGGCTCCTGCCGGGGCCTAACCTCCCCAGGTGCTGATTCGGGAGTTCGTCGACCGGGACTGGTCCCAGGTGTGGCCGATCATCGAGGAGGTGATCCGGGCACAGGAGACGTTCCCCTACGACCCGGCGATGACCGCCGAGCAGTCGTACGGCATGTGGGTCGAGGCACCGCCGGGGCGGACCGTCGTGGCGGTCGACGGCGAGCGGGTGCTCGGCACCGCGAAGATGGGCACCAACCGGCCCGGGCCGGGCGCGCACGTGTCCACCGCCAGCTTCATGGTCGCCGCCGACGCGCGGGGCCGGGGCGTGGGCACCGCGTTGTGCCGTGACGCCCTCACCTGGGCCCGCCGGCAGGGGTACGCCGGCATGCAGTTCAACGCCGTGGCGGAGAGCAACACCTCTGCGGTGCGGCTGTACCTGCGGGAGGGCTTCGCGGTGATCGGCACCGTGCCGGGCGCGTTCCGTCACCCCACCCTCGGCCGGGTCGGCCTGCACGTGATGTACCAGGAGTTCTGACCGCGCCCGGTCCGCTCACTCAGGAGGCCACAGTGGTGGTCGGCGCCTTTGGAGCTGATGTCACAAACGAATCGGCCGCTGGCCGGGCCGTCCGGATCTTCCCCACCGCCTGGAGCGCCCCCACCGCCTGAATCGTCTACGACATCAGCTCCATAGCGTCTCCACCAACGGTGCCGCCGCTCTCCACCAACGGTGCCGCCGTCTCCACCAAGGGCGCCGCCGCTCTCCACCAGCGGTGCCGCCGTCTCAACCAGCGGTGCCTCCGGCAGGGGCCGGGCGCAGTCCGGGCTGCCCGGCGGCCGGCTCCGCGCCGGCTCGGCGGATCGGGGTGAAGAGGCCGCCGACCGCGACCAGCAGGCATCCCGCGCCCGCCGCGAGCGTCACCGCCGGAGCACCGTAGCGGCCGGCGGCCCAGGTCAGCACGACAGCGCCGGCCGGACCGAGGGCGTAGTGCGTGCTCCAGAACGCCGATGTGACCCGGCCCAGCAGGTGATCGGGGGTGATCTCCTGGCGCAGGGACATCGAACAGATCCCGCCGACGCTGAGACAGCACAGGTACACGGCGGTCAGCGTGGTGACAGCGGGCACTGTGGTGGCGATGCCGACCCCCGCCACGGCGAAACCGCAGATCGCGTGCGCGCCGATCCAGGTGGGGCCGAAGCCGCGACGGCGGCGCAGCGGCGCCACCAGCAGCGCGCCGGCGACAGTACCCAGCGCGGCCAGGCCGAGCACCGTGCCGACGGTGCCCTCGGAGCCGCCGAGGTCGTGCGTGACGTGGTAGATCAACACGTCGACGAAGCCGTAGGTGAGGAAGATGAAGACCGACAACAGGACGGTCAGCGCGCGCAGCACGGGTTGCCGCCACAGGAACCGTGCCCCGGCCAGGAACTCGGCCAGCGGGCGTTGCCGGGCCACTCCCTCGTCAGCCTGGACGGGGCGCAGTCGGATCAGCCACAGGCCGGCCGCCGAGAGCGCGAAGCTCACCGCGTTGACGGCGATGGCGGTGGCCGGGCCGAAGCGGGCCGCCACCACACCGGCGAGCAGCGGCCCGAGGACGGCCGCCGCCGCGTACGTCGCCTGCAACCGGCCGTTGGCCTCGGTGATCCGGTCGGAGTCCACGAGGTTGCGGACCGCTGTCACCGCGGCGACCTGGAACAGCATGCCGGCCGCCTCGCAGATGGGCAGCACGACGAAGAGCAGCCAGACCTGCGGGCCGGCGAGCCACGCCAGTGGCACCACTGCGTAGAGCACCAGCCGGGTCAGATCCGCCACGACCATCAGGGTGCGGCGGTCGTACCGGTCGACCAGCACCCCACCGAAGATCCCGGCGACGACGGACGCCGCGCCCGCGACGGCGGTGAGCAGGCCCATCCGCGCCACCGACCCGGTCGCCTGGAGCACCAGCAGCGGCACCGCCAGGAAGGCGAACGAGTCGCCGGCCGCCGAGAGCGACTGGGCGACCCAGTACGTGCCGAAGGTCCGGTCCCGCCAGAGCGGAGCCCGACCAGCGGCGGCGGATCGGCTCATCGCGCCAAGGGTAGTGAACGCATCCCCTCCGACGCTGGCCGTGGGCGTTGCGACACGGTGAGCCGAGACGGTGCTTGGACGCCCGGAAACGGCCGTGGGACCCCCCACGGCCGTTTCCGACAGGCGCGAGACGCTCAGGCCTTGCGCAGCGGAGCGAGCGCCGTGCTCCAGGCCACCACCTGGTCGAGCGTGGCGGTCAGCGAGTCCTGGTGGAACTGGTTGGGCTTGAAGACGCTGAAGTTCTCGAAGTCGGTGAAGAGCGACAGGGCGACCTGCGAGCGCACGTCGGCCATCTGGAGCTCACCGGAGATCAGACGCAGGTGTTCCACGGCGCGCGTCCCGCCGACCGAGCCGTAGCTGACGAAGCCGACGGCCTTGTTGTTCCACTCGGCGTAGAGGAAGTCGATGGCGTTCTTCAGGGCGCCCGAGGTCGAGTGGTTGTACTCGGGGGTGACGATGACGAACCCGTCGAACGACGCGATCGTCTCGGCCCACCGCTTGGTGTGCGGCTGGGTGTACTGGCCCATCGAGGGCGGGTACGCCTCGTCGAGGTGCGGCAGCTGGTAGTCGAGCAGGTCGATCAGCTCGTACTCCGCGTCGGAGCGCTGCTTGGCGATATCGAGCACCCAGCGGGCGACGGCCTCGCCGTTACGCCCCGGGCGGGTGCTTCCGAGGATGATCCCGATCCTGGTCATGTGTGGCGCCTTTCAGAGGTCCTTGCCTGACGACCGGAACGCTAACCGCTGCTTGATTGGTCAAGCAAATATGTGGCCTATGGGCGTGATCACACGGAGGGTAAGCACTTGCTCAGTCAAACAAGTATGATAGGAGGATGTCCAACCCCTCCGCAGCGACGCCGCAACCCCTCACCTCAGAAGAGGAATCCCTGGTCCGCGCCCTGGGCCAGGTGATGCACGTCCTGCCCCGCGCGATCGACGCGGACATGGTCGGTGACCGTCAGCTACCGCTCACCGAGTACACCGCGCTGATGAACCTCTCCGAGACACCAGACCGGCGGATGCGCATGAACGAGCTCGCCGCGCTCTGCCACCTCTCCCTCAGCGGCATGACCCGCACAATCATCCGGCTGGAGACGCAGGGCCTGGTCCGGCGGGAACGGTGCGAGGAGGACGCGCGCGGCTGGAACGCCGTCCTCACCGACGCGGGCTACGCCCGCCTACAGGAATCCTGGCCCAGTCACCTGGCCGCCGTACGCCGCCGGTTCCTCCAGCACTTCGAGGGCTTCGACCTCGCCCAGCTGGCCCGCGCGTTCCAGGGGGCCGGCACGGCAGAGCCGACCGACTGAGCCGACGCCGGCCCGGTCGGTCGCTCATCCGGCCTCAGCCGAGCAGCCGGCCCTCGGCCACCAGCGCCCACGCCAACAACCCGAAGGCGCCGGTCGACGCGACGGCGCGGACCACGTTGGCGCGTACCCAGGTGACCTCGAAGCGCGCCCGCAGCGCCGCGAGGTCGGTGGCGTCGTCGAGGTCGCCGGCGCGGGCCAGCACGTTGTTGAGCGGCACGTTGACCACGGCGGTGACGCCGAGCACCACTAGGTACAGCAGCAGCCCGGCGACGATCCACGGCAGCACCGCCCGACGCTCGGCCCCCAGGTGCAGCGCCGCCGCCAGCAGCGTGAACAGCAGCGCGCCGCCGAAGCACACAGCGAACCACAGGTTGAGGATCGACTCGTTGATCCGCCGCATGGCGAGCACCAACGTCCGGTCGTCGGTGCGGGCCAGACCCGGCATGACCGCGTACGCGAAGGCGGCGAACAGCCCGGCGGTCAGGCCGGTGGTCAGTGTGGCGGCGAACAGGCTGGCGGTACTCAGAACTCCCATCCTCCTATTGCACCCGTTGGCGTGCGCGCTGACCAAACGCGATAGCGGTCACCGGGCCGGAGCGTGGGCGGCGAGCGGGTTGGTGAGGGTGCCGACGAACTGGAGCGCCGCCGACGGGTCGGCCAGGTCGATCATCTGCTGGTTGTTGCGCAGCTGCAGCCGGTTGAGGCAGGACAGCGTGAACTCCGGGGCGAACAGGTCGTAGTGGCGGACCCGCTCGGCCAGGTGCGGCACCCGGTCGAAGTAGTCGGCGGCGCAGGCCGCGACAGTGCGCCAGAAGTGGTCCTCGGCGAGCACGCCGGCCTCGACCAGGACCGCGTTGAGGTGCCGCAGGAAGCAGTCCACCACGTCGGTGAAGATGGTCAGCAGCTTGGTGTCGTCGGGCACCTCGACGCGGATCCGCTCCACCGCCGCCGGCAGCTCGACCGTGTCGCTCATCACCGCGATCTCCTCGGCGATGTCCTTGAAGATCACCCGCTGGACGGTGTCCTGCTCGTCGAGGACCAGGATGACGTTCTCGCCGTGCGGCATGAACGCCAGGTCGTGGGCGTAGAAGCTGTGCAGCAGCGGGGTCAGGTAGGCGTCCAGGTAGCGACGCAGCCACACCTCGGGCGCCAGGCCGGACCGGGTGATCAGCGCCGCCGCCAGTGAGCCGCCCTCGTCGTCGACGTGCAGCAGCGCGGCCATGGTGGACAGTCGCTGCCCCGGCTCAAGCTCGGGCACCGGGCTCTCCCGCCACAGGGCGGCAAGCATCTTGCGGTACGGGGAGGTGCGCTCGGTGGCCGCCTCGTACTGCCGGTGCCGGTAGCCCACAGCGGCCCGTTCCCGGATGACGGTCAGGCCGGTGCCGGTCAGCACCTCGTCGGCGGCGATCAGGTCGGCCAGCCAGTCGTTGATCGCCGGGGTGGCCTCCATGTACGCGGCCGACAACCCCCGCATGAAGCCCATGTTCAGCACCGACAGCGCGGTCTTGACGTAGTGCCGACTCGGCTCGCTGACGTTGAAGAAGGTACGGATGGACTGCTGGGCGAGGTACACGTCCGGCCCGGGGCCGAGGTGCACCAGCCGCCGCTCGGCCAGCTCCCCGGCGAAGGTGACCGCCAGCTTGTTCCACCACTGCCACGGGTGCGCCGGGATCAGGTGGTAGTCGGCGAGGTCCAGCCCGAGATCGGCCATCGTGGCCGCGAACCGGGCCCGGGTCTCGGCGTCCAGCTCGCTCTCGATCAGCGTGTCGTAGTCGAGGTCGGCGGCGCTGCTGAACGTCGAGTGGTCCCGGTGCGCGGCCAGCCACTCCAGCCGCACCGGCGCGGCGGCCTCCGGGGCGTACCGGTGGTACTCGTCGACGCCGAAGCCGAGCCGGCCGTTGTTCGCCACGAAGCAGGGGTGGCCCTCGGTCATCGAGGTCTCGATGGTCTGGAAGTCCGCCTCGGCCAGCTCGGCGGCGCTCGGCGCGGCCTGGGCCAGCTTGTACGCCGTACCCGCCAGCGTCGAGGTGATCTCCTCCAGGTAGACCGGGAGCACCCGCGCGGAGAGCCCGAGGGTGTCGCGCAGTTCGACGATGAAGTCCACCGCGTCCGGGGCCAGGGAGGTGCCGTCGCGGTGTCGGGTGATGCTGTCCGCGTCGATCTGCCAGTGCGCCAGGGCGAGCACCCGCGCCGCGAACCGGTAGGTGACGGTGCCGTCGTCGCCGCGGACCTCGTACCACTGCCGGTCGTCGGGGCCGGCCACGGCCTCCGGGGTGAGCAGCCGCTCGTGGGTGAACTCGGCGAGCGCCTTGCGGACCAGCAGTCGGTTGGCCCGGGCCCAGCGCTGCGGGGTGAGGTGCTCGACCGGGTCGCCGGAGGCGTTGTGCGCGGCGGCGACGGGCGGGTGGGTGGGGACGGCGGTGGTGGTCACGCCGGGGCTCCTTCGGTTCGGGTGGCAGCGGCGCGGTCGGCGGTGGCGCTGTCGGCGGCGGCCTGGAACTGGGCTCGGGTGCAGACGCTGAGCAGCGCGTCCTTCTCGGGCTTGGCGATCGGGCCGACGACGGTGAAGCCGACGGCGGCGTTCAGCGCGTGCACGGCGGTGTTGCGCACGTCCGGTTCGACGACCACCCGTCGGGTCGTCGGGTCGTCGAAGAGCCACGCCATGACGGTGCCGATCACCGCCCGGGTGAAGCCGCGCACCGGCGCGTCGACCGGCGCGCAGAGGAAGTGCATGCCCACGTCACCGGGCTGGTGGTCGTACAGGCCGACCAGCTCGACGTGGGCCGGGTCGTAGCGCTCCGCGAGGAAGGCGGGACTCCCCCGCCACAGGCCGAGGTACGCGTCGTGGTGCGGGTGCTCGGCGATGCGCCGGTACTCCTCGGTGACCTGGGCCGGGTCGGCGTCCTGCATCATCCAGAACGCCGCCTTCGGGTGGGTCACCCAGGTGTGCAACAGCGCCGCGTCGGCGTCCGGATCGAGCGGCCGCAGCGCGAACTCACCGAGCCCCTCGTCGACGCGGGTGAAGACGCTGGTCACGACGACACCCCGAACTCCTGGAAGGTGATGCTCTTCTCGATCGGGTAGTGCTCCCGGCCGAGCAGCTCGCTGATGATCCAGGAGTTGCGGTAGGCGCCCATGCCCAGGTCCGGTGAGGTGATGCTGTGCGTGTGGGTGCCCGCGTTCTGCAGGAAGATGCCCCGCCCGCTGTGGTCGATGCTGTAGTTGCGGGCCACGTCGAAGCGGCCGTGCGCGTCCCAGCGGATCCGGTCTGACACCGGCGTGAGGAACTCCGGCACCCGGTAGTGGTAGCCGGTGGCCAGCACCAACCCCTCGGTACGCAGGGCGAAGTCGCGTTCCTGCTCCACCTGACGCAGCCCCAGCGTGTACTGCCCGTCCTGGTGGTCGGCGCTGATCAGCTCGGTATTGGTGAGCAGGCGGGTGTTCACCGGCCCGTGCACGCTGTGCGCGTAGAGCAGGTCGAAGATGTCGTTGATCAGGTCGGCGTTGATCCCCTTGAACAGGCCCTTCTGCTCGGACTCCAGCCGGTAGCGGGTCGCCTCGGGCAGCGCGTGGAAGTAGTCCACGTAGTCCGGTGAGGTCATCTCCAGCGTCAGCTTGGTGTATTCGAGCGGGAAGAACCGCGGCGACCGGGTCACCCAGTTGAGCTGGTAGCCGTACCGGTCGATGTCACCGAGCAGGTCGTGGTAGATCTCGGCGGCGCTCTGCCCGCTGCCCACCACTGTGATGCTGCGCTTGGCGCGCAGCGCCGACCGGTGCTCCAGGTAGTGGGAGTTGTGCACGGCGTCGCCCGGCAGGTCGGCCACGGCCGGGGGCAGGTGCGGCGGGGTGCCGGTGCCGAGCACCAGATGCCGGGCCCGGTACTCCACGGTCTCCCCCGTGCCCGTGCTGGCCCGCACCACGTACCGCTCGTCGGCGGCGTCGTACTCCACAGTGGTCACGCTCTGGCCGAAGCGCAGGTTCGGCAGTTTCGCCGCCGCCCACCGGCAGTACGCGTCGTACTCGCTGCGCAGCGGGTAGAAGCTCTCCCGGATGTAGAACGGGTAGAGCCGGCCGATCTCCTTGAGGTAGTTGAGGAAGGAGTACGGCGACGTCGGGTCGGCGAGGCTCACCAGGTCGGCGATGAACGGGGTCTGCAACCGGGCCGACTCCAGCAGCATGCCGGGGTGCCAGGCGAGGCTCGGCCGGGCCTCCAGGAACACGCCGTCAAGTTCGTCGATCGGCGCGGTGAGGCAGGCGAGACCCAGGTTGTACGGGCCCAACCCGATGGCGATGAAGTCGTGGGTGGACATCGAGGTCTCCAGGCGCGGGTTCGTGGTCACGGCGTCAGCCGACAGGGCAGGTTCATCGGCGTCAGCCGACGGGGCAGATCAGGTCGGCGTCGACGTGGTCGTGCACGTACTGGCCGGCATGGGTGGCGATCAGGTCGAGCACGTACCCGACGTCGTCGACTGTGGTTTCTGGGTTGAGCAGTGTGAACTTCAGGAAGTGCCGGCCGTCCACCCGGGTCCCGGCGACCACGGCGAGACCGGACGCCGCGAGGGCTTCCCGGGCGTGCAGGTTGGCGGCGTCGGCCAACTCCCGGCCGGGGCCGGTGGGCAGGTAGCGGAACACCACTGTGCTCAGTTCCGAGCGGGTCACCACCTCGAAGCGCGGATCCTCGCTGACCAGTCGCCAGGCGTCGGCGGCCCGGTCGACGACCTCGTCGAAGAGCCCGCCGAGCGCGTCCGGGCCCATCACCCGCAGGGTGAGCCAGAGCTTCAGCGCGTCGAACCGGCGGGTGGTCTGCATGCTCTTGTCGACCTGGTTGGGGATGCGCTGCTCCACCATCCGGGCCGGGTTGAGGTAGTCGGCGTGGTAGGTGACGTGCCGCAGCGTCCGCCGGTCGCGGACCAGCAGCGCGCTGGAGCTGACCGGTTGGAAGAACGACTTGTGGAAGTCGACGGTCACCGAGTCGGCCCGCTCGATGCCGTCGAGCAGGTGCCGGCGCGTCGGCGAGACGAGCAGACCGCAGCCGTACGCGGCGTCCACGTGCAGCCACACGCCGGCCGCCGCGCAGATCCCGGCCAGGTCCGTCAGCGGGTCGATCGAACCGAAGTCGGTGGTTCCTGCCGTCCCGACGACGGCCATCACCACCAGCCCGGCCTGCCGGCACCGGGCGATTTCCTCACGGACGGCGGCCGGCCGGATCCGTCGCCGGGCGTCGGTGGGTACCGCGATCACCGCGTCCGGGGCGAGGCCGAGCAGTTTGGCCGACTTCTGCACGCTGAAGTGACCGGCGGCGGAGGTGAGCACACGCAACCGGGGCAGCAGTTCGGCGCGCGCCGACGGGCCGATGGCGTCGGCGCACGCCTCCTCCCGGGCCAGCAGCAGCGCCTGGAGGTTGGACTGGCTGCCGCCGCTGGTGAAGATGCCGTCGGCGAGGGGGCCGAGGCCGATCCGCTCGGCCGTCCAGTCGACCAGCCGGCGCTCGATGAGGGTGGCCCCGGCGCTCTGGTCCCAGGTGTCCAGTGAGGAGTTCACGGCGGTGAGCACCGCCTCACCGAGCAGTGCCGGGATGGCCACCGGGCAGTTGAGGTGGGCCAGGTAGCGGGGATGGTGGAACCAGACGGCGTCGCGCAGGTAGACGTTCTCCAGCTCGTCCAGTGCGGCGCCGGCGTCGCCCAGCGGACGGTCCAGGTCCACCCGGTCGACCACTGGGGCCAGCTCGGCCGGCGTGATTCCGGTGCTGGGACGGTCCACAGTGGCCACGCGGCGGGCGACCCGGTCGACGCCGTCGGCGATCGTCCGGCGGTACTGCTCGACCGAGCCGCCGTGCAGCAGCTGGGCCCGCGCGGCGGTTGACGCCGGTGGCGGCGTGGTGGTCTCGACGGGGTACGTCGGCACGGTCACGGAATGTCCTTCCACGTTCTCGACGAGGGGCAGCCGGAACCCTCCCCGGCGCGGCGGTGCGCCTCGGGGCAGTGCTGCCGATCGGTTGGGGTCGTCAGTCAGGCGGTGGCGCCGGCAAGCGCCTCGGCACGCAGGTCCTCTTCGGACAGTCCGCGTCGCCAGTAGCCGGCGAAGGTCACCCTCCGGCGGTCGAAGCCGCGCTCGTCGACGAGGTGCCGGCGCAGCGCCCGCACCACGCCGGACTCACCGGCGATCCAGGCGTACGGGGCGCCGCCGGTGGGGAGCCGGGCGGCACGAAGGGAGCTGACCAGCAGGTCACTGCCGGGCGGTGTGCTGCCCCGCACGATCCACCTGATCTCGGCGTCGGCGTCGGTGGGCAGGTCGGTGATGTCCGCGGCGTCGGGCACCTCGATCCAGGCGCGCACCCGGGTGCCGGCGGGCAGCCAGGCCAGGATGCCCTCGGTGGCCGGCAGCGCGGTCTCGTCGGCGGCGAGCAGCACGAGGTCCGTGCCGTCCGGCGGGCGGAAGCAGACGCTGCGGTTGTCGGGCACCGCCGGACCGAGCAGCAGCACCCGGTCGCCGGGGCCGGCCAGGGCCGCCCAGCGGGAGGCGGGGCCGGTGTCGCCGTGGCTGACGACGTCGATGTCGATCTCGGTGTCGGCCGGGCGGTGCTCCCGGATGGTGTACGAGCGCAGCACGGCGCGGACGTCCGCCGGCAGTGCCCGCCAGCCGCCGAACCAGTCCTCGCCCTGTTCGACCGGGACCACCGGGGCGTGCTGCCCGGGGTGTGGCAGGAACAGCGAGACGCTCTGGTCCCGGCCGCCGCCTGCGAAGTCGGCCAGCTCAGCGCCACCGAACGTGACCCGGATCAGCGAGGCGCCCACCCGGTGGGCCCGGACGACGTGCGCGGCGTAGAAGCGGTACTGCGAGGCGATCGGTGCGGCGCTCGTACTCATGGCGTCAGCTGACCTTCTTCGCGTTCCGGATGGCGGTGGCGAGGTTCTCCAGCAGTGGCGCGGAGCCGGCGTACGAGAAGCGGGGTACCGCGTCCCAGGGGCTCACCTGGTTGGCAGTGACCGCCGGCAGTTGCTGCCAGGTGGGCTTGGCGGTGAGGTCCTTGGCCTGCAGGGTGGTGCTGCGGTTGTCCAGCAGGATCAGGTCGGCCGGGAACTTGCCGGCGCTCTCCCAGCTCAACGCCTCGAAGTAGTCGCCGGCTTCGAGCTTGGTGGGGACCACGATGTCGACGCCCAACTCGGCGAAGTACATCAGGTCGGTGCTGACCTTCGGGTTGGAGACGTAGAAGAGGTCCGGGCTGCCGGAGCAGGCCATCACCTTGATCCCGGGGTTGGCCTTGACCGCCTCCCGGACCGCCTCGGCGGCGGCGTCGAAGCGGGCCTTTCCGTCGGTGACCTTCTTCGCGGACAGGTCCGCGCCGAGCGACTCGGCCAGCGCCGCGTACCGCTCGATGGGTTTGGTCATCGGCACCCGGGCGGTGGTGATCGCCACACTGGGCGCCAGCGGGAGGATCTTGGCCTTGCTCTCGTCCGGCACGTACCAGAGCGCGTCGGGGTCGTACATGTGGGTGACCAGCAGTTCGGGACGCAGCGCCGCGTACTTCTCCAGGCTGAACTCGCCCCACACGTTGCCGAGGATCTCGACGCCCTCGACGTTCAGGTCGCCGGCCTGCGGCTCGGCCGTGCCGTCGGCGCGCTTGGTCTCACCGAACACGCCCACCAGCTGCTTGTCGAGACCGAAATCGATCAGGGCCGCCGCCACGCCGGTGAAGGCCACCACGCGGGCCGGACGAGCCGCCGCCTCGACCTTCGTGCCGCGGTCGTCGGTGAACGACCAGGGCCCACTTCCGTTGCCGGCGGCGGGCTTCGCGGCGTCGTCCTTGCCACAGGCGGCAAGCAGGGTGGCCAGCGTGGCAGCGCCACCGGCGGCCAGCAGGCCGCGGCGGGAGAGGCGGCGGGCGGACAGGGCATCGGGCATGGTGTTGTCTTTCGATCAAGGGTTGGCCGGGGTCGACCAGGGCAGCGGGGTTAGGTTAGCCTAACCTCGGTCATTGTCAACAGCGGTACGCCGTGTCGCCACCACCCCGGAGCCCACACTGGACGCCACACCCACCGTCACCCGACCGGCACCGCCCGTGCCGGCCAGGGAAACGGCCGTACCCCCGGGCCGGCGTGGCCGTCGGGCGGCCCGCGCCGCCGGCCTGGTCGCCGCCGTCGCACTGCTCGCGGTGATCGTGGTGCTCAGCATCGCGGTCGGCGCGAAGGCCATGCCGCTCGCCGACGTCTGGTCCGGGTTGCTGCACCGCGACGCCACCGAGTACGCGGTGGTGCACCGGATGCGCCTGCCCCGCACCCTGCTCGGGCTGCTCGCCGGCGCCGCCCTCGGCGTGGCAGGCGCGGTCATGCAGGCCCTCACCCGCAACCCGCTCGCCGACCCCGGGCTGCTCGGCATCAACGCCGGCGCGTCCGCGGCCGTCGCCACCGCCGCCGCGTTCCTGGGCGTCACCGCCGTCGGCGGGTACGTCTGGTTCGCGCTGCTCGGCGCGGCGGCGGTGACCGCGCTCGTCTACGCCGTCGGCGGCGGACGCGGCGCCACCCCGGCCCGACTCGCGCTGGCCGGGGCGGCGCTCAACGCGACCCTCTACTCCTACGTGAGCGCGGTGATGCTGCTGGACACCGCGTCGCTGGAGCGGCTGCGTTTCTGGACGGTCGGCTCACTGGCCAGCGCGGACTCCGCGACGGTGACCCGGGTGCTGCCGTTCATCCTCATCGGGCTGCTGGTCGCGCTCGGTGCCGCCCGTCCGCTGAACGCGCTGGCGCTTGGCGACGACGCGGCGCGAGCCCTCGGCGCTCGACCCGCGCTGATCCGCGCCGCCGTGATCGTCGCCGTCACCCTGCTCTGCGGCGCGGCGACCGCCGCGTGCGGGCCGATCGTCTTCGTCGGGCTGCTCGTGCCGCACCTGGTCCGCGCCCTGACCGGTCCGGACCTGCGCTGGCTCCTGCCGTACTGCGCGGTGCTCGCGCCCGCGTTGCTGCTCGGCGCCGACGTCCTCGGCCGGGTGCTGGGCCGCCCCGGAGAACTCCAGGTCGGCATGGTGACCGCTGTGCTCGGCGGCCCGCTCTTCCTGTGGCTGGTCAGCCGCCGACCGGTGGCGCAACCGTGAGCGAGCGGAGCGAGCGAATCGGCAGGCTCAGGATTGTGGCGCGTCGCGCCAGCGCGCAGCGAAGCGGAGCGATGGCGTGACTGTCATTCGTACTTCATGGGGGTTGTCGCTGCGGTTCCGGCCCCGCGCGTTGGGCGTCGGGGCTGGCGCGGCGGTGCTCGCGGCCGGGTTCGGTCTGGTGGCCCTGGGCAGTGGTGACTACCCGATGGGGCCGGCGGACGTGCTGCGCACGCTCACCGGCGGTGGCACCGTGGCCGAGCAGTTCATCGTGCTCGAGCTGCGCCTGCCCCGGCTGGTCACCGCCCTGTTGGTCGGTGCGGCCCTGGCTCTCGCCGGCACCGTGTTCCAGTCGCTGGTCCGCAACCCGTTGGGCAGCCCGGACATCCTGGGCTTCACCCAGGGGGCGTCGACCGGGGCGCTGGTGGTGGTCGTCCTCGGCGGCAGCAGCCTGGCGTTGGCCGGCGCGGCGGTCGTCGGTGGTCTCGGCACCGGTCTGGTGATCTACGCGCTCGCCTGGCGGCGCGGGGTGCACGGCTTCCGGCTCATCCTGGTCGGCATCGGGGTGTCCGCGATCCTGACCGGTGTCAACGGCTACCTGCTGACCCGGGCGCCCCTGATGGAAGCCGCCCGCGCGGTGCTCTGGCTCACCGGCAGTCTGGACGGACGGGGTTGGGCCAACGCCGGGCCGCTGCTCGCCGTCCTGGTCGTGGTGGCGCCGCTGGTGCTCGTCGGCTGCGCCCCGGCGCTGCGGATGATGGAGCTGGGCGACGACGCGGCCAGCGGCCTGGGCGTGCCGGTGCGCCGGCTGCGCCTGGTGCTGCTCGCTGCCGCCGTGCTGTTGGTCTCGTTCGCGGCGGCCGCCGCCGGTCCGGTGTCGTTCGTGGCGCTCGTCGCCCCGCACGTGGCGAAACGACTGACCCGGGCCCCGGGCCCGAACCTGCTGCCGTCGATGGCCGTCGGCGCGGCGCTGCTGGTCGGGGCCGACCTGGTGGCGCAGCGCGCGTTCGCCGGGCACCAACTCCCGGTCGGCGTGGTGACCGGCGTGATCGGCGGCGGTTACCTGGTCTGGCTGCTGGCGATGGAACGTCGGGCGGGCCGGCTGTGAACACCAGTGACGCCCTCGAAGGAGCACCCATGCGATCCGGCGATTCCCGACTCGGCGGCACCGCGCTGACCCTCGCCTACGACCAGCGCACCATCGCCGAGAACCTGACAGTGGCGGTGCCCGACAGGTCCTTCACGGTGATCATCGGGCCGAACGCCTGCGGCAAGTCGACGCTGCTGCGCGCCCTGTCCCGGATGCTGCGCCCCAGCGCCGGTGCGGTGCTGCTGGACGGGCGGGACATTCACGACCTGCCGGCCCGTACTGTGGCCCGTACGCTCGGCCTGCTGCCGCAGTCGTCGATCGCACCGGACGGCATCAGCGTCGCCGAGCTGGTCGCCCGGGGTCGCTACCCCCATCAGGGGCTGCTGCGGCAGTGGTCCCGCGAGGACGAACGGGTGGTCGAGGAGTCGATGGTCGCGACCGGGGTCGACGACCTCGCCGACCGGGCGGTGGACGAGCTGTCCGGCGGGCAACGGCAGCGGGTCTGGATCGCCATGGCGCTGGCCCAGCAGACGCCTCTGCTGCTGCTCGACGAGCCGACCACGTACCTCGACATCGCCCACCAGATCGAGATCCTGGACCTCTGCGCCCGGTTGCACGAGGAGCAGGGCCGCACCCTTGTCGCGGTGCTGCACGACCTGAACCACGCGGCCCGCTACGCCACCCACCTGATCGCGATGCGCGACGGACGCGTGGTGGCCGCCGGGGAGCCGGCGTCGGTGGTCACCGCCGAGCTGGTGGCGGAGGTGTTCGGGCTGCCCTGCCGGGTGATCGACGACCCGGAGACGGGCACCCCGCTTGTCGTCCCCGCGGCCCGACGCCGCGCCACCACAGTGGTCCCGGAGCCGGCGTGAGCGAGCACAGCGAGCGAACCAGCAAGCACGGCGGCGAGCGGCGTTTCCGTGACCAGTGGGGAGTGCCGCACCTGCGGGCCGACGACCCGCTCGCGCTGGCGGTGGCGCAGGGCCGGGTGACCGCGTACGACAGGGCCTGGCAGATCGAGGTGGAACGGCACCGCGCCCAGGGCACCAGCGCGGCGTTCCTCGGGCCCGACGCGCTCGGCTGGGACCGGTTCGTCCGGCAGGTCCGGCTCGACGACACCGCACGCCGCTGCCACGCCGCGCTGGACCCGGCGACCGCCGAGTGGGTGGGCGCCTACGTGGACGGCGTCAACGCCGCTCTCGCCGCCGGGGCGGCCCGGTCACCGGAGTTCGCCGCCACCGGGCTGCGCCCGGGTCGGTGGGAGCCGTGGACGCCGCTCGCGGTCTGGCTGGGCCACCACATCCTGTTCGCCGGGTTCCCCGGCAAGCTCTGGCGCGAGCACGTGGCGCAGCGGCTCGGGCCGGACGCTATCGACCTGTTCGCCACCGACGGGCCGGCCGTGGCCGGCAGCAACGGGTGGCTGCTGGCTGGCGAGCGCACCGGCACCGGGGCCGCGCTGCTCGCCGGGGATCCGCACCGGTTCATCGAGGATCCCGGTGTCTACCAGCAGATCCGGCTGGCCTGCCCGGAGTACGACGTGGTCGGGTTGGCGGTGCCGGGAGTGCCGGGCATCGCGCACTTCGGGCACACCGGCGGAGTGGCCTGGGCGATCACCAACGCGATGGCCGACTACCAGGACGTGTACGCGGAGCGGCTGCGCCGCGACGGCCCCCGGGTGCAGGCGCTCGGCCCGGACGGCTGGCGACCGGCGCACCGCCACGTCGAGACGATCGAGGTGGCCGGGGCCGACCCGGTCGAGGTCGAGGTGGTGGAGACCGACAGTGGTCCGGTGATCGCCGGTGGGCCGGACGACGAGACGGCGGTCAGCCTGCGCTACCCGCCCCGGGTCCGGGGTGACCTCGGTTTCGCGACGCTGCCGGAGCTGCTGCGCGCCCGCACCGTGGCCGACGTGGACCACGCGCTGCGGCACTGGGTGGAGCCGGTAAACGTGGTGCAGGCGGCGGACACCGCCGGAGGGCTGTTGCACCGGGTCGCCGGCGCGGTGCCGGTACGACACCCCGAAAACGGCCGGCGGGTGGTCCCCGGATGGGACGCCGCGTACGCCTGGCAGGGCTGGCACGCGCCGATGCCCCGTGCCGAGGTGGTCGGTCGTTCGGTGATGGCCAACGAGCGCGGGCTGGCGGCGCCGCTCGGGGTGGAGTTCGCCCCACCGCACCGGGCGCATCGCATCGCCGAGTTGCTCGACGCCCGTCCGGCCTGGACGGCCGACGAGATGGCCTCGGTGCACACCGACACGTACCTGGGCTCGGCCGGGCCGCTGCTGGCGGTCCTCGCCGAGTCGACGGGGCTCGGTCCGGCCGCCGGCGCGCTGCGTGAGCGACTACTACGCTGGGATCGCCGGATGGCCGCCGACAGCACGGACGCGGCGGCCTACGCCATCCTGCGGGCGGCTGTCGTACGCCGGATCGCCGCCCACCCGGCGCTGGCCGCGTTGGCCGAGCTGCCCGCGTACCCCGAGGTGTTCGCGCCCTGGCTGGCGCTGACGCCGCGCGTCGGTCACGCGCTGGAGCACCTGCTCGGCGCGACCCCCCTGCCCGATGTGGACATCACCGCACTGGTACGCGCGGCGGCCGAGGAGGTCGCCGACGCGGCGGCCGAGCCGGTGCCCTGGGGGGACCTGCACCGGCTGGCGGCGTGGCGGGCCCTGCCCGGCCCGGACACCGGGCCCGGTCCCCGGCTCGACGGTGACCACGACTGCGTGTTGGCCACCTCCAGCGTGCCCGGAGTCACCCACTGGTGCTTCCGGGGGCCGGCGGCGCGCTTCGTCTGGGACCTGGCCCGCCGCTCGGACAGCCGCTGGGTCGTCCCGCTGGGCGCCTGCGGGGTTCCCGGCGACCCACACCACGACGATCAGAGCGCCGCCTGGCTGGGCGGCGACCTGCTGCCGGTCGTGACGGACTGGGACCAACTCGCCGAGGAACGCCACTGACGGCACCGGCCGCCGCTCGGGGTGTTTCGCGCATCCCGAGCGGCGGCCGGCCGCAGTGCTGTCAGCGCAGGCCGAACGCCCGGCCGATGCTCTGGCTCACGGTGTTGCCGGCGGTGTCCCGCGCCGTGGTGCGCAGGCTCACGAAGCCGGCCTTCGCCGGTGCCGCCAACGAGGTACGCCAGCCGTCGCCGTGCCGGGTCAGCCGCTGCTTCTGCCAGGTCGCCCCGTCATCGTAGGACACCTCGACGGTCACCGCGCCGATCGTGCCCGTGACGTCGGGCAGGTGGGAGGCGACAACTGTCAACGGTGCCCGCCGCGACGCCTTGCCGGCGGAGTCGATGGCCACCTGGTAGTCGAGCTGGATCATCGGCAGCACCTCGGCCGACTCCTCCCCGGTGACCGCCGAGTGGAAGCCCCACTCGGTGCGGGTCTGCCGGGAGTACGGGTTGGTCCACGCGGCCCTGTCGTTCTCCACCACCAGCCGGTACGGCAGTCGCTGCCCCGCCAGCCCGGAGACCTGGAGGTACTCGGCGTTACCCCAGTCCAGCTCCTTGTCGCCCTGGTAGAGGGTGGTCCGGTTGACCATGTCGTAGTTCGCGTACGCCTCACCGATGTGTCCGCCCCCGTCGCCCCAGCCGGGCGCGGGCAGGTAGACGGTGTCCAGGTAGCGGACCGGCACGTAGTTGCCGCCCATCCGGGGTCGCTGGATCGGCCCGAACCAGGTGACGGCGCTCGGCTTGCTGGCCGGGTACGTGGCGACCGCCATTAGGTGCTGACCGGTCTCGCCGGCGATGAACGCGTCGTCGATCCACCGCTGGTCGGCGCTCACCCAGTCGGTGCGTCGGCCCTGCGCCGGGGCCGGCTCCTGGTTGCTCGACGCCCAGCCGCGCCAGACGTCGGTACGGAACTCCAGCGCCTTGCCCTGCCGGTAGTTGCGGAACTCCACGTCGACCCGGGCCAGCTGCCGCTTCGTGGGCCGGTAGGTGGGGTCGGCCGGCACCGTGCCGGTCCAGTGGTGCGCCACGTCGTACAGGTAGGTGGTCTCCGGATGCGACTCGACGGTGAGCCGCACCGCGCCCCGCTCCAGCGCGGCGATGAGCTGCCCACCCTCGTCGGCGCCGAGGGTCGCCACTGTCACCGGGGCCGGGCTCTCCGGGCTCCACGGTGCCTCGTCCCACGGCTGGAGCCGACCGACGCCGTCGTTCACCACGAGCAGCAGCTTCGCCCCGGCCGCCGCTGCGGCCTGTGCCTGGGTGGCGATGTCCACACTGTCACTGCGGCGCACCACAACGGCCCGGTCCCGGACCGGACGCTTGGCCAGTCCCGTCGCCGACGCGTCGGCGACGTAGACCGCGTCCAGCTGGCGACGACCGGCCGGCAGCGCCGGGGTAGCCCGCTTCACCAACAGATCGTCGTACGAGCGACCGCCCGCCGAAACCGTCAACGCCGGCTGCTCCAGCCGCCACCGAGCACCGAACTCGAACTCGCCGTCGGTCACCGGACGGCTCGTCGGCAACGCCCACATGCTGTCGTACGAGTCGTCGGGCAGCACCTGACTCTCGGTGAGACCGTTCTTCGTGGACCGGTGGATGTCCATCCGCAGCGCGCTGGCGGTGGCCTCCTGCGGCACCCGGGCCTGCACCTGTCGGGCGGCCCGCGCGTCCAGGGTGACGGTGCGGTCGCGGTCCAGGTTCACGTCGGTGAAGCTGAGCATCGCCATGCCCTTGGAGTGCGGCCCGTGCGCGCCGCGCACGTCCGCGGAGATCCAACCGTTCCAGCTTCCCACCGGCAGCCGCAGCGTGGCGGTGCCGCTCTCGGGCAGGTCCACGGCGGTGAACAGGGTGTCGGCGGTGAGGATGACCTTGCCGACGAGCGGTTTGCCGTCGCGGTCCTTGGCGACCAGCGTCAGGTTCTGCCGCTGGCCCTCCTTGCCGGCGCCGATCAGGGTGCGCCCGCGCACCGCACCGGTGTCGTCGGTGGCGACGATCATGCCGCTGACCTGCTTCTCCACCGGCAGCTTGTCGTACGCGGCGGTCACCGTGACGGTGGCGGTGCCGCCGGCGGGCACTGTGACCCGGTCGGCGGAGAGCGCGAACAGTCCGGCCGGCGCGGTGGCCGCGTCGAGGGCCAGCTTCAGCTCGACCGACGCGCTGGCGAGGTTGGTGTAGGTGACCGTACGGTCGACGCTCGTGCCCGGCTGCTGCGGCCACGCCTGGAAGCCGGAGTAGGCGCTCGGGGTGGCGAAGACTGTGGCGTGCGCGGCGGCGACAGCGTCGACCCGGCCGGCACCCGCCTCGTACGGGGTGTACTCGGGGGTGGCATTGACCGTGCTGACCAGCGCTTCCTTGATCCGCTGACCGGTCCAGTCCGGGTGTGCGGCGGCGACCAGCGCGGCCGTGCCGGCCACGTGTGGGGTGGCCATCGACGTGCCGCTCATCAGCGTGTAGTCGCCGGAGCCGCCCCGCACGAGGTGCGAGCGGGCCGCCAGGATGTCCACGCCGGGGGCGGTGATCTCGGGCTTGAGCCCGCCGTCGCCGGCGCGTGGCCCCTGGCTGGAGAAGTCGGCGAGGTGGTCGGTGGCGTCGACGGCGCCCACCGTGAGCGCGGAGTTGGCGGCACCCGGGCTGCCGATGGTGGCCGGGCCGCTGTTGCCGGCGGCGATCACGAAGAGGGCGCCGGTCTCGGCGCTGAGTCGCTCGACCGCCTGGCTCATCGGGTCGCTGCCGTCGGTGGCCTCACCGCCCAGGCTCATGCTGACCACCCGGGCCTTCTGCTCACGGGCCGCCCACTCCATGCCGGCGATGATCCACGAGTTCTGTCCGCTGCCCTCGCTGTTGAGCACCTTGCCGATGTGCAGGCGGGCACCGGGGGCGACGCCCCGCTCGGCGCCACCGGACGCGGCGCCGGTGCCGGCGATCGTCGAGGCGACGTGTGTGCCGTGGCCCTTGTAGTCGAGGATGTCGGGCTCCTCGGGCACGAAGCTGCTGGACTCGGCGATCTGCCCGACGAGATCCGGGTGTTCGGCGTCCGCACCCGAGTCGAGCACCGCGACGTCGACACCGGTGGCGGTGTTGCCCTCGGCCCACAGCTTCGGCGCGCCGATCTGCGCTGTGGACTCGGCCAGGTCCGCGTGCACCCGACCGTCCAACCAGACCTTGGCGATGCCGTTGGCCAGGGTCGGGGCGTCACCCGTACGCCGGGTCGAACCGGCGGTCAGCGCGGTCCAGAACCGGTCGGCGGCGGCACGCTGGCGGGTCAGCGCCGCGCCCTGCACGCTGTCCAACTGTCGAACCAGCTCGGCGCCGTCGACGGTGGGGCGGGTGCGGTTGCGGGCCGCCGCGTCGGTCATCGTGACGATCAGCGGAAGCGCGTCGGTGTGCGCGTCGTCGTAACCGTCGGCGATGAGGTCGGTGACGTTGAACAGTTGCCGGTCCAGCACACCGCGTGTCACATAGGACAGCGCGGCGTCCGGGTAGACGTAGGTGTCGCCGTCGCGCACTGTGCGGTGGAAGCTGGGAGTGCTGCCGTCCGGCCGGCGCACTGTCGACACCGTGCTGCCGTCCGCCGCTGTGGTGACGGTGACGGTGTCACCGGTGATCAGGGTGACGGTGGACGCGCGTCCGGCGGCGGCCGGGGGTTGACTCGCCGGTCGGTCGGGGTTGTTCGGCGGGGCGGCGGCCGCTCCCGCGCCGGGTGGGGTGAACCCGGCCGCCAGGGTGAGGGCGGCGCCGAGGGCGATCAGCCCGGATCGGCGGCGCCGGTGAGACAGAGCCACGATGACCTCTTTGTGTCGAGAAGTGGTACGCACCACAGCATCGACGCAGAGCCCACCCCCACCGCGCACCGCACCCCGGCGCACTTACGCCATGGCGCAACCCCGCCACGCGTGCCCCACGTTGCCTCTCACCACCCGCGTCGATCTTGCACTTACGGTCACCGATGTGCCCCGATTCGCGACCTTCGTCGGGACAGAAAGTGCAAGATCGCGGCTGGGTGGTTGGGGTGCGGGGCGGGGGGTTAGAGGGCGCTGCGGGTCAGCTTGGCTAGGGCGTCCAGTTGGGTGGGGTCGGAGAGGGCGGAGCCGACGGCCACCACGCGTACGCCTGCTTGCAGGAACGCTCCCGCGTTGCCGGCGTCGAGGCCGCCGGTGGCGACGAAGCGCACCTGCGGCAGCGGGCCGGCGACGGCCTTGAACCAGGCCGGGCCGAGGGAGATCGCGGGGAACGCCTTGAGCCAGGTGAGGCCGTGCCGCAGTGCCTGCTGGGCCTCGGTGGGGGTGGCCACACCGGGCAGGTGCGGAAGGCCACGCGCGGCGGCGGCGTCGGCGACCGCGAGGTCCAGGCCGGGCGCGACGGTGAACCGGGCGCCCGCGTCGGCCGCCGCGGCGACCTGGTCGACGTCGAGCACGGTGCCGGCGCCGACGATCCGGTCACGCGCGGCCCCCGCCTCGACGGCGGCCCGCAGCGCCGGCACCGCGTCGGCGGTGGCCACCGGAACCTCCACCACGTCGATGCCGAGATCCCAGGCACGCTCGGCGAGCCGAACGGTTTCGGCGACCGGCAGGCCGCGCAGGATCGCCATCACCCGGGCGCCGCCGAAGATGTGGTCGAAGTCCGGTGTGGTCATGGTGCACTCCATCCGAGGTCGCGGTGGGACTGTTGCTGCTGGTCGGGTCGTAATCCGCCGGCCCGGCTCAGGTCGTCGCGCCCGGGTCGGTCAGGTCGAGTGGCGACCAGGCGTCGGCGGGGGCGTCGATGAGTTTCTCGAACCAGGCCCACTGCGGGACGGGGGCATTGTCGCCGCTGCTGGTCAACGCCTGTGCCGCGACGAGGTGACCGAGGCGCAACCGCCGCACCGGGTCGAGGCCGCGGAGCAGCCCGGCCAAATAGCCGGCGGCGAAGGCGTCCCCGGCGCCGACCGGTTCCACCACCGTCACCCGGGGCGCGGGAACGAAGACCGGTTCGGCGTCGCGGACCAGCGCGGTCGCGCCCACCGCGCCGTCCTTGACCACCACGGTCTCCGAATCGGGCAACAGCTCGCGGACGGCCGCCGGGTCGGTGGCGCCCCAGAGGGTTTCCGCCTCGTCCTGCCCGACGAAGACGAGGTCGCAGCGGTTGGCGAGGTCACGCAGCACCGGCGCGGCCTGCTCGGCGGACCACAGCCGGGCTCGGTGGTTGACGTCGAAACTGACCAACGCCCGCGCCAGCGGCCGGTCGGTCACCGCATGCTCGACCAGCGCCCGGCAGGACGCGGACAGCGCCGGGGTGATTCCGGACAGGTGCAGCACCCGGGCACCCGCCAGCGCCGGGTCGGCCAGCGTGGCGGGGTCCATGCGGGCGGCCGCCGACCCGGCCCGGTAGTAGTGCACGGCGGTCCCCTCCGGGCCGGGGTCCTTGACGTACAGGCCGGTGGGAGCGGCCGGGTCCACGCAGACCTGGTCGACGCGGACTCCGGCGGCGGCGACGTGCCGGACGACGGCCCGACCGAAGGGGTCGTCGCCGACCCGGCTCACCCAGGTCGTCAGGTGTCCCAGGCGGGCCAGGTAACCGGCCACGTTGGACTCGGCCCCACCGACCGAGACGGCGACCCGCTCGGCGCTCTCCAGCGGCTCACCCGGCGCGGGACACAGCACCACCATCGTCTCCCCCACGGCCGCCACCTCGATCGACGGAAGGCCGGCCGGAGCACTCGGCTGGTCAGGTCGGGGGGCGGTCGGCATCGGGCACACGTCCTCGCGGCGGGGGTGCTGGGCGTCGCCGAGCCTAGGTGTCCCGCGCGGGACGGGCAACCTGTCGCGCGTCACACCTCGACGCTCAGGGCAACGTCAGCCCGTACGCGGCCAGCACCTCCGCGATCGGCGGGTAGTAGGTGGTGCCGCCGGCGGTGCAGTTGCCGGTGCCACCGGAGAGGATGCCGAGGATCCTGCCGGTGGAGGCCACGTAGAGCGGTCCGCCGCTGTCCCCCGGTTCGGCGCAGATGTTGGTGCGGATCAGCCCGTAGATCACGCCGGTGGCGTAGTTGACGGTCTGGTTGAGACCGGTGACGGTGCCGCAGCGCACGCCGGTGGTGCTGCCGCTGCGGCACACCGCCTGACCGATGTACGCGTTGCCGGGACCGTTGATGGTCAGCAGGCCGGGGTAGGTGTAGACCGCGCTCGGGTGGGCGATCCGGCCGGTGTAGCGGATCAGCCCGTAATCGTTTGTGGGGTAGCTGGTGGCGGTGCGGGTGCCGAGCACTGTGGTCTGGGCGCTGTCGGCGTACCAGGTGGCGGCGGCGGTGGTGCAGTGCCCGGCGGTGATCACGTAGTAGGTGCTGCCGCTGCGCGCGTTGGCGCCGAGCGAGCAGCGCGCGCCACCGCCGCCGTAGATGCCCTGCCCGCCGGCGATCAGGGGGCGCAGCGTTCCGGGTTCGCGGCGCAGCAGCACTCCGGCCCGGTCGGTCACCGCCCGCAGCGCCGCCAGTTCGTCGGGGGCCACGGTGTCGTCGACGGTGAGGGTCATCCGGCCGGTGGCGGGGTCGAGACCCCAGGCGGTGCCCGGGGTGCGTACCCCGGTCAGCGTGGCCGTCGGATCGGCGGCGGGCGCGGCGGAACGGTCGGGGACGGCGGCCTGCGCCGCGCCGGGCGCGACGAGCAGCAGGGTGGTCAGGACGAGGGCGACCAGCGGGAAGCGGCGCATCCGAACCTCCGAAGAGATCGAGACTAACGGATGCGGCAAAGCATCGCCCGGCGCCCGACACCGTGGCAACCTCCGGACGCCCTCTTCCCCGACGGGCGGGAATCACCGATCCGGGGACGGCCTGTGTCGGCGCCGCCGATAATGCCTCGGAGACGCGGCGGGAGGCCAGGCATGACCACCAAGGGGAATGCGGCGCTGGTACGCCGGTTGGACCAGTCGACCAGGGCGACACTGCTGGAGTTGCTCTTCGACGTGGTCTTCGTGGCCGCCCTCGCACTGACATCGAAACTGCTGTCCGAAGAGCTCTCCTGGTCCGGCGGCGCCAAGCTGCTGCTGATGCTGACAGCGGTCTGGTGGACGTGGTCGGTCACCACGACCACTACCGAGTTCTACGATCCTCAGCAACGCCCGATCCAGGCCATCCTGATGATCGCCATGGTCGGCTCGGTGGGGATGGCGGCCTCGCTGCCGATGGTCAGCATCGGGCACCTGATGCTGTTCGTGATCTCGTACGTCGGCACGCACGTGATTCGCTGCGTCATTCTGGTCACCGCCCTGCACCGGCAGGGGCACCGGACGGCCAGGGAGCGGGCCACCCGGTTCCTCTGTTGGTTCACGGCATCCGGCGTCTTCTGGGTCCTCGGCGCGCTGTCAGAGACTCCGAACTGGGGGCTCTGGACGATCGCCATAACGATCGACCTGGTCGCCGGGGCGGCCCGCTACCCCACACCCTGGCTGGGTCGGGTGCCGCTCGCGCAGTACGGGCGGACGACCGAGCACCTGGGCGAGCGGTACCAACAGTTCATCATCCTGGCCCTCGGCGACATCATCCTGTTGCCGACGTTGCAGGTCAGCCGGGGCCACCTCGATCACCTCCGGCTCGCCTCCCTGCTCTGCGCCTTTGCCACCATGCTGCTGCTCTGGCAGATCTACGTCTTCCGCGCCGGCGAGTTGTTGGTGGCGGCCGGGTCCAAGGGGAGCCGGGCAACGCGGCTGGCTCCGTTCACCCATCTGGTCATGTTGGCCGGCGTGGCCGCCACTGCCGCCACCTTCGACCTGGTCGTCACCAGGCCGACCGGAACGACGCCGGTGCCGTGGCTCGTGCTGATCATCGCCGGTCCGACGCTGTTCGTGGTCGGCCGCGTCCTGTTCACCATGGCGGTGTCGTGGGTCGTGCCGTGGCGGCGAGTTGCCTGGCAGCTCCTGCCGCTGCTGGTGCTGCCGTGGGCCGGCGGTTGGCCGCCGGTGCTGGTGGCCACGATCGTGGCACTCGGGTTGGCCGGTCACATCCTGTTTCCCGGAGCGGCCCGGGAGACCACGCCGGGCCTGCGGCTGCGGCAACCCGCCGACTGACCCCTGCCCCTCCCCGGCCGGCGGGAATCGCCGATCCCGGGACGGGCCGCGCCGGCACCGCCGATAATCCTCGGAGACACGGCGGGAGGCCGGGCATGACCACCGGAGGCACCGCGGCACTGGTACGCCGGCCGGACGGTTCGACCCGGGCAACGCTGCTGGAGTTGCTCTTCGACGTGGTCTTCGTGGCCTCGCTCGCGCTGACCTCGACCCTGCTCGCGGAAACCCACAACTGGTCCGGCGCCGCGATGGTCCTGCTGATGCTGACCGCGATCTGGTGGACCTGGTCGGTCACCTCCACCACCACCGAGTTCTACGACCCGCAGCAACGCCCCATCCAGGCCATCCTGATGGTCGCCATGGTCGGTTCGGTGGGGATGGCGGCGTCGTTGCCGATGGTCTCCGACGGGCACGCGATGGTCTTCGCGATCTCCTACGTCGGCACGCACGTGATCCGCGGCATCATCCTGGTCACGACGTTGTACCGGAAGCGACATCGGGCGGCCATGGTCCGGGCCACCCGGTTCTTCTTCTGGTTCGTGGTGTCCGGCGTCTTCTGGATCACCGGCGCGGTGTCCGGCACTGTGAGCTGGGCCCTCTGGACCATCGCCATCACTATCGACCTGCTCTCCGCGGCGGCCCGCTACCCGACGCCCCGGCTGGGCCGGGTGCCCTTCGACCAGTACGAGCGGACCACCGCGCATCTCGGCGAGCGGTACCAGCAGTTCATCATCCTGGCCCTCGGCGACATCATCCTGGTTCCCACGCTGCAGGTCAGCCGGGGCCCGCTGGCCGGGCTCCGGGTCGCCGCGCTGTTCTGCGCGTTTGCCATCATGCTGCTGCTCTGGCAGGTCTACGTCTTCCGGGCCGGCGAGTTGCTGGAGGCGGGGGCCGGGCCGAAGTCGGGCCGGCCGGCCCGGGTGGCTCCGTACACCCACCTGGTGATGCTGGCCGGGGTGGTCGCCACGGCGGCCTCGTTCGACCTGGTCGTCACCCGGCCGACCGGCACCACGCCGGTGGGGTGGCTCTTACTGATCCTGGGCGGCCCCGCGCTGTTCGTGATCGGCCGTGCCCTGTTCACCCTGCTGGTGTCCATGCTCGTGCCGTGGCGGCGAATGCTCTGCCTCCCCCTGCCGCTGCTCACGCTGCCGTGGGCCGGCCGCTGGCCGCCGCTGCTGGTCACCGCCGTCGTGGCGCTCACGCTGGCGGCGCACATCCTGATTCCCGGAGCGGCCCGGGAGACCACACCGGGCCTGCGGATGCGGCAACCCGACGACTGACCCCTGCTTAGTCAGGCACAGTGTCGACCGGCCCACTCGGCGAGGTCCCGGGCGCACGCGTCCACCGACTCCTGCCAGGTCCGGGCCGCACCATCGCCCGCCTCGTCGCTGACCTGCTTGACCAGCCGGCACGGCACGCCGGCCTGCGCCGCTGCCCAGGCCACCGCGTACCCCTCCATGTCGACCAGGTCGGCGCGCTGCGCCAACCGGTCCCGCTCGGCGTCGTCGGCCACGAAGGTGTCACCGGTCGCGAGCACCGCGCCCTCGGCGGCCAGCGACAGCGGCGCCCCGTAGGTCTCGCCGGTGAGCGTGCGCAGCAGCTCGGTGTCCAGGTCGTGCTGGAGCACTGTGGCGACCTCGTGGATGCCGGCCAGCCCGGGGCGCAACGCGCCGGCCGTACCCAGGTTGAGCAGCAGGGCGGGGCGCGGCCCGGCGGCCAGTACCGCGGCCACCGCGCTGGCGGCGTTCACCTTGCCCATGCCGGTGAGCAGGACCGGCAGGTCGGGTGGCAGGTAGCGGGCCTCCTCGCCCACGGCAAGAACCACCAACGGACGATCGGCGCGGACCGTACCTCGAAGATTCACCGGAGCATCGTACGAGCTGACCGGTGGGCCGACGACGTCAGTCGTCGGTGAAGCGATACAGCACGAAGTCCTTCTCCGCGCCACAGGCGATCACGTGGGTGTTCCACGAGCAGGACGAGCTGCGCACGTCCTTCAGCTCACCCAACTCGTCGACCTCCCCGGACTCGGCCCACACCCCAGCCAGCACCCGGTTGTCCGCGACCAGGCTGGGCGCCTTGGCGAAGACCAGCAGGTTGCCCGCGTCCAGGCGGACCGCCACCCCGCCCCGGTCGCGCAGCACCGGCTTGCCGGCGGCGTCGAAGACGGTGACTGCCGGTTCCGGCAACTCCCGTTGGGCGAGCACCTGCTCACCCAACGGGATCAGGCCGGTCACGCCCGGCGCCGACCACCTGATCATGCCCTCACCCTCGGTGGCCGCCACCACCTCGGTGCGCCCGGCGTCGTTGTTCGGCACCTGCAACAGGCAGGCCCGCCGCTCACCGCAGGCCACCAGCTCCTTCGGGCGGTACTCGTCGTTGCCGGAACGGTGCAGCACCACCGGCTCGGCGTCGGAACCCAGGTCGTACGCGAGCAGCTGGTAACCGCCCTCGTTGGCGGCCACGTACAGGCGGTCCTCGTGGGCGACCACCAGATCGTCGAGGTCGGCAACGCTCCCCCACTGGCGCAGCACCGCGCCGGATGCCATGTCGAGCAGCCGCACCGACCGGTCCGCACCCACCTGGACCAGTCGCCGCCCCTTGCTCGCCCACGGGTTGCGGGGCGTGCCGTCGAGGAAGGCAGGTCCGCCCGCCGCCGCGTCGGTGCCGACCGGCCGGACCACGGTACGGCCACCGGCGTACTGGCCGCGGGGGTTGGGCTGCGTCCACTTCGCCGAGCCGTTGGTCAGGCGCAGGCCGACCAGTTCGTCAGCGGCCCGGTCCACCAGCACCGCCGTGTCGTCGGCGAAGTAGACGTCGTCGTCACCACGCAGAACGCGCTGCCAGCGCTGCTCGCCGGTACGACCGTCGAGGACGGCCAGCGGTCGGGGGGTGCTGTCGCCCGGTGCGTCGGCGAGGACCGCTACCGCCCCGGGGACGGCGATGATCGTCTCCCAGTCGTCGGCCCGCACGTCGGTCTGCTCGCGCCACAACTCGCGGCCGTCGCCCGCGTCGACGGCCACCACCTCCAGCCGGTCGTCGGGCAGCGGAAACGCGAGGTAGGCCCGGTCGTCGAGCACCGCCGTCCACATGTCGAGCGGCCGTTCGGCGCCAGCCGACAGCCGGGACAGCTCGCGCAGCGAGTCGAACGTCAGATCCGGATAGCGGTCCCGGGTCAGGTAGAGCGTCGCCGCGGCGGCCACCCCGACCAGGGCCAGCACCGCGCCGAGCACCACCCAGCGCGCCCGTCGCCAGCCTGTCGCGCCGCCGGCCGGGGTCGGGGTGGCGCCGGCCAGGCCCGGCCTGGGCGGCGGCCCCGCCGGCGGGGTCGACCCCGGCCAGGGCTGCGACGGTACGACCGGCGCGGGCGATCCAGCCGGCGCGGGCGGGCTCACCGGAGCCGGCGCGGGTGGCGCGAGCGGCGCTCCCGCGTACGCCGGGGCAGGTAGCGGCTTGCGCAGCGGCAGGTCGGTCAGGGCGCCCTCGGCCACCGGCAACTCGGGCTGGTCCAGCACGGTCGGCGCGATCCCCAGCTCGGCGTGCAGCATGCGGGCCACCAGCGGGATTCGTGACGACCCGCCCACGAGGAACAACCCGTCGAGCTGATCGGGGCGCAGCCCGGCGGCGGCGATGACCTCCCGGGCCCGCTGCACCGCCCGGCGCAGCAGCGGCGTGGCCACCCGCTCGACGTCCGCCCGGGTCAGCTGGATCGTCTCGGCCACTCCCGGCACCGCGACCGGGGCGACCGTAGACCGGGACAGGGTTTCCTTCGCACCACGTACCTCGTCTGTGAGCCGGACCTGGTCGCGGCGCTGCGCCGGATCCGCCGGTCGGGTGAGCCGGGCCCACTGCGCGGCGTGCCGCTCATCGACCAACTCGCCGACCCGCCGCACCAGCGCGGCGTCGAGGTCCAGACCGCCCAGGTCGGGCAGGCCACCGTCGGCGACCACGCTGAAGCCGGAGTCACCCCAGGGGTCGGCGCCCTCGTTGCGCAGCACCGCGACGTCGAGTGTTCCGCCGCCGAAGTCGAACACCGCTATCGCCCCGCCGACCGGCACCGGACGGTGCAGCACCTGCGTGTAGTAGCGGGCGGCGGCCACCGGCTCCCGCAGCAGCCGGGTGCCGGGCGGCGTCGGCCCGGCGAGAGTGTGCTCGGCCGCCTGCGGCCAGCCGGCCCGCAGCAGCGCGTCGGCGAGGACCTGTCGCCGCGTCGCGTCCCAGGCGGCCGGGCAGGTGACCACGGCCGGCGGCAGGAAACCCACGGCGCCCACCGCCGCCCGGCCGACCGCCGCCAGCACCGCGGCGAGCAGGTCGGCCGGCGGGTACGCGCGGTCGCCGAGCCGCACTGTCGGCTCGTCCACCCGACGCTTCGGGTTCGCCTCGAACCGGGCCGGGTCGGCCTGCGCCAACCGGCGGGCGTCCCAGCCGGTGTGCAGGGTGCCGTCCGGGTCGGCGTAGACGGCGGACGGACTGAGCGGTTGACCGTCCATCAGCAGCGGACGGGTCCGCCCGTCCGGCCAGCGCAGCACCGCGACGGTGTTGGACGTGCCGAGGTCGATGCCGAGGGCGAAACCCTCGTGCTGGCCTGCCATTGCCCGATACCTCCGCCGCGACGAGGGGAACTCGACCCCGCATCGTACGCAGGCCCCGCCGCACCCCTGATCACTCGGTCCAGGGTCGTCCACTGCCTCCGGTCAGTGCGTGGAGTGGACGCCCACCACCTCGTTCTCACTGGTCTCACCGGTCAGCTGGAACCCGAGTTTCAGGTAGAACTGCTCCGGGCCATCCGGCCCCGGCTCCCACGTCGTGTAGACGCGGTCGTGCCCACGTCGGCGGGCCTCGTCGCGAACGGCCTGTACCGCGAAGCGGCCGTACCCCCGGCCCTGGTGCTCGGCGGCGATGTTGAGCCGCCACAGCCCCGAGCGCCTGTCGTCCGATTGGGCCGGGTCCCACACGATGTCGAAGAAGCCCATCAGGAAGCCGACGATCTCGTCATCCTCGACGATCAGACGCGGCCACGCGATCTCGGGCTGCGCGTACGCCTCGGCGAGGGACCAGGCGACCGGAGACGAGAACTTCTCCTGGTCGGGCCGCACGCTGACCCGGCACGCGGCCTCCACGTTGTCCTTGGTGATCATCTCCAGTCGCGGCACGCCGGCCACCCTACCGAGTGGGGCTGTGCAACAGGCCGTCGAGCAGCCCGCGCAGGCCGAACTGGAACCAGGTGTCCAGGTCGGCGTCAGGTGTGGTCTGCCCGGCCGCGGCCAGCCACTGTCGGTCCCGGGTACGGCCGGTCCGCTCCAGCCGGGTGAGGGTCGCCGACCACCAGGCGTGGTAGGTGGTGTCGTCCTCGGGGTCACGCCGGATGAGCAGGGCCATGCCCTGGATGTAGCCGCTGAGCGCCAGGTAGGCGCGGAACGCCTCGGCCGGTTCGTACCCGGCGCTGGTGAACGCCGTCACCACCCGGTCGACCATGGCGAGTACCGCCGGCCCGGTCGGCGGCCGGTCGGTGGCGAGGATGGCCAGCAGCCAGGGATGTCCGCGGTACATCGCCCACTCGTCCCCGGCCAGCCGTTCGAGCCGTTGGCGCGGATCGCGCGGTAGTGGCGCGGTGCCGGGCGGGCGGGTGGCGGTGATCTGCTCGGCCATCGCGGCGAGGAGATCGACCCGGTTCCGGACGTGCCGGTAGACGGCGTGGGCGGGCAGGCCGGCGCGTTGGGCGAGGACCCGCAGGGAGACGGCGTCCAGACCGCCCGCGTCCGCCAGTTCGACCGCGAGGGCGACCAACCGGTGGCGCGGGTCGCCGCCGGTCGGCGCGGGCAGGTCCCGAATACGACGTGGGCTGCTGGTGGGGCCGTGCTCTCGACGCCTGCGGTACGCGCGGGCCTGGCAGCGACGGGAGCAGTAGCGGCGCGGGCGCCCCCGGCCGGTGCCGACGGGCAGGTCCGCCTCGCACTCGACACACCGGGCACTGAGCACGCCGCCTCCGGTTTCGTCACGGCACTCGTGTGGCGAAAGTACTACGGTCGAGCAGCCGGGCCGCCCCGATCGGTGCGTGCGGCGCGGAGCAGCCGGAGCTGACCGATCTCCGCGACGTTCTTCATCAGTTCGGAGTTGACCCAACCGATCGTGTGCGTGACGGTGTGGTCGGTCCCGTCCGGCCAGGGGAACGTCGCGATGCGGTCGAGGTCGCTGTCGCTGTCGCTGTCGCCGAACTGGTCGAGCAGACCCAGCCATTCGGTGCGCAGTCCACGCAGCCAGGCGACACTCGGCTCGCCCGCGCCCGGCCAGACAACGGCCGTGCGCTGCCGGGCTGATCCACCCCGGAGATGGTCCATCGCCACGGTCCACCACCAGCCGACGTGCCAGGTGAGCCAGCCGATCGTCGGCACCGGGACCGGGTCGGGTTCGGTGTCAGCCCAGTCCGGGGTCCAGGTGCCGTCGGTGCTCTGCCGCACCGACCAGCAGTGGTCGGCCGGCTCCCAGAGGAAGTCCGCATAGTCGAGTCGCTCAAGGTGGTACTCGAACAGCGACCACGTCAGGTCGAACTGCCAGCGCAGCAGGGCCAGGTTCGGTACGGACATCCGGAAATCCTGTCCGAACCCACCCCCACCGTCCACACAAATAACGCCACCCCACCCACCCGGTCGGGATGATCATGAGGTTGGCGGGGTCCGTGGAGATCGAATCACCCGCCAACCCCATGATCAACGCGTGGGACCGGTAGGGGCGGGCGGGTCCGTGGGGCGGGCGGCGGGGTTGGTGGGGCAGCGGTCGGAGAGGGCGTAGCGGAGCAGGACCACGTCGCCGATCTGGCGGGCCTCGGCCAGACGGGCGCGGCGACCCGGGTGCCAGGGGAAACGACCCTCGCCGACGAAGCGGGGCGCCCGGCCGTCACCGACGAAGAACGGGGCGACCACCAGGTGCAGTTCGTCGGCGAGACCGGCGGCGAGGAACTGGGCGTGCACCGTCCCGCCGCCCTCCACCATCAACCGTTGTACGCCCCGCCCGGCCAGGTCGGTCAGCAACCACCCCGGGTCGACGGGCTCACCCGCGTCGATCACGGTGGCCAGTCGGCCGACCCGTTCCTCGGTCTTGTCCCGCGCTCCAGTGGCGCAGTAGACGAGCCGGGCCGAATCACCGGCGGTGAAGAAGCGGGCGCTCGGGTCGAGGTCGCCCTGAGCGGTCAGGGTGACCTTGGTGGGCGAGGCGGGTCGACCGGCCGCCACCCGCTCGGCCCGGCGGCTCGGGGAGCGCACCAGCAGCCGAGGATCGTCTCGTCGGACGGTGCCGGCGCCGACCAGGATGGCATCGCAGCTGGCCCGGACCGCGTCGACGCGGTCCAGGTCCTCCTCGTTGGACAGCAGTAACCGCTGCTCGGAGGCGTCGTCGATGTACCCGTCGATGGAGGCGGCACAACTCAGCAGCACGTACGGCCGCGTCGGGCCCGGCCGCCAACTCATCGGGAGACGGGCCGCTCAGGCGCCCGGCCCGCGAGCACATCCGCCGCCTCGACCGCCTCGGCCGCCTCGACCTCCGCCGCCTTGGCCGCCTTCGCCGCCAGGTATTCGGCGTTGGCCGGCGAGAGGAAGACGCTGGTGAGCACCCGTTCGGCAACGTCCACGCCCAGCCGGGTCAACTGCTCGGCCTTGTCCGGGTTGCTGCTCAGCAGTCGGACCCGCGGCACGCCCAACGTGGCCAGCATCTGCGCGGCGGCGGTGTAGTCCCGCTCGTCCTCGCCCCGGCCCAGCGCGACGTTGGCCTGGTAGGTGTCCAACCCGGCGTCCTGCAACGCGTACGCGTCGAGTTTGGCGTACAGGCCGATGCCGCGGCCCTCCTGCCGGAGGTAGAGCAGGAAACCGCCGGTCTCGGCGATCCGCTGCACCGCCTCGCGCAGTTGCGGCCCGCAGTCGCAGCGTTGGCTGCCGAACACGTCGCCGGTCAGGCACTCGCTGTGGGGACGGACCAGCGGGGCTACTCCCCCGGCGGCGAGCCGGTCCAGGGCGCCCGCCCAGTCGCCGAGGCCGAGGGCCAGGTGCTCCCGACCGTCCACCAGGCCCTTGAAGGTGAACACCCGGGCTGTCGTGGTGTAGCCATCCGGAAACGCCAGCGGCACCGTGACCTGCGTGCGGATCGTGGCAACCGGCAATGCTTCGGGCATGGGACTCCTTTGTCCGGCGCCACCGCCGTCCGGCGACGCGTACCGTCTCACAACCGACTCAACATCCGCCGCCGGAGGCGGCTTCCCGAGCGGCGACCGGAATTCGACGCCGACGGGCCAGCAACACGGCGGCCCCGGGCAGGCTGGCCACCAACACCAGTGCGCCGTAGACGGTGGCGGTGGCGATGCCCTCGGCCGCGCTGAGGCCAGCCGCGCCGAACACCCACGCCGCCACCCCCTCGCGCGGCCCGAAACCGGCCACGTTCAACGGCAGGCCCATGGCGAGCAGGGCGAGCAACGTCAACGGCAGCAGTCGGGACAGCGGGGCGTCCGATCCGGCGGTACGCGCCGCCACCAGGAAGGTGGCCAGGTGACCGGCGACCATCACGGCCGAGGCGACCAGCACACCGAACCAGGTGCGCCGCGCCAGCAGGCCCGACCGAACGTCCGCCACGGCGGTACGCAGTGCCGTCGCCCAGCGCGACCCGCCACCGTTCGGGAGGACCCGGGCCAGCAGCACGACGACCAGCCCGCCGGCGACGAGCAGCGCGGCGGCGACCGGCAGGTACGGCCGGACCGGCGACGGGAAGGCGGCGAGCACCACCAGCGCGACCCCGACCAGGACCACCTGCCCGGCGGCACGCTCCCAGACCACAGCGCGGATGCCCCGGCTCACGTCGCCGGCGTCGCGGCCGTGGCGTACCGCCCGGTGCACGTCGCCGAGCACCCCGCCGGGCAGTGTGGCGTTGAGGAACACGGCCCGGTAGCAGTGCGCCACAGCGGTCGCCAGTGGCAGGCGTACGCCGAGGCCGCCGGCGACAAGGCTCCACCGCCACGCCGCGCAGACAGTGGTGAGCACCCCGATGACCAGCGCCGCAGCCAACGCTGACGCGTCGATCAGTCGTACTCCGGCGAGGAACGGGCCGCTGCCCACCTGCCACAGCAGGACGGCGAGCAGACCCACCCCGCCGACCACTCGTGCCCAGGCCCAGAACATCGGCGCCGGCCTCCTTTTTGAAGATCGTCCACTTGCCCTAGTGCACGTACCCAGGGCGTGAACGGTTCATCCACCCGCGAGGAGGTCAGTGTGTTCGACGAGCACCGTGAGTCGGCCGGCAGCCGCGTCGGCCAACCGGCGGCGGGCGTACGCCTGGGCGGGTTCGGCCAGGTCGGGGCGCTGCTCGCAGGCGGCCCCGAGCCATCCTCGGAACCATTGGGCGGTCAGGTCGGCCTGCTCCGGGCCGAGACGCCACGGGCTGAGCCGTTCCCGCACGTCGACGCCGAGCCGGGCGAACGCGGCGGCGGTGGCGGCGACGGCGTCCGGGCCGAGCAGCCGCCGGCCCTCGACGGTACGCCGCTGGTGGTCGTTGAACGCGGCCTCGACCGCCTCGTCGAGCGGGTCGGCCGGGGTGAACCGGACCCGCCCGGTCACCGAAATGGCGAACAGGGCTGGCCGGCCGACGCAGGCGGCTGCCACCCGTTCGACCTCCTGGGCGGTGAGCATGTCCAGCAGCGCGGATGCGGTGACCAGGGAACCGTCGGCGAGGTCGTCGGCGGTCAGCCGGGTGAGGTCGCCGCAGCGGGTGTGGACGGTGACCGGGGCGCCGTCGGCGGCTGTCACCCCCCGCATGCCCTCGGCGGCCCGGGCCAGCAGGTCGGCGTCCCGGTCGTGCAGCACCCAGTGCTGCGGTCCGGGTAGCCGGGCGGCCAGCCAACGACTCATCGACCCGGTGCCGCTGCCCAGGTCATGGATCACCGTCGGGGTGTAGCCGGTCAGCCGGGCCCGGACGGCATCCAGCAGGTCCTCGGCGCGCGCCGCCGCGTCGGCCGGCTCACGCAACCGCAGCCAGTCGGCGAACGGCAGGGTCTCCTCGGCGGTCATTCCGCCACCTCCTTCAGCACGCCGGCCAGCAACCCGGTGGTCACCGGCCAGTCGGTCAGGGTGTCGCGCCGGGCGAGAGCGGCCCGCCGCAGCCGGGCGCGTAGCGCGTCGTCGTCCAGCCAGCGGATCAGCGCGGCGGCCAGCGCCGCCGGGTCACCGGGTGGGACCAGCAGTCCCGGGCGGTCACCGCCGGGCGCGTGACCGAGCGCCTCCGGCAGCCCGCCCACCTCGGTGGTCACCACCGGCAGACCGCGGGCCAGCGCCTCGGTGACGACCATGCCGTACGTCTCGCCTCTCGACGGCAGCACCAGCAGGTCGGCGGCGGCGTACGCGTCGTCCAACGCCGCGCCGGTCAGCGGGCCGACCAGTCGCACCCGCTCGGTGAGGCCCGCTCCGGTCAACCGGTCGCGCAGCCGGTGCACCAGATCCGGTTCGCGGGCCAAAGTGCCCACGCAGAGCATCGTCCAGGGCCGGCCGACCAGCGTGGCCAATGCGTCGACCAGCACGTCGTACCCCTTGTGGTGGGTGACCGCCGCGACGCAGAGCAACCGGTCACCGGCCGCCGAGCCGGCTGCCGGCGGCGCGGGCCGCACCCCGGGCGGCGCGGCCCGGACCCGGCCGGCGAGGGCCGGATGGCGGGCCAGCAGGGCTCGGCGGGTCCACTCGCTGGTGGTGACGACGGCCCGGGCGGTGGCCAGCGCGCGGGCCTCCGGCTCGTCGTCCAGCGGCAGGTGCACCAGCAGCACCAGGCGCAGCCGACGGGCGTGCGGGGCGAGCAGGTCCGGCACGGCCGAGGCGATCAGGCCGTCGATCAGCACCACGGCGTCGTCGGGCGCGGCGGCGAGCACCCCGTCCAGCGTCGCCCGGTCGGCCGGATCGGGATGCGGCCACGTGCCGGGCACCGGATGCTCGTGCACCGACCAGCCGCGCTCGCCCAGACCGGCGCAGATCCGCCGGTCGTAGGAGTTGCCGCCGCTGGGCGTGGCCGGATCGTCGATGTCACCGGGCAGGACGACGTGCACCGCCCGGCCCGCTTCGGTCACAACGACCGCTCGTAGCTCGCCCAGGCGATGTGCGACTCGTGCAGGGTGACAGTGATACCGGTCAGGTCGCGCGCCCCCGCGCCCAGCTCACCGGCGTGCACGCGTTCGACCAGCCGGTCCGCGACCGTACGGGCCAGCACCTCGGTGGTGGTGTTCACCCCGGCGAAGGCCGCCTCGTCGTCGAGGTTGCGGTAGGTCAGCTCGCTCAGCACGGCCCGCAGCTGCTCGGTGGCCAGGCCGATGTCCACCACGATCCCGTCGGCGTCCACGTCCGGCCGGCGGAACGTCGCGTCCACCACGAATGTCGCGCCGTGCAGCTTTTGGGCGGGCCCGAACACCTCACCTCGGAAACTGTGGGCGATCATCATGTGGTCCCGAACGGTCACGCTGAACACGATCACTCTCCGTCTTCGTAGGTGATGAGGTGGCAGAGCGCGGGCAGGTCGCCCGAGGTCAGTCTGGCGAGCACGTCGGGTAGCTCCGCGAAGCGCGAGGCGCCGGTGATCAACGCGTCGAAGGCCGGGTCGTCGAGCAGGTCCAGGGCGAGCGCCAGTCGGTCGGCGTAACTGCGCCGTCCCCGTCGGGCGGGTGCCACCATGCCGACCTGGCTGCTGCGCACGCTGAGTCGACCCGAGTGGAACGCCCCGCCCAGTGACACCTGCACGGGGCGGTCGCCGTACCAGCTCAGCTCGATGACGGTGCCCTCCGGGGCGAGCAGGTCCAGCGACTGTTGCAGGCCGGCGGCGGTGGCGCTGGCGTGGACGACCAGGTCCCGGTCGCCACTGGCGTCGGCCGGGTTGGCGAAGTCGACGCCGAGGGCCCCGGCGACGCCGGCCCTGCGGGCGTCGGTGTCGACCAACTCGACGTGCACGCCGGGGAACCGAGCCAGCAGCGCCGCGACGCAGCAGCCCACCATGCCCGCGCCGATCACTGTGACCCGGTCGCCGACCAGCGGCGCCGCGTCCCACAGGGCGTTGACGGCCGTCTCCACAGTGCCGGCGAGCACCGCTCGGGCGGCCGGCACACCCTCCGGCACCGGCACCACGGCACTCACCGGCACGACGTACGCGCTCTGGTGTGGGTGCAGGCAGAACACCGTTCGCCCGAGTAGCTCCGGCGGGCCCTGCTCGACGACGCCGACGCTGAGGTAGCCGTACTTCACCGGGCCGGGGAACTCGCCCTCCTGAAACGGCGCGCGCATCGTGGCGTACTGGTCGGCGGGCACCCGGCCGGCGAAGACCAGCGTCTCGGTGCCCCGGCTGACCCCGGAGTAGCGGGTCCGGACCAGCACCTCGTCGGGGCCCGGGGCGGTCAGCGACACCGGCTGGATCTCGGCCACGCCGGGTTCGCGCACCCAGCAGGCGTACGCCTCGCGGATCACCGTCGCGCACCTCAGCTCTGCTCCGGACCGAATCGATCGGCCGTGTCGGTCCCCGGTCGGGGGTTGTCGATCATAAACACGGAAGTTCGGTGCGCACAGTTCGAAGCCCGCCCGGCAGGGCCATCATTCGGACAAACACGGCATAAGGGTGTTTTTGCCCCTATAAGCTCCCCTGGCACATTCGAACCAACGGGGGCGTGATGAGGATTTCGTGGTGGGGTAGCCGCAGGTCACGGGCGACGGCGCTGGCCGCCGTCGCGGGCGTGCTGGCGGTCAACGGTCTGCTGGTGCCGGCGCCTGGCGCACCCACCCCGATCAACCCGGTACTGGCCGCCGTCGACGAGGCCATCGGCCCCGTCGACCCGGTCGCCGAGGCGCTGAGCTTCGGCGTGATGACCGAGGGCAACGCCACAGTGAACAACGACGAGAACGAGGGAACCCTCGCCGTCGGCGGCGACCTCACCTTCGGCAACTACCAGCTCGCCGGCGCGACCGCCGGATCGTTCGTGGTGCCCGGCGACGCCAACCCCACCGCCCTGGTCGTGGGTGGACGGGTCAACTTCGCCGGCAGCGTCGGCGGCAGCCGCCTCCAGGTGCTCTCCAACGGCTACGCCAAGGTCGGCAACCTGACCGGCACCTTCGTCCGCAACACCGACAACAACGGCGCCCAGGTCAACACCAGGATCCTGCCGGCGAACGACTACGACGCCTCACCCCGGGTGGAGCTGGTCACCCGGCAGCCGGTTGCCAGCGTCGGGCCGACCTCGCCGATCAACTTCGCCGGGGCGTTCGCCGCCTTCCGGGACACCACGGCCGGCCTGGCCACCTGCGACAACACAGTGGTGCTGCGCACGCCGAACGGCGACGTGCTGCCCCGCCCGATCCCGCCAGGCAGCAACGCCGTCGTCACGTTGACCCCGGGCGTGACGAACGTGCTCAACCTGACCGCCGCCGACCTGGCCAACATCCAGACCCTGACCTTCGCGAGCCAGCCGACCGCCGACACGCCACTGCTGGTCAACGTGGACACCAGCGGCGTGGGCAACACGTTCGCCTGGACCGCGCCGAACTTCGCCGGGATCGGTGGGCCGCAGGCGCGCTACATCCTGTTCAACTTCCCGACCGCCACCGCGCTCACCCTCACCCCGAACGCCGCCACCGTCGAGGGCACCATCTACGCCCCCAACGCCAGCCTCACCGACCTCTCCTCCAGCAACACCGAGGGCAGCGTCATCACCCGTACGCTTGACCACCGCGGCGGCGAGATCCACTACTTCCCGTTCAGCACCACGCTCTCCTGCGCGGGCGCCACGCCCGCCGACATCGCCCTGATCAAGTCGTCGACCACCACGCTGATCACCAGCGTCGGTCAGCAGGTGCCGTACTCGTTCCACGTGGTCAACACCGGCGGCGTCCCGCTGACGGCCATCTCGGTCACCGACGTGCAGACCCCGCCGTCGTCGAACGCCAACCTCGGCCCGATCACCTGCGCCGCCACCACGCTCGCGCCAGGGGCTCAGACCGCCTGCACGGCCACCTACACGGTCACCCAGGCCGACCTGGACAACGGCGGCGTCACCAACGTCGCCACCGCACAGGGCAGCCCACCCACCGGTCCACCGGTCGTCTCCGACCCGAACTCCCTGACCATCCCGGCGCCGGCGCTCACCGCCGCCGTCACCGTGGTGAAGTCGTCCACCACCACCTCGATCACCTCGGTCGGGCAGCAGGTGCCGTACCGATTCCTGGTCGCCAACACCGGCGGCCTGACCCTGACCAACGTGGCCGTCACCGACGTGCAGACACCGCCGTCGTCGAACGCCAACCTCGGCCCGATCACCTGCGCCGCCACCACCCTCGCACCCGGCGCGAGCACCACCTGCACCGCCACCTACACCGTCACCCAGGCCGACCTGGACAACAACGGCGTCACCAACGTCGCCACCGCACGGGGCACCCCGCCCGGCGGCGGTACGCCGGTCACCTCGCCGCCCTCGACGCTGACAATCCCCGAAGCCGGCCTGATCGCGGCGATCGCCATCCTGAAGACCTCGACCACCACATCGATCACCACTGTCGGGCAACAGGTTCCGTACCAGTTCCACCTGCTGAACATCGGCGGATTCACCCTGACCGGCGTGAACGTGACCGACGTGCAGACACCGCCGTCGTCAAACGCGAACCTCGGCCCGATCACCTGCGCCGCCACCACCCTCGCACCGGGCGCGCAGACCCTGTGCACCGCCACCTACACGGTCACCCAGGCCGACCTGGACAACGACGGCGTCACCAACGTCGCCACCGCGCACGGCACCCCAACGGTCGGCGCACCTGTCAACTCGACGCCCTCGACACTCACCATTCCGGAGACCGGCCTGGTCGCCTCCATCGCGATCCTGAAGACCTCCACCACCCCGTCCATCACCTCGGTCGGGCAGCAGGTGCCGTACCAGTTCCACGTCGTCAACACCGGTGGGTTCACCCTCACCGGAGTGACAGTCACGGACACGCAGACACCGCCGTCGTCCAACGCGAACCTCGGCCCGATCACCTGCGCCGCCACCACCCTCGCCCCCGGCGCGCAGACCACCTGCACCGCCACCTACACCGTCACCCAGGCCGACCTGGACTTCGGCTCGGTCCGGGACAGCGCGACCGCCCAGGGCACACCACCCGGCGGTCGGCCGCCCGTACAGTCGCCGCCGGCCACCCTGACGATCCCGAGCGACGTGGTCGTGCCCGGCATCTCAGTGGTGAAGTCGTCAACCACCACGTCGATCACGGCGGTCGGTCAGCAGGTGCCGTACCGGTTCCTGGTGGCCAACACCGGCGGCGTGACGCTCAACGACGTGAACGTGACCGACGTGCAGACCCCACCGTCGTCAAACGCCGACCTCGGCCCGATCACCTGCGCCGCCACCACCCTCGCCCCGGGCGCGAACACCACCTGCACCGCCACCTACACCGTCACCCAGGCCGACCTCGACAACGACGAGGTCACCGACGTCGCCACCGCACACGGCACACCGGCCGGCAGCGACGACCCGATCGACTCGGCGCCCTCGACGCTCACCATTCCGGCGGCCGACCTGATCCGGTCGATCTCGCTGCTGAAGTCGTCCACCACCGTCTCGATCAACACGGTCGGGCAGCAGGTGCCCTACCGGTTCCTGGTCGCCAACACCGGCACCGTGACGCTGTCCTCGGTGAACGTGACCGACGTGCAGACACCGCCGTCGTCGAACGCCGACCTCGGCCCGATCACCTGCGCCGCCACCACCCTCGCGCCCGGCGCGAACACCACCTGCACCGCCACCTACACCGTCACCCAGGCCGACCTCGACAACAACGGCGTCACCGACGTCGCCACCGCACACGGCACACCGGCCGGCAGTGACACGCCGATCGACTCGACGCCGTCGACACTCACCATTCCGGACGCGGGAGTCATCGCCGCGATCCAGGTCGTGAAGACCTCCACGACGGTGGCGATCACCGCGGTCGGTCAGCAGGTCCCGTACCGGTTCCACGTGGTCAACACCGGTGGGCTCACGCTGACCAACGTCAACGTGACAGACGTGCAGACCCCGCCGTCCTCCAACGTCGACCTCGGCCCGATCACCTGCCCGGCCACCACCCTGGCGCCCGGCGCGAGCACCACCTGCACCGCCACCTACACCGTCACCCAGGCCGACCTCGACAACAGCGGCGTCACCGACGTCGCCACCGCACACGGCACACCGCCGGGCGGGGGCGCTCCGGTCGACTCGCCGCCGTCGACACTGACCATCCCGGAGTCCGGCCTCGTCGCCGACATCGAGGTGATCAAATCGACGACCACTGTGGCGATCGCCGCGCCGGGCCAGCAGGTGCCCTACACCTTCCTGGTCGTCAACACCGGCGGTTTCACCCTCACCAACGTGACGGTCAACGACACGGTGCTGCCGCCGTCCGAGCGTGGTGTGCTCGGGCCGATCACCTGCGGTCCGCAGAACATCCCGAACGGCGCTGTGACGTTGTCGCCGGGCGCCTCCATCCAGTGCCGGACGATCTACACGGTGACCGCTGAGGACTTCGCCGGCTCGTCGCTGCGCAACGTCGCCACGGCCACCGGTACGCCCCCGTTCGGACCGCCGCCGGTATCCCCACCGTCGCCCGTGGACATCCCGATCCCCCACCCGGCGATCGCCATCACCAAGTCGGTGACGCCCACAGTGGTGTCCGCGGCAGGCGACGTGGTCACGTACCGGTTCGTGGTGACCAACACCGGTACCACAGCGCTCAGCGCGGTGACCGTCGACGAGACCGACTTCTCCGGCACCGGAACGCCCGGGGCGATCACCTGCGGCACGCCGCCGGTCGCCAACGGCGCGGTCAGCCTGGCCGCCGGGACGAGCACCACCTGCACGTCGACCTACGCGGTCACCGCTGCGGACGTCGAGGCCGGCCGAATCACCAACACGGCCGTCGCGGCCGGCACGCCGCCGACCATCCCCGGCCAGGCCCCACCCGCACCGGTACGCTCCGCGCCGGCCTCCGCCGAGGTCACAGCCACCCGTGGCGCGGCGATCACCGTGGTGAAGTCGAGCAGCACCGACAAGATCGTCCGACCGGGGCAGCACGTGCCCTTCCAGTTCGTGGTCACCAACACCGGTCAGGTGTCGCTGACCGGGGTGACGATCACCGACGCGCTGACCGCGCCGGCCTCGGCTGCCAACCTCGGCCCGATCACCTGTGGTCCGGAGCGGACCCCGAACGGCTCCGTCACCCTCGCGGCCGGTGCTGCGGTGATCTGCACGGCGACGTACACGGTCAGCAAGGCCGACTACCACAACGGGTCGGTGCGCAACACCGCGACGGCGACCGGCACCCCGCCGGACGGCCCGGCGCCGGTCTCGCCCGAGTCCACCATCACCATTCCGGTGAAGGGCAAGCTCCCAGTGACCGGTACGTCGTTCCCGGCCGGGCTCTGGATGGGCGCCGGCGTGCTGGCGGTGCTCCTGGGCGCGGCGCTGCTGCTGGTCGTCCGGCAGCGCAGGATCCGCGCCTAGCGCGGACCTGATCGCGGGGGTCGGACCGGAGGGGAACCGGTCCGGCCCTCGCGGCACGTCACCGCCACCGCGTCGCGCCCGGCCGCCTCGCTCCGAGGCCATCCGGTCGGACCACGGTGCGGCGGACCGCCCCCTGGGATGCCGCAGCCGGGCATCCGTCGGCCAGCTACCTCATTGATACCGTGGGTCACGAAGGGCTGGCCGCTGTGACTGCCCGCCCATGTGCTTCGGCTTGCGCCGTGGCGGCGTCCGGAGGTCCGCTCCCCGGTGACCGGCCGGCGACAGGTGTCCGAGCTGGTGTGAGCCTTGACGTCGTCCGCCGCTGGGTTCGGGGGCCAGGACCGGGCCGAGACGAGAAGGATGGAGCAGTACATGATCGTTCCGCAGGGGTTCCGCGCGGTGGTCGCGAACGCCGGGCTCAAGGATGACGAGGACGACTTCACCGCCCTGGTCTCCGAGGTGCCAGCGGTCAGCGCCGCGGTGTTCACCCGCTCCCGGTTCGCCGGCCCCAGCGTCCTGCTCAGCCGTTCGGCGGCGTCGACATCGTCCGCCCGCGGCGTCGTGGTGCTCTCCCGCAACGCGAACGTGGCCACCGGCAAGGAAGGGCTGGAGAACGCCCGCGAGGTGCGGTCCACAGTGGCTCGCGCCGCCGGACTGGACGACGACGAACTGCTCATCGCCTCGACCGGGGTGATCGGGAAGCAGTATCCGATGCCGAGGGTGCGACAGCGCCTGGCCGATCTTCGGTGGCCCTTTCCGCCTGCCGATTTCGACCGGGTCGCCCGGGCGATCATGACCACCGACACCACGCCCAAGGTGGTGCGGGCCAGCTGCGGAGCGGCGAGCATCGTCGGCGTCGCGAAGGGCGTCGGCATGATCGAACCGAACATGGCGACCCTGTTGACCTTCTTCTGTACCGACGCCCGCATCGAGCCGGCCGACCTGGACCGGGTGTTCCGGTCGGTCATCGCCCGCACTTTCAACGCGGTCAGCATCGACACCGACACCTCCACGAGTGACACGGCGGCGGTCTTCGCCAACGGCCTGGCCGGGCCGGTCGATCTGGACGAGTTCGAACAGGCGTTGTATACGGTCGCGCTGGATCTGGTGCGGATGGTCGCCCGCGACGGCGAGGGCGCCAGCAAACTCATCGAGGTCCGGGTCAGCGGTGCCCGGGACGGCGAGCAGGCCAAGCGGGTGGGCAAGGCCGTCGTCAACTCGCCGCTGGTGAAGACAGCCGTGCACGGCGCGGACCCGAACTGGGGCCGGGTAGCCATGGCGGTCGGCAAGTGCGAGGACGACGAAGACATCGACCAGCAACGGGTCCGGATCGGCTTCGGCGGTATCGAGGTGTATCCGGCGCAGGCCACCGAGGAGACGCTGGTTCGGCTGCGGCGCCACCTCGAAGGCGACGACGTGGTGATCGAGGTCGACCTGGGTATCGGCGCCGGCGCCTTCACCGTGTACGGGTGCGACCTGACCGACGGGTACATCCGGATCAACGCTGACTACACCACCTGAACGGCGGCGCGTCCGGGGCTACTGGTGCTTGTCGGGCCTGGCCGGGCGGGCGCGGACGTGCAACCGCTCCCCCTGCGGCCCGAAGAGACTGAGGGCTTCGGCGGTGCCGGGGCCGGGGTTGAAGAAGAGGTGGGGGATGCGGGTGTCGAACTCGGCCACCTCTCCCGGGGTCAGCGTCAGATCGCGGTCACCGAGCAGCAGGCGTAGCCGGCCGGAGAGCACGTAGAGCCACTCGTACCCCTCGTGGGCCTGCGGGATTCGGCCCCCGGCGGACGGGTCCGGCGGGAAGATCTGCTTGAAGGCCTGGACACCGCCCGGTCGGCGGGTCAGCGGCAGGTACGTCACGCCGTGGATGACTATCGGTTTGGGGCGTACCCGGGGGTCGCCGGTGGCGGGGGCGTCGACCAGTTCGTCCAGCGCCACCTGGTAGGCCCTCGCCAGCGGGAGCAGTAACTCCAGGGTGGGGCGACGGCTCCCGGACTCCAGCCGGGACAGGGTGCTCACCGAGATGCCGGTCAGGTCGGCGAGCTGGGTCAGCGTGGTCCCGCGTTGGTGACGTAGGGCACGCAGCCGGGGGCCGACGGCCGCCAGGGCGGCGCTGTCCTCGTTTGCCATAACGGCAAGGATAGTTGCCACCCTGCCGGCGGCGACGGATGGTGGGCGCAGCCGACGAAGCAAGAGGGAGATACCGGTGGACGAGACATACGACGTGGTGGTGGTGGGCGGCGGCGCCGCAGGGCTCAGCGGGGCCCTGGCGCTGAGCCGGGCCCGACGGTCGGTGCTGGTGATCGACTCCGGTGAGCCGCGCAACGCGCCGGCCGACCGGGTGCACAACTACCTGGGCCGGGAGGGGACGCCGCCGGGTGAGCTGCTCGCGATCGGACGGGCCGAGGTGGCCGGGTACGGCGGGCAGTTCCGCACCGGACGCGTGCGGGCGGCGACCCGGGACGACGACGGGTTCCGGCTGAGCGTGGACGGCGGGGATTCGGTGCGGGCCCGCCGGCTGCTGGTGACCACGGGTCTGACCGACGAACTGCCCGACGTGCCCGGCCTGGCCGAGCGGTGGGGTCGTGACGTGCTGCACTGCCCGTACTGCCACGGCTGGGAGGTTCGGGACCGCCGCATCGGCGTCCTGGCGACCAGCCCGCTGAGCGTGCACCAGGCCGAGATGTGGCGACAGTGGAGCTCCAGCGTGCTGCTCCTCCTGCACGACTCCCCCGCACCCGACGCGGAGACCGCCGAGCGGCTCGCCGCCCGCAGCATCGCTGTGGTGCCCGGCCCGGTCGCCGCGGTGGAGGTGACCGACGACGCGCTGACCGGTGTACGGCTCGCCGACGGCCGGGTGGTGGCGCTCGACGCGATAGTGGTGGCGACGCGGCTGACCCCCCGCTCCGACGTGCTGGTGGGGCTCGGTCTGGCCCCGGAGGAGGTGATGATGGGTGAGCACGTCATCGGCGCCCAGATCTCCGCCGACGCCACCGGCGCGACGACCGTCCCGGGTGTCTGGGTGGCGGGCAACGTGGCCGACATTCGCGGTCAGGTGATCACGTCCGCCGGGGCCGGCCTGAACGCGGCGGCGGCGATCAACGCCGATCTCATCGCCGAGGAGACCCGGGACGCGGTGGCCGCGTACCGGCAGTTGGTGGCCACGACGTTCGAGGAGCCGGCGTGGGAGGAGCGCTACCAGTCCCGGCCGTCGGTCTGGAGTGGCCGACCGAACCCGCAGCTGGTCGCCGAGGTCACCGATCTGGCCCCGGGGCGCGCGCTGGACGTGGGCAGCGGCGAGGGCGGCGACGCGGTGTGGTTGGCCGAGCGCGGCTGGCAGGTGACGGCGGTGGACATCTCCAGCACGGCGTTGAGCCGGGCCGCCGCGCACGCCGAGGCCGCCGGCGTGGGCGATCGGATCGAGTTCACCCACGCCGACCTGCGGGACAAGCCGCCCACCGAGGAGGCGTACGACCTGGTGTCCGCGCAGTTCATGCACCTGCCCCCGGCGCAGCGGCGGGAGTTGTTCGGCCGGCTGGCCGCGGCGGTGGCACCGGGCGGTGTCCTGCTGATCGTCGGGCACCACCCGTCGGATCTGTGGGGGTCGGCGCACCGGATGCACATGCCGGACATGATGTACACCGCTCAGGACGTGGCCGCCGATCTGGAGCCGGCCCACTGGGAGGTGCTGGCGGCTGAGGAACGCTCCCGCCTCGTCACCAACCCGAACGGCGAGGACATCACCCACCACGACGCGGTCCTGGTGGCCCGCCGACGCTGACCTCGCGCCGAGGTGACCTGCGTCGATCATGGAGTTGTGGTGGATGACAAAGGTGGTGGAGCACCACCTTTCCGGCACCGCGAGTCGATGATCGGCGCGGGATCGGGGGAACGCGGGACGGCAACGTGAGAGGTGGTGGGGCAGGACTTCGCATGAGGTCCGGTCGGCGGTAGCGTTGCGCCACACTGACGGCCCGTGGGGCAGGCGACCGCCGACCCTGACGCCCCGATCGTACGGAGGATGGTGCATGTCCATCGGCGCTGAGCCGCACGCAGCACGCGACGATGCGGCCTCCCGGCCGAGCTTCGAGCTCGCCCTGCGCGGATACGACAAACGCCAGGTGGACCGGCACCTGGAGCAGCTCGACGGCCAGATAGCCATGCTGAGCGGAGAGCACGGGCGCTCCGCCGTCCGCGTCCGTGAACTGACCGCCGAGGTGCAGCGGCTACGCGCCGAACTGGCTGAGCTTCAGGAGCAACCCGTGCAGGTGGACCGCGCTTCGTTCCACGATCTGGGCCCGATGGTCGGCGAGATCATGGCGCTCGCCGAAAAGCAGGCCGGCATCATCACCGAGTCGGCCACCGACCGGGCCAACGAGCTGCGCAGCGAGTCCGAGCGGATCCTCGCCGACACCCGTGAGCGGGCCGCGCAGGCACGTCAGGATCTGGCCGAGGAGCTGGCCGCCCGGCGGACCGAGCAGGAGCAGGCGCACGAGGAACGGCGCACCCACGCCGAAGCTGAACTGACAGCGATCCGCGAGCACGCCGAGCAGCTGCGAGCCGACGGTGAGGCCGCGCACGAACGCGCCCAGCACGAAGCCAAGCGGATCACCGAGCAGAGCGCACAGCAGCTCAACCAGACCCGGGTCGCCGCCGACGCGCTGATGAAGTCGGCCCGTACCCAGATCCAGCAGGAACTCCAGTCGGCCCGCTCCAAGCACCAGCAGGAGATGGCCCAGTGGCAGGCCACCGTGGAGCGAGAGGTCAACGAGCGGCGTACCGCCGCCGAGCAGGACATCGCCGAACAGCAGGCCGCCGCCGAGCAGGAGTTGGCCGAGGAGCGCAGCGCGACCGAGCAGCAGATCGCCGCGCTGCTGGCCGAGGCGCAGCAGCACGTGACCGAGCTGCGCAACCGCGCCGACGAGCAGGCCGCCAGCCATCAGCAGCAGCTCGCCGCCCTGCAGAAGGAGCTTGAGGAGCGCCGGCAGGAGGCCGCCGAGCTGAACGCCGAGCTGGACACCGGCCGCCAGCAGCTCGCCGAGATCCGCCAGGAGGGCGAGACGCTGGAGAACGAGCTGTCCCGAATGCAGCAGCGACTCGGTGAGGTCCGCCGGGACCTGACCGCCGAGAGTGCCCGGTTGGACGAGGCCCGGCGTGCCGGGGACTCCGCCGAGCGGCACGCCAAGGAGGTCCGCGCCCGCGTACAGCGGGAGGCGAAGCGGGTGGCCGACCTGGCCGCCGCCGCGGTCATGGCCGCGGCAGCCGGCGGTACGGAGACCGCTGAGTACCCGATGGTGGGTTCCCGCTCCAGCGCCGACCGGCCCGCCCCGGAGCGGGTAGGCGTCGAGCGGCTCACCGTCGAGCGCGTCGGCGTCGACCGGTACTCCGCCGAGCGACCCGCCGTGGACGACGCGGACGCCGATCGCGCCACCGCCGACCGCGCCCCGCTCAACGCCGCGCCTGCCGACCGGAGCCCGGTCCAGAGCGGCTACGCCGACCTGACCCCGGTAGGCCAGGCCAACGGCGACCGGTCCCCGACCGAGCAGGCGAACGGCGACCAGGCCCCAGCCGAGCAGGTGAACGACGAGCATGCTGGCGCACCGGCGGTGGCGGACGAGTCGGTGGCCTCCGACCGTACGGCAAGCCGGGACGTGAGCGCCGACGACGCCGAGCCGACCTTCCCTCGGCACATCGGCACTGACGCACCGACGCCCGTACCGTTCCTCGCCTTCGGGCAGCCGGTCAGCGAGAACGGCGCCGTCCGGCACTGACCTCAGCGGCGATCGAACCCGGGCCCGTGCGGATCCGCGCGGGCCCGGGCCCCGTCCCCGCCGATCTTGCGGTTTCGGTCGCCGAGATGCGCGGAATGCCCCCTACGTCGCGACAGTGAGTGCAAGATCGCGGAATGGGGGCGGCCCGAGCGGATTCTGCGCGGAACCGGGTCGCGGTGCCCGTTCGAGCTGGCAGGCTGGGCTGGCCGCCGCGCACCAGCGGTGGCCGCCGGCCTGGCCGGTGACCGAGAGGAGCGCCCGGTGACCGACCAACCGGAGGAGTTCGACCTGCTCGTCGTCGGTGGCGGCAAGGCCGGCAAGACGTTGAGCATGGACGTCGCCCGATCCGGGCAGCGGGTCGCCATGGTCGAGCGCGGCATGATCGGCGGTAGCTGCATCAACGTCGCGTGCATCCCGACGAAGGCCCTGGTGACCAGCGCGCGGGCTGCCCGCCAGTTGCGGGACGCGTCGGCGCTCGGCCTGACGGTGGAGGGTGGCCGGGTCGACATCGACCTGTTGCGCGCGCACAAGCAGGACGTGGTCGAGGGGATGGTCGCCGCCAACCGGCAGCAGTTTCTCGACTCCGGCCTGCACCTGGTGATCGGCGAGGCCCAGTTCGTCGGCCCACGAACCGTACGGGTGGCACTCGCCGACGGCGGCGAGCGACTGTTGCGCGGCAGCGACGTGGTGATCAACACGGGCACCCGCCCCCACCTGCCGTCGGTGCCCGGGATGGCCGAGGCCGGGGTGCTCACCAGCGACGAGTTGCTGCACCTGGACCGGCTGCCGGCCCGGCTGGTGGTCCTCGGCGGCGGCACCGTCGGGGTGGAGTTCGCGCAGATGTTCGCGCTGTTCGGCAGCGCTGTGACACTGGTGGAGGGCGGTCCACGGCTGCTCACCCGGGAGGACCCCGACGTCAGCGACGCGGTGACGCGCGTCTTCCTCGATGACGGCATCGACGTACGGGTGGGTGTGGCGGTCGCGCGGGTCGACCGGGAGGCCGATGACTCGCTGCGGGTGACGCTGGACGACGGCAGCGTGGTGATCGGGGACGACGTGCTGGTGGCGGCCGGCCGGGAGCCGGTCACCGACGGGCTCGGCCTGGACGTGGCCGGCGTACGACTCAGCGAGCGGGGCTTCGTCGAGGTCGACGAGCACCTGCGCACCAGCGCCGAGCGCACCTGGGCGGCCGGGGACGTCGCCGGCAGCCCGCAGTTCACCCACGTCTCGTTGGACGACTACCGAATCATCCGGGCGAACCTCGCGGGAGGCCAGCGCAGCACCGCCGACCGGCTGATCCCGTACGCCGTCTTCACCACCCCGGAGCTGGCGCGGATCGGGCTGACCGAGACCGAGGCGCGCCGCGCCGGGTACGACATCCAGGTCGCCCACCTGCCGGTCGCCGCCATCCCCCGGGCGCGCACCCTGCGTCAGACCCAGGGCATGTGGAAGGCGGTCGTCGACACCAGCACCGACCGGATCCTCGGCGCGGCGCTGCTCGGCGCCGAGGCCGGTGAGGTGATCACCTCGGTGCAGCTGGCCATGCTCGCCGGGATGCCGTGGACCGCTCTTCGGGACGCGATCATCACCCACCCGACCATGACCGAGGGTCTCAACCTGCTCTTCGCCTCGATGAAGGCCAGCCCGGTCCGCTGAGCGCCGCGCGGCCCGCCCCCGCAGCGGCGAAGCGGCTACCCGGCGATCTCGTCGCGTACCCGTTGTTGGAAGGCGCGGGCCTGCGCACCGGTGGGCGGCGGCCCGCCGTGTCGCGCGGCGACCGCCTGACGGATCACCTCGGCCGGGTCGCCGGCGTCGATCAGCCGCTGCCCGGCGGCCACCTTCGCGAGCCAGACGCCGTCGCGGTGGCGCACCAGCGACCGGCAGGCGCCGAGTACGGCGTCCTCGGTGCCGGGCGCGGGTTGGTCGGCCGGCGGTGTGGGCAGGGCGAGCCACCAGGACAGCGCCTCGATGAGCAGGCGGCGCAGGTCGGCCGGGGCGAGGTCGGTGAAGGCCTCTCCGGCCGGCGGGCCGAGCAGTGGGAGTCCACTCTGGTGCAGGATGCTGCGATCGAGGCCGTACCAGAATCGGCCGTCGGCGGCCGGGCGGTCGGCGGGGTCGAGGGTGCGCCGGAACGGCATGCCGGCCCCGGTGTTCAGTTCGACCTCGAAGCCGGGCTCCGGGGTGCCGGAGGCGGCCACCGCCCGGTCGTAGACGACCAGTTCCAGTCCGCGCGCGGGGCAGGGCAACGCCTCGTGCCGCAGCCGGGCGACCAACGTTTGCTTGGCGGTGTCGGTGAGCGGCCCGGCGCTGAGCAGCGCCACGTCCACGTCGCTGCGGCCTGGCTGGTACGCCCCGAGCCCCACCGAGCCGGCCGCGTACGCGCCGACCAGGTCGTCGCCGAGCACGTCCCGGGCGGTGCTGACCAGCTCGTCGAGATAGCGCTGAAGATCGGAGTCCACGGGCCATCATGACGCACGGGTCGGAACCCGGGCGGGGCTACCCCGCGTAGAGCAGCAGCAGACCGGCGACGGTGTAGGCGACCATCAGTGCCAGCAGGGGTAGTTGGCCGGCCACCGCCCGGGCCCGGGGGAACAGGTACAGGGCGCGGTCGTGGGCGAGCAGCGTGCCGAGCAGGTGTCCGAGGATGATGACGGTGATCTGGAGGGTCGCCACCCCGGAGGGCGTGATCAGCGCGGTCTGCGGTTCCCAGTCGGCGGTGCCGAGCCAGTTGGCGCCGGTGCCCAGGGGGTCGGAGAGCAACGCGACGGTGCGCTGGCCCTCCAGGATCAGCAGCGAGTAGTAGTGCGCGACCACGTACCCCACAGCGATCGGCACGATGGAGTGGGCGATCTCGCCCGGCACCCCCCGGGCCTCGGCGGCGTCGGCGCGACCGATGCGCGCCGCGGCACCGGTGGCGGCGAGGTACGCCACAGCGACGGCGGCGATGACGAGGCTCAGACCGGCGCTGCCGGTGACCGCCGGGTGCAGGCCGTTCTCCTGGCTGAAGCGCAACCAGCCCGGCGCGTTGGAGAGGCTGTCGAACATGGTCGAGCCGAGCAGCACGATCACCACGGCGACCAGCCCGGGGCGGGGTCGCAGGCCGGCGATCCCGTCGAGCGGGTTGCGCCAGACCAGCACGCCGTCGGCGGCCCGGCCGAGCGGGGCGAGTTGACCGATCACTGTGCTGTACGCCTCGAACGGGTCGGCGTGGTCGAACCAGCCGGCGCCGAACAGCACCGCGCCGGCCAACAGGACCACCGCGTATCCGGCCAGCCAGGCGGTGATGACCGGCAGGGTGGCCCGGTCGGGGGCGACGAGTTCCAGCCAGACGAACCCGAACAGTGTGGCGGCGGCCGGCCACCATCCGACGCTGTCGGGCAGTTCACGGAGCCCACGGTTCGGGTCGCGCCGCGTCGCCAGCGCCGCGAGCAGGTGCACGGTGCGCAGCGGGTTGACCGCCCGCCAGATCGGGCCGAGCAGCAGCGACAGTGGGGCCAGCCCGACCCAGAGCAGCACGTAGAGCGCGCCGGCGGTCGGGTTGTCAGCGGTGTCGGGCCCGCCCAGCAGACCGAGGCAGAACCAGGCGGCGGCGAGCAGGCCGAGCCCGCGCAGCGCCCACCGCAACGCGGACGCGTCGACGAGTCGGGCGAGCCACTGCGGCACCGGGCGACTGCCGGTGGCGTCCCGGTCGAGCCGGGGTTCGCGCCAGAGCAGGCCCAGCGCCACGAACGTGACGACGAGGGTCAGCGCGGCGGCGACGACGAGCTGCGGCAGCGTGATCGGCAGGTCCTGACGGCCACCGACGCCGTGTGCCAGCAGCGTGGGAGCGGCCGTCATCTCGGTCAGCGGACGACGAGCTGGAAGAGCACCAGCTCGGACTCGTGCGTCTCCACCTCGAACAGCCCGGTCTTGTCGGCGCGGAACTCCACCGAGCCGGGCGTGCCTGCCGGCAGGCGGGCGCCCAGGTCGTAGCCGTGCACGTGCAGTTCGTCGGCCACGTCGGAGGTGACGGTGATCCGAACCAGCTGACCCTTACTGACGGTGACCCGTCCGGTGGGCGGATCGACCCGCTTCTTCGCGATCGTGACGGTGATCTGTTTGTCCACCGCGTCGGTGCTGGCGGAGGCGCTGGGCGTGCCGGTGGCCGTCGGGGTCGACGCGGTGGGGGTGGCGCCCGACGGGGCGACGGACGTGGGCGCCGGCGAGGGGGTACCCACCGAGGGGTCGTCGTCCTGCCCGCAACCGGCGAGGAGCAGGGCACCGAGGGTGGCGGCGGCGAGGGTGGCGGCGGTCCGGGCGGCGGGGGTACTGACGAACACGGGCGAACTCCGAACGACGCGAGGGGGACGGGTGTCGGGTTGATCGTCGGGGAGGAGAACTCTACGTCTTGTTCGGTGCGGGGGAAATGACCATGATGAACGAATGCGATCGAAGCTGGTCACTGTGCGTGAGGTTCTGAGCCGTGTCGTGGCGGCGCTGGCGGCGACACTGGTGGTGACGCTGCTGCTGCCCGTCGCCCCGGCGTCCGCGCACGGCCAGCTGGCGACCTCCAACCCGCTGAAGGGCACTGTCGTACGCGAGCCACTGACCCGGTTGGCGTTGTACTTCACCGAGAAGCCGGCGTCCAACGCGCACTTCGCCATCAGCGGTCCGGACGGGTCGCGAGTGGACAACGGGTGGTCCTACGGTGAGCCGAAGCGACTGGACAAGCCGGTCACCGAGTACTTCATGGTCAACGGTGTGTTCGAGCCACGGCTCTACCACACCGGCTTCCCGGCGATGGTGACCGTCGCGCACTGGCCGGCGAAGGGCCGCTACACCGCCAGCTACCTCTCGGTCGCTTCGGACGGTGAGGCGGTGCGGGGCGAGGTGACCTTCGACTACCAGGGCCCGGGCACGCCGGCCCCGGCCGGTTGGTCGGTGCCCACGGCGGGGCCGGATCCGGCGCTGCTCGCCCAGGCCGAGGGCGAGGGCTCGACCAATCCTGGGGCCACCGGCAGCTCCGTCGCCCCCACCGGCGCTGCGGCGAGCGAGCCGGCTGACGCCGCGAAGGAGCAGCGCGACGGCGGGTTCCCGGCCTGGTTGGTCCCGGCCCTGATCGTCGTCGTGGTCTCGGCGATCGTGCTGGTGGCGGCTCGCCGTCGGCCCTCGGTACGCGGAGCCTCCACTGCGGACAGTCGGTCCGCCGGCGGCGCGGGCCGAGGCGGAGCCGCAACCCGCAAGTCCGCCAACCCGACTCGGAAGACCGGCAATCGGAGCGGTGGTCCGCCGCGGCGCGGACGGCGGTAGACCGTCGCAATAGTCGGGCATTCTTCGCGTACTATCGCGAACTTTCGCACGGACATTGGGAACTTTTGATGTATCGAGGCGAAGCCATGGACAGTCCAATCGAAACGCCTTAATGTTCCGAGCCATCCACCCGGTGTTTCCGCAATGTCACTCGTCGGCGTCGAGGACGTTACGGAGCCGGGCCGACGGTCATCCTCACCACTGATCCACGCCGGCCGTCGGACACTCCACTGCCTCCTGGAGGAACGATGGGCACACGCCTGCTACGCCGACTCCACCATCCCGTCCTGGGTGCGCTGACACTCGTCCTCGCCGCCGGTCTCTGGGCCGTCCCCGCCAACGCCGCCCCCGCGCAGGAACCGGGCGTCACGCTGCGCGTCTTCGACGTGCAGGTGCCGCTGTCCGAGCTGTGCACGCTCAAGCCCGCCCAGACCCCGAACGTGGACAAGCTGATGTCCACGGTCAACTGGACCTCGGCGGCCGACTTCGGCTTCGAGGACAACTTCGTCTCGCAGGTGCTCGGCAACATCACCACCACCCAGGCCGGCAGCTACACCTTCCGGCTCAGCAGCGACGACGGCTCCAAGCTGTCGATCGACAACGCCGTGGTGATCAACCACGACGGGCTGCACGGCGCGACCCCGCCGAAGGAGGGCACGGTCACCCTCACCGCCGGCCTGCACCCGCTGCGCATCGACCACTTCGAGCGTGGGGGCGGGCAGCAGATCACGCTGGAGTGGAAGACCCCCGGTTCGTCGACCTTCGTGGTCGTACCGAACTCTGCGCTGAGCACCGACGCCGGCGTGGTCCGGGTGACAGCACCCGGACGCAAGGAGTGCGAGGGGGTCTCCGACACCCCCGGCGACGGCCTGCCGCTGACCGGCGTGCACCCCGGCTACACAGTGACCAACCTGCGGCCCAGCGGCTTCCAGCCGAAGGTCACCGGCATGGACTGGCTGGCCGACGGCCGGCTGGTCATCAGCACCTGGGGCGGCAGCGACCAGTCCGGCAGCTCGCAGGACGGCGAGGTCTGGATCCTCGGCAACACCGGTGGGTCGACAACCCCGGGCAACGTGACCACCAAGAAGATCGCCGGCGGCCTCAAGGAACCGATGGGGCTAAAGATCGTCGACGGGGTGGTCTACGTGACCGAGAAGCAGCGGTTGACCCGGCTGGTGAACACCGGCGGTGACGAGGCGGCCGAGCGCCTCGAGACGGTGGCCACCTGGCCGTACGGCGGCAACTTCCACGAGTTCGCGTTCGGCCTGCTCTACCAGGACGGGTTCTTCTACCTGAACCTGTCGGTTTCGATCAACTCCGGCGGCGCCACCACCAACCCGCAACCCGCCACCAACCGCGGCACCACCCTCAAGGTCAACAAGGACACCGGCGCGGTCAGCTACGTCGCCGGCGGCCTGCGGACGCCGCACGGCATCGGCTGGGGCCCGGAGGGCGGCATCTTCGTCACCGACAACCAGGGCGGCTGGCTGCCCTCGTCGAAGCTGGTGCACGTCAAGCAGGGCCGGTTCTTCAACCACTTCACGAACCCGGCGGGCCCGTTCGACACCGCTGCGGTCACGCAGCCGGTGCTCTGGATGCCGCAGAACGAGATCGCCAACTCGCCCAGCACTCCGCTCTACCTGACCAGCGGTCGCTACGCCGGCCAGTTCGTCATCGGTGACGTGACCTACGGCGGCCTGCAACGGGCGAACGTGGAGAAGGTCAACGGCGAGTACCAGGGCGCGCTGTTCCGGCTCACCCAGGGCCTGGAGGCGGGCGTCTCCGAGGTCAACGTCGGCCCGGACGGCGCGATCTACGTCGGTGGGCTCGGCGCGGGCGGCAACTGGGGCCAGACCGGCAAGCTGTCGTACGGCCTGCAGAAGCTCACCCCGAACACCGCCACCACGTTCGAGATGCTCGCGATGCGCGCCACCACTACCGGCTTCGAGGTGGAGTACACCCAGCCGGTGTCGACGGCGACCGCCGCCGAGCTGGCCGCGCGCTACAAGCTCAAGCAGTGGCGGTACGTGGCGACGTCGAACTACGGCGGCCCGAAGATCGACGAGGAGACGCTGACCGTCACCGCGGCCACCCTCTCGGCGGACGGCAAGAAGGTCAGCCTCACGGTGCCCGGTCGCAAGGCCGGCCGGGTGGTGCACCTGCGCTCGCCGCGCCCGTTCACCTCCACCAGCGGCGAGTCTCTGTGGAGCACCGAGGCGTGGTACACGCTCAACTCGATCCCGGGCAGTCCCCCGCCACCGACCGGCGGCACCATCACCGGCGTCGGCGGCAAGTGCCTGGACGTCGACAACTCGGGCACCGCCGACGGCACGAAGATCCAGCTCTGGACCTGCAACGGCACCGCCGCGCAGTCGTGGACGAAGGTCGGCGACACGTACCGGGTGCTGGGCAAGTGCCTGGACATCGACAACGCCGGCACCGCCAACGGCACGAAGATCCAGCTCTGGACCTGCAACGGCACCGGCGCGCAGGTCTGGCAGCCGCAGGCGGACGGGTCGATCCGCAACCCGCAGTCCGGCAAGATCATGGAGGCCGCCGGCGGTAGCAGCGCCGACCGCACCCAGATCCAGCTCGGCACGTACGCGGGCGGCGCACACCAGAAGTGGGTGGTCAGCAGCGGGGTAACCGGCTGACCTCGGACGAAGGGGCGCGGCCTGACCCGCGGGTCAGGCCGCGCCCCGCCCCGTCCGTGGTGCGAGGAACGCCGCTCAGCGGAACAGCACCGGCCGGTTCCCCCGGGCGCCGACGAGCTGGCCCCGGATGTTGATGTCCTCGATCGAGTCGGTCTCCCACACGCCCCGGGTGGTCAGGTCGGTCATCACCCCGTCGCGCCAGAGGAACGGGCGCCACGCCGCTGTGGTGGTGCTCTGGCCCACCACAGCGCCCCGGTCGTTGATCGCGGTGGCGCGGCTCCAGTAGCCACCGAGCGTGCCGAGGTCGGTCAACGTCCCGTTCTGCCAGCGGAACGCCCGCCCGTTCGCCGCGCCCACCACCTGACCCCGGTTGTTGACCCCGATGGCCTCGCTGCCGATCTGGGTGAAGACGCCGTTGCGCAGGAGACCGCCGACGCAGGTGCACGGGTAGTCCTGCGGCGGCACATTGAACCCGCCCACCACGTCGCCCGCGTTGTTGACGTCGGCGGTGAACTCGTAGAAGTACTCCAGGCCCAGGTCGGTGAAGACACCGTCGCGCCACAGGAAGCGGTGCGGCATCTCGCCGGCCGGTTCGCTGGTGCCGAGCACCTGCCGCCGGTCGTTGACGCCGATCGCCACGCTGTTCTCCCCGCCCAGGGTGCCCAGGTCGTGGAGCTGACCGTCGCGCCAGAGCACCGCGCGGGTCAGGTAGTCCGAGCCGAAGGAGGTGATCGCCACGTCACCGAACTCGTTGACGTCCACGGCGCTGGAATCCGTGTCGCCCGGCAGCACGCCCAGGTCGGTGATGACACCGTGGCGCCAGAGCACTGCGTGCCGGGCTCCGCTGGCGACGGTGCTCCAGCCGACGATGTCGCCGCGGTCGTTCATCGCCGTCGCAGCGCCGTCACCCCCGCTCAGGGTGCCGAGGTCGACGACCCGATAGCTGTGCGGGGACGCGGTGGCGGGAGCGGGAGCGAGGGTGATCAGCACGACGACTGTCGTCGCTGCGGTCAGCAGGGGACGCGGGGACACCATGGACGCCAAGGGGGACGCTCCTCGGATCGGAGCGGCGACGATCCGGCGGACGGGCGCGGGACCACCACCACTGCGCGTTCGATCGGTAACGCACAGTAGATCCGGTGTCGTGGCGGCGCGCCAGGGACCGAACGGTCACCGACGCCCGAGGCGCGCGGCGGTGGGGGCGTCGGTCAGGGGCCGTGCGGCAGCGGTTGCGCCAGTGCCCGCAGGTCCGCCGGGAGTTGGGCCAGGGCGTCCTCGAACTCGCGGTGCCCGACCACCCGGTGCATCGTCTGGAGCACCGCGCGGGTGCCGCGCTCGGCGGCCGGACGGTCGATCCCCGCGCGGTCGGCCACCCGGCGCAGGAACTCGTCGTAACCGAACGGTTCCGGCGGCTCGGCGGCCTTGACCAGCAGCGGACTCAGCTCGCCGGCCAGGTGGGGGGCCAACGCGCCCGCCTCCCCGCCGCTGAGCCGCTCGGTGAGGGTCCGCAGGACCGCCTCGGTGAGCGGGCGTGCCTGCTCCGGCGGGAGACCCGCCCGTGCCGCAACCTTGTCGACGAACGCCAGCTCGGCCATGCCCCTGCCCTTCGCTTTCGGAAACGCGTGGCTACCCGGGCCCACCGGCAGCAAACCCGGCGGCCGCAGCGGGAATGGTTCTGCTGGTTGCTCCGCGCGGTGCCGCCCGCTTCTCGTACGGTGAGGTCGGACCGGGAACCCGACGGCTGCCCGACGGCGGCCCGTGCCGCAGGAGGAGCAGATGGCCCTCGACCTGCCCGACGTGATCGACCGGTACTTCCGGGCCGTCAACGACCGGGACCTGGACGCCTTCGTCGCCTGCTTCGCGGACACCGCGAGCGTCGCCGACGAGGACCGCCTGTACGACGGGCGGGCCTCGATCCGCGCCTGGCGGCAGAAGACGATGGACGCCTACTCGTACACAGCGGAACCGGTCCGGGTCACGTCGCAGGCGGGCGACTCGTACCTGGCCATCACCCGGGTGTCCGGCGACTTCCCCGGCAGCCCGATCGAGCTGCGGTACCGGTTCACCCTGCGCGACGGGCTGATCGGCGCCCTGGACATCCGTCCCTGACGGCGAGTGCCGCCGCCGGCGCGGCGACGCTGGTCGGGCCGGCCCGCAGGTGATCAACCGCCGAACGGACGAGACAGTCAAGCGGGCAGTGGGTGACATGATGTGGCGACAACGGCTGTCGCTACGAGAAGGGTTCCTGCTGCCCGATGGCGCACTTCGAGGCTCGCACGCCCACGACACCCGCGCGGAACGCGGTGCCGCTGGCCGGGCAGCCGCATCGGGCGGGCTGATGCCGGGCGAGCGACGGGAGACCGTGGCCGAGCAGAGTGTCCCCACCCACGCCGCGGACACCATGGCGTATCAGGTCGCTACCGACATACGAGCGCTGCGCGCGTTCGTCAGCGCCGGGGCGCTGGCCCGTGGCCTGTCGGCCGAACGGGCGGAGCTGTTGACGCTGGCGGTCAGCGAGCTGGCCACCAACACGTTGCAGCACACCACCGGCGGCGGCTGGGTGCGGCTCTGGGCCGAGTCGGGTCAGCTGTTCTGCGACGTGGTCGACCAGGGGCCGACGCGGGCGTTCGGCCGGAGCATGCCGGCCGCCGATTCGGTACGGGGTCGCGGGCTGGCCATCGTGGAGCAGATCTGTGACGAAGTCGCCGTGCTCGCCAGTCCCGGGGAGACAGTCGTACGGATTCGCCTGAGTCTGTGAACGTCGGCGGCGATCCACCCCCGTCCGCGCCGGGTTGGCTGCCACAATGCGGACAGCCCGGGCCGACGGTGGCACCGGGTCGGACCAGAACGGGAGGACGCCACCATGCCGGACAGCGCACGCGAGGCTGAACTGCTCGACGCCGAGCGCACCCTGCAGGCCGCCCAACGGGCCGGTGACGTCGCCGCCCTCGATCAGTTGCTGGTCGACCAGCTGATCGCCATCGGCCCGGACGGGCGTACCCACAGCAAGCAGGATGACCTGGCCGCCCACCGGGACCGCCGCACGGTCGTCGAGGAGTTGGTGGAGGAGGAGTTGGACCTGCTCGTCGTGGGCAAGACGGGGGTGACGTTCTTCCTGGGCCGGGTGTCCGGCTTTTCCGAGGGGGCGCCGTTCGCGGCGCGGCTGCGCTACACCCGGACGTGGGTCCACGACGACCCGCACGGCTGGCGGGTCCTGGCCGCACACATCAGCCCGGTCTGACTCAACTGCCGTCCTCGTCGTCCTCGTCGAGCAGGCCCTGCTCGTCGAGGAACGCGAACCACCGGTCGTCGGCGGGGGTCAGGTCGGCGTAGCCCGGCCCGAGCAGGTAGTAGTCCACGAAGGATTCCACGTCGGGGGCGAGCTCCTCGAACGCGTCGGACATGAACCACTCGGTGCCGGTGGGTGGGAAGTACCAGATCGCTCCCGTGCCACGATCCATGAAGATCGGCTCGTCGCTGCGGACGCCGACCACCAGCCAGCCTGCCCGGTCCTGCGGGATGGACGAGAAGTCCGGCGCGTAGTCCAGGTGGTACTGCATCCCCGCGAGGGTCGACGAGGAGGCCAGCTCGACCCGACCCGTCCGCAGCCCGTCGGCCACCAGCAGGAGGTCCCGCAGGTCGGCCGGGAGCCCCGCCGGTACGGCGTCGATGGCCGCCCCCTCACCGAACTCGGCGTAGGCCAGGCTGTCCGGCACATCGGCCAGCTCAGCCCGCAGCTCCTCGATGAGCTGCCGCAGCTCGAGGTTCAACGCACCACCTCTGTTTCGGATGAGGTCCCGTCCGGCATTGCCCCCGGCTGCCCGGAGACCTGCGAGCCGATGCGCGGTTTGGTTCTACCACGCGCCAGCTCGCCAGAGCGTCACCTCGCCGAATCGGCCAGCCGAGCCGGCACCGTCGAATCCTTTCCTCAGCTGACGACGGCGTCGATCGCGCCGACGCGCAGGGTGCCGTCGTTGAGGGGCGTGCAGCGGATGCCGCCGGTGGTGCGCAGTGCCTTCCACGTTCCCGGGCCGACGGTGACGTCCATCCAGGCGCACGGTCGGGCCGCCCGGTTGACCCGCAGGCTGACCGGTCCGTCGCCGGAGTCCAGCACCAGCACCCTGCCGATCAACTCGTCCACGGCGATCCCGGTGGTGAGGATGTTGCGCCGCACCTCGGCCAGGCCGATGCCGACCGGCAGCGACTCCTGGGCGATGACTGTGACGCTGGCGTCGCGGTGTGCCTGCTGGCCGAAGTACCGGTCGCCGACGATGCCGAGGCCGGCCCGGATCCGGACGGCGTCGACCAGCTCACCGGGCGGGGCCGGGGCCGGGCCGTCGGCGGGCCGGCCCAGGAAGCGGTGCACGGGCGAGGCCAGCAACTCGACGATCTCCGGCATGGCAGGAAGTCTACGAAGCGGACCGGACCCCGCGGGCCAGGTCGGCGGATGACCCGGTGGGACGGCGGCGCGAGCGCCGCCGTCCCCACTCGGCTCAGGCCGGCGTGCCGGTCACGGTCAGGTTTCGTATGCGCCCGACGTTGTCGAACGAGCCGAAGCCGACCCGGCCCGAGCCGAACGTGGTGTCCTTCGCGGTCATCAGCGGGTCCCGGTGCCCGTCGACGTAGACGGCGATCTCACCGGTGGACGGCAGGTGCACCACCCGAACCCGGTGCCAGTCGGCGTCGGTGATCGCCGGGTTGGCGCCCCGGGAGCGGCCGTTCCACTGGTGGTCGATGCGTTCCCGGTCGGCGTTGTTCACCTTGAAGATGCCGTTGTGCGGATAGATCGTGTTGTCGGTGGAGAGGTGGGCGTAGTAGAACTCGGTGTCCGAGCGCCAGCCGAAGACGATGATCACGTCCCGGTTGGTGATTTCCACCGGCGTGTCGAGTCGTACCTGGGCGTCGACCCGCACCGACGACCACGCTGGGCCGTTGGTCAGCACGGCGTACTCGAAGGGCCGGCGCGGACCGGGCCGGCTCTCCCCGGCCTCGGCCAGGATGACCTGGTCGCCTGTGAACTGCCACTTCGCCGGCGTCACCGGCGCCCAGTTCGCGGCTGCGGCGGTGCGACGGAGGGTGACGTCCCCGACGTCACCGCTGGCGAACTCCCGGGTACCGGTCACCTTCCAGACCTTTCCGTTGGCCTTCGCGACGACGTAGAGCTCACCGGCGGCGTCGGTGCCGAAGCGCAGGTCCACCCGGTTGGGGTCACCGGGCGCGCCCGGTGCGGACAGGTCGCGCATCCGGACCGGGGTGCCCGCCGTGTCGAAGAGCGCGAGCTGGTGGATCGTGGCCAGCCCCCGGCCCCGGCGCATCTCATTGGCCTCGGTGGAGAGCACCCGGCCGTCGACCAGGTCACCGAAGACGTACGTGCCGCGCAGCGCGGGCAGCGCCCGCCCCCGGTACACGAAGCCGCCGGCCACCGCGACACCGACGTCGTCGGTGCAGTTCCAGCCGGCGGCGGGGTCGTGGTCGTACGCGGCGACCGGGTAGGTGTAGCCGTACCTGTCGTCGTCGGCGGGCAGCGGGAGCAGCCGGTCGCAGGGGTTCGTGGCCGCCTTGTCGAAGACGAAGGAGCCCTCGCGCTCGCTCCAGCCGAAATTGTCCCCGGCACGGACCTCGTAGATGGCTTCGACGGCGTGTTCGCCGATGTGCCCGAGGTACATCCGGCCGGTCGCCCGATCCCAACTGAACCGGTGCGGGTCCCGGAAACCCACCGCGTAGAGCTCGCCGAGCGCGCCGGCCCGGCCGACGAACGGGTTCCCGGCGGGGATGCCGTAGCGCCCGTTCGCGGAGTTGGTGCCCCGGGGGTCGATCCGCAGCAGCTTGCCGTGCGGCAGGGCCAGGTTCTGCGGGTCGGTGTTGCGGGCGCCCTGGCCACCGTCGCCGACGGCCAGGTACAGCAGGCCGTAGTCACGGTCGTGGCGCTTGGCAGTGGGGTTGAAGTTGATCTCCTGGATGCCGTGCACCTGGCCGCCGAAGCCGATGCGCAGCACCTCCCGGTGCGTACCGGCGAAGGTGGCGGCGGCCGGATCGGTCGCCGCCCACTCGGTGATGACGCCGTGGAAGAGCGTGTTGGGCTGGGCGTAGTCCGGAGTGACGGTCGTCGTCGACGCCAACTCGGTGTGGATGGTGTAGAACCGGCCGTTCACCCCGAACTCCGGGTGGAACGCGACGTACCCGAAGCCCTGGCCGAGCCCACGACCGGAGAAGAACCGCGGCGCGAACGTCGCGGCCACGTCCAGGTAGACGTGCGGCACGCCGCCCTCGACCAGGTAGAGGCTGCCGTTGAGGTCGGGCACCGCCCGCCGGCCGGAGCCGTCGGGCACCTCCATGATGGTGTTGATCCGGGCGGTACGCATGAGCCGCGCGTCGGTCGGCGCCGGCGTGGGGTACGACTGCGGGAAGCTGGCGTACTCGCTGAGGACCAGCCCGAGTCGGGACTGGACCGGCATGTCGGGGATCGGGTCGTCGACCGCGTCGGCGGCTCGTGCCGGCGCGGCGACCAGTGTGGACAGGATCAGCACGAGGGCGGTGAGGCCGGCCCTCACTGTGGGCCGGCGGACGGTGCCGGCGCGGCGGTGCAGGGTGCGCACGCGTGTCTCCGTCTCGGTGGGACGGTGCCGAGGGTGGTCAGCGGGCAAGGTGGCGGTACTGCCTCCGCACGTCGTTCGCGGAGACCACACTGTCGAGGAACATCAGGCCGTCCATCCGGCAGTCGCACGGGTTGCGTTCCAGGGTGTCCTGGGGAAAGCTGCCGCCGATCTTGATGCCCCGGGGGTCGGACGCGGTGGTCACGTGCGGGCCCGGCCCGGACACCAGCCACGGGTCGTCGGCGCGGGTGTAGAAGCCGTCGACCGGTTCGCCGTTGCGGTAGAGGGCGAGCGCGCCGGTGGTGAAGTCGAAGGTGGCGGCCAGGTGCACCCACTCCCCGACCGGCAGCAGCTCGCGCCAGTCGCGGGTGGCGGCGAAGGTCTGTGAGTTGCCGCCGTCGAGCCGCCGGCCGAGCGCGACGAGACGCAACTCCCCGTCGACGTCGATCAGCTCCAGCAGGGCGCGGACGCCGTGGCCGTCGGAGTCGCCGGTCAGCACTCCGGCCAGGCCGATCGCGTTGTACCTGTCGTCCGGGTCGGCGGTGGTGGAGTTGGGCAGCGGGCTGTCCATGTTCAGCTTGAACCAGCCCATGACCGTGGTGCCGGCGGTGGCGCTGAAGGCCCGCAGCGTCCGCACCCCGCTGGCCGACCAGGTGCCGGCCTTCCAGTCGTCGTTGCCGGCGACGGCGGGGGCGACCTGCCGGGTCTGTACCGCGTTGCGGCTGCCCCGGTAGGCGCGGTCCGGCACCCGCATGGCGACACCGCCGTTGATCAGCTCGATCTCGGTGCCGGAACGCCCCTGGTCGCGCTCCAGGGCGGGGTCGCCGGGCACCGGGTGGTCGAAGTCGTACGCGGCGACCAGGTGCGCGCGCAGCGCCGGGTGGACGTCGGACGGGATGCTGCGATCCGCCTGCGCCGGTGGCGCGCTGGCGCCGGTCAGTGCGCCGATCGCCAGGAGGGAGACGGCTGCTCGTCGGGCCCTGGACATGGCTGTCACCTCGTTTCGCGGCATGCCGGATGCCGGTCACGTAAGCGCTTACGTAAGCGCTTACGTACCCTAGGCTTCGATCGATGTCGCTCGCAACAGATCGGGCGGGATGAATGTTTTCGGAGGATTGCGGATGCCCAGGGCCAGCCGGCGGCCGCGCCTCGTTGACGTCGCCGAACACGCCGCCGTCTCCCTGGCGACCGCCTCCCGAGCACTCGCCGGCCGCGAGGGGGTCAGCGCCGAGGTCGCCGACCGGATCCGGCAGATCGCCCGTGAGCTGGGCTACGTGGCCAACCCGTACGCCCGCACCCTGGCCAGTGGGGCCACCTCCACCGTGGGGTTGATCGTCCACCAGGTCGACGACCCGTACTTCTCCGAGATCGCCGCCGGGGTCATCCAACTCGCTGCCGAGCAGGGGCTGCTGGTGCAGATCTGCCAGTCCGGCCGCGACCCCGACTACGAGCTGCAACAGCTGCGCCACCTCATCGCCCAACGGGTCGGCATCGTGCTGATCAGCGGCTCCGGCTACGACGACCCACGGATGGAGAGCGCGGCCCGCGCCGAACTGGCCGCGTTCCAGGACCACGGCGGACGGGCAGCCGCCATCGGACGACACGCGCTCGGCGTCGACGCCGTCCTGCCGGACAACGAGGCCGGCGGCCACGCGCTCGCCCAGCACCTGATGGACCTCGGCCACCGGCGGATCGCTGTCGCCGCCGGCAGCGCCGGCCTCACCACGGTCGCCGACCGGCTGGCCGGGGTGTCGTCGGCCCTGCGGCAGCGCGGGCGGTCCCCCGCCGACCTCGCCGTCGTGCACAGCGACTTCACCCGCGGCGGTGGACGCGCCGCCGCCGAGCAGATCCTCAACGAGCATCCGGAGACGACGGCGATCATCGCGCTCAACGACGTGATGGCGATGGGCGTGCTGTCGACGCTGCGGTCCCGCCGCGTGCCGGTGCCCGCGCGGATGTCGGTGGTCGGCTTCGACGACGTCTCCGTGGCGGCCGACCTCGCGCCCAGCCTCACCACCATCCGCCTGCCGATGACCGAGATGGGCCGCACGGCACTCACCCTCGCGCTCAAGCCGCGCACGACACGCCCTCGCCGCCGCCCTACCGGGCACCTGCTGGTCGTCCGCGACTCGACCGGGCCCGCACCGAGAACCTGACCGACGCCACCCCGATCACACCGCCAACGCCGCCCGGACCTCCCGCTCGGCCGTGACGCCCCCGTCGCCGTGCGAGGTGACCCGACCGGACTCCAACACGTGGTAGCGGTCCGCCACCCGCAGCGCGAAGCCCAGGTGCTGCTCGACGAGGAGCACGCTGAACCCGGACTGCCGGGTCAACTCGACGATCCGCTCCTGGATCTCCGCGACCACCGACGGCTGGATACCCTCGGTCGGCTCGTCGAGCATCAGCAGCCTCGGCCGGGTGATCAAGGCTCGGGCGATGGCCAACTGCTGGCGCTGGCCGCCGGAGAGCAGCCCGGCCCGGCGCCGCAGCAACTGGCGCAACGCCGGAAACAGATCCAGCACCTCCGCGGTGGCCACCGCCCCGTCGCGCCGACCGTCGGCGACCAGCCGCAGATTCTCCGCCGCGGTCAGGTGCGGGAAGCACTGCTGACCCTGCGGGACGTACGCCATCCCCCGCGCCACCCGCTCGTGCGGTCCGGCGCGCGTGACGTCCTCGCCGTCCAGCTCGACGGTGCCGGCACTCGGGCGCAGCAGCCCGGCCGCGACCCGCAGCAGGGTGCTCTTGCCAGCGCCGTTGTGCCCGAGCACGGCGGCCACCCCGTCGGGCGGAACCGCCAGATCGACCCCGTGCAGCACCCGAGAACGCCCGTACCCGGCGTGCACCCCGCGCAGCGTCAGCATCATGCCTCCAGGCCGGTACGGGCCGACCCGGCGTCGACCGGGTGGCCAAGGTAGACCTCCTGCACACGCGGGTCCGCCTGGACCTGCGCGACTGTGCCCTCGCTGAGCACCCGGCCGGCGTGCAGCACTGTGACGCTGCGCGCGAAACGACGCAGGAAGTCCATGTCGTGCTCGATCACGACGACGGTGCGATCCCGGCTCACCAACTCCAGCAGAGCGCCGGTGGCGTCGCGTTCCTCGTGGCTCATCCCGGCGACCGGCTCGTCCAGCAACAGCAACCGCGCGTCCTGCACCAGCAGCATGCCGATCTCCAGCCACTGCTTCTGGCCGTGTGCGAGCGTCCCGGCGAGGTCCGCGGCCCGCTCGGCCAGACCAATGGTCTCCAGCGCGGCGGCGATCTCGTCGGGCACACCTCGGCGACGGCGGGCCAGTGTCGCCCAGCTGCGTCGGGCGCCCGCCGCGATGTCGAGGTTCTGCAACACCGACAGCTCCTCGAAGACCGTCGAGGTCTGGAAGGTTCGCCCGATGCCGAGCCGGCTGATCCGGTGCACCGGCCGGCCGAGCAGTTCCTCGTCACCGAACCGGACCGAACCGGTGGCCCGGACCAGACCGGTGATCGCGTCGACCAGTGTGGTCTTGCCGGCGCCGTTCGGCCCGATCAGGAACCGGATGTCGCCGGCGGGCACCTCCAACGAGACGCCGTCCACCGCGGTGAAACCGTCGAAGCTGACCCGCACGTCACTGACGGACAACCCGTCCAACCGCTCGCCGCTCATGCCGCCGGTACCTCCGTCCGCTCGGCGCGTCGTCGGCCCAGCGACAACCGCCCGCGCCGCAGCGGCTGCGCGTCGACGTCACGGCGGCGGGCCAAGGCCCACAGCGACGCCAGGCCGCCGGGAAGGAACGCCACCACGACCACGAAGAGCAACCCCTGCAGGTACGTCCAGGTGCCCGGGAAACGCTCGGAGAGGGCGGTACGCGCCCAGGCCACCGCCACCGCGCCGAGCACCGGACCGAGCAGTGTCGCCCGGCCGCCCACCGCGACGCCGATGACGAACTCGATCGACGGGACGATGCCGATCAGCGCGGGCGAGATGATGCCCACCGCCGGCACGAACAGCGCACCGGCCAGCCCGGCCATGCCCGCCGCCACCACGTACGCCACCAGCTTGACCGACGCCGGGTCGTAGCCGAGGAAGCGGACCCGTTCCTCACCGTCGCGAACCGCCACCAGCAACTCGCCGTAGCGGCTGTGGATGAGCTGGCGGGCCAGTGCGAGCAACGCCAGCAGCGTCCCGGCGATGATGAAGTACACCATCCGCTGGTTGACCGGGTCGTCCAGGTCGTAGCCGAAGAAGCCCTTGATGTCGGTGAGCCCGTTGGTGCCACCCGTGGTGCCCTGCTGGCCGATCAGCAGGATCACCATCGCGGCGGCGAGCGCCTGACTGAGGATGGCGAAGTACGCGCCGCGGACCCGGCGACGGAAGACCAGCGAGCCGAGCCCGAAGGCGACGATCATCGGCAGCAGCACCGTGGCGGGCAACGCGAACCACGGGCTGGCGAACGGCCGCCACCACAGCGGCAGCTCGTCGAGTTGCCCGTACAGCTGCATGAAGTCGGGCATCCCACCCGGACCCGCGTCGGCGAGCTTGAGGTGCATGGCCATCGCGTAGCCGCCCAGGCCGAAGAAGACACCCTGGCCGAGCGTGAGCATCCCACCCCGGCCCCAGGCGATCCCGATGCCGACCGCGACCATGGCGACGCAGAGGTACTTGGCCAGCAACGCCAACCGGAAGTCCGACAACACCAGCGGGGCGACGGCGAACAGCAGCGCCGCGCCGAAGGCGAAGCCGGCCAGCGTCCGCATCCGTGAGCGGCCGGCGGGGCGGCCCGGTGGTACGGCGCCGGCGGGCGCCGGGCGGACGGCGGTGTCGGGTGGCGCGGGGGTGACGGCTGTCATGCGAGGCTCCTGGTCCGCAGGGTGAACAGGCCCTGTGGCCGCCACTGGAGGAACGCGACGATCGCCACGAACACGATCACCTTGGCGACGCTGAGGGTGGTCAGGTACTCCCCGGTGGCCTGGAGCACGCCGAGGGCGAAGGCGACGATCACACTGCCCTTGAGTTGGCCGATCCCGCCGACCACGACGACCAGGAAGGCGTCGATGATCAGGTTGGTGCCCATGGTCGGGCCGATCGGGCCGAGCAGGGTGAGGGCCACCCCGGCGAGCCCGGCCAGGCCGGAGCCGAGGAAGAAGGTCGTCCGGTCGACCCGAGAGGTGGCGATGCCGGACACGGCGGCGAGGTCGCGGTTCTGCACCACAGCGCGGATACGACGCCCGAGCGGGGTGAGTCGCAGCGCCAGGGTGAGCGCCGCGACGGCGGCCAGCGCCAGGGCCAGGATGAACAGCCGGTTGTTGGCGATGGTCAGCCCGCCGGGCAGCGCCACGTTGCCGGTGAGCAGCTCGGGCGCGCGGGTCTGCACGTTCGGGCTGCCGAAGATGTCCCGGGCCAGTTGTTGCAAGATCAGTGACACGCCCCAGGTGACCAGCAGGGTGTCCAGCGGCCGGGCGTAGAGCCGGCGGATGAGCAGCACCTCCAGCAGGACACCCATGGTGCCGGCGACCACGAACGCCACCGGCAGCGCGACCGCCAGCGACAGGCCGGCGCCGGTGATGCTCTGTTGCAGGACATAGGTGGTGTACGCGCCGGCCATGATGAACTCACCGTGCGCCATGTTGATCACGTTCATCTGGCCGAAGGTCAGCGCGAGGCCGAGCGCGATGAGCAGCAGCACCGCGCCGATGCTGATGCCGGTGAAGAGTTGACCGAAGAGGACTGTCACTGTGGGTACTCCGAACTGCTGGTCGGGTGGCCCGGGCGGAGCGCGCGGCAACGCGTTCCGCCCGGGCCGGCGTCGTCAGCTCAGGCCGCTCGCCCACGGGTAGGTCTTGAGGTACGGGTCCGGCGCGACCGGCTTGCCGGAGTTCCACACCTCGGTGATCAGGCCGTCCGCGCCGATCTTGCCGATCCGGGCGGTCTTGGCGATGTGCTGGGTCTTGCCGTCGACGGTGACCAGACCCTCCGGCGCGTCGAAGGTGATCCCGTCCGAGGCGGAACGGACCTTCTCCACATCGAAGGCCCCGGCCTTCTCGACCATCGCCTTCCACAGGTGCACGCTGACGTACGCGGCCTCCATCGGGTCGCTGGTCGGCTTGTCCGCGCCGTACTTCGCCTTGTACGCGGCCACGAACTTCGAGTTCGCCGCGCCCGGCGTGGTCTGGTAGTAGTTCCAGGCCGTCAGCTGGCCCTCCAGGTACTGGGTGCCGATGCCCTTTACCTCTTCCTCGGCGATCGACACCGACACCACCGGCATCGCGGCGGCGCTCAGACCCGCCGACTTGTACTCCTTGAAGAAGGCCACGTTGCTGTCACCGTTGAGCGTGTTGAACACCGCGTCCGCGCCGGACGACTTGACCTTGTTGACGATGGTGCCGAACTCGGTGGAGCCCAGCGGCGCGTAATCCTCACCCAGCACTGTCATCCCGTTCGCGGCCGCGTACGCCTTGATGATTTTGTTCGCGGTTCGCGGAAAGACGTAGTCGCTACCGACCAGATAGACCGACTTGGCGCCCTGCGACTTGAGGTAGTCAAGTCCGGGAACGATCTGCTGGTTGGTCGTCGCTCCGGTGTAGAAGATGTAGGGCGACTGCTCAAGTCCCTCGTACTGCACCGGGTAGAACAGCAACGCCTTGTTCTTCTCGAACACCGGCTTGACCGCCTTGCGGCTGGCCGACGTCCAACAGCCGAAGACGGCGGCCACCCGGTCCTCGGAGATGAGCTTCTCGGCCTTCTCGGCGAAGGTGGGCCAGTCCGAGGCGCCGTCCTCACCGACCGGTTGGATCTTCTTGCCGAGGACACCGCCGGCCGCGTTGATCTCCTCGACGGCGAGCATGATGGAGTCGCGGACGGTGACCTCGCTGATCGCCATGGTCCCGGAGAGCGAGTTGAGCAGGCCCACCTTGACGGTGTCGCCGGAGACGTCGGCGGTGACGCCGGTCGCGCCGCCCTCGTCGGTGGTCTTGCTGCCGCACGCGGTCAACGCGGCCGCGGCGACCAGGGTCATGGCACCCGCCAGGATGCGGCGGCCCCGGAATAATGACATCTACTCTCCCTGCGGTGCACTCAAGTGGCGTTAGGACGGTCGGTGCGGTCCGATGGAGCTGACGTGGGCGGTGCCAAGGTCGACGGGTGGACGTCGCGCAGGGCACCGGATCGGTTATGGGCACCGAAAGCGTCGACCGGCATGATTGCGCCGGTGTTTCCCAGTCCTTAATTGACTGTTTCCGAGGGGACGTCGAGGCGCGCACGAAAATCGGCCGACACCGTTGGGGAGGAAACGGTGTCGGCCGTTCGGAAAGACGCAGAATAAGTGCCACCACAATGGCTGGCGGACGAATCCGCCAACGGTGGGCACGCAATGGTGAGACCTGACCCCGTGGCCAGATACTTCACGCAGGAAGCATCTTAGGACGGGATCGGGTGGCGCTGTCAAGGGTCGGGTGGGCTGACTGCCCCCCGGTTCAGAGCTGGGCGAGCACTGTGAAGTCGAGCCCGTCGGCCTCGGCCAGGTAGATGCGCTGCCGGACGTGCCGCTGACGCAGCCGCAACCGCCCACGCGGCCCCTGATAGGTGACCGTGTCGGCGGCCGTCTCGATGGCCCGCACGTCGAGGGTGCGGGCCTGGCCGATCAGCGCGGCGAGCAGCATGACGCCCTCGTAGCAGGACTCCCCCAGGCTGCCCAGCGGCGGCGCCTCCACCCCGAAACGCCGCGCGAACTCGCCGTGGAAGTCGAGATTCTCCTGGGTGACCAGCCCGGCGAAGAAACCCGCAGTGCTGTACAGCCTCCGGGTCGCGCCGGCGCCGCTGGCCAACAGCATGTTCTCGTCCATCAGGGTGCTCAGCCGCAGGCAGCGCTGGTCCAGGCCGGATCGGGCGAACGCGCGGTTGAACCGCACCGCGTCGGCACCGACCAGCAGCATCAACACGGCGTCCGCGTCACTGTGCTCGATGCGGCGCAACACCTCGGTGAAGTCGTGCGCGTCCAACGGCAGGAAGTGCCGGCCCACCACCTGCCCACCGGCACGCAGCGCGTACCGCTGGGCGGCCCGGGACGTACGGCGCGGCCACACGTAGTCGTTGCCGACCACGAACCAGCGGCGCACACCCTGTTCCCCGGCGAGGAGCCGCATCGCGGGCCACAGTTGGGCATCCGGCGTCTCGCTGGTCAGGAAGACCCCTTCGGTGTGTTCGCCGCCCTCGTAGAGTGCGGTGTAGACGTACGGCACCCGGTGCGCGACGCGGGGCGCCAACGCCTGGCGCACCGAGGAGATGTGCCACCCCGTCACTCCCTGCACGGCCCCCACCGACACCAACGCCTCGACCTCGGCGGCCACCTCTGCCGGCGGTGCGCCACCGTCGACCGGCACCAGGCGAACCTCCCGGCCCAGCACGCCACCGCACCGATTGATCTCCTCGACCGCGAGCTGCGCGCAAAGCTCACAGGTGGGGCCGAACATGCCGGCCGGCCCGCGCATCGGATAGACCAGCGCGATGCTGACCACGGCACGGTCGACGGTCAGCCACGGCGGTGCCGGCGCGGACATGAGCACATGATTGCCCGGCCCACGACGGAAGACCAGCGTTCACCACTGACCGGGACGACTCGCTACCATGACAGGGCCACCGGCCCAGGGAGTTTCATGTCACACGTGCCCGGGACGCCAGCCGACCTGCTGCGCTCGCTCACCCGCGCCGAACGGCTGCTCTCCCGCCGACTGGGCGCCATTCTGGCCGACGACGCGATCAGCATCGAGGCGTGGCGCGTGCTCTGCCTGCTCGCCGACGGCCAGGGCCACCCGATGAGCGAGGTGTCCGCCGAGGCGTCGCTGCCGCCGGGCACCCTCACCAAGCTGGTCGACCAACTCGTCGACCGCAACCTCGTCTTCCGCCGGATCGATCCGATCGACCGCCGACGCATCCGGGCGTACCTGACCGCTCGGGGCCGCCGTGAGCACGCCCGCCTGGACGAGCGGGTCCGAGCCAGCATCGCCGAACTGGGCATCACGGAGATGGGCGTCGCGGAGACCAGCGAGCCGGGCACGCCCCCGGCCGCCAACCTCGTACGCCAGCTCGACGACCTGATCGACCGCCTCGACCCGGCCCGGCAACGAGTGCACGCCGACGCGGCCGGCCCACACCGCTGACCCCTTCCCCGCTCCCCTTCCCCGCTGACCCCTTCCCCTTCCCGCTCCGCGCTGCCGTTTCCCGCTCCCCGCTCCCCGCTGCGGGCTGCGGGCTGCGGGCTGCGGGCTGCGGGCTGCGGGCTCCGGGCGTTCGGCTCCGGGCGTTCGGCTCCGGGCGTTCGGCTCCGGGCGTTCGGCTCCGGGCGTTCGGGCTCGCGGTTAGTTCGGCACGGCCGTGAGCGCGGCCCGACCTCCCACCCCACACGGCAGGAAGCGTGATGTCTGTGAGTCACCGTGATGACTCACAGACATCACGCTTTCTGGAGTGTCCGCCGGCCGGCACCGTCGTGCTCTGCACCAACCTGGCCTCGGGAACGGTTTCGGCGGTCGAGGCCAATCCCCGCTCGGCCGCCGCGGGGGACACGGGCCATGGCGGCGTCGCGCAGGGCCAAGACGGCATTGCGCCAAGACCAGCAAGACCAGGAGGACCAGCAGGCCCAGCAGGACCGGCAGGCCCAGCAGGACCGGCAGGACCGCCAAGACCAGCAAGACCGCCAAGACCGGCACTCGGCCCGGTAGCGGCTCCTAGACCGTTAGGTGGGTGCGCAGGGTGTGCGCGTCGGGAGCGGTGGCCGTCCACAGTGTGGCGGGGCCGCCGGCCAATGGCAGCCGGGCGACGCTGCCCTCGGCCGTTGGCGGTTCGGCGGGTCGCGAGGGGTCGACCACCAGCAGCGATCCGGTGGCCGGGGCGCCGCCAAGGACCGCCGGGCCGGCCCAGCCCGGCGCCTGCGGTCCCACCGCGAGGGACTGACGCAGCAGTGGTCGACCCGCGTAGTCGACCTGGGTGTGTACGACGGCGCCGCCGGGCGCCTCGCCGTACCGGCCGCAGATCAGCTCGTCGCGCCACCGCAGGCTCGCGCCGGCGGCCAGCTCGATCCGGGACTCGGCGAGGTGCGCGCAGCCGGCCGCCGCGACCAACTGTTCCGGAAGCCAGTGCAGCGTGGCGTCGGCGTGGATCACCGCCCGCACCGCCATCCGGGACACGGCACCCGCGCGACCCGGCAGGGCGATCGACGCGGCGACGCTGTGCACCCGGACGGCCGCGCCCGGCCCGACCTCGATCTCCAGGCGCAGATCGTCTCCGGCGAGTGGTCCGGCCGCCCCGCCGACGAGGTGCACAGTGGCGACACCACCGTCGGTCGGGGTCTGGCGCAGCAGCAACGGCGTTTCGCCGTGCAACTCGACCAGGGCCGTACCGCCCCGCCCGTCGGCCCGGGCGACCAGCCGAGCGAGCGCTCGCATCAGGCCGGGCCGACCGGCACGGCCAGCGGGTGCAGGGCGGCGTGGTGGGTCAACTCGTGCCGGATCCAGTCCGCGACCGACGTTGCCGTGGGGTCTCCCACGATGGACAGGAAGAGGGTCGGGAGGTCGCCGCGCCGGGCCCGCGCGTCACGATCCATGACGGCGAGGTCGGCACCCACCATCGGCGCCAGGTCGGTCTTGTTGATCACGAGAAGGTCGGCGGCGGTGACCCCCGGCCCGCCCTTGCGGGGCACCTTGTCCCCGCCCGCCACGTCGACCACGAAGATCTGCCGGTCGACCAGCCCCCGGCTGAAGGTCGCGGTCAGGTTGTCCCCACCGCTCTCCACCAGGACGAGGTCCAGCGGGCCGACCGCCTCGGCCAACTCGTCAACGGCGTCCAGGTTGGCGCCGATGTCGTCGCGGATCGCCGTGTGCGGGCAGCAACCGGTCTCCACCGCGCGGATCCGGGCCGGGTCCAGCACGCCGGCCCGCCGGAGGAAGTCGGCGTCCTCGGTCGTGTAGATGTCGTTTGTCACCACGCCGAGCCGCAACTCGTCGGCGAAGGCACGGCAGAGCGCCGCCACCAGGGCCGTCTTACCGGAACCGACCGGTCCGCCGATGCCGACCCGCAGGGCACGGCCGGCACGCGCCAACGGCGGATGGGGGTCCACCCCCGGCTCCGGATGGGTGTGCGGAACGGTCTCGTCATGGGGTGGCATGGCCGGCGGCGGCGTGGCCGCCGACGGAGTGATCGGTTCGACGGCGGGCACAGCGCTCGGCACAACGGTGTCAGGACGCAAAGAGACGCACCTCCCAGGTGGCATGGATTTCGGCATGAATGTCGGCCAGTGGAGCGGCGGCGGCCGGCAGCCGCTCCGGTGGGTCGTCGGCGGCCCGCGCCGCGTCGGCGGCCGTGCCGTCGCAGGCGTCGGCCAAGCCGACCAGCAGGGCCTGGACCTGGTACGGGTCGAGGCCGAGCAGCCGTACGCCGGCGCTGGCCGCCCCGGTCAGCGTCCCGTACGCGGCGATCGTGGCGGTCTCGACTCGGGACAGCCCGGCCGCGGCGCAGAGCAGCCCGAGCACCAGCGGTTGGTGTGCCCCACCGGGCGTCGCGGGCAGATCGGCGAACGGGGCGTCCGGCCAGATGGTCCGGCCGGCACGCAGCAACGCCCGGCCCTGTCGGCGCGAGACCGCCCGTAACGCCGGGGCGGCGGTACGCGCGTCCAGCTCCGCGTCGAGCCGAGCCAGCGCCCGCGACCGAGCGGCGGACTCAGCCGGCGTGTCCGACGGTTGGGCGGACCGGGCCGGGTGCGCCGAGCCGATCGGCTCGGGCATCGCCACCCGGTGAGCGGCCGCCGCGAACGCCGCGCCGACCAGACCGGCGGTGGCCAGTCGCCCGGCCAGGAACGCCTCCAACGACGCCAGGTCGGTGACCCGGCCGGCGGCGACGGCCGCCTCCAGACCACCGGAGTGCGCGTGCGCCCCGGCCGGGAAGCGTCCGTCGGCCAACAACAACAGCAGGCTCGGCGTCGCCATCAGAACAGGAAGTACCGCTGGGCCATCGGCAGCCGGGTCACCGGGTCCGGCTCCACCACCTGCCCGTCGATCCGTACCGTGAAGGTGTCCGGGTCCACCTCGATGCGCGGCATCGCGTTGTTCTCCGGCAGGTCGGCCTTGCCCCGCGACCGTACGTCACTCACCGGCACCACCCGACGACGCACGTCCAGGCGGAGCCCGGCGTCCAGCGCCGCCGGGGCCACGAAGGCCAGGCTGGTGGCGGCCGCCGCCGCGCCGTACGCCCCGAACATCGGCCGGGGCAGCATCGGCTGCGGTGTCGGGATCGAGGCGTTGGCGTCGCCCATCTGGGCGTACGCGATCATGCCGCCCTTGATCACCAGCAGCGGCCGGACGCCGAAGAACGCCGGGTCCCAGAGCACCAGGTCGGCGAGCTTGCCCGGTTCGACCGAGCCGACCTCCCGTTCCAGCCCGTTGGCCATCGCGGCGCAGATGGTGTACTTCGCCACGTACCGCCGGGCCCGGTGATTGTCGGCGGGCCCGTCGCCCGGCAGCGCGCCGACCCGGTCCTTCATCACGTGGGCGCTCTGCCAGGTCCGCGTGATCACCTCGCCGACCCGGCCCATCGCCTGCGAGTCGGAACCGATGATCGAGATCGCGCCGAGGTCGTGCAGCAGGTCCTCGGCGGCCATCGTGGATGGTCGGATCCGGCTCTCGGCGAAGGCCAGGTCCTCCGGCACCGACGGGTTGAGGTGGTGGCAGACCATCAACATGTCCAGGTGCTCGGCCAGGGTGTTGGCGGTGTACGGCCGGGTCGGGTTGGTCGACGACGGCAGCACGTTCGGTTCGCTGGCCACGGTGATGATGTCCGGTGCGTGCCCGCCACCGGCTCCCTCGGTGTGGTACGAGTGGATCGCCCGCCCGCCGATCGCCCGCAGGGTGTCGGCGACGAAGCCGGCCTCGTTGAGCGTGTCGGTGTGGATCGACACCTGGACCCCGGACGCGTCCGCCACCCGCAGGCAGGCGTCGATCGCCGCCGGTGTGGTGCCCCAGTCCTCGTGCAGCTTGAAACCGCCCGCACCGGCCCGCAGTTGTTCCCACAGCGCCTCGGTGGAGACGGTGTTGCCCTTGCCGAGCAGCAGCACGTTGACCGGCATGGTGTCCAGCGCCTCGTGCATCCGGGCCAGGTGCCAGGCGTTCGGGGTGACGGTTGTCGCGCGGGTCCCTTCGGCCGGCCCGGTGCCGCCGCCGACCATCGTGGTGATGCCGCTGGCCAGCGCCTCGGTGACGATCTGCGGGCAGATGAAGTGCACGTGGGTGTCGACAGCGCCGGCGGTGAGGATCCGCCCGTTGCCCGCGATCACCTCGGTCGACGGGCCGATGACCAGGTCGGGGTGGACACCGGGCATGGTGTCCGGGTTACCGGCCCGGCCGAGGGCCACGATGCGCCCGTCGCGCAGCCCCACGTCGGCCTTGACCACTCCCCAGTGGTCGAGTACCACCGCGCCGGTGATGACGGTGTCCAGTGCCCCTTCGGCGCGGGTGGCACGGGACTGTCCCATCGACTCGCGGATCACCTTCCCGCCGCCGAAGACGGCCTCGTCGCCGCCCACGCAGTGGTCGGTCTCCACCTCGATCAGCAGGTTGGTGTCGGCCAGTCGGATCCGGTCACCGGTCGTCGGGCCGTACAGGTCGATGTAGCGGTCCCGCCGCACGGCGCTCACCGCGGCGACCCGTCGGCCGTGACCGCGTGCGGCGACGGGTCCAGCGGTCCCGCGCACTCTGCGCGCAGGCCCGGCACGACGCGTGCGCCGCCGAGTGGCACGAGGTCGACGCTGCGGTTGATGCCCGGCTCGAACCGGACGGAGGTGCCGGCCGGAACGGCGAGCCGTTGGCCCCAGGCCGCGCCCCTGTCGAACGACAGCGCCGGGTTGGCTTCGGCGAAGTGGTAGTGCGAGCCGACCTGCACCGGGCGGTCGGCGGTGTTGACCACGAGCAGTGTGGTCACCGGACGACCCACGTTGATCTCGACCGGGTCCGCCGCCGGCAGGATCTCCCCGGGGATCACGGGATCGGGTGGTGCACCGTCACGAGCTTGGTGCCGTCCGGGAACGTCGCCTCCACCTGCACCTCCCTCAGCAGCTCGGGGATGCCGTCCTGGACGTCGTCGCGACCGAGAACCGCCCGGCCGGCGGACATCAGGTCGACCACCGACCGCCCGTCGCGGGCCCCTTCGAGGAGGAACGCGGTGATCACCGCGACGGCTTCGGGGTAGTTGAGGCGCAGGCCGCGTTCGCGGCGGGCGCGGGCGACATCGGCCGCGACGTGGACGAGCAGGCGGTCCTGCTCGTGCGGGCTGAGGAACACGGGGCTCTCCCGGTGGGTCGGCGTGCCCCGGCTCGTCGTCGGCTCCGCACGGAGCCACGCCGGGCATCAGCGCCCGGGGACGAGCTGGGAGTCACACGACCGCCGGGTCACCGCCGACGGGGCGACCCGGGACTCCACCATCCCGGCCCGCACGACGGGCAACCGGCGGTGTCGGGTCGGATGCGGACCGCACCGCCCACCGCTGAGCAGACCGTAGAGGATCGCCACCGACCGAGGCAACAGTCCATCAGGGATCTGGTCGGCTACCGGTCCGTGTTCCGGTAGAGCGGCAGGCAGGGGATGATCACCGGATGACGGCGACGAGGGGTACCCGGGCACTGCTCGGTGTTCTGTTCCTGGCGGCGGCCACGGTCGGGGCGTGGATCCTCTGGCTGGGCTGGGACACCCGGTACACGGTCGACGCGCAGACCGGCGCGAGCAGCGGCCCGTACGAGCCGTGGCAGGTGATCGGCTGTGTGTTGACGCTCGTGCTGCTGGCCGCGCTCGCCGGGACGCGGCTCAGCCCGTGGCTGGTGGCGCCGGTGATGACTGTGGCGTTCACGGTGGTGTGGTCGTGGCGGGCCGCGTCGACCGACGACAGCGGGTTGTGGGTGGTCGGGGGGATTCTGGTTCTGGTCGGGATGGCGGCCGGCAGCACCGTGGTGAGCCTCGCGGGGCGGCGGGTTGGCCAGCGGTTCACCGGCTGATCCGCGCAAGCCTGTTTCGTGCGGGCGATGCCTACTCCCGCCAGCCGGTCAGTTCCACCCCACTGGTGCCGACGGCGCGAATCGCAGCCGGCACACGGTACGCCGTGGGTGTACCTTGGCGAGTCGCCATATGCTGCCCGGCTAGCTCGCCGGCAGATCAGCGGCACTGGCGTACGTACGGATTCGCCGGCTTCGGTAACGGATCGTTCTGGTTGTGTGATCCCGAGGTGTGGCAGCCGGCGGTCGACGCGTGGACCAACGGCCTTGCCCTACCGGAAGAAGAACGATGGATTGCCGTGAGCCGCAGCGCGTTCGGCGATGTGCAGGTGTGGGGGCAGCAGACAGGCTCACGGTTGACGATCAGCGCGCAGTACGGGTGGGTGGTCCACACGGATCGGGCGGACCGCGCGATGTCGGACGATCGCCGCGATGACCGGCTCTACGCTCTGTTGATGTCCCAGGACCGCCGCAGCGTTGACCTTCACGGTGCCGACAGGAAGCCGTTGTTCGATCGGATACTCGCACTGCGTGGTCCGGTGGGCCCCGACACCATCTATGGCTTTGTCCCGGCCTTGGGTCTCGGCGGGGCGCTGCGCCCCGACCAGGCCGAGATCGTCGACGGACCCGTTCATCTGGAGCTGCTCGCCGAGCTCTCCGAGCGCCGCGTCGTGGACAGGGAAGACCTCCTGCACATGTGGATCGGTCAGTGACCGGCCCAGGCGCCGCCGACAGCCGGACGGCAGCTGGGCGCCAGCGAGCACGGCCGGGCCTTCGCATGTGCCCGTCAACCAGCCTCCCCGGCCGGCGTTGATGGTGTGGCGGCCGGTGCGGGCTACCGACACGGGCCTGAAGGGGCGTGCCGCGCGCCTCCTGACCAGTGACCCGACCGACGATGCCGGATGGCCTGCCGACCTGCCTGCAGGTGTGACGGACGTGGTCATCGTCGAGGACACGCCCAGCCCGACAGCCACTCTGACGGTGCAGACCAGCGGGGACGCCGCTCCGACGAGGACGCGGGTCAGGTTTGACCAGCTCGCGGTACGCGATGCGGTCGTAGAAGGGTGACTGCGGTGTCAATGGGTGTTGTTCAGGTCATGGTCGTCGGACTGGCTGTGCTTCTGCGACTGACGACGTTCGGCTGGTACGCCATCATCGCGACCATCGTGAGCGCTTTCTCGCTCGGCATCGTGCCCGCGATCGTGCTGGGGCCGCTGATCTACGCCGGATTCGCCGCGCCACCGTCTGCGTGGCCCCTTCTCATCGCGGCCGACGTCCTGCTCCTGGTGTCTGCGTTGACCTTCGAGGACGGCGGTGACAACGAGGGCACGACTCCGCTGGAGGTGCTCACCGGCCGTCGTGGACTGTCCGGTCGCGCCACGGACAGCGCGTTCCGGTTCTGCGGCAGCGCCTACCTACTGACCCTGCCGGCACTTGTGGCTTGGACGATCGCCGGTTAGCCGGAGGCAGCCGGTCAGCGGGATCCGGCGGGCTGCGGCGCTGCCACGCCGGCGAACGGGACGCCCACGTGGTCGCCGGTCCCGGTGCTCGGGGTCGGTGTGCTGCGTCGGGCCCGGTTCAACGTGGACCGGCTCTGGGCCGGGGTGCTGGTGGCCGCAGGGATGGTGACGCTGCTCCGGGCGTGAGCGTCCATCGTGGAAACGTGTGATGTGTGATCTCATGTCGTGGTGATCACCCCGACTCCCCTCATGCGTCTAGTGGCCGGTGTGTGGGGGTTCAAGACCCTCGCGGCCGGCGTCGAACTCGGTCTGTTCACCCGGCTCGCCGGCGGGCGGACGATGACCGTCGAGCAGGCTGCCGCCGAGTTCGGGCTGCCCGACCGGCCCGCTGACCTGCTGCTGGCCGCCAGTGCGTCGCTCGGCCTGTTGGAGAAGGCCGGCGACGGTTACCGCAACTCCGAGTTGGCCGAGCAGTTCCTGGTCGAGGGCCGCCCGTACTACTTCGGGGCGCAGGTCCGCTACTCGGACCTGCGCACCTACCTGCCCTGGCACCGCATCGGCGACGCCCTGCGCACGGATCGACCCTTGACCTGGGATCCGGAGGCCCAACAGTCGATGTTCGACACCGAGGACCCCCAGATGCTGGCGCAGTTCTGGGACGCGATGTTCTCCACGTCGAGCTTCACCGCCAGCGCGCTGGCCGACGCGTACGACTTCTCCGCGCATCGCCGGTTGCTCGACGTGGGCGGCGGCGCGGGCGCGTTCCCGATCGAGTTCTGCCGCCGTCTGCCCGAGCTGCGGGCGACCGTCCTGGATCTGCCGCACGTCTGCGTGCGCGCCCGGGAGCGGATCGCCGAGGCTGGGCTGACCGGGCGGATCGACGCGGTGGCCGGTGACTTCCTCGCCGACCCGGCGCTGCCGGACGGGCACGACGTCATCCTGCTCAGCATGATCCTGCATGACTGGGACGAGCCGACGAACCGGGCGTTGCTGGCCCGCTGCCACGCGGCGTTGCCGTCCGGCGGGGCGATCGTCGTCTGCGAGCTGTTGCTCAACGACGAACGCACCGGACCGCCGGAGGCGGCCCTGATGGGGATGAACATGCTTGTCGAGACCGAGGGCGGCCGGAACTACTCGGGCGCCGAGTACGCGGCGTGGCTCACCGACGCCGGCTTCGTCGACGTGCGTACCGTGCCGTTCGACGCGCCGGGCGCCAACGGCGCGGTGGTGGCCCGCCGGCCCTGACCGACGACGACACCCGGCCCCGGTGCGAACCGTGGGCCGGGTGTCGCGGCGCCTCACGGCGCGGGCGTCCGATCGGCTACCGGTACGGGTCAGGCGCGAGCCTTGGCGGGCTGCTTCATGAAGTCCAGAACCGCCTTGTTGACCTCGTCGGCGTGGGTCCACGGGATACCGTGCGGCGCGCCCTTGAGCGTGACGAGCGTGCCGGTCGGCATCATCGGCCCGAGCCGCTGACCGGTCACCGGATACGGCAGCACCCGGTCCTGGTCACCCTGCACGATCAACACCGGAATGTCGATCTTCGGCAGGTCCTGACGGAAGTCTTCCTGCCAGGCGTTCACGCTGTCGTGGGTAGCCTTACCGGAGGCCATCGCGCCGATCTGCCAGTGCGCCCGGTACGCCTCTTCGCTGACCCGCTTGCCCATGTTCTGGTCCGGGTTGAAGAACGCGTCACAGAAGGACGTCAGGTAGGCGAACCGGTCCTTGATGATGGCGTCCTGGAAGCCCTTGAACAGGCTCCGCTCGACGCCCTCCGGGTTGTCGCTCGCCTTGGCCAGCATCGGTTGCAGTGGGCTGAGCAGCACCGCCCGGCTGACCCGTTGCGAGCCGTAGTTGCCCAGGTAACGGACCACCTCGCCGGTGCCCATCGAGTGACCGATCAGGGTCACCTCGTTCAGGTTCAGCTCGGTCATCAACACGTCCAGGTCCGCTGCGAACGTGTTGTAGTCGTACCCGAAGGCCGGCTGGGCGGAGTTACCGTTACCGCGGCGATCGTAGGTGATCGTCCGGTATCCGGCGTCCTGCAACGCCCGCGTCTCCTTCTCCCAGGTTGCGCCATTGAACGGGAAGCCGTGGATCAGCACCACCGGCTTACCGGAACCGTGATCCTCGTAGTACAGGTCGATGGGCGCGGAGTTTTCCGTCCCCACGGTGATGAAAGGCATGTTTGTCTCCTGCTCCGGTCTCGGGCTGTCGGACCCCCCGCGCTTTCCCGTCGGGTCGCCGGATATGCGGGCCCTCAGATCGGGCGCGAACGGCAGGCGCAGAGCTTCCGCGGGCCGCCCGTGTCGTCCTAACCTCGGGGGGTGAAACTTCCGCCCCGGCTGCGGGCCGTCAGCGACCTGCACGTCGGGCACCCGCAGAACCGCGCATTCGTGCAGGATCTACACCCGGACAACGAGGGCGACTGGCTGCTCGTCGCCGGCGACGTCGCCGACCGGTTCGCCGACGTCGAGTGGGCCCTTGGGCTGCTGAGCAGTCGGTTCGCGCGGGTCGTCTGGGCGCCGGGCAACCATGAGCTGTGGACACCACCGCGCGACCCGGTCACGCTGCGCGGCGAGGAGCGCTACCGCGAACTGGTGCGGATGTGCCGGCGGTTGGGGGTGCTCACCCCGGAAGATCCGTACCCGGTGTGGGACGGCGACGGCGGCCCGGCCACCATCGCCCCGCTCTTCGTGCTCTACGACTACACCTTCCGGGTGCCCGAGGCGCGCACCCAGGAGGAGTCGCTGGCCCTGGCGTACGCGGCCGGTGTGGTGTGCACGGACGAGGCGCTGCTGCACCCCGACCCGTACCCGAGCCGGGAGGCGTGGTGCGCGGCCCGGATCACCGAGACCGAACGCCGGCTGGCCGAACGCGACACGGCGCTGCCAACGGTGCTGGTCAACCACTACCCGCTGGTGCGGGAACCCACCGACGTCCTGCTGTACCCGGTCTTCGCCCAGTGGTGCGGCACGGTCCGCACCAGCGACTGGCACCTGCGCTTCGACGCGGCCACAGTGGTCTACGGGCACCTGCACATCCCCCGCACCACCATCCACGACGGGGTGCGTTTCGAGGAGGTCTCCCTCGGCTACCCCCGCGAGTGGCAGCCCCGAGGGCCGGTGCCCGACCCGGTACGCACCATCCACCCGGCGGACGACTGGCGCCGGCGCACGTCCGTCAGCGGGTGAGACCGTCAGGTTTTCCGCAGCGGCCCGAACGCGGCCCGCACCTCGGCGGAGAAGAGTTCTGGCTCCTCCCACGCCGCGAAGTGCCCGCCGCGGTCAGCCTCGTTGAAGTACGCGATGCCGGGATAGACCGCCTCGGCCCAGCTACGCGGAGCGGCCCAGATCTCGCCGGGGAACGTGGTGAAGCCGACCGGCACCGTGACCGGCGGCGGAGCCTGACCGGCCGCCTGGGCCGCTGCTTGAAACCGCCCCTGCTCCCAGTACCACCGGGCGGACGAAGCACCGGTGCCCGTCAACCAGTACAGCGTGATGTTGTCGAGGATGCTGTCCCGGGTGAGACCGCCGGCCGGCTCACCGTCGAGGAACGCGCGGGAGATCTTGTAGTAGCTGTCCGTGTCGTGGTCGAGCATCCAGGCCGCCATCCCGACAGGTGAGTCCAGCAGCGAGTAGCCGATCGTCTGCGGCCGGGTGGACTGCTCCAGGAAGTAGCCGAAACCGTCCATCGAGAACAGCTTGAGCGCCTCGAGCGCGGCACGTTCCTGCTCGGAATTCGCCGGCAGCTTGTCCTTGATGCCGACCGCCCCGGCGAGCAGGTTGACGTGGATGCCGAGCAGCCCCTCGGGTGCTTGACGTCCCATGGCGTCCGTAACGGCCGCGCCGACGTCGCCGCCCTGTGCGACGTAACGCGAATACCCGAGGCGGTCCATCAGTTTCGCCCACGCCTGTGCCATCCGCGCGGAATCCCAGCCAGGCTCGGTCGGCTCGCCGGAGAAGCCGTAGCCCGGCAACGACGGCAGCACCAGGTGGAACGCGTCCTCGGGCGTGCCGCCGTGCGCCGTCGGGTCGGTCAGCGGGCCGACGACCCCGAGCAGCTCGGCGACCGAGCCCGGCCAGCCGTGCGTCATGATCAGCGGCAGGGCGTTCTCGTGCTGCGACCGTACGTGGATGAAGTGAATCTCGACGCCGTCGATGTTCGTCGTGTACTGCGGCAGCGAATTCAGCGTCGTCTCGCACGCACGCCAGTCGTAATCGGTCATCCAGTAGCGGGCCAACTCCTGGATCGTCGCCAGCTGCACACCCTGGGATCGATCGGTGACCAACTCGCGGGTGGGCCAGCGGGTAGCCGCAATCCGGCGACGCAGGTCGGCGATCACGTCCTCCGGCGTGTCGAGCCGGAAGGGACGAATTTCGCTGTCGTTGGACATCTTCCCCACCTCGCAAAGTCGAGTCGGCCAGCGCCGATGCACCGACGTGCCGGCACTCGCCCAGTCTCACAGCGGGCCGACGCCACCCGGGCCGAAACGCGAATCGCCGCCGCTCCTCGGCGTGACACCCATGGGAAGATCAACCAGTGAGCCAACCGGACGAAGACGACGACAACTGGCTGAACGGCGAGGAAGTCGCCTGTCCGGAGTGCCACGAACGCCTCCACCGCCTCGACCACTCGCCACTGCTGGACTGCTATTTCCTCTACTGCGACAGCTGCCCGATGCGGGTGGATGTCGGTTACTACGACAAGACGTTCAGGACCATCGCGGACGCGCTCCCCTCCGAGGACAGGGCCTACCCCACGCTGATGGCGGCACTTGAGGCGCGGCTGCGGCGATGCGACTGCGGCGGGCGGTTCCGTGACTCGGCACCTCGGCGCTGTCACCGGTGCTCCACCGTCCTGACGGCCATCAGCGAGCCCTCCGGTGTCGACGTCTGGCCGGGTTGGTGGACAGATGAGACGGACACCGGCTCCCTGGAAGAGGCGTTCACCGCCAGGTACTTCCGCACCGAGGACCTCTGGGAGCACTGACCCTGCCGGGGCCAGTTGGCTTCGGCGCGGAGTTATCCGGTCGGAGCGCCGGCGCGCGTCCCGTCAGCGGGTGAGACCGACCACAGTGGCCAGTCGCGCCACGCCAGCCGGCGCCGGCCGCGCGCGGGCAACGTCGGCGATCACGGTACGCGCCAGAGGCCGACACCGAACCTCAGCCGGCGCGACACTGTCCGCAGCTCGTCAGCTCGGCTGCTCTGGCCGCCGCCAGCGGCGGCCAGAGCAGCCTGAAGCAGCAACGTCCCACCCACCGCCCACTCCCACCGCCCACTCCCGGCGGTCGCCCTGACCCCGGTGATCGCCCTGACCTCGGCTACCGCGCCGACCTTCGTGATCAAGAGGTTTGCGGGAAGTTTGACCTTCAAAAGTCCCGCAAATCTCTTGATCACCATCGTGGGATGAGGGCCGTGACTCACGCCCGCGCTGGGGGCACCGACGCCGCCTGCGACTGGGGTCGGGAGTTGGCGCAGCACGCTTCAGGCATCCATTCGGCGTTAGAGCTTCACCTGGACCAGTCCGCTAGCGTCACCAAGGTGACCTGGACGGAGCCCGCCACGTGGTACGCCAACCTGGCTTCGTTTTACGCCGCCGCTGCGGCCTTCATCACCGACCCGGCCGGCAACGTGCTGCTCGTCAAGCCATGTCGTCCTCCGAGCGGCCATCCCGACGGCTTCGGTCAGCGCCCGAGACCGTCAGTTCATCCGGCGCCTCAGCTGACCACCGCGCTTTAGGCTCATCGAGCGCTTGGAGGCGAAGTCACCCGAGAATGCGCAGTCGTCACGAAGCACTGGGACCTCGACGGTTCTCGTTGCGGCAGCTCACGTGAACCTGTCCGCCTCGACGTTGGCCTTGGCGATGTGCGGCTTGCGCCCGTGCGATGAGATGGGCGGCCGCCGCTCCCCCGGCGGCCGCCCACGCCCGATCAGCTGGCGTAGACCTCCAGCGTCGACAGCTGCCCGGCCGGCCAGCCGGTGTTGCCGGTGACGGTGATCCGAACGTAGCGCGCCTGCGCAGCGCTGAACGTCAACGTCACCTGATTACCAGTAGCCGGATCGAACGTCCGCCCCGCCGATCCGACAAGCGTCGCGAAGCTCCCCCCATCAGCGCTCCCCTGCACGGCAAGCGTCTGCGTCCGGCTGCCCCAAGCCGACGACGGCGGCAGCTTCAGCACCACCCGCCCAACGGTCCGCGAGGAACCCAGGTCGACCTGCACCCACTGCGGGAACGCACTGTTGGCGCTCTCCCAGTAGCTGTTCGCGTCACCGTCCACCACGTTGCCCGACCCGTAACTCTGGACGTGGCTGCTCTCCGACGTGGGTCGGCCCCGGGCGAGGTCCGCGTTTGCGGCAGCGTCCGTGGTGGCGGTGACCGCCGAGGACGCGCCGGAGGTGTTGCCGGCGGCGTCGCGGGCGGTGACGGTGAAGGTGTACGCGGTGGACGGGCTGAGCCCGCTCACCGTCGCCGTGGTGCCGGTGACGGTGGCGACGACGGTGCCGCCCTGGCGTACCTGGTAGCCGGTCACCCCGGTGTCGTCGGTGGAGGCCGTCCACGCCAGGGACACGCTCGTCGAGGTCTTGCCGGTGACGGTGAGGCCGCTCGGGGTGGACGGCGGGCTGTCCGGGACGGTGGTGCCGGCGTACACCTCGACCTGGGCGAGTTGGGCGGCCGGCCAGCCGGTGTTGGCGCTGATGCTGAGGCGGACGTAGCGGGCCGTGGTGGTCGTCAGCGTGCGGGTGACGGTGTTGCCGGTGGCAGGGTCGAAGGCGAACGCGGAGGCCCCGGCAATGGTGGCGAAGGAGTTGCCGTCGACGCTGCCCTGGACGGTGATGGTCTGGGTGCGCGCGCCCCAGCCGGCGGGCAGCCGCACCACGAGTTTGTTGACCTGGTGGCTGGCGCCGAGGTCGACCTGCCACCAGTGCGGGAAGGAGCCGCCGCCGCTCTCCCAGTAGCTGCCGGCGTTCGAGTCCACGGCGTTCGACGCCGGGAACCCGCCGCCCTGGCTGCTCGCCGAGGTCTGTCGACCGGCGGCCAGGTTGCCGGTGACCGGTGGCGGGGTGCCGACCATCGGCGGGGTGGGGCGTACGGCGGTGAGCGCGAGTTGCCCCTTGAGCATCCGGCCGCCGTCGGCGGTGATCCGCAGGTAGTAGTCGGAGGAGCAGGCGACGCCGTCCTCGTCGAGGGCCCGGATGTTCGCGCCGGCCGGGGTGGTGGCCTGGGTTTCGGACGTCTTGGCGATCTGGTTGCCCTCGTTGTATTCGTCGAACATGGACACGTACAGGCCCTGGGAGCCGAGCCGGACCATGTTGTAGATGTGCCGCCAGTAGAAGTCGCCGTGCTTGCGGTGGCCCCCGGCGAGGTCGCCGGGCATCACGCAGGGCAGGTAGTCGATGCCGCGCGCCGCGCAGTCGGCCATGTCGCCGACGTTGACGTTGTTGTAGTACGAGTCCAGCTCCTCCACGGTCCTGGCCCGGTAGACCATCCAGGGCGAGATCGCGTGGAACGCGTGGTAGACGTCGAGGAAGCCGGGGCGGGAGTCCTCGATGCCCTGCCGCCACCAGGTCGGTACGCCACCGATGACGTAGCAGCCCTGGGCCTTGAACCAGTTGATGACCTCCAGGCAGGGGCCCGGGGTGAAGGGTCGGCTGGGCTCGCTGAAGCCGAAGCCCCAGATGCAGACGACCGGCTTGCCGTTCTGTCGGGCGTACGCGGAGGACGCGGTGTGCGCGGCCATCTTCGTCGTCCAGTCGGTCTTGATCTCCGATTGGAAGGTCAGCCAGTCGGTGACGTCGTACATGATGTAGAACTTGCGGTTGTGCCGCTCGGCGGCGGAGCGGACCTTCTGGGTCATCGCGTCGCGGGTGGGGCCCTCGTCGCCCATCGGGTTGAACCGTTGCAGCGCGGCGGTGTCGCAGCCGTTCTCCTGCATCCAGCGGAAGTGGGTGTCCACCGTCTGCTGGTCGTAGGAGGAGAAGAGGGTGGCCGGCTGGCCGTTGCCCAGGTTGGGGTAGGCGGTGGGGTAGGTGCGGGTGTACTCGCGCATGTCCGGCCAGGACACGATCGTGGTGTTGGCGGGCGAGGGCGGCTGGAACCGGTCGCGGCCCCAGTGCCACCATCCGCCGATCGGCGCCCCGTCGCCGGGTGCGCTGAACCAGCCCTGGTAGCCGACCGTCACCTTGCCGACCACGTCCCCGGGAGGACTGGCGGCCTGCGCGGGGCTGGACATGCTGGTGAGCAGCTCGGTGGTGGAGGCGGTGGCGAGGGCGGACCCGGCCAGCACCGATGTGACGAACCTGCGGCGGGAGACCGCCATGACGACCACTCCTTCGGGACGGAAGGCATTGACGGCCATCGTGGCAGCAGTGGATGCCGACCCGCAAGAGTTAGACTGATCAATGAAAATCCCGATCAGATGACGGGAATTACGCGCTGAGGCCTCAGCCGCTGACGGCGCGCTCCAACGCCCGCGCCGGGGACAGGATCTGGCTGCCGGCCTGGCGACGGCGGGCGTCGCGCACCGTCATCCGTACGCCCTCGGTGAAGCCGATCTTCGGGTACCACCCGAGCAACTCGCGCGCCTTCCTGGTGTCCAGCGCCATGTTGCGCACCTCGCCGGGCCAGGGCAACGGCTCGTAACGGGCCGCGTTGCCGACACCGGACGCCTCCCGGACGGTGTCGTACACCTCGTTGACGCTTGTCTGCCGACCCGAGGAGATGTTGACCATACCCACCCCGGGGTGGTGGCAGGCGACGGCGATCGCCTCGGCGACGTCGCTGACGTGGATGAAGTCCCGGGTCTGCGTGCCGTCGTCGTAGATCACCACCTGCCGGCCCCCGAGCAGCGCGTCGGCCATCAGGGACACCACGCCGCAGTCGCTGCCCTCCTGGCGGGGCCCGTAGACGTTGCCGAACACCATCGAGGTGTACGGCAGGCCGTGCTGACGCCCGTACCAGTCGAGGTAGTGCACGCCGGCGGCCTTGCTGACGCCGTACGGGCTCACCGGGGCGATCGGGTAGTCCTCGCGGACCGGCAGGTCGTGGGCGGGGACGCTGCCGAAGATGGCGCTGCTGGCCGCGTTGATCACCAGCCGTACGCCGCCGCGGGCGCAGGCGTCCAGCACGTTGACGGTGCCGAACACGTTCACGTCGGCGTCGTACAGGGGTGACCGCCGGGCCGCGGGAACGCTCGGCTGCGCGGCGAGGTGCACCACCACGTCCGGCTGCCACTGGTGGATGACATCGACGCCCTCCGGCGTACGGATGTCACCCGAGACGACGTCGGCCTCGGTCAGTCCGCCGTACGCGGCGTCGGCCAGGTTCTCGATCCGGCCGGTGGAGAAGTTGTCGAGCACCCGGACCTGGCTGCCCATCAGCATCAGCCGGGCGACCACGTGGCTGCCGATGAAGCCGGCGCCGCCGGTCACCAGCACGCGCCCGGGAATCAGGTCCGTCGGCGGGTCGACACCGGCGGCAACAACTGGCTGGTCCATGTGGAACTCCTTGGAACGACGGGGTTGTCGGCCCTCAGCGGCAACCGGACGACCGGGCACGACCGTAACCCACCAAATACCCACTAAAGGTGTGTTTCGCCCAACGGTCTGGGCTGAAATGCGACGTTCAAAGCAAGACGTCCTGTTTTTACCCATCCGGGACTATTGGGGCATTTGTGACTAGTAACTTACTCCCGGGGTTGCTCGTCCGCATGCCCTCGAAGCACCTGACGGAGGAGGAGGTCGGCGCGTTGAGAAAGACCCCGGGACCCGTGACCGCGGACTCAGCTCCGATGCCAGGCAACGACAGCGCGGCCCCGCACGACCTCGCCGAGGCACCGTGGTCCGAACCGCGAGAACGTCCGGAGATCCCGCTCCAGCTTCAGGAGTTGTTCGCCCATCAGGAGCAGGTCCGATCCGACCAGCACCGACGGCGGGCCCGCGTGGTGGTGCTCGAGGCGAACGACGCGACCACCACGCCCGACCGCCTCGACGAGGAGTTCGACGTGGCCGTCCGCCTCCCGGTGCCGGCCCGCGCCGAGGAACTCGCCAGGGTGCTGGCCACCGTCCGCCCTCGACTCCTGTTGCTCAAGCACTCCCTGGAGAGCATCGACGATCGCATCATCACCAGTTGCATGAGTGCCGGCGTCGAGATCATGGTGCTGGCCCGCCCCGTCTACGGTCTGCTGCGAGCACCGGCCATGGCGCGCTTCGGTGGGCTGCCGTGGATTCGGCTGGGATCGGGCGGCACCCGCCGACCCCGTGGCGAGCGGCTCAAGCGGTTCTTCGACCTCAGCGTGATCCTGCTCAGTGCCGTCGTGGTGATTCCGTTGATCGCGGTGATCGCCGCAGTGGTGTCGTTCACCGGCCCACCGTTCTACCTCCAGCAACGCGTCGGCACGGGTGGCCGACTGTTCCGGGTGGTCAAGTTCCGGACCATGCGGGTCGGCGCCGAGCAGACCACCGGCCCGGTCCTGGCCCTGCCGGACGACGTCCGGATCACCCGACTGGGGCGCTGGCTGCGACGGTCCCGGCTGGACGAGTTGCCCCAGCTCTGGAACGTGCTGCGCGGCGAGATGAGCCTCGTCGGGCCCCGCCCGGAACGACCGGAGTTCATCGCCGGCTTCGACCGGCTGCCCGACTACGACCTGCGGCACCTGATCCGGCCCGGACTGACCGGCATCGCACAGCTCACCGGCGGATACGCGGCCACCGTCGAGGACAAGCTCCGGTGTGACCTGCTCTACCTCAACTGCCGCTCCATGCGGGTCGACCTCACCCTGCTCCTGCTGACAGTGGTCGAACTGTTCCGGGGGTTCCCCCGTGGCTAGTGCGGCCCACGCGGTCGAAACCCGGGTCACCCGCAACACGGCCAGCATGCTGGCCGCGCGGGTGATCATGGCGGTGTCCGGGCTGGTCTCGGTGCCGGTCATCTACCAACGGCTCGGGCCGCGGGAGTTCGGGATCTGGGTAGTGCTCGCCGGTCTGCTGGCGATGGCCGCCCTGATCGACCTCGGACTCGGCTCCGCACTGGTCCGCGAGGTCGCCCGAGCCGAGAGCGCGGCCGACCGGGACCTGGTACGTCGGCTGCTCGGGCTGGGGCTGGGCTGGGCAGTGCTGCTGGGCTTGCTCACCCTCGGGGCGCTCGGCGCCGGCTGGCCGTGGCTCGTCGGGCTGCTACGCCTCGGTGACCTGGCCGACGAGGCGTGGCAGGCCACCGTGTGGCTCGTCGTCGGCCTGGTGGCCGGCGCCGTGGAACTGCCGTGGCGGGCCGTGCTCGAAGGCGGCCAACGGTACGGGTCGCTCGCCGCGATCAGCGCCGGCACGGCGATCCTCGCGGCCGCCCTCGCCATCCTGGTGGTACGCCTCGGCGGCGGCCTGGTGGCGTTGGCCGCCTCGGCCGCCGCGACCGGGGCGATCCGCACCCTCCTGCTCGCCGCGACGACCCACCGCCAGTGCCCGGACCTGTCCCCCCGATGGGGTCGAACGGACCTGGCCGACATCCGCCGGATCGGCGGCTACGGCCTGCGGGTGCAGGTCTCCAGCGGCGCCGGCATGGTCAACGTGGAGCTCGACCGCCTCGTCCTCGGTGGCGCCTTCGGCCCCGCCGTGGCCGGCGGTTTCGACCTGGGCAGTCGCCTGCTCAACCTGCTCCGTCTGCCCCCGGGTTTCGCCCTCGTCGTGCTGTTCCCCGCGGCGGTCGCCCGCACGGTTTCCCGGGGCACCGGTTGGCTGGACCGGTTCTACCTGGCCGCCACCCGGTACCTCGCGCTGTTCCTGGCCCCGGCCACCGCGGCGCTGATGGTCAGCGCCGATCCGCTGGTCCGGCTCTGGCTGGGCCACCAGGTCCCCTGGGCGGCGGCGAACATCATGATCCTCGCGCCCGCGTACGCCCTCAACCTGATCACCGGGGCGGCGACGATCGCCGCCCGCGCCGAGGGCAGGCCCGGGTTGGAAACGCGCTACGTGCTGCTCTCCGTCGTCCTCAATCTGGCCCTCACCGTGCCGATGCTGCTGCTCTGCGGGCCGCTCGGCGTACCCCTGTCGACGGCGCTGGCGGTGGTGCTCAGCACCGGGTACTTCCTTGTCTACTTCCACACCGCCACGGCCCGGCCGCTGGCCCCGCTGGTGCGGGCGATCTGGCCGCCGCTCGCCGCCGCCGTCGCGGCCGGGTTGGTCGCGGCGGCGGCCAGTCAGTTCCTGCCGGACGGCCCGGGACGACTCGACGCCGCCCTCGCGGTGTCATCCCGGGCGGGTCTGACCCTGCTCGTCGCCGGCACGCTGCTCATCGCCGGCGGACACCTGGGCGCGAGCGACCGGATGCGGCTGCACCGGCTGCTGCGCGCGCCGACGGCCGTGCTGTCGCCGAGCACTGGCGGTCCGCGATGAGCGTCGAGCACCGCACCGCGCGGTGCGTGCTGTGTGGGCCACGGCAGGCCCACCTGCCCCGACTCGGCGGGCTGCTGCGCCGCTGCGAAGGCTGCGGCTTCAGCTGGACCGCGCAGGAGCAGGCCGCCGAGGACGGACGCTACGACGAGGACTACTTCGCCGAGGGCGGCTACGACGACTACTTCCGGGCCGCGCCACGCCGGTTCGAGGCACGGCGGCGGCTGCGCTGGCTGCTCTCCACAGTCCGCCCCACGGTGCTGCTCGAAGCCGGTCCCGCCGGGGGCTACTTCCTCGAAGCCGCCCACCGCGCCGGGATCATCGCCAGCGGCATCGAGGTCAGCCACGCCGCCGCCGCCTTCGCCCGCGACCACCTCCACATGCCCGTACGCCAGGGTCACTTCGAAACCATCGCACCCACACTCACCGCCGACGTCGTCTGTGCCTTCCACGTCCTCGAACACGTCGAAGACCCCCGCGCCTTCCTGCACGCCGCGCACACCGCCCTCACCCCCGGCGGCTGGCTCGCCCTCGAAGTACCCAACATCGCCTCCGCCGCCGCCCACCGACTCGGCACCGACTGGCCGGGCCTGCAACCGCGCTACCACCGCTGGCACTTCACCCCCGACACCCTGGTCCGGCTGGTGACCGACCTCGGCTTCGAGGTGGTCCGGCAGGACACCACTGTCTTCCGCTACTACATGCCGCTCGCCTACCGACTGCGGCACGCACGACATCTACTCCCCGCCGACGTGCTCGGGCTCCGCTCACCGCGGCTGACCCACCCACGCCTCGGCGACCTACTCCGGGTGATCGCCCGGGCGCCACGAACCGGACGGAGCACCTGATGAAACTCGATGGGATCGAGCTGGTCCGCTGCCAGCTCTGCGGCCGCGCCGGTGGGCACTCGCCGACCCTCGGCGAGCTGCTGTGGAGCTGCCCGGACTGCGGCTTCGTCTGGACCGCTGGCAGCGCCCCGGCCCCGGAGGAGCTGTACGACGAGGCCTACTACACGACGGACGGCTACCAGGACTACTTCGCCTCCGCCGGTCAGCGCCGGTTCGAAGCGAGCCGCCGGTTGCGCTGGCTGCTGTCCGGCGTCCACCCCACAGTCCTGCTGGAAGCCGGCTGCGCCGGAGGTTACTTCCTCGAAGCCGCCCACCAGGCCGGCATCACCGCCAGCGGCATCGAGGTCAGCCACGCCGCCGCCAGCTTCGCCCGCGACCACCTCCACATGCCCGTACGCCAGGGTTACTTCGAAACCATCGCACCCACACTCACCGCCGACGTCGTCTGCGCCTTCCACGTCCTCGAACACGTCGAAGACCCCCGCGCCTTCCTCCGCGCCGCGCACACCGCCCTCACCCCCGGCGGCTGGCTCGCCCTCGAAGTACCCAACATCGCCTCCGCCGCCGCCAACCGACTCGGCACCGACTGGCCCGCCATCGCTCCCGCGTACCACCGCTGGCACTTCACGCCCGACACACTGAGTCGGATGCTTGTGGAGTCCGGGTTCCGGGTGATCTCCCACGACACGGTCTTCTCCCGGTTCTACTGGCAGCCGGCGGCACGGCTGCGCAACGCCCGCGATCTGCTGGTCGCCGACGTCGCCGCCAGCCGCTCACCCCGGGTGACGCACCCGCGACTCGGCGACCTGCTGCGGATCTTCGCCCGGCGCGACGACCGGGCGGTGGCCTGATGGGCACCCCGCTGCTGTCGGTGCTGCTGGTCAGCTGGAACACCCGCGAGCAGACCCGGCAGTGCCTGGAGTCGCTGGCGTCGACAGTCGACCCCGACCTGGACTACGAGGTGGTGGCCGTCGACAACGGCTCGTCCGACGGCTCGGCGGACATGCTCGCCGACCAACCCCGGGTCCGGCTGATCCGCAACAACCACAACACCGGGTTCGCCGCCGCCGTGAACCAGGCGTACCGCCGGGCGAACGGGCAGTTGATCCTGCTGCTCAACAGCGACATCCGGTTCCACCCGGGCGCGCTGTCGCGGATGGTCGAGCACCTGCGGGAGCGGCCGGACGTGGCCGGGGTCAGCCCGCTGTACCTCAACCCGGACGGCACCTTCCAGCAGCACTACGTCCAACAGCCCAGCTTCACCGCCACCATCGCGCTGGTGACCGCGCTGCGCCGGCTGCCCGGGTTCCGCCAGGCGCTGCACCGGTTCCAGATGCGCGGCGAGGACTTCAGCCGGCCCCGGCAACTCGCCTCGGGCAGCTGCATGCTGCTGCGCCGCGCGGTGCTCGGACAGCAGACCATCTTCGACGAGACGTTCCCCGTCTACTGGAACGACGCGGTCCTCGCGCGGCAGCTCGACCAGGCCGGGCACCAGCTGTGGATGCTCCCGGACGCCGTGGTGACGCACAGCCGGGGCGCGTCCTGTCGGCTGCTCGGGCCGACCATCCGCTTCCGACACCTGCTGGGCAGCCTGGTCGGGTATCTGCGGCTGACCCAGCCCCGGTACCGGTTGCCGGTGTTCCGGGCCGCGCTGATCGCCGATCACCTGGTCAAGCGGCTCTTCGGTCGGTCCGTACAGCTGGGCCTGGGCGACCTGCTCGCCGCGCTGCGCGGCGACGTCGGCCCGCTGCCCGACGGTGACACCCGCGACTGGGTGGTGCTGTTCAGCCGGACCCGCTGGTCCGTCGACGGGCATTCGACGGTGCTGGGGCAGTTGGCGCCCGGGCAACGGCTGCTCTTCGTCGACCCGCCGGGACGTCGGCCGCGCTGGCGGTGCGAGGTGACCCCGATCGGTTCGGCGGCCTGGCACGCCGTCGCGCCGACAGCGCTACCGCTGGGTGGTGCGGTGCCGCTTGTCAACTGGATCAACCGGCGGATCGCGGCCGGTGCGCTGCGTGGCTGGCTGGACCGACACGCCGGCGCCCGCCTGCTGCGACTCGACGACGAGCGCGCCCGCCCGGTGCTCGGCCGCCTCGGCGAGGACGAGTTGCTACCCGCCGGAGCGCCACGTCCGATGGAACGGTCGGGCCGTGGCTGAGCACACCACCACCCTGCAACCGGCGGCCGCAGCGGTCGTGACGCCCGCCGACGACAGCGACTGGGTGGTCATCTTCAGCGGCACACCGTGGGAGAACGGCGCCCACCGGCAACACGCGCTGGCCCGCGAGCTGACCGTCGACCACCGGGTGCTCTTCGTCGACCCGGCCGGGCACCTCCCGCGCTGGCGGGTCCAGGTTCGGCAGGTGGCCGACGGTCTGTGGCAGTGCGCCGCGCCGACGCTGCTGCCGTTCGGCCGGCACCTGCCCCCGGTCAACCGGGTCAACCGCTGGCTCGCCGCGCGGGTGCTGCGCCGCTGGTTCCAGCGGCGGGCGGCATCCGTACGACTGCTCTGGCTGGACGAGGACCTGGCCGCGCCGGTGGCCGCCCGGCTGGGCGCGTCCGCCGTCGTCTACGACGCCACCGACCTGGACTGGACGTTCACCCGGCCCTGGAACCGTTGGCACCTGCGCCGCGCGCTGCGCTCCGCCGTCGGCGCCGCCGACCTCGTCCTCGCCTCCTCCACCGCGCTACCCGACCGGATGCCCGCCTCCGACCCGGCACCGGTGGTGCTGGCCAACGGATGCGACCCGCACCGCTTCTCGCCGGACGGCCCGGTCGCGCCCTGGCTGCTCAGCCTGCGCCGACCACTGATCGGCTACAGCGGGGCGGTCGACACCCGGGCCTTCGACGCGGACCTGGTCGCCACTGTGGCGCGCGCCCATCCGGAGTGGACGTTCGTGTTGATCGGTCCGTCCACCCGGGCCGGCCGTGCCCCGCTCGCCGGACTGTCCAACGTGGTGCTTGTCGACGCCGTCCGCTTCGCAGACGTGCCAGGCATCCTGCGGGCCTGCGACGTCACCATCATCCCCTACCGGGTGGGCGGGCTGATCGACTACGTGCACCCGAAGAAGTGCTTCGAGTATCTGGCCCTCGGTAAACCCGTCGTCGCGACGCCGCTGCCGGCGCTGCAGGCACTGGGCGACACCATCGCCCTCGCCGCCGACCCGGCGAGCTTCGCCGCGGCGCTGGCCGACGCGCTGGACCGCGCCGACGCGCCCGACGACGCCGCCCGACGCCGGGAGGTCGCCGCCCGCAACAGCTGGTCGGCACGGGGCGTCCAGCTGCGTTCCCTGTTGGCGGGGTTGCCGCGATGAGAGTGCCGATCGTCGCGCCCGGTGTGGTGCTCGCCGGCGCCGCGCTGGGCGGTGTGGTGACAGTGGTGACCCTGCTGCCCGGGCCGGTCGGCCTGGCCGCCGCCATCGGAGTGCTGTGTTTCGGCGCGTTCCTGCTCTGGCCCTGGGCCGTCCTGCCGGTTGGCATCATCGGCGGCGCCGTTGTCGGTGCCCTGCTCAGCGGCGGCGACGTGCGCGGTTACATCGCGGTGAAGGTGCTGCTGTTGGCCGCCGGCGGCGCCGCGCTGGCCGCCCGCCACTGGCTCGGGGCGGAGCGGGGCATCCGGCGCACCGCCGCCGACGTGGGAATGCTGGTCCTGGTCGGGTTGACAGTCGTGGCGGCCACCTACGGCCTGGCCGTCGGCAACCTCCCGGCGGAGGTGCTGGTCGCCGCGTACCAGGTGGCCACGATCCCGGTGTACTTCTTCGTCGCCACCCACACCCTCACCACGCCGCGTCGGATCCTGGCCGCCGGCATCCTGTACGTGGTGCTGGCGGGGGTCTTCACCGCCATTTCGGTGGCGGCACCGGGGCGGCACGGCGGGCTCATCACCCTCATGGCCATCCCCGCGCTGATCTGGATCGCCGGTCGGGTGCGGGGTTGGCGTCGGGCCGGCGCCCTCCTGCTCGGCGGCTTCTTCGCCGTCGACGTGCTCCTCGCGTCGTACCGGGGGATCTGGCTCGCCGCGGCGCTGACCGGGCTGATCATGCTGGTCCGCGGCGGCCGCACGGTCCGGACCGGCCTGGCCGCCACCGCCGCCACGGCGGTCGCTGTCGCCGCGATCCTCGCCCTGCAGCCAGGGGTACGGGAGCGGGCCACGGAGATCACCAAGGGGTTCCAGCAGTCCGCCGGTTACCGGGGGGTGGAGTCCGAGGTGGGTCTGGGCGTCTTCGCCGACCAGCCGCTGGTCGGGGCCGGCCTCGGACAGACCACGCCGGACATCTACCTGTCCGGCTTCACCTTCACCGACGTCGGGCCGGTGTACCACGCCTTCTACGTCACAGTCCTTGCCAACCTCGGGCTGGTCGGGCTCCTGCTGGTCCTCTGGCCGATCCTGCGCAGCATCCGCGTCGGCCTGCGCAGTCGGGACGGGATCACGCTGCCGTTCGCGGCGTTGTCCTGCGGTTTCCTGGCCGCCGCCCTCTTCGCGGCGCCCACCGACGGGCACTGGGAGCTGGGCCTGCTGCCGGCGCTGACCCTCCTCACGGCACACCACGAGGGGGCGCGGCTACGGCGACCCGCCCGGCCACCGCTGCTGCGCGGCGCCCTGACCCGAACGGGTGTGGCGGCATGAGCGCGGCCGACGCCACCGCAGTGGTGGTCACCCACAACTCGGCGGGACAGATCGTCGCCGCCCTGACCGCGCTGCGGCAGGCGCGGGTGCCGGTGCGGTTGGTGGACAACGCCTCCACCGACGGCACCGTCGACCTCGTCCGAAGCCGGTTCCCGGAGGTGACGGTCCTCGCCAGCCCCACCAACACCGGATTCGCCACCGCCGTGAACCGGGCCGCGGCCGGGGTCGACACCGACGTCGTGCTCCTGGTCAACCCGGACTGCGTGGTCACCCCCGGCGCGGTGGCGGAACTGGTCCGGGTGCTGCGCGACCGACCGTCGGTGGGCATCGCGGGGCCACGGCTCACCGACGCGCACGGCCGGGTCGCGATCAGCGCCCACCGGTTCGAATCCCTCGGCACGGTGCTGGCCAGCCGGTTCGGTGGGTCGCTGGTGCCGGTGTCGCTACGACGGCTGCTCAGCGGCCGGCAGCGCCGGGCCGCGTACGACGCCTGTGTGCGCGGGGCGCAGCCGGTGGCAGTGGACTGGCTCTCCGGTGCCTGCCTGGCGGTGCGCCGCGAGCTGTTCGTGGCGATCGGCGGCCTCGACGAGGGCTACTTCCTGTACTACGAGGACGAGGAGCTGTGCCTCCAGGCGGCCCGGCGCGGCGCCGAGGTGCTGTACGTGCCCTCGGTGACCGCCGTGCACACCGGCGGGGCGAGCAGCTCCGACCCGGCCTGGATCTGGCCTCACCTGTACCGCAGCATGCTGCGGTTCTTCGCCCGCCACCGCGCCGGCACCCTGCGCGCGGTACGCGGCGTGGTGCTCCTGCGCGCACTGATCGGTATCGGACTGGCCGGGGCGCGAATGCCAGTGCAACCCCGGGCCGGGAAGGCCCGGCTGCGGGCCTGGACCCGCGTCGGCCGGATCGCGGTCACCCGACCTGAAACGAGAGGAGGAGCGTGATGCACGTCCTGACAACTGTCGTCGGCAAGCGCACCGAACACTGGACGGACCTGTTCGACGTTCTGTGCGAACAGCCGGACGTCACCCTCACCGTGCTCGCCGCGGACGTGTCCCCGGGGACCCGCCGCGAATTGGCCCGGCTGGCCCGTCGACACCACCGGCTGCGGTACCACGTCGTTCCGCACCTGCTCGGCGAGTCGTTGACCGGGCACATGGCCTCGGTGCTGTTCCGGTTGCCCGGCCAGCACGACGTGACCACCGCCCGCCCGGACATCCTGCACGTCATCGGCGAGGCCGCGTACCTCACCACCTGGCAGGCGCTGCGGCTGCGTCAACGCTGCTGGGCCGGGGTGCCCACCACGTTGTACGCCGCGCAGAACGTGGTCACCCGCTTTCCGGTGCCGTTCCCCCGGATCGAGCGACAGTCCTACCTGTCCGTCGACCACGCCTTCCCGATCACACCCGCGGCGCTGAACGTTCTGCGGATCAAGGGCTACCGGGGCCCGGCCACCATCGTGCCGCTCGGCGTGGACACCCGGACGTTCCAACCACTGCCCACCGATCCGGCCGCGCGCCCGTTCACCGTCGGGTTCGTCGGACGGCTCGAGCCGCACAAGGGCGTGGTCGACCTGTTGCGCGCCGCCGAGCTGATCGACTGCGACGTGTCGCTGGTCGGTGACGGCAGCCTCAGCGCCGAGATCGAGCGGGCCGCCGCGCGCCGACCGGGCCGGGTGCACCGGCACGGCTGGGCCGGGCACGCCGAACTGCCCACGCTGCTCAACGACATGGACGTGTTGGCGATGCCGTCGGTCGAGGTGGTGCAGCGCAACACCCTGCCGTGGATCGGCATCCCGCTGCGCGAGCAGTTCGGCCGGGTGCTGGTCGAGGCGATGGCGTGTGGCGTACCCGTGGTGGGCAGCGACGTCGGCGAAATCCCCTACGTGGTGGGCGACGCCGGTCTCGTCTTTCCGGCCGGCGACGTCACCGCGCTCGCCGCCCGCCTCGCGCGGCTGCGCGACGACCCGGCGCTCGCCGGGCAGTTGGCCAACAGGGGGTTGGCCCGTGCCGGCGCCGAGTTCGGCTGGGACCGGATCGCCGAGACCCTCTGCACGACCTGGCGCGGGCTGCGGTCCCCGGCCCGGTCCCTCCGCACATCGCCCGCCGAGGCCGGGCACCCAACCAGAGAGGCGATCGCCTGATGAGCGCGTCGATAGATGTCAAAGGTCTGCTCGGTGCCTCCTGGCGCCGGGTGGGCGTACCGCTGCTCGGCCTGTGCGCGGGCCTGGCCGCCGCGCAGGGAGTGACACAGTTCCTCCCGGCGCGTTACGAGGCGGAAGCCTCCGTGCTGGTCAGCGCCGAGCAGACCGACGAGGACAGACCTGCCGATCTGGCCCTCGCCCAGAACCTCACGCCCACCATCGCCCGACTGGTCGGGTCGCGGGAGGTCGCGCTGGAGGCGGCGCGTTCGCTGCAGCTGCCCGAGCGGGCGGTGCTCGGTCACGTCAGCGGCGAGTACGAACTCGGCCTCCAGATCATCACCGTGCACGCGAGCGCCAGCACCGGTACGCAGGCCGCCGCGATCGCGAACGCCGCTTCCCGCGCCGTCAGTCAGCAGTTGGGCCGGCTGGACATGGGCGGTTCCACGAGCATCAACGCGCGGGTTCTCGACACCGCCAGCCCGCCGGCCCGGCCGGCCTTCCCGAAGCCGCTGCTCAACGGCGTGCTCGGGGCCCTGGCCGGGCTGCTGGCCGGTTGGGGCGCGACCATCCTGCGCGACCGGTTCGACAGCCGGCTGCGCGACATCGGCCAGATCGAGGCACGCCTGGGCCTGCCGGTGATCGGGGTGTTGCCGAAGCTGCCGCGCCGCTTCGCCCGCCATCACGCCGCCGCGTTGTACGGCCGCACCAACGTCGCCGACGCGGTACGTGCCACGATCTCGACGCTGAGTGTGCTCACCGCTCCCCTGCCCCGCCGGCGAATCCTGGTCACCAGCGCACACGACGACGACGGCAAGGCGTTGGTGACCGCCCTGCTCGGTCTCGGCATGGCCGACGAACACTGTCGGGCCACACTGGTGGACGGGGCGGTACGGGACCCGGTGCTGTCGGGCCACTTCCCGGAGGCGCCGCACACCTGGCAGCAGGTGCTGGCCCAGAAGTGCCCGCCGGTGCGCCTGGTCGACTTCCCCACCCTGACCGTGCTGCCGGCCGAGCCTCGCGAGGGCGCCGACACGGAGGCCCTGCACGAGCTGGGCGGGCTGCTCAACGTGCTGGGCGAGGACGAGGACTGTGTGATCGTCCACGCGCCGCCGATCCTGGCCGGACGGGAGATCTCGGCGTTCGCCCAGCACGCGGACGGCGTGCTGCTTGTCGTCCGCGCCGGCAGGACGAACCTGGACGACAGCACCCGGGCGGCCCGGCTCGTGCAACAGCTCGGGCTGCCGCTGGCCGGTGTCGTGGTGATCGGGGCGGTGCCCCGCACTGACCACCGGCCGAGCAGCGAGCAACCGGCCCTGGTGCCGGGCGCGACCCAGGATGCCCTGGCGCTGCCGGCGACGAAGGCGGGCGCCCAGGGCGCGGTCATCCGTGAGCTGGTCAGCGCCCTGGTCGAGGACAAGTCCGGACCACCCGGACGGCACCGCCGACAGAGCTCGGGTGAGTCGGCCCCGGCCGGCAGGACCGTCGAGGGTAGGACGGTCGAGGGCACGACGGTCGACCGCAAGCCCGTCGACCGCAAGCCGGTCGGCAGTGCGACGGCCGAGAGCGCGACGGCCGAGCGTCAGCCGGTCGAGAGCACGACGGCCGGGCGCACCGCGTACGGCAGCGTGGCGTCCACGGAGCCGCCGGCCGGACCGACCCGGATCGAGGATGCCATCACCCAGCCGAATCCGGTGGTGACCGATGTCCCGGACCAGCCCGAGCAGGTGCCGACGCGCACCGCCCAGCCCGAGCCCGCGGCTCCGGCCTGGGGCGGCGGTCCCGCCGTGGCGGCTGTTCTCGGCCGACCGTTGGCCCGACCCGAGACGGTCTGGCGGTCGCCGGTGGCGGAGGCGGCGCCACCGGAGCCTTCCCCGGACACCCCGGTTGCCCACCTGACGGACCACTGGCCGGTCTTCGGGCAGGAGTTGCTGACCGCCGGGCGGCCGAGTGCGGAACACCCCTCCACCGGGCCCATCGTGCTGCGACGGGCGGTAGCCGTCGGCGACGCCGAACGCCGGGGCTGACGACGGACGGAGCGACGGTCGGCGGCCCGCCCACGACAGGCGGCCCGCCCAGCTGGCCACGAACGACACTGACAAGGAGATAGGCCGATGAGTGAGATGTTGATACCCACACAGGCGTCCGAGCCGTCGCTGGACGACCCCCGCGCCCTCTACTGCGATCTGCTCAAGAAGGCACTGACCCGCTACGTCTTCCGCGAGACGTGGATGCCCTACCACCCACGCCAAGGGTCCCTGCACGGCCGGATCCTCCAGCGCGGCCGGCACCTGCTGCAACGTAAGGGCCTGGAGCTGGTGCTCCAGTTCCCCTTCGACGCGGAGGCGCGGGCCACCGGCCGGGACTGGCCACCGGAGGCCGAGACCATGATCGGGCTACGGCGGCTGGACAACCTGGAGCGATGCGTCAAGGACGTGTTGGAGCGGGGCGTGCCCGGTGACCTGATCGAGACCGGTGTGTGGCGCGGCGGGGCGGTCATCTTCATGCGCGGGATGCTGCGCGCCTACGGCGACCGGGACCGGACGGTGTGGGTAGCGGACTCGTTCCGCGGCCTACCGAAGCCGGCTCCCCACCGGGTCGAGGACGTCGAGGACGCGCTCTGGCAGGTGCCGTTCCTGGCGGTGTCGTTGGAGCAGGTTAAGGCGAACTTCGAGCGCTACGGGCTGCTCGACGACCAGGTCCGGTTCCTCAAGGGCTGGTTCTCGGACACCCTGCCGACCGCGCCGGTGGAACGGATCTCGGTCATGCGTCTCGACGGGGACCTCTACGACTCGACGATGGTGGCGCTGCGCTCGCTCTACCCGAAGCTCTCCGTCGGAGGCTACGTGATCATCGACGACTACCACGCGGTGCGCGGCTGCAAGCAGGCCGTCGACGACTTCCGCGCCGAGCACGGCATCGAGGACGAGCTGCACCAGGTGGACTGGACCTGCCGCTACTGGCGGCGGTCGCGCTAGACCTGGGCCGACAGTGACGGCGGGTGGGAGGTCTCAGGACCTCCCACCCGCCGTCTTCGTACCAGTGCTCAGTTGGCCGGTGGCGTCTGCGGGTTGGCCGCTACCCACTGCGCCACCCGGTCCTCGCGCAGGGCGGCGAAGAGCGCCGGGGCCCGGACCTCGTCCAGGCGTACGGCGGACCCGGCCGGGGTCTGCAGGTTCGCGTCGCTGAACGGGACTGTGACGAACTGGACCGTCTCCGGCTTCACCTTGCGCAGCACGAGGGCGAGGTCGGTGAGGTTCAGGTCGCGGTCGACGACAAGAGATTCGGCGGCGGTGGTGAGCACCCGGTCGAGTCGGGTCGGGCTGGTGAGCAGATTCGTCGCGGTGACCCGCTCGGCCAGGGCGCGTACCACGAGCTGCTGGTCGTAGATGCGGCCGAAGTCTCCGCCGGGCACACCGTGCCGCTGCCGCATCAGGTCGTCGGCCGCCTTGCCGTCCAGGTCGTGGCAGCCGGCGGGCCAGGTGGCGCCGGTGTCCGAGGACTTGACGGTGTACGGCAGGCACACGTTGATCCCCTCCACCGCGTCCACCAGCTTGCGGACGGCGGCGAAGTTGGCCACCAGCACGCCGTCGAGTGGCAGCCCGGTGAGCGTGGCGACCGTCTCGGCGGCCAGCGCGGCCCCGCCGAACGCGAACGCGGCATTGATCTTGTTGGGACCACCGGACCAGGTCTGCCCCGCCGCGGGCACGTCGACGTAACTGTCCCGGGGGATGGAGACGACGGTGGCGGCCTCCCGCGCGGCGTTGACGTGCACCAGCATGATGGTGTCCGACCGCTGCCCGGGGTAGAGAGCCTGGTCCGGCTCGCCGTCGCGGGAGTCCGACCCGAGCAGCAGGAGATTGAGCGGCCCCGACTCCCACCGGCGGTCGTCGTGGGTGCCCTGACCGAGGATGTCCTCGCGCTGCACGCGGCTCTCGTACCTGTGCTTCAGGCCGAAGCCGACGGTGACGAGGCCCGCGCAGAGCACGCCGAACATCAGGAGCAGGGCGAGGCCCGCCTTCTTCCAGCCGGCCATCGCCCGCCACCTCGACGGCGCCGGCGTGAGCGTGCGGCCGGGGATACCGGTCACCATCTTTACCACCTCTGCACGAACTCTCGGGACGCTGAACCTGTTGCGGGGCAAGGGATGTAGCCGTTCGAGTCACCCGCCTGCCCACTCATGAAGCATTTAATCACTCTTTAGGGTCTCTATGCCGCTTTATCCTCTTTGCCCGATTCTGCGATGCCATTCTGGCCTTCGAGTGAGCGAGGGAGTTGGCATGTACGGAGTACCCACCAAGGGGCCACACATCGGAGGTGGCCTTGCCGCCACCGGGGTTGCTGTCCAGTCCTGGTTGCTGGTCGGCGTCGGGCTGGTAGTGCTGGGATTGGCACTGTGGCTCGTCGCCATGTTGGGCCGCGAGCGATGACAGGTGCCCGACGCGGGTCGTGGCTGCGCGCCAGCGCGGGTGGCCTGATCGGAGTCGCCGCCGCCGTCGCCATGCTCTGGCGGTGGCACGACATCGCCAGCGCGGAGGCGTGGCTGAACGCTCATCTCGTCAACGCCGTCGGGCTGGCGGACACCAAATCCATCGGCGCGGCCGTGATCTTCCCACTGGACGAGCGCTGGGTCGGCTTCATGGTCTCCAGCGGCTGCTCGGTAGCCATGTTGCTGATCCCGCCGATCGTGCTCGCGTCGACGTTGGTCGGCTTCCGCCGCATCTCACTGACGCGTGGACTCAACGCCCTGGCGATGGCCGTCGTGCTGCTGGTCACCGTGAACCAGCTCCGACTCGGCGCGGTGGTGGTCTCGATGCAGACCTGGGGCTTCAAGCTGGGCTACGAACGCAGCCACGTGCTGATCGGCTCGGTGATCACGACCGCCGGTCTGATCGCCGTCACCATCCTCTTCGTGGTCCTGGTCAGCCGGACCAAGCGGATCTCCGGGACGGTCGCCGGTGTCCACTGAGACGCAGTCGCTCGCCCTGCTCAACACCGCGGCGTTCCTGCTGTGCGTCAGCTTCTGTGCGTACGTGCTGAGCATCCTGGTGTTCCACCTGAAGAGTGGACGTAGTCGGGGCGGCAGCCCGGACGGCTTCGACTGGCACATCATCGTGCCGTGCCGCAATGAGGCGTCGGTCATCGGCGAGACCGTGCGGCGCCTGCTCTGCGACTTCCCGCAAGCGACCGTCTGGTGCGTCGACGACGCCTCCGACGACGGCACGCTGGCCGAACTGGCCGCGTTCACCGACCAACCGCGGGTGCACGTGGTCCAGCGTCAACTGCCGGACGCGCGACAGGGTAAGGGCGCCGCCCTCAACGCCGCCTGGCGACGCATCGAGCAGTCGTTGCCCGCCAACGCGGACCGCACCCGGGTGATCGTCGGGGTCCTGGACGCGGACAGCCGACTCGACCCCCAGGGTCCGGTCGCCCTCTCCGGCCGTCAGTACTTCGGCTCGGCGCAGGTCGGCGCGGTCCAGGTGGAGGTGCGGATGCTCCAGTGCGCGCCGCGCCGGTACGCGCAGCCGACCGAGGTCGGTCGCTGGGGACGGCTGCTGATCCGGCTACAGGACATGGAGTTCCGCGCCCCGATCGCCGCCATGCAGTCGCTGCGGCGACGCACCGGCAGCGTGGCGATGGGCGGCAACGGGCAGTTCACCCGGCTGTCCCTACTCAACGAGATCGCCGACCAGCACGGCACACCGTGGCACGGCGCCCTCCTGGAGGACTTCGAGCTGGGCCTGCACATCCTGCTGGCCGGTGGTCGCACCGAGTACTGCCCGGAGAGCTGGGTGGCCCAGGAGGCGTTGACCCGGATCCGCCCGCTGGTGCGGCAGCGCACCCGCTGGGCCCAGGGGTCGATGCAGTGTGGCCGTTACCTCGGCAGGGTGCTGCGCTCGCCGCGCATCCGCAACTCGGCCACCCTGGAGATCGCCCACTTCCTGGCCGCGCCGTGGACCCAACTGCTCGGCACACCGATCTACGTCGCCTGCCTGGTGGTGATGTCCTACTACATCGACAACACCGCCGGCGGACTGCGCGGCTGGTGGAGCAGTGGCGGCTGGGGCGTACCCCCGCTGGTGCTCGTCTTCGGCATCGGACCGTTCGCCCTGTGGGGCATCGTCTACCGGATCCGTTGTGAGCCGCAGCTGTCGATTTCCAAGGCCCTGCTGCTCGGCGTCTGCCACTGGCTGTACAGCTACGCCCAGTCGCTGGCGGTCTGGTTGGCCTTCGCCCGCATGGTGACGGCCCGCACGGACTGGCAGAAGACCGCCCGTGCCGCCGATCCGCAGCCGGCTCCGGCTCGGGCCGTGGGCCGGGTGGCCGTCGGCCAGGCGGCAGTGGGTCGGGCCGCCGTGCCGGCCCAGCCGAGTCGGGGCCAACCGGCACGCCGGTCGCGTCGCAACGACGGACCCCGGTCGATCCGACCGCCCCGGCATCTCAGCCACCTCTCGCACCTCGCCACCCCCACCACAGACCGCCCCGCAACCGCCCACACCAGAAAGTAGACATCTATGCCACGAGTTAGATCCGGTCTCGCCCGCACCGCCGCGGTGCTGGCCGGTGGTCTCGCCATGGTCGTCCTGGCGGCCTCTCCGGCGATGGCCGACACCTCCCAGTCCTCCGCCTCGGCCCTTCAGATCAGCCTGTTCGGTGGTGGCCTCGCCAGCTCCGGCACGGCGTCGGCCACCAACGACGGCACCACCGAGTCGATCTCCGGTAACCAGAATCCGCCGCTGGGCGTGCTCGGCGGGCAGACCGTCATCACCGCAGGGGTGCTGGGCCAGAGCGTCCGGGCGTTCAACGACGGCACCTCGGCGGCCTGCGCCGGCGTGCTCGGCACCGGCGGCTCGATCACCATCGGACCCGGCGGGTCGTGCCTCGTCACGCCGGGCGCCGGGGTGACGCTGACCCTCGGTACCAGCGGCCTCGCCACGATCGCACTCGTCGCCGACGCCATCTACTCGTCGTGCCAGGCCACCAGCAGCCCGTCGGCGACCGGCACCGCGAGCCTGGTCAACGCCCGGATCGTCTCGACGATCCTGGGCATCGAGACGACCCTGCTCGCCCTGCCGGTCAACCCGGCGCCGAACACCGGCCTGAGCATCCCGGGGCTGATCGACCTGACCCTCAACGGCCAGTCCAGCTCCGGCGTGGGCCAACTCACCGTCACGGCGCTGAACCTGACGGCGCTCGGTGGAGCGCTGGCCGGGGTCACCATCGGCACGTCGAGCTGCGGGGCCAACGCGGTCGCGCCCCCCATTCCGGTGATCCCGCTCGCCGGGGCACCGCTCGCACTCGGTCTCGGCGCGCTCGTGGCCGGCACCACCGGCGGGTTCTCGCTCTACCGGCGTCGCCGCGCGGCTGCCAGGAGCTGACCCGACATGTGTGCGAGCGGCTCGACACCGCGAGAGGTCCTGATCCTCGCCGGCACCAGGCCGGAAGGAGTGAAGACCGCGCCTCTGATCCGCCGTCTCCTCGATGATCCGAGGTTCACGGTACGGGTGGCGGATACCGGTCAACAGCCGGGACGCGTCGCCGAGGCACTCGCCCCGTTCGGTCTCCGCCCGGAGGTGAGCCTGCGCCCGCAACGGCGGAGCGGCTCGCTCGCCGAACTGGCGGCGGCACTGATCACGGGCATCGACGAGTTGCTCACACACCACCGTCCAGCGGCGGTCGTGGTGCAAGGGGACACCACGACCGCCCTGGCCGGCGGGACGGCCGCGTTCTGGCGGCACGTCCCGGTCGTCCACCTGGAGGCCGGGCTGCGGACCAACGACCTGGACCGACCGTTCCCCGAGGAGGCCAACCGCGCGATGCTCGCCCGCATCGCGGCGCTGCACCTGGCGCCGACCCCGGCGGCTCGGGCGAACCTCATCGGTGAGGGCATTCGCTCCAGCGCGATAGTGGTGACCGGCAACACCGTCGTGGACGCCCTTCACGACCTGGTGGAGCGCGGCATGGCCCAGGCGCCGGACTGGGTCGACGCGGCCCGCAAGCTGGTGGTGGCCACTGTGCACCGGCGGGAGAACTGGGGCGAGGGGGTGGCTGCCACCGTGGATGGGCTCCGTCGCCTGGCGCGCGCGTGCCCCGACGCCCAGATCGTGATGGTCACCCACCCGAACCCGCAGCTCAGCGCGGAGGTCACCACGGGCCTCGCGGGCGTCGCCAACGCCCGGGTCACGCCACCGCTGCCGTATCCACAGATGGTCGGGCTGCTGCGGGCGGCCGACCTGGTCGTCACCGACTCGGGCGGGCTCCAGGAGGAGGCCGCCACCCTGGGGGTGCCGTTGTTGGTCACCAGGGACACCACGGAACGTCCGGAGGCCCTGACGCCGGGCCGCGGCGAGCTGGTGGGAACCGACCCCGAACTGCTCCTGTCGGCGGGGCTCCGCCACCTTGCCAGCGGGCGGGCCGCCGTCGTGGGCTCGCCGTTCGGCGACGGGCGGGCGAGTGACCGCTCCGTCGTCGCCCTGGCGGGGCTGCTGAACGTACCGGCCCGTCGGGTGGTGCAGCGTCGCCGCACCGCCGCCGCCATCGGCTAACGGCAGCCAACCTGGACAATCATCCCAATTTCCGGACAAACCTCCTTTACCCCCTGATAATTGGCACATCGATCGGCAGCGCTCCGATCCGTCGGTCCACACAGTTCAGTGATCAGAGGAGTTCCCAGGTGCAGGCGAAGTTGAACGGGCAGCGTTCCGCGACGCTGCAGGGCAGATACTCCGCCCAGCACAACGCCTTCGGCGTCCTGCGCCTGGCGATGGCTTGTGGCGTGATCATCGCGCACGCCGGCCCGCTCGGCTTCGGCCAGCACAACCTCGGCGCGGCCACCTTCGGCCGGCAGAGCGACCTCGGAACCCTCTGCCTGTACGGATTCTTCCTGATCTCGGGATTCCTCATCACCGACAGCGCGCTGCGCTCCACGCTGCGCCAGTACGTCCGCGCCCGCCTGCTGCGGGTCTTCCCCGGGCTGTGGGCCTGCCTGCTGGTCACCGCGTTCGTCTTCGCCCCCCTGGCGGCGCTGTACGAGAACGGCAACCTCGACGGGTTCTGGGGGCACCCTGAGGGGCCCTTCGACTACGTCACGACGAACTTCCTCGCCTCGATGGAGCAGTTCCCCATCTCCGGGTTGCTGGCCGACACTCCGTACGGCCAGATCGTCGGCGGGCCGAGCGCATTCGACGGTTCACTGTGGACTCTGCGGTACGACCTGGCGTTCTACGGGATCGTCGGCATCCTCGTGGTGACCTCGGTGCTGCACCGGGCGCCTCGCGCGGTACTCGTCCTCACCGCCGTCTGTTACGCCCTGGTCCTGCGGGACTTCTTCACGGCGCCGACCTGGAGCTCCCGCCCGCCGCAACACGGCGCGATCGGGCCGTTCCCCCTGCTCGGCGCGTTCGCCGCCGACTGGACGCTGATGCTCGGCTTCCTGTTCCTGCTCGGCGCCGCCGCCCGCCTGTACGCGCACCGGATCCCGGTGACCAGAGAGCTGGGCGTGCTGGCCGGCGTCGCGTTGGTCGGCTCGCTGTGGCTGGGCGGGTTCTTCGCTGTGGGTGTGCCGGCGTTCGCCTACCTGGTGCTCTTCGCGGCCGTCGCGCTGCCGAAGCGGCTGTCCGGAATCAGCCGCCGGCACGACTACACGTACGGCATCTACATCTACGGCTTCCCGGTGCAGCAGATGATCGCGCTGCTCGGCGGGGCCCGATTCGGGATGCTCGGCTACATCGTGCTGAGCCTGCTCGGTGCCCTCGTGTGCGCCGTGCTCTCCTGGCACCTGGTGGAACGGCCCGCGCTCGGGTTCAAGACCGGCAGCGGACGCGCCCGGCACCGGCGCGCGGGGCGCACCGCCAGCCCCCTCCCCGTGCTGATCCCCAGCCCGGTGACAGTCGCGGGAGCCGAGGCGCGCACCGGCACCGGCCGGCACAAGGCCGGTGCCCGGCACAGCCGGTCGGCGAAGAACACCCCCGTCACGGCAGCCGTGCCGCGCCGCGCCAAGCGGCCCACCGAGACGGCGGCGTCGTTCCTGGCGGCACCCGCACGGACCAGGAAGGATCTTCCGTTCGACCCGGTGAAGACGCCCACCTCGCACACCCGGTCGGGTCGGTCCCACCGCGCGCCGACCACCTCGACGACACCACCCCGCTGATCGCGATGGGGCCGGAGCCAACCTGGCTCCGGCCCCACCACCGTCCGCAGGGGCGGCCGGCCGACTCAGGCCGAGAAGTTGCGGAACAGCAGGGACGCCAGGGCGAGCGCCAACGCCAGGTTGAACACCGTGGCACTGGCGAACACCGCCACCGGTCGCCAGCCCGCCTCCCGCAGCGACGCGACCCGGACCTCCAGGCCGATGCTGACGAAGGCCAGGATCAGGAACCACACGCGCAGGTCGTTGACGACGGCGATGGTGGCCTTGCCGTCCGCGCCAGTCGCGTCGAGATACCAGGTGGCGATGACCGAGGCCGCTATGAAGCCGAGGACGAACTTCGGGAACCGCGTCCACAGCTCACCGAGGCCCGGTCGGGCCGCGCCGGGCCGTCGTTCCACCTTCAGGGTGAAGTACGCGGTGAGCGCGACCGCCACCACGCCCATCAGGGCGTTCTGGGTGACCTTGACGATGCTGGCGATCTGGAGCGCCTCCTCACCGGCGAGCGCACCCGCCGCGGTGACCGCCGCGGTGGTGTCGATGTTGCCACCGATCCAGGCGCCGGCCACCGCGTCGGAGAGCCCGAACACGTCGGCCAACCAGGGCAGGATGAAGATGGACGGCAGCGCGAAGACGATGACCAGACTCGCCGTGTAGGCCAACTGTTCACGACGGGCCCGCACCGCGCCGGCGGCGGCGATCGCCGCGCTGACCCCGCAGATCGACACCGCCGACGCGAGCAGCGCCCGCAACTTGTCGTCGAGGCCGAACCTGCCGGCCAACCACCAGGTGAACAGGAACACCCCGCTGATCAGCAGGATCGCCTGGGCGATCGCCGGGCCGGCGGCGCTGGCGATGACGGCCAGGTTGATCGACGCCCCGAGCAGCACCAGACCGGTCTTGATGAAGAACTCGGTTCGGAACGCGGCGGTGATCCGGTCCCGCCACCCGAGCACTGTGACGGCGACGTTGCCGAGCAGGCCGAGCAGGATCGCGTAGACCGGGTACTCGACAGCCGCTCCGACGTCCTCGATGGCGGTGCCCTCGGCCCAGGCCGGGACGTTCTGCTCCAGGTAGCGGGTGAGCGCGGCGAGACCGACCACGATCAGCAGGCCGAGTGCCGTCCACGCCCAGAATGCCCCGTCACGCGCCGCGTTTGTCGGCTCGACAGGATCGGCGGTGGTCGACGACGTGTCGCGCTCGATCACGTCCTCGGCGGGCGGCTCGTCGACGCGTGCGTCGCCGACCGTGGCGGCCTCGGTGCCCGTGCGGGTCGCGTCGGCGGTCATCAGGGGACCAGTCCGGCGGGGATGGCACCGAGCAGGACCAGTGCGAGCAGGACCAGGCCGAGGATGGTCGCCGCCCAGTCCTCGTTGAACGCGAGCCGGGACGCACCGGCCGTCGGCGGGGTGGGCGGTGGCTGGTCGGATGTCATGGCGTACCTCCATGGTGGTGAGCCGAGCCGACGGTGCCGGATCGGTTCAGAAGCGCGGTGACGGGCGTGCGGAGCCGCGCCGGGTCACGAGTCGACGCGCGAGCCGGCGGTGCGGCCGGAAGAGGGGTGCGGTGCTGCGGTGCTCAGTCGGTGCCCGGTGCGCCCGGACACAGCTCACTGGCGGTTCGCATCAGGTCGACGACCCGACGCGAGGTGAGGAGCGGACCGACCGGCATTCACGTATTTTCCTACCGACTCGATAGGAATTCAAGACCGTCGACGCGAATTCTTCCTCTGCGGACGCCCCCACCACGGACGACGGGGCCGGAGCCATCGCCGGCTCCGGCCCCGTCGGTACGCCCGATCCCCGCTACGGGGTCGGGTACTGCGTCAGGTAGACCGGAGCGCCGACCCTGGTCATGTCGGCCGCGTCCCCGACGCCGTTGACCACATGGTCGATCGTGCCGGCGCTGAGGTTGACGGTCATGATGTGATGCAGCCGCACCCCCGGCCGGTTCGGCACCTCGAAGCCGTTCTCGGTGTGGATCGACGGGTTGTTCTGGTTGAACACGTACACCCCACCCCCGTACAGGGTGTGGTGACGCACCCGGTCACCGACCTTGTACCCGGCCCAGCCCTCGACCGCGCCGTTCATCCAGTCGGCCTGCGTCGGCGGGTCGTACGGCAGCTCGTTCTGGTAGAGGATCGTGGTGCCGTGCTCGCCGTTCCAGACCGTGTTGTAGCGCTGGAAGTGTTCGACGAAGAGGCCGGTGGCGGTCACGTGGTCGCCGTTGATGACGGCCCCGTAGCGACCGGTGTTGGTACGCCAGCGGTCGGTGTCACCGTTGACGCCCTCGGTGAAGCCCTCGACGCCGTGATCACCGCGCCACACCCAGGTGTGGTCGATGAGCACGTTGTCACTGTTGACCTCCAGCGCGGTGTTCGTCCGCCCGATGTGCGGGCCGCCGACCCGGAAGTACACGTCGGAGAGGGTGGTCGGGTTGTGCGGGCTGCTCGCGTCGCGGCCGTGCTCACGTCCGACCCGCAGCAGGACCGGCGACTCGACGAGGCCCGCGTCGATCGTGACACCCGCGACGATCACCCCGGGAACACCGGCCACGTCCAGCGGGATCGCGCCGTTCACGGCGGTCAGCGTGGCGTGCCCGATCCCCAGCACCACTGTGTTCGGGCGCCGGATCTCGATGCTGCGCGCGATGTCGTACGTGCCGGGCGTGAGCAGCAGGTGCTTGCCTCGCGCCAACTGGCTGTTGATGACGCGCACCGAGTCCGACGGCTTGGCGACGAAGAAGTCGCCGATCCCGATGGTGCGCCCCGGCGTGATGCCGTCACCCCAGGAGACGCCCCGGCTGTCGCGCTGCGCGGCGGGCACCCGCACCTGGTAGCGACCCTTGCCGTCGACGAAGAGGTAGGGCTTCTCCCGGCTGAGCGGGGTGGTCTCCAGAGTGGTGTACGGCGGGTCGGGGAACGCGGCGTCGTCCGGCGCGCCCTCGACCCCCGCGAACACCTGGTTCCACACGGCGTTGGACCAGCCACCGACCTCGCTGTTGCGGGTCAGCCACTGTTGCTGCGACCCGTTGGTAGTGGCCGGCAGCCGTGAGTCGGCGATGAACCCTCCGCTGGCGTACTGCGGGCCGGCGGTGCAGTAGTCCATCAGCGACAGACCGCCGCCGCCGATGTTCAGTCGGCGCATCGACACTGCCTGGGAGACCGCCCAGAAGTTCGCCGACGACCGGCAGTCGTCCTGGCCGGCCGCGTTGATGGTGAGCGACAGGTTGGACAGGGTGCGCCAGAAGTTGACCAGTGCGAGGCAGTTGCCGGTGCCGCCGTCGGCCAGACAGCGGTTGTAAACCTCCAGCTTGCCGTTGACTGTGACGTCGGTGGGCGAGGCGCCCAGGCCGGACACCTCGGTGTAGTAGCCGACCTTGGCCTGCAACGGCTGCGCGGCCGTGCCGTACGTGCCGGGCTTGAACAGGTAGGCGTGCCGCTCGGTGCCCATCTCGTTGTCGACCTGCCGGGCGTGCGCCGCGTCGAGGGTCTGCTGGATCTCGCCGACCGGCATGGACGGGTCGAAGATCGTCACGTTCGGGCCGAAGTCGGGTGCGCCGTGCGTCGGGCGGCCGGCGCTGGCCCCCGTGCTGGTCATCGTGGTGGCGGTGGTCAACACCACTGCGAGCAGGAGGGTGCGACCGGATCTCCGGCGCACGTCTCGGGACGGGGTTGTCATGTGGTTCGTCCTCTCCGCTGGCCGGGCGTACTTCCGGCGCAGCTGGGGGCGGTGAGAGCGCTCTCTGACCCTTGCCGCCGGAGGTAGGGCCGGGCCGGAAGGGGTTGAGATGTTTCTACCCGTAAATGCGGCCGCACGCCACGAGCGCCGCACCGCGAATGTCGGCGGGCCAGGCGCTCACGGTACGGCGACGGTACGAAAAGGGAACACCGCGCTGGTCTGCTCGGCTCATGCGAGTACGCGGAACACCCGGAGCGTTCCGGCCCGGACGGCGGGCGACCGTCGTCATCGTCACCCTCGCCCTGGCACTGCCGCTGGCCGCGTCGTCGATCGCCGGTGCCCGGTCTGGCTCCACCTCGGCCGCACCGGCGCTGACGGTCGCGCCGTCGTCCGATCCGGGCCCGTCCGGGCCCGTCACGGCCGAGGATCGGCGGCTTCTGGTGCGCGCCGAGTCACTGCTCACCCGGGACTGCATGGTCCGCGCGGGATTCCAGTTGTGGCTGGGCACGTCGCCACCGGCAGACGAGCTGCTCTCCTTCCCGTACGTCGTCGACGACATCGCGTGGGCGCGGAAACACGGTTTCGGCTCGGACCTGGTGAAGGCGGTCGACGCCCGCCGGCGCACCGACCCCAACCAGCGCTACGTCAGCGGCCTGTCCCCCGAGCGCCGGGAGGCGTTCCTGGCCGCGCTCAACGGCGCCCGCCCGGAAGGGCTGGAGGCGCGGCTCCCCTCCGGCGGGGTGATGCGGCGCAGCGCCGAGGGATGCACATCCGAGGCGCAGCGCCGGCTCTACGGCGACCTGGCCGAGTGGTACCGGTCGAGCAAGGTGGTCACCGACCTGACGTACCTGCGGCAGCGGCGGGTCCTCGCCGATCCGTCGTGGACGGCCGCGCTCCGACCGTGGGCGCAGTGCCTGCGGCAGCAGGGCCACACCGCCGACACCCCCGAGCGGTTACGGGAGAGCGTCGGCACCCGGGGGCGGGCGGACGAGATCGCCGCGGCGGTCGCCGAGGCGCGGTGCGCCCAGAACGGCCTCGCCGCGACGACACGGGCGCTGGACGCCCGCCACGGCGACGAGCTGACGGCGGCGTACCACCAGGACGTGGCGGCGAAGAACCGGCTGGAGCACGGGGCGCTCCCCACGGCCCGGGCCGTGGTCGCCGCCGAGCACCAATGAACGCCGAGGCGATGGTCGCCCGGCGAGAAGGAGGATGAGATGAGACGTATCCACCTGGTCCTGGCGGGAGGCGCAATGCTCGCCACGCTGCTGGCCGGCGCACCGGCGGCCGCATCCCCCGCGCAACCGGGCGCGCTCGGATCGGCCAGCCAGGCCGCGCCGACCGATCGCGACGGCCGGGCCGAGCGGGTCGACCTGCCCCGGAGAACCCCACAGGACGGGGCGCGGACCGCGGCAGCGGCCGACGGCTACTTCTACGCCTACGAGCACGCCTACTGGGGTGGCCGCTGGTGCGCCTGGGCGGGCAACGCGAGCAACTGGGTCAACCCGGGCGGCGCCGCCACGACCGGCCAGTGGGACTGCGGCGGCGACTACAGCTTCGACAACATCGCCACGTCGGTCTGGAACAACGGTGTCTACCACGACTACGACGCGGTACGGATGCGCACCGGGGCGTTCCTCACCGGTGGCAGCATGTGCCTGTCGCGCGGCGACTACTGGGCCGATTTCACCCTCGGCTACCAGGCGTTCGACGACGGCACCCCCGCCGACAACCAGATCAGCTCGCACTACTGGGGCTTCGCCTGCTCGTGACGCCGACCCGGGCGGGGGCCGCAGCGCCCCCGCCCGGCACCACCATGCTCAGCGGCAGACATCCCCACCGAGCAGCGTCCGGTGCAGGTCGCGCAGCTCCCGCCCCGGCTCGATGGCGAGCTGCGCCGACAACTCCGCTCGCCAGTCCCGGTAGACACCCAGGCCATCGGCGGTACGTCCGCTGCGGTGCAGGGCGAGCATCAGCTGCCCCCGCAGCCGCTCCCGGAACGGATGCCGCCGGACCAACGCGACCAGCTCGCCAACCACCTGCGGGTGGTGGCCCAGGTCCAACCGCACGGCCACCCGCTGTTCGATCGCGGCGAGCCGTGCCTCCTCCAGTCGCGGCGCCTCCGAATCGGTCAGCTCCTCGGTGCCGTCGGCCAACGCCGGCCCGCGCCACCATTCGAGAGCCGTGCTCAACGCGGCTGACGCCTCCGCCGGCCGGCCCGCGTCGCGCAGCACTGCGGCCCGCCGCACCTCGTCGAGGAACCGGTCCAGGTCCAGCTCGCCCGCTTCCAACCGAACCGCGTAACCGTCGCGCCAGGAGCGGATGCGATCGGCGCCGAGCGCCCCGCGCAGCTCGGAGACCCGCTTACGCAGTTGGGTACGCGCGGTCGTCGGCGGCTGCTCGGCCCAGAGCAGGCGTACCAGCCGGCCCACCGACACCATCCGGCCATGTGCCAGCAGCAGCGCGGCCAGCACCGAGCGCTGCTGCGGACCGGCCAGCCGCACCGACTGACCGGCCCGGACGGCCTCGATCGGCCCCAGAATGCGGAACTCCATCTGCGTCACCTGCTCCTCCTCGTCGCCGAGGGAACTGTCGCAGCGGGCGTCGTCGAAGCGCTGTCACCGCACTGTCACGCACCCTGCGGCTAGGCCGTCACCGTGCGTCAACGTCCACACCGCAGTGTCGGACCGTCGTGTTACCGTCGCTGCCGGTCGACGTCGCGAGGCGTCTGGTCGGCCGACGCTGGGGGCTTTCGTGGAGTGGGATTTCGCCGTGCTCGGCGCGCTGCGCGTCTCCCGGCACGGCCGCACCATCCCCGTCCCGGCCAACCGGCAGCGGGCACTGCTGGCCACGCTGCTGCTCAACCGGGGTGAGACGGTGAGCGTCCCCGCGCTCGTCGATCGGGTCTGGGGCACGGGGGCACCCATCCACGCGCGAGCCGCGCTGCACTCGCTGGTTCGGCGGCTGCGCAGCACCCTGACCATCGAGGGCCCTCCCGGCGAGCTGATCGCGACGCACGCCAGCGGCTACCTCCTGGAGCTGCCGCCGGCCGCCCTCGACCTCTCCCGCTTCGACGCGCTCGTGGCGACGAGTCGCACCGCCGATCCACAACGCCGGGCCGACCTGCTCCGGGAGGCCCTGGCGCTGTGGCGCGGCGACCCGTTGGCGGACGTCGACTCCGAGGTGCTGCACCGCGAGGACGTGCCGGCGCTGACCGAGCGGTGGGCGCGCGCCAGCGAGGTCTACTTCGACACCGAGCTGACCCTCGGCCGGCATACCGAGATCGTCGCCGGGCTGCGGCGGGCGACCCGACGCAGCCCGCTGCGCGAGGGGCTGTGGGCGCAGCTGATGCTCGCGCTGTATCGCGATGGGCGGCAGGCCGAAGCCCTCGATGCCTTCCATCGCCTCGCCACGATCCTCGCCGAGGAGTTGGGCGTCGACCCGGGGCCGGCGGTGCGGGAGCTGCGCGACGGCATGCTCCGCGCCGACCCCGCGCTGAGCTGGCGACCACCTCCGGCGGCGGCCACGGCCACCCCCGCGGCGCCTCCGATGTCGTTGCTCCCGGCCGACATCGGCGTACTGCACGGTCGTGTCGCGACAGTCGAGGCCATCCGACGCTCGATCGTCACCGCCGCCAGCGAGGGACGTCTGCCGCTGGTGTCCGTGTCGGGCGCTCCGGGCATCGGCAAGACCGCTCTCGCCGTCCACCTGGGTCACCAGCTCGCCGACGAGTTTCCCGACGGCCAGTGGTACGCGCGACTGCGCGGTCAGCACAGGAATCAGGCTCGCCCGTTCGACGTCCTGTCCGAGCTGCTCACCTACTCGGGCGTTCCCCCGGCGGCCCAACCCGCCACCGCCGACGCCCGGGCAGCCGCGTTTCGGGCGGCGCTCGCCGGTCGCCACGTCCTCATCGTCCTGGACGATGCCGCATCGGCGGAGCAGGTCGAGCCGCTGCTGCCCGGCGCCGGCGGCTGCGCGGTGATCGTGACCAGCCGCAGCACGCTCGGCGCCCTTGTGGCGCTGCACGGTGGGCGGGCCGTCGGTCTGGACCCGCTCAGCCCGGACGCCGCGGCCGACCTGCTCGTCGCGGTGTTCCGGGATCACGGGTTCAGTGTGGCACCGGACGTCGTCCACGACCTCGCCGCGCTCTGCGGAAACCTCCCGCTGGCGTTGCGGATCGCGGCGGCCAACCTGGCCACCACCGGCCCGGAGGACGCCCGCGCGTACGTGCGGCGACTGCGGGACGGAGACCGGCTCGGTGGCCTCTCCGTGCCCGGCGACCCCCGAGTGGCGCTGCGCGCCGCGATCACACCGTCCTATCAACGGCTCGGCGGCGCCGAACGGCGCGCGCTGCGACTGCTCGGGTCGACCCCCACCGACTGCTTCACCACCGAGGACCTCGCGGCGCTGGCGGACGTCGACTGGTCCACTGCGGACGCCATGCTGCGCACCCTGACCAGCAGTCACCTGGTCCGCCCCGCCCGGGGCGGTCGGTTCGTGACCCACGACCTCATCCGCCTGTACGCGGCGGAGCAGTCCCAGCACGAGGACACCGTCCATCAGCGCGCCGAAGCCCTGGGTCGACTGTTCCACGGGTACCTGGCCATCGCCGACGCGCTGGCACGGCGCAACTACCCCCGGATGGCGTTCCTGCCCCGACCCGCCGGCTCGGTCCGGCGTACGGCGGTGGCCGCGCAGCCCGAGACGCCGAGCTGGTTCCACGCCGAGTACGCCAATCTGCTCAGCGCGATCCGGCACGTGGCGCAGCACGGCCCACGTGAGATCGCCTGGCACCTCGCCGACCGGATGCGCGGCTACCTCCAGGAGACCGGGGCGCACGGCGAATGGCGCGAGGTCGTCGAGTTGGGCCTGACTCAGGCCCAACGTGAGGGCGATGACCCGGGGGTGGCCGCGATGCAGTCGAGTCTGGCGACACTGAGCGCCAGCCGGGCCAACTATGCCGACGCGCGGCGGCGGTTCCGGGCGGCTCTGACCATCCAACTGCGTCTGGGCAACAGTGCCGGGCAGGCGTCCATCCTCAACAACCTGGGCATCGTGCACCGGGAGGAGGGCCAGCTGACCGAGGTGGGCGAGTGCTACGCACAGGCACTGCGGCTCTACCGCGAGGTGGGCAACCGGCACGCCGAGTGGAGCTGCCTGGGCAACCTCGGCGTCGTCCGGTTGGAACTGGGCCAGGTGCACGACGCGGTCCAGGCCCAGCAGGCGGCGCTGGAGGGTTACACGTCCCTCGACGTCACCGAGCAGCCGCGCAACGACATCGCCAACGTCCTGCACAACCTCGCCGTCGGTGTGCGCGCGCTCGGCTGGCCCAGCCTGGCGGTGCTGCACCTCACCCATGCCGTGGTGCTGCGTCGACAGGTGGGCGACCGCTACGGCCTCGCGACCGATCTTGACCAGCTCGCCGCCGCGTACGTCGACCTGGGCTACCACGTCAAGGCGCAGGGCCTCGCCCAGGAGTGTCTGAGCATCGCCCGCGCGATCGGTCGACGCCGGGTCGAGGCGGAGGCCCTGGCCACCCTCGGCACCGCCGCGCTTGGCCTGCACGGCCCGGCACCGGCGCTCAAGCTGCTGCACCAGGCGTTGCGGCTGGGCCGGGAGATCGGTTACCGCCGAGCCGAGGTCAACGCGCACCTCGGCCTGGCGGCCGCGTACCGGGCGGCCGACCGACACCAGGAGGCGGTGAGGCACGCCCAGATGGGCGAACAGCTGGCCCGCGCGGCCCAGCACCACCTGCTGGCCCGGCAGGCCCGCGCGCTGCTCGGCGACGCCGAGCCCGAGCCGCTGCTGCGCTCGGCCGGCTGAACCACACCGCGGCGGCGTCCGGCGGACGCGCTCCGGGTCAGCGCCGCGCGGTTAGGATGACCGCCGTGCAGTTCGGGGTGCTCGGGCCGCTCGCCGTGACCACGGACACCGGCGAGCCGGTGGTGGTGCCCGGCACCAAGGTGCGGGCGTTGCTGGCCGATCTGTTGGCCAACCGCAACCAGGTGGTCTCGGCGGACCGCCTCATCGACGACCTGTGGGGTGACGACGCCCCCGCCAATCCGGCCGGAGCCCTTCAGGTGCGGGTGTCGCAACTGCGCAAGGCGCTCAACGACGCCGAGCCCGGCGCCCGTGAGCTGGTCGAGTCCCGGCCACCCGGCTACCTGCTGCGGGTCGACGCGGTCGACGTCGGCCGCTTCGACGAGCTGGCCCGCTGCGCCGATGTCGAACGGCTGACCGAGGCCCTCGCGTTGTGGCGCGGCGAAGCGTACGCCGACATGGCCGACGCCGAGTTCGTGCGGGCCGAGGCGTCCCGCCTCGCCGAGCAGCGCCTCGTCGTTCAGGAGCGGTTGGCGCAGGCCCGGCTGGCCCGGGGTGAGCATGACCTGGTGGCCGCGGACCTGGCCGAGTTGGTCGCCAGACACCCGCTACGTGAAGGCCTGCGGGCGGTGCAGCTGCGCGCGTTGTACGCGGCCTGCCGCCAGTCCGAGGCGTTGGAGAGCTACGCCGAGCTGCGGGCCCGGCTCGCCGAGGAGCTGGGCCTCGACCCCGGCCCGGAGCTGGTCGCCCTGCACCGCAGGATCCTCGAACAGGACGCCGGCCTGGACGCCCCGCCGAGGGCGGCGGTCATCCGGAACGATCTGCCGGCCCCGCTCGACGAGTTGATCGGGCGGGACGAGGCGCTGGCCGAGCTGCTGACGCTCCTGCCCCGGCAGCGGCTGGTCACGCTGCTCGGGCCGGGCGGCGTCGGCAAGACCCGGCTGGCCACCGAGACGGCCCGCGCGACGTCCTACCCGGACGGTGTCCGACTGGTCGAGCTGGCCCCGCTCCCGGCCGGTGACGCCAGCGTCGCCGAACAGGTGCTCGGCGCTCTGGGCGCCCACGAGGCCGCGGGAACGACCCAGTCCCCCGCCGACCGGGTGGTCACAGCCCTGCGGCACCGGCAGGTGCTGCTCGTGCTGGACAACTGCGAACACGTCATCGAACCGGTCGCCGAGCTGGTCGCCCGGCTACTGCGCGACGTGTCCGGGGTGAGCGTGCTGGCCACCAGCAGAGAGCCACTCGGGCTGACTGGTGAGCTGCTCTGGGAGGTACCCCCGCTGCCGGTGCCGGACGACGGTGACCTGGACGCGGTCCGGCGCTCGGCGGCGGCCCGGCTGTTCGTCGCCCGCGCCGCCGCGCAGCAGCGCGGTTTCCGCCTCGACGGGCAGACCGCTACGGCGGTGGCCCAGCTGTGCCGCCGCCTCGACGGTCTGCCGCTGGCGTTGGAGCTGGCCGCGACCCGGGTCCGCGCGCTGGGCGTACGCGGGGTGGTGGACCGGCTCGACGACAGGTTCCGGCTGCTCACCACCGCGCAGCGGGACGTGCCACCACGGCAGCGGACGCTCACCGCTGTGATCGGCTGGAGCTGGGACCTCCTGGACGAGTCCGACCGTCTGGTGCTCGCCCAACTGGCGGTGTTCCCGGACGGCTGCACCCCGGAGGCCGCCGAACAGGTCTGCCGAACCGACCTGGACGCCCTCGCCCGGCTGGTGGACCGGTCGCTGGTGGTGCTCGACGACTCCGGCGCGGCCCCCCGCTACCGGCTGCTCGAATCGGTGGCCGCGTTCTGCCTGGAACGCCTCACCGACGCCGACGAGGTACGCGGGCGCCACGCCACCTACTACACCGAGCTGGCCGAACGCGCCGACCCCGGGCTGCGCGGGGCCGACCAGCAGCGGTGGCTGGCGCTGCTCGACACCGAGCTGGCGAACCTGCGCTCGGCGCTGACGCACGGTGGCGGGCTGCGCCTGGCGGTCGCGCTGAGCTGGTACTGGTTCCTGCGCGGCCGGCTCACCGAGGCACGGCGGGCACTGGCCGTGCCCGGCGACCCGGAGCAGGAGGCCCGCGCGGCACCCTGGCGGGTCGGCTTCGCCCTGTCGCAGGGTGAGGTGATCGCGCCGGACGACGTACGCGCCGCCGTGGCCGCCGACCCGAGCGGTCACGCCGCCTGGTTCGCGGCCAACGCGGTGATCGAGCACGGCGACCTGGCCCTGGCGTCGGAGCTGCTGCCCACCGCCGCCGACCCGTGGACCGAGGCCGCTGTGCTCACCTCGGTGGCCCACATCGCCCACGCCAACGGCGACCAGGCCACCCTGGAGCGCACCGCGACCCGCAGCGCCGCGCTCTTCGCCGACCTCGGCGACCGGTGGGGTCGGCTCCGGGCGACCGAGTGGGTGGGTGGGCTGGCCGACATGCGCGGCGAGCATGAGCGCGCCTTCGCGCTGCACCGGGAGGGGCTGCGCTGGGCCGAGGAGTTGGCGCTGTGGCCGCAGGTCTGCGCCGAGCTGTCCTGGCTGGCCTGGCTCGCCGTGCAGACCCGCGACTACGCTCAGGGTCGGGAACTGGCCGAACGCGCCTACGACCTGGCGGTGGAGCAGGGCTCGCCCGGCGCACTGATCTTCGCGGAGATGAGCCTCGGGCTGGCCGCCCGCCGCGACGGCAAGCTCGATCTGGCCGTCACCCACCTCAGCCACCTCGCCGACCTGGGTCGGGGAGAGAGCCAACCCGCGCTCTACCTGCCGATGGTGCTGGTGGAGCTGGGCTACGCCGTCGAGCAGGGCGGCGACCCGGACGCCGCGTTGGCCCTGCACATCGAGGCGTTCGAGGTCGCCGAGGTGATGGCGACGATGCGCGACGCGGTCGGCCCCCTGGAGGGGATGGCGGCGGCGGTGCGCTCCCCCGAGGTCGCCGCCCGGCTGCTCGGCGCCGCGGCCGCCGCCCGGCTCGCCACGCAGTCCCCCGCCGCGCCGGCCGAACGCGACGACACCGACCGGGTGACCACACGACTGCGGGCCGAACTCGGGCCGGAACGCTTCGAGGCGCTGCTCGCCGAGGGCGCGCGGCTGAGCCCGGGCGAGGCCCGGGCCCAGCTCTGACCGGTGCTCAGGAGGCCACCTTCGGCTGGTACGAGGCCACGATCACGCCGCTCTTGTGCACCCGGGTGTCGACCAGGTCGAACGACGCCTTGACGTCGGTCAGCGGCACGGTGAGGCTGGGGCCGCCCTCCAGCACCGGGTGGATCCAGAACCGGACCTCGTCCACCAGGCCCGCCCGGATCAGCTGGGTGGTGACCGAGCCGAAGCCGTACTGGATGATGTTCTTGCCGGGCTGGGCCTTGAGCGCGGTGACCGCCTCGACCAGATCGCCCTGGAGCACCTCCGTGTTGTTCCAGGTGGGGTTGGTCAGGGTGGTCGAGGCGACGTACTTCTTGACGTTGTTGAAGTACGCGGCGCCAGTGGTCGGGTCGCTCTCATCCATGTTCGGCCAGACGGAGGAAAAGCCGTCGTAGGTGGCCCGGCCCATCAGCATCGCGTCGGCCGCCTCGGTCTGCGCACCGGCCAAGCTGGCGGCCTCCTCGTCGAAGTACGGCATGGTCCACATCGGGTTGTCGATGACGCCGTCGAGGGTGATGTAGGTCGAGTTGACGAGCTTGCGCATCGGGATCTCCTGGGTGTTTGTCGTGTTCTCCGGTGACACCCAGAACTCTGCCGGAGGCCCCTTACGATTCGCTTTCGATGCTCTTACCCGCGTCGTCGGTCGGGCCCTGCGCCGGGTCGGTCAACGGGATCGGCAGCGCCTGCGGGGTCACCGTGCCGGCGCCGGTCGAGTGGGCTGGGGCGGGGCGGTCGCCGCCGCGGCTGTGCAGCCGTCCGCGCCCGGCCGGACCGGCCCGTCGGGTCACCTCGACGGTCACCATCCGCACCGGCGGTGGCGGCGCTGTGAAACGCCCGACGCCCCACCGCACCCAGATCGGGATCCGGCCGGCGTCCGCCTCCGCGCGCAACTTCTGCACCGTACGGGCCCGGTCGGTGTGGTCGACCTCCACCACGACGGGCGGACCGTCCGGACGGGCACACGCCACATCGAGCACCGAGTGCCGCTGCTCCAGCGGCGGTGGCAACGGCAGCACGCTGGGCGCGCGCCGGTAGACCCGCCAGCCCTGGGCCTCGGCCCACCGCACCACCGAGTCGATCACCCGCGCGGTGACCTCGTCGGTGTCCAGGTCGACGAAGGTCACCTCGGCCAGCCAGCGACCCAGTTCCGCGGCCAACCGCTCGCCCTGCGCCGCGACCTCCACCGGCGCAGGATAACGCCTCAGCCGACGACGGTCGCGGTCGCGGCGAGGTGCCGGGTCAGCCAGCCGGTGGTGGCCGTACGGGCCGCCTCGGCGTTGGTCCGCGAAAGGAAGTCGTGCCCCTCCCCGGCGAGCACCAGGTGCCCGTGCGGCACACCGCGGTCGGCGAGGGCCTGGGCGACCTGCGCCGACTCGCCCGCCGGCACGTTGGTGTCGTTGGCGCCGTGGATCAGCAGCAGCGGCACGTCCAGCCGGTCGATGTGGGTCAGCGGGGAGAGGTCGCGCAGCAGGTCGGCGTCCCGCTGGGGGTCGCCGTACTTGCTCACGGCGGCGGCGGCGATCCACGGCTCGGTGCCGGCGAAGAAGGTCCGGAAGTCGGAGATGCCGCACTCGGCGACCCCGGCGGCGAACAGACCGGGAAAGTTCACCAGCACCGCGAGGACCAGGTAACCGCCGTAGGAGCGGCCCAGAACGCCGAGCTGGCCGGGCCGGGCCACGCCGGTGTCGACGAGGTAGTCGGCGCAGGCCGCCACGTCGGCGATCGCGCCGTAGCGGCCGGCGAGGTTGTCGGCGGCGACGAACGAGCGGCCGAACCCGGACGACCCCCGGACGTTGGGCGCGAAGACCGCGATGCCCTGCGCCACCAGGGCCTGGAACAGCGGGTTGTAGCCGGGACGTTCCTGCGCCTCCGGGCCACCGTGCAGGCTGATCGCCGTCGGCCAGGGGCCCGGCCCGGCCGGGCGGTAGAGCCAGCCGGAGAGCGGAAGCCCGTCGCGGGCCCGGAGGTCGACCAGCTGCGGCGCGACACCGGCATCGTCCGTACGCGGGCCGGTGTCCGGTCGCAGCGGGCGCGGCGCCCCGGTCGACGGGTCGACCAGCCACACCTCCCGTGGTTGCACCGGCCCCTGCGCGGTGAGGCAGAGCAGACCGCCGTCGGCGGCGAAGACGACGTCGCCGAGCACCTCGCCGGGGGCGGCGACGGCCCGCTGCACACCGCTGGCGAAGTCGAGCAGGGTCAGCTCGCTGCGCCCGCCGTAGGTGTTCCACAGCAACGCGCCGCGCTGCCCGTCCGCGCTGGGCGTGACGTCTTCCAACTCGGCGTCCGGTCGTCCGGCCAGCCGGGTCGGCGGCCGCTCCGGTCGGGCCAGGTCGACCCGTACCAGCGCGGCGAGTTCGGAGAACGCGTCGGTGCGGGCCAGCACGCTCGTGCCGTCCGGGCCGAACCAACCCTGGTCGGTGCTGCCCCGCCCGGTGTCCGGGAAGAGCCGCCGTCGCACGCCGGTGGCCACGTCGAGCACCTCCAGCCAGCGGGCGTTACGAGGGCCGCGGCGCAGCAGCGCGGTGCCGGCGTCCGGGGCCACGTCCAGGAGGGTGAGCAGGTCGCCCTGGGCGAGCACCCGCCGGTGCCCGGTGGCCGCGTCGACCAGCAGGGCCTGCCCGTGCTCGTCGGTCTCGGTGACCGCCAGCACCGCGCCGTGAGGCAGCCAGCCGGCCAGCGCGGCGCTGCGGCGGCCGAACCCGGCGACCTGGTGGCGTCGCGTGCCGTCCGGGCGCAGCACCCACAGCTCCGTGCGGGGCGCGCCACCGGGGGCGACGACACAGGCCAACCACTGGCCGTCCGGGGACCAGCTCAGCGCGAGGACCGGCTCGTCACCGACGGGCAGCGCGACGGGCGCATCCGCGTCGACCTGACAGACCCAGACGCCGGGCGTGCCAGCACGGTCGGAGAGGAACGCCACCCGGCGGCCGTCGGGGGACGGCGCGGGGGCGAAGTCCTCACTGATCGGCACCGGCGGCGACACCGGCCGGTGGCTCGCGGGTCGGGGCCGCCGGGTGGTGCGCGGCGGCTCAATCCGTACGCTCATCTAAACCCCGATCCGCTGCAACCAGAGCTCCAGCAGCCCCAGCTGCCAGAGCGCGTTGGAGCCCAGCGTGGTCCGCCGGGCGTTCGGCGCGTCCAGCAACTCCTCCAGGTAGTCCTTGCGGAACAGGCCCCGCTCGCGCGCCGCCTGAGCGGTCAGCGCGTCCCGCACGTCGTCGAGCAGTGGGCCGGAGAGGTGCCGGATGGCGGGCACCGGGAAGTAGCCCTTCGGCCGGTCGATCACCTCGTCCGGGACGATGCCCCGGCTCGCGGCCTTCAGCACCCCCTTGCCGCCCTGCGCCAGCTTCATGCCGGGTGGGCAGGCGGCGGCCAGCTCGACCACCTCGTGGTCGAGGAACGGCACGCGGGCCTCCAAACCCCAGGCCATCGTCATGTTGTCGACCCGCTTGACCGGGTCGTCGACAAGCATCACCAGGCTGTCCAGGCGCAGCGCCGCGTCCAGCGCGGTGTCCGCGCCGGGTGCGCCGAAGTGCGCGGCGACGAACTCCAGGCTGGCGTCGTGGTCGAGCATCCACTCGGGCGCCAGGTGCCCGCCGAGCGCGTCGTGGCGACGGTCGAAGAACACCCGGGCGTACGCCTCGACGGCGTCCGCGCGGGCCACGTTGGCCATCGGCGGGTACCAGTCGTAGCCGGCGAGGATCTCGTCGGCGCCCTGCCCGGACTGCACCACTGTGATGCGCTGCGAGACCTCCTCGGAGAGCAGGTGGAACGCGACGCAGTCGTGGCTGACCATTGGCTCGCTCATCGCCGCGATGGCCTGGTGCACGGCGGGGACGAACCGCTTCGCGCCGATGCGGATCTGCTGGTGGTCGGTGTCGAAGTGGCGGGCGACCAGGTCGGAGTAGTGGAACTCGTCGCCGCTCTCCCCCGCCGCCGCCTCGAAACCGATGCTGAAGGTGGCCAGGTCGGTCTGGCCCTGCTCGGCCAACAGGGCAACGATCAGGCTGGAGTCGAGACCGCCGGAGAGCAGTACGCCGACCGGCACGTCGGCGACCATCCTCCGTCGTACGGCGGTGCGCAACGCCGCCATGAGCCGTTCCTGCCACTCGTCGGCGGACATGGCGGGGGCGGCGGCCCGGTTGAACTCCGGCCGCCAATAGGTGGTGTCGGCGCTCCGGCCGTCCGCGGTGACGACCCGCACGGTGGCCGGCGGCAGCTTGCGGACCCCGGCGAGGATCGTGCGCGGCGGTGGCACCACCGAGTGGAAGCTCATGTAGTGGTGCAGCGCCACCGGGTCGAGGTCGGTGTCCACGTCACCGGCGGCGAGCAACGCCGGCAGGGTCGAGGCGAAACGCACCCGGCCCGGCCCCTCGGCCAGGTAAAGCGGTTTGATGCCGAGCCGGTCCCGGGCCAGCACCAGGGTGTGCGTGGCCAGCTCGACCAGGGCGAAGGCGAACATCCCGTAGAACCGCTCGACGCAGGCCGTCCCCCACCGGTGGTACGCCTTGAGGATCACCTCGGTGTCCGAGGTGGACCGGAAGGAGTAGCCGGCGGCGGTCAGCTCGTCGCGCAGCTCCCGGTAGTTGTAGATGCAGCCGTTGAAGACCATTGCCAGACCCAGCTCGGTGTCGACCATCGGCTGGGCGCCCGCCTCGGACAGGTCGATGATGCGCAGCCGGCGGTGCACCAGGGCCACCGGCCCCCGGTGCCACCGACCCTCGCCGTCCGGGCCGCGGGAGGCCAGGACGGGAAGCATCCGTTCGACGGCGGCCAGGTCCGGTGGCGCCCCGTCGAGGCGGAACTCGCCTCCGATACCGCACATGGCACACACCTTCCATCGGCTGGATCCGCTGAGGGCCGCTGACCGGTCCAGGCTTGGTGGACCGGGTTGCGTCCCGATGACGGGTGGGTCAAGCGTCGGTTACGCCGACGGTTCGTCGGCTCCACCGAGCAGCCAGGTGTCCTTCGACCCGCCGCCGCGCGACGAGTTGACGATCATGCTGCCGGCCGGCGCCACCCGGGTCAGCGCCACCGGCGCGACCTCGGCGGTGTCACCGAGGAACACGAACGCCCGCAGGTCGACATGGCGGGGAGCCAGCGCCGTGCCGTCGAAGACCGGGTGGGTGGTCAGCGCGATCATCTCCTGGGCGATCCACCGGTGCGGGGCCGCGAGGATCTGCTCCCGGACGGCGTCCAACTCCTCCGCCTCAGCGCGGGGGCCGATCACCACCCGGTCACCGCCGTACCCGTCGACCGGCTTGAGCACCAGCTCGTCGAGCCGACCCAGCACCTCGGCCCGCTGCTCGGGCAGCCCACACAGGTACGTCGGCACGTCCCCGAGCAGCGGCTTCTCGCCGAGGTAGTACTCGATCAGCCGCGGCACGTACGCGTACAGCGCCTTGTCGTCACCGACACCGTTGCCCAGCGCGTTGGCCAGCGTGAGCCGCCCGGCGTGCACGGCGGCGAGCAGCGGCCACCCCAGCGGCACGCCGTCCGCCCCGGGCGCGTGCAGCAGCGCCTCCTCGTCCATCCGCAGGTAGATCACGTCGACCTCGCGGCGGCAGCCCTCGCGGACCAGCCGAACCCGGCCCTCCTCCACCAGCAGGTCGCTGGTCTCGGTCAACGGCACACCCATCTCGTCGGCGAGCAGCCGATGCTCGAACCACGCCGGGTCACCGGGGCCGCTGCTGAGCACCACCACGGCGGGGTCGTCGGCCGCGGCGGGCGCCGCGGCGACCAGCGCCCGGTACAGCATCGCCGGCGTCTCGTCGGCGGGCAGCAGATCCTCCGGCACCGGCAGCTCCGGCAACACCGCCTGGGTCAGCCGACGGTTCTGCACCGCGTAGCCGATCCCGGAGGGCACCCGCAGGTTGTCCTCCAGCACGTACCAGCCGCCGTCCGGGTCCCGGACGAGGTCGGTGCCGGACACCTGGGCGCGGGTGCCCCGCCGGCCCATCAGCGCCCCGGTCGGGCGCAGCCCGGGTGAGGACTCCACCACCCACGCCGGCACCACGCCGTCGGCCACCACGGCCCGGTCGGCGTAGACGTCGCGCAGGAACGCGTCGAGGGCGCGGGCGCGTTGCACCAGGCCGGTACGCAGGGTCCGCCAGTCGGCGGCGGGCACCACCCGGGGCACCAGGTCGACCGGGAAGAGCCGGGTGCTCGCCTCGCCGGCCACGCTGAACGTCACGCCGCGGGCCCGCTGCTCCTCGTCCCGGTCGTGTTCGCGTTGACGCAGGGCCCCGGCGCCGAGTTGGCGCAGGGCCGCGAGCATCGGGGCGTACGCCGGTTGCGGTCCGGCCGGTCCGAAGACCTCGTCGCCGGCGTCGGCGTACGTGGGCAGCACTGGCGGTGTCGGCGCACCCGGCAGCGGACCGCGGACCCGGCCCCGGGTCTCGTCGAGCAGCAGGTCGACCACGTCGGCCAACCGGCCCCGTCGCTCGTACGCCCGCCGCTGCCGGGCGGCGGAGCTGCCCCGTTCCAGCGCGTACCGGGTCAGCTCGCTGACCTGCTCCCAGTCCCCGGTCGCCCGCAGTTGTGGGCGCAGGTCGGTCACCAGGCGGCGGACCGCCTGGGCGGCCGGCACCGGTCGGGCCGACCGGGGCAGGTCGAGCAGGTCACCTTCCAACCCGGAGCGGGCGGCCCGCCACACGGCGGCGCGCAGCACCGGTGGTCGTACGGCGGTGCGCTCCACCCCGGCGCGCAGGGCGGCGACCTCCCGCCGGACGAGCGCCCGGAACAGGCCGGTGAGCAGGACGATGGTCTCCACGTCGGCGTTGGCGTCGGTGATCCGCAGCTCCACTGTGGGCACGTGCGCCGACGGTCGGACGTCGAAGTAGATCATGGCGGGGTCGGTGATGGTCTCGGAGGAGATCAACTCGGCGACCAGCGCCTCGTGGTCCGCGGCGCTGGTCACCTCGCCCGGGTCTCCGGCGGTGGGCCAGCGTTGCCAGACCAGGGACCGGACGCTGGCGTAACCGCTGTCCTGGCCCATCCAGTACGGCGAACTGGTGGAGAGGGCGAGCAGCACCGGCAGCCACGGCTGAACACGACGGGTGACCGCCACCGCCAGGTCCCGGTCGGAGACGCCGACGTGCACCTGCGCGCCGCAGATCAACTGCTCCCGGGCGAGCATCTGGTACTCGTCGAGCATCCGCCGGTAGCGGGAGGTGGGGGTGACGCTGGGGTCGCCGTCGGCGCGCAGCGGCACCGTACCGGCCGCCACGATGCCCAGACCGGCCCGGTCGGCGACCTGGACGGCCGCCTGACGCAGCCGGGTCAGCTCGGCGCGGATCTCGTCCAGGGTGCGGCAGACCTCGGTGTTGGTCTCCACGACGCTGCGGTGCAACTCGGCGGTGAACGAGGCCGCCGGCAACCGGTCGAGCAACTCCCCGGCGCGGGGCACCAACTCCCGGGTGTGCAGGTCGACGACGTGGAACTCCTCCTCCACCCCGATCGTGGCCAGGTCCGCCGGGTCGCCGTCGTCCAGCGACAGGAGCGGGTTCGTACGGGGGGTGGGCAGCGTCCGGCCGTTGCCGGACCGGCCCACCGGCTCGTCGTACGTCGGCGCGTTCGTGGTGTTGTCGGCCATGGTCACCCCGGTTCGCGTGTCGGTGGTCTGGCTGTCCGACGAGCGTTCCCAGGGTTGGTACCGGGGGTGTTTCCGGCGCGTTAAGGTGACGCGCCCGTTCTGTCCGTGCTGCTCAGCGACGCGGAGCCCGGTACTCGATGGACGCGGCGACCCGGTCGGCGGTGGTGGCGCCGAGTTCCCGTTCCGTGAGCCACAGCCCCAGATCGAGCCCGGACGAGAGCGCGCCAGCGGTGACCCGGTCACCGTCGTCGACCACCCGCTCGTCGAGGACTGTGACGTCGTGGGCGCGCAACTCGTCGTACGCGTTGCGGTTGGTGGTCGCCCGCCGGCCGGTCAGCAGGCCGGCGGCGGCGAGTAGCAGCGCACCGGTGCACACCGACGCCGTCCACCGCGCCGATGGCGCCAGTGCGGCCAGCTTCGCCGGCAGCACAGCGCGCTGCGCCTGGGCCCAGGCACCCTCGGAGGCCCGGTTCAGCCATCCGCCACCTGGGACGATCACGCCGTCGGCCTGACCCAGCACCTCGGGCACCTGTAATTGGACACCACGCATGCTGGTGACCAGCCCCGACCGTTCGACGGCGACCAGCGCCACGTCGAAGCCGGCCATCGACAACACCTCGAACGGCCCGAAGACGTCCAGTTCGTCGAAGCCGTCGAACACCACGATCTCGATGCGCACACGGCCCAGAATCTCCTGCCGACCAGGCGGCGGCGAGTGGCATCCTTGCCATCATGCGTAAGAAACCCGCCACGCATCGAGTCGCCGTCCTCGCCCTACCCACTGTTGTCGCCTTCGATCTGACCATCGCGACGCAGGTGTTCGGCCACGAGGGCCACGGCCGGTACGCGATGACGGTGTGCGCACTGGACGGTGGTTCGGTCACCACCACCACCGCAGGCCTGGAGCTGACGGTCGCCGCGACGCTCGACGCGCTCGACGATGCCGACACGGTGATCGTGCCCGGATTCCGCCGTGGCCCGGCGCCGCCGCGTGCTCTCGAGGCGCTGCGGCAGGCACACCGTCGTGGCGTCCGCATCGCGTCGATCTGCACCGGCGCCTTCGCGCTGGCCCAGGCCGGTCTGCTCGACGGTCGCCGCGCGACGACCCACTGGGCGCACGCCGACGCGCTCGCTCACGAGCATCCACTGGTGTTCGTGGACGCGAACGCGCTGTACGTCGACGAAGGCGAGGTGATCACCAGCGCCGGGCTCGCCGCCGGTCTGGACATGTGCCTCTACCTCGTCGGACGCGACCACGGGCAGGCTGCCGCCCTCCAACGGGCCCGCCACATGGTCACACCGCTGCACCGCGCCGGCGGTCAGGCCCAGTTCATCCCGGTCGGCGTTCCGGGTGAGGGCGACGAGTTGGCCGGGGTCATCACGTGGGCGAGCGGCAACCTGCACCGCCCGATCACCGTCGCGGACCTTGCCCGGCAGGGTGTGATGTCCAGCCGCACGCTGCACCGCACTTTCCAGAGTCGATTCCGGATGAGCCCACGAGCGTGGCTGATCCAGCAACGGCTGCGCGCCGCCTGCACCCTGCTCGAGAATGGCGGGATCACCATCGACGAGGTCGCACGGCGTACCGGCCTGGGCACGGCGACCAACCTCCGTGCGCATTTCCAGCGGGCCTTCGCCACCACCCCTACCGCGTACCGGCGGGCCTTCACACAGTGACCCTCCGACGGTGGCCGTGGCGCGGTAGTGATGGCTGCCGGTGATGTCGGGGTGTCCCGCCGGCCTGGACACCCCGACACCAGCAGCCTCGATTCGATCAATCCCGGTCAAGGAGCGGCCGGGCTCACCTCATGTTCGCCACCACGAACGGCGCGTGGCCGTGCAGGTAGTTGGTCCACCCACCGGTCACCGGCGCCCCCGGGCTGAGCAGGTTTGTGGTGTCGGTGCCGACGTCGAGCTTCCAGGCCGTCCAGGAGATACCGTTCGCCTTCATCCAGTCGACCCAGGACTGCGCCTCCGGCAGGCAGGCCCGGCCGTCGAGGCCGCCATCGGCGTTGCTGGCGCCCCACTCCGTCACGAACAGCGCCAGACCCGCGCGGATCGCCGCGTCACCCTTGGCGCGCAGCGACGCCCCGTGCGTGCAGGAGTAGAAGTGCAGGGTGTACATCAGGTTGGTGCCGCTGACCGGGCTGGCCGCGGCGACGTCCACGTCCTGTGACCAGGTCGGGGTGCCGAGCACGACGATGTTGTCCGGATCGGCGGCGCGGATCGCGGACACCACGGCCTGGTGGTACGGCTTGATGACGTTGGTCCAACTGACCTGGAGCGGCTCGTTGTAGGGCTCCCAGATGACGTTGGGCAGGTGGCCGTACCGGCGGGCCAGGTCACCGAAGAACGCCACCGCCTGCGACTGGTTGTTCTGCGCCTCGTGCGCGTGCCAGTCGACGATCACGTAGACCCCGGCGGTGACCGCGTTGTTGATGATGGTCTCCACCTGGGCGCGCGCCTTGGACGGGTCACTCAGGTACGCCCCGGCCGGCTCCACGCCCATGGCCGCGCGGATCACCTGGAGGTTCCAGTTGTCGCGCATCCAGGTCAACGCGGAGAGGTTCTCGGCGTACGGGGCGGTCTCCCAGTTGAGCCACATGCTGCTGATGCCCCGCAGCTGCACCCGCGCCCCGGACTTGTCGCACATGGTGGTGCCGCAGACCCGCAGTTGCCCGTGCCGCTCGACCGGCGTGCCGGTGGTCGGCGGCGGCGTGGTCGGGGGCGGGGTCGTGGGCGGCGGGGTGGTCGGGGGCGGACCGCCGGCGCAGGACGCGCCGTTCACAGTGCAGTTCACCGGGGTGCCGGTGCCGGTGACGAGGAAGCCGAACGAGGTGGAGGCGCCGGCGGCGAGGGTGCCGTTCCAGGACACGTTGGCGAAGGTGTAGTGGCTGCCCGAGGTCGTCTGTTGCGCGTTCCACGACTGGCTGACGGTCGAGGAGGACGGCAGGTCGAACTCGACCCGCCAGCTGGTGATCGGTGCGGAGGTGTCGTTGGTGACGGTGACCTGCCCCTGGTAGCCGTTGCCCCAGTTGTTCGTCACGGAGAACACGGCGGTCGCCGCGCTGGCCGGTGTGGCGGCGACCGCTGCCACCGCACCGGCGAGCAGGCTGGCGACGGCCAGGGTCGTGACAAGTCTCAGTGTGCGCATGCGGAACCCGCTTCGGATCGACGGTGGTGGTCTGAGGCGGGGCGGCGCCTGCGCGCACAATATCGATCAATGCCAATGGGGGCAAGGCGGGGCAGCGGTCCCCGCGGCACTCAGGCGACTGGGCGTACCCGGTAGGCCAGGTGGGTGACGCCGTCGTCCTCCACGACGCTGAACGGACCGGACAGCTGAAGTGGCGCGATCTTCAGGTTGGCGAAGAGCGGGATGCCGGCCCCGAGCAGGACCGGGACGAGGTCGATGTGCACCTCGTCGAGCAGGCCGGCCTCGACGACCTGGGCGGCGATGGTGCCGCCGTTGACACTGACCTCCTTGTCGCCGGCGAGCGCCGTCGCCCGGGCGACGGCGCTCTCGATGCCGCCGGTGACGAAGACGAAGGAGTCGTTCTCGGGCGCCCAGCCCTCCGGCACGCTGTGCGTGACCACCACGACGGGCACGTCCAACGGATGCCGGCCACCCCACCCGCTGGTGATGTCGAAGAGCCTCCGGCCGACGACGAGCGCGCCGGTCCGCTCGGTGAGAGCCCGCAGATGCCGGGCGCTCGTGGCGGAGGTCCGGAAGGTCAATTCGGGGTCGGCCGTCGGCGTCTCGACGTCGCCGTTCTCGTACCACTGGAAGAGGTACTCGAAGCCACCGTGGGACGCGTCCGCGATGTAGCCGTCCAACGACATCGTCGCCCAGGTCGTCACCTTCGTCATCGATCCACTCCTCGGTCCGTGCCGTGCCGGCTCGTCGGCGAGGCCCACTGTCTGGCCCGCAACCCATTGTCGAAGCCGGCGCGACAGTCCTCGACACGTCGGCCGAGCTTTCTCCCAGTGTCAGCCCTGGCCGTCACTGGCGCAGCGCGTTGAGCACGAGGTCGGCGTACCGGCGCCACACCGCCGGGTCACGCTCGTCGAGCACGATGAGCTGCCGGACCGCGCCGCACAGGATTACCCGGATGTCCAGCTCCCCGGCGTCCGGGCGGACCTTGCCGGATGTTCGGGCCGCCGCCACCAGTTGCCCGATCAGATCCAGGATGCGCGCCGCGGGCACCAGCCTGCCCTCGAAGAACGCGTCGGCGAGGACCCGGTCGCGCGCGAGGCGTCCGAACAGGTCGGGCACGAAGGAACACCACTCCCGGTACGCGTCGACGCCGTCGAGCGCCGCGCGGGTGCGCTGCTCCAGCTCCTGAAACTGCCGCTGGACGACCGCGACGATCAGGTCTTCCTTGCTGGGGTAGCTGCGGTACACAGTGGCGCGGCCCACCCCGGCCCGCTCCGCCACCTGCGGCACCGTCACCTGCAGACCCTGCTCGCTGAAGAGCTCCCGGGCGGCGGCGAGGACCCGCTCCTGGTTGCGACGGGCGTCCAGACGCCGATGGGGAGCATCCCTGTCGCTCGGCGTCGGTGGGGTCATGGCCTCAGTCTGCCCGCTCGGTCTCGTCGGTCAGCAGCGGCTCGTCGCCGTACACGGTGGTGAGTTCGACGTCGAGCACCGTGGCCACCCGGCCGAACGACCAGTAGTAGCCGATCACCTGGAGCACCTCGACTATCTCGCGCTCGCTGAGGATGTGCCGCACCTGGTCGAAGAGGTCATCGGGAACGCGCGGTGACCGCACCACCTCGGCGGCGAACCGGATGAGCGTGCGGTCATGACCGGAGAGGTGTGGGTCGTCGATGTCCCGGCTGCTGATCATCTCGCGGGTGCGCTCGTCGACGCCGGCCGCCGCCGACATCGGGCCATGCTGGGCTGCCACGAACTCGCACCCGGTGTACTCGGCCACGGTGAGGATGACCAGTTCCCGCGAGCGGGCGGGCAGCTCCAACGAGGTGAACTGCGCCCTCGCGAGCTGGATGAAGAGGTTCACAGTGCCGATCGAGTGGGTCAGCATCTTGACCATCGGGTCGGGCGGCAGGGCGGACAGGACGTCGCGGACGTCGGCCGGAATCGCGTTCGGGTCGGGGTCGGCAAGGCGGGGCATGGCTCTCTCTCCTGCGTTGGTCGTCGAGACGGTTCAGGCGGACAGGTCGAAACCCGTCTCGCTGAGGTGGCGGAAGCGGCCGTCCTCGGCGTACGTCCCGAAGACGGCGATCTCCCGTCTGGCGGTCGACCCGTCGGCCAGGGTGATCTCGTAGACGTGTCGTTCGGCGTAGCGGAGACCGTCGCGCAGCTCGTCGAGGACCAACACGGTGCCGCTGGCGATCTGAGCGCGTACCCGGGTCACCATCGCGACGAATCCGGCCCGGTCGAGGGTCTCGCCGTCGCTGCGGTGGGTGTAGTCGGGGGCGTAGAACTCGTCGAGCGCGTCGGTCAGGTCGCGTGTCGGCTCGAAGACCACAGCGCGCAGGGCGTCGCTGATCCGTACCGGGTTCATGGGGGCTCCTCGTGGGTCGCCGTCGGTCATATCCGGACTCGCAGGTCCGCTTAGCGCCCACCGTACCGGACTCCCGAGTCCACTTCCGGTGAGAGTCGTCACGTACCTGGGTAGAAGCTGTGCCCGCCACGGCGAGTGCGGGTCCGCCCGTCCGGTCGTAGCGTGGGGCGCATGCGAACCACCACGTTGGGCAGCACCGGACCCGAGGTCGGCGTCATCGGCCTCGGCTGCATGGGCATGAGCCACGGCTACGACATCACCGGCCCTCGCGACGACGACACGTCGATCTCCGTCATCCGACAGGCGCTGGACCTGGGCGCGACGCTGATCGACACGTCGGACGTGTACGGGCCGTACACCAACGAGGAGCTGGTCGGGCGGGCACTGTCCGGCGGGCACCGGGAGCGGGCCGTACTGGCCACGAAGGTCGGCCTGGTGGCCACCTCCCCCACCGGTGGCCCCGGCAACTCACCGAAGATCGGCAACAACGGCCGCCCGGAGCACATCCGTTCGGCGATCGACGAGAGCCTGCGCCGGCTCGGCACCGACCACGTCGACCTCTACCAGCTCCACCGGGTCGATCCGGAGGTGCCCATCGAGGAGTCCTGGGGCGCGATGGCCGAGGTCGTCGCGGCCGGTAAGGCCCGGCAGCTCGGGTTGTCCGAGGTGACCGTCGCGCAGATCGCGCGGGCCCAGGCGGTGCACCCGGTGGCGTCGGTGCAGTCCGAGTTGTCACTGTGGACGCGTGACCCGTTGACCGAGGTGTTGCCGTACTGCGGCGAGCAGGGCATCGCCTTCCTGCCGTTCTCCCCGCTCGGGCGCGGTTTCCTCGCCGGCCGGTTCACCTCGTTCGACGACCTGCCCGCCGACGACTTCCGGCGTGGCCTGCCGCGCTTCCAGCAGGACGCGCTGCGCGCCAACCTCGCCATCGTCGCCCGGGTCCGGGAGATCGCCGACCGGGCCGGCTTCAGCCCCGCGCAGGTCGCCCTCGCGTGGGTGGTCGCCCAGGGTGACCAGGTCATCCCGATCCCCGGCACCAAGACCCCGAAGTACCTGGTGGACAACTGCTCGGCCGCTGACGTGCGGCTCAGCGCCGAGGACATGGCCGACCTGGACGCGCTGCCCGCACCCGAGGGTGGCCGCTACTGAGGTTCCGGCGGCCCGGCACCACGTGACCGCTACTGAGGTTCCGGCGGCCCGGCACCACGTGACCGGGCCGCCACCGGCGGGCCGAACCTGACCGCGACACCCGGCGAGTAGAGCACGCTGACCGGTGGCCCGACCGGTGCCGGCAGCCCAGCGGCGGCTACCAACTCGTCATCCAGGTGCAGCACCTCGGCCCGGTGCAGCGGCCAGCTCGGATGCCAGTTCGGCAGGTGCAGCGTGCGCCCGTACGCCCGGGTGTGCAGCCCCCAGCGGGCGGTGACGAAGTGTTCCAGCGGGGTCGGCTCGACGATCCGCTCCCCCGCCCGCACCACCATCCGGCTCGTCGCGCCCGCGGGCCCCGGCCAGCGCCGCCGGCAGCGGTAGGTGCGACGGTCACCGTCGCGATCCAACCGCATCGACGACCACAGGTACGGCAGGCGCAGCGTCGCCCGCGCCACCAGCACCGGCAGCAGACGGGACGCGTCGAGCGACCGGAACACGACAGCTCGCCGACCGGCGTCATCGACGGAGTAGAGCCGGACGTTGGTTTCCCAGAAGGTGCCGAAGTACGGCACCCCCGGGCCTCGGCCGAAGCCCAGCCCGACCATCCGGAAGCCGATCAGCCCCACGTAGCTGACCCCCTGCAGTGTGTCCGGACGAGTGCCGGCGGGCAGCAACGGCGCGACCACCTCCGGGGCGACGGCCCAGTGCAGGAAGGTGAGGTCCTCCCAGCGCTGGCGTAGGAGCGCCCAGGGAAACGCCTGCCGGGGCGCGTGGTCGACCGGTTCGGGGTGCACGCTCTCATCGTGGCCCAGGCGGTGGGCCGGCGTGGCCTCAGGCGTGCGGACCGACGCTGACAGTGCCGATGGTCAGCGACGCCCTGCCGTCCAGGATCTCGCCGATCCGCTCGACCTCCTCCGCCAACGCCCGCTGCTGGGCTGCGCCGAGCGTCCGCAGCGGCTCGACGGTGACCCGGATCGCGCGGCCGGAGCGGCGTTGATGCCACACGCCGGCGACCACCCCGTCGACCAGCAGCACCGGATAGTTGCCGGCCTGGCCACCGGCGAGCGCCCGCTCGGCGGCGGCACCGGGGAAGAGCCGTTCGCGGGGGTGGCAGCCGACCGCGTACGCGTCGAAGTACGGAAGGAGCCGCAACCCGGACGGCCGGTCGTCGGGGAATTCGCTGTCGTCGGCGGCCACCCAGGCCCGGGTGCCTTCCACCGTCACCTCGGTCAGGTCCAGCGAGTCGAACAGCAACGTCGCCCACCCCGGCGCCACCGCCAGCCACCGGGCGAACTGTGCCGGGGTGGCCGGCCCGTACGCGTGCAGGTAGCCGCGGACGAGGGCAGCCAGGGCGGCGGGACCGGGCATCGGCGCGAAGTCGGGCAGCCACCGGGTCGGGCTGGTGTACGTGCTGGCCCGACCGCGATTCGGGCCGAAGCAGACCGCTCCGGCCCGGGTGGCGGCGGTCATCGCGGCGATCCACCGGGGCCACTTGTCCTGGAACGCCTCCATGACCAGGTCACCCGCCCACGGGCCGGTACGGGCGACGACCTCCTCGGTCAGCTCGGCGGTGGTCAGGTCGGCCTCGGCGACCGCGTCGGCGATGGCCGCGATGACCTGCTCGGTCTGCCGGGGCGTCAGCAGGACCACGCTCCGCTCCCAGGACGGGGCCGGCAACGCGGTCAGCGCGCCGACCCACATCGGCAGGTCCGCCGCGGCGAGCAGGTGCACGGTTCCGCGTGGCCCACGGGTCTTGACCAGGGTGCGGTCGGTCCACAGTGCGCGGCGTACCAGGGCGCGGGTCGTGCCCGGCACCCGCAGCCCGATGGACAACTCGGCGGCCGACGCGATCTGGGCGTGCGCGCCGCAGATCGCCGACACCACGTCGGCGACCCCACCGGCGTCCGGTGCCGCGCCCGCCGCCGGTGGGCACAGCCGGTGTCGCTGTAGTCGTCGGGCGGACACCTGCGCCCAGCTCAGCTCGGTCATCGCAGACCCGTGAAGAACGCGCGGACGCCGACCACGCACCATCGAAGGGCTTCGACACGGCAGGTCCTCATGCCGCCCAGGCTACGACCGGCGTGTGTCACTTTCCGGCAACCGTCGTCGGCCTCGGGGCGGTGACCCTCGCCCCTCCCGCAGCATTGGCTCAGAACCGAGACGTTCACACGTCGTAGGCTGGTAGGGGCGATGGACACCGAAATAGCCGCCCAAAGCCGTACAGATGGGACGCTCCGGGACTTGCGAGAGGACGTACGCGTGACGCAGAGCGACGGGGAGCTGGTAGTGCTCGCGCAGGCGGGAGACGCTGCCGCGCTGGGCGCGCTGCTGGCCCGGCACGAGGCGGGGATGCGGGCTGTCGCGCTGGGCGTCCTCGGTTACGGGCCGGACGCCGAGGACGCGGTGCAGGACACGATGCTCGTCGCCCTACGTCGCATCGGCGAGGTGCGCGACCCGAGCGCCGTCGGCCCCTGGTTGCGGGCCATCGTCCGCAACAACAGCCGGATGGCGTTGCGCGGGCCCAGAGCCGTCCCGGTCGCCGAACCCGAGTGGTTCACCCGCCCCGCCGACACACCCACCCCGGAGGAGGCACTGGACCGAGCCGCGATGCGCGACTGGGTGTGGCACTCCATCGGGCAGCTGTCCGAACCTGACCGGCTCGTCACCCTGCTGCGCTACTTCAGCGACGCGTCCTCGTACGAGCAGATCGCGGCCGTGTGTGGCGTGCCGGTCGGCACCGTCCGCAGCCGCCTCAGCCACGCCCGTCGGGCGCTCGCCGGCGGCCTGCGGACGGCGGCGGACGCCGCGCACACTGACGTCGCCGCCTCGAACGACTCGCGGTGGCGAGAAGGCCGCGACATGATCACCACGGCGATGGGCGGCGACTTCGAGCGGGTGGTCCGCGAGAGCTGGTGGCCGGACGCCGAGATGATCGTGCCGGGCGGCCCGCGCGGTGGCCGTGATCTGGCCATCAACGGCATGGACCGCGACCTGACGGCCGGGGTACGTCAGCGGCTGCGCAACGTGGTGGCCAGCGGCGACGTGTTGATCTGGGAGACCGACCTGATCAGCCCACCCGACGACCCGGAGCACTGCCCACCCGCGGCGCTGTGGTTGCAGGTGCTGCGCGAGGGCCGGGTGCGCCAACTCACCCTCTTCCACCCCGTCCCCGCGCTGGTCTGAAAAAACTTCTCCGACGAGCGAACTTTTCCCTCGACCCGCGCATCTGGTCCGCGTCATGCACCAGTTGCCGTGTCGGCCGACGCCGCGCGGGTCTCGGATCGGGAGATAGTTCATGGGTTTCATCAGCCACGACGTCAGCGCCCTCGCACCGGGTGCCCACACGTTCACAGTGGATGGCGTTCGGCAGGTCTACCACGTCGCCGGCACCGGCCCGGTCTGCGTGGCGCACTCCGGCGGGCCGGGCATCGAGTGGGCCTACCTGCGGACGCCCAGCCTTGAGACGCACTTCACGATGGTCTACGTCGAGCCGGTGGGCACTGGCGCGTCGGGGCAGCTCGACAACCCCGACGATTACCGTCTCGACACCTATGTCCGGTTCCTGCACGCCGTCGTCGAACACCTCGGCGAACCCCGGGTGTACCTCCTCGGGCACTCGCACGGCGGCTTCGTCGTCCAGCGCTACGCGCTGGCCCACCCGGACCGGATCTCCGGCCTCGCCCTGTACGACACCTCGCCCGTCACCGGCGCCGAGTTCTGGGGCGAGGCGATGGCCGGCCTCGCCGCCTACCCGCAGCGGCACCCGGACCGGCCGGAGGCGGCGGCGGTCCCGGGTGCCTTCGCGCAGATCGGCGGCGCGACGGACGACGACTCGTTGGGGGCCGCTCTGCGCGCCGCCCTGCCGGTGTACTTCGCGGACTTCTGGGGCCGACAGACCGAGTTCGCCCCGTTTCAGGCGGCCGTCCGAATCTGGGCGACGCCGGCCGGCGCGCAGGACCCGACGCCCTTCGACGTGCGGGAGAACCTCGCTGAGATCACCGTGCCCGTCGTGGTGATCGTCGGGGCGTACGACTTCATCTGTGGCCCCCGCTGGGCCGAGCAGTTGCACGCGGGGCTTCCGGACTCGCGGCTGGTGACGCTGGAGCGAAGCGGACACTTCGCGCACATCGAGCAGCCGGTGGAGTTCACCGACGCCGTGGCGGAACTGCTGAAGCGGTGACCCACAGTGGCACCGCCCGTCCGAGGTCCGTTCGTCACAGCGGGCAGACCTCGGCGAACGGGCGCGTTGCACGGTCATAGGCTGAGCGCTTTGCTGCACCGTGACGAAGAGGAGACCGCCGTGAGCCAGACCGAACGGATGGATTCCGTCGACGAGTGGAACGTGGCCGAGGACGACGGAGTCCTGGACGCCTCCGACACCCTCGACGACGACCGGGTCGGCGACCCCCTCGACACCGGCATCATCGCCGAGGACCACTGGACGGCGGCAAACCGGTTCGGCACCACGCCGGCCGAGGAACGGGCGGGCGAGTCCCTGGCGCAACACCTCGCCCAGGAGGTGCCGGATGTCGACCCGTACGCCGAGGGTGGCGACGACGAGGACGAGCTGACCCGCCGGGGGTACGAGGCGGAAGCACGCGCCGGCCGTCTCGTCGCCTACGACGACGGCGTCCGCGAGGACGACGAGGCCGAGTCGGTGGCGTGGGACGCCGGGATCGACGCGGGTGCCGCCAGCGCGGAGGAAGCGGCGATCCACCTGGTCGAGGACCCCAACGGACCGGGCGACGGTCCGTTGCGCTGACGCCGTACCCGCCGCGCTCGGCACCTCACCGGGTGCCGAGCGCGGCCGGGCGCGGTCAGTGGATGACGACGGGCGTCCTGACCTGCTCGCCCTGCGGGTCGTCGAGCTGCGCCGGCTGACGTCGGCGCGGCAGGAACGCCGCCGGGATGATCGTGAGCACGACCAGGGCGAACGCGACCCAGAACGTGCTCGCGAACGACTTGGCGGCGAAGTCCAGACCACGCTCGATGATCGACGGGTCCACCGGCATCTGCTGGAGCAGCTCCGGCCGCTGCTGGGCGGCGATGGCCAGCCCGGCCTCGGTGACCGGCTTGCCGCTCTCGTCCACCAGGCCGGGGATCGGCCGGGAGCCGTTCAGCTCGTTGGTGAGGATCACCGACATCACGGCGGCGCCGACCGAGCCGCCGATCTGCTGGAGGATGTTGACCAGCGTCGAGCCGCGGGCCACGTCGTTGGCCGACAACGTCCGCAGCGCCGACGTCATGATCGGCATCATCGTGCCGCCCATGCCCAGACCCATCACGAACAGCGACCCACCGAGCAGCCAGTACGAGGTCTGCGGGTCGACCTGGGTGAAACCGAAGAACCCGACGACGATGAGCCCCAGCGCGAACGGGACCGTACGCCCGATCGGCACCCGGTCGGCCAGCGTGCCGGCGATCGGCATGGTGATCATCGCGCCGATGCCCTGCGGCGCCATCAGCAGGCCGGCCGCAAGCGTCGACTCGCCGCGCACCTGCAGGAAGTAGCTCGGGAACAGCAGGCCGGCGCCCATGAACGCGATGATGAACACGAACATCGTCACCGACGCGATGGTCAGGCTGCGGTTGCGGAACAGCCGCAGGTCGAGCAGCGGGTGCCGGGGCTTGAACGAGTAGAGCACGAACGCCACCACCAGCGCGCCGCCGACCAGCATCGGGGCCCAGACCTTGGCCTCGGCGAAGGTGCCCGCCTCCGGCAGGGACGACACGCCGTAGAGGAAGAGGGCGAGACCCGGCGAGAGCATGAGCATGCCGACGAAGTCGAACGACTCGGACGGCTCGGGCGCGTCCTTCGGCAGCGCGACCTGCGCGTAGATCAGGGCGATCACGCCGATCGGCAGATTGATCAGGAAGATCCAGTGCCAGCTCGCGGTGTCGATCAGCCAGCCGCCGAGGATCGGGCCGCCGATCGGCCCCAGCAGCATCGGGATGCCGAGGACCGCCATCAGCCGGCCGATCCGGTGTGGCCCGGCCGCCCGGGTCATGATGGTCATGCCCAGCGGCATGAGCATGCCGCCGCCGAGGCCCTGCAGGACCCGGAAGCCGATCAGCTCGCCGATCGTGTCGGCCATGGCGCAGAGGCCCGACCCGATAGTGAACAGGGCCAGCGCCACCATGTAGAGCCGTTTGGTGCCGAACCGGTCCGCCGCCCACCCGCTGAGCGGGATCACTGTGGCGAGGGCGAGGGTGTAGGCGGTCATGGTCCAGGCGACGCGGGCGTAGGACGCGTCGAACTCGCTCTGGAATTTGGGCAGCGCCACGCTGACCACAGTCACGTCGAGGATCGACATGATCGCGCCAATGACGACGACGCCCGCCACCTTGAGCACCGCGCCGTCGAGTTTGTCCGATGTCGCGAGGGATTGCTGTGTCACTAACTCTCCTGAAGTCGATTGAGCCGGCCGACGGTGGGCGGTGGCGGCGATGCCGCGCCAACCGGGCGCGGGGCGCGACGTGCCAGGACGACGGCGCGCGGAGGAAGACTAACCGCCAGCTGTGACGGTTCGCCGCCGGATTTCGTGACGGCCCGACCGCGTATCCGATCGGCCGTGCGACTGTGGCCGGACGTCGGGGTGGCAATCAGCCGGCAGAGTCGCGAGCTAGGTGTTTCGCCCAGTACGGCCCGGGGGGTCGGCTGTGCGGCTGTGCGGCTGTGCGGCTGCCAAGCGATCACCGTCGTGAGGGTTGGCACGTCCACCCACGGCACAGCGGCGAGGTCGAACCGAGAATCGCGCTGCCCCCCGGCACGCACGAGGGAGTCGGGTACGAGATCGCGGCGGAGCTGCGTCCCGGGCGCGCGGCGGAGCTGCGTGCCGGGCCCTGGGTTGCGCGCCTCCCTCCGGGTCGGTGGACGCGCGGGAATGGGGTGAGTCCCGTCCGCCTGGCGGGGTCGGACCGGCGTTGACCGGCGGCGCCGTGCCGGGCCCTGGTTGCGCGCCTCCCTCCGGGTCGGTGGACGCGCGGGAATGGGGCCGTGCCGGGCCCTGGTTGCGCGCCTCCCTCCGCGTCGGACCCGCAGGCGTGGGGCCGTGCCGGCCTGGGCACTCCATCGGCCCACTGGCCGTGGGGCGTGCGGGGCTGGCCACTCGAACGGCCTGCTGACCGGGGTGATCGTGTGTGCTGGTGATGCTCACGTCCGTCGGTGGTAGTGGTTGCGGCGGGGGACCTGTTCGGGGTCGAGCCAGGCCGGTGGCACGAACTCGGGGTGGCCGTCGCCTGCCAGTCGCACCGCCCAGTCGCTGTGGTGCAGGTGCCGGTGGTGGTGGCCGCAGAGCAGGACGGCGTTGGCGAGGCTCGTGTCGCCGTCGTCGGCCCAGTGCTTGATGTGGTGGGCGTCGCACCAGCGCGGTGGTCGGTCGCAGCCCGGGAAGGCGCAGCCCCCGTCCCGCAGCACCAGGGCTCGCCGGAGGGAGCCGGTGATGAGACGACGTTGTCGGCCAAGATCGAGTGGTTGGCCGGCTCCGTTGAGGACTGCGGGGAGGATGGCGGCGTCGCAGGCGAGGCCGCGCACGGCCTCGGGGGTGAGGCGCAGGCCGGTGTCGAGGGCACCGCTGCCGAGTTGCCGGGTCAACCCGTCGTAGCTGGTGGTGACGACGATCTGGGCGGGATCACCACCGTGCTCGGGCAACTCGCCGGTGCGCAGGGCGAGGCGGCACACGTCGCTGAGAGCGTCGTGCCGGCGTTGCCCGGGAGAGCGCTGGTCGTCAGGGCCCGAGGGTGCGCTGAGCGGGTCGATGGCGGCACGGAGCAGCCCAGCGGTCTCGGTGTCGAGGATGCCGGTGAGTCGCAGCCGGCCGTCGCTGAGGGTGGAGAGGGTGAGGTGGCGGTCGCGGGCGGCACGGCGGGCCTCGGCGTCCAGGGCTGCTTGGGCGGCGGCGTCGGCGATGTCGGGTGCGACGTGGTCGAGGATGCGGGTGCTGAGTTTGCGTAAGAGGGTGGGATCGAACTGCCCGGCCCACTCGACGAGCACGCCGAGGGCCTTGTCGGCGACCTCGGGACCGGCGGCGGTCTGCACGCTGTCGACCGTGTCGGCGATGACCCGGGCCTGATCGACGGCGATGTGGCCATCGGCCAGTGCGTGGCGTACCCCAGGGTTGCCGGTGTCCAGAACCTCGGCGAGGTCGACGAGGCGGCGGGCGGCCGGGATGGTGAGGCGTAACCGTTCGCGGAGCCAGACCGCAGTGGAGGAGGCGCCCTGCGCGGTGGGGACGCCTCGGCCGTCGAGCTCACGGATCAGAGCCAGTTTCACCGCCGCGAGCCGCTGCTCGATGCGGTGAGCGGTGTCGAGTGCGGCGATCAACTCGTCCTCGGGTCGGGCCCACGTGGGCGTATCGGCGCAGGCCGCGATGGCGCCCTCTGCCTGCGTCAACTCTTCGACCACGACCCGAACCTAGTACAGCTGTACGACACTTTCAGTCATCATGATCGATCCGCGGCAGACCGACCCAGGCGGCAGACCGGCTAACTGGCTGCCATGACCGGCAGAGACCTAGCTGCTGCGCTTGCCGGCGTCGAGGGCAGCCTGCTCCACTCGCTGGCGGTGGTCCAGCCACCATGACTCGTCCACGTGGGGCAGGTTGTCGTTTCTGGGCAGCAGCCCGGCCGCGCCGTCGATGAGTTCGCGCACGATGTCGGCGTGGCCGGCGTGCCGTTGGGTTTCCGCGATGACGTGGACCAGGACGTGGTGCAACGTGACCGCTGCATCGCCCCACCACGGCACGTGGCCTACCTCATCCAGGGCAAGGGCATCGATTGTCGTGTCGGCGTGGGCGATCGCGCGACCGTACAGTGCGACGATCTCCTCGCGGGTCTCATCCGCGCTCGCCCACATGTCGGCATTGGTCTCCGCCTCGTCGCCGACATATGGCAGCTTCTGCTCGAACGGTCGGCCGAACACGACGCCGAAGTAGAGGATCTCCATGGCCGCCGCGTGCTTCACCAGACCGAGCAAGTTGGTCGCGGTCGGGGTCAACGGACGCCGAATATCGTATTCGCCGAGCCCGTCGAGCTTCCACAGCAGCGACTCGCGGCCGCCCTTCAAGTAACTGTGCAGGTCTGCCTTCATCGCGGCACTATGACATCGGCTCGGGTGTCCGTGTTGTCCCGGACGACGCGCGAAGCTCAGGATCGGTAGGTCACGCCCCTAGGCCGTGGCCACCGGCACGGCGGCGGTGAGCGCCCAGTCGTGCCCGATGTCGGCGGCCGCGCGCAGCAACCTCGGTAGGTGCTCCTCGCGCAGGGTCTCCAGCGAGGTCTCGGCGGCGTGCACTGTCACGTTGATGGCGGCGACGACTCGCCCGTCGCCGTCGCGTACGCCGGTGGCAACGGACCTGATCCCCGGTGCCAGGTCCTGGTCGGCGAGCGCCCAGCCCTTCGCCCGGACCTCGCGCAGCACGGCGTCGAGGTCGCCCGGCGCGGGCTGCCAGCGCGGCGTGATGCCGGAGCGGCTGGGCTCGGCGAGGACGGTCGCCAGCGTGTCCGGCGGGAGGGCCGCGAGCAGCACCTTGCCCATCGACGTCGCGGGTGCCGGAAAGCGGGTGCCGATGGTGACACCAAGCGTGACGATCTTGGGGACGGCCACCCGGGCGACGTAGACGATGTCGCTGCCGTCGAGTTGGGCCATCGAGGTCGACTCGTTGGTCTGCGCCACGAGCTTCTCCATGTGCGGCCGGGCGACGTCCCACATGTTCAGCGCGTTGACGTACGCCATTCCCAGCTCCAGGACGCGCGGGGTGAGGGTGTGGCCGCGGCCGACCGCGCGGACGTAGCCCAGCGATTCGAGCGTGATGAGGATGCGCCGGACGGTGGGGCGGGCCAGGCCGGTGGCGGCGGCGAGTTCGCTGAGCGTCATCGAGGGGCAGGCGGGACGGAAGGAGCGCAGGACGTCGAGGCCACGGGCGAGAGCCTCGATGAAGTCGGGCCCGGCGCCCCTTCCGTTGTCACTCATGTCCTTAATGCTTCCATTGCGCCGACCCGGCGTCCCACTCGGTGTACTGGTACGGGTTCTCCAGGATCGCGGTCTCGGGGACGTCCGGGTTCATTCCCCGCTGCCACGCCTCCTCCCCCATCGTCTCGCGCAGGTGGTCGATGGTCGCGGCCACCCTGGCCCGCGCGGCGGCGAGGTCGACGCCGACGAGGCGGCCGTCGCGCTTCACGACCCGGCCGCCCACCAGCACCGTGTGCACGTCGGCACGCTGGGCCTGGAAGACGACGTGACCGTGCGGGTTCAGGATCGGGAACATCGCCGGCGAGGCGTCGTTCTTGATCAGGACGACGTCGGCCTGACGGCCGGGGGTGATCGCGCCGATGGTGGCGTCCATGCCGAGCGCACGGGCGCCGCCTCGGGTGGCCCACTCGACGACCTGCTCGGCGCGCAGGTGGCAGTGGGTGATGGTCTCCTGCTTGGCGTGCGCTTCCAGGTGCTCCCGGGAGCGGTCCGCGCCGAGCGTGCTCCGCATCGCGGAGAAGAGGTCGCCGCTCCACCACACGCTGGTGTCCATCGACAGTGACACCGGGATGTCGTGGTGGCGCAACTGCCAGGTGGGTGGGTAACCCTGGCCGGCGCTCTGCTCACTCTCTGTCGAGACGGAGACCGAGCCGCCGGTCGCGGCGATCCGGTTGTACGAGTCCTGGGTGAGCGTCGCCGCGTGCACGTACACGGTGGACGGGTTCATGAACCCGTTCTCGTGCATCAGCCGGATGCCGTCGTCGTTGGTGGCGCCCCACACGCCCGCGTGGGTGGTCACCGCGACGCCCAGTTCACGGGCCACCTCGAACGCGGCCCGTTCCGGGAAGGCGGGGTCACCGGTGACGTCGAACGCCAACTGGAAGCCGGCCAGCTTGCCACCGTCGATGCGGCGGCGGTGGAAGTCGCGGAACTCCGGCGAAGTGGCCCACTCCCACGGCCCCTGCTGGATGTTGCCGTAGGCGAGCACGAACCGTCCGTCGACCGCCTCCAGGGCGTCCACGGCGGCGTCGGCGTGCTCGGGTGTCTGCAACCCGTGCGACCAGTCGACAGTGGTGGTGACGCCGGCGTCGATCGCCTCGATCGCGCCGAGCAGGTTGCCGGCGTAGACGTCCTCGGGCCGGAACAGCTTGCCCGACTCGAGGTAGTACCAGACGAAGTACTGGGTCAGGGTCCAGTCGGCGCCGTACCCGCGCATCGCGGTCTGCCACAGGTGCCGGTGGGTGTCGACCATGCCGGGCATGAGGATGCCGTCGGTGGCGTCGATCTCCAGGGCGTCGTCGGGTGCGGTGAGGCCGACGCCGACCTGCGCGATCCGGCCGCCGACGACCAGCACGTCGGCGCCGGGCAGCACCGTGCGCGCGTCGTCCATGGTGAGAACCAGGCCGTTACGGAAGACCACCGGCCGGTCGGTTGCGCTCATTCGCCACCCATTCCTTTCGGAGTACGAGGGGAATCCGGACCGTTGTCCGCTGTGCGGCCAGCCCGAGTGGCGCAAGTGTGGTCCCGGTCACGAAGCGTGTCAAGAGGGTGGTCCCGATCGACGAACACACCGTTGACACGCACCGTGCGGCGTCGCATGCTGTCCCGGCGGACAGGTGTCCGCAGAACGGGCGGAAACATGGTGCAGCATTCGACAGGCCCACTGGCCGGCCTGCTCGTCGCGGACTTCTCCCGGATCCTCGCCGGGCCGTACGCGACGATGCTCCTGGCCGACCTGGGCGCCCAGGTGATCAAAGTGGAGAGCCCCGGTGGCGACGACACCCGCACCTGGATGCCGCCCACCCGCGACGGGGTCTCGACGTACTACCTCGGCATCAACCGCAACAAGCGGTCGGTCGCCCTGGACCTCAGGAAACCCGACGACCTGGCCGCCGCGCAGGAGTTGGCCCGCCGCGCCGACGTGCTGATCGAGAACTTCCGGCCCGGTGGCCTCGCCCGGTTCGGCCTCGACTACGACACCGTCACCGCGAACAACGACAAGATCGTGTACGCGAGCATCAGCGGCTTCGGCACCGGCGCCGGTAAGGACTTCCCCGGCTACGACCTCATGGTGCAGGCGATCTCGGGCCTGATGAGCCTCACCGGCGACCCGGACGGATCGCCGTACCGGGCCGGCATCTCCGTCTTCGACGTGATGGCCGGGCTGCACGCCAGCATCGGCATCCTCGCCGCGCTGCACCACCGTGGCGAGACCGGACGAGGCCAGCACGTCGAGGTCAACCTGCTCAGCTCGGCGCTGTCCGGGTTGGTCAACCACTCCAGCGGCTACGTCGCGGGCGGCACCGTCCCGTTCCGGATGGGCAACGCGCACCCCAGCCTCTTCCCGTACGAGCCACTGCCCACCGCCGACGGCGACCTGATCGTCATCGCCGGCAACGACGGGCAGTTCCGCAAGCTCTGCCAGGTGCTCGACCTGCCCGGCCTGCCGGACGACAGGCGCTTCGGCCGCAACCAGGACCGCACGGCCAACCGCGAACAACTGCGGCCGCTGCTTGTCGAACGCCTCGCCAAGCGGACCACTGACGAGTGGTTCCGGGACCTGCTCGCCGCCGGCGTCCCGTGCGCGCCGATCAACACCATCGACGGTGGTGTGGCGCTCGCCGAGGAGCTGGGCCTCGACCCGGTCGTCACCGTCGGAGACGTGCCCGGTGTCCGCAACCCCATCACCTTCTCCGACACCCCGGCCCGGTACGAGCTACCGCCGCCGGGGCTCGACGAACACGGCGAGGAGATCCGCGCGTGGCTGAAGAACTGAGCTTCCCCACCGGGATCGGCACCTCCGACCCGACCACCATCTCCCTGCTCGGGCAGGACCTGGCCGCCGACCTCATGGGCACTGTGGGCTTCGGCGAGCTGGCGTACTGGCTGGTCGCCGGCCGCCGCCCCACCCCGGGTGAGGTACGGGTCTTCGAGGCGGTGCTGGTGGCCCTCGCCGACCACGGCTTCACCCCGACGGCGATCGCCGCCCGGCTGACGTACCTGTCCGCGCCCGAGTCGTTGCAGGGCGCGCTCGCCGCCGGCCTGCTCGGCGGCGGCTCCCGCTTTCTCGGTGTCACCGAGGACTGTGGACGCTTCCTCGCCGACACGCTCGCCCAGGCCGGCGACGTGACCGACTACGACGCGGTGGCGCTCGACGCGGTCACCCGGGCCAAGCGGGAGCGTCGACTGGTCCCCGGGCTCGGGCACCCCGTGCACAAGGAGCAGGACCCACGCACCCCCGTGCTGATCAGGATCGCCACCGAGGAGGGTCTGCACGGCCCGCACCTGCGGCTGTTCGAGGCGATCGGACGCGTCCACCCGCAGGTGCTCGGCCGCACCCTGCCGCTCAACGGCGCCGGAGTCTGCGGGGCGGCCCTCGCCGACCTCGGGCTCCCGGTCGAGATGCTGCGCGGTTTCGCCCTGCTGGCCCGCGCGGCGGGGCTGCTCGGGCACCTCGCCGAGGAGCGACGACGACCGCTCGGCATGGACATCTACCGCACCGTCGACCGCAACGCCGTCTACGAACCCTGATCTGCTCTTCCACCCCCGAAAGGAGCGGGAATGGCCTCCATCGTCGCGGTCATCGCCTCCACCCACCACCCCTTCTACTACCGGGCCAGCACCGCGACCGGCGAGGATCGGCCACCATTCGCCGACGAGTGGACCCGCAAGATCCTGGCGTTCCGGGAGACGTTGACCCGAGCCCGGCCCGACGTGCTGGTGATGGTCGGCTCCGACCACTTCCACCAACTCTGGCTGGACAACATGCCACAGTTCCTGGTCGGCAAGGCGCCCCACTACGACGCCAACTGGTACAACGAGGAGCGCGAGTTCGGGCTGCCCCGGATGCTGCTCAAGGGCCAGGAGGACCTGTCCGGGCACATCCTGCGGGCCGGGCTCGACGCCGGCTTCGACCTCGCGTTCAGCAACGAGCTGCGCATCGACCACAGCATCACCTGCCCGATCATCACGCTGCGGCCCGAGGCCGACCTGCCGATCGTGCCGATCTACACCAACATCTTCGCGCCGCCGCTGCCGCAGCCGAAGCGCTTCGTCCAGCTCGGCCAGAGCATCCGCGACATCGTCGAGTCGTGGCCGTCGCACCTGCGGGTGGCGGTCATCGGCACCGGCCACCTCTCACTGGAGCTGGGCGGCCCCCGGCAGTTCGGCCCGCACGGCCCGGACCCGGAGTTCGACCAGCGGGCCGTCGAGTGGATCGCCAACGGCGACCTGGACGAGTGCCTGCGCGAGGTCACCCTGGACAGCCTGCACTCGCCGGGCAACGCCACCCACGGCTTCATGGACTTCATGCTGATGATGGGCGTGGCCGGCGCCGGCGTGAAGGCCGACTACGTGGACACGCTCGATCTGTTCCACACCATGGAGGCGTACTTCACCTGGTACCCGAACGGAGCGCCAGCATGAGCAAGTATCTGCTGAACAAGTTCCTCTTCATGGTCGACCGGGACCCGGAACTGGTCGAGCGCTACCGCAGCGAGCCGCGTGAGCTGGTCGCCTGGTGGGAGGCCGAGTGCGCCAACACGGTGCTGAACTGCCACACCGGCGAGGCGAGCACCTGGTTGCGCTTCGACGACGTGGAGCGCGAGGCGTTGGCCACCCACGACCACGTGAAGCTCTTCGAGTTGGGCGCGCACCCGTTCCTCACCCTGACCCTCTTCATTGCCCTCTTCGAGCGGGACAACACACAGCCGCTGGAATACCAGAAGTCCTACGGCGCGCGACTGGCCCACTTCTCGATGCCCTACCCGGACATCGCGACGTGATCCGCGCGGCTGTGCTCACCACCTGCGGCGCCGCACCGACGATCGCCGAGCGGCCGGTGCCCGTACCGGCCGACGGTGCGGTGGCGGTCACCGTCGAGGCCGTGCCGATCACCCCGCTGGACGTGCTCTGCGCCAGCGGCACCAGCTATTTCGGACCGCCGAGCACCCCGTACGTGCCGGGTGTGCAGGGGGTCGGTCGGCTCGCCGACGGCACCGCGGTCTGGTTCGGCACGTCGGCCGGGATGCGCTCCGGTGTCGACGGCAGCATGGCGACCACCGTCACAGTGCCCACCGTCGACGTGGTGGCGCTGCCGGCCGGCGTACCGCTGACCCTGCTCGCGGCCCTCGGCCTCTCCGCTGTCGCCGCGCACGCGGCGCTGACCCACGCCGGCGGCCTCGCGGCCGGCGAACAGGTCATCGTGCTCGGCGCCGGGGGTGTGGTCGGTCAGGCCGCCGTCCAGCTCGCCCTGCTCGGTGGCGCCCGCCGGGTCATCGCCGTGGCCCGGTCGGCCGCGGCGCGGGCCCGCGCCGAGGAACTCGGCGCCGCCGTCGCGGTCCCGCTGCTCCCCGACGACGATGTCGCGTCGATGGCCGACCGGCTGCGCCACGCCGCCGACGGGCCGGTCGACCTCGTCCTCGATCCGGTCTTCGGTGTCCCGGCCGCGGCGGCGTTGCGGGTGCTGCGCCCGGGCGGGCGATTGGTCAACCTGGGTAGCGCGGCCGGCGCGACAGCACCCATCGAGTCCGCCGTGCTGCGCAGCGGCGCGTTGCGGATGATCGGCTACACCAACAACGGGTTGTCGACCGCCGAGCGGGCCGCCGCGCTGACAGTGGTGGCCGGGCACGCGGCGGCCGGCCGGCTCACCGTCGACCACGAGATAGTGCCGTTCGACGCCATCGCGGAGGCCTGGGCCCGACAGGACGCCGGCACCACCGCCGGCCGGATCGTCCTCGCGCTCTGAGGGGGCCGAGCCCCAGCCAGGGATCGCGGAACCGTGGATAAACCGCACCTGGTTGGGGTTCGGCGGCGGTGCGACGGTCGGTCCATGACACCTTCCACCTACACCGTCGCCGGCCACTGGATCGGTGGCGAGACCGTCACCGGCTCCGCCGGCACCCTTCCCGTCGTGAACCCGGCCACCGGCGAGGTCGTCGCCGAGACCCCGGCCGGCACCGCCGCCGACGTCGACAGCGCCGTCGCCGCCGCCCGAGCCGCCTTCCCGGCCTGGTCGGCGACCACCCCGCAGCACCGGGCGGACGTGCTGCGCCGCCTCGGCGCCGGCCTCGCCGCCCGCACGGAGGAGATCGCTCAGGCGATCACCGCCGAGATGGGCTCTCCGATCGGTATGTCCCGGACCGCCCAGGTCGCGTTCCCGGCCGCCGTGGTCGAGTCCGTCGCCGGCCTGGCCGACGACTTCGCCTGGACCGAGGAGGTCGGCAACTCGCTGATCGTCCGCGAGCCGATCGGTGTCGTCGGCGCGATCACGCCGTGGAACTTCCCGCTCCAGCAGATCGTCTCCAAGCTGGCGCCGGCCCTGCTCGCTGGCAACACGATGGTCTTCAAGCCGTCCGAGAACGCCCCGCTGACCGCGCGCGTCCTCGCCGAGGCCGCCGCCGAGGCCGGCGTACCGGCGGGTGTCTTCAACGTCGTCTACGGCACCGGCGCGACCGTCGGCGAGGCGATCTCCGCCCACCCGGACATCGACATGATCTCCTTCACCGGCTCCACCCGGGCCGGGCAGCGGATCTCCGCGGTGGCCGCGGCGACCGTCAAGCGGGTCGCGCTGGAGCTGGGCGGCAAGGGCGCGAACATCATCCTCGACGACGCCGACGTGCCCGCCGCTGTCGAGCGGGGTCTCATGATGGCGTTCAGCAACGGCGGTCAGGTCTGCGGCGCGTGGCCGCGGATGCTGGTACCCGCCTCCCGCCAGGACGAGGTCGTGGCGTTGGCCGTCGAGGCCGCGAAGCAGTACACCGTCGGCGACCCGGGCGACGAGGCCACCCGGATCGGCCCGATGGCGTCCGAGACCCACCGGCAGAAGGTCGTCGGCTACATCGAGCGGGGCATCGCCGACGGCGCCCGGCTCGTGTTCGGCGGCCCGCAGCGGCCCGAGGGGCTGACCGTCGGGGCCTACGTCCAACCGACGATCTTCGCCGACGTCGACCCGGCCTCCGCGATCGCCCAGGAGGAGATCTTCGGCCCGGTGCTGACGATCATCCCCTACGCCGACGAGGAGGAGGCCGTGGCCATCGCCAACGGCACGCTGTACGGCCTGACCAGCGGCGTCTTCGGTGAGCCGGAGCACGCGTTGGCGATCGCCCGGCGGCTGCGCGTGGGCCAGGTCGACGTGAACGCCGGCCACTGGAACCCGCTCGCCCCGTTCGGCGGCTACAAGCACTCCGGCAACGGCCGCGAGTTCGGCCGCTTCGGGCTGGAGGAGTTCCTGGAAACCAAGTCCATCCAGCGCTAACCGCACCAGCCCCTCGCCCCGGCCCGCCCCGCCCGTCCCGCGCGCCCCGCCCCGCCCGCGCCGATCTTGCACTTTCGGATGCCGACATGGGGTGTTACAACCCTTATGTCTCGACAGAAGGTGCAAGATCGCGAGATCAAAGGGCGGGGCGGGGCCGGGGCGCGGGGTGGAACACCGGGGCAGGGATGGTCTGTTGCAATCCATGTGCCGGTCCGCCCGCCGGCACCCACCGATCGGAGACACCCGTGGACCGCGCCCAACTCGCCAGCTTCCTGCGCACCCGCCGCGAGGCGCTCCAGCCCGAGGACGTCGGGTTGCCCCGGGGCCCCCGTCGGCGTACCGGAGGGCTACGGCGCGAGGAAGTCGCCGCGTTGAGCGGGATGTCCACCGACTACTACAGCCGGTTGGAGCAGCAGCGCGGACCGCACCCCTCGGAGCAGATGCTCGCCGCCCTGGCCCGGGGCCTGCGGCTCACCCTCGCCGAACGCGACCACCTGTTCCAGCTCGCCGGTCACGCCGTTCCGCGCCGCGCGGTGCGGGCCGACCACGTGAACCCGGGAATGATGCGCATCCTCGACCGGATGCACGACACCCCGGCCCAGGTGGTGAACCACCTGGGCGAGACCCTGGCGCAGACCGCCCCGGCCGTCGCCCTGCTCGGTGACGAGACCCGGTACACCGGGTTGGCGCGCAGCGCGCACCACCGCTGGTTCACCGACCCGACGGCACGGCAGCTGCACCCGGCGCAGGACCACCAGACGCAGAGTCGACTGCTCGTGGCGCACCTGCATGCGGCGTACACCCGCGACGGGCGCGGCTCGCGGGCCGCCGCGCTCGTCGACGACCTGCTGGCCAGGAGCCCGGAGTTCGCGCACCTGTGGCGGGAGCACCCGGTGCCCGCCGGCTACTGCCCACCGAAGCACTTCGTGCACCCGGAGGTCGGGGCGTTGGAGCTGCACTGCCAGACGCTGGTGGATCCCGACCAGTCACAGACACTGTTGGTCTTCACCGCCGTACCCGGGTCGCCGAGCGACGAGAAGCTGCGCCTGCTCGCCGTCATCGGCGGTCAGCTCGTCTGACGGCGATCAGCTCGGTCGGGGATAGCGGGCCGGGCTGACACCCAGGTAGCGCCGGAAGTGGCGGGTCAGGTGCGCCTGGTCGAAGAACCCGGCCGCGACGGCGGTCTCGACGGGCCGCTGCCCGGCGAGGAGCAGGCGACGCGCCAGCTCGACCCGACGGCCAGTCAGGTACGAGTGCGGTGGCACACCGTGCGCCTGGGTGAACGTCCGGACCAGGTGGGTCGGGTGGGCGTGCAGCAGCTCCGCCGCCTCCCCCAGCGTGACGCCCTCGACGGTCCGGGCGTCGAGCAGCTCCCGTAGTCGCACAGCGAGGCCGCGTCCAGGAGGCAGGACACCTGCCGGGGAGCGCTGGCGGAGCTGACGGCGGAGCCGGTCCAGGATGAACGCCAGCCGGCTCTCGGCCTCGAACTCGTCGCCGGGTGTGGCGAGCACCTGGTGCAGGTGGTGAATCCGGTCGCGCAGCTGCGGATCGGCCAGGTCCGGTTCGTCGACGGCCCGGCCGACCAGCTCGGCGTCGAGCGCCGAGGTGTCGAGGTACAGGACCCGCTTGCGGAAGCCGTCCGGTGTGGCGGAGCTGCCGTCGTGCGGAACGTACGGCGGCAGGAGGGTGACCGACGTGCGCAGCGCGCCGTGCCGGTGCCGGTCCAGGTCGAAGCGGACCGCGCCGTCGTCGACGATCAACAGCGTCCACACGTCGTGGATGTGCCGGGGGTAGGCGTGGTCGACGAAGTGGGCGTGGAAGACCTCGGCGATCCCGGCTACCGCGGGTCGCCACGCGCTGACGTGCGAGCCCGCCGGGCGGGTGTCCACGCTAAGAACGTACAAGACCGACAGGCGTCGGGGCGGGCAGGCTCGACGGCATGACCGAACCGATCCGCTTTCCCACCAAGATCGCCGTACTGCTCCGCAACGACCTGGCGAGCTGGCAACGGCTGAACGTCACGGCCTTCCTGGTCAGCGGCATCGCGAGCACGCTGCCGGAGCTGGTCGGCGAGGAGTATTGCGACGCGGACGGCACCAGCTACCTGCCGATGTTCGGCCAGCCGGTGCTGGTCTTCGCCGGTGACCGGGCGACGGTGGTCGGCGCGCACTCGCGCGCCCTGGCCCGTGGCCTGCGGCTGGCGATCTTCACGTCCGAGCTGTTCGCCACCGGCAACGACCGGGACAACCGCGCCGCCGTGCAGGCGGTCGGACGGGAGAAGCTCGACCTGGTGGGCCTGGCGCTGCACGCGCCGCGCAACGTGGTGGACAAGGTGCTCAAGGGTGCGTCCATGCACCCGTAACGGCATCCGTGGCGACGAAGACATTGATATCGGTGTGTATGACTGTAATGATTAACACACTTTACAGTTGTTTCGCCGCCCCGGAAGGACCCCCACATGGCGCGACGATCGGCCGGGCTCCTGCCCCGCCGCCCCCGCATCAGACTGACCTCCGCGCTCGCCGCGGCCCTGCTCGCCGTACCGACCGGCCTGATCGTCGGCGCATCGCCCGCGGCGGCGGCCGCGACGGGCGCCATCACCGGGTACGGCGGCAAGTGCGTCGACGTGGCCGCCGCGAACCCTGCCAACAACACACCGGTGCAGCTCTTCGCCTGCAACGGCTCCACGGCGCAACAGTGGACGGTGGCCGACGACGGCACGATCCGGGCGCTGGGCAGGTGCCTGGACATCGCCGCCGCCAGCACTGCCAACGGCGCCCGGGTGCAGATCTACGACTGCAACGGCACCGGAGCACAGCAGTGGTCGCCCAGCGCCGGGCAACTGGTCAACCCGACCTCGGGCAAGTGCCTCGACGCGACCGGCCCCAGCTCGGCCGACGGCACCCCGCTGCAGATCTGGAGCTGCACCGGCACCGCCAACCAGACCTGGGCACTGCCCACCGGCGGCGGCACCACACCGCCGCCCTCCGGTGGTTTCACCCACCCGGGCGTGCTGGTCAGCCGAGGCCAGCTCGACTTCGTCCGTGGCCGGGTACAGGCCGGCGCGCAGCCGTGGGCGGCGGCCTACAACCAGATGATGGGCAGCCGGTACGCCTCCCTGTCGCGCACCCCGGCGCCCCGTTCGGTGGTCGAGTGCGGTTCCTACTCCAACCCGAACAACGGCTGCACCGACGAGCGGGAGGACGCGATCGCCGCGTACACCGACGCGCTCGCCTGGTACGTCACCGGTGACGCCCGGTACGCGCAGAAGTCGATCCAGATCATGGACGCGTGGTCGGCCACCATCACCGCCCACACCGGCAGCAACGCCCCACTGCAGACCGGCTGGGCCGCCTCGGTCTGGCCCCGGGCCGCCGAGATCATCAAGTACACGTACACGAGTTGGCCCAACGCCAACCGCTTCGCCACCATGCTGCGCAACGTCTACCTGCCGGTGGTGCGCAACGGGTCGAACAGCAATGGCAACTGGGAACTGACGATGATGGAGGCCGCCGTCGGCATCTCGGTCTTCCTGGAGGACCGGTCCGCCTACGACGCGGCGGTCAGCCGCTTCCTCAACCGCACCCGTGCCTTCGTCTACCTGCCCAGCGACGGCGCGCTGCCGTATACGATGCCCGGCAGCGGCCTGGACACCAGCGCGGAGATCATCGGCTACTGGCAGGGCCAGTCCACCTTCGTCGCCGGCCTCGCCCAGGAGACCTGCCGCGACTTCGTCCACACCGGGTACGGGATCTCCGCCATCTCGCACGTCGCGGAGACCTCACGGATCCAGGGACGGGACCTGCACCCACAGGTCGGTGAGCGGCTGCGTCAGGCGCTCGGCTTCCACTCGCGCTACCAGCTCGGCGAGGCGCCACCCTCCTGGCTCTGCGGCGGCAGCCTCACCCGGGGCCTCGGGCCGATCACCGAGGTCGGCTTCAACGCGATGAGCACCCGGCTGGGCAACGTCATGACCAACACCCAGACCCTCACGCTGCAACAACGCCCGGCCGGCACCAACAACCTCTTCGTCGCCTGGGAGACGCTGACCCACGCCAACAACCCCAACTGACCAGGCCGTCGTGGGGTGGCGCCACGATGCGGTGCCACCCCACGACGGTGCTCAGTTGTCGGCCCCCAGCGCCTCCACCGGGCTGACCCTCGACGCCCGACGGGCCGGTAGCACCCCGGCCAGCGCGGTCAGCCCGACCAGCACCACGAAGAGCCCCGCCAGCGGCAGCAGCGGCGCGGTCAGCGGAGCCTCGATCCCGAGGGTCTGGACCGCCAACCAGGCGTACGGAATGCCGAGCACCAGGCCGATGGTCGCGCCGATCACACCGTACAGGCCGGACTCGACGGTGAGCATGGTGCGCAGACCGGTCCGGGACAGCCCGATCGCCCGGAGCAACCCGGACTCGCGTACCCGCTCCACCACCGAGAGCGCGGTCGTGGAGCCCACGCCGACCACAGCGATCAGCACGGTCAGGCTGACCAGACCGACAGCGATCCAGACCAGGGTGCGCACCAACGCGTCGTTGCGGTCCCGTTCGTCGGCGAGCACCGCGAGGCCCACCCCGTCGCTGCCACCGATCGCCTGCCGCAGCGCCCGCACGCCGGCGGTACGACCGTCCTCGCCGGCGCCGGCCGCATCGGCCAGCAGACCGCTGTACGCGGCCGGCACACCGAGCCGGTCCAGGTCGGCCGGATCGGCGAGGATGCCCGCGTGTAGCGGCCCGTCACCGGGCAGGACCGCGACCACCCGCACGTCGACACTGCCGGTGGCGACGGCGAGCGTGACCGTGTCGCCGGCCCGCAGACCCGCGTCCCGCGCGACCCAGCTGTTGAGCACGATCCGGCCGGGGCCACGATCGGTCAGGCTGCCCTGGGCCACGTCCAGGGCGCCGGTGCTCGGCAGCGCGGCCAGGTTCAGGTCGCTGGTCGGATAACCGGCCTCGACGTCGCCGAGCTTGTCCGCGCCGCGCAGCAGCGTGGCGTCACCGACCATCCGGTACGGCACCACCCTCGCCAGCGCGCCGCGCGCCGCCTCGGCCCGGGTCACGACGGCCGGCGGAAGCGTCCCACCGTTGCTGGTGACCTCGAAGTCGGTCGGGGCCGAGAGCGCCATCTCGCGGTCGGCGAGGATCTGCAGCGACGCGCCGCCGATGACCACCCCGGAGATCAGGGTCACGCCGAGCGCGACCACGACGGAGACCGCAGCGGCGCGGCGCGGCGTCCCGCCGATCCCGCCGACCGACATCCGTCCGAGCGGCCCGAGCTGGCGCAGCGGCCAACCCACCACTGCCAGCACCGGGCGTACCAGCAGCGGCCCGAGGGCCACCAGCGCGAAGAACGCCAACGCGCCGGACCCGACCAGCAGGAACAGTGGCATCGACGGGTCGTAGTCCGACTGCTCCGGCTTCGGCAACTGACTGATCGTCCCGACCGCCGCCAGGATCGTGCCGACGGCCAGGAGCAGCCCGAAGACCAGACGCAGCACGCCGATGCCGCGGCGGCCGGCGGTGACGCTCGCCGCCCGCAGTGCCTCCAGTGGGGAGACCCGGGCGGCCGACAGCGCCGGCGCCAGCACGGCCAGCACGGTGATCACGACGGCACCGATCACCACAGTGACCGCCTCCGCCAGTGGCAGGCCCGGCGAGGAGACCTCGTGGCCGGTGGCGCGCAGGATCGCCGGCAGCGCGTACCCGAGAGTGAGGGCGCTGGCGACCCCGACGACGCCGGCGACCAGCCCGGTCAGGGCTCCCTCGGCGGTCAGGGCCCCCACCAGGGTGGCCCGATTCGCGCCGACCGCCCGCAGCAGCGCGAGCTGCCGCATCCGCTGCGCGAAGACGATGCGGAAGGTCGAGGTGACCACCAGCGCGGCAGCGACGACAGCGATGGAGACGAACATGCCGACCAGGATGAAGAGTCTCCCGACCTGTTGGGCCGCCGCCTGGGCCTCAGACTCGCGCACCTCGGCGCCGGAGCGGATCGGCTGGCCGGCGACCGCTGCTGTCACCCGTTGGCGGACCGCGTCGGTCGAGGCGCCGGGGGCCACCCGCACGTCGACGCGCTCCACGGTCGTCAGGCGCGCCCAGGCGATCACGGCGCTGTCCGGGGCGTACGCGTCGTAACCGGCGTCGACGCCGCTCTCCACCAGGCCGGTCACTGTGAGCGGGGCGGGCGTGGTGAGTTCACCGCCGGTGCCGCTGGTGGTGGTGCCGACCGAGAGCCCGAGCCGTTCGGCGGTACGCGGCGTGATCGCGATCTCGCCGGGCTGATCCGGGTAGCTACCCTCGATCACTCGGACCGTGGTCAGCGGGCCGGTGCCCGGATCGGACTGGAGGTTGAGGTACCCCTCGCCGATGGAGACCCCCGTCGAGACCCGGGCCACCGCCTCGGCCACCCCGGGCACGGCCCGGATCTGCCGCACGTCGGCCACTGCGGGTGGCGGCACGTCGACGCTGCCGATCACCAGGTCGGTGACGGCCGGGGTGCCGCTGAGGTTGTCCCGCACGGTCCGTTCGGTGATCTGCTGCACCAGCACGGTGCCGAACACGACGAACGACGCGACCAGGATCGCCAGGCCGGTCAGGATCAGCCGGCCGGGCCGCCGGGCCGCGGCGGTCGTCTGGGTACGCAGCACCGTCGCCCTCATCGGCGGGCCGCCAGGTCACGCAGGGCGTCGGTGACCGACACCTGGTTCGGCTTGTCGATCTCGCCGGCCAGCCGCCCGTCGGCGAGCAGCACCACCCGGTCGGCGTACGCGGCGGCGATCGGGTCGTGGGTGACCATGACGACGGTCTGGCCCAGGTCGCGTACCGAGTCGCGCAGGATGGTGAGCACCTCCGCCCCGGAGCGGGAGTCGAGGTTGCCGGTCGGCTCGTCGGCGAAGACCACCTCGGGCCGTGCCACCAGCGCCCGGGCCAGCGCCACCCGCTGCTGCTGGCCGCCGGACAGCTCGCTGGGCCGGTGGTTCAAGCGGTCGCCGAGGCCCAGCACCCGCACCAGGTGCGCGAGCAGTTCCGCGTCGGGCTGCCGACCGGCGAGGTCCAGCGGCAGCGTGATGTTCTGCGCGGCGGTGAGCTGCGGCAGCAGGTTGAAGGACTGGAAGACGAACCCGATCCGCTCCCGGCGTACCCGGGTCAGCGTCCGGTCCGACTGGCCGGTCAGCTCCGTGCCGCCGAGCAGGACGCGACCGGAGGTGGCAGTGTCGAGGCCGGCGAGGCAGTGCATCAGCGTCGACTTGCCGGACCCGGACGAGCCCATGATCGCGGTGAACTCGGCCCGGCCGAAGCCGACCGAGACCCCGTCCAGGGCACGGACGGCGGTGTCGCCGCTGCCGTACACCTTCACCAGGTCGACCGCGGCGACCGCGGCGTGGCTGGTCTCCGGCGGGGCGTGGGTTGTCATCGTTCCTCCAGTGGCTGCGTGGTGACCGGCACAGCGTCGCCGCCACCGGCGGGTGCGCGCATCGGCCCGGGGCCGGGTATCGCCGGTGCCGGGTCTGCCTTTTGGCCGATCCGCCACCTCCACCCAGCTGGCTACGCTGGGTCACCATGAGCACGCCGGATCTTCGACGTCTGTGGGTACGCCTGGCCCAAGCAGCCGGGCTGGTGGCCTTCGGCCTGCTCGCCCTCTTCGACTTCGCGGCCAGCACGGCGGATAACTCCGGCATCGGTACTCTTCTGCTCCTGCTGGTGCCGATGGGGTTGGCGGTGGCGACGGTGCCGCTGTGGCTGCCGGTGCATCGGCTGGGCTCCCGCCGGCTGCCGCTGGCCGCGCTGGCACTCGCCACCGCCTCACTGGCCGTGACCGCAGGGGTGGTGCTCCTCTCCGGAGGCGGCGGCATCCTGCTCGCCCGCACTTGGGGGCTCGCCGAGTCGGCAGGGCTGATCGGCGTGGTCTTCGTGGTGAGCCGCTGGGGCGCGCCGCGGCTCGCCCCGTGGGCCGCGGTGGCCGCCGGGCTCGCCGTCGCCGCGATGCCGCTGCGCGTCGGCACCGAGAACCTGCTGGTGATCTTCGGCCTGCTCCAGGTGCTCGCCGCGGCCGGCGCCGCTGGGGTGGGGCTCTACCTGCGCGTCATGGCCGCCGGCCGGGAGCGGGCCATCGCGCTGGTCCGGGCCGAGCAACGTGCCGAGTTCGCCCGGGATCTGCACGACTTCATCGCCCACCACGTCACCGGCATCGTGGTCCAGGCACAGGGTGCCCGGTTCGTCGCCGAGCAGGACCCGCAACGGGTGATCGTCGCCCTGGAACAGATCGAGCGGGCCGGCGCGGAGACGATGGCGTCGATGCGGCGGATGGTCGGCATCCTGCGCAACCCGGACGCCCCGCCGGACGCGCCGCTGGCGCCACTGGCCGGGGTGACCGAGCTGGAGCCGCTGCTGGCCGGGTTCAACGGCGCGGCGAACGCGCCGGCTCGACTGCACGTCGACGGCGACCTGAACGGACTGCCGGTGGAGGTGTCGACGTCGGCGTACCGGGTGGTGATGGAAGGGCTGACCAACACCCGCCAGCACGCGCCGGACGCGCGGTCCGTGGACGTGGCGGTGCGGCGTACCCCCGACTGGTTGCTGGTCCGGGTAGCCGACGACGGCGCGTCGCCGCGCACCGCGCCGGCCCGGGGGCACGGCTTCGGCCTGATCGGCCTCACCGAGCGGGTACGCGCCCTCGGCGGCACGATCACCGCAGGGCCCGGCGTCGCCGGTGGCTGGGTGCTCGACGCGGCGTTCCCGCTCCGCGTGGCGGTGACGCGGTGATCCGGGTGCTGATCGCCGACGACCAGGCCATGGTCCGGACCGGCTTCGGCATGATCATTGGCGCCCAGTCGGACATGGAGGTGGTCGGCGAGGCCGCCGACGGCGTCCAGGCCGTCGAACTGGCCCGACGACTGCGCCCGGACGTGGTGCTGCTGGACATCCGGATGCCCCGCCTCGACGGTCTCGAGGCACTGCGGCTGCTCGCGGGCCCGGGCGTCGCCGACCCGATCCGGGTTGTCGTCGTGACGACCTTCGACCTCGACGAGTACGTGCACACCGCGCTCTCCAACGGCGCGTGCGGCTTCCTGCTCAAGGACTCCGGCCCGGCCCTGCTGGTGGAGGCGGTCCGCGCGGCAGTGTCCGGCGACGCGCTGATCAGCCCCTCGATCACGGTTCGGCTGTTGGAGCACCTCAGCTCGCCGGCCCCGGCGCGCGACGACGCAGGCCTGTCGCCACGGGAACTCGACGTCGTGAAGCTCGTCGCCAGGGGCCTGACCAACGCCGAGATCGCCACCCAACTCTTCATCGCCGTCGGCACTGTCAAGACCCACCTGGCGAGCGTGCAGATGAAACTGAAGGCCCGCAACCGGGTCGAGATCGCCGCCTGGGCGTGGGAACGCCGCCTCGTCGGCTAGATCGGGCTCTGGTGGGCGGCGGCTCGCGGGCGGCGGCTCGCGGGCGGGTTGGTGCCTTGTTCGTTGCCTTTGGAGCTGATGTCGTCAACGAATCAGCGGCACCGGTGGCCACCGATGTCGTAGACGATTCAGCTCCAAAGGCAACGAGCGGCACACATCCACCAGCCCTGGGGCGTCTGCGCGCGCCGAGGTCGGCGGCCGAGCCCGGCGGGGCAGCCTGCCGAACCACAGTGACCTAGTATCGACGGGGATGGATTGATGGAAGCGGTGGGCGGCCGGAGTCGGGGGTATACATCGTGCGCGAACGTCGAAGTCAAGGAATCCGGTCGAAGGCCGCCGCGCTGGTCGCGTCCGCACTGACGGCAACCCTGGTCGCCGCCGGCGCGACGCCGGCGTACGCCGCCGACGACACCACACCGCCCACCGCGCCCGGCCCGATCACCGTCGTCGCCATCGACACCACCTCGGTCGAGCTGACCTGGGCGGCCTCGACCGACGACGTGGGCGTGGTCCGCTACCCGGTCGGCGCGCGATTCGAGGATTCCGGCGCCCAGTATTCGACCGACACCAACAGCATCCGGATCACCAACCTGCGGCCGTCGCGCACGTACACCTTCTCGGTGTGGGCTCTGGACGCGGCTGGCAACAGCTCGGTGTCCAACCCGACACTGCGGCTGACCATGCCACCGGGCGACGACCAACCACCGAGCGCGCCGGGCCAACCGGTGGCGTACGACGTCGCCGCCACACAGGTGTGGCTGCGGTGGGCCCACTCGGTGGAGAACGTCGCGCTCGACCGATACGAGGTGTTCCGGGTCGACGCCGGCGGCACACTCACCCGGGTCCGTGAGGTCTACCAGTACCCGCCCGTGAACAGTGCCCAGATCAGCGGGCTGACGCCGAACACCACGTATACCTTCGTCGTGCAGGCCCGCGACGAAATCGGAAACCTGTCCCCCCTGTCCACACCGGTCACCGTGACCACCCTGCCGCCGCCCCCGAGCTGCACGGTCCGGTCCGACGTGCGGCAGTGGCCGGACGGCTTCGTGGCGCACCTCGTCGTGGAGAACACCGGCGCCACGGCGATCGACGGCTGGACGATGACGTGGCGGTTCTGGGCCAGCCAGCAGGTCCGTGGCATCTGGGGCGCGAAGGTCGTCGACCGCCTCAACAACAGCTACCTGCGGGTGCGCGACACCGGTCGCAACGCGGTGATCCCGCCCGGCGGCACTGTGTCGCTGGGGCTCGTCGCCTCCGGCACGCAACTGCCGGAGGAGATCACGCTGAACGGCGGCCTCTGCACTGTGGCAGACGAATAACGCTCGACTCCGGGGTCTGGCGCGCGCCGCGACATCTTGCGACGCTAACGCCTGTGTATGACTACGACCTGTTGGTGCTGGGCTCCGGGCCCAGCGGTCAGAAGGCCGCGATCGCCGCCGCCAAGCTCGGCAGGCGAGTCGGCATCGTGGAGCGCCGCGACATGATCGGTGGGGTGTGCATCAACACCGGCACCGTGCCCTCCAAGACGCTACGCGAGGCAGTGCTCTACCTGACCGGCCTGAGTCAGCGGGACCTGTACGGCAGCAGCTACCGGGTCAAGGACGACATCACGGTCAGTGACCTGGCCGCCCGGACCCAGCACGTGATCACCAGGCAGACCGACGTCATCCGCAACCAACTGGCCCGCAACCGGGTCGCGATGATCACCGGCACCGGGCGTTTCGCCGACGCGCACTCGATCTGGGTCGACGGCGGCTCCGGCCGCGAGTCCAAGGTGACCTTCGACAAGATTGTCATCGCCGCGGGCACCCGCCCGGCCCGTCCGGACAGCGTCGACTTCGACGACCGGACGATCGTGGACTCCGACGGGGTCATCAACCTCCAGGCCGTACCCCGCAGCATGGTCGTGGTCGGCGCCGGCGTGATCGGCATGGAGTACGCCTCGATGTTCGCCGCCCTCGGCACCAAGGTGACTGTGGTGGAACGCCGCGAGCGGATGTTGGATTTCTGCGACGACGAGGTCGTCGAGTCACTCAAGTACCACCTGCGCGACCTGTCCGTGGCGTTCCGCTTCGGCGAGGAGGTCGCCGCCGTGGAGAAGCACCAGACGGCGGCGCTGTGCATCCTCAAGAGCGGCAAGAAGATCGTCGCCGACACGGTGATGTACTCGGCCGGGCGGCAGGGTCAGACCGACGACCTGGCGCTGGAGGCGGCCGGGCTGGAGGCGGACCGACGCGGCAGGATCACTGTCGACGCCAACTACCGCACCTCGGTGGAGAACATCTACGCCGTCGGCGACGTGATCGGCTTTCCCGCGCTCGCGTCCACCTCGATGGAGCAGGGCCGGCTGGCCGCGCAGCACGCCTGCGGCGAGCCGATCCGGGAGATGCACGGCCTGCAACCGATCGGCATCTACACGATCCCGGAGATCAGCTTCGTCGGGCAGACCGAGGCGCAGCTCACCGAAAGCTCGACACCGTTCGAGGTGGGCATCGCCCGGTACCGCGAATTGGCTCGGGGTCAGATCGTGGGCGACTCGTACGGCATGCTGAAGCTGCTCGTCTCCCCCGACGACGGCCGACTGCTCGGGGTGCACGTGTTCGGCACCGCCGCCACCGAGATCGTCCACATCGGGCAGGCGGTGATGGGCTGCGGCGGCACCATCGACTACCTGGTCGACGCGGTGTTCAACTACCCGACGCTGGCCGAGGCGTACAAGGTCGCCGCCCTGGACGCGTCCAACAAGATCCGCAACATCATCCGCATCGACGGCTAGCCCGCCCCCGGTGGGCCGGTGCGGGGGCGGAAGCCGCCTCCGCACCGGCCGGTGGGGCTTTAGCTTGCCGAGCAGGTGGGACTGAGGCTTCCGGCGGTGCCGTTGGCCTGGAAGCCGTACTCGGTGGATTGTCCGGCGCCGACCCGGCCGTTGTACGCCACGTTCGTCCAGTTCGTCGTGCCGGTGTTACCGCTGCGGTTGGCGTTCCACGCGTTGGTGACCGTCGCGCCGGACGGGAGACCGATGCCGACGGTCCAGCCGCTGATGGCCGACGAACCGGCCGTCACCTTCACCGTGGCCACGAAACCACCCGTCCACTGGTTCACCGACACCGTCGCCGTGCAGCCACCCGAGCCCGGAGGCGGAGTGGTGGGCGGATCGGTCGGCGGGTCGGTCGGCGGGTCCGTCGGCGGGTCCGTCGGCGTGGTGCCGTTGTTCAGCGCGGCGAGGACCGCGTCGTACGCGGGTTTCTTGGAGCCGTTGTTGTTGAACAGCAGCGGGGTCTGCGAAGCTCGCCACGAGTCACTGTCGCGGATGCCCCACACGGTGATGCCGTTGCAGCGGGCCACGGCCAGGCAGTCCTCGACGACGCTGCGGTAGGTGTTCGCCGACGCGCCCTGAATGTCCAACTCGGTGATCTGCACATCCACACCGAGCGCCGCGAAGCTGGACAGCGTGGTGCGGTAGTTGCTCACGTACGGGGATTCGTTGTTGAAGTGCGACTGGAAACCCACGCAGTCGATCGGCACGCCACGGGCCTTGAAGTCGCGCACCATGTTGTAGACGCCCTGGGTCTTGGCGTGCGTCCAGTTGTCGGTGTTGTAGTCGTTGTAGCAGAGCTTCGCGCCCGGATCCGCGGCGCGCGCCGCCCGGAACGCCGCCTCGATCCAGTCGTTGCCGGTGCGCTGGAGGTTGGAGTCGCGACGGCCTCCGGAGCTGCCGTCGGCGAACGCCTCGTTCACCACGTCCCACGCGACGACCTGACCCCGGAAGTGGGTGGCCACCTGCGTCACGTGGTTGAGCATCGCCTGCCGCAGCGCGCTGCCGCTCATGCTCTCCATCCAGCCGGGCTGCTGCGAATGCCACGCCAGCGTGTGACCTCGCACGCTCATCCCACGGCTGCGCGCGTGGTTGACGATCTGGTCCGCCGCCCCGTAGCTGAACTGATTCTGCTGCGGCTCGGTGGCGTTCATCTTCATTTCGTTCTCGGCGGTCACCATGTTGAACTCACGGTTCAAGATCGTGGTGTACGCACTGTCGGAGAGCTTGAATCCGGCCACCGCGGTGCCGAAGTACCGACCCTTCTCGGCGGCGGACGCGCCGAGCGTCGTCCCGGCGGCCGCGGGTGCCGTCGCGAACAGCGCCATGCCGGCGGCGAGGGCACCCGCGCCGGCCAGCGCGATGGCGGCTCTGGATGCCGCCTTCCATCTCGTACTTCTCATTGTGTGACTCCTTCTGGGGGTGGTGGGGTGGGAAGGGAAATCAGGACACCGAACAGGCGGCACCGTTGAGGGCGAACGAGGTGGGCTTGCCGGTGCCGCCCTCGTGCGTGGCCTGGAAGCCGATCTCGACCGACGCGTTCGGGGCGATGGTGTTGTTGTAGGAGACGTTGCGGGCGGTCACCGCACCGCTCGCCGGGGCGTACTGGGCGTTCCAGCCGCTGGTGATGCGCTGCCCGGTGGGCAACGTGAAGGTCAGCGCCCAACCGTTCACGGCGGTGGCACCGGTGTTGGTGATGGCCACGCTCGCGGTGAGGCCGCTGTTCCAGGCGTTGACCGTGTAGCCGACCCGGCAGGCGCCCTCGGTCGGCGGCGGCGTGGTCGGCGGCGGCGTGGTCGGCGGCGGCGTGGTCGGCGGCGGCGTGGTCGGCGGCGGCGTGGTCGGCGGCGCGGTGCCGTCCAGCCCGAAGAAGCGGATCACCTGCGCGGCGTCGACCGGGATGTTGTGCGTGACACCCTGCATGCTGATCGCCTCGACCGGCGCCAACGGACCGCTGCCTCCGTACCGGGTGCGGGTGTAGCCCGACTGCGGGGAATCGGTGTACGTCGGGGTCTGACTCAGCCCGTGCACGTTGGTCCACTGCTTGACCTGCTCGCCGAAGTTCGGGTAGCGCAGCGTCTCGTCGTTGGTGCCGTGCCAGATCTGCATCCGGGGCCGCTGGCCGGTGTAGCCGGGGTACGCCTCCCGGACCAGGTCACCCCACTGCTGCGCGGTCCGGACGAGTTGCCCGTTGGCGCACTGGCTGTTCCACTCCGAGGTGCCGCCGGTGGCGAAGCAAGCGAACGGGACTCCGGCGAACGAGGCGCCCGCCGCGAACACGTCCGGGTAGACGCCCAGCATGACGTTGGTCATCATCGCGCCGGAGGAGGTGCCGGTGGCGAAGATCCGCGCGGGGTCGGCGGAGTAGCGCTGCCGCACGTGGTCGACCATCGACATGAGCCCGACCGGGTCGCTGCCGCCGCCACGGCGTAACGCCTGCGGCGAGTAGACGTCCCAGCACTTGCTGCTGCGGGTTGCCGACGGGTAGATCACGATGAACCCGTACCGGTCGGCGAGTGAGGCGTACTGGGTGCCCGAGTGGAATGCGGGGCCCGTCCCGGTGCAGTAGTGCATGGCCAGGAGGATCGCCGGTCGGGTCGCCACCCGGTCCGGGACGTACAGGTGCATTTGCAGGTTGGTGGGGTTGGTGCCGAAGTTCGTCACCTGCGTGAGCGTCGCCGCCGACGCCGGGGTGGCGAACGTCAAGGCGGCGGCGGCCAGTGTCACGGCCGCCATGACGACGCCAAGCATTCTCGTCTTCAGTGTCATCGTCGCGATCCCTTGCGAAAAAGGCGCGTGGAAGGGGACTTAAGTCGAGGACTGCCCTTCGCCCGACCTTGACCGCGGCTCGCGTGACCATGTCAGCTTCGATCGAGCACCCTCGATTGTCAAGACTTCCGGAAACCTTTCGCCGCAACGGTTCCGGCGGTCACCTGCGTCGGAATGGCCATCGACGGGCATGGTCAGCACCGACGGGCCGCGATAAATTATCGGGACGTTTTCGGAACCTGCCAGGCCGGCTGGGGCGCGCGGCACGAGGGCGGCCCGACCGGATGGTCGGGCCTCCCCCACCGCCGCTCAGTAGATGTCCCGCCCTCGCTCGTCCGGCACCCCGGACTTGCGGAAGAAATACGTGTTGATCTGGTCGCGCCACTCGGTGGCGCAGCGCACCTGCTCGTCGAGGCGTTCGGCGACCCGCTCGTACACGCTCGGGTCGATCATGCCGGTCAACGTCTGCCACTTCCGTCGCATCACCGTCACCTCCTCGACCCCCGCGAAGTGGGTGTCGTAGATGTGCTGGATGACTGTCGAGCCGCTACGCAGCACATGCCCGTACGGCACATGGTGGAAGAAGAGCAGCAGCTCGTCGGGGCAGGTCTCGGGTGACTCGTACACCTGCGCCCAGTACGGCGGGTACTGGACGGCGAAACCGGTGCCCGACGCGCGACTGCGGTCCACGCCGACGCCGTCGCGGTCGGCGAAGTGGTAGGTGCCCCACCGCGTGTACTCGTACCCGTCGACGCCGGGGCCGTAATGGTCGCCGGGGTTGACCATGAAGCCGACGCCCAGCGGGGCGGTGTAGCGCTCGTACGTGCGCCACGAGTCGTCCATGATCTCGTGCAGGGTCCGCCGCACCAGCTCCGCGTCGGCGGTCGCCGACGGCGGAAAGGTCAGTGTGATCCACTCGTCGAGGACGGCCGTCGGGTCCCGTCGAGGGTCCCAGGCGAGCCGGCCGAACGTGTACAGGTTGGCCTGCGCCAACGGATGCCCGGTCCAGAAGAGGTCGTCGCCGACGTTGGCGACGGCGACCATCCCGCCGCCCGCCGCCGACTCGCCCGTGACCACGTCGGCGATCGTCCGCCCGCCCGGCCCCCAGGGGGCGAAACCGAGGACCTCACCCCACCACGGGCCGAGGTGGCAGACGTGCCGCTGTTGGCCCGTGTACTCCTGGGTGACCTGCAACTCCACCGCCAGCCGGGTCGCCGGCATCGCGGCGAGCACCGGTGAGACCGGCTCGCGGGTCTGGAAGTCCACCGGGCCGAACTTCACCTGGACGACCACGTTGGTGCGGAACCGCCCGTCGAGCGGGGCGAAGTGGTCGTACGCGGCCCGAGCCCGGTCGGTGGACCGGTCCCGCCAGTCCTGGTGGTGGTTGTAGACGAACGCCCGCCAGTGCACCACTCCCCCGTGCGGGGCGAGCGCCTCGGCCAGCAGGTTCGCCCCGTCGGCGTGGTCACGGCCGTACGTGAACGGGCCGGGTTGCCCCTCCGAGTCCGCCTTCACCAGGTAGCCGCCGAAGTCCGGGATCCGGTCGTACACCCGCCGGGTGGTAGCGGCCCACCAGACCCGCACCGCCTCGTCCAGGGGGTCGGCGGTCGGCAGGCCACCGAGGACCACCGGCGCGGCGAAGCTGACCGACAGGTGCACCCGGATGCCGTACGGGCGCAGCGCGTCGGCGATCTCGGCCACGTCGCCGAGCCGTTCGGTGAGCAGCAGCGCCTCGGTACGGGCCACGTTGACGTTGTTCACCGATATCGCGTTGACCCCGCAGGAGGCCAGCAGCCGCCCGTACTCCCGCACCCGGGCCAGGTCGCCGCGCGGACGGCCGTCCCGCCAGAAGATCGAGCCGCCCGCGTACCCCCGTTCGACCTGGCCCATCACCGGGTGCACTGCCACGTTGTCCCAGTGGTTCAGCATGCGTCGGCGCAGCGCCGGCCGATGCCGCTCCGGGGGGCGAGCCGGGTCGAAGGCCGCCGCGCAGAGCCGGACCACGTGGAAGAGCCCGTACAGCAGGCCGGCGGGAGCGTCGGCCAGCACCGCTGTCACGTCGCCAGCCCGCGCCAACACGAAACCCTCGTCGCCGAGCGTCCCGCCGTCGCCCAGCTCGACCAGCGCCGCCTCACCTGCCGCGCGCGCCGCCTCCACCGCCGGGTTGGGCAGCTCAGGGGCGTCGCGCAGGGCGAGCACCAGGTCGACGTCGACGTCCCAGGACGGGGAATGCCACACCCTCCCGCCGTATCGCGCGCAGGCGCGTGAGACCTCGTTGAGGACGGTGTCGACGAGCAACCCCTCGCCGTGCAGCAGGATGCGGCGCGCGCCGAGCGACCGGAACGCCTCCGGGGGCAGCCAGGCCGGATGGACGCGCGGCTCGCCACCGTCCATCGGCTCCTCGACGAACATCAGCTGCTCCAACTCCACCGACTCTTCGGCGTTCACCGGTCCTCCTCCAGCACGACAACCCCGTACGCCGGCAGCCGCAGCGCGCCGCCGGCCGCCGTACGGTCGCCGGTGAGCAGGTCGACGCCGCCGATCCGGGCGGTCACCTCGACCGGCTCGGCGCGGTGGTTGAGCAGAAACAGCAGCCGCGACCCGTCCGCCGCGACCCGCACGGCGGATTCCAGGTTCGGCACGTCCGGGTAGGGCCCGAGCAGGTCGTGCCGGGCGAGCACCTGCCGCACCACCCAGGACACCCCGGCCTGGTCCAGTCCGGCCGCCACGTACCAGCCGTCGCCGGCGCCGAAGGAGTTGCGCGTCACCGCCGGGGTGCCCGCGTAGAAGTCGGCCTGGTAGGTGCCGATGACCTGCGCGCCCTGTGGAATCACCAGCTCGAACAGCAGCCGCGCGTCGACGTCGAGCTGATCCGCGCCGTCGCCGAGGTGGACCGTGTTGACCACGTCCGGGCCGCGGGCGTCCCACTCGTCGACCCGGACGCCCATGAGCTGCCCGAGCGGGCCCGGTACGTCCATCAGGAACGCCTGGTCGTTCTCGTCCACCCGGCCGGACAGGTAGGTGGTCAGCACCGACCCGCCGCGCGTCGCCACCGCCTCCAGCCGCTGCGGCAGGTCACCCTTGAGCAGGTGCAGGGCCGGGGCCACGACCACGTCGTAGCGGGACAGGTCGGCGGTCACCGCGATGACGTCCAGGTCCACACCGGCGTCCCAGAGCGCCCGGTGGTACGCGAGCACTACCTGCTGGTAGCGGACCAGCCGGGACGGGCCGTCGGACAGCTCCAACGCCCACCAGCTGTCCCAGTCGAACAGCAGCGCCACCCGGGCCGGGGTCCGCGCGCCCAGCGACGCCGGGCCGAGCCGTTCCAGTTCGGCGCCCAGCTCGGATACCTCCCGGAACACCCGGGTGTCGGAGCGACCGGCGTGCCCGATGACCGCGCCGTGGTACTTCTCGCTGGCCCCACGAGAGGCACGCAGCTGAAAGAAGAGCACCGCGTCGGCGCCGTGCGCCACCGCCTGCCAACTCCACAGCCGCATCAGACCGGGGCGCTTCAACGGGTTGACGTCGCGGCACGCGGTGAAGCTCGGGGTCTGTTCCATCAGCCAGAACGGCTGGCCGCCCTTGAGCCCGCGCATCAGGTCGTGGGTCAGCGCCATCCGGGCCGCCGACTCGTCGTCGGGCGGGTAGTTGTCCCAGGAGACGAAGTCCAGATGAGGGGCCCAGCGGTGGTAGTCGATCGGGCGGTACATGCCCATGAAGTTCGTGGTCACCGGCAGCGTCGGGCTGCACTCCCGGATGGCCGCCTTCTCGTCGCGGAAGTTGGTCAGCATCGCGTCGGAGGTGAACCGTAGGTAGTCCAGTGTGATGCCCGGGAACGCCGTGTGATCCGGGCCGCGCCAGTGCTCGGTCAGCGCCGACGGCGGCTCGATCTCGTCCCAGTCGGTGAAGGTGTGTGACCAGAAGGTGGTGTACCAGGCCTCGTTCAGCTCGTCGAGGGTGCCGTAGCGGTGACGCAGCCAGTTCCGGAAGCCGGCCGCGCAGAGCGCGCAGTAACAGGCGCCGCCGTACTCGTTGCCGACGTGCCAGGCGAGCACCGCCGGGGTGTCGGCGTAGCGGCGGGCGACCCGGCGGGCCAGCTCCGTGGAGAGCCGGCGGAAGACCGGCGAGCTGGGGCAGGAGTTGTGTCGCTGGCCGAAGCGGTGCTTGCGGCCCTCGAAGTCGGTCCGGGTCACTTCCGGGTACGCCTTCGCCAACCATGGTGGGTGAGCTCCGGTGCCGGTGGCCAGGCAGATCCCGCGTCCCTCGGCACTGGCACGCTCGACGATCCTGTCCAGCAGCGCGAAGTCGTAGGTGTTCTCGGCGGGCTGGGTGAGCGCCCAGTCGAACACCCCGAGGGTGACCAGGTCGATCCGTGCGCTGTCGAAGAGACGGTAGTCCTGCTTCCACACGTCCTCGGGCCACTGTTCCGGGTTGTAGTCGCCCCCGAAGGGCACCTTGGCGCTGAGGGGCAGGCTCATGAGGTGAACTCCTTCCGGATCAGGTGGATCATCGGATCGCTGATGCGCAGGTACGCCAGCACCGCGATCGACGCGAGCAGCATCAGCACCGCTTCGGAGAAGACCGCGGTGATCCCGGCCGCCGCGGCCAGCAGCAGGGCGTTGCCGAGGGAGACACCGGGGGTACGCACGAGGAAGTGCACGGCCAGCCGGAACACGTCGCGGGTGCGGAAGTCGAACAGCGAGGTGATCACCACGGCGTTTGCCGCGCAGAGCGTCACGCCCACTCCGATCAGCACCAGCGGCACTGCCCACCAGCTCGACAGGCCCACCGCACCGCGGTACGCGAGGTTCACGGCGAGCACCGTCAGCCACAGCAGCGTCGGCACCCAGACGCGCAGCACGCCGGACACGTTGGCCCGGTAGCCGCGCCAGAACAGGGCGGCCGGGTGCAGGTCGGTCAGGTCGGTTCGCTGGTGGCGCAGGGCGTACAGGGCGGCGGAGATCGCCGGGCCGATCGGCACCAGGAGGAGCGCGGCCAGCGGCAGGTTGCTGGGGTCGCGGCCCAGCAACAGCAGCGGGAGCAGGGCGGGCAACGTGGTGAGCAGCAGGAGCAGCTCGACCACGAGCAGGATGTAGACGCGCGAGGTGATCCGCGACAGTGGTCCGTCGCCGAACTGTCGCCGGGTCTGAGTCGCGCCACTCACGCTCGCTCCCTCCGGTCGACTCAGCTGATCCGTGGTCGCGGGAGTCCGGTCGGGCCGCGACAAGGCCGCCCGACCGGACTCCGCTGATCAGCCGTTGTTCTTCTGGAACCGCTCGTACGCCTTGTTGACCAGGTCGATGTACTGGTCGGAGTTCTTTGCCTTCAGCTCGGCCACGTACGCGTCCCACTCGCTCAGTGGGCGCTGGCCCAGGGCGAACTTCAGCGTGTTCTGGGTGACGAAGTCCTTCAGCGGAGTCTCCCAGAGCGACACCTGCTCGCGCTCCTCGTCGGTCAACGGAGCGGGCGGGGGCACCAGCCTCGGCGTGCGAGCGTCCATCACCTTCTGGAACTCCAACTCCTCCGGCGAGAAGAACCCACGGACCAGGTCGGGGGTGCCACCGTAGGAGAAGACACCGTTCTGGAAGCCGAACTCCTTCTGCAGGTGCTTGGTGCCCTTCGGGTTGACCCCGAGGAAGTCGACGTCGGGCGTGACCGAACGCTTGCCCGAGGCGTCCTTGGTGAAGGTGGTGCCCTCGACACCCCACTTGGCGAACTCCATGCCGGCGTCGGAATACCAGAGCCAGTCGATGAACTGCATCATGGCCACGAAGTTCTTGCTCTCCCGGGCCTTCGAGGAGATCATGATGCCGTTCTCCAGCCGGGGGAACGGGTTGATCTCGCCGGCCGGGCCGATCGGCAGCGGGATCTTGGCCATCTTCGCGCTCGGCAGGGTCTTGGCCAGGTCGGGCCGGTGATTGTTGACGAGCGTCTGCGCGTTGCCGGTGACCACGAAGGACTTGCCGTTGGCCAGCTTCTGCCGTGCCTGGTCATCGGTCTGGGTGAAGCTCTCCGGGTCGAGCAGGCCCTCGGCGACGAGCTTGTGCAGGTAGGTGAGCATCTGCTTGTACTGCTCGGACGCGCCGGTGTAGTTGAACTTCTTCGCCGCCGGGTCCCAGGTGGCGTGCTGGTAGTCCCAGCCGGCCTGGGTGCCGTGGGCCGAGCCGAGGATGTTCAGCAGGGCCCCGGTCGGGTTGGGCTTGCTGAACAGGTCGGAGTACGGGTAGACGTTCGGGTACTTCGCCTTCATCGCCTTGAGCACCGTGTACAGCTCGTCCCAGGTCTTCGGGACGGCCAGGTTGAGCTCCTGCATGATGTCGGTGCGCACCAGAACCGTGTAGTCCTGGGTGGGCTTCTCGTGCATGCCGGGCAGCAGGTAGAACTTACCGTCGGACTGCCGCAGGTTGTCGATCTCCGGCTTGAGGTTCCACTTGGTGATCTTTTCCTTGAGGTTGGGCATCAGATCCAGGTAGTCGCTCACCGGGAGGATCGCCCCGGAGGACACGAACGCGTTCTCCTGCGGGTGGTACGTCTTCGGGATGATCAGCGGGGCGTCCCCGGCGCCGATCAGCAGGCTGCGCTTCTGCTCGTAGTCGCTCAGCGGCACGGCCACCGGTTCGATCTTGACGTTGGTCCGCTTGGTGAGCTCCGACCAGAACAGCCAGTCTTCCTTCAGGGGATAGAACGTGTGGTTGTTGTAGAGGGTGGAGAACGAGAGCGCCTCGGTGGCCTTGAACTGGTCACCGACGCCGTAGTTGGCCATCGCGCCGACCCGGTTCTCGGAGAGGTCAGTCGACTCACCGGGGTCCTCGGAACAGGCGGTGGCAAGGGAGAGCGCAAGCAGACCCGCTGTGGCTACTGCCACGCGGCGCCACGTCTTGTGGAGCATGGCTCGTCCTTTCGGTGGTGGGGGGTTGCGTTGGGGAAGCGGTGTGGCGCCGGCGTCATCCCTTGACCGCGCCGAGCATCACTCCGCGGACGAAGTACCGCTGGACGAAGGGGTAGATCGCCAGGATCGGCAGGGTGGTGAGCACGATCGTCACGGCCTGGAGGGTGGCCGCGGCCTGGACCTTGTCGGCATCGGCCGCGGCCGACTCGGCGCTCGTGGCGCCCGCGATCAGGTTGCGGAGGTACACGGTGACCGGCAGCAGATCCTGGCGGTCGATGTAGAGGAACGCGGTGAACCACGAGTTCCAGAAGGACACCGCGTAGAAGAGCACCATCGTCGCGATGATCGCCTTCGAGAGCGGCAGCACGATCCGCAGGAGGGTGCCGTACGTGTTCAGCCCGTCGACGGCCGCGGCCTCCTCCAGCTCGCTCGGCAGACTCTCGAAGAACGCCTTCATCACCAGCAGGTTGAACACGCTGATGGCATTGGGGATCACCACGGCCCAGATGGTGTTCTTCATGCCCAGGCTGGTGACCAGCACGTAGTTGGGGATCAGGCCACCGGAGAAGAACATGGTGAACAGCGCGACACCGATGAGGAACGGGCGCCCCTTGAGCTGCGGCTTCGACAGCACGTACGCGTAACACGTGGTCAGCACGATCGAGATGAGCGTGGCGACCACCGTGTACACCACTGTGTTGCGGTAGTTCGTCCAGAACATCGCGTCCGACATCAGCAGCTTGTACGCGGTCAGGTCGAAGCCACGCGGGACGATTGTCACCTTGCCGGCGATGATGTACGCCTCTTCGCTGAGCGACCGGGCCACGATGTTGAGGAACGGATACAGCGTCACGACCACGACGCCGAGCAGGACGATCGTGTTGACCACCCGGAAGATCCGGTAACCCCGGCTGTCCACCGGCCCGCGCGTCTTCGGGGCGTCGATCTTCGTACCGAGGGTCACCACAGGCTCGTCCCCACAGTGCGACGGGAGATGACGTTCGCCGACAGGACGAGGATCAGCCCGATCACCGCCTCGAAGAGGCCGATGGCGGCCGCGTAGCTGAAGTTGCTCGACTGGAAGCCCATCCGGAACAGATAGGTGGAGACCACGTCGGCTGTCGGATACGTCAACGGGTTGTAGAGCAGCAGGATCTTCTCGAACCCGACCGCCAGGAAGCTGCCGATGTTGAGGATCAGCAGGGTCACCATCGTCGGACGGATGCCGGGCAACGTGACGTGCCAGGTCTGCCGCAGCCGGCCGGCGCCGTCGATCCGGGCGGCCTCGTACAGGTCCTCGTCGACGGTGGTGAGGGCGGCGAGGTAGAGGATCGTGCCCCACCCGACGGTCTGCCAGACCTCGGACGAGACGTAGATGGTGCGGAACCACTCCGCTTTCTGCAGGAACGCCACCGGGTCGCCACCGAACAGGCTGACGATCTGGTTGGCAGTGCCCTCGATCGAGGTCAACTGCATGACCATCGCCGCCACGATCACGATCGACAGGAAGTGCGGCAGGTAGGACACGGACTGGACGAACCGCTTGAAGCGGCGGGCCCGGACCTCGTTGAGCAACAGCGCCAGCACGATCGGCAGCGGGAAGCAGAACAGCAGGGTCAGCGTCCCCAGCACCAGGGTGTTGGTGAACACCTCCCAGAACGTCGGGTCGCTGAGGAACATCCGGAAGTAGCGCAGCCCGACCCAGTACTCACCGAAAATGCTGCCGCCCGGCTTGAAACGGCGGAAGGCGATGATGTTGCCGATCATCGGCAGGTACCGGAAGACCAGGAAGAACAGCAGCGGCAGGATGGCGAGGGAGTAGAGCTGCCAGTCCCGGCGTAGCGCCTGCCGCCAACTGCGACGGCGTCGTGGCGAGCGCGGGGCAGGGCTCTGCGCCTGCTGCGGAGAACTCGGCGGCGCCGGCGGCGGTGGCCGCAGGGTGGATGTCATCCTTGGCCTCCTATGCCGACTGTGGAACGGCCACCAGGGGCTCGATCCGCACCGAGGTGAGCAGTTCCCGCTCGAAACCGACCTGGCGTTCGGCACCGACCAGCCGCAGCGGCAGGGCCGCCGCCACGTCGCCGCTCGATCGGCCGAAGCGCAGCTCGACGTCGCCGGGCTCGACGATCCGTTGGCCGGTCAGCCCGGTGAACGACGCCACGTCGGCAGGTACGCCGAACGTCACGTGCGCCACCTCACCGGCCGCCAACGGCAGCCGGGTGTAGCCGATCAGCCGGACCACCGGACGGGTGGTCTGCGCGACCGGGTCGTGCAGGTAGAGCTGCACGACCTCGGTGCCAGCCCGCTCACCGGTGTTGGCGACGGTGATCCGTACCCGCACCTCGCCGTCGACCGGCCAGGCGATCGGATCTTCGCGCGGTTCGACCACCGTCGCGTCGGACCACTCGAAGGTGGTGTAGCTCAGCCCGTGGCCGAACGGGTACGCCGGGGTCGGGTCGATCGAGGAGACCTTGTTGCGCCGGCCGAGCGGTGGCGCCAGGTAGGTGCTCGGCAGCCCGCCGGCGTCGCGGGGAACGCTGACCGGCAACCGCCCGGAGGGGTCGACCGCGCCGGTGAGCACCTCGGCGAGCGCCTGCCCACCGAGCTGTCCGAGGAAGAACGCCTGCACCACGGCCGCCGCGTCGTCGAACTCCGGGCCGAGCGCGTACGGGCGGCCGGCCATCGACACCAGGACGACCGGGGTGCCGGTGGCGAGGACGGCGCGGACGAGGTCGCCTTGCACGCCGGGTAGTCGCAGGTCGACGGCGTCGCAGCCCTCACCGGAGGTGCCCCGGCCGAACATTCCCGCCCGGTCGCCGACGGCCAGCACGCACACGTCGGCGGCGGCCGCGGCGGCGACCGCGGCCGGGATGCCCGAGGTGTCCTCGCCGGTGATGGCGCAGCCCGGCTCGTGGGTGAGCAGCGGGACGCGTCGGGCCAACTCGTCGCGCAGTGTGGGGATGTCCAGGCCGAGCCCGAAGTCGCTGTGGTTGACGCCCACGTGGTTGGGGAACGAATAGCAGCCGAGCATGGCCATCGGGTCGTCGGCGACCGGACCGACCAGGGCGACCCGGCTACCCATGGGCAGCGGGAGGACGCCGGTGTTGCGCAGCAGGACGACCGACTCCCGGGCGAGGCGAAGGGCGATGTCCTGGCTGGCCTCGTCGTCGAGACGCAGGGACGCCACGTCGTCGGGCAGTTCCTGCCAGCCCTCGTCGAGCAGACCGAGCTCGATCTTCTGGGTCAGCACCCGACGCAGCGCGCAGTCGATCAGCGCCTCGTCGACCTCGCCACGGCGAGCCGCCTCCACCAGCGGCTCACCGAAGGCGTCAACCGTGGGCAGCTCGACGTCGATTCCGGCCCGCAGGGCGAGCCGGGCCGCGTCGGCGGCATCTCCGGCGACTCCGTGCAGGGTCTGGAGGAACCGTACGGCGAAGTAGTCGGCCACCACGGTGCCGGTGAAGCCCCACTCGTCACGCAACAACCCGGTCAGCAGCCCCCTGTCGGCCGCGACGGGTAGGCCGTCGATCTCGGCGTAGGAGTTCATCACCGAGCGCGCGCCGCCGAGGCGCAGCGCCATCTCGAAGGGCGGCAGAATGACGTCGGCCAGTTCGCGGCGCCCCATCGGCACCGGCGCGAGGTTGCGTCCGCCTCGGGAGGCGGAGTAGCCGGCGAAGTGTTTCAGCGTGGCCACCACGCCGGCCCGCTCCAGGCCCCGCACATAGGCGGCACCTGTCGTCCCGACCAGGTAGGGGTCCTCGCCGATCGTCTCCTCGGTGCGGCCCCAGCGGTAGTCCCGGGTGACGTCCAGCACCGGGGCGAGGCCCTGGTGCACACCGGCTGCGCGCATCGACCGCCCGATCCGGTCGGCCATCGCCTCGACCAGTTCGGGGTCGAAGGACGCGCCCCAGCTCAGCGGGGTCGGGTAGACGGTGGCCCGCCACGCCGCGAACCCGGTGAGGCACTCCTCGTGCACCTGCGCGGGAATGCCGAACCGGCTGGCGGCCACGATCTGCGCCTGCGAGGCCGCCAGCGACCGGGCGCCGGACACCGGGTCGACCGGGGCGGTGCCGAACGGGCGGGTCAGCTGGCCCAACCCGTACTGGATGACAGTGCTCCACTGCGGCAACTCGCTGATCATGTCCGACTGGTGCGGTGCGACGCCCTCGCCACTGGCGTCGGCGCCGACCCAGACCCCGACGAGCTGGGCGATTTTCTCTTCGAGGGACATCAATGGCAGAAGCGCCTCGGCCCGCTCGGTCGGCGACAGCCGCTGATCACGCCACGGCGCGGCGCCACCGTCCCCGAGCGACTGACTTCTCATCCCCTGACCCCTTAGCTCCGGCCACATCCCCGCGCCCTGGTGGAACCAGGTCTGTGGCGGACGTTTCCCACGATCCGAAACTTTCCGGAAACCTGCGTAACCTTTTCGGCAACCTAAGTGCCCCATCGATGCCTGTCAAGAGTCTCAATCGGACCACCAGGGGTTGTTTCCTGCACACGGTGATCCCACGATTGGCGCTCCGTCGCCGACAAGCCTCGCAATGCCGCTCGAATGCGCAGCCCGACTGCGACACCTACTGGCGTGAATGTCTCGTCATGTTAAGGTCGCCCGAAACTTTCGGATGTTGTATGAGGCCGCGATGACAGAGCACCGCCCGCTCGACCCACCCGCCTCCACCACCATCGCGACCATCGCCAACGATGTCGGCGTCTCGGTCGCGACCGTGTCCAAGGTCCTCAACGGACGCGGCGACGTCGCCCCCGGCACCAGGGCCCGGGTGGAGGCGAGCCTCGACCGCCACCAGTACCAGCGCCGCGCACGGCGACACGCGACAAGCGGCGGCCGGGTGGACCTCGTGTTCCACGAGTTCGACACGGGTTGGGCGATGGAGATCCTGCGGGGCGTCGAGGCGGTGACCTCCGCGGCCGGCATCGGGCTGTCGATCGCCCAACTCGACGGCGCGCACCGCCCGCCGGCACGATGGTTGGAGGCGTTACTCGCCGACCGCCCCCTGGGCGTGGTGTTCGTCCTCTCCCACCTGGCCGAGGCCCAGCAGCAGCACCTGCGCCGGCAGGGCATACCGTTCGTCGTCGTCGACACCGACAGCGCCACCTCGGCGTCCGTGCCGACCGTCGGGTCGAACAACTGGAACGGCGGCCTGCTCGCCGCCCGGCACCTGCTGGAGCTGGGGCACCGCCGGATCGCCATCATCTCCGGGCCACCCGACGTGCTGTGCAGCCGAGCCCGCGCCGCCGGCTTCCAGTCGGCCCACGACGAAGCCGGGATCGTGGTCGACCGCGAGCTGATCCGCTACGGCAGTTTCTCCGCCGGAGCGGGGCACGCCCACGGGCTGCGACTGCTCCAACGGCCGGACCGACCCACGGCGATCTTCGCCGGGTCGGACATCCAGGCCATGGGTGTGCTCCGGGCCGCCCGTCAGTGCGGCCTGCGAGTGCCCGAGGACCTCTCGGTGATCGGGTACGACAACCTGCCGGTCTCCGCCTGGACCGACCCGGCGCTCACCACGATCAACCAGCCGCTGCGCGACATGGCCGGCATCGCCACCCAGATGTTGCTCGACCTGACCAGGGGGAACGAGCCGGCGACCAGCCGGATCGACCTGGTGACCGAGCTTGTCGTCCGGGAGAGCACCGCGCCGCCCGCCCACCCGTACTGACCCCGGCCCCTGCGAGGACCCGTGCCCCACTCCGCCTCCACCGTCGACGACCTCCAGCGGTACGCACCCGAGGTCGCCGAACCCGACGACTTCGACGAGTTCTGGCGGGCCACGCTCGCCGAGGCGGCCGCCGTGCCGGTACTCGTCGACGTCCGCCCGGAACCCACCGACCTGCGGCTGCTCGACTCCTGGGACGTCACGTTCGCCGGCTTCGGTGGCGACCCGGTCCGCGCCTGGTACACCCGCCCGGCCGGGGTTCGAGAGCCGCTGCCGGCGGTGGTCGAGTACGCCGGCTACGGTCGCGGGCGCGGCCTGCCCCACGAACGGCCGACGTGGGCGGTGGCCGGGTACGCGCACCTGCTGATGGACAACCGGGGCCAGGCGGGGCAGCACGGCGCCGGGGACACCCCCGACCCGCACGGCGCGCCGGGCGGGCCCTGGCCGGTCACCTGGGGAATCCTCGATCCGCGCACCTACCACTACCGCCGCCTGATCACCGATGCGGTGCGGGCGGTCGAGGCGGTCCGCGCCCTACCGGGGGTCGACGATGACCGGGTCACGGTGGTGGGCAACAGCCAGGGCGGCGGCATCGCCCTGGCGGTGGCGGGTCTCGTCGAGGAACTCAGCGCGGTGTTGACCACCGCCCCGTTCCTCTGCGACATGCGCCGGGCCGTCGCGCTCACCGACCTCGCGCCGTACGGCGAGATCGCCCGGTACCTGGCGGTGCACCGGGAGGCCGAGGAGGCGGTGTGGCACACGCTGTCCTATGTCGACGGGGTGAGCTTCGCGCGTCGGGCGACGGCGCCGGCGCACTTCGGGGTCGGCGGACGCGACACCGTCTGCCCGCCGCGAACCGCCTTCGCCGCCTACAACCACTACGGTGCGGCGATCGGAAGGTCGGTCCCGCCCGAGCGGGAGATGCACGTCTACCCGTTCAACGGCCATGAGGGCGGGGAGGCCGTGCACGTGCGGCGTCAGCTGCGCTGGCTGGGCTCGGTGCTCCACGCAGCTCGGGCTTGAGCGCGTCCGACGATCGATGGTGCCGCTCGCTGGGGTTGATCTGGCGGTTACCCGACTGTGCTCCAGTCGTGTGGGAGCCGCCCGCAGCGGGCAATATGAGCTGGCAGAGGATCCGCACGACGCCTTCTGATGACAGGTCGGGGTGCGCGCCATGGCTCAGCGGGTAACTGTCCACAGTGACGACGAACTGGCCGGGGTTCCGCGGAGCCCGGATACCGCAGAGCTCATCCGGTGGTATCTCGACGATCACCTGCGGACGTCGTTCGAGATCGGCGACGTCCGGGCCGGACAGGCCGAGACAGCCATCGCCGGCGAGGTCCGTCCACCGACGCCGGCGCCAGCGCCGGTAGATCTGCCGGGAGCGCAGTTGCGTGTGATCGTCCTGTTCGGCGACCCGGACGGCAGCGGGCAGCATCGGCTGGTGGCTCGGCAGGTGGCGGATCGGCTCGGCGCGCTGCGGACGCCGGTCGGTATCGAGGCCTACTACACCCCCTATGGACCCGATCCCGAAAAGGTGGTCGCGCACGTGCGGTCACAAGCTGAGGCGGGCCGGCCCTTTCACCTCATCCACGTCGAGGACGGGGTGCCGATACAGGACGGCATCGGCGCGCTCGGCGTACCGATCGTGGTGCTTCCCGGTGGTCGGTCCGACCCGGCGAGCCGAGAGGCGGTCAGGGCCCAGGCGGTCCGCATCGTCGAGGATGGCGCCAAGGCGGTCATCACCCTTGGTTCGGCACTGCACGCGACGGCCGCGGCGGAGTTCCTCCTGACCGTCTACGACGAACTGCTCAGCGGAGGGCATCTGACGGAGGCGGTCGCCGCAGGCCGCCGTCGTCTCGCTCAAGGAACCTCCGACTCGGTCGTCCGGCGGCGCGCCGACCGGCTGCTGCCTGCGCTCTTCCTCAGCGCCGACCCACGTATTCCCCGGGCACACACCGATCGCGAGCCCGGTCGCACCGACGAGAAGCTGAACGAGTTGCGAGACGCTCGCGGCAACCGCCCGGGAACATTGCACTCGATGTCCGATCCCGTCGGGTGCGACTCACTGATCGCCGCGACCCAGGCCGCAGCGCGGCAGAAGAGACCGGTGATCCTGCACGGACCATCCGGCTCGGGCAAGAGCGAGGCGGCCCGGGCCTTCGGACGGTGGTGGGTGACCACGGGGCAGACGGCCGGATACGAGCGCGTGCTCTGGCATCCGATCGAGTCTGGGGCGCCGACGTTCGCGGCCGCGCACCTCGCCGCCGCGCTCAGCCGCCTGGTCCACGGACGTGACCATCAGCCGCTACGTCCCGGCAACCGCGCCGCCTGGGTGGACCGGGTGCTGACCGCGCTGTCCGATCGGCCGATGCTGATCTTCCTGGACGGTCTGGAGATCGCCCACTCGCTGCCCGACCCGGGTTGCACGACCCCGGTCCTCACCGCCGCGGAGGCCGGTGAGTTCGCCGACTTTGTCCGCCGGCTGACGGAGACCGGCAGCACCGTCGTGATCACCAGTCGCACCACCGAGGACTGGATCGTCGACGCCACCCGCATCGAAGCCCGCGGCTTCGGCCAGGCCGAGGCGATGGAGTTCACCGAACGACAACTGTCGGAGGCGACACGGTCCCGGCCGGCGTTTCTCGAGGTGATGCGACGAATCGGCGGCAACCCGTTGAGCCTGCGCCTGGCCGTACCCCTGCTGCAGTCGGGAACGCCGGAGCAGTTCCTCGCCGAATCCGGCCTCGTGACAGCGCTACCCGCCGAGGAACAGACGTCGCTGCCGTGGGTGTTCGCGTACGCCCTGACGAAGTTGAGCCCGCACGCGCGGCGCCAGCTTGTCGTGACCAGCCTGTTTCGGGACTACGCCGACCTCGACGCGCTTGGCCTGGTGTCTCGTCATGGGCACATCCCGGCCCGGATCGCCGATCGTGACGCCGACGTGTGGAAACCGATTCTGGAGGAGGCGAGCCGGGCCGGCCTGTATCGCTACGCCGGCAGTTACCTCTACCTGCTCGACCCCGCGGTCCGCCGCTACCTGGACCTGGCCTGGCGGGTGGAGGCCGCTGAATCGTACGAGGCGGAGCACGGAACGACCTCGCGCTTCCTGTACCACATCTACGCGCAGATCGGACCTATGCTCCTCAAGCACGACCTGGCCGGCGAGGACCCCGAACTCACGTTCTGGATGATCCACTTCCAGCGGCACACCTACGGCACGGTAGTCGGCGGCGCGCTCGCGGACGGCGACTGGGGTATGGCCGCAACCATCTATCAACCGCTGGACGAGCTGGCAGACAGTCGGTGCCTGTACGCGGAATCCCTGCTGTGGTTCGAGCGTTGCCGCGACGCGCTCGACAGCGACGAAGGATGGCCGCCTCCGCTCGGCGGCAGGGCCGGCACCCTCTGGCACCAGCAGATGATGGCGCAGGCCCGCAAGTGGCTGCGTGCCGGCGACGTCGATCACGCCGAACGGCTCTACCTGCAGGTGCATGACGCCATCGCGGCACGCGACGAGTTCACGAAGAGTCTGCGGGTGCTCGAACACCAACTCGGCCGGGTCGCCGAGACCCGCCAGCGCTGGGACGACGCAGAACGGTGGTACCGCCGGGCGCTGGTCGGCGTGGACGAATCGGAACGCGCCAACACGTACCATCAGCTCGGTTTCGTCGCGGAGAACCAAGGCGATCTCGAGGAGGCGGAACGTCTCTACCGGCAGTCACTCGACATCGTGACCCGGGCAGGGGATCGGGCCGCCCAGACCATCCGACTGCAGTCGCTGGCGATCGTGGCGAGAAAGCGGGACCGTCTCGGTGCGGCCGAGCATTGGCTGCGGCTGGCCCTGGACGCGCATCTGGCCATGGACGACCGCGTTGGCACCGCCGCCGTCTATCGCAATCTGGGTGAGGTTCTCGAGGAACGCGGTCGGCTTGAGGACGCTGAGCAGCTCTATCGGCGCTCCGCTGAACTGTTCCTGCACAAGTCCGAGACAACCAGGTACGGCGATGTCTGCCGGCTGCTCGGCCTCGTCACCCAGAGGCGCGGCAAACCCGCCGAGGCGCAGCACTGGCAGACTCAGTTCGTCGAGGTCGCCGAGCAGGTCGGCGATCCCCGCGCAATGGCGGACGGCTACGACAACCTCGGTCAGCTACTCGATCAGCAGGATCGGCCGGACGAGGCCAAGACCTGGCTCCGCAAGATCATCGCTCTCGGCGAGGAGCGAGACTCGGATGGGCTGATCCTCCGTGGACGCCACGCGCTCGGTCGGCTCCATCTGCGCCGCCACGAAGAAGAAGCGGCCGAGCACGTCGTCCGGGAGGGGCTGGTCCAGGCGCAGAGACTGGATCGCGGCGCGCTGGCTGGCACCTACGGTCTGCTCGCTCAGATCGGGATGTCGCGTGGAGACACTGGTCAGGCGCTGGACGACGCGATCAGTGGCGTCGCTCTGTTCGATGACTTTCACAGTGTCCATGGCCGGACCATTCTCGACTCGCCGGCGACCTCCCTCATCACCATCGCAAAGGCGGTGGGGTTCGGGGCGCTGGAGGAACGCTGGCAGACGGTAACCGGTACACCTCTGCCCGACGAGATCCGCGAGCAGTTGGCATTCGAAGAGGCGCTCGGCATCGACAGCGGCACCATGACGCGAAACGCCATCGCAGCCGGAATGACGGATCGCGGGGAACTGTCGGAGTACCTGCACGCGATGACGATGTGGTGGGCGTACCAGGCCGGGCTCGCCCAGGCCGACATGACGGAAGCGCTGGTCACCTTGGGCCGCCTGATGCCGGACCGGGAACAGTTGGTGCCCGAGCCACTGCGGGAGCTGCTGCGAACCATGACCGCCGCCGACCCCGGCGTGGCTGACAGTGACCCAGCGGCCTGGGGCGCCGAGGCGAGACGGCTGATGCTCGATCCCGACACCCGGGCCGATCCGGCCGCCCTCGACCGGCTGATCGGCCTGCTCCGCTCGTACCTCGGCACCCTGTCTGAGGGCTCACGGCACTGGGCCGCCTCACTGACCAACCTCGCCACCCAACTCCAGCACAGATTCCGCCTCCACGGCTCCGCCGCGGACCTGGACGAGGTCATCGAGATCGGCCGGACCGCGGTGGCGGCGTTTGGCGACATGCCGGAACCGCGCGCCGCGGCGCTCTTCAACCTGAGTAACGGCCTCGTCATCCGATACGAGGCCAGTGGCGCGACCGCCGACCTGGACGAGGCCATCGAAGGGCTGCGGATCGCGGCGGACCTGACGTCGCCGCATCACAACCGCATCCTCTCCACGCTGGCGGTCACTCTTCGGATGCGCTTCGAGCGCACTGGAGCGGCTGGCGACGGGGACGACGCGGTAACCCTGGCACGCCAGGCTCTGAACGGCACGGATCCCAGCGATCCGGAGCTTCTCGGAGCGTTGATGAGCCTGTCGGCGGCGCTGTTGGAACGCTTTCAGCAACGCACCGTACCCGCGGACATCGAGGAGGCCGCGGAGTACGGCCACCGTGCGGTCACGGCGGCCCAGCCGGGTGGTCGTGACCGCATGAAGGCGCTGAGTAACCTGGGCCGGATCCGCACCCTGCTGTTCGGCATCACTCGCCGTACGGCTGACATCGACGGCGCCGTCGAGGCCACCGGCCAAGCCGTCGACCTCTGCGACGAGGACGACCCGGATCGACCATCGTTGTTGGTGAACCACGTAGGGGCGATGGCCGTCAGGTACACCACCACCGGACGCGACGACGGGTTGGAGGCCGTACTGGACGACGCCCGCCGCTGCGCCGACCGAGCAGTCCCGACCGTCCGCTCCCAGCTACTGAGCGGGGTGGCGATCATCCTCCAGCACCGCTACCGGCTCTCGATGCGTCCCGAGGACGGCGCGGCCGCAGCTCGGGCCGTGCGAGCGGCTGCCGCCGAACCCGAGAAGATGGCGATCATCGACGTGGCGCTAGGCCTCTACCACGGCTCGGCCGAGGACGACGGTGCCGCGGCTCGGCTCATAGCGAGCAGCCGCGCCGAGATCGAGGCTGCGGAGGCCGACGGCACCCAGCCCGGCTCGACCCTTCTCAGCATGCTCGGCGGCGCCCTCCTGATCAGATTCGAGCAGTCGGGCGAGCGAGCCGATCTTGAAGAGGCGATCGCCGTCCTCCACCGGGCCGTCTCTCAGGCCGAAGACAGAGCGACGCCGCGCCCATCCTCCGACCTGCGGCGGGTACAACTGGCGTCCGCCCTGCTGCTGCGCTCGGAGGTGGAGGGAAGCCGCGACGACATCGAGGAAGCTGTCACGCTACTGCGGGACGCGGTCACCGGTCTCCCGGCGGAAGGGTCGGACCGGGTGATCGCCATGCTCTCCTATGCGTGGGCGCTGCACGGCCGGTTTCGGTACAGCAGCGACGTGGGCGACCTCGACCTGGCCGCTGCCGTATCCCGTCGGGCGATCGCCTCGACACCCACTGACCATCCCGGGAGCCGGGTCGAGCTTCTCACCGCCCTGGCCGAGATCCTGACCGAGCGGTACAGGTACACGGGCAACGGCAACGACCTCCTGCAAGCCGTACAGGTGTCCCGCGAAGTCACCGAGACGCTGCCCGCAGACGACCCGGCCCGCATCGGTCACCTCATCTCCCTGGCCTCCCGGCTGCACACCCAGTACGAGCACGACGCCGATCCGGCTACGCTAGCGGCCGCGATCACGACCGCCACGGAGGTCACGGCGCTGGCACCACCCGGTGCCGCCGACCACGCGGCGGGGCAGGCCACACTCGCCCGGATCCTGCTGACGGCGAGCGAGCCAGAATTGGGTGGGGACATCGACCTCGCCGTCGACGCGGCGCTGCGGGCGGTGAACGCCACCACCGTCGAGGACGTCAACCGCCCACAGTGGCTCGCGGTATTGGCCGAGGCGCTGGTCGGGCGCGCGCTGACCCGATCGTCCGCCGACGACCTGCAGCTCGCCGCGGAAGCACTCATCTCCGCGCTTCACCTGGACCCCGGGAACGCCAGCCTGCGCGCCGATTGGGCGAATCTCTTCGACCTGGGCATGGCTGGTTCGCCCGATCCGGAGACGCCAAAATACGCGATGCGGTACTGGCACGATGCCGCCCTCGCCCCGCGCACACAGCCGGCGCAGCAGGCGCGATCGGCACGCGCGTGGGCGGAACGAGCCGCTGTGGCAGGCGACCTCGGCCAGGTCCGGGAGGCCGTCGAACTAGTCACCGGCCTGCTGCCGCAGCTCGTGGAAGAGGGGCTCAGCGAAGCCGACCGGCTGCGTCACCTGGAAGACCTCCAGGGTCTCGGACCACTCGCGGCCTGGATGGAGCTCGCCGCCGATCCGCCGCGGCTCGAGGCGGCCTGGGAGCGGCTGGAGAACGGCAGGGCGTTCCTCGTCCGTCAGGCGCTCGACGCGCACAACGATCTGACCGGCCTGCGCCATGACCATCCGTCGATCGCCGAAGACGTCGAGCAGCTACGGTGGTTGCTCGCCCAAAGCCACCGCCGGGACCACACCGCCGGACCCGGCGGGTACGAGCCGCGGGAGCTGGCATCGCAATGGCGCGACCTTCTCGACCGGATCCGGGCGCTGCCCGGCCACGAACGGTTCGGGCTGCCGCCCACTGTAGGCGACCTGCGCGCGGTCGTCGGTGAACGCACAGTGGTGGCCATCAACGTCACCCCGTACGGGTGCGCCGCGCTCATTCTGACCGCGGACACGGCCGACCACGTTCCGCTGCCCGAGCTCCGGCAGGATCGACTACGTGAGCAGGCCGACCGGTTCCTCCGAGCGGTCGACCCCGGTCCCGACCACGAGTACGACGCAAACGGGGTGCGCGCGGTACTCGCGTGGTTGTGGGACACGACGATGGAGCCGGTCCTGCACGCGCTGGGGCACACCACCGCGATCGGCGCGGACGAGGCCTGGCCGCAGATCTGCTGGATGCCCACCGACGTGCTGTCGATGTTGCCGCTGCACGCGGCAGGCCACCATGACGACGACGAGGGGGACCCGGCGCGCCGGATCACCCTGGACCGGGTGGTCTCGTCGTACACGCTGACCGTCCGTTCCCTGGACCAGCGTGGCCGGCCGGCCACGATCGACGGCACGGGCGTGCTCCTCGTCGGCAGCAACTCTCCCGTCGGGGACGGGTACGCGCCGCTGGCCCTCGCCGAAGCCGAGTGTGAAGCGGTGCGACGCATCCTCGGCGCCGTGCCGGAACCACTGGTGGGCGACCGTGCCAACCCGGCAGCGGTGCTGGCCGCGCTACCCGGGACGACGATCGCGCATTTCGCCTGCCACGCCGTGGCGGACTTCGACGACCCGGCGGCCGGCTATCTGCAACTACACGACGACGTACTGACCGTGGGACAGCTCATGAGTGCCGACGCGCCTCGGGCATGGCTTGCTTATCTCTCCGCCTGCACCACCGGGGTCGTCTCGCCGCGGCTGCTCAACGAGCCGGTCCACCTCGCCTCGGCGTTCCAGATCGCGGGTTTCGTACACACCATCGCCACCCTGTGGCCGATCTCCGACGTACTCGCACCGTTCGTGGCCTGGCATCTCTACCGCAACCTGACACGAGGGCTGCCACCCGCGGTAGCCCTCCATCACACGATCCACGCCGTGCGGAAGCGTCATCCCCACAAACCGCAGTTCTGGGCTTCACACATCCACTTCGGACCGTGAGCCGCCACGATGGACGGCCGTGGTCACGGCTCCAGCAGGCTCTGGACCGGGGCACACGCGCGGCAGGACCAGACTCGTACGGTGCCGTCGTCATGGGTCGAGACGAGCCGCTGGCCGTCCGGGCTGAAGTCGACGGTCTCCACGGAGGCGCCGAATCCGCCGAAGGTCACGGACTGCGCGGCCTCCGACGCGCGCCACAGCCGAGCGGTGCCGTCCTTTCCAGAACTGATGACCCATTGCCCATCCGGGCTGAACGACACGTGCCAGACGGGACCCTCGTGTCCTCGCAACACCATCGGCGCGCTGCCGCTCGTGACGGAATGGATCTGCACGGTGCCGTCGAAGCCGGCACTGACGACCCGTTGTCCGTCCGGGCTGAAGTCCACCGCCCATACCAGTCCCTCGTGACCGGGAAGTAGTAGTGGTTCGGCGGTGCCGGAGGCGTCCCAGATCCGTAGTGTGCCCTCCGCACCAGCGGTGGCGACCTTCCTGCCGTCCGGGCTGAAGGCGGCGTACCGGATCTCTTCGGCGACTCGATGGACCACCGGGGCACCCTGGCCGGTGAGGTCCCAGATTCGCAGGCTCCCGTCGTTGCTGACGCTGGCCAGGCGACGGCCGTCAGGGCTGAAGTCGGCGATCCACGCCTGCTTCTCGTGCCCGCGAAGCACCACAGGATCGTGTCTGCCGGCGATGTCCCAGACTCGTACGCTGCCGTCGCGGCCGCCCGTGGCCACACTCGTCCCGTCCGGACTCACGGTGAGACCGTAGACGTCGCCGTCGTGCCGGCCGAGCACCCGAGGCTCGGCCGGTGTGGCCAGGTTCCAGACCTGTACCGTGCCGTCCTCGCCGCCACTGACCACCCGCTGCCCGTCCGGGGTGAACGCGGCGGACCAGGTGGCCTTCTCGTGGCCCCGCAGGATCAGACGATCGCTGCCCGCGTCCCAGATCCGTAGCGTACCGTCATCGGCCGCGCTCACCAGCCGGGATCCGTCCGGACTGAACGCCAACGCCCAGACCCGGTTGGTGTGGCCGCGCAGCACCAACGGGTCACCGGCGCCGTTGGCGTTCCAGATCCGTACGGTCAGATCGTCACTGGTGGTCGCGATCCACTGCTCGTCCGGGCTCAGCGCGAGCCCTTCCACGGTGCCCTCGTGCCCACGCAACACCACCGGGGCCGCCGATCCGGTCAGCGGCCACACCCAGGCCGTACCGTCGGTGCTGGAGCAGGCCAGGCGGGTGCCGTCCTGGCTGAACACCATCGTCCTGGTGGCCTCTCGTGGCCCGGTGAGGATCCTTCTGGTGGATCGCGCGGCCAGATCCCAGAGCCGTACCGTCGTGTCGTGGCTGCTGCTGGCCAACCGGCGCCCGTCGGGGCTGAAGGCCACACCGACAGCCACCTTCGTGTGCCCACGCAGCACCACCGGTCGGCCGCCACCGTGAGCATCCCAGACCCGAACTGTGGTGTCCTCGCCAGCACTCGCGACCGACCGTCCGTCGGGGCTGAAGGCCACTCCCCAGACCGGGCCCTCGTGCCCGCGCAGGACGACGGGCCCAGCGCCTCCATCGACCTGCCAGATCCGGACGGTGCCGTCCGAGCCGGCGGTGACCAGTCGCTTCCCGTCCGGGCTGAACATCGGGCTCCAGACCTGTCCCTCGGGTCCGCCGGTGAGAGCCAGACCTGGTCCGGAGACGCCGTGCCCGGCCCAGGTCCACACCCGCACCTCGCCGTCCGCCCCGGTGGCGGCCACCCGCCTCCCGTCCGGACTGAACGCCACGCCCAATGCCTTCTTGCTGCTCATCGGCACAATCGTCTGCAGTCGGTCATCGACGGCGGCCTGGCGGAGCACCATCTCCGCACCGACGGTCGGGCGTGTGGTCAGAGCGCGTCGGGCGAGGCGCTGCGCCTGCTGCGGATCGATCCGCAGTTGGTTGTTGGCCTCGACCGTCAGCTGCCGGGAAACAGCGAGGTCTCGTTCGGCCGCCGCCCGGTCCGCTTGCACGAGCGCCACTGCCGCGAGGACGCTCACCACGACAACGGTTGCCGCGAGCCCGGTCAACGCCACGCTGGTCCGGCGCCGTCGGGCTGCCCGGCGCCGGCTCTCTCGCGCACGGCTGGTCTCCAGAAAGTCCCGTTCCAGGTCACTGAGGTCCAGCACCTGGTGTGTTGCCCAGAGCGCCAACTGGACCCCCCGATACAGGAATCCGTCCACGCGGTCGTGCCGGTCCCACTCGGCGGCAGCCTCCGTCAGCCTGCGGTGCGCGCGCAGCAGCTCCCGATCTTCGGTCAGCCAGCGACGCAGCCGGGGCCATTCCTGGATCAGGGCCTCATGGGCCACCATGACGCCCTTCTCGTCCGCCGTCACCAGCCGCGCGGCTGTCAACCTGCCCAGCACCTCGGCCGCGGCCAATGGGTCTGCCCCGCCCACCAACTCGGCCAGGGGTGCCCGGCGTCGGGTGTCCTCGGTGCCGTCACCGAGGGCGGTCAGGCGCAGGAAGATGTCGCGTGCCAGCCCTCGCTGCCCCTCATCGAACTGCGCGTACACCCCTTCGGCGGTGCGGGTGATGGCGCCGTTCACACCCCCCGACTCGCGGTAGTGGGCCAGTGTGATCCGCTTGCCCTGCCGCAGGCGCGACGTCTCCAACAGCGCGTGGGACAGCAGCGGCAGCGCACTCGTCTGGCCGCCAACGTCTGCCACGGCCATCTCCACCAACGCCGGGTCCACCAGCAACCCGGCGCGCTCGGCAGGGCCGGTGATCGTCCGACGCAGATCCTTCTCGTCCATCGGGCCGATCAGCAGCTGGTGCTCGTGAAGAGCGGCCACCAGGGCCGGGTAGGCGGCACACCGACCATAGAAGTCGGCTCGCACTCCCAGCACCACGCGGACCCTGGGGACCTCCGCCGCGGCGAGCAGCGCGGCAACGAACCCCGACCGCTCCCCCTCGTCGCGACAGAGCGTGAAGAGCTCCTCGAACTGGTCCACCACGATGAGCATGGTCGCTCCCGATGGACGGGCATCAAGAATCTGCTCAATCGTCGCGCGAATGCTGGCGGGCTCATCGACCAGGTGACGCTGGGCCGTGTCACGAGCCAGGTCCGGTTCACTGACGAGCTGGAACGCGAGTTCTTCGATGGGATGTTCGCCCGGCGTCATCAGCACCGTGGCCCAGGCCGGCTGACCCTTGGCGGGATTGTCGACCACTGCCGCTATCAGACCCGCTCGGAGCAGGGATGACTTTCCCGCACCGGAAGGGGCGAAAACCGCGACGAACCGGAGGCGGGTGAGCATTTCCCGGAGCTGAGCCACCAGGCGCTCACGTCCGAAGAACCATTCCGAGTCTTCCGGCTGGAACGCCGCCATACCCCAATACGGCCCGCGGCTGCCCCCCACCGTCTCGGCGGACGTCATGCTTGCGATCAGACTGTGCCACCGTTGGGTCCATTCGGCCGGATCGCCCTCACAGGCGGCCACGTACGCCAGTGTCACCTGAAGGCTTGGCACGGTCTCGCCGCTGGCCGCCTTCGCCAGGGTGGTCACCGAGAAGTGCGCGCGTCGGGCCAGTTGACGGTAGGTCGGCGAACCTGCCTTCGTCCGCAGTTGGCGCAGGTCGAGCGCGAACCGCTCCAACTCGCCTGCCTCCGGGTCGAGCGGCCGCTCAGGTCTTCCCACCTTGTCCCCCGTCACAGAGTTGTTTGTCAGCCTGGCGACATGATTGGCAAACAATCCATCAGGGACTATATCTAGTTCCGTGGAAGCCGATCGGCGACTGTCGGGTAGCGGCCACAGCGCAACTAGGCGCGCGGCCACGTTCGATGATCCGACGCGATCGACGACACGGAGGACGACCGGGAGGGGGTGTGTGATGCACACCAGAAACGGCATCGGCGTTGTTACCCGCAGCACCGATCGTCGTCCTGGAATCGGGGGGTGTCACGCGATCCCGGATAGGCGAGGGGGATTTTATTCGATTACGATTTCCCTATCACTCTGGCGACCAGCTCGAGGAACAAGACCAGTTCGTTTCCGCCTCGACCGCTAGGGCGGTGCGGTGACGGGGCGGCGACGGGATCCGTCGCCGCCCTGTCAGCACCCGGAAGGGTCACTGCTCCACGGCGCGGTAGAGCCGGCTCACGGTTTCGGCCACGCAGACGGGCTTGCCGCCGCTGTCGCTCTCCACGGTGACCGTCACGACCAACTGCACACCGCCGCTGACCGGCGACACGTCGGCGATGGTGGCGGTGGCGCGTACGGCGGCGCCGACCCGCAGCGGCGCGGGGAAGCGCACCCGGTTCAGCCCGTAGTTGACGCCCATCGCCACCCCCTCGACCCGATAGAGCCCGCCGGCCAACGCCGGCAACAGCGACAGGGTGAGGTACCCGTGGGCGATCGTCCCGCCGAACGGCCCCGCCGCGGCTCGGACCGGGTCGAGATGGATCCACTGGTGGTCGTCGGTGGCGTCGGCGAAGAGGTCGACGCGGCTCTGCTCGATGGGCTGCCACGGACCGGGCCCGAGGCTCTCGCCGGTCGCGGCGGCCAACTCCTCGAACGAGGTGAAGACTCTCATACCGGATCTCCCTGCAGCTAGAAGGCGTTGACGCCGGTGAGCGCGCGGCCGATGAGGAGTTGTTGAATCTGGCTGGTGCCCTCGTAGAGGGTGGCCACCCGGGCATCGCGTAGGTACTTGCCGACCGGATACTCGTCGATGTAGCCGTACCCACCGAAGACCTGGACCGCGTTGTTGGCCGCGCGGACGGCGGCCTCACTGGCGAAGAGCTTGGCCATCGACGCCTCGGTGGCGAACGGCTGGTCGCGGTCGATCAGATCGGCCACCTGCCACACCAGTAAGCGGGCGGCGGCGGTGTCCACAGCGATGGCGGCGAGCAGTTGTTGGACGAGCTGGTGCCCGGCGATCGGTTTGCCGAACTGGGTGCGCTGCCCGGCGTAACCGACCGCCGCGTCGAGGCAGCCCTGGGCGATGCCGACGCATCCGGCGGCCACCGACATCCGACCCTTGGCGAGGGTGGCCAGGGCCAGCCGGAATCCGGCGCCCTCGGCCCCGAGACGGGCCGTGTCGGGCACGCGCACCTCGTCGAAGCCCAGCTCGCCGGTGGCCTGACCGCGCAGGCCGAGCTTGCCGTGGATCTCCCGCCGGGTCAGCCCCGGGCTGTCGGTGGGCACCAGGAACGCGCTGATTCCTCGGTGCCCGGGGCCGCCGGTGCGGGCGAAGACCAGCGCGACGTCGGCGGTGGTGCCGTTGGTGATGAACGTCTTCGTGCCGGTGAGCAACCAGTCGGTGCCGTCGCGGACCGCACGGGTGCGCAGGGCGGCCGCGTCCGAGCCGCTGTCCGGCTCGGTCAGCGCGAAGCAGCCGAGTGCGCTGCCGGCGCAGAGCCTCGGTAGCCACTCGGCGCGCTGTTCCGCGCTCCCGTGCGCGGCGATCGACTTCGCGACCAGGCCGAGGGAGACCGAGACGATGCCGCGCACCGCCGAGTCGCCCCGGCCCAGTTCCTCAAGGACCAGGCAGTACGCGAGGTGGTCGCCGCCGGAACCGCCGTCGGTCTCGGCGATGGTCAGCCCCAGGAAGCCCAGGTCACCGAGCATGCCGACGATGGTGGGGTCGACTGATTCGCGGCGATCCCAGGCGGCCGCGTGCGGCAGCAGCTCGCGGTCGGCGAACTCGGCGGCCAGCTGGCGGACCGCCGCCTGCTCGGCGGAGAGGGTGAGGTCCATGACGCTCAAACTAGCGGTGATAGTTAAACGCGTCCAGACCGGACGTTCACCGGTCGGAGGCCAGACCGACGTGCCGCTCGGCGGTGAACGCGCGGGCCAGCTCGGTCCGCGAACGGATGCCCAGCCGGTGGAACACGTTGCGCAGGTGGTGGTCGACAGTGCGGGTGGAGAGGAACATCCGGGCGGCGATCTCCCGGTTGGTGGCACCCTCGGCGACCAGCTCGGCGATCCGCAGTTGCTGGCCTGTCAACAACCGCGCCGCGGGCAGGTCCGGCGGACCGATCGACTCCCCGGCCGCCCGCAGCTCCGTGGTGGCCTGCTCGGCCCAGCACTCCACCCCGAGCAGGCTGAACATCTCGCGGGCCTGGTGCAGGTGCGTGCGCGCGTCGCGAGGGCGTCGACTGCGGCGCAGCTCCTGGCCGAAGAGCAGTTCGGTGCGGGCCCGCTCGAACGTGCCGGCCTCGGTCGGGTGCAGGCGCAGCGCCGCCTGGAAGTCCCGCTCCGCCTCGGCACCGCCCCGGGGGGCGAGCAGTGCGTGACACCGCGCGGACAGGGCCCGGCGCAACGGGCTCGCGGTGCTGCTGGCCCACCTGTCGAACGCGGCGAGCGCGGCCGTCGCCGCCGGCCGGTGCGCCAGGTGCGCCGCCGCCTCCACCAGGTACGGGGTAGCCATCACCTGCACGAGGACCTGCCCCCGACGCGTGCCGAGCCGAGCCAGCGACGCCAACCGCTCCGCGGCCTCGGCGTGCCGACCGTCGACCAAATCGAGCACCGCCAGGGCCCACGCGGCGAGCGCGTGCGGGCGGCTGCCCGGCGTCGGAGACTCGCCGATCTCGCGGATCCGCCGCAGGCTGGTCTCCCGATCGGCCCGGATCGCGGCGAGGACGGCGAGCATGCCCAGGTGGACGTTGGCGCAGTTGACCTGCCCGGTCGCCCGGGCGACGCGCAGCCCGTCGCGGGAGGTCTCCGCCGCCGCCTCGTGTCGGCCCAGCCAGTACTCGGCGACCGCCCGCAGCTCCAACGCCCGCGACAGCATGGACAGCTCACCCCGTTCCCGGGCCAGCTCGACGGCACGCTCGGCGAGCCGGTGAGCCGCGCCGTCCACGGCCACCAGCAGTCCGGCCGCCGCGGCGCAGCTGAGCGCGGTGGGGGTCAACGCCCAACCGGTCAGCCGGTCGCCCAGCACCACGGCGCGGCGCAGCGCGGGCCCGGCTCGCTCGTGGTCGCCCCGCAGGGTCGCCGCCACCCCGGCGATCAGGCACCCCATGACCTCCAGGGCCGGCGGGTCGTCCGGGCGCCGCAACGGCAGTGCCCGCCGGCCGACCTCGGCGTACCGGTACTGCTCGCCGGTGAAGCAGACCGCCTCGCCGGCCCGCACCAGCCCGGTCAACGCCAGGGCGCGGTCGGTGCCGTCCACCGCCGCGGCGGAGGCCAGCAGAGTGGCAGACGCACTCGACGCGGTGCCGCAGCGCAGCTCCAGCTCGCCGCGGAGCAGGTCGGCACGGCCTCGGACGACCGGGTCGACGCAGACCGCGCGCAGGCGGTCGAGCAGCAGCCGGGCCTCGTCGGGTTGCCCCCCGGCCCAGGCGTACCGGGCGGCGGCCAGCAGACGGGTAGCGGTCAGCCTCGGCCGGTCGCTCAGTTCGGCCGCCCACCGCAGGGCCACCGAGGCGGCGGCCCAGCCGTCGGATCCGCCGACCGCCGCCTGTTCCAGCTCGGCGGCGAGGACCGGATCGGAACCCGCCGTCGCGGCGGCGAGGTGCATCGCCCGGCGCAGCCGCTGCCCGTCCGCGACCAGCACCTCGGCGAGCAGTCGGTGCGCCGCGCGGCGCTCCGCGAGCGGCGCGCTGGCCGCGATCATCGTGCGCACCAGCGGCTGCGGAAAGGTGACGCCTCGTTGCTCGACGCGCACCAGGCCGGCGACCTCCGCCGGGGCGAGCGCCTCGACCTCGGCGCCGGCAGCCGCCGCGGCCCGGATCAGGGTGCCCGGCTCGCCGTCCTCGTCGAGCGCGGCGAGCAACAGCACTCGTCGGGTTTCCGGGGGCAGCCGGTCCAGCCGGGCTCGGTACGCGCGACCCAGCGCTCCGTCCGCCGGTGGCGCTGCCGGCAGCGACTCCTCACCCCGCCACTGCCCCGCGGTGAGCACATCGGCGAGGTCGACCAGGGCCTGCGGATTGCCGCCGCCGATAGTGGCCAACGCGGTCAGGGCCGACGCGGCTGGCCGGTCGGGGAGCCGGTCGACGCCCTCGCGCCCGGACAGCCGATCGAGTCGATCGGTGAGGACGGCGCGGCTCTCGTGCTCGTTCAGCGCGCGCAGCCGGTGTGCCGGTATCCCGTCGAGGTTGGCGGTGACGTCCGCGCTGAGCAGGACGGCGAGCGGCAGGTGCCGCAGTCGGCGGGCCACGAACGCCAGCACCTGCGCGGTCTGCGGGTCACCTCGGTCGATGTCGTCCATGGTGGCGAGTAACGGCCGGTCCCGGGCGGCGGCGGCGAGCAGCCCGAGCACCGCCATCGACAGGGTCAACTGCCGGTCGGCCGGGCAGCTCTCCCCGGCCAGTGCGCGCCGCAGCAGTTGGCGCTGCTCGCCGGGGAGCCCGGCGGCCCGGTCGAGCACCGGGTCGACCAGGCGTTGCAGGCCGGCGTACGGCAGGGCGGCCTCCTCGGCGAGCCCGCTGCCGGCCAGCACCGTGCAGTCACCCTCGGCGTGCCGATGGGCGTAGCCGAGAACTGCCGTACGGCCCGATCCGGGCTCTCCGCGCAACAGCAGGGCACCGCCGGCGTTGGTCATGCCGTCGAGCAGGCTCCGGACAGCCCGGCACTCGTCGTCCCGGCCACGCAGCACGGTTAGTTGCACTCTTGATGCAGTAACCATGCCTGCCAGTGTTACCCATCGGAAACCGAATGGAAAGAGGGGTCGATATCGGGCCGGGCCGGAATCAGTCGGGCGCGACCTCGGCCAGCAGGGCGCCCACGGTCCGGGCCATCACCGCGCGGGCCTGGTCCACGCCGAGACCGAGCCCGTAGCGCAGCATCGACCAGGCCTGCCAGGTGCTCGCCGCCACCAGGGCGTTGAGCAACTGCTCCCGTCCCGCCCCGGCCTCGGCCAGCTCGACGGCGAAGAGCTCCTCGACCTCGTCGCGAACCCGTTCGATGTGCTTGAGACGGTTGCGGTGCAGCTGTTCGGAGACCGGCTCACGCATCTGGGCGGCCCGCGCCGACGACGCGATGAGCTGGAGCAGTCGAGCCCGCTGCCGGCAGTACGCGTCGACCCGCTTCGCCAACGGCAGGCCCGGTGAGATCGGCCGGTAGGCGGCGTCCTGCTGGCGGAGCACCTCCGCGCCGCTGGCCTCGAAGAGCGTCTCCATGTCCTTGAAGTTGGTCCAGAGGGTGCGCAGCGAGATGCCCGCCCGCTCGGCGATGCGCTCCCCGGTCGGACGCAGGTCGCCCTCGGAGATGAGCGCGAGGTGCGCCTCGACGATGGCGGCGCGGGTGCGCTCGGCGCGGGCGGTGCGCCCGTCGACCCGGCCCGCCACATCGACTGCGTCCATCCGCCCTCGCCCCCTCACCGCCACGGCGTCCCCCGACGCACCGCCGAGTCTAGACAGCCGTTGATCAGCGGCTCCGGACGCTCCGCCGACGCCGTCATCCGACCCTGCCGGTCAGCGAGACGCCGCCGTCGCAGACGATGGTCTGCCCGGTGATCCAACTGGCGTCGTCGGAGGCCAGGAAGGCGACAGCGCCCGCCACGTCCGACGGCAGACCGAGGCGTCCGAGCGGGTATCGTGCGGCGACCTCGGCCTCCCGCCCGTCGTAGAGGGCGGCGGCGAAGCGGGTCTTCACCACGCCGGGGGCGACCGCGTTGACCCGGACCGTCGGCCCCAGTTCCACGGCGAGGCTGGCGGTGAGGTGGTTGAGCGCGGCCTTGCTGACCCCGTAGCAGGCGATTCCGGGCGACGGGCCGAGCCCGGCGATCGACGAGACGTTGACGACGCAGCCGCCTCGCTGGCTCATGCCGGCGGCGCAGACCTCCTGCACCCAGCCGAGCGCCGCGACAACGTTCACGTCGAGGATCTTGCGGGCCGCGGCCAGGTCCAGCTCGACCAGCGGGCCGTGCACCGGGTTGATGCCGGTGTTGTTGACCAGCAGATCCACCGGCCCGAACGCCGCGCCGACCTGACTCACCGCGGCGGCCCGATGCTCGGGATCGTCGGCCCGGCCCGGCACCGCGAGGGCGTGTGCCGGACCGCCCAGGGTGGCGACCGCCTCGGCCAGCCCTTCGGGGCGGCGGGCGGTCACGCCCACCCGCGCGCCTTCGGCGACGAGGCGTTGGGCGATGGCCAGACCGATCCCGCGACTGGCGCCGGTGACGATGGCGACCCGGTCCGCGAGTCGGCCCGAATATGCATTCACGGTGCAGATAGTAAGAGCGTCTATCGGTATCGGTCAACGCCTCCGGCGATCGAGCGGCAGACCGCTCCGGCAGCACGCGCGCAGCAGTCCGACCGGGCGTGGTCAGGGGGAACCACGCCCGGTCGGACGTCGGGGCTGCGGGGCCTCAGGAGACGGTCGGCACCCCGTTCGCCGGTGGCGCGGCCGGGGTGGCGGTGTACTCGTTGACCGCCCCATCCGCCTCGTCGGTCTCGTACGCCGGCCCGAAGTAGCTCTGCACTCCCCCACTCACCCGGCTCAACCGCTGGCCGCCGTACCCGGAGTGGTCAGTGGCGGAGAAGCGCAGCGGCACCAGCCCGGGGCCCTGGAAGCCGCCCTTCTGCACGGCCTCCAGCACCTTCTCCCGGGTGAGGTCCTTGCCGGCGGCGAGCAGTGTCTGCACGAAGAGGTAGCCGACCGACATGCCGTAGACGGTGTTGCCGTCGAACGGCGCGTCCCCGTTGTGCTCCTTGTTGACCTTGGTGAAGAGCTGGACCCACGGGTTCGCCGTGTCGTTCTGCATCGGCAGGTAGTTGGTGCCGACCATTCCCTCCAGCAGCGGCGCCGCGGCGCCGAGTTGCTTGGCCAGGGTCGGGTGGTCGGCGCCGACGTTGGAGACCAGCCACTGCGGCTTGAAGCCCAGCCTGGCCGCCGTGCCGACGGACAGCGCGGTGAAGCCGGGCACTGTGGCGAGCACGACGACCTGGCACCCGGCCGCCTTGAACGCGCCGATCTGCGGCGCCACGTTGGTGTTGCTGGTGACGTACGTCTGCTTGACCGCCACGGCGCCGGCGCCGAGCACCTTCTCCACGCCGGCCAGGCTGTCCCGGCCGAAGTCGTCGTCCTGACCGAGGAAACAGACCTTCTGCCCGGCCAGGTTCGTCTTCGCGTAGTTGGCGAGGATCTTACCCTCGACCGTGTAGTCCGGGTTGAACCCGAACGTGCCCGGGTACTTGTCCGGCTGGTCCCAGCTGCGGCTGCCGGAGGCGACGAAGAGGTCGGGCACCCGGTTGCTCTTGAGGAAGTCGAGCACACCGGTGTGCGTCGGCGTGCCCAGACCATTGAGGACGGCGAAGACCTTGTCCTGGAGGACGAGCTGACGAACCACCTGCTGGGTGTTCGCCGGGTTGTAGCCGTCGTCCATGATCTTGTAGGTGATCGTGCGGCCGTGCACTCCGCCGTTGGCGTTGACGTAGTCGAAGTACGCCTTCGTCGCCGGGGCGATCTTCGAGTAGCCGGCCGAGGCCGGGCCGGTCAGCGGCATGTGGGTGCCGACGACGATCTCGGTGTCGGTGACGCCCGGCACCGACGCACCGCCGGAGCCGGGGCCGTCGTCGCCGCTACAGCCGGCTGCGGTGATGAGCAGGGCAAGGGTGCTGGCGATCGCGAGGCCGCGATGCGCTTTACGGTGCATGGGAAACACCGACCTTTCTCGGTCCGGTTTTCTGTGGGGAACGGTGTGGTGGTGGGGCGCCCGGCCGAGGCCGGACCGAGGACAGCTCAGGAACGCCGGGTCGGCCGCCTGGCCAGCAACGCCCGGCCGAGACGCGACAGCAGACCCTGCACACCGCCGGGGGCGGCGATCATGACGACGATCAGGGTGAGACCGAAGATCGCCAGGGGGAGGTTGCCCTCCAGCCGCTGCGCCACAGCGGGCGAGAGCGTGAGCATCTCGGTCACCGAGTGGGTCAGATCGGGCAGGGCGACCAGCAGGACGGCCCCCCACAGCGCACCGGTCAGTCGACCCAGGCCACCGATCACCACGGCCATCAGCAGGAACAGCGACAGGGTCAGCGAGAACGCGCCGGGTGAGACGCTTTGCGCGAGCACCGCCAGCAGCGCACCGCCGAGCCCGGCGGTGGCGGCGCTGACCACGAACGCGAGGACCTGGGTGCGGGCCACGTGGATGCCGGCCAGACGGGCCGCCACCTCGTCGTCGCGGACCGCCCGGAAGGTACGCCCGTACCGGCTGCGGATCAGGTTCGCCAACAGCAGCAACGCGAGTAGGGTGGCCGCGCCGGTGACCCAGAGCTGCCACCGCTCGTACGGGAAGTACGGGCCGAGCGACAGCGGTGGCGGCTCCACCGGCACCGACAGCCCCTGCTCTCCGTTGAACACGCCGTCGAAGGTGACCGCCAGCGCCGGCACCACCACTGCCACCGCGAGGGTGACCCCGGCCAGATAAGGGCCGCGCAGCCGGGCCGCCGCCACACCGACCACCGCGCCGACCGCGACGGTGCTGACGATCGCCGCAGCCAACGACAGCGGCAACAGCCAGCCGCCGGTCATCCCCCGGTCGGCGAACGCGGTCTGGCACAGCGCCACCGTGTACGCCCCGGTGGCCATCAGCGCGCCGTGTCCGAGCGACAGTTGACCGTTGAGCCCGGTGAGGACGGTCAGCCCGGCGGTCGCGCAGAGGTAGGCCGCCACCGTGGCGAGCTGGAAGTTGCGGAACGGCTCGACGGAGTAGCTGACCGCCACCAGCAGCAGCCCGGCGGCCGCCACCACGGCGAGGTGGCGCAGCAGTGTGGAGCCGCGTCGGCTGTCGACCGGTCGGCCGCCCGGGTCGTCGAGCTGCTCCCTCGGCGGCACTGCCGCCCTCGTGGCGCTCACACCCGCCTCGCCGCGACCGGGGCGAACAGCCCACCGGGCCGGACCAGCAGCACCGCCAGCAGCAGGACCAGCACCGCGAGCGGGGTGAGGTCACTGCCGGCATAGCCGCTCACGTAGGAGAGCAGCAACCCCACCACCAGCCCACCGACCACCGCCCCCGGTGGACTGTCCAGCCCGCCGACCACCGCCGCGGTGAACGCCGAGACGAACACCAGGTCCATCGCGTGCGGGTGCAGGCCCAGCTCGGTCGGTAGGACCAGCATGGCGGCCAACGCGCCCACCCCGGAGGCGAGCGCCCAGCCGAGGGTCAGCATCCCACCGACATTGACCCCGAGCAGCCGGGAGACCTCCGGAGCGAAGGCCGCCGCGCGCATCCGCAACCCCACCGGGGTACGCGCGAACATCCAGGCCAGGCCACTGACCACCACGCCGATCGTGGCGAAGACGAACAGGTCGTACGGGGACAGCACGGCGACCCCGCCCACGGTGAGGGCGGACCGGCTGAACGGGGCCTCGGCGGGGCGGAACTCGCTGCCGTACACCATGCCGAGCACGGCCTGGATCAGCAGCACCAGCCCGAGCGCGACGATCACCGGGTTGAGCGGTGAGGCGTGGTCGACGTGCCGCATCACCACCCGGTCCACCAGCGCACCGAGCAGCAGGCCGGCGACGATCGCGACCACGAAGCCCAGCCAGTAGGAACCGGTAGCGGTGCTGACCGTGTAGGCGACGTACGCGGCGGCGACGGCCATCGCCCCCTGGGCGAAGTTGACGACCCGCGCCGCCCGCCAGATGAGCACCAGGGCCAGCGCGAACGCGGCGTACACCGCGCCCCGGGACAGGCCGTCGACGGTGAGGAAGACGAAGCGGTCCAACAGTCCTCCCTCCGGGGGACGAGATGGTGGTGGTCAGAAACCGAGGTACGCGTGGCGCAGGTCGACGTCGTCGCGTAGCTGCACCGCCGGGGCGGCGATCACCACCCGACCGAGGGACATCACGACGCCCTGGTCGGCGACGGCGAGCGCGCTGCGCACGTTCTGCTCGACCAGCAGGACGGTCAGCCCGGTCCGGTCACGCAGTTGGCGGAGCAGTGCCATGGTCCGGGCGACCACCCGTGGCGCCAGGCCGAGCGACGGCTCGTCCAGCAACAGCAGACGGGGGCGGCCGACCAGGGCCCGACCGAGCGCGAGCATCTGCCGCTCGCCGCCGGAGAGCTGGTGACCGAGGTGCCGGCGGCGTCGGGCCAGCGGCTCGAAGAGCTGGTAGACCTCGTCGAGGGCCCGCCCGGCGTCGGCCCGGTCGCGCCGCCACAGGCCGCCCAGCCGCAGGTTCTCGTCGACGGTCAGCTCGCTGATCACGCCCCGGCCCTCCGGGACGTGCGCCATGCCGCGTCGGACGAGCTGCTCCACCGGCGTACCGCGAAGGTCCTCACCGGCCAGCAGGACCTGGCCGGCGGCCGGGCGGATCATGCCGGAGAGCGCGCGCAGGAGGGTGGTCTTGCCGGCGCCGTTGGCGCCGACGACAGCGGCGATCGTGCCGGCGGGGATGGTGAGGTCGATGGCCCGCAACACGGGCGCGGCGCCGTAACCGGCGACCAGCCCTCGCACGACGAGAAGGTCGGTGCCGCTCATGGGGAGACCTCTTCCTCGACTGTGGCACCGAGGTACGCGTCGGTGACCGCCGGGTCGTCGCGGATCTCGTCCGGGGCGCCGGCGGCGATGACCCGGCCGAAGTCGAGGACCACGAGTTCGTCGCAGACGGCCATCACCAGGTCCATGTGGTGCTCGACCAGGAGCACGGCGCAGGGGTCGGTGTCCCGTCGGGGCAGTTGCCGGACCAGCTCCGCCAGCTCGGCGATGTCGTCCGCCCCGAGGCCACCGGCCGGCTCGTCGAGCAGGAGCAGCCGGGGCCGGGCGGCGAGCGCGCGGGCCAGGGCGACCCGCTGGCGTACGGCGAAGGGCAGGGTGGTCGGCGCGGCTCCGGCGTGCTCGGCGATGCCCAGCTCGTCGAGGATGGCCAGGGCGTCCCCGCGCAGCCGGCGCTCGTCGCGGTCGCTGGCCGGCAGCCCGAGCAACGCCGGGACGAAGCCGGCACGGGCGGTGTGCGAAGCGCCGGTCATCACGTTCTCCAGCACACTCAGCCCGGCGAAGAGGCCGGTGCCCTGGAGGGTCCGGGCGATGCCGAGCCGGGTCAGCCGGTGCGGCCGTGGCCGCAGCGGCCGGCCGTCGAGGGTGAGTGAACCCGTCTCCGGTGCGACGAAGCCGCAGATCACGTTGAACAGCGTGGTCTTGCCGGCGCCGTTGGGCCCGATGACGCCGACCACCCGGTTGGGTGGCACCCGCAGGGACACGTCGTCGAGGGCGGTGAGGCCGCCGAAACGGACGCCGATGTGGTGCAGTTCGAGGCCGCGCTCCATCACCCATCCCTCTGTCGTGGCGGGTGTTTATTTACACTCGCAGTGTACGTTTCTCGGGTTTGGCGTCAAGACCTTCAATGCCCCTTTACGCACGTGGACGGGGCGGCCGCCAGCGGCGACCGCCCCGTGACCGCCGTCAGGCGCTGGGACAGGTGTTGCGGTACTCCTGGATCTGCGAGCCGCTCGGGCCGGGGCAGAGGAACTGCTCGTAGCGGGTGTCGTCGTCGACGAACCGCTTCAACCAGGCCACCATCTGCCGCGCGGTCGGCGTGTTGGTGCTCTGCGGGAAGAAGTGGCTCGCCCCGTTCAGCTCCAGGTACGCCTTCTCGGCGGAGGCCGGGATGCTGTTGTAGAAGGGCACCGAGTGCGACGAGACCGGCGCGACGCTGTCGCTCTCCCCGCCCACGATCAGCGTGGGCACCCGCAACTCGGACCAGCTCTTGTCCGTGTTCCACGGCGCCAGCGGCACCGCGGCCTGCAAGGACGGCCGCGACGAGGCCGCCTCCAGGCTGCCCCCGCCACCCATGGAGTGACCGGCCACAGCGAGTCGGCTGCTGTCGATCCGGGTCCGCACCGAGCTGCGCTGGGTGAGGTAGTCGAGCGCGGCGAGGAGCTGCCGACCCCGGCTGGCCGGCTGGTCCAGCCGACTGTTGGTCTCGATGCCGATCACCACGAAGCCGTGCGAGGCGATGCGCGGTCCGAGCCAGCTGATGCTGGACCAGGCGGCGGTGTAACCGGGCGAGATGGCGATGGCGCCGAAGGTGCCCTCGCTGGTGCTGGTCGGGTAGTAGATGACGCCGCCGCCGAAGCCGGTGACACTCAGCGAGGACACGCTCTGCGAGGACGTCGCGAACGGGCCGCGGCTTGCCTCCAGGATCGCTGTGGTCGGGGCGGGGCCCCTGTCGTACGGGCCGGCGGCCTGGGCGGCGCCGGGGGATCCGACCAGGATGCCACCGGCGGCCAGGACGGCGGCCAAGGCGAGCCGGGTGGCGCGGGCTGCGACGGAACGGGGACGGGTGGTGGTTGGTGAGGACACGTCGGGCACTCCCTAAAGTCGAGGGATATCGACGTATGTCAGTTTTGGCTGCTTGGCCGATCCCGGCATCGGCGAAATCACCAGTCCCGGCGCAGGATGCCGAGATGAGTCGTGTTTCGACCCTCTGACCTGGGGTAGCAGGGCAGGCGCCGGCCCGCACACGCGCCATGGAGAGGTTCATTCAGTGGATTCCAGCAAGCCCGCCGAGGCAGTCAAGAACGTCGTGAAGACCGCCTCAGGAAAGATCGCCGACGCCCTCACCCCGGACATCCCCGGTGCGCCGGGGAGCGCGCCACCGCCGCTCGAGGAGCCGACGACGCCGCACGACCCGCTGCCGCCGAAGCCGGAACAGGGGGCACCGCAGACGCGCACGCCAACCGGCGCGCAGACCGGCGCGCCGACGATCGCGAACGGTCAGCAGGGGGCCTACCTCACGACCGCGAACGGGGCGCGGCTGCGCGACACCGACCACTCGCTCAAGGCCGGCCCGCGCGGCCCGGTGCTCCTGCAGGACCACCACCTCCGCGAGAAGATCACGCACTTCGACCACGAGCGCATTCCGGAGCGTGTGGTGCACGCCCGAGGCGCCGGCGCGCACGGGGTGTTCACCGCGTACGGCACCGCCGAGGCCGTCACCAGGGCCGGCTTCCTCAAGAAGGGACGCGAGACCGACGTCTTCGTCAGGTTCTCCACGGTGCTCGGTTCGCGGGGTTCGGCCGACACCGTCCGCGACACCCGTGGCTTCGCCACGAAGTTCTACACCGACGAGGGCACCTTCGACCTGGTCGGCAACAACATCCCGGTCTTCTTCATCCAGGACGCCATCAAGTTCCCGGACATCATCCACGCCGGCAAGCCGCACCCCGACCGGGAGATCCCGCAGGCGCAGAGCGCCCACGACACCTTCTGGGACTTCGTGTCGCTGCACACCGAGGCGCAACACCACACCATCTGGAACATGTCCGACCGGGGCATTCCGCGTTCGTACCGGACGATGGAGGGCTTCGGCGTGCACACCTTCCGCCTCGTCAACGAGGCCGGGGAGACGGTGCTGGCCAAGTTCCACTGGAAGCCGAAGCTGGGCGTGCACTCGCTGACCTGGGAGGAGGCCCAGCTGATCGGCGGCATCGACCCGGACTTCCACCGCCGCGACCTCTACGACGCCATCGAGGCCGGCGCGTACCCCGAGTGGGAGCTGGGCATCCAGGTCTTCCCGGACACTCCGGAGGAGACCTTCGCCGGCATCGACCTGCTGGACCCAACGAAGATCGTGCCGGAGGAGTTGGCCGAGGTGCAGCCCATCGGGCGGCTGGTGCTCAACCGGACGCCGACGAACTTCTTCGCCGAGACCGAACAGGTCGCCTTCCACCTCGGTCACCTGCCCCCGGGCATCGACGTCACCAACGACCCGCTGTTGCAGGGCCGGCTCTTCTCGTACGTCGACACGCAGCTCACCCGGCTGGGCGGGCCGAACTTCACGCAGATCCCGATCAACCGCCCGCACGCCGCCGTGAACGACATGCTGCGCGACGGCTTCCACCAGCACGCCGTGCACGCCGGCGTCGCGCCGTACCGACCGAACTCGCTCGACGGCGGCAACCCGTTCCCCGCCGGGGACGCCGAGCACGCCTTCGTCGACGTGCCGGTCACTGTCGCGCAGGCGCCGAAGGTACGCGCGAACCCGGCCTCGTTCGACGACCACTACAGCCAGGTCCGCCTGTTCTGGCTGAGCATGTCGCCGGTCGAGAAGGAACACATCATCCGGGCGTACACCTTCGAGCTGGGTAAGTGCTACCACCAGGCGATCAAGGAGCGTCAGCTGCGGAGCCTCGCCAACATCGACCCGGTGCTGTGCGAGCAGGTCGCCACCGGCCTGGGCCTGCCCGCACCCCAGCCGACAGTGCCGCTCCCCGACGTCACGCCCAGCCCGGCGCTGTCGCAGGTCGGTCGGGAGTGGCCGAGCGACGGCCGGATGGTCGGGATCGTCGTCGACCCCTCCGGCGACCTGGACGGCGTCGACGAGGTCCGCCGGGCCGTGTTCAGCGCCGGCATGGTGCCGCTGGTGATCGCCCCACACGGCGGCATGGTGGGCGACCTGTCGGTGCAGCGCACCTTCGCCACCGGCCGATCGGTCGAGTTCGACGCGGTCCTGCTGGCCGGAGCGCCGGCGCCCGCACCGGATGCCCTACCGGCCCGCGACGCCAAGGCGGGCACGCCGGAACCGGCCACCGTGGATCCCCGCGTGCTGCTGCTTGTCGAGGAGTGCTGGCGGCACGCCAAGGCGATCGGTGCCTGGGGCGCAGGTGTCACGGTGCTGGAGCAGGCCGGCGTCGCCGGCACCCCGGGCGTCGTGGCGGCGGGCTCGGGCGCCGAGGCGCTGACCGCGGTGCAGCAGTTGATGGCCGCGCACCGCGTCTGGGAGCGGTTCCCCGCAGCGGTCGCCTGACCCAACCACCGACGAGGGCCGTCCTCCGTGTCGCAAGGAGGACGGCCCTCGTCGGTGTCCGGGCGCTATCGCCGGGTCCACTGCAGATGGCTCGTGCCGGCGCTACAGCTGCGCTGCTCGATCATCGCGCCGTTCGCGGTGCTCTGGCCGACAGTGCCCAGGCACAGTCCGCTGTGCGCGTTGACGAGTTGCCCGGCCTCGTTCAGTGTGAACTGTTGCGCCGGGGTCGTGTTGCAGGTGGTGAGCTGGATCGCCGCTCCGGCGTCGCTGGACGCGGACAGCACGTCCAGGCAACGCCCACCCAACTGCATGCTCCGGTCCGAGCGCATCGCCCAGAGCTGGTGGGAGGCGCGGTCGTCCCGGCAGTCCCAGATCCCGAGCCGGACCGGGTCGGGTGATTCCGGCGCGCTGACGTCCAGGCACCGCTTGCTCGCCACCCCGACGAGCCGGCTGCCCGACCGCGTCGGGGGCACGCTCGGGGTCGGTGACACTCGACGGTCCGGCGTGGCCGACGGGGTGGCCCCACCCGCCGTCGACGCCGGCCGGAAACCCGCGGTGATCTCCCGGAACGCGTCCGTCCCGGCGACCGCCCAGGCGGACTCGGGTGTCAACCAGGCGATGCTGTAACCCTGACGCTTCTCCGTCGTGAAGGTGCGCTGACGCCCGCGCATCGCGGTGCCCGCCTCGCTGGTGTAAACCCACTCCAGGTCGGCGGCCTTGAGCTGGTAGTTGACGGCGAGCAGCTCGACCCGGCGGTAGTCGCGGTACCGCTCACCGACGGCCGGGCCGGCCAGTTCGGCCAACGGGTCGGTGCGCGGCGAGTCGGTCTGGCTGACGACCAGCATCCGTTCGCCGCCCGGCTCGTGCAGTTCGACCCGCTGCCCGCGCCGGACGATCTGCCAGTCACGCGGCGCCGGCATCGAGAAGCCGCTGCCGTCCCGGTAGACCGACCACGAGATCGCTCGGAGCGCAGCGGTCGTCGATGCGGCACCGGGCGTCGACGGCGCACCCGGCACTGCGGCGTCCACCAACTCGACCCCTCCCCCGGCCGGCCGCGACGCACGGCGGGTGGCCAGCGGAACCCCGACCGCCAGGCCGAGCGCGACCACTGCCGCGAGGCCACCGAGAAGCCAGGTCCGCCGTCGGCGGGCCGGTCCCCGACCGGCACGATCCGCTGCCACCGGGGCCGACGACCGGGGTACGTCGGACGCGTCGATCGGATGGGCCGTGATCGCCGTTGACGCGGCGGGCGCCGGACGCCACGTCACCGCGATGGGCGGCCGGGGTGTGCCGTCCAGCGCCGCCCGGAGCAACTGCTCGGCCGCGTCGGCATCCATCCGCTCGGCCGGGTCCTTGCGCAGCAGACCGGCCAGCACCGGCGCGAGCGGTCCCGCCCGTCGCGCCGCGGGCGGCGGCTCGGTGACCAGAGCGGTGAGGCTCATCAGACTCGACGGCCGGGCGTACGGCGACTGGCCCTCGACGGCGGCGTACAGGGTCGCGCCGAGCGACCAGAAATCCCCCTCCGGACCCACAGTGCCCCGCATGGCCCGTTCGGGAGAGACGTACGCGGGCGAGCCGAGCACCACACCGCTGAGGGTGAGGTTCACGTCCTCGACGGCGGTGGCCAGGCCGAAGTCGGTGAGCACGATGCGGTCGTCCGCGCCGACGAGGATGTTCGCCGGTTTGACGTCGCGGTGCATGATCCCGGCGCGGTGGGCGGCGCGCAGCGCGCCGAGCACGGCCAGCCCGATCTCGGCCGCCCGCACCGGCGGGACGGGACCGTCGGTGGTGATGGTGTCGTGCAGCGAGCGGGACGGCACGTACTCCATCACGATCTGCGGGTCGCCGTCGGCGCTCAACAGCACATCGAAGACCCGGACGACGTTGACGTGGTCGAGTTGCGCGATTGCCCGGGCCTCCCGAAGTGAGCGGACCCGCAATTCCTGTCGCGCCTCAATGGTCAGGCCGGGGGGCGGAACAATTTCCTTGATGGCGACGTCCCGTTGCAGCATTCGGTCGCGGGCTTTCCACACTCGACCCATTCCGCCCTGGCCGATGAGCTCGACGACGTCATACCGATCGGTAACAAGAAGCGGCAACATCTGCGACACCCGGAGAGGCTACCTGGCACGTCGTCGAACAATTTCCGGCAGTCGAAGCGAACTACCGTATGTGATTCGGCTCATCCTCGCCGACAACGTCGTCTGTGGAGCCACAGACGGCGCGGGCGCACCGTTGAGCCACCAGGAATTGGCCATGTGTTCACGGTGGCACCCGCGCCGGTCGAGGCGGGCTCAGTCGATGTCGGCCAGCCGGGGCAGCACCTCGTCACCGAGCCGCCGGGCGAACTCGATCGGGTCCCGATCCGGCGTCACCTGCACCTCGCTCACCCCGAGCGCGGCGTACTCGGACACCTCGGCGAGGAACGCGTCGGTGTCGTCCAGCGGCGCCTGGGCGGCGACCACCGTCTTCTCGATGGTGTCGTAGTCGCGGCCCTCGGCGGCGCAGTGCCCGCGCAGCACATCCAGCTTGCGCGCGACGTCGTCGCTACCGCCGCGGCCGAACAGGTTGCAGGCGTCGGCGTACCGGGCCACCAGCAGCAGGGTCTTCTTCTCGCCGCCACCGCCGATCATGATGGGCGGTCGCGGGCGGCTCAACGGCTGCGGCGAGTTGATGGTCTCGGCGAGCTGGTAGTGCTTTCCGTTGAACGGGCCGTCGTCGGCACTCCACATCTGAAGGCAGATGCGCAGCGTCTCCTCCAACCGCTCGAACCGCTCGGCCACCGGGACGACCGGCACACCCAGCCCGAGCTGCTCCCGCTCGTACCAGGAGGCGCCGATGCCGAGGCGGGCCCGGCCGCCGGAGAGCACGTCGAGGGTCGTCACGGTCTTGGCGAGCAACCCCGGGTAGCGGTACATCACCCCGGTGACCAGTACGCCCAGCGTCATCCGCTGGGTCATGGCCGCGACGTAGCCGAGCGTGGTGTACGCCTCCAGCATCGGCTCCTCGGCCGCGAACACCGCGTCCATCTGGAAGAAGTGGTCCATCACAGTGAACGACGCGACGCCGGCCTGCTCGGCGACTGTCGCCGTCTGCGCCAGGGTCGGTGCGATAGCGGCCGGGTCGGCCGGGGTCGAGTAGTTCCAGTAGTGCAGCCCGAGCTTCATGTTCGACACCTCCGCACCGAGCCTAGTGCCGCCTGGCTTCCGCCGGGGGCGGCTCGGAACCGCCCACGGATCGGGTCCGACGGCGTCCATTACCGGACCGTGACAATTCGTGGATCACGTGCGGATATCCGGCTGGCAGCTTTCGGTGGGTGATCCAACAGCTCTCTCCGACCGAATCCCGGCCCGCCGAGCCGGAGCCCGACGCGCCACGCGTCCGGTTCCGCCACCGCCAACGGACCGGACCCACCTCTGCCTCCGCGACCGCACCCGCCGCCGGATCACACCGGGCGCAGTGGGCCGATGCCGCGAAGGGCGTCTGCATCATCCTCGTCGTCCTGTGGCACGTCGTCGTGAAGGACTACCTCCAGATCGACTGGCACATCGGCGTACCGGTGCCGGGGTTCTGGGGGATGCTGGGTGAGCAGTTCCTCCCGCTGCGGATGCCGTTGTTCTTCACCATCTCGGGCCTCTTCGCGGCGAACGCCGCCCAGCGGCCGTGGCGGGTGGTCGCCCGCAGCCGGGTCGCCGGGTTCCTCTACCTGTACGCCGTCTGGCTGCTGATCCACACAGTCGTCCTCGCCGCCGCGCCGGAACTGCCGACCGACCGGGCCACCTCGGCGCTCGGCGTGCTGGAGCAGCTCACCATCACGCCGTCCAACCTCTGGTACCTGTACGCCCTGGCGCTGTACTTCACGATCGCCACGTTGACCCGCCGGGTGCCCCGGGCGCTGGTCCTGGTCCCCGCCGCCGCGCTGTCCGCCGTCGCCGCCGCCGGCCTGCTCGACACCCCGGGCAACCGCGCCGGCCTCTACCAGAACCTGGTCTTCTTCCTCGCCGGCCTGTACCTGCGGCCGCAGATTCAGCAGTGGGCCGCCACCGCCACCCGCCGCCGGCTGTTGCTCACCTCGGGTGGCTACGTCCTGGCCCTCGCCGCGATGGCGGTGACCGGCGCCCAGCAGTGGTTCGGGGTGTGGCCGGCGGTCTCCGTGGTGGCAGTGATCTTCGGCATAACCGCCGCTGCCCGGCTGTCGCGGTGGTCGGCGCTCAGCGAACCGCTGGCTAGGCTCGGCCGCATCACCCTGCCGATCTACGTCATTCACATGCCGGTCCTGGCCCTGCTGCACCGGCTGTTGCTCGCACCGGTTTCCGGGCTGGGTGGGTCCGCTCAGGGCCTGATCGTGCTCGGTTATCCGGTTCTGCTGAGCGGGCTGGTGATCGGTCTGAGCCTGGCCGTTCACCGCGGGCTGCTGGCGGCCCGCGCGGGCTGGCTGTTCGCGCTGCCCGGCTCGCGACGGGTGGAGGCGGCCGGATGAGCGCCCTCGCCGAAGCCCTGATCGACCTGGACGCGATCGCCAGCAACGTGCGGACGATCGCGTCGGTCACCGGCACCGGACTGATGGCCGTGGTGAAGGCCGACGGGTTCGGCCACGGCGCGGTGCAGGTGGCCCGGGCCGCGCTGCGCGCCGGCGCGTCCTGGCTGGGAGTGACCTCGACGGCCGAGGCGCTGACCCTGCGCGAGGAGGGTGTGACAGCACCCACGTTGAGCTGGCTGCACAGCCCGGATGACGACTTCGGTATGTTGATCAAGAGTGGCGTCGACGTCGGCGTGTCCACGACGACGCACCTGCACGCCGTCGCCGACGCGGCCCGTCTGCTCGGCGTGCCGGCGACGGTGCAGCTCAAGGCGGACACCGGGTTGTCCCGCAACGGGGCCGCCGGGGACGACTGGCCCGAGTTGGTCGGTTGGGCCCGCAAGTACGAGCGAGAGGGTGGGATCCGGGTGCGCGGGGTGTGGTCCCACCTCGCCGACGCCGACCTGCCGGGCGCCCCCGCGCTCCCCCGTCAGGTGGCGAACTTCGAGGAGGCGCTGCGGACCGCACGGTCGGCTGGCCTGGATCCTGATCTCGTTCACCTGGCCAACTCGGCGGCCGCGCTCTGCGCACCGCGGACCCGCTTCGACCTCTGCCGGATCGGGATCGCCCTCTACGGCGTGGACCCGTTCGGCGTGAGCGGTCCGGGCGGGTTCGAGCTGCACCCCGCGATGACCCTGCGGACGAGCGTGGTCAACGTCAAGCGGGTGCCGGCCGGCACTGGCGTCTCCTACGGGCCCGAGCACGTGACCGGCACACCGACCACCCTGGCGCTGCTGCCGCTCGGTTACGCCGACGGGCTGCCCCGGGCCGCGGGTGGCCGCGCCTCGGTGTGGCTCGCCGGCCGGCGGTGCCCGATCGTCGGGCGCATCGCCATGGACCAGTGCGTGGTCGACGCCGGGGATCTTCCCGTGACGATCGGCGACCCGGTCGTGGTGTTCGGCCCGGCCGAGGGCGACCAGCACCCTCCGACGGTGGTCGAGTGGGCCCGCTGGGCCGACACCAACCCGCACGAGATCTTGACCGGCATCGGGGCCCGGGTGGCCCGCGAGCACCTCCACGGAAGGGCACGGAACTCATGACAACCCGACTGGCAGTGCTGTACGGCGGGCAGAGCGGCGAGCACGACGTGTCCTGCCGCTCGGCGGCGAGCATCCTCGCCCACCTGGACCGTGAGCGGTACCAGGTCACCGAGGTGCTCATCGACCGCGACGGCGGGTGGCACGTCGGCGGCCGACCGACGCCCCTGCCTGCGGCGTTGCGCGTCCTGCGTGCCCAGGACGTGGTGTTCCCGGCCCTGCACGGCCCGTACGGCGAGGACGGCACCGTGTCGTCGCTGCTGGAGTGGCTCGGCGTGCCGTACGTCGGTAACGGCGTCTTCGCCAGCGCCGCCGGCATGGACAAGGGGGTCACCAAGCGGCTCCTCGCGGCGGAGGGCCTGCGGGTCAGCCCGGGAGTGACACTGCGTCCCGGCGAGGCCTTGTCGCCCGAGGATCAGCGCCGGCTGGAGCTGCCGGTCTTTGTCAAGCCGGCCCGCGCCGGGTCGAGCCTGGGCGTCGTCAGGGTGGACGACTGGGCAGGAGTTCCCGCCGCGCTGGAGCAGGCCCGCCAGGTCGATCCGAAGGTGCTCGTCGAGCAGGGAGCGCGGGGACGCGAGATCGACGTGGCGGTCCTCCAGCACCCGGACGGCCGGGTACAGGCCGGCCCGCCGCTGGAGATCCGGGTGACCGGTGCCGGCTTCTTCGACTACGACGCGAAGTACGACGGCGGGGCGATCTTCCAGATTCCCGCCCCACTCGACGCGGCGACCACCGAGGTGCTCCAGGACCGTGCGATTCGCGCCTTCCAGGCCCTCGACTGCCGTGGGCTGCTGCGGGTCGACTTCTTCCTGCCCACCGAGGGGTCGCTCGAGCCCATCGTGAACGAGGTCAACACGTTCCCCGGCTTCACCGCCGCGTCCCAGTTCCCGCAGATCTGGCAGCAGGCCGGCATCGAGTTCGCGGCCCTGATCGACATCCTGATCGCCGGCGCGCTGGCCGACGAGGACCACGGCCACCACAGCGGGTTGCCCCGGCCGGTCCGAGCGGTCGACCACCTGGTGTGAGTTGGTGCCCGGTCACCTGATCGGGCACGCCCGGGGCCCTCGGGCGCCGTCCGAACCGACGATGGCGACGGTGGTGGCGGTGTTCGTCGCGCTGACCTGCGCCGCGGCGGCGACCGTCGTGCAGATGATCTGGTCGACCGCGTGCGCTGACAACGCCTGCGCGGCGATGTTCGCCCGCACCGTGAGGTCACCGGCCTGACCGGCTCCCGCCGTGACGGTGACCGGGTCGAGGCCGGCCGGAACGTCGCTGGTGAAATCCTGGGCGCGTTCGTTCTCCTGCGGACCGGCCGCGAGCAGCGAGAGCGCGGCGGCGGGCGACGGGGCCGTGTTGACCGGGCGGAGGACCAGCACCAGTTCGCCCTGGGCGAGCAGGTAGAGCCAGGTGCCCTGGGCGGGGCCGCTGATCGGCGGGCGACCGGTGATGACAGCGCTGGGTTGTACCCCACAGCCCGCCGCGAGCAGCGTCAGGAGCAGTCCGCCGGCGAGCAGTGCGCGGCCCGTTCGTCGGCCGGTCACCGGGCACCTCCGGTGTCCGCCGTTTCGCGGGGCAGGCGGAGGGTGAACACCGCGCCGCCGTGGGTGCCGTTGCTCGCGACGAGACTCCCCCGACGCTCGCCGTGGCGGTGCAGCCGCGCGTTCTCCCAGGAGATGGCGAGGCCGAGGCCGCTGCCCTCGGAGCGGGTTCGCGCGGTGTCGGCCTTGTAGAGGCGGTCGAAGACGTGCGGCAACACCTCCGCGTCCAGTCCGGGCCCCCGGTCGGCCACCTCGATGGTGACCCAGTCCGGGTCGGCGCCGAGTCGCACCGACACCGGCTCGGCACCGTGCCGGAAGGCGTTGCCGACCAGGTTGGCGACGATGACGTCCAGTCGGCGGGGGTCGAGTCGGGCCACGATGCCGGGTGGCAACTCCGTTCGTACCCGGTCCAGCCACCCGCGGATCCGCAGGGTCGCTGTCACCGCCGCGGCCACGTCCACGTCGTCCAGGGCGAGCCGCGCGGTGCCGGAGTCGAACCTGCTGATCTCGATGAGGTCGTTGACCAGTTGGGTGAGGTTCTGCGTCTCCTGGCTGACCAGCCGGGCGGCTCGGCCCGCGTCCCCTGGCAGGTGTTCCGCCTCCTCGTCGAGCACGTCGGTGACCGCCGTCATCGCGGCCAGCGGCGTCCGGAGTTCGTGCGAGACGTCGGCAACGAAGCGCCGGGCGTCGGATTCCAACCGCCGCAGCTCGCCGACCTGCCGCTCCAGCGTGCCCGCGGTGTCGTTGAAGGTCCGTGCCACATCCGCCAGCTCGTCGGCGCCCCGGACCGTCAGCCGGGTGCTCAGGTCGCCCTCACCGAGGCGGCGCGCCGCCCGGCTGAGGTCGCGGACGGGTCGCAGGACGCCGCGGGCGGACAGCAGGGCCAGCAGGACGGCGAGGATCAGGGACAACCCGCCGGTCCACCACGCCCTGGTGGCGAGCTGGTCGATGCTCTGCTGCTCGGGCACGAGATTGCGCACCGAGTAGACCTCCACCCCGGACGGGCGGGACGTGCCGTCCGGGCGCTCCAGCGCCAACTGGGTACCGATGAGCAGCGCGGGCTCCCCGGCGAGTGAGACCCGCTGCCAGGCGATGCGACCGTCACGGACCTCCTGCCGCAGCTCGGGGGTGAGTGGGTCGGCGAGTTCGGAGCCGCCCTGTGCCCGCATGTCCCGGTACACGACCACAGCGAAGCTCTCCCGGTCGCTGAGGCGCTGGGCCAACACTTCGAGGTCGTCCTGGGTCGGCGGCAGCTGGGCGATCGGGTAGACCTTGGTGAGCTGGTCGGTCAGCGACATCACCGCGGCGTCCTGCGCCTGCTGGAGGATGACGGTCCGAGCCTGGAAGTAGCTGCCACCAGCCACCGCCACCGTCGTGGTCACGCCGAGCAGCGCGAACGCCAGGACGAGCCGGACCCGTAGACCCGAGACCCATGCGCCGACCCGGCGCCACTGTGTCACAGCGGCCCGAACCGGTATCCGAAACCACGCACGGTCTGGATGTAGACCGGTGCCGACGAATCGGCCTCGATCTTGGCGCGTACCCGCTGGACGCACGCGTCCACGAGTCGCGAGTCGCCGAGATAGCCGTGCTCCCAGACGGCCTCCAGCAGTTGCTGGCGGCTGAGAACCTGGCCCGGCGTGTGCGAGAGTTCGAGCAGCAGCCGCAGCTCCGTCGGGGCGAGGCTGACCGGCGTCCCGTCCTTGCTGACCACCAGCGCGGCCCGGTCGATGGTCAACTCACCGTGCTGTTCCAGGCCGGTCCGCTCGCCGCCGCGCCGCGAGTCGCCACCGGTCCGGCGCAGCACCGCGCGGATGCGCGCCTCCAGCACCCGGGCCTGCACGGGCTTGACCACGTAGTCGTCGGCGCCAGCCTCCAGGCCCGCGACCACGTCCATGTCGTCGTTGCGGGCGGTGAGCATGATGATCGGCAGGTCGCCGAGCTGCCGGATCCGGCGGCAGACCTCGAACCCGTCCATCCCGGGCAGCATGAGATCGAGGACCACGACATCGGACGGGGTCGTGCGCAGCCGCTCCAACCCCTGCTCACCGGTGCCCACGGCATGCACGGTGTGGCCCTGTCGGGTGAGCGCCAACTGCAGTCCGTCGCGCACCGTCTGGTGGTCTTCGATCAACAGCACCTGGGACATGTCGTCAAGTATCCCATCATGAGATCTTTCAGGTTTCGGTCGCTGGCGGTGGCTGCGTGGGGCTCCGCGGGGAGAGCGGCACCGCGAAATCCGTCGAACGCACCAGGAACACCACAGCGCCCACCAGGAACATCGTCGACGCGGCCGCGGCCACAATGGCGATCAACAGGCCGCGCTGCACCGACGCGGCCAGACCGGGAACAACCACCAGCAGCGCCCAGACCAGGACGACCAGCCCGACCCCCGCCTCGGCCAGCCTGCGCCAGAGGCTGCCACCGTCCGAACCCCCGGTCGTGTCGCGGCCGTCGGACCAGGTCGCCAACGCTGCCGCCGCCAGGCAGAACACTGTCACCCCCAGCAGTACGCCACCGAGCACGTCACTGAACCGGTGCCAGCCCGCGATCATCGTGGCGGAGGCGATCACCGAGACACCCGCCGCGCCCGGCGCCGCCAGCCAGCGCCGGGCCCACCCGGGCAGGACCAGCATGAACGCCAGTAGCAGGGCGGTCGCCGCCGCGACATGGCCGCTGGGGAAGCTGTTGTGAGTGGTGGAGCTCAGGATCTGGAGATCCGGGCGGGGCAGCTCCGATTTCACCGCGCCGGCCAGCAGCACCGCGCAGACGACAAGGCCCACACCGACGACCCCCGCCACCAGCCGCCGGCGGAGCACACCCACCAGCAGCACCACACCGAGCAGGGCCGCGATGAGGCTCGGGCTGCCGAAGGTCGCCAGCACGCTCTTGGCCGGGCCCACCAGCACTGTCTGCTGCTCGTACCCTCCGCCCCGCTCGGCGCGCGGCAGGAGCACGCCGTCCAGCCACTGCCCGGGGTACGTCCGCACGAAGACGGCGGCGGTGAGGGTCAGGGCAACGAGACCGGACAGCGCCGCCACGAGCAGTCGAAGCCCCAGCGGCACCGCCGCGCGGGCGTGGGGTAGCGGTCGCGCCGGACCGGGCGTCGACCGCCCGACGGAGTACAACGATCCGATGGACATGGCGACCATGCTCGCCCCGGAAGGTCCGTACCCCATGCTCGGATTGTCTTGGTTCTGTCACAACCACCCCCACCGCTTCCGGAAAAGCGGATCGTCGGCGGTGGAGCCGGGTGGGCTGAACGGCGCCGTGGGATTCACATGCTTACATGCAACTATGTTTTACCCAGCCGAGATCAGCCACCACTAGGGTCAGGACGCCGATCGATGTTTCGGTCGGCGGCGCGAAAAATCCATCCGGAGTGAGTTGGGGAACCGGAAGGTGTTGGCACATGCAGGGAATTCCAGTGGCCAGCCTGGTCATCGGCATCGCATCCTCGCCGGCCGAGCGGCGACATCTGGCCCGGCTGCTCGGCGGCAGTGACGCCTTCCTGATCGTCTCGACAGTCGACCAGGCACGAGAGTTCCTCGGGGTGGTCGAGGCACCTCCCGCCCCGGCTCCCCCGACCGCTGTGGCGCTCGCCGAGGTGGCGCCGAGCCCACAGCCACCACCACCGGATCTGGCCGTCGACTCCGACCGCCGGGTGCTGCGCTGGCGCGACCAGGAGATCGACCTGACCCGGCTGGAGCACGACGTCCTGCTCTGCCTGGTGCACGCGCCCGGTCAGGTCTGGACCTACGAGCGCCTGCACCTCGAGGTCTGGGGCAACCGGCACCTCGGCCGGGGCTCCGACATGCACTCGGTGATCCGCCGGGTGCGTGGCAAGCTCGCCAGTCTCAACGCCACGGCGACGATCCACTCGGTACGCGGCGTCGGCTTCCGGCTCGCTCCCGTCTGATCACCCCGGACGCGGTCCGGCCCGCCTGGTCGGGGACCAGGCGGGCCGGATCTCTTCGGCTAGTGCTCAGGCGTCAGCACTTGATGGGCGCCAACCCGAAGTTCTCCACCGTCGGAGTGGCGGTGTCGATCCTGGTCTGACGGGTCTGCGGCTTCCAGCCGTCCTTGGCCACGATCATCGTGAGCGGGTTGTTGCGGCGGTCCACCCAGTAGGCGTACTTGCCCTCCGCGTCGGTGGCGAAGGTGTACGACGCCGCCCACGAGTCGACCTGCACGACCGCGCCGGTGAGCGGCGCTGTCGCACCCTGGCAGCTGGTGCCGGTGACCGTACCCATGAGCTTGCCCCAGGTCTTCGGGGGGTTCGCGGTCATGGTCACCGCGACCGGCGCCACCGAGTACGGGGTGTTCTCGGAGATCGCGACCGCGCCGGAGTAGGTGCCCGGCTGGTCCACGTTCGCCGTCAGACCGACGGTGACAGTGACCTTCGCACCCGGTGCGAGGGTGACCGCCGACTTGTCGATGGTCATCCAGCTGACGTCGGCCGCCGACTCGGAGCATCCCTCGAAGCCCGGGAGCACCTCGCTGTCCGGAGCCGCGTTGAAGCTGCCGGACGAGCCGCCGATCTTGTAGAAGCCGCACGCCGCGCCGCCGCGGTACCGCGCGGTGTTGGAGTTGGGCAGGTTGGACCACGAACCGGCGGCCGGGTCGAAGGCGAAGCCGGCGTTGCTGATGGCCCCACCCTGCGAGCCACCGACGACGAGGAGCTTGCCGCTGGCGACGGCGTACGAGCTGGCCCAGTTGTCGGCCGGCGCGTCGGCGACGGCGGTCCAGGTGTTGGCACCCGGGTCGAAGGCGTAGCTGGACTTCTGCGCGACGGAACCGTCGTTGCCGCCGGTGCAGTAGAGGACGCCGTCGATCCCGCCGCAGGAGGCGAAGGCCACCGACTTCGGGTAGTTGGCCATCGTCTCCCACGTGTCAGCGGTCGGGTCGTACCGGACGACGCTGTTCGACATCGGCAGACAGGCCGCCGTCGTGCAGCCACCGACCGCGTACAGCTTGCCGTCGACGACGGCCTGACCGGCCGCGGCCCGCGGTGCCGGGTTGTCGGCTAGCTCCGTCCAGGTGTTTGCCCCCGGGTCGTAGGACCAGGTGGCGGAGTCCGGGCCGGCGTCGCCCCAGCCGCCGCTGACAATGATCTTGCCGTTCACCACGCCCGCTGTCACTGCGTTGCGAGCGCCGGGAAGGTCGGCGATAGCCGTCCAGGTCTGCGCGGCCGGGTCGTAGGCGTAGTTCTTGGTGGTGGAGGCCTCACCGTCTCCGCCACCGAGCGAATACACCTTGCCGTCCAGGTTCACCACCCGGTTGTCCATGATCGTGGCCGGGTAGTTGGCGATGTCGGTCCACGGCGCCGCCTGCGGGCCGACCGCCGCGGCAGCGGCCTTGGCCTCCTTGCCGGACGCCTTGGCGGCGAACGACGTCGGTACGGTGAGCCGCTGCTCCGGCGCGCCGCTGGACCCGAGCACCTGCTGGCGGGTGACCTTTGAGCCGTCCGCCCGCAGGAGTTCGAACCCGTTGTCCCGCTCACCGAACTTGACCTCGACCGGAGCGCCGCCGGTGTTGGTCACCGTGAACGACTTGCTGGTCTTGCCGTTGGGCATCTGGAGCGTCGCGCTCAGCTGCGTCGGCGTCACCGCCAGTCGACCGGCCGCGAGCTGGAAGTTCGCGGTGGTCGCCCAGTCGGCCTCGACGTCGACAGGCTTGGTCTGGCTGACGTAGTTGCCGGCGGTCGCCGTGAACGGGTGCTCGCCGGTGAGCGACGAGTAGATCCAGTAGAAACCGTCGGCCAGCCCCGGGTCGTCCGGGGTCGCCACTGTGACGGCCTTCTCGGCGGGCCGGTCCTTGCTGGTGACGGTAGCGCCGTTGACGTAGCTGTCGTCGTTCTTGTCGCGGACGTTGCCGACGACCAGACCGCCGTCGACAGGCACGCAGGTGACCTGGCTGCCGATCAGGACGTTGTCGACCTCCCACCACCACTCGTACGAGGCGTCGTAGTAGTGGAACCGAACCTGCACCTGCGCCTGGCCGGCCGCCTGCGGGATCGGAATCTCGGTCAGCTTCGGTCCCCGGACGTCGGTCTCCTGCCGGAGCACGTTGGTCCAGGTGGCACCGCCGTCGATGCTCAGGTCCACGTCGGCGGTGTCGTCGTTGAGCTGGTTGAAGTCCTGGTTGAACCGGATGACCGGGGCCGTGACGCTGGTCAGGTCGACCACCGGGCTGACCAGGGAGGTGTCCTGGCTGGTGCCGGCACCGTAGTTGTCGCTGTCGATCATCGCGAAGTTGCCGGTGCCGCCGGTCAGGTTGCCCCGGTCGCCGTCGTCGGTGAACGTCCAGACCTGACCGCTGCCAGCGTTGTCGACGACTGTCCAGCCGGCCGGCGTGGTCGTGGCGTCGAAGGTCTCGTACTCACCGTCGGAGCCGGTCGTGTACCCCGGCGCGGTGGTGCAGACGCTGCTGTCCACCGGCACGGCGACATTGGCGGTGGCGTTTCCCGAGCCGACCACGACCTCCTTGGTGACGGTCTGGTAGCCCGGGTACTGCGGCTCGTACCTCAGTGTGTACGTCTGCCCGGCCGGCAGCTTGATGCTGTAGCGGCCGTTCGACGGGGTGGTGTAGTCGTAGACACCGGACACGCCGGTCACTGTCACCTTCGCGTACAACGGCCAGCCGTGGCCGGAGCCGTCGGTGACCGCTCCGGTGACGTTGACACTCGGCACCGCCGTGAGGGCGACGTTGAGCGTCGTGGTGGCGCCCTTGGCGACCGTTGCCGTCTTGGTGGTGCTGGCGTACCCGAACGCCGCGACGGCGACCTGGTAGTCGCCGATGGGGAGTTGGCTGGAGAACGTGCCGTCGGCACCGGTGGTCAGCTCACGCTCGGACGCGCCGGTGAGCGTCAGCGTCGCGCCGGCGATCGGGGCGCCGGAGGTCGCGTCGGTGACAGTGCCGGTCAGCGTGCCGATGTCGCCGGTCGGGGCGGCGTTGAGCAACGCGAGGGCGTCCAGCCGGCCTTCGCCGTAGACGTTGTTGTCGGCGGCGGTGCCGCCACACTGGTCGTCGGCCTTGTCGATCGCGGCGCCGTTGAGTAGCGCGCGGGTCGCGTTGACGTCGCCGACCAGCGACGGCGCGGCCGAGTACAGCAGCGCGATCGCGCCCGCGAGGTGCGGTGAGGCCATCGAGGTGCCGCTGATGCTGCCGTAGGCGCTGCCCGGGATGCTCGACCGGACGTTCACGCCCGGGGCCGAGATGTTGGGCTTGATCTCGCCGTTCTGACCGGCGCCGCGGGCAGAGAAGCCGGCGACGTTGTTGTTGCTGTCGTACGCGCCGGTCGAGTAGTTGCTGACGAGGCTGCCCGGCGAGCCACTGGTCTGGCAGGCCGGCCCGCTGTTGCCGTTGGACCAGGCGCCGAAGATCCCGGACGCGGTCCAGGCGTTCGTCACGTCCTCCATGAACGGCTCGTTGGACGGATCCTGGGTGCCCCAGGAGTTGTTGATGATGTTGGGGCGCTTGCTCGCGTCCGCGTTCTGACCGTTGAGGTCCAGCGGTTCGAGCATCCACTGACCGGATTCGACCAGAGCGGCGTCACTGGGGCAGCATCCGTTCGCCGCGATCCACTTGACCCCGGGGGCGACACCGATCTGGTTCGCGCCGTCGGAGCCGGCCATGGTGCCCATCGTGTGCGTACCGTGGCCGTCGCCGTCGCACGGGGCGGTGGCGCAGGCCCCGGTGGCGTTTGCGGCGTTGAACCAGTTGTAGTTGTGGTCGAACGTCCCGTCGCCGTTGTTGCCCCGGTAGGCGTTCACCAGCGCCGGGTGGTTGAACTGGACCCCGGTGTCGATGTTCGCGACGGTGATGCCCTCGCCCTTGACGCCGTACTGGGACCAGACGTCGTCGGCGTTGATGTTGGCGATGCCCCACTCCAGGGCGTTCACTGTCTTCTCGTCGGTGCCCTTGGTCGTCTCCGGCACCTTGTACGCGACCGGCGCGTAGAGGCCCTCGACCTCCGAGTGCCCGGCGAACTTCTGGGCCATCGCCAGCGAACCGCTGTTCACCTTGATGGCGTTGGTGGCCCAGAAGGTCTGGTATTTGGTACCCGAGCTGTCGAGGTCGGCCCGGATCTTGCCCTGGCTCGCGGCGGCGGTCTTGCGCAGCGCGTCCGCCACCGCCGTGCCACGCTTCGACCAGTCCTTGATGGCGCTGGCCTTGCTCAGGTCCGCCCGGTCCTTGAACCGGATCCAGAAGTCCCCTTCACTCTTGGCCTGGAGTTGCTTGGCGAGCTCCGGTCGGATCTTGTCCCCGGTCTGGGCGCCCGCCCCCATCGCACCGCCCGGCGCGGCCTGCGCGCCCGAGCTGATCGTGGCCAAGCATGTCGCGGCGAGGATCGTCGCCGCGCCGGCGCTCACCAAAGATCTGGCCGCGCGCCGCCATTGTGGACGTCTGAACATCGGTGCTGCCTCCCTCAGAACGACCCAGGGTGTAATGGGCCATGGTGGACCTCCCCCATGCACCGCGCGGGTCACGCCGGTTGCCCGAGTGGACACTATGATCGAGAAGAACGGACGATCAAGAACTTGCCGTGAGCAACTTGTCGCTAAGAGTTGCCCCGGCTGGCGGCACGCTTGCCAATCATTGTCAGAACCGTGACGAGAGCTGGGCAGGGATGCCCATCGATCCCGGGTGGTGCGGTGGCCGAGGACGAGGCAACGGTGAACAGGGGTGATCCGGCCGACGAGCCGTTCCCGCTGCTGATCGCGGTGACCCCGTCGCCGGCCGAGCGCATCCGGCTCGCGGAGCTTCTCGACGGCATCGCACCGCTGCTGCTGGTCGCCGACCTCGACGAGCTGCGCCGGCTGATCGCCGCACCGCAGCAGGTGGCCGTCCCGTCCGAGCCGACGCCGGTCGCCGCCCTGGTGATCGACTCGGCCCGCTCCAGCGCCCGCTGCGGGGAACGTGAGATCGACCTCACCCGCCTGGAACACGACCTGCTGACCTGCCTGATCACCGAGCCGGCCCGGGTCTGGAGCTACGCCGAGCTGCACCGGTCGGTCTGGGGTGACGAGGGGCGCGAACGCAAGGCGGACGTGCAGTCGCTGGTCAAGCGGCTGCGCCGCAAGCTGCACGACCTGGGCACCGGGGCCACCATCGATGTCGTTCGAGGGGTGGGGCTGCGGCTGACCGATCACCAGCAGGCGCGGGTCGAGCGGGCCTGACAGCAACGTCGCATGAACTGATCTCGCCCTGGGTACGCCAGGAAGATCAGCATCAACACAGGCGACGAAGAGCGCTGGTAAGGAGAGTCAGGATGGCATTCCCCAATCCCTCGACCGTGTCCATCGGGCTGAAGAAGGCCGCGCACGTCGGGATCGCGGTGAGTGACCTCGACCGCTCGGTCGCGTTCTACCAGGCCCTGCTCGGCGCGGAACCGGTCGTTCGGGACGAGAGCATGCACGGCGCCGGTTTCGCGCAGTCACAGGGGTTGCCGACGACGAAGCTGCGGTACGCCACGTTCAACCTCGACAACCTCGGGATCGACCTGATCCAGTTCCAGGAGCCGGTCGGCGACGCCGCCCAGGTGGCGGCCAACCGGCCCGGCTCGATGCACCTGTGCTTCCACGTGGACGACGTGCGCGCGGTCTACGACCGGATGAGCGAGGCCGGGTTCGAGTTCCTCGGAGAGCCGTACACGTTCGCGTCGGGCGAGGTGGAGCCGCCAGCGGCGGTCGGCACCGAGGTCGCGTACTTCAACGACCCGGACGGAACGAACCTGGAGATCATCGCGCCGAAGGGTGGCTTCGCCCGCAGCGAGTGAGCCACACGGGCGGCGTGGGGTCCGGCCGGGACGGCCCGCCCCATGCCGCCCCCTGAGGGACAACGGGTCAGATCAGCCCGGCCCGGGCCCACAGCAGACGCCCCGGCCCCGACACCAGGCCAACGTCCGCCAGGTTGGCGTGCACCCGCGCCGCGGACCAGCGCAGGGTGGCACGCCAGTGCGGGTTGGCGCGGCCAGCGGCCCGCCCGACCGCCGGCGGAATGCCCACCGCCGCGTACACGTCGGGATGGATCAGGCGGTTGGCGATCGTGGAGGCGGCGCGACCGACCAACAGTCGGGCGTACGCCATGCCGACCGGACCGGTGGCCGCGACCGCGTGTGCCAGTTCCTCGCGGGCGAACCGGACATGTCGCGCCTCCTCCACCACGTGGATGCGGGAGACCATCCGGATGAGCGGCTGGAGCGACTCGTCCGCCATGATCTCGCGCTGGAACGCGTCGAGGATCTCCTCCGCGATGAGGATCGCGGCGTACATCCGAGGGCCACTGGCGGTGGCCTTGAGGAAACGCCCGAGGTGGTGGTCCACAGCGCTGGCGCGGTAGACCGGACAACCCATCGCCTCGATCAGCCGGCCGAACATGATCGAGTGCCGGCACTCGTCGGCGACCTCGGTCAACGCGTACTGGGCCTGCCGGCTGGTCGGGTCGGCGCGGTAGTACTCCCGGATCAGCATCTGCATGAGGATCGTCTCGAACCACAGCCCGGCACTGGCCGCGCTGGCCACCTCGTGTTTGGTCAGCTCGACGCGCTGCTCCTCGCTGAGCTGCTCCCACAGCGCCGTGCCGTAGAGGCTGCTGCGCCGCGGCGGGAGCCAGTAGGCGCCGGGGGTGTGCGGGGCGTCCCAGTCGATCTCCACGGTGGGGTCGTAGCTGGTCCGCAGTGAGGACGTGAGCAGTCGCTCGGCGACTGCCGCACGCCCGGTTTCCGCCGCCTCCATGGCTCCTCCATATTGACGTGACGACCAGTAACTGTTACGAGTAGTAGCATGCAATTGCCGCTCACCGATGTCAATGCATCCGACCCGCCGGCCACGCCCCCCGACGGCAGTCCGAAGGCGAAGGGCAACGGCCGCCGAGACCGCTGGGCAGACCATCGCGAGCAACGACGGCAGCAGTTGGTCGGTGCCGCCGTGCAGGCGCTGCTGCGGCACGGGCCGGAGGTCGACATGGAACAGGTGGCCGCCGCCGCGGGCGTCAGCAAACCGGTCCTGTACCGCTACTTCGCCGACAAGTCGCAGCTCTGGGTCGCTGTCAGCGAGGTGGTAGCGGCCCGGATGGTCGACACCATCGCGCCCGCCATCGAACAGGTCCGCGAGGAACGTGGCCTGGTCGAGGCGACGATCGACGCCTACCTGGGCGTGATCGAGTCGGAGCCGAGGCTCTACCGGTTCCTGATACACCAGTCCGGCGACCCCGGCATCCACCAGGTGATCGCCGGCACCAGCCGGCAGGTGGCCGCCGGGCTCGCCCGGGTGATCGGCGACCGGCTCCGCACGCTGGGCCTGGACGCCGGTCCCGCCGAACCCTGGGCGTACGGCCTGGTGGGCTTCGTGCAGGCGGTCGGCGACTGGTGGACCACGCACGGCCAGCCGATCAGCCGGGCCGCCCTCACCGACTACCTGACCGCTCTGCTGTGGAGTGGCATCGAGGGGGTACGGGCCAGCGCCGACCTGCCGCACGAGCTGACCCGCGCCCACGAGCGGATCGTGCCGTGAGCTACCACGGCCCGGCGGGTGTCGAGGGCAGCGCGGTCCGGGTGCACCTCAGCGGGCGGTGGGAGCCGGTCGACGGCCGCTTCCACTGGGGCGGACGCATCGAGCCCGAGCCACGAGTGGCCCACCTGCTGCGCTCCGGCCGGCGCGACGTCGAGGTGCGCATCGCCGACCGCGTCCGGGCGGCCCGACTGGCCGAGGTCGATCCGTGGGGCGGCGTACGGATCACCGGTGTGGGCGATCCGCCCTGGCCGCCAGCGGCCGACCCGACTCGCGTGCCCGAGCTCACGGAGGAGTGAATGGAGACAGACGTTGCCATCATCGGTGCCGGCTTCGGTGGCCTGGGCGCCGCCATCCGCCTCCAGCGGGCCGGCTTCAGCGACTTCCTCGTCTTCGACCGGGGAGCGGACGTCGGCGGCACCTGGCGTGACAACAGCTACCCCGGCTGCGCCTGCGATGTCCCGTCACACCTCTACTCGTTCTCCTTCGCCCCCAACCCCGGCTGGTCGAACACGTTCTCCAGCCAGCCCGAGATCTGGGACTATCTGCGCGGCTGCGTCGACCGCTTCGGGATACGCCCGCGGTTGCGGTTGCGCCACGAGGTGCGCGAGGCGAGGTGGGACGACCAGCGCCAACGCTGGCTGCTGCGCACCTCGGGCGGTGACCACAGCGCCCGGGTCCTGATCTGTGCCGCCGGCCCGCTCAGCGACCCGGCCGTCCCCGACCTGCCCGGGATCGACGAGTTCGCCGGCGCCGTGTTCCACTCCGCCCGATGGCGGCACGACCACGACCTGACCGACCGGCGCGTCGCGGTGATCGGCACCGGCGCATCAGCCATCCAGTTCGTGCCACAGATTCAGCCGACGGTCGAGAAGCTGACGCTCTTCCAGCGCACCCCCGCCTGGATCATGCCGAGGATGTCGCGCCGGATCAGCGCTGTCGAGCAGGCCGTGTTCCGCACCGTGCCCGGCGCACAGCGGGCCGCCCGGGCAGGGCTCTATCTGGTACGCGAAACGATGGGTCTGGGCTTCCTGCACCCCGCGGTCAACCGTCTCGCCTCGCGCCTGTCAGTGCGTACGCTTCGGCGTCAGGTTCCCGACCCGATCCTGCGGGAGAAGCTCACCCCCCGCTACGCGATGGGCTGCAAGCGGGTGCTGATCTCCAACGACTACTGGCCGTCGCTCACCCGACCGAACGTCGACGTGGTCACCGCCGGCATCGCCCGGATCGTGCCGGACGGTCTCGTCACCGACGACGACGTCCACCACCAGGCGGACACGATCATCCTCGGAACCGGCTTCCACGTCACCGACTCCCCCGTCGTACGGCGCATCCACGGTCGGGGCGGGCGCAGCCTGGGCGACGCGTGGACCCCCAGCATGCACGCGTACCGGGGCACTACCATCGCCGGCTTCCCCAACCTGTTCTTTCTGCTCGGCCCGAACACCGGGCTCGGGCACACCTCGGTGGTGCTGATGATCGAGGCGCAGCTACATCTGGTGCTCTCGGCCCTGCGTCACATGCGGGCCACTGGCATCCAGGCCATCGAGCCCACCGCGCGGGCGCAACGGCGCTGGACCGAGCGGGTCGACCAGAAGATGGCCGGCACCGTCTGGCAGACCGGCTGTTCGAGCTGGTACCTCGACACCACCGGTCGCAACACCACCATCTGGCCGGGCTTCGCCACCAGCTTCCGGATGCGGCTGCGCCGGTTCCGCCCGGCCGACTATCAGATCGCCCCGACCGGCAGCACGCCCAACGAATCGGAGCGGGAGCACGCCGATGCGCTATGACCTGGCGGGCAAGACCATGCTCATCACCGGCGCGGCGCGCGGCATCGGGGCGCAACTGGCCCGCGAGGCCGTCGCCCGCGGGGCCCGGGTCGCCCTGGTCGGTCTGGAGGGCGAACTGCTCGAACAGCTCAGCGCCGACCTCGACGCGCACTGGTACGAGTGTGACGTCACCGATCAGGCGGCGTTGGACGCCGCGGTGGCCTCCACAATCAACCGCTTCGGCGGCATCGACGTCGTCGTGGCCAACGCGGGCATCGCGAACCTCGGCACCGTCGCCGTCGGGCCGGTCGACGCGCTGGTCCGTACCGTGGAGGTGAACCTCTGCGGCACGATCCGCACTGTCAGCGCGGCGCTGCCTCACGTCACCGCCGCCCGCGGCCACGTCCTGATCGTCTCGTCGGCTGCCGCCTTCACGGCGATGCCCGGCATGGCCGCCTACTGCGCGTCGAAGGCCGGCGTGGAGCAGTTCGCCAACGTGCTGCGCCTGGAGACCCGCTCCCGCGGCGTCACAGTCGGCACGGCGCATCCGATCTGGATCGACACCGACCTGGTCCGCGACATCCGTGACGACCTGCCGTCGTTTCGCACCACGCTGCGCCGGTTGCCGTGGCCGCTGTCCACCGTCGTGCCCGTCGAGCAGTGCGTCGACGCCCTGCTCCACGGCATCGAGCGCCGCAAGCGCAAGGTGTACGTGCCACGGTCTCTCGCCCTGGTGCAGGCGCTGCGGCCGGTGGTGCTGAGCGGCCTCTCGGACGCGTTGATCACCCGGTTCGGCGGTCAGACCATGGTCGGCCAGATGGAAGACGAGGTACGCCAGCTCGGGCGTTCCTTCGGCAGGACGTCGGTGGGAGAGCGGTCATGAGCATTCATTTCCGGCGTGCGGGCAGCGGAGAGCCGCTCGTGCTCATCCACGGCATCGGTCACCGTCATCAGGCGTGGGAGCCGGTGTTCGACCGGCTCACCGCCCACCACGAGGTGATCGCGCTCGACCTGCCCGGCTTCGGGAACTCCCCGGTGCCCGGCACCGGCATGCCCGCCGACATGGCCGCCACAGTGGCCGGGGTCCTGCCGGCGCTGACCGAGTGGGGGTTGGAGCGTCCGCACGTCGCCGGCTACAGCCTCGGCGGGGCGATCGCCCTGGAGCTTGCCACCACCGGGGCCGTCGCCTCGGTCACCGCCTTCTCCCCCGCCGGCTTCTTCACAGCGGCGGAGCGCCGCCGGGCACTGGCCATCCTCCGGATGCTGCGGGCCAACTCGTACCTGCCCACACCGGTCATGCGGGTCGCACTGCGCTCGGCGTACCTACGGGCGTTGTGCTTCGCGCCGCTGATGGCCCGCCCGACGCTGCTGGATGTCGAGCGCGCACTGGGCGACGCGCTCGCCCTGCGACGCGGGGTCGGCTTCAACGCCGTGGCCCGAGCCGCCCGCGACTATCGCTTCGACTGCCCTCGGCTGTCCGACGCGACGGTGCCGGTGACCATCGGCTGGGGGGACTGTGACCGGATATTCGGCGTCCACCAGGCCGAGCGCGCCCGGGCCGGCCTGCCGGCGGCACGGGTGGTGACGCTGCCCCGTTGCGGGCACGTGCCGATGAGCGACGACCCGGACCTGGTCGCCGCGCTCATCCTCGAGACCACCGGCGCGGTGCCCCACACCGAACGACCGGATCCCTCGGACTGCGTCCCCGTCACGAGTCAGGAAGATCACTTCACAGTCTAAAAACTTGCAGGCCGTGCAAGTTCGCTCCTAATCTCGCCGGCGTGACCGACACCGACCACGCCGCGCCCGGACGTCGCGACCGCAAGAAGGCGCAGACGCGCGCCGCGCTGACCGCCGCCGCGTTGCGGCTGGTCGCCGAACGCGGCCTGGAGAACGTCACTGTTGAAGAGATCAGCGAGGCCGCCGACGTGTCCTCGCGGACCTTCTTCAACTACTTCACCTGCAAGGACGAGGCCCTCACCGACGATCCGGCACTCGACGGCAACCCGGTCGTGGCGCGACTGGCAGCCGCCCCGACGCAGGTGTCAGCGTTGCAGGCAGTGCGGGTCGCCCTCGACGAGTCGGTCGACTCGATCCAGGCCGACCGGGAGTTGTGGCGGCTGCGACTGACGGTCATCGCCCAGAACCCCGCGCTGCTGCCCCGACTGGTGGCCGGCAACAGCGCGACCGAGCAGGCCATGGTCGCGGTCGTCGCCACCCGCCTCGGCGTCGGCCCCGACCACGGGCACCCTCCGCTGGTCGTCGCTGTCGCCGGTGCCGCCTTCCGCACCGCGATGCTGCGCTGGGCCGCCGGCGACGACGCCCGGCCCCTGCACGACTTCGTCGACGAGGCGTTCGCCGCGATCGCCGCCGGCCTGCCGGATCCGCCGTCCCCCTCCTGACCCGCAGGTCCCCGCCCCGCCCCGCCGCATCAGCTCCGGGGCCAGCCACTGGGCCACAAACCCGACAAGGGAGCGCCAATGACCACCACCGTCCCGCCCGCCGACACCGCCGCCGTCGGCACGCGCATGTCGCGTCGGGAGGTTCTGCAGGCCCTTTCCGGCCTGATGGTCGGCATGTTCGTGTCCATCCTCGCCTCCACTGTGGTGGCGAACGCGCTTCCGCGGATCATCGCGGATCTGAACGGCAGCCAGACCGTCTACACGTGGATCGTCACCAGCGAACTGCTCGCCATGACGGCGACGGTGCCGCTGTGGGGCAAGATGGCCGATCTGTACAGCAAGAAGCTGCTCATCCAGTTGTCGCTGGGACTGTTCGTGGTGGGTTCACTCATCGCGGGCTTCACGCCGAACGTCGAGGTCCTGCTGCTCAGCCGGGTCGTCCAGGGCATCGGCGCCGGCGGCATGACAGCGCTGGCCACGATCGTCATGGCGGCGATGATCCCGCCGCGTGAGCTGGGCCGCTACGCCGGCATCTTCGGCGCGGTCTTCGGTGTGGGCACCATCGCCGGTCCGCTCATCGGCGGCCTGCTCGTCGACACGTCGTGGCTGGGCTGGCGGTGGTGCTTCCTGATCGGCGTCCCGTTCAGCATCATCTCCATCGCCCTGCTCCAGCGCACCCTGCACCTGCCGGTCGTCCGCCGCAAGGCGAAGATCGACTGGTTGGGCGCCCTGCTCATCACCTCGGGCATCTCCACGCTGCTGATCTGGTCGTCCCTGGCCGGCAACAAGTTCGACTGGGCCTCCGGCTGGACCGCAGTGATGGTCATCGGCGGTCTGGTTCTGCTGGCGCTGGCCGTGGTCGTCGAGTCGCGGGCGGCGGAGCCGATCGTCCCGCTCAGCATCTTCCGCAACCGCACTGTCTCCCTGGCCACCATCGCCAGCGTGCTGGTCGGTGTCGCGATGTTCGGCGGCACCGTCTTCCTGTCCCAGTACTTCCAGATCTCGCTGGGCAAGTCGCCCACCGTCGCGGGCCTGATGAGCCTTCCGATGATCTTCGGTCTACTCGTCTCGTCGACGGTGGCGGGCCAGCTCATCACGAAGTACGGCCGGTGGAAGGCGTACCTGGTGGCCGGCGCCGCGGTGATGACCGTCGGGATGCTGCTGCTGGGCACCATCGACGCCAACACCAGCGTCCTCGTGCTGTCGATCTACATGGCCGTGCTGGGCGTTGGCGTCGGCATGCTCATGCAGAACCTCGTGCTCGCCGCGCAGAACGACGTACCGGCCCACGAGCTCGGTGCCACCACCTCCGTGCTGACGTTCTTCCGCAGCATGGGCGGCGCGATCGGGGTCAGCGCCCTCGGCGCGGTCCTGGCAAGTCGGGTGACCTCGCTGACGGCAGACCGCCTCGGCCCGGCGGCGACCGCTGGCGGTGGCTCCGCCGAGGTGCCCGACCTGTCCACCCTGCCCGAGCCGGTGCTGCGCATCGTGCAGGACGTGTACGGCATCGCCACCGCTGACCTCTTCCTCGTCGGCGCGCCGATCGCGCTGATCGCGCTGATCGTCGTGCTGTTCATCAAGGAAAAGCCGCTGCACACCCTGAGCGGGGACGAACGACGCGCCCAGGAGGAGGCGGCCGCAAAGGTCGCGATTCACTGAGCCGTACGCCAGCAGAGCGGGGGCGGGCCGGTTGGCCCGCCCCCGCTTTCGCGTTTCTCGGTAACGACATGGTGTGAACCCGCTGCCACGTAACGTGAGATCGAGCCGGTCAACGGCTGACGCCAGACGTGCGCCGGGCCGCCACTGCGGCGGCGCCCCTCGGCCAACTGCCGGGTCGGACAGCTCGGCAACGTCGCGGCCCACTCAGCCGCAGGAGGTGTGGACGATGCCCATGCTGTCGGTCTTCGATCCTCGGCACACTGTCGCTCCCCCGGGATACAGCCGCTGGCTCATCCCGACCGCGGCACTGGCCGTGCACGTGTGCATCGGCCAGGTCTACGCGACGAGCGTCTACAAGAACTCCCTCATCGCGCACTTCGACGTCAGCCAGACGGCAATCGGGGCGATCTTCAGTATCGCCATCGTCATGCTGGGCTCGTCGGCGGCGGTCGGTGGCCGTTGGGTGGAGCGGAACGGACCGCGCCGCGCGATGTTCGTCTCGGCGTGCTTCTGGGCCGTCGGGTTCCTGGTCGGCGCGCTCGGCATCGCGACCCAGCAACTCTGGCTGCTCTACCTCGGGTACGGCGTCATCGGCGGCATCGGGCTCGGCATCGGCTACATCTCGCCCGTCTCCACACTGATCAAGTGGTTCCCGGACCGCCCCGGCCTCGCCACCGGGCTGGCCATCATGGGGTTCGGCGGCGGCGCCCTGGTCGCCGGCCCGCTCGCGCGCCAACTGCTCTCCCTCTACGACTCCGGCTACAACCCCAACAACCCGGCCGCCGTCGCGTCGGGACATGCCCTCGTGGCGCTCTTCGTCACGTTCGGCATCGGCTATTTCGTGATCATGATGTTCGGCCCGTTCAACGTCCGGGTTCCAGCCCCGGACTGGCGGCCCGCCGGGTTCGACCCCGCGAGCGTCGCCGCCCGGCCTCTGGTGACGACGGCGAGCGTGTCCGCGTCGAACGCCGTGCGTACCCGGTCGTTCTGGTTGCTGTGGATCGTGCTGTTCTGCAACGTCACAGCGGGCATCGGCATCCTGGAGCAGGCCAGCCCGATGATCCAAGACTTCTTCCGGGACAACGGGACCGCCACCACGGTCTCGGTGACGGCGGCGGCCGGTTTCGTGGGAGTGCTGTCACTGTTCAACATGGCTGGGCGGTTCGTCTGGTCGACAACGTCGGACCTCATCGGCCGCAAGCCCATCTACATGGTCTACCTCGGCGTCGGCATGGTGCTGTACCTGCTCCTCGCCGTGGCCGGGCACTCCGCTACCGCTGTCTTCGTGCTGATCGCCGCCGCGATCATCTCCTTCTACGGCGGCGGCTTCGCCACCATGCCCGCCTACCTGCGTGACCTGTTCGGCACCTTCCAGGTCGGGGCCATCCACGGCCGGATCCTCACCGCCTGGTCGGCCGCGGGTGTCGCCGGCCCGCTAATCGTCAACGGGATCCTCGACACGCAGGGCAAGCCTGGCACCCTCACCGCTGCGGCGTACCGGCCCGCGCTGTTCACAATGGTCGGCATCCTCGCCATCGGGTTCATCGCGAACCTGCTGGTGCGTTCCGTGCCCGAGCGGTTCCACGAACCGAACCGAGGGCCGACCTCGCCCGTAGCGAAGGCCACCGTCACCGAGCCGGTCGCTCTCGGGCGGGACAGCCAGCCGCCGGCGCCGCCGCGCGTCGGTAACCAGACCGGGCGGCTCTGGTTGTCGTGGCTGCTGGTCGCGGTGCTCCTCGGGTACGGCATCGTCCAGACCGCCATCACCGCCGCGAAGCTGTTCACCGGCTGACCCGCGGCGGCCGTCCCGGCCAGACCTCTCTGACATGGCAACGGAAGGCGCCCCCTCGCAGGGGCGCCTTCCGTTGCGTCGATCCGCTCAGAGCCCGGTCGCCGACTGCTTCTGGGCGAGCCGCTCCCGTTGTGGCACGACCGTGTACTTCGGATCGCGGGCCGACACCCGTCCCGCCTCGAAGACGCCGAACCGGGTGGCGATCGACGATGCCACGAGGGCCGCGCCGGAGATCGCCGCCAGGACTCGGCTACGTCGGCTGACCAGCGCGGTGGCGGCGCCCACGGCGAGCAGGGCGCGGCCCGCCTTGACCAGCCGGCCGCTACGCCCGTGCGTGTAGGGCTCGCTGGTGAGGCCCTGCCGCTCCAGCTGGTGACCTCCGCCGAACTCGATGGCCGCGGCGGCCAGGGCGAGTCGTCGCAGTGGGGCGGTCTCCGCGGCCGGTGCCGCGATCAGTCCGACCCCGGACGCGGCGGCGAGCGCGCTGCCGGCGAAGACGAACGGCAGCGACGGGTAGGCGTCGTGCCAGGACGGCACCGCCGTGTCGGCGAGCAGCACCCCGGTGTACGTGGCCAGCGCCGGCGCGGTGGCCGCGGCGGCCAGGCCGGCGACGTTGCCGATGGGCGGTGCGATCCGACGGGCGAGGCCGAGCACGCCGTGCTGCGGAAGCAGCGGTGCGAGCTCGGCGACCGCTGCCACACCGGCCAGTGGGCCGAACGCCGCGAGAATCCAGGTGCCCACCGACATCGGCGAGGTCACCTTGGCCACCCGGAGCATGTGGTGGAAACGGGCCGGCCGGCCGAGGTCGTGCACCAGCAGGTACGTGCTGGCGGCGACGCCGCCGAGGGCGGTCCAACGGCCCACCTGGCGCAGTCCCTGTCGTCCGGTCAGCTGGGCGCCCGCGCCGATCAGCGCACTTCCGGCGGCAAGGCCTCCGGTGAACAGGTAGCCGGCGATGTCGTACTTCCACACCGGCGGCTTCAGTACCGGTCGGCCGTAGTAGGAGGCGAAGTCGGCCGGCGGCACCGTGAGCTGTTCACCGCCGCGGGTCATGGCCGCCTGCCCAGGAACGCGACCGCCGTGGCGACCGCCATCGTCATCGCCGCCAGGCCGGCACGCTTCCACATGGCCGGCAGGTCGCGGGTGGTCACTATCGGGTCCGGTGGCAGCCCGTACACCTCCGGCTCGTCGAGCAGCAGGAAGAACGCGCCGTCACCCCCGACGCCGTCGTTCGGGTCGTGCCCGTACAACCGCGCCTCCGGCACGCCCCGCTCGTGCAGCTTCGCCACCCGCGCGGCGGCCCGCTCCCGCAACTCGTCCAGTTCCCCGTACTGGATCGACTCCGTCGGACACGCCTGCGCGCACGCCGGGGTCATGCCCGCGCCCAACCGGTCGTAGCACAGCGTGCACTTCCACGCCCGACCGTCGTCCTTGCGTTGATCGATGACGCCGTACGGGCAGGCGGAGATGCAGTAACCGCAGCCGTTGCAGATGTCCTCCTGCACCACCACGGTGCCGAACTCCGTCCGGAACAGGGAACCTGTCGGGCAGACATCCAGGCAGGCCGCGTGGGTGCAGTGCTTGCACACGTCCGACATCATCAGCCAGCGGAAATCCGTCCGTTCCTCCGCGCCCGAGCCCCTCCCCGGCGGCTGCGCGCCCGGCATCCCCAGAAACTCCGGGCCGCCCGACATGCGGGCCGCCGCGGCGGGCGAGCCGGTGTCCAGGCCGGGGTCCGTTCCGGTGTCGGTGCTGGTACGCGCGCCGACCGCCGCCGTCACCGGGCTGATCGCCGGCCCGTCCGGCTCCCCCGCGAACGCCGGAGTCGCCCAACCGGCCGAGCGGGGCTGCTCCACGAACGCGACGTGCCGCCACGAATTCGCTGTCAACGCGCCCGTGTTGTCGTACGACATGCCCAGCAGGTCCAGCCCACTCTCGGGGACGCCGTTCCACTCCTTGCAGGCCACCTCGCACGCCTTGCAGCCGATGCAGACGCTGGTGTCGGTGAAGAACCCCATCCGCGGCGGCGGGTCCTCGTAGCCGGCGTCCGGCGCGGGGTCCAGCGGCCCGTACAGGGCGTTGGCGTGGGGCATCGGTCAGGCCTCCTGGTCGCTGCTGCTGTCGGCGACGTCGGTCGTGACCATCGGCGGATACCGGTGGACGAGGTTCCCCGACCGCCGCCGGTAGTCGACGACGAGGTCCACCAGGTCCTGTCCTCTGGGGCGTCGTCCCGGTCGGACGTCGCACGTGCCGACCTTGCTCTCCTGGATCAGGACGTTGGGGTCGAGGGTGATGCCGAACAGGTCGTTGGCCGAGTCGCCGGTCACCAGGCCCTCGTAGCCGAAGTGGTACGGCAGCCAGACCTGGTGGATGATCCGGCCATCCACTCGCAGCGGCGTCACGCGGTCGGTCACCAGCACCTTCGCCTCGACCGCCGCCCGGCTGGTGACCAGGTGCGCCCAACCCAGATGGGTGAGACCACGTTCGGCGGCCAACTCCGGCGACACCTCGACGAACATCTCGGGCTGCAGCTCGGCCAGCGGTGACACCGTCCGGCTCATCCCACCGGCGGTGTGGTGCTCGGTGAGCCGGCTGACAGTGAACACGTACGGGAACACCTGGCTGTGCTCCTGCGGCGGGCTCGGGTTGAGTGTGTTGATCGGGTGGGTGTAGACCTTGCGGGTCGGGTTGGCCTGCTGTCGGTAGAGCGGGTTGCGTATCGGCGACTCGACCGGCTCGTAGTGGGTGGGCATCGGTCCGTCGAGCACGCCGGTCGGCGCGTACAGCCAGCCTTTGCCGTCGCCCTGAAGGATGAACGGGTCGTCGCCGGCAATTCCCGCCACACCCGAGGCGTCGTGCGCCGGTCGGTAGGACGGCGGTTTGGTCTTCTCGAAGTCCGGAACGTCGTAGCCGGTCCACTCGCTCTTGTCCGCGTCCCACCAGACGTAGCGTTTGCGCTCACTCCACGGGTTGCCGTCCGGGTCGGCGGAGGCACGGTTGTAGAGGATGCGCCGGTTCGCCGGCCACGCCCAACCCCACTCCGGTGCCACCAACGACTGCTCCGAGCCGGGTTTGCGGCGGGCCGCCTGGTTGACGCCGTCCGCGTACACCCCGGTGTAGATCCAGCAACCGCCGACCGTGGAGCCGTCGTCCTTCATCTCGGTGAACGACGCCAGCGGCCGGCCGGTCGCCACGTCGTACCCGTTGATCTCGCGCAGCACCGCCTCGGCGCTCGGCTCCGCGTGCGGACCGTGCGTGGGGTAGTCCCAGGCGAGGTCGAGCAGCGCACGGTCGCGCGGCTTCGTCGACGTCGCCAGCCGTTCCCGGATGACACGGCCGAGGTGGTAGAAGAACCACAGCTCGGAGCGGGCGTCGCCTGGCGGCTCGACGGCCTTCTCCCGCCACTGCAACAGCCGCTGCGTCTGGGTGAAGGTGCCCTCCTTCTCCACGTGGGAGGCGGCCGGTAGGAAGAACACCTCGGTGCGGCACCGCTCGGGTGCGATCTCGCCGGTCTCGATCTCCGGCGCGTTCTGCCAGAACGTCGCGCTCTCGATCATGAACAGGTCGCGGACGACCAACCAGTCGAGGTTGGCCATGCCGAGCCGCTGCGCCCGGCCGTGCGCCGAACCGACCGCCGGGTTCTGCCCGAGCAGGAAATAGCCCTTGATCTTGCCGTCGATCATGTCGAGCACCTGCTGGTAGGTGCCGTGATCGCCGGTCATCCGCGGCATGTACCCGTAGCAGTAGTCGTTGTCGGCGGTGGCCGCGTCGCCCCAGTACGCCTTGAGCAGGTTGACGCCGTAGGTGCGGGCGTTGCCCCAGAAGCCCTTCTGCCCGGGGTGCGCGATGCTGTCCACCCACTCGTCCAGGGTCGGGTGATTGGCGTGGTGCGGCATCGGCAGGTAACCCGGAAGCAGGTTGAACAGCGTCGGGATGTCGGTGGACCCCTGGATGCTGGCGTGCCCGCGCAGGGCCATCACCCCGCCACCCGGGCGGCCCACGTTGCCCAGCAGGAGCTGGATGATCGCGCCGGTCCGGATGTACTGCACGCCGACGCTGTGCTGCGTCCAACCCACCGAGTAGACGAGCATGCCCGTCCGGTCCCGGCCGGAGTTCTCCGTCCACGCACGGGCCAGTTCGAAGAACTTCTCCTGCGGAATGCCGCAGACCCGTTCCACCATCTCCGGTGAGTAGCGGGCGAAGTGCCGCTTGAGGATCTGGTAGACGCAGCGCGGGTGCTGCAACGTCTCGTCCCGTTCGGTCTCGCCGCCGACGGGCGCGCCGTGTGACTCGTTCTCCAGCCCGGCCGCCGTCTCCCGCTGTGTCTCGCTGTCGCGGGTCGTCTGGTTCTGCGAGTGACCCTCGTACCGCCAACTGGCCTGGTCGTAGGTGGCGTTGTCGTCGTTGAAGCCGGAGAAGAGGCCGTGCATGTCCTCGGTGTCGGCGTACTCCTCGGTCACGATGGTCGCGGCGTTGGTGTAGGCGACGACGTACTCCCGGAAGTCCAGCTCGTTGTCGAGGATGTAGCGCACCACCCCGCCGAGCAGCGCGATGTCGGTGCCCGCCCGGATCGGCAGGTACGAGTCAGCCAGCGCGCTCGTTCGGGTGAACCGCGGGTCGACGTGGAAGACCTTCGCGCCCCGACGCTTGGCCTCCATCACCCACTGGAAGCCCACCGGGTGCGCCTCGGCCATGTTCGAACCCTGGATGACGATGACGTCGGAGTTCGACAGGTCCTGCTGGTACTGGGTGGCGCCGCCACGACCGAAGCTGGTCCCCAGACCGGGGACGGTGGAGGAGTGTCAAATACGGGCCTGGTTCTCGATCTGGAGCGCCCCCATCGCGGTGAACAACTTCTTGATGAGGTAGTTCTCCTCGTTGTCCAGCGTCGCCCCACCCAGACTGGAGATACCCAGCGTCCGGTTGAGCGGTCGACCCTCGGCGTCGACGTCCTCCCAGGTCTCGTCCCGGGCGGCCAGGACCCGGTCGGCGATCATGTTCAACGCCGTGTCGAGGTCGAGGTCCTCCCACTCGGTGCCGTACGGCCGGCGGTAGCGGACCGTGGTCTGCCGCAGCGGACTGGTCACCAGGCTCTTGCTCGCCGAACCCTTCGGACAGAGCCGACCCCGCGAGATCGGGCTGTCCGGATCACCCTCGATCTGACTGACCTGCCCGTCCTTCACGAACACCCGCTGACCACACCCAACAGCGCAGTACGGGCAGACCGAACGAGCCACCGAATCGGCGGTATCGGTGCGGGCGGTGAGCGCGCGGGACCCGTCGGACTTCGCCGCCGCACCCCGGCCCAGCGGGTCCGTGCCGGTGAGCTGGCGATAGACCGGCCAACCCTCGAACCAGCTGCGCACCCCCATCGCCGCACCTTCCCGACCAATCCCGCCAAATATGAACACTCTGACGTTAGATGAGGTGCCGGCCCGGTCGCAGCGGGATCACGAACAGTCAAGCCTCCCCCAGCCCTTTTGGTGCGGGCCGGGAGAGGCATGGAGTACGACTCTGATCAGTGCGGTTGCAGCTGGCCGATGTGCTGGTCGCCGAAGGTCCGGTAGCGGCGCAGCTCCCAGAACAACCAGCCGATGCTGATGATCGCCAACACGACGAAGACCAGCGAACCGGAGAACGTGTCCCAGAGGGTGTGCAGAACGACGACACCCACGAACGTGCCGATGAACCCGAAGAGCCGAGCGACGCTCGGACTCGCCAGCAACGCCCAGAGCGCACCGGCGGTCAGCCCGGTCCAGGCGGTGTGGCCGGCGGGCGCCGTCAGGCCCCGGATGAAGAGCGTCTGCTCCACCGCGCCGATGTTGCCCTGCGAACTCAGCAGCGCGCTGAAGGCGTAGCCCATCGTCTCCAGCGCGGCGAACCCCATGCCGGCGGCGATGCCGATGATCAGCCCGTCGGAGGGCACCCGGCGACGACGCTGGGCCACCACCGTGAACAGCAGCACCACCGGGACGATCAGCTTCGCCGACTCCTCGATCAACGCGACGAACACCATCGGCAGGGTGCCGAGGCCGCGCAGGGTGTCGTACTCCAGGGTGCCGGCGACCACAGTGCCGATCACACCGCCGAAGAACGCCGATGTCACCAACACCGACGCCGGCACCTGCCACCGCCCGGTCCGGGCCTGCGCGAACGTCAGGAAGGTCAACGGCACCAACGTCGCCCCGAGCAGGATCAACGCCGGTACGAAGTTCGGATTCTTGGTGCTGACGAGGGTCCGCAGCACCGCCAGATAAAGGATCAGCCCGATGCCGAGCACCCCGACCCACGCCCAACGGCGCCAACGATCACCCATACCGCGCAGTCTGGCGGACCAAGGTTACGAAGACCAGCCACGGCGCGGAGATCCTGACGACTCCACTCAGGGCGACCACCCAACGCTCTGCTCCTCGTGGTGCGTAGGCTCACGCCGTGCGCCCGTTACTGATCGCCGAAACGGTCGTGACGCCGTCGAGCTTCGTCGAGTGGGTGGCCGGCGCGGGGACGCTGGTCTGGGACCGTCACTCGCTGCGGGTGTTGGACCCGGATCTGACCGTCGCGCTCGCGTGGGACGTGGTGAGCCCCGACGCGGATCCGATCCTGGCTGTCGGCGTGGCACCGGACCGGTCGCGGTTCGCGCTGGTGGGGCTACGTGAGATGCAGGTCCGCAGTGCCGACGGCCGCGTTCAGTGGTCGGCCGAGCACGGTGCAGCACTGTCGACCGGATGGCCACAACCACACTGTCACCTGGCCGGTGACGGCCTTGTCTGGCTGTTCGTGCCCGACGGTTCCGGTGACCATGTCGTCGCATGGGACTCCGCAGGCGGTTCGGAAGTCGGCCGGCATCATCCACTCCAGACCATCGAGGGTGCAGCCACTGTCGTCCCGCACGCCGATCAGGGACGCGTCGGGGTGCACATCGCGGTGGGCCCGGAGACCTGCCTCAGCCATTGGTTGACGGCAGTCGACAGGAAGCAGGTCGTCGTGCAGACCCTGAACGGCTGCCTGGCCGACCTGAACGCCAGTGGGGTCTTCTTTCTCTCCATGCCGCACGGCAGCGGCCGGATGTCGGTACGCGAGGTCGCCGATGACAGCGTGCGGGTCGAGCGCCACTTCGACGACATCCCGGGGTTCGGCGACTCCGACGACTACCGGATTCACGAGGCCGCGGCGGTCGTATCCGACGACTGGGTCATGGTCGGCGTCGCGACCGATCAGGGCGACGCCGAGCAACATCTTCTACTCTCCACCCGCACGCTGCGCCCGCAGACCGTGATGGATTACGGCATCGACATGCCCCAGAACTCGATCCGGTCCGCGGGCGGACAGGGACGGTGGTTGACGCACGACGCCCGCCTCGGAGTGGTCCGGCTCTGGCAACTCCGGGAGCCACACACAGATGAGGTCGAGGGCCAACTCGCGCTGCTGTAGGCGGGCGACCCCGCGTACGCGGGACCGTCACCCGGGGGGAGCAGGTTGGGCAGCGCCGCCGGGTTGCGGTCGGCGATCCCACAGCACCAGGCCGGTGAGCAGCATCGCGACGCCCAGCCCGACCATGGCCAACCCCACCGTCGTACGCGCGCCCCCATCGAGGTGGCCCGCCACGATCCACCCGCTGTCTATCCCGAACGCCAGCGGCATCAACCCCTGCGGGATCACCGGGATCCATCCGACTGTCAGCAACCCCAGCGCCCACGCGGTCGACGTGTTCTCCCGATACCACTGCACGTCCCAGGTCAGCGGGAGCACCGTCTCCGGGGGCCGGCTCCGCTGACCGGCCGCGGCGAGCACCGCCGTGCCACGGCGGGCGAGCCGCTCGTCGGCCAGCCACAGGCCACCCCACCAGGCTGAGGCGCCTCCGAGCAGGCCGACCAGCGGCAGCAGCGGTGCCGCTTCCGGCGGACCCCAGACCACCAGGGCGAGCACCGGCGCGGCGGCGAGCAGCCCAGCCGCGATGGCGACCAGCACGCTGACGATGTCGGTCGGGTTGTCGGCCGCGGTCGGATGCCGCGGGTCGGCCACCGGGCGTACGCGCAGCAGCGACACCCACACCGGCACCGACGCGCCCGCGCCGAGCAGGGCCGGCAGAGTACAGAGCGCGGCCAGCGGGTCGACGTCGGGCGCGAGGAGGACACCGGCGACGGCGAGCAGCACACCGATCGGGGTGACCAGCACCAGCCACGCCAGGGCCCTGCCCCGGACCTCGGCCCGTTCGCCGCCCGGCGTGGTGAGCGGCAGCCACAACGCGGTGCCGTCCAGCCCGACCAACCCGGCGGACATCGCCGCCGCGCCGAGCACGGCGAGTGGCCCGGCCCACGGCAGCAGCAAGTCCACGTCGGACAGCAGCGGCAGTCCGGCGAGCAGCGCCCCGTACACCACAGCGAACGCCAGATACTGCAACCGCAGCGGATGCCGCGTCCAGGCGCGCAGCTCACGGCCGACGACCGCCCGCGTCGCGGCCGGCACCCACCCCAGCCACTCGCGTTCAGCCGCGGCCGGTGACGCCGACGCGGTCCGGCGCGGCCGGAACGGCGAGCCGGCGGCGATCACCCGTCGGACGAGCATGATGTACGCGGCGGCGCAGAGCGCCACGATGACGACCAGGCCCGCCATCCTGCCTACCGCTTGCCCGGTTGGCCCGGTCACGGCGGCGACCGGCCAGGCGCTCGGCACGTACGCCATGGCCCGGACCACCTCCTGCGGCGCTGCCACGAGCACTACCGACACCCACGGGAAGACCGCCCACAGCGACCCGGCGACTCCCATCGCCGTGCCGGTGAAGACGCCGGTGAGCAGCGCCCCGGCCGGACCGCCGGCGTGGCCGACGACCTCCAGCGCGATGGCCGAGCCGATCAGCCCGAGCAGCCAGAGCAGCACCGCGCCCCCGGCGGTGACGAGGACCGCGAGGGTGCCGTACCGGGCGGCGTGCACCGGCAGCGCGGCGAGTGCCACCAGCGAGACGGCCGGGCCGACGCCGATCGCCGACGCGGCGAGCAGACCGATCGCGGCCGGGACCCCGCCGATCGGCTCCAACCGCAGGTGAGCCGGCCGGACCCGGCCGCGCCCGCCGCCGAGCAGCAGAGGCAACACGATCCAGCCGAGAACCCAGGCCCCGGCGAGCAGGCCGAGGGTGTGCTGGTCGCCGCGGAGCGCGTACCGGATCAACCAGGCGGCGGCGAGCAGACCGACCAGGCCGGCGACAGTGGGGCCGGGGTGCTCGCGCAGCGAGCGGCGCAGCATCGTGGCGCGCATCCGGGCCGGCACAGCGATCGCGCCGAAGGTGCCGCCCAGCCGGCCGGGGGCGGTCAGTTGCGTGCTCATCGTGCCCCGGTCAGCCAGTCCAGGCCGGCGCTGCCGGAGGCTTCGGCGCCGACCAACTCGACGAACCGGTCCTCCAGGCTGCTGCCGGCGGCGACCTCGGCGACCGACCCGGCGGCGACCACCCGACCCTGATGGATCACTGTGACCTCGTCGCACATCTGCTCGACGAGCAGCATCGAGTGGGTGGACAGCACGCAGGTGCCGCCGCCGGCCACGAACCGGCGCAGCACCTGGCGGATGGTGGCCGCGGAGACCGGGTCGACCGCCTCGAAGGGTTCGTCGAGCACGAGCAGCCGGGGCGCGTGCAGCAGCGCCTGGGCGAGGCCGAGCTTCTTGCGGGTGCCGGTGGAGCAGTCGGCCAGCGGGGTGCCGGCGCCCTTGGCCAGGCCGAGCACGTCGATCAGTTCGGTGGCACGGTCGGTGGCCGTGGCCCGGGGCAGCCCGCGCAGGCCGGCGCTGTAGCGCAGCAGTTCGGCGCCGGTGAGGCGTTCGGGGAAGTCGAGGCCGTCCGGCAGCACGCCGGTCAGCGCGCGGGTCTGGCGGCGGTCGCGCAGCGCGTCGTGGCCGAGGATCCGGATCTGCCCGGAGTCCGGGGTGACCAGACCGACGGCCATCCCGATGGTGGTGGACTTGCCGGCGCCGTTGGGCCCGACGATGCCGTGGAAGGTGCCGGGGTGCACGGTCAGATCGATGCCGTCCACCGCGCGATGCGCCGCGAAGGTCTTGACCAGGCCACGGATCTCGAGTGCCGGGGGGATCACGCGCCGAGCATAGGTGACCTTGCCAGACGGCGTGGCCCGCTGCCCAGCGGTCCACAGTGGGCGAGGCCGCTCAGGCGAGGTGCACCAGTCGGAAGCGCTCCGTCACCACCAGGGTGTCGTCGTCGACTGTGAAGTCGGGGTCGCCCAGCTCGGCGCGCACCTCGGCACTGTGCCAGAACGCCTCGTGCCCCGCACGCCACTGCGCCACCGACTCGTCGCCCTCCCCCTCGGCCAGGGCGTGTGGCAGGTCGACGTCGGCGAGCCGGACCACCCGCACGTCGGTCAGCTCGATGGCCGCGACCCGGCGGCCGGCGGAGTCCACCACTGCGGAGACCTGACCCACCTCGGGCAGCGGCTCGTTCGCGCACTCGTACCCGACCAGCAGGCCGCTCGTCGACGTCTTCGCCCCGGACAGGATCGCGCCCACGAGCTTGTCCCGCAGTGGCCCCGGAAACGCGAACTCGGCAAGCGGAAGATCATCGAGGTCCATCCGCGGAGAGTACCCGGATGATCGGAGGGTTCACGTCGGGTCAGCTGTGGTGGATCGGGGTCGCCAGGTCGCTGAGCGGGCGACCCGTACCGCCCCAGGTCTGGGCGGTGATCTCGGCGGCGATCGCCACGGCCGTCTCCTCCGGTGTCCGCGCGCCCAGGTCGAGCCCGATGGGTGAGCAGAGCCGGGCCAGCGCGCTCTCCGGGACACCCGCCTCGCGCAACCGGCGCATCCGATCGTCGTGGGCACGCCGGCTGCCCATCGCGCCGATGTAGCGGGCGGGCGTGGCGAGGGCGACCTGGAGCAGCGGCACGTCGAACTTGGGGTCGTGGGTCAGGACGCAGAGCACAGTACGGTCGTCGACTGTCGTCGACTCCAGGTACGCGTGCGGCCAGCGCACGACGAGATCGTCGACGTCCGGGAAACGCGCACGGGTGGCGAACAGCGGGCGGGCGTCGCAGACAGTGACGTGGTAGCCGAGGAACGTGCCGATCCGGGCCATCGCGGCGGCGAAGTCGATCGCACCGAAGATGATCATCCGGGGTGGTGGCACGTACGACTGGACGAACACGGCCACCTCGTCGCCGCGCTGCTGCCCCTGCCGGCCCAGGTGGATAGTGCCGGTGACGCCGAGGGCGAGCATCCCGGTCGCCTGCCGGGCCGCCGCGTCGTCCAGGTCGGGTGCGCCGAGGCTGCCCGCGACCCGATCGGGCCAGATCACCAGTTGGGCGTTCTCGACCGATGCGGTGGCGACCGGGCGGCCGTCGCGGATCGCGGCGAGGACCTCGTCGAACTCGGCCATCGCGACGCTCGGTTGCACCAGGACCTGGATGGTGCCGCCACAGGTCAGCCCGACGTCCAACGCGTCGTCGTCGCTCACGCCGAAGGTCTGGGTGTGCGCCGTGCCGGTCTGGATCGCGGTCCGGCAGAGTTCGTAGACAGCGCCCTCGACGCAGCCGCCGGAGATGCTGCCCACCACGTCGCCGTGCGCCGACACGGCCATCGCCGCCCCGGGTTGCCGGGGCGCGGACTGCCAGGTCCGCGCGACCGTCGCGACGGCGAACGCGACGCCCTCGGCACGCCAGCCGGCCAGCCCGTCGACGATGTCCCGCATGGCCGCACGATCCGCGAGCCCCGGCGGCACCGTCAACGGCGACCTAAGCAGTTGCTTAGGTCGCCGTTGACTTTGACCACCGCCGGGCAGAGATTTTGCCGGACTGCGGAGGTGCGACATGCAGGTGCCGGCACCGTTCGAGTACGAGCGAGCCACCAGTGTGGACCATGCGATCAGCCTGCTGGAGCGGCTGGGCGGGACTGCCCGCCTGATCGCCGGCGGGCACAGCCTGTTGCCGATGATGAAGCTCCGGCTGGCCAACTTCGACTATCTGATCGACATCAACGACCTGCACGGCGAGTTGGGTTACGTCGAGGCGGGCCCCGACGAGGTCCGCATCGGTGCGCTGACCCGGCATCGGGAACTCCTCGAATCACCAGTGCTGGCGGCGGCGTTTCCGATCTTCGCCGACGCCGAACGGGTGATCGCCGACCCGGTGGTGCGCAACAGGGGCACGCTGGGCGGCTCGCTGTGCCAGGCCGACCCGTCCGAGGATCTGTCGGCGGTCTGCACGACACTCGACGCGCGGTGCGTGATCCGTGGTCCGGGCGGCGCGGAGCGGGTCGTGTCCATGGAGGAGTTCCACGTCGGGCCGTACGAGACGGCAGTCGCTGACGACGAGATCCTGGTCGAGATCCGACTACCGGTACGGCCCGGCTGCGGCAGCGCGTACGCCAAGGTCGAGCGCCGGGCCGGCGACTGGGCCGTGGTGTCGGCCGGCGCTGCGGTGTGGCTCGACGGCGGCGCGATCGTCGACGCCCGGGTCGGGCTCGCGGCGGTCGGCCCCAACACCACTGGCATCCCGGCGATCTCAGCGGCGCTGCGCGGGCAGGAACCGTCGGAGAGCCTCTACGAGCAGGCCGGGGCGATCGCGGCGGACAGCTGCGACCCGGTGACCGACCAGCGCGGCAGCGCGGACTACAAGCGGCATCTGGCCGCCGAGCTGACCCGGCGGACCCTGCGCCGGGCCGTCGAACGGGCGAGGAGCTGAGCATGCAGGTCACCATGACCGTCAACGACGTCGAGGTCACCCGGGAGATCGAGGCCCGGCTGCTGCTGGTGCACTTCCTGCGCGATGTGCTGGGTCTGACCGGCACGCACTGGGGCTGCGACACCAGCAACTGCGGCACCTGCGTGGTCTGGCTCGACGGCGAGCCGGTGAAGTCGTGCACGGTGCTCGCGGCGATGGCCGGCGGCCACCAGGTGCGTACCGTCGAGGGCCTTGCCAAGGGCGCCGAGCTGAACCCGATCCAGCAGGGGTTCATGCAGTGCCACGGTCTGCAGTGCGGTTTCTGCACCCCGGGAATGATGATGACCGCGCGGGCGCTGCTCGACCGCAACCCCGACCCGAGCGAGACGGAGATCCGGGAGGCGATCTCGGGTCAGATCTGCCGGTGCACTGGTTACGCCACCATCGTGCGTTCGGTCCGCTGGGCCGCCGTGGCCGAGGCGCAGGCCGCCGCCCAGGTCACCGAGACCACCGAATCGACCGAGGCCGGCGAGATCGACAACGCCGGCCAACCCGCGGAGGCCGTCGCATGACCACCGTGCACGAGCGCGTGGACACCTTCCACGACAACGACCAGAAGCCCGTCGGGTACGGCCGGATGCTGCGCAAGGAGGACCCGCGCTTCCTGCGGGGGCGCGGCCGGTACGTCGACGACGTCCAACTGCCCGGCATGCTGCATCTCGCGATCCTCCGGTCGCCGGTGGCACACGCCCGGATCGTCAGCATCGACACGAGCGCCGCCGAAGCGTCGCCGGGGGTGAAGGCGGTGGTGACCGGGGCGATGCTGGCGCAGCAGAACCTGGCCTGGATGCCGACGCTCTCCAACGACGTACAGGCAGTGCTCGCCACCGACAAGGTGCGTTTCCAGGGCCAGGAGGTGGCCTTCGTCGTCGCCGAGGACCGGTACGCGGCACGTGACGCGCTGGAGCTGATCGACGTCGAGTACGACGTCCTCGACCCGGTGATCGACGCGCGCCGGGCGTTGGAGTCGGACGCACCGCTGATCCGCGACGATCTGGACGGCAAGACGAACAACCACTGCTTCGACTGGGAGACCGGCGACGAGGCGGCCACCGAGGCGGTCTTCGCCCGCGCGGACGTCGTGGTCAGCCAGGATCTCGTCTACCCCCGGGTACACCCGGCGCCGATGGAGACGTGCGGGGCGGTCGCCGACTACGACGCTGTCGACGGCAAGCTGCGACTCTGGTCGACCACCCAGGCCCCGCACGCGCACCGCACCCTCTACGCCATCGTGGCGGGCCTGCCCGAGCACAAGATCCAGGTGATCTCGCCGGACATCGGCGGCGGGTTCGGCAACAAGGTGCCGATCTACCCCGGGTACGTCTGCGCGATCGTCGCCTCGATCGTCACCGGCAAGCCGGTGAAGTGGATGGAGGACCGCTCGGAGAACCTGATCAGCACCGGTTTCGCCCGCGACTACATCATGCGCGGGGAGATCGCGGCGACCCGCGACGGCCGGATCCTCGGCATCCGCACCAACGTGCTGGCCGACCACGGCGCGTTCAACGGCACCGCCGCCCCGGTGAAGTACCCGGCCGGTTTCTTCGGGGTCTTCACCGGCAGCTACGACATCGAGGCCGCCTACTGCAAGATGACGGCGGTCTACACCAACAAGGCGCCCGGCGGCGTCGCGTACGCCTGCTCGTTCCGGATCACCGAGGCGGTCTACCTGGTCGAGCGGATCGTCGACTGCCTCGCCGACGAACTCGGCATGGACCCTGCCGAGCTGCGCCTGAAGAACTTCATCCAACCGGAGCAGTTCCCGTACACGACGAAGACCGGCTGGGTGTACGACTCGGGCAACTACGAGCCGACGATGCGGCTGGCGATGGAGATGGCCGGCTACGACGAGTTGCGCCGCGAGCAGGCCGAGAAGCGGGCCCGGGGCGAGCTGATGGGCATCGGCATCGCGTTCTTCACCGAGGCCGTCGGCGCCGGGCCGCGCAAGGACATGGACATTCTCGGGCTGGGCATGGCCGACGGCTGCGAGCTGCGCGTCCACCCGACCGGAAAGGCAGTGGTACGCCTCAGCGTGCAGTCACAGGGGCAGGGGCACGAGACGACGTTCGCGCAGATCGTCGCCGAGGAGATCGGGATCCCCCCGGCGGACATCGAGGTGCTGCACGGCGACACCGACAACACCCCGTTCGGCCTCGGCACGTACGGCAGCCGGTCGACGCCCGTCTCGGGCGCCGCAGCGGCCCTGGTGGCCCGCAAGGTCCGCGACAAGGCCCGGATCATCGCCTCGGGAATGCTCGAGGTGTCGGTCGCCGACTTGGAGTGGGAGAAGGGCGCGTTCCACGTCGCCGGTGACCCGGGCCGGTCCGTCACGATCCAGGACATCGCCCTGCGCGCGCACGGCGCGGGCGACCTGCCCGAGGGCATCGAGGGTGGCCTGGAGGCGCAGATCTGCTACAACCCGTCGAACCTGACCTACCCACACGGCGCGTACATCTGCGTGGTGGACATCGACCCGGGCACCGCGCAGGTGACGGTCCGACGGTTCATCGCTGTCGACGACTGCGGCACCCGGATCAACCCGATGATCATCGAGGGGCAGGTGCACGGCGGGTTGACCGACGGGGTCGGCATGGCCCTGATGGAGATGATCGCGTTCGACGAGGACGGTAACTGCCTCGGCGCGTCCCTGATGGACTACCTGATCCCGACGTCGCTCGAAGTGCCCGACTGGGAGACCGGCTTCACCGTCACGCCGTCGCCGCACCACCCGATCGGCGCGAAGGGCGTGGGCGAGTCAGCCACAGTGGGGTCGCCGCCCGCGATCGTCAACGCGGTCATCGACGCCCTGAAGCCCTTCGGCGTCCGCCACGCCGACATGCCACTGACGCCGTCGCGGGTCTGGGACGCGATGCGCGGCCAGGCCCGGCCGCCGATCTGAGGAGCCGAGGATGACCACCATCGCCGAACGCGCCCGGGAGCTGACCGACATCCGGGAGCCGTTCGTCCACGCCACAGTGGTGCGCGCGCAGGATCCGACGTCGGCCCGGCCGGGCGACGACGCGGTGATCCGGTCGGACGGCTCGATCGAGGGCTTCGTGGGTGGGGTGTGCGCGGAGAGTTCGGTGCGGGCCGCCGCCCTCGACACCCTGCGCGACGGCACCGCCCTGCTACTGCGGGTGCTGCCGGAGGGCGCGACCCCGTTCCCGGACACGCCGGGGGCGCGGGTGGTGGTGAACCCGTGCCACTCCGGTGGGGCGATCGAGGTGTTCCTCCGGCCGATGCTGCCGGCCCCGGCGCTGCGCGTGGTCGGCGACACCCCGATCAGCGCCGCCGTGGCGACCCTGGCCGGGTTCCTCGACTTCGACGTCGTCGCCGCCGACGACAGCACCGGCTGCACCGCAGTGGTGGTGGCCGGGTTGGGCACTGGCGAGCCGGAGGCGATCCGGGCCGCGCTCGACGCCGGCGTCGGGTTCATCGCGGTGGTCGCCAGCGGCAGACGCGGTGAGGCCCTGCTCGACGAGCTGGGCCTCACCGACGCGGAACGCGCCCGCGTCCACACCCCGGCCGGGCTGGAGATCGGCGCACGAACACCAGCGGAGATCGCCCTTGCGATCATGGGTGAGGTGGTCCGGGCCATCCGGGTGGACGGGTTGGCCGCGGCCTCCGGCGCGCCGGCCGCCCGACCGCAGCAGGCCGTCGACCCGGTGTGCGGAATGACAGTGCTGGTCGGGGCGGAGACGCCGCACGCGCGCGTCGGCGGGCAGGACTTCTGGTTCTGCTGCGCCGGTTGCCTCGCGAGTTACTCGGCGGCGTGACAGGTGTTCCTGACCGGCGTGGTGCTCGCCGCGGGAGCGTCGGCGCGGTTCGGTGAGGCCAAGCAACTGCTCCCGTACCGGGGGCGGACGCTGCTCGACGCCACACTCGACCTGGCCCGCTCGTGCGGCTTCGACCAGTTGCTCGTCACCCTCGGCGGCGCGGCGGGCGACATCCGCGACCGGGTGGACCTGACCGGGTGCCAGGTCGTGCAGAACCCGGCGTTCAGCACCGGCTGCGGGTCGTCGGTGCGCACCGCCGCCCGGGCGGTGGACCCCCGCGCCGACGCGCTCGTGCTGCTCCTCGGCGACCAGCCCGGCGTCCGCGCCGAGGACGTCCGCCGGGTCGCCGCGGCGGGCACCCCGCTGGCCGTCTGCCGGTACGCGGACGGCCTGGGTCATCCCTTCCGCTTCGGCCGCGAGGTGCTGCCCGAGTTGTACGACCTGCACGGCGACAAGGCCGTCTGGAAGCTCCTGCACTCCGGGCGCCACCCGGTGACCGAGGTGACAGTCGACGGGCCGGTGCCGATCGACGTGGACACCCGGGCCGACTACGAGCGCCTGCTGGCGGGCGGGGCATGAAGGACGCCGAGGCCGTCCGCCACCGCCTCGACGCCGTCGACTACCTCGTCGACGACGGCATGGCGATGGCCCTCTTCCTGGCCTTGCGCCTCGGACGACCCCTGCTGCTGGAGGGCGAGCCGGGGGTCGGCAAGACCGCCGCCGCGAAGGCGTTGGCCCGCGCGCTGGAGACACCGCTGATCCGGTTGCAGTGCTACGAGGGGCTCACCGCTGGCGAGGCGCTCTACGAGTGGAACTACCAGCGGCAACTGCTGGCGATCCGACTCGCCGAGGCGCACCACACCCGGCTCACCGACGCGGACCTGTTCAGCGCCGAGTACCTCCAGGAACGGCCGATCCTGCGGGCCGTACGCCACGGCGGGCCGGTCCCGCCGGTGCTGCTGATCGACGAGATCGACCGGGCCGACGACGAGTTCGAGGCGCTGCTGTTCGAGTTCCTCGGCGAGGCCGGCATCACGATCCCCGAACTCGGCACCTTCACCGCCCGCACGCCACCGGTCGTCGTGCTCACCTCCAACCGCAGCCGGGAGTTGCACGACGCGCTGCGCCGCCGCTGCCTGTACCACTGGATCGACTTCCCCGAACCGGCCCGCGCAGTGGAGATCGTCCGCCGGGCCGTACCGGGCGCGACCGAGCCGCTGATCCAGACGGCCGTGCAGTTCATCGGCGGCGTACGCCACCGGGAGTTGGAGAAGGCGCCCGGGATGGCGGAGACCATCGACTGGGTGGGCGCGCTGTCCGTGCTGGGCGTCACCGATCTGGCCGCCGACGGTGTCGTCCAGACCATCGGCACCATCGCCAAGACCCCCGACGACCGCGCCGTGGTCGCCGCCGCGCTCGGCGCCTACCAGGAGAGTCCGCCATGAAGATCACCAACGAGTTCGCGGTCACCGTCCCGATCGAACGGGCCTGGGCGGTGCTCACCGACCTGGAAGGGCTCGCGCCGTGCCTGCCGGGCGCCCAGCTGACCGACGTCGACGGCGACGTCTACCAGGGCCGGGTGCGGGTCAAGGTCGGACCGGTCGTCTCGGAGTTCGCGGGCACCGCCCGGTTCGTCGAGAAGGACGACGCCGCGTACCGCGGGGTGATCGACGCGAAGGGCCGGGACGCCCGCTCGGCCGGTACGGCGTCCGCGCTGGTCACCGCGCACCTGCGGCCGGACGGCGACCGGACGGTGGTCAGTGTGGACACCGATCTGAAGATCTCCGGCAGGCTGGCCCAGTTCGGCAGCGGCATGATCAAGGAGGTGTCGGGCAAGTTGCTGGCCCAGTTCGTCGCCAATCTGGAGGCCAAGCTCGCCGCCGAACCGCCGGTGCCGCATTCCGACGCCGAACCTGTGGCGGCCGTATCCGCAGCGCTGCCCGAGCCCACCCCTGCGGCGTCCACCGCGCCGCCCGAGCCAACTCCGGCCGCGTCCGCCACGGCGGTCGCGACCACGCCCAGCACCGCCGCCGTGGCAGCCTCACCCGTCGAGCCGTCAACGGTCGTGTCGTCACCCGCCGGGTCGTCGCCGGTTCCGCCAGGGCCAGGTTCGCCGCCGTCGGCCGTCGGGCCGTCGGGCGATGCCGTACGTGTCGCGCCGACCGCCGAGCCGGAGGCGCTCGACCTGCTCAGCATCGCCGGCGGGTCGGTCACCAAGCGCCTCGTACCGGTGCTCGTCGGTCTGGTCGCGGTCGGCGCGGTGATCGCCTGGCTGGTCGCGCGCCGGTGAGCAAGGGCGTGCTGCGCGGCGTCGACCGGGCCGCGTTCGCTGTGGCGCTGGCCGGGCGCCTGCGCCGAGCCGGCATTCCGGCCGGGCTGACCACCGTCGACGACTTCGTCCGGGCGCTCGCCGCCAGCCCACCCGACTCGATGTCGTCGCTCTACTGGACCGCCCGGATCAGCCTGGTGCGACGGCACACCGACGTCCCCGCGTTCGACCGGGTCTTCGCGGCGATCTTCGCGGACCCTCCACCGTTGCCCCGACCGCAGCGGTCCGCACCCCCGGCCGACGGGCCCGACGACGTGTACGTCCGGGTGCCGGCCGACACCGACGACGCGGGGCCGGGCGGCGGGCTGCCGTGGGCGACACTGCCGCCGACGGTCGCCGAGACACCGGAACACGACACCGAGCTGCGACTGCCCGAGCGGCGCCCCAGCGCCCACACCGGGCTCGCCGACCGTCCGTTCGACGAACTCGACGCCGCACAGGTCACGCAGCTCGGCGACGCCCTGCGCGCGGCCGTCGCCGACTGGCCGACCCGACGCACCCGGCGGCACACCGTCGGCTCGTCCGGTGCCCGGATCGCGTTGCGGGCCACCATCGCCCGAGCCCGGCGTACCGGCTGGGAGCCCGTCGAGGTCGTCCGCGCGCGCCCGGTACGGCGGCCACGCCGGGTCGTGTTGCTCTGTGACGTCAGCGAGTCGATGCGGGCGCAGGCGACGGCGTACCTGCATCTGATGCGGGCGTTCGCTGTGGTCGCCGACGCGGAGGTGTTCGCGTTCGCCACGACGCTGACCCGGCTCACAGTGGTGCTCCGGCACACCTCGGCGGCCGAGGCGGTCGGGCAGGCCAGCGCCGCCGTGACCGACCGGTACGGGGGTACCCGGATCGCCACGAACCTGCGTGCCCTGCTCACCTCCCACCACGCGGAGGCCGTACGTGGGGCGGTGGTGGTGATCGGGTCGGACGGTTGGGACAGCGATCCGCCCGCCGACCTGGCAGCGGTGATGGCCCGGCTGAGCCGCCGCGCGTACCGGATCGTCTGGTTGAATCCCCGCGCCGGCGCACCCGGCTTCGCCCCCCGCGTCGGCGGGATGGCCGCCGCACTCCCCTACTGCGACCGGATGCTGCCGGCCGGCACCTTCCAGGACCTGCTGGTCGTCGCCCGTCAGCTCCAGAGCGTCACGTGCACCGACGGCCGGAAGTGGCCGACGCTGACGCCCGCGCCGCGCATCATCGCCTGAATCGCCCTCGGCGTCGACGCGAAGCGCGACAGCTCCTCGGCGGCCGACATCGCACCCGGGGTGGCGAGCACCTGCGCATGCCACACCGCCTCCATCGTCGCGTGCGGCCCCACCACCTGCCCGAGCTGGCCCTGACGGATGTCCGGTGCGACGGTGAACGCGAGGGCCGGTGCCACCCCCCTGCCCCGCTTGGCCTCCCCCAGCGCGGCCGCGTGGCTCTGGAAGATCTGCTGCCGATCGTCCGGCACGGCCAGCCGGCGCAGCAGCGCCGGGACCGCGCCCCACTCGGTGGCGGCCGACGGCCCGAGCAGCCAGGTCTGCTCCCGCAGCTGCCCCGGCGACGCCGCCAGGCCGGCCAGTGGATGCTCCGCGCCGACGGCGATCACGAGCCGGTAGTTCATCACCGGCCGGCAGCCGATGGCACTGTCGACGACCGACGGCTGCGGCCCGATCGCGATGTCCGCGGCGCGGGTCAACAACAGCGACCCGAACGATCCCGGGTTGCGCACGCTCAGCTCGACGTCGAGGTCGGCGGCCCGCTTCGCGAAGAGTTCGAGCAGCCCCGGCGCGGCGAACTCGGCGAACAGGCTCGACGCCGCGACCCGCAGCATCCGTCGGCCGCGCGTCGCGGCGCTGACCTCCAGCATGGTGCGGTCCTGCAGGCCCAGCAGTTCCGCCGCGCGACTGGCAAGCCGCAGCCCTCCCGGGGTGAACGCGAGGCCGGCGGCCGTCCGGGCGAAGAGCTTGTCGCCGAATTCCTTGCGCAGTTGGGCGATGTGCAGCGACACCGCCGACTCGGAGACCCGAAGCTCCGCGGCGGCCTGTTTGACCGAGCCCAGTCGGACCACGGCGACGTACGCGCGCAGCTGTGTCGGGGTCATCGGCGTCACCCTCTTCCCCGCGATCGCGTGGCTCGGCTCGGCGTCGAGACGAACGTCGATCATCCCGCGCTGGTTCGTCCCACCGCCAGCGGCCGATCATCTGATCGTCGGGCCCAGTGTCGGTCACCGTGGACCGAGGCGGTGACGAGTGCCGCGATCAGCTCTCGGTGGTTGCCGCCCGGGTTCCGGACACGCAGTACACGTCGCCGGAGTTCGCGGTGTGCGGCAGGTCGTGCAGGTGCCTCGCCAGGTCGCTCGCGGACATCCACCGTCGAAACGTCATCGACTTGTCGTCGCCCACCGCGACGTCGAAGCCGTCGAAGCCCAGCGCGGTCAGGCGATCGAGACACCGGTCGGCGACCGCGCGCGCGATGGTGGTGAACTCGAACGACAGCGCGGGCAGTGGGCGGCTCAGGCCAGCCAGCACCTCGGCTTCGAAACCCTCAACGTCGATCTTGGTGAAGGTCGGCACGCCGTACGTCTCGATCAGCGCGTCGACGGTGACCACCGGAACCTCGATGTCGGTGTCCCACACCTGGCCCTCCCATCCACCCGCGCCCTTGGCCGCCCGGACGAAGTCCGGTGAGGCGGTCGAGACGGTGGGGTTGGCGGAGTTGACGTGCAACCGGGTACGCCCGGGGAGCGCGCCACACGCCGCATCGACAAGTGTCACCTGGTCGTCATCGGCGTAGATCGCCCGTAGGGCGCGCAGACACAGCGGCTGCGGTTCCACGGCGACGACCCGGGCACCGAGACGGCGGAAGCTCGCGATGTGGTCGCCCACGTGGGAGCCGATGTCGAAGACGAGGTCCCCGCCGCCGACGAATCGGGAGTAGAACGCGTCCATTCTCGCGTCCCGCTCGGGATCGCCGTAGTAGACGTCCAGCGACCGGTGCAGCAGGGACAGGGCCGGGTCGGTCCGGAGCGCGGCGATCCTGGTGTCGGTGGTAGCCGTCATCTGTCTGAGGTCCAGTCCGTGAGAGAGGTGGCCGGTTTACGGTCCGAAGGCGGTCAGGAACCGGTCCCGGAAGGCGTCCATCCGCCAGACCGGCGCCTGCGGCCCGGGCTTCAGCCCGTCCTGCCAGCCCCACCCGGAGATCCGGTCCAACACGGCCCGATCACGGGTGATGATCGAGATCGGCACGTCGTGGCTGGCGTTCTCGCCGGTGACGACAGCGGCGGGTTGGTGGTCACCGAGCACGATGAACACGAGGTCGTCGTCTCCGTAGGTCCGCACGTAGGAGATGAGCGTGCCGAGGGTGTACTCGATGGACTTTCGGTAGTCTGCCCGGATCTGGCCGGTATTGCGGCGTTTCTCGTCCGACCGGCCCGCGCCGGCCCCACGGTAGACAGCGCCGTCGCCGACGTCGGCCCAGTCGAGCAGCGGCGGAACGGGCGTCCAGGGCGCGTGACTCGACACCAGCGCCAGCTCGGTCATCACGTTGCCGTCGCGCTTGGTCTGCTCCAGACGCTGCCAGCTCGCCAGTGTGTACTGGTCGGGCGGGGTGCCGAAGCTGAACTTCGGGCCACGGTACGCGAGCGCCTTGGCGTCGTAGAACCGGTCGTAGCCGAAGAAGGAACCCTCCGGCCACGCCCTGGTGACGGCGGGCATCACGCCGACGGTCTGCCAGTTCGCCCGTCGGAAGGCGCCGTTGAGGGTCATCCGGTCACTGGCCAGCAGGGTGCGGTGCCGCTGGTCGTTGTCGATCCAGAGGCCGGAGAGCAGCGTGTCGTGCGCGAGCCAACTGCCGCCACCGAAGGTCGGCGAGGTGAGGAAGCCGCTCTGCGCGGCGAAACCCGCCACGCTCAGCTCGCTGGTGCCGCGGTCGAGGACCGAACCCACCTGCGGCGCGAACTCCGGGTCCTCGACGGCGTCGCGGCCGTAGCTCTCCACGAAGGCGATCACCACGTTCTTGCCGCGCAGCGCTGTCAGTAGCTGGTCACCGGGGGTGTCGCCGAACCTGTCGGCCTCGATCAGCGCGCCGAACGTCTCGCGGTCATCGAGGCGCAGGCGCACCTGGAAGCCGTGCCCGTTGGCCAGGGTGGTGGCGGAGGTGTCGGCGACCGGCACGCCCTCGACCACCCGCACGTTGAACGCGGCGCAGGCCACCCAGACGACCACCAGCGCGGCCACGATCCGGGTGGTCCCGGTGCGGTGCCGGACCACCAGCCGCCGCAGTCGCCGCATCGACAGCGTGACCAGTGTGGGCAGGCCCACGAGCACCACCGCCAGGGCGATGGCGACGCCGATGGCGGCGGGTCGACCGTACGACTCGCTGAGGAAGGCGAACCCCTCGTCGAGGAGCGCCCAGTCGAGCACCGGGTCGAACGCCCGGCTCAGCGAGGCGGTGAACCCCAGGTCGAGCAGCTTCAAAAGGCCGAGCAGGCCGAGGGCCACGCCGGCCAGCGTCGCGACCAGTCGGCTGCCACGAGACGGCAGGGCGAGCAGGAGGGCCACGACCAGCAGCGCCTCCAGGGGGATCCGCGCGAACGCCGCCGGGCTGAGCCGGCCGAAGTCGTACGGCACGGTGAGGACGAGCAGCACGAGCAGCGCGGCCAGCACTGTCGTCAGCCGGGCGGCGATGGAACGTTTCGGCCGATCCTCGACGTCGGTGCCGTCGTCGGTGCCGTCGTCGGTGCCGTCCGGGGCCTCGTCCCTCATCGCCCTCCGTCCCTGGCTCGGCAGCTGACGTACACGCGTCAAGAGCGACAACCCGGGCATCCTTCCATGATCTTTGTTGGGCGCGGCATCCGGGCGGCTCAGACGCGGGCGATCCCGCGTCGGACCACGGCGACAGTGGGACGGTCCGACCACGGCAGACCATCGGCAGCACCCGGGGTCAGCTCGGCCAGCCCCACTCCGGCGCTCGGGGCGCTGTGGCTGGCCGAGCTGGCCGGCTGGACCATCGCACCCGGGGCGCCGTGGATGACGGTGTGGCGGAGGCGCCGGGTCGTCCAGAGCCAGGCGACGTCACGCCCGAACGACTCGACCAGCAGCGCCACCGAAACCACCAGCACCACCGTCGTCAGCGGCGCGGGCAGCACGTCAGCCATCGCCACCGTCAACACCACGCCCTGGATCGCGGCGACGACCTTGCTCCAGTACCGCGGCGGCGCGGATCCCCGCATCCACTCCAACACCCAGGTAGCGGCGCCGAAGAGGTAGCGCATCGCGCCGATCACGAGCACCCAGCCACCCACAGTGGGGGCCACGTGCAGGCAGAGCACCAGGACCAGGAAGGAGTCGATCTCCATGTCGAAGCGCGCGCCGAGCTCGCTGGTGGTCCCGGTGCGGCGGGCCGTGTACCCGTCCACGGCGTCGAGGGCCAACGCCACGCTGGTGAGGACGACCATCAGTGTGATCGGCGCCGACCCGCCGAACGAGTCCGCGGCCAGGGCCGTCACGCCGCCGACGAGGATCGCCCGGCTCAGGGTCACCCGGTCGGCCGGGCTGAGCGCACCCGCGCCCGAGCGGGACATCCCCCGGCTGAGCAGGGCACACAGGACCACCCCGTACGCCAGCCCCGCCACCCAGCCCGCCGTGCCCAGACCGACAGTCTCCGCCAGCACCGCCAGCAGGACGATCTGCACGAGCAGTCCGATGACCGGACCAGTTCGAACCGTTGACATCGTGCCTCCGTGACTCTGGTGGGTGACCCTGACCGTCATCACGGAAAATATGACCGATCGGTTCATTCTGAACGCGACCCGGCAGGGTGCCACGGAGGGACGTGCCCCTTCGGTGGGCGGTTAATCGTCCATCGTGGGCCCGTCGTCGGCTGACCGATGAGGGCGTCGATCGTCTCGTACGGGTCAGGGCGTCGTCGGCAGGGTGAGCACGTCCGCGCCGTCGTCGGTGATGGCGATGGTGTGCTCGCTGTGCGCCGTCCGGCAGCCCGTCGCGCTGCGAAGGGTCCAGCCGTCGGCGTCGGTGACGAGCGTGGCGGTGTCCGCCATCACCCACGGCTCCAGCGCCAGCAGCAGCCCCGGGCGTAGCCGGTAGCCACGACCGGGGCGCCCGGTGTTGGAGACGTGCGGGTCCTGGTGCATCGTCGAGCCGACGCCGTGGCCGCCGAACTCCGTGTTGACCGAGAATCCCGCCGCCTTGAGGACCGAGCCGATCGCGTGGGAGAGGTCACCGATGGGAACGCCGGGGCCGGCGGCGGCGATCCCCGCCTGCAACGCGCGCTCGGTCGCGTCGATCAGCGCGAGACTCTCCGGAGGCCGCGTGTCGCCCACGATGAAGCTGATGGCCGAGTCCGCGACGACTCCACAGTGCGAGACGGCGAGGTCGAGCGAGAGCAGATCGCCGTCGGCGAGCGGGTAGTCGTACGGCAACCCGTGCAGCACGGCGTCATTCACCGACGTGCAGATGTAGTGGCCGAACGGCCCACGCCCGAAGGACGGCTCATAGTCGACGTAGCAGGACTGCGCCCCGGCCTCGGTGATCATGGCCTGCGCCCACCGGTCGATGTCCAGGAGGTTGGTGCCGACCACGCAGCGGCTTTTCAACGACTGGAGGATGCCGGCGACCAGCGCTCCGGTGTCCTTCGCTCGCAGCACGTCGGTGGGGCTTAGGATCTCGATCATGCAGCGCCTTCCTCGGGCGACCAATAAGTATCCCGGCCATATTATCCCGGTACTAGAATCGGGGCATGGTCAGGTTGCCGCTCACTCCCGAAGAGCTCGAACGCGGACAGCGCCTCGGCGCGCTCCTGCGTCGCGCCCGTGGAGAGCGTTCGATGCTCCTCACCGCGCTGGACGCGGGCGTCTCGCCAGAGACCCTTCGAAAGATCGAGTCCGGCCGGATAGCCACCCCCGCCTTTCCGACCATCGCGGCGATCGCCGACGTCCTCGGCCTCTCCCTCGACGCCATCTGGTCGGAGATCAACACGTCGGACGGCAGCGCCGAACTCCCCCGGCCGACACGCACCGCGCGCGAGCGGTTGGCGTCCTAGCGCGCGGCGGTCTGTCGCCAGCGCGAAACGCGAACGCGGTCAGGACCCGAATGATCTGCGGGCTGTCACTGCACTGCCGGCAACGCGCTTCCCACGATAAATAACCTAACAGTGGATCTTCCCGATCGGTATCGGGCAGACGCCCGACTGCGCAGGTCAGCGGCGGTGGCTAAGTTCGCCCAATGCCCACCAACATGATCAGTGCGGAATCTGCGGGTACCTGGACGCTCGGCGACCTGAGCGTCAATCGGATCGGATTCGGCGCAATGCGCCTGACAGGTAACGGCAGCGCGGCGAGCGACCGCGCGCGGGTCATCGGGGTGCTACGCCAAGCGGTCGACCTCGGTGTGAACCACATCGACACGGCGGCGTTCTACTTTTCGCCGCTCCGGTCGGCCAACGAGTTAATCAACAGCGCACTGTCGCCGTACGCCGATGATCTGGTCATCACCACGAAGGTCGGACCGGGCCGCGACCCCTCGGGAGAGTGGCTGCCGCTGGCCCGACCGGATCAGCTGCGTGGACAGGTCGAGGAGAACCTACGCCAACTCGGCCGCGACCATCTGGACGTCGTGAACCTGCGCCAAGACGGACTGGAGTCGGTGGCGGAGCACTTCGGCGCGCTGGCCGAGCTCCGTGACGCCGGACTCATCCGGCATCTCGGCCTGTCCAACATCCGTCCGCACCACCTCGCGCAGGCGCAGGCGATCGCCCCGGTGGTCTGCGTGCAGAACACGTACGGTGTCGACACCCGACGTACGCAGGATCAGCTCGTGCGTACCTGCGGTGACCAGAACGTCGCATTCGTGCCGTTCTTCGCTCTCGCCGGCGACCGACGTGAGGCCGGCGGCGTGGCCGCCAACGCGGCAGTGGAGGCCATCGCGCGCACGCACGGCGCGACGCCGGCACAGGTACGGATCGCCTGGACCCTCAGCCGCGGCCCGCACCTGCTGGCCATCCCCGGTACCGGCAACCCCGATCACCTGGTTGAGAACCTCGCCGCCGGGGCTCTGGTCCTGTCGCCGGAGGAGTTGGCCAGCCTCGAGTAGGGGCCCCGGCAGGATGCAGTGACCCCGCTCATCCGGGGCCGCCACCATTGCCGCTTTGGCCTTCGTCCACACGTTCTGTGGCCGTTCGTCGTCCACGGGTCCGGTAGCCGGGGCTCGACCGGGCGGGGGTCGACCGAGCCCACACAGGCCGGTCGGCACGAACCGGGGAAAATCGCGCGAGTGGGCCTCAGCCTCGTGACACAGCGAGCTGGTCCCGGTCGACGAACGACCGGGACCAGCGGGTGGCGCGCTCAGGAGGCGGCGATGCCCTCCATGCCGATGCCGTCGGCGAACTTCGGCAGACCCTCCACTGTGGTCACGAGATTCAGCGACCCGTCCTCGTGCACCTTGTAGCCCTGCACGTTGCCGGCGGTGGCGTTCTGCACGTACAGGAAGCCGTCGCTGGTGGTCATGTCGATCGACCCGCCGTTGGTGTCCGCGGCGACGTTCTTGACGAGTTCGAGCTTGCCGTCGTCGTTGACCCGGTAGGAGCTGATGGTGGAGCTGCCGGCGTTGGCGACGAAGAAGTAGTCGCCGACGCGTTGGATCCAGCACGTCGCCTGCTGGCCGTTGGGCACCGACGGGCCGACCTGGTCGAGCGCGCCGTCGTCCTCCAGCTCGAACCGGCTGACCGCGTTCGCGCCCGACTCGGTGACCAGCAGCGAGTCCTCGCTGTCGAAGGTGAAGCCGAACGGGGCGTTGCCCGCGTCGCTGATGACGGGATTGCGGGACAGTTTGCCGTTGCGACCGATCTCGTAGCTGAACATGACGTTGGCGGCCTTTGTCGACACCAGGACGAACTCGCTGTCCGGGTCGATCTTGACCTGGGCCGGGGCGGTCCCGAACGCCGGCGGGTTGCCGTTGTGCAGCCCGAGCGACCGGTTGGCGTCCTCGATCCGCGACAGTCGGCCCTTGTGCAGCTCGAAGCCCTGCACCGAGCCCTCGCCACCGGCGTTGAGGACGTAGACGAGGTCGCCACGGGCCGCGACGCTGACCGGCAGCAGGCCGCCGGACCAGATGACCTGGAGCTTGTGCAGCTTGGTGCCCTCCACCCGGAAGACCGTCACGGTGTTGCTGCCGGCGTTGACAGCGAACAGCAGTCCGCGGTGGTAGGTCAGGGAGCCCTGCGAGGCCAGTGCGTCGAGCGGCGCGCCGATGGTGAAGCCGCCCAGCCCGCCGGTCTCGTACTCGCCCGCCTTGGTGAGACGGCCGTCCTCGTCGCGGTCGTACACCTTGATGGTGTTGCCCTCGGCCTTGTTGGTCTGAACGAAGACCGCTCCCTCGTCGCCGTGGTGGTAATCACCCCCCTTGCGGTCGTCGTGGTACCCGGGGCCGCCGCCATCGGCGAAGGCGGCCCCGGGGATCGATCCGATGCTGGTCAGACCTGCCAGGAGGGCTGCCGCGAGCGCGACACTGCGCTTCATCACTGACTCCTTATGCACCCGAAGGGAGGAATACGAGTTTTCCTCTCCTTCGAAAGCTATCGGAGCAGCTAGGTGGGTATGCCTCACTTACCCTAAAGCGGTAATTTCGTGCCTTTCTGTGGAATGAGCGGACGTGTGGACGCAGGTGGCATAGGGGCGAAGCGGACGTCCGGGACCGTCAGGGCAGGAACTCGGCGGTCAGGCTGATCAGCGCACGGGCTGCGGCCCCGACCGGGCGGTCCACCGGGGTGGCGAGCGAGGCCGTCCAGTTCAGGTCGGCGCCGGTGACGCTCAGCAGGCGCACCCCGTGGTCGTCGGCGACGGCGAAGCGGGGCAGCAGCGCGATGCCGAGCCCGTGGCGCACGTATTCAGCGCCGGTGGCGATGTCGGGGATCTCGATCGTGACGCGCCGGGACAGGCCGGCGGCCGCGAACGCCCTGTCGGTCACGGCCCGGTTGCCGTAGCCGACCGGGGAGTCGATGAAGTCCAACCCGGCGATGTCGGCGAGGGTGAGCGCCTCGCGGGTCGCCAGCGGGTGGTCGTCCGGGACGACGAGGTCGAGTGCCGAGCTGGCCAGCTCGGTGAGGTGAATCTCCGCAGGAGGTGTGCCGGGCAGCGAGACGAACGCGAGGTCGAGCCGGCGTTCCGCGAGGGCGTCGATGAGCCCCTGGGAGCCGTGCGGGGCGACGCTGGTGTGCAGCAGCACTCCGGGGTGCCGGCGGTGGAACTCGCCGAGCAGGGCCGGCAGGTGCAGGAGTCTGATCGAGGTCATCGTGCCGATGCGCAGGGTGCCGCGCAGGCCGCCGTGCACCTCGGCGACCGCGTCGCGGGCGTCGCGGGCCGCGTCGAGGGCGATCCGGGCGCGCGGCAGCAGCGCGGCACCGGCGTCGGTGAGGCGTACGCGCTTGGAGTTGCGGTCCAGCAGTGACGCGCCCAGTTCACGTTCGAGGGTCTTGACCGCAGCGGAGACGGCGGACTGGACGACGTGCAGGCGGGCGGCGGCGCGGGTGAAGTTCTGTTCCTCGGCCACTGCGACGAAGTACTCAAGTTGGCGGAGCTCCACACCACCAAGTATCACCGATCGCGATCGTCGCGAGCATCAACTTTCGTTGGACCTGATGCTTGGGCGAGGCAACAGTGGGGTCATGTCCTTGTCGACCCTGACACCCGGCCCCACCACGTCCGACCGCCGCGACGGCTCGTCCCGCCGGCACGGCCGTGGCTTCTGGGCCATCGCCCTGGCGTTTCTGACCGCGATGGCGTTCTGCACAGTGCCTGCCCCGCTCTACCCGCTCTACATGGCGCGGGACGGTTTCTCCACGTTCATGGGCACTATCGTGTTCGCGGTCTACGCGGTGGGCGTGGTGATCAGCCTGCTGCTCGCCGGTCACGTCTCGGACTGGGTCGGCCGCAAGAAGATCCTCATCCCGGCGTTGGTGTTGGAGCTGGTGGCCGCCGCCCTGTTCCTGGGTGACCCGTCCCTGCCGGTGCTGCTGGTCGCCCGGCTGGTGAGCGGGCTGGGCATCGGCCTGATCACCGCGACCGCCACCGCGTACCTCCAGGAGCTGCACGCCGCGCACCGGCCCGGCTCGTCGGGCCAGCGCTTCGAGATGGTCTCCACCGCCGCCAACATCGGCGGGCTGGGCGTCGGCGCATTGGTAGCGGGCGTCCTCGCCCAGTACGTCGACGCGCCGCTGCGTACGCCGTACCTGGTGTTCGCCGTCCTGTTGGCGGCGAGCATCGTGGCGGTCGCCCTGACCCCGGAGACCGTCGAGGAGCGGCTGGTCAAGCCCACCTACCGGCCACAGCGGATCAGCGCCGACCACGGGGACCGGGCCGGCTACCTGGCCGCGGCAGCCGCCGGGTTCGCCTCTTTCGCCGTGTTCGGCCTGTTCACCTCTGTCGCCCCGGGTTTCGTCGCTGGCGCCCTGCACCTTCCGTCGCGGGCCCTGGCCGGCGCGATCGTGTTCGCCGTGTTCGGCGGCGCGGCAGTGGCGCAGACCCTCACCAGCCGGCTGGCCGCCCCGGCGAAGGTGCGCCTCGGGCTGCTCGCCCAGGCCGTCGGCGTGCCCGTCCTGCTGGTGGGGATGCACACCGCCAGCCTCCCGGTGTTCCTGGTCGGCGGGGTGGTCGCCGGCATCGGCGCCGGCGTGCTCTTCAAGGCCGCCGTCGGTGCCGTCGCGGCGATGGCCGCGCCCGCCCAGCGCGGCGAGGCCCTGGCCGGGCTGTTCCTCATCGGCTACCTCGGGATGATCCTGCCGTCCGTCGGCATCGGCGTCGCCACCCAGGCCGTCAGCGCCGGCACGGCGATGAACTGGTTCACCGGGTTGCTACTGGTCATGCTCGCCGCCGTGGCGGCGCTGTTCCGCCACAGCGCAGCGGCACAAGCCCGATGAGCGGGGGAGGTCCGGGGTCAGCGCACCTCGGGCCACCACGGTTCGAGGAGGGTGGGGTCGGCGACGTACTGCGCCACCAGTGTCCGCTGCTCCGGGGTCAGGGACAGCGCCTGGAGTCGGGCGCCCCACTCGGGCACCCGGTCGGCCTTGTCCAACGCGATGGCCAGCTCGATCAGGCCGGCCAGCGCCATCGCCCGCTCGACCACCGGGGCGTCCTCGGCACGGCGGCGCATCCCCGAGTCGAGCGCCCGGTAGGCCGCCCGGTCGTCCATCTTGAACTCGCGCAGGATCCGCGCGTTGTCGAGCACCCGGGCCAGCCCGTCAAGCTCCTCCGACCCGCCGTACTCCACGTCCTCCGGCTCGTCCCGCTGGATGAAGACGATGGAGTTGCCCGACGGGTCGACGATGCTGAACCGCGACGACCCGGCGCGGTAGCGGGTCATTCGGGGTAGACCCTTGACCAGCACCTTGCCGTAGCTGCGGCGCATCGCCTCGGCGAACGCCGCGTGGTACGAGCCCACCGCGTCCACCATCACCAGGCAGCCGCCGGAATGCTCCTTCGCCGGGTCGAGATCCTTCGGCGCCGGGCCGTAGTGCAGCTGGAACCCACTCCAGGTGAACGCCAGGTACACATATGGCCTGAGTTGCTCAAAAGCCACCTCGAACCCGAGGGCCCGCCAGAACGCCAGGGTCTCCTCCGGCGCCGCGCAATGCAGCAGCGGCACTGTGGTCTCGTTCGGTTGGACACGGTCCGCATTGGTCGTCATCGTCACTCCCGGTCCGGTCGGCAGGCCGGCCATTGTGCCAGTACCACCGAGCGGCCCCGACGGGTTTCGTCTCCTACCCAGGGAGGAGGCGCGCTCCGACCACCGGCCGCAACCAGGGCTCGGGGTCGGACGCGATCGGCGGGCACGGCCACGAACATCTACAGACATGACTACCGATGTGCGCAGGGCGACGCGCTGGAACCGCCCACTGATGATCCTGGTATCCGTGATGGCAGTACTCGGCGTCGTCACCGTCGTCGGCATCCTCGTCGACCCGCGCGTCCTCACCGGGGCGCCGATCTGGCTCAAGCCGTTCAAGTTCGCGGTGTCGTTCGTGCTGTACGGCGCGACGCTCGCCTGGATGCTCTCCCTGCTGCCGCGACGCAGCCGGGCCGCCGAGAGGGCGGTCGTCGTCATCGTCGCGGTGGCGGTCGTCGAGAACGCGTTGATCGTCGGCCAGGTGATACGCGGACAGACCAGCCACTTCAACGACAGCACCCCGCTGAACACCGCGCTGTTCGCGGCGATGGGCGCGGCGATCATGGTGCTGTTCTTCGCGCACCTCGTCATCGCGATCGTGGTGATGATCCAGCGGATTCCCGATCGGGTCGCCGCGACCGCCGTCGGGTGGGGGCTCGGCCTGTCCCTGCTGGGCATGCTCGCGGCAGTGCCGATGGCGCTGCCGACGCAGGACCCGGGGATCGAGGGAATCACTGGGGCGCACAGCGTCGGCGTGCCCGACGGTGGACCGGGGTTGCCGATCGTGGGCTGGAGCACCACCGGCGGTGACCTGCGGATCGGGCACTTCGTAGGGCTGCACGCCCTCCAGGCGTTGCCGATCCTGGCGATCCTGCTGAGCCGCTTCGCGACGCGGTTGGGCGAGCGCACCCGCGCCCGGCTGCTGGTCGTCGCGGGCAGCGCGTACGGCGTACTCACCGTGCTGTTGACCTGGCAGGCCCTGCGCGAGCAGCCGCTGCTGCGGCCGGACGCCGTCACGCTCGCCGCGGTCGCGGCCCTGGTGCTCGCGACGGCGACCGCGACCGGCCTGGTGCTGGCCCGCCGACGTCGCCCGGAACTGGCGCTGGCCGCGTGACCGCGACGCTGTTCTCCCTGACGTTCGCGGTCGCAGCGCCGTTCTGGGCGCTGATGATCCTGCTGCCGCGCTGGTCGTGGACCGCCCGGATCATCGCCTCGCCGCTGATCGTGCTGCCGGTCGTGGTGATCTACGCGCTGCTGGTGCTCCCGGCGTTCGGCGAGGTGCTGCCGGCCGTGGCGTCGCCGACCCTGGCCGGGGTGCGCGACCTGCTCGGCACCTCCAACGGGGCCGCGGCGGGTTGGGCGCACATGATCGCGTTCGACCTGTTCGTCGGGCGGTGGGCGTGGTTGGACAGCCGCGAACGGGGGGTGCCGGCGCTGGTGATGGCTCCGGTGCTGGTGCTGACCATCCTGCTCGGACCGCTCGGCCTGGCCGCGTACCTCGCGGTCCGGACCCGGTGGCGGCGGCCGACGGCCGCCGCCACCGGCCCGCAGCACCTAGGCTGACCACCGTGAGCTGGCCGGGGCGACTGTTCGACATGCGGGACTCGCTCGTGCGGATGCTACTGCTCGATCTCAGTGGGCTGTGCTACCTGCTCTTCGTTCCGCGCTCGACCAGCACGCCCACGACGACACAGTGGATCCTCGCGGTCCTCGCGTTCACAGTGGCGCTGGCGGCGCACCGTCGGCCGGTGGTCAACCTGGTGGCACAGGCCACCCTGCTGACGGTCGCGATCGGCCTGGTCGACGACTTCACCATCAACCAGGTCGGCGCGAGTTGGGCCCTGCTCGAGATCACCATGCGAGCGCGCCGCCCCCGGACCATCTGGCTGTCCACCGCGCTGCTGGTCGTGGTCGACCTGACCGACTCGGTCGGCGACCCGGTCGGCCAGGTCGCCTCGGGCATCGTCGGCCTGGCCCTGGAGGTTGGTGTGCCGGTGCTGCTCGGCCTCGTCATCCGCACCAACCGGGAGCTGAGTCGGCAGGCCGTGGAGCGGGCCGTGGCCGAGCAACGCCAGCACGAGTCGGAGAGCCGTGCGGCCCGCGCCGACGAACGCGGCGCCATCGCCCGCGAGCTGCACGACGTCATCGCGCACCACGTGGCGTCGATGGTCCTGCGGGTCGGCGTGGCCCGGCACGTGCTCACCGACCTGGACCCCCGGGTGGGCGAGGTCTTCGACGACGTGCACGGCACCGGCACCGCGGCCCTCACGGAGCTGCGCCGGCTGGTCGCGGTGCTGCGCAACCCCGACGGGGTACGCGGCGACGCGGCGTTGACCGCTATCGAACCGTCAGCACTGCCGGCGGCGATCGGCGCGTCCATCGACCGGGCCCGGCAGGCGGGTGTCACTGTGGAGGCCGATCTCGACCCGGCTATCGGTTCACTCGACGCGGTACGCGGCATGGCGGTGCTGCGACTGACCCAGGAGGCGCTGACAAACGTGGCCAAACACGCGGGGGCGTCCGCGCTCGCGCACCTCGTGGTCGCTGTCCGGGACGGCTGCGTGCACTGGGAGGTCACCGACAACGGTCGCGGCGGGCTGCCAGCGGGCGTGCCGGCCGGTGGCGGGCACGGCATCACCGGAATGCGGGAACGCGTCGAGGTCCTCGGCGGCCGGCTGGAGACGGGCCCGACCGGCGCCGGGTGGCGGGTGCGTACCGTCCTTCCGGCCGTGGCCGCCGCGCCCGCCGACGCGCCGGTCGGGTCGGTGCCCCGCGAGCGGGAGGCCCCAGCCGGGTCGCCCGCGCCGGAGCCGGCGTGATCCGGGTGCTGCTGGTCGACGACCAGCACCTCATCCGGGCCGGACTGCGCATGCTCTGCGAGGCCCAACCCGACATCGAGGTCGTCGGTGAGGCCGACAACGGCCGTGAGGCGATCCCGCTGGCCGGGCGGCTCCTCCCCGACGTCGTCGTCATGGACCTGCGGATGCCCGGTGTCGACGGGATCACCGCTACCAGCCGGATCCTCGCCGAACGCCCCGCCACCCGCGTCCTGGTGCTGACCACGTTCGGCGACGACGACCACCTCTACCCCGCGCTGACCGCCGGAGCGTGCGGGTTCCTGCTCAAGGACGCGCCCCCGACCGAGCTGCTGGACGGCATCCGACGGGCCGCCGTCGGCGACAGCCCGTTCAGCCCGGAGGTGCTGCGCCGCCTCGTGCAGCGCGCGGTGCGCGCCCGCCCCGGGTCGCCACCGGCCCTGCCGGGCCTGACCGCCCGGGAACGTGACGTGCTCAACCTGGTCGCCGAGGGCCTGTCCAACACCGAGATCGCCGACCAGCTCCACATCGGTGTCACCACCGTCAAGACCCACATCACCAGCCTGATGACGAAGACCGACAGCCCCAACCGGGTACGGCTGGCCCTGTTCGCTCGCGGCGTCTGACGCTCAGGCCCGCATCCGCGCGGACACGGCGATGACGAGCACCAGCGGCACGATCAGCAGGGCCGGGGCGACGACAGGCAGGTGCAGGGCGACCAGGGCGCCGACCGCCGCGCCGACCATGAGGGCCAGCAGCACCTGGACCTTGGGACGCAGGCTGGCCCACGGGCTGCGCGCGGCGACCCCGGCGATCAGGCTGGTGAGCGTGCCGGTCAGGTACGTGGAGGACAGGCCGGACACGCCGAAGCGCTGGATGGCACTGCTCTGCACGCCCAGGGCGACCGCGGACAGCATGAGTAGCGCCAGGTGGACACCCGCGTCGGGCGTGTGCAGGGTGATCTCCCAGACGACGGCGAACACGACGAACACCGACAGCTCCAGGACCAGCGCCCAGGTGACTCGCCGGGGCCAGACCGGATCGTCGGGCTGTGCCGAGCCGACGACGCGGGCGCCCGCGAGGACACCGACGATGAAGCTGACGATGGCGCAGCCCGACGTCAGCGCCAGGTCGGCTTCACCCCGGCCGGCCGAGAGCCCGAGCAGGACCATGTTGCCGGTCATCACGCTGGCGAAGGCGCCGCCGAGGGCGAGGAAACCGAGAGCGTCGGCGCTCCCGGTGAGGAAGGTGAGGACGACGACGAGCGCCTGCCGTCGCCGCAGCAGGCGCTCGTCTCGGCGCGGGGCGACGCGAGGGTGGGTGACGCGGGGCGCTGTGCTCGACACTGTCGGCCACCTTCCAGTAATTGTTCTTCGTATACACTTTGTCCGGACACGTTCACGGAGAGGCGACCAGGTGGCTGAAGACCTACGGGACAAGCTCGGCGCGCAACACCTGCCGCTACGCGATCAGGTCCTCGCCGCGCTGCGGACCGCCATCATCGACGGCGACTACCTGCCCGGGGAACGGCTGACCGAGGACCGGCTCGCCGAGGACTTCGGCGTCTCCCGCAACCCCGTCCGGGAGGCACTGCGCGTCGCCGAGGCGGAGGGGTTCGTCGTGATCCTCCCCCGCCGGGGAGCCGTAGTCGCCTCACCGAGCAGCGGGACCATCACCGACATGTTCGCCGTGCGACAGCGCCTGGAGACGCTGGCCGCCCGGCTGGCCGCCGAGCGGGCCACAGCGGCCGACGTGGCGTCCCTGCGTGCCCTGCTCGACCAGGGCCGCGAGGCGACGCAGCGCCACGACCTGGCCCGGGTCGCCGAACTGAACAGCACGCTGCACCTGCGCATCCTCCAGATCAGCGGAAACCCCTGGCTTTCGTCGATCGCCAAGTCGCTCTACCTCCATGTCCAGTGGGTCTTCCGGCTCGGGGCGGCCGAACGCGCGCCACACTCGTGGGCCGAGCACATCCAACTCGTCGACGCCATCGAGTCGGGCGACGGTGACCGCGCCGAGCGGGCCGCGCTCGACCACCTCGACGCGGCATCCGCAGCGGCCTACGAGAACGCCGAAGGCGGCTACGGCGCCCGCTGACGGGCGCGCGGCCATGGCGCCAGCTACCGGCCGCACGCGTAGCCCTGCATCCCCCGGGGGTTCGCACCGGCCGCCAGCACTCCCGTCACCGGGTCACGGGTCACCGCGCAGAGCCGACCGAGGCTCCACCCGTCGGTGACCCGCACCTCGTGCCCGTACGCCCGCAGGGCCTCCAGCACACCCTCGTCGAGCCGGTCCTCCACCACCAGGACACCGGGCTCCATGTCGCGGGGATAGAACGACCCCGGCAGGCTGACCGTGTGCCACGCCGGCGCGTCGATGGCCTCCTGAAGGCTCTGCCCACCGACGAGGTGCCGCAGCAGGAACGGCAACTGCCACTGGTCCTGCTGGTCGCCACCGGGGGTGCCGCAGGCCAGCACCGGCTGACCGTCACGGTGCACCATCGTCGGGCTCAACGTCGTACGCGGGCGGCGGCCCGGCGCCAGCGACGAGGCGAGCCCCTCCTCCAGCCAGAACATCTGCAACCTGCTGCCCAGCGGGAAGCCCAGCTCCGGAATCGTCGGGGAACTCTGCAACCAGCCGCCGCTGGGCGTAGCGGAGATCATGTTGCCCCAGCGGTCGACCACGTCCACGTGACAGGTGTCGCCCCGGGTCACCCCGTCCGACTGCACCGTCGGCTCTCCCGTGGTGGCATCCGTCGGCCCGGTACGCCGCCCGGCGCCCTGTCGGACGTGGGCGGGCAGGCGCGGCTGCGCCCCGTCCGGACGCCCCGGCCGCAACTCCGCCGACGCGCGATCGCCGATCAGGACGGCCCGCTCCCGCGCGTACTGCGGCGAGAGCAGCGCCTTGGCGGGCACGTCGGCCCCGTCGCCGTACCAGGCCTCCCGGTCGGCGAAGGCGAGCTTGAGCGCCTCGACCTGGGCGTGGATGCCCGCCGCGGTCGTCGGGTCGTACGCGCCCGGGTCGTCGAGGGCATCCAGAGTGGCCAGTGACTCCAGCAGCACCGGGCCCTGGCCCCAGAAACCGGTCTTCGCCACCGAGTAGCCGTGCCAGTCAAGGGTGGCGGGCGGCTCCCAGCTCGCCGAGTACGCGGCCAGGTCGTCGCCGGTCACCAGCCCGGCGTGCGGGCGGCCACTGGAGTCCTGGAACGGTAGCCGGCTGAACGCGTCGATCGCCTCGGCGACGAAACCGGTGCTCCAGGCCCGGCGCGCGGCCTCGATCTGGGCCTCCCGGTCGACGCCGGCCGCCCGTCCCGCCTCGACGAGCCGGCGCAGGGTGTCCGCGTACGCCGGGTTGGTGACCAACTCCCCCGCGGCCGGTGGTCGGCCGCCGCGCAGCCAGAGCGCGGCGGAGGTGGGCCAGTGTTCCTCGAACAACGACCGGACGGCCGCCACCGTGTCACCGACCCGGCCCACCAGCGGGTGTCCGGCGCCGGCGTAGCCGATCGCCGGCTCCAGCACCTCGGCGAGGGTGAGCGTGCCGTGCTCGCGCAGCAGCAGGAGCCAGGCGTCCACCGCGCCGGGTACGGCCGCCGCGAGCGGCCCGGCGCCCGGGATGAGGTCCATCCCGAGGGACCGGAAGTGCGCGATGGTGGCGCCGGCCGGCGCCGGCCCCTGCCCGCACAGCACCTTCGGTCGGGGATCCCGTGCGGTGGCCACGATGGCCGGCACCTCGCCGCCCGGCCCGTTCAGGTGCGGCTCGACGACGTGCAGGACGAAGCCGGCGGTGACCGCCGCGTCGAAGGCGTTGCCCCCGCGTTCCAGGATGCCCATCGCCGACTGGCTGGCCAGCCAGTGGGTGGAGGACACCATGCCGAAGGTGCCCTGCAACGTGGGTCGGGTGGTGAACGTCATGACAACACCTCACTGGGATCTGCGGTACGAACGTCGGGACCGGTGCCGTCCGGCCGGACCAGGTGACACGCGGCCATCCCGTCGCCGACGGCGGTCTGCGCCGGCACCTCCGTCGCGCACCTGTCGAAGGCGAGCGGGCACCGGGTCCGGAACCGGCAGCCGGACGGTGGGTCGAGCGCGGACGGCAGGTCGTCGCCGAGCAGCACCGGTTGACGGAGGCGCTGACGCACCGGGTCGGCCACCGGCGCGGCGGAGAGCAGCGCCTGCGTGTACGGGTGGGCGGGCCGGGCGAAGATCCGCTCGCGGCTACCGGTCTCGACGAGCTGACCCAGGTACATGACAGCGATGTCGTCGGCCAGGTACTCGACAGCGGAGAGGTCGTGGGTGATGAAGAGACAGGCGAACCCGATGTCGCGTTGCAGGTCGGCGAGGAGGTTGAGCACCGACGCCTGCACCGACACGTCGAGCGCGCTGGTGGGTTCGTCAGCGATGAGCAGCATGGGCTCGGAGATCAGGGCCCGCGCGATGCTGACCCGTTGGCGTTGCCCGCCGGACAGCTCGTGGGGATAGCGGCGGGCCACCTCGGCGCGCAGGCCCACCCGTTCGAGTTGGGGGGCGACGCGCGCGTCCCGCTCGCGCCGGGAGATCCGCTTGCCGGCCAGCCGCAGCGGCTCGGCCACGATCTCGCCCACCAGCATCCGCGGGTCCAGTGACGCGGCCGGGTCCTGGAAGACGATCGACACCGCGCCGCGATGGGGACGCAGTCGCCGTCGGGACAGGTGGGTGACGTCAGTGCCAGCGATCCGGACAGTTCCCGCTGTCGGTTCGACGAGCCGCACCACGCATCGGCCCACTGTCGACTTCCCGGAACCGCTCTCCCCCACCAGGGCCGTGACCCGGCCCCGCGGGATGGTCAGGGACACCCCGTCCACGGCACGCACCGGGCCGAAGTGCATCACCAGGTCCGCGATCTCCAGGGCGTTCGGCTGCGGCGTCATCGGTTCGCCTCCTGAACTGCCGTCGGTGCCGTTGTGCAGGGGTGCCAACAGGCCGCGAGATGGTCGGTGCCACCGACATCCTCCAACGGCGGGGCGGCCGCCCGGCACTGCTCATCGGCGGCCGGGCAGCGATCCGCGAAGGTGCAGGCGTCGGGTTGGCTGGCCAGGACGGGCACCAGCCCGGGGATCTCGGTCAACCGGTCGGTGCCGGCGTGCCGGCCCGGCTGCGGTGACGCCGACAGGAGCCCGGCCGTGTACCGGTGCCGGGGATGGGCGAACAGGTCGTCCACCGGTGCCCGTTCCACCACCCGGCCCGCGTACATGACGACGACGCGGTCCGCGATGTCGGCGATCACGCCGAGGTCGTGGGTGATGATGAGGACGCTCGTGCCGAGCCGGTCGCGCAGGTCCCGCAGCACCTGGAGGATGCCGGCCTGGACGGTGACGTCCAGCGCGGTGGTCGGCTCGTCGGCCACCAGCACCTTCGGGCCGCAGGCCACCGCCATCGCGATCATCACGCGCTGGCGCATGCCGCCGGAGAGTTGGTGCGGATAGTTGTCGACCCGCTGGGCGGCGGACGGGATCCCGACGAGCGTCAACAGCTCGACGGCGCGAGCCCGCGCCGCCCGTCGGGACATCCGTTCGTGGACCTGGAGCACCTCGCCGATCTGCCGTCCGACGGTGAGCACCGGGTTCAACGACGTCATCGGTTCCTGGAAGATGTAGGCGATCTCCCGGCCACGGACGCGACGCAGGGCCGACTCGCGGGCCCCGACCAGTTGAGTGCCGTCCAGGCGCACCGATCCGCTGACCCGGGCGCTGCCCGGGAGCAGTCCGGCGAGGCTCATCGCGGTGACGCTCTTTCCGCACCCCGACTCGCCCACCATTCCGACGATCTCCCCGGCCGCGAGGTCCAGGCTGACTCCGTCGACCGCCGAGACGGTGCCGGTCTCGGTCGGGAACGACACCGACAGGTCGCGGATCTCCAGCACGGGCGCGGAGGCGGTGGTCATCGCCGGTCTCCCTTCGGGTCGAGGGCGTCGCGCAGGGCGTCACCGAAGACGTTGAACGCCAGCGCCAGACCCATGATCACCACGCCGGGGAAGACGGCGGCCCACGGTGCGCGGGCGGCGAACTGCTGGGCGGTGGCCAGCATGGTGCCGAGACTGGGCGACGGGGGTTGGATGCCGAGGCCGAGGAAGGACAGCACCGCCTCGCCGAGGATCGCGGCCGGGATGGCGACAGTGGCCTGCACCAGGATCACCGAGGTCGCGTTCGGCAGGATGTGCCGGGCGAGCACCCACAGGTCGCTCGCGCCGTCCACGACGGCTGCCGCGACGAAGTCCAGCGACTTGAGGCGCAGCGTGTCCGAGCGGACGACCCTGATCACCCCGGGGATCTGGGCGATGCCGATGGCCACCGCGGCGTTGCCGAGGCTGGCACCGCGGATGGCCGCCAACCCCACCGCCATGATCAGAAACGGAAACGCCAGCAGCAGGTCGGTGAAGCGCGAGATCACCGCGTCCCAGGCCCGGAAGTAGCCGGCGGCGAGCCCGAGCGGCACCCCGATGACCAGCGACGTGGCCACCGCCAGGAGCCCTACCTGCAACGAGGCCCGTGCGCCGAGCATGATGCGGGAGAGGACGTCCCGGCCGAGGTCGTCGGTGCCCAGCAGGTGCCCGGCGGTGCCGGGAGGGGCGAACGTACGGGCGAAGTCGGTCTGGTCGACCGAGTAGGGCGCGAGCCAGGGCGAGAGCAGCGCGATGACACCCGCCAGCGCGAGCACGACGAAGCTCACCACGGCGAGCGGGTTGCGCCGCAGCCGCCGCAGCACCCGGGTACGCCGGGTGATATCGGCGGTGCCGGTCTCCGCCATCGGTACGGTGAGGACGGTCATGCCGGATCTCCCGTCACCCGGATGCGTGGATCGATGACCGAGTAGAGCAGGTCCACGAAGAAGTTGATCACGATGTAGGCCGCCGCGGTGAGCAGGACGACGGCCTGGATCACCGGGTAGTCCCGCTGGAACACCGCGTCGATGGTCATCTTGCCGAAGCCCGGCAGCCCGAAGATCTGTTCGGTGACGACAGCGCCCGAGATCAGCCCGCCGAGTTGGAGACCCACGACGGTCACCACCACGATGAGGCTGTTCCGCAGGGCGTGCCGGGTGATGACGGCGCGCGGTCGCAGGCCCTTGGCCTTCGCCGTCCGTACGTAGTCGGAGGAGAGCGAGTCCAGCATCGCCGAGCGGGTCTGCCGCATGATGATGGCGGCCAGGCCGGTGCCGAGGATCACCGCCGGCAGGACGATGTGGTGCAGGTTGTCCACCGGGTCCTCCAGGATCGGCACGAAGCCGGAGGCGGGGAAGAGCCCGGTCGCCACGGACAGGTAGAGGATCGCCAGCAGCCCGAGCCAGAAGTGCGGCACGGACAGGCCGATCAGGGCCAGGCCGTTGGCGAGCCACTCCGCCGGACGTCCACGACGGACGGCCGCGAGCACCCCGGCGCCGACGCCGAGCGCCGCCGCGATGAGGATCGCCAGGACGGACAGCTCGACGGTCACCGGCAGGGCTGTCGTGAGCATCGAGGAGACCGGGGTGCCGGTGCGGATGGACACCCCGAAGTCGCCCTGCGCCATGCGCTCCACGTACTGGGCGAACTGCACCGGCAGCGGCTGGTCCAGCCCGTAGTGCCGACGGATGGCCTCCAGGGCCTCCGGCGACCGGTCCTCCCCGGCCAGGGCGAGGGCCGGATCGCCGGGCAGTGCCCGTACGCCGACGAAGACCACGATCGTCGACAACAGCAGGGTCAGCGCCGACTGCCAGGCGCGGGTGAGCAGGTATCGGGCCACGACGGCCTACTTGCCGAAGCCGGCGAAGGCGGCCCGGATAACGCCGTCCGGGTAGACCTGGAGGCCCTGGATCTGCTTGCTGACGGCGGTCAGGTTGCGCTGCCGGTAGAGGTAGATCAGGGCGTCGTCCTGCTGGAGCAGTGCGACCGCCTGCCCGTACAGCTTCCTGCGCTCCTCGACGTCACCGGCCTGGCGGGCCTGGGTCAGCACTGTGTCGAGCTGCGGGTTGCTGTAGCCGGCGACGTTCTGGCTGGCGCCGGTGCCGACGAAGTTCGTAATGTTGGCGTCCGGGTCGATCCGGCCGCTCCACCCCAGTTGCAGCAGCTCGAAGTTGCCGCGGTCCTGCTCGTCGAGGAGCGACGAGTACTCCACCGGGTTGATCTTCAGGTCGAATCCGCCGTCCTTGACCATGGACTGCAACGCCTGCGCGAGACGCAGCGTGTCAGGGGTGTTCGAGGCGAGCATCGTGACCGTGTACGGCGTCCGCACGCCGGCTTCGGCCAGCAACTGCTTGGCCTTGGCGGGGTCGTGCGCCGGGCAGGTCTGCGCCTCCGGGGACGAGAACGTGCTCGCCGGCGAGATCGGGGAGCAGGCGGCGGCGTGCAGACCGTTGAAGACCGCGTCGACGAGGGCCTTGCGGTCGATGGCGTGCTCGAAGGCCTGTCGCACCTTGGCGTTCTGGGCGAGGGGGCGGTTGATGGGCTTGGCTGCGGTGCCGACGCCGTCGACGTTGCCGACGTTGATGGTCAGGCCCTGGTAGCCGAGGGACTGCGACTGGAGGACGGAGACCGCCGCGTCCTGCCGGAGCGAGGCGACGTCCTGGGTGGAGACCGAGTCGGCGACCTGCGCGTCACCGGAGCGCAGGTTGGCGGCGCGGATGCTGGCGTCGGTGAGGATCCGCCACGAGATGCCGTCCAGGTGCACCTTGCTCGCGTCGTAGTAGTTGGGGTCCCGCACCACCTCGATGGAGTTCTGCGGCACCCGCTTCGCGAACTTGAAGGGGCCGACGCAGACCGGCGCCGAGGCGAAGTCGTCGCCCTTGGTCCGCAGCGCCTGCGCACTCATGATCATGCCGGCCCGGTCGGCGAGGGCCCCGAGCAGTGGTGCGAACGGCTGCTTCAGCCGCAGGACGACTGTCTGCGCGTCAGGGGTGTCGACGCCGTCGATGGGGCCAAGTTCGCTCTTGCGCGCCGACCGGGCGTTGGTGAGGTGGCGTTGCAGGGTGGCCTTCACCGCGGCCGAGTCGAACGCCGTGCCGTCCGCGAAGCGCACGCCGGGCCGCAGCGGAATGGTCACCGTCCGGCCGTCGCCGCTCGTGGTGGGCAGGGCCGTCGCGAGCTGCGGTACGACCTGCGCCTGCTCGTTGACGTCGTAGAGCTTCTGGCACATCGCCTGGAAGACGTAGCGGGAGTAGAGGCTTCTCGACAGCGTCGGGTCCAGCGCGTCGGGCTCGGCGGAGAGGGCGATGACCAGCTTGCCGCCCTGCTTGACGGCGGCGGGGTCGGCGGGCGTACCGAAGGAATCCTGGCCTGCCGCCTGGTCGCCGCCGGACGGGTCGCCGCCTTCGTTGTTCGACACCGGTGAGCAGGCGACGACAGTGCAGACGACGACGGCCGCCGCCACGGCGGCCCGGAGCACCCGGCTGCGGGGCAGGTTCGTGTCGCGGACGGAGAGGTTCGTCATGGAGAGCTCCTCAGGTGGGCGATTCGGGGAGCGTATGTTGTATACGATGACCGCCGCAAGACCTCCGTGAATGGCCCGCCAGGCACGCCGGTTGCCCTGAACTGGCCGCGCCGGTGATCAGCCCGCGGGCCGTGTCCGGCCGCCCCGGACCAGGCTGAGCAGGACGACCAGCGCGAGCACCGCCACCACCGCGCTGAAGACCTCGCCGGCCGGGCGCAGGCCGATCGTCTGGATCAGCAGACCGACCCCGACCGCTGGCACACCGAGCATGGCGAACAGGATGGCGAAGAAGGTCGACACCGCCTCGGCCCGGTGCTGCGGTTCGGTCTTCATCGTGATCGTCGCGATGCCGTCGCCGACCGCCACCCCGGACGCGACACCGGTGATCGCCGCGCTGACGATGAGCGTCGCCAGCAACGCCATCCACATGCTGAACGCGAGCAGGCCCGCCCCCACGACGAGGCCGGCGCAGGCGCTGGCCAGCGCGGCGCGCGAGGACAGCACGCGGGTCAGCAGTTGACCGAACGCGGCGCCGGTGAACGCCACGAAGACCACCAGCGCGGCAAGGGTGTGCGAGGTCTCGTGCAGGACCATGCCGAGGAACAGCCCACTCACCGACGTGAGCACCCCGAGGGCGGCGAAGCCCGCGCCGGCGGTGAGCGCCGAGCGGACGAAGGCCCCGCGGATGGTCGCCGGCACGTGCAACCGCTGCACCCGCAAAGTCACCGGCGAACGTTCCCGGACCGTCTCCGGCACCCCGCGCAGCGCGATGATCGCGATCACCGCCAGGATCAGCACGATCACCCAGGGCAGCCGGAGTGGATCGGGTGCCACGTCCGACACGATCCCGGACAGCAGGGTGCCGGCGGCCAGGCCGCCCAGGTTCGCGAAGATCGACACGGTGGCGGCCCGCTTCGGGTGCCGAGGGTCGATCAGCTCCGCCAACGCCGCGGTCGCGGCACCGATGATCAGCGCGGCGGACAGCCCGGCGAGGATCCGACCCACGATGATCATCGCCAGGTCCACGGCGGCCAGGAACACGGCGTCGGCGGCGACCGAGAGCAGCAGCGCGATGAGGATGACCGGACGTCGGCCGATCTGGTCGGAGAGCCGACCGAAGACCAGCAACCCGACGACGACTCCCAGCGCGTACAGTGCGTAGACCACTGTCACTGTCAACGACGAGAAGCCGAACTCCAGCTCGTAGAGCGGGTAGAGCGGCGTCGGCACCGTGGTGCCCACGAGCGTGATCCAGAACGCGAACGCGACCCGTACCGCGCCGGACGTGGAACCGGACCGTGTCACACGTACAGCATGGGTATCGGTCCCGAGCCGAGGTGCGGTAACGGATCTAAACGCCCGCATCAGGTGGCAGCGCACGGGTCCACGGTGGGAAGCGGAGCCGCACGGCGCCGCCTCCCACCGCGTACTCCTAGGAGTTGTACGCCTGCGCGGTCACCGTGACCTGGCGGGCGAGGCCCGACCGCGCCGGCCAGGAGATGCGCACCTCGCGGCTCTCCCCCGGCAGGAGCCAGAAGTAGTTGTCGTCGTAGCGCGCCGGCAGGACCCGCTCACCGCGCTGGTCGCGTACGGCGAGCCGCACCAACGCGGCGACCGTACGGCCCTGATTGCGGACCGTCGTGGTGACGGTGTTGCGCCGGTCCACGACGCGTACGGTGCTCGACGACGTCGACAGTCGGGTGCTCGGCACGTCGTTGAGCGCCCTCAACTGCTCGGCCTTGTCGTAACGCCAGTAGGTGTTCTCCGTGAGCAGCCGGTCGCGGCTGTCCCGCAACTCCAGTCGCACGAGGTGCAGTCCGCCGCCGTCCGGCGCGGCGAGCGGGAAGACCGCCGTGGTGGCCGAGCGGGCCACGTCCACCCGCTGACGCTGGGCCGAACCCAACGACCGGCCGTTCAGGTCGTACCGTCGGGCGCTCACAGTGACTCCGCTGAGCGGGGCGGCGGTGTGGTTGACCACCCGGACCTGCCAGGTACCCGGGTCGGCCTGGACGTGGACCGGCTCGCATCCCTTGCGGGCGCCGTAGTAGGCGCCGTTCACGTCGAGGTCGTAGTCGTAGGTCTGCCAGACCGTGCTGTGCCACGCCGGGTGCGACATCCACAGCAGCAGACCGGTGGCGTCCTGCCACAGGTTGGCGTTCCACGCCTCGAACATGGCGCGGTGGCTCTCGTAGTTGACGAACTGCGCCCGGGTGGCGAACTCGTCGAGCGACTCGGACTCACCGAGCCGCGCGTCGATCGCCGCCTGGTACGTGCCGACGCGCTGGTTACCGATGGTCGACCAGTCGTGGTAGTTCCACACCTCGCCGATCGGCCACTCCGGCGCGTCACCGACGAGGTTGCGCATGCTCTCGGTCACCGACACCACTGGCATGCCGATCTCGGTGTGGAAGCCGAACGAGTCCGCCTCGTAGATCGTCTTGTCGGTGTAGGTCGTCGGGTCGACCCAGCCGTAGGGCCCCCGCCCGCTCACGATGCCGCTGGCGGAGTTCGGGATGTAGAGGATCTCCGGGTGCTCGGTGGCGACGGCCTGCTTGAGCCCGGCGTCGACGATCGGCGGCGGGTCCCCCTCGTTCGCGCCGCACCAGACGACGATGCTCGGGTGGTGGCGGAACCGCCGGATCGTGTCGGCGGCGATGTCGACGTAGCCGGGCGGATTCGGCAGGAAGGCCCCGGCCTGCCAGAAGTCGTTCCACACCAGGATGCCCTGCTCGTCGCAGGCTTGGTACAGCTCCTCCCGGTTGCTGCTGCCGAGCCAGTTGCGGATCATCGTGAAGTTCATGTCGCGGTGCATCTCGACCGTGTCGGCCAGCCGGTCGGGCAGCACCCGACGCAGCAGTTCGTCCCAGCCCCAGTTGCCGCCCCGGGCGAACACCGGCACACCGTTCACCGTGATCTTCAGCTCGGTGATCTTGTTGCTGACCGCCTTGACGTCGGTCCAGCGCTGCCCGTCGTCCGAGACCTGGATGACGAAGTCGCGGGCGTACGCCTGCTCCCAGACGATCGTCACCTGGTCGAAGCTGACCGGAGCGCCGAGGTCGACCTGGATCCACTGGTTGTCCTCGAACGTGGACGACCACCGGGTGCGGGGGTTGCCGTCGACGGCCCGGTCCGGGCCGTTCGAGTCGCCGTCGGACGACGACGCGGTCGCCGTCCGGCGCAGGGCCAGGTCGACGTCCGGCTCGGCCTGCCGCCGCACCGAGAGCGCCCACATGGACACGCCCCACGAGGTCACCCGCGCGCCGGTCTGGATGCGCAGGTGCTGCGCCGTCTGACTGGCGAACGTCTCGACCTGGGTGGCCCGACTGCCCAGCGGGGTGTCGTTGCTGACCGACGTCACGTCGTTCCAGGCGTCCCCGTCGACGGAGACCTGCACGCGGTAGTCCAGCGCGTACGCCTGCTCCCACACGATGGTGACCCGGTCGAAGTCCACCGCCGCGCCGAGGTCGACCTGGATCCACTGGTTGTCCTCGGCCTGCGAGGCCCAGCGGGTCGCCGCGTCGCCGTCGACGGCCTTGCCGGGCCCGTTGCCGTCGTTCTCCGAGGACGACGCGGTGGCGTCGCGGCGCAGGGCGAGATCCGGACCAGTGCCGTCGGCCACCGACAACGAGAACATCGAGATGCCCCAGCCGGTGGCGCGCTGGCCGGCCTGGATGCGCACGTGCCGGGCGTGCTGCCTGTCGAACGTGACCGTCTGGGTCGCCGCGCCGTCGACGAACTCCAGCGCGGGTTTGCCGGGAGGCGAGATGACGATCGGCTGGTGCCAGTCGTAGGCGAACTCGCGGACACCGAAGCGGAGCGCACGCCGGTCGCTGACCGCGCGCTTGACGGTGGCGGTGAGCGTGAGGTCGTACAGGTGGGGGTCGCCGTAGCCGTTGGGCCACCAGAGGCGGGGGTTGCGCAGCCGCAGCGCGCGGAAACGCTCCGGCGTGAAGGTGACAGTGGTGCTCCCGCCGGCGGGGACGGTCACCGTCGACTCGACGCGTACCTTGTCGAACTCCGCGCGGACGGTGACAGTGGTGGCGCTGGCCGCCGCGTTGCGGACCGGGACCCGGATGGTGACCTCGGCGGTGTCGGTGCCGGGAAGGTCGGGCAGCGTGGTCTGTACGTGCGGGTCGCCGATGACCACGGCGCCGGTGCTGCGCAGGCGGACGTGGTCCCAGAGGCCGGTGACCCGGTCACGGACGGCCGGCATCCAGTCCCACCCGGACACCGCCAGGTAGGTCGGCGCGTCAAGGTAGTGGTGGGCCGACTGGAGGAAGGTACGACCGTCGGGGCCCTTGTCGCCGGGGGTGCCCGGGTGCGGCATCGGGGTGACCCGGACGGCGAGGACGTGCTCGCCACGGTGACCGGCCAACGCGTCGGTGATGTCGAAGGCAGCCCGCGCGAACGGGTGCTTGACGCTGCCGACCCGCATGCCGTTGACCCAGGCCGTCGCCTCGTGGTTGATCCCGTCGAACTCCAGCCAGATCCGTCGGCCGGCCGAGGTGTCCAGGTCACGCGGCAGCCGCAGCGCGCGCCGGTACCACCAGGTGTGCCGGGACAGCGCCTCCGGGATGCGCATGTTGTTGAAGCCGGCCACCGGGTCGGGCAGGTGTCCCTGCTCGACCAGTGTGCCCAGCACGGTGCCGGGTACCGTCGCCGGCAGCCAGGACCGGACGTCGACGCCGGCACGGGAGAGTTCGGCGCCGTCGGCGGTGCCGGCGAAGTCGTCCATCGTCAGCGACCAGCCCGACTCCAGCGGCACCGTGCCGTCGGCGGCGACCCGCAGCTCGGGTGCCGGGCCGGTGTTGCCGCCCTCCCAACTGGTCCAGCCCTCGGCCTTCGGCCGGCCGGCGAGCGGCACGCCGTAGACCTGGAAGCCGTTGAGGCCGACCGGGTTGCTGTTGGAGCGCTTCGTGGCGGTCATCCGGATCCACCGGGCGGTGACCGGCTCGGGCAGCTTGATGGTCTGTGCCCCGCCTTGGCCCTCGCTGGTCTCGTACACCGACCGCCAGGCACTGCCGTCGGTGGAGACCTCGATCCGGTACGCCGTCGCGGCGCTGGAGAGGATCTCGTCACCGTCGGTGTCGGTGTAGTTGCCGTCGAACGGCCCGTCGGTGAGCGTGGCCTCGAAGACCAGGGAGACGGCCTCGATCCGGCACGGCGCCTGCAGGTCCACTGAGATCCACTGTGGATCGCCGACGGCGGCACGCCATCCACTCCCCCGGACGCCGACCTGCGGCAGGCCGTCCACGGCGAAGGCGGCCGGCGTCGGCGCGTAGTCGGTCGAGGAGACCGTCACCGGGCGGTACCGGGCCAGGTCGGTGACGGTCGGGGTGGCGGTCGGCGTCGGCCCGGCGGCGGACGCGAGGGCGTCCGGGAGGGCCGCGGTCACCCCGACCGACGCCAGCAGCGTCGCGCCGGCGGAGAGGAAGGTACGCCGGGAAATCGGCGATGGGTCGGACATCTTGCCTCCAGACATGACAACGTTGTCAGATGGCGGGGGTCTGTGACAACGTTGTCAGATGGTGGCCCGATGTTTCCCGAGAGTCAAGGGTCCGAGTCCATCGTGATTCCCCGAACACGTTCCGCAGCTGTTCCACTTCGGACATCGCGGCGCGGGCCGACCGCCGAGGTCACTCCGGCTGCGCGCTCAGCCCGTCCAGGGCGACAGTGAGGACGTGATCGCGCTGGTCGGCCCGGGGAAAGTGCCCGGAGGCAATGGCGCTGGCCAGGCGCATGACGTCGTCGATCGTCACGTCGGCGCGCACCTCGCGCGCCCGCTGGGCCCGCTCCAGCAGCGGCCCACCGGCCGCGTAGAGCGCCCGCCGGCACTCCAGGTAGGCGGTGGACTCCCGGTTCAGGCCGGCGGCCAGCGGTTGCTTCGCCCCGATGTACTCCACGAAGCGCCGCAGCCAGGCGTACAGGCCATCGCGGGGGGCGAGGCTCTCGGCCTCCCCGGCGGTCGCGCACACCGCCTCGACCTCGGTGACGTAGACGTTCTCGATCAGCACCTCCCGGGTCGGGAAGTTGCGGTAGAGCGTCGCGATACCCACTCCGGCGCGGCGGGCGATCTCCTCCAGCGGAGCCTCCGCGCCCTGCTCGGCGAAGGCGACCCGGGCCGCCGCCAGGATCGCGTCGTAGTTGCGGGCGGCGTCGGCCCGGTGCGGGCGGGCCACGCGCAGGTGGGTGAGGGCCGTCACGATGCCGATGTCTCCCAGCGCTAGCAACCGGAGGCCGACTATCACTAGAGTGATAGCACGCCTCCACTTATTCGGAGGTCTCCTATCAGTCTAGCCCGAAAGAAGGCGGACCATGCCCGCTCCCCGTCGCGGGATCGCCCTGGCGCTCATCCTCGGCTCGCAGCTGATGATGACGCTGGACACCTCGATCATCACGACCGCGTTGCCGCACGTGCAGCGGCAGTTCGGCTTCTCCCCGTCCGGGCTCTCCTGGGTGCAGAACGCCTACGTCCTGGCATTCGGCGGACTGCTCCTGCTCGGCGCCCGAGCCGGTGACCTGCTCGGCCGCCGCCGCGTCTTCCTCGCCGGGATCGCCCTGTTCACCGCGGCGTCCCTCGCCGCCGGCCTCGCCCCGAGCGGCAGCTGGCTGATCACCGCCCGCGTCGTGCAGGGCCTCGCCGCCGCGCTCGCGGTGCCCTCCACGCTCGCGCTACTGGTCGCCGACCACCCCCAACCGGCGGCCCGAGCCAAGGTGATCGCCCTCTATAGCGCGGTCATCGGCGCCGGCGGCAGCGTCGGCATCGTCATCGGCGGCGTCTTCACCGACCTGCTCTCCTGGCGCTGGGGAATGCTCGTCAACGTGCCGATCGGCATCGCCATCGCGCTGCTCGCACCACGGTTCCTGGTCGAGACCGAACGCCGCGCCGGTGCGTTCGACCTTGGCGGGGCGCTGACCTCCACCGGCGGCATGACCGCCCTGGTGTACGGCTTCATCCAGGCCGCAGCCGCCGGCTGGAGCGCACCGGGCACCGTTGTCTCATTGGGTCTCGGCGCCGTCCTGCTGACCGCCTTCGTGCTGATCGAACACCGGGCACCACAGCCCATCACCCCACTGCGACTCTTCCGCAGCCTGGAGCGCTCCGGGGCGTACGCCGGGCGGATCCTCATCGTCGGCGCCACCTTCTCCACCTTCTACTTCCTCAGCCAGTACCTCCAGGAGGTGCTGCACCTCAGCGCCCTCCAGACCGGCTTCGCGTACGTGCCCATCACCGGCATGTTCTTCGCCATGGTGTACGCCATCCGGCCCCTGCAGAACCGGCTCGGCCGCCCCATCCTGCTGGTGGTGTCCCTCGTGCTCGCGCTCGCCGGCATGGCGTGGCTGTCGCGCATCTCGACCGGCTCCAGCTACTTCCCGGACGTGCTACAGCCCCTGCTGGTGATCGGAATCGGCCAGGGCATCGCCATCATCCTGATGACCCAGGGCGGCGTCGCCGGAGTCGAACCACAGGACGCGGGCGCCGCGTCCGGCCTCGTCAACGTCGCCCACCAACTCGGCGGCTCGCTCGGCATCGCGATCCTCACCATCGCGTACACCCGCGCCAGCTCCGCCACCGACCCGACGGCGGGCTTCCACGCGGCCTTCACCGGCGCGGACGTCTTCTTCCTGATCGCCCTGGCCCTCGCTGTCGTCGTGGCCGTCGCGGGCCGCCGCGCCAACCGGCTCGCCGCCCTCCCGGTCACCTGAACGCCCCGGGGGGCGCCCCGGGGCGCGCACGCTGCGGGGCCCCGGCGGGCGGGGCTGGGGCGGGCAGGGCTGGGGCCTGAAGGGCTGAGGCCTGAAGGGCTGAAGCGTGCGGGCCCCGAGGGCTGTGGGCGCTGGCCCCGCGGCCCGGGGTTGCGGGGTTGCATGGGATGGCGCGCTGCCTTTGGAGCTGATGCCGCAAACGAATCAGACCAAATGCCTGCCGCTTCTTCCTGCCGGCTGGAAGGCGGCGGAGCGGATGGATCAGGTCGAGGTCGCGGATTTCTTCCCTCCCGGCCACGCCCCGGAAAGCCCTCGGCCGGCAGCGCCGCCGGTGATGTCGCAAACGATTCAGCTCCAAAGGAGCCGGCCAACACCTCCGCACCCCGCGACGCGGAGGCGGGATCGGAAGTCACGGCGGCGGACGCCGTTGATCCGGCGACGCCGCGACTGTCGGAGGGCGCCGGGAGGTGACCGGTGCGCTCGTCGACCGCCTGGCCCGGTGACGGCCACGCGGTCAGCTCGCCGGACCGGCCTCGCGGCGGCCTGGGTCCCGAGGGTGGTACTCGGGGCGGAGCTTCGCGCTGGCGAACGCCGACTTCACCGCCGCCGAGAGCGCGGCGATGTCGTACGCGCCGTGGTGCCGCCGACCGTTGATGAAGAAGGTCGGGGTGCCGGTGACGCCGCTGAGGTCGGCGGAGTCGACGTCCTCGGCGATCCGGTCCACGCCCATCCGCTTCACCATGTGCTCGCGGAACCCGTCCAGGTCCAGGCCCAGCTGTTCGGCGTAACCGAGCACGTCAGTGGGATTGAGAGCGTCCTGGTGGGCGAGCAGCAGATCGTGCATCTCCCAGAACGCGCCCTGCTCCCCCGCCGCCTCGGCGGCCTCGGCCGCGAGTTGAGCATGTGGGTGGACGTCGGTGAGCGGCAGGTGCCGCCAGACGTACCGGACGTTGGCGAAGTCCGCCAGCAACTCTCGGACCACCGGCTCGGCCTGCCCGCAGTAGGGGCACTCGAAGTCGCCGTACTCCACCACCGTCACCGGCGCATCGAGCGACCCCCGCATGTGGTCGCGATCCGGATCGACCGGCAGCATCAGGTCGACGATCCCCTCGGTGACGCCCAGCAGCGCACGCGTCCGCCGCGCCGGCGAGAGCCGGCCGACGGCGCGGAACACCAGCCAGGTGACGACTGACGCGCCGAGCGTCGCCACGAGGATGCCGAACTTCGCCTCGTCCAGGGCCGGGCCGCTCAGGGCGTGGGTGGCGATCAGGAGCGCGACGGTGAACCCGATGCCGGAGATCGTGCCGACCCCCGCGACGGCGACCCACCCGACGGGCGGCCGGAACCGGTTACCGCTGAGCCGGGTCACCAGCCACGCGGTGGCCACGATCCCGGCCGGCTTGCCGACGACGTACGCGACCACGACGCCGACCGTGACCGGAGAGGTCACGGCCCGGGCCAGCAGGTCGCCGTCGATCACGATGCCGACGTTGGCCAGCGCGAACAGTGGTACCACCACGTAGCTCGCCAACGGGTGGTAGAGCGTCTGCAACCGCTCGTTCGGCGACAGCGCCGAGGTGAGCCCGGCTCGGGCCATCCGGGCCAGTTGCGGGGTGGGTTGTTCCCGGAAGAGGCGGAACTGGTCGCTGGCCCGCTGCAGGTCGCCTCGGCCGGGAGCGTAGGCGTAGGTCAGCAACCCCATCACCAGACCCACAGCGACCGGGTCGACACCGGACATCGAGACGGCGAGCCAGGCCGCCACCCCGAGCAGCGCGTAGACCGGGCCGAACCGCACCCCGCAGCCCCGGACGAGCAGCACGACGCCGAAGATCGCCGCCGCGACGATCAGCGCCGTCAGTGAGGGGTGGTGCGGGTACGCGATGGCCAGCACCGCGATCGCCACCACATCGTCGACGACGGCGACGGTCAGCAGGAAACCCCGCAGCCGTTCCGAGAAGCGTGGCCCGAAGACGGCCAGCGCGCCGAGCGCGAGCGCGGTGTCGGTGGCCATCACCGCGCCCCAGCCCGCCGCTGTGGTGTGCCCGGCGTTGATGGCGAGGTAGATGGCGATCGGCACGAGCATGCCGCCGACCCCGGCCAGCATCGGCAACGCCAGGCGACGCCGCTCCCGCAACTCGCCGATGTCGAACTCGCGGCGCAGCTCCAGCCCCGCGACCAGGAAGAAGAACGTCATGAGCCCGCTGTTGACCCAGAAACGCACGTCGTGTGACACGCGCCAGTCGCCGAGCTGGATCGAGAAGGAGGTCTCCCAGACCGACTCGTACGACGACACGTGCAGGTTGGCCCAGACCAGAGCCACCACCGCGGCGATCAGTACCACCCGCGCGCCGCCGGTCTCGGTACGCAGGAACGAGCGCAACGGGGCGTTGAACCGCCTGTCCCAGACGGTCCGGCTGGTCCAGCCCCGGGGCGTGTTGTCGCTCGTCACGGGGACAATCTTCGTCGACCTGACCGTCACGTGGTCCGGATTGCTACTCCTCCTCGGCGAAGACGACGGCGCGGCGCTGGCGGATCGTCGGCAGGACGGCGACGACGAGCGCGACGAGCGCCAGGGCCAGCAGTGCCGCGGAGATCGGTCGGGTCACGAAGACCGACGGGTCGCCCCGGGAGATGATGAGCGCGCGGCGCAGGTTCTCCTCAAGCAGCGGGCCGAGGACGAAGCCGAGCAGCAGGGGCGCCGGCTCGCACCCGCACTTGATCAGGACGTAGCCCAGGATCCCGAAGAACGCGATGGCGTAGACGTCGTACGCGTTGGAGTTCAGCGAGTAGGTGCCGATCGCGGCGAACAGGATGATCATCGGGAAGAGCACCTGGTACGGGATGCGCAGCATGCGCACCCAGAGGCCGATCAGCGGCAGGTTCAGCAGCAGCAGGAGCACGTTGCCGATCCACATCGACGCGATCAGGCCCCAGAACAGCGCCGGCTCGTCGTTGATGACGTTCGGGCCCGGGGTGATGCCGTGGACGATGAACGCGCCGATCATCAGTGCCATCACCGGGTGGGCGGGCAGGCCCAGGGTGAGCAGCGGAATGAACGACGTCTGCGCGGCGGCGTTGTTCGCCGACTCGGGGCCGGCGACGCCCTCGATCGCGCCCCGCCCGAACTCCTGCGGCCGCTTCGAAATGCGCTTCTCGACGGCGTACGAGGTGAACGAGGCCAGCACGTGGCCGCCGCCGGGCAGCACACCGAGCGCGGCGCCGAGACCGGTGCCCCGCAGGATCGGGGCGACGATGCGACGCCGGTCCTCGCGGGTCGGCCAGAGGTTGGTCACCTTGCTGACGATTGCCGTGCGGGTCTGCTCGTTCTCCAGGTTGCGCAGGATCTCGGCCACCCCGAACAGGCCCACGGCGACCGACACGAAGTCGATGCCGCCGTACAGCTCGCGCTGCTCGAACACGAAGCGGGGCGTTCCGGTGTAGATGTCCTGGCCGACAGTGCCGAGCAGCACGCCGAGCGCGATCATCGCCAGTGCCTTGAGCGCCGTGCCCCGTGCCAGCGCGATCGACACGATCAGGCCGAACAGCACGAGTGAGAAGTAGTCGGCCGGGCCGAACTTCAACGCGACACTGGCCAACGGCGGGGCCGCGGCGGCCAGCGCCACGGTGGCGACCGTACCCGCGACGAAGGACCCGATCGCCGCGGCCGCCAGGGCGGGGCCGGCCCGGCCCTGGCGGGCCATCTCGTGCCCGTCCAGCGCGGTGACCGCCGCTGACGACTCACCGGGCAGGTTGATCAGGATGGCGGTCGTCGAGCCGCCGTACTGTGCCCCGTAGTAGATGCCGGCCAGCATGATCAGCGCGGTGACCGGTTCGAAGCTGAACGTGATCGGCAGCAGCATCGCCACGGTGGCCGTGGGCCCGATGCCGGGCAGCACACCGACAGCGGTCCCGAGCAGCACTCCCACGAAGCAGTAGAGGACGTTCTGGACCAGCAGGGCCGTCGAGAAGCCCAGCGCGAGGTTGTCGAGGAGTTCCATGCCTCAATCCGGATGCCGCGTCAGAAGCCCAGCCAGGGGCCCCACAGCGGGATCCGCAGCTGAAGTCCGACGACGAAGATGAGCGTGCTGGCCACTGTCAGCCCGGCGGCCACAGCCACCGCCGTGAGCAGCCGTACGCGGGCGCTGGCCAGGGTGGTGAGCAGTGCGGTCACCGCCGTCGTCGGAACGAACCCGAGTCGCCGGATGGTGAACCCGAAGAACAGGACCGCGAGCACGATGACGGCGACCGCGCGCCACGGGATCGGCCCGAACGAGATCACCTCACCGGCGACGAGGCCCTTGCCGGCGATCGCCAGGCCCAGCGCGACGACTGCCGCGCCGACCAGCAGCGGGAAGGCGCCTGGGCCCATCCGGGTCGGGGTGCCCAGCTCGTAGCCGAGCGCCCCCACCACGAATGCGCCACCGATCAGGACGAAGATCCCCCCGGCGAGGACGTCCGGGAACGACCGACGGCGCTCCACCTCAGGAGACCTTCACCCCGGAGTCGGCAATGATCTTCGCCCAGGTGCCGAGCTGCTCGTCGAGCTTTGCCCGGTGCGCGTCAGGGGTCGCGTCCTGGGCCGGGACCGGCGCGGTGCCCAGCTTGGCCATCTGGTCGATGACCCCCTGGTCGGCCAGTGCCACCTTCAACGCCTCGGACAGCTTCTTAACGATCTCCGGCGGCGTGTCGGCCGGAACGTAGAGACCGTGCCACACGCTGACCGTCAGCTGCGGCAACCCGGCCTCGGTGGTGGTCGGCAGGTCGGGAAGGCTCTTCACGCGCTCGGGTGTGGTGACCGCGTACGCCTTCACCTTTCCTGCGGCGATCTGGCCGCTGGTGTTTGTCGTCTGGTCGCACATGAAGTCGACCTGGCCACCGACGAGGTCGGTCAGCGCGGGTCCGGTGCCCTGGTACGGAACCTCCTGAAGCTTCACGCCGGTGGTGCTCTGGAACAGCAGACCGCACAGGTGCGACGCCGCGCCGATGCCGGCGTTGGCCAGCGTGACCTTGTCGGCGTTCGCCTTCACGTGGGTCACCAGGTCCTGCAGCGTCGCGGGCGCGAAGTCCTTACGCGCGACGATCGTCATCGGCACCTCGGTGACGAGGCCGACCGTCTCGAAGTCCTCCAGGGGCTTGTAGCCCAGGCTCTTGTAGAGGGCGGGCGCCGTCGACATGCCGATGTGGTGCATGAGCACCGTGTAGCCGTCCGGCTTGGCCCGCGCGACATCGCCGGCGCCGACAGTGCCGCCGGCACCTTCGACGTTCTGGACGACGATCTTGCCGCCGAGCTTCGCGGCCATCGGCCCGGCGATCATCCGGGTGACAGTGTCCGTCGGGCCACCCGCGCTGAACGGCACGACGATAGTGATGTTCTCGTCCGGATAGTTCGCGGCGTCCCCTCCGCCGGCGGCACCCCCGTTACCCGAACAGGCGGCGGCGAGCGAGACGACACCGATCGCGGCGATCAGCCGCGCGGTGGCCCGGTACCTGCTGGTCGTTCGCATACGGCGACCTCCCTATCAACGCATGGACATCCCTCGGCGCGTCAGTGGCCCCCAGTCTCGGCTGGTCGGGGCCCGGATGGTGTCAGAAAAATCCCAAGAACCCGGGCCGGCACGAGCACCGATCCGGGCCGTACACTTCGCCGGTATGCGGATAACCGTCATCGAGGATGACGACCGCGTGGCGCGGGGCCTGGTGACCGTCCTGACCCAGGCGGGCTTCGAGGTTCACCGTGTCGCCACCGCCGCGGAGGCCGAGCGCGCCGCTCCGTCCGACGTGGTCCTCGTCGACCTGGGTCTCCCCGACGGCGACGGGCTCGACCTGATCCGCAAGCTGCGTGACCACCCGCAGACCGCCGTCATCGCGGTGACCGCGCGGTCCGAGGAGCACGAGCGGGTTCGTGGCCTGCGCGCCGGCGCCGACGACTACATCGTCAAACCGTTCGGCATCCCCGAGTTGCTCGCCCGGATCGACGCCGTCCTGCGGCGCACCCGGGCCGCTCGCGCTCTCGGCCAGACCGACGAGCCGCTCGTCCTCGGCCCGATGCGGATCGGCGTCGGCACCCGCGAGGTCACCGTCGACGGCGCGCTCGTGCCGTTGACCCGTAAGGAGTTCGAACTGCTCCTGCTCCTGGCCCGGCGGGCGCCCAACGTGGTGAGCCGTGACGTCATCCTCGACCAGATCTGGGGCGCGACCTGGGAGTCGTCCAGCCGCACCCTGGACACCCACATCGCGGCGCTGCGGCACAAGCTCGGGCCGGACGTGGTCATCCGGACCGTCCACGGCGTCGGCTATCGGCTGCTGGCCGACCAGCCGGAGCTGATCGGCTGACCGCGTGCACCGCCGGCTGCTCGTCGTCCTGGTCCCCCTCGCCGTGGTGCTCGTCGCGGCGCTCGGGGTGCCGCTCAGCATCACAGTCGCCGAACGGGAGATGCAGGAGACGTACGTCAACCGACTCAACGACGTCGGCCGGTTCGCCTCACTGGCCGAAACCGCGCTGTCGACCGGCCGTACCGAGGCGTTACAGCAGGAGCTGACGCGGTACCACGAGCTCTACGGCATCCCGGTCGCGCTGATCGACACGTCGGGCGCGGTGCTGCTCGGACCGGCCGACGCGTACCAGAAGGCGGCGCGCGCCGAGGCGGCATTGCCCCGGATCGTCACCGCGGCGCTTGCCGGCGCGCGCTCCGAACCGTCCTGGGAGTGGGCGCCGTGGGACGACTCCGCACTCGTCGTGGCGGAGCCGGTCGGCCGGGACAGCGAGGTCGTCGGCGCGGTGGTGACGATCTCCGACCTGTCCCGGACGCGCGAGCTGATCCTCGTACGCTGGGCCCGGCTGGCCGGGCTCGGGCTGCTGCCGTTGCTCGCGCTGACGGCTGTCGCCTGGCCGGTGTCGGCGTGGGTGCTGCGCCCGGTGCGGAAACTCGACGCGGCGACCTCACGGATCTCCGAGGGCGACCTGACCATCCGCGCCGACGCCGAGGCCGGCCCCATCGAACTGCGGCGGCTGGCGCGGTCGTTCAACACCATGATGGACGCCGTCGAGAACGCCGCCCAGCGACAGCGCGCCTTCGTCTCCGACGCGTCACACCAGCTACGCAACCCGTTGACCAGCCTCCGGCTCGCGGTGGAGAGCCTCGCACCACACCTGCGGTCCGACGGCGACGGACAGCAGGTGTACGACGTCGCCGTCGACGAGCTGAAGGCGATGCAGCGGATGCTGAACTCGCTGCAGGCCAGCGCGCGGATGGAGAGCCTGCGCACGGCATCGCCGGTGGACCTCGACGAGGTGCTGGCGACCCGGGTGGACCGGTGGCGTGCCCTGACGGCCACGGCCGGGCAGAGCCTGACTGTCGACGTACCGCCGGGGTTGCGGTTGCTGGAGCCACCGGGCGGTCTGGGCAGCATCCTGGACGAGCTGATCAGCAACGCGTTACGGCTGTCCGACGCGCAGGCCGTGCAGGTGACCGCACAGGTCGTCCCCGCCGGTGGTGCTGGTCTCCCGGTGACACCGGTTAGCGCGGGCGACGCAGCCGTGGTCACGGTCGCCGTCCGCGACGATGGTCAAGGCATCGACGCATCCGAGCGGGCCCAGGCGTTGCAACGCTTTTGGCGCTCACCTCGGCACCAGAACGTGTCCGGGACCGGGCTGGGCCTGGCGATCTGCGCCGACCTCATCGGGACGGCCGGGGGTGAGCTGCGGCTGGAGGAGGGCCTGCCGCGTCCGGACGGCTCCGGGCACGGGCTCGCCGCGGTGGTGGTGTTGCCGGTCGCTCCCCAGGTTGCCTCACCGTCCGACGCGTCCGCGTCGGTCTGACGCTCCGGCCCCTGTTGCGGCGTCAGCGTTTGCGGTCGCGGAACCAGGCCGCCGCACCCGGGTGGAGCGGGACCGACGCGGTGGAGATCCCGGTACGCACGTTGATCTGCCACGCCTCCGGAAGGGCCTCGGCGCCATCGCGACCAGCGGAGGTGATCGCCCCGGTGTGCCGGAAGACCGTGTCGGTGATGGAATAGACCAGGTCGTCAGGCAGGTCGTCGCGCGCCAGCAACACGTTCGGTACGGCGACGGTACGCGTCGCCGGGACGCCGTCGTAGGCGGCCGCGTGGATCATGGCCGGGGCGTAGGGCCCCGGGTACGCCGTGAAGAGCCCGTCCGCCTGCGCGTCCAACGGAATCAACCGGATCGGGTGCCGCTGCGCCAACTCGGTGATGGCGGGCGTAGGGACGCCGGTCAGCGAGAACATCGCGTCGATCGTCCCGTCGCGCAGTGCCGCCGCCGACTCGGCCTGGCTGAGGTTCCGGCCGTCGGCTTTGAGCGGGCCGAGCCTCAGGACCCGCAACGACGTGAATTCCGTGCCGGAGTCGTGGGCACCGAGGGACACCCGCTTGCCCTCAAGGTCCCGAAACTCGCCCATCGCCGAACCGGCCATGACCACGAGATGCAGATGACTGTCGTAGAGCCGGCAGATCGCCGACAGCCCTCCGGGCGCACTGCCGTCGCTGGTGATCAGCGCGTCCAGGCTGGTCAGCCCCAGGTGCACCTCACCGGCCCGCAGCATTCGGATGTTGTCGGTGGACGCCCCGCTCGGCACTGTGGTCACAGTGACACCCGGCACCTGCGCGGAGATATGCTCGGCCAGCGCTCCGCCGATCCGCCGGTAGACCGCCCCCGCCGGCCCGGTCGCCAGTCGCAGGTGGAGCGGGTCCGCCTCGGGCCGCCGCGAACAGCCAACGAGCAGCCCACTGCCAGCCAGCAACACCGCCCGCCGACTGAACCGCGTCATGCCGAAATGATACGGACGCCACCCCCACTGCGCCGATCTTGCACTTTCGGTCGTCGAGATGCGGGTCTTTGCGTCATTTGTCGCGACAGAAAGTGCAAGATCGCGGCCCGGCTCGGTCGATCATGGAGTTGTGGTGCCAGGTTTGACGGCGTAACGGGCGCTTTGTTGCCCACCACAACTCCATGATCGGCAAGGCGGCACGCGTTGACGAACCGCTCGCTCCGCCTAATGCAACGTTCTTGGCATTCACACTCGGGCATGCACGCAGCGCCACCGGTTGGTAGCGTGCCGGTGATGTCGGCGGTTGCCGCCGGCAGTGGTCCCCTGGGGAGGGTCGACGTGTGGGCGGACGACGCTGCGCTCGACGCGGCGGAGCGCCGACTCGACGAGTGGGAATCATCGCTCACCGAGCGGGCGGAACGAGCCAAGACTCTGTCGTCGACGATGCGGGATCTGACCGGCACCGCCCACAACTCCGATCGGACTGTCGACTCGGCCGGCCTGCTGATCGACCTGCAACTCGACGAGCGCATCCGGCAACAGGCTGCCACCCACACCGCTCGGCAGATCCTGGAGACCACCACTGCCGCGCGCGCCGCCCTACTCCGACAGGTCAGCGACGCAGCCACGGAGTCATTGGGCGACGACGCGCGCGTCCAGGCCGTCATCGACTCGTACCGCAGCCGGCTTCTCCCCGACCAGGGGTCAAACGATGTCCGCCGGTGACGGCATCCAGGTCGACCCGGACGACCTGACCGCCCACGCCGCACGCCTCGATCGCTGCGCCAGCAGCCTCGACACCGCCCGGCAGGCAGGCCAGCACGTCCGATTGGGCACCGACGCCTACGGGCAGCTCTGCGCGATGATGCCGGTGCTGCTCGACGGCCTGCAGCGAACCTTGGTCGACAGCATCGGCACCGCTGCCGCATCGGTACGGGACACCGCCGGCAAGCTGCGGGTCGGAGCGGACCGGTACCGAAGCTCCGACGCCCACGCCAAACAGCTGCTCGACGGGGTGCGGCGGCACCTGTGACGTCCAACCCGCTCGTCGCCGCCGCTGCGGACACCCCGCCCAGCGCCTGGGCGGGCGTGTGGATCTGCGAGGACATCGAACTCATCGCCCAAGGTGTCCGCACCGGCAGTTGGATCGACGGCAGCCTCGGCGTCGTGAGCGCGAGCCTGGACGCCCTCGCATTCGTCTCCGACCCGGTCGGCGCCCTGCTCCAGTACGGAATCGCCTGGCTCATCGAACACGTCAAGCCCCTCAGCGAGGCGCTGGACTGGCTCGCCGGCGACCCGGCGCAGATCACCGCGCACGCGCAGACCTGGCGCAACGTCGCCGGGTCGCTCCGCGACGACGCCGCCGAACTGGCTCGCGCCGTCCGCGCGGACGTCGCCGGCTGGGGCGGCAGCGCCGGCCCCGCCTACCGGGCCTGGGCCGCCGAACAGCAACAGGCCATCACCGGCCTCGCCCAGGGCGCCGACACCATGGCCGCGATCACCGAGGGCGCCGCCGGCCTGGTAGCCGCCGTCCGGCTCCTGGTCCGCGACGCCATCGCCACCTGCGTATCCCGCATCATCGTGTACGCCGGCGAACTCCTCATCACCGGTGGGCTGGCCGCGCCGCTGGTTGTCGAGCAAGTCACGACGTTGGTGGCGTCGTGGGGAGCGCGGATCGCGCGGCTGCTGCGCGGGTTGCTGGCCAGCCTGCGACGGTTGATACCGGAGATGCGCCGGCTCGGTGACCTCATCGACAAACTCAAGCAGGCCCTGGGGCGACTCCAGAAGCAGCCACCCGCCCCACAGAAGCCCGACGGTTCCGAGCCGACGAAGATCCCGGGCGATCCCGGCCGACCAGACTTCACCAGGGCCGAGATCGACGCACGGAAGATCACGGCCTACGCCATGAATCCGGATCACCCTGTCGGCAAGAACAAGTACCGCGTCATCAACTCCACCACCGGCCTCGGGCCGGACGACACCGACGGGATCATGCAGCAGATCCGCGAAGGCGTAGTCACTGGCAACCCTGTGCTGGGCAAGGCCGACGAGTTCGGTAAGCGATGGAACGTGGACCTACCCCTGACCGGGCCAGGTGGCACACTCATCGTCCGCACAGCCTGGATACTGGAGAATGGGTCCTCTTCACCGCGAATGGTAACCATCTCGTTCCCGCCCAAGGAAGGGTGACATGTTGGAGCTGTACGACGTGGTTGAGCTCCGAGAAGCCATTTCGGGAGAACAACTGCCTGCCGGGGCAGTGGGAACCGTCGTTCATATTTTCAACGCCCCCTCGACTGCCTACGAGGTCGAATTCGTCGACACCGACGGCCACACCATCGCCATGGTCACGCTCCGGGCCGACCAGGTAATACACCGAGGCGGGTAGTTGGTCGGTGCGCCACACACCGCCGTAGATCGCGATCATGCTTCACCAGCCTGGAGATGCCGGGTCAGCGGCGTAGCCGGCGGGAGCAGGCGCCGTCGTGGCCGTCGCGCAGGAGGCAGCGTCGGCTGCCGGGCAGTTGCAGGTCGCAGAAGACCCGGTGCCGCACAAGCCGATGGTCTCCTTCGGAGACTGCGGTCTCCTTCGGGTCGGTCATCGGAAGCACCAGCATCCAGCGGATGATGACCCGGGCCAGGCGCTGCGCGGCGGGCAGGTCGGTGGCGACCACGGGCAGGTGGATGACGTACCGCTGGCTCATCGGGCCTGGTCCCGCTCGTTGCGGGCACGGCCCTGATCGGTTTGCCAGCGACGCAGCCCGGCCTTGATCCGGGCGGTCTCGCGGCGACTCTCGGCGAGAGCGGCGTAGACGGCGGCCATGTCGACGGCGACCCGGTCGAGGAAGGCGTACACGTCGTCGGGGTTCCGACCGCGACGTCCATGCCGCCGAGAACGAAGGCCTGCTGGCCGAGTTGGTCGCCAAGGCTCAGCGTGAGCACACCTAAGCCATGGAGGACCTGGCGGGGGCGTTGGCCGAGCGGGTGGCAATTCTTCGCAACCGTGGGCACGCCCAAACCGCTCAGCTGAATCCGCCCGCCTCTCACCGTCTTCGCCGAGGCTGTGCCAGATGAGGTGCGGCGAATCCTCCGATGGGTCGTGCCTGGCGAGGAACCCTGCTGGCCATCGCCGATGTCGGGTCCCGACCCCGAGCACTACGACCCCGACGAGGCCCTAACTAGCGGCACCATCGCCTGCCAGACGTATGCCACTCTGGCCAGCCCGGCGACATCTCGGCGTCGCCCGCTTGGCCGGCGGGGTGATCCGGGCAATTCCGGATCGGCGCTTTCCCGGTGGCCGTCCGCGATCGACCACCGGGAACGCTTGTCAACCGGCCCGGTAGGAGAGGTAGTAGCCCTCGTACGGCCAGCTGTGGAAGTTGTTGAGCTCGGACGCAGCGCCGGTGCAGTCGGAGGTCCGGTAGCCAGAGACGGAACCGAAGCCGTTCCAGCCGATCGCCCAGATCGCCTTAGCCGGGACCGGGCGGCAGATACCGTCGGGCGTGGCCTGCCTGCCTACGATGATCTGCGTGTAGGCCTGGTAGAAGACGAGGCCGGTGTCGGGAACCTTGAGCGTCTCGACAGCGGCTGCGGGCGACGCCGGTGTCGTCACGGCCAGTGTGGTGACCAGGGCGGCGGCGAGACCCGCAGCGATTCGGCTGGTAAATCTGCGCATGAGCTTCCCTTCCTAACAGCGTTCAGGGACGGGACCGGAGCTCGTTCAGCCCAGGCCTATATTTACTTGCATCGATTATGTTCCCCGTGTCAACCAACCCGCCGCTGATCGCTGTCGCCGGGCGGCCCGAACGCGGAGCCGGTCGCCTGCTACCCGAGTCGCGGAGGCGTTCGGAGGTGGCCGAATCGGCCGGCGGCCGGGTTCCCGGCTGGCGTCCTGCCGTCAGTGGCCGTAGGTGCCACGGCCTGCGGTGCGGGAGCAGCTCGTCGCCCTGACTCCTGCCGCCGACCGGTGGTCCTGCTGTCGTCGCAAGCTGCGGGGATCGTGACGCATTGCCCACATTATTGCGAATGGTGCGGCCGTCCACCTGGGCGGTAGCGCAGGTGGTTGACGGCGCAACTTTCCCGCGGTAGCTTGAGTCAATTCATCCTTATCAATGGAAGTAGGTAGCCGTGCTGTTGAAACCCCTCGCCATCGCCGGGGTCATCGCAGGTGTGCTGGCTGTTGCCCCTCCTGCCTCGGCGGCAGCCCAGTCGGGGGCCGGCGTCTACCCGCCCGGGAACTGCCAGCCGGGCACATTCTGCGTCTGGCCCCACTGGGATCACCCGAACGGGGTTCCTACGGCGACTCCGTCCCTGGTGACCACCACGGAGTGGAGCGGCAACATCACGGGTTTCAACTACTACAACTACACGAACCGGAACGCCGAGATTAGCTGGTCGTTCACCACCCAAGGAATGACTTTCACCGGCACGGACTGCGCTCCTCCTGGTGACGGATTCTTCTACGTTCCCATGACGGTGACGAAGGTGAGTTGGCGGACGCGCGTCTGCTGAATCCCGCCGTTTTCTGCCTTCCGGGTTGCCCGTTCCGTCGCGTGCGCTCGACATCGAGCCACCGTCGGCGCGCAACTCGGGCAGGTAGGGTCCCAATCATGACGATTCCCCATCTTGCGGCAGCCGACGGCACCACCCTGCCGGCGATCGGGCTCGGCACGTACCGGCTCAACGGCTCGGCGGGTGTCGACGCGATCGGTCAGGCGATCCGGGCGGGCTACCGGTTGATCGACTCGGCGGTGAACTACGAGAACGAGGGCGCTGTCGGTCGGGCGGCCCGGTCGGCCGGTGACGTGCGGGACGAGCTGGTCGTCACCTCGAAGCTGCCGGGACGGCACCACCGCTACGACGAGGCGCTGACCACCATCGAGGAGAGTGTGTTCCGCACCGGCCTCGACCGCGTCGACCTGTACCTGATCCACTGGCCGAACCCGAAGGTCGACCTGTACGTGCAGGCGTGGCGGGCGCTGATCGAGGCGCGTGAGCGTGGGCTCGTTCGGCACATTGGGCTCTCCAACTTCCTGCCCGAGCACATCGAGCGGCTGGTGGCCGAGACCGGCGTCGCCCCGGTGGTCAACCAGATCGAGGTGCACCCGTACTTTCCGCAGCAGGAGGCGATCGACTACCACCGGGAGCACGGCATCCTGGTGCAGGGCTGGAGCCCGCTCGGCCATGGCAACGACCTGCAGCAGCACCCCGTCGTCGTGGAGATCGCGACCGCGCTCGGCGTCAGTCCGGCGCAGACGATCCTCGCCTGGCACGTGGCCCGTCAGGTGATTCCGCTACCCAAGGCCGCTTCCCCGCAGCGGCAGGTCGAGAACCTGGATGTCTTCGGCATCAAGCTCACCGACGCGCAGGTCGAGGCCATCACCGCGCTGGGCCGCCCGGACGGGCGGCTCTCGGATCAGGACCCGGCGGTGTACGAGGAGTTCTGACGGACCCGACCCGGCCATCCGGGGCGAGGCCCTGGTGACCTCTACACCAACGTCAGCCGTGGGGAGCGAACTCGGCACTCTGGACGTACTCCATTGCCTTGGTGAACTCGGGGTCGTCGAGCCGTCGACCCATCTCCTCCTCGGTGGGCTCCGCAACGCGCTGGTGGATCCACCACAGGTTGCCGAGCGGGTCGCGGAAGCGGCTGACCCGGTCGCCCCAGAAGAGCTCGGTCGGCTCGGTGACGACGCTCGCGCCGCGTTCGACGGCCCGGCGGAGCACCTCGGCGTCGTCGGCGACGTAGAGACGCAGGAAGGCGGGTGTGGCCGGCCACTGGGGTTTGTCGAACATCATCACGACCGAGTCGCCGATCCGGACCTCGGCGTGGCCGATCACACCGTCCACTTCCATGCGGGCCAGTTCGGTGGCGTCGAAGACGCCGACTATGAAATCGATCAGTGCGCCCGTCCTCCCCGGCGAGATGATCCAGGGGGTCACGGTGTGGTATCCATCGGGAACGACCTTCATCGGTTTGTCTCCTTCTTCAGGTGCGGCTTCGGCGCACTGAGATGGACGACGGTAGACCCGATCTAGGCTGGCAACTGTCCTAGATCGAAACGCATCATGGGAGCATGCGCGACACACCGGCCCGCCTGTTACGACTGCTCTCCCTTCTGCAGACGCCCCGCGAATGGCCCGGCAGCGAACTCGCCGAGCGTCTCGCGGTCACCCCGCGGACCGTGCGCCGCGACATCGACCGGCTGCGTGAGCTGGGCTATCCGGTCCAGGCCAGCCTGGGCGTACTGGGCGGCTACCGACTGGTCGCGGGTAAGGCGATGCCTCCGCTGCTGCTCGACGACGAGGAGGCAGTGGCGATCGCCGTCGGCCTGCACACAGCGGCCCGGCAACCGGTCGCCGGCATCGCCGAGGCGTCGGTGCGGGCGCTCACCAAACTGCAGCAGGTGCTGCCGCCGCGGCTGCGCCGCCACGTCGGCACCCTCGCCGCGGCCACCGTGTCGTCGACCGCGGCGGCGGTGTCGCTTGTCGATCCGACGCAGCTCATCGTCCTCGCGGCGGCAGCCTCGGCACACGAGCGGGTCCGCTTCGACTACCGCAACGGCGACGGCGGCGTCAGCCGGCGGCTCGTCGAACCGCACCGCCTCGTCGTGGTGGGCCGCCGTTGGTACGTCGTCTCCTACGACAACGAGCGCGAGGACTGGCGCACGTTCCGCGTCGACCGCATCGAACAGGCCACCACAACCGGGGTACGGGTGGCGCCCCGCGAGCTTCCGACCGACGACGCGTCCGCGTTCGTAACCGACCAGCTGCACAGCCTGGCACCGGTGTTCCGGGCGGTGGCGACGCTCGCGATGCCGGCTGAGCAGGCGACTGCCCGGCTGGGCGACCATGCCGGAGCACTGACGCCGCTCGACGACGCGTCGTGCCGATGGCACAGCCCGGAAGACACAGTCGACTGGCTCGCCTTCCGGCTCACGCTGCTCGGGTGCGACTTCACGGTCCACGAGCCGGTGGAGCTGGTCGACCATCTACGTCGGCTCGGCGACCGCGTCGCCCGCGCCGTGGCCGCGCCGGCAGTGGACGTCCCGACGGGCGGAGGCCGTGATGAGCGTTATGCCTCTGGGGTATAGACATACCGCTGAGTCATAACGCTCACCACCATGGCCCCGCCGACCACCGCGCGCGTCATCCCCCGCCGGGTCGGAACTCCCTAAACGAGCCCGCCGAGGGCCGGGTCGCTGATGCTGTCCTTGCCATTCTCGACATGACCCGCGCACCGGTACGCGAAGTCGGCATCACCGGCGACGGAGACCGTCAGGTCGTACCAGCCGTGGGTGCGGGCGAGCGCCCACGTGACGCGCTCGGTCTCGCCGGGGCGCAGCGACAGCGTGACCGGTCGAGCTTTGTACCCGTCGCGGACGGTCACCTCGACCCGCTTCGAGCCGCGGTTCTTGAGGGTGAGGGCCAGTTTGTAGTCGTGCTCGTCGTAGGCGGGGGTGACGTCGAGCTGGGACCGACCGGCGGTGAACCGGCGGAAGAACCCGTTCGGTCCGTGTACCGACAGGTCGTAATCGGGGGTGACCGGCCAGGTGTCGGTCAGGTGCTTGCCCGGCTCGACGGTGTAACTGCGTGGGGCGTCCGCGCTGCCCGCATGGCGGACCTGGAAGACTGCGGCGACCCCGCCGGAGTTGCGGAAGTCGATCCGGAACGCGTCGTCGCCGCGGTGCCCGTCGGCGTGCAGGGTGTACGGGATCGGCCGCGCCGGGCGTACCCCGTGCTCCTGCTTCGGCAGCCGCTGGTCCGCCGGCGGGACCGGCACCTCGTCGGGGTGCCGGACCAACTCGTCGGGCTTGAAGTCGTCGGTGTCGGGCAGCCTGACCTCGCGTGAGCGGTTCGGGTGCCGGAAGTCGAACGCCGTGGTCAGGTCGCCGACGACGGCCCGCCGCCACGGGGTGATGTTCTGCTCGATCAGGTCCGGGCGGCCGTGCCCGAACCGCGCCTCCAGGAACTTGATCAGTGAGGTGTGGTCGAAGACCTGCGAGTTCACGTAGCCGCCGCGCGTCCACGGCGAGACGATGACCATCGGCACCCGGATGCCGAGGCCGTACGGCCCGGCCGGGTGGTCGGCGTCGCCGGGGAAGATCTCGTTGGTGGTCGGCACTGTCGACTGGCCGTGCTCGCGGGTCTGCGGGGGCGTCGGCGGGACCACGTGGTCGAAGAAGCCGCCCTCCTCGTCGTAGGTGATGAAGAGCGCCATCTTGCTCCAGACCTCGGGGTTCGAGGCGAGGATGTCGATGACCTGGGAGATGTACCAGGAGCCGTAGGCCGGCTCCCAGTTCGGGTGCTCGGTGTACGCCTCGGGGGCGGTGATCCAGGAGACCTCCGGCAGGCGTCCCGCCTCGACGTCGGCGCGGAAGTCGGCCAGCAGCGCCTCCGGGTCGCGGCCCTGGGTCCTGACCTCGGTGCCGGTCTTCGCCTTGTCGGCCAGCGGCGTTCCCGGCTGCGCGTTCTGGTACTGGTGGAAGTAGAGCAGCGAGTTGTCGCCGTAGTTGCCGATGTACGGGTCGTTCGTCCAGCCCCAGGACCCGGCGGCGTTGAGGCCCGTGCCGACGTCCTGGTAGATCTTCCAGGAGATGCCGTTGCGCTCCAGCCGCTCCGGGTACGTGGACCAGTCGTAGCCGGCCTCCGCGTTGGTGATCACCGGGCCGCCGCCCTTGCCGTCGTTGCCGACCCAGCCGCTCCACATGTGGTAGCGGTTCGGGTCGGTCGGGCCCATCAGGGAGCAGTGGTAGCTGTCGCAGACGGTGAAGGCGTCGGCGAGCGCGTAGTGGTAGGGCAGGTCCTGGCGGGTGTGGTAGGTCATCGCCGTGACGCCCTTGTTCGGCACCCACCTGTCGAACCGGCCGTCGTTCCAGGCGGCGTGCCCGTCGTTCCAGCCGTGCGGCGGGTCCGGCAGGAAGGTCTGGCCGAGGTCCTTCACCTCGGGGCGGAAGGGCAGCAGCTCGTCGGTCCCGTTGGGCTGGTGCCACACGTCCTTGCCGGATGGCAGTGTCGCCGGATGGGGGTCACCGAAGCCGCGTACGCCGCGCAGGGTGCCGAAGTAGTGGTCGAAGGAACGGTTCTCCTGCATCAGGATGATGACGTGCTCGATGTCCTTGATCGAGCCGGTCCGGTTGTTCGCCGGGATGGCGAGCGCCTTGCTGAGGTCCATCGGGAGCGCCGCGCCGATCGCGGGAACTCCCATCGCCTTGAGGAACGTACGGCGATCCACGGTGCCCATAACTCCGCCTTTGTGCGATCTGGTCGGGAAACTGGCGACCGGACGCTACCGACGACGGGTTGACGGCAGATGACAGTAGTTCGTTGGTTTTGCGACCACTCGTCGACCGGCTCTGGGCCTGAAGAGCAGCCGCTCAGGCCGCCGTGGTGTCGACCCGGGTGAGCCGTCGATGCCCGCTCGGGCTCATGCCGTGCACGCGTTTGAAGGCCGCGCTGAAGCCGAACGCGTCCGCGTACCCGAGGTGACGCGCCACGGCGGCGACCGTCGCTGTCGATTCGGCCAGCATGTCGGCGGCCACTGTCATGCGCCAGTCGGTCAGGTACGTGAGCGGCGGTTCGCCGACCATCGCGGTGAACCGTTTGGCCAGCGTGGACCGGGACACCCCGGCCTGCGCGGCCAGGCTGGCCAGGGTCCACGGCCGGCCCGGCGCGTCGTGCATGGCGCGCAGCACCGGGCCGATCGTGTCGTCGCTCAGCGCGCGGTACCAGCCGGGCGCCTCGGCCTCCGGCTGGTCGAACCAGTCCCGCACCGTGCACACCAACAACCAGTCCAGGAGGCGGTCCAGCACGACCTGGCGTCCGGGCCGACCCGCGTCGAGCTGGGCGTCCAGGTAGTCGCGCAGCGCGGCGCAGTCCTGGTCTTCCGGCACGACGAGCACCGGCGGCAGCGCGCCCAGCAACCGCTGGGGTACTCGACGCCTGACGTGGTAGACCCCGACCAGCAGCACGAGGCGGTCGGTGTGGTCCGCGCCGACGGGGTCGGCCACCCCGGTCTGGCCGCGCCGGACGTCTCGCAGTTCCCCGGGCTCGAAGCTCGACCGGGGCTCGGCGGCGAACACGAACGGCGCGGGCCCACGCACGGTGGCCGCCTCGCCGACCCGGACCAGGCGAGGCTTGTCGCTCTCCGGATGGGAGATCCAGCCTTCGCCGCGCATCGGGACGCAGAGCGTCAGCGGGGCGCCGTCGGTGAACCGTAGGGCCGAAGGCGGCGTCAGCACCGACCGGCCGAAGGCCGCGCCGTCGGCGTGCAGACCGCGCAGCAGATTGTCGAACGGGTCCATGTCACCGACGATAGATCGCGGAGGATGGACCGCGGACGATCGGACATGCCTGGCGTACGACAGGACATGTCCCGCCCTCGACCGGGCGCGTTGACTCGTGGTCATGACGACTGACGCACCTTCGATTCTCGTGATGGCCGGCACCGGCAAGACCGGTCGCCGGCTGGTCCGGACGCTGCGGGCGACGGGCCGGCACGTCCGGGCGGCCTCCCGCTCGGGTGAGGTGCGGTTCGACTGGTCGCGGCCGGCCACCTGGCAGCCGGCCCTGGAGGGCGCCTCGGCGGTCTATCTGCTGGCTCCGGAGGACCCCGCGCCGGCGGCCGACTTCGTGACCCAGGCGGTCGACTCGGGTGTCGGCCGGTTCGTGGCGCTCTCCGGCCGGGGAATCGACCGAGTCGATGGCTTCTCCCCCGGCATGCTCGCCGCCGAGGAGGCGGTGCGGAAGTCCGGCATCGAGTGGACGATCATCCGGGCGAACAACTTCAGTCAGAACTTCAGCGAGGACCTGTGGCGCCAACCACTGCTCGACGGTCGGCTGGCCCTGCCGATGGGCGCCACGCCGGAGCCGTTCGTCGACGTCCAGGACGTCGCCGATGTGGCCGCGACCCTGTTGACGTCGCCCGGTCACCACGAACAGGTGTACGACCTGTCCGGTCCTCGTGCGCTCACCTTCGCCGAGGCGGTGGCGACGATCGCCCGGGTGACCGGCCATTCGATCCGCTACGTGGAACTCACCCCGGAGCAGTACCACGTCGAGCTGCTCGCCGAGGGTTATCCGGCGGAGACGGCCACGGCGCTGAACGCCCTGTTCGCCGGGATGCGGGCGGGCCATCTCGCCGAACCGACCGACGGGGTGCGTCGGGTTCTCGGACGGGACCCGCTCGACTTCGACACCTACGCCACCCGGGCTGCGGCGGCCGGCGCGTGGTCGTAGCCCGCCCCCGGGCGGCATGAGAGCGGCGTAACAGGTGATCTGCCCGCATACCGTGAGCACCCCGACGTACCGTGAGATCGTGCCGACGAGAGAGATACTCACCAAGGCTGACCTCGCCGACCTTCGCCGTTCGGCGCTCGGGAAGGCCGATCCGCTCGGTGTCGCCGCCACCCTCGCGCAGGCCGCCGAGCAGGGCCGGCTGGAGGACCCGGACGACGCCGGGGACGCGCTGACACTGGCCGCCGAGATCGCGGAGATCCGGGCCAGGCCCGAGGCCGCGCTGCGGTACGCCGAGCAGGCCCTGGAGGCGTATCCGTCCGGCGATGATCCTCGGGCCGGGTTCGCCCGGGCGCTGCGGGCCCGCGCCCTGTTCCGGGCCGGTGGGCGCGACGACGAGGCGATGGCGGAGTTGACCGCGTTGCGCCCGTTGCTGCTCGTGCAGCCCGACGCTCCCGCCTACGTCAGCGCCGCGCTGGACGCCGGTGGGCGTTCGGCGACCGCCGAGACGTGGCTGAGCGAGGCGGTCGACACAGTGCTCAACGAACGCGCGACCGCCGCGTCCGGGCCGGCCAGCACCACGATCGACCCGGTGGTCGATCTCGGTCCGCCGGACGCGCCCGGTGTCACCTTCTTCCTGTTGCAGCAACGGCATCGGGTACGCCGGAATCTGAACCTGCCGCACGACCGGCAGGACGACCTGGCGGACCGGTTGGAGACCCAGCTCGTGCGTCGGGCCGGGGAGCGTCGGGACGCCGAGTCGGATCTGCTCTTCTGGCCGAGGGCCGAGTTCGATCGCCTGCTCGCCGAGCACCCCGCCCTCACCGAGGTGTACGGGCCGGACTGGGACGCTCACCGGGGCCGGTTGGAGACGGAGTTGGTTCGGCTGCGGGGTGCCGGTCAGGCGGGGTTGGGCGTGTTCGGCGCGACGGTGGCCGGGTTGACCGCGTTCGCCGGTCGGCGCGGCGGCGATCCGGCCGACGCGGCGGTCCGGGCCGGCTACGCGGCCGAGGTGTCGGCGCGGCCCAGCGCACGGATCGCCTGGCCGCCGGAGCGCAACGACGCCTGCTGGTGTGGGTCGGGTCTCAAGTACAAGAAGGACTGCCTGCCGCGCTCGCGGAGCTGACCGCGGCGGCTATCGCGCTGCGGTGGCCGACCTGACCCGGAGTAGCGTCCCTAACGGCTTCGACACCAATAGCCATTAGGAGGGCCTTCGTGCTGGTCATCGCGCATCTCAGTGACACCCACCTCGACTGCCATCCCCGGTCGGCCGAGCGGACCGCCCGGGTCATGGACTACCTGCACGGCCTGCCGCGACCTGTCGACGCCATCCTGATCACCGGGGACGTCGCCGAGCACGGCGAGGTGGCCGAGTACGAGACCGCCGCGAGGCTCTTCGACTCCCCGCTGCCGGTCATGGTCTGCCCCGGCAACCACGACGTGCGCGACGCGTACCGCAAGGGTCTGCTCGGTGACGACCGCGGCGGCGCGGGCCCGATCAACGCCCGCCACGACGTGGCCGGGGCGGTCTTCCTCCTCGCCGACTCCTCAGTGCCCGGCGCGGACGACGGTCACCTGGACGAGGAGACGATGGCCTGGCTCGCCGACGAGTTGGGTTCGGTGTCGGCCGCAACGCCGACGTTCATCGCCCTGCATCACCCGCCGGTGGTGCTGCACCACCCGGTCATCGACCCGATGCGGCTTCTGCCGGCCGACCCCCTGGCCGAACTCGTCGCCGCCCACCCGCAGGTCGTCGCGGTGCTGACCGGGCATTTCCACACCGCTGCCGCGAGCACCTTCGCGGGCCGTCCACTGCGGATCGCCCCTGGTGTGGTCTCCACGCTGCGGATGCCGTGGGAGGGCGAGGGCCCGTTGACCACCCAGACGCAACCGCCCGGCGTCGCGTTCCACGTGTACGACGACGCCGGGCTGCTCACCACCCACTACCGGGTGGTGGTTTGAGCGTGCACGGGGTCGCGGTGCTCGGCTTCCTGCTCGCCGTCGCGCCGATCACCGCCACGCCGGGCGCGAGCCTGACCCTGGTCGTCTCGCGGGTCGCCAGCGGCGGGCGGCGGCAGGGCTGGTGGGTGATCCTGGGTACGGTGACCGGGCTCTACGTGCACGCCACGCTGGCCGCTGTCGGCCTGGCCGCGCTGGTGCTCCGCTCGTCGCAGGCGTTCTGGGTGGTCAAGCTGGTCGGCGCTGCCTACCTGGTCGGGCTCGGGCTCTGGATGCTCTGGTCCGCGTCACGCCGTCGCGTGCGGGCGGGACGGCGGCCGGCGGTTTCCGCCCGAAGGCTGCCCTGGCGCGTGGACCACCCGTACCTGCAAGGGTTGCTCGGCAACGTGCTGAATCCCAAGGCCGCCGCCATCTACCTGACGTTGGCGCCACAGTTCCTCGAACCGGGCCGACCGGTGCTGGTGCCGATGCTGCTGCTCGCCACCGCGCACGCCGCGTTTGCCACCTGTTGGCTCGCCGGCTGGACGGTCGTCTCCGGCGCCGCCGCCCGGTTGCTGCGCACCGCATCGGTGCGACGACTGCTCGATCGGCTGACCGGCGTGCTGCTGGTCGGCCTCGGCGTCCGTGCGGCGGCGACCTGAGCGATCGCCGGGATGACACGCCCGCGTGGTACCGATAGCGTCCCTGTGTGGACGATCAACGTCCAGGCCGATGCCACCGGAGGAGACGCCGATGTTCGAGGAGTTCATGGGCATCCCGGCCCACCCTCTGCTGTTGCACGCCGCTGTCGCGTTCGTGCCGCTGCTGGCCCTGCTGACTGTCGGTTACGCGTTCGTCCCGCCGATCCGGCCGCACACCCGGTGGGTGCTGGGGCTGCTGGCCGTGGGCGCGCCGGTCGCCGCCCTGCTGACGAAGCTTTCCGGCGACGCCTTCCTCGAGCGGCTGCGCGCCGCCAACCGGGTCACCCCCGAGTTCCTGCCGAAGCTGGAGGCGCACCAGGAGTTCGGTGACATGACGCTCTACACCAGCATCGGGTTGGGCGTGGTGGCCCTGGCGCTGGTCCGGCTCGTCCCGCCGAGGGCCGCCGACGCCAGCGCGGATGGACGGCCCCGTCAGCCGCTGACCCTGGCGTTGCAGGTGTTGTCGCTGGTGGCCGCCGCCGTCACCGTGTATTACGTGGTGCGCACCGGCGACTCCGGGGCGAAGGCGGTCTGGGAGGGCCAGTGACGTCGGCGGTTCATCGGCGGCTGGCCCGGTCGACGCCCCTGTGCGCCTGGACGGTCCGCTCGATCAGCTGCCGCAGCACGCTCTCGTCGACGTCGTCGAGCCGCTTCAGGTAGATGCACCCCTTTCCGGCGCGGTGCGAGCCGAGCCGGGCAAGGAGCGCGGCGTCCCGCTCCTCGAGACCGTCGCCGGTGAGGTAGAGGACGAGGTGTTGTTTGCGCGGCGAGAACCCCACCAGGGCCGCGTCGCCACTACGCCCGCTCTCGTAGGTGTAGTGGTAGCTGCCGAAGCCGACGATGCTCGGGCCCCACATCACCGCCGGCTCCCCGGTCAGCTCACCCATGATCGCGCGGAGCCGCCCTGCGTCGGCCCGCCTACGTTCGTCGGGGATGCTGGCCAGGAAGTCGTCGACGCTGATCGCGGTCGGAACGGTTGCTGGCTGCTTCGCTGTGGCCATGACGTGATGCTGTCACCTGCCTACGACGAGAACCGCCTCAACGGTCAGGCAACCTCGTCGCGTGTTCGCCAGGAGAGCGCCACGAGCCACCCCGAGATGAGCACCGCTCCGACGGCAATGTGGTGCGACCCGGCCGGAGCCGGGCCGCACCACAGTGTCGACGATCAGCCGGCGTGGTACGCCCGGATGATGGTCTGGTCGATTCCGCTACCGCCGTTGGCTGCGGCCTTCACCCGCAACGACACGGGCTGCCCGGCGACGGCCGTCGGCAGCGCGACCCGGTAGCTGTCGCCGCTGCCGGTGACCCAGGCCGACTTCCAGGTGGCACCGTCGTCCGTCGAGGTCCAGACCTGGAACGACGTCACCTTCTGCGCCTTGATGCCCCGCATCTGCCGGACGGCGAGTTCCGCCGTTCCGCCGGTGGCGTGGTTGTTGGTGTCCATCGGCAGCGCGTAGTCCACGGCGAGCAGCGGCAGCGGGACGCTCCCGGTGCCGTCCGGCCCGGCCGACCGGAACGTCCACGACGTGTTGACCTTAGTGGAGATCGGCAGGATCAGGCTCGTGTCGACGTCGAGGGTCAGCCGGTAGTCGGCCACCTGCTGCGGCACTGTGAAGTCGGCGAGCGGGCGGTCCCGCTCCTCGACCAGTTTCCCGTCGCGGTACAACGACAGCTTGCGGTTCACCCCGATCGCGGAGCCCTGGAGGCAGTCGGCCCGCTGGTGCTGGTCGGTCAGCGACACCAGGTCGATGTGCAGGTTGCCCCGGGTCCGTGCCGGCGCGGTGGCGCAGCTGTGGTCGACGCCGGCCGGGTCGTCGTACCAGCCGGAGTGCAGCGGCTGCCGCGCCCAGACCTTGGTCTGACGGCTGCCCGGCTGGTAGGTGCGGGGGGCTTCCTGGGCCGACAGACCACCGTAGACACCCTCGTCGGCCCAGCGGTAGCCGGCCGAGAGGTAGTCGGTGCGGTACGGCGGCAGGTTGCCCTCGTGGGTCTGCGTCACCGGCACCCCGTCCGCGGTGAAGCCGCTGCGGATCAGTTGGGTGACCATCCCCTCCGAGTCCACCTGGTGGAAGCGCTCCTCGATCCGGGCGAGTGTGGCCTGCTCGGCCATGTTCACCCGGAAGGCGGGGTCGGTCGGCACGCCGACCGCGTACTCGTGCACCAGGTTGTAGCGGTACGGCGTGGCGGTGCCGGCCGGCGAGTCCAGGTTGACCGCCGCCCAGGTGCGCCGGGAGCCGACGGTGGGCTTGGGCAGCGCTGTGGTGCGGACCGTCGTCTTCGCCCCGTACCCGCTGATCTGGTGCCACCAGGACAGGCCGTTCGGCGCGGTCTGGACGTTGGTGAGGTCGGTCCGGGTGGGCGTGGTGGGCACCCCGTCGACAGTCGCCGTCACCGGCTTGGCCCGCGCCGGGTCGAGCGTCACGCTTCGGGCGCCGCGCACCTCCAGGTCGGTTTCGGCGGCGAGCGTCGTCTCCAGGACGTCGCTGTCGACGTAGTAGGCGACGGACGAGCCGAGGATCGCGTACCGGCCGGCCGGCACCCGCACCGTGAAGGTGTCTCCGGGCGTGCCGCCCGCGCCGCCGTAGTAGATCACCGGGTCGGTGAGGTTGGTGACCATCAGGTTGATCCAGCTCTCCGCGCCGTCCTTCAGGCCCGGCATCGGCTTCGTCTGGATCGTCAGGTCGTAGCTGGGCTGCTCGACGAAGAAACTCACCGGGGTCGTCGCGACCAGCTTGCGGCCGGAACGGGCGCTGACGGTGGCCAGGTAGAAGCCCGGTCGGGCGGCCAGCGCCGCACGGTTGACTCGCAGGGTCGCCGCGGCGGTGGCGCCGTGCTTGAGCGTCAGCCGGGTCGTCGAGAGCGACGCCGCGCCGCGCGGCACCGGTTGGCCGTCGTGGTTGACGATCGACACGTCGAGGTCGAGAACGGCCGTCGACTCACCGGTCCAGGTCAGCTTCGTCTCGCTGGTCCCGGACTGCGGGTGGGCGAAGGTGCCGAGGTTGACCACCGGCTGGTTGCTGGTGGTGCCGCCGAGGGCCCGGACCGCGTTGAGCCGACCGGCGCCGACGGCGTACGGGTCGATGCCACTGAGCGGGTCGGCGGCGCCGACGAGGGCGGCCTTGAGTCGCTCACCGCTCCAGTCCGGGTGGCGCTGGGCGAGCAGCGCGGCGGCGCCCGCCGCGTGCGGGCTCGCCATCGAGGTGCCGCTGATGGCCTCGTAGTACCTGTCGATCGGGTCCTGGAGGTTGGTGCCGGCGGCCCGGGCGGCGACGATGTCGACGCCGGGGGCGACCAGTTCCGGCTTGGCCACGTTGCTGGTGACCAGCGGCCCGCGGCTGGAGAAGTCGGCGAGCTTGTCGTTGCGGTCGACAGCGCCGACGGTCAGCGCGCTGGCGGCCGAGCCCGGCGAGGAGATGGCGCCGCCGCTGTTGCCGGCGGCGATGACGAAGAGCGCGCCGGTGGACTTGCTCAGAGCGTCGACGGCGAGCGACAGCGGGTCGCTGCCGTCGTCCGGGTCGCTGCCGCCGAGGCTCATGTTGATGACGTCGGCCCGGGTGGCGGCCCACTCCATGGCGGCGATGATGCCGGAGTCGTCGCCGAAGCCGTTGTCGTCGAGAACCTTGCCGACCACCAGCTTGGCGTCCGGTGCCACGCCGCGACGCTGACCGTGGGCGGCCGCGCCGGTGCCGGCGATGGTCGAGGCGACGTGCGTACCGTGGCCGTTGTGGTCGACGGCGTCACCGCCCTCGACGGTGAAGTCGGCCCGGTCGGCGACCCGGCCGACCAGGTCCGGGTGGGTGAAGTCGGCACCGGTGTCGAGCACCGCTACCCGGACGCCCTTGCCGGTGTAGCCGGCCTTCCAGGCGTCCGGCGCGGCGATCTGGCCCAGGTTGCGGTCCAGGCCGGCCGGTCGCCCACCGCCGGTCAGGGCGGTGGCCCGGACCTTGCGGTCGAGCCAGACCTTCTTCGCGCCGGCGAGCAGCGAGTTGGTGGCGAGCTTCGCCGTGGCCGGGCTCTTCTTGGGTACGCGGCCGGCGACCGCACCGATGCTGGGCAACGACAGCACGTCACCGAGCGCGGCCACCCGGGCGGACGCGGTGGCGGGCTGCACGATGAGCGGCAGCTCGGCGGCGTTGTCGTCGTCGTAGCCGTCGGCGATCAGCGTGGTGACGTCGAACAGGTCGGGGTCGAGGACCGAGCCGAGTTGGGACGCGACGCGGGCGGGGATGACGTGCAGGTGACCGTCGGGGCCGCAGCTCTGGTGGATCACCGCGTTCTCGTCGGCCGGCCGGATTGTGGCCTGTGGGCAGCCGGATCCGGTGTCTCGTACGGTCACCACGTCCCCGGTCAGCAGGGTGACGGTGTGCGTCTTGCCGTCGGCCGTGGCTGCGGGTGCGCCGGTCCGACCGATGTCGCTGGGTCCGGCCGTGGCGGCGCCGCCCGGTAGGGCGGTCAGCGTCGTGGCCGTGACGGCGACGGCCAACAGCCATCGCGTTTTCCTGAGCATGTCGCTCCTCGTCTAATGTGGACGAAGCCGCCTCTTCGGACGACTCCGGCAAGATCATATGCAGGTGAACGATCTTCGGGGAGCCTTCGACGAGGAGGTTTTCACGCCCGTAACAGTGGGAGCACCCGCCTGCCGAGCAGGTCGATGCCGCCGTGCGGCGTCAACCCGTGCGGGGTGCCGAACTCCACCCGGCTCGCCCCGGCGTCGAACACCGCCGCGGCCTGTCCGGCGACGTGCTCGGGCGTGCCGGAGAAGGCGAACAGATCGAGCAGGTCGTCGCCGATCAGCGCGCCGGCGAGGTCGTCCTCCCGCCGGCCGACGTGCTGCTTGATCCGGCCCAGCAGCTCCGGGTCCACCTCGATCGTCGGGTCGAGGGCGGCGACCACCGCGAGGTACATGGCCACCTCACGGCGGGCCACCCGGCGCGCCAGCGCGCCGTCCTCGTCGACGACGGTGACCGCGCCGAGCACGACACCGGTGCCGTCCGGGTCGGCGACCGCCGCGTCGTCCAGCCAGGCGCGCATCATCCGGGCCATCGCCGGGTTGGCCGACCCACCGACCTTGACCTCGCCGGCGAAGCCCGCCGCTGCCCGGGCGGTTTGCCGCCCCCACGTGCCGACGAGAACCGGCACGTCGGCACGGGCCGGTGTGTACCGCAGCGAGGTGCCCGGCGCGACTGTGAACTCCCCGCCCTGGAAACCACTGTCGTCGCCGGCGAGCAGCAGCCGTACGACGGCGACCGTCTCGACGATGCGCCGGATCGGACGGACCTGCGGCACACCGATCTCGTTGAGCCAGGTGCCCCGCGCCAGGCCCAGGTACGCCCGGCCCCGCGAGGCCAGGTCCAGCGCGGCTACCTGACCGGCCACCTCCACCGGGTGCATGGTGAAGGGGTTGAGGCACGCCGCGCCCAGGCGGATCCGCCGGGTGTGCCGGGCCGCCACCAGCAGCGGGAAGATCGGGGGTTGGTACATCAGGTCACCGAAGACCGACAGCACGTCGAAGCCGTGCCGCTCGGTCAGTTCGGCCAGCTCCGCGTACTCGTCGGCGGACTTGTCGGACTGTAGGCCGATGCCGACCAGCCCAGCGCTCACGTCAACTCCTCGGTGGGGATGCGCTGAAGGCCGGTTCGTTCGATGCGCATGATGAGCCGCTCGTCCGGGTCCGGGCAGGCGACGTGGCTGTCCCGGGCCATCCAGTCGCCCTCGGCCAGCGCCCGCTGCTTCGCCGGCAGCAACGGCAGGCACGCCGCCAGGGCGTAGAGGCAGAAGTGCCCCCCGGCGGGGATGGTGAGTCGGTTGGAGCCGGTCAGGTCGATGTGGTCGCCCGGTTTCAGGCCGCACACCGAGCGGCCCTCGATCCGCTCGACCACGATCCGCAGGTCGTACAGGTCGGTGGTGGGTTCCTCGGCGCTCATCGCACGGCCTCCGCGTGGTGGTGCACGATGCGCCAGGAGCCGTCCTCGCGGCGCAGGACGTCGGTCACCCGGAAGCACTCGTCCGGCCGGTTGTCGGCGAAGCGGGCCCGCAGCACGTAGCGGACCAGACCGGTGTCGCCCCAGGCGTCGGCGCGCAGGTGTTCCGGCGCCACCGAGATCGGCGCCGGCCCCGTCGCCCGGGTCGCCCGCCGGTCCCGCAGGTCGTCGAGCGCCGGCAGGCCGGACAGCAGTCCGTCGGCGTCGGACTCCCAGAACGTCAGGTCGGGGTGCAGGTGCGCGTCGAAGGCCTGCCGGTCGCCGAGGGACCGGTACAGGTCGGTGATGGTGGTGCGGAGCTCATCGCTCATCGGCTTGTCACTTCCGATCGGGTACGGCGGTGCGGGGGGTCAGGGCAGGTCGGCAAGGCGGGCGCGGAGCGGATCCAGTCCCATGGGTCCGAGCGCCAACGCGGTGTGGTGAAAGCGTTTCCGGTCGAAGGCCGCACCCTCGCGACGCTCGGCGTCGCGGCGGGCCTGGTGCCACAGTCGCGCGCCGACCTTGAAGGCCAGGGCCTGCGCCGGCCAGCCGAGATACCTGTCGACCTCGAAGCGCGCGGTCTCGGCGTCCAGGCCGGCGACGCGGGTGAGGACGTCCACCGCGAGCGCGGGCGTCCAGCGGCGTTCCTCGGTGAAACCGTTGCCGGCCGGGATCGGCAGCCCGAGGTGCAGGCCCAGGTCGATGACCACGCGAGCGGCCCGCCACATCTGACCGTCGAGCATGCCGAGCCGCTCGGCCGGGCCGGCGTACAGGCCGATCTCGTCGGCGAGGCGCTCGGCGTAGTGCGCCCACCCCTCGGCGTACCCGTGCACCTGGCACAGGGTGCGCTGCCACGGGTGCAGGGCGGCGGTGGTGAGGGTGACGGCGTGCTGCAGGTGGTGGCCGGGTAACCCTTCGTGGCAGAGCGTGCCGACGTGCCGCCACACCGGCACCGTCGACTCGCCGGTGGGCACCGACCACCAGATCGCGCCGGGACGCGTCAACGCCGGGTCGGGAGGCGTGTAGTACATGACCCCGGACGTGGCGGGGCTGATCCGGCACACCACCCGGCGCGTGGCGGACGGAATGTCGAAGTGGGTGCCGTCGAGGGCATCAGTCAGCTGCTCGGTGCGCTGGCGCAGCCACTCCTCCAGGGCGGGCCCGGCCGCCACCCGACCGGCCGGGTCGGCGTCCAGGGCCGCCCGCGCGGCGGCCACCCGCGAGTGGCCCAACTCGCCCGCGACGGTCCGCAGCTCGGCGGCGGTGCGGGCCAACTCCGCCCAGCCGTACGCGTACACCTCGTCCAGGTCGACCGTCGCGCCGAGGAAGCTGCGGGCGGTGACCCGGTAGAGGTCGCCGCCCACACCGTCCACAGCGGATGCGGCGGGTGCCAGCTCGGCGCGGAGGAACGCGGCGAAACCGGCGGTGGCGGCGGTCGCCAGCCGCGCACCCAATTGCAGCTGCGCGGCGAGTGGGCCGCCGGAGTAGCCGTCCACCAGCCGCCCGTAGAAGTCCGCGCGGGTCCAGGCCATGCACTGGTTGGCGACCACGAGCACCTGCCGGCGGGCGACCAACTGTCCGCGCTGCGCCGACCGACGCAGCGTTTCGGCGTACCGGGCGAGGGCCTCGGGCACCTGGCGCAGGTGGACGGCGACCACCGCCCAGTCGTCCTCGGTGTGCCGGGGCAGGGTGTCGAAGAGCTGCCGGAGCAGGTGCACCGGGGTGGCCAGCGGGGCGAGCAGTCGGGTGGTGAAGCCCGCGTCGTACAGGTCGACCTCACTGGCCAGCCGGTCCAGCAGGGCATCGGCCAGGGATCGCTCACCGGGGCCGTGGGTGGTCGCCGCGGCGGCGGCCGTCGCGGTGCGTCGGGCCAGCTCGGCGCGGGCGTCGAACCCCTCCGGCGAGAGATCCGGGACGTGCGACGCGGGCGTACGCCCCACCGCCTCGGCCGCCTGTGGGTCCAGCTCGGCGAGCGCGTCGAGGTACCCGTCGGCGACCTGGGTGATGCTACTCATCGCGGTACGCCGAGCCGGCCGTGGTCGTCGCGGTACGCCACCCCGCCCTTCAGCACCGCGTGCAGGGTGCGCAACGCGGAGACCGAGCGGGTCGGGTCGTCGCGCAGCACCAGCAGGTCGGCGTGCTTGCCGGCCTCGACGGTGCCGAGGGTGTCGGCACGACCCAGCCACTGCGCGGGGCGGGTGGTGGCGGCCTTGAGCGCGTCCGCGACGGGCATCCCCGCGTCCACCATGAACTCCAGTTCGCGAACGGTCGCTGTGGTCTCGTCGTAGCCGGCGTGCGGGGGCATGTCGCTGCCCAGGGCGATCGGCACGCCGTTGCGGATGGCGTGCTGGAGGCTCTCCCAGTGCCGGGGACCGGCCGCGAGGGCCCGGTCCATCAGCCAGCCGGGCACCCCGGAGTCGCGGAAGAACTGCTCGCAGCGGCTCACCACGATCGTCGGCACGTACCAGACACCCCGGTCGGCCATCAGTCGGGTGACGTCGTCGGTCAGCTCGTACCCGTGCTCGACGCAGTCGAGGCCCAGCTCGACGGCGCGGCGGACCGAGTCGGCCGGGCCGGCGTGCGCGGTGACCTTGCGCCCCCAGTCGTGCGCCACGCGGATGACAGCTGCCATCTCGTCGTCGAGCAGCTGCGGGGTGTCGATCGCCTCGTGCTGGCCGGCGATCCCGCCGGAGATGCAGACCTTGATCAGGTCGGCGCCGGCGCGGAGCTGTTCGCGGGTGGCCCGCCGGAACCCGTCAGCGCCGTCGGCCTCCAGGGCGTCGGCGTCCCAGCCGTGCCCGCCGGTGCAGCAGAGCGCGTGCCCGGCGGTGAAGATGCGCGGGCCGTCGACAGCACCGGCCTCGATCCCCCTGCGTAGGGCGAAGTCGGCGTATCGGCTCTCCCCGACGAGGCGGGCGGTGGTGACACCGGAGTGCAGGGTGCGCCGGGCCGAGTCGGCCATCAGCAGCACCAGCTCGGCCAGGTTCGCGCCGTGCACCGTGTCGGCGAGGTGGCCGGGCAGCCCCAGCGAGAGGTGGACGTGCATGTTGGTCAGACCCGGCATGACGTGCTCGCCGCCCAGGTCGACCACGCGGGCCGCGCCGGCCTCGGCGAGGACGTCGTCGACCTGACCGACGGCACGGATCATCCCCTCGGCGTCGATCCAGATGCCGCGATCCGGTTGGAGGGCGTCCTGGACACCGTCGTAGAGGGCGAGATTGACCAGGACCTGTTCGGTGGGCTTGCGCATGAGCGTCCTCAGAGTGAGCGCGCGGCGGTCGGGGCCGTCGCGGAGTCGGTGAGCCAGCAGGCGACGCTGCGGCCGCCCAGGTCGACTGTGGGTGGCTGCTCCCCGCAGGGCGCGAACGCGTGCGGGCAGCGTGGCCGGAAACGGCACCCGGTGGGCGCGTTGGCCGGGTCGGGCACCTCCCCGGCGAGGATGGCGGGCAGGCGCGGGGTGGTCCCGATCTGCGGCACCGCGTCGATCAACGCCCGGGTGTACGGGTGTCGGGGCTCGCGCCACAGCTCGCGGGTGGGTGCTGCCTCGACGATCCGGCCCAGGTACATCACGGCGGTCACGTCGGCGATCTCGTGCACCAGCGCCAGGTCGTGGGAGATGAAGAGCATGCCCATGTCGAGGTCGCGGACCAGCCCGACGAGCAGGTTGACCACCTGGGCCTGGGACGAGGCGTCCAGCGCGGTGACCGGCTCGTCCGCGATGATCATCCGGGGTTCCGGGGCGAGCGCGCGAGCGATCGCCAGCCGCTGCCGCTGGCCGCCGGAGAACTGGTGCGGATACCGCTGGGCGGCACTGGTCGGCATGGCCACCCGTTCGAGCAGCTCGTGCACCCGGGCTCGGCGGGCCGACCCGGTGACCGCAGCCGGCACGCCGTCGAGGAGTTGGGAGCCGATGGTGCGCCGGGGGTTCAGCGAGGCGTACGGGTTCTGGAAGACCATCTGGAGGCCGACCTCGGCGCCGGAGCGGGGCCGCCAGCCCAGCGGGGTGACCGGTCGGCCGGCGTACTCGACGGTGCCGGCGCTCGGTGCGCTCAGCCCGACCGCGACGCGGGCCAGTGTGGACTTGCCGCAGCCGGACTCGCCGACCAGCCCGACGATCTGGCCGGGCGACACCTCCAGGCTGACCCCGGCGACGGCCCGCACCCGGCCACGCCCTCGGGATCGGTACTCGACCTCCACGTCGGTGAAGGACAGTCGCGCGGGCGCTGTGGTGTTCACGCGGCCACCTCCAGGTGCGGACGGACCACGCAGGCCACCGATCGGTCGGCTCCGGCGGGGGTGAGCGGGGGCGGGGCCTCGCCGCAGGACGGTTCGGCGTACTCGCAGCGGGGTTGGAACGGGCAGCCCGGCGGCGCCTCTCCGGGTGCCGGCGGTGCGCCCGGGATGGGCCGCAACGTCCCGCCGGTCTGGGTGCCGTGCGGTCGGGCGCCGAGCAACGCGGCCGTGTACGGGTGGGTGGGGGCGGTGAGCAGGCTGCCCGTCGGGCCGGTCTCGACGACCCGTCCGGCGTAGAAGATGTAGCCACGGGTGGTGAGGGCGCTGAGCACCCCGAGGTCGTGGGTGATGAACGCGACGGCCAGCCCGGTCTCGGCGCGCAGCCGTTCCAGCAGGGCGAGGATGCCGGCCTGCACCGTGACGTCGAGGGCGGTAGTCGGTTCGTCGGCGATCAGCAGTCGGGGCCGGGCGGCCAGCGCGATGGCGATGGCCACCCGCTGCCGCATTCCGCCGGAGAACTGGTGCGGGTACGCGCGCAGCGCCCGCTCCGGGTCCGGGATGCGAACCTGATCGAGCAGCTCCACCGCGCGGCGGCCGGCAGCTCGACGGTCCATCCGCAGGTGCACCCGCATGTGCTCGGTGAGCTGCCGCCCGACCGTGAGCATCGGGTGCAGGGCCGCGCTCGGATCCTGGAAGACCATGGCGATGCCGGCGCCACGGACCCGCTGCCAGCCCCGGGCGTCCAGGTTCAGCAGTTCGGTGCCGGCGTACCGGGCCGAGCCGGTGACCGCAGCCCCCGGGGGCAGCAGCCCGAGCAGGGTCTGCGCGGTGAGGCTCTTGCCGCAGCCGCTCTCCCCCGCGATGCCGACCAGTTCCCCCTCGTCGACTGTCAACGACACGTCGTGCAGGATCGGCAGCGGGCCACGCGGTGAGGGCAGAGTGACGGCCAGGGAGTCGACGTCGAGCAGCGGTGCCACCTCAGCGTCCCTTCGTGTAGCGGGGGTCGAGCCGGTCGCGCAGCGCGTCGCCGAGCACGTTGAAGGCCATCACCACGGTGAGGATGGCGAGGCCGGGGAACACGCTGACCCACCACATCGACAGGTCCTGCGCGCCGAGGGCCACCATCGAGCCCCACTCGGCGGCCGGCGGGCGCGGGCCCAGGCCGAGGAACGACAGGGCCGCGAGCAGCAGCACCGCGTTGCCCAGCTCCAGGGTGGCCAGCACGATCGCCGGGCCGATGCTGTTGGGCAGCACGTCGCGGCGCAACGCCCGGATCGGCCCGACGCCGAGCAGGCGGGCGGCGTTGAGGTAGTCGTCGCCGCGCATGCTCAGCACGGCGCTGCGGATCACCCGGGCGTAGACCGGCCAGGAGACGATGACAAGGGCCAGCACGGCGTTGCGGGTGTTCGGGCCGAATGCCGCCGTCACCGCCATGGCCAGGATGATCTGCGGGAACGCGAACACCAGGTCGGTCAGGCGCATCAGCGCCTCGTCGACGAACCGGCCGACGTATCCGGCGACCAGCCCGAGCAGCCCGCCGACAAGCAGGGCAAGGAAAACGATCGCCAGGGCCAGCGGAATGGACAGGCGGGCGCCGTGGACGACCCGGCTGAGGATGTCGCGGCCGAGCGAGTCGGTGCCGAACCAGTGCGCCCCGGAGGGCGACGCGTACGTGTCGGCGCTCTGCGCCAGCGGGTCGTACGGTGCGACGACGTCGGCGAGCAACGCCAGCAGCAACCACCCACCGAGGATGGTCAACGCCACCACTGTGACCGGCTGACGCCAGACCGGTCGGCTGGTCGAGCCGCCACGCAGTCGGCCGAGCCAGCGGCGTCGGCCCAGGGCCTGCTCCGCCTTCGGGTCTGCACGTGTCGTCATGACAACCGGATCCTCGGATCGATGAGCCCGTACAGCAGGTCGACGGTCAGGTTGACCAGCGTGTAGACCAGTGCCACGAAGAGGCTGACGCCGAGGATCGCGGGCAGGTCCAGCGCCGTGGCGCTGCGGTACGCGTACTGGCCGACGCCGGGCCAGCCGAAGATGCTCTCGACCAGCACCGTCCCGGAGAGCAGCGAGGCGAACGCCAGGCCGGAGACGGTGACCACCGGGACGAGGCCGGCGCGCAGCAGGTGCCGGCGCAGCACCACCCGGGTCGGCAGACCCTTGGCGTACGCGGCCCGGATGTAGTCCTGCTGGAGCACCTCGAGCATCGCCGAGCGGACGAAGCGGACCAGCATCGCCACCGTCAGCGAGGTCAGCACGAGCACCGGTAGGGACAGGTGCTGGGCGGCGTCCCAGGCGACGTCCCACTGCCCGGCGAGCGCCCCGTCGACGGTGTACATGCCGGTGACGGTGGGCGGCGGGCTGAAGTCCGTGGAGAGTCGTCCGCCGCTGGGGGCCAGGCCGAGCTGGTAGAAGAAGACGTAGAGCACCACCAGGGACAGCCAGAACGGCGGGGTTGACAGCCCGAGCAGGGCGCCGACCCGGACCAGTTGGTCGGTGAACCGGCCGTTGCGGACCGCCGCGAGCATGCCGACACCGGTGCCGATGAGCAGCGCCAGCACCATGCTCGGCAGAGCCAGTTCCAGGGTCGCCGGCACGTAGTGCAGCAGGTCGTCCAGGACGGCCCGCCCGGTCTGCTGGGAGTGGCCGAGGTCGCCGTGCAGCAGGTTGCCCAGGTAGTGCAGGTACTGGGCCCAGAGCGGCTGGTCCAGGCCCCACTTCTCGCGGAAGGCGGCCACCGCGGCGGGGTCGTTGAGCGCCTGGTCGGAGAGGTTGGCGGTGACCGGGTCACCGGGGACCACGTTGACCAGACCGAACGTCACCACTGTGACGCCGAGCAGCAGGCCGGCGGTGACCGCCACCCGCTTGGCCAGGAAGGTCAGCAGCGGGTGGGCACCCCGGGGCCGGGACGCGGTCGTGGCGACCGCGCCCGGCTCACCGTCGTGGACTGTCGTCATGTCGTCGGGACTACTTGCGGCCGACCGCGGCGACGTCCACCTGCCAACCGGCGGCGGTGTAGTCCGCCCCGGTCAGGTCAGTGGTCGCCACGACGGTGGAGGAGTTGCTGGCCAACACGAGGTACGGCGAGGACGCGTTCATCAGCCGCTGCCACTCCTGCATGGCGGTGGCCCGGCCGGCCAGGTCGAGGGTCGCGGTGACCTTCTTGCCGGCGGCCACCACTGCCGGGTCGGCCCGCTCGACCGTCCAGCCGGAACGCAGCGCGGTCGCCTGGCCCGGTGCCATGTTGTTGATCAGTGAGTCGGCGACCGGGTAGTTCAGGCTCTGCGGGGTGAATCCGAGGGGTGACTTCCCGCCGCGCATCTCGTCGAGGAACGTGGTCAGCGGCTGCGGGTTGAGTTCCAGCTTGATGCCGGCCTCGGCGGCGTCGCCCTGCACCTTGGTGGCCACAGTGCCGAGGTCCACACCCTTGTAGGTGATGGCCGGGTAGGTGAACTTCACGGTCGGGTTGGTCAGGCCGGCCTCGGTGAGCAGCGCCTTGGCCTTTGCCACGTCCCGCTTGGACTCCTCGCCGGTTGGCAGCGCGCCCGGGAAGGCGGGCGCGACCAGCCCGGCGCCGGGGGCGGCGCCCTTGCCGTACAGGGCGGCGATGCCCTGGTAGTCGATCGCGGCGCGCAGGGCCTGGTTGAACTTCGGGTTCGAGGTGACCGCCGAGACGCCCGGGTCGGCGTTGAGGAAGAGGAAGTAGACGGTGTCCTGCACTCCGGAGGTCTGCAGGGTGCCCGGCAGTCCGTCGAGGAGCTTGCCGGAGATGTCCAGGGAGATCTCGGCGGCCTCGGCGCGCTGCATGGTCAGCTTCTGGGTCTGCACATCCATGTTGCGCAGCACCACCCGGGAGAACTGCGGCTTCGTGCCCCAGTACTTCGGGTTGGCCTCCAACACCACCTGCGACGAGGGGTCGTAGGACTTCAGCACGTACGGGCCGCTGCCGACGGAGTTGGTGTCCAGGTACTGCTGCGCGGTGTCGCCCTGGGCGGCGTCGGCACCGTCGCGGGCGCCGTGCTCCTTGGCGACCTTGGAATTGATCACCGCTGTCGACGGCATCGACAGCACCACCGGAATGTTCGGGTCGGGGGTGGCCGAGGCGACCACGACTGTGCTGTCGTCGGTCTTGGTCACGGTCAGGCCGCTGACGGTGACCGCGGGGCTGCCCTTGATGTTCTTCAACCGGTTGAGCGAGAAGACGACGTCGTCGGCGGTGAGCGGGCTGCCGTCGGCGAACGTCACGCCCTGCCGCAGCTTGAAGGTGAACGTCGTGGCGTCCGGCGACGCCTGGTACGACTCGGCCAGCGCGGGGACCGGCTTACTCACGTCCGAACCCTTGAAGGTGAGCAGGGTGTCGTAGAGGGCGTGCACGGCGGTCAGACCGGTTGCCTCGTAGACCCGGCCGGGGTCGAGGGTCTTGAGCACGAACGAGGTGTTCACGGTGAGGGTCTTCGCCGTACCGTTCGCGTTTCCACCACTGCCGCCGGCGCTGCAGGCGCTGACGGAGAGGACGGCCAGCGTCGCCAGAGCGGACGCTCCGGCGAGGAGCCGGCGGGGAGACACCGACATGCTGTTCCTACCTTCGTATCGCGCGGCCCGCCGTGCGGGATCCGCGGGGCGTCGACGTCCGGCGGGCGACACCACGCATCGGCCGGGCCGATGGGATGACGGCGTCGCGGGCTTCTCGGGGGCGTCGTCTCGGGGTTGGATGTAGACCGGGCGGCAGGCGTCCGGTTCGCGCCTCGATGCGGCTTGTTCACTTGAGCTGAACATCGCCGCCTGATGTTTAGTGATCCTAAACATGGCCGTATAGTTTGGTCAATCAAGATTCAGCCACACTGTATTTGGAACGAGGACACATGCTCGGTGACCGACTCCGCGATCTGCGTCAGCAGCACTCCCTCACGCTGCGTCAGCTCGCCACAGCCGCCGACGTGTCCCCCGCCCTGCTCAGTCAGATCGAGAACGGCGCGACCGACCCCAGCCTCTCCACCCTGCGGAAGCTCGCCCAGGTCTTCGACACCTCGATCGCGGAGCTGTTCTCCGAGCCCGAGGCGCCACCCGTGCACGTCAGCCGCGTCGGCGCCCGGACCAGACTGGCCGCGCCACCCGGCCAGATCACCTACGAACGACTCACCCCCGGCCGCGGCGACCTGGAGGTGCTCCAGGCCCACCTCGCACCCGGCGACGCCAGCTCGGCCGAACCGTGGGCGCACCCGTCGACCGAATGCGCGATCGTCATCACCGGCGAGGTCGTCGCCGAGATCGGCGGTGAGTCGTACACCCTCACCGCCGGCGAGTCGGTCACCTTCGACTCGCGCCTGGCGCATCTCTACCGCAACGCCAGCGACCAGCGCGCCCACCTGATCATCGCGGTGACGCCACCGACCCCCTGACCGACCCCGCTGACCGACCATGGTGGACAGGCGAGGGGATCGACGGGACGCCCCGGCGGACCTAGCATGACCACGAATGGATCTTCGAGATTGGCCCCTGCCGACCCCCGGCGACCAGCCCAACCGAAGGGAGACGCGCATGCGTCGACCCCGTCATCTGGCACTCCTGAGCGTCGGCGTGTCCGGCGCTCTGGCCCTCAGCGCAGCCCCACCCGCAGCTGCCGCCCCGCCCACTCCCACCACGCCCACCGGCATCGTGGTCAGTGACGGCATGACCCAACCGGTGTTCTCGCTCGCCGACGCGATCGAGGAGCGGGTGTTCGTCCAGACCACCGTGGACACCGACCACGACGGTCGGCCCGACCGGGTGGCGATCGACATCTCCCGCCCCCGGGAGACCGCCACCCAGGGCTTCAAGGTGCCTGTCATCTTCGAGCACAGCCCGTACCGCAAGGGCACCTGGGGCGACGTGCCGTACCCGAGCGTGCTGGTCGACGACCTGCCGCAGAACGGCCTGAACGACCGCGACGGACGTCGCGCCCTCGACGCCGGCGCACAACGCGCCCAGGCGAAGGCCAACCTGCCCGGCTCGCTGGACGACTACTACGTGCCCCGCGGGTACGCGGTGGTGCTCGGCCAGAGCGTCGGCACCGGCGACTCGGACGGCTGCCCGACCAGCGGGGACCAGGCCGAGACGCTCGGCACCAAGGCGGTCATCGACTGGCTCAACGGCCGGGCCAAGGGGTACGACGCGAACGGCGCCGCGGTCACCGCCGGCTGGACCACCGGCGCCGTCGGCATGACCGGTGTCTCCTACAACGGGACGCTGCCCAACCAGGTGGCCACCACTGGCGTCAAGGGGCTCAAGACCATCGTGCCGGTCTCCGCGATCAGCAGCTGGTACGACTACTACCGGGCCAACGGTCTGGTAGTCGCGCCCGGGACGTTCCAGGGCGAGGACCTCGACATCCTGGCCCAGTACACCGCCGGGCAGGCCCGCGCCGAGGGGCAGTGCGCCGACGAACTCGCGGAGATCACCGCGAAGCAGGACCGGGTCACCGGCGACTACTCGACGTTCTGGCGCGACCGCGACTACCTCGACGCCCGCGACGTCAAGGCCAGCGTCTTCGTCGTACACGGCCTCAACGACTGGAACGTGAAGACCGAACACTTCGCCGGCTGGTGGGACCAACTCGCCAAGCGCGACGTGCCCCGCAAGATCTGGCTGCACCAGGGCGGCCACGGCGGTCCCGGCAGCAGCGCCTCGGTGACCCTGCCCAGCGGCCAGACGTGGACCTACAAGCAGACCGAGAACCGTTGGTTCGACTTCTGGCTGTGGAACGTGCGCAACGGCATCATGGACGAGCCGACGGCGGTGCTCCAGCGCGAGGACCGCGCCTACACCACGTACGCCAACTGGCCCGACCCGGCGGCGCGGGAGGTCGGCCTGCGCTTCGCGGCCACCGACGGCACCGCACCCGGCGCGCTCACCACCGGCAAGCCGCCGAAGGCCAAGATCGAGCAGAGCTTCGTCGACGAGGGCCGGACCATCCACCCGGACACCCTGGTGTCCAACCCGGACACGGCGAGCGCCAACCGACTCGCCTACCGCTCCCCCGAGCTGACGCAGAGCGTGCGCATCTCCGGGCGTCCGGAGATGCGACTGCGGATGGCGATCGACAACAAGCCGGACGCGAACCTCACCGCGTACCTGGTCGACTACGGCCCGGCCGGGTCGACCGCCGCCCCGACCGTGGTGACGCGAGGGTGGATGGACCCGCAGAACCGCAAGAGCGCCGCGCGCACCGAGGCGGTCAAGCAGGGCAAGCTGTACGACTACCGGTGGACCATGGAGCCGAAGGACTACATCTTCCCGGCGGGACACCGGATCGGCGTGGTCGTCTTCTCCAGCGACCAGGAGTACACCCTGCTGCCGTTGGGCGGCACCGAGCTGCGGGTCGCACCGAACGACAGCGAACTGCGACTGCCGGTTGTCGGCGGGCGGAGCGTCCTCGGGTTCTGATCCCGTCCCTGTGCTCCCGGGTGGGGCAGTCCGACATGTGCGGGCTGCCCCACCCGCACGTCGGGACCACCCCGCCGCCGTAGCCCCGCGCGTACCGCCCCACAGATGCCGCCGGCCGCCGCGCGGTGGCTTGATCCACTCGACTTTCATGACGTCGGGGCATCCCCGGCTCCCGGACACCGCGACTTTCAGGAACCCGAGCGGATCAAGCCACGGCGACCTCCGTATCGGGTTCGCCTGGTGGCAATGCGTGTGGTTTGTCCGGTTTGATGTCGGGTGTCGGGTGGTCGGGGCTACCCCGGCGGCGGAATCGGCGGCCGGGCCGGGTCGTTATACCTGGCAGACCACCGCAACAGCCCGGGTCATTGGCGCGCCGGCCCCGCCGGGAACACCCGCCAGGCCGCCTCGGTTACATCCCCCGCACGGCCGAGTACCACAACTGGCCAACCCCCGCGGGTGCGCGAAATGACCTGCCACCGCGAACGGTTACACCCTGTCCCGACGCCGACCCCCTGTTGCGGGTCACCGGGCAGACCCTGGAACTTTCCCCGCACTGTCGCACTGACCCCCGTTGAGTGCCGTGCGGACACCCCCGATGCAGAGGAGCACGCCATCATGCGTACCGATCTGATCCGTAAGACCGCTCTGACCGCCGCTGGCCTCGCGTTCACCGGTGGGGCTATCGCCGGACCGGTGACCGCCGCGTACGCCGCGTCGGACGCCAAGCCGGCCACCCAGACGCAGACCGACCGTAAGCCCGCCGGTGAGCGTCAGCTCGGTGTGCGCTACGAGGCCCAGCCGAACTTCTACTACTGCGGCCCGGCCGCCACGCGTAATGCCCTGTCCGTGCAGGGCAAGGAGATCAGCGTGGACGCCATGGCCAAGGAGATGGGCACCACCGAGGCCGGCACCAACTCCATCAACGACATCACCCCGGTGCTGAACAAGGAGACCGGCAAGAACGACGCCTACCACAGCGTGGAGATCTCCAGCCCCGACGCTGACGGCAAGCAGACCGACCGGCTGCGCGCCGACGTCGTGCGCACCGTGGACGACGGCCGGGCCGTGGTCGCGAACATCGCCGGCACCAGCGTCGACACCGACGGCGGGGTGCACTCCTTCGAGGGCGGGCACTACATCAGCGTCGTGGGTTATCGCGACGGCGGGAACGTGGTGAAGATCGCCGACTCCGCCGATGCGAACACCGCCTCCTACGAGGTCACCGTCGAGCACCTCGCCGACTGGATCGCCACCCGCGGCTACGCCACCAGCTGACCCCATCACCACGAACGCCGAAGGGCCGGACCCCCACCACGGGGCCCGGCCCTTCGTCGTCTTTCCACCATCTGCGGCACGTATTGACAATTGTCGACTTCAGCGTGAGGCTGGGGGGCAGTGAGAGCGCTCTCTCGCACCGGCCCAACCGGCCACCACCAAGTCTGGCCAGGCACAACTCCGATGCCTTCGGCGGCGGCGCCGGAGCTGTCCCTGACCCGTCCCCCGACAGGAGTCACGAGATGGACAGGGCCGCACCCCTCTCCGGCATCCCCCGCCGCCTGCGCGTCGCCACGGCTATCGGCGCCCTGCTGGTGCTACTCGGCACGTTCCTGGTGTCCACCACCAACCGGGCCGACGCCGCCCCCGGCCAAGCCGGCGCCGACTTCGGCGCCAACGCCATCCGGGTGGCCGAGTTCCCCGCCGACTGCACCTACAGCCACCGACTGCCGGACGACCCGATCGTCTTCCCCGGGCTGCCCGGGGCGTCGCACATGCACAGCTTCTTCGGCAGCACCGTGACGAACGCCAGGACCACCCTCCCGGACCTGGTCAACTCGCCCACCACCTGCAACCCGCGGGTGGACGTCTCGTCGTACTGGGTGCCGACCCTGTATCGGGACAACGTCGCGGTGGAACCGGCGATCGCCACGTTCTACTACCTGGGCGAGGGCGTACGCGCCGACGTCGTCGCGAACACCCAGCCGTTTCCGCTGGGGCTGCGGCTCGTCGCCGGCAACGCGAAGGCCACCGGGCCGAACGACAGCATCGCCCGCTGGTCCTGCCTGCACGCCGGGCACGTGCCGCCGTCGAAGGACTTCGTCAACTGCCCGTCGGGCACCATGCTGGAGTCGTACCTGGACTTCCCGCAGTGCTGGAACGGCCGTGATCTCGACTCGCCCGACCACAAGAGCCACCTGGCGTACCCGGTGAACCAGGCCTGCCCGAGCACCCACCCGGTGCATGTGCCGAAGTTGCGCCAGGTGCTTCGGTACCCGGTGACCGGCGACCCGTCGCGGTTCCGGCTGGCCTCCGGGCCGGGCTACACGATGCACGGCGACTTCTTCAACGCCTGGCCGGTGGCGGAGCTTGCCCGCCGGGTCCAGGACTGCATCCGTCCCGTGATCAAGTGCGGTCACGACGGCCGACCGATCTGAGCGACAGCTCCACACCACGGCGGCGGGTCCGGTCACCCGGGCCCGCCGCACTGGTTGGGAAGGGAGATCGGATGCGCCAGCCCACGGCGTCCACGGTGCTCGTCGCGGTGCTGCTCGTCGCCGGCTGCGGCGGCGGACCACGGGACGCGACCAGCACCGCCACACCGCCCGTGACCGCGCCACCGGCGACGACAGCGCCGACACCGACGGGTACGGCGTTCAACCCCACCGACATCGCCTGGCTGCAACTGACGGTGGCGATGACCGAACGCCTGCTGCCCGTCCTCGATCTGGTGCCGGCGCGGACCACCGACCCGGCCTGGCGGCAGACGGCCACCCAGGTGGCGACCACCCGGCGCGCCGACCTGGACCGCGCCCGCCGGTTACTGGCCGACGCCGCGGCCCCGACGACGAATCCGCACGAGGGGCACGACATGCCGGGCATGGCCACCGCGCAGGAGATGACAGCGCTGCGGGCGGCCAGCGGGCAGCCGTTTCACCGTCTGCTCGCCGGGCACCTGCGGGCGCATCTCGCGCAGTCGGTCCGGATCGCCACCGCTGAGCAGCAGAGCGGAGTCCAGCCGGCGACCGTGGCGCTGGCGGCGGCAGTGGTCCGGTCCGGCACCGCCGACCTCGAACGGCTCGATCGTCTCGACGCCAGACAGCAGCGCGCGCTCAGCCGCGAGCGCTGACGGGCTCCGCCGCGAGCAGTACAGCCTCGACCGGACGGAACGGCTCAGGCGGCGTAGCGGGCGGCGAGGTCCACGACACGGCGGGCGGCGGCCACCATCGCCCGATCGGCGAACCGGCCGTCGGGCAGGACCACGGTCCCCGAATCCCGCTGGTGCGCGTCCGCCACGGCGGCCAGCAGCTCCGCGGCGCGGGCCACCTCCCGATCGGCCGGCCGGAAGGCGTCGACGATCACCGGGAGCTGGCGCGGGTGGATCGCCGCACGGCCGAGGAAGCCGAGCCGTCGGCCCGCCGCGCAGGAGGCGGCCAGACCGGCGAGGTCGACGACGTCGGCGTACACCGACATGGCCGGCGGGGCCAGACCGGCCGCGCGGGCCGCGACCACCACCCGGCCGCGCGCCCAGAGCAGACCGTCGTCGTCGCTTACCCCCAGATCCGAGCGCAGGTCGGCCTCACCGAGCCCGATCGAGGCCACCGCCGGGTGGGCAGCGGCGATCGGGTACGCGGCCTCCAACCCGGCCGCCGACTCGATCAGCGGGTGCACTGGCACGTCGACCCGCTCGGCGAGGGCCGCCAGTGTCGCGGCCGACTCGACCTTCGGCAGCCGCAGCCCGGCCAACCCGGGCCGGCCGGCCACCGCCGCCAGGTCGGCATCGAGGTCCGGGCCGGTCAGCTCGTTGACCCGGACCTGCACGGGCACCTGGTGCGCCTCGGTGAGAAACTCGGCGACCGCGTCCCGGGCGTACGCCTTGCGCCCGGCGACAACGGCGTCCTCCAGGTCGAGGATGACCGCGTCGGCACCCGAGGCGACCGCCTTGGCGAACCGGTCCGGGCGGTCGCCGGGCACGTAGAGCCAGCTCAACAGCATCAGAGCACCCCCCGCTCGCGCAGCGCGGCCAGCTCCTCGGCGCTCAGGCCGAGCGCGGCGAAGACCGCGTCGGTGTCCTGGCCGTGCCGCCGACCGGCGTGCCGGATCTCGCCGGGCGTCTCGGCGAGGCGGAACGGCACGTTCTGCATGCGTACCTCGCCCAACTCCTCGTCCGGCACTGTGCGCACGGTGCCCAGCGCGGCGTACTGCGGGTCGGCGAGGATGTCGCGCACGTCGTAGACGGGAGCGACGGCGGCCTGGGCCTCCTCGAACGCGGCCACCACCTCGTCGCGGTCCCGTTGCGCCACCCAGGCGCTCACCGCCGCGTCCAACTCGTCGGCGTGGGCGGCCCGGCCGCTGCCGGTGGCGAACCACGGCTCGTCGATCAGCTCGCCGCGGCCGACCAGCCGCAGCACCCGTTCGGCGATGCTCTGCGCGCTGGTGGAGACCGCCACCCAGCGCCCGTCGGCACAGCGGTAGGTGTTGCGCGGGGCGTTGTTGTTGGACCGGTTGCCCAGCCGGGGCTGGACGTAGCCGAGCTGGTCGTACCAGGTGATCTGCGGCCCGAGCATCGCCATGATCGGTTCGATGATGGCGAGGTCGACCACCTGCCCGGCGCCGGTGACGTCGCGGGCCCGCAGGGCGAGCATCACCGCGTACGCGGCGGCGAGCGCGCTCACCGAGTCGGCCAGCCCGAACGGGGGCAGCGTGGGCGGCCCCTCCGGTTCCCCGGTGGCCGCCGCGAAACCGCTCATCGCCTCGGCGAGGGTGCCGAAGCCGGGCCGGCGGGCGTACGGGCCGACCTGCCCGAACCCACTGATCCGGGTGATCACCAGCCGGGGGTTGACGGCGTGCAGCTCGGCCGGGCCGAGCCCCCACCGCTCCAGGGTTCCGGGGCGGAAGTTCTCCACCAGCACGTCGGCGTCGGCGAGCAGCCGGCGCAGCAGTTCCGCGCCGTCCGGGTCGGAGAGGTTGAGGGTGACGGTGCGCTTGTTGCGGCCGAGCACCTTCCACCAGAGCCCGACACCGTCGCGGGCCGGGCCGTGCCCCCGCGACGGGTCGGGCTTGGCCGGATGCTCCACCTTGATCACGTCGGCGCCGAAGTCACCGAGGAACGCCGCCGCGAGCGGCCCGGCGAAGAGGGTGGCCAGGTCGACGACAGTGACGCCGTGCAGTGGCGCGGTCACCGGGTCACCTCCGGCAGGTCGGCCGCACAGCGGAAGCCGACCTGTTCGGAGCGGGCGAGACCGGCGCCGGTGAGCAGCAGCTTCACCGACACGTCCGCCGGTTGCGGGCCTCCGTCGAGGTACCAGTCGGAGCCCTCCGCCCGGTACTGGGCGCCACCCTTGAGGATGGCGAAGCGGGTACGGCCGTCGGAGTGCTCGCTCTCGGTCAGGTTCCACACCAGCGGTTCCCGCCGTACGAGCAGTCCCGCCTCGGCGGCGACCTGCCACTCGTCCTCGGTGGGCAGGCGCAGCCCGGCCCAGGTCGCGTACGCCCGCGCGTCGGCCAACTCGACCCCGGTCACCGGGGCGTTGGCCGGGCCGGAGCCGGCGGTGAACCGCTCCGGGCGCACCGGAACGTAGCCGGTGGCGCGCAGGAACTCGGCGTACTCGCCGTGGGTGACCTCGTGCACGGCGATGGCGAACCGGCCGAGCCGCACACTGCGGCGCAGCGTCCCGGTGTGGTGCAGCCGAGGCGGCAGGGGCTTCCACTCGTCGACGTAGGGCGCCTCGCCGTACAGCCCGGTCTCCCGTACCCGGTGCCGGACGACCAGCTCGTGCCGGCCGCCCTCGACGGCGACCAGGCCCGGCGGCACCTGCGCTAGCGGCGTCCACGGCGTACGGACGCGCACCGCCGCACGGGCCGGGAAGGACGGGTCGCCGGTCGGCGGCTCGTGCCGGTGCGCGGAGGCGAGTCCGCGCGCCACGGCCGCGATCGCGCCGGCCGGGAGCGAGCCGCCCACCGCCAGTCGACCGTCGGCGGTCTCGGTGACTGTCAACTCGGCACCGGTGACCAGGTCGACGAAGTGCCGGCCGACGCTCGGGTCGGTGACCAGCCACGGGCCGTCGTGGTCCGCGCCCCGGTTCACCACCGTCCACAGCGGCTCGTCGTCGTGCGTCCAGCGGGACGCGTACACCTGGCCGTCGCCGGGATGGTCGGCGAGCGGCACCCAGTCCTCGGCGCGCAACCACGCCGCGTGGCTGGCCTGCACCCGGCGCATCGCCCGCAGCACCGCGCGGTCCCGCTCGTTCCAGCCGACCCAGACGCCGAAGACGCTCTCCCAGACCAGCACGCCGACACCGTTGAGCCAGGCGGAGTGCAGCTCGTCGAGGTGGTCGCGGTGCCAGCGCCGGGTGTGGTGCAGCACGTGCCGTCGCTCGAACCACTTCGCCCGCAGCACGCCGGGCACCTCGGAGTCGGCGAACCACTGCGCCCAGGACATCGCGTGGTCGGCGATGCGGGCCAGCGGCACCCGACTCTCGCCCTCCAGGACCATGCCGGGGCGCACCGCGTCCAGCGCGGCGCGCAGCTCCCCGGCACCCTCCTTGAGGGTGTCCAGGAAGACCCCGTCGACGCCGAGCTTGCCGGCCAGCGTGGCGACCTCCTCGGCGTCGCTGCCCGGCTCGCGCCGGGTGCCGGTGTCCCACGGGTTGTAGTCGACGAAGACCTTCACCCCACGTTGCTGGAACGCGCGCACCACCTCGGGCAGCTCCGGTACGTCCCGGTACCAGTCGAACTGGTTGCGGTCGTCGAGGCCGATCACCGGGTACGCGTGCCAGAGCACCACCCCGTCGAAGCCGCCGAAGTCCCGCCCGGCCGCGTCGAGGAACTCGTCGACGGTGAAGACGCCGCGTTCGTGGTCGTAGAGCGTCTCGTCCCAGAGCCAGGCCAGGCAGATGCTGAAGCAGTCACCGGCGATTTCGTCGTAGTGCTCGCCGCCGTAGCCGATCCGGTGCCGGGCGTCGACGCGCCACCGGACGATCTGCTCCCGCCAGGCCGGCCAGTCGGCCCTGTCGGTCGGGGCGGCGAAGATCTTCGCCTCGTCCAGGGTGCTCAGGTCGGCGTGCCCGCCCAACGGCACCTCGGTCGGCCGGTCGATCGGGCGCGGGACGTACGGGTTGAAGCTCACTGTGCACCTCGGTAGGTCGCGTCGTAGAGGGCGTCGATGGCCGGCCGGTCGGGCAGAGCGGTGGACGCTCCGGGCCGCTGGGCGCAGGCCGCGCCGGCGGCACAGGCCCAGCGCAGGCTGGCGGTGACGGTGTCCTCGCTGCTGGCGCCGCCGCGTTCGGCCCAGCCCACGGCGAGCGCGCCGGTGAACGCGTCACCGGCGGCGGTGGTGTCCACCGCGTCGATCTGGGGCGCCGGGACCGCGAGACGCAGGCCGTGTCGATCGGCGTACGCGGCCCCGCGCGCGCCGAGGGTGAGCACCACCCGGGGCACCAGCTTCAGCAGGGCGTCGAGCAGCACCGGTGGGTCGTCGGAGGCGACCTCGGCGACGACAGCCGCCTCGTGCTCGTTGACCACCAGCACGTCGACGAGATCGAGCAGTGCGCTGGGCAGCGCGGCTGCGGGTGCGGCGTTCAGCACCACTGTGGTGCCGTCGGCCCGGGCCCAGTGCGCCGCCTGGAGCACCGCGGTCAGCGGCACCTCCAGTTGCAGGAGCAACACGTCGGCAGCCGCGATCGTCGCCCGGTCGTCAGCGTCCAGCTCGGTCAGCGTGCCGTTGGCGCCGGGCGCGACCAGAATGAAGTTCTCCGCGTCCCGGTCGACGGCGATCAACGCGACACCGGAGGGGCCGGCGGCGGTCCGCAGGCCACTGACGTCCACTCCCGCGTCGACGAGACTCGCCCGCATCCGGGTACCGAACTCGTCGTCGCCGACCGCTCCCACGAAGTCGCAGGCCGCACCGGCCCGGGCGGCGGCGACGGCCTGGTTGGCGCCCTTGCCGCCGGGTACGGTCCGGAAGTTCTCGCCGAGCACCGTCTCACCAGGGCGGGGCAGCCGCGACGCCGTGACCACCAGGTCCAGGTTGCTGCTGCCCACCACCGCCACCCGCGCGCTCATGCCACGCTCCCTTCCGTCGGCGGCTGCGCCAGGGCGAGGGTCCGCTCGGCCAGCTCGTCGAAGCCGATCCCGTCGAAGCCGCCAATGCTGCTGGCCAGCCGGTTGTGCAGCGGGGCGACCCAACGCGGCGGCAGCCCGGACGCGCCGGTGAGCGCTCCGGTCACCGCGCCGACTGTCGCGCCGGTCGAGTCGGTGTCCCAGCCGCCGCTGACCACAGCGGTGATCGACCGTTCCAGGTCCCCCCGCCCGTACGCCAGGGCGGCGGCCACCAGCGCGGCGTTGTTGCGGACATGCACCCAGTGCAGGTGGCCGTGTCGTGCGTACAGCTCGTCGACCACGCGTTCCCAGTCGTCGGTGCCCGCGCCGAGCGCACGTGCCTCCCGGACGGTGGCGGCGAACCGGCTACCCGGCGGCAGCACCGCCTCGGCGGCGTCCAACACCTCGTCCACTGTGTCGGCCACCGGCGCGGCGGCGGCCAGCGCCGCCGCCCAGAGCGCGCCGTGCACCCCACCTCGGACGTGGCTGACCGTCGCGTCCCGCACCGCCAGCTCGGCCGCGCGGTCCGGCCGGCCGGGGTTGACCCAGCCGTACACGTCGGTGCGGATCTGCGCGCCGATCCACTCCCGGAACGGGTTGTGCCGGCGGGCGCTCTGCGGCGGCGGGTACCCGAGCAGCAGGTTGCGATACGCCACCCGCTCGGCGGTGAAGACCCGCCCGCCGGGCAGCCAGTCCAGCCACGCCTGCGCCACGTCGGCGCTGGTGAAGCCCCGACCGTGCGTCTCCAGCACGCGCAGCGCCAGCAACGCGTAGTTCAGGTCGTCGTCCTCGGGCATCCCGTCGATGTTCTCGGCGAGGCTGGTCGGCGCGCTGCGCCGGTTCCACGGCCAGCGGGCGGCCACCTCGACCGGGAGTCCCTTCGCGGTGAACCAGTCGCGCAGTGGCCACCGGTCGGTCGCGATGAGGATCTCCCGGATGCCCTCGCGGGGAATCTTCTCCACCGGCTTGCCGAGCAGGCAGCCGACCGCCCGGCCGAGCCACCCGCCGTGCAGCCTGTCGTACGCCGCCTCGGTCGGCAGCGACCAGCTGGTCGGCCAACCGGCGCGCAGCGTGGCCAGGTCGTCGGCCTCGTCGGCGGTGTCGACGGCGGGCACCGCGTCGGCGGCGTCCAGCAGCTCCGTGGCGAGGGCCCGCAGTTGCGGCGACGCCGGGGTCGCCGACGCCCCACTGACCGGTGGGGTCAGGTCCCCGCCGGCCGCCGTCCACCGCTCGGCGATCGCGGCGACGTCGCGCCCCTCGTCCCGGCTGGCCGCCAGCTCGTGCGGCAGGAGGTCCTCGGGCTGAACCCAGGTGATCCTCACCGGGTCTCGCCCCCAACCCCCCGGGTGGCACCGACGGCCAGCCCGGCGAACCGCTCCGCCCGGCGGGCGAACCGGGCCTGGTCGCGTTCGAAGACCTCGCCGGCCACCGCGGCCAGGACCCGGGCCGGCTCCACCAGGTCGGTCCTGGAGGCGGTGGCGACCACGTCGGACCACTCCGCCGGCACCGCGTCGGCGCCACCGAGCGCCCCGGCGATGGCGGCGGCCATGGTGGCTGTGGAGTCCGCGTCCCGGCCGTAGTTGACCGAGCCGAGCACCGCGGCCCGGAAGTCGCCGCCGGCCACCACGAGCATGCCGAGAGCCACCGGCAGCTCCTCGATGGCGTGCAGGCGACTGGGCCGCCGCGCGCCGAGGCCGGGGCTGCGGTACTCCTCCCCCACAGTGTCGTAGGGGGCGACCGCGGCCCGCAGCGCCGGGATGGCCTGCTTCCAGTCGTGGTGGCCTCGGGCCTCCTTGACCACCGCGTCGATGGCCGCGCGGGTGCCGTCGCGGGCCAGGTCCAGCGCCGCCGCCACGACGTCCTCGACGCCCGCGCCGGGGGTCGCGGCCGCCGCGACCGAGGCCGCGAACACGGCGGCGGCCTCCCGCCCGTAGCTGTGCTGGTGCGCGCCGGCGATCTCCACCGCCTCGGCGTACGCCCCGGCCGGGTCGCCCGCGTTGACGATGCCGACCGGAGCCATGTACATGGCCGCGCCACAGTTGACGATGTTGCCGACCCCGGCCTCGCGCGGGTCCGCGTGGGCGTGGTGCAGTCGGGTGACCAGCCACCGTTCGGCGGCCGCGAGCCGGTGGAAGGTCACCCCGTCGCGCTCCAGGTCGGGGATGTACACCACCCGCTCGATCAGGTCGGGAACCAGCAGCTCCACCACGTCGTACGCGTCGAGGTGGTCCCGTTTGGCCGCGTACGCGCGGACCAGGGCGTGGGTCATCAACGTGTCGTCGGTGATGTGCCCGTCGCCCTTGTGGTACGGCGCGAGGGGTCGTGCGGTGGCCCAGTCGGCGTGGTACGGGGGCACGATGCCCTCGACCCAGCCGCCGAAGCGGGTGCGGATCTGCTCGGGCAGCGCCGTCTCGGTGGCGCCACCCAGGGCGTCTCCGACCGCGGCGCCGACCAGGCAACCGACCGATGTGTCGAGCAAGAGTGACATGTCGTTACCTCAGAACCTGCTTGCCACCGTCGACCAGCTGCGTGCCGAGCTGATCGAGGGTGATCTTGTTGGCGAAGTACTGCTGGAGGGCCGGGGTGGCGTACTTGGTCTTCCACTCCGGGTAGCCGTCGGCCTGCTGGAACGGGGCGACGGTCAGGTCCGTGGCGCTGTCCGCGGCGACGTCCCAGCCCTGCTTGCCGGCGGTGAGCTTGACCAGTTCCTCGTTGGCCTGCTTGCCGGTCGGCACCAACCAGTCGCCCTTGGCCAGGGCGGCCATGTTGGTCGGGTTCAGGAAGTACTCCAGGAACTGCGCGGCCTGCTTCTTGTGCTTGCTGTCCTCGGAGATCGACAGCGTCTGCGGGTTGGCGGCCTGCTTGGTGGAGAGCCCCTTGATCGGGGGCACTGTGACCCACTCGAAGCCGGCCGGCGCCTGCTCGACCATCTGCTGGCGCAGCGACACCGAGCCGGGCAGCATCGCGTACTTGCCGCCGAAGAAGCCGGGCAGGGTGTCCGCGCCGCTCATGCCGAGTGCCTCCGGGGAGGCGGACTTGGCGGTGTAGAGCATGTCGTGGATCCGCTTCGGGATCTCCTTCTCGGCGTCGCCGACCTTCACCTCGGTGCGGCCACCGTCGCCGTAGAAGAACGTGCCGTCGTAGTTGAGCGCGAGGTTCAGCACCCGGTTGGTCGGCGACTTCAGCGCCCAGGCCGCGCCGTACTGGCCGGGCTTGGTGAGCTTCTGCGCGTTGGCCTGAAACTCGTCCCAGGTCCAGCCGCCGTCGGCCGGCGGGACCGCGACACCGGCGGCGTCGAGCAGCTTCTTGTTGGCGATGACGACCTGCGACTCCAGCAGGAACGGCACACCGGTGACCTTGCCGTCGACGGTAGCGGTGTCCCAGATGCCCTTGTCGATCTGCCCCTTCAGGTCGTCCGAGACCAGGTCGGAGAGGTCGGCCAGGTAGCCCTGCTTGCTGAACTCGCCGATCGAGGACGCCTCGTAGTGCACGATGTCCGGCGCGTCGCCGCCCTCGAACGAGGTGAGCAGTTGGTCGTGCACCGAGTTCCAGTCACCCTGGACGTACTCGACCTGGATGTCCGGATGCTCGGCGTTCCACTTGGCGACCAGATCCTTGTTGACCTGCAGAGACTCCTTCTGCCAGGCGAGGCTGAGGAAACGCAGCTTGGCCGGGCCGGAGGTGGCCTCGTCGTCGCCGCCGGCACCGCACGCGGTGAGCGCGCCGAGGCCGATGACCGTGACCGCGGCGGCCGCCGCGAGTCGACGGAATCGGGTACGGAGCATGGGGGATTACCTCCTTGGTGGTGGTGGTTGGGGGGACGGTTCAGCCCTTGACCGCGCCCGCGAGCGACCCGGACGAGAGCCGGCGCTGCATGAACGCGAAGAAGATCAGGCTGGGCAGCGTGGCCAGCAGTGAACCGGCGGCCAGGGGTCCCAGGCGGGCGGTGCCCTCGATGCCGACGAACCGGGCCAGCGCCACCGGCAGGGTGGCCAGCTCCGGGGTCTTGATCAGCACCAGTGCGAAGAAGAATTCGTTCCAGGCCGAGATGAACGAGAACAGCGCTGTCGCGACCAGGCCCGGAGCGAGCAGCGGGAAGACCACCCGTCGCAGCACCTGCACTCGGGTCGCGCCGTCGACCGAGGCGGCCTCCTCCAGCTCCCTCGGAATGTTGCGGACGAAGCCCTGCAGCATCCACAGCGCGAACGGCAGCGCCCAGACCACGTAGATCAGCACCAGCCCGGCGTGCGTGTTGGCCAGGCCGACCTGCCGCAGCACCAGGAAGATCGGGATGATCAGCAGCACGAACGGGAAGAGCTGGGACAGCAGCACCCAGCCCAGCGCGGCGGTGCCGAGCTTGGAGCGGAACCGGGCGAGGGCGTACGACGCCGGCATGGCGACCAGCACGGTCAGCACCGCCGAGGCGAGGGAGACCTGGAGGCTGTTGAGCACCGCCCGGCCCAGCTCCTGCTCGGTGAACGCCTGCACGAAGTTCTGCACTGTCGGGTTGTCGGGGATCAACGTCGGGTGCAGGCGTACCAGTTCGCGCGGCGGTTTGAACGCCGTGGAGAGCAGCCAGACCAGCGGGAACCCGAGGAAGATCAGGTAGCCGGCGAGCGCCAGGTACTGCAGCGTCCGGCTCGTGCGGCTCGGTTTTCCGAACATGTCAGTTCGCCTCCCTGAGCCGGCGACGGAGATAGACAGCGAGCAACGCGATGATGATCACGACCATGACGTTGCCGAGCGCCGCCGCGTAGCCGTAGTTGCCGTAGCGGAACGCCTCCTCGTACGCGAACAGCATCGGCAGCATCGTCTTGCCGCCCGGTCCACCGGCGGTGAGCACGTAGACCAGGCCGAACGAGTTGAAGTTCCAGATGAAGTCCAGCGAGGTGATCGCCACGATCACCGGCGCCAGCGCGGGCAACGTGACGTGCCGGAACCGGTGCCAGGTGCTGGCTCCGTCCACCGCCGCCGCCTCGTGCAGCTCGCGACCCACGCCCTGCAGGCCGGCGAGCAGGACGACTGTGGTCTGCGGCATGCCCGCCCAGACTCCGACGATGATCACCGCGGGCAGGGCGGTGCTGAAGTCGCCCAGCCAGTTCGTCCGCAGTCCGTCGGCGCCGATGCGGTGGAAGAACTCGTTGATCAGGCCGGCGTCGGGGTGGTAGACGAGCTTCCACAGGATGCCGACCACGACGGGCGGCATCGCCCACGGCACGACGGCCAGCACCCGCGCCACACCTCGGAACCGCAGTTGCTGGTTGAGCAGCAGCGCCAGCCCGAGGGCGAGCAGGAACTGCAACACCGTCACCCCGACCGCCCAGAGCAGGCCGATCTTGAACGAGTTCCAGAACAGCTCGTCGCCGAGGAGGTCGCGGTAGTTGGCCAGGCCGGTGAAGCTGACCTCGACGTTGCGACCGGCGCGGGCGTCGGTGAAGCCGAGGTAGATGCCGCGCAACAGCGGGAACACCGACAGCACCAGGATCGGCAGCAGCGACGGCAGCAACAGGAGGTAGATGGTGGTGCGGTCGGAGCGGAACCGGTTCGGCCGGCGGGCCGGCTCGGCCCGCTCGACGTCCGGTCGCTCGGCCAGGGTGGTCATGCGGTCACCCCTTCGCTGGACGGGTGGGTGGTCGGTGGGCCTGCCGGGCCGGTGGCAGGTCGAGGGCCCGGCAGAGTCGCGGCGCTGGACGCGCGAACGACGAGACTTGGCGGCACCTGCTCGCGCCGTGGCGGCAAAGTGGCGTCGGCAATGCGTTGCAGGAGCAGTTCGGCGGCTCGGCGACCACGCTCGGCCGAGCCGAGCGAGACGCTGGAGAGCTGGGGAAACATCATCCGGGCCAGCTCGGTGTCGTCCATGCCGACCAGGGCGACGTCCTGTGGCACCCGACGACCGGCGACCAGCAGGGCGTGCAGTGCGCCGACCGCGATGAGGTCGTTGGCGCAGACCAGGGCGTCCGGGTCGGCGCGGGCGAGCAGTCGCTCGGTGGCGGCGCGGCCGGCCGCGTACTGGAAGTCGCCGACCTCGATCAGCTCGTCGTCGAGCCCGATGCCGTGTCGGGCCAGGGCGGCCCGGAATCCGGCGTCGCGGGCGGCGCCCGGGACGGTGTCGAGCGGGCCGTTGACGAATCCGATCCGCCGTCGACCGGTGGCGACGAGATGGTCCACTGCCAGCGCCACACCGTGCCGGGAGTCGGTACGCACATTGTCGATCGGAGCGTCCGCGTCGAGCTGGCCGACGACCACCACCGGCACCGGACTGTCCACCAGCGCGGTGAGGTGGTCGTTGGTGACCCGGATCGGTGAGACGATCATTCCGTCCACGTAGCGGTTGGCCAGTCGTCGCAGCAGAGCGGTCTCGTTGTCGATCCGCCCGCCGGTGGCGTGCACCAGCAGCTGCCGCCCGGAGGACGCGACCACCGCCTCGATGGCCCGCATCATCTCCACGTAGACCGGGTTGCCGATGTCCTCCACCGCGAGCGCGATCAGGCCGGTGCGCTGGGACTGCAACGACCTGGCGATCGCGTTGGGCACGTAGCCCACCTCGGCGGCCGCCTCGCGAACCTTGCGGATCGTCTCGGGGCTGCCGCCGACGCCGTTGAGCACCCGCGAGGCGGACGCGATGGAGACGCCGGCGCGGGCGGCGACGGTGTGCACCGTGGGCCGGCCGTCCGCCGGTTCCTGTAAACGTTTACGACCCACGTCCGGCACCTCCACCCGATAGCTGTAAACGTTTCCGGGGAGTCTGCTCCGTAGGCGGCGGAGAGGTCAACCCCCCGTTACGAAAACGTTTCCAACCCCCCGTACCAGCAGACCGGACCGCCGTTGATCAAGAGGTTTGCGTCATCCCGCCCGGCGTGGCGTGACGCGAACCTCTTGATCACCGACCTAAGGGCGAGGCAACGTCAGGGGTAGCTCTCGGGCTGGCCAGCGGGAGCGGAGTCTGCGGTCATGGCTGGCCACGACGATGGCACCTGGGCCGACGCCCAGGGCGTCCTCCAACTCGTCGCAGAGCGTCGGCGAGAGGTGGTTGGTGGGCTCGTCGAGCAGGAGCAGCTCCGGCGGATCGGCGACGAGCACCGCCAGGGCGAGCCGACGGCGCTGTCCCACCGACAGGTCGGCCACCGGGCGGTCGAGGTCCGCCGGGGCGAGCAGCCCGAGGGACGACAGCGGTACGACATCGGCTCGCTCCACGCCGACGGCCGCGTCGAAGACCTGCCGGGCCGTCCGCCGCGCGTCAGCGAAGACGGTGTCCTGGGCGAGCAGGCCGACCCGCAGCTCCGGTCGTCGCCAGAGCGTTCCGGCACCGACCAGGTGACCGGCGAGCACGGCGAGCAGAGTCGACTTGCCGGTGCCGTTGGGGCCGGTCACCAACAGCCGGTCGCGGGACCTGAGCACCAGGTGCGCCACCCGCAGTCGGCCGGGAACCTCCAGCCGGTCCGCCGTGACGATGACCCCGTCACTGTCGCCGATCGCGAGCGCCGGCGCGTGGAAGCGCAACGGCTCCGGCGGCACCGGAACGGGGTCGCGCTCGATCGTCTCCAGTCGACGGGCGGCGTCGCGGACGCGACGGGCGATCTGGTTCTGCACGCGCCCGGCGGTGTGCCCGTACCCCATCTTCTCGCTGTCGCGCGGGCCCCGGCCGTGGGCGACCTGGTGCCCGGTCACGGCGGCGGCCTCGCGCAGCTCGGCGAGGAGCGCCTGCTCGTCGTCGTAGCGCCGTCGCCACCGTTGCGCCTCGGCCCGCTTCGCCGTCAGGTACGCGGTGTAGCCGCCGCCGAAGCGGACCGGCCCGTCGACCGCCGGGTCCAGGTCGACGAGATCGGTGCAGACCGCGTCCAGGAAGGCCCGGTCGTGACTGGCGACCACTACCACCCCCGGCATGGCACGAAGCTGGTCCTCGCAGAACGCTGCCGCCGCGTCGTCGAGGTGGTTGGTGGGCTCGTCGAGCAGCAGCGCGCTCGGCCGGCGGACCAGCATCGCCGCGAGGGCGAGCCGGCCACGTTGCCCGCCGGAGAGCGCGCCCAACGTCCGGTCGTGGGGCAGCCCGCCGAGACCGAGGCCGTCGAGGATCGTGCGGGCACGCCGGTCGGCGTCCCAGGCGTCGCGGTCCTGTGCCCGTTCCAGCACCTCGCCGTACGCGGCCAGCAGCCGGTCGTGCTGCTCGGTGCCCTGCGGCGAGTCGGCGAGCGCGACGCCGATCCGGTCCAGCTCGGCGAGGTCGGCACGGGCCTCGCGCAGCGCCTCGTCGAGAACGGCGGCGATGGTGGTTGATTCCCGCAACGGCAGTTCCTGGTGCAGGAACCCGACGTCCGGTGGGCGCGTGACGGTGCCGGAGTCGGGTTGGTCGACGCCGGCCAGGAGCCGCAGCAGGGTCGTCTTGCCGGTGCCGTTCTCACCGATCAGGCCGATCCGGTGGCCGGGCGCGGCGGTCAGGGAGACGCCGTCGAGCACCCGGCGGTCGCCACGGACCCGCACGAGGTCATGGGCGATGAGAGCAGGTCGAACAGACATGGGGAACCTCGGAGAACGACTATCCGGGGCGCACACGGGCACCCCGGCGGAAGCAGGACATGACGACGGAGGCCGCGGCGACTGAGGCGCGATCACGCGCCCGTCGGCGGCCGGTCCGGGTGCTCACCCGGAGATGTCGTCGTCACCTGCCACGCCTGCTCCGATCTCCGAAAACTCGGGCGCAAGGATAACTCGGCGTCGCTGGCCCCGGCTCAGCTCCCGCCAGTGCGGGCACCAGCGCGCAGCGAGTCGATGGTGAGGTCGAGGACGGCTTCGAGGTGGTCGATCTTTCCGGTGGAGAGCAGCAGCAGCACACCGCCCTGGATGCCGGCGAGCAGTGCCGCGGCGGCCCGGTCGGCGTCGAGGTCCGGGTCGACGTCGCCGGTCGACTGCATGTGCCGGATCCCCTCGGTGATCGCCTTCTGCCAGCGCCACATGAGCCCGGTCACGATGGCCTGCGCGCCGGGCGCCCGTCGGCCGGTCTGGCCGAGCAGACCGTTGAGGGGGCACTTCACCCCCTGGGCGAGGTACCGCTCGATCAGTCGGTCGCGCCAGGCGAGCCAGGCCGGCCAGGACGTCAGGTTGCTGAGCATCGGCTCCTGGTCGAGGAGCACCTGGTCCGCCTCGTGCTGGGCCACCGCGAGCAGCAGCCCTTCCTTCCCGTCGGGGAAGTAGTGGAAGAGCTGGCCCTTGCTGGTGCCGGTGTGGGCCATCACGTCCTCGAGGCGTACCTCGTCGACGCCGCGCTCGCGGATCTCGGCGGCGGCGCCGGCGACGATCCGCGCCCGGGTCGCCTCGCCCTTGCGGGTCAACGCCCGTGTCATGCGACCTCCTGGGTTCGGACTGCCGGTCCAACCTATCTCGGTTTTTGGACTTGCAGGTCCATTTTTGCCGAGCAAAGGTCGGGAACGCGCGGCCCGCAGCGGGCCGGCACCACGATCGGGAGGGCACCACCGTGAACCACTACTACCTGCTCGGGCGGTCCGGTCTGCGGGTGAGCCGGCTGGCGCTGGGCACCATGAACTTCGGCGTCGACGGGTTCCACGCCGCGTACGGCAAGACCGAGGAGGAGGCCGAGCCGATCTTCCGGCAGTACCTGGAGTCGGGCGGGAACTTCATCGACACGGCGGACTTCTACACCGCCGGCGAGAGCGAGAAGATCCTCGGCCGCTTGATCGACCGGGCCGGCGTCCGCGAACGACTCGTGCTCACCAGCAAGTTCACCAACACCGTCGACCCGAGCGACCCGAACGCGAGCGGCAACGGCCGCAAGCACATCATGCGGGCCGTGGAGGCTTCGCTGCGCCGGCTCGGCACCGACTACATCGACCTGTACCTGCTGCACACCTGGGACCGGATCACCCCGGTCGAGGAGGTCGTGCACACCCTCGACGACCTGGTCCGCGCCGGCAAGATTCGCTACGCCGGTCTCTCCGACGTACCGGCCTGGTACGCGGCGCGGGCGCAGAGCTACGCCGAGGCACACGGGCTGGCTCCGATGATCAACCTTCAGCTGCCGTACTCCCTGGTCAGCCGGGGCATCGAGGCGGAGTACGTAGCGATGGCCCAGACCATGGGCATGGGCCTCACCGCGTGGAGCCCGATCGCCAGCGGCTTGCTCAGCGGCAAGTACCGGCGCACCGGTGACGGCCTGAGCGGGACCGGCCGGTTGACCAACCCGGGCACCGGAGGTCGCCAGGTCAGCGCCAGCGAGTGGAAGGTCATCGAGGCTCTGGAGAGCGTCGCCGCCGACCTGGGCCGCAGCATGGCCCAGGTCGCGATCAACTGGGTCGCCACCCAGCCCGCCGTCGCCTCGGTGATCATCGGGGCGAGCAGCGCCGAACAGGTCAGCAGCAACTTCGAGGCGCTCGACGTCGAGATCCCGGCCGATGCCCGTCGCCGGCTCGACGAGGCCAGCGCGCCGGAACTCGGGGCGCCCTACGTGATGTTCACCCCGCAGTACCAGTCCTGGGTGGTGAGCCCCGGCCTCGGTATCGGCGACAAGCCGGCCGGCTACGCCCCACCGGTCTTCAACAGCGCCGCCGCCTAGAACCTCGCGCGCAGCACGCCGCCGGCCCCCAACCCCCTGCCCCGCGATCTTGCACTTGCTGTCCCGGCATAAGGGGCGTCCCACTCATGTCGACAACCAAAAGTGCAAGATCGGCGGGGTGGGGCGGGGCGGGGCGGGGCGGGGTGGGGCGGGGGCGGGGGCGGGGGCGGGGGCGGCGGGGTTACCGATGGGTCGGGGCGTCGTTCGTCGGCGCTGGCTCGCCCTCGTAGAGGGCGACGTACCGTCGGCGCCACTCGTCACCGTCGGCGCCCAGGGCAGCGAGGTTGAGGGTGTTGTGTTCGACGCCAAGCGCCGCCGGCAGGGTGCACACCCGCAGCGGTATCGCGTTCGCGTCGGCGATCCGGCGCGGCACGTCGACCGCGGCCCTCAGGTCCACCACGCCGTCGAGCGGGCTGATCGCGACCGCCGCGGTCCGCAGACCGGTCCGCCGGGGCGGGTTCGGCAGAGTACGGGCGATCGTCAGGTACTGGGTGACGGCGGCGAGGGAGTATCCGCGTGACGTGACGCGGTCCCGGAGGACGCGGCGCCCGTACAGCACGATGAGCGGTTTCACCGCGTAGGCCGGCGCCTGTCGCGGGTTCGGACCGAAGAACGGCGACAGCAACAGCAGATGCCGTACGACGTTGCCCGGCACCTGGGCCAGCCAGGCGGCGAGCACGGCGCCGCCGGAGATCCCCACGACGCCGACCTCGTCTCCCAGCGCCGCCGCGACGGCCCAGCCCTGCGCGGCGTACGTCGTCAGCTCACCGGCCTCGACCCGGTGGTGGGCCCGCCGGTCGACGGTCCCGTGCTGGGGCGCCCGGGGAACCCAGACGTTGTACCCACTGTCGAAGAACTTCTCGGCCAGCCCCTCGTACTGCTCGGGCGCGAGGGTGTACCCGTGCAACAGCAGCACGGCCCGGCCGGTCCGGGAGCCGTGGCTCAGCAGGCGACTGCGCGACTCCGGTCGCACCTCCGGATCGGCCGTCTCGGCGGCGATCATGGCCGCGGCGGCACGGGTGGCCGTGTCGAAGTCGAGCGGTCGGGCCGGCGGGACCCGTAGCCCACGGCGGCCCACCGGCCAGAGGTAGAGCCCGGCGACCGCCGCCCCGGCAAGCGCCAACCCGCCGACGAGGAGCGCGATGATCTCCGGCATGGGCAGATGCTGACAGGGGCCGCGCTCGACGCCGGCTGAGGGGGTGCGCCCGGGTGACCGGGCGCACCCGGTCAGCTATTCCTGGCTGTTCGGCGGCGCGAAGACGACCCGGGAGCGCAACTGCCGAAAGCCGGTCCGCTCCAACTCCGCCAGCACCGCCACCCGGTGGGCGTCCACGTCGGCGATGACCTCGCGGGCACCGCCGACGGCCAGCACCCGGACCGCCTCGGCCAGCAACTCGGGTCGGACGGCCTCGTCGAGCAGGCCGAGATAGGCGATGAGTGGAAAGCAGGCGTCGCCGGCCGTTCCGACCAGGCCCACCGGCTTACCCGCGTCCATCGCGACGCGCCATCCGTCGAGGGCGTCGCCCAGCCAGGCGAGCGGATCGGTGGCCAGGTCGACGCCGCCGACAGCTAGTGCGTTCTCGACGCCGGTCAGTACGTCCGGCTCGGCGATCCTGGCGACCAGGGCCTTGACCTCCGCGACGTCGACGGGGGCGCGGAAGTCGTACCGTCCGGAGGACGCCGGTAGGGGTGTGCCCGTCCAGGAACAGCGGAGCCGCTCCCCCCGCTCGACAAGCCCGGCGAGCCGGGCGGCCCCCATGGGCGCCCGCACCACGGCCAGCACCTCGGGCCGACGCCGCCAGTGCGCCGGCAGCGCGGCGTGGTACAGACCGGGACCGCCTAGTGCCTGGTGGGCGGCGCGCAGCAGCTCGGCGCCCACCTCCGGCTCGGCGTCCAGGTCGAACCGTTCCAACCACGGGGCACCGACGGCGCCCGGCGGGAGGACCCAGGCTGCCCGACCGACCACCCGGTCGGCACGGAGGGCGACCCAGGTGCGCTCGGGACGGTAACCGCCGCCGGCGATCCCGTCGGCGTAGGCGACCTGGCGCAGTTGCGGCAGCGGATCAGGCATGGAGTCGAACAGGTTTTCCTCGCCCGCGACGAGCGGACGGATGACCAGATCAGTCATGGGTTGGTCCTCCGGGAAGCGCGCGCCCCGGATCAGATCCGCGCGGACGCCGGAGCGCGGAGGGGGCGCAGAACATCGGACATTGTTCTGACCTCCTTCCAGCTCGACGGCGTGCCCGACGACCATACGCGCAGGGGTCGCCCGCTCGCAACGGATCGTCACAGCGTCGGGTTGGTCTCCGCCCCACGCTTGTGGGCACGCTGGTCGTACACGGTGATGCCGGCCAGGATCACCGCCGCGACGGCCGCCACGGCGACCGGCGGGAGCAGCACCATCGGCGGAGCCGCCACGGCGAGCGCCACCGCGCCGTAGTACAGCGCCCGACACCGCGGCGCGGATCGGTCCTCCCGCTCCAGGGCGCTCCGCCCGATCAGGAACAGCACCGGGCCGCCGAAGATGATGGCCACCAGTGCCCAGTCGATCGGCGGGTGCGGATCCTCGATGACCTGACCGAAGCCGACGGCGGTGCAGATGATGCCACCGACGATCAGCAGCAGGCTGTAGCTCGCCCACCGGGACAACTGGATCCCCTCCCCGCTCGGGGTCGAGGCATGGCCGGACCTGACGTGGTAGAAGTAGATCCGCCAGAACGAGACGACCACCACGAACGAGGCGACGAGGACGATGGTTCCCTCGGTGGTGAAGCCCGGGAAGCTGACCGCGGCGCCGGCTTCGAGCACCACCTCGGCGAGAGCGATCATGAAGAACTGGTTGTACCGCTCGGCGAGATGCTCCTGCGAGACGGTGACCCTCAGGCTGTTCAGCTGTCTCCGGCCTATTCGGGGAAGGGGGTAGGTGGTGGCGGCGCCGATCATCTCGATGGCGAGGGCGATGGTCCAGAAGATGCCTCGACCGAGACCGCCGCTGATGCCGCCACTGATCCAGAGCACGCTGGACGCCAGGTGCCAGGTCAGCACCCGGAGCGAGAACGTGTGCGCCGGGTGGCCCCGTAGGGCGAACGCCAGGAAGAGCGGTCGGCCGACCTGGATGACGACGTAGGTGCAGGCGAAGACGACGCCGCGTTGGCCGAAGGCCTGCGGCAACGTGACGGCCAGCACCAGCGTGCCGAACATCGTCGCCAGCAGCACTGCCTGCAGATCGGGGCGTCGGGGGTCGTAGGTGCTCGCCAGCAGGGCGTTGAGCGACCAGATCATCCACATCGCCGTGAAGAACAGGACGGTCTGGCCGGCCTCGGACAGCAGTGTGTGCCGGACGATGGTCAGGTCGTCCGCGACCCGCCCGGCGAGGCGGGCCAGCGCAAAGACGTAGACGATGTCGAAGAGCAGTTCCAGGACGGTCGCCGAGCGAGGGCTCTTGCTTTCCCCAAGCCCACGAAAGAACTCGGTGCGCGTCAGCACGGACGGCGAGACAGCTCAGCCGGCCAGGGCCGCCGGCACGGGCACACCACTGTGGTGACCCTGTTCCGCTGCCATCGTCCCCGAGCCTCCCTCGCCGACCGGCCCCGCTTGATCCCTATCTGCGTATTTTATCCATCTTCATCGGGTCTCCGTCGCTGATGGCGGATACCGGATCGGCGGTACGCCGGATCATCTGTGCCGTCACCCTGCGGTACGAGCCCGGGTCGACGGGGAACAGCCACTGCCGGGCCCGGGTCAGCGGGCCGACGTTGAGCCCCAACTCGTCGAGCACCTCGTCGACGTTGTGCATCGAGAACGGGATGATGTTCGTGCCGCGAGCGTGCCGTCCGTTGGTGCGCTTCGCCATCCAGAACAGCCGGGCGCGCACCTCGTCGCGCATCCGGACCTCGGTCGGCAGCGCCAGACCACCCCGCAGGTACGCGGCCGTCCAGACCGCCGCCATCTCCGCGCTGAGCGGGCTGAAGAACGACGAGTTGTAGCCGGCGAACGTCAGCCTCGGCACGCCGATCGGCAGGATCTGCCGGTAGAGCATGAAGTTGCCGGCGTCGTCCTGGAGCCGGGCGTGCAACGCGTCGTCGAAGAACGGCACGTGCTGGCGGAAGCCGGTACCACAGATCACCAGGTCGGCGGGGAGCACAGTGCCGTCGGCCAGTCGGGCGGCGGGCCGGCCACCGTCGACCAGCAACTCGGTGATCACCTGCTCCCGGTGCACGGCGATGCGGCCGTCGGTGACCCGCTCGAAGAAGCCCTCGGTGGCGAGGCTGACAGTGCTGCGGGCAATGTCCTCGAAGCTGCCCTTGGGCACGAGACCCAGCTCGCGCAGGTTGAACTGCCGGGTCGCTACCGAGCCGACGCTGTCGACCATGCGTTGGCGCAGACCGTTCCCCGGGCCGTGCAGGAACCGCTCGAAGCCCCTCAGGTGCAGGTAGCGGAAGAGCGCCTCACCCATCCGGGTGAGCAGCAGGTACTTGTAGTTGAGCGCACCGCCGAGCTTGCGGGGCATCTTCCAGAGCAGCTCGCGCGCCACCACATGGGTCTGGGCGGCGACCTCGCTCACCGGGACCGCCACGTCGCAGGACGACTTGCCGTACCCGACCACGAGGACGTTCTTACCCCGGGCCGACTCGATGTCGTGGAACTCCCCCGTCGCCACGACGCGCCCTCCGGCGGCGGTGAAGCTCGCCTGCCCGTCGAAGGACGGAACGAACGGGTCGCAGAAGATGCCATTGGCGACGATCAGGTGGTCGTACCGTTCCACGGTCAGCGGGGCCTGGGCGCCCGCCGGCCGCGAGGTCACCAGCCACCCGGTCTCGTCGTTGACCAACTCGGCCGAGGCGACCTCCGTGGACAGGCGCAGCGCGCTGGCCAGCCCGAACTTCTCCACGTAGCTCTCCAGATACCGCTGGACCTGTTCTCCCGACGGCCACTGCGGGTAGTCGGCGGGCATCGGCAGGTCGGAGAGGTGGTAGGTGCCCTTGTCGTTCTGGGTGTGCAGGCCGGGGTATCGCCGGGTGCGGCTCCACACCCCGCCGACGTCGGGCGCGCGCTCGAACACTGTGACGTCGAATCCGCTCTGCCGCAGCACCTTCGCTGCGCTCACACCGGCGAATCCGGCACCCACGACGGCGATCCTCATGGTCTCCTCCGAAGAACGAACGAACGGCGCCGGCGCTGACCGCCCGCGGTGGTCGCACGCTAGCGAGCAGACCGGGAAGGTCGCTATCCGCTCGACGCGGACGCTGTCCGCGGTACGCGACAGCACCCTTTTCCTGTCGGGTCGACGGCTTTCGGGTCTGGTCCGGCCCGGTCACGCCTTACGGTCAGCGCGACGGGACGCCCGGGAGGTGTCGGATGGATGCGGTGACGGTCCGGACGGACGACGTCGACCGGGCTCGCGCCGAGGTGGGTCGGGTCTTCTGTCCACACCGGCTCACCCCGCAGGCGGGTGTGCACAGCGTGCGACTGCGGATGGCGGCTCGCCGGGCGGGCGGGGTGGGCGTCATCGACCTGGACTACGGGCAGGCGGTGCGCATCCAACCGCCCGCGCTGGAGAGCTTCTACCTCGTCCAGATCCCCAGCGCCGGCAGCACGATGGTCCACCATGCCGGTCACAGCGTGACCTCGACCCGCGACGTCGCCTCGGTGCTGTCCCCGTACGACTCCTCGGACATGCGGTGGTCCGAGGGATCGCCCCACCGAATCTTCTACGCCGACCGGCGGGCCGTCGACCGGGAACTGGCCCGCCTGCTGGGCCACCCGGTGGACGACCCGGTCCGCCTCGACGTCGGCATGCTCATGACCACGCCGACCGCGCGGGCTTGGGCACGCGGGGTGGCGTTCCTCGCCGACGAGCTGTCCCAGCCGGCGGACGCGTCCCTGTTCGACCACCCGCAGGTAGCCGCCCGTTTCGAACAGGGGCTCATCGGCAAGCTGTTGCTGGCCCATCAGCACAGCCACTCCCACCTGCTGGCCGAGCCGGGCCAGCACGCCCACCCCGGGCGTCTCGTCCGCCGGGCCTGCGCCCTGATCTCCGAACACCACGGGGAGGCACTGACCGTGGGTGACGTCGCCGAGGCGCTACGGGTGAGCGTACGAACACTGCAGGACTGCTTCCGCCGTGAGTTGCAGACCACCCCGACCGCGTACCTGCGGGCCTGCCGGCTCGACGCGGCGCACCGCACGCTCCGTTCGGCCGCGCCGGGGGCGTCCGTGACGACGGTTGCCCTGCACCATGGCTTCGTGCACCTCGGCCGGTTCGCTACCGAGTACCGGAAGCGGTTCGGGGAGTCACCGTCGGCGACGCTGAGGCACTGACCGGGCCGTCCCGCGTCGTACCGTCCCGGCCCGATCCGTTCCAGTAGCGGCGGCACCGGATGGATCGCCGTCCACCAGAGCGCCGGCGACCTGTGCCCCACCGCCGGCTGCGCCCGGGTCGGACACGACCGCGTCCGCGTCCTGTTCCATCAATACAACGGCTGGGACCTCCGCCAGCTACGCCACTCAGCGGCCACCCACCTCGCCGACAAGGGCGTCCCCTGCAGCTCATCATGGCCAGAACACGGCACCGCAACCCGGGCACCGTCAGGCGCTACGTCAAGCCCGGTGCCGAAATCGCCAGTTGCTCGTACCACCACGCCACTGCGGTTGAGCGGAGTGTCAAAATCGTTGCTGTTACCGACGCACGTATCTTCCTATGAGCGTCAACGCTGACTTGACACGGAACAACCCGAGAAGGGTACGACCATGCCGGCAAGCCTCAGCTCGACCGACACAGAGTTCCTCAGCCGCGCGATCGAGATCTCACGATACGCACTCGAAGACGAGGGAAAAACCCCGTTCGGCGCCATCGTCGTCATCGGCACGGCGGTCGTCGCCGAAGGCACCAGCAGTGTGGTCGAACTGCGGGACCCGACCGCGCACGCCGAGGTCATGGCCCTCCGTGGGGCCGGCAAAAAGCTTCAACGCCACCTGATGCCCGACGCCACCATGTACGCCAGCAGTGAACCGTGCCCGATGTGCCTGGTCGCCTGCTACTGGGCGCAGATTCCACGGCTCGTCTACGGCGCGTCGAGTCACGATGTCGGCGCCTACGGTTTCGAGGACCTCCAGCTCTACCGCGAGCTGACCGTCGAATCCAAAATGCGGACCCTGCGCGTCGAGGCCGCAGAGGGCCCGCTCCACGACCAAGCCGCCGCAGTGCTCAAGTCATGGGCGGCCCAATTTCCGGAACCCGTCGTCCCGAAGCTGTGACCACGCCGCGTCACGTCATGATTCCCACCCACAGCGGGTTGCGGTCGCTGTACGGCCCGACGACGTTTACCTCGTGCGGGTCGAGCACGATTAAGCCGTCGGCGGCCCACGTTTCGAGCACCGGGTCCGGCGGCTGGGAGTCGATCCAGATCCCGTCCGGTGGGGCAACGGTCACCTGTCGTCCCGCCCTTGGAAGGATGACGAGCCGGATCAGGTAGTCGCACTCCGGCGCGTCGTTGCGGTTCATGCTTCCGGCCGCGCCGACGTAGGCAAGTTGCCGCCGCACCCTGGCTACCCAGTCCTCATGCTCGGACTTGGCCCGTTCATAGCCGATTTCGCCACCCAGGTCGCTCGGCGGGTCGTAGTGCAACAGCCGGCGGATCGCGATGCGCTGCGGAGCTCTCAGCAGCCGCTGGAACAGTGCCAGGTCCAAGGCGTCCCTGATACCGGCGGTCGCTGGATCGATGAGCCAGCGGTCCGCCAGTTGGACGATCCAGACCGTCTCGGCCGCCTCGACCGCGTTCGTGGCTTCCACCCACTGCGTGTCCGCGTCGTCAGTCACGGGCCAGCACCTCGGTGACGATGTTCATCAGCTCTCTCTCCTGGTCCGGTCGCGAGGGCAGCAGCCGCCGAGCGCTCGCCGTCCAGATGGAAGCCACGGGCTCCGCGGCGGTGAACGCACGGAGGGTGAACCGGGCCTGCTGCAGCGCCCCACCCAACAAAGGCGGCGGCAGCCGACGCAGAAACGCCTCAGCCTGCGGCGGTCGGTGCATTGCCAGCCGGATCAGCGCGGCCAGGACGACCGCGCCAGGGCGTTCGCCCAGGGACCGGATGGGAATCCGGCTCGGCTCCGCATGCCGGGCGTACGCGTCCTGGACGACATTTTCCACGCAGCGCCTCGTCGGCGCGCTAAGCAGCGCGTCGGCCACCCAGTCGAGCGCAGCTTCCTCATCAGCGAGGCAGTCGTAGGTGGCGAACATCGTCAACTGGCTGCGCAGATACCGCTTGTCGGTCGAGTAGTTCGCATCGGACTCCCAGCCCGCAGGCGGGACGAAGTTGCGGTTGCGAAGCCCCGCGATCACGGTGGCGGCTAGGTCGAGGCTGACGGTCCCCAGGCCGCCGCACCCGGTGACGAGGTCGCTGGCCGTGGCCGAGCGCTCCCCGAAGGGCCCGACCCGCCGCTCGATCTCGCTGAACACGCAGGCGTCGTCCCAGTAGTTGCCAAAGAACTTCTCGCCGGTCAGCACCTCGCAGAGGATGTACAGCCCAACCCCGGCCTGGCTGCCGCCGAACTCGCACAGGGTCGACAACCACAGCATGGCGGCGCGAGGATCGCTGAACCCATACGGCCAGGGGTCGTTCGGTGCCCGGAACAGGCCAGGCGGGTCCGGGTCGACGAATTGCACGATCCGCTGCCGACCTTGGCTCAGCGCAATGCCGATTTGGCGGCTTCCCGGGTCGCCCTGGTCGGTCTGCAGACGCTCCTGAGCGCACTGCTGCAGCCACGCGATCACGCGACACACCTGCCCGAGCGCCACCGCGGCAGCCACCTCGTCCCGCTCTGCGGCTGTCCGATTCGGGAACGTCAGCTCGCTGAGCCGCCAACTGGTCTGCAGCACACCACGCACCAACGGTGGCACCGCCGCGCGAGCCGCGTCACCGGTTAGCGACTCGAACAGCACCGACCGACCCAGCCGCTCCAGCAGGTGGGTGAGCAGAGCCAGCCGGTACCGTGCCTGATCGGCGGTCCGATCGTCCGGGCATCCGTCGACGATCTCGGTGACCCGCGCTGCGATCTCGGCCACGTCACCGCGATCGATAGAGTATTCAATCTCGTCGTTCAGGTCGGCCAACTCGTGGTGCTCCATCGTCGGCGTTCCGTCAGCCGCCGCCCGATGCAGCCGCCGGGTGGCCAGCCTGATCAAAATCTTCCGGCGTCCGGCCGCCGACCGGAACCGCATCAGGACCCACAGCGAGTCAAGTCCGAAGCCGAGCTGCACGACCGTGAGCACCGCTCCGACCGCCGTGAGACCCGAGCGCGACCAAATGTCGCCCGCCGCCGCACACGTGATCCCGACCGTGGCCGTCGCCAGCCAGGACATCGCGGCCATCGCCCGTATCAGGTCACTGAAGGACGGCCACCGGGTTTGCGGCGTGATCGTGACCGCGAACACGATGGTCACCGCCGTCAGCATGGCCGAGAACAAACCCAGGTCGACCTGCCATACCACCTCAGCCCTATCAGCCGGTGGTCCCACGTTCCGCAGCACGCACGCCGCACCCATGCCGGCAGCGACCGCAATGATTGCAGCCCTGGACAATTGCCGCCGACTGGCCACGAACATGGATCGAGCGGGCGGCATGCAAACTCCATTGCAGACACTGATCTAGGCGCCCAGAACCTACCAGCGTTGCTCGATTTCCGGGTGCCGTCGTGAGCGGGGAGGAGCGGTCCTATGGGTCACGGCTGCGGTCACTCCGCGCGACCCGCCCGCACCTCGCCGGCCGCCATCCCGACAGGCACGTTGATGCACGGGCCACGCAATTGGGCGGCGCTTCGCGGACGAAACTGTTATCCGGCCACGGCCGGCGAGTCTCCTGAGGTGAGGCGTTGGCGGGTTCCCCCGCCACCGCAGCATGGAACAGTGCTGCGACCACACACGAGGGAGTCGAGACGATGCGCGCAACCGGCCAGGGCGAAGCGGACGCCGCGAGGGGAAACCGGGGCGTCCACGCGGAAGCCCGACGTGGGATGCTCGGCCGCCTCCCGATCGGCGCGAGGCGTCTGCTGTGGCCGCTCCTCGTGGCCGCCGTGGTCGCCGTACTGGTGACCGGTGTGATCGTCGTGGTGCAGCCCACCGGGCCGACGCCCGCCCCGGCGGCGACGCAGGCGCTCGACGCGCCGCCACCCACGAGCCCGCAACCCGGCGCACCCACCACGACCACGCCCACCGCCACGCCGAGCCCGGCGGGGGCGTCACCGACGCCGACGCCGACGGCGAAGCCGACAACGGGACGTCCGGTCGCCCCGGCAGTCCCGGTGGCGACCTCGAAACGCAAGGGCGTCGGGGTGTGGACCTTCGACGGCGTCAGCCAGGCGCTGGCCAACTCCGGGGCGAGTTGGTACTACACCTGGGACGTGGCCCACCCGGGCGTCACCAGCCCGAAGGGCGCCGAGTTCGTCCCGATGATCTGGGGGGCGAAGAGCGTCACCGCCACCAACCTGCAACAGGCCAAGAAGAACGGCCGCTACCTGCTCGGGTTCAACGAGCCGGACCTGAAGGGTCAGGCGGAGATGACGGTCGAGCAGGCATTGGAGCTGTGGCCGCAGTTGCAGGCCACCGGCCTTCCGCTGGGTAGCCCGGCGGTGGCCTGGGGCGGCGACCGGCCGGGCGAGTGGCTCGACCGGTTCATGGCCGGGGCGAAGCAGCGCGGCTACCGCGTCGACTTCATCGCCCTGCACTGGTACGGCGGCGACTTCACCACCGCCAACGCTGTCAACCAGCTCCGGTCGTACCTCCAGGCCGTGCACGACCGGTACAAGCTGCCGATCTGGCTCACCGAGTTCGCCCTGATCGACTTCTCCAACGGCGTCCGCTTCCCCACCCAGGCACAGCAGGCCGCGTTCCTCACCGCGGCGACCCGGATGCTGGGTGGCCTGTCCTGGCTACAGCGGTACGCGTGGTTCGGCCTGCCCGCCACCGACAAGGACCAGACCGGCCTGTTCCGTACCGGCAGCAGCGCGACCGCCGTCGGCCGCGCCTACCAGGCGGCGCGCTGATCTACAGCACGTCGACGTGGTCCCGCCAGGAGTGTTGCGGCTCGTACCCCAACACCCGGCGGGCCTTGTCGATGCTGAGCAGCGTCTCGTGCTCACCCAACTCCTTACGGACCTCGACGCCCGGGTAGACCTCGGCCATCAGGCTGGCGCTGGACCTGCTCATGACGGTGTCGGCGTTGGCGATGACGAAGACGTCGGCACCGGGCTGGTCGTGCGCGAGAGCGCGCTCGACCGCCTGGGCGCCGTCGCGGGCGTCGATGTAGCCCCACAGGTTCCACCGGCGCAGCTGCGGGTCGGCGTCGAACGAGGGAAACGGCGCGTAGTCCTCGACGTCCATGACGTTGGAGAAGCGCAACCCCACCATGACCAGCTCCGGGTCCCACCGGCAGAAGTGCCGGGCCATCTCCTCCTCCAGGGCCTTGTTCAACGAGTACGTCGACTCGGGCCGCGGCGCGTACTCCTCGTCGACCGGCGCGTACGGCGGCGGGGTGTCGAACGGCAACCCGAGCACCGTCTCGCTGGAGGCCCACACGACCCGCTTGATCCCGGCCGACCGGGCCGCGGCGAACACGTTGTACGTCGCGGCGGAGTTGTTGGCGAAGGTGGTCGCGTTCGACATCAGCCCGGGGGCCGGGATCGCCGCGAGGTGCACGACCGCGTCGACGCCGCCCGCGTGCTCGTCGGCGCCGCCGGTGAACGCCTCCACCACCTGCCCGTAGTCGGTCAGGTCGACAAGCAGGAACTCGCCGTTCACGTCGCGTGGGTCGCGGCCACCGGCGCGGTCCACAGCCAGCACGTCGACGCCCACGGCGCGCAGGTGGGCGACCACGGCACGGCCGAGCTTGCCGGTGGCGCCGGTGACGACGACACGCCTGGGCAGTGTGGATTCGCTCATGACCACATCTTCGCCGCAGGCGACATCAGCCCGGCAGCCGGGTGGGCTCGGCCCGCCGCGCCGCGATCGCGATCCGAGCGCGATCGGGCGGGCGGGTGCGTAACGTGCAGGGGTAAACGTTGTCGCGACGAGGAGACTTCATGTCCAAGCCACCGCTTCCCGAGGCCGCGGTCGCCATGCTCCAGAAGCCGAACCCCGCCGTCATGACCACCCTTCGCAACGGTGGCCAGCCGGTGTCCGCCGCCACCTGGTACCTGTGGGAGGACGGCCGGATCCTGGTGAACATGGACGAGAGCCGCCGCCGGCTGGAGCACGTCCGCAACGACCCCCGGGTGTCCCTCACCGTGCTCGACGAGGCTGGCTGGTACACCCACGTCAGCATCATCGGGCACGTCGCCGAACTGCGCCCCGACGAGGGCCTGGCGGACATCGACCGGTTGTCGAAGCACTACACGGGCAACGCGTACCCACGCCGGGAACGTGCCCGGGTCAGTGCCCTGATCGAGATCGACCGCTGGCACGGTTGGGGCGCGCAGAAGGACAACAACCAGGTCGGCTGACCGCTGCCGTCAGCCCTGTCGCCTCGACGGCTGCCGTCGGGGCGACAGGGCACCGGCCGTCAGGGCGTCAGGGCGGTGGCGGACCGGGCGCCGACGCGGGTCACCAGGAGGCCGAAGGCCGCCGCGGTGAAGAACATGACGATGCCGTAGACGGCGCCCGGGATCGCCATCTGGGTGCTGTTGAGCAGCGCCGGGCTGAGCGCGATAGTGATGGCCAGGGTGCTGTTGTGGATGCCGATCTCGAAACCGGCGGCCGTCGCGGCGCTCCGGTCGACACCGGCGAGGCGCGGCACCCCGTAGCCGATGGCGAGGCTGAGCAGGTTGAAGGCGAGCACGGCCAGGCCTACCGAGACGAAGTAGTCGGCGATGTTCTCCCGCTCGCCGAGCACCGCGCCGGCGATCACCGCGACGAGTACGACGACGGAGATGATCCGGACCGGGCGGTTCAGCCGCTCGGCCAGGTGCGGCATCCGCGCCCGGATGAGCATGCCGATCGTGACCGGGACGAGCACGATGGCGAAGACCTGGAGCACCTTGTCGAACTGCAGGCCGATGCTCCTGCCGTCGGGCAGGAAGTACGCCGCCGACAGGTTGACCAGGATCGGCAGGGTGAACACGGCGAGCACCGAGTTGATGGCGGTCAGGGTGATGTTCAGGGCCACGTGCCCGCCGAACAGGTGACTGTAGAGGTTGGCGGTGGTGCCACCCGGTGACGCGGCCAGCAGCATCATGCCGACGGCCAGCTCGGGTGCCAGGTCGAACGCGAGGACGAGGCAGAAGCAGAGCGCCGGCAGGACCAGCACCTGGCAGACCAGGGCGATGACGGCGGCTCGTGGATGGTGGGCCACCCGGCGGAAGTCCGCCATTGTCAGTCCGAGACCCAGACCGAGCATGATGATGCCGAGGGCGACGGGTAGTCCGATCAGAGTCACGGCGGAGTCCATGGCACAACATCGTTACCACCCGGTAACGCCGTCACAATCCCCCATGTGGCTGGACGGCTCTTGACCCCGGAGGGTGATCGGCTTAACTTCATCAATCAGATAAGTGTCTTTACTAATTCTGCTTGATGTCTCGTGGGAGTGTGCCGATGCGACCATTCCGCCACCGCCGTCTCACCGCCGTCGTCGCCCTGGCGACAGTGCTGGTCACCGCCGCTCCGCCCACCGCCGCCAGCGCCGGTGACAACCACCAGCGCCGCACCGGTTACCACCGGGTCGGCTACTTCACCCAGTGGGGCATCTACGGCCGAGCCTTCCCGGTCAAGAAGCTCGAAACCTCCGGGGCGGCAAGTCGCCTCACCCACCTCAACTACGCCTTCGGCAACGTCAGCGAGGACGGCCGCTGCTATGTGGACGGTGGGCCGGGTGAGGGCGACGCCTGGGCCGACTACCAGCGTCCCGTCCCGGCCGAGGAGAGCGTCGACGGTGTCGCGGACGCACCGGGCCAGGCGCTCAACGGCAACTTCGGCCAGCTCGCCAAGCTCAAGGCCAAGCACCCCAAACTGCAGGTGCTGATCTCGCTGGGCGGTTGGAGCTGGTCGACGTACTTTTCGAACGCTGCCCGCACCGACGCCTCCCGCAAGGCGTTCGTGACGTCCTGCATCGACCTCTACCTCAAGGGGAACCTGCCCGGCGGTGACGGCGCCGCCGGCGGCCCCGGCGCCGGGGCCGGCGTCTTCGACGGCATCGACCTCGACTGGGAGTGGCCCAACTGGGAGGGTGAGCCCGGCAACGTCATCCGCCCGGAGGACCGGGAGAACTTCACCAAGCTGCTCGCCGAGTTCCGCCGGCAGCTCGACGCGTACGGGCGCACGACTCGCGCGCACCACCCGCTGACCGCGTTCCTGCCGGCCAGCCCGGCCACCATGGACGCCGGCTACGAGGGCCGCAAGATCTTCAAGTACCTGGACTTCGCCACAGTGCAGGGGTACGACTTCCACGGCGGCTGGGACGCACGGGCCAACCAGCAGTCGGCGCTTCGCGTCCCGGCGGGTGCCCCGGACAACCCGGACTTCTCCGTCGAGGTGGCCATCGACGGCTGGATCGCCCGTGGCGCGCCGCGGGACAAGCTCGTTCTCGGCATCCCCTACTACGGTCGCGGCTGGACCGGCATCACCGGCGGCGGCAACGGCCTGTTCCAGCCGGCCACCGGGCCCGCGCCGGCCACCTTCGAGGCCGGGTACGAGGACTACAAGAAGTTGAAGACCCTGGCCGGTAACGGCTACACGGTGCACCGCGACGTGCGCGCCGGACACGCCTGGTTGTTCGACGGTACGACGTTGTGGACGTACGACGACCCGGCGGTCGTGTTGCAGAAGACGCTCTACATCCGACGGGCCGGCCTGGCCGGCGCCATGATCTGGTCGCTCGACGGCGACGACGACAACGCCACGCTGACCAAGACGATCGGCCTCGGCCTGACCACCTGGTAGCCGTACGTGTGCCACCCGGCCCGCCGCCGGCCGACTCCTCGGCTGGCGGCGGGCCGCCGTGTCACGCCGTCGGGCTGCTGTTACCCGACGTGCCGAGGTGGACGTCGACGTCGGCGACCCCGGTCATCTGGTCGTACGCCCTGGTCTTGAGCCGGTTGGTCTGCACCTCGCCGTCGAGCAGCGCCGCCCGCAGAGCCTCCGCGTCCGCGATCTCCTTGCTGGTCACCGCGTCGGCCGCGGTCGTCGCACCCTGCACGACCTCCAGGTGAGTGCCGTCGGTGGGCATCAGCTCGGCCCACTTGGCCAGGCAGTAGACCCGCTCCGGCACCTCCTGGCACTCGCTGGTCAGGTCCGGCATTTCGTCGCCGGTGCCGAGGTGGCTGGTGCGGAACGCACCCAGTTCGTCGACGAACGCGGCCAGTTGCTGCTCCACGGCCGGCGCGAGCCGGGTCGCCACGGCCTTGCCGAAGATCCACCGCAGCGCGGCCAGCTCCATACCGGCCCGCACCGGAAGGTAGAGCTTCGCCCAGCTGGCGTTGAGGAAGTCACTCGGGTCGCGCTCGGGGGCGCGGGCGTCACCGGCTGACCACCAGCCGGGGTACGACACGAACGAGGCGCGCTCCCAGTCGAAGACGCGGTGCCAGAACTCGATCTCCCACGCCTCGTCCCGCACACTGGCCGGGAAGTGCGCCTCGACGATCTGCGAGACCATCTCGTTGACCGGCGAGAACCCGCCGCGCAGCCGCGCCTCGAACTCGTCAGCGGCCTCCTCCGCCGCCGCCAGCGCACCGTCGCGCTTGTCCTGCCAGTCCTGCAGGTCCGTCAGATAGCCCGCTACCAGCGCGTTGTAGGCGGCGTCGTCGGCGTTCTCGGCGACCAGCGTCGGGGTACGCCGGAACGTGGCGGCGAGCTGCACGTCGGCGCCGGGACCGGCGAGCCAGCTGGCCGCGCCGACGTGGATGCGTACCCGCAGTGCCGGCTGACCGTTGGCGTCGGTGACCACCGGAACGCCGACCACCCGAGCCGCGATGCCCGACGGCGGCCGGCGGGTGATCAGGGTCAGGTTCTGCCGAATGGCCTCGATGTCGCCGTCCCACTCCCACCCGCTGTCGAAGGCGACGTCGATGTCGTAGTCGGCGCTCATGTCGCCGGTGAATCCCCACTTGTCGAGTGTGACCACCGGGGAGTAGATGGTGCGGGTCTCCACGGCGGCCGGCACGCCGGGCGCCGGGGGCACCGGCTTGACCGGCATGGTGGGCAGCGCGGCGAGAGCGTTGTCTCTGATCCGCTGGCGCCCGTCGGTGATCTTCTTGGCGAACGCCAGCGCCGGGTCCTTCACCGTCGGCGCCCAGCACACCCGGGCACCGTAGCGTTCGTGGGCAAGCTCCAGCCGTTGCAGCACCTTGAAGTAGTGCAGCGTGATCGGCGTTGCCCGGTTGGGGTTGCGTACGGTCCGCTTCGAGGTCGACTCCATGCCGGTCTCGCTGACCAACTTGAAGTCGGTCTTGTGCTGGGTGCGGTAGCGGGCGGCGACCTTGGAGGTGGCGGTCTGACTGTCCTTGACCGCACGGCGGCTGGTCTCCTGGCTGGCCGCCGTCACGCTGCGTGTGTAGCCGATCGTGTGGCTGGCGTTGAAGGTGCCCCAGACGCCGGTCGGGCTGGTGTACTCGCCGGTGTGGCTGGCGTTGAGCCCCCAGGTGTCGGTGAGCGACTTCTGCCGCTCGAAGCCCTCCTGCAGTTCCGTGGTGAGCGCGCTGGTCAGCTCGACGTCGGTCTGCTTCTCCGTCTCGTCCTGCTCCTCCAGGGTCAGCTCACGCTTGGTGTAGGTGCGCTGCTCCAGCACCGCCTCCTCGCCGGGCGCGAGCGCCAGCGCGTAGACGTGCTCGCCGAGCGCGAAGCCCACCGGCCGGATCCGGGTCCGGTCGAGGAACGCGATGCCCACGTCGGACTGGAGCAGACCGGCGACGAACTCCGCCTCCTGGTCACCGAGGAGACTCTGGCGCCGGGCCGGCGGCTCGCGGTTGGTCATGCCCGAGTCCTGCCCCGGCAGCGCCGCCTCGGCGGCGTCCATGTCGTTGGCCTTCCACAGCCCCGACAGGCCGAGTTCCTTGAGCAGGTGCGGCAGCCGGTCAGGGGAGAGCCCGCCGTACCGCATCGCCTCGATCAGCGCCTGCTTGACGTAGAACGGCAGCAGGGGCGTCTCGCCGTCGTCGAAGGTGAGCTGGACCGGCACGAAGTAGTTGGAGTAGACGTAGCGGTCGGAGTGCGCGGTGCTGAACCCCAGCGTCGCCAGGTCCGCGTCGGCGACGACGACTTCACCCATCGGTGCTCCTCTAGAGTGGCAGTTTGAACAGTGTTTGCAGGCCCTGGTACGTCATCTCGTGCGAGGTGACGAAGAACCCGGGGAACAACTGGCTGAGGGCGGCCTGCCGGACGACGGTCTCCCGCACGGCGTGCGCCGTCAGCTCCTCCAGGCCGGCGACGACCTCAGCCGGCACCCCGCCCTTCCTGGCCCGCTGGTAGGCGTCCGCGATCGCCTCCCAGCGACCGCCGAACGCCTCGCCGAGGTCGTCGGCGACAGTGCCCCACGTCTTCTCGAAGCGCTCCAACTTCGTCGACGCGGTCCAGTCCACGTTGGTGACCCGGGCCGCCTCCGAGTCGACCAACAGCAGGTCGCTGCGAAGCTCACCGACGGTCGTGGACGCCTTCCAGCCGAACCGCTCGGCGAGGTGGGCGGCCAACGCCTTCTCCGCGCCGGCCGCGGACGGGCTCCGGGCGAACCCGACGAGGCGCAGCAGCAGGTCCCGGTCCGGGTGGCTGAGCAGGAGCTGGGCGACCGTCTGCCGTAGCACCGCGTCGGAGCCGCGCAGGGCAGCGGCCAGCTCCGGGTTGGCCGCGCGGACCGCCTCGACGACAGTGGCGAGTGACTTCTCCGCGAACGGCTGCAACCCCGGTGAACCAGCGACCAACTGGGCGGTGTCGGCCGCCATCCGCCGGTGCACCTGTTGGCCGAGCCGCCAGGGTTGCGCCTGCCCGGCCTTGCGCAGCGCGCGGAACTCCTCGTACGCGGCGGTCTGCAACGCCCGGTTGAACACGGTGGTCAGGCGCTGCTCGAGCTGGCGGGCGATGGCGGCCCGCACTGCGGCGGCCCGGATGTCTCGCGGGGTCTTGGGCGGTTTGAGCTCGCGCAGGTCCTCGACCCGCTTGATGATCTCGTCGAGCGCCTGGTTCAGCTCCGCTCGGCTGGCCGAGCGACCGGCCGACGAGACCGTCTCCGACATGCACGCCATCAGGACCGGCTTGCCGTCGGCGCTGATCAGCGCGCTGAGCCGGGCTCCCGCACCCGCCCCGGCGAACGCCTCGGCGTGCGCGGCCTGGTGGAACACGGTCAGGGTCAGCTCGGCATCGACAAGCAGCGTCCGGCCCTGCCGGAACAGCGCGTCGAGCACCTTCGGTGGAAACAGGGTACGCAGCACGGCCAGGCCTACCTGTGGTGTGGCCAGCAGTGCCGCCCGGCCGATCGCGACGAGCAGCGCGGCGATCTGGGTGGTCAGGAGACGGACCTCGGCGGCGGCCTCCCGGGCGCCCACGATCAGCAGCGGCACGTACCGGATCGCGGCGCGCACCGCCACGCCACCGAGTAGCCGGACCAGTTGGACCAGGCCGGTCAGCACCTGGAACAGGTCGCCGGCGATCCTGCCGAGCAGCCGGCCGGCGGCGAACGGGTCGAGTTCCTCCAGGTGCCGCCCGAATTCCGCTGCCCAGCCGCGCCAGAGCGTCAGCAGCCGCTCGGGCACGGTGCTCGGATCCAGCGCGGCCACGACGCCGGCCAGCGCCTCGCGGACGACGGTGGCCTGCTCGGCGAGCCGTTGCAGACCGGCCCGGGGGTCCACGGTGAGCACGATCAGGGTGGTCAGCTGCTCCTGCTGGAGGCGACCGACTAGCTGCACGAGTTTGCCGAGGTCGACCACCACCGTCGCGAACGACTCCCCGACGCCCACCAGGAAGCCGTCGAGGAACAGCTTCGGATTGATGCCGTTCCAGGCCGCGTAGTGGCGCATCGCGTCGAGCAGCGCGGGGTCGAGGCCGAGCAGGAATCGTCGGAACGCGCCATCCGTGTCGACGTCGGAGGCGGCCAGGTCGAAGAACGCCTCGGCCAGCCTGAGCCTCGCCAGCATCGCGACCAGGTCCCAGACGTTGTCGGCGGAGATCCGGCCGGTCATCGCCTGCAACACCCGGTCGTGGGTCATCGAGCGGGTGGCGTGCGCGTCCACCCAGTACCGTACGGTCAGCGCGACGAACTCCACCCGCGGATCCTGGGTGCGTCCACCGTAGACCGCCGCCCGGTTCTCGGCGGACACCCGCGGCACACTGAACCACTCCCGGATCATGACGGTCTCGCCCGTCGGCTGCCCCAACGTCCCCACCTCCTCCGGCGCAGTGCACTGTCCGGGCAGGGAGATTCGGGCGGTAGCGCTGGGTCGAGAACCCGACATCGATCCACTTCGGAGCGCCTGGCCGGGCGTCCGTGCAGCGATCGATATCGGTCATCGTCGCCTGGGTGGATAATCGGCCCGCGAGCGGCCGTCGGGTGCGGGCAGCGCGGTCGACCTGGTGAGGTCGGGGCCGCTCAGCGGTCGTTCGTCTCGACCGATGGTTGGTGATCGGCCAGAGCACGCACCGCAGCCTCGATGAGCGCTGTCACCTGATCCATGTCGCGAGCCCGGTGCACGTCCACCTCGGCCGACCATCCGTCGGGCCGGGTGAGTTTCACCGTCACATCATCGCGGCGGTGGGTCAGCCAGCCGGCGATCGCCTGCACCAGCACCATGGCGGTGCCCGCGTCGCTGGCCGCCACCCGCAGTTCGTCCGGGGTGTCCGCCGACATCCCGTCGGGGGGCGTCGTGGTCACCCCCTCCCGAAGCCGATCCTCGGCGCGCAGCCAGGACGCCAGCGAACGCCGAGCATCGGCGGACGGAAGATCCGGATGGACCGAGAGCGTGATCATCTCCGGCACGTCTCCTCCTCCCAGACGACGACAAGCCCACGCCACCATCCTGCCACTCCGCGTCGGGACCGGCACGCCGAGTAGTCAACTATATCGATCAACCCTTGACCGTCGTATCGGCGGTTCATAGGCTCCGGCCACTGCGCGGTTGTTCCCGAGAGGGGAAACACGACTCATGGTCCCATCGATGCGTCCGTTCCGGATGGCCCCCGCCAGGCGGCTGGCGAGTGCCGCCACGATCACGCTCCTGCTCGGCATGACTCCCCTGCTCGGCGGCACACCGGCCGCGAGCGCCGCCCAGCCCTCCCGGTGCAGCGACGACCCGACCGCCCGGTTGACCACAGTGCCCAGCCCGGACGCCGTGCTCGGCTTCCCGCTCGGCACGGGGCAGGAGCGGGTCGTCACCAACGACGAGGTCCGGACCTACCTCGGGGCCGTCGACCGCGCCTCCAACCGGGTCGTCACCGGCGTGATGACCACCAGCGTGCTCGGCCAGCCGCTGCCGTACGCGGTGGTGTCCAACGAACGCCACGTGCGGCCCGCCGCGCTACGCGAGATCGCCGACGACATCCGGGACCTGCGCGACCCGCGCCGGACCAGCGCGCGAACGGCCGCCCGGACGGCGAAGGACAGCCCGGCCATCGTCTGGGTCACCGCGAACGTGCACGGCGGCGAGAAGAGCGGCGCCGACGCGGCGCTCAAGACGCTGTACGAGTTGGCAGCGGGCCTGTCCTGCGCTGTCGCCCAGCGCAACGACAACCTGGTCACCATCATCGTCCCCACGCAGAACCCGGACGGCCGCGACGCGACCCGCCGGCAGAACGAGTTCGGCTTCGACCTGAACCGCGACTGGTTCGCCCGCACCCAGCAGGAGACCGACGGCAAGCTCGAACTGCTGCGCCGCTACCCGCCGCAGGTCTTCGTCGACGCACACGAGATGGGCGGCCGGCAGTACTTCTTCCCGCCCAACGCCGACCCGATCCACCACGAGATCGCCGGTGAGGCGGTGGACTGGATCAACCGCATCGGCGAGGCCAACAAGGCCGGCTTCGGCTTCAACGGGGCCTGCGACGAGAACGCCTTCACCGAGTGCTACTTCAACTACGACACGTACGACATGTTCTTCATGGGCTACGGCGACACGGTGCCGACCACCGGCTTCGGCGCGGCCGGCATGACGTACGAGAAGGGCAGCGCGTCGGCGGTGGCCGACCGGGTCCAGCAGCAGTTCCACACCCAGTGGTCGACGCTCGGCTGGGCCGCCGCGAACAAGCGCGAGGTGCTGGACGGCTACTTCGACATCTGGACCGACGCGCTCGCCCAGGGCAGGGCGGGCACGCTCGAACCGAACGAGGTGGTGCAACCCACAAACGAGGTCCAGTTCCCGGTGCCGGACCTCACCATCCGCTCGTACTTCCTGCTGCCCGACCGGCAGCTCGCCGACGTCCGCCAACTCGTCGAGCGGCTGCGCCGGATGGACGTCGAGGTGTACGAGGTGCAGAAGGCGACCCGGGTGCCCACCGCGCGGGTCTTCGGCGGGCGCAGCGCCACCAACGTGACGGTGCCCAAGGGCGCGTACTGGATCCCGATGGACCAGCCCCAGAAGCACTGGATCCAGGCCCTCATGGGCGAGGACCCGTACGTGCCGTTCCCGTACTTCTACGACGTGTCGTCCTGGAGCAACCCACTGCTGATGGGCATCAACACCATCTACACCGGAGACTCCGTCCGGCCGAGGGCCGAACTGGTGCGCAAGGTCTCCGGCGGTCGCACCGGTGCGGCGTGGCCCTGGGGCTCGTACACGTACCCGCTCGACTCGGCCGCCGCCGCGGAGTTCACCTTCAGCCTGCTCGGCCGTGGCGTACCCCTGGTCCGTGACCTCACGACCAGCACTGTCGCCATCCCGGCCGCCACTGTGAGTCGGACGGTGGACGGGCTGGCCGAATCCCTCGGGGTCAGCCTCACTCCGGGTGGTCGGCCCTCCGGCACCCGCCTCGACCTGCCCGACGTGGGGCTGTTCCAGGGCACCGGCATCTCCACCACCTCCGGCTCGCACGGCGAGGCCCGCTACGTGCTCGGCAAGCGGTGGGGGCTCGACCTGAAACCGGTCACCACTGCCGACATCAACGACAACACCGAGGCGTTCACCGGGCGTACGGTGCTGCTGGTGCCGGACGGCGGCAGCGCCACCGGCGGTCTGACCGCCGCCGGGCAGGCCAACCTGCGTGACTGGATCGGCCAGGGCCACACCTACCTCGGGCTGCGCAACGAGGGCACCCGGGTCGCCCGGGCCGCCGGGCTCACCTCGACCACGGAGAAGACCAAGCCGGCGGACTACCTGGTGATCGGCTCGCACCTGCGCGTCGACGTCGACCGGGACAGCCCGGTGGCGCTGGGTCGCCCGGCGGAGGACTTCGAGTTCAACAACAGCGACCCGATCCTCACCCCGAGCACCACCGGGACGAACGTGCTCACCTACCCGACCGGTGACACCTTCTGGGCCAACGGTTTCACAGTCGGGGCGGAGACGCTGAAGGGCACCGCGGCCGTCGTCGACGAGCCGACCGGCGCCGGTCGGGCGGTGCTGTTCGCGTTCAATCCGCTCTTCCGCGCGTACAACGAGAATGGTCTGCACCTGGTCGCCAACGCGCTGCTCTACCCGGCGACCGCCGCGTCGGACGCCCGGCGTCCGGCCGGGGTCGACGCGGCGCGCGCCAGCGCCGCCGCCGCGCCGGTGCCGCCGGACCTGGGCGGCGGGTGGCGGCCGATCACCATCCAGGTGGCGGCCGGCGACCTGCCCCGCACCCGGGCGATCGTCGAACGCTTCACCGCCGACGCGCGGGCGTCCGAGAAGAACGGTTCGGCGTACGTCGTGATCCCGAACCCGCAAGGGCTCCAGGTGGACGAACACCCGTTCGCAAGAGATCTGGTACGCGCGCTGAATGCCGCCAAGGTGCCACTGCGGTCGGTGGTGGGCTGACGGAGGCCACACAGCGAAGCGCCCGTCCCCTCTACTGGGGGCGGGCGCTTCGGCGCGTTCGGGGATCGGCTACGACCGCCGGGCGACCTCGGTGACGAACGCCCGCCAGGCCACCGGCCCGAAGACCAGCGCCGGCCCTTCGGGGTCCTTCGAGTCCCGCCCCGAATCGCCGAGCCTTACCTGAGCGTAGTTGTCGACTCGGCGGAGTGTCACCAACGGCGCGGCTGGTGGGAGGACCCGCGCCGGGGCGGCGCGACGGCGGAATCCGTCCGGCGCATGCGGTGGCGGGCGAGCCGGATTGTCCGTTCGGGACAAATTCGGAACAAAATAGACAACGTCGTTGGCCAGGACCGACGTCGGCGTTGTGCGGAACAGGCCGCATCGGTGGTTCGGCCCGAGCGGACCAGGCCGGCCCAGGGTTTGCGGGCGACGCCGCTGTAGCCGGTGCGGGCGACCTACGGGTCCTCGGCGGCCGGCGGCTCGGCGCCCCTCGGGTCGGTTAGCGGACACCCACCGGGCCGGATCTCGACAGCGCTCCCGGCACCCACGGCGCAGGCTGGCCGGGATCTGTGCCGACCCTCGGCACCCGGAGGAGGCTCGCGGCCCATGGGCGTACCCCGCGCAGGGACGGCGGTGCTCGCCGGCGGTCTCGCCCTGCTGCTGATGGCCACCACGGTCGGGTGCAGACGGTCGCGCCCGTCAGCGGCCCCGAGCGGCGGCACGGCGACGGTCGGCCTGACCGTCAGTGCCGGCCAACCGTCGTACCGGGTGGGTGAGCAGATCAGTCTGCGGCTGAAACTGGTCAACAACCGCGACGCCGAGTGCCAACTCAGTCGGGTGCCGGACGGGGCGGTGACGGTCATGTCGTTGACCCGCGACGGCACGGCGGTGGCCCCCGCGGTCGGCGGCGCCGCCTACTACCGGGACTTCACCGCGTATTTGGTGGAGAACCTGGTGAAGGTACCGCCGCGTGGGTCGGTGGAGCTGACGTTGGGCAGCGACCCGCAGAGCCCGGTCGGCGCGGCGCTGACCACCAGCGCGCCGGACGGGCGGGGTGGAGCCACAGTGACCTGGTGGCCGGTCGACCAACCGGGGGCGTACCGGCTGGTGCTGGGCTACCTGCGAGCGCCGCTGCGCGGTGTGCCGGCGGATGCCTGCGCCGCGACGGCCGAGCAGGGCACTGTCGCGTTCGAGGTGAAGGGCGGGTGACCGGGTTGCGGAGCCGGGTGCGAATGGGCGTTGTGCTGGCGGGCGTCCTGGTGCTGCTCGCCCCACAGGCGGCGTCCGCCGTGGTCAGCGTCAACGCCGACCTGCAAACGGAGTACGCGGGCTGCGTCGGACAGATCCGCGGCTCCGGCAACGGCGCCGTGCTCGACGAGCTGGAACGCTCCGGCAAGAAGATCAAGGTACGCAGACCCATCCTCGGCTCGGAGAGCAGCACCACGACATACGTCCCGGGTAGCGACGTACAGATCAACTGGGTGCCGGAGAACGACGGGCGGAAGCTGGACGACGAGGGTTCCGGCTTCACCGAGGACCAGTGCGCCACCCTCATCCACGAGATGAACCACGCCCTCGACGAGGTGAACGACACCGACCGGGGCCAGTTCTGCACGCAGGGCGGTCAACAGGCGAGCACCGTGGACCCCGCCGAGGTGCACGCGGTGTTGGCGGAGAACGCGTACCGCAAGGCCGTGGGGGTGCCGCTGCGCACGACGTACAGCGGAGTGAAGCTGCCGTCGAACGGCAAGGACTGCGACCGGCCCAAGCCCCGACCTGCCGGCGGTGGTGGTTGTTCGATCTCGGTCATCGGCAAGGGTTACCGGTGCGCGAACAGCAACGGCGACCCGCACCTGCTCACCTACGACGGCCTGCGGTACGACTTCCAGGCCGCCGGGGAGTTCGTGCTGACCCGCTCGACGACAGACGACTTCGAGGTCCAGGTACGACAGACGATGTTCCCGGCCAGCTCGGTGGTGGCCGTCAACTCGGCCGTCGCGGTGCGGGTGGCCGGTGACCGGGTCGGCGTGTACGTCACACCCGACGGCCCGGCGGTCCGGGTTAACGGCGCCGCGCCGGTGTCCGCGCCCGACGGGGTGAAGCTGGCGCGCGGTGGCACCGTCACCACCTGGGGAGATGGCACGGTGACTGTGGAGTGGCCGGACGGTGCCCGACTGACCGCGCAGCCGATCGGCGTGTGGGGGCTGAGCGTGAGCGTCAGCGCGCCCACCGCACGGGCCGGGACGCTGGAGGGTCTGCTCGGCGACCACGACGGTGACCCCGGCGACGACCTGGCCGTGCGTGGCGGGAAGCGGGTGGCGCAGCCGCCCACGTTCGAGGCGCTGTACCCCGGCTTCGCCGACAGTTGGCGCGTCGAGGCGCAACTGTCGCTGTTCGACTACGAGCCGGGGCAGAACACCGGCACGTTCACCGATCGGCGCTTCCCGGACCGGCTGCTCACCGTCGGGGACCTGCCCAACCGGGCCACCGCCGAACTCGTCTGCCGGCGGGCCGGTGTCACCGATCCGCAGATCCTCGCCGACTGTGTGCTCGACGTCGGCCTCACCGGGCAGGTGGCGTTCGCCGAGGACGCCGCCCGCGCGCAGCGCGACTTGCCCGCTGCCGGTGACGTCGACCTGGCGGTGACCCGGGCCGGCGCCACGGCGGCGATGAAGGTGCCGGGCCGGGCCGGTCAGAAGATCTTCGTGGAGGTGCCGGCCGCCACCGTGCCGGATCGCTGCGGGGTGTTGCTGCTGCTCGACCCGCAGGGCCGTCAACTGGCGACCGGATGTGTCATCTCCGGCATCGGATTCATCGACACGACCACGTTGACCGCCACCGGCGACCATCAGGTGGTGCTCGACCCGTGGGATGCCGACCTCGGTCGAGCGACGGTACGGGTCGTCACGGTGACCGACGAGGAGAAGACCCTCACGCTGGACGGGCCCCCGGTCCGGGCGACGCTCGCCCAACCGGGTGCGATCAGCCGCCTGCCCTTCGACGGCCGCGCCGGTCAGAAGGTCTTCGTCCAGGTCACCGACGCCACACTGCCGGACCGGTGCAACCTGCTGCGCCTGCGCGACCCGGCCGGTGAACAGGTGACCAGCGGCTGCGTGATCGGCGGCCAGGGGCATGTCGACGGGTTCGTCCTGCCGGCCACCGGCCGGTACGTGCTGGAGGTCGACGGGACCTCCACCGACACCGGCTCGGCGAACGTGCGGCTACGCGACGCGCACGACGACGAGGCCGACACCGTCGCCGACGGCCGGGCCGCCACACTGACGGTCAGCCGACCGGGCGCGGTGAGCCGGCTGAGGTTTCCCGCCGACGCGGGTCGACGCGTCACCGTCGAGGTGACCGCCGGGAGCCTGCCCGACCGGTGCGGTGTCCTGCTCCTGACCGGCCCGGACGGCGACGCGATGGGCAGCGGCTGCGTCATCGGCGGGTCCGGCCGGTTCGAGACGGGTCCGCTGCCGAAGCGCGGCACGTACACGCTCGTGCTGGACCCGTGGGCCGACGAGACCGGCTCGGCGACCGTCACCGTCCGTCAGGTCGGTTGAACCTGCCGTCCGCCGGCCGGCCCGCCCCCGACCGGGCATCGGTCGGGGACGGGCCGTTGAGCGTCCTTCGCGCGGGGCAGTGACCTGTTGTTGTGGTCGACGCCCAGGTCACCCGGCGCTAGGCGACCCCGCTCCGCCACCGGTCACAGGTGTCGGTGGCCCAGGCCGGCTGGTCCACGCAGGAGCGGAACCGGACGGTGCGCCCCTCTCCGAAATTGTGGTTCCACTGGGAGCAGTCGCCGCTGCTTCCCGGGTTGTAGTGCGAGCCGGTCTGTAGGGATCCGTCGATGCGGACGTACTCGAACGCGACGTACGAGATGAGGCCGTCCGAGGACGTGTCGCAGTTCTCGAACTTGTCTCCGTAGCTGATGAACCGCGACGACGAGCCCGTGACCTCGGACACCGCGTCGGTCCCGGCGTACGCGCTGGTTCCGGTCGCGAGGATCGTCGCCGTCGCGGCGACGGCTACCACACTGAGTTTTCCGAGCGTCCTCATGCGACACCCACCGCCCAGTTGCTGCAGGGATCCGGGATGATTCCCGGCATGTCGAGGCAGGCACGGAAGGTGACGCTGCGGCCCTCGCCGAAGTTGTGGTCGTACGAGGCGCAGGTCCCGCTTCCGAGGCCGTTGTACTCGAGGTCGCGCTGGACAGTGCCGTCCTTGCGGATGTACTTGTACTCGTTGTAGACGTTCAACCCGTCGGTCTCGGTGTCGCAGACCGAGAACGAGTCGCCGTAACTGGTGAACGTCACCTTCGCGCCGGACACCGTGGCAACCCGGTCGGTGCCGGCCTGTGCGATGCCGCCCGTGCCCACCAGGACCGCCGCGGTCGTGGCGACCACGACGAGTGGTCGTTTCAGCCATCCCATGTCGTTCTCCTCCATCTCGTTGCCAGCCCGTCCTGGGCTGTCCCGATCGACTATCGACGTCGGGTCTGGGGCCGGTCTGGGACGGACCTGGTATCCGCTGGTGGAACCGGGGTAAGACATAGACGGCGCCTGGGTGAGGAGATGCGGGTGGCGGTGCGATTCGGTTTGCTCGGGGACGTCGTGGCGACAGTCGACGATCGCCCGGTCACCCTCGGGCATGCCCGACAGCAATGCGTCCTGGCCGCGCTGCTCGTCGACGTCAACCGGGCGGTCTCCGTCGACCAGCTCATCGACCGGGTCTGGGGTGAGAGCCCACCGCAGCGCGCCCGCGACACCCTCTACGGCTACCTGTACCGCTTGCGCCGCAACCTGGCCGATGTTCCCGACGCGGCGATCACGCGCCGGTCCGGTGGTTACCTGCTGGCCGTCGACGAGATGGCGGTGGACCTGCACCGCTTCCGCCATCTGCGTGACGAGGCCCGCGCCGAGCGGTCCGCGGACGACCGCCTCGCCCTGTTCGACAAGGCACTCGGCCTCTGGCGCGGCGACCCGTTCTCCGGGCTGGACGCGTTCTGGCTCGACACCGTGCGGACGGATCTGGAGCAGGAGAAGCTGACAGCGGAGCTCGAGCGCATCGATGCGGCGCTGCGGGTCGGCCACCACGACGAGATTCTGGCGGACCTGTCGCGGCTCGTGCCGGGGCAACCGTTGAACGAGCGCCTGGCCGGCCAGATGTTGCTCGCGCTCTCCGGCGCCGGCCGGTCGGCCGAGGCGCTGGAGCACTACCGGCGTTTTCGGGACCTGCTGGTCGAGGAACTTGGCGTGGAGCCCAGCCCGCATCTCCAGCAGCTGCACCGGTCGATCCTGGCGCCGGAGGTCGCGGCGGACCCGCCGCAGACCGGGTCACCTGTCCCCCGACAACTGCCCATGCCGTCCGGGTCGTTCACCGGCCGGTCCGATGATCTGGCGCAGCTCGACGCGGCCCTGCTGACGAGCGGTGGGACGACCGGTACCGCGGTGGCCGTGAGCGGCACCGGCGGGATCGGCAAGACCTGGCTCGCGCTGCACTGGGCAGCCACCCACCTCGACCGGTACCCGGACGGTCAACTCTTCGTAAACCTCAGCGGTTTCCACCCCACCGAACCGCCGATGACCCCGGCTGGCGCGGTACGTGCGATTCTGGACGCGCTCGACGTCGCCCCGACCGCTGTGCCGGCCGATCTCGACTCCCAGATCGGCTTGTATCGGAGCCTGGTGGCCGACCGACGGATGCTGATCGTGCTGGACGACGCCCGGGATCCCGATCAGGTCCGCCCGCTGCTGCCCGGCTCGGCCGGTTGCGCGGTACTGGTGACCAGCCGGAATCAGATGTCGGGCCTGGTGGCGACCGAAGGGCTCCGTCCTCTGCCGCTCGGCTGTCTGAGCCGGGATGAGGCCCTCAACCTCCTCGCCGGCCGGCTCGGCCGGGACCGGCTCTCGGCGGAGGCTGACGCGGCGGGCAGCATCGTCGGGGCGTGCGCCGGTCTGCCGCTCGCCCTGTCGATCGTGGCGGCCCGGGCCGCCACGAATCCGGCCCTGTCGCTTCAGGACCTGGCCGACGAACTCGCCGACCACCACCATGGGTTGGACGCCCTGGCCGACCGCGACGCCGTTGCCGACGTACGGTCGGTCATCGCCGCGTCCTACCGGGCGCTGAGCGCGCCGGCGGCCGCGCTGTTCCGCCTCTTCGCGCTGTACGCCGGCCCGGACGTCAGCCTGCCGGCGGTGGCCAGCCTCGTCGGGCTTCCCGTTCAGCAGGTAGGTGAGCCGCTCGACGAGTTGCTCGGAGCCCACCTGGTGGACCTGACCGGTCCGGATCGCTACGCGTGCCACGACCTGCTGCGGGCGTACGCCGGCGAGCTGCTGGACGACAGCGAACGGGCATCCGCTGTGCGCCGGCTGTACGACCACTGGCTGCACGGGGCTCACGCTGCCGCGCTGACGATCGAGCCGCATCGCGACCGCATCGATTTGCCACCGCCGGCCGCCGGGACAGCCGTCGCCTCGTTCACCGACAGCGAGCAGGCACAGCTTTGGCTCGACGCGGAACGGCTCGTGCTCCTCGCCGCGATCGACCAGGCCGCCGAATCCGACTTGGACGGTCACGCCTGGCGGCTGGCCTGGGCCGTGGCCACCTACCTCAGCAGGCTGTCCCGATGGACGGATCTGGCCTCGGCCCAGCGCACCGCCGTGACCGCGGCGCGGCGGGCGGGTGACCTCGTCGGGGAGGCACACGGCCACCGCGATCTCGGCTTGGCGCTGCACCAGCTCGGCGAGGTGACCAACGGGTTGGGCCACCTGCGGCGCGCCGGCGAGCTGTTCGGGCGGCTTGGCGACCTCGCCGGCGAGGCGTACGTCGCGCTCTACCTCGGCTGGGTGCACGAGGGGCAGGGTCAGCACCGGGAGGCGCTGGAGTGCGACGAGCGGGCCCTCATCCTCTTCGGCGAGGTCGGTCACCTGGTCGGACGGGCGAAGGCTCTCAACGCGATCGGCTGGGATCACGCCCGCCTTGGCGACAACCATCGGGCCGCCGACCACTGCCGGCGCGCTCTCGCTCTGCACGAGGAGGTCGGCAACCTGACCGGAGCGGCCAAGACCTGGGACAGCCTCGGCTACGTCCACCACCAGCGGGGTGACTCCGACGAGGCCTGCGTCTGCTATCGCAGGGCGCTGGAACTCTACGAGCAGTCGGATGACCGGTGGGGCGTGGCCGAGACGTTGACCCGGCTGGGCGACGTCCTGCACGACGCGGGTGACGTCGAGGCGGCCCGGGGCACCTGGCTGCGGGCGTTGCGCCAGCTCACCGAGGACAATCCGGTGGAGATCGCCGAGCTGCGCCGTCGACTCGACAGCGCCGGCTCGCCGTGACACCCCGCCCGCCGGTCGGACGGTGGCACGTGGTGGTCCGGCCGACCAGACGAGAGGGTCTGCCGGACCACCACTGTGGTGTCAGCCGGTGCTACAGATGGTGCCGTTGAGGGTGAACGCCGTGGGCAGCACGTTCGGCCCGCCGTACGCGCCGACGAAGCCGGCGCTCACGGTGCCGCCGGCGGCGATCTGCCGGTTGTCGGTGGTGGGCGTTACCCGCACAGCGGTGCCGACCTGCTCCCAGGTGGCGCTCCAACCATTGCTCACCTGTTGCCAACCGGTGGGCCAGGTCCAGGTGAGCGTCCAGCCGTTGATCGGGCTGGACCCGTTGTTGATGATCTCGACGCCACCGATGTAGCCGTTACCCCAGTCGTTGTTGGCGCTGAAGCGGACGGTGCACGCACTGGCGGCGGGACTGCCGGTGGCGAAGGTGAGCGGCGGTGAGGCCCAGGAGACCCGTCCGGCGGTGTCGCGGGCCAGCATGTTGACTGTGTACCTGCTGCCCGGCACGAGGTTGTCGACGGTGAACGAGGTGGTCGTCGTCTCGCCGAGCTGCTCGCTGACCGCGCCGTGCTGCCGGTGCACCTCGTACTTGGCGATCGGGTCGGCGCCCGGGGTGGACGCCGGCCAGGTGATCGTCGCCGCGCGGTCGGTGACACCGCTCGCGGTCGGCTGGCCCGGTGCCGCAGGCCGACCGGCCGTCGCGCCGGCTGGGCGCAGCACCAGCGTTGTCAACGAGTACGCCGGCAGCGTCCGGCTGGTCGCCGAGCCGGACTGGCTGGTGACGATGCCGGTGGCGCCATTGGTGAGGGTGGACACCGTCGGCGCGACGCCCGACGGGGTGAACCCGGCGTAGTCGATGGTGACCGGGTGGTCGTTGTCCGGGTCCTTGTTCACCAGCAGCACGGCGAGGTCACCGTTGCTCCGGCGGACGGCGTGAGCGGTGACCAGGGGCTCGTCTGTGCCGGCGCGAACGAACTGGTCGCCGGTCTTCGCGAAGAGCTTCATCATGCTCAGCCCGTGGTACGGCGCGAACGGTGTGTTCAGCGGCGGTTGGCAGACCGAGCCGTCCTCGGTGCAGGCCCCGCTGGAGAGCATCCCGAAGTCGCCGTAGTCGGTCTGACCGGCCACCTGCGTCACGGTGCCCATGCCGTTGTGCACGTTCCACCAGTGAGCGGTGAAGACGCCGCTCTCCAGCAGACCGCTGTAGACGTCGGCCAGGAACAGCGCGGCCGGTTGGGTGTTCCGGCCGGCGTCGACGTTCAGCTCCGTGAAGCTGATGCCGATCCGGTCGGCGTTCGCGCCGGCGTACCTGCCGAGCTGCTGCCGCAGCAGGTAGGTGGCGTCGGGGAGGTGGTTGACGCGGGCCAGCGACTCGGCGGCGGTGCCGCCCGGGTACCAGTGCACGTCCACGAAGTCGATCTTCGGGCCGGCGATGGAGAGCACTGTCTGGTTCCACGGGCCCGGGTCGCTGCCGGCGGTGATCCCGTCCGGCCAGTTGCCCGGCATGGTCAGCACCGCTCCGACCTTGATGCTGGGGTCGACCGCCTTCATCGCGTCGGCGTACTCGACGACCAACCTCGCGTACTGCGTCGCGCTCTTGTCGGGGTGGTCGTCGGCCTCCCACGCGGACCCGTAGTGGCCGTTGCCGTAGTTCTCGTTGCCGACGGTCCAGTAACGCGCGTCGTAGCCCTTTGTCACGTTGGCGTACCGCACCCAGTCGGCGGCCTCGGCGGGCGTACCGGTGCCGTAGTTCGCGATGATCATCGGCTGCGCGCCGACGCGCCGGACCGCAGCCATGAAGGTGTCGAAGTCGGTTCCCGGCGCGACGTAGCCGCCGGGCGCGGTGTGGTCCTTCCAGTGGTAGATGTCGGCGTACGAGCCGCCGGGGTAGCGCATCATCTGCACGCCAGCATCGCGCAGCAGGTCCGACGTCTCGGCGGTGCCGAGGTTCGAGTCCCAGATGGCGTGGTTGACGCCGAGAGCGGTGTCCGGCACTGTCGCCAGACCGGCGCGGGTGTTGACGGTCACGGTGACCGGGTCGGCCGCCGCGCTGGCGGTCGGTGGGTTGACGCCGGCGAGCGCGCTCGTGGCGAGCAGCAGGCCCGTCAGGAGTGCTGTTCGGGTCTTCGGTTTACGCATGGGCGGGGTTCCTTCGCGCAGATGAGCCGCCCGGCCGGTCAGGGTGCGACGCGGTGACGGGCGATCTCGTGGACGGCGGACCCTGGTTGGTCCATCGCTTGTGTCACCGTCCGCCGAAGATCACATCTGGATCCCGGCTGCCCAGTGGACGGACGTCAGCCCCGCGCGCGGCTCTTCATCGACGTACCACAATGGCACTGCCGGTTCGGCAATCTCAAGGTGTGTCAGGCGCCGTCCTCGCCGCGCTCGCCGCGCCCTGAACGAGGCCCACTGACACTCACCGGCAGACGTCATACGTTACGGCTTGACGAACGGCATGTTATCGCTCACAGTCGATGCGGGTGTCGCGCGCCTCGGGCTGAACCGGCGCCGTCGTCGACCGCCTCCACCGACCGCCGCGCTGCCGCCGGGTCCCCGACTCACGACAAGAGGAACCGCCGATGAGATCAAGGATCGCACTGCTGGCCGCCGCGCTGGCGACGGCCCTGGCGACGACGACGGCCGTGGTCACGGTCGCCACCCCGGCGTCGGCCGCGACGCTCACCCAGGTGACCAACTTCGGCACCAACCCGACGAACCTCCAGATGCACCTGTACGTGCCGGATCGGGTCGCGACCCAGCCGGCCCTGCTCCTCGCTCTGCACTACTGCACCGGCAGCGGTCCGGCGGTGCACAGCGGCTTCGGCCTGAGCACCCTCGCCGACCGCTACGGCTTCATCGTGATCTACCCGTCGGTGACCCGGAGCAGCAAGTGTTGGGACGTCTCGTCACCGCAGGCCCTTCGACGTGACGGCGGCAGCGACCCGGTCGGCCTCAAGTCAATGGTCGACCACGTCCGCAGCCGCTACCCGGTCGATGCCAACCGGATCGGCGTGGGCGGCTTCTCCTCCGGCGCGATGATGACGAACGTCATGGTCGGCCTCTACCCGGACCTGTTCCACGCCGGGTTCAGCTCCTCCGGGGTCCCGTTCGGGTGCTTCGCCACCACCAACGGCGCGGAGTGGAACAGCGAGTGCTCCGGCGGACGGATCGTCAGGACCGCGCAGCAGTGGGGTGACCTGGTCCGCAACGCCTACCCCGGTTACTCCGGCAAGCGTCCCCGGTTCCAGATCTGGCACGGCACCACGGACACCACGCTGAGCTACGTCAACTTCGGCGAGCAGATCAAGCAGTGGACCAACGTGCAGGGCGTGTCGCAGACCCCCAGCTTCACCGACTCCCCGCAGACCAGCGCCACCCGCACCCGGTACGGAGGCACCGGCGGCACGGCGCCCGTCGAAGCGATCAGCTTCCAGGGGTACGGCCACTCCATCCCGTTCGACGCCGCCCAGGCCATCCGGTTCCTCGGCTTCGATTCCACGAGCCCCACCACCCCACCACCCGGCGGAGCTGCCGCGCCACTGCGCAACACCGGTGCCAACCGCTGCCTCGACGTCCCGTCGCGGTCGCAGACCAACGGCACCCAGCTGACGTTGTGGGACTGCAACGGCGGCACCAACCAGCAGTGGACCTCGACCGCCGCGAAACAACTCCAGGTGTACGGCACGAAGTGCCTGGACGCCGAGGGCGCCGGGACCTCGCCAGGCACCCGCGTGATCATCTGGGACTGCAACGGGGGCACCAACCAGCAGTGGAACGTCAACACCGATGGCACTGTGACCGGCGTGCAGTCCGGCCTGTGCCTGACGCCCAACGCCGCCGGAACCGCCAACGGCACCCCCACGGTGCTGTCGAGCTGCAACGGCACGAACAGCCAGCGGTGGACCCGAAGCTGACGCGCTGACCGACGTCTCGGCGTACCCCGTCGGTTGCTCGTGCGGGTGGCGTCCCGCTGCTCGGGCCCGGACTCCGAACAGCGGGACGCGACCCGGCGGCCAGGGCGGGGGCCGACGGTCGCCATCAGGGCGGCCCAGGTACGGACTCCTGCCCATCGGCGTCCGCTGGGCAGGTGAGCGGAACCGGTTGTCGGCGCACGACTTTCCGGCTGCTCTGGTGCCCTGGAATCCCGGTGGCCGTTCATGCCTCGGCCGCGTGACGCGCGGGTCGCCCGATGGTGGTCTCGGGCCGTCTCGCGCCGGCCACGTGCCACCCGCCCCACGCCACGATCGTCGTCCAGCACGCCTCGGGCCAATGGCGACAGCTCCGTCACAGCGGCCCGAAGTCCGTCAAGGATCGACGACTGTCCGTCACGTTAGCGCTAACAGCGAGCGATTGTCCATAGACAACCGTCCTTGCCGCCGCTCCGGAGCGGTTACCGCTCACCGGCACTGCCGCAACGGAACTATCCGCGACGACAGTTCGACCACCCGCTGACCGAGGAGGCGGCTATCGAACGAAACGGTCGGTGACATCCAGACCGTCTGGCAGGACGTCCGTCAACCGGATCCGCACGCGGGTGCGAACCACCTCGGTGCCCCTGCCAAAGCTGTTCGGCATCCGCCGGGTCCGCCACGCCCGCAGCGGCTTCGCAGCCTCCCGCTTACGGCGCTTGAGGATCGCCTCTGCGGCGATGACGTCAGCGTGTCGGCCCTCGACGACCTCCAACAGTTCGGCACCGGCCCGAAGATGCTTCCGCACCCTCGGCGTCCCACCCACACCGAACTTCAGCAGCCCGCGATGCTTGACCAGGTAGAGCAGGTAGGGCGTGTCCCGCAACGCGGTGAACGACCGGTCATCGGCCTCCGGCGGACACGCGACGCAGCCCTTACCCGGGCCCGTCAGCCGTTGCCAGGACCCGCACTGGAGGTGGACGCCCCAGGTCCCGTGGGACATGGATTGCCGCCGTTGCCCGTACCAGGGAAGGCCGTGGACGTCGCCGGCCAGATCAGTCCAGCCATCGCCGCGGCGGCGGTCGAGATCATTCCCGAGCGCTACCGCGGCGCGGAACTCGGCGGCGGCGCGCGGTGAGACCGCGTCATCGGTTGCCACATCGGCGAACTGGCGTACCTGGTGAGCCAGTACCGGCTCCGCTGACAGCCGGGAAAGTACCTCCCGACCCATGTCGAGCGTGGCACCCGAGGATCGCTCGTCGAGGCAGATGTGGCAGCGGGTCCGCCACCCCTTCCGGCAGATCCGGTGGTTGCCGCAGCTCCGGCACCGGTACATGTCGACGCCGCTGTCGGCCGGAAGGAGGCCGAGAGGCTCCATCTGGTCCACGACCAGCGCCGCGCACGGAGGGCAGTGCGCGTACCAGGCGATGTCCGGGCCGCGGTGACGCGTGTTGGCCCTGCCGTGGACGGCGTCACCACAGTTCACGCAGGCGGGCCCAACGGGCAGGCGTGAACTCATGAGCCGCCCTCGTCGGTCAGATTGTGAATGTCCTCCCAGCGCCGGCCACGCTGACGGCCGGCCCATGAGGACGTCCGCTGGCGCAGCGGCACTCGATGCTGCTTCGCGCCATCCAACACCGCCCACGGCGTCGTCTCGTGTGGCGCAACCATCTGCCCTCCCGTCGGGTCATGGACACGTGACCCGGATACCGAAGCAGATGCACGTCGCTGAGCCGCGGGTTAGTCGGAAAGACGACTTACTATGCGGCGCAGGGCGTGACGGTCGGTCGTCGGAACAGGCCGGCGGCACAGGGTCCCGATGCTCGACCGTTGATTCGGCTGCGGCATCAGGTCGAGAGGACGCCGACGACAGAGGTGAGCGCGGGCGGAATAGCCTTGCGGCATGCGGGGACGATTCGGTGCGGCCAGACGGTGGTACGGGGAGCAACGGCGGTTGGTCCGTCGCACAGTCGTCGCGCTCGCGGTGGGGATCGTGGTGCTGACCGGCGGCACGGTGGCCAGCGTGTCGTGGATCCGTGACACCGCGGAGGGCCACCTCTACGGTGAGGCCGAGGTGCCGGACGCCCCAGTCGCCCTGGTCCTGGGCACCAAGGTGGACGCCGACGGCACGCCCTCACCCGTCCTCACCGCCCGGTTGGAGATCGCGCGGCGGCTGTTCGACACCGGCAAGGTGCGGGCGATCCTCGTGTCGGGCGACAACATGAACGCCGACTACAACGAGCCCGCCGCGATGCGGAACTGGCTGGTGGAGCGGGGTGTGCCAGCGCACAAGGTGGTGCCGGACTACGCCGGCTTCGACACGTACGACTCGTGTGCGCGGGCCGAGCGGATCTTCGGGGTGCGGCAAGCCACTGTGGTGACCCAGACCTTCCACCTTCCGCGCGCCGTGGCGCTGTGCCGGCGCCTCGGCATCGACGCCAACGGCGTGGGAGACGACAGCGCGAAGCAGTACGCCCAGACGTGGTGGTTCAGTTCCTCCCGGGAGAACGGCGCGTGCGTGAAGGCAGCGCTGGAGCTGCTCTCCGGTCGGGATCCGGCGCACCTCGGCCGCCGGGAGACGGGCGTCGACGACGCTCTGCGCGTCGGCTGAACGCGGGCGCGGCTTCTAGTCGACGGATAACAGTGGCATTGTCGGCCCGAAGACCTCGAAGGGGCCGATGCAATCCGGGGACGGCACGCAGCACCACCGATTGGTAACGTGGCGATGACATGGCGGTGATGGCCGCCGATGCCATCGGGGGGTCGGCATGTGGGCGGACGAAGCCGCGTTGGACGCCGCAGGGCGCCGCCTCGATGAGTGGGAAACATCGATGGCTGATCGGGCCGCCCACGCAAAGGCCCTGTCCACACAGGTGCAGGCACTCACCGGCACCGCCACCAGCCCCGATCGTTCGGTCGAGGTAACCGTCAACGCGAGCGGCTTGCTGATTGGCCTGCGGCTCGATGAACGCATCCGGCAATGCTCCTCGGCCCAGACCGCCCGCCAGATCATGGCGACCACCAGAGCCGCCCACGCCGATCTGTTGAAGAGGCTCACCGACACGACCACGAAGATCCTTGGTGACGGCGACCCTACCGGTCAGGCCATTGTCGACTCTTATCAGCGCCGCCTGGGCCCGGACGAAGGCCCGCCAGATGCCCGATGATGATGGCTTCCAGGTCGACCCAGGCGACCTGACCTCCCACGCCGCTCACATCGAGCGCAACGCTGACGGCCTGGACGTCGCGCGCCAGGCCGGTCATCACGTCCAGATGAGCGCCGACGCGTACGGGCAGCTCTGCGCGATCATGCCTCTCCTTCTCGATGGCCTGCAACGCACCCTGGTCGACGGCATCGCGGGCGCCGTCGGATCGGTGCACGACACCGCCGAGAGACTGCGCGCCAGCGCGGACCGGTACCGGGCCTCGGACGCCAGCGCTGAACAGCTTCTGCGTCAAACACGGAGCTAGTGATGACGGTCAACCCGCTCATCGCTACGGCGTCCGACACATCGCCGAGCGCGTGGGCCGGCATCTGGATCTGCGAGGACATCGAACTCATCGCCCAAGGGATCAGTAACGGCAGTTGGATCGACGGCAGCCTTGGCGTGGTCAGCGCCGGCCTCGACGCCCTCGCCCTCGTCTCCGATCCGGTCGGTGCCCTACTCCAGTACGGCATCGCCTGGCTCATCGAACACGTCAAACCGCTCAGCGAGGCCCTGGACTGGCTCGCCGGCAACCCCGCCGAGATCACTGCCCACGCTCAGACCTGGCGCAACGTCGCGGCCTCACTTCGCGAGGAGGTCACGGCTCTTGCCGCCGCCGTCCGCAACGACGTCGCCGCCTGGGGCGGCAGCGCCGGACTCGCCTACCGGAACTGGGCCGGCGAGCAGCAACAGGCCATCATCGGCCTCGCTCAAGGCGCCGAAACCCTGGCCGCGATCACCGAAGGCGCAGCCGGCCTCGTCGCCGCCGTCCGGCTCCTGGTTCGTGACGCTATTGCCACCTGCGTCTCCCGTCTCATCGTGTACGCGGGCGAGCTCCTCCTCACCGGCGGACTCGCCGCCCCGCTGGTGGTGGAGCAGGTGGCTACGTTGGTGGCGTCGTGGGGCGCGCGGATCGCGCGAATGCTGCGCGGGCTGCTGGCAAGCCTGCGACAGCTGATCCCGTTGATCCGCCGGCTCGGCGAACTCATCGAGAAGCTCAAGCAGGCATTGAAGAAGCTTGGTGCCGGCGACAGCGGAACGCCGAAGCCAAGACCCGGCCGAGGCGAGAGACAGGAGCTACTCGACGAACTCAGCCAGGCAGGGATCAAACACAACCCGGAGCAGATAGTCGCGATCGGTCGTAATCGCGACGGGAAGATCGTTTTCTTGGAGACCGGCAATGATCGTGCCGGTCTCGCCCATATCACGAGCCGGCACGCCGATGACTTCGCGAAGGTCGGCGTGCCGGAGGAGAAGATCCCTGATCTAGTGTTCACCGCCGTGACGCGGGGTGAGGTGGTTGGGACGCAAAGGACACGTCCGATCTATGAGGTGCTCTTCGAGGGCAGGACGTATAAGCTCGCTGTCTCCGTCGGAAACAACGGATTCATCGTGGGGGCGAACCCAGTTGGACGTTAACGCTGGGACTGTGCGGGTCATGGCGGATTATGAGAGCTATCCGACGTGGTTGACCGGGTCAAGCGGGTTGGACAACATCGACCCGGCCGAACTGCCCATCCCCGACAATCTGACGAGTTCGCTCTTGCAGTGGGCGCAGACCTACGACGACACCCTGGACCATGCGGACCCGGCATCGTCTGGATTTCCCACCACAGCTCAGGAGGCGGACTTTTACGCCGAAGGGCATGACTTAGCCCGCCGACTCGCCGCAGAACTCGCAGGTCGGTGCAATGTCGAGTACTTCGACGGGCGAACCGGTCGCCTCGTCGTACTTGATTGACGGCTCCGTTACGCGACAGACTACGCCGCTCAGCGGGGCGGGCCGGCGCTGTCGCGGACGATGAGCTCGGTGGCGAGTTCGACCCGGGGGCTCTCGGTCCTCTCGCCGCTGGCGAGGCGCAGCACGGTCCGCGCGGCCAGCATGCCCATCTCGGCCAGAGGTTGCCGGACGGTGGTCAGTGGTGGCGAGCACCAGCGCACCTCCGGCAGATCGTCGAAGCCGACCACGCTGACGTCGTCGGGCACCCGCAGACCCCGTTTGCGGACCGCCTCGTAGACGCCGAGCGCCATCTGATCGCTGGAGGCGCAGATGGCGGTGGGCGGGTCGGGCAGGGCCAGCAGTTGCGTACCCGCGGTGAAGCCAGCCTCGTGGTAGAAGTTGCCGGGGCGGATCAGGGCGTCGTCGATGGGGATCCCGGCGGCGCCGAGGGCGGCCCGGTAGCCGTCCATCCGGGCCCGGCTGCACATCAGGTGCGGCGGGCCGGCGATGAAGCCGATGCGGCGGTGGCCGAGGCTGATCAGGTACTGGTTGGCGCTGAGGCTGCCTGCCCAGTTGGTGGCGCCGATGGTGGGTGACTCCTGCGGGTCGACCCCGGCCGGGTCGATGATGACGACAGGTAGGTGGAGCCGGCGCAGCTCGGCCTGCAACGGTGGGTTCACCATCGAGGTCACGAAGATGATTCCCTCGGTGGAGCGCGTACGCATGTTGTCGAGCCACTGCTTGGCCGAGGAGATGCGCCAGTGGATGGCCGACACGACGGTGCCGACGCCGCTGGTCTGGCCGACGTCCTCCACCCCACGGATGATCTCCACGGCCCATGGGCTGTCCAGGTCGTTGAAGACCAGGTCGATGAGGGCGGCGTCGGTACGCCGGGACGGTGAGCGGCGGCGGTAGCCATGCCGGTTGAGTAGCGCCTCGACGCGCTCCCGGGTGTCGGGGGCGACGTCGGAGCGGCCGTTGATGACCCGGGAGACGGTCGGCACGGAGACTCCGGCCAACCGCGCGATCATGGCGATGGTGACGTTTCGGCCGTTCTCCGTGCCCACGGTCCCCCCTGCGGAGCTATGGATCTCCGAAACTTTCAATGCTTCGCCGGTAATGATGATCGATGGCCGGCACGCTACGAGCTGTTGTCCCAGCGGTCAAGACCTCTGTCCTATTGCGAAAAGACCGGCTAGCGTAAGCAGGGCTTCCAGTGATCCGGGACGATGTTTTTCCGGAAGTTCCAGACAGCCCGTCCAGAGGAGTGCTCGTGTCGACCGACATCGCTAACGTGGCGACCGCTACCCGGTCGATCCGCAATCCCGTCCTCGCCGGGTTCCACCCGGACCCGTCGATCCTGCGCGTCGGCGACGACTACTACCTGGCCACCTCGACCTTCGAGTGGTATCCGGGCGTCCTCGTGCACCACTCGCGCGATCTGGTGAACTGGCGCAGCCTGGGTGGGGTCATCACCGAGAGGCGCCTGCTCGATCTGCGCGGATGCGGCGACTCCAACGGGGTGTGGGCGCCCGACCTGACGTACCACGACGGTCAGTTCCACCTCGTCTACAGCGACGTGGCCAGCTTCGCCAGCGGCTACTGGGATCCGCAGAACTTCCTGGTCACCGCCGAGGACATCACCGGCCCCTGGTCCGATCCGGTGAAGCTGCACGGGCGCGGGTTCGACGCGGCGCTGTTCCACGACGACGACGGCACGACCTGGCTGCTGGGCATGAGCGCGGACTGGCGGCCCGGCCGCGACCGCTTCGGTGGCATCGAGATCCAGCAGTACGACCGGGCCGCACGCCGTCTGGTCGGCAGCCCCCGCATCCTGTTCACCGGTTCCCCGGTCGGTGTCACCGAGGGTCCGCACCTGTACCGCCACGACGGCTGGTACTGGCTGATCACCGCCGAGGGCGGCACCAGCTGGGAGCACCAGGTCACCGTGGCGCGGTCCCGGGAGCTGTTCGGACCGTACGAGGTGGACCCGCACGGGCCACTGCTCACCTCCTTCGGACGGCCCGACCTGCGGTTGCAGAAGGCGGGTCACGGCAGCCTGGTCCACACGCAGAACGGCGAGTGGTACCTGGCCCACCTGGTTGGCCGCCCATACTCCCCGCTGGGCAACTGCGTGCTGGGTCGGGAGACAGCGATCCAGCGGGTCGAGTGGCCGTCGGGCGGCTGGCCGCGAATCGCCGGAGGGGTGCCCGCGGACGACGTCATCGCACCCGACCTGCCCGCGCACCCCTGGCCGGCGGAGCCCGAGACGGACCACTTCGACGCCCCCGAGCTGGGCCGGTGCTGGTCGACGCTGCGTCGACCAGCCACCCCAGACTGGGTCGACCTACACACCCGCCCGTCGTACCTGCGGGTCCACGGCGGGCAGTCGCCGGTCGGTCGACAGGCACCCAGCCTGGTCGGGCGACGCGTCGGCGCACGGAAGTGCTCGCTGGAGACTGTTGTGGAGTTCGAACCGGCCGACCACCGTCAGCTCGCCGGGATCACCGCCTACTACAACACGCTCAACTGGCACCACCTCTACCTGACCCGGGCCGACGACAGCCGGACGGTGCTGGAGCTGCTCAGCTCCGACAACGGGCGGCGCACCGCGTACCCGGAGCTGACAGTCGACGTCGACGGCGTCACGCGGGTCGGCCTGCGGGCCGTTTTCGACGGGCCTGCGGTGCGCTTCGACTACGACCTCGGCGTCGGTTGGCAGCGGCTACCGGTCGAGCTGGACGCGACCATCCTGTCCGACGAGCACGCCGCGCTGATCATCGACGGCGAGCCGGCGGCGTGGGGCTTCACCGGGGCGTTTCTCGGCCTGTGGGTGCAGGACCTGGGCGGCGACGGCGTGCACGCCGACTTCGACCTCGCCACCTACCGGGAACAGTGACCACGCGGACGGCACTCGGCGGGTGCCGTCCGCGTGCCCACTCGTCCTACCTGGCCTGAGCGGCGACGGCCCGAAGCTGGCCGAGGGTGGTGCGGAAACCGTGGCCGGACGCGGCCGGGTCCTCGGCGTTCAGGCCGCTGACGGCCATGGTCTGCGAGCGGGTCGTGGCGACGGCCTCCGCGTCGGACCCGGTCACGTCGAACACGCCGAAGTCGCCGCTGAGCGTCCGGAACGTCGGGGCCGCCGGGTCCTGGGCGAGGTAGAGCACCACGACCTGGCCGGCCTCGAGCTTCGACATGTGCGCCATGTCCGGCACGCCGTCGGGCAGCGGGGCGAGCCTGATCCGCGCCCCGGCCCGCACTGTCGATCCGGTCGTCGCGCGCAGCACCTCGTCGACCCGGAATCCGGCCGCCTCGACCTCACCGCGTACGACCAGGTCCGCGGTGTCGCTGAGCTGCCGCACCGTGGCGTACCCGCGCAGCTTGCCCTTGATCGGCGGGGGCGCGACCTCGGTCGGTGTGGCGGCGCTGCTCGGGGCGGCGCTGCTCGGGGCGGGCGCGGCGGCCGGGTCGGCGCCACCGCCGCTGCCGCAGGCGGACAGGACCGCGGCGGACAGCACGGCGGCGGCCGTGGCCCACAGCGGCCGGGTACGGCGAAGGTCGACTGCCATGGAACGCTCCTTGCGTCTCGGTGCCGTCCCGGGCCGTCTCGCCCGGAACGCGGCACTGCTTACGCCTTCTATCTGTGCGTCCCGGGCACCGAGTTCCCTTCTTTTTTGGGCGTCTTTTTCTCGCGCTCAGCTTTCCGCGGGTCAGCGCCGCTCGCGCGCGAGCTGACGAAGCTCGGCCAACGTGGTGACGAACGCACGACCCGCCGCGGTGGCGTCCTCGGTCCGCAGACCGGTCACCGACATCGCCGGTGACCGGCTGGTGGCCGTCTCCGCCGCGAGGTCGAAGATCCCGAACTCGCCGCCGAGCGGATGGTAGACGCGCGCACCCGGGTCAACGAGGCCCAGGTAGAGGACTGTCGGTCGGCCGGCCGCCCCGGCCAACTCCGCGGCCACCATGATCTCGGTGGGCACCGAAGTACCCGGGGCGCGGTACAGCACCTCCGCCACCCGGTAGACCGCCCGCCCGTCCGTCACCGACGCCACCTCGCCGCGGACCACCAGGTCGGCCGTGTCGGTGAGTTGGCGCAGCGTGCCGTACCCACGGTTCTTCGCGGCCGTGCCCGGCGGCGCCGGCCGAGCGGCCGGACGGGTCGCCTCGGGTGACGGGGGCGCGGCCGGGGGCGCGTCGCCGGACCGGGCCGCGAGCCCTCCGCCGATCCCCGCGACAACCAGGACCAACGCGGCCGCCGCGAGCGCGGGCCGCAACGACACGAAGGCCCTTCTTCGGGTACGCGGCTGCTGCGAGATCGCCGCCAGCAGGCGGGCGCGGTGCAGCTCGTGCCGGCCCGCCGGCAGGTCGTGGTCACCGGGGTGGGGCACGATCTTCGCCCACTCGGCCGGGTCCGACGCGCTCACTGGCTGCCCTCCCGCACGAGCGAGGCGTCCACGACCGGCGGCCGTGCGGCGCGCGGCGGGGCGTCGACGAGGGTACGGAGTCGGGCGCGGGCCCGCGACAGCCGGGAGCGCACAGTGCCGACCGGAACGCCCAGCGCCTGCGCCGCGGACTCGTAGTCCAGGCCCTCCCACAGGCACAGGGTCAGCACCTCGCGCTCGGGTCGACGCAGCCGGGCCAACGCGTCGATGGCGGCGGCGATGCGTCGGCTGTCGTCGAGTCGGCCGGCGACCTCGTCGGCGTGGTCGGGCAGTGTGAAGTCGGAGGCGAGCAGCGCTGCGGCGACCCTACGGTAGCGACGGTTGCTGCGGGTGTGGTTACGAGCCTCGTTGGTGGCGACGCCGAGCAGCCAGGGCCGCAGCGACCCGCCCTCCTCGCTGACCCGCTCCCGGGAACGCCAGGCCTGCAGATACGTGGCGGCCATGACGTCCTCCGCCGTGGCCCAGTCGGCGGTCAGCCGGAACGCGTGGTTGTACACCGAGCGCGCGTACGTGTCGAACAGCTCGGCGAACGCGCCGGGGTCACCGGCTCGCACCCGAGCGCGCAGACTCGACTCCATGACCATTCTCTGTCCGTCGGACGGTGCTGGTTCCGACGGACCGGCCCCTTGATCAGTTACGGCCCGACGATAGCCACCGGCGGGTACGTCCCGCCAACGACGGGATGAACAGACGCCGTCACGCCTCGCGGTCGTCGATTGACGAGGAATCGACGTACTGGTATCTGTTAATACAGTTTCCTGATGCTTGGCCCGGCGCGGCGGTTCGGCGCCGTAGGGCACCGCGAACCGACCGGCCGGCGGCACGCCGCCCCTTCCCCGAGGAACACCCATGGTTCACAAGAGAACAGCCGCCTACGTCGTGGGCACACTGCTGGTCGGCGTCGCCGCCGTCGGCTACGGCCTGCCGTCGGCGAGCGCCGCGACCGCCGGCCCGATCACCGGCCTCGGCGGTAAGTGCATCGACGTGGCCGGCGCCAGCTCGGCCAACGGCACGGCCGTCCAGCTCTACGACTGCAACGGCAGCGCGGCCCAGACGTGGACCGTCGGCAACACCGACACCTCGATCCAGGCACTCGGCAAGTGCCTCGACGTGACCGCCGCGTCGACAGCCAACGGCGCCAAGGTGCAGTTGTACGACTGCAACAACACCGCCGCGCAGAAGTGGACCGCCAGCAACGGCGCGCTCGTCAACTCCGGCTCCGGCAAGTGCCTCGACGTCACCGACCGGAGCACCGCGAACGGCGCCCGGCTGCAGATCTGGACCTGCGGCGGCACCACGAACCAGCGGTGGACCCTGCCGGGCGGCGGCAGCACCCCCACGCCCACACCCACCACCCCGACCGGGACCAACCTCGACGACCCGGCGAAGAAGAACGTCGCCATGCAACTCGTCTCGGCCGCGGAGAACTCCTCACTCGACTGGCGCGCACAGTTCTCCTACATCGAGGACATCGGCGACGGGCGCGGCTACACCGCCGGCATCATCGGCTTCTGCTCCGGCACCGGAGACATGCTCGAACTGGTCGAGGCGTACACCCGCACCAAGCCGGGCAACGTACTCGCCGGCTACCTGCCGGCGCTGCGCGCCGTCAACGGCACCCCGTCACACGCCGGCCTCGACCCCAACTTCTCCCGCGACTGGCGGACCGCGGCCACCGACTCGGTGTTCCAGGCCGCCCAGGAGGCCGAACGCGACCGGGTCTACTTCAACCCATCGGTACGCGACGGGAAGAACGACCAGGTCCGGGCGCTCGGTCAGTTCGCCTACTACGACGCGGCGGTCATGCACGGGTACGAGGGCATGCGCCAGATCCGCAACCGCGCCCTGAACCGGGCCAAGCCGCCAGCCCAGGGCGGCGACGAGCGGACCTGGCTCAACGCGTTCCTCGACGAGCGGGTCGTCGAGATGAAGAAGGAAGTGGCCCACTCGGACACCTCCCGCGTCGACACCGCCCAGCGGGTGTTCCTCAACAACGGCAACTTCAACCTGAACACGCCGCTGGTGTTCGCCGTGTACGGCGACCAGTTCCGGATCGGCTGAGCGGCTGGAGTGGTGGCGGGGTCGCCGGCGATCGCCGGCGGTCCCGCCACCCGGCCCCCATCCCTACGCCCCGCCGCCTGGTGCCTACTCCTGTCCCTGCCTGGCCGCTTGGTGGCTGCCCGCACGTGCCCAGCCACCTGGCGCCTGCCCGTTTCCTGACCGGCCGCCTGCTGTCTGCCCGGCCGCCTGGCGTCTGCCCGGCCGGTCCTGGCGGGCGGGCCTTGGCCGCTGACGTATCTCGCGGTCAGCATCGGTGGACCATTTACGGCAGGATCCTCCGAGTGAACCGGCCCCTGCTCCTGCTCGACGTCGATGGTGTCCTCACCCCCTACGGGACCCCTCAACCACCCGCCGGTTACACCGAGCACCACCTGTTCCCCGGCGAAGAGCCCGTCCGTGTCAACCTCACCCACGGCGCCTGGATCACCGAGGCAAGCGCCGTCCTGGACATCGCCTGGGCCACGAGCTGGAACGACGAGGCCAACCAACTCCTCGCCCCACTCCTGCGCATCGCTCCTCTGCCCGTGATCACCATGCCACCCGCGCCGTTCCACCCCAGCGACAAGATTCCGGCCATCGCCGCCTACGCCCAGCAACGGCCCGCAGCTTGGATCGACGACCTCCACACGCCGCAAGCCCACACCTAGGCGGCAGCACGCAGCAGCCCAACCCTGTTGATCACCGCCGACCCGACGATCGGCCTCACGCGCGACTCCGTCGATCACGTCATGACTTGGGCCAAGGCCCTTCAACGCCCGTCCGGCTAATCCCTAGCGACGCGCCCGGCCCTCGCCGTATCCCCAGCGACGCGCCCGGCCCTCGCTCATACCGGGCGACCGGCAGCCTCGCCGACACGCAGCCCTCCCTGATGTCGCGCACCGCCAGCGCCGCCGACACGCAGTCTTCGGTCACGCCAGGGACCGGCAGCCGCGACACGCAGCCCTCGCTGATGCCAGACGCTGTCGTTACCAGCTCCCGGCACCGCCGAGCAGCACGCCCACCACGGCCACCATCTGGCTGAGTTCGGCATCGATGAGCCCTTCGGGAACCAGCCGATCAAATCGATCATGGTGAGTGAAATTGTCGTACACCTGTTCTAGTCTCGGGTCATGGTCGAGGAGTTGGCGCTGGCAGACGACGCGGTCGCGGCCTGCGTGGACGCCCCCGCCTGGGCCCTGCCGGAGCCCGAGCTGATCGCCGCACTCGATGCCGCGCACCGCTTGGAGCAACGCCTCGCCGCCGTCAAACTCACCCTCGTCCGCGAGCTCGACGGCCGCGGCACGCCCCGCGCGCAGGGGGCCTCCTCCACTGCGGTCTGGCTGCGCGAACGACTGCGACTCACCATCCCCGCCGCTCGCCGCCTGATCGACCTCGCCACCGCCCTCGACACCGGCAACCCCGGGATCCGACAAGCGCTAGCCGACGGGCACATCAGCGTCGACCAGGCCCGGGTCATCACCGACACCGCCACCACCGTGAACACGTCGACCGACGCCGAGACCGCCGACAAAGCCGTCGGTGTGCTCGTCGGCTGGGCCAGCCAGTTCGACGCCACCCACCTGCGCAAACTCGGCACCCGCATCCTCGACCACGTCGCCCCCGACATCGCCGACGCCGCCGCCCAAGCCGCCCTCGACGCCGAAGCACGCCGCGCCGCCCGCGACCGGCACCTCACGTTGTCCGAGCAGACCGACGGCCGACTGCGGCTCACCGGCACCCTCGACGCCGAAACCGCCGGCCTGTTCCGCGCCACCATCGACCCACTGACAGCCCCATCCGGACCAGATGACACCCGCTCGCCCGGTCAACGCCGCCACGACGCCCTCGCCGACGTGTGCCGACTCGCCCTCCGAAGCGGCGAGCTACCCGACAGCGGCGGCGACCCCGCCCAGATCGTCGTCACCACCACCTACGACACGCTGACCCGGCAACTCGGTGCCGGCGCACTCGACATCGGCCTACAGCTCACCCCGGACACGGTGCGCCGGCTCGCCTGCGACGCCACCATCCTGCCCACCGTCCTCGGCGGCACCGGCCAAGTCCTCGACGTCGGGCGACAACGCCGACTCATCACCGGGCCGCTGCGACGCGCCCTCGTGCTGCGCGACCGCGGCTGTGCGTTCCCCGGCTGCGACCGACCACCCCGCTGGTGCCACGCCCACCACATTCACCACTGGGCCGACGGAGGCACCACCAACCTCGACAACGCCGTCCTGCTCTGCGGCCACCACCACCGCCACCTGCACCACAGCGACTGGATCATCCAACTCGGCCACGACGGCCACCCCGAATTCGTGCCACCCGCCTGGCTCGACCCCGAACAACTCCCCCGCCGCAACCACTACCACCGACGAACGTAAGAGCAGCCAGTCGAGGACGATCACCCGTGTCGGGCCCACACCGTCGGCCACCCCACACCGCCTAAGGCATCCTAGGAGGCTGGTTGGCCAGGCCCCCCGCCGTGAAGGCCGAAGCGTTGAGCGGCGCGCCTCGGGCGCATGCCGGCTGGGTCGAGAAGAGAGCTGCTCGCAACGGCTCGCCACTGATCCGCAGCAGCTCACACCCGCCTGAGCTGGGCCGCAAAGCCGCGTCGGCCTACGAGCCAGATGACGCCCCCGCACGGGCCAGCAGGCGCCCGACGAATCGCAACGGCTTACGACCGCCCGCGCCCGGCCGCAAAGCCGCGTCGGGCCTGCAAGCCAGATGACGCCGCCGCCGGCCAACAGGCGCCCGACGACTCGCAACAACTCCGACCGCCTGCGACGGCCAACCACAATCCGCAACGCATACAGAACGCCTACGCCGCCTGCGGCGGCCCACGACGGCCCGCAGCGGCCCGCAGCGGCCCGCAGCGACCCACGGCGGCTCGTGGAACAACCTCCACGAGCCAGTGCTTCACGGCCGCGAGGTCGTATCGTCGAGCGCGGTACCGGATGTCGACGGCACCGCTGCGGTCCCTGACTACGGCCAACGTGAACGACCCGCAGCCACAGACTCGCGTGGCGACTTGACCTCAAGCTCGGGTGAGGTCCTAGCCTCCAATATCGGAGGTTACGCATGAGCATGGAAGTTACCGCGTGGATGTCCCTGCACCACGCGATGAACGCGCAGGATGAGCGGCCGCTGTCCCGCGCAACCTTGAAGCGGATCGCGCAGTTCGCACGGCCACACCGCGCCTTGATCGTCAGGTTCCTGTTGTTAAGTGTGGTGACGGCGGTCCTCACGGTGGCGGCGCCCGTGCTCGCCGGTCGGGTGGTCGACGCGATCGTCGACGGCGCCGACAGCAGCGTGGTGATCCGGTTGGCCGTACTGATCGCCGTGATCGCCCTCGCCGAGGCCGGGCTGGGTCTGGTGACGCGATTTCTCTCCGCCAGCATCGGTGAGGGGTTGATCGTCCAACTGCGCACGGCTGTCTTCGACCACGTTCAGCGCATGCCGGTGGCGTTCTTCACGCGGACCCGAACGGGTGCACTCGTCAGCCGCCTGAACAACGACGTGATCGGCGCGCAGCGGGCCTTCAGCGACACCCTGTCGAGCGTGGTCGGCAACGCCGTCACGCTGATGCTGACGTTGGCCGTGATGCTGACCTTCTCGTGGCAGATCACGCTGCTGGCGCTTGTCCTGTTGCCCATTTTCGTTCTCCCGGCCCGTCGGATGGGTTCGAGGCTCGCTCAGTTGCAGCGTGAAGCGGCCGAGCACAACGCGGCAATGAGCACCCGGATGACGGAACGTTTCTCCGCACCCGGTGCCACGCTGGTCAAGCTGTACGGGCGGCCGGCCGAGGAGTCCGCCGAGTTCGCGGCGCGGGCCCGTCGAGTCCGGGACATCGGCGTCCGAGCCGCGATGCTCCAGTGGGTCTTCATCACCGCGCTCACCGTCGTCGGCTCGCTGGCACTGGCCCTGGTCTACGGGCTGGGTGGTCTCTTCGCCCTACGGGGCAGCCTCGACGCCGGGACGGTGGTCGCCCTCGCGCTGCTCCTGTCGCGGCTGTACGCACCGCTGACCTCACTGGCCAGTGCTCGGGTCGAGGTGATGAGCGCGCTGGTCAGCTTCGAGCGGGTGTTCGAGGTCCTCGACCTCAAGCCGCTGATCCTCGACAGGTCCGACGCCCGGCCACTTCCGGAGGGACCGGTCGCGGTCGAGTTCGACGGGGTCCGGTTCGGCTACCCCTCAGCGGACAAGGTGTCGCTCGCGTCCCTGGAGGACGTGGCGAAGCTCGATACGCGCGGCGGTGAGGAAGTGCTGCACGGGGTGTCGTTCCGCGCCGAAGCGGGGCAGATGGTGGCGCTCGTCGGCTCCTCCGGGGCGGGCAAGTCGACTATCGCGCAGCTCGTGCCTCGCCTCTACGACGTCGAGGACGGCGCGGTGAAGCTGGCCGACGTCGACGTACGTGAGCTGTCGGCCGAGTCGATCCGGACGGCGTTGGGCGTGGTGACCCAGGACGGGCACCTCTTCCACGAGAGCATCCGCGCCAACCTGGCGTTCGCCCAGCCGGACGCGACCGAGGATGAGATGTGGGATGTGCTCCGGCGGGCCCGACTCGACGACCTGATCCGCTCACTTCCCGACGGGCTGGACACCGTCGTCGGCGAGCGCGGATACCGCCTCTCCGGCGGGGAACGGCAACGGCTCACCATCGCACGTCTGCTGCTGGCTCGTCCGCGCGTGGTCATCCTCGACGAAGCCACAGCGCATCTCGACTCCACCTCGGAGGCGGCGGTTCAGGACGCCCTCGCCGAGGCGCTGACCGGCCGGACGAGCGTGGTCATCGCGCACCGGCTCTCCACCATCCGGGCGGCCGACCAGATCCTCGTCGTGGAGGCGGGACGCATCGTCGAACGCGGGCGGCACAGTGATCTGCTCGCGGCCGGTGGCCGCTACCACGAGTTGTACCGCACCCAGTTCGCCGAGGACCAGCCGACGGTGCAGGAGCAACGCGTCGCCATCTGACGCACGCGTGGTCGGGCTGCCCACGTGGGCAGCCCGACCACCGCGTCACAGCGAGCCGCCGCTCACCCCACCGAAGCACCCGGGATGAGCGGCGACCGTGGTCAGTCGTTGTCGTCGTCGTCGTCGTCGTCGTCCTTGTCGTCAACGTCGTCGGCGTCGTTGTCGTCAGCGTCGTCGTTGTCGTCGTCGTCGACCGGCTCCTGCTCGGCCTTGACCACCGAGCCGTTGTCCCGGTCGACGTCCACCTCGTGCTCGGTGTCGCCGGCCACGATCTCGACGCTCCACACCGGTCGGCCGTTCTCCTGCTCGGCCTCGACCTCGACGATCTGACCGCCGCCGGCCTTGGCGAGCGCGATCTCACCGGCGCGCTTCTCGTCGACCGCGCTGCCCGCGGGCGCGCTGCCGGTCGACGGCGTACCGGACGGGGTGCCGGTCGACGGCGTACCCGATGGGGTGCCGGCCGACGGCGTACCGGTGGCTGCCGGCGCGTCGGTGGCCGTCGGCGCGACGGTTGCCGCGGCGAGTGCCGTGCCGCCGGTCCGCGAGTCGTTCGCGGCGTTGACGCCGAGCGCGACCCCGGCCACCGCCAGCACCGCCGAACCGCCGACCGACGCCAGAAGCAGATTGGTGCGCTTCATCGTGGTGTCCACCTTTCCTCGGTTGTCGACTTCGAGGATCGGCCAGATCGGGATAGCACCGCGCTGTCCGGACGCTAAGGGCGGGTTAAGGCGGTCGGGGGCCGGGTCAGCCGCGCCGGTTGAGTTCCGCTTCCAGCCGCTGGACGAGCGTCTTGCGGTCCTTGCTGGCGCGCTCGTTGCGCAGCGCGGTCTTGAGCTGTCGCGTGTCGAGGCCACGGACCAGCTTGGCCGCCTCCGCGACCGACATCTCCGTCATCCGTCCGGCCGTGGTGGCGTCCCGACGCGCCCGTTTGGCCGGCCCGGTGTTGGCGACGTACTGCTTGCCGGATCGGGACGCTTCGCGCTTCTTCGTGTCGGTCGCGCGTTTCTGGTTCTCCGACATCTCCTCCCAGGCCTTCTGGGGCAGGTAGCGACTCGTCGTGGCGCCCTTGCGCGCACGGGTGTCGCCCTCCTTCGTCTGCCACTTCTCGTTGCCCCAGCGCTGGAGAGACTTCTGCCGCTCGTCCTTTTCGCCCAGGAATCCGCCGCCGCGCTTCTTGTACTCCTGAGTGACCAGCTGTGACTTGCGCGCCGACCACTGCCCCGGCCGGCCGCCCTTGTCGGAAGCCTTGATTTCTTCCTTGATCTGCTCTCTGAGCTCGGGTTTCGTATACCGCGCCATGACTGGCAGCTACCCGGCACCGCAGCGGCTATGCGTCCCGCGGCGACGTCGGAGGCCCGAGCCGGAGCAGCACCTGCGCGCCGCCTCGCGGGCCGGCCCGCAACTCCAGCCGGCCCCCGGCGGCCTGCGCGGCGCGCCGGGCGATGTCCAGGCCGAGGCCGGTGGACCCGGCCGCGCTGGCACCCCGCCGGATCGCCCCGGCGGGCATGCCCGGGCCCTCGTCGGCGACAGTGAGGACCACCTCGCCCGCCTCGCCCGCCGCACGGGCCAGCCGGACGGCGAACGGCGTCCCGTCGGGGGTGTGCGCGAAGACGTTGCCGAGCAGAGCGTCCACGGCCGCCGTCAGGTTGTCGGCGGCCACACCGACGGGCAGAGGGCCGGGCGTCAGGTCGAGGGTGACGGCCCGGCCGGTGTCCTCGGCCAGCACCGACCAGAACGCGACCCGGTCGGCGACGATCGCCGCCGCGTCCGAGGAGGCCGGCTGCGCCGGCGCGTGCCGCCACCGGGCCTGCCGGATCAGCCCCGTGACCGCCCGTTCGAGCCCGTCGGCGGCGGCGGTGATCCGGGCGGCGTCGTCCGGGTCACGCAGCGACTCCGCCTCCAGCCGCAACGCGGTCAGCGGCGTACGCAGCTGGTGGGACAGATCGGCGACCTGTTCGCGCTCCTGCACCAGGAGCACCTGGATGCGGGTGGCGAGATGGTTGAGCGCGCCGGCCACCTCGCGCAGCTCGCGCGGGCCGGCCGGCGTGACCCGGGCGTCCAGCTCGGCGTTGGCCAACCGGTGTGAGACTGCCGAGAGGTCGCTGATCGGCCGGACCAGGGTGCGCGCCAGCCGGTCGGCAACCAGGAGCCCGATCAGCACGAGGATCACGCCGAGCAGCGCCAGCACCAGCCAGGCCCGGGTGACTCCGGCGGTCAACTCGTGCTGCGGCACCGCTATCCGGATCACCCCGGTGCCGTCCGCCCGACCCTGCACGGCGATGACCACCTCCCGGCCGGCCGCCGACTCGCCGGTGAGGCTCTGTCCGCGGGCGGCGAGGGCCACAGCGGGCGTACGTGGTGTCTGGGCGCCGAGCACCGTGCCGTCGGGCAGGAAGACGCTCACCGGTCGACCGGAGTCGGCGGCGAGTTGCTCGACGGTGAGCCGGATGGTCGCCGCGTCGGCGGTGCCGACCACCGGCACCAGGCTCTGCGCGTCGGCGGTGGCCCGAACGGTGGCCCGGTCCTCGGCGACGGTGCGGACCAGCAGCGCCAACGGCACCAGGAACGCGATGAGGGTGAGGACGCTGACCGCGGCGACCAGCAGCGCGAGACGTGCCCTCACGGCTGCGCCGCCGGGGCTTCGAGACGCACCCCGACACCACGCACGGTGTGCAGGTAGCGAGGCTGTTGGGCGTTCTCCCCCAACTTGCGACGCAACCAGGACAGGTGCACGTCGACGGTCTTGTCGGCACCGCCGTACGGGATCTGCCACACCTCCGTGAGCAGCTCACGTTTGGTGACCACCTGGCCCGGTCGGCCGGCGAGGTGGTGCAGCAGATCGAACTCACGGGGCGTCAACTCGACCGCGACCCCGTCCAGGGTCACCTGCCGCGCCCGGGGGTCGACGCGCAGCCCGCCGACGACGAGCGCCGGGACCTGCCCGTCGGCGCCGGAGGGACCCCGCCGCAGCACCGCCCGGACGCGGGCGTCGAGCTGCGCCGCGGTGAACGGTTTGACCACGTAGTCGTCGGCGCCCGCGTCGAGCACCCGGACGATCTCGGTCTCGTCGTCACGCGCCGTGGCCACGATGACCGGCACCGAGCTGACCGCGCGCAGCATCCGCAGCAGCTCGCGGCCGTCCAGGTCGGGCAGGCCCAGGTCGAGCACGACGAGGTCGGGCCGGTCCTCCAGCGCGTCACGGAGCCCGGCCATCGCGGTCGAGGCCGCCGCCACCGCGTGGCCGCGTTCGCGCAGGGCCCGGATCAGCGGGGAACGGATCGTCAGGTCGTCCTCGATGAGCAACAGGCGGGCCACAGCTGGCAGGCTAACCGCTGCGACTGGCAGCGCCGCGCACGTTAACCACGCCTTAGCGAACGGATGTGCAAACGACAAGGACGGATCGGGGATAGTCAGGGGATGGGCCGTCGTTCGATCCTCGTCGCCACCGGTTGGGTGGCCACCGCCGCCATCGCCACCCTCATCGGCCTGGGCGCGATCCGATTGGTGGGCGAGAGCCTCACCGGCACCCCGGGCGGGGTGCGCAGCGAGGCCGAGATCGAGCGGGCGCTCGCCGCACCGGAGCCGGCGCCCACCACGAGCACCGCCTCGGCCGTGCCGGGCACCACAGGCACCGCCTCGGCTACGCCGGGCACGACAGGCACCGCCTCGGCTACACCGGGCACGACGGGCCCCGCACCGAGCGCCAGCTCCGGGGCCCGCCGGGGGTTCGCCACCGACGGCGGCACGGCAGTCGCCGAGTGCGGCGTCGGCGGCGTACGCCTCGTCTCCTGGGCGCCCGCGCAGGGTTACCGGGTCCGCGACGTGGACCGGGGCCCGGACGACGACGTCGAGGTCACGTTCCAGGGGCCGACCCGGGAGTACGAGTTGAAGGTGCGCTGCATCGGCTCGGAGCCGGTGGCCGTCGCCGACGACTAGCCGGGACGTACACATGAGTGGTGTTCGCCTAACCACCGTGACGTTCTCGACCGTCGGTCCGCCCACCCACTCCGGTCACTCGGAACACCGGCCACCCGATCTCGGTGCGCCACGCGGCTGGATCGCTTGCGTCCCGAGGTCCGACGAGGTAGACCTCCCGCACGGGCCCCGCCACCGACATGGCGTTCTTCACGACCCAGGTACCGAGCTCGCCGTAGGTGACCTCGATGCCATCGTGCTCGCCAACATGGGTGGCCACTGCCAGTTCCGCGGCGGGTAGGGTCGCGGCGTGCACCCGCCCGGTATGAGGTGGAGCGGCCGTCGGCAGGTAGACCAACACGTGACCGCGGCCCTGCTCGAACAGGGAGTTGTCGTAGGTGCCACCCGGTGGACCGGTCACCGCGTCGCCAACTGCCACCTCCAACTCGGCCATTGCGCCCGCGAACCAGGCCTCGACCTCGCCCTCGTCGACCACGGCCGCCACCGCCGCGACCGTGCGGGCGGGCTCGGCACGAAGCTCAACCTTGATCGGCGCGGGGTCGGGCCGGAGCAGGCGGCGCAGCGACGCGACAGCGGCTCGGGTGCGGTCGAGTTCGGCCTCCAGGCGTTGGAGGTGGTCGGCGATCAGGGTCGCGCGGACACCGGGGTCCGGGGACCGCAGGATCCGCTGCACGTCGCCCAGGGGGACGTCGAGTTCGCGGAGCCGGTTGATCACCTGGGCGGTCGGGATCTGCTCGATGGTGTAGTAGCGGTAGCCGGAGGTCTCGTCCACTACTGCGGGTTCCAGCAGGTCGCTCTCGTGGTACCGACGCAGGGTCCGCACGCTCAGGTGGGTCAGGCGCGAGAACTCCCCGATCGTCAGCACCCTCGCAGTATGAAGGCTCCCCCAGGGGGAGAGTCCAGCGCTTGACCTTCCTGCACCGCGAGGCCACACGGTGGGCTCATGACACACCACAACGACCTCCGGTCCGATCCACTGCCAACCACCGTCCGCGGGTTCCTCGCCGCTCACGTCGTTCGCGACGCCGACACGGCTTCGTCGTTCTTCGCCGAGGACGCGGTCGCCGTCGATCAGGGCGAGTCCTTCCGCGGCCGAGAGCAGATTTACGCGTTCCTGCGGGACGCCGGCTCCGAGTTCGAGTACACGACCAAGCAGATCGGCGCTGCCCGCATCGACAACAGTCACTGGGTGGTGACCCTGCGGCTCGAGGGAACCTTCCCAGGCGGCGTCGCCGAACTCGACTACCGGTTCACGATTCGTAAGGACCTCGTCACTGAACTCGTCATCGCCAACCACGGATCCTGACAAGACCCGCACCACGTCAATCTTCAGGGGAGAGCGAATGCCTACTTCAGATCGCGATCGTCTCGATGGACGCCGTGCGTTGGTCACGGGCGGATCGAAGGGCTCAGGCAAGGCCGTCGTCGAGAGACTGCGGGAGATGGGTGCCGACGTCTACGTGACGGCCCGGACGATGCCCGAGGGGTACGAGCACCCCGACCGGTTCATCGAGGCCGACACCTCGACGGTCGAGGGCGCGAAGGCGGTGGCCGACCGGATCGCCGAGACCGGCGGCGCACTGGACATCCTGGTACACGTCGTCGGAGGTGCCTCGACGCCGTCCGGTGGGTTCGCGGTCATCACCGACGAGCAGTGGATGATCGAGCTGAACTTGAACCTCCTCGGAGCGGTGCGGCTCGACCGAGCCCTCCTACCGGCGATGATCGAGTCCGGCTCGGCGGTCGTGCTGCACTTCACCTCGATCCAGCGTGAACTTCCTCAGTACGACGCGTCCCTGGCCTACGCGGCAGCGAAAGCCGCGTTGCGTACCTACAGCAAGGGGCTCGCCAACGAGCTCGCCCCGCGCGGCGTCCGCGTCAACGCGATCAGCCCCGGCGGCATCGAGACGGAGGCCTACGAGAGGTTCGTGGACCGAATCGCCGAGGGCAACGGGATCAGCCGCGAACAAGCCAAGCAGAGCATTCACGACTCCCTCGGAGGCGTACCCCTGGGACGGTTTGCCAACACCGAGGAGATCGCCGACCTGGTCGGGTTCCTGGTCTCGGACCGCGCCTCGGCCATCGTCGGCGCCGAGTACGTGATCGATGGCGGAACAGTCCCTACCGTCTGAGCCCGCAAACGGTTTCGAGCAGGCACGTGCGAGTCCTGTGAGCAGGCTTAACCTGACCGGTCTGGCACCGACCTCGGATGGCGCGGCCCTCGCGCAACGGCGCCGCAGCACCGTGACACCGGGTGCGTCCGGGTCAGCGCCTCGCGCCTGGAGGGGCCGGTGCTCGATGATCCACGCTTCCACGTCTTCCACCAACCACACCGCTCCCCCGGCCAGCCAATCGAACGGCTCGGGTAGGTCTGACCGACTGGTGATCTGCACGACGAGTCCGCCCCCACCGCCGAATCGACAGTGGGGGCGGACTCGGGTGGTGGTTCAGCTCGCGTACGCCTCCAACTCCCAGAGCGAGTGACCGTATCCGGTGCCCCGGGCCGTGCCGTTGATCCGCAGGTAGCGACCGTTGGCGCCGAGGGCGGTGTGCTCGTCCACGCCGCCGTCGGCCCCGGTCACCGTCTTCACTGTGGTCCAGGTGGTGCCGTCATTCGAGGTCTGGATCTGGTACGCGCTGCTGTACGCCGCCTCCCAGCTCAGCTTGACCCGGCCGATCGCCGTGGCGCTGCCGAGGTCCACCCGAATCCACTGCGGGTCGGAGAACGTGCTCGACCAGCGGGTGGTGAGGCTGCCGTCGACCGCCTGGGCGCCGGACACGTCGGCCCCCTCGTTGCTGGACGTTGACGTGGGCTTGTTCAGCAGCAGGTTGCCGCCTGTCGGGGTTCCGGTGCCGCCGTACACCTCGAACTCGAACAGCGAGTAGCCCCAGGCGGTCCCCCGGGCCGTGCCGAGAAGCCGGACGTACCGGCCGGACCCGCTGAGCCCGGTCAGGTCGTCCACGCCGCCGTCACCACCGGTCACCGTACGGATGGTGGTGAAGGTGACGCCGTCCGGTGAGGTCTGGATCTGGTATCCGCTGCCGTACGCCGCCTCCCAGGTCAGCTTGACCCGGTTGATGGCGGACGTGGCACCGAGGTCCACGTCGATCCACTGTGGGTCACCGAAGGCGCTGCCCCATCGGGTACCCGCCACGCCGTCGAAAGCGTTGGCCGCTGTGAACGCGCCCTCGAAGCTGGACGCGCGCGCCGGCTTGCCCCGGGCCAGGTTGGCACCCGGCTCGGGATCCGGGTCCGGGTCCGGGTCAGGTCCGGGACCGCCGGGGCTGGTGGAGAGGGTGAACTCGTCGATGTCGAAGTACGGGCCGCTGCCCTTGAAGACCAGGAACAGGGTCCGGGTGCCGGTCGGGGCGGTGACCCCACCGGTGACAGTGGCGAAATTGGCGTAGCCGCCGGTGGGCACCACGGTGGCCGAACCGACCAACTGCCCGGTCGGCGAGTCGACCCGCAGCTCCAACGTGCCGCCGCCACCGGCCGGGGCGCCGACCCTGGCGCTGAACGACTGGACGCCGGTCAGGTTGTAGGGACGGAACGAGATCCAGTCGTTGTTGTCGACGTAGCCGACCGCCGCGCCGCCGTGCCCGGCTGCCCCGGCGACGATCTGGACGCCGGACGAGTCACCGAAATGCTCGGCCTGGCGGACCCGAGGTTGCAGCACGGCCTGGGTGTGCGTGGTCAGCGCCGGTTGGCCACCACCGCCCAGGTCGGTGTACTCGGCGTCGATGATGCCGAAGATGTTCGCCGCCGTGTCGTGCTCGCCGTCCGCCGAGGTCTGGATGACCCCGGTGCAGCCCTGCACGCTGCCGAGCTGGTGGCCGTGCGAGTCGTGGCCGAGCACGTAGTTCACCTTTACCCGGGCGCAGTTGATAGCACCGTCCTGGGCGTCGGTGACGGTGACGGAGAACGGCACCGCGTCGCCGAAGGTGAAGGTCTGCCCGTTCAACGGGGTGTTCACGGTGACCACCGGGGCACTGTTGCCGACGGTGACGACCACACTCGCGGTGGCCGTCTTGCCGGTGGTGTCCCGGACCGTCAGCGTCGGGCTGCGGGTTCCGTTCGTGGTGTACGTGAAGCTCGGGTTCGCCGCTGTCGAGTCGGTGGTGCCGTTGTTGTCGAAGTCCCAGGCGTAGGTGAACGGGTCGCCGTCCGGGTCGAGGGTGCCGGCCGAGGAGAAGGCGACTGTCAGTGGCGCGCTGCCACTGGTCGGGGTGGCGGACACCCTCGCGATGGGTGCTCTGCCCTCGCGTGCGTACTCGATGCGGTAGAGCGCCGAGTTGGCGTCGCCGTTGAACCAGCCGGTGCCGTAGTCGAGCACGTAGAGCGCGCCGTCGGGGCCGAACTCCATGTCCATGACCTGGGTGCCGGTCCACGGGAACGGGTTGATCTTCAGCGGTTGGCCGGACGCGTCGAGCTTGATGTTCTTGATCCAGCGGCGACCGAACTCACCGGCGAAGTAGGTCCCGTCGTAGTACTCGGGGAACGCCACTGGCGAGGTGTTGTTCGGGTCGTACCGGTAGACCGGCCCGCCCATCGGCGACAGGCCACCGCCGGTGAACTCCGGCGGCGAGCCGGAGCCCCCGTACGGCAACCAGGCCGAGATGGCCGGTGGCAGCTGGGTGATGCCGGTGTTGTTTGGTGAGTTGTTCACCGGCCCGCCGGCGCAGTTGAACTTCGCCCCGGAGGGCCCGGACGGGAAGGTGTAGTCGTTGTAGGCGTCGTTGCGGGCGGTGCAGTACGGCCAGCCGTAGAAGCCGGGCCGGTCGATCCGGGCGAACTCGACGTTGCCCGCCGGCCCCCGGTTCGGGTCGGCGGTGCCCGCGTCGGGACCGTAGTCACCGAGGTAGACGATGCCGGTGGCCTTGTCCACGCTCATCCGGAACGGGTTGCGGAAACCCATCGCGTAGACCTCCGGGCGGGTCCGCGCGGTGCCCGGGGCGAACATGTTGCCGGCCGGGATGGTGTAGCCGCCGGCCGCGCTCGGCTTGATCCGGAGGACCTTGCCGCGCAGGTCGTTGCTGTTCGCCGAGGTGCGCTGCGCGTCGAAGGCCGGGTTGCGTCCGGCCCGCTCGTCGATCGGGGTGAAGCCGGCCGAGTCGAACGGGTTGGTGTCGTCACCGGTGGACAGGTAGAGGTTGCCGGCCGCGTCGAAGTCCATGTCACCGCCGACGTGGCAGCACATGCCCCGACTGGTTGGCACGTTGAGGATCAACGTCTCGCTGGCCAGGTTGATGGTGTTGTCCGCGTTGACGGTGAACCGGGCCAGCCGGTTGACGCCCTCCCAGACGGCGAATTGGGCCGGCGTGCCCTCGGCGGGCGCACCACCGCCGGGAGTGCTCAGTGGCGGCGCGAAGTACGCGTACACCCAGCGGTTGGTGGCGAAGTTCGGGTCGGCCTTGATGCCCTGCAAACCCTCCTCGTCGCCGGTGTAGACCGGCAGGGTGGCGGCGATCTTGGTGTTGCCGGCGGCGTCGGTGTGCCGGATCACGCCGTTGCGGGAGGTGTGCAGCACGCCCCGGTCCGGCAGGACGGTGAGGCTCATCGGCTCACCGGTCTCGGCCGCGCCCTTGGCCAGCTCCACCTGCTGGAAGCTGCTGGTGACGGTGGGGCCGCAGTCGGCGTCGACAGCGCCGGCGGCCGTCCGGATGCCGCCGAGCAGGTGCTGACGGAAGTTCGCCTCGGTGTACGACGCGTCGGTGTGCCCCAGGCCGGTGTACCAGGCTCGGCCGCCGGAGTAGTTCTGGCACCAGGAGATCGGGTGGTCGGCGCCCATGCTCCCCCCGGTGTAGGTGCTCTCGTCCAGGGTGGCCAGTACGTGCGCGTTGCCGCGGGGGTTGGTGCGGTAGTTGTACAACTCGTCGAACCGGGTCCACCGCTGCGGCAGCGTCGCGGTGGACGGGTGCACCTGGTCGGCGACCTTCACTGTGACGTTCTGCTCGGCCGGGTGCGAGGCGAAGTACGCCCCGACCAGTCCCCCGTACCACTGCCAGTCGTACTCGGTGTCGGAGGCGGAGTGCACGCCCACGTACCCACCGCCGCCGGTGATGTAGCGCTCGAACGCGGCCTGTTGGGCGGCGTTGAGCACGTCGCCGGTGGTGGAGAGCCAGATCACCGCGGCGAACCGGTCCAGGTTGGCGTCGGTGAACTGGGCGGCGTCCTCGGTGGCCTCGACGGTGAAGCCGTTGGCCGCACCGAGCTGCTGGATCGCGGCGATGCCCGGGGTGATGGATCCGTGCCGGAACCCGGCGGTCTTGCTGAAGACCAGCACGGTGAACGGTGCGGCGCTGGCCGTGGGTGGCGAGGCGACGATGCCGCCCGCCACGAGGATCGCGCTCAGCGCGAGGCCGAGCCACGATCTCAGGGATCTGCGCACAGTGGGGTCCTTTCGCGGTGCGAGGGACGGCGTGCGCCGATCACGCCTGGCGGTGGTGGGACGAGATATGTGAATGCATCGTTGCGTCCGGATCACGGGCGCGTCAAGCACTTCCCCACCATCCGTGAGAGCGTTATCTCCGCAGGTCAGGGGCGACCGTGCGAAGTGAGATCGAATAACGGTTTTCGGGCCGCGATCCATCCGCGGAGGGCCCCGGTGCAGGTGCCCGCACTCGGGACCCTTCCCAACCCCCGGTCAGCGTGAGTAGTACTCGACGACGAGCTGCTCGTCGCAGACCACCGGAACCTCCGAGCGGAGCGGAAGCCGGGTCAGCCGAGCGGTCAGGCCGGACAGGCTCACCTCGAGGTAGGGGGCGAGACGTTCCGGGGCGTGCGCCCCGGCCGCCGCGACGACGAACGGAGCCTTGCCCCGACTGCGTTGCGCCACCTCGATGACATCACCAGGTTGCAGCCGCGCGGACGGCCGGTCCAGGCGACGGCCGTTAACAGTGACGTGCTGATGGGTGACGACCTGGCGGGCCTGGTAGATGGTGCGGGCGAAACCGGCTCGCAGCACCAGCGCGTCCAGCCGACTCTCCAGCTCGACGATCAACTCCTCACCGGTCTTGCCGGGCCGGCGCACGGCCCGGTCGAACGCGCGCCGGAGTTGGCCCTCGTGCAGGTCGTACTGCGCCTTGAGCCGTTGCTTCTCCAACAGCCGGACCTTGTAGTCGCTGGTGGTGCGTCGGGCCCGGCCGTGCTGCCCCGGCGGGAACGGGCGGCGTTCGAAGTAGCGCACGCACTTCGGGGTCAGCGCGAGGCCCAGGGCACGGGAACGCTTGACCTTGGGACGGGACTGATTCATGCTTCGCCTCTCAAGTAAGGTAAGCCTAACCTTATTAGGAGATGATCGCCTTGAGCAAGCCCTCGACCACCACGGCGGACTCCACTGACGACGCGGGTGTCCGAATCCGATCGATGCTCGTCGCCGCCGACTCCCTCACCCTGCACATCCCGGGCGTCGAGGCGTACGTCGTCGGACGACACCTCGTGATGAGCGACGGGCGGCTGCGGATCGACCTACCGGTCGGCTGCCACCTGGCCGAACACCTCACGCACCAGCGGGAGACCGTCGCGATGGTCGAGGTGACCGACCTGGCGCCCACCCCGGTCCGCGACCGGGTGCGAGGGCGCGCCACGCTCACCGGTTGGTTGGCGACCGAGGCCGATGCGACCGGGAGCGATCAGGAGCTGGTGACGGTCCTCGACCTCGCCACCGCCGAGCTGACCGTCGACGGTCGCACCGCGTGCGTCGACCCGGACGAGTTCGCGACCGCCCAACCCGACCCGCTGGCCGCCGTCGAGGCGGATCTGTTGTGCCACCTCGACCACCACCACCCGCACACCGTCGAAGGGCTGAGCCGCCTGATCCCCGCCCGCCACCTTCAGGGCGTCCGCCAGGTCCGGCCGGTACGCCTGGACCGCCACGGTGTCGTACTCCGGTTGGAGCTGGGCACTGGTGATCGGGACGTCCGGCTGAACTTCCGGGCACCACTGCGGCATCCGGTCGAACTCGGGGCGCGGATCGAGGAACTGCTTCGGCACCCGCGCGGCTGCCGCGCCCGGCACGCCCGCTGACGAGCGCCGCCCTCGTCGGCGGTTAGGCAAGGCTGGCCTATGCAAAAAATCCCGAAAAGAGGCGGCTGATAGGGAGTTGTCCCGTCGAGGCCGGGTATCACGGTGACCCGGCACCACCGACGGAAGCGAGATCGCCATGACCGACATGCTGGAGATGCCGCGGGTACACGAGTGCACTGTCACCGACTGCGGCTACAACCACGACGGCTGCCACGCGTTCGCCATCACCATCGGGCAGCAGAACGCCAGCTGCGCCACGTTCATCGACACCTCGGCGAAGGGCGGGCTGGACCGCGTCATCGCGCAGGTCGGCGCCTGCAAGCGGGACGACTGCCAGCACAATGCCGAGCTGGAGTGCCACGCACCGTCCATCCGGGTGGGTCCGGGTCAGGACATCGCGGACTGTCAGACGTACGAGCCGCGCTGATCCCGGCGCGACGCGATCGAGGGACGGCCGCGACGGCCGTCCCTCATCCGCGTTCGAGGCCGGCTACGCGGGGACGACCATCGGCGTGCCAGCGATCGGGTCGGGTACGACGAGGCAGCTGAGACCGAAGACCTGCTCGACGAGGTCGCCGGTGACCACGTCGACCGGCGCTCCCTCCGCGACGATCGCACCGCCGGACATCGCGATGAGGTGGTCGCAGTAACGGCAGGCGAGGTTGAGATCGTGCATGACGATGACGATGGTCTTGCCGGACTCCGCGTTCAGTTTGCGCAGCAGCCGCAGCAGCTCGACCTGGTGGTTGATGTCCAGGTAGGTGGTGGGTTCGTCGAGCAGCAGCAGGTCGGTGTCTTGCGCCAGGGCCATGGCGACCCAGACCCGCTGGCGTTGGCCACCTGACAACTCCCGGATCGGACGGTCGATCAGGTCCGCGGTGCCGGTGGCGTCGAGAGCCCGGGCGACGGCGTCGTGGTCGTCGTTGCTCCACCGTCGAAACCACCCCTGATGGGGGTAGCGGCCACGGGCCACCAGGTCGGCGACGGTGATGCCGTCGGGCGCGACGGGAGTCTGCGGGAGCAGCCCGAGCACCTTTGCCACGTCGACGTTACGCAGGTCGGCGAGGGGTTTGTCGTCGAGGAAGACGGCGCCGTCGCGCGGTGCCAGCAGTCGGGCCAGGCCACGGAGCAGGGTGGACTTGCCGCAGGCGTTGGCACCGACGATCGCGGTGACCTTGCCGTCGAGCACTGCGACGTCGAGGCGGTCGACGATGGTCCGGTCGTCGTAGCCGAGGGTGAGACCCTCGGCGCGTAGTCGGGTCATCCACCCGCTCCTTGTCGGTTGGTGGTGGCCAGCAGCCACAGCAGGTAGGGCGCGCCGACCGCACCCGTCACCACGCCGGTGGGCAACGGTGTCGGCAGCACGTGCACGGCGACGAGGTCGGCGGTGAGCAGCAGCGCGGCACCGACCAGGGCGGCGGGCAGGACCCCCTGGGCCGCCGGGCCGAGGAGCCGGTTGGCGATCGGCCCGGCCACCAGGGCGACGAAGGCGATCGGGCCCGCCACCGACACCGCCAGGGCCACCAGCACCACGGCGGTGCCGAGCAGCCCGGCCCGGCTGAGCTCGGCCCGGACACCCAGCATCCGGGCGGCGTCGTCACCGAGTGCGAGGGCGCTCAGTGGCCGTTGCAGCAACGTGGCGACCGGCAGCAGGACGATCAGGGCGCCGGTGAGCACCCACAGCTCCGTGGTGCTGGCCTGCCCGACCGACCCAATCAGCCAGTGCATGGCCTGGCGGGCCTCGAAGAGCTGCGCCCGGCTGAGCACGTAGCCGACCAGGCCCTCGAAGAAGAGCGCCACCCCGATGCCGATGAGGATGAAGCGGTAGCCGCTGACGCCGTCGCGCCAGGCCAGCAGGTACATCGCCAGTGCGGCGGCGACCGCGCCACCGAGAGCGAGACCGCTGACGACGAGCCCGCCGGCCTGGAGGAGCACGATCCCGGTGACGGCCGCCAGCCCTGCCCCCGAGGTGATCCCCACGAAGTCCGGGGACGCGAGGGGGTTGCGCAGCAACTGTTGGAAGATCGTGCCGGACGCGCCGAGGGCGAGCCCGACAGTCAGGGCTGCGGCCGCGGTCGGCAGCCGCAGGCCACGGACGACGAAGTCGACGCTGGGATTGTCGGACAGGTGCAGGACCGAGGCGATCACCTCGGCGGCGCCGATGCGGAAGCTGCCCACCATCATGGTGAGCACGAAGAGGGCGGTGACCGTCACGGTCAGGGCACAGGTCACCACGATGGACCGGCCGGCTCGACGCCTCCGGTTGGCGCGCAGCGCCGCTGCCGTGCCGGACGGGGCGGAGCGGCGGTCGGTCGTTGTCGTTGTCGTTGTCGTTGTCGTTGTCGTTGTCGTCACCATGCTCAGACCTCCGACAGTCGGCCGTAGCGCACGATCGCGATGAACGCGGGCGCGCCGATCAGCCCGAGGATCACGCCGACCTGAACCTCGTCGGGGGCGGCGGCCATCCGGCCGAGCACATCGGCGAGGAGCAGGACGATGGGCGCCAGCAGCATCGAGTACGGCAGGATCCAGCGGTAGTCGGGGCCGCAGATGAACCGCGCCAGGTGCGGTACGACGAGCCCGACGAAGACGATCGGTCCGCAGGCCGCGGTGGCGGCCCCGGCGAGCATCGCGACCACGGCGAAGGCGGCCACGCGGGTACGGGTCACGTTCTGGCCGAGGCCACGCGCGACGTCCTCGCCGAGCGCGAGGCCGTTGATGGCCCGCCCGAAGCCCAACGACGCGGCCAGGCCGATCAGCAGGAACGGCGCGACCCCGGCCAGGATCGGGGTGTACCGACCGGCGAGCGACCCCACCTGCCAGAACCGCAGCTCGTTGAGGGCGTCCACGTTCGTCATCACGACCCCGCTGGTCACCGACGCCAGGCCGGCGGTGACCGCCGCGCCCGCCAGAGCCAGCTTCACCGGGGTGGCACCCTCTCGGCCGAGCGAGGCGACCGCGTACACCAGGGCCAACGCCGCGATCGCGCCGGCGAACGCGAACCAGACGTAGACACCGACGCCGCGCACCCCGAGCACGGTGATGGCCAGGACCACGAACGCGGCGGCCCCGGAGTTGATGCCCAGGATCCCCGCGTCCGCCAGCGGGTTGCGGGTGACGCCCTGCAGGATCGCCCCGGCCACCCCGAGCGCGGCGCCGACCAGGATGCCGAGCAGAGTGCGGGGTACGCGCATCTCCAGCGTGACGGTGCTGCTGATCGGTCCGTCGCTGTCGAGGCTGAACAGGGCGTGCAGCACCTCGGAGAGCCCGATCGAACGCGAGCCCATTGTCACGCTCAGGAAGCCGACGAGGGCGAGGACCGCACAGAGGACGGCGAGCCCCGGCCCGAGGGCAGAGGCTCGCCGCACGCCTCCCGTCGAGGTGCGCGTCCCGATCTGGTTAGTTGCCGACATTCGGATCAGCGGCCTTGACCGCCTGGGTCAGCTTGTCCAGCTCGGTGGCGAAGTCCCCGTAGGTGTGCAGCCAGAACGCCGGCCAGGAGACGGTGGCACCGACCTTGGCAGCCTTGATCTTGGACCAGGTCGGCTGCTTCGTGCTCCACTCGGCGTTGGCGGTGGGCGTGAAGGATCGGCCGTCCCACAGGATCAGGTCCGGCTGGTACTTGTCGGCGTTCTCCCAGCTGAGGTTCTCCCAGTACGGGAAGGCCGGGTCCGGGCTGGCCGGGTTGATCACCTTGAGGCCCCAGGTCTGCAGGTCCAGCAGCTCGGGCGCGTACTCGGGGTTCGCGACGTAGACCTTCTCCGTCGAGGGCGACATCGCCGCGACCGTCAGGTCCGGCTTGGCCGAGGTCGCCGCCTTGAACGCGGTCACCGCGTCCTCGAAGCGCTTCTTGTTCGCCGCGATCTGCGGGCTGGCCACGTCGGCGCCGAGGCTCTCGGCGAGGTCCTCGTACCCCTCGGCCAGCGCGACGATCGACTTGCCCTGCGTGACACCGACGACGGGGGCCAGTTCGGCGAGCTTCTTGCTCTTCTCGTCGACGCCCTCCTCCATGCCGCTGTGCGCCTTCTCGGCCGGCCACCAGTCGCCGACGATCAGGTCGGGCCGCAGGGCGGCTGCCTTCTCCACGTCGATCTTGCCCCACTCCTCGCCGAGGATCTGGATCCCGGTGAGGTCGAGGTTCTTCAGATTGGGGTCGGTCTTGACCGACTCGTCGGCGTAGACGCCGACCGGCTTGATGCCGAAGGACATGAGCGCCGCGGCCTCGCCGGCGTGCGCGATGATCCGCGTCGGTGTCTTGTCCGCCTTGACGACCTTGCCCGAGCCGTCGTTGAAAGACCAGGGGCCGGAGACGGTGGCAGCGGCGGCGGTGTCACCGGTGCCCGTGTCGTTGCCACAACCGGTGAGCCCGCCGAGCACGGCGCTCAGCGCCGCGACGGCCAGGACCGGACGCCATGAGTGCATGGTGAGGTTCCCGATCTTTCGAAGAGAAGCGAGCCATCCGGCCCGAAAGTTAGGTTAGGCTAACCAACACTTCCGGTTTTGGCCAATGCCGGGTGCCCCCACCTCGAAAGACGGCCGCGAAACGGGCGATCGGACGCTCAGCGACCGCCCGCGACCAGCTCGGCGATCATCCCCTCGCAACTGCGGACGACCACCTGAGCGCCGCGCCGCTGCGCCAGCGGGAGCAGAGGATCCTCCGCCCGATCCCGCCACCGCCACTGCGCGTCGGAGGCGACCTCCCAGAGCTGCCGCACGTCGGCCTCATGCTCGACGCCGAGCCGAGCCGCGAGGCCCACCCCGTCGCCGCCGACCAGCCGTTGCGCCTCGGCGGCCAACTCCGCGTCGAACCCCAACCGGGTGTTCCGCAGCGCCACCAGCAGGCGCAGCTCCCGGAACTCGTGCGCGCCGGCGAGGATCTGCTCCACGGCGCCGACCAGCTCGGCGGAGCCCCGGGTGGGCTCGGCCCGCAGCAGCGCCTCCACAGCGGCCAGCGCGGACCGCGCCTTGAGAGCGTCGCGGCGATCGATGAAACACCGCGTCACCGACTCACGCAGCTCGGTGAGACCGCTGCGCCGAATCAACTCCGCGGAGAGTTTCACCCGACTGTCGAACCCGCTGCGCACCAGCGTGGCCGCCAGCCGGACACCGAAGACCCCGAACCGACCCAGCAGCGCGGCGCGCACCTCGGTGTCCAGCCGCACCGGCAGCTCGCCGCGGAGGAAGCGGTCGGCGGAGATGAGGTGGGTGTCCAGCTCCGCCCGAGGCACCTGAGCCAGGGTCGCGAGCGCGGCGAAGTCGGATTCACCGAGCATCCGGCCGGCCAGGCCGATCATGCCGCTGCACGCCACGACGTTGACGCTGAGCGCGTTCACCCTCGGGTCGCGGTAGTGCCGGCGGGCGAGCTGACGGGCCGTGAGCAGACCGTCGATCCGGCCGCCGCCGGTCTCGTCGGCGCGGGACAACACCATCACCACGTTGACCGCAGCGGACTGTCCGACGGCACTGTCCCGTGCGGACTCCAGCACCCGCAGGTCGCTGTCGCGACCGTCGCGGGTCAGGTACAACACCGCGTCCGAGTCGCGCAGGACCCGCTCCAACACCGGCGCCCGGCCCTGCTCGGCGCCGACGGTGACCGCCGGGGTGTCGATCAGCGTGATCTGCCGCAGCGCCCGCGTCGGCCACCGCACCACGATGTCCCGCACCTCCCCCGCACCCCAGCCCAGATCCACCCGCAACCCGGTCGCCGACTTCACCACCGCCAACTCCTGCGGCGGCTGCCCGACCGGGTAGGCGGTGGCACGCGGCGCGGCCCCGTCCTCGTACCAGGTGAAGGCCCCGTCCGCCCGCTCGACCGGCGCTACCTCCTCGCCCATCAACGCGTTGAGCACCGTCGACTTGCCCGACCGCCACGGGCCGACGATGGCGATCCGCAGCGGCTGCTCCAACCGGGCCACCTGTTGCCGAAGCTCAGCGACGGCCCGGGGATTGTCCTGGTACAGCTCGATGGCCTGGTGCAGCAACCCCCACGCCGCCTCGTCCAGGCGCACCCCCACTGTCATGCCTGAGGCTCCAGCAGCAGCGGGGCGGAACGGGCACCGGTCAACTGTTGAGCCTGCTCGTACACCGCCGCCAACCGGGTCATCTTCGACCGGATCTCGCGCTGCCGCTGCTCGCGCACCGAGGCGTCGGTGTCGGCCTCCTGCTTCGCGCTGCGGAACGACTGCACGATGGCCTCCTGCAGCTCCTCGGTCAGCCCCGTGAAGTGATCCCGCAGCATCCGCTGCACCTGCCGGGCGGCGTCGCGGCAGTCGCGAATGATCCGGACGAAGAAGTCGTCGACATGCCGCTGGATGGCCGTCTTGACCGTCGCCTGCCGACGGCGGAGCAACTGCTTGCTCTCGTCACGGATGCTCTTGCCGCCGAAGAGCGCCCCGATGCCGACCGAGACCGGATTGATCATCGGCATGCCGGCCAGGGTGGTCGCCAGACCGAACATCAGCATGCCGCCGTACGAGCCCTTCATGCCGGTGAACAGCTTCTGACCGGTGGTGAACCGGTCGATCGTCGGCCGCTGCAGCTCGGGCATCCGCTCGCCGATGTCGTCCGGCATCGTCATCGACCAGGGCGGCAGGACGTCGTAGCCGTACCTGTCGAAGTTGGCGGCCACCCGCCGGGCGATCCAGTCACAGCGCTGGATCAGCCACTCGTGGTTCGCCTCCGCCGCCTCCACCAGGCTCCGCTCCAGCCAGTCCTGGAAGGTGTCCCAGGCGACCAACGGGTCGGCCGTGTCGAACGCCTCGTCCACCGCGCGCAGGATCTGTCGGGTCCGGTCACGCAGGTCGTACTCAAGGTCGGCGAGCAGGTCGGTGATCTCGTCGGTCAACGTGTTCTGCCACCGGGTGGAACACCGGCGCAGCTCGTCGACCTCGCGCTGCGCCGCGTGCAGCCGGGAGATCGGCCCGGACTGCTCCTCGACGTCCTGGGTCGCCAACTCGGCGCGCAGCGGCGCGGCCAACTGCTCCACCACCGTCCGGGCCACCGTCTGCACCGCGGCCCGGGCCAGGTGGTCGGCCTTGCCGGCCAGATCACGTTGCAGCCGGGCGATCAGCGCCGGGAAGCCCGACTCTGCGTTGAGCACGCGGTCGTCGGCCGCGGCCGCGCGCAGTCGCAGCGCCGCCGAGACCGGGATCAGCGTCGCCGGAACCCCCGCCTCGGCCAGGTGCTGGCGGTTGCGCTCGGCGACCGTACGCCAGTCCGCCACCAGATCGGTCTTGCTCTGCACCACCACCACGTTCGGATGCGAACGCATGATGTGCAGCAGCATGTTCAGCTCGGCGACCGACAACTCCCGAGTGGAGTCGGAGACCAGCAACACGGTGTCCGCGCGGGCCGGCGAGGCGACCGTGGCGGCGGCGCCGATGCTCGCGACCTCGTCGGTGCCGGGAGTGTCCACCAGCACCAGCCCGGCACCGAGCAGGGCACGGGGAAGTCCGATCTCGACGTACGCCGGACCGCCGCCCGGCCGACGTCCGACCAGGCCGGCAACGCCCGCCGCGACCTGGTTGAGCGCCACCGGGGTCCGCTCGACGGCCACCGCGTCGGCGGTGCCGGCGGGGTGCCCCGGGGCTGGCTGCGGCGCCTGCGCCACCGCCGCGGTGGGGGCCTCGGCGTGCCGCACCACTGTCGGCAGGACCGTCGTCCGGCCGTCGCCGACCGGGCACGCCGGAGCGTTGATGATCGCGTTGATCAGCTGACTCTTGCCCTGGTTCGGCTCACCGATGACCAGGACGCGCAGCGTCGGGTCCAGCAGTTGCGCGCGCTTCTGCCGCACCGTCTGAAGTAGGTCACCGCGACCGTGTGCAGTGCACGTGCGAGCGATCTCATCCAGCACGTCCAACCAGATCCCGGCCATCACCGCACCAAGTGTGCGGATTTCGGCTTAATTATCAAGAGGGACCGGATGTGGAACCGGGAAGGGCCGGATCGCCCGAGACGATCCGGCCCTCCGCTCCGACCGGAGATCCGGGTCAGAGCAGACCGCCGGTGATACCCAGCAGCCCGTGATCGGACGAGGCGTGTGAGTCGCCGAGCACACCATCGGTGACCCCACCGGTCACGTCACCGACAGTGTCGGTGACACCGGGGAGGAGGCTGTCCACCTGGTGCGTCACGCCGCCCACAGTCGACGGCACGTCGAGCGGCGGGACCCCGCCGACGACACCGTCGCCATGCCCGAGGCCCAGCCCGTTGAGGGTGTCGTCGACACCCAGCGAGCTGACGACCCCACCGAGCTGACCGTGGGTGCCGGAGAGGACACCACCGGTCAGGTCGCCGCCGATCAGATTCGAGTCAGTGACGCCGAGCAGACCGCTCGGGTCGCCGACGGTGCCGGTGACGTCACCGAGCACCGGGTCCGCGATCGCGTCCACCGGCTGCACCACGTCGGCGTCGAGGGTGTGCGCCACGTCGGAGACACCGGCCAGGTCGGTGTCGAGGCCGTACGGACCGACGCCCAGACCGATGCCCGGCAGCACGGTGACCCCGGCGGCGGCGGTCGACGGGTCGACAGCGATGGCGCCGAGCACGCCGGCCTTGACGTCCACGCCACTGGGCGAGCTGGTGACGCTGATCTGCTGCGCCACGCTCTGCAACTGACCCACCACGTCGGTGGTGTCGGTGAGCAGCGGGTTCAGACCGAGCTGCTCGACCGGCGAGGCCAACGGCGCGAGGCCCGCACCCGGCGCGTAGTCGACGACCAGCGGTACGACGTCCTGCACGTCCGCGGCGGTGATGTCGGTGAGCCCGGCGCCCCGCAACGCGCCCTCGGGGTCGAGGTCGAAGGCCGACCGCGCGTCCGGGTTCGTCAGTAGGTCGAGCACGAAGTCGTGGAGCGTCTGCTGCGAGTCCATGTGCCGGTTCTCCTCGGATGTGGCATTGGCGGGGTGTCGTACGTCGACGGTGACGACGCTATTGCCGGGGGTCGCCCCCGGGCATCGGGGCTCAACCCGCATCCGGGCCGGTTGAACTAGGGGCTCCCCCACCTCGTACGTTAGGGGGACAGGGGGAAACCGTCCCGGCGAGATTAGGGTCCCGACCAGGGACTGATCTCTGGTACGAACGTAGGAGCCCGCGGGGTTCGCCGGGGGTGGGTCGTCGGGGCAGCCGAGGCCATCGCCACCGACCGGCCGACTCACGGGGAGAGACAGAGACGATGCCGTACGTCCTGGGGATAGACATCGGAAGCAGCAACACGGCCGCCGCCGTCGCACGGCGACGCGGCGCGACCTGGACCCGTCCCGAGGCCGTCCCGTTGAGCGCCGGCTCACCTCTCATGCCGTCGGTGTTGTGCCTGGCCGAGGACGGTTCGCTGCGCGTCGGCGAGCCCGTGACCGACGACGGCAGCCGCACCACCCGCGACTTCGTCCACCGGATCGGCGACGACGTGCCGGTGCTGCTCGGCGGCGAGCCGTGCGCGCCACAGACCCTGACCGCCGAGCTGGCGGCGTGGGTGGTGGAGCGGGTCCACGCCCTGGAGGGTGGGGCGGCCGAGGCGATAGTGCTCAGCCACCCGGCGGGGTGGCGTCCCTACCGACGGGAGGTGCTGCACCGGGCACTGTCGGACCTGGGCCTACGGCACGTGACGTTGCTGCCCCGCACTGTGACCGTCGCCGAGAGCCACGCCGCTCGCGGGTTCGCGGGCAGCACGGCGGTGGTCTACGCCCTCGGGGGCAACAGCTTCGAGGCGGCTCTGGTGCGCCGCACCCCGCGCGGCACGTACGAGACGTTCGGCACCCCGCAGGGTCTCGACTCGATCGGTGGCGCCGACTTCGACGAGGCGCTCGCCGAGCATGCTCGTACCGTGCTGGCCCGGGAGTTGGCCGCGACCGGTCGTCGCGGGGCCCAGGTCGCGTTGCGCGGGCTGCGCGCGGAGTGTGACCGGGTCAAGCGGGTGCTGACAGTCGACCTCACCGCCGACGTGGTGCTGACCCTGCCGAGCGGCCCGGCGCGGGTGCCGGTGACCCGGGCACAGTTCGAGGCCATGATCCGCCCGACGGTGCAGGCCACAGTCGACCTCCTGCTCCGGGCCGTACGCAGCGCCGACCTGGCTCCGGCGCAGCTCGACGGCGTGCTGCTGGCCGGCGGCTCCACCCGGGTCCCGCTCGTGACCGAGCTGATCGGCGCGGCCCTCCCGGTGCCCGTCGAGGTGGAGCCGGACGCACAGTTGACCGCTGCCACCGGGGCGGCGATGGCCGCCTGTCAGGTGGTGTCACCACGCCCTCGCCAACCGCCGCCGGCCCGCGTTCCGGCACCGGTCAGCGGCGCCGGGCGAGCCACCCTTCCGGCACCACGCCGTGCCCATCACACCGTTCCGGGCGATCCGCCACCGCGGCCCCCGGTCCGGGTCCTCCCACTGGAACTGCCGAAGCCGTCCCGCCTGGCGCTGGCCCGCGGCCGTGGACGCGAAGGATAAGCCCGATGATCATGAATGACCTCGCCGCACCAGGGTTGACAGTGGACAAGGGGTTGCAGGCGCTGCTGGACACTGTCGCGCAGGACCCGACCGGCCCGCTCGCCGTCGGCGTCGCCGGCCCGGCCGGTCACGGAAAGACAGCGCTCCTCGCCGAGCTGGAGCGCATTCACCACCGCGCCGGGATCGCCGTCCGCACGACCGCCCCGGAGCCGGACGAGCCGGTCGACCCCGACACCGTGGTGCTCGTCGACGACGCGCACCTGCTCGACGACGCACGGACCGAGGCGCTGCTGCGTCTGGCCGCCGGCCGGCGACATCGGTTGGTGGTCGCCCACCGCCCGTGGCCCCGGTCAGCGGCGTTCAGTGAGCTGGTCGACGCCCTGCGGCGCGACGGGCAGGCAGTGCTGCTCACGCCGTTCACCCGGGAGCAGACCGCCGCCTATCTCGCCGCCACACCCGAGCTGGGCCGCGCCGCCGACCTGGTCGACTTCGTCCACACGCAGACTGCCGGCGTACCCCGGGACGTGGAACGGCTGGCCCACGGCCTGGTCGGCGCGGAGACCCGGACCGGCACCGTGGACCCACCCCGGTCCGTCATCCTCGAGTTCGGGCCGGACCTGGACGTCCAGCCCGCCGCGGTACGACGGCTGCTGCTCGCTCTCGCGGCCGGCGGGGCACTGCCGGTGAGCATGCTCGGTGCGCTGCTGGGCCGGGACCCGGCGGGAGTGGACGAACTGATCGCCACGACCCGGGCGGCCGGGCTGCTCGGCGCGGACGGCCGGCTCGCACCGATCGTCCGGCGGGCCGTCGCGACGCTCAGCCCCAGCACCGAGCGGACAGCGGTCTGGCGGCGGCTCACCGAGTTGCAGCTCGCTCGGGGTGGCGCGGTGCTGCCGCTGGTCCGCTCGCTGCTCGCGGTCGGCGCGCTCGGCGACTGCCCGGCCGCGACACTGGCCGCCGCGGCGGACGAGGCGCTGGCCGACGAGCCGGCGTTCGCCGCCGAACTGTTCGCGGCGGCCACGGCGGCCGGGCAGCCACCCAACGCGCGGCAGGCGCTCGCCGCCGCGCTCGCCGGTGACCTCGACGACGCGCTTCGGCTGGCGGACCGACTCCTGGCCACTGCCGCTCCCCCGGAGCGCTCCGAGGCGGCAGTGGTCGCCGCCACCGCCCTGGCCCACCGTGGTCATGTCGGTCGCAGCGTCGAGTTGTTCCGGTGGTCGGGCACCGCCTCGGCGGCGGCGTTCGCCATCGTCGGCGGGCTGGCCACCGGTGACCCGGCCGCTCGCAGCGAGTCACCGGCGGGTGACCCGGCGGGTGAACCCCCGACCCTGCACGCCAGCGCCGCCCGACTGATGGCCAACGGTGTACGGGAGAGCGTGACCGGCCCGCCGACCGCCGCGCTGTCCGCGCTCGTGCAGGCCGCCGCGCTGCTGGAGCCGGACGGCCGGGCGGCCCTGCTGCCGGACAGCCCGGCTGCCCTCGCCGCGTTGACGGCCGTGCACTGCGGTGAGTTGGACATCGCCGAGCGGGTGCTGCACCGTGCCCTGGGGGCCGGTGTCGGTGGCCCACTGATGGCCCGCCGCCACCGGCTGTTGCAGGCCTGGATCCTGATGGTCCGTGGCGAGATCCACGCCGCCGGTGAGCGGCTCGCCACAGTGACGCTCGACGGGCGACCACTGGAGTCACGCGACCAGCTCTTCGCCGCCGCGATCCGGATGGGCGTCGGCCGGCGCAACAGCGACCTCGGGGCGCTCAAGCGGGGTTGGGGGCAGGCGCTGGAGGCCGTGGTGCGGCACCCCGTCGACCTGTTCACCCTGCTGCCGTTGGGTGAGCTGGCCATCGCGGGCGCGCGGCTGGGTGACCTGGCCCGGCTGGAGCCGTACCTGCACCAGGGGCGTGCGCTGCTCGACCGCCTCGACAACCCACCACTGTGGAGTGTGCCGCTGCACTGGAGCGGACTGCACGCCGCCATCCTGACCGGCGAGCCGACGACCGCCGACGAACACGTCGCGGCGTTGCTCGCCGCCGCTGGCCACAGCCGGTACGCGGCAGTGGTCGCCGCCGCCGCGGAGAGCTGGGTGGAGGTGCTCCGGGGGGTCGTCGACCCGACCCGGGTGGAGGCCGCGGCCCGAGGACTGCACGACACCGGGTTGTGCTGGGACGGCGCCCGCCTCGCCGGCCAGGCGGCCATCCGCACCGCGGACCGACGGGCGATGACCACCCTGCTGGAGTGCGCCCGAGCGTTGCAGGGGCGGCCCTCCGGTGGGCAGAGCGAGCAGACACCGACGACCGGTGCGAGCACGGCACGGGTCGCCGGTCCGACGCAGCATGGTCTCAGCGACCGCGAGTACGAGGTCGCCGAGCTGGTGCTGGCCGGATTGACCTACCGGGAGATCGGCGATCGGCTGTTCATCTCGGCCAAGACCGTCGAACACCACGTGGCGCGGATGCGCAACCGGCTCAACTGCGCCAACCGCACCGAACTACTGGCGCTGCTGCGCACCCTCGTCGCCGACCGGGCCAGCGACACGGCCGGTCAACCGTGGCCGCAGCGGGCGACCCGATGACCCGTGACGAGGTTCGGCTGATCCGGACCAGGCTGGCCGTGCTGGCCGCCGTGCTGGTCACGCTCTGGTCGTACGCGGCCTACGTGTCCAGCCAGGATGCCATCGACCTACTGCGCGTCCGGGCGCTGGCGGACACACTGGGCCAGCCCATCGACCGCCTGATTCTGGGCCTTCAGACGGAACGCCGGATCACCGTCGAGACGATGGCCGGGACGGAGCAGACGACGCCCGCGCTGGTCGGGGCCCGCGAAGGCACCGACCGGGCCGCCGCCGAGATCCGCGAGTTCACCAGGGGCCGCGACCTCCGGTTGCTCAGCGCCGGCAGCGTGCGCGACCGGGCCGGCGAGCTGGTCCGACGGCTGGACGGCCTGGGCACGACCCGATCCCAGGTGGACACCGGCCGACTCGACCAGGGCGCGGCAGTCGACGGGTACGACGAGGTCATCGACGTCGCCTTTCGGGTGTACGGCCCGGAGTGGGGCGCGTACGAGAGCGGGTTGGCCGCCGACACCCGCGCGGTGATCGCGCTGGCCCGCGCCCGGGAGTCGCTCGCCCGGGAGGACACGCTGGTCAGCGCGGCCCTGACCGGCGCACGGCTCGGCGTCGACGAGCGGCGCCGGCTGACCGCCCTGGTCAGCATCCAGCGGTACGCGCGCACCGAGGCCACGGCCGGCCTTCCGCCCGACGGCCAGGCCGAGCATCAGCGCCTCGCGACCGGCCCCGAGTTCGCGGCCCTGCTCGCGCTGGAGGACCGGCTGCTGCTGCAGGCCGGCACCGCCAACGCCCTGGCCGGTCTCACCATCCAGGGCTGGCGGGCGGCGGCGGACGCCGCCCTCGGCGCGCTGCAGGCACTGGTGACGAACACCGCCCGCAGCAGCGTCGAGCGGGCCACCCCCGGTGCCGCAGTGCTCATCGCGCGTACCGGGGCCGTCGTGGGGCTCGGCCTCATCGTCGTGCTGGTGCTCCTGCTGAGCTGGGCGGGCACCGTCCGACGCCTGACCGACGAGTTGACCACTACCAATGCCGACCTTCCGGCTCCGGTGCCGGACACGCCGGCCCCGGCTCAGGAACCGGCGACGCCGGGGGGCGACGCCGAGCGGGAGCTGTTCCTGGGGCTGACCCGACGCAACCAGGTCCTGCTGCGCGACCAGCTCAGCCTGCTGGACGGGATGCAACGTCGGGAACGATCCACCGAGGAGACCGGCGAGCTGTTCCAACTCGACCACCTCACCACCCGGGTCCGACGCAACGTGGAGAAACTGATCACCCTGGCCGGCGCGACACCCGCCCGCCGCTGGCGACGCCCGGTGCCCCTGCTCGACGTGGCGCGCGGCGCGGTCGCCGAGGTGCCGGACTACCACCGGGTCCTGATCGCGCCGCACTGGCCGTGGTCGCTCGCGGGGTCGGCCGTCACTGACGTCATCCACCTGCTGGCGGAGCTGATCGAGAACGCTCTGGCCTTCTCCGGGGCGGAGACCACCGTCCGGGTCAGCGGCGAACAGCGACCGCAGGGGTGTGCCGTCCTCGTCGTCGACGACGGACCCGGCCTGGACGCCGCCGCGCTGGTCGAGGCGAACCACCTGCTCGGCAACCCGCCACCGGACGGCCCGCCAGAGGGCCTCGCCGGCTGGTACGCCGCCGCCGTCCTGGCCGGCCGTTGCGGCGCCCAGGTCTCGCTGCGCCCCAGCCGGCGCGGTGGGACGGCCGCCGTCGTGCTCCTACCCTCCCGGCTGATCTCGGTCACCGACACCGGCCGCACACCGGCAAGCGCACCACCCGACAGCCCGTACCCACCGGCCCGCGCCGGCGCCACCCCGACCGACCCCAACGGCAACGGCGCGCTGCCGACGCGGGTCCGCCACCCCGGGCCGACCGGCCCGGAACACGGCAGGACCAGCCTCGACACTGTCGAGTTGCCGGTCGCCAAAACAGCAAGGAGACAACAATGACGTCTGCAGTGGTCACCGAGGACGGCCTGACCGACGCCCTGAACGACCTGGTCGACCGGGTGCACGGCGCGGAGTTCGCCGTGGTGCTCTCACCGGACGGGCTGCCGCTCGGTGGCTCGCGGCGGGTGGGGGCGAAGCTGGCCGAGCAGATCTCCGGCGTGGTCGCCGGACTTATCGCGTTGGGGCTGGCCGCCACCCGGACCTGTGACGCGGGTCAGCTGCGTCAGGTAGTGGTGCAGATGTCGCGAGCGTTTCTGTTCATCGCCACCATCCCGAACGGGACGATCCTCACCGTGCGGATCGCCGGTGACGACGTCGAGGTCGGTGACATGGCGTACGAGGTGGCGCTCTTCGTGGGGCAGGCCGAGCAGCACCTGCCGATCACGCTGGGCCCGGCCTCCTCGGTGACGATCGGGGACACTGGTGCACACCAGCGGCACCACTGACGAGGCGTGGTACGACGACGACGCGGGCCCGGTGGCCCGGCCCTACACGATGACCGGGGGGCGCACCGCCCCCGCACGCGGCCAGTTCGACCTGATCTCGCTGGTCGTCGCTCGGAGGGGCGTCATGCCTCCCACACCGCTCTTCCCCGAACAGGCGCGGATCGTCGAGCTGTGTCACCATCCAGTGTCGGTGGCCGAGGTGGGCGCCGAGTTGGATCTTCCGCTGGGGACGGTCCGGGTGCTGCTCGGTGACCTGCTCGCGGCCGGGCTGATCGAGACGCACGAACCGCCGATGCTGTCTGAGCTGCCGACCGAGGATCTGCTCGAGGCGATACTCGTCGGGCTTCGCGGGTTGTGACCGGGCAGGTGCCATCCGCGACCCGGACGGATCGTGGGCACGCACCCTGCGACGAACTGAAGGAGAGACTGGCAGTGCCGGCAACACCACCCCAGCCACGCCGTACCGTGGCGATCATCCTGCTGGATCGAGTCGTGGCCCTCGTCAGGGCCACGCGGCGGGTGCTCACCGGTCGGGAGGACGTCTCGCGGGCCACCTGGGTGGCCGTCGTCGCGGCGCTCGGGGTGCTGATCGCGACGGCCGTGTCCATCGTCGGGGTGCTGCGTACGCCGGAGAAGATGACACCGGTGACCCTCGACCCGCCGCCGTCCGTCGAGCAGGTGGGAGCGTCCCCGTCCGCCACCCCCCGGGCGCAGGCGCGACCGGCGCTCACGAGCCCGGCGGTGACCGCTGCCCCGTCCGCCTCGGCCTCCTCGGTCCCACCGGCCGTCACGTCGTCGACCCGGCCCACGCCGACCGGTGCGACAGCCGAACCCACCCCGGAGGCCCTCGGCGCGGCCTTCGCCATCACTGACAACGCCCTGCTCAGCTACGGCGCGACAGTGACGATCAGCAATCCCGGCGCGGTCCCGGCGCCGGGGTGGACGCTTGTGGTCACCCTGCCCCGGGAGTCGCTGGGGGTCAGCGGGGTCGAGGGGGCGCAGGTCAGCCGGGACGGTGCGGTGTGGACGTTCGTGCCGGACCCGAACACCGGCCAGGTGCCCGGCAACGCCTCGGTCCCCGTGACGTTCCGGGTCAATGGATCGTTGACCGGTTCCGCCCCCAAGGCGTGCACGATCGACGGGGTCGCCTGCTCCGGCCTGTCGAACTGACCAATCCGGGACGCTCGGATCGAGCGCGGTACACCAGGCGTTCCGGCGGCCGCCATGCTTGATTGATCATCAGTTCGGGCGCGCTTCGTACCGTCGCGTCCATGACTGTCCTACCCGCATCACCGTCGCCTCGCCACGCCGGGTCACGCCTCGGCGCCCTGGGTACCCGGGCCGCCGCCTCCGCCGCCGCTCTCGCCGTCACGGGCGCTGCCGTCGCGGTCGCCGTCGCGACCTCGTCACCCGCCACCGCCGAGCCGAGCAGCGTCGTCGTGTCGGAGAACTTCTCGGCCGGGTCGTTGCCCGCCGGTTGGCACGCGGTCGACGGCGCCTGGAAGGTCGAGAACGGCCGACTGTACGGAACCTCCGCCAGCTCCAGCGAGAACAACAAGATCACCTTCGGTCGGCACCTGAACGACTTCCGCCTCGAGGCGACAATGCGCTTCGAGTCGGTATCGGCCGCCACCCGCTGGGCCTCGCTCGGCATCGACGTCCCCGCCAGTGGCGCGACCCCCTGGTGGATCGCCACCATGCGCAGCGGCACCACCGCCGCCAACGGGCTCGAATTCGCCCAGCGGACCACTGCCAACGCCTGGGTCGTGACGAACACCGCCTCCGCCCCGTCCGCCGCCGGCACGGGCCGGGACGTGCGCGTCGCTGTCGAGGTGCACGGCAACCAGGCCCGCTGGATCTTCGACGGGCGGGAGGCGATGCGGACCAGCAGCCTCCAGCGTTCCACCGACGGCGTCCAGGGGCTCTTCGTCAACGGCGCGACAGTGTCGTACGACGACGTCACAGTCACCGAGCTGGCACCGAACGGCTACCTCCGCCCCGAGGGCAGCCCGTTCACAGTGATCGCCCACCGGGGCGCGTCCGCCGCCGCACCGGAGAACACCCTCGTCGCCCAGGAGATCGCCCGCAAGGGCGGCGCCGACTGGATCGAGAACGACGTCCAGCCGAGCAAGGACGGCATCCCGTTCATCCTGCACGACGGCACCGTCGACCGGACCACCGACGGCACCGGCAACATCCGGGACCTGACCGCCGCACAGATCAAGGCGCTCGACGCCGGCTCCTGGTTCGGGCCGCAGTACGTCGGCGAGCGGGTGCCCACCCTCGCGGAGCAGCTCGCCGACCTGCGGACACGGGGTGGCAACCTGCTCGTGGAGATCAAGGGCAAGCACACCCGCGACGAGGTCGCCACGATCATCCAGGTGATCCGGGACGAGCAGATGATGGGCCGGGTATTCATCCAGAGCTTCGAGGTCGACGCCCTGAAGTACACCTACGAGATCGCTCCCGAGCTGCCGCTCGGCCTGCTCCGCGGCACAGTGGACGCCGACCCGGTGGCGATCGCGAAGGAACTGCACCTGACCGCGTACAACCCGGACGGCAACGCGCTGTTGGCCAAGCCGGAGGTGCTCGCCCCGCTGCACGCCGCCGGGGTCGCCGTGATGGCCTGGACGATGGACTCCGCCGGTCTGTGGCAGCGGCTGGAGCGGATTGGCACCGACGCGATCATCACCAACCGGGCTGCCGAGCTGGTCGGCTGGAACTCGGCATTCGTCCAGCGGGCCCCCGCCGACCCCACCGTGCGGATCACCTCGCCGGCCGGCGGGGCGCGGCTGGACCGGGCGCAGTCCCCGGTGATCGCTGTCGCCGCGACCAACGCGGACACCGTCACCGTGACGCTGGACGGTAAGAAGTCGGCCGCCGGGCGCAAGCTCGACCTGGCCACGCTGACCGCCGGCCGGCACACCATCACCACCGAGGCGACCGGGCCCGAGGGCACCGCCACCGCGACCAGCACCTTCACCGTGACGGTGAGCCAGGCCGGCCTCGGCTACCTGATCCTCACCTCGGGCGCGGACCCGGCCGCCGTCACGGCGATGACCACCAAGCTGGCCCACGCCCAGTACGCCGAGCTGGCCACCTACGCCGACCGGCAGGCCGGCAAGCTGGTGCCGGCGGAGGTCGCCAGCGTCATCGCCGCCGACGCCCGCACCCTCGCTCTGAAGTAGTGGCTCGACGGGTGGCGCTGGTCCGAAGGGGGCCAGCGCCACCTTGAGTCCTTAGCGGACGGTCGCGGGCGACTCGGTCCGCTCCCCGCGCTCTCGCACCAGCGGCAGCGCCGGGGCCAACGCCAGCGCCATGCACAGGCCGCCGATCGGAAGCAGATCGAGAGTGACCGCCGGCAGGACGATGCCGGCGAGGAGCAGCGGCACACTCCACCACGGCAGCCGCCGTCGGGCGGCGAGCATGCCCGTCAGCACAAGGAGGCCGAGGAAGAAGAACTGGGGTACGACGTCGTAGAAGGCCACCTCCACGCCGGGGATGTCCTTGAATTGCGCGCCGAGCCTGGACATCTCCGCCCGGTCCGCGGCCAACAGCCCCTCGACGATGTCGGCGACGAACTGCACCATCGTCGCGGCGAGCCCGACCAACGTGAAGGCCACCACGCCGGTGCGCCAGCGGCTGCGGGGCAGCAGGCGGGACAGCGCGAGCACACCCGGGACGAAGCACACCATGCCGGCGAGAGCGACCAGGTGGGCCGCCTGCCAGTCGAGCCCGGGGCCGTACACCCCGTCGGATCGTGCCCAGAGACGGACCAGGCCGTAGGCCAGGATGCCGACCGGACCGGCCAGCACGTAGAGCGCAGCGCGTTTCATGCCCGCCATCATCTGGCCGCCGACGCCAGCCGGCCTCCGGGAGCTTCCCTCGGATCGCCCTGGCTTTCGTCTCAGGTCTTCCACCGAGCAACCCCGAGACCCCGCCACCGTCGAGCGGTCGTCGTCGACATCGGGGTGACCCGTGCTCCCGGTGGCGCGCGCTCAGCGTTCGCTGATGAGGGGGGCGTAGTCGCCGCGGGTGAGCGGCCTGCTGGACAGGGAACCGTCGGCCCGGGGCACGCCGAGAGCCCTGCCGTCGCGCAGGAAGGCCACAGTGGAGACGTCCTCGCGGCTGGTGAGCGTACAGACGATCTGCCCGAAGGCGAGGACCTCGTCGCTGCGACCGCCCACCTCCGCGGGCTCGTCCACCGCGACGAGGGCCTGCGTACCGGTCACTGTCGCGCGAGCGGCGTTGACCGCCCCCGGCAACGCACTGGTCAGATCGGTGTCCCGTTCGGCCCCACTGGGCCCGGCGAGCAGGTGCCGCAACTGGTCCGCGATGCTGGGTGCCCTGTCGACGCGCCGGACCACGGGGACGATGCGGTTGTCCCGGACCAGGCAGAGCGTCTCGGCGGCACTGCCGGCCGGTGCTGTGGTGTCGGCGGGAGCGGCGCTGCTCAACGGCCCTCGTGGGGGCGGCACCGTGCGCGGGGTGTCGTCGATGGGGATGCCGCATCCGGTCAGCAGCACGGCGAGGGCCAACGGGACGATGCGGCGGCGCCTCACGACAGGCTCTCCGGCAGGGTCACCCGGAAGCAGGCGCCCCCACCCGGACGGTCGGCCACCGTCACCTGCCCCGCGTGCGCGGCTGCGTGCTGGGCTACCAGTGCCAGCCCCAGACCGGTGCCGTCGCCGGCGCCACGGGTGTGGGCTGCTCGCCCCCTGACGAACCGGTCGAAGATCGCCTCGCGGTCCTCGACGGGAACGCCCGGACCGTCGTCGTCGACCTCGATGACGCCGCTGCCCCCGTCCCGGCCCAGACGAACAGCCACCGGGCCACCGCCGTAGGTGACGGCGTTGTCGAGCAGGTTCGCCAGGATCTGGGCGATCCGCCGCCGCTCGACCTGCCACGTCGGGGGCACGTCCGGTGCCAGGCGGACGAGGGTGCCCGGCAGGTCGTACGCGTCGCAGGTCTCCCAGGCCAACTCCACCACGTTCACCGGGGCACGGTGGGCCGGCTGGTCACTGCGGGCCAGGTCGATCAGGTCGTTGACGAGCCGTTGGAAACGGTCGATCTCGTCGGCGACGAGCCCGGCGGCAATGGCCGTCCGTTCGTCCTGGTGTTCCCGTCGGCGGGCCAGGACGCTGGCCGCCGCGGCGAGGGTCTGCAACGGGGAACGCAGTTCGTGGCTGACGTCGGCGGCGAACCGGCGGTCCCGTTCGATGCGCAGGGCGAGGCGGTCGACCATCTGGTTGAACGACGAGGAGAGTCGGGTGAGGTCAGTGTCGGTGGCCGGGTCGAGCCGGGCGGTGAAGTCACCGGCGGCGATCTTCTCGGCCGCGTCGGCGACCGCTGTCAGCGGCCGTAGCCCGTGACGGGTGGCGTACCACGCGAGGGTGGCGCCGGATCCGGCGACCAGCACCGCGACACTGGTCAGCGCGAGGGCCAGCACCTGGAAGGTCTGCTCCAGCTCGCGCAACGAGTTGACCTCGAAGTACGTCGCGGACGCCGACAGCGGCACACCGACCACCAGGGCCGGTTGCCCGTCGACGCGGACGCGCTGCACGGCCGGCTCCCCGGCGGAGACGACCCGCAGCAACTCGCCGGGGATGGCGGCAGTGGTCCCGGGATCGGCGGCGCGGGCGTACCACTCGCCGTTGAGGTGCAGCACCGGTCGACGGCTTCCGCCGGTGTCCAACGACCGGAGCACCTCCACCACGTCCGGGGTGTCGGTGTCGAGGCCGGCATGCACCACGGCGGCGTCGAAGTAGGCGGCCCGCAGGGCGATGCGTTCGCGGTCGTCGAGCAGGGACCGGCGCGTCAACTCGTAGGAGATCAGGGCCATCGACGCCGAGAGCAGGAGCGCGCCGACGGCGAACGCGGCGGTCACCCGGGTGCGCAGTCCGAGGCGTCTCATCGTTGCAGCTTGTAGCCCAGGCCCCGCAGGGTGACCAGGTGCCGGGGGTTCGCCGGGTCCGGCTCGATCTTCTGCCGTAGGCGGCCGACGTGCACGTCGACGAGCCGTTCGTCGCCGCTGTCGTACCCCCAGACCCGTTGCAGCAACTGCTGACGGGACAGCACCCGGCCGGCGTGCTCGGCCAGCTCACACAGCAGTCGGAACTCGGTGCGGGTGACAGTGACCTGTTGGCCGGCGCGGCGTACCTCCCCCGCCTCCGGACTGATCTCCAACTCCCCGAAGGCGACCGCCGGCACGGGCTCCGGCGCCGAGGTCGTGACCACCGGCCGGGCGCGGCGGCGCAGAGCCCGCAGGCGGGCGGTCAACTCCCGGATGGCAACGGGTTTGACCACGTAGTCGTCGGCGCCGGCTTCCAGGGCGGCCACGATGTCGTCGGTGCCGTCGCGGGCGCTGACCACCACGATCGGGACGTCGTCGTCACGGCGCAGCTGCCGGATGCACTCGAAGCCGTCGAGGCCGGGCAGCATCAGGTCGACGAGCACGTAGTCGGCCGGGTGGTGGCGTTGGGCGCGCAGGCCCTCCTCGGCCGTGGCCGCGCCGAGGGCGTCGTAGCCCTCGTCCTCGAGTGCGAGCAGCAGCGCGAGCCGGATGCGGTCGTCGTCCTCGATCACCAGTACGGCCGTCATCCCGGAATCATCCTCGGCCGACCGCCGGGCGGCCAACCGTGCCCGCCAGCCGGCGGTTTTGTCACACAACTGTCACAGAGCCTTGCAGTGACCGCCAACCCCGCCCAGCACGGTGGGAAGGAAGCGAGGGGCGAGGAGAGAGGGGTACGGCAATGGCGACGCCGGTGCTGCCCGCGAGGTACACGCTGCCGCTGGTCGAGGTTCGCGTCACCGAACTCGATCTGGCCTGTCTGCCGGAGGTCGGCGCGGCGTTCGACCGACTGCTCGCACTGCGCCCCGCACAGGTCGTGCTCGACCTGTCCGACTGCCAGCACCTCGACGCCGCCGCCATCGGCCTGCTGCTCGACCTGCACCGGCGGTTGACTCGCGCCGACGCGGCCCTCACCGTCCGCGATCCGAACCCCCGGGTCCGGCGCATCCTGCACATCACCCGCCTGGATCAGGTGCTTTCGATCATGAGCGAGGAAGGACCAGCAGCATGACCGTCGTCCCGGACGAGTATCTGATGACCCTGATCTGCGACACCTGCGGCGAGACCATCCGCGGCACCGCCTGCGTGCTCCCCGACGCCGAGGTCGTCTGGACCCTGGTGGCCGAGCACGGCTGGAGCGGTTCCCCCTTCGCCACCGGGCCGCACCGCTGCCCCCACTGCAGCCTCCTGCCCGCCTCGACCGGTGGCCACGCGTCGCGCGACGACCACGGCCCCGGCGGCATCCTCGGCATCGACCACCTCGACGGCACGACAGTCATCGCCGCCACCGGTGACATCGACCTGGACACCGGCGAGAACCTGCGCACGGCCCTGCGGCACGTGGCCGAGGTGGGCGGGCACGTCGTGGTCGACCTGAGCCGGGTGCACATCATCGACTCGACCGGCCTCGGTCTGCTCGTCCGCGCCCACCGTGACGCCCGCGATCGCGGTGTCACGCTCTGCCTCGCCGCGCCGTCGCGATTCATCCGCACCGTCCTGCACACCATGCGTCTGGACGGGGCCTTCCCGATCTTCGACAGCCGCGACGACGCCCTCGCCCAGTTGGCCGACGGTGGCGAGAGGATTGTCCCCGAGGCCCACGCGGTGGCCGTCCCCCGCTGAGGCACGAGGCGAGCCAACGGAGTGGCGAGCATGTTTCATGCTGGAGTAATGATTCGTTTCGTACTGAATGTGCTGTGGCTCGTCTTCGGCGGTGGCCTCGTGCTGGCGGTCGGCTACGGCATCGCCGCGTTGATCTGCTTCGTCCTGGTCATCACCATCCCGTTCGGCGTCGCGTCGCTGCGCCTCGCGGTCTACTCGCTGTGGCCCTTCGGCCGCACTGTGGTGCCCAAGCCGGGCGCGGGCGTCGGCTCCGGCCTGGCGAACATCCTCTGGGTGGTGCTGGCCGGATGGTGGCTGGCGCTCTCCCACATCGTGGCGGGCATCGCCCTGTGCGTCACGATCATCGGGATTCCGTTCGGCATCGCCAACTTCAAGCTCGTGCCGGCCGCGTTCTGGCCCCTCGGCCGCGACGTCGTCGACGTGCCCTGAACACGGAAAACGGGAGACACCAGGTCTCCCGCCACTTCTAACTTATACCGCACTGGGGGGCTTGCGGCAAGACCCCATTTATGACGCAGAATCGTCGGCCGAAGCCACATTCTGCCGAAATGGAAGTCATGAATTGGATTCCTCGCCTACCTCCGTGTTCGAACTTCCCGATCACCTCGCCCCCAAGGCCGACCCCGCGCTCATCGCCCACGACGAGCGGCACTTCGCGGCCATGGCGCAGGGCCTCGCGCAGCTGAGCGCCGAGCTGTCCGCCCGTCTGGACACCGCGCGCCGGGCGCCCGGCGGCAAGGGCCGGCAGGCCGTCGACCGGGACGAGGAGGTCCGCCGGCTGACCGCCCGCCTGCGCTCGCTGAGCCGCTACGGGCTGGACCTGTGCCTCGGCCACGTGGTCGAGGCGGACAACCCCGAGCCGGTGTACGTCGGACGTCGCGGTCTCACCGACAGCACGGGCCGGCGGCTGCTGCTCGACTGGCGCTCACCCGCCGCCGAGCCGTTCTTCGGCGCGACCCATGCCAACCCGATGGGCCTGGCGAGCCGCCGTCGGTACCGCTGGACCCGCGGCCGGATCAGCGACTACTGGGACGAGGTGTTCACGCCGGACGGGTTCGTGGGGCACGCCGTCGCGCTCGACGACCAATCCGCGTTCATCGCCAGTCTGGGCAGCGCCCGGTCGGCCCGGATGCGCGACGTGCTCAGCACGATCCAGGCAGACCAGGACGCCATCATCCGGGCAGGGTCGGCCGGCGCTCTCGTGGTCGACGGCGGTCCGGGCACCGGCAAGACCGTTGTCGCCCTGCACCGCACCGCGTACCTGCTCTACTCCGACCCGCGCCTCGGTCAACGCCGGGGTGGGGTGCTCTTCGTGGGGCCGCACCAGCCCTACCTGGCCTACGTCGCCGACGTCCTGCCCAGCCTCGGAGAGGAGGACGTGCAGACCTGCACCCTGCGCGACCTCGTCGAAGAGGGGGCCACCGCAACCGCCGACACTGACCCGGATGTGGCCCGGCTGAAGTCCTCGGCCGAGTTGGTCCGGGCGATCGACGCGGCCGTCCGGTTCTACGAGGACCCACCGACCGCCGAGATGACGGTCCCGGTCGGCGACTCCGACGTCCGTCTGAGCGCCGACGACTGGGCCGACGCGTTCCGGGCGCCGGGTCCCGGCACCCCGCACAACGAGGCGCGCGAGGAGATCTGGGAGGAGTTGCTGACGATCCTCGTCGACAGGTACGACGGCGAGGAGCCGGACGACGTGCTCCGCGACTCGCTGCTGCGTAACAGGGAGCTGCGGGCGACGGTCAACCGAGCCTGGCCGTTGCTCGACGCGGCCGATGTCGTGGGTGACCTGTGGTCGGTGCCCGCGTACCTGCGCAGGTGCGCGCCGTGGCTCAGCCCCGAGGAGGTCCGCAAGCTGCAACGCGACGAGCCCCGGGCCTGGACCGTGTCCGACCTGCCGCTGCTCGACGCGGCCCGGCAGCGGCTCGGCGACGCGGAGAGGTCGGGGCAAACCCGCCGACGTGACCCGGCCGCCGCCGTGGAACGCGAGCACATGGCCCGGGTCGTCGACGAGTTGCTCGCGGCCGACACCTACGACGACGGCGAGGGTCTGCTGGCGATGCTGCGCCAACCCGACCTGCGCGAGGTCCTGGTCGACGAGTCCGCGCTGCCGGACGCCGACCGGGACCTGCTGGCCGGCCCGTTCGCGCACATCGTCGTGGATGAGGCGCAGGAGCTGACCGACGCCCAGTGGCAGATGCTGCTGACGCGTTGCCCGTCGCGCAGCTTCACCATCGTGGGAGACCGCGCCCAGGCCCGGCACGGGTTCACCGAGTCGTGGCAGGAACGCCTCAAGCGGATCGGGCTCGACCAGGTCACAGTGGCGTCGTTGAGCATCAACTACCGGACGCCAGCGGAGGTCATGGCGCAGGCCGAACCGGTCATCCGGGCCGTGCTCCCCGACGCCAACGTACCGACCTCCATCCGCGGCAACGGGCTTCCCGTCGTCCACGGACCGGTCGCCGACCTGCTGCCGATCCTCGACACCTGGCTCGCCACGCACGCCGACGGGATCGCCTGCGTCATCGGCGACCCGACCTTCCCGCCCACGGCCCGGGTCCGGTCACTGAGCCCGGAGCAGGCCAAGGGGCTGGAGTTCGACCTGGTCGTCCTCGTCGACCCGGAAACGTTCGGCACCGGCATCTCCGGGGCGGTCGACCGCTACGTCGCGATGACCCGGGCCACCCAGCAACTAGTGCTCCTGACCAGCGGCTGAGGGGCGTGCCGCACATCGATCAGGGTCTAGTTGCCGAGCGTGACGTGCAGGATCCTCTCGTTGCTGTTGTTCGGGGTGCTGTCCTTGTCACCGACGTTGGTGGTGGTCAGCCACAGCCCTCCGTCGGGAGACGGCTCCACCGTCCGCAGCCGACCGTAGGTGCCACTGAAGTACGTCTGCACGTTCGTCAGGCTGCTGCCGCTGATCACCGCGCGGTACATCCGAGCGCCTCGGGCGCAGGCCACGTAGAGCGCGTCACGCACGATCGTGATGCCGGAGCAGGACCCTTCGGCAGTCGGATAGGTGCGCGCCGGCGCGATGAACCCGGCCGTACCGCAGGTGCCGCTGGTGCCCTCGCACGCCGGCCAGCCGTAGTTTCCACCCTTGGTGATCAGGTTGGTCTCGTCCATTACCGAGTTGCCGAACTCCTGCTCCCACAGCCGGCCCTGCGAGTCGAACGCGAGCCCCTGCGGGTTGCGGTGGCCGTAGCTCCACACGTAGTTGCCGAACGGGTTGTCCGAGGGAACGGTGCCGTCCGGGTTGAGTCGCAGGATCTTGCCTTCGAGGCTGGACCGGTCCTGGGCGTAGTTGCCGTTCTGGGCGTCGCCGGTGCTGGCGTACAGCTTGCCGTCCGGGCCGAACCGCAGGCGACCACCGTCGTGGTACTTGTTACGCCGAATGCCGCTGAGCAGGACCTGCTCGCTGGCGGTGTTGAGTCGCCCGTTCTCCAGCCTGATCCGGACGATGCGGTTGTCGCTCGGCGAGGTGTGCATGATGTACAGCCAGCGGTCGCTGGAGTAGCTGGCCGAGATGGCGAGCCCCAACAAGCCACCCTCACCGTCGGTGCTCTGCACGTTCGGCACCGTGCCCAGGTTGGTCTTGGCCCCGGTGGTCGGGTTGAGCTGGATGATGTCGTGGGCGTCGCGGCGGTTGTAGAGAACGCTGCCGTCGGGCAACGTCACCAGACCCCACGGGACGTCGGTGTCGGTGGTGACCTGTCGCACCCCGCACACCGGGTTGGCGCACGCCGCGCCGGTGGTCACCGTCGCGGTGCCGCTGCGCGACGAGGCGTTGTCCTGCGCGTCCCGAGCCACCACGTAGTACTGGTAGGAGGTGTTCGCCGCCAGACCGCTGTCGGTGAACGTGGTCGCCGGCGGCGCGCCGGTGACCGTTCCCACCTTCGCGCCGGCCCGGTAGATGTCGTACGCACGGACCCCGATGTTGTCTGTCGACGCGGTCCAACGCAGGGTCACAGTGGTGCCCGACGCGGTGCCGGTGAGCTGTTGCGGCGCGGTCGGTGGCTGACTGTCGGCCTGGCAGGGCGGCGGAGTGATCGAGACGGTGGCGCTCGCCTGCGACACGTTGCCGGCGGCGTCACGGGCGTTGACGTACAGGCCCCAGGTCGCCCCGGCCACCACTGTCAGGTTGGTGGAGAGCATCGTGCCACTCACCGACGTCATCAGCTGGCCGTCGTGGTAGATGTCGTAGAAGGCCACCGCGACGTCGTCCGTCGAGGCGTTCCACGCGAACGTCACCGAGTTGCAGGTCAGGCCGCTGACCCGTGGGCTACCCGGCGCCGTCGGCGGCTGACTGTCGGCGCTGCCGAGAGATGTCGTCCACCGCTGGTTGGACTGCCCGTTGCAGGTCCAGAGACCGACTGTGGTGCTGTTGGCGGTGCCCGCGCCGGAGACGTCCAGGCACAGGCCGGACTGGACCCCGACGATGGTCCCGGAGGTCGTGATCCGCCAGCGTTGGTTGGCGCCGCCGGTGCAGCCGCTGATCTGCGCCGCGGCGGGAGCTGTGGTGTCCTGGCCGACCACGTCCAGGCACATCGTGTCGTCGTAGACCCGCAACTCACCACTGGAGGTCAAGGTCCACGCCTGGTTGGCCTGGCCGTTGCAGTCGTAGATGTTGATGCCGGCACCGGCGGTTCTGACGTTGCCGACCACGTCCAGGCAACGACCGCTGGCCACGCCGACGACTGTCGACGGCGCCGCGGCGGCCGCCGGCACACCGACGGCCAGGCTCAGCAGCGTCACCGCCACCATCGCCACCGGCAACAGCCGCCGTCGTGGGCGTCGTGGGCTTCTCCGCGCGATGACTCGCATCCGTCCTCCAGGCTCAGGGCGTCGACAGGCTCAGGGCGTCGACCGGCCCACCCAGACGACCAAGCGCCCGACCACGCCGAACAGACACATCGACCATCAAAGATGCGATCGCCACACATGTCAAACGATGTCCGCCGATCGGGGGCAAAACCACGGATCGGCGTACGCATCGCTCAACTACTCCCCAACGCCTCCCGGACGTACCGACGGGCGTGATGGATCCGGGACTTCAGCGTGCCGATCGGGATGCCCAACTGCCCGGCGATCTCCTGATAGTCGAGCTGACACAGGTCGCGGAGCACGAGGGCCGTCGCCAGCTCCGGCCGGTGCGCCTCCAGCCGGTCCAGCGCGTCCAGCAGATCGAGGCGCGATCCGGCGATGACGCTCGTCGTACGGGGGTCGGCCACCTCGACGGGCAGCAGCGTGCTGGGCCGCTCGGCCGCTCGTCGCCGCAGTGACCGGTAGGTCTGGCGGGCGCAGTTGGCGACCACCGTGTGCAACCAGGTGGAGAAGAGCGACCGCCCCTCGAACCGTTGGATGTGCCGGGCCACCTGCAACAACGCGTCCTGCGCCGCCTCCTCCGCGTCCTGCCGACAGGGCAGGAACCGCCCGCACTGCTCCAGCACCCGTGGACCGATCGCGGCCAGCAGCGCGTCGAGTGCGAGGCTGTCGCCGGCCGCCGCCCGCCTCGCCAGCTCCTCGGTGTCAGATTCCTTCGCCACCCGCGCTCCCCCGCTCGTGGGCGTCACCGGAGTCCCGGTCGCCGGATAATACGATCGTGTCCATCCCGCCGCAGGTTGGCCGGTACCGCATCGCGCGCCCCGTCGGCGCCGGTGCGTTCGCCACCGTGTGGCTGGCGTACGACGACGAGCTGCACTCGCCGGTGGCAGTGAAGGTGCTCGCCGACAACTGGTCGCAGCGGGCCGACATCCGGGGGCGCTTCCGCCAGGAGGCCCGGTTCATGCGGCAGGTCGACTCCGATCACCTGGTCCGGGTGTTGGACATCGGTGAGTTGCCCGACGGCCGGCCGTACCTGGTGATGACGTACGCCGCCGGTGGCACGCTCGCCGACCGGCTGAGCGGCGGGCCGATGCCGGTGCGCTCGGCGCTGCGGATCGCCGCCGACATCGCCAGGGCGGTGTCGATCCTGCACGACAGCGGTGTGCTGCACCGCGACCTCAAACCGTCCAACGTGCTGTTCGACACCAGCCCGGCCGGCGACCGGGTGTTGGTCGCCGACCTGGGGTTGGCCAAGACGCTCGCGCACGCGTCCGGGTTCACAGTGGTCGCCGGCACGCCCGCCTACATGGCGCCCGAGCAGTTCGTCCCCGGCGGAGGGATCGACGTGCGCGCCGACGTGTTCGCGATCGGCGCGCTGACGCACCACATGTTGACCGGTTCGCCGCCCGGGCAGCCGGTGACGGCGGCACCCCGCGCACCCGCCGCCGTCGAGCGCGCCGTCCGCCGGGCCCTGCATCGCGATCCGGACCGCCGCTGGCCCACAGCGGCCGCGTACGCCGCCGCGTTGGAGGGTCTGCTCGCCAGCCGGCAGTTGGCGGCCCGCCCGCCGCCGCGGCGCATCCGCCGGTTCCTCGCCGCCGTCGGCACCGTGACCGCGACGCTGGTCATGGCCGGATCCGCCACCGCGACCACCGCGCCGCACGGCTGGACCCGGGTCGGCGACACGACCGGCGCCGTCTCGGTGGCCGTTCCCGACGGCTGGGCGCGGCAACTGCGCGACGGCGGCTGGGACCCGGCGGTGATCGGCCTCGCCGACGGGCGCGGCCCCGGTCTGCTCGTCGGAGCCGACCTCGCCGACTGGTCCGATGTCGACAGCGCGACACCGGGGGTCTTCGTGGGAGTGAGCCCCGGGCTGCGCGGAGCGGAGCAACCTGCGCTGCCCGATCACAGCGGATGCACACCCGCCGCAGGCCGGGCGGTCACCGTCGCCGCGTTCGGTGGGACCGTCCGGCACTGGTCGCGATGCGGTGGCGCGCGGACGTCGTTCAGCGAGGTCACCCTGGTCGCGGCCACCGGCACCTTCGGCGTGTACGTCCAGGTCAAGCAGACCGACGGCGTCGACCGCACCGACGAGATCCTCGGCACGCTGCGGGTGAACGGCTCGATGGTCGCGCAACGCTAGTACCGTTCCCAGTTGCCGGCGTAGTCGATGGTGCGCCACCGGCGTGTCTCAGTGCCGCCATCGAGCTTGCGGACGGTGGCCTGCACCCTGTTGTCTCCCAAGACGCGGTACGACAGAAACGTCATGACCCGGTCATCGCTCGGACTGGAATCGTCCCCCAGGATGACCGGCTGCGCCCACCGCTCTCGGCCGGTGTAGTCGAGCTGAACCGGCACGAGGGCCTGCCGCCGCGCGGCGTCGGAGTTGCCCAGTTCGACGAGGACGAGCGCGTCCTCGGTCGACGGCAGACTCACCGGCTCCTCGGTGATGAAGTCGGCGTACACCGGTCGCGCGCCACCGGGCAGGATTCGGCAGGGGATGTCGAGGCCGTTCGACCCGTTCCGGAACTTCACCGTGTCGGACTCACCGCAGAATCTCAGACCGCGGATGACAGCGTTGGGCCAGTCGGTCCGCCTGATCTCGCTCACCGGAGCGGCCGGGCGGGAGGTGCGGGTGGTCGGGGCGCCCGGGGTGGCGCTGCGGGTGGCCGGAGCACTCGGGCCCGCGCTGCCGGTCGCCGGAGCGCTCGACGCCGACGGGCTCGGCGGGCTCGCGCTGGTGGACGGGGAGCCGGCGGGCCCGGCGTCGCCGCCGACCCGTTTCACCGGTGACGTGCAACCGGCGACGAACGTAAGGGTGAGCATCGCACCGACGAGCAGGTTGCCGCGCATGGGTGGTCCTTCCTCCACGGGGTCTGTCACAGGGTTTGATGCACCGGTACGGGCGGTGGTTCACGCGACCGGGGCGACACCTCTGCCCACCATCGGCGCACCCGCCCCTCCTCCTCAAGTCGTAGGCGCATTGCCGTCTCGCGCCAGATGGCTCGGGGCGATCACTCGAACAGGCTTGTCCCAAGGCATCGGGTGACGCCGTACGGACCTGCTCCGGACACCCGTTCGCCAGGAAAGGCACCGGCAGACGATGCGCTCTCTTCCCCTTCCCGCCCCCGGTTCACCCCGACCCGCCCGGCCGGTCGTCCGACTCGGCGCGGTGCTGGCGACCGCTGTCGTCCTCGCCGTGGGCGCCGCCGGCTGCGGCGCGCCGCAGCACAACCCCGCACCGCACATCGATGCTCCGGCGGCGCCCGCCGTGGCGAGCGGGACGGGTTCCGCCCTGACCGACACCGACGTCAACGCCTGGCTCGACGGCCTGTTGCCGGCCGCGCTCGACCGTACCGACATCGCCGGGGCCACTGTCGCCGTCGTGAACAACGGCAAGATCCTCACAGCCCGGGGGTACGGGTACGCCGACACCGGTGACGGCGGCAACGGTGCCGTACCTGTCGACCCGGACCGGCACCTGTTCCGGATGGGATCGGTGTCGAAGCTCGTCACCGCCACCGCGGTGCTGCAACTCGTGCAGAGCGGGAAGCTCGACCTCGACACCGACGTCACGACGTACCTCGACTTCGAACTGCCGCTGCGCTACGAGCGGGCCGTCACACTGCGGCACCTGCTGACGCACACCGCCGGCTTCGAGGAGCGGATCGCCGGCCTCATCGGCACCGACGGCGGCGACCTCAACCTCCGCAGGGCCCTGATGACCGACCCACCGGAGCAGATCTACCAGCCCGGCACCGTCCCCGCGTACTCCAACTACAGCAACGCGCTCGCCGGCTACATCGTCGAACGCGTCAGCGGGACGCGCTTCGAGGAGTACGTCCAACGCAACGTCCTGGACCGCGCCGGCATGCCGTCGTCGACCTTCGCGCAGCCCCTCCCGGCGGCGCTGCGCGACCGGATGTCCAACGGGTACGACACCTCCGCCGGGCCCGCCGCGCCGTTCGAGATCGTCGGTACGCCCCCGCCCGGCGCGCTGAGCGCCCCGGCGACGGACATGGCGCGATTCATGCTCGCCCAGCTCGGCGAGCCGGTGGGCTTCGCGCCCCTGCTGGACCAGCCGACCCGTGAGCTGATGCAGCGGCCGGCACTCGACGCGACGTCGCTGGGCACGCTGACCGACGGGCCCCGGATGACCCTCGGATTCTTCGCCGAGGACCGTAACGGCCACCGAATCCTCGGCCACGGCGGCGACACCAAGTACTTCCACTCCCACCTGCAGATCTACCCCGACGACCGGGCCGGCATCTTCCTGTCCCTCAACAGCAACGGCTCCGGCGCCCTCGACAGCCACGAGCTTCGCGAGTCGATCATGAACGGCTTCGCCGACCGCTACTTCCCCGCCCGCGACGACCAGCCGACCGCCGGCGTGGACCCGGCGACCACCGCCACGCACGCCGCGCTGGCCGCCGGCACGTACGAGTCCTCGCGAGCGATTCAGAGCAACTTCCTGACGGCGATCGGCCTGGTCGGTCGGACCACTGTCAGCGTCGCCGACGGTGACCGGTTGCTGGTGGAGCCGGGCCCACTGTCGGACTCCCCCGCCCTCTACGAGGAGGTGGCGCCCTGGGTCTGGCGCGAGGTCGGCGGGCAGCGCACGATCGCCATGCGGGCGACCGACGACCGGGTCGAGGCGATCAGTTTCGACTCCGCGTTCGCGTTGCTGCCCGTCGAGCCGGCCCGCGCCTCCATGGTGGCCGTTCCGGTGCTGGCCCTGTCGACAGTCGTGCTGCTGCTCACCGTCCTGTCCTGGCCGGTCGGCGCGATCGTCCGCCGTCGACTGGGCCGCGCTCCCCGGGAGCGGGCGGGGCGCACCGCGCGGATCCTGAGCCGCCTCGCCGTAGCCGGCACGCTGCTCGCGTTCGCCGGTTGGGTGCTGAGCATCGGCAGCATCATGAGCCTGCAGGACGTTCCCGGGCCCGTCCTGCGCACCATTCAGGTGCTGCAACTGGTCGGACTGCTCGGAGTGCTGCCCGCCGCGGTCCGGCTGGTCGACGACGTGCGACGCCACGTCGGCTGGCGGCGGATCACCGGCAGCGGCCTGATCCTGTTGGCTCTCGCCGGCGCGGGCTGGTTCGCCGTGGAGTTCCACCTGCTCGCGCCTAGCATCTCCTACTGACCCGCCCGACCCGGGACGATCCGGAGCAAGGATGCGCACCCCATGAGGGACCACACGGACACCGATTTCGGCACACGACGACTGACGAAGTGGCTCGACGCCCGGCTCACCCGGCTCGGGGTGACCGGAGTGTTCCCCCGGGACTGCCTGCTGGCCGCGGTGCTGACCGTCCTGACGTTCGTACTGCTCACCTCGCTGTTCTGGTTCGTGGCACCGGAGGACGGGGTGTCGTTCGACCCGGCGCGGGCCTGGCTGCTCGTCGCCATCTGCTGCGCGCAGGCGATGCTGCTGTGCCTGCGTCGGGTCCGGCCCCTGCTCTGCCTCGCGCTCGTCGTCGGCCTCCAACTGCCCATCATCGGCTTCTCCCTGCCCGAGGCGACCATCCGGGGCCTCGCACCGTTCGTCGTGGCGTACACCGTCGGGTCGTTGCTGCCGGTTCGCCGTGCGCTGCTGGCCGTCAGCGCGGTCGTGGTGGTGGAGTCGACCGGGGCGGCCGTCGTGGTGACCCCGGATCTGCTGACGGCCGTCGCGTACGTCTCGGCGAGCGCCCTGACCTACGCCAGCGCGACGTTCGTCGGCGGCTACGTGGCCACCTACCGGCGCTACGTGGAGCTGGTCCGGGTGCGGGCGGACGAGGCGGTCCGGGAGCAGCGCACGAAGGTCCAGGCGGCGATCGGCGCGGAGCGTTCCCGGATGGCCCGGGAGTTGCACGACGTGGCCGCGCACCACCTCTCCGGCATGGTCGTGCAGGCGGCGGCGGTCGAGCGGCTGATCGACCGGGACCCGGCGGCCGCGAAGGCCGGTGTGGCCTGGATCCGCAGCCAGGGCAAGGAGACCCTGGACAACCTGCGGCTGGTCGTCGGTGTGCTGCGCGGCAGGCCCGGGCACGAGGGCGGCGACGGTGCCGCCCCGGTGCCGGGGCTGGGCATGCTCGACGACCTCGTCCGCACCGCGGGCAGCCTCGCCGGCCCGGTGGAGTTCGTCCGGGAGGGCGAGCAACGCGAGGTGCCACCGATCGCCGACGTCGCGCTCTACCGGATCGCGCAGGAGTCGCTCAGCAACGCCCGCCAGCACGCCCCGGGTGCCGCAGCACGGGTGGTGCTCCGCTTCGAGCCCCGCTCGGTGTCGCTGGAGGTGGTGAACGAACCCGTCGCGCCGCGACGCGTACCGGCGGCTCGGACCGGTGGCGTCGGCCTGGTGGGCATGCGTGAGCGCGCCCAGCTGATCGGGGCGACGTTCACCGCCGGCCCGACGGCGGCCGGCGGCTGGTCGGTCGCCGCGACACTCCCGACGAACGGCCCCGCCGCGTCCCGTCCGAAGGAAGAGGCCCCCGCGTGATCAGAGTGATGCTCGTCGACGACCAGGCCGTCGTCCGGGCCGGTTTCCGCGTCATCCTGGAGCAGTCCGGCGAGATCGAGGTCGTCGCGGAGGCGTCGAGCGGGTCCGCCGCGGTGGAACTGGCCCGCCGGCTGCAACCGGACGTCATCTGCATGGACGTCCGGATGCCGCACGGCGACGGGCTCACCGCGACCCGGCAGATCGTCGCCGAGGCGACCGGAACGCCACCGGCGGTCCTGGTCGTGACGACCTTCGACCTCGACGAGTACGTCTTCGGCGCGTTGGAGTCCGGCGCCAGCGGCTTCATCCTCAAGGACTGTGAGCCCGAGGAGCTGATCGAGGCGATCCGTCGCCTGGCGAGCGGGTACGGGCTCGTCGACCAGACCGTCACCCGTCGGGTGATCTCGGAGTTCGCCAGGCGTACGCCCGCTCCCCGATCGGACGCGGCGGCGGCGCACCAGCTGACCGCGCGGGAGACCGAGATCGTGGAGCTGCTCGCGCAGGGCCTGTCGAACGTCGAGATCGCCGAGCGGCTCTTCATCGAGACCAGCACCGTCAAGTCGCACCTCGGGCGGGCCATGGCCAAGATCGGTGCGCGAGATCGGCTGCAGACCGTCGTGTGGGCGTACCAGAACGGGGTGGTCCACCGATGACAGCGACCCTGATCCCCTGCCTGGCGACGGTAGGTCCACCCCTGGTCGAGAGTGGACATTGCCGGAGTACGATCCCGGGCGTACCGCTGTGGTGACCTCCAGCTGACGACCCCTCGATAGGAGCCAGGCATGGTTGGCCCGGACCCCGAACTCGCCGCGAAGCTTCAGCCCGACGTGCCGCACGCGGCACGGATCTGGAACTACTGGATGGGCGGCAAGGACAACTTCCAGTCCGACCGGGCGGCCGGCGACGCTGTCGCCGAGGTCTACCCGGAGATCGTCCTGATGGCGCAGCAGTCGCGCGTGTTCCTGGTGCGGGCCGTGCGTCACCTCGCGGCCGAGGCGGGCATCCGGCAGTTCCTGGACATCGGCACCGGCCTGCCCACCATGCAGAACACGCACGCGGTCGCCCAGGGCGTCGCGCCCGACTCGCGGATCGTCTACGTGGACAACGACCCGATGGTGCTGGTGCACGCGCGGGCACTGCTGGCCAGCACGACGTCGGAGGGTGTCACCACCTACGTCCCGGCCGACTACCACGACCCGGAGAAGATCCTCGCCGAGGCGGCGCAGACGCTCGACTTCGACCAGCCCATCGCCGTGATGTACATGGGCGTGATGGGCTACGAGCCCGACCTGGACGTGGTGCGCTCGATCGTCGGGCGCACGATGGACGCGGTGCCGTCCGGCTCACACCTCGTGCTCTGGGACGGCACCAACACCAGCCCGGCGGTGGTCTCGGGTGCCGAGCGGCTGGCGCAGAGCGGCGGGGTTCCGTACATCCTGCGCAGCCCGGAGGAGCTCGAGAGCTGCTTCGACGGGCTGGCGATGGTGGAGCCGGGCCTGGTGCCGATCCCGCTGTGGCGACCGGAGGAGCCCGACGCCGTCGGGATCGACGCCTACGGCGCTGTGGCCCGCAAGCCCTGACCGACACGACGTCCGCCCCGCTCCCGCCATCGCGCCGGAGCGGGGCGGACGTCGTTCACCGCGCGCACGTAGGGTCAGGCCGTCGGGCACCGATTGCGTCGGCCCTCAGCGGGGAGACGAACCGACCCGCACCCGGTCGCTCTCGTTGTCGGAGAGGAAGGACGCCAGGGCCTGCCCCTGCTCGGTCACGGCGGCCCGGTCAGCTCGGGAGAAGCCGCGTAGGGGGTTGACGGTCACCGTTTCCGACTCGACCGTCCAGGTCGCGGCGACCCGGCCGTCGACGAGCACCACGCGCTCGCCGGCCACCGAGAGGAGACGGTGCGCGTCGTCGATGATCCGGCTGCGGTCGTCGTAGCCGAGGATCGCATTGTCGAACGCCGGCAGGAACCGCACCGGGGCGGGTGTCTCCGGGTCGGGGCGCGGCGCGTCGGGGAGGTCGATCAGCTTCCGGCCACGCTCGTCGCGGAAGGTCACCAACTCGTCCCGCATGGCGGTCACCGCAGCGGGCAGCCCGGCGAGGCCGCACCAGGCCCGCAGGTCGGCAGTGGCCGCCGGGCCGAACGCGGCCAGATAGCGGCGGACGAGCAGTTGGCCGACCGGATCGGTGCCCGCCGCGGTCGACGGGGCGATCTCCCGGTCGAGCCACGCGGAGAGCAGGACGTAGCGCGCGCCCCCCGTCGTCCGCCAGAGCCCGCGCGGCGGCACCTGTGTCATCGGGAGCAGCGCGACAGCTATCTCGCCCAGCACCCGCGGCCCCGGCGTCGGCCAGCGCTCGGCGAGCGCCCGCCCGATCTCGGGCATCGAGCGGGGCTCACCGTCGGCCACCACCGCCCGCGCGGCAGCGGCGAGGTCGTCGAGGTCCACCCCGTCGAGCTCGCCGCGGTAGACCCCGAGCACGCGTTGGCGCAGCATGGCGTCGTGACGGTTGCGCCAGGCCACGAGGTCGTCGGCGACGAGCAGGTGGACGGTGCGGCGCATGAGGTGGGTACGCACCACGTGTCGCTGGGTCAGCAGGGTGGAGAGCACCGTCGGGTCGAACGCGCGCAGCCGCGACCACAGCCCGATGAACGGCTCCTGCGGCTCCTGGGCCTGCAGGCCACCGAGGTGGGCCACGGCGTCGAGCGGCGGCAGGTCGGCGCGGTCGAGCAGCAACTGCCGGGCGAGCGTCGCGCGGTTGAGCGCCCTGGTGTCGAGAACTGTCATCGGGTCCCTTCGGCCGGCGTCATTATCTGAGCTGGGGCCGACAGTCCGGGTGCCCGACCGTCTCGGCTGAGCGAACTCGCCCCGTCCGGGGCAGCGGACGGGGCGAATTCGGGTGCGTACACCGATCGGTGCTTGCCCACGACGATCCCGATGCCGTTGGTGACCAGACGCTCCGTACCGTCGGACCGGCTGTTGCGGGCGGTGGCCGCGGTCTGGCCCGGCTCGCGGACGGCGACAGTGCTCGATCCGCCGCCGCTTCGGGGTGCAGCAGGTCGAGGGAGACCTTGTCCTTCTTCAGGTCGCCGGTGAGCGGGTGACCGAGGGTGACGTCCCGGGGCGTGGCCACCTCGAACGAGCCGTACGTGACGCCAGGGGCGAGCCGCGCGGTCGCGGTGATGGTGATCGGGGCACCCGTCGCGGGTACCGTGGCCCTCGCCGCGTGGGCGACGCCGGCCGGCGTGACGAGCGTGGTGAGTCCCGCCGCGAGCAGCAGCGCCAGACGTGGGCGTACGAGGTGCGGTGACCTCCTTGCCGCTCCTTCCCTGGTGCGTTCCTGACCTGGTCCGGGATGGTCGAGCCGGGCCAGCGTTGACCGGACCGGCGATGATCTTCCTGGTCAGCCGATCACCCGGGGATCAACTCGGGAGGCTGCGGACGTGAACCGCCCGCACCGCCTTGATCAACTGTCGGAGTGCCAGATCGGGTCGGTACGTCTTCCGGTGTGCCAAAAAGTTTTGTGCATTTCCTACAACTGAGGGACGGTGGGTTCGGTGGTTGCGCCATAGCGCTGGCCGCCGCCACGCGGAAAGGTGATCACTGCTGGGAGCCGTCGTCTCCCGGCGCGCAGGTCGAGGTCTAGCTAAGGGGTTTTTCGGGTGTTCAACCGTGTCGCCATCGTCAACCGTGGTGAAGCCGCCATGCGGCTCATCCACGCGGTCCGCGAGCTGGCCGCGGAGACCGGCATCCAGCTCGAAACCGTGGCCCTCTACACCGATGTCGACCGAAGCGCCACATTCGTTCGCGAAGCGGACATCGCCTACGATCTCGGCCCGGCGTCCGCACGCCCGTACCTCAACCTGGCGGTGCTGGAGCGCGCCCTGACCGAGACCGGTGCCGACGCCGCGTGGGTCGGCTGGGGCTTCGTCGCCGAGGATCCGGCGTTCGCCGAGCTGTGCGAGAAGATCGGCGTCACCTTCGTCGGGCCGAGCGCGGACGCCATGCGCCAACTCGGCGACAAGATCGGCTCGAAGCTGATCGCCGAGGAGGTCGGCGTGCCGGTCGCGCCGTGGAGCCGCGGCGCCGTCGAGACCCTCGCCGCCGCCAAGGCCTCGGCAGCCGAGGTCGGCTACCCGCTGATGCTGAAGGCGACCGCCGGCGGCGGCGGGCGCGGCATCCGCGTGATCAGGAACGAGGCCGAGCTGGTCGACGCGTACGACCGCACCAGCCAGGAGGCGGCACGGGCGTTCGGCAGCGGCATCGTGTTCCTGGAGCGCCTCGTCACCGGGGCCCGGCACGTCGAGGTCCAGGTGATCGCCGACGGACAGGGCACCGCGTGGGCGCTCGGCGTCCGCGACTGCTCCGTGCAACGACGCAACCAGAAGGTCATCGAGGAGTCGGCGTCGCCGGTGCTCGACCCGGCGCAGGCCGCCGAGCTGAAGACGTCGGCGGAGCGGCTGGCCGTGGCTGTCGGTTACCGAGGCGCGGCGACCGTCGAGTTCCTCTACCACCCCGGGGACCGGTTGTTCGCGTTCCTCGAGGTCAACACCCGCCTCCAGGTCGAGCACCCGATCACCGAGCTGACCACCGGGTTCGACCTGGTCAAGGCGCAGCTGCACGTCGCCGCCGGCGGGCGACTCGAAGGTGCGCCGCCGGCCGAGCGCGGGCACGCCATCGAGGCGCGGCTCAACGCCGAGGACCCCGACCGCGACTTCGCCCCGTCCCCCGGCCGCATCGCCCGGCTGGACCTGCCCAGCGGCCCCGGCATCCGGGTGGACACCGGCGTCAGCGAGGGTGACACCATCCCCGCCGACTTCGACTCGATGATCGCGAAGATCATCGCGTACGGCCGTGACCGCGACGAGGCGCTCGGCAGGCTGCGCCGGGCGATGGCGAACACCACGGTGATCATCGAAGGTGGGGCGACGAACAAGAGCTTCGTGCTCGACCTGCTCGACCAGCCCGAGGTGATCGACGCCAGCGCGGACACCGGCTGGATCGACCGCGTCCGCGGCGAGGGCCGCCTCGTCACCCACCGCCACTCCGCTGTCGCCCTGGCCGCCGCCGCCATCGAGGCGTACGAGGAGGAGGAGCGCGTCGAACGGCAGCGGCTGCTGTCGACGGCGGCCGGCGGGCGCCCACAGGTGCAGCACGCCAGCGGCCGACCGTTGGACCTCAAGCTGCGCGGCGTCGGCTACCGCACCCGGGTGGCGCGGGTCGGCGCGCACCGGTTCCGGGTCGGCATCGAGACCGGCCCCGTCGTGCGCACCGCCGACGTCGAGCTCGACCGCTTCGACCGGCACACCGGTCAGATCGTCGTCAACGGCATCCGCTACCGCCTGCTCACCGGCACGTACGGGCCGACCCACCTGGTCGAGGTCGATGGAGTGACGCACCGGGTCAGCCGGGACGAGGGTGGCGTCCTGCGCTCCCCGATGCCCGCGCTGGTCGTCGCCACGCCGCTGGAGGTCGGCGCGGAGGTCGAGGCGGGCGCGCCGGTGCTGGTGCTCGAAGCGATGAAGATGGAGACGGTGTTGCGGGCGCCGTTCAAGGCGCGGCTCAAGGAGTGCGCCGTGTCGGTGGGCAGCCAGGTGGAGGCCGGTTCGCCGCTGCTGCGCCTGGAGCCGCTCGCCGACGACGCCGAGGAGACCCCTGACGACCCGAGCACCGAGACCGTCGAACTGGACCTGCCCACCGCCGCCGCGGACATCCCGGCGTACGAGCGCAGCCGGCGCGGTCAGGAGGACCTGCGGGGTCTGCTGCTCGGCTTCGACGTCGACCCGCACGACGACCGCCGGGTGCTCGACGACTACCTCACCGCGCGACGGACGGCCACCGAAGCCGGCCAGCGGCCCCTGGCCGCCGAACTCGACCTCATCGAGGTGTTCGCCGATCTCGCCGAACTGAGCCGCAACCGGCCGACGGGCGAGGACGGCGGCGCCGCGCACGTGCACAGCGCCCGGGAGTACTTCCACACCTACCTGCAGAGCCTCGACGTCGAGCGGGCCGGGCTGCCGGACGCCTTCCAGACGAGGCTCGGCAAGGCCCTCGGCCGGTACGGCGTCACCGACCTGGACCGCACCCCCGCCCTCGAAGCCGCCGTCTTCCGGATCTTCCTCGCCCAGCAGCGCGCCTCCGCTGACGCGCAGGTCATCGCGGCGCTGCTGCGCGCGTGGCTGCGCGAGACCCCGCCGGACGAGACGCTGCGCGAGCCGGCCGGCCTCGCGCTGGAGCGGCTGATCGCCGCGACGCAGGTCCGCTTCCCAGCGGTCGCGGACCTCGCCCGCGGCGTGGTGTTCGCCTGGTTCGCCCAGCCGCTGCTGCGCCGCAACCGCGCCCGCGTCTACGCCGAGGTCCGTGGGCACCTGCGGCACCTCGACGCGCACCCGGACGCGCCGGACCGCGCCGAGCGCATCGCCGAGATGGTGCGCAGCACCGAGCCGCTGGTCCGGCTGCTCGGTCAGCGGCTCGTCCGCGACCACCTCGACAACGCGGTCATGTTGGAGGTGCTGACCCGGCGCTACTACGGCAACCGGTCGCTCACCAGCGTGCGCACCCGCGAGGTCGCGGGCTGCACGTTCGTGGTCGCCGAGCGCGCCGACTCCAGCGTGGTCTCCGCCGCGGTCAGCTTCGACGCGCTGGGCAGCGCCCTGCGCGGGCTGGCCGAGCTGGCCACCGGCGAGGAGGCCGTGGACGCCGACATCTACCTCGGCTGGGAGAACCAGCCGGAGGACTTCGACGCGATGGCTGCCGCGCTGGCCGAGGTCATCGCCGCGCACCCGCTGCCGCCCCAGGTCCGAAGGGTCACCACCACCGTCGCGGGTCGCGGCGGGGCGGTCATGCACCACCACTTCACCTTCCGCCCGTCGGGCGCCCAGTTGACCGAGGACCGTCTGATCCGTGGGCTGCACCCGTACATCGCGCAGCGGATGCAGCTGGAGCGGCTGCACAAGTTCGACCTGACCCGGCTGCCATCGTCGGACGAGGAGGTCTACCTCTTCCAGTGCGTGGCGCGGGAGAACCGGGCCGACGAGCGCCTCGTCGCGTTCGCGCAGGTGCGTGACCTGACCGAGCTTCGCGAGCAGGACGGCCGCCTGGTCGCGCTGCCGACGGCCGAGGACGCCATCGCCACCTGCCTCGACTCGATCCGCCGCGCCCAGTCGCGGCGGCCGTCGAAGACGCGCTTCAACACCAACCGCATCGTGGTCTACGTGTGGCCGCCGAGCGAGCTGACCCGCGAGGAGATGGAGATGATCGCCGGGCGGGTCCGCCCGACGACCGCGGGCGCCGGCCTGGAGGAGATCCTGTTCATCGCGCGCCAGCGCGACCGCCGGACCGGCGAGCTGACCAAGATCGCCGTACGGATCTCGTTCGACGCCGCGGGCGGCGCCGAACTGGCCGTCGGGGAGCCGCCGGTCGAGCCGATCGAGCCGCTCGACGAGTACCGGCTCAAGGTGCTGCGGGCCAGCAGCCGCAACACCGTGTATCCGTACGAGCTGACCGGCCGCCTCGGTGACTTCGTCGAGCACGACCTCGACGACGACCACGTGTTGGTGCCGGTGGACCGGCCGAAGGGGCGCAACAGCGCCGCCATCGTCGCCGGGGTCGTGACGACGCCGACCGAGCGCTACCCGCAGGGTGTCACCCGGGTGGTGTTGCTCGGCGACCCGACGAAGTCGCTGGGCGCCCTGTCGGAGCCGGAGTGCCGGCGCGTGATCGCCGCACTGGACCTGGCCGAGCGGATGCAGGTGCCGCTGGAGTGGTGGGCGTTGTCCGCCGGGGCCCGGATCTCGATGACCTCCGGCACGGAGAACATGGACTGGGTGGCCGCCGCACTCAAGCGGATCGTCGAGTTCACCCAGGCCGGCGGTGAGATCAACATCGTGGTCGCGGGCATCAACGTCGGCGCGCAGCCGTACTGGAACGCCGAGGCGACGATGCTCATGCACACCAAGGGCATCCTGGTGATGACGCCCGACTCGGCGATGGTGCTCACCGGCAAGCAGTCGCTCGACTTCTCCGGTGGCGTGTCGGCTGAGGACAACTTCGGCATCGGCGGCTACGACCGGGTGATGGGGCCGAACGGGCAGGCGCAGTACTGGGCGCCGAACCTGACGGCCGCACGGGACGTGGTGATGGCGCACTACGACCACACGTACGTCGCGCCCGGCGAGGACGCGCCCCGGCGGGCGGTCACCACCGACCCGGCCGACCGCGACATCTCCGGCTTCCCGCACGACGTCGCGGGCAGCTCCTTCGCCACCGTCGGGGAGATCTTCTCCGTCGAGTCCAACCCGGACCGCAAGAAGCCGTTCGACATCCGAACGGTGATGCGGGCCCTCTCCGACCAGGACCACCCGGTGCTGGAGCGCTGGGCCGGCATGGCGGACGCTGACACCGCTGTCGTGCAGGACGTCCACCTCGGTGGCATTCCGGTCTGCCTGCTCGGCATCGAGTCCCGGTCGGTGCCCCGGCACGGCTTCCCGCCCACCGACGGTCCGGACACCTACACGGCGGGCACGCTGTTCCCCCGCTCGTCGAAGAAGGCCGCGCGGGCGATCAACGCGGCCAGCGGCAACCGGCCGCTCGTCGTGCTGGCGAACCTGTCCGGCTTCGACGGCTCACCGGAGTCGATGCGCAAGCTGCAACTCGAGTACGGTGCCGAGATCGGCCGGGCGATCGTGAACTTCCGGGGGCCCATCGTCTTCTGCGTGATCTCGCGCTACCACGGTGGTGCGTTCGTGGTGTTCTCGAAGGCGCTGAACCCGAACATGACGGTGCTGGCGTTGGAGGGCTCGTTCGCCTCGGTGCTCGGTGGCGCACCCGCCGCCGCTGTGGTGTTCTCCGCCGACGTCAACGCTCGTACTGCTGCCGACCCGCGGGTGCGGGACCTGGAGGCCCGCACCGCCGCCTCGGCCGGCACCGAACGCGCCGCGCTGACAGCGGAACTCGACGAGCTGCGCTCGTCGGTGCGCGCGGAGAAACTCAGCGAGGTGGCCGCGGAGTTCGACCGGGTGCACAACATCCACCGCGCCGTCGAGGTCGGCTCGGTGGACGCCGTCATCCGCGCCGCCGAGCTGCGTCCGCGCATCATCGAGACCATCGAGGCCCGCCTGGGGTAGAGCGGCCGGAACGCCAGCACCACGTCAGCGCCACCGGTCGACGACCGGTGGTGCTGACCGTTGTGGGGGGTGAGGTGCTTGGCGGTCTAGCTGAGCGCCACGTTCAGCGCGACGGCGACGGCGAGCCAGACGATGACAGTGCCGATACCGATACCGACCATGGCGAGCGCCTTGACGGCGGTTGTCATCCGGGTGTGGGCAACCGTCAGGTTCGCCCAGACGCCCAACGCCCCTACCAGCGCGCCCAGGATGCCGCCGACGGTGAACAGCAGGATCGGCAGCATAACCAGGATGCGCAGGAAGATCGGCATGGAGGGCCCGGTCCGGTGCTTGACACCGTTGACCTCAACGGTCGGGTACGGGTCGGCGAGAACGTTGCGGACCGTGGCCTGGACGAGACCACCGTCCACCGCGGGCAACGAGTACCGTCTGCCCGTCCTGGGGGCCGGCACTCCGCCGACGGTGACGGCAGGGTGGCCAAAGAATGCCTTGGTGGCGATGACTATCGGGCCAGCTACGCCGGCGACGTTGAGGGGTTCGGTGTTCACCGGCGTGATCTTAGGAAGCCCGGTACGCCCCGTCCATTCCGCTGACCGAACGGGGAGGGCCGCCCGCAGACGAGCACCGGTCCGGAGCCGGCGCGGAGCGTACGCGGCCGAACAGCTTCACCCCGTTGGCGGCGAGCAGGGCGTCGGCGGCCCGCATCGCGGCGTCCGGGCCGATGGGGAGGTGGACGTGGAACAGGGGCGTCTGTGGTGGGTCAGGGAGGGCGCGGGCCACCCCACCGACGCCCTGAAGTCCCCTGTAGAACGAGGCGTACCCGCTGTCGAACAGCGCGGCGATCCACCCTCAGCCGGTTCGTCGCCCGTGGCCCGGGTCGCTGTCGGCCTGCCAGGCGCCGACGAGATCCTCGCGCGCTCGGGCGACCCGGGAACGGATCGTGCCGACGGGGCACTGGCAGACGTCCGCCGCCTCGGCGTAGGACAGGCCGAGCACCTGGGTGGCGACGAACGCCTCACGGCGCTCCGGGGTCAGTCCGGCGATCAACTGGTGCAGGGTCACGCCCTCGTCGGCACCGGCGGTGATCGCGCCGGCGGCCTCGGCCGCCGCCTGCCAGTCCGGAACCGACGCCAGCCTCGGCCGGGCCACCGCCGTCCGGACATGGTCCACGGCAACACGCCGGGCGATGGTGAAGACCCAGGTACGGGCCGACGAGCGGCCGGCGAAGCCGGGCAGGTTGCGAATTGCCCGCAGGAACGTCTCCTGGGTCAGGTCGTCGGCCTCGCCCGGCCCGGCCAGGTGCGACAGGAACCGCCAGACCTGGTCCTGCAGTGCCCTGACGAACGCCGTGGCGGCCTGCCGGTCACCCCGGCCCGCCTCCCGCGCCCACCGGGTCACCTGGTCGTCGTCAGCGACGCCGTTCCGCACAGACCACCGTCCTGTGTGCCACGGGCGCTCCTTCATGCCGAGATGCCGTCGTCGGAACGCCGCCGGTCGGCCGCGCACTCTGGTGGTCGCCGGCCGGTCCGGAAAAGTTCCCGAGGTTCCCCCGTTCGACTGATCTCGCGCATGTTCGAGGTGACGGGAACCGGTGCCGCTCAGCTCGGTACGGGCTGGTCCGCGCTCTCGCGTTCTCGCGGGACCACGGGGTCGGGCATGCTCCACGAGCGCCACAGCTGGCTGTACCCGCCCCCGGCACCGAGCAGTTCGGCGTGCGTGCCGTGTTCGGCGACGCGCCCCTGGTCGAGGACGACGATGCGGTCCGCGGTGGCCGCCTGGCTGAGTCGGTGGGCGACGATCAGCGTGGTACGACCCTCGGTGGCCGCCACGGCGGCGCGGTCGAGGTCGCGTGCGCCGGCGCTGCCCGCCTCGGCGGTGGCCTCGTCGAGGACCGCGACGGCCGGATCGGCGAGGATGAGGCGGGCCAGTGCGAGCTGCTGGGCCTGGGCCGAGGTGAGTTGTCGCCCACCCTCCCCCACCGCCGTGGCGAGGCCGTCCGGCAGGGTCCGCACCCACTCGGTGGCGCCGACGAGGTCGAGGGCGGTGGCGATCTCGGCGTCGGTGGCGTCCGGGTCGGCGAGGCGCAGGTCGTCGGCGAGCGGGCCGGCGAAGACGTGCACCTCCTGACTGATCAGGGCGATCTCCCGACGGAGGCGGTGCTCGCCGAGTTGGGTCAGCGGCACGCCGCGCAGGGTGACCGCACCGTCGGTGGGCGCGATGATGCCGGCGATGATGCCGGCGAGGGTGCTCTTGCCCGCACCGCTCGCGCCGACCAGGGCGACGCGCTCCCCGGGGGCGAGACGCAGGCTGATGTTCCGCAGCACCACCGGCCCGTCGTCGTAGCGGTGCTGCCCGACGGTCACCTCCAGTGCCGCCGGTACGCCCCGATCGTGGCGGGTGGGCTCGGTGCCGGAGGGGGCCGCGGTGTCCGGCAGGGTGGTGACCCCGACGAGTCGAGCCAGACTTGCCCCGGCCTGCAACACCGAGTCCGACTCGAACAGCAGCAGGCCGATGGGGTTGAAGAGGCGGTGGAAGTAGAGGGCGGCAGTGGTGGCGGCGCCGACGGTGGCCAGGTCACCGCGTACCAGCAGGAAGCCGGCGAGCAGCACGGCGGCGAGCCCCACGAACTCGGAGCGGTTGATGCGCAGCCCGAAGCGGGTGTAGAGACCGAAGATCTCCAGCGACAGGTCGCGGGCGACGCCGGAGCACTCCGCGATCCGTGCGACGTGGGCGTCCTCCATCCGGTAGGCGCGCACTGTCGCCGCGCCCCGCAGCGCCTCGGCCGTCGCCTGCGCGCGCTCGCCCGTCGCCACCCGCTCGCGGGCGTAGTACGGCACCGACCGCTTCAGGTACCAGCGCAGCGCCACCGCGTACGCCGGGGCGGCGACCAACCCGGCGATGCCGAGCCGCCAGTCGAGCGCGAAGAGCCCCGCCGCGGTCAGCACGACGGACAGCAGCGCGCCGAGGAAGGCGGGGCCGCTGGTGGCGATCACATTCGTCACCACCGCCACGTCGTCGCCGGCACGGGCCACCAGGTCCCCGGTTCCGGCCCGCTCCAGGGTGGCCGAGGGCAGGTGCAGGGCCCGGTCGAGGACCCGCTCCCGGAGTCGGGCCAGCACCGTCTCGCCGAGACGTGCGGCGACCGCCGCTCCGACCGCGGTGAGGAGCCCCGCGAGCACGGCGGCGCCCGCGATCACGGCGGCCCAGGCGATCACCCGAGGTGTGTCGGTCCCGGCGATGACGTCGTCGACGAGGCGCCCGAGGACCCAGGGGGCGACCAGCCCGGTCGCGGCGGCGGCGATCAGCAGCGTGCCGGCGACGGCGCTGAGCCCTGGCAGGAGGGCCAGCTCGGTACGGAGGGCGGCCCAGGTCTGCCGGCCGGTGGCCGTCGGCAGCAGGTGCCGGGTGATCGGCTCGGACGTCATCGCAGGGTTTCCTCCCGGTAGCGGGCATCGCTGGCGAGCAACCGCACGTGCGGACCCTCGGCGACGACCCGTCCCCGGTCGATCACCGCGACCCTGTCGGTGACCCGCAGCAGCGCCGGGCTGGTGGTGATCAGCACCGTGCCGCGAGAGCCCGTCCCGCGAGCCTCGGCCAGCCTGGTCGCGAGCAACCCCTCGGTCACCGCGTCGACAGCCGTGGTGGGGTTGTGCAGCACCAGCACCGGCGGGTCGGCGACCAGCGCCCTCGCCAGCCCGATCCGCTGCCGCTGGCCACCGGAGAGGTTCGCGCCGCGTTCGGTGAGCAGACGGTCGAACCCGTGCGGGTGCGCGGCGAGCACGTCCTCGGCCGCGGCAGCCCGTACGGCGGCGCGCAGCACCTCGTCGTCGACGGAGGCGCCGGCGCTGAGGTTGGCGCGCAGCGTCCCCTCGAACAGCGCCACGTCGTGCTGTTCGACCAGGACCACGGCACGCGCGGCGTCGATGTGCAGCTCGTCGGCGGGTACGCCGTCGACACGGACCGTGCCCCGATGGTCCGCGCGCGGCACGCGGCCGGCCAGCAGAGCGACCAGCGCCTCGCCCTCGCTCGGGTCGTAGGCGAGCACGCCCAGGATCTCACCGGCGCGAACGCGCAGGCTGACGTCGTCGAGGCCCGCGTACGAGACGCCGTCGAGGGCGAGCCGGGACGGGCTCGGTGCGGGCGGCCCGGCGTCGCCCGGCTGGACGATCGGCGCGGCGCCGAGGACCCGGGCGACCCGCCCGGCGGAGGCTCGGGCCATGGCGAACAACTGGACGCAGTACCCGAGCGTCTGCACCGGCTCGGCGATGAACTGGGCCAGCCCGACCACTGCGACGAGCTCGCCGATGGTGAGCCGGCCCTGAAGCGCGAGCCACCCGGCGACTCCGGCGACCGTCGCGAGGAAGAGGCCGTTGACAGTGGTGGTGAGTCCGAGGTGCAGACCCTTTGTGGTGGCGGCGCGCAGGGTGACGTCGAGCGCGTGGCGGCTGGCTCTCGCGTACCGGCGGGCGGCGTGGTCCTGCGCGCCGATGCCGCGCAGCACGCGCAGGCCGCTGACGAGGTCGACGGCGAGGGCGGTCGTGGCGGCGAGCGCCTCCTGCTGCGACGTGCTGCGCCGGGTGAGCAGCGGCGCCATCCGTTGGAGGGCGACGACCAGCAGGGGTACGCCGATGAGCACCCCGAGGCCGAGAGGGACGTCGACGACGAGCAGCGCGACGGCCGCGACCACGATGGCGGTGAGTGCCGCGGCGGTGAGTCCCGCGACCCGCACGACGAGCGCGGACAGCTCGGCGTCGGAGGCCGTCACCGACAGCAGTTCGCCGTCGCGCATGCCCGACCGGCGTCCGCGCGGGTCGAGGGCGCTGCGGACGATCTCGACCCGGGTGGCGTGCGCCTCGTGTTCGACGGCGGCGAACGCCAGTCGTGCGCCGGCCCGGTAGGCGAAGGCGAGCACTGTGAACAGGGCGGCCAGGCCGGCCAGCGAGAGCAGCAGGGCGCTGACGTCCCCGGTGGCCACCGCACGGTCGATGACCACGCCGATGGCCACCGGGACGAGGGCTTCGGTGGCCTGGTGGGTGCAGAGCAGCGCGATGCCGGCGGCCACCCGGGCGCGCTGTCGACGCAGCGCGCGACGGAGCACCACACCACCGGTGGTCTCGGCGACTGTCATGCTCGGATCGGTGAGGGCACGGCGACGGACTCCACTACGATTAGGGCAGGCTAACCTAACATGCCCCCGAAGTGGGATTGGACGCGCGGTCCCGGTGCTCCCCGACCGGCACCGAGGCGGGCAGACCGAGACCCTTCATGGCCGCCGCGACCAGGGCCTCCGGGGGCAGTGAGACATCGAGTACGAGCACCGCCTCGTCCGGCTCGGCCGGTTCCAGCGTGGCGAGCTGCGACTCCAGCAGGCTGGCCGGCATGTAGTGGCCTTCGCGCCGGGCCAATCGGGCTCGGATGACCTCCGTCGGCCCGTCCAGGTGCACGAAGTCCACCCGGAATGGACCCTGGCGGAGCACGTCCCGGTACGACCGCTTCAACGCCGAGCAGGCCAGCACCGTCGAGCGGCCCTCCGCGCCGCGATCGGCGATCCACCCGGCGATGTCCCGCAGCCAGGGCCACCGGGTGGTGTCGTCCAGCGGTACGCCGGAGCGCATCCGCGCCACGTTCTGCGGGGAGTGGAACTCGTCCGCCTCGGCGAACGTCAGCCCCGCCGCCACGGCGATCCCGCGCGCCACTGTGGTCTTGCCCGCCCCGGAGACGCCCATCACCACTACGTGCCGGGTGGGCCGGGCGCCACGCCGCTCACCAGTCATGAACCGTGCCGTCCTTGAGCCGGTTGAACGGCAGGTACGCCGGCTCGTACGGGAACCGGGCCGCCGCCTCCTCGTCGAGCTCCACCCCGAGCCCCGGTTGGTCGCCCGGGTGCAGGTAGCCGTCGGTGAAGGTGAACGACTGCCGGAACACCTCGTTGGCCAGCGGGGTGTGCTTCATGTACTCCTGGATCCCGAAGTTGTGGATGGCGAGGTCCAGGTGCAGCGCCGCGGCCATGCCCACCGGGGAGATGTCGGTGGGGCCGTGGATGCCGGACTTGATCTGGTACTGGGCGGCGAAGTCGAGCAGCTTGCGCATCGCCGTGATGCCGCCGGTGTGGGTGACAGCGGAACGGACGTAGTCGATCAGCTGTTCGCGGATCAGGGTCTGGTAGTCCCAGACCGTGTTGAAGACCTCACCGATGGCCAGCGGGGTGGTGGTGTGTTGGCGGACCAGCCGCAGCGCCTCCTGGTTCTCGGCCGGGGTGCAGTCCTCCAGCCAGAACAGGTCGTACGGTTCGAGGGCCTTGCCGAGCTTGGCGGCCTGGATCGGGGTCATCCGGTGGTGACCGTCGTGCAGCAGCGGCAACTCCGGGCCGAACTCGCCGCGCACCGCCTCGAAGACCGACGGCAGGTGGCGCAGGTACGCGCGGGTGTCCCAGTCCTCCTCGGCGGGCAGCGGGGTGCGCTGCGCGGGCTCGTAGTCGTAGCGCTGGCCGGTGGCGCTGGGCTGCGCGGCCACGCCGTAGACCGCGTTGATCCCCGGCACCGCGGTCTGCACCCGGATCGACCGGAAGCCCTCGTCGAGGTGGCGACGGATCGAGTCGAACAGCTCGGGGATGTCCCGCCCCGACGCGTGCCCGTACGCCATGATGCCGGTGCGCGACGCGCCGCCCAGCAGTTGGTACAGCGGCATGCCGGCGGCCTTGGCCTTGATGTCCCACAGCGCGACGTCCACCGCGGCGATGGCCGCCATGGTGACCGGGCCGCGCCGCCAGTACGCCGAGCGGTACAGGAACTGCCAGGTGTCCTCGATCCGGTGCGGGTCCCGGCCCATCAGCAGCGGGGCGACGTGGTCACGCAGGTACGAGGCGACGGAGAGCTCGCGGCCGTTGAGCGTGGCGTCGCCCAGACCGGTGATGCCCTCATCAGTTGTGATCTTGAGGGTGACGAAGTTCCGGTCGGGGCTGGTCACGATGATGTCTGCTGCGACGATCTTCACGGGGTGCCTTTCGTTCTCGACGGTCGGGGTCTCACCACTCCGCGTAGGAGCCGTCGGGGTGCCGCCAGGTCGGGCTGCGCCAGGCGTGCCCGCGCTTGTCAGCGGTCCGCACGGCGTGTTCGTCGATCTCGATGCCGAGGCCGGGCGCCGTCAACCGCCGCACGTACCCGTCGACGAAGGTCAGCGGGGTCTGGTCGAGGCAGTAGTCGAGCACCTCGGCGCCCAGGTTGTAGTGGATGCCGATGCTCTGCTCCTGGATCAGGAAGTTGGGTGTGGCGAAGCCGACCTGGAGGCAGGCGGCGAGGGCGATCGGCCCGAGCGGGCAGTGCGGGGCGAGCTGCACGTCGTACACCTCGGCCAACGTGGCGATCTTGCGAACCTCGGTGATGCCGCCGGCGTGCGCGAGGTCCGGCTGCGCCACGGCGATGCCGGCCTGCAACACGGGCAGGAACTCCTGCCGGCTGTAGAGCCGCTCCCCCGTCGAGACGGGGGTGGTGGTGCAGCGGACGACCTCACCGATCAGGTGCGAGTTCTCCGGCACCACCGGCTCTTCCAGGAAGAACGGCCGGTACGGCTCCAGCAGCGGGGCGACCCGCCGGACGTTGGCGAGGGTGAACCGACCGTGGAAGTCGACAGCGACGTCGCGGTCGTCGCCGAGGACCTCGCGGGCGACGGCCACCCGCTGCACGACCGCGTCGAGTTCGGCGACCGAGGCGAGCGCGCCCATCCGCCCGGACGCGTTCATCTTCACGGCGGTCAGGCCCGCCTCGATCCGGGCGCTGATCTGGTCGCGGATCTCGGCGGGCTCGTCACCACCGATCCAGCCGTAGACCCGGATCCGGTCCCGGACCGGGCCACCGAGGAGCTGGTGCACGGGGGCGCCGTAGTGCTTGCCGGCGATGTCCCAGAGCGCCTGGTCCAGACCGGACACCGCGCTGGCCAGGATCGGGCCACCCCGGTAGAAGGAGCCCTTGGTCAGCACCTGCCAGTGGTCCTCGATGCGCAGCGCGTCCCGTCCGGTGAGCAGCTCGCTGAGTTGGTGGACGGCCGTGCGCACGGTCTCGGAGCGGCCCTCGCAGGTCGCCTCGCCCCAGCCGACGATGCCGGACTCCGTCTCGATCCGGACGAACAGCCAGCGGGGCGCGACAAGGAACGTCTCCACCTTCGCGATAGTCGTCATGTCCCGGTCAGCCCTTCGTGGCACCGGCGGTGAGGCCGGAGACGACGTACTTCTGCACGAACAGGGCGATCAGCATGATCGGCAGGGTGACCACTGTCGCGGCGGCCATCAGGCCACCCCAGTCGATGCTGGCGTAACCGACGAAGTCGAAGATCGCGACGGGGAGCGTCTTGGTGTCGGAGCCGGAGAGCACCAGGGCGAACATGAAGTTGTTCCAGGAGAAGATGAAGGAGAGGATGCCGGCGGTCGCGACGCCGGGCACCGACAGCGGGAGGGTGATCCGCCGGAACGCGCCGATGTGGGTCAGCCCGTCGACCAGCGCGGCCTCTTCCAACTCGGTCGGCAGGCCGTCGAAGTACCCCATCATGATGTAGACGATCAGCGGCAGCGACACGAACATGTGGCTCAGGATCAGCACCGTGAAGCCGCCGACCATCTTCAGGTTCGAGAAGACGTAGTACCAGGGCACCAGGAGCGAGACGCCGGGGATGACCCGGGCCATGAGCACGACGAGCGCGGACTTCTTCATGCTGAACCGGCTCATCGAGTACGCGGCGGGCACCCCGAGCAGGAGCGACAGCGTGGTGGCCGCGAACGCCACCCAGAGACTATTGCCGATGAACTCGAGGTAGTTCGCCTGCTGGAGGACGGTCTCGTAGTTCTTCAGGCTGGGCGAGAAGACGAACGCCTTGGCCGTGTCGTAGATGTCCACGTTGGTCTTGAAGGACGCGGCGATCATCCAGAGCAGGGGTGCCATCAGCGCGAACACCACGACGACGAGAGCCGAGTTGCGGAACACCCGGTACGGCTTGCTCGGCTTCATCGGCCCAGCCCCTTCTTGCGATAGGTGAGGGCCCACATCACCCCGATGATGATCAGGAAGAAGATGATGAGGACTGTGGACGAGACGCCGTAGTCGTTGTAGTCGAAGCTGAGCCCGTACGCGTACACGTTGAGGGTCTCGACCTCGTGGAAGGAACCGCCGCCGCGCCCCTTGGTGGCGTAGAGGATGTCGAACGTCTTCAGCGCGTCGATGCCGCGCAGCAGGATGGCGACGATCACCGTGGGCATCAGCAGCGGGAGGGTGACGTGCCGGAACCGCTGCCAGCTGCTGGCGCCGTCGATCCGGGCCGCCTCCTGGGGCTCGTCGGAGAGCGAGGTGAGCCCGGCGAGCAGGATCAGCACGACCATCGGCGTCCACTGCCAGATGTCGATGAACATCGTCGTCGGCAGGGCCGAGTGCTGCCCGGCCAGCCAGGGTTGGGGGCCGATCCCGATCCAGCCGAGCAGTTGGTTCGCCATCCCGATGTTGGGGTCGAAGATCAGGCGCCACATCATGCCGACGGCCACCGGAGTGGCCACCAGCGGCAGGAGGATCGCGACGCGGACCCACTTCTCACCGCGGAAGGGCCGCCACAGCAGCAGGGCGATCGCCATGCCGAGCATGACCTCGAAGAACAGCACGACGCCGGTGAAGAGGACAGTGCGCCAGACCGCCGGCCAGAACCGGTCGGTGTCGGTGAGCACGTCGAGGTAGTTCTGGAAGCCGATGAACTCGGACTCGGCGCGTACCGAACCCTCGGCGTCGGTCAGGCTCAGGTAACCGGTCCACGCCACCGGAAAGATGATCAGCACGGCGACGAACGCCATGGCGGGTGCCGCGAAGAGCCACTTGCGGTGTTCGTTGGCCCAACGCGACCAGGCCGACGTCGTGTCCGCTGACGCCGCGGGGGCCTCGGGCGAATCGGTACGGGGGGTGAGTACGGCTGACATTGAGATCTCCGGGTTGGAGGGGTCAGGTCCCGGCGAGGCGGCGGAGCCGGTCGGCCCCGCCGCCCTGCGCGTGGGTTACTTCGCCTCGTCGTCGAGGAACTTCTGGAACGCCGCGTTCGCCGCGTCCGCCGAACTGGCGGCGTCCTTGCCGGTGATCGCGTCGACGATCGGCTGGCCGACGATTTCCCGCGCCTGGGCCACCTTGACCACCAGCGGACGGTCGTGCCCGACCCCGTTGGCGGTGCTGACCGTGTTGGCCTCGGCGAGGTCCTTCGGGTAGGAGGCGGTACCCGCCGGGTTCGCCCAGACCGAGGCGCGCGCGCCGGGTACGCCGGCCGTCTGCTGCGCCAGCGCCTGCTCCTTGCCGGCGGCCCACTGGATGAACTTCCAGGCGTTGTCCTTGTTCTCCGAGCTGTCGTTCACGCCGAGGGCCCAGGACGGGATGTTGTACGGCTTCGATCCAGCCGGGCCGGCCGGGAAGGCGGCGAAGCCGACGGAGTCGACGACCTTGGACTTGGTCGGGTCGGTGGCGTTCTTGTAGAGCGAGTTGGCCTCGGTGTAGAAGGCGGCCTTGCCCTGCGTGAAGATCGCCATCGCCTCCGACCAGCTCATGTCGGTGCTGATGTTCTCCGGGCCGTGGTCCTTGAGCAGACCGCCGTAGTAGGCGTACGCCTGCTTGGCCTGCTCGGTGTTGACAGTGGCCTTCCCGCTGGCGTCCACGAAGTCGCCGCCGAAGCTGAAGAGGAAGCTGGAGAACTGCGTGACGGCGGCGGCCTTGCCGGTACGAGCGACGAAGCCGGCGACGCCCGGGTTGTCGGCCTCGATCTTCGCGGCCTGCGCCTTGAGTTCGTCGAGGGTCTTGGGCGGGGCGGTGAAGCCGGACTTCGTCAGCAGGTCCTTGCGGTAGTAGAGGACCTCCTGCTCGGTGATGATCGGCAGCCCGACGACCTTGTCCTCGTAGGTCGTCGCCTGCACCGGCCCGGCCTGGAAGTCACCGAACTCGAAGGCGCTGTCGGACTTGACCTTCTCGCTCAGGTCGGCGAGGTACTTGTTCTTGCCGAACAGCTTCCCCTCCTGAAGGGGCCGGTACATCATCACGTCGAGGTCGTCGGACCCGGCGTTCAGCTTGACGTTGTACTGGTCGGAGAGCTGGTCCTCACCGAGCTGGGTAACTTCGACAGTCAGGCCGGACTCCTTCTCGAACTCCGGCAGGACCTTCTTGATGTTCTCTGTCCACACGTGGTTGACCAGTGTCACGCGAACGGTCTTCGAGCCCTCGCCGCCGTCGTCGCCGCCGCAGGCGGTCAGGCCCATGGCGGCAACCACAGCCAGAGAAGTGCCGATTATCGATCGACGTCGCACGCTTGTCTCTCCTTCTGTCGTGGCCGCCGCCCCCGAGAGAGCCGCTACCTCGGCGTTACATCCGCTTAACATCCGGATGCTAGGCCGAAAAAGCTGATTATCTCAAGAGGTAGATGCAAATGATATGATCTTTGAGTGGAACCGTCCTCATCAGAGGTTGCAGCCGCTCCGGCCCGCCCCGCCGAGTCCGGGCTGCACGCGCGCGTCCTCGAACACCTCGGCACCGCCATCTGCGGCGGCGAGCTGGCACCCGGATCGGTCCTCAACATCGACGAGCTGGTCGACCGGTACGCCGTGTCCCGCTCGGTCGTCCGCGAGGTGCTACGGGTGCTGGCCTCGATCGGATTCATCGAGGCGCGCCGACGGGTAGGTGTGATGATCCGGCCGGCGAGCGCGTGGAACGTCTTCGATCCGCAGGTGATCCGTTGGCGTCTCGCCTCGGCCAGCCGGATGGCCCAGCTCCGCTCGATCACCGAGCTGCGCACCGCCGTCGAACCGCACGCCGCCTACCTGGCCGCCAGCCGGATCGGCCGTGACGAGGCGAGCGACCTCGTCGGGTTGGCGGCGAAGATGTGGGCCGCCGGCGAGGCCGGCGACGAGGAGCGCTTCCTGCACCTCGACATCGAGTTTCACCGGCGCGTCCTGCTCGCCTCCGGCAACGAGATGTTCGTCCGGCTGCAGGACCTGGTCGCGGAGGTGCTCACCGGCCGGCACAAGCACCACCTCATGCCGCACCACCCGCACGAGCAGGCTCTCCAGATGCACGCCGACGTCGCCCAGGCGATCCAGCGGCGCGACGGGGAGCGTGCCCGGCAGGCGATGGTGCAGCTGATGGAGCAGGCCTTCGACGAGATGAAGTCGCTGTGGGAGCAGACCGGCGAGCCCGAGCGCGGGGCGATCAGACGCTGACCGGGCCCCTCGATCGTCTCAGCGGACCACGCCGATACCCGTGAACGACCTGTCGTACTCGGTGAACGACCGGTTCGTGTACGGCGCGTAGATCCAGGTCCGCAGCGAGTTGGCGGCGGTGTCGACCTCGACCAGGCGTACCGGGTTGGTGCTGTTGGAGTGGAACGTCTGGAGGAACGAGTAGATCTTGTTTCCGTTGACCCCGGTGTCGACCCGGTTGGCGGCGATGCCCGTGTGACCGGAGAAGACGAACCGGATGTTGGCGTACTGCTTGACCAGGTTGTCGAAGAGGTACTGCGGGCTCGTCGCGCCGTACCCGGCACTCTGCTCGATGGCGCCGTTACCGTCGATGTAGTCGTGGGTGACCACTATGACGTTGTGCCGGGGGTTGGCGGCGACGACGCTCCTGGCCCAGTTCACGGCCGCGACCCGGGGCCAGAGTTCCAGGGTCAGCACCATCCAGTGCACGCCACCGGCCGTGAAGGTCGAGTACGAGTTGTCGACCTTGCCGGCCTCGAACTGCCCAGTGACCGCGCGGTACTGGCTGACTGTGAAGTACTGGTTGAACACGCTGGTGTCGCGGATGAGTTCACGGGTGCGGGCGGGGTCGCGGGCGGAGCCGCCGACGCCGGTGGCCTGGGTGTCATGGTTGCCGAGAGCCAGCGCGTACGGGATTGCGGCGTTCTCGATCGGCCGCATCGCGTTACGGGCGATGACGTACTGCGCGTGGTCCGGGGTGTCCCAGTTGACCACGTCTCCGGAGGAGGTCACGAAGCGCAGGTCCAGCGCGGACCGGTTCTGCACCAACCAGTTCGTGCGGTTGAGGAACCGGGGGTCCGAGCTGCCCAGCACCTCCTGCTGGGTGTCCGGCAGGACGGCGAAGCTGAACTTCGGGTCGGTGGTGCCCGCGGTCTCCATCCGCGCGGACGCGATGTGGACGTTGCGGTCGCAGGAGTCGGCCCGGAAGTCGTTGACGAGCTGGATCCGCACTGTGTGCTGGCCGGCGCCGACCGCCGCGCCGACCGGATAGGTGCCGTAACTGGTCGCGCTGACGATCGTGGTCTGGCCGACGTTGACGCCGTCGACCGTCACCCGGACGGTGGGCCAGCCCTGACAGTTGTCACCGATGGCCCCGATCACCACTCGCCCGGAGCCGCTGATGCTGGTGCTGGCGTAGCTGGAGTTACCCCAGAGCGAGGCGTGCGTGCCGGACGCCGGTACCGGGGTGCCGGTCGCCGTACGGATCGCACCGTCCACGACGGTGAACGGGGAAGCCTCGGCGGCGCTCGCCGTGCTGCCGACGAACGCTCCCCCCGCGATGACGACCACGGTCGCCACGGCCATCGCCACGATCGTGGACCCTGATCTCCTGATTCGCACCGCTGATCCTCCCTTGTCGACGTACGCCCAGAAGCTGGGCATTCGTAGCCTAGGACGAATCGGGACGACACATGTGAATACTTAACGGCCATCCTGCGTACCCGAGTTGTACTGCATCAGTCGGTCCGGGCACGGAGGCTCCGTGCCAGGACGGGGATCATCACCGCCGCGGCGACGAGGTGCAGCCCGAGGAGGGCGGTGATGGTGGCCGCGTTCGCCCCGGAGATGAGGGGCGGGACCAGCGAGAGCGCTGTCAGCGCCAGCGCCGTCCACCCGAACCGGTCGGCGGGCCGGGCACTCCACCGCAGCAGGGCCACGGCGATGACGACGCCCACGAACGAGAAGAAGCCGGTCACCACCGTGACACCGGACAGTGGAATCGTCTCGCCACCATCGGGGATCTCGAAGTCGACGCCAGCGGACCGGGCCAGCGCGGCGGCGAGGGTGGTGCTCGCCATCGCCGCGAGCATGGCAGTCACGCCGGTGCCGGCGAGCCCGCGGATTCGGTGGGCGTGACTGGGTCGGCCCGATGCCGGGCCGGCGACGAGCTCGGTGTCCTTCGTGCTGTTGATGTCGTCTCCCTCGTCTGGAGGCTGACGTACCGGATGTGTCGACTGGTGTGTGACACTCCGCCGTCACCACGGCGGCACGCGCGCCACGGCGCAGCGTGAGCGTCCACACCGGACTACTCCGTGCCGTCCGCCGGCAGGCGCTCCGGCAGCCCGAGCCGCGGGAACTGGTCGCCGTGGAAGGTGAATATCTCAGTGATTCTGCCGCCGGTGACGCGCAGGACGTCGATCGTCAGCGGCAGGTACGCGCCCTCCTGCTTGCGCCAGTGGTAGAAGGCGACGGCGGGCTGGCGGTTCACCGAGGTGGGGACCGCGCGCAGGCCCGTCATGCCATCGAAGCCGTCCTCGACCCAGCTGTCCACCACGGCGTCGCGGCCGACGTGGAGGCCCGGCGTGGGCGGCATCGAGCAGCGGACGTCGTCCCGCAGCAGGCCGGCGAGCACCTCGACGTTCGTGGCGACGCTGGCGTCGGTGAAGCGGCGCACCAGCTCGCGCGTGCCGGCGTCCTCCTCGCCGCCGGTCCAGTCCTGCCGCTCGGAGGGCAGGTGCTCCCGCATCCCGGCGCGCGCCCGCTGCAGGGCGCTGTTGACCGAGTTGACCGAGTCTCCGAGCAGCTCCGCGACGTCCTTCGCCGGCCAGCCGAGCACGTCCCGCAGGATCAGCACGGCCCGCGGACGCGGCGCGAGATGCTGGACCGCTACCAGGTACGCCAGCTCGATCGTCTCTCGCGCGACGGCGACGGTCTCCGGCTCGTCCGCGTCGCCCGCTGGCAGCTCGTCGAGCAGCCGGTCCGGGTAGGGCTGCAACCACAGCACCTCGCCGCCGGTCGCCGGCTCCGGGCGGCGCCTGGCGAGCAGATCGAGGCAGGCGTTGGTGGCGATCCGGTACAGCCAGGCCCGGAACGTCGACCGCCCCTCGAACGTCTCCCGCCGCCGCCAGGCACGCAGGAACGTCTCCTGCACGGTGTCCTCGGCGTCCTCGAACGACCCGAGCATCCGGTAGCAGTGCACGTGCAATTCCCGCCGATGCCGCTGCGCCAGCCCCGAGAACGCCGGCTCGTCGACCTCGCTCAGACCGCTCACGCCCAGCTCCTCCAGCCGCGTGTTCGCACTCATCGCGTCATCCTTCCGCCTCGTCATGTCCTGTCGTAGGTATGACGGGCGCGGCCGCGACAACTCATCACTCGGGCCTGAATCGAGATGGTGAGCGGTGCTGGAATCATGCTCGGCGGAGCGAGGGTCCTACTGGGCGGTGCCGCCACCCGATCGGCCCGCGCCGGCGGAGGGCCGGTGCGCGATGCGGGGCGCCCGCACGGCGGAGGCGTTGCCGGCGCCGGGGCGGTAGTCCCGTGCCGCGCTGGCCACCATCTCGTCGGCGTCGCGAGCGAGCGCCTGCCGGATGTGCGGCGGAACGAACTCGGACGTCGCCATCGCCAGTCGGACCTGCACCGAACGGTCGTCGACCAGGCGGGCCAGATCCTTCTCGCTCAGCTCGACGGCCCGCACCAGCGCGGCACGGACGTCGACCACGGGGTCCGCGGCGAGCGCGCTGCGTTGTTCGGCGGTGGTCCGCGGGTTGCGGGCAACCCCCTTGCGTACGCGTGCGGTGCGATCTGCCAGCAAAGCGGTGATCACGTCGGGGTCGTGGGTGTGCGTGGCGAGTCGTTCCCGTACCTCGGGTGACACGTCGTCGATCAGTCTGGCGGCCAGCTCCGGCTCCAGCTCACGGCTCTCCGCGAGGAGACCGCGAAGCTCCTTGTCCGAGGTCTGCGACATGACCTGGCGGATCGACTCGTCACAGGCCGGGTTGCCGGCGACCGCCCAGCGGACCCAGCGGTCGGCGTCCTTCACCAGGCGCATGAGGTTGGCGATCGAGGTGGAGGGGTTCCGCGCCACGGCCTCCCGGACCTGACGATCATGGTCGCGGGTGAGCGGCCGCAGGGCCTGCGCTGGTGCGTCGGCCCGGGAGGCGACCGCCTTGCGGACCAGCTCCGACGGGTCGGACGCCAGGTCGATGAGGGTCATTTGTGGCGTTGTGGGGTCCTGAGCGAGGGCGAGCCGAGCGTCAGCGCTGCCACCGATCGGACGGTGGGCGGTGGTGCCGGACCCGCTGTGACGGTCGGCCTCGCCGACGTCCTGCTGTTTCCCCATGGCGCAATCATGTCACGCGCCCGGTTCGGCAGTACCAGCCGCGGGCGGCACCGGGGCGGGCAGGCGCAGGCCGGACATGCCGCCGTCGACGGCCAGCGAGGTACCGGTCACCGACCTGGTCACGGGCGAGGCGAGGTAGACGACGGCGGCGGCCACCTCGTCGGCTGTCACCAGGCGGCCGGTCGGCTGGCGGGCGGCCAACTGCCGCTTCTCGGCCGTCGGGTCGGCCGCGCCGGCGAGCAGGCGGGCCACCCAGGGCGTGTCGACGGTGCCGGGGGCGACACAGTTGACCCGGACGCCCTCCGTCACCAGGTCGGCTGCCATGGCGAGGGTGAGGGCGTGCACGGCACCCTTCGACGCCGAGTACAGGGCGCGTCGGGGCAGGCCGACTGTCGCCGCGATCGAGGAGATGTTGACGATCGCCGCTGACGACGACCGGCGCAGGTACGGCAGGGCGACGGCGCTGGTTCGGGCCACGCCGGAGACGTTGACGTCGAGGACCCGGCTCCACTGCTCGTCGTCGTCCTCCTCCACAGTGCCCACGGCCGAGATGGCGGCGTTGTTCACCAGGATGTCGATGCCGCCGAACGCTGCCGCGACCGAGGCGACGGCCGCGCTGAGGGAGGACCGGTCGGCCACGTCCGCCCGAACGCCGAGTACGCCGGGATCCTCCGGCAGGCCGGACAGCTCCAGGTCCAGGACACCCACCCGGGCGCCGGCGGCGGCGAACGCCCGCACGCAGGCAAGACCGATCCCCGATCCGCCTCCGGTCACCACCGCCACGAGACCGTCACACCGCATCAGGCGTCCCGGAGCGTGTTGCGCTGCCGGCCGAGGCCGTCGATCTCGACCTCCATCACGTCGCCCGCGGCCAGGTACGGGAACCGGCCGGAGAGCGCCACTCCCTGCGGGGTGCCGGTGTTGATGACGTCGCCCGGGTCCAGGACGGTGAACTGGGACAGGTGCCAGACCAGGTACGCCACGTCGAAGATCATGTCTTTGGTGCTGGAGTCCTGGCGGGGCTCGCCGTTGACCCAGGAGCGCAGCCGCAGCGCCTGCGGGTCGCCGATCTCGTCGGCGGTGACCAGCCATGGGCCGAACGGTTGGAACGTCTCGCAGGACTTGCCCTTCGACCACTGGCCGCCGGAGACGGCGAGTTGGAAGTCCCGTTCGGAGACGTCGTTGGAGAGCACGTACCCGGCGATGTGCCCGAGGGCTTCGGCCGGTGAGGCGAGGTAGCGGGCCGGTCGGCCGATCACCACCGCCAGCTCCACCTCCCAGTCGGTCTTCGTCGATCCGCGCGGGATCAGGACCTCGTCGTACGGGCCGACGACGGTGTTGGGCGCCTTGTAGAAGATGATCGGGTCGGTCGGTGGCGCGGCGCCCGACTCGGCGGCGTGCGCGGCGTAGTTCTGCCCCACGCAGAGCACCACCCCGGGCCGGGCGATCGGTGCGCCGACCCGCTGTCCGGTGACGTCGATCTCGGGCAGGTCGGTGGCCTCGCGGACCCGCCGGACGCCGTCGCCGGCGAGGAACTCGCCGTCGATGTCGGCGGTGAGTGACGAGAGGTCGAGGTGCCGACCGTCGACGTACAGCACGGGGCGTTCCCGCCCCACCGGCCCGACGCGCATGAATCTCACGAACCCGACCTCCAGTGCATAGGACGCAAAGCCCCTATTTCCTATAGGATGTTGCCTTGCTAGTGTGTACTCGCTCACACCGGCACAGTCAAGGGGTGGCTGAGGAGACGAGATGGCCCAGCAGGAACCTCGCGAGGGTCGACTCCGTCCCGCCCGTCGACTCACCCTCACCGAGGACGTCTACGAGTCGATAAAGACGCTGGTGATGGACCACATCCTTCCCCCCGGCGAGCGGGTCAACATCGACGCGCTGGCCCGGGAGCTGGACGTCTCCCCCACCCCGGTCCGCGAGGCCCTCGCCCGGCTGGAGGCCGACGGCCTGGTCCGTAAACGCCCACTCTCCGGCTACACCACCACGCCGCTGCTCAGTCGCGCCGAGTTCGACGACCTGTTCGACGTCCGTCAACTGCTGGAGGGCGCCACCGCCGGACGCGCCGCCACGCACGCCTCCGCCGAAGCCCGCCAACGGATCAGCGTCGAGGCGGCGGCGAGCATCGACGTGGAGGCCGGCGACGGCTATCGCCGACACGCCGCCTTCACCGCGCTGGACGCGAAGTTCCACGACCTGATCGCCGAAGTCTCCGGCAGCCCGCTGCTGCGGGACACCATCACCCGGCTGCACTCACACCTGCACCTGCACCGCCTCTACTTCCCGGTCGCCGGCGCACCGGACACCAACACCGAGCACCAGCGCATCGCCGCCGCCATCGTCGCCGGCGACGCGGCAGCCGCCACCGAGGCGATGCGCGCCCACCTCAGCGCCGCCCGGGAGCGTCACCTGCCCGCCTTCGACCAGCTCGCCACCCCCGGAACACCGCGCGACTCGGCGTGACCCACCCCCACACCTCCGAGGAGCCGCCATGCGGATCGCCCTCTTCATCACCTGCGTCAACGACCTCGCGTTCCCGGCCACCGGCATCGCTGTCACCCGCATCCTGCGGCGACTCGGCCACACCGTCGACTTCCCCGCCGACCAGACCTGCTGCGGGCAGATGCACGCGAACACGGGCTACCGGGCCGAGGCCATGTCGATGGTGCGCAACTACGTCGACGTCTTCGACTCCTACGACGCCATCGTCGCGCCATCCGGCTCGTGCACCGCGATGATCCGCGACCAGTACCCGCACCTGCACCCGCCCGCCACCTCGGTGGCCGCCCGCACGTACGAGCTGTCCGAGTTGCTCGTCGACGTTCTCGGCGTCACCGACGTCGGCGCCGAGTTCCCGGAGACTGTCACCTACCACCCGACCTGCCACGGCCTGCGCATGCTGCGCCTCGGCGACCGGCCGCTGACCCTGCTGCGTCAGGTCCGCGGGATCAAGCTGGTCGAGCTGGGCGACGCCGAGGAGTGCTGTGGTTTCGGCGGCACCTTCGCCCTGAAGAACCCGGACGTCTCCACCGCGATGCTCACCGACAAGTGCGCCCGGGTCCGCGACACCGGCGCACGGGTGCTCGCCGCCGCCGACAACTCCTGCCTGGCGCACATCGGCGGGGGCCTCGACCGCCACCGCTCGGGCGTACGGGCCGTGCACTACGCCGAGATTCTCGCCGAGACGGGAGCCACCTCATGAACCCACCGGTCGCACCCGCCACCGGGGGCGGGCGAATCCGCACGCCGCTGCCGTTCCCCACCGCCGCCAAGCCGGCCGTCGCCGACACGCAACTCCGGGCCAACCTGCACCGGGCCACCCGCACCATCCGGGCCAAGCGAGCACGCGTCGTCGACGAGGTACCCGACTGGGAGGCCCTGCGCGACGCCGGCTCGGCGATCAAGGCGGACGTCCAACGTCGCCTGCCGGAGCTGCTGGAGCAGTTCGAGGCGTCCGCCACCACTGCCGGCGCCACAGTGCACTGGGCCCGCGACGCGGCCGAGGCGTGCCGGATCGTCGTCGCGTTGACCCGGGCCACCGGGGCCGACGAGGTCGTGAAGGTCAAGTCGATGGCGACCCAGGAGATCGAGCTCAACGAGGCGCTGGAGGCCGCCGGGATCGCCGCGTACGAGACCGACCTGGCGGAACTGATCGTGCAGCTCGGCGACGACACCCCCTCGCACATCCTGGTGCCGGCGATCCACTACAACCGGGCCCAGATCCGGGAGATCTTCCAGCGTCGCATGGCCGACGCGCCGGCCGACCTGAGCGACGAACCGGCCGCGCTGGCCGAGGCGGCCCGCGCCCACCTGCGACGGCGTTTCCTCTCGGCCCGGGTCGCCGTCTCCGGCGCCAACTTCGCCGTCGCCGACACCGGCACGCTCGTGGTGGTGGAGTCCGAGGGCAACGGCCGGATGTGCCTCACCCTCCCCGAGACGCTGATCAGCGTCGTCGGCGTCGAGAAGCTGCTGCCGACCTTCACCGACCTGGAAGTCTTCCTGCAACTGCTGCCGCGATCCTCGACCGGCGAGCGGATGAACCCGTACACCTCGATGTGGACCGGCGTCACCCCCGGCGACGGCCCGCAGGACGTGCACATCGTGCTCGTCGACAACGGCCGGTCCGCGGTGCTCGCCGACCCGGTCGGGCGGCCGGCGTTGTCGTGCATCCGCTGCTCCGCGTGCCTCAACGTCTGCCCGGTGTACGAACGGGCCGGCGGGCACGCGTACGGCTCGGTGTACCCGGGGCCGATCGGGGCGATCCTGTCGCCGCAGCTGACCGGCGTGGCCGACAACGCCTCGTTGCCGTACGCGTCGACCCTCTGCGGCGCCTGCTACGACGTGTGCCCCGTGAAGATCAATATTCCGGAGATCCTGGTCCATCTCCGCCAGCAGGCACCGCACCCACCGGTCGAACGGGCCACCATGCGCGTCCTGTCCTGGGCGATGCGCAGCCCTCGACGGTGGGCCGCCGCCCTGCGCCTGGCCCGGGCCGGCGCGGGGCCGCTCGGGGCGTACCGTGAGCGGCGCACCGGCGCTCGGACGCTGCGGCGACTGCCCTGGCCCGCCTCGGCGTGGACCCGGTCGCGCGACCTGCCGCTGCCCGCGCCGCAGACCTTCCGAGAATGGTGGGGTAAGCAGTGAGCGCACGTGACGAGATCCTGGCGCGGCTCCGGACGGCGCTGGCCGACAGCCCGCCGCCGGTGCAGGTGCCCCGCGGGTACCGCCGGGTCGACGACCGCTCCGACGTGATCGAAACCCTTGTCGATCGCCTGGAGGATTACCGGGCCATCGTCCACAGTGGCATCGACGCCCTCCCCCGACTGCTCGATGGGGTCGACCGGCTCGCCGTCCCCACCGACGTCCCCGCCGACTGGCTGGCCGGCTACGCCGGAGAGCTGCACCGCGACGCTCCCCCGCTGTCACCGGCCGCGCTCGACGAGTTGGACGCGGTCCTGACCGGCTGCGCCGTCGTGGTCGCCGACACCGGCACCATCATCCTGGACGCCGGCCCGGCGCAGGGGCGGCGCGCGCTCACCCTGGTGCCCGATCGGCACATCTGCGTCGTGCGCACCGACCAGGTCGTCGGTCTGCTGCCGGAGGCGCTCACCCGACTGGACCCGCGCGCCCCGCTGACCTGGATCTCCGGCCCGTCCGCCACCAGCGACATCGAGCTCAACCGCGTCGAGGGAGTGCACGGTCCACGCCGGCTGGAGGTCGTCCTGATCAGCCCGCCGGGCGGCTCAAGAGCCTGACGACGGCACCTGCTCGTCGCTGCGGGGCTCGCTAGCCGTCGCGCGCAGCGGAACGCCGCGCACGTTGAGCAGCATGACGATGCCCACGCCGACCACCAGGGCGATGTCGGCGACGTTGCCGACGAAGAACCCGGCGTAGTCGATGAAGTCCACCACGTGCCCGCGAGCGAACCCCGGCTCCCGGAAGAGGCGGTCCAGCAGGTGCGTCGTCGCGCCGCCGAGCACCAGGCCCAACGCCACCGCCCAGGCGCGCGACGTGACCCGCCACGCGACGACAGTCACCGCGACCACCGCCGCCGCCGCGAACACCGCGAAGATCCAGGTGTACGCGGAGCCGATCGAGAAGGCGGCGCCCGGGTTGTACAAGAGCCGCAGTTGCAGCAGGTCGCCGACGACGGTGATGGTCTGCCCGCCGGAGAGCGCGGACTCGGCCCAGTACTTGGTGAGCTGATCCGCGGCGAGCACCACAGCAGCGATCAACACGACGGCGCGGAACATCACGGAACCCTAGCCGGTCACCGGTGACCGTCACCACCGAGGGACGACTCCTGATCAACCACATGATGCATAGCTCTGGTAATTGCCAAAGACTTGCAACTGTGCCACCGTGTTGATCAACGGTTGCGGCGCTGCGCCCACCCGATCAACGATCCTCCCCACACCACAGGAGCCCTCTGTGACCCGGATGCGTCCGACCTTCCGACGCCTCGTGGCGTCGACCGCGGCGGCGGGGATGCTCGTCCTCGTCGGGTGCTCGGCCCCGGCCGACCCCGACGGCTCAGCCGGCGGTGCGACGCTTGTCGTCGCCACCTCCGACGAGCCGGACGCGTTGAACCCGGTGCTCAACTACGGCGTCGACGGCGCCTCGCTGATCTTCGACGGCCTCGTCAGCCGGGACGCCGACAACCGCCTCGTCGCCGGTCTGGCCACGGCGTTGCCGGAGCTGTCCCCCGACGGGCGCACAGTGACCGCGAAGCTCCGCGACGGCGTGCAGTTCCACGACGGCACCGCGCTGACCGCCCAGGACGTCGTCTTCACGTACCAGGCCGTGCTCGATCCGACTGTCGACTCGACGCTCCGCTCCGACCTGGACATGGTCGAGTCGGTGACCGCGCCCGACGCGGCCACTGTGGTGTTCCGGCTGCGCTACCCGTACGCGCCGTTCCTGCAGCGGCTCACCCTCGGCATCGTGCCGGCGAAGCTGCTCAGCGGCCAGGACATCAACACCGCCGGGTTCAACCGCAAGCCGATCGGGACCGGGCCGTACCGGGTCGACTCCTGGACGCCGGGCGACCGACTGGTGCTCACCGCCAACGAGCGCTACTTCGGTGGTCGGCCGAAGAACAACCGGGTGGTGGTCGCGTTCGTCGCCGACGACAACGTCCGCGCCCAGCGGATGCGGGCCGGCGAGTTCGACGCCGCCGAGTTGCCGCCGAAGCTGGCCTCCGGTTTCGACGCCGACGCCACGTACCGGGTGCAGCGGGTGCCGACCGCCGACTACCGCGGCGTGATGCTGCCGACGGGCAACGCCGTCCTCGCCGACCCGGCGGTCCGCCGGGCGCTCAACCTGGCCGTCGACCGGGCCGCGATGGTGACCGGGCTCCTCGGTGGCGCCGGCGAACCGGCGTTCGGGCCGATTCCGCCGACCTCCGAGTTCGCCGACCCGTCGATCATCGGCAAGCCGACCGCCGACCCGACGGCGGCGGGAGCGCTGCTCGACGCGGCCGGCTGGGCCCTCGGCCCCGGCGGAGTACGCGTCAAGGACGGCCGACCGGCCCGGTTCACGCTGATGTACCCGGCGAGCGACACGCTGCGCAAGGACCTGGCCCTCGCCGTCACCGCCGACGCGAAGAAGGTCGGCATCGCTGTCACCCCGGCGGGGCTGACCTGGGACGCCATCGACCCCCGGATGAAGTCCGACGCCCTGCTGATGGGCTACGGCACCCCGTACGACCCGGACTTCGTCTCGTACAAGCTGTTCGGCTCGTCGTTCGCGGGGCAGGGCTACTTCAACCCCGGCTCGTACCGCTCCGAGGTGACCGACCGGGCCCTGCAGGAGGGTCGCGACCAGATCGACCCTGCCCTTCGCACTGCCGCGTACGCGCAGTTCCAGAAGCAGTTGGCCGCCGACGTACCGTGGCTGTTCCTCACCTACCTACGGCACACCTACGTGCTGAAGTCCTCGGTGCGGGGCGTGGCGCCTCGGGTCGAGGCGCACGAGCACGGGGTGGCGAACAGCCTCTGGTGGAACATCGACACCTGGACGCGGTCGTGACCCGCTCCGGTCGCCTGGCCGGGGCCGGTGCGGTGGTCCGGCGTCGGCTCCTGGTCGCCGTGCCGGTGCTCGCCGCGACCAGCGTCGGGATGTTCGCCCTCGGTGCCGCCTCGCCTGTCGACCCCGCCAAGCAGTACGCGGGCGCGGCGGCCTTCACCGCCAGCGAGGAGAACCTGGCCCAGCTGCGCGCGAACTGGGGCGTCGACGACCCCCTGCCGGTGCAGTACCTGCGCTGGATCAGCAACCTGGTCCAGGGCGACCTGGGGTGGTCGACCAGCCGCCACGAGCCGGTCGCCTCGGTGCTCGCCGCCCGGGCCGGCTGGACGTTGCTCCTGATCGGTGTGGCCCTCACCCTGGTCCTGGTCGCGAGCCTGCTGCTGGGCGCGCTGGCGGCGTACCGCCGGGGTGGGTTGTTCGACCGCGCGTTGCGGGCGGCCGCGTACGCGGTGCAGTCGATGCCGGTCTTCTGGCTGGGCCTGGCCGCGATCGCCGTGTTCGCGCTGGCCCTGGGCTGGTTGCCGGCGGGCGGGCTCACCGACGTCACAGCGACCAGCACGTCCTGGTCCGATGTGGCGCATCACCTGATCCTGCCGGTCGCGGTGTTGGCCGTGTCCCAGGCGCCGTGGTTCGTGCTGTTCGTCAGGGACGCGGTGGCGGAGAGCATGCGCGACGACCACGTTCTCGCGGCGCGCGCACGCGGGTTGCCCGGTCGGACGGTGCTGTTCGGGCACGCGCTGCGGACCGCGCTGCTGCCGTTCCTCACCCTTGTCGGCACCCACCTGCCCGAACTGGTCGGCGGGGCGGTGCTGGTCGAGACGGTCTTCTCGCTGCCGGGCCTCGGCGCCGTCACTGTCGCGGCCGCGCTGGGCAGCGACTTCCCGCTGCTGGCGGCGATCACGCTGGTCACCACAGCTGTGGTGCTGGCCGCGAACCTCGCGACCGACCTCGCCTACGCCGCCGCCGACCCGAGGGTACGACTCGATGGCTGACCTCGCTGCCCGACCGCCGCTGCTGCGGGTGGCCCGGTCACGGCTGCGGCTGCGGCCCGGCCGCGCCGGTGCCCTCGCGGCCGGCCTGGTCCTGCTCGTGGCCATCGCCGGCTCGCTGCTCGCTCCGCTGGTCTGGCCGCTGGACCAGAGCGCTGTCGCGCTGGACCAGACCCGGTTGGCGCCGTCCTGGACCCACCTCGCCGGCACCGACGACCTGGGCCGCGACGTGGCCCACCGCGCGGTCTACGGGCTGCGGGTCTCGCTGCTCGTCGGCGCGGTCGCCGCGCTCGTCGCCACAGTCCTCGGCGGCGTGGTCGGTGGGATCGCCGGCACGCTCGGCGGCCGGGTGGACCGGATCCTGATGCGGATCGTGGACACCATCGCCGCGATGCCGCACCTGCTGCTGGGCATCTTCATCGTCGCCATGCTGCGTCCAAGCCTCGGTGCCGTGATCGCCTCCGTCGGGCTCACCCACTGGCTCTCCACCGCCCGCATCGTCCGATCCGAGTTGTTGAGCCTCCGGACCCGACCGTTCATCGACGCCGCCATCAGCGGCGGAGCCGGTCGACTCCGGGTCCTCACCCGGCACCTGCTGCCGCACGTCCTGCCCCGGCTGGCCCTGGCGACCACCCTGATGATCCCGCACGCGGTGTGGCACGAGACCGCCCTGTCGTTCCTCGGTCTGGGTCTGCCGCCGCACCTCGCCTCGCTGGGCAACATGATCAACGACGGCCAGGGGTCGCTGTTGACCGGTGCCTGGTGGGCCAGCCTGGCACCGGGCGCGGTCATCGTCGTCGTCACCCTCGCCATCGCGGTCCTCGCCGCCCGCTGGCGCGACCGCCTCGATCCCCGCGTCCGAGCGGAGCTGCACCTGTGACCACCACCGAACGCCTCACCGCGCCGGCACCCGGCCGCAGGGCCGTGCGTCGGCCGCTGCTCACCGTGGACGGTCTCGGCGTCCAGTTCCGGCTCCGGGACACGAGCGTGCACGCCGTCACCGACCTCAACCTCACCGTACGGGCCGGCGAACTCCTGGCCGTCGTCGGCGAGTCCGGCTGCGGCAAGTCCGTGCTCGCCCATGCCCTGCTCGGCCTGTTGCCGGGCAACGCCACGACCACCGGCCACGCCGTCCTGCACCACCCGGACGCCGACCCGGTCGACCTGGTCACCTGCGGTCAGCGCCACCTGGCCCGCCGGGTACGCGGTCGCCGGGTCGGCCTGGTCCCGCAGAGCCCGGCCACCGCGCTCAACCCGGTCCGCACCGGGCGACGACTGCTCACCGAGACGCTGCGGGCGCACGGCCGGGGCCGCGAGGACGGCGATCGGCTCGCGGTCGACGTCGGGCTCGACCCGGCCGACCTGGACCGCTACCCGCACGAACTCTCCGGCGGCATGGCGCAGCGCCTGGTCACCGCGCTCGCGCTGGCACCGGACCCGTCGCTGCTCATCGCCGACGAGCCCACCACCGGCCTCGACCGCCCGCTGGTGGACCACACCCTCGACCTGCTGCGCCGCCGCTGCGACGAGGGCTCGGCCGTCGTGCTCATCACGCACGACCTAGCCGCCGCGCAGCGGGTCGCCGACACCGTCGCCGTCATGTACGCCAGTCGCATCGTGGAGCACCGGAACGCCGACCAGCTCTTCACCGCACCAACCCACCCGTACGCGGCGGCGCTGCTCGACGCCCTGCCGGACCGCGCCTTCCGGCCGGTGCCGGGCGACCCGCCGATGCTCACCGCGCTGCCTGCGGGGTGTGCGTTCGCGCCCCGCTGCCCACGCCGCACCGACATCTGCGCGAGCCAGCCACCGCCGACACCGGTCACCGGCGGCGGCACGGTCGCCTGCCACCACCCGATCACCACCGGAGCCGTCACGTGACCAGCTCGCCGCATCTGCTCGCCGACGACGTGACCGTCGGGTACGGCCGGCAGGTCGTGCTCGACGGCGTCACTCTGCGCATCGACCAGGGCGAGACGGTCGGCCTTCGCGGCCCGTCCGGCTGCGGCAAGTCGACACTGGTCCGGGTCCTGGCGCTCCTGCACCGCCCCGACCGCGGACGGGTCAGCATCGACGGCACCCCTGTCGACGGCGTGCGCTACGCCGTGCCGGTCGGCCTGCGGACCCGCGTCGCCGTGCTCTTCCAGAGCCCGCGCGCCGCCGCCGACCCTCGACTGAGCCTCACCGATCTGATCGCCGAACCGCTGCGCGCCACCCGGACGCCCGAGTCGGTGGTCCGGGAACGGGTGGCCGAACTCGCCGACCTTGTCGGCCTCACCGCGGACCTGCGCAGCCGGCGTCCCCACGCGGTGTCCGACGGGCAACTGCAACGCGCCTGCCTCGCCCGGGCCCTCGTCCACCGCCCCGACTACCTGCTCTGCGACGAGGCCACCGCGATGCTCGACGCCTCGACCCAGGCGCACGTCGCCGCCGTCATCCGCGACTACCAGCGAACCCAGCAGGCCGGTGTCCTGGTCATCACCCACGACCAGACCCTGCTGGACCGCTGGAGCGACCGGATCGTCGACCTGGCCGCTACAGCGGGGGTACGCGCCTGACCCTCGATGCTGTGCGGTGCGCCTGCCGGGGGCAACCGACGATCGGCATCGGAGGTCCGCCGCCGCCACTCGGGCGCGGCAGCGTCAGCCGACGTCGAGGGGCACCCGCCGAGCGCGGGAGTCGGGGCGGCCGGCGAGGATGCCGGCGAGGATCTCCGCGCCGTCGACGACCCTCGGGCCGGGACGGTTGAAGTAGGCAGGCCCGTCGACCACCCACACCTGCCCGGCACGCACCGCGGGCAGGTCCGCCCAACCGGGTTGCGCGGTCGCCACGGACAACTCGTCGACGGTTCGCTCGGGCGTGAACCCGCACGGCCCGAACACCACCACGTCGGGGGCCAGGTCGGCGACCACCGACCACAGGTGCGGGGTGCTGTGCGCGCCCGGCCCGAGCAGCAGCGACCGCCCGCCCGCGTAGGCGATCTGCTCCGGCACCCAGTGCCCGCCGGGCATCAACGGGTCGAGCCACTCGACGAACAGCACCGTCGGCGCGCCGGGCACCGGCCCCGGCAACGCGGCGAGGCGACGCTCGGCGTCGGCTCGGATCTCCGCCGCCCTGCCTTCGGCGCCGGTCAGCGCGGCCACGGCATCGACAGTGTCCAGGATCCCGTCGATGGTCCTCGCCTCCAGCGACATCACACGGGTGTCGAGATCGATCAGACCAACCGCGTCGTTGACCCGCTCGTAGGAGACCGCACACACGTCGCACAGATCCTGGGTCAGGATCAGATCCGGCTTCAACCCCTCCAGCATGGCGACGTCGAGCTGGTACACCGACGAGCCTCGGTGCGCGTCACCGGCGATCGCCGCCGAGATCTCCCGGCTCGTCAACGTCTCCGGCAGGGACGTCGCGGTCACCGCCGGGATGTCGGCCAGGGCCCCCGACGGCCAGTCACACTCGTGGGTACGGCCGACCAGGTGCCCGGTCAGGCCGAGCATGGCCACGATGTCCGTGGCCGCCGGCAGCAGGGAGACGATTCGCACGTCCGCCTGCCTACCAGGCGCGACCGAGCCACGTCCACTCACAGATGACCCCACCGGCCAGGCAGTCTTCGTCAGGCCAGTCGTGTCCATGACGATGCGTTCGAGTACCTCGCCCTGTCACATTGGCTCGTCGTCTGGGCTCATAAGCACGAGTGCAAACACACGAGGAGGACACAGTGCAGTTTGAAGAAGCCGCCGAGGCCGCCGACGAAGCGACGATGCGGTCGATGCTGTCCGCCGACCCTGGGCTGTGCGATCGGCATGCAGACCTGGTTACGCGGATGGCCGAGGCGCGCAACTGGCCAACGGTCCGGCTGCTCATCGATCTTGGCTTCGGCGTCAACGGTGTCACCGCCGTCGGCGCCACCGCCTTGCACCATGCGGCGGCAGCGGGTGAGCTGTCGATCGCGCGCCTGCTGGTCGAGCACGGTGCCGACCACACCGCCCGCGAACCGGGGTTCAACGCGCAGCCGGCGGGCTGGGCGCAGTACTTCAAGAAGCGGGAAACCCAGAGATATCTCGAGTCGTTGGCCTGATGCTGCGCCGTCCGGTCACGCGGCATCAGACCCACCGCTCGTGGAAGTGGGGCTCGGCATTCACCCCATTGGTCGCTCCGCCTGATTCAGGAGGGCGGACGCGAGGCGGTGGACGCGGTCGGGGTCGCGGACAACGTCGATCCTGACGATCTTGTCACCCGCGACAGTGAAGGCCATGACAGAAAACGGCTGCCCGTCGCGGGTGATCAACGTTCCGATCGCGCCGTTGACCAGGGCGGGGCGCAGTTGGCCACCGCGTGGGGCGCGGGCCTGCTTGGCCACGGCCGCCGCGCCGCGAACGACGGTCGCCGGCCTGGCAGTGCCGAAGTCGGTGCGCAGGACGACGTCGGGGTCGAGGACCTGCACGAGGGCGTCGAAGTCACCGGTCCACGCAGCCGCGTAGAAAGCACGGACGACCCGCCGCTGGCGCGCTAGATCCGGACCGGGTGACGGGATCTCGGCACCGTGCAGCCGGCGCCGTGCCCGGCTGGCGAGTTGTCGCGCGGCGGCCGGGGTGCGGCCCGCGATGCCGGCGATCTCCTCGAAGGGCAGGTCGAACATGTCGTGCAGCACGAACGCCAACCGCTCAGCAGGAGTGAGCTGGTCGAGCACGACGAGCAGGGCCAAGCTCACCGAGTCGGCCAGCAACGCCTCCTGCTCGGGGTCGAGGTCCCCGTCCGGGATGACAACCAGGTCGGGCAGGTGCGTGGCGAACGGATCCTCCCGGCGGCGTCGGCGAGAGCGCAACATGTGCAGGCACTCCCGGGCGACGACAGTGGTCAACCATCCGCCGAGGTTGTCGATCTGATTCGCGTCGGACCGGCTCAGCCGTAGCCAGGCATCCTGAACAGCGTCGTCCGCGTCAGCCAGCGAGCCGAGCATTCGATAAGCCACCGCCCGCAGCCGGGGTCGGTGCTGCTCGAAGCGCGCGGCCAACCAGTCATTCTCGTCCATCGGTCACACCATCCCATCGCCAAGGCTCACAGAGATGAACCCTCAGACACAGCGAACGTGACACCGCCGAACCCGGGACGCGGCACCCCGACGACGCCTGCGAGCGAGCAACACCTGGTCCATCGCCTCGATCCAGGGCACCCCTTCGTCGACCTCAACATCCACAACATCTGGGCATTGCTGGCCGCACGACGCGGTCTCGCTCTCGACAATCCCGCCGCGACTCAAGCGATGAACGTCATCTTCGAGGCTGGCGTCCTCAAGCGCGCCGCCCGGACATTGCCGCCCGTGACGCCGACAAGCTGGAATGCCTCGTCCAAGCCGTCGAGTACCGCCACCAGGGCGTCGACACCGTGCAGCGCTGGATCGACAGCTCACGAGCGGCACTCAAGACCGCCAGCGCCCACCGCCTTGCCGACGCCGCCCTCAGCGGGCAACCCCCTGGCCTGGCTCACTCACCCGCCGCAGGAGTAAGCGTCATCACTTGGCGTGGTATTGATCTCGGTGATGGGCGTAGTCGATCAAACTGGACGAGACGCCCTACGACCTGGGCTTAAGAGGTCATAGACGGTCATCGGTGGTCACTGCTAGTTGACCTCAGACAGCCTGGAGGCGGCCTGATCTTGACGCCATCTCCAGGGTCTCCGCCGAGGGATGCGGAGGCGAGCTGCCGGCTCTTGCCACCTTGATGCCTGACGTCTCGCGCACAAGTCCTGTGCACGTTATCCGGTTGCTCAAGCGCGTTACCGTGTCCCGTGATCGTATGGCTCAACGGCACCCACGGCGTGGGCAAGACGACGACCAGCGCGCTCGTGCAGCATCTGATACCGGATTCACGGGTGTTCGACGCCGAGAAGGTCGGCGAAACACTCATGGACATCACACCCGGGCTACCCGCCACGGACAACTTCCAGCACTGGCCGCCATGGCGGCAACTCGTCGTCGAGACCGCCCGCCGCGTGCTCGACTACACCGGCGGCACTCTGGTGATGCCCATGACCGTCCTGGTCGAGCAGTACTGGCGCGAAATCAGCACAGGCCTTGACCACCATGCCATCCCGGTACGGCACTTCGTTCTCCACGCTGACGAAGCCACCCTCCGCGGGCGTATCGAGGGGGAACACCCCGTCCCCTCCCCGTTCCGCCTCAAGTACCTCAAGCCCTACGCCGAGGCGGCCCGCACGTGGCTACATGCCGAGGCCGAGGTCGTCGACACTACGAACCTGACTCCCGCCCAGGCCGCCGTGCAGATCGTCCGAGCCACCACGGAAGGCTCACACGTCTAACCTGAGGAATGCGGTTGAGTCAGGGCGGACGAGCTTAGCGCCTGCTGGCGGTGGAGCGGCAGACGACCGAGTCAACTGGCGGGGCGGGCCACTGCTGGCCGATGTTGACCGCCGCATCGGCTCGGCTCGCCCCCGGGTCGCTACCGTCAGCGGCGGCCCCGGACTTCCCGCTCTCCGCGCCAGCCGCCGGGTGTTCTGCATGGCCGGAGTCGGAGCGCCAGCGGAGCAACGGACGCGTGCCGAGGCGGCGGCGCTTGCGGCCCGTTCAGGGCCGCCTGAAGACGTACAGAAACTGCTGTACGCGACCAGAAAGGCCGCCTCCCGAACTCGGGAAACGGCCTCTGACTCGCGGAACTGAGAGTGGGTGATGCTGGTATCCGAACCAGGGACCTCTTCGGTGCGACACACGACGGATGGCAGACCGGCGACCACCGCTACCTTGCCGAAGGCACCATGGCACTGATCGCCACGCCCGCCCTCACCATCGCAACGACCGAACTGGCAGCAGCATGACCACCATCGCCTGGCCCGACCGCAGGGCCGACATCATCAACGCCCTGTCCATCCTCGCGGCGCTGCGCCCACATGAGCCCATCCCCTGGCCCGGCCTGACCGAAGCCGTCCACTGGCTCATCGACGACACCTTCTGGGACCAGCGTCATCCCCGCGACGACATCGGCACCATCCTCGCCAGCACCAGCGAGGCCAACGCGATCCGCGCAACACTCGAACCCTTGACGGCCATCCTCGACGAACTCGGACCCACCGCCCCCGACGACGACTACTTCACCCACCCGCGATGGCATGAAGTCACCAACGCCGCAACCAACACCCTCCACCTCATGCCCGGCAAAACCCCAACTCGACCCCGAGACTGAACGGGCGAGCAGAGACTCACGGCTCTACACCACTCCGCGGGGGACGTGGCCGTCACCGCATGCAATTGATACCGACTCGACGGCTCCTGCCCCCGCCGCACGAGAGGCCACGTCCGTCCCTCTGGCCAAGCAGCGCGACCGCCGCCGAACGCCTCCTCGACAACGAGCCCTGGCCGTCCGATCTTGGGCGTCCCGGTCGGCGAAGCTAACGACTCAGCTATAGCGAGTTGCCACAGCCGAACGCCAGCGGCGTCGCGGACGCCCGCGCTATGCCTTGACGGTGACCTGGTGGTTCCCGCAGGCAGCGATCATCGCCGGAATGGCTTGACCCAACCGGGAACGCAGGAAGTCCCCTCCCGGACCCGCACTGCGAGGATCTTGCACACGCTGCACCATTCCCACCGCTGTCACGCCCGCAGACTTCAGGTCCTCGTAAGCCGACCGTTGGAACAGCTCACCCATCCGCCGCAGCTCGTCAGCGGGCGCTATCTCCCCCTGCTCGGCGCGAACCAACATCCCCGCCGACCGGCATCCCGTCACTCCCGGGTCTTCATCCCCACGGTCGGCTAGCTGCCAGTACACCGCGGCGCCACCCACCAGAGCGAGCAGGACAACCGACGCCGCCGCCAGGCCGATCCACCGACGCCGAAGTCTCGAACCAGCAGAGGGACCGAGGGCGGCCTGGGAGTCATGCATTCTTAAGTCTCACTCTTCCTGATCAAGGGAGCCGTAAGCTAACACCCCATACGCGCAGGCTGCGAACAAGCCCACGTGAGCGGACGGGATCGGCACGAGACATCCGGCGCGGCGGTAGTGCCTCAGCAGCCCTCAACGTTTGCTCCCATAACGGCGCTCCCGTCTAGGGGTCCAGTCGAACCAGACGCGAGTGTCGCTCCGCTACAAGAAGGGCACCGGACGCCGCCGCCAACGCCGCCGCGCTCGAACGCAGGTGCAGAAGCCGTGACCACAGCACCTTCAGCCGGCAATACGCACTCCGAATCCGCTCGGATGTTCGACGCCCCCGGGGTCCTCCCGGAGCGTCGGTGCAGATTCAGCCCATGCCTTGGTCGTTGGTGCCTGCGTCATTCGGCTGGACGCGGGTGGTCGTCCAGACGATCAGCGACGCGATCAGCAGGAGGATCGAGCCGACCAGGAAGGCGTGGGTGACTCCTTCGGTGAAGGTCGCCTGCAACAGTGCCCGCCCCACGGCGTCGGGGTCGCCAGGAAGTGCTGTGGTGATCGGGCCGAGCACCTGCTCGGTGCGCTGCCCGGCGAAGTACAGGGACACGCTGCTGAGTACGGCGAGGCCGACTGATCCACCGAGTTGCTGCGCGGCGTTGAACAGGCCGGAGCCTACGCCAGTGTCCTGCGGTGCCAACCGGTAGAGCGAGGCCGGGGTGAGGCCGGCCAGCACCATTCCCATGCCCACGGCCATGGTGATCAGGTACGGGAACACCTGGCCCCAGTAGCTGACACTCCCGCCGACCGTGGTGCCGCCGGTGGCGGCCAGCGCCGCGGCGACCGGGCTGTCGTCCACCGAAAGCCGTGAGAACATCGCCATCGAGAAGGCAGCTAGCAGGCTGCCGATGCCGGCGATGATCCGCGGCTGGATCCGCGTCATCGCCCTGCCCGCCACGGTCGCCGTCACTACGATCCCGAGCGCGAACGGCAGAAAGGCAATGCCGGTCCGCAGCGGCGAGTAGCCGAGGATCTGCTGAACGAACAGGGTCAGGAAGTAGAACATGGCGAACATCGAAGCCATGGCCAGCGTCAGGGCCAGGTAGCCACCGGCCCGGACCCGGTTGCGGAAGATCCGCAGTGGCAGCAACGGATGGGCTGCGCGCCGCTCGATCAGCACGAAGATGACGAGCATGGCCACGCTGACGGCCAGGGTCCCTATCGTCGCCGGGTCGTCCCAGCCATGCCCCTCACCGGGCCTGGTGAGCCCGTAGACCAGACCGACGATGCCCAGCGAACCGGTGACGGTTCCCGGGACGTCGACGAGCCCGCGCTGGCGGGGCGACTCATGCAGCAGCTTCGGGGCCAACACGGCGATTGCCAGCGCGATCGGGACGTTCAGCAAGAAGGTCAGGGGCCAGCCGTCCAGCTCGATTCCCACGACGCTGTCCATGCTGGTCAGCCAGCCGCCGATGATCAGGCCGATCCCGGCGCCGGCGCCGGACATCGCGGCGTAGACGCCGAAGGCGCGGTTGCGCGCCGCACCCAGCGGGAAGGTGGTGGTGACCAGGGCCAGGGCGGCGGGGGCGATGAGCGCGGCGCTACTTCCCTGCAGGATACGCACGGCGAGCAGGAGTGGTCCGTTCGCGGCGAGACCGCCGAGCACCGATGCGACAGCGAAGCCCACCATGCCGGTGACGAGCATCCGCCGATAGCCGAACATGTCACCGAGCCGGCCACCGAGCAGGAGCAGCCCACCGAAGAACAGCGCGTAGCCGATGGTGAGCCAGGTGAGACTGGCGCCGGACATGTCGAGGTCCGCGCCGATGAAGGGCAGCGCGATGGTGACGATCGAGCCGTCCAGCACGATCAGCAGCTGGGTGACCGAGATGAGCGCGAGCGCCCAGCCAAGGTGCCGTGTCACCGGCACCTGCGGCGCCTCGGCGACCTCAGTGGGGTTCGTGTTGGCCATGGTTCCTTCCTTGTGGTGCCCGCCGAAGATTGGCCCTGCGCGGCGCGGCGAGGCCGCCGGCCGCGCGCTGGGCCAACCCCGGCTTCGGGTCGGACAGTGGTGCCGACCTTCGGTCAGCTTCGGGTCGTGCTGGTCACGAGGCACCTGCGCTCACGTGGCGGTGGCGCTCGACCGCCGTGCGGGTGTCCTCCGCGACGAGGTCGGCGTTGAGGTGTTGACCGGCGGTCGCTCCGGCGGCCGCGGCCGCTCCGACCTGAGCGGTCAGGTCGGTGACGTTTCCGGCCAGCCACACTCCGGGCACCGGGCTGCGGCCGAACTGGTCGGCGGGCAGATGGTGCCCCATACCGCTGGGGTGTTCCACGGCGTGCAGTCCGAGTTCGCTGAGGAAGCCGGCGCGCGCTTCCATCCGGGTCGCGACCGCGATGACCTCTCGCGGTACCACGCGGCCGTCGGCCATCCGCAGCCCGGTCAGATCCCCATCGACGGCCTCGGCGGCCGCCACCTCCCCGGTCACCACGTCAATGCCGAGGGCAGCGAACTGCTCCTGCTGCTCCTCGGTGAGTTCGCTGCGGTGGGTGAAGTAGACCAGGTTGTCGCTGAGCTGGCGGAACAACAGGGCGTGGTGCACCGACGGCGCGCCGGTGGCCAGGATTCCGATGGCCCGTCCGCGTACCTCGTAGCCGTGGCAATAGGGGCAGTGCACGACGTCGTGTCCCCATTGGGGTGCCAGCCCGGCCACGTCGGGCAGCACGTCGACCAGGCCGGTCGCGACCAGCAGACGACGGGCATGCAACTGCGTTCCGTCGGCGAGGGTGACGGCGAACCTGTCGTCGTCACGACGGGCGCCACTGACCTCTCCGGTGAGAATCTCCCCGCCGTAGCCGCGGACCTCGTCGCGGCCCGCCGCCAGCAACTCGCCGGGCGCGGTGCCCTCCCTGGCGAGCAGTCCGTGCACTCCGGCCGCAGGGGCGTTGCGCGGCTGACCTGCGTCGATGACGACAACCGAGCGCAGGGAGCGGGCGAGAATCAACGCTCCGCTCAGGCCGGCGGCACCACCACCGATGATCACTACATCAACCGCTCGCGCGGCCCGTTCTCCGTGCTTCTTCACGGCGATCACCTCCGGGCACGACAGTGCGCCGCGACCGGCAGAGCGACAACTTCCTTCCCAGTTATGGCAACATCGGGGGATGTCCGATGACATGGAAGAGGCCATCGCCGCCGCCGGCCCCCGGCTGCAACAGCTGCGGCGCAGCCACCGCCTCACCCTCACCGACGTGGCCGAGAGAACCGGCATCTCGAAGAGCACCCTGTCGCGGCTGGAATCGGGCCAACGACGTGCCAGCCTCGAACTGCTGCTCCCGCTCGCGAAGATCTACCAAGTCACGTTGGACGACCTCGTCAATGCCCCCGCGAGCGGCGACCCGCGGATCAACCTGCGTCCGGTCAGGCGCGACGGGGCGACCCTGCTCCCGCTCACACGCCGGCCGGGTGGCATCCAGGCGTTCAAGATTGTCCTCGGGGCAGGCGGATCGGACACGCCGGACCTCCGCACGCATGAGGGTTACGAGTGGCTCTACGTCCTTAACGGGCGCTTACGCCTCATGCTCGGCAGTCACGACCTCGTCCTCCTTCCCGGCGAGGCCGCCGAGTTCGACACCCGTACTCCCCACTGGTTCGGGACGCTCGAGGGTGCAGGGGCCGAGTTCCTCAGCCTGTTCGGCCAGCAGGGTGAGCAGGTCCACTTCCGGGCGAGACCGAAGACGCCACGACGCCAGGACAGCGCCGCCTAACGGACGATGGCCAGCCTTCGGCCGCTACTGCCGCCGCCCTCCAGACGTCGCGTTGCTTGTGCAGGGCACCGGCTGAGCAACGCCGTGCGTAGGGGTACCCGCGCCAGCCGGAAGACCGACGCAACCGGGTGCGGTGGCCGTGCATGTCGTACATATGTACGATGTGCGACTTTTGAAATCTCCGCCTAGCCTGCGTGGTGACCGCCGCCGCGCCATTGGCCGTGGATTCGCGGCGGCGGTCTATTGCCCCACTCCAGGTATTCGAGAAGGAGCAACGTGACAATCCTAGTAACCGGAGCGACCGGAAACGTGGGTCGCCAGGTGGTGGCCCAACTGGTCCGGGCCGGGCAACCGGTGCGGGCGATGACCCGCCGGCCGCAGACAAGCCGGCTGCCGGACAGCGCCGAGGTAGTCCAGGGAGACTTCGAACGTCCCGACACCTGGCCGGCGGCGCTGGACGGAGTGCAGTCGGTGTACCTGTTCCCCTTCGTGTACGCCGCGCCCGACCATGGGTTCGTCGATGAGGCGGTCAAGGCCGGCGTCACCCGGTTCGTCGTGCACTCCGCAGCGGCGGCCGGGTTCCCGGCCGGAACCGGAGGCGACGGCGCCCTCGGCCGGCACCTGACCGAAGAGCGGGAAGCGCACCGCGGGTTGGAACTGCTGGTGGAGGCCTCCGGCGCTGAATGGACCCATGTGCGGCCGGGCCTGTTGGCCGCCAACGCTCTGCAGTGGGCCGACCAGATCCGGGCCGGACGGGTGGTGCGCGGGCCGTACGCGTCCGCTGGCTATCCGGTGGTCCACGAGGCCGACGTCGCCGATGTGGCGGTCGCGGCCTTGCTGACCGACGACCATGTCGGTGCCGCGTACACCGTCACCGGCCCGGTGAAGGTCTCGCAGGCGGAGCAGGTCACCGCGATCGGCGCCGCCATCGGCGTGCAGGTGCGATTCGAGGAGCTCGATCCGGCCGAGGCGCGCAGGCAATGGCTGCGCGACGGCTTCGATGAGGAGACCGTCGACTGGATGATTGCGCTGCTCGCCGACGCGGTCGACGGGACGGGAGCGTTGCCGCCGACGGACACCTACCTGCGGGTGACGGAGCGACCACCGCGCACGTTCGCCCGGTGGGCCAACGATCACGCCGCCGACTTCCGGCCGGAGGTGACACGATGACGATTCTGGTCACGGGTGCCACCGGCATGGTGGGCCGACACGTCGTCGCCGAACTGGTGAAGACCGGTCATCGGGTCCGCGCACTGACGCGGACGCCGTCGGCGTCGAGCCTTCCGGACGGGGTGGAGGTCGTCGGCGGCGATCTGACGGACCCGCCGTCCCTGGAGCCGTCGTTGAACGGCGTGGAGCGGATGTACCTGTTCCCGGTCGGACGGACAGCGCGTGATGTTGTTGCTGCTGCGAAGCGGGCCAGCGTGCGGCGCATCGTCGTGCTGTCCGGGGCGCTGGCCGACACCGATGACAGTGAGGACGGATACCTGGCGGTCGAGCGTGCGGTCGAGGATTCCGGTCTGGAGTGGACGCATGTGCGACCTGGAGAGCTCGCCGCGAACTGGCTGGACTGGGCTCCAACCATCAAGGAAGGTCGGGTGGTCCGCCGGCCGTACGGGGCTGCGGTGACCCAGCCCACCCATGAGGCGGACATCGCCGCGGTCGCCGCGAGGGTGCTCGTCGAGGACGGCCACACCGGCCGGACCTACACCTTTGCCGGCCCCGAGGCGCTCACCACCGTCTCGCAGGTCGACGCGATCGGCACTGCGATCGGTGCCACGGTGCGATTCGACGAACTCGATCCGGCCCACGCCCGAGCCGAGTGGATCAGCAACGGCTATCCGGAGGCGTTCGTCGACTGGATCTTCGCCATGTGGGCGGAATCCGCGCGTGCCCCCGCCCGGACGAACCAGGAGTGGGCAGACATCGTCCCGCGTCTGACCGGCCGACCCGCGCGGACATTCGCGCAATGGGCCACCGACCACGCGACCGACTTCCGGTAGACCGTTCATAGGCGGACACCGCCCTCGCTTCTACAGAGAACGCCGACGCCAACTCCTTCGGGTCCGCCGAAGAGGTCACCAGCCTGAAGGGGCTGGTGAGGGCCGTTGCCCGTGGGGTCGATGTCTCAGATGACGGAACCCCTGCGGACTCCTGATGCAAGCGATCGGATACCTTTCATCGATGTTCAGGGGCGAAGGCGCCGAGGGCGACCTCGAGCGGGCGCTCGGACAATCTCGCCGTGCTGAGGGACTGCGCGAGCCGGTCAAACAGCCGAGCATCGTCTGGATGGCCGGCGACAGCACCCCCTACACCTATCCGACGCCCAGGGGCCAGGTCCTCGACTTCGTACTGGTGACCTCGTCAGGCCTGCTTGCCGAGGGCAACGGGGCGAACGTGCCCTACGAGAAGGTAGCCGGGGTGTTGCGTAGGTTCCAGACGTCCGTACGCACAGCGACTCCATCGTTTCGCGCCTCTCACGATCTCGCAGAGCCCGACAAGGTCATCGCGACGGCCGTTGTCGCCGCCATCGTCGCCACGTCCGGCGAGCGAGGCTTCGCCGCACCGGCGGCTGAAGGGCTGTTGCTCCTCGACCGCGCCGTCGTCTGGACGCACAGACGAGCCTTCTACGCATACTTAGTGACAGGGCTAGGCGATCAATCCTTCTTTGCCGACGTCGTCGTGCCTTTGGAGGGCATCTCTGACACAGGCATTCAGACCAAGCTTTATAGGAATATCTGAAACCTTGCGAATTCCAGTACGGTTTCACCTTCGATCGAATGCATCATCATTGACATGTACGGAAGTCGCCCTACCGTCTCCGCGAGTCGCCGGGCAGATCCGGATGTCTTGAGGGATGCTCATCCAACGAGCCGCCGGCACGCACTCCGGCTGCGCGGTAGTCCAGCCCGCTTGACGACGAGCCCGCACCTTCTGATCCGTAGCTTCGGCGAGGCGGTCCGAGCTCGTGCGTTGCAATGTCGGCACCGACCTTTCCTCGTCTATGGCTGGACGTCGTTGGAAAGGTTGATCCGGAACTCCGTGTTGCGGTAGCCGGCGCGACCGAAAGCGGCCGCCATAGGCGCGTTGCCCATGTCGGTGGTGGCGGTGATGCGCGACTCGCCGTTGGTCGCGTGAAGGCGCGTGATCTCGGCGAGCACCTCGTCCACGTAGCCGCGCCCGCGGAACTCCGGCACCACCCCGAGATAGCCGACGTTGACGTTGTACGGGGTCGCGGAGGGAATCGCCATGCCCGCCACCTCGCCCTCGCGCGTGTAGGCGATCCGCCACCACTCCCGCTTGCCGGGCGCCCTGAGATAGAAGTCCATATCTTCGCGGGCGGTCGCGTCCACGCCCTTGGCGGCCAGGTTCGCACGGGTCTGGGCATCCAGGCTGCCCTCGGCGATTCTCCTGAACACCGCGAGGAACTCCTCGTCGGAGGCCTCGGTGAACCGCAGCCTGCCGCCCGCGGGGGGCACCCCGTCAGCGGGCGCCCACTCGAACTGCAGCCGCTCCACCTCGCGGGTGAGGCCCGCCGCGTGCGCCGCCGCCCGCCGCCACTCCACGGCCGCCAAGGTGGCCGGATCGTCACGCCAGCCGCCGGTGACCTCGATGCTGTACTCCACCGGCTCCGGGATCCCGGCCAGCGCGGCCTTGATCAGCTCGGCGGCGACGGCGGCACGGTCGCCCAGGGCTGGATCCACGTCGAGGCAGTCGAGCGCGACCGGATGCGGGCTCCCCTTCGGCCCCCACCACAATGCCCGTCCCACGACCTGGCCGTCGTGCTCGGCGATCCATGTCCATTCCGGCCGGTACATGTCCTCGGCCAGTTCAGCCAGGTAACGGTCGGCGGGGATCCACCCAACGGGCTCGGTCACGATCCACGGCGTCACGCGGTCGAGGTCCGCGGGGGCGGTAGCGCGGTAGGAGATCACGTGCAGAGGCTAGCGAAGCTCAGAGGATGATTCGCGCGGACGGAAGGGCTCCTCTCGCTCGGCTAGAGCAAGGCTCCAGTGCCTGCGGCTCAAGTCCCTGCGGACTCAAGCGGACCTCCTCGTTGGGCAGTCGTAGACCGTCCAGCCTCCCCAGGACGGGGACAAGGTGGAGCGCCCTACCGGGCGAACGACCTTGTTCCCGTCTGGGCAAACGTTCCGACGGTGGCAGGTTCCTCACCTACCGGCTGAACGAGATGTGGTCATCGCAACCATCGGCCTGATGGGTTAGAGCAAGAGTTCGTTCCTGCACCGCCGCGGGTGGTTCCTTACGACCCTGTTTGGGGCCGGCGCCAGCCATCCCGAAACAACACGCCTGACCACTTCGCCAACCTGCACCCAATCTGCTCCCAGTTGCGGGGCCAGGCCCACCAACAGCTCACCGCCTTGACCTGCGCACACTCCCCTGCAAGGCCACCTAGAACCTTGTCGACCGCTGCGCAGAACCACAGAGCACTCCGCGGGAACGAACGGCTCGGCTCAACCGGCGACGTCCACGACGACCTTGCCCTCGGCGGTGCCGCCGGCAACCAGGTCGTGGGCGTCCATGACCGTGTCGAGCGTGAACGCTCGCGGATCCAGTCGCGGGCGCAACGCGCCGGCATCGGCCAGCGCCGCGATCTCGCGCAGGATGTCGCCGTGGTGTTCGCGGCCCCGGCCGGTGAGCATCGGCAAGAGGGTGAACACCCCGGAGTAGGTCGCGCCTCGGAACGACAGCGGGGCGAGCGAGTGCGAGCCCCAGCCCAGCGCGCTGACGACGTGCCCGTGATAGGTGCGTACCGCCGCGAACGACGCGTCGAGCGTCGCGCCGCCGACGTTGTCCACGACGATGTCGAACCCCTCGCCGCCGGTGTACCTCTCGACGTACTCCTCGACCTTGCTCGTCGTGTAGTCGATCGGCACCGCGCCCAGGCTCTCGATCACCCGCATGCTCGCCGGCCCGCCCGTGGCGTACGCCTCGGCGCCGCGCGCCTGGGCGAGTTGCACACCCACGTATCCGACCCCGCCGGCGCCGCCGTGCACCAGCACCTTCTGGCCGGCGTGGACCCCAGCCCGGTCGACGAGCCCCTCCCAGGAGGTGATCGCCGCCAGGGGCAGCGCGGCGGCCTCCCGCATCGAGAGTGCCTTCGGCTTGTGGGCAAGCAGCCGGGCGTCCACTGCGGCGTACTCGGCCAGCGAGCCCTGAAGGTCGCCGACGCCCCCGCACAGCCCGTACACCTCGTCTCCCGGCGCGAAGCCGGTCACGTCCGCGCCGACCGCCGCGACGACACCGGCGAGGTCCAGGCCGAGCACCGCAGGCAGCTCGACACGCGCGTGCGCGGCCTTTCCAGCCTGGATCTTCGTGTCGAGCGGGTTGACCCCGCTGGCGACGATCCGCACCAGCACCTGCCCGCGCTCGGGGGTGGGTTGATCGATCTCCTCGACCGTCAGCGGAACGTCGAACTCCCGCAACACCGCAGCGCGCATAACCATCCACACTCTCCGTGATCGAGGCTTCACGTGGACGCTATCCGACCGGATAGGCGGCGGGGCGGGTTCCTCGGACCGCGCCAGCGCCGCCACGGGCGGGCCCGAGCGCTGGTCAGTCGTCTTCGGCACCGTCGAGCAACGCGCGTCGCAGCGCCAGTCGGTGCTTCCGGCGGATCTCCGCCTCCCGGTACCGACGCCGGTCCCCGTCGGTCTCCGGTAGCAGCGGCGGCACCGTCCGAGGCTGACCGTCGTCGTCGATGGCGACCATGACCAGGTGGGCGGTGGCCACGTCGGTGGGCGGCACCGCCCGGTCCCACCGGTCGGCGGTCACCTTGACGGCCACCTCCATGGAGCTGCGGCCGGCCCAGGTGATCCGGGCGTCGACGTGCACGACGTCGCCGACCCGCACCGCGCGGAGAAACGCCGTCTCGTCGATGGCGGCGGTCACCGCCGGTCCGTCGGAGTGCCGGGCGGCGACCACACCGGCGACGGAGTCGATGAGGTTGAGGATCCGGCCGCCGTGCACCGTACCCATCAGGTTGGTGTGGTGCTGGTCCATGATCTGCGAAAGGGTCAGGTGCGACGCCGACGGCGCTCGGCCGGCGATGGTGGTGGTGTCATGCACAGCGGTAGTCCGTCCCTCGGGAAACCACACCGCCGGGTCGCGGACACACGCTGACGAGGACCTGGCCGCGCACCACGCGCACGGCCCGTCACCCGCTCAGCCCACCCGCGAGGCCGACGGCAGCGCACACGGTTGTGTACGCGGCGCCGGCAGGTCTTCGGACTCGCGGGCCTGACCGGTCGCGCCGGTCCCCTACTGGCCGTCGCTTCCCAGGCCGTTGGCCCAGTGCTGATGACGGCGGTCGTTCCCACTCACCGCTGCGGGGCAGCCCCGGATTTTCACCGGGTTCCCTCTTACGACGCCCCGCCGGTCACGACGGGGCGAACCAGCGCCGTCGGCAGCATAGCTGGCCAGGGAATGTGTCCACCCGGGGCGTCCCGCCGCCGCGACGGATGGCCTGATCGTCAACTTTTGTCGTCTGAGGAAGAAGATCGCCAGCTATTGAAAAAAGTCTCGCGAGGGTGAGGATATCCAGATGCGTCGTCTCCCCCAGACTTGCGGGCGGGTGGTCTCGGGCCTCCTCGCGTTCCTCCTCGCCTCGGCGGTCGCCCTCCTCGCGTCCGCCCAACCCGCCGCCGCGCACGGGACCCTCGCCATGTCCACACCGGCGAGCGGCGCCGCAGTGCGCGAGCCGTTGACGGAGGTGCGGCTGTACTTCACCGAGAAGGCCGCCGCCAATGCGTTCTTCACGATCACCGCCCCGGGCGGCGTCCGTGTCGATAACGGCTGGTCGTATGGGGAGCCGAAGCCACTGGACAAGCCGGTACGGGAGTACTTCCTGGTCAACGGTCAGTTCGAGCCACGGGAGTACACGACGGGGTTCCCCGCGGTGGTGTCCGTCGCCCACCTGCCCGCCAAGGGCCAGTACTCGGTGAGCTACCTGTCGGTCGCCTCGGACGGCGACACCGTGCGGGGCACCCTGACCTTCCGCTACGACGGTCGGGTGACGGCAGCGCCGAAGGGGTGGAGCCCGCCGTCGACCCAACCGGACCCGGCGCTGGTGACCGCCACCGAGCAGCACAACTCGTCCGGGCAGGCCTCGGCGGTGCCGACCACCGCCGACGATCCGTCGACCCCGCCGGCCGCGGCGGCCCCGTCAACCGGGTCGACCGAGGAGAGCGGTCCCGGGGCACCGGCCTGGGCCGGCTGGGCGGCGGCAGTCGCGGCGGTCGGGGCGGCGGTCGGGTTCGTCGTCTGGCGTCGCCGATCCGCCGGCACACCCACCGGCCGGGGCCGTGCCTCGGCGGCGACCTCCGGTCGACGCGGCGGTGGCGCCCGTACCACGAACAGGGCCGGCACTGGCACTACCGTCGGCGGCAAGGCCGCCGGGGACAAAACCGCCGGGGGCAAGACCATCGTGGGCAAGACCGTCGGCGGCAAGACCGCCGCTGGCAAGACCGTCGGGGGCAAGGCCGGTGCGGCGACCGGCGTCGTCGCGCGTACCGCGAGCGACAAACGGCGGCCCGCCACAGTGCCGGCGGCGCGCAAGGGCACCACGGTCGTCACGGCCCGCACGGGCGTTGCGGTCGATCCGATGCCTACCGATCAGGTGACCACGGCCCTCGCCAGCACGGACGACGAGCTGACAGTCGACACCGGACCACGGCCCGACACGGACCTCGCCGCCGCGACGCCTGGGTCCCGGTTGAGCAACACCCACCTGGCGCTGTTCGTCGGTGGCCTGGTGGCGGCCCTGTTGGCCGGGTTCGGGTTGGCCCGTATCGGCACCGCCGACGAGAGTCCGGCGACCAGCAACGCACGACCGTCAGCCGGCGGATCGCCCGCCTCGGGACAGGTGGGCTCCGCGACCGACGGGCACCAACACCCGGCGGGCACCGGGCCGCACACGCATCGGGGTGACGACGCGACAGGCGCGACGCTGGCGACCGGCACGACGGTCAGCGCCGGTGGGTACACCCTGCAACCGCTGGAGCGGTCCCAACCCCCTGGTGTACGCGCCGACTACCGGTTCCGCATCGTCGGGACCGACAGGCAGCCGGCAACGACCTTCGCTGTCGTCCACGACAAGCCATTGCACCTGATCGTGGTCGGCCGCGACCTGTCCGGCTACCAGCACCTGCACCCGACGATGGCACCCGACGGCACCTGGAGCGTCCCCCTGACGCTGGCCCGGCCCGGGGGCTACCGCGTCTACGCCGACTTCTCCGTCACCGCGGCCGACGGCAAGCAGCAGCCCCTCGTGCTCGGCGTCGACCACACGGTGCCCGGCGCGCACAACCCGACCGTGCTGCCGCCCGCGGCGGCACAGGCGACGGCTGGCCCGTACACGGTGTCGATGACCGGCGCCCCGACGGTGGGGGTGACGGCGCCGATGCACTTCCAGGTCAGCGCCGACCCGACCGTACCGGCGCAGTTGGAGCGGTACCTGGGCTCGTACGGGCACCTGGTCGTCGTCCGTGAGGGCGACCTCGGCTACGTGCACGTCCACCCCGAGCAGGAACTGGTCGACGGGACCGTCAAGTTCTGGCTGACCGCGCCGAGTTCAGGCCGGTACCGGGCCTTCTTCGACTTCCAGGTCGCCGGCACTGTGCACACCGGGGAGTTCACGATCAACGTTCCCTGAGTCCGGAACTTTCTCCGAGCTGCGGCCGACCAACCTCCCAGCAGCAACCATCGGAGGAAGAACACATGCGCACCACCAGCCCGAACGCTTCACGCCGCCGCTCGGCCGCCATCCTCGCCGCCGCGATCCTGACGGTGGGCGTCGCCGGTTGCGGCTCGTCCGACTCTCCGTCGACAGCGCAGGCGAGCCCGCCCGCGTCGGCCTCGGCCAACCCGGACGCTGGTGTGCTCGGCATTCGTGACCCGTGGGTGAAGGCCGCCGACAAGGGCATGACGGCGGCCTTCGGGACCCTGGTCAACGACGGCGACACCGATGTCACGGTGACGAGTGCCACGACCTCGCTGTCGCCGATGGAGCTGCACGAGATGGCGATGAAGGACGGCAAGATGGTGATGCGGCAGAAGCAGGGCGGCATCGTGATCAAGGCCAAGAGCACGCACGCCTTGGAGCCCGGGGGCGACCACCTCATGCTGATGAACCTCACCAAGCCCGTTCAGGCCGGCGACGAGTTGACAGTCACCCTGACCTTCGCCGACGGCAAGACCCAGCAGTTCCGCGCCATGGCCAAGCCGTTCACCGGCGCGCAGGAGAGCTACGCCCCCGGGCACGGCGAGCCGATGCCCAGCATGAGCGCCACGCCGGAGATGAGCATGAGCCCGGCATCGTGACGCGGACACCACAGGTCCGGCCGGTGAGCAGGCGCGGCCTGCTCACCGGCGGAGCACTGGCCGCTGGCGGAGCCCTGGCCGGTGGTGCCGCGATCGCCGGCACCCGCGCGGGGAGAACCGCGCCGCCGACGGCGACCGCCGCCGACACGACGCCCGTGGCGACCGTCGGAGGGCTGGTCGAGCCGTTCCACGGCGCCCGGCAGGCCGGGGTGGCCACCGAACCGCAGGCGCACGCGTCGTTCGTGGCGCTCACAGTGCGGGCCGGCGTCGACCGGGCCGCGCTGGGCCGGATGTTGCGGTTGCTCACCGACGACGCCGCGCGGCTCACCCAGGGCCGACCCGCGCTGGCCGACACCGAGGCCGAACTCGGGCTGCTGCCGGCACGGTTGACAGTGACCTTCGGCTTCGGGCCGGGCCTCTACCGGGCGGCCGCCGTCGACGACCGCCGGCCGGCATCGGTCACCGAACTGCCGTCGTTCCGCATCGACCGGCTTCAGCCGGCCTGGTCCGGCGGCGACCTGCTGCTGCAGATCTGCGCTGACGACGCGATCTCCGTCGCCCACGCCCAGCGGGTCCTGATCAAGGACAGCCGACCGTTCGCCACTGTGCGGTGGGTCCAGCAGGGCTTCCGGCGCAGCCCCGGTGTCGAGCCGGGCGGCCACACCCAACGCAACCTGTTCGGTCAGCTCGACGGCACCGCCAACCCTCGACCCGGCACGCCCATGGACACCGCCCTCTGGGTCCCGGACGGCCCGGCGTGGCTGCGTGACAGCACGACAGTGGTCCTCCGGCGGATCAGCATGAACATGGAAACGTGGGACCTGCTCGGCCGGACCGACCGCGAACTCGCTGTCGGGCGACGGCTCGACACCGGCGCCCCACTCACCGGCACCGCCGAACACGACGAACCCGACTTCGCCGCCACCGACGCCGACGGCCTCACCGTCATCCCCGACTTCTCGCACATGACCCGCGCTCACGTCACCGACGACCGGCTGAAGATCCTGCGCCGGCCCTACAACTACGACGGGGTGCCGACGGCGGAGGGCCACGCGGACAGCGGCCTGATCTTCACGTCGTACCAGGCCGACATCGCCCGACAGTTCCTGCCCATCCAGCGCCGGCTGGCCGATCGGGACCTGCTCAACGAGTGGACCACGCCGATCGGGTCCGCTGTCTTCGCCATCCCGCCCGGATGTCAACCGGGCGGGTGGATCGGCGAGCAGGTGCTCGGATGACCATGCCCACCGTCATGACCGTACCGTCGTCCCGCCCCACCGCCGTCCGGCTGGGCGCGGCGGTGCTCGCCGTCCTCGTGGCGGTGCTCATCCCGGCCAGCCCGGCCTGGGCGCACAACTCGCTCAAGACGGCCACGCCCGCCCGGGACGCGACGGTGCAGAGCGCGCCGACCGAGGTCACGCTCGAATTCATGCAGCGACTCGACCCGGCGTTCACCACCATCGTGCTCACCGACGCCGGCAAGCGGAAGCTTCCTATCGGCGAGCCGGTGGTCACCGGCGCGAAGAGCACGGTCCAGGTGACCGACACCCTGCCGAACGGGACCTACACGGTCGCCTACCGGGTCGTCTCCGTCGACGGGCACCCGGTGCAGGGGTCCTACCCGTTCACTGTGGCCGATCCGACGTCCAGTGCCGCGCCGGTTGCCAACGTCAGCGCGTCGGTACCCGCCCCGTCCGCCGCCGCCGGGGAGTCCGGCGGCGGTCCGAGCGCCGGCGTACTCGTCGCGGCTGCCGCGCTGGCCCTTCTCGTCCTGGCGACGGCTGGGCTGCTGTGGCGGCGGGCGGCCCGGCGCTGATCCGACCCTTCCTCGTGCGGTCGGCTCGCCCCATCACCTCACCAAGCAAGGTCATCACGTGTCCGACACAGAACCACGGCAGTCCACCAATGACGATCCGAGCGGTGCCCGCACCGTCGCGGTAACCCCGACCGGTCCAGCCCCGTCCGCGTCCGAGACAAGGGTTCTCCGGGCTCCGGCTGGTTGGTCACTGTCGTCGCCGTCGCGTCGGCGGTCACACTGTTGGTGCTCGGCCTCCGGGTCGGGGGTGCGCTCACGTCCGCGATCCCGGGCCTCCCCGACGCGGGACCGATCACGACCAGGGCACTACCCGTGTTCCGGCTGCTGTCCGACGGTCTGGCCACCGTCACCGTCGGCATGCTGGTGACCGCCGCGTTCCTGCTGCCCGGCGACGGACGCAGCGTCTCGCCGCACGGCTACCTGCTGCTGCGGCGGGCCGGTGTCGCCGCGCTCGGTTGGTCGGCGGCGGCGCTGTCCCTGCTGGCACTGACCGCCTCGGACCTGCTCGGCCAACCACTGACGACACTCGGGCCCGCGACCGTCGTCAGTTTCGCCACCACCATCTCGCAAGGCCAGTCGCTCACACTCCAGGCCACACTGGCAGTGGTCGTGGCGCTGCTGGCCAGATTCGGGGTGTCCCGTGGGCTCGCCGCTACCGTCGCGGTCCTGGCCCTGGTGGCGGTGCTGCCCCCGGCCTTCACCGGGCACTCCGCCGGGGCCGGTAACCACCAGATCGCCGTCACCAGTCTGGCCCTGCACATCCTCGCCGCCGCGGTGTGGATCGGCGCCCTCATCGCCCTGCTGGTGGTACGACGCAGTCGGCTGCTGGCCGACGCCGCCGCCCGGTACAGCCGCCTCGCCCTGGGCTGCTTCGTCGCCGTGACTGTCAGCGGGGCAGCCAACGCCGCGGTTCGCCTCGGTCCGGTCGACCAACTCTGGCACTCCCGCTACGGCTGGTTGGTGCTCGGCAAGCTCGCCGCCCTGCTGATCCTCGGCACGCTCGGCGCGGTACACCGCTCCCGCACCCTGCCGGCGTTGCGCGCTGGACGGCGATGGGCGTTCGGCCGACTCGCCGCCGGTGAACTGATCGTGTTCGCCGCCACGGTGGGGCTGGCCGTGGCGCTCTCCCGCAGCCCCACTCCGGTCGCCGAAGCCGGCACCGACGCCGACCCGATCACCGAACTGCTCGGCTTCCCGATGCCCACCGCACCCACCGCTGGCAACCTGCTCGGACAGCCGCTGCCGGACATGTTCTTCCTGACCCTCTGCGCTCTCGGCATCGGCGCTTACCTGGCCGGCGTGCGACGGATGCACATCGGAGGGCACCCCTGGCCTCTCGCCCGGACGGCAAGTTGGGTGGGCGGGCTGCTGCTGCTCGCCGCGACCACCAACCTCAGTGTCGCCCGCTACGCGTACGTGCTGTTCAGCGCGCACATGGCCCAGCACATGGCGCTGTCGATGCTGGTGCCGATCCTGCTGGTCGGCGGCGCGCCGATCACCCTCGCCCTCCGCACCCTGCGTCGACCAACCGACCCGGGGGTACGCGGTGCCCGGGAGTGGCTGCTGATCGCGGTGCACAGCCGGCTCACGAAACTGCTCACCCATCCGCTCGTCGCGCTGGGCATCTACACCGCCAGCCTGTTCGGCCTGTACTTCAGCGACCTGCTCGGTGTGCTGATGCGCTCCCACCTCGGTCACCTCGCGATGCTCACTTACTTCGTGGTCGCCGGCTATCTGCTGTTCTGGGTGCTCATCGGGGTCGACCCGGGCCGCCGACGCCTCCCCCATCCCCTGCTGGTGATCATCCACCTGGCGTCGATGATGGCGCACGGCTTCTTCGGCCTGGTCCTCATGCAGACGACCACAGTCATCGCCCCCGACTGGTACCTCGCCGTGCACCCGAGCTGGGCGTCGTCGCTGCTGGCCGATCAGAAGCTCGGCGCCGGCATCGCCTGGGCGTTCGGCGAGCTGCCCGCCGTCGTCGTCATGATCGTCCTGATTCGCCAGTGCCTCCGCGCCGACCGATCTTCGGGAACCGCCGACGGCTCTCCCCCGACTACCAGTCAGGGCCGGCGCGACACCCCACCGGGCGACCAGACCAGTACGGGAACAGCTTCGTACTTCCCGACTCTTCCGATCGGATCACCATGTCTCTCACCGAACTGTCCGGCACGCCGACGGCGGAGCCCGCCACTACCACCGAGAAACCGGCCCGACCCGTCCGGCGCCCGTCAGCGTTCGGCGCGCTGCTGCTGCGGCTGCACTTCTACGCCGGCATCCTCGTCGCCCCGTTCCTGGTGGTCGCCGCACTGACCGGCCTGGCCTTCACCACCACCCCGCAACTCGACACCATCCTCTACGGCGACCAGCTGACCGTCGCCCAGGTGGGTGAGCGTCAACTGCCGCTGGCCGAGCAGATTGGGGCCGCGCGCAACGCGCACCCCGACGGCAGCATCGCCACTGTGCAACCCGGTGACGGCGACCGGACCACGAAGGTGGTGTTCTCCCTGCCCGAGCTCGGCGAGAACCAGCACACCGTCTACATCAACCCGTACACCGGCGAGTCCCAGGGGCAACTCACCACCTGGTTCGGGTCCACACCGGTCACCACCTGGCTGGACGACCTGCACCGCCACCTGCACCTGGGCGCCGTGGGCGAAAACTACTCCGAACTGGCCGCGAGCTGGCTGTGGGTGATGGCGCTCGGCGGGGTCATCCTCTGGTGGCGTCGACGCGGCGCCGCCCGAGCCGCCGCTCGGCACCTGCTCGTGCCGGACCTGTCCACCGGCAAGGGGGTCCGCCGTACCCGGGGATGGCACGCCACCACCGGCATCTGGCTCACCGTCGGACTGCTCTTCCTCTCGGTCACCGGCCTGACCTGGTCCCGCTACGCCGGCGCGAACTTCACCGCAGGCCTCGACGCGCTGAGCGCCCGCACCCCGGAGATCTCCACCAGCCTCACCGCCGGTCCCCCCGCCCCTGCCGAGACCGGCGGGGGCCACGAGCACGGCGCCGCCGGGGCGGGCGGCGTCGTCGAGTCGGCGGCCTTCGATCGGGTCCTGACGGTCGCTCGCGGCGCGGGCCTCTCCGGGCCGGTCGAGATCAGCCCCGCGCCGGAGCCGGGCTCCGCCTGGACCGTCACGCAGGTCGACAACACCTGGCCGGTCAAGAAGGACCGCATCGCCGTCGACCCGGCCTCCAACACGGTCACCGCCCGCAGCGACTTCGCCGACTGGCCCCTGCTGGCCAAACTGAGCGGTCTCGGCATCCAGGCCCACATGGGGATCCTCTTCGGTCTGGTCAACCAGATCCTGCTCGCCGCGCTCGCCCTCGGCCTGCTCTGTGTCATCTTCTGGGGCTACCGCATGTGGTGGCAACGCCGGCCCATCCGCGCCGACCGCCGTGCGATCGCCGGCACCCCGCCGGCCCGCGGCGGCGTACGCGGTCTGCCGCTCTGGGCGCTGCTGATCGGCGTACCGGTGACAGTGGCGATCGGCTGGACGCTGCCCCTGTTCGGGCTCACCCTGCTCGCTTTCCTCGTCATCGACGTGGTGGTGGGTGCGGTGTCTCGACGCCGGCGACCTGCTGCGGCCCCCACCTCCCCGGCACCCGCGGGGAGCTGATCCACCGGACCGGCCGTCCGTCCTCCGACGGACGGCCGGACGCTTCGCTCAGATCACTACCTGTTTGGTGTTCGGCAGGCTGTCGACTATCGACTTCTGCACGTTGATCGTGTCGGCGATGACCTCGTGGGGCGTGTTGGCCATCCACTGCATCACCGAGATGTCCTCGAACCGGGGATGGCGGAACATCTCCAGGAACACCAGTGGCTCGTCCCCGGTGTTCTCGATGTAGTGGCCGTACGCGAACGGGACGTAGCCCACGTCGCCGGCCTGGAAGTCGAACGTCCGGGCTGCGGCCTGGGAGGCGAAGACGCCCATCCGCCCGGTGCCGGAGATGTAGTACTGCCACTCGTCGGTGGTGGGATGCCAGTGCAGTTCGCGCATCCCTCCCGGCTCGACCTCGACCAGGGCCGCGGCGGTGGTCACGGAGGCGGCGAAGTTGGTCGAGTCGGTGATCCGGACCGTTCCGCCGCGGAATCGCTGCGGGGTCTGCGCGAGCATCCGGTGCTTGAAGCTTCGTGGGATGTCACCGGTCGGGCTGACCACCCGATCCTGCTGCAGGGGCGGTGGGACGTCGCCCTGGAAGATGTACTTCTCCCGTTCGGGCAGGTTCTCCATCTGTTCCAGCGTCCAGCCGAAGTTCTTGGCCAGGACGTGTCGAGGGGTGTGGGCGAAGAAGTCGCTGAGGAGGAACGTGTTGTTCTCCGAGAACGCGCCGTCGTCGAAGACCAGCAGGAACTGCGCGCCGTCTTCCAACGCCTGGATGTTGTGCGGCACGCCCTGCGGAAAGAACCACAGATCGCCCGCCTTCACGTCCTCGATGAAGTTGCGGCCCTCGTGGTCGACGGCGCTGATCCGGCAGCTGCCGCTGAGCATGTACGCCCACTCCGACTGCTGGTGCCAGTGGATTTCCCGGTACGCGCCCGGCTCGAGACCGAATTGGACGCCGGACAACTGGCTGGCGATCGGGAGGTCTCGGTTGGTGACCTCGCGGGTCCAGCCACCCTTCTCCACACGGGTGTGCGCCTGCGAGAACGAGAACTTGAGGTTGGGCACCAGCCGGCTGTCGGTCGTTGGTGGAACCAGGAGATCCGGGTTCTGCCGCTCGACCTCCACGTTGCGGCCTGCGAAGGGCGGGGCGCCCTGGTCGCCGCGCCGCGGCTCGGGATCGCTGTTCGCCATGATCGCTGTCTCCTCACTCGGGTTGGATCGGGTGGGGCGCGGAAACGGCCCCGCCCCGCAGCCGTAGCCGGGACGAGATCCCCAGCAGCGCGCGCAGTCCGGGCCAGCCGTACTGGACCGCGATCGCGACCGGAATCGCCGCGGCGGTCGCCATCAGCACCAGGCGGGTCCACGCCGGAGCATGACCACCCGCCCCGGTGCCGGCGTAGAGGACGAACATCAGCAGTACGACCCGGAGCCGATGCAGACCGGGAAGTTCGGTGAGCTGGGCCATGATTCGATGATCGGCGCCGAACGCCGCCCGTCGCATCACGTGATCGCGCCATTACCGCAGGTCAAATCCCGGACGGCGGGGGCCATTCGGCGCAATCCCGCCGGTTCGTCGATCTGCTCGCCCGTACCTGCCACCATGGCTAGGCTCGGTCGCAGGACGGCCTTTCGACACGCCTGGTAACAACCGGGGAGAACGCCATTGTCCGAATCACCCTTCAACGCCGGAACGCTCCCGGCCGACGACATCACCAGCGACGCCGAGCAACGACGGCATCGGCTTTTCGCCACGGCGGATCAGCTCCGGCTGGCCGGACGCGGGATGGAGGCGCTGCACGTCCTGGCGGCGGAGATCGCCACGAGTCGCGACGGCGAGCGCCACCGCGCCCACCTGCTTGGGCGGGTGGCGCAGATCGTGGCACTGGAGCAGCCGACCATCGCCCTCGCCGGCCTGCGGGAGGCGTTGAACCTCCGACTGGACGCCCGCAGCCGCGGCACCCTGCTCGCCCTGATCGCCACGATCGCGGCCCGCACGGGACATCCGGACACCGATGCCCTGCTGCGCGACGCGGGCACGGCGCACGCCGCGTCGGGTGATCAGGCGTCCGCTCGCCAGCTCGCGCTCGGCCGGGCCGCCCGCTCGCTCGCGCACGGTGATCTGCCGGGCGCCCAGGCTGTGCTGGCGGCCCTCGACCCGGATTCCTGGACGGCACGCGCCGACGCCCCGTCCATCCGGGCGGAACGGATCCTCGTGCAGCTCGGCCTGGGCCGGCACCAGGACGCGCGCGCCGCGACACGCCAGGCGCCCGACCTCTCCCTCACCGGGCTGACCGCGCTCGACTGCCTACGCATGGTGGCAGTGGGAGAGCTGCCCGAGGCGGCCGCGCTGGCCGTGACGACGCTCAGCTCCGGCACTGCGGACCTCAGCAGGGAGGTGCGTGCCCTGTTGGTAGCGGTGATCGGCGAGGTGCGCTACCGCCGGGGCGAGCACGACGACGCCCGCGCCATCCTCCGCGCCTGCCTCGCCGAGAACCGATGGCCCGACCGTACGATGTGGACGTTCGCGTTCTGTGTGGCGGTGCGCGATCCCGCCCTCAGCGCGCCGGCCGGCCTGCTCACCACTGTCGTCGCCGACCTGCACCGGTCGGTCCGGTCACTCCTGCCCGTGCCGCACTTCGGCCCCCGACTGGTACGCGCGGCGGTGGCGGCCGACGACACCCGGGCCGCACACCGGGTCACCGAACTGGTCGAGATGGTCTCCACCCGCACCCCGGTGCCGCTGTGGCACGCGCTGGCCGACCAGAGCCGAGGGTTGCGCGACGGCGACCCGGACGCCCTCCGGTCGGCTGTCGACCGGCTGCGCACCACCGCCGCGCGGCCGGCGCTGGCCGACGCGTTGCTCGACCTCGCGAACAATCCCCGGGTACGGCCAGCCGAGGCGCAAGACGCCGCGCACGAAGCGGCTGCCCTCTACGCCCGGATCGGCGCTCCTGGTGACCAGGCGATCGCGGACCGGCGGTGCGCCGACCTCGCCGCCACCCCGCGCCACCGGCCGTCGATCGACGAGCTGCCAAGCCGGGGCATCGGCGCGCTCACCCCCGCCGAGGAGCGGGTGGCCGAGATGCTCGCCGCCGGCGCCACGAAGAAGGAGGCGGCCAGGAGCCTCTTCGTCTCCTTCCACACCGTGGACACCCAACTCCGCTCCATATACCACAAGCTGGGCATTCACAATCGGATGCAGTTGGTGCGGGCCTGGGAACGAACCAGACGATAATCAGCCGATGACCGCGCCAGCCGACCTGACCCCGCTCGCCGAGGCCGTGGAGTGCGAATTCATGCACTCCTACGAGTCGCAGGCGCCCGGGCCCGCGTACACCGATCTCGGGATCGCGACCACCCGCATCGGCGGCGGTGTCGCCCTGGCCATGCGCAACGATCCCTCCGGCGGGTACTGGAACAAGGCCCTCGGCTTCGGCACCACCGAGCCGTTCACGGTGCAGACCCTGGACGCCGTCCTCGACTTCTACCGGGAGCAGGGCGTCGACCAGGCAGTTTTCCAGCTCGTCTCGTCGGTGCTGCCGGCGGGCTTCGACGAGGTCGCTGCCGCGCGCGGGCTCGAGCCGGGAAGCACCTGGGTCAAGCTCGCCGCCCGACCCGGCGACGTCGCCGTGGCGCAGACCCGTCTGCGCGTCGCCCCGGTGCCGGCCGCCGAGGCGCGTCGCTGGGCCGACGTGCTGCTCACCGGGTTCGGCATGCCGACCGGTGGGCTCACCGACATGCTGGCCGCGACGGTCGGCCGGCCGGCGTGGCGACCGTACGCGGCCTGGGACGACGAGGAACTCGTCGCGGGCGGCAACCTGTTCCTGCACGGCGAGGCCGCGTCGCTCAACGCCGCCGCGACGGCCTCCGGGCACCGCGGCCTCGGGGCGCAGTCGGCGCTGATCGCCGCCCGCGCCCGAGCCGCGGCCGAGGCGGGATGCCGGTGGCTGTTCGCCGAGACCGGCAAGCCCGCGCCCGGCCAGCAGAACCCGTCGCTGAACAACATGCGCCGGGCCGGGCTGGTGCCGCTCTACGAACGCCGCAACTGGGTCTGGCGAGCAACTGCCTGAGGTTCACTTCTCGCTGTCGAGCAGCGACATCATGGCGGTCGCGTACCGCTGGCCGGACGCGGCGCCGGCCGGCACGGCACGCTCGATCTCGTCCAGCGTGTCCTGGTCGAGCACCAGGTCGACAGCGGCCAGCGACTCGGTCAGCCGGTCGCGTCGCCGCGCCCCGACCAACGGCACGATCTGTTCGCCCTGTGCCGCCACCCAGGCGATCGCCACCTGGCTGGTGGTCGCCCCCAGCCGCTGTGCGACCCGGCCGAGCGCGTCCACCAGGCGCAGGTTGGCGGCCAGGTGTTCGCCCTGGAAGCGTGGGCTGTTGGCCCGGAAGTCCGTGCCGGTCAGCGCACGGTCGGCAGACCAGTGGCCGCTGAGCAGACCTCGGGACAGCACCCCGTAGGCGGTCAACCCGATGCCCAGCTCCCGCAGCGCCGGAAGGATGGTGGCCTCCGGGCCCCGGGAGAGCAGTGAGTACTCGATCTGGACGTCGCTGATCGGCGCCACCGCCGCGGCCCTGCGGATGCTGTCCGCGCCCACCTCGGAGAGCCCAATGTGCCGGATGTAGCCGGCCTGCCGCATCTCCAGCAGCGCGCCCACTGTCTCCTCGATCGGCACCTGCGGGTTCAGCCGCGACGGCCGGTAGATGTCGATGTGATCGGTGCCCAACCGGCGCAGCGAGTACGCGAGCCGGTCCTTCACCGCCGCCGCCGACACGTCGTACGGTGCCGCCTGGAAGCCGCCGTCGGGTGTCCGGCGTGCGCCGAACTTCACGCTGAGCACCACCTCGTCCCGGCGACGCTCCCGCAGCACGCGGCCGATCAGCATCTCGTTGTGACCCGACCCGTAGAAGTCCGCGGTGTCGATCAGGTTCACACCGGCGTCGATCGCCGCGTGCAGCGTCGCGACGCTCTCCGCCTCGTCGGCCGGGCCGTACAGGTCGGACATGCCCATCGCGCCGAGCCCGATGATCGACACCTCCGGCCCGGAGGCACCCAACCGTCGCCGTCGTAGACCCGTCATGCCCCTCGTCTCCTTCGGTCGTCGTCGCGGTGCGTCGTGGTGTGCGGGCACCGCTGTGTACGCTGTGTCCATATAACCAGCTAGTAGACAGCGTGTCCATATAATCGGGAGGACCAGTGGCCGAGCTCACCCCGGATGCCCAGACGCCAGCGCGCCGTGGTCGCGGCCGTCGCCCCGCCGACCAGGTACGCGCGGAGATCCTCACGGCCGCCGGTGACCTCCTGCTGGCCGAGGGCATGGCCGGCTTCACCATCGAAAAGGTCGCGGCCCACGCCGGAGCCAGCCGGATGACCATCTACAAGTGGTGGCCCTCCAAGGGAGCGCTCGCCCTGGACGGCTACTTCACAGTCGTCGCGCCCACCCTGGCCTTCGCCGACACCGCCGACATCGTCGCCGACCTGACCAACCAGCTCGTGGCCTTCGTCCACCTGGTGCGGGACACCACCGCCGGACGGGTCATCAGCCAACTCATCGGACAGGCGCAGACCGATCCGGAACTGGCCGCCGCCTACCGCGAGCGCTACTCCGCACCCCGCCGGGCCCTCGCCGTCGAAACCCTCAGCAGGGCAATGGCCCGGGGGCAGCTACGGCCCGACATCGACCCCGAATCGGTCGTCGACCAACTCTGGGGCGCCTGCTACCACCGGCTGCTCATCGCCGACCTGCCGCTCACCGAGGACTTCGCCCGCACCCTTGTCGACAACCTCATCCGTGGACTGCGCTGACCGACCAGCGGGCAGGCCACCACGCCACGCCACAGATCGACCGGGCCCCGCGGGCGACCACCCGACCAACATGAAGATCATGTTCAATCGATGCTAACGTCATTGATCGATGCTCATACGATCGTCAGTCTCGCCCGGCCGGCACCGCAACCTGAGGTGAGGATGCCCCTCCACTTCGACCTGCTCGGGCCGCTGACAGTGTCACGGGACGGCCGGCCGGTCGCCCTCGGGTCGACGAAACAGCAGCTGGTGCTGGCCGCTCTGCTGCTACGCCCGGGTGAGGCGATCTCCGCCAACGAGCTGATGACGCTGGTGTGGGGCGACCAGCCCCCCGCCTCGGCCGCCGCGAACCTACGCACCTACCTGCGAGGGCTGCGCCAGGCACTCGACTGCGCCGCGGGCGAGCGCCGCCGGATCCTCACCACACCGGGCGGCTACCTGCTTCGCGTCGACGCGGACGAGCGGGACGTGGACCGGTTCGACGCGGCGGCGGCGCGCGGACGGGCAGCGCTGGCCGCCGGCGACCCGGCGGCGGCGCAGCCGGAGCTGGCCCTCGCGCTCGGCGTGTGGCGGGGGCCCGCCCTCGCCGGGCTGCCGCTGCCCCGGCTCCTCACCGGCCGAGTCGCGCGGATCACGGAGCGGCGGCTGCTGACCGAGGAGGACCACGCCGCGGCGCGGCTCGCGCTCGGCGAGGCAGCCCAGGTGATCCCCCGGTTGCGGGCGCTGCTCGATCGTCACCCACTGCGGCAACGGGCCTGGTCCCAACTCATGACCGGCCTCTACCAGATCGGCGACATCGCCGGGGCTCTGGCAGCCTTCCAGCAGGCCAGGCGCGCGCTGGCCGAGGAGACCGGGATGGACCCCGGCCCCGAGCTGACCCGGTTGCACGACGACATCCTGCACCACCGCCTCGGCCAGCAGGGCGCGACGACCGGGTCGGCGGACGACGCGTCGGCCGGCGCGACGCCGGGCCGCCCTCAGCAGCTGCCACTGGCCCTGCCCGGTTTCGTCGGGCGCAACGCCGAACTCGACCTCCTCGACGCGACCCTCGGCGCCCGACCCGAACGGCCCGCCACAGTGGACATCGTCACCGTCAGCGGCATGGCCGGCGTGGGGAAGACGACGCTCGCGCTGCACTGGGCCCATCGGGCCGCCGAACGCTTTCCCGACGGCCAGTTGTACGTCAACCTCCGGGGCTACGACGACGCGGACGCGGTGTCCCCCGCCGATGCCCTTGTCGACTTCCTCGAGGCGCTCGGCGTACCCGTCGGCCGCATCCCCAGCAGCGTCGAAGCTCGGGCCGGGCTGTACCGCAGCCTGCTGGCCTCACGTCGGATGCTCGTCGTCCTCGACAACTCGCGCGACGCCGAGCAGGTACGGCCGCTGCTGCCCGGCGTGGGTCGGTGCGCGGTCCTGGTGACCAGCCGCGACCAGCTCAGCAGCCTCGCCGTGGCCGAGGGCGCCCGACCGTTGACGCTGGAGGTGCTGACGGCCGCCGAGTCGACGAGGCTGCTCCGCAGCCGGCTGGGTGACGACCGGGTGGCGGCGGAACCGGCGGCGACCAGCGAGCTGATCGAGTCGACCGGCCGCCTCCCGCTCGCCCTGTCCATCGTGGCGGCCCGGCTGACCGCCCGGTCCACCTTCCCGATCGACGCCGTCGCGGCCCAACTACGCCCGTCCGAGTCCCGGCTGGAGCAGCTGGCCGACGGGGACGTCCGCCGGATCTTCTCCTGGTCCTACCGAGCACTGAGCACCGAGGCGGCCCGCCTGCTGCGCCTGCTGGGCCTGCACCCGGGCCCCGACCTGACCGGAGATGCCGCCGCCGCGCTGCTCGGCCGCCCCCGGGCAGCCGTCACCCCGCTGCTGAAGGAGCTGACCCGGCTGCACCTGCTGACCGAGCACCTACCCGAGCGGTACGCCCTGCACGACCTGCTCCGGTCGTACGCGGCCGAACTGGCCCAGGCATCCGACCTGGCCGAGGAGCGACAGGCCGCCGCGCGCCGGATGTACGACCACTACCTGCACAGCGCGCACCCCGGTGCGGTGTCGCTCCAGCCGACCTGGGCACCCATCGAGCTGGAAGCGCCGATGCCGGCGAACGTGCACGTGCCGATGCCCGATCGGGTCGTCGCGGCGGCCTGGTTCCACGCCGAGCACCCCGTCCTGCTGCGGGTGCTGCGTCAGGCCGCCGAGACCGGCTTCGAGCGGTACGCCTGCCAGCTCGCCTGGGCCCTGGCCGCGTACCTCGCGCCTCGGGGCATGTTCCAGGAGCAGCTCGCGGCCCAGCAGGCGGCGCTCGCGGCGGCGCGGCGGATCGGCGACGTCCGGGCGCAGGCGCAGGCCAGCCGGATGCTCGCGCGCGCGCTCATGCGGCTCGGCGACCAGCACGCGGCCGAGCACCACGTACAGCGGGCGCTCGAACTGTACGAGCAGCTCGAGGACCTGGACAGCCTGGCGCTGATCCTGCGCCAGTACACCGAGCACTGCACCCAGTACGGCCGACTGGACGAGGCTCTCAAGCACAGCGCCGAGGCGCTGCGGGTCTCGCAGCTCATCGGCAACCGGTACGCCGAGGCGCGCGCGCTGAACGTCAAGGGTTACCTGCACGCCCTGACCGGCGACTACCACCAGGCCGTCGTCGACTGCGCCGAGGCGTTGGCCCAGCAGGAGGCGATCGACGATCGCGTCGGGCAGGCCGCGACGTTGGACAGTCTGGGCTTCGCGTACCACCGGCTCGGTGACCCGGCCAGGGCGGCGGTCTGTTACGAGCAGTCCGTCCAACGCTTCCAGGAATCGGCCAACCGGTATCACGAAGGGCTGACCCTCGTCCGGCTCGGCGAGGCGCGCGAGGCGATGGCGGACCCTCCGGCCGCCGCAGAAGCATGGCAGCGGGCCATCCGGATCTACGACGACCTGGGCGACCCGGCCGCCGACGTGGTGCGGCAACTGCTGGCACGCGTCGTACCCGGCCACTCCGGCCCGGTGACCCCGCCCGAGTGAGACGCCCGGCTACAGCGGCCGGGCCGTCTGGAGCTGGTCGCGGATCAGCGCCTCGTAGTAGCGCCCGTGCGCGATCAACTCGTCGTGCGTGCCCTGCTCCACCAGGGAACCCTCCTCCATCACACCGATCAGGTCCGCGTTGAGCACTGTGCTCAACCGGTGCGCGATGACGATCCTGGTGCACGACAGCGCCGAGAGGATGTCGTCCACCCGACGCTCGGTGACCACGTCCAGGTGGCTGGTCGCCTCGTCGAGCAGGAGCAGCGGCGGGTTGTGCACGAGGGCACGGGCGAGGGCCAGCCGTTGTCGTTGACCGCCGGAGAGCCCTCCACCGCCCTCGGTGAGTCGGGTCTCGTACGCCATCGGCATCGCCATGATCTCGTCGTGGATCTGCGCGCGCTCGGCGGCGAGGACGACCTCGTCGTAGCTCGCCGACGGGTGCCCGAGGGAGATGTTGTCGCGGACGGATCCGGCGAACAGGGCGGGCTCCTGGGTGACCATGCCACACCAACGGCGCAGCTCGCGGAAGTCGAGGTCCTGGAGGAGACGGCCGTCGAAGCGGACCTCGCCCTCACTGGGCACGTACAGTCCGATGATCGTCTTGGCGAGCGTCGTCTTACCCGAACCGGTCCGTCCGACCAGCGCCACCTTCGCGCCGGCCGGAATGGAGAGGTCGACCCCGCGTACGGCCCAGGCGGCGTTGGCGCTGTAGCGCATGCCGACTCCGCTGAGCGTCACCTGCCCGGAGATGCGGCCCGGTGGCTCAGACGTGGACCGGTCCTGCTCGGCGGCCTCGTCCATCACGTCCCGGATCCGTTCCAGGTGGGTGCCGACCGTCTGTAGTTGACGGGCCGTGTTGACCAGGCCCATCAGCGGGGTGAGCACGGCAGCGGCGAGAGCGTTGAGCGCCAGCATGGTGCCCAGCGACATCGCGCCGGCGACGACCTGGTGCGCGCCGACCCACAGCAGGAGCAGCGGCGAGCCCATGCGGAACACCCCGAGCGTCGCCTCCAACCCGGTCTCCAGCTGACGGCGGTGCAGCGAGGCGAACTGCCGGGTCTGGAACAGCCCGGACCAGCGGCCGAGGACCTGCTGCTCGGCGCCCATCGCCTTCACCGTCTCGGCGCCGGCCAGCACCTCGACCGCGTAGTTCTGCTCCTCGGCCTGCGCGGCGATGTCCCGATGTGTGCGTTCGCGCATGGCCCGGTACGTCGCCACGATCGCGCCGAGTTGCAGCAGACCCAGGCCGAGCACCAGCCAGGCGTAGAGCGGTGTGAACGCCAGGAGCATGCCGATGTAGACGACGACGAACAGTCCGTCGAGGACGAGCGACATCGTCTGGCTGGTCACCAGGTCGCGGATGACTGTGTTGCTGGACATCCGCATCAGCAGGTCGCCGCTGCTGCGCAGCTGGAAGTACGAGTACGGCAGGGCGAGCAGGTGGTCGAAGAAGCGCCGCATCATGGTGTCGTCCATGCGGGCGTGCAGCACGTTGAGAGCGACACCTCGGGCGTAGGTACCGACGCCCTGGGTGGCCAACAACAGGAGCATGCCGAGGCCGAGGACGGTCAGGGCCTCGACCTGCCCCTTCCCGATCACCGTGTCGACAGCGAACTTGGTGATCAGTGCCGGCAGCAGCACCGCCAGTTGGAGCAGCAGCGAGACGACCAGGACCAGGCCGAGCAGCGGACGGGAGAAGGTCAGCATGCTGCGGGCGAACCGCAGCGAGGCCAGCCGTCCCGGGCTGGGACGGCGCTCGAACTCCTCACCGGGGGTCAGTTCGATGGCGATGCCGGTGAAGCCCTCGCCGAACTCCTCGCGGCTCATCCGCCGCCGGCCCATCCCCGGGTCGACGACGACGGCGCCGCGTCGGTCCCACCGCTCCAGCACCAGATAGTGCCGGAAGTTCCAGTGCACGATCGCGGGCAGCCGCAGCTGCGGCAGTCCGTCGAGGTCGACGCTGACACCTCGGGCCCGCATGCCCGTCCGGCGGGCGAGTTGGGTCATCTGCAACGCCGTGGCGCCGTCGCGGCCGATGCCCAACTGCTCGCGGCACTCGGCGACGGAGGTCCACCGCCGGTAGGAGCTGAAGACCATGGCCAGGCACGCGGCGCCGCATTCGGTGGCGCTCATCTGGAGCATGATCGGCACCCGGCGGCGCTGTCGCAGCCAGCTCGGCGTCATCGGAGGACCCTCCCAACGCCCGGCACCAACTCCAGCAGTGTGGGGTTGGCGACCACGAGACTGAGCCGGCCGAAGGTCTGCTGCGTCTCACCGGAGAGCAGGACGATGGTGACCGGCCGGGCCACCTCCGCCGGGATGTTCCAGCGCCGAGCTGCGGCGTCGTCGACGACGACCTCGGCCCGGACGACCCGCAGGGTCGCCCGTCCGCCCTCCTGGACCAGTGTGACCTCAGTGCCCTGCGCCGGCTCGGGGTCGAGGCGTCCGGCGAACATGGAGACCAGGTTCGACCCGTCGGCACCGATCGCCGCGCCGTCGACGGTGCGCGGCACCCGCATCACCGCCGCGAAGCCCAGGCCGACCAGGAGCAGCACGGCGAGCGCGACCAGCGGCCGTCCGGAGGACCGGATCGGGCTGCGTGCGGGGCCGTCGTGCACGCCATCGCGGTAGGTCGCCAACGCCTGCGGGCGGTACGGCCAGACCTGCTGCTCAGCCACGCCGGTCACCGCCCACGGCCGGGATCGGAGGCTCGACCAGCAGGATCGACGGGACCCGGTCCGGCAGGGCCAGGCGCAGCAGGTTGTAGCCGATGCCGGCGATGCCGCTCATCAGGCCGGGAGTCTCCGCGCCGAGTGGAACGCCACACAGCCAGCCGTCCCGGTCGATGTAGTCCAGGATGCTGGCGGCCACAAGCTCGGCCTGTCGGGCGGCGTCCTCGTCGCCGCGGACCCGTGCGGCGGCCAGCAGGGCCTCGACGTTACCGAGGTCGCCGTGGCAGATGCTGTGGTTGCCGGTGCCGGTGATGACCTCGCCGGTCAGGCCGAACCGCAGCATGCCGGTGCTGGCGTCGGAGAGGTCGCGGTCGAGCAGTTCGTGGTCGTCGACGTAGGCGGCCAGGTCGGCGCGGGCGAGCGCGATGCCGGGCCCGCCGTGGCACCAGGCGACCATGGAGTACCGCTCCGGCGTGGTGTCGCGCAGGTCGAGCCAGCACATGTGCTCCGGGTCGAAGGCCGAGCGTTCGTAGCGCATCGCTCCCTCGACCAGCGGTAGGTGGTCGCGGTTGCCGAGGGCGCGGTCCAACCGGGCCAGGGCGACAGCGATGCCGGACCCGCCGTGTGAGAAACCCGCCAGCGGCCGACTCGGGTTCACCGCGCCCGCCCAGCCGATGCCGTCGCCGGCCGGCTCGGCCTTGTCCACCAGGATCCGGGCGAACGTGCGGGCCGCGTCGAGGACCGGTTCCGTGGGCCGTGCCGCGTGCAGCGCCAGCAGCGCGAGGATCGCTCCGGCCGCGCCGCTGATCACGTCGTACGCCTCGTCCTGCGGAGCGAGGTGCAGCAGGACGGGAACGATGCGGCCGGCGGCGTCCAACAGGTCGTCGCGCTGCCACAGTGCGCCCAGGTGACTCAACGCGTACAGCGGTCCGCCCAGCTCGTTGAAGGCGCCGACTGTGAAGTTCTCCAGGCTCTCCGTCGGCGTCTCGTCGAGCAGGTCGATCTGACGTACCAACATCCCGGCGGCTACCTCCGCCGCGCTGCGGAAGCGCTGCTCGCCGCTGACCTCGCCGAGGTAGCCGAGGAACAGCGCGATCCCGGACAGCCCGCTGTAGAGGTCGATCCCGACCGGGCCGAGCTGCCAGATCTTGTCGGCCACCAGGGTGTGCCCGAGCCAGGCGATCGAGTCCTCGCCGGTGTCGGCCGACAGCAGCAGCCGATCGCCGGCGGCGCACGCGGCGGCGATGAACCGGTCCACGTCGGCGGGAACGGTGGCGGCGCTGACCTGGTACTCCGACCACTGCCCCTGACTCTCCACGCCCATCGTCAGCGCCGCGAGCGAGCTGCGCAGGATCCAGGTCTGCTGGGCCAGGTGGGTTTCGGAGAGGGCGTCGATGCGCTGCCGCGACCGCTCCAGACCGCTGGTGGGCAGCACCCCGGCGACCACCGAGCCGTCTCCGGCGACGAAGTCGTGCGAGGCGGGCGTCGTGCTGAAGAAGGGGATGTCGCCGCGACTGAGCTGCGCCTGCTCGGCGGTGGCGATACGGGCCTCGGCGCCGGGCCACTCCTCCTGCAACCAGAGGAAGCTGAAGAACCGCTCCCGGTCCAGCGCGTTGCGCAGCAGGTCGGGGTGGCGGCTCTCCTGCAACAGCTTGCCGTAGGTGCGGGTGGCGCGCAGGATCACGCGTACCTCGTCACCGGCGAACGCGGCCACCGGCCCGTCGGGTGTCAGCAACTCGTCGCGGTGGCGGTGCAGCAGCCGGTAGGTCTGCTCGAACCCGGCCATGATGTCGGCGCTGAAGTCGAGGGTGTGGTGTGGCGCGTCGCTCAGGCTGGGCAGGTTCTGCCCGCCGCCCATCTCGATCCGCTTGCGGACCAGGCGCATCTCGTCGGTGCCGGATTCCTCCCAGGTGGCGACCGGGGTGGGCGTGAGCTGCCCGGCGGTGCCGGCCAGGCCGCTGAAGTCGACGCCGCCGACGCCGTCGTCGTCCTGGTAGATGATGGGCCGGGGCAGGAGCCCGACCTCCAGGACCGACTCCCGCATCGTCCGGAACGACTCCGCCGAGACGCCGATCTGCTGGTCCGTCTGCTCGCCCTGCGGGTGGAAGAGGGCTTCCAGGTCGACGAGCATCGGGTGCTCGCCGGCGGCGATGATGTTCTCCAGGTGGAAGTCGACGGCCGCGAGGCTGTGCAGCAGCGCCAGGTAGCTGCCCTGCCGGGTGTAGAAGCGGCGCAGCGCGTCGTGATCGGCGCACGGCCCGGCGGTGACGAACTCCGACCAGCCGTAGTCACCGCGGTCGAGCACCCACATGGTGCGCAGCGACGGTTGCGCGCCGCGCGCGTTGAGCCAGTCCAGCAGTTGCTGGAAGTGCAGCTCGACCTGCAGCCCTCGGGGCTTGTAGACGGCGCGGGCGCCGTTGGCGAAGCGGACGAACCCGACCGAGCGACCACCGCGGTGGGAGTCACCGGCGCCGAACGACACCTCCGTCACGCTGCCCAGCTCCGCCGGGTCGCCCAGTCGGGCGGTCAGCGCGGTGGCGTCGGCGGTGAGGCGCTGGGCGAACTCGATCCGGGCGTCCACCCAGTTGTCGATGAGGATTGTCGCGTCCCGGGCCAGCACCGGGTACTCCATCAGGACCTCGAGCGTGTACTTCGGGTCGCGTAGCCGCCGGGCGAAGTCCTGGAAGCGCTGCTGCGAGGTCTCCCCCTCCAACTGCCCCTGCAACCGCAGGACGTTGAGCTCCAGCACGAGCACCCGGCCGACCAGCAGGTTGATCGCCCCGTAGGGCGGCTCGCAGAGTTGGTCGGCGAGCAGGTCGGCATCCAGGTGTGGTCCCGGCGCACCCGCGCAGGCCGCGTGCACCGCCTCGCGTACCCGGCGGACGCCGTCGTCCACCAGCGGGCGCACCAGCTCGACGAACGCGGCGTGCGGGTGCGGCTCGTGGTGGTGGTCATGGTCGTGGTCGTGGTCGTGGTGGTCGGCGTCAGCGGTCTCGCCCGGCCGGTGGTCGCGCCATGCACGCTCGATGGTGCGCACGTAGTCCGGGATGTCGGCGAACCTGCTGCGGACCGTCTCCGGCGTCTCGCCGAGCACAGTGGCCAGCGTGGGCTCGTCGAGGTCGAGGGCGTCGAGCCAGCTCTCGAACAGGTCCGTGTCACCGGCGAAGACCGGTTCGTTCTTCCACCGATCGAGCCGAAGCCGTCCCCGGTCCTCGTCCACCGAGCCGGTCGGCGCCGCGCCGCCGAGCCTCTCCGGCAGGGAGTACGCCAGGTACCAGCAGGGGTTCGAAACGTCCACCGGGTCGTGGCCGGGCAGGTGCGACTGCGTCATCGGGGGTGCTCTCTCTCGCGCAGCGGTCGGGTCTCGCGGCCGGCGGTGCCCGGACACCTCAGGCGTCCGGGCACCGCCGGTCAAGCGGGTGGATCAGGCGGTGCACAGACCACAGGTCGACTGCGTCTGGCAGGTGCCACAGGTGGTTCCGCCGCACGTCGCGCCACAGGAACCGCACGGGGTCTCCCGGGCGGTGAAGCCGCCGCAGCAGCCGAGGGTCCACAGTCCCTCGGTACGCGCGCCGGCGATGTGCGCGAGGACGTCGTCACCGAGCTCGACGACGCCGCAGGGGTGCTCCGGCAGCGCCGCCAACTGCTCGGCGGAAAGGCTCGCCCGGTACTCGGGGTCCTTCCAGGCTTGCACGATGTTCATTAAGGGCTCTCCTCAGGGAATTCGGGGTGTGCCGGCGAGGAAACGCGTCCGTGCGGGACGGTTCGGGTTCGCCGCCGAGGTGGTTCGGTCAGCCGCAGCAGCCGGCGGTGAACGCCGCGCAGGTGCCGTTGCAGAAGGTGCCGTTGAAGGAGAAGCAGCCGGCGGCCCCGGTGACCACGGTGATCGTGGGAGTCGGGGTCCACGTGCCGCCGTCGGCGCCGTCGAGCTCCTGGTCGTTCAGCTCGACGAAGCCGGCCGGATTCGCCGGCAGGCTGGCCCGGTCCTCGGCGCTGAGGGACGCCCGGTAGACCGGGTCCTTCCACGCCCTGATGTAGTCCATGTGAAACTCCGATCTATAGGTGGTGAAGCGCGATACGTGGATGGACCTCCACGGGCGGAACCGTAGGACCGCGCTATGGCAGATCGATGGCACCGCGATGGTCGGTCGGCGGCTCCAGCAGCAGCACCGACGGCACACCCGCCGGGTCGGCCCAGCGCAGGAGCGCGTAGCCGATGCCGGCCAGGCCGCTCATCAGCCCCGGTGTCTCCACTCCCCGGGGCACGCCGCACCGCCAGTCACGATTCTCGATGTCCACGACGGCGGTCGCCGCGATCGCGGCGGCGCGCCGGGCCGCCTCGTCGTCCCCGAGGGCTCGGGCGGCGGCCAGCGCCGCCTCGGCGTTGCCGAGGTCCCCGTGGCAGATCGAGTGGTTGTGCAGCAGGTTGCTCGGCTCCAGCGCCGCCGTCAGCGCACGCCGCAGGTCGTCGCGCACCAGCGCGTCGTCGGTGGCGTAGCCCAGGAGTTCGGCGCGGGCCATCGCGACCCCGGCCGCGCCGTGGCACCAGGCGACCATGGAGTCGCCTTCTGGCGTGTCCGGGCGTAGGTCGCGCCAGTTGCCGGTCGCCTCGTCGTATGCGGTGCGTTCGTAGCGCAGCGCCGCGTCGACCGCGTCGCGATGCTCGTGCGTCCCGGTGTACCGGTCCCATCGGGCCAGGGCGGTCGCGATACCGGACGCGCCGTGGGAGAAGCCGGCCAGCGGCGTGTCCGCGTAGAGGGTGCCGGACCAGCCGACCCCGTCGCCGACCGGCCGTGCACCGCTGAGCGTGTGCCGGGCCAGCGTCCGGGCGCCGTCGAGCAGGCTGGGGTCCGCGGTGACCCGGTGCAGCGACAGCAGGGCCAGCAGCCCGCCGGCGCTGCCGTTGATGATGTCGTACTCGCGGCTATCGGTGGCGTGCGTGACCATCGACGCGGCCAGGCCCACGGCGGTGTCGACCAGGTCGGCGCGGTCCAGGACAGCGGTGAGGTGGCTCAGGGCGTACACCGAACCGCCCAGGTGGTCGAAGCCACCGACGCCCGCGGTCGCGGTCGGGCCGGCGAGCCAGCTCCGCGCCTCGCGGAGCATCATCGTGGCGGCCCGGTCGGCGGCCTGTCGGTAGACAGTGTCGCCGGTGACGTCCGCCAGCCGGGCGAGGAACAGGGCGATGCCACTGATGCCGTTGTAGAGGTCCATCGCGCTCGGGCCGAGCATCCACACCTTGTCGGCGATCAGGCTCAGGCCCAGCCAGCAGATCCGGTCGTCCTCGGTGAGCGCGGTCGCCAGCAACCGATCCCCGATGATGCGCGCCGCGTCGACGAAGCGCTCAGGTGCGACCGTCGCGGGGGCAACAGGCGAGTGCACGACAGTCGCGGGTACGACCAGCGGCGGCAGGACCACCGCGCCCGGGCGGCTCGCTGGACGCCACCGTGACGGGTCTCCCATGATCAGCGCGGTGAGCGAGGCTTCGATGATCCAGCTCTGCTGGGCCAGGTGGTCTTCGGACATGCCCACCAGTCGGTCGCGGACCGCGTCCAGGCCGGTCTGGCGCAGTGCCCCCGGCACCACGGTGCCGTCGCCGCCGGTGAGGTCCGTCGACGACGGTGTGGTCACGAAGATCGGCACGTCGCCTGCGTACATCTGGGCCAGTTCCGCGGCGATGAGGAGGTCGCGGTCCTCGCGGTCCTCGTGCCCGGCCCACAGGTTCTCGAAGTACCGGTCCCGGTCCAACGCGTCCCGCAGCAGGTCCGGGTGCTGCGCCTCGGCGAGCAGCCGGACGTACGACTCGGTGGCGCGCAGGACCACCCGCACCTCGTCGTGCGCGAACGCGGCCAACGGGCCGGACGGCCCCAGCAACTCGTCCCGGTGTCGCAGCAGGATCCGGTAGAGCGTGCGGTATCCGTCGCCGATCTCGGGCGCGAACTCCGTCACGTCCAGACGCTGCTCGCCGAGGGTGGGCAGGTTCCCCGAACCGGGCAGCGGGACCCGCCGCCGGTCCAGGCGCATCTCGTCGGTGCCGAACCCGTCCCAGACCGTGACCGGCCGGGCGGTCAACTGCCCACCGGCCCCGGACATCCCGCTCATGTCGAACTGGTTGACCTGGTTGCCCTCGGTCCAGAGCACGGGTGCCGGCAGCAGCCCCACAGTGACGACGGACCTGCTCATCAACCCGACCCCGACGCTCTGCAGGTAGCCCGCCTGGTCACCGATCGGCCGCTCCCACTGCCAGTTGTGCAGCATCGCCTCCAGATCGATGAGCATCGGGTGCTCACCGGAGGCGATCACATTCTCCTGATGGAAATCCGTCGCGCCGAGGGCCTGCAACAGGGCCAGGAGCGCGCCCTGCCGCCGATGGAACCGGCCGAGGGCGTCGCGGTCGGCGCAGGGTCCGCTCTCGACGAACTCGGTCCACCCGTACACCTCGCGGTCGACGACCCAGAACGTCCGCAGCGCGGGGTGCGCGCCACGCTCGTTGAGCCAGGCCAACAGGTGTTGGAAGTGGCAGTCGACCTGGAGGCGCCGGGGCTTGTACATCACCCGCGCGCCGGTCGCGAAGCGGACGACCGCCACCGAGCGACCGCCCCGATGGTTGTCCCCCGCCCCGAAGCTCACCTCGGCCAGGTCGCCGAGCGAGTCCGGCCCGCCGCACCGGTCGGACAGCTCCGCGTGGTCGGCGACGACGCGCTCGGCGAACTCCAGCCGGCTGGCCTCCCAGTTGTCGACGACCCGCACCAGATCCCGGGCCAGCACCGGATATTCGCGCAGTAGGCGCAACGCGTGCTGCGGCTGCTCCAACCGGTGCAGGAAGTCGTGGAAGCGCTCGTGCGGGCTGCTCCCGGACAGCTCGCCCCGGATCCGCAGCACGTTGAGTTCCAGCGCCATCGTCCGGGCCACCAGCATGTTGACGGTGTCGACCGGCCCCGGGCCCAACCGCGTGGTCAGCGCCTCGGCGGACAGGTGCGGGTGGCCGTCGACGAGCGCCGCCACCCGCGCGCCCAACCGTTCGAGTGCGGCGGCGATCAGTGGCGCGACGAGCGCCGCGAATCCCGCGCTGTCATCGTGTCCGGCCGCGCCGTGGCCGGGCGCCACAGTGGCGGCCGGATGTCGCCGCGCGGCCTCGACCAGCCGCCGGGCGTAATCCGGTGCCGTGTCGAACCGGGCCCGAACGGTCTCGGGCTGCTCGCCCAGGACCCGGATCAGACCGGCCTCGTCGAGCCCGTGCTGGGCCAGCCGCTGCGGGATCAGGTCGGGCCGCCTCGCGTGCACCGGCTCGTCCAGCCACATCTTCAGCCGGATCCGGCCGAGATCCTCGTCGACGGGGCCGGTGGGCACCGCGCCGGTCAGCCGCTCCCGCAGGGAGTGACCCAGAAACCATCCGGCGTCCCCCGGCTGCACCGGGGCAAGGCCGTCGTCCATCTGCTCCGCCTCACCGCGCGGCATCGCCGCGCATCACGTGGTGGTGGCCGCCCGTGCCCGGGCGGGTCCTTCGGGAAAACGGCCCGACACCCAGGGCGGGCCCAGGTCGCCGCGCAACATCGAGGTGTACGCCGCGAGCAGCGCCGGGGTCGGCTCGACGCCCAACTCGGTCGCGAGGCGGGTACGGAAGGCGCCGAACACATCCATCGCCTCGCCCTGCCTGCCGGTCTGGTACAGGGCGGTCATCAGCATGATCGCCAGCCGTTCCCGCAGGGGATACTCCGCCTGCAAGGCGATGAGCGCGGGGATCGCCCGGTGGCAGTCGCCCAGCCGCAGGTGCAGTTCCAGCCGGTGTTCCAAACAGACGACGCGGCGTTCGAGCAGGTGTTGCCGACGGCTCTCCGCGTACGGACCGGTCAGGCCCGCCAACGGCTCGCCCGCCCAGCTCTGCTCGGCCTCGGCCAGTAGCGCCGCGGCCCCGGCCAGGTCGCCGGCCGTCTCGGCGGCAGCCGCCCGCTCAACCGCGTCGTCGAAGTCCGCGACGTCGGTGCGGGCCGACCCGAGACGCAGCCGGTAGCCGATCCGGGAACTGTCGATCGCGGGACCGTCGCTGCCGACGCACGCCGCCTGGAGCGTGCGCCGCAGCCGGTAGATGTACGGCGGGATCAGCTTCGTGCCGGTCGCCGGGGCCTGGCCGCCCCAGACTCCCTGCAGGATCGACGCCGGTGTGACAACGCGGTTCGCGTTGAACAGCAGGATCGCGAAGACCGCCTGTTGCCGGACGGGCCCGAGGTCGAGCCACTCTCTGCCGACCTCGGCGTGCAGCGGGCCGAGGGCGAGAAACCGTACCCGCGTCACGGCATCGCACCGCCCGCACCAGGACTCGTCATCGAGGTCTCCTCCCTACCGGCGGCCGGGGGACCGCACACAGGCGACGAGGCACGGCACCCACCCGGTCAGCTCTGAATCCGGCGGTGCCGCTGGATCGAAGATCATCGTGTCCAGGGGATGGTAGGACGGTCGGCGTACAACTCGCGTACATCGCCCGTACGAACAGCGCGCAGCGAGGAGCGGTGCTGCCGGTGAGTCATCAGGTGACTCACCGGCAGCACCGCGATCAGCAGGTCTTACGCGTGGACGTCGCTCACTCGGGCGGCTTGGCCCCCGACTGCTCGCTGACCATGTACGCCGCGTACCAGTCGGGCCAGTTGTCGTCGTGCTCGCCGGTACGTTCCTCGTGCTCACCGTGCGCGGCCGCCGCGCGCCGAAGCGCGCTCGCCAGGTCGCTCGTGGAGCCGAACGACGTGAGGCCACCCTCGATGCGTCCGGGAAGCCTGGTCGTGATCTCCTGCATCAGCCAGGTGTTGCCGTCCGGGTCGCGCAGCGTGGCGCGCGAGAAGTAGCTGCGCCGCTGCGGGTCCGGCCCGTCGACCGGGCCGTCCGGGGTGACGTGGAAGACGTCGCCGACCTCGACACCGGCGGCGGCGAGTGTGTCGTGGGCAGCCTCGATGTCGGACACGATCAGGTACGCCATGGCCGAGCCGGGTGCCGCCGACGTGAGCCCGGGGCCGAACTGTACGGAACACGGGGAGCCGTGTGGCGTCAACTGGACGATGCCGGGCGGGGTCTGGTCGAGCCGCCACCCGAGCCGTTCGTAGAACGCCTTCGCCCGGTCGACATCCGAGACCGGGATGACGATCACCTCAAGCTTGACGTCCAGGCTCTCGATGCGCGACGTCGCAGTCGCCTCGCCCTGGGTCACTTTCGGGCTCATCGCCCCTCCCTTTCTGATCATGACGCTGCTGGATGCGTCAGTGCTCGGCGCCGGCCTCCCGGCATCAGCCCGGCGCCATCCTGGTGGCCCTGCGCACGCCCAACAGGGCGACCAGGGCGAGGAGGATGACGGCGACGGAGTACTCGTCGGCGGTCCTCGGCAGGCCGCCGGCGTAGACCACGAGGAAGCCGGCGATCACCGTGGGGAGACCGAAGCCGACGTAGCAGACGACGTAGAGCACTGACAGCACGCTGGCGCGTTGGTGTGCCTCGACCAGCGGCATGACCGTCTTGAGGCTGCCCTGGAAGCCGCTGCCGAAGCCGACGCCCCCGAGCGCGAGGCCGACGAAGAAGACCGGGATGGACTGCGCCATGACGGCCACCAATGTGACGATCATGCCCAGGATGAGCGCGACTATCCCGGTCAGGATCACGGTCCGCGCGGCGGTGTTGCGCTGGACCAGCACGGCGATCGACCCGAAGACGGCGAAGACGAAGAGAACCAGACCGCCGACCACGATCGACGTGTTCATGAGGCTGCGGATCAGCGCCGGGCCGAGCGCGCCGAAGAACCCGGCCAGCGCCCAGACCGCGAAGAGCACCGGGATGACGACCAGGACCGGTTGGCGCACCGAGCGGGGCAGCGTGATGTCCGGCCGGAGGCTGCCTCGGGCCCCGGCCATCGGGGTGACCGTCTCCGGCATCAGCGCGACCCCGACGGCCTGGATCAGCAGGATCACGAGCAGCACGACGTACACCAGTCGCGTCGGCGCGGGCAGGAACTGGATGAGGAGCGCCGAGAGCAGGGCGCCGCTTCCGGTTCCGATGCCGGGGGCGATCGAGTTCGCGAGCGTGCCCCGGGCCCGGTCGATGTCGAGCATGGCGGCGCCCACCGCGCCGGTGGCGGCGCCGGCTGCCAGCCCCTGCACGAGGCGGGCGACCAGCAGGGCCGCAACGCCGTTGGCGACGATGAAGACGACAAGCGCGAGCATCTGCACAGCGATCGCGACGGCCAGCACCGGCCGCCGACCGACGTGGTCGGACAACCTGCCGAACGTGAGCAGCGACGCCAGCACCGCCAGGGCGTAGACGGCGAACACCACAGTGGTGGTGACCGGCGAGAAGTGCCAGCGTTCCTGGTACAGACCGTAGAGCGGGGTCGGGGCCGCCGACGCGGCCAGGAACGACACCAGGACCGACGCCAGCAGCACCAGGGAGACCGTCGGTGTGAGTCGGGCCCGCCCCGCGATAGGCATGTCGGTGCTCCTCGGCTGCGTGGAAGGCGGTCAGCCCGTGCGGTCCGCCGGCCCCGGGGGCTACGGCGGCGTACCCGGTTGACGCCGGCACATGCCAGCTCAGCCCTCGGTGTCCGGGCCGGTGGCGGGGAGGCTCGCCACGCCGCGGGCCAGCGCGTCTCGGAAGTCGCGGTACCGGTCGGGGCCGAGCGTGTCGGCGAGTTTCTGCTCGATCAGGTGCACGAAGCCGTCGGAGGCCGCGATGAAGCGGAGACCCCGATCCGTCGGCACGATCAACTTTGCCCGGCGGTCGGCTGGGTCGGGCGTACGCCGGACGTAGCCCAGCCGTTCCAACTCGTCGAGGATCGCGCCCATCGTCTGCTTGTTGCGGCCGGCCAGCCGGGCCAGTTCGCCGGGGCGGGTGCCCTCGGCGTCCAGGTACGCGAGGACCGCGCCGTGGCGGGGCCGGACGTCGTCGAACCCCTGCTCCGCCGAGCGTCGGAAGATCTCCCGCTGGACACGCGCGGAGAGCTGCACGGCCAGGATCCCGAGGTCAGGGTCCTGCTCCTTCAGTGTGCTGCGCTTCATAATTTGGTCCAATCATTGGACGGTACAAGTTTTGGACTATATCGTCGGTGCCGGCGACCGGTGGTCCGACCTCGGTCCGCCTGACCGAGGAGGATGACCATGACCATTCTGATAACCGGGGCAAACGGCACCGTGTCGCGGGAGGTGCTGCGGGAGTTGGCCGGCAAGCAGCCGCTGCGCGCCCTCGTCCGGGACGCGTCGCGCACGCCAGGGCTCGATGGGGTCGAGTACGTCGTCGGCGACCTGGACCGCCCCACCACACTGACCGCCGCTTTCGAGGGCGTGACGACGCTCTGGCTGCTGATGCCGATGGGCCCACTGGCACCGAGCCAGAGCATGAACGCGGTGTGGGCGGCCCGGCAGGCCGGCGTCCGGCACGTCGTCCGGCTCTCCGCGATCGGCGCCGCGCACGACGCGCCCACCCGCAACGGCCGCCTGCACGCGCTCTCCGACGCGGAGCTACAGGAGTCCGGTATCCCCTGGACCATCCTGCGACCGAGTCACTTCATGCAGAACCTGCTCGGCGCCAAGGCCGGTGAGCACCTCTACGGTCTCTTCGGTGACGCGCGGGTCGGCCTGATCGACGCCCGGGACATCGCCGCCACAGGGGCAACGATTCTCGCCGCGCCGGAGCAGCACCAGGGCAAGATCTACACTCCCACCGGCCCGGAGAGCATCACTCTCGACCAGGCGGCCGACGAGATCGCCCGCACCCTCGGCGAGCCGGTGCGCTACGTGCCGCAGAGCCCGGAGCAGGCACGCGACGGCCTGCTCCAGGCCGGCCTCGACCAGTGGTCGGCCGAGGTCCTCGCCGAGTACCGGGTCGCCTACGGTTCCGGGTGGGGCGACTTCACCAACGACCACGTCGAGCGGATCGTCGGCCGGCAGCCGCGGAGCTTCGCCGAGTTCGTTCGCGATCACCGCGAGCACTTCGCCAGCGTCTGATCCGTCGACAGCTCGGCGCGGTGCCCTCCGGCGCGATTCCACCGGAGGGCACCGCCGCTCGTGCCCGGCCGGCGCCCCTACAGCTCGGGGTGGCCGAAGAGTCCCGGCAGGCCGCCGGTGTGCACAAAGACGACCCGGTCGCCGTGCGGGAAGCTGCCGGCCAGCAGCGCCGCCATCGCCCGACCGGTGTACGTCGGATCCAGGAAGACCCCCTCCGTACGCGCGGTCACCTCCAGCGCCGTCCGGACGGCGTCGGTCAGCGTGCGGTATCCCGCACCCACCTGGGTGCCGTCGATCCGCAGCGCGTCCGGTTCGACCTCACCGACGAGCAGCCCGGCGACGGTCGCCCGGGGGTCGGGCACGGCGCCGACATCCACGCCGACGACCCGCTGCGCGCCCAACTCCCGCACCAGGCCGGCCATCGTCCCGCCGGAACCGAGCGCCGCCACCACCTCGACCCCGTCGGCGTCAGGCAACTGGGCCCGCAACTCCCGACCGCAGTCCACATAGCCCTGGATCGACGCGGGTGAGGTGCCGCCGAACGGGATGACGTACGCCGATCGTCGCTCCGCCTCGACCGCCACCACCTCGGCGAGCGGACTGTCTCCGGCCCAGACGATCTCCGCGCCGGCGAGCCCGTCGAGCAGCAGGTTGCCTCGTCGACGCTCCGGGGGCGGGCCGGCGAGCACCAGCACACAGGAGAGGCCGAGCCGCGCGGCAGCGGCAGCGGTGAGCCGGGCGTGGTTGCTCTGCGGCGCCCCCGAGGTGATCAGCGTGGTGGCGCCGTCGGCGATCGCCTGCGCGCAGGTGTACCGGAGCTTGCGGATCTTGTTGCCGCCCCCGCCGAGGCCGTTGAGATCGTCGCGCTTGAACCAGAGCTCGGCCAGCCCCAGCCGGGCGGCGAGCCGGGGTGCGGCCTCCAGCGGCGTCGGCCACGTACCGAGGGGAACGGGTGTGATCATCCGTGCAGCTAAACACTCCCCGGCCGCGCACGCAGCTTCCTGGCCGTGGGCGCTCTTCCGGGGGCTAGGCCCGGCGTGCTGCTGCCCGGGGCAGCGGACCGACGTCCGAGTGGCGACCGGGACGCAGCGCCGCGTGCCGCTGCCCGGGACCCGCTCCGTCGCGGGCGGCGAGCGCGTCGGCCACCGCTCCGGTGGCGAACGCGTAGATGGACTTGTGCAACACGTCGATGGCGAGTTCGGGGCGGGGCCAGGTCAGTGGGGGCGCCCCCACGCCGGTGGCGTTCTCCAGGATCTGGTCGTTGGTCAGGCGCACCGCCGTGAACATCGTCGAAGCCCAGGTGCCCCGCAGCCCGGCCTGCGCCATGACACTGCGCAGCACGCCGACCAGCGCGCCCTGGCCATAGTGCATCGCCAGGTTCTGCCAGCGGGGCTGCTGCCCTGAGGATTCCGACAGGCCGGTCAGCCTGACCAGAACTCGGGCCGGCACGTAGGAGTCGGGCCGACCGGTCAGCCGCTGTTCGATCTTCTCGGCGGCTGTCATCACCGCAGCCCCGGCCAGGCCCGCCACCAGCCCCTGCCACACCGCTCGCTTCAGCATGGTTCAGCCCTACCCACGGCCCAGGCACCCACACCCACGAAGTTCAAGACCCTTGGGAGGTTCCCACTGCCTGGGCGACCAGGGCCTCCGCGACCTCGCGCACCTTTCGGTTGGTGTCCTGGGAGATCTTCGACAGCAGCGCGAACGCCTCCTCCGACGAGCACCGCCGGCTGCCCATGATGATTCCCTTGGCCTGCTCGATCACGGCTCGATTCCGCATCGCCTCCTGCATCTGCGCGGCCAGCGTGGCGGCGTTCTCGTACAGGTGCGCGTTGGCCAGTGCCACCGCCGCATAGGCGGCGAAGCCCTCCGCACTGGCGATCGAGGACGGATCGAACGCGTTCGGCGAATCGCTGTAGACGTTGAGCGCGCCGACAACCGAGCCCTGGATGGGAAGCCCGATGGAGAGGGAACTCTGCACGCCGGCGGCGCGAGCCCTCTCCGCCCATGCTGGCCAGCGCTCTTCGGTGTCCATGTCCGGCACGGAGATGGTGTCACCACTGGCGGAGGCATCCAGGCAGGGGCCCCGGTGCTGCTCGTACTGCCACTCGTCCAGCTGACGGGCCAACTCGCCGGTGAATGCCCCGGTCCAACCGACCCGACCCCGCACCAGGGTGACAGTCACCTCTCTCGTCCCGGCAATGCTTCCCTTGGCGAGTTCGGCGATCCGGAGCAGCATGTCGTCCAGGCTGATCTCGTCGAGCCTGACCCGGCCCAGCTCGGCCAACGCGTCGGCGGGATCCATCCTCGGCTGCGTCATCGCAGCGTCCTACCCCCTGAATCAGCCGCTCACACCCTGCCGAGGGTTTGGCGGCCCGCGTTCCCACAGATCAGCTTCAGCGGGTCGGGGCCGCGTGTGGCGGGCCAGCGCTCGGACGCCTACGCCGCGCGGGCTGACCCCCGGTAGCGTCGACGGTCATGGCCACCAACGTCGACGTGCGTCGGGAACTCGCCACCCTCGCCGATCCACGTCGAGCCGAGGCGTCGAGCCGGTTCCTCCGGATGGTCCCCGGTGGGTACGGCGAGGGCGACCGGGCCCTCGGTGTCTCAGTGCCCGACCAGCGCACTGTGGCCGCCCGGTTCTGGCGCGACCTCTCGCTGGCCGAGACGACGAAGCTGCTCATCGACGGCGCGCACGAGGAGCGGTTGACCGCGCTGTTCATCCTGGTACGGAAGTTCGCCCGGGGCGACGAGCAGGAGCGGGGTCGGATCTTCGACATCGTCCTGGCCAACACCGACCGGATCGACAACTGGGACCTGGTGGACTCGTCCGCGCCGTACATCGTCGGCCCCTGGCTACTCGACAGGGACCGGAGCGTCCTGGACCGGTTGGCCGATTCGAGCCTCGTGTGGGAGCGGCGCATCGCCATCATGGCGACCTTCGCCTTCATCAGGGCCGGTGACTTCGCGTGGACCTTCCGACTCGGCGACCGGCTCCTGCACGACCCGCACGACCTCGTCCGCAAGGCGGTGGGCTGGATGCTGCGCGAGGTGGGCAACCGGGACAGGGCGGCGGAGGAGGAGTTCCTCGCCCGCCGCTACCGGGTCATGCCGCGGGTCATGCTGCGGTACGCGGTCGAGAAGTTCGAACCGCAGCGTCGCCACGACTACCTGTCCGGCGCCGTCTGATCGACCGGCCCGGCCGGTGGGATGGGAAAGTTCCGGTTGAAGACGTTGTCCGGGTCGTAGCTGGCCTTGATGGCACGCAGCCGACCGAGGGTGGGCTCGGGCCAGGCGTCCAGCAGTCGAGCCGGATCGGTGTCGCTCTCGAAGCTGAGATACAGGCCGTCGAGGTGCGGGTACAGCTCGGCCCACAGTTTGTCGAGTTGGGGCCGGCGGTCCGGGACCGTGGCGGCGAGTACCGAGAAGTTCTGCTTCCGGTGCGGGTAGGCGGTCGCGTCGCGGGCGACGTCGTTGACCGCCCCACCGACGGATCGCAACTGCATGATCATCACATCGCCGGAATGGATCATGTTTTCCATCAGGTCGGCCGCCTGCGGGGTGACGTGGTGCAACAGACCGCTGCGGGTGTCCCTCAGCCCCTGCCCCCGATGCTGGTTGCCCGGCGGCACGACGATCGCCGGGTACGGCACGAGCTGGGCCTGCTGGTCGAGGATCGGCCCGATCTCCAGGAACGGGCTCAGGGCGGACTGCGCCGCCTCGACGTCGTCACCGGCGTAGACGAGGGTGACCTGGGCGGCCGGGGGGTTGCCACGGCGGCCGGGAAAGAGGGAGAGGAAGCTCGTCAGCTCCCGTGGCGCGTCCTCGACCAGTTGGCCCCACCGGCGCAGCAGTCCGGCGGTGTCCGTCGCGTCCGCGACGAGCTGGGCGTGGACGACCGTGTCGACCTCGTACGCCTCCAGCTCCAGCGCGGTGACCACACCGAAGTTTCCCCCGGCGCCGCGGATGGCCCAGAACAGGTCGGGGTGATGCTCGTCGTCGGCGCGGAGCAGACGGCCGTCCGCGGTGACGATCTCGGCGGCGACGACGTGGTCGATGGTCAGGCCGTGCTTGCGCGCCAGGTACCCGACGCCAGCGGTGGTGGCGAGACCACCGACGCCCACGTCTCCGTAGTCGCCCGAGCTCATGGCCAGGCCGTACGGGGCCAGCGTCTGGGCCACGTCGCCCCACCGGGCACCCGGCTCCAGGCGCACTCGACGGGTCGCCCGGTCGAGAACCTCGACCTTGTTCATCCTCGACATGTCGATGACGACTCCCCCGTCGTTCGTCGACCGGCCGCTGATGCCGTGCCCGCCGCTGCGCACCGACAGCGGGACATCCTGCGTCCGGGCGTACGACACGGCGTCGACCACCTCGGCGGCGTTGCGCGGACGGATCACCAGGGCCGGCGAGCCGTGCCAGCTGTAGGTGTGGCGTACCCGCTCGTACTCCTGGTCACCGGGCTCGACGGACCTGGCGGCCAGCGACGGCGGCAGCGCGTCGTAGTCGAGGCCGGGGTGCCGCTCGGCCAGCGCGACGGTAGTGCGGACCGGCCCGCTGCCGACCTCACCCCCGGCGCGCTCCTTGGCGACGGCCTCCCGCAGCGCGGGGGCGATCTCCTGCCCGAGGGTCTGGATGAGGCGTGGGTCGTCGCGCCCGATCAGGAACGTGCTGAACCCCTCCTCGATGACCAGCGGAAGGAGTTGGTCGACCCACTGCTCCACAGGCCCCTGGAGGAAGCCGCGGCTGCGCGACGAGACGTCGACGGTGAACAGGTTGAGCAGCCGCCGGATCTCCCAGGGCTCGCGGCCCGCGGCGATGGCCGCGTCGTCGATGAGCCGGTTGGCGGTCACCCGGTCCGGAGATCGCAGGTATTCGAGCGTCGGCAGCCAGCCGTTGGCCTTCTGGCCGGTCAGTGCCAGCATCTTCGGCTGGTACGCGCCGAGCCAGATGTCGATGTCGTGTGCCGGCTTCGGGCCGCGCTGCATGCCGGGCACGGGGTAGTACTCCCCGTCCAGCCGCAGCGGCCCGGTGGCGGTGTCGTCCCAGACGCCGCGCAGGACGTCGATCGCCTCCCGCAGCGCCGCGACTCCCTGCCCCGCTGTCAGCCGACGTGCCCCCATGCCCGCGATACCGTCCCAGAACGCGCCGGCGCCGAGGCCCAGTTCGAATCGGCCGTGCGACAACCGGTCCAGGCTCGCCGCGGCCCGGGCCAGCACGGCCGGCGGGCGCAGCGGCAGGCTGAGGACGTTCCCGGAGATCCGGAGCCGCTCCGTGCGGGCGGCGACCCAACTCAGCAGGGTCCAGGTGTCGAGGAACTCCGCGTTGTACGGGTGGTCCTGGAAGGTGACCAGGTCCAGTCCCGCGGCCTCGGTCAACTCGGCCAGCGCTACCACCTGATCCGGGTCGTGCACGCTGGGTGTCAGGAACGACCCAAACCGGAGTTCGTGCCCGTAGTCCGACATTGCTTCCCCATCCACGCGATCGTTTGATCAACTTATCATGTTTAGAATCTATCGTTTGTTGAACAACCTATCTTCGCCGCCAATCATTCCTGGGTGCGGTGATGTCGGATGATGATCAACGCGCCGGCCACTAGCATCGGGACATGTCCGCGAGCGATCCGTGCGAGCTGCCGGCCGACCGCAAGCGCGGTTCGAACTTCGGTTGGTCGCTGGGCATGGTGCTGCGCAACTGGCACGAGCGCGTCGAGGAGCTGCTGAAGGACCTGCCGCACGGCAGTCGCGGCTATCACATCCTGGCCGTCGTCGTGCACGAAGAGGTGCCCACGCAGGCCGCCCTGGCCGCTCGTCTGGCCATCGACCGCAGCGTGCTGACCTACGTCATCGACGACCTGGCGAACGCCGGTCTCATCGAGCGCAGGCCCGACCCCCAGGACCGGCGGGCCCGACGGGTGGTGGCCACCGAACGCGGACGCCAGACGCTCGCCGAGGCCGAGCGGCGGGTCGCCCACGCCGAGGACCACGTGCTGGGTGGGTTACCCGAGGAGCAGCGCGAGGTCTTTCGCGACCTCGCCGCCCGGGCCGCCGAAGCGATCCATGCCGCCGCACCCGCCACGGACCCCTGCGTGGCGGTGCGGAGCGTCCTTCCTCCCACCGACCAGTCCGGCTGACCGTCAGTGACCGGGCGGCGGCGTAGCCACCAGGGACGACCCACCCCGGCGCCGACCGCCGCCGCACGACAGCGTCAGCGCTTGCGGCCCACCCCGCCGAAGGCGTCGATGTCGGCCGGCGTGTCGACCGCGTCGTCCGGTCGCCACTGCGGGCACGGCACGACGCCGGGCTCGACCAGCTCCAGACCGTCGAAGAAGCCGGCGATCTCGCTGGGAGAGCGCAGGGTGTACGGAGTCGCGCCGCTGTCGTTGTAGTCGTCCTGCGCCTGCTGTATCTCGGCGCTGATCAGGCTCGTGCCGTCGTTCAGCGAGAGGTAACTGCCGCTCGGCAGCGCCGTCACCAACTGCCGGGTGATCGAGCGGGCCGCCTCGTAGTCGGGCACGTGGCCCATGACGCCACTGAGGATGAGGCCGATCGGCTGCGTGAAGTCGAGCGTCTTACCGGCCTCGGCGATGACCGCGGCCGGATCGTGCAGGTCGCCGTCGATGTAGGCGGTCCTGCCCTCGGGCGTGCCCACCAGCAACGCGCGCGCGTGCACCAGCACCAGCGGGTCGCTGTCGACGTAGACGATCCGCGCGTCCGGGGCGATCCGTTGGGCCACCTCGTGCGTGTTGTTGGCGGTCGGCAGCCCGGTGCCGACGTCGAGGAACTGGCGGACGCCCGCGTCGGCGGCGAGGAACATGATCGAGCGAACCAGGAACTGCCGAGAGGCGCGGGCCACGTCGACGACGCCGGGGAAGACCTGGCGATACTGGTCCCCGGCCTCGCGGTCCACAGCGAAGTTGTCCTTGCCGCCGAGCCAGTAGTTCCAGATCCGCGCCGAATGCGGCACCGACGTGTCGATCTTCTGCTGCACGTCGGCCTCACCAGCCTCGGGCCGGCCGGTCGTCGGCGATTCCATGGTCACGACGAAACCCCCATGTCGAACGCGTACGCGACGTCGTCGCGGGACGGCCCAGTCGAGGAAGTGGCCACCCGTGACCGTGCCACGGTATAGAAGGCCGAGGATTCGCACCACACCCGGTCGCTCCACAGCAGACCCGACCCGGCTGATCCCTCGCGCGAGGGAGTGACGTCCCCTCCCAGCGGGGTCCGCCCACCCTGGGACGACGGCAGGATCGGTCCATGACGACATCGACACGAATCGTCGGGCGGAGCGTCCATGGCCTGACGTACGCAGTGCTCGGCTGGGCCGTGGCATACGGGGGCGTGCGTCTGGCCTGGACGGTCGGCGAGGCTCCGGGGTTCGGGCGGCTCGGGCTGGACCTGCTCGGCTTCACCGGCTGGTGGTCCGTCGCGTTGTGTGCGGCCGCGGGCGGGCTGGCGGTTGCCCTGGACCGGGTGGCGACCTGGCGACCGGCGATCGCGGGGCTCGCCTGGACGGTCGCCGGAGCGCTGGTCGCGGCAGCCGCGATCCTGCTGCCGGAGTTGGTGGGCTTCCTGCTGTTCACCGTCGGCCCGTTCTTCGACCCGCTGGCGTTCGTCAGCCGGCTGGCCTGTGTCACCGGAGCGGTACTGCTCGCCCTGAGCACCGCGCGTTATCAGCGGCGCACCCGTGGCGACTGCCCAGCCTGCTGCCGGACGGTCCGACCGGGTACGCGGCGCTCGGCACCCGCGCGGCGGGCGCGCTGGGCGGCGTGGGCCGCTGTGGGCGGTCTCGTGACCCGCTTCGCGGCCCAGTTCGTGGTGGGGTTCGACCGCGTCGACCAGAGCGCCTCGCTGCTCGGGCTGGAGATCGGCCTGGTGCTGGCCGGAGTGCTGTTGCCACTGGCGCTGGTGTACCACTGGGGTGAGGTCTGGCCGGGGTGGGTTCCGCTGCTCGCCGGGCGCACCATTGCTCGTCTGCTGCTACTGGTGCCCAGCTTCGGGCTCGGCGCGGGCATCGTGGCCTACTTCGGCATGGGGATGGTGCAGGTGACGTCGGGCTCGCACAGCGAGTTCTCCGACGCGTTCCTGTGGGTGGCGATGTCGGCGTACCTCGTCATGGGGGTGGGCCTGGTGATCGCGTCCACGGACTACCACCTGCGCACTCGCAGGCAGTGCGGTGCCTGTGGCCGGTGACGGCACCATCGCACCCGGGCCGATTGCATTGACAGGAATCGTTGGACGAATTAGCTTTCTGGAATCGACACCTGGGAGCGCTCCCAATTCTTCGCCGCCCACACCATCGCTGAATCTCGCCCGCAGACGAGCCCTCCCGAGGCGTGGAAGCCACCACCACTTTCAGGAGGAGTTTCATGAGAAAGAGAAGAGTGACCAACGCCGCCCTGGTAACGGCCGGCGCCGTCCTGCTGGCCTCGGCAGCGGTCGCCGTGGCGATGCCAGCGGGGGCCGCAGCCGCCGGCTGTTCGGTCACGTACAGCGTGTCGTCGCAGTGGCAGGGCGGCTTCGGCGCCAACGTCGCCATCACCAATCTCGGTGACGCGGTGACGAGTTGGACCCTGACCTGGAACTACAACGCCGGACAGACCGTCACGCAGGCGTGGAACACGACGCTGACGCAGAGCGGCACCGCCGTCACCGCCAAGAACGTCAGCTACAACGGGGCCATCCCGACCAACGGGACCGTCTCGTTCGGCTTCAACGGCTCGTGGACCGGCAGCAACCCCGATCCGACGACCTTCGCGTTGAACGGGGTGGGCTGCACCGGTGGCACCGAGCCGACCCCACCGCCGACCGACCCACCGCCGACGGACCCGCCGCCGACCGGGCCGGCGGACATCACCGTGAACAGCGCGACCAAATACCAGACGGTCGACGGGTTCGGGGCCGCGCATTCCATCTGGGGTAGCGCCTGGTCGACGGCGGACACGCAGACGCTGGTCGGGATGGGCGCCAACCAGTTGGGGCTCTCCATAGTGCGGACCGGCCTGTCGCCGGAATCCAGCGAGTGGGCGACGCACGTGAACTCGTTGAAGACGGCGAAGTCGTACGGGTCCAACGTGAAGATCCTCGCCTCACCGTGGACCGCGCCGGCGGCGTGGAAGACCAACAACAGCCGGGTCAACGGCGGCAAGCTGAGGACCGACTACTACGACGACTACGCCAACCACCTGAACAGCTACGTGCAGTACATGCGCGGCCAGGGCGTACCCATCGACGTCACGTCGGTGCAGAACGAGCCGGACTGGCACCCGGACTACGACTCGATGGACTGGAGCGGCACCGAGCTGCGCACCTTCGTCCGCGACCAGGGCACCAAGGTGCAGAACACCAAGCTGATGGTGGCCGAGGCGGTGAACATGAACTACAACTTCACCGACCCGACCCTCAACGACGCGACCGCCCGCAACAACATCGGCTACGTCGGCGGGCACCTGTACGGCACCGAGGAGTCGGGCCGACTGCGGCCGTACTCGCTGGCGCAGCAGCACAACAAGCCGGTGTGGATGACCGAGTGGAACCTGCACGCCGCCGACGGTGGCGGCTCCAACATCTGGGGCAACCCCGCCAACGCGGCGGTCTGGAACGAGACCCTCGACGACATCATGCGCACCGTGCACAAGTCGATGGAGGCCAACTGGAACGCCTACATCTGGTGGTACGGCAAGCGCTACTACTCCTTCATCGGTGACGGCGAGTCGGCGTTCGGGACCGTCGCGGGCGCTCCGCTCAAGCGCGGGTACGCCTTCTCGCAGTACGCCAAGTACGTCCGCCCCGGCTACCAGCGGGTCGCCCTGTCGAAGAGTTCGAAGGCCTCGCCGCTGGAGGTCACGGCCTACCAGGGGGACGGGAAGATCACCCTGGTGATCCTCAACCGCTCGAACAGCGCGGTCAACAACGCCGTGATCCAGGCCCCGCAGAACGTCAGCCGGGCCGAGCACTACCTCACCTCGCAGAACGCCAACGCGGCCAGCCAGCCGACCAGCGTGAACGGCGGTCAGGCCACCATCAACGTCGGCGCCCGCAGCATCTCCACGCTCGTCTTCACCCTCTGAACACCACTCCCCCGAACACCGTCGACGTCACGGGAGCCCCGGCCACACGCCGGGGCTCCCGCCCGTCGGCGGGCAGCCGGTCCAGATCGTCGGCTGTTCAGGGAGCGGTCGGCGGCGCCGTGCTCTGCCGCACCACGAGCTTGGGGACGACCAGCGGCAGACGCTGCGGCACCGTGTCGTCGATGGCCTGGGTGACGGCGGTGATGGCCCGCCGACCGACAGCGTCGAAATCCTGCTGGATCGTCGTCAGCGGCGGGATGAGGAAGGGCGCCTCGGGGACATCGTCGAATCCGACGACGGAGACGTCGTGTGGCACCCGCCGCCCCCGCTCGTGCAACGCGCGCAGCACGCCGATGGCCATCTGGTCGTTGGCGGCGAACACCGCAGTGGTCGCGCGCATCGCACCGATCCGCAGCCCGGCGGCGTAGCCGCTGTGCGCTCTCCAGTCCCCCTCGACCGGCTCCGGCGGGCGTAGGCCCGCGGAACTCATCGCCTGACGCCAACCTTCGAGCCGAGCGCGGGCCTCCGCCCAGTTGAGCGGGCCGCTCACATGCACGATCTCTCGATGCCCGAGGTCGAGGAGGTGCTCGGTGGCCATCCGGGCGCCGAGCACCTGATCGACGCCGACTGTCACGCTGGCCCGGGACAGATCGCCCTCCACGACGACGAACGGAACACCCGAGCGCGTCATCCGCACCACCTCGAGGGCCTCGTCGTTGCCGGCGATCATCACGACGCCCTCCACGCCGACGCGCATGAGGTGTTCGGTGGCGTCGCTGAGCGCCCGCACCGTCACCTCGGAGAGGCTCACCGAGGTGGCGAAGTAGCCGGCCGCGCGGGCGGCGTCCTCGACGCTGCGATGGATGCTCGTCGGGCCGAACAGCGTCCTGGCCGTGCCGATGATGCCGATCATCCCGGACCGTCCGCGCACCAGCGCGCGGGCGGCCGTGTTGGGACGGTAGTCGAGCCGTCGGATGGCCTCGAGGACCCGCTCCCGCGTCTCGCGCCTGATGCTGGGTGCCCCGTTGATGACCCGGGACACCGTCTGGTGTGACACGCCCGCCAGGCGAGCGACGTCGGCCATGACCGGGGGCCGGTCGGCCGCTGTCACAGCGGCCTTTGCGTGAACTCGCACTGGCGGGCCGTCCGTTCTTCCATGGAATCAGTTCCTCGTGAGCCTCGTCCGTTCGTGGCCGTCAGTGTGAGTGACGGGGCACCGCGCTGCCGCTGCCACCGACGAGGAAGTCGAGGTCCGCGCCGCTGTCCGCCTGCAGGACGTGCTCGCTGTAGAGCCGTACCCAGCCCCGGTCGGCCACCGGCTTCGGAGGCTGCCAGGCGGTGCGCCGTTGGGCCAGTTCGGCGTCGTCGACGAGGAGTTCCAGGCGGCGCGTCGCGACGTCGACGGAGACCAGGTCACCTGTGCGAACCAGCGCGAGCGGGCCACCCACTGACGCTTCCGGTGCCACGTGCAGGATGCAGGTGCCGTAGCCGGTGCCGCTCATCCGAGCGTCGGAGATCCGCACCATGTCCGTGATGCCGTCCGCGAGCAACCGTCGGGGCATGGGCACGTTGCCCACCTCCGGGAAGCCGGGGTAGCCCCGTGGTCCGGCGTTGCGGACGACGATCACCGTGTCGGGGGTGACGTCGAGGTCCGGGTCGTCGGCGGCGACGACGTACTCCTCGATCCGGTCGAAGACGAGCGCCGGGCCGGTGTGCGTGAGGAGGTGGGCGGAGGCGGCGGAGACCTTCAGCACCGCCCCGGACGGCGCGAGCGAACCGCGCAGCACCACGGTGCCCGAGCCGGCGGGCTGGAACGGCTCCTCCATGCTGCCGATCACGTCCCGGTTCCAGCACTGGGCGCCGTCGACGTTCTCCGCCACGCTCCTGCCGCTGACGGTGATGTGGTCCATGTGCAGCAGCGGGGCGAGTTCCTTCATCACCACCGGGAGGCCGCCGGCGTAGAAGAAGTCCTCCATCAGGTACGTCCCGGACGGCATGAGGTTGACGAGCATGGGCACGTCGGCGGTGAGGGTGTCGAAGTCCTCCAGCGACAGGGGGACGCCGAGGCGTCCGGCGATCGCGAGCAGATGTACGACGGCGTTGGTGGAGCCACCGATTGCGGCGTTGACCCGGACGGCGTTCTCGAACGCCTTCCTGGTCAGCACCGAGGACAACCGCTGGTCCTGTTCGACCATGGCGACGATGCGGCGTCCGGCGCCGTGCGCGAGCGCGTACCGCCGGGAGTCGACCGCCGGGACGGCGGCCGACCCCGGCAGCTGCACACCCAGCGCCTCGGTCACACAGGCCATCGTGGACGCCGTACCCATTGTCATGCAGTGGCCTCGGCTGCGGGACATGCCGACCTCCGCCTCGGAGCAGTCGGCCGCCGTCATCCGACCGGCCCGCATCTCCTCGGTGAAGCGCCAGACGACAGTGCCCGAGCCGATGTCCTGGCCGCGGAACTTGCCGTTGAGCATCGGGCCGCCGGTCAGCATAAGGGTCGGCAGGTCGACGCTCGCCGCTCCCATCAGCAGGCCGGGGGTGGTCTTGTCACAGCCGGACAGCAGCACCACCCCGTCGAGCGGGTTGGCGCGGACCGACTCCTCCAACTCCATTGCCAGCAGGTTGCGGTAGAGCATGGTCGTGGGTCGCATCAGCGGCTCGCCCAGGCTCATCGCCGGGAACTCCAGCGGCAGGCCCCCGCTCTCCCACACGCCCCGCTTCACCGACTCGGCGAGGTCGCGCAGGTGCGCGTTGCAGGGTGTCAGCTCGGACCAGGTGGTGGCGATGCCGATCACCGGGCGACCGTCGAAGACGTCGTCCGCGAAACCCTGGTTGCGCATCCAGGACCGATGGATGAACCCGTTGCGGCCTTCCGCACCGAACCACTCCCCGCTGCGCAGCGGTCGATTCGTCGTCGACATCAGCACACCTCTCTGTCATCCGTCCGGCCGCGTCCTGCGCGGCGATCAATCGCGTGTGGTGGGTTGGCTGGTGGCGTTGGCGCGGCCTACCGCAGCCCTCCGACGGAGAGGCCGCCGCGCCAGTGTCGTTGCAGGCTGAAGAACGCGATGATCAGTGGGATCACGGACACCAGGGAGCCCAGGATGATGAGGCTCCACAGCGAGGTGGTTCCCGCGTTGTTCGCGGACGCGATTCCCTGCCAGAGGCCAAGACCGACGGTGACCGGGAAGAGCCGGTTGTCGGAGAGCATGGCCAGCGGCAGGAAATAGTTGTTCCAGGACGCCACGGCCGACAGGAGCAGCACGGTGACCACCGCGGGACGCATCAGCGGGAGGGCGATCTGAAGGAACGTCCGCACCTCTCCCGCACCGTCGACCCGCGCCGCGTCCAGGAGTTCGTCGGGCACCGCGTCGCGCGCGTACACGTGCATCAGGTAGACGCCGAACGGGTTGAGCAGCGACGGGAGGATCACCGCCCAGACCGTGTTCGTCAGGCCGAGCCGGGAGAACATGATGAAGGTCGGGATGACCAGAGCGGTGGCGGGCACCATCAACGCGCCGAGCACGATGGCGAAGCTGAAGCGTCGGGCGGCGAACCGGTACTTGGCGAACCCGTAGCCGGCCATGACCGCCAGGACGGTGGCGCCGACGCCGCCGGCGATGGCGTAGAGCGTGGAGTTGAGCATCCACCGCAGGTAGATGCCACCGTCGTAGGTGAAGAGCTGCCGCAGGTTCCCGATGTAGTCGATCTGGTCGGTGAACCAGAGGGTGTTGCCGCCGCCGAACAGGCCGGGTGCGTCCTTGGAGCTGTTGACGATGACCCACCAGAACGGTACGAGGAAGTAGATCACCAGGAAGCCGAGGAGGATCTGAAGCGGGAGATAGCGCTGCGGTCGGCGGGCGCCGGCGCGGACGCTGGTGTGGTCGGTCATCAGAGGAAGCTCCTCCGCTTGCGGGTGAAGAACAGGAAGGCGTACACGCAGATGAACACGAGCCCGCCGAGGGCGAAGGAGATCGCGGACCCGTAGTTGAAGTTGGCGAGCGAGAACGCCTGTTGGTACGCGTACATGTTCGGGGTGAAGTCCGAGCCGATCGTGCCCGCGGCGAGGTATCGCAGGATCTGCGGTTCGTTGAAGAACTGCAGGGTGCCGATGAGCGAGAAGACCAGGATGAGGATCAGGGCGGGCGCGATCAGCGGGATCTTGATCCGCGTCGCGATCTGCCACCGCCCGGCGCCGTCCATCCGGGCCGCCTCGTAGAGCGTCGGGTCGACGCCCTGCAACGCCGCGTACAGGATGATCATGTAGTAGCCGGCCCACTGCCAGGTGACGACGTTGAGCAGCCCGTAGAAGATCAGGTCACTGCTCAGGAAGTCGGGTGCGGTGGCGCCGAACAGCCCGAAGATGTCGGTGAGCGGGCCGAAGCCCCGGCTGTAGAGGAACCCCCACATCACGGCCCCGATCACGGTGGGGATCGCGTACGGCAGAAAGATCATGAGGCGGGAGAAGCGAGCGAACAGTGTGGTCACCGAGTCCAGGATGAGGGCCAGCGCGAGCGCGATGACGATCTGCAGCGGGATCGAGACCAGCGAGAAGCGGATGACGAACCACGCCCCGGACAGGAAGCTCGGGTCGGTGAACGCCTTCACGTAGTTGTCGAAGAGAACGAAGCTGGTGCCGCCGATCAGCTTCTTCTGAAAGAGACTGAGGTACAGCGCGTACCCCAGTGGCGCGATGAGGAACGCCAGGAACACGATCCCGAACGGCCCGACGAAGAGCCACCCCATCAGGTGTTCGCGGAGGTGCACCTTGCCACGGATCTTGCGCGTCTCAGGCTGAGTACGCGGTGCGCGCTTCTCGGTCAGGGATGTCATCTTGGTCTCCGGGACGTGGACGCTGAGGGGGGCGGGTGGGCCGGCCGGCCAGTGCCGGCGCGGCCCACCCATCCGGTCACTGAACGGTGAAGCCTTGTTCCTTGGCGTACTTCGCCACGTCCTCCTGGAGCCGGTCGGCAGCCTGCGAACCGGTGACGGAGCCCTTGATGATCTCGCTGACCTGTTTGGTCATGGCGTCGAGGTAGTACTGACCGAAGGGGGCGTACGCGACACCCTTGTAGGCCTCGGCGGCGGGAAGGTAGACCTCCTTGTTCGCCTGCTGGCCGTTGAAGAAAGCCACCTTCAGGTCGACGAACGCGGGGTCCTTGAGCGCCGTGAGGTTCAGCGGGAAGATGATCTGGTTGGTCCAGCCGTCGGTGAGCGACTCCTTGTCGGCGTAGAGCCCGTAGGCGACCTTCGCGGCCAGCTCCGGCTTCTTCGCCTGCTTGGTCACCGAGAAGGCCGACCCACCCCAGTTCACCTGCACCGGGTTGGCCGGATCCCACTGCGGCAGCGGCGCCACCGCGAACTTGCCGGTGTCCTGACCCTTACCGACGCCCGCGCCGGTGAGGTAGCCGGGCGCCCACGCCGCCGAGATGTACGTCGCGTAGTTGCCGTTGATCACGCCGGAGATGTACTCCGGGGTGAACTGGTCCTGCGTGCCGACCAGGCCCTTCTTGGCGAGGCCACCCCAGTAGTCCAGCACGTCCTTGGACGCCTGGTCGTTGAGCTTCACGCCGATCGCCTTCGGCTGCGCGGGGTCGTAGGTGAAGGGCGCGGCGCCCTTCTGGATCTGCAGCGCCATGGTGAGCGCCGGGACGTTCGCGCCGAGGTCACCGAACAGCGGGCCGCCGGCGTCCTTCACCTTCTGCGCGGCCTGCTCGTACTCGGCCCAGGTCTTCGGCGGCGTGATCTTGTACTTGTCGAAGACGTCCTTCCGGTAGATCATCGCCGCCGGACCGCCGTCGACCGGGACGCCGTAGACCTTGTCGCCGACCGACACGTCCTTCCAGGCGCCCTCGCCGTAGTTGGCCTTGACCGCGTCGAAGCCGTACTGCTTGATGTCGACGAGCGCGCCCTGGATCTGGAACGTCGGGATCCGGTCCGCCTCGACCATGATCACGTCAGGTGCGCCGGTGCCCGCCGAGATGGCGGTCTGGAACTTGTCGTACTCGTCGCTGCCCTGGCCGACGTTGGTCCAGCAGACCTGCACGTCGTCGTGCTGCTTGTTGAAGTTGTCGACGACGAGTTGGGTGTTGGGGTACCAGCCCCACATCGTCACGACCGGCACGTTCTGCTTGGTGATGGTGTTCGTGCAATTGCTCGCGTCGCTGCCGCCCTCGTCGGAGGAGCAGGCGACGAGGCCGGTCCCCGCCGCGAGCATGGCTACCGTGGCGAGTATTCGTCTTCTCTTCATTGAGATGGTTCCCTTCGGCGATGGCGGTGCACTGCATCCATGCGCTGGCGGGCGCCACCGGAAGCAGGAAGCCCTGCTCCCGGTGGCGTCGCCGGCGAAGGCTCCTAGCGCTTGAACAGACGGGGCGCCAGGTCGATGAGGTTCTTCTGCCACACGTCCCAGCCGTGCGGCCCGGGGGTGACCCCGTCGAACTCGTAGCGGATACCGAGGTTGTTCAACGTGGTCAGCGACGTCATGAAGCTCGGGTACACGAAGTCGGTCTGGTCACCGACGTAGAGGCGCAGCATCTTGGTGCCGTTGTTGATCGCCGCCACGTCGACGCCGGCGCCGCTTCCGAAACCGGCCGAGAACGCGGCGACGTAGGCGAATTCGCCCGGGTAGGCCCGCAGCACCCCGAACGCCTGCCCGCCGCCCATCGACAGGCCGGCGAGGGCCTGCTGCGACGGATCGCTGGAGATGTGGTAGCGGGCACGGGCCGTCGGAACGATGTTCTCCCGCAGTTCCCGGTTGAAGTTCGACGAGTTGCCGTTGCCCATCACGACGACCATCGGCGTGAGGTCGCCGTCGAGGAACTGATTGTCGAGGATCTGCTTGGCGCGGCCCATCTCGACCCAGTCCGTGTAGTTCTGGCCACCGCCGTGCTGGAGGTAGAGGACGGGGTACGGCTGCGTCCGGTTCGGGTCGTACCCGGGTGGGGTCCACACCAGCGCGGTCCGGTCCTGGCCCGCCACCGTGCTGGCGTAGGTCATGTTCTCGACCTTCCCGCCACGACCCGCGGGTACGTCCGACAGCAGTCGGGCGCCCGGCCCGGGGATGAAGAAGGTGCTCCACATCGGCTCGGTGGTGACGGTCGTCGGGTTGGAGGTGTCCTTGACCGCGACCCGGTCCACGATCAGCCGGTAGTAGTAGAACCAGGGCTTCAGTGGGCCCACCGTTGCCCGCCACCGGTCACCGTCACGGGTCAGTGGCAGTCGCAGCCAACTGCCGCCCGGCGCGACGTTCGCCCAGACCGTGACGTGCTGAGCGTCAGCGAAGTCCGTGGTGGTCTCGAGGGTGACGAACCCGTCCTCGGTGACGAAGGGCGTCGGGGTGGTGCCGGCCGGCGGCGGGGTGAACTCCCGCTTGAGCGGCTGGTGACCAGGGCTCGGCCCGTGGTCGGCCACGTGCCGGAACAACCGCGGCACGAAGTCGACGAGGTTCTCCTGCCAGGTGGTCCAGGTCGCGCCGCCGTCGGGGTTGACCCCGTCGAACTCGAACCGGACGTCGGCTCGACTCAACGCCTTCGTCAGCCGGTAGGTGGTGTTGTACGCGGGATCGGTGACGTTACCGGTGTACAGGCGCAGCAGCTTGACGCCGCGGTTGATCGATTTAGCGTCCTTGCGGTCGATCTCCGGAGCCGAGGTGCCCGAGAACGAACCGACGTAGCCGAACCGACCCGGCTTGGTGAGCGCTGCCCGCAACGCCTGCGTGCCGCCGTCGGACACGCCCGCGATCGCCTGGTGCGCCGGGTCGCGAAGGACCCGGTAGTTGTCGGTGACCGCCTTCCGGAGGTCCTTCAACTCCTTGTCGTCCGAGGCGTCGGCGTTGTTGATCACCACGACCATCGGGCTCATGGCACCAGCGGCGGAGAGGTTGTCGAGGATCTGCTGGGATCGTCCAAGGTCGAGCCAGTCGCTCGCGGCCACACCGCCACCCGACTGCAGGAAGAGCGCCGGGTACCCCTTCGGGCCCTTGGCCGCGTAACCCGGTGGCGTCCAGACCAGGGCGGAGCGCTGCGCGTTACTGCTCCGATAGGTCAACGTCTCGATCTTTCCACCGGTGCCGGCGGGCGCGTCGAGCAGCCACCGCGCCGAGTCTCCAGCGACGAGGAAGGTGCTCAGGAGCGGGTTGGACGCGACACTGGTGCTGTTCGTCGGGTCCTTGATGCTCTTGGTGTCGTCGGCGGTGAGCTGGTAGTTGTACAGCCCGGGCTCCAGCGCGCCGAGAACGCCCGACCACACGTCACCCCGACGGGTCAGACCGAACTCCGCCCAACTGGCCGACGGACCGAAGTTTCCCTCCACGACGACCTGCGAGACGGTGCCCAGGTTCTCCTGGACGTACGCCGCCGGGACGGCGAACGTGGCGTAGCGGTCCGCGGAGACGTCGAGCCACGGCGTGTCCGCCGCTGCTGCTTGCGGCGCGATGAGCACCGCCGCGGTGGCGATGACCCCGGCGGTGAACGCCGCCGAGAGCCGCCGGCGTACGCCCAGACGGCGTAAGCGCCCATGATACTGTTCGGTAGTCACACTCCACTCCTTTCATGTGCCGGCAGCGGATGCGACCCGACTGACCGGCTCAACTCAACTGTGGATCTGGCCGTGTGTGCTGGTGCACCTCCTTCACGCTGATGTCATGGTCGTGCCGCGCTCTTCGGTGGTGCCGTCGAGTCGCGTACGACGAGGCTGGTCGGAAGCACGATCTGGCTCGGCTCGTCCCACTCGCCGGTCACCAGTGACTTCAGCATCCGCGCGGCTTCGTACCCGAGCTGATACATCGACTGGTCCACGGTGGTCAGACCCGGCTGGGTCAACGCCGACTCGGGGATGTTGTCGAACCCCACGACGGACAGGTCCCCCGGCACCGAGAACCCCAACTCCCTGGCGACCTCCAGAACCTTGAGGGCCATCCCGTCGCTCGCCGCGAAGATCGCCGACGGCGGGTCCGGTCGCTGCAGCAGGACGCGCGCCAGCGGAGTCGCCGACTCGGGGTTGAAATCACCTCGGCCGATCAGTGTCGGGTCGACCGGAACCCCGGCGGTGCTCAGCGCGGCCCGGTATCCCTCCTCCCGCGACCAGGCCGAGGCCAGGCTGTCGCGGCCGGCGATGAACCCGATGCGCCGATGGCCCAGGCCGAGCAGGTGCTCGACGGCTGTGGTGGCGCCAGCGAGGTTGTCGGATATCACCGAGGGCGTCGTCGAGCCCCGCACCGGGTCGATGGCCACGACCGGCGTCCGGGTCCGGAAGTCACCCCAGGGCGTGACGACGATGCAGCCGTCGGTGAGAGTGCCCGACAGTCGGGTCAGGTGCCGCTGCTCCCAACCCTCCGAATACGACCCGTAGAGGTCGCTGTTGGCGTAGATGATCAGATCGAAGCCCGAGCGGCTCAGCGCCTTCATCACGCCCTTGAGCACTTCCGCGGTGTACGACTGGAAGCTGTGCGCCACGAGGCCCAGAACGTTGGTGCGGCTGCGCCGAAGGCTGGTGGCCACCAGACTCGACTCGTAGCCGAGCTGCTCGATGGCGGAGCGCACCTGAGCGACTGTGCGAGCGCTGACGCCGTAATGCCCGTTGACGACGCGCGAGACGGTGGCGGTGGAAACGCCAGCAGCTCGGGCGACATCACTCATTGTTACCGGCGCATTGACTTCAATCATGCCGCTCTCTCTGGACTGCAATCGTTATCGGTTACGTTTCCAGGATGTTGCCAACGTAACTGAGAACGATTACGAACACAAGACCTCTTCGTCCTTAACCGACCGTCGAGAACAAGGTCCGAACTGGACGCCCACGAGGGGTGCGATTGACCTTCGGACGCCGTTGCGAATAACGCAATCGCATCGTCTCCCGGGGTCGACGTGGAGCCTGATTTTGGCGTTGGTGCCACCCGTTGACAACAGGACGACACACTCCGTCAAGAACCATTCACCGTCCCCGGGTGAACGATCACAGTTGCCGAACTTCGACGGCCCCGGTAAAGACCTTCGACGCCGGCCGGTCCGGGTCCGCACTGATGACAAACGTGCCGGCATGGGTGTGGTCGGCAGCCGAGAAGCCGACGTACACCTCGATCTGCCCGGCCTCCACCGAGTAGGCCATGCTCCGGTCGTAGAAACCGAGCTGGCCGGTGGGGAGCGCGAACCGCACCGCCACCCGCTGGCCGGCGGCGGCCTCGACGCGGGCGAAGGCCTTCAGCTCCAGCACCGGCCGCGTGATCGTGGCCTGCGGGTCACGGACGTAGAGCTGCACCACCTGCTCCCCCGCCCGGTGTCCGGTGTTGGCGAGTGTGACCTCGACACCGACGCTGTCCCCGGCGCGGACCTCGGCGCTCTCCAGCGTGGCCTCCTCGATCACGAACGAGGTGTACCCGAGGCCGTGGCCGAAGACGTAGCGCGGGGCGACCGGCGAATCCACGTAGTCGCCGTGCCAGTGTGACCGCCCCCCGGACACCTTGTGGCCGTAGAAGACGGGGATCTGGCCCACGCCGCGGGGGTACGAGATCGGCAGCTTTCCGCTCGGGTCGACCTCACCGAGAAGCACCTCGGCGATCGCCTGCGCCCCGGTCTCCCCCGGCAACCAGGCCATCAGCACCGCGGCGCACTGCTCGTGCAGGAAGTCGCTGCCGACCGGTCGGCCGGCGACGAGCACTGCCACGACGGGTGTGCCGGTGGCGACGACGGCCCTGACGAGTTCCTCCTGCACCCCCGGCAGGTCCAGACTGGACCGGTCCCGCGACTCGCCAGTGGTGGCCCCGGGTGTCAGCCCCGAGCGGTCACCCAGGACCAGCACCGCGACGTCGGCCGCCGCGGCTGCCGCGACCGCCTCGGCGAACCCCTCGGTCGACGGGTCGAGCACGTCGCAGCCCGGGGCGAAGCGCAGCCGGTCGCCCAGCCGCGCCGCGAGTTCGTCCCGCACCGTGGGCACACCGTCGATGCTCTCGTCGATCTCCAGATCGTCGGGGATCGTCATCATCTCGCCGAGCAGGCCGCGCCGTTTGCGTGCCGCGACCAACGCCTCGATGTGGGCCGCGAACGAGTAGTCACCGAACAGGTGTCGGGCGTCGTCGGCGTTCGGGCCGATGAGAGCGACAGTTCCGGCGCCCGCGAGCAGCGGCAGCGCTCCGTCGTTCTTGAGTAGGACGAGGCTGCGGCGGGCGATCTCCAGCGCCACGTCCCGGTGCCGCTCGGCGTTCGCCGAGGTCGCGGCCGCGTCCTCGTCGACGTACGGGTTCTCGAAGAGCCCGAGTTCGACCTTGTGCCGAAGGATCCGTGCGACCGCCTCGTCGAGCTGGGCCTCGCTGACCTCGCCGGCTTCCAAGGCGCGGGTGAGGGCGTCCGCGTACGCGTCCGTCGCTGGAAGCTCGACGTCCACGCCCGCACCGAGGCCCACCGTCGCGGCCTGCTGCTTGTCCTGCGCGAAGTGGTGGTACGAGTGGAGGTCGTTGACGGCGAAGTAGTCGGAGACCACGCTGCCCGTGAAGCCCCACTGCCCACGCAGGACGTCGGCGAGGAGTTCCTGGTTGGCATGGCACGGAACGCCGTCGAGCTCGTGGTAGCCGGCCATCACCGACTGGAGCCCGCCGTCGCGGACCGCCGCCTCGAACGGATACAGGTACACCTCGCGCAGCAGACGTGGCGGCAGGTGGGCCGGCGCCCAGTTCAACCCACCCTCGGAGGCCCCGTAGCCGACGAAGTGCTTGGCGGTGGCGAGGACGCCGTCGGTCAGGTCGATGCCTTGCAGGCCCCTGACGAACGCCACGCCCATCCGGGACACCAGGTACGGGTCCTCGCCGTAGGTCTCCTCCGTCCGGCCCCACCGCGGGTCGCGCACCACGTCCAACACCGGCGAGAGCCCCTGATGACTTCCCATGGCGCGCATCTGTGCGCGAACGACGTCCGCCAGCTGTCGGTTCAGCTCCGGCGCCCAGGTGCTCGCGACGCCGATCGCCTGCGGGAAGATGGTCGCCTCGCGGGCCATCACCCCCGAGCAGACCTCCTCGTGCACGATCGCCGGGATCCCCAGCCGGGTCTCGCTGACCAGGAAGCGCTGGATCGCGTTGGCGGCCCGCGCCACCTGCGCCGCCTTCAGGCTGGTCGCGCCCGCGACGCGGGTGACGTGCCCGAGGCCGTGTCGAAGGATCGGCCGGGCCCGCTCGGCCGCGAACCGTCCGCCCTCCAGCAGTGTGAACGCCCACGTGCTGCCCAGTTGCGCGAGCTTCTCCTCGCGGGTCATCCGGGCCAACAGGTCCGACACCCGTTCGTCGACGGGCGCGGTCGCATCCGCGTAGGTCGCCTCGGTCTCCGGCTCAACAGTGGTCACCCGGTCACCCCAATCACCGCGACAAGCTGGTCTTTCGCCCGGGGCGGCAGGACCCGCGGGGGATGCCGGCGAGACATTGGTCCAGGCGTCGTGTTCCCTTACGTAAACGTAATCGGTAACGTTTACATAGATCGAGAACGTAATCGAAGTCGATCACGTTGTCCAGAGCTCACAGTGCCTCCACCACCCCTCGGTCCCGGCGCTCGGGCAGTGCTGCCGGCGTCGGACCTGCACGAAGGGAGCCAGCCCTGAACACCCACCCCGACAGCGCGCCGGAGAACGGCGTGCACACGGCCCGTCTGACCCTGGACCCTCGCCGACGCGTCGCGCCGGTGCCGCGGCGGCTCTTCGGCTCGTTCGTCGAGCACCTGGGTCGCTGCGTCTACAACGGAATCTACGAGCCGGGGCACCCGACGGCCGACGCCGACGGCTTCCGGGGCGACGTCCTCGCGCTGGTGCGTGAGTTGGGCGTCACCACGGTGCGCTACCCGGGCGGCAACTTCGTCTCGTCCTACCGCTGGGAGGACGGCGTCGGCCCGGTCGACAAACGGCCGGCGAGGCTCGACCTCGCCTGGCACAGCCTGGAGACCAACGCGTTCGGGCTCGACGAGTTCATGCGCTGGGTCGGCAAGGCCGGCGTCGATCCGATCATGGCGGTCAACCTGGGCACCCGTGGCACCGCCGAGGCCGTCGACCTGCTCGAGTACGCCAATCACCACGGTGGGAGCCACCTCGCCGACCAGCGCCGCGACAACGGCGCCGTCGATCCGTACGGGATCAAGCTGTGGTGCCTGGGCAACGAGATGGACGGCCCGTGGCAGGTGGGTCAGCGCAGCGCGACCGAGTACGGGCGACTAGCGGCGCAGACCGCGAAGGCCATGCGCCGCTTCGACCCCGATCTCGAACTCGTCGCCTGCGGCTCCTCACACCTCGGTATGCCGACCTTCGGCAGCTGGGAGCGCGACGTGCTGACCGAGGCGTACGACGACGTGGACCTGATCTCGCTGCACGCCTACTACCAGCCGGTCGACGACGACCTGGCCAGCTTCCTCGCCTCGGCCGAGGACATGGACAGGTACATCGACGCCGTCACCGCCATCGCCGACTCGGTCGGAGCGATCCGCCGGTCGACCAAGAAGATCATGATCGCGTTCGACGAGTGGAACGTCTGGTACCAGTCCGCCGCCCCGTCCACGCCCCCGAGTGGCGAGGACTGGCCGGTCGCGCCACCCCTGCTGGAGGACCACTACAGCGTGGCCGACGCGGTAGTCGTCGGCGGCCTGCTCATCAGCCTGCTGCGGCACAGCGACCGGGTGAGCGCTGCCTGCCAGGCCCAACTGGTAAACGTCATCGCACCGATCATGACCGAGACGGGCGGCTCGGCCTGGCGGCAGACCATCTTCCACCCCTTCGCCCGCACCGCACGGCACGCCCAGGGCACCGTGTTGGACGTGCTGCGCGAGGGCAGCACGACGACCACCGACCGCTACGGCGAGATCGACGCGGTCGACGCGGTCTCCACCTGGGACGACACCACCGGGGAGATGGCCGTCTTCCTCGTCAACCGCGCCCTCGACACCCCGGCCGAGGTGACCATCGACGTCGCCGGCGCCCAGGTCAGCGACATCATCGAGTGCGTCAGCGTCGGCGGCACGGACCTGCGGGCCAAGAACACCGCCGACGGTCCGGACCACGCCGCGCCACGCCCCAACGAAACGGCACGCGGCGCCGACGCCAGCGTCCAGCTGACTCTTCCGCCCGCGTCCTGGTCCATGTTGCGCCTGCGCGCCACAGACACGACCCCGTGATCGGCTGACGAGCAGTCCCGGACGTGCCCCGGCCGCGCACACCCTGGCAATCACCAGGGGTGCGCGGCCGGGGGCTTCCCCACCACAGGGAGTACGGGGTCCAGCCTGTCGTTACCGGGCGTCGACCGGGGAGCTGTGGGAGTCGTTGAAGAGCTTGTCGCCCTGGTAGCGGGCGACCACCGGCGCGCTCAGCGCACCATTGACGGTCTTCTTCAGCCGGGCGACTCCGTGGTGCACCGGGGCCGACCCCAGGTGCGTGTCCCCCGCGGAGAAGTCGACGGTGCCGGAGGGTGTCGACGTGCTGGTGCTGACCGTGCCGACCGTCGCGGTGGCGGTGACCCTCGTGTGGTGCGACGGGCCCGCCGGTGACGTGGCGACGTCGAGATCGGTGGTGGTGGCCCGGAACGTCAGGGTGCGCAGGTAGTGGTTCAGCAGCGGACGCCACACGTGCCAGGTGTGCACGCCCGGCACGTTGTACTCGTCCAGCTCGACACCGGCGGCCCGCAGGGCGGCGGCGTTACGCTGCGAGTTCTCGGCGATGTTGCCCAGCCGGTCCTGGAGCCCGGTGCCGATCATGATGCCGCCGGCCACCGCCTTCATGCTGTCGACCTGGGCCTGGGTGGCTGCCGGGCCACCCGCGCTCCAGGCCGCGTGGTAGCCGAACAGGTCGGTGTGGTTGTACATGATGGTGTACGCCCGGCTGCCGCCGGCGGAGAAGCCGGCGAACGCGCGGTCCTGAGCCCGGGTCGAGACGCGGTAGTTCTGCTCGACGAACGGGAAGATGTTGTTGCGTAGTTCGTTGACGTAGCCCTCGTTGCCACCGGGGAGGCCGTTGAAGTCGGTGGACACGATCACCATGGGCTGCGCCGCACGGTCCTTGATCGCGTTCTCCAGGATGAGGTGGGCCACGCCCTGCATCGTCCAGGCCGTCGAGTGGTCGCCGCTGCCGTGGCTCAGGTAGAGCGTCGGGTACGGCGTGACGCGGTTGGGGTCGTAGCCGTGCGGCAGGTAGACGACGATGTCGTGGACTCCCACCGGGTTTGTCGACAGCGGCGAGGTGTACCGCCGGGACTCCAGCCGGCCGACCCTGGCGACCGGCGCCTGGTAACCGGTGTCGTACGTCGGGAACTTCCGACTGGCCGGGACGTAGATCGTGCTGCGTACCGCGCCGGGCGCTCCCGGGTACTGCGGCTGGATCTGCCACCGGTTGGCGGGGTCGTCGTGCAGGGCACAGCCGGTGGCGAGCTCGTTGGCGCAGTCGTGAGTGAACGCGTACCGGAACGTGCCCGCCGGCAGCGGGGTGGTGAAGGTCCAGACCCCGTCGGGGCCCTTCCGCATGGCCTGGATGTGCCACGGGGTGGCCGCGACGTCGCCGGGTTGCCACTCGGCGGGCGGCCGCGCGTCGCCGCAGTCCTGGCAGGCGATGTTCTCCGGTCGGGAGTAGAACCAGTCGCCGTAGACGTGGACCTGCTGAACGTCCTCGGGCGCCCGGTACCGGAAGGTGACTGTGTACCCGGTCGGGGGCTTGTCGGTGCGGGTGACGGTCGGGCCCAGCGGCGCGGGCGGTGCGGCCGAGGCCGCCGGTGCGGCGACCGTTCCGGCCGTCACTGTGACGGCGGCGAGCAGCGCGAGCATCAGCCGGCGTGTCGGTGCCGGCATCGGGGGACGGGGAGGTGCGACGGGCATGGTCCTGCTCCCTCTTCGGCGTGTGGTCAGACCGCACCGAGCGGCCGACCGACCATTCGATGGTGAGGTGAAGGGATACCAGTAACGAGCGATGCAGCTATTGCGAGCGCTAACATCGTTCCCTGTCGAAAACACAACCATGAATTGCATTGACGGTCAAGACGGAAATCGGAGCGGAGAATCGCGTCCAAACAATTCGGGCGCGCGTCATCGGCACCAGGACGACTGGCGCGCGAATTCTCTGTCCGGTCGATGTTGTCGAGAAATTCGCGCGCCAGTCACAGGTGGCCCGGAAACGTGCCCGGGAGAGACCGGCGGACGCGGTTATTGGACCGCTGGCTGCAACCTTCCGTCGACTCGCCGGGAAATGGTGGTGTACTCGTCGCGCAACTCCTCGGGGAGGACCCAGGCTGGGGCGTCCTGCCACGCCAGCGGGCGGAGGAACCGTCGGATCGACGTGGCGCCCACCGACGTGTGCACGGCGTTTGTCGACGGCCACGGGCCACCGTGGTGCTGGGCCCACGACACCCGGACACCGGTGGGGTAGCCGTCGAAGACGATGCGACCCGCGCGGGCGGCGAGCACGTCGACCAGTCGGCGTACGACGTCGGCGTCGTCGCCCGGTCCGCTGTGGAGCGAACCGGTCAGCGACGGCGGTACGGAGGCCAGCGCGGCGTCGAGGTCGGCGACGTCGTCGTAACGGACCACGATCAGGAGCGGGCCGAAGCACTCGTCGGCGATCTCGGCGGTCAGGCCGGCGAGGCCGACCTCCAGGAGGGTCGGTGCCACTGTGAAGCCCGCACCGGGTTCGACAGTGGGCCGCGCCGACACCCGGGCGCCGGCCCGCTCGAACTCGGTGGACCGGTTCTCGTACGCGTCCCGGATGCGCTCGTTGAGCAGGACCGTGCCACCCGACGCGTCGACTCTGGTCCGCAGCGCGTCGACCAGGCCGTCACCACACGGATCCGACGGAACGAACGCCAAACCGGGCTTGGTGCACAACTGACCGCCCGAGTTCGTGAAGGAGCCGAACAGCCCCTCGGCGATCTGGTCTGCTCGGGCGGCGGCCGCGTCGGGCAGGACGACGATCGGGTTCACACTGCTCAGTTCGGCGTACAGGGGAATGGGGTCGGGCCGCTCGTCGATGGCCGCCTGGATGGCGCGGGCGGCGTTGACCGAGCCGGTCAGGGCGGCCGCACGGATCGCCGGGTGGCGCACCAGCGCGCGACCGGCCTGCTCCCCGTACACGGTCGCGACGACACCCTCGGGCCCGCCGAGGTCGCGGACTGCCGACTCGATCGCGGCGGCGGAGGCGTGCGAGGTCAGCGGGTGCGACGGGTGGGCCTTCAGGATCGTCGGACACCCGGCGGCGAGCGCCGCGGCCGTGTCACCGCCGGCGACCGAGAAGGCGAACGGGAAGTTGCTGGCCCCGAAGACCGCCACCGGCCCGAGGGGTACCAGCATCCGCCGCAGGTCCGGTCCACGGCCGAGCGGTGTGTCGGCGGCGTGGTCGATGGTGGCCTCGACGTACGCTCCGTCGCGCAGCACCTCGCCGAACATCCGGAACTGGAGCGCCGCCCGGGTGAGTTCCCCGTCGAGTCGCGCGTGGCCCAGCCCGGTCTCCGCCTCGGCGGCAGCGACCAGATCCACCCGACGGGACTCCAGCGACGCGGCGATCGCGTCCAGCAGCTCCGCGCGGCCGAGCCTCCCGCGCGCGGCCAGCCACTGCGCCGCCGGGGCCGTCTGACCGGCGATCACCTCCAGTCGAGACTCGTCGGTCTCGGTGAGCTCCGTCGCGCGACGCTGACCGTCGCGCGGATCGACAGTGCTGACCACGTTCACAGCAGTCCTCTCCTTACCAGATTGCCCATGAGATCGCGGACGCCGAAGTGCCAGGGCTCGCACTCCTCCGCGTGCCGCACCCGGTTGACCAGGGTGCCGAGCGCCGGGCAGCTGATCCGTACCACGTCGTCGACCTTGTGGGTGAAGCCCTCACCGGGGCGGTCCCGGTCCTGGATGGGCGCGAACATGGTGCCGAGCATCAGCGCGGCCCCGTCGGGATAGTGGTGGTGCGGCCCGATCAGCTGCCGGACCAGCTCCTCAGGATCGCGCGACATCTGGGTCATCTCCGAGACCGCCTCCAGGTGGAAGTCGTCCTCGCCGAGAACCTCCAGGCGCACCTCGAGTTCGCGGACCCGGTCCATGCCGAACCGGTCGTCGAAGAGCCGGATCAGGGGGCCGAGGGCGCAGGAGGCGTTGTTGTCCTTCGCCAGGGGAAGAAGGAGCGCCGAGCGGCCCTCGATGTCGCGCAGGTTCACGTCGTTGCCGAGGGTGGCGCCGACGATCCGGCCACTGGACTGGACGATGAGCGTGACCTCGGGCTCCGGATTGTTCCAGGTCGACGCGGCGAGCACGCCGACCGGAACGGCGGTGCCGACCGCGGAGAGGATCTGTCCCTTGGTGAAGATCTCGGCGTCCGGGCCGATGCCCACCTCCAGGTACTGGCTCCACATGCCCTCGGCGACCAGCATGCTCTTGAGCCGATCCGCCTCCGGCGAGCCCGCCTCCAGGTTGTGCAGGTCGACACCGACGTCGGCGAGCATGCGGTGCCGGATGTCCGCCGCCAGCGCCAGGTCTCCCCGCGCCCGTTCCTCGATCACCCGCTCGATCATGGAGATCGGGAACGTCACGCCAGCGGCCTTGAGCGCCTGGAGGTCGACCGGGGCGAGCAACCAGGCCCGGCCAGGGTCCCGGGTAGCGGCCCCCGTGTTGGCCAGTATCTCCCCGAAGTCGCCCACCCTCGGCCCGTCGAGCCCAACCACCGTCGCGGCGGGATCGGGCAGCTCGCAGATGTCGCGGACGGTCGGGAACCGGTGACTGAGGTCGATGACCTCGCCGTCGCGGACGGTCACCGGTGAGGGGCCGCCGCCGGACGGGTCCCAGATCCGGCCGATGAGGACGCTGTCGGCATCGTCCGGCAACGCCTCGGCGGCGGTGCCGACCCAGTCCGCGGCCGCGACCGACCCCCGGGGCCGTGGCAACGTCATGAGTCGCTCTCCAGGTTGAAGAAGGACCGCTCGTCGCGGGGACGGATGTCGAAGACGGCGTCCTGGAACATCCGCAGTGGATGCGGTGTGAACGGATGCTGCTCGATGGCGGTGAGATCCACCTCGATGCCCAGGCCGATCCCGGTCGGGACGAGGATGTCGCCGTCGTCGGTCAGCACCAGCCGCTCGTTGGTGATCTCGGGACGCCAGGGCACGTCGGTCGCCATGATCTCCAGGTACCGGAAGTTGGGCAACGTCGCCCCGAGTTGCAGCGTCGCGGCGGTGCTGATTGGACCACTCGGGTTGTGCGGCGCGAAGCCCACGTAGCTGGTCGCGGCGAGCGTGGAGATGAAGGCCAACTCGGCGATCCCACCGGCGTGCGTCACGTCGGGCTGGACGAAGTCGACCGCCTGGCGGGCCAGCGCCGGCGCGAAGCCCTGCCGCCCGTACCACCGCTCCCCCGCGGCGATCGGCACCGGCGACGCGCGACGGATGTCGACGAGCGCATCGAGGTTGTCCGGTGGGCAGGGCTCCTCGAACCACACCGGGTCGAACTGGGCGATCTCGGTGGCGACCTTGATGGCGTGGCGGACGTCGAATCGGCCGTGCCCCTCGACGAACAGCTCCACCTCGCGGCCCACCGCCTGACGGACGGCGTCGATCTGGGCCAGCACCCGGTCCAACTGCGCGGTGGTGATGGTCAGGTCGTAGTTCTCGAACGGGTCCCACTTGAGGCCCCGGAAGCCCGACTCCACCGTCCGGCGCGCGGCGGCCGCGTAGTCCTCCGGCGTGACGGCACCGGAGAACCAACCATTGGCGTACGCGCGGACCCGGTCGCGGGTCGCGCCGCCGAGAAGCCGGGAGACCGGTACGCCAAGCTCGCGCGCCGAGATGTCCCAGAGGGCCATCTCCAGCGAGCTCAACGCCGTCATGATCACCGGACCGCCGCGCCAGTACCAGTCCCGCGCGGTCTCGTAGAGGATCTTCGAGATGCTTGTGGGATCCAGGCCCACCACCGCCTCGGCCAGCTCGGCGATGGCCCCCTGGACGGCACGTTCCTTGCCCTCCAGGGTGGCCTCACCGAGCCCGACGATCCCCTCGTCGGTGTGGACCCGCACGATGACGAGGTTCGTACGGTAGAAGTCGACGACCAGTGTGTCGACAGAGACGATCTTCATCTTTCGGCTCAACCCTTCACCGCACCGGCGGTCATGCCGGACACCACGTACTTCTGCACCAACAGGTAGAAGGCGACGGCGGGCAACGTGAACAGGAAGGCGACAGCCATCACCGTCTGGATCGGTGTACCCAGTTCGCCGATGAAGTTCGCGATGCCGACGGAGGCGGGTTGCAGGTCGGGGTTGAAGATGAACGTCACCGCGAACACGTACTCGTTCCAGGCGTGGAAGAAGGCGATGACCGCTGTGGCCGCGATCGACGGCGCGATGAGCGGCACGTTGATGCGGGTCAGGGTGGTGAAGGGCCGGGCGCCGTCGGCGCGCGCGGCCTCCTCCAGCTCCTTCGGGATTCCGTCGATCGCGCCCTTGAGGATCAGCGCGACGATCGGCAGGACGAAGGCGGAGTTCACCAGGACGAGGCCGGTCAGCGAGTCGAGCAGTTCGAAGCGGCGGAACAGCGCGAACAGCGGGACGACCATGAGCGCCTCGGGAAGCATCTGCGTGAACAGCAGCACAACGGTCAGCACGGCCTTGCCCCAGAACGAGAACCGGGACAGTGCGTAGCCGAGCGGGATGCCCAGGCCGACGGAGAGAACCATCGTGCCGACGGCGATGATCAGGCTGTTGAGCAGCCACCCGGCCGCCTTGCCCTCGGCGAGCGCGTCCACGAAGACCCCGAACTGACCGAGGTCGGGCGTGAGCCGGGGCTGATCGGCGAAGAGGTCGCTGTTGCTGGTTAGCGCGGTGACGAACATCCAGTACAGCGGGAACACCGCGACACCCAGCACGACGAGCACGGCGACGATCCGTGCGGTGACACCGAATCGGAAGCGCCTCATCGGACGTCCCCCTTCTCCACGGCACGGGCGACCAGGCGGCTGCCGATGATGACGATGAGCGAGATGACGACGCCGACCATTCCGATGGCCGCCGCCGATCCGAGTTCCTTCGAGTCGAACGCCTGCGAGTAGAGGTCGATGACGAGCGTCTCGGTGGCACCGACCGGTCCGCCCTTGGTCATCAGCCAGATCAGCTCGAACCGCCGCAGCGACCAGATCGTCATCAGCAGGGCCAGCAGGCCCACCGTCGGCTTGATGACCTGCCAGGTGACCGCCCGGAAGGTGGCCCATCGTCCGGCGCCGTCCACTGTCGCGGCCTCGTTGAGGTCCTGCGGGACGGACTGCAGGGCGGAGAGCAGCACCACCGAGGTGAACGGGAACAGCTGCCAGATGGTCGTGGCGAGCACCGCCGGCAGCGCGTAGCGCGAGCTGTCCAGGATGGCCCCACCCGGGACGCCGAGCCCGACCGCGTCGAGGAAGCGGTTCACGATGCCGTACTGCGCGTTGAGCATCCAGGTGGCGATGAGCGCGACCGCGATGCCCGGGGCGGCCCAGGGGACGGTCACCAGCGCCCGTGCCACGCCCCGGCCGCGAAACTTCTTGTTGAGCAGGAGCGCGACGGCGAGCCCGGCGCCGATCGCGACGACCACACAGGTGATCACGTAGACACAGGTGATCAGCAGGGTGCGGTGGAATTCGGGGTCACCGAAGATCCGGTTGTAGTTGTCGAGCCCGACCCACTCGCTGCGGGTGGGGTTGAGCAGCCTCGTCCTGGTGAAGCTGAGGTACACCTCCTGAATGAGGGGCACCGCCTGGAAGACGAGGATGAACAGGGCGGCGGGTGCCAGGAACAGGTAGGGCGTCCACTTGCTGCCCAGCGGGCTGGGCCGACGCCGGCCTGAGGGTGTTGTCTTCGGTGCTCCGGTCTGCTCGACCACAGTCATCGGGTTCGGTCCTTCTGGGGGAAGGACGCTGCCGGCGCACGGATCGTCGCGCCGGCAGCGTCGCCGTGTCGAGCGGTCAGCGCACCAGTTCGGTCGCCTGCTGCTGGGCGCGATCCAGTGCCGACTTGAGGTCGGCCTTGCCCTGCAGTGCCGCGACCACGTTCTGCACAACCACCTTGCGGATGTCCGGCGTCTTCGCCTCGAACCCCAGCACGATCTGCGGCAGGCTGGTCTCGGTGAGCCCGTCGAAGACGGGGAGGAACGGGGTCGCCTTGAGCGCCTCCGCGCTGCGCTGCGTGGTGGTGGCGACGCTGCTCGCGCCGAGGATCTCCTGCAGCTTCACCTGGTTCTGCGGCTCCAGCGCCCACTTGATGAAGGTGCCGGCCTCGTCCTTACCCTCGCTCGCCTCGTTGATGACGATCGGTGCGAGGATCGCGCCCTGCTTGCGGACCGGGAACGGGATGGGCGCGACGGTGAAGTTCAGCTTGGCGTTCTGGCCGCGGGTGGCGGTCACGTAGCCGCCGTTGTTGAGCTCCATCCCGACCTTGCCCTCGGCGAACATCCGCCGGAACGTCGCCGCGTCCGCGCCGCGCGGGATCACGTTCGCGTCGTACAGGTCCTTGAACGCCTGGAGACCCTTGAGGTTCTCGGGCGAGTTGATCGTCAGGTTCTTCCCGTCGGACCACGCCCCGCCGAAGCCGTAGACGTAGTTGAAGATGTCCTGCCAGACACCGGCCTCCTCTGCCTCCGTCTGGCGGAACGCCAGGCCGAAGACGTCACCCTTGGTCAGCGACTTCGCGGTGGAGGCGAACTGCTCGTAGGTGGTCGGGGGCGTCGGGATCAGGTCCGCGTTGTAGAACATCGCGTAGTTCGACGCTTCGAAGATGACGCCGTGCCGGACGCCGTCGTGGACCATGAACTGGTCCGGCTGCTTGAGCAGGTCGTACTTGCTGGCGTCGATCATCTTGTCCAGCGGCGCGACGAGGCCGGCGTCGGAGGCCGCCTCGAACTCGGGCATGTCGAAGCGAATCAGGTCGGGGCCCTTGCCGCTGCCCATTTGCGTGAGCACGGTCTGGCCGAAGGTCGGGTACGGCACCGCGGCGGCGGACACCTGGACCTTGGTCTGGCTCTGGTTGAACTCGTCGAGCCACTTCGTCAACAGGGGCCCGCGGCCCGGGTCGCCGAAGGTCGAGGCGGCGAAGGTCAGTTTGGTGACGCCGTCGCCGGAGTCGCCGTCCGAGCCGCAACCGGTCAGGAGGGTGGCGACCAGGCCGAGGGCGCATGTCGCCCTGGCGATGCCGAAATGAGCGCGCTTATTACCCATCGTTACTCCACTGTTACGTGTTGGCATCGAACCGATTAAATTGCAACGATCGTAGCGTCATGTGCAACGGTGTCAAGTGGCGATTGCGCATAGCGTCATCTATATTGCATAATGTGCAATGAGAGCGACGGCGTTGCCCGTCGCGCGAGGGGAGACACAGCCTTGGCGCAATCAATCCGCCGCGCGATCGACCTCATCCGTCGATCCGCGGAGCACCCGCTGTCCCTCACGGAGGCTGCGGACGTGCTCGGCGTCCACAAGTCCACAGCCCTGCGCATCCTGCAGACACTGGAGTCCGCGCGCTTCGTCCGCCGTACCGGCGCGGGCACCTACGTGCTCGGCAGCGGCCTGATCGAGCTGTCCGAGCTCGCGCTCGGCTCGATGGACCTCCGCCAGCCCGCTGCCGCGCACCTGCGTGCGCTGCAACGCGCGACCGGCCACACCGTACACCTGGCGCAACTGACCGGCGACGAGATCATCTATATCGACAAGGTGGACAGCCCGGCGTTCGACGCCGTCAAGCTGCCCTCGCGGGTGGGACGCGCGGTGTCCATCTACGCGAGCGCTGTGGGCAAGACGATCCTGGCCTACCTTCCCCGGCAGGAACGCGACCGCCTTCTCTCCCACGTCGTCTTCGAGAAATTCACCGACACCACGTTCACCGACCACGGTGCCCTGGAAGCCGAACTTGCCCGCATCCACGACTGCGGCTGGGCAGTGGACAACGGCGAGCACGACGCGTACGTGATGTGCGTGGCCGCGCCGATCAGGGACTCTCGGGGACAGGTCATCGCCGCCGCCTCGATCACGGCGATCGAGGTCATCGCAAGCCTCGACCAACTCAAGAGCAACCTTCCGCTGCTCCTGAAGACCGCCAACGAGATCTCGTACGAGCTCGGCTACGCGCCGCCCGCCTTGGCGAGCCAGGACGGTGAGATCCGCTCCGCGACCTGAGCGCGCACGTCCCGGGCGATCACCGCGTCGTCGGCGCCGACCCGCCGGTGACGCGGTGGTGCTCGTCGGTCTCCATGTCGATGAAGGCCTGGATCATTCCCCGGTAGATCTGTTCGATCAGATCCGGGTCGGCGCCGGCCTCGCTGGCCACCGTGCGGACCCGGGCCACCACCTGCGCCACCCGGTCCGGCGCACGGACCGCCTGAGCATCGCTCTTGAGCGGGGCGGCCTGCCGGACCAGTGCCTCCCGCCTGGCGAGCAGCCCGACCAGTTCTCGATCCAACTCGTCGATCCGCGCACGGATCTCGGTCAACGTCGCCGCAGTCTCTGCCACGCCGGAAATCGTCGCACGACGCCGACACGATCAGGCGACCCGTTCGCCCGCCCGTCCTCGGCGGCTCGACCGGGCGGCACGGGCACCGTCGACTTCCTGCTCGCGGACGCCTGAGCCGTTCACTCAGCGCAGCAGCGCCATCCGGTCGATGATGGAGTCGAGCAGCCCCGGCGGCCACGGGAACAACGGCGCCGCCACCTGGAGCTGGGCGAATCCGTGCAGCCCGACCCAGAGGGCCGTCGCGTCGGCGAAGAGGTCCGCGCTGGTCGATCGTTCCGCCGCGACGCAGTCGGCGAGCGTACGCCGGAAGACCTCGAAGGCTCCCATGCCGAGCACGGCGAGCTCGTCCGCCATGGCCGGGGCCCGCTCAAGCGCCTGCCCCGCATCCCAGACGGCACCGAACATCACCCGGTACTGATGGGGCCGGCGTTCGGCGAAGGTCAGGTAGGCCACGCAGATCGCGCGCAGGCGCTCGACCGGATCCGCGTCATCCAGTGCGCCCAACTCCTGCTCGAGGATGCCGAACGCGCGTTGCGCGACAGCGAGCAGGATCGAATCCAGGTCCGGAAAGTGCGGATAGATCGACGGTGCGGAGATGCCGGCCCGCCGGGCGACCCCCCGCAGGGTCACGTTCTGCGGCGGGTCGTCCTCCAGGAGCGCCATGGCGGCGTCGAGGATCTCGTCGCGCAGCTGGGCACCTTCGCCGCGCTTGTTGCGGGCCCGCGTTCTCGGTGTGGTCACACTCTGACTTTACAGGTGTTAGGCGAGGGCGTAAGTTAACGGCTGTAAGTTCACAGGCGTTACCTAAGGATGGAGCCTCTCATGACCACCGCTACCGCTACCCGAATCGACACCGCCGGCCCCGCGCACCGCGCGGACCTCGTCGGCCGTGGGCTGGCGGCCCTCGCATCCCTCGCCACCGGCGTCGCGTTCGTCAACGGCGTACTACTGACACTCAACGCCGGCGACGATCGCCTGTTCATCGAAGGCTGGCGAGTCTCCAGCTTCGGCATCTTCGCCGCGCTCTTCGCCCTGCTCGCGGTCAGGCCCCGACAAGCGGCCGGTGTCTGGGAGATCGTTCTCGTCGGCAAGGCCGCGCTCGTCGTGTTCGGCGCGCTGATCGGAGACGTCCCCGAGGCACGCCTGTCGGCCATCATCGACTTCGGGCTCGTCGCCGTCGTCGCGGCCGCCTACCTGCTGTGCCGTGGCTGGTTGGCGTGGCGTCCCTCGACCACCAACCCGACCCGATGACGGAGACGACAATGCCCCCCATCTCGCCTTCCCGGCGCGTCGACCATACCGTCATCATCTCGATCTGGACGGTCCCGGTCCTGGTCGTCGGCCAGTTCGCCATGCTGGCCATCGTCCCGGTCGTCCTTGCGCTGACCGTCAGCCTGCGGCACGCCCACCTACACGGACTACGCCGCTGGACGGGAGCGCTCGCCACCGCCTACGCCGTCCCGCTGATCCTCTGGGCCATCGGGCCCGACCGCGCCCCGAGCCTGTCCAAGGACATGCACCCGGTCTTCGCCGCACTCATCGTCGTGGCCGCGCTGGCCGCGGCAACTGCCTTCCACCTCGGCCGTCGTCGACCGAGCAGGCCCGACGGCTCGTCGAGCGAGCAGCAGCACTTCCGACCCGCGCCGTGACCGATCCGCCTCTCCCCCGCCTGCACGGAAGCGTCGGGTCGCCCGTCGCCGTCATCCGACGGCGACGGGCGACCCGAGCGCTCAGTATCGAGGGAGCGGGCCCCACTGATTGACGGGGTCGTCCAAGGAGTGACGGGTCAGAGCGGCAGGGTGGCCAGCGCGAGGTTGGGGTCGATGCCGGTGCTGTACGCGGGACTGAGCACGTAGACGGTGCGGCCACGCACAGCCACCGAGGTCGGGTTCTGCAACCCGTCGGCGGCGGTCATCAACGTTCGGGAACGGCCGGCCGCGTCGACGCCCACCACAGTGTTCGGTCCGTTCAGCGTCGCGATGACCCGGTGGTCACCGACGAAGGCGAAGTCGCTTTCGAACCCGGCGCCGCTCACCGTACGTCGGCACGCCGGTGCCCTCCGGCCGCAGCTGGGAGCGCCGGGCCTGGAGGAAGTCGCCGAGCTGTCCTCTCGCGTTGATGGCTCGAAGTATTGCGAGCCCTGCCGGCCCCAGCCACTCCCTGCCAGGGGTAGGCACCGCGGGCGACCGGTACCGGTCGAAGCGATCAGCGGACGGCGTCGCTGCCGCTGGCGGCGCCGGCGCGAAGGCCCTGATCGATGAAGTTGATCAACCAGGTGAAGCTCTCGTCGACGGACGCGTCGATCTGGAAGCCACCGGCCGCCTCGAGGGTGGCGAAACCGTGCAGGACGCTGCGCAGCGTCCGCATGGCGTGGATCTCCTGGCCGGGATCCAGGCCGTACCCGCTCAGCATGGCCGCCCAGGAGGCGAGCACCCGTTCGCTGGCCGGGATGAACGGGTCGTCGGGGCCGGTCGGGCGGGTGGCGTTGGCGGCTGCGTATCGGCCCGGGTGTTCCCGCACGTACGCCCGCATCGCCTGCGCGCCAGCGGCGAGGGCATCGCTGCCGGACCGGCCCTGAATGCCGTCGCGGATGGCATCGCCGGCCTCGGTCATGGCCAGGACGGCGATCCGGTGCGCCAGCTCGGCCTGGCTGGTGACGTGCTTGTAGAGCGAGGGGGTCTTGACCCCGAGCCGTTCGGCGAGCAGACCCATGCTGAGGTTGTCGAAGCCGACCTCGTCGACCAACGCGGCCGCGGCCTCGGTGACCGATGCCGGGGTGAGCCGGGCCTTAGGCATTGGTCAGCGTCCGGGCGAGGAAGGGCAGGGCCAGGGCGAGGACCTCGTCGGGCGTCTGGGCGTGCGGGTAGTGGCCCGCCCCCTCGATGACAGCCAGCTCGCCGAGCCCTCGCGGCAGGTCGGCGAGGATGCGCTCCCCCTCGGCCCGCGGGTCGGCCCAGTCCGGGTCGGCGCTGCCCTGGATCACCAGGACCGGGCAGGTGACGTTGGGCAGTTGCCGACCGGCGTCGTCCGGGCTGCTCTTGGCCATGGCCTGGAGGACCTTCATCCGGCCGGGCTCACTCATCGTGGCCTCGATGCGCGTCAGCTCGCTGTGCCAGTCGGCGGGCTTGGTGGGGTACGCCAGGTCGAGGTACCTGCGCCAGTTCGCCAGGCTGCCCCGCAGGAGAACCTGCGCCAGTTGGGTGAAGCCGGCCCGGAAGCGCTTCACCCGCACCAGCCCGCCAAGGTCGAAGGACTGTGCGCGGGTGAACGGCGCCAGCTCGATGGCGCCGACGATCAGCTCGGGCGCGGTGGCGGCGGCGATGGTCGCGGCACCCCCGCTGATCGACTGGCCGATGATCACGGCCGGCCCGCCGAGATGGCGCACGACCGCGACGAGATCACCGGCGATGTCGGTACGGCTGTAGCCGTCCCAGCCGAGGCTGGAGTCGCCGCAGCCACGGATGTCGACGTTGGCGACCCGGTATCCGGCCGCGGCCAGGGCCGGGGCGAGGAAGCGGTAGGAGTGCCGGGTGTCGCCCATGCCGTGCGCCAGGACGACCAGTGGGCCCTGCCCGGTGACCTCATAGGCGATGGTGTTGCCGGCAATGTCCAGGTATTCGGTCATGACGTCCTCCACTGAAGCTAACGTAATTAGCTGAAGGCTAACCGCGTTAGCTTCAGAAGGCAAACGCCGGTCCCCGCTACTTCCCTCCGCCCATGCCGAGCTGGGGATAGAGGGCGTCGGGGGCGGCGACCGCTCCGGCCGGCCGAGCGACAGTGACTGTCGTACCGAAGTCGCTGTAGCGCAGCGACGCGTTCGGCAGCCCGCTGGCCTCCGGCATCAGGAAGCTGACCAGCCGACCCTCGGTGTCCAGCGATGCCCGGAACGCGTGGCTGCGCGCGCTGTCCGGGAAGACGGCACCGGGACCGGGGCGGAAGCTGATCCCGTTACCGGCGCCAATCCGGGTCGCGTCGAGTGTCCCCGAGATCTGCGGGCCGTCAGCTCGTGCGGTGACGATGGCGTCGATCAGGCGGCCCGAGCCGCCGGAGTCGTTCCTGCCCGGCGCGAAGCTCAGGCCGAAGTCCGACGGCATCCGGGCCGGGTCGAGGGCCATCCACCCGTCGCCGACACCGGGCATGGGTAGACCGGTCTTCATGTAGACCTCGTCGTCGATCATCCGGATCTCGATGACCCCACCCGGCGCCGAAATCTTGGCGTTCAGACGCTTGTGGACGTTGTCGGTGTGCGACAGCGTCGTGATCTGGCTGGCGATGTCGACGTCGCTGCGATAACTCGTCTGATTGACGAACGCCGTGCCCCCACGCAGCAGACCGATCGCCTCAGCCGTCGTGGTGGCATCGGCACTGGCGGCCGACATCGGGGCGGATTCAGTCTTGGGTGCGTTCTCGGTCGGCGCGCCAACCGAGCAACCCAGCAGGAGCAGGCCCGCAGAAATGCCGGCCAGTGTGGCTCGACGCGTCATGGCCATCACGGTAGGCCGCCTCAGCAAGGTCTGGTGCCCCGTATAGTGCCGCGATGGAAACGGACACTGTACGGCAGGCTTACGGGTCCGTCGCGGAGCTCTACATCGAGCTGTTCGGCACGGGCCAGCAGGTGGACACCGACGACCTCGCCCTGATCAGACGACATCTGGGCAGCCGACCCGGCCGGGTGCTCGATCTGGGGTGCGGGCCCGGCCACCTCACCGCCTACCTTCGTGAGCTGGGCGTCGACGCAACGGGAATCGACCTGGTCCCCGAGTTCATCGCGCATGCGCGCGCGTCCCACCCGGGCGTCGAGTTTCACATCGGTTCGATGGAACGCCTGGACGCCGCCGAGGACTCCATCGACGGCATCCTGGCCTGGTACTCGTTGATTCATCTTCCGCCGCCGGAGGTCGACGACATGCTCAAGGAGTTCCGGCGGGTGCTGGTCCCGGCCGGGCGGTTGGTCCTGGGCGTCTTCGACGCCGAGGAGGTCGGCGCCTTCGACCACAAGGTCCTGACCGCCTACCGCTGGCCGGTCGACGAGATCTCCGAACGACTCGGCCGGGCCGGTTTCCAGGAGGTCGAACGCCTCCGGCGACCCGGCACCGACGAGCATCGACGGCTTGCCGCCGTCGCGGCGATCGCGGTGTGAGGACGCCGAGGGCCGGCCTCCCCTCGTGGGAGACCGGCCCTCGCCCGGCTGAGCACCCGCGTGGACGCGGACGTCCGTTAGAGCGCCAGCGCGATCAGGCGCTGAGCTTCCCGGCGATCTTGACGACCCGCTCGGCCATGTGGTCGAGGGCAGCGAACTGGGCGTCGCCCAGCGGGGCGTCGTTGCTTCCGCCGGTGACATGCGAGACGCCGTACGGGTTTCCGTCGGCGAACTTCAGCGGGTCGGTGTAGCCCGGGGCGACGACCAGACCGCCGAAGTGATGGACGGTGTTGTAGAGCGCGAGAAGCGTCGACTCCTGGCCGCCGTGCGCGGTCATGGAGGCGGTGAAGCCCGCGTACACCTTGTCGGCGAGCAGGCCCTGCGCCCACTGCGGGCCGAGGGTGTCGATGAACTGCTTGAGCTGGCTGGCCACGTTGCCGTAACGGGTGGGCGTGCCGAACAGCACAGCGTCCGCCCAGACGACGTCGTCGGCGGTGGCCTTCGGCTCGTTCTTCGTGGCGTCGAAGTGCTGGCTCCAGGCGGCGTTGGAGGCGATGGCCTCGGCCGGGGCGAGCTCCGGAACCTGACGCAGCCGCACCTCGGCGCCCGCCTTCTCGCCGGCCTCGGCGAGGCGCTTGGCCATGGCGTGGAGGGTTCCGGTGGACGAGTAGTAGATGACGGAGAGCTTGGTCATCGGAGGCATCCTTCCCAAAGTAGTTGCCGCTGATAAATTTGCGGCCGCAACAATCTCGACTGTAGCAGCCGCCTCTGCGGCACCCCAACGTCCTGACCATGCCCACCTGCGTGACGCAGCACACCACTCGACAGACGGGGGCGGACCGCGGCCGCCCGGCCGATGAGACGGAATGATTCGGACCCCTACGATGAGGCGATGGACCCCGCTGGGGCGCCACCGGCGGCGCGGTACCAACTACTCGGGCCGGTCGAGGTGCGGTCGGCCTGCGGGGAACGGCTGGCCCTCGGCACGCCGATGCGGGTGCGCCTCCTGGCCGTGCTGATGTCGCAGCCGGGCGCCGGGTGGTCCATCGACCAACTCGTCGACGAGCTGTGGCAGGGGCGCCCACCGAAGACGGCAGCCGGCAACGTGAAGACCTACGTCTGGGCGTTGCGCCGGGCGCTGCGCGCCCCGGGCTTCCCCGACCCCGCCATCCTCGCCGGGCCCACCGGCTACCGCCTCGCCCTGGACGGGCTGACGGTGGACAGCGTGGCCTTCGACGACCTGGCCCAGCGCGGGTATTCCGCGCTGCGGCACTGTCACTGGGCAGCCGCCCAGGAGTCGTTCGAGGCCGCGTTGGCGCTCTGGCGTGGGGAGCCGTTCGCGGGCCTCCCCGGCTGGGGCGTGTTGCTCTCCGTCCGAGCGCGGCTCCAGGAGCAGCGGTCGAGCCTGGCCGAAGAGGTCGCGGACCTCCAGCTGCGCGCCGGACGGCATCACGAGCTGATCGAACCGCTGCGGAGCCAGGTCGACGACGATCCGCTGCGCGAGCGCCCATGGGGGCAACTGATGGTGGCCCTGGCGCGGACCGGCCGGCGGGCCGACGCGCTGGCGACGTACCGGCAGCTCCGCCACCTCCTCGCCGAGGAGGTGGGAGTCGAGCCCGGTCCCGACATCCAACACCTGCACACCCGCATCCTGCGGGCGGAGCGAGAGCTGTTGACATCCGATCCGCGGCCACCGGAGAGAATCGCGCCGCGAATCGTCCCCCGGCAGCTGCCGGCCCCACCGACGTTGTTCACCGGCCGGGCCGGGGACCTGGCCCGGCTCACCACGCTGCTGCTCGGTGACTCCCACTCTGCCAGCACCGTCGTCATCACCGGTACGGGCGGCGTCGGAAAGAGCTGGCTGGCACTGCGCTGGGCGCACGACAACCTGCATCACTACCCCGACGGGCAGCTCCACGTCGACCTGGGGGGATTCGGCACCGCGACGCAGGAGGCGTCACCCTCAGCCGTCGTCGTACGCTCGCTTCTGCCCGCCCTGGGTGTGAAACCCCTGGAGATCCCGGCGGAGCCGGCGGCCCAGTTCGCCCTGTACCGCAGCCTGACCGCGGACCGACGGCTGCTCGTGCTGCTCGACAACGCCCGCGACGCGGAACAGGTGCGGCCGCTGCTTCCGGGGTCGACAGGCTGCGGTGTGCTCGTGACGAGTCGCCACACCCTGCCCGGCCTGGTCGCCACCGACGGCGCCCATCCCCTCGCGCTGGACCTGCCCAGCGACGACGAGGCGCGCCAACTGCTCGTCCGCCGACTGGGTGCGCAGCGGGCCGCCGCGCAGCCGGCAGCGGTGGACGAGCTGATCCGACGTACCGCGCGGTTGCCCCTGGCCCTGTCCATCGTGGCCGCCCGAGCCGCCGCCCGGCCCACATTTCCGCTCCAGGCCATCGCCGACGATCTGGCGGCGAGCCGGGGCGGGCTCGCCGCCCTGGCCACCGACGATGCCGCCACCGATGTGCGCACCGTGCTCTCCTGGTCGTACCGACTGCTCAGCGTGGACGCGGCCCGACTGTTCCGCCAGATCAGCCTGCACGCCGCCCCGGACGTCAGTGGGGCGGCGGCGGCCAGCCTCGCCGGGGCGCCACCGCACCTGATCCGGCCGGCGCTCGACGAGTTGACCCGGGCGAACCTGCTGGCCGAGCTGTCCCCCGACCGCTACCGCTGTCATGATCTGCTCCGCGCGTACGGGGAGGAGCTGACGCACACGCTCGACCGTCCGGCCGACCGTAGCGCCGTCCGGAGGCGCGTGCTGGACCACTACCTGTGTGTCGCTCACGACGCGGCGAGGCTGGTCGACCCCGGCTGGCAGCCGCTCGATCCGCCGCCCCTGCGCGCCGACGCGTCACCGCCGGCGTTCGCCGACCACCGGGCCGCGTTGGCCTGGTTCACCATCGAAGCGCGGGTGCTGCTGGCCGTCGTCGACGACGCGGTAGCGCACAGCTTCGACGCCCACGCCGGGCAGCTCGCCCAGTCCCTCACGCCCCTGCTCAGCCGGCTCTCGCAGTGGCACGACCTGGCCACCGTGCAGGCCGTCGCGGTCACTGTCGCGCAGCGTCGCGCCGACCCCCGGGCCGAGGCGCTGGCCCACCGGGATCTCGCGCTGGCTCACATCCAGCACCGCCGGTTCGGTGCGGCCCACCATCACCTCCAGCGCGCGATGGCCCGGTACGACCAGGCCGGCGACCGCCCGGGGCAGGCCAGCACCCACCTGCACCTCGCCTGGCTGTCCGACATCGAGGGCGACGCCGGGGCGGCACTGCCGCACGCCAGGCGGGCGCTGGCGCTGGCCAGCGGCACCGACGACCGGCTCGGCGAGGCGGCGGCGCTCAACGCCATCGGCTGGAGCCACGCGCGGCTGGACGAGCACGCTCGCGCCATCACCTATTGCAAGCAGGCGCTCGCGCTCTATGAGGAGGCCGAGGACCGGCTCGGTGCGGCAAACACCTGGGACAGTCTCGGGTTCGCCCATCACGGCCTCGGGAAACACCAGACCGCGGCGGACTGCTACCGGCGCGCGCTCACGCTCTATTCCGATGTCCAGGACCCGTGCGGAAGGGCGGACACGCTCGTCCGCCTCGGCGACATTCATCAGACGGTGGGCGACCACGACACCTCGGTCGACCTGTGGCGGCAGGCGTTGGCGATCCTCGACCGCGTCGGTCATCCACAGGCCGCGGTGCTGTCCGAACGACTGGCCGCGTACCGATGAAATCCCCGCGCCGGCCGTCCCCGGACCGGCATGGATCCGACGTGGACCGGCCGTCGGCAGGCTGGACGAATGTTGACCACGAAGAGAACCACCTTCCGGCATCCGCCCGGGGTTGATCGTCGACGGCGGCGGCTCCTCGGCAGCCTCTCGGCCGTCGTCGCGGTCCTCGTCGCCCTCTCGCTCAACGCCCCACCGTCGCTCGCGGGCACCACGCCAGCCGACGCCGACGGCACCGGGCCGGCCACCGTAGACACCACCGGCGGGTGGAACGGTCGGATCGACTGGCAGGCGTGCCCGGAACGGCCCGACGATCCGGGCACGCGGTGCGGCACCCTGCGCCTGCCTGTCGACTGGGCCCGACCGGGAGGGGAGACCTTCCCACTGGCGCTGGCTCGGCGCACCGCCACCGACCCGGCCGCCCGCATCGGTGCCCTGGTCTTCAACCCCGGCGGTCCGGGCCTGTCCGGGGTGGACGTGGCACTGACGGCCGAGAGCCAGCTCGGGCCGGACGTGCTGCGCCGCTTCGACATCGTCGGCTTCGATCCCCGGGGCACCGTCCGTAGCGCGCCGGTGCGCTGCTCATCGGCGCTGCTGGCCCGGCACCCCTCCCTGACGCCCGCCGACGCGGCGGAGTTCGAGCGGCTCCGCACCTACAACCGCCAGCTGCGCGACGACTGCCGCGCCCAGAGTGGCCCCCTGTTCGACCACCTGGACAGTGTGAGCGTCGCGCGCGACACCGACGCCATCCGGGCCGCACTCGGTGAGCGGCAGCTGAGCTTCTATCAGTGGTCCTACGGCACCCTGATCGGGCAGTCCTACGCCGAACTGTTCCCCGACCGTGTCCGCGCACTGGTCATGGACAGCGTGATGGACCACAGCCAGGGGGTGCGGGAGTACTTCCGCGGTGGTGCGGCCAGTAACGAGGAGCTGTTCCACGAATTCGTGACCTGGTGCGAGCGGAACTCTGGTTGCGCGCTGCACGGACGTGACGTGCCGGCGCTCTACGACCGCCTGATGCGCCGCGCCGACGCCGGCACGCTTGTCGACGCGACCACCGGCGCCCCGCTGACCTGGTTCGAGCTTGGGTTCGCGACAGTCGTCAACTTCTTCGACGCGACCTGGGCCGATCTCGCGAACATGCTGCTCGCGCTGGAGCGGGGCGAGGCCGCCGCACTCGCGTCCCCGATGGTGCCGGTCGACGGCGACGAGACCCTGACCGAGTACGCCCTGCCGGCGTTCTGCCAGGACTGGTCGCTGCCCGTCGACGGGTTCGCCGACTGGAACCGGTACCTCGACCTGTCCCGCGCCACGGCACCGCACCTGCGGGCCTCCCCGTTGGCAGTCCGCTTCGCCGCGATCTGCCTGGGCTGGACGGCGAACAACCCACAACATCGGCTGCGGGTCCGGACGAGCGCGCCGCTGCTGGTGCTCAACGGGCGGTACGACCCGGCCACCCCGTACGACGGGGCCCAGCGGGTGGTACGCCAGCTCGGCAGCCGTGGCCACCTCGTCACCTACGAGGGGTCGGGCCACGCCAGCTACCCACGGACCGAGTGCACCCGTCGTCAGGTGGAGCGGTACTTCATCACCAGAAGCACACCGCCGGTCGGCGCTAGCTGCCCGGCCGCCCCGGTCTGACGGGTCGACGTCATCACGGTGACGCCCCAGCTCACGGCAGGTGGTGCGACCGGTCCGACGGAGCGTCGGTCAGGTCCCCTACCCCGTCGGCTGGGGCGTCGCCGCAACCGTTTCCGGTCAGGAGCCGTCGGGCGGGTCGGCGGGCTGCTGTCCCGGCCAGAACGGCCACTCCTCGAATGAGCGGCACCGCCCGTCGTCAGCGAATCGCATGACCCACAGGTCGCGGTACTCCTGGTCGACCGGGTCGCCGTAGCGGACCTCCTGGCACGACACGGCGGTGTCACCCTCGACCGCGACGATCTTCGTGGTCAGCTGGAACACCTCGTCGGGGCCCTTGCGCTGCTTCTCCCACATCCGGGCGATGGCCGGCAGGCCGACGACGGGCGTCCAGTACGGCCCCTGCTGGTAGCTCGCGTCCTCGGTGAAGAGCGTGACCAGCGCGTCGGTGCCCGGGGTCCGCCAGAGTCGCTCGTAGGTGGCCAGCCAATCCGCGACGTGCTTCCTGTCCATGGCCCTCACCTTGCCATCCGAGCGCCGGTCAGCTGGGAAAACCCGCAGGCCGCAGGTGGTGCACCCATCGAGGCGCTGGCCGGCCTCGGCCCTGGACACCCTTGACATCGAAAGCTTCAGCCAGCCACACTCCCGATGCTAATTCGATTTAGCGACCATCGAAGCCCTCAACTCCCCGCACCGGACCAGACCGCGACGAGCGACCACCACAAAGGAGTCTTCGCGCATGAGGGAAACGACCGGAAGACGCAGGCTCCGGCTTGCGATCTCGATTCTCGCGCTCACGGCACTCGGAGCGGGGGCCGCCGTCCCCACGCCGGCTGCCGCCGCCGGCAGGCCCGCACCAGTGCCCGGTGCGACGGTCAAGGCGGACCGCACCTCACCGACCGGACAAACAGTCACCTTCGTCTACCGCAATCCCCACGCCACCCAGGTCCGCCTCGCCGGAGACCTGACCCTGCTCGACGTCAACACCGGCACCACGCGCTACCAGCCGGAAGAGTGGCAGCCGGGGCGCTACCACGCGGGCGGCACCGAGTTCCTCCGAGAGATGACCAGGGACCCGAAGGGGAACTGGTCGGTCTCGGTCCCGCTGCACGCCGGAGGTCTCAGCTACTGGTACCGGGTCTGGGACCCGACGCGGGGCTGGGAGAACAAGCGCATCTGGGACCCCGCCTCGACGAACCCCCGGCCGCCGGGCGACTCCTCGTTCCGGGTCAGGAACAACGACGTGCTCGACGCCGTGCACGTGCCGTACGCCAAGAAGCAGGACGACCCGGTGCTGAAGGCGCGTGCGGACTACGAGTTGCCCGTGGCCGACCGCGCGAAGCGGGGAACCGTCCGGTACGTCCCGTACACCACGATCCTGGGCGACAGCGGCCACTACCTCGGCGTCTACCTGCCGGCCACCTACGACGCCAACCGCGCGAAGCCGTACAAGGTCGCGTACCTCGCCCACGGCATCTTCGGCGACGAGACCGATTTCATGGTCCCCGCGAACGTCCCGAACATCCTGGACAACATGACGGCCAGGGGCGAGATCGAGCCAACGGTGGTCGTCACGATGGGCAACCACTTCACGGGCACCGGCCTCGGCTTCGCGTCCTACAACCAGACCAACGCGGCAAACAACCTGGTCCAGACGATCCTGCCCCTCATCGAGAGCAGCTACAACGTCTCGACCGAGCGCTCCGGGCGGGCCTACGCCGGATTCTCGTACGGCGGGATGACGGGCGGCGTCGTCATCAGGAACTACCCGACCACCTTCGCGTTCTACGGACACTTCTCCGGCAATCCGTCGCTCACCACGCAGGACTACGACACCATCGCGAACGCGGTCGGGGACGACAACCTGTCCGTCTTCCTCGGCAATGGCATCTTCGAGGGCAACCTCAACGCCCAGAACGCCATCGCGAACAACTTCCGGGCCAGGGGATACGCCGCCGCGACGACCCAGGTCCCCGGCGCGCACGACGGAATGACGGCGGGCCAGCTGTTCACGATCTTCGCCCGGGATCACCTGTGGTCGGGGGTGGACTCCGTGTCGGTGACGCCGGCGACGGTGAACCTGACGAAGGGCTGGAACTGGGCCAGGCAGTTCACCGCCCAGGTGAGGACCAACGAGGGTGTCAGCCCGGCGGTGACGTGGTCGGTCCAGGGAGCGACCTCCACCGGCACCACCATCTCCGCGGCGGGTCTGCTGTCGGTCGCCGCCGCGGAGACCGCGTCGTCGCTCACCGTCGTGGCGACGTCGGTGGTCGATCCGACACAGTCACGCTGGGCTGAGGTCACACTGACGCCTCCGGGCCCGGCACGGGTCGCGGTGCAGGCGAAGGCCACGCCGGCCTCGGTCGTCAGCGGTGGCACGTTCACGCTGACCGTCGACGTACGGGCACAGTCTCCGCACCGCAAGGCTCCGAAGGTGACCGGCGAGGTCGCCGTCACCTTCGGCGGCACCACCCAGGTCGTTCCGCTCCGTGGTGGTGCGGCCGTCGTCGAACTGCCGACCGGCGGGCTGCCCGCAGGGGTGTACCCGGTGCACGTCGCCTACTCCGGCGACAGGGTCCACGCCCCCACCGCAGCGGTCCACCAGCAGCTACGGGTTCGCTAGCCAAAGGCGGTGGTGGGCCGGCGACCTGTCGTCGTCGGCCCACCGCCAGTTGTCCGGCCGGACCGTCAGCTCACGCCCCGAACCGCCTCGATGATGGTCTCGGCGACCTCGCTCGGCCGGGCCACAGCCATCGCGTGGGAGCCGCCGACGACCTCGCGCTGCCCCCGGGGGTTGGCCCGCTCGGCCATGAACCGGTGCACGTCGGCGGGGATGTTCTTGTCAGCGTCCCCGAACACGAACCAACTGGGCAGCGACCGCCAGGCGGGGTCGCCGGTGAGCTTGCCGCCCAGGCCTTCTTCGGTGATCGGCCGCTGGGTCCGGGCCATCAGCGCGGCCACGTCGTCCGACGAGTCCGCGCAGAACTGCGCGTGGTACTGGTCCTGGCCGATCGCCACCTCGTTCCCACCGCTCGACAGCGGGTACTGCACCAGCGTGTCGGCGAGCGTGCTGCCGGGGAACTTCGCCGACAGCGTCATTGCCGACTCTCCCGTGTCCGGAGCGAAGGCGTTGACGTACACGAGGGCCCGCACCGAGGTGTCGCCGGCCGCGGCCTGCGTGATCACCATGCCGCCGTACGAGTGGCCGACGAGGACGACAGGACCGCCGATCCCGCTGACGACATCCCGCACGTACGCGGCATCGCCCGCGACGCTCCGCAGCGGGTTCGCGACGGCCACCGAGTCGTACGCGGCGCCCAGCCGCTCGAGCACACCGTTCCAGCTCGCCGACTCGGCGAACGCACCGTGCACGAGCACGATGGTGGGCTGTGGATCAGGCATGACAGGTGCCCCCTCACTCCGTGAAGCTGTTCACCGCCGGTCGCACTGGTACGCCTGGATACCCGTTACGCGAGTGTGAAACGTTCGGCCCGACGGCTTGCGCCCGGCCTGCTGAACGTGTCGGTCGGGGCCGCGCCGGGCGTCCGGTGTCCCACCGTCGCCGTAAGGTGCACCAACCCGACGGGAAGGAGGCTGTGGTGGCTGCGACGACGTCGACTGAGACGGTGGCCGAGGTGATGGCCGAGCTGGCCGAGTTGGAGGACCCGAAGGCACGGGAGGTGAACGCCAGACACGGTGACGATCATGCGGTGCACCTCGGCGCGCTTCGCGCGCTCGCGAAGCGGCTGAAGACGCAGCACGACCTCGCGCGCCAACTCTGGTCGACGGGCGATGCCTCGGCGCGGCTGCTGGCAGTTCTGATCTGCCGTCCCAAGGCGTTCGAGCGGGACGAGTTGGACGTCATGGTGCGCGAGGCGCGCACCCCGAAGGTGCACGACTGGCTCGTGAATTACGTGGTGAAGAAGAGCCCGCACTCCGAAAATCTGCGGCGGGCCTGGTTCGCCGACCCCGATGCCGTGGTCGCGAGTGCCGGCTGGGCGCTGACCACCGAACGTGTGACGAAGAAACCCGAGGGTCTCGACCTTCCGGGGTTGCTCGATGTGATCGAGACCGAGATGAAGGACGCGCCGGATCGCCTGCAGTGGGCGATGAACCACTGCCTGGCGCAGATCGGCATCGAGCACGCCGAACACCGCGCTCGGGCGATCGCCATCGGCGAACGCCTTGAGGTGCTGAAGGACTACCCCACCTCCCCCGGCTGCACGTCTCCGTTCGCGCCCACCTGGATCGGCGAAATGGTGCGCAGAGCGGGATAGGCAGCGGGTTCTCGGTCAGCCCGCATCGGCGGGGTCGACGCCGTCTCCCGCGCGCCCCTATAGTGAGTTCCATTATGGGACTTACTGCGTTCTGGCGATGGTGGGTCGCCGGCACGACGAGCCAACTCGGCTCGGCGGTCGGCACACTGGCCCTGCCGCTGACCGCGCTGACAGTGCTCCACGCGTCGGCGTTCGAAATGGGTCTGATCACGGCGGCGGGCTACCTGGCGTACCTTCTGATCAGCCTGCCGGCGGGCGTGATCGTGCAGCGCCTGCCGCTGCGCGGCATGCAGGTCGTCCTGGATCTGGTCCGGGCCCTCGCCATCGCGTCGGTCCCGCTGGCCTGGTGGTACGACATGCTGACGGTGGCCCAGCTGGTCGCGGTCGCCCTAGTGGTGAGCTTCGCCAATGTGCTGTTCGACGTGGCGAACCAGACCTTCCTGCCGGAGATCGTGCCGCCCGCGCAGTTACAGGCCCGCAACAGCCTCACCTCGGGCACACACGCCGCCACCGCGCTGGGCGGGCCATCCCTGGGCGGTCTCGCCGTGCAGGTGCTGGGTGCGGTGCCGACGCTGTTCGTGGACGCCGTCAGCTACCTGCTCTCCGCCGTGCTGCTGCGCACCCTGCCGGCCCGGCGGGTGCAGCGACCGGCCGAGCGGCCGCCGATGATCACGATGATCCGCGAGGGCTGGCACTTCGTGCTTCGGCACCCGATCATCGGACCGGCCATGTGGGACGCCACCGCGACGAACTTCGTCAACGGCGCCATGCTCGCCCTGTTCCCCTTCTACCTGGTGCGTGAGCTGCACGCGTCGCCGCTCATGGTCGGGCTGTTGATCGCCGCCGACGGCCTCGGCGCGCTCATCGGCGCGGCGTTGACGACCCGCTTCACCGATCGGTTCGGCACCGCACGCGGCCTGATCATCGCGGCCTTCGTCGGCGTGGTCGGCGCGCTCATCATCCCCCTGGGCACCGGCACCGCCGCGTTCCTGGCCTTCGCGGTCGGAAACCTCATCTTCGCGAGTTCCACTGTGGTGCTCAGCGTGACCACCCGCACCTACCGGATGCTCGCCAGCCCACCGGAACTGCTGTCCCGGGTGATCGCCACTGTCAAGTTCGTGTCCTGGGGCGCCATCCCGCTCGGCGGCCTGCTCGCCGGCATCCTGGCCGGGCCACTCGGCGCGCGAACCACCCTGTTGATCTTCGGGGGGCTCACCGTGTTGTCCCCGATCATCTACCTGTCGACGCCGATCCGCCGACTGCGCGACCTGCCGCTCGACCCCACGCCGACACCCGCCGAGGCGAGGGTGTGACCCGATCGGGTGCGCTCCCGGTCCGTCCACATCGTTCACCGGAGATATCGACAGAAGGTGTAGCCCCCGGTCCCCCGGGGCAAGAACCCGCACATGGAGGGAACGGCAGGGTGCGAGGGTCAACAGCTCGGCCGGCGGCACCGCACCGGTGAGCCGGACCTGGCAGGCCTGGCGACCGCGCTGCCGGCGGCCTCCCTCTGATGCGGCTGAGGCACAGCCTCCCCCCGGTGGCGCTCGGCGCGGTGGCGCTCGGCGCGGCTCTGGGCGCCAACCCTGCCCACGCCGACACCCCATCGCCGTCGCGGCTCCCGCTGGTGGAGGTCGCCACCTCGCCGGAGGCCATCACGGTTTCGGTGGCCGACCTCGTCGAGGTGCGGCTGACCGTCCCTTTGCCCCTGCCGACCGCTGCCGTCTCCCTGCCCCTGCCCCTGCCCCTGCCGTCGACGGACCCGCTGCCCCTGCCGTCGGCCGTTCCGCTGCCGACGCCGTCGGCCGAGCCCTCCACCACCCGGCCAAGTCGGCCGGCCGGCACACCGTCGCCGCAGGCCACACCCGCGCCCTCGGCATCCCCGAAGGCACGGATAGCCTCACCGCCATCGCCGGCACCGTCGACGCGTGTACCGGCGACGGCGACCCGAAGCGGCGCTCGTGGCACGTCCGATGGTCACGCGTGGGCGCAGGCACGGGCGACGATGACCGCCGTCACCGGACAGCGGCCCAACCCGCCCGTCCGTCCCGCACCGGGGCCACCGGCGTTCGTGCTGGCGCTCGCGTCCGCACCGACCGGCGTCGGCGGCGGCGGCGCTGATCCACCCACGTCAACAGCCGAAGTTTCGCCGCCCATGTCGCCGCTGCGGCCAGGTCTTACCGTCACCGCCGTCGACAGGCGCGCTACCAGCCGTCCCGTCGAGCGGGGTCCTCCCCCGCCCCGACACCTCCTGATCACCCACTCGCGTCCACGACGTTGATCAGGAGAGGTTCATGGAAATCGCCGTTATCTGGATCCCCGCCCACATCGAGCCGTCGGAGCCCGCCGTCGCGAGGTGTCTCAGCCACCTTCGCGAACACTCCTACCGATTCGCAGGAATCATGCGGGCACCCTGGGAGACCGTCGAGCAGACGATGATCGACGGGGAGGTGGATGTCGTCGTCATCGCCGACTTCGCCCACCTCCCGCCGGATCGGTCCCCCCGGATCGAGCTGGCCAGCTCCCCCGACGGCGTCGCGGACGAGGACCGAACGGTTCCGGACCCACAGCTCGACTGACACCAGAAAGCGCCCCGTCCGCTATGGACGGGGCGCTTCGTCGAAGTAGCAATCTGCCGTCGTCCACGGCGTCGCGCTCATCGGCGAAGTGTCGGGGCCGAGAGGGCAGAATGTCGGGCGGTGGCATCATGCCGCCATCAACGGGACTGACAGGGAGCAGACCATCGGCACCTCCGACACGATCACGCTGTGGCGGCCCACCGGGCAGGCCGAACTCGACCTCGTGGCGGCGGCCGGCTGGCGGGCTTGGCCACCACGCCTTCCCGACCAGCCGATCTTCTACCCCGTGCTCAACCGCTGGTACGCCACGAAGATCGCCCGCGAGTGGAACGTCCCCGCCAAAGGCGTCGGTTACGTGACCCGGTTCGACGTGCGACGTTCCTACCTGGACCGCTACGAGGTTCAGCAGGCCGGTGGTCGCGATGTGCTGGAGTACTGGATTCCCGCCGAGGAACTCGACGACTTCAACGCCAACATCGCCGGCGCGATCACCGCCGAGGCCGAGTATCGGGGGGCAGTCGACGACGAGGAGTTCACCGACGCGGAGGAGGCCCTGGGGCGAGCGCTGCCCGAGGCGTGGCGCACCTACCTGCGGGGCGAGTCGTGGTTCCGGCGGGGTTGGATGGCCACCGAGGCGTACGTGTGGCTCAATTCCCCACGCGAGATGCTCGAGCTGCATGAGGCATGGGACCAGGCCACCGCCGCGCACCCCGGTATCGCGATCATCGGCGGTGACGGCTCCAGGGAACAGCTCGTCCTCGACCTGCGCAGTGACCCCGCCCCGGTGCTGCTTGTCGACATCGCCAGTGGCGGGTGGGACACCGCCATCCGGCAAGCCGACGATGTCAGCCAGCTCATCGACCGCATCGAGGCGGGCACCTTCGCGTTCGACCTGGAGGACTGACCCGAGCCGGGCAACGAGCTACCGCTGCCCCGGCCCGGTCACGACGCCCCGGCGAATCCCCGGGTCAGGCAGCGACGGCCGCCCGGACGTCGTCGTCGGCGGCGCGCAGCCGGGCGGCGGCCTCCTCGGCGGTGCAGTTCGCCAGCAGCAGCACGATGGCCGTCTTGGCGTGCCCGTTCGCCGCCGCGAGCGCCCGCGCGGCCGTGTCGAGGTCGGTGTCGGCGGCCTCGGCGACGATCCGCCGCGCCCGGTCGACGAGCTTCTCGTTCGTGGCGTTCATGTCCACCATCAGGTTGCCGTACACCTTGCCGAGCCGTGCCATCGTGGCAGTCGAGAGCATGTTGCAGACCAGCTTCTCGGCGGTGCCGGCCTTGAGCCGGGTGGAGCCGGTGAGCACCTCGGGGCCGGTGGGCACCTCGATGGCGACGTCGGCGTGCCGGCTGGTCACCGCGTCGGTGTTGCAGGCCACCGAGACGGTCGCCGCGCCGAGCGCGCGGGCGTGATCCAACCCACCGACCACGTACGGGGTACGGCCGCTGGCGGCGAGCCCGACCACAGTGTCGCGGGCGGTCAGGCCGACGGCGTCCAGGTCGGCGACGGCGCGGGTCGGGTCGTCCTCCGCGCCCTCGACGGCGACGCCGAAGGCTCGTGCCCCGCCGGCGAGCAGACCGATGACCCGCTCGGGCGTCGTACCGAAGGTGGGTGGGATCTCGACGGCGTCGAGCATGCCGATCCGGCCGCTGGTGCCGGCGCCGAGGTAGATCAGCCGTCCGCCCTGACGGAGCGACGCCACTATGACGTCGACGGCGGCGGCGATGTCCGGCACGGCCCGGCGGACGGCGTCGGCGACCGTCTGGTCCTCGTCGTTCATCGCGAGAAGCAACTCGGTGGGAGACATCAGGTCGAGGTCGCCGGTCTTGTCGTTGCGGGTCTCGGTGCCGAGGGTGCTGAGGTCCACGGGGTGCTCGTTCCTCTCGCTGGTGTGCAGTCGCCGGCCGGCGGGGAGAGGGCCTCCGGTGGCCCGGCGGCTCGCCGTCGAGCGTGTCCTCGCGACCGGCCGCCGCGGCCAGGCCGAGGGCGCAGCTGCGAACAGTCCCCGTATCAGCAGGCTGAAACCACAGCGTAACCAGCCCGGACGGGCAGTGGCAAAAAGTTTCGCGCTAGGCTGGCCCAACGTCACTTATTGACAACCGCTGGTTGGGAGCGAGCCGTGCGTCAACTCGACCTCGTCGTGATCGTGCTGTACCTCGTGGTGATCGCCTACGTCGGACTACGCCTGTCCGGTAAACAGAAGTCCGCCAAGGACTACTTCGTGGGCGAGGGTCGACTGCCCTGGTGGACCGTCTCGTTCTCCGTGGTCGCCACTGAGACCAGCGTCCTGACCGTGATCAGTGTTCCCGGCGGCGCCTACAGCGGTCAGGGCTTCGGCAACGTCGAGCTGGCCCTGGGCTACGTCATCGGTCGGGTCGTCGTGGCCGCGGTGCTCATCCCGCTCTACAAGCGGGGTGGGTTCGTCAGCGCCTACCAGTACCTCGGTGAGCGGTTTGGCCTGAAACTCCAAGGGCTCGCGTCGGTGACGTTCGTCTTCACCCGCCTGCTCGCCGAGGGTGTACGGCTGTTCGCCTCGGCCATCCCCATCAAGCTTCTTCTCGACGAGTTCGGGCTGAACGTCGGCTACCAGGCCATCATCGTCGTCCTGACGCTCATCACTGTGGTCTACACCTACCTCGGTGGCATCAAAGCGGTCATCTGGACCGACGCCATCCAGATGGGGCTGTACCTGGGCGGGGCGATCCTCGCCATCGCCGTGCTCAGCCACGCCGTCGGCTTCGACGGCTACTCGCAGGCGCTGGACGCCGGCAAGTTCCAGCTCTTCGACACCAACTTCGCCCTCTCGCACGTGCTCACCAGCCCGTTCGCCCTGCCGACCGCGATCATCGGTGGCGCGATCTTCGCGATGGCCAGCCACGGGTCGGACCAGCTGATCGTGCAGCGCATCCTGTCGACCCGCACGCTGCGCGAGGGGCAGAAGGCCATGATCTCCTCGGGCATCTTCGTGGTGATCCAGTTCGCGGCGTTCTCCCTGGTCGGCGCGCTGCTGTGGTCGTACAACAAGGGTCAGACCTTCAAGGAACTCGGCCTGGCCAGCAGCGACAACCTCTACCCGAGCTTCATCCTGCACGCCCTGCCGGTGGGCATCTCGGGTCTGCTGGTGGCCGGCATCCTCGGCGCCGCCATGGGCTCGCTCTCCTCGGCGCTGAACTCGATGTCGAACTCCACGGTCGCGGACTTCATCCACAGCTTCTTCCGCAAGGTCCCATCCGACGACGCGATGCTCCGCCTCGCCCGGGTGATGACCCTGGTCTGGGCGGTGCTGATGGCGGTCTTCGCCTGCGCGTTCAGCTCCAGCACCGGAAACGTCTACCTGACCGGTTTGACCATCGCCGGCTACACCTACGGGGCGCTGCTCGGCGCCTTCCTGCTCGGCCGTCTCGTCAAGCGGGCCAACCAGGTCGACGCGGTGATCGCCTTCCTGGTCACCGTGGCAGTGATGACCTACATCGTCCGCTACGTGAAGATCGATGTGACGACCGCCGGGACGACCACCGCCACCGCCATCGCCGCGCAGTGGCTGGTCCCGATCGGCGTCCTGATCACCCTGGTCGTCGGCGCGGTGTCCAGCCGGTTCCACCCGGCCCCGGAGACACCGTACGACCATGGACGTCGCGACGAGATCGACGACGACGCGGCGGCGACGCCAGCCGGCCGGGCGTGAAGGAGAACGTGATGCGCGTGATCGGCCTGATGTCCGGAACCTCCTACGACGGCATCGAAGCCGCCGCGGCCGAGCTCGAGATGAGCGGCGACACACTGCGGATGCGACCGCTGGGCCGGCTCAGCCACCCGTACTCCGACGAGTTGCGCACGCAGATCGCCGCGGCCCTGCCGCCCGCGGCGACCACCACCGAGGCGATCTGCGTGCTGGACACCGGCATCGGCCAGGCCTTCGCCGAGGCCGGCGTGCGGGCCCTCGCCGAGCTGTGCGACGGCCACGCCGACCTGGTCGTCTCGCACGGGCAGACCATGCACCACTGGGTCGAGGACGGCACGGTTCGGGGCACCCTCCAGCTGGGTCAGCCGGCCTGGATAGCGGAGGCCACCGGCCTTCCGGTCGTCGCCGACCTGCGCAGCCGCGACGTGGCCGCCGGCGGCCAGGGCGCTCCCCTGGTCGCCCTCTTCGACGCGCTGCTGCTGGGTGGCCTGCCCGGCGTCCCGGCCGCGCTGAACCTGGGTGGCATCGCCAACATCACCGTCGTCGCGCCGGACGCGGACCCGCTCGCCTTCGACACCGGTCCGGCTAACGCGCTCCTCGACGCCGCCGCCCGCCACTTCAGCGGCGGCACCGAGGAGTACGACCAGGACGGGCGCGGCGCCGCCGCCGGGCAGGTGAACCCGGACCTGCTGCGGCGGCTGCTCGACGAGCCGTACTACCGGCTGCCCGGCCCGAAGAGCACCGGCAAGGAGCTGTTCCATCTGCCCTACCTGCTCGCCGCCCTCGCCGACGCGCCCACACCGGACCCGCGGGACGTGTTGGCCACGCTCACCCGACTGACGGCGGTCACTGTGGCCGGCGCCTGCCGCGACCACGGCGTCACCCGACTCGTCGTCTCCGGCGGCGGCGCACACAACCCGACGCTGATGCGCATGATCGCCGACGAGCTGCCCGGCGTCGAGCTGTCCTCCAGCGACGACCTGGGCATCGCGTCGGACGCCAAGGAGGCGCTGGCCTTCGCGCTGCTCGGCTACCTGACAGTGCACGGGCTGCCGGGCACCCTGCCCTCGGGCACCGGCGCGCGACACGCCTCGGTGCTCGGCAGCATCACCCCCGGCCGGCAGCCGCTGCGGCTGCCGGCACCGGCCAGCACCCCGCCCCGCCGACTGCTGATCGCCGAGTCTCCGGTGGTCGACTGACCACCCTCCTGGGAGGATCGCCCATGAGCACCGCCGTACCCGCGCCAACCTCGGCCGGCGCTCGCGCCCGCGCGGTCGCCGAACTGCTGCGCTCGCGCCTCGATGATCCGAGCCGGGCCAGCGCCGAGCTGCCCCGAAGGCTGGCGGCGGCGCACGACGCGTCGCCGTACCTCTTCGAGCCGCAGGCAGTGGTGCGCGCCGCCTCGGCCGCCGAGGTGGGGGCGCTGATGGCCGGCGCCCGGGAGGCCGGCGTGCCGCTGACCCTGCGCGGCGGCGGCACCAGCCTCGCCGGGCAGGCCGGCGGCGCGGGCGTGCTTGTCGACGTCCGCACCGACTGGCGCCACGCCGAGGTCCTCGACGACGGCCGCCGCATCCGGCTCCAGCCGGGCCTGACGATCCGGCAGGCCAACGCCCGGCTGGCCCGCTACCGACGCCGGCTCGGCCCGGACCCGGCCAGCGAGGCCGCCTGCACTGTGGGCGGCATGGTGGCAAACAATTCCAGCGGGATGACCTGCGGCACCACCGACAACGCGTACCGCACCATGGAGTCGCTGCGCTTCGTGCTCCCGTCCGGCACCGTCGTCGACTCCGGCGCCCGCGACGCCGACGACCGGCTGCGGGCCGACGAGCCCGAGCTGCACGCCGGGCTGCTGCGCCTGCGCGACCGGGTGCGATCGACGCCGGGGTCACGCGCCACCATCGAGCGGCTGTTCGCCATGAAGAACACCATGGGGTACGGGCTGAACTCGCTGCTCGACCACAACACCCCGGTCGAGATGCTCGCCCACCTGATGATCGGCAGCGAGGGCACGCTCGGCTTCGTGGCCGAGGCGGTCTTCCGTACCGTCGAGATCCACGACCACGCCGCCACCGGCCTGCTGATCCTTCCCGGCCTCACCGACGCCACCGACGCGCTGCCGGCCCTGCTCGCCGCCGGCGCCCGTACCGCCGAGCTGCTCGACGCGGCCGCGCTACGGGTCAGCCAGCGCGATCCGGGCGCCAGCGCGGCCCTGCGCGGGTTGACGGTCACCGGCCACGCCGGACTGCTTGTGGAGTTCGCCGAGGACAGCGCGGAGCAGTTGGCCGCGAGGCTGGCCGACGCCCGGCCCGTGCTCGACCGGCTGCCGGCCGTCACCGGCACCGAGCTGACCCGCGACCCGCGCGAACGGGCCAACCTCTGGCACCTGCGCAAGGGCCTCTACACCGCCGTCGCCGGGGCCCGCCCGCCCGGCACCACGGCCCTGTTGGAGGACGTCGCGGTGCCGATGCCGCGCCTGACCGGCACCTGCGATGGTCTGATCCGCCTGTTCGACAGGCACGGCTACCCGGACGCGGTGATCTTCGGACACGCCCGCGACGGCAACCTGCACTTCATGCTGACCCAGTCCTTCGACACAGCGGCCGAGATCGACCGCTACGCCCGGTTCACCGACGACATGGTCGACCTGGTGCTCGCCGAGGGGGGAACACTCAAGGCGGAGCACGGCACCGGCCGGGCCATGGCACCCTTCGTCCGCCGGCAGTACGGCGACGAGCTGTACGACGTGATGCGCGACCTCAAGCGGTTGTGCGACCCGAGCGGCCTGCTCAACCCCGGTGTGCTGCTCAACGACGACCCGACAGTGCACCTGCGGCAGCTCAAGGCCGTCCCGACTGTCGACCCCGAGCTGGACGCCTGCGTCGAGTGTGGCTACTGCGAGCCGGTCTGCCCCACCGCCGACGTCACCACCACGCCCCGGCAGCGCATCGTCCTGCAACGGCAGATCGCCCTCGCCACCGCCGCCGGCGACGAGGAGCGCCGCCGGGAGCTGACAGCCGACTACGAGTACGCAGCAGTGGACAGTTGCGCCGCGGACAGCCTCTGCGTCACCGCCTGCCCGGTCGGCATCGACACCGGGGCGGCGATGAAACGGCTGCGCGCCGAGCGGCACAGCCCTCGCGCCCAGCGCACCGCCCGCACCGCCGCCCGGCACTGGCAGGCCGCCGTGACGGGCGTCCGGGTGGGGCTGACCGCCGCGCACGCCGTGCCGACGCCGGTCACCCGCGCCGCCACCACGGCGATCCGCGGGCTCGGCGCCACCGAACTCGTGCCGCTGTGGAGCGACGACATGCCGCGCGCCGGCGCGCCCCGCCCCACCCCACGCAGCGCGCCGGACGCCCAGGCGGTGTTCTTCGCGGCCTGCGTCGGCAGCCTCTTCGCACCCGAGGACGGCTCGTCCGGCGGTTCGGCGGCGGCGTTCCTGCGCCTCTGCGAACTGGCGGGGGTGCCGCTCGTCGTGCCGACCGGCACGGCGGGCCTGTGCTGCGGAACCCCGTGGCAGTCAAAGGGCTACCCCGCCGGTCACCGGGAGATGGCCGAGCGGACCCTGGCCGCGCTCTGGGCGGCCAGCGACGAGGGCCGCCTGCCCGTCGTGTGCGACGCGTCGTCGTGCACGCACGGGCTGACGCAACTGACCGCCGCGCTGGCCGAGGATGACCGGGCACGCTACGGCGCGCTGCGCTTCGTCGACAGCGTGACCTTCACCGCCGAGCACCTCCTGCCGGCGCTGCCGCAGCCCCGGCGACTGGGCTCGCTGGCCCTGCACCCCACCTGCTCCACTGTGCACCTGGGCGGCATCGACGACCTGCGCGCGGTGGCCGGGGCGGTCGCCGACACCGTCACCGTGCCGGACAGTTGGGGCTGCTGTGCCTTTGCCGGTGACCGTGGGCTGCTGCACCCCGAGGTCACTGCCGGCGCCACAGCGGCGCAGGCCGCCGAGATCAACGAGCGCGACCACGACGCGTACGCCTCCTGCAACCGCACCTGCGAGATGGGCATGAGCCGGGCCACCGGTCAGCCGTACCGGCATGTGCTCGAACTGCTCGTCGAGGCGGTCGAGCCGCTGGTGTAGCCGGTGTCGTACCCGCGAGCGCGCCGCCCGCCGCAGATCTGCGGCGGGCGGCGCTGTTGGTGCCCTACCTCAGGAGAGCGCGATGTCGCGGTAGTAGTAGCGCAGAATCGCCTGGTAGTTCTTGCCCTCGTTGGCGAGATCACGCGAGCCGTACTGCGACAGCCAGTCCCCGTCCACCCAGCCACCACACGCGGTCGTCGTCGCGCAGTAGTGCGCCCGCAGGATGTTGCCGCTGCGGGTCATCCGGGCCGACCAGGTCCGGTCCACCGCCGCGGACGTCGACGACTGCGCCGACGACGGCCGGTAGACCTGGTCGCCGGTGTCGTCCCGGACGTCGTAGCACTGTCCGCCGGACGTCTTGCGGGTCGAGTGCAGCGCCCAGTACCAGGCGTAGCTCTTGACCGCCATCGCACCGGCGTCCAGCGAGGCGGCCGGCCAACTCGTCACCCACTCGTTCGGGAGGACGTTCTTGACGTACGTCTTGAAGTCGACCCGATCGACCCGGCCGAGACTAACCCGGTAGACGAGGATGGTGCTCGGCAGTTTGCTGTTGGTGCCGTCGGTGCTACAGCCCGTCGGCCCGCTCACCAACTCGTGCGAGGCGTTGTTGTTCTTCAGCGTGGCGTTGAGGTTGCCTTTCGCGCCGGCCGCGAAGTCCTGGCTGGCACCGGCGAAGTTGCTGTTGAAGTAGACCCGCACCGTCTTGCTGGTCCGGTTCCACACCGACGCCGCGTTGTTCTTCACGCACAGACCCTTGCCGCTGCCCGCGCCCTTGAAGTCGTAGCAGGTCGGTTGGGTCGTACCGTAGTCGTCCAGTGAGTCGGTGAAGTCGGAGACCGAGCCCGCCTGGTTGCTGTTGTAGTAGTAACAGAACTCGCCACTGTCGCAAGTGCCATCCCGCATGGCCGCCGCTGCCGGCGACGCGACACTCAGGATCGAGGTGGACATGGCGAGGACTGCGCCGACGATGGCCAGGCCCTTGCGGATACTCATGGTGTCCTACTTCTCGTTGTAGCCCTGGGAGTTCCAGAACGCGGTCGGGTCGGCGTTGTCCAGGGTGGAGTCGCCGACGCTGACGGCCGCGTGGGTCTGCCGACCGGCCCGAACCTCGACGTGGGTGTGCGCGCCCGAGCTGGACGACACCCCGTGCCACGACTCATCGGCGATGATCTCGCCCTTGCTGATGGCGTCGCCCACGCTCACACCGGACCTCGGCGCGGTGTGCAGGTAGATCACCGACTTGTTGAGTGAGGAGTTGTAGACGGAGACAGTGGACAGGCCGCCGCTGCCGGTGTTGCCCCGCGCGACGTAGATGACAGTTCCGGAGACCAGGGCACGCACGTCCGAGCCGACGCTGCGGGCGATGTCGATGCCCTCGTGCCGACCGGGCGTCGTGGTGTAACCGTCGAAGGCGCACGTGACAGTGCCGCCGCTGGCCTGGTACAGGGCGTACGACAGGTTCGTGCGCGTCGACGGCGAGAACTGGTGCGAGGCGTTGTTGTTCTTCAGCGTGGCGTTGAGGTTGCCTTTCGCGCCGGCTGCGAAGTCCTGGTAAGAGCCGGCGTAGCCGCTGTTGTAGTAGACGCGTACCGTCTTGGTGCTGCGGTTCCAGACCGAGGCGGCCTCGTTCTTGATGCACAGGCCCTTGCCAGCGCCAGTGCCCTTGAAGTCGTAGCACGAGGGCTGCTCGGTGCCGTAGTCGTCGAGCGATCCGGTGAAGTCCGAGATCGATCCCGCGTTGCCGCTGTTGTAGTAGTAGCAGAACTCGCCACTGTCGCAGACCCCGTCTCGGGCCGCCGCCGATGCGGGCGATGCGACGCTGAGGATCGAGGTGGTCGCGGCCAGCGCGACGCCGACGGCCGCGAGGCTCTTACGGATGTTCATGGTGTCCTTTCAGAAACGGTGAGGGGGTACGGGTCACTGCCCGCGCTGGTACTGCTCCCAGGTCCTGATCGGGACCTGGGGGCCGTCGTCCGGTCCCTGGTTGGCCAGGCCGTTCATGCCGAGGTGGTAGTCGCCGACCTGGTGCTGCGCCTGGCTGGACAGGTCCGTGTCGTTGATCGCGGTGGCGTGGATGTGCCACGGCCAGTCACCCTGATTCGGGTTGCGGACCCAGGCCGCGAAGCCGACCTGGCGCAGGGCCCGGGCGACGGCGGTGCGCTTGGCAGCGGTCATGCCGGTGACCGCGATGTCCACCACACCCCCGCCGTCGTGCGTACCGGCCGAGGTGGGGTCGCCCCCGGGGTTGTACGAGCCCTGATCGAGCACCAGGGGGTAGCCGAGCAGACGTTGCGCCTCGGCCAACATCGCCCGCGTACGGGCGTTGACGACGTACCCGTCACGCGGGACCTTCGCGCCAGGGCCGATCGTGTTGGCGACCGTGTAGCGGTTCTGCCCGAGTCTCGTCAGTGACGTCGTGCCGGGCAGCCCGTTCGCGGCCAGCCCGGTGTAGCCGAGCGAGCGTTGGTACGCCGCGTACGCCGAGACGGTCACGGTGCCGAAGTAGCCGTCGACCCATTGCGCGTTCAGCAGACCCTGCGCCTGCAGCGCCTGTTCGACGGCGAGTACGGAGTTCTTCGCGCCCGGGGTCAGCGTGTTGTCGGCCCGGCGGGGGTCGATCTGAGCGGCCAGGACGGTGGCCTCCATGTCCACGACCGGTCGCGCGGCCGCGGTGACGGTTCGCTGCGCTGTGGCGCCTGATGTCGCGGCCCACGCGTGGGCCGGGACGCCGACTGCCACGCAGAGCGCGGCGAGCCCGACGGATAGCCAGGGACGGCGCACTGTCGATCCTCCTCGCAGTTGGTGAGTCGTTCGGAACGGACATCACCTTGCGAGAATCGGCCTGCTGTTCGGTACCCCTGCTGTCCTGTCAGATCCGTCAGGCCGTCACCGACCTCGGTGGATGTGGTGTTGTCAGCTTTGGCGGCGCCCGGCTCTGACACCGATGGTCAGCACTCTGACACCGGTCGAGGTGACCGGGGAGCGCACTCAGGCGGTGACGGTGACCATGAAGTACACCGGCCGGCGGGTGGGAAAGTACTCCTGCCCGTTCTCGTCGACCATCTTCCAACTCACCCAGCACTTCCCAGGACGACTCGGCGCGGTGACCTCGACACTGATCATCACCTGCTCGTCGGGCGGTGTGTCACCGATCGCCACCCGGTCCGGCACCTGGCAACCGTCGGCGTCGGCGGTGGGGTTGGTCCGCTGGAGGAAACGGTTGTGCCAGGCGACCTTCCCCACGTTCTTGAGGGCCCACACCTTGACGAACTGCGAGTTCACCCGCACCCGGGTGCCGTCGGGGATGGTGACGTCGGAGATGAACTTGCTGGAGTCGCCGGGGATCAGCGAGTCCGAGAACGGTGACGCCGACGGCGACGGCGCGGATGACGCCGCCACCGCGCCGGAGCCGTCCCGTGACGACCGGCCGCGAACGACGACGCCCAGAACGGCGACCATCGCCACCACCAGGACCACCGCTGCGGCGGCGAGCCATGGCAGCCGGTGCCGCCGTGCACCCGCGACGTCCTCGTCGGTCGGCGGATAGTCCGTGCTGCGCAGCGCGTTCTGCTCATTCGGGGACGACGCGGGGACGACGGACACGACAGGCCCGTCCGGTTCCGGGGTGTCGGTGCCGGTGTCGGGCTTCTTTCCGCCGGTGGTGATCGGGGTCTCGTCGCCGGTCGGGGACTCGGTGCTGACCGGCGCGGTATCGCCGTCTTCGGTGCCGTGCGCAGACGCGGGGCGCTGTGCGTCCTCCCAGCGACGCCGCCACTGGACCTCGTCCGCCTCGCAGGCTCGAACGAACTCTCGCACGGTCTCCCAGGAGGGGAACCTGGTCCCGGCGGCGGCCTCGTGCAGCGTGGTGTGCGAGATCCGGCCCGACCGCCCCGCCATCTTGCGGAACGACGGGTCGCCGGCGGCTGTCCGCAGGGCCCGTAGCTGTTCGGCGAACCTCTCGGCGGCCTGTCTGTCCTGAATCGACTGGGCGGCGGCACGCTGGTCCTTCATCACTCCCCCATGTCAGACGACGTCGTCAGGCGTTGTCAGAGCGTGTCAGAGGGTATCGAACGGGACAAGGCCGTCATCAATGTGGTGCATCGACGGCACCGGGCGCGACGGTCCCGGTGCTGGCGATCACCGGGACCGCGCACGCCGGGACCAACCCGCGTTGCGCCGCCGCGTCTTCAGGCGACCTTGGGCGTGGCGCGCATGCCCACGTAGCAGACCCGAGTGCCGTTGGTGAGGGTGGAGAAGACCACCGGCATGTAGTCCTCGCTGAACGACGGTCCCGCGCCGGAGGCGGCGAAGACCGTTGCGGTGACCGGTTCGAGGTCCATCTCCAGGGGCGGCGACATGCCTGCCATGTCGTCGACGAACTCGTACCGCAGGTGCGGTGTGCCGTCGTCGGTGCGGGAGACGGTCAGGACGACACCCTCACGCCGGTACGTGCCGAGCAGCGGTTCGAGGTCGATCGGGGGTGGCACGGGGGCCGGGGCGAACGGCGCGGGCATTGTGACGTCGGCGAGTTCGGAGAGCAGATCGCGGAACAGGTCGGCGTAGAGCAGTCGGGCCGCGCCGCCGTTTGTCATCAGGACCACTGCGAGGTTCGCGTGCGGGACGACGCGCAGGTAGGCGTACTGACCGATGGCCGCGCCGTCGTGGCCGTAGCCGGGGACGCCGTTCCAGTCGTAGAGCGTCCAACCCAGACCCCACCCGTCGGCGCTCACCGTCCACTTGTCGGGCACGTCGACGGCGCGGTGTCGCATGGCGGCGACAGCTTCGGTGGACAGCACCCGGGTGCTGTCGGGCGCGAGGCCGCCGTCGAGGTGCATCCGGGCGAAGCGGGCCATGTCGCCGGCGGAGACGATGACCCTGCCCGCCGGACCCATGGAGCGGGGCATCAGGTCCCAGGACGGGGCCGGGTCGGGATAGCCACCGGACTCGCCCAGGTGGCTCATGGCGACGCGGAAGCGCAGGGCCTCCTCCGGCAGCGTCATCGAGCGTTCCAGGCCGAGCGGCTCGAACAGGAGGCTCTTGAGGGCCTGGTCCCAGGTGAGGCCGGTGAGCTTTTCAATGACGCGGCCCAGGACGATGTAACCGAGCCCGCCGTACGAGATGGCTGTGCCGGGCGGGCAGTCCAGCGCCACCCGTCGGGCGGCGCTGACGTATCGGGCGAGGCAGTCGTCACCCCTGCCACCGTCGAAGTTGAAGTCGTTTGTCACGCCGCCGGTGTGCGACAGCAACTGCCGAACGGTGATCGTCCTGGTCGCCTCGGCGTCGGGGGTGGCGAACTCCGGCAGCACCTCCACTACCGGCGCGTGGAGGTCCAGCTTTCCCTGGTCGGCGAGCCGCATGATGAGCGTTGCGGTGTAGACCTTCGCGATCGAGCCGGACAGGAACACCGAGTCCGGGGTGACCGCCACGTCGGTGCCACCGTGCAGCACCCCACTCGCCAGCTCGTGGACCTGCCCGTCGAGCAGCACGGCCAGGCTCGCGCCGGGGACGTGGTGCGTGTGGCGCAGCTCGTCGAACCGCCGCTGCCAGCGGTCGACGTCGAATCGCCGGCTGGGCGACCTCCGTACAGGTGGGGGGTGCAGGTCGCTGTCGGCGTTCCGGATCAGCGTCTCGGTCATGGTGCTTCCCTTCGGTCGGTCAGGCTTTGGCACGGCACGTGCCGTGCTGCTGGTGGATCGCGCTCAGTTTGGCCACGCACCCGGAGGATTGTCAACGGCACGTGCCGTGCCGTTACAGTGGCGGCATGAGCGACGACCGCCGCACCAGGGCCACCGACCGGACCAACGCGATCATGCGTACGACGTTGGAGCTGGCGCAGGAGGTCGGTTACGCCAAACTCAGCATCGAGGGGGTCGCGGCACGCTCCGGCGTCGGCAAGCACACGGTCTACCGGCGCTGGCCGTCCAAGGGCGCCCTGTTCCTGGACGCGGTGCTCACCTCCGGCGAACCCGCACTCGACTACCCCGACACCGGCGACATCGTGGCCGACCTGCGCCAACAGATCCACGCGGCGGTCGACCTCCTGGGCCAGCCCCCACTGGGCCCCCTCTACCGGGCCCTGGTCGGCGAGGCCCAGCACGATCCGATGGTCGCCGCCGCGCTCAACGAACGCTTCATCCGCCCGCAGGCGGACCGGACCCTCGCCCGGCTGCGGAGCGCCCAGCAGCGGGGGCAGATCTCATCCGACTTCGACCTGGACGTGGCCATGGCGATCCTGTCCGGCCCGCTCTACTTCCAGTTCCTCATCACGCAGGAGCCGCTGACCCACGAGTACGTCGATCGCGTACTCGAGGCTCTGCTGGGGGGGATGACGCCACGGTCGTAGGACGCGCCGGCCCGCCGGGATGGCGCCCGGCGGGCCCGGCGTCACGGGCAGGGTGTCCGCGCGCAGACGTCGACGACCTCGCCGGTGAGCAGGAAGACCGCCTTCTGTTTCTGGGCCCCGGCCTGGGCGCGGGGGAACTCGTGCGGATCGTCGCCGAACTCCGGCCCGGCCGGGGCGAGGTTGGTCGGCGGCGGCGCGTACGCCGCGCCGCTGTTCCAGATCACGATCGCCGAGCCGGTGTACGGGTAGCGGTGGATCGGCGTGATACCCCAGTACGGCCGCACGTCCAGTGACCAGCCGTCGGCGAGCGCCGGGGTGTGCAGGCGCGCGCCGATGGTGCGCGCCTGCACCTCCGCCGCAGCGGGCGAGACCTGCTGGTCACCGAAGGCCACGTGCATCAGCACCTGGTGCGCCGGGGTCCGCGGTAGCGGCCGGTCGGTCATGTGCTGGGCGTACCCGTTGGCCTCCGACCGGTCCCACAACATCTGCAGCAGCGCGAGGACCAACTGTTGGTCGACAGTGTCCGGGTAGTAGCCGTCCAGCACGGTCTGGAACGGCGCGAAGTCCACGCTGCGTTGCAGCAGTGTCGAGTAGTTCATCGCCGGTACGCCGAGCACCGACCGGGTCCAGTCCTGGGCGATGGCGGTGAGCGCCCCTCCGTTGATGCCGCCCTGGCTGTTGCCGTCGTAGTGCAGCCCGCCGCCGCGATCGATCAGCGGCCGGGCGGTGGCGTCGCGGAACGCCGGATGGGCGGCGAACCCCGCCGGGTGGATCATCGCGCGACCCAGGAAGAGGAAGTTCAGGAAGCTCTGCTGCAACCGGTCCGCCACAGCGGGGAAGACGCTGAGGTCGGTGAACGCGTTGGCCACGAAGGGAACGTCGGCAGCGGCCATGCCGATCCAACTGGTCGCGCAGAAGGTGAAGTTGTGGGTGTTCGACATCGTCCTGACGTTGCCGGCGTTGATCTCGGTTGGTCGGCCGAGCAGTCCGTGGCCGTAGAGCGAGAGGTGGGCCGGCCGCGCGGCCGAGGCGCTGCGCGGGATGTTGCAGACGAAGTCGGCCGCCACCGTCGCGCCGGACGGCGTGGGCAGGGCGTTCGGGGTGGGCGGCGTCCCGGCGCCGCCGGCCGGCCCGTAGTGCAGGCGGGAGCCGGGGCCGCCGTCGCCGGTCAGATAGGACGGTACGCCGATGGTGCCGGTCACCTGCCGGGCGATGAGCGGATCCTGCTCCGGTGAATAGTCGGTCACCTGGGTGACGGTGACCGGCGGCGCGGCCCGGCCGAGGTCGGCGAACGCGTCGTCCCGGACCGCCACCATCCGCCCGGTCAGCCCGTGCCGGCTGGCCACAGTGAAGTCCCAGGCCAGGTAGAGACTGTGCCGCGTGACGCCGGTCCGGCTCAGCTCGGCGGCGATGCGCCTCAGCTGCTGCCCCCGAGCGTCCCACTGCTTGAGGCCGGCACCGGTCAGGTACGCCGTGAACGCCTTCGGCGCCGGAATCAACGCCCCGTTGCCGTCGCGCAGGCCGCGCAACCCGACGACGTAGCGGGTGCCCTCGGTCAGCGCCACAGCCGGCCGGATGATCAGCAGTTGCCGGTCGGGCTGGCCGGCGGCGTGCGCGTCCACCTCGGCCCAGTACGGCGTGCGCTCGCCGGTCCGGGCATTGAGCAGCACGATCGGCGCGTTCGACGCCAGCGAGCGGCCGATGTCGGTGACCGGCGCGATCCCGCTCGCCACGGCGTCGAGGCCGGGTACGCGCACCAGGATCGGTGAGCCCGGACTGAACCCGTCCTGCCGGTTCCACTCCGTCGGGTCGATCGGGGTCCCCTGCACGTTGGCGGGCATCGCGGCGGCGGCGAACCGCACCCGCTTGCCGGTGGGGCTGCTCCGGTCCGGCACCGTGAAGTAGTCATTCGGGAACGGCAGCAGGCAGGCGGTCGGGTCGATCGGGTCGCAGGACGGGTGCGCGGCCGGCGCGGGAGTCGTTGGCGGTGCGGCGGGGGCCGCCGTGCCGAGCAGGACGGCGCCCGCCGTCACCAGCACGGACACGGTGAGACGGAGCCCTCTGGAGGTGGTCACACGCATCTCCTTCGACGCTGGACGGCGGATCGACGGGTGGTGTTCTTCCTACGCGTGTGAAAGAGACTCAGCAAGCGAAACACAGTCGCGGCCGGTGGTCGGGCAGCCCGATCACGCTCTGGCTGCCGGCCACCGGCCGCATCGACGACGACTAACGAAAGGTCAGTCGGTGATCACCGGCCAGGCGTAGGCGAGCAGGGCGCAGGCGGCGCCCAGAAGCGCGAGCGAGACGCCCCTCGTGGGCAGCGGCAGAGCAGCGAGCACGATCAGGATGACGGCGACAACGTAGAGAAATGCCTGGACCGACATGGTGCTCTCCTCGATCAGGGGTAACGAGCGGCTGACTTCATCCGCGGGATGCCCCCGGTCGTGATCTCGGAAACCCTCCTGCCGATCACGGTTTGGCCCACAGTGGCAGGTGCCGATCGTCCGATGCGCTACCTACGTCGGGAGAAGAAGCGCTTCGGCGCCCACCGGTCGAAAGCCCGCCGCCTGAAAGGCGCGCACGCTGCGCGCGTTGCCGGCGGCCTGCTGGGCCCAGACCGGCTGGCCGTCGGGCACCAGATGTCGGGCGGCCGTGGCCAGCGCCCGCCCCAGGCCCCGGTGGCGACGCTCGTCGTCGACCTCCACCGCCGCCTCCCAACGACCGGCCACGCCGCGGCCGAGCACGACCACCCCACCCTCGGCGGCCCAGACGCGGATGTCGTCACGGCGCCGACGTGACCTGACCTCACGAGGATGACCGGCGTCCGCCAGTTCGGTCAGCGGCAACGGAGGTGGCCCGGCAAGGCAACTCGCGACGGTCAACAGGTCGATCGTGTCCATGCAGCGCCGGGTGCGTTCGAGCAGCGCACCCAGGAAACGCGGATTCATCGTGGCCGCCAGGGAGTCGCAGTCGAGGGTGGCCAGCGTACGACGTACCCACTGGGGATCTTCGTCGGTGAACACCACCGAGTGTCCGGTGAAGGCGATGACTCCGGCGTCGCGGCGGCTCGGCTGCGACACCACAGTGGTCCCGCCGTCCGGTGGCGGGAAGTGCCCGTACGCCGCCGCTTCCAGGATCTCGGCCAAGGTGCGGTCCATGGTCATCTTCTCCCCCGGTATACGGACCAAACAGTGCTCGGACATCCTCCCGCTTGGAGTACGGCACTGTGCCGCGATGCATCGGCCCCCGCTTCGTCAGCTCCGTCGGCGCCTACGTCGCGTGGCTGCGGTACCAGATCCGAGGCCGACCGTCAGCGGTGATGTCGACGTCCGTACGCACCTGGTAGACCTGCTCTATTTGGCTGGTGGTGAGAACCTCGACGGGTGTGCCGGCCGCGACCACCCGCCCGTCGGACAGAAGCACCAGCCGGTCGCAGTACTGCGCGGCCAGATTGAGATCGTGCAGGGTCACCACGACGGTGCTGGCCGACTCGGCGAGGAACCGCAGCAGATCCAGCTGATGCCGGATGTCCAGATGGTTGGTCGGCTCGTCGAGCAGCAGCAGATCCGGTTCCTGCACCAGCGCGCGAGCCAGGTCCACCCGCTGCCGCTCACCGCCGGAGAGGCTGGACCAGCGCCGCTGCTCGAACCCGGCCAGGCCGGCGTCTGCGAGCGCGCGCCGTGCCAGGTCCAGATCCGCGGCGCCGACCCCGGCAAGGCGTGGCCGGTACGGGGTCCGGCCCAGCAGAACCACCTCCAGTGCGGACATCTCCACGTCGGTGGCCACCTGTTGGGTGACCACCGCGATCCGACGAGCCAACGCACGCCGGGGTATCGCGTCCACCGCGACGCCGTCGAGCAGCACCCGCCCGGACTCCGGCCGCGCCAGCCCGGCCAGTAGCCGCAGCAGGGTCGACTTGCCGGAGCCGTTCGGCCCGAGCAGCCCGACAGTGGCACCCGGTTCGGCGGTGAGCGCCACCCCGGCCAGGATCCGTACGCCGGCCACGCCCCACCCGATCCCGTCCGCTTCCAGCCGCGCCGGCGACGCTCCCGCCAGGGAAGGGTCACCGCCCAGTCCCCGGCCGGTGGTGCCCGGCGCGATCACGGCGTACCCGTCCGGCGTCGCATGACCAGCGCGAACACCGGCACCCCGAGCAGCGCGGTGAGCACGCCCACCGGCAGTTCCTGTGGTGAGAAGACGGTCCGCGCCACGGTGTCCGCCCAGATCAGGAAGATCGCGCCGATCACCGCGCAGGCGGGCAGCAACGTGCGATGCCGGGAGCCGAACAGGAACCGCACGGCGTGTGGCACTGTCAACCCGACGAAACCGATGGCGCCGCTCGCCGCGACCAGCGCGGCTGCCATCAGAGCGGTGACGGTGAACAGCAGCAGCCGGGTGCGCCCGGGAGAGAAGCCGAGCGAGCGGGCGGTATCGGTGCCGAACGCGAATGCGTCCAGCGCCGTCGCACTGGTCCAGCACACCAGCAGGCCGACGCCGACAACCACCGCGCTCAGCGTCACCGACGACCAGGAGGCCGCCGTCAGCGAGCCGAGCAACCAGAACGTCACGCTACGGGTGTCCTGGGTGTGCGCGTCGGAGATCACGATCAGACTGGTCACCGCGCTGAAGAGCTGTGAGACGGCCACCCCGGCGAGAACGATCCGGGTCGGCTCGCCGGCCCGCCGGCCGGCCAGCAGCAGCACCGCGCCGAACGCGGCCATGCTGCCGACGAACGCGCCGGTGGTCAGGTCGACCGGGCCGGCGCCGATCCGGATGCCGAGTACCAGCACCGCCACCGCTCCGGTGGAGGCGCCGGACGAGACACCGAGCAGGAACGGATCGGCCAGCGGGTTACGCGTGAGCGCCTGTAGGACGGCCCCGCACACCGCCAGACCGGCACCGACCAACGCGGCCAACAGCACCCGGGGCAACCGGAGATCCCACACGATGCTGTCCGGCAACGGCGGTAGGGGCTGCACCGGGAGGCCCACATGGCTGGCCACCGCGCGCAGGACGCTGTCGACCGGCAGATCGGCCGAGCCCACGCTGACCGCCGCCGCGATGGTGGCCAGTAGCAGGAGCAGGGCCAACGGAAGGACGTACCGACCGTTTCTCGAGATGCCGGGAGGGGGTGGCGACTCCCGCCGGCCGCTCGCCGAGACTGGGGATCGTGCGACTCGCGGGTTCATCGGCGGGCGAACACCACGTAGTCGTCCAGGTACTGCCAGACGGTGCCGACCTCGGCGAACCCTGCCGTGCGAAGGGCAGCCAGGTGGAATTCCAGTGACGCTGGGGCCTGCGGCGGCCGGTCGGCGAACCGCAGTTCCCGCTGGGCCGCCAGCCCGGCCAGTTCCGGGTGTCGGGCCGCCTCGGCGTACCAGGCGGAGTAGGTGAGCGCTCCGGCAGCGAATGTCTCCTGCTGCACCTGCGCATCGTGTCGAGCGGCGATGTCACGCAGGGTGGGCGCCGATTCGTCGTATCGGAGGTGGTCGGCGTTGAGCAGCACACCACCGGCGGGCAGCAGCCGCGCCACTGTGGTGTAGACCCGCAGCAGTTGCTCCGGCGACAGCCAGTGCAGTGCCGTCGAGGTGAGCACGGCGTCGATCCGCCGTCCGGTCAGAGCGTGCTCCCAGCCGTCGGCCACCAGGTCGACGTCGTGGACCTCGACCCGTGCGCTGTACCGGTTCACAGCACGCCGCGCGACCGCCAGCAGGATCGGGTCGTAGTCGACAGCGACGGCGGTGGCACGGGGGAACTGGGCCAGCATCCGGTCGCTGATCGCACCGGGGCCGCAGGCCAGATCGAGGATCGCGGGGTCGTCCGGGCAGTGCAGCCGCAGCACGTCGGCCATCACGTCGAACCGCAGGTCGCGGTGGGCCACGTAGGCGGACTGCTGGTCGTTCCAGAGTTCGAGCAGACGGCGGGCGGCCGACTGGTCCAGCGCGGCGACCTCGGCGCCGGCCGGCGGAGTCATCGGGCGCTCCCGTGCAGGTTGGCGCCGACCAGTTCCGCCGCCTGGACGCTGCGGATCGACGGGTCCATCGACGAGCCGGGCACTGTGACGAACCGTCCGGCGACCACCGCGTCCAGCTTCGATGTCACCGGGTTGCGGCGCAGGAAGTCGATCTTCGATTGGGCACTGTCGCCGTCGCCGCCCCTGGTCAGATCGGCCACCACGATCACCTCCGGGTTGCGTTTGGCGATCTCCTCCCAATTGCCGGCCGGCCACTTCTGGCTGGCATCGGTGAACGTGTTGCGGGCTCCCAGCAGCGAGCTGATCGCGTCTGGAACCCCGCCGTGCCCGGCCACATACGGGGTGCTCGTTCCGGAGTAGTACCAGAGCAGTGACGGGCCGGCGCTCGGCACGGCCGTCGGCGCCGCACCTCGAGCGGCGGCCAACCGACTCTGCTGGTCGTGGATCAGCTTGTCGGCCCGCTCCGGGACGCCGAAGACGCCGGCGATGTCGCGGATCTCGTCGAAGATCCCGTCGAAGGTGACCGTCTGGGTGGCGTCCGCCGGTTTCTCGCAGGCGAACTCGGAGAGGTACGCCGGCACGCCGAGCGTCGCCAGGTCAGCGCGCGAGCCGGCGGCGTCCGGAGCGTACGCGGAGGTGTAGGTCGAGTAGACGAAGTCCGGATTCGCCGCCCGGACCGCCTCTCGTGAGGGGTAGAGCTTGGCCAGCACCGGCACCTTCTCGTACGCGGGGCGCAGGTCGGGCAGCACCGGGTCGGTCTGGTAGCTGGTGCCGACCATCCGATCGGCGAGACCGAGGCTGAGCATGATCTCGGTGGCGTTCTGTTCGAGTGCGATCGCGCGCTGGGGTGGCGCGGTGACGCTGACCGGCAATCCGCAGTTTGTCAGCTGGACCGGGGTGGCCAGGTGGCCCTGCGCGGCCGGCGCGGCGGCTCCCCCGTCGGAGCAGCCGGCCGCGGCCAGTACCAGGCACAGACCCACCTTAATGAAAACGGTTTTCATGGGCAGGAACATATCAACAGCGCCTCGGTGGCCTGGCCGGCGGGGGTGCGGTGCGCCAGCCGGCGGACGCGTGCCCGCATCCGCTCAGGCCGACGCGGTCGAGGGTGTGACCCGGAACCTCGGTCACACCCTCGACGCACTCATCACCATGGCGGGGCACCGCTGACGGGCCCCGTTCACGACCCCGGAAGGGTCAGCAGCCGATCCGGCTGGACCCCAGCGCGACGTCGTCGTACCAGAGGGTGTCGGCTCCGCCGCCGTAGCTCTCCCAGCCCAGTTTCAGGTCGGTGAGCTGCGGCCGCCAGGTGCGGTTGTGCCACTGGCCGTCGATGTCGTGCGTCGGTACGCCGTCCGCGGTCAGCCCAGGGATGGCGGTGCCGTCCACCCAGGTACGCAGCTGACCGGCCGCGCCGTCCACCATGAACTCCACACAGGTCCACCGGTTGGTGGGCAACGGCAGGCTCTGCGCCACCCCGGCCGGGCTCTGCTCGGGCAGGGTCGCGTCGTCGGAGGCGCGGTTCCACTGCAGGGCGCCGTTCTGGCCACCCAACCGCAGGTCCTTGCTGCCATCGGCGGCGTCGGCCATCGCCATCATCGTGGTGTGTTCGGTGGGCTGGGCGGTGGTGTGCCGGACCCAGATGCGGCCGTACCGGACGTTGCCCACGCTGCCGAGGTTCTTCGTGGACCTGATGAAGACGTGGTTGCAGTACCCGGCGGCGCCGCTGATCCGAACCGACCGGCTGCCGCTGTGCGTGGTCGCCGTGTCGATGGTGGCGGTACCGGCGCCGGAACAGTCCGGGCTCACCACGGCCCAGTCACCGGACGGCGTCGACCCGGTCTGGCCCTCGAAGCCGTCGCAGAGCACCGCGCCGGCACACCCGGTCGGCGGCTCGGTGGTGGGCGGCGGGGTGGTCGGCGGAGGTGTCGTCGGCGGCGGGGTAGTGGGCGGAGGTGTCGTCGGCGGCGGGGTGGTGGGCGGCGGCGTGGCGCCGTTGCACGGTACGCCGTTCAGGCTGAACCCGGTCGGCGCGCCACCACTGGAGCCGTACGTGCCCTGCAACCCGAACTCGGTGGAGCCGCCGGCCGGGATGCCGCCGTTGTACGACGCGTTGCGGGCGGTCACCGTCGATCCGGACTGGCTGACCGTGGCGTTCCAGCCGCTGGTGACCCGCTCGTCCCCGGCGTATGTCCAGGTGACGGTCCAGCTGGAGACGGCCGCGTCCCCCGGGGAGACCTTGACGGTGGCGGTGAATCCGCCGGGCCACTGGTTGGGCGTGTAGTCGACCCGGCAACCCTGGGCGGCCGCGGCCGGGCCGCTGAGTAGTGCCGCTCCGGTGGTGGTCGCGGCGGCGGCCAGCGCGGCGGCGACCACCAGGGTCGCGGCGGGGCGGGCGCGGAAAATCGTCATGAAGGGTCCTTCTGCCATCGAGCTGGGCGGAGACGGCACGGCGGCGCGTCCTGGACGGACGCGGCGCGACAACGTGCCCTGGATGTGGCGCGGCGGTGCGCCACAGCGAGCGGTCGTGCGTACGACCAAAGTGCCCGGCTCGGGGGTGGACCTGTCAGCCGCCAACGGCCCGGTTCACCCGGACCCCGGCGGCGCCCATCCTCAATCTATTGACGATTGCCGATCGAATCAAGCGTCGGTGACCCCTGACTGCCGCGCCGATCTTGCAGTTTCAGTAGCCGATATGGGCGGGATGTCACTTATGCCGGGACAGTAAGTGCAAGATCGCGGAGCAGGGGCCGGTTTTCGGGGCCGTGTCGATCCGCGGGTTGCCCGTTCGACGTGGGGATGCTGGGACCGGGAGGCGGCCCCGTCGGATGAGGAGGACGCGATGTCGAAGTAAATGTTGATCATGCGGGGCACCGATGAGACGAATGCGGCCATGATGGCCAACATCGACGAGATGATGGCCACCACCCGCCAGTTCATCGAGGACATGATGAAGGCAGACGTTCTCGTCGCGGCCGAAGGGCTGGACGATCCGCGCCAGGGCGTCGTTGTCGACTTCGGTGGCGAGGCACCGGTGGTCACCGACGGTCCGTACGGCGAGACCAGGGAGCTGTTCGGGGGCTACTTCCTGCTCGATGTCGCCACGAAACAGGAGGCGGTCGAGTGGGCCGAGCGGGTCCCGGCGGTCCGCGGGTCCAAGATCGAGGTCCGGCGGGTGGCCGAGGCCGACGAGGTCCCGCAGGGTGGCGAAAGCGACGGCCAGATCTGATGGGTACGGCCGACGTCGAGGCCGTCTGGCGGATCGAGTCGGCGCGGATCGTGGCCGCGCTGACCCGGTTCACCGGTGACTTCGGGCTGGCCGAGGACGCCGCCCAGGAGGCGGTGGCCGAGGCGCCGGTGTCCTGGCCGCGTGCCTCTCCGGCCAATCCGGCCGGGTGGCTGATGGCCACCGCCCGGCGGCGGGCGATCGACGCGATCCGCCGCCGGGTCGCCCTCCAGGAGCGATACGCACTGTTGGCGGCCGATCCCGCGCTCGTTCAGGAGATCGACCCCGACCGGATCGACGACGACGTGCTGGCGCTGATGTTCGTCAGCTGCCACCCGGTGCTCTCCCGCGAGGCGCGGGTGGCGCTGACCCTGCGGGTGGTCGGCGGCCTGTCCACCGAGGAGATCGCCCGTGCGTTTCTGGTGCCGGTGCCGACCGTGCAGGCCCGCATCACCCGGGGCAAGAAGGCGATTGCGGCGGCCCAGGTGCCGTTCGAGCTACCGCCGGCCGGTGAGCGCCGGGAGCGGCTGGGCGGTGTGCTCAGCGTTCTCTACGTGATCTTCACAGAGGGGTCGACGGCCACGTCGGGCGACCGGCTGCTGCGCACCGACGTGGCGTACGAGGCGATCCGGCTGGCCCGCACACTTGCCGCGCTCCAGCCGAACGAGCCGGAGGTGCACGGCCTGCTCGCCCTGTGCGAGCTGACTGCCGCGCGCTTCCCGGCCCGGACCGACCCCGACGGCGCCCCGATCCTCCTCGCGGACCAGGATCGCCGGTTGTGGGACTTCCCGGCGATCCGCCGTGGGCTGGGCGCGCTGGCCAGGGCATCGCAGCGCGGCCTCGGCCCCTACGGTCTACAGGCCGCGATCGCGGCCACGCACGCGTCGGCACCCTCGGTCGAGGAGACCGACTGGGCCCGGATCGTCCGGCTCTACGAGAGGCTCGGCCGGGTCGCGCCCTCGCCGGTGGTCGAACTCAACCGGGCCGTCGCCGTCGCCATGGCCTCGGGTCCGGCGCCGGCCCTGGCCATCGTGGACGAGTTGGTCGCCTCGAACCGGCTCCCCGGGTCGCACCTCGTCCCGACCGTACGCGGCGAGCTGCTGACCCGCCTCGGCCGGCTTGCGGAGGCGCGCACCGAGCTGGAACTCGCCGCCCGGCTCTGCGCCAATCAGCGCGAACGCTCGGTGCTGCTCGGCAAGGCGGCGCGCTGAGCAACCTGGGGTGGGTGGCCCGTTACACCTCGTCCGACCCCGACGTGGCCGTGCAGCTCGTCTTCGGCGACGCGACCGTACCCGAGGACTCGGTCATCAGCCCGCGGGTGGACGACGTGGACGGCGCCTATGCCGAGGCGCAGCGGCTCGGTCAGGAGATCGTGCACCCGCTCACCACCGAGCCGTACGGCATGCGACGGTTCTTCGTCCGCGACCCGGACGGCAACGTCGTCAACGTGGCGGCGCACCGCTCCTGAGGCGATCGGGACAATCCCGAGGGATTGACCCTTACCGACGCCCGATGTTAACTGCATATCAACGATGTGGATCGATGTTCATCCGGTTGGTTCGAGCCTGCCTGGTGACACCGCTCCGCGTCGTCTCGCCATCGCCCTCGTTTCGGCGGACGCGGGCACACCGGGCACTTCCTCACAAGGAGCCCTGCATGCGCAGACGCGCCATCAGCACGCTCGCCGCCGCCGTCGTCACCGGACTCACCCTCGCCGCCGGTGCGGCGACGGTCACCTCGACCCCGGCCGAGGCCGCACCGCTGGGCAAGGTCCTGGTCTTCTCCAAGACCGCCGGCTTCCGGCACACCTCCATCGCCAACGGCATCGTCGCCATCCAGCAGCTCGGCGCGGCGAACGGCTTCACCGTCAACGCCACCGAGGACGCGACGACCTTCACGACCGCCAACCTCGCCCAGTACCAGGCGGTGGTCTTCCTCAGCACCACCGGCGACGTGCTCGACGCCGGCCAGCAGGGCGCGTTCGAGGCGTACCTGGCTTCCGGCGGCGGTTTCGTCGGAGTGCACGCCGCCGCCGACACCGAGTACGACTGGCAGTGGTACGGCGGACTGGTCGGCGGGTACTTCGCCTCGCACCCGGCCACCCAGCAGGCGACAGTGCGGGTCGAGGACCGAGCCAACGCCTCGACCGCGCACCTGCCGTCGACCTGGACCCGCACCGACGAGTGGTACAACTACCGGACCAACCCCCGCTCGGCGGTCAAGGTGCTGGCCAACCTCGACGAGTCGTCGTACACCGGTGGGTCGATGGGTGGTGACCACCCGATCACCTGGTGCCACAGCTATGGCGGCGGACGCTCCTGGTACACCGGCCTCGGCCACACCGAGCAGAGCTACGCCGACCCGAACTTCACCCGCATGCTGCTGGGCGGCATTCGGGTGGCGGCCGGGGCGGTGGCGGCCGACTGCCGGCCGGAGCCCGGCTACACCCCGCTGTTCGACGGCACCCAGGCCAGCCTCGGGCAGTGGCGGCAGGCGGGGCCGGGCGGCTTCACACTGGCCGACGGCACCCTCACGTCGAACGGTGGCATGGGGTTGCTCTGGTACCCGGTACGTACCTTCGCCAACTACTCGCTCAAGGTCGACTGGATGATGCCGGGCGACGACAACGGTGGGGTCTTCATCGGGTTCCCCGATCCGCAGGGCGATCCGTGGGGCCCGGTCGCCGCCGGTCACGAGATCCAGATCGACGCCACCGACGGCGACCCGACGCGCACCACCGGCAGTGTCTACAGCTTCCAGGCACCCAACCAGGCCGCCCGCGCGACAGCGCTCAACCCACCCGGCTCCTGGAACACCTACGAGATCGGCGTGCACGGCCAGCGGGTCGAGATCTGGCTCAACGGCCTCAAGATCAACGATTACGTCAGCAGCCGGACCATCGCCAACGGCTACATCGGGTTGCAGAACGACGGCGCCGGAATGGACATCAACTACCGCAACGTGCGGATCAAGACCGACGGCCCGAGTGAGCCGCCCGCCACCGACCTGGCCCAGGGCCGCCCGGTGACGGCTTCCAGCGTCGAGCCGGGCAGCGCGCACGCCGCGGCCAACGCCGTGGACGGCACCACGACCACCCGCTGGGGCAGCGCGTACGTCGACCCGCAGTGGATCACCGTCGACCTGGGGGCCTCGTACGCGATCAACCGGGTGCGGCTGGCCTGGGAGACGGCCCACGCGCGGGCGTACCAGGTCCAGGTGTCGCCGGACAACGTCACCTGGACGCCGGTGCACACCACGACCACCGGCGACGGTGGCGTCGACGACCTCACTGTCACCGGCACCGGCCGTTATCTGCGGGTGTACGGCACCCAACGCGCCACCCAGTGGGGCTACTCGCTGTGGGACCTCAACGTCTACGGCAGCGCCGCCGGCGGCACAGTGCTCTCCCGGGGCAAGCCCGTCACCGCGTCCAGCGTCGAGCCGGGCAGCGCGCACGCGGCGGCCAACGCCGTGGACGGCACCACGACCACCCGTTGGGGCAGCGCGTACGCCGACCCGCAGTGGATCTCGGTGGACCTCGGCGCGTCCCGCACCCTCGACCGGGTCCGGCTGACCTGGGAGGCGGCGTACGCGCGGGCCTACCAGATCCAGGTCTCCCCGGACAACGTCACCTGGACGCCGGTGCACACCACGACCACCGGCGACGGTGGCGTGGACGACATCGCCCTCTCGGCCACCGGTCGCTACCTGCGCGTGCAGGGCACCCAGCGCGCCCTGCCCGCGTACGGCTACTCGCTCTGGGAGCTGGAGGTGCACGGCCGCTGACCGCGGGCCGGACTACGCCCTAGCGCAGCTCCACGATCCTGGCGCGGGTGTTGGCTGGGGCCTCCGGGTGCCCGCGCTCGACGTCGGCCCGGACGTCAGCAACGGTCTTGCCGGCCAGCTCCCGCCGCCAGGCCAGGTCGGCGCCACGCATGGCCTGGGCGAACGCGCAGGACTGTCGATAGTCGACGCCCGCGTGCTCGCCCGGGCCCTTGCGGAGGATCTGGTCGCACTGGAACAGCTCCTCCGGGCCCTCGATCGCGGCCACTATGTCCAGCAGGGAGACCTCCGCCGGGGCGCGGGCGAGCTGAAAGCCCCCGCGCGGCCCCGAGGTCGACGTCAGGATTCCGGCTCGGGCCAGGGCCTGGAGCTGTTTGTTCAGGTACGCCGGCGGCAGCTCGTAGAAGGCGGCGAGGGTGCTGGTCGGCACCGGGGCGTCCAGCCAACTCAGGTTGAGGCACGTGTGGAGGGCCCATTCGACGCCCTGACTCATCCGCATGATCCTGGACTCTACCTGTCCAGAATTTGGGACGTCGGATGTGATCGCTGGCGTCGCTGATTCTGGACATCTAGTGTCTAGGAATCGTTGAACGACGAAGGAGTCGAAAAATGACTGTGGTACGCGCGGCCCAGGCCGAGGTTCTCGACAGCGATCCGGCCAGCGTGATCACGCTGCTCCTCGACCCCGAGCACACCGGCGGCGCCCTGACCAGCAACCGCACAGTGCTCAAGCACGGCACTGACGGTGCGCCGCCGCACCTGCACACCCACTCCGGCGAGTTCTTCTTCGTGCTCGACGGCGCCCTGGAGATACTCGTCAACGACGAACTGCGCACCCTGCATCGGGGAGACGTGCTCTTCGTCCCGCCGAACACCCCACATGCCTTCGCCCCCGCCGACGGCCGGGACGCCGACTTCCTCGTCGTGATCACCCCCGGCAAGCCCCGGTTCGACTACTACCGACTGCTCGACAAGGTGCACCGGGGCGAAGCCACCTGGCAGGACGTCGCCGAGACCCAGGACCGTTACGACAACCACTACGTGGACAGCCCCTTGTGGGCCGGCCGACGAGGCTGACCGACGCGACCTGTTCGTGCAGAGGCTGCCCCGTCGGCGCGGGTGATCCGCACCGACGGGGCAACGACTGTCGGACTGGCGCTACCTCTTGGCGATCCTGATCGTCGCGCTGCGGTAGTTGTTGCGCCTGTCGTTCTTCGTCGGGTCGTAGTTCTTCTCGATGTTGCCGGCGCTGTCGACCGAGAACCAGCGGAACGTCGTCGTCTCGGTCACGTGGAACACCTGCCCCGGCTCACGGAACTCGGTCGCCGCGTAGCGGGGCGATTCGAGCGTGGGCCGGCTGCCGTCGGTCGTGTAGTAGATGGTGGCCGGCTCGCTGGTCTCGAAGTGCACGTCGACAGGCCCGGAGTAGCGCCCCGCGCCCGGGACCAACCGGGACGTCGGGTCCTTCTTGTCCCTGCCCCAGTCCGCCGCGACCCGGAACATCTCCATGATCCCGTTGGCGTACTCCATGGTCTCGGCGTGGCCACTGACGAGCTCGGGGTTTCCGTCCCACTCCGGCTGGAACGAACCGCCCTGCCAGTCACCGGTGGCCGGGTTGTAGACGGAGCCGCCGACCTCCCAGCCGAACGCGTAGATCCCGTAGGTGTGGTACAGGTCCTCGCGTACGTTGCCCGCCGAGGAGTAGAGGACGTCGGACGAGCCGCCGACGTTCTCCGGCGTGACGACGGTTTCCCGGTGCGCCTTGACCTGCGACAGGATCCGGGCGGCGGACTGCCAGTAGAACGCCTCGTCACCCAGTGGCGGACGCGGCGTGGTGATCCGGCCGTCAGCGATGTAGGCGCCGGGCTGCCAGAAGAGCTGGCCACCGTTGGAGTGCACCGACATCATGAACTTGATGTTCTTGTACTTCTCGACCAGCCAGATGATGTTCTTCGACTCGGGCTCGGACAGTTCCTCCGGCCCCTGGTAGGTGCCACTGACACAGTTGGTCGACCCTCCCGCGTAGCCGTCGTGGCCCGAGCCGACCCGATAGTTCCGGTTCAGGTCGACGCCCCAGGAGTTCCGCTGAGCCGGATCGGCACTCGCGTCCGGGCAGTGGTTCGTCATGTTCTTACGCTGGGAGGCGAAGTTGTAGAAGCTGTAGTTCGCCCCGTCGGGGTTGTTGGACAGGATGAAGAAGACGTCGGTGTTCTCGACGATCTTCTTCGTCTCCCGGTCGGACCGGTAGTTGTGCACCAGACGCTCGGCCGACTCGAGGCTGGTCGTCGCCGGCACCCACTCGCGGGCGTGGTCCTGCGCCTGGATGAGCACACCGGGCTTCTTACCGTCACGGTGCTTGCCGATCCGCAGGACCGGGATCGTCGCGGGGCCTCGCGGCACCTCGCCCTCCGGTGCTCCGACGCGCTTCTGGTCGAGGAAGTCGGTCAGCGCGACCGGGCCGGCCGTCGGAGCGACGATGCCGGTGCCCTCGTTGGTGCGGTACGGGTGCGCCCGGTCGATGAGCCCCGCGGAGCGGCTCCGCAGCGCCTCGGCCACCTCGGCGGCCGTGCTCGTCGGTGCGCCCGAGACGTCAGTGGCGAGCAGGACACGGACCGCCTTGCCGGTGACCTCCACCGCCAGCGGGAGATCCGGCTCGGGCCGGTCCACGAAATCCACAGTGACGTCGTTGCCGCCCTGGTGACCCCATGCGGCCGAGGAGACGACGACCGCAGCCTGCCCCGCGCCGCCGATCTGGGCCTGCGCCTTGCGTTGGTACCCGTTCGTCTGGTTCGGCAGGTAGACGATCTCGGCGATGTCCGGGTACTGACGGGCGATCTCCTTGGCGCGGCTGTAGAGCTGCTGCGGGTGCCGGTAGCCGTCCACGAAGTCCGACTTGTAGGACGGGTTCGCCGTCAGCGGCGGCGGGGCGTCCTCCAGCCAGTTGGAGACGGCACCGGTCGCGACGCCACCGGTGGAACTCGTCAGCTTGATCGTGTTGGGGCGTACGTCGAGCTTGAAGAGGTTCCGGTGGAACATGTACTGCCCGGAGTCGACGAACCGGCTCATCGTCCGGGCGAAGCCGAACGGCGTGCCCTTCCCCGAGTCGTTCTCCAGCTGCATCCCGACGATCGGGTCCGCCTGTTGCCCCTCGGTGGTCCGCGCCTCGACGTAGAGGAAGCCCTGACCCTTCGTGGTGAACCAGTCGGCGCGGACGACGCGTACCGTCGCGTCGTGGCTCGCCGGCTGGGCCGCCCGCGCGCTGGCCGCGCCGATGCCGAGGCCGCCGTCGGCCTCGTCGCTCCAGGCGAAGCCGGCGCTCTCGCCGAGCACCTCGACGCCCATCGCCGTCAGTTCGGTGACCTGCTCGGCGGTAACCACCGCTTCGCCCTCGATGCCGTTCGGCACGCGCCGGAGGCCGTGTTCGAGGTCGAAGCCGGCCGCTGCCACAGTGTCCAGCATGTCGGCGCCGGTCAGCCTGATGTGTACGAGGCGTACCGACTCCCGATCCTCAGGCTGGGATCGGCTGGCGGCGGCCGATGGCCCCGTGGGATCCGCGCCCGCAGGGCCGGTCGTCACGAGGATGCTGCCCACCAGGGTGGACAGCGCGAGCAGCGCGATGCGCCGTTGTGATCGCCGCATTCCCCCTCCTTCTGCCTACGACGGGTGATTGCCGGCGGACCGGTCCGGTGAGCGTATGTGCGTTAGCGGCTGCAGTGGTTCACGTCGATCGAATTTGAGCATTCCTTGAGGCGACCGTCGCCGACTCCGCGCCGCCGCGTCAGTAACCTCGGCGGCCTCTCCCCCGGCCGAGGGAGCGCCTCCCCATCTGTCGGGGAGGAGAGCTGATCCGCAGCCGGCGATCGTAGGTCCATGGCTGTCGTTGAGATACCGACCCGTGCCAGACCGTGGGCGCTGGCGTGTGCCGTGTTCGTCGTTGCCGCGGTGACTCAGCGGCTCTACTGGATCGCGGGTGGCCGGTGGGGGTACACCGCGTGCGACCGCACCGATCTGGTCGACCCGGCGGGCGGGTGCGGTGCGGACCAGGTCGTGGCGTTGCCGCTCTGGTCGGGGTGGGGCGCGGTGGGAGTCGGCGTCGCCCTCGCGGTGGTGCTCGGGTGCACGGTCCGGTTCCCCGGCCGCTGGGCCACCGCCGGCAGCTGGGCCGCCGCCGCGCTGCTCCTGGTGGCCGCGTTCCCGCTGCACCTGCTCTTCGAGATCCCGGCGGCGCTCGCGGGACGGCCCTCGGACTGGCGTGACCTCGGAGCCCGGCTCCTGCTGGTGGCCGGTGGCGTCCTGTTCGCCGGGCTCGCGAACGCATCCGGGCCCCGGCGCGGACCGGCCGCCGTCGGCTACCGGCCGGTGCCGCGGTGGACGCGCCGCTGGGCGTACGTCGCCGTGGCGCTGCCAGTGGTCGGCTGGGCCGTGCCCCACGCGCTGTGGGTGCTCGGCGTTCCGGTCGGCATCTCCGAGCGGGAACTGAACGACATCGAGCGGAACCTCTCCACGGCGACGGGTTTGGCGATCACGCTCGTCCCGCCGCTGGCCGGACTGCTCGTTCTCGGGCTGGTGCGGCGGTGGGGGCAGCAGTTTCCGCGCTGGGTGCCGGGACTGCACGATCGACAGGTCCCCCGACCGCTGGCGGTGATCCCGGCCGGCGTGGTGGCGCTCACGCTGGTCACCTACGGCGTGCTGAGCATCGCTGTGCTCGTCGGCCGACTGCTCACAGGTGACACGCGCTGGTCCGACGTGTGGGACGGGTGGGCCGTCACCGCCACGCTGCTGGTCTTCCTCGGCTGGGGAGTGTCGTTGGCCGTCACCACCACCGGTTACGCCCTGGCCACCTCGACCGACGCCGCCATGACCGCCTCCCAGGATCGGAGCGTCCATGAACCACGCTGACTCCGCCCGCATCGCAGCCACCGCCCCGCCGACCTGGGCGATCTGGGCCGCCTACGCCGTCCCGCTCTGCGTTCTGCCGTCCGCGCTCTGGCGACTGTCGTTGGTGTTCAGCGACGATGGCACCACGCACTGGTACATGGTCTTCCTGTCCGCGCTGTCGATGGGACTGGCCCTGTTGACACTCGGGCTGGTGCACCGGTGGGGACAGCGAGTTCCGCACTGGGTACCCGGCGTCGGAGGCCGTGCCATCCCGGCGCGTCCGGTCGTGCGCATCGCGCTGACCGGCGGCTGGTTGCTCGTCGCCATCTGCGTGTACTTCCTCCTCAACCAGAGGTTCCATGTCGTGCAGAGCATCTGGGTAGGCATCGGTGAGGACGAACCGGTGCACCCGACTCCCGGTTGGGAGGTGCTCCGCTACTACGCCCCAATGCTCGCGTGGGGCCCGCTCGTCATCGCCGTGGCCGCCGACTACCGCCGGCGTGCAGCCAATTTTCGACGACTGGAGAAGCCATGAGGATCCGCAGCACGAGGCGACCACCGAGCGCACCATCGTGTGCGGCGGCGATGGCGGCGGCACCACCTGCGGAGACAGCGCTTTCTTCGTGGGGTGGCTCACCCTCGCGACCGCCTACCGGGACAAGGATTTCGGCCAGTGGCTCGCCTCTGACGACCGGTACGCCGATGAGATCCTGACCCGGCCCGTCCTGGAGTTGAGCTGAGCAGCGCCGCGACAAGCCCTCGTCGCGTACTCCTTCCCGGTCAGAACGTGGCGATCGGGTTGACCGGGCTGCCGGACGTGCCGGCGAAGCGGACGGGTGCGACCGCCAGGTGGAAGTCCCACTGGGCGAGTTCGGCAGCCGCTGTCGCGCAGGCCTCCAGGTCGCAGTTGTCGAGCATCCACAGGCCCATCGCGACGAGGCTCACGGCGTGGACCGGCATCAACACGTCGTCGTACCCCGACGGCTGAACGTCCTGTGGTGTGTCGGCGCCGATCAGCGCGACTCCCCGTTCGTGCAGCCACGGCAGGCAGGACGCGTGCCAGCCGGCCTGCGTGAAACCGCTGGCCGCGCCGTTCTCGTGCCGGAACCGCCCGTAGCCGGTCCGCAGGAGTACCGCGTCGCCGGGTCGCACCCGCACACCCTGGCGACGCTCGGCCTCCTCGAGATCGTCGGGAAACACGCCCTGCCCCGGTTCCAGCCACCGCACACCCCGGGCCGACGCGACGTCCAGCAGGACACCACGCGTGACGATCCCGTTCGCGGCTGCCGTGACGGCCGCCCACGCTGAGCCCGTCGCGGCGTCGACAAACGAGTGCGACCGCCCGTTGTACATAGTGCCGTCCCAGTAGAGGTGGCACGGCGAGTCGAGGTGGGTGAGGGTGTTGCCGTGGAACGAGATGCCGATCCGCTCGGACGAGAAGCCCCAGCGCCGGTCGGCGTGGAAGGCGGGCGGCATGTTCTCGGCACCCGGCATGTCGGCGGTGCACGGGCACGTCGTCGTCGACCGCTCCATGTCTCCCGGTGCGGAGACCTCCCACGCGCAGGACACGCTTCTGCCGTGTCGTACGGCCCGCGCCGCCGCCAGCCGGACATCGTCGGTGATGTGGTTCAGCGTGCCGCGTTCGTCGTCATCGCCCCACCGCCCCCAGTTGGACAGCGTGTCGAAGTACCCGAGCACCTCGTCCTGGGTCGGCATCGGTCGTCCTGCCGTCATGTCAGCATCGACTCCTCGTGTCACGCGGTGTCGAGGCACCGCAGGTCAGGGTATTCCGCCGCATGATCGACGGACGACCGCAGGCAGCGCAGGTGCGCTGCCGTCGCCGTTCTACTCACTGAACTCGGTCACGGAGAGCGCCTCGTCCAGCCGGCCGGCGGTCAGATCGTCGTGGCGGATGACGAAACTGCCGTAGTAGAACCCGTCGGCCAGCGGAAAACGGGCGAGCGACACCCACTCGCTCGTCAGCCGGTGCTTCTCCTGCTCCACCTGGGAATACCACTGCGCCACCGGGACGACGATCTCACCGGCCTTCTCCCGCCCGGCTAGGGTCTGCTCCGCGATATTCCTCATCACCTCGTCGTCGGCATACCCGCCGATATCGGCGCTGGCGAGCCCTTCATCGGGCGGCCAGAGGCCGTCGGCCAACGCGCGGAGCTCCTCCAGGTGCGGCAGGTCACGCTTCAGGTCATGGGCCAGCTGCTGCTGGAAGGGCGACAGGTCGTCCTCGTCCTCATCGTCGTGCGTGGCGATCCATGGGGGCAGCTCCGCGCCCAGCGTGGCGTGGAGGTCGTACTGCTCGCCGACGAAGTTGGGGATGCTGGGTTCTTCCGCCACCTCGGTTGCGGTGTCGGCCGGCACGTACACGACTCGGGCGTACCTCCGGTCGCCGGTGCCACCGGCGAGGTGGTCCTCCTCGTGGGCCAGGAAGAAGAGCAGCGACCCATCTGCCGGCAGGCCGAAGCCGTCGACTCTCGGCGGCGCCGCGCAGTCGACGGAGAAGATGAACGGCAACGGGCTGGCTCCGGCGGTCGGCCAGTCGGTGCCCACCGGCAGTCGGGGCAAGCCACCGAACTGCCCGACCGGGGCACCGCCGGAACCCCCGCCCAACCGGATCGACAGACGCAGCTGTTCGGTGAACCTGCCGATCTCGTCGTCCGGGATGCCCGCCGCGAGCGCGGCACGGCGGAGCTGGCCTTGATGATCCATGGCCCAGCATGATGCCATCAAGCTACGACGAGAGGATGCTGGGCGGCCGGATGGCTCGATGGTCAGAGACCCTGACCCACCTCGACCAGGTAGCCGTCCGGGTCGCGCAGGTAGCAGCGGATCTCCGTTCCGTGGTCCTTCGGCTCGGTGAGGAAGTCCGCGCCCCGGGACTTCCACTCCTCGTAGAGTTTCCGAATGTCCCGGACCCGGACGTTCATCGCGCAGCTCAGGGTGTTGGAGTCGGCTGGCGCTTTGGCCTGCACCGTCGGCTTGTCGTCCGTCGGACCGCCCTCGACGTTGATGATGATGTAACTGTTGAAGAACTTCATGATCAGTGGGCTGCTCTCGTGGACGCAGGTCGCCCCGAACACCCGCTCGTAGTACTCCCGCGACCGCGCCAGATCGCGAACGATCAGCAAGGTTGCGAGGAACATGCCGTCCTCGGGCTCGAAGTAGTCGGGTGCCGGGTTGGCCAACGCCATGACCGTCCTCCTGTCGTCGCCCGTTCAGCGCGAGAAGTCGGGCGGTGTCGTATCCCCCGCAGATGGTGGCGAAAACGCCACCGCGGCGGGTGGTGTCCCGACTGACCCGACAGGTGCCGACCCGGCCGGGGGATGGCATATCGCTCTGGCGAGGGAGGCCGGGTGCCCGTGGCGGTGCGATGGTGAGGCCAGGACCGGTGGCCGCTGTGGCCGAGCGGGTTGGGGTGACGATGACGCAGCAAGCTGTGCGGGTGGCCCGGATGTTCGACGGCGAACGGCTCGTGGACGGTGGGGTGCTGGTCCTGGTTGACCAGGGGCGCGTCGCCGAGGTGCACCGGGGTAACGCCGAGGTGCCGGAAGGCTGGCCGGTGCGCGAGGAACCGAACGGCACGCTGCTGCCCGGTCTGGTCGACGCGCACGTGCACCTGTGCGCCGACGCCGGGTCCGACGCGCTCGGCCGGCTCGCTGATCGTCCCGAGTCAGACCTCGACGGGGTCGTCGAGGCGTCGCTACGTACGCAGCTGGTGGCGGGCGTCACGACGGTCCGGGACCTGGGCGACCGACGTGACGCGGTGCTGCGGTGGCGGGATCGGCGGGTGCGGGACGACCTACCAACGGTGGTGGGGTCGGGCGCACCGCTCACCAGCGTCGGCGGGCACTGCTGGTCGCTGGGGGGTGAGGCGAGCGGTGTCGACGGGGTCCGCGAGGCCGTACGCCTGCGGGCGGCGGCCGGAGCAGACCTGGTGAAGGTCATGGCCAGCGGCGGGGTGTTCACCCCGGGCACCGACACCACGAGGCCGCAGTTCACCGATGAGGAACTGGCCGCCGCACTGACACAGGCCCACAAGCTGGGTCTGCCGGTGACCGCGCACGCGCACGCGCTCAGCGCGGTCGAGCAGGCGCTGCGCGTCGGCGTGGACGGCATCGAGCACTGCACCTGCGTGACCGCGGCCGGCGCCCGTGTTCCCGCTGAGCTCGCGGACCGGCTGGCCGCGTCGGGGGTGGCGGTCTGTGCCACGCTCGGCACCGACCCGGCAGTGGTCACGCCACCTGAGGTGGTGGAGATGGCGGCACGGGCCGGGCTCAGTGAGGCCGCGCTGCGCGACGGCGTCGCCACACTGCACCGGGCCGGGGTCCGCCTGGTCGCCGGTTCGGACGCGGGCCTCGGGCCCGCGAAGCCGCACGGGATCCTGCCCGAGACGCTGGTCGAGTACGTGGCCTGCGGCATTCCCGCCACGGTCGCTCTCACCGCGGCGACCTCGGTCGGAGCCGAGGTGTGTGGCCTGGGGCGACGCAAGGGCCGCGTCCACCCCGGGTTCGACGCCGATCTGCTGATCGTTCACGGCGACCCGACGAGCGACATCACTGTGCTGCGCCGCCCGCTCGCTGTGTACCTCGCCGGTGACCTCGTGAGATAAGGGGCGTCGCCGGGTCAGGACGAGCGGAGCTGCTCGCGGACCCAGGCCCGGTCGGGGTTCACGACGGCCTGGTCGCCGAGCACGACGGTGGGCACTGTCTCGTTGCCGCCGGCCACCGCCCGGACGGCGGCGGCAGCGGCCGGGTCGTTCCAGATGTCGACCCAGTGCGCCCGCTGGGCGAGCCGGCCGAGGGAGAACCGGAGCCGCAGGCAGTAGTGACAGCCGGGACGCCAGTACACGATCGGCCGGCCGTCCACCGCGCTGGCCCGTTGCGCCTCGGCGGCGCCCATCGAGCGGGGGAAGGCCCACGGCGACAGCAGCAGCGCCAACGCCAGGAAGACCAGCAACTCGACGCCGCCGACGACAGGCAGACCGTCGGCCAGTTGCGTCACCGCCACCAGCACGCCGAACGCCGCCATCAGGATCGCCAGAACCCACCGTCGCAGCACGCCGAGGACCCTACCTCCAGGTACGCGATGGCCGCTTTTCCGGCCAGGTGGGCGGCCACAACACCTTGACAGGTATCGATGTTAACGCCAACATGAACTCCGCCACCTGATTGCAACGCCACAGTCACATTCCCAGCCCTTCGCGCCTCTCCCCCGGTCCTGCCCGACGTCGCCGCGCGGCGACGACCGGATCGGCTACGGGATCGCCGCGGTCGTACCGGTGCTGGTCAATGACCGTTCCCAAGCTCGCGGAGGACAGATGCCGCTGCCATTCCCTCGAACCGACCCGAACAGCCGTCGGGCCGTCCACCGGGGGCCCGCCGGCCACGGCATCCCTCGGCGTCTGCGGTCGATGCTGGCCGCGGTGCTGGCGGTCTTGGCCGTGTCGGCCGGCCTGACCGTGGCCGCGCCGGCGCAGGCCGCACCCGCCGTCACCTACACGAACCCGTTGGTGAACCAGCGGGCCGACCCGCACATCTTCCGGCACACCGACGGCTACTACTACCTGACCGCGACGGTGCCGCAGTACGACCGGATCGTCCTGCGCCGCGCGACCACCCTGCAAGGGTTGGCGACGGCGGCGGAGACGACGATCTGGAGCCGCCACACCAGCGGCGAGATGGGCGCCCACATCTGGGCGCCCGAGATTCACTTCATAAACAACAGGTGGTACGTCTACTTCGCCGCCGGCCGCACCGACGACGTGTGGCGGATCCGGATGTACGTGTTGGAGAACGCCAACCCGAATCCGCTGGCCGGTTCGTGGACCGAACGCGGCCGGATCTCGACACCCTGGGACACCTTCAGCCTGGACGCCTCGACCTTCGTCGCCAACGGCGTGCGCTATCTGACCTGGGCACAGCAGGAACCGGCGATCGGAAACAACTCAAACGTCTACCTCGCCCGGATGGGTGCCAATCCGTGGCAGATCACCGGCACCGTGACCCGACTCGTCGTCCCGACGTACGACTGGGAGACCCGCGGCTACCGGGTCGCCGAGGGACCGGCGGTGATCCAACGGAACGGCCGGATCTTCCTGACCTACTCTGCCAGCGCCACGGACGCCAACTACTGCCTCGGGATGCTGAGCGCCTCCGCCAGCGCGAACCTGCTCGACGCCGCCTCCTGGAGCAAGAGCCCCAGCCCGGTGTTCGCCAGCAACGCGGCCACCGGCCAGTACGGCCCCGGCCACAACTCGTTCACCGTCTCCGAGGACGGACAGAGCGACATCCTCGTCTACCACGACCGGAACTACCGCGACATCACCGGCGATCCGCTCAACGACCCGAACCGACGCACCCGACTGCAAAAGGTGTACTGGAACGCCGACGGCACCCCGAACCTCGGCATCCCGGTCCCCGACGGTGCCACACCCGTGCGGCTGCGCTCACATGACCAGGCCGGCAGCTACATCCGGCACTACGACTACCGGGCCCGGATCGAGCCGAACGTGACCAACCTGGCCGACTCGCAGTTCCGGATCGTCACCGGGCTCGCCGGCGGCGGTTCGGTGTCGCTGGAGTCGACCAACTTCCCCGGCTACTACCTCCGTCACCGGGGCTACGCCCTGTACGTGGAGAAGAACGACGGCTCGGCGCTGTTCGGCGGCGACGCGAGTTTCCGTCGCCAAGCTGGCCTCGCCGACAGCGCCGGGATCTCCCTGGAGTCGCAGAACTTCCCGGGCCGCCACGTACGCCACCGCGACGGACTGCTCTACATCGAGGCGGTCAGTTCGAGCGCCGAACGCGCCTCGGCCACCTTCCATCTGGAGTAGGCGCCCACGGTCGTCGACACCCGTCCAGGTACGCCCGAAGCCCATTGCAGCCAGGAGGAGCGATGTCCTTCACCATCACCAGAAGACCGTCCGGCAGTGGGTCGATGCGTCGCGGCCGACGTACCGGCCTGGTGCTCGCCATGATCACCATGCTGGTCGGCGCGGTTGGCGCCGTTCTGGTCGGCGCACCCCCGGCAGCGGCGGCGAGCATCGACACCAACGCCTACTACGTCCTGGTCAACCGGCACAGCGGCAAGGTCCTCGACGTCCGGGACACCTCGACGGCGGACGGCGCCGTGATCCAGCAGTGGTCCCGCAACGACGGCGCGTGGCAACAGTTCCAGTTCGTCTCCTCCGGCAGCGGCTACTACCGCCTCAAGGCCCGGCACAGCGGCAAGGTCGTCGACCTCTGGGAGTGGAACACCGCCGACGGCGCCGAGTACCGCCAGTGGTCCGATGCCAACGGCACCAACCAGCAGTTCCAGGTCCTCGACTCCGACAGCGGTTACGTCCGACTGATCAATCGCCACTCGGCCAAGGCACTCGAGGTCTGGGAGCGGTCCACCGCCGACGGCGGCCGGATCAGTCAGTACGCCGACCTCAACGGCCCGAACCAGCAGTGGCAGCTGGTCGCGGTAGGCGGCAGCACGCCACCGACCACCGGCTGTGGCAGCGGGTCGAGCAACGCCGAGGCCGTACTGAGCGGGAGCACCTGGACCGCCCGCAATGGCTCGTCGACTGTCTACTCGGGTTCGGACATGCTGTCGGCGATGCAGGCGGCGGTCAACTCGCTCTCGGCGGGTCGTACGTCGAAGCAGCGGGTGGTGGTTCGTGGCTCCGGCTCGATGAGCGCGGGGTCGCGGTTGTCGCTGCCGTCGTACACGACCCTTGCCGTGTGCGGCACGATCAACGTGACCGGGTCGGGCTCGGGCGACCAGGCGCCGGTGTACTCGCGGGGAACCACTGACGTCGAGGTGCAGAACCTCACCCTTACCGGTTCGCCGCTGTACGGGATCTTCATGCGCAACGTGAACAACCTGACTCTCGGGCAGATCGACATGCGGCTCTCCGCCGGTCTGGGCGTGCGCATCGACAACCACGGTGGAGATCGAGCGGTGAAGGTCCGCAACGTCCGCATCGACAACGTGTACGTGTCGGGAACCGGTACCCACGGGGTCGAGACGTACGGCGTTGACGGTCTGACGATCGGCACTGTCACGGCCCGGAACACCCGGGACTCCGGCCTACTGCTCAACGACACGATCAACGCCACGGTGGGCACTGTCGACGCGCAGGGCGCCGGGGCCGGAACCGGGTACGCGGCGTTCCGGATGGCCAACCGCAACGGCCGGGTGGGCAACTCGTACCCGACGAACATCCGGGTCGGAACCGTGCTCGCGTCCGGCGGCGGCCGGGGGATCTTCTGCGTGTCCGAGTCCGGTGGCGCGGTCATCGACCGGGTGACGATCTCGAACACGGGCAACAACGCGATCCTGGTGGAGAACTGTTACAACGTCGTCATCGCCGGGGTGTCCGGGACGGTGACGGGCGGTGGCGAGGTGCGGATCGCGGCCCGGAGCGAGTTCCCGATCTCCTCTGGCATCCGGTTCCAGAATCTGACAGTCAGCGGGACCAACATCACCCAGAGCCCCTGCGGTGGGGCGAACAACACGATCAGCAACGTCACCCGGGTGAATTCGACCCTGACATGGTGCTGAGAGGCCCTCGGCAGAGCGACTCACGAAAATTGCGAACGAGGGCTATCGTCGCCAGATGCCGAGCTCCCGCATCGCCGTGACCGCCCTGGTCGCACTCACGGTCGTCGACGTCACCCACACCCTCGTCGCTCTTGGGGCATACGAGCGCCGCGTCGGCGGGGTGACCCATGACGGGTCCGGCATAGTGGAGATCCTCGACAGCATCGTGTCGCTTCGTGAGTTGTCCACAGTGACATTCTGTCTGCTGATCCTCACGCTGCTCACCGCCTCGGCCAGCGTCGCCAACTGGTTCATCCAGACCCGGCGCGCGCGACCAGCGGGCGCACCCACAGCAGGAAGGACGAGGTGGTGGGTTAGCGCGCTCATCGCCGTGCCCCTCAACCTGATCGCAGCCGAGCGGTACCTTTCGGCCACCGCGAACGGCGGCGAATACATGCACGCCGTCCTGGCGGAGACCACACTGCTACTGGTCGCCGCAGCTGCGGCGCTGGTGGCCACCACGACCGCCGGTATGCAGTTCATCCGGCGCCAGGTCGGGTTTCGCCGGCTGGCGCTTGCGGGTAGCGATGGCCCATGAACCGCAATCTCGTCAAGGCTCTACAGGTCGCGTGGGAGCTGCCGGAGTTCCGTGCCGGGGTGCGACACGTCGTCGATCTCGAGGAGATTGCGGGGCTGCTGGCGACGCTGTCCGTTCCGGACCATGACCACGAGGTGGAGCGCAGCCTGCTGAGCCTGCTGCGGTCCGCCCTGGACACCGTCGAGATTCGGGAAGCGGTGTTGCTGCTTCTGGAGCGGGACGAGGTGCGCAGGCCGCTCGTCGCGGCGGCGGTGGAGCCGTTGGCGGACCGGCCGGGTCAGGCTGCCGCCATCGCGTCGGCGGCCGAGGATCCTGTGGTGCGGCGTGAGGTACGGGCGGTGCTGGCCAGCGCCAAGGTACGCGAGCTGATCTGGCAGGCGATCGAGAACCAGCTGAGCGACAACCGTTTCGGCCTGATCCGCCGGGCGGCGGTGCTGTTCGTGTGGCACCCGCGCGTCCGGCGTCTCGCGTGGGCGGTGCGCCGGCACGGCGTGTTGCGGGAGCTACGCCGTAAGTAATGATCCACGTCGACCGATGCCAGAGGCGTAACAATTCTGTTAGCGTTAACAGTTATGACGATCAATCAGAGCCGGATCGGTCGTCACGAGCAGGTCAACCACGTGACAGCGCAGCAGACCGGTGCCGACCGGGCCGACGGGACCGAGAGGGCGCGTACCACCACCACCCAGGAGGACAAGACATGACGCACGATCAGAATGAGCAGGTGAGCGGCGAACGGAAACTGCTGACCCGGCGCACCGTCCTGACGACGATGGGGGCCGTACCGGTCGCAGCGGTCGCGACGGTCGTGGGGGCCACCGAAGCCGTCGCCGCACCGGCAAGCATCAACCCGTCGGCAACGCGGCAGACGATCCGCGGCTTCGGCGCCATGGCCCACGCGGCCTGGATCGGCGACCTGACCGCCGCCCAGCGGGACACGGCCTTCGGCACCGGCGAGGGTCGGCTGGGCTTCTCCCTGCTGAGGATCCCCGTCAACGAGAACCAGGCTGACTGGAGCCGCGACCTGGCGACCGCGCAGCGCGCTGTCGCGCTCGGAGCCACCGTCTTCGCATCGCCGTGGAACCCACCGGCCAGCATGATCGAGACCTTCACTCGCGGCAACCAGACCAACGCGAGGCGGCTCCGATACAGCTCGTACAGCGCCTACGCCACGCACCTGAACGACTTCACCGCCCACATGCGCAACAACGGGGTGAACCTGTACGGCATATCGGTGCAGAACGAGCCGGACTACGCGGCCGAGTGGACGTGGTGGACGTCCTCGGAGATGCTCCGGTTCCTGCGGGAGAACGCCGGCTCGATCAGTACCAGGGTCATCGCTCCGGAGTCCTTCCAGTACGTGAAGTCCGTGTCGGACCCGATTCTCAACGACTCCGCGGCGCTCGCGAACGTGGACATCATCGGCGCCCATCTCTACGGCACGTCGTACGCGAACTTCCCCTACCCCCTCTTCCGGCAGAAGGGCGCGGGCAAGGAACTCTGGATGACCGAGGTCTATTACCCCAACAGCAACACCAATTCGGGTGACGCCTGGCCCGAGGCGCTCGACGTGGGGGAACACGTCCACCGCGCCATGGTGGACGCCGAGTTCCAGGCGTACGTCTGGTGGTATCTCCGGCGCAGTTACGGTCCCATGCGGGAAGACGGCCAGATCAGCAAGCGCGGTGCCATGATGGCGCACTTCGCCAGGTTCGTCCGCCCCGGGTACGTACGGATCGACGCTACGGCGAACCCCGCCTCGAACGTCTACGTCTCGGCGTACCGGGGCGGCGACACGGTCGTCATCGTCGCCATCAACAAGAACACCTCGTCGGTGAGCCAACAGTTCACGCTGTCCAACGCCACCGCCTCCGGCAGTGTCTCGAACTGGCTGACCGACGGCAGCAGGACAGTCGCGCCCCAGGGGGCGCTCAGCATGTCGAACGGCTCGCTCACCGTCACGCTTCCCGCCCGAAGCGTGATGACCTTCGTGACCAGCGTGAGCGCCACCAGCCCCGGGGACACCTACAAGCTGGTCAACGTCGACACCGGCCTGGTTCTCGGCGTACAGAACATGTCCACCGCCGATGGCGGTCTGGCCGTGGTCTGGGGTGACAGCGGCACCGCCGACCACAACTGGGTCCGGGTCACCGACGGCAACGCGTTCCGGTTCCGCAACGTCAACAGCGGCAAGGTCCTCGGCGTCGAGAACATGTCGACCGCCGACAACGCCCGCGTCATGCAGTGGAGCGACAACGGCACCGCCGACCATCGCTGGACCCTGGTGGCGAACAGCGACGGGTCCTACCGGATCCGTAACGTCAACAGCGGCAAGGTGCTCGCCATCCTCAACGGGTCCAGCACCTGGGGCACCCAGGCCGTCCAGTACGCCGACAACGGCAGCACCAGGAACAACTGGCGCCTGACCCGGGTCAGCTGAACGTCCCCGGCTCCGGGTCGACCTCGCGGGGCCGACCCGGAGCCGTACCTCCGCCTCGCCGGCCGGCAGATCACCGACGGCGGCGGGCCATCCACTGCCAGATATGGGTGCCGTTGAGGCTCGGGTCGTTGCGGGCCACGTAGATCCAGGACCAGTGACCGGGGAACTGGTAGCCGTTCCAGACGACGTGGTCGTACAGGCTGATCAGCGATCCCGGGATGAGGTCGTGGGCGTGGATCGTGTTGGTCTCGGGTGGCACTGTGTCGTCGTCGCGCGAGGTGACCAGCCAGGTCGGGGTCCGAATGCTCGCCAACTCCGCGTCGGTGATCAGCGGCGGGCCCTCCCCGCTGAGCGGCTCGACGACACCGCAGATCGGCACCGAGGCGGCGAACAGGTCGGGGTAGGTCGAGGTCATCTCCAGGGACATGTAGCCGCCGTTGCTGCAACCGACCACGTAGATCCGGTCCGGGTCGACACGCTTGCGACGGACGAGGTCAGCAACGATCTCGCGGATCAGCGGGGCGAACCGGGGGCCGTCCTCCATCCAGTAGGAGGTGCTCTGCGGAGCGACGACGTACGCGCCAGAGAAGATCCGCTGGGCCTGCGGAGTGGCGAAGCCGAGCGCTCCCCGGTTGGCACGCAACGTGGTCTCGTTGTCGTAGTAGTCGTCAGGCAGCGAGGCGCCCTCGCCGCCACCGTGCAGCCAGACGATCAGCGGTCGTCGGCCGTGCCGGGGCGAGTGGTCGGGCGAGTACAGCCGGTACTTCATACCCGAGCCCGAGACGTGGTAGCTGAAGGCGTCCACCTCCGGGTTCGACAGCCCTGCCTGCACGAATCGGCTGATGATCACCGGCGAGCCGCGACGCCGGACGACCGGGGTGTTCTGGGTGATGGTGTAGACGAGGTCCAGCCGGACGTTGCGGCCCCTGCTCAGGATGTAGCCGAGGGTCCCACCGCCGGGTTGGCCCTCGGCGTGGCTCAACTCCAGCACGATGTTGCCGTGCCGGTCGAGCCGGGCCCTGGTGACAGTGCGGTCCAGGTCGTACTCGCTGAAGATCTGGTCGCCGGGAGCGATCGGGATCGGGCTGGTGGCCTTGGCGTGCACTGTGAACGTGCCGGGGGTCAGCCCGGCCGGGTCGATCGGCCCGAGCCGGCGGGTGTCGAGGGTGACCGAGGTGACCTGCTCACCGCCGTCGAGCGTTCTCGCGTCGAGGGTGAAGCTCACGCTGGTGGAATGGCGCCCATCGGCGTGGGCGGCGGCGCCGGGCAGGGCCAGGCCGATGGCGGCACCGGCCCCACCGGTCAGGACGGTGCGGCGAGTGACAGACGTGGACATGCGGGCCCCCGGTACCTTGCGATGTAGAAGCTCATCGATGGCATCTCAACGTAACGCCGCGGAGATCCGCTGGCAACCGGTGCCGGCACGAGTGATCAGGGCGCCCCGCGCCCTCGGAGCTAGGCGGAAGACGCCCTGACCAGTCACGGGAGGAAGGCCGCCCGCACAGTCAGCTCAGGCGCTGGAACACGGAGAACGGGTAGACCCAGGCGGGGTTGAAGATGAGGCCCAGCCGGTGCAGGTACCGCTGGCAGGCGCTCGGCTGCGCCGGGTCGGGGCAGAACGTCACCCACAGCTCGGAGTAGCCGTCCTTCTCGGTCGGGCTGTAGCTGACGACCTGGTCCCGCACGACGAACTGCATCGAGGTCAGTCGGGGGTCCTGCACGTCGTTGGGGAAGGAGAGGGACGTGTCCAGGCCGTACAGCACGATCTCGTTGGAGAACAGGCAGACGCTCGCCTGGAAGTACAGCTCGTAGATGGTGGTGTAGGCGGCGGTCTCGTAGACCTCCTCGGAGACCTCCTCGCGGTAGCAGGGGGTGCCCGGCGGGAACGCGGGCGGCGTGGGCACCGGAATCGCGTTGGTCGTGATGTCACCGGTGGTGCGGGCCGAGCCGCTCGACGGCGTCGCGCGCAGGCCGCCGTCGGAACAGGCCGCCTTCGTCGTGCAGATGGCAGCGCCGGGCGCCGCCGACGCGGCCGCCGCCGGGACGGTGAGCGTCGCCGCGAGCACGGTCAGGGCCAGGACCAGAGGCTTGAGATGTACGGACACGTAACCTCCAATGGTTCGATCAGTGCGCTCTGCACCCGAGCAGAATCGCCGATCGGGCCGGGCCTCTGGCCGGGATTCCGTACACCGCGCGCGACCTCGGGGACCTCTGGGGCGAGGCGGACACTCTCAGCCGGCTCGGTGACACCCGCCACGCCCTCGGCGACCCCGTTTCCGGCCGGGCCGACTGGCAGCGGGCACTGGACATCTTCACGGCCCTCGACCATCCGGACGCCGCCGCCGTCCGCGCCAAACTCCAGCTCACGTAATCGAGCCCATCGCCCAGAGACCGGCCACCCGGGTCGTACTTTGGGACGATCTGGAGTCGCACCACCGTTCGTACGATGAATCAATGCATCCTCGCCTGCACGCGGTGTCGACCGAGCCGCGTGTCTCCCCCGCTCCGGCGCGGACGTGGCGCGACTGGGCGATGATCGCCGCTCTCGCGCCGGCGATCGTGGTGGAAGGAATCTTCCGACCCGATCTGCCCTGGCGGGTGGGCTGCGTCGTGGTCGCGCTCGCGCTGCTGCCCACGCTCCTGTGGCGGCGTACCGCACCGCTCGCGATGGTGGTGATCGCCTTCGGCTGCACGACGGTCGCCCCGTTCGTGCTACCCGGCGATCCCTGCCAGCTGTTCACTGCGAGCTTCCTGGTCCTCCTGGTCTACGCGCTGTTCCGCTGGGGCTCCGGCCGGGAAGCCGTGCTCGGTTCGTTCTTCGTGGTGGCCAAGGTGACAGCCGCCGGGCTGGTCGGCTCGGTCGACGGCGGTGAACTGGTCGCCGGCTTCGCGGTGATGTTCGCCGCCGCCACGCTGGGTGTCGCCATCCGCTTCCGCGCCGCCACCCGGCTGCGCGAGCTCGATCGGGTGAAGCTGTTGGAGCGTGAACGGCTCGCCCGCGACCTGCACGACACGGTTGCCCACCACGTGTCGGCGATGGCGATCCGCGCTCAGGCCGGCATCGCCGCGTCGACGACCGAGCCGGATGCCGCCGTCGAGGCGCTGCGCACCATCGAGGCCGAGGCGTCCCGCGCGCTTGCCGAGATGCGCGCGATGGTCCGCGTCCTGCGCCGCAACGAGCCCGCCGATCTGGCGCCCAACCCGCAGGTAGCCGACATCGGGCGGCTCGCCGGCCAGTTCCGCACCGGTCCGGCCGTCGACGTGGAGCTGCGCGGCGACCTCGACGACCTTCCGCCCACTGTCGGCTCCGCGCTCTACCGCCTGGCCCAGGAGTCGGTCACCAATGCCCGTCGCCACGCGCGCCACGCCACCCGGATCGAGGTCAGCGTCGCGGCCGATGACACGTCAGTGCGTTTGCGGGTCAGCGACGATGGCGAGGCCGGCGCCGCCCGTCCGACCGGCTCGCCCGGTTTCGGCCTGGTGGGCATGATGGAGCGCGCCGACCTGCTCGGAGGCACCTGCGAGGCCGGCCCCGATCCCGACAGTGGATGGACCGTCACGGCCGTGCTTCCGCGCGAGGGGGTCGGCGCGTGACGGTTCGCGTGCTCGTGGCGGACGACCAGGAGATCGTCCGTACCGGCCTCACCATCATCCTGAACACGCAGCCCGGCATCGAGGTCGTCGGTGGAGCGGGCGACGGCCGCCAGGCGGTCGAACTCGCCCGGCGGCTCCGCCCCGACGTGTGTCTGTTCGACATCCGGATGCCGGGCTTGGACGGCATCGAGGCCACCCGGGCGCTCGCCGGGCCAACGGTCCCGGAGCCGCTCGCGGTGGTCGTCATCACGACCTTCGACCTCGACGAGTACGTGTACGCGGCGCTGCGGGCCGGCGCCCGCGGCTTCCTGCTCAAGGAGGCCGGCCCTGACCTGCTCAGCCAGGCCGTGCACGCCGCCGCCAACGGGGACGCGCTGATCGCGCCGAGCGTCACCACGCGGCTGCTGAAGGCGTTCGCCGACGCGGATCCGGCCGCACCGCGCACGCAGCCCATCGAGGCGCTCACCGACCGGGAGGAGCAGGTCCTGGTCGCCGTCGCGCGGGGACGCACCAACCAGGAGATCGCCGACGAGCTCTACATCACGTTGAGCACTGTCAAGTCGCACGTCACCAGCCTGATGACCAAGCTGGGGGTGCGTAACCGGGTCGAGGTGGCGATGTGGGCGTACGAGACCAACCGCCGTCGACGGCACTGGTGACCGGCGGAAGTACGACGACCGTCTCCGACCATGGGCCAACCCGATCGCGGCCCTTGTGCCGATGAGCGGGGGCGGGTGCGGCGTCCACCATCGGTGGCATGACGATGCGCGAGTGGCGGCTACCGGCCGCGTTGATCCTGCTGGGCCTGATACCGATGCTCGCCGGCGCCGGACGCCTCACCGAGCTGGGCAGCGGACCGGAGGTCACCGCGGCCAACGCGCGCTTCGTCGCCGATCCGCTGCCGGTGGTGCTGCACATCGTCGGCGCGGTGGTCTACACGATCCTCGGCGCGTTCCAGTTCGTGCCCCGTCTGCGCCGTCACTCTTGGCACCGCCGTGCCGGCCGCGCGCTCGTCCCCTGCGGGCTGACGGTCGCCTTCACCGGCCTGTGGATGGCCGTCGCGTACGACCTACCGGCCCATGACAACGACGTGCTCGCCGGCATGCGACTCGTCTTCGGCTCGGCCATGGCCGGCGCGATCCTGCTCGGTCTCGCCGCCGTGCTCCGCCGGGACATCGCCCAACATCGCAGATGGATGGCGCGCGGCTACGCGATCGGCCTCGGCGCCGGCACCCAGGCGTTCACCCACGCGCCGTACCTCCTCGCGACCGGTGAACAGCCCAACGGGAACCTCCGGGCCGGCCTGGTGGTCGCCGGCTGGTTGATCAACCTTGCGGTGGCCGAGTGGTACCTGCGCCGTCCGGCTCCGGTCGTCACCGCGGCGGCCCTGCGCCGAGCTGAGCCCGAGCGGCAGAAAGGCTGAGGGGCTGCGGTCCCCCTGTCGCACCTGACGGTGTGGCTGCCGTGCCGGCGGTACGGCAGCCACACCCTGGCGTCACCTGTTCTGCTTCTCCTGGCACGGCACGCAGAAGCGAGCGTGCGGGAGAATTTCGAGCCGCTCGGCCGGGATGCTCTGGCCGCACCTGTGGCAGGCACCGTAGGTGCCGTCGCTGATCCGGTTCAGCGCACCGGTGATCTGCTCGATGTTCTGACGGGTGGCCAGCAGCAGCGCGGCCTGGTTGTGGGCCTCGCCGGGGTCGCCGGTGTCCGCGTTGAGCTCGGTCAGTTCCCGCAGCCGAGCCGTCTGGGTGGCGAAGTCGTCCGCCAGGGACGCTCGCAGGTCAGCCAGCCAACTCTGGTCGAGAGTAGGACGATGATCGACGCTCATGATCTGCCTTTCAAGGGGAATGGTCGGGAAAAACAAAAAGGGCCGAAGCTTGGATAGCTTCGCCCTGGCGGTCGCTCTGGATATGCAACGACTCCGCAGGTGGGCCTCGGCCGGTTCGCGTCGGGCTCAACATTGTGTGCGTGGGCACGGTGTGCGTGGGCACGGTGTGCGGCGCGCGGACAACCGGCACCCGCATGTCGGCCTTGGGACGGGTCGCCGTCGGCACGCGCACAGCACCGCCCGCCGCCACCTCGGTGGCGGCGGGCGAGCGGAGAGTCACCGGCGGCATGCCCCCACCATAGAGCGGGGTTGCCCTAATGCCAACGGTCGCGGTGGGACCTCGTTCCACCACTTTTCGCCACAATAGGGCCGTTGCCCGAACTCGGTCGGCGACCGTCCGGTTCTCCGTCGGCACGGCGCCGCCGGTTGGTCAGCTCGGGGTGAGGAGGCAGAACTCGTTGCCCTCCGGGTCGGCGAGCACCCGCCACGGGACGTCCTGCCCCAGGTCGATGCGGGTCGCGCCGAGACTCCGAAGCCTGGTTTCCTCGGCCTCCGGGTCGTCACCGGGGTACGGACGGACGTCGAGGTGGACGCGGTTCCACACGCTCTTCACATCAGGGGTACGAACGAACTCCAGGTAGGGGCCGACGCCCTTGGCGGAGCGCAGTCTCGCACCCTGATCGGTCACCTCGTGCAGTGTCCAATCCGTGGCCTCGCTCCAGAATCGGGCCATGGCTCGCGGGTCAGCGCAGTCGACCACCACGGCGGCGATCGGTCCGGTGTCCCGGTAGAGCTCCCGGGGCTCCAGCACGCAGAACTCGTTGCCCTCCGGGTCGGCCATGACCGTCCACGGCACGCCGCCCTGACCCACGTCGGCAACGGTTGCGCCCAGATCCGTCAGGCGGGCGACCACCTGCGCCTGGTGGGCCGCCGAGGTGGTGGCGAGGTCCACGTGCACGCGGTTCTTCACCGTCTTGGGCTCCGAGGAGACGACGAGGTCGACGCAGACGGCGACGGGGTCAGGGTAGACGAAGCCCTCGGGTTCGAGGTTGGTCACGCCAGGTCCCTCACTGGAGATTTCCCAACCGAGCGCCTGCGCCCAGAAACCGCCCAGTGCGGAGTCGTTCCGAGCCTTCATGTTGATCTGAACAAGCCGTGTCGCCATGCCGCGATGCTAGGGCCTGCGTCGAGGTCTCGCTGACCGTCATCGCCGCCTACCCCCGCTACCGTCTGCGCTCGTCCGGGGGCTGTTCCTTCGTCAGGTGCAGCAGCCATCCCTCGCCGGTGCGGATGAGCGCGTATCGCCGGCGATCGGTGCGGCCGTGCAGCGTGAACAGCATCCGGCGGTCGGTGCGATCGTGCTCCTCCCAGGTGCCGATGTCGGCGATCGACTTGTCGACGTCCTCGTAGGTGAGGTGATCGAGGTCGTGGTCGGGCACGGCGATCGCGAGGCGGTTGTCGCTGGGGCTGTCCGGTAGACCGCGGGGCACCGCCCACGACCGCAGCACACCGTCTTCTTCGAGCCGCAGGTCGAAGTGCGGTCGTGGCTTGCGGTGATGATGCAGGACGAAGGCGGGTGCCACTCCCTCATTGTCGGTGCCGACCGGCCCTGCCGCTTGTTAACGCGGCCACCTTATGAGGCCTGGTACGCCTTCCAGTCCTCGATCTGCGTGAGCGGAACCGGCACGGGCCGCTCCACCACTGTCGTCAGCTCGATCCGCCGGCCCTCGGCCGCCGACCGGAGCAGGCTGGTCATGGTTTCGAGTACGTGCAGTGCGACGTCGCCGTCAGCGCGCGGTGGGCGCTGACCGTCGGCCCTGACCAGGTCGATCAGACCGATGCCCCGGGAAGCCTCGGCGTAACCAGCCCGCGGGTCGAGAGCTCGCCATCCGGTGTCCCCGAGCGCGAAGAGGCGGACCTCACCGTCGAAGTAGTTCGGATCGGGTACGGCGAGCGTGCCGGCCTCGCCGTGCACCTCGATCGGCGCGGCCGTCGTCCGGACGCCGTCGAAGCTCGTCGTGATGGTGGAGAGCGCACCGTTGGTGTGCTCGAGTACGCCGGTGAGGTGAGTGTCCACCCCCACCGGGATCCGCTGCCCGGTGCGGGGGCCCGAGCCGATGACGCGCTCGGCGCGCAGGCGGCTGGCGGCTCCGGTCACCGCCCGGACCGGCCCGAGCAGGTGGATGAGCGCCGAGATGTAGTACGGCCCCATGTCCAGCAGCGGGCCGCCGCCCGGGGCGTAGTAGAAGTCAGGATTGGGATGCCAGCGTTCGTGACCCGGAGTGACCATGACGGCCGAGGCGGACATCGGGCGGCCGATGACCCCGCCGTCGATCGCCGACCGTGCCGTCTGCGTACCCGTACCCAAAACGGTGTCCGGCGCGCACCCGACGCGGACACCGGCCGACGCGGCACGTTCGATGATCGAGCGACCGTCCGAGAACGTCACGGCGAGCGGCTTTTCCCCATACACGTTCTTGCCGGCGTCGATAGCGCCCAGCGAGATGTCGGCATGGGCGGCAGGGATGGTGAGGTTGAGCACGGTCTGCACGTCCGGGCGGGCGAGCAGACGCTCGACGCTCATCGCCTCGGCTCCAGGAATCGTGGCCGCGACCTCGGCCGACCGGGCGGCGTCGAGGTCCGCCACCGCGACGATGTCGACCTCGGGGTGGGCCGCGAGGGTGTCCAGGTACGCGCGGGAGATGACCCCGAGACCTATGACGCCGACGCGGTGCGGGTCGCCCACACCATTCCCCTCTCGATCACGGTACGGACATCCGCGTGCTCCAGCACGTCGAGGCTGTGCCCCGGGGTCGTCACGACGATGCGCCCGGCACCCCACTGTCGGGTCCAGATCGCCGGTGAGGTGACCGGCCGACGCCACGGATGCCAGGCCTGCGTCGGGTGGGTGGTCACGGCCAGCACGTCGATCAGGTCATCGTGCAGCACCCAGTACTGTTCGGTGACCAGGTCGAAGTCCTCGATGCCCGCGGTGATCGGGTGCTCCCGGCCGAGGTCGGTGACGCGCACCGTGTGCGGCAGGAAGTTGTCCTCCGGGCCACCGTGACGCTCACACGGCTCCCGGCCCGGATGGGTCGCGAACTGGCCGCCCACCAGGTGCAGGTATTCGGATGACGCGCGGAACGAGTCGACGATGCCGCCGTGCCAGCCGGTGAGACCCGTGCCGGCGATGACCGCCGCGCTGAGGCCCGCCACCTGGTCCGCGGTGATCTGCGACATCGTCATGCACTGCACGACGAGGTCGGTCTCGGCCATCTCGGCGGCGTCGGCGTAGATCTCCGTCGACTCCTCGACCCGCACGGCATAGCCGCTACGTTCGAGGAAGGGGAGGAACAACTCCGTCGCCTTGACCGGCTGGTGCCCCTCCCAACCGCCCCGAACCACCAGTGCTCTCCGCTGCGCCACCGTCGCTCCCTCCCACGGGTCCGTCGCCACCGGGCTGGCCGCTCCCGCCCCGACGACGTGCCGCCGATGCCCGTACGTGTCGAGCACCAAAACCCTACCCGTGGTAGCCGACGAAGCCGACTGACGCGAGCTTCCGGATTCCACTGTGGCCGGTCGCCGTACGATGCACCGGTTCCGGACCGGCGCAGGGGATCCGAGCCGGTCGGGTCGCAATAGCGGGTGCCGTGGCGGGATCTGCTGATCAACCGCTACGGCGGTTACCGTACTGGCGAGGGCTCTGGACCGAGCCGCGGCCACCGAGGTGCTGACCCTTTCCATGCGGCTGCGGCGAGGCCACCTTGCCCTTCGCGCGTCGGGCAGCCCGATTCGCGGGAACGGCCGGCTGCTCGGTCTCGGTCTCGGCCGTTGTCGAGGTGTCGGCAGCCGCCGTGGGGTCGTCTTGGGCGGGTTCGTGCTCCGGCATCGGCTTCTCCTTGGATGTGGTGGGGTCCTGCGGGCCATCGACGGCCGGCGGCCGTGGACTGATCGACGCCGAGGTGCGCGCCTTGACGGTAGCGCAACGCCAGACCCAGGCGAGGTGTTCCCCCGCTCCGTGCTGGCGGGCACGCTCGTCGCCGCCAGCCCCGCCCACACTCGCAGCCAGCCGGAATGCGAGTCCTCCCGCCTCGGCCGTCCGCTGCCGTGACCGCCGCTGCCTAGGCCACGCCGGCGGTGACAGCGCAAACGCTGTCACCGCCGGCTCACCACCGTGCGCCGTGCTGGTGGACACGAATCCGTCGCTACGCCGGCTTCGCGTCCCGGGGCCACTCCGCAGCCTCCGGGAGCAGGTCGAAGATGCGGCCCATGGAGTACGGCTGGTACGTCGTCTGGGACTCGGCGATCTTCTCCCAGTCGGAATTGGTGAACTGGAACATCCACAGGGCGTCCAACTCGAAGTCACCGTGCCCTTCGGGAAGGTGTGCGAACTCCTGCTTCATCTCGTCGACATCGAGGCCGGCACTCGTCGTGTGGCTCTCGAGGTGAGAGCGCGCTGCCTCGTCGAGCATCAGCAGCTCAGCGATGGTGTGTGGCACCGGCGTCACTCCCCTGGCCAGCAGGTCACACAGGTCGACGCAGGTCTGCGCGAGCCGAACGAAGAATTCTGGCGGCTGAGCGATCAACGAAGCCGGAAACCCGACCGCGGGACCTTCGATCCCCCACATGAGGCCATCCGCCTGATCAACGAGGACCTCCGCCATACCGCACAACGACTCGTAGAGAGCAGCAGCCCAGCGAGGGCCGACGCCCCACATGGGACATACGCACACTTCTTCGTCGTCGTCCGCGCTCTCCATCAGGCAGCGGCACGATCCGCCGGGACCGCACTGGCCGCTGCCGACATCATCACCTCGGCGTTCGGCATACGATGGACAGCCGTCGCAGTAGTCGCACCCATCGGCGGGACACTGCGCGGCGGGAAACAACCCCGCCCAATCGATCTTGCTGCCATCCCTCGGCAGGTCGGGGACGTCGAGTTCGCTCACGAACCAGGTGGCAAGGAACTGCCGTTCATCGGTGACGTCGACGCGCTGTTGCGCTGCTTGCTCAAGCCCGGCTCGGACGCTTGCCGGCAGACTGAGCCAGAGGCCGGAGAAGTTCTCCTGCCCCTTGTCTGGAGAGTTCAACAGGTTGCAAATGGCGATCGCCTGGTGTGGCCAATCGAGCGTCGCGATGGCATCCAACTCGTTGCCGTTGCCTTTGTCGACGATTGCCATGACACGCGACTTGGTGGTGGTGTGTTGGGGCACGAAGGCGATTACTTCTCTGGGCACGACAGCTCCTCCCGGGCGCGCATGAGGGCACGCTGGGCTACGAAGTAGGAACAGAGGTCCGCGCTGGTTGTCCCGGTGCTTCCGTGGACTCCGCTTCGCGGGACATCAAACTAGCATGCCGCTGAGCAGCCTGCCGTCGAGCCGGGTGAGATAGCGCAGCTGGCCCCGGTTGACGGCGTCGCCGGTGCGCCCGACGCGGGCCGTCCTCCGGACAACGACGGATCGCCGACATGCACAATCCATCGTTGTCCGGCCGGGACGACCACAGTCAAGTGGCCGTCACGTCGAGACGACCGTCAGACGGTGGTGCGGGACCACTGCTGGTTGGTGCCGGAATTGCACGAGTACTGCTTGAGGACCACCCCGTCCGCGGTCGCCGCGGCCGGTACGTCCACGCATTTGTTGCTGTGTCGTGCCCGGAGCTGGAAGTAGCCGCCGTTGGTGACCATCTGGAACTGCTGGTTGGTGCCGGTGCCGCAGGTGTACTGGACGAGCTCGGCGCCGTCGGCGGTCGACGCGCTCACCACGTCGAGACACTTTCCGCTGTTGCGGCTGACGATGCGCCAGTAGCCGCTACCGGCGTCCTGGAACTGCCACTGCTGCCACGCACCGCCGCTGTACGTGTACTGGCCGACGCGCGCGCCGTTGTCGGTGTTCGGCTGCTGGACGTCCATGGCCTTGCCGCTGTGCCGCGCATCGATCCGGTAGAACGTTCCCGTCGTGGGCGGAGGCGTCGTCGGGTCGCCGCCGCCGATGGTGTCGCCATAGGCATAGCGGATCCGGTCGGCGCCAGAAGTGTTGCGGATGGTCAAGTTGAGATTGGTGCCGCTGCCGCTGAGGGCGAACATCGAATACCAGTCGTGACCGGAGCCGGAGTTCTTGCCGCCGAGGGCGGGCCAGTAGGTGCCGCCCATCTGGTTGTCACGCATGACCTGAGCCATGGCGCGGATGTGGCGCACGAAGTTGTCGGTGCTGTTCGCGTCGGCGTAGTTGAGGCCGTTGTCCATGGGCCCGCCGAACTCGGTCGCGACCGCCCGGGAGGCACAGTTGCCCAGACGCGTCTGCATGTGGCTTCGCCAGGCGTCGTAGGTCATCGAGCCGTAGAAGAAAGCGTAGTGGTGGAAGGACAGCAGGGTCGAGTTGAAGCGGCTGTCGTTGCAGATGTCGCGCAGGTCCTGGCTTGCGCCAGTGCCGCCGATGAGCACCCGGCTGGGCACGGCCGAGTAGTGGGTGCTGAGCCAGTTGGCTGCGATGTCGCGCCACTGTGCCGAGCTGTAACCGCCCGGCTCGTTCATTGGCTCGAAGTACACGTTGGTGTTCGAACCGTAGGCGCTGGTCACGCTGGACCACATCGTGTTCCACGCGGCGAGGTTCGCGATCCTCGCGCCGGAGGAATGGTCCGTCCAAAAGGCGAGGATGACCTTGAATCCACGGGCAGTTGCGGCGTCAATGGCGCCCCGGTAGGCGTTCCACCAGGTGGTGTTGGCCACTGTCTGAGTGTTGATAGGCAGCCGGACGGTGTTGATCCCCATGGTGGAGGCCATGTCGTCGTAGAGGGCGTTGGCCTTGGCCTGCACTGTCGCGTAGCTGTCGGATTGGCTCAGGCCCTGCACGACGAGCGGGCTGGTGCTGAAGTTGTCACCCAGTTGAGCCCAGTTCATGCCTCGGAACTGGTTGGTGGCGGCGGCGGCGGGCGACGACGCGACGACGACCACGCCGCCAACCATCGCCGTCATGGCGGCCACCAGGGCGATCAACGTCCGGCGCATCGACCGGCTGATCCGTTTCATGCGTTGTCCAATCACTAGTTCGTGCCTCTCCGGGCCCGACATGTTGAGGGGTTAGCTGGTCACGCGGAAGGTCGCGTCGGCGCGGCTCTGCGCGTCGGACACCGGGTCGAGCCGGAGCAGGTAGGCGTAGTGCCGGAGGTAGCGGTCCGGGTGGCTGTAGGACTGGAACGACGTCCACGAGGAGTTGGCGAGACCGGCGACCTGCCGGAAGGTGGCGTCGGCCGCGAAGGTGGCGGTGCCGTCGTTGGCTTCCAACCGGAAGTCGTATCCGTAGTGGCGCAGGTAGTGGCCCGGATAGTTGACCGACTGGATGGAGACGGTGCCGGAGCCGACCAGGCCGGGCACCACCCGCCACTGGCCGTCCTGGGCGGGGCTGACGTTCGGGTCGATGCGGACGTCGTAGTCGTAGTGCCGCACGTACCGGTCCTGGAAGTTGTACGACTGGATCCGGTTGACAGCTGCGGCGGGCCAGCGGGCGAGCACCCGGTTCTGTTCGGCAGCGGTCAGGTTGAGGATTGAACCGTGCCGCTTCTTGGTGCCGCCCATCGCGTACGAGCCGGACGCCGGCAGCCGGTAGGCGCTCGGGCTCGACGGGTTGGTGGTCAGGACGGGCAGGTAACCGCGTCCGCTGGCGTACTGGTCCAGGTAGAGCACCCACTCGTTACGGGCGTTGACCTTCATCCACATCGGCCCTTCGACCTGGGCCCCGGTCAGCCCGATGCCGGACAGGTTCCCGAGGTTCGTCCAGGTGCCGAGGAGCGAGTTGCTGCCCTCGAGGGTGATCTGGGCGTCCCGGGAGGCCCGGACGTAGCGGTAGGCGCCGACACCGGATGGCACCTCGACGATCTGCGTGTCGATGATCTCCTGGTTGCCGGGTCGGCTGACGTAGATCTGCGGAGTGGTGATGCCGCGGAAGTCGGTCGTGCGCGCGTAGTAGATGCGGTGCTTGGCCGCACCGTTGAGCGGGACGTTCGTCGCCCAGTAGAGGACGTAGTCACCGGTGTCCGGGTTCCAGATCGCCTCCGGGGCCCAGGCGTTGCGTCCGTCCGGGATCGCGCCGGCGACGTTCAGCAGCCACGGCGCCGACCAGTTGACCAGGTCGGTGGACTCCCACACGACGAGGCTCCGGCTGCCGTTGTTGATCGCGTTCGACCAGTCCTGACCGCACGCGATGCACAGGTCGGTGGCCACGATCCAGTACCTGTCACCGCCGGGTGAGCGGACCAGGGCGGGGTCCCGGACGCCGCGGGTGCCGATGGGGGAACGCAGCACGAGCCCACCGTTGTTCAGGTCGGTCCAGCGCAGGCCGTCGGCGCTGTGGGCGAAGTAGATCTGCTGGTCGGTCGACGACTCGCCGGTGAAGTGCGCCATCAGGTAGCCGACGGTCGGGTCGAGCGCGGCTGCCTGCTTCGGCGTCGCCGCTGACCAGGTGGTGAACAGCAGGCATGCGGCGATCGCCACCGCGCAGAGCCGGGCGAGGACTCTCGACATGGGTCTTCTCTCCTTCGCGGGGCGCGGACGAGTCAGCTAGAGGGTCGGTACGACGGGGCGGATGGTGCCGTCGGTGTTGAACTCCATCCGGTCGATGGCGGTCTCACGGTTGGTGCCGTTGCCGGTCGGCACGGCGAACCGGTGGTAGGCGATGTGCCAGGTGTCGCTGCCGGGTGCGCGGACCACTGAGTGGTGGCCGGTGCCCTTGATGCCGACGTCGAGGCGTTTTTGCAGCACCACGCCGCGCCTCGTCCACGGCCCGAGGGGTGATGAGCCGGTGGCGTAGGCGACCCGGTAGTCCTCGCTGCGCGTGTCGTTCTCCGACCACATGAAGTAGTAGAGACCGTTGCGCTTGAACACGAACGGGGCCTCGTTGTAGCCCGACGGGGTGATGACCCGCGCCTGCGCCGCGTCGAAGGAGACCATGTCGGCGTTCAGCCGCACCGCCCGCGCGACGCCCTGCCCCCAGTACAGGTAGGACTGGCCGTCGTCGTCGGTGAACACCATGGGGTCGATCGTCTGCCCGCCGGAGAACTGGTCGCTGCGGATCAGCGGTCGGCCCAGCGCGTCACGGAACGGTCCGGTGGGGCTGTCGGCCACCGCCACGCCGAGCTGTTTGGCCGTGTTGCCGCTGGCCGCGCCGCCGCTGAAGTAGAGGTAGTAGCGGCCGTTGGCGGTCGCCACCGCCGGCGCCCAGGCCGAGTTGTCCGCCCAGGACACGTCCGGACCGTGGTCGAGGATCACGCCGTGGTCGGTCCAGTTGACCAAATCGGTGGAGGAGAACGCCTTGTAGTACGTGCCGGCCCAGCTCGCGTAACCGTCGGTGGTCGGGTACAGGTAGTAGCGGCCGTTGACGACGGCGATGTGCGGGTCGGCGAAGAGGCCGGGGATCACCGGCCCCATGGTGGTCCTGGGTGCCCAGGGCGCGACGGGGCGGAAGGAGCTGTCCGCTCGGAAGGCGGCCGTGTCCTGGTAGGCGTCGAGCCAGAGCGCGAAGTCGCGGTGCCGGATCCGCCGGTTCGGGTAGTTGTACGAGACGAGCGCCACCGATCCGCTGACCGAGCCCTCCACGGCGCAGAAGGTGGCGTCGGCCCGGAACGCCGCGTCGCCGGTGTTCGCGTCGACCCGCAGCCGGTAGTCGCGGTGCCGCAGGAACATGCCGGTCTTGGTCTGGAACGAGTAGCAGGTCGGCGACGCCAACCCGTTGACCACTGTGAAGGTGGCATCCAGCTTGGTCTGGTTGGTGCTGCTGGAGGTGACCGGGTCGAGCTGACCGAGATAGTCGATGTGCCGCACGTACCGTCCGGACTGGTTGACCGCCTCCAGCGAGACCGCTCCGGTCGGCAGCGTGGCGGCTTGGGCCGGCCCGTCGGCCACCACCACAACAGCTGCGGTGGCCACGGCGGAGAGCACGAGGAGGCAACGGAGACGCGTGGTCGATGCCACTGTCATACGTCGTGGAACCACCATCCCGGCCCCTCTCGAAAGATCATCTATGTTAGCGTTAACAAGAACGGGCCGTACTCTGGCTCGGGTTTTAGCGGTTCAGGTAACCGGCGACGCGCCCGCACGGGGCACCCCTGGCGTGACACGCGACTACAGGCACAATGTGTTCGGTTCGTAAATTTCGCGTTGCGGACAAGTGTTAGCGATCGCATAGACCAGTGTCAAGGGATCAACCGTGGTCGCTCCCCGGCATCCGGCGAAGCCGGTTGTCACGCTCGATCCGCTTCGTGGGTGCCCTGCTCTCTGAGCGCCTGACGCACCTGCCTGAGCGCGAAGCGGGCCGATCGTGGGGTGCTGCGGGATCTCGCGTCGTGGGCCCCGATCGCCTCGGAGCAGGTCATCCGCGACGCGCAGCGGGTCCTGCGGCAGTGACACCCGAATCGTCGAGTCCGACAACACGGACCCCCAGTCGCCGGGTGTGCCCACTGTGTCTCTGCCGGCGAAGCCTGAACTGGCCGCGGTGTCGTCGACAGTGGTGCGAGGGTTAGCCGTGTAGGGCGGCGATTAGCGCGTCGGGTTCGACGGTGGTTGGCCGATCGCTGACCTGCCCGTCGCCGAGTTCGATAACCCGCCACACGCCGTCGGCGCGTAGGGCGAGGTCCACTGTGACGAAGGGCAACCCGAGCCCGGCGATCATCGGGGCGACCGGCTCCAGGTCGACCTCCACCGAAGGGAAATCGTTCGGGGTGTCCGGATGTGGGCCGACCAGGACGCACTCGCCGTTGACCCACCAGGTGCGTACCTCGGCGGAGGTGAACCGCTCGAAGCGACGCAGCACGAACCCGCCCACGAAGTCGTCCTCACGCAACTCCAGGAACCGGCTCGCCACTCTCCGGACGGCCACCGCGTCGTCGAGTTCGGGGATGAAGGCGGCATCGTTCCAGTAGTGCTTCATCGACTTGGTGTAGTCGCGCAGCACCGCCGGTCCCGCACCGAGCGCGACACGCGCGCGGTCAAGATCTGCCTGCTCCGAGCCGTGGGTCCACACCGACGCCGGGGTGACTGCCGCCAACGCGGCATACCAGCCGGGCAGCTCGTGTGCCCGCCGATACTGCTCACCACCGGTTCTCAACACCACACCGCGCTCGGCGAGAGCCTCGGCGAACGCCGCGTACCGCTCGCTGCGCAGCATCCAACCGCGGTAGACCGCCACGCCGCTGCCCGAGACCGAGGCCACCGCCCGACGTACGTCAGCGCCCCGCGCCAAGGCGTCGTGGTCGACCACCGCCACCTGGAATCCCGCAGCACGGGCCGCTTCAGCCTCGGCCACGAAGTGCTCGTCCGGGCGGCGTGGACGTAGCGGGTTCGCGGGAACGATCAGGATCACCTCCGTATCCTGCCCGCGGAAACTGGTTGCCTGTCGCCGGGGTCGCGCCGACGATCAGTCGATGCCCAGTGACCAGGCAACCCCTGACTTCTCGATCAAGCCCACCCTCACCGGTGAGCGAGTGATCCTGCGGCCCTTCGTCGACGACGACCTGGACACCTTCTGGGCGGCGGTGGCCGACCCCGAGGTGGCCAGGCTGACCGGCAGCCCGGCCGACGACGCTCCCGACGAGGAGCGAATGCGTTCCTGGTACGGCAGCCGCAACGCGCAGACCGACCGACTCGACCTGGCGGTCGTGGACCGCGCCACCGGGGCCTGCGTCGGCGAGGTGGTCCTCAACGACTGGGACCCCGACAACCGGAACTGCAACTTCCGCACGCTGCTCACCGCCGCCGGCCGCGACCGGGGCCTGGGGACCGAGGCGGTACGCCTGGTCGTCGGCCACGGTTTCGAAAGGCTCGGCCTGCACCGCATCTCGCTGGAGGTGTTCGCCTTCAACCCCCGGGCCTGGCGGGTGTACGAGAAGGTCGGCTTCGTTGCCGAGGGTGTGCTGCGGCAGGTCCTGCGCGACGGCGACGACTGGGTTGACGCCACTGTGATGTCGATCCTCGCTCCCGAGTGGGCGGAGCACCGGGGACACCCCGAGCGCCGAGGCTCGTAGCAGCGGTCGAGGACCGAGGGCGTCAGCTCTGGATGGAGAACGTCGCGACAACACCGTTGTGGTCCGACCTGGTGCCACCGACGATGTCGTAATCGGTCATCCACATCAACTGGCGTTCGGGCAACCGCTTCCAGAAGTAGACGTAGTCGATGTGCCGGTTGCCGTGCGTTCCGGTGCCCTTCTCGCCGTACAGGTTGTAGTTGGAGCGCAGATTCGGTAGCTCGTTGGCCTCGAAGACCTGCCACGGGAACTTCGCGTACCCGTAGCTCCGGTCGGCACTGAAGTCGACGTTGAGGTCTCCGCTCACGATGACCTGGCCCTCGTCCTGCTTGTCGACCGCCAGTTCCTTGAGACCCTGGAACTGCGCCTCGGCGCACCTGGTGCGCGGCAGGTCCTCCGGCCGGCCGGCGGTTTCGATGCTGGCCACCGCGTGGGCGTTGATGTGGGTCACGTTGCGGCCAGTGGACTTGTGCCGGTACGTGACCCAGTTGTTGTACCGCGCTGGCGGCACCTCGCCCGGACCGTTGGTGTCACAGACGAAGATCGAGCCCCTGTCGAGTACGTCGAACATGCTCTTCTTGGCGATCAGCGCCTCGCCGGCCTGGTTGGTGCCGCCCGGCGCGTACAGCCACCAGCCGTTGTCGGCGGCCCAGTTCGCCAGGAAAGCCTTGCGGGCGCCGACCTCGTTGAGTCCGACGAGGTCGGCCTTGGACGCGATCAGGTTCAGGTCGTGCACGAAGTCGGCCTGGCTCAGCCCGTAGTAGATGTTCAGCGTGGCCGCCTTGAAGCCCACGCTCGCGGCAGCGGCTGGTGCGGCCGGCAGCAGGGCCGCCACCAGCGCGACCGCGCCCGCGAGAGCGACCAGGGCGCGGGTCGCCCAGTCCGTTGTGCTGCGCATCGAATTCCCTCCGGATAGGCCGCCGGCGATGGCCGGCCAACGGACACTATCGACTGGAGCCGACGCGACGCCGAACATCCGGTGACGAAGCACCGACAGACCTGCGTCGGCCAGTGCCGGTCGACCAGATCCCCCATCGGCAGTGGTGGAGCTACGCGAAGGTAAGGCCGTCGGACCGGGCGCGTTTGAGCTCGGAGAAGGCCCGGCAGCCGGCGAGCAGGCGAGCGCCGTCGAAGACACGGATGGCCTCCTCGCCACGAGGGATCGAGGTCAGCACGGGGCCGAAGAAGGCCACGTCGTCGACGACGACAGTGGGGGTGCCGAGGTCCTCGCCCACCAGTTGCTGCGCGTGGGCGGTGCTCGCCCGCATCTGCGGGTCGAGGTCGCTGCGGTGGGCGGCGTCGGCCAGGTCGGCCGGGAGGCCGGCCTCGACCAGGGCCAGCGGGACGACGGTGTCGAAGTCCTTGTCGTCGGCGTCGTGGATCCGGCGGCCGAGCGCCGGGTACAGCCGCGCGAGGGCGGCGGAGCCGTGTTGCGCGGCCGCCGCCACACACACCCTGGCCGGCCCCCACGCCCGGTCGTTGAATTCGCGGTACCAGGGCTCCAGGTCACGGTGTTCGTTGATCACCGCGAGGCTCATCACCTCGAACCGCAGGGTGAGCGGCCGCATCTTCGCGACCTCCATGAGCCAGCGGGAGGTGATCCAGGCGAACGGACAGGACGGGTCCACGTACGCGGTGACCACTGGAGCTGACGTTCGAGGCAATTTGTCTTCCACGGAAGACAATTTATCTTCCTCGGAAGGTAAGATGCAACTGTGGAAGACGACCGGATCGCCGACATCGTTGGGCAGTGGGGTCGCGAGCGACCAGACCTCGACCCCACCCCGCTGCTGATCATCGGTCGCATCCAGCAGTTGGCCGCCGTACTCGATGAGGCCCTGCGGCCGCCGTTCGCCGCGGCGGACCTCGGCAACGGCGACTTCGACGTGCTCGCGGCGCTGCGCCGCGAGGGTGAGCCCTACACGCTCACGGCGGGCCAGCTGAGCCAACGGATGCTCGTGACCACCGGAGCCGTGACCAAGCGGGTGGACCGACTGATCGCCCGCGGCCTCGTGTCGCGCTCGGTCTCCACAGCCGACGCGCGCGGCAGAGTGGTCGGGCTGACGCCGACCGGCGTGGCGTTGACCGACCGGCTCATCGAGGAACATCTGGCCAACGAGGCGGCCATCCTTCGCGGCCTGACCGACAGCGACCGCCGAACCCTCGAGCGCCTCCTGGAGGTGATGAATCGAACCCTGACCTCCGGAGATCGTGGACCCGGGGGCGGCGGCCACGACGGGTGACGCCCTCGGTCATGATCGGCCAGTCCTCGGATTACCATTCCGCCATGGACGACACCACCGGCGGCGTACGCATCAGACGCGGTGGCCCGGCCGACGCGCCCGCCGTACTGGACATGCTCGACTCCGCGGTGGTCTGGATGAACGACCGCGGCAACACCGAGCAGTGGGGCACGACGCCGTTCTCGGAGAAACCCGAACGGGCCGCACAGGTCGATCGGTACCTGACCGAGAACCTCCCGTTCATCGCGGAAGTGGACGGGACGCCGGCCGCAGCCCTGGTGTTGGATTCCGGGCCCGACCCCCGGGCACCGATCGCGCCCGCTGAGGAACCCGAGCGGTTCGTCCGCCTCCTGGTCTCCGACCGACGATTCGCCGGCCGGAAACTCGGGTCGGCTCTGTTGGCACACGCAGTGGAGGAAACCCGGCGAGCCGGCGTGCGGTTGCTCCGGGTCGACTGCTGGGCGGGCGGTGACGGCGAGTTGGTGGCGTACTACGAGCGCCACGGGTTCACTCCCACCGAGACCTTCCTGGCCGGATCCTGGCCGGGGCAGGTGCTGGCCCAGCGGGTCGATTGAGCCGTGCGCCCTTTGCCACTGAGCGTGGGGTGGGGGCCATCGGACCGATATTCGGGCGTCTCGCCGGGGCGCGTCCACTAGCGTCCCGCCTCATGGAGAACACCACGGTACGCACTGAACGCCTCGAACTCCGCCCGGTGCGGGACGAGGACATCGATCGGATCCTGGAGTACCGAAACCTACCGCAGGTCACGCGCTGGCTACTCCGTACGCAGGTCGACAGTGCGTCCTTCCGCGCGGCATGGCGACGCGCGGCCACCGACCCCGACGATCACAGCATGGCGGCCACGCTCGACGGCGTGGTGATCGGAACCGTCTCTCTCGGCGTCGTCGACGGCATGGGTCAACCCGGCATGCCACCACGGACCGAGGCTGAGCTCGGCTACATCTTCGATCCCGCCTACGGCGGACGTGGGTACGCGACCGAGGCGGTGACCGCAGTGGTGGCGCACGCGTTCGACCGGCTGGGCGTTCGGAGAATCACCGCCGGCTGCTTCGCTGACAACCTCGCCTCGGTGCGAATCCTCGAGAAGGTCGGCATGCGTCGTGAGCAGCACGGCGTCGGCGACTCCTGGCACGCCGAACTGGGCTGGGTGGACGGCTACACCTACGCGCTCCTCGCCGAGGCATGGCATCGAGAGGCGGCACCGTCGGAGCAGCCGGTCGCGTCCATACCGGTGCCGCGAGCACGGTGAACCTGTAGCGTCACGGCGAGCTGCCTGCCGGCGGTGGCGAGGCTAGCCGCTGGTGGACTCCAGCTGATCGAAGGCCATGCTCCACCAGGACTTCGGGTCGGCGAACGCGGACGAGTCGACGCCCATCAGTTCCTCGCGGATCGCGGCAGCGCGGGCGGCTCGAGCCCGACCGCCCGGGTCCGTGGCGATGAGCTGCCCGAGCCGGTAGAGGAACTCGACGAACGCCGCGAATGTCGCGTTGACCGCCTCGAAGTTGGGGGTCTCCAGGTCCAGCAACACGACGGCTCCGGTCAGCGCGTCGAGGCAGAAGAGCAGCTGCGGGTCCTCCGGTGAGCTGCCGAGGACGATGTGGATACGAGGGCTGGCATCGCCGACCTCGATCTTCAGCTTGGAGAACAACTCCATGCCGGAGACGTTGACGTCGACCGTGAACAGGATCGGCACGTCGACCGGGATGGCCCCGAACGGCGGGAAGACCTCTGGCGTCAACGGGCCGAGGACGTCCTCGAACCGGTCGAGCGGGAAGTAGACCATCCCGTCGGCGCCCCAGAGCGCCGTGAGCTCCTCATGTGTGGCGGTCAATCGTCCGTCTCCTCGTCCTCGTCGCCGGGCGTGGTCAGGCCCTGCTCGTCGAGGAAGCCCCACCAGTCGTCGTCGTCGTAGCCAACCTCGCCGTACCCGGCGCCGAAGACGTAGTAGGCGAGGAACGAGTCAAGGTCCGGCGCGACTTCGAAGAACGCCTCACGCATGAACCACTCGTCGGTCGTCTCCGCCGGGAAGTACCAGACCGCGCCGGTGTCGCGGCGGATCAGCAGCGGCTCTTCCTTCAGTGTGCCGAAGACCAGCCACTCGGCGGGTTCGTCAGCGACGCCGGTGAACTCGGGCATCTGATCGAGGTAGCCCTGGATCTTGCCGATGTTCGCGGCTGCGGGCAGGTCGAACGAGCCAGCCAGGATGCCGTCGGCGGTCTCCAGCAGCTCCCGGACCGACTGCGGCAGACCAGCGGGTATCCGCTCAGCCGGAGCGCCCTGGTCGATCTGTGCCCAGACCAGCGTCGCGGGCTGGTCCGCCTCCAGGTCGGTGCGCAGCTCCGCGATGAGCTCCCGCAGCTCGGGATTCAATCCACTACCTCTATTCGGATCGGCGTGCCGTCGGGCAGCTTCATGATCTGTTGCCAGATCTGCTGACCGACATCCCGGTTCGTGTCGCCGTGCAGCAGCTTCAGATTACTAACGTCGTCGGGGCCACCGAGTTGCAGCTCCCACACATGGTCGGGCTGCTGCAGGCGGAGCCGCTCGGTGAGTTTGTTCGACAGCTTCTTGTCGTGGGGCCAGTACTTGTCGAAGATCTTCTGCCGGATGCGCGCCTTGTAGCCTTTTGTGATTGTTTCGTCCCGGGCGACCGGATTGGCCTGCTTGAACAGCTTGCCCTCGTCGCTGAGCTTCTTCAGCGCGTTCATCTTGCGGTCGAACTGGGCCCGCGCGTGCATCGACTTGCGCTTCACCTTGATCGTGACCTCGGGCAGGTCGTTGTTGCGCACCACCGGCTTGGCGGAGGCCTTCTGCACCGCCGCGCGGACAAGCTTGCCGCCCTTCGGCTTGCCCGACCCGCCACGTTGTTTCGAGCTTTTCGGCGCCCTGCTAGGCATCGAGAAGCTCCTGGATCACCTGATCGATCAGCAGGCCGACGATCTCCCGCGTGATCATCTGGAAGATCGGGATCTCGGCCAGCGACACGCCGAACGTGACGACGGCGGTGGCGATCGCCTGCGCCACCGCGAACGCGAGGATCGCCAACTGCACGATCACCTGGATCTTCAGCGCGAGCACCATCGCGGCGGCGATGATCATCCCGGTGCCGATCAGCATCGCGGCCTGGGAGTAGTCCGGCAGCGCGCCGGGACCGCTCTCCGGTTTGGACCACCACTTCTGGAACGCCTGCATCGACTCGCCCTGGTGCTGCGACCAGACCGCTGCCGCAGCCGAACCGGCCTCCCCGGAGGCGTCCGCGACCGTGCCGGAGAAGTCCAGCCAGGCCTGGCCCATCTCGAACAGCTTTTCCTCGTCGGCCTCGGGCCAGGTGTAGCCGATCCAGCTGAGCGCCGTGATCAGCTCACCCGGCAGTTGCAGTCCCATGTCGTCACCCCAGCATTCCCTGGATGTCTCGCAGCGCGCTCACGGAGGCTTCCTCGACCAACTCGAAGTTGTCGGCCATCTTTGTCAGGTCGCTACCGGCCGAGCCGATCTCTTCGGCGGCCACGCCGATGCAGTCCAGGACCCAGGCTGAGGTCTCCGTGTACGCGATGCCGATCAGCGAGCCGATGTCGTCGGCGCCCCACGGCTCGCCGTATCCCTGCATCTGCGCCTCGAAGCTCTCCAGCTGCCCGATGAAGCGTTCGGCGGCGCCGATGACCTCGTCGCCGCCGGAACGCAGCAACGCGGGCTCGACCTCGAAGCCGTTCATCGGGAACCTCCCCGGGCCATCCGCTCCTGCGCGTCAGTGAGCGCCTGCAGGAACGCGCCGAGCCGTGGCACGGCCGTGTCTCGAACCTGCTCCAGTTGCTCGGTGAGCTGCGAGAGGTCGCCGGAGGCCGGCACCGGGCCGGCGCCGCGCATCGAGTCGATCGCCGCGTTCACGGCCGCGATCACGTGGTCGCAGACCTCGGCCGAGCCGAGCCGCATCATCCGCGGGTCCAGCGTCAGCGACTCCAACCGGCCATCAGCGCCAAACTCGGCACGGACCTGTCCCTCGGCGGACTCACCGACCCGACGCAGGCGCGCGGCCTCCTCGTCCTCCGGCGCGGTGCCGGCGGCGCGCAACGCGCCGACCGTCGCGTCCAGCATGCGAGCGAACTCTCCGCTCGCCGGCTCATTCACCGACATGCGCCCTCCATCGATCGCCTCCGAGACAGTGGAAAGCGTAGTCAGACCCGGCAAATCGTGTGGTCCCGGGAGACGGGTACCCCATCGAGGGTTGTCGAACGGTGCGAGCCGTCGACGGACCGGGGGCGACCGGGTACGCCCCGCGCGCGCTCTGGGTGAAGCTGGCCGATGGCGCCACCGTACGTTGCCTCAGGCGGTCGCCAGACGGACCATGAACTGGCAGCCGTCGGAGGTGTTGCGCACCTCGACCCGACCGCCGTGCGCCTCCACCAGGCCATGGACGATGGCCAGGCCGAGCCCTCCGGACGCCCCGCCGTCACCGGGGCCGGGCGTGCGGGCCGGTTCACCGCGGAACGCGATGTCGAACAGGCGGGGAAGGTCGGCCGGGGGGATGCCGCCGCAGGTGTCGGCGACCGACAGCCAGGCGTGGTCGTCCTCCCGGCCGGCTTCGATGCGTACGGTGCCGTCCTCAGGGGTGTAGCGGACCGCGTTGAGCAGCAGGTTGGCCACGACCCGGGCCAGCTCCGGTTCGCTCGCGGCGACCGTCGGCCATCCCGACTCGCTGGCGATCAACGTGATTCGGCGAGCGTCCGCCAACGGGATGGTGCTGGCGAGCGCGTCCGAGACCACCTCTCCGAGCGGCACCGCCGTCAACGACAACCGCAACGCTCCCGCGTTGATCCGGGACAGCTCGAACAGGTCGTCGACGAGTCGGGTCATCCGGTCGGTCTCCAGTCGGATGCGTCGGTGGTACTCGTCGACAGTGTCCGGATCACGCACCACCCGGTCCTCCAACGCCTCCGCCATGGCCCTCAGCCCGGCGAGCGGGGTCCGCAGGTCGTGGGAGACCCAGGCGACCAGGTCACGCCGGCCCTTCTCCAGTTGCCGCTCCCGCTCCCGGGCCTGGTCGCGCCACACCGCGGCGCGGGCCAGGCGCCGGCCGAAGTGCCCGCCGACGGCGAGACTGACCACCGCTGCCGCCGCGACGGTGATCAGGACCACCTCAAGGTCGTGCGCGGAGAGGAACATCGCTTCCGCGACCGCCATCACCCCGACGGCGACGGCGACCACAGTGGTGGTGAGCAGCACGTTGAGGTGCACGGTGATCGAGCTGCGCCGGAGCGCGCGGAGCAGCACCGCGCCGGCGAGCCCGATGCCGAGCGCCGCGCCGAGGGCGATCGCGAAGATCAGGAGTACGTCACGCATGGGCAGGCTCATAGCGGTAGCCGACGCCCCAGACCGTCACGATCCGCCGCGGATCGGCCGGGTTCGCCTCGATCTTCTCCCGCAGCCGGCGTACGTGCACTGTCACTGTCGAGTGGTCCCCGAAGTTCCAGCCCCAGACCTGCTCCAGAAGCTCGGCCCGGCCGAACACCCGGGACGGATGCCGCATGAGGTGGACGAGCAGGTCGAATTCGCGCAACGTCAGGGCCAGATCCGCACCGGCGAGGCGGGCGGTTCGGGAGGCCGTGTGCACCACCAGGTTGCCGTCGGTGAGCGCCTCTGGCCGCTCGGGTGGCGCCCCGGCGCCGGCGCGACGGAGCACCGAACGGACCCGCAGCACCAGTTCCCGGGGTGAGAAGGGCTTGGTGAGGTAGTCGTCCGCGCCGAGTTGCAGCCCGAGGATCCGGTCGGACTCGTCACCGCGCGCGGTGAGCATGACGATCGGTACGCCGTCCGGCCGTACCCGCAGCGCCCGGCACACCTCCAGGCCGTTGATCAGCGGCAGCATCAGGTCGAGCACGACCAGGTGTGGCGCCTGCCGCTCCACGGCCGCCAGTGCCGCCGCACCGTCGGCCGCGAGGCTCACCTGGAAGCCGTCGTTCTCGAGGTAACGACGGATGACGTCGCTCACGGTCTGATCGTCGTCGACCACCAGCACACGCTGTGTCACGGACCGTCCCCGTTCCGCCCCGTCAACGTCTCCCCCAGATGTCCATCGGCCCAGCGTAGCCAGGCACCAGACTCCGCCCGCACCGGCAAACCTTGCGAGGTTCTTACGGCTGCGCGCGGAGACCCGCCCAGGCGTACGCGAGGTCATACGGTGACCGGAATGCGGATCCTTGTCACCGGTGCGGCCGGGTTCATCGGCTCACACGTCGCCGACCTGCTCACCGACGACGGGCACGAGGTGGTGGCGGTGGACGCCCTCCTGCCCGAGGCGCACGGCGCGACGGCGCCGCAGTGGACCGAGCGGCACGACCTGGTGGTCGGTGACGTACGCGACGGCGAGCTGCTGACCCGGCTACTGGCCGGCGTCGACGCTGTCTGCCATCAGGCAGCCATGGTCGGCCACGGCGTCGACCCCGCCGACGCCCCCCGGTACGCCGCGCACAACGACCTCGGCACTGCCACCCTCCTCGCGGCGATGCACGCCGCCGGGGTGCGCCGATTGGTGCTGGCCAGCTCGATGGTGGTCTACGGCGAGGGTCGCTATCACTGCCCCAGCCACGGGATCGTCCGGCCAGCCAGCCGCCGGGTCGTCGACCTGGCCGAGGGCCAGTACGAGTCGACCTGCCCTCGCTGCGACCAGGCGCTCTCCCCCGGTCTCGTGCCCGAGGACGCGCCGTTGGAGCCGCACAGCACGTACGCCGCCACCAAGCTGGCCCAGGAACACCTCGCCGGCGCCTGGGCCCGGCAGACCGGCGGATCGGTCTGGGCCCTGCGCTATCACAACGTCTACGGCCCGCGAATGCCCCGCGACACCCCGTATTCGGGCGTCGCGTCGATCTTCCGGTCGGCGCTGGCCGCCGGACGACCGCCCCGGGTGCTGGAGGACGGCCGGCAACGTCGCGACTTCGTGCACGTGACCGACGTGGCCACTGCCAACCTGCTGGCCCTCACGACACCGGCACCGGATCCCCTGACCCCGATCAACGTCTGCTCGGGCGAACCACACACCGTCGGCGAGTTGGCCCACGAGCTGGCGTCGGCGATGGGCGGGCCACCGCCGGTCACGGTCGGGGGCGGGCGGGCGGCGGACGTACGGCACGTCGTGGCCGACCCGGCACGCGCCGCCCGGGTGCTCGGTTTCACCGCCCGGGTCGGCTTCGCCGCTGGCATCGCCGACTTCACCACCGCGGTGATGCGGGAACCGGCATCGGTCACGACACCGTCCACAGTAGGTGGTTGACGGCGAGAGCCGTGGCGGCCTGGGCGGCCAACCACCACCGTCGGTGACAGTGGGGCAGGTGCGCGGTGGCTACCAGCAGCCAGACGGCGAACGGTAGCCAGATCCGCTCGACCTCGGCCTTGCTGAGCCCGGACAGGTCCGCCGCGAGCACCGCCGCCGTCGCCGCGAGGGGCAGCCACACGGTGGGTCCGGCGCTGGCGATCCGCTGTCGGAGGGCCGTCGCGAACGGTGCCTGCGGTGCTCGGATCGACACGGCGGCCACCGCCCGCCGCAGCGCCGGCCCGACCACCGGGCCGGCCGAGAGCAGCAGGGCGGCGAGATTCGCCCAGACCCAGTAACCGTACGGACGTTCCGCCGCCCAGCCCTGGTAGTAACGACGTGCCACCAGGTGGTAGCCGTCCAGCCACCAGAAGCCGGCGACAGTGAACACGGCGACGACGGCCGCGACCGCCGTCGCCGCGACCAGGAGCACGGCGAGGCGGTCCCGCGCGCGGAGCAGCACCACTGTCAGCGCGAGCAACCCGACCAGGACGAACCCGTACGACAGGTAGAGCGCGAAGCCGAGCAGCAGCCCGCCCACTGCGGCACCTGCTCGGCCACCCACCGCCAGCAGCGCCAGCCCGGCGGCGACCACCGCGGCGAAGATCCCGTCCGCGGACGCGCCCACCCAGACCGCCCCCGGGAGGAGCACCAGGAACGGCCACACCGCTCGGGCCGCGTCCTCGGCGCCGAGTGCCCGCAACGTCACCGGAACCGACACCGACACCGTGGCGCCGAGCAGGACGCAGGCGAGCCCGGCGGCGGTCCCACCACCCAGGCCGATCCGCTCCAGCCAGACGAAGAACAGCAACGCTCCCGGTGGGTGGGCGGCGGCGTGGGTGGACCACGAGTCGGGCTGGAAGTCGAGAATCCGGTCGGCGAAGCCGGACAGCATGATGCCGACGTCCGTCACCCGGGGCACCTCGTGCAGGTACTCGGCCTGCACGGTGAGCCGCTCGGTCAACCCCGCGGACCAGCCGTCCACGAGGGCCAGCGACAGCGTCCAGAGCAGCGAGGCGAGGTAGCCGACCGCCAGCAGCCGCGGCCACGGCGTGTCGGTTCCCCAGCGCACGCCCCGCCAGACGAACAGCGCCGCGAGGAGAAACGCGGCGGGGGTGCCGGGCCCCAGATGGGGCTGCCAGGTCGCGTAGAGCGGCGCCGCGTCGGCGTGTAGCCGTACGCCCTGATGGTTGAGCAGGGCGCCGACGGCGACGGCGAGGGCGAGCACTGCCACCTCGGCGCCGAGGACGATCAGGTCGGCGGACCGGGTTCGTCCCGGCCGGGTCATCATGGTCATGGTGACGGCCGACGATACGACCTCCTACCAGGCATTCGGCGGCCAGACGGTGAGACGTCAGCGAGTCGTAAGATCCGTTGCCGTGTAAGCGATTCGTAAGGAGAAACGGCGGTCCGGACGCCCGGTGGCGGGCCTAGCGTCGCCGGTATGCACACAACGATCGACGTGGTGTTGCCGTGTCTGGACGAGGCGGCCGCACTGCCTGCCGTACTGAGCGGGCTACCGCCCGGCTACCGCGCCATCGTGGTCGACAACGGCTCCACCGACGGTTCGCCGGTCGTCGCGGCCGAGTACGGGGCCCGGGTCGTCCATGAGCCGCGACGCGGGTACGGGGCTGCCGTGCACACCGGCCTGCTGGCGGCGGAGGCGGATCTGGTCTGCGTGCTCGACGCGGACGGTTCGTTCGACCCGGCCGAGTTGCCCAGGCTCGCCTCGGCGGTGCTCGACGGGCGGGCCGATCTCGCCGTGGGGCGGCGTCGGCCGGTCTCGGCGGACGCCTGGCCGTGGCACGCCCGTGCCGGGAACGCGGTGGTCGCGGCCCTGCTGCGGCGTCGCGGCGTGCCGGTGTACGACATCAGTCCGATCCGGGTGGCCCGCCGGGCGGCGCTGCTGGGCCTCGGTGTCGACGACCGCGCGTTCGGCTATCCCCTGGAGTTGCTGCTGCGTGCGGCCGGAGCGGGCTGGCGGATCCTCGAACTGGACGTCGCGTACGCGCCCCGGGCCGCCGGGACCCGCTCGAAGGTCTCCGGGTCGGTCCGGGGCACGCTGCGGGCGACCCGGGACTTCGCCGGAGTGCTGCGGGCCGACGCCGGTGGTGGCCGGTGAACGTCCTGCTCCTGGTCGCGAAGGCGCCGGTCCCCGGGCAGGCAAAGACGCGCCTCTGCCCGCCAGCCGATCCCACCCAGGCAGCCCGGATCGCGGCGGCGTCGCTGTTGGACACCCTCGCGGCGGTGCGCGCCACCGCCGCGACCATTCCCGTGTTGGCCCACACCGGTCGATTCGCCGACGCCGAGTACGGCGCGGAGTTGACCGCCGCGTTGGCCGGTTGGCACCTGCTTCCGCAGCGCGGTGGCACGTTCGCCGACCGCCTCGCGAACGCCCACGCCGACACCGCTGCGGCATTTCCCGGACGGCCGGTGCTGCAGATCGGCATGGACACCCCGCAGATCCGGCCGGCAGTGCTCACCACCGCGCTCGACCGGCTCGCCGAACACGAGGCGGTGTTCGGGCCGGCGCTGGACGGCGGTTGGTGGGCACTCGGGTTGCGCGATCCGAGGCACGCCAGCGCATTGCGCGACGTACCCATGTCGACAGACGACACCGGGCACCGCACCCTCGCCGCGCTGCACGGGCGCGGCGTAGACCCGGCGATCCTGCCCGTGCTGCGGGATGTCGACGACTGGTCGACGGCGCTGGCGGTCGCGGACGACCTACCTGGCACCCGGTTCGCGAACGCCGTCGCGTCGGTGGGCGGCCAGCTGCTGAGCGGACACCCCCGGTGAACCCGACGATCAGTCTCGACGGTTTCGACGTGGTGCTGGGCAGACTCGGCGGGTGGGCCGCCGACCAGGACGCGTACGGCACGTCGGTCGGCCCGAGACCTGCGACCCCACCCGACCACTGGCTGGTGCACACCGACGGGCGACGTGACCTGTTGCCGGTACGGCGCTGGCACGGTCCGCCCGAACCGGCAGTCGAGTCGGTCGCGGCACGCTGCACCGGGCCCACGATCGACCTCGGCTGCGGCCCTGGCCGGTTGACCAGGGCACTCGCCCAGCGCGGCCTCGTCGCACTGGGGGTGGACATCTCGGCCGAGGCGGTACGTCTGACCCAGGGGCGGGGTGTGGTGGCTCTACGACGCGATGTCTTCGAACCCCTTCCCGGCGAGGGGAGGTGGGCGCACGCCCTTCTCATCGACGGCAACATCGGCATCGGTGGCGACCCGGTCCGCCTGCTGCGCCGGTGCGGCACCCTGATCGCGGCCGACGGAACGCTGCTGGTGGAGGTGGAACCCCCGGGGGCCGGGCTGTGGCAGGGACAGGCGTACGTCCTGTCCGGGACCTCCGGCGATCGGGAACTGCGCGGGCCGGCGTTTCGCTGGGCGCGGGTCGGGGCGGAGGCGGTGGCCCGCGCCGCCGCCGCTGCCGGCCTGCGCGTCGTCGACAGTTTCCGGTTCGGTCAACGCTGGTTCGCCGAGTTGGCACGCTCTTGATCCGCCGGCCCCGCGTCCCCGCCCCCGAGGACTTCACCGCGCCCTCGCACTCACCGCTGGTCACCGCCCGGCTCGGCCTCTGGCTCGGGGTGGCGTTCGGGCTGTGTTTCGGCACCGGGCTTCTCAGCCACTACATCCAGCACCCGCCGGGCTGGTTCACCTGGCCGACCCGACCGGTCAACCTGTACCGGATCACCCAGGGCGTTCACGTGCTCTCCGGTGTCGCGGCGATCCCGTTGCTGCTGGCCAAGCTGTGGAGCGTCTATCCCCGGCTGTTCGTCCGTCCGCCGGTGCGTCAGCCGATCCGGTTGTCCGCCCACGCCCTCGAACGGATCTCCGTTCTGGTGCTGGTCTGCGGCGCGTTCTTCGAACTGGTCACGGGTCTGTTCAACGTCGCCCAGTCGTACCCGTGGGGGTTCTTCTTCCCGACGGCGCACTACGCGGTCGCCTGGCTGGTGGTCGGGGCGATGCTGCTGCACGTCGCGGTGAAGCTCCCGGTCGCCCGCGCGGCGCTGAGCACCCCACTACGGCGCAGGAGGGCGGTGCCGACTGCGACACCGGGGCCGGACGATCGGGAGTCGTCGGAGCGACGGGCGTTCCTGCGTACCTCGGCGGGCGTCGCCGGCATCGCCGTACTGGCCACCGCCGGGGTCACAGTGCCATGGCTGCGTCGGGTCTCGCCGCTGGCGTGGCGTTCCGCGTCCGGGCCGCAGGGCGTACCGATCAACCGCACGGCGGCTGCCGCGCGCATCGTCGTTCCCCCGGACTGGCGTCTGGAAATCGTCTGGTCGGGCGGGCGAGGCAGCCTTTCCCTGGCCGACCTGGCGGCCCTGCCGCAACGGACGGCAGAACTGCCGATCGCCTGCGTCGAGGGCTGGAGCGCCTCGGCCCACTGGACCGGCGTGCCCGTCGTTCAGTTGCTCCGCTGGGCCGGCGCCCCGACCGGCCGACCGGTTCGGGTCACCTCACTGGAGACCGACGGCCTGTACGCGGCCAGCACACTCCCTGCGGCCCATGCCCGCGACCCGCTGACCCTGCTCGCCCTGCGGATCAATGGTGAGCAACTGTCTCCCGACCACGGTTACCCGTGTCGACTCATCTCGCCGAGCCGGCCGGGAGTCCTGCAGACCAAGTGGGTGGCCCGGCTGGAGGTTCTGCGGTGAGAACCGTTCGGCTGCTCCTGTTCGTGGTCGGTGCCGCGGCCACCGCGTACGGCGGTTGGTTGCTCCTCCCCCAGTTCGGCCCCGCCCTGCCGTGGCTGATCGGCGGCCCGGTGCTGCACGACGTCCTGGTGGCACCGCTGGTCGGACTGGTCGGGGTGGCGCTGGGTCGACTGGTGACGAACCGGCTGCGCCTGGCGTGGATCGCCGCGGGCCTGCTGGCCAGCGCCACGTTGGTGCTGGTCGCGGTGCCCCTGCTGTGGCGACCGCCCTCGGCGCCTCCGAACCCGGGCCTACCGGACCGCGACTACCCGTTGGGGCTCGCCGTCGGGCTGGCTGTCCTCTGGGCCGTGATCGTGGTCGTCCTGGTCGTCGCCGCCATTGTCGACCGACGCGTCGCGCACCGACGGGCCGACCGTCGCTGAGTCGACCCCCAGCCGCTTTTCACTGTTCGCCCAGGAGGGGTTACACATGTCAGCAGGAGACACCAGCACGACCGATCGCCCGCCGGTCGCCGTGATCGGTGGATCGGGGTTCTACGAGTTCCTCGACGACGTCGCCGAGGTCACAGTGGACACACCGTACGGACCGCCGAGCGACGTGCTGTCCGTCGGGAGTGTCGCCGGGCGGCCGGTGGTGTTCCTGCCGCGCCACGGACGCGGGCACGCCCTTCCCCCACACCGCATCAACTACCGGGCCAACCTGTGGGCGCTGCGGGCACTCGGCGTCCGCCAGGTGCTCGCACCGGGCGCCGTGGGTGGCCTGCGACCGGATCTGGGGCCGGGGACGCTCGTCGTACCGGACCAACTGGTCGACCGGACCAGCGGCCGGGAGCAGACCTACTACGACGGACAGCCGCGCGCGGACGGGAAGCCCTCCCAGGTCGTTCACGTGTCCTTCGCCGACCCCTACTGTCCGGTCGGACGAGCTACCGTCCTCGACGCCGCCCGATCCGCCGGTTGGCAGCCGGTCGACGGCGGAACCATGGTCGTCATCGAAGGGCCCCGATTCTCCACCCGTGCCGAATCGCGCTGGTACGGGCGGGAGGGCTGGTCGGTCGTCGGCATGACCGGCCACCCGGAAGCGGTGTTGGCCCGCGAACTGGCACTGTGTTACACCGCGCTGTCAGTGGTGACCGACCACGACTCGGGCGTCGAGGTTGGCCAGGGCGTGACCCAGCAGGAGGTGTTCACTGTCTTCGCCCGGAACATCGACCGCCTGCGGCTCCTGCTCGGCGACGCGGTGAAGACGTTGCCGGAGGACCAGGGAGCCTGCCCGTGCGGACAGGCGCTGGCAGATATCGAGCGGTGAGCGTCGTAAGAGTTCCGAAAGGGTTCGCGAACAGTTCGACGGCGGTTCCGGCCGTACGCTGCGGGGGTGATAAAGCGGATGTTCCGGTCGCCGGTGGTCCGAGCCGGTCTCGCCGTCGTTGTCGTCGTGGCGATGCTGGGCCTCTACTGGTTCCAGCCGTGGAAGCTGTTCACCGACACCTACGTCGACGAGGCGATTCCCCGCGTAGCGGCGACGTCGGCCGCGCCGACTCCGGCGTCCGCGACCCCGGAGTCCTCGACGCCGGCCCCCGCGACCTCGGCAGCCACCCCCGCGGCGAACGAGATCCTGACCGTCGGCGAGTTCGTCACCCATGAGCACCGGACGACCGGCACTGCCGAGATCCACCGGCTCGCCAACGGGAACCACCAGCTGGTTATCCGAGACCTGAACACCTCGAACGGTCCGGACCTGCGGGTGTGGCTGACCGACCAACCGGTCATCCGGGGCACAGCCGGCTGGCGGGTGTTCGACGACGGCGAATGGGTCGAGCTGGCGAAGCTCAAGGGCAACAAGGGCAACCAGGTGTACGAGCTACCGGCGTCAGTCGACCCAGCCGACTTCCGCAGCGTCTCCATCTGGTGCAAGCGGTTCGCGGTCTCCTTCGGCGCGGCAGATCTCACGAGCGCCTGACCGGCCCACCCGGGGCGCAACCTGCCGGACACGGCATTGACATCTTTCACTGCGCGATCTAGCGTCGGGGCGAATCGATTCGACGCCGAGTCGGGTGTTTCGGCACCGTCGGGCGAACGGTCACGTGGTGTTCGGGCGCACTGTGATGGCCACCATCGATTCGACGACGGACTGGTCCTGCATGGGCGGCGAGACCAGTGACGGAAACCTGTGTCGATGAGCCGGCCGGGGCGCCGCCGGCACATCGCGTCCTCTGGGGTTCGCCCGCGGCGAACGTGGTCGACGGGGTGACCAGCGGTGGCGCGTCGTGGCGGCGTACGGGTTGCCGTGGACCCCTTTCAACCAGTTCGTGCCGAGTGGCGGGAGCCCCTTCATGACAAGACGTAGACCCATCCTTGGACTGCTCGCGACGGCGGCGGCCGTCGTCGTGACAGTGAGCGCGGGAGCACTGGCCGGTGGCGCGAGCACCACCGCGTCGGCCGCGAACATCGGAGTGGCCGCAGCGACCGCCGGGTGCGGCAAGGCGCCCACGTTGACCAGCGGCCAACGGTCCATCCAGAGCAGCGGCCAGAACCGTAGTTTCATCCTGAGGATTCCTGACAACTACGACAGGAACCACGCCTACCGGTTGATCTTCGGTTTCCACTGGAACGGCGGCACCGCCAACGACGTCGACGGCGGTGGGTCCGACGGGGCAGCCTGGTCCTACTACGGGCTGCGGCAGCAGGCGAACAACAGCACCATCTTCGTCGCCCCCCAGGGCAACGGCAACGGCTGGGCCAACCCAGGCGGCCAGGACGTCACCTTCGTCGACGACATGATCAGGGTGATCGAGGCAGACCTCTGCGTCGAGACCACGCAACGCTTCGCGCTCGGCTTCAGCTACGGCGGCGGCATGAGCTACTCGCTGGCCTGTTCCCGACCAAGCGTCTTCCGCGCTGTCGCTGTCTACTCCGGCGGGCAGCTCAGCGGGTGCGGCGGCGGCACCCAGCCGGTCGCGTACATGGGGGTCCATGGCATCGGGGACGCGGTGCTCAACGTCTCGGCCGGACGGTCCCTGCGCGACACGTTCGTGCGGAACAACGGGTGCACCGCACAGAGCCCACCCGAACCGAGGGCGGGCAGCCTGACCCACATCACCACCACCTACTCCGGCTGCCGGTCCGGCTATCCGGTGGTCTGGGCCGCCTTCGACGGCGGGCACACCCCCGGCCCGGTGGACGGCGGCGGCGACAGCGGAGCCAGGACGTGGACCAAGGGCGAGGTGTGGCGGTTCTTCACCCAGTTCGGCGGCAGCACCGACCCGACGACGCCGCCACCGACCACCCCGCCACCGAGTGGCACCTCGGCCCTGCGCAGCACGTTCTCCGGACGCTGCCTCGACGTCAACGGCGCCTCGCAGACCAACGGCGCGGCGGCGATCATCTGGGACTGCCACGGTCAGAGCAACCAGAGCTGGACCTCGACCGCCGCTCAGGAGCTGCGCGTCTTCGGCGGCAAGTGCCTCGACGTCAACGGCGCCGGCACCGCGAACGGCAGCTCGGTGATCATCTGGGACTGCAACGGGCAGTCCAACCAGAAGTGGCGGCTCAACACCGACGGCTCGATCACCGGAGTTGGTTCGGGCCGGTGCCTGGACATGGTCGGCAACGGCACTGCCAACGGCACGCGCGTCCAGATCTGGGACTGCACCGGCGCGGCCAACCAACGATGGAGCCGGAGCTGAGCCCGGCGAGGTTCCCGGGACGGGGACCGGCCCAACAGATGTTCCACCACCCACAAGGAGGCTCAACAGTGCCACTTCGCAGACTCTCCGCCCCCTGGCTGGGGGCAGCCATGGCGGTCATGGTTCTGATCGCCGTCGGAATGTACGTCCTCGCGACCGTCGCGCCGGCGGCGGCGGCCACCACCGCCGGCTGCGGCAAGGCGCCCGGACTGAACAGCGGCACCCACACCATCCAGAGCAGCGGGAAGAGCCGCAGCTTCACCCTTCGGCTGCCGGACAACTACAACAACACCTACGCCCACCGGCTGGCCTTCGGGTTCCACTGGTTGGGCGGCACCGCCAGCCAGGTCGCGGGCGGCGGCTCCGACGGAGCCGCGTGGGCCTACTACGGCATGCTCTCCCAGTCGAACAACACCACGATCTTCGTCGCCCCGCAGGGCCTCAACAACGGTTGGGGAAACTCCAACGGTGAGGACGTCACCTTCACCGACGACATGATCCGCATGATCGACAACGCTCTCTGCGTCGACACCACCCAACGTTTCTCGGTCGGGTTCAGCTACGGCGGCGCGATGAGCTACTCGTTGGCGTGTTCCCGGCCGACGGTGTTCCGTGCGGTCGCGGCAATCGCGGCCCCGGGGGCGATCAGCGGATGCAGCGGTGGCACCCAGCCCGTGGCGTACCTGGGCATCCACGGCATCAACGACAACATTCCCAGCGGACGGTCGCTTCGCGACAGGTTCGTCCGCAACAACGGATGCGCCGCACAGAGCCCACCCGAGCCGAGGGCTGGGAGCCTGACCCACATCACCACCGCGTACTCCTGCCAGCCCGGATACCCGGTGCTCTGGGCCGCGTTCGACGGCGGCCACCAGCAGGGCCCGGTGGACGGGTGCGCCGGCTGTGAGAGCGGCGCGCGAAGCTGGGTCAAGCAGGAGGTGTGGCGGTTCTTCACCCAGTTCGGGTCGGACGTGCCGCCCACCACTCCCCCGCCGACGACCCCGCCGCCCGGCCAGCAGAACGTGCAGATCGTGGGAAGCCCGTCCGGCCGGTGCATCGACATCCCCAACTCCAGCACCGCCAACGGCGCCCGCCCGCAACTGTGGGACTGTCACGGCGGCACCAACCAGCGCTGGACCCACACCGCCAACCGCACCCTGACCGTCTACGGCAACAAGTGCCTGGACGCCAGCGGCGCGGGCAGCAGCAACGGCACCGCGGTCCTCATCTGGGACTGCAACGGCCAGGCCAACCAACAGTGGAACCTGAACTCCAACGGCACCATCACCAGCGCCCAGTCCGGGCTGTGCCTCGACGCCATCGCCTCCGGCACGGCCAACGGGACACAGCTTCACCTCTGGGCCTGCCACGGCGGGGCCAACCAGCAGTGGGCCAGGCGCGCCTAGTACCGCACCACCCGCCCTGTCGGAGACGCGCCGCTCGGGTCCTGTCCCGGGCGGCGCGTTGCCGTCAGGCGGTGACGCGGCGCAGACCGAGACGTGCGCGGTGACGATCCGCCAGCCGACGGGCAGGCGTATCCAGGCCCGGGTCCGCCGACGCCGACTTCGGGCGGCGCGATGGCGTCCTGAGCACATTGCAGGATCAACGTGGGAACGCTCACCGCTGCGAGATCCGCACGGTTGTCGGACAGGAACGTCGCACGGGCGAACACCTGCGCCATCGCGGGATCCGTCCGGCAGAAGCTCGCCGTCAGCTCTTCACCCAGCTCCGGCCGCTCCGGGTTGCCCATGATCAACGGTGCCATGCTCGACGACCAGCCGAGGTAGTTGCTCTCGAGTGAACCGAGCAGGTCGTCGATGTCGTCGCGGGTGAAACCACCTCGGTAGTTTTCGTCATCGATGTAGCACGGTGAGGGGGTGACCAGGACAAGCGCGGAGAAGCGGTCCGGTTCGCGGTTCGCCGCGAGGACCCCGATGCTCGAACTGACCGAATGCCCCACGAAGACCGGTTGCTGGAGGTCGAGGTCCCGGCAGATGTTCAGCACGTCGTCGGCGTAGCCGTCCAGGGAGGAGTACCGGTCAGCGTCCCAGGCCGCCGGATCGGCTTGGCCTGATCCGACGTGATCGAACAACACCAGCTGGGCCCACTGTCCGATTTCGGCTGCCACGTGGCGCCACATGTGCTGGTCGCAGCCGAAGCCGTGCGCGAGCACAACGGTAGGGCCGCCCTCACGACCGGTCACCAGCACGTTGTTGCGGTCGCGTACACGCATTCGCCTATTTTCCATCACCCGCATCCCCGTACCAAATGTTGGTTCACCTGGGCGAACGTCGTCGCACGAACGACCTGGCAGACCCGGTAATCGATGATCACCAGGATCGTCAGGTGAAACTTTCCCTGGTGGGGGGTGGCCGGCACGGCGGCGGACAATTCGTGTCCTATCCCTTCGACCTCCTCTGCGGCCGCCAGGACCTGTGCCACGCCGAGGGCCGCCAACGCCGGGTGGGTCTCGGCCACCGCGCCGCCCGAGGGGACCGGCCCGGTCCAGAGCGCCCGGTGCCATGGGCGGTTCGCGGGTGGCCCCCACCACGCCGGTGCCACCGGCCCGAAGAGCAGGACCGATGGCGTGGGTGGAGGCGGTCGGCCTCGACCCCGGTCGTGGAGTGGGCCGCGCCGACCAGAACCAGAGCCGCGCCCACCACAACGCCTGCACCCCTCAGGTAGGGCCACTCCCCCGATCGGCGCTCCCCAACCGAGAAGGGGACCACCGACCCGCGTTGGCCACCGGGATGTTCAGGTCTATCCCGGCGCTGCTCACCGCCAGCAGGTAGCTGACGCACGGAGCGGCGGCGCGCAGAGCCACCGTCACCTCGGCAGACTCCGCCGCGCGCTGTGTTCGCAGCAGGGCGCTGATGCCGTGGGCGCTGAAGAACGTCACCCCGGAGAGGTCGAGCACCAGACGAGCGGGTCGCCGGGTGATCACGTGTTCGGCCATCTCACTGATGAGATGAGCGGTGCTCATGTCGACCTCGCCGGAAACGACGATCAGTGGTGCGTGTCGATCATTGCGCAGGTCGAGCGTCATGATCGGTTTGGCGGGCCGAGCGTGCTGCCGCACGGGCTGAGCGTGCTGCCGAGTGAGTTGAGCGTGCTGCCGAGTTGGCTGTTCGAGGATGGACATGACGCCTCCCGATCTGGTGCATCGGTGAGTCGGACCCTCCCGCGGCGACGAGGCGCGGACGGCGGACCTGGGCGCATGTCTTGACCCGCGAACCACCCTACCCACGATTTTCGCCGCCGACACCATTCGAGCGGTGGGCGAACCTCGATCCGGCGGCGATGGCGGGAATCCCCGAAGAGGTGCCGCTCGTCCGGTTTGGTCCGCCGGCCCGGGGTAGGGCACATGCTGAAGGGCGGTCGAGGCGAGGAGGCGACGGTGGCGGACGCGACGGTGGCGGACCTGGTGGTGGCTCGGTTGGCCGACTGGGGCGTGGACCGGGTCTTCGGCTACTCCGGGGACGGTATCGATGGGGTGATGGGGGCCCTGCGTCGGGCCGGTCGACCGGAGTTCGTGCAGGCCCGGCACGAGGAGACGGCGGCGTTCATGGCGTGCGGGCACGCCAAGTACACCGGCGCGCTGGGGGTGTGCCTGTCGACCCAGGGACCGGGCGCTGTGCATCTGCTCAACGGCCTCTACGACGCCCGGCTGGACTCCCAGCCGGTGCTCGCCCTGGTCGGCCAGCAGGTGACGTCCGTGCTGGGTAGCGGCTACCAGCAGGAAATCGACCTGGTACGTCTCTACGGCGACGTGTGCGCACAGTTCGTGCAGACCGCGTACACCCCGGAGCAGTTGCCGATGCTGCTCGACCGGGCGATCCGCACCGCTCTGGCGACCCGTAGCCCGACCTGTGTGATCCTGCCGCACGACGTGCAGACCGCCCCGGCCCCGGACCTCGGCGCACAGGAGCACGGGATCATGGTGACCAACCCGGGGTTGCCGGTGCCCGAGCTGCGGCCCCGCGCCGATGATCTGCGGGCCGCCGCGAACCTGCTCGACGCCGGGGAGCGGGTGGCGATCCTGGTGGGGCAGGGTGCCCGAGCCGCCGCCGACGAGGTGGTCGAGCTGGCCGAGGCCCTCGGCGCCGGCGTGACGGCGTCGCTGCTGGGCAAGCCGGTGCTGGACGAGGCGCTGCCCTTCCACACCGGCGTGATGGGCCACCTGGGCAGCACCGCCAGCAGCATGGTGATGAGCGAGTGCGACACCCTGCTGATCGTCGGCAGCAACGATCCCTGGTCGGAGTTCTACCCGGCGCCGGGGCAGGCTCGGGCGGTGCAGATCGACATCGACGGTCGACGCCTGGGGATGCGCTACCCCGTGGAGGTGCCCCTGCTCGGTGACGCCGCCGAGACCATCCGGGCGCTGCTGCCGCTGCTCACCGCCCGGCCCGACCGGAGCTGGCGTCAGCGCGTCGAGGGCGAGGTGACCCGCTGGCGGGACATCGCCCGGCAGCGGGCGACCGCTCCTGCCGAGCCGGTGAACCCGCAGTACGTCCTGCACGCCCTCACCGACCGGCTACCCGCAGACGCGCAGGTGGCGGTGGACGTCGGGTCGGTGACCTACTGGTACGCCCGGCACCTGCGGCTGCCCGCCGGTGTGGACGCGCACCTGTCCAGCACCCTGGCGTCGATGGGCTCGGCGCTGCCGTACGGGCTGGCCGCGAAACTCGCCACCCCGCACCGACCGGTGGTGGCACTCGCCGGGGACGGGGCGATGCAGATGAACGGGCTGGCCGAGTTGCTGACCGTCGCGCACCGGTGGCGGGACTGGGCGGATCCCCGGTTCGTCGTGCTGGTGTTGCACAACCGCGACCTGGCCGAGGTGAGCTGGGAGCAGCGGGAGATGGAGGGCGATCCCCGCTTCGTCGACTCTCAGCGCCTGCCCGATGCTCCGTACGCCCGGTGGGCGGAGCTGCTGGGCCTGCGCGGCGTCCGGGTCACCAGCCCGACCGAGGTCGACAAGGCCTGGGACGAGGCCCTGTCGGCGGACCGGCCGACGCTGATCGAGGCGATCGTGGACCCGGCGATCCCGCTGCTTCCGCCCGCGCAGCCCTACGAGAAGGTCGCCACCATGTACGAGGCGCTCGGTCGGGAGGACACCGACCTGGGCCGGCGGGCGCTGGCGCACCTGCGCCGGGAACGGGCCACCGAAGGCTTCGACGATCCGCGGTGACACCGGGCAGGCATGACGAACAAGCTTCGGGAGAAGGATCCTGAGCAGGCGCGGAGCGGCACGAGCGACAGGGGGAACGTGATGGGCCGAGTGGGGCGCTCCGCGCACGCGTTCACCGGCGGCGCACTGGCGGTGGTGCTCGCCGGGCTGGTCGCACTCGTCACCCACCAGCCGTGGCTGTTTCCCAGTCTGGGGCCGGCGGTGATGTTGCACGTGGAGAAGCCGGCGTCGCCGGAGTCCTCGCCGCGCAACACGTTCATCGGGCACGGGGTGGCCCTGCTGGCCGGTTACCTGTTCCTGGTGGCCTGCGGGCTTGCCGACGAACCCTCGGCGCTCCAGGAGGGGGTGACCGGGATGAGGATCGTGGCGGTGGCCGGGTCGCTGGCGGTGACCGCATCGGTGCTGGTGCTGCTGAAGGCGTCGCACGCCCCGGCGGGCGCGACGACACTGATCGTGAGCCTGGGCCTGCTCCGTACCCCGACCCAGTTGCTCGTCGTGGCCGGCGCGGTGGTGCTGGTCACGGTCGTCGACTGGCTGTACGGACGGGTGTCGGGCCGGCCGATGCCACTGTGGGCGGCGCCCGCGCCGTCACCGGAAGGGGGACATCGTGGTGGATCGGATCGCCGACCCGTGGGGTGAGCGGACCCCGTACGGGCCGGGACAGCAGTGGCCGGTGCGGGTGGACCGGTACCTGGCCGACGGCCGGACCGACGCCGACGTGGACCGGTGGGTGCAGTCGGCTTCGGTGCTGCACTCCAACGGCGACGCGCTGGACATCGCGGTCGGCGACGGGCGGATCGTCGGGGTGCGCGGTCGGGCTGTGGACCGGATCAACCGGGGGCGGGTCGACCCGAAGGACCTGTACGGCTGGCAGGCCAACCACAGCCCGGACCGGTTGACCCGACCGCTGGTCCGCGACGGCGGCCGCCTGGTCGAGGCGGACTGGGAGACGGCGATGGGCCGGATCGTGGCCCGGTCGAAGGAGCTCCTCGACGGGCCGGGTGGGTGGGGGCACTTCGGCTTCTACACCAGCGGGCAACTGTTCCTGGAGGAGTACTACACGCTCGGTGTGATCGGTAAGGCCGGTCTGGGCACGCCGCACATGGACGGCAACACCCGTCTCTGCACGGCCACCGCGGCGGCGTCGATGAAGGCGAGCTTCGGCACCGACGGGCAGCCCGGCTCGTACACCGACGTGGACCACTGCGACGCGATCGCGCTGTGGGGTCACAACGTCGCCGAGACGCAGACGGTGCTGTGGATGCGGATGCTGGACCGACGCCGTGGCCCCAATCCCCCGGCGATGCTGGCGGTGGACCCGCGCGCCACCCCGGTCGCCCGGGAGGCCGATCTGCACCTGGCGGTGCGTAACGGCACCAACGTGGCCCTGATGAACGGCCTGCTCCGGGAGATCATCCGACGCGGTTGGTACGACAACGACTACGTCGACGCACACACGTTGGGTTTCGAGGAGCTGTGCCGGATCGTCGACGGCTACCCGCCGTCGCGGGTCGCCGACATCTGCGACGTGCCGGCCGCCGACGTGGAGCGCGCGGCCGAACTGCTCGGCACCTCGCAGCGGTTGCTGTCGACGGTGTTGCAGGGCTTCTACCAGTCGAACCAGGCCACCGCCGCCGCCTGCGCCGTCAACAACCTGCACCTGGTCCGCGGCATGATCGGCCGGCCGGGCGCCGGGATCTACCAGATGAACGGTCAGCCCACCGCCCAGAACAACCGGGAGACCGGCGCCGACGGCGACCTGCCCGGCCTGCGCAACTGGGACAACGAGCGGCACGTCGAGGAGCTGGCCCGGCTATGGAACGTGGACGTGGACACCATTCCGCACTGGGCGCCGCCGACGCACGCCATGCAGATCTTCCGGTACGCCGAGCAGGGCTCGATCAAACTGCTCTGGATCTCCGCCACCAACCCGGCCGTCTCGCTGCCGGAGCTGCACCGGATCCGGCAGATCCTGACCCGGCCGGAGCTGTTCGTGGTGGTCCAGGACCTCTTCCTCACCGAGACCGCCGAGCTGGCCGACGTCGTTCTGCCCGCCGCCACCTGGGGCGAGAAGACCGGCACGTTCACCAGCGTCGACCGGACCGTGCACATCTCCGACAAGGCCGTCGACCCGCCCGGGGAGGCCCGCTCGGACCTGGACATCTTCCTCGACTACGCCCGCCGGATGGACTTCCGCGACCGCGACGGCCAGCCGCTGATCGAATGGAGCGGGCCGGAGGAGGTGTTCGAGGCGTGGAAGGAGTGCTCCCGGGGTCGGCCGTGCGACTACACCGGCATCACCTACGAGAAGCTGCGCGGCGGCTCGGGCATCCAGTGGCCCTGCACCGACGAGCACCCCGACGGTACTGAGCGTCTCTACACCGACGGACGGTTCCACACCGACCCCGACTACTGCGAGACGTACGGTCACGACCTGGCCACCGGCGCGGAGTTCACCGAGGCGGAATACCAGGCCAAGGAGCCGGACGGGCGAGCGTTCCTGCACACCGTCGACTACCAACCCTCACCTGAGGTGCCCGACGACGAGCATCCGCTGCTCCTCACCACCGGCCGCACCGTCTACCAGTTCCACACCCGCACCAAGACCGGCCGCGCCCCGCAACTCAACCAGGCGGCACCGGACGTGTGGGTGGAACTCAACCCCGCCGACGCGGCCCGGTTCGGCATCGTCGAAGGCGACCTGGTCGGCGTCTCCTCGGCCCGCGGCGCCATCCAGGCCCGCGCCCGGCTCTGCGGCATCCGGCCCGGCGTGGTCTTCCTGCCGTTCCACTACGGCTACTTCGACCAGGACCCCGCCGACCGCACCCCGCGGGCGGCGAACGAGCTGACCATCACCGCCTGGGACCCGGTGTCCAAGCAGCCCCTCTTCAAGGTCGCCGCCGTCGCGGTGACGAAACTCGCCGACGGGCGGGGCGTACCCTCGCCGGCGCCGACCGTCGGCGGCAGCGCACCACCGGCGGACGCTGACGTGCCGCCCACAGTTGGTGGGCCGGCGGCCGAGGCCACCAGCGGGAAGGAGTGAGCCGTGCATCTCGCCCACTACCTCGGTCTCCTGCACCGCGCGCAGGTCAATCTCGCCGACGCGTTCCGGCAGGTCGCCGAGGCGCACGCCGAGGAACCCGACATCGAGCACCTCTGCCAGCAGCAGGCGAAGCGCTGCGACGCGCACGCCGAACAGCTGCACCCGTTCGTGGTCCGCTACTCCGAGGACGCCCCCGACGAACCCGACCGGTTGCACTCGCAACTGTTCACCGGCACCCGCACCGGCGGCATCGGCCTCCTGCGGGACCTCCAGGACCTCTACCTGATGGCCGCCGAGTGCGACATCACCTGGACCGTCGTCGGCCAGGCCGCCTACGGCGCCCGCGACAAGGACTTGCTCACGGTAGTGCAGCGCTGCGAGGGAGAAACGGCGATCCAGCTCAAGTGGCTGCGTACCCGGATGAAGGCCGCCGCGCCCCAGGCGCTCGTCGTCGCCGACTGACGGCACCCGGTTCCGACCCCCTCGTCGAGGCCACCGGGCTGCCGACGACCCGCGGGCGGGTCACCGTCGACGAGTACCTGACGGTGCCCGGCCACCCGGAGATCCTGGCCTGCGGCGACGCCGCCGCCGTACCCGACCCGGCCCGACCCGGCGAGATCACCCCGATGACCGCCCAACCGCGCCCGCACCGCCGCCGACTGGCTCTTCGCCGCGATCGGATCCCGGCCGAGCCTGCAACTCGGCCTGGTGCCCGACGCCGCCGTTCCCCTGGACACCGCGGCCCCGGAACTCGCGCGCCGCTGACCTGTCCCCGGTGGCCGGTGCGGGCCGGTTGACAGGTATGGAACGCGAGCCGCCCCGCCGCCGAGAGGCGGCGGGGCGGGCCAACTGGCGCCTCGTCGGGTCACTCGCCGCCGGCGGCTCTGTCACTGTCGGCCTCGGCGTCCGCCGCGCCGGTCGGGGTGCCGTCGCCGTCGCGGGTGGCGTGGGACAGGTCCACGTCGGCACCGGTCCGGGCGGCGTCCACCTTCGCGTCGTCCGCGCCGACGATCTCCCCGGCGGGACCGGCGCCCGCGCCCTCGTCGTCGATCAGCCGTCCGGCGTCGGCCAGTCCGACCGGTACGTACCTGGGATCGGTCATCTCGTCCTCCTCGGGGGTTTCTGCTCGCCCCCTACCGCTACCCCCAGGTGGTTTCCACACACCCCGGCCCGCTACTCCTCCGGGACGCGCGGGCCGACCTCTCCCCGCCTCAGGTGCTCCGCGTTGCGGTCGGCCTCGCTGTCGGCGTGTGCGGCCCCGGAGCCGGGATCCGTCGTCCGACGCCCCTCGGCGTCCTGATACACAGCGCCGGTCTCGAGGGCTCTCTCCTGCTGACTCTGCTCGGGCGTAGTCATGGATTCCCCCTACCCTCCGGGTTCACCAGCAAACGGTCCCGCCGGTGCTGCCGTCGCGCTGCTCTTGCGCACGGTGGGCCGACGTATCGGGTACCGCACCAACGGTCTGCTACCGCTGTGGGCGGCGTGCGTTCTCGACCATCGCCGAGGCGACGTCGCGGACCTTGCGGTTGCTGTCCTGCGACATTTTGCTCAGGATGGCGAAGGCCTGCTCGGGGGTGCAACGACGCTCGCCCATGATGATGCCCTTGGCCTGTTCGATGACGGCGCGGTTCTCCATCGCCTTCTGCATGTGCCCGGCCAGGGTGGCCTGGGTTTCGTACAGGTGGGCGTTGGCCAGGCCGACGGCGGCGAACCCGGCGAACGTCTGAGCGATAGCGATCGCGTCGTCGTCGAAGGCGTTCGACGTGGTGGCGTAGATGTTCAGCGCACCGGTCACCTGCTCGTGCACGGGCAGCCCGACCGACAGGGAGCTGTGCGCGCCGGCCTGGGCCCAGCCGGGCCACCGCTGCTCGCTGCCGGTGTCCGGCACCATCAGGCTGGAGGTGCTCTCAGCGGCCTGCAGGCACGGGCCGTAGCCACGTTCGTACTGCTTCTCGTCCAGGGCACGGGCGAGCTCGCCGGTGAACGCGGCGGTCTGCGGCTTGTTGCCGTGCAGCAGGGTGACACTGACCTCACTGGCCCCCGGGATCGTGCGCTTGGCCAGCTGCGCGATTCTGTCCAGCAGGGCGTCGAGGTCAACGTCCGCGAGTCGAATCCGGCCGAGCTCGGCGAACGCCTCGTGCGGGTCCATGGGTTCGACGTGCGTCATCAAAGCGTCCTTAACGAGGGCGCGTGTCACCACCAGCCGCCTGGGGTGGGGTGGAGTGCGCGGATCGCTGCAGGACTCCGCAGGCGGAGTCCGGGATCCGCGCCGCTTCTTGACGCTGGTCTCGACGACGCCCATCGAAGGCGCCGTGCCACAGGTCTCCAGCCTACCCGTACCGGAACGTCGGGCGGGCATCCACGTCCTGCGGTGGCGGCGTGCCGCCCCTCGCGACGATCGGCGGCGGTTCCCGAAGGCGCGTACGCTCGGGGTCTGTAGTCGACGCCTCCAACCGTCGACCGAACCATCGTCAAGCAGCGGCGTAGGTCTAGGACCCCTCCGGAGCGGGGGCTGCAGCGACCTACGCACGCCGGCCCCGCCGAGGGCGCCGGTGAGGTGCCCTTTCCACACCCCGGCGTGTACCGGCGGCCTCGCCCTGACCCTCGACGAGTCGCAGTACGCGCTGGGCGAAGGCCCGTGCCTGCAGGCCGCACGTGCCACCACGATCGAGTCCGTCAGCGACATGGCAACCGAGAGCCGGTGGCCGGGTTGGACCGTCGGCGCGCTGGGGGCAGGAGTCCGCAGCTCCCTGTCCATCGGGTTGCCGGCCCGCGCCACGGGCGGCGGGGCGCTCAACCTCTACGCCACCGACCCCCACGTCTTCGACGCCGCCACCGTGGCGGTGGCGCAGGTCTTCGCCAGCTACGCCACTCTCGCCATGGCCAACGACCATCTCAACGACGCCCAGGTGACCCTCTCGCAACACGTGAGCGCCGCCCTGGACAGTGAAGCCGTCATCGAACAGGCCAAGGGGATCATCATGGGCGAGCGGCGCTGCACCCCCGAGCAGGCCTTCGCCGGCCTGACCACGATGGCGCGCGACACCAACCGAACCGTCCGCGAGGTTGCCCACGCCATTGTGGAGCACACCGCCGAAACGGCCGGACAGTAGCCAACGGCGGCTCGCCCGCGCTTAATTGTCCCGGTTAGGGGAAAAATTGGCGACGATGCCACAGCCGCTGCAGCGGCGGGCATCCCGCGGCCGCCGGTCGAGAAGCCGGCCGGCGGCCACATGCGGGTGCGGCCCCGCTCCTGGCCTCACGCGACGCAGAACTCGTTTCCCTCGGGGTCGAGCATGACGACGTGCCCGAGGACGTCGCCGTACCGCTCCTCGCGGACCACAGTCGCGCCGGCGGCAACCAGTTCGGGCACCTTCTGCCGGATCAACCGGGCCCGCTCGGCCATGTCCCCGGAACCTGGGCCGGCCACCCGGATGTCGATGTGCACACGGTTCTTGGCGGATTTGCCCTCGGGGACCTTGAGGAAGCTGATGGCGGGACCCCTGCCGTCCGGGTCGACGATGGAGGCGTTGTCAGGCTCGTCGAACCCGGCCTCCTTCACATAGCCGAGGGCCAACGCCCAGAAGGCGGCGATCCGCTGGGGATCGTCGGCGTCGCATCCCAGGGTCCAGAGAGTGGCCACCGCGCCAACGTACGTCAGCTATGAGGCCCTGTCACCGACCCGGCTGACGCCCGGAGCGCTGGGGCCTTGGGTACGGCGGTGGTGGCTCAGTGGCCGCGGAACGCCTCCTCCAACCACCATGAACCGCGCGCGGCGCTGACCTTGGCGTCGATCACCAGCGGCCGGGTACGGGGACCAGCGAGCCACCGGCGTACCGGTTCGAGATCGTCGACGGTCCGGACGGTCAGCCCGTCGCAGCCGTAACCGCTGGCGATCGCGGCCAGGTCGGTCTCGGGGAAGGTGACGGTCTCCAACGGGTGCCCGTCCGGGCCGAAGTGGTGCACCTCGGCCCCGTAGGCCGCGTCGTCGTAGATCACCACGAGCAGGGGTAGCGCCAGCCGGACGGCGGTGACCAGTTCGGTAGCGGACATGACGAAGCCACCGTCGCCGACCGCGGCGACGGTGAGCCGGTCCGGGCGGGCGACCGCCGCGCCGAGCGCACTGGCCAGACCGAGCCCGACCGACTGGAACGCCTGGGTGAAGCAGAATCCGGCGACGTCCGGCACGTCGAGCCACATCGACGGGTAGCCCATGAAGTTGCCGGAGTCGACCACCACCGTCCGGTCGGCCGGCAGCAGGTCGTCCAGGGCGGTCGAGAGCGTCCTCGGGTCGATCGTCGCCGGGGCTCCGCCGCCCTCGTCCTGGTAGGGAACCGTCCGCCACCGGCAGTGGTCACGGATCCGTCGGGCCAGTTCCGGCGTACGCCATCCGCCGGTGGTGGCGTCCCCGGCCCCGGTGGAGCCGACGCTCAGCCGAGCGAGCAGCGCCTCGGCGACCGCCGTCACCTCGCCGGCAACCGTCAGGTCGACCGGACGGTGCACTCCGAACGCGGCCGGGTCGTGGTCCACCTGGACGACGACGGCGGAGGGCGGGATCAGTTCGCCGTGCCGGGTCGTCCACATGTTCAGCGTGCTGCCCCACGCGACGACCAGGTCCGCCGCGCCGATCAGCTCGGCGGTGAGCGGGGTGGCGAAGCCACCGGCCACGTCGAGGTTCCACGAGTTCCCGGCGAACAGTCCCCTCGCGGCGGCCGAGACCGCGAGCAGCGCGCCGCACGCGTCGGCGAGCCGGGTCAGCGGCTCCCGGGCCGACCGAGCGCCCCGACCGGCGATGAAGACCGGTCGGCGGGCGGCGTGAAGCGCGGCCAGCAACGGCTCGACCTGCGGGGCGGTGACCGGGGTCGGCGCGACCGTAGGGACCGGGCCGGACCACGGTTCGGTCACGGCTTGCTGCACCTCCAACGGGAGACCCAGCACCACTGTCGCGCCCCGGGCGGCGGCCCGGTACGCCCGGCCCGTGTCCTCGGCCGCGTGCGTTGCGCGTACCCGGTGGAAGTCAGCCCCGACCGCGGCGGCGAGCGCCGGTAGGTCGATGAAGAAGTTCGACAGCGGCGCTGTCGCCTCCGGGGCCAGGACCACCATCGGGGTACGGCTCTTCGCGGCCTCGGTGAGGCCGGTCAGCGCGTTGGTGACGCCTGGGCCCTGGTGCACCGAGAGCAGTCCGACCGTCCCGGCGGTGCGGGCGTACCCGTCGGCCATGCTGGCCGCGCCGCCCTCGTGGGCCGCCGCCACAAACCGGGCGCCGGCCGCGACGAGCGCGTTAGTGACATGGAAGTTGCCACTGCCGACCACCCCGAAGACGTGCCGTGCGCCGTGTGCGTACAGGACCCGCCCGACCACCTCGGCTACCCGCATCGGTGGCCCGGCCTACCGTTCGACGAGAGCGAGGACCCGACACGGGCTGCCGGAGCCGGAGACGATCGGCAGTGGCCCGGCGATCACCACCGCGCCGGTCGCCGGCAACTGCGCCAGGTTACGGAGCTGGGTCAGGCCGTACTTGTCCTGGCCGAGCAGGTACGAGTGGCACGGGAACGGCGGGTCGAACGAGTGCGCGGCCCCAGCGTCGGTCCCGACCGTCTCCACCCCGACGCCCTGGATCGGTGACTCCTCGGCCAGCCAGCGGGCGCACTCCACCGAGATGCCCGGGGTGCGCCCGGCGTTGGCGTACCGCTCCGGGTCGTCGCCGTACGCGTCCCAGCCGGTGCGGTAAAGCAGCCAGCCACCGGTGGGCAGGGCGCCGTGTTGCGCCTCCCAGGCCTTGACGTGGTGGACCTCGAGCAGGAAGTCAGGATTGTCGGCGGCGTCGGCGGCGTGGTCGATCACCACCGCCGGGGCGATCAGCTGACTCACCGGGACCTGCGACACGTCCGCGCCCTGTTGACCGGTGACCCAGTGCACCGGGGCGTCGAAGTGGGTGCCGGTGTGCTCGCCGGTGGAGAAGTTGTTCCAGTACCAGGCCGGGCCCCGGTCGTCGTACCGGCTGATCTCGCTGAGCTGAAACGGCCAGGTCTGGCCGAACTGCTCGGGCAGACCGAGGATCGGGGTCTGGTCCGAGAGCGGAGCGGTGAGGTCGACAACCTGGATCCGGCCGCTGGAGAGAGCGGCGACAAACTCCTGGAGCACCGTCATGCGGCGACGGTACACCCGCACATGCCTCCGAATTGGACCGTGGAATTGTCATCCGAGAGTGCTGCGGGTGCGTGCCGCGATGCGGATGGTGGTGCCTGCGGGTCCGCTGTCGACAAGGAGGTAGTCAGCCATGTTCCCGACCACCCAGAGGCCCATTCCTCCGGTGTCGGACAGCGGCGGTCGCTCGGCGCACGGGACGTAGCGAGCGGCGCGGAAGCCCCGTCCCTGGTCAGTGACTTCACAGGTGAGCTGACCGTTCAGGAGCAGGCGTAGGTCACCTTCGCCGCCCCCGTGCCGAATCACGTTGATCATCAGTTCGTTGACCGCGATGACCCAGTTCTCGATCTCGTCGTGGTCGAGGCCGCACCGGCGACTGACGGCCTCGACCTCGTGTCGGACGCGGTTGAGGTCGGCGAGGGTGAACGACGTCGAGAGCAGGGGCTTACCGACGGTGGGAGTGTGGTGGTCGAGCGGCGGGTTCGCCACTGCTTCCCCTCCCTGTCGGACGTGGAGCCGGTGACCTTACCGGTGGCACGAGGGAGGATAGCTCTCCGGAACGGGCTCACCAGTCGGGCACTGCGTCGATGTGACATCGGAAGGTACCCCGCATCGACGGCACGACACTGTTGATCTCGCTCCTGACGTGCCATCGGCGGCGTGCCGGCGTCTAGGCTGCCTGGGTGGCTGACGCCGAGGTGGTGACGAATGAGGAGCGGCTGCGACGCATCGAGGCGATCACCGATGCCGCCCTGTCGGGGCTGAACGTCGCCGACCTGCTCGACGAGCTCCTCGAACGGGTCCGGGATCTGCTCAAGGTCGATACCGCCACCATCCTCCTGCTGGACGACCACACCGGCGAGCTCGTCGCGACCGCGGCCAAGGGCCTGGAGGAGGAGGTACGCCGCGGGTTCCGCATCCGGGTCGGACGCGGCTTCGCCGGGCGGGTGGCGGCGACACGCGCGCCGGTCACGATCCATGACGTCACACCCGACGACGTGGTCAATCCGATCCTGCTCGCCACTGGCATACGTGCCCTGCTGGGTGTGCCCATGCTCGCCAACGGCAACCTCATCGGCGTACTACACGTCGGCTCCCTGGCCCTGCGGCGCTTCGGCTCCGAAGACGTGAAACTGTTGCAGCTCGTCGCCGATCGTGCCAGCCTCGCAGGTCAGGCCCGAGCGCAGGTCCTCGACCGGCAGGCAGCGCTGGCCCTGCAACACAGCCTGCTACCGGGCCGGCTACCCGACATTCCCGGCCTGGACCTGGCCGCCCGGTACGTGCCCGGCCATGACCTGGGCATCGGCGGCGACTGGTACGACGTGTTCACGTTGCCCTCGGGCTGGCTGGGCGCCGTCATCGGAGATGTCTCCGGCCACGGGCTGCCATCCGCCGTTGTCATGGGACGCATCCGCAGCGCGCTACGCGCCTATGCCCTCGATTCCGACGATCCCGCCGTGGCGCTGACCTCTCTCGACCGCAAGATCCACCACTTCGAGGCGGGCACCCTCACCACCGCCGTCTACGCCCTGATCGCGCCCGACCGGGCAACGGTGCACCTCTCCTCCGCAGGCCATCTGCCACCGCTGCTGGCTGTACCCGGTCATCCCACCCAGCTCGTCAGCCTGACGGTGGACCGGCCACTCGGCGTGGGCCGACCATCCACCAGTCGCCGCACCACAGTTCTGGACCTACCGCCGGGAGCGACGCTCGTCTTCTACACCGACGGACTGGTGGAACGCCGCAGCGAACTGATCGACACCGGCATCGAGCGCCTCGCCGACGCCGTGCGGTCCGGGCCCGCCGAGGCGTTGTGCGACCACATCATGGTCACCACCGCGGAGGAGCACCCCAACGACGACATCGCCCTGCTCGTCATCCGCCGCCAACCATCATCGGACTAGATGTGCTGTCCAGGGAGGTTGGTTGAGGCCTCTCCGGGTGTCGGCGATCCGGCGTCGTGGACGGCGGAGCGACAAAGGTTATAGTTGCCGTCGAACAAGTTCTACCTTCAGCAGCGAGGGACCATGACTGCCGCTTCCGCGGGAGGTACCTCGTGCACCCTTTCTCACCCGGTCAATGTCCGACTGAGCAATGCCTCCTGCGGGTCGACGTACACATCGAGACCTCGACGCGGGCCCGAGTCACCGCCGTCGGTGAGCTGGACGGCTGCGTTACCGATCACTTCGAACAGGTTGTGCAGGGCATCCTTCGCGAGCACGACATTAGAGACATAGAGGTGGACTTCGCCGGCGTGAGGTTCATCGACTCTGCCGGCATCAGGTGCCTGCTCACCTGCCAAGAACACGCCTACGAGACAGGATGCCGGCTGCGTCTGAGCAACCTGACTCCGACCGTGCACAGGGTCTTGGCCATCACCGGGCTACTGGGTGTCCTCGGCGTGCCCGACCGCTTGTCCCCGCCGTCTCGATCCGAAGCATGAGGGACACAGAGGGGGCGTTCACCGGGGCGTGCGCTGGGCCAGTTGGCCCGTCGCCGTCAGGGAGCTTGCGACGTCGACGAGTTTCCGGTTGGTGTTCTGACTGGCCCGCGCCAGGACAGCGAATGCCTGATCGGCGGTCAGCTTGTGACGCTCCATCAGGATGCCCTTCGCCTGCCCGATGACGTCCCGCACCGAGATCGCCTGATTCAGCTGTTCGAGATGCTGCGCGCCGGACATCGCCACCGCGGCGTGCGCGGCGAACAGCAGCCCCACGTGCGCCGAGTCGTCATCGAAGGCGTGCGTGCGCGACGAGTACAGGTTCAGCGCGCCGAGGTTGTCCTCCTGCACGTACAGCTGGAACGACAACATGCTCGACACGCCCAGCTCGGCGGCGCGCCGGGTGAACCGGGGCCACCGCTCCTCGACCGTCATGTCCGGCACGTGCACGGTCTGCTGCTCGTACACCGCGCTCAGGCACGGGCCCTCACCGACTTCGTACTGCACCCGATCCACCGCGTACGCCAGGTCGGCGGTGCCGGCCCGAGTGTGGACCTCCCGGCGGTGTTCCACCACGGACAGGGCGGCGTAATCCGCGCCCGGCACCGTGCCCACCGCTGCGCCGGCACTCGCCTGCAGGGTCGCTTCCACGCTGTCCTCGTGCTGCAACGTCCGAGCCAGGTCACTCAGCTTCGCCGCGAGATCGTCCACCGCTACGGGCCGTGGCTCGTCGGTGCCCGCATCGCTGTCACTGCCAGCCATCCCGCTGCTCCCTCACCTAGGCGGGCGGCCCCGGACGGGATTTCCTTACCGGCCGGGCCTGACCGGGGCACTTGTCGCGAACCGCGCCCCAGCTTGCCCAGGCCATGACGTCAAGACCACCGTCACGGAGCCGGCAACGCCGCCAGCGATAATCCACGCTAGCTGGTCACCCGCACCTTGCTGCGCGGATTGCGGATTGCAGCGAAACCCGGCTCGTTAATGGTTGTCCCGACGCAGATGTCAGGAAACCCGTCCGGCGGCTCCTGCGGATCCCTCGGCTCAGCCGGCTACTCGGACGATGCGTAAGCCGCCCCCGTCGGGGCACTGGACCATCGACTGCCGAAGGAGATTTTCTATGAGGAAGCCGCCGTACTCACCGCCGGGATCCCGCCGGGAAGTAACTGGCTGGCTCGCGGACGCGCTGGTCAGCCTCGCCGAAACCCCGAGTGACGCCTCGTTGATCGATGATCTGTTGCAGCGGATCGTGCGGCTGACCGCTGACCTCGTGGCTCCGGTGAGCTATGCGTCGGTCACCCGGACGCGCGACGGCGCGCCGACGACGGTCGCCATAAGCAGCGAGATCGCGTTCGCTGTCGACCGCGCCCAGTACGCCGACCGGGCCGGGCCGTGCCTGGACGCGCTCGACGCCGGTGTGCCCGTCGCCGTGCCGGACATCGCGGCAACCATGACCTGGCCCGGGTTCCGCGAGGCGGCGCTGAACCTGGGCCTGCGGGCATCGCTGTCCATCCCCCTGTTCGCCGGTGCCGGTGTGACAGTCGCCGCGCTCAACCTCTACGGCCATGACGCCGACGCGATGGCCCCGCTGACCGACCGGGTCTGGACGGTGTACGACCCGGAGCGCACCCGCACCGGAGCCTCGGACCCACCGTCGGCGGACCCGGGCACCGAGGAACTCGTCAGCGGACTCATCGAGGCCTTCGCCGTGCGTGCCGTGATCCAGCAGGCCCTCGGCATGATCATGCACCAGCGGCGCAGCACGGCCGAGGAGGCCTACCTGATCCTGCGGGTGAAGGCGGCCGAAACCGGCAGATCACTCATCGAGACCGCAACCTCCACGAGACACCACGATGACAGGCCCATACCCGAAACCTAGGACGACGGGCCAGCTGCCGAGGTCACGCCCTCGCCGTTTCGGGACGGCGAGGGCGCCGTCGGCCCAGCGCGGCCGGATCCACCGACCGCCGCAGGGCACCGGCCCGCACCTCACGGGATGGCGGTGAGCTGCATCCTCAGCTTGGCCAGCGCGCGGGTCAGCAGCCGGGACACGTGCATCTGTGACACCCCGATCTGCTCGGCGATGCCCTGCTGGGTCAGGTTGCCGTGAAAGCGCAGTGCGACGACCCTCCGTTCCCGGTCGTCAAGGACCGCCAGCGCCGACGTGAGAGCCACCCTGAGTTCGGCGAGGGCAAGTTCGTTGTCGTCGCCGCCGAGAGTGTCGCCCAGTTCCCTGGACGTGGTGCCATCGCCGAACGGGGTGGACAGTGAGACCGCGTTGTAGGCGCGGGCGCCTTCCAGCCCTTCGAGGATCTCCTCCTCGGTGAGGTCGAGATGTCGGGCGATGTCGGCGACGGTCGGTGAGCGGCCCAGCAACTGGGTGAGGCTGTTGTTGGCCTCGCCGATGGCCATCCGCCGCTCCTGCAGCCGCCGGGGAACACGGACGTCCCAGGTGCGGTCGCGGAAGTGGCGCTTGATCTCCCCCACGATGGTGGGGACCGCGTAGCTGACGAATTCGATCCCACGAGAAGGGTCGAACCTGTCGATCGCGTTGATCAATCCCAGTGCTGCCGTCTGGCTCAGGTCCTCGTTCGGCTCGCCACGGCCGTTGTAGCGCCGGGCGAGGTGATGGGCCAACGGAAGCCAGGCCTCGATGGCCCGGGCGAGGGCGGCGGGCCTGGACGGATGGCCAGTCGGCAGCGCGACCATCACGGCGAGGAGGTGGCTGGCCGGCGACTCGGGCGTGGTGCTGCGGTCAGCCAGGCTGTTCGTCGGTGCGGGCCGGCCTGTCGACGTGATGGTCATGGGTTCCTCCGCTGTCCGGTGTGGGCGTCGTCGCGACCCCCCGTGCGGGGAGGTCGCGTCGTGCTCAGACCGGGGCGGGTCGCCAGCCGTCGGCAAACCTGCGTCAATGGACATCAGGTGGGCCTTCACGGCCGCTGCGGTCGCTGGCTCGTCGGGTCACGTGCGGACCTCCCGAGACTCGGGATGGTGTCGGGCACGTGGCTTGACCCAGAGGAAAGCCTAGAACGGTGGGCGAACTTCTGCCACCGGTCAGCAGCTGCGGTGGGTGTCGCTCCGGTACCGGCAGGGCTGACTCACCGCTCAACCCAGCTCCGGTTTGCCGGCAAGAGGCAGGGGTACCAATTTCGTGGCGCTTCGGCCGGGCGCTGGGCGGCAAGCGGGTCGACCGCGTACACCACCCTCTCGATCCGATCCTCGTCGCCGCCCCCCTGGGCGCTGGCCGCGGGGGTCGCCTATCTGGCCCTCCGCCGAGTCGCCGGCACACAAAGGATCTAGGTCGACCCCTGCGGTAGAGCCGCGTCGAGGTCGGGTGGGCGTCGACCAGTGTGATTCGGCGGTGGCGGAACCGTCCACTGTTGAACGTGCTCGGTCGTCGGCGGCCGACATGGCACGATGGCCGTGTCCTGCGCCGCCGGTGGCCGGGCACGACACTGATGGAGTCGGGATGTCAGAGCTGGCCGGCCCGCCGGTGCCAGGGTTGGCGAAACTGTGGACGCACGACCCGGTCACCGCCGGCCCCTATCGCCTGGTCGGGCGGTTGGGCGCGGGTGGGCAGGGGGTCGTCTATCTCGGCGAGGACGACGCCGGTGACCGGGTCGCGGTCAAGATGGTCAACGTCGATCTGAGTGATCCACGGGCGCGGTCGCAGTTCGTCAAGGAGATCGCCGCCGCCCGCCGGGTCGCCCCGTTCTGCACCGCGCAGGTGCTCTTCGCGGAGGTGGACGGCGAGCGGCCGTACGTGGTCAGTGAGTTCATCGAGGGCCTGACCCTGCACCGGCACGTCCGCGAACGTGGTCCGGTGACGGGTAACGCCCTGCACCGGCTCGCGGTCGGCACCGTCACGGCGCTCGCGGCGATCCACAGTGCCGGGGTGGTGCACTGCGATCTGAAGCCGGACAACGTGGTGCTGGGCGAGGACGGTCCTCGGGTGATCGACTTCGGTATCGCCCGGGCGTTGGGCAACACGGAGACGGCGTCGAGCCGGGTCATGGGGACCACCGCGTACATGGCGCCGGAGCGGTTCCGCAACGACCCGATCGGTCCACCCTGCGACGTCTTCGCCTGGGCGGCCACTGTCGCCTTCGCCGCCGGTGGTCGGCCGCCTTTCGGCAACGACTCGCTCTTCGCCGTGATGCACCGGGTGCTGAACGATCCGCCCGACCTGCCGGCGATGCCTCCCGTTCTGGACGAGCTGATCCGGGAGTGCCTGGCCAAGGATCCGGCGGACCGGCCGGCCGCCGAGCGGGTGTTGGTGCGGCTGCTTCGGCAGGACGGCAGGGTCACCGAGCCGCTACGTCGGGAGAGCCTGCTCGAGGTCGGCAACGAGACGGCGGGCGCGCCGACTCCCGACCAACCGCTCCCCCAGCTCACGCCGACGGCACCGCAACCGGGCGCTACGCAGCCGCAGGTGCCGGCCCGGCCGACGGTGCCGACCCAGGCCCGACCGGTCCAGCCGGCGCACCTGCCGGTGCAAACCCAGCCGGCGCACCTGCCGGCGACGGAGCCGGGCGTTGGTGCTGGAGGCGGCGGCGGGTTGCGGCGGTTGCGTCGTGAGGCCCTTGACGCCTGGGGCATCTCGACAGCGCTCTTCCTCGCTTCTGTTGGTGCCGCCGCCGGCTACGTGGCGTCGAGCGCTGTCGGCCCGGCCGCCGCTGTCGGTGCTGTCGCCTTCGTCGTGGTCTACCTGGTTCGACTGCTGGTCGCGACGGCCCTCGGGAGGCGGTCCGACCGCTGGTGACCGGCACGCCGGGGGCGGGGTCGCCGACTGGCGCCGCATCGATAGGTTGACTGCCACCAGCCGCCCGCCGAGGAGGACGTCCCGATGGCCCCATCCGCTACGCGTACGCGGCAGTGGTTGCCGTACACCGCCGCCGTCACCGCCGGGCTGGTGGTCATCGCCGGGGCGTTCGTGTTCGTTCGACAGCGCGAAGCGGGCAACGACTGTGCGACCATCCTCCAGGTCAATTCCTCGACGGAGAAGGCGGCTCTGCTGGTCGACCTGGCCGAGCGATACAACGTGAGCGAGCGGTCGATCAAGGACGGTGGCTGCGCCCAGGTGCACGTCAGCGCGTTGAACTCGGGCAAGGCCACCGAGGCGCTGGCCACCGACTGGGCAAACACCGGCCTGCCGCAACCACAGGTCTGGCTGCCGACGTCGAGCCTGTGGACCGGCCAGCTCCGGCTGCTCGACGAGGCCGCCGGGCGGGAGTTGCAGACTCCGGACGACTACCCGTCGATCGCCAACAGCCCGTTGGTGATCGCCATGCCACAGCCGAAGGCCGAGCTGGTAGGCAAGCGGGGGGCGCTGGGCTGGGGTGAGATCCTGGGCCTGTCCGGGCGGGACGGGTGGGCGGACTTCGGCAAGCCGGAGTGGGGTCGGTTCACCTTCGGCAAGGACAACCCGAACCTGTCCACCTCCGGGCTGGCGGCGACCATCGCCACCTACTACGCGGCAGTGCGACGGGCCAATGACCTGACCGAGTCCGACCTGGCCGACCCGGCGGTGACCCAGTTCGTCCGCCGGATCGAGGCCAACGTGTCGCACTACAGCGACGATTCGGTGGACCTGCTGCGCAGCCTCGCCGAGGCGGACCTGACCGGCGGCGCGGGCAGCACCGAGGACATGAGTGCCATCGTTCTGCAGGAGGAGTTGGTGGACCTCTACAACACGGGCGCGCTGAGCCCTCGGCAGGAAGGGCAGGAGCGGGGCCGCCGGCCGAACGTCCCGCTGGTCGCCGTCCATCCCAAGGAGGGCACGTTCAACCTCGACCACCCCTTCGTGGTGCTGCCCTCCGCCGACAATCGGCAGCGCGCGGCAGCGGCCGACTTCCGGACGTTCCTGACCGAGGACGCCCAGCAGGAGAGCTTCGCCCGCCTCGGTTTCCGGGACCACGAGCGTCGCGCCTCGGCGGAGCTGCTCGCCAGTGTCGGCGCCGAGCCCACCGGCGGGCTGAACTACTTCGAGCCACCAGAACCGCAGGTGGTCAGCGCGATGCTGGACGGCTGGCGCACGCTCCGCAAGAAGGCCAACATCCTGATCACCCTGGACACCTCGGGGTCCATGCTGGCGAAGGTCGGCACCCGTACCCGTTTCCAGGTGGCCGCGACGGCAGCGAGCAAGGGCCTCGCGCTGCTCAACACCGAGGACCGGGTGGGTCTCTGGTCGTTCTCCTCGGAGACGCAGCAGCGGCCGAAGAGCCCCTACCGGGAGGAGGTTCCGCTCGGCGGGTTCGACCAGAAGCGGATCAACAGCAAGATCGCCGGCCTGCAGGTCGCTGGCGATACCGCGCTCTACGCGACGATCCGGGCCGCACACCGAGAACTGCTCGACCGGTACGACCCGCAGCGGATCAACGCGATCGTGGTGCTGACCGACGGCAAGAACGAGTACAGCAAGGACAACGACCTGGCCCGGTTGCTCGCCGAGGTCGCCCTGGACCCGCGGCGTCCGGTAAAGGTGTTCTGCATCGCCCTCGACCGGGAGTCGGACTTCGCCACCCTGGACCGGATCGCCAAGGCGTCGTCGGGCAAGGCCTACGACGCCACCGACCCCGCCAAGATCGACGAGGCGTTCGTGAAGCTGGTCAGCAGCTTCTGACACTTCCCGCTGGGACAACCAGACCGGTGGGGGCCAGGCGCTCGGCCCGCCCCCCACCGGCTCTGCCGTCAGACGAGTCGGCGGCGGACCCACCAGAGGGAGAACAGGGACAGCACGGCGGTCAACGCGATCAGCACGCCGAACTCCCGCCATTGCAGGCCCCAGAACTTCGAGGCGGGCACGTAGCTCACCTTCAGGCTGAGGTTCTGCTCGCCCAGCCACCTCTGGCACGCCTCGCGCCCGCCGAGCGCCCTCGGTCCGCACCGGGTCATGTCGGCCGGACCGGTGAACTCCGCTCCGGTCGAGGTGATCGTGGTGCTCGACACGACCCAGTCACCCCTACGGTCGGGCTCGACGTGGACAGTCATCTGCCCAGTGTCGGAGCTCATCGAGATCCCGAAGTCGCCGTCGAACGTCAGAGGGGTGACCGTGGTGATCGGCTGGGCCAGCCAGGGGCGCACCACGAACGGCGCGGCGATCTGGAGGCTGACCACCACCAGCAGGGTCACCGCCATCGCGCCCAGGGTCCGCCGCAGCAGCAGCCCGGTGGCGACACCCACCACGAAGGCCAGCGTCGCGTAGCCAACCGGGACGATCCCCCGGGCTGCGAACACCAGCGGGTTCATCCGGTCCGCCGAGGCCCCGTCGATCGGCTGCGCCCACTCGGTCAGCACCAGGCTGAGCAGGCCGGCACCGAGCGCGGCGGCACCGACGCCGATCGCCAGTTTGACCAGCAGCCAACGCCCGCGGCTGACGGATTGGCTGAAGACCATGCGGTACGTGCCGGACTCCAACTCCCGGGCCACCAGCGGCGCGCCCCAGAAGATGCCCACCAGGGCAGGCAGCAGGTAGAGGGCCCCGATGGCGGCGATGTGGAACTCACTCGCCCATCCCGGTTGCAGCGCCTGGAGGAACGCCTCGCCGGCGGCACGGCAGGCGTCGCCCTGGCAGCCGGTGTATCCGGTCTGCGTGGCCAGCTCGGTCACCTCCGACCAGGTCAGCGCCAGAGCGCCCAGGAGCGCCAGCAACAGGGTGCCGGTGGCCAGGGCCGGGGTGCGGAACTGCCGCCAGGTCATCCAGATCATCGCTGCCCCTCCAGAACCCGACCCGTACCGTCGTTGGTGGCGCCGCTCATGTACGCCAGCACGATGTCCTCCAGGTCCAGCCGGTCGACCTGCCAGGACGGGTCGACGATCGGCGCGGTGCTGCGCACCACCAGTGTCGACTGCACCTCGGTGTGACTCTGCTCGACCAGGGCTCGCCCGGCGCCCAACTCGGCGGTGTCGCGCCGCCGCCCGACCAGGCGGTGGTGGGTGGCGAGCAGGTCGTCCACGTCGCCGGCCACCCGCACCCGGGAGGCGACAAGCACGATCAGGTGGTCGCAGACCCGTTCCAGGTCGGCGACCAGGTGCGAGGACATCACGATGCTCATGCCCTGCTCGGCGGTCAGCTCCATCAGCCCCTGCAGGAAATTGCGCCGGGCGAGCGGGTCGAGGGCCGCCACCGGCTCGTCGAGCAGCAGGAGATTGGGCCGCTTCGCCGCGGCGACGGTCAGGGCCAGTTGGGCGCGCTGGCCGCCGGAGAGCTTGCCCGCCTTCTGTTTCGGGTCCAGGCCGACCTGGGCGATGCGCCGCTCGGCGAGCGCGGCGTCCCAGGACGGGTTGAGGTGCGCGCCCATCCGCAGGTGGTCGGCGACGGTCAGGCCGGCGTAGACCGGGGTGTCCTGCGCGACGAACCCGACCTGCGGCGACCCGCTGACCGGCCGCGCGCCGAGCACCTCGATCCGCCCCGCGGTCGGATCGAGCAGCCCACAGGCCAGTTGCAGCAGCGTGGACTTACCGGCGCCGTTCGGCCCGACCAGGCCCACGACGTGGCCGGCCGGGATGTCCAGAGTGCAGTCCTTCAGTGCGGAGCGCCGCCCGTACCGCTTGGTCAGGCCGTCCGCGATCAGGGCGCTAGTCATCCTCGGGCCTCCGAAAATGCCCGAAAGCTGCTGAGGAAGAGCGCCTCGATGCTCTCGTCGTCCAGGCCCGCCTCCCGTGCCTCGGTCAGCCAGCGGGCCAGGCCCTGCCGCAGCGGCTCGTGCTTGCTCAGCGAGTCGCCGACCAGCGTGCGGGTGACGAACGTGCCCAGCCCGGGCCGGGCCGTGACCAGGCCCTCGTACTCCAACTCGCGGTACGCCTTGGACACCGTGTTCGGGTTGATGGCGACCCGGGCCACCACCTCCTTGACGGTGGGCAGCTTGTCGCCCTCATTCAGGACCCCGAGCCGGAGCGCGTGCCGTACCTGTCGGATGAGCTGCATGTACGGCGCTACTCCGGACCGCGCGTCCAGGTGAAACTCAATCACCTCGCCACCCCATTCTACTAGTTGCCTAGTAGAATAGGGCCATGGAGGAGCTGTCCGCTACCTCGTTGCGATGGGTCCCACCAACGTGGCTACAGGCCCAGGCCCCGCAGGGTCGGTACGGTCTGACCCACCCAGGCGAGGTCGGTGTCCTCGCGAGCACCCTGGGTGCGTTGTGTGCCGGCCAGGAACCACAGGAAATAGGTGGTGTAGCCGGGTGCGCTGACCACTGTGTGGTACCCCTCGGGCATCATCTGCATCACATGGTCACGGATGGTGACGTTCTCCTCGTACCCGTCGTCGGTGTAGACCCGGCTGATGCCGAACCCGTTCGCCGGGTTGACGCGGTAGTAGTACATCTCCTCGTGTGCTGCCTCGGCGGGCAGGTCGTCGACCTTGTGCCGGTGCGGCGGGTAGGTGCTCCAGTTGCCCGAGGGTGTGTAGGTCTCGCCGACGATGAGCCGGCGGGCCGGCAGCTCCGGCTGGGAGATCTCGGTGAGGATCTGGTGGTAGGTACGGCCGAAGTTGGCCGCTCCCCAGCGGCCGCCCACGACCTGCTCCGGCGCGATGACATAGGGGTCTGTGGCCAGTTCGCTGGGTGCGCTGGGTAGGGCTATCTCCACGGCGGTGACCGCCTCGACGGTCACCGAGGCGCCGGCCGGGATGTAGACCGAGTGCGGCTTGCCGGAGAAGACGTCCGGACGCTTGCCGACCTGCGGGAAGTGGTGGCCGGCGACGGTGAAGCTGGCCGTGCCACCGAGGATGACGGCCAGGATCTCCCGGTCACCGGACTCGCCCGTCCAGGATTCGCCGGCCGACAGCCGCAGCAGTGTGAAGTCCAACAGCCGGCAGGGATTGAAGGGCAACGTGTTCCGGCCGTCGACGGCGGGAATGGAACAGTGGTAGCGGTAGTCCATGATCACCTTTCGGAATGCGGGGCGGAGCGGGTCGGTGCGCGGTGGTCACCAAGGGCTGGTCCAGCCGGGAATCGTGGCGCGGGTGAGGGCTTCCAGGTAGAAGTAGTCGCCCCACAGGGTTCCCTCGTCGACGCCGACGCTCTTGGGTTTGTCGTAGACGCCGTGCAGGATCAGCGCGTTCGAGGCCGGGTGGCCGCCGGTGGAGTAGTGGCCGATGAGCGAGCGCAGGATCTCGGCGGCGGCTTTCCGGTACCGGTCGGCGCTGGCCGTGTCGTCGGTGAGGCCGTCCGCCAGTTCGATCAGGCCGCAGACGGCGATGGCCGCGGCCGAGCTGTCCCGCTCCTGGCCGCTGCCATCGCCGAACTCCAGATCCCAGTACGCGACGTGGTCGTCAGGCAGGTGAGCGAGGAAGCGGTCGGCGCAGGTCCTCGCGGCCGCGAGCAGCGCGGGGTCGCCGATGTGCCGGTGGTTGAGGCTGAACCCGTAGATGCCCCATGCCTGCCCACGTGCCCAGCAGGAGTGGTCGGAGTGGCCCTGCTCGGTCTCGCCGCGTAGCGGCGCGCCGCTGGCCGGGTCCCAGTAGAAGGTGTGGAAGGTGGTGCCGTCCGGACGCAGGATGTGCTGGCGCAGCTGAGCGGTGTGCCGGCGGGCCGCGGCGGCGTAGCGGTCGTCGCCGGTGCTCTGGCTGGCCCAGAAGAGCAGCGGCGTGTTCATGAGGCTGTCGATGATCGTGCGCCCGCGTTGCCGGGGGTCGTTCAGGTCGCCCCAGGCCTGGATGATTCCGGCCGGTTCGAGGACGCGCGTCATCAGGTGGTCGGCGGCGGCGAGGGCCGCGTCTCGGGCCTGTGGATCGCCGGTACGGCGGGCCGGGGTGACGCAGGCGAGGGTGTAGAGGAACCCGAGGTCGTGGGTGTCCAGGTCGATGCCGTGGGTCATCCGGGCCGCGAAGCTGTCCACGTGGGAGAGCGCCGCCCGCAGGTGGCGCTCGTCGCCGGTCAGGTCGTGTGCCAGCCAGAGCATGCCGGGCCAGAAGCTCGTGGTCCAGCCGACGTTGGCGCCCTCGGGCTGGCCTGCGCTCGGTGGCCGGAGCGGGTAGCGGTTGGCGTCGGTGGTGTCCGCGGGGTACCGGTCGCCGAAGGTGGCGATGTTCGAGTCGACGGTACGTATCGCGGCGGCCACCGCGGCCGCCGTGGCTGCTGCGTCGGAGTTGGGACGGACGTCGGTCGCCGTCATGGATGCTGGTCTCCCTCGTGGGTCCGGTCCGGTGCCGGGCAGGTGTGTCGTCGGTGGGTCGGCTCGGTGGCCGGAACCTGGTGCTCAGGTGGTCTGGGGTGCGGTCGTCGGTGGGTCGAGGGCGGCGCGCAGTGTGAAGCGGCTGTTGGCCCAGACCACGTAGAGCAGTGGCGCGGCGGCGAGGCCGAGCGCGATCGCGGGGCGGGCCGCCAGGATCTGGGCGAGCAGCACGAGGACGAGCAGTGACACTGCGGTGAGGTACCAGCGGCGCACCGCCAGGTACACGCAGGCGCGGGCCACCTCACGCAACCGCGCGGTGGGTCGGTCGGCGAGGGTCACCAGCCCGAGCAGCGTGGTCGCGACGGTGAGGACGATCAGGGTCGCGAGGACCGGCAGGGCGAGTGCCCCGACCCGGTGGCCCCACGCGGCGCGGGCGTCGACGGCGAGCACGACCAGGGCAGCCATGGCCGCCGCCGTCCAGAGCATCGCCGGCCGGGCGGTGGCTCGCCAGGCGCGGCAGTAGGTGCGCAGCACGCCGCCGGTGTCGCCGGCCGAGTAGGCGGACATGACAGCGAAGGCCGCACAGAGCCCTGGCGCGCAGAGCGGAGCGGTCAGCGCGTACAGAGGCCAGGACCGCGCCGCGTCGGTGGTGAACGCGAGCGTCACCAGTGGCAGGCAACCGAGCACCAGCAGCAGGTTGGTGGCGAGCGCGATGTAGAACCCGTCGAAGACGGCGGTGATGGTGTTGTGGCGCGAACGCATGGGCCTCAACCCTTCAGTCCGGTCGAGGCGACGCCCTCGATGAAGTAGCGCTGGCCGAGCAGGAAGATGACAGCGACGGGCAGCACTGACAGCACCGAGCCCGTCATGATCAGCGCGTACTCGGCGTTGTACTGGGAGATGAAGGTGTTCAGCCCCAACTGGATGGTGCGCAGCTCCGGACTGCGCAGGTAGACGAGCGGGCCGAGGTAGTCGTTCCAGGTGGTCGTGAACATCAGCAGGGCCAGACTGGCAAGCGCCGGCCGGGACAACGGCAGGATGATCCGTCGGTAGATGCCGTACTCGCTGAGCCCGTCGACCCGCGCCGCTTCGCTGAGCTCCTCGGGGATCGTCTCGTAGAACTGCTTCATCAGGAACACGCCGATCGCGCCGAACGCCTGTATCGCGACGATCGACCACAGCGTGTTCGACAGGTGCAGCTTCGACATGAGAATGAACTGCGGGATCATGTACGACTGCCAGGGCACCGCGATCGTCCCGACGTACGCCAGAAAGAGCAGGTTGCGGCCGGGGAAGCGGACGCGGGCGAAGCCGTAGGCCGCGAAGCTGCCGGTGAACACCTGCAGGAAGGTGACGATCACCGACAACAGCAGGGTGTTCCACAGCCACGTCGTCATGTCCGAGCGCTGCCAGATGTCGACGTAGTTCCGCCACACCACGGGATCGGGGAGCCACGTGATCGGGATGGTGAAGACGTCATTGTTGGTCTTCAACGACGCCACCACCATCCAGAAGAACGGCAGCAGCAGCCCGGCCGCCGCGAGCACGAGAGCGGCGTACCCGAGGAGCCGCCCGCCCAGGGAGCGGACCGGTCGGCGGGGCGCGCGGCGATTGCCGGGCGCGGCGACGGCCGGGGCGGGCAGGGAGAGGTCGGTAGCGGTCATCAGCTGTTCCTCCGCTTGTTGACCATGAACTGGATGACCGTGATGCCGAAGCAGATGGCGAACAGGACGACGGAGACCGCCGAGGCGTAGCCGAACTGGTTCTCCTCGAAGCCCTTCTGGTAGATGTACTGCGAGAGCACGAGTGTCGACTGGCCCGGTCCGCCGCCGGTCATCACGAGGATGAGGTCGAAGACCTTGAAGCTCTCGATGGTGAGCAGCACCGTGACGAAGAAGGTCGTGGTTCGTAACCCGGGGAGGGTCACGTGCACGAACCGCTGCCACGGTGAGGCGCCGTCGGTCTCGGCCGCCTCGTAGAGCTGGGCCGGGATGGTCTGCAGGCCGGCCAGGAACAGCAGCATGTAGTAGCCCATGTAGCGCCAGGTGCCGACGATGATGACCGCCGGCATCGACCAGGTCGCCGACGCGGTCCAGCCCGGCGGATCGTCCACGCCGACGGCACCGAGAAGAGCGTTGATCGGGCCGTACTCCGGGCTGAACAGCTGGTTCCAGACGACCGCGATCGCCACGATCGAGGTGATGTAGGGGAAGAAGGCGATGGTTCGGAAGAACCGCACACCGCGCAGTTTGCGGTTGAGCAGCAGCGCCAGCCCGAGTGCTGCCACGAGGGTCAGCGGAATGTGGAAGACGGCGTAGTAGACGGTGTTGCGCAGTGCGGTCCAGAAGCTCGAGTCGTCCCACATCCGCCGGAAGTTGGCGGTGCCGGTCCACTCGGCCACCCCGAAGACGTTCCAGTTCGTGAAGGCCACGTAGAACAGCACGACGACGGGTACCAGGGTGAGCGCGGCGAAGCCGATGAAGTTGGGAAGGATGAACGACCAGCCGGCGACCGTGTTGCGCGACACCAGCCGCCGGTTCCTGGGTCTCGTGCGCGGCAAGGTTGCCATAGGGAGTCTCCGGAAGCGTTCGGCCTGGGGGCGGGACCGGCGTGCGGCGCAGGCGCGCCGGGCCCGCCATCGGCTCACTGGTTGAGGACTTCGTTCTTGGCGCGGTCCCGCGCCTTGTTCAGCTCCGCGTCGACGCCCTTGCTGTCGGAGAGGATCGCCGAGTGCGTCTCGTTGAGGAGGTTCTGCAGGCCGGCGGTGTGCTTCGACACGGGGTTCTCCGGCTTGATGGTGTGCTTGGAGTAGGCGAACTTCGACAGGTCGTCCTGCGGTACGCCGTTCAGCCCGAACAGCGACGCGGTGACCGCGTCGGTGACCTGGGCCGGGGTGATGCCGATCCCGGCCAGCGCCTTGCCGGCCTCCGGGCCGGCCGCGTACTTCAGGAAGTCCTTGGCCGCGGCGGTCTTGGACTTGCTGATCTTCGGGTTGATCCCCAGGCCGGTCGGGTCACCGAAGGTGACAGGTGTGGCGGAGGTGCCGGTGGTGGACTTGTCGAACTGCGGCGCCGGGGCGATCCCCCACTGGAACGTGTCGGCGTCACCGCTCTGTCGCTGGTTGAGCAGCGTGGCCACGTACCAGGTGCCCATCAGCAGCATCGCCGACTGCTGCTTGCCGAACTGCGCCTGGTAGGTGAGCTTGTTGGTCTTCGCGGTGCCGAAGCTCGGCTGCGCGCCGGCCGCCTGCAGGTCGAGTGACCGCTCGTAGTACGGCTTCAGATAGCCGAAGTCCCCGGAGAGCAGGTCCGCGTTGGGGGTCTGGGCGAGCGCGAATCCCTGCACTGTCGACTGGAAGGTGTGCTGGTACGCGCCGGTCGCGTTCGAACCGGCCCCCTTCAGCCCGGTGTGCAGTCGCTTCGTCGCGTCGGTGTAGTCGTCCCAGGTCCAGCTGCCGTCCGGCGGCGCCACCTTCGCCTTCGCGAACAGGTCCTTGTTGTAGAACAGCACCCACGAGTCCTGCCGGTACGGCACCGCGTACGCCTTGCCATCGACCTGGTACGACGCGAGCGCCGGGCTCGAGCCGAGACCGGAGGTGGCGTCGGAGACGTCGAGCAGCTGACCACCGCTCTGGTACGTGTAGAAGTTCTTGAGGTTCTTCATGACGTAGACGTCCGGGGCGGTGCCGGCGGCCAGGTCCGTGATCATCTGGGTGTCGTAGTCGTTGCCTGGGGCGTACTCCTTGAGCTCCACAGTCACGCTCGGGTGGGTCGCCTTGAAGCCGTCGGCGAGCGTCTTGAACTCCGGCGTGGACGACAGGCTCCAGCCGGCCAGGCTGATCGTCACCGGGGCGTTGGGGTCGACTGGCTCGTCTCCGCCGCCGCAACCGGCGAGAACAAGCGTCAGGGCCGTCGCAGCGCTGATGACGGCCGGTATCGCACGCTTCATCCCTTTCTCCTTCAGGTCAAGGGGCCCGGACGGGCCCGCACTGCTACCAGGACGCCTGGGTGGGCCTGGCATGCTCGGTGTCCAGACGTGTCGCCGTGCTGATCCCGTCGGGCCAGTCGACCGCCAGGTGAAGGCCGTCGACGTCCTCGTCGACCGCGACCTGGCATGCCTGCTCGGCCGTGGCCACCGGCACCCTGGACAACTCGGTGAAGGTGGCGGCCCACGCGCCCGGCCGGACGGGGTGGTCCAGCCAGGGCACGACCAGCCCGCCGGCCAGGGGCCCGCCGTGCGCAACGGCGGTGACGCCGGCCGTTCCGCCGCCGTGCAGGCTTTCGAGCCGGCTGGTCAGGTCGACCCCGGTCACGACCGCCACACCGCCGCCGGCGGTGGCCGTCGCATTCCCGGCGATGGCCCAACCGCCGATCCGTAGCCTGAGCGCAGCCGCCTCGACGCCGTCGGCGAGGCCGTCGACACGGGTCAGACGTAGTTCCCAGGGGCCGCGGACCAGCGAGTACACAGTGAGGTGCCCGGCCGGTCGGGACCTGCCCACCCGGCCGCCGCCGTGATCGCGCTGACCGGGATCCGGGTCGACCCAGTGGGCGAGGGCACGTGACCCGGCCACGCCCACGCCGTCGCTGCCGACGCGAACGGTCAGCAGGCGCATGCCGGCGCGGTGGGTGACCCGGCCCGCGTCGTCGACGAGAGTGACGGACTGGTCGAGCGGACCGTCCCAGCCGCTGTCGTCGAGGACCGGGGTGGTGGCGGTGGAGTAGCCCAGTCGGGCGTAGAGCGGGGAATCTGAGACGGTGGCACCCTCGACGGCGTGGTCGGTGCCGTGGTTGACGACGCGGACGATGCCGTCGGCACGGGTGCCAGAGATCAGCCAGCCTGGCGCGTGTATCGCCCGCACCGCGTCCCGCTCCTCGACCGGCAACGGCTCCTCGGGACCCGTCCAGATCGGATGGTCGGCGGGTAGCGCGATGCCGAGCAGGCCCTTGCTGGCCCAGTACGGCGAGCCCGGCCCGGAGTACGACTGCGCGAGTCGCGGCCACGGCCCGTGCCAGCCGAGGGTGAGCAGGCCTCGTTGATCCAGGGCGCCGTTGGCCACGAAGTGACGCACGATGCGGGTGGCCGCGCCGCGCAACCGGCCGAGGCTGACCGATGGCACACCGGCGATGGCGCCAACCCAGAACGGCGCCGCCGCGGCGAAGCGGTAGGTCAGGCTCCGCCCCTGAATCAACGGTGATCCGTCCGCGCCCACGAGCGCGACCGCGTCGCTCAGAAAGCGGTCGAGGCCGGCCAGGTCCCGCTCGCGGCGCTGCTCGGCCAGGTCAGCGGCGCCGGCCATCCGCGCCCACAGCGTCGGGTAGAGGTGCAGGGCCCAGCCCACGTAGTGGTCGTAGGCGCGGTCCGGCCCGTCGGACATCCAGCCGTCCCGGCGGGCGAAGCCGTCGTGCGAGCGCAGGTCCTCGGCCATCTCGTCGAGCGAGTGCGGCCCGCCCACCGAACGCAGAAACGTCTGTACGACCAGCCGGAACCAGACCCAGTTGATCCGTGGGTACGTGTCGTCGCCAACTGCCGGGCGCAGGTAGTCCACCACCCGCTGGCGCACCACGGATGGCAGTCGATCCCAGATCCACGGGCGGGTCATGTCCAGGACCAGCGCGATGGAGGCGGCCTCCACCTTGGCCTGGGGGTGCTCGTCCAAGCGCACCCAACGGTCCGCGGAGCTTGGGTCGGTGCCGGCGGTGATGCCTGCCGCGTACCGGTCCACGAGCTCGTCCACGCCCACCCCTCGGGCACCCGCGATGCGGAACCCGGCCAGTAGGAAGGTGCGGGCGAAACCCTCCAGTCCGTCGACGGCCCGCCCGTAGCCGCCCTCCGGCCCGGGGAAGGTGACGAGGGCGTGCCCGGGAGACGCGAACGGTCGGGCGGCGGCGAGGATCCGGTCGGCGAGGGCCAACCAGTCATCGCGGCTCCAGGTCGCGGCGGTAGCGACATCCGAGTCCGTCGCCGGTGCCACCCGGCCGGTCGTCCTGAACGTCATCCGTGGTCCTGTCGCATCGATCCGTCTCCGTCGACTGTGGCGAGCGGGGCGTTGCCCATGAATGTGACGTGCAGGCATCCGCAGGGTTTCCGAAGTAAAACGCTCACAAAGGAGCAAGTCAATGCCGTTCCCAAACCGATGTGAACACACTCGATCAAGAAGGCGCACAACACCGCCGTGACGCGCCAAGTGCTCTGATACGCTCACAATCGTTCATAGCTGCTCCACTGCCGAAGGAGTCATGACCGATCCGGCGGAGCACGACTCCTATGCTCATCGTCGGATGGGGGAGATCAGCCGATCCGGCTCGCGATCGACGCCACCGCGTTCGGCCGGGCCGGCGAGGTCGTCCGCACCCTGCAAGAGTTTCCGCCGCACGAAGCGTTCCTCGGAGGTCCCCCATGACCAAGGACAGCCCCGTCGTCGCCACGGCGGAGGCCCCCCGAGGGCCGCTTCAGGTCGCCCGCCGCCAGCAACTGTTGGCAGCCCTGCAACGCGACGGCTCGATGCGCATCTCTGACCTGTCCCATGTGCTGGGTGCCGCGCCGGTCACCATCCGGCGCGACATCGCGGAACTCGCCGCCGAAGGGTTGGTTCGCCGGGTCCACGGTGGGGTCGCCCTGATCCTGCCGGACGACGTCCCGGCAGCCGACGAGCCACCCGCCGCTGGTCGGGACCCGCTGGTCGGGCGCGCCCTCGGCATGCTCGTGCCCTCCTTGGACTACTACTGGCCGGACGTGGCGCGCGGCGTCGAGGGGGCCGCCCGCGAGTTGGACATGCGTGTGGTTCTGCGCGGCTCCTCCTACGACAGTGAGGACGACCAGCCGCAACTGGCCCGCATGGTGGGGCGGATGGGCGTCGACGCGCTGATCATCGCGCCGAGCATGGACACACCGACCGCCGAGCGCACCGTCGAGTGGCTCGACCAGGTCGGCGTCCCGGTCGTCCTGCTGGAACGCACCGCCACGGTAGGCAGCCACCACGCTGTCATGGAGTCGGTGGTCACCGACCACGCGCTCGGTGCGGCCATGGCGGTACGCCACCTCACCTCGCTCGGACACCGCAAGGTCGGCCTGGTGCTCGACGCCAACAGCCCCACCAGCCAGCACGTACGGCGCGGCTGGCTCGACGCCACCTCCGAGTGCGGCCTCGACTCGGATGCGACGGTCGTGGCTGTGGTGCCCGACGCGCGGTCGCCCGAGCGGGACAGCGTGCTCAACGGCATCCTCGACCAGTGCCAGGCGACCGGGACGACGGCGCTGCTGGTGCACGCCGACGCCGAGGCGATCGCGCTGGTGCAGCACTGCGAGGAACGGCACCTGTCCGTACCCGGCGACCTCTCGATAGTGGCGTACGACGACGAGGTCGCCGGGCTCTTCAGCCCGCCGCTGACAGCGGTCCGACCGCCGCGACGCTCGATCGGACGAGCCGCAGTGCGTCTCGTCGCCGACCGGCTCGCCGACCCCGACCGCCCCACCCACCGGGTCGTCATCAGCCCGTCGCTGCGGATCCGGGAGTCGACCGCGCCGCCACCCGCGTAGGCGGCCTTTCCCGTTCCGGGACGTTCGCCGATCACGGACCAGCCGGGCGGCGGCCGCCGACCTCCAGGTCAGACGTAGTGCTGCCGCCATCCTGCCGGCGAGCGCGCATCCACCGGATGCGGCTACGTGAGCGCGTCGCTACCATGGGTCAGCAACCCAGAGGGAAGGGGTCGTGCCCGCGTGCGAAGTCCCGTCAGCGGAACCGCGTCGGCGTCTGCGCCGGACCGGTCCGCGCCGCTTGCGGCCGGCCGGTTGCGCAGGCTCGCCCGGCGGTTGGCGCTGATCGCGGCCGCCGTCGGGGCCGGTTTCGTCGTGGCCACCCTGTTTCAGGGGCCGGCCGCCGCCGACGGGATGCGTAGCGGGTCCGGCGACGAGCCCCATCGCAGGATCGGCGGTCTGGTCGGGTCGGTCGCGCGGCTGACTGTCGCCGAGCGCCCCGACCAGGATCGTCAACGGGCCCCGGCTGCCGACGACCGCCGCCATGACAGGCCCCGTGCCCCGCTGGCGGTACCCACCGACTCGGTGGCCGCCCCCCGCGAGGGTCCCCCCTCGACGGAGCCCCGACGGTCGGCGGGTGCGTCGAGGCTCGGCGCACCCGTCTCAGCCGGCACGGCGGAGCGCGAAAGACTCCGCCCGGCCTCCGTGACCCGCGCCGCTCATCGTTCGGCTCACCGGGTGGACCTGTCGCGACCGGCCGCCGATCCGCCGCGACGGCCGACCACCGCCACCCCCGATCCGTCGGCGGTGCGTCCGCCGCCCGGTCCGCCCGTGGTCGGCTTGGTCACCGCTCCCCTGCCGTACGTCGTCGACATCGTGCGCACGGTGCCGATCAGGCCCGTCGTCATGGCGCTCCTCCGTGTCGTCGATGCCGTTCTACCGCCGGTTCCCGGCCCGGTGATCGTTCCGGCGGCGACACCCGCACTGCCCGTTCCCCCGGTGCTCGGGCCAGCCGCCCCGCCGGTGACCCAGCCGGCTCCCGTACTGACAGCTCCGACGTCACCGGTGGTTCCGGCAGTGGCATCCGTACGCGCCACGGCACCGCCGACCCCGGCCGCGCCACCGCCGAATTCCGCCGACGGCCCCGCCCGTGCCGCGGCCCCGACGGGGCACCTCGCCGCACGCCCGGTACCGGTGGCCGCGCGGGGTGTGCTTCCTGGCCAGCCCGTCGCACCCACCGACCAGGACGCCGTTCGTGTCGACAATGGACCGACACCCGGGTCAGGGCTGGTCCGACCGCTGGACCGGCAGTCGCACCTCGGCGCCGGGCCACGCTGCGATCTCGTGCCACCTCTGGTCGAGAGCCGAACCCCGTCCGCGATCGCCCGCCCAGGCTGAGGCGGGTCGACCGACCCCGGTGGCTGGCCCGAGCGGCCGGCCTGTTCACCCGCTGGTCGGTCGATCAGTGCCCGCGCCCGTCCGCCGCGACGGCGCCGCGGGCCGATGCCCACCCGTCTGTAGCGCACGATCGCCCTGACCAACCCGTGGATGTTCCGGGATCGGTGGCCGTCGTGACGCGTACCGGAGATCGGAGAAAACGTGGTGATCCACGTTGTCGTCGCCGAGGACATGGGTTTGCTGCGCGGGGCGCTCTGCGCCGCGCTGTCACGCGAGGAGGACATGGAGGTGGTCGCCGACGTCGAGGGTGTCGGTGAGCTGTTGACTGTGGTCCGGCGGTGCCGACCGCAGGTGGTGGTGCTGGCACTGACACCGGAGCTGCCCGACCCGGTGGCGGTGGTCGCCCGGATCGACGACGAGGCGCCGCACGCCGCCGTGCTGGCGATGAGCCCTCGGTGGAGCCCGGCACTGGTGGAGGCGGCGCTGGCAGCCGGCGCGCGCGGCCTTCTCGGGAAGGACAGCTCGCTGGCCGAGTTGGTGCGGGCGATCCGCGCGCTCGCGGCCGGGGAGCGGGCGATCGACCCGGCTGCGGCGATCGCGGTGCTGAGCCCTCCGGAGACGCCGTTGACGCCTCGGGAGATGGACGTGCTGCGGATGGCGGCCGAGGGCCTACCCCTGAAGGAGATCGCCGTACGCCTCTACCTGGCACACGGGACGGTGCGCAATCACCTGTCGGTGATTCTGCGCAAGACCGGGGCCCGCAACCGACTGGAGGCGGTGTCGCGCGCGCGGCGTAACGGCTGGCTGTGACAGTTCGGGGGCGGGTCCGGAGTTTCCGGGCCCGCCCCGTCGCCGTGCGGCCCCACCGGTTGCGTGTTTGAATGTTGACGTTGTGTGATCGCCATCGCAGTGCGGGAAGGTTCATCGTGATCCGTACCCTGCTCGCCTTGGACGGTGCCCTGGTCCTGGGCGCGCTGTCGTTGGTCCTCGCCGCCGAGGACGACATCCGTGTCGTGGCGGAGGTGGATCGCGGCGACGCGGTCTCCGCTGCCGTCCGCGCCCAACGCCCCGACGTGGTGGTGGCCGACCTCGACTTCGTCGAGGGAGTCGATCCCGACCGTCTCGACCGGTGTCCCGTCCTGGTGTTGGCCCACCCACGTCGGGCCCGGCGGCTGCGAGGCATGTTGTGCCCGACGAGGGCTGTCGGCATCCTGCGCAGTGACGCCGCGCCCCAACGGGTCATCGACGGGATCCGGCGGCTCGCCCGCCGGGAGCCGGTGCTCGACGCGGATCTCGTCGTCGCGGCGCTGCGCTCGGACGGCCCACTGACCAGCCGTGAGACGGAGGTGTTGCGGCTGACGGCCGCGGGCGCGCCGGTCGCGGAGGTGGCGGTGTCGCTCGGGCTCACCCGTGGGACCGTCCGCAACCATCTCGGTCGGATCGCCCGCAAGGTCGGCGCGCGTACCCGGGTGGAGGCAGTGCGGATGGCCGGCGAGGCGGGCTGGATCTGACCGGATGCGCGGGGTTCAGCCCTGCCGCGCCGGCGCCGCCGGGGACGGCACCGCCGAGTCGTCCCAGCAGCCGACGAGCACCCCGTAGGTGGCCGAGCGGGCCATCAACTGATCGTGCGTCCCCACCACGGGCTCGTCGCCGTCGAGGACCAGCACCCGTCCGGCCCGCAGCGCGGAACTGATCCGGTGCGCGATCACCACGAGGGTGCCGGGCCGCCGGGCGAAGGCCGTCTCGACCGTCGCTTCCAACACCGGGTCCAGGTGGCAGGTCGCCTCGTCGAGGACCACCAGCGGAGCGGGTGCCAGCCAGGCCCGTACCGCCGCGATGAGCTGCCGCTCGCCGGCGGAGAGCAGGGCCGGTGCGACAGGCGCCCCCAGGCCGCCCAGGCGGGTCGCCAGGGGACGCGCGCCGAGCGCGTCGAGGGCGCCCTCCAGCGTGTGATCGTCGGCGTCCGGCCGGAGGTAGCGGAGGTTGTCGGCGAGGCTGGCGGTGAAGACGTACGCCTCCTGGGGGACCAGCACTCGCATCCGGGCGAGAACGGCCGGCTCGATCTCGGCGACCCTCGTGCCGGCCAGGTGGACGGTGCCTGCCTGCGGAGGCACCACACCAGCCATCAGGGCGGCCAGTGTGGATTTGCCCGCACCGCTCGGGCCCACCACGGCGAGATGCTCCCGGTCGGCCAGTGTCAGCGAGAAGTTCCGCAGGACGGGCCGGGCGCGCGGGCCGTACCCGAAGGTCACTCCCCGGACCTCGAGGGCTGGCGGGCGACCGGCAGGACCGACGGGTGGTCCGGGACGGGGCATCCGGGCGGCGAGGGCCGGTGGGCGCTGGTCGTCGGAGCCCGGATAGGCGCGCAGGATGTTCTCCAGGGTGACGGCGTAGCGGAGCCCGCCGCCGCCGAGGCCCTGCACCAGTGTGTGCAGGGCGGGTTGCAGCCCGGTGGAGACGTAGATCAGCGCGCCCAGAACCGCGCCTGCCGTGAGACCACGCTCGACCAGCCACGGGGCGGTCACCATCAGCAGCAGCAGTGGCAGCCAGCCGCCGATACCGAGGCTGAGGCTGCGGATCGCCGCCATCCGGGCGAGCATTCGTTCGGCGGCCGCCTGCGCCGACACCCAGCGGGCCACCTCCTCCGACACGCGGGTCTGGGCGCCGCAGGCCAGCACGTCGCGATGACCGGCGAGCTCTGTCGCCGCCGACTGGCCGAGCTGCTCACCGGCCCGGACGTAGGCGCGCTGGTGCGTGACCATCGCCGGCAGCGCGGCGAGGAACACGACCAGGCCGGCGACCAGCGGAGCGACCGCCAGCGCCGCCACCACCGGCGCGAGGGCGAGCAGGCCGAGCACTGCCGCGCCAGCGGAGAAGAGGAAACCGCGGGTCACCATCAGCAGACCGGCGAAGGTGTCGCGGACGATCTCCATCTGATGGGTCAACCGGGTCACGGCGGCGCTGTCCGGACGGCCACCCGCCCTGGTGGCATCGCGTAGCGCGCCCCGGATCACCTGGCCGGCCACCTCGTCGCGGAACGGCTCGACCACGGCGCCGAGGCTCCGGTACGTCCGACCGGTGGCCGCCGCGCCGACCAGTACGGCCACGGCGAGGACCCCCAACCAGGCCAGGCCGTTGAGCAGACGTCCGGCCAGAAAGCCCTCGTCGACGGCGCGGGCGACCAGGTAGCCGGCGAGCAGCGCGGGCAGCGACTCGACGAGCGACCAGCCGCCGAGCCCGGCGAGTTCTCGCCGCCGGGCCCGCAGCGCCCGCCAGGTCACCCGGCGTACGCCGGGACGGCTCACGACCCACCGCCGGCCGGCTGGAAGACGGCACGGTAGTCCGGGTCGGCCCACAGTTGCCGGTGCGGTGCCAGGTCGCGCAGCCGACCGCCGTCCAGCCAGGCGACGAGGTCGGCCGCCGCGGCCGCCGCGGTCCGGTGGGTGACCACCAGTCGGGTACGCCCCCCGGCGCGCCCGAGAACCGCCTCGGTGATCCGGTGTTCGGTAGCGGTGTCGAGGCTGGACGTCGCGTCGTCCAGGATGAGCAGCCGTTCGGCGGCGAACGCGCGGGCCAGGCCGAGACGTTGGGTCTCGCCCCCGGACAGCGGTGTGTCCACCAGCGGGGTGCGGTAACCGCCGGGCAGACGCTCGATCACGTCGGCGACCGCCGCCATCCGGGCCGCCCGCAGAACCGCCGGTGTGGCCGGGCTCCGATCGGCCGGCGGCGCCGCCGAGTCGACCGGCAGCGCCAAGCCGATCGCGTCGTGGACTGTCGCGCCGATCAGCACCGGCCGGTCGAAGGCGTAGCCGACGGCCCGGCGCAGCGCCGTCGGGTCGAGGTCCCGCAGCGGCACCCCGTCCAGTCGCACCTCGCCGCCGTCGGGGTCGTACAGCCGTCCCGCCACGGCCGCCAGGGTCGACTTGCCGGCACCGGACGCTCCGACGACGGCCACTGTCGCGCCGGCCGGCACGTCCAGGTCGACGCCGTCCAGGATGGGCCGGCCGTCGTCGGCGTGCACGCACACCCCGCGCAGTCGCAGGGCGCCGCCGCCGGGTGGAAGGGACCGGTCGCCCGCCGACGTGGCGGGCTGCGTCAGCAGCTCGGCGACCCGGTGTGCTCCCGCGCGGCTGCGGACCAGGTGGTTCAGTGTGGCGAGCACTGCGCCGAGCCCGGCGCCGATGGCCGCGTACCGGACCGCGGCGACCAGTTCACCCGGCGTGAGCCAGCCTGCGGTCAGGGCGTACCCGCCGACCGCGATGACGCTCAGGTTCAGCAGCGGCGCCACGGCCGAGGTGCGCGCACTCGCCCGGGCCAGCAGTCCCCAGGTGCGCCGGCCGTGCCGGTCCAGCTCCGGTAGGGCCGCCAGCACCCGGGCCTCCTCGCGGCGGGTGGTGCCGGCGGCGGCGATGGTCCGGGCGCCGGTGAGCGACTCCAGCAGTCGGCCGGCGATGGCGCCGAGCACCCGTTGGTACCCGGCGGTCGCGGTCGAGGCGTCGGCCACGAAGGCGCGCATGAGGACGGCGAGCAGGCCGAGACCGGCGAGCAGCGTAACCCCGAGGACCGGTTCCATGATGGTGAGCGCGACGACGCTGCCGAGCGGCGGAAGCACCGCCACGATGGCCAGGACCACGGCGTTGCCGGCCTGTCCCGCGTCAGCGGCCTGGCCGACCAGCCGGCCGACGAGGTCACCGACCGGATGCCGGCGGGCGGCGCGGACGTCCAGGGCGAACAGGTGACGCAGTAGCCGCCGACGCAGCCCGGCGGTGGCACGCGCCGCGCCGAACCCACTGGCCAGGTCCGTCAGGGTGTCGACGCCGATGAGGACGACGACCAGGGCGCCGGCGGACACCGCCCACCAGCCGGAGCCGCCGGCGAGGGCGGCGTCGACGGCGCGGCCCAGGGCTGCGGGGAGCAACAGTTCGGCGGCCGCGCCGAGCAGCGCGACCGCCGCGAGTCCGGCGGTCCAGCCGCCGCCCGCCAGGACCGTCTGCCGCAGCAGCCTGTCCCCCACGGCGAACGTCGGCATCGGTCCTCCCGTTGGTACGCGGGTGCCCTGGGTGGGCACGTCTACCCACCCAGGGCCCCACGTGTGATGGATCAGTTGCAGGTCGTGACGGAGAGCGAGCTGTCGCCGCAGAGCAGCAGGCTCGCCCGGCTGCCGCCACCGGTGCGGTCGGCCGGAGCCATCTCCAGGCCCTGGAGGTCCAGAAGTGCCATGTCGTTCACCTCCCTTCCTTCCGTTCGCCGATCAGGTCGCCCCCGCTGTCGCGGGGGAGTCTGTTCGCGCCCGGCAGGGGCGCGAGGAAGGGCAGCGCCGGCGGCTGGTCGTGCTCCGCGCTGGCCAGCGCGTACAGCACGCCGGCGGTGCCGGTGCCGAAGTCCATGGAGAGCCGCAGCAACTGCTCACCGGGGAAGGCGGTCCCCTCCCGGTACGGCAGCGCGTGCCAGGCCAGCCGATCCACCTGCGCGCGGAGTTCACGACGGTCGGCGTCGTCGGTCGAGGCGGCGAGGTAGGCGATGATGCCGGCCCGGCCGGCGAAGAGCCCGGACTGTGCGTAGAACGGTGACCGGGCGGCGCGGCGTACCCCCGCGCTCGCCTCGGCGAACCGGTCGTCGGCCCGGTGGCGCAGGTACTGGTCGAGGACCAGCCCGATCCCGACACTGCCGTGCGCCAGGTAGGGCATGGTGCGCCAGCCCTCATTGACCTCCAGCGCACCGTCCGGGCGTAGCACACACCGGCGCAGATCCTGGCGCAGCGCCGTGGCGGCGTGCCCCAGCAGCTCGTCGTCGCCGCTGAGCTCGTAGAGCCGCACCAGCATCAGCGCCGGTCCGGTCCGGCCGCGCAACAGCCCTGCGTACGGGTTACGTCCGCCGCTGACGTCCGGGCCCGGGTCGTCGGCCAACTGGTCGATCACCCGCTCGGCGGCCCGCCACGCGGCGTCGCGCAACGACACCTCCCCGGTACGCGCGGCCATCTCGGCCAGGTTGAGCGCGATCCCGGACAGTCCGCTGGCCAGGCTGTGGTCGAGCCCGTCCAGAGGTTCCCGCAGGCAGATGTCGAGAACGTCCAGCGCGTCCTGCCGGCGTCCGAGGTGGACGAGCGCGTACGCGACGCCGTGCAGCCCGTCGTAGAAGCCGCAGCGGGTGCCGGACGGGGGCGCTGTCGCCCGCCGCACCAACCAGTCTTCGTGCTCGGGCCACCGTCCGGCACCGCTCCTGTCGAGCGCGTACAGCACTCCCGCCGCCCCGTGGGCGAGGTTGAGGCCGCCGCTGCGGAACTGCTCGATGTCACCGGGGAAGAGCCGGTCGTCGCGCTCGGGGGTGGCGCTGGCCACGATCGCCGTCGTCAGCCGGTCCCGCATGGTGCGCCAGTCGTCGGCGTCGAGATCCCCTCGCGGTTCGGCGGTGATGCGCGGCTCACCGGTGATCTCCTCGACCGCCGGATCGAGGAAGGACCTCGGCACCGGGAAGTTCGCGGCGATGATGTCGGCCAGGTGGGTCACCTTCGCCGGGGCGAGCCGGACCAGCTGGGTCAGTGGCAGGAACAGCGCCAACCGCAGGCACGCCAGGGCGTACCGGTCGACAGCCGGCCCGCTGCGGTCCCTCGGTGCCGCGAAGCCCTGGTTACGCAGCCCGGGTCGGCGGTGCCCGGCGATCGGGGCGGCCACCTCGAAGTCGACAAGGGCCACCCGGTCGTCCGGCCGGATCATGATGTTGAACAGGTGCAGGTCCCCGTAGACCAGGCCGCGCCCGTGGATCGCCGCTACGACGGCTTCGACCTGCTCGTAGGTCTGGCGGGCCCACCGGGCGTACGCCGCCCGGTCGCCGTCGGTCGCGTCGGCGTCGATCAGCGGGTACCTGTCGACAAGCACCTTGTTCAGCGGTCGGCCCTCGATGAACTCCAGCGCGAGGAACCGGTGCTCGCCGAGGGCGAACTCGTCGTGCACCCGAGGCACCTGGGGCAGGTCGGCGAGTTGCCGCAGGGCCTGCGCCTCGCGGGCCAGCCGGGCGACGGCGTCGGTGCCGTCGGCGTCCAGGCCGGCGTGCGGTCGGGCCTCCTTCAGCACGACAGCGGTGTCGGTACGCAGGTCCCTGCCCACGTACAGGCCGCCGCCGTTCGAGAAGTGGATCACCCGCTCGATCCGGTACGGCACCTGGTCCGTGCTGGTGCCGCTGCGGGCGGCCAGGTGCGGGCCGAGGAAGTCGGGCACTGTGACCCAGGACGGTACGTGAAAGACGGGCTCCCGCCGGTCCGGCACCAGCGTGCCGGAGTCGTCCTCGATCGCCGGCACCACCTGGCCGTCGGGCGAGTGGCAGTAGCGGGCGGCGAAACCGCCGTAGCGCACGTGCACCGGGCCGGCGCCGTAGCGGAGGTCACTGAGGATGTACGGCCCGGTCTCGCCGGTCAGCAGTTCGTCGAGTTCCTTGCAGGCCAGCTCCAGCTCCGCGTCGTCGCACGGATAGACGGTGATGAACTTGCCGCTGGCGGCCCGGGCGGCGTACTTGGAATTGCGCAGCAGCAGCGTGCGCGGCCCGCGCAGGAACTTGAAGGACAGGCCACGGGGGACGCAGTAGTTCCAGACCGCGTCCAGCACCCGTTCGGCGTTCGCCAGACCCGCCGACACATGAATCTTCCAGCCCTGCTGCGGCAGCGAGCCGCCGTCGGGCGCGTAGATCAGCCAGTCGTCGAGCGGCTCGCGGCGCCAGCCGTTCGGCGTCGGCCGTTCGGCGGCCGGGAAGACGGGCTGTGCGACGGCGCTGCCGAGGGAGTCGTAGAACAGCCGATCCGCGGCGCAGTAGCTGTCGTAGCGTTCGTCCACCGTCTCGCCGCCCCTCGAACTCGGCCGGCTGGTGTTCCGGCGTTGAATCGAGTCTCATCGACGGGACGAGTGGGCTCCAGTGCGCTTAGTCACGACGTTCGATGCGGGGTGCACAGGTACTCATGACATTAGTCAGGTCCGCGCGCCGTAGACGGCGGCGCCCATGGGCTTGTCGACGTCGAGGTCCGTTACCGCGGCGACCCGGGCGATCATCATGTACTGCCCGATCACCATCAGGAGTTCGACCACCTCGCGCGGGGAGAGCAGCCCGGTGAGTGCGGCGGTGGTGTCGTCGGGCGGGCGGACGTCGCGGACGACCTCGGTGGTGAAACGCAGGACGATCCGCTGGTCTGACGTGAAACAGTCGTCCCCGATCTCGTCGCGCCCGAGCGCGTGGATCATCTCGTCCGTGGCGCCGGCGGAGCGGGCGATGGGCTCGTGCTGAGCCCACTCGTATGTGACGTCGCTCAACTGGGCGACTCGCAGGATCGCGATCTCGCGCAGCAGTGGGTCGAGGGCCAGGTCCTTGAGCAGCGTGCCGCCCCAGCGCATCCAGTCCGGAAACGCGGTCTCGGCGTGGGCCATGACGCGGAAGAAGCTCAGGGGACGCGCGGCCTGCAAAGCGTCGCGGACCGGTGGCGGGGCCTCGGCCGGGTTCACATATGGCAGGCGACTCATGGTTCCCCTTAGAAGCGGCAAATCGGGTGTCACGGACCATATCCGATCCTGGTTGCGCTCGCGGCGGATCCCGTTCGGCGAGACCGGCGGCGGTGTGCCGATGAGCATTCGTGCGCGACGAAGGCGCGGGTGAGCTGGGCAAATCCACGCTGATGCTCGTCGATGTTGCCAGAGCCGGCCCAGACGTGTTGGAATGGCTGATATCGCCGCAGCGCGGGGGCAACCGCGCTGGGAACGGCCAGCACGGGAGCATCGCAGCGCCGGCAGCGCGCCGCCTTGGCGGGCGCTCGCCTGGCGGATCGCCGGGCCATCTCTACGACGGCGGGGCACCTTGCCGGGCAATCATCCTCGCCCGCCGTCGGTAACCCCCGGCACGTGTCCCCCAACGGCTGACGCGCTCGACGCCCGACCCGACGGGGAGCGTCCGATTCGGCCTGCCAGCACCAGCACCGGCGACGAGGTGAGAAGCAATCATGATTTCCCGAGAGAACTTCGCGGGTTGGTACCGAAACCGCTTCGTGTGGGTGGCGGTGATCCTGCTGGTGGTATCGGCCGGCGCGGTCGTACTGGTCAACCGGGCCGATTCGGAGGCGAAGCCGGCGGATCTGCAGTCGCAGATCGTCGCCCGGATGCGTACCACGCTCGAACAGGCGGACCCGGGGCAGCACAACCACGCCGGACACGGCGCCCAGCAGGCGGCCACCACGGAGAAGCCGGCGGTGATCTGCGGGGTCCGCGTCTACGGCTACGAGCCGACCGAGGCCGCCGCGCTCGCCGATGTGCAGACGGTCTACGGCTTCCACCTCTGCGGGGTCGCCGAACAGAAGCGCCCCTGGGATGTGGCTGTCAAACTGGCCGGCCCCGTGATCATGGACATGTCCACCCAGCCTCCGGGCATCCAGGTGGTCGAGGCGACCGCCGAGGTCATGTTCACCGACCGGGTGCGGCAGATGCTCCCGCCCAAGTACGCGGATCTGGCGCTCAAGGAGGCGCTGTCCGAGTCGGAGATGGCCGACCAGCGCCGCCGATACGACGCCGCAGCCGGCCTGTGACCGCGCCAGGCGAACGGTGGCGCGGTCGTTACCCGCACCCGGATCCGAACCGGGCGGCTGCGGACACCCCGGTCAGCTCGATCCACATCCGACCATAGATAGATAACGGTTGATATTTAAGTCGTGAGATGCAACAGTTGGCTTGGGAGCGTTCCCATACCGATAAGTAGTCCCGAAGAGCGGAGGATGAACAGTGCGTTCACTCAAGTCCGATCGATCCGGCGGACGATCCCGGTCACCAGTCCGTCGGTCGCTGCGAGCATTCGTCATGGTGTTCGCCATCGTGGCCGGCATGCTGCCCTTCACCGGGGCAGCCCAGGCCCACGGCACGATCATCAACCCGATGAGTCGCGCCTACCAATGCTGGAAGGCGTGGGGCAACCAGCACATGAACCCCGCCATGCAGCAGCAGGACCCCATGTGTTGGCGGGCGTTCCAGGCCAACCCCGACACCATGTGGAACTGGATGAGCCAGCTGCGCGACGGCCTCGGCGGCCAGTACCAGGCCCGCACCCCGGACGGCCAACTGTGCAGCAACGCCCTGTCCAGGAACGACAGCGTGAACCAGCCCGGGGCGTGGAAGACGACCACCGTCAGCCGCAACCTGACGGTCCAGCTGTACGACCAGGCCAGCCACGGCGCTGACTACTTCCAGGTCTACGTCACCAAGCAGGGGTTCAACCCGTCCACCCAGAAGCTCGGATGGGGCAACCTCGACCTGATCACGACGACCGGGCGCTACGCGCCGGCGCAGAACATCTCGTTCAACGTCTCGCTCCCGTCGCGCAGCGGAAACCACATCCTGTTCGTGCTCTGGAGGGCGTCGCACCTCGACCAGACCTACATGTGGTGCAGCGACATCAACGTCACCTGATCGGCGGCACCAACAGCTACAGAACTATTCCGGCTCAGGGCGTCAACGCCCTGAGCCGGATTGGTTGTCTCAGGTGGAGGTCACGCGTCGGCTTCGAGAGCGAAGGTGTTGCCGTCCGGGTCCTGGAACCAGGCGATACGTCCGCCTCCGGCCCGCGCGGTAATCCCCTTGTCGTCGTGCTCGAACTGCTCGTAGCGAACGAACTCGACGCCGGACGAGGTGAGTTCGTCGACGATCTGGTCGATGTCGTCGACGTACCACGTCGCCACCGTCGCCGAGGTCTGCCCGGCAGTGACCGACTGGTACACGTTCAGCGCCGGCCCGCCACCGGAGCCATAGACGCGGCTACCGTCGGCGATGGTGGCGCTGGGGCCGGACCGCAACGCGCGCAGGCCCAGCGCGCCTTCGTAGAAGGCCACGGCCGTCTGAATGTCGGACACGGCGACAGAGGCTCTGAGGTGGTACGTACTCAAGGGCATGAACCACTCTGGCAGGTGCTCGACGAATCGGGGCGTCGAATCGGAGACCGTCAGGTCCGCGCCCTGCGGGCAACGCGGCAGAGCACCTGGGCAGTGGTTGTCAGCGACGACGGCTCTCGCCACCGCCCACCCGGGCGATGCCGACCGGGCCGTGCCACAGGCCGGGGATTCGCTGTTTCGGGGTGCGGTTGATCGCCGCACCCGACCACAGTGTGCAGAAGGTGCGAAAGTTGAAGGAAAGGCCGAATCCCGACAGATGCTTCGGATCGCCTCTACATAGGCTCTGAGCAGGGAATTCATCCCTGCACCGTCGCCAGAAACGGCGTCGGATTCCGCCGAGGAGTCCGTCGGTGCATCTGATCAAGGAAGTGCCTCTCATGCACCGTACGCTTCGCCGAGGGCTGCTCGTAGCCGCCACGATGATGGTCGCCAGCATCGGAATCACCGCGACGCCAGTAACCGCCGCCCCACCAAGCCACAGCACAGCAGCGAGCCTCCCGGCGCGCGGCCTGCCCTCGTTGGGCAATGGGACCTGCACCCTGCTGTGGGACCTGCTGAACGCCGGAGGCCGCAACGGGCTCATCGCCATCGGTCTCACCGCCAACCAGCAGCTGATCAAGTTCGCCGCCAACCGCCCCGCCCTCGCCTGCACCATCGGCACAGTCGACCTGCCCGGCAGCGAAGCGCTCATCGGCATCGACTTTCGCGTCCAGGACGGACGTCTCTACGGCGTCGGCAACAACGGCGGCGTCTACGCGCTGAACACGCGCACCGCGGCGGCCACGACGATCAGCCAACTGACCGTCGCGCTCAACGGCACGTCGTTCGGCGTCGATTTCAACCCCGCCGCCGACCGACTCCGCATCATCAGCGACACCGGCCAGAACCTGCGCCACAACATCAACCCCGGCGGCACGACACTTGTCGACGGCTCGCTCACCTACCCGCCCAGCACCGCCGCCGTCGGTGTCACCGCCGCGGCGTACACCAACAACGACCTCAACCCCGCCACCGCGACCACACTGTTCGACATCGACACCACACTCGACCAGGTTGCCCTGCAATCTCCCGCCAACTCCGGGCAACTGGTGGCCACCGGCGCACTCGGGGTCAACGCGACCCTCCAAGCTGGCTTCGACATCCACAGCCCGCTGAGTGGAGACCGCGCCGTGGGGAACAACGCCTGGGCCGTCCTCAACGGCATCGCCGGCTCCCGGCTGTACCGGGTCGACCTGCTCACCGGTGCGGCTCAGACGACCGGCGTGTTCAACGGGCACGTGGTTCTCGATCTCGCCCTGCTCCTGCGGCAGTGACCGGCCACCGCCGCGTCAGTCGAGGCGGATGCTTGCGAGGGCCAGTCGTTGGAAGGGCTCGGTCTCGTTCCACCGGCTGTCCCGTGTGATCCAGGACAGGCTGTAAGCGCGGGCCCTGCTGTCGTTGACCAGCAGCCGGCGGGCGTGCAGCCGCACCCCGCCGGCCTGGTCGCAGGTGTACTCCCACTCCGCCGCGCCACCGGGGCGGATGACCGGCCCGATGCTGATCTTCTGGTAGCCGGCCAGCGCCCCGGTGGTCAGCGCGTCGCGCTCGGCGGCCTCCCACCGCCTCGACGGTACGGAGGAAGCCGCGGCGGCGGGGTCGACGGCGATGACCCGCACCTCGGCGGGGTCGCGGAAGCACACCAGTGCGCCCTCGGTGTGCCGGGTCCATCTCTCGGGCACCGCCAGCAGAAACCCGGCGGGGTCCTGGTGCCACGCCCACCCGTTCGGCAGGGCGTACGGCAGCGGCGCGTCGGCCTCCCGCAGAGGCTCGGCCTCGCTGAAGGCGGCATCGTCAAGGCAGGGGTGGGCCGGCGGTGCCGTCGCGGTCGACTCCACCACGCCGGCGGCCGCACCGCCTGGTTCGGCCGCCGCAGTGCTGTCCTGGCCGCGCCAACCGCCGATCACGACGCCGGTTGCCGTGACGACGACGGCCACGACCCCCAGCAGGCCCACCACGGCGCCAGCGAACGCCCAGCCGGTCGTCCGATCGCGGGTAATGGGTGCCAGGACCGGAATGACCATAGTGGTGATCGCGTCCGCGGCGATCGGATGCGTCGGCGTGACGGCCCGGGGTCGACGGCGCGAGGTGGCGCGCACACGAGGCCAGCGGCGCGCTCGCGGCACCGGCACGGGCGTCGCAGCGGCCACCTGCTCCAGTTGGTCGCGGGCCTCCTGCGCGGAGAGACGTTGGCGGGGGTTGCGCAGCAGGAGACCGGTGATCGCGGGTTCGAGCGGCGCGACGGTCATCCGGTCCGGCGTCTCGGTGGCCAGGGCGGCGAGCATGGCCAGTGTCGACGGCCGGCTCCAGGGCGGGCGGCCCTCGGCGGCCAGGTAGAGCGTCGCGCCGAGGGCCCACAGGTCGGTGGCGGGCGTGGCCCTGCCGTCGCGGGCCCGCTCCGGCGCGGTGTAGTGGACCGTCGACAGGCTCGCCGTGGTGACGGTCGCCGGATCCCGGGTGTCGAAGATCGACAGACCGAATCCGCCGAGCACGACCCGCCCATCGTCGGCAAGCAGCACGTTGTGCGGCCGGACCTCCCGATGCGTCACGCCCCTCGCGTGGGCGGCACTCAGTGCGGCGATCAGGTGCAGGCCGACGCGCGCCACCTCGGCCGGTGCCAGCGGACCATCGGTGGCAACCACCTCGGACAGGGACCGGGAGGGCACGTGCTCCATGACGAGCCACAGATATCCGTCGGTGCTCAGCACGTCCCACACCCCGAGCACGCCTGGATGATCCAGACCGGCCAGGCCGCGCGCCTCTGCGAGCGTGCCGTTCCGCAGCCGGGACCGCTCGGCGTCGCTCACCCATCCCGGCAGGGCGATCTGCTGGAGCGCGACGTGCCGGTCGAGCACCTCGTCGCGTGCCAGCCAGACTCGTCCCGGGGTCGCCGCGTCCCCGATCAGCAGGAGCCTGCGGTACCGGCCGGCGAGCAACTCGTCATCCATGCGAGTGATTCGGAGCAGTCCGCCGCCCGGATGGGTGGGTTGACCAGATGCACCAGGGGTCGGGCAGCGGACCGGGCTGGGCCGGCCACCGGTGTGACGGCGTCCGGCCCAGCCCGGTCTCAGCTCAGCCCGACCGTACCCACGATCAGCGTGGGGGCGACCGAACCACCGACGGGCTCGTTGGACACCCCGAACGTGCCCGCCTCGCCGACCGGACCGATGACAGTGGTCGACGCCCTGTCCCCCTCGGCGAGCTGTCCCACCTTGCGGGGCTCGCTACCACGGATGAGCCAGAGCTCGTAGATCCGCCCCGCACCGGGCGCGGGCAGGTCGCGCAGCAGCACCACACCCCGGTCGCGGTCACGGGAGACCACCACCGTGGCGGCACCACCGGGCGGCAGCGACCGCTCGAACACCCGGGCGTCCGGGGCGTCCAGGACGGCGGCGATCTGCCGGGCCTGCTCGCTGCTGGCCTGCTCGTCGCTGATCCGATCGTTGCTGACGGTCCAGGTGACCGCGCTCGCCCCACCGGCGACGAGGACGGCTGCGGCGGCGGCCACTGTGAGCCGTCGCCACCTGCCCGCCTGCCGTCCGCCGCTGGCGCCCGCGCCCTCGACGCGCAGCTGCGGGGTCCGGGCCGCCTGGGCGAGGGTCCGCTCCCGCAGACCCGGCGGGGTCGCCTCGATGACGGTGTCGTCGGCGAGGCGTGCGACGGTTTCCCGCAACTCGGCCACCTCGACGCGGCACGGCTCGCACTCGGCCAGGTGCCGCTCGAACGCAGCCCGCTCGACATCGTCGACCGCGTCCAGGACGTACGCACCAGCGAGGGTGTGAACATCGGCGCTCATGCCCGTCCCTCCATCTCGATGCCCAGGCAGTCGCGCATCCGGATCAGTCCGTCGCGCATCCGCGTCTTCACCGTCGGCAGCGGCGTCTGCAACTTCTCGGCGACCTCTCGGTACGTGTGACCGCCGTAGTAGGCCAGCGTCACCGACTCCCGCTGCACCGGCGTCAACCGGCCGAGGCACCGGCGGACCTGTTCCCGCTCCAACCGGGCGGTGACATCCTCGACCACCTCGTCGTACGGGACGTGTGCCTCGGTGGCGGCGACCTGCTGGGTGCGGTTGATGTGGGCCTGTTCGGAGCGCACCCGGTCCACCGCGCGGCGGTGCGCCATGGTCAGGATCCACGCCGAGGCGGAGCCCCGCCCGGCGTCGAAGCGACCGGCGGTGCGCCACACCTCGACCATCACCTCCTGCGTCACCTCCTCCGCCTGCGCCGGATCGCGTACGACCCGCCGGGCCAGCCCGAGGACCCGGCCCGCCATGGCGTCGTACAGCGTGGCGAACGCCGCCTCGTCACCCCGCGCCACCCGTGGCAGCAGCTCGTCGGCGTTCGGCGGGGTCGCGGTGTCCGGCGGCACCGAACGCAACCGCCGCCCCTGTTCCGGGTCACCGCTCATTCTCGGCATGTCCTCTCCTGTGCTGTCGGCGGCTCCGGTGTGCCGCCGCACTCGTGTCTAGGCGGGATGAGCGTGGGCGAGGCGCGCGTAGACGATGACATTGTCGCGGTAGTGCTGGGTGGTGTCGTCGAACTCGCCGCCGCAGGTGATCAGGCGTAGCGCCGCGTGGTCGGTCGCCCCGTACACCTCAGCGGTGGGGAAGCGGTCCTTGGGATGCTGCTCGACCTTGGTGACGGTGAACATCGCGGTGCTGCCGTCCTGACGGTCGACGGTGATCCCGGCGCCGACGGGCAGCTTGCCCAGGTCGAAGAACGTCCCGCGCCGGCCCTTCCAGTCGACGTGCCCGGCCAGCACGGCCGGGCCGAGAGCGCCGGGCGTCGGCGCCTTGGTGAACCAGCCCACGTCGGTGGCGCTGTCGGGAACCTGCATCGCACCGTCCGCCCGCAGGCCAAGGGCGACGATGGCGGCGGTGGCCTTCAGCGACGGGATCGACACCCGCGTCGGCGGTGAGCCGGCCATCAGCGGTCCCGAGGTCAGCTCACCCGGCCCGCTCGCCTGGGCAGGCGACGCGTTCGCGGCTGGTGCCGCAGCGGACGCGTCGGGTCCGGGTGGGTCGCCGCCCCGGTCGGCGACTGCGACACCGATCGTCAGGGCCGCCGTCGCGGTGAGGATGCCGGCCGTCGCCAGGAGCGCGCGGCGCCCCCGGCGACGGCCGGCCGGCACTGGTGCGTCACCGGTGTCCATCACGATCGCCGCCGGCTCAGCTCTCGCCGGCTAGCCGGCGTCGCGCGACGACCGCACCGGCGGCCCCGAGCAACGCGAGGCCACCCACGGCGTAGATCATCATCGGCGATCCGCCGGAGGTGCTGCCGTCGCCGGTGGCGACACCCCCAGCGGGTACGGAGCCGGCGGCCGCGCCGCTGACCATGCCGCACGTCGCGGGGTCGGTGGCCTCTGCGGGGATGCCGTTGACGCCCACGGACTTGGCGAACATCGACTCCCCGAGCGCTTCCATGTCGTATTTGCCGTTCTTGTTGGCGTCGATGCCGTGCTGCACGAGGTGCAGGTCCTTCAGGTGCGCGATCGTGCCCTGGGGCAGGTCCGCGGCGGGGATGGTGCGCTCGTAGCTGAGGTTGCCCTTCGCGTCGGCGGTCGGCATCCGGTCCACCGCCAGGCCGCTGGCCTTTGTCGTGTCTCCGGTGGTGGTCAACGAGATGAAGATGTCCCCGTACATCTTGAGGCCCTCTTCGGTGCTGACGTAGCCGTTGCCGTTGGCGTCGGCGGACTTGTCCGGGCAGTGGAAGTCCATGCCGTTCGCCGCGCCGTGCACGTGCTGGGCGTGCGGCGAGTTCGGCGTCATGCCCTTCGAGCGGATCATGACCTTCAGGTCACCGCCGCTGGTGGCAGTCAACGTGGCGGTACCGGTCGCGCCGGTCTCGTTGAGGTCCTGCAACTGGACCTGCACGCTCTCGTCGGCGTGCGCGACGCCCGGAAACGCGAGGACCAGCGCGGCGGCGGGCACGGCGAGCAGGGCTCGGGACAATCTCACAACGAATCTCCGTCTCCGCCTGGGTACGGCGTCGATGCTCAGGTGCTGTCATGGGGGATTCGTCGCCTCCCGTCCACCGGATTGGTCCGGGCCCGGATTCTTTTCCGGCCCGGACGGCGACCCGTCGGGCGCACCAGGTCAGGTGATGGTGACGGTGGTGCTGTGCCAGCCGGTCGCGCCGTCCGGGAAGGGCGCGGCCCGTTCGTCGGTCTGGGTGGCGCCGGTGGCATCGGTGGCCCGTACGCGCAGTGTGTGACTGCCGGAGGTGGCGTCCCAGCGGTAGGTCCACTGCCGCCACAGGTCCGGCGATGGGCCGTCGGCGAGGCGGGCCTGCCGCCACGGCCCGTCGTCGATCTGCACCTCGACGGCGGTGATCCCGCGCCGTTGCGCCCAGGCGACACCGGCGATCATGACCGGGCCGGCGCGCCGTTTGGCGAAGGGTTTCGGAGTGTCGATGCGGGATGCGGTCTTGACGGGCGCCTCGGCGGCCCACCCGCGCTGCACCCAGTAAGGATCGAACGCGTCGAAGGTGGTCACCCGCATGGAGGTGAGCCACTTGCAGGCACCGACGTAGCCATAGAGACCGGGGACGAGCATGCGGACGGGAAAGCCGTGCTCCAGGGGCAGGGGTTCGCCGTTCATGGCCACTGCCAACAGCGCGTCGCGGCCGTCGAGGATCGCCTCGAGCGGAGTGCCGATGGTCATGCCCTCCACGGAACGGCTGACGAGCTGGTTCTGCCCGGCGCGGATGCCCGCCTCGCGGAGCAACGGCGCCAGGGGGATCCCCGTCCAACGGGCGGTGCCGATGTAGGGTCCGCCGACCTCGTTGGAGACGCAGTTGAGGGTGATGTCGCGCTCCACCAGGCCACGGGCGAGCAGGTCATCGAAGGTCCAGGTACGGGGCCGGTCGACCGCTCCATCCACTGTCAGTCGCCAGGTTTCCACGTCGACCTGCGGGACGGTGAGGGCGGTGTCGACGCGGTAGAAGTCCCGGTTGGGGGTGAGGAACGCCGGGACCCCGTCCACGCCAACCGCGACGCCGCCGGGTAGCGGCGGCGCAGGTCGCGCCGGCGGCGGTATGCGAACGGCCGCTCGGGAACGGGCACCTGCGGCGCTGCGACGACCGACAGCCTGACCGATGGTTGCTGTGGTCCCGGCGGTGACCGCTGCCCCCGCCGCCGCGGCCAGGAACTGGCGGCGGTCGAGCAGCCGGGGCCGACCCGAGCCAGGAACCGGGACCGTCCCAGCGGCGCGCGCCATCACCAGCATCGCTGCCGTCCCGATGCCGGCGCCCGCCAGGACCGGCAGGACGTCCACGTATGTCGCCGTCGGGCGGGACAGGGCGGCGGCGACACCGACGGCAGCGAACGCGCCAAGGCCCGCCAGACCGTACCGGCGTCGTCGTAACGTCGCCGCGCCGAGCAGGACCGCGCTCAGGGCCAGCAGGGTGTAGACACCAGCGAGCAGGGCGACCTTGTCGTTGGCGCCGAAGGTGCGGATGGCGAATGCCTTGACCGGTTGCGGTGCCAGGTCGACAGCGACACTGCCGACTGCCAGCACCGGGTCGGCGGCCGGATCGACCAGTGCCGCGACGAGGTGCGCCACGCCGAGGGTGACCCCGGCGCTCAGCACGCCGACGACGAGGCCGCGGGCGGCGGTCATGCTTCGGGACGGCCCCGACCGGCGAGTCGCCGGTCGGGGCTCGATGGTGGTGGACATCCTCAGCTCTTGGGCATCAGGACACTGTCAACGATGTACACGGTGGCGTTGGCCGTCGAGACGTTCCCGCAGACCACCATCGAGGTGCCGTCGACGGAGAACGACGTGCCACTACCGGTCACCGTGACGTCGTCGCCCTGCAACGTCTTGTGGGTGCCGGCCAGGGTGTCCGGGGACAGCTGGGTCGTCACCACGTGGTAGGTGAGGATCTTCTTCAGCATGGCGTCGTCGGCCAGAACCTTGTCCAGGTCGGCCTTCGGGATCTTGGCGAACGCGTCGTTGGTCGGCGCGAACACCGTGACGCCCTGCGCGCCGTTGAGCGAGTCCACCAGGTTGGCCTTCTTCACCGCCGTCACCAGCGTCGACAACAGCGGATTGCCGGACGCGGCGGTGGCCACCGGCACCTTCGCCATCGCCTCGAAACTTCCCGGGTTGGACGCGTCGGTCGGCACCGCCGCGCACCCCGAGCCGAACTGACCAGACATCATCATCGACGGCGAGGCCGAGGCCATCGGTGCGCTGGCGGACGTGCTCGGCGCGCCGCTGGCGGTGTCCTCGCTGTCGGTACCGCCGCAGGCGGACAGGGCCAGCACGGCGATTACGCCGACCGTGGCAAACAGGCGCCGCTTCATACGAACTCCTCAGATGCTTGTACTCGATTGCTGCTGTCATGAGGCATTCGAGGCCGCCCCGCAGACGGATGGGTACAAGATCGGGAATTGTTTGCCGCCACCGATGACGAGCGCCCCGTCGGGGCAGGTCGACGGACCCATGGTCGGCCCGAGCGGACGTGGGGCCTACCCCTGCGAGAGCCCGTCGCCCGCAGTGGCGGTACGCAGCTCCTTGAGCACGTACGTGGCGGCCTTCTCGACGACGCGGATGCCCTCTTTCTGGCTCACGTGATGATCGGAGAGCACGGCGATGAGCCAGTCGTGACGGGCCTCGACGATCCGTCCGATGCTGTTGACCAGCCAGCGGCCGCCGTCGACATCAGCGGTGTCCCAGCCGTTCTTGACGTACGCGGAACGGCTGCCCGGCTCCCGCGCGGCGGTGACTCCCCACCGCTGCTCGGGGATCACCTTCTTCATGAGGCCCATGACGAAGGTACGGTCCTGCGGGGTCAGCGGTCCCGTCGGTGACGTGAGCGCGGTCAGCAGACGGAGTTGGTCGGCGACAGTTGTCGTGGTGAGTCCCCACTGCGAGTTGGGCTTCGTCTCACGCAGACCGAGCGCGCGGTTCGCGGCGGTGAGGCCGCGCGAGCCATCGATCCGCTGCCACAGGGCGACCGCCGCATCGTTGTCACTGGACACGATCATGGCCTCGGCCAACCGCCGGGTGTCAGAACTCAGGGCCTTTCCCGGCGGGTTCTGGCGCAGCAGAAGGGCCGCGAGGATGTTGACCTTGACGATGCTGGCGGTCTCGAACCGTTTGGCGCCGACCGTCACCGCAGCCGTTCCTTGTCGATCCAGTGCCGCGACCGCCAGGTGGCCGTCGTATCGCTGCACGTAGGCCTTGATGCGCGTTCTCGCCTCCTCGATCCGGTCGATGGCCGGCGTCGTGGGGATCGGGCTGGTAGGCGATGGGCCGTGCGATGGTCCGACTCCGTCGCCGTCGCCACCGCGCGTGGCACCGAAGGCGGCCGTCCCGACGCCGGCCAGCGACATGGCGACCGCGGAGACGACCCACCGTCGCGGCAACTGCCGCCCTTTCCGCTCAACCAAGGCGGGCCACCGCCCTCGCCGCGATCTCGTCCACCGCGGCCTGGCTGCCCGGATCGGGCAGGCGGATCGTCGAGACCGTCTCGCCTCGTTTCAGCATCACGAAGTACGTGATGGTGTTCGGGATCTCCGCATGCGCGATGCGACCTCGAACGAGCATGCCGGTGCCCTCCAGATAATGCGGATCGACGACGTCGAACGAGACCTGCGATCCGAGGACCGGGTAGCTGGCGCACCGCAGGAGGACCCGACGGACGTCATCGACATTCCGCTCGGCCCACCCAGGTTCGTACGTCTCCACGACGTGGTGGGCCGGCGGCGAGCCGTCAGACGGCCGGTAGTAGCGCTGCACGGCAGCGCGCCGATGCGACTTGGCCGGGTAGTCGCTGCTCTTGTATTTGGGGCAGCTGTCCTGCTCCCACGGCCAGGACGCCAGACCGGTTCGCGCCTCGTCCTCATGCCAGTCCGCTCCCAGATCTCCCGCCCCCAGCAGCGGGCTCCGGTCGCCCCGTTCCGCGTTTGCGGTGTGCAGCTCGTCGGGGGCGACACCGGGCTCCCCCCGATGGCACCCTGCGGCAATCAGCATCAACGCCGACAGGACCGCCGGCACGACCGCGACCGAACCTCGGCCTCTGCCGCGAATCCGGCCTCGGCTCGTCCTGCTACTCGATACGGACACCGAAAACCTCCCCCAGACGCAGGTACTTGGCCACCGCAGGTGGCGCCTCAGCCGACGACGCGCGGCGGCACGTTCGTCGCCGCCGCAGCACCGACCCGGCGGTTACCGGCCGACGGTCCGACCCCATCGGGGATCCGCCGCACCCCGGCCGCAGGCGGGACCGGTCAATGGCGCTCCTCGGCGAACAGCTCGGAACGGGTCTCGCCGAGCAACTCACGCAGGCGGTTGAGGGAGCGCATGCTCTGGCTCTTGACGACGGCAGTGGAGACGCCCACAACCTCGGCGGTTGTCTCCACGCTCAGGTCGTCCCAGTAGCGCAGGACGATGATCGCCCGGTCCCGCAACGGCAAGGTGGCGACCGCGTCCAGCAACGTCATGCGCAGCTCGGCCGGATGTTCCTCGCCCCGCTCCGGCGGCGCCGACATCGCCAACTCCCGGCTGGAGCGACGCCGTTGCTGGTCGATCATGCAGCGCAGCAGTATCTTGCGCGCGTACGCGTGGGGGTCGTCGGCCCGGCGGACCCGCCTCCAGTTGGCGTACACCTTGGCCAGCGTCGTCTGGGTGAGGTCCTGGGCGAGATGCCAGTCGCGGCACATCAGGAACGCCGCGTCGCGCAGGCGGCCAACGGTCGCCTGCGCGAACTCCACGAAGTCTTCGTCAGCCATTCGACCGGGCCAGCTTCGGGAACCTCTTGGTCCCGTTGACGACGTACTCGGCCGGCAGCGTCGTCCCCCAGTTCGGGTTCGCGGCGACCTCGATCGCCTCCTTCACGGAGAGGACGGGCGGTGCCGGCAAAGTCCCCTTGGCGTCCCAGACCAGACAGGTGGAGATCATGAGATCGACCTGGAGGCCGGCGTGGTGGTGCACGGTGACCGTCTGGGTCTGCACGCAGTTGTCGGGTACTTCGGTCAGCTCCACCGTTCCCGGGGCGGGGTCGCCGCCGAGGCGGTCCCGGTAGATGGAGAGCCGCAGCATGCCCGGTCCATCGCCTCGGTCCAGGTAGAGCTGGACGTACGGCATGCCGGGGCCTGCCCCGCTGCTCTCCAGACTCGTGTAACCGCTGGTCTTCCCCTTGGGCAGCAGCCTGGTCAGCAGTTCCAGGGCACCCTGCGGTGTGGTGGTCAGCAGTTCACCCTCCGGTCCTGCCCCGATCCTCACAGTGTCGATCACCGTGGTCGAGGGAGTCGGCGGCGCTGGCCGAAAGGGGTCTCTCTCAGTGCCCGCTTCGAACCCGGCCGGAGCACCACCGGAGGATCCAGCCGGGGACGGCGTGGTGGGGTCGACCGATCCGCCCGGCAAGCCCACGTTCGCCCCGCCGGGCTGACCGGCGTCATCCGCTCCGACGCCGATTGGGCCGGCGGCCAGGCCGATCACGAGCAGCACCGCCAACGCCGATCCGCCGGCGCCGAACTGGGCCCGGCGGCGCTGGCGGCGCAGTCGGCGGCCCTGCGCAACCGACTGCTGGACCAGGTCACCCAACGGCGGTGCAGGGTGTCGGGCCAGGTCGTCCCTGAAACGCCCACGCACGTCGCCCATGTCCCGTATTCCTCCTCGGCCGACCGCCCCGGTGGCGATCCGTCACTGACCTGACGGGTTGACCCGCCGATTTGGTTACCGAACATCGGCGCGAACTTTCCGCAAACGCGTCGGCGGAACGCGGTGCTTCAGTACGTGTGCGGCCACCTTCGTAGCGTCACGCTCCGCTTGTGTGAGCGGTGAGGCACAACCCGCAGACCGTCCTAGGAGGTTAGGTCGACGCTCTTCGGCGATCCGGGCGTGCGATTGACCGTCGTCGAACCGGTTCCATAAGATGACCATCGATGAGGATCGCGGGTTGGAGTCGCGCCACACCAGCCGAGGCGGCAGCGCTGGCAGCACTCTTCCAGCGCGCCGAGGGGGTCGCCCCGATCGGCCTGGAGCAGCGCGCCGAGGACGTCCGAAATCGACTGGCCACTCTCGGGCCGGACAGCGCCGGACGTACCCGAGTCGGCCGCGATGACACCGGCGGCGTCGCCGCGTACGGCGAGGTCGCCGACATGGGAACAGCTGACGACGTGCTCCGGATTCGCCTGACCACCGTGTTTCATCCCGACCTTGCCGACGACGTCCGCGCAGAGCTGCACCACTGGCTCGTCGACCAGGCGAAGCAGTTACGGGATGACCGGGGATCGGCACAGGCCGTCCTCGGTATCCGGTGTGCCGAGAACGACCGGGCCGGCCGCGAGCGGCTGATCCGTGGCGGCTTCGCGCTGGTCCGACACGAACGGGACCTCGTCCTGGCGGTGCCTGATGAGCCGCCGGCTCCCGCGCTTCCGCCCGGTCTGGTGCTGACACCCGTCGACGAGCGCTACGACGAGCTGGCCCGGCTGGCCCACAATGAGGCCTACGCCGACAGTCCGGCAGCGGTTCGACCAGACCAACGCACCTGGCCCCAGCACGCGACCGGACATCCGCGGTTCCTGCCCGACCTCTCCTGCCTGGCGCTCGCCGAGGCCGACCGAAGCGACAACCCGGTGGCCGCCTTCCTCTTCGCGCTCGCCGACGGCAGCACCGACACACCGACGGCGATTCTGCACTGTCTGGGCACCCGAGCACCCTGGCGCCGCAGCGGCCTGGCCACTGCGATGATCTCGCGGGTCCTGCACCGCGCCAGCTCAGCCGGCGTCAGACAACTACGACTCAAGGTCACCGACAGCAATCAACCCGCTCTGACGCTCTACCGGAAACTGGGTTTCGTGGAGTCGGGGCAAGGGTTCGCGGTGCTGATGCGGCAGCTCACCCCCGAGGCCGACGAGCAGCCGTAAGCCAAGCGGTTCGTCGGCGCGCGCTCTGCGCCGCGTACGCGGAATGTTCCGCCATTCGCCACAGCGCGTGGAGCCCGCCGACGCGTACGTCCAGCTTGTCGCCTCCGAGCCGGTCCACCGCGCAACGCCCGGTCGACCAGCCACCGTGCGCGGGCCTCCAATCCCGCCGCCCAGATCCGTAACAGGCCCGAAACTACCGGTTGAAAACTCTGGAATTTTCTGCCAGCCTGAGAGGCATCGACAAGTGTGAACGTTAACAAGATCCGTTAGGACTGGAGGCGCTCCACGCGACCGTCGGGCCCACCCACCTGCCAGGTGACCACGTCCACCACCGAAAGAGCGCAACGCCCCCAACCACCCCCGACGGGCGACCGGGCCTACTTGCCACCGCTCCTTTATCCGCTGGCCAGGAAGCCCCGATCCGACTCGCATCCGGTCTGATGCCTGACCTGGGCTCCGGCCCGCTCGGGCGGACTCACCATCGTGCCCGCCGCCATCCGGTGGGACCTCCCAACGAAACAGCGACAGGAATCTCTTACCCCACCACAGGAGGATCAGCATGGTTCCCCGAACCCGTCCCATCGGGCGCGCCCGACTGCGAACGCTCACATTTTCCGGAACGGCCGCGATAATTCTGGCCCTAGTCGTGGCACTGCTGCCCAACCTGGCCCAGGCCGCCGAGACGACCCTCGGTGCCGCCGCAGCGCAGTCCGGCCGGTACTTCGGTGCCGCCGTCGCCGCCAACAAACTCAACGACAGCGCCTACACGACGATCCTGAACCGCGAGTTCAACAGCGTCACCCCCGAGAACGAAATGAAGATCGACGCGACCGAGCCGCAGCAGAACAACTTCACCTTCGGCAACGCGGACCGGATCGTGAACCACGCCATCTCCCGGGGTTGGAAGGTCCGCGGCCACACCCTGGCCTGGTACTCGCAGCAGCCGGGCTGGATGCAGAGCATGGAGGGCACCGCGCTGCGCAACGCGATGCTGAACCACGTCACCCGGGTGGCCAGCTACTACCGAGGCAAGATCGACTCGTGGGATGTGGTGAACGAGGCGTTCGAGGACGGCAACAGCGGCGCCCGCCGCAACTCGAACCTCCAGCGCACCGGCAACGACTGGATCGAGGCGGCGTTCCGCGCGGCCGACGCGGCGGACCCGAACGCGAAGCTCTGCTACAACGACTACAACACCGACAACTGGACCTGGGCCAAGACGCAGGCCGTCTACAACATGGTGCGCGACTTCAAGTCTCGTGGGGTGCCGATCGACTGCGTCGGCTTCCAGTCGCACTTCAACGCCAACTCGCCGTACAACAGCAACTACCGCACCACCCTGTCCAGCTTCGCCGCCCTCGGGGTGGACGTGCAGGTCACCGAGTTGGACATCGAGGGATCCGGCACGACGCAGGCCAACACCTACCGCAGTGTGGTCAACGACTGCCTTGCCGTGGCGCGCTGCAACGGGCTCACCGTGTGGGGGGTGCGCGACTGCGACTCGTGGCGCTCCGGTGGCACTCCGCTGCTCTTCGAGTGCAACGGCACCAAGAAGGCCGCCTACACCTCCACCTTGGAGGCGCTGAACAGCGCGGGCCCCACCAACCCGCCCACCGACCCACCCACCGACCCGCCCACCAACCCGCCCGGCTCCGCCAGCGAGATCGTCGGCACGCAGTCGGGCCGGTGTGTCGATGTGCCCAACGCCTCGACCAGCAACGGCACCCGGGTGCAGCTCTACGACTGCAACAAGCAGACCAACCAGGCATGGACCTACACCTCGGGCAAACAGCTACAGGTGTACGGGAACATGTGCCTCGACGCCGCGGGGACCGGCAACGGTGCGGCGGTGCAGATCTACAGCTGTCACAGCCAGACCAACCAGCAGTGGAACGTCAACTCCAACGGCACCATCAGCAATGTGCAGTCCGGACGATGCCTGGACGCCTGGAGCACCGCCAACGGTGCCCAGATCCAGCTCTACGACTGCCACGGACAGACCAACCAGCAGTTCCGGCTCGCCGGCTCGGGTGGCGGCTCGACCCCGACGCCGACCCCGACGACGCCGCCGCCGACCGGCGGCACGTGTGACCTTCCGTCGTCGTACCGCTGGTCGTCGTCGGGTGCGCTGGCGCAGCCGAGGTCCGGGTGGGTGTCGCTGAAGGACTTCACCGTCGCGCCGTACAACGGCCAGCAGCTCGTCTACGCCACCACCCACGACACCGGCACCACGTGGGGCTCGATGAACTTTGGCCTCTTCAGCAACTACTCGCAGATGGGCTCGGCCAGCCAGAACGCGATGAACTCGGCGACCGTCGCACCGTCGCTGTTCTACTTCGCGCCGCGCAACATCTGGGTGCTGGCCTACCAGTGGGGCGGCCCGGCCTTCTCGTACCGGACCTCCAGCGACCCGACCAACCCGAACGGGTGGTCGTCGCCGCAGACGCTGTTCAGCGGCAGCATCTCCAACTCCAGCACCGGTCCGATCGACCAGGCGCTCATCGGTGACGACCAGAACATGTACCTGTTCTTCGCCGGGGACAACGGCCGGATCTACCGGGCCAGCATGCCCATCGGGAACTTCCCGGGCAGCTTCGGCTCCAATTACACGACAATCATGACCGACACGACTAACAACCTCTTCGAGGCCGTTCAGGTCTACAAGCTCCAGGGCCTGAACAAGTACCTGATGATCGTCGAGGCGATCGGTTCGCAGGGCCGGTACTTCCGTTCCTTCACGGCCACCAGCCTGGGTGGTACGTGGACGCCGCAGGCCACGTCGGAGAGCAACCCGTTCGCCGGCAAGGCGAACAGCGGCGCCACCTGGACCAACGACATCAGTCACGGCGAACTGATCCGCAGCAACGCCGATCAGACCATGACCGTTGACGCCTGCAACCTGCAACTGCTCTACCAGGGGCGTTCTCCCAGCTCCGGCGGCGACTACGGCCTGCTGCCGTACCGGCCGGGTCTGCTGACGCTGCAACGCTGACGACCGGACAACGCCGGGGCGGGCAGGCTCGGCACCACGCCGGGCCCGCCCGCCCCGCACCCATCCACCACCACCAGGAGGTAGCGATAGTGCGAGGACACGGGCACCACCCCCCGCCCGCGGGCAACACCCACACCGAGCGAGTGTCCCCCCGTCTTCGGGGACGGCTGTTCAAGCTCGCCGCGGCCGGGATCGCCGCCGCGGTCGGGTTGCTCACCATCACCGTGGCGACCGGATCGGCGTCGGCCGCCGACAACCCGTACCAGCGGGGCCCGGACCCCACCCGGACCAGCGTCACCGCCGTGAACGGCCCCTTCGCCAACACGTCGGTCAGCGTCCCGACCGGGTACGGCTTCAACGGCGGCCGGATCTACTACCCGACCGACACCAGCCAGGGCACCTTCGGGGCCATCGCGATCTCGCCGGGCTACACCGCGTTGTTCTCCGCCGAGCTGGCCTGGATGGGACCGTGGCTGGCGTCGCACGGCTTCGTCGTGATCGGCATCGAGACCAACAGCCGCAACGACTTCGACACTGCCCGAGGCACCCAACTGCTCGCCGCACTGGACTACCTCACGCAGCAGAGTCCCGTACGTGACCGGGTCGACCCCAACCGGTTAGCGGTCGCCGGTCACTCGATGGGCGGCGGTGGCGCGCTGAGTGCGGCCACCCGACGCTCGTCCTTGAAGGCCGTGGTCGGCATCGCGCCGTACTCGCCGTCGTCGAACCTGGCCAACGACCGGGTGCCCACCATGATCTTCTCTGGGCAGGCGGACACGGTGGTCACCCCGTCCTACGCCACCGGCCTGTACAACAGCCTCCCGGCCACGACGGAGAGCGTCTACCTGGAGGTCGCCGGTGCGGATCATGGCTTCATGGTCGGACGGTCGAACCCGGTGATGGTCCGGACCATGCTGCCGTTCGTCAAGATGTTCATCGACAACGACACCCGGTACAGCCAGTTCCTCTGTCCCCTGCTGGACTCCAGTGGCGTGGTCACCTACCGCAGCACCTGCCCGTTGCTGCCCTCGACGCCGACCGATCCGCCGACCGATCCGCCAACCCCCACCGATCCGCCGACCGTTCCGCCCGGCTCCGCCAGCGAGATCGTCGGCACGCAGTCCGGCCGGTGCGTCGACGTACCCAACGCCTCACGGAACAACGGCACCAGGGTCCAGCTCTACGGCTGCAACAAACAGACCAACCAGGCATGGACCTACACGTCGACCAAACAACTGCAGGTGTACGGCACCATGTGCCTCGACGCCGCCGGGACCGGCAACGGCGCCGCAGTGCAGATCTACAGCTGCCACAGCCAGACCAACCAACAGTGGAACGTCAACTCCAACGGCACCATCAGCAACGTCCAGTCCGGACGATGCCTCGACGCCTGGAGCACCGCCAACGGCGCCCAGATCCAGCTCTACGACTGCCACGGACAGACCAACCAACAGTTCAGGCTCGCGCCGCTCGCAGGCTGATCGCGGCCGAGTTCGCACAGCACCTGTTCGGGGGTCTGCGGATGGACCAGCGGCAGGGCGAGATCCCGCACACCTGAAACGGGCGGACCCGGCGTCGCGCCGGGTCCGCCCGCATCACGTCGCCGAGGTGCGGCGACGCCTGGCGTCTCGCACCAGCGTCAGGGCGATGACGAGAAGGCCGAGCAGGGCGACGACGGCATTGGCGGTTGTGAGGGCCACCTTCTCGCCAGGGGTGGCGTGGTGCAGATGGGTCAGGTGGAAGAAGAAGTGGGGTATGGCGAAGGTGGAGAACGCCGCCGCGGCGGGGATGGTGAAAACGGCCCGAGGTGCGACGAGCGCTATGCCGAGGACGACGGCCAGGCCGAGGGTGGCTCCGCCGAAGTCTCGCGCGTAGTGCTCGCTGAACGGCGGGGTGAGGCTGACGGTCGGGAAGTTGTTGTAGAAGCTTTCGGGGAAGACCTGGTTCCAGAACCCGACAACGAGTTCGTCGAGGAAGAGGACGGCCAGGGCGATCCGGATCAACGCGGTCAGCGCGGTGTCGCGCCCGTCTGTTGACGTTGCCCGCGGTGCGGCGGGGGTGGGTGACCGGCCCTCGTTCACCGGGTCCGCCCAGCGTCGTTCCGCGCTGCCGGGCTCGCCAGCCACTGGTCGAAGGTTTGTCTGCCGCGCGGACCGGGGCCGGTGGGCAGCAGGCCGTTTCCGGCCATGGCTCGACCGGTCGCTCCCGGAAGTCGGACGGGCAGGACAAGGCGGTGACTCCCGCGGGTGCGGAGCAGGCGGCGGGCCATGGCAGACATGCGCAACTGTTGCGGGCCGGCGATGTCGGGCGCGCGGCCGGCCGGTTCTGCCAGGGCGAGGTCGACGAGACAGTTGGCGACGTCGTGGGCCGCGATCGGCTGCATGAGCATCTGGGGCACCACCGCGATCGGGCCGGGAATGGTGGCGAGCATCTGCGCGGCCAACTCGTAGAACTGCGTCGAGCGGAGCACCGTCGCGGGTACCGCACCGCCCAGGACGAGGCTCTCCTGGCGTCGTTTGCCCGCGTAGTAACCCCAATTGACCCGGTCGGCGCCGACGACCGACAGTGCGACGTGGTGCCGCACCCCGGCGCGCTGGCCTGCGGCGAGCAGGTTCGTCGTCGCCGCGCCGAAGAAGCTTTCCGACTTCTTCCGGTTGATCGTCGACACGTTGCTGACGTCGATCACGACCGGCACGCCGGTCAGCGCCTCGTCCAGCCCGGAACCGCGGATCAGGTCCACGCCCGTGGAGCGGGCGAGGATGACCGGCTCGTGGCCGGCGGACCGTACGGCGTGAACGACGAGATGTCCGACGCCGCCGGTCCCGCCGGCTACCGCGATACGCACTGAGCTACCTCCCGATCCGCGTTCGCCGTAACGCCGCGCTGGCGGGTGGCCCGGACCCGGGGCCGGGTGAGAGGGGGATGAGCCGCTGTGATGTCACCGTTCTACCTTTCCGAGACTTCTTGTTCACGACATAGACCGCGCAATAGCCCTAAAGGGTGGAACCTTCGCCTGGGTCGGTGCGCTTGCTGGCGGCGTAGACACCACGGGAGAGCGTCATGATCGCGAGGAGGAGACCCAGTACCGCTGCACCCGAGGCGGCGTACAACGCGACGACGCCGCCGTGCGTGAGACGGGCCCGAAGCGGATTCGCCGCTGCGGCCGCCGCAGCCGCCGCTCCCACTGTGAACTCCGCGGTGCCGGCCACCGGGTGTCCGTCGGTGAAGGTCGCTCGCCAACTGATCTCGTACCAGCCGTCAGGCATATCCGCTCTCACCTGATGGCGCAGCGTCGCCCCGTGGACAACCGGCCGACCGCCTGTCCAGTCCGTCCCCGTGTGGTCCGTCACCGTGACACTGCTGTCGGACGTGATCTCGCCGGCGAACACCACCTCGACCCGTTGCGGGGCCTTCGCGAGCCTGGCACCGGCGGTCGGCGTGATCGAATGCGTCGCGCCGTGCGCGAACGCGGGCGCGGGCGTGACCGCCAGCGGGAAACCGGCAGCGAGCGCGACCGTGACGATCAATCTGATGCTAGGACGAATGCGAGACGCCCGACCGGTGTCTGACGTGTCGGTCACGCGAGCCGCAGTGCTTCTCTTCATGGCGTGCTCCCCTCCGCCGCGAACGACCGCGGCGTCTGCGAACAGGACCGAGCGGCCCCCCGATTCGTGACAGCAGAGGTCGCGGCCGGGGCCCTGTGTCACGAATCGGAGACCTGCTCGGTCCGTACCTGGTGACACTCGCCCACCACCGGTACAGCGCAAGGAGCGACGATCATGACCGCCATCATCCGCATCGCACTGGCAATCGTGTTTCTCGACAATTTCGTGGTCGGGGCCTGGAACGCGATCTGGCCGGCCAGCTTCTACGCGAACTTCCCGACAGTGGATCTCACGCCGCCGTTCAGCGAGCACTACGCGCGGGACTTCGGTACGGCATCACTGGCGATCGCCCTGCTGCTGGGCATCGCGGCGGTCAAACCCAAGGCCCACTTCGTCATCCCCGCCGCGGCTGCCTATTCGGTCTTCGCGCTCCCCCATTTCTTCTATCACCTCACGAACATGCAGGGGGCGACAGTAGGTGAGGCGATCCTCCTCACCACCGCAAACGCGGCCGTGGCGCTCATCGGCCTGGTGATCATCTTGCTGACGGCGCTACGCGACCGTTCGGCCGCTCGGCGCGACCTCGCCTCGGCTCGGGCCGCCCACTGAACCTGCTGCGTCAACCACTGGGAGAGCCGATGGTTCCCGAACCCCTCCGGCCACTTCGGCCAAACGCGCTACCCAGCGCGTTCTGCGTCGTCGTCGCCGAACGACGCCTCCTCAAGAACCTCGCGTACCAGCTGCTGGGTTCAGTCGACGTCGCTGAACACGCGGTACAAGCGACGTACACCGTCTGGTACACGATGCCGGACGACGAACAGGATGGCATCGACAGTCCCTTTACCTGGCTCGTCGGCACGCTCGTGCAGGTCTGTATCGGTCTGCTCACATCGTCGCCGACCCAAGCCGCTGGCCAGAACACCGCTCAAGTGCTGTAGTACGGCCCCGCAAGGGGTACCTGTGTGGCTGGCGCTCAACAGACAGCAGCGATATCGGCGGCAGTGCGAATTCAGGGATAGGGGCGACGAGGCGGCCATGGCAGGGCAAGGAAAAGGCGGGGCACTGGTCGACGCGTTGGCGGTGTTCGACGCGGTCCGTCCACGGCTCTTCGGCATCGCCTACCGGATGCTCGGCAGCGTCGCCGAGGCGGAGGACATCGTGCAGGAAGCCTGGCTCCGGTGGCAGCAGACCGAACGCAGCCAGGTACGGGACCCGGTCGGGTTCATGGTCACGACGACTTCTCGGCTCGCCCTGAACGCCGCGACGTCGGCCCGCGCCCGCCGCGAGCTGTATCCCGGACCGTGGCTGCCCGAGCCCGTCGACACCTCCGCCGACCCGACACTCCAGGCCGAACGCAACGAGTCACTCGAACTCGCCGTGCTACTCCTGTTGGAACGGCTCACCCCGGCCGAGCGGGCGGTGTACGTGCTGCGGGAGGCGTTCGACTACCCATTCCGGCGGATCGGCGAGGTACTCGACGTCAGCGAGGCGTACGCACGACAGCTCGGCCACCGCGCCCGCACGCACCTGGCCCGGCAGCGGCGCGAACCGGTCGGCCACGCCGACCGCGACCGCCTGCTGTATGCCTTTCTCGCCGCGGCCCGCTCCGGTGAGTTGGCCCAGCTCGAGGAACTGCTCGCCGAAACAGCCATCTCCTACGCCGACGGCGGCGGCGCCGTCCGGGCCGCCCAGCTACCCGTCGTCGGACGTGACAACGTCGCGCGTTACATCCTGGGACTGATCCGGAAGTTCGGCCGCGACCTCTCACCGGAGATCGTCGAGTCCAACGGCCACGCCGCGATCCTCGTCTCGCGGCCCGGGGCAACTGTCGCTCTGGTCACCATCGACGCCTCACCAGCCGGGATCGAACGAGTGTTGATCGTCCTCAACCCGCAGAAACTAGCCCAGTTCCAGCGGTGACAGTCGGCACCGGCGCCTGGCGACGCGTGGTTCGTCGACGGCACGTACGTCGAGGTCGGTGGTCTGGCGCCTGAGTCGTCGCCGAACCTGCCGGTGCCGCTCGCACGAATGGGATCGTTGCTGAGTGACGAAGTCGCTTGACCTGCATCTGGAGTTCGATCGGAGTGCGGGTTCCCCGGGTCGCTCGCTGGAGAGCGCGTTACGGGAGAGCATTCGGACCGGCCGGCTGCGGGCCGGGTCGCGCCTACCTGGCAGCCGGAGCCTGGCCGCCGACCTGGGCCTGGCCCGGGGCACCGTGGTGCAGGCGTACGCGCAGTTGGTGGCGGAAGGGTGGCTGCTGGCGGCACCCGGCTCGGGCACCCGGGTCGCTGACGTGCTCCATGATCCGCCCCGCACGCGCGGACAACCGCGGCCGTCGCCCCCGGCCGGGCCATTGATCGAGTTGCGGCCGGGGATTCCCGACCTCGCGTCTTTCCCCCGAACGGCCTGGGCGGACAGCGTCCGCCGGGCGCTGACGACGGCTCCACGCGGCACGCTGGACTACTCCGAACCGACCGGGCTACCCGCACTGCGGGCGGCGGTGGCCGGCTATCTCGCGCGCACTCGTGGGGTGCTCTGCGACCCGGAGGCGGTGGTGATCACGGCGGGCTTCACCCAGGGCCTCTCCCTGCTGGCGCGGACGCTGCACCGGCGCGGCGTCCGCGCCATCGCCACCGAGAACCCCGGTCTGGCCCATCACCGCACGGTGCTGCGTGCTGCGGGCCTGACCGTCACCCCGCTCACCGTCGGCCCCGGCGGGGCCGACCCGGATGACGCGGCGGGTCAGGCCGCGCTGCTCACCCCGGCGCACCAGCATCCGACCGGAGTGGTGCTCGCCCCACGGCACCGCTACCGGCTCATCGCGTGGGCACGGAAGCACGACGCGTTCCTCATCGAGGACGACTACGACGGCGAGTTCCGCTACGACCAGCGGCCGGTGGGCGCCATGCAGGCGCTGGCACCAGAGCGGATCGTGTACGCGGGCAGCACGAGCAAGTCGCTGGCGCCGGGCGTCCGCCTGGGTTGGTTCGTCGTACCCGAGCCACTGCGTCGTGACCTGACGACGACGATCGCGGAGGCCGGCGCCGCAGTTTCCGCGATCGACCAGCTCACGATGGCCGACCTGCTCACGCACGGCGACTACGACAGGCACATCCGCCGCATGCGCCTGACCTACCGACGTCGCCGGACCGAGCTGGCCGCCCGCCTTGCCGAGGTGACCACCACTGCGCTGGAGGGCATCGCTGCCGGCGTGCACGCGCTGCTACCGCTGGCTTCCGTGGCGGAGGAGCGCTGGCTGATCCAGGCCGGACGCCGCGAGGGACTGCGCCTGATCGGCCTGCACGGCAACGGCTACTGGCACGATCCCGCGGATGAGCGGCAGCCGGCGGCCCTGGTCCTCGGATACGCGGCGCCGCCGGCTCACGCCTGGCAGGAGGCACTGTCCGGACTCTGCCAACTGGTCCATCAGACCGGTCACCAACTGGTCCATCCTGCTGGTCCGGTCGGGGATACGTTCGACTCATGCAGACCATGAAGATCGGAAATAACGAGATCGTGCTGCTGGGCACGGCCATGCCACCGGAGTTGCCGGATGGCTCCCACGTGATGACAGCGACGATCGAACTGCCACCGGGCGACCCGGGCACGCCGCCACACCGGCACTCCGGCCCGGTCTTCGGCTACCTGCTCGAGGGCGAGATGATCTTCGAGCTGGAGGGCGAGCCCGAACGGGTGATCAAGGCCGGTGAGGCGTTCTGGGAGCCAGGCGGCGACGTCATCCACTACCGGTCCGCCAACAACCTGTCCGATCGGGTGACCAAGTTCCTGGTCGTGATGGTGTGCGCGCCCGGCCAGGAAATGCTGGTGCTGGTGAGCCCCGACGAGCTCGAACAGCGTAAGAACCGCCGCTCAATCCGGCCGAACTGACGGAAGAGGCACGTCATGCGTATCGTTCTCGCCGGTTCGACCGGCGTCATCGGCCGCCGGCTCGAGCCGATCCTGACCGCCCGGGGGCATGAGGTCATCGGGTTGGCCCGCAACGGCCCGGTCGCCGTCGACGTGCTCGACCGGGACGCGGTCGCGGCCGCCGTCCGCGACGCCCGGCCCGACGTGGTGATGCACCAGCTGACCAGCCTGAGCACCGGCGACTTCGCCGCCAATTCGCGGCTGCGCCGGACCGGGACCCGCAATCTGGTCGACGCGGCGCTCGCCGCCGGGGTACGCCGGATCGTGGCACAGAGCATCGCCTGGGCGTACGAGCCGGGCGCCGAGCCGGCGGCCGAGCAGACCCCGCTCGACCTCGACGCCCCAGAGCCACGCCAGACCAGTGTGGCCGGTGCCGCCGCGCTCGAATCCGCCGTCCAGGAGGCGCCCGAGTGGGTCCTGCTGAGGTACGGCACCCTCTACGGCCCGGGCACCTGGTACGCCCGCGACGGTCTGATGGCCCAGTTCGCCGCCGCCGGCAAGGTCCCCGCCGACGCGGACGTGAGTAGCCTGCTGCACGTCGACGACGCCGTCGCCGCCGCGGTCGCGGCTCTGGAGTGGCCCGTCGGCGTCGTCAACGTCTGCGACGACGAGCCAGCCGCCGCCTCGCAGTGGGTGCCCGCGTTCTGCGCGGCGGCCAATGTGCCAGCGCCAGCGGTGACCGAGGGCGAGCGGCATGGCTGGGCGCGAGGAGCGAGCAACCACCACGCCCGCACGCACCTTGGCTGGAACCCGACCTACCCGTCCTGGCGTCAGGGATTCGCCACCCTGTGAGGCGTCCGCACAATTTGATCTTGCAGAAGCAACGGAGACGAAGAGTCATGTTCGATCACCCCGAACTCGCCGCGCTCAGCGACGACTATGCCCGCTTCGGGCTGGAGCGCGATGCGGTACGCGAATGGGAGGACGGCGCCCGCACCGACAATCGCGCCGGGTCGTACGAGTGGTGGTACTTCGACGCCCACCTCGACGACGGCGCGAAGGTTGTCGTGGTGTTCATGAACAAGGACCTCGGCGCGGCGGGTAGCCCGCTGTCACCGCAGCTCCGGGTCAACCTGGAACTGCCTGACGGGACGACGTCCCACAACACGATCGCGATCCCCGCAGCGGACTGGTCGGCGGCGAGCGGGCGTACTGACGTCCGCATGGGGCCGGGCAACCGCTTCCACGGCGAGAGCCTGCGCGAGTACCGGATCCAGGCGACCGCCGGGGGGCTGAGGGTCGACTTCACACTGACGTCCGAGGTCCCGGCCTGGCGTCCGGCCACCGGGCACATGCTGTTCGGCCCGGAGGGCGACCTCGAGTTCAACTGGCTGCCCTCGGTGCCCCAGGGAGCCGTGCGGGGCTCGTACACGATCGACGGGGTGCGGCACGAGACGACCGGCGTCGGCTACCACGACCACAACTGGGGCAACGTCGGGCTGCCGAAAATCATCAATGACTGGTATTGGGGACGGGGGCAGGCCGGACCGTACACGGTCATCGCGTCGTTCATCACCGGCGCCGAAAAGTACGGCTTCGCCGAGATTCCCATCTTCATGCTGGCCCGCGACGGCCGGATCATCGGCGACGATCCAGCGAAGATGACGTTCGAGCGGGACGGGGTCTACACCGACGCGAAGACCGGCAAGCCGGTGGCGGGCATCGTCC